>NZ_CP108013.1:0-4985726 GCF_036139655.1 Streptomyces sp. NBC_00328
AAGAACCTGCTTCGCAGGTTCCAAGGGAACTCCCGCGCTGCGCGCGGGAGTTGGAGCGGAAGCCCCGCGCTGCGCGCGGGTGGCGGAGCGAACTCCTCGCGGTGCGAGGAGTTGGGCTCTGCGCTGCGCTTCGAGCCAGTGTTTCCTTCCGTCAGAAGTTTCGGTGAATCCGGAGGTTGGGCTGGTGCCCTTCCGGCTCTCCGCTTACGCTCCGAGCCGGCGGCTCCTCGTCGCTGCGCTCCTTGAGGAGCCTGGGGTCCGTCCGCTGCGCTCCCGGACCCGGCCCGCGTTCCGCGGGCGGCTGGCTACGGAGGCACGGGGCGGGTGGTCGGTGAGCTGTTTCCTTTGCTGTAGAACTTTTGGTGAATCCGGGTTCGGGGTGGGTGCCCCTGAGTTGGAGTTGCGGGCGGTGCTCGGCGGTGTGTCTCGCTGAGGTGGGAGCGCGGAGGACTCAATGGGTGTGTAGCCGGGCTGTCCTGACATCACCTCAGCAGGCGTGTGTCAGGCGAGGTGTGGTGGAGTGTCAGTCGTGCTGCCACCAGGTGACTGCGAGGCCGGCCAGAAGGCCGCCGATGTGGCGGGCGGCTCCGGTGAGGAGTGCTGCGGAGACGAGGCGCCGCCAGGAGGCGGTGGCTGCGTGGTCCTGGTGCGCGGTGGTGGAGGGGGTGCGGTTCTTCTTCGGCATGACGGGTGTCCTTCGTTCGGGCAGGGCGCGGCCGCGCGCCCTTGCGGGGTGTGGGTAGTGCAGCGAGGCGGTCCGCCGGGGGTCGGCAGGGTTGTTGTGCTGCTGAACTGATCGTGGCAGCCGGGTGGTGGGCGCTGCATCCTCAACAGGGGTCTGGTTGGCGGGAGAACGATGTAATTTCCACCCCGTGTACACGTGGGAGAGCATCACCGGGCCCGGCAGCATCGAGGACCTCGTCGCGGACGCGCATGCGGCCGGTCATCCGGACATGACCGTGCGGCGGGTCCACGACTGGATCGCCAAGGGGTTGCTGGACCAGCCGCAGCTGCGTACCCGGCACCGCGGTTCGGACAAGGCCGAGCACAGCGTCAACCAGCGCCGGCTGCTGCTGCTCCTGCTCGACAAGCGGCAGCAGGTAGCGCACCTGAGTGCGCTGGCGCAGGTGCCGCTGGCGATGTGGCTGTGGTGGGACGGCTACGTCTCCACCCGGCAGGCGCAGCGGGCATGGGTGACCTGGGTGGGGCGCGGTAGGCGCAGCCAGGAGGTGGCGCGCGAGGGTGCTGTGGGTCTGCTGGAGCAGGTCGGGCATCCATTGGCCGGCGGGACCGCGCGGGCCCGGTTCGTGCGGACCATCACCGCACTGGGCAACGGCAAGGCCCTGACGGTGCGCGGGCGAGCCGAGCTGCTGGACGCCGTGCGGGATGTGATGGAGCCGGAGTCGGTGTTCGCCGCCAGCGGCCTCGTCCGCGCGCTCGGCCCCGTGCAGACACCGATGACCGTCGAGGCGGTCGTGAGCCACGTCGAGGCCCTCAGCGCCGCGCTGGGCCGCACCCTGGACCAGGCGGTGGACGGTGCGCTGCTGGAGCGGGCCCGCGCCATCCACCGTGTCTCCATGGCCGACTACCTCGCCCAGCGCGGTGACCTCGCCGCCGGTGCCGGAGAGCTGGCCGGCCTCTTTCGCGAGCCCACCCTCCAGGAGCAGTTCGACCAGACCGGGAAGCAGCTCCTGCTCGTCCTGGGGATGGAACTGCTCCGCCGCCCCCGCCCGGCTCAGCGCACCGTGGCGGCGTCTCGCGGGACGAACCGCGTGTAGGGTGGGCGGGGTCCGGGCTCGGCTCGCCCGGCGGCAGCACGGGAGCCAGCGTCTCGAACACCCGCTCCATCACCTGGTCCGTGTACCCGTCCATCGTGGCCGAAGCCTGTAGCAGCACACCCCCCGCCCGCAGCGGGAGCACCCGGTGGAATACGCCCGAGTCCTCCAGCACCGCGGCGCCGCCCAGCCGCGCCGCAAGTTCCGCCGGGCAGACCGTCACCCAGGCGTAGCCGCGCAGGAACTGCCGACCTTCGCGCAGGGACGTGCGCCGCCTGCGGCGCAGCACGATATCGAGGTTGCTGAGTTCGTCGAAGTCGTCCCACTCGATGTGGCCGTAGAGGGGGCTGCTCCCATCCAGCGCGGCGTACAGGAAGTCCACCACCGCAGTGCAGGATGCGGCGTCATCTGGGGAATTGACACTGGTCAAAGCCGATGCCCGCCAGATGGAACCGTCACTCAGGACGTGGTAGGAGCTCGCCCGTCCCAGGTCGTCCAGTTCCCCGCCCTCCGTGAGAAACACGAGTTGGGCTCCCCAAGGGAACGCGGCGAGCTCCTCCTCGAACTGCGGCCACGTCTTCGCGATGCGGGGGAAGCGGCGCACCGAGTCGTCGATGTCCGGGACGATATGCGCTTCGGAGACGACCCCTCCCCCGCTCCCGGCCTCCGCCTCCACCAGGCCGCTGTACAACCCGGTGCGGGCGGCACGAAACCACCGGACCAGCGATGCCCCAGGACTGCCCGGCACAGCCGCATCGAACGAGGCTTCAACGCATACGTTCATCCCACGCACCCTACTGGTGCCCGGCAATAGGAAATCCTGCGACGATCACCACATTCCGAAGCAATCACTGAACTCGCACTTCAGGAGCCTCTCCGGCTCCTCAACCTCTGCCGAAACCCCAGCTCAGGTCGACACATCACAACAACCAGAAATCCCGCAACGATCACTAGACCAACAGCTCAACGCATCAATCACGCAGTGATCCTTAGCGGATTTGTCACAGGAGGGGATCTTCCGCGATTAGCCGGTCGGCGGTGAGCTGGCCCGGTTCGAGGCGGTCAGGGGGTGCGGGCTTCAGCGAGGTAGCCGGAGACGGTTCGGGTGGTGGGGTGGTCGGGGCCGAGTGCCTCGGTGAGACCGGCGATCGCGTCCTCGTACAGGGGGATGGCGTGTTCCAAGTCTCCGTCGGCCTGGTGCAGCCGGGCCAGGCCGCTGAGCGTGATGAGGGTCTCGAAGTGCTTCGCGCCCAGCACCTGGGTGCGCCGGTCCAGTGCGGTGGTGAACAGCTCCCGGGCCCGGTCGAGGGCTCCGGCCTCCCTGCAGGCGGCGGCGAGGTTGTGGAGGTGGCGCAGGGTATCGGGGCTGTCCGGCCCGGAGAGCTGCTCCTGGAGGGTCCGCGCCTCCTCGAGCAGCGGGACGGCCGCCGCGGCGTTGCCCAGTTGGAGGCGGCAGAGCGCCAGGGCGGCCAGGGTCAGGAGGGTCTGGGGGTGCCCGCTCCCGAGGACCTCCCGGCGCTGTCCGAGAGTGGTCTCGTACAGGTCGACTGCCTCCTCCGGCTTCCCGGCAAAAGCGAGGGCCGAGGCCAGCAGGTTCCGGCTCACCAGGGTGTCGACGTGGGTCGGGCCCAGAATCTGCTCGCGTTGGACCAGCGTCTGGCGGCACAGCTGCAGCCCGGTATCGACCTCACCCTTTTTCAGGTGCAGGTAGGCGAGGTTGCTCTGGCTCAGCAGGGTGTCGGGGTGGTCCTCGCCCAGGCTCGTCAGTCGCTGCTTCCACGCTTCCTGGTAATAGGGGGACGCCTCATCGATCCGACCGGCCGCCTCCAGGGTGTAGCCCAGGTTGCTGAGGCAGTCCACGGTGGTCGGGTGCCCGGGCCCGAGGAGGTGGGTCAGCTCGGATAGTGCCGCATGGTAGTGCGCGAGCGCCTCTTCGTGCCGGCCGACGCTCGCGTATGCCCCGGCGAGGTTGTTCCGCACCTGGGCCGCGTTTGCTGCCAGGGGTGCCGAGTTGCCTTCCCAGCGGACCAGGAGTTCCTCGTGGCGGAGCAGGTCCTCGTAGATCTCGATCGCCTGCTCGTACCGGCCGCTGTACTCGTATGCCCGGGCCAGGTCGTTGCGCAGGGTCAGGGTCCGGGCGTGCTCCGGGCCCAGGTGCTCGGCGGCGACGGCGGAGGCATCGATGCGTTCTTTGACGGCGGCCTCTAATCGGCCGCTGTCTTGGTAGGCGGAGGCAAGGGTGGCCCGGATGTTCAGGGTGGTGAGGTCGCCCGGGCCGAGCGCCCGGGTGCTCCGCTTGCGGAGTTCTTTCAAGTCGTCGATCACGTCGTCGAACTCGCCGGCCGCCACCAGGGCGGAGGCGAGCGCGTCGCAGCCGATCAGGGCGGTTCGGTCGTCGGGGCCGAAACCCGCCACCACCTGCCGCGCGTACGCCCGGCGAACCGGCAGGGATCGGACTATCTGGCCCTGCCGGTGCAGGTACACCGAGGTCTCGCCGAAGAGCCGGGCCAGGTCCGGGCGGTAGTCCCCGGGGTCGGTGCCGGAGAGAGCGATCACATGCGGTGCGAGCAGGGCGAGCACGGCCTCGTCCGGGGCTTCGTCCGGGGCGGCTTCGGCCCCGTCCGGATACACGGCTTCGAGCAGGACGCGCCCGGCCTGAGGTCGGCCGCGTGGCGGCGGAGGGACGCTGCCCTCGGCCGTCTCGCGGCTGGCGTGCCGGATCGCCTTGTCGCGCAGCACGGTCTGCACCAGGCGGTGGACGGAGACCGTCTTGTCGGTGAGGGAGACCATGCTGAAGGCGCTCAGCCACCCCAGGGCACTGGGAACCGGGACCTTGCCGGGGGCGAGCGGGGCCAGCAGGAACCGGGGGCAGTTGTCGGGGTCGAGCCAGGCCAGGACGTGGAGCAGTTCGACGGCCAGCGGGACGGTCTCTTCCAACGCGGTGAGGGTGAGCTTCCAGACCCGGGCCACCGTCTGCTCCTCGCCGGAGTGGTCCTGGGCAGCTTCGTCCAACTGCTCGGCGAGGCTGTCTCGGTAGCTTTGAATGCTGGTCACCGTCTGGGCCATGTAGGCGGCAGCCTGTTCCAGGGCCAGTGGCAGGTCGCCCAGTTCCTTCGCCAGCTGGCCTGCATGCCACTCCTCCTCGAGGGAGCTGAAGGGTTCCCAGGCGTTGAGCAGCGCGACGGAGTCTTTGCGCGGCAGGACGTCCAGGCCGATCAGCGTCCCCCGGCGTTTCCATCCCGTGGTGTGGCGGCTGGTGATCAGATGGTGCCCGCGCCCGAGGCTGCCCAGGTGCGGCCAGAGCAGGTTCGGGTCCTCGACGTTGTCGTAGACCAGCAGCCAGTTGTCGTGCTGCTGGAGCCAGGACAGGGCCCAGGCGGTGAGCGCGCGCTCGGACGGCACGGTGCCGCCCCAGAACGGACTCAGCCGTACCGCGATCTCGGCGAGCGCGGCGTCGACGGCCCCGGGGGCGGCTGCATCGATCCACCAGACCAGGTCGTAGGAATGCCGGTGGGTCTGGGCATACTGCCGGGCCAGCTCGGTCTTGCCGACGCCGCCCAGGCCATGCACCACCACAACCGGGATGCCGACGCCGTCGGCACGTCGGAGCAGCTCGGTCCGGATCGCGGCCAGCTCGTCCGCCCGGCCGGTGAAGGTCGCCTTCGGAGGGCGCAGGCTGGATTCGCCGCGGGCCTCGGTTTCGGCAGCCCAGCGGATCGCCGTCGGCGGGAGCTGCGTGACATGGGGGATTGTCGGGCCGTGGTTGTCCCCGACGCCAGCTACCGCCCCAGTACCGTCGACCGGCCTGCCTAACTTTCGGCCTGGCCCTGAGGTCGTTTCCGGTGCTGGAACAGGCTTGCTGGCCGCAGTGCGTTGCAAGTCCAGCAGTTCCTGTGTCTGCTCCTCCGGCAATTTCAGCCCGGCCGCGATCACGGCGACCGTCCTCTTCGTCGGCACGGGAGCGCCGGGCTGAAATGCCTTGAAGACGGTAGTGCGGCTTATTGGCCCGACCCTGGTTTTTATGCGGCCGACGAGCTGGTCCTTGTTCAGACCCGAGAGAGCCACGGCGTTCTCCAGGCGGGCACGCAGCTCGGCCAGTGCCGCTGCCTTACGCCCATCGGCGTCCCCCTCCACATACCCCCCTGAGTCCCGCACGTCCAAAGAAGTCCATCTTTGTCCAGCTGGACCGGGGCGGACACCTGTTCCGTGAAATTGGGGCGGGTCAGCATCCGCCCTCCTCGGGGAGATCGCCGTGAACCACCTCGCCACAGTCCTGCTCAGCACCGGTCTGGTTGTCGTACTCGCACTCCTCGCGGCCACGGCAGCCGGCGTGCTCACCCGCCTGGACGGCGCCACCTATCCCGCCGCCCTGATGCGCGCCGCGGCCACCTTCGCCGCCGTCCTCACACTGGCCGCCGCCGTCACCGGCGTGCTCGCCCAGGTGCTCTCCTGACAGGCTCCACATCGCGGAAAGTCCCGCCGGACGGGGAACACCATCACTCGTCCTCCGCTTGCG
This sequence comes from Streptomyces sp. NBC_00328, assembly GCF_036139655.1. Lineage (NCBI taxonomy): Bacteria > Bacillati > Actinomycetota > Actinomycetes > Kitasatosporales > Streptomycetaceae > Streptomyces > Streptomyces sp. NBC_00328. The sequence goes on from NZ_CP108013.1 coordinate 6,292, forward strand.
AGAGGCGGCGGCCCGGTCTCGAAAAGGGGAGAGAAGACATCCACCGCCCCTCTACTGCCAGTAGAGGGGCGCGGTAGAGTCGGAATATGGCAGCAGACGAGACGAGCATCAAGGTGAGCGCGGCCGCGCGGGACCGGCTGGCGCGGCTGGCGGCCGAGCACGGTACGACCATCCGGAGCCTGGTCGAGGAGCTGGCGCAGAGCACGCCGACGCAGGCCGAGTACGCCGAGCGTGCCGAGCTGGCCCGCGCCGAGCTCGCCTCCGCTCTGGGCAGTGCGCCGAGCCCGGAGGCCGAGGCGAAGGCCCGGGCCCTGCTGGAGCGTCTGGGCGCCGCCTCGCACGGGCCGCGGGCGGCCGCGTAGTGGCGGCGATCGCGGTCGTTTTGGACCACACCGCCGCCGGGGCCCTGTACGACCCGAAGGACCCGTTCAACGAAGCGGTCGCCGCGTTCTACGTCCAGGCCTCTGGCGGACTTGGCAGCCTGTACGCGCCGGTGCTGTCGCTGACGGCCGGTGACACGGAACGGCCCGGGCTGCTCGGCTACATCAAGGGGCTGCGGTTCATCCGGATCGAGGCGTTCGACACTGACGCCGCGGTCACCGCGACCGAACTGCTGCGCTTCGGGCACTCCTGGGCCGCCGTCCACGCCATCCACGCCGCCCGGCCCTCAGCCGCCCATCCCGCCGGGCGGTTTCTGCTCACTCTGACGCCCAAGGCGTACGCGGGCACCGGCGTCCAGGCCGTCCACCCCGGCCAATAGCAGCGGGCGTTTGGACGCTCTCTCCAGCCCGCCCGCGCCGCCGCGGACCTGGCCCTTGGAGCACGCAAGACCCGGCACTCTTCAGTGGGAGGAGCGCCGCTCGCGGGCAGGGCGGTTGCGTTGTCTGTTCTGATGTGCCCGGCCATCGGCCGAGGTGTTCTCCGGAGGAACCGTGCAGTTCACTGTCCTGCCTGTCCGCGGGTGGCCCGTCTCCCCCATGCCGGGGCAGGCCTTCCTGGTCCGCGACAACTGGGATGACTACAGCTTCAAGACGACGTTCCAGCTGCTCTGTGTCGATCCAGGCGGCGAGATCAGGGAAATCGGCGCGGTCAAAATCGGCCGGTTCGGCATGGCAGCGCCGGCCAGGACACCGCTGCCGGAGGGCTTTATAGGCTTGGACGGAGCCTTCTTCTCGCTCGGCCTGAAGGACACCTACTACGACCGGCTGCGCGAGCTGGGTCCTGAGCTGCAGCGCACCGTGCTGCAGGCGCTCAACGACGTCTCCTTTGATCTGGAACTCTTCTCCCGTGCCCGCGCCGAAAGCGTGACAGGCACGTCCCTGCTCCGGACCGTTTCCGCCGACACCGTCCTCGGCCGCTTCCAGGACAGCGGCATACCCGCAGGGCCGTCGGCGGCCATCACCGACGTCACCAGGCGGCGCCTGTTCGACGCGCTGCGCAGCAGCGGGGCGAGCTGGCCGGGCAGCCTGGACGAGGTCACCTTCCTGCGCAGGCTGTATGACCTGGACCGTCTGCCAAGCCATGATCCGCGGTTCGCAACAGCAGAGGGCGACATCGTCCAGCACCGCTACAACAACCCCGAGGACTGGGAGGACGACTGGGTCTTCAGCGACGACCGCTTCGGGCTCGCCGACGGCAGCGACGAGGTTCTGCTCCGCTTCCTGACAGAGATGATCCACCCGGCCGTGCGGACGGACTCCAGCGAGGTCGAGCGGCTGCTGTCGCTGGTCAACGACACACTGGCTCCCGACGGCTACGAGCTCGTCGAGGCGCGCACCGTCAGCGGCTACCCGGTATACGGGGCCCGCCGGATCCCGGCACGCCACCGCGCCGCACACCCCGCTCCCCCGGCCGCCGTGACGTCCTCACCGCCCGGACAGGGCGCCTACGCCGCGGTCCGCCGCGCCGCTCGCGGCGAGCGCAAGGACTATGCCTGCCCGCGCGAACCGGTCCCGGACGGAGGCCAGGCGGACGTGTTCGAGGCGACCCACAAGACCCTTGGCACGAGGGTCGCGTTGAAGAAGCTGCACAGCAAGCACCCTCCCGAACGGCAAGTGGCTCGCATGCGGCGGGAGATCGAGATCGGCCAGCTGCTGGACGGTCATCCCCACGCCATGCCGATTCTCGACTTCGGCGCCGACCACACCTGGTTCGTGATGCCGTGGGCGGACGCGACCGCCGACCAACGCCAAGAGCTGCTGCGGGAGCCGGCCGAGCTGCGCGCCCTGGTCGACGCGCTGGCATCGGTGCTGGCCGCAGCGCACGAACACGACTGGCTGCACCGCGACATCAAACCGTCGAACATCCTCTACTTCAACGGCCGATGGACCCTCGCCGACTGGGGCATCGTCCGCCGGCCGCGCGGCCAGACCACCAAGGTGGGCCGCACCGGCCTCTACATCGGCACCGAGGGCTTCGCCGCCCCCGAACTGTCCAGTACGCCTCATGAAGCCACGGCGTCCAGCGACATCTACAGCATCGGCAGAGTCATCGCCTGGGCCCTCACCGGCAAGCTGCCGGAGACCAACCTGCCGCTGACGCCACCTCCCGGCCCGTGGCGCCCCATCGTCCGCGCCACCACACATCTGGATCCGCAGCGTCGCCCCCAGACCGTCAACGAGCTGCTCGCCCTGATCGACCGCGAACACGCGGACATCCCCGAAGACCCCCTCCCGGCCGCCGAGACACTGCTCGAAGCCGCCGGCAACGGCGACTCGGCCGCCGCGGACACGCTGCTGTCCTTGGTCGGTGGTCACCCCGAAGACTACGAAATCCACGTCGGTGTGCTCGCCCGCCTCGACATCCAGCAGGCTGGACCGGCCCTCGAACGGGACCCCGCGCAAGCTCACAGCCTCCTGCGTGCCCTGGCCGAGCACGTACACGGAGACGACACGCACATGGTGCAGTTCGGCGACGCCGCAGCCGTCGTGATCTGGCTCCGGGGCATCTGCGCCTACGCCGCCGACCGCTGCGACTGGGATCTGCTGGAAGAGGCCGCCCACACCATGTGCACCTGGGACGGCGCCTGGGACCAGTGGAGCGCCCAGGACAAAATCATTTCCTGGCTGCGGACTCTGAAGAGCGAAGCCGCATCCCTCATCGCCGCCGTCCTGCGCGAGCACCCGGAATCCGCCCAGCACTTCAGCCACCTCGCCGACGACCGCACCGCCAACCCCCGCATACGCCAGGCACTACGCACAAGCACGGCCGGCTGAAGCGGCCGGTGAGGTGTTTCGTGAGTCGAGCGGGATCGGCGGCCGGTCTCAAGGTCCGGCCGCCCCTGCGGTGCCGTTGCGGACACCTGGGTGCCATGCGTGGCGCCCCACCCCCCCCTTCCTCCGGGGGGCGACTGCGGGCTGTTCAGAAGGTCTTCCTGAGGACGGCAGCGTGATGGCCGGGTTGCGCCCCGGCGCTGCTCTCGGGCCGGTCCGTTCGCCAGTAGAGTCGTGAGGGTGCCAAGCCACTGGGATTGGCTTGGCACCCTCACGATCGGTGAAGGACCTCAGCCCTCCGGCTCGCGCGGGACGGAACGGGAGAAAAACTCCTTCGCGGTCTGCCCGTCGAGTTCCCCGTTCGTGGTCGCGGACCGCCGCAGCGCTTCGCCCGTCACCTGGGCCGGGATGCCGAGCTGCTTGTCCGCCTCGCCCATGATCTCGCCGACGTACCACTGGGCCGAGGTCGGGAAGTGCTGGATGAACCAGCTGAGCATCTTCGCCAGGGGAACCGACAGGATGAGATCGAAGCCCTTGAGCTGGCCGCCCCGGCGTTCGCTGACGCGCAGCGAGGTGGCGAAGTCCTCCAGGACGGCGTGGCGGATGGTCGGCCCCAGGGCGTCGGTCGGGATGATCCGCCTGAGGCTGTCGGCGACCTCGAAGGCCAGTTGGTCGGCCACCTCCCGCACGCTGGGTTCGTTGCGATGGCGCAGGCCCCATCGCTTGCGGATGTCGGGCCGCTTCCACAGGAAGCTGAAGAAGGTCTCGCTGAAGCGGTCGCGGATCTGAGCCGCTCCCGGGGCGAGACGGTGCCGGTCGCCGGCCGACATGGCGTCCTTCAGTCCCTCGGAGGAGCGTTGCCGGGCTTCCGCCCAGTCCTCGGCGACCGGTCGTGACCACTGGGCCCGTCCGCCGACGGTCGCCTGGGGAAGCGGCACGTCGTTCTCGCCTCGGGAGATGTAACCCCGCAGGGTGGAGGCCGTGATGCCGCCCAGCGCGGCCATCTCGGGCACGCCGAGCAGCCGGTCCCCGGTGAGTTCGGGACTGGCCAGGTCGACGACGCACTTCTCCAGCGGCAGGGGATCGTCCTGCTTCTGGTGGTGCTGCGCCCACCGGGTCAGGTGGTCGAGCCAGTCCCCTGGCGCCGCGGTGGCGGGGTCGAACGTGGCGACCTTGTGCACGGGTGCGCGGTCCGGGTGGGCGCGGCCGTCGAGCATGTCGTTGGCGTGGACGGTGGCCGTGGCGCGTGCCGTGTTGCGTGCGTAGTCCTCGGTGACCGGGTCCCAGATCTGTCCGGGCCGGTACCAGGTGTCGCCGTCCCACCAGTAGCCGCCGGCCCGGTACAGCAGCGGCGCCCCCGACCAGTAGGTGTGAAGGCTGGCGGTGTCCTCGTCGCGCAGCAGGAGCACGGTGCGCCCGTGCTCGGGGTGGTAGCGGATGGCCCAGCCCAGGTGGTGGGCGATCGGGTCGGTGGTGAAGGCCAGCCAGCCTCCCTCGCGGGAGGTGTCGCACCGGCCCCACATGCCTTCGCTCTTGTTCCGGCCGACTGCCTCGATGGCGTCGGGGCCGTCGTCGAGCGGCAGGTGTGAGTCGTCGACGAACGGCAGACCGGGCACCGGGTGGTCTGTCCGCAGCCCGTTGGCGAGCGGGCGAATGTCGTAGACCAAGGACTTCTCCTCCTCGACTTAGTGCTGTAGTTGGCTACAACACTTCCGATGCCCATTGGTACACCACTTACAAACACGTCGGCACAGCGTTTTCAAGTCAACATTGCACAGCGGGCGTTGGGATGCGCCGCAGGCCGTTGCCCCGCGACCCCCTCGCGCCTCCCCCCGCCACTCTCGGGCGGGCCAGAGCGCGCCGCCCTGGCGCGACCGGTCGGCGGCATCGTGACGTTGCGAGCTGCGGATGAGCCTTGCGGTCCCGGGCGCGCCCCGGCCTGACCACGGCTCAGGGGGTGCCGACACTGAGCCGCAGTCCGATTGTCAGTGGTCACATTTAGTCTCTCATCGGACATATTGCTCATCGGTCGGGAGGTGGTTGTGGGTATCGCGGTTCCGGAGGTCCTCGCAGGCGACAGCGAGGCGGACTGGGTGGTGGAGGGCTGGGCTGATGTGGGCATGGCCGCGGGAGATCCGGCACGGGTGGTGGGCTATGTGCTCAGTCCGCTGCGCGGGCAGTACCTGGCGATCATGGAGGTGCTCGAGCAGTCGGTCGACCATCTGACCCCGGCGGAGGTCCGTGCGGCGCTCGCCGCTGAGGGGACGGAGATGCCTCTTGCCACGGTGACCGGGCGGCTGCGTGCGCTCAGCGACACGTTCCTCGCCGCCTCGGGCCGGCCGGACTCGGAGGTCGAGCGGTGGCACGAGCTGAACGGGGCCCGCTGGCGCTACAGCGCGACGCCGCGAGGACGGCAGATGCAGCGCCTGTGGACACAGCTGGCCAGCGACGGTCTCGTGCCGCGGGAGATCCCCATGGACGGGCTGTCCAGGATCCAGCAGGCGCTGGCCGCCATGCACGGCGATCAGTCGTCCGACGCCGCTCTGTCGGAGCTGGCGGGGCAGGTGTTCGTCGAGCACGACCACCTCGACGGGGCACTGGTGGGCCAGGCGGACATGCTGGCGCAGCTGGCCGACCGGTTCAATCTGGACCTGCGGGCGACGGGTGAGCTGAAGCAGCTGATCCTGGAGTACGCCACGCATGTGGTGGTCCATCTGGATGCGGCGGTGGTCCGCATCCATGCGGAGCTTGTCCGGCTGCGGCCTCGGTTCGCCGAGCTGGCGGCAGCGCGGCGTGGTCAGTCTCCGGCCGGGGCGCTGGTGGCGCGCGGGGTGCTGGCGCCAGCGCGGGGGCTGCGGGCGGCGGACTGGGAGCAGCTGCTGGGGTGGTTCTCGCCCGGGAGCGGCAAGGCGGCGCGGTTCGGGCTGCAGTTGGTGCGGGCGATTCCGATGCTGCATGCCAATCTGCTGCGGCATCAGAGCGTGGGCGGGCCGGCGACGCTGCGGGCGCGGGCGCTGTCGCTGGCGGTTGCCTGCCAGGATCCGCGCTACGGGCGGGCGGTGCTGCGCCAGGCGCTGGCGGACAGGCCGTGGACGAAGTTGCATACGGTCGCGGAGGCCGACACGGGTGAGGTGGTGTCGTGGCACGAGGGTCCTCGGGTGGCGGCGCTGGCGATGCTGCGTGCGACCGGGCAGAGCTCGGCCCGCGGGGCCGTGACGGGGCGCAAGCCGCGCGATGAGAGTGAGGCGCTGCGGCGGCGTGCGCAGCGCGAGGCCCGGCACGGCGCCGCGGTGGCGGAAGTGCTGGCCGAGAAAGGCCCGTTGTCGGAGGCGGCCTGCCGACTGGCGCTGAGGGCGGTCATGGCTGCCGCGCGGGCGCCGGAGGACGAGGCGGGGCGCATCGGTCAGGCTGAGGGAGTCGGGTGCACTCTGGTGGCCGCTGCGGGAATGGTGGGGCGGGTCGAGGGAGTGCGGTGGTCGGTGCTGGTGCCCGGCCGCAGGGTGCTGTTTCATCCCCCTGTTGCGGTGGCGGCCAGACGGGTCCCGGCGGGCCGGCGGGCCGCTCCGGCAGAGATGGCCGTCCTGGTCGAGGCTGCCCGGTGAGCGCGGTGCTCGGCGGGGTGGGCGGCCGACGGTGGGTGGAGGACGAGCAGGAGGCCGTCGCGGCGCTGGTGCGGCGGCTTCGGGGGCAGACGTGGCTGATCGGCGGGCGGGACGATGAGCTCATCGAAGCCGTGCACCGGCATGCCGCGGCGGTGCGTGCGGTGCTGGAAGCACTGGGCTGCATGCTGACGGTCGAGCCGGATCTGGTGCGTGTGCACGTGCCCGTGGAGCCGGTCGGTTTGATGTCCGGCGGTGACGCCCCGGAGGGGGTGTGGTTCTGGCTGACGGTCGCCGTGCTGGAGGCTCTTCCTCCCCGGGCGCGGCTGGGGCAGGTGGTGGGCGCGGTGCGCTCGGCCGCCGCGGAGGCCGAGATCCCGGTGACGCAGTCACAGCCCGAGCTGCGTGCGCTGGTCGCCGGTTTGAGGATGCTGTGCGAGCGCGGAGTGCTGAGTGAACTCGAGGGCCGCGTCGATGATCTGATGGACGGTGCGCACGATCCGCCGGTGCTGCTGAAGATCCACCATGCCCGTCTGCTGCACCTGTTGCCGCGCAGCGTGCCGCTGGACGAAGAGGGGCAGTGGGCCTGTGACCCGGGGCGGGATCCCGGGGGCTGGCTGCGTTCACTGCACCGGCCCGGCGACGAGGCGGTGCGGGTGGTCGGCATGCTCGCCGACCGGGCGGTCGTCCACGTCTGCGACCTGGACGAGGCGGAGCGGCAGTGGTTCAGCACCCGGCTCGCCCGCGAAGGGGCCCACGTGGCCGAGACGTTGGGGCTGCACCTGGAGCACCGGTTGGAAGGCGCGAGCCTGGTGGTGCCCGAAGACATCTGCGACGCCCGGGTGCTGGGCTCGTTCCGCTTTCCCCACCGGCAGCAGGGCGGTTCGGGCACCGTCCGGCACGCCACCTTGCTCCTCATCGACTATCTGAGCGGCGAAGGCGAGCGGGGCGGACCGACGGCTCCCGGCCAGGGCTGGTGCGGCGCCGCCGCGTCAGCAGTGGTCCGCCGCCTGGGTGAGCTGGCGGTACGGCACACGAGGTGGCGGGGAGAGTACCGGCAGCGGCCTGAGCAACTGGCCGGTCAGATCCGGACGCTGCTCGAAGGGGCCGATCTGCTGCGTGTGGCCACGGGCTATGAGGACTGGTGGTGGCTGTCCCCCGCGGCGGCCCGCTGGACGGTCGTCGCTCACGACGGACCGTTTCCCGGCCCCCTCGACGGCGCAGGAACGGAGACGCGATGAACGAGTTGAGCATTCCTGCCCGGTGGGCCGGCCGGTGGTGTCTGGCCGGTGCGGGGGTGGAGAACGTCGGGCTGCTCCCCCGGGAGGTCTTCGATTCTCCCTCGGGCCGGATCCTGGTGACCGGCCCGAACGGCACCGGCAAGACCACCCTGCTGGAGAAGCTGTGCCCTCACCTGCTGGACCCCACCACGGCGGCGCACCTCAGCTCGGGAAAGAACCGGGGCACCACCCTGGAGTTCCTGATGAGAAGCGGCAGTACGGGACGGCGCAGGGTCGGGTACCTCTGGCTCAGTTTCCGTCCGCCGCAGGCCGCTCCCGAGGCCGGCACCGGCACTGTGCACTACGGGCTGCGCCTGGACTACGCCCAGGGCACCAGTCCGTCGGTGACGCGGGTGGGATTCATGATGCCCCTCGTGCCCGGCTCGGACCGCGACGATCTGAGCACGCTCAGCCTCGAGGCGTTCACCCAGTACGTCACCGGCCACGGCGGCACCGTCTTCGAGAGCCTGGACCACTACGTCGCCGATCTCGCCGAGCGCGTCTTCGGCTGCGCTCCTGCCCGGCTTCAGCAGATCGCCCGCCGCATCAAGAAGGTCCGCAACCCCGGCCTGCTGAGCGATCTGACACCCGTTCAGGCCGAGCAGGAACTGCACGACGTGCTGCCGCGGGTCAGCCCCGAGGTCCTGCGCGTGACCCGGGAGGCCCTGGCCGCCGCCGAGGCCACCCGGTCGCGGTACCTGCGGGCGGAGAAGACCTCCGCCCTCCTGGAAGACCTGTCGTCGGCCTGGCTGCACTCGTGTGCCCGCACCGTGCTGAGCGCCACGGACGACGCCCTGGAACACACTGCGGCGCGCCAACGCGCCGAGGTCCAGGCCGAAGAAGCACAGGCGCACGCCGCGGCATCGGCGCAGGGACATGCCGAACTGGCGGCCCTTGTGGAGGAACTCGACGTGGCGGAGGGGGAGACGGCTTCCCGCGCGCAGGCCCTGGAGCGGGATGCGGCCTCCAGCGACATGGCCCGTGCCCGTGAGAGGGCCGAGGGGCGCGAAACGGGACACCGCCAGGCCGAAGAGCTGCTGGAGGCGCACTGCTCGGCAGCAGCGGGCGCCGCCGAGCGGCTGGAAGCCGCGGTGAACGGCGTGCGCGAGGTGGTGGAGGGTGTGGCGCACGCCTGTGCAGAAGCAGGCGTGCCCGGCGTGGTGGCCTCACCCGTCAGGATGGAGCACGTCGAGCAGGCCCCCGTCACGATCGGTGCGCGCAGCTTCGGCCCGTCCACCGAGATCAGCGCCGAGACGTTTCCCGGCGTGGTGGAGGAGTCGGTGACGGCGCTCACCGAGGCGGAACACCGCCTGCGCCAGCGCGGCGCGAACGCCAAGATGCTCGCGGTGGCCCACCAGGGCGTCGAGACGTTGCGGCAGGAGGGCAAGGAGGCGCGCGCCCGGTCTAACGCCGCCGCCGCGACTGCGGAGCGGGCCGTCGCGCGGCACCGCAGTGCTCACGATGACGCACACGCCAAGGTGACCGCTCTGTCCGAGGCCGTACACGGGTGGGCCCTGGGGGCGCAGGCGCAGGTGCGCGCGCCTCTCTTCGACCTGGCAGCCGTCGCGGTCCGGGCCCGGGCGTGGGGACAGGATGGGGAGTTCACCGCGGCGGTCCGTGACGCCGCCGCCCTGGGCAGGCGCGTGAGTACCGGTGCAGCCGCCGCCTCCAGTCGTGCCCGGCAGCGAGCCGAGCACTATCGGCACCAGACCGCCGCCGCCCGGCAGGCAGCAGCCCAGGCGGCTGAGCAGGCCCGGCTGTGGGGCAGCGGGAAGCTGCCGGCGCTGCCCGGCCCGGCGTGGCTTCAGACAGCGGACGAGGGCAAGTGCTTCGCCGTGGCCGTCGACTGGCGCCCGGGCGCCCTGCCCGCCGGGCCGGGCCGGAACGCGGTGGAAGCCGCCATGGCCGCCGCCGGCCTGCTCTGCGCACAGCTGTCACCGCAGGGCGTGGCCGGCGACGAGGGCTGGCTGGTGGGGCCCTTGGGACCGGAACTCCCCGTGGAGGACAGTCTCGCCTCGCTCCTGACGGCCGTGCCCGGCCACCGGCTGGGCGAGGTGGCCGAGGCCGTCCTCAAGCGCATCGGGTACGCGCCCACCGCCGATGACACGGAGACCACCGGCAGGCCGGAACTGCTGATCGGCGCCGACGGTACCTACCGCTGCGGTCCTCTCCTCGCCCGGCCGCCGCAAGCGGTGCGCCACAGCACACCGGTGGCCTCGCACATCGGAAGGGAAGCCCGGCGCGCCGCGGCCCAGCGGGAGGCCGCCGCGGCCCAGCGCGCATGCGACCGCTTCGAGCTGGCCGCAGCACGGCATGCCGGGGCTGCGGCCCGGTTCACGCAGTACGCGGCGCTGCTGGGACATCTGGCCGACCAGTTCCCGCACGAGCTGTCCCGGGCCGCGTCGCAGGCCGAGACCGTCCGCGCGCAGTGTGCGGTGTCCGAGCAGGACGCCCGTGCTCACGCGTGCGAAGAGGACAGGCTGGCGCAGGCGAAGGAAGCACAAACCCGGCGCGCGCTGGCGCAGTGGCGCGAACAGGCCGCCGCCTACGGGCTGCCCGACAGCCTGTCCCTGGTGCGCGACGAGGCCGAGGCGTCCGCCCGGCGCGCCGACCTCCTCAGCCGGGCGGTCGAGGAGATGCGTGGCGTCAGCGGCCTGCTCGAAGACGTGCAGCGGGCGGCGCGGACCGCCGCTGACGCACGCCACCTTGCGGAACGCAGCAGGCGCACCGTTCGCGACAGTTTCGGACAGCTCAGCGATGCGCGGGCCACGCTGGAGGCCTGCAGGCAGCGCAGCGGCATGGACGAACTCGCCCTCGTGCAGGAGGCGTCCGCAGCCCGGCAGGCGCACACAGGCGTGCGCGAACGCCTGGGCAGGGCCCGCAGGGAACTGGCGGAGGCGAACTCCGTCGCGGCAGCGGCACGGCAGGCGCAGACGGACGCCGCGCGGCGCCTGCAGGAGAGCCGGCCCCGGGCTGAGGCGTCCGTGGAGGCGGTGCGCCGGTGCTTGGCCCTCGACGGTCTCGCCGAAGCCCTCGCCGCGACGGCGCAGGACGGCTCGGCGGGCCACGGCGACGCCGGGACCTGGCTCAGGGAACTGCGTGCCCGCCTGCTGGCCGTACCGCAGCCACCCGCAGGCATCGATGCGTGCGCCGACGCCCTGCGCCATCACCTGGCTGCCGCACCGGACGAGGACTGGCGCCTCGGACACGGCCCGGCACCGGAGAGGATGCCCACCCACCAACTGTCCCTGGCCGGCCGGCGCATGTCCGCGCACGCAGCCGCACGGATGGCGGCAGCACACCGGGCGGAGGCGCAGCACGCCTACAGCGCGGCGGACGAGAACGCCCTGGAGAACTTCGTCCTCGGCCGGATCCCCACGGCCATCAGTACCGCCTGGGTCGAATTGCAGGACTGGGCCCAGCAGGTCAACGAGCAGATGAAGCTGACCGCCGCTTCCTCCGGAGTCGGCGTGCAGATCGAGCTTGCGCTGCGCCGTGACCTTCCCCCCTCCATCGCCACCATCCACCATCTGACGTGCAAGATCGGTGACGCGGAGCGCACACCCGAGCAGCAGCGCCGTATCGGGGAGGAACTCCTGGCGGTCATGCGGCTCGGCGAAGAGATGCGGGCGGGCGATGCCGGACCCGACTCCAGACGGGCCGACCGGCTGGCCGAAGCCATCGACATCCGCACCTGGGTCACAGTCAAGTACATGATCACCCGGCCCGGGACGACGCGACAAGAACGCTGGGGCGCCCGCGGCGTGACCGTATCCAAGGGTGAGAGCCGCCTGATCGTCCTTGCTCCCATGCTCGCCGCTCTGGCCGCCGAGTACCGCGATCTCCCCCCGCACGCGGCGCGCCTATGCGCCCTGGACGAAGTCCCCGGCGACGTCGACGACCACGGCCGGGACGGCATCGCCGCCTACCTCGCCACCCTCGACCTGGACCTGATGAGCACCAGCCACAACTGGGACGGCTCCCCCGGCGCCTGGGACGGCATCGACATCTTCGAACTCGAGAAAGCCCCCGAGGACACCGTCATCGCCTTCCCCGTCCGCGTCTACAGCCCTCTGCTCCAACACGCCACCGGCCACGCCGCCGCGCTCCCCGCAGGCACGTCATGAGTCCCCCCGGCAGCAGCCAGGCCGACTGTCCCGAACAGCTCTGTCACAACGGCGCCTGCCGCAGTGCCGATCTCACCGCCCTGCTCTCACCCGAGGTGCGATGGCTGTGGGAACAGATCGCCCGGCGGGCCGACCAGCGCGGCGACGCCGCCATGGACAGCAGCACGATCACGATCACCACTCCGGACTCATCCGCGCAGCGCGCCGCCGTGATCGGTCTGCTGGCGCCGCGGGCGCTGCCACCCGGCGTCGCCCGGCGCATCGACCTGCACCGCCTCACCCAGACTCTCAACCGTCGGGGACCGCACCTGACGCCGGGTGCGGTCGCCGCCCACGCACTCGGCAGGCCCCTGGCCCACCGCGCCGCCGACAAGGCCCGGCGCACCGCCCGCCTCACCACACTGCAGCACCTGCGCAGCCGCCTGGCATGCGCCCTGCCCCCCACCGCGCCGGTACGGCCGGACGACACCGGCTGGGACAGCCTGCGCCGCCGCGGCAGCCTCGCCCGCCTCCTGCAGCACCCCGATCCTGAGCATCTGCTGACCGCCGCCTTCACCGTCCTGCAGCATCTGCCCGCCTCGACACGCGCCGACCGGCGCCGCCTGGCCCACACCGCCGCCGGCAACCCCCACGCTCTGGACGCCGGAACCGAACTGGCGGGGCTCGTCCTCGCCGAAGCCGCCACGGCACAGGCAGATACCGGCGGCGGAGCATCGGCCCGCGAGGCCTGGGACCGGCTCGGTGTCGACCTCGACACCCTCACCGGTGGACTGCTCACCCTGGGAGTCCACCCCGCAGGCTGGCACATCCCCCCGGGCCAGCCCAGCCTTCTGGTCCCCTGGGTGCTGCACCGCGCCCTGTGGCCTGCGCCCCGGCACAACGAGGACCGTTGGGTCTTCCTCACCGAGAACCCCTCGGTCGCCGCCGCAGCCCTGGACGGCATCCCGGACGCCGTACGGCTGCTGTGCACGGTGGGCACCCCTTCGCGTACGGAACTGGACGCCGTGGCACGCCTGGCGGCGACAGGGTGGCGCATCGCCGTGCGCGCCGACTTCGACTGTGCCGGCCTCGCCCTCGTACGGGCCGTCATCGCTGCAGTCCCCGACGCCGAGGTGTGGCGCATGACAGCCGCCGACTACACCACGAGCCTGCACCCAGCACCCTTCGACGCGGTCCTGCTGGATACGGACCGGCTGGGCGAGACCCTCTGGGACCCCTCGCTCGCCGCTGTCATGCGCGCCCACGGCCGGCCCGCCTACGAAGAAGCCCTCATCGACGAACTTCTTGCGGACCTGCGACAAAGCCGCCCTCCCGGCAGCGCGCCGGCCCGCAGCGGCCCGGTCAGCGCTCAGATGCCCCTGCGTGTCGGTCGCACGGCAGGCAGTGCCTGATGGCAGGACCGGATCTTGCATGAGCCGATGGCCGCCTGCCCCGATACGCAGGAACTCATCGGATGGCTCCAGGTCCCTTTGCTGTGGCGTTTCTCCAGGTGAACTCCTGCACCCACCCGGGCGAAGCGCTTCTCCCCGGCCCTGCTGCTCCAGCGGCGCTGGTCGCTACGACCCGGGGTGTGATCGAGAGACTGCGAGTGAAATCCCCGACGGCGCGAGGGCTGTTGGTGTCATCCTGGTCGGCTGGCCTGTACACGGAGCAGGCCCAGGAAGGGCATTGGCATGAGCGCCTCCACCAAGCACCCCCTCTGGTCGCCCGCCACGGTCACTGCGGTCTCCGACGTCCTCGCCGCCACGAACGACGGCTTGACCGGCCGGGAGATCGATCACCTGCTCGCTCTGACCGGCGTTGCGGATGCTGAGGGATCGAACAAGCGTGAGCGGCTGGCCCGCGCCCTGCTGGCGCGGCAGGCGCGTGACGGGGCGTCGAACTGCGTGATCCGGTTCATCACCGAGGCGATGGCCCCGGTGCGCTATGCGCAGCGGCTCGAGGTGTTCTCCCGGCGCCGTGACGACCTCAACGAGGTCCTGGTCCATGCCGGCCTGCGAGTCAACGAGGCGGGACAGGTGGCACGGGGGCCGGCCGCGAGCACCCTGGACGAAGCGGCCCGGCACGCCAACTCGCTGCGGGCGGAGCTGCGCCGGCGGGGAACACACCCACAGGTCCTGGCCTACTGCACCCGGGAGATCCTGACGAAGAACGCCTTCCACGCCAGTCTGGAGGCCGCCAAGTCCGTCTTGGACCGGCTGCGGCAGCTCACCGGCGAACAGCTGGACGGATCCCAGCTCGTCGACGCCGTCCTCATGCCCGGGGCCACCGGCACACCGCGGGTGGCCGTCAACACCGGTACGACACCGACGGAGACCGGGGAGCAGAAGGGGTTCGCAATGCTGATCAAGGGGTTGGGCAGCATGTACCGCAATCCCACAGCCCACGATCCGCGTCTGAACCGGCCCGTCAGCGACGAAGAACTACTGGAACTGCTGACCACCTTGTCGATGGTCCACCGCCGTCTCGACCACGCCCGCGTGCAGCCCTGACGGACCTCACGGCGCGTGCGGGGGTGTCGGCCTTGCGGGAGGGGGCTCGTCGGTGGCCGACCGCAGCGGTCCGGACGCATCCGCCAGAGACCGGGCTGGGCGGTGATGGGCGCTGGCCGGGGATTCGTCGGTGCTGTGTCCGTGGCCGCTTCGCGGGCAGCGAGCGCCCGGCCGGATCCGTCCCTGCCCGGGTCTTCTAAAAGATCTTGGAGGATGCGTTACCCGATCCGGGTCGCCCGCGCGATGAAGAGGGTGAAAGCGCGCGGACCACGAGGAACAGGGCGGTAGGCGAAGTGCAGGAGTGGCCAGTGTGTAAGGGGGTGTCCGCACAGGGCGGCTCTCGGGCGCAGGGACGGCCGGGCGGCCCCTTCGCCGACCGGCTCGGCTGGGCGGCCGCCGCAGTTCCAGGACGGGGCGGCCGTATGGCGGGCCGGACGGAGAGGCGCCGGTGACCGGGGAAGAGTACGCGTACCCGCAGGAGCCAGGCGGCGCGGTTGACGGCGGGCAGCAGTTCGCCGCGTTCTACACCGATCAGTTCGGCCCTCTTATGCGCTACCTGCAGCGCAAGGTCGGCCGCGACGACGCCGGTGATCTCCAGGGCCACGTGTTCGAGCAGTTCTTCCTCTACTGGCAGAAGAACCCCGACCACGACAACCCGGTGGCCCTCCTGTACTGGATCGCCAGCTGCCGTCTGAACGACCATCTGCGCAAGGCGGGCCGGGAGCTGACCTTCGAGGTGGCCGACCTGGAGATCCTCGCCGTCGGCGGAGGATGGTACGGGGAGGCCGGATTCGAAGGCATCGAGGTGCGCCTGGACCTCGAGCGTGCACTGGCTGAACTGGACGAACGGCAGCGACAGGCCTTGCTGCTGCACTACGTGGCGGAGCTCTCGACCAAGGATTGCGCCGCGGTACTCCAGGTGGGCGTCGAGAACATGAAGAAGATCCTTTCGAAGGCACGGGCGTCGTTGCGGCAGTCGCCGCGGATGGAGACGTACGAGACGGTCGCAGCGGTGAAGGAGGTGCGTCGATGAAGCGCGTGGAGGACAACGGGCAGGATGTGCCGCAGGAGCACGGCTCCCCGAGCGCAGCGCAGGCGGCCGGGTTCGCCGCGGTCATGCAGCGGCTCAACAGCCGCAGCGCGGCCGAGCGCGCCGAGCTCGTGAACGAGGCCGAGGGTGCGGTCCTTGGCTACGAGGCGTACGGGCTGGGGCACGAGTACCTGGAGCGCGGCGCGTACGACAAGGCGCGGCGGTGGCTGAAGGTGGCCGCCCGCCACGGCGTCCCCGGTGCCGAGGCGACCCTGGCGGAGACGGACGCGCGGGAGATCGCCAGCTTCGCTCTGGGCGTGGTACAGGCCGGCGGGAGCCTGATCCCGCGCGGGGCGGACGGGTCCGTGCCGCGCGGGACCACCGGCCAGCCGGTCAGGACGGCCGGTCAGGACGGGATGCCCGATGTTGGGGATATCTGTGGCGTTTTCACCCGTGGGCTTGAGCCGGTGACGGTGGACCGGGTGGCTCTCGCCCGGGCTGAAGCCGCCCGCATCGCGGAGCAGGCCCGCCGCGATGCCGCCGGGATCCTCGACGAGGCCCGGCGGCAGGCACGGGACGATCTGCGTGCGGCGGTACGTGCTGCCGCGCAGGCCCGAGACGATGTACGTGCGGCTGTCCGGGTCGCCGAACGGGTCCGCCAGATGGCTTCCGGCCTCCTGGACAAGACGCGGCGGCAGGCCGAAGGCCTGCGCGCCGCCCGCCAGGAGGTGTCGCAGATCCAGATCTCGGCGCAGCCCTTGCAGGGCGAACCCGTGGATGTGGTCGTGCCGCACGCCCCGTTGAAGATCCGGCGGGTCCCCGCCGCCTTGGGCACCGGCTTCGACGTGGATGTGGATGCTGTTCACTGCGCGATGGCCGTGCCGGACGGATGGTGGACCGCGGAAGGGGGTCCGTCGCTGGCACATCGCTTCGTGCTCCTAGGGGCGTGCACGACCTTGCCGCAGGGGTCAGCGGAACCGCATGCTCAGTTCCTGCTGAGCACGCACCGCTTCTCTGCCAGCCTGCCGGACGTCTACGCCACGGCTATGTCTCTTGTCGGATACCTGACGGACGGGGAGGAGACTTTCTGGCCGTTGTCCGACAGAACGCCTGTGCCCTTCCGGCTGGGGATGCCGATGGTTCTGAAGGGCGAAGCCATGACGAAGATCGAATCGGAGGCGGACCAGGACAGCGCGGAACCGGAGGGTGTCGGAGTCGAAGAGGCGGGGCATGCCACGTGCCGGTGAACGTCTGCGGCAACACCATCGTCGTGAACGCGCTGCTGAACCCGGTGTTCGGCAACACCTGCGTCAACGGCTGCTGTCGGGCTGCCCCGGCGTGCTGTCGGGCAACGTGGTCCAGGTCCCGATCGACGTCCCGGTGAACGTCTGCGGCAACGCGTCCACCGCAGGGGGCTGAATCCGGCGTTCGGCAACACCTGCGCCCGCGGATGGCGATGCGGTGCGCCGGCTTCCCTGCCAGGTCAGGGAGGCTGGCGCGCGGGCTCTGCGGCTGGGCCGTGTGCGTGCAGGAGCCGACGGTCCGGCCGCCGTCGGCGGCAGCGAGTTGCGCCGAACTCATGCAGCGCCCGGACTGCGCCAGTCCTCGCTCGACAACGGCCCTCCTTGATAGGGCCCCTCGCCGCGAACCGGCTAAAAGATCTTGAAGAGCCCGGTACCCGACCTCCGCGCCCCGCGCGATGAAGAAGATGGAAGGCAGGAGGGGACGGGGTGGACGGGTCCGAACCGACGGCAGTGCGCGTCGAGGACGGACGGACAGCGCCGCCCCTCGGCCTCCCCACCCCGAGAGAGCGTGATGTGACGCACTTCACAAGAAATCGGGGCGGCCGCAAATGAATTCGATCACGATAGCGGAAAAAAGCGGGCTAATTACCCATCGAAAAGACCGGGAAGTAAGATCGAAAAGGTGATCAACTTCGCCGGGAGAAAACGACGGGAGAGCGCCTTGATAACCTGACTCTCGCAAAAAGGAGAGCCTCGAAGAGAAAGGCCAAGGATGTCCGGCACCAACGAGTCGGTTCCCGAGAGTTCCGGCGGCAAGGTGACCGGATCTGACGCTCGCCGCTGGTGGAAGTGGGTCCTCGCGTTCCACGTCGTCACGGCGACCGTGTACTACAGCATCTACACCACGGAGCACTGGCTGTGGCCCGCGCTCCGCAAGCTGATCAGCCTGCTCGCGCAGGTCATCGACACGCTGTAGGCCCGCAGGGCCGGAGCCACTTGCCGGTGGCCCCGCACCCTGCGGCAGTCCGGAAACCCCTCCCGGGAATCCCATCTGGTCTTGCAGTCCAGAGATTCCCGGGAGAACAATTTTCCAAGACTGCGCCCGGAGGTTCGGCATTGCCGGACTTTCGGGCACAGTCATTTTAGCGCGCCCCGGGCAGGATTCACAATCCCCACCCCCAATTTCAGGGCGTGCCAGAACTTTCCCGTCGGCAGCATTTGAAATGCTTCAGACATGAATGCTATGCGTCCCGGAAAAGCAACCGTCGGCACAGTTCATGCGGCAGTTCACGGGACAAGAATCCGGAGGAGAGTTTTCACGGCCGTACGGAAATACCATTTCCACTTTCCCGCAAAGTCGCGTGTATACCGCTGCCCTGGGCGCCGGGGTGGCTGCCCGGGTCCGTACCCGGCTGGCGAAGCCGCCGCCCGTTCACGCACCGGCGCCCGGCGGCAGGGCCAGGCTCGCACAGCCGATCGGGTCGATGGCCGGGCTCGCGCAACACCCATGCGTTGCCAGGGGAGTTCGGCGGACTGGTCATGCCCTCGACGGTAGAGGCCGCCCCTGACAACTCACCGACCGATATGGACAGCCTCGCGAGGATGACTGCGGTTCACGCCGGGGGCGCCGGGCGGTTATGGGCCGGGCAGGGGCTCTGCGGGCTCGGGGCGGGTGGTCAGCCACTGCTGCAGCTCACGGTGACGGAACTGGTAGGCCGGGCCGGCGTAGCGGAGCAGCCCGGCTTCACAGGCCCAGTCCAGGAACACCACCAACCGGAAGGGCAACTGGCCTCGGGAACACAGCAGGAACACCGCGTAACGACGCACCACGCCGGACGTCAGCCCGCATGCCAGCCCAGCCATCAGCCCGGACGACAGTCCGAGGGTCAGCCCAGCCATCAGGCCCGACGCCAGTCCTGACGCCAGTCCGAGGGTCAGCGCCATCAACACTCCAAGTGTCAGCCCCGCCCAGAGATCGTCTCGCAGTAGATGCCAGGGGCGTGCCTCCCTGGAGAGCGGTCGGCTGATTCCGGACGGCAGCCCGGCCATCAGCATGGATGTCGCCCCGTAGGCCAGCCCGGCTGGAAGCCCGATGGCCAGCCCGGACGCCAGTGCGACCGTCAGTCCGACTGGCAGCGCGTTCGCCAGCCCCGCCGCCAGGATGCGTCTTGGGCGGGCGCGTACGGGGAGCCCCAGTCGGCGTGGGGGTCCTGCCTTGGCCTGCGCCGTCACCGCAGCGATGGCGGCGAACAGAATGATCAGGCATGTCGTAGTTCCGGGGCTGGTTGTGGTCCAGGCCATGGAGAGGGTGAGGAGTACAGCGCCGGCGGTCAGTATGGCGTCGAGGGTGCGGACGTGGGTTCGGCCAGCCAGGGGCCACAGTTCGTGCAGCACCAGGTCGGTTTTCGCACCTGCCGAGGCAGGTGCGGTGGGGGCCGGGGTGAGGGCGCCGGTGAGGTGGTGCAGCCATCGGTGGACCTGCTGTGGTGTGTAGGCGCGGGGGTTGAGGTGGGCGGTGGCGGGAGTGAGGCGGGAGGGTGGGTGGGTGGTGGCGGGGATGAAGCAGGCCAGCAGGTGGTCGTCCAGGGCTTGTTCGGTGGTGTAGGCGGTGAGTTCGTCTGGGTTGCCACTGTGGTGGTAGGCGGTGGCGGTCAGGCACAGCCGCCATGGCGTGGACAGCAGGCGTGCCAGGGTGCTGGTGGGGTTCGTGGTCAGGCGGTCGGTCAGGGACTGCCAGCGGGCCGGGTCGTTGGTCCGGGCGGTCAGGTAGGTCACCGCGTCGTGCGGGGGGACGGGGGCAAGGTCGATGCGGGCGGCATCGCGCAGGACGCCGCGGTTGCCGAGGGCGTCCAAGTGGGCGGTGCGGCAGGTCAGCACCACCGGTCCCGGCTCCCCGCGAAGCCGGTAGCCGTCCAGTTGGCCCAGGACGGTGCGGGCCCGCGAGGCCTCGGGGTCGGGGGCGCCACTGACCGGAAGGGGGTCCATCTCGTCCAGGCCATCCAGTACCGGCAGGACCAGGCCGTGGCCGACCAGGATTGCCGCCTGCGCCCGGGAGCAGCCGTGAGCGCGGACCAGACGTTCGGTGAGCAGGATGTCCAGGGGGGTGTCGGTATCCCACAGGGGCAGGGGGATGCGTAGTGGCACCGGGTCGGTCTCGGCGCGGTCCTTGAGCAGCGCGAGGATCAGGGCGAGGGCGGTGACGGTCTTGCCCGACCCGGCCGGGCCGGTGATCACCAGGCGACAGGGCCGGATGGCGCGCCAGTACGCGGCCACATCCGGCACTTCCGTCGGATGCGAGGCCGGGAGCAGCAGGGCAGTGGGTGGGTGGGAGGTGGGAAGGAGTCGGCCTGCGGGGGGTGCGGTGGCGGCACGGCCGGGGGCGGGGCGGAGGGTGTAGGCGAGGTCGATGGGGACGGTGTCGTTGCCAAGGAGCTGTTCGTAGACGCGGCCTTCACCGGTGGCGACCTGCACGGCCAGCGTCGCGGCCCAGCCGCGGGCCTGCTCTGCTTCGTTGCCCTGCTGGCTGCGCAGCGCCAGTACCGAAACCACCAGCGCGGCAACGCCGATCGGCAGGCCCAGCAGCCCCACGGTGTCCGAGAGGCTGAGCCCGCCCCGGGTCAGCTGCACCCCGGCGTAGGCCGCGGTCGCTGCTACTGCTCCCCCGCCGCACCAGCCCACCGTCTGCCATATCCGCCGTTTGCGGCGCCCTCCGATGTCCATGCCCGTGATGATGCCTGCGCGCACCTGGGCTACGCAGTCGCTTCCCGCGCTTGGCCGCCGGTTCCCGGCGCGCGGACAGCCAGCGCACGCCCCTCGGGGTTCTGACCTCGTGGCCACCGTGCTGGGTCCCGGCCCTCGAGGCGGCAGCCCAGAAATGGGCTTACGCCACGGCGGCGGGGACGGCGCCCTCGGTCGTCCAGTCGCCGTCGAAGAGCGTGGCGACCAGGCGGGCGTGAGCTTCGGGGAGTTGGCCGTCGCGGTGTTTGGTGCGGGCTTTGGCGAGCCAGGCGCCGAGCTTGACGGTGTCGCCGTCGACGACGATCTCCTCCCGGGAGGCGGGGGCGCGGCCTTCGCGGTGAAGGAAGAGTTCCAGGAGCTGGACGGTCTCCTCGAAGCTGCGGCGGGTGCGGCGGTCGGGGGTGAGCGGGTTGGTCTGAGGAGTGAGGCGGAGCGCGGTCATCATCTGCCGCTGGCCGGGGGTGAGGGCGGGCCAGGTGGTGAGCTGACGCTGCAGCCAGGACCCGATCTTCACCCCGGCCAGGACCATGTCGCGGGTGAGGGCGGCCGGGTCGGCGCCGGTGGCGAGGTGGGCGCGCAGCAGGTGGTACTTGCGGTGCCAGTCCGCGCCGTGGGGCAGGCGCCAGTCGGGGGCGAGGGCGGTCAGATCCTGCGCGCGGGCCGCGTCGAGCCGGTCGTGGGCGGCGAGGTGGCGTTGTTCGGCGAGCCAGGCCCCGACGGGGGTGGTGGCGGGGGCGGCAAGGTGGCCGTGGGCGCGCAGGTAGTCGGCGGCCGCGGTCAGGCGGGCGCGCCAGGCGGCGGCGTGCTTGTCCCAGATCATGTCGAGCGCGTCGAGTTCGGCGGTCCAGTCGGCTTCGAGGCGGCCGGCTGTCCGGGCGTCGCGCATGGTGGCGACAAAGGTGCCCAGCCGGTAGCCGGTGGGGTCGGTGTAGTCGGCGGGGACGTCGAGGTGGCCCATTTCGTCGCGGTAGTTCTGGGCGGCCGCGAGGCCGAGGCGGCGGCTGCGGGAGACGGGCTGGTCGCGGGGGTCGAAGGAGACCAGGTCCATCGCCTGGGCGATGCGCTCGGGGTGGACGGTGAAGTCGAAACTCCAGCGGCGCGCAATGACCTGGCTGGTCTCGCGGGGCAGGCGGTTGGCCTTGTCCGGCAGGCGCTCCATGATGCGGTGGTCGTGGCCGGCCAGCGCGCAGGCGATCGCCCACACCGGTTCGTAGGCGGTGCCCAGGATGTCCTGGCTGTCGGCGCCGGGCGGGATGTAGACGGGGACGATCAGGGAGGCGGTCTTGCCGGAGACGTCCAGGCGCAGCGCGCGGCCCAGAGCCTGGACGCAGCGCACGACGCTGCGGGTGGGGTCGGCGAAGACGATCGCGTCCACGCTGGGGATGTCGACGCCTTCGGCGATCAGGCGGGAGTTGGCCAGGATCGCGCAGTCGGCGGCCGCGAAGGCGGCGAAGGTGTCGGCGCGTTCGGCGGGGGTGTTCTCTCCGTGCGCGAAGAACATCTGCGGGGTGATGTCGGGGACGAGGCCGGGGTCGGTTCTGGCCAGCAGGCGCAGGGTGTGCGGGAGTTCGCGGGCGAAGCGGCGGGCGTCGGCGACCAGGTTGAAGTAGACCAGCACCTTCTTCAGACCGTGCTCGGTCATCGCGCGCAAGACGGACAGGTGCAGGGCGGTGGTGCGCAGCGCACCATCGTCGCCCTCCTCCCCCGCGGTGTCCGGGGCCGTGCCCGCGGTGCCCGGGGCGGGCATGTTCAGGCGGCGGCGCAGGTCGGCGTCGGTCAGCGTGGGCACCACGATGCGGTAGTCCGCGGCGCGGCCGTCCTCCACCGCCTGTGCGAGCGGATATTCGAAGATTTTTTTGCCGTAGACCTGCTCGTTGTCCATGGAGTTGGCGAACGCATCGACGTCGGAGGCCTGGGGAGTGCCGGGGCGGCGGCGCGGGCGGCTGGTGTCGGCGGACTCAGCCAGCTCCGGGGCGAGGAAGGTGCGGGGGGTGGCGGTCATGTAGAGGCGGCGGTCCGCGTGGATGCGTTTCGCGTCGTTGATACGGGACCACTTCTTGTCCGCGCGCCCGGCGATGCGGTGGGCCTCGTCCATGACCGCGAGATCGAACGCGGGCACCGCGTACCGGGTCTTGCGGGTCTTCTCGATCTTGTCCAGGGAGTCGTAGGTGCAGATCACCGTCAGCGCGGGGATCTGGTCCTCCTCGTCGCCGACCACGGACATCAGCGCGGCCAGGGTGCGCGGGTCGGTGGCCGACATGACGTGAGCGGCGACCAGGTCGCTACGGCCCTCCACGTCCATGGAGGAGACGATCACCATGTGCTCGAGGTGCCCGTCGCGGCGCCACGCCAGCGCCGTCTGCGCGGCCAGGTCCAGGGTGGGCACGACGAACAGGACGAGCCGAGCGTCGAGTTCGTCCGCCAGCCGGATCGACACCAGCGTCTTGCCGGTGCCCGTCGCCGACACGTACAGGGCGCGCGTCCCGGGCCGCCGCAGATGACGCGCCAGCCGCGAGAGGGCCTCGGCCTGGTCGGCGAACAGCCGCCGCCGCTCCTTCGGCTGGTCTGGGGTGAACACAGCGGCCACGGTCATGCGGGCTTCCTCAATCCGAGAACGGGGCGGCAGCCACAGGGCTACCGCGGTCGGGGAGGTCGGCGAGACCCCATTGAAGCCCCACCAACCGAGCATCCTACCAGCCCGCACATCATTCGTACGCGAAAAGTACGGTACTCGTACGCAGAATGTGCGTTTCATGGGATAGGGTTGGTAGCGGAGGTGTCCCATGTCCGAGCTCTTCGACGCGGTCGACGCGCTGATCGCGTCCCGGTCCCCGCTGCCGCCGCCGGCCGAACGCAGGCGACTGCGGCAGGCGCACGCCCTGACCCTGGACGAGGTGGCCGCGGCCCTCGACGTCCGGCGGGCGACGATCGGCGGCTGGGAATCGGGCAAGGCCGAGCCAAGGCCCCCGCAGCGGGAGGCGTACGCGCGCCTGCTCGCCCAACTCGCCCTCCTCTACCCGGCCGTGGAGACCGCAGCCCCGCAGCCCGAGGCCCCCGCACCGGAGGCGTCCGGTGCGACGGCAGCGCGACCCGTGAAGGCGACGGGCACGCCCTCCCCCGCGCCCACCTCTTCCCTCGCACCCTCGCCCGTTCCGGCCTCCGAGTCCGGGGACGCGGCCCAGGCGCCGCATCCGACGCCTGCTGCCGCGCCGTCCCGTCCGTCCTCGCGGCGTCCGGGCGCGCCGAAGGCCGCTGTGCGTACGCCCGACGCCGGGACCGTGCACGGACATGGTCCGCTGCTGGTCCTGAATGCCGACGCGGACGGTCAGGTGACCGGCTACGGCGTCGAGGGTCTGCTCCTGGACGTGCCCGCCAAGTCCCTGCCCGACCTGGTCGAGTGGGCGCTGAGCGAGGCGCAGTTGGGGGCGGAGCGGCTGCACGGTTCGGGCAAGGATGCCGACCCGCTGCTGGTCCTCACTCCGGCGGCGTGTGAGCGCTACGGTCTGCCCGCCCAGCTGCCGGAGGCGGCGAGGCTCGCCGGGCGGCTTCCGGAGGGGCACAAGGTGCTGGGCCAGCTCGAGCGTGCCGAGTGGCAGCTCACCAAGCGGGGATTCGGCCCGTGGGCGCGGATCTACCGTCCCGTACAGGGGGGCCGGCGCAGTTGCGTGCAGCTGTGCATCCCCTCCTGGCACGCCCTCGACGACCGTGCCTGGGGACATGCCGCGCGGCTGGATCCGGCGGAACTCGCCCGGGTGCTGGGCGTGTACGCGCAGCGGGTCGTGACACCGGTGGGGACCACCGCGGTGACGGGGCTTCACCTGATGACGGCGCTCAATCCGCCGACCCGCGCGAGCGAGCCCGACGCCGACGGCAAGCGGCACCGCGAGCTGCGGCCCGGCTCGCTGGGAACCCAGGCTCTGGATCCGGCGCCGTGCGAGGCGACCGACGGTCACCCCGTCCTGGCGCACCTGCCCCGCTTCCACGTGCGCGGGCCCGACGAGAAGCTGATGGAGGAGGCCTACGACTGGGCGCGGGAGATGACGGAAGCCGAGTGCATGCAGCGCTTCCTGGTGGGCATCGACGTGAACCTGGCGTTCGGCGCGGCCGCGAACGGCGCGGTCGTGGGCCTGGCCACTCCCCCGGTGCACGTCGTGCGTCCGGCGTTCGATGCGGCGGTGCCCGGCTCCTGGCTGGTCGACCTCTCCCACGTCGACCCGTCCCGGGTGAAGATCGGCAAGCAGTGGAGCAACCTGGACGGCGACCTGCTGCCCAGCGCGTTCACGCCGACCGGCGAACGCCCCACCGGTCCGGCCTGGTACGCCACCCCGACGGTGGCCTACGCCGTCGAGCTGGGCTATGACGTCGCCCCGCTCGAGGCCTGGCTGCGCCACGACAGCGGCCGGTACCTGGACGGCTGGTACAAGCGGCTGCGTGACGCCTACGTCGCCACCATGGCCGATCTGGGGGTGGGCGAGAAAATGGGCCCGCGCGAGTTCCTTGAGGCCATGGACGGCTACAAGCAGCGCGATGCGGAACTGGCGATCGTCCTGGACGCGGTGAAGATGACCGTCAAGGGCGGCATCGGCAAATTGCAGGAGAAGGCGCGCGGCCAAGGCTGGAAGCCGGGCAACACCTGGCCCGCGCTGGCCCGCCCGACCTGGCGCCCCGACATCCGCGCCGCCGTCATCTCCCGCGCCCGGATCAACATGCACCGCAAGATGCTCAACCTCGCCGCGGCCACCGGCCGCTACCCCATCGCGGTCCTCTCGGACTGTGCCGTGTACGCCGCCGACGGACCCAGCCCGCTGGACGTGCTGCCCTACGGCGCCGACGGCAAGACCGTCGCGGGCAGCTTCCGCCTCGGCGTGTCCCCGGGGATGGTCAAGCACGAGGGCACCCAGAGCGTGCTGTGGGGGGCGGAGAAGTCCGAGGAGCTCGGCGGCGACGGCCACATCGCCAACCTCGCCCGCTACATCAAGACCGGCCGGGCCGACGGCCCGGACACCGGGAAATAGAAGGGGGACAGCATGGTCACCGTCGCGGAAGAACTCGAGCGGGCGGTCCACGGCGCGTTCACACGCCCCGTTCCCAAGTCCGCCGGGGCGCAGATGCGTTACCTCGTCAAACAGCACGGCGGCAGGACGAAGCCGGTGGCCGAACTCCTCGGCGTCAGCCAGCGCACCGTGGAGCGCTATGTGAACAACCAGATCAAAACCCCCCGCCCGCAGCTCGCCGACCGACTGGGGGCCGAGGTCCTCGCCCGCTGGCAGCCGCAGGTCAGAGCCCGGGCCAGGCAGGCCGCGGTCACCACGAGCGGCATCATGATCGACGTCCAGGGCCGGTTCGGCTACACCGCCGCCGACGGCAGCACCGACCAGTCCCGCGTCCGCCACCTCACCCTCCCCCTCCCGCCCCACCACGCCGCACGCCTCCTCCAGGCCCAGCAGGACGGCACCGACGAGGACGACCTGCGCCAGATCGCCGCCGAAGCCCTCGGCGAGGTCTACTTCCGCGACAACGGCCGCCGCGCCCACGGCCTCGAAGTCGAACTCACCGACCTCGTCGACCTCCGGTTCGAGCTGTAGACGAGAACAGACACCCCGGCGACGCGTTGTGCCTTCAGGGCAGGTGTCTACAATGCCGCGAGCCGCTGAGGCGGATGACCGATCTGACGCCGGGGCTACGGGTGTGCTGAGGAAAAAGATGATCTCTGTGACTGTGGGGTGCACGGTCCTGGCGGCTGGTGGGCCTGCCAAGGAGCACAATGATCTTCCTTCTTGAGATCTTCGTCTGGGGGGCTGCTGCCGCCCGCACCCTCGTGACCACGTGGTGGCTCGCGATCCCCGCCCTGGTCGTACTCCTGGGCCTCGGCTTCAGCAAGATGCGGGACTGGCGTCAGGTCGTACGCTACGAGGCCGACGTCAAGGCGGGCCGTGTGACACCCATCCTCGACCAGCTCTGCGACGACTGCCGGAACCGGGGCATCTCCCTCACGATCTGCGATGCGTGCAAGGAACGTCTCTCAGCCGCCTGACCGACTGGCCCCTTCGGGGGCCTGTCAGCGCGTAAGCGCGCGGGGCCTGCCAGATAGAACCGTCAGGCAGGAGGTGGCAGGAACTCGCCCGTCGCAGATCGAATGGGACGACTTCGACGAACTCACCAACCTCGATAAGGACTCTCGGCATCTGCGGTCGCAGCGGCAGCCAGCCCCGACCGACGGTGTGGGGCTGCCGAACAACATCACGACCAGGGATTCAGCCCAACGATTTTCCTGCCGTCCACAGCGGGAGGAGTTTCCCTAAGCCGAGTGACTACGCCACCGCTTCCGGAGCGACCTCACAGACTGACGCCGCCGCGGCCGCCCCGCCCCAACTTCCTCCTGGCAGCTGCGATGGCAACTGCCTTGATCCTGATCTCGTCGAGGCTCGGCTCTTCGACGACTGGCGCGGCAAGGCTGACGCCCTTGGGAGCCAAGATTGCCTGAACGCTCGCGACGTAGCCGCGAAGCTTGCTGACATTTCGTGCGTAGACCGCCTCACCGAGCATGCGTGTCGTGTCGTTGAGCACAAGCAACGGAGTCGGGTGCAGGGCGTACTTGGCCGCCTTGACGACGGCTGACAGGTGCTTGTCACCGCGCGCGGCTTCGGCGGCGATCTCCCCTACCCAGCCCTCGATGCCCGAACCGGGCAGCATTGCCTTCCCCAGGGCGTCTATGGTCCCTGCCGCCGTCCGCTCTCCCGCATGTACGGGCTCGTCTGCCTCCTGCTGGATCAAGTCGTCGGAGAGTCCGCAGGAGACCCAGTTGTGGGAGCGCATCATGACCGCGATCCAGGCCGCGTTGTCGATGAGGCTCTGCAGCTCACGATGAGTGCTCGGCACCGTGCACGGTGAATCCGGCGGGAGGAACCCTCGCAGCTGTCCGACCAGTTCCGTCGCTGTCGCCTTGAGTTCGGCCTGCATGGTGAGGTCCCCGAGCATGCCGCGGGCCCGACGGGCTGTGCGCAAAAGCTGGAGAGCCGTTTCCTCACGGCTTCTGGCGGTCTCCGGTCCGCTCGTGAACTCCGGTCGTTCTGGTCCGGTCGGAGTGGTCTCGGCCATGTGCCTTCTCCTCTCTGCTGAGGGTCCGGTGCGACTCTATTGCGGGTGCGGCAAGATCGAGTTTCCTGTGGGCAGGAGGCTTCTGAGGGTTCGCACGGGTCGTTTGTGGTGAGCTGGCCTGGCACAACGGGGCGAGGACCGTCAGTGCGGTGGCGCGGGCGGGGGTGAGAGCGTTTCTGGTGGCGCGGTGGCGTTGTTCTGCGCACCAGGCGCCGACAGGAGTGGTCACCGGGGCGGCGAGGTGGCCGCGAGTGCGGTGGTCGTCGGCGGCGGCGGCGAAGTGAGCACGCCGGGAGGCGTCGGGCTTGCCCCCAGATCGTGTCGAGGGCATCGAGTTCGGCGGTGGAATCGGGGTCGAGACTGCCGGCGCTGCGGGCTTCTCACATCCTGAGGCCTGTGCGTGCTGGACGCGCAGAGCGTGAAACCTCCGCGAACGTGCCCGCGGCCGGCCAAGGCATTGATGCCGGCAAGAAAATCGCAGGTCGCAAGTGTCATATCGGAGTGGACACTCTCGGTCTGCTCCTCGCTGCCTGGGTCACCGCGGCAAGCGTTTCCGACAACGTCGGCGGCATGCACCTGATGTCCCACATCGCCGCCACTCACCCTCGCGTGACCAAAGCATGGGCCGACACCGGCTACCGCACCAAAGCCATCGACCACGGCGCCCGCCTCGGCATCGACGTCGAAGTCGACCAACGCGAGTCGGGCGTCAAAGGCTTCAAGGTGATCCCGCGGCGCTGGATCGTCGAGCGCGCCTTCGGCTGGCTCATGCATCACCGCCGCCTGGCCCGCGACTACGAAACCGACCCCCACCGCTCCGAAGCCATAATTCACGTCGCAATGATCGACCTCATGAGCCGACGACTCACCAGCGAATCCACCCCCAACTGGCGCGACACCTGAACCTCGAACCAAACAACCTCGCCGGGAAAAACACTCTTTAAGAGGTCGTTTTCATCTTGAGTGCGGCACTCTGGGTTGGTTTGTTCCGCCTCTTGGTGTGTTGCTGGTGAGTCTGTGGAGGCGGTTCTTCTCGGTGAGGCTGGAGGTGTGACGGATGGGATGAAGGTCTGCTTGCGCCTGTCTCATTCCAGGACGTCCAGGTCTGTTCCGTGCTTCGACGCGGCAGGGTGCACGCCTGGGCGCACGCCCCCGGGCAGCGGTATGTCCAGGTCATGACGGAACGTCGTGCGTATCCGAGTGATCTGTCCGATGCCCGCTGGGAGTTGATTGAGTCGGTGCTGTCAGCCTGGCGCTTCGAGCGTCGCGGCCGGGCTCTGGACTTCGGCCGGCCCCCGAGGCATGACCTGCGCGAGATCATGAACGCGATCCTCTACGTGGATCGCACCGGCTGCCAGTGGGCCTATCTCCCGCACGACTTCCCACCGCATCAGAGCGTCTACGGCTACTTCGCCAGATGGCAAAAGGACGGTGTCTTCGCCCAGCTCAACGGTCTGCTGAGGGAGTTGGTGCGCCAGCAGGAAGGAAAGAGCCCCGAGCCCTCGGCCTGCGTGATCGACGCGCAGAGCGTCAAGACTTCCACCAGTGTCCCTGCCGCGAGCCAGGGCATCGATGCGGGCAAGAAGATCGTGGGCCGCAAACGCAGCATCATCACCGACACCCTCGGCCTGCTGCTGGCGGTGCTGGTCACCGCGGCCGGCGTCCAGGACTCCACCGCCGGAAAAACCCTCCTGGACCAGGCCGCCGCCAGCCACCCCGGCCTACGCAAGGTCTGGGTCGACGGCGGCTACCGTCAGCACCTCGTCGAGCATGCAGCCACCCTCGGCATCGACATGGAAATCACTCAACGCAAGCCCGGGACCAGGGGATTCACCCCGATCCCGAAACGCTGGGCAGTCGAGCGGACCTACGGCTGGCTGATGCTCCACCGCCGCCTGGCCCGCGACTACGAAACCCTGCCCGCCCGCTCCGAAGCCATGATCCACATCGCCATGACCGACCTCATGGCCCGCCGCCTCACCAGCGAGAACACCATCTCCTGGCGCGACCCGACACCAGCACACCAAAGCCGCATTCAGGGATGAAACAACAGGATGAAACGACCTCTAAGAGAGGCGATGGGTAGCTGACCTGCTCTCTGCACGGCGTCGGCATATGGCGTCTTGTCACAATTCGGCGCCGAAGGTGACGATCGTCTGCTGTTACTCGACGGGCTGGCAACCATGCAACCTATGCAACGATCGCGAACCCGCCCGGCCTACCCTCATCTACGTAGTCCTGCAGGTCGCCACCGTGGCGCTGGCGCTGTGGCTGTCCAAGCAGTCCCAGGTGACGCGGCTGTACCCCGCGCTGATCGCCTTGGCCCCCACCCTGCCGGGCGCCTACCTGGCCTGGGCGGCCTACCGTGACGACCGCCGCGAGGCCGCAGCGGATACTGACGCAAAGGCCAAAACGCTGGCTGCCGCCGTGGCCGCGGCCGAGACCCGACAGCGCGCCCAGCTGATCGGGCCCGGCGCTCATCGCATCGATGTGGCCTTCCATCAGCGCATCGAGCCCGCGAACAACGCAACCGGCGCCGCCCCTCACGGCCACCTCACCGACATCGTCACCTACTACCAGGGCCTGCGCCCCGCTCGTCTGGCCATTACCGGCGAACCGGGCGCCGGCAAGACCCTGCTCGCCTTGGACCTCATCCTCGGCATGCTGACCCACCCCAGCCGCACCGACACCGACCCTGTCCCGGTCCGTTTCTCTCTGGCCGGCTGGGACACCGACCGCCCTCTGCAGGAATGGCTCGCCCACCAGGTCCACCAGCAGTTCCGGGACCAGGGCATCACCCTCGCCGACGCGGCCGTGCTGGTGGACAGGCACCGCATCCTGCCGGTGCTAGATGGCCTGGACGAGATGGACACCGACGCCAACCCGGCCGGCCGCCGCCGCGCCGCGCGCGCCCTGCAGGAACTCAACGACTACCAGCACTCCACCGGCAGCGCTCCGGCCATCCTCACCTGCCGCATCACCCAGTACGAGGACCTGGCCGCCCTGGACCTGCGGATGCGTGAGGCCGCCCGTATCGAACTCGACCCCGTCTCCCCGGGCCAGGCCGCCGCGTATCTCACCTCCCGTAGCACCAGCCCCGACCGCTGGAGGCCTGTCATCGACATGCTCACGACCGCGCCCGGCGGCACCCTGGCCCGCGCTCTTGCCACCCCCTGGCGCCTCAACCTGGCCGCTACCGCCTACGAAGAACGCCATCCCGACACGCTCGCCTACCTCCGCGAACCGGACCACCTGCTCACCATGGGCTCCCCCAGCGCGGTCCGCGACCACCTCCTCGCCCGCTACCTGCCCGCGGCCGCCCATCAGCACCCCACCCGCCCTGGCCGCTACCGCCCCGACCAGGCCCACCACTGGCTCGCCACGCTCGCTGCCCACCTCACCACTACCATCCCCACATCAGCCGGAAGCGGCACCGACATCGTGCTCCACCAGCTGTGGCCCATGGCCGGTCCCCGACGCGTCCGCACCGCCGACGCCCTGCTCGCTGCCCTCCTTGCCCTCGCCTTCGCCGCACTGCCCCTAGCCCAGACCCGTATCGGCTTCTCACCCCGCCAGCAGGTCAGCGCCGCAGGGTTCGCACTCGTCGCCCTGGGAACTGTCTGGCGGGCCAGCGGCGGCATCATCCCAGACCCTCGTGGGCTGGCTCAGTGTCGGGCCCGTGACCGGACTCGCGGGCTGGCTCGCGACCGGACTCGCGGGCCGGCTCGTGGGCTGGCTCAGTGTCGGGCTCGCGACCGGGCTCATGGTCGGGCTCGTGACCGGACTCGCGGCACCCCTGAGTGCTGCTCCGCCAACAGACCCGCGCTATCCAGTACGAGACGATCTCGTGGTCGGGCTCGTGGGCGGGGTCGGTGTCGCGCTCGCGACCGGGGTCGTGGGCGGGGTCGTGGGTGGGCTCCGCGCCGGGTTCGCGGTCGGGTTCGCGGGCGAACTGGGTGCCGGGTTCGCAGGCGGGCTCATGGTCGGGCTCGGCGCCGGGTTTGCGATCGGGCTTGCGGGCGGGCTGTACTGGCTCACTGGGGTTGGCCGCCGCTACCTGGTCTTCCTCTGCTGTGCCCGAACCCGGTTGCCCTGGCATCTCGGAGCCTTCCTGCAGTGGGCCTACGAGGCAGGAATCCTGCGGATCTCCGGTGTGGCGTACCAGTTCCGCCACCGGGAACTACAGGACTGGCTCACCGCACACCCCACTCTCTGACCACGGCTCCCTACCGGATGTCGCACTGCACGATGGTGTGCAGCGCAGTGAGCTGGCGGTGGGCAGAGAGCTGCTGAACGAGGAAGGGCACGCGGGCTGCTTCGGCGGTTAGACCTCGATGTACGCGACGACCACGACGGTGCGCAGCGCGGTGACGAAGTACACGACCCGGACGGATCGCCAGACCCGGCTGGGGACGGGATCTTCATCCGGCCAGCCCCATGGCCCGACGCTCAGCCCGCCACGAGGTTCGCGCACTCGCCAACTGAAGTGCTCAGTCAGACCGCTTCTGTGACTCAGCACTTCAGTTGGCTACATGACAACCCGTTTCGGGACCGCCTGTCACGGTTTGAGAACAGCACACCAGTCTGCCCGTGGAGCTCCGGGCGAGCTGGCAAGTATCAGAGTTGTGAACTCAGCTACGGGGCGAAGCGGTCGGCGCTGGCTGCAATTGGCGACTGGCGTGTGCGCGGGATCGGTAGCCGCGGCATTGGTATATGCGGTCTGGCAGGTATCGCGTGGACAGCTCGAACCTGCGGATTGCGCAACGGTGGTGGGTGTCCCTCTCGCCGTAGCCAGCCTGGTGGTAGGTCTTGCGCAATTGCGCGCGCCGCGCGACGGTGCTGACGCGGCGCGTGCGAAGGAGCAGGCGGCAACGCTGGCTCGCCTGGTGGCCACGAGCGAGGGTCTGGTCCTCACGCAGCTGCTGGGCAGCGACACTGCGCGGATCGACCTGCACTACGACCGTGTGCCGAGTCCGGGGCGGGCAGCACAAGCGCCGGTGGCCGGGCTCGCCGTTGCGGACCCCCCTACGGGGCTCCCAGACATCACGGCCTACTACCGCTCCACTCGCCCGGCTAGATTGGTCATCACCGGCGCCCCAGGCGCTGGCAAGACCGTGCTCGCTCTGCAACTCCTGCTCGGCCTGATTGCAAAACGTGACACCGTTGACCCGGTGCCGGTGCGGGTCCCGCTGGCTCAGTGGGACACTGACATTCCCCTACGCGATGTTCTCGTACAACGGCTGGTCGATGCTTTCAAAATGCAGCGGGCAGTTGCCGAAAATCTCGTCGCCCACGAGTTGGTCCTTCCGCTGCTGGACGGCCTGGACGAAATGGATCCGCCCCTGACTAACGGCGACCCCGACCCGACCGCACCCAGGGCCCGCGCCGCACTGGAGCAACTCAGCAAATATCAGAATGCTGGGGCGGCGGCGCCACTGGTGCTCACCTGCCGCACCGCGCACTATGACGCCCTTGCCACGATGGATCCCCTGTTGGACTCGGCCCGTATCGCTGTAGCCCCGGTAGACGCCTGCCCGGCGGTTGCCTACCTGGCGGCCCGCGCTCGCGACCTGCCGCGCTGGCAGCCCCTGCTGAATCACATCACCACTCAGCCGGGTTCCGTGCACGCGGTACTGCTGTCGACGCCGTGGAGGCTGTGTCTGACCGCCACCGTCTACCACCGCAGTGGTGACCCCGCGGAAGTACTCGCCCACACTACCCCTGGCGACCTCGACGACCACCTCTTAGGCCGCTACATCACTGCCGTCACCTCGGCAGCCGGCGAAGACGCCAACCCTCACAGATACGACCCGCGCCAGATCCACCACTGGCTCCACCAACTCGCTACCCACCTCGCCCCGACTCCCTCCACTCCGGCCCGCACCGACATCGACCTGGGCAGTCTGTGGCCACTGGCCGGACAAGCTCTGGTCCGTACTTGCGGCGCCCTTCTGACCACCCTGATCATTTTCCTTCCTTTGCCTTTCGTGCTCTTCGCCCAGGTCACCACGACCGTGCATTTATCCTTTATGTTCCCGATTCAGGTCACTGTGCCCGTGGCCTACATCGCCTCCGGCGGTATCGGAGTTTTAGCCCTGATGATCGGGATCAATTACATAGTCGCCGGACCAGGAGATGCGGGGCGTCTCGGTCTTCGCCGGCTGGCGACCGCCGAAGGGTGGAGGCAATTAACAAACGACCTGGTGATGGGGACGCTGTTCACGCTGTTCTGCGGGGGGATCACCTACCTGTTCGCCTTGTATGTGGTCGTGCTGCCCGTCGGTTTGATGTTCGGAATGGCGACCGTGCAGACGGTCGCGCTGGGGACCGGGCTGGCAGGGGGGCTGGCATGGGGGGTGTTCTTCTTGCTGGTGGCGGTGACACAGGCATTGGGCGCAGCGCAGAATTCCGCTGCCAAGCCCGGTGCGGTCATCGGCGAGAACGCACGGCTCGGTCTGGTTGCGGGCCTAGTGGCTGGGCTGATAGTCGGGTTGGCGTCGGGACTGGCCGTAGGGCTGACGGTGAGGCTGTGCGGCGGGATTGCGGCTGGCCTGGCAGGCAGCCTCCTTTCCGCGAGCTGTGCGTGGAGATACTTGGTGTTCCTTTTGTGCGCTTTTAGGAAAGTGCCGTTCCGCCTGGCCCGGTTCCTCGACTGGAGTTGCCACACAGGGTTGATGCGGTACTCAGGTCCGGCCTACCAATTCCGGCATCGCGAGTTGCAGCTGTGGCTCGCAGCCCACCCGGACCCCGTCACCTGACACCCGCATGGGTCACGATCATCTGCGCAGCCCAGGGATGCCACCCATCAGGCCTTCCGGCATGCGGGCCCTCGATCCGCCAACTCGGGCTTTTTGATCTGGTGGTATTTCACGTACAGCAAGAACCGCTTCATCGGCGACACCTCTGGCCGATATGAGCTGGCCAACCGTGTTGACCGCACCGCAGGGAAGTCCATGAACGGCGAGGGCACCGGATCTCATGCGCCCGCGTGCACGTATGCCGCCCAGTGGTGCGGCTGGCCCGGCAGTCGTCGGCGCAGCTCACGGACGGCACGGTGCAGAGCGTGTGCGCTGTCATCAGGGCCGTCAGACCTCCCCATGCTGTGTTGATAGAAGGTTCGGGTCACCTGTTCAGCGTGCACGCTATCGATCTCCCAGAGTGTGCCCACCGCAGCAGGAAATCCCGCCAGCAGGAACGCGCTTGCGATGTGAATCGCCTCATCGCTGAGCCGGTCCGAGGTACGTGCCGTACCGCATGCCGTGACAAAGGCCAGACGGGCTGCAGCTGGCCGGGCCCGGCAGATCTCCACAATGGACAGCCGCTCACCGGCCGGTAGGTCTAGCCAGGCGCCAGACGGCTCAGCCGGATCGGCGGAGGCGTGGCAGCCGAAGTGCGCCCACCGGACGCCCTCGAGCGCGTCGAGCACGGCGGCGCGTGTGGCAGCGGCACCAACGAGCGGAGCTGGCGCCTCGAGCACTTCGGCAGCGTAGCGGGCCGCTGCCTCCACACCGGGCAGCTCGTCGTCGGAGACCGCGACGACAAGGGCACCGTCAGAGGGGGTATCCGCGCGCCGCTCGCGCTGCGCAGCCTGTCTGCGCGCGTGTGCCAGAACCTGGAACCCTGGCACGTAGGACGACACAACGGCTTCGAGCGCGGCACCGCACCCCTGTAAACCGCAGTCCGCGATAGTGCACTGAGCAGCATGCAGGGGCAGGACGTTGAACGCCCCTGTTGGCACCCACCATATCCGCGGCCAGTCCCCGCCCTCAGATACCGGCGCTGCTATGCCCAGGTGGTCCAGTACAGGGCGGGCAATGCTGTGCCACGTCCAGGACAGGCACCGCTGGAGCGTCGCCGCAGCATCCATCAGCTCGGCGGGGGACGGCCGGAACCTACCTCGGGCATTGATCGCCTGGATCGCATCGCGCAACTGCCTGGCCTGCTTCGCCAGCTCGTGGCTCTCAACATCGAGGAGAAATGCTGTGATCGACTGCTCCGTGACGACGACGGCCTGACAGAGAGACTTACTTTCCAGCAGCAGCACCACTGGCCCGTGGGAGGCCAGACCGCGCAACTGGCCGGCGGTGAGCGGATGGAGGAAGCTGTCGAACCCGGGCAGCCCACGGATGCGTTCGACGAGGTCGTCGAGGGAACGTGATGCCTCCAGTGCCTCGAACCGGGTCCGCTCGGGGACACGACCAGCAGGAGCGGTGATGCGTTCGGCAAGTTGCTCGAACTCGCCCGCCAGTTCGGGGTACGCGGTCCGCAGAGCCGTGAGATCGGCCCGCGTCTCGATCCGTCGAGAGAGCAGCAGGCCTCGCCCACGTTCCAGCACCTCAAGGGCCCGGTCCACGTCAGGGCCGGTAGCGGGTCTCGCGTGGGCAAGGGCGGCGCGTGGCAACGCGGTCAGGTCGAATCCCGGCACCCGCATATGGCCGCGGTCATCTCGGAGGCCGATCACCAGCAAGACTGCCGCGATGGTCGTCCGAAGCACCCCGTCAAAGGACATCAGCCCATGCTCGGCAGACTGCTGGTCACTGCCCCGGTCAGTGATCCGGGACAGAATCCCGACGGCCGCATCCAGATGGGAAAGCGCGACGCGGAAGCGTGGATCTGTCCCCTTCATGGCATGGGTCGCCCTGTCCATCTCCAGGTGTGCGTGGTACACGGGCGCGATCGCCGCGGCATCGACTTGCGCCTGGTCACCGTTTGGACGCGGCAGATGCCGGAGCCGTCGCATCGCATCCGCGATGGGGTCGGCAGGTTCCGTGCTCTCCTGGACGGCGTCATCCTGAGGCTCTGGCATTTCCACGGGCGGAGGGAGTTGAAGGATGATGTCCAGGGCCCGCGCGGCTTCAAGCCGCAGGCTGTCAGCGGAGTCTTCGAAGCCTTCCAGAGCAAGGACGTCGGCGGCGTCCAGGGCCTCGGCAAGGAGCGGCAACGCGCGCAGCGGCATGTCCGAGAACCCTTGGGCCCGCTGGATGAGCGCGCGGGCAAGCGCCCCCGCAGCGTAGTTCCGTTTGGGGTGACCGGGCTGGCACTGGGCGAGCGTTGCCCGGCATCGGTCCACCTGGTCATCGGTGATACTCCTGTGGAGCCCACCATTGGGGCCGATTCCGTTCACCAAGTTCAGGTAGCTGTCCCCCATCACGTCGAGCCCCAGCTCGCGTGATACATCACCGCCCACGCTGGTGCCGAGATCTTTAAGCCGCACAGCGATCTGCCGGGCCCGGTCGAGCTCAGCTGGATCATGGCCGAGCAAATAGTTGACGACAGCGTTGTGGAATTCGAGATCAGCGATCAGGACGGCTTTCCGGACCTCATGTCCCGGGTCCTCGGCTTCGGCACCGTCGTCCTCCTGGGTCTTGGCGGCTGACGCGTCCCGCGCGGTCGCCTCGGCCAGAACGGCTGCGGCCTCGCGCGCGGCTGCCGGGTCGCTGCGGTCCATCGAGATCAGCGTCAGGGTCTGAGCCAGCAAGAAGTCGGTCAGTGCAGAGCTCTCGGGCGAGTGCGCGTGGGCGTAGCGCAGCAGCGCTGCGGCTTCATTGCCAGTGGCCGGGTCGCCGGTCGAGCCGAACCGGTCGCGGAGGACAGCACCGAGGTCCTCCGACAGGTATGCCCGCCGCACAGTGTCGTCTTCGGGGATGAGCCCCATGGCCTCACGCATGATGGCGATGTTGTGATCGCTGGCGGGGTCGTCGGGCTGCAAGCCGGCGTACTTGGACAGCAAGGTTGCGGAGAGCGCGAGTTCCGGATCATCGACGGTACCGTCTGGCTCGCAGTTCACGGCATCGACGACGGCGATCTGCAGGGCTATGCGGTAATGGCCGTCTGCCAGGAAGCCGGTCAGCGTCAGGTCGGGCGGTGCGATGGCAGCGGTCTCTGCCGCCAGGGAATCAGCTTCCGCTTGCAGTTCGGCGGCCCTGCCAGGCTCAGATGTACGGAGCTCGCAGGCCCGAGTGCCCACGAGGCCGGCCAACACAGCGACGTACAGGTGACGGCGCGGGTCATCGGCAGGGACAGCGCCGAGAGCCGAGCGGAACCGTCCGATCTGCTGTTCGGAGACCGCATATTCGAGGGGGTCACCTGATGACTTGACCCATGCCACCATGCTGTCCAGGAGTTCGGCGAGTTCCCCACCGATCTGCAGAGTCTCCCTTTGTCCGCCAGCGTGTTCCTCAAGTGTCGCCGGGTCGTCAAGGAAGTCGCCCGAGTCGAGGAACGCGTCGACATCCAAGAATAAGTCGGCGTCGGGGAAGTCGAAGTCGTCTGCCAATCCGAGGCGAGTGAGGAAGTCGAGGCCGTAGTGTCGGGTCGCGTCAGCTCCCGGCTCCTGGGCCCGCAGGTCGGCTGCCTCACGTGCTGCTGCCGCGTCCCCGCGTTCGTGGGCGAATGCCTCCAGGGCGTCGGCCAGTGCAGATATGACTGCGATACGGGATGGATGGCCGACCGGGGTGGCGTCGAGGGCCGCACGCAGCCGACGTACGGCGCCGGCGATCCATCCGGCATGGTGATTGAGCATGCCGATGCGTGTGGACATCAGCCCCATCTGCAGGTCGAACTGCCCCGTCCACGAGGTCGCGTAGCCTTCGAGCCACCGCACGGCGCTCAGCAGATCCCGGGTCTCGGGCGGGAGCGGTCCAGAGGGCATGGCATCGATCATCCGGTCGACTTCGTTGAGCGGGGGCCGCCCGAGTACCTGGGCGGCGTGGACCATCGTGCTGAGGGCAATGGCGGCTGTCTCGGCCACGTCTGGGTCCATGCGCTCGGGCCCGCTCGCGGACAGCACGTCGCACACCACCTGCCCGTGCCGGGCAGCGCGGGCCAGTGCGTCGGGATCGGCGTCCAGTTCGAACCGGGTCAACTCGATCTCGAGGGCCTTCAATTCCAGCTCGGCATTCGGGGCAAGTTCGAGCGGAAGGAGCCGCCTCGCCTGCGCGGACCAGGCTAATGCGCGCTGCAGCGCAGCCATCTGCCCAGCGTCCCCGGACCAGGGCTCGGAGGCGGCCGAGTGGTGGGCGTCGGCGACGAGCTGCGCGAAGCGGGCCTCGACAAGCGGGGCAGCATCGGCATCCTCGACGGCGACCGCCGGCAACACCATGTGCTCAGGTGCACGCGGGTACAGGAAGCCGAACGCGGCGCTCACGACGGCAGTGTTCAGGGCCGCGTCAGGGTCGCTGGGTCCCAGGTGCCGGAGATGGAACGTCCACAGGACAGCGTGGACCACCTCCAGGTTGATAGCTGCCTCCGGCCACGGGGCCGCCCTGCAAAGCAGCGCGAACGCCTCCTCGACGGCCTCAGGAACACGCAAGGGCGCGGGACTGTCGGTCTTCCGCGCGGTCAACAGCCGTGCCAGAACGCGGTTGTGAAGTTCACTCACCGACTCAACGTAGTGTGGCGTAGCGTGGTATTTCATAAATTCGGCAGGATCCGCGGGGGGCACCGTGTTGCGCGACGCCAGGAACAGAAGCGCCTACGAGGATGCTCTCGAATACCTCTGCCGCCACGCGGAGTCATTGCGCACAGCCTTCAGCCCCGCTGACTGGACCAGGTACTTCACCGCCGTCCGCGACACTCAACCCGCAACCGACGCCTGGCGCTCAGCCATCCTCAGCCTTCACACAGCGGCCGTAGATGCCAACATCCCGGGCGGCCTCGGCCTGGGCTCCACGATGTCCGTCGGCGACTGGCCAGCCGGGCCACCGCCCAGAGCAGTCGGCTGGGTCTGCCCCACCGGCGGCTGCCCTCGCGTGGACCTGCCGGACGGCAACACCCTTGATTCGCCCGGCCCGCTGTGCGCACTCACCGGCGGGCCACTCCGCCCAGTGGACTGAGTTAGAGGTCGTTCTCTTTCCGAACCTTGTGTGCGGATTCCGCTGGTCAGACATGGGATGGCATCTGTCGCGGAAGTCTCGGCTTGTTGCCGGTCGAGATGTTGCGGGGGTGGCGGATGCCGTCGATGCGGGCGGTTCTGGAAGCGCGGCGGAAGGCCGCGGTGGTGCGGGTGGAGGAGCTCGAAGCCGAACTGGAGCGGGTGCGGGCGGACTTGGCGGACGCCGAAGAAGTCCTCAGGCGTCGGGTGATCGGGCTCGAGCAGTATCTGGAGGCGCTGGCCGAGGAGGAAGCGCCGGCCGTGGTGGTCGGCGGGCCGTCGCGGAAGAAGCCGGTGGGTCCGCGCCGTGCGGTGCCGCATCGGGAGAACGCGGTCGGGGTCGAGGATCTGTCGGTGGACTACCGGGCGGTGATGGCTGCCGCGGCGGAGGCCGGAGTCGAGGGGTTGGGTGCCCGGCGGACAGCGGTGGTACTCGGCTGGGACAGTGCCTCCGTCTCACGCGTCGAGGGTGCGAGAGCACGGTTGAAGAGGCTGGTGGAACGGGGCTGGCTGGTGGAGGCGAAGCCGGGAAGGTTCACGACGCCGCCGTCGGAACAGGTTGATCATGTCGGGCGGCCAGACGGCGGCTCATGAGTGCGATCATCGACCAGCGGATGACGGCTTCGCTGGTGTCGGTGCGTCGCTCGTAGTCCCGGACCAGACGCCGGCTGCGCAGGAGCCAGGCGAAGGATCTTTCGACGACCCAGCGGCGGGGCAGTGCCTGGAAACCTTGGACGTCCTCATGACGGCGGACGACGTCGAGGACGAGCCCGAGATGCCGGCTGGTCCAGTCGGTGAGGTGGCCGGTGTAGCCGCCGTCGGCCCAGACCCGCGTCAGCCGCCGAAAGCCCTCCTTTGCCGCGGGCAGAAGGATCCGGGCGGCGTCCCGGTCGGTCGTGGACGCCGGTGTGACCAGCACGTTCAGCAGAAGTCCGAGCGTGTCGGTGAGCAGATGCCGCTTGCGCCCGTTGATCTTCTTGCCCGCGTCGAACCCGCGTGAGGCGTGGGCGACGGTGGCGTCCGCCTTCACCGACTGCGAGTCCACGACCGCGGCACTGGGTTCCGGGCCGCGGCCCTCGCTGGTGCGGACGGCCTCACGGAGCCGTTCGTGCAACTCGGTCACGAGGCCGGCGTCCCGCCAGCGGGCGAAGAAGGCGTAGACACGCGGCCAGGGCGGGAAGTCGGACGGCATCGCCCGCCACTTGATGCCGTTGTCGACGAGGTAGCGCACCGCGTCGATCATCTGCCGGTGGCAGTAGCCCTCCGGTCGGCCGCCCCGGCCTGCCAGCCAGCCCGGAACTGGCAGCAGATCCTTCACCAGAGCCCACTCGGAATCGCTCATGTCCGAGCCGTACCGGGGCCGGCGATCCGGCCGGTCGGCCGCGTTCCCGAACCTGTGGGCGAGGCAGTCACACCCACGAGTGGACCAACTGGACTCGGCAACCGTGACCACGCGACACTTCGACAACAGGGCCTCTTGCTTCTCGCTGGACTCGACATCCGCGAGCTACCAAGAGGCCCTTCTTCCATGCCTGCACACAGAACAACTCACCCGAACCAGGCCCCTGTTCGAACCCCACCGATCACACGGCCGGATAGAGAACAGCCAGTTAGACGATGGGTCTGCTCGTCGAACTCCAAAAGCGCATCCCTGATGGCTGGCTGCTGCGTCGCCTGCTGCCTGCCACCCTGTTCGTGGTGGTGGCTGTGGTTGGGGGCGGGCAGCTCGGCTGGGCGCGCTGGTCGGATCTCAACCTCGCCTGCCAGCGAATTGCCTCCGGGCTGCGGCCCGACCAAGGCCTCACCTCCAGCAGCGTCGCGGTGCTGGTCCTGCTCGCCTCAGCGGCGGCCGCGGCCGCTTTTGCCGTGCCGTTCGCAGCGAGTGCGGTCGCCGCACTGACATGTGGGGCCTGGCCCTGGTGGCTGTCCCCGCTCGCACAGCAGCTCACTCACCGTCACCACCACCGCTGGTCGCAACGCGAAAGAATCGCCGTGGAGGCCGTCCGGGCCCGCGCCAATGGGCACGAAACACGAGCCGCCCGACTCGACGCGCGCCGCGCACGGATCTCTCCTGACCAGCCCACCAGTCCAACCTGGTCCAGCAACCGCCTGCGGACCGCCGAGCAACGGATCAAGCAGACGGCAGGCACCAACATTGCGGAAAGCTGGACCACCCTGGTTCTGACCGCCCCAGACCCCGCCCGGGAAGCGCTGATCGCCACCCGCGACGCGTTCGACCGTGCATGCGAGGCTGTGGTCTGGGGCCTCGCCTTCACCATCGTCGGCCTCTGGTGGTGGCCCTCGGCGCTCGCCGGTGTTCTCGTGTGCTTCGCCTCCTGGCGTGCCCTCCGTCGCTCCGTCGAGACACTCTGCCGCATCACCGAGGCGGTCGCTGCACTTTAGACGGTGTCCTACACGGTCAGTTTGAGGAGCCGTTTGTAGCAGCAGATGACAGCTGCCGGTCCAGAAAGGCGAGGCAGGTGCCGGGTTTCCGTTCGTAGCGGTGGCTGAGTCTGCGGTAGCTGGTCAACCAGGGCATGGTCCGCTCGATCACCCGCCTCTGGCGTCCGAGTCGTTCGGAGGCTGGATCAACACCTTCACCGACCCCGGCTTCTGCGCGGCGATCGTCGACCGCCTCACCTTCAACCGAGCGATCATCGAAACCGGCACCCAGTCCTACCGCCTCGCACATACCAGGGCCCAGCAGCAGCTCAAGGCTGTCCTCTGCACCCGCGACCCACGCTGGAACAGGATCAGCGCCCCCGCTCGGCCCACTCCCTCAAGCTGAGCGCCCGCTTCATGCGGGCAGCGATGTCCGTCTTCGCCGTCGTGTCCGGTGTCTCTGCCAACTCCTCGAAACTGGCGGGCCAGACGTCCAGCAGACTCAATACCTCCTCGCCGGTCCAAACCGTGAGCAACAACTCGCACCGCCACTGCGGCGACACCTCCGGTCGATGGCTGAGCCTGTGCTCCATCGCCGGGAACAGATAGTGCACTGCCGCCGCCTGGACGTGCTCCCGCAGCCAATCGGCCGGGAGCCGCTGGCTGAAGCCCAACCGCGCCGCTTCCTCCTCCAACAGGAGCAGCTGATCGGTGTCCACGGCCCGGATTGTCCGCGGAAACACTGCAGTCATACCGCGATCATGCCATCAGACGAGGCCGGTGGAGCCAGCTCGCACCGACAGCCGGGGCCACTTGAGCACGTCACACCGCCCCATTCGATCTCCGGATGGGGCCACGTCAAACCGTCCAAGTGGGGCCGACTCAAACCGTCACGGCCATGACCAGCAGCACATCAGGTCAAACATCCTTCCGTGGCTCCCAGAACTCATCGCATATACCTGCAGGACTGCAGGCCAACGGCACGCGATCACAGCAACCAGGGAGTCCTCATACGCCAGGTCTGACTGTCTGCTCATGCGCGGCGCAGGCATCCGGACGGTACCTGGCCTCCGGGCACGACCCGCCACAGGCTCCCGCCGCCGCACTCGCGGTACTGCGACCAGGGATCCCGGCCGACGGCGACGATGCACGACCGCACCCGCTCGCCCCGGCGCAGGTAGCGCACGATCGGCGAACGCGTCGTCGCGACCGGACCCCCGTTCCACGCCGGCCTGCGCACCGCCACCTTCTGCACGGCCCGTCAGGTCGACGCGCAGGGCGCGGCAGCGGCAGCGGTCGGCGGAGCAGCGGTCAAGGCGGTTGCAAGGACGGCGGCCGCCATGGTGAGCAGACGTCGAGTCAGGTACATACGCGATCAACCCCGCCTCCCGCCCGGTCACGGTTCCCTTCCCAAGATCACCCGCCAGGGGCAGCTTGTCGGCCCTGCCCGCGCGGCCGCGAGCAGGACGCCGGGCAGCCCAGTCCGCCGCCTCAGACGACGATCAGCAAGCCCAAGTTCAACCTCGCCAGCATCCTGTGCACCTGCGCCACACCGGCGAGCGTCGACTTGATGTCTGGGTCAACTGCGGTCGTCGCCGCAGCTTTCCGCCTCCTTCACGCGCGGCTGGCCCATAGAGATGGATCCCACCGGGTCGTCGTCCCTCAGCGCCGAGCGGTCGTACAGGACGGTCGGCGAGCGCTCCCATTCCTTTCCGTGGCTGTCGACGAACATCAGGTACTTGAACTCGACCCGCATCGGCGTGAAGCGCTCCATGCCGCCCCTCGTTTTGGCCCGCCGGCTCCGAGGGACCAAGACCATCTCGTCAGTATCGAACACCCGCTCAGTGCATGGAGGCAGATCATTACCGTCCATATGGGCGGAGTAGAGCCCAATGGTGAAGCGTCGAGCTCCGAGGAAAACGTCCGTCACCGGGTCGAGGGAACGGTTCAAGACGTGGAGTTCAGGCCCCTCGCCCGACGGCGGGTACTCCAGCCAGAACGTGACCCGTGATGCTTGAGCCTGCTCCTCGCGCTGGCTGTCCTCCCGCGACTGGCTGAGTTGATCCTTCGCCGTCTGCTGGGTCCAGTACGTGGCAACTGCCTGCGCCCAGAGACCGCCGATCGCGGCGACAGCGGCAAGTACGGCTGTGCCGACCGTGATGGCGTGGGTCCACCCAGCCCTCCGTAGACGTT
The DNA here is from genome assembly GCF_036139655.1 of Streptomyces sp. NBC_00328. NCBI lineage: Bacteria > Bacillati > Actinomycetota > Actinomycetes > Kitasatosporales > Streptomycetaceae > Streptomyces > Streptomyces sp. NBC_00328. The sequence goes on from NZ_CP108013.1 coordinate 50,559, forward strand.
CCCGCACACTCAGCGCTGCGGGCTCCGGCTCTAGCTCGGGCTCCGGCTCTGGCTCGGGGGCAGTGGCAGGCTGCGCCTCAGGCTCGGGCACTCTCGGTTCCGGCACCCGGGCCCGTACCACCTGCGGCGCTGTCCGTCGGCGAGCTAGCCGCAGGCGTACTCTCCGCTCCGATCGCTCGGTCAATCGACCTCCTCGGCTACAAGCACCCGCATACGCTGGCACAAGTCGCCTATTCCCGCGCCTACTTCGCCATACGACGCTCGTACGCTGCCACCGCGCCCGTCGCCTACGGCCCCACAGCCGGCTGCGGGGTCGTGGGCAGCGGGGCCCAACCTCGCTGGTCAGCGCGGCCACGGCCAGCTCCCGCTTCGGGCAGTACGGACCGTCAACGTGAGACACCCACCGCGTCCCGCGCACCGGCCTCGGCCGCCCCCGCTGCTGGCCTGACCAGGTCGTCGCCGACAAGTCCTGCAGCTCCCGCCGCCTTCCGCGCCTACCTCTGCCGACGCGGCATCGCACACACCATTCCCGAGAAGCGCGACCAGCAGCGATACCGCCACAACCGGGGCCGTCGCGGCGGTCGGCCTCCGGTGTTCGACCGGTAGATCTACCCCGCCGCAACATCGTCGAGCGCTGCGTCAACCGGCTCAAAGGCTTCCGCGACATCGCCACCAGGTAGGACAAGACCGCCACCTCCTACGAGGCAGCGATCAGTCTCGCGTCATTCCTATTCTGGGCCAGATCCGTTTGAAGACGAACCCTAGGACTTCGCGAGGCCAACTGCCCATTTCGGGGCGCGAATTCGCCACTCACAGAAAGGTAGGGTGCGGTCATGTCGAATGTGGGAGCGGAAGCCGATCTGGTCCAGCGCTTCGCGCAGCGAGGGATCGGGGACGGCCAGCAGGTTCTACTGGGCGGGATCCTGCGCGCACTGGATCCGCGCGGCCTGCTCACCCAGCACGCCGCCTCCCCGGGCACAGCGGCGGTCGCGCTCTCCAGGGCGCACGCGGTCCTGCATTCCCGCGGCACCGCAGCCAATGCGCGCGAGGCGCAGCCCTACGAGGACCGGGTTCTCCAGATCCAGATCGACGCGAAGAACGCAGTCGACAGGGCCTGCGCCTTTGCCGCGACCGATCAGCGTCTCGCCGATGCCAAGGCCTTCCTCCACAAGATCGTGAATGATGGTGCCGGCAAATTGAAGCAGCCCGCGCAGTGTCGTGCGCTGGCGAAGGTGATGGACCGCCACCGACGCGATTTCCAGGACGCGATCGCCGACCTCGCGGCCCGCGCGTGGCAGTCACCGCCGTCGAACGACTGCCTGGCGTGGATTGCCGCCGAGACAGCGGCGCTGTGCCTGGCGAGCGAGCGACACTACGACCTCCTGCTTGACGACGTGCACGCCCTCCTGCGCCGGCCGAACCCGATCGGCGGCAAGGACCTGGTCAATGTGCTGCTCCCGGCATCGACGCCGTTTCGGGTGGTTGTGGTGGTCGAAGGCGCTGCCGGGCTGGCCACCGCAGGCTGGCTGATGCCTGCGGACGCCGATTGCGTACAGTTCCCGGTCGATGGGCTGCCCGAGAAGTGGGCCCACGGGAAGGCCGAACTGGACGCCCTTGCCACGCTGGTGAGGGAGCGCATGGAGCAGCGGGGGGCCTGGGCGGGCGGGAGCCCCAAGGCGGTGCTGTTGACGTTCCGGGTGCCCGCCTGCGATCACGGCGCGGCGACCCTCATCGGTCGCCGTAAGGCCGCCGAGCTGCTGGACCAGTACGTGGCCGGTCACCGTCTCGCCGAGCTGCGGCTGGGCGAAGAGACCCTGGTCTGCGCGGAGACTACGGGGCGCACAAGGCGCTTCGCGGGAAGCCTGTCCGCCCCCGCTGCGGCGAAGCCGCTGACCGGCCACTGGCCGCCTCAGTTGCGCGAAGGTATGCGAACAGCCCACATCGCCCGGTCCACGCAGGGCCTGACGGCCAGTACGGGCTTGTGCTGGGCGACCCTCGAGGCACTGGGCCTGAAGTCCAAAACGCAAGCCCTCGCGAAGACTTTGAGCCTGCAGGCCCTGCGCCAGCAGGTGACGTCCGCCCACCAGGAGCTACGCGTGGCGGCGCTCGGCAGGCACAGTGCCGCAACAAGTGCGCTCGCGCTTGCTGAGCAGCGCAGGGCAGGAGTGCTGCGTGAGTACGACCGGGCAACGGCCGAGGGCCGCGCGGTCCCACTCCGCCTCAAAGAGGCGGTGGAAGCGTGCCAGAGGGATGTCAAGGTCCGCACGCGCGAGTGCGCGGCGGCCGAGGCCGTCTTTCGCCAGCCGCTGGAGGTGCTCGACCGCTGGACGGAGGCTAGAGGCCGTGGACGAATCGCGGACGTCAACCGCTGGCTTGACGTCCTGGCGCCGCCCCCGGCAGTGCCCTCAAGCCTTGCGGAGGCTGTCGGCGCGCTCGATGACCTGACCCGCGCCGTCGGAGGATGGGCCGCCCACGTGGTGCGAACCTGGCAACAGCGCCTCTCGGACGCTGAGGCCACCGCGAAGTGGATCGAGGAGGCCGAGGACCGCTTCAAAGCCGCGCTGGAATGGCTCTACGCCACCCGCAACACCGCGCTGCACGAGGGCCGGTTCGAATCCGAGACCGGGACACTTGACGCACTGGGCGGACGGGGCCTGGTCGATCTCACATTGGAGGTCCTTGGCAACTGGTACCAGCACGCGAGCACCGGGGACCTGGCAAGCAAGGTTGTCAGTGACCTCGGCACACGCCAGAAGTCCATCCTTGACCAACTTGAAGTCAAAGGCGTCCGAGACCTGCATCTGACACACCTGACCAGTCCCACATCGACCGGTCTGGACCGCCCGTGAAGTCAGGGTGAAGAAGTGAGAGTGGAGGTGTCCTGCCAACTGAACGAACCGGCTCGAAAGCCGGTCGGGGACTCGAAACCCCGGTCTCCTCCTGGCGAGCCGGTGCGATGGTGAATCGCCGTACCCGAAGTATCTCCGGCCCTGAGTGGACTATAGCTCCCGATGCCTGCCACACGCAGCCGATCGCACGCTTGTAGCAGGAGGAACTGCCGTGAGCGGGCCTGCCGGGCAGTCCCCAAGGTGTCCGGCTCGCTCTCTGCGCTGTCATGGACCGGCCGTTACCTGGCCCAGATCGAGAGGTTCGTCGCGGTTTCGTCACTTCCGCGCCAGCAGGGTGTTCGACCGGGAAGAATGCGGCCGACATGAAAGATCTGACTGCCGCGCACCGCGGGTACGAGTACCAGGATCTGATGGAGGCAGGGCGCATCGTCGACCTGCTGCTCGGTGGGATCGCCAGGGTCCATGTGGACGAGAAACTGGTGACGGACGACCGCTTCGACGACCTCACGGTGGTCACCGCGGACGGATCCCGCGAGCGGACCCAGTTCAAGCACTCGGACGAGGAAAGCCCCCTCGACTACACCACGTTCACGTCCGACGCCCGCGGACTGAGGCTGGACCGCCTCGTGGCGGCTGCCGTCGCCGACCGGGACGGACCCGGCGCGGGCGCAACCGCCCACCGGTTGCGGGTTGTGATGCGCGACGCTCCTCCGGAAGACGACGTCCTGAACGCGGTAATGGTGCCCGCCGGCTCCCCCGATTCGCCGTTCCTGGCAGGGATGAACACCACACTCCTGCGGTTCGACGCTGAAGCGCTCTTGCGAGGGTTCGACCTGCCCGCGCGGGGCCGGCGTAAGGCGGGCAACATTTTCGGGTTCCTGACCAGCGGTGACAGGGCCGTGTCCAAAGAAAACCTGGAATGGCTGTGCGAGCACTTGGTGGTGGAAGTCAATGCTCCGGCCATGACGACGGACCTCCTGCTGCCGGGGCCGGCCGAAGAGCTTGTCCTCCAACGGGTGCGCGGCGAGCTCGGGGCGGGGATCTACCCCAACGAGGGGCGCTCGCCGGTGGACGTTGCCGAGGCGCTCATCCGCACGGTCCGCTCTGCCCGGCAGCGTGGCACCGAGGTGACATTCCGTGAGCTCCTGCGCCAGGCCCAGTTGCGCAGTGACCTCGGTGCTGTCGTGCGCGCGAACCCTGTCGACCGCGCCCTGGAAGTGGCAAGGCCCGCCATGGTTGGCGTCCTGGCGGAAGCGGCCGCGACAGCGGCGGCTTCCGGGGGAGTCCTGTTGGTCACGGGCCCTCCGGGGCAGGGCAAGTCCTGGGCGTGCCAACAGCTGGTCGACCAACTTAGCGTTGACGGATGGCTGGCCGCCGAGCACTACTGCTACCTCGGTGACGCCGACGGCGACCAGTTGACCCGGGTGGTCACGGAAACGGTCTTCGGCAGTCTGCTGGGCCGACTGGCCGAGTCGGACCCCGACCTTGTCCAGGAGCAGCGCCCGCGTTTCGCTGCTGATGCTCAAGCGCTGACCGCGGCGGTGGAAGCCGCTCTGGGCAAGGCCCCTGGCCGGCGCGTGGCGCTCGTCGTGGACGGACTGGACCATGTCACCCGCGTGCAAGGAGGAAGGACCAGGAGAGCCGATCCGTCCCTGGCCCTCGCCGCGGTCCTCGGCTCGCTGCCCCTTCCGCCTGGCAGCGTCCTCATCGTCCTCAGCCAGCCCGGAGACCACCTCGTGCCCCTCCAGGACACGGGTGCGGCATCCGTCGCCGTGCCGCCGCTGACGGTGCACGAGTGCCGCGCCGTCGCGCAGCGGCTCGGGCTTGTCCCAGCTGCGGACGGCGAGCGCGCAGAATCGTTCCTGACCGACGACCGCGACGTGACCGACTTCCTGGACGCGCTGCAGGAACGCTCGGGCGGTAACGCCCTGTACGCAACATATCTCTGCCGCGAGGTCGCCCTCCGGCCGGAGACGATCACGAAAGCTGCGGCAGTGGTACGGGCGCTCCCGGCCTACCAGGGATCGCTGGAGGGTTATTACGCACACCTGTACGACACGCTCGGCGCGGAAGCCGACGTCGTCGCGGACATCATTGCCCTGCTCGGCGTGTCCGTCACTCACGAGGAGCTCGGAGAGATCATTCCGGACCGGGTGCACAGGATCGGCAGCGCGCTGAAGGTGCTGGCCCCGGTGCTTTCCGTGACAGCCGGACCCGGAGAAATCCGTGTCTACCACGAGTCGTTCGCGCGCTACCTCCGCCTGGGCTACGACAACAACCCCGGGGCCCTGGAATCGACGCTGGCGCTGATCGCTACCTGGCTGGCCAAGAAGGGACTGTTCGACGACTCGCGGGCTTTCCGCCGCCTCCTGCAGATCCTCGCCGAAGCGGGACGCGACGCGGAGGTGCTCGAGTACATCGGGCGGGACTTCGTCAGCCGTGCTGTCGCCACCGCCCACCCGGCCTCGGCGATCACGGACAACCTGGCCACCGGTGTGCGCTGCGCCGCCAGGACGGCGAACTGGCCCCTAATCGCTCGTTACGTCGAACTTGCCAGGGCCGCACAAACGTTCGAGTTCGAGCGCTTCGACGCGGTCCTGGTGGAATTCGCCGACGTGCCGATCGCCTTGATGGGGGCTCAGACGCTGGCGGACCGGCTCGTGCACGACGGGCGGACCGTCATGCCCGCCCGGGCAGGTCTGCAGATGTGCGCCGTCCTCGACGCGGCAGACGCCGTGTCACCCTGGCACGAATACATGACAGCACACGACCGCGAGGCGGAATCGGACAACACCTCCTACGACGCAGAGTCCGACCGGGCTGTCGAACTGGCATACCTGCGGGGCCGGTTGCGCCTGTCGGCGACCGCTCAGGGGACAATGCAGGAGCCGCGTGAGGTCGAGCCCGGCCAGCCGGTGTCGCTGGACCGCATCGCCGAGTGGTTTGACGAACGGGGTGATCAGGCAGCGGCCGATACCGTCGTGAAGACGCTCCTCGACACCGTCGGAATCGAGGCCGTCACCGACCTGGTGCCGCGCCTTCAGACAGGCGGCCCGGTATGCCTCGCACTCGCCGAGCAGATCGCCGCAGGCGCGGTGCCCGGAGCGGCGGTCGGCGCGGACGACTGGGCGCAGAAGGCCGCCGACCTGGGATATGTGGTGGGAACGGCGCATCGGCTGCTCGCCCTTGGGGTCGCCGCCGCCGATCTCGCCGCAGGACTTGCGACAGGAGAAGCCTCGACGGCCCGCGACACCTTGTTCGCCCTGAGCTCCGACGTGCAGAACGAACAGGTCCGGTTTAGCCCCGAGAGCGTGGCCAGGTGGCTCGATGCGCTGGCGATCACGGCACGAACTGACCCCATCGCCCTTGATGCGGTACCGGCTCTTGTCCAGGGGCCTGGCTGGTACCCCTGCTGGCTGCGGTACGCGATCGCCCTGGCCCGCGCCGAAGCTGCCGAAGCCTCCTCCCGGTCCGTCCTGGTCATCGAGGCCCTCGATCTCCTGACCGCAGACCTCCGGCCCTTCACCGGCAAACCGCGCGCCTGTGATCTCTACCCTATCCATCCACTCATCGAAGAGTCGGTGCGCCGGGCGGCCGCCCTCGTGTCCGACCAGGACTGGCCGCAGGCGTGGAAGACCCTCGTCCGCGTCAGCCGGGAAATCAGCGTCAGCCTGCGCGGCGAGATGGGCGGACCGCTGCCGGCCGACACGCTCCTGACGATCGCCGTCGAGCACACCACGCCCGCACGGCAGGCTGACGTCGACGAAGCAGTCCGCATCGAGTTCCTACAGCAGGCCGGCGGACGCTTCTACAGCGACCTCGCCCGCTACCGCCTCCTCCACGCGCGCCTCGCCCTCACTGGCGACGACCTCGCCAAGGCCGAGGAACTCTGGCTGGCCGCCTGCAGCTTCCTGGCAGCCTATGGCTGGCGCAAGGACATCACCGTCTACGAGGTCCTGGATCCGCTGCCCGCCCTGGTCACTGCGGACCCGGCCCGGGGCCGGGCACGCGTGGCGCGCATCCAGCCACTGTGCGAGCGTCTGGTCAATCACACCGACGGCAAGGAGACCAGCGCGGCCCGCCCTCGGTGGTGGAACGTCCTCGCCGGGGCCGATCCCGCGGCCCTCGCCAATTTCGCCGCCACCGGCCTGCTCAGCGACTGCAACGGCCCGAACACCCTCCTCGACGGCGCCCGAGAAGACCTCTGGGAAGCGTGGAGCGACACCGTCGCCCCGGTCACGGCCACCGCCCTGCGCCTCACGCTGGACACTCCGCTCCTCCAAGGCGACGCCGCACTTCTGGACCGGCTCGCCAGGACCATCGGGCCCGCCACGCCCGACGACGTTCCACAGCTGCTGCGCCTCGCACTGAGCAGGGCCGACGAAAGGCAGGCGAACCGCGACTCCTCCGTCGACGAGACCAGGCCGGCCGACGCGCAGTTGGTCGCGGAACTCAACGCCGTCGCCGAACGCGTCGGCGCCCCGCGGCTCGCCCCCCTGCCCGAACCACCGGCCACCGACGAACCCCGTAACCGCCGCACCGCACCCGTCCCCGCGCAGCCGACCCCGGCCCCAGCCTCTCCTGCCACCCCGTCGCCCGTGCCCTCCGAACCGGTCGGCCTGATCCAAGTACTGCGCGCATGGCGCCGGAGCCCGTACGAGGTCGGCACACCACAGCACACCCTCGAACAGATGACAGACCTCGTCGGCGACGGCCTGCTCGACCTCGCCACCCGAGGACAGACCGACGAGGCCTCACAGGTCCTGCGTGCCATCGCTGGCCCCTTCGACTTCCGCGACGGCCCGCTCCTGCTGCGCCAGCTCGCGAACAAGCTCTACCAGAACCGCCACGACGCTCTCGCCGCCGAGGCCTACGCACTGACCTGGGTGCGTACACGCGGACAAGGCGGATGGCTGAACTTCGGAGGCGAGACAGCCCTCGACGCCCTTCGCACGGCCTCACAGCTCGACTCCACCCTTACCCACCGCGTCATCACCGAAGAAGTCGAAGCAGTGGTGGGCTCTGGCCGGTACGGGACTCATGGCATCACCCAGGCACTGATCTTCGCCTTCGCCCACCAAGCGCTCGCGCTGCCCCCGACCCACTCCCTCAACATAGCCTTCGCCCTCTGGGACGAAGCCGTAACGGTCATCGAGAACAGAGCACCACGCGTCCACGACAGCGACGACCCCCAGCACCCCTACCGCGCCCCCGACAACGACAACGGCACCCCCGCACCCGGCGACCTCGACCACGCCTTCACGACCGCGGCCCTGGCCGCACTCGCCCACGCCGACCGGGAAGGCAAACGCCGCGCGATGGTCGCGACGCGGTACCTGATCACACTGCGCCCCGAAGCCACGGCCCCCGCCATCGCCTTCGCGCTGAAGCAACTGTCCGATCCTGCGACCCTGATGTGGCTGCTGTGCCTCCTCCAGGAACTGCAACCGGCGGCCCAACCTGTCGTGGACCACTGCCAGCACGCGCTCAAAGCACTGGCCCAAGGACCGCTGCTCACCGTCCGCGCCCTCGCCCGCCGGCTGCTCACCGATGCCGCCGGCGTGCCCATGGGCCCCTCCGACCCGGCCGCGCTGAACCCGCCAAGCCGCCTGTGGAGCGCCGCCGCACAGGAAGACAGCCAGAAAGACCGCTTCGTGAAGGGGATGGTCGCAGAAGTGGCCAGCGCGCGGCTGAACGAAGCCGAGCGTCTGCAGCCCGGGCTGATCCCAGCGGTCCTCGCCAAGGTCCGCTACGAGTTCGACACCGAGCGCACCATCCAGAGGAACACGGCCCAGCGCCGCGCCAACCGCAGTGCCGACGAGGACGAGCTGCCGGACGCCTATCTCGCCCTCGAAGAGACCATCGAAGAGGCGATCCAGACAGTGGCGGCAGGCAGCCGCGCGCACAGGCTCTCGCAAGGCCTGGGCGCGAGCCACCCGGCCCTCTGGGAGGACCAACTGGCCGCCCTGCTAACAGACGACCCCCGCATCCCGCTGGCCTTCGAAGAAGCACGCTGGCCACGCCCCAACCTCCAGCCGCCACCCGGCCCGGACGACTCGTCCAGCCAGGACACCATGCAGGCCGGAACAACCGCCGAGACCATCTCCACACGGCCACTGGCGCAAGCCACCGTCCTCACCGGACAGACCCTCCCGGGCTGGCGCATCCTCGCTTCCGCAGAGGAACGCAAGTTCCTGTCATCGGACACCAGGACGACCAACCTGACCACTGTGAGCTTCTCGGCCCCGGACGTGACGGACAGCCGAAACCAGCAAGACAGCGCCTTCACCTTCGCAGAGGGAGACCTCGAGGAGTGGACCCGGCCGCCGGGGCACAACCCCGCCGCCGACAGCCCGCCGGCCACCCCGCTAATCGGCCTCGACCGCACCATGACCGCCGCCGCAGACGCAGCTCAAGGCCTGGGCCTGCCCGGCTTCACGCTTACCCCCACCCCGTGGCTGCGGGCCGCACTGCGCCTGACACCCGGAGCCCCGCTGACACTGGACGACGACCGCGGGCCGGCCCTGCGGCTCATCTGCTGGCGCACCGAGTACGAGCGCAGCGCCTACCGCCTGCCTTGGCCGCGAACGACCGGCTGCGCCGTCGTGATCCGCCCCGACCTGCTGGACGTCCTGTCCGAGCGGGCACCCGCACCGATCGTCATCCGAGACATCGTCACACGTCACGTGGTGGAGAGCGCCTGACCAAAAGCCGGTAAGACACCATGATCGGATAGCCCGGCACCCGCAATCGGACAACGAGTGCGACCAGTCAGCCGCGAGGGGCCGCGCACACGGCCACCGAATGTCAGCCGTACCACCCGCACGAGGAGCGATTTCGAGGCGAGTTCCGAACCCTCCGAAGGGAGATCAACAACTACAAGGCGTGACCGGCTCACGGAACTTGTGCCAGACCCCAGGTTCGAACCGTTAATGCCAGTACGGGCCGGTGACGGGCACTTGGTGAGGCCTTGACGTGACCACAACGGGCCGGCTGACCTTTTGGAGGAAGTTGCGAGACGCAATCCTCGACAACACCCGGCAGTGACCGATCAGCAGCAGGCCTACCCCGACGCGCTGCGCTGGTAGGTGGCGCAGCACTGCGCATCTGTGGCCGGCGATCAGGGATGGGCCGGAGGCTTTTATATCCCGCGCGGACTGCCGCCGCAGGCCCGTTACAACCTGGCGAAGACGTCTTCGCCGCTCCACGAGGCCAGGATAAACAGCTTCGCGTGGCAGCAGTCAGAAAGCTCGGTGTGGCTGTTCAGTACGAAGCTGAAGCGCTCAGAGAGTCGTTCTTGGACCGCCCCTGCCAACTTGGGGGTCCCACTGGGCTGCAGATTGCCGCCTCTGCTGGTGAGGCTGCGATCGCGTGTTCGTCGGCGTCTCGGCAACGGTCTTGCGTGGAGTATCGCAACCCTCCCAATAGGGTGACGTTGTATGTGTAAGGCTGCTTTCATGGGTGGAGCATCGGGCATTGGCGGTGCGTGGCTGCGTGGACCAGGCGCCGCCCTGTCAGGGGCTCTGCCGGGGAGGGGACAGGCAATCGTGGCTCCCAAGGCGACCCTTCTGTGGGGCTTGGCGTCTTGTCAGCGGGAGCTGCGTGAGTGGCACTGTCCATCCGGCGAGGGGTGTTTGCATCAAGCTGTCATATCCTTCGGCCCATGAGGCGTTTTCGCAGGTCAGCCCTTTTGGCTGGTGTGCTGAATGGGGTCCCTGTCGTGGCTGGTGCGCCCTCGCCACTGTCAGTGCCTGGCTCTATCCTTGGTGGCATAGGGGGCAGTCGCAGAGGGGTGATTTCTGCAGCTGAGGGCCTTCTGTCGGCACAGCCCGGTGGCGATGGAAGGGATCTTTGGGGAGGGTGTTCGTGCTGTTGCAAGAGGGCATAGGCATGGGCAGAGAGAGAAGGACAAGGGGGTGACACGCATGAAGAGTGAGCCAGCAACCTTCGATGCTCGCGCGTTGAGCGAGCTGCTCGTCCGTGACGACGTCACTCCGTCTGTCCTGGAAGAGCTTTTCGGATCTTCTGAGGTCGGCGATGAACTGTTGCGCGGGGAGCGTTTGCCGTCGCGGCGGGAAGCGTCCCTCCTGGGCGCACTCCTGGGAGTCGATCCCAGCGTCCTGACCGGTGCGAAGAGGCCCTCGCTTGGCGTGAGTCTGCGCTTGGGGACCGCGCAGGTCGAACACGATGTGGTGGAGCCGGTCGAACACGCCATGAAGCTTCTGACGGCTGACCGACTGACCGAGCAGTGGGGCTTCCGGACACCAGCTGCGGATCTTTCTGCCTTCCCTGTGTCGAGGAGACAGTTCAAGCCGAAGGAGGACGGCAAGACGACTGCCGTCCGGCTACGGGCCCGCCTTGAGTTGGATCCGCTCAGCCCGATTGAGGATCTCACAAGCCTGGTTGAGAGCATGGGTTGCGTGGTGGAGTACCGGCCTCTACCGAATAACGTTCACGGTATTTCTGTTCCAGAAATCAGGGGAAGCCGTAAAGTCTGGGCGATTCTCGTCAACTCGCATGACTATTGGGCGCTCCAACGTTTTACGCTTGCACACGAATTGAGTCACGTTCTTTATCAGGACAGCGGACAGATCATCGTCGACCGGGCGCAGACGTCAAATGCTATTCCTGAAATCATCGCAGATTCCTTCTCTCGGCATTTCTTGTTTCCTGATGACGCGCTGGAGGAGCTGCTAGAAAAGCATGGCCGTCCGGGGAATCTGGCAGATACGGACCGGCTTGTCGTTGACATTATGCTCACTTATGGCATAAGTCGGCAGGCCACTCTCAAAGCGCTGCGGGATTCGAAAGATCCTCTGGCTCCGCCGGAGTCGCTGTTGCATCGGTGCGAGGGTGTGGCAGTCCGGTCGATGATGGCCAGCGTGGGAGCAGGTGCGGCCTGGTCCGAGATGGCAGAGGCTGAGGGGTGCAGGTATGCCTCACCTCGGCTGACCGAGCATGTTCTGGCCGCGTTCGCGGACAATGTTGTCAGTCTGCCGATGGTGGCCGACGTGATCGCGGACGGCGATGAGGTAGAGGCCGCGCGGCAGTTGACCGCTGCAGGGTGGGATCTGCCTGCGGCGGCGGAGAGGTAATGCTGCGGAACTAGCGCGTCAAGGCGTCGCAGGTCTGGCACTCACCGGCCAGGGCGTGGCATCGGAACGCGGAGGAGTCGGTCGGCCGCACCTCGGCGGGCAGGGTGCCGAAGTGGGCCGTCATCTCGGTGAACGCCGTCAGAAGACTTTCCTGCGTCAGGTGCGAGTTCTCGCAGGCCAGCTCCGCAAGGATGTTGCGCAGGTTCCGCGCGGACACTCCCTGCTGCCAGGCCGTGAGGCTGGCGCCTCCGTCGTTGGTCAGCAGGATGGCTGTGCCGCCGGCCTTGATGACGTCGGCAGCGACGAGGATGCTCTCCGTTTCGCCGTCATGGCGCTTTGCCCTGTTCGCGTCGAACGGGGACCACCTCTCCCCTCGTCGCATCGCTGCTGCACGGTCGAGTTCGCGGAGTTGCTGTTGCACGGGGAAGAGCAGGTCGGCTGAGTTTTCGGACGGCTCGCGCACAGTGATGATCTTGTCGTCGAGTTTGGTGACGAGCCGGTCCGCGCAAGCGCCCATCAGCACAAGGTTCTGGTGGGGGCGTTCCAGTCGGGGCACCCTCGCGACAGCACGGATTTCCTCCGCGACAGCTGTGGCGACGACCACGGTCTCGCCATAGAGGTCGAGGAACATCTCCAGGTACTTGGGGCGGTGGGCCAGGGTGTAGAGCAGGCCGGTGTCGGCAAGGGCAGTGGCGACGGGCAGACGGCGCTGGGGAAGCGCTGGGTCGACGGCGTACTTGCGCATCGGCGGCAAGGACGGCCTGGGGCGAAGGTTCGGGCCGCGGGGCAGCATCACCCGGGGGGTGGGGGGCAGCCTGTCCAACTACCCTCCCGCAGCGCACTCATGCCGATATGTTCCCTGTGGGCAAGCCTAACCGTGAGCTGGCCTGCCGCGCACGTGTTCTGGGTGCGGGGAGTTACTCGGGGGAGCCTGTCGGCAGACCGGCACACGGCTCGTCGTCGGACTGCGGCTGTTCGTGGGCGCGGTAGTCGAGGTCCGCCGCATCGGGGCACCACCGTCGGACGGGACACCACGTGCACTGGGCGCCGGGCGAGGGGGCCCAGGAGGTGTCACGAATCCAGGTGCGTGTCCGTAGCTGAACCTCGGCCTGAGCCATGCGGACCATGTCCTGGTCTCGTTCCACGTCCCAGGTGAACACCCGTGCCTCGCTTGGGGTGATGACCTCGAGCTCGATCCTGGGGAACGTATCGGATTCGCCGAAGGCATCTTTCGCGGTCCGAGCGATATTGATCAGCCAGGGAATCGGGAAGAAGCGGTCGAAGGCATCGCTCTCGTCCGCGGGCATCTGAGTCGTCGTCTTCGTTTCACGGACAACAACTCTTCCGCTCGGGTCCCGATAGACAAGGTCGGGTCGAGCGGCGACGATCACATCTGCCTTCGCGTCGTAGCCGTAAACGGGAGGCTCGACGGCGATGACCTCCGAGCCTTCAGCCAGAGGGCAGGAACGGCTGTGGGCGACGAGGAACTCTCGGGCCTTCGCGTACTCGTCCGCAGTGAGGCTCCCCGTGAAGACTCCTTCCTGGTCGGGAGGCGCGACGTCCCGCTCGGTGCACTGGGTACCGCGCGTGTGTGCCTGGTCGAGCCATCGGTGAATGATGCGACCGCGGTCCGATGCTTCCGAAGGGTTGTCCTCGGTCGGCAGCCGGAACTGCATGTCGAGGTACCAGCGGGCGGCGCATTTCGAGTAGAGCTCTAGATCGGCGGCGCTGACAGAGCGCGTTGACGGGCCCGGCCGTCTCTGGCCAAGGCAGTCGGTGAGATCTTGCAGACTGGGGCAGCGCCCCGCCAGCTTGCACTTCTGGCACGAGGGCCCAGGCCCGTAGTCCGTGGGGGAAATCAACTGCCTGATGACCGGCCGACCCTGCGCCTCGTAGAGGGCCAGAGCATCCTCGTACGAGTGCTCAAGAACGACCTCGGTGGAACCGTCCTGCAGGCCGACCTCGACGACTCGGATCCCGGTGGGCGGGACCCGCATCTGCAGCCTGGCGGCGACGTAGCCGGCGACTGTCGCCCCGCGGTCGCTTTCCTCTGTACGACTGCGTGCCCTTTTCATGCGCAGACGGCGGATCTCGCGGACTCCGTCGCCGTTGCTGTAGAGAAATGCCCAGACCTTAATCTCACGGCCCTGGCCGCCGACAACGGGGTCCAGGGTGGTGAAGCGCATCTCCCCGTGCTGCGCCTCGAGTGCGTCGTGTGCATCCAGATATTGCTCCACCGCGTGTGCGACGTACCTTCTCAGCCCGGGGTGGAGATTGTCAGAGCGCAGCGCCATCTGCTCGTTAAGGGCTTCCTGTAGACCTTCCCAGGTGATGGTGCGCACGTCACGGTGGAGCGCCACGACGATGTCCCGGATCACGCCGAGCATGAACGGTTCGTCGCCGTAGCGACGCTCCCAGCCTTCGACGGCAAAATCCCGGCGCGCCTTGGCTGCCGAGAAGACACCACAATGAGCAGGATGGCTCTCCGCGTCCGAGGCCCAGACCCGAAGGCGGCCTTGATGGAGTTGGAGCTGCTCCCGCAGGTCCTGGGTCGACACTGACCGCACCCCCTATAGCGTGGACCAGCAGGCGTTACTGCAGGCACCGCAGTATAAAACTGCCTCAGGCATGGACGTTTCGGATTTGACACTGGCAAGTCCATTCCGATAGCCGACGTGCGGCGCGTACGGCTTGTTCCGCCGGCGGCCCTCCCGTCGGGCCGCCGCGGCGCGCGAACGCCGGGCTGGACGGCGCAGCAGCTTCTCCTGGCGCCGCCTTCTGTCCCGCGGCCGACGCAGCAAAAGCACCCGACACCGCCCGTCGGCTGATGCCCAGCCGTGGATGCCGGGCACGACATCCCTGGCATCCGCTGGGCAGCACACGAGCCGGCTTTGGTCCCGCCATCGGCATCTGCGGCTGCCTCCCCAGCATCACGCAACTCTCAAGTTTGCAGACCCCGTTCCCGGGGACGGCCGGCAGGCCCCGGCGCTCTGTCTGAACCCGTTCTCTGCGCATACCGTGGAATGCATGGCCAACGGGGTGTTTCACACCAGGTACGGCATAGAGATCAACCTGCACCGCAAAGACCTCGCCAACCCAGATCGTGAACACCTGCTGGAGGAGATCACCCAGCCTGTCGGCCGGCGCGCCCGCGACCTGCTGCAGTGTTTGGAGGACCGCAACGGGGGCGAATGCCAATGTGCGCTGGACGGCAAAACGCCCTGGATGTTCGTCCGCCGTCAGCGCCGCAACGGCCAACTGGTCTGGGAGGCGGCTCACCTGCCGCTCACTCACGTCGCAACACCCCAGGAGAGTGACAAGCACAAAGCAATGAAGGAGCGGATCGCCCGTACCGCAACGCGGCACGGTCTGGACGTACAGACTGAAGCACGGTCCGAAGACGGACGAGTGATCACCGATGTCCTTGTGACCGGAGCCGGCGCACGCGTCGGATGGGAAGCTCAGTACTCCCCCATCACCGCCAACACCGTCCGCCGGCGCTCCGCCAAAGCCCGCGCCCGCGGCATCGCGCCCCTGTGGGTGACCGGCGACGCGAGCTCCCAACTGATCGACAGCGCCCCCTGGACCCGCGTCGACGACGTCCCCTGGCAACGCATCATCTCTCCGCTCGCCCTCATCATCCGCGCCGGGGTCCGCCACCTGCAGATATGGAAATGCACCCCCGTCAGCGAGCGTGCCTGCCCCGATACGGGCGACGCCTGCGGCAAATGGCACTGCGGGTGGTACCTGGCCGCCCTGTGCCTGCCCCAGGAACGTGCTACCGCGCTCGACGAACTCGTCATCACCAGCGCCGACGGCGAACACCTAGCCGTGCGCTCCCGCAGCCCCCACGACCCACGGCGCGTCACCTACCTGTGGGCACTGGCCCGCGATGTGCAGCGCTGGCGCGAGATCACCGGCGAGTCCGACGCCCCTGCCGAACCCGACCAGAGCGACGACGAACACGTCACCTACACCGAGGAAGAAATCGACGGCTCCTGCCGGTACGGCGAAGACGGCCCCCACACCAGCAGCCCGCGCCCCCTACGCGAGACCACATCCGCCACAGGGCTCCACACCTTCGACCAGGCACCCGACCACACCCTGCTCCAGCCCAGCCGGCCCATCGCTCTGCATCTTTCCCCCCGTGAACGCCTCGTCATCGCCGCAGATCTGAAATGCCCGCCCTGGGAAATCGGACCCTGCACCCTGTGCGCCACCCCCATCCACCGCTACGGCCCCCGAAGCCCCCTCGCGTGCCCCACCTGCCGCACCGCCACTCACCATCCGTAACGGGAGCGATGTAGAACCTCCCCGTGTCGCGGACTTCGACTTCTTCTGCGCTGCCGTAGCGATCTTCGTAGAACTCGCGTTCGTGCTCAGCGGCCGCTCGGGCGGCGGGACCGCTCTCGTCACCACGGCCGCCCACAAAGCGGACCGCTGGAGTGTCCGCGACCGTGGCTGGGAACAGCAGTCGAAAGCGCCGTGGAGAGCGGCCGTCAGGGTGATATTGCTGCCGGGGCGCGGCTGTCTGGCCGGGCGGCGTATGTGCAGGCCAGACTGGGTGCGCGGCAGGTTGGAGCAGATGGCGTTCCGTGCTTTTTGCGCGAACCGAGTTTTTAGTTAGAGCTAAAGGTGGCATCCTAGTTGAGGCAACGTTCCTTGCTGCCAACGGACTTGGGGGTCCTCTATGAGTTTCTTCGCTCGAGGTGAGAACAGCACAGACTTAGCCGGTGCGCAGTTGGCCCGGCAGGCGACTGCCTCTCTGGCGGGGATCCTGGCGGGCCTTGGCAGATCGCGTTCCGACCTGGCCAAAGCGATGGGTGTCAGCCCGGGGCGCGTGAGTCAGATCATGTCCGGGGACGCCAATCTGACGGTCCGCACACTGGCTGCAGCAGCCGAGGCGCTGGGAGCCCAGGTCGAGATCACGTTCTCGGTACATCCCCAGACCGCTGGCGTGCCGGCGAAGGGCAGCGGGGACTCATCGCCGATGCGCGGTGCCGGCCTGCCGTCGCATCACTGACGAGACATCTGCTGCCGGCCCCGCCGACACGGCGTGTTCCTACACTCGCGTAGATGGCCAGCGCTTTCAGCGGCGGCTGCGACGCCAGGACAGCCGGCGCTTCTGCGGCGGCACCGAAGCACCGTGGTGGGCGCCGGCATTGAAGGCACCGGTCCGCAGGGCTTCGAGTGCAAAATATTCGGATCGGCGGCCGTGCAGGTAGGCCAGCATCACAAAGTGCTCACACAAGGTGCGGGCTTCCGCGAACGCGCTGCGGCAGGCGAATTCCTCGTCGGCGTCCGGTTCCCTTTTGAGCCAGGGGGTCTGGACGTTGCACGCATCGTCGATCTTCGTCTGTACTTCGAGTGCCCTGTCGATCGCCTTCTCGGCGGACTCGTACTGGGCCTTGATCGACTTGATGACGGCTGCATGGTCCTGCCGGGCCAGCAGGTACTGCTGGAGTTCATGGATGAACAGGCGCAGCTGCCGCGATTCCCTGAAGTCGGCGAGAAAGCCGGTGCTCCAGTTCAGGGCGTCGGTGCGCATCCGGTACTCCAGGCGCTCCAGGAGCCACGCGACACCCAGAGTCATGAACTTGACGACCGGCTGGGCCGTGCCGTCCTGGCGGCGGCGGGGGGCTGCCGTGGCACCGAGCGCGAAGCCTGCCGCCGCCGGAGGCACCTTCGCCAGGTGCGGCAGCAGCAGGCCCGCTCCGATGGCGATGGCGCACATCAGGGCGACGACGCTGAATGCCAGAGCTGCGGAGCGGTGCGTGCCCAGCAGCCGCCCCTTGCCGCTGAACTGCCGCAGCAGGCCGAACCAGGCGACACCCGCGCAGATCACGGCCGGTAATGCGAAATCGGTGAACCACGTCTGTTGATACCAGTGCATGTACGGCCCCAGATTTTCCAGTGAACAGGCAGGACCGTCGCCCGACGGCAGAGGTGAGGCGGGCTCCCCCTCGGCACCTGCGCCCAGCCCTCGCCCATGACAGGCGAAAATGCCCGGCATAGGTACGGCCCGATAATCTCACTCTGCGCTGCCCTTGGGTCTCACTTTGAGCAACGTGAAGTGACGGATTGCATGAGATCCGGCCACCCTCAGAACTTTCAGCGGCACCGTCCCGAGCTCCACGCCCCCTCCCCGGCAGGCATGCGAACTTTGCTGCTGGGGGGCGACGGCCACCGCCTCCTGCACTGCTCGCACCGTGCCGACCGACCGACGACCGGCTTGCGGCGGACAGACTTCCGGTGAGCGGGCGGCCAACCAGCGGCGAGCGTTGCGGGTGCCGGTGCGCATCGGCCGGCCGCGTCGCTGGGGCATCAGCGGCGGGTGAAGTCGTGGAGCCGGTCGGCCAAGCGCCGGTCGGGGCGCTGGACGATGATGCAGGAGCCGGCCTTCGCGGTGGCGAGGCGGTCGACCTCCATCTCCAGGCCCCCGGTCGGGGAACTGGCGTGGCTCAGGCCGGACTTGCGGACGTAGGTGGCAACGCTCTCCAGGAAGGCGAGGAAGGCGTTGTCGGGTGCCTCGGAGTCCAGAACGCTCTCGGTCACCTCATGCAGCCAGTGCCGTGCCTCACGGGCCTCGCCCAGGGCGAGGTGGTGCAGGTGCAGGCAGTAGGCGGCCGCACGGTGCCCGGCGCCCGCGGCGAGCTGCCACCAGAACTGGGCGCTCTCGGGATGACCGGTCAGATGGAGCAGGCACGCGAACACCAGCGCGCCGTCAACATCCAGATGACCGACATCCAGAGGAGCATCGGGTTCCTGCGCGAGACGGTCCACGTGGTGGGCCGCGTCCGGCTTGTTGAGGATCCACCGGCACACCGTCGACAGCCGCTGGCCGGCCTGCGCGGCACGCAGCATGTCCGGGTTCGGCCGCGCCGCCGCGCCGGCCGCGTCCGCGGCCAGGCGGCGCAGCGCTGCGCCCACGTCGAACCCGTCGCGCAGTGTGGTGGTGATCCGTGCGTCGGCGAGGAGGTCATCGATGGCAGTCACTGTCCTGCTCCCTTCTTGACGGGCCTGCCGGCGGGAGCGGGCAGGCCCAGCTGGATGCGCAGGCGTTCCCTGCCCTTGCGGCCGTGGTAGTCGACGGTGCGGGTGTCCAGGCCCATGTAGCGGGCGATCCGCTTGGTCGGATAGCCGAGCAGATGGCGCAGGACGATGACGGTGAACTGGCGGGTCGGCAGACCCAGGATCGCCTCGTAGAGGCCGCCTGCCGCACCGTTGATCTCCAGCTGGTTGCGGACCGCCTCCAGGTTCTTGGCTATCGGGCCGGCGATGAGGAAGGCCGGGGGCCGGTTGTCCTCCTGCAGACGCTGGCTCACACCCCGGTGCAGCACGGCGAGCGTCTGCTGCTCGAGATCGCCCTGCTGCAGCAGCTCGTCCCAGCCGCCGAGGATCTGGAGGAACACCTGATGCACCACCTCCTCCGCGACCCGGCGGCCACCGAGGTGGATCACCGCGAAGTCGTGGAAGAACTCCTGATGCCCGAGGTAGAAACCCTCGAAGTCGAGGGGCAGATCAGGAGGGGCCGCATGACCGCCGTCCTGGGGCGACACGTCAGTGCTGACCTCGCCAGTGCCCATGAAACCTCCAGGCGATGCAAGCACCGTCTGCTCCTCGTCGAGCAGCGGCGCGTATCCAGACGCGGACCAACCGGCCCGCGCAAGGCCCCAGTTGATCGGGGTCCTCAGGCACCACACTCTCGATTTCGGAGGCGTAAGACTCATGCCGACCCCGGAAAAAATTACTCACCGATCATCAACGTAAGCGGAACGTTAGTTCTCTGTGGGTCATCCTGTTCGAGACAGGGCCCGTGAGCAGCGGCAACGCGTAAGAGGAGCACGGTCCTGCCGGTAAGAACGACCACAACCGTGGCGCACGTCACACCCATTGAGTCAGCGCCCGAACGCCCAGCCCGCCAACAGACGCCACACCCTGACACCCGCGCGCAGAACCGATCCACCATCACCCGTTGGAGCGACACCGCCCCCAGCCGGAAACCGGCTCCGCACCGCAGCCGTCTTTACCCATACCAAGGTCAGGATCTTGCACCCCGAGCGGGACGACACCGGAGCAGCCGCCCCGGACCCCGTCGGCACGTTCCCGTTGACCGCCTAGAACGGATTGTCTGGGTGGTGGAGGGGTTCAAGTCCTGGTGGTTCTTCCTCGTCGTCGAGGACGTCGGTGCTCTCAGGCACACCGAAGGCCGTACGTATCTTGCCCGCTAGTCCTTCGCCGATACTGCCACTGCTCGTCCGTCAGATCCGTGTCATAGGCCCGGACCCGGTCGGGCTGGTCGCAAGCGTTCCCGAACCGGTGAGCGAGGCAATCACACGAGGGTGACAGCGAGTTGGACTCCGCGGGCGTGAACGCGTACCCCTGCTTTCATGCACGCTCCCGGCGGAATCACCCGCCCCGGCCACTCTTTTCGATCAAACCGCACTCAAGATCGATAGGACAACGGCTTCTAAGGCATTTCTTTGCCCTCGTACCACACGTCCCAACCGCTGGGGTAGTCGCAGTTGTACGACGGCAGCGCCTGTGCCGGCGTCCCGGACAGCCCGACCAGGGCGGCGCTGAGGACGGCGGCGGACAGCAACGACGTGATTCTCCGTGATCGCATCCTTGGCTCTCTGGCTAGTACGGGCCTCATTGTTGAGCGGGGGTGAGGGAGGTTAACGCTGCTCAGGGGCCGCAGGGATCTTCGTCGCGACCCCTGCGGGATGTGCGCGGAGGGTGTGGGGCGTGCCGCTTGCCCCAGGCCTCAGAGGATTGGCCAGTCAGCGTGCACAGGTCAAGATCGGCAGATCTGAGCACTTTCAGAGGGGTTCTGGCCGGGGAATGTTCGCTTTGTGGGACGCGCTTGGGCGAGGATACTTGGCGCCAACCGACTGCGGAAGACCTCGATCGGCTCACCATCCGAAGGACGGCTGCGCGGGCGCGGCCCACGTCAACCGCACAAGCGACGCGGTCCGCTCCACCCGTGCCGGCGAGCCATCCGCGGATCTGTGAGAGCCGAGGGTTCCCGGTTGGGTGTGGCTCCGGGCCGCCCGACCGGGGGCTCCGCTTCCGGGACGTTCGCCGAGCACTGGCGATCCCAGAGTAGAAGGACCGGTCGGCCGCGATTCGGTCGATCGGCAGCAGCGTGCCGTCCAGGATCACGAATGCCTTGGTGGAGGCGGTGCAGGCCGCGGTCCGCAGGTCGGAAGCCAGCGCGGCAAGGACCGCACCCGCAGCAACCGCTTCAAGCGCTGAACACTTTGCAAAGAACCCGCTGCAGGCGGTCGCGAGCCGACAGGTCGGCATCGACAACGACGAAAGGCGGATCAGCGCGCCGGCTCAGACGTGCCTCGCGCCTGGTCGCAGCTGGCGACCACCAGGTATCCATCGCTCTCGGGGTCGAAGGTGGTGGACTGCACCGTAAGCCCGACACTGCGCAACTGCGCCACGAGGTCCTCATACCGGTAGGGCCAGATGGACAACCGCTCCGAGCAGGCTCGCACTGCCCCATCCGGCTCTTCCGCCTGCCTCATCACCCACCGGCATGTCCAACGCCTTTGTTAGGACCTCTAAGCGCTCAGTCTCACACGTTTGGGATCGGCCGTGTTCCTGCTCTAGGCCGAACTCCAGGTGCTCGATGTCTCCTGTGACTTGGCCTGAGACGGCGAGCCGGCTTTCAATGGCCCGGTGACGCTGACACGCCCGCTTCCGGGCAGCACTCTCGAGACGATCGCCGACTTGATCTCTCTGGAGCAGATCCTCGCACTCCTGCAGATGCACCGCCCGGTTTTCCACTCCGAAGCCGATCTCCAGCACGGCTTCGCCCGGGCGTTGTGGGAGGCGGCCCCAGAGGTACGGTCCCGACTGGAGGTGCCAGTACGTCGCGATGACCGGGCGGAGTACCTGGACCTGCTGTGTCTGGGACCGACAGGGCGTACGGCCATCGAGTTCAAATACGTCACCCGCCGGTGGTCAGGCACAGTGGGGACGCCCGCCGAGGAGTACAGCCTGCGGAACCACGGCGCACCGGACGTGGCGCGGCGTGACTTCGTACGCGATGTGGAAAGGCTGGAGCGCTTCTGCGATCGAACTGACCAGAATGGCCTCGCGCTGCTCGTGACGAACGAGGCGTCGCTGTGGAAGCCCCAGCCGCCGGGCCGCGCGCGAACCCGTGACGACGAGTTCAGGATCCACGAAGGGCGCATCCTGAAAGGCACCCTCCTGTGGGCTGAGGGCACATACGCTCCCAACACCCGCGTACTGCGCGGCGAGTATCCCCTCCGGTGGCGCCGGTACTCGCAAGTGGGTGGCAGAGGAGGCGAGTTCCGCTACCTGGCGGTCTTGGTTCAGCCGAAATCTGGCCAGACCTGAAAGGGGTATGCGACTCGGTGTCATCGCTTGCTCAAGCGCCCTCCTGAACCGCCTCGCGTGCCGGTTGTTGTTCTGTAGCGCCGTCGTCCGGCTCACCCACGGTGAGGCAGTCGATTGCGTAGGCAAGCCAGACCTCGCTCGTCACCCGGCCTCGCGCGCCCAACTTCTGACCGTTCAGCTGGGCCCATTGCTGGACGCGATGCTCTTCGAGTAGTCCATCTGACCCCAGGGCATCCAACCGGCCCGCCTTGCTGAGCCGATAGGAAGCTGTGATCCGATCGGGGACCCGTCCGTTCACGCCAACTTCGATCCCCTGCTCCCGAGCCCAGGCACGTGCATCTCGGGTCTCAACACTGGAGATGGTGGAGCGCTGCTGTTGCTTGGTCTGATTGCGTAGGCATCCGCAGCTCTTGGTATTACCCGAGGTGACCTGGGCCTGGACAGCCGTAAAGGGCGAATTGCCGCAAGCACACTGGTAGTCGCGAACGATTTCTGCGGATCGGACGGGGTTTCTGTACGGGGCGTCCACGGGCGTCAGAAGGCTGTCGTGGTGGGGTTCCGTCTCCTTGAGCCTGCGCGGGCGCGGAGATGCCACTCGTTCGGGTTTGCGTCGTGGGGGTCGCAGTTCGCCCCATACAGCGAGAATGTACGCATCAGCCTGTTCTTGGCACTGTGCGCGCCTCCTGGCGACGTAGTCGTCGAGGCCGGGAACGCTGTCAGGGATGCGATTTCGGATGGCGGTCGCCACTGCGCATGCCTGCTGATAGGGATCCGACCGCTCCGGTATCGGCACGCTCAGCGCTTGGGGCGCCTCCAAGGGGGGAAGATCCCCCACCCTCACGTGGACGAGCAAGTCTAGTTTGTCGGCTGCGGCTAGGACCTGGCTCTTTTCCGATTCGAACTGCTGGCGGTCCCTCTTCTTGACTGAGTGGTGATACGAACCGTCGTACTCGACTCCGATCCGGAGCCCGCCCTGTACATGGAAGACGGCGTCGACTTCTACCGCCTTGTAACGCCAGTGATCGGGTTTGTGCAGAGGTGGCACTGTGATCTGGTGTGAGGCGAAATCAGTCAGGCCGTCTGGTAGGCGGGCGTCCCGCGGCTGGGGCGGCACGTAATCCATCAGCCCCGCGAGCTCGGCGATGAGCCGGACTTGTTCTTTCGAAGTTCCAGCCGTTGAGCAACGCGGGCAGCGGGCACCCCGGACGCGATTGAGGATGGTTGCCTTCCAACGGTGCCCATGCCGACATCGCCAAGATAGCCTCTCATAGGCGTCTTTGGGGTCGTTCGTGTCCAGCTTCTTCCTGGAGATGTTGTGCTGACTGGTAGACAACTGGCGAGGGTCGATGTCTGGGTCGTCAACCTCGGCGGCGATCTCCGGAAACCACGTCTGCAGCGAGTTCGTGTCATCTATAACGTATCCGGCACAGACCCGGCAGCCGTCTCCTTGAAGTGCTCGCTCCTTGGTCACCGCGTCGAAATGATGCTCGACCTTGTGCCATCTGCCCGTGGTCGGCTCAACGGCCCATGTGCGACAAACCCACGGCGCCCGGTCACGTGCCGCGAAGGATGTGTCGCCTGCCGGGATCAGCCCTCGGTACTGATCGGCCAGGGTCCGGAGGTCAGCGAGCCGAATCAACTGTCGGCAGGCTGGGCAACCCGCTCCAGCTTGGACTCGGTCCTTCGGCCACGCGGGCCAGGGCTTGTGCCCAAGGCCAAGTGGGCACTCCCACAGATAGGGACTCACCGCGACGCCGCGTTGCTGAGCGGTAGCTGAAACTTCCTCGGGCCGGACTGTGTTGTCCGAGTGCCACTGGACCGCGATTTCGGGAATGTCGACGATCATCGTCTTCCCACGTCCGGCGGTGCGCCCAGCCCACCGCTCCTTCACCACAGTCTTGTGCCGGTCCCAGAAAGCGCTGACCTGCGCTTGACGCACCTTCGCCGCCGCTACCTCGGCGTGTACTCGTTCACGACGCACTCTATTAACGTCGTTCCAGAAGTGGCGCATGTCTTGAAGCATGCGCATCCGAGCTTCGCGGTCGCCTCCGGCCGGATCCAAGGGTTCCGGCCGGGGCGGCCACAGAGGTCCTGGGACCTCAGAGGTCACACGAACGTGAAGAGTGGTGTCGCTGGTGCACGCGCCGACCCGCCTGTCTGTGAACATGCCGAGAAACTACAACTCAGGACTGACATTGAACTTCCTTGCAGAAAGTACAAGTTATGGGGCCTGCGTCCCATCCGGTGGCTCCACTCGTGCCGGAGGTTCTGCTCGGCGGGCCGATTCGTGCCCGTGGGCTCGTGCAGGTTCTTGAAGAGTTCGTTGTCGTACCAGGAGTCCCTCTTGTCCCATACCCGGGACAGAGCGTCCAGCCAGTCCAGATGCTCACGCTCGGGCACGTCACAGACCCTGAGGAAGGCCTGGTCTCTTCAGGACGGGCCACAGGCAACTGTGCGACCCTGTCCGTATTCCGGTGTCATCTGACAGGTCTGCCCTCCGGATGATCGTCGATCCAAGACAGGCCACCCATGTCCAGCCGCTGACGGGTTCGTGTGACGGCCACGTAGGCGAGGCGGGCCTCGCTGTTTTCGATCGGGCCTGGGATAGTCCGCCCGTCGACGTCCTTTTGGTCGCTGTCTTTCGGTGGGGTGAAGTCGTCCGCGATCCTCACGCAGGCCCATTCGCGACCTTTGGCTTTGTGAGCGGTCGAGACGATCACCTCAGCTGACTCTTCGGAGACGAACTGGGCGACGGCGTCGAGGATGGTTCCGGTGCCGTGGGTGTCGACGAGGTCGACCAGCGGTTGCAGGTCGCGTCCCGCCGGGTCGTGGGAGGCGTAGTCCTGTAGTTCTCCCCAGGTGGCGAAGAGGACGAGTTCTGGGTGGTTGGTGCGACGGCCGTCCTTGAGGTCCTGGGCTGCCAGTGCCAGGGCGCGCAGGCTGTCGCCTCCGCCTACCAGTCCGACCTTGTGGCCGGCAGCGAGGAAATTCATCGCCTGGGCCATGGCGCCGACGTTGGTGCGGCACAGCACGGCGTCGGGGCGAGTGACTGGGCCGAGGTCGGTGGGCACGGTGTCGGTGCCGGTGAGGCGGATCGGGGCGTCGGCGATGGCGAGCCACCGGTTGGCTTCCGCGGCGAGGTGGGGGCCGAAGCGGAAGGACTGGGAGAGGGCGAGCTGGGTGCCGTCGAAGCCTGTCATGACGTCTTTGGCGCCGCGCCAGTCGTAGATGGCCTGGGCGGAGTCGCCGACCATGACGAGCTGGGCGTGGTCGCGTTGGGCGAGGAAGATCTGTTCGACGACGGGGTTGGTGTCCTGGGCTTCGTCCAGGAGCAGGAAATCGGTGTCGATCCTGGGCTGGGTGAGGGCCCAGATTTTCAGGTAGTGGTCGTGTTCGAAGCGGACTGTGCCGTCGTCGGGGTTTTGCAGGTCGGTCCAGGCTTTGCGGGCGAACGGCACGATGTGGTCAGCGAGTTCGGTGTGCAGTTTCGTGTCTTCGAGGCCGCGCAGGCGCGGGACGTGATGGCGGGCGACGGCCGTGTCGGCGGTGTGGCAGAAGCGGGCCACGGTGCGCAGTGCCGAGTTGGAGAGAGTCTTCTGCGACACGTCGCGTTGGCCGATGCGGACGGCTTTCGTGATGCCGAGGGCGTGGCCCATCTGCCAGGCGGGGCGGCGTGGGGAGTTGAGGCGGTGGGTGTAGCGGTGGCCGATGGCGGCGTAGGCCAGGGCGTGGGCGGTTTTGCAGCTGACGGTGGCCGGGAAGCGGGCGTGGGCGTCCTGGGCGATGGCGCGGTTGTAGGCGAGGTAGCGGCCGCGGCGGCGGGTGGCGCGGGCGAGTTCGGCGAGTGTGGTGGTTTTGCCGGTGCCTGCACCGGCCTGCAGGGCCAGGTGCTGGCCGGCGTGGAAAGCATCGGCGGCAGCTTGCTGTTCGTCGGTGGGCTTCAGCACGGCGCTGCTCCGGTGGTGTGGGTGAGCGCGCGCCCGAAGGCTGCCAGGAGATAGGGAGGGGTAGTGCCGGCGAGCAGGTGCTGGAGTGCACGGTCGAGGCGATCGGCCTCCTGATCGGCGTGCCGGGCCAGGGCTTGGTAGATGGCGTCTTGTACGAACAGGTTCGGTGGTCTTCTCGTCTGTTCGGCGGCAGCCTTGAGAGCGGCGTGCGCGGCAGGCGAGAAGGTGATGTTGATCAAGATCTGCCCGTGCGGGTCGGGGTAGTGCGTGGTAATCACGTCGATGGGGAGTCGTCCGCCGATCTGGTGGCGCAGCCGGTTGAGGGCCTTGGCTGGGGTTTTGGCGCGGACGAGGGCCAGAAAGCGAGTGGCGTCGTGGGTGGCTGCGAGCGGCATCGTGTGGGCGGCCCGGTGGAGTTCGGCCGGTGTGAGAGCTCTGGTCAGGGTGATGTCCAGGGCGTGGTGCCGCATGGTCATGCCTCTTCGCGGTGGGCGGGCAGGGTGTGGGGCAGGCGGGTGTGGAGGTGCGCCGCGTGCTGGAGGGGGTCGAAGACCTGCCATCCGGCTGGCGTGAGATCTGCGGCGTCGGGCGTTGCGGCGTGGGCGTGGCAGCGCTGGGTGCGCCAGCGCAGCTGCTCGGCGTAGGGCAGGCGGCTGAGGTCGTAAACGGCCATGAGTGTTGCGGGCAGCGCGAGTTGGCCGCGCTGCGGACTGGCGGGTAGTAGTGCCCATACGCCTCGGGGGCTGGTGGGATCGAGCACGCGGTGGGGGCAGCGGTGGCGCTGGCGGGTCTGGGCCACGCACCGGATGGCTTCGACGGGCGCGTCGGCGAGGTAGCGGCCCAGCAGTAGCTGAACGACGGGCTGGGCGGGGTGGTCGTTGCCGGCGGCTTGCTCGCAGGCGGCGGGAGGTGTGGGGGTGAACTGGCCTGTGTCGATCAGGCGGCGGGTGCGGACGGCGAGTTGGCGGCGCAGGGATTCCAGGTAGGGGCCGGGCGGCGCGGTGGGGGCGTGTTGCGGGCAGAGCACGTGGTGCGGGATGCGGCACCAGGGGCTGCCGTCGCCGTGGGGATAGGCGATGCCGCCGCTCAGGTGCCAGCGGCAAGGGGCGGGGATCTGGGAGGCGTCCAGTTCCGCGGGGTGCAGGGCGATGGGTCGCTGGTCGGCGCGCTGGTACCGGTCGATCCGGTGGCCGCACTGGCGGCAGCGGCTGCTCTGGCCGGTGCGCAGCAGGCGGCTGGGGCTGGTGGCGGTCACCCGCAGTGGGCGCCGGGGGCGTGTGGTGCGTGGGCTACCGTCCCAGTGGCAGCTGGCGGAGGCGGTGTTGGGGTGCATGGCGGGACCGTGCCAGGCGACACCCCGCGATTGCAGAGAAGGCCGGGCCGGGGTCGCCCGTACAGCCGAACGGCACCGAACATCCGATCCGGTTGGCGCTGAAGCGTTCGATGCGTGCTCGCCGGTTCGGGTGATTCACGGCCCGGGCGCGAGCGGGTGTTGCAGTGCGGTCAGGGATTCGGGGTGCCGGGCGAGGTGTGGTCGTCGCAGAGGGTGTTCAGCAGTTGCTCGATTGGCACGTCGAAGGTGTGGGCGAGGGTGTGCCAGGTGGTGAGGCTGCCGGTGGTGCGGCCGTGTTCGAGGTCGATGAGGGTACGGCGGGCCAGGCCGCTGCGGTCGGCGAGTTCATCGAAGGTCCAGCCGCGCTCGCCCCGCAGGCGCGCGAACTCGACGCGCAGCGCGGTGAAGTCGGGGTCGGGCGGCAAGATCGTCACCCCACCATCCGACGGTGCAGGACCCTGCCCTGTCAGTGCAGACTTCTGCACTATCTGCCGGTGCGGGAGTGACGTTCACAGTGCAGGGATCTGCACTACGGTGCGTGCGTCCCGGGTGCCGTTTGGAGCTCCCGGCAGGACGGTGAGATAGACAGGAGGACGACGGGCCGATGAGGCTTGCCGGCGCGCATCCCGCGGTGCGGCGTATCTGGACGGTGGAACTGTGTTCACGGGCAGGCGGCCCGAGGCTCATCTGTCCGCACTGCACCGTGCGCTCCCCTCCCCTGCAGGCCGCCTCCGCACGGTCTGCCGCCCTGGCGCATCTGGCCCGCCATGCGCGCGCCGACGCGCTGCCGGCGCATCTGCGCAGCTGCCAGTGCCGGGCGCAGGGCTGCTCCTGGCATCTGCGCCATCGCGGCTGCGCCGGGCCGGTACTGCTCGCCCTGACCCGCGACCGCAGCGGCCGCGCCTGGCGTCTGTCCGACACGTGTGCGGCCTGCGCAGCCGCCACCAACCACACCGCCGTCGTCCCAGCCACCCTGCTCGCGCCCCGGCAGCCCGAATACGCCGGCCGCCGCCCCAAACCGCTGGGCGGCCCTGCCGAGCGCACCCGCGTGCGGGAGATGCTCACCTACTTGTCAGCAGTACTCCCCCAGTTCACCTCCCCCGCCGCCCGCCTGCTCGCGCTGCAGTGCGCCCTGCGCGCCGACACCGGCGGCTACGTCCGGCTACCCAGGGGCCTGCTGCGCGGCATGCGGCTGCGCGGCCGCACCGAGTTGTGGGAGGAGTTGGAGCACGCCGACTGGCTGCGCCGTACGGTAGGTCGGCACCCGTACGTGGAGGCACGGCTGCTGGACGCAGCACTCCTCTCCCAGCAGGACAGCCGGGCGCGGGCCCGTGCCGCACAGTGGGCGATGCGCCCCACCCCGCTCGCCGTACCGGCCGGGCTGCCGCCGGCCGTACGGCTGACCGCGCTCGCCCTGGCCTCGCACACCTCAGACGACGCCTGCAGTACCGACCTCAAGGTCCTCGCCCGCCTGTGCGGGCACTCACCCCAGCAGACCGCGGAACTCCTCGACCGGCTCGTGGCATCGCACGCCCTGACCGCCTGGCGGCACAACCGGGAAACCGATGAGGTCTTCTGGTGGCTGCCGCCACCGGCCTGGGCGGGACATCAGCAAGGACCCAGCGGACGGCCGCCCACCCTCTGAGAGACGCCGAGAACTACTTGCCCTCGCACCGCCCGACGACGGCACCGCCAACCGTGCGGACCCGCTCTCACCCACCTTCGGCACTGACACCTCGAGGCACCGACCGGCAGTTGGACGTCCGCGAAAGGGCGCGTGCTTCGGCGACCTCGCGCGGAACCCCAGCCCGGCTGGGACTGCAAGCGGCATCGACCTCTACCTCCATGCACTGACAACCACCGCCAGTAGGGCGCTGATCAGGGTGAGGGTGCTAGCGAAGGCGACGGCCGCCTGGGTCATGCATCCGGCAGGGGAAGCTCCGTCGGCGCGAGCCAGTAGCGCGGCCGCGACAGCGCACAGCAGCGCGAGGAGCACTGCGCTGAGCAGGGCCAGGCCTGCCAGGGCGAGGGTTGTCGGTTGTGAGGTCATGGTGAGTCCTTCCGCTTTCGTCAACAGCGTTTGCTGGGAAGGAACATGACGGAATCGGCGTACGGAGACGTTCAGGTGGACGAAGATGAACGCCCCGGTGGCACAGCGTGCGGAGCCATACGGTGAGGGGGTCTGATGGAGGCGGATGACGGTGTGACGCTGGATGAGCTGAAGGGGCTCTTGCGGCGTCTTCGCAGCAAGCAACGGCTGTCGATGACCGCTTTGGAACGGCGTGCCGGGCTGGGCCACACCACGGTCAGTCAGGCGCTGAACGGGCCCTCGATCCCCAGCGAGGCGACCGTGATAGCGCTCGGTCAGGCTCTGCGGGCAGAGACCGGCGTCCTTCTTGAGCTGCGTGAGCGGGCTGCGCCGCCGGTGTATGTCCCGGCCCGGCAGAGTAGTGGTGAAGACGACCGGTTCGAAAACCGGTACCGGCAGTACGTGCAGCAGCGCCACGGGCGTCTGTCGGTTGTGGGGCTGGACCTGTCACGGCCTGAGCGTGCGTGCTGGCCGCTGGATGCCGCCTACCTGAGCCTCGAACTGGCCGTCCCGTCCGCGAACATGGAAGCGGCCGGTGGTGTCGATCCTGGTCCGGATGGCGGCAGCGGTGCGAGGGTGCGGGTGGAGCGTGCCGAGCAGGCTCTGGGGGGGCGACGGCGGACCCTGGTGCGAGGTCTGGCCGGCAGCGGGAAGACCACGCTGCTGCAGTGGCTCGCCGTCGGAGCCGCCCGCCGAGACCTGACCGGAGGCATGTCCCACCTGAACGGCTGCATCCCGTTTGTGCTGCCCCTGCGGTCGCTCGTGCGCCGAGGCGAACTGCCCACCCCAGATCAGTACCTGAGCGCCGCCGGATGCCACCTGCACACGGCGCAGCCACCCGGCTGGGCCGATGACCTGCTCGACAGCGGCCGCGCCCTGCTCCTCATCGACGGCCTCGACGAAGTTCCTCAAGGCCAACGTGCCCACACCCGGCGGTGGCTGAATGAGTTGCTAGCCGCCTATCCGCGAGCCACCTGCTTGATCACCACGAGGCCTTCCGCGGTGCCCGAGGGATGGCTGGCAGACGCCGACTTCACCGAGGCCTCGGTGCGGCCGATGAGCAGCCGTGACGTCGGTGTATTCGTTACCCGCTGGCACACCGCGGCGGCAGGCAACGTCACAACTGCCCAGGAGCGTGACCACCTGTCCGCGCTGCAGGAGGCGCTCAAGGACACGGTGCGCGCCCAGCGCGATCTCGCCCACCTGGCCACCACTCCGCTGCTGTGTGCGTTGGTCTGCGCCTTGCACCGCGACCGGCGCGGTCACCTGCCCCACGGACGCATGGAACTGTATGAGGCGGCCCTGTCGATGTTGCTGCACCGCCGCGACACCGAACGCGACATCCACGCCCCCGAAGGCCTCACCCTCACCGAACACCACAGCATCCAGCTGCTGCAGCGTCTGGCCTACTGGCTGATCCGCAACGGGCAGACCGAGCTCGACCACGACACCGCCCGCGCCCTCATCGCCGACGCCCTGCCCTCGATGCCGCACATCGCCGAGCAGGCCGACGCCGACGCCGTCCTCATGCATCTCCTGGCCCGCAGCGGCCTGATCCGCCAGCCCACGGCCGACACCATCGACTTCGTCCACCGCACCTTCCAGGATTACCTCGGTGCCAAGGCCGCCCTTGAGTCCCGCGACATCCCCCTGCTGGTCAAGAACGCCCACGACGACCAGTGGGAAGACGTGCTGCGTATGGCCGTCGCTCACGCGCGCCCCGATGAACGCGCCCGACTCCTGTGCCGGCTGATCAGCCGCGGCGACCGTACCCCCAAGCACCGCAGCCGGCTGTATCTCCTGGCCATGGCTTGTCTTGAGCACGCGACAGAGCTCGACCCGGCGGTACGCCGTGAGGTCGAAGCCCGCACGGCCGCGCTCCTACCCCCGCGCGGTTTTGACGAAGCCCGCGAGCTCTCTGCAGTCGGCCCGGTCATCCTCGATCTTTTGCCAGGGCCCGACGGGCTCGAAGACGACGAGGCCGAAGCGGTGGTCCGTACCGCAGGCCTGATTGGTGGCGACGCCGCCCTGACCGTGGCGAAGCGCTTCCGCAACAGCGAAAAGGACAACGTCGCCTGGGCCCTTCAGGCCGCGTGGGACCGGTTTGACCCGCACGACTACGCCAGCGAGGTCCTCTCTCACGTGCCCAACCTGCGTATGCTCACGGTGTCCACGCCTGAACAGCTGGCGGCCCTTCGCACCCTGCCCTCACTGCCGGGTGTCTCCTTCGACGGGCCCTTCACCCACAAGGAAATGGCCTCTGTCATCGACCCCGGCATGTTCCAGCAACTGATGCTCCGCGACAACCCGGTGCTGCAACAACTGGCCTTCCTCCAGCCATACACCGCCCTGGAACGGGTCAGCCTGACGGGGTGCTCCAACATCGAGGACCTGACCGACCTCGCCAACTCCACCGTCAAGGATCTTCAGTTGTGGACCGGCAGCTCGGTACGCCTCGAAAGCCTCAAAGAACTGACAGGCCTTACGTTCTTCGGCATAGACCAGGAGCTGCCCCGGTGCGGCCTCGAAACGCTCCCCGTGACGGCCGACTTGACGACGTTGTTCCTTGGTTCCACAACATGCCGGAGTATCGGCACGCTCCGCGGCATCACCCGTTGGCCCAACCTGACCAGCCTGAACCTGTGCGGCCCGGTCAAGGAAATCAGCGACCTCAAAGCGCTACCCCACCTCGATCTCCTCATCCTGCAGGGCGAGGCCGGCCTCTCCCTGCTCGAACACCTCACGATCACACCTCAGATCACCAGACTCACCGTGACCAATCTGCAAAGAGGCGACAGTCTCGCGCTCGTTGCCACGGCTCTGCCCCAGCTCAAGGAACTGAACATTCACTGCTTCACCGGACACCGGTCCATCGACCTCACCCCGCTGCGCAGCATGCCTGACCTCATCATTCGTCTTTACGGCGCCGTGGAAGTCACCGGCGCCGAACACTTCCCGGCCAACGCAATCACCCGCACCCCACGCCCCCGCAACTGACCCCACCAGCACCGAAACCTGGTCGGGTCTACAGCCCGGTTGGACCCAGGCCGCCGCGCGAGCTCCGGATCCGTTCGAGAGGGGGGCGTGCGTTGATACTGGTGCGGCGTTAGCCAGGTGTCACCAGAATCGTGGGGCCAGCCGCGACCGGCCGCAGGCGAAGTAGCTGTTGCTGGCAGCATCCACGCGGGCCTGGATCTGCTGGAAGGCCTGTTTGGCACGACGTCCAGGACGTTGTCGACGGTCACGTAATTCGGCTCTGGCGACGATCTTGTGATGCTGTCCGGCTGAACTGGGCATCTCCTGGGTGTGCGGTTCAGGGGGTTTGGGGCGGTTGCTACCGCATTTAGCTGATGTGGTGGTGGAGGCAGTCAAGCGGACAGCAGGGACGGTCACGTTACATGCGGCCTGCCAGTCGCTCCCGGCGAGATGCCCGGGGTGCGGGATGCCGTCGTGGCGAGTGCACGGTCGCTACATCCGTCGGCTGACCGATGCTCCGTTGGGCGGTGCGTCCGTCGTGATCGAACTGGCGGTGCGCCGGTTCAAATGCCTCAACTCCCATTGTCCGGCGGTGACGTTCGCCGAGCAGGTCCCCGGGCTGACCAGCCCGCATGCCCGCTACACGCCGCTGTTACGAAGCGTGCTCGTGTCGATCGCGCTGTGCCTGGCGGGCCGCCCCGGCGCTCGTCTGGCTGCCGCGTTGAAGATCCTGGTCGCCAAGGACACGCTCTTGAATCTCCTGCGCGCCTTGCCGGACCCGCCTGCCTCGGCGGTCCGTGTCCTGGGCGTCGACGACTTCGCTCTGCGTAAGGGCGATACCTACGCCACTCTCCTGGTCGACCTGGAGGCCCGCCGGCCGCTCGACGTACTTGCCGGCCGGGACGCCGAGCCGCTGGCCGCATGGCTGCGCGGCCACCCCGAGGTGGAGATCATCTGCCGTGACCGGGCCGGCGCCTACGCCGAGGGTGCTCGTTCCGGAGCCCCGCAGGCACAGCAGATCGCGGACGGATGGCATCTCTGGCGCAACCTTGCCGAGGCCGTGGAGAAGACGGTTGGCGCCCACCATGCCTGCATCCGGGCTGCGTTCGCCTTGCCCCCGGTCACCGAGGAAGCATCTGAGGAGACCCGAGTCACCGCTGCGTCACCGGTGGAGGTCGTGCCGTTCATCCCGCCCGATGGCACGTTCGACGTCACGGGGAAACCGCGGCGGCTGGTCGCCCGCACGACCGAGCGGTACGAGGCGGTCCAGAAACGGCTGTCCGCGGGGATGCCGCTGGCCGCGATCCGCCGCGAGCTGCGGCTGGACCACTCGACCGTACGGCGCTTCGCCCGCGCCCAGAGCCTCGACGAACTCCTGGTCAAGGCGGTCAACCGGAACTCGATTCTGGACGTCTACGAGCCCTACCTGCACCGACGGTGGAACGAGGGCTGCCACGACATTCCCCAGCTCCACCGCGAACTGCGCGAGCAGGGCTTCAGCGGCGACATCCAGTGCGTCCGCCGCTACTTCCGCCCGTTCAAGAAGCCCCATAGCCCCAGGCCGAGGCAGCCGCCAGCACGTCCTCCCGAACCGTGGCCGGCACCGAAGCCCCGCCGAATCATGCGCTGGATCATGACGACCCCCGGGCACCTCGCCGACGCCGACGCGGCAGAACTCAAAGAGATCAGAGCCGCCTGCCCACACCTCGACGCCGTCGCGCAGCACGTCCGCGACTTCGCCGACATGATGCGTGATCTGCGGGGCGACCTGCTGCCCGCCTGGATGGACCGCGTCCACGCCGACGACCTGCCCGCGCTGCACTCCCTGGTCGCAGGGCTCCGCCGGGACCAGGACGCCGTCGTCGCCGGCCTGTCCACTGACTGGAGTTCCGGGCAGGTCGAAGGCCAGGTGACAAGAGTCAAGCTGATCAAGCGGAAGGGCTACGGTCGCGCCAACCTCGACCTGCTCCGCCGACGCATACTCGTCGCGGACTGATCCTGCCCGTGCCCGTCAGACAGACCATCGACCAACAGCCCACCTCGGGAAGTCAGTCCCACCATGAGACGACAGCAAGGCCCTGCTTCCGGGCTCCTGCATAGAACTCGCGAAGAGCATCGAAATGGTCCATCAGATACGTTCTGGGCCCGTCGACGAGGCCTTCGGCTCCGTGGCCGATCAGCGCTCCTGCCTCACGGATGTCGAGTGGCAGCACAGCCAGAACGGCCTGGAGGTCGATCTCCTTGAGCAGACCGGAGACTCGCCTGACTGCCAACGGTTCAAGGGCGGCCGGTGCAGGCCCGAAGGGCCCGATGGCATGAGGGTGAGCATTGAGGAAACCGACATCCATCGCCAGACCGCCGTCGGTGGCCTGCCTGAGCGCGGCGAGGTGCAATTCGCCGACTCCGGCGATATCGCACGCACGTTCCAACATGGCTGGGACCCAGTCGAGGTCAAGGCAGTCAGCCGTCGGCGGGTCCCACTGGTGATCACCATCGAAGGACTCCTCGGCGCGTGTCCGGCAGGCGGCGAGATACTCCGCAGAGACTCGGGCAAGCTGCTGGGTGACGGCCATGACAACCAGTATCCCGGGGGCGTCCACCCCTTTTTTGAGCACCCCGTTCGTCACAAGATCTTCGCCAGAGCCGAATTGCATGACCGTCGACAAGGAGAGGGCCTCGACTGGCACGCAGGAGGTTGAGGCCGTGAAGGACTGTCGCCTGCGCCGCCCACCGCGCCCTGCGGCCTTCTTCGCCAAACGGCTATCCCTCGTGCGCCGAGCAGCTGGAGCTGGTCCCGGCGGGACCACAGCGTCGGCGCCGTGGTCCCGTCAGCGTGCGAGCGTGACCTCGATCGGCTTGTTCGTAAGGGCTTGTTGCGAGTGGTGCGAGAGCGGGGTGGTAGCGGTCCCGGTGGCGGCCGTCCGTGGTGTCTGCCGCAGACGGACCAGGTGTTGTCGGCGGCGATCTACTACCGGACAAACCTGGCCATGAGGCAGCTCGGGCCGCTGTTCGCGGTCTCGCCGGAACACCTCCGCGCACGCGCCCGGGAAGGGCCCCACTTCCTCTTCCTCTGGAACGGCAGCCGTCTTGCCAGCCGCCGCTGAAACAGGCCCGCGCGCAATCGACATCGCCGCAGGCAGCGACGGAACCGAGGCTGCCCTCGTCAGTTCCGTCGCGCCGGAACGCCCGGCCTCACAGAGATGGCTTGACCGCCGGTACCCATGCAAATCCGAAGCCGTACGCCTTGTCGATGAGCTGCTGGTTCGACAACCACGGCTTGGTGGTGAACCAACGGACCTCGCGTCGGATTTCGAGGGCGTCCCGCCCCGGGGTCAGCAGGGCGATCGCGCACGAGGTGGCCCCGGCCGGGGAGTCGTCCAGGTGGATGCGCCAGGTGCCGCTCGGCGCGCTGACGGTGACCACCCCTCCGAGCATGCGAAAGTCGGCCGCGCCCTCGTAGAGGTAGACGTAGACGAGGAGTTTGGTGAACTGGTGCCGGTGCTCAAGGCTGATGCGGAGCGTTTCCCCGTCGGAAGTCTCACCGGTGCGGTCGTCCTGGTCGAGGCCGACGTAGGGCCAGGCGTCGAGGTTCCCAAACTCACCACCAAGGGGCTGGACCGCGGCGCCTTTTCCGTCGCTGGTGGCCACCATGCAGCCCAGATCGAGATCGGCTTCAGCCGTGACCGACCAGTTCAGGTTCACTTGGAGAACGCCCGGCCCCGCGATCTCGGCACGGGGTGTCTGACGGGTGAGGTCCACGGCACACGGCCGTGGCTCGCGAGCGCCTCGTTCCCTGGTCGGCTGGCCGCCACTCAGCCGGATGACCCCCCGTTGTCTGCCATCACCGCTCATGCAAGCCCCCTGATTTGACGCTTTGCACGGTCGCTCTCATACCCAGCCGTCCGTCGATGCGATCATGGCCTATTATTGCGCAACCCGTGAAGGGGACGTGAAGATCCGTCAACCGTTCGTCTTGTGCGGCAGGAACATACGCGCTGGTCCCAGCCCAGGTTCTCGCCATGTCTCGACACGTAGAAACGTTCCGGCATTGCCGGGCAGGGGTGGGAATGTTGGCGGGAAAACAACTCGACAAAAAAGTGGCGGCACGCCACCTCGAGGACATGGCGCAGGATCCTGTGCTCGCACCGCGCGCCGAGGAGCTGCGTGCGCTGGCTGGGGCACTTGACTCCAGCGACACCGAGGCTCTGGACGCCTGGGCTGATCTCGACCTGATGGGACACTTCGCGCGGCCCGAGAGCGTCACCGAGACGGTGCCCGACGGCCGTGGCACACGTCTGGATTCCGTACTGGACTGGGTTCTGGGAGCCCTGGTCTTCCTGCCGCTGCTCTTCACCTGGTTCGGCCTGTGGCAGGCCTCGAGCGCGTACGGGGCTCTCACGGGCGACGATCCCAAGGCCGCGGGTCGGCCTTTCCTGCAGCTGTGGCAGTCCGGGTTCGACGGACACCTGGGTGGGCTCTTCCGGTTCGGTCACGTGGCCGTGGGCGGATGCGTCACCCTGGCAACGCTGTTCGTGCTCACGGCGGTGCACGGCTTCCGGCGCTCCGCCGCCGAACGCCGAGACGAGCACGCCCGCGAGCGCACCCGTGCCGCCCTCGCCCGCCTGGTCCCGGTCCTCACCCATGCGCAACTCCTGCTCAACGAGCACCGCTTCGCCTCCCCGCAGCGCTTCGCCGCGGAACTCAACTCGGCGGCCGGGCGACTGCAGCGCATGCAGTCCAAAGCCATCACCACCCAGGAAGAACTCACGCGCGCTGCCCAGCTGGTCGCCGAAGCCGCGGAGAAGGCGGAGAAGCGTCTCGCCCAGGCGGAGACGTACGTGCGGCCGATCGAGAAGGTGGTGCTGCGGATCGAGGAGGCTGTGCGGGAGAGCGGAACGGCTATCCAGAGCGCGGTGCGGAATCTGGACGACCCGCTGGACCAGGCGGGCCGACGGCTCGCCGACGCTGTCAGCGGACAGACGGGCGTCCTCGACGAGGCGTTGGAGAAGCTGCGGACGGCCGGGGACGAGATGCGCAACATCCTCACGCGGGCTGCTGACCGGCTGGAGACCGCGGTCGGCGACAACGGCGACATCGTCCACAGGGCCCTGTCGGACGCGGCACAGCGGGTCGAGGATTCCCTAACCGTTCTGGCCGCCTCCCAGCGCGGGTTCACGACCGGCGTGGAAGTGGTCGCGGACGTCAACGGCCGACTGCTCAACGACCTCGGGGCGGTGGCCGAGCGCACCGGTGAGGCCGCGGAGGTCTCCCGCGAGGCGCTGCGCGGCATCGAGGCACGCAGCCGTGCGCTGCACGAGGCGGCCGACCGCTTCAGCGGCGTCACCGATGCCCTGGCGTTGGTGCTCCGCGAGACCGAGACGGCGCGCGCCGAGACGGTCACGGCTCGGGCTGAGGCGCAGGCTGCGCGGGCCGGGGCCGAGGCGGCTCAGAGGCGCGCGGAGGAGGAGCTGCGGCAGGCGAAGGAGCTGCGGACCGGAATCGGTTCGGCACGGTGAGCCCGCCGAGAAGAGGGTTCCGGTTCACGCCGTTGCACCTCGCCGGGTGGCTCTTCGCCGACATGCTGCTCGTGCTGGCTCTGGTGTCCATGGGGGACCGGGGTGATCCGCTGGCCGCGCAGGCCGCCGCGGCTCGCCCCTCCACGTCCAGCGCGTCCCCTAGCGCGAAGCCGTCGCCCGAACCGAGCCCGACGCCCTCGGGCCCCCGGTCGGTGGAGCGCAAACCGGTGAAAATACGTGTCGCGGCGGCGGCCGGCGACACCGCGCGGATGGTGAAGCAACTCCGCGCCGCCACCGCGCGCTACAAGGGCCGCACCGCCGCGTTCGTGCTGACCTTCGGCCAGGATCCCGAGCCCGGCGCCGGCCAGGCGTACGCGAGCAGGATCAACGCGTCTCTGCGCAAGGCCCGACCGCACATGTTCACCGACACGACGACTCGGGACTTCTGGAACGGCGGTGCCCCCGGCACGGCCGACCTGGAGATCTACTTCTACACCCGCTGACGGCTGCGCCGTCCTCAACGACCAGGAGAGTCCATGCAGATCCTGCCCTTCTACATGGTGTGCGACGAGTCCGGTTCCATGGCGGGAACCGGCGTGGACACCATCAACGCAGCGTTGCCTGACCTGCACCAGGAGATCAGCACCAATCCAAGCGTGGCGGACAAAATACGCTTTGCCCTGATTGGCTTCTCCACGCAGGCTTCGGTGCTGCAGCCGCTCGCCGACCTGAGCGAGCTGACCCAGCTGCCGTCTCTGTCCGCTGGCGGAGTGACCTCCTTCGGCGCCGCCTTCCGCCTGCTGAAGGACACCATCGAAAAGGACGTCGCGGCATTGAAGGCCGACGGCCACGACGTGTACCGGCCGGTTGTCTTCTTTTTGTCCGACGGCATCCCCACGGATCATGACTGGCGCACTGCGCTGCAGGAGGTGAACGCGTTCCGCTACGCCCCGAAGATCATCGCCTTCGGGATCGCCGACGCCGACGCTGCGACCATCACCGAGGTGGCCAACTTCAAGGCATTCATCCAGCAGGACGAGTCCATCAACCCGGCCGTCGCACTGCGCGAGTTCGCCTCGAGCCTAACCCGATCCATCATCAACTCAGCGACCAGCATGTCCGCGCAGAGCGGGGAGGGCTTCCAGCTACAGGTCGACGACCACGTGCCTGGCTACACCAGCGTCTCCCTGGACAAGCTGTGAGCGCCCCCGTGAACGGCGAGGACATGCACGGCTCGTACGGCGCGCCGGAATGTCCCGTCCGTGACGCCCGTCAAGACGACCTCGACGCACACTTCAAGAGCCTGCCGCACGAGGTGGTGGCAGCCGGTACGGCCGCCCCCTCCCCGACGGCACCGCCGACGCCACAACCGGCCGAGGGCGCCGTGCCGTCCTGCGAGCCCGCGGCCGAGTTCCGGCGAGGGGTGCCGGCACACGTAGGCACACGTCCTCCGACGTATCCACCTCATCCCCTGCGACGTCCCTCCCTGCGGGACGGCGACACATTCGCCGCCCTGTCCCCCGTGATACGGCTGGACGGCACCCAAATCGGGCGACTGACTGTGCGGGCCGCATCCGTCCGCGGAGACTCCCACAACTGGGAGGGCAGCTGCCGCCAGGACGCCATGGTGGTGACACACATCGGGCCCCCAGATGCGGAAATGCTTCTGCTGGCGGTCGCGGACGGTGTGGGTTCTGCCCGCTACTCGCACGTGGGCTCCAATGACATCTCCCAAGTGGCAGCCGTCCACCTGGACCGGGAGGCAGAGAGCATCTACGCGGCGCTGTGCGCCCAGGACGTCAGCGAACTGCGTGTCCTGGCCACCAAGGCGGTCGCCGGAGCGGCCGCCGAGCTGCGATCCGCATGGGCGCGGTCCGCACAGCACACGCCCCGCCCCTACGCCGACGAGGACTACGCCACCACCCTGCACGTCCTCCTGATCCCCACGGACCCGCACATCCGCGACCGCGTTCTGTGCAGCGTGGGCGACGGCGGACTGTTCGTGCTGCGCGACAGCCACTGGGAGAACGGGGACCCGGACGACGGCGAAGGCCTGCTCGACACTCGGACCGAGGCGCTCCCGCACGCCTACCGCAGCGTCAAGGCCACCCTGTTGCGCACCGTGCCGGGCGAAGTCCTCCTGCTGGGCACCGATGGCATCACCAATCCCCTCACGCAGAAGGACCCGGAGTTCGCACGCCGCCTCGCCGACGCATGGGGTAGGCCCGAGGTGCCCTCGCTGTCGGACTTCCTGTGGCAGGCCCAGACCCGGGCCAAGTCCTACGACGACGACCGGACCGTCATCTGTGTGTGGGAGGAGGGGGCATGAGCGCCGAGGACGGCGCCGACATCGCCCGCTCGTCGCTCAGGCTGGGAGACCGGGTCGGCAGTGGAGGCCAGGGTGACGTGCATTCCGTCGGTGGCGGTGACCTGCTCTACAAGGAGTACAAGGATCCCTCCAAGGTCAATGGCCAGGCGCTCGCGGACCTGGTGGCGTTCCGGCAAGGGCTCGTCCCGACGGACCGGAGCCGCCTGGACGCCCTCGCCGCCTGGCCGCTGTGCCGTGTGATTGAGGGCGGCCGGGCGGCCGGCTTCCTCATGAGGCGTGCCCCGTCCCCCATGACGTGGCGCACCGCGACGGGCGCGACGAAGCTCCTCGAGTTGCAGTACCTGATCAGGCCGCCAAAAGTGGCCTGGCAGGAAGTAACGCAGCCGACTCCCGAGCAGCGCAGGGCCCTGGCACGAGCCTGCGTCGATGCGATCAGCTGGTTCCACGACGCCGGACTGGTGATCGGGGACATCTCGCAAGCCAACATCCTGTGGTCGCTCACGCCCGAGCCCGCCGTCCACTTCCTGGACTGTGACGGCTTCCGCCGGGTAGGGCGCGAGGCCGTCCAGTCGCAGGCCGCCACCCCCGACTGGAACGACCCGCTCGCACCGTCCACCGAGGCGAGCGTCGACACGGACGCATACAAAACGGCTCTCACCGCAGGACGCGTACTCGCCCAGGATCCCTACGCCAGACCGGACCAGGAGTTGCGGCCCGTGGCCGGCTGCCTCAACGAGCGTCAGGCGGCGGCAGCGACACGGCTCTTCGCGCAGGCGGCGGGCGAACGCGGAACCCGGCCCCGTCCGAACGAGTGGCAGACCGCATTGAGCGACCGCGGCGTCATCACCCTCACAGCAGCCGCACCCCGGCCTCGTCCCTCCGTAGATCACACGGTCCTGGACGGCGTGCGCGACCGGAGGCCGATCGACTTGCGCACACCTGGACGGTAGACGGGGAATCCGGCGAATCCGTCGGCAGAACGGCTGGCGCGGCCTGCATTTACGGGTGCGGGCAGAGTGCCGCTACCGAACTCCTGTCATCGCGCGAGCGTGACCTCGATCGGCTCGTTAGGGCAGCTGCTGAGGGTCTTGGAGAGAGCGGCTTCCTCCCCGGGGTCAACGGACAGCTGGTAGCGGGTCTTGTCGGCGACCCAGTCGGTGACGTACTGGCAGCGGTAGCCCGCGAAGGGAGGCAGCCAGGTGTTCGGGTCCTGGTCCGACTTGGAGCGGTTGGACGCGGCGGAGACGGCGATCAGTGCACGGACGTCGTCGAGGTCATTGGCGTAGGCCTCGCGTTCCTTCGCCGTCCAGGCGGAGGCTCCGCTGTCCCACGCTTCGGCGAGCGGGACGAGGTGGTCGACGTCGAGTTTCCTGGCGTTGTCGAAGTAGGCGTCGTCGTACGGGCTGTACCAGGATCCGC
Source organism: Streptomyces sp. NBC_00328 (assembly GCF_036139655.1). Classification (NCBI taxonomy): domain Bacteria; kingdom Bacillati; phylum Actinomycetota; class Actinomycetes; order Kitasatosporales; family Streptomycetaceae; genus Streptomyces; species Streptomyces sp. NBC_00328. The sequence continues at coordinate 92,486 of NZ_CP108013.1, forward strand.
CGGTGAGCATGCAGTTCGGTCCCTGCTGCGGAGCCTCGACCGCCTCCTCCAGGAGGACTTCCATACGCGTGTTGCAGCCGTCCCGGTCGGCGTCGATCCAATGGCGGAACTTGCTGCGCTCGTAGCCGGCCCTGACTTCGCCCGCCACCGGGAGCTCGGCGATCAACTCACGCACACTCCCCACCCGGGTCGGGTCATGGGCCTGTGCCGCGGCCACCGGCAGGCCACCGGCCAGCGCCACCGCGGCCAGCGTGCAGATCAGCGTCCTCTTCTTGAGCGTCATGCGGCATGACTACCGAAGCAGAAACGGTCACCCCGCGACGGCGCCACCACCGGTCACCCGAATGCGGCAAGCCACCAGCCCATGCAGCACAGCTCCGTCCCGACCCCTGCAGGTCACCCTCTTGCGTGATCCGGCCGGTCATCACCCTCTCGCTGATGCCGTAGCTGAGCGGGGTGCCCGACGAAACGGCACGAGCCTGCCCTCTGCGATCACCGTTGACCAGAGTTTTGCCTCGTGTGTGGTCGGCTGACGTCGCGAGATGGCCACCGAGGGCAGATGCAGCGAGCCGGTACCAGTCCGCAGGCTGGCGGCGCGCTGACCAGTCGTGGTCGGGGCGATGGCCAGGGTGCGGCGACGGTCAGGGGGTGTCGCCGGAGTAGTAGAAACGGCACGTCACACCCGGGCCAGGCATGCGGAATTCGCCGGGGTGCGGGTCGTACAGGGCGCGGCCGCCGGGCCACCGCCCGAGTTCGGTGGGCAGGGCCACGCCGTCGTCGACTTCCTCGGTCCGCCATCCGTGGATGTCCAGCAGGAGGCCGTCCAGCGGTCCGCCGACCAATGTGGCGTAGGTCCGGTGCGGGAGCGGTCCGGGGTTGGGGTCCTCGTGGTCCGCGCCGTAGACACGCCTGTTCAGCAGCTGCTCGTCGCCGTTCATGCCCTCCAGCGTTGCAGCCGCCACCGACAACGCGGGCTCGCCCAGCACCTTGGGCCTGTCTGCATGGTCGGTCGCTGCGCCTTGCCATGGCCGGATCAGGTGCGCCGACGTCCGAACCAGCCGCCGGCCTTCTGCGCGGCCTGCTCGGCCTCCTGCTCCTGGCGGTGACCTGCCTGGTCCTGGCGCTCGCGTTCGTCGGCTTCAGCCTGCTGTTCGGCTGCAACGGCTTGGTCCTGGCAGTTCTCGCACAGGTGCGGGTGCGACTCGCGCGCCGTGCTCCAGTCCCGTACGTCGGCCACGGCCCACCGGCCGTCACTGAACTTGTTCCCGTAGTCCCGGACAGGACGGTGGGCCGGGTCGCAGGTGATCGGCCCGGCCCCTCTGGCTTTACCACCGCCCGCCCGGCGAGGAGCGGGCCGGGCGAGCGGTGGCAGTTCAGGTCCGGTCAGCGGTGGAAGTGGCGGCGGCCCCAAGAGGCGTCGTCGATGAAGCGGCCGTGGTCGTTGCGCAGGGTGGCCCTGTCGCGGTCGTTGTTCCACACGTAGGCGCGCCGGTCCTGGTAGAGGTCGGTTCGACTGTCGCGGCCGAGGCCGGTGTGGACGCGGACCGTTGCGCGGCCGCCCAGGCGGTAGTGGTCGAAGGTGTAGGTGTGGCCGTCCGCATCCGAGAGGGTCCAGCCGTCCAGGTTCACGCTGCGACGGGTGTTGTTGGTGATCTCCACCCACTCCTGGTTCAGGGAGCGGTTGGAGCGGTCGTCACGGCCCGGGGAGTCGTACTGCACCTGGCTGATCTCCACCGCCTGGCGGTGCGGGCGGGGGTCGGCGGCGGATGCCGGGACGGCGATCGCCGCGGTGATGGCAGCAGCACTCAGCGCGGCGGCGGTCAGACGGCGAGAGGTCGTGGATACGGTCACAGGAATCCCCCTGCATTGTGCGGGCACAACCTCAAAACGCCCTGGTGGGTGCCGGGTTGTGCGGTGTGCGGGTGGCGGCCGGCCGGCCGCGCATTCACACCTTGCCCTCCAGATCGCCGGGATGTGAACGCCATCCGGAGTGCGTTACCGATCAACCGCACCGCCGTGACACTTGGCTGCAACAGCCATCCATTTCGCCGGTGTACGAAGTTGACGCGTGCCCGCTCTCGGCAGCCTTGCAGCAGTTGGTCATCAGGCCCTGACCGCCAGGTACCGCCACCCCACCAGGCAGCCAGCCGTCACCCGAAAGTGAGTAACAGCCCTTCCGTCACGAACAATGGCTCCGGACGGCAGGTGCGCACTGCGGCAGGCCGCGGGCAGCGCGGACCCGGGAAGGCGCCTATTCACTGGTGTTCGTCCAGGGGCTCCGCTGCGAACGTGCCGCCGTACAACGGGGCATCGGTTAGCTGGAACCGCTGGACGCGTCCATCGATGGTGACGACAACGATGCTGCCGACAGGCCGGGTGGTGTCGCGCAGCATGGCGCGGCCGAGTGAGTCCGTCGTGCCGAGCAGCGCGTAGGTACGAAGGCCCGCCTGCACGGCGGTGGGAGCGGTGATCGATGTCGGCTTAGGGGTTCTACGGAACCGCACTCGGTGCGTGATCCAGGACACGGTGCCAAGCAGGGCGGCAACGACCAGCCCGCCGATTACGTGGGGCAGCGTCTCGCTGACGACGTTCACGAGTGGCCCTCCTCATCGGGTGTCTCGCTCGGCAGTTGCTGAGCGCGGCGCCGCTTCTGCTCAGCAACTACGTACCTGACTCTGCGGCGTACACGTTCTCCCGTTGTCTCCGGGTCGAGAGAGCCTGCGTACCAGGCGGCGTCGGCCCAGGTGGCAATTCCTCGCTGAGCCCAGGCGTGGACCACGCGGCGCTCTTCGGGGGCGAGGGCGCGCAGGAGAGCGGCGAGCCTCAGATCACCTTCGTCGTTGCGTGGCATGGAGTCGACCGTTGATGAGTGGCGCGCGATCAGGTCATACAGGGAAAGACCATCGCCGATCGGGAAGTCAAGGCTGAGTGTCCTGCCGTGTCGAGTCCCTCGCCGCCACAGCGGCACCAACTGCCGGTGGATGCTGCGCGCCTCGGCCTTGAGTGCCCCTAGGGCCAGAGGCGTCAGGCGACCTTGCTCTGTGAGCGGGGCAACCCAGTCGCCGAGGAGCGCATCACTTACGGCTTGCCGCCACCGTTCACTGTTGGGCAGACACAAAGCTGTGGTGAGGCAAATTTTGACGATCTCCGCGGCCAGCGGATTGCCGGCGTCGTGTTCCGTCGGATTGTCCACGAGAACCGCACGGGCATTGAGTGCATAGGCGATGTCCGGCACACATCGCCACGGCAGCTTCGCGTCGTGCGGGAGCGGCGGAATGAGCGGCGGGGGCAACTCTTGATTGGACGACACGGGAACCCTGGACCAGGCACTGATCGACCTGATGTCGTCATGGATTGTCACATTGTCTGCCTGGTATGAGGTCAGGACGAACGTGCCGTCGGGGGCCTCGTCGGCAAGCACCCGCTTCGGCGTCGTCGACTCCTGCTTCGACGGCATGGGCACGTAGTAGGCACTGGCGTGATGGGGTTCCAAGATCCGTTTGATGGGTTTGATCATCATTGGGTGCCGCTCCTCCGGGTGGTGGCAACAGATTCACCCATCGGTCGTGGCACCCCCAGGGTGGAGACAAAGAATCTTGGACACATCATGTGACCTGCATCACGTCTTGATATCCATGGCCTTTTGCCGACTTCGCCTGCGCAGCGGACACTGCGTGCGCCATCACCCAGCCCGACCTCGCCCCGACCAACTGCCGTTTGCTCGACCCCGGCGAGGCGCTCCTGTCCAGCGCCCCGCACGACGGCTCAACCGTCCTCGTCCATGGCCATGTCCCGTTTGCGGTTGATCGGAGGCGGCCTTCCCGTCCTTGTTCACCAGTCCCGGCTGGCGGTCAGCTCCTCCGCATCCGCGTCCGTGAACCCGTATGCCGACGCGACGAAGCAGAACTCGTCACAGATCCATTCACGCGCAACCGTCTCGATCTCGCTCCCGGCCGCCACGAACTCCCTGTCCAGCAGGTTGAACTCCTCCGTCGCAGCCTGGGTCAGCGCATACAAGGTCTCCAGATCCGACGGCTGCTCGCCCTCAATGCGCTCGCACAGCCGCAGCAGGATCGCCTTCCCCCCGGTCGACCACGTGATCAGGGAAGTACGAGTCGTCGCACATCGGCCGCAGGAACGCGTGTCCCGCTACCTGCCGGTTTGTGATCGGCATGGCACTTCCCTATCTCCGCGAAGAGTTGACGCGCCGATCATGCACGGCACCACTGACAGCGACGCCAGTCATGTCCGCCAGACCTCACACCTGCCCCTTTGAGTGCATGCAAGGGCACGGGACACCGCAGGACATCCGGCGCCGCCCCAAGAACTGCGATGAAGGGCGGACTGACGCACCCTCCCTCAGCGCCTCGCCGTACCTAGCTGCTCAGGAACCTTCTGGAGATAGGGCCGCTCCACCGACTCAGCCTGCGAGGACCCGCGAGTTTGGGGCTTCGGGTCGGTGGGCCGTCTGCTCCACGTGTGGGGCCGGTCGACCGCGGCAAGCAGGGCGTTGATCCGACGGGCGAATTCCCCACCGGGCAGAGGAAGTTCCGAATCGGGCTCGCGCAGGTAACCAGCAGTCACGGCCGTAGGAATATAGGCCATGAGCTTGCAGATAGGCGCAGGCCGAGACCGGACGGTCTGCTGGGCCAGGTGGCGCAGGATCCGCATGAACTGGCTGGTCGATGCGCTGGTGATCCGGTTCTCTGCTGGATTCCAGCTGCTGCCATCATCCCAGGCCGGAGGCTCGGGCTGGGGCTGGACGGCATCAACCTGACGGTGCCACCAGTCGGCCGTCTCCCGCTCGCCCAGTGCCAGGTGGTGCAGGTAGAGGCAGTACGCGGCAGCAGCCTGCCCGGCGCCGGCTGCGTACTGCCACCAGAAGCGGGCGCCCTCAGCAGTGTCGGTCAGCGGGACTGTAAAACGTTCGGCTCTGGCCCGTAGTCGGTGGTGACGGTGGGTGTCTGTCAGACGAGCAGGATGCGGTGGCGGAGGAGGTCGAATTCCGCGCGTCCGTGCATCTGCCTCATGATCCGTTTGGTGCGGGTGTTGACGCCTTCGGTGCGGCCGTTGTGGTAGGGCAGGGTGAGGCCGGCGTTAACGGCGAGCAGGTCATTTTCGAGGCCGTTGGTGAAGCTGTGCAGGTGGGGCAGTGCTGCGGCGCGGGCGGTCGTGATCCACTCGGTGAGCTTCAGGTCGTTTCCCTTGGCTGGTTTCAGCAGGGTGGCGAAGACGTGTATGAGATCGGCGAGTTGGGTCATCTCCGGGCAGGCTGCGGTGATCTTCTCCAGCAGGGCCGTTTCCTTCGGGCGCAGGTTTTCGGGGTCGGTGAGCAGGAGGCGGCCGGCGTGACGTGGCGTGGTGACTGGTCGGTCGCCTTCGGCGCGGCCTTGGCTGAGGTAGCGGACCAGCAGATTGGCGCTGCCGGTGTAGCCCAGGTCTTGGATCTCGCGCAGCAGGTGGGTGACGGGGACGGCGGGGTCGGCCCGGCGTCGTTCGCGAAGGTGGTCGCGGTAGGGGTCGACGAGGGTCGGTCGGTAAGCGGGGGTGAGGCGCAGGGCCTGGGGTTCGGGCAGGCGGGCGTAGCGTTTGACGGTGTTCAGGGCCAGGCTGAGGCGGCGGGCGCATTCGAGCAGGCCGACGCCCTGGCCGAGGAGATCGTGGATCTTGTTCCAGCGTTCGCGGGTGGTCTGCTCGCGTATGCCGCCGGGGCGGGGCGGGTTGATGGTGGCCCAGCAGCCGGCATGCGCGCGGATTTCGAGCAGGGCCTTGTCGCAGAGATTCCGCCAGAGGTGCCAGCGGTCGCTGACCTGCACTGCGTCGGGCAGAGCACGGCGGATGGCCTCGGCGTAGGTGGCTGATCCATCCCGGCACACGACCTCGGCACCAGGATGTTTGCGCAGCCACTTCTCCAGGGTGTCCGCGGTGCGGTCGGGCAGCACGTCGATCCGCTCGCCGGTCTCGGCGTTGGTCACGATGGTGGCGTAGCGGTGACGTCGCTTGAGCGCGAAGTCATCCACTCCGATCACCCGTGGGACCGCCCGCCGGGGCAGCGGCAGGCGCCGCAGATGGTGCAGCGCGGTACTGCGGGAAACGGGCATGGCCAGCAGGCCGGCCAGGCGGGTCGCCGCCCGGCCGCATAACTCCCGTGCCACCTGGGCAATCTGCCCAGCCAGCCGTACCGTGCGGCGCTGATGGCGCTCCAGCAGTCCGGGAATCTGCTCGCGGAAGGTCTGCCGTCGGCAGCCCAGGATCGGGCAGGCCAGCCGTCGTACGCGCAGGTGAACGACGACCTGGCGGCCGTCGACCGGCACGTCCGCCACCGTCCGGAGGTGATACCCATGGGCCTTCGCCGTCGGCGATCCGCACACCGGACACGGCACCGCCACATCCCGAGTGCGGGCCGTGACCACTATCGCGTCACCGTCATCCGTCACGTTCTCGACGAGCAGCGCCGAAAGCCCGGAAAACACCGTCCCCACAAGGGAGTTGACATCCATCACAAGATCATGGACGGCTACTCGGCGTCACCACCGACTACGGGCCAGAGCCGCTCGTTTGACAGACCCCGACATGGCCCCGCAGGGGCGGCTGAACTGCATCCTGACCGAGGGAAAGCTGCGTGGGTTCGCTCCGTTCGGCGCGAAGACCCCGGTCCTGTGCTTCTCCGAGAGCCCGCCCGACCACCTCGCCCACCTCATCGCGGATAAGGGTTTCGCGCCTTGGGGGATTGTGACGACGCGCAGCAAGATCCTCGCCCGGGGAGGAGGCGCCGTCGCCTACCTGCCCAGGTCGGTCGCCGAAGACTTTCCCGCTCCCATCGCCATTGGGTGGTCTCAGTTCAAACGGACGGGGTGAACCGCGAGGACTGGATGCACGAGCGGGAGTGGCGAATCCCGGCAGGCGGCCAGGACGACATCAGCAACTACAGATACCACTCTCCGGGGTCGGTTCCCGGCATCCTGGTCGGGTCACCGGACTGGGAGCCTGACCGAGTGGCCAGCGAAACGCAGACAAACCACGAAACCGGTGAGCTCTACCCCTCCGGCGACCTGGTCCTTCCGGAAGCCTGGCTCACAGCGGAACGGTGGGTATGGGATGTCGGCACCAAGACGATCCAACGCCTCGAACCCCTGAAGAAGGTTGCGGCACCATGGCTGCCGTAGGAATCCGTCTTGGGTGCGGTTCCTCTTGAGGGATGTCTCACCTGCATAAACTGCAGCTCTGTCCGCGGCTAGAAGGTCGACCTGAGCGCTGGGTAGGACATCGCCGGGGGCTGCGGCATCCTCCGTTTCGATCATGAGCCAACACCTGAGCGTGACCTGCCGATTCCGAAATGATCTATACAGTCATCGGTTCGGTTGAGCTGGCAAACGCCCGGCTCAACCTGTCCCTTGGAAGGAGCTGCACCCTGCTCTCATCGGGTCCTGGCAGTGCGGCGGCGGCGCCTGCGGCTGGGAGTAGGTGACTTCGTCTGCGTCGGGACACGATTACAAACTCTGGATCCCCTGCTCCACCGCTTCGACGGCACGGCGCTGAACGTCGGGCGAGTGAGCGAGGCTGCGGATGGTGGATAGGACTCCACCCGCAATGCGCTGCACCAGCCCGCGGTCCGGTGTCGGGGCTGCGGCAGCCGTCTCAAGTTCTGCAACCCTGGCGAGCAGTTCCTGCTATTCGCCGGCGTCCGGGGTCAGGGCCGGCGTCATCTGCTGAACGAGGCTGACTGCGGCCAGGATCTTCGCCGGATCGACTTCGGTCTGGGTTGCCGCGTTCTGGGTGAAGGCACTGCTGTTGGCTGCGATGTTGCCGCTGTTCTCCTGGATGTGGAAGGTGACATTGCCGCTCAGGCGCGCCTGGTTGAGGTGGTCTTGCACGCTTCCTCCTGCCAGGGCGCAGCTGACGCCCTGGGTTGTGATCACGACCGTTGCAGGGTCGGTGCCGAGTGTTTCGATGAGGCCGTACTCTGCCAAATAGGCCAGGGTTTGCTGCAGTTCGGCGCCGGGGATCGCCGCTCCTGCAAAGAACGAACCGGGCGTCGCGAGGAACAGTCTCAGACCGTGTTCGGACCGGCACCGCCATTCTCACAGTCCCAAACGAGAACGATCGGGGCCTTGAGCTGGACGTGCACGCACCGCCGGGCGGTTCGGTCAGCTGCGTTACGGCGTGTGGCGGGTGGTGGGGTCGATGCGGCTGAGTACCCAGCGGATGAGGTCCTTGCTGAGGGCGAGGTCGGGGTTCTCCTCGAGTGCGTCGTGGAGGAGGACGGTGATTCTTGCCCAGTTCCGAAACGATCCGTGGCCGGCCATGTCATCGGCATAGAGGATCAGTTCGGGCTGCGTACCGGCCCAGGTCTGCTGGTAGGCGGGAATGACGGCCTGGACTTCGGTCGGCGTGAGGGGGCTGAACTGATACCAGTCGAGGATTCGGGAGTGCAGGGCCGGGTTGTTGAGGATCTTCTGCCGGGCGTTGCCGCTGCCGACGAAGATGACGGCCGCTCGGCGGGCGTCGTCGCCCCACAGGTTGCGGAAGTATTCCAATGCCTTCGTCCCGAGTCCTTGCACTTCATCGATGAGCAGGACGCGTGGCTCTGCTTCGAGTGCGTCTTGGATCTGCTGGTCGCAGGGACCGACGGACTGCGGTGGTTCTCCCGGCAGGTCGAGACGGCGCCAGAGCTGGGTTCGGATTTCGTTCATGTTGGCGCCGTTGTTGTAGCGCAGCCGGACGGTGGTTTCGGGGGCGCGGCGGCGTAGGACGGTGTGGACGGCGAAGGTTTTACCGAGGCCGACGTGTCCGTGGATGCAGACCATGGCGTTGTGCTTGATGGCCTTGAGGATGCGGGCTTCGGTTTCGGCTACGGCTTTGGTGGCCATGGCGTTGGCTCCGGTGAGACCCAGATAGTGGTCCTGGCTGGGTGGGGGGAGCTGGCTGGGGCGGGGCGAGGTCGTGGGGGTGCTCACGGCTGGTCCTCGGGGGGTGTCGGCGGCTGGGGTGGGCGTGCGGTGTTGGGGTTGAGGGGAAGGGTCCATGCGGCGTCTGGTTCGGGCAGTTGGATGAGGTCGGGCAGTGCCTCTGCTGCCGGGTCGAAGCCGTCGAGGGCCCGCAGGTGCTCGATGGCCTCTTCCTCGGGCATCACGTCCAGGGGCACGGGCGGGGCAGGGCGGGTTGCGGCTGCGTAGCGGGTGTTGCGGTTCTTTTCGGCCTTCTTCAGCTGGGCGCGCAGGCGGTCGGCTTCGCGTCGCCGGGCTCGTTTGAGGCTGAGTGTCTGTTCACGGGTCGCTTGTCCGGCCATGACGGCGGCGCCGAGGTGGCGGCCGGTTTGCGGGTCGTAGAGCTCGATGCGGTGGTCGTGGTGGGGGAGGTAGCGCAGGTCTACCTTTTCGCCGACGCGGCCGTGCATCCAGTCGGCGATGTAGTTGCGTTTGTGCCAGCGGACGCCACCGTTGTTGATGGTCAGGGGCTTGCCGTGGCGTTCGAGGGTGTAGGTGTGGAGGTCTTCGGCGGTGACGGTGTCGATGAGTGCGGGGTCGGCGTCCCACGCTTGGCGGGGAGTCTTGCCTTTCAGGCTTCTGGGGGTGTTCTCGTGGTTCCAGCGGTGGACCCATTCGAGGACCCGGCCGACGAACGCTTCGAAGTGGAGCAGTGGTTGGTCGGGGTCGACGGGTTTTCCGCCGAGGAGGGTGGGGGCGTGGGTGTAGCCGGGCATGCCGGCGAACAGTGTCTTTTTGATGGCTCCGTTGACTGCTTCGACGTTGCCTTTGCCCTCGGGGCTGAAGGGGGGCAGGGCGATGATTTCGGATCCCAGGACGCCGAGTGCTTCCTTGACTGTGGCGCACAGGAATTCTCTGCCGCCGTCGACGCGCACGTACGTGGGGATGCCGCCGAACGGCCCGTGGTGTTCGTCGATGAGGACGGCGTCGCGGATGGCGACGAGGACGCCTTCGCGGCTGGGGCGTTGCGGGCTGATGGCGAGTCCGCAGATGGCTGAGGTGGCGCAGTCGACGAAGAAGGTGATCCATGGTTTGCGGATGTGGCCGTCGATGCGGACTTTGACGCTGGCTTCGACGTGGTCGGTTTCCCAGGCGTAGTTGCGGTGGTGGCGGTCGCGTTCACCGGACACGTCATAGCCTCGGCGGGCCTTTTCGCCGCCGCGGAGGCCGGCGCGTATTCCGGGTGTGAGGGCTCTGTTCGCGGCGCGGTGGAAGGTGGGCAGGGACGGGACGAGGTGGCCGTCGGCGCGTAGTTCCCTCCATGCGGCGGTGGCGTTGCCGCGCCAGCGGGCAACCGCGTCGAGCATGAGCGGGGTGAGGACGAAGCAGGGGCGGTTTTGGGGTTGGTAGGTGCCGTTGTTGGCGCGGGCGTTGGCGAGCCAGCGGTCGACGGTGCGGGGGGCGACGCCGAAGGCGTCGGCAACACCGATGAGCCGGGAGCGGGTGAGCCGTTCTGACTGCTCGAGGGTGTAGAGCCGGTGGATGGCGGCAGCGCGCAGGGCGTTCTGGTCAGGGATTTTTGGCATGACGGATGTGATTTCTGGTTGGGGTCAGGCGGGGACGAGTGAGAGAAGGCCGGCTCCGTAGGTCTTTGCCCTGCCGATGCCGTTCTTCAGTGCGTGGGTGAGGAGGCCGGTGTCGGTGATGCAGGCGAAGCCGTCGAACTGGGTCAGCTTGAAGTAGGGGGCCGATCGTGCGAGGTGGGTGCGGGGAAAGGGCCTGGGGAGGGAGGAGATGGTGAGGGGTTCGAGTCCGGCGTCTGTGGCGCGGCGTTGCCACCAGGCGATGGCGTCGTCGCCGGTGAGGTGGGTGATTTTGCCGCGGCGTTTCCCGGTGACGGGGTGGCGGGTGGGGTTGCCTGCGGAGAGTGCGGTGGTGGGGGCGGCGGTGATGCGGTAGCGCATGGTGCGCCCGGGGATGAGGGAGTTCAGCAGGGGGGTGAGGTCGAGGGTGCGGGCTGTGCCGTAGCTGGTGGGCAGGGCGGTGAGGTCGGGTGTGTGGGCTGTTTGCACGAGAAGAGTGGGTCCGGGTTCTGCGCGGAAGAGCAGGCCGCCTGTGGCCCGGGGGGTGGGGCCAGCCTGGTCGGGGACCATGCGCATGAGGGTCTTGTGGAGGCTGTTGACGTCGGCGAGGTCGGCTCTGGCCGCTGGGTGGTGGGGGTCGATGGTGATGCGGGTGAGGCTGGTCATGCGGGTTCTCCGTGCACGTACGTGGTGAGGGCGTCGATCGGTCGGGGTCCTGTGCAGAGGTGGGCGGGCAGGTGCTCGGTGGTCATCCACAGGGGGCGTGGCAGGTGGCGTCGGGCATGGCGGGTGAGGTTGGTGGGTTCGCTGGTGCTTTCGCGGTCGGGTGGGGTGGTGGGGTCGGTTCCGGGGGGCGGGTGTTCCCAGACGAACGTGGTGGGCACATGGGTGTCGGTGGGGCCGGGGGGCGGGTTACGGGTGAGGGGGGTGCGGGTGAGGAGTTCGTCGACGGGGTCGGGGGTGCCTGCGTTGAGGACGAGGGGTTCGTCGGGCAGGCAGACGCGGCGGCCGAGGAACAGTCCGAAGCGGGGCCGTTCGAGGGTTTCGGCGATGTGGCTGATGAGGAGTTCGGGGCCTTCGACGGCGACGGTGAAGACGGCGCCGGTGAGGTAGTCGCGGTGGGAGACGAGTGTGGAGGCGGTGAGCTTGCGCCGGGTGCCGTCACCGGTAAGGAGGCTCTGGTCTTTGGGGTGGCCGCCGCCGACGGTGTGGAAGTCGCGGTACAGGGTGCCGGGCTGGTCGATGCGGATGGTGAGGGTCAGGTCGCGGTGGCTCGGGGAGGTGGTGTCGCCCGGTACCTGCAGGTGGGGGTAGGGGGCGAGGGCGTGTTCGCGGGGGCGGCCCTGGGCCGCGGCGAACATGCCGATGAGTGAGGAGCGGGTGGGGAAGGCGCACGTGTCGCGGTAGTGGAAGACGCCGCGTTCGCCGGAGGACTGCAGCAGGCCTGCCAGGCGCAGGACAAGGCCGGTCACGGCCGGTCTGCGGGGGTGAGAGCGGCGGTGGCGCAGGCGGCGGCGAGGTCATCGAAGGACGTGTGGTGGGTGCCGAGGTCCTTGATGGGCTTGGCGGAGGTGCCGGTATGTCCGTGGGCGACGAGGTGGCGGGTGCCGAGCAGGCGGGTGATGGTGGCGGCGTAGTCGGTGAGCGTCTGGCGGGCGGGGGCGGTGTAGCCGCCTTGAGGGGCGGCTTTGACTGGCTGTTCGAAGGCGGCGCCGTAGGACACGGAGCGGCGGTCGCGGACGGCGTAATAGACGAGGTCGGGGACGGTGTGCGGTGCGGTGGACGTTTTCTTGCCGCCCGGCATGCTCAGGATGAAGTGCCGGACGAAGAGCTCGACGAGGTTGTTGACCGTGTCGGCGGGGGCGCCGGATCCGAGGTTGTGGTGGAGGTCGGTGATGTTGATGGTCGCGAAGCGGTAGAAGAGGCTGGTGGTCAGGAACGCGGTCTGGAGATGGGCGCTGCCGGGGTCTCCGTCCTGGGGCAGGTCTTCCACTGTCGTGAAGAAGTCTGGCTGCGGGTCACTTTGGTGCACGGAGAAGGCGGGGGCCATCTGTACGGCTGCTTCGACGTGGCCGGCGGACAGCTCGGCGAGCATCCGCCCGAACAGGTTGATGCTCGCGGTGCGGCGAGTGAGGTGCGCGGCGAGGTCTTTGGCGGGCAGGACCGCGTCGATCTTCTTCTTGGGGGTGTGGTCGGCGAAAGCTTCTTCGAGTTCGGTGCGGTGCTTTTCGCACAGGGCGACAATGTCGTCGATGACGTCCGTGGGGAGGTAGAGCATGGCCTGGGTGCGGTAGCCCTCCTTCTCGTTGTGCTTCAGGCCGCCCTTCTTGGCCGAGTGGACGATCTGCGCCGAGGCGAACGCGGCGAGGTCCTCGGGCCACTGGGCTTCCTGCAGTTTCCGGGCGACGAGAGGCGGCACCATGCGGGTGCGGGCGGCGTGCTCGCCCAGGTCCTGTTCGACGTTGAGGCGGATGGGGCGCTTCCATGCCTGTGGCGAGACGAGGGCCCGGATCGCGTTCCCGAAGGAGATGGTCTTGGGGTCGCCGTCCGCGTCGCGGTTGAGGTTCGCCGCGGTCACGGGGTGGAGGATGTGCAGGTCGAGAAATCGTGCCGGGGTGTACATGGGTGTGCTTCTTTCACTGGGGTGGCGGGCATGGCGCTGATACGGCCCGCGGGGTACGGGGGTGCCGTGGGGTGCGTGAAGGGCCGGGACCGGTCTGTGTGGTGCCGGCCGGTCTGGGGGTTGGGCGGCCTGGGCGGTCGGGCGGGGCTGGAGGGGCACCGGACGGTTCCTCGGCGTGGACCGCCGGGCGGCCTGCACCGGGATGGTCCCGGTGGGGAGCGTCCGCCCGGAGGGGCGGGGCCGGTTGGGGCGGAGGTGTCAGGAGCGCCGGGGTTCGGGGGTGGCGAGGTAGAAGGCGTCGCGCCAGCGCAATCCGACCTGGTCACGCTGGTGGGGGCGTTGCACCAGGTCATGGAGGAGGACACCCCAGTCGGGGGTGATGCCGTCCTTCAGCAGCTGTGTGACAGGTGCGGACAGGCGGCGGTGCAACTGGTCGTCGCTGAGGCGGGTCAGGACGCTCAGGAGATCCTCGGTGCGCTCCGCTCCGTGGCCGGCTCGGTGTACGGCGGTGGCGAGGGTGGCGCCGAAGTTCGGCCTGGCGAACCAGGCCGCCGGATCCGGCGGCGATGACGCGGGGGCTGGTTCGACGGGGGCGACGAGGCGGACTTCAGGATCGTCTCCCAGGGTCGTGAGGCCGGCGTCGTCGTCCGGGTCGGGGCGCACGCCCGGGGTGTGGGCCTGGGGCCCGGCTGTCGCGATGAGGCTCGCGACGGTGTAGTAGGCGCGGCGCCCGGTGCGGTGTGCGGTGCGCCGGGCCAGGTAGCGGTCCATGGGGGCGCATTCCTCGACGGGCCGGCCCCTCCCTCTGCTGAGGCGGACGCGGACGCCGGGCTCGGTGCACAGGATGTGGACGTGGGCGACGAACGCGTCGCAGGAGGCGCGGTGTTCGGCTGCGGTGGGCATCAGGCAGCCTTCCGGGGTGTCAAGGGCTGGCGGTAGAGGTCCCTGATGGCATGGGCCACGGCGCGGCCCGCGGAGGCGTGACGGATCCGGGCGGCTTCGGTGACCTCGCGCAGGGCGGCCGCGGCCGCGGCCGCGAAGGCGGTGGGTGCCCCGGTGCCGGGCTCGTCCAGAAGCCGCCAGAACACCGTCTCGGCCCTCGGCCAGTACCGGGTCAGAGCCTTGCCCGCCCAGGGGGGCTGCGTGGTGCGGCTGCGGGTGACGGTGTCCCAGGCCTGTTTGGCGACGGTCGCCAGCCGGTGCGCTGCGTGTTCGGCCTCACGGCAGCACTCAGCGATGCGCTGGGCTTTGACCGGGTCGTGTTCCTGGGTCCAGTTCAGCAGGGGCCGGGTGAGGGCGGTGTACCACTGCCGGTCGATGACCTTGCCGTCCTGGTCGAATCCGTGGACGCGGATCCGCAGGCTGCGCCGCACGGGTTCGGGAAGGTCGTTGAGGGTATCGAAGATGGCCGGCCGGCGGTGCGTGCCGTGTTCATCCGGAGCCAGGAGCAGTGTCTCCAGGTCGCGCCACCAGGCGCGGGACGCGTCGGCGCGGCGGACGGTGCGGCGCCGGGCGACGTTCTTGCGTTCGGGGATGAAGCGGTAGGCGAGGTAGGGGTCGGTGGTGATCTGCTTGGGCTGCTGGGTGGCCCAGGTGATGTAGGCGTCGGTGACGGTGGTGCCGCCCTGGCTCGGCACGAGGAGGATCGCGTGCCGGCTCAGTCCGGTCAGTTGCCGGCCGGGCCAGGTCGGCGTGCGGGGTGACACCCCCGGGTCGGGCGGGGCGGGTTCTTCCCACGGGCAGGCGTCGGCGCCGGGTGGCTGCTCGTCGCCGGTGAAGGCGGGGACACCGGTGAGGAGCGTTTCGTGCAGGGTGCGGCCCAGGGGGTGGAAGGAGACGCTGGAGCGCAGGGGCCCGCTGGTCTGCTTCATGCTGGTGGCACCGTCCAGAGTGCGGGGGGTGCCTTTGCCGGAACGCCCGTAGTAGTGGTGGATGAGCAGGATCTGCAGGGCCTCGGCGGTGGGAACGGGTTCGGCGGTGTGGTGGCTGTGCGAGCTGAACCAGGACAGGTTGTTGCCGGCGGGACGCCCGGGCACGAAGACGTTGATGCCGGTGCTGTGGGGGCACTGGGTGCGCAGCGAAATGTCCTGGAGCCAGGGCCTGGCCTGGTCGAAGACGTCCCAGCCGTGCTGGTCGAAGTAGGCGTGGACGGCGTCCGGGTCGAAGCGGCCCTGGACCAGGCAGCGGCGGCGCAGAGCGTTCCACTGAGAGGCTGTGAGTTCGGGGTCGTCCAGGCCGGTGATCCGGGCGGTGATGGCGACCGCGACACGCAGCAGCGCTGAGGCTGCCGGCGGGTGGGGCAGGGCGAGATCGTCGATGCGGTGGGCGTCCAGGAACAGGGCCCGCAGGCCTACTTGGTCGTACTGGTGACCGGCGCGGACGTCGATCCAGGGGCTGTCGGCTGCGCTGAACGTGGCGGGCGGGGATAACGAGGGCAAGGGGGTGTCTTCCGGAAAGAGGGAGGACCGCGAGGAGGCGTGCGGGCCGCCGGGGCCAGGGCATGTTCTCGGCTGGTTTGCTGCTGCGGGGCAACGCGGCGGCCGGGCTGGCCAGCCGCGGCCGGTGCTGTGCAGGGGACATCGCAGCGCCCTTGTGGGGCGGAACGGTGTGCGATGAGCGACCGGGCGTTCGGTGATATGCGGCACAGCGAATCATGTCGCCACAGCGCTTCGCGACCGGTGAGAAAATCCGACTATCGAAGGGTGGCGTGATGCTTTCAGCCCCGAGTATTACGTGCAGTGATCATTGATGGTCTTTGCGGTGAAGGAGGCCGAGTTCTTCGTCCATGCGGAGCCAGTGATGGCCGAAACGCTGTTCACTCTCCCGTGTTGAAGAATCAGTGGGCAGCAGCACGGTGTCAGCGAGAAGAGGATGCTGCTTCCAGCTTTCGGGCGGCTGGTGCTGGGCGGAAGCACGGGTGACCCAGGCGGCCGGGACAGGCACTGTGTGTTCCAGGATGCTGCGCAGGTGGCTTCGGCTGAGGTGTTCCTGGTCCGGGAGCGGGAGAAGGCCGGCTGCGTCGAGAGTCAGGGTGCCGTCGGGGCTGCGGTAGCAGGGCAGCAGGCGGCGGGGCAGAATGCCGGGCCGGGTGGCCGCCTGGGCGGTGGTCAGGTGCTGACGGTGCAGGTCGGCCAGGGAAGAGACCCGTATCGCTGGGGGCGCCAGGTGGATCGCGCTGAGCTGCTGCTGACCACGGGTGCGGGTCTGGTGGGTGGCGGCCATCTGCCGCAGACGCGTCGTTTCCCCCGCGAAACCGGAGGTGACACCGTGGACCTGCTCGACGAGGGCCTGGACGTCGTCGGGTATGACGAGGGGTTCTTTCTCCAGGGTGAGGAGGAGCCGGGCGGTTTCGTGGAGGGTGACGGCGGGCTCGACCGTGCCCCATCCGGGCGGCAGAGCGGTCGCGCCGCGTGAGTTGACCGGGTTCAGCACCGTCAGCGTCGGGCTGTTGTCACGGTCCCACCAGGCGGGGTGGCGGTCCTGCCCGGCCCACAGACGGGTGAAGCGGCCCAGGCGCCCCAGGCGCTGCAACAGGCGTGCCAGAGAAGCGAGATCGCTGACCATCAGGTCGACATCAAGGTCCAGGCTCATGTCGAGGAGGCTGGTGGTGACGAAGACAAGGCGCGCCGGGCGCGGACCGGCGGGCCCCAGCCGGGTCCGGAGGTCCCGCAGCGTGCTCTGCCGTCGCCACCCCCGGACCCGGGCGTGGACGAGGACCAGGTCGTGCGGTGGGCCGGTCCATGTGCGGCGCAGGTACTGGTAGGTGTCCTGCGCGTCGGCGACGGTCGCGCACACCACGGCCGCGCATCCGCCGTGGCGGGTCACCGGCTGGAGCGTGTCTGCGATCACGTCCAGGCGCTCCCCCGGGTCGACGGTGCGGCCGGCCTGTTCCAGGCGCCGGTAAGTGACCGGTCGGGTGCGGATGTGAGCGGTCCTGCGCTGGGCGGCCCTTTGCCGGTCCTGGGCCGGTTCGGACATGCGGTGGGCGGTGGCGGTTGCCGCGTCCGCGAACAGCCACCCGGGGTAGCGGGGGGCGAACGAGGCGCCGTGGAGACCAGTTTGGCCGGCTCCGGACAGGTAGGCCCGTACCAGCTCGGTGGCGGTGGACGCAGGCATCGTCGCCGACAGCAGGACAACCGGGCAGTTCAGGGCTCCCAGCCAGTGCAGCAGGCGCAGCAACTGGAGCTGGCTGAACGGGTCCAGCGCGTGGGCTTCGTCGACCACGACGGTCTTGCCCGACAGGGCCAGCATGCGCAGCGCACTGTAGCGGACGGGCAGGACAGCCATCTGCGCCTGGTCGGTGGTGGAGACGGTGTACTGGGCCAAGAGCGCGTTGTCCGCTCCCCGCAGCCATCGGTCAGGACCGGCGGTGCCTGGGCCGGACTCTGTCTCGTCGCCGGCCGCAAAATCGTCCGGGCCGTCGGTGAACGGGGTGTCGGGTGGTCCGTCCAGAACGGACATGTCCGCCGGGGCCAGGCTTCGGCCGGTGTAGGCCTCGTTGAGGTCGCTGTGGTGGTGCACCAGCGTCACGGGAGCGTACTCGGGCCGGTGGGCGCGCACGTACCGGTCCAGGACCTCGTAGGCCTGGTCGGCGGCGGCCGTGGCCGGGAGCAGCCACATCACCCCCTGAGTGCCACAGTGCTCGTTGAAGATCCGCGCCATCTCCAGGGCGGTCACGCTCTTTCCCGCCCCCATGGCATCGGTGACCACCGCGATGCCACTCCCCCGCTCGGCGACCAGCCGCGGCAACTCCTCTATCACGGAAGCCTGAAGAGCGTTGGGTTCCTCAAGTCCCGGGTGGGCGGTGGTGAACGGGACCCGGTCCAATGCGAAGCGTGTAAGGCCAAGCCGCTCGACCTCCTCCTCGGCCTGCTGGCGGGCGTGACTGTAGTGCTCGGCAGCCCCGAAGGACGGAGTGTCCGCGTTGGGCACCCAATAGCGGCGCTGGCTCGCGACCCGGTCGGCCACCATCGTCAGACCCGTGCTCAGCACTGCGGCCTCGACCGACATCCGATCCGGAGCCTCGTCGACACCGAACAGGTGCCACAGCAGCCGGGTGTAGCGGCGGCGCAGGTCCTGCCACACCGGCCCACCTAGGGTGGCCTGCACCCGGTGGGCGGATGCCGCCCCGTCCACGTCGAGTTGCAGGAACCGGCCGTGGTGCCCGCCCAAAGACTGAGCAGCACGGACGGCGGGACTGTCGTTGCCGCCGACGGCGAATCCCAGCTCGCCCAGCAGATGCAGCCCCGCATGCATTGACGCGCGCGCGTGCGGCACGTGCACCACTGGCCCCATGTCCGCCAGCAGGTCCTCCCCCAGCCTTATGCGTACTGAGGACTCAAAGGACTGCCAACTCGGAATCAGCTTTCCGATGTCGTGCATGGCGGCCAGGAAAGACACCAGTGAACGCGCATGCTCCTGCGAGACGTTGTGCCCGGCGCCGATGACCTTACGTTGGCTCGGGGTCAGGAACCGGTCCCACAGCACCGCGGCCACCACACCCACATCGATCAAGTGGAACAGCAGCGAATACACCCTCAGCGTCGCACGATCGAACTTCCCGCAGGGACGACGGTTAATACCGTCGTACCGGGCATCCTCAGCAGCTCCCATCTCCACACGCTGCCGTCTCCCCGAACCCACAACAATATGATCACGCAAAATCGGAGCAACCAGCCTCGCGTCCACTACAATCCACGCTCCACCCGTACATCTCCTACGGGCTCAACCTCAGATGTGGCATCATTTCCTTTGCCGGTCGCGAGCAAATGACGGAAAAGTGCCCCAGATTACCCAGGCCAAGGAGGGTAGAGCCCGCGCAAGCGGGAATGACTCCTGCGGGTCACCCTCGACCGGGTCAAGGATCCCGTAGAGCCCGCGCGAGCGGGAATGACTCGGCCATATACTCCAAGTTCACTTCGACGCTGGGGTAGAGCCTGCGTGAGCGGGAGTGACCCAGACTTCCTGTCCAGGACGGTGACCGCCGCGCTGCAGATCCCACGCAAGTAGGAATGACCGGCCGGGAGCAAGTCCCTGAACCGGGGTGAAGTTGGAGCCCGCGCGAGCGGGAGTGACGCGCGGTCGCGCAGCTCAGGCGGTAGCGCATGGCGGTAGAGCCCGCATGGGCGGGCCTGACCCATAGGCCAAAGCCGTTGCGCCGGGCGAACTTGGGGTAAATCCCGCGCGAGCGGGAGCAACTCCGCTCCCTGGCTTCTGTCTTCAGACGCAAGGGCACAGCCCGCACACGGCTGGAGTAGCCTCGAAGTCGGGACTCGGTTGGCAACACCACCCCATCAAGCCCGCGCAAGCGGGGATGACTCGATCGCCGCCCTCTGGGAGGCAATCGGCTTCCGTTAGAGCCCGCGCGAGCGGGGATGACTCGATCTGGCGGACCTTGTGGGGGTTGAGGTGGACGTAGAGCCTGCGCGAGCAGGAGTGACGCGTGGTACCAGTCTTCGGTGGTGTGTTCGAGGACGTAGAGCCCGCGCAAGCGGGAGTGCCTCGCCCTCCAGCCACACCAGTGACTCCGGCCGATAGTAGAGCCCGCGCGATCGGGAGTGACGCGCCATCTGGGCGTACGCCCCGCCCGACATTCCGGTAGCGCCTACGGCGAGCGGGAGTGACCCAGACTTCCTGTCCAGGACGGTGACCGCCACGTTGCAGAACCCGCGCGAGCGGGAGTAACTCGCGCATGAGGCCGATCTTCTCGGCTGCCGGCCTCCGCCTCGTAAAGCCCGCGCGAGCGGGGGACACGGAACTCCAATCTTCGTCGTCGCAGGACTAGCACGCGAGGCTAACGCGGGTTCGGCAACAACCTGACCAAGTTCGCCGAGGCCATCCCTATCCGCCAGCCCAGCATGCCGGCCGATAGGGAGCCGTCGCGGCGGAACGGCACCCACAGTCCGGCGCGAAATCGAGTGGAGGCCATACTTGAAGACCACCTATAGAGCAAAGAGGCAGGTCACAGCCACCCTCGTATTGTGATTCTCGTGGAGCTGAACAGGCAATTCTCATAGCCATGCGTCAGCCATTCTCGTCCAATGTCAGGAGCAATTTCCCCACTTCCCCTGTATACAGACGCTCCTGGTACTCATCGAGAATGACACCTGGGTGAGAACTTCACGAGACAGGACCGTGAGAGTCAGCAGTGACGACGCACAGACCGGAGGCAATAAGGACGCCGAGGACAGTCTCGACGCCGTCGACGCCCGCACCCCTGTCGATGACGACAGCCACGCCGGTGGCGACGAGCCCCCGGCGCCGGCCCGATTCGCGCTGTACGACGCCTTCGAGGAGGCCGAGCACTGGTGACCAGCCCCGACACCACGCCCCCCGTCGAGGAAACGTCCGCGCAGGCAGTCACCACCTTCGATGCCTTCGCCCGCTTCGCCCACGCCGCCCCGCCCGCGCCGCCGCAGCCCGGCCAGAAACCGCGCTCGCTGGAGGAGCGCCTGGCCTACCACTCGCGGTTCGTCACCGTGCGCACCCCGGCCATCGAGACCCTGGCACGCCAGGTACGCACACTGATGATCCTCGGACGGCACCAGCACATCACCGCCCGGCCATCACTGATCGTCACCGGGCCGGCCACCACCGGCAAGACCACCGCGCTGCTGCAGGTCGGCCGGACCTGCCACCTCGCCCACACCCGCCGTGCCGCCCCGGGCGACGACAGTGTGCCGGTGGCCTATGTGCTGGTGCCGCCCGGCGCCACCGCCAAGACACTGGCCGGGGAGTTCGCCCGCTACCTCGGCATCCCCGTCACCACGCGCATGACCACCGCGCAGATCACCACGGCTGTCTGCCACACCTACACCGCGGCCGGGGTCAAGCTCGTGCTGATCGACGAGATCCACCGCCTCAACCCGCGCACCTCCACCGGCGCCGAGGCCGCCGACTGGCTCAAAGACCTCACCGAACGCGTCCCCGCCACGTTCGTCTACGCGGGCATCGACGTCACCGCCAGCGCAGTATTCTCCGGGGTGCGCGGGGCGCAACTGGCTGGGCGGGCCTCCCTGATCGACTGCGGGGCACTGCCCGCGCGGACCGGCGGCCGGGAGCCGTTCCGCGAACTGATCGCCGCTCTGGAAGCTGCCCTTGACCTGAGCGCGCACCGGCCGGGCAGCCTGCCCAGGCTGGCTCCCTACCTGCACGAGCGGACCGCCGGACGGATCGGCAGCCTGGCCCGCCTGATCCGCCAGGCCGCCATCGAAGCCATCCTGGACAGCAGCGAACGCATCACCAGAACACTGCTGGACTCCATTGCCCTGGACCACCTCGCCGAGGAGCACTACCGGCCCCGCACCTCCGCCCGCCGCGCCCGGCCCGGCAGCCGGTGACCACCCCCACCGCGCCCCGCCCCGCCGTGCGAGCCGCAACCATGTGGCCCACCCCGCCCGGCGCACTGCGCGTGAGGCCGCTGCCCCGCGAGGCCACCGCCTCCTACCTCACCCGCCTCGCAGCCGCCTACCACCTCAGTGCCGCCCAGCTCCTGGACGGCCTGCACATCACCACCACCGGCACCCCCGCCGCCCCGCCCGCCACCGAAATCCACCTCAGCAACGAAGCCGCCCGCCGCCTGTCCGGCTTCACCCGCATCCCGCCCGCACACCTCGCCCGCGCCCTGGCCCGCCGGCCCCCGCCCGCCGCCATCGGCACGGCCCGCGCCGCCACCGCCCGCTGGCAGCCCGCCCAGCCCGCGGTGCAGCCGCTGCCTGCGTGCACCGCCTGCACCGCTCACCGCAGCCCGCACAAAGCCGTCCCCGCATGGACCCACCCGGCACCCAGCCTGCCCCCACACCCCCTGACACCCACCCAGCAGACCGCCTTCCTCCACGACCTCGCCAGCCGCCTCCAACTGCCCCGCCTCGCACCCGCCGACCACGACCTGCTCCACCAACGCCTCACCGCCCGCTGAACGGCCCACACCCCTTGCCGCCCCGACCCTCACACAACCGGCCGGCACCGGTACCTATAGGCGCGCCAACCACACTGAGCAACAACCGCCGCCCCACCCAGCTCACTGCGCAACACCAAACAGCCAGCTCAGCCCACGTACCACCCGTCACCGACCCCGCAGCCCCGCAACGACCGCCCCCGCAAAGCGAACACACGGCTCAGTACAACTGAACAACAGCACGTCACCATCAAGATCAATAAGCAAAAGCGTCAGCTACGCCACAGCCGCTGGCAGGCCATCACGAACAATGCCACCGATGTGTAGTCCGGTCAGGGAGACGGCCAGGCGGGCGTCTCGGGCTCGCTCCACCCTTCATCGAAGTGGTCCGCGTCTACCCGGAGGAGACGACAGCAGCGGGCCACCGGGTCAGGACAGGCGCCGGCCGCCGGAGGTGATCCAGGCGTGCGGCAGCCGGTGTCCGGGGCGGGAGGTGGGCCGGTGCTCGTTGCGCATGGGAACGCGGGCCGGCGGCTCGCTGCCGTCCGCAACGAGCGCGCCGTCCTCGTAGTGGAAGCCGACCTCCTTGTCGAGCCGAGCGGCGAGGGGTCGAAGTACGCCTCGAGTCGCAGCCTGGCAAAGCCGTCTTCAGCACCGGTCAAGCACGGCTGGACCGCAGCCATGACCGGTCGCGCCACGGGCGCCGTCGGCCGGCTTCCGCGGATCGCTCGCTGTACGCCCAGCCGAGCCAGTCCTTGATGTCGATGGCCACCACGGGTCCGCCGTCCTGGAGGTAGCGGGGGCCGTCGAACGACTCGTACTTCCGGTCCAGCAGGCCGAGCGCACGCGTGCGCTCCGGGCCCTCCTCGATCACCCGGGCGGTGCCGCGCAGCCGTACCCACCACGCCTTCAGCCAGTCCTCGTCGTAGCAGTCGGCCAGGACCGTGACCCGCTGGTCGCGGTCGAGGTTGCGCAGCCGCTTGGGCCGCGGGTTCCCGCTCTTCGGCTTGTCGGTCGGTGAGTAGAAGACGTCGCCGTCGACCACGAAGATGACGGGCACGACATGGGCGCGCCCGCGCTCGTCGACCGTGGCCAGCCGGACGGCCCGCTCGCCCTCGAACCGGCTGCGCATCTCTTCCTGCCCGAGTTTCATCGGAACTCCTTGTGTCTGGGTCCCTGGCGCTGGGAATGACGAAGTGGCTCACGGCGCCGGTCTGTCGCGCAGGTCCTGGGAGGGCTTATCGCCGCTCGATGCTCAGGAGCGGTTCCTGCCGCTCCCCGCGGTGCCGACGCCGTCGTACCAGCAGGATCAGGACCGTGCCGAGGACGGCGAGGCCGACGGTGGTCTGGCCGGACAGTTTGATGGTGTCCGACGCGCCGAGCGTGTCGACCAGGGGGCCGCCGAGCACCGCGCCCAGCGGGGTCGCGATCACGAGGATCGCGCTGCGGAAGGCGCTGAGGCTCACCAACTCCTCGATGGGTGCCTTCTGTTGCAGCAGGGTGATGGTCACCGGTCCGTAGGGTGCGTAGATCAGCCCGCCGAGGCCGAAGCCCGCGATGCCCGCGGCGAGCGTGCCGAACTGGGCGAAGGGGAGGATCGCCAGCCCCCAGCCGGCCACGATGCCCAGTACGGTCGGCCACAGCGGGAGCCGCCGCAGCGTTCCGGTGACCCAGGTCCCGATCACCGCGCCGACGCCGAACGCGCCCCAGATCCATCCGAGGGCGGTGGGGTCCCCGCCCATCCGCTCGGCCACGACAACCGGGACCGCCACCTCGATCGGCCCGTACAGCAGGTAGAAGACGAACGAGAGCGCGAGCAGGCCCATCAGCTCCGGGTGGCGGGCGAGGGTCCTGCCGCTGCGCCGCAACGGCACCGCGGGACGGCGCTCGAGGGTGCCGTCGCCGCGCACCCGGGCCGTCACGAGGGCGAGGTACAGATAGCTGACCGCGTCAGCGGCCAGCACCGCGGCCGGCCCGAACGCGACCGTGACCAGACCGGCCAGCGGCGGTCCGGTGATGAACGACAGCTGTTCCTGGCTGCCCACCAGCGCGTGGCCGGCCAGCCGGTCCTTGGCCGGCAGGGTCTCGGCGACGAACGTCTGACGGCCGGCGATCCCCCAGGCGTGCAGGACCGAGGAGATGGCGAGCAGGGCGATGTAGGTCGCGGTGTCCAGCAGCCCCGTCCAGTACAACGCCGGGATCAGTGCGAACAGGGCGCCGCGAAGGAGCGCGTTCACCAGGATCAGGCTCCTGGCGTTGCGCCCGCTCAGCCAGCGTCCCAGCGTGAGGGAGCCGATCGCGGCGGGCAGACTGTAGGCGGCGACGGCGAGCCCCACCACGAGGGACCGGTCGGCCGGAGCGGCCAGTTCGACGGCCAGCCACGCCACACCGACGAAGCTCATGCCGTCGCCGAGGAAGGAGACCAGAAATCCGGGCTGCAGCCGGCGGAAGTCGGGGTTGGCGAGACAGCGGGTGTAGCCCTCGGGCAGCACCCGCTGGATTCGCCGTACTGCGGTCATCGAACAGGCACCTCGGATTCGCTCGCCGCGCAGCGGAACCCGATCTCCGGGCTCCTGGTCACCAGCGCCTTGCCCGCCCGGCTGACCGCGGTGAGCAGCGCGGGGGGCGAACTCCACGCCCCGCCGCGGACACTGACCTCGGCCGACCACTCACCCCACAGGTCGCCCGGGTCCATGGTGCCGAAGCGTGGCTGGAGCGGGAGGCCGTCCAGGAACCGGGTGGACGTCCACTCCCACACGTTGCCGCACATGTCCCGGACGCCGAAGGGGGATTCGCCGCCCGGCAGGTTCACCGGACCGGTCAGCGCGGGCAGTTCGGCGAAGGACAGATCCGCGAGCCGGCGCAGCCACGCCCGGCGGTCCAGGACCGTCCCGGCGTCCTGTCCGAGTACCGAGTGCAGGCCCCGCACCAGCTCGGGCCGGAACTCGGCACCCCAGGGGTGGTGCCGGTGGTCGTCTCCCCGGGCGGCCCGCTCCCACTCGTCCTCGGTGGGCAGCCGCTTGCCGCACCAGGCGGCGTAGGCCACCGCGTCGTACCAGCTGACCCCGGTCACCGGGTGGTCGCCGGCGCAGCGGGGGTCGTCGGCGGTGGAGCGTGTGTGGTCGGTGTTCCTCGGCTCGTCCGGGTGGCACCACAGGTGGCCCTGGGCACCGACGTCGGCGACGAACGCGTCGTACTCGTCGTTGGTGACCGGGCAGGTGTCCAGGTAGAACCCCTCGACCGTGACCTCGTCCACCGCGGGCTCGCCCGGGTCGCCGAAGGAGTGTTCCCCGCCGGGGTGCGTCCCGCGGCGCAGCCGTCCGGCCGGGACGTGTCGCATCCCGTCCGGGGAGAGCCGGCTGGGCAGCCGGTCGGCCGACAGCGGGACGGGGAGGTCCTCCAGGACCGTGCCGGCCAGTGCCGTGTCGGCGAGCAGTGTCTGTGCCGAGGCGAGTGCGTGCGCGTCCGCCACCGTCACGTAGTTCCCGACGCCCGCGGCGATCTGGTCCGGTGACCGGCCGAGGACGGCCAGCAGGGCGTGCAGCGCGGAGGGGCCGCCTGCCGAGCGCAGGGCCGGTGTTGTGGCCAGGGAGGCGAGTGCGGGTCCGCGCACGGTCTCGTCCGGGTCGGCCAGTGCCCAGCCGACGGCCTCCGCCGCCAGTTCCGGGGCGAGCCGTACGGCGGCGGCCAGGGCCTGGCGCCGTATCCCGGGCGTGTCGTGCAGCAGGCCGACCGCGAGGCATTCTTCGAGCAGGTGCGGGTCGGCGAGCTGCTCCAGGGTGCGCAGGTAGCCGTCGAGCAGGGCGTCGCGTTCCGCCGTGGGCCCGTCGGCCCAGGCGGCGATCTGCAGGACTTCGGACGGAACGTCCGGGGTGGTGGTCATCGCGCGTCGGCCTCCGCTCCGGTGATCATCTTGGCGAAATCCTCGCCCGCCCGGTGGCTGTACGCCGTGCCCGCCGAGGGCTTTTGTCCCGCGGAGTAGTACACGTACAGCGTCGCCCGGCTGGTGTCGTCGAGCACCGGGCCGGAGTGGTGGAGGATGTTGTAGGTGTGGCAGATGACGTCGCCCGCCTCGGCTTCGAGCGGAAGTCCCAAGGTCTCCAGTCGCCGCGGCGGATACCGGTGGGATCCGGGCACGAGGATCAGGCAGCCGTTGCGGACGGTGGCGTCGTCCAGGTAGATGCCCACGTTCACCAGGGGGGTCAGCGGGAGGTCGTGCGGGAAGTCGAGGTGCCAGTCCAGCGCGCTGTAGGAGCTTCGCTTGCCCCGTTTCATCTGCCACACGGCTCCGTCGACGGCGTCCTCGAACCGCCATGTCGGGCTTCCCAGCAGGCCGGGGCCGAGCGCATCGAGTTTCCGGCGCTCGATCAGTTCCCGGGTGTCCGCGCAGTGCAGGGTGAAGTAGGGCAGCCGGTGCAGGGTCGCCCGGCCGTTCTCATCGTACGAGGGCTTGATCACCTGGTCGCGGTGCTCGGCCGGTACTTTCCCGTCGAGTGTGTCGCGCTCCAGGCGTTCGGCGTCGCGTTGGATGACCTCCACGTCCTGCGCGTCGAACACGCCGCGGTAGATGACGAACCCGTACTGCTCGTAGAAGGCGCGTTGTTCCGCCGTGACCGTGCCGTCGTAACGGAACCGCGGAATGCGCTGCGGCGAACTCACCGGATCACCCCTCGGAACCCGATCTCGTTGTGCCGGTCCGTGAAGAGGTCCTTGCCGCGGAAGTACGCCGTGACCTGCTCCCGCATGGAGGTCCACGCGCCACCCCGGATGACCACCGAGGTCTCCTCGGCCGTCGCCCATTCGGTGCGGGGCCTGCCGGAGATCATCGGCTTCATCCGGTCACGGGTGAAGAAGTTGGTGTCCGTCCATTCCCAGCAGTTCCCGACCAGGTCCGCGACGCCGTAGGGGCTGACGTTCCTGGGGTGGGAGCCGACCGGCACCGTGGTGACCGCGGGAGTTGTCTCGTCGAAGGTGCTCAGGGTGTCGCGCCAGTGCTCCAGGCTCTGCGCTTCGCCGAAGGAGGCACCGAACCAGCGCAGCGCGTCCGGGTCGAATTCGTCGCCCCACGGATAGAGGGATCCACTCTCGCCCCGTGCGGCCTTCTCCCATTCCAGTTCGGTCGGCAGCCGCTTGCCGACGTGAGCGAGGTAGGCGTAGGCGTCGAACCAGTCGACACCGGTCGCGGGGTGGTCGGGGCCGAACCGGGCGTCGCCGACGATCCCGCGGCGGTGGTCCTTGTCCTCGGGCTCATCGGGGTGGCACAGCGCGTGCTCGGCGGCCTGCGGGCTCTGCGCCCACTGGTCGTACTCCCGGTTGGTCACCGGGTACCGGTCGATGAGGAAGTCGGGCAGGTAGCGGGTCTGCCGGGGGGCCGCGTCGTCCACGTCGTAGAGCGGATGGACGACGTCGTCCATGCCGATTCCGGCGACGAACTCGGACGCGGGGACGAGCACCATGCCCTCGGGAACGGGACGGGGCAGGTTCTGCGGGTCGTAGTCCCAGTGTTCGCCCAGTGCGGTTCCCTGCGGCAACTGGCCGGTCCTGGTGTGCTCCCGCTCGATCTCCAGCCTGGCCGCGCGGTCTTTTGCGCCGAGGATCTCGTCCATCGCCTTGGCCACGACGGCGGCGCCGATGCCCACCGGCTTGGTGCTGCGGAACAGGCCGGCCTCGGCCGGTCCGGTGATGTGCAGCAGCTCCTCGTAGGCCTCGCCGATGCGGTTCCGGCCGGCGATCTTCGCGGCGGAGAACACGATGAAGTCCTCGTCGTCGCCGAGCAGCCAGACCAGGAATTCCCGCGCCGCGGGAAGAGTGGCCGTGAACGGCCCGACACCTTCGAGAACCGTCAGGCGGACATCCGCACGGGGGTGGGTCGCCGCCATCGCGCAGAGTTCTTCGATGACCTGGGGGTGCCGAAGTCCGGCGATCGTCTCACGCAGTTCGGCGCGTTCTTCGCCGGTCAGCGGTTCGTGCGATTTCTGCCATGCTTCCGGGGCCAGAAAACGATCCACCAGCCCGTTCAAAGTCTTCTGCTCGACGGCAAAACGTTCGTAACTCCACCTGTGCACTGATCCCACCTCGATTGCCACGGTCAGATATCCCTGAGGCCGAGAACCCTGGCCTGTGGAGGGTGCCAGCACCCTCCACAGGCCACAAGACCGCCCTGATCAGGCCGCCCACTTGAAGTACTTACCGGCCGGGCGGACACCGCCCTTTCGCTGCGAGCGCAGAGCGTTCCACTGACGAAGCGTCTTCATCTGATTCACCTCCTCGGATGGATCGGCAATCGAGTGGATCGACCATCCCGTCGAATGCTCGGCTCTGTCAAGTTCACGGTTTTTTCCGCGTTGTTGACGGGCTGAACATCTTGTTCAACTGCCGAGTCCCCACGGTTGAACAAGCAGGCCTGAACAAGCAGGACGGCGAACAGAATTCAATGGCCCACGATTTGAAAGGAGTGCGTTGTGCGAGTTCTCGTCGTGCCGTTTCCCTGGAAGGCGCATGTGTTCAACCTGGTGCCGCTCGCGTGGTCGCTGCGGACGGCCGGGCACGAGGTGCAGGTGGCCTGCTGACCGGATCTGCTCGACGCCGTCACCTCGGCCGGGCTGACGGCAGTGGGCGTCGGTCCCGGCGAGACGTCGAAGGTGCGCAGGCAGCGGGACCGGCGCCAGACGTCCGAGCGTGCCGCCGCGGCGAAACGGTCCCCGCAGTCTCGGACAGGTGCGCAGCTCTTGGTGCGAACATCCCGCGGACAGTCATCTCTAACATCGAGAACGGCAGGCGAACAAACGTGTCCGTGGCGGAGGTTCTCGTCCTCGCCAGTGCCCCAGGACAGGCGCCGGCCGCCCTCGTGTTCCCAGCCGGGTATGTATCCGAGGTGGAAAGCGCAACACCGTCGAGCGGGCTATCGACAAGTTGAAGAACTACCGGGCCGTGGCAACGCGTTACGACAAGCGTGGCCATGTGTTCCTCGGCACCGTCACAGCAGCCGCCCTGGCCCTCTGGATTCGCTCGTAAGGCCCGGTCGCGGCAGGTTACCCCTGTCCGTCTTCGGCCTCCCTGGCCTGGATGAGGGCTCTCAGACGTTCGTCTTCCGTCTGTGGCCAGGCCAGCGGATCCGCGTCGTGGGGTTCGCATCTCGCCTGCCAACGGGCCAGTCCACTGGCGATGTCGTCGAGCGAATGAATCCATTTGCCCTCGTCCGATATGCCGTGCCAGACGACTCCCGGACGATTCGGATCCTGGCACAGGTCGAAACCATGCAGATACTGCAGGGCCCCGAAGACCAAAGGAGCGAAACCGCGTTCTACCTCGTCTTCTACCCATGAGGCTGCCCATGAATGGACGGCCTCACGGATCACCTCACCCGCGGCCAGTGCTTGCCATCGAGCAGCCGCCTCCTCACGACTGGGCGGGGGTGGCGGCACCTTGAGATCGCTCATGCGTCCACAATCGCACCCCAGGTAGGCCAGCTGGATCGATCTGTTTCTTGATCGGCCGGACAGTTCTAGTTGAAGTTGCGGCGAGTGCCTTCTCGTAGCCGATGGGACTGTGTTGTCCGGGTCGGGAGTGACGCCGCCGGGTGTTGTAGCGATGAAGCCACCGGAACGCCGCCGGGCGGGCCTCGCGCTCGCTGGTCCAGCCCTTGGCGCCCAGGGCTTCGGCGTAGTCGCGTGATGCCCGGTTTGTGATCATCCGAGGCCGAGGAGCATGAGCGGGCGATGAGGGTTACGGGCGTTGTGGCGGAGGCCGGCCGCGATGTTCTTCGCTCCGGCTGTTCGGAGGGCTCCGATGGCGAGGTTGCGCCAGGTGGCCATGGCGCGGGGCGTGTTGCCGGTGCGCACTTGTGAGGCGTCCTCGGCGAAGGTGGTGTCGCGGACGTGGTGCAGGGCTTCGATCTTCCAGTGGTCCCGGACGAGTTGGGCGAACTCGGCCGGGGTGGCCTGCTCGGCGGTCAGGCTGGTGACGGCGTAGACGGTCTTGATGGTGGTCCTG
This sequence comes from Streptomyces sp. NBC_00328, assembly GCF_036139655.1. Taxonomy (NCBI): domain Bacteria; kingdom Bacillati; phylum Actinomycetota; class Actinomycetes; order Kitasatosporales; family Streptomycetaceae; genus Streptomyces; species Streptomyces sp. NBC_00328. Next base: position 122,507 of record NZ_CP108013.1, read on the forward strand.
CCGGTCTTGCGGTCGGTGCGTCGGCGCTTGATCTGGACGGCCTGGCGGGCTCCGGGGAAACGGAGGCTGTTCACGGTGGCGACCTTGATGCGGCGGATCTCCGAGCGCCCGTGGCCGATGCCCCGGGTGCGGCCCTGAAGCGGGATGTCCTTCCAGGGAAGGGACTTGAGCTGTCTTCGGAGCTTCTTCTGGTTGCCCTTGACGATCGCGATGTAGTGGGCTGCGCGGGCGAGGAGGTATGCGGCGTGCTCGTGCTGGGTGTGCATCGCGTCGCTGGTAACGACGGTTCCTGTCAGGTCGGCGACGCTGTCCAGCATGGGCTGGAAGCAGGTGATCTCGTTGGTCCTCTCCCCGACGTCCAGTTGAGCCAGGACCAGGCCGGTGGTGTGGTCGAGTGCGGCGAGCAGGTGGATCTTCCGGCCCTTCGCCCTGGCCGCGCCCCGCAGGCTCTTGCCGTCCACCGCGAGGCCGCGCAGCCCGGCCGGCTTCGGGCATCGGTCCGCGAGCCAGTGTCCGACGGCCCGGTCCAGCGCGTCGGCGTCGATGCGGCCCAGCAGTCGACGGACCGTTGTCTCGGAGGGCAGGACCCGCCGGGGCTGGAGCGGATCGGTGCGGGCGCCGACCCGCTCCAGCACGCGCGGCGGGGCATCGGCGATCCACTCGCCAACCGCCAGCAGCGAGGTTGCTCCGGCCAGCACAGCACACGCGGTGAGTGCGAGCACGACAGCCAGATGATGACGCACCCCGCGCGAATCACGCGGGTCCGGCACCTCGGCCAGCCGCTCCAGCAGGCCCGGGACCTCCTCTGATACGACCTCGGGATGCTCCCGGAGTTGGTCAAGGGCAGGCGAAATCAGCGATGATGTGTCGGCAGGCATGATCTTCCACTCGGATCACGGGGCGTATAGAACTCCATGATCTTGGAAGGCGTGCCTGTACTATTTCCCGCCCCACCGGAGCTGGCAGGCCACCACGAACCGGACGTCAGACGACTACCCCGAAACCCTGAGCGGATGATGGCGGGCGTTCAGAGATTCAGTGCGACCACGATCAGGATCACAGCTGGAATGATTCCGTAAATCAGTAGGCCGACCTCGCTCCAGTCAATGGGATGAACCCTCGCCCTGGCAGGTCTCCGTCTATCGTAGATCACTTGAACTTCGTCCCATCGCGTCAGGGGGACCTTCTTTCCTTCGCGAATAATGGTCGAGGCGCTGATCGCCTGGAATTCACCCTCGTGATCCACGAATATGAGCATGTAGCTGAAACTTCCCCCGGCCCAGCTCTCGCCGCGCCGCACCACCTCCGCCAGCTCCCCACGTCGTTTCAGCGTCCAAAGCGCCCACGGCCAGTAGAGCCCGAACACAAGGCATCCTGCCGCCACAGTGAGCAGGATTGACTGAACAATCAGGGTGTCCATGTCGTGAGCCTAGCGCCGTACAACACCGCGTGAGAAGCATGGAGGCACAGTGGCTGACCTCACAGGCCGGGGCAAAATACTTCAACGTGAAGCAGAAATAGCGGCCTTGTAGCCGACCCAGAAGGGTTGGCTACCCAAGTGGCTCGACGAACAGCTGAAGAAATAGGCGGCTGCGAACAACCGGCTCATCTATGAGAGCACGCAAGCTTTCAATACCGCCCCGAGCGCCCTCAACATCTCTCCCGAGATGATTACGGTGACGGTGCACGGGGTGAGCTTCCCCGGTGTCGAAATCTATAAGTTCCCGATCATCGGAAAGCTAGACAACAGCCCGCTCAGCAATAGAGTCTCGCGAACGTCGACAGCAGAATCTCGCCGATCAGCGCCAACTGACCGAGCGCCTGCAGCACCTCAATCGTCAAGGGCAACCAGAAGAAGCTCCGAAGACAGCTCAAGTCCCTTCCCTGGAAGGACATCCCGCTTCAGGGCCGCACCCGGGGCATCGGCCACGGGCGCTCGGAGATCCGCCGCATCAAGGTCGCCACCGTGAACAGCCTCCGTTTCCCCGGAGCCCGCCAGGCCGTCCAGATCAAGCGCCGACGCACCGACCGCAAGACCGGCAGGACCACCATCAAGACCGTCTACGCCGTCACCAGCCTGACCGCCGAGCAGGCCACCCCGGCCGAGTTCGCCCAACTCGTCCGGGACCACTGGAAGATCGAAGCCCTGCACCACGTCCGCGACACCACCTTCGCCGAGGACGCCTCACAAGTGCGCACCGGCAACACGCCCCGCGCCATGGCCACCTGGCGCAACCTCGCCATCGGAGCCCTCCGAACAGCCGGAGCGAAGAACATCGCGGCCGGCCTCCGCCACAACGCCCGTAACCCTCATCGCCCGCTCATGCTCCTCGGCCTCGGATGATCACAAACCGGGCATCACGCGACTACGCCGAAGCCCTGCCTTGGCGCCCTGCAGTGTTTCGCGTTTGAACGTTGCGTTGGACGACTCCGCGAGTGCGTTGTCGGGTGGGCGGCATGGAGCCGGGTGAGCAGGACGCGGGCGGCGGCGCATTCCTGGACGTCGGCGGGGGGTGACGAGCAGGTCGACCGACAGGCCGTCCTGATCAACGATCAGATGCCGTCTCCGGCCGTTGGCGAACTTTCCGCCGTCCCGTCCCGGCTGCTGCCCCACCGCGGCCCGCAGGCCGGGACCTCCTCTCCCCCCTCTTGCGGATACGGAGTTGCGTATGACCGGGGTTCACCTGCCTCGCGACCGTTCCTCGACCCGTGGTCGAGCGAGGTGCCCAAAGATGCCTCCGGGTGGGGGTGAGAGACCTCCGTTCGGCGTGAGGAGTGCATATGCGCAAGGTCGTTTCCCGTGACGGCAGCACGACCCCCTGCGAGAAGACGGGGGACGGCCCCGCGACCGCCCCGGCCGGCGGCACGGCGGGCGGGGGCTTCACCGGCGTCCGCACGGACGACGCCACGGGCGCGGGAAGTCGGCTCTGATGCGCCGCGTCGCAGTCGTCGGAGCCGGCGCGGCGGGGTCGCTCACGGCGGTCCAGCTGATGCGGCAGGCCGACAGGCTCGGCCAAACGGTCGGGATATGGCTGATCGACCCGGCCGGGCGAACCGGGCCGGGTGTCGCCTACGGCACGTCCGATCCGCGCCATCTCCTCAACGTGCCCGCCGGCCGCATGAGTGCCTTCCCCGACGACCCCGGGCACTTCCTGCGCTGGCTGACGGACCGGAACCCGCACGCCGCGCCCGGTGACTTCGTCCCCCGCCAGGTGTACGGGCAGTACCTGACCGACATCGTCGAGCGCACCGCCGACGCCTGCGGGCACGCCCGCCTGCACCGGGTGCGGGACGAAGTCGTCGCCGTACGCGAGCAGGGATCCGGGCCGGCTCTGCGGCTCGCCGGCGGCGGTGAGCTGCGGGTGGACGCGGCCGTACTGGCGCTGGGCAGCCTCGCCCCGGCACAGGACTGGGCCGGCGCCGAACTCAGGGAATCCGGGCGCTTCGTCGCCGACCCCTGGGCGCCGGGCGCTCTCGAGGGCCCCGCCGGGAAGGGGGACGTCCTGCTCGTCGGCACCGGTCTGACCATGGTCGACCTGGCCGCCACGCTGGCCCGCCCGGACCGTGTGGTGTACGCGGTGTCCCGCCACGGGCTCCTTCCCCAGGAGCACCTGCCCTCCGCGGCCCCGCCGGCCGAGGCGCCGCCGGACCTGGACGGTACACGCGGTCTCGACGCGCTGCGCCGCAGCGTGCGACGGCACCTGTCCGCCACCCGACGCGCCTGCGGGGACTGGCGCCCCGCCCTGGACGGGCTGCGCCCGTTGACGGCGGCGCTGTGGCAGCAACTGCCCGCGGCCGACCGGGCCCGCTTCCTCGACGAGGACCTGCGGACCTGGGAGGTGCACCGCCACCGCATGGCACCCGCGACCGCGGCCACGCTCCGCGGACTGCTGACGTCGGGCCTGCTGCGAACCGGCGCCGGGAAGGTGGCCGGTGCCGTGCCGGTCGACGGCGCGGTGGAGGTCGCCCTCAGCGACGGCACACGGCTGCGGGTCGGTGCGGTGGTCAACTGCACCGGCGCTCGGACGGGCCCGCGCGCCACGATGGATCCCCTGGTGCGCTCCGTACTGGAACGCGGATACGGCCGCACCGGCCCCGCCGGTCTGGGGCTGGACACCGCCGGCGACGGGCGGCTGGTGCCCGCGGCCGGCGCCCCGGCCCTGCGGCTGTGGACGATCGGGGCCGCGCGGCGCGGGAACCTGCTGGAGACCACCGCCGTTCCGGAGATCCGCGCACAGGCCGCCGAGGTCGCCGGCAACCTGCTGGACGTGCTCACCGACCGCCGTACCCCCGCACCGACCGACCACTACGGGCAGCGCCTGAGCACGTCGCCCGAGGCAGCGGAGCTGTACGACCGGGCCCTGAAACGCATCCTGGCGGGCAGCCTCGGCGCCGAGGAACTGCTGACCGAAGCCGTCGCCGTCGACCCGGACTTCGCCGTCGGCCACGCGGCTCTGGCACTGCTCAGCCACGAGCCCGGAGGCGCCGGGCAGACGCCCCCGGCGCTCACGTCCGCCCGACGGGCCGCAGCCGTACGGGCAAACGACCGCGAACGCAGCCTGGTCGCCGCGGTGGACGCCTGCCTGACCGGTACCGAGGAGCGGGGCAAAGCAGCCCTGTTGAGCCACATCGCCGACCATCCCCGGGACGCACTGGCGGTCAGCGCGGCTGTACCGACCGTCTCCTTCAACGGTGTGACCCACGCCGAGGAGGCATGGGCACTGGTCGAGGGGCTGTCGGGAACCTACGGGGACGACTGGTGGTATCTGGGGCAACTGGCCTTCGTCCGGCAGGAACAGGAGCGCTGGGAAGAGGCCGAGACCCTGGCCTCCCGGGCACTCGCCGCACAGCCCCGTGCAGGGCACGCCGTCCACGCCCGGGCCCACGTGTACTACGAGACCGGCGAGCACCGTGCCGGCCTGGCCTGGCTGGACGAGTGGCTACGCCGGCACGGAGACGGAGCGGGTCACCGTTCCCACGTCTCCTGGCACGCCGCCCTGCACGAGCTGTCCCTCGACAACCGGCCCGCACTGCTGCGCCGCTACCGCCGGGAACTCATCGCCTGCCAGGTGAGCGGGGGCCGACTGCTGGTCGACTCCGCCTCGATGCTGTGGCGGGCGCGCATGACGGACAGCTGGAGTGGCGATCTGCCCGTCGCCGAACTGCTGCACGCCGCTCCACAGCACTGGCTGGACGCACCGGCGACGAGCTTCGCAGCCCTGCACAGCGCGCTGGCCCTCGCCGCGGCCGGGAACCTCGACGCCCTCGGGCAGTTACGGGCCCACGCGCTGGCCCACCACCAGGCGGTGTTCGCGCTGGTGGTCGCTCCGCTGTGCGACGCACTGTCGGCCGTCGTCCGGGAGGACTGGCGGCAGGCGGTACGGCAGCTTCCGCCGCTGCTTCCCCTGCTGGCGCGCACCGGTGCCAGCAAGGCCCAGCAGGAGGTGGTGGAGGAGACCCTGCTGCACGCCCTGATCGCGGGAGGCGAGTACGATCGGGCGGCGCGGCTGCTCGCGGCCCGGCTGGACCGCCGCGCGTCGCCGCTCGACCGGCGGCGGCTGGACGCGGTGCGCGGACGGCGTGCGGGGTGGCGTGCTCCCGCGGTCATCTGAACTCCTCCTTGACATCCTCCCCCTCTTAAAAGAGGGGGATTCCAACCGAGGTGGGTTGGGGTTCACGGACGCTCGACCGCTGTTCGGGCGGTGTCGTCCCTCCGGAACCGGCTGAGCGCCGGGGGCGGGGAATCCCGCCCTGTCCTGCCGCGACGTTGATGGCTGCGTTGGTGTCCGCGTTGCAGGTGAAGCCGCAGAAGGAGCAGACGAACTCGGCTTGGCTCTTGCGCGAGTTCTTGTCGATCCAACCGCAGACACTGCATCGCAGGCTGGTGTAGGGGGCGGGGACGTCTTCGACCCGGCCCAGGGCCTTGTGCCCGGTGCGTTGGCGCAGCAGGCCCCAGCCCTGCGCGAGGATGGCCCGGTTCAGCCCGGCTTTCTGCCTGACCTGCTTGCCGGGCTGCTCGGTGGTTCCGCTGGCCGAGCGGGTCATGTTCTTGATGTTCAGCTTCTCGAACCGCACCAGACGGTAGGTGCGGGCCAGCATCGTGCTGGTCTTCTCGCACCAGTCCTTGCGCCGGTCGGCCTCACGGGCCTTGATACGGGCGGCCTTGGCGTACTCGGCGCTCTTGCGCTCGCTTTCCTTCAAGGCGCGTGCGGCACGTCGCTGGTGTTTGCGGACCTGCGCGCGTTCCTTCACGGTGAGCTGCGGGCAGTTCAGCTTCCGCCCGTCGGAGAGGGCGGCGGTGATGGTCACGCCCCGGTCGACACCGATGACCTCGCCCGTACCGGGCGGTGCGGCGACCGGTGCGGGGACGACCGCGAAGGCGATGTGCCACCGGCCGTTGCGCAAGGTGACACGGAACGTCTTCGCGGCGGGCAGGTCGGTCCGGGTGAGGCGGAAGCGGACCCAGCCGCAGCCGGGCACCTTGACCCGAGCCCCCCGCCGGTTCAGCTGGTGCACCACCACGGACCGGCCCATGACCTGCCTGCCGGTCTTCGCGTTCAGCTTCGGCGAGCCGTCCTCGGCCAACTCCCCCACCCGGTCGGTGCCGATGACACGAAAGCCCTCGTGCCGGTACTTCTTGCGCCAGGTCGGCTCACCGAACCCTGACATAAAGCGGGCACTCTTGGCCCGGGCGAAATCCTTCAGCGCCTGCTGCTGAACATCCGCGTTCCCACTGCCGAGCCACTCGCTCTCGCGCCGGGCCTCGGTGAGCTGACGGCACTACCCGGCGAAACCCGGCGCCGCCCTGCGGCCCGGATACCAGTGCGCGTGCTGCTCGACCGCCAGGTTCCACACGTACCGGGCGTGCGCACAGTGCAGCAACATCTGCTGCTCCTGCCGCGGCATCGGGTACATACGGAAACGTGACATGGGACCATTCTAGCTTCATCATGGTCCCATGAAGCATGTGAACCTGAGACTCCCCGACGATCTGCACGAGCAGGCCAAGACCGCCGCCGAGGCCGACGACCGCTCCCTGAACTCATGGCTCGTATCGCTCGTACGCCGCGCCGTCGCGGATGGTGAACGCCGTTCTGCCCAGGAGGCATAACGGCCGCCCCTGCCCCGCTACGCGGGAGCGGGCATTCACCCCGGCCCTAAAGGACCGGGCACCCCGCCCGGACCCCGGTGGTACGGACGTGGGGTGATCGCCGTCGACCGGTGGTTCCCCTCCTCCAGGCTGTGCTCCGCCTGCGGCACCCTCCAGGAGCGGATGCCGTTGAATGTCCGCACCTGGACATGCGGCTGCGGCACGGTCCACGGCCGGGACGTGAACGCGGCGAAGAACCTGCTGGCCGCCAAGCTGGCGGTGACAGCCTGTGGAGCTGGCGTAAGACCTCAACGGAGCACTCCGGGCGGGCAGTCGGCGACGAACCAGGAAACCCCACAGGGCGAGCCCTAGGAATCCCCCTCCCTCAGGAGGGAGAGGAAGTCAAGGCGTCCTCTCTTCGGCGGGTCGGCGGCCTTTTCGGCGTGTTTTCGATCTAACCGGCACGTGCCGCGTGCGACTGCGGACGCGGGAACGCAGTTGAACGCTTCCCGGGCGGCTCCGGCCGGCCCGTCCGGGGAGCTCGCCCGGCGTCGCCGCAAGCGTGGCGCGGCAGGGCCCGCCGGGTGGTCCGGGCCGTCCGGCGTGCGGTTGCGCGCGGCTGGTCCGCGCCTGGCCACCGGCCGCGCCGTCAGCCGACGGGTAAGGGCCTGCCCGGGCGGGACACCGGCGGAAGCCGGTTGCGGGCCGAGGCGGGCACGGACGGCGGTGGAGCGGTTCTCGACCGTGCTTGAGGCGGCTGTCCAGTGTTTCTCGGCCGCACCCCCGGAAGGTGGGCTGAACGGCCCGTCACCACGGCCCTGAAGTGAGGTCGGACATGATGCGTTCATTTGCCCGCCGTTGCCTGAGTGAGGTGTACAGCGCCTTGAAGGCATACGGCAGCTACTACACGGGGGTGGATCCCGAACACCCGGAGCGGTTCCTGCGGCTGGAGGACCCCGTGCCCGGACACCCGGAGCGGCTGTGCTGGGAGGTGCCGCTCACACCGGTGGAGCGGGCGCTCGTCAAGGAGCTGGAGCCGCGCTGAGCCCGTCTGCACCTGCGGATGAACGCCGCTGCCGGGGCTCTTGGGAGCCCCGGCAGCGGCGTTTGGGATACGGGCAGGCGCTCAGGCCGCCGAGCGCTCGGCGACGAACGCCTCCCAGGTGCGCTTGCCGATGTCGTTGTTCTTCAGTGCCAGGTTCTCGCCCGCGCGGTAGGCGTTGCCCGCCTTGCCGGGCATCCGCATGGGCATCAGCGGACGCCACTTGCCCTGGGAGTGCAGGTAGCTGCGCAGCAGGTCGCCCAGCGGCCAGTGCGGGGACCAGCCCGGCGGGCCGGCCGAGCGTCAGCTCCACGAGACGGGCCGCCACCTCACGCGAGTCGACCGGCTGGAACTGCAGACCGGGGACGGGCACGACCGGCATCTTCGACATCTTCTCGGCCATGGACCAGACAATGTCGTGGAACTGGGCGGCACGCAGCATGGTCCACGGGATGCCGGATTCGGTGATGGCCTTCTCGGCCTCCAGCTGGACCCGGAACCATCCGAGCGGCATGGTGTACGTGCCGATGACCGAGATGTGCACGATGTGCTGGACGCCGCCGGCCTTCTTCGCCGCGCGGACCAGGTTCTGGGTGATCTTGTCGTCGCCCTTGGGGCCGCCCGCCAGGTGCAGGATGGTGTCGACGCCGCGGATGGTGTCCTGGAGCCTGTCGCTGTTGTTGAGGTCGACCGCGTAGTGCTCGATGCCTTCACTGTTGTCGTGGAGGTGGCGGCTCAGAACCCGGACGTCGCGGCCCGCGGCGTGCAGCAGCGGCACGACGTGCCGTCCTAGGTCGCCCGTGCCACCGGTGACCAGAATGGGGGAGGTCATCGCTGCCTTGTCTCCTTCTTTGAGGGCAAGGTGTCCCTGCCGTTTCCTGAAATCGGTGCTCCGGCGCCCCGCAGGGCGCCGGAGCGGGACTAGACCTTCGCGGCGCTGCGGGCCGGACCGAACCATCGGCCGAGTGCCTGGGCGAGGTCTCCCCCGCCGTGCGCGGCCCAGGCGATGTGCCCGTCGGGCCTGATCAGCAGGGAACCGTCCGTGGCGGACTCCTTGGCCAGCTGCCGGTGAAGGTGTCAACCCGGTCCGCCCAGGCGGCGGCCGGCTCGGGGGCCGCGGCGGAGCCGTCGGCGCCGATGAGCACCCCCCGTGCCGGGCGCAGCAGTTCGGCCACCCGAACCCGGGTGCCGTCGGCCCGTTCCAGTTCACGGTCCGGGTTCAGCCTCAGGCCCAGCGGTCCGGCGGTGCCGGGTCCCATGTCGTAGCGGACGCCGAGTCCGCTCACCATGCCCGCGAAGTGCCCCGCGGCGGAGCCGTCGGTGACCAGTTCGCGCACGAGTGCGCGCAGCGGGTCCATCTCGGGACCGCTGAGGTAGAACATGGTCGCGGCGTGCGTGTTGCGCATCAACTGCTCGCCGAGCGGGTGCCGTTCGGCGTGGTAGGTGTCGAGCAGGCTGTCGGGGGCCGTGCCGTTCGCCACGGCGGCCGGCTTCCAGCCGAGGTTGGCCGCGTCCTGGATGCCCGTGCTCACTCCCCAGCCGGCGAGCGGGGGCGTGTCGTGGGCGGCGTCACCCGCGAGCAGGACCCGGCCGCTGCGGTAGGTGTCGGCTGGGCCACGGCCGTGGCCCAGCCGAGATCGACCTTGAGCTGCGCCGGGGTGCCCTGCGCGATGACGCTGCCGCGGTCCAGCACCACGAGGTGATCGGCCAGGTGGTCGGCCTCTTCCAGGTACTGGGTGGTCAGCAGGACCGTGGTGCCGTCGGCGACCAGTTGCTCCAGGACGCCGACCGGCGCAAGGACTGGTGCGAGAAGACCAGCACGATGCTGGCCCGCACCTACCGTCTGGTGCGGTTCGAGAAGCTGAACATCAAGAACATGACCCGCTCGGCCAGCGGAACCACCGAGCAGCCCGGCAAGCAGGTCAGGCAGAAAGCCGGGCTGAACCGGGCCATCCTCGCGCAGGGCTGGGGCCTGCTGCGCCAACGCACCGGGCACAAGGCCCTGGGCCGGGTCGAAGACGTCCCCGCCCCCTACACCAGCCTGCGATGCAGTGCCTGCGGATGGATCGACAAGAACTCGCGCAAGAGCCAAGCCGAGTTCGTCTGCTCCTTCTGCGGCTTCACCTGCAACGCGGACACCAACGCAGCCATCAACGTCGCGGCAGGACAGGGCGGGATCCCCGCCCCCGGCGCTCAGCCGGTTCCGGAGGGACGACACCGCCCGAACAGCGGTCGAGCGTCCGTGAACCCCAACCCACCTCGGTTGGAATCCCCCTACTTTTAAGAGGGGGAGGATGTCAAGCAGACGAGCAGGCCGTCGCGTCAGGTCAGGGGAAGGGGCACACAAACGCAGCGGCCGTTCCTCAGCGCTTCGTTGGTCGACACCTCGAAGCGTGAGGAACGGCCGCCTGCGTCGTCCCGGGAAGAACCGCGGATCAGCTCGTCGAGTGACCCGCGACGTCACACCGCAAACTCAGACGGTGGACGGCGCTTCGGCCCGGCTCTTCGCGGACTCGTGCGGCGCCGTCTCCTGTGGCGTCAGGCCCGGCCGCCAGAAGCGCGGCCCCAGGTCCAGGGCCAGCGCCGGAACCAGCAGACTGCGTACCAGGAACGTGTCGAGGAGGATGCCGACCGCTACGAGCAGCCCCTGCTGCAGTGCGCTCACCGTGGGGATGGCCGCAAGGACGCAGAACGTGGCAGCCAGCACCACACCCGCCGACGTGATGACACCGCCGGTCACCGTTACCGCGGTGAGGATTCCCTCGCGGTGCCCGCGCAGCCGCACCTCTTCCTTTGCGCGTGTCATCAGGAAGATGGTGTAGTCGACGCCCAGCGCGACGAGGAAGATGAAGCCGAACAGCACCAGCCCGCGGTCGATCTTCGCGTGGTCGAGTGCGTGGAACAGCAGCGAGGCCGTGCCGACGGCCGCCGCGAACGACAGCACCACGGACCCGAGCAGCACCGCGGATGCGATGCTCGCCCGCAGCAGGATGAAGAGCATCACCAGCACCACCGCGAGGATCAGCGGGATCAGCAGCGTCTCCTCGTCACCCTGCGCCTCGGAGACGTCGAGCGCCACCGCGCTCTGGCCCCCGACGACCGCGTCGGCTGCCGGCCCGGTCGATCCGTCCAGCGCCGTCCTGATGTCCCGGACGGTGTCCTTGGCGGCCGCGGAGTCCGGAGCGTCGCGGAGCACTGCTGTCAGGTGCGTCCAGCCGCCCTTGGCCACCTGGGCGCTGACGGAGGACACACCGGGCACCTTGGCGACGACGGCCGTCGCGGATTCGGCCCCGGCGTCGCGGACGTACACATCCGCAGGAGCAGACGAGCCTGCGGGGAAGTGCTTGGCCAGAACCTGCTGGCCGGTGACCGAGTCGACCTTGCCGGTGAACTGCTCCGCCTGCGTCTGGCCGGTCTGTACGCCGGCGATGCCCAGCGCCATGACGCCCAGCACCAGCGCCGTGCCGATCCACACCGCGCGCGGGCGCCGTCCCACGGCCTCGGCGATCTTTGCCCAGGTGCCGTGCCCCTGCGCCGAGTTCGGGTCGTATCCCGCAGTGACGCGCGGCTTCACGGGCCAGAACACCCAGCGGCCCAGGATCACCAGCAGCGCCGGCAGCAGCGAGGTCATGGCGAAGAACACCAGGACCACACCGATGGCGACGACCGGTCCCAGACCCTGGGTGCTGTTCATGCTGCCGAACACCAGGCACAGCGACGCGATCGTCACCGTCGCGGCGGAGGCGGCCAGGGCCGGCAGCGAGCCGTGCACGGCCAGCGACATCGCCGTGTGGCGGTCTTCGTGCCGGTGCAGCTCTTCCCGGTAGCGGGAGATGAGCAGCAGGGCGTAGTCGGTGCCCACGCCTACCGAGAGCACCATGAGTACGTAGGCGCTCTGACCGTTGACCATCAGCCCCGCATGCTTGGCGAGGAGGTAGACCACGCCGCTCGCCACCTGGCTGGCCAGCCCCACGGTGATCAGCGGAATCAGCCACAGCACCGGGCTGCGGTAGGTCACGAGCAGCAGCAGCGCCACCACGCCGAGCGCGACACCCAGCAGCGCGCCGTCCATGCCGGAGTAGACCTCGGCGAAGTCGGCGATGCTCCCGGCCTCGCCGGTGATCTTGATGTCGAGACCAGCGGGGGCGCCGTCGGAGGTGAGCTTGCCGGCTTCGGTCACCTTGTCGGTGAGCACCTTGTTGTCGCTGGGCGAGGTGCGCAGCGGAACGCTCACGAAGGCCGCGACCTTGTCCTCGGAGACCACGGCAGGGGAGACCTTGCCGATGGCCACCTTGTCGGCGAGCCGGGCACGATCGCCGTCGATCCGGGACAGGTCGGCCTGGGTGAGGCCTCCCTCGCGGGCGTAGACGACGACTGCGGTGCTGGAGTCCTTGTCGGCGAAGTACTGCTCCGCGAGCTGCACCGCCTTGGTCGACTGGGCGCTCGACGGCAGCCATGCCTCAGGGTCGTTGTCCTGTACGTCTGCCAGGCCGGCGGCCAGCGAGCCACCGATACCCATGAGCAGGAACCACAGCACAAGCACGACCCACTTGGAGCGCCGGCCGGCGACGAAGGCAGCGTATCGGCTCACAACGGTGGGGGAAGGAACGGGCGGTGGAACCGTTTCTGTGGGGGATGGTGCCGGGGTCTGGATCGTCATGTGACGCTCACCGAGGGTCAGGAGCCGTGGAGCGGGGGCTCGTACGGAACTGGGTACACAAAGGTTCTTCACCAGAGGGATGGAGTCCTGGTGGAGCGTCCCTGGAGTTGGCTTGAACTCGGATTCCCTCGCCCGATGGCGGTCCGTTTCCGGCCGAATTCCTGACCTCAGCCTTATGCGGTCGAGCAGGGGGCGCGCTATGCGGGAGCTCAGCCCGGGAAGGGGCCCGGGGCGGCGCGGGGAGGATGGGGGCGGGGCGGTCGGACGAGAAGGATGGCGGCCGCGGAGCCGACGGGCCAGGTGGTCAGCGGTCTCCTGCCGAGGTGATGCGCCGGCGCCCCGGCCACCCACGGATGCACGGACGGACGGCCGGGCGCGGGTACGGACGGCGCGTCAGGCGGACGGTGTGCAGTCAGGGCTCGCGGCGGAACGTGGAGACCTGGATGCCCTGGGGGCGGCCGCGATCGCGGAGTGCACCGCGCGCAGGCCCCGCTCCGCGCCCTCCTTGGCGGCGGCGCGGACGAGGCGGCGGGCGGTGGCCCGGGCCCGGTCGCGCACCTCGCCGCTGCTGCCGATCCCGTCGAGCAGCACGTACGACCGGGTGCCGCGATAGGGGAACGTCGGGGTGAAATCGCACTGTTGGACCTGCCACCCGTCAGCTGTGCGGTCGCACAGGAACGCATGAGGTTCCTTGGAGCGGTGGCACAGGCACGCATGAGGCTCGCTCAAGCAGTGATACAGACGCGCATGAGGCTCCCTAATCGCCGCTGGTCACTGGAGGGGGCGTGCCGCCGCTCGAAAGGTTTGCCTCGTTCGCCGGTCCCCCCCGTAGGGCGGGATCCGTCAGTGTTGTGACGGACGGAAGAACGAAGAACACCACTGAGGGAGCACCCGATGAAGGCTCGTATGACGAACGCCGCCAAGGTTCTGCCGGACGCCATGAAGGGCATTCAGAACCTCTACAAGGCCATTCACCAGGGCGGGGTCGACCAACACACGCTGGACCTGGTGCACCTGCGCGCGAGCCAGATCAACGGCTGCAGCTCCTGTGTCCACGCCGGCGTCACGGGCGCCAAGAAGGCCGGGGAGACCGACGAGCGCCTGCACGCCGTCGCTGCCTGGCGCGAGGCGCCGTTCTTCTCGGACGCCGAGCGCGCCGCCCTGGCACTGACCGAGGCCGCCACCCGGCTGGCCGACCACAGCGGGCAGGCCGTGCCGGACGCGGTCTGGGACGAGGCCGCCGACCATTTCACGGAGCAGCAGCTCGCCGCGATCATCCTCATGATCGCGACGACGAACTTCTTCAACCGGCTGAACGCCACCGTCCAGGAGCCCGCGGGCGCCGCCTGGAGCTAGGCACTCCCCAGAGGCCGACAGGACGGCCGCGAGGCCGTCCTGTCGGCCGGTGCGCGGGGACGGGAAGGCGGGATCACGAGGGCCTCACGGATCGCGGCCGCCAGCGGTACGGAAGGCCTTCACCAGGAGCGCGGACGGGTGCTCGGGACCGCCCGCGACGAAGCTGCCGAAGCCCGCGAACACCGGAGGCGGGCCCGCCCCGAGAAACTCCGCCGGGCGTGCGCCGGGTTCCCAGGACGGCGGGGGGACGGCCGCCGGCAGCCGCACATCTCGTGTCCCTGGGGCCGGTCCGCGGGGCGGGGCACCACCGTGGAGTTGCAGCCGCGCGGGACCTAGGCGGCGGGGAGTCCGAGGAGCTGCCCCTGGAGAGCGGCTGACGGGGCCTCGGGGGCGACAACTGCCATGGATTTCCTAATCATTCATAGTCGTCTCTGGTCAGGCATCTCACGTAGCTTGGTTTTGTGAGGCTGTCGGAGTGGGCGCGTCAGCAGGGCGTGAGCTACCAGACCGCATGGCGGTGGGTGAGGGACGGGAAGATGGCCGTGCCGGTCCGTCAGGCGCCGTCCGGGACGTGGTTGGTCGACGAGGTTGCCGCCCCGTCGTCCGGGCGCGTGGTGGCGTACTGCCGTGTGTCGTCAGCCGATCAGAGGGCCGACCTGGATCGGCAGGCTGCGCGGGTGGTGTCCGGCGCGAATGGACTGGGCCTGGCTGTCGCGGAGGTCGTGGCCGAGGTCGGGTCGGGGTTGAACGGGCGCCGCCGCAAGTTGCACCGGCTTCTTGCCGACCCGGGTACGGCTGTGATCGTGGTTGAGCACCGTGACCGGCTGGCCCGGTTCGGTGTCGAGCACCTGGAGGCCGCGCTGTCGGCGTCCGGCCGGCGCATGGTCGTCCTCGACCCTGCCGAGACCGCGGACGACCTGGTGCGGGACGTCACCGAGGTGCTCACCTCGATGTGCGCCCGCCTGTACGGGCAGCGGGCGGCGAAGACCCGGGCCGCCCGCGCTGTGGCCGTGGCGACCGGCGAGGCCGCCGAGTGAAGAAGTTCCGGCCGCAGCCCGGGTTCGTGGTGCAGGCGTACCGCTTCGCGCTGGACCCGAACGCCGCCCAGGAGCACGCGTTGCGCTCGCACTGCGGTGCGGCGCGCGCGGCGTACAACTGGGCTGTCGGCTGGGTGACCGCGTCCTGGTGGCAGCGCCGGGCCGAGGAGACATACGGCGTCCCCGAGGGCACGCTGACCGAGTGGCGGCCGTGGTCGCTGCCATCGCTGCGCAAGGAGTTCAACGCCGCCAAGCACACGGACCCCCGGTTCGCCTCCTGGTGGGAGGAGAACTCCAAGGAGGCGTACTCCACCGGTCTGGCGAACGCGTCGGCCGCGTTCGACAACTACGCCAAGTCCAAGCAGGGCAAGCGGCGGGGCAAGCAGCTCGGGATGCCCCGGTTCAAGTCGAAGCACAAGACACGCCTGTCCTGCCGGTTCACCACCGGCACCATCCGCCTCGACGCCGACGGCCGGCACGTCACCCTGCCGAGGCTCGGAACCCTCCGCGTCCACGAGCCCACCGCCAAGCTCCTGCACCGCGTCCAGGCCGGCAGGGCGCGGATCCTGTCCGCGACCGTCCGCCACGAACGCGGACGCTGGCTCGTCGCCTTCCAGGTCGAGACCGCGCGGGACATCCGCCGCGTCGCACGCCCCGACGTCGCGGTCGGCATCGACCTCGGTATCAAGACCCTGGCCGTCATGGCCGACAGTGCAGGCGAGATCCGTGAGGTCCCCAACCCGCGGCACCTGAGCACCGCGCTGAAGCAGCTGCGCCGGGCCTCCCGCACCGTCTCCCGGCGCCGGGGCCCCGACCGCCGCACCGGGCGGAAGGCCTCCCGCAGGTGGGAAAAAGCCAACGCCCAGCGCAACCGCGTGCACCACCGGGTCGCGAACCTCCGCGCGCACGCCCTGCACAAGCTCACCACAAGCGTCGCTGGCGAGTACGGCACCGTCGTGATCGAGGACCTCAACGTCGCCGGCATGATGAAGAACCGGCGCCTGGCCCGGCACATCGCCGACGCCGGATTCGGCGAGATCCGCCGCCGGCTCACCTACAAGACCCGCCAGCGCCACGCCACCCGCATCATCGCGGCCGACCGCTGGTTCCCCTCCTCCAAGACCTGCTCCGGGTGCGGCGCGGTGAAAGCCAAACTGCCGCTGCACATCCGGACCTACGAATGCGACGCCTGTGGCCTGGTCATCGACCGGGACGACAACGCAGCCCGCAACCTCGCCGCCCTCGCGGCAATCGCAGCAACAGGTACCGGAGTGGCCGGAGACCTGGACACCCCCAAGGTGTCGAAGCCTCGTGGAGCCGACCACAAGACCCGCACCACCCGCCCCCGTCGCAAGGCAGGGACGGGGCGGGCAGGTGGCGCAACCCTGCCGCAGCAGCAGCAGCAGACGGAAACGGGAGACCGTACTCAAGCCGAAGCCCTGACGCTTTGGTGATGTGACGGACCTTCCGGGCCGAAATGCCCGGAATGCTGAGACCTGACTACGGACTCAGCAACGGCTCTGTCGCGGGGAGCGAGTGCGCTCCGCGTGACATGCTCGCGAACGTCCGGGCGTGTCCGGATCGGTCAGGAATCGAGAAGCTCGGTTCACGGAGCCGCCTCTAGCCTGCTCGCCATGGACATCACCATTCACACGGCTTCTCTGCCGCATGACGACCCGGACGCTTCGCTCGCCTTCTATCGCGACGTCCTCGGTTTCGAGGTCCGCAGCGATGTCGGCCAGGGCAGGATGCGCTGGATCACGGTAGGCCCGGCCGGTCAGCCGGGCACCTCGATCCTGCTGACACCGCCTGCCGCCGATCCCGGCATCACCGAGGACGAGCGCCGCATGATCACGGAGATGATGGCCAAGGGCACCTACGGATGGATCCTGCTGGCCACCCCGGACGTCGACGCCGCGTTCGAGAAGGTGCAGGCCGGTGACACCGAGGTCGTCCAGGAGCCGACCGAGCAGCCGTACGGCATCCGCGACTGCGCCTTCCGCGACCCAGCGGGCAACCTGGTCCGCATCCAGGAGCTTCGCTGAGCAGTGCGGGTACCGATGCAGCCGTGCGGGCCGACATCGCCACCGCCCATAAGGAACGCGGCGGCGCACCAGAGTGGGCACCCCGACACGTCGAAGGAAAACGAAGACGAAAGACGAAGGAGAGGGTTCTCATGTGCAAGCCTGAATGGCGGCGTGCACGCATCCAGGCGCAGCGCCTGGCTGATCTCGCGCGGCTGCGCCGCGTCCGCGACCGGATCGACAGGGAATACGCGCAGCCACTGGACGTGGAGGCGCTCGCCCGTGATGTGGACGTGTCCGCCGGGCACCTGAGTCGGCAGTTCCGGGCCGCCTACGGTGAGTCGCCGTACGCGTACCTGATGACGCGTCGCATCGAGCGGGCGACAGCGCTGCTGCGGCGGGGCGACGTCAGCGTCACCGAGGTCTGCTTCGCGGTCGGCTGCGCGTCGCTGGGCACGTTCACCACCCGCTTCACCGAGCTGGTCGGCATGCCGCCCGGGGCCTTCCGGCGCCAGGCGGCGGAAGCGGCGGCCGACCATGCCGATGCTGCGGGTGCCCCCCGCGATGCCGGGTCGGCGATCAAGGTGGAGGGGATGCCGGCGTGCGTGGCGAAGCAGGTCTCAAGACCGGTCAGGAATCGAGAAGCCCCGGCCGCCGCACGGCCCCTACGGTGATGGTCATGGCAACCACCACTTCCACCCCAGTTACCACGTCCATCGCGGCCGTCACCCTTGAGGTGGCCGACCTCGAGGCCGCCCGGCACTTCTACAGCGCCTTCGGCGTGGACACGTACCTGCACCTGCGGGCGTCCCAGGCGCACTCCACCGGATTCCGCGGCTTCACCCTGGCGCTCACGGTGTCCGGGCCGGCCACCGTCGACGGCTTCATCGGTGCCGCCGTGGACGCCGGCGCCACGGTCCTGAAGCCCGCCGCGAAGTCGCTGTGGGGCTACAGCGGCGTCCTCCAGGCCCCGGACGGGACGATCTGGAAGATCGCGACCTCGGCGAAGAAGGACACCGGCCCCGACACCCGCGAGATCGACGAGGTCGTCCTGCTGATCGGCGTCGAGGCGGTGAGGGCCACCAAGCAGTTCTACGTCGGCCGGGGCATGACCGTGACCAAGAGCGTCGGCAGCATGTACGTCGAGTTCGCCCCCGGTCAGTCCCACCCCGTCAAAATGGCGCTGTACAAGCGCCGCGCCCTGGCCAAGGAGGTCGGCGTCCCCGCCGACGGCACGGGCTCGCACCGCATCGTCCTCGGCAGCACCGCCGACGCCTTCACCGACCTGGACGGGTTCGTCTGGGAGGCTGCCGCCCCCACACCGTCCTGACCTTTGTCCCTGTGACAGCCGGGCCCCGGCCCGGATGTCCGACAGGTATACCTCTACAGCTCAAGGAGTACGACATGAAGGCACACGTCAGCTCGATCCTTCTCGGCGTTCGGGACATGGACCGGGCCAAGCAGTTCTACACCGAGGGGCTCGGCTGGAAGGTCCAGAGTGACTACGGCATCTCGGTGTTCTTCGAATCGGACGGCGCCTCGCCCGTCGGCTTCTACAGCCGCGAAGGACTGGCCGACCAGGTGGGCACGGACCATGAGGGCAGCGGCTTCAGCGGACTGGTCCTGACCTACGTCGTCCGCAGCGAGGCACGGGTCGACGAGATCATGGCGGAGGCCGCGAAGGCCGGCGCCACGGTCCTCAAGCCCGCCGGCGCTCTGCCGTGGGGCGGGTACGGCGGCACCTTCGCCGACCCGGACGGCTACGTCTGGAGTCTCGGCTTCAGCGCCCAGGGAACCGACCAGCCCTACGCCGAGTAGCCGCGGTTCCCTGCCTCACAGCCGTCCCGGACACGGCGATGGGCCGTGCGGGAAGCGGGAGCGGCCACCGGAGCCGGGCGGGCCGGATCCGCGGCGAGCCGGCAGAACAACAGGAGTTGACATCCTCCCGGGCCTAAAGGCCGGGGCACTCTCGCAAGATCAGAGGTAGATCATGAAGTTTCTGTCCCACGTCGAGCCGCCCGAGCCCATGCGGGGCCTGCTGGTTCCGCCCGAGGTGGTGGAAGCTCTCGGCGAGGGCTCGCGGCCACCGGTGACGATCACGCTCAACGGGCATTCCTGGAAGAGCCGGGTCGCCTTCCTGCGCGGCCGCCACCTGATCGGCCTCAGCCACGCCAACCGGCAGGCCGCGGGTGTCGAGATCGGCGAGGAGGTCGAGGTCGAGTTGGAGCTCGACACCGAGCCGCGCGTCGTCGTCGAGCCGGAGGATTTCGCCCGGGCCCTGGACGACGACCCGGTCGCCCGCGCCGCGTACGACCACCTCACGTACAGCCGCAAGCGCGAGCACGTGCGTGCCGTCGAGAGCGCGAAGATGCCCGAGACGCGCCGGCGGCGCATCGAGAAGGCCATCGCCACCCTGCGGGGCTGACCCGGGAGCAGGCCTCCGACGCCCTACGCACCAGCCGTTCCTCAGCGCTTCGTTGGTCGACACCTCGAAGCGTGAAGAACGGCTGTTTGCGTTCTCCCGGGAAGAACCGCAGGTCAGCTACTGGGCGCCGCCGGGGGCAGCAGGCGGTGCAAGCGGGCCGCTATCGGTTCTCGACCGGTTATGCACCGGCGCATTCGAAGCTGCAGACACAGGGCGAGGTGAGAGCACCTCCGGTCGGCACGAGGAGTGCGTGATGCGCAAGGTCGTTTCCCGGGACGGCACGACGATCGCCTACGACAAGTCGGGCGAGGGCCCCCCACTCGTGCTGCTCAACGGTGCGTTCCGCGATCACACGATCTTCGACGAGCTCGTTCCCGAGCTGGCGCAGCACTGCACCGTGTATGCCTACGACCGCCGCGGGCGCGGCCAGAGCGGTGACGCTCCCGAGTACGCCGTCGAGCGGGAGATCGAGGATCTCCAGGCGGTGATCGAGGAGGCGGGCGGCTCAGCGGCCGTGTTCGCCGGGTCCACGGGCGCGAACGTGGCGCTCCAGGCGGCGCTCGCGGGCACGTCGATCGCCAAGCTGGCTCTCCACGAGCCGTTCTTCCGGGTCGAGGGGTTCCCGAAGCCCCCGTCGAACTCCGCGGAGACGCTCCGGGCCATCCTGGAGGAAGGCGACCGGCGCGACGAGGCGGCCGAGTACTTCCTCGGCCCCGTCCTGGGCCTCACCCCCGACGATGTCGCGCAGTGGCGCAGGAGCCCGATCTGGGCGATGAACGAGGCGAACGCTCACACGCTGCTGTACGACGTCAAGATCTGCGGCGACTTCACCGTCCCGGCCGGCCAACTCGCCGGATTCCGGACGGAGACGCTGGTCCTCAACAGCGACAGCACCAGCGCCTGGCTGCGTGCGGCGGCTGCGGCGACCGCGGCGGCCCTGCCCAACGGCCGGGGCCTCGAGCTGCCCGGATCCTGGCACCGGATCGACATGGACGTGCTCGGCCGGACGCTGGTCGAGTTCGCCACCGCCTGAAAGGTCCCGCCGCCCCTGCCCGCGCCGACGCCCTGCAGCGCGGGGGACGTACGACCCATCCCTGAAGTACGCCATCTACCTCCCGGGAGAACATCACCGTGACCACGGCTCACACCCTGGCCGCCGGGGACACCGCGGAGGCGGCCCCGGCCGCTGCGCGCGGCGCCACCGTGTGGCTGACCGGGCTGCCCAGCGCGGGCAAGACCACTCTCGCCCGCACCCTCGCCGAGCGCCTGCGCGCCCAGGGACACGAGGTCGAGGTGCTCGACGGCGACGAGATCCGCGCGTTCCTCTCTGCGGGCCTGGGCTTCACCCGTGAGGACCGGCACACCAACGTGCAGCGGATCGGCTTCGTGGCCGGGCTGCTGTCCTCCCACGGCGTCAAGACGCTGGTTCCGGTCATCGCCCCGTACGCCGACTCCCGCGCCGCCGTCCGTGCCCGGCACGCCGCCCGCGCCACACCGTTCCTGGAGATCCACGTGGCCACCCCGGTCACGCTCTGTTCCCAGCGCGACGTGAAGGGCCTGTACGCCAAGCAGGCGGCCGGCGAGATCTCCGGTCTCACGGGCGTCGACGACCCGTACGAGGCACCTGAGAGCCCGGAGCTGCGCATCCAGACGCAGGGCCGCTCGGTGGCCGATTCCGCAGCCGAGCTACACACCTTCCTGACCGAGAGGGGCCTGGCATGACGACCATGACCCATCGCCTGATCGAGGCGTCGGGGAACCCCTTCGCGCTGACGCACCTGGACTCGCTGGAGTCCGAGGCGGTCCACATCTTCCGCGAGGTGGCGGGCGAGTTCGAGAAGCCGGTGATCCTCTTCTCCGGCGGCAAGGACTCGATCGTCATGCTGCACCTGGCGCTCAAGGCGTTCGCACCGGCACCGGTGCCGTTCGTGCTGCTGCACGTCGACACCGGTCACAACTTCCGCGAGGCCATCGACTACCGGGACCGCACGGTGGCGCAGCACAACCTGCGCCTGCACGTGGCCTCGGTCCAGGACTACATCGACGCCGGCAAGCTCAAGGAGCGCCCCGACGGTACCCGCAACCCGCTGCAGACCGTCCCGCTGACCGAGGCGATCCAGCAGCACAAGTTCGACGCCGTCTTCGGCGGCGGCCGCCGCGACGAGGAGAAGGCCCGCGCCAAGGAGCGCGTCTTCTCCCTGCGCAACGAGTTCTCCCAGTGGGACCCGCGCCGCCAGCGCCCCGAGCTGTGGCAGCTCTACAACGGCCGCCACGCGCCGGGCGAGCACGTGCGCGTCTTCCCGCTCTCCAACTGGACCGAGCTGGACGTGTGGCAGTACATCGCCCGCGAGAAGATCGAACTGCCGGAGATCTACTTCGCCCACGAACGGGACGTCTTCCTGCGGGGCGGCATGTGGCTGACCGCCGGCGAGTGGGGCGGCCCGAAGGACGGCGAGACGGTCGAGAAACGGCTCGTCCGCTACCGCACCGTGGGCGACATGTCCTGCACCGGCGCCGTCGACTCCGACGCCGCCACGCTCGACGCGGTGATCGCCGAGATCGCCGTCTCCCGCCTCACCGAGCGGGGCGCGACCCGGGCCGACGACAAGATGTCCGAGGCCGCGATGGAAGACCGCAAGCGCGAAGGGTACTTCTAGCGATGACCACCACCACCGAGCAGCTCAGCGCCACCACGCTGCTGCGCTTCGCCACCGCGGGTTCCGTGGACGACGGCAAGTCCACCCTGGTCGGCCGCCTGCTGCACGACTCCAAGTCGGTCCTCACCGACCAGCTGGAGGCCGTCGCACAGGTCTCGGCCGGCCGCGGACAGGACACCCCCGACCTGGCCCTGCTCACCGACGGCCTGCGGGCCGAGCGGGAGCAGGGCATCACCATCGACGTCGCCTACCGCTACTTCGCCACCGCCCGCCGCCGGTTCATCCTCGCCGACACCCCCGGGCACGTGCAGTACACCCGCAACATGGTCACCGGCGCCTCCACCGCCGACCTCGCGGTCGTACTCGTCGACGCCCGCAACGGCATGGTCGAGCAGACCCGCCGGCACACCGCGGTCGCCGCCCTGCTGCGGGTGCCCCACGTGGTCCTGGCCGTCAACAAGATGGACCTCGTCGGCTACGAGGAGTGCGTCTTCGCGAAGATCGCCGAGGAGTTCACCTCGTACGCCGCCACGCTCGGGGTCAAGAACGTCGTGGCGATCCCGCTCTCCGCGCTGGCCGGCGACAACGTCGTCGAGCACTCCGCCACCATGGACTGGTACGGCGGCCGGACCCTGCTGGAGCACCTGGAGACCGTCCCGGTCGGCAGCAACCCGAGAGAGGAGCCCGCCCGCTTACCGGTCCAGTACGTGATCCGCCCGCAGACTGCCGAGCACCTCGACTACCGGGGCTACGCCGGCCAGATCGCCTCCGGCGTGCTGCGGGTCGGGGACGCCGTCACCGTCCTGCCCTCCGGCCACACCACTGCCGTCGCGGCCATCGACGCGCTCGGCACGCAGACGGACGTCGCCTGGGCGCCCCAGTCCGTCACCGTCCGGCTCACCGACGACGTCGACGTCTCGCGCGGCGACCTGATCGCGGCCGGGGGCACGGCCGGGGCGCCCACCAAGGACATCGAGGCCAGCGTCTGTCACCTCAACGAGCGCCCCCTGCACGTCGGCGCCAAGGTCCTGCTCAAGCACACCACCCGCACCGTGCGCGCCGTGGTCAAGGACATCTCGTACCGGATCGACATCAGCACGCTCGAACGGCGTCCCGGTGCCGAGGGCCTGCAGGTCAACGACATCGGCCACGTCGTGCTGCGCACGGCCGAGCCGCTCGCGCTCGACCCCTACGCCGACAACCGCCGGACGGGCTCGTTCCTGCTGATCGACCCGGCCGACGGCACCACCCTCGCAGCCGGCATGGCGGATGAGCCCTTCGAGACCGTACGGCGCGCAGCCGAAGCAACCAACGAGGAGGACTGGGTCTGATGCACTACCAGACGATCGGGCGCGTGGCCATGGCGGCCGTAGCGGTGACCGCGGCTGCCGGACTGCTGTCGGGCTGCGGCTACGGCTCCAGTGCCGAGGCAGCCCCGGCGAAGCAGACCGACGGCGCCTCGGGTGCGAAGCTCTCCGCCGACACCGTGAAGATCGGCTACTTCCCGAACCTCACGCACGGGACCGCCCTGGTGGGCCTGCAGGACGGCCTGTTCCAGAAGGAGCTGGGGTCGACCCGGATCAAGTCCCAGTTCTTCAACGCCGGTCCAGCCGAAATCGAGGCGCTCAACGCCGGTTCGGTCGACATCGGCTGGATCGGCCCGAGCTCGGCGATCAACGGCTACGTCAAGTCGCACGGCACGTCCTTGCGGGTCATCGGCGGCGCAGCCTCCGGCGGTGTCAAGCTGGTGGTCAACCCGGCGAAGATCAGCTCGCTGGACGACCTCCGGGGCAAGAAGCTCGCCACCCCGCAGCTGGGCGGTACCCAGGACGTCGCCCTGCTCAACTATCTGGCGGGCAAGGGCTACAAGGTGGACGCGGCCTCCGGCTCGGGCGACGTCAGTGTGCTCCGTACGGAGAACAAGGTGGTGCCGGAGGCGTACAAGTCCGGCTCCATCGACGGCGCCTGGGTGCCCGAGCCGACCGCCTCCAGGCTGGTCACGCTCGGCGCGAAGGTCCTGCTGGACGAGAAGTCGCTGTGGCCGGACGGCAAGTTCGTGACCACCGACATCATCGTCTCGCAGAAGTTCCTGACCGCGCACCCCGACGTGGTCGAGGCCGTGCTGCGCGGCTCGCTGGCGGCCAACGCCTTCATCAAGGCCGACCCGGAGAAGGCGAAGGCCGACGCCAACCTGCAGATCAAGGCCGACACGGGCAATGCGCTGCCGCCCGCCATCCTCGACCCCGCGTGGGCAAGCATCGACTTCATCGACGACCCGCTGGCCGGCACCCTGCAGACCGGGGCCGACCACGCGGTCGCCGCGGGCCTGCTCGACAAGCCCGAACTCTCCGGGATCGTCGACCTGACCCTGCTCAACAAGGTACTCACGGCGGCGGGCCGGCCCGCCGTGGCGGACGCCGGGCTCGGCGTCAAGTGACGACCCGCACCCCGTAGCTCCGCGCAGTGCCCCCGTCCACGCCCGCAGGAGGTTTCCGCAATGACCACGGCACTGACCATCCCGAAGTGCGTCCCCGTCGTCGAGACCACGGACGACTACCCAGCGGTCCGGCTCTCGCACGTCTCCAAGGCCTTCGGCCGCCCCGGTGCGGGCTCCGTCGTGCTCGACGACATCAACCTGGACGTGGCCCCGGGCGAGTTCGTCACCCTGCTCGGCGCTTCCGGCTGCGGCAAATCCACCCTGTTGAACCTGGTGGCGGGGCTCGACGAGCCCAGCGCCGGAACCATCGACGTACCCGGCACCCGGCCGTCGCTGATGTTCCAGGACCACGCGCTGTTCCCGTGGCTGAGCGCGGGTCGGAACATCGAGCTGGCGCTGCGCCTGGCGGGCGTGCCGCGCGAGAACCGCAGGCCCGAGGCCGAGCGACTGCTGGAGCTGGTCCGCCTCGGCGGCGCGTACCGCAAGCGGGTGCACGAGCTCTCCGGCGGCATGCGCCAGCGCGTGGCCATGGCGCGCGCGCTCGCCCAGGGCAGCACCGTACTGCTGATGGACGAGCCGTTCGCCGCACTCGACGCCATCACCCGGGACGTCCTGCACGAGGAGATCACCCGGATCTGGAACAAGCGCAAGCTCACCGTCCTGTTCGTCACCCACAACGTCAGAGAGGCCGTGCGCCTCGCCCAGCGCGTCGTCCTGCTGTCGTCCCGGCCCGGCCGGATCGCCCGGGAGTGGCGCGTCGACCTGCCGCATTCGCTGCGGGGCGAATCCGCCGAGGTCGCGGCGCTGTCCATCGAAATCACCGAGCACCTGCGTGGGGAGATACGCCGCCATGTCCAGCACTGACACCCGGCCCGCGGCGAGCGGCCGCGCCGCCCGCCGCGACGGCGCGGGGGCCGGCCTCAACACGCTGGGGGCCGGCCTCGACGCACTGGGGGCCGGCCTGGACGCACTGGAGGCCGGCCACGCGCAGCGCGCCTCGTTCAGCCAGGTACTGAGGGCGAAAGTGCTGCCGCCGATCCTGGGCGTCGTGCTGGTCGCCGGTCTCTGGCAGCTCGCCTACAGCCTGCACCTGGCCAGCCCCGAGAAGCTGTCGAGTCCGGCCGACGTGTGGCACGCGCTCACGCTCCTCTGGAGCGACGGCACCCTGTTCTCCGTCATCTGGACCAGCCTCTGGCGCGGCGTCACAGGCTTCGTGGCGGCCGTCGCGATCGGTACGCCGATCGGCCTGCTCGTCGCCCGGGTCAAGCCGATACGGGCCGCCATCGGGCCGGTGCTGACGGGCCTGCAGTCGCTGCCTTCGGTCGCCTGGGTGCCGGCCGCCGTCATCTGGCTCGGCATCAACAACTCGGCCATGTACGCCGTGATTCTGCTGGGTGCGGCGCCCTCGATCGCCAACGGCCTGATCGCCGGGGTCGACCAGGTGCCGCCTCTGTTCCTACGGGCCGGTCGTACGCTCGGTGCGAACGGTCTGCGCGGCGCCCGGCACGTGCTGCTGCCCGCCGCCCTGCCCGGGTACCTGGCCGGTCTGAAGCAGGGCTGGGCGTTCTCCTGGCGGTCGCTGATGGCCGCCGAGCTCATCGCCTCCTCCCCCGATCTGGGGATCGGCCTCGGCCGCTACCTGCAGAACCAGCGGGAGTTCTCCGACATGCCGGGTGTGCTGCTCGGCATCATCCTGATCTTCGTCGTCGGCGTCGCCATCGACCTGCTGTTCTTCAGCCCGCTGGAGCGCCGGGTGCTGCGCAGCCGCGGACTGCTGGCAGCGCGCTGAGGCGCCCGTCCTCCAGCGGAACTCGACACGGTCCCGACGTCCTGTTGAGCACCGTTGCACAAGATGACCTCGGGCGGTTCCCCTACGAACGGAGATCGATATGGGCGCGAGGCCCAGGTCCGCTATGCGATTTCCATGGAAGACATTGGGCGAAGGCCTGATGTGGACGGGGTTTGCGCGGGGCGACATGTGTCCCCCCTGCGCATGGAAGGAATCCGCCGCCCTGCCTGCCGACCAGCCGTGCGTGCCACCGCTGCCAGAAGCGGAGCTCGCCCCATGGACGGCACTGGTCAGACAGCTGGGATAGGCACGACCTGGATCTGGTGACCACGCCGCGGCACATGCCCGTGTCCACGGCTCTCGTTCCGGCGCGGGGCCCCGGCGGCTTCAACTCCGCGGTCTCCTGCGTTTTGTCGACTGGAACTGACCAACAAGAGAAGGAGGCCAGGGTGAGCAGCGCCGGCTCGGGCACCACGCGTCCCCAGGCACTGATGAAAGACGGCCAGTTGCGACGCATCCTCGGGCTGTTCCGCCCGTACCGGAGGCAGCTGCTGTCCGTCGTATTGCTGGTCGCGGGCTCCTCCCTGGTCGCCCTCGTCAACCCGTTCCTGATCCGCGAGATCATGGACACGGCGCTGCCGCAGGACAGGCTGGGGCTGCTGTCCCTGCTCTCCCTCGGCATGATCATGGTGTCGGTCACCACCAGCTCGTTCAACGTCTGGCAGACGCACGTGTCGGCCACGGTGGGCCAGCTCGTCATGCACGACCTGCGCACGGCGGTGTACTCCCACCTCCAGCGGATGTCGCTGGCCTTCTTCGCGCGCACCCGTACCGGCGAGGTGCAGTCGCGCATCTCCAACGACATCGGCGGGATGCAGGTCACCATTACGACCACCGCCACGGCGCTGCTGTCCGACGTGACGGTCGTCATCGCCGCGACCACCGCCATGTTCCTGCTCGACTGGCGGTTGACGCTCGCATCCATGCTCATGCTTCCGGCATTCGCCTTGGTGAGCCGTCGCGTCGGGAACCAGCGGCGGAACATCACCCGTGACCGGCAGAGGCAGCTCGCCGAGCTGTCGTCGACCATGCAGGAGTCGCTGTCGATCAGCGGGATCCTGCTCAGCCACACCATGGGCCGTTCGCACTCCCTGACCGACAACTTCGCGCGGCAGTCGCGCAAGCTCACCGACGTCGAGGTGCGCGTCACCACCGCGGGCCTGTGGTACCAGTCCACGATCTGGATCGTCATAGCCTCCATGCCGGCGATGATCTACTGGGTCTCGGGGCTGACCTCGGACAACGGCCACATGGCCATCTCCATCGGCTCCCTGGTCGCGTTCACGTCCCTCCAGCAGAGCCTGTTCCGCCCGGCGCAGCGGCTGCTGACCGTCGGGATCGAGATCCAGGGCTCTCTCGAGCTGTTCGGCCGCATCTTCGAGTACCTCGACCTGCCCGTTGACATCGCCGAGCCCGAGCGGCCGGTCGAGCCGGCCGCCTTGCGGGGGGAGGTGCGCATGCGGGGGATCGGCTTCTCCTATGCGGGAACGGAGCAGCCGACGCTGGTCGGCGTCGACGTGACCGTCCCCGCGGGCCGCAGCCTCGCGATCGTCGGAGAGACCGGCTCGGGAAAGACCACGCTCAGCTACCTCATCCCGCGGCTGTACGACGTCACGGCCGGTTCCGTCACGATCGACGGGGTCGACGTACGCGACCTGTCCTTCGACACGCTCACGGCCGCGGTCGGCGTCGTCTCCCAGGAGACGTACCTGTTCCACGCCACGGTCGCGGACAACCTGCGGTTCGCCAAGCCCGACGCGACCGACGAGGAGCTGTTCGCGGCGGCGCGGATCGCCCACATCCACGACTATCTGATGTTGCTGCCCGACGGCTACGACACGGTGGTCGGCGAGCGCGGGTACCGGTTCTCCGGCGGCGAGAAGCAGCGGCTGGCGATCGCCCGCACCATCCTGCGCGACCCGCCGATCCTGGTGCTCGACGAGGCCACCAGCGCCCTGGACACCCATACCGAGCAGGCCGTACAGAAGGCCATCGACGCGGCCAGCGTGGGCCGTACCACCATCACGGTCGCCCACCGGCTGTCGACCGTCCGCAACGCCGACGAGATCATCGTGCTGGACCGGGGCCGGGTCTCCGAGCGCGGCACCCACGACGAGCTGCTCCTGCGCGGTGGCCACTACGCGACGCTCATCAACCGGGACACCGAGCCTGTAGCGGTCTGAAATCCGCCTCCCGGACGGCCTTGCCGAAGTGGCAGGGCCGTCCACCGGCGCCGGGCCCTGCCGGAAAGGCACGTCCTGGAGCCGAGCTCGAGTTCGACGAGAGCGGCCGCCCCTACCGTCGGGCGCATGGATCCCACAGCTTCCGAAACATTCGAGCCATCCGGGCCGAACCGCCGCACGCTGCTGCGTTACGGCGCCATGGCCGGGCTGGGCGCCCTGGTGACCGCCGCCCCCTTCTTCAAGTCAGATGGTGCGGCCGCCCTGACGGCCGGCGGGCCCGAGCCGACGGCGCCCGAGCTGAAGCTGACGAAGTTCAGGGATCCGCTGCGGGTCCCGCCGGTGCTGCGCCCCCGCGACCGCGGCGACCATGACGAGCTGACCGTCCGCATGCGCACCGCCGACGTCACCGTGCACTCGGAGATGCCGCCGGTGACGATGTGGACGTACGAGGGCGTCTACCCGGGCCCGACGATCCAGACGGTCAGCGGCCGTCCGCTGCGGATCGTCTGGGAGAACCAGCTGACGGGCAACATCCCCGTCAAGGCCGTCGACTTCGGCTCGACCACGGGCCGCTCACCCGACCCGCTCTCCAACTACCCTGGCACGTCGGGAACCCAAGTGGTCCCCGACGTGTCGGACCTGGCGCCGTGGGCCGCGGTGCACCTGCACGGCATGCTGACCGGCGGCGGCAACGACGGCTGGATGGAGAATCTCATAGGCCCGGGCGACGTGCAGTTGTCGGCCTATCCGAACAACCAGGCCGCGACCACGCTCTGGTACCACGACCACACCCACCACGTGAGCCGCTTCAGCGTCTACGCCGGGCTCGCGGGCCTGTTCCTCTCCCGCAACGAGGAGGAGGAGGCGCTCGACCTGCCCGACGGTGCCCGCGACGTGCCGCTGATCCTCAGCGACCGCAACTTCGACGTGGACGAGTCCGGTGCCCTCGCCGGCCGGCTGGTCCACAAGGTGGAGATGATCGGCCCGCAGCGGCTCATGCGTACCCACGCGGCCCCATACACCCTGGTCAACGGGGTGGTCTGGCCGTACCTGGAGGTCGCGCCGCGCTGGTACCGGTTCCGGATCGTCAACGCCGCGAACTCCCGGATATACCGGCTGATGCTGCTGTCGGACGGCCGGCCCGTCCCGGGTGCGCTGCGGGTGATCGGGACCGACCAGGGCCTGATCGACAAGCCGCTGACCGTCGAGGGGGCGCTCAACCTCTCCCCCGGCGAGCGCGCCGACGTACTGATCGACTTCAGCGCGTTCCGGGGGCAGGCCCTGAAGCTGGTCAACACGCTGGAGGGCATCGCGCCCGGTGCCTCCGACAAGCCCAACGACCTGCTGGAGCCCGACGTGATGCAGTTCCGCGTCGCGGACCAGCGCCCGTCCAACCGGTTTGTGCTGCCGGAGGTCATCTCGCCCACGTTCAAGCGGCTCACCCACCACGACCTGCCCCACGACGTCGCCCCCCGGTGGGTGGTCGTGGTCGGTCCCGGCTCGACGAACATTCCCGAGCTGTGGGAGATGGAGGAGATCGACCCGGCGGGGATCACGTTCCCGTCCCCCGGGACCATCCAGGTCCGGGACGCCGAGGGCACCGTCAAGACGCTGCGCAGGACGGCGATGGCGTACGACGACGGCAGGACGTTCACCGCCGCGCTCGGCAGCGTGGAGATCTGGAAGTACCTCAACCTCGCCGCGTCCCCGCACCCCATGCACATCCATCTGTCGCACTTCCAGGTGCAGTCCCGCGAGAACTACGACATCACCGGGTTCGACCGCGCCACCCGCGGCTCGGCCAGGCCCATCGCGTTCAAGGCCGCGGGGGTGCTGGAAGCGCACGAGCTCGGAGAGAAGGACGTCATCCGGGTGGGTACGGCGGGCCAGATCACGCCGAACGCCACGCTGGGCGAGCTGGTCACCGTGGCGGTCCGGTTCCCCGTCGTCGGCAGGGGCGTCCACCACTGCCACATGCTGGAGCACGAGCAGCACATGATGCGGCCCCTCGTGGTGTCGCCGGCCATCCATCTGCACGCGGGCGGCAACCACACACACGCAATGCCGTGAGCCCGCGCCGGTGATCGGCGCGGGCCCACGGGGCGCGCCCAGAACCCGAGAACGGCAGCCGGCGTCCGAGGACGCCGGCTGCCGTTCTCGTCGTGATGCCGGGACTCGCTGACTCAACCGGCAGGAACCGGGCCGGCGCCGGCTGCCTGGGCTATCCGCTGACGCATCTCCTCGGAGCTGTTGGCGCGCGGGAACTCCTCGTCGGGAACCTCGACCCCGAGGAACGCGCACAGCGGCTCCCACCCCTGCTGCACGTCGTACACGAGGACGTTGTCCGCGCCGAGGGCGCGCACGACGTCTTCGGTGTGCCGGTGGTAGACCTCGATGGCGTGGTCCTTGTCCGAGAACCGGCCGTCGAAGAGGCCCTCCCAGACCAGGGCGTTGACGACGCGGAACAGCCGGGCCTGCCGGGAGCCCGGCTCGGGCGGGTGCTCCATGGTCCGCAGCGCGAACTGGTACAGCGTGTCGTAGGTGCTCTTGTACCAGCCCTCGGCGTCGCGCACGGTGAGGACCACCCTGGTCCCGGGGAGCGCCTCGCTGATCTGCTGGTAGTAGACGGTGGAGGGACCGTCCACCGCGGAGGTGTAGCCGTCGTAGAGCGCGGCCCAGTCGGGGCGCTCGCCGTCGCAGATGATCCGCTCCCACCGGGCGAGGCGCTGTTCGTCGTCGACGATCTCGAACATGTGGAAGCAGGGCCCGAGGCCGAGCCGCTCCAGGGCCACCTGGAGTGATGTCGTGCCGGTCCGGCCCAGGCCGGCGTTGATGAGCTTCAACACGGTGATGTCTCCTCTTCCTCAGCGCCAGACCGCGTCGTCCTGGTGGGTGGCGACGTTCACCCTGTTCCAGAAGTTGACCAGACTGATGTGCATGATCAGGGCGCCGAGCTGCACGTCGGTGTAGTGCTTGGAGGAGTTCGCCCAGACCTCGTCCGACGGCGCGCTCCGGGCGTCGGTCTGCACGGTGACGGCCTCGGCCAGCTCCAGGGCGGCGCGCTCGGCGTCGGTGAAGGAGGGCTCGGTCCGCCACGTGTCCACCAGGGGCAGGCGCTTGTCCGCGGGCTCGGCCGGGAAGGTGTAGACCCGGCCGTTGAGCGCGGCGACGCGCAGCCGGATGAAGTCGAGGGTCGACTGCGGCACGCCAACCTTGCCGATGACCTCGGACAGGTCGAGCAGGGGCTGCAGGGCGCCGGGAACGACCAGGGAGGGGTTGCCCATCCGTTGAGCCATCGGGAGTTCTCCTGTGTGATAGCGGTGCGCTGGAAGGTGAGAGGACGCCGGACAGGGCCGTCAGACCGGGATCGCCTCGATGATCGAGATCGGTGACGCGGTGGGAATCACCCTGCTGATCTTGAAGCCCGCCCTGGCGAACAGCTCGGTGTACTGCGCGAGGGTGCGGTCCTGGGAACCGATCATCAGCATCAGCCAGAGGTCGATGGTGTGGCCGATGTGGCGCTCGTTGTTCTCGGGGAGCAGGTACTCGATGCAGAGCAGCTTGCCGTCGGGGCCGATCGCCTCGCGTGCGTTGCGCAGGGCGGTCAAAGCGTCTTCCTCGGAGAAGTTGTGGATGATGCGCTTGAACAGGTACGCATCACCGCCCTTGGGCAGCTTGCCGAGGTAGCCGCCGTGCTCGACGGTGCAGCGGTCCGCGACGCCGGCCTCCTCGAAGAGCGAGGCCGAGTCCACGGTCGCGATCTCGAAGTCGTACAGCACGCCCTTGGCGTTCGGCGCCTGCTGGAGGACCCCCGCCAGGAGGTAGCCGCGGCCGCCGATGACGTCCACGACGGTGCGGAACCGGGAGAAGTCGTAGGCGGCCAGGACCGGGTCGGTCTCCGACTCCGAGACCTTGCCGAACGCCTGGAAGAACGCGGCGGCGTAGGCGTGGTTCGCGTGGAAGAAGTCCAGCGTGCTCATGCCGCGCAGCTTGGGCAGGTTGGCCTCGCCGGTCTGCACGGTGGTGAGCAGGTGGCCCCACTCCTCGTGCAGCAGGGGGTGGCTCATCAGCTGGGCGAACTTCCGCATCGAGTCCTGCGCGTCCTCGCGGAGCTTGTTGGACAGCGCCGTGTTCTCGTACCGGCCGTCCGGACGGACCGCGAAGACTCCGTGGCCGGACAGCGCGCGCAGGATCCGGTGGGTCGCCCGCGGGTCGGCTTCGACCCGCAGTGCGATGTCCTCGGCGGAAAGCGGCGCGTCGGCGAGCACGTCGGCGATGCCGAGCCGGGCTGCGACGGAGATCGCCTGGGTGATGACGGCACCCTGAATCAATTCGAGCAGCGCGTAGGAATCCGACTGGTCGCGGACCTCGGCCGATGCGGACATCGCTTTCCCCTCAGAGTGTCTTTTCTCGGATTCCAGACGATAAGTCGACGCTTCTCTCCGCCGCAACCGGCCAAGTTTCTCACGTCATTGACAAGAATGTTCAACCGGGGAATTCTCGCGTTTGAACGGAGCCCACCTCTACTAACACTCAACCGGGAATCCGACCCCGCTTGTCAGGCTGTGCCGACCGCGAACTCGCAATCGCCTTGAGGAGGCCGACGTTGGCACACGACACCCCGACCCCGGTGGATTTCTGGTTCGACCCGAGCTGCCCCTGGGCGTGGATGACATCCCGGTGGGTCCTTGAGGTCGCAGAGCGACGGCCCCTGGAGATCCGCTGGCACATCATGAGCCTGACGCTGCTCAACGAGGGACGCGCGGACCTGGACGAGCGCTGGCACCGTGACCTGGCCCTGCGAATGGAGCCGGTACGGGTCTGCGCCGCCGCCGAGCACACGTACGGACCCGGGGCGCTGCGCCGGCTCTACACCGAACTCGGCACCCGGTTCCACCTCGACAAGGCGCCCAAGGAGCGGGCCACTTACGAGGCGGCCCTGGCCGCCTCGGGCTTCGATCCCGCCCTGGCCGACGCGGCCGGGTCCGACGCGTTCGACAGCGCGGTGCGTGCTTCGCACCACGACGGCATCGCCCGCGTCGGCACCGATGTGGGCACCCCCGTCATCGCCGTGGGGGGGGTGGCCTTCTTCGGACCCGTGGTGACGCCCACACCGCGGGGGGAGGCCGCGGTGAAGCTCTGGGACGGCGTGCTCGCGGTGGCCGAGACCGACGGGTTCTTCGAGCTCAAGCGCACCCGGACCCGGAACCCGATCTTCGCCTGAGCCCCGGCGTCCACCACGGCCGGCTCGGGCGTCAGCCGCGGGCCGCGACCGCCGGGGCGGTCCAGTTGTCCTTCAGCCACGCCTCCACGGAGACCAGGTTCGGCCTGTTCTTGCGCAGTTCGGTCAGGTCTGCCTGGAAACCGTCACGCTCGAACCAGTCGAACATGTTGGCCAGGTCCGGGCGACCCGCGCGCAGCGGCTCGATGGGCAGCTGCTGGAAGCGGGTCGGGATGCCGGAGACGGCCTCGAACGCCGCAGCCATCTGCGGCCCGGTCAGCTCGTCGCTGGCGATGTCGACCGTCCGGCCGATCCATTCCTGCGGGTTCTCGAAGGCGTCCGCGGCGAAGGCGCCGATGTCGCTCGTCGCCATGATCTGCACCGAGGTCTCGGGGTCGAGCCACATGGCCAGGACGAGCTCGCCCTGCCTCGCGCGGGGGGCGATGTCGAGGAGGATGTCGTGGAACATCGCCGGCCGCAGCACCGTGGTCGGCAGGTCGAGCGTCGCCAGGTACTGCTCACCCACCAGCTTGCTCTCGAAGTGCGGGACGCGGGTGTCCCGGTCCGCACCGCCGACCGAGCTGTAGACGAAGTGCTTCACCCCGGCCCGCACCGCGGCGTCGGCCACCGCCTTGCCCTGGCGGATCTCGGCCTCGACGCCGCCGGCGCCCCGGAAGGTCTGCACGCTGAAGACCCCGTACACACCCTCCGTCGCCGCCGCCAGCGACGCCTCGTCGTCCATGTCACCGCGGACGAGGACCGCGCCCGCCTCCTCCAGCGCCCGCGCCTGCGCCTTCTGCGGGTCGCGGACCAGGGCGCGCACGGAGAAACCCCGCCGCAGCAGCTCGCGGGCGACCGCCCCACCCTGCCGGCCGGTGCCGCCTGTCACCAGGATCGTCTCTGCAACCGCCACTGTCTGCCTCCATGTTGTGTGCCCGCCGGTCCTTGCCCGGCCCGGCTGTCAGGTGTGATGGCCGCGAACGGCCGAGGTCCCTCGCGGGATGGTGACGTTGCGCGCTACCACGGAACGGGGCCGTCGTCGGACAGGCACTGGCCCGACGGGCCGGCCTCGTCCAGCGTGGCGAGCCGGACGGCGATCTCCGCGCCCTCGGCGGGGGACCGGAACCCGCGGTTCTGGTTGATGTCGGTCGCCACCACTCCGGGGAGCGCCGCGTTGACCTTGATCGGGGTCTCCCGCAGCTCCTTCGCGTACGCGAACGTCACCGCGTTCAGAGCGGTCTTCGAGGACTGGTAGGCGATCATGTTGAGGCCCGCCAGAGGGCCGCTCGGAGCCGAGGCCAGGGTCAGCGAGCCCACGTGACTGGACAGGTTGACGATGCGGCCGGCCGGAGAACGGCGCAGCAGCGGCAGCATCGTGTGGGTCACGGTGACCACCCCGAACACATTGGTCTCGAAGACCTCCCGCAGGTCGACGGCGGTCGCCTCACTGGGCGTCCCGGTAAAGCCGCCCGCGATGCCGGCGTTGTTCACCAGGATGTCCAGGCGCCCGAACCGCCGCTCGATCTCGCGGGCCGCCTCCCCCACGGAGGCCGGGTCCGTCACGTCGAGCCGGAGCGGCACGGCCGTGACGCCTTCGTCTGCCAGCGCGTCGGCGGCCTGCTTGCCGAGCACCTCGTCCCGGGCGCCGATGAGAACGATGATCCCCTGCTCGCCGAGTTGCCTCGCAATGGCGAATCCGATGCCCTTGTTGGCGCCCGTGATGAGCGCGACCTTCTCGAACGGCACGTTTTTCCCTTTCGTGAGGTCCAGGTTCCAATGCCTCCGGAACGCCAATTCGCCGGATACGCGGAGGCGGCGAGCGGAACATCCTGCGCCCGGTTTTTAAGCAATGAATTAATACGTTCACGGTACGAAACGCAAATGCCCGGGCACCTCCGATGCTGCCGTCGAACCACCCTGTTCAAATGCCGAAAGCCCGCGGTCGAACAGCCGACCGGCGAGCAATCGCGAAAGATTCGGCCCGCCTTCAAGGCGCCCTCCACCCGGGGTCCGGGGCGCTCGGCCAGACTGCCCACGGCCTGTCTCGGCGCCGACCGTACGGGCCTTACGACACCGTAACCATGAAGGAGCTGGTGGAATGACTGGGAGCGAACAGGCTCAGGCGAGCGGCAAGCCCCACGTGGTCATCGTCGGTGGCGGGATCTCGGGACTGGCGGCGGCGTTCCACCTGCGGAACGAGCCGGTGCGCGTGACGCTCCTTGAGGCCTCGTCCCGGCTGGGCGGAAAGCTGCTGGTCTCCGACGTGGCAGGAGTCGCGGTCGACGAGGGCGCCGAGTCGCTGTACGCCAACCGCAAGAAGACCACCGGCCTGATCAAGGAGGCGGGACTCGGCGAGCAGATCATGTCGGCGGGCCCCGTCACCGCGTCGGCGATCTGGACCGGGGGCACGATCAGGCACCAGCCCGACCGTCAGTTCATGGGTGTGCCCTGCGACATGGACGACCTCGCCCGGTCCGGGGTGCTGTCCGCCGAGGGCGTGGAGCGGGCGCAGCAGGACCTCGTGCTGCCCTCGTTCGACCTGAAGGGCGACATCTCGGTCGCGTCCTTCGTCGGCGGGCGGTTCGGCCAGGAGGTCGTGGACCGCCTCGTCGAGCCGTTCCTCGCCGGTGTGTTCGCCGGGCGTGCCTCGGACCTCTCGTTCGAAGCCACCCTGACCCCGCTGGCGAGGGCGTCCCGCGATCACATCTCGCTCGCGGACGCGGCCGGCTCGCTGGTGCCGCACCTGCAAGAGGGCGAGAAGCCCCCGCCGGTGAGCGTCGCCACCCTCGAGGGCGGCTTCGGCACGCTGCCCGCGGCGATCGTCCAGCAGGTGCTGGACGCCGCGCCGGACACGGCCCTGCGCACCGGCACCCCCGTCCGGGACCTGACACGCAAGGGTGACCGCTGGCAGGTGACCGTGGGGTCGGCCACCGACTCGGAGGTCATCGACGCCGACGCGGTCATCATCGCCACCCCGGCCGGCCCGACGGGCAGCCTGCTCGCCGGGGTCCCGGGTACGTCCTCCGCTGTCTCGGCGCTCTCCGAGGTGCCGTACGCCAGCGTGGCCATGGTGACGCTCGCCTACCCGCGCACGGCGTTCCCGAGCGGGCTCTCGGGCCGCGGCTACGCCGGTTACCGGGTGCCGGCGGAGGAGGGGAAGGCCGTCAAGGAGGTCACGTTCACCACGGTGAAGTGGCCGCACCTGGCGGGCGAGGTGGAGATCGTGCGCTGCTCGCTCGGACGGTTCGGCGAGGAGCACCTGCTCCAGCTCGACGACGCCGACCTGGTCGCGCTGGCGACGGCCGAGCTCGCCGAGGCCACCGGCGTGACCGGTGTCCCGGTGGCGTCCCGCGTGAGCCGCTGGGAGAGCGCCCTGCCGCAGTACACCGTCGGCCACGTGGACCGGGTGCGGCGGATCCGTGAGACCGTGGCGACCCAGCCCGGACTCGCGGTCTGCGGTGCGGTGTACGACGGCGTGGGCGTCGGTGTCTGCATGATGACCTCGCGGAGGGCCGTCGACCAGATCCTCCCCGTCGTGAAGAAGGCTGCTGTAGCTGACTCGGTCGCAGTCGGGGTGTGAGCCCGAATCCACCTCGTTTCCTTCTCGTTTCCTTGCAGGGTGCCCCGGCCTTCAGGCCGGGGGTGAATGCGAGCCCCTGCGGAGCAGGGCAGAGGAATCGCCGTCAGGGCGATTCCTCTGCCCTGCTGGCGTCGAGGGCGATCTCGAGCAGGTGCAGGATCTCGGCGTTGAGCGTGTCATCGGCACCGACCGGGTGCCGGAGTTGACCGAGGACGGCTCACCGAAGCTGAACGCGAAGACCGGCAGGCAGGTCATGGGCCGCTCCGTGGTGGTGCACCAGCTCAACCGGCGGTGGGCTCGGGTCAAGGTGCCCGGCTGCGGCTGGGTCCGCTTCCGCCTCACCCGGACCGACCTGCCCGCCGCGAAGACGTTCCGTGTCACCTTGCGCAACGGCCGGTGGCACATCGCCTTCGCGGTCGTCCCCGCACCGGTCGCCGCACCGCCCGGTACGGGCGAGGTCATCGGTATCGACCGGGGCGTGACCATCACCGCCGCCCTCTCCGACGGGCGGAAGCTGAACTGCCCGCAGCTCACCGTGAAGGAACGCGCGCAGGTCCGCAAACACCAGCGACGTGCCGCACGCGCCTTGAAGGAAAGCGAGCGCAAGAGCGCCGAGTACGCCAAGGCCGCCCGTATCAAGGCCCGTGAAGCAGACCGGCGCAAGGACTGGTGCGAGAAGACCAGCACGATGCTCGCCCGCACCTACCGTCTGGTGCGGTTCGAGAAGCTGAACATCAAGAACATGACCCGCTCGGCCAGCGGAACCACCGAGCAGCCCGGCAGACAGGTCAGGCAGAAAGCCGGGCTGAACCGGGCCATCCTCGCGCAGGGCTGGGGCCTGCTGCGCCAACGCACCGGGCACAAGGCCCCGGGCCGGGTCGAAGACGTCCCCGCCCCCGGCGATCAGCCGGTGCCGGAGGGACGACACCGCCCGAACAGCGGTCGAGCGTCCGTGAACCTCAACCCACCTGGATTGGAATCCCCCTCTTTTAAGAGGGGGAGGATGCCACTGGAGTGATCCCGAAGTGATCACTCCAGTGGATTCGGCATGCGTGCGCCGGCTTACGGGCAGGACGAGAAGGGCCGTGCCCGGGCACGGCCCTTCTCGTCCTGCCCGTTCCGCGTCGCGGAAGCGGCGGTCTTCGTCGCGGCACCAGAAGATCCGGTCAGCGCTCGGATCGCTGACCGGATCTCTGATCGGATCCTGATCGGATCCCTGACCGCATCAGCGGTCCAGGATCGTGGCGAAGACCTCCGTCAGCGCCTGCTCCGCGTCCTTGCCGGCGCCGGTGCTGCGCCAGGCCACGTGCTGGTCGGGACGGATCAGGAGCGCGCCGGCACCAGTGATCTGCCGGACGGCCTCCCACCCGCCGTCCACGTCGGCGTACTCGGCGCCGTCGCCGATGCGGACCGCGTTGA
Source organism: Streptomyces sp. NBC_00328 (assembly GCF_036139655.1). Lineage (NCBI taxonomy): Bacteria > Bacillati > Actinomycetota > Actinomycetes > Kitasatosporales > Streptomycetaceae > Streptomyces > Streptomyces sp. NBC_00328. The sequence continues at coordinate 161,487 of NZ_CP108013.1, forward strand.
CCTGGACGGAGAACTTCTCCGCCACGCGTGCGGCCGCCTCGCTCCACGCCGTCCCCTCCGGGCCGGTGATCAGCGTGAAGCCGGTCCTGCCCGTCAGGTCGAGGGTGGACAGGCGCTCGCCGTCCCGGGTGATCCAGGCGTGCGGCAACCGGTGGCCGGGGCGCGACGTCGGCGTGTGCTCGTCGCGCATGGGGACGCGGGCCGGGCGCTCGGTGCCGTCGGAGACGACCGCTCCCTCCTCGTAGGCGAAGCCGATCTCCATCTCGAACGACTGGCAGCCGCCGCGGTGGGTGTCGAATATTTCCAGGGCCCGCGCCCGCACAGTGTCGCCGAGCGGGGACGGGTCGAAGTACGCCGCCAGACGCTGCCCGCGGCGCCCCGCCGGGATGTTGTGGCCGCCGCCGATGGCGTCGATGACCGCCTGGTGGTGCTGAGCGGCGGAGACCGCCCAGTCGACGTTCTCGCGGCCTACAGGCCGGCGCTCGGCCTCGTAGGTGTCGATCAGGCTCTCGGGCGCGCTGCCGTTCAGTACCGCAGCCAGCTTCCAGGCGATGTTGTGCGCGTCCTGGATGCCGGTGTTGAGGCCGAGGCCCACGGCGGGCGGCTGCTTGTGCGCGGCGTCGCCCGCGATCAGCACCCGGCCGACCCGGTACTTGTCGGCGAGGACCGCGTTCACGATCCAGTCCGTGATCTTGTGCACGGTCACTTCCAGATCCGGCACCTTCAGCACTTCACGGATGCGGTCGACGACCGTCTCGTTGTCCCAGCGGCCGGCCGGGCCGGGGGCCATGTGCAGGCCCCACTGCTCGCAGGCCTTGCCCCAGCTCGGACCCATCTCGATGAGGTTGACGGAGAGGTCGGGGTCCTCCGGGCTGAGGTAGTGCGTGATGAGCGTGCCCTCCTCCCACCACTGCGACAGGTCCGCGGAGAAGTACACGGTCGTCGTGTTGACGTTGCTGGGCGGGCCCTGCAACTCGATGCCGACCTTGGAGCCGACGAAGCGGCCGCCGTCGGCGCCGAGGAGGTACTGCGCCTTGACCGTGATGACCTCGCCGGTCTCGACGTTGCGCACCTCGGCGACGACGTGGTCGCCCTCGTCGGAGAAGTCGATCACCTCGTGGCTGAAGAGGATCCGCCCCGGACTGCGCTGCTCCGCGTGACGACGCAGGATCGGCTCCAGCCACATCTGCGGCAGCTTCGAGGGCAGTTCCGGCCCGGCCGCCCCGTAGCGCTCCGTCAGTTCGCCACCGCCGAAGGCGTCCATCTCATGGATCCGGCGAGCGTCGATCGGCCCGTCACCAGCGAACGTGGTCGCCCAGCGCACCTTGCCGAACTTGTCCAGCGGCGCCGCCTCCGCGAGGACGTCATCGCGGATCCCGTGCTGGCGGAAGATCTCCATCGTGCGCTGATTGAGGTAGTGCGCCTTCGGCACCCTCGACGTGTCCGCGTGCCGCTCCACGAGCAGGTGGTCGATGCCCTGGTCAGAGAGAAAGACGGAGGCGGACAGGCCACACCCGCCGCCGCCCACGATCAGGACCGGAACCTCGATTGACGTCATGTTCGCCCTTCCAGAATTCAGATGGCTTTTCCCGCACAGCCTGACAACGTCATCCGCAACCCTGGTCAAGAACGACTGGACTCCGAAAAGCCGCCGGCCGGTCACGCGGGTGACCGGCCGACTACGTGCCTCGGGGGAAGGGGTTCCTCCGGGGTTCCTCCCAGGTACTCAGCCGAGCCAGACGCCGTCGCTCATCAGCGTGCGTCCGGCCAGCTCGTTGGCCTCCCGCCAGGCCTGGATGCGCCGGGGCCGTACGCGGAAGTACTGGTAGGGCTGGTCGAGTTCGCGCGGGTCGAACCCGGTCTTGGCCGCGAAGGCGTCGGCCGTCCCGCCGAGTTCGGCGACGTCCACCGGCTCCGCGTCGCCGTCGACGATCACGACGTCGCGCGTCAGGCCGAGGCCGACGCGCACCCGGCCGTCCGCCAGCAGGTTGCGACCGGTCACGGAACCGCGCGGGGTCGAGATGAGGATGGCGGTCCCGTCCCAGAAGAACGAGAGTGGGATGAGGTGGGCACCGCCCGCCCCGTCCCTGTCTTGCGATGGGGGCGGGTGGTGCGGGTCTTGTGGTCGGCTCCACGAGGCTTCGACACCTTGGGGGTGTCCAGGTCTGCGGCCACTCCGGTACCTGTTGCTGCGATTGCCGCGAGTGCGGCGAGTGCGGTGTTGTCGTCCCGGTCGATGACCAGGCCGCAGGCGTCGCATTCGTAGGTCCGCACGTGCAGCGGCAGCTTGGCTTTCACCGCGCCGCACCCGGAACAGGTCTTGGAGGAGGGGTACCAGCGGTCGGCGGCCAGGATGCGGCAGCCGTTGCGCTGGGTCTTGTAGGTGAGCCGGCGGCGGATCTCCCCGAATCCGGCGTCGGCGATCCTGCGGGCCAGGCGCCGGTTGCGGAGCATCCCGGCGACGTTCAGGTCCTCCACCACGACGGTGCCGTATTTGGCAGCCACGGCGGTGGTGAGCTTGTGCAGGGCGTTGGCGCGGAGGTTCGCGATGCGGTGGTGCACCTTGTTGCGGACGGAGTCGGCCTTCTTCCACGGGGAGGAGGGCCGCTGTCCGGTCCGGCGGTCCGGACCGCGGCGGCGGGAGACGGTGCGGGAGGCGCGGCGCAGCTCCTTCAGGGCGCTGTCCAGACGCCTGGGGTTGGACACTTCGCGGATCTCACCGGTGCTGTCGGCCATGACCGCGAGAGTCTTCACGCCCAGGTCGATGCCGACCGCGGCTTCGGGCCGTGCGACGCGGACGAGGTCGCGTTTGACCTCGATCTGGAAGGACACGAACCAGCGTCCGCGTTCGTGACGGACGGTCGCGGACAGGATCCGCGCCCTGTCGGCCTGGACGCGGTGCAGGAGCTTGGCGGTGGGCTCGTGGACGCGGATGGTTCCGAGCCTCGGCAGGGTGACGTGCCGTCCGTCGGCGTCGAGGCGGATGGTGCCGGTGGTGAACCGGCAGGACAGGCGCGCCTTGTGCTTCGACTTGAAGCGCGGCGTCCCCATCCGCCGGCCGCGCCGCTTGCCGTTCTTCGACTTCGCGTAGTTGTCGAACGCGGCCGACGCGTTCGCCAGACCGGTGGAGTACGCCTCCTTGGAGTTCTCCTCCCACCAGGAGGCGAACCGGGGGTCCGTGTGCTTGGCGGCGTTGAACTCCTTGCGCAGCGATGGCAGCGACCACGGCCGCCACTCGGTCAGCGTGCCCTCGGGGACGCCGTATGTCTCCTCGGTCCGGCGCTGCCACCAGGATGCGGTCACCCAGCCGACAGCCCAGTTGTATGCCGCGCGCGCCGCACCGCAGTGCGAGCGCAGTGCGGCCTCCTGGGCGGCGTTCGGGTCCAGCGCGAAGCGGTACGCCTGCACCACGAACCCGGGCTGCGGCCGGAACTTCTTCACTCGGCGGCCTCGCCGGTCGCCACGGCCACCGCGCGGGCGGCCCGGGTCTTCGCCGCCCGCTGCCCGTACAGGCGGGCGCACATCGAGGTGAGCACCTCGGTGACGTCCCGCACCAGGTCGTCCGCGGTCTCGGCAGGGTCGAGGACGACCAGGCGCCTGCCGGACGCCGACAGCGCGGCCTCGAGGTGCTCGACGCCGAACCGGGTCAGCCGGTCACGGTGCTCGACCACGATCACAGCCGTACCCGGGTCGGCGAGAAGCCGATGCAGTTTGCGACGGCGCCCGTCCGGCCCTGACCCGACCTCGGTCACGACTTCCGCGACGGCCAGGACCAGTCCATTCGCGCCGGACACCACCCGCGCAGCCTGCCGATCCAAGTCGACCTTCTGGTCTGCTGACGACACGCGGCAGTACGCCACCACGCGTCCGGACGGCTGGACGGCCACCTCATCGACCAGCCACGTCCCGGACGGCGCCTGGCGGACCGGCACGGGCATCTTCCCGTCCTTCACCCACCGCCAGGCGGTCTGGTAGCTCACGCCCTGCTGACGCGCCCACTCCGACAGCCTCACAAAACCAAGCTACGTGAGATGTCTGACCAGAGACGACTATGAATGATCAGGAAATCCATGGCAGTTGTCGCCCCCGCATGGTGATCATGCGGGGCCCGGCTGACGACGGATCAGGCCGTCGGCGGCACCGGGTCCTCGGGCGCCTGGCAGGTGGCGTCGATGCCCCACGACGAGGTGGGACGAGTGCCGTCCCTCAGGTAGTCGCTGACGTAGGTGTTGAGGCAGGGGTTGTTGTTCGCCGACAGCGCCGAGCCGACGTTGTGGCCGCCCAACTCCATGATGAGACGGGAGTTGGGGAACCGGATACGCATGTCGAGAGCGCCGAACATCCCGTGTGCGCTGTCGTACTGCGGCTGCACCAGCAGGACGTTGGCGCTGCCGTTGCCGACCTGCGCCGGAGCCTGGGTCTGCACCGGCCAGAACGCGCACGGCGCGCTGTACCAGCCGTTGCTCCAGGTCAGGAGGTGGTTCCCGGCGGCGTACTGGCTGGCGAGGGTGGCGCTCCACACCTTCCAGTCCTTCGGCCACCGGCCGTCGGTGCAGTTGACCGCGTTGGTCATCGCGACGCGGTTCTGCTGAGGGAAGCCCGGGGTCGGGGAGTCGGCGCGCAGCGCCGTCGCGTCACCGCGCACCACGAAGTCGGAGAGTATCTTCGCGCGGCTCACCCAGGTCCAGCTGCGGTAGACGACCTGCTCGAAGACGTTCGCCCACTCGCCCGGTCCGATCTTGCCGTCGACCGGCGCCGCACGGAGGGCGTCCTGGCCCTTGTAGTAGTTCGCCTCGACCTCGTCGGCGGTCGTGCCGAGGTGGTAGACGGAGTCGTACTTGGCGACCCAGGCGAAGAAGATCCCGCCGTTGTACTCGGACGTGATGTTCTTGAACATCTGGTTCTGGTACCCCACGCCGCTGGGGCTGGGCACGCTGTCGAGCACCATGCGCTTCACCCGGGTCGGGTACATCGTCGCGTAGACCGAGCCGAGGTAGCCGCCCCAGTCGATGCCGTAGTAGGTGATCTGCTCCTGGCCGAGCGCGATCCGCATCTGGTCGAGGTCGCGCGCGGAGTCCTTGGTGGTGAAGTGGTTGAGCAGGTCGCCGTACTTGTCACCACAGCTCTTGGCGTACGCCTCGGCCTTGGACACGGCGTTCTGCTCGTCCTCGGCCGTCTTCGGCACGGGGTCGGCCAGCACCGGGTTGATGTAGGACGGGTCGCACACGATCGCCGGCTCGCTGGCCCCGACGCCGCGCGGGTCGAAGCCGATCCAGTCGTAAGCGGCGCCAACGTCCTTCGCCAGCCCGGTCGTGCCCTTGGCGTACCGGGTGGGCATGTCGCGGCTGATCGGGCCGGGCCACTGGCCGCGGTGCAGCAGCACGACGCCCTTGTACTGGTCGTCGATGACGGTGTGCTTGGCGCGGGTCAGCGCCAGCTTGATCTTCTGACCGCCGGGCTGGGCGTAGTCGAGCGGGACCTCCACCGAGCCGCACTCCAGGCCCTTGAGCAACGCACCGAGGTTCGGGTCGATGTCAGGACACGGCGACCAGGCGATTGTTCCCGTGGTCGGCGCGGCAGCCCCCTCGGCCGCCGCCACGGGCGTGACGGCCGGAACCGACAGGCCGATCACGATCACCGCATTTACCAATCCGAGCTTTTTCATGGATACCCCTTCTGGATGCACGGCGCACACAGCGTGGCAAGGGGGTCCTTGAAGCGGCTCGAAACCTGCTGGAGTCAGAATGAACCGATGAGCGAGCCGCAGACCGACGGGGACCACTACGTCGGCGGCGGCCGGCTGGTGGCCACCTTCACCGACCTCGACGGCGACGTCCTCGGGCTCATCCAGGGCTGATGCGGGGCTGATCCCGGGGCGCCTGCGAAACGGCCCGACCACTCACCACGCTGTCGGGCGGCGGCGCCGGCAACGAGGGCGGCCGGGTGGTGCCGGGACAAGGCCCGCCTCCGCCCTTCCGGCTTTTCTCAGCACGCGAACCGGAAACCCTGAGGGGAAATACGGCATTCCCGTCACCGGCGCCGCCGGGTTCATCGGATCACATGACTGAGAGGTTCGCCCGGGGCGGGGCACGTTCGGTGATCACCGAAGACCTGCGGGTCAGCGTCCGGCAGCGTGCACGAGTGCGTGATGAAGTCGTTGGTCGGGTGTGAATCCTGCTTCCCATTGCACGCCGACGGCGAAGGGGCGATCCGTGACTTCGACGGCCTCGACGGTACCGTCCTCCGCCCAGCCGGTGGCGGTGAGGCCGGCACCGAGCCGGTTGACGGCCTGGTGGTGATGGCAGGCCGTCACCGGCACGTCCTCGTCGAGGACACCGGCGATCCGGCTGCCCGGCTCCAGCTTCAACGGGTGGGAGCCGAGGGTGAAGGACGGCGTGTTCGGGCGGTGGCCATCGTGGCCCGTGACTTCGGGCAGGTGCTGGTGCAGCGTGCCTCCGTGCAGCACGTTGAGCAGCTGCATGCCGCGGCAGATGCCCAGCACGGGCAGCTCGGCGTCAAGTGCCGCCCGGATCAACACCAGTTCGGCGCGGTCGGCTTCCGGGGTCATCGCCCGCGTGCCGGAGTGCGGGTTCTCTCCGTACAGCGCCGGATCCACATCGGGGCCACCCGGGATCAGCAGGCCGTCGATCCGGTCCGCCATGGCCTCGACGCCGGGCAGCAGCGGAAGCAGCAGGGGCGTGCAGCCCGCCGCGGTCAGGAAGGCCAGGTGAGACTGGAGCGCGAAGCTGACGACCATCTCGCTGCCCTGGAACGTGACCGGCGCGGTCCGCGCACAGATCCCGATCACTGGCCGCCCCGTGCTCGCCGAACCATTCACGAATGATTTCATAGCCACCTTCATGGATTTCCGGGTTCAACTGAGGAAAGTAGGCAGATGCAACATCCGCTTCCGCGGAGAGCCATAACGGAAATAAAATAGCCGTTTACGTAAAGCGGCGGCCATCGTTCAAAACCGGGCAGGCCGACGCCTACTGAACGGAATGACCTTCCTGATATCACAGACGGGGACCCCTTTACCCGCGCTGTGGTTCACCGTCTCCCCCGGCACGCTCACCGCGAAGGTATTCGACCGCCTCGCCACACAGCCCGCCGCACGGTCCGCCTCGTGGCCCGCAGGGATGCTCGCACTCCGGGCGGCCGCCCTGCCGGCCGTCGCCGCGGTGCTGCCGCGGCGGGTGTCCGCCGGTCCGGCGGACACCCGCTGTCCTGCATTTCCAGGAAACTTCAATCTCCCCTCAACTGCAGCTGGAGCCCCTCCTGCGATGCTCATCGGCAGCGGCAGCAGAGAGGAAGTGAAGGAATGGCTCAGAGCAGCGCGCAGGCCATCTTGATCACGAACGCGTTCGGCTCCGTCAGGACGGAAGGCGTCGACGCGTCGGCCCGCAGCGAATTCGATCTGAAGAACCTCGAGCAGCTTCCCGCCTGCGACATCCTCGTCAACGCGCTGTCGGCGGGCGTGTCTCTGCGCCGGAGCGGCACGGACGCCGCGCACATCCAGCTTCTCGTCGACGCGGCCGGCTCGGCGGAGCTGCCGCCCGTTCTGGTCCAGATCGACGGCTACCGCATCATCGACGGCCTGCACCGGCTGGAAGCCGCCAAGCTGCGCGGCGACAGCAGCATCAAGGCGCGCTTCGTCGACTGTTCGAACTCCGAGGCGCTCGTCATCGCCATGAAGGCGAACGTCTCGCACGGACTGCCGCTGTCGAAGACCGACCGCGTGTCCGGAGCCCAGCGTGTCCTGAGTTCCCACCCGGACTGGTCCGACCGTGCCGTCGCCCGCATCACCGGGCTGAGCGCGAAGACGATCGCGTCGCTGCGCGAGAAGTCGAGTGAGGGAACACCGCTCGACGGCAAGCGCATCGGCCGGGACGGCAGGCGGCGTCCGGTGGGCCCGGGCGAGGGCCGGCTGCGGGCCGCCGAGTACATCGCCGAGCACCCGAACGCCCCGCTCCGTCAGGTCGCCCGGGAGACCGACGTGTCGCTCGGCACGGTCCACGACGTGAGCGCCCGGCTGCGGCGTGGCGAAAGCCCCGAGCGCAGCGGCCGCCGGACACCCGACGCGGCGGCGCAGCCCCTGCGATCCGTCCACCCCGCCCACCCCGTCCACCCCGTGCGGTCCGTACAGCTGTCCGGGGAACCGTCGCGGCCCGTCTCGGCAGTTCCCGGCGGCGCGGATTCCGGTGGCGCAGCCCATGTGCCGCTGCAGGTGGCACCGAGCATCGACAGCGCGCCGCAGCGTAGGGACCGCACCGACGAGATTCCGGCCTGGACGACGGTGGCGGCGAAGATGGCCGCCGATCCCACCATCCGCTACACCGCGGGCGGCCGGGAGTTCCTCCGCTGGATGCAGCTGCACGCCGCCGAGCCGGACGACGGCTGGCGGGAGCTGATCGACGTGGTTCCGGCCCACTGGCTCGGCGTCATCGCCCCGATCGCCGAGCGCATCGGCAAGGAATGGAGCCTGCTCGCCGAGGGGCTCAAGACCAGGCAGGACATGATGCCTTGAAACCTCCCCTTCCCTGAAGGGAGGGGATTCCTGGCTCAGGCCGCCTCCTGGAGCAGCGCTCCAGGAGGTCTTGCGCCCTCGACGCCAGTCGGGTCGAGACCGGCCCGGAGCAGCATCACGCGTGCGGAGTTCTTGTCCCTGGGGGACACGGTTTTGCACGCGGTGCAGGTGTAGGTGCGTTGTGACAGCGGCAGTGCGTGCTTGGTTCTCGCTCCGCACTGTGCGCAGTCCATGGTGGTGTGCGCGGGGTGCACGAGGCGGATGTCCCGCCCGTGCTTGCGGCCCATCTCCAGCAGGGCTTTCTTGGTGGCGCCGATGGCGGCGTCGGCGGCCTTGCGGGCCATGGTCGACTTGGCGAGGAACTTCGGCCGGAAATCCTCCACCGCGATGGCGTCGTGGTCGTGCACGACCTTCTTCGCCCATTTGCGTCCGGTGTCCTGCCGCTGCCGGGCGACCTTCTTGTGCGCCTTGGCGCGCAGGTGCTTCGCCTCGCGGTAGCCCTTCGACGCAGCCTGCCCCTTCTCGGGCCTGCGGCGGGCCGTCATCCGGTCGTACCGGGTCAGTTTCGCCCGGGCTTTCCTGCCGTGTTCGGGGTGGGGGAGGTCGTGGGCGTCCGAGGTGGTGGTGGCGGTCTGCTTCACACCCCAGTCGATCCCGATCACCCGGCCGGTGGCGGGCAGCGGCCGGACTTCGGCGGGGACGACGAACGAGGCGTACCAGTGGCCGAGGCTGTCGCGGTACACGCGCACGCTGGACGGCTCGGCGGGCAGGTCCCGCGACCACACCACCGTCAGGACGGTCCCGCCCGCGAGGTGCAGGCGCCCGTCCTTGAGCCGAAAACCCCGCCGCGTGTAGTTCAGCGTCGGATCACAGCCGTGCTTCTTCTTGTGCCCGGGCATCCCGGCCCGCTGCCTGACGGGCAGCCGATCCCTGATGTCCTTGAGCACCTTGGCGCGGGACCTGCCGAAGTCCCGGACGATCTGCTGCTACGGCACCGACGAACCCGCCGCCAGCCACGGCGTCATGGCACGGGCCCCGGTCAGCATCCTGTCCAGCACGGCGGGACCGCACTTCTCCCCCTCACGGTGGGCCTTCCTGGAACGCGCGACGCACTCGTTCCAGATCCACCGGCACCGGTCCCACTCCGCCAGCAGCGCCGTACGAGCCGTCGACGACACGCGAAGCCGGTACGTGTACCGGGCATGCCCGCCCTCACCGGCCCCCTTCACCCCCGACACCACGCCCCCTCCCACACATCCCGACTCCCGCTCACCCGGCTTCCACCACGAGACCGTACGTGCGGCACACGCACACCCGTACCCTCCTCACGACACAGCCACCACAACCAGCGAACGAGGGCACACATGTTCGCCTTCTCCGCCCGCGGCGGCCCCGCGGGCCCTCCGCGCCCCAGACACCGCACACGGCGACGCTCCACACTGCCGTAAGCAGGATGCGATTCCTCCCCGGCGTGAACGCCGGGGCATCCTCGCAAGAGTCAGGTGAAATGGAACCGGCTGAGCAGAGCGCTTTCTGCGATCCGTGCAAGGGCCAGGGGCTCACCGTAACGCTCCCGAATGCACTCAACGGCCCTTTCTGCTGCTGTGTCATACGCACCTCACAACGTGTAGATCCATCAGCAGCCTGCCGTGTACGCATCGCGCTCAGCTTGAGTGACGCCAGCGATCCGGGGCCGTCAGTTCTAAGAAACGCTCCTGCCCGGCCGGCGTGACGGCGTCCCGGGTGTGACGCTCCAGCACGCCCCGACCGGGGTTCAGGAGTTGGTCCAGAGGAACCCCGGATGCTCGAAGCGTCCGTTCGAGCCGTCATCGACACGACGCCTAAGGGGTCTCATGCCCGTGGAAAACAACGCTTCTTCAGATGTGCCGTCCGGGCGAGACCTGCGGATCGCCACGCGCAGCCGCGCCGGCAACTGGACCAAGCCCCCGCGCCGCATCGAGACGTCCGAGTGCATCACCTGCGACAGCTGCCTGCGCAGCTGCCCGGAACAATTCGGCGCGATCTTCGACCGCGGGCTCGACGTCGTGATCATCTCCGAGCTGTGCTCGGGCTGCCCCGTCTGCGTCCTGGAGTGCCCGGTCGACTGCATCTACGTCGACGAGGACTGGACGCCCACCGACGACGCGATGTGGAGCCACATCGCACTCACCGGGAAAGGCACCGCATGACCGCGCCCGTAGACCGCGAAGGATCCCGTCGAGCCGCCAACTCCCGCAAGCGCCAGAGCCGGCGGCCCAGCCGCCTGGGCCTGGCGGCGGGCGCCACGCCCAAGCCGGACCGGGTACGCGAGGAGGACGCCGGGTTCCCCGGGCTGCTGGCCCGGGTGTGGCGGAAGGCCTCGGCCGCCGCCGACATACGCGCGGCCCTGGACACCCTGCTCACGCTCGACGGACACGTGCCCGCGGAGGTCCAGGAGGGCGCCCTGCGCACCGCGGACGCCGCCGCGCTGAAGGTCGTCGCCGGCCTGTCCGGAGCCGCACGCGAACCGGCCGGGGCCGTCGCGGACCCCGCGGAGCGCACCGTGTTCCTCGGTGAGATCGGCCTGACCACCGGCGGCCGGGTCGTCGTCCGCGTTCCCTCCCAGCAGCCGCTCGCCAAGCAGCACACGCTGGTCGCCGGCGTGCTGCGGGTTCCGTGGACCCTGCGGCACCTGGACGACTACCAGCGCGAGGTGACGACGGCTCAGGAGCGGTTCGACCGCGACGCGGCCGACAGCCGCCGCTGGCTGGCGGAGCAGGGCCGCGAGGGTCGCGAGGCGCTGCTGGCGCAGCTGACCGAGGGTGCGCGGCGCACCGCCCCCTTCATGCTCTACGTCGAGGACAAGCAGTACACGAACTTCCGCGACACCAACACGGTCGTGGGCAAGACGCTGTGGCCGGGCCACCCGGACTGCGTGTTCGCCAGCCTGGCCGGCCTGCCGCTGGAGCTGTGGTCGGACCACGACGCCCTGCTGGTCGTGGGCATCAGCCTGCTCATCCGCTCGGCCGGGTACGGCCGCATCGAAGAAGTCAACGGCTCGCAGCTCACCCCGGAGAACGTGGGCCGGCTGCTGGAGCGCACCCGCCGCAACTACAACGGAGCCCTGGGCGGGGAGCGGATCCCCGCGGCCGGTCCCGACGCCGGCATCGACGCGCTGATGGCCCTGGCCACGGGGCTGGGCGCGCACCGCCCGGAGGTGACCCGCACCGTCCAGCTGTACCGCGAGATCCACGGCGCCCTGATCCACAAGGTGGAGAAGGTAGCGGCCCCGCACGGCAAGGTGGCCGCGGACCGGGACCGGCAGGTCACCGACCACCTGCGCGCCACGCTGCCCGTGGTCGGCGACCAGCTGGCCGAGCTGCGGCTCGCCGACGACGCCGACCCGGCCTGGCTGGCCCGCCCCTACGGCGAGTTCGGCACCGGTCTGGAGGCGGTCGTGTACGAGGCGGTCGCCGCCACCACCGCCGCGTTCAGGGCCGACTTCTCGATGAGCCGCGGCATCCGGTCGCTGCCGGAGCTGGTCCGCGCGCTGCGCGCGGAGGCCTGGGACGAGATCAGCGCCTGGGGCATCACGGACTTCTTCTGCTGCGTGGTCCCCGCGCAGGAGGCCCGGCGGCACTACGGCGACTCGCTCGCCACGCTCGCCGACACCGCCTGGGCGATGTCCTCGCGCATGCAGTACAACTCCTGGCACTTCATCGCCGGCAACCTGCCGCGGACCTCAAAGGTCCTGGAGCGCGACCACTTCGTGCCGCCCACCATCCCCGACATCGCCCACTTCTCCGACCAGCACCACCACGGGCACGTCAACAACATGGTGCGCTTCACGATCCGCAGCCCCCAGTCGGTCGAGGTGTGCGGCCGACCCTTCAACGGATTCATGGACCTGCGTATCGTCCGCGCCGACGGGGAGCCGTACACCGAGCAGGAGATGCTCGCGGCGCACCGGGTGGCCGCCTTCATCGCCCGGATGACGCAGCAGGCGGCCGCGCTCGCCGAGCAGGGGGAGCAGGCCGATGTGACGGCCTTCGACTCGGCCTGGCACTGGAGGTCCATCACCGGCACCCCGGTCGAGGGGGCCGCCCCGGAGCCGCCCCGGTCCCGGGTCGGCTAGCCGACTCCCCGCGGGCCGGCCGCCGGCCTGCGGGGACCTCCGTCGCCCCTGACACGCCCCCTGTCGACCTCCTGACGAAAGGACGCTCCCCGTCATGTATTCCAGATCATGGTCGACCCCTGCCACGGAGGGCAGCGTCGGGAGCCACGCGTTCGTCGCCGAACACGGGCTGTGGGACGACGCCCGGCTGGCGGCCGCCGAGCGGATCGGGGCGGGGCTGGACGGGATCGACTTCGTCCGTCTGGTGTGGGGTGACCCGCACGGCCTGGTGCGCTCCAAGACACTGACCGCCCGCACCTTCCGCGGGGTGCTGCGCAACGGCATGAACTACAGCCCCGGCCCGTTCCTGAAGGACACAGCCTGCACCACGGCGGTGGACTACCGGGGCGAGCACGGCATCGGCGTCGACGAGATCGCCGGCCTGGGCAACTTCGTGCTCGTGCCCGACCCGCTGACCTTCCTGGTGCTGCCTGGCGAGGGGGCGCGCACGGCCTGGGTGATCGGCGACGAGTACCTGCGCGACGGCCGCCCCCACCCGCTGTCCTCGCGGCACGTGCTGCACCGGGTGCTGGACCGCTACGCCGGCCGCGGGCTGACGCCCGTACTCGGCCTGGAGGTCGAGTGGTACCTGGCGCGCCGCCTGGACGACGAGCCGGGCAACGAGGGGAACGGCTTCGGCCTGCAGGGCCCGGCCCCGCGGGTGGCCGCGATGAACGCGGGCTACCAGTTCAACCTGGACGCCGCGTACGACACGGTCGCCCCGGTCACCGACCCGCTGGCCCTCGCCCTGCTCGGCCTGGGGCTGCCGGTGCGGTCGATGGAGCACGAGATGGGCCCCGGGCAGGTGGAGACCACGTTCGACCCCATGTCGGCGCTGGACACGGCGGACGCGATGCTCTTCTTCCGCGTCTTCACCAAGCGCTGGTGCGCGGCCCGGGGCCTGCATGCCTCGTTCATGTCGCAACCGGCGATCGCCGGGGCGGACCCGAGCGGCTGGCACCTGAACCAGTCCGTCCTGGAGACCGCCACCGGCCGCAACGTCTTCAGCTCCGAGGGCCTCTCGGTGGGGCTCTCCCCCACGAGCAAGGCGTACGCAGAGGGCCTGCGGGACTGGCTGCGCGACCTGTTCCTGCTGTCGGTGCCCACGGTCAACGGCTACCAGCGCCTGGGCACGCAGCACGCCCTGTCCCCGACCCGGGTGAGCCTGAGCCTGGAGTCGCGCACGGCCATGCTGCGCGTGGTCGGCTCGGGGGCCGGCGCGCACATCGAGAACCGCGTCGGCGAGCCGAGCGCGAACCCGTACCTGAACATCGCCGCCCAGCTCTTCGCCGGCATCGAGGGCCTCGACGGGCTCGCCGGGGGCTCGGCCGACGGGCCCCGCGAGGGCTCGGACGCCGTCCCGCAGTCCCTGCGCGAGGCACTGGAGGCGTTCACGGCGGGCCGGGCCGCCCGGCTGCTGGGCGACCCGCTGGCCGCCTGTCTGGCCAGGCTCAAGGAAAGCGAGGTGCGCCGGTACGAGGCCTGGGCCCTGCAGGCCGCCCCGGTGCCGGGCCAGGTCACCGAGTGGGAGCAGCGCGAGTACTTCGCGGCCTTCTGACGCCCGGGAGGCCCGACCACGACCACCGCAACCGCAACCGCAACCGCAACCGCAACCGACGAAGGCTGTCCCATGATTCCTCGTTTCACCCTGCCTGAGATGGCGCACCTCTTCTCGGACGAGTACCGGTACGAGACCTACGTCCGCGTGGAGATCCTCGCGACCGAGGCACAGGTGCGGCTCGGCCGCGTACCGGCCGCGGTCCTCGACGACATGCGCGCGGCCACGGCCCCGCTGCCGTCCCGGGTCGTGGAGATCCAGAAGGAACGCGACCACGAGGTGATCTCCTTCCTGACCGCGTACACCGAGCAGATGCCGGAGTCCTCCGCTCGCTGGGTGCACCTGGGCATGACCAGCTACGACCTGGTCGACACGGCCCTCGGCCTCACCCTGGCCCGCGCCACGGACGTGCTCACCTCCGCCGCCCAGCGGCTGCGCAAGGTGCTCGTCGACCGGGCCTTCGAGCACTGGGACACGGTGATGGTGGGCCGCACCCACGGCGTACACGCCGAGCCCACCACGCTCGGCCACAAGCTGGGCGGCTACGCCTTCGCCGTCGAGCGGTCCCTGCAGCGGCTGGCCGCCGCCCGCGAGGCCGTCGCCGTGGGCACCGTGTCGGGCGCGGTCGGCACGTACTCGCTGATCGACCCGGCCGTAGAGACGTACGTGTGCGAGCAGCTGGGGCTGGGCGTCGAGCCCTCCCCCAGCCAGGTCGTGGCCCGCGACCGGCACGCCCAGCTGATCCAGGCGGTGGCCGTGCTGGGTGCCTGCATCGAGCAGATCGCCCTGGAGCTGCGGCTGCTGCAGCGTACCGAGGTGCGCGAGGTCGAGGAGCAGCGCGTCGAGGCCTACCAGGGCTCCAGCGCGATGCCTCACAAGGCCAACCCGACGGGCAGCGAGCTGCTGTGCGGACTGGCTCGGCTGCTGCGCGGGTACGCCAACACGGCGCTCGAGAACGTGGCGCTGTGGCACGAGCGGGACCTGGCCCACCAGGCGGTCGAGAAGGTGCTGCTGCCGGACGCGCTGATGGTCGCGCACTTCCAGACGGTCAGGGCCGCGGACCTGCTGGAGAACCTGCGTATCGACACGGACCGCATGCGGGACTCGATCGCCGCCACGAACGGGCTGGTGTGCTCGTCGTCGGTGCTGGTGGAGCTGCTGGAGGCCGGCGTCGAACGCGACCAGGCCTACCGGGCGGTGCAGGCGGCGGCCAAGCGCACCGCGGAGTACGGGCAGAACTTCGGCGAGGCCCTGGCCGAGGAGGGTGTGCGGAGCAGCCCGCGCGAGCCCGAGGACTTCCTCGTCCACCACGACGTGGTGCACAGCCGGTTGGAGAAACTCCGTGTGCTGACGGACTGATCCGGACTGATCCCGGAAAAGCCCGACCCGGCTGTCCGGACTCGCCCCACCATCCTCTTGCCATCCCCTCTTCGCCCTATGGAGTCCCTCACCATGAGCTGGTCCGAGAAAGCCGCCACCACGCTGGAGAACGAGCACGTCCTGTTGACCCCGCTCAGCGAGGCGGACCGCGAGGGCATCCGCGCCGTGGCCCTCGACCCCGAGATCTGGCGCTACTTCACGGTCGTCGTCGGCGACGACGCGGACTTCGAGGCGTTCTTCGACTCGAACCTCGCCGAGCACACCGCCGGCCGCCGCGCCGTCTACGTGATCACCGACAGGAAGAGCGGCCGGATCGCGGGCAGCATGAGCCTGCTGAGCTTCGCCGAGAAGGACCGCCGACTGGAGATCGGGGCCTCCTGGCTGGGCCACGACTTCCGCGGCAAGGGCATCAACCACTGGTCGAAGCTGCTGCTGCTCCAGCACTCCTTCGAGGTGCTGGAGGCCGAGCGGGTGGAGTTCAAGACGGACGAGCTCAACGTCCAGGCCCGCAAGGGCCTGCGCAACATCGGCGCCACCGAGGAGGGCACCCTGCGCTCCTTCAACTACATGCCGGGCGGACGCCGCCGCGACGCGGTCTTCTACAGCATCCTGCGCGCCGAGTGGCCGCAGGTGCTCGACGCCCTCTCCCAGGGCCCGAAGAAGGCGGCCGCCTCCGCATGAGCGTCGCGTACGTCAAGGCCGCCGGCACCCCCTTCGAACTGGGCCGCACCCACGGGGCGGCACTCGCCGGCCCGCTGCGCGGCTTCCTCCGCGACGGCCTGGCGCGGCTGGAGCCCCTCACCGACCGGCCGCTGACGTTCGCCGGGCTGCTGCCGTCGATCACCACGTACCGCGCGGAGATCACGGCGGCGGTCCCGGACCTCGCCGAGGAGGTCGCGGGGCTGGCGGCGGGGGCCGGGATTTCCGAGGACGAGGCGTGGCTGCTGCAGCTGCGCCGCGAGGTCATGGGTTACACCGGGGTGCCGAGCGCTGGGGACTGCACGGCGTACGCGCGCACCGGGCCGGCCGCCCGGCCGGTGCTGGCGCAGACGGTGGACCTCAACGCGGACATCGACAGCCACATCGCGGTGCTGTCGCTGGCCCGGGCGGGCGGGCCGCGCCGGGTGACGGTGCTCAGCTTCGCGGGCCTGCTCGGGTATCTCGGCATGAACAGCGACGGGCTCGCAATCGGGCTGAACCTGGTGACCGACGGCCTGTGGCGGCCCGGCGTCACGCCGTACCTGACCATCCGCCACCTGCTGGACCGTGCCGGGAGCGTGGACGAGGCCCTGGAGATACTGGCCGGGCTCACCCTGTCCAGCTCGCGCAACCTGGTGCTGTGCGACCGGCGGCGCGCGGTGTACGCCGAGGTGTGCGGGACCGGGCTGCGGGTGACCGAGCCCGCCTCGCGGGAGGCCGTGCACACCAACCATTACCTGCACGAGGACTTCACCCCGCTCGACCGGCAGTCGGCCCCCGACCGCGTCAACTCCGACGACCGGCTGGAGGCCGTGACGAAGGGGCTGGCCGGACTCGACCCACAGGCCCCTGCGGAGGAGCACTTCGCGGTGCTGTGCCGGCCACCGGTATGCATCGCCGACCACGGGATCTACCGCCTGGAGAGGACGGTGGCCTCGGTGGTCATGCTGCCCGGGGCGGGCGAGCTGCACCTGCGGGCGGGCGACCCGAACCACGGCGCCACCGAGGTGTTCGCGGTGTAGGGGGCGGGCCGGCCGCGGACGGCGAGCGGCCGGGCGGACCCTGGACCGGCCCTGCACCAGGATTCGACCGCACACCGCTAGCGTCGGCGCGGGCGGCGGCCGAACCGGTCCGGCCTCGCCACGACCCCCCGGGGGAGGCATGAGTCAGGTTCAGGCACAGGCACTGCCGGAGCACCAGACGTCCGCTCCACACCCCGAGCACGATGAGCCGCGGGCCCGCGCGCTGGTACGGGAGGCGTGGCCGCCGCGCCCCGGATCCTCTGGCGCGTGGCCCCCCGGCCAGCACGCGCCCGGCCAGAGGAGCCCCGTCCAGAGCGTGCCCGGACCGGGCGCCCTCGGTCAGACGTCGCCCCGCGACGGACTGGGCAGGGCCGCACCCCGGCCGGCGCCCGCGGTCTCCGGTCGGCACATCCTGGTCGTGGGCGCCGACGCCGGGGACGGGCTGTCGCACCAGCTGCGCCGACACGGCCACACCTGTACCAGGGCGGCCCACGGCGGCGCGGCCCTGCAGGCCTACGGCAGCGCCGACCTCGTCCTGCTCGACCTCGAACTGCCGGACCTGGACGGGCTGGAGGTGTGCCGGGCGATCCGGTCGGTCAGCCGGGTGCCGCTCATCATCGTCACCTCCCGCGAGTCCGAGATCGACTGCGTGCTCGGACTCCAAGCGGGCGCGGACGACTACGTCACCAGGCCCTTCGGGATCCGCGAGCTGCTGGCCCGGATCGAGGCCGTCATGCGCCGCACGCAGTGGCAGCCGACGGCGGCCGCGGGCCCGGCCCAGGAGATCCGGCACGGCCGGCTGCGCATCGAGGTCGGCTCCCGCGAGGTGACCGTCGACGGCGCGCCGGTCACCCTCACGCGCAAGGAGTTCGACCTGCTGTGCCTGCTGGCGCAGCATCCCGACACCGTCGTCCCGCGCAGGCAGCTGCTCCAGCAGGTGTGGGGCAACTCCTGGTCGCGCCGCACCGTGGACACCCACGTCAGCAGCGTTCGCGGCAAGCTGGGCAACCCCGGCTGGATCGTCACCGTCCGCGGCGTCGGCTTCCGCCTCGGCACCGTCTGACGCCTCGCCCCCGCGCCCGTGGACCGAATTCCTCCGGTACCGGAGGTCCGAGATCCACGCTGCTCCTGCGTCGTTTCGACCGTCCAGGAGGAACAGCCGGGCGCGGGGCAGGCGGGACTCTGCGGACAGCCCTCAGGTATCGGCGTCGAAGCGGCCGACGGCCAGCGCCCGGTCGACCAGCGGCCCGGCCGCACCGGTGTAACCGGCCGGGTCGAGCAGCGCGGTCAGCTCCGCGGGCGTGAGCACCCCCCGCAGCGCGTCGGACTCCGCCAGCACGGCGGCCAGCGGGCGGGCCGTCTCGGCCGACTGCAGCGACGCCCGCGTCAGCAGTTCCTTCGCGGCCACCTTGCCCAGCCTCGGGGCGAGCACGGCGGAGACCCGCTCGGAGACGAGCTGCCCGCCAGTGACCTCCAGGTTGACCGCCATCCGCTCGGGGCACACGGTGAGCCCGCGGACCAGCTCCACGGCGGTGTGCGCGGCCCCGCCGGTCAGCCGCAGCGCCTCGCGCAGCGGCTGCCACTCGGCGTGCCAGACCCCCGCCGACCGCTCGTCCTCGTGCGGCAGGCACTGCACGAGGACGGCGGCCAGCGCCGGGACCTGGAGGGCGGCGGAGCGGATCAGCGTCGAGAGCACCGGGTTGCGCTTGTGCGGCATCGCCGAGGAGGCGCCCCGCCCGGCCACCGCCGGCTCGGCCAGCTCCCCGATCTCGGTGCGGGCCAGAACCAGCACGTCGACGGCGATCTTCCCCAGTGCCCCGGTGGTGTGCGCGAGGGCCGCACCCAGGTCGGCGACCGGCGTGCGCAGCGCGTGCCAGGGGAGCACCGGTGCGGCCAGCCCGGTCTCGTCCGCGAAGGCGTCCACCAGCTCGGCCAGGACGGTCGCCGGGTCGGCGCCGTCGCCCGCGTACTGGAGGTAGCCGGCCAGTGTGCCGGCCGCGCCGCCCAAGGAGACCGGCAGGCCGCCCTCGGCCAGCCGCTCCAGCCGCTCGATGGATTCCAGGACCAGCTGGCGCCAGCCCGCCGCCTTCAGCCCGAAGGTGGTGGGTACGGCGTGCAGGGCGAGGGTGCGTCCCGCCATCGCCGTGTCCCGGTGGTCGGCCGCCAGGCCGGCGAGGGCGTCGGCCACCGCCCTGAGGTCCGCGACGATCAGCCGCAGGGCCCGGGTCGCCACCAGCATCGCGCCGGTGTCGAAGATGTCCTGGCTGGTGGAGCCGCGGTGCACGTACTCGGCCGCCTCCGGCGAGCGGGCCGCGACCCGCGCGGTGAGCGCCGCGACCAGGCCCACCACCGGATTGGCGGTCTCCCGCGAGGCCAGCGCCAGCTCCCTGGTGTCGAAGTCCGAGGCCCGGGCGGCGGCGGTGATCGCGGCGGCCGCCGCCGGTGGGACCGTGCCGCACCGCGCCTGGGCGCGGGCCAGCGCAGCCTCGGCGTCGAGCATCGCCTGGACCCAGCCGTCGTCGGCGACGGCGGCCTCGACGGGCGTGCCGGCCCGGACCGGGGACAGCAGCCCCGTGTCCGGGCCCGCGGTGCGGACGGCGGCCTGGCTCACGCAACCGCTCCCGCACCCGCGTTGCCGGACATCGCCGGCCCCGCCGCGACCGCCGGCGTCCCGGGCAGCCGCAGCGCGGGGCGCGGCTCCGGCAGCGCCAGCACCGCCGCCGCGATGGCGTCGGAGTCCTCCAGCGTCACCGAGCCCACGCCCGGCCGGATGCCAGCCGCGGTCACCCAGTGCACGGCCTCGGTGGGCACCCCGTACGCGAACCGTCTGAGGTGCGGCACCCCCTGCCCCTGGAGCAGGTGGTACGGGCGCTGCGAGACGGCCAGGCCTCCGGTCTCGTAGGACGAGCCGTCCGCGCCCGCGATGCGGTGGGTCCGGGCCTGACCGGTGCTCAGCAGCCGGTCCATGAGCGGATCGGCGGTGCGCCGCACGTCGATCTCCGGCAGTCGGGCCTCGATCAGCACTGTGGCCCGCACCCGCAGGTCGGCTATGTCCGGGGAGGTGCCGACGAAGGCCGCGCCCGCGGGGTCGAGGGGGTCGGTGGCCACCCGCAGCCCCGGACCGGTTACGTCGAGGATGCCCGCGTCGATCAGGGCGGCCATCTCGTCGATGCGGGAGGCCGGCGGACCGATCGACAGGAAGGCGTTGAGCGGCGTGTACCAGCGGTCGAGCTCGTCGCGGTGCGAGTGGGCGTCGAGGCCGCCGTGGTCGATCGCCAGACGCAGCTCGTTGCGCAGGTCCCGCAGCAGGTCCAGGGCTGCCTTGAACGGGCCGCTGACGTTGCCCTCCCGGGCCCGGCGCACGTCCTCGTCGAGGTAGCCGCGCAGCCAGCTGCGGAAGGAGGCCAGGTCCCGGAAGACCTGCCCGTCGTACGGCCGGGCGACCGTGTCCCAGTCCCAGCGCTCGTCGTTGCCGATACCGGCCGCGCTGAGCAGCAGGTCCTCGGCCTCGTCATCCCCTGCCTGCAGGAGCGCCTCCCCGAAGGCGGCCACCGCGGCCGGCTCCGCGCGCTGCGCGAGGAGCGTCTCGTAGTAGAGGGTGCGCACTTCCTTGGATATCAGCGGCCACAGTTCGGTGCCGAAGCGGATCGGCTCCCCGCCCCGTACCCGGGCGCGCAGGGACGCCACGAAATCGGTGGTCAGCAGCCGCGGGTGGTAGCGGCCGTGCGCGCCCTTCTCGTTCTCGCCGCGCGCCTGGTACGGCACGCCGCGGCGGGAGCCCGCGTACAGCCGCGGCTCGCGGCCCGAGGGGCGGTACACCAGGCGGCCGTCGACGCGTTCGAACAGCCCGCCGCGAGCGTGCGTGAACAGCGCCATGTAGTCGAAGAAGTTCAGGCCCAGGCCGCGCAGCAGCACCGTCTCGCCGGGGGCGACGGTGGACAGGTCGACGTCCGCAGGGTTGCTCGGCGCGATGTAGGTCAGCCCGTGCCGGGCGGCGTACGCGGCGAACTCCCGCTCCACGTCGGTCGGCCGCACCTGCACGTGGCCCTGCGCGAGCACCACCGCGCCCAGGCCCGTCAGCCGGGTGCCGTCCTCCAGGAGCACGGTCTGCGCCCCGCTGGGGCCCGTGCCGGGCTCGGCGTCCTCCAGGGCCACGGCGCGCGAGGCGTGCACACGGACGGTGGTGTTCGCGGACGCGCTCGCGGTCACCCGGCCGAACACCCAGGTCAGGTACTGGCCGTACAAGGCGCGGGTGGGGTATGTGTCCGGCCCGAGGTCCCGGGCCTCGGCGAGGGTCTCGTCGTCGTACGGCGTGCCCGCTCCGGGCGTCAGAGCGCTGGGGCCCAGCGCCTTGGCCCACTGGTACAGGCTCGGACCCTCCTCCAGCGGCCCTTCGATGGCCACACTGGTGTCGGTGTAGACCGTGACCTGACAGGAGACGGTGTTCATCAGGAGGTGCCGGGACTGGGAGGGCCGCCAGACCCGGCCGGAGCCCGGTGGGTCCGGTTCCACGATGTGCACGGTCAGCTGGTCCCAGCGGGGGGACTTCCGCTCCTGCGCACAGAGCCGTTCCAGTACGGACAGCCCGCGGGGTCCGGCGCCGACAAGGCACACTTCCATACGTCCGCTAGTCACGAAGCACTCCGCTCAGGAGACGGGGGACGGCTGGACCGCGGGGCCGACGCGTCGGCCCCGCCGGTGTGCCTGCCCGGCCTGCCCCCGGGGGTCAGGGTGGTGTCCGCCAACGGTCGGTCCCGCCGCTCAACCAGTGCTCGGATCCGAGTGGAAGACCGGTCCTGGACCGGTCTCGGGCGCCGTCCGGGCCGGTCGGGCACGCGTACGGGCCCCGTGACACGCGAAGAGCACCGTTCCTAGAGACTGAGCGGGAGTGAGTCCTGTTGCCAGGACTCATGCTCAGTCGAACGCCCCGGACGGTGTTGGGCGTTCTGGTTGACCGCGTTCGCTGCGCGTCCGGGCGGCACGGATCGTGTCCGTGGTCCGGGGATGCGGGGGCGGGTTTCCTCACGCCCCGGGGTGGCCGGTCGGGCCTGGACGGTCCGATGCCCGTACCCATCGCTCTGGTGGGTACGGGGCGGTGCCGTCCGACGCCGGATCGGATGCCCCAGGGCGCGCCTTCCGATGGCCACAGCGGCCGCGCCGTGGCGGGTGGTGTTCCTGGTGGTGCTGGTGAGGGGTTTCTGCCAGTGCTGGGCGCCCCACTTGCTGGTGTAGGCGGGGTCGACGGCGACCAGCGGGATGCCGAGGTCGGCGGCCATGGACACCAGGCGGGCGCGCAGCCGGGCCACGGGCATGTCGGAGATCAGTTTGCGGAACTTCTTTCGGCGGCCGTGTTTCTCCCGGCTGGTCTCGGCGGTGAAGTCGAGATCTTCCACCGCGATCGCCAGGCGGTGACGGGTGGCCCAGTGCAGCAGGCGGGTCAGGGCGTGGCGCACCTGGGCGTCGCGGTGGTCGGCGGTGCCGGACAGGTCGTAGTCGAAGCGGCGCGGGGCGCCGACCGGATTGCCGTGCTGGTCCAGCCGCCAGGCCGCGAGGTGGTCGGCGTTGGTGTCCACGCCGATCAGGCCGCCCGCCCGGACAGCGGCCAGGGGCATGCTGGGGGTGGGTGGGATGGTCCAGGAGGCGGTCAGGTACCAGCGTTGGCGCTGGACGTCTTCGTGGATGCGGTAGGCCACCGCCCGGTTGGTCCCGACCCGGTCCCGCCATGTCGCACCCCGGTGCGCGAACGACACCCTGGCCGCCAGGACGTAGCGGCCGTGCGGAGCGTTGGCCAGGGGGGCGAGCGGGGCCGGGAGCCGAATGCTCACCTGGCCGTCGGGGCTGACCCGGATCGTTTCGTTGCCGTACCGCTTGCCGGACTCACCGTCCGCCTGCAAAAACCGGCGCGACGCCTCCCACCGCGCACGCCATTGCGGCTCGGTGAGCTGCGCCTGCTCCAGGTGCTGGCGGCTGGTCAGCAGCCGCTTCCCGCCCCGCACCACCCGCACCCGCCCGGCCGCCCAGTCGGCCCTGGCCACAGCCAGCCGGTCCTCCAGCACCCGCAGCCGACGCGTCTTGGCATGCCACTCCCGCCGACTCCGATAACCACCAGCAGCCCGCTTACTGCCCTTCTCCCCGAGAGGCAATGACAGCCGGTGCCGGATCGTCTTCACCCCGACCTCGAGCTGCCGGATGTGCGCGGCCTGGCCACGCCGGGCCAACGCCCACAGGTCATGCGTGGCCTTCGTCAACGACCCCGCCCACCGCGACGACGACAGCCCGGTCAGCTCCCGCTTGCGCGACGCCCACGACTCGTTGTCGTGCTCCAGACCGGCCGCACACCGCAACTTGAGGTCCCCCGACGCCAGCGAACCCAGATGGCCGCCGACCAGCCGAAGCACCCTCTCGTCCCCGACCGTCAGCCCCTTGAGCCGGTCCCGGACCGCCACACCCGAGGGACCGGGCACCACGAACGACGCCCTCACCACCCGCAACCCACCCAACCCGCTCACCGCCAGCCCAGACCGGCCCAAACACCCCGTCACCCCACCCAACGATCACCACCCGCAAAAGGTCACCCATTCGAGACAAGAACCTCCGTTCCCCCTCGGACTTCGCGCGGACAGAGGTCGCCGACACTCACCCACTCACGCCAGAACATGCTTGCGCACAGTCAACGAGCAGCAGTTGCCAACCCCTCGCGTGGAGCGGGGGGTGCTCTCGGGCCGGTCCCGCGCAGCGCGGGCGCCGCCTGGGTGTTGGGGCCGCGCTCCGGACGCTGCCTCAAGCGTGCAATCTGCCGACAGCTCTTCACATTCCTCGAACGGGGAGATCAGCCCACACAGCAGATCAGCGCTGAAGAACTCGCTCAGACGGCTCCGAACCAGCGCTCCAACGCCTCATGCGGGCCGGCCTCGTCCGGGGCGGCCCAGGCGATGTAGCCATCGGGGCGGACCAGCAGCGCGTGCGGGGCGTCCGACACGGCCCCCTCGCCCTCGGCCCAGTCGCCGGTGACCGTGTCCACCCGGTCACCCCAGCGCGCCGCGGTGGCGCGCAGTGCGTCGGAGTCGGCCGCCGCGGGGGTCACGAACAGCACGCCGCGGGCCGGCTTGAGCAGGTCCCGCACGGTGGCGGGGCTACCGTCGGTGAGCTTGAGCGGGGTGTCGGGGCGCAGCCGCAGGCCGAGCTGCGGATGGCTGCCTGAGCCGATGTCGTAGCGCACGTCGAGGCCGGAGACCTGGCCGGCCAGGTGGCGGGCCACCGCGACGTCCTGGACGAGTTCCTGCATGACCGCGCGCAGCGGCTCCATCTCCTCGCCGGAGAGGTAGAGCTTGGTCTGGGCGCGGGTGTTGCGCATGAGCAGTTCCCCGACCGGGTGCCGCTCGGACTGGAAGGTGTCGAGCAGGCCCTCGGGCGCCCAACCGTTGATGGTGGCCGCCAGCTTCCAGCCGAGGTTGACCGCGTCCTGCACGCCCACGCTCATGCCCTGCGCGCCGGCCGGCATGTGGATGTGGGTGGCGTCGCCGGCCAGGAAGATCCGGCCCTTGCGGTACTGGGCGGCCTGGCGGGTGGTGTCGGTGAAGGAGCTGATCCAGCGGACCTCGGCGTCGTGCAGGCGCTCGCCGGTCATGTCCTGCCAGGCGTCGGCGATGGTCTCGAACGTGAGGCCGCTCTTGTCCTCCGGCGGCCGCAGCGACTCGTTGTGGATGACGATCCGGTGGACGCCGTCCTCCAGGTTGAAGGCCATGACCATGCCGCCGGGCACGCGCTCGCCGATGGGGCGCTGGCGTACGTCCGCCCCGACGATGTCGGCCATGTACATCCCGCGGGTGGGCTCCCAGCCGGGGAAGTCGATGCCGGCGAGCCGGCGGACGATGCTGCGCGCCCCGTCGCAGCCGACCAGGTAGCCGGCGCTCTCCTCGCCGCGGCCGGCGGGGCCCTCGTACTCGACAACGACGCCGTCCTCGGTCTCGCGGAAGCCGAGCACCTCGTGTTCGCGGCGGATCTCGACGCCCAGCTCCTTCAGCCAGCCTTCGAGGATCTCCTCGGTGCGGAACTGCGGGATGCCGCGGACGCTGAAGTGGTTGTCGTCCAGCTTGGAGAAGTCGATGTGGACCCCGCCGAAGTGGCCCTGGGCCCATTCGACGTCGCCGAAGCGCTCCAGCAGGCCGCGCTGGTCGAAGACCTCGGCCGCGCGGCGGGTGAAGCCCACGCCGCGGGACTCGCCGCTGGGCGCGGGGAGCTTCTCGAGGACGACGACGTCCACGCCGCCCAATTTCAGTTCGCCGGCGAGCGTCAGCCCGACCGGCCCGGCGCCGACGATGATCGCGCCCTTTGCCATGTCTTACTCCTCAAACATCAGAGCTGCCGCGCATGGGGCAGCGCCAGGTCGGCGGTGGTCAGGCGAAGAAGACCAGCAGGTACCGGCCGATCAGCTCCGGCCCCTCCTCGGGGGCGCGGGCGGCCGGGGGGTGTCATGCGGCGGGCCGTCAGACAGCCGCGGGCGCCCCGAACCAACGGGTGAGGGCGGCTTCGAGGTCGCCGCCTGCCGGCGCCACCCAGGCGATGTAGCCGTCGGGGCGGACCAGCACGGCCTGTGGGGCGCCCGGGTGGTCGGCCTCCTGGTCGGCCCAGGCGCCGGTGATGACGTCCACGCGGTCGGCCCAGCGGGCGGCGAGTTCGGCCGGGCCGCCGTCCCCGTCCGAGACGATGAGCACGCCGCGGCCTGCGTGCAGGAGCTCGGCGACCTTCGTACGGCTGCCGTCGGCGCGCTCGACGGCTCGGTGCGGGGCCAGCCGCAGCCCCAGGAAGGGGTGTCCCTCGGCGCCCACGTCGTACTTGATGTGCAGGCCGGAGACGCGGCCCGCGAGCCGCCGGGCGGCCTCGGGCAGGGTGACGAGTTCGCGCACGACGGCGCGCAGCGGCTCCATCTCCTCGCCGGCGAGGTACAGCATCGACATGGAGTGCACGTCCCGCATCAGCTGCTCACCGATCGGGTGGCGCTCGGCGTGGTAGGTGTCGAGCAGGGACTCGGGCGCCCGGTCCCCGAGCACGGCGGCGAGCTTCCACCCGAGGTTGACGGCGTCCTGGAGACCGACGCTGACGCCTTGGGCGCCGAGCGGGGCGTGGTCGTGGGCGGAGTCGCCGGCGAGGAAGACGCGGCCCTTGCGGTACTGGGCGGCCAGGCCGGTGGCGTTGGTCAGGGCGCACATCCAGGAGGCGGAGGCGCCGTGGATGTCCTCGCCGGTCATGCGCTGCCAGGCGTCGGCGAGCTCCGAGAACTCCAGCTCGCCCTCGCCGTGGTGCGGGCGGACGCCGGGCTCGTGGATGACGATGCGGTCCACACCCGGCTCCAGGGTGACGGACAGCACCATGCCGCCGCCCTCGATGCGCTCGCCGATGGGCCTCATGCGCACGTCCGCGCCGACGACGTCGGCCAGGTACATGCCGCGGGTGGCCTCGTCGCCGGGGAAGTCGATGTCGGCCAGGATGCGCACGGTGGACTTGCCGCCGTCGCAGCCGATGACGTACGTGCCGGTGGCCTCGGTGTACCCGTCGGGGCCCTGGAAGCCGAGGACCACGCCGTCCTCGGTCTCGGTCAGGGTGGTCAGGTCGTAGCCGCGGCGCACCTCGACGCCGAGCTCGTCGACCCAGCGGCCGAGCATGTCCTCGGTGACGGACTGGGCCAGGCCCATGATGCCGAAGTGGCTCTCGTCCAGGAGGGAGAAGTCGATGCGGACACCGCCGTAGTGGCCCTGCTTGCCCCAGCGGATGTCGCCGAGCCTGCCGAGCAGCCCGCGCTGGTCGAAGACCTCCGCGGTACGGCTGGTGAACCCAAGGCCGCGCGACTCGCCGCTGGGAGCGGGCAGCTTGTCGTAGACGACGACGTCCGCGCCGCCGAGCCGCAGCTCGCCCGCGAGCATCAGACCGACCGGCCCAGCGCCCACGATGATCGCGCTCTTTGCCATTTTCGATTCCTCCATACAGACGGTTGATCCTCAGAAAAGACCAGGGGGGTCGAGGGGCGGTGCAGCGGGACCGCAGGATCGCTCAGGCGATCCTTGAGGTCCGTTCCTCACCCGCGCGAGGCAACTGCCGGTGCGCGGTGTGCGGCGGGGCCGCAGCCGCGGCGGTGGAGAGGGTGGTCACGGCAGCTCCTTCAGGCCGTGCTCCGTCAGCAGGTCGCGGGCGAACGCGGGTTCGGCGGCCATGCCGTCGACGAGCTACGCAGGTGGGCGGGGAGCCCGTCAGGGGTCTCGGCCGGGTGCACGCCGGTCGAGTACGAGAGATGGACGCTGATGCCGTCTCGGTGGCGGAAGCGCATGGGCCTGCACCTCGGCGGGAGCGGTGGCCCGCTCGGGCGCGGCGCCGGCCGGGGTGCCGAGGAGGGCGTCCCCGGGCAGGGTGCACACGGCGCGCCGGTCTCCGGCGAGGGGGGCGACAACTGCCATGGATTTCCTGATCATTCATAGTCGTCTCTGGTCAGACATCTCACGTAGCTTGGTTTTGTGAGGCTGTCGGAGTGGGCGCGTCAGCAGGGCGTGAGCTACCAGACCGCCTGGCGGTGGGTGAAGGACGGGAAGATGCCCGTGCCGGTCCGCCAGGCGCCGTCCGGGACGTGGCTGGTCGATGAGGTGGCCGTCCAGCCGTCCGGACGCGTGGTGGCGTACTGCCGCGTGTCGTCAGCAGACCAGAAGGTCGACTTGGATCGGCAGGCTGCGCGGGTGGTGTCCGGCGCGAATGGACTGGTCCTGGCCGTCGCGGAAGTCGTGACCGAGGTCGGGTCAGGGCCGGACGGGCGCCGTCGCAAACTGCATCGGCTTCTCGCCGACCCGGGTACGGCTGTGATCGTGGTCGAGCACCGTGACCGGCTGACCCGGTTCGGCGTCGAGCACCTCGAGGCCGCGCTGTCGGCGTCCGGCAGGCGCCTGGTCGTCCTCGACCCTGCCGAGACCGCGGACGACCTGGTGCGGGACGTCACCGAGGTGCTCACCTCGATGTGCGCCCGCCTGTACGGGCAGCGGGCGGCGAAGACCCGGGCCGCCCGCGCGGTGGCCGTGGCGACCGGCGAGGCCGCCGAGTGAAGAAGTTCCGGCCGCAGCCCGGGTTCGTGGTGCAGGCGTACCGCTTCGCGCTGGACCCGAACGCCGCCCAGGAGCACGCGTTGCGCTCGCACTGCGGTGCGGCGCGCGCGGCGTACAACTGGGCTGTCGGCTGGGTGACCGCGTCCTGGTGGCAGCGCCGGACCGAGGAGACGTACGGCGTCGCCGGGGCGGAGCTGACCGAGTGGCGGCCGTGGTCGCTGCCATCGCTGCGCAAGGAGTTCAACCAGGCCAAAAAGACTGATCCGCGCTTCGCTGCATGGTGGGAGGAGAACTCCAAGGAGGCGTACAACACCGGTCTCGCCAACGCGTCGGCCGCGTTCGACAACTACGCCAAGTCGAAGAACGGCAAGCGCAAGGGCGCCCGGATGGGTGCGCCCCGGTTCAAGTCGAAGCACAAGGCGCGCCTGTCCTGCCGGTTCACCACCGGCACCATCCGCCTCGACGCCGACGGACGGCACGTCACACTGCCCAGGCTCGGCACGATCCGTACGCACGAGCCCGTGGCCGGGCTCCTCGCCCGTGTCCAGGCTGGGACCGCGCGCATCCTGTCCGCGACCGTCCGCCACGAACGCGGACGCTGGCTCGTCGCCTTCCAGGTCGAGACCGCGCGGGACATCCGCCGCGTCGCACGCCCCGACGTCGCGGTCGGCAGCACCGGCGAGATCCGCACCGTGCCCAACCCGCGGCACCTGAACAGCGCCCTGAAACGGCTCCGCCGGGCCTCCCGCACGGTCTCCCGCCGACGCGGCCCCGACCGCCGCACCGGGCGGAAGCCCTCCCGCAGGTGGGAGAAGGCCAACGCCCAGCGCAACCGCGTGCACCACCGGGTCGCGAACCTCCGCGCGGACGCCCTGCACAAGCTCACCACAAGCGTTGCCGGCGAGTACGGCACCGTCGTGATCGAGGACCTCAACGTCGTCGGCATGGTGAAGAACCGGCGCCTGGCCCGGCACATCGCCGACGCCGGATTCGGCGAGATCCGCCGCCGGCTCACCTACAAGACCCGCCAGCGCCACGCCACCCGCATCATCGCGGCAGACCGCTGGTTCCCCTCCTCCAAGACCTGCTCCGGGTGCGGCACAGTGAAAGCCAAACTGCCGCTGCACATCCGGACCTACGAATGCGACGCCTGTGGCCTGGTCATCGACCGGGACGACAACGCAGCCCGCAACCTCGCCGCCCTCGCAGCAACCGCAGTCACTGGTACCGGAGTGGCCGGAGACCAGGACACCCCCCGGGTGTCGAAACCCCGTGGAGCCGACCGGAAGACCCGCACCACCCGCCCCCGTCGCAAGGCAGGGACGGGGCGGGCAGGTGGCACAACACTGCCGCACCAGCAGCAGACAGAAACGGGAGACCGTACTCAAGCCGAGCCCCTAACGCTCTGGTGATGTGACGGACCTTCCTGGCCGAAATGCCCGGAATGCTGAGACCTGACTACGGACTCAGCAACGGCTCGGTACGAACGGACACGGACGACCTCCAGGGGCGTCGGACTGCGCAACGCGATGCCGGGCCAAGGATGCCCAGTACTTCGTCCCGAACGAACCGGTCTCCGGCCCACGTCGAGTGGCCGCCGAGCAGTTCTGGGCCGGCCGTCCGGCGGCCGCGGCGAAACTCCTGGGGCGTGCGAGGCGTCCGCCCCGCTCCAGATATGTACAAGTCGCTTTCCAGGGCGGGTCTATCCCTCTTCCTTACCGTGGCGGGACGGGTCCCTTCCGGCGGTTGGGACAGAGTTCTCGCTCTTGCCATGGAGGAACCACATGCCCGCTGTGCCGCCCCCCGAAGTCGTCCGCGCCGCGGAGAAGACCCGGGCGGACCTGCAGAAGCAGGTCCGGGAGTTGGCCCCGCCCCCGTTCGCCCTGCTCGAACTGGCCATGGGCTCCATGGTGACCCAGGCCCTGTACGCCGCCGCCGAACTGTGCGTGGCCGAGGCCCTGCAGGCCGGTCCGCGACCGATCGAAGACCTGGCCGCTGAGGTCGGCGCGGATGCCGAGGCGCTGGGCCGGGTGCTGCGCCTGCTCGCCTCCCAGGGCGTGTTCACGCGCCAGGACGACGGCCTCTGGGCGCTGACTCCGATGGCCGACGCGCTGCGCGCCGACCACCCGGTGACGATGCGCGACCTCTGTGTGCTGATGGGCCACCCGACGCACTGGGACGACTGGAACGGTTTCCTGGACTCGGTGCGAACCGGCGAGCCGAGCCTGCCGAAGCGGCGCGGAATGGGCGCCTTCGAATACCTCATGCAGAATCCGGAATACGGTGCGGTGTTCATCGGCGGGATGGGCAACATGTCCTCCACCGAGACCGCACCGGTCGTGGCCGCGTACGACTTCTCGCAGTTCGGCACGGTCCTGGACTTCTGTGGAGCCAACGGCGGGCTGCTGGCCGGCATCCTCGACAGCGCGCCCGGTACCAAGGGCATCCTCTCGGACCCGCGCATCGCCGCGAACGGCGCTGCGGAGTTCCTGGCGGCGCAGGGTGTCGCGGACCGCGTGGCCCTGGCCGACGGCGATCTGTTCGACCCGATGCCGTCGGGTGCGGACGCGTACGTCCTCAAGCACATCGTGCACGACTGGCCGGAGGAGCAGGCTCTGCAGATCCTCCGCAACGTGCGCGCCGCGATCAAGCCGGGCGGCAAGCTGCTGCTGGTGGAGATGGTGGTCCCGGAGGGCGACGGGCCGCACTCCGGCAAGCTCGTCGACCTGTGGCTGCTGCTGCTCGTGGGCGGCAAGGAGCGTACCCGGTCGCAGTACGCGGAGCTGGTGGCGAAGGCCGGCTTCAAGCTGGAGCGGGTCGTGGAGACCGCTGCGGCCGTCTCGGTCGTGGAGGCCATCGCGGTCTGACGCGCCGCCCTGAGCTGCCCCGGTTCCGCGTTTCCCCGACGCGGAACCGGGGCTTTCCGCGTGCCCGCCCCGTACGTCGCCCCCCGCACGCCGGAGCCCCCGCCCCGCCGGTCGGACGGCGGGGCGGGGGCTGCGGCGCCCTGAGGTGGTCAGGCGGAAGCGGCTCCCAGCCACCGCTCCAGTGCGGCCGCGAGCCCTTGCGCGGGCTCGCCGGCCCAGGCCACGTACCCGTCGGGACGGAGCAGCAGCGCGGGGACGCCGACCAGTACGTCCGGGCCGTCAACCGGCTTGGCGGACACGGTGTGAACGTTGAGGCGGCCCTGCCAGCCGGCTGCCGTACGGCGCGCCCCGGCATCGTCGGCGAAGTCGAGCAGTACGGCCCGGCCCAGGTGCAGCAGTCGCGTGGTGCGCTGCTCGCCGTCGGCGCCGACCAGCAGCCGCGCCGGCATCCGGCGGCCGACCAGCGGGTGGGCGTCCTCACCTGCGCCGAGGTCGTAGCGGATGTCGAGGTGGCTGACCGCTCCGGCCAGGTGCCGCTTGACGTCGTCGTACCGGACCAGCTCGCCGAACAGCTCGCGCAGCGGGTCCGACTCCGCGCCGCCGAGGAAGACGATCCCCTGGGCACGGGTGTTGGCCAGCAGGCGGCGGCCGACCGGCCACCGCTCGGCGTGGTAGGTGTCCAGCAGCGCCGCGGGGGCGTCGCCGCGGACCACGGCGACCAGCTTCCAGCCGAGGTTGGCCGCGTCCTGCACGCCGGTGCTCAGGCCCTGGCCGCCGGCCGGCAGGTGGATGTGCGCCGCGTCGCCGGCCACGAACACCCGGCCCCGCCGGTACTCGGAGGCCTGGCGGGTGGCGTTGGTGAAGGAGGACACCCAGTCGGCGCCACCGTGCGAGATGTCCTCGCCGGTGATGCTCTGCCAGGCTTCCGCGACCTCCTCGAAGGTGACGGTCCGCTCGCGGTCGTGCGCCGGCCGGCCGTCGGGGCAGACAATGATCCGGTCCACGCCCTCGGCGAGCGGGGCCGCCATCACCATGCCGTTGCTCAGGCGCTCGCCGAGGAACCGCGGCCGCAGCGAGCAGCCGGTGACGTCGGCGAGGTACATGCCCTGGGTGGCGTCGGTGCCCGGGAACTCGAAGCCGGCCGCCTTGCGGACGCGGCTGGAGCCGCCGTCGGCGCCCACCAGGTACGCGGCGCGCAGCCGCTGCTCGTCGCCCTCGGGCGTACGGACGGTGATCTCGACGTGGTCCCCGTCGAGGAAGCCGCCGGCGAGCGAGACGAACTCCCAGCCGCGCCGGATGTCGGCGCCGAGTTCGGCGGCCCAGCCCTCCAGCACGGCCTCGGTCTGCCCCTGCGGGATGCCGCGGGCGCCGAAGTGGGCGTCCTCAAGGACGGTGAAGTCGAACTGGGCCCCGCCGAAGTGTCCTACGGGGCTGGTGGCGAGGGTCTCGCCCTGGCCGAACCGGGGCAGCAGCCCGCGCTCGTCGAACACCTCCATGGCACGGGCTGTGAAGCCCAGGCCACGGGACTGCCCGGTAGGCGCCGCCAGCTTCTCGATCACGACGACGCGAGCTCCGCCCAGGCGCAGTTCGCCTGCGAGCATCAGTCCGGTCGGGCCGGCGCCGACGACGATGACGTCGGTGTCCGCCGCTGTCCCTTCGCTCCCTTGCATGGGCTGTCCTTCCTGACAGTGGGGATCACTGGTGACTGGGTTGTGCGTGGGTGTGCGGCGGGGTGCGGACGTACATGTGGGGACGCAATCGTGGGGGGGATTGCGGACGTGCCCCCGCTCCGGGGACGCTCAGGGGGTCGGTGGGCGGGCCGGGCCGAACCAGCGGTCGAGCGCCTCGGCCAGCCCGACCTCGTCCCGGCCCACCCACGCCACGTGGCCGTCGGGCCGTACGAGAACGGCCCCCGGCTCACCGGGGAGCGAGCCGGGCTCCGGGTCGCCGGCGACCGCGGTGACCCGGTCGGCCCAGCCGGCGGGCACCCGTACGCCGGTCCCGTCCACGTCGAGCAGCAGACCGCCGCGGGCGCGCAGCAGCTCGGCAGTGCTGCCGCGCTCGCGCCCGCCGGACCGCACGACGGTGTGCGGCAGCCGGGCGCCGAGCAGCGGGTGCGCGGGGCCGGGCACCGGGTAGCGCACGTCGAGTGCGCTGATCATCCCGGCCAGGTGGGCCCGTGCCTCCTCCAGGCCGGTCAGCTCGACCACCAGCGCGCGCAGCGGCTCCACCTCGGGGCCGCCGAGCAGCAGCAGGGCCTGGGCCCGGATGTTCGCCAGGACCCGGCGGCCGACCGCGTGCCGCTCCTCGTGGTAGGTGTCGAGGAGGCCCTCGGGAGCCAGCCCGCGCACGGTGAGCGCGAGCTTCCAGCCGAGGTTGAAGGCGTCCTGCAGACCGAGGTTGAGGGCCTGGCCACCGACCGGCATCTGCCGGTGGGCGGCGTCCCCCGCGAACAGGACGCGCCCGTGCCGGTAGGAGGCGAGCTGCCGGGAGGCGTCGCCGAAGGAGTTCACCCACAGCGGGGTACCGCCGCTGATGTCCTCTCCGGTGACCCGCTTCCAGACGGTGGCGACCTCCTCGAACGGAGCGTCCGCGGTGCGCGGGCCGGCCGTCGAGCCGAACTCGTGGACCATGACGCGGGTGACGCCCTTGTCGTTGCGCCAGGCGATGGCCAGCCCCCGCTCCAGGCGCTGGAAACGCCGGTTGGGGATGTCGATGCCCTCGATGTCGGCGCGCAGCAGTTCCCGGCCGGCGTCGTGGCCGGGGAAGTCCACCCCGGTCAGCCGCCGTACGGTGCTGTCCTCGCCGTCGCAGGCGACCAGGTAGCGGGCACGCAGCCGCAGGACTCCGTCCCGTCCGACGGCCTCGGCCTCGACGTACTCGCCGACCTCGCCGGCAGCGACCAGTTCGTGGCCGCACCGGATGTTGACGCCGTGCGAGATCGCCCACTCCTCCAGGACCGCCTCGGTCTTGGTCTGCGGCACCTTCCACTGGCCCGGGTGGGTGCTGGGCAGGGTGAGGTCGAGCGGGAGGCCGCCGAAGTGGCCGCGCGGCTCGTGGGGCGGCGTGCCGACGTCGGGCAGCAGTTTCCGCGCGTCGAGGATCTCCATGGTACGGGCGTGCAGCGTGGAGGCCCGGGACTCGGTGGACGGGGCCTTGCGCTTCTCGACCACGACCACGTCCACGCCGCCGCGTGCGAGTTCGGCAGCGAGCATCAGCCCGACGGGTCCGGCACCGACGACCAGGACCTCGGTGCCGAGCCGGTCCGGGCGGCCCGCGCCGCCCGGTGCCGGTTCGGCACCGCCCGTTGCAAGGTCGGGCGCCATGCTCAGGAGGCCTTCGACTCGGCGTAGGCCTTCGCGTGCGCGAGGGTGGCGCAGCTGTTGGTGGACAGCGCCGTGTGCACGTACGCGCGGGCGTCGGCGACGGTGGCTTCGTCTCCGAGGATGCGCGCGATGTTCTCCGTGTTGAGGCTGACGGTGTGCTGCGAGGATGCGGCGGTGCCCTCGTCGGTCTCGACGAACGTCCACTCGCCGGTGTGCAGGGTCATCAGCGCCGGCAGGGTGACCTGCTTGTAGGCGATCTTGTCGTGGGGGAAGACCACCCGGTACGACTTGGTGGTGTGCACCGAGCCGTCCTTGGCGCGGGTGTCCATCTCCAGCTCCTGCAGGCCCGGGGTGTCCTCCTCGAGGCGCACCACGGCCACGTGCGGGAGCCGCTCGGCCCACAGCTGGGCCTCGTTGATGAAGTCGAACACGTCCTTGGCGGAGCCCGCGACCTGGACGGTGTCGGTGAAGGAGAAGGTCAGCTCCTCGGTCTCCGCGGCGTGCGCCGCCTCGACGTTGACCTTGAGCGCGGCCAGCTCGGAGGTGCTGTTCTTGTCTACCGCCTGCGCGATCCACAGCAGGTCGTGCGCGTCGTCGTTGATGGCGCTGTAGTCGTGCAACAGCCGGACGCGGGACTCCGCCTCGCCGAGCGGCTCGATGATCCAGGTACCGCCCATGTGCTTGACGGGCTCCGCCGGGACCTCCTGGCGGAAGGTGATGCGCAGGCCCGCCGGGTCCAGGGTGCGGCGCGAGGTCCAGTTCTTCGGCCGGCCGTTGGCGGTCGCCCAGATCCGGATCTTCTCCTCGGCGCCCCCGGCCTCGACCTGGTCCACGTGGATGGTGGGCGGGAAGATGCGCGGCCAGTTGCTCACGTCCGCGAGCAACTGGTACACGGCGGCGGCCGGGGCGCCGACGGTGATCTCGTGCTCGACCTCACGCGTGGTCATGACGGGTTCTCCTCAGGTGGTGTTCGGGGGGTGCGTGGGGGCGGGCCCTGCTAGAAGTTGCCCAGGCCGCCGCAGACGTTGAGCGCCTGCGAGGTGATGGAGGCGGCGGTGTCCGAGGCCAGGTAGCCGACCAGGCCGGCGACCTCCTCCGGGGTGGAGTAGCGGCCGAGCGGGATCTTCGCCTGGAACTTCTCGAGGATGGCGTCCTCGGAGGTGTCGTAGGCGGCCGCGTAGCCCTGGCGGACCTTCTGGGCCATCGGGGTCTCGACGTACCCGGGGCAGACCGCGTTGACGGTGATGCCGGTGGGGGCCAGCTCGTTGCCCAGCGCCTTGGTGAAACCGACGACGCCGTGCTTGGAGGCGGAGTACGGAGCGCCGAGGACGACGCCCTGCTTGCCCGCGGTGGAGGCGATGTTGATGATCCGGCCGCGGTCCTTGTGCCGCATGCCGCCGGTGCTGAGCACGGCGCGGGTGACGCGGAAGACGCTGTTGAGGTTCGTCTCGATGACGTCCTGCCACAGCTCGTCGGTGATGTCGGCGGTCGGTCCGCCGCCGGACCGGCCGGCGTTGTTGACCACGACGTCGACGGTGCCGAAGCGGTCGACGGCGGCCTGGACGAAGGCGTCCACCGAGGCGGTGTCGCGGACGTCGACGACCGCGCCGTCCACGTCCAGGCCCTCGGCCTGGAGCTCCTTGACGGTGGCGGCGATGTTGTCGGCGTTGCGGGCGCCGATGAACACCTTGTGGTTCTGCGAGGCGAGCAGACGCGCCGAGGCGAGGCCGATGCCGCTGGTGGCGCCGGTGACGACGGCGACCTTGGGGGTGGCGTGCTGGGTCATGTCCGGATCCCTTCAGGCAGCCGTGGCAGGCGCGAGCTGCATGTTGACGACGTCGATGAAGGTCCGCGGCGTGTGCGCGTCGTTGACGGCCTCCTCGTCGAGGGAGATGCCGCACTCGCGCTCGATGAGGCTGCCGGCCTCCAGCAGGGCGAGAGACTCGTAGCCGAGCACGTCGAACTCGGTGTCGAGGATGTCGCCGTCCAGGTCGACGCCCTCGGCCACGCCCGCGGCCTCCTTCAGGATGCGCTTGAGGTCGTCGAGGGTGAACGCCTTGGTGGCCATGGTGGAGTCCCTTTCATCATGATGCTGCGTGGGTGGTGGCGTACGTGCGGACGAGGCCGCCCTACTCGGCGGCGCGCACGACCATGGCGGAGTTGAACCCGCCGCTGCCGCGGGCCAGGACCAGCGCGCTGCGCACCGGTGCCGGGCGCGGCTGGCCCAGGACCAGGTCGAGCAAGTAGTCCGGGCACGGGTCGACGTGCACGGTGGGCGGGATGATCCCGTCGCGGATGGAGAGGAAGGCGGCGACCAGGTCCAGCGGGGCCGCGCCCGAGTACAGGCGTCCGGTCATTGTCTTGGGCACGGTCACCGGGACGGCCCGGGCTCCGAAGACGGCGGTGATCGCCTCGGCCTCGATGCGGTCCGGCTCGGGGTCGCCGGCGCCGTCGGCGAAGACGACGTCGATGTCGCCGGAGTCGACGCCCGCGTCGGCGAGGGCGAGCTCGATGGCCTTGCGCAGGCCCGGCTCGCGGCCGCTGCCGGGCCTGGGGTCCATCGTCGAGCCGTGGCCGGCGATCTCGCCGTAGATGCGGGCGCCGCGGGCGCGCGCCGCGTCGGCGTCCTCGGTGATGAGGATCGCGCCGCCCTCGCCGGGCACATAACCGCGGGAGTCGCGGTCGAAGGGCAGGTAGGCGCGGGCGGGCTCGTCGCTGGTGGACAGCTTGCCGGTGGACAGCTGGGCCACCCAGCCCCACGGGCAGATGGAGGCGTCGACGGCTCCGGTGACGATCAGCGAGGTGCCCTTGCGGATCTGGCGGCGGGCGTGGGCGACGGCGTCGAGGCCGCCGGCTCCCTCGCTGACCACGACGCCGGCCGGGCCCTTCATGCCGTTGCGGATCGAGATCTGGCCGCTGTTGACGGCGTAGAACCAGGCGAAGGACTGGTACGCCGAGACGTACTGGCTGCCCCGGCCCCACAGGCTCTGCAGCTCACCCTGGCCGAACTCGAAGCCGCCCGCGGCCGAGGCCGTGATGACGCCCATGTCGAACCCGGACATCTCCGCGGGGTCGACGCCCGCGTCCTGCAGCGCCCAGTCCGTGGCCACCAGCGCGAGCCGGGTGACCCGGTCGGTCTGCGGCAGGATGCGTGAGGGCAGGTGGTCCTCGGCGACGAAGCCGGGGACCTCACCCGCCAGGCGGGCGGGGTAACTTGACGGGTCGAAGCGGGTGATCCGGCCGATGCCGTTCTTTCCGCCAAGAGTCGCCGACCAGTAGTCCTTGACACCCAGCCCGTTGGGGGAGGCGATGCCGAGGCCGGTGACCACTACCGACGCGGTCATACGAGGTTCCTTTCAGGGCTGGCCAGCACCATGGCGCTCTGGAAGCCGCCGAATCCGCTGCCGACCGTGAGGACCGCGTCGACCAGCTGTTCCCGCGCGGTGACGGGGACGTAGTCGAGGTCGCACTCGGGGTCGGGCGTCGTCAGGTTGGCCGTGGGCGGTACGAGGTCGTACTCCATGGCCAGGGCGGACGCGGCGATCTCGATGGAGCCGATCGCGCCGAGCGAGTGCCCGACCATCGACTTGATGGAGCTGACCGGCGTGCGGTAGGCGTGGTCGCCGAGACTGCGCTTGAAGGCGGCCGTCTCGTGCCGGTCGTTCTGCTTGGTGCCCGAGCCGTGCGCGTTGATGTAGTCGATCGCCTCGGGGTTCATGCGGGCCTCGCCGAGGGCGACGTTGATGGCCTCGGACATTTCCAGGCCATCGGGGCGCAGGCCCGTCATGTGGTACGCGTTGGAGCGCGTGGCATAGCCGGCGATCTCGGCGTAGATGTGCGCGCCGCGCTTCTTGGCGCTCTCCAGCTCCTCCAGCACGAAGAAGGCGGTGCCCTCGCCCAGCACGAACCCGTTGCGGGTGCCGTCGAAGGGGCGCGAGGCGCTGTGCGGATCGTCATGGCGGGGGGTGGTGGCCTTGATGGCATCGAAGCAGGCCATCGTGATCGGGGAGATCGGGGCGTCCGAGGAGCCTGCGATCATCACGTCCGCCGACCCCTCGCGGACCAGCTCGACGGCGTAGCCGACCGAGTCGAGGCCGGAGGTACAGCCGGTGGAGACCACGGTGGAGGGGCCCTCGGCGCCCACGGCCCAGGCGACCTCGGAGGCGAAGGAGCTCGGCACCATGTGGTTGTAGAGGTGCGGGACCGCGTAGGCGTGGTCGACCAGGTCGAGCCGGCCGCCGTCACTGACGACCCGGTACTCCTCGTCGAGGCTCATCGTGGCGCCGACCGCGGAGCCCACGGTGACACCGATGCGGTGCGGGTCGATCCCGCCCAGCTCGATGCCGCTGTCGGCGACCGCGCCGCGCGAGGCGACCACCGCGAACTGCGCGGTCCGGTCCAGGCGGCGCACCTCCTGCGCGGTCAGCCCGTGGGCGTACGGGTCGAAGTCGATCTCGGCGGCCACCCGGGAGCGGAAGGGCGCGGGGTCGAAGAAGGTGATCCCGCGGGTGGCGGTGCGGCCCTCGCTCAGCAGGTTCCAGAACCTCTCCTTGCCGACACCACCGGGGGCGAGCACCTCGATTCCGGTGATGACGACGCGTCGGCGGGTCATGCGGACGCTTCCCAGTTGTAGAAGCGCGCGGCCATCGCGTCGGCCGGTGAGCGCCAGGTCTTGGGGTCGTAGGCCTCGATGAAGGGCTTGAGGTCCTGGCTGATCCCGACGAAGCGCGGGTCGCCCTTCGCCTGCTCGATCAGCTCGCCTCCGTTGTCCTCGTCGAAGTCCTGGAGGTGGAAGTACAGGCCCCGGTACGAGAACAACTGGCGGCGCCGCGTTCCCATGCGCTGGGGCATGTCCGTCGCGTCGAATTCGGAGAACAGCTTTGCCACATCGACGGACGAGGCTGCTGCCATCCGGGCGACAATCAACGTGCTGTGCATAAGGTTTGGCTCCTCAGCGTGTGCGCGGGAGAGCGCGGTGCAAACGCGGCCTGTGTGGCGGCCTGAATTCGCCACTGGCTTGACGGTCCCGCCTGGCGATAGCGCGCCGCACGGGGGATTCTCGAATTCCGCCGGAGCGGGTGCACAGTGCGCCTTCTCATGGATGGGGGGCACGTACGCGGGACGCCCGGCGCCCTGAGCGGGGTGCCGGGCGTCCAGGGCATTGCGGTCCCGTCGCGCCGTGGAAAGCGCGCCGGTTCACTCGCCGGCAGAGCGGGAGTGCACCACGGTGTACGAGTTGATGTACGGGGCGCCGGTGGAGACGGCGCGGACGCGGTTCTGGGCCTCCTGGCGCGCGGCGGACTGCTGCTCCGGGGCCTGGTCGCGGTAGGAGTCGTAGGCCTCCTTGCTGTCCCACTGCGAGTAGGAGACGACGAACTTGCCGTCCAGGCCGCGGGCGCGCAGGCCCTTGAGGACCACGTGCGAGCGGAAGCCGGGGACCTCGGCGAAGAAGTCCTGACCCTTGCCGAGGGCGTCGATGGCCTCGTCCTGGCCGTCGTCGGTCACGGAGAAGACGCCGAGGACGGTGTAGTCGTCGCGGTGCGGGCCGACCTCGACCTTGCCGTCGAGGGCGCCCGAGGTCAGCGTGTAGGCGACCTCGTTCTGCAGCAGCTTGATCGAGGTGGTGATCTCGCCGAAGACGGGGAGGGTGCGGTGCTTGAACTCCTCGCCCTCGTATCGCCGCTCCAGGTCCTCGCCGCTGCGCCACTGGATGAAGTTGGCGGTGCCCAGGCTGTCGACGCCCGCGTGCACGGTGCTGTTCATCCAGCCGTCGTACGTCGCCGCGTCGACGATCTTCCGCATCTCCTCGATCAGGCTGTCCTGCTTCTCAGGCGCGTCGGTGGTGAAGAGGTTGAGGACGGTCAGGTGCTTGTCCTCAAGGGAGATGAAAGGCATTCTTCTTCGCTTCCTGTGGAGGGTACGGACGGAGCGGGACGGAAAAGCGCTCAGCCGGCGGGACCGAACCAGCGGGTGAGAGCGTCGGTGAGGCCTTCGGAGCCGGCGCCTTCGGGCGCGAGCCAGGCGACGTAGCCGTCGGGGCGGACGAGGATGCCGTCCACCGGGGCGTCGCAGTCGGGCTGGTCGGCGCGGACCACCTCGACGCGGTCGGCCCAGCCAGCGGCCGCCTCGCGCAGGCCGTGGTCGCCGCCGAGTTCGAGGAGCACGGCGCGGCCGGCGTTCAGCAGCGCGAAGACCGAGGTCTTTTCGCCGTCGACGACGAGTTCCCGGTCGGGCAGGCGCCGGCCGAGCAGCGGGTGGTCGCCCGCGCCGACGTCGTGGCGGATGTCGAGGCCGGTGACCATGCCGACGAGGTGGCGGCGGACCGATTCGTGGTTCTCCACCAGCTCGGTGAAGACCTCGCGCATCGGGGTGATGTCGTCGCCGCCGAGGTAGAGGATGCGCTGGGCGAGCGTGTTGGTCAGGATCCGGGCCCCGACCGGGTGCCGCTCGGCGTGGTAGGTGTCGAGCAGGCCCTCGGGCGTCCGGCCCTGGATGTCCAGGGCGAGCTTCCAGCCGAGGTTCACCGCGTCCTGGATGCCCGCGCTCATGCCCTGCGCGCCGATGGGCAGGTGGATGTGCGCGGCGTCACCGGCCAGGAAGACCCGGCCGCGCCGGTACTCGGCGGCCTGGCGGCTGTTGTCGGTGGTGGAGCTGACCCACAGCGGCGTGGCGCCACTGATGTCCTCGCCCGTCAGGCGCTGCCAGGATGCGGCCACCTCCTCGAAGGTGATCGCCTCGGGGCTCTTGCGCAGAGGCTCGGCGCTGTCGAAGTAGATGACGCGGCTGCGGTCCGGGCCGATGGGAATGACCATCACCATGCCGCCGGGGACGCGCTCGCCGCTGAAGCGCGGGCGCAGCGGTACGCCGGCCACGTCCGCGAAGCGCAGCTCGACGGCCGGCTCGGTACCGGGGAAGTCGATGCCGGCGAGCTTGCGCACGATGCTGCGGGCGCCGTCGCAGCCCACCACGTGACGGGCGCGCAGGGTGAGGGTGCCGTCCGCGCCCTGCGCGGT
The DNA here is from genome assembly GCF_036139655.1 of Streptomyces sp. NBC_00328. NCBI lineage: Bacteria > Bacillati > Actinomycetota > Actinomycetes > Kitasatosporales > Streptomycetaceae > Streptomyces > Streptomyces sp. NBC_00328. The sequence continues at coordinate 203,113 of NZ_CP108013.1, forward strand.
GAGCGTCACGCCCTCGGCGTCCTGGGCCAGGCCGGTGGCCTCGACGCCGCGGCGGATCTCGGCGCCCAGTTCGCGCGCCCAGCCGCCGAGGACGCCCTCGGTACGGGCCTGCGGGATGCCGCGGGCGCCGTACGAGCCGCCTTCGAGCACCTGGTAGTCGAGCGGGACGCCGCCGAAGTGGCCGACCGGAATGACGCCGACCTCGCCGAAGCGGGCGATCAGGCCGCGCTGGGCGAATTCCTCGATGGTCCGCGCAGAAAAGCCGAGCGCCCGGGATTCCATAATCGGCTCGGCAAGTTTGTCAAGGACTATCACCGAGGCTCCATTGAGCCTCAACTCGCCCGCGAGCATGAGTCCGGTGGGCCCGGCTCCCACGACAATGGCATCTACATCAAAGGTGCTCATCCCGCCTCTTCCCACTGGTGTTCGGCCAGTATCACGAGGGCCCGGGCGGGGCGTAAAGACGGATTGATACAGACCTTCGACAATCAATGACAGAAAAGCGTCAGCAATGTCAGATCTTTGTCAGGCGGGGTTGCCCGGACGGGACGGGCCAGGCGCATTCTCAAGGATGACCTCCACCAAAATCCTCGAGGAATCCGGCACCGCAAGCCTTCTTGTGGCGGCCCTTTTGAACCGCTATCTGGTCTCCCTCGACGACGAAGAACTCGACGACGCCTGGGCGGCGGAGCTGTTCACCCCGGACGCGGTGGTGGCCTTCCCGCCGATGAGCCGGCACGAGGGCACCGAGGGCATGGCCGGGTTCCACCGCAAGGCCCTGTCGTCCTTCGCCGCCACCCAGCACCTGGGCTCCCCGGCCGTGGTCGTCCTGGACGGGGACCGGGCCACCCTCCGCGCCAACCTGATCTCCACCCAGGTGCACCACCCGCGCCACGTCCCGCCGCAGGGCGTGCTCGCGCCGCTGTTCACCACCGGCACCTTCGTCAACGGCGAGGCCCTGCGCACCCCCGTCGGATGGCGGCTGACCCTGCTGTCCTTCCGCCTGCTGTGGGCGGACGGCACTCCTCCGCCGGTCGCGTAGGCGCGCGCGATACGGGTGAGCGCGCGGCGCAGCCGGGAAGGCTGCCGCCGCGCGCTCGGGTGCCGGGGCTGCGGTGGTGCGCAGGTACTGCTCAGGTGTTGAGGGTCAGTACCCGGTCGACCTCGATCTCGATCACCACCCGGCCGGGCGGGTTCGGCGGCGCCGACCGGTACCGCTTGGCGTACCGCTTGACTCCCTCGGCCACCCGCTCAGGTTCGCGCACCACCGTGCCGGAGCCCTCCAGCGTGACCCAGGTGAAGCCCTGCACCTGGCAGATCGCCACCCGGCCGCCGGGGTCGGACAGCAGGTTGCGCGCCTTGCGCGAGGAGGCGACGGTCATGACCCGGACAAGGCCGGCCGTCCCGTCCCAGGTGAACCGTACGGGCGCCGTGTGCAGTGTCCCGTCGGGCCTGACGGTGGTGAGCACGCCCGCGTGCTCGGGGTCGTTGAGAAACGCCTCGACCGAGGGCGACACCTGCGGTGCGCCGGCGCGCTGCTTCGACAGCGACATCGGGTGATTCCTTTCTTTCGCTGGTGCTCGACGGCCGCGGCGAGGCCGGCGGCGCCGTCCCGCACGGGGGCGGACCCGGCGGTGGCCGACCCGGTCCGCCAGGCGGCCCGGGTCCAGGCAGGCAGCGTGCAAAAGACCGCTCGGCCGGGGCTGGAGCGGCGCTACGCGATGGATCGAGTTCCACTCGGAACCGTCTGGTTTCGGCCATGGGCCACCCAGAGGGCCGGGCCGACGGGGCGGCCGACGGCCGGATCCGCACCCCTCACGGCGAGCCGGACAACACGGCGCAGCCGCGCGACGCGAATGGTCGGGTGAGCGCAGAGGCGGGTGGAGAGCCGAGCGGAGAGAGGGCCGGCAAGCCGGTCGGCCGGTGGTGTCCCGTACGACACGGGCTAGTCGATACCGCGGACGATGGTGGACTCCTCGAGGAACTCCGTGTCGTCCTCGTCCACGCCGGCCAGCCGCAGCGGCGGCGCGACCCCCACCGGGACCAAGCCGAAGAAGAACATCTCGACCTCCCGGAAATCTTGCCTGATGTCGTAGGTGAACATGGGCGGCTCCTTCACGATGAGTCGTCCCACGGTGTCAAGACCCGCTAGGGATCCACTCGACGTCGGATCGCTCACCGATCGAGTGAAGGCGGAAGCGTGCCGCCCGCTGAGCGGCCGAGCCGCGCCGCTGGGCGATCCGCGGCGGCTCGTCCCCTTCGAGGACGGCGAGCACCTGGGCGAGCGTCGTCTCGGCGCTGGTGGCGGGCAGTTCGCGCAGCAGCCGCGCGCAGTGGCCGACCAGACGGACCGCATCGGCTCCGGACATCCGGGACCGGTCGTGTGCGGCGGTCAGCGTCAGCGAGCCGTCGGGGCCGCGCTGCGTGAGCAGGGCCACGGGGAAGGCGGTGTGCGCACCGCTCGCGTACAGCGGCTCGATCCGCACGCCGTGGTCGGCCAGCCCGGCGCGCAGCTCCCGCGGCGGGCGCGGCACGCTTCCGACGGCTACCAGGCTCGCCAGCAGCGGCCCGCCGCCCGTGGCCCGGCCGGTCCACTCGTGGATCTGCCCGGCGGAGACCCACTCGTACGCCGCCATGTCCAGCGCGCGGTCGCGCAGCACCGTCAGCAGCCGCCCCAGCCGGTGCGCCGGATCGACCTGGACGGACATCGGAAGGCAGTTGCGCATCGGCGCGGGCAGCCGCTCAACGGCCTCCAGGGCGATGCCGCGCCCTGAAACGGTGACGCCGAATCCGACCTGCGCGGGGCCGCTCAGGCCCGCGCCGCGATACAGCAGCATCGCCCAGACCGCCTGCAGTGCACTGGATTCGGGCACCGCCTGGGCCGCGGCCCAGCGGTACAGCCGCTCGGCCTCCTGGGCCGACAAGCGCGCCTCGGCGCGGCCGCAGCCGCTCTCCAGGGTGTCCGGGCCGGGCGCGGCGGGCAGCACGGCAGGCGCGCCCTCGGGTACCGTCCGGGTCCAGAACTCCCGTGCCGGGCCCGGGTCCTGGTGCTCCAGCCAGCGCGCCCAGTCGCGGATGTCGGGCCGCCTCTCCCCTCCGGGCAGCGCGCCGCCGGCCAGATAGGCCCGGTAGAACTCGTCCAGGAGGACGAACACGCTCCAGGCGTCCAGCAGTGCGTGGTGGAAGGTGAGCAGCACGCGCGCGGCGGGCGCCGGGTCGTCGACCAGGGTGACCCGCAGCGGTCCGGGGCCGCGCAGGTCGAAGCCGCGCAGCCGGTCGCGTTCCACCAGCTCGTCCCAGTCGACGGCGCCGGCCCGGTGGCGTACGACCTCGACGGCGGCCCGGTCGTGCAGGACCACGCGCGGCCACGGCTCCCAGTCGACGGCGGCGCGCAGCACCGTCTCCCGGTCGGTGACGGACTGCCAGGCTGCGGTGAACCGCTCGGTGTCCAGCGGTCCGCACCAGCGCCAGGACAGCTGCTCGACGTGGCGGCCGGTGCCGCGGTGCTCCAGTGAGTCCAGCAGCAGGTCGTGCTGCCACCAGGTCAGCGGCAGGGCGGAGCCTGCCTGGCGACCGCCTCGTCCCCGGCCCGCGCGCGGGCGGCTCGGCCTGGCCATGTGGTCGCCCTCCTCCGGTCCAGATCATCCCGTACGGGGCGCCCGGAACGCCGGGGGACCCGGAGAGCGGGGCGCCCGAGGGCGCGGCACTCCCGGGTCCACTGTGGAGCAACCCGCTGCCGGGGACCTGGCAGAGCGCTGGCGCGCCTCGAAGTCCGCCGCAGAGCGCCTCAAGCCCCGGACCCTCAAGCCCCGGACCCAGGCCGCAGGTCAGCTCGCGCTCTGGTTCATCGCCGACAGGAACCCCTGGTCGAGCATGGTCCCCACCGACGTGTCGTTGGCGGTGTACAGCCCCGCGTCGTGGCAGGCCGTGCTCAGCAGGTAGCGGCCCATCACCGGGTGCGTGGCGAAGCCCCACTCCCCCCGGGTCGCCGCGCTGCCGTCCGCGGCGTGCAGCCGCGCGCCCGTCAAGCCGGACTCCTTGAAGCCGAACTCCTTGAAGCCCAGCCGCAGCCCCTGCCCGAGCGCCTTGCTGTACGCCTCTTTGAGGGTCCACAGCTTCAGCGCGTACGGGACCCGCTCCGCCTCCGGCAACCCGGCGATCTCCGCCGCCTCGGCCGGGGTCAGGATCTGCGCCTCCAGCAGGTCCAGCCGTACGTTGCGGCCGGCCAGCTCCACGTCCACGCCGATCCGGCCCGTGCGGCTCAGCCCGACGGCCATCAGGTCGCCGGTGTGGGACAGGCTCAGCTCGATCTGGTCGAAGCCGCGCAGATAGGGGCGCCCTCCCAGCCGGTAGGCCAGGTCGAGGTACTCCGGCGGGATGCCGAGCGCCGCCGCCGCCGTGTACTTGATGAGCAGCCGGGCGGCCGCGAAGCGGTAGCGCACGGTGGCGTCGGGGGTACGCCGGTAGCGGTCCCAGTCCGGCCCGAGCAGCTCGCGCAGCCGGGGTGTGGTCAGCACGCTGGGCAGCCATTCGCTCCAGGTCGTGTGGACCACCGCGTTGCCGAGCCCGGTCAGGTTCTCCTTCACCCCGTGCCACGGACCGTGCGGCCGCGGCACACGAAGGGGGGCGGCGCATCTCACCTGGTCCATCGTCGTCTCCTGCGTGTAGTGCCGTCCGTCCCGGTCCCGCGGGGCGGACGGCGATCTGGCCGAGGCGTTCGTCCACCGCCCCGACACGTCTCCGGTGCCGTGACCCGAAGGCGGGCGGGCGAGGTCACCGCACGCCTCAGCCCGCCAGCGCCGTCCCGTACAGGTCGAGGCTCCGCCCCTCCCGGCACCGCTCCAGCACCTCACCGAGCACCGAGCCCACCACGCTCTCGGGAAGGTTCGGCACCACCGCCCCCAGCCGCCGCGCGATCCGGCTCAGCGCGAGCAGGGCCCAGGCGGGCTCCTCCAGGAACGATCCGGTCCCGGCCTGCCCCTCCCACATGCCGAGTACCGCCGCCGCCGCGAGCACCAGCGCGTACCGGTCGGCCAGCGCGCAGGCCTGCGCATCGAATCCGGTGCCGCCGACCGGCGCGCTCAACGCGGCGCACCGCGCCCTCAGCACCCTCAGCTCCGCCACGAACGCCTGCGCGAGCCCCGCCAGCACCGCGTGCGGCGACCCGTCGGCGTACCCGGAGCGCCCCTTCGCCAGCCGGCCCGCCGCGCCGACCAGAGTCGCCGTCAGCAGGTCGTCCGTACCGGAGTGCGCGAGGCGCCGGTGGTCGAACGGGGGCAACGGCGCCCCCGGTTCGAACAGCCCCGCCGGCGGCTCCGGTGTACGGAACCACGCCGTGCGCGCCAGCGCCGGCAGCTGCGGCACCAGCACCGCCTGGCATACGGCCGTCCCCGCGTGTCCGAGACCGGCCACCGGCAGGTCCCGTACGAGCTTCTGAAAGCCGCCGTGCAGCGGCCCGCGGTCGTACCCGCGGGCGCCGAGCACGGTCGCCAGCTCCTCCAGGTCCTCACGCAGCAGGTCCGGCATCGTGTACTTGACCGCGGCGGCCAGCAGGTACGAGTCCTCCGGCAGCAGGCTCATCGCCCGCAGCCCGGTGACGGCCATGCTGTCGCAGGCCAGCAGGTCCGCGAAGACCCCGGCGAGCACCTTTTGCCACCGCCGGGCAGGCCATCCGTCGGGCCGGTTCTCCACGGCCGCGCGCACCGCCTGGCGCAGCACGCTGTCCACGCCGGCCAGCACCACGCCCGGAATCAGACAGTGGCTGATCTGGAAGCTGCGCAGCGCCAGCGACACCCCTTCGCCGACCTCGCCGACCAGCGCCTCGGGTCCCGCGGCCACATCGGCGAATTCGAGTCCGGAGAAGTGAGCGCCGCGCATGCCCGGCATCTCGACCCTGCCCAGCCTGCGCACCTCGCCGGAGGCGGGCGGCTCGGGGCCGAGCAGCAGCACGGAGTGGCTGCGCGGACCCTCCTCGCGCGCGGTGCGCGCGTACACGACGAAGGCCTGGGCGCGGTGGGCGTTGATGACCGTGTCCTTGTGCCCGTTGAGCACCCAGCCGCCGTCCGGACCGGGCTCCGCCTCGACCTCGTTGCGCAGGATCGCGTTGGCGTGCGCCACCTCGCGGTGCACGATCGTGACCCGGCCTCCGTCGAGGAGGTGCGCGGCCAGCGCCCGGCGCTGCGGCTCGTCCCCCGCGGTCCACACCGCGCAGGCGGCGAAGAGCGAGGTGATGCCGAATCCGTAGCCGAGCGCGAGATCGCGGCGGAACAACGGGCGCAGTACCCGCGCGAGTTCCTCCAGATCGGTGAGCCGGCCGCCGAGGTCGTACGGGACGAACTCGGCGCCCAGGCCCGCCTCGGCGAGCAGTGCCTCGGTGGCCGCCGGCGCGTCGCGGGCCTCGTCGGCGCGCAGCAGCGCCAGGTGTCCGTGCGGGTTGTCCGGATCAAGGGGGTCGCCGAGGGCCGCCTCCAGCCGGGCGGCGCGCTCGGACGCGGTGGCGGGCGCCGCCTCACCTTCGTCCCGTGCGGGGACCATGGTGTCCTGGACCGCGGTCACAGGACGCGGATCGAGTCGATGGCGTACTGCGCGGCGTGGCGCAGTACGGACAGGCCTGCCTGGCCCATCGCCTCGCGCACGTGCCGGCCGGCGGCCACCGCGTCGGTGCCCTCGCCCAGCACGCTCTCCATGTTCTCCTCGCACAGCAGCACGCTGTGCCGGGCCGTCAGGTTCACCCCGGACTCGTCGGGCTCGATCGACCACTCGCCGGTGTGCGCGGTCAGCAGGGGCGAGGTCCGGGTCTGCTTGTAGCAGATGCGCTGGGTGCCCGGGAAGCAGATGCGCACCGATTCGGTGCTGTGCGCGCCGCCGTCGACGGACAGGCTGCCCATGGACATCAGCTGTACTCCCGGCTCGTCCTCGACCAGGTCGACCCGGTTGACGTGCGGGAGGCCGGCGGGCCAGTCCCGCGCCCGGTACAGGAAGTCGAACACCGGCTCGCCGGGGGCGTCGACCCGTACGGTGTCCTCGAAGGACCACACCAGGTCGTCCAGACGCGTCCAGCGCTCGGCGAGCTCGGCCAGCCGGTCCAGCTGGGCGCGGCTGTTGTCGCGGGTGACTTGCTCGACCCAGGCCACGTCCGCCGGCACGTCCCGGGCGACGGTGAAGGAGTGCTCCAGGGTCACCTTGGCGGCGTACTCACCCAGCGGCACCACCGTCCACACGCCGCTCATGGACCGCGTGGGCGCGGCGGGCAGGTCATGGGTGAACTCCACGCGCAGCCGCTCCACGTCCAGGTGCCGGCTGGACACCCAGGACTTGACGGTCTCGCCCGCGGTGACCCACATGCGCAACCGCTCCCGCTTCCCGTCGAAGTCGAGCTGCTCGACATGGACACAGGGCTGGAAGAACAACGGCCACCGGGTGGCGTCCGCGATCAGCCCGTACATCACTCCGGCCGGGGCCGCCGCGATCACTTCGTGGACCGTGCGGTGCACACGCGCATCCGACATCTTCCACACCCTCCTCATTCGTACGCCGGCCGGCTCCGACCGGCGGCGTCCGGGCTGCGGCGGGACTCCGACCTCCGCCCGGCACGGTGCCATCACTGCGCCGGTGACCTCGCACCGGCGAACCCGTCCGCCTGCCGCTGAGGGCCGCCGACAGACCTTGTCGTGCGGCGCTGGGCTGACGGCCGTACCCACGACACTGTCCGGAACCGCTCGCAGACCGCATGGGCTTGACTGGAGCGCGGCTCCAGCCACCCGCTGCGTCCGCCTCGATCCGAAGGCCCGGCCTCCCCTTTTGGACGTACGCCGGTCTCGCGGGAGGGTTCGAGCCCCCGCCGCTTGAGCCGTCCTCGAGCCCGGCCGCCGAGACTCTCCGGGCGGAAGCTCAGGCGGCGTCGACCTGACGGACGACGCCTCCGGCGTCCCGGGCAGCTCCCCTTCCCCGGCCCGGCTCGTGACCGCCGCCCACCCGGCCACCCCCGTCCTGGTGGGCGGCTTCGGGCTGCGCGCCGCCGGGGTGTCCAAGACTTCCGCGGCACGGCGCAACAGGGGTGACAGCTGCTATGGATTTTCTAATCATTCATAGTCGTCTCTGGTCAGACATCTCACGTAGCTTGGTTTTGTGAGGCTGTCGGAGTGGGCGCGTCAGCAGGGCGTGAGCTACCAGACCGCCTGGCGGTGGGTGAAGGACGGGAAGATGCCCGTGCCGGTCCGCCAGGCGCCGTCCGGGACGTGGCTGGTCGACGAGGTTGCCGCCCAGCCGTCCGGACGCGTGGTGGCGTACTGCCGCGTGTCGTCAGCAGACCAGAGGGCCGACCTGGATCGGCAGGCCGCGCGGGTGGTGTCCGGCGCGAACGGACTGGTCCTGGCCGTCGCGGAGGTCATGACCGAGGTCGGGTCGGGGCTGAACGGGCGCCGCCGCAAGCTGCACCTGCTCCTCTCCGACCCGGGCACGGCTGTGATCGTGGTCGAGCACCGTGACCGGCTGACCCGGTTCGGCGTCGAGCACCTCGAGGCCGCGCTGTCGGCGTCCGGCAGGCGCCTGGTCGTCCTCGACCCTGCCGAGACAGCAGACGACCTGGTGCGGGACGTCACCGAGGTGCTCACCTCGATGTGCGCCCGCCTGTACGGGCAGCGGGCGGCGAAGACCCGGGCCGCCCGCGCGGTGGCCGTGGCGACCGGCGAGGCCCTCGAGTGAAGAAGTTCCGGCCGCAGCCCGGGTTCGTGGTGCAGGCGTACCGCTTCGCGCTGGACCCGAACGCCGCCCAGGAGCACGCGTTGCGCTCGCACTGCGGTGCGGCGCGCGCGGCGTACAACTGGGCTGTCGGCTGGGTGACCGCATCCTGGTGGCAACGCCGCGCGGAGGAGTCCTACGGCATCCCCGCCGACCGGCTCACCGAGTGGCGGCCGTGGTCGCTGCCCGCGCTGCGCAAGGAGTTCAACCAGGCCAAGAAGACTGATCCGCGCTTCGCTGCCTGGTGGGAGGAGAACTCCAAGGAGGCGTACAACACCGGCCTCGCCAACGCGTCGGCCGCGTTCGACAACTACGCCAAGTCGAAGAACGGCAAGCGCAAGGGCGTCCGGATGGGTGCGCCGCGGTTCAAGTCGAAGCGGAAGGCGCGTCTGTCCTGCCGGTTCACCACCGGCACCATCCGTGTCGACGCCGACGGCCGGCACGTCACCCTGCCCCGCCTCGGGGCGATCCGCACGCGCGAGTCCACTGGCGGCCTCCTCGCCCGCATCATGGCCGGGACCGCGCGCATCCTGTCGGCGACCGTCCGCCACGAGTGCGGACGCTGGTTCGCCTCGTTCCAGGTGGAGGTGAAGCGCGACCTCGTCCGAGTCACCCGCCCCCAGGTCGCGGTAGGCATCGACCTCGGTATCAAGACCCTGGCCGTCATGGCCGACAGTGCAGGCGAGATCCGTGAGGTCCCCAACCCGCGGCACCTGAGCACCGCGCTGAAGCAGCTGCGCCGCGCCTCCCGCACCGTCTCCCGGCGCCGGGGCCCGGACCAGCGCACCGGACAGAAACCCTCCCGCAGGTGGGAAAAAGCCAACGCCCAGCGCAACCGCGTGCACCACCGGGTCGCGAACCTCCGCGCGCACGCCCTGCACAAGCTCACCACGAGCGTTGCCGGCGAGTACGGCACCGTCGTGATCGAGGACCTCAACGTCGCCGGCATGGTGAAGAACCGGCGCCTGGCCCGGCACATCGCCGACGCCGGATTCGGCGAAATCCGCCGCCAGCTCACCTACAAGACCCGCCAGCGCCACGCCACCCGCATCATCGCGGCCGACCGCTGGTTCCCCTCCTCCAAGACCTGCTCCGGGTGCGGCACAGTGAAAGCCAAACTGCCGCTGCACGTGCGGACCTACGCATGCGACGCGTGCGGCCTGGTCATCGACCGGGACACGAACGCGGCACGAAACCTCGCTGCCCTCGCAGCAACAGCCTGCACGACTGGTACCGGAGTGGCCGGAGACCAGGACACCGCCCCGGCGGTGTCGAAGCCCCGTGGAGCCGACCACAAGACCCGCACCACCCGCCCCCGCCGCAAGACGGGGACGGGGCGGGCAGGTGGCGCAACCCTGCCGCACCAGCAGCAGACAGAAACGGGAGACCGTCCTCAAGCCGAGCCCCTGAAGCTCTGGTGACGTGACGGACCTTCCAGGCAGAAATGCCCGGAAGGCTGAGACCTGACTACGGGCTCAGCAACGGCTCACGCTTCCTCCTGGTACGCCCAGCCGGCCCCGAAGCCCGCGGCCGGCGCGCCCTCCACCTCGTTTCCTTGCGGGGTGCCCCGGCCTTCAGGCCGGGGGGTGAATGCGAGCTGCTGCGGAGCAGGGCAGGGGCAGAGGAATCGCCGTCAGGGCGATTCGTCGTCGCCTTGACGGCTTCGAGGGCGATCTCGAGCAGGTGCAGGATCTCGGCGTTGAGGGGCCGCCGGTCAGCGGGGGCCCGGGCGGTGAGCCGGGCGTGGAGTTCTTTGGGGATGCGAAGCGTGAGACTCGTCCGCGCCCTCCTCGTCAGCGCTCAGCCGGTCCGAAGCGGTCCGTGCGATCTCCCTCTCCGGCGCGTGCGGTCCCCGCGGCGCCGGTCCGTCGAGCCGCCGGTCTGCGAACAACCGGCCTGCCCATCCTTCCGCAGGCCGGCTCAGGCATCGGCCGCCCGCAACACCGCGGCCGAGTTGAAGCCGCCCCTGCCCCGCGCCAGCACCAGCACGGTCCGCAGCCCGGGCAGCTCCCGCGCCGCGCCCGTCACCAGATCCAGCGGGCAGTCCGCGGCGACCCGCCGCGTCCCGGTGGTCGGGGGCACCACCTTGTCGCGCAGCGCGAGCGCCGCCGCCGCCAGGTCCAGTGAGGAACCCCCGGCGCCCAGCCGGCCCGTCATCGACTTCGGCGCGGTCACCGGCACCCCGTGCGGCCCGAACAGCGCGGCCAGCGCCTCGGCCTCGGCCCGGTCGGCGGCCCGCTCCCCGGCTCCGTCGGCGAACACCACGTCCACCTGGTCCAGTCCCACCCGGGCATCAACCAGAGCGAGTTCGGCCGCCTCCTTGAGCCGCTCCTCCCCAGGCTCGCCGTCGAAGGTCGCCGCGTACCCGGCCACCACGGCGTACCCGCTGACGCCGCGCGCGGTGGCGGCCGCCGCGTCCTCCAGCACCAGCAGCGCGCCGCCCTCACCCACGACATGGCCGCGGGCCTCCGCGTCGAAGGGCCGGTAGGCCCGCGCCGGATCGGGGTCGGTGCTCAGCCGGCCGTCTGCCAGGTGCGCGGCCCAGCCCCAGGGGCACAGCGCCGAGTCGACGCCTCCGGTCACCATGAGGCCCACGCCCTTGCGGATCTCGCGCCGGGCGCGGGCGAGCGTGTCGATCCCGCCCGCCTGCTCGCTGACCATGGCGGAGGCGGGGCCGCGCAGCGTGTGCCGGATGGAGATCTCGGCGGTTCCCGCCGCGTGGAACCAGGCGAAGGACTGGTACGCGCTGACGTACTGGGCGCCCTTGCCCCACAATGCCTCCAGCCCTCGCTGGCCGAACTCGGTGCCGCCTGCGGAGCTGGCCGTGATCACGCCCGCCCGGTAGCCGGGCAGCGCGGCCGGGTCGGCACCCGAGTCCTCCAGGGCCTCCTTGGCCGCGACCAGGCTCAGGCGGGTCACCCGGTCGGTGGAGGGGAGCAGGCGGCTGGGGATGTGGTCCTCGTCGACGAAGCCGCGGATCTCGCCCGCGATCCGCACCGGGTAGCCGGAGGCGTCGAAGCGGGTGATCGGGACGATGCCGCTGCGGCCCTCCAGCATGGCGCTCCACCAGGCCTCGGTACCCAGCCCGTTGGGCGCGGCCACGCCGATGCCGGTGACCAGCACCCGGGCCCGGCTGCGCACGCCCCCGCTCGCGCCGTTGACGCCGCTCATGCCGTCTCCCGCAGCCGGGGCCGGGTCAGCACGGTGGCGGCGTGAAAGCCGCCGAAGCCGCTGGCGACGCTGAGCACCGTACTGGTGCGCTGCTCGCGGGCGAACAGCGGTGTGTAGTCCAGGTCGCAGGTCGGGTCGGGCTGGTGCAGGTTGGCGGTCGGCGGCACCGTACTGTGCTCGATGGCCAGCACGCTGGCCACCACGTCCAGGGCTCCGGCGGCGCCGAGCGCGTGTCCGATCATCGATTTGATGGAGCTGACCGGGACGCGCCGGGCGTGGTCGCCCAGTCCCTGCTTGAAGGCGTGCGTCTCATGCCGGTCGTTGTGCAGGGTGCCGGCCCCGTGCGCGTTGATGTAGTCCACGTCGACCGGGTTCAGCCGCGCCTCGTCGAGTGCCGCCCGGATGGCGTCGGCCATTTCCTGGCCGCCCGGCCGCAGCCCCGTCATGTGGTGCGCGCTGCTGTACGAGGCGAAGCCGGACAGCTCCGCGTACGCGTGGGCGCCCCGGCGGCGCGCGTGCTCCAACTCCTCCAGGATCACCACGGCCGCGCCCTCGCCGAGCACGAAGCCGTCGCGGGTGCGGTCGAAGGGGCGCGAGGCGGTGGCGGGGTCCTCGTTGCGGGGGCTGGTGAGGCGGATGCGGTCGAAGCAGGCCATGGCGATGGGAGAGATCGGTGCCTCCGCCCCGCCCGCGATCATCATGTCGGCGCTGCCCTCGCGGATCAGCTCGGCGGCGTGCCCGATCGCGTCCAGGCCCGAGGTGCAGCCGCTGGAGACCAGGCTGACCGGGCCCTGCGCGCCGCTGTCGCGGGCCACGGCGGCCGCCAGCGAGCTGGGCACGAAGTAGTCGTAGAGGCACTCGGCGGCCCGGGAGTGGTCGACGGTCCAGGTGCTGCCGAAGTCGCTCAGCAGCGCGTACTGGGTGGCGAGCCCGGTGGTGCAGCCTGCCGCGTTGCCCAGACTGACCCCGGTGCGCAGCCGGTTCCCTGCGGCCAGTACGGCGTGCAGGCCGCTGTCGGCCATCGCCTCCCGGGCGCTGACCAGCGCGAACTGGGCGGCCCGGTCCATGCGTTCGGTGTCGGCGAGGGTGAAGCCGTGCGCGGCGGCGTCGAAGTCGACCTCGGCGGCGACCTGCGAGCGGTAGCTGGCGGCGTCGAAGAGGGTGACGCCCCGGGTGGCGGTACGGCCCGAGGTCAGCAGGGACCAGAAGTTGGCGGTGCCGACGGCTCCGGGGGCCACCACGCCGACCCCGGTGATGACCACGCGCTTCACCGCACACCCCCCGCGCTCGCGCTCGCCGCGGTCCCGGCGGCATCCGCCGCCTCGTACTCGCGGCAGGCCTCGCCGACCAGGGCCGGCAGTACGTCCGCGCCCGCGAAGAAGTGGTCGCCGTCGACGGTGCGTACGGTGATCGGCCCGGTGGTCCACTGCCGCCACTCTTCAAGGGCGGCGGGCACGGCGAGCGGATCGTCACTGCCCGCGAAGACGAGCAGGGGCAGGTCCACGGATCCGCCGGTGACGGGGTCCAGGGCCGCCTGGCGCAGGGCTCGGGCCAGGCGCAGGTCGTCGCGCAGGACAGGCAGCACACTGCGGTGCCATAGCCCGCCGGGGTGGGCGGCTGCTCCCTTGGGCAGCGAGCCGAGCTCACCCAGGAGGGGCAGCAGCAGTTCGTCGGAGTGTTCCGCCGCGGCCACCAAGGCGGCACTGGCGTGCGGGGGCAGGCAGGCGCCCACCGCGAGGAACAGGGGCGGCGGCACCCCGGCGTCCGCCAGCGCCCGGGTGAGCGTGTACGCCACCAGGGCGCCCAGACTGTGGCCGTACAGCGCGTACGGTCCGGACCGGGCCGCCTCCAGCAGCGGAGGCAGCAGATCCGCCAGGAGTCCTGCGCGCTCGGTGATGCGCGGCTCCCGCCGCCGGCTGTCACGGCCCGGCAGCACCAGCGCCGCGACGTCCACGCCCGGCCCGGCCGCGCCGGGCCAGCGACGGTAGCTGGCCACCCCCGCGCCCGCGTGGGCAAGGCAGTGGAGTCGTACCCGCCGCCCCACCGCCCCCTCTACCGCCGTCAGCGAAGCCATCGGTCGCCCTCCTCAGGGAAGCTGTGCGGAAACGTTCGTCGTACGGCGCCGCCGCGGCCCGAGCCTCACCTGTGTGGCTTGAGTGGTGCTCGATTCAGGCTGCGTACAGATCGAAGGTCGAGGTGCGCCGCGGCCCGCTGGCCACGTCCAGGCGCGGGTCGACGGCGAGCATCGCCTGGTGCAGCCGCTGGAGTTGCGGCGAGGGCTCCACGCCGAGCTCGGCGATCAGCCGCTGGCGCATCCGGCGGTAGACGTCGAGCGCGCTGGCCTGCCGGCCCGACCGGTAGAGCGCGACCATCGCCTGCGAGTGCAGCCCTTCGTGCTGGGGGTGGCGGGCGATCAGGTCGGTGAGCTCGGCGATGAGTTCGATGTGCCGGCCCAGCCGCAGGTCGGCGTCGATGCGGCGCTCGCGGGCCACGAGGCGGCTCTCCTCCAGCCGCATCACCTCGATGTCGAGGATCGGGCCGACGCGTACGTCCACCAGCGCGGGCCCCTCCCACAGGTCCAGTGCCGCGCGCAGACACTTGGCCACCCGGGCGTCCTCGCCGTCCTCGTGCGCCTGCTGCCCCTCCGCCACCAGGCACTCGTACGCGCGCACGTCGACCGCCTCGGCCGGGATCTGGAGCAGGTAGCCGCCGTACCGGGTGGCGAGCACGTCCTTGGCCGAGCCGGGCGCGTCCGGGCCCATGGCGGTGCCCAGTCGGCGACGCAGCTGGAGGATGTAGGTCTGAAGCGTGGTCAGCGCGCTCTGTGGCAGGTGGGTGCCCCAGATCTCTTCCATCAGCGTGGACACGGGCACCACCCTGCCCGGGTAGAGCGCGAGCAGCGCCAGGATCTGGCGCGGCTTGCCCGCAGTCGGGACGACCGATATACCGTTGACTTCGACATTCAACGGACCCAGGACCTTGATCTTCATTATTCCCCTCCGCACTTTGCCGGCCGACTTCGGCAACAAGTCGGTGTTCGAGTTTTCAATAGTGTCGCCTTCCGGCCCTTCTTGTCTTTTCCGTCGACGGCGGACGAGTGGCACCATATCCTCCCCCGACCGTCGCATATGCAGAAATTGAGTGCGTCTTGAGCGACCTTCCAATGGGGCCGCCGGACCCGGCGCACAGGCAGCCGACACAGCGCCGAGAAAACACCGGCGTGTCATGTAAAGGCCCATATCGGCCGACCGAGTTCTCTTCCGGCGCCCTAGGCGGCGCTGTTAGGTTTCCGGCCATGGCAACGGATTCGACGGCGCGCAGCGCCGACCCGCTCACCCGCGGGCTGCTGAACCGACTCGCCCGGGACCAGGCCGCAGGCCCTGCAGCCCGGGCTGCAGGCCCGCCCGGGCTGCAGGGCCTGCCCGATCCGAAGACCCTGCTGCGACTGCTGAGCGCCTGGCATCGGCGCGGGGTGCAGGTAGGCTTTCCGGACCTGACCGGCGACCAGCCGTGAAAACGCGAGGCACCTGAATCCCCCTCAAGGAACACTCCACGACTCCCCGCGTACGGCTGACAAATCCTCCGCTGGCGCCGAGAAGCGCCTAGAGTCCGGTAAGAGCGAAAGGATCTGTCCGCGGCCATTTCTGAGTGAATGCCGAATACGGATCTACGGCCGCGTACTTGCCGACTCTCCCCGTGCGAGGATGAGATGGAGTTTGGGATCCTGGGTCCCGTCCAGGTCTTCGGCGAGCGCGCCGATATGCGGATCACGCCGGCCGGCGCCAAGCAGCGCGCCCTTTTGGGTACGCTCGTCGTGAAGGCCGGCCAGGTCGTTTCCCCGGACCGGCTCGTCGACGAATTGTGGGGTGAACATCCGCCCGCCAACGCCGCCAATGCCCTCCAGACCCATATCGCCCGGCTGCGCCGGCTGCTGCCCGTCCCCGCACCCGGTTCCGGTTCCGGTTCCGGCGAGAGCCACCACGAGTGGCTCGTGACCCGCCCGCTGGGCTACGTAC
Source organism: Streptomyces sp. NBC_00328 (assembly GCF_036139655.1). Classification (NCBI taxonomy): domain Bacteria; kingdom Bacillati; phylum Actinomycetota; class Actinomycetes; order Kitasatosporales; family Streptomycetaceae; genus Streptomyces; species Streptomyces sp. NBC_00328. Next base: position 219,039 of record NZ_CP108013.1, read on the forward strand.
TGCGCCTGGGCCGGGCCGGCACCGACGCCCAGCGCTTCCACCACCTCACGGCCCGGGGCCGCTCGCTGGCCGCCACCGACCCGGCCCGTTCGGCCGAGGTCCTGCGCGAGGCGCTGGCGCTGTGGCGCGGCCCCGCGCTGGAGGGCGCGGGCCGCGGCACCATCTGCTCGACCGAGGCATCGCTGCTGGAGGAGAGCCGGCTGATCACCCTGGAGACGCTGTACGACGCCTGCCTGCGGGCCGGCCGGGCCGGGGAGGTCGCCGGCGAGCTGGCGGAGCTGACGGCCTCTCACCCGCTACGTGAACGGTTCTACGAGCTGCTCATGACCGCGCTGTACCAGTGCGGGCGCCAGGCCGAGGCACTGGGCGTCTACGACCGGGCGCGACGCCGGCTCGTGCACGACCTCGGAGTGGAGCCAGGGCCCGTACTGCGCGGCCGTATGGAGTCGATCCGCCACCGGCAGGACCCGGCACTCGGAGAAACCGGAGAAACGGAGGGGGCGGCGGGCCTGCACCCGCTGGGCGCCGAGGTGGCCCGGCTGCGCCACCAGATCGAGGTCCTGAGCCGGCAGCAGCGAGAACTGACCGACCGCTTCGAGCAGCTGGCCACGGACCGCGCGGCGAGCCGCTGACGGCCGCCCTCGACGCCCCGCGCACAGCACTGAAGCCCTTCTCCCGACCCCCCGTTCGAGGGGTCGGGAGAAGGGCTTCAGTGGTCATGCCGCCGGCTGCCGCGAGGCCAGGGCGGTCAGTTCGTCCGCGCCACGAGCCGCCCGCCGCCGGCCCCCGCCGGAGCGGTCACCGGGAGAGTCGCCTTGGGCGGGGCCGCACTCTCGGGGTGCGCCATCAGGATGGAGCGCTGCAGCCTGCTCAGCGCGGCCGAGGGCTCAAGGCCCAGCTCGGAGACGAGCATGGTGCGCAGCCGCTGGTAGACGTTGAGCGCCTCGCCGCGTCGGCCCGAGCGGTGCAGCGCCAGCATGAACTGACCGTGCAGGCTCTCGTGCAGGCGGTACTGCTTGACCAGGACGGTCAGCTCCGACAGCAGCTCGCGGTGGCGGCCCAGGCGCAGATCCGCCTCGATGCGCTGGTCGAGCGCGCACAGGCGCAGCTCCTCCAGGCGCCTGACCTCCGTCTCGATCCGGCTCCCGGCCTGTACGTCGGTGAGCGCGGGACCGGTCCACAGCGAGAGCGCGTCCGCCAGCCGGCGCGCGGCGCCCTGGTAGTCGTCGGCGTCCATCGCCCGGTAGCCGGCACCGGCCCTGCGCTCGAACTCCCGGTAGTCGACGCTTCCGCCACGGGTCTCCAGGCGGTAGCCGCCGGGGAGAGTGGCCAGAATGTCCTTCGGGGTGCAGCGCTCGTTCTCGCCGTACGCCAGTGCCACGCCGATGAGCTCGCGCAGTTGCAGGACGTACGTCTGCAACGTGGTGCGCGCACTGCGCGGCGGGTTCTGCTCCCACAACTCCTCGATCAGCGTGGCCACAGGGACCGCATGGTCGGCGTGGAGCGCGAGCAGGGCCAGGACCTGCCGCGGCTTGGGTGCCGTCAGCGTGATCGACACCCCGTTTTCATGAACGGACAGCGCACCAAGCACTTCGATGTCCACGTTTTCCCCAAAGGTCGCCTGGAGCCGTTCCCGGCCTGCGCGTTTCCCGCGTTTCCCGCTGCCGGGGCCCGGGTGTGCAGCCAACCGGACCCCTTGATAAAAAAACAGCACGGTCGGTTTGTCAATCCCAGATGCCCATCTGGGGGGTCTGGCAGACTATTTCCAGCCACTCATTGACTCCATGACCACCCCAGCTGCTCCCATCCGGGCGCCAATTGACCTGTATTTCCAGGCAAGTCGGCGCACCGATCCAGCCGAACACCGGCGAAAGAGGGTCACCACGACATGTCCGAAACCTTCCCCACTGCCGCACGCAAGCGGCCCCGGCCCCTGCTCTTCGCGAAGAGCAGGGGCCATCTGCCGCACCTGCCCTCACCTGATGAAACGCGGTACATGGGCAGCCGGGGTCGAGATTTCATCAGCGAGCGGAAACAAACCGCCTGGTCTTTCCTAGTCGCCGGATGATCCTTCCGGTTCCAACGCCGCGAGGCGGTCCCCTGCCGCCAGCGCCGGCAGCAGCTCCCAGAAGCGGGCGATCGTACGCGGCATGAGCCAGACCTCTTCCCGGGAGCCGAGCGCCTCGAAGCCCGCGGTCGCGGCCACCACCGCGGTCACGGCGTTCTCCGGCGCCACCCCCGGCCGCAGCTCCCGCGCCTTCCCGGCCTCCGCCACGGCCTCCTCGACGCAGCACCGCCAGTGCTCACGCAGACCGCCGGGCGTCACACGGGCCGTGTCGCGGCCCAGCCCGAAACCCGCCCGCAGCACCACGTCCCCGCGCAGCCCGAGGGCGAGCCCGTGGGTCACATCGACCAGGCACTGGAGCCGGCCCGCCCCCTCCCGCGACGCCACCCCGGCGATGATCCGCAACCGGTCCAGCGCGGCGCTCTCCACGGCGTCGGCCAGGGCCGCCTTGCCGGCGAAGTGGAAGTGCAGCGCTCCGCTGCCCACTCCGGCCTGTGCGCTGATCACGAAGAGGGACGCCACCGCGAAGCCCTCGCGGCAGAAGGTCTCGGCGGCGGATCCGATCAGCCTCTCCCGCGTTCGCACCGCACGTTCTTGTTCGGCCATCGAGTGCTCCGTCACTGCGGGGGATTGCCGTGCTTGCGAGAGGGCAGGTCCGCGTGTTTGCTGCGGAGCATCGCCAGCGAGTTGATGAGGACCTCGCGGGTCTGGGCCGGGTCGATGACATCGTCGACCAGGCCGCGCTCAGCGGCGTAATAGGGGTGCATCAGCTCGGCCTTGTACTCCTTGACCATGCGCTCGCGCATGGCCTCGGGGTCTTCGGCCTCGGCGATCTGCTTGCGGAAGATGACGTTGGCGGCACCCTCGGCGCCCATCACCGCGATCTCGTTGGTGGGCCACGCGTAGGTCAGGTCGGCGCCGATGGACTGGGAGTCCATGACGATGTAGGCGCCGCCGTAGGCCTTGCGCAGGATCAGCGATATCCGCGGGACGGTGGCGTTGCAGTACGCGTACAGCAGTTTGGCGCCGTGGCGGATGATGCCGCCGTGCTCCTGTCCGACACCGGGCAGGAAGCCGGGCACGTCCAGCAGCGTGATGATCGGGATGTTGAAGGCGTCGCACATCTGGACGAACCGCGCGGCCTTCTCCGAGGCCTCGATGTCGAGCACACCGGCCAGCGACTGCGGCTGATTGGCCACCAGGGCGACCACCTGGCCGCCCAGCCGCCCCAGGGCGCAGATGATGTTGCGCGCCCAGCGCTCGTGGACCTCCAGGTAGTCGCCGTCGTCGACGAGCTCCTCGATCACCTTGGCCATGTCGTACGGGCGGTTGCCATCGGCCGGAACCAGGTCCAGCAGCACCTCGCTGCGGCGGTCGGCCGGGTCCGCGGACTCCGCGCGCGGCGGGTACTCGCGGTTGTTCTGCGGAAGCATGGAGAGCAGGTAGCGGACCTCAAGGATGCAGGTCTCCTCGTCGTCGTACGCGAAGTGCGCCACGCCCGAGGTGCCGGCGTGCACGTCGGCGCCGCCGAGGCCGTTCTGGGTGATCTCCTCGCCGGTCACCGCACGGACCACGTCCGGGCCCGTGATGAACATCTGCGAGGTCTCCCGGACCATGAACACGAAGTCCGTCAGCGCCGGGGAGTAGGCCGCGCCGCCGGCGCACGGGCCCAGCATCACCGAGATCTGCGGGATGACCCCGGAGGCCTTGGTGTTGCGCTGGAAGATGCCGCCGTAGCCGGCCAGCGCGGAGACGCCCTCCTGGATACGGGCGCCCGCGCCGTCGTTCAGGGACACCAGCGGCGCGCCGGCCGCGATGGCCATGTCCATGATCTTGTGGATCTTCGTGGCGTGCGCCTCACCCAGCGCGCCGCCGAAGATCCGGAAGTCATGGGCGTACACGAAGACCGTACGGCCCTCGACCGTGCCCCAGCCGGTGATCACACCGTCCGTGTACGGCCTCTTGGCCTCCAGGCCGAAACCCGTCGCCCGGTGCCGGCGCAGCTGCTCGACCTCCCGGAACGAGCCCGCGTCCAGCAGCAGCTCGATGCGCTCCCGGGCGGTCAGCTTGCCCTTGGCGTGCTGCGCCTCGGTCGCCTTCTCACTGGGGCCGCGCAGCGCCTCCGCACGGATCGCGTGCAGTTCCGCCACCCGGCCGCGCGCGTCCGAAGGCTCGGCGGTCACTTGGAGAATGTCATTGAGGACTGTCACTGTGCCTGCCTCCCTCATGAGCGCGGCCGGACTGCACCCAGTCGACAAACCGCTATGCGGTTTACATGAGGTGAGGGCTGGCACGCGCGTGAATCAGCGTTGGAAAAAGCGCCTGCCGATTCGCGGCCGGCGCTCATGGCTCTATCGCCAGCCGTACGGGGAACGCCACTCGCCGCCGGGGTCCTCGGGACGGCGCCACGACGGGACGGCGGGAAGCGGCTCCTGCTCACAGGTCACCGCCGTCCGCCCGGCCAGCAGTGAGCACAGCACGACGGCCACCGCGGCGAGTTCGTCATCGTCGGCCCGTCCGCGCTCGACCCGCAGCGCGAGGGGTGTGACGTCCGCTTCACCCATGTCCGCTCCTCTCGGTTCCGGCCACCGTCCGGTACCGCGCTACAGAGGCACTTCAGTGCCGCTCAAGAGGCGCCGGAGCAGGCGGCCCGAACCGCCACCCACGCTGTGAGCCGGAGAAGGGGCGGGCTGCGCACAGCGGTGCCACCGACCGCGGGCGGCGACGGCGAACGATCCCGTACGGAGGCTCCGATTCCTCTGGAAACCAAACCGGTTGCCCCCTATTTTCCTCCACAGCCATCTCCGTCTCGTTTCAGGGGGAGCGATGAACGCGAGCACGTTCCGGTTCGAAGGTCCGTCGATCGAGCACACGACGACGCAAGCCGCTCAGTCACCTTTCCGGTCGACCGAACCGCTTCACGGGCACCTGACCACCACGGTCCCCAGGGAACTGGTGCACCGGGCAGCCGTCGCCGAGGTCGTGCTCACCGGCTGGCAGCGCCTGGGCGACGCCCACTTCGCGATGACCGCCCAATGGCCGCGGGGCCACAGCTTCTTCACTCCCGTGAACGGAACCCACCACGACCCGCTGATCGCCGCTGAAACGATCTGCCAGGCCGGTGCCCTGCTCGCCCACGCCGAGTTCGGCGTTCCCTTCGCCCACCAGTTCCTGCTGGACGAGCTGGCCTTCACCGTGCGTCCCGAGGAGATACGGGTCGGCGGGACGCCCGCCGCACTGGACCTCGACGTCACCTGTTCGAAGATCAAAAAGCGAGGCCACCGGCTGGCCGGCATGTGTGTCGAGACCAGGGTGCTGCGCGAGAGGCGGCTCGCCGCGTCGGGACGGATCTCCTTCAGCACCATCACTCCGGCCGTGTACCGGCGGCTGCGTCCGCAGCGCGTCCTCGACGCCGGGGACCGCCCCCTCCCGCCGACGGCTCCGGTGGCCCCGGCCGCCGTGGGGCGCTTCTCACCCACCGACGTGGTCCTCTCCCCCACCGGCGAGCCGGACCGCTGGCAACTGCGCGTGGACACCTGCCACCCCACCCTCTTCGACCACCAGGCCGACCACGCTCCGGGCATGGTGCTCCTCGAGGCCGCCCGCCAGGCGGCGACCGCGGTCCTGGACAGACCCTCGATCCTGCCGCTCGGCCTCGACTGCGCCTTCATGAGGTACGTGGAGCTGGACCTGCCCTGCCTGATCGAGGCCCTGCGCCTGCCCAAGGCCGCGCCCGAGGACCCGGAGACGGTTCTCGTCACGGGCCGCCAGGAGGGCCGGCCCGTGTTCACCTCGACCCTGCGGGCCGCCCCGTTCGACTGACCGCGCGAAGAAATCGACAAGAACTCGCGCAATAGCCAAGCCGAGTCCGTCTGTTCCTCCTGCGGCTTCACCTGCAACGCCGACAAGAACGCATCAGTCAACGTCGCGGCAGGACAGGGCGGGATCCCCCGCCCCCGGCGCACAGCCGGTGCCGGAGGGGCGACAACGGCCACCGGCCGTCCGAACGCCCGTGAACCTCAACCCCTTTGGGTTGGAATCCCCCTCTTTCAAGAGGGGGAGGATGTCAACGAGACTCAATCCCTTGAGGCCTGCTACAGGATGGCTGGACCGCACGTCTGTCCGTGCGTCGCGATGTCCAGCGCGGCTGGTGGCCGGGTTTTGTTCGACGCGTTCGGGAGAGCGTTGCGGCTCTGCTGCGCTGATTGCCGAGCCGCCTCCTCAGCCGGAGCTCTCGCCCCTCCCGGTCCTCGCCAACGCCCGTCTCGATGCGTTTGCGGGGTGTCCGGAGGCGTCCCTCGCGTTGGCGACGCTCGCCGCAGCCGAGGGACTCGGCGGGCGAGGCAGTGCCGTGCCGCAGCCGGCCGAACGCGGCGGCGAGCACCGGCAGTACCTCGTCGCGCAGCAGTTTGTCCCGGCACAGGACCGCCGCGTCGAGGGAGCGGTCCCGGCCGGGTCCGGGCGGGACTGCACGCGCCGTCTATCCCGGGCGGGACGCCGCGGCCGTCGCACCACCGGGCTTCAGCCCGCTCAGGACGTCGGCCGAGGCCAGCCGGGGCAGCAACAGATCCCAGAACTGCACCAGCGTCTGCGCCGACGTCCACGTACGGTCGTCCGCGCCGAGCTGCTCGAAACCGACGGTCGCCGCCACCACCGTGACCGAGGCATCGGCGGCGGACACCCCCTGGGCGAGGACGCCTTCGCGCTCGGCGTCCTCGAGCACCTCCTCGACCCAGCTCTGCCACTGTCCGCGCAGATCCACGGCCCTGTCGCGGCGCGGCGGGCCGCTGCCCAACTCGAAGCCGGCCCGGACCACGACGTCCTGGTCCAGCCGCTCCATCAGGGCATGGGTGGCGTCGATGAGCCGCTGCAGCGGATCGGGGCTGCCCGTCTGCGCCGAGGCGGCGATCGCACGGACCACGGCGGCCGCCTCGTCCTCGACCCCGCGCGCCAGGGCCTGCTTGCTCTCGAAGTGGAAGTGCAGCGCACCATTGCTCACTCCGGCCCTCCTGCTGATGGAGGTGAGCGAGGCCACAGCGAAGCCGTCTCGTGCGAACACCTCGGCCGCCGCTCGCACCAAGGACTCGCGCGTGCGCGCGGCACGCTCCTGCTTCACCATCGACGGATCTCCCCTGACTGCGGTCGGCCGGCCGCACAGCGGACCGGCTCTCACGTTCGTGCCTGCTCGTGCGGCGCCTGCCGGGGGCGGGTTGCCGCGCCCGCGCGTGCACACGGGAAGACAGACCGGCGCGGTTCGCACGAGGCCCCGCGAGGGACCGGGCGCGTACCCGCAGGCGTGTCCGGGTGGTCGGCGCGGCCGCCCACCGAGCCGCGCGACACGGGCCCATGGGATCGGACTTGCGCTCCTCACTCATGGACCTTCGCGGCCCGGCCGACGAGGACGATGATAACAAACCGCACACGCGGTCTCTATTTTACCTGCGAAGATACAGCGAAGCCAGTGCCGCTTCGGCGCTGTTTTCCGATGCGCCGGGACGCGGATCCAGCCGTCGACGAAATCCGGCCACCGGCGCCTCCCCACCCACGGCCACCGCGCCTTCCCGCGGCGGGGCAACACCCGGACCACGGCCGGTTCGCTTCGCCCGGCCGCCGACGACCTGCCTTGATCAGGGTCTTTCCCTTTCCCCGAAAGACACCGTCGGACAGTCCGCTCGAGGGCGACTCGAGGGGCGGGCGGGTGACGCCTCCCGCACACCCCGTGGACCGCAGGTGGTCCACGGCGCCGCGACCGCGGACGGCTTGCCCGTTTCGGGTCGACATGAAGGGATACGGGCACTCCTCTGCATATTTGGAACTACTCGGTCCACATATTGCACATTGGAACTTCGCATTCCTTCTAGAAATTAAACCGGGTGGTATGTATCTTCCATGTCCTCGGGGATCCAGCACCCACATTCAGGCCAAGGCCTAGGCGGCTCGGGGGAACCATGTCTACGAGTACGTACCGCATGAACCGCGTGATACCCGGCATGACGGGTCTGGGGGGCCATGCAGCCCCCGCAGGAGGCGGCGTCCTCGCCCTCCAGCCTCTGACCAGTACTGTTCCCAAGGAACTCGTTCACCGCGCGAGCGTCGCCGAGGTCATGCTGACCGACTGGGCGCGCAGGGGCGATCACCACTTCGCCCTGGCCGCCCAGTGGCCTCGCGGGCACAGCTTCTTCACGAACGTCGACGGCTGCCACGACCCGTTGATCGCCGCCGAGACGATCCGCCAGAGCGGCTTGCTCCTGGCGCACGCCGAGTACGGGGTCCCGTTCGGCCACCACTTCCTCGTGAGCGATCTCAGCGTGGCGGTACGGCCTGCGCATCTGCGCGTCAACGGAACTCCCGCCTCGCTCGAACTCGACGTCAGGTGCCGTGACGTGAAGGAGCGCCGCGGCGAGGTGACGGGGTTCCGCATCGAGGTGGAGATCTACCGCGACGGCGACCTCGTCGCGACCGGAGGCGGCACGCTGACGTGCATCGCCCCCCGGATCCACCAGCGGCTGCGTGCCGTCCGCGACCCCGGCTGCGCGCGCGTCCTCCCGCTGACGGCCCCGGAGCCACCGCAGACCGTCGGGCGCATGTCCCCCATGGACGTGGTCCTCTCCCCCGTCGGCGAGCCGGACCGGTGGCAGCTGAGGGTGGACACCCGCCACCCCGTGCTCTTCGACCACATGGTCGACCACGTGCCCGGCATGCTGCTCCTCGAGGCCGCCCGCCAGGCCGCGGCGGCGACCCTGGGACACGCCCGCCTGCCGCTCGCCGTCGCCAGCGAGTTCCTGCGGTACGTCGAGCTGGACGCCCCCTGTGCGATCGAGGCGTGCCTGGTTTCGGGGACGGGCGAGGAGGGCGCGAGGACCGTGCTCGTCACCGGCCGGCAGGGCGGGGCGACCGTGTTCCGGTGCACCGTGACCATGGCCCCGCCCCTCCGGTGACCGCCCTCGGGCATCCGCTTCCCCCGGGGAGGCCGCAGCTCTTTGGGGGAAGCGGATGCCACTCGGGTCCGCCCGCCGGTCACCCGCCCGGTGCGAAAGCCGCCAGATGGTCCTCGGCCCACGCACCGAACGTGCCCGCCGGGCGGCCGGTCAGTGTGCCGACGGTGTCCTCCACCCCGGCCTTCGCGCCTGCGCGCTGGCGTTCCGCGCTCTCCAGCAGCGCTTCGACCACCGGCGCCGGATAACGGCGTGCGAGTGCGGCGCGCGCGTCGTCCGGGGTGAGTTCCTCGAAACGCAGCGGGACGCCCAGCAGCCGGCCGAGCTGCTGCGTCTGCCCGACCGCGGTGACGGCCTCGGGTCCGGTCAGCGTGTAGGCGCGGCCGGCGTGCCCCTCCTCGGTCAGGACGCGTGCGGCGACCTCCGCGACGTCCCTCGGGTCCACACAGGCGTTGCCCGAGGTCCCGTGCAGCGCGCGAACGGTGCGCGCGGACCGGACGGACGGCGCCCACGACAGGGCGTTGGAGGTGAACGCGCGCGGGCGCAGCAGGGTCCACTCCAGGCCGGAGGCGCGCAGCAGATCCTCGTTGGCGCGCTGCCAACGGGTGATGAGATCATCGGCCTGCTCGTCCAGCACCGTGGCGGCGGAGAGCTTCACCACCCGTTGCACTTTGGCCGTTCGTGCCGCGCGGACGAACCGGTCGTCGTCGTCACCGGCGACGCTGGTCGTGACGAGGAACGCCGTCCGTATGCCGTCCAGCGCCCTGGCCAACGATCGCGGATCCCTGTAGTCCCCGGCGACCGTCTCCGCCGTCGCGGCCGCCCCGGCCACCTTCGCGGGATGCCTGGCCATGATGCGGACACGCCGGCCGGGCGCAAGCCGCCCGAGCAGTTCCCGGCCCACCGTCCCCGTCGCCCCGGTCACCAGGATCACCGGGGGTCTCCTTCGCCCGCCGAGGCCACGCCGTCATGCGATCCGTCCATGGACTCCTGCTCCTCCGGCGATGCTTTTCCACAACTGATTGAATGTCGTACGGCTGGAAGGGGGTACGCAAACACCAAACAGCTGTAATATACAAACTGGACGGTTTTTTTATTGGGTCTCCGGGCTCATCGACAGGAGGAGGCCGGCATGGCGAAGCAGGAGCGGGCGGTCCGGACCCGGCACGCGATCCTCTCGTCGGCAGCCAGGATCTTCGAGGAACGCGGCTACCAGGCGGCGACCGTCAGCGAGATCCTCGCCAGCGCCGGAGTGACCAAGGGAGCCCTGTACTTCCACTTCCCCTCGAAGGAACACCTCGCCGAGGGCGTCCTGCACGCCCAGGACCTCAACGTGCCCATCCCCGAGCGCGCCTGCATGGTGCAGCAGCTGGTGGACACCGTGGTCCTGCACGCCTACCGCCTGCAGACGGACCCCATGGTCCGGGCGGGCGTCCGCCTGTCGCTCGACCAGCAGGCCCAGGGGCTCGACCGCAGCGGACCTTTCCTGCGCTGGAGCGAAGTGGGGGTCGAACTGCTGGACAAGGCCAAGGCCCAGGGCGAGCTGCTGCCCCATGTGGTGTCGGGCGAGACCGCCGACGTCCTGGTGGCAGCCTTCGCCGGCGTCCAGGCCATGTCCCAGGCTGTGTGCAATTACCAGGACCTGCCCCCCAGGGTCAGCGCCTTGCTGCGCCATGTGCTGCCCAGTGTGGTCCTTCCGTCCGTCCTCGCCTCGGTGGACCTCACCGCGACCAGGGGGGCCGCGGTCTACGCCGAGCTGCAGGCTCTGCACCCCGAGCTCGAGCCGGCACCCGTCAGCTGACCGCCCCGGCGAGGACACCGGCGGCCTGCGCTCCCGCGCCCCGGCCGAAGTACGCCGTCAGGGCGGCGGCCGGCCCGTCGGCCCCCGACGCCCAGGCGATGTAGCCGTCGGGCCGCACCAGCAGGGCGTCGCAGGGCAGTTGAGGCACCGGCTCGGCATGCACCACCCGCACCAGCCCGGCCCAGCCCCGGGCCTGCTCGGCATAGCCGCCGCTGCCGCCCCTGTCGCCGAAGAGCAGCAGCAGCGGGGACCCCTCGCGCAGCAGGCCGATCACATCGGCCGTGCCTTCCCGGGTCCGCAGGACGGCGTTGCGCAGAAACGTCCCTTCCCAGGGAGAGGAGTCCGCGGCGCGCGCGGGCAGCACGGTGTCCTGGGCACTGACCATGGAGGCCAGCACACCGCTCTCCCCTCCCCCGGCCAGCAGCTCGCCGAACAGGGCGCGCAGCGGGTCGAGTTCGGGGCCGGGCCGCATCAGGGCGAGCTGGGCGCGCGTGTTGTCGATCACCCGCTGGGCTGCGGGCCGGCGCTCCCGGTCGTAGGTGTCGAGCAGCCCCGCGCCCGCCCTGCCGCGTACCGTGAGCGCGAGCTTCCAGCCGAGGTTGACGGCGTCGAGCAGTCCGGTGCTCAGCCCCTGGCCACCGATCGGGAAGTGCACGTGCGCGGCGTCCCCGGCCAGCAGGATGCGCCCCTTGCGGTAGGAGGCGACCAGCCGGGAGAAGTCGCTGAACCTGCTCAGCCACCTGGGATCGCGCATCGCGATGCCCCCTCCGGTGATCCAGTTGACCTCGCGGTGCAGCTCTTCCAGCAGGAGCGGCAGATCGCGCCGGGTATGCGCGCCCTGGCAGTTGAGAGTCCGCAGGCGGACCGTTCCGCCTCCCACGTGCTTGGCGACGACCCAGCCACGCTCGGTGCGGTGCCACCCCGCCTCCAGGCCCACGCCCTCCCCGACGCGGACGTCGCCCGCCATCGCCGAGATGGTGGCGGGGTAGGTGCGGGAGGCGAAGCCCGCCTGACGGCGTACGAGGCTGCGCGCCCCGTCGGCTCCCACGAGGTAGCTGCCCGTGCAGAGCACCGCGCCGCCCGGCCCCTGCGCGGTGACGCTCACGCCGCCCGGCCCCTGCCGTACCTCCGCCACCCGGTGTCCGCGCAGGATCCGCGCGCCGGCGGCCCGGGCCCGCCCCTCGAAGTGGCGCTCGAGTTCTTCCTGTGAGCACTTCAGGATCGGCTGCGGCTCGGCGGGCGGGGCCGAGATGGCCAGCCCCGGGATGCCGGCGAAGTGGAACGGGCTGCTGACCGGCGCCGGGCCGTCGCCCTCCCCTTCGGTCACGAGCCCGGTGAGATGTCCGCGCCGCACGAGACTCTGCACCGCGCGGGCGTGCAGTGTGCTCGCTTTGGGGCACCGGGAGACGGCGGTCCGCGACTCGACCACCACGGTGCGCACTCCCTGCCCCGCCAGTTCACAGGCGAGGAGCATCCCCACGGGCCCCCCGCCGACGATCACCACTTGCCCTTGTACGCAGCGCACCATCCCGGACCTCCCCCAGTCGTGGACCAGTACACGAGCGGCGAGGCGAAGGAGGCTCAGCGCACCGGGCCTCGGCGTCCACCCCGTCCGAACAACGTCCCTCCTCCCCGCAGGAGTTGAGCTGCCCAGCTCACTCGTTCGTACGAGCGAAGAAAAATATACCGGGTGAGCGGTTTCTTTGCAACGGCGGTGCCGGTCCTGCTTCCCCTCACTGGAGGCGGCAGGCGCACACGGCCCCCGGGAGAACAGATCACCCGGGTCCCGCTGCTACAACGGCAGCGCGACGCCCGGCTCCCGCATCGCCGACGACGGCGGCCCGCCCTGCGAACGCCCGGTCCTGCACCCCTTGCCGCCCGGCGCCGGTGTCCGCGGACCGACGGCCTCGGCCGGCACCCCGGCCGCGTACAGGCCCTCGGGGCCGGTGTCGCGGTCGTGCGGCAGCAGCCAGAACACCCGGCGGCGGAAGGTGCCCGAAAAGCGGGACGGTTTGGCGCCGGGGCCCAGCAGCACGCAGCCGACCATGCGTCCGCCGCGGCGGCAGAGCGGCTCGCCGCGCCGCGTCGGCAACAGGTCCAGGCTCCACCGTACGCAGTCGAGCGTGCCGATACCCTCGAGCCGGACCAAGTCGGCCTCGGGAACGAGCTCGTCCTCAGCGATGAGAGCGCTCATACCGTCTCCTCGTCGGCGACCGGTCCGACGCCCGGGCAGTACGTGCGCCGGCCGGACAGGACCATCTCCTCGGGCGACGCCAGTCCCACCACCTCGCGGACCCGGGCCGCGAAGGCGCGTGACGAGACGACCGGGGCCCCTCATTCTGACACCACGCCTTGCAGGCAGCGTAGAGCCGCGCCCGTTCCGCTCGCAGGTCACCCTCCAGCCGGCAGGACCCGGCGAGAAAACGGCCGGTGCGGTCCTCGGCGTCGCCGGACCGATCTCCGCACTGCCCCACCCGCCCCCTCCACGCCCCACCGTCAACTCCTGCAAGCGCCAGCCCCGCTCCTTCGCCCCCACCCGCCACAAGGCTCTGGCCCGTAGTCGGTGGTGACGGTGGGTGTCTGTCAGGCGAGCAGGATGCGGTGGCGGAGGAGGTCGAATTCCGCGCGTCCGTGCATCTGCCTCATGATCCGTTTGGTGCGGGTGTTGACGCCTTCGGTGCGGCCGTTGTGGTAGGGCAGGGTGAGGCCGGCGTTGACGGCGAGCAGGTCATTTTCGAGGCCGTTGGTGAAGCTGTGCAGGTGGGGCAGTGCTGCGGCGCGGGCGGTCGTGATCCACTCGGTGAGCTTCAGGTCGTTTCCCTTGGCTGGTTTCAGCAGGGTGGCGAAGACGTGTATGAGATCGGCGAGTTGGGTCATCTCCGGGCAGGCTGCGGGGGTCTTCTCCAGCAGGGCCGTTTCCTTCGGGCGCAGGTTTTCGGGGTCGGTGAGCAGGAGACGGCCGGCGTGACGTGGCGTGGTGACTGGTCGGTCGCCTTCGGCGCGGCCTTGGCTGAGGTAGCGGACCAGCAGATTGGCGCTGCCGGTGTAGCCCAGGTCTTGAATCTCGCGCAGCAGGTGGGTGACGGGGACGGCGGGGTCGGCCCGGCGTCGTTCGCGAAGGTGGTCGCGGTAGGGGTCGACGAGGGTCGGTCGGTAAGCGGGGGTGAGGCGCAGGGCCTGGGGTTCGGGCAGGCGGGCGTAGCGTTTGACGGTGTTCAGGGCCAGGCTGAGGCGGCGGGCGCATTCGAGCAGGCCGACGCCCTGGCCGAGGAGATCGTGGATCTTGTTCCAGCGTTCGCGGGTGGTCTGCTCGCGTATGCCGCCGGGGCGGGGCGGGTTGATGGTGGCCCAGCAGCCGGCATGCGCGCGGATTTCGAGCAGGGCCTTGTCGCAGAGATTCCGCCAGAGGTGCCAGCGGTCGCTGACCTGCACTGCGTCGGGCAGAGCACGGCGGATGGCCTCGGCGTAGGTGCCTGATCCATCCCGGCACACGACCTCGGCACCAGGATGTTCGCGCAGCCACTTCTCCAGGGTGTCCGCGGTGCGGTCGGACAGCACGTCGATCCGCTCGCCGGTCTCGGCGTTGGTCACGATGGTGGCGTAGCGGTGACGTCGCTTGAGCGCGAAGTCATCCACTCCGATCACCCGTGGGACCGCCCGCCGGGGCAGCGGCAGGCGCCGCAGATGGTGCAGCGCGGTACTGCGGGAAACGGGCATGGCCAGCAGGCCGGCCAGGCGGGTCGCCGCCCGGCCGCACAACTCCCGTGCCACCTGGGCAATCTGCCCAGCCAGCCGTACCGTGCGGCGCTGATGGCGCTCCAGCAGTCCGGGAATCTGCTCGCGGAAGGTCTGCCGTCGGCAGCCCAGGATCGGGCAGGCCAGCCGTCGTACGCGCAGGTGAACGACGACCTGGCGGCCGTCGACCGGCACGTCCACCACCGTCCGGCGGTGATACCCATGGGCCTCGCCGTCGGCGATCCGCACACCGGACACGGCACCGCCACATCCCGAGTGCGGGCCGTGACCACTATCGCGTCACCGCCATCCGTCACGTCCTCGACGAGCAGCGCCGAAAGCCCGGAAAACACCGTCCCCACAAGGGAGTTGACATCCATCACAAGATCATGATCATGGACGGCTACTCGACGTCACCACCGACTACGGGCCAGAGCCGTTGAAATGGACACTCCCATCAACAGCGGATTCGCCAGATGAGCCAGTCAGCTTTTGATCCTCCACGCCTGACGGCTGCGGAGCTCCTTCGTCAGGAGCCCCGCCGTATCGCATGGGCGATGACCTCACCGATGAGAACTGCGGTCGCCGCGGGTCCACGGTGAGGGGCATCCGGGAGGATCGAGGTGTCCGCGATACGCAGTGCGCGGATGCCGTGGACGCGGCCGAACTGGTCGACCGCGGCGTGCTCGGCGTCGTCCGCCGGGCCCATCGGCACAGTGCCGCAGGTGTGTTGGGCAGTGCCGACCCGGTCACGGATCCAGTGGTCGAGGGCCTGATCGTCGGCGAGGACGCGCGGGGACGGGCCGAGCAGTCCGGATGAGAGGTCGGCCAAGGCAGGGGCGTCGAGGAGGGCAGCGGTGACCCGCACGGCCTCGCGCAGGCGTCGGCGGTCGTCTGGCGTGGCCAGGTAGCCGTAGTTGATGCACGGGGGCACGTCCGGATCCACGGACTGGATGCGCACGGTTCCCGTCGGCCGAGGGGTCAGGTCGGACACCAGGAACGGCAGCGGCGCGCCAGGGGCCCCGGTGGCTCCGGCGACGAGCCCGGCGATCGGGGTCAGGGACTGGAGGACCTCCAGGTCTCCCGGGCCTTCGCTCGCACGGCTGGTGGAGGTCAGGTGGAGGCAGCCACCGAGCCATGAGTCGGCTGGCTCGCCAAGGTCGTGGTGGGGGAGCCAGTCCAGGGCGAGTTGAGGGTGGTCGCTGAATCGGGCGCCCACGGCGGGAGCGTCGCGGACGACGGGGATGCCGGCGCGTTCCAGGCAGGCGCGTGGCCCGATTCCGGAGAGTTGCAGCAGCTGTGCCGTTGCGAAGGCTCCGGCGCTCAGGACGACGGAGCCGGCACCCATCGTGGTGTGCGCCTGATCGTGTTCGACGACGACGCCGGTGGCCCGGCCGTGCTCGACGACGACCCGGCGCACCCTGCAGCCGCCCAGAAGGGTGAGGTTGGGGCGGTCGAGGACGTCGGGCGTCAGATAGCTCAGTGCGGTGTTGTGGCGCACTGCGTCGACGGAGTTGGAGGGAACGGGGCCGAAGCCGGGCGGTCCCTGGTCGTTCTTGTCGGGGTCGGACGGAAAGCCGAGGGCGTACGCGGCGTCGCGGAAGGCAGCCGCGGCGGGGTGCCGCAGCGTGCCACGCCTGATCCTCATCGGGCCCCGGCCGCCGTGCAGTTCACTCGGGTCGTGGTCGAGGTCGGTCTCGAGTGCCCGCAGGTGGGGCAGCACGTTGTCGTAGGACCAGGCGGGATTGCCCGCAGCGGCCCATCGGTCGAAGTCCTCGCGCCGGGCTCGGACGAAGTAGCCCCCGTTGACCGTCGTAGAGCCGCCGAGGATCCTGCCCCTCGGGACTGACCACGGCCGCTCCGGCATGAGGTGCACGGGGGTGGCGCTGACGGCCGGATGGCCGGGCTGTGCGCCAGGGACCAGCCGTGCATCCAGCAGCGCCGGCCCGAATCCGGACGGGCCACGGGGCGTCTGCCCGGCCTCCAGCACCAGCACCCTGCGGTCAAGATCCTCGCTCAACCGCGCCGCGAGCACCGCGCCGGCGGCGCCTGTTCCCACGACGATGACGTCGGGGCGAGGGAACTCTTCCAGGGGCATGGGCGTGATCCAAGCCGAAGCCAACTGCCCCTCGCAAGAGATCAGTTCACCGTGGCGGAGCAAAATTCACAGGCGGCACACCTTCCCTTTCGGCACCGAATGCCAATATTCTCACGGGAGCCGACGGCTGCACGCACGTATTCCATACTCATGTCCCATGACTCAGGAAGAAGCGCATGCACGAGACCGAACCCGTCCCAGCGGCACCGGCCGACACCGGGGAACCGACGTCACCTGACACTCTGATCGAGGCCGACGACCTGGTCGAAGAGGTCTCGATCGACGGCATGTGCGGCGTCTACTAGTCCGCGTTCATGACTACCCTCGACCTCGATCGCGCCTGGAGCCTGCATCCACAGGTCTCGATACGGCCGGAACCCTTCGGCGCGCTGCTCTACCACTTCGGCACGCGCAAGCTGTCCTTTCTCAAGGACCGCGGACTGCTCGCGGTCGTCCAGGCGCTCGCGACGGCGCCCACCGCACGGGCGGCCTGCAAGGCCGCCGACATCGCCGACGGGGACATCCCCCGGTACGGGCGCGCCCTGGGCGTGCTGGCACAGTCGTCGATGCTGGTCGAAAGGACACCGGCCCAATGACCTCGACTCTCCCGAAAAACCAGCCCGGTTTACGTCTGGTGGACCTCTTCGAGCACGGCCTCGATGCCCCGATATGCCTGACCTGGGAGCTCACGTACGCCTGCAATCTGTCCTGCACCCACTGCCTGTCCAGCTCCGGCCGGCGCGACCCCCGCGAGCTGACCACCGACGAGGCCAAGGCCGTCATCGACGAGCTGGAGACCATGCAGGTCTTCTACGTCAACATCGGCGGTGGCGAGCCGACCGTGCGGCCCGACTTCTGGGAACTGCTCGACTACGCCACCGCCCACCGCGTGGGCGTCAAGTTCTCCACGAACGGCGTGCGCATCACCCCGGAGGTCGCGCGCCGGCTGGCCGGCAACGACTACATCGACGTACAGATATCGCTCGACGGCGCGACCGCCGAGGTGAACGACGCGGTGCGCGGGACCGGTTCGTACGACACGGCAATGCGCGCGATGCGCAACCTGTCCGATGCAGGGATGAAGAACTTCAAAGTGTCGGTGGTGTGCACCCGGCACAACATCCCGCAACTGGACGACTTCAAGGAGATCGCCGACCGGTACGGCGCGCAGCTCCGGCTGACGCGGCTGCGCCCGTCCGGACGCGGCGCGGACGTGTGGGACGAGCTGCACCCCAGGCCCTCACAGCAACGACAGCTGTACGACTGGCTGTTGGCCCACGGCGAGCAGGTGCTCACCGGCGACTCCTTCTTCCATCTGTCCGCGTACGGGCAGGCGTTGCCGGGGCTGAATCTGTGCGGCGCGGGACGGGTGGTGTGCCTGATCGACCCAGTCGGGGACGTGTACGCCTGCCCGTTCGCCATCCATGACGAGTTCCTGGCCGGGAACGTGCGCGGGCAGGGAGGGTTTGCGCGGGTGTGGCGCGACTCCGAGCTGTTCCACCGGCTGCGCCGGCCGCAGCAGGGCGGGGCGTGTGCTTCCTGCGCGTTCTACGACACCTGCAAGGGCGGCTGTATGGCCGCCAAGTTCTTCACCGGACTGCCGCTGGACGGGCCGGACCCGGAGTGTGTCCAGGGGTATGGCGAACCGCTGCTCGCCATCCGCGGGGCCGTACCGAAGCCGTCCGGCGACCATTCCCGCCGCCCTGTCGCCGTCGTCCGACGCCCGGACCTCGACCGGCCACCGGTCGGTCCCTGCGCCGAAAACCCGCTGGCGCGTACCCCGTTGGCCTGAGACCGGGCTCGCCCAGCCCTGCGGCCGCATCGGACAAGAGAAGGTTCCATGAGTAGAAATCCCTGGTTCGAGACGGTCGCCGAGGCTCAGCGGCGCGCCCGACGGCGTCTGCCGAACATGGTCTACGGAGCGCTGGTCGCCGGATCCGAGCGCGGCCGTACCCTGCACGACAACGCCGGGGCCTTCGCCGAGCTCGGCTTCGCGCCGCGCGTCGTCGGCCACCACGCCGAGCGTGATCTCACCACCACGGTTCTGGGCATGGAGTCGGCGTTCCCCGTCGTCATCTCGCCGACCGGGGTGCAGGGCGTCCACCCGGACGGCGAGATCGCCGTCGCCCGCGCGGCCGCGAACCGGGGCGTGGTGATGGGGCTGAGCTCGTTCGCCAGCAAGCCTGTGGAGGAGGTCACCGCGGCCAACCCCAACACCGCCTTCCAGATGTACTGGTCCGGCAGCCGCGACGCGATGGTGCAGCGTATGGAGCGGGCAAGGGCTGCGGGCTGCACGGCGCTCATCGTCACCCTGGACTGGTCGTTCTCCCACGGGCGGGACTGGGGCAGCCCCACCATCCCCGAGAGGGTCGACCTCAAGACGATGCTGAAACTCGCCCCGGACGTGCTGCCGCACCCCGGCTGGCTGTGGAAGTTCGCCCGGGCCGGGCGTCTGCCCGACCTGACCACTCCGAACCTGGCATCGCCGGGGGGTACGGCGCCCACGTTCTTCGGGGCGTACGGGGAGTGGATGCAGACGGCGCCGCCCACCTGGGACGACGTCAGCTGGCTGGCGAAGGAGTGGGACGGTCCGTTTCTGCTCAAGGGGGTCACCCGGGTCGACGACGCCAAGCGTGCTGTCGACGCCGGTGTCACCGCTCTGTCGGTGTCCAACCACGGCGGCAACAACCTCGACACCACCCCGGCCACCATCCGTGTCCTGCCCTCGATCGCCGAGGCCGTCGGCAATCGAATCGAGGTGCTGCTCGACGGTGGCGTGCGACGCGGCGGCGACGTCGCCAAGGCGCTCGCGCTCGGCGCTCGCGCGGTGCTGATCGGCCGCGCGTACCTGTGGGGTCTCGCCGCGAACGGGCAGGCGGGCGTCGAGAACGTCCTGGACATCCTGCGCGGCGGTCTCGACTCCGCGGTCCTCGGCCTCGGGCATGCCTCCGTGGGCGAGCTGGGCCCGGACGACCTGGTGATACCCGACGGTTTCGAACGCGTTCTGGGTGCAGGCTGAACCATGGCCACCGAACTGGTCCGCACCGCCTGGCCCGCGGTCCCCGCCGACGGTGCGCTCGTCCTCGTCCCGGTCGGCTCCACCGAGCAGCACGGCCCGCACCTGCCGCTGAGCACCGACAGCGTGATCGCCGAGGCCGTGGCCACCCGCGCCGCGGCACGTCTGCCCGGCCCGGTGCTGGTCGCGCCCACGATCTCGTACGGCAACAGCGGCGAGCACGCGGGCTTTCCCGGCACGCTCTCCATCGGGCACGAGGCACTGAAGCTCGTCCTGACCGAGACCGTGCGGTCGCTCGCGCTGTGGGCGTCGCGCACCGTCTTCGTCAACGGCCACGGCGGCAATGTCCGTGCGCTCGACGAGGCCGTCGGCCAGTTGCGGGCAGAAGGCCACGATGTCGCGTGGGCGGGGTGCGTCTTTCCCGGCGGCGACGCCCACGCGGGCCGTTCGGAGACCTCCGTCATGCTCCATCTCGCCCCCGGCGACGTGGATCCGGCCGCCGCTGCCGCCGGTGACACCCGGCCGATCGCGGAACTCATGCCCGAACTGATCGCCGGCGGCGTCCGCTCCGTCGCCCCCAACGGGGTGCTCGGCGATCCCGCCGGGTCGTCCGCGCGGGAGGGCCGCGAGCTCATCGACGCCCTGGTCGCCGCCACCGTCCGCCGTGTTGTCGCCGCGGCCCCCGACCGGCGCGGCCGGCTGACGGACCCGGCCCCGGCCGCGGCGGCGAGCCGATGAGCCCGCTCCCGCACGGATTCACCGTCGCGCTCGACCGTCACACGCTCGTCGTCGACGACGGCCGCGCCCTGCTCGGCGGCTCCCCTACCCGCCTGGTGCGCCTGACCCCGCGTGCCCGGGCGTTGCTGACGGGCCGCACGCTGCGGGTGCGCGACGCGGCCGGCGCCGCCCTCGCCGACCTGCTTCTGGAGCGCGGTCTCGCCCACCCGCTTGTCGATGCGCTGTCGCCGCACCCGGACCCGCGCTGCACTTATGTCGTCCCGGTCCGCGACCGACTGCGCCAACTCGACCGCCTGCTGGGCAGCATCGGCCCGGGCAGCGAGGTGATCGTCGTCGACGACGCCTCACGCGACCGGACCGCCATCGCGGCCGTCGCCGTCCGGCACGGTGCCCGGTTCGTGCCGCTGCCCGTGAACGTGGGTCCGGCAGGGGCCCGTAATGCCGGACTGCGGCTGGTCCGCACCCCGTTCGTGGTCTTCGTGGATTCCGACATCGTCCTCGCCCCGGACACCGTGAAAACGCTGCTCAAGCACTTCACGGACACGCGCGTCGCGATCGCCGTGCCGCGCATCGTCGGTCTGCGCACCCCTCGCTCGTCCCGCTGGATCGGCCGTTACGAGCAGGCCCGATCCTCCCTCGACCTCGGCGCGCACCCGGCGTCCGTGCGGCCCGGTTCCTTCGTCTCCTGGGCCAGCACCGCCTGCATGGTCGCCCGTGTGGACGCCGTAGCCGACGGCTTCGACGCGCGGATGCGGGTCGGCGAGGATGTCGACTTCGGCTGGCGGGCCGTCGCCCGTGGCTGGCGGCTGCGGTACGAGCCCGCAGCCGTCGCCGCCCACGAGCATCGCGTCTTGCTCGGCGACTGGTTCGTCCGCAAGGCCGTGTACGGGTCCGGCGCGCAGCCGCTGGCCGAACGGCATCCTCGGGCCATCGCCCCGGCGGTGCTGGCCCCGTGGAGCACCGCGTTGGTCATCGCCCTGCTGGCGCAGCGCCGGTGGTCGGTGCCCGCGGCCGCCGCGGTCTGCGGAGTGACCACACTGCGCATCGCCCGCAAGCTGGAGGGCACCGACCACCCCGTGTGGCTGGGGGCGCGGCTCACCGCCAACGGCGCGGTCGCCGCGCTCAGCCAGACGGGAGCGCTGCTCACCCGGCACTGGTGGCCCCTCACCGCTCTCGGCTGCGTGGTGTCCAGGCGGGTACGCCGTGCCGCGTCGGTGGCCGCGGTCGCCGACATCGTGCTGGAGCTCGGCCGGGGACGGGTGGGTCTCGACCCCGTCCGCTACGGTGTCGCCCGCCGCCTCGACGACCTCGCATACGGGGCGGGCGTCTGGTTCTCCGCCGCCCGGGGCCGCTCCCTCGCCGCGCTGCGGCCCCGGCTACTCCTCGGCGGCCGCGGTCAGAGGCCGGCCGCGAGCCGACGCAGCGTCGCGTCCAGCAGTGCGGGGAGATCCGAGCCGGGGTCGTCCAGCCACATCTCGTAGGCGGTGACGGCCGCCGCCAGGGCCGCGGCACCGATCAGCCGCGGCTCCAGCGCGGTGGGCGGCAGTCCGGCGCGGGCGGCCGCAAACTCCGTGACGACGGCCCGCCAGGAACGGAACCTCAGCGTGGAATCGGCCTGCAGCGCGGGTACCCGCAGGATCAGGTCCATGCGTCGGCGGTGCCACGGCACCGTGCCCTCGTCGAAGCTGTTGAACTCGATGATCATCGTGCGCAGCGCGTCCATGGCCGGCACGTGTGCGGGCACTGCCGCCAGCAGCTCCCGCAACCGGTCCAGCTGTCCTTCGAAGTCGCCCCAGACGAGATCGTTCTTGGAGGCGAAATACCGGAAGAACGTGCGGCGGCCGATGCCCGCAGCGGCCGCGATGTCGTCGACGGTGGTGTCGTCGAAGCCCTTCTGCTCGAACAGCTCGAACCCGAGCCGCTCCAGCTCGGCGCGCGATGTGACCCGCGGCCGCCCCGCACGCACCAGCCGTGCGGCTCGCGTCTCTGCCATGCCCGCAGGCTATCGGCCCGACCGTCAGATTCCGGCACCGATGGGGTGCCCGATCACGACCGACGTGAGCAGCAGGCCGGCGGTGGCGGCCCAACGCCCATGGAACATCTGCAGTCTGCCGCCGGCGTGCTCGGGGCCCGGCACCAGCAGGTGTGCGGCGAACGTGCCGTCGCAGGTGAAGACCAGGCTCGCCTCGGAGAAGTCGAGCGGGCGGCGGGTCAGCGGGAACCATGCCTTGTAGACGCTCTCCTTGGCGCTGAACAGCAGGCGGTCCGGGTGGGCCGCGCCGCTCATGCGCGCCATCCGTGCCCGTTCCTCGGAGCAGGCGATCGCATCGAAGACACCGTCCGGCAGCGGCAGGTCCGGTTCCGCGTCGATGCCGAGCGAACGCAGTTCGGCCGCGGGGGCGACAGCGGCGGCGCGGTAGCCGGCGCAGTGGGTCATGCTGCCCACCACGCCGTCGGGCCAGCGTGGTTCGCCCTGCGGTCCCGGCAGGAGGGCGACGGGCGCAACGCCCAGGATCCCCAGTGCCTCGCGGGCGCAGTGACGCACGGTGGCGAACTCACGCCGCCGTTCTACGACGGCACCGCTGATCCGCGCGGCCTCCTCGGGCAGCAGCACGGACTCCGGAGCGTCCTCGACGCTCCACGACACGGCGGCCTTGTCCGGCAGAATGCGCTCGATCACGAGACCTCCCGCGCCGCGCGAGCCGACCGGACCCGGCGCAGGACACCGTCCGGCATACCGTGCCTGCGCCACTCCCGCTGATATCCCAACGACACCTCCTGGAACGGCACCCCGTTGTGCGCGGTGGTGCGGAGGAGGCGCAGATGACCGTGGACGACGCCTTCGACGCGATGGCGCCGGTGCCACCCGGCGGTGGCTTCCGTGCCGCACCACTGGGCGGCCTCGGGGAAGCGGAGGATGTCTGTTGGGTGCCGGACCAGCGGGTAGTGGTTGACCAGCAGCAGCGGTACGTCCGGCGGGTAGGCGCCCTCGGGGGCAGGAGGACGCAGCCGCTCGGCGATGCGCCGGTTGTTCTCATGGCCGACATGCGGATCGCTGATCGCCCACAGAGTGCCGTGCTCCGTACCGTTCGCCTGGTTCACGGAACCGATAATGTTCACGGGCCCGGCGGCCCGACCACCCCTATCCGGGTCAACTACCGCCCCGACAAGGGCAACTAGGGGTTATTGGCACGCTCACCGCGACCGCAGACTGGCCTCATGAAGACTGAGAACCGGGAGAAGAGTGCCCTGGTGTTCCCTGGAATGGGGCCTTCCGCCTTCGGCGAAGCCGGCAGGTTCATGCTGGTGAATCCCTTCGCCCGGAGGCTCGTCGCAGCAGCGGACGACGTCCTCGGCCACTCCCTCTTCGACCGGTTCCGGGAGGCGGAGGGCGACTACTCCGTGCCCGCCCAGATCGCCTTCTTCGTGAACTGCGTGGCCCTCGCCGAGTGGGCCGAGGAGGAGACGGGCCTCGAACCCTCCTACGTCACGGGGCCGAGCTTCGGCGGCAAGGCCACCGCCGTGCGCTCCGGCGCGCTGTCGTTCGCCGACGGCGTCCGGCTGACCGAACGGTTCGCCCACTGCCTCGACGAGTTCTTCGCACGGGAGTACCCCGAAGAGGTCGCGACCCAGTCCTTCGCCCGCACCCCAGCCGCCGTGCTGGAGGAGATCCTCGCCGAACTCACCGCGCAGGGCGAGGAGTTCGAGGTCACCTGTGTGGTCGACGAGGACTTCCGCATGCTCACGCTGCGCGCGGACCGGCTGGAGTGGCTGCAGCAACGGCTGCGCGCGGTCGGCGGCCTGCCGCTGTACGTCATGCGGCCGCCCATGCACGCGTCGGCCTTCACCGCGTTGCGGGCCAAGGCCGACGAGGAGGTCATGGCGAGCCTGACGTTCCGGGACCCGACGCTGCCGGTCGTCTCCGACCAGGACGGCACACTGCTGACCACCGGCGAACAGATCAGGGACCTGCTGCTCGACTGCTGCACCCGCCCGGTCGCCTGGCCCACCGCGCTCGGCTCACTGCGCCGCCTGGGCGTCGGCACGCTGTGCGTCGCGGGCCAGGACGCCCTGTTCGGGCGCGTCGGCGCAGCGACCGAGAACTTCACCGTCGTCCCCGCCAACCCGCGGCTCGCGCTGCGCCCCAGACGCCGTCCCGCGGCGGCCTGAGCACGCCCCCCGGCTGCCCGTCACCTTCCGGAGGAACCATGACCCAGCAGCATTCCGGCGGCCTGCACCACCGCTTCCTGCGCGGGCTCGCCCACTCCGCCGACCGCCCCGCACTGCGCATCGGCTCCGAGAGAGTCACCTACCGGGAACTGCACGAGCGTGCCCTCGTCCAGGCCGGCTCGCTCGTCGGTGCAAAGGCGGTCGGCGTCCTCGCCGACAAGAGCGTCACCGCGTACGTGGGCGTGCTCGGCGCCCTGTACGCGGGGGCCACCGTCGTCCCCCTGCACCCCGACTTCCCGCCGCACCGCACCCGGCACATGCTCGAACTGTCCGGGGCCACGGCCGTCGTCGCCGACGAACGAGGACGTGGCGTCCTGGCCGGGCTCGGCGACGGCCTGCCCGTCCCGGCCGGCACCGACCCCTCCCGCGCGCTGACCGCACCGCTTCAAGCCGGGCCGGACGACACCGCGTACATACTGTTCACTTCCGGCTCCACCGGCCGCCCCAAGGGGGTGCCTCTCAGCCACGGAAGCACCTGTCACTACTTCCAACTCATGGACGAACGCTACGACTTCACGTCCGACGACGTGTTCTCCCAGACGTTCGACCTCAACTTCGACTGCTCCGTGTTCGACCTGTTCTGCGCCTGGGGCTGCGGCGCCACCGTCGACGTCGTCCCGCAGACCGCCTATCTCGATCTGCCCGGATACCTGGACCGGCGCGGGATCACCGTGTGGTTCGCCACACCCAGCGCCATCTCCCTCGTACGTCGCATGGGCGGCCTCGCGCCCGGAGCACTGTCCTCGCTGCGCTGGAGCTTCTTCGCCGGTGAGGCTCTGCGCACTCACGACGCCACGGCCTGGCAGAGTGCCGCACCCGGCTCGACGCTGGAGAACATCTACGGGCCGACCGAGCTGACCGTCACCATCACGCGCCACCGCTGGGACCCGGAGATCTCGCCACACCACAGCGTCAACGGGCTGGTCCCGATCGGCGCCGTGCACCCCGGCCACGACCATCTGCTCGTCGACGAGAACGACGCCGAGTCCCCTGACGAGGGCGAACTCCTTGTCACCGGACCACAAATGACCGCGGGCTATCTCGACCCCAGGGACGACGCGGGCCGCTTCGTGCACCGCGACGGCCGCCGCTGGTACCGCACCGGCGACCGGGTGCGCCGCCTGCCCGACGGTGAACTCGTCTACCTCGGCCGCCTCGACTCCCAGGTGCAGATCCAGGGCTGGCGCGTCGAACTGGCCGAGGTGGAGCACGTCCTGGGTGCGTGCGACGGCGTGGCGGAGGCGGTGGCGGTCGGTGCGAGCACCCAGGCCGGCACCGAACTCGTCGTCTTTTACACGGGGGATGTCCGCCCGGCGTCCCACCTCACGCGCTCGCTGAGGGAGTCGCTCCCCAAGGGAATGCTGCCGCGCCGCTTCGAGCACCTGCCCGAGCTCCCGCTCAACTCCAACCGCAAGGTCGACCGCAAGGAACTGGCCCGCCGGGCCGGCGAGTTGCTGGCGTGATGCCGTAGGCCGGCCGGCGGGTGGTCACAGGTTTGACCGACGAGCTTGGTTCAGCGGTGTGTTCACAGTCCCTTGAGGTACTCCGTCAGGACGTCGTGGAAGGTATCCGGCTCCTCCAGATGCGGCAGGTGGCTGGACTCCTCGAAGATCACCCAGCGCGCGTCGGGGATCAGTTCCTGGTACGGCCGCACCGCCCTGGGCGTGGCCTCGTCATGGCGTCCGGACAGAACCAGCGTCGGTACGACGATGTCCGGCAGGCAGTCCTCCACCCCCCAGTCCCGCAGGGTGCCGATCACATGGAACTCACTCGGCCCGTTCATGGCGTAGTACACCGTCGGGTCGTTGTAGACCTCGTAGAACGACGCCCGGTACTCACGCGGCCACGGCTTGAGCCGGCACACGTGCTTCTCGTAGAAGGGTGTCATGGCCTCGTAGTACTCCTCGCTGCTCGTGGTCCCGGCGGCCTCGTGGCGCAGCAGCGTCTCGTTGACGCCGGGCGGCAGCTGTGAGCGCAGCACTGCCATCTCCTCGAGCCACAGCGGGTACGAGGCAGGGGAGTTGGCGACGACGAGACCGCGCAGCCCCTTCGGGCGGGCGGCGGCGTGCCGGGCGGCGAGCAGGCCGCCCCACGACTGCCCATAGAGGATGTAGCCGTCGGCTATGCCCAAAGACCGCAGCAGGTTGTCCAGTTCGGTCAAGAACAGGTCCACGGTCCAGAAGTCCGGCCCGCGGCCGGGCAGATGGGTGGAACCGCCGTTGCCGATCTGGTCGTAGTGGACCACCGGCCGGCCGTCCTCGGCCAGCCGGGCCAGCGGCAGCAGGTAGTCGTGGGTGGAGCCCGGTCCGCCGTGCACGACGACCACGGGTGGCATCCCGCTGCCGAGGTTCCCGGTCACGCGATACCACGTCTTGTACTCGCCGAACGCGACCGTTCCCTTGGCGCTGGGGGTCAGTGACATGTCCCTCATCCACTCCGCGTGTTCCGATGGTCAGGCCCGTGCCGGGCAGCACTGCCACACGACCCTAGCCAGGCGCATGAGGCCGGGGCCGCCCCTAGAGCACCCCTGAAATCCACTCCTCGACCGTGTGAGCGGTGGCCTCCGCGGCCGCTTCGACAATGGTGAAGTGATCGGCGGGTACGGAGCGGTAGGTGTGTCCGGTGTGCCAGGGGCGGGCTTGCCATGCGTTCCCGGATTCAGGTTCGGGTTCGGTCCCGGCAGCGGATTCAGTCTCGGATGGGGATTCGGGGAGGAAGCTGTGCTCGGCTCCGACGAACAAGACCGGTGACTCGACAGCGTCGAGCGGGAACTGGGGCAGCAGGTCGAAGTAGGCCCGCATTGCGGACAGGCCCGTCGTGTTGAACAGGCCGTACTCCTCGTCGCGCGCCACCATCGCCGCCGACATCTGCCGGAACACCTGGGCCTGCATGCCTCCGCCGGCTTCCTGGGTGACGCGGTAGGTGTCCACGAGGACCACCCCCGCCGCCGGGGTCCGCAGTTCGCTCTCCAGACGAGCCGCGGTGCCGTAGGCGAGGAGGCCGCCGGAGGAGTAGCCGAGCAGGACGAACGGCTCGCCTTGCGCTGCTTCCAGCACGGACCGGGCGAGGGCCGCGGTCAGGGCGCCTACGGAGCCGGGCAGACGCTCCCCCCGCCGGAAACCGGGCGACGGCAGCGTGGCCACGAACCGTATATCTCTGAAGTGCGCGGCCAGCCGGGCGTGCTGGTGCACACCACCGGTCGCCATCGGTGTGCTCAGGCAGATCAGCCGTGGCCGGGCGGGCCCGTCGGCCAGCTTCACCGGCTCCAGCGGTGCGGTCAGCTCCTCGTACGTGTCGAACGTGGGGCGCAGGTCTGCCACGGCGCGCAGCAGGTTGAACGCCTTGGTGGTCTCGCCGGCGGCCACGGTGCCGCGGAACAGCCCGCTGACGGTGTCGGCGCTGTCGCCGCCTTCACCGTCACCATCGCCGGCCGGGGCGGCATATCCGTCACCCGCCCCTCTCTGATCAGTGACGTCCATCAGGGCCGTCAGCATTCGCGCCAGACCCGTCGGCGTCTTGGTGTCGAAGACTGCCATCGGTGGCAGGTCGAGTCCGGTGGCCTTGTTCAGGGCGCCGCGCAGTTCCATGGCGCTGAGCGAGTCGACACCCGCCTCGAGGAAGTCCCTCTCCGGGTCGATGGCATCCGCTCCATCCGGGCCGCGGTACCCGAGCACGTCGGCGGCGGTCTTCAGAACGAGGTGCAGCAGCGCGCGTTCCCGCTCCTGCGGTTCCAGCCGCGCCAGTTCGGCGCGGACCGCCGCCGCGTCGGTCCTGGTGCTCACGGTGCGGCGAACCGGGCTGCGGACCAGGCCGCGGAAGAGGTCGGGGAGTTCGGCGGCGTCGCCCGCCGCGTGAAGTGCCTTGACGTCGAGGTGGATGGGGACGAGGGCGGGCGTGTCCGGGAGGGTCGCCGCCGCGTCGAACAGAGTCAGCCCCTGCTCGGGGGTGAGCGCGTGCACGCCGGTGCTGTTCATCCGGTCGATGTCGGCCCGGCTCAGCTCGCCCGCCATGCCGTCGGCCCACAGCCCCCAGGCCAGGGACTGCGCAGGCAGACCCTGCGCCTGCCGGTGGGTCGCCAGGGCGTCCAGGAACGTATTGGCCGCGGCGTAGTTGCCCTGCCCCGGATTGCCCAGTGTGCCGGCCGCCGAGGAGAAGAGGACGAACGCGGTCAGGTTCTTGTCCGCGGTCAGCTCATGCAGATTCCACGCCCCGTCCGCCTTCGGCCGCAGCACCCGGTCCACCCGCTCCGGCGTCAGCGAAGCGATCACACCGTCATCCAGCACACCAGCCACATGCACCACACCGGAAACATCCACATCCGCGATCAACTCCGCCAACGCCTCACGGTCCGCCACATCACACGCCGCCACCGCCACCTCGGCCCCAAGGGAGGACAGCTCTGCCACCAACTCCCCTACCCCTGGAGCCTGTTCACCCCGGCGACTGACCAGCAACAGACGTCGCACCCCGTGCCTCGACACCAAGTGCCGGGCGAACAACCCACCCAACGCACCACTCGCACCCGTCACCAACACGGTGCCCCCAGACGAGAACACCGATGCGGACACCGTTTCCTCCTCCCGCGCCCCCGAGGTGCGCACAAGCCGCGCACCGTAGGCGACCCCGTCCCGCACCACGACCTGCGGCTCACCGGCCGCCAGAGCGAGAGCCACGGATACAGCAGTGTCACCGCCCTCGCCGACATCGACCAGCACGAAACGGCCCGGATCCTCCGACTGCGCCGAACGCACCAACCCCCACACCGCAGCCCCGGCCAGATCGCAGACACCCTCCCCCGGCAATCCCACCGCACCGCGCGTAACGAACACCAACCGCCCATCCACAGACTGCAGTTGCGCAAGCGCCCGACACACCGCCGTCCGTGCAGCCTCCGCGTCCACACCTGCCTCAGGGCGCAGCACCGTCACATCACCCGGCACCGCCCCATCGCCCCGCACACCCGCCAACCGCACCCAGTCCACCTGGAACAACGACTCATGAACCGTCGGCCGGGCCACCGCCAACTGATCTGGCGCGACCTCCCTGAGGACCAGCGAACCGACCGTAGCAACCGGACGGCCCTGCTCATCGGCAGCCTCCAACGCGATGCCTTCGGCACCTCGGCGCGACAGCCGCACCCGCAGCCGAGAGGCACCCGTGGCATGCAGCGACACACCGGTCCACGCGAACGGCAGGCGCGTAGCCTCAGCGCCGTCCGCCAGCAACCCCGTCGCATGCAGGGCCGCGTCCAGCAGAGCAGGGTGCACCCCGAACCCGTCGACGCTCGTCTCCTCGGGCAGTGCGACCTCCGCGTACACGTCCTCACCACAGCTCCAAGCGGCCCTCAGCCCTTGGAACACCGGCCCATACTCCAGACCAGCCTCCGCCAGCCCCTCGTACAGGCCCCCCACATCCACCGGCACCGCACCCGCTGGCGGCCACTGCAGCAGATCGAAGGCACCCTCGAGCACTGCCGTGGAGAGGGTTCCTGTGGCGTGCAGAGTCCACTGGACGTCGTGGGCGTCGTCAGCGCGACTGTAGAGGCGTACCGCACGGCGCGCACCGGATTCGTCGGGCTCGTCCACGACGACGTGGATGACGATGCCACCGTTCTCGGGCAGCACGAGCGGCGCTTGGAGCGTCAGGTCTTCCAGCCGCTCGCAGCCGACCCGGTCGCCCGCGGCGATCGCCAGTTCCACCAGGCCCGTGCCCGGGAAGAGGACCGTGCCGCCGACCGCGTGATCCGCCAGCCACGGTTGGGATGCCAGTTCGAGGCGGCCGGTCAGCACCACACTGTCGGTGCCGGCCAGTGACACGGCCGCGCCCAGCAGCGCGTGCCCGGCGGGCTCCAGACCGGCCTCGGACATTCCGCCCAACTTGGCCGCGACCCAGGACTCGGACAAGTAGTCCAGGGTGTGGAACCAGTAGCGTTGCCTCTGGAAGGCGTAGGTGGGCAGGTCTACGCGGCGTGCTCCGGTGCCCGCGTAGAACGCCGCCCAGTCGACCGACCCGCCCCGCACGGCGATCCGAGCCAGCGCCGAGACCACCTCAGTGGCTTCCGGCCGGTCGCGGCGCAGCGCGGGCACGAACTCCGCGTCCTCGGCGGACTGCTGTGCCATCGCGGACAGGACGGCGTCCGGGCCGATCTCCAGGAACGTGGTAACACCCCTCGCCGCCAACTCCCGCACGGCGTCGGCGAACCGGACCGTTTCGCGGACATGCCGCACCCAGTACTCCGGATCCGCCAACTCGGCCCCACCCACCTCAGCACCGGTCAGCGTCGAGACGATCGGGATGACAGGCTCACCGAACTCCACCTCCCGCGCCACCGCCCGGAAATCATCGAGCATCGGCTCCATCAACGGCGAATGAAACGCATGCGACACCTTCAACCGGCTCGCCTTACGCCCCAAACCCTCGAAGTACTCCTGGACCCGCAGAACTTCCGACTCGACACCCGAAACAACCACCGCCGTCGGACCGTTCACCGCCGCGATACCGACACCGCCGACACCGACCAGCAGCGGACGCACCTCATCCTCCGCCGCCTGCACGGCGACCATCGCCCCGCCCTCGTCCAACACCTGCATCAACCGGCCCCGCGCCACAACCAACCGCGCCGCATCGACAAGTGACAGAACACCCGCCACATGCGCCGCCGCGAACTCACCGACCGAATGCCCCGCCAGATAATCCGGCCTGACACCCCACGACTCAAACAACCGGTACAGAGCGACCTCGATCGCGAACAACGCCGGCTGCGCGAACTCCGTACGACTCAGAACAAGCTCATCCGCACCCCACATCACCTCCCGCAACGGCACATCGATGACACCCAGCACCGCATCGAAAGCCTCCGCGAACACCGGAAACGCCTCATAAAGCTCCCGCCCCATACCAACCCGCTGCGCACCCTGCCCCGCAAACAAGAACGCCACCAGACCCCTGGAGCCCCGCACGCTCCCCTGCACCACACCGGCCGACGCCCGGCCCTCCGCCAACGCACCCAAACCCGCCAGCAACTCATCCCGACCCGCACCCACCACCGCAGCCCGGACATCCAGCACCGCCCGCGAACCCACCAGCGAGTACGCGACATCGAGCGGGCTCAGGCCAGGGGCTGATTCGAGGTGCGCCTTGAGGCGTCGGGCCTGACCCTGCAGGGCCTCCGGGGTCTTGCCAGAGATGAGAAGGGACACGGCGGGGAGGATGCTGTGTTCGCCCGGGGCTTCCTCGGGGCCCTCCGCCGGGGCCTGTTCAAGGATGACGTGGGCATTGGTGCCACTGATCCCGAACGACGACACACCCGCACGCCGCGGACGACCCGTCTCCGGCCACGGCCGCGACTCCGTCAACAAACGGACATGCCCCTGCGACCAATCCACCTGACGGGTCGGCTCATCCACATGAAGCGTCGCCGGCAGCACACCACGCCGGATCGCCTCCACCATCTTGATGATCCCCGAAACCCCCGCCGCCGCCTGCGTATGCCCCATGTTCGACTTGATCGAACCCAGCCACAACGGCCGCTCCACCGGACGATCCTGCCCATACGTCGCCAACAACGCCTGCGCCTCAATCGGATCACCCAACGTCGTCCCCGTCCCATGCGCCTCCACCGCATCGACGTGATCCGCAGCCAACTGGGCATTCGCCAACGCCTGACGAATCACACGAACCTGAGAAGGACCGTTCGGCGCCGTCAAACCATTACTCGCACCATCCTGATTCACCGCAATACCACGCACCACCGCCAGGACCGGATGCCCATTGGCACGCGCATCGGACAACCGCTCCACAAGCAGCATGCCCACACCCTCACCCCACGCCGTCCCGTCCGCCCCGGCGGCGAAGGACTTGCAGCGACCGCTGCGCGACAGGCCCCGCTGCCGGCTGAACTCCACGAAGGTCTCCGGCGTCGCCATCACGCAGACGCCTCCAACCAGGGCGAGGGTGCAGTCCCCCGAACGCAGCGCGTGCGCGGCGGAGTTGAGCGCGACCAGGGACGACGAGCAGGCCGTGTCCATGGTCACGGACGGGCCCTCGAGTCCCAGGGCGTAGGAGACGCGGCCGGAGGCGATGGAGCCGGTGTTCGCGTTGGCTGCGTAGTCGTGGTACATCATTCCGGCGAAGACGCCGGTGGACGAACCCTTCAACGTGGTCGGGTTGATCCCGGCCTGCTCGATCGCCTCCCAGGCGGTCTCCAACAGCAACCGCTGCTGCGGATCCATGACCAGCGCCTCGTTCGGCGCGATACCGAAGAGCGACGGGTCGAAAAGAGCGGCTTCGTGCAGGAAGCCTCCCTCGCGGACGTACGTCGTACCCGAGCGCTGCGCCTCTGGGTCGAAGAGTTGCTCGGCGTCCCAGCCGCGGTCGGCGGGGAAGCCGGTGACCGCGTCCACGCCGTCGGCCACCAGCTGCCACAGATCCTCCGGCGACTCCACCCCACCCGGATAACGGCAGCTCATCCCGATGATGGCGATGGGTTCACGGAGCGTGGCAGCGAGCTTCTTGTTCTGGGCACGCAGCCGCTCGCCCTCCTTCAACGCCGATCGGAGCGCGTCGACGAGCTTGTTCTGATCAGAGCCGACCATTACAGATCTCCCGTTTCCCCGCTGCCGAGCGCCAGGCTGATGAGGCTTTCGGCGTCCATGTCGTCGATCGAGTCCTCCCAGGCGACGTCGGCCTCGTCCGACCCTGTGTGTACGTCGCCGACGCCGCCGAGTTCGAGCAGGACGTCCAGCAGTCCCGCATGCCGCAGCCTGGTAAGTGGGATGGCCTGCAGTACCGCGCGGATCTCGGCCTCGCCCGCCCCCTCGGCGTTGCCGTTGTCGCCCACGTCCGGGATCAGTTCCGCTCGCACGTGTTCGGCGAGCGCCCGGGCGTTGGGGTAGTCGAAGACGAGCGTGGGCTGAAGCCGCAGGCCGGTGAGACCACCCAGTACGTTGCGGAACTCGACCGCGCTGAGCGAGTCGAAGCCCAGCTCGCTGAAGGCCCGGTCCGGGTCGATGGCGTCGGCGCCCACGTGGCCGAGGATCGTCGCGGCGTTCGTCCGGACGAGGTCCAGTAGCAGGGCTTCCTGTTCCTCAGCGGCGTGGCCGGTGAGCCGCTGCTCAAGGGTCGCCTCGGCAGCTTGCCCGCCGCCCGCCGTCGCGGCGCGCCGGGCGGGCGCGCGGACCAATCCCTGGAACAGGGCGGGTAGTTCATCGCCGACCGCGGCGAGTGCCTTGACGTTCAGGTTCATCGGGACCAGTGAGGGTGTGTCCGGCAGGGTTGTCGCCGCGTCGAACAATTCCAGGCCCTGCTCCGCGGTGAGGAGATGCACCCCAGTGCTACGCATCCGGTCGCTGTCGGCCTGGCTCAGCTCTCCCGCCATGCCGTCGGCCCACAGCCCCCAGGCCAGGGACTGTGCAGGCAGACCCTGCGCCCGGCGGTGGGCAGCGAGGCCGTCGAGGAAGGCGTTCGCTGCCGCGTAGTTGCCCTGGCCCGGATTGCCGAGCGTGCCCGCAGCTGAGGAGAAGAGAACGAACGCGGTCAGGTCCCTGTCCGCGGTCAGCTCATGCAGATTCCATGCCGCATCCGCCTTCGGCCGCAGCACCCGGTCCACCCGCTCCGGAGTGAGGGAGGCGATGACGCCGTCGTCCAGCACGCCGGCCGCATGCACCACCGCCGACAACTCCACATCCGCGATCAACGCAGCCAACGCCTCACGGTCCGCCACATCACACGCGGCCACCACCGCTTCAGCACCCAGGGCGGACAGCTCCCCCACCAACTCACTGATCCCTGGGGCCTTTTCACCCCGACGGCTGACCAGTAGCAGACGCCGCACCCCGTATCCGGTCACCAGGTGCCGGGCACACAACCCACCCAACGCACCACTCGCACCCGTCAGCAACACCACGCCCTCGGACGAGAAGACGGCCGGAGCCTGCTCGGCCACCACCACCGGCGTACGTACCAGCCGCGCACCATAGGCGAGACCATCACGCACCACGACCTGGGACTCACCTGAAGCAAGCGCCAACGCCACCGCGGCGTCGCCGGCTACATCGGTGTCCACATCGACGAGGACGAACCGGCCCGGATCCTCCGACTGCGCCGAACGCACCAACCCCCACACCGCAGCCCCGGCCAGATCACGAACATCCTCACCCGCCAGCCCCACCGCGCCTCGCGTGACAAGTACCAACTTGCCATCAGTGGACTGGAGTTGGCCGAGCGCCTGGTGCAAAGCCGAACGAACCTCACCCGTGCCGACGCCAGGAGCGGAACGCAGCACCGTCACATCACCCGGCATCGCCCCATC
The DNA here is from genome assembly GCF_036139655.1 of Streptomyces sp. NBC_00328. NCBI lineage: Bacteria > Bacillati > Actinomycetota > Actinomycetes > Kitasatosporales > Streptomycetaceae > Streptomyces > Streptomyces sp. NBC_00328. Next base: position 253,966 of record NZ_CP108013.1, read on the forward strand.
GCCCCGCACACCCGCCAGCCGCACCCAGTCCACCTGGAACAGCGACTCATGAACCACCGACCGGCCCACCGCCAATTGACCCGGGGGAACCTCCCGCAGGGAAAGCGCGTCGACGCTCGCCACCGCGCGGCCGGCGCCATCGGCGACCTGTAGCGCGACCGACTCTCCCGCAAAGGTGAGTCTCAACCGCACCCGAGTGGCAGCCACCGCGTGGAAGGACACCCCCGTCCATGCGAACGGCAGCCGAGCGGAACCACCGTCGCTGCCCTCGCGCAGCCCGATCGCGTGCAGACACGCATCCAACAGGGCCGGGTGCACCCCGAACCCGTCGACGCCCGTCTCTTCGGTCAGTGCGACCTCCGCGTACACCTCTTCACCACAACGCCACGCCGCCGTCAGTCCCTGGAACACCGGCCCATACTCCAGACCAGCCTCCGCCAGCCCTTCGTACAAACCCTGCACATCCACCGGCACCGCACCCGCTGGCGGCCACTGCACCAGATCGAAGTCCGGCCGTGGACCGGCATGGGTGAGCAGGCCCACGCCGTGGCGCACCCACTGCTCGTCCTGGCCCTCGGCACGCGAGTGAATGCCTACATGTCGGGAGCCCGTATCGTCGGATGCTCCGACGGACACCTGGACCTGGACTCCGCCACGCTCCGGAAGCATCAGCGGCGCCTCGAGCGTCAGCTCCTCCAGTCGGCTGCAGCCGACCTCGTCGCCAGCACGGATCGCCAGTTCCACCAGGCCCGTGCCCGGGAAGAGGACCGTGCCGCCGACCGCATGGTCCGCCAGCCACGGTTGCGCGGAGGTCGACAGACGCCCCGTCAGCACCACACCGTCGCTGTCAGCCAGCGTCATGGCCGCGCCCAGCAGCGCATGTCCGGAGGCCCCGATCCCCATCTCGGACAGGGCGGTGCCCGTCTCGACAGTGCTCTCCTGCCAGTAGCGTTGCCTCTGGAAGGCGTAGGTGGGCAGGTCTACGCGGCGTGCTCCGGTGCCCGCGTAGAACGCCGCCCAGTCGACCGACCCGCCCCGCACGGCGATCCGAGCCAGCGCCGAGACCACCTCAGTGGCTTCCGGCCGGTCGCGGCGCAGCGCGGGCACGAACTCCGCGTCCTCGGCGGACTGCTGTGCCATCGCGGACAGGACGGCGTCCGGGCCGATCTCCAGGAACGTGGTAACACCCCTCGCCGCCAACTCCCGCACGGCGTCGGCGAACCGGACCGTTTCGCGGACATGCCGCACCCAGTACTCCGGATCCGCCAACTCGGCCCCACCCACCTCAGCACCGGTCAGCGTCGAGACGATCGGGATGACAGGCTCACCGAACTCCACCTCCCGCGCCACCGCCCGGAAATCATCGAGCATCGGCTCCATCAACGGCGAATGAAACGCATGCGACACCCTCAACCGGCTCGCCTTACGCCCCAAACCCTCGAAGTACGCCTGGATCCGCAAGACTTCCGACTCGACACCCGAAACAACCACCGCCGTCGGACCGTTCACCGCCGCGATACCGACACCGCCGACACCGACCAGCAGCGGACGCACCTCATCCTCCGCCGCCTGCACGGCGACCATCGCCCCGCCCTCGTCCAACACCTGCATCAACCGGCCCCGCGCCACAACCAACCGCGCCGCATCGACAAGTGACAGAACACCCGCCACATGCGCCGCCGCGAACTCACCGACCGAATGCCCCGCCAGATAATCCGGCCTGACACCCCACGACTCAAACAACCGGTACAGAGCGACCTCGATCGCGAACAACGCCGGCTGCGCAAACTCCGTACGACTCAGAACAAGCTCATCCGCACCCCACATCACCTCCCGCAACGGCACATCGATGACATCCAGCACCGCATCGAAAGCCTCCGCGAACACCGGAAACGCCTCATAAAGCTCCCGCCCCATACCAACCCGCTGCGCACCCTGCCCCGCAAACAAGAACGCCGCCAGACCCCTGGAGCCCCGCACGCTCCCCTGCACCACACCGGCCGACGCCCGGCCCTCCGCCAACGCACCCAAACCCGCCAGCAACTCATCCCGACCCGCACCCACCACCGCGAGACGGTGGTCCATGGTGGATCGGGCGGTGGACAGTGAGTAGGCGACGTCCACTGGTCGCACGGCCGGGTCGCTCTCCACGTAGTCGCGCAGGCGTTCGGCCTGAGCCCGCAGGGCCTCGTCCGTCTTCGCCGACAACAGCCACGACACGGCGGGGAGGATGCTGTGTTCGCCCGGGGCTTCCTCGGGGCCCTCCGCCGGGGCCTGTTCAAGGATGACGTGGGCATTGGTGCCACTGATCCCGAACGACGACACACCCGCACGCCGCGGACGACCCGTCTCCGGCCACGGCCGCGACTCCGTCAACAAACGGACATGCCCCTGCGACCAATCCACCTGACGGGTCGGCTCATCCACATGAAGCGTCGCCGGCAGCACACCACGCCGGATCGCCTCCACCATCTTGATGATCCCCGAAACCCCCGCCGCCGCCTGCGTATGCCCCATGTTCGACTTGATCGAACCCAGCCACAACGGCCGCTCCACCGGACGATCCTGCCCATACGTCGCCAACAACGCCTGCGCCTCAATCGGATCACCCAACGTCGTCCCCGTCCCATGCGCCTCCACCGCATCGACGTGATCCGCAGCCAACTGGGCATTCGCCAACGCCTGACGAATCACACGAACCTGAGAAGGACCGTTCGGCGCCGTCAAACCATTACTCGCACCATCCTGATTCACCGCAATACCACGCACCACCGCCAGGACCGGATGCCCATTGGCACGCGCATCGGACAACCGCTCCACAAGCAGCATGCCCACACCCTCACCCCACGCCGTCCCGTCCGTCGACGCCGCGAACGACTTGCACCGCCCGTCAGGAGCAAGCCCCCGCTGCCGGCTGAACTCCACGAACGCTTCCGGCGTCGCCATCACCGCGACACCACCGGCCAACGCCAGCGAACACTCCCCCGACCGCAACGCCTGCACCGCCAAATGCAACGCCACCAACGACGACGAACACGCCGTATCGATCGTGACGGCAGGACCTTCCAGACCAAAGACATAGGACACACGGCCGGAGGCAACGGATCCGGCATTCGTGTTGTCCTGATAATCGTGGTACATCATTCCGGCGAAGACGCCGGTGGACGAACCCTTCAACGTGGCAGGGTCGATACCCGCCCGCTCGAACGCCTCCCACGACGCCTCCAACAGCAACCGCTGCTGCGGATCCATACCAAGTGCCTCATTCGGGGAAATACCGAAGAAGGCCGGATCGAAGTCACCAGCACCGTGCAGGAATCCACCGTGCCTGACGTAACTCGTGTTCGGACGCTCGGAGTTGGGATCGTACAGCTCGTCGATATTCCAGCCACGGTTCGTCGGGAACTCCGACACCGCATCCACGCCGTCGGCCACCAGCCGCCACAGATCCTCCGACGACTCCACCCCACCCGGATAACGGCAGCTCATCCCGACGATCACCACCGGATCGTCGTCGGTGACAGCCACGTTGGTGACGCCGCCAGCGGTGTCGCCGCCGGTGCCGGTGACCTCTTGGAGCAGGTGCCGGGCGAGCACGACAGGGCTGGGGTAGTCGAAGACGAGGGTGGCGGGTAGGCGCCGGCCGACGGCCTCGCCCAGACCGTTGCGGAACTCGACCGCGCTGAGCGAGTCGAAGCCCAGCTCGCTGAAGGCCCGGTCCGGGTCGATGGCGTCCGGGCCCGCGTGGCCAAGAGTAGCCGCGGCCGCAGCCCGGACGAGGCCGAGGATCTCGACCTCCTGCGCCTCTGGGGACATCCCTGCGAGCCCCTGGGCCAGGGCGCTCACGGTGCCCGTCATACCACTGACGACACGACGGACCGGGCGGTGGACCAGGCCGCGGAAGAGTTCGGGCAGTTCGGCGCCACCACCCGCGCCGTTAAGTGCCTTGACATCCAGGTGGATGGGAAGGAGGGCGGGCGTGTCCGGCACGGTTACCGCCGCGTCGAACAGCTCCAGGCCGCGCTCCGGGGTGAGCGCGTGAACGCCGGCGCTGTTCATCCGGTCGATGTCGACCTGGCTCAGCTCGCCCGCCATGCCGACGGCCCACAGCCCCCAGGCCAGGGACTGCGCAGGCAGACCCTGCGCCTGCCGGTGGGTCGCCAGGGCGTCCAGGAACGTATTGGCGGCGGCATAGTTGCCCTGCCCCGGATTCCCCAGCGTTCCAGCAGCCGACGAGAACAACACGAACGCCCTCAGATCCTTCTCCGCAGTCAACTCGTGCAGGTTGAGGGCCGCGTCCACCTTCGGACGCAACACCCCATCCACCCGCTCCGGAGTCAGCGAAGCAATCATCCCGTCGTCCAGGACACCGGCCGCATGCACCACACCCGACAGGTCGACGTCCGCGATGAGCGCCGCCAGCGCCTCGCGATCGGCGGCGTCACAGGCGGCCACCCTCACCTCCGCGCCCAGAGCCCGCAGCTCCGACGCCAACTCCACTATGCCCGGGGCCCGTTCACCCCGACGGCTGACCAGCAACAGACGACGCACACCATGCCCGGACACCAGATGCCGGGCGAACAAACCGCCCAACACACCACTCGCACCCGTCAGCAACACCACGCCCTCGGACGAGAAGACGGCCGGAGCCTGCTCGGCCACCACCACCGGCGTACGCACCAGCCGCGCACCATAGGCGAGACCATCACGCACCACGACCTGGGACTCACCTGAAGCAAGCGCCAACGCCACCGCGGCGTCGCCGGCTACATCGGTGTCCACATCGACGAGGACGAACCGGCCCGGATCCTCCGACTGCGCCGAACGCACCAACCCCCACACCGCAGCCCCGGCCAGATCGCAGACACCCTCCCCCGGCAATCCCACCGCACCGCGCGTAACGAACACCAACCGCCCATCCACAGACTGCAGTACGGCGAGCGCACGGTGCACCGCCGAACGCACCGCCGCAGCGTCCGTGCCAGGGGCGACAGGCAGCACCGTCACATCACCCGGCACCAATCCGCCCTGCGGATTCTCGGGCAGTCGTACCCAGTCCACCTGGAACAGCGACTCATGGAACGCCGACCGGGCCACCGCCAACTGATCCGCCGATACCTCCCTAAGAACCAGCAAGCCGACCGTGGCCACCGGACGGCCCTGTTCGTCGGCGACCTCGAGGGAGACACCCTCGTCGCCCTCAGGGGAGAGCCGTACCCGAAGCCGGGCGGCGCCGGTGGCGTGCAGGGAGACCCCGGCCCATGCGAAGGGCAGGCGCACTGCCTCGGTAGCTCCCGCCAGCAGCCCGGTCGCGTGCAGGCACGCATCCAGCAGCGCCGGATGCACCCCGAACCCGTCGACACTCGTCTGCTCGGGCAGCTCGACCTCGGCATACACGTCCGCACCGGAGCGCCAAGCGGCCGTCAGCCCTTGGAACACCGGCCCATACTCCAGACCGGCCTCCGCGAGGGTGTCGTACATCCCGGCCAGATCGACCTTCTCGGCACCGTGCGGCGGCCATTGGGCCAGGTCGAAGGCGGGCGCCTGGGCTCCGGCGGACAAAAGACCGGTTGCGTGGTGCGCCCAGGGCTGCTCCTCGCCATCGGGGCGGGCGTGCACCTGCACCGAACGCGTGCCGTCCTCGGCGGCGTTGCCCACCACCACCTGTACGGCGGCCCCGCCCCGCTCCGGCAGTACCAGCGGCGCCTGGAGCGTCAGTTCCTCCAGTCGGTCGCAGCCGACCCGGTCGCCCGCGGCGATCGCCAGTTCCACCAGGCCCGTGCCCGGGAAGAGGACCGTGCCGCCGACCGCGTGATCGGCCAGCCACGGTTGCGCGGAGGTCGACAACCGGCCGGTCAGCACCACACCGTCAGTGACCGGCGAAGCCAGCACGGCACCGAGCAGTGGGTGCGCAGCCCGGTCCAGGCCGGCCGACGTGACTCCGCCGGCGTCCGCTCCCGCCCAGGCATCGGCCCAGTAGTCCAGGGTGTGGAACCAGTAGCGTTGCCTCTGGAAGGCGTAGGTGGGCAGGTCTACGCGGCGTGCTCCGGTGCCCGCGTAGAACGCCGCCCAGTCGACCGACCCGCCCCGCACGGCGATCCGAGCCAGCGCCGAGACCACCTCAGTGGCTTCCGGCCGGTCGCGGCGCAGCGCGGGCACGAACTCCGCGTCCTCGGCGGACTGCTGTGCCATCGCGGACAGGACGGCGTCCGGGCCGATCTCCAGGAACGTGGTAACACCCCTCGCCGCCAACTCCCGCACGGCGTCGGCGAACCGGACCGTTTCGCGGACATGCCGCACCCAGTACTCCGGATCCGCCAACTCGGCCCCACCCACCTCAGCACCGGTCAGCGTCGAGACGATCGGGATGACAGGCTCACCGAACTCCACCTCCCGCGCCACCGCCCGGAAATCATCGAGCATCGGCTCCATCAACGGCGAATGAAACGCATGCGACACCTTCAACCGGCTCGCCTTACGCCCCAAACCCTCGAAGTACTCCTGGACCCGCAGAACTTCCGACTCGACACCCGAAACAACCACCGCCGTCGGACCGTTCACCGCCGCGATACCGACACCGCCGACACCGACCAGCAGCGGACGCACCTCATCCTCCGCCGCCTGCACGGCGACCATCGCCCCGCCCTCGTCCAACACCTGCATCAACCGGCCCCGCGCCACAACCAACCGCGCCGCATCGACAAGTGACAGAACACCCGCCACATGCGCCGCCGCGAACTCACCGACCGAATGCCCCGCCAGATAATCCGGCCTGACACCCCACGACTCAAACAACCGGTACAGAGCGACCTCGATCGCGAACAACGCCGGCTGCGCGAACTCCGTACGACTCAGAACAAGCTCATCCGCACCCCACATCACCTCCCGCAACGGCACATCGATGACACCCAGCACCGCATCGAAAGCCTCCGCGAACACCGGAAACGCCTCATAAAGCTCCCGCCCCATACCAACCCGCTGCGCACCCTGCCCCGCAAACAAGAACGCCACCAGACCCCTGGAGCCCCGCACGCTCCCCTGCACCACACCGGCCGACGCCCGGCCCTCCGCCAACGCACCCAAACCCGCCAGCAACTCATCCCGACCCGCACCCACCACCGCAGCCCGGACATCCAGCACCGCCCGCGAACCCACCAGCGAGTACGCGACATCGAGCGGGCTCAGGCCAGGGGCTGATTCGAGGTGCGCCTTGAGGCGTCGGGCCTGACCCTGCAGGGCCTCCGGGGTCTTGCCAGAGATGAGAAGGGACACGGCGGGGAGGATGCTGTGTTCGCCCGGGGCTTCCTCGGGGCCCTCCGCCGGGGCCTGTTCAAGGATGACGTGGGCATTGGTGCCACTGATCCCGAACGACGACACACCCGCACGCCGCGGACGACCCGTCTCCGGCCACGGCCGCGACTCCGTCAACAAACGGACATGCCCCTGCGACCAATCCACCTGACGGGTCGGCTCATCCACATGAAGCGTCGCCGGCAGCACACCACGCCGGATCGCCTCCACCATCTTGATGATCCCCGAAACCCCCGCCGCCGCCTGCGTATGCCCCATGTTCGACTTGATCGAACCCAGCCACAACGGCCGCTCCACCGGACGATCCTGCCCATACGTCGCCAACAACGCCTGCGCCTCAATCGGATCACCCAACGTCGTCCCCGTCCCATGCGCCTCCACCGCATCGACGTGATCCGCAGCCAACTGGGCATTCGCCAACGCCTGACGAATCACACGAACCTGAGAAGGACCGTTCGGCGCCGTCAAACCATTACTCGCACCATCCTGATTCACCGCAATACCACGCACCACCGCCAGGACCGGATGCCCATTGGCACGCGCATCGGACAACCGCTCCACAAGCAGCATGCCCACACCCTCACCCCACGCCGTCCCGTCCGTCGACGCCGCGAACGACTTGCACCGCCCGTCAGGAGCAAGCCCCCGCTGCCGGCTGAACTCCACGAACGCTTCCGGCGTCGCCATCACCGCGACACCACCGGCCAACGCCAGCGAACACTCCCCCGACCGCAACGCCTGCACCGCCAAATGCAACGCCACCAACGACGACGAACACGCCGTATCGATCGTGACGGCAGGACCTTCCAGACCAAAGACATAGGACACACGGCCGGACGCGATGGCGCCGGTACCGCTGTTCGCGGCGTAGTCGTGGTACATCATTCCGGCGAAGACGCCGGTGGACGAACCCTTCAACGTGGCAGGGTCGATACCCGCCCGCTCGAACGCCTCCCACGACGCCTCCAACAGCAACCGCTGCTGCGGATCCATACCAAGCGCCTCGTTCGGGGAAATACCGAAGAAGGCCGGATCGAAGTCACCAGCACCGTGCAGGAATCCACCGTGCCTGACGTAACTCGTGTTCGGACGCTCGGAGTTGGGATCGTACAGCTCGTCGATATTCCAGCCACGGTTCGTCGGGAACTCCGACACCGCATCCACGCCGTCGGCCACCAGCCGCCACAGATCCTCCGACGACTCCACCCCACCCGGATAACGGCAGCTCATCCCGACGATCACCACCGGATCGTCGTCGAGGGCGGTGGCCGGTGCCGTCGCGGGCGCGTCCGTGTCCTGGCCAGAGAGCTCCTCCAGGATGTGGCGGGCTGCGTCGGCCGGGCTCGGGTGGTCGAAGACGAGGGTGGCGGGCAGCCGCAGACCGGTGTCCTCGTTGAGGCCGTTGCGCAGTTCGACGGCGGCCAGGGAGTCCACGCCGAGTTCCCGGAAGGCGCGCTCAGGCTCGATCGCCCGGGCGTCGGGGAAGCCGAGGACAACGGCCGCCCGGTTGAGGACCAGGTCGAGCAGTACCTGCGGGTGCTCTTCCTCCGGCAGCGCGCCGAGCCGCCGCTTCAGCGTGCCGACCTCGGCCCCGGGTGCGCCCGTGCTGCGACGCCGCCGGGCGCCTGCGGGGACGAGCCCGCGCAGCAGAGCAAGCATGTCCTCGCCCTGGGAACGCAGGGCGGCCATGTCGAACTTGACAGGGACGAGGGTGGTTTCGGTGGTGTGCCGCGCAGCGTCGAACAGCGCGAGGCCCTCCTCGGGGGTGAGCGCTTGGATGCCGCCCTTGGATATCCGCCCGCGCTCCGCCTCATCGAGGGTGTCGGCCATGCCGACGGCCCACAGCCCCCAGGCCAGGGACTGAGCAGGCAGACCGACCGACCCGCGGTGGGCGGCCAGGGCGTCAAGGAAGGTGTTGGCGGCGGCGTAGTTGCCCTGGCCAGGGGCGCCCAGGGTGCCGGATCCGGAGGAGAAGAGGACGAAGGCGGACAGGTTCTTTCCGACCGTCAACTCGTGCAGGTTGAGGGCCGCGTCCACCTTTGGACGCAGCACCCGGTCCACTCGCTCGGGAGTGAGGGAGGCGATGACGCCGTCGTCGAGTACACCGGCCGCATGGACCACTGCGGACAGGTCGACGTCCGCGATGAGCGCCGCCAGCGCCTCGCGATCGGCGGCGTCACAGGCGGCCACCCTCACCTCCGCGCCCAGAGCCCGCAGTTCCGACGCCAACTTCGCCATGCCCGGGGCTCGTTCACCCCGACGGCTGACCAGCAACAGACGACGCACACCATGCCCGGACACCAGATGCCGCGCGAACAAACCGCCCAACACACCACTCGCACCCGTCACCAACACCGTCCCCCCGGCCGAGAAGGCCGGGGCCCGCTCGTTCACCTCCAGGGGCATACGCGCCAGCCGGGCACCATACGCCTTGCCATCACGCACGACGACCTGCGGTTCGCCCGTCGCCAGTGCGAGGGGGACAGCAGCGTCCTCGCCCTCGCCGACATCGACCAGCACGAAACGGCCCGGATCCTCCACCTGCGCCGAACGCACCAACCCCCATACGGCAGCCCCGGCCAAATCCGTGACATCCTCACCCGGCAACGCCACCGCCCCCCGGGTAACGAACACCAACCGCCCCTCAGCCGACTGCAGTACGGCGAGCGCACGGTGCACCGCCGAACGCACCGCCGCAGCGTCCGTGCCAGGGGTGCTGGTGAAGACCGCGGCGGGCGGCTGAGCCTCGGACGCGCCCGCCGGGAGGGGGGTCCACTCGACGTGATACAGGGAGTCGTGGAAACCGCTCCCGGTGGCGGCCAGTTGCTCCTCAGAGATCGGCCGCAGCACCAAGGACTCGACGGTGGCCACCGGGCGCCCGTCGGAGTCGGCCAGGTCCAGGGCGACACCCGTACCTGTCGGCGTCAGCCGTGCCCGTACGGCGGTGGCTCCCGCCGCGTGCAGGGTGACCCCGGACCAGGCGAAGGGCAGCGCCGCCTGCCCACCGGTGATCCCGGTGAAGCCGACGGCGTGCAGGACCGCGTCGAGGACGGCCGGGTGCAGGCCCAGCCGCTCCGCGTCCTTGTGCCCCTGTTCGGGCAGGGCGACCTCGGCGTACACCGTGTCGCCGTCCCGCCAGGCTGCTTTCAGGCCCTGGAACACCGGGCCGTACTGGAGACCGAGGCCAGCGAGGTCCGGGTAGAGGCCGGTCGCGTCGAGCGGTTGCGCACCGGGGGGCGGCCACTGGGTCAGGTCGGCGCGTTCGCGGGCCGCGCCACGCGTCAGGACACCGGCAGCGTGGCGGGTCCACGGGGCCTCAGCGGAGGGGCGACCGTGTACGGTCAGCGATCGGGTACCGGAGGCGTCGGCCGCCGCGACGGCGACCTGTACCTGCACGGCACCGTGCTCGGGCAGGGCGAGCGGCGCCTCCAGGGTCAGCTCCTCGAGGACGTCGCAGCCGACCTGGTCGCCGGCGCGTACGGCCAGTTCGACGAAGCCTGTGCCGGGGAACAGCACGGTGCCACCGACCACGTGGTCGGCCAGCCACGGTTGCGCGGACGTCGACAGCCGACCCGTCAGCAGCACACCGTCGCTGTCGGCCAGCGTCACCGCGGCACCGAGCAGCGGATGGTCGGCGGCGTCGAGGCCGACGGAGGCGACGTCTCCGGCGCCGTTCTCGGGCGTGATCCAGTAGTGGCCGCGCTGGAAGACGTAGGTCGGCAGGTCGACCCGGCCCGCCCCGCGCCCGGCGAACACGCCCGCCCAGTCCACGGCCGCACCGCGCACGTGCAACTGTCCGACTGCCGCGAGAACGGCGCCCGCTTCCGGCCGGTTGCGGCGCAGCGCGGGCACGAACTCAGCGTCCTCGGCGGACTGCTGTGCCATCGCGGACAGGACGGCGTCCGGGCCGATCTCCAGGAAACGGGTGACGCCCTCCGCCTCCAGGACACCTACGGCGTCGGCGAACCGGACCGTTTCGCGGACATGCCGCACCCAGTACTCCGGATCCGCCAACTCGGCCCCGCCCACCTCAGCACCGGTCAGCGTCGAGACGATCGGGATGACAGGCTCACCGAACTCCACCTCCCGCGCCACCGCCCGGAAATCATCGAGCATCGGCTCCATCAACGGCGAATGAAACGCATGCGACACCTTCAACCGGCTCGCCTTACGCCCCAGACCCTCGAAGTACGCCTGGATCCGCAAGACTTCCGCCTCGACACCCGAAACAACCACCGCCGTCGGACCGTTCACCGCCGCGATACCGACACCGCCGACGCCGACCAGCAGCGGACGCACCTCATCCTCCGCCGCCTGCACGGCGACCATCGCCCCGCCCTCGTCCAACACCTGCATCAACCGGCCCCGCGCCACAACCAACCGCGCCGCATCGACAAGTGACAGAACACCCGCCACATGCGCCGCCGCGAACTCACCGACCGAATGCCCCGCCAGATAATCCGGCCTGACACCCCACGACTCAACGAGCCGATACAACGCCACCTCAACCGCGAACAACGCCGGCTGCGCAAACTCCGTACGACTCAGAACAAGCTCATCCGCACCCCACATCACCTCCCGCAACGGCACATCGATGACACCCAGCACCGCATCGAAAGCCTCCGCGAACACCGGAAACGCCTCATAAAGCTCCCGCCCCATACCAACCCGCTGCGCACCCTGCCCCGCAAACAAGAACGCCACCAGACCGTCGGAAACGGTGCCACGCAGGATCTCGGTGCGGGTCTCGTCGGCGGCGAGGGCGGTCAGCGCGGTCACGGCCGCGTCCCGGTCCGCGGCGAGGACGACCGCGCGGTGTTCCAGCGCGGTACGGGTGGTCGCGAGGGAGTGGCTCAGGTCGAGTGGGGCCAGGTCGGTGCGCTCGGCGACGTGGGCGCCGACGCGGTCGGCCTGGGCGCGCAGGGCGTCGGCGCTGCGGGCGGAGACGAGCCACGGCAGCGGGACGTCGGCCGGCCAGGCGAGCGGGGCCGGTGCGGGGGGCTCGGTGTCGTCCTGGGCGGGCGCGGGCGGCTCCTCCAGTACGAGATGCGCGTTGGTGCCGCTGACGCCGAACGCCGAGACGGCGGCCCGGCGGGGCTGCTCGCCGCGCGGCCAGGGGCGGGACTCGGTGAGCAGCTCGACGTTGCCCGCGTGCCAGTCGACGTGGGTGGACGGCCGGTCGATGTGCAGGGTGCGCGGCATGGTCTCGTGCCGCATCGCCATGACCAGCTTGATGATGCCGCCGACGCCGGCCGCGGCCTGGGCGTGGCCGATGTTCGACTTCAAAGAGCCCAGCCACAACGGCCGGTCCTCGGGCCGGTTCTGCCCGTACGTGGCGAGCAGCGCCTGCGCCTCGATCGGGTCACCGAGGGTGGTGCCCGTGCCGTGGCCCTCGGCCAGGTCGATTTGAGTGGCGGAGACGCCGGCGGCGCTGAGCGCCTCGCGGATGACACGCTGCTGGGAGGGGCCGTTGGGGGCGGTCAGGCCGTTGCTGGCGCCGTCCTGGTTGACGGCCGTGCCCTTGACCACGGCGAGCACCGGGTGGCCGTTGGCGCGGGCGTCGGAGAGGCGTTCGAGCACAAGGATGCCGGCGCCCTCGGCCCAGCCGGTGCCGTCGGCGGCATCGGCGTAGGCCTTGGCGCGGCCGTCGGCGGCCAGTCCGCCCTGCCGGGCCATGCCGATGAAGGGGCCCGGGGTGGACATCACCATGACGCCGCCGGCCAGTGCGAGGCTGCACTCGCGTTCGCGCAGTGCCTGGGCGGCAAGGTGGACGGCCACCAGCGACGACGAGCAGGCCGTGTCCACGGTCACCGACGGGCCTTCCAGTCCCAGGGCGTAGGAGACGCGGCCGGCGATGACAGCGGCGACGGCGGCCGTGCCCATGAAGGGGCCGGCCGCTTCGGGGGCGGCGTTGAGCAGGTCTCCGTAGTCCTGGAAACCGGATCCCGCGAAGACGGCGACCTGGCCGCCGCGCACCGAGTCGGCGGGGATACCGGCTCGCTCCAGGGCTTCCCAGGACAGCTCCAGCATCAGCCGCTGCTGCGGGTCCATGGCCACGGCCTCACGCGGCGAGATACCGAAGAAAGCGGGGTCGAACTCGGCCGCCCCGTCGATGAATCCGCCGCGCCGGGCGAAATCGAGGTCGGCGACGGAGTCCAGGTTCCAGCCGCGGTCGGCCGGGAAGGGGCCGACCGCGTCGACACCGTCGGCCACCAGCCGCCACAGCTCCTCGGGGGAGGTCACTCCGCCCGGGTAGCGGCAGCTCATGGCCACGATCGCGATCGGGTCCTGCTCCCTGGCCTCGTACTCCTGGAGCCTGCGACGGGTCTGGGCCAGGTCGGCGGTGACCCGCTTGAGGTACCCGAGGAGTTTCTGATCGTCAGCCATCTGCCCGCCTCGCAACGTCCTTGGGAATACGCACGGTTCCGGTGGTTCGCATGGATCCAGCCGTTTGCATGGATCCGGTGGTTCGAACGGTTCTCGTCATGACCGGTCGGGGCCGGTCCTGGTGGAGCGGGGCTGCTCAGGCAAGGCCGAGCTCCTTGTCGATGAAGGCGAGTACGTCGTCGGCGCTCGCGTCATCGGCGAGCTGCCCGTCCGGCGACGAACCCGCACCGCTCCCGGTGAGCCGGGCAGTGAGGACCTGCAGCCGGCCGGGTATGCGGTGCCGATCGACGTCCTCGGACGGCAGGGCGGCCAGGGTCTCCTCAAGCCGGTCGAGGTCCGCGAGGACGGCGAGGACGCCGCCGTCGGCGTGCGGACACAGCTCGCCGTGCAGGTGGGCGGCGAGCGCGTCCGGGGTCGCGTGGTCGAAGACCAGCGTGGCCGACAACCGCAGCCCGGTCGTTGCCGACAGCGCCTGTACGAGGCTGGTGGCGGCCACCGAGTCGAAGCCCAGGTCGGTGAAGGGCCGGGCCGGGTCAAGGGCGGCAGGTTCGTCGTAGCCGAGCAGGGCTGCCACGTGGGTGTGCACGAGGTCCAGGACCGCCCGGCCCTGCTGCCCTTCGGACAGCTCCTTCAGCCGCGCGGCGAAGTCCGCCCCGTCGCGGCCGGTGCCGCCCTGTGCCGGGCCCGCGTCGCGGGCGTCCCGGGCCTCGGGCACCGCGTCGACCAGCGGACGGGGGTGGGCCAGGGTGTAGACGGGGGTGAAGCGCGCCCAGTCCAGATCGGCGACAACGAGGTGCGCCAGGTCGCGGTCGAGGATGCGGCCGAGCGCGGCGGTGGCGAGGCCGGGGTCCATCGGCGGGGTGCCGATCCGGCTGAGCGCGGCGCCGAGTTCGGCGTCGACCATGCCCCCGTCCCAGGCGCCCCAGGCGACGGAGGTCGCGGTGGCGCCGCGGGCGCGGCGGGCACGGGCGAGAGCGTCGAGGCAGGCGTTGGCACTGCCGTATGCGGCCTGTCCGGTGCTGCCCCAGACCGCCGATCCGGAGGAGAACAGCACGAAGGCGTCCAGCGGGCGGTCACCGATGAGTTCGTCGAGGTGGTGTGCGCCGCCCGCCTTGGCGTCGGCGACGGCGGCGAACTCCTCCAGGCTCACGTCGGACAGTGGGGCGATGCGCTGCATGACGCCAGCCGCGTGCACTACCGCGGTCAGTGGCTGGTCGTCGGGGATGTCGGCAAGCAGGCGACGTACGGCCTCGCGGTCGCCGACGTCGCACGCCACAACGGTGGCCCGGGTGCCGCACGCGGCCAGCTCGTCGACCAGGTCGGCGACACCGTCGGCGTCCGGTCCGCGTCGGCTGGTCAGCAGCAGGTGTTCGGCGCCGCGGTCAGCGAGCAGCCGGGCCACGTGGGCGCCGAGTCCGCCGGTGCCGCCGGTGATCAGGGTCGTACCGCGTGGAGCCCAGGCACGGACGGCGGGCAGCTCGGCGAGCGGGGTCCGGACCATACGGCGGCCAAACACCCGGCCGCCGCGCAGGGCGAGTTGGTCCTCGTCGCCGGGCGCGGCCAACACCCGGCACAGCTGCGCCACGGTCTCGGCGTCGACGTCGGTCGGCAGATCGATCAGCCCGCCCCAGCGCTCGGGCAGGTCGAGGGCGAGCGAGGAGCCGAGGCCCCACACGGCCGCCTGCGCGGGGTCGGCGCTCTCGCCCGCAGGGGCGGCGGCGACCGCCTGGGCGGTGACGCACCACAGCGGGGCGTCGAGTGCGGCGTCCTCGAGAGCCTGCACGAGGGTGACGGTGGCCGCGGTGCCGCGCGACAGTGAACGGTGGCGTGGGTGGGGGCGCGCGTCGAGGCCAAGCAGCGAGAGGACTCCGGCCGGATTCGTGCAGGCGCGCAGCCGACCGGCGAGCTCCGGTCGCCCCTGGTCGCCGATCTCGAGCCGTACGGTCCGCACACCCTGCGCGGCGAGCCCCTCGGAGACGGCGCGGACGCGCGGATCGTCGGTGCGTCCTTCGGGCACGGCGAGCAGCCAGGTGCCGTCCGGTGCGGTGCGCTCGCCGGCGGGCGGCGTAACGGGCTGCCAGTCGACGCGGTAGCACCAGGAGTCCGTACGGGCCTCGTCGCGCTGTCGGCGTCGCCAGTCCTTCAGCGCGGGCAGCACCTCGCCCAGCGCCAGTGCCGGTACGCCCATCCGGTCGGCCAGCGTGACCGTGTCCGTCCGTTCCAGTGTGTTCCAGACGGCCGTGTCCACGGCGTCCGCGGAGACGGGCGTGGCACCGGCTGCCTCCGGGTCCCGCCAGAACCAGCGGCGCTGGAAGGCGTACGTGGGCAGGTCGACGACCCCGGCGCCACGCCCGGCGAAGAAGGCTCGCCAGTCGACGGTGACGCCTCGGCAGTGGGCCAGTGCGACGGCGGCGACCAACTCGGCCTCCTCCGGCCGGTCGCGGCGCAGTACCGGTACGAACTCAGCGTCCTCGGCGGACTGCTGTGCCATCGCGGACAGGACGGCGTCCGGGCCGATCTCCAGGAACGTGGTAACACCCCTCGCCGCCAACTCCCGCACGGCGTCGGCGAACCGGACCGTTTCGCGGACATGCCGCACCCAGTACTCCGGATCCGCCAACTCGGCTCCACCCACCTCAGCACCGGTCAGCGTCGAGACGATCGGGATGACAGGCTCACCGAACTCCACCTCCCGCGCCACCGCCCGGAAATCATCGAGCATCGGCTCCATCAACGGCGAATGAAACGCATGCGACACCCTCAACCGGCTCGCCTTACGCCCCAAACCCTCGAAGTACGCCTGGACCCGCAAGACTTCCGCCTCGACACCCGAAACAACCACCGCCGTCGGACCGTTCACCGCCGCGATACCGACACCGCCGACGCCGACCAGCAGCGGACGCACCTCATCCTCCGCCGCCTGCACGGCGACCATCGCCCCGCCCTCGTCCAACACCTGCATCAACCGGCCCCGCGCCACAACCAACCGCGCCGCATCGACAAGCGACAGAACACCCGCCACATGCGCCGCCGCGAACTCACCGACCGAATGCCCCGCCAGATAATCCGGCCTGACACCCCACGACTCAACGAGCCGATACAACGCCACCTCGATCGCGAACAACGCCGGCTGCGCAAACTCCGTACGACTCAGAACGAGTTCATCCGCACCCCACACCACCTCCCGCAACGGCACATCGACGACACCCAGCACCGCATCGAAAGCCTCCGCGAACACCGGAAACGCCTCATAAAGCTCCCGCCCCATACCAACCCGCTGCGCACCCTGCCCCGCAAACAAGAACGCCACCAGACCGTCGGAGCGGGACGCGTCGCTCCGTACGACGCCGGATGACGGCCGGCCCTCCGCCAGGGCGGTGAGCCTGCGGAGCAGTTCGGTGCGGTCGGTGGCGATGACGGCCGCCCGGTCCTGGAGGGCCGTACGGGTCGTGGCCAGGGAGTGGCCGAGGTCGAGAAGGGTCGGCCGGTCATCGGCTTCGGCACGGGCGATCAGGCGGCGCGCCTGATCGCGCAGGGCGTCTGGGCCCTTGCCGGAGAGGACGACGGGGACGATCTCGGCGGCGCCGGCGGTCGGCTCGTCCGGCGTAGGCTCCTCGGCGGGCGGCGCCTCCTCGATGATGACGTGACCGTTCGTTCCGCTGAAACCGAACGACGAGACCCCGGCACGACGCGGGCGCCCAGGGGTGGCGGGCCACTTCCTCGACTCGGTGAGGAGCTGGATCGCGCCTGCGGACCAGTCGACCTTGGCGCTGGGCTCGTCCACGTGCAGGGTCTTGGGCAGAACGCCGTGCCGCAGCGCCTCGACGACCTTGATGATGCCGCCGACGCCGGCCGCGGCCTGGGCGTGGCCGATGTTCGACTTCAAAGAGCCCAGCCACAACGGCCGGTCCTCGGGCCGGTTCTGCCCGTACGTGGCGAGCAGCGCCTGCGCCTCGATCGGGTCACCGAGGGTGGTGCCCGTGCCGTGCGCCTCCACCGCATCGACCTGGTCGGCGGTCAACTGTGCTGAGGCGAGGGCCTGTTGGACGACGCGGCGCTGGGAGGGCCCGTTGGGGGCGGAGATGCCGTTGCTGGCGCCGTCCTGGTTGACGGCGGAGCCGCGGACCACGGCCAGGACCGGGTGGCCGTTGGCGCGGGCGTCGGAGAGACGCTCGACGAGGAGCATGCCCACGCCCTCGCCCCAGCCGGTGCCGTCGGCGGCCTGGGCGAATGACTTGCAGCGGCCGTCGGGGGAAAGCCCGCGGTCCTGGCTGAAGCCCACGAAGGAGTGGGGGTGGGCCATCACGGTGGCGCCGCCCGCGAACGCGAGCGTGCACTCGCCCGAGCGCAGCGCCTGCACCGCAAGGTGCAGGGCGACCAGGGAGGAGGAGCAGGCCGTGTCGACCGTGACGGCCGGGCCCTCCAGACCGAGGGTGTACGCGATGCGGCCGGAGGCGACGCTGGCCAGGCTGCCGGTACCACCGCCGACGAGGTAGTCGTGGTAGACGGCACCGACGAAGACGCCGGTCCGGCTCTCCTTGAGCGTGACCGGGTTGATGCCCGCCCGCTCCAGGGCCTCCCAGGCGGTCTCCAGGAGCAGCCGCTGCTGCGGGTCGGTCTCCTTGGCCTCCTTGGGGCTCATCTTGAAGAAGTCGGCGTCGAAGTACCCGGCGTCGTGCAGGAATCCGCCCTCGCGGCTGTACGTCCTGCCGGGCTTGGCGGGCTCCGGGTCGTAGAGCGCCTCGGTGTCCCAGCCGCGGTTGTCCGGGAAGTACGAGATGGCGTCCCGGCCCGAGTCCACGAGTTCCCACAGTTCCTCGGGCGAGGTGATGCCGCCCGGGTAGCGGCAGCTCATGGCCACGATGGCGATCGGCTCGTGGTCCTTGGCCTCGGCCTCGCGCAGGCGGCGCCTGGTTTGCTGGAGATCGGCCGTGGCGCGCCTGAGGTAGTCACGAAGTTTGTCGTCGGTCCCCATCGTCCCCATCGCTCATGAACCAATCTCGAGGTTGTCCAGTGCCTGGAAGAGCTCGTCATCGCTGGCCGTGGTGTAGTCGTCGTCCGGCTGCCGTTCCTCGGCCGTGCTCCCCCGGGTGTCGCGCCAGGCGCGCAGCAGGGCCTCGATCCGGCTGGTGATCCGGTCGGTGTCCCCGTTCAGTTCAGGTGCGGCGGTCAGGACCGCTTCGACGCGGTCGAGTTCCGCGAGGAGCGGCTGGACCGGTCCGGCCTGTACCGGCGTGCCCTCCTGGAGCAGCAGGGTCGCAACCGCCTGAGTGTTGGGGTGGTCGAAGGCCAGGGTCGCCGGGAGGACGGTACCGGTGCGTTCCATGAGCCTCTTGCGCAGTTCCATGGCGGCGACGGAGTCGAAGCCAAGTTCCGTGAAAGCCCTGTCGGGCGCCACCGCGTCGGCCGACTCGTGTCCGAGCACGGCGGCGGCCTGTGCGCGGACCAGAGCGAGCGCGGCCCGCTCGCGTTCGCCGTCGGGCAGGGCGAGGATCTGCTGCCAGCGTCCGGCCTCCACGGCGACGTCGTCCGTCCCTGTGTCGACACCGTGGACGACCATGTCGGTGCCGGTGGTCTCGGCCAGCCAGTACGGGCGTCGTTGGAAGGCGTACGTGGGCAGGTCGACGCGGCGGCCGTGGGCGCCGGCGAAGAAGGCTCGCCAGTCGACGGTGACGCCTCGGCAGTGGGCCAGTGCGACGGCGGCGACCAACTCGGCCTCCTCCGGCCGGTCGCGGCGCAGTACCGGTACGAACTCAGCGTCCTCGGCGGACTGCTGTGCCATCGCGGACAGGACGGCGTCCGGGCCGATCTCCAGGAACGTGGTAACACCCCTTGCCGCCAACTCCCGCACGGCGTCGGCGAACCGGACCGTTTCGCGGACATGCCGCACCCAGTACTCCGGATCCGCCAACTCGGCCCCGCCCACCTCAGCACCGGTCAGCGTCGAGACGATCGGGATGACAGGCTCACCGAACTCCACCTCCCGCGCCACCGCCCGGAAATCATCGAGCATCGGCTCCATCAACGGCGAATGAAACGCATGCGACACCTTCAACCGGCTCGCCTTACGCCCCAGACCCTCGAAGTACTCCTGGATCCGCAGAACTTCCGACTCGACACCCGAAACCACCACCGCCGTCGGACCGTTCACCGCCGCGATACCGACACCGCCGACACCAACCAGCAGCGAACGCACCTCGTCCTCCGCCGCCTGCACGGCGACCATCGCCCCGCCCTCGTCCAACACCTGCATCAACCGGCCCCGCGCCACAACCAACCGCGCCGCATCGGCAAGCGACAGAACACCCGCCACATGCGCCGCCGCGAACTCACCGACCGAATGCCCCGCCAGATAATCCGGCCTGACACCCCACGACTCAAACAACCGGTACAGAGCGACCTCGATCGCGAACAACGCCGGCTGCGCGAACTCCGTACGACTCAGAACGAGTTCATCCGCACCCCACATCACCTCCCGCAACGGCACATCGATGACATCCAGCACCGCATCGAAAGCCCCCGCGAACACCGGAAACGCCTCGTAAAGCTCCCGCCCCATACCAACCCGCTGCGCACCCTGCCCCGCAAACAAGAACGCCGGCCCACGGCCGGTGGCCCGAGCGGCGTCGCGGACAGCGGTGGCGGGCAGGTCCCCTTCGGCCAGAGCGGTCAATGCGCGCAGGTACCCGTCCCGATCGGGGGCGAGGACCGCGGCGCGGTGCTCGAACGTGGTGCGCTCAACAGCAAGGGCGCGGGCGATGTCGCGGTCGTGCGCCGACGGCGCCGTGCCGAGCCACGCGGCGAGTTCCGCGGCCTGGGCGCGCAGGGCCTGCGGGGTGCGGCCGGACAGCAGCCAGGGGCGGCCATGGGTCGCGGGGTCAGGGTCGGTCTGCGTGGTGTCGGGTGCTGTCGGCGGTGCCTGTTCCACCACGACGTGGGCATTGGTGCCGCTGATGCCGAACGAGGAGACGGCGGCGCGGCGCGGGCTGCCGGTCTCGGGCCAGTCGCGGGCCTCGGTGAGCAGCCGCAGGTTGCCCGCCGTCCAGTCCACCTTGGTCGACGGGGTGTCCGCGTGCAGGGTGGGCGGCAGGATGCGGTGGTGTATCGCCTGGATCGTTTTGATGAGCCCGGCGACGCCGGCCGCGGCCTGTGTGTGGCCGATGTTGGACTTGACCGAGCCGAGCCAGACGGGCCGGTCCTCGGGCCGGTTCTGCCCGTACGTGGCGAGCAGTGCCTGCGCCTCGATCGGGTCGCCCAGGGTGGTGGCGGTGCCGTGTGCCTCGACGAGGTCGATGTCGGCGGGGGTCAGGCCCGCGTCGGCCAGGGCCTGGTGGATGACGCGCTGCTGTGCGGGGCCGTTGGGAGCCGACAGGCCGTTGCTCGCGCCGTCCTGGTTCACGGCCGAGCCGCGCACGACGGCGAGCACCGGGTGGCCGTTGGCCCGGGCGTCCGAGAGCCGCTCCACGAGCAGCAGGCCCACGCCCTCGGAGAAGCCGGTCCCATCGGCGTCGTCGGAGAAGGAACGGCAGCGACCATCGGCGGACAGGCCTTGCTGCAGACCGAATTCGACGAGGACTTCAGTGGTGGCCATCACGGTGACACCGCCGGCGAGGGCCAGTGTGCACTCGCCGGAGCGCAGCGCCCGGACGGCCAGGTGCAGGGCGACGAGCGACGAGGAGCACGCGGTGTCGACCGTGACGGCGGGCCCTTCCAGGCCGTATGTGTACGAGATGCGGCCGGAGTTGATGGAGCCGGTGGCTCGGGAGCGTGTGTAGTCGTGGTACATCACCCCGGTGTAGACGCCGGTGCGGCTGCCCTTGAGCGTGGCGGGGTCGATGCCGGCGCGTTCGAAGACCTCCCAGGAGGTCTCCAGCAGGAGCCGCTGCTGGGGGTCCATGGTGAGCGCTTCGTTGGGGCTGATCCCGAAGAACTCGGCGTCGAACTCGGCTGCGTCATGCAGGAATCCGCCGTTCCGGGTGTACGTCCGGCCAGGTGTCCCCGGTTCCGGGTCGTAGACGCCGTCGAGATCCCAGCCGCGGTCGGTGGGGAACGCGGAGACGGTCTCGGTGCCGTCGACGACGATCCGCCACAGGTCGCCGGGGGTCCGTACGCCGCCGGGGAAGCGGCAGGCCATGGCCACGACCGCGATGGGATCGTCGTCGGCGGTGGCTGTGGTGATGGGTGCCGCGGCGGTGGCCGGACCGCCGAGGGCGGACTCCTCGAGGTGCCGGGCGGCGGCGCGCACGCTGGGATGGTCGAAGACGAGCGTGGCGGGCAGGCGCAGTCCGGTCGCCGCGGCGAGCCTGTTGCGCAGTTCGACGGCGGTGAGCGAGTCGAAGCCGAGTTCTTTGAAGGCCCGGTCCGCCGCCACGGCGTCCGGCGAGTCGTGGCCGAGGACGTCGGCGACGTGGCCGCGCACCAGGTCCAGCAGGAATGCGTCGCGCCGGTCCTCCGGCAGGCGGGCCAGGCGGTCGGCCAGTGAGATGCCGTCCGTGCCCGTCCCGGCAGCCCGGCGGGCGGGAGCGCGTACCAGGTCGCGCAGTGGACCGTGCACGATGCCTTCGGCGGCGCGGGCCCGCAGTGCGGCCAGGTCGAGGACGAGCAGCAGGAGCAGCGGGTCGTCGAGAGCCAGCGCCTGGTCGAACAGGGCGAGTCCCGTGGCCGTCGTCATGGCGGGGAAGCCCTGGCGGCGCAGGCGTCCGATGTCGCTCTCGGCGAGGCCGCCGGTCATGCCGGTGGCCTCGGCCCACAGCCCCCAGGCCATGGAGGTGGCAGACAGACCGATGGCGCGGCGATGGGCGGCGAGGGCGTCGAGGAAGACGTTGGCGACGGCGTAGTTGGCCTGGCCGGCGGCGCCCAGGGTGCCGGCGGTCGAGGAGAAGAGTGCGAACAGGGCCAGGTTGTGACCGGCGGTGAGTTCGTGCAGGTGCCAGGCGGCGTCGGCCTTGGGGGCGAGGACCGTGTCCAGGCGTTCGGGGGTGAGGGCTGCGACGACGCCGTCGTCGAGGAGTCCGGCGGCGTGCACCACGGCGGTGAGGGGGTGGGCGTCGGGGACGGCCTCCACGAGTGCTGCCAGTGCGGCGCGGTCGGTGACGTCGCAGGCCGCGAGGGTCACGGTGACGCCGGCGGCGGCGAGTTCGTCGCGCAGCGCGGCGGCGCCGGGGGTGTCGGGGCCGCGGCGGCTGGTCAGCAGCAGGTGCCGGATGCCGTGTTCGGCAACCAGGTGCCTGGCGACGAGAGCGCCGAGGCCGCTGGTGCCGCCGGTGATCAGTGCGGTGCCGTTCGGGGCGAGCACGGGCGGCGCGGGGACCTGGCCGGTGTCGGCGGTGCGGACGAGCCGGGGGGTGTACAACATGCCTTTGCGCAGGGCGAGTTCGGGCTCCCCGGAGGCCACGGCCGCGCTCAGCGCTTGGCGGGAGGCGTCGGTGGCGTCCAGGTCGGCGAGGGTGATCCGGTCCGGGTTCTCGGCCTGGGCTGCGCGCAGCAGGCCCCAGGCGGGGGCGAGGGCAAGCGCGGGGGCGCTGTCGCCGGATACGGCGACGGCACCGCGGGTGACGACGACGAGGCGCGCGTCGGCGTACCGGTCCTGCTCGAGCCAGGTCTGGACGAGGTCGAGGGCGCGGCGGGCCGTGGCGCGGACGGCGGACGGCACGTCGGTGTCGGCGGGCTCGTCGAGCTGTACGTACACCGTGTCGGGGACGGGCTGTCCGCTGTCGAACTGGTCGAGGCCAGTGAGCGGTTCGGGGTGCGCGGGGCCGGTGGGCCCGGGGGCGGTCCGGTCGAGGGGCTGTTCGCTCCAGGTCAGGCGGTACGGCAGGGCGCGGCGTCCGGCCGCGCTGTCCAGCTGGCCGGCCGACACGGGGCGGGCGGTGATGGAGTCGACGCCGAGGACGGGGCTGCCGGTCGGGTCGGCGGCGTCAAGGGTGGTGTGGCCGTGGGCGTCGCGGACCAGGCGGACGCGCAGCGCGGTGGCGCCGACCGCGTGCAGCCGCACCCCGCTCCAGGAGAAGGGGAGAAGGGCCTCGCCCGCGGTGTCCTGGTCGGCCGCGACGAGTTCGGTGTGCAGGGCCGCGTCGAGGAGGGCCGGGTGCAGGCCGAAGGTCTGGGCGTCGGCGTGCGCCCGCTCGGGCAGGGTCACCTCGGCGAAGAGTTCGTCGTCGCGCCGCCAGGCCGCTGTCAGCCCCTGGAAGACAGGGCCGTAGGCATAACCGCGGCCGAACAGGCGCTCGTACGCGCCGTCCAGGTCGATCGGTTCGGCGCCGGTGGGCGGCCACTGCGTCAGGTCGGCCCGCTCCCGTCCGGCGTCCTGGGCGGAGCGTGCCGAAAGGGTGCCGGTGGCGTGCCGTGTCCAGGGCTGTTCGTCGCCGTCGGCGCGCGAGTGGATGCCGACGACGCGTCCGCCCGACGCGTCGGGGGCGTCGAGCAGGACCTGTACGGAGACTCCGCCGCGTTCGGGCAGGACGAGCGGTGCGTGCAGCGTCAGTTCGTCAAGGGTGGCGCAGCCGGCCCGCTCGCCGGCGTGAACGGCCAGTTCCACGAAGGCCGTTGCGGGCAGCAGCACGGTGCCGAGCGCCTCGTGGTCGGCGAGCCAGGGGTGGGTGTGCAGCGACAGTCGTCCGGTCAGCACGTGCCGGTCGGCCTCGGCGGTCTCGACAGCGGCGGCCAGCAGCGGGTGCTCGACGCCGGTCTGGCCGAGGTCGGTCACGCCGCCGCCGACGGTGGGGACCTTGCGCCAGTAACGCTTTCGCCGGAAGGCGTAGCCGGGCAGGTCGGTGGTGCGGGCGTCGGTGCCGTCGAAGAAGGCGGCCCAGTCCACGGGGGCACCGTGCACCCACGCCTCGGCCAGCGAGGTGGCGAACCGGGGCAGGCCGCCCTCGCCGCGGCGCAGCGAGCCGACCGCCGCGGCGGGCTTGTCCGCGGCGTCGATCGACTCCTGGACGCCGGTTCTGAGGATGTGGTGCGCGGTGGGCTCGACGAACAGGGTGCATCCGTCGCGCAGCAGCGCGCGCGTGGCCTCGTCGAAGCGGACGGTGCGGCGCAGGTTGGAGTACCAGTACTCCGCGTCGAGCCCGGCGGTGTCCAGGATGTCGCCGGTGACTGTGGAGTAGAACGGCAGCCGGGCGCTCTGGGGCGCGACGGGTGCGAGGAGGTGGATGAGTTCCTCACGGATCTCGGCCACGAAGTGCGAATGGGAGGCGTAGTCCACGGGGATGCGGCGGACCCGCACCTCTTCGTCGGTGAGTTCGGTGAAGAGCTCGTCCAGCGCAGTGTTCTCCCCGCACACGACTGCGGTGGACGTGCCGTTGACGGCGGCCAGTTGGAGCTGTCCGTCCCAGCGCTCCAGGCGGGCGGTGAGCTGCTCGGCGGGGATCGGCACGGACACCATGCCGCCCTTGCCTGCAAGGCGTTCCTTGATCAGACGGCTGCGCAGGGCCACGACGCGTGCGCCGTCCTGGAGGGAGAGCGCCCCGGCGACAGTGGCCGCGGCGATCTCGCCCTGGGAGTGCCCGACGACTGCGGCGGGTTCGACTCCATAGGAGCGCCACAGCGCGGCGAGCGAGACCATCACGGCCCACAGCACCGGCTGGACGACGTCCACGGCTTCCGGGTTGGGGCGGCCGGCCTCACCGCGCAGGACGCCGATGAGGTCCCAGTCCGTGAACGGCGCGAGGGCCGTGGCGCACTCCGTCATCCGGGCGGCGAACACGGGTGACTGGTCGAGCAGTTCGACGGCCATGCCCTCCCACTGGGAGCCCTGCCCGGGGAAGACGAAGACCGTTCTGGGTTCGCCGCCCGGGGCGGCGCCGGTCACCAGAGCGGAACTGGTGCCGCCCTCGGCGAGCTGTGCGAGCAGTGTGTCGCGGTCGGTGCCGAGGACGACAGCCCGGTGCCCGAGCCGGGCCCGGGTGGTGGCGAGCGACAGGCCGATGTCGGCGGGACGTTCGCCGGGCCGGTCCGCCAGGTACGTCCGCAGTTTCGCGGCCTGTGCCCGCAGCGCCTCCGCGCTCTTCCCCGAGACGATCCACGGGATCACCTCAGCGCCCACCCCGGACACCCCCCTTTGTTTCCACGTCGGATGCTCGCGTCAGTTCCCGGAACCAACGTGATCGTTCTTCTGTGCCTGTGCGAGTACGTCGCCGAACTCGGGGAACTGGGCCATGGCCTGATCAGCCGTCAGTTGTGGCAGACGCGGCCCCCGCAGGATCGCCAGTAGGTTGGCGGGGGCGAAGATCGCCAGGGGCGAGCCGGAGAGCGCCGCCGCGTTGAACACGGCCTCCGCAACCCGGCCGTTCTCCGCCGCGACCCTGGTGACCCGCTCACTGAGGCGCAGTTGGGCGGGGCCGGGGCGGCGCTTGGCGTTGGACTGGACGTCCGGGAAGAAGTGGTCCTGGGTGACGGCGGCCTGCCAGGGGGCGGTGGCGATCCTGGCCAGCGCCTTCTGCGCCTTGCGCGCGAGGCCGGGGCGCACTCCGTGGTGGCGGCGCACGGTGTCGCGCAGGGCAAGGGCCTGGAGTGCGGCCTGGGACATGCCGGTGCCGTAGTTCGGGTTGGGTGCCATGAGAGAGTCGCCGGTGGCGACGAAGCCCTCGGGCACCGGCAGTTTCTCGTAGTAACGTCGGCGGTTGGCCATGCCGCGGTAGGGGTGGATGGGGGAGTCGGGGCGGGCCGCGGCGATGAGGTCGGCGATGACGGGGTGGCGGGTCTCACGGGCGAACCGGGCGAAACCCTCCTCGTCGGTGGGCGGTACGGCGCCGCGGGTGCCGAAGAGGGTGACGATCCAGCGACGCCCTTCATTGGGCAGCAGCGCCGCGCCCCGCCCCGGCAGCCCGGTGCCCGCCTGGGCCTGGATGAGTACGCCGGGAAAGTCCTCGCGCAACCCGGCCGGCGCCTCGAAGACCCGGCTGGCGTAGGCGAATCCGCCGTCCACGACCTCCTCGTGGACCGGGGCGGCGCCGAGCTCGGTGAGCCAGGTCGGTGCCTGGGAGCGGCGCCCGGTGGCGTCGACGACGAGATCGGCGGCGAGGGTCTGCTCGGTGTCGGCCTCGCCGCGCACACGGACCCCGGTGACGCGGTCGGCGTCGCCGGTCAGTCCGGTGACGCGGGTGCCCTGCAGGACGGTGATCCGCCTGTCGGCGAGTGCCGTCCGGCGCAGCACGTGGTCGGTGAGGTCCCGGCTGCACAGCAGGACGTAGGCGGAGCTGGGGCGCCTGCGGAACCAGCCCTCGCCGGAGCGGGTCAGGTTGCCCGAGGGCAGCTCGCGCCGTTTGGCGCCGGCCTCGTGCAACTGGTCGGTGATGCCGGGCAGCAGCTTCTCCAGCGCTTCGACGCCGCCCCGCATGAACATGTGGTTGTGGTGTCCCTGCGGCAATCCGCGGCGGGGGGCCGGGGTGTCGGGGTACTGGTCGCTCTCCACGACGGTGACATCGGCATGCTCGCTCAGTGCGACCGCGGCGAGCACCCCCGCCATTCCGCCACCGAGCACTATTGCCCTGGTCATAGCCCGCTTCCTTCCTGAGCTGCCGATGGTCTCGATGGCTGTCAGTGCTCGATGCCGCAGGTGGCGAGGTAGGTCTTCATGCGCCGTTCGGCCAGCGGGGGGTCGGGGAACAGGCCGAGGGCGTCGGCGAGCCGGTAGGCGGTGGCCAGGTGCGGTACGGATCGGGCCGACTGTTCACCCCACACCATCCGGAAGTGGTCGGCGTGCCCGGCGAGCCAGCCGAGGAAGACCAGGCCCGTCTTGAAGAAGAGGGTGCTGCGCAGCGGTCCCGCGAAGACGTGCCGGTTCAGTTGGAGTGTCTCGTCGAGCAGGGTGCGGGCGGCGGCGGTGTCCCCGTCGTCCAGGGCCCGCAGCGCCTGGGCGGCGAGCGGCGCCACCGGGTCGAAGACGGGCGAGAGGGCGTCGCTGAAGCCCTGGTCGTCGCCGAGGATCAGCTCGGGGTAGCGGTCGGTGTCGCTGGTGTAGAAGCGGATGCCCTCGGGAAGGCGGCGGCGCAGTTCGATCTGGCGCTCCACGGTCAGGGGGGCCAGTTTGACGCCGTCGACCTTGTCCCGGTTGGCCTCGACCAGGGCGATGAGCGCTTCGTAGGCGGCGTCGGTGTCCTGGTGGCCGAAGTAGCCGGCGTGCTGCGGGATCCACTCCGGCAGGATCCAGTGGATGACCGCGGGGAGGCTCGACTGGCTCAGCAGGTTCCCGTAGACCTCGGCGTAGTCGTCGGCTCCGCGGGCGACGGCGGCGAGTTGGGGGCTGCACATGATGATGGGCTGTGCGCCGGCGGCCTCGGTGACCTCCAGCTGCTGCTCGAAGGCGGTGACGATGTCCTTGAGGGTGTGCTCGGCGAACGGGTCGAGCTGATCGGTCGTGATGGCAGCCGCCAGCCGTCCGCCGACGGCGCGCGCCTCGGCGCCGCTGCGCCGGATGAGTTCGGCGGCGCCGGGCCAGTCCAGGCCCATGCCGCGGTGGGCGGTGTCGAGCGCCTCCGCCACGGTGTAGCCGTGGTTCCACAGGTGGCGGCGGAAGGCGAGGGTGGCGTCCCAGTCGAGGCGCTGCTCGGGCGGCGGGCCGACCGGCGGTCCGAAGGGCTCGTTGGCTGCCAGGGGATCGCCGACCACGTGTGCGGTCGCCAGGACGGAGCGCTTCTTGAACGGGGCGCGAAGCGCGGTGAATTCACGCGGGGACACATTCGGCTGATACGGCGTGAGCGTACCGTCCGACTCCGGCAGATTAATCATCGCTTCAGCTCCGATACCTCACGGGAATCCACTGGCGATTCATTAGATCCAGTCGGGTGTCCGCCGCTCCAGCCGGTCGACCCCCTAAGTCCCTCACGTCTCCCCCTAGTTCGGGACTTCGTCTGCGGGCCCGGTACGAACAGGGGGCCGCCCGCCGCCGCATAGGGGGCTCTTCGTGTGGATCGGGACGCAAGGTGTGTGACTACA
Organism: Streptomyces sp. NBC_00328; assembly: GCF_036139655.1. Lineage (NCBI taxonomy): Bacteria > Bacillati > Actinomycetota > Actinomycetes > Kitasatosporales > Streptomycetaceae > Streptomyces > Streptomyces sp. NBC_00328. The sequence goes on from NZ_CP108013.1 coordinate 282,601, forward strand.
TGGGGGTGCGGTCGGCCGGCTCGTCGCGTGCCGATTTCTCACTGACCGTCAGATGTGGAGGGTGACCATGTGGAAGTTCGAGCACAGCGTGGAGGCCAAGGCCGCCCCGGAGGCGGTGTGGGCCCGCTACACCGATCTGCCGTCCTGGCGTGAGTGGTACAACGACGTCAGCACGATTCGCGTCGAGGGCCCCTTCGTGTCGGGTGCCAAGGGTGTGATCGAGCAGGACCCGGAGCAGGGCCATCACCCTCAGCCGGTGCCGTTCACGCTCGTCGACGTGGTGGAGAACGAGGGTTTCACCCTGGAGTGCATGGCCCCCACCCCCGAGTCGAACATTCGTGACGAGACGTTCCTGCGCACCAGCCTGCGCGCCGTCGCCAACGGCACGGACGGCGTGACGATCACGCACTCGATCGTCCTCGACGGCCCGCAGAGCGCAGAAGTCGGCGAGGCCATCGGCAACTTCCTCACCACGAACCTCGTCCTGGGCCTGGAGCGCCTGGCCAAGGTGCTCGAGTCCTGACCCCTCGGCTCCGGCCGGCCGTACATCCCCCGCGGCCGGGCGGGTACGCCGACGGCCCGCACTCTCTCCCTCACAGGGGTGCGGGCCGTCGGCGTACGCGCCTGCGTTCACCTCTCGCCGACGGTGATGGCGGACACGGGGCAGAAGTCCGCCGCCGCCTCGGTGGCCTCATGCAGATGCGGGTCCGGCGTCTGCATGACCAGCACGACCCGGCCGTCCCGGGGGCTCTGGTCGAAGACGTCCGGGACGGCGAGGGCGCAGGATCCGGACCCCACGCACCTGCCGCGGTCCACGGTGACGCGCATCGTGCCCGGATTCACCAGGTCACGGGCAGCTGGTGCAGCCCGTAGATGTGACCGCCGTGCATGAACGACAGTTCCTCGAGCGGGGCGGCCAGGCGCAGCGTCGGAATCCTGGCCAGCAGGGCGTCGAAGACGATCTCCAGCTGAACGCGGGCCAGGTTCGCGCCGAGGCACTGGTGGGCGCCGTAGCTGAACGCGAGGTGGTTCTTGGCGTCGCGGTGGATATCGAAGACGTGCGGGTTCTCGAAGACGGCGCCGTCCCAGTTGGCGGCCCCGTTGCTGGCGATGACGCCCTCGCCGGCGCGAATGGTGATGCCGCCGACCTCGACGTCGTCGGTGGCCACGCGGACGGTCGCCGAGTCCGCGATGGACAGGAAGCGCAGCAGTTCGTCGACGGCCTTGCGGGTCAGGGACGGGTCGGCACGCAGCTCGTCGGCCGCTTCGGGGTTCTGCAGCAGGACGAGCGTGCCCAGGCCGATCATGTTGGCGGTCGTGTCGAAGCCCGCGACGACGAGAAGCCGGGCGATGGAGACCAGGTCGGCCAGTTCGAGTCCTGCGTCCTCCTCACGGTTCTTGGCGGCGAGGCGGCTGAGCAGGTCGTCGCCGGGGTTTTTCTCCTTCTCGGTGATGAGCCGCCCCAGGAAACCGTCCATCTCGGCGTACAGGGCAATGACGTCCTCCTGCGTGGACTCCCGGTTCATGGTGACCTCGGAGTACCGCCGGAAGTAGTCGATGTCCGCCGGATCGGCGCCCAGCATCTCGCAGAACAGCAGCGAGGGGACCGGTGCGGCCAGCTCCTTGACGAGGTCCGCGGGGCCCTCGCCGGCCAGCAGCGCGTCGATCCGTTCGTCGACGATCTCCTGGATGCGGGGGCGCAGGTCCTGGATGCGCCGGGCGGTGAACTCGGGTATCACCAGACGCCGTTGGACCGTGTGCTCGGGGGCGTCGAGCGCGGAGAACGGGAACTTGATGAACTGCAGGACCTCTTCGGGCACCGGGAACTGCAGCGGGTAGCCGGGGCGTTTGGCGTCGGAGCTCATCGCCGGGTCGCCCAGCACCTTCTTGACGTCCTCGTGCCGCGTGAGCAGCCAGGCCTCCTTGCCCGAGAGCTGCAGGCGGACCTTGGTCGCAGGGCTGTGCGTGCGCAGTTCGGCGTACTCGTGGGGTGTGCTCAGGGGGCACTTGCGCGTGAAGGGGAAGGGGAGCGCGGAGCTGCCCTCCCCGGCGGATGTCGGGCCGGTCTCGGCCTGGGCGACGTCGGTCATGGTGTGCGGTGTCCTCTCGGGCAAGGGGCCGGTTCGGTCAGGCGAGTGTGGCCAGGGACTGCGGGCTGAAGGAGGCCAGTTCGTCGGTGCGGCCGTCGCGAACCTTGGCGACCCATTCCGCGTCGCCGAGGAGGGCGCGGCCCACCGCGACGATGTCGAACTCGCCGCGTTCGAGGCGGTCCAGGACGCCGCCGATGCCCTCGGTGCCGGCACCGGTGCCCTCCGCGAACATCGTGACGTAGTCGCTGTCGAGGCCCACGGAGCCGACCGTGATGACCGGCTTGCCGGTCATCTTCTTCGTCCAGCCGGCCAGGGTGAGGTCGGACCCCTCGAACTCGGGGGTCCAAAAGCGCCGGGTCGAGCAGTGGAACGCGGTGACTCCGGCGTCGGTGAGAGGAGCGAGGAACGCCTCCAGCTCCTGCGGGTCGGCGGCGAGCTTCACGGTGAAGTCCGCGGTCTTCCACTGCGAGAAGCGCAGCACCACGGGGAAGTCGGCGCTGACGCGAGCCCGTACGGCCTCGATGATCTCCACCGCGAACCGGGTGCGGGCCGCCACGTCGCCGCCGTAGGCATCGGTGCGCTGGTTGGTGGCCTCCCAGAAGAACTGGTCGATCAAGTAGCCGTGGCCGCCGTGCAGTTCGACACCGTCGAAGCCCAGACGCTCGGCTTCGGCAGCAGCGGTGGCAAACGCCGCGACGACATCGTCGATCTGCCGCTGGGTCATCGGCTCGGTGATCTGCTGCCCCGGAGCGACGAGTCCGGAGGGCCCGATCAGGGAGGTGCCGGGGCCCAGTGCCTCCCCGGCAAGCGGGTCGAGGCCCACGTGCCACAGCTGGGCAAAGATCTTTCCGTCCTCGGCGTGCACCCGCCCTACGACCTCGGCCCAGCCCGCGAGAGCCTTGTCCCCGTAGAAGTGCGGCACGCAGGGGCTGTGCGTGGAGCCGGGGTGGTCGATGACAGTGCCCTCCGTGATGACGAGGCCGACACCGTGCCGCGCCCGGCGGGCGTAGTACTCCGCCACATCGGGCCCGGGAATTCCGTCGGGGGAGAAATTCCGTGTCATCGGGGCCATGGCGAATCGGTTCTTGATCCGCACCCCACCGAGGGTGACAGGCGTGAATATCGAATCCACGGAATAGCTGGCGGGCGCAGTGGACATGAATGAATTCCCTTCAGCACAGGCGGTCTTCCGATTGAAGCCAGGAAAGGAATGGCGCGGCCACGCGTTCGACCCCCTAAACGGCGTGGCCGCCCCCCTATCTCGCGCGCAGTGCGGTCTCGATGAGCGACATCACCGCCGGGGCATGGGAGTTGAGGAAGAAATGCCCGCCGGGGAAGACCTTCAGCTCGAACGCTCCGCTGGTGTGCCGCCGCCAGGCGTGCGCCTCCTCCGCGGTGACGTGCGGATCCGCGTCACCGGTCAGGACCGTGACCGGGCAGGTGAGTGCGGGGCCCGGCAGGTAGCGGTAGGTCTCCGCCGCCCGGTAGTCGGCGCGGATCGCCGGAAGGATCATGCGCATGATCTCCTCGTCGCCGAGCACTTGGGTGTCGGTGCCGTCGAGGCGGGCGATGTCGGCGATCAGCGCGTCGTCGTCCTTCAGGTGCACGCGCTCGTCGCGCACGGTCGAGGGGGCCCGGCGACCGGAGGCGAACAGGGCCCGTGGCGGGGCATCTTCGGCCTCCAGGCGTCGCGCGACCTCGAAAGCCACGGTGGCTCCGAGGCTGTGCCCGAACAGGACGAGCGGCCGCCCGCGCAGGGGCAGCAGCTCCCCGGCCAGCGCGTCGGCGAGTGTGGCGACGGAGTCGACGCACGGCTCGTGGCGACGGTCCTGGCGGCCCGGGTACTGGACCGCCAGGACGTCGGCCATGGACGACAACCGCCGCGACACCGGGAAGAAGTATGATGCCGAACCGCCGGCATGCGGCAGGCACACCAGGGTGGGGGCGCCCTGGGGGCCGGGGTGGAAACGCCGGATCCAGTCGCTGGTCCCCACGGTCGTGTCCGCGGTCATGTCAGGCCCTCAGCTCCGGTGCGATGACATAGTCCGCGACGTCCTCGGTGTGCTGCTTGCGGCGTGCGAGGGCGGCCTCGACAGCGGGGGCGAGCCGCTCGCGCCGGGCCTCGTCGACGGCGTCTCGGTGCGGCGCGAACTCCGGGAGCACCTCGGCACCGAAGAGCTCGAGCGACTCCATGATGTGCTCGTGCCGGTTCTTGCCGATCTGCACGGAGAAGATGATCTGGTCGACGCCGGCGGCCTCGTAACGGCGGATCATGTCGGTGATCTGCTCGGGTGTGCCGATTCCCCGGCGCAGCGAGGTGATCTGCTCCAGCATGTTCTTGACGTCCTCGGACTGCTCGGCGTCATCCCCTGCGGGCGCCACGGGTTCGCGGACGAGACCGACGCTCGCGCGGTTCTTCTGGAACTCTTCCCACACGCTGGTGCGGCCCGGCTTGTGCTCGCCGGAGATGTAGTAGTGCATCAGCGCGTACGAGAAGAAGTGGGCGCCCTCGAGGCCGCGGTCCAGGGCCGTCTCCTCGTCCTGGTGGCACATGAAGGGCAGCACGACGGAGAAGTTGGGGTTGACGGCACGTCCGATCGGCAGGCACTGCTCGGACTGGAGGGTGTCGTAATAGGTATCGACCCAGCCCTTGGCCTCCTCGGGAGAGACGAAGGAGAAGGAGAGCGCGCCCAGGCCCGCGCGGGCGGCGTCCTCGATGGTGGTGCGGGCGGAGCACGCGAGCCACAGCGGCGGGTGCGGGGTCTGCTTCGGCTTGGGCAGCAGGTTGCGCGGCGGCACCTCGGTGAACCGGCCCTTGTGCCCGGCGAACGGCTCCTCGGACAGCAGCCGGGTGACGACCTCGAGCGACTCGGCCCACTCGTCCTTCTTGGTCGCCCGGTCCACGCCGAAGGCGGCGAGCTCCAGCTGCGAACTGCCCGCGCCAGAACCGAAGTCGACGCGGCCGCCGGAGATCAGGTCGAGCGTCGCGAGGCGCTCGGCGACCCGCACCGGGTGATTCACTGCCGACGGGAGCTGGACGATGCCGTGGGCGAGGCGGATGCTGCGGGTGCGGGCGGCGGCCGCCCCGAGGAACACCTCGGGGGCACCGGAGTGCGAGTACTCCTCCAGGAAGTGGTGCTCGGTGGCCCAGGCGTAGTCCAGGCCGAGCCGGTCGGCCAGTTCGATCTGGTCCAGGGCCTCGTTGAACATCCGCTCCTCGCTGTCCTGCTGCCAGGGGCGCGGAAGCTGGTGGTGGTATATCAGTCCGAATCGCATGTCGTCTCCTGGGAATTGGATGGGTCAGACCACGGCCGGCCTGCGGAAGGCGGCGCGGTAGAACAACAGGGGGTCGGCCTCGTAGTCGCACGCCGCGAGATGCCGGACCCGGCCGATCACCAGCCAGTGGTCGCCGCCGGGATGCACCGCCTCCACGACGCAGTCGATCCAGGCGAGCGAGCCGGGCAGCGCGGGTGATCCGGTGACCGGCGCCGGGGTCCATTCCTGCCCCGCGAACTTGTCGGTCCCGCGCGCAGCGAACGATCGGGACAGTTGCTGCTGTGCGGTGCTGAGGACGTTGACGCAGAACGCCTTCGAGGGCGCGATCCGCGGCCAGGTCCCGGAGGTGCGGGAGACCGAGAAGGCCACCAGCGGCGGGTCGAGCGAGAGCGAGAAGAAGGACTGGCACGTGAGCCCGGCGGGTGCGCCGCCGTCGGCGACGCCGGTGATGATGGTGACGCCGCTGCAGAACCGCCCCAGTACCTGGCGGAACTGCGCGGAGTCGACACGGGGTTCGTGGAAGCCGATTCCGGCCGGGGCGGTCATGCGGCCGCCGGGGCCGGCGCCTGCTCGAGGATCACATGGGCGTTGGTGCCGCTGATGCCGAAGGAGGAGACACCCGCGCGGCGCGGCCGACCGGTGTCCGGCCAGGGGCGTTGTTCGGTCAGCAGTCGCACGGCGCCGGCCTCCCAGTCGACGTGCGGGGTCGGCTCGTCGACGTGCAGGGTCCTGGGCAGCACGCCCTCGCGCAGGGCCAGGATCATCTTGATCAGCGACGCGGCGCCGGCCGCGCCCTGGGTGTGCCCGAGGTTCGACTTGACCGAGCCGAGCCACAGCGGGCGGTCCGCAGGCCGGTCCTGTCCGTACGTCGCGAGCAGCGCCTGCACTTCGATCGGGTCGCCGAGCCTGGTGGCCGTGCCGTGTCCGTCGACCGCATCCACGTCCTGGTGGCCGAGTCCGGCCTGTTCGAGCGCCTTGCGGATGACGCGCTGCTGCGCGGGCCCGTTGGGGGCGGTGATGCCGCTGGAGGCGCCGTCCTGGTTGAGCGCCGCGGAGCGGATGACGGCGTGGATGCGCCGCCCGTTGCGGCGGGCGTCCGAGAGACGCTCGAGGAGCAGCATCGCGGTGCCCTCGCCCCAGCCGGTGCCCTCGGCGGCCGCCGCGTAGGACCGGCAGCGGCCGTCCCTGGAGAGGCCCTTCTGCTGGGTAAAGTACTGGAACGTCTCGGGGGCGGCCATCACCGTGACCCCGCCGGCCAGCGCGAGAGCGCATTCACGCTGGCGCAGGGAGCGAGCGGCCAGGTGGACGGCGACAAGGGAGGAGGAGCAGGCCGTGTCGACGGTGACCGCCGGCCCCTCGAGCCCGAGCGTGAAGGCAATCCGCCCGCTCACCAGGCTGCCGCCGGTGCTGGCGCCCTCGTACTCGTGGTACATGAGCCCGGCGAAGACCCCGGTGTCGCTTCCGTGCACCGACAGCGGGTCGATCCGGGCGTTCTCCAGGGTCTCCCACGCCGTCTCGAGGAGCAGGCGCTGCTGCGGATCCATCTCCTCGGCCTCGCGCGGCGAGATGCCAAACAGGTCGGCGTCGAAGTCGGCGGCGTCGTGCAGAAAGGAGCCCTGGCGGGTGACGGACGTCTTGGGCCCGCCCTCGGGGTCGTAGAGCGCCTCCACGTCCCAGCCCCGGTCGGTGGGGAAGTCGGTGACACCGTCACGACCGTCGAGGAGCATCTGCCACAGGTCCTCGGGGCACTCCACACCACCCGCGAAGCGGCAGGCCATGCCGATGACGGCAAGCGGTTCGACGGCCGCCTGTTCGAATTCGTCCCTCTGTCTGCGCAGCTCTTCGTTGTCGATCATGGAGGCGCGCAGCGCCGCCACTATCTGGTCGACTTCCATCGTGTCCGCCTCAGCCTTCGTCGCCATTGGAGTCGGCGGCTCCCAGAGCCGCCCGGACCAGGTCCTCCACCGCCATGTCCTTGAGGGCTCCCGCGTCGGGCCTGTCGTCGTCCGGCGCGGGTCCGCCCCGGTCCGGCACCCGGGCCGCCGGACCGGGGCTGGGCGGCGCCAGTTCCTCCAGCAGGAAACGCGCCAGGGCCTCGGAGTTGGGGTAGTCGAACATCAACGTGGCGGGCAGCCGGATGCCGCTGGCCTCGGCGAGGCCGTTGCGCAGTTCGATGGCAGCCAGCGAGTCGAGGCCCAGTTCGGTGAAGCCCCGTCGGACGTCGATCGCGGCAGGCTCGTCGTGCCGGACCAGTGCGACATGGACGCGTACGAGATCCAGTACGGTGCGCAGCCGCTCCGTCTCGTCGAGGCCGGCCAGGGTCTCGGCCAGGCCCGGCTTCGGCTCCGCCTGTGGCGCCTGCCCGGCCTGCGGGGCGGGCCGGGCCGGGCCGCCCGCGGGGCGCGGGGCGATGCTCGTGATGTCGCGCAGCAGGGCGGGCGGTTCGGCGGTCCGCAGGGTGCCGCGGTCGAGCCCGAGGGGGGCGAGCAGCGCCTCGTCGACGGTGAGGGCCAGGTCGAACAGGGCGAGGCCGTCGCGAGGGTCCATCGCCGGGATGCCGAGCCGGCGCTGTCGTTCGACGACGGCGTCGCCGAGTGCGGCGGCCATGCCGTCACCGGCCCACAGGTGCCAGGTCAGCGCGGTGGCGGGCAGTCCCTGGGCCCGACGGTGCCGGGCGAGCGCGTCGAGGAACACATTGCCCGCGGCGTAGGAGGCCTGGCCGCCGTTGTCGAAGTACCCGGTGGTGGAGGAGAACAGCACGAAGGCCTTCAGGTCCAGGTCCCGGGTGAGTTCGTGCAGATGCCAGGCCGCGTCGGTCTTCGGCCGCAGAACGGCGGCGACGCGATCGGCGGTCAGCGAGGTGACGAGGCCGTCGTCGACGACGCCTGCGGCGTGCACGACAGCGGTGAGCGGGTGCGCGGCGGGCACGGCGGCAAGGACGTCGGCGAGCGCGCCGCGGTCAGCCACGTCGCAGGCGGTGACGGTGACCTGGGTGCCCAGCGCGGCCAGTTCGTCACGCAGTGCCGCGGCGCCAGGTGCCGTCGGACCTCGGCGGCTGGCCAGCACCAGGTGCCGTACGCCGTGTTCGGTCACCAGATGCCGGGCGACCAGTGCGCTCAGACCGCCGGTGCCGCCGGTGATCAGCACGGTCCCTGTGGCGTCCCACGGCAGCGGGACGGCGTGGCCCGGCTGTGGCGCGGCCAGCCGCTGGACGTGCGATCGGCCCGCTCGCAGGGCGAGTTCGCTCTCCCCGGCGGCGGCCGCGGCGGCGACGACCCGCGCCGTGGCCTCGGTGCCGTCGGTGTCCAGGAGTACGAACCGGCCGGGGTTCTCCGCCTGGGCGGCGCGGACCAGGCCCCACACCGGTGCCTGTGTGACATCCGGGTCCTCGCCTTCGAGGACCACGACCGCGCCGCGGGTGGCGATCACCAGCGTGGAGTCGGCGAACCGCGGTTCGGCGAGCCACTGTTGGACCGCAGCGAGCACCTCCAGGGTGACCTTGCGGCTGCCTTCGCCCGCAGGGCCGGAGCCGGTCTCGACGGTGAGCAGGACGTACGGCGGGACGGGCGCCGCGGTGGTGTCGCGCACCGCGTCGAACGGCGGCAATGTCACGCCGTCCGGGGTGAGCGCGGGGCCCTGAGGCCAGGTGAACCGGAACACCGAGGCCTCGGTGTCCTCGGCCGGCGCCGCTAGGGCCTGCGGGGCGGCGGGCCGGGAGATCAGCTTCTCGACGGTGGCGACCGGCTGCCCGGCGGCGTCGGCGAGGTGCAGCCGGGTGACGTCGTCGCCGCCAAGTCGGCGCAGGTGGACGCGGAGGGCGGTGGCACCGGCGGTGTGCAGGGTGATGCCGCTCCAGACGAACGGCATCACCGTGTCGGCGGAGCCGTCCAGCAGGTCGACGTGGCTGGCCGCGTCGAGCAGTGCCGGGTGCAGCCCGAACCGGGCGGCGTCGGCGTGCTCGGACGGCGCAAGGGCCACCTCGGCGAACACGTCCGCACCGCGGCGCCAGGCCGCCTTCAAACCCTGGAAGGCCGGTCCGTAGCCGTAGCCTCGGGCGGCGAGTTCCGCGTAGGCGCCCGCCGCCTCCAGCGGTTCGGCGCCGGGCGGCGGCCACTGCGCCAGATCGAACTCCGCCGCGGCCTTGTCCGGCCGCACGGAACCGGACGCGTGCCGCACCCACACCCCGCAGGAGCCCTCCTCGCGGGAGTGGATGGTCACCGGACGCGTTCCGGAGGCGTCGGGGCCGCCCAGGACCACCTGGAGCTGGACGCCGCCGCGCGCGGGCAGCTCCAGCGGCGTCTCCATCGTCAGCTCGTCCAGCCGGCCGCAGTCGGCCTCGCCGCCGGCCCGGAGCGCGAGTTCCACGAACGCGGTGCCCGGCAGCAGCCTCCTGCCGCGTACCACATGGTCGGCGAGCCACGAGCCCGCTGCCGCCAGCCGACCGGTCAGTACCGCGCCGCCGTCCGGCAGCGACAGGACCGCGCCGAGCAGAGGGTGTCCGGCGTCGGCGAGACCGAGTCCGGCCGCGTCGGTGTCCGCGGGCTCCTGCGGTGTGAGCCAGAAGTGGCGCTTGTCGAAGGTGTACGGCGGCAGGTCGACCCGCCGCGCCCCCGGATACACGGCGGCCGGGTCGGGCCGCGCGCCGAGTGCCTGCAGCCGGGCCAGCGCGGCCGTGATCTCGCGGGCCTCGGGCCGACCGCGTCGCAGGGTGGGCACGAACTCCGCGTCCGGGGCGGACTGCTGCCCCATCGCGGTCAGCACCGCGTCCGGGCCCAGCTCTACGAACGTGCCGACCCCCGCGGACTCCAGGGCCCGCACGGCGTCGGCGAAGCGGACGCCTTCGCGGACGTGGCGGACCCAGTACTCCGGGTCGGCCAGCTCCTGTCCGGTGACCGGGGCTCCCGTCAGGGCGGAGACGACCGGGATCGACGGCTCGCCGTACGACAGGTCCTGCGCGACCGCACGGAAGGCGTCCAGCATCGGCTCCATCAGCGGCGAGTGGAAGGCGTGCGAGACCTTCAGACGGGTCGTCCTGCGGCCCAGTGCGGCGAACCGGTCCTTGATGCGCAGGACTTCGGCCTCGGCGCCGGAGACGACCACCGCGGTGGGGCCGTTGACCGCGGCGACACCGACCCCGCCGGTCAGCAGCGGACGTATCTCCTCCTCGGTGGCCTGCACGGCGACCATCGCCCCGCCCTCCGGCAACGCCTGCATCAGCCGGCCCCGTGCGACGACCAGCCGCGCCGCGTCCGCCAGGGACAGCACGCCGGCCACGTGGGCGGCCGCGATCTCCCCGATCGAGTGCCCGGCCAGCCAGTCCGGTCCGATCCCCCACGACTCCACGAGGCGGTACAGCGCCACCCCCACGGCGAACAGGGCGGGCTGCGCGAACTCGGTCCGGTTCAGGTCCAGTTCGCCCGAACCCCACATCACCTCGCGCAGCGGCAGATCCAGTTCGGCGAGGACGGCGTCGAATGCCTCCGCGAAGACCGGGAACGCCTCGTACAGTTCCCGGCCCATGCCCGTCCGCTGCGCGCCCTGCCCGGTGAACAGGAACGCCATCAGGCCGTCGGAGCGGTCCCGGGCGGTGGTGCTGCCGGGCCACGGGCCGCCCTGTGCCATGGCCAGCAGGGCGCGCAGCACCTCGTCGCGGTCCGCGGCGGTCAGGGCGACCCGGTGGTCGAGCGCCGCGCGTGAGGTCATCAGGGAGGCGGCGACGTCGATCAGGCGCAGTTCGGGGTCGGCCTCCAGGTGGGCGCGCAGTCGCTCCGCCTGGGCGGGCAGGCTCTGCGCGTTCTTGGCAGTGAGCAGGAGCGGGAGTACAGGCGGAACGGTGCCGCCCGCTCCCTCGTCCGGGGCGGCCTGCGGCGTCGGGGCCTGCTCCAGGATGACGTGGGCGTTGGTGCCGCTCAGGCCGAAGGAGGAGACGGCCGCCCGGCGCGGTCCCGTGCGCTCGGGCCAGGGCCTGCCCTCGGTGAGCAGCCGCACCGCACCGGCCGACCAGTCCACGTGCGGCGACGGCTCGTCGACGTGCAGGGTCCTGGGCAGATAGGCGTGGTGCAGGGACATGACCGCCTTGATCACGCCGCTGACGCCTGCCGCGGCCTGCGCGTGCCCGATGTTGGACTTGATCGAGCCGAGCCACACCGGCCGGTCTGCGGGCCGGTCCTGTCCGTACGTCGCAAGCAGCGCCTGCGCCTCGATCGGGTCGCCGAGCCGGGTCCCCGTGCCGTGCCCCTCGATCAGGTCGATGTCGGCTGGGCCGAGCCCGGCGGCGCGCAGCGCCTCTTCGATGACGCGTTCTTGGGAGGGGCCGTTGGGCGCGGTCAGGCCGTTGCTCGCACCGTCCTGGTTGATGGCCGAGCCCCTGATGACGGCGAGCACCCGGTGGCCCTTGGCCCGCGCGTCGGAGAGGCGCTCCACGGCGAGCAGTCCGATGCCCTCGGACCATCCGGTGCCGTCGGCCGCGGCGGCGAACGACTTGCAGCGTGCGTCGGGCGCCAGGCCGCGCTGCCGGCTGAAGTCCACGAAGATGTCCGGGGTGGGCATCACGGTGACGCCGCCCGCGAGCGCCATGTCGATCTCGCCGTGGCGCAGCGCCTGGCACGCCATGTGCAGGGCGACCAGCGACGAGGAGCAGGCCGTGTCGACGGTGATCGCGGGGCCCTCGAGTCCGAGCGTGTAGGCGATGCGCCCCGAGGCGATGCTGCCGGCGCTGCCGTTGCCGACGTAGCCGGCCAGGTCGTCGGGTATCGGCCCGGCCTGGGTGCCGTACTCGTGGTACATCGACCCGACGTACACGCCGGTGCGGGTGCCGCGCATCGTGGTGGGGTCGGCGCCGGTCCGTTCAAGGACCTCCCACGCGGCTTGGAGGAGCAGCCGCTGCTGCGGGTCCATCGCGAGCGCCTCGCGCGGCATGATGCCGAAGAACTCCGGGTCGAACTCGCCCGCGTCGTGCAGGAATCCGCCCTCGACGGTGTAGGTGCGTCCGGGGGTGCCGGGGTTGGGGTCGTAGAGGCGTTCCGGGTCCCAGCCGCGGTCCTGCGGGAACGGGGTGACGGCGGTGCGCTCCTCACGGAGCAGGCGCCACAGGTCGTCGCTGTCCCGTACGCCGCCAGGGAAACGACAACTGATGCCGACGATGACGACGGGGTCGTCGTCGGTGCCGGGAGCCGCCTCAGGCACGGTCCGGCCGAGTGCCGGGCGCGGGTCAGCCGCGACCCCGGCTCTGTCCTTGATGAGGGCGGCGACGGCACGGCAGTTGGGGTGGTCGAAGACGAGCGTGGCGGGCAGCCGCAGACCGGTGGCATCGCTCAGGGCGTTGCGCAGCTCGACGGCGGCGAGGGAGTCGAAGCCCAGCTCACGGAACGCCTTGTCGGGGCTGACCGCGTCGACACCGCTGTGTCCGAGGACGGCGGCGACCCTGGTGCGGACCAGCACCAAGACGGCACGGTCGCGTTCGGCCTCCCCCAGTCGGGCGAGGCGGGCGGCGTACGTGTCACCTGTGCCGTCGCTGCCGGTGCGGGCCGCGCGGCGCCCGGCGCCGCGGACGAGGCCGCGCAGCAGCGCGGGCAGCGCGTCGGTCCTGGCGTTCAGTGCGGCGCGGTCGATGCGGAGCGGGCTGAGCTGATGGGCACCGGTGACGAGGGCCGCGTCGAACAGGGCGAGGGCATCGTCGGCGGCGAGGGCGGGCAGGCCGAGTCGGCGCATCCGCTCCCGGTCGGCGTCGGTGACGGCGCCCATGCCCGTGTCGACGTCCCACATACCGAACGCCAGCGCAGTGGCCGGCAGTCCGGCGGACGCGCGGTGGTGGGCGAGGGCGTCGAGGAAGACGTTCGCCGCCGCGTAGCTGCCCTGCCCTGCGGCGAGTACGGTGCCGCCCGCCGACGAGAGCAGGACGAAGGCCTTCAGGTCCAGGTCGCGGGTGAGCTCGTGCAGGTGCCAGGCGGCGTCCGCCTTGGGCCGCAGCACAGTGTCGAAGCGGTCAGCCGTCAGGGACGTGACCAGGCCGTCGTCGACGACTCCGGCGGCGTGCACCACAGCCGTCAACGGATACTCGGCCGGCACACCGGCCAGCACCCGCGCCACCTGCCCACGATCCGACACATCGGCCGCCACGACCGAGACCTCGGCCCCCAGACCCTGCAACTCACCAACCAGCTCCGCCACACCCGGCGCATCCCCACCCCGCCGACCCACCAGAACCAGACGCCGCACCCCGTGCACCACCACCAGATGCCGCGCCACCAACGAACCCAGACCACCCGTACCACCCGTCACCAGCACCGACCCCTCACCACCCCACAGCGGCCCCCCGCTCTCCCCGGGGACCTCGGGAACCAGCCGGGGTACGGCCAAGGAGCCGCCGTGGACGGCGAGTTCCGGCTCGGGCACGGCAGCGGCCGCGGCCAGGACGGCGAGGGACTCGTCCTGTCCGTCGGTGTCGAGGAGCGCGAAGCGGCCCGGGTTCTCAGCCTCGGCGGCCCGCACCAGACCCCACACTGGGGCCTGCGCCAGGTCGAGGGTGTCTCCGAGGCGGGCCGCGACACCGTGCCGGGTGACGATGACGAGCCGGGCGCGGGCGAACCGCTCGTCCGCCAGCCATGCCCGCGCCATCGCCAGGGCGCGGGCGAACTGGGCGCGCGCACCAGACAGGACGTCCTCTTCGGCGAGCGTGCGCAGCGGCACGAGCACCGCGTCGGGCACCTGTGCGCCCTGGTCGACCCAGGCGCCGAGCGCGGCGAGATCAGCGAACTCCGGTACGTCGTCGCCGAGTTCGGGAAGTCCCGGCAGTCGCACGACGGATCCGGCGGCGTCCGGGAGCGGCATCCGCGTCCACGACGTGCGAAACACGGCCGCGTCGCGGCGGCCTCCGGCCGCGGTGAGCTGCTCGGAAGTGACGGGGCGCGAGACCAGTTCCTCGATGGCGGCGACGGGCTGCCCGGTGGTGTCGGCCACCCACATCGCGGACCGTTCGTCGCCCCTCAACCGGCTGATGCGGACGCGTAGTTCGGTGGCCCCTGCGGTGTACAGCGTGACCCCGTTCCAGACAAACGGAAGCAGCGTGTCGCCGTCCGCCGCGCCGTCGGCGCCGAGCAGGTCGACGTGCATGGCGGCGTCGAGGAGAGCGGGGTGCAGCCCGAAGCGGGCAGCCTCCTCCCGCGCCCGCGGCTCGAGGGCCACCTCGGCGAAGACCTCGTCGCCGCGCCGCCAGGCCGCCTTCAGCCCGCGAAACGCCGGCCCGTAGCCGTATCCACGACCCGCGAGCGCCTCGTACGCACCTGCCACGTCCAGCGGCTCGGCACCAGTTGGCGGCCACTGTTCCAGATCGAACCCGGCGGCCGGTGCGGTACTCGGCGTCACCGAACCCGAGGCGTGCCGCACCCAGGAACCGGAGTCGCCCTCGGCCCGCGAGTGAACACTCACCGATCGGGCATCGGCCGCGTCCGGGCCGCCCACCACGACCTGTATCTGGACCGCGGCGCGTTCCGGCACCACGAGTGGCGCCTCGAGCGTCAGCTCCTCCAGTCGGCCGCACCCAACCTCGTCGCCCGCCCGCACGGCCAACTCCACGAAGGCCGTGCCCGGTAGCAGCACGCTGCCCAGCACCACATGGTCGGCCACCCAGGAACCGTCGGCCGACAGCCGTCCCGTCAGGACGACTCCCCCGTCGGATTCGGGTGCGCCGACCAGAGCGCCGAGTACCGGATGGTCCACCGGGGTCAGACCAGCGGCACCGACATCGCCCGCTGCCGGGCCGGTGGCGTCCAGCCAGAAACGGCTGCGCTGAAAGGCATAGGTCGGCAGGTCGGTGTCGAGCACGACGGCGGCGGAGCTGCCGAAGTAGCCCGCCCAGTCGACCGAGGCGCCCAGTGCGTCCAACTGCCTGAGCGCCGAGGTGACTTCACGTGTCTCGGGCCGGTTGCGGCGCAGCACCGGCACGAACTCAGCGTCCTCGGCGGACTGCTGTGCCATCGCGGACAGGACGGCGTCCGGGCCGATCTCCAGGAACGTGGTAACACCCCTCGCCGCCAACTCCCGCACGGCGTCGGCGAACCGGACCGTTTCGCGGACATGCCGCACCCAGTACTCCGGATCCGCCAACTCGGCCCCACCCACCTCAGCACCGGTCAGCGTCGAGACAATCGGGATGACAGGCTCACCGAACTCCACCTCCCGCGCCACCGCCCGGAAATCATCGAGCATCGGCTCCATCAACGGCGAATGAAACGCATGCGACACCCTCAACCGGCTCGCCTTACGCCCCAAACCCTCGAAGTACGCCTGGACCCGCAAGACTTCCGCCTCGACACCCGAAACAACCACCGCCGTCGGACCGTTCACCGCCGCGATACCGACACCGCCGACACCAACCAGCAGCGAACGCACCTCATCCTCCGCCGCCTGCACGGCGACCATCGCCCCGCCCTCGTCCAACACCTGCATCAACCGGCCCCGCGCCACAACCAACCGCGCCGCATCGACAAGTGACAGAACACCCGCCACATGCGCCGCCGCGAACTCACCGACCGAATGCCCCGCCAGATAATCCGGCCTGACACCCCACGACTCAAACAACCGGTACAGAGCGACCTCGATCGCGAACAACGCCGGCTGCGCAAACTCCGTACGACTCAGAACAAGCTCATCCGCACCCCACATCACCTCCCGCAACGGCACATCGATGACACCCAGCACCGCATCGAAAGCCCCCGCGAACACCGGAAACGCCTCATAAAGCTCCCGCCCCATACCAACCCGCTGCGCACCCTGCCCCGCAAACAAGAACGCCTGTTTCCCCGTGACCGCCTCCGTGATCCCGTCTCCCGCCGCGATCGCCTCCAGGGCGCGGCCCAGCTCCGCCCGGTCGGCGCCGAGGGCCACGGCGCTGTGGTCAAGGGATGCGCGTGAGGTCACCAAGGCCCTTGCGATGATGGCGAGTTCGTCGTCGGGGACGGTGTCGAGGTAGGAGCGCAGACGCTGTGCCTGTGCGACCACCGTCTGCGGAGTCTTGCCCGAGATCCGCCACGGCAGCACCGGCACGGAGGTGTGGGGGGGCTTGGGTCGCTGCTCTTCGCCGGCCTCCTCGATGATGACGTGGGCGTTGGTGCCGCTGATCCCGAAGGCGGAGACACCGGCACGGCGCGGCCGGTCCGGGTCGGCGGGCCATTCCCGGGTGTGGGTGAGCAGTTCCACCGCTCCGTCGGACCAGTCGACCTTGGAGGTGGGCTCGTCGACGTGCAGGGTCCGGGGCAGGGTGCTTTCGCGCATCGCCATGACCATCTTGATGATTCCGGCGACGCCCGCGGCGGCCTGGGTGTGACCGATGTTCGACTTGATGGACCCGAGGAACAACGGGGTGCCGCTCTCCGGGCGCGTCCTGCCGTACGTGTTGAGGAGGGCCTGAGCCTCGATCGGGTCGCCGAGGGTGGTGCCCGTGCCGTGCGCCTCCACCACGTCGACCTGATCGGGCGTCATATCGGCGGCTGCCAGGGCCTGTTCGATGACGCGTTCCTGGGATGGGCCGTTGGGTGCGGTCAGGCCGTTGCTCGCACCGTCCTGGTTGATCGCGGATCCCTTGATGAGGGCGAGCACCCGGTGGCCGTTGCGGCGAGCGTCCGAAAGGCGCTCCAGGAGCAGCATGCCCGCACCTTCGCCCCAGCCGGTGCCGTCGGCGGCCTCGGCGAACGACTTGCAGCGGCCGTCCGTCGCCAGGCCCCGCTGGCGGCTCATGTCGAGGAACGTGTCCGGGGTCGACATCACGCTGACGCCGCCCGCGAGGGCGAGCGAGCACTCGGAGCCGCGCAGCGCCTGGATCGCCCAGTGCAGGGCGACCAGCGACGACGAGCACGCCGTGTCGACGGACACCGCGGCGCCTTCGAGGCCGAAGACGTAGGAGAGCCTGCCGGAGAGAACGCTGGCGAGACTGCCGTTGCCGAGATACCCGGCCACCTCCTCCGGTATCTCCGTCATGCGGGTGGCCCAGTCGTGGTACATGACGCCGGCGAAAACGCTGGTGTCGGTACCGCGTACAGAACGGGGGTCGATGCCGGCGCGCTCGAACACCTCCCAGGTGATCTCGAGGAGAAGGCGCTGCTGCGGGTCCATGGCCAGGGCCTCGCGCGGGCTGACGCCGAACGGCTCGGGGTCGAAGTCGGCGGCGTCGTGCAGGAATCCGCCCTTGTTGCTGGAACTCTTGCCGGAGACGCCCGGCTCGGGGTCGTAAAGGCTCTGGTCCCAGCCGCGGTCGGTGGGCCAGGGGGTGACGGCGTCGCGCCCCTGGGCGACCAGCTGCCAGAGTTCCTCGGGCGTGCTGACGCCGCCGGGAAAGCGGCAGCTCATGGCGATGACGGCGATCGGCTCGTCGTCGCGGGCGGGGGCGGCGGGCCGGGTGGGCCGGCGGGTGGCCGTGGTGCCGTCGTCGGTGAGCCGGGCGGCGAGGTGCTCCGCGAGCGCCTTCGGGTTGGGGTGGTCGAAGATCAGGGTGGCGGGGAGCCGAAGACCGGTGGCTGCCTTGAGCTGGTTGCGCAGCTCCACGGCGGCCAGGGAGTCGAACCCGGTCTCTCCGAAGGCGCGGGTCGCGGCCACGTCGGCGGCGCTGTCGTGCCCGAGCACGGCGGCCGCCTGACGGCGGACCAGGTCGAGGAGTGCCTCGGTACGTTCGGTGGCGGAGAGCCCGGCGAGGCTGTGGGCGAGGGCGTCGGCAACGGGGACGCTCTGCGCGGTGGCGGCGAGGGGTCGTGCCGGTGTGCGCACGAGGCGGGACAGCAGCGGGGGCACCCCGTCGGGGCGGGCGGCCAGGGTCTGCCGGTCGACACGGACGGGCACGTGCGTGGGGTGGTCGCTCGTCAGGGCCGCGTCGAGGAGGGCGAGGTTGTCGTCGGGCCCGAGGGGTTCGAGGCCGAGCCGGGTGATGCGCCGCAGGGCGGCCCGGTCGAGACGGGCGCCCATGCCCCGATCGCCGGTCCACAGTCCCCAGGCGAGCGAGGTGGCGGTGAGGCCCTGGGATCTGCGGTGGTGGGCGAGGGCGTCGAGGAAGACGTTCGCCGCCGCGTAGTTGCCCTGCCCTGCGCCGTCGAGGTATCCGGCGGAGGAGGAGAAGAGGACGAAGGCCTTCAGGTCCAGGTCGCGGGTGAGCTCGTGCAGGTGCCAGGCGGCGTCCGCCTTGGGCCGCAGCACAGTGTCGAAGCGGTCAGCCGTCAGGGACGTGACCAGGCCGTCGTCGACGACTCCGGCGGCGTGCACCACAGCCGTCAACGGATACTCGGCCGGCACACCGGCCAGCACCCGCGCCACCTGCCCACGATCCGACACATCGGCCGCCACGACCGAGACCTCGGCCCCCAGACCCTGCAACTCACCAACCAGCTCCGCCACACCCGGCGCATCCCCACCCCGCCGACCCACCAGAACCAGACGCCGCACCCCGTGCACCACCACCAGATGCCGCGCCACCAACGAACCCAGACCACCCGTACCACCCGTCACCAGCACCGACCCCTCACCACCCCACAGCGGCCCCCCGCTCTCCCCGGGGACCTCGGGAACCAGCCGGGGGGCGAGCAGGCGACCGTCCCTGACGGCGAGTTCGGGTTCGCCCGCGGCAGCCAGGGAGGCCAGCAGGGCCGGGTCGTCGTGGCGGGCGCCGGCGTCCAGGTCCGCCAGCACGATCCGGCCGGGATGCTCGGACTGCGCGGCGCGGACCAGTCCGGACACCGGGGCCTGGGCCAGGTCCACGATGTCCGCCGTGGACGTGGCCGCGGCGCCACGGGTCAGGACGAGGATCGGGGACTCGGTGTCGTCGTCGGCGAGGCGTTCGCGCAGCTGGTCGAGGACCTGGCCGAGGACGGCGCGCACCGCTTCGGGCAGGTCGGCCGCTCGCGTGGGTGTCATGACGGGGGCGACGACGGCGGGCGGGCGGCGGTCGTCGCGCTGGCCGGTCGGCCCCACCTCGTACCAGTCGAGGCGCATCGGCAGTTCGGTGTGCACGCGGCCGGAGCGCAGCGCGTCCTCGTCCAGCGGACGCGAGACGACCGCGTCGACGCGGGCGACGGGCGCACCGGTGCCGTCGTACAGGTGCAGCGCGGCGGCGTCGGGGCCGTCGGGCAGGATCCGTACGCGTACGGAAGACGCCCCGCGCGCGTACAGGGATACTCCGGTCCAGCTGAACGGTACCCGGGTGGCGGCGACGGCGGGCTGGTCGACGGCGAGGTCGGTGGAGTGCAGTACCGCGTCGAGGAGCGCGGGGTGGAGGGTGAACGCGGCCGCGTCGGCGGCCACGTCGGCGGGCAGCTCCACCTCGGCGTAGGCCGCGTCACCCGCGCGCCACACGGCACGCAGTCCGCGGAAGGCGGGGCCGTACTCGTAGCCCTGACCGGCCATCCGCTCGTACAGGCCAGTGAGGTCGACGGGCCGAGCCCCGGCCGGCGGCCACTGGCCGTGGCCGGGCAGCGGGGCCGGGGCGACGGCCGCGTCGGGACCGGCGACGGCGGTGGCATGCCGGGTCCAGGGCGCGTCGTCCGGGGCCGACTCGGGGCGGGAGTAGAACGTCAGGTCACGGCGGCCGGTGGCGTCGGGTGCGGAGACGACGACTTGGAGCAGCACGGCGCCCGTCCGGTCGAGGACGAGCGGAGCCAGCAGGTTCATTTCGTCGATCTGCTCGCAGCCGACCTGGTCCGCGGCCTGCACGGCGAGTTCGACGAAGGCGGTACCGGGCAGCAGGGTCGCGGCGGCGATGCGGTGGTCGGCCAGCCAGGGCTGGGCGGGGACGGACAGGCGGCCCGTGAGCACGGTGCCGCCGTCGCCGGCCAGCGGGACGGCCGCGGCGAGCAGCGGGTGGTCGAGTGCGAGCTGCCCGTGCGCGGTGGCGTCACCCGCCGGGGCGGGGGCAGCGAGCCAGAAGCGGCGGCCCTGGAAGGGGTAGGTGGGCAGGTCGACGTGGTGCGGGCTTATGGGGTACAGGGCGGCGAAGTCGACCGCAGCGCCCCGTACGTGTGCCTGGGCGAGAGCCGACAGCAGTTCGTGGACGGCGTCTTTTCCGCGCCGCTGCGCGGCGAGGAAGGCGAGGTCGTCGCCGCCGTTCTCGTCGGCGACGGCGGCGCGGGCCATCGCCGACAGCACGGCGTCCGGGCCGAGTTCGAGGAACGTGGTGACACCGGCGTCGCGCAGGGCACGCGTCCCGTCGGCGAAGCGTACGCTCTCGCGGACGTGGCGGACCCAGTACTCGGGGGAGCAGAGTTCATCGGCGGTGGCGATACGGCCAGTCACGTGGGAGACGACGGGGATCGTGGGCGGCCGGTAGTCGACGACGCCGGCCACCCGGCGGAACTCGACGAGCATGGGCTCCATGAGCGGGGAGTGGAAGGCGTGCGAGACTCGCAGCCGCTTCGTGCGGCGTCCCAGGTTCTCGAAGTGGGCCTGGACGCACGCCACTTCGGTGTGGTCGCCGGAGACGACGACGGCGTCGGGACCGTTGACCGCGGCGATGCTCACCCGCTCGCCGAGCAGCTCACGTGCCTCGTCCTCCGTGGCCTGCAGGGCGACCATGGCGCCGTCGGCGGGCAGGGCCTGCATAAGGCGTCCGCGCGCGGCGACGAGGATGGCCGCGTCCGCCAGGGACAGGACACCGGCGGCGTGCGCGGCGCTCAGCTCGCCCAGGGAGTGCCCGGCCAGGAAGTCGGGGCGCAGGCCCCACGACTCCACCAGCCGGAACAGGGCGACCTCGAGGGCGAACAACGCGCACTGTGCGTACTCCGTGCGGTCGAGCAGCGCGGCGTCGGCGGAGCCCTCGGGCGCGAACATCACGTGCCACAGGGAGCGTTCGAGCTGCAGGTCGAGATGGCCGATGGCGGCGTCCAGGGCCCGCCCGAACACGGGGTAGGTGTCGTAAAGCTCCTGGGCCATGGCCGGGAACTGGCTGCCCTGGCCCGTGAAGAGGAAGGCGAGCAGGCCGGGCCCGGCCGTCCCTCGGGTGACCGTCCGGTCGGGGGTGTCGTCGGCGACGGCGGTCAGGGCACGCAGCAGGTCGTCGCGGTTCTCCAGGACGACGACGGCGCGGTGCCGGTGCACGGCCCGGGTAGTGGCCAGGGCCCGGCCGAGCGCGGCGGGAGAGACGTCGGTCCGTGCGTGCAGCAGGTCCGCGAGGCGGTGGGCCTGGGCGCGCAGGGCGTCCTCGCTGCGGGCGGAGAACGCCAGGGCCGCCACAGGCCCGGGCGTCTCGTCCGCGGCGGGTCCCTCGGGGATTTGGGTGGCCGTCGGGTCTTCCCGAGGCGCCTCCTCCAGGATGACGTGGGCGTTGGTGCCGCTGATGCCGAACGAGGAGACACCGGCCCGGCGGGAGCCGGACGCGTCGGGCCACGGCATCTCTTCGGTGAGCAGCCGGACGGTGCCCGCCGACCAGTCGACGTTGGGCGTGGGCTGGTCCACGTGCAGGGTGCGGGGCATGACCCCGGCCCGTATCGCCATGATCGCCTTGATCACGCCGGCCACGCCCGCGGCGGCCTGGGTGTGGCCGATGTTCGACTTCACCGAGCCCAGACGCAAAGGCCGTTCGGCGTCGCGGCCCTGTCCGTACACGGCGATGAGGGCGCTCGCCTCGATCGGGTCACCCAGCGTGGTGCCGGTGCCGTGCGCCTCGACCAGGTCGACATCACCGGCGCCCAGACCCGCGTCGGCGAGGGCGGCGCGCACCACCTGCTGTTGGGCGCGGCCGCTCGGCGCGGTGATGCCGTTGCTGGCGCCGTCCTGGTTGACGGCCGTGCCCTTGACGACGGCGAGGACCCGATGGCCGTTGCGGCGGGCGTCGCGGAGCCTTTCGAGGACGAGGATGCCGACGCCCTCGGCGAAGCCGGTGCCGTCGGCGGCGGCCGCGAACGGCTTGCAGACTCCGTCGGGAGCCAGGCCGCGCTGGCGGCTGAAGGCGCTGAACGTGCCGGGGCCGCCCATGATGGCGACGCCGCCGGCCAGGGCGAGGTCGGACTCGCCGGCGCTCAGCGAGCGCACGGCCAGGTGCAGGGCGACCAGGGAGGACGAGCAGGCGGTGTCGACGGTGAGCGTCGGGCCCTCCAGGCCGAGGGTGTAGGCGACGCGGCCGGAAATGACACTGGGGGCGTTGCCGGTCAGCAGATAGCCGTCGAGTCCGTCGGGCGCCTCATGCAGCCTGGGGCCGTACTCCTGCGGCTCGGCGCCGATGAACACGCCGGTGCGGCTGCCGTGCAGGCGGTCGGGGATGACACCCGTGCGCTCCAGCGCCTCCCACACCGTCTCCAGAACGAGGCGCTGCTGGGGGTCCATGGCCAGCGCTTCGCGCGGTGAGATACCGAAGAAGTCGGCGTCGAAGTCACCGGCGTCGGCGAGGAATCCGCCGTGCCGTACGTAAGTGCTGGCAGGGGTCTGCGGGTCCGGGTCGTAGAGCCCTTCGAGGTCCCAGCCCCGGTCGGTGGGGAAAGGGTCGACGACGTGCCGGCCGTCGGCGACCAGCCGCCACAGCTGCTGCGGTGAGCGGACGCCGCCGGGATAGCGGCAGCCGATGCCGACGACGGCGATGGGCTCGTCGGCATCGGCCCGGCGGGCGACGGGCATGGTGCCGTGATCGGCCGGAGCGTCAAGTCCGAGCAGTTCGGTGCGCAGGTGGTCGGCGAGGGCGGCCGGGGTGACGTGGTCGAAGCCGACAGTGGGCGGCAGGGCGAGGCCGGTGGCGGCGCTCAGCCGCTGCTGCAGCGCGACCAGGGCGAGAGAGTCCAGGCCCTGTTCGCGCAGCGCCCGGTCCGCGGAGAACGGCTCAGTCCGCTCCGGGCCGGCCGGCCCCGCAGCGTCCTGGAGGACCTGCGCGGCGACAGTGCACACCAGGTCGAGCAGGTGGCGTACTTGCTCGCTCGGGGGCAGCGACTCGAATCGGGCACGCTCTAGGTGAGAAACAGGGCTTCCGTGCCCGCTCATCCGCATACTCCACACCCTGTTCTGGTGACATCGCAGAAGACTGGATCAGTGAATGGCCGGTGACAGAACCGGACTTGCGACTCTAGGTCGACGCAAAGGGCTCCCCCACCCCTATCCGCCCCTACCCCGGCCCTTCATTCAGGGCGAGTTCAGCAGAGCGCGGGTGGGTGGGGTCGTCGTAGACGGAGCGCAGGTGGAAGAGGTCCTCGAGCAGCTCAGCCGAGCCGGTCCTGCGGGCCGTGGCACGCTCGGCGATGCCCCGCAGCGGCAGGTTGCCGAGTTCGCTCCAGCGCAGCCGGCCGTCGGTGTCGATGCGGCTGCGGGCCCGGCCCGCGTTGTCGGGGTGGACGCAGTAGGGGATGTCGAGGAGTCCGCGGCGGAACGCGGCGAGCAGTGCCGCGCCGACGTCGTCGTGCAGGTCGAGGACCGTGTCGACCAGGGCGCGGGCCTCGGTGTAGACCTGGGACTCGGCGGGCTCGTGGCCGGCCGCGGCGTCCAGGGCCACGGCCCGCGCCACCGCGCCCGCGTGCTCCAGCGCCTGCACGTTCTCGGCGATGGTGGGAATGCGGTGTGCCTCGGCGACCGTCTTGACGATCAGGCGCGGCGCACCGCTGGTGACGGCGAGCGCGGCGGCCTGTCCGAGCAGGCGCCGGGCGCCCTGGGGGGTCTGCGGGTAGACCCCCATGTACGCGTAGACGACGATGTGCCAGTTCGGTGTGGGCAGCAGCTCGGCGCACAGCCGGCGCAGCGCCAGTACGGCTTCGTGGTCCTGTCCGATGTCGGTCTGCTGGGCGTAGCTCAAGGACAGCGAGCGGATGCCGTGCTGGGCGAAGAAGAGCGCTTCGAGCAGGCTGATCGCCACGAGCTGCGAGGGCGGGCACAGCTGGCCCAGCATGCAGCCGCCGAAGGTCTCCAGGTGCGGCTCGACGCCGGTCTCGCGCAGCCGGGAGTACATCTCGCAGCACTGGCGCCAGTTGCGTACGGATTCGTCCAGGGGCGTGCGCCCGTACGGCAGGCAGTACGACACCGGACCGCCCTCGGTCGCGTTCAGGCCCAGTCGGATCAGAGCGCGGAAGATGTCGATGGGGACGGCGGAGCCGTGGCGCACCTGGACCGGGAAGCCGTCGTCGCGGACGCCGCCGAGCAGTGCGGCCGTGGTGGCCACGGGGTGGCTGACCAGGGGGTACCCGTTGAGGTCTGTGCCCTCGCGCAGCGCGGTCCGCACCGCGGCCAGGTCGCCCACCCTCGTGTAACTGTCGAGTGTGAGCGTGCCGACGGTGGTGGCGGCGGCTCGCTTGGTGGCGAGGAGCCCGCGGCGCATCCCTGCCGGATCGCCGAAGCCCATGCGCGGTTGGACGACGAGGCGGTCGCGGGCTCCCCTGTGGCGTACGAACGCGCCGAAGTCCGGCGGGGCCTGGAGGGCGGCGGCGCCCAGCCCCGGCAGGGGCAGACCGTGCGTCATACGCCGATCCTGAGCGGGCCCGGTTCGGGCACTGCGGTCAGTTCGGCCCGCTGGACGGTGGTCAGGAAGCCGCGGAAGGAGGCGCTGGGGTCCTGGCCGTCCTCGAAGACCGCGTCGAATCCGGCGCGGGTCAGTTCACGCACCCGGCCGGCGCAGTCCGGTCCGTCGGTGCCGAGTTTGCCGCCGATCACGACAGGTGTCCGCGCGAGCGGTGCCTGGGAGCGCAGCGCCCGGATCGCGCGGATGCCGTCCTGGTAGCCGTGCCCGTTCACGCTGCTGATCACCACCATGTCGGGGGCGATGGCGGCGCATTCGGCGACCAGCAGCTCGTCGGACACGCACGGGCCGAGGTTGACCACGTCGTATCCGCATTCCTCGATGAGCAGTTGCAGGTAGACGAGATTCCAGGTGTGCGCGTCGGAGGCCAGTGAGGAGACGATCACGGTTCCTCGACTGCGCTGGGGTGTGCCGTGGGCAGGCACCGCTTCCGTGCTCACGGGGCCGCTCCTGTCGCGGGGTTGCGCACGTGCTCGATGCGCGTCGCGGACACCACCTCGCCACCGCTGACGGCGACCTCGACCGGCGCCGGACGCCCCAGGAACATCAGGAGGCTGGCGGTCGGACCGTAGGCGCCGGCGTTGGCCACCTGCACCAGGTCACCCGCCGTCAGGCCGGCCGGGACATCGATCTGCCGGCCCAGGACGTCGCCGGGGGTACACAGCGGTCCGGCCAGCGTGGCCTTCTCCGTGGTCGTGCCGACGGCGACATCGACCGAGACGGGGAGGAGGCGGCCGAGCCCGGACATGCCGCCGAAGGTGTTGATGCCCGCGTCGAGGACGACGAACTTCATGCCGCGGCTGACCTTGACGTTGCTGACGCGGGCGACGAGCGTCCCGCTGTCGCCGGACAGGTAGCGGCCCGATTCCACGGCCAGCCGGGGGCTGCCGGAGCGCCAGTTCGGGAAGTGCAGATCGAGGGCGGCTTCGAGTTCGCCTCTCAGCTTCGGGTAGCGGGCCCGCTCGCCGTGCTGGGCGTAGGGCGCGGAGAACCCGCCCCCGATGTCGAGGAGTTGCAGGGGGATGCCGAGGTCGTCCTGCACAGCCGCCGCCACGGCGAGGGTGTGGGAGAGCTCGTCGATCAGCGCGGCCTCGTCGCGGGCGTTGCTCTGGGAGAACAGGTGCAGGCCCCGCACGCGGGTGCCGGGGGTGGCGCGCAGTGCGTCGGCGAGGTCGCCGACGGTCTCGCTGTCGATGCCGAACTGCGTGGGAGTACCGGTCATCCGGATGCTGGTGGTGGCGCTCGCCGAGGCGCTGTTGATGCGCAGCAGGCAGTCGGCGACCGTTCCTTGGGCCCGTGCGGCGGCGCCGATGTGCCGCAGGTCGGACAGGGACTCCGCGGAGAAGGTGCCCACGCCCGCGGCGACGACCTCGGCCAGCTCGCCGGGGGTCTTTCCCGGGCCGGTGTAGAGGATGTCGGCGCCCGCGAAGCCCGCGGCCCGGGCGGCGGCCAGCTCGCCGGTCGAACTGATCTCGGCCTTACAGGCGGGGCCGTCGCCGTCGCGCAGGGCACGGGCCAGGTCGGGATGCGGATTGGCCTTGAAGGCGTAGAACACCTCGAAGCCGTTTGGCAGCCAGCCGAACAGGTCCCGCCGTGCGGCGCGGACCCGGTCGAGGTCGTACACGTACAGCGGGGTTCCGTACTGAGCGGCCAGTCGGCCCGGATCGGTGGAGGCGGCGCTCATTTCGCTCCTCCGTCGGGCAGGTCGAGCAGTCGGGCGAGTTCCTGGCGGGAGTTCTTGCCGTGCTGGGTGAGCGGGAAGGTGTCGAGGACCCGGCAGACGGCTGGCACCTTGGCCGGCTCCAGGCGCCGGGCCATTTCCTTGCGCAGCACGCCGGGTGTCAGGTCGCCCTCGACGAACAGCGCCAGGTCGTGCGTGTCGCCGGGGGGAACCGCGGCCGCCGCGCGGACACCGGGCACGTCCAGCGCGGCGGCCTCGATCTCCAGTGTGCTCATGCGGATTCCCTTGCGTTTGAACATGTCGTCGCGGCGCCCCTCGAAGTAGAGGTAGCCGTCGGCGTCGAGTCGGCCGTAGTCACCGGTGTGCAGGCGGGGCGCGCCCGTGACGGGATCGGAGCGGAAGGCGGCCGCGGTGACCTCGGGGGTCTTCCAGTAGCCGCGCATCACGTGCGGGCCGACGGCGACGATCTCGCCCACCTTGCCGACGGGGACCGGGCGCCCCTCGGCGTCCATGATCAGCACCTGCGTTCCCGGCAGTGGAAGTCCCACGGATCCGGGGCGTTCCGTGTCCGCCTCGGGCGGCATGACGGTGATGCGTTTGGCCTCCGTCTGGCCGTACTGGCGCACCACCTTGGCACCGGGGAAGTGGGCGCGCAGGGCTTCGATGGTGGCCTGGGGCAGGGCCGCGCCGGTGTTGGTGAACATCCGCACCGGGGCCTGCTCGGCCCCGTCCCGCGCGGCCAGGGTGACGATCATCGTGGCGAACGAGGGGACGAGCGGAACGACGGTGACGCCGGTCTCCCGCATCCAGCGCAGGATCGTCAGGTCCGACTCCCGCTCGGCGAGGACGACTTCGCACTGGACGGCGCAGGTCATCAGGACCTTGTAGAGCCCGTAGTCCCACGACATGGGGAACCGGCACAGCACCACGTCGTCACCGCGGTAGCCAAGGGCTTGGGTCAACGCCCGCGAAGCGAAGGTCACTTGGGCGTGAGGGCAGACGACGGCCTTGGGTACCGCCGTCGAGCCGGAGGTGTAGACGAGGGTCGCCACGTCGTCGGGACGCACCTGGGGGTCGGTGAAGTCGGCGCCCTGGGTGCGGAGTTCCTCGACGCGGGCCCACAGGACGCTCACCGGTTCCACGGCTGCGGCGCCCGCCTCGGCGAGCGTTCCGGCGCTCGTCTCGTCCCCGATGACCAGGACTGGCTGGGCGTTGTCCAGCACGTGGCGCAGGTGGAACGCCTTCATGGCCGGATTGAGCGGGACGAAGACCGCTCCGCACCGGGAGGCGCCGTAGAACATGGCGGCCAGCTCCCGGCCGGTCGGCACCTGCAGCGCGACGCGGTCGCCGCGGCGTACCCCGTGCTCCCGGAGCCACCGGGCGAACGCCCGGCTGTAGGAGGCCAGTTCGCGGTAGCTCCAGACGCCGTTCGCGTCACGGACCGCGGCGGCATCCGGCGCCTTCGCCTCGGCGTCGTTGAGGAGTTGGTGCACGAGTTCGCCCCGCGCCGACGACTCGACGCGTATTTCGTCATTCTCATCTGTCAGTTGCACGTGGCCGACCAACTCCGCGCCCTCCGCCTCATTGAAATCTGTGGGCCGGTACTGGGAAACAAAGGTCCGTAAACCCCCGGCGTCACGGTATGCGAGTCCCGGTGCAATCCCCACCCCTATCTCCCGCTCAGGGGGCGGCCGGCTCATGCTTAGGGGTGAGAGGCGTGTTGCGATCCCTGCCAACGCCTCAATAATGAGAACGTATTTGATTCCACGGACCGTGCCGAAAAAGGAGGGCCGATGGGCCGACTGACAGGAAAAGTAGCAGTAATAACCGGGGCGGGGCGAGGTCAGGGGCGCAGCCACGCGGTGCGGCTCGCCGAGGAAGGCGCGGACATCATCGCGATCGACCTGTGCGAGGACATTCCCATCGTGGAATACCCGCTGGCGAGCGCCGAGGATCTGCAGGAGACCGTCCGTCTCGTGCAGAAGACGGGGCGCCGCGTGGCCGCGCACCGGGCCGATGTCCGTGACCGTGCCGCGCTGCGGGCCGCGATCGACGCGGGGGTGGCGGAGCTCGGCCGGCTCGACGTCGTGGTCCCCAACGCCGGCATCCTGCCCATCGGCGCGGGCCGCCCCATCGCCGCGTGGGCCGAGACCGTCGACATCAACCTGTCCGGTGCTGTCAACACCGTGCATGCGGCGTTGCCGCACCTGGGCGAGGGCGCGTCCGTCGTCGTCATCGGCTCGATCGTCGGACTCCAGCCGGGGCACGGCGACGTGTCGCAGGCCGGGCCCGGCTTCGCCGGCTACCGCTTCGCGAAGCACTCGCTCGTCGAGTACGTCAACACGCTCTCCCAGCTGCTGGCCGCCCAGCACATCCGGGTCAACGCCGTGCACCCGACGAACGTCGACACACAGATGCTCCTCAACGACGCGGTGTACCAGGCGTTCCTGCCCGACAAGGAGTCCCCGACGCTCCAGGACGCCATGCCGATCTTCACCGGTATCCAGGCGATGCCGATCCCCTACGTCACCCCGGACGACGTCTCGCACGCCGTCGTGTACCTGGCCTCGGACGAGTCTCGCTATGTCACCGGCCTGCACCTCAAGATCGACGGCGGAGCCCAGGTCAAGCTCGGTCTGTAACATCGCGCCGCGTCAACAGCCTCCGGGCCGAGCCGAATTGAGGAAAGGACCTCATGAGCGAGAAGAAATTCACCGACCCGAAAATTGTGCCGCACGAGTCGGAGCAGGAGCGCTATGTACGTGAGCAGCTCACCAAGCTCTTCGTGGAAAGCCCGATACCCCCGAAATATTTGATCGACAATTTGCCGGTGTACCTTCGACGCCACCAACTCGCCGACTTGCTCAGCATGGACGCCCTGTACCGGATGCTGCCAGAAATTCCGGGAACCATCATGGAATTCGGTGTCCTGCACGGCCGGCATCTGGCCACGCTTACCGCGCTGCGCGCCATCTACGAGCCGTACAACTCTCTGCGGCGCATTGTCGGCTTCGACACGTTCACCGGATTCCCCGACGTCGAGGACGTGGACCGGGTCAGCACCAGTGCGACGCCGGGCCGGTTCGCGGTGCCCGACGGCGAGGTGGAGCACCTGCGCGAAGTACTGGCCGCCCACGAGGCCGGCGAGGTCTTCGGTCACACCCAGCGTTCCTTCGTGGTGCAGGGCGACGTACGGGAGACCGTGCCCCGGTACCTGGCCGAGAACCCGGAGACCGTCATCGCGATGGCCTACTTCGACCTGGACCTCTACCAGCCGACCAAGGAGCTGCTCGAGGCCATCAAGCCGTATCTGACCAAGGGCAGCATCCTGGCCTTCGACGAACTGGCCCATCCCAAGTGGCCGGGTGAGACCACCGCGCTGCGCGAGGTGTTCGGCCTGGACCACGCCCCGCTGCGGCAGCTGTCCACCCGCGAGTCGCCGGTGATCTACATGAAGTGGGGTGAGTGAGGCCGCACCACCGCGGGCCTCGGCATACCGACGGGCGCGGGCTCGGGCTGTACCGGCCGTGCGCCCGCCCCGGCTCAAGCCTCGAGCGTCGGCTGTTGCGTACGGGGATCGGCCGGAAGCTCCTGCGGTGCCCGGCGCGCGATCCCCACGCCACCCCAGAACGTGAACCCGGTGACGATCACGCGGGGTGCCGAAGGGTCGACGGTGCTGCGCACCGGGGTGCCGAAGCCGCCCATCAGCGCGAACCCGCGGGACACCACGTCCACTCCCGGCGGGACGATGACCTGCATGCCTCCCATGATCGCGAAGCAGCGCACCACGGTCTCCCGGCTCTCGAAGTCGGCGTCCCGCAGGTCGATCTGGCCGCCGCCCCAGAACGCCAGGGCCCGAAAGCGCCGTCCCACGGTCCACCGTCCGGTGCGGCGGAACCCGCCGAGGAAGCCGACGGCACCGGACGAGGTGCGCCGGCCGCCGATGCGGGAGCGCCAGTCGGTCACCGGGCCGCCGTCCTTGCGACGGGCCACCGCGCTGTCGCCCCGCAGGGGCAGATCGCCGGTGAGGGGGGCGAGGTCGGCGTGGACCCGGGCCCGGTAGGCTTGTTCGAGCCGCTCCTCGAACTCGTCCATGTCAAGGCGTCCTTCGGCGACGGCCTCCCGCAATTCCTCCGCTACCCGCTCCCGGTCGGCATCCGACACCCGCAGGGCCCGCGGCTCCCGCGGCTGTGACGACTCCACCGTCATGTCCACACCTCAATCGCTCAGATAGGTCGTCGCCGCACCTGTCCGGACTACGGAGACTGCTCCCGGGGCGCCTGCCTCAGGCGCCTTCCACGCACTTCAACTGCAGGTCGGCCGGCAGGTCCTGCCTCCTGCTGATGCTCAACTTCCGGTACACCCGCGTCAGATGCTGCTCCACCGTGCTCACGGTCACCCACAGTTGGGTTGATATCTCCCGGTTGGTGTAGCCCTGTGCGGCGAGCGTCGCCACGCGCTGCTCGGACTCGCTCAACTTGCCTCCCCTGTCGTCGTGTTGAGCCTGCCGGGGCACGAGGGTGCCGGCTTGGGGCGCGACAGTCAGGCCGGGCAGGATCTCTTCCTGCAGGCCCTGGGCACCACATGCCTGGGCGACGTTCCAGGCCCTGCGGTTGAGGGAACCGGCACTGCCCGCGTCCCCCTGGGACTGCAAGAGCCGCCCCAGGTCGGTCATGGCCTTGGCTTGCTGCAGCCGGTTTCCCCCGCGCCGCAGTTCCTCGACGGCCTGCTCCAGCAGCGTCTGCCCCTGCTCCGGGGTGGCGGCCATGGCCGCTCGCAGCCGCAGGGCCTCCCCGCGCAGTCGGGGGTGCCGGCCGTCGGGCAGGGCGAGCTGCTGTTCGATCAGCCGCTCGGCCTGCTGGGTCTCGCCCAGCCGCAGCAGCGCCTCGGCCGCGTCGGTGCGCCAGGGCAGGGCGAGCGGCCGGTCCATGGCCCAGGCGGTAAGCAGGCGGCCGGCGTCGAGGAACTCGTGCAGCGCCGCCGCGGCCTGCCCCAGCGCCATCAGGTGCTGTCCGTGGGCATACAGGTAGCCGGGCCGGAAGACCGTGTCGCACAGTAGCTCCGGTGCGAGCGTGTCGAGCATCTGGGCGACGTCGCCGTGCCTGCCCATGGCGGTGCGGGTCCCGATGAGGAGCGTGTGCGCGGCACCGGCGAGCACCGAACGGCAGCCGTCGGACAGCGCCCCCTTGGCCTGCAGTCCGCACCGTTCGGCCCCAGGCAGGTCGCCCAGGCGCAGCAGTGCCTCGCCGTGCAGCGTGGCGAAGAGCGAGACCCAGCCCGGGGCGTCGCGTTGCATGGCCGCCTCGGAAAGCCGCGCGCACCAGACGGGCACCTGGTCCAGCCGGTCCGACAGGGTGAGGGCGCGCAGCGCCCGGACGATGGACAGCACCGTTCCCTCCGACAGGGTGCTGTCCGCGAGGAAGTGTTCGTGTGCGGCGAGGTCCGCGCCGGTCTGCTCGGGCATGTCCCACAGGACGGCTCCGCCGTGGCGTGCCGCGATGTCGAAGGCGCCGTCCACGTCGCCGAGTTGTCCGGCCAGCCGGGCACTCACGTGGCGCGCCTCGGAGATCCGTCCCTGCGCTCTCAGCAGGCGGGCCAGCACGTCCATACGGCCGGTCGACAGCCCGCCCTCCTCCACCATGCGCAGCGGCACGGCCAGGTGGCGCTCGGCCGTATCGGGAGCGAACCGCCAGGTGATGGCGGCGAACCGGAGATCGATTGCCGCGCGTAGACCCGGGTCCTGGCAGGCCGCCCGCGCCAGTTCGAGGTAGCGGGCCGCCTCCCGGTGCTGCTCCCCGCCGATGAGCCGCTCCGCGTGCTCCCACAGTAGGTCCGCTGCCCAGGGCAGGTCCGTCCAGGACTCGTCCGACGTGTGGGAGGTCTCTAAGTGCCGTACGACCTCGGCGATGGGGGCGCCGGTGCGGTGCAGCAGCGCGGCGTAGCGTCGGTGCAGCCGGGCCTGGGCCACGGGATCCATGCCTTCGAGGACCAGCCGGGCCAGGCGCGGGTGGCGGTAGCGAAGGCCCGCGAAGATGCCGCTCGCGCGCAGCGCGGCGAGCGCCTGGGTGACCGTGGTGACCGGCAGCGCCAGCAGCTGGGCCACGTCCTCCGGCGGCGGGCCGCTCTGCAGGACGGCGTAGGCGCAGGCGACGTCGTTCGCCGCGTGGCCGCTGCGCCGCAGACAGGTCAGCACGGCCCGCGCGAACCTGGCCCCG
The DNA here is from genome assembly GCF_036139655.1 of Streptomyces sp. NBC_00328. Classification (NCBI taxonomy): domain Bacteria; kingdom Bacillati; phylum Actinomycetota; class Actinomycetes; order Kitasatosporales; family Streptomycetaceae; genus Streptomyces; species Streptomyces sp. NBC_00328. The sequence goes on from NZ_CP108013.1 coordinate 315,319, forward strand.
GACACCGGGTCGGCGGGGGCCACCGGGTCTCTGTCGTGCAGTTCGTCGACGAGGGTCCTGACCAGAAGCGGGTTGCCGCCGACGGCGTCGCGCAGTTCCTGCGGCGTGGCGCCGTGCCTGGCGAGACCGGACTGGCGCCGCAGCAGGCTGTCGACCTCTTCGACGTCCATCTGCTTCAGGGTGATCCGCTCGACCCCGCCCCCGGGCGACACTCCGTCCAGCGATGCCGGGTAGGACCGGTCGAAGTAGGGAGACCTGGTCACGACCAGGAGCACCTGCTCCCGCGCGCCGTGCGCCAGGGTGCCGAGGTACTGGAGCGACGCCTCGTCGGCGTGGTGAACATCGTCGACGCACAGGACCACGGGCCGCTGTCGGCTCAGGGCGTCGATCTGTGCGCAGAACTCGTGGACGCCCGCCGGGGCCTGCGGTCCGAGGGCCGGGAAGCCGGCCGGCAGGCCCTCGCGCACACCGGCCAGCAGTTGCCGCAGTGCGCCCAGCGGGGTCCCCCGTTCGGCGGCCGAGCAGACTCCCGAGAGGACCAGGGCGCCCAGGGATGCGGCCGCGTTCTCCGTCTGCCTCAGCAGCGCGCTCTTGCCGTGCCCGGCGGGCCCTTCGATCAGGACGACTCCCGACCGTCGCTCCAGGAAACCAGCGATAACTGTCTCAAATATCTTGCGTCCAGCCTGAAATTCGGAAATTGCCATACCGTTCCCCCGTGACATTTCGATTCAGAACATCGCGAGTACAGCACCATTCGGCGAATTCATCAGAATGCGGCACGACGGCAGACCCGTGCCCGCCCAAACCTCACAGTCATCCCACAGCCCCCTGCAGATGCAAATGAGACACCACGCGCGCCGACCGGCACCATAGCTCCAGCGATGCTATAGCGCACCCCCGATCACTTCAACCATTGACCTGAACAAGAAGCCTTCAAGCCATCGGAGGGCGTGGAGTATACACCACACGCAGATAGTTTATGGCGCACTCAAAGCTGCTCAAGGGAAGGCCGGACGACGCCTCCCTCCAAGGAGAAGAAGCGGCTCAGACCTCCATGACGAGCCCTTCTTCCAGCAGGTTCTCCAGCCAGCAGCCGAGCACGACACGGACCCAGAGCGCGTCCATCGACCACAGCCGGCCCAGCTCCTGCGCGGCAGCCCCGAGCCGCCAGCCATGGCGCTGCAAAGTGATCCACATCACCGCCCCGGCGGGACCGCACACAAAGGCCTCCTGCCCGGACTCGTGGCGCAGTGTCAGCGAGCCATCACTCTCGATAGCGGCAACGACGTCATGAACGGGTCGCATGTTCCGCCACAGATCGTCGCTTTCCATATCCAATCTTTCATCGAGGTGACAGCGTCGACGGCGTCGACCCCAAGGGGCTCCCGGTCACGCCACCGACCGTCATGGTCACCGTGAGCATCCAACACATCACTCACCGAATGGCCGGACGTCAAGCGATCTCCCCGAAAGGCACCAGATTCAGCGGTTCGCCCGACATAAACGATCGATTTCCAGACAATGCCCCCAGGTAATCCGCCACTGACTTCATGTCCCCCGCTCCATCCCATAGGGGGTGCTAGGGGTGTGGCAACCGCCTCCCGCGCCGGTAGCTTCACTGTGGGTTCATCTTGATACTCCGCGTCCAGGCCCATGCAAAGCCGGCGCAAGCAAAACGGCGCGCCTTTGAATGGTTTATGCGCCGCACGCCAGTTCCCGATCCAAAAGATTGGACACCGCATGCCGCAGCACTTTCTCTTCCTGGTCATTCCCGACCACGGGCACATCCTTCCCAATCTGGCCGTCGTGGAGGAACTGACGCGTCGCGGCCACCGCGTCACCTTCGTCACCGGGGAGGAGGTGTCCGAGCCGGTCGGTGCCGCCGGGGCCACGGTGCTGCCGTACGCGTCCGAATACCGCTCGCTGAGTCACTTCGAGAGCGTCAACGAGGATCTGGGCTCCCGGATGCTCACGCTACTGATCGACGAGAGCGCCTCCATGCTCCGCACTGTCGATGCGGCGCTGGGCGACGACCGGCCCGACGTGGTCGTCTACGACTTCGCCACCTCGCACGCCGGCCGCATCCTGGAGCGGAAGTGGGGGCTGCCGGCCGTCCAGCTGTGCCCCGCGTTCGCACAGAACGAGAAGTTCTCCTTCGCCTCCGGTTTCGACGAGTCGGACAAGGGCGGTGTCGCCGACTACGCCGCTCCGCCGGTCATGGTGGAGGCGATCAACCAACTGGTGGCCGAGCACGGACTGGACGTTCCGTTCCACGAGTTCTTCCTCAGCATCGCCCAATCGAACCTAGTTTTCCTGCCGAAGGAATTCCAGATCCACGGCGAGAGCTTCGACGAGCGGTTCTCCTTCGTCGGACCGTGCATCAGCGACCGGAGCTTCCTGGGTGAGTGGCAGCCGCCGGCCAGCGGGCTGCCCGTCGTCCTGGTGTCGCTCGGGGCCACCTTCAGCGATGTCACCGGGTTCTTCGACGCCGGCATGAAGGCGTTCGCCGACGCGCCCTTCCACGTGGTCCTCACCCTGGGCAGCAGCATGGACCCGGCAGAACTGGGCGAGCTGCCCGCCAACATCGAGGCGCACCGCTGGATATCGCACGTCGCCGTGCTCGAACACGCCAAGGCGTTCGTCACCCACGGAGGCATGGGCAGTGTGATGGACTCGCTCAGCGCCGGCGTACCGATGGTCATGGTGCCGCACAGCCCCCTCGACCGTCCGACCGGCCGCCGGGTGATCGAGCTCGGTCTCGGCGAGGTGATCGCGCCGGAGGAGCTCACCGACCAAAAGCTCCGTGCCGCCGTGGACACGCTGCTCTCCGACGAGGAGACCGCGGCCCGGGCGCGCGCCATGCAGGAGCCCGTCCGCCGGGCGGGCGGCGCCACGCGCGCGGCCGATGCCCTGGAGCGCTCCGCGGCGTCCTGGGCCTGAAGCCTCCGCTCGCACGAGAGGGCCTGCGGCCGCTGCCCTTCGCACAGGCGGCGGCCGCAGGCCCTCTACCGTGAGCACGGCGCGACCCGGCGACGGGCAGGGCCAGCCGGATCAGTAGCAGGACACATACCGATCGAGCAGGCGGTCGAGGTGGCCCTCGCCGCCCAGTCTTTCGGCCACGGACGCCTCGGGCAGCAACTTGCGCAGCTTGTCGACGGAGACCAGGGTGCGCTGGCGGACGCCGTCGGCGGTCTCGTGCACGGCGGTGCGGCCCAGCCGCCGCTCGATGCCCCGCACGATGTCCTCGGCCGCGCAGGGTGTGCCACTGGCCACGTTGACGATCTCGTCCCGCACATCGGCGGTCAGCAGGCCGTCGAGTACGGCCACGAGATCCATCACGTCCAGCAGATCGCGGTGCGCGCCCCGGTGGACCCGGACGCGACCGGACCGGATCTGGCCCACCAGTGACGGCAGCAGCTGGTGCGCACGCTGGCCGGCGCCCATCAGATGGCTGGGCCGCAGCACCAGCCAGTGGGCGCCGGACTCGCCGACGACCTCCTCGACCCGGCGCTTGTGCCGGCCGTAACGGGAGGCGGACAGCGCGACGGTGTCCTCGCTCGCCGGGGCCTCCGTCGTCCCGTACATCGCCGAGGACGCGGTGGAGAAGAGCACCACGGTCCGTCCCGTCCGGTGGCAGCGGCGCGCCGTCTCGCGCACCAGGTCCAGCTCGCGCTCGAATTCCCCTTCCGCGGTGGCGTGGGTGGTGGACACCCCGGCAGCCAGGACAGTCACGGACGCGTGCCGGTTCCTGACGGAGGCGAGATTGCGTGCGAGAAACCCACGGCCTACGACCTCCATCGGTCCCCCGCTCTCCCTGCCCCGGCCGGCTCGCGCGTCGGCTCCTCGGTCACGGTGCGCGCCAGGTCGGCGATCCGTGCGACGAGCTCCGCCGTACGCCGCGCCCTGGCCGCCGTGACCTCGTGGCCCGGGTCCGCTCCGGACGCCTGCGCCCCACGCACCGCCGCGGCGAACGCGGCCACGACGGCCAGGTACTGGTCCTGCGGATCGAGCGCGGTGCGCCGAACCCCGTCCTCGTCCTCCACCCGCAGGAGCGGCACGTCGTCGGCGCCCACCGCGAAGGCGTGCTGCGTGTCCAGCCGCCCGGCGCTGCCCCACAGCTCGTACTCGGCTCCGTACCGGTTCCCGAACCCGAACGTCAGCGCAGCGGTGACACCGTCCGCACAGCGCAGCAGCGCGCTGCCGCCGATGTCGACACCGTAGTCCGGATCCCACCGCAGCACGGCACCGGCCACGGTCAGTTCGTCTCCCAGGAAGTACTGGGCCGCCCGTACCGGATACACCCCGGCGTCCAGGAGCGCCCCTCCCCCGAGGTCCGGACGGTGACGGATGTTGTCCGCGGGCAGCGAGGGGATGCAGAACGAACTGCTGAAGTGGCGGATCTGCCCGATGCCTCCCTGCTCGACGAGGGCCCTGGCCGCCCGGTGACGGTCGTGGTGCTCGAAGGCGTAGTTCTCCCGCAGCACGAGCCCGCGCTCGGCGGCGAGGGCGAACAGCTCCGTGGTCGTGTGGACTTCGGTGGTCAGCGGCTTCTCGGCCAGCACGTGTTTGCCGCTGTGCAGAGCGCGCCGGACCCAGGTGTGGTGCAGGGAGTTGGGCAGGGGTACGTAGACGGCGTCGATGTCCGGGCGGCTCAGGATCTCCTCGTAGCCGGCGTGGGACGAGCAGCCCCACTGTGCGGCGGTCCGCCGCGCACGCGCGGCGTCCCGGCCCGCGACCGCGGCGAGCCGGGTGTCGGGGCAGCCGTGGAGCGCGGGCACCATCCGCCGGCCGGCGAAGGAGGACGTCCCAAGGACGCCGACGGTCAGAGGTCGTACTGCGGCGGAGTCGGCGAGCACGTGAGCACCTTCTGTAGGCAGGTGATGAGGGTGCGGGCCTCGACGTTGAGGTAGTGGCTGTGCCGGATCAGTCCGGCCAGCTCGCTCACCGCGACCCAGCGGTGGTCGGGGGACGCGTGGCGTTCCGTGTCCGGGGGTGCCTCCACGAGCATGTACCGGTTGCGGGCGTGGTGGAAGCGGCCGCCCTCCTCGGACAGCACCGTGTCGAAGAGGATCCGGTCTTTCGGGGCTTGCACCAAACAGTCCAGGAACGGTATCTCGGGAGCAGCGGGCAGGGCCGCGTAGTTCTCAGGCGTGCACTGCACGGTGGGCCCCAGCTCCAGGACGTCGGCGGAGCCGGCCTCGACGCGCGTGCCGACCAGCACATCCGGGCCGTCCTCGGTTCGCCGGACCAGGAAGCCGGCGACGCCCACACCTCGGGGCGACAGCAAGGGCTGGGTCCAGCTGCGGACCTCGCGACCCTCCGTGGTGACATCGACGGCGATGATGTCGAAGAAGGCGCCGCCGTCGTGCGTGACGCGGTCGGGCAGCGTCTTCCACCCGGTCACCTGCGACAGCGCGATCCGCTCCGCAGTCACGTCGTGGCGGGTGCGCGCGTCGGTGATCCAGCTGAGCAGTTCGGTGCTCACCTCCCCGGGCCCGTCCGCCGTGCCGCCGAAGGCGAAGGGCAGACAGGCCAGCACACTGCGTGAGTCCATGTTGACGAGGTCGTCGAACTCCAGCAGGTGGTGCAACTGCCCGAGCGTGAGCCAGCGGAAGCCGTCGAGGACGTCGACATCGCCGGTGGCCTCGACGACGACATTGCGGTTGCGTTTGCGGTAGAACCACGAGCCCTGCTCCGACTGGCGGGCGTCCGCCAGTACGCGGGGGCGGCGCGGGCCGGTGAAGTAGTCGACGTACGAGACGGCTCTCCCGCTGTGCACCCGGCGGTAGTTGCTGCGGGTGGCCTGCACGGTCGGGGACAGCTGCAGCCCGCCGAAGTTGCCCGGCTCCATCTTGGCCTGCATCAGGAAGTGCAGGACGCCGTCGAACTCCTTGGCGACCAGGCCCAGTATCCCGATCTCCGGCTGGTGGATGATGGGCTGCGTCCAGGCCGGCACGGGACCGGAGTCCCGGTGCACGCGCAGGCCCTCGATGGTGTAGAAACTCCCGCTGTCATGAACGAGGTTGCCCGTCTGCCTCTCGAACGCCCACGAGCGCAGTTCGTCGAACGGGATCCGCTCCACGCGCGTGGTGTCGGCGGCCTGCTGCCGCTGCCACCACGCGCGGAACCCGTCCAGGGTAGAGGTCGGCGTGGCGAGGGTCGCGGCGGAGCGCGCGACGCGCTGCGCGAGCTGCAGCATCAGGCAGCCGCCTCCGCCCGATCGAGCAGCGGCTCCCACCAGTCGCGGCGGTCGGCGTACCAGCGCACGGTCCGGGCGAGACCTTCCTCGAAGGGGACGGCGGGGGCGTAGCCGAACTGCTCGGAGATCTTGGTGATGTCGACGCAGTAACGCCGGTCGTGACCCTGCCGGTCGGGCACCCGCTCGATCCGGCTCGGGTCGGCGCCGAACAGCTCCAGCAGCCGCTCGACCAGGACGCGGTTGGTCAGCTCGGTACCGCCGCCGATGTTGTAGACCTCGCCGGGCTTTCCGCCCCGGGCGACCAGGGCGATGCCCCGGCAGTGGTCGTCGACGTGCAGCCAGTCCCGTACGTGCAGGCCGTCCCCGTACAGCGGGACGGACTGTCCGGACATCAGGCGCGTGATGAACCGGGGGATGGCCTTCTCCGGAAACTGGTACGGGCCGTAGTTGTTGGAGCAGCGCGTTACGCACACCGGGAGCCCGTACGTGCGGTGGAAGGCGAGGCTCAGCAGGTCCGACGACGCCTTGGACGCCGCGTACGGGGAGTTGGGCAGCAGCGGCTCGTCCTCGGTCCATGAGCCCTGCTCGATGGTGCCGTACACCTCGTCGGTCGAGACGTGGACGAAGCGCCCGACGCCGCTGCCGAGCGCGGCCTGCAGCAGGGTCTGGGTTCCCAGGACATTGGTGCGCACGAACTCCGCGGCGCTGGCGATGGACCGGTCGACGTGCGATTCCGCGGCGAAGTGGACCACCAGGTCGGTGTCCGCCATCAGGCCTTCCACCAGCGGGCCGTCGCAGATGTCGCCGCGCACCACCGTGAGCTGAGGATGACCGGCCACAGGCGTGAGGTTGTCCTCGTTGCCGGCGTAGGTGAACTTGTCCAGGACCGCCACCTGGGCGCCCGCGAGTTCGGGGTAGCCGCCGCTCATCAGGCGGCGTACGAAGTTGGAGCCGATGAAGCCGGCTCCCCCGGTCACCAGAATTCTCATCACTCCCCCTGCTCCCGGCCGGACGCCAGGTCCATCAGATAGACGCCGTAATCGGACTTGCCCATGGCGACGCCCATGCGGTAGCACGCCCCCGCGTCGATGTAGCCCATGCGCAGGGCGATCTCCTCCACGCAGGCGATCCGGACGCCCTGGCGCTGCTCGAGCACCTGGACGTACTGACCCGCCTGCAGGAGCGACTCCGGGGTGCCGGTGTCGAGCCAGGCGAAACCGCGGCCGAGGTCCACCAGACGGGCGCGGCCCTGTTCCAGGTAGGCCGTGTTGACGTCCGTGATCTCGAGTTCCCCGCGCGGGGACGGAGCGAGGTTCTTGGTGATGTCCACGACGTCGTTGTCGTAGATGTAGAGGCCTGTGATCGCGAGGTTGGAGCGCGGCCGGGCCGGCTTCTCCTCGATGTGCAACAGACGCCCTTCGGTGTCGACCTCACCGACGCCGTAGCGTTCGGGGTCCTTGACGCTGTAGCCGAACAGCACGCACCCCGAGACGTCGCGCGTGGCCTCGGCGAGCAGCGCCGAGAAGTTGGGGCCGTGAAAGACGTTGTCGCCCAGGATGAGGGTGACGCTGTCGTTCCCGATGTAGTCGGCGCCGATGATGAACGCGTCGGCGATGCCCCGGGGTTCGTCCTGCTCGACGTAGTCGATGCTGATGCCGAGCCGCTCGCCGTCGCCGAGCAGGGCGCGGTAGATGCCGATCTGGTCCGGCGCAGAGATCACCAGGACGTCGCGGATACCCGCCAGCATGAGCACGGACAGCGGGTAGTAGATCATGGGCTTGTTGTAGACGGGCAACAGCTGCTTGGAGAGGGCGTGGGTCAGCGGGTGCAGCCGTGTTCCGCTGCCGCCTGCGAGGATGATTCCCTTCATCTTCACCAACCACCTAGATCCAGCATCGCTTTGAGCGATTCTTCGACGGTGTGGAGGGGCGACCAGCCGAGCAGGGTCCGGGCGCGGCGGACGTCGGCGCTAGTCCAGTCGCCGCCTCCGGCGCTCGACAGCGGCGTGCCGCCTTCCTTGACGGCCTCCGGCGGCAGACCGGCGGCGGCCACCATGCCGTAGACAAGGTCCCTCAGGTCGAGGGCCTCGCCGCGGCCTATGTTGACGGCTTGTCCGCTGGTGTCCGCGCGGCAGCGCACGGCCCGGCCCACGGCGTCGGCGACGTCGCGGGTGTCGACGTGGTCGCGGTGCGCGGGAGCGAGGGTCAGCTCGATGGTCTCCCCGGGCCCGGTGGTGCGGAGCCGGGCCGCCAGGGTGCCGAGGAAACTCTTGGGTGACGGGAACGGGCCGAAGACGTTCGCGACCCGCAGGGTGACCGCGTCGATACGGCCGGCCGCGGCGGCCTCGAGCACGGTGCGCGTTCCGATGAGTTTGGCGCGCGCGTAGGGCGTTTCAGGCCGGGTGTCGCGCCGTTCGTCGATGACGGTGCCCGGCGGCACCGGCCCGTACTCGTGGATGGTGCCGATGTGGACGAGCCGCGGGCGGCCGGCGGCGGCCGCCACTCCTTCGGTGACCAGACGGGGGATCGTGACATGGGCGTAGTCGAGTTCCTCGGCGGAGCGTTCCCAGGTGCCGCTGGCGTTGACCACGGCGCCGGCCCGCTCCTCGGTCAGCAGCGCCCCGATCTCGGGGCCGGTCATGCGCCCCAGGTCACGGGCGAGGAACCGGTGCTCGGCGACCTGCGGTGCGAAGGTCCGGGCGACAGCAACGACGTCGTGGCCCTGCTGTGCCAGCGTCGCGCAGATCTGCCGGCCCAGGCAGCCGGTCGCCCCGAGGACCACCACGCGCACACGCGGCGCGCTGCCGGTGGTGGACACCGCTACGCCTCCTCTTGCCGGACGCAGTCCTCGTAGCGCGGCAGCAGGCCCTGCGCGGTGATCTCCGCAAAGCTCGCCGCCGCGCGGTCACGGGGGGACAGGATGGGGTCGGACTGCGGCCAGGGCAGTCCCAGTTCGGGATCCAGCGGGTCGATGGCCAGCTCCTGGTCGGGCACGTAGCTGCTGCTGACCATGTATGCGAGGACCGTGTCGTCCTCCAGGACCGCGAAGCTGTGGGCAACGCCCAGCGGGAAGTAGACGCCGCCGAAGGACTCCGCGTCGAGCTCGACGGCGTCCCACTTGCCGAAGGTCGGCGAGCCGACCCGTACGTCGACCATGACGTCCAGGGCCCGCCCGGCCGCGCAGTAGACGTACTTGCTCTGCCCCGGGGGTGTCCGGGTGAAGTGCAGTCCCCGGATGACGCCCCGGGCAGAGCGGCTGTAGTTGATCTGGGCGACGGAGAACCGTTCGCCCACCGCTTGGAGGAAAGCGGGTTCCTGGAAGGGCGCGACGAACAGGCCCCGCTCGTCGGTGTGGACGTCGGGGGTGAAGGTGAACGCCCCCGCCACCGCCAGCTCACGCACCTGCATGGGCGTTGCCCCCCTTCCCCGGCTCGGCAACGACGCGCCGCAGGTGTGCCTCGAGCGCGTCGGCGGCGCGCGCGGTGCCGCCCGCGGTGCGCATGTGCTCCTTCATCCGGTCGACGTTGGCGCGGATTTCACCGTCGGCCGCGACGTCCTCCACGGTCTTGATCAGGAGCTCCGGGCCCAGTTCGGTGTGGTCCAGGCGACGGCCCAGCCCCAGCTCCTCGACCCGGCGGGCGGTGGGGCGGGTGTCGGAGGACTGGGGTATCACCACCATCGGAACACCGAGGCTCAGCGATTCGGTGACACTGCCGGTGCCGCCGTGGCTGACCAGGAGCCGGGCGTGTTCGAGCACCGTGCTGTGCGACACCCAGCGGTGCACCTCGATGTTGGCCGGCAGCGGGCCCAGTTCGTCCGGGTCGATGCCGTTGCCCACGGTGATCACGGCGTGCCACGGCTTGTCCGTGAAGGCGCGGACGATGGTGTGGAAGAAGTCCGGAAGTTCGTTGAAGATGCCGCCGAGCGAGACCAGTACCACGGGAAGGCCGTCGGCAGGGGGCTGCCATATGTCCATGAACATCCGGTTGTTGACGCATGGACCGGCGAAGACGAAGGTCTCGTCGAAGGTGTCGCCCTCGTACTGGAACTCCCGCGGCAGGTACACCAGCGTCAGCTCCTCGGTGGCCGTGAGGAATTCACCGGGCGGGGTGTCCACACCGTGCGAGGCGAGCAGTCCCGCGAGCGCCGCGAACCACTCCCCCATGCCGGCCGAGAGGGCTTGCGGCTTCTGCTCCTCCTGCCCGCCGTCGGCCGCCGGCGGCGCGTCGTGCATGGCCCTGTGCAGCGAGAAGTGCTCGTTGCTTGCGAACATGGGGTTGAGCTGCACGGCCGGCACGCCCCAGGTGCGGGCCAGTACGCGGCCGACGTGGAAGGCGAGCATGTCGTAGAGGACAAGGTCCGGCCGGTCGTCGGCCAGCCGGGCCTTGACCTCCTCCAGCATCGCGGTGCCGTCCTTGAGCACGGTCAGGGGGGTGTTGGCTCCGTCCCGGTCCTGGGTGAGGTTCAGCTTCTTGACGTCGTCGAAGGAGGAGCCGTACGTGATGACGTCGGCACCGGTGTGCCGGACGGCCTCGGCCTGGCTCTCCCCGGTCGCGAAGCTGACCCGGTGCCCCCGGCGGATCAGTTCCTCGACCACGGCCAGGTTCGGGAAGAGGTGCCCGGCGATGGGCATGCTCATGAACAGAACGTGCTGTCCCATGCGTCAGTGATCCAATCTGGGTGTGTTCCATGGCCGACGGGCACATGGCTGACGGGCAGGTGGGTGCCGCGGACCGGTCAGGCGAGGACCCGGCGCAGGTGGTTCTCGATCTCCCGGGCGGCACGGCGCGCGCCGCCCGCCTCCTGGATGTGGCGCTGCATGTCCCGCACAGCGGCGCGGATCCGTTCGTCCGCGGCAGTCTCCTCGACGGCCTTGCGCAGGGACTCGGGGGTGAGGTCGGCAGCGTCCAGGACGCGGGCGAGGCCGAGCTGGTCGACCCGGTGGACGATGGCTGCCGAGGCGTAGGACTGCGGGACCACCACCAGCGGGACCGCCTGGGTCAGCGCCTCCAGGACCCCGCCCATGCCGCCGTGGGTGACACACACCCGGGCGTGCTCCAGGACGGCGAGGTGCGGGACGAAGGTGTGGGCCTCGACGTTCTCGGGCAGCGGCCCCAGGGTGGCCGGGTCGACCCCCTTGCCGACGGTGATGACCACGTGGAACGGGGCGCCGGTGAACGCCTCCACCACCGACTTGAAGAAGTCGGGGCGGTCGTTGACGACGGTGCCCAGGGAGACCAGGACCACCGGCAGGCCGGTGTCCGGCACCTGCCAGGTCCCGAGGAAGCCGCGGTCGCTGACGCAGGGGCCGACGAAGGCGAAGCGGTCGTCGAAGAGCTCACCCGAGTACTGGAAGGCCTGGGGCAGGTAGACGACACCGAAGTCGGGCACGCGCGCGATCCATTCGCCGACCGGGGTGTCGATGCCGTTGTCCACAAGCATCGCGGTCGTCTTCGCGAACCACTGCTGCATCTCGGGCGGCATCGCGGCGGCGACGCTCTCGGTGGTGTCGACCGGGGCGTCCGACTCCTCCTGCGTGAACATGGCACGCATCATGTTGAATTTCTCGTTCGACGCGAACATCGGGTTCAGCTGGATCGACGGAAGCCCCCACTTCTCCGCGAGGACCCGGCCAACCTGCGCCGTCATGGTGTCGTAGAGAACCGCGTCGGGCCGGTCGTCCGTGAGCACCGACTCGGCCGCGGCGAGCATGGCCAGACCGTCGTCGTGAACGACCAGGGCCATGTCCGACTGCTCCGACCCCATCTCGAGCTGCTCCGGCCGGTCGAAGACGGAGTCGTAGGGCACGGCCGTGGCGCCGGCCGCGCCGACGGCGTCCGCCAGACTCGCACCCGTCGCGAAGGTCACGCGGTGCCCTTCGCGCACCAGTTCCTCGATGACCGCGAGATTGGGAAAGACATGGCCGGGCTGAGGCATGCTCATGAACAGGAGGTGCAGGCTCATGGGATCGGCTCCGTTGGCTGGGGGCAATGGAAAAAAGCCGACAGAAGGAGCACGCAATGCCCCTCACACAAGGTCAGGCTGTCTTCTTCTTTTCTACCCTGCATTGCCAACGCGAAGGGATACCCGCAGCCCCCTAATCATCACCCCCTCACCTCACCCCGAACCCCTATCAACCCCTTTTTGAGCCAGACTCACGCACGTGACTGGGCACGCTCACGAATAAGTACGTCCACACCGTCGAGAACCCGTTTGAGCGCGAAGATGAATTCGGTGTCCTGGTCGTCGGCGCTGTCGAACACGCCCGCCTTGATGGCCTTGTTGATCGCCGGGAAATGCTCCTTGTCGGCAAGCCTCTCGATCAGCCTGCGGTAGTCCATCATGATCTCGCCACCCGAGGCGCCCGCCTTCGCGAAGGCCTCGTACGTGCTGGCGAGCATGGCATCATTCCGGACGATTCCCGCCAGCAACAGAATCGTCGACAGTTTCTCCGCCTCGCGCAGGTTCACGTCGGCGAGGAAGGAAAGCCCCTGCTCGGTCCACGCGACCTGGTTGGGCGTGGACGGCGGGCCGCCGGTGGGGACATGGATCACCCAGGAGTGACGCCGCAGCACAGCCAGATAGGACCAACTCCAGTGCTCGAGACCGGCCCGCCAGCCGGCACACTCCTCCTCCGGCGCGACCGGGGGTCCGAACGCCTGGTCGACCATGAGCGGAAGCAATTCGTCCTTCGCCGACACATACCGGTAGAGGGACATCGTCGAGGAATTCAGTTCTCCGGCAATACGATTCATCGAAACAGCGCCGAGACCTGATTCTTCGGCGATCGTCACTGCGGTTCCGACGATCCGCTCAAGACTCAGAACACGTTTTGGACCCTTGGTGACCGGTTCACGCAGCCCCCAGGCCACTTCAATACTCGTCGGCAGGTTCACTCCGGTCTCCTTACCCATCATCCCTACTTTCTCGTTTCATGATGTCAATCGGAACCAGTCACAACGTCCTCAATCTATCCCGAGGCGAGTGGTCAGGGATACACGTGCCGGATCTGCAAACTACAGCACCGGTCGTCCGCGACGGGGGGCGCGGACGACCGGTGGTCTATGGACGGGGCGGACTTACCTACAGCGCACCGCACAGGACATGTGTTACGCGACCCGCTTCCGGAAGAGCCGGTCGGCGAGGACCGCCGACACCAGCAGGATGCCGGCGCACCAGGCGAGGGCCAGCCAGCCGTTGTTGCCGAGCGGCTGGTCGTTCAGCAGTCGCCGCAGGCACTCGATGACCGGGGTGACCGGTTGGTGCTCCGCGACCCCGCGCAGCCAGGACGGCAGGGTGGAGACGGGGACGAACGCGCTGCTCACGTAGGGGACGAACATCATGATGAAGGAGAACCCGCCGGCCGCCTCGGCCGTTTTGACCAGGAGTCCGAAGACGGAGGCGAGCCACGAGACTGCCAGCATGAACATCAACAGCACGCCCACCGCCTCGATCCAGCCCACCGCGTCGGCATCGGCACGGAACCCGATGAGCAGGGCGACGCCGAAGACGATCAGGGTCGAGACGACGTTGCGCGCGACGCTGGCCACCACGTGTCCGCCGAGGACAGCGGTGCCGCCGACGTCCATCGACCGCAGCCGGTCGACGATACCGCCGTTCATGTCGATGTTGACGTTCACGGCGGTGGCCGCCCCGCCCCAGCCGGCGCAGAGCAGGAGCACGCCGGGGACGACGTAGTTGACGTAGTCGCCTCCGGTGGTGTTCTTGATCGCGCCGCCGAAGAGGTAGACGAAGACCAGCATCAGCATGACCGGCATCATCACCGAGGTGATGATGGCGTCCAGGGCGCGCGAGGTCAGGCGGATGCACCGGCCGCTCATGGTGATCGCGTTCTGGACGGCGGCCGCCGGCCTGCCGGGGTGCCGCAACGCGCCTGCGGAAAGGGCCAGTTCAGACACCGGCGGTCTCCTTGTCGTTCTCGTTGGTGTTCTCGTTCTGGTGGCGCTGCGCGGGGCGGCCCGTCAGCGCGAGGAAGACGTCGTCGAGCGTGGCCGTGTGCACCGAGAAGCGGCTGACAAGGCGGGCCTGCGGGTCGATCTCGTCGAGCAGCGACCGCACGTGCGCCGCGCTGCCGTCTGTGGGCACGCCGATCGTCAGGCGGGAGCGGTCCTCGGTGGAGACCCGGCCGGCCAGCAGGCGCTGCCCCTCGTCGTAACCGGAGTCGTCGCCGAAGACGAGGTCGAGCCGCTGCCCGGCCACCCTCTGCTTGAGCTCGGCGGGGGCGCCCTCGGCGACCACGCGCCCGCCGTCGATCACGGCGACCGAATCGGCGAGCTGATCGGCCTCTTCCAGGTACTGCGTGGTGAGAAAGATGGTGACGCCCTCCCCCAGCAGACCCGTGATGACATCCCACATCGCCCGGCGGCTGCGCGGGTCGAGCCCGGTCGTGGGCTCGTCCAGGAAGATGACCGACGGGCGGCCGACGAGCCCCGCCGCAAGGTCGAGGCGGCGGCGCATGCCTCCGGAGTAGGTCGCGACCCGGCGGCGCGCAGCGTCCACGAGGTCGAAGCGTTCCAGCAGCTCCTGGGCGCGGCGGCGGGCGTCGCGCCGCGAGATGCCCGCCAGCCGGGCCGTCATCCAGAGGTTCTCCTCCCCCGTCTGCAACTGGTCCACGGCCGCGTACTGCCCGGTGAGACTGATGACGCGCCGCACCTCCCGCTGCTGCCGGCCGACGTCGAACCCCGCCACGCGGGCCTGCCCGCCGTCGGGGCGCAGCAGCGTGGACAGGATCCGTACGATCGTCGTCTTCCCTGCGCCGTTCGGGCCGAGCAGCGAGAAGACGCTGGCTTCCGGGACCTTCAGATCGACGCCGGTCAGGACATCCACTTTTCCGTACGACTTCCTGAGCCCAGCCGCCTCAACAGCCCAGTTACCGCCCATTCTCCGCCTCCATGACGCAGGTCCCGCACTGTTGCGTACGGGGCACGCACGTTCGTACTGTATACACAGTCTCCCCTTCGCGTACACGGTACGCTTCTAGCGTGCCTCATACGCAGTAACGCGTACAAGGTACACAGTACCGTCGGGGGCCGTCAAGCAACGCTGCCGCAGGGGCAGTTCACGTCAGGGGCACCAGGCCATGGATAGGGGTGCCCAGGGGCGCGCACGGCATGGATGAGGGGTTACGCGACATCCCCCACGGCCGTAGCGTCGGCATCCGGCGACCGATCGCTGCATGAATGGGTGGAGGCGAAACGTATGAGCACGGACTGGGGACCGGACTTCGAAGCGGTCCTGCGCGGCTTCCTGCCGTTTCTGGGCGAGGACGAACCACTGACCCCGCAGACCGATCTGCGCGACACGGGCCTTGACTCGCTCGGCACCGTGGAACTGCTCGGCAAGCTGGAGGCGCAGTACGAGGTGCGCTTCGTCGACGAGGCGCTCAGCCGGGAAACGTTCGCCACTCCTGGCACGCTGTGGGCCGCAGTGGCCCGGCTGAGCGATCCGGGCGCCTGAGCACCATGGATACCGCTCCCGAGGCCCAGTGGACCGCAACCGGCGGCCTCCGCTCACCCGGCGGTTCACCGACAACCAAGATCCCGTTTTCCATCTTGGCTGTGCCCGGAGCGACATCGGATCCGATCCCGGAACGGGTCCGGCCCCACCGCGGCCCAGCCACAGCAGTGGCCGGCGGACAAACGGTCCGCCCCGTCCCGGCGGGTCACCGTGCCCCATGGAGCAATCGCGCTCAGGACCGAAAAGTCACCCACCCCCGCGGCTACCGCGGCCTGAGACCCGATCGGCGCCGCGCAGACGGGGCACCCGCGCAGATTCACCCTCGCCTCCGCGGACCCGGAGGGAATGGCGCTGCTCGCCGTCGGTCCGGCCTGCAATGCCGTGCGGGACGACGTGCTCCACGTGTCGGCGGACTACGACAGCGTCCCCCCATTTACCTTCTTGGTAGCCCCGCAATGGGGCGCCCGGCCCTCGGAGTTGGCATGACTTTCTCCCCCTGCCGATCGCATGTCTTGGGGGGGTGGTGTCACCGGCTCCGGAGGCATCGACAGACCGCCGATCAGGGGCATGACCACCGGCTTCTTCGCAGGTCGGGAGGCTCTTCGTAATGTGGATGTGGCGCATGTGATCGACGTCAGTGACATCGGCGCTTTCCTCGGCCTGGACGTCGGCAAGGGCGAGCACCACGCCACCGCCGTCATCCCGGCCGGGAAGAAGGCCTTCGATAAGCGGCTGCCCAACAGCGAGCCGAAGCTCCGCGAAGTGTTCGGCAAACTGCAGGCCAAGCACGGCACCGTGCTCGTGGTGGTCGACCAACCAGCTTCGATCGGGGCTCTGCCGCTGGCAGTGGCCCGGAACATGGGCTGCCCGCTCGCCTATCTGCCCGGCCTGACGATGAGAAGGATCGCCGACCTCTATTCCGGCGAGGCCAAGACAGATGCCCGCGACGCGTTCGTCATCGCGGACACGGCCCGCGTCATGCCTCACACGCTCCGCTCGGTCGGCCTCCAGGACGAGACCATCGCCGAGCTGGAGATAATCACCGGCTTCGACGACGACCTGGCCGGCGAAGCAACCCGCATCAGCAACCGCCTGCGGGGCGTGCTGACGCAGATCCACCCGTCCCTGGACCGGGTCCTGGGCCCGCGCGTCCAACACCCGGCCGTGCTCAAACTCCTCGGGCCAGCGAGCACGAACGCGCAGATGCCGAAGACCCACAGCCGGCGGATGCCGCACGGCTCCAGGTCCGCGCCGATCGCGGGGACGACGAAGCAGAGGACCGAGACGTCCGCCGAGACGAGGAGCAGCGGCATCATGACGGCCATCGCGGTCCGTCCCTTGTGCTCCGCACGGGAGTCGGCGCCGCCCGGCGCCGGCTGGACGGTGCTCGCCGGGTTCGCCACGGGCCGGACCGTACGGGTGCCTTAAACGCTTGCAGGGATCAGGAGTTCGGTGAACGGCATGGGACATCGCGAGGCTCTGCTCGAAGGTGCCAAGCGCTGCCTTCTGGAGAAGGGCTTCGTGCGCACGACCGCACGCGACATCGTCAAGGAGTCGGGGACGAACCTGGCGTCCATCGGCTACCACTACGGTTCGAAGGACGCGCTGCTCGCGCAGGCATACGTCTCGCTCTCCGAAGGCACCTCCGACGCTTTCGACGCAGGCTCGGGACTCGCGACGCCGCCAGGGTCGCTGGAGCGGTTCCAGGAGGTGTGGGCGAACATCATCGGCACGCTGGGCAAGCCCGGTTCCATCTGGCCTCTGAGCATGGAGCTGGTGGTGATGGGCGACACGATGCCAACCGTGCGCGACTACGTGGCGGCGGCCCAGGGCGAGGGCGCCAGGGGTGTCATCCCGATGTTCATGGGGGGCAAGGAGCCGCCGGCCGACGACCCGTCCGTCGACACCCTGGGCAAGCTGTACATGACGCTGATGCTGGGTGTCATCGCGCGGTACACCTTTGACGCCGACTCGGCGGCCACCGCCGAGGAACTCACCCAGGGGATGCGCCAGTTGCTGGAGGCAGCCCGCAGGGCCGGGTAGATCCGGCGGGCCGCCCGCACATCACGCGGCCCCCTCGCGAACGAACCCTTCACACCCGCGACCGCGTCCAGGAGGTGGCCCCTCCTCGCACCGGCCGGGTTCGGACACCGGGTCTCACGCGACGAGCCACACCGCACGTGACGTGATCAGCCGCTGTCAGGACCCGGCCGGTGCGAGCCGGCCGAGCGCCACCTGCAGACGGCGCCGGCCGTAGCACGCCGGCCGGCGGAACAGCTCCAGCCGAGCCCGTGCCCTCGAGGCCCGACGCCTCCCGCGGAACAACCCGCGCTCGAGGCCCTGGAAGAACGACTCGGCGAGGGCAATGCCATGGCTCGAACCGACTCGGCGGGACACCGTCTCTGCTGAGGTGGGGGCAGCGAGGATGCCGTGTTCGCGTGCGGCGCGGATGTCATGGACGGCTCCGGGCAAGGCGGGTGAGGCTCATGGGAGACGTCCGGCCGGATCGGTGCGTGCCTGGACGTTTATGCCGTGATTTTTTGTGTTTGCCCGAGTGGAACGGCCGGTCGGCCGCGATCCGGTCGATGGGCAGGAGAGTGCCGTCGAGCAGGACGAACGCTTTCCTCGTCGCTTCGCGGACGGCTTGTTCGAACGTGGGTGCCAGGGCGGCCAGGAGGTCGACGGCTTCGGTGATGTACCGGTAGGCCGTGGTCGTGCCGATGCCGAACCCGGCTGCGAGCTGGGCGTAGGGCTGCCCGTTGCGCAGGTGAGCGAGGGTGAGCAGGGCTTGCCGGCCGACGCTCGACCGGCGCCGCCGGCTGCCTTCGGCGACACGAACGTGATCGAGCACTGGGTCTGTACGGTCAACGGCTCTGTCATGTAATCGGCTCTGTCATGTAATCGGCGGTGACGAAGCGTGATCAGCATCGTTGACATCGCATGCGAGACGTCAACTCCCTTGTGGAGACTGTGTTTTCAGGGTTGTCGGCGCTGGTTGTCGAGGACGTGGTGGACGAGGACGAGGTGATCCACGTGTCGGCGCGGACCCGCCAGGAGTCAGTACCGTGCCCGATGTGCGGGACGCCGACTGTGAAAGTGCATGGCTTTCATGGACGTACGGTGGCCGACGTACCGATGGACGGCCGTCGGGTGGTGGTGTCGGTGCAGGTGCGGCGCCTGGTCTGTACTGTGCTGGGCTGCCCTCGGCAGACCTTCCGCGAGCAGGTCCCCGGACTGTTGGAGCGGTACCAGCGCCGCACGACCCGCTTGGCTGGCCAACTCGGCTTCATAGTCAAGGAGTTAGCGGGCCGGGCGGGCGCCCGCCTGTCGCGATGCCTTGCTGTCGCGATCTCCCGCTCGTCCGCACTGCGGATACTGACGCGGCTGCCCCTGCCGCCGCTGCGCGTGCCAAGAGTGCTCGGCGTCGACGACTTCGCTCTGAAGCGGCGCCATCGCTATGCCACCATCCTCATCGACGTCGAGACCGGCGAACGGATCGACGTACTGCCCGACCGCAGCGCTGACACACTCGAGCGATGGCTGCGCGAGCATTCCGGCGTCGAGATCATCTGCCGCGACGGCTCGGGGGCCTACGGCGAGGCGATCCGCCGGGCTTTGCCCGGGCGCGGTGCAGGTCAGCGACCGCTGGCACATCTGGAAGAACCGCTGTGACAAGGCCCTGGCCACCGTCCGTTCCCACAGCTCGTGCTGGGCCACCGCCAACACGCCGCGTCCCGCGGGCGCGCACGAGCAGACCACCCGCGAGCGCTGGCACCAGGTCCACGACCTGCTCCGCAGGGGTGTCGGCCTGCTCGAATGCGCCCGCCGCCTCAACCTGGCCCTCAACACGGTCAAGCGCTACGCGCGGACCCGGGAACCCGAAAACTTGCGCCGAGCCCCTCGCTACCGGCCCACCCTGGTCGACCCCTACCGGGAACATCTTCGCCGGCGCCGTTTGGAAGACCCGGCCGTCCCCGTCAAGCAGTTGTTCCGCGAAATCAAGGAACTGGGTTACACCGGCAGCCTCAATCTCCTCTACCGCTACATCACCCAGGGCCGGGCCGAGGGCCACCGGCCCGTCACCACCCCACAGCGCCTGACCCGCCTTCTACTCACCCGCCCCGGCAGCCTGCGGGACAAGGACGCCGCGCTCCTTGGCGAACTCACTGCCGCCTGCCCCGAGATGACCGCCCTCGCCAAGCTGGTCCGCGAGTTCGCCGCACTCCTGTCCCCGGCCTCAGGCAACAAGACGGCGCTCACGAAGTGGATCACCGACGTGCGTGCCGCCGACCTGCCCTACCTGCACGCCTTCACCAACGGCCTCGAACTCGACCGCGCCGCCGTCGACGCCGGCCTCACCACCCCGCACCACAACGGCCGCACCGAAGGCGTCAATACACGGACCAAGAGAATCATGCGGCAGATGCACGGCCGAGCCGGGTTCCCTCTCCTCCGCCACCGCATCCTCCTCCAGTGATCGCCACGGAGTGCAACCACCGATTACATGACAGAGCCACTCGTTTGACAGTCCCAGCCGAGGTGGCGCCGCAGCTCACTTGAAACGTGCTGCACACACGTGTCCTGCCTCACTGTTGAGGCCGCTGGGCAACGCTTCCGGCGTCGAAATCTTCTCCTTTAGATGAAGATCCTTAAGAGGCGGCCTCACTTACTGATACTCCTGGCCGTGGTGGCGGCCGTGACGGTGATCGCCGTCATGGTCATCCAGGCGAACAAGATGGAGACTCTCTCCCCGCGTGAGGAGCGTGACCGTGCCGCGTCTGGAACAGCCGTACCGTCGGGGCAGGTGGACTGCCGGAAGGTCAAGTGCATAGCGCTCACCTTCGACGGCAACCCGGGCCAACCCACCGACCGGCTGATGGACCTCCTGAAGGAGTACAAGGCGTCGTCGACGTTCTTCCTTGAGGGCCGGCGCATCCATGAGTTCCCGGATGTGGTGCGCCGGATCGCCAAGGAGGGCCACGAGATCGGGGACCACACCTGGACGCATGCAGTGCTGACTGATGTCTCTGATACGCAGATCCGCGACGAGCTGCGCCGCACGGCACGCGCCATCTCCCGTATCACCGGCAGCGAGCCGACCCTGATGCGCCCACCCCAGGGCCGCACCGACAACCGCGTCTCCAAGGTCTCGAAAGAATTGGGGATGGCTCAGGTGCTGTGGACGGTGACCGCGAAGGACTACGAAACGAACGACACTACGCTGATCACCAAGCGCGTGCTCGCGGGCGCCGGCCGCGACGGGATCGTCCTGCTCCACCCGCTGCACAAGGGCACCGTGCCGGCCATGCCTTCCATTCTGAAGACGCTCAGCAAGCAGGGCTACACCTTCGTGACCGTCTCTCAGCTGCTCGCTCCGGCCAAGGCCGAGCCCGGCAAGATCTACAAGTGACTGACTGACGTGCGAAGCGTCCACCACCGGGAGACTTCAGTGCGGGTTGGGACGAGCAGGGCCCGCCGTAGTGCGGTGGCGTGACGGGCGCGGACCAGAGCCCGGTGAGCACGCGCCAGTTCTTGAAGTCAGCGAAGCCGTACTCGTTCGCCGGCCACGAGCTTGTTCGCCTCCTTCTGCGCGCGGCCAGCCGTCGGCCGCAAGCGGATCGGCTGTTGTCCGTGGGAGCGCGTGCTCATGGACTCTCAGACTTAAGCGGGCGCTCCAGGCCAGGCTGACTTCTGTCTATGGCTCCCGGCACTACACGCGGCGCGAACCGGGCAGACCGCACCGTCTGTTCAATTCGCAAGAGTGCGGAATCGGCCGTGCTCAGCCGTTCGGGATCCGACCTGGTCCGATCACGGGAAGACTCAGCCCCATAGGCAGTCTCGCGGAGCCGGGGGTGTGTAACTGTGGCCAAGAGTCGCAAGGGGTACTATCGAGCAGGGCACCACGTGAAGCCTTCCTCCCCCGCCAGCCGGTGGAAGAAGCCGTCCATGACCCTTGTCCTGGTGGTTGCTGTGCTGGTCATCGCGGGATGGAACACACTGTTCGGAAATGACTCCGACGGTTCCACTAACACACCCCGCCCCAACCCCTCCGGTGCTTCGGCATCTGCGGATCTTGGTCAGTGAGGTCTTTCAGCGTTGCCGCTCCAGGGTGAGGATGGCTGCGGCGATTGACGTCATTCGATTCGGGCTGCATCGGGATCGGCGGAAGATGCGCCAGGACTTCAGGCGTGCGATGCCGCGCTCGACCAGGGCCCGCGCCCTCGACAGCGCGCGGTTGACGGTCTGTTGGGTGAGCGTCAGTTCGCCTCCCGCAGGCCGTCTGGCCGGTGTGGTCACCCACGCGCCGGCACCGATGTAGGCGCGATCGGCGAGGATCGGCACTCCTTGGCGCTCGCAGATCCTGATGATCCGGTGGGCGCGGGCCGCGGTCAGGTCGTGGCAGCGCCCCGGCAGGGCCGGAGACAGCCACAGCACCTCGCCATGGAGGTCGGTGACCACCTGCACGTTCACCCCGTGCCGACGGTGCTTGGCCGAGTAGTCGGCCCGGCCGTCACCGAGGCGGTCGCACTCGGCCAGGGTGCCGTCCAGCAGGACGAACTCGGGGTCCGTCTCCCGCAGAGCACACAACAGGCCCGGGGCACGGGCGGCCAGCAGCTCGATGACCGCGCTGGTGTAGGCGTGCGCGGTGCCGACCGAGATGCCGAACCCGGCAGCGATCTGTGCGAGGGGCTCGTGCTTGCGCAGGTACACCAGAGCGACCAGGGCACGCTGGTGCGGTGGGAGCTTGCATCGGCGGTCACCCTCGCGGGTGACGATGAGCATGGTGACCCACTCGATGAGCGCATGGGGCAGGTCGAGTGCGGCAGGATGAGGGACCAACAGGGCTCCTCCGCCCATGGGTTGAGACTTCGAACACCTCCCTCAACGGCACGGGAGCCTTGTGCGTTGTGGCCAAGGTCGCTGTCACCCGATCGGTGCCCTCACTGAAAGACCTCAGTGAGTCCCGCCGCGTCGGAAGACTGAGAAGGGCCGCCGCCTCTTCCCCTTCCCGGGCCCGCTTGTGATGCTGGGAGGAGCTGCGGAGTCCTGCGGTTCGGCCGTGGCGGCCTGCTCTGAACGCAGCCGCTGCCAGACGTCCTGCCAGAGCAAGACCTGCTCGTCTGTAAGGCCGCAGGCCGAGAGGTAGGCGGACGTCGTGGCAAAGGTAGTGGGAAGGGCGGAGGCGTTGACCAGCCGGCCGACTGTGCTGGCCGAGGAAATGCGTCCCTCAGAGCGCTGGATAACTGCCTGCTGCGTCAGTCCGCTGACCTCGCGGACGGCCGCCAGGCTTGTGAAGTACCCGGTGACGGTACAGATCGAGCGTGGATCGGGCCACGGTCGCGAAGGAGCCGGCACGTCGGCTATCGCGGTCACGGGTGAGGCGGGCAGATCCGCACGGTTGCGCCCGAGGGCCACCTGAGCGCCGCTATTACGGTCTCTCGCCTGCGGAACGGGGTGCCCGCGGGCCTCCAGCGTCCGGCGCAAGTGCCGGTAGACGGCTCCGAGATCGAGCAGCGCTGGACCGCCAGGTATACCGAGGCGCAGTGTGTCGAGCAGGGCGCCGGTGAAGGCGGTGTGGGTGTCGCCGACGGGGGCCAGAGCGGTGCGGGTCTCGGCGGCGGCCGCCAGGAGGAAGCTGCCCTCCACCGCGGCTTGGTCGGCGAGTCCGGGTGCGGCGTTCATCCGCCCTAGAGCCCGGCCGCTGTAGCAGCAGTCCAGGATCACGACATGGCGCTCGGCCCGAGATTCCTCCAGCAGAACGCGGCGTAGCCAGTCGTAGGGCAGGACGGTTTCGATCCGGCCGGCCTGCGTGTGGGGCAGGGCCAGGCCGAGTTCGTCCTGCCCGTCGACCAGGCCGTGGCCAGCGAAGTAGACGATCAGTGTGTCGGTGGCGTCATGGGCTGCTTGGCGCACCGCGTCCATCACCGCGGACGCAGTCTCCGCGTTCTCGACGACACTCGCGTGCTGCGGCGACAGGTGCAGGGACAGCGGGCCGCACAGGAGCTCGGCCAGGGCCTTGAGGTTGTTGGAGACGGCAGGCAGCTGCTCGAGGTGCTGGTAGCGGCTTGTTCCCACCAGGACTGCACGCGATGCACCCGGGTCGGGCAGGACACTCATCACTCAGCGGCTCCGTCGGCCTGCGCCGCTTCAAGCGCTCGGGTCGCCCGCTCGATCTCTTCCTCGGAACAGTCGGTAAGGACGATGACCGTGCCGGCGCGGCGGATCTCCACGCGGGGGCGTTGTGGCTGGGTCCGGCGCCATGCCACCACGGCCATCACGAAGGAGGCCGCGCTCCACCCGTTGCCTGTCACCAGCTCAAGCACGTCAAGCGCCGTGCCCATCTCCCCCGGCCGCGGGACGCTGCCGTGCAGCTCAACCACAGCGGACCTGCGCGCTTCGGGATCCGACCTCAACCAACTCTGCAGCGAACGTAGTTCCCGCTCAGCGGACTCGACCCGCACCTCTAACCGCACCCCAGACCTCCCCGACTCCCCACGCCCCATCCGGACGACACTGCAGACCTGTCCACCTGCGGGCCCAGAGAATCCAACCCTGCCCACCGACGACCGTCGGACGTCACGTCTACACAGGCGGGCGGGACGTACAGTGCTGAGTGGCCAAGGCGATGCCCGCAACGTGTTGGGCCACTGTGATCCGGAGGGCATCTGGAGGGAGCTACCGGGTCAGCAGCGTGGCCGGGTGCGTGGTTTGGTCTGCACCTGCGGCAACAGTGCAGACGCCGACGCCGATGCCGATGCCGAACAGTCCCGGGTGACAGCAGATCAAGAAGTCCCGGCCGCACTGAAATAGACGGCGGCGCTGGCGGGGAAACTGCTGCCTGATCGTGCCATCCGGGGCCCCGGGCCCCGGATTTGTCTTTCGGAAGGGCCGCCCATGACGGACGGCCCTTCCGCGTTACCGGACATCCTGTGCGGGGCGCGCCGTGTGTCACGCACCGGGCACGTCGCGCAGCAGTTGGCGGAGGGCCAGGCGGTGGGCGAGGCGGGGTGCTGCGTAGGCGGTGACGACGGGGACGGCCACGGCGACGGACGGGGTGAGCGGGCCTATCCAGCAGGACATCAGCAGCATGCTGCTGGTCAGAACGGCGAGGGTGAGTGTGAGGGCCGGGTCGTGGTCGCGGTGCACAGGGTCTGCTTGTCTGCTCATGCTCGGCGCAGGCATCCGGACGGTACCTGGCCTCCGGGTACGACCCGCCGCAGGCTTCCGCCGCCGCACTCGTGGTACTGCGACGAGTCCCGGCCGACGGTGACGATGCACGACCGCACCCGCTCGCCCCGGCGCAGGTAGCGCACGATCGGCGAACGTGTCGTCGCGACCGGTCCCTCGTTCCACGCCTGCTTGCGCACGGCCACCTTCTGGACGGCCGGCCATGTCGATGTGCACGGTGCGAAAGCGGCAGCGGTCGGCGCAGCAGCGGACAGGGTGGTCGCGAGGAGGGCGGTGACGGCGGCCGCCGTGGTGAGCAGACGTCGGTCAGGTGCATAACTACTCGTTCCCGCGCGTTGACGTCACGCCCGCGCCCAAGGGCCGTTACGCCGCGCTGAAGGTCCGCGGCATCGCCGAGACCGGTGCGCAGCTCGACCGAAGGTCGCGGCCCCGGGTCTCCGCTGAACCGGGCCGCGTTTCCCTGCTTGCCATAGGCGATCACGCCGCCGTACATTCCCTGCACCCGGCTTGTCCGGCCGCTTCGTCTATCCCCTTTGAGCACATGAGGAGCGCCCGTATGACGGGTGTACTGGCGGTCGCAGGCGGCACCGCATCCGGCAAGTCCACCCTTGCCGAAGCCCTGTCGCTACAGTGTCCCGAGAGCGTGGCGCTGGTCCATCTGGACGACTACTACGTGCCCGCGCACGACCCCCTGATGGGTGTGTGGACGGTCAGTGCCGACGGGCACGCCGTCCTCGACTGGAACCATCCGGGGTCGATCGACGAGACAGCGGTGGCACACGCCATCGACGCGGCGCTGCTGCGCCCCGGCGTGCTGCTGGTGGTGGTCGAGGGCCTGTTCGCGCTGTCACTGCCGTCCGTGGTCCGGCGGGCGGCGTGGCGGGTGTACGTCGACACCCCCGACGACATACGCCTGGCCCGCAAGATCCTCCGGAAGATCGAGGTGCAGCGGCAGGACCCCCGGCTGTCCCTGCGCAACTATCTGCAGACCGGCAGGGACCGCCACGCAGCCCATGTCGCGCCCTCCCGGGCAGCGGCCGATCTGGTCGTGGACGGGACCGCGAGCGAGGCGGAGATGCTGGCGGCCGTCATGCCGCTGATCGGGCCGGCCCTCGCGCCGCCGTCCGCGGCGCCCTCGTGGGCACGGGGGGTGTGCGGTGTGACCCGTACCCCCGGGGTCCCGGTGTTCGCGCTGTGACGTGTCCCGGGGACACCGGCCCCGGCGAGGGACGCCGCGTGATCATCCTTGCGGCAACACAGCCCAACCCCCGGCGAGCTCTCAGATGGATCACGACCGATCCAGTTCACCTGCAGCCAGGCGAACTGCAGCGGCGACATAGCCCCGGCAGAGGGCGAGCCGATACCGGACGCGCCCCGGTCACAGGACTCCCGGTGACTCCTCCCCCGGCTGAAGCCGGAGGCTTCTCGTTACGCCGGGTTGGCGTTGCGACGGACCAGCCCGGCCCGTAGAACGTTGAGTGCTCCCACTGTGTCGGCGTGCGCTATATGTCCGCAGGCGACGCAGTGGAACTTCTCCTGTGTGGGCCGGTTCTCCTTGGCGGTGTGCCCGCAGTGGGGGCAGGTGCGGGAGGTGTCGCGGGGGTCCACGGCGATCACTTCCCGTCCGGCGCTTTCAGCCTTGGCGTGCAGAATCGTCAAGAACACCCCCCATCCGGCATCGTTGATCGACTTGTTGAGCCCGGCTTTGGCGGCCGCCCCGTTGGGCAGGAAGGTGCCCGGCCGGTCGGGGTCGGGCTTCGGGGCGGGGGCCTTGCTCATGTTGCGGATCTTGAGGTCTTCGTGCGCGATGACGTCGTATGCGCGGACCAGGTCGAGCGCGGTCTTGTGTGCGTGGTCGAGGCGCTGGCGGCGCACCTTGCCGTGGAGCTGGGCGACCTTGTCCACCGCGCGCCGGTGGTTGCCGGTGCGGTTCCCGGCCTTGCAGCGGGGGAACCGGGACAGGGCCTGCTGCGCAGCTTCGAGCTTGGCGGCCGCGCGGCGGCCGTGGCGCGGGTTGGCCACGAAGGCGCCGTTCGAGTCGGCGAGGAAGTTCGCGATGCCCAGGTCGATCCCGACCACGCTGCCGGTCGCGGGCAGTGGCTCCGGCTGGTCTTGTTCGACGCTGAGCACGACGAACCACTTACGGCCCTCACGCTTGACCGAGACGGTCTTGACCCTGCCGGGCACCGGGCGGTGCTGGTTGACCTTGACGTGGCCGATGCCCTGGAGGCGGACGCGGGTGACCGGGTCATGCGGAGTGGAGTTCCACCGGCAGCCGTCCCCGTCCTTCGGAAAGTCCACCGTGTCGAACCAGTTCACCCCGCGAAAACGCGGGTACCCCGGGATCTCTCCGGACTTGACCCGCCGGAAGAACGCCTGCATCGCCTTGTCCAGGCGGCGCAACGTCGCCTGCTGCGAGCTGAACGACCAGCGGCCCTGACGTTCAGGGTCGAACGCCGGATCTCCTTGAGCTGCGCGGACTGCATCCCGTACTTGACGGTGCTCTTCGAGACGTGCCGCCAGGCGTCACGGCGTTCCTGTAAGGCCCCGTTGTAGAGAGAGCAGTGATCGCGCAGCATCTCGGCGAGCGCCTGGGCCTGACGGACGGTGGGCCGCAGCAGGAACTTGTACGCACGGATCATCCAGCCCACCCCCTCCGGTCAGGCTGACTTGATCCTACTGTCTTGGCGTTTGTCACCACATCGGGAACCAGAAGCGCCCGGCATGACCGTCACCACACAAGCGCAGTGATCTCCGGCGCTTCGCGCCTCCAGACCGAGGATCGCATTCCCGTCCGACCTGAAGGCCGGGATTCCCTGCGAGAACAAGGGATGGCACGGGCCTACGATCTCGGGGATGGCCGGCCGTGTGTGATGTCGAGGGGGCGCTCATGGCAGAGCTTGTGCGGCAGCAGGATGTGGATGCCTACGTGGGCTTTCACGCCTTCGGGTTGCAGGAGTCCGGCGACGCGGATCTGCCGGTCCCCTTCCCGGACGACTTCAACCGGCGTGCGTTCCTCAGCACTCACCCGGGACGTCTGGACATCACCAGCGGTGGCCATACCCATACCGCCGTGGTCGGCGTCGAAGTGTGGGACGGGCCTCCGCCCCAGCAGGAACGGGCCGACTGGGATGAGGTGGCCGAGGCCGACTTCGAGTCGGCCAGTGGTCAGGTAGCCGTGTGGTCCATGCACACGGGCCGGATGGACGACCTGATCACGCTGGCGGATTCGGGCGGTTCGTGGCGCGTCCGGGTCCACTGTGCGGGCCGGGCCGAGGCCGCAGCCCTGTCGGAAGGCGAGGGCACCGGCCACGGTGTGGAGCGCTACCTCGTGCAGTTCTGGCCCGCCGAATCGTGAACCGGCTGCAGCGGGAGCGGCCGGTGCCAGGGTCGCTCCCGCCGCAGCGCAGGTCAGGTCAGGTCAGGTCAGGTCAGGTCAGGTGGCGATCTTCACGATGAAGCCGTCATCCATTCCGTCGATGATGCGGTTCTTGGCGTAGAAGCTCTTCAGGATGTTGCCGCCCCGTCTGGTTGTCGTCGCCCGGGATCGGCTTCGCGGAGAAGTTGAACTCTCTTGCCTCCGGGTCGTAGTAGTGCTCAGCAGCCCCTGCCCGCACCGGGCACGAGCCGAGGCACCCGCCTAGGCCGGCTGACACTCGGCGGATCCGCGTCCTCGGCGGCTCACCGCCCTCACGGGTGGCGAGCCGCTGTCAGAACGAACTGTCAGCCAGCCCGATTACGAGGTCTTCCATTCCGAGCGGGACCCTTCTGGCCTGGTGCCAAGGGGCTGCTGGTCAGGAGGTCATCGGTGCTGGATTCCGAGCTGGTTCGCGGCGGCGTCCACGGTCTGCGCCAGCAGGACGGCGATGGTCATCGGCCCGACGCCGCCGGGCACCGGAGTGATCAGACAGGCGCGGGTGCGGGCGGTGTCGAAGTCCACGTCGCCGACGTTGCCCGGGTTGTATCCGGCGTCGATCACCACCGCGCCGGGCTTGATGTCCTCACCCCGGATCAACCGGGGCCGTCCCACGGCCGCTACCACGACGTCTGCTTCCCGGACGATCGCCGACAGGTCCGCTGTGCGGGAGTGGCAGTACGTCACCGTTGCGTTCTTGGCGAGCAGGAGCATCCCGGCCGGCTTGCCAAGAATCGGGCTGCGGCCCACCACGACGGCGTGCTTGCCGGCGAGGTCGACGTCGTACGCCTCCAGCAGTCGCATGATTCCGCCTGGAGTGCAGGACATAAAGCCCGGCAGCGCGAAGCTCATCGCGGCGAACGAATGCATGGTGACCCCGTCGACATCCTTCTCCGGGGCGATGGCCTCGAACGCCGCTCGCTCGTCGATGTGTGGGCCGCAAGGGTGCTGGAGCAGGATGCCGTGCACGTCCGGATCGCCGGACAGGCCGGCGAGGGTGTCGATCAGTTCGGCGGTCGTGGTGGTGGCGGGCAAAGCGATGTGCCGGGACTGGATGCCCGCCTTCGCGCACCGCGCCCGTTTCATGCGGACGTAGGTGGCCGACGCGGGGTCCTCCCCCACCAGCACCGTCGCGAGACAGGGGCTGGTTCCCCCACGCCGTGAGATCTCTGCCGCCTTGACAGCAGCCTCTTCGATGATGCGTTCGGCGAGGTTGGTGCCGTCCATGAGCTGGGCCGTCCGAGTCGCGGACATCGTTGCCTCCAGGCGTTGCTGACCACTCGCCCAGGCGCACGGCAACGACGTCTCGTCAGACCGCTCCCCGGTGGTGCTCCACCTCAGCGCCAGTCACGGCCCACGCCACACTGTAGTAGACGCAGCATGCTCACACCGGTCAGCGTTCTCTTCCCAGTTGGGGAGCGACTCGCCACGGTCCGTCCCCTTTCCGGACCGACGTCCATTCTCGTCAGCGTTCCCGTGCCGCTTGCGCTCGACGATGGCCACTTGACATCCTCCCCCTCTTAAACGAGGGGGATTCCAACCCGGCTGGGTTGGGGTTCACGGACGCTCGACCGCTGTTCGGGCGGTGTCGTCCCTCCGGCACCGGCTGAGCGCCGGGGGCGGGGAATCCCGCCCTGTCCTGCCGCGACGTTGACTGCTGCGTTCTCATCGGCGTTGCACCCCCACCACCCGGTACCCCCACAGCACCCGGGCCCCCACAGACCGCGCCCGCGCACATCCTGCCCAGCCTCGCCATCCCCTCCGTCCTCGCCTCCGTCGACCTCACCGAAACCAGAGGAGCCACCGTCCTCACCGAACTACAAACCCCCCACCCCACCCCCTAACCACCAACCCCACCAGCACCAGCACCAGCACCCCGCGCCGAAACACACCACCAACTCCCCCACCAGCAGCTCCCCCACCCCGCGCACCGACCAGCCCCCCGACAGCACGCCAGCACGGCGTCAAGGCCGCACCAGCAGAGCACCACAAGGGGAACCGGGGCACCCGTTCGCATGCACCACTCCCAGCCCGCCGGGGCGTCCATGCCGCGCGCAAGCAACACGGCATCCTGGGCACCGACCACGAAACCCAGCACACCCCCTCCCCGGGCCGACAGCCCACCGAGAGGTGAGGACCCGGTCGCGGTCGACGTGGTCCAAAGACGCAAGGAGCGCAGCGCGCTGCGCCGGGACGGCCTCGCTCCGTGGCGGGATGCGCAACCTGTGGCGCGTCCGCTGGTGGCGCGCGGGTCATAGTCGGATGACGATCAGGGCGACGTCGTCGCGGGCGCCGCTGCTGACGCCGAGGTCCGCGAGCAGGGCGTCGGCAAGGCGTTCGGGTTCCTGGCGGGCATGGCGGGCGAGCGCGTCGGTGAGGCGTTGCAGGCTGGCGTCGATGTCCTCGCCGCGGCGTTCGATGAGGCCGTCGGTGTAGAGGACGAAGGTGTCGCCGCGGGTGTAGGGCAGGTCAGCCTGGGGGTGGGGGACGTGTTTGGTGCGGGCTCCCAGCGGAGGGTCGGTGGCCCGGTCGAGAAGGTCGAAGGTGCCGTCCGGGTGGACCAGGATGGGGGGCGGGTGGCCGGCGCTGCTGTACATGATGCGGCGAGCGCGGGTGTCGACGACGGCTTGGACGACAGTGGTGGCCAGCGCACCCCCCACGTCGCGTGCGTACAGGCCCAGGACGTCCAGGGCCCTCGCGGGCCGTTCGACGGCCCGGACGACCACGGACAACGCGCTGCGGAGCATGCCCATGACGGCGGCGGCCTCCAGGCCGTGGCCGACGACGTCGCCGACCGCCACGGCGAATCTGTCCTCCGGCAGGTCGACCACGTCGTACCAGTCGCCGCACACGTTCAGCGACCCGGCGGCGGGCAGGTAGCGCACCGCGGTGTCCCGGTGCCGGGCCAGATGTGGCGAGTGGAGCATGGCCTCCTGCAAGGTGAGAGCGACCTGGCGTTCCCGGGCGTGGGCTTGGCGCAGTTCCTCGTTCAGTCGTTTGAGCTCAAGCGCCCGTGCGTACAGTTCGACCTCCCGCGCCTCCACGTCGCTGAGCGCACCGCCTTCTCGCAGGCGGGGGTGGGAACGGATGAACGAGGTCACGTCCTCCCCCCGGTGGAGGATCCACTCCACCTGCCCGTCCGGCCCGAGCACCGGGGTGTTGATCGCGGACCACCACCGCTCCACGAACACGCCGGGCCGGTCGGCCACGGGAATGTCGTACTTCATCGGCGCCATCGTGTCCGGCTCTTTCGAGCGCAGGACCCGGTGCAGGGAGGCGTGCAGATTCCGCACGCCGCCGGCATCCGGGTCCGCCGGGTTGTCAGGGAAGGCATCGAAGAGGTACCGCCCGAGCAGATCCTCCCGGGTACGGCCGGTCACCCGGCAGGCCGCCTCATTGATGTCGGCGAGCACCAGATCCGGGCCGAGCACCATGCAGGGGCTGGGGGTGACAGCGAACAGCGCCTGGTAATCGATCGCCGGCCTCACCGCACGGTGCGGCCGTGCATCCTCAGCAGGGCTGCTCTCGTCTCCCATCCTTACGTTCTACCGTTCGCCGACGCCCCCGGCACCTGCGCACATCGCCTGTCCTCGAATCACGACGAGCGACCGGGGGCGCGACATCACCGGCAAGGTCACCGCCAAGAAGACCGGCTACACCAGCGGCACCGCCAACGCCCAAGGCGGTCCGCATCAGCTGACCCGGTCCGCCCTCCCTTGAGGCGCCCATGCGATGGCAGGACCTCACGCACGTTTCACGCCGGCGGCAGGAATCTGCCCGCCGTGGACCACGCGCCAGACCGAGCCGGTGTGACCACACTTTCGGTACGCCGGACCGCTCTGGGTTCGCGCGATCGCGTCGACACACAAAACGAGGACGTCACCGCGGTGTACGTAGCGGTCGACCGGCTGTTCGGCTTGGCCACCGGGCAGTCGTTCCACGCCGGCCGCTGTACCGCGACCACCCGTCCCGTCACCCTGTACTTCGTCGCACACACTGCCTCGGCTCCGGTGCCAGCTGCGGTGATCGCCTGTCGGTAGGTCCGGTAAGACGATGTCGCCCGCTCCGAAGACTCCAGGGATGTTCATGCGGGTCGACGGCGAGGAGACCTGGAGGTGGTCGGATTCGTCCAGGTCGAGAGTGCAACAGTTGTGGCGCCATCGCTGGATCGAGCGATTCAGCGCAGCAGCTCGTTGATGGCTAATTCCCGGGCAGGGGCCGGTCGTCGATGACGTTCTTCATGACGAGGGTGGAGGTCAGGCGCTGGACTCCGGGTAGGCGGGCAAGTTGCTGGTCGTAGAGCTGCTGGAACGCGGCCAGGTCAGCGGTCGCGACTCGCAGGAGGTAGTCGGGTTCGCCGAACAGGCGTTGCGCCTGCAGCACGTTGGGGACGGCGGCCACAGCCTCTTCGAAGGCGGCGACGGTGTCGGGGGTCTCCCAGCGCAGGGTGGCGAAGACGAGGGCCTCGAAGTTCAGGCCGACGGCCGCCGGATCCACGACCGCCCGGTAGCCGCGGATCGCACCCTCGCGTTCGAGGTCGCGCAGTCGGCGGTGGCAGGGCGAAACGCTGAGCTGCACGCGCGCGGCCAGCTCAGTGATCGTCAGGCGGCCGTCGAGCTGCAGCTCGGCAAGAATCTTCCGATCCATGGCATCCATGAAGAAGATTCTCCCTCACATAGCCCGCTCATGGGGTAAAGACGCAAACACTTTCGGGCATATCGGGCCTAGCCTTCCCTCCATAGCAAGCCATGTGAGAGGGAACGATCGATGAATACGACGACGCTGGCGGCCTTCCTGGCTGTGGACCTGCTGCTGGTGTTCACTCCGGGCGCGGACTGGGCCTATGCGATTTCCGCCGGGCTGCGAGGACGCTCGGTCGTCCCGGCCGTAACAGGGCTGATCGCCGGACACGCGGCCTATGCGCTAGTGGCCGTCGCGGGCCTGGCAATGATCGTGGCGAGTTCCCCGGCCGCGCTCACCGCCCTGACCATGGCGGGGGCCGGGTACCTGCTGTGGCTGGGCTGGGGCGTCCTGCGGCAGCCGTCCGTTCCGGCAGCCGCAGGCGAGAGCGCGGACGCCTCCCGGTTGCGGGCACTGCTCAAGGGGGCCGGGATCAGCGGCCTGAACCCGAAGGCGTTGCTGCTGTACTTCTCGCTGTTCCCGCAGTTCATCGACCCTGCCACCGGCTGGCCGGTGGCCGCGCAGACCGGGCTGCTCAGCACGGTGCACCTGACGGCGTGCGCCGTCGTCTACCTCGCCGTCGGCGTCCTGGCCCGTACGGTCTTGAGTACCCGGCCCTCGGCCGCCCGGGACGTCACCCGCATCAGCGGTGCCATGATGATCGCCATCGGCGCCTTCCTGCTGGTGGAACGCCTGGCCGGCTGAGGAACCCGCTCCGCCCGACACGGACCTGGCCGGCGCTGCGTGCGTTGGCATTGGCGAGGTCGGCCAGGAAGGATGCCCGTATGGCTCCGGGGCCGCCGGCGTGAGGCGTGGCGGGTTCACGGGCGGCGATGTGGAGGGTGTCGAGCAGATCGCGGTGACGGTAGGGGAAGCCCGGTCGACTCCGCTCCGGCCGCCACTTCCATCCCGGACGCGCTTCGAGTTCCCCTACCCAGGTAGCCGGGGCCTTTCCCTGCTGATCGTCGGCGCGGAGGGCGGCGACTTTGGCCCCGAGCGCGTACCCGTCCTCAATGTGTCCGTACGGGGCGCGGGCATGGCCGGTTCGGGCGACGACCGAAGTCAGGGCTTCGGTGAACACATGCCAGCGGAACGCGCTCCAGTCCCACACCCACCCTGGGACCGCGTCGAGTAGCTGGATCTGCACTTGGGGGAATTCCGGCGCGGTACAGGCGCCGCCGTTCCATGACCCACCCGCCCAACGCGCAGTCGCCCTCCCCATGGATGCCGGCGGGACGGCCGTGCCCTTCCCTCCCGGCGAATGTACGAAGGACCTGCAGCACTCCTCGAATCGCGGGGCGGGCTGGTCCACTGCCACGCCGGCCGTTCCACAATCCGCCGGGACCCCGACCTCGTTCAGGAGCGTGGGCAGTTGGTCGGGGCGGAACGGCTGGCCGGCCCGGGAAGAGCCGTGGGGATGCCGGGGTGGTGGCGGTGTTCATGTTGTGGCGGTTCGCGATGTGCTCCAGCAGCAGGGCAGCGACCGGTGCCGGAACGGACGAGGCTGGATCCCCGAGCCGCAGCACCACGGTGTCGCCATCGCGGATCACGTCGTCGACGCTGAGCCGGACGATGCGGCTCACGGACTGCGTGTAGAGGAGCACGATGCCTCCTGCGACACGGAGACGCAGGGAACAGGCGCGGCGGTACGGGGCGGAGACCGTCATCGACCCGGGCAACGGCGACCCGGTCGAGGCCGTCCGCGCGGCGACCGCGGGCTAGGGCTGCCACGTGGTCGTTGACACGGTCGGGAACGAGTACACCCCCTGGACAGGCGGTGCGGATGGCGCGGACCCGGGGCCGGGTCGTCCTCGTCGGTCTACACGGGAAGGCCCGCCACCCTGGACGTACTGGACATCGTCGTACGCGAGACCGAGATCCGCGGCTCCGTCGGCGCCAGCCTTGCCGATGCCCACACCGTCATGAAAATGGCTGCGGCGGGCGTCCTCCGTGGCTGCGTAGAAACCGAGTACCCCCTGGAGCAGGTCAACGAGGCCCTTGCCCGGCTCGCCGCCGGCAAGGTCACAGGGCGTCTGGTGATCATCCCCTGACACGAGCCGCCCCGGCGGCCCGGTACATGAGTACCAGTTCAGCGTCAGGGCCGGCTCGACGACAGCGGTGGGCGTGGCCGGAGCGGACGGGCGAGGCCGGCAGGCTGAACGGGCTGGGCGCGTCGAGGTCGAACCAGGTGGCGGCATGGTCGGAGAATGCGGCCGGGGCGAATGGCCGGAACGGCTCGCGGTGCTTGATCCCGTGCTTGAGGGCGTCGGCGCCGACGGGGGTGCGGAGACCGGCGAGGACGCTGCGGGCACCCAGTGCGCGGGGCCCGAGTTCGCTGCCGCCCTGGAACCATCCGATGATCTTCCCGTCGGCGATGATCTGGGCGGCTGTCCGGGCGATGTCGCTCTCGCGGCGCCATGTGTACGGCGTGCGGCGCCGTTCGGCGAGGCCGGAGCGGGGGTCCCGGTTCAGGGCTTGCCGGATCTCCTCGTCGGTGCGGTCGCGGCCGAAGCAGTCGCTGGACAGGGCCCGCCCGGGCAGGTCGCCGGTGGGACCGTGCCAGGCGTACAGGGCGCAGCCGAGGACCTGGCCGCGGTCGCCGGCGGCGGGTGGGGCGAAGCAGCCGACGGTCTTGGCCTCGCGGCGGTGCAGTTGACGTCCGCGCGCCCGGCCTCCGAGGCGCGGCGCCGACAGGTCCGGCCCGGCCTCGCGGGGGCCTGGCCGGACCTGTCGGCGTCATGCGGTGGTCACCGTCGTGCGGTCACCTCACGGCGCGAGCCGGTAGGCGTTCGTGATCGTCTCCCGCACGGTGTTGCCGCCCTTGTCCTCCAGGTCCACCTGGAAGGACACGGCCTCGGCCGTCGCCGGGTGCTTCACGCTCACCGAGCGCGCCCCCTTCGCGTCGGTCTTCACCGTGAGCCGCTTCCAGGTCTCGCCTCCGTCATAGGAGATCTTGACGGTCAGTGCGGCGACCTGCCCGGCTGCGGCGGCCGCGCCACCCAGCCGTAGCGGCACCTTCAATGTGCCGCCCGCCGGAGCCGTCCCGCTCAGGCTCAGTTTCGGCGAGAGCCGCACCGTCGACAACGGCAGCACTTCCGACCGGTCCGCGGACGGGCGGGCCGAGGTGAACGTCCAGACCGCGGCGACCTTCGTGCTGATGGAGGTGTCCTCGGCGGAGCGGCTCGCCTCCGCCCTCAGGCGGTACACAGCGGAGGGAGCCGCGACCTCGGCGCTCACCCAGTCGTTGGACGAACTCTCGGCGATGACCCGGCCGCCCGACTCCAGCCGGGCGAAGCCGTCGGTGACGACGGACGAACCCGAGTGACCGCTGCCGTCGTTGAACAACTGGACCCTGGCGTCGATGTAGTCGCCGTACCGGGTGGCGCCCTGTTCGTTGCCGGCCTCCAGATCGGGGCCGACCACACCGGTGTTGAAGTTCAGCGTGTGGCGCGTGCCCGGCCTGTAAACCACCGGGCCCTTGCTGTAGTTGATGCGCCCCTCGCCCTGGGCGTCGACCTGCACCGCGCTCCAGAGCCAGCGCACGCCGGTGGTACTGACGTACTGCGTGGTGGCCAGCGGCAGACTCTGCGCGACCGGTTCCCGCGTACCGACGCCGTAGCCGCTCCTGTCCGTCGGCGTCACCCAGATCTGGCCCTTCGCCCCGGTCACGGACGCGCCGAAGCCGAGCTTCACTTCGGCGAGGTCGGCCCGGGTGACGGTGCGGTCGAGGCCGGTGAACCACCTGCCCGTGCGGTGGAAGGCAAGCCGGTAGTCGACGTTCTCGCCCACCGCGCCGGGGGCCTTCCACACACCGTTGTACTGCGCGCGCAGGCCGGCGCCGGCCGGGCCGAGCGCGGCGGTGAGGAACTGCGTCTGGCCGTGGGTGACCCAGGAGTTACTCACCCCTGCGGCCTGGTCCTCGTACCCGACGGTGGCGCCGACCAGTCGTGCGTCCGGATCCGGGACGGTGACGGCGAACGGCTTGGCCTTGCGGGAATCGAGGTCGATCGTGGTCTTCGCCGTCACCTTCAACACCGGCTGGACGAAAATGGCCATTCTGTCGTCCAGGCTGTAGACGAAGCTCTCCAGCTGGTAGTCCCCCTTGGGCAGCCGCCGGGTGACGACGCCTGTCGGGTTGTTCGGGAAGTCGATGTGCTCCGGCACGTCCGTGCCGACCGTGGTGATCGTGCTGTAGTAGCTCGACGGAGCCGCGCCGTCGACGCCCGTGTGCCGCAGTGTGACGTCGTACGACTCCACCTCACGGACGACCGCGAGGCCGGTGCGCACCGACTGGCCGTCCCCCTCAGCCAGCACGCTGCCGCCGAACGCGCCGTCGACCGAGCCCTGGCGGGTGTCGGCGGCGACGGTGGTCGTCGCGCTGCCACCGGCGGGGACGGTCAGCTCGGCGTCCTTCACGGTGAACATCCCGGCCGGGGCCGGGCTGCCCGACGAGTCGGTCCCCGCCGCGCTCAGCCGGAGCGTGACGGCCTGGTCGCCGTAGTTCCGGTAGGTGAGCGACTTCGTGACCGACTCGTCGTCGGCGTGCGGCCAGAGTTGCGTGCCGAAGTCGAGCGATCCGGGCTCGGAGACGACGACGGCTGTGGCCGCCCGTGCCAGATCGACCCGGCCCGCGCCCTGCTGGGAGGCGTTGAGCGCCGGGTTGGGCTCGGCCGATCCGGTCAGCAGCGCCTTGATCTGGGCGCCGCTCCAGGTCGGGTGCTGCTGGAACAGCAGGGCGGCGGCGCCGGCCGCGTGCGGAGCGGACATCGAGGTCCCGCTCATGGTGGTGTAGCCGTCGCCCGAGGGCTCCGGGCCCTCCGTGGTCAGGGCAGCGGTGATGTCGACGCCCGGGGCGGTGATGTCCGGCTTGGACTCCCCGGTGGCTGTCGGGCCGCGGCTGGAGAACGGCGCGATCTGGTCCTGCTTGTCGACCGCGCCGACGGTGAGCGCCTCGGGGGCGCTGCCGGGCGAGTTGATCGTGCCGGCCTTGTCGCCGTCGTTACCCGCGCTCACCACGAACAGGGCCTTGTCGGAGAGTCGGGCGATCGCCTCCTCCATCGGGTCGACGTCCGTGAAGTCGCTGACCCCGATGCTCATGTTGACGACCTTCGCGCCCTCGTCGACGGCCCACTGCATGCCTCTGACGATGGCCGAGGAGTTGCCGAAACCGTGGTCGTTCACGACCTTGCCGTCCAGGAGCTGCACGTCGGGTGCCACGCCCTTGTAGCGGCCGCCCGATTGCGCGCCCGTCCCGGCGAGGATGGAGGCCACATGCGTGCCGTGCCCGTCGCGGTCCTCCGGACCGGGCGATGAGCTGAAGTTCTTCTCCGCGATCTCGGCACCTTTGAGGTCGGGGTGGTTCTGGTCGACCCCCGAGTCCAGGACCGCGACCTTGACGCCCTTGCCGGTGTGGCCCGCCTTCCACATGGCGGGCGCGCCTATCTGCGGCACGCTCGTGTCGAGGGTGGCCCGGACTCTGGCGTCCAGCCACAGGTGGGCGATGGGCCTCGTGGGGGCGGCTCCCGCCGCGCGGGCGGGAGTACGGCCGGTGACCGCCGACCACAGGGCCGTGGCGTCGGACTTGGGCGCGTCGAATGCCTCGCCGGTGAGCGCGGGCAGCGGACGGCGGTGGCGGGCGACCCCGCCGAGGAGGTCGCCGGAGGCGGCGAAGTCCCTCGCCCCAGCCGCGTTCCGCCGGTAGCCGACGATCAGGGGCAGTGTGCTGCGGTGCGCGTCGTCGTACTCGTCCTCGACCAGCTGGGCGACGTCGAAGAGCCGCCGGTCGAGGACGCCGTCGCCGACCATGCGCAGGGCGTCCTGCGGGATGGCGTACGTGTGCCCGGCCTCGCGCCGCACCGAAAAGCCGGTCTCTTCACGGCCCTTGCCGCGGACGAGCCGGACGACCCGTCCGTCGGAGCCGACGACGACGCGGTCGCCGGTGATCAGTGTCACGGTCGCGGTCGACGACGCCTTCGCCTTCGTACCGTCCTGTGCGGTGGAGCTCGCGGCCTGCGCCGGATGGATGCCGGCCGGCGCCGCCCCTGCGATCAGCGTCCCGGCCACCGCGGCGGCGAGTGCCGCCGTTCTCGCTCGTAATCTGGTTCCCACCCGCGTTCCCCACCTTCGTGCGCATGTCAATCTGCTTCTCCGATACACGCGCTTGAGGTGACGTTCGGTTCTCGAGGGGCTCAAGCACATGTGCTCCCCGTCGGCGGATGAGCCTTCGTCGGATCGCCGCGGACACCGCGGAAGCGGTCGACCTGAAAGGGAGCGCACGTGTACCGGACCGGGGACCTGGTGCGCTGGCGCACGGAAGGGATGCTCGAGCACGTCGGACGAGCCGACGGTCAAGTGAAGATCAGCGGGTTCCGCATCGAACTGCTCGAGATCACGCTGGCTCTCACCCAGTGCGCATCAGTCGGTAGAGCAGCGGCCATCGTGCGCGAGGACGTACCGGGAGACAGGCGCATCGTCGGCTATGTCGTTCCGGAATCCGGGCAAGCTCCGCAGCCGAAGACCGTTCGCCGCGAGTTGGAGGAGCGTCTGCCCGACTACATGGTGCCGTCCTCCGTCGTCGTGCCTGACACCCTGCCCCTGACCTTGAACGGGAAGATCGACCAGACGCGTCTACCGGCGCCGGAGAACTCCCTGTCCTTGAGGACCCGCAGCTCGCCCCCAACCCCCGCTGCTCGATATCGATCAGGACGAGCTCAGCGCGATCGAGACCGAGTGGACAGACCAGTGGTGACGCTCCAGCCACTGCGCCGGGCCGGCTCATCGGCCTTGGGCGCCGAGCGACTCCGCTTCTCCAGTCACTCACGCGGAGGGCGGTGCCACTGGTAGTCGGTGGCGACAAAGCGTGACAGGGATCGTCGGCATGGCAGACCTTTTATGAGCAGGTCCCCGGACTGCTGGAGCGGTACCAACACCGCACGGCCCGACTGCCGGGCCACCTCGGCTCTGTGGTCGATGAGGCAGCCGTCCTGACCGAGGCCGGGTGGTGGCCCGGGAGACCTCCGCGTGAGCGGACGCCGTCCTGGTCCTGACCACGACGAAGTACACGCCTGCCTCCTCGGTGACGAACTTCTTGCCCCGGCCGGCGGTGCGGGCCCGGGGGGAAACGGCGTCCCGCCACGTTCCCGGAACCACCGACTTCCCACCGGCCCCGACACGCCGCAGGCGATCGCGGCGTCCTCATTGGTCAGCCCCTCGGCGATCTTCTTCCAGAAGC
This sequence comes from Streptomyces sp. NBC_00328, assembly GCF_036139655.1. NCBI lineage: Bacteria > Bacillati > Actinomycetota > Actinomycetes > Kitasatosporales > Streptomycetaceae > Streptomyces > Streptomyces sp. NBC_00328. The sequence goes on from NZ_CP108013.1 coordinate 355,509, forward strand.
ACGCTCCACGTCCCGGCGGACCGGCGGTCTGCCCGGTGACCGGTCCCGTCGCGGGATCGTCAATCGGTCCAGGTGCGGCGGAGGCTCCGCACCAGGGTGGGGACCATCACCGTCGCAGGGACAAGGTGCAGCCCGAGGAAGGCGGTGGTGGTGGCGGTGTTTGCCCCGATGACTGGGGTACGGGGTGCGCTGGCCGGCAGGTGACGGTCCTGGCCCTGGGGGTGACGATGCGCACCCTCGCCGTGCGACGGCCGGGGTTCCGCAGGGCGCGGACGCCGGTGCCGCGGAGCCAGAACCCGGCGCCGCGCCCGAGGACCGGCCCCAGCTCGCCGTCGCGCAGCTCCAGCTGCACCCGCCCGCGGGTGACGACGACGCACGCGTCGCACCACTCCGCCGCGACCACCGCGACCCGCACGCCACCGCGCAGCGTGAGCGTCCACACCGGGACTACTCCGTGCCGTCCGCCGGCAGGCGCTCCGGCAGCCTGAGCCGCGGGAACCGGTCGTCGTGGAAGATGACGATCTCGGTGATCGCTCCGCCGGTGACGCGCAGGACGTCGATCGTCAGCGGCAGGTACGCGCCCTCCCGGTCCCGCCAGAGGTAGAAGGCGACGGCGGGCTGCCGGTTCACGGAGGTGAGGACGGCGCGCAGGCCCTTCATGCCCTCGAAGCCGTCCTCGACCCAGTCGTTCACCACCGCGTCGCGGCCGACGTACAGGCCCGGCGTGGGCGGCATCGAGCAGCGGACGTCGTCCCGCAGCATGGCCGCGATCCCGTCGACGTCGGTCGCGACGCTGGCGTCGGTGAAGCGGCGCACCAGCTCGCGCGTCCCGGCGTCCTGTTCGCCGCCGGTCCAGTCCTGCCGCTCGGCGGGCAGGTACTCCCGCATGCCGGCGCGGGCCCGCTGCAGCGCGCTGTTCACGGAGTTGACGGAGTCCCCGAGGAGCTCCGCGACGTCCTTCGCCGGCCAGCCGAGCACGTCCCGCAGGATCAGCACGGCCCGCGGGCGCGGCGCGAGGTGCTGGACCGCGACCAGGTACGCCAGCTCGATCGTCTCCCGCGCGACGGCGACGGTCTCCGGCTCGTCCGCGTCGCCCGCGGGCAGCTCGTCGAGCAGCCGGTCCGGGTACGGTTGCAGCCACAGCACCTCGCCTCCGGTCGCGGGCTCCGGGCGGCACTTGGCGAGCAGGTCCAGGCAGGCGTTGGTGGCGATCCGGTACAGCCAGGCCCGGAACGTAGACCGCCCCTCGAAGGTCTCCCGCCGCCGCCAGGCACGGAGGAACGTCTCCTGCACGGTGTCCTCGGCGTCCTCGAACGACCCGAGCATCCGGTAGCAGTGCACGTGCAGCTCCCGCCGGTGCCGCTCCGCCAGCCCCGAGAACGCCGACTCGTCGACCTCGCCCAGCCCGCTCACGCCCAGCTCCTCCAGCCGCGTGTCCACGCTCATCACGTCATCCTTCCGCCTCGTCGTGTCCCGTCGTAGGTATGACGGGCGCGGGCGCGAAAACTCATCACGAAGGGCCTGCAGCCCCTGCGAGCCCTTAGCCGAGCTGGTAGTCGAACCAGATGCGATGCGTGCCGTCAGCGTCAACGGCCATCCCCCGGCACCCGAGATTCCAGCCTGCTCGCCGGTTCCGCTCGAAGGCACGATGGTGAAGAACTCCGTGGTGCGGTCGCTGCCGGACGTTGTCGCCGAGCGCACGAAGTTGAAGGACCCGCCCGTCCGTGCAGCGAACCCTCGAACGACTCCATGGCCACATAGGTACCGACGCCGGTCGCTTGGTCGATCGCGGCAGTGAGCAGGGTCGCCGAGCGACCCGCGACCTCCCCCTCGAAGTGCTTCACCATCGTCGCGACACCTACCGGCAGACCGGTGGACACGGCTGGCTCGAGCTTCAGCTCAGTCGGGACGAACGCTTTGATGTCACCGACGCCCCAAGCCTCGACCGCTGCCAGCCGTCGTGTGCGAACATCGCGCGCACCGACCGCCACGCCGACGAACTCTTGCAGCGCGCACAGACGTTGGAGAAACAGGCTGCCTCGGAGGCTGTACCTGGCCCGCTCGCCGACCGGCTCACCCGACGCGCCGACCATCTCCGGTCCCCGGCCGACCGCCACAGCCACGACCGTTGTCCACCATCTCAGCGCTGGTCGGCCTTCGACGCCGACCAGCCAGAACTGGCGTGTTGGTTCGTCGGCCGGGAGGCAGGAGTGGTAAGCGCCGTGCGGCACTCGAGCCAGGCGTCAGCACTCAGCAAATCCTGGAGTCTGGTGAACAGGGCGAGCAGCTGAGGGCCCCACTTGTCACGGAAGGCGGAATCGACGATGGCGAGATCGAGTTCGTTGGCCGCCGACAGTTCGGTGAAGTCCCGGCGCAACTGTGGCCCTGGAACGTGGGAGCGGCCGGTGAACCTGTCGTGGAAGGCCGCATCGGCCTGGTTGAGAGCCGGGTACGTTGCCTTCCGGTCGCATGAGGCGTACAGGTACACGATGGCCTCGGCCTCGGTGCCAATCACCGCCGCAAGGTCGTTGCGACGGTCCAGTGGCAGCAGTGCTGTGGAGAAGCCGTCCGTGCCGTAGAACGCGTGACACAGACCGGCGAGTTGGAGGGCCGGACGGGCCTTCCACGTCGCCAGCCGCGCCTGTACACGCTGGAGGTGGGTAAGGAGAGTGCCGCCGGGGTGGGCGATGCCTTCGGCACCGAACTCACGCAGCAGGGTGACAGCCCGGTCAGTCGTGGCAGGGAGAGCAGGCACAGTGTCCGTGTCCCTTCGGTAATGGGTTGGTCGGCACCCGCACAGCGCCTTCGCCGGTCCGGATCCGTACGAAGGCACCGGCCGGGTTGCCGCCTGGGCCCTGCAACGATCTTCTGACACCCCAGAACCCCAGTCAATCCTGGTGATTACTCCCACTCACCCCAGGCATAGCTTGGGTGCTATGACTCTGGATGACCTGCGCGTGTTCGTAGCCGTGTGTCGGACAGGAAGCCGGGTCGGCCGGGCGGAACTGGCGCTGATGCGACCTGGCTCGATCCTGCTGAACACCTTCCGGGGCGGAATCGTCGACGAGCAAGCCCTGGCAGACGCACTACGCAACCCGGCACGCCCCCTGGCGGCCGCCGCCGTCGACACCTTCGCCCACGAGCACGCCGCGTTCACCTCCGCGTTGTTCGGCCTGCCCAACGCCCTGCTCACCCCACACGTGGCCGGGATGACCCGGCGCGCGATGACTGAGGCCGCCCTCCGCTGTGCCGACAACATCGCTGCGCTGCTCGCCGGCCGCCCGGACGGTGTCCCCGTGGTGGCGCCGTAACGTCTGTGGTCGGCGGGTAATGGCCGGCCGCGCATCCCCCTGTGGTGGCCGGCCGTTGCCGTGGACGCTCCCTAGCCAGGCCGGAACAGCGGACGCGCGGTGGCCGCTTTCAACACGCGTCTACAGAACAGTCTCCAAGGTCACCGACTTGGACGCGAAGCCATTGCGCTCATAGAAACGGATGGCCTCGGTGTTGATCGAGTACGCCGTCACCTCCGCCAGTTCCGCACCTTTGTCCTTCGCCCAGGCCAAGAACTGACCCATCAGGTGCCCGCCGATCTGTTCCCGGCGATAGGCGGGCTGCACATACATGCTCACCAGTGACGCGACCTTCACCGGTTTCATCGCCGACCCTTCGGCCACCACACCGGTGAGATGGCCGACAACCTCGCCGCCCCGGTCGGCAACAAGCAGTAGCCGGTCCGGATCGTCGATACCGGCAGTGAAACGCTGCCGTCCGTGCTCACGCGGCCAGTTGATGTCGACGCTCGGATCACGGGTCCCCGCGTCCTCGGCGAACAGGGCACCACTGCACGCCACAAGACCGTCGACGTCTGCATGCTCCGCCTTGCGGACAACCACCTCATGCCGTTGACCACTCATGGACCACGACACTATCGGCTGCCACTGACACCGCTTTCCAGACACCTCAAGCGGGCCCAGCGCAGGCCAACCCATGGGGCCACTTCAAGGCGTCCGGGCGACACAGGATCTTCGTCAACTGGGGCCAGAGGAAGCCAATATGCCGGAGCCACCGAGCCACGTCAGAGCCAGGCTGGAGGGCGCGAGCGGTTCAGGAGAGCCAGTCGACGTAGCGGGTGGGGGCGAGGTGGGCGTCCTTGTCGGTGAGGACGTCACCCTTGACGACGGCAAACATGCCGGCGGTGGGGTCGGTGACAACGGTGCGGCCGTCACCCTTGTGGGTGAGGGTGATCCGGCCCAGCTCGTCCAGGGAGAAGACCTCGGGCCCGGCGATGTTGCGAATGCCCCTCAGCGGGGCGCCCGCGGCGACTTCCGCCACCGCGTGGGCCACGTCCTTGGAGGCGATCGGCTGGATCGGCGTGGCGGGCAGCCGGACGGTGTCGCCCTCGGCGGTCCAGGACAGGACAGCGTCCATGAACTCCATGAACTGCGTCGCGCGGACGATCGAGTAGGGGACCGGCCCTGCCGCGAGGATGTCCTCCTGGAGCACCTTGGCCCGGTAGTAGTCCAGCTCCGGTACCTGGTCCACGCCGACGATCGAGAGAATGACGAAGTGGCCGACGCCGCCCTTCTGGGCCGCGGCCAGAAGGTTGTCCATCGAGGTCTGGAAGAAGGCCGGGGAGGCTTCGTCGAAGGTCGGGGAGTTCGTCAGGTTGACGATGACGTCGGCCCCCGCCACCGCCTCGCCCAGTCCCTGGCCGGTGATGACGTCGATTCCGGTGGACTGCGCGTGCGGCACCGCCTCGTGCCCGGCGGCGTTCAGGTTCTTGACGACCTGCGACCCGATCAGCCCGGTACCGCCGATGACCGCGAACTTCATGACATGCCTTTCGTCAGGAGATGTGTCCAAAATATGGCACAAAATCCTCTGTGTAGACGTTTGATGTCAGGTCAGGGTTCGTACATCCGGCCAACGGGTTGCTCGACCGGCGAACTCCGCGGCACCTCCTGTCGGCCGTGCCCGCGGGCTCGCAGGACGTCGAGCCGACGTACCAGCCGGTCGCAGTAGGCGAAGGAGTAATCGGGGCCCCGAAGACGCGCCTCGTACGCCTCATGTGACCCGCGCAGTCGGCGCAGCGCGGCCGCGCGCCGCTCACCCCGGATCTGCCCCGCCACCTCGGGCGCGGCGAACGCAGCCCAAGCCGGATCGGCGTCCGGACCGCAGGCCCGCTCGCACGCCAAGACCAGAAGGCACGGATGCCCATCTCACGAGGGCTCCTGACGCGCGATCAGGCGTACGGTGTGCCACCGTCCGCTGCGAGGCGGGTGAGCCACTCGCGCAGCAGGTGCTGCTCGGCGTCGCTCAGGACATCGGCATCATCCGGGAGAGCGGCCCGCAGCGCGCGGGCCGCCGCGGCGGGGCCGGCCTCCGCGGCGGGGACCGTCGGTTCGGCGCGGGTGACGGCGGCGACCATGGCCTCGCGGAGAACGGTCAGCAGCGCCGGATTGCGGCGTTCCGCTGGGGTGGAGTGCCAGGTGGTGACCGCGCCTCGACCGGTGGCCTGGATGATCTGGGCGGCCAGCTCCTCGTCGACCCGCAGCCACCCCCCGGCAGCCAGTCGGCGCACCCGGCCGTGGAGGATCTCCAGGCCCGCACGGTGTGCCATGTCCGCCCCCCGGCCGGTGGCCCTGTTCATTACCGCGAACAGCTCGGGGCGGGCGACCCCGAACTCCACCACCATGTCCCAGCCTCGGCGCAGGTCCTCCACCGCGTCCCGCGGGTCGGGGTCGAGCTGCGCGCGCTTGCCCTCCAGGAACTGCGCGTAGCCGTGCTCGGCCACAGCCTCAAGGAGTCCCTCCTTGTCTCCGAAGAGGCGGTAGATCGCCGGAGGTTGCGTTCCGGCCGCGGCGGCGACCGCGCGGGTGCTCACCGCGTCCGGGCCGCCGTTCTCCAGCAGCTCGACGGCCGCCTCGACGATGCGGCGACGAGGACTGTCGGTGGTGTCGTGCGTGGCCATGAATCGATGGTATCGAAGACTTGGTTCCATTGATATTCCAGTGTTACCGTCGAAATGATTCCACTGGAAACAGCGTCGGGAGAACCCAATGATCATCGTGACCGGAGCCACCGGAAAGCTCGGCCGCAGCACCGTCGAACGCCTCCTGGAGCGCGTCCACGCCGACCGCGTCGGCGTCAGCGTCCGCGACCCGCGCAAGGCCCAGGACCTCGCCGACCGCGGCGTCCGTGTCCGGCAGGGCAGCTTCGACGACCCCGCCTCGCTCGTGCATGCCTTCGAGGGGGCCGAGCAGCTGCTCCTCGTCTCCCTCGACCGCATCGGCGAGGAGTGCGTCACCGGCCATCGCACCGCCATCGACGCCGCCGTGAAGGCCGGCGCCGGCCGCATTCTCTACACCAGCCAGATGGGCGCCGCCCACGACTCCCGCTTCCAGGCATGCCGCGACCACGCCCAGACCGAGGACCTGCTGCGCGCCACCGGCCTGCCCTGGACCGCGCTGCGCAACGGCTTCTACGCGGCCAGCGCCTTGCAGTTCCTGGAGTCCGCCCGCCACACCGGCGACATTGCCCTCCCCGCCGACGGCCCCGTCGCCTGGACCGGCCACGACGACCTCGCCGAGGCCACCGCGGCCATCCTCACCGAGGAGGGCCGATTCGAGGGGCCCACCCCGCCGCTCACCGGCGCGGCGACGCTCGACTTCGGCACCGTCGCCGAGATCGCGTCCCAGGCCACCGGACGGCCTTTCACCCGCACCGTCGTCCCCGACGACGCCTTCCGCGAGCAGGCACTGGCGCACGGCGCCCCGGCCCCGATCGCCGACCTGATGCTGAGCATCTTCGCAGCGGCGCGGAACGGCGAGTTCACCGCCGTCGACTCGACGCTGGCCGAGCTGATCGGCCGAGAGCCCGCCGCCTTCGGCGCCCTGCTGGAGCGTGCCTGGGCCGAATAGATCCTGTGGGGCGCGCAGAAGGCGTGGGCCCGCAAGGACGCACCCGGCGAACGCGTCGTCATATGCTCCACGACGCGCGGCGACGTCGCAGGTGCCCGCGCGCGGACGGGCACGATGCTGATCGGCATGCTCGGGCTGACCGGTCTGACCGGTCTGACCGGAACGGTGGCCGCACAGGCCGCTGCCGGTGAAGGGCCGCGCCGGCACGGTCTGTTGGCGCACTCGCTGCCCCCGCTGACCGTGGCCCTGCTCACCGGCCTTTTCGCTGGGCGGCTGCCGGCCTCTGCCGTGGTCTGGTTGCTCGTAGCGGCGGCGCTGTGGGGGCTGCGGAGCCATCTGGGGCGCCTGGCGCGCGACGAACGCCCCCGGAGGGCGCTCTCCTGACCCGTCCCGTCCTGCAGCCGGTCAGATCGGCGACGGTGCGACGGAGGCCGGGCCGGATGCCGCGGTGTGCTGTTCCAGGCCGCTGAGGATGAGCGCAAGGCCCGCCTCGAAGGCCGCCTCGTGATCCAGTACCGGGACGTCGTCCGGCAGGTCCTCGCCGTCTGGCGAATCCGTATCCGCCTGCTCCTCGAGCACGCAGCCGACCGTGTAGCGGCCGGCGGCCAGCATCGCCGTCTGCGCCTCCCGCTCGGGCACGCCGGAGGAGACCAGGAAGGCCATCTTGCGGCGGATCCGGTCGAGGTCTCCGGCCGGAGTGCTGCCGGCGTGCAGCCGGGCGCCGTCACGGCGCATCAGCAGCGTGCGACGGAAGCTGCGGGAGTTCTCCAGGAACCACGCGCGCCAGTCGTCCTCGGGGGATGGCAGCGGCGCGTTGGCGTGCGGGGCCATGGCCGCCTCCGCCATGGCCGCAAGGAGATCCTTCTTGGTCCGGAAGTGGTAGTAGAGCGACGGCTGCTCGACGCCGAGTCGCTTGGCCAGCCGCCTGGTGCTGACCGTTTCCAGGCCGACGTCGTCCAGCAGATCCAGCGCCTCTGTGACGACGGTCCCACGGTTCATCTTGGTCACGTTGACATTCTATCGCTGATAGAAGACCGTGGAAAGGAATCAATCACCGATAGATTTTGGGGTGGTCGGACATGACAAACAAGGTCGCGAAACGTTCACTGCGGATCCTCGTCGCCGGCGGCGGCGTCGCCGGGCAGGCGCTGGCCTTCTGGCTCACCCGCAGCGGTCACCAGGTGACGGTCGTCGAGCGCTTCCCGGCGCTGCGCGCCTCGGGCGCGCAGGTCGACCTGCGCGGCCAGGGCATCGAGGCGGTCGAGCGCATGGGCCTGCTGGAGACCGTGCGCAGCCGGCTGGTGGACGAGGCGGGCGTCGCCTTCGTCGACTCCCGCGGCAAGCCGAAGGCGACGATCATGGCAAACACCTCCGGCAAGGGACGCCAGACCCTGACCTCCGAGTACGAGATCATGCGCGGCGACCTCGTCCGCATCCTGCACGAGGGGACCGAGAACGACGCCGGGTACGTCTTCGGCAAGAGCGTCGACGGCTTCGACCAGGACGCAGACCGGGTCACCGCGCACTTCTCGGACGGGACCTCCGGCGAGTACGACCTGCTGATCGGCGCCGACGGGCAGGGCTCACGCATCCGGCGGGCGTTGCTGCCGGAGGGCTTCGACCCGTACTGGCGCCTGGGCATCCACATGGCCTACTGGTTCGTGCCGCGCATTGCCTCTGACACCAACATCCGCGACACCTACATGGCCCCGGGCGGCCGGCAGATCATGCGGCGCAGCCACAACGCGGCCGAGACCCAGGTGTACTTCGTGATGCGCGAGGAGTCGGCGGAAGCGTCCGCGATCCACCGCGCTCCCGTTGAGCAACAGCAGAAGTTCTGGGCTGAGCGGTTCCGGGACGCCGGATGGCAGACCGACCGGTTCGTCGAGGGCATGAAGGACAGCCCGTTCTTCTACTCCCAGGAGATCGCCCAGGTGCGCATCGACAGCTGGTCCAAGGGCCGGGTGGTCCTGGCCGGGGACGCCGCGCACTGCGCATCCCCCTACAGCGGCATGGGGATCTCCGGCGGCCTGGTCGGCGCCTATGTCCTGGCCGGGGAGATCAACCGGCACGCGGACGACCTGCCGACCGCGCTGGCGAACTATGACAGCGTCCTGCGGCCCTTCGTCGACGAGATCCAGGGCGAGGTCAATCCCCGCATCCTGCGCGTGGGCATGCCCATGAACAAGCACGCCATCAGCGCCTTCCAGAACGCCACCGCGCTGGCCTGCTTCCTCCACATCCCCGACGTTGTCGCGCGGTTCTCCAAGGAGGACCGCGGCGGCGACTGGCGGCTGCCGGCCTACGCCGACGCGCACGCCGCCTGAGCCGCACCCGCGCTGCGCTCGGGGGCGCGGGCCGACGATGTGACGCGGACCGGTCAGCGGGCGGGAGCGGCCAGGCGTCCTTCCCCTCGGGGATGGGTCCTTGCCGCGCCGGTACTGCAGCTGCGGTACGGGCGGGTGTCCGCGGATGCGGGACGACGCCGCGGCCGATGGTGCCAACGATGGGGACGAAGCTGCGGACCGTCTCCCGATACCGCGCCGGCCCTGACTGCCACCGACGGCGTCGTGGACGGTGTCAAGTGACCTGTACCGGTGTCTCAGACCCCGGATGCCTCAGGCGGTGCTGGGACACGATGCGTTCGCCACCGATGGTTCGGGAGCCGAAAGAGTAATAGGGCCGCGGCCGTCTGCGCGGCACGGATAACCTGCGCCGATGAAGCGGATTCAGCGGGCCGCCGGCGTGATAGTCGGCTCAGCGGTGGGTGACGCGCTGGGTGGCCCCTTCGAGTTCGGTCCCCAGGGAGCGTTCTCTGCGCGGTTTCCCGCGCCTGGTGCAGGTGACGAGATGTGCGGAGGCGGTGGCTGGGACCCCGGCGAGGCGACCGACGACACGCAGATGGCCATCCTGGTCGCGGAGTCGCTGCTGGAGCGGGGCGGACTGGACCTGCCGGACATCTTCGCCCGCTTCCAGCGGTGGGCAGCGTCAGAACCGAAGGACATCGGCTTGCAGACCGAAGACGTCCTGACCAACGGCATGTCCTGGGACCTCGCCGCCGCGATCCATTTCCAGGTCAACGAGCGAGCAGCGGGAAACGGCTCCTTGATGCGGGCATCGACCTCCGCGGTCCACTTCGCTGCCGCCGGCCAGGAAGCCACCATGGACGCGGCCCGCCGGATCGCTGCCCTCACCCACGGTGACCGCGCGGCCTGGGAAGGCACCGCGATCTTCCACGAACTTATCCGCGTCACGTTTGAGGACACCGACCCCCTCGCAGCGCTCCCGGACATCCTGGCTCATGTCCACCCCGACCACCGCGGCCGTTACGCCACCGTCCTCGCGCCCGACTGGCACCCCGATCAGGCGACCGAGTTCAACGGTGCCGTCTGGCCCTGCCTGGGCTCCGCCGTCTGGGCCCTACGCACCACCGCCAGCTTCGAAGACGCGATACGCGCGGCGATCGACCTCGGCGGTGACACGGACACCGTCGCCGCGGTGACCGGGGGCCTCGCCGGGGCGTACTACGGGCTGGATGCAATCCCCGCCCGCTGGACCCAGCCGCTCCATGTCCCCCTCCCAGGATTCGACGGACGGGTACTGCACCTGGCAGATCTGCTCCACCTTGCACACCGCCTCGGAGGCTGAACCGGGTGCTGCTCCGCACTCTCCACGAACTACGGCCCTCATCCGGTCGACCTTCTTGCGGCTGGCGATGTCCGCCGTCAGCGTGTCCTGGGCCCAGGCGGCGAACTCCTCGCCTCCGTAGCCGTTGTCCGCCCAGACCAGGACGTTTTCGGGGCGTTCGGCGTGGAGGCGGGTGAGAACGACGCGGACCGCGTTGCGGTCCTGAACGGCGGCGGGCGTGACCAGCAGGCCGTCCTGGTCAATAAGGAGATGCCGCTTCCTGCCGTTTACGTGTTTGTTCGCGTCGTATCCGCGCGTCGCGTTCGATACGGTCACCGCGCCTTTGACGGACTGGGAGTCCACGATCACCCGGACCGACCGGGAACAGCGCTGGCGGCGCAGCCGTCGGCGGAGCTGGTCGAGGATGCGCTTGAATGCGCCGGCCTTCGCCCAGCGGGCGGCTTACCGGGCTTGAAGGAACTCTCGCGCTCCACGTAGCCGTGTACGCACGTGTCCCTGGGTGGCGCTGCTGTCGAGGCGGACGTCCAGGGCCCCGGGCATGAGGGTGTCGGTTCGGCCTCCGGTGGGCAGCCGGGTTGCGTCGAGTCCATCGCGTCGGGCGATGAGAACGCCGAGTTCGTGACGGCTGAGGGCGTCCGGTCCGGCAAGGTGGAACATGCCGGCCTGGTCGGACGCGGCGAGTTCCCGCAAAGCGGAGGCGAGGTCTTCGACATGCACCGGGCAGCGGATGTCGTCGGTGAACAGCACGCCATCGCGGGTGCCGGAAATCAGGGCGTGGACCATGCGCTCGTGCACAGATCCTCCATGCCCCATGATCAACGAGGTGCGTGCGACCGCAGCGGTCGGTGCCAGCAGCCGCACAGCGGTCTCGGCAGTGGCTTTTGCCGCGCCATACAGCAAACTTGTCATGCAGGGCTCAGACGCGCCTGCTCAGGCCCCGAACAGGACTGCGATGTGCGAGTGGAGTGCGTCGGCGACTCATCAGACGTCCTCGTCGTGGAGGCGGTGGGCGCTCGGTCAGCGTCCTGGCCACCAGGTACGGAGCGGCGCCGGGTGCCTCCCCTGGATGATCTAGAGTTCCGGCGGCGGGCAGTCGACCCGCCGCTCAGATACTCGACTCAGGGGTGGGGATTGATCACCGCAAAATCTGCTGCGATACAGCGGAACAGACCGGCGACCGGGCGGCGCGTGGCTGCCGCGGCGGTGGCCGGGGGCATGGCGCTGGCGGGCGTGGGACTCACGGCGCCGGCCGCACACGCGGCCGAAAGCGACATCTCGTTCTCGAGCGTCGTCATCAACAACGGCAAGCCCATCGTCGTCGGCATCAGTGCCGAGGTCGAGGCCCCGCTGACGTACACGGCGAAGAGCAGCGTGGCGCTCGACGACTGGTGGGTCGAGGCGTACCGCAGTAACGGGTCCACCAAATACCTGCTCGCGATCTCCACGACCCGATGGAGCTGCAGGACATCTTCCGCGGGGGGCTACACCTTCCGCGACTGCGACGAGACGATGACCATCGACCCGGACGGCATGCCGGGCGGTAATGGCAACCACCTTGTCAACAGTGACGCCGCCGAATGGAAGACTCTCGGCACGGGCATCAAGAAGAACGGCGGTTACGACACCGACCTGCTGTCCGCGACGGTCCGTCTCCAGCGTGCCTCGCGCATCCAGAACGCGAACGCGTCCCCGGAGCCGGTCGCCAAGGGCAAGCCGATCACCGTCACCGGCACCGTGCAGCACGCCAACTGGAGTCAGCACCGCTACGACAACTACGGCGGTCGGCTGGTGAAGCTGCAGTTCAAGCCCGCCGGTTCCAGTGCCTACTCCACGGTCAAGACGGTGACCGCCAGCAGTACCGGCTCCCTGAAGACCACCGTGACAGCCTCCCAGGACGGCACCTGGCGCTGGAGTTACGGCGGCAACACCACCACCGGTGCCAGCAACTCCTCCGGCGACTACGTCGACGTGACCTGAGGCCCGTACTACGGTCACCGCGCCTGACTGCGCAGCGAAGGCCCCGCTCCGGCGGGGCCTTCGCGTGCCGGTGTCCTACGGCCGTTGCGGTGGTTCTCCCGACCACCCTCGGCCACTCGTCATGTCAGTCATCAACTGTCGCTTCCAGCTCGGGAGTTACACCGCTTACCGCACAGACCTGAATCAGAAAGAAGAATAATTTGTAAGAATATTCACTTTTACTGTGTTTTTCTCGCCATCCAGGATGGCTACGGCTCCGGATCACTGACAGAGCCACAACACGCCCCTCCAGAGAGGAGGCGCCGGCCATGACCGTCACCACAGCGGCTCCGGCACCCCCAACTGATGTGGACCACAGCCCCGTTACTGACCTTCATCTAGCCGTCGCCCTGCCCTACGGACTGCACACCCCGCAGGTGGCGCGGCAGATCACCGCCCGATGGCTGGCCGCGCACGAGGCTCCGGCTTCGCGCATGTGCAATGTGGTGCTCATCGTCTCCGAACTGGTCACCAACGCCATCCGGCACACACACGAGCCCTGCACCCTCAAGCTCACGTGGCACGGAAGCCGTCTGGACATCGCCGTCGCCGACCACGGCGAGACGCTGCCTGAGAGGTCCAGCACACCGGGCGAGCGCGGTGGATTCGGGATCCCCCTCATCGAGGGTCTCGGCGGAAGGATCAAGACAGTTCCCGCACTCGGCGGCAAGACCGTGCACGCGACCCTGACCCTCACCCCGTCCAGCGGCCCACATCGCGCACCGCCGACGACCGCGCCGGTTCGGTAGCCCGGAGACGTCCCGCCTTGATGCGGGTTGCGAGCCCGGCGCGTCTGAAAGCCCGGTCTCGAGGCCCTCGGCTCCCGGACCGGCCCCGTCCCATCGGCGGAGCCAGTCCGACCGGCATCGCCTACACCACCGACGCGGCCGTCAACCTCATCGCCGCCGACCCGGAGCGTGCCGTGGAGACGTCGCGCGGGCTGCGCGCCGACATCGGCGACGCGATCACCGAGATCCGCCGGATCGTCTACGGCCTGCGGCCTCGGGCCCTCGACGAACTCGGCCTCGTCGACGCCGTACGCCAGGGCATCGCCCCGCTGTGCGCCGCGGACGACCGGGCTCTGACCGTCACGGTCGACGCTCCCCCCGGCTGCCGCCGCTCCCGGCGGCCGTCGAAGTGGCCGCGTACCGGGTGGCGGTGGAGGCCATGACCAACATCGCCCGGCACTCCGAGGGCACCACCGCCCGCCTCACCGTGCAGCTCACGGACCCCGCTCTTTTGCGCGTGACCGTCACCGACAGCGGCCGGTGCACCGTGCCGTGGACACCCGGTGTGGGCATCCAGTCCATGCACGAGCGCGTCGAAGAGATCGGGGGCACTCTCACCATCGACACCACCCCCGAGGGCGCCACCGTCACTGCCGATCTGCCCCTCGTCATCCCCGCGGCCGAGACGCCCTGGAGTCGAGCGGCGTAGTCCAGGGCGTTTCGCGGCCCGGACTCGGTCCGAGGCGGGCCTCATCGCGGTGCTTGCCTCATTGCTGTGCTTGCTCAGTCGCCGGGTGGCCCGGATCGTTCATCTTCCCGAAGGGGATGTGCACGCTGGGCGTGCTGCGGGCGGTGCCGGTCAGGTGGCCGACCTGGTCGTCGAAGAAGATGTGGGGCTTGAGGACCTCCATGATCGTGCTCTTGTCTATGCCGCCGAGGAAGAAGGCGTCGTTGACGGCCACACCCCAGTCCTTCAGGCTGCGCACCGGGCGTTCGTGAGCGGGTGCGTTGCGGGCGGTGACGAGGGAGACGTGGACGCGGATCTTGTAGTCGGCGTCCTGCGCCCGTTGTTCTTCCTCACGCCGCTGGAGCCGGTTGACGCCCGCGAGGAAGTCACGCAGGGGACCCGGGTCGTGCGGGGTGGCGGCGTTCGCCGATTCGTGGAAGCGGAAGTCGTCGATGCCGCCGGCCTGGTAGACCTGTTCCGAGGCGTCGTCGGCGAGGACTCCGTCGAAGTCGAAGGCGATCCGCAGGTCCTGGTCATCGTCCTCGTCGGCCACCGCCGGGCCGAGCACGCGGCCGGCGGGCAGCCCGAGCGCGACGGCCTCGCGGACGTCGTCCTCGTTCGCGGACAGGAACAGGGACATGTTCAGGGCGGGCATGAAGTGGTAGGGCGAGCGGCCCTGCATGAAGATGGCCCGGGTGATGGGCAGTCCGTGGGACTGGATGGACCGCATGACCCGCAACCCGGTGTCGGGATCATTGCGGGACAGGATGATGACCTCGACCAGAGGATCATCGGGTGAGAGGCCGTTCAGGGACAGCAGCCTGCGGATGAAAGGGAAGGCCACCCCTTTGTCCAGCGTGTCGTCCAGGTGCTCCTCCTGGTAGGCGCGGTAGGCCTCCTCTCCCTGATCGCGGAAGACGGCATCCGCCTCCGCCAGGTTGAACAGTGCGCTGGAGGCGATACCGACGACCAGACGGTTCTTGAGTTCGTAGACGGCCACGTCATACCCCCCGGCACTCATTCACCCACACGCCCCGATCATGTTAAATCACCGCGCTCCGCGAAGACCGCTGCCGCCCGGCGGAGCAGAGGCTGTGGTGATCGGCCCTGCTGGGTGGGGGCCGGCGGGGCAGGGGCTGTCGGGAGAATCCGCTGCCGCACGACCGTGGCGGGCGACCGGATCCCGGCCTTCCGTATCTCGCCGGGACGGGCAGTTGACGCGCCGGCGTTTCCTCACCTGGGGCGGGCTGTCATCTGGAATCGCGGCATGGGAAGGTTACGGACCTGACCAGCACGGTCTGTTCCATCTTGTTTCCGGGAGTCCTCGTTGCCCACGCGTGTCCACCCCGCACGGCCTGGTGACCCGGCCCGGATAGGCCCTTACCGGATCATCGGGCGACTCGGCTCGGGCGGCATGGGCACGGTCCACGCGGCTCTGGATCCCCAAGGACTCCGGGTGGCTGTCAAGCTCATCCATCCCGCGCAGGCCGACGACGACGAGTTCCGCGCCCGGTTCAGGCGGGAAGTCGAAGTGACCCGGCGGGTCGCCGGTCCCTGTCTGGTGCCGCTGCTCGCGGCCGACACCGATGCCGCCGCCCCGTGGCTTGCCACCGAATACATCCCCGGCCCCACCCTCGGCCAGTACGTCACCGTCGACGGCCCACTCGGCGGAGCCCGGCTGTACGCTCTCGCGGCCGGAACCGCGGCCGCACTGGCAGCCGTTCACGCGGCCGGGGTGGCCCACCGCGACGTCAAGCCGGCCAATGTCATCCTCGCCCCCTGCGGACCCCGGGTACTGGACTTCGGCATCGCCCACGCCCTGGACGGCACCTCGGTGACCCGCACCGGCGTCATGACCGGCACCACCGGCTGGATCAGCCCCGAGGCCTACCGCACCGGGATGACGGGCCCCGCCGGCGACGTCTTCGCCTGGGGAGCCCTGATCGCCTACGCGGCCACCGGACGCCTGCCCTTCGGCACCGGAGCTCCCGACGCAGTCGCCTACCGCGTGATATCGGGTGAGCCCGACACCACGGGCATGCCCGACGACCTTCTGGCGCTCGTGACGTCCGCACTGGCGAAAGTACCCGACGACCGTCCCTCCGCAGCGGTGCTCGCCGAGAAGTGCACGGCGCTGTTCGCCGGCCAGACAACCCAGGCTCTGCACCCGGCCACGGACATCCCCACCGCCGTGAACGACCTGGTGACAGCCCAGTGGGACATGCCCGTCCTGGACGACCCGGCCTGGCGGGCTCCCGCCGGACGACGCAAGGGCCGTGGCCGTACGATCGCCGTGGTCGTCGGAGCCGCCGCCCTGAGCGGGGCGCTTGCGGGCGGTCTCCTCTTCGAGACAGGCAACAGCCCCGGGACGAAGAGTTCCACGGGCGGCCCTGCGTTCCTCCCCAGCCCGACCGCAGACGCGACGAACAGCGCACAGAGCGCGGTCCGGAGTCACAGTCCCGCCGGTACGGCAACGGACGATCCGGGCGAGGCGTCCCTCACGGCGTGGAAGGAATCGCGGCCGGCCAGGACCCCTGCCGAGAACGACGCCTTCGGGGCAATGGGGACGGGGGCCTGGCTGGATCCCGTCGCCTATCCCCACTTCAACCGTGCCATCACCTTCCACCGGCGAAGAGGGGAGGTGTACGTCGCGACGAGCGGCCAGGAGCTGTCCCCGGTGGCGGTGCAAGAAGTCGCCTCGACGGTGTGCCTGGGCCTGCGGGACCTCGCCAAGTCCTACCCCGACTTCCCCTACGACGACTACATCGTCGTGGACACTGCCCGTGAGGAAGGCCCGGGCATCGTATGGGAGGACGACTTCCGCACCAACACCTCCTGCGACACGTCGGTCCAGAACCGGAGCGCTCCCGCCGCCGGACAGGACCCGGACTGGCAGCCCACCAGGTCCGGCCTGGAGCAGGCGCAGATCCCCAGCACGGACAAGGACGAGATCCGCGTCGCCGGACAAACGGTCGACAGCATCATCTCCGAGTGGCAGGGCAACTCCCGCATCATCAGCGATCCCAACTGGCTCGACAACGGCAACATGTCCATCGGCTTCGCCCGCGACGAGGCCGTGATGTACGTATGGGCCGACAAGCCCGCATGGGATGAGGCGACACGAGACCGGTGGGCCGCACTCGCAGCCGACACGGCCTGCCAGGCGGTCCTCACGGAATCCCGGGCCCGCAAGGAATGGCGCTACGCGCAATACGCGGTCACCCTCGTCGACGATGCGGGATCCAGCAGGTTCCTGCGCTGGGGCTCTGCCGGTAACTGCGCAGCGTAGCCCGCCCCCGCGGTCCGCGGCGGGAGCAGCGGGCCGGCTCCCGGACGGGCGGCTGGAGGACCTCCCTCAAGCGTTGGGTGCGTTACGCGGAGCCGTTCGGGAGCAGGAGTCGGGTGAGCCAGTCGGTGCGGGTTCGGCGGGCTGTGGCCGAGATGTCCGCCTGCGGGTACAGGGCGTCGAAGCCGTGGAAGCCGCCTGCCCAGACGTGGAGTTCGGCCTGGCCGCCGGCCGCCCAGATGCGGGTGGCGTAGTCGGTGTCCTCGTCACGGAAGACTTCGGCGGAGCCGGCGTCGATGTAGGTCGTCGGCAGGCCCGAGAGGTCCTTGGCCCGGGCGGGCGAGACGTACGCGGACACCTCGTCGGCGGTGAGGTCGCCGAGAACGGCTCGCCATCCGAACTCGTTCATCTCGCCGGTCCAGACACCGGGCACGCCGGAGTACTGGCGGCTGGAGGTGGTGGTGTTGCGGTGGTCGAGCATGGGGCAGATCAGCACCTGCGCGGCGATCGCCGGGGCGCCGAGGTCGCGTGCCAGCAGGGTGAGGCCGGCAGCGAGGCCGCCGCCGGCGCTGGCGCCGGCGGCGATGATACGGGTGGGGTCGATGCCCAGTTCTTCGGAGTGTCCGGCGGTCCAGAGCAGACCTTGGTAGCAGTCGTCGACGAGGGTGGTGCCGGTGGCTTCGGGTGCGAGCCGGTAGTCCACGGACACCACGACCGCGCCGAACTCGTCGAGCCATTCCAGCGGGATGTCGATCTGCGAGAAGCGGTCGCCCATGACCATCCCGCCACCATGCATCCAGTAGATGCAGGGGGCGGCCGTGGTGCGGTCGGCGTTCGCGGGGCTGAAGACCGACAGGCAGATCTGGGCACCGTCCCTGGCCGGCACGCTGACCTCGCGCCTGTCGACCTGCCGGTGTGCCAGGAGCGAGTCGACGGGCGCCGAGGGGAGCTGTCGCAGTTGTGCGAGAACTTCCGTGGTGAGCTGGGACATGAGGGGCATGCCGGTCAGTAGCTCGCGCAGTTCGGGGTCCAGTGCGGGACGTGCCGAGGTCATGGCGTGGGCCTTTCGTGGTGTGGTGCCGGGCAAACGAGGACGGGGGCGTCCGGGCAGGTGGCCAGGTGGCGGGTCGGCTGATCCGTCATGGGGCTCAGAAGGCGGCTTTGCCGAGGACCGGGACGTAGTCGGTGTGCTCGGGCTCCTCGGCCAGCATTCCGGCGATCTGCGCCACGATCGCCTGGGCGGCTTCGCCGGCGAAGGTCCGGTGGTGGTCCTCCTCGCTGGTCCAGCCCTCGGTGACGTGGATGACGTCGGTGTCGGACGCGGAACGGGAGACGACGTAGACGACGCAGTGTTCGCTCGCGCCGGGGCTGCCCTCGTTCAGGCCGGTCAGCAGCAGATCGACCAGCCGGCCGCCCATCCCGGGCTTGGCGGTCAGGGTGGCGTTGAAGCCGTAGTTGGCAAGCACGATGTTCTCCTTCGCATTGATGGAGTGAGCTGATTCCATTCAATGCTTCTGACCTGCTGAAACGTTAGAACGATGGTCGCGGGCACTTGCACGATCCTCGCGATTTCGGGAGCAGGGTGGCGGAGGGGTGCTGCAATGGGTGCATGTCCCTTGAAGAGTTCCGAACCCTGCTGGACCGGCATGCCAGACCCGACTGGACGACAGCCATCGACGGCGTCCTGATCTCGAAGGTCGACCGGCCGGATCCGCCGGCGCCCTCCATGTCCGGCACGGTGCTCGCCGTCATCGCCCAGGGCGCGAAACGGCTCGCGCTGGGCGAGAGGGTCTACGAGTACGGCCCCGGGCAGTACCTGGTCGCATCCGTCGACCTGCCCGTCACCGGGCAGTTCACCCAGGCCGACCTCAAGCAGCCCGCCCTCGGCTTCGGCCTCACCCTGGAACCGTCCGCGGTCGCGGAAGTGCTGCTGCAAGCCGGGCCCGGCGACCTCTCCCGCACCGGCGCAGGCACTCCGTCGGGCATCGCCGTCAGCGACGCTTCGGCCTCGCTGCTCGATGCGGTGGTCCGGCTGCTGCGACTGCTCGACGAACCCCGCGACCGTGCCGTACTCGCGCCGCTGGTCAAACGCGAGATCCTGTGGCGCCTGATCACCAGCGAGCAGGGTGCGACGGTGCGCCAGCTCGGCCTGGCCGACAGTGGCCTCAGCCACGTCTCGCGGGCCGTGCGCTGGATCCGCGAGCACTACGCGCAGTCGTTCCGCGTCGAGGACGTGGCACGCATGTCCGGCATGAGCGTCTCCGCCTTCTATCGCAACTTCCAGGCGGTGACCGCGATGAGCCCCATCCAGTTCCAGAAGCAGATCAGGCTGCAGGAGGCCCGGTTGCTGCTCGCCACCCACCCGGGCGACGTCACCGGCATCGGCCAGCGCGTGGGTTATGACAACCCCTCGCAGTTCAGCCGGGAGTACCGCCGTCAGTTCGGTGCGCCCCCGAGCCGGGACGCCGCCCGTCTGCGCAGCACCGCGCACTCCCCCGTGACCGTCCTGCCCTGATCCATCTGGAGCACGGTAGAGGATCGTGCAGGAAGAGGCGAGGATAGTTCTACTGTTTCAGCAGGTCAGAGCGATTCAATGGAATCACCGATTCCCCAGCTGTGCAGGAAAATGCCTGTCCGGCCGGGGATCCCATCACCTCGCAAGGATCACCATGAAGACCGTTCTGATCACTGGTACCTCGTCCGGATACGGACGGGAGACAGCCCTCCACTTTCATGCGCAGGGGTGGAACGTCGTCGCCACGATGCGCACCCCGCGTCCGGACGCTCTGCCCTCCTCGGACCGGCTGCGCGTCGTCGCACTCGACGTGACCGAGCCCGAGAGCATCGCCGCCGCGCTCGATGCAGCCGGCCCCGTCGACGTCCTGGTCAACAACGCGGGCCTCCCCTCGATCGGCGTGTTCGAGGGCACCCCCATGACCCGGGTTCGGGAAGTGTTCGAGACCAACACCTTCGGCGTGATGGCAACAACGCAGGCCGTACTCCCCCAGTTCCGCGAGCGCGGCTCCGGCGTGGTGGTCAACGTGACCTCCAGCGTGGTGCTGGGCCACATGCCCCTCTCGGCCGTCTACAAGGCGAGCAAGATGGCCATCGAGGGGTTCACCGCATCCCTCTCGCTCGAACTCGCGCCCTTCGGCGTGCGGGCCAAGACGGTCGAGCCGGGCGCCTGCCTGACGACCAACTTCGCCGCCACGGCGACGCAGGGCGCCCCGCTGGACGAACTGGTCCCGGCGCCCTACGCAGCGTGGGCGGAGAAGGCCATGGGCGACTTCACGGGCCAGGACCTGTTCACCGAGGAAAGCGACGTCGCCGAAGCGGTGTGGCGCGCCGTGCACGACACGACCGGCCAACTCCGGTTCCCTGCCGGCCCCGACGCGGTCTGGCTCGCCCAGGCAAAGTGACGTGGGCGGAGTCCTTGCCACCGGCGAGGCGTTCAGCCCACGCGTACGACGGACCGAGGGCTTCCGGCCGACGGGGCGTTCGCGCGGCTGGTTGCGCCAGCAGCATGTCCATGGAGTGCCTGGCAGCGCTCCCGGTCCTCTGTTCTCCGGGATGACGAGGTATTGGACGATGTTGATGACGATCGTGGTCTCACCCCCCGTCCCGAGGCGAGGGGGGGGGAGGCCTCCGCCGCGGACCCACTGGTCCCCCATCGCGTCGGCCGTCAGCGTCCGAAGGATCTCGGGCCTGTTCGGCGCCCGCTGCATCAACAGGATCACAGGACCCCGCTCCCGTGGCACAGGCGCGTTCCGCCACGCACAGCAGCCGGTCGTCGGCCTCCTGGACGGCGCGGATCAGGCCGCACAGGCCGCCCGCCATGAGGAACTGGGCGAACCGGCCGATGCCGCCGAGGGCAGCGACGCGGATCTGCTCGGTCATCTCGGCGTTGGCCTCCCCCATCCCGCCGGTCCCTGAGCCTCTTTCATCCTCAGCGCAAGGTTCTGGAGGGAGGACGGCTATGACCAGGGCGCTGACCGAGGGTCGCGCTGATTCCGCGATCGTCCAGGAGAGGATGGCGTGGTGGACGCCGTCGCCTCTGAGGCGGCAGTCACGCAGGATCTTCCAGGTCTTCATGCGCGCGAAGACGTGCTCGACACGGGCGCGGACCTGTTTGCGGGAGCGATTGTGCTCGTGCTTCCAGTCGCACAGCTCGCCGTCGGCCGGGCGGCAATGTGGGATGACCAGTCCGGTGCCCGGGTAGCCGCCGTCGGCGATCGTTGTGGTCTTGCCGACAGCCGCCCTGGCACCTGACTCGGCCCAGGCCTTGCAGTCGTTGCGGTTGCCCGGCAACGGGCGTCCGACGACAACGACGAGCCGACTGTCTGCGTCGATGACAACCTGGTGGTTGGTGGAGTACCGATAGTTCTTCGACTGCTGGGCGACGGCATGGTCACGGGTGGGCACGAGGGTGCCATCAACGATGAGCACCGTTCCTGTGCTGAACTGCCGCCTCTGCTTGAGTGGCGTTGACGGTCTGAACTGGCCCCGTTTTTTCGGCTCCAGGTGGCCCCATGTCGTCGTGCTGGGGGTCTGAGTTCCGGCTTGACGCGGCCCCGGCTTCCGGTCTCGCGTGGCCCCAGCCGACGACGGGTTGGCGACCTCCTTCACCCCTCGCCACGAGTCGCACCACGTCAGGTCGTTGACTGACCGTGGAGATACTCCTCGAAAGGCATCGAATCCCATTCAGTATTCGCGCCGTCGCGCGTCACCATGAACAACGGACGCGATCGCAGGACCTGCCCGACGAGTTGCCCGCGCATGACCACCCCGAAATCATCCGGTACTGCAAAGCCCTCGGGCGTGTAGCGAAAGTACCCGTCCACTGCCTCGGCATGCGCGATTGTGTCGCTCTCCAGTCCCGACGGGTCCCTCCCGACCAGCGAGATTCCGTCGTGCCGGACCTGTGGACCGTGGACGGCGTCGGCTGCGATGCAGAACAACCCCACAGCCTGGCTCACGTAGGCCGTGACGGCAGGCGGACAAGGGGCTGCCCTGCGGCGGATCTCGATCTTCCAAGTCGGCGAGAAGATCGCGTGGTGCCGTGCGCAATCGCTGACCTGCGTCTGGCCGAGAAGCTGAGCCGCCTTGACCACTTCGTCGACGGTCATGCCGAACCGGAGCGGTCCGACGCCGACAGCCGGTGCGTAGGACCACTCGTCCCGATCGACGACTGCGGAATCGGCTTCGGTCTTGAACGTCATGATCGCCCCCTGGAGACAGCTGAAATCTTGCCGCCGCCCATCATGTCAATCACCGACCAGCAGCCCGCCGGGTGCCGCCAGGCGCGGGCTACCCCCGTCTGCCAGGGGCCGCAGTGATCTCCAGGCGATCGCTAGTGCTGTGACCGCATAGGTTCACCGGCTTGGTGAAGCGTCGGCGGGGCGGGCTACGTTCTCGGCGTGAACGATGCTGAAGTTGCCTCACTCTTGGCCGGATGCGTTTGCTGCCCGTACCACGGGGTGTGGCAGGCCTCCCCTTTTGCAGAACGCATGGTCGGCGGTGTGCGGTATGCCCTGGTCGCGGTCGACCCAGGGTTGAGCGCACTCGTCCTACAGCGTGACGACGGCTCGCTGTGGTTTCTGCCGGAGGGTGATGTTCCCCGACTGGTGAACTCCAGCGTGGAGGCGTTCGTCGCCTTCAACCGCGCTTATGAGGAGGCCACTGCTGAGGCCGACGCATATGAGGGGCCCGGCGACGGCCTGAGCGAGGACGAGACCGTAGACCTGGTCGAGCAGGCTGGCGACACGCTCACTGAAGCGTTGCTGAAACGATTCGGGGTGCTTGACGCCGAAGCTGTTGCCGATGAGAACTCCTTCTGGCACATCGAGGCTGAGGAACTGGGTTATGGCATGTAGTGACCACGCAGAACACCAGGGCAGGCTGTTCACGCTGCGATTACGAGGACGCGTCCGCCCCAGCGGATGCCCTTCTCACTTCGGATGCGGGCGCGTTCCTTGCGTTCGGCGGCCAGGACGCCCGGGTGGCGGGCGTTGGCGTTGCGCCAGCGGAGATAGGCGTGCAGGGCCCGGGTCTGCATCGTGTGGTTGCGGTGGTGGGAGTTGGCGATGGTGAACTGCCGCAGCGGTCCGAAGTGTGCCTCGATCGGGTTCGCCCACGAGGCGTAGGTCGGGGTGAAGCACAGCTCGACCTTGTGCTTCTTGGCCCAACGCCGGATGTCGGCGCCCTTGTGGGCGGACAGGCTGTCCAGGATCACGTAGATCGGTGCACCGTCGTGCCGTGCGGCACGGATGGACTTCAGGGCGGCCAGCGTGTTCGCGGCGCCCTTTCTGTGGCGGTTGACGCCCCACAGCCGGTCGTCGCCGATCGAGTAGCAGCCGTGAAAATATCGAACGCCGTGGGTGCGGTGGCAGGTCGCCGGCACTCGGTCGGGCTTGGCCTGCTCCGCCCAGCAACTGCCGCCGGTGGGCCGCATTCCCAGCGGGCCGAACTCGTCGAAGGCGAAGACGCGGTCCGGGAAGCGGTCCAGGGCGTGCTCGATGCGGTCCAGTTTGGTGTCGCGCTCAGGGTCGGGAGATTCCTTCCAGGTCTTGGTGCGCTGGAAGGTGATGCCGCGGCGGACGAGCAGGCCGCGTAACGCCTCACGGCTGATACGGATGATCCGGCCGTGGACTTTGTGCAGGTAGGCGACGAGTTTGCGCAGCGACCAGCGGGTGAAGGGCTGGCCGAGCTTGGTGGGGCGGGTGGTGGCCGTCGCCACGACGAAGTCCTCGTCGTCACGGTCGAGCAGGCGGGACGGCCTCCCGCCCATCGAGGGTCCAGACAGGCCAGACCGATCTCGTTGAACCGGTGGATCACATCGCGGACGGTGTCCTCATCGGCCTGCACCAGCTGGGCGATCACCGGCACACGGTTCCTGCCGGCCGATGCCAGCAGCATCATCGCCCGCCGATAGCGCACCGAGTTGGTGCTGCCCCGACGCACGATCTGCTGCAGCTTCTGCCCCTCCTGATCGGTCAGTCTGCGCACCCGGACAGACTCGGCCACCGCACCTCCAGCGATCAGACGGAACGTCGCCGCCCGTCCAACCGCCCCAACCGCCAACCCGGCGAACCTATGCGGTCACAGCACTAGGCCCAGTCCTCGTCGTCGTCAACGGGTTCGGGCTCCCAGTTGTACGCGAGGTCCAGGACGTACCGTTCGGCGACGGGGCAGTTGTTCCATGCTTCGGTGAGCCAGGTGTCGGGGGCGTCATAGGGGAGCTGGGCGAGGGTGGTGTCGTAGTAGTCGCCTGCCGCTTGCCGGTTGGTCCACCAGGCGTGGCCCTCGTAGACGCCCGGGCGGGGAAGGACGACGTCGTCAGGGGCAGGGCCGCGGTCGAGCTGGCCCACCACGAGGATGCCCGTTTCGGACTCGAGGCTGATGTCGACGTGGCCTTCGGCGTCGGCCGGCGGCTTGGGTGGGGTGTCCCAGACGCGGATGGTGATCTGGACGGGCATGTCGGGCTGCAGGCTGAGGAGGTACAGGTGGTAGCCGTTTCCCGCCACCACCTGTACCTCGGCGGCATCCAGGGCGGCGCTGTCGCCGAGAAAGGCGTCAGCGTCGTAGACCTCCAGGACGCGGCGGCCGGGAGTTGCGGTGACGTGATGCTCGGCGAAAAGCGCCATAGCCAGTCGAAGCCTTTCAGCGAGTTCGTGATCTTCACGTAGAAGGGGTCGCCGTTCACTACCCGGTTGAGTGTGTACACCGCGTTGATCTGCTCCCCACCCTTGCGGTTGTCCGGGCCGTCGATCAGCCGGACGGAGAAGCGGTTGTCGCCCTTGATGGAGCCTTCCTCCCGCGTCGAGGAGGGCGACGCGGACTGCAGCGCTGTCCAGGGTGACGCTGGGACCGGACGCATGAGCCGCGTTGCACCTGGTTTTCCGATCCGCTCACCGAAGGCCGTCCCTGTCCAGCGCTCGGCCGCGATGTGGACGCAACCCAGTGCGCATTGCCAGTCGACCACTCACGCCGTCGCTACGGAAACCAGATTCGCCGCCCCTGTCTCCGAAGCCAATTCTGCCCGGCATGACTGCAGTTCGCCGGTTTCTGGGCGATCAGAGTGAGTGCTCGGCGGCAAAGAAGAACGGCCCCTACCGAGGCGGGGGCTGACGCCGCCATTCCAGCCTCGGACAACGCAGCCCCATCACCTACGAAACAGCACTCGCCACAACATCAACCAACCTGGCCCCAGCCGCACAACCCGTGTCCAACATTCCGGGTCAAGGCCCTCGTAGATCCTCCCGCCGGCCGGGGGAGGTAGGCGCCAGTTGGCCGCGCGCCGACGTCAGAGCGCCCCGTAGGGTGGCCTGACGGGGAGATCGTGCAGTGGTCGGACTGGGATATTCCGTGGGCTACGCACACCCCCACGCCCCACCCCCCGCCGGAGTTCCACTTCGACGCGAGTCAGTACGACGCCGAAGTGGCTCGCGCCGAGTCGGACCGCGGGACACCGACGGAATTCGCTGACCTGCGGAAACACTGCCCGTAGCAGGTGGACTTCCCGGACTGGGAGGTAACGGCTCCCAGTGAACTTCCCTACGTCGGCGTGGGCGATTCCCGCAGGTTCCCAGACAGGAAACCTGCGGGACGGCCCTCTGACTCCGGCCTCGGACACCCGTCGCAAACCCTGATCATCTGACCGTCGGTCTCGAGGGCCCGTCCGGGCGGCAGACTGCCCCGAACGGCGGCGCCACCGATGATGCAGCATTGCGATCATGAAATCGTCGTGAGCCACTCATTACATGATCAGACATGCGATGCGTACGCTCTGCGCCGCCACCCTCGCTGCCGCTCCCCTCGCCCTGACCGCAACGCCTGCACAAGCCCTGACGTCATGTACGGTCAACGGCCGCCCTGTGTCCGGAACGACCGTCAGCGGTACCGCCGGCTCCGACCACATCAGCTGCGGCGCCCTGGCCATGGGCGACAGCGTCAACGGATTGGGCGGCAGCGACTACATCGTCATCAACGGCATCGTTGCCGGCACTGTCGACGGCGGCGCCGGTGGCGACTCCATCACGGCCAACGCCGGTACCACGGCGACCGGCAAGATCCTCGGCGGAGCCGACGGCGACTTCATCTCCGTCGGCCCTAACGCCGGCACCGTCGACGGCGGACTCGGGTCGGACTACTGCCGAGTCACTTCTGGTAACCCCCCTATCAACTGCTGACCAGCAGGGGCTCGTCAAGCCAGCCAACTGCGACGCTCGGAGCGGCCGGCAAGCGTGCCACAACACGCGGCGGCCACCTGACCCGCTGCCCCCGCTCGGCGCATTCCGTCACCTCCGGAGCCGCATTTCGTCGGTCCCCCAAGTCGCCGAGCGTCGGTAAGAACAGCGCTCTCATGGGGGTGCGATGCGAACATCGGGGCGAAGCCGCGAGGGACAGAAGTACGCGCTGACCTCGGACGAGGACGACAGCGACTTCTGGGGCTTTGCTCACGAGGCCGAGGGGCTTTTCACGCCCCTGCCCGATGAGGAGGGCGCACGCCGAGTGCACCTTGCAGGTCTCCTCCCGCAGGGTGGCCTACTGAAGAGCGTCGGCCATGTCGGTAGTCGTCGTGCCGTGGCGGGGAACGCCTGGTTCGGCCTCCTCGACGGCGACGGTGTCACCATGGGGTCCTACTTCGTCGGCGAGGTCACCGTCGTCGATGTCCAGCCTTCCGCCCATGGAGTCGGCCTCGTCGACCTCACGGTGACCCTGTGGTGTGAGAACGCCCTGCCCGGTGCGGACAGGGTGTGGGACTTGGTCCGTACCGGTCACCTGAACCGCACCGGAATGTGGCACGAACTCGCACCCGAGGACAGACACGCGTGGCTGTCGGTGGCCCTGTGGTCCCGGCAGTACCAACGCCAGGGAAGGCCCGACGCTCCGGCAGGGCAGGTGCTCACCGTCGACGGTGAGTACATCGTCGACGAGGACAGCTTCTACTGCGCGGTCGGCGAGGCCGTCAATGGGCCTGGTGGATACTTCGGCTGGAACCTGGACGCTCTGGGCGACTGCCTGCGCGGCGGCTGGGGCGCCACCACGCCATTCACCTTGCACTGGGATTCCTCGGCCAAGGCTCGGACGCGGTTGGTAGAGCGCGTGCCCGTCGGCGATCGGGACGTTCCGCTGTTCGACCTGCTCCTGGAGATCTTCGAGGAACGGGGCGTGAGCGTCATCCTTCGATAACGACTGGTCGCCTCCAGGCATCGATCCCGAAAGGTCGTTCGGACTCCTTCGGGCGGAGGCGTGCGGGGATGCCGAGGCGGACAACTGGTCGCTGGGCTCGGCGTTGGGTCTCGTCACGCCTGACGCAGAGGAGAGTGAGGGCGAGGTCAATGCCTTCGATCTCGCCGATCCAGCAGGGCGCGGTCACGCTCAGCCCATGCGATCGAACAGCTCATCCCAGAGCTGGTCGGGGATCGAGCGGGGCGGACGATCGGAGACCTTCCACCGAAGCCAGGCCAGGCCCGGCCCGGCCCACGACCGCCCGCGGCTCCAACAGGCTTCGGTCCGCAGCGCGCTGACGGCCCGTGGCGTGCCTGTCGACGGCAGACGTCGTTTCCTCTGAGATCGCACACTGGGGCCGAACCCGATGTCGGACCGCTGAGGACTCGAGCCCCGCTGGCCGCCCTGGAGTGCTCAGCCGTAGCCCGGTCCCGACCGCGCTCTGCACGGGGCCACGCCACCCGTCGCGCTGGCCGTTCTACATGCCCCTGCATACGCAAAGCCGCACCCGCCGTTCCGGGCACTGCCCGCGTTATCCAGGGTCGTCAGATACCACTAGAGCCTGTTGGGAAAGCCACGGACGGCTGGACTCGGCTGCCCCGGCAAGCCTCCTCTCTGGGAAAGCTGACAGCCAGGGTCGGCGTGCTGGCAGTCCAGCTCGCCGACGACGGGGTCTTGAGGGCCGCCGTTCAAAAATGCCCTCTACCGCCGGGGGTGCGGGATAGCCTCGGCGCTGCCATCGTCCGACGGGGAGAGGTCGAAGTATGCAAGGGCAGGACTGGATCGAACGTGCGGGAGAGCTGTTCGAAGCGGCGATGTTCGGTGGGGACACGGCCGCGCTGGAGCGGTCCGATGACGTGCTGGACGCGGTCGAGGCGCCGCTTTCCATGGCGCGGGGCAAGGTACTGCACGTCCGCTTCCTGAACGACCGCGAGGAGACCAGCCAGGAACTGGTGCTGTTCGAGCGCGCGGCCGAGTTGTACGAGCGTCTGGGGGATGCGTCGGGTGAGGCGGACGCGTTGTTCTGGGTTGGCTGCTGGCATCAGGTGGTCAAGGGCGACGGCGCCACCGGCAGGCCGTACTTCGAGCGGTCGTACGCGCTGGCGAAATCCGTCGACGACCGGATGACGATGTCCTATGCGATTCGCCATCTCGGCTTCGCCGACAAGGACGCAGGCCACTTCGATCAGGCCCGCGAGCGTTTGACCGAATCGGTGGCACTGCGCAGGGAGATCGGCTTCAGGCCCGGGGAGGCGGCCGGGCTGGTGGCGCTGGCCTACCTCGCGGCCGAAACCGGCGACCCATCGGCGGCGTTCCACCACCTCGACGAGGCCCAGTCGGTCGCCGAGAGCTGCGGAGCCAAGGCCGTGTCGGGATGGATCGAGCAAGCCCGCACGCACATCCGCTCCTAGGCTCTGACTGGGGAAGTGCTGGTCACAGCCATTCGTTGAGGACTGCGACCAGCACGGTGGCCTCGTAGCGCACAGCAAGCTTGTCGTACCTGGTAGCCACGGCCGGTTGCGCTTGAGGCGGTTGATCCCGCATTCGACCGCGTGGCGCTCGCGGTAGTCGGTCTTGTCGAACTTCGGCGGCCGGCCGCCTCGGGAGCCGGGCTTCTGGCGGTTGCGGACGCGGTCCGCCAAGACCGGAATGGTCGCCTTGATACCACGTCTGCGCAGGTAGGCGCGGTTGCGTCGGCTGTCGTACGCCTTGTCTGCCCGCACCCGGTCCGGTCGCCTGCGGGGCCGCCCGGGGCCGGTCCGGGGCACCCGGATGGCCTCCAGGACTGGCTCGAACTGCGGTGAATCACCTCGTTGCCCGGCTGTGATCAGCACCGACAGCGGCTTCTGCCCCTGCTCGACGGCGAGGTGAATCTTGGTGGTCAGCCCACCCCGGGAGCGTCCGAGACCGTGGTCGGCCGGTTCGACGGCGAGACCGCCTGGCGGTTCCATTTGCAGGTCCCCTTTTTCGACGCCCCGGCGGCGTGCTGGTGGGCCCTGCACACGGTGGAGTCGACGTTCACGTCCCAGGTGATAGGCCCTTCGCGTCTGCCTCGGCCTGGAGGCGGGTGACCCGGCTTGATGCCCTGCGGCAACAACGGCTCCAGTCGGGCCCACTGGCGGTTTGTCAGATCACCACGTCCCACAGAGCGTGATCATTCACGACCAAGATCCACTTTCGCAACAGGCCCTAGTCGCGTGGGGCACGTGGTCTTCAGCGGACATGCCTCACTGATGTCTATGGGTTCCTCTGGCATGTCGGGGACGTGAGCCAGGCAGGCTGTCCGGGAGGCGATGGGGGGTAGGTCGGAACCTGCCAGCGCCGGTCCGGGGTCGGATCTTCGCGGCGAGCCTGCGGCTGGGGGAGCTGCGGCGTGCCGATTGCGGCTACGCGCAGATGTCGGCACGGCGGCTGGCTATGGGTCAGGACGTGATGTCCACCAGGACTTTGCCGACCGCGCCGCTTTCCACTGCCCGGTGTGCGTCGGCGGTGCGGTGGAGCGGGAGGCGTAGCAGTGGCAGGCCGTGTTCTTCGCCGACCGGCAGGGCGCCGTCGCGGACCGCGGCGGCGACGTCCTCGACAGCCGCGGCGCGTGCCTCCGGGCCGGCCGTGTAGAGCACCAGGAACTGAAGACGGGTGTTGAGCACCATGTTCTGCAGTACGTTCAATTCGACCGGCTTGCCGCCGTCGTTGGCGTAGGTCGCGATCGTGCCGCGCGTCCGCAGCACGGCCAGGTCCAGTGCGAGGTTCGCGCCGAGCGCCACCTCGGCGATGATGTCGACGCCGTCCGGGGCGATCTTGCGGATCTCGGTGGCCGGGTCGCCTTCGCGGTAGTTGATCGCGTGGTGGGCGCCGGCGGCGGTGGCCAGCCGGGCCTTCTCCGGGCCGCTGACCGTGCTGATCACGGTGGCGCCGGCCCAGCGGGCGAGCTGGATCACGGCGTGCCCGACCGCCCCGGCCCCGCCCGCGGCGAGCACGACCTGGTCGTCGAGCGCCCCGGGATGGAGACGGCCAGGCCCGTCCTCGGCGACGGTGAGCGCGCGATGAGCGGTCAGCGCGGGGACGCCGAGTGAGGCACCGAGATCGAAGCCGGCATCGTCGGGCAGCGGCACGGCCCGCTCGGCGGGTACGACGGTGTACTCGGCGGCGGTGCCGGTGGGCCGCCCGGCGGCGGCCATGTACAGCCAGACCCGCTGGCCGGCCCGGCTCTGATCGACCCCCTCGCCCACGGCGTCGATCACGCCGGCACCGTCCAGGTGCGGGGTGACCTCGGCGAACAGCCTGGCATGGGCGACGCCTGAGCGGGCTTGCCAGTCGGTCGGGTTGACTCCGGACACGGCGACCCGGACACGGACCTCGCCGGGGCCAGGCACGGGCAGGTCGCGGTCGACCAGCTGAAGAACCTCGGGGCCGCCGCTGTCGCGGTAGATGATGGCTTTCATGATCTGTCCTCAGGTCCTTGGCGGATATGGGCTGTGCGCCGTGGCCGGGTGCCCGGGCTGCGGCCGCGAGCCGGGCCCGGGTGGTTCCGGTCAGCCGATGGGGACTTCGTTGGAGCGGGACTCGATGGCATCGAGGGTGGCGAGGCTCGCGGCGTCGAAGGTGATCTCGCCGACCGCGATGTTGGCCTCCAGGTGGGCGGCGTTGGCGGTGCCGGGGATGAGCAGCACGTTCGGGGCGTGGTGCAGCAGCCAGGCGAGGGCGACCTGGGAGGGTGTGACGCCCAGGGACTCGGCCACGGCGTGCACCGCCGGCTCGTCGGTTGCTTTGGGCAGGCTCGGGAAGGCCCCGCCGAGCGGGAAGAACGGCACCCAGGCGATGCCCTCGGCCGCGCAAAGCCGCAGCATGTCCTCGTCGTCGCGGGAGACGACGCTGTAGGCGTTCTGGACGCAGACGACGCCGGCGGGCAGGGCGCGGCGCAGGCCGTCAAGGGTGACGCCGCTCAGGCCGATCGCGCCGATCTTGCCCTCGTCGCGCAGGGCGGTCATCACCGCGAGCTGGTCGTCGAGATCGACGACTTGATCGCCGTCAGGGCGCAGGCCGGGGCCGGAGTCGAGGCGGCGCAGGTTGACCACCGGGAGCTGGTCGGTGCCGAGGCTTCGCAGGTTGTCCTCGACGCTGGCGCGCAGCTGTTCGGGCCGCTGCGCCAGACGCAGCGGCAGCGGCCCGCCCGGGTCGGGATCGGCACCGACCTTCGTGACGACCAGGACGCCGTCCTCGGGGCGCAGCGCCTCGCGGATCACGTCGTTGGCGAAACCGAAGCCATAGAACTCGGCGGTGTCCACGTGGTCGACGCCCAGTTCGACCGCGCGGCGCAGCAGCGCGACGGCGTCGCTGCGACGGTCGTGCAGGCGCTCGAGCTGCAAGGCGCCGTAGCCGATCCGGAAAACGGTGCGGGCGGCTAACGAAGCGGTCGCGGTGGTCATGACGCTGTCTCCTCGGTCGGTGATCGCAAGGCGGTGTGCAGCAGTTCGGCCAGGTAGAGCGCCATCACCCGGTCGGCAATCGGGATGACCTGCTCCAGGGCCTCGGCCGGGTCGAGGTGCGCGACCTTGACCAGGTGGGCCATGACGCAGTCGTGCACCATGGCACGCATCCGGTCGATCGTGTCGACGACGATGCCGCGGATGGCCGGGTTGGTGGTCGCCTCGCCCCAGGTCTGCACGCCGACGCGGGCCTCGGCGGGGTCGATCGCGGCGATCAGGCGGGCGAGCAGTTCGTCGGGGTCGGGCGGGGTGTCGCTCGCGGCGTAGCCGCCGAGGGCTTCGGCGCGCTTGGTGAGCACCGCGTGGGCGGAAGCCTGGACCACGTCGGCCTTGCTGCGGTAATGGGCGTAGATCGAGCCGTTCGAAAGGCCGGACTCGGCCGTGATGTCGGCGATCGAGGTCCGCTCCAGGCCGTTGCGACTGAAGCAGCGTACGGCGGCCTCGGTGATCTGGGCGCGCCGAAGTTCCTTGCGTGCGTCGGTAAGCCGCGGCACTGCACCCTCCAGCAAAAGGAATCGCTGCTCTGCTTGCAGCTCCCACCATACAGAGTCGCCGCTCTGTTTAGCTTGAGGTGGGTCACGGGCGGACAAGCCCGGCCGTGGACGATGAAGCGGATGGCGAGGTCGCGGCCAGGAGCCCCGGCCGCGGCGGGGGCATGGGCGGCTGTACAAGGACCCGACCCCGACGGACGTCTGAACGCGGAGGCCGTACGCCCGCTGATGGCTCTGGGACTGACCCTGCATCCTTCGGGCGGGGGCGCGCCGCTGACGTGCTTCAGCGGCTGCATCCTGCGTATCTACGGGGACAGAGCCCGCCTTCGCTGCTGACCTGCACTGTTCGAATCTGTCCGGCTGGGCGCCGGCAGAGGGCATCCGAGGCATGTCCCGGGCCGGGCGCAGCAGGGTCGGCCCCCAGTCAGTCGGCCGCCGGGATCAGCCCGACCCGGTAGGCGAGGACGACCGCCTGGACCCGGTCGCGCAGGCCGAGTTTGGCCAGGATCCGCGAAACGTAGGTCTTGACCGTCTCGGGGGTGATGAACAGCGCCGTGGCGATCTCCGCGTTCGACAGCCCCTCGGCGATCTGCCGGAGCACGTCGAGCTCGCGGGGGGTCAGCGCGCGTACGAGGTCTTCCCTGGCCTGCCGGGAGGTGTCGGCCGGCCGCAGGTGTCCGGCGAAGTGACCTATGAGGTCGCGGGTGACGGCGGGCGCCAGCAGGGCCTCGCCCCGGGCGACCGTACGGATCCCGTTCACCAGCTCCGCGGGAGGCGCGTCCTTGAGGAGGAAGCCGCTGGCTCCGGCCCGCAGCGCGTCGTAGACGTAGGCATCGACGTTGAACGTGGTGACGACCAGCACCTTCGGCGGGAACTGGGCATCGGGACCGGCCAGTTGCCGGGTCGCCTGGATGCCGTCGAGCAGAGGCATCCGGATGTCCATCACCACCACGTCGGGCCGCAGCCGCCGTGCGGCTTCCACTGCCGCGTGCCCGTTCTCGGCCTCCCCGACGACCTCGATGTCGGGCTGCGCGGAGAAGATGGTGACGTAGCCGGTCCGCACCAGTTCCTGGTCGTCGCAGACGAGTACACGGACGGTTTGCGGCGCATCGCTCACGGGGTCACTCCTGAACGGGCTTGGACGGAATCGTTGCGCGGACCTCGAACCCGCCCTCGGGCCGGGGTCCGGCCTCCAGTTCACCATCGAGCATCCCCACCCGTGCACGCAGCCCGGCCAGGCCTCGTCCGCCCGCCGGGCCAGGCTTCCGCGGGACCGGTACGGTCGCCGGGGAGGCGGCGGGTGCGTCGGTCGTCACCTTGATCTCGACGTGCTCCTCGCGGTGCCGGACCAGGACGTGTGCCATCTGCCCGGACGCGTGTTTCATCGCGTTGGTGAGCGCCTCCTGCACCACACGGTACGCGGCCAGCTCCACGTCCACGGACCGCGCCAGCCGCTCGCCCTGCTCGCTGAACTCGACCGACTGACCCGACCTGCGGGCCTGTTCGACCAGATCGACCACCCGGCCCAGGGTCGGGGCCCGGTCCGCACGCGCCGGGTCGGCGAACGCGGACTCACCGGTCGCCTCCAGCACACCGAGCAGGTACCGCAGCTCCGTCAGAGCCCGACGACCGGTGTCGCTGACGGCCGCCAGTCCCTCCCCGGCCCGTTCCGGCGCGGAGGTGAGCAGGAACTGCGCCGCGTCGGACTGGACCACCATGGCCGTCACGTGGTGGGTGACCACGTCGTGCAGTTCGCGGGCGATCCGTGCCCGCTCGGCAGCCGTGGCCACCTCGGCGGCCAGCCGCCGCCGCTCCGCTTCTTCCCCTCGCCGCATACGCACGGCACTCCCCACCAGCCAGATCGCGGCCAGAGTCAGATAGAACGCGAGATAGTCCGGGATTTCCTGTGGTGAGCCGAGGTGGTGCAGGACGACGGCCAGTACGGCGTAGGCCGCACTCGCCGCGACCCTCACAGCCCGGCGGAGGCCGACCTGATGGGCCCCGGCGGAGTACAGGGCGAGATACAGTCCCACACTCCCGAACGTCGTCGCGAAGCCCAGTGACTGGTGCATGGCGAACGCGCCTGCGACGACGGCCAGACAGGCTGCGGGCCACCGGCGGCGGGCTGCCAGCGGCAGGGTCTGAGCCAGGGTCAGCCCGATGCCCAGTGCGTTCGCCGGCCGCTCGGGCAGATCGCCGATCTGCCCTCCGATGTTCGACAGGGTCGGCACGAAGGCCAGCAGGGTGAGTACCAGAGCAAGGACGCCGTCCTTGACGGAGGCGTCCCGCTCGTTCCACCAGTCAAGTGGTGCCCGGAACAGCGGGGGACTCCAGAGCGCCTGACGGGACATCACTTCCGTTTCCTCCAGTCGGCCTGTCTCAGTGCCGGGCCCGCCGCCGGGGCAGCAGTCGGCCGTTCCGGTGGGCGAGGACGGCCATAGGGACGGTGATCAGTACGCCGAGGACGATGGGCACGATCGACGTCTCCAGGCCGAAGCCGTCGCCGGTCAGCAGGGTGGAGCCATGGACGTCGACGGTGTACAGAGCCTCGGGGGTGTGCCCGGAGACCGGAACGCCGAGCAGCTGCTCGACAGTGTTCCAGGCGAAGTGCAGACCCACGACGAACCAGATGCTACGCCGCCACAGGAACGCGGCACCGAGCATGACGCCCGCCTCGAGAGCGATCGCCACCAGGCTCCGCCCACTGGCACCCGGAGCCCCCAGGTGGGCGACGCCGAAGAACAAAGCGGTGATCGCGACGGCGACCCGGCTGCCCCACAACTGCTCCAGAGCCTGCAGGGCGAGACCGCGGAATAGCAGCTCCTCGGTGACCGCGGCGCCGATCTGCACCATGACCGCGGACCACACGACCGACACGAAGCCGTTGCCCGCCCAGGAGAACGAGTAGCCCCCGAGAGCCGTGATCAGGAGTGCGGACACGAGGATGAAGCCCAGACCGATCCCGCCGCCGAGCAATACCTCACGGCCGGCCCCGCGCCGGGCGATCTCCGGCGTGGAACGTCGTGCGACGAAACGCATGACCGCCCAGTACACGGCCACCGCGGCAGCCGCTCCCAGCGCCGGCACCGGACCGGGGCCCGTCGCGGTCAGGCCCGAGACGAGACCGACACCGACCATGCCCGTCAGCATCCAGCCGAGCGGAGATCGAACGATCCGGCCGAAACGGCCGCCCCGGCCGTCGCCCTCTTCGTCCGGGCCGGAGCCTGTGTCGTGCGGTGCGGTGGACGTCGTGTCCATCGTGGCCTCCCCCTGTGGTGGTGGTCGCACCCGTGGCGACCTGACAACCACGCTAGGGACGCGCCGACGTCCGCGAGTCACCCCCACATGGACAATCCCTGTAGCTCGCAAGGGGGATGCGCCGTCCCTGAGGCGCCCCCCGGAGTGTGGACACGAGGCTCATGCTGAGAGTGTGAGTTCACTTTCTCGCCGGTGCCGTTGTTCGAACCCGGCTGGCAAGAGGTAGTTGAGGGCACTGTGACGCCGTGGGGAGTCGTAGTAGGTCAGCCACTGAAAATCACCAGCCTTGCCTGACGCATCGTTGAGAACAGCCTCCGGTACATCGTCTCCCTCATGAGTCCCTGCCAGAACGACTCGGCAAGCGCGTTGTCATAGCTCGAGCAGACCCGGCCCATGCTCCTGCGGATCCCTGACCGATGGTTTCAGAATGAGGTTCGGAGTCGTCTCAAACAGATGACGCTCCGCTCGACGACCCAGCGGGTCTTCCCAGTCCGGATCCGTGCGCGGTCCCTTTCCGGGCGAACTTCGGTGTGATGCCGCGGGCCCGGAGCAGACGGCGGTACTTGTCGTAGCCGCGGTCGGCGAACAGCCGGCCCGGCCGGTGACGCGGCCGCCCGCGCACCCCGCGAATGCGGGGGATCGCGTCCAGCAGGGGCATCAGCTGCGTGACATCGTGACGATTCCCGCCGGTCAGCGAGACGGCCAAGGGAGTGCCGTACCTGTCGACGATCACGTGGTGCTTGCTGCCGGGCCGGGCCCGGTCGACCGGCGAAGATCCGGCGTGAGCCCCCCTTTCAGCACCCGGACGTGCGAGCCGTCGATCGCCGCGTCGTCCATGTCCAGCAGGACCGCGGCCCGCAACCCGGCCGGCAGCACCTCGTGCAGCCGCGGCCAGACGCCCGCTTCGGTCCAGTCCCGCAGACGCCGCCAGGCCGTCACCCCGCTGCAGCCCACCTGCTCCGCGGGAACGTCCCGCCAGCTCACGCTCTTGCACAGCACATGGACGATGCCACGCAGCGCAGCCCGGTCATCAGGCACAAGATCAGCAGGCACCCAACACATCGTGCCGACACAGCACCCAACTACCAAGCCCCACAACCCACTTCATTTGAAACGATCAGTCAGGGCCTGTCTCGAAGTCGGGTGTGAACTTGTGGCAAGATCGCGGGATGCTGCGACTCACCGATTTCATTATCGACTGCCCGGACACGATGAAGCTGGCGGCTTTCTACTCCGAGGTGACGGGCCGTCCGATCAAGGAAGGCAGCTCCGAGGACTGGGCCGGCATCCAGTTCGGCGAGATCGAGCTGGCATTCATCCGGGTGGACGACTACCGCGCTCCGCAGTGGCCCGACAGCGAGCACCCCAAGCAGTTCCACCTCGACTTCGAAGTGGACGAGATCGAGTCCGAGCAGCGCCGCGTCCTCGGCCTCGGCGCGACGCTAAAACAAGATTTCATCGGCCCCAACGGCTACGGCTGGCAGATCTACACCGACCCGGTCGGCCACCCCTTCTGCCTGTGCCGCAACAAGGGCGTCATCTGGACCGACCAGGGCCCGATCTGACCCAAGCGCGACTGACTGATCGTTTCAAAATGGGTTGAGCTGCGGGTCTCGCACTCGTCGATCTTGGTCGGCAGGGTGTCCAGGGTGCGTGCTGATCTTGTTCCTGACGACCTGTGGGAGCGGGTGGCCCCGTTGCTGCCGCCTGCTCCCGAGCGGCGCCGTCGCCGCCCCGGACGGCTGCGGGTTCCCGACCGGGTGACACTCACTGGTGTGATGCATGTGCTGCGGACTGGTGTCGCATGGCGTGATGTCCCCGCGGAGACGGTGGGCTGCTCCGGGGTGACGGCCTGGCGCCGGCTGCGGGATTGGACCGAGGCTGGCGTGTGGCCGCGCCTGCATGCTGCCCTGCTGGCCGAGCTGCGCCGTGCCGACCTGCCGGACCTGGATGACTGCTCCGTGGACGGGTCGCACGTCCGGGCTCCGGGGGGATCATGTCGGCTCCGAGTGCCGCAAGTGACTCCGGCCGCGGTGAGGGTGTCACCGGGCGGATCGTCGCGAAACGCATGTCCGCTCCCTGGGCTCCGGGGTCCGGGGTCTTACAACTGGACGGTGGTGCCGGACTGGAGGAGGTCGATCGGGGTGCCGGTCAGACCCTTCTCGCCGAGAAGATTGGCGGTGGATTGCTGGCCGAGGTCGCTGAGCATGAGTTCGTGGATCTGGATGATGCGCTCGGGCTTGACCGTGCGGACGTAGTCGGCGGCTTCACCGAGCTTTGTCCATGGGCCGCTGGTCGGCAGCAAGAGGGTGCGTACGGGAGCGTCGGGCGCGAAGTAGGCGTCGCCGGGATGGTAGACGGTTCCGTCATCGAGGAGGTAGCCGACGTTGTCGGGGCACGGGATGTCGGCGTGGATCAGCGCGTGGTGGTGGCCGTGGACGGTGGCGGTGATGGAACCGACGCTGAAGGTGTCGCCCGCGGCGACGGCGTGAACGCGGCCACCATGGCTACCGAGGGTGGCGGCGACAGCGGCTGTGCCGTAGACCTGCAGCCCGGGCTGGGCTTCGAGAGCAGCGGCTACGAGCTTTTCGTCGAAGTGGTCGAAGTGTTCGTGGGTGATCAGGACGGCGTGAGCCTGGGTGACAGCTTCCGCTGCCTCCGGGGTGAAGGTGCCGGGGTCGATGACCAGGCGGGTGTCGCCCTTCTCGAGCGTGACACAGGCGTGGGCGTGCTTGGTGAGTTTCACAGGGGGCCCTCTCTGACCCGAGGAATATCTACAATCAAACTGTACACATCAGCTGTAGATTTCGGAATCACTCGCACCCTCCGACCGTGCGCGACCCCGCGGCCTTTTATTCAGCCCAGTTGTTCAGTCCGGCACATTAGCCAACCAAGGTGTACAGTTCGGTGATAAACATGCGTAGGGTGGCGGCGCTATGGACAACGATCAACTGGCCGAAGAGCTCCGCCTGACCGTCGGACAGCTCGTACGCACCGTGCGCACCGCCGACAAGATGCCCCCCGGCGAGGCTGCCGTCCTGGGCTACCTGGACCGCAGCGGCCCGCTGACCACCGCCGATATCGCACAACAGCGGGGAGTCAGCCACCAGTCAGCCGCCAAGGCGGTCAAAGAACTCCTCGCCCAGGACCTTGTACACGCCGAGGCTCACCCCAGTGACGGGCGCAAACTCTTGCTCAACCTCACAGCGGCGGGAAGCAGCCGTCTGGCCGAGGAGCGCCGAAGGCGTGCAGACTGGCTCGGCACCGCGATCAACGATGCCCTCGACCCTGAAGAGCGGGAGGCGCTCGCGGCGGCGCTGCCCCTACTGTCACGCCTGACCGCACACTTGAAGGCCAAGTAGACCCGACCCTCCGGGATTCCCCCCTGCAGGGCAACCCCATCCCTCCCGGTCCAGCAGGCGCAGCGGTTCAGTGAGGTTCGCCCAATGCGCAACGGAGAAGCCGCACTTGCGCACGGCTCCCCCATGGCCATGGCAGCGCATGGGAGGGGCAAAGGCATCATAAAAAAACGCCCGCCATCAGGCCGGACAGACGGGACAAGATCCAACACATCGTCACGATCCCGCCAATTGGTCGATGTTAGTTTTCATACCGCTCTGACTGACCATCAGAGTCGTACAACAGAAAACAAACGGGAGAAAAAAGATGCGCAAGTAGGCAGTAGGCGCCCTCGCGGCCGGCCTCTTCGCCATGGGGGCGGGCACAGCGTTCACCGCCTCGTGGCACGACATTCCGACACTGTCGACCGGCGGTGCGAAGTTCCACCACGGCGAGCAGGGGCAGACCGTTCCGCTGA
Organism: Streptomyces sp. NBC_00328; assembly: GCF_036139655.1. NCBI lineage: Bacteria > Bacillati > Actinomycetota > Actinomycetes > Kitasatosporales > Streptomycetaceae > Streptomyces > Streptomyces sp. NBC_00328. Next base: position 395,117 of record NZ_CP108013.1, read on the forward strand.
ACTACTCCAACCGGGCACCCTCGCAGCGCTGCACCGACGACGCGTACATCCGCGTCTGCCGTGACAAGGGTTCGTTCAACCCGGACAACTGCTCGCCTACCAAGCAACTACCAGCGGTAAGCAAAAGCACACCGCCAAGTACCGGGCCCAGGCTGACCTCCTGGGCCCGGTCGCTTCTTTGGGGGAAGCCATCAGTACGTCAGAAGTCCTTTCCGCCAAGGGCGTCGATCTTTCCTACGGCAAGCACATGGCTGTCAGCGACGCCCACATCTCGATCTCCCGGGGGGAGGTCACCTCCATCACCGGACAGAGCGGTTCGGGGAAGTCATCGCTGCTGTACTGCCTCGCGGGGGTGCTGCCTCCCGCGCGCGGGCAGGTCCGGTTCGAGGGGGAGTCGCTCGGCGATCTCACCGACGACGAGATCAGTACGCTGCGCCGTGAACGCTTCGGTTTCGTCTTCCAGTACGGCGAACTGCTCCCCGAGCTGACCATCGAGGAGAACACCGCCCTGCCCCTACGCCTGGCCGGGCAGCGCAAGCGTCCCGCGTTCGCGGCCGCCGGTGAAGTCCTCGCCCGGCTCGGACTCGGCGAGCTGCGCGAGCGCCGCCCGTCGCAGGTGTCGGGTGGTCAGTGCCAACGCGTCGCCGTCGCACGGGCCCTGGTCCACCGCCCGGCCGTCGTGTTCGCCGACGAGCCGACCGGGTCCCTGGACAGCGCCAACGCATCCGCCGTACTGAAGGAGTTCCTCGGCCTGGCGCGCTCACAGGGCACGGCCGTCATCCTGGTCACCCATGACCCCGCCGTCGCCGCGCAGGCCGACACCCACTACACGATGTCCGACGGAATCCTCGCTCACCGGGGGGCGGCGTGAGGGAGTTCCAGCTCGGTCTGCGCCTGCTGTTCGGCTCCGGTCGCGGCAACCGCATACGTTTCTTCCTCATGGCGGCCGGCGGCTCCCTCGGGGTCTGCTGCCTCGCTCTCGTCCTCACCGTCCCGCAGATCCTCGACGCACACGACGGCCGGGCCGCCGCACGGCAACCGCAGACCACTTCCGCGCGGCCCGCGGGTTCCACCCTGCTGCTCCAGCGCACCGACCCCTACGGCTCGAAGGCGTTCACCCGGGTGTTCGTCGCCAAGGGGATCAAGAACGCCGACAACGCCCCGCCAGGGCTGAAGGAACTCCCGGACCCGGGCGAGGTGTTCGTCTCTCCTCGCGTACACGACCTGCTGCGTGACCGACCCGCCGTCAAGGGACTCCTGCCAGGTCACGAGAAGGGTCTGATCGGCGCGACCGGACTCGCCCACCCCGACGAACTGTTCGCCTACATCGGTACGACACACGGCCAGATCGCCGGCGAGGGCCGCGCCTTGAAGGGATGGGGATACAGCTACGCGCCCTTCCCCGCCGTCGAGCCCTCGACCCTGACGTACATCCGTTTCGCCCTGGGCTCACTGGTCCTGCTCCCCCTCGGCATCTTCCTCTCCGTCTGTGCCCGGCTCTCCGCCGCCAGCCGGAACCGCCGCCTCGCCTCCCTGCGTCTGCTGGGCCTGAGCACCAGGGGAACCCAGCGGGTCAACGCCGCCGAAACCGTGATGGCGGCCCTGCTCGGCGCGGTTCTCGGCCTCGGCGAGTACTGGGTCCTCAACCAGGTGATGACCCGGACCGGACTTCCCGGTCTGAGGTGGTATCCGGCCGATGGCGAGCTGTGCGCGACGACCGTCGCCGTCTGTCTGATCGGCTCCCCGCTCCTCGCCTGGTTCGTCGGCCGGGCCAGCGCACGCGATGCCGCCGCCAATCCACTGGCCGTACGCCGCACCGCCACCCCCAAGCGGCCCGCCAAGCGGGGCGGCCTGCTCCTCGTGACCGGCCTCGGCATCGTCGTCGGCTACTGCGCCACCGGCTTCACCGACCACCCCGCCAACAGCCTCGGCCCGAACGCGCTCCTGATGCCGGCGGGCATTCTGCTGACAGGTCTGGGGCTGGTGCTGACGCTGCCCCTGATCTCCTACTCCCTTGCCCTGCGGCTGGCGCGAACCACCCAGTCCCTCACCCTGAACCTGGCGATGCGCCGCAACGAGGTCGAGCCGGGCAGCACCATGCGGGTCGTCACCGGCCTCGTGCTCCTCGTCTTCTCCGCCTCCCTGGCCCAGGGCGTCCTGATCCAGCTCGAGCAGGTCACCCGGCCGTCCTCTCCCGTGCAGGACTACTCCATCCCTCTGTCATCGCTCACGGCTCGGCAACAGCACGATCTCGCCGCCCTGCCGGGGGTACGCGCGCACGCTGTGACGATGGAGTCCTGGACCGACCCCAATGGTTCCGCCGACCAGCCCTGGGCCAGTGCCGTCGTCGCCACCTGCGGCCAACTGTCCAAGCTGGTGAGGCACTCCGAGGGATGCGTCGACGGCAAGGTGATGCGGCTCAGTGACCCGAACGCGGGCACCGGCCAGGGGGCGCACCCTGGTGACACCCTCCCCTTCCGCAACCCGAAGGGCGGTCCCGGCAAGACCCTGACCATCGAACTTCCGCACGACACCATCGCCTACAGCGCGTACGACCCGTCGGCGGTACACGGAGCGGACGTGCTCGTCCCGCCGTCGGCGCTGTCCGCCACGGCCCGCCCGAAGGAAGCGCGGTACGTCCTCACCAGCAGCTCCGACCACGACGAGGTCCGCAGGGTCCTCGACGGTGTCGCCGCTGTCGCCCCGACCATCGAAGTCGAACCCATAGGCGTGAACATCGAGGGCCTCCAGCAGATCGCCGTCCTCGAGACCCTGCTCGCCGTCGGCATGATCATGGGTCTGGTCATCGGGACCGCGGCCTTCGTCGTCTCGGCGACCGACCGGGCGGTGGAGCGGCGCGCACAGGTCACCGCCATCACGCTGATCGGAGCACGGGCCCGGACGATGCGAGCCGTGCAGTGCGTACAGGTCGTGCTCCCCCTGAGCATCGGGCTCGCACTGGCGCTCGTGACGGGCAAGTTCGCCGAGTCCTGCTACCTGGTCACCGGGGGCAGCGAGATCTACTGGGACTTCGCCGGCGTCCCGTTGCTCGCGCTCGCGGCAGCGGGCGTCGCGGCCGTTTCCGCCGTCGGCACACTCCCGCTCGTGGGACGGCGCATCGACCCGGAACTGATCCGGCGCGACTGACCACAGCGCCTGACCGCTCATGGTCCGTCGGCTCGGCCCGGATCGTCACAGCACGGCGTGCCGCCGGGGAAACGGGCGTGCCGTACAGCGGAGAGCTCACGCCTGGGCAGACGTGGCCGGGCAGGAGTTCGTCCCGGGACCCGGACACCGAGGACGACGAGGATTGACGGCGAGCACACCCGACCGACCTGGCATCTCGTCGCGGACCCGGGGGGCCTGGCATCGGACTTGTTGCAAGGCCTTCGCGGCAGGCATCACAAGAAGACCGGTGCACTCTCCTGGGCGGGGTCCTTGGATGCCAGGTGACCTGGACCGCCGGCCGGGGCGACGGCACGCAGCGCCGCTTCGACCCGGCGGGGTTTCCGGCCTGTGCATAAGTGCGAGGCCCGGGGACCGCTAGTTCCCGGACGGGGTGCCAGAGGTGCGGGACCCGGAGTGGCCCGGGGTCGGCGGGGCCCATGTGGGCTTGGCTGTTGCCTCGGCCGGGTCGGGTTCGGCGAGGGTGAGTCCCCAGGAGTCGTCCTCTCCTATGCGGGCCTCGATCTCCTTGATCTGGCCGCTCTTGGCGAAGTAGAGGACCACGACCTGCCGTACGGAGCCCTCGTCGTAGAAGTCCGCTGTCACGTCTGCCTTGGCGGCGGCGCCGAAGGCTTTGACCCAGTTGCGGGCCGTGGCGTCGGCGTGCGTGTCGTCGACGGCGAGCGCGGCCAGTGCGTCGACGTCGCCGTCGGCGAGCCGCCACACGGCCTTCTGCACCGTCTCGAGACTTCCCGTTGAGGGATAGCCGACGACCCGCAGCGGCCGGTGATTGCTGTAGTCCGTCTGGTACGTCAGGGACTCGTCGTTTGACGTGCAGCCCGTCAGGAGTCCGAACGTGGCGGCGGCCAGTGCGAAGCGGGTGAGTCTTGTCTTGCGTGTCATGGTCAGGACCTCGTGATCTTGCCAAAAAGGTAGTATTGCTGCCACCATGCGCGGTCGTCCTTGCGCCCGCCGTAGCGGTCTTTGCGGCGAGGGCCGATCGCACACGGAGGCCCGCCGGCGCCGAGCACGGAGGTCTCCTTCCCGGCCGATTCTGCACGATCAGCCCTGATTGATCGCCTGGGCGGTCGAGTCCCGGTCATCAGGCCTGGGCCGGTGCGCTCCCGCTGGGTGCGTCCTCGACGCGTGTGGCCCGGGCTCGCCGGAGCGCTCGCCTCAGCCCCGCCAGCGCGGTGGCGGTTCCGGCTCCGACGGGAGCTAGCGGCCAGTACGCGATGGTGTTCCCGAAAACCGCGCACCCCATGAGCACGAAGCTCACCGCCATCCCGACGAGGAACCCGAACGCCCAGGGCACGGCCCGCTCCTGACGCTCCAGCCGTACCCGGCCGTCGAGGCCTGCCAGGTACGCGGCGGCAGCCAGGGCGAGGGCGATCAGATAACCCGTGATCAGCGGGTAGAGCATGAACAGTGCCATGTCCCACCCCCCGGGGTACCAGCCGAGCCACACGTCACGCCCGTCGATCTCCACGACCCGCCCATGCCACAGGCCCGCCTGGACCCGCTGCCCCTCCTGGAGGCCGTTCGCAGAATCGTCCGGGACGCCGCTCACCGTCTTCGTCTCGTCGCCGATGCGCAGTTCGATCGTGTACTTGGTGGTGACGTTCCAGTCGCCGCTGCCGCCGTCCTGGCCTCCGCCGTCTCTCCCACTCGTCGAGTGGGACGTCAGCTTCGTAATGGTGGCCCCGGCCGTGTGCAGCGTTCCGTTCGACTGTGCGTGCGCGACGCCCGTCTCCTCGTAGGTACGCATGGCGAGCAGCAGGATCAGGGCAGCCATGACCAGGCGGAACACCCAGCGCAGTGCATGGCCGCGCATTGTCCTGGGCCGCCTCGTGCCCGGTCTCGTCCGCGACGCCGTGTCCCCGGTCTGCTCCTGCATCATCGGACCCCCTCGCCCTTCGGTCGGGAACAGACGAAAGCCGTCCCACCGGATCACACGCCGCACAACTGACCATGGTTGCGGTCGGCCACCCGGCCGTGACCAGCCGTCCTTGGCCGCCGTCCTGCCGTGGTACCGATCAGCACGGTGCCCGGCGCCCGGGGCTCGTCGTGGCGCTGTCCCGGGGAACGTCCGTCGAGTCGTCGATCACTGTCGCGCGCAACGTGCGCAGTCCTCAGCGGATGGCCAGGGAGCGGGATGCACGACGAAGGCGCAGGCTTGAGCAGGGTCCCCCACATCAAGTGGATCAGTCGGAACCATTCCGGTGGGGCGCCCCACCAAGTTGGCAAACCGCGGAAACTGCGTGGCATCCCATGAGGGGCCTCGGTCATGATGTGCGGCGGTGTTGTCCATACAGAGGCGGTTGCCACGTTGACGCTGTTCCCGGCCACGCAGGCCATACTCGACCGATGCGCCCGCGATGACGCCTCGGAGGTGGCGTGGCAGTGGGAGTCCATGGCCGCCGAGGCCGTGCTCCGGCACGGCGGCTCAGCCGATGCGGAGGCGCTCCTGCCGCTGTTTCTGTCGGCGCCCTCCTCGCACAAGGCGCTGATGCCAGTCTTTGCCCGTCACGGCGACCGGCGGCTGGCCGCACGCCTGTTGGAGGCGACGGTCGAGGGAGGCCGGCTGCGCGAGGACGTACCGTCCGACGTGCTCCACGCCGTGGGCCGCCTGGGGTACACCCCGGCCACGTCCCTGCTGTGGGAGCACGTCGACGGCTTGCACGACGTGTCGAAGGACGCGTGCCTTGGCCTGCTGCACCTGCCGTGCGAGGAGCTGCGGGGCGTGATCGCCGAGGCTCTGGAGAAGCACGAAGGGGCCGCGCTGTTCCCCGAGTTCCTGCCCGTCCTCGCCCCGAAGTCCGAAGACCCGGCATGGCTGGAGCGGCTCGTCGCATGGGGTGAGAACCGCGCCTCGGTCGACTGCAACGGCGGCCTGATCCTGGGGATCTCCCTGCACGGCGGTCCTGCGCGCGCCGCTTTCACGCGGCTGTTGTGGGACGCCCGCTGGGAGGCCTGCGGCACCGGCACCGGATCGGCGCTGTGGACGTACGCGGGTACACGCGTACTGGGCCTCGGCCTGCCGCAGTTGTACGCCGACCTGCGGGCACGGTTGCATGCCTGCGCGGACCCGGATGTCCAGCGGGACGCCCTGCGGTCGTTCATCACGCTGCTGCAGCTTCGGTGCGCACATGTCTGGACCGGCGTTGGGGCTGCCGAGGTCCACCCGGAGAGCTTCGACGCGCTGTACAGCGCACTGTTCACCCCGACGGCCGACGACAGTGACACGCTCACCGAGCTCGCCGACCGCGTCTTCGGCAGTGACGATCCCCTGTCGGACGAGGTCCTCCACCTGGAGGCCGCCCTGCGTACCGCGGCGGCACACGAGTGGGCGTTGCGCGCGGCCGCCTCACGCTGACAGACAGACACCGGACGCGGGTGATTCCCGTCGGGGACGGGTGTGCCCGCCACTGGTTCCCGCTCCGCAGGCCAGCGGCCGCCGTGCGGGCCCGACACCGCGGGCCCGACACCAATGAGCAACCTTCGGTTGCGATAGGCGCCGGCGTCGCCTATCGTGATAGGCAACCAAAGGTTGCGAAAGGTGGCTGCGGACATGGAGTACGGAGCATCGAGCGCGAGTTGTACGTCGACGCCCCGCCCCAAGTGGTGTTCGACGTACTCACCGACCCTGAGCACATCCGGGACTGGTGGAGCGCGGAGAGCGACTTCGAGGCGGCCCCCGGCAGGTGACGGGACCACGCTCCGCTTCCGCGAGAGCGGGTACCGCGAACGCGGCTGGGAGGCCGCCGTGCTCGAGGCGCACTACAACGACCACCGGCAGGGCTGGGACTTCCATCTGCCCTGCCTGGCGGCAACCGCCAGGCAGGCGGCGGGCGCGCGATGAACACCGGCGTCGACGACGGTCTGTGGTCGGCGATCGGCGACCCGACCCGGCGCCGCATGATCGACCTGCTGCTGGCCGAGGGGCAGGGCACCGCGACAACCCTCAGCGCCCGTCTGCCCGTCACCAGGCAGGCCGTGACCAAGCAGGCCGTGCTCGACCGGGCCGGACTCGTCCGGTCCACGGCGGCCGGCCGGGAGCGGCGCTACCACGTCGACGAGGCACAACTGGCGCGCGCCGTGGCCCAGTTGCAGTCGGTGGGCGCGCTGTGGGACGCCCGGCTGCAGCGCGTCAAGAACATTGCCGAGGCGATCCAACGAGCCAAGAACGAGAAAAAGTAACGAGCCGAGAACGCGAAGAAGCGAGGAGATCGAGATGGCGGACATCCTGCACCGGGTCGGCACCACGGCGGCCCGGGAGACGGTCTATCAGGCACTCACCACGGTCGACGGTCTGGCCGCTTGGTGGACGACCGACACCGAGGGCAGCGGCGACGACGTACTGCAGTTCCGCTTCGGCGACGTCGGCGGCTTCGACATGAAGGTCCTCGAACTCCAGCCGGACACCCGAGTGCGGTGGGAGGTCGTCAGCGGTCCCGAAGAATGGGTCGGCACCACGGTGACCTTCGACCTCAAGCAGGAAGGCGAGTGGACGATCGTCCTGTTCGCGCACGAAGGATGGCGCGAGCAGGTGGAGTTCATGAACCACTGCACCACCAAGTGGGCACTGTTCCTGATGAGCCTGAAATCCCTGGTGGAGACGGGCACCGGTGCACCGCACCCGCACGACGTGCGGATCAGTAACTGGCACTGACCCCGTCCGCGGGCGGCTGTCGCCCCGGCACGCTCGCGCGATCATCGCGGCCATGGGCGTGCACCCGGGTCGAGACGGCTCCGGGCGAGCCCGGGGCCGTCCGGCCGACCGGCAGCAACTACCCGCTGCGCGATCTGGTCCACACGCGACTCGACGCCGCCGCGGAAGCCGTACGCGCCGGTGAGCGGCACCTGACTCCCGTCACAGAGGTGTGCGACGGGAAACTCCAACAGGATGGACGTCGCCGGGCACACGCTCAGTGATCGAATTCCGCCAGGGACGGTGACCCTTCATCGCGATGGGCCTGTCGCTGACGGTGCGGCGGTACGCCCGGACGTCACGGTTGGCGGGAGGGGTTCGGCAGAACTCAGAGGGCTTTTGGCGGTGCGGTGGGTCGTCTGGAACTGATGCCCGATGGAACGGCGGCTGTGGCCGGCCTCCAGCAGCGCGTGGACCGTGGCGTGCCTGGCTCGGACACGGTTGGCGAACCGTTCGCTCCGCCAATGAGAGCCCGCCTTCTCCTCGGGAGGCGCTGGTTCGTCGGCCTTTCCCCCGCGATCAGGGACCAGGACGCGAAGGCACTGGCGGTGGCGGGCGACAGCCCGCTCAACGGCCTGGCCGAGGTCGTGCCACAAACAGTTGGCGATCTTGAGTGGCGCGGATGTTCATCAGAGAGGACGACGTCGCCGCCCGGCAGTAAGGGCGATCGTCGCACTGAAAACTGATGGGCCGAAGGTCACTCCGTCGGCATACTGAGGCGGCTGTCCCGTCGCCGAAGGAGACGTGTCCATGGAGGTGCCAGAGTTCACCGTGCTGGTGACCGAATCCGGGAACGGAGGACACAAAGCCCTGCAGGCGATCGGAGCGGTGACCGGACTGAGCCTGTGGCGTAGCAAGCTTCTTCTGGACAGTGCCCCTGCGGCGGTTGTGGAGAAGGTCCCGCTCGACACGGCCGTCGTCGCGGCCCGGCGACTGCAGGAGGCCGGCGTGTCCGCAGCCGTCCGCTGCACCTGGTGCGACAGGACAGTGCCCCACGACGAGACGCCGCTCGACCCAGGCCCCTGCGCATCCCGCTACTGGCCGACCGCCCATTGCCGAGCGAACTCCCTGACCAGCTGTGCTTGCGAGTTCTGCAGCACCTATGGACCCACCGGCCTCACCCCGGAACTCGCGCAAGGTCGGCAAAGCTCCTCATCCGTTGAGCACCAAACCGACTGAGGCGACGAGCCGTTCGACGACTTCTGCAACGCTGACGATCCCGCTCCGTGGCTGGGCAAGAGACTCCGGACGGAGGCGGAGGTCACACTCATGAAGGAGCTGGGCAGAGCCTATTCGGCGGTGCAGGAGTCTGTGGGCCGCAGCGCCCCGGATGAGGGCTATCTCAAAGCCGAGGAATGGGGCTCCGTGATCGCCATCGCGGCCAGACCGGCTCAGGTGATGGTGACCAATGACCTTCAAGCTGCGTCCCTCGTTCAGGAGCAGCGTCAGCGCTCCTGAACGAAAGCCGTGCCGCGGGGATACTGACGGCTGGGTGAGCATGCGCGTTTGTAGGAGCTCGAACGGCGGGCGAGGGGATCGGGCGGCAGGTCGTCCGGTCCGCCCAGCCGCACCATGCGGTCGATGTCCTCCTGCACAAATGCATCGGTCCGAATGCGCGGCGGGCGTACCGCGATCCTGAGGCCCGGATCCTGACCGGGCCGACGACCTCGCGGTCTCCGTTACCCCGCCCGTCTGGCACCGGTCCCTCGGTCGACGCAACCGTGCCGGCCGGACCTGCTGCTCCCGGTGCGGCCGCTGGGCCGTCCAGGCGTCGGCGTTTCACCAGCCGTGAGATTCCGACACGAAGTTCGGCCAAGGCGAGCAGGGCGGGCGCCACTGTCGCGACCGTCCTGATCGGGACCGGCCTTATCCGGATCGGTCTGCCGGCCCACTCGCCACAGGGATCCCCGGCCGCTGCCCCGGCACCGTCCTGCCCGCCCCCGCCCGGCAGTCGCTGAACCGCAGCATGCGTTCCGGCGACCGGGTGCCGGAAGGTTCAGGCGAGGGCGGCGGCCATCAGGGTGAAGGCGGCGATGATGACGGCGACGCGGACGTAGTGGAAGCGGTCCCAGTGGTTCATCTGCTGCTTCCAGTCGGCGGGGAGGCCGTCGGCGGTCCACGTCTTGACCCGGTTGTTGATCGGGACGAGCAACAGGATCGACATGACCACGCTGAGGATCAGCAGCGCGGCGGCGGTGACGACGAGGCCGGCGCCGTGGTGGTCCCATCCGGCGATGGCCCAGACCACGCTGAGGGCGAGTGAGCCGATGTACCAGAACGGCATCACGGCGCCGAGCAGCCGGGCCCCGTGGATGCGGCCGCGCAGGCCGTTGTCGCCGGGGAGGCCGTTGAGGATCGGGTTGACGAAGAAGGCGACGGAGAACTCCACCCCCACCATCACGCCGACGGCCACGGTGGTGAAGACCTCGAGTGCGTTGAGCATGATGACCCCTCCTGCAATCTAGCGTTGCTAGGTGATGAGGCAACGCTAGTACTGCTGCCGCTCGATTGTCTAGCAGTGCTAGGATCGAATCATGTCGGTACAGGAACGCAAGGAGCGCGAACGGGCGGGCCGCGAGCGCCTCATCGTGGCGACGGCCCGCGAACTCGCCGAGCAGCAGGGCTGGGACGCGGTCACCACCCGCCGGCTCGCCGAGCGCATCGAGTACAGCCAGCCCGTCCTCTACAGTCATTTCCGCGGCAAGCGCGAGATCATCGGCGCCGTCGCCCTCGAGGGCGCGGCCGAGATGGCCGCGGCCCTGCGTGCCGCGGCCTCCGCCGCGGACGGCCCGCGCGCCCGGGTCACCGCCCTCGCCCGCGCCTACCTCGACTTCGCCGAACGCAATCCGGCGGTCTACGACGCCATGTTCCAGCTCGACGGCGGCCTGGCGTTCGCGCACGAGGACACCCCGGCGCCTCTGAAGGACGCCTTCGCCGCTCTGCTGGAGAGCCTCGGCGAGGTCGCCGGGGACGGCGTCCACCCGGCACTGTTCACCGAGGTGTTCTGGGCGGCCCTGCACGGGCTGGCGACCCTGACCCGGGCGGGACGGCTGCCGCCGGGGGACGCCGAGCGGAGGGTGGAACTGCTGGTGGACCGGCTCGCCATGACCTGACGCACCGTCCGGGCCGGCGGGGTCTTCCCGGCCCGGACGCCCGCCCATGGCATCTCTCCGCCGAGAGGTCGGCGCGGTTGCGTGTCGCCGGATGACGTGCAGCATCCGCCCCGGCCTGTATGCGCCGCTGCTCACGCTGAGGAAGCCTTGGTGCCCAGCCGTATCCAGCCGGGTGCAGGCCGGCGATCCCGTCGCGTAGGCCCGCTTCCGCCGAGAACTGCGGCTCTCCAGGCAGGTGACAGGGCCTGGTGTTCTCCTCTGTCTGTGCCGGTGGGAGTGTTTCCTGGGGCGGGCGTGGTGCGGTGGCTGTGCGGCCCGATCCAGGTTGGACGCACGCGGGCGGCATGTCATCGCTCGTCGGAGGAAACGCCGGGACCTGTTCCTCCGCAGGTGCACCGATCGGCCGAGGTGGAGGCTGCCCCTGCGGCGGGGTCAGTCCGCCAGCCGTAGCCCGAAGGTGTCGGCCAGGCCGTCGGCGCCGTCCTCGGTCACATGGACGACCCGGGGGCTGGAGCCGTAGCGCAGCCAGCGCAGTGCGAAGAGCCGGGCGGTCAGCGCCGCGCCCAGCGCGCCGGCGAGGTGATGGCGCTGCTCGCTCCAGTCCACGCAGTAGCGGATCAGGGGGCGGCGGGCCGGCAGCCGGGTCAGGTCGACACCGAACCGGTCCAGTCTTTCCCGGCCGGTCTCGGTGAGCTGGTAGTCGATGTCGTGTCCGTATCCGGTCGCGCCGTCGCGCACCGCCTCGTCGGGCCGGTGGGTGCCGTCGTGTCCGGCGAGCAGGCCGCCCTTGAGGAGGGATTCCAGCAGGCCCACGCCCAGTTGGCCGGCGAGATGGTCGTAACAGGTGCGGGAGCGGCGCAGGGCGCCGGCGGTGCTGCTCTGGCGCAGTGAGGTGACCGGGAGGGGCGGTGCGATGACGGCCAGGGCCTCCAGGGCGAGGCAGATGTCGGGGTTGGCCAGGTGGTAGTAGCGGCACCGGCCCGCGCTTTCCATGGTGACCATGCGTGCCTCGACGAGCTTGCCCAGGTGGGCGCTCGCCGTCGCGGGGCTCACGCCGGCCTCGGCGGCGAGCAGGCCGGCGGACAGGGCGCGGCCGTCGCTGAGCGCCTTCAGCATCCGGGCGCGGGAGGGGTCGGCGATCAGGGCTGCTGCCCTGGCGATGTCGGGCTGGTGGTGTATCTGGTCTTGGTGTCGACCGGTCGTCGTCCTGGTCATTCGGCCAGCGTAATGCGGCAACACTTCGACGGTTGACGAAATGTTGGAGCCCGAGACTGATCACATGACCTCCGCGGATTCCTCTCTTTCCCCCTCGCGCCCATCGGCCGCCTCCGCCGGGGCGCCGCCGGGGCGGCCGTCCCTCTCGCGGCCGTCCCTCTCGCTGCCGCCGCTCATCGCCTTGAGCCTGGGCTACTTCCTGGTGATGCTCGACGTCACGGTCGTGAACGTGGCTGTCCCCTCGATCCAGGACTCGCTGCACGCCGGTCCGTCGGCCATTCAGTGGATCGTCGACGGCTACAGCGCCTTCTTCGCCGGACTGCTGCTGCTCGGCGGCGGACTCGGGGACCGTTTCGGGCACCGCACGCTGTTCCTGACGGGGCTGGGGGTCTTCGCGGCCGCGTCGGCGGGCTGCGGGGTGGCGTCCTCGGCGCAGGTCCTGATCGCGGCCCGGCTGGCTCAGGGTGCCGGGGCCGCGCTGCTGGTCCCCGCGTCGTTCGCCCTGCTGCAGGCCGCCTATCCCGCCCGGGCCCAGCGTGCCCGGGCGGTGGGCTACTGGGGGCTCGTCTCGGCCGTCGCCTTCGGTGCCGGACCCGCGGTCGGCGGGCTGCTGGTGTCGGGCTTCGACTGGCGTTCGGTGTTCTGGGTGAACCTGCCGGTGGCTGCGGTGGCGGTGTTGCTGACCCTGCGTCATGTCCCGGCTCCCGGCCGGCCGGCCCGGCCGGGCCGGATGGACCCGGCCGGTCTGGTGCTCGGCGTGGTCGGTCTGCTCGGGGTGGCCGGTGCGCTCAACGAGGCGGTGAGCACGGGGTGGTCGTCGCCGGAGGTACTGACGCTGTTCGCGGGGGGTGTCGTGTCCCTGACCGTCTTCGTCGCCGTCGAACTGCGTCTGGAGAAGGGTGCGGTGCTGCGGCCGGAGGGCAGGCGGCCGCTGCTGCCGCTGTCGCTCTTCCGTGAGATCCGGCTCACCGCGACGAACCTCATCGGGCTGCTGCTCAGCTTCGGCTACTACGGGATGCTCTTCGTGGCCACGCTGTACTTCCAGCAGGAGCGTCAGCTCAGCCCGCTGAGCACCGGGTTCGCCCTGCTCCCGTCGGTCTGCATGGGCTTCCTCGCGGCACCGCTGTCCAGCCGCCTGACCGCCCGCAGCGGTCCGTATCTGCCCATGGCCGGCGCGCTGATGCTCGGGAGCGCCGGTTTCCTGGGCTGGCTGGCGGCCGGCCCCGGCACCCCCTACCCCGTGCTGCTGTTCGCGCTCATGGCGACGGGCCTGGCGACGCCCGTCACCGTCGTGGCCGCCACCGTGGCGGTCATGGAGGCGAGTCCGGTGGACAAGGCCGGTGTGGCGTCGGCGGTGTTCAACGTGTCCCGTCAGGTGGGCAGCGCCATGGGTGTGGCCCTCTTCGGCACTCTCCTCGGCGCGGCGGGCGGCATGATCGGCGGGCTGCACGCGGCGGCGGTCATCGCCTCGGCGGCGTTCCTGCTGGCGTCGGTGCTGGCCGCGGCCACCGGGTGGCGCCGGGCCGAGGCCGCCCGAGCCCGCTGAGGCCGCCGGAACCTCCCGGGCACCGGGCCCGACGGTTCGCCTGTGGCAGGACGGCTGGCATGGAGCTCGTTTCGGGGTTCGGCGCCGGCTTCGTCAGGTTCGGTGACCGGCGTGTGCCCAGGGGTGTCCGGCGTGAACGGGAGGCGGGGCGGGGATGCGGAACTCCGCGCCAGGTGTTCTTCGGCGTCGGTCGCCGGCACCGTGTCACCGGCCGAGGTCACGGCCGGAGGTGACGCCGGGCGCCGGCCCGCGCCCCCGTACCGGTGCCGGTGCCGGTGCCGGTGCCGGTGCCGGTGCCGGTGCCGGTGCCGTTGGGGCCGTCAGCTGTTCTGCCGGGTGCTCCGGCGGCCCTGGCCGGGGAGGCGCAGGAGTGCCGCGCCGACCGCCACCGGCCCCGAAGGCGCGTACGGGTGGGTAGCCGGACCAGCGCCGCTGCTACGTGACCGGAACGCTGGAAGCGTCGCGGGTCGCGGAGCTGCAGCGGCTGGTGATGGGGATACGAACCTGGCGCGGGCCTGGAGCCTGGGGACCCGGCACCCGCGCCCGCCGGACTACGGGCGCGGGTGCCGGGGTGTGCCGCGAGGTGCCTGGGCACTGCACCGGCGTCCGCCCGGTTGCAGACGCTAGCTCACGCCGCATTCCGCTCAGCTCGTGAAGGTGAAGTACTTCCACGCGCCCTGCGTCGTCGAGTTCACGGTCCATCAGCTCATTCCGGGCGATCCGCTGGTCCGCCGGTCCAGCAGCACCCGCTGCTCCGACCAGGCCGATCCGTTGAACGAGGACCACCAGATGTGGTCATCCGCACCCGTCCCGCGCCAGGCCATGTACAGCCAGCCGGCTCCCCTTCCCAGCGCCGGGTAGTTCGCGGCGACCCCGAGGAACTGCCCGAGGACATGTGGCGTGACCTGGACCGGGCGCCGCGGCAGCCGCTGTTCCTGTCCGCGCGGGCGCTGTTCCTCGCCTGGCGGCTGGACGAGGCGCGGGATGCCTACGTCCAGCTGCGCCCGCGCGGCTGGTGTATGACCAGCTTGCTCTGTTCCGGCCGTACCCAGGAGCGCTCGGCACGCCCACGGCCTACTTCTCCGGTACGGTCAGTCGCGAACTCGGCCGTCTCGCTCTGGTCGCCGGCCGCCCGGCAGAGGCCGAGGAGTTGTTACACGAAGCACTGGACCGCAACCGGGTCCTCGGCGCGCGACCGTATGTGGCGCTGACCTGCCTGGACCTCGCCGCCGTCCAGCGCAACCGGGGTGCCCTGGCGGAGGCTGCAGCCCTCGCCGGGGAGGCGCTGGCCATCGCTGATCAGCTCGACCAGCCCGGACCGTCCGCTGCTGCCAGGCTCCTCATCGACGAGACGTCGCGGGGCAGACACAGGGAAGGGTGAAACCGTTCCTGAGCTTGGGATCCAGGCTACCTGCCCTCTTATGGGACGAAGTTCTCGCCGAGGGCGTCGGTGCAGGAGCAGACGCAGATTTCGTTGCCCTGGCCGGTGCCGCTCCAGGCCTCGGTGCCGGTTCGCAGCGGCGGCGCGAGGCCGCATCTGGGTGCCGTGGCCTCGTGGATCCGGATGAAGGAACCGTCGCCGCTGTCGGCACAGTAGCTGACTGTTCTCCATCCGGCCGTGTGATCGTCGGGGTTCGAGAACAGGGGCCCGGTTCCGGTGAGTTGTTCAGCGTGGAGGCATGGAAGCAGGACGGTTCAGGCGGCCTCGCCGGTGGCTGTATTCGATCGGTTCTCGGTCCAAAGCGACCGCCTCTTTCCGGAGGCAATTCGGCGAGTGCGCTGCTCCCAGCCTTGCGCGGGCCGCGCCATGCCCCTTATAACCGTCCGTGCAGGCATCGGTGGGGATGGCTGGAAACGGCAGGTGCCGTCAACCAGGGGGGATCCTCAACTCCGCCGGGATCAACAGCAGCGTACGCAGACCCACGGAGACCCGAGGACATGACCGACAACGCCTTTCGCGATGCCATGACCCGCCTTGCCGTCGACCCGGCCTTCAGGGCCGAACTCGACGGTGACACCGCGGAGGTGGCCCGAAGACTGGGCCTGACGCCCGCGCAGGTCGGCGAACTCCGGGCCCTGCGGGTCGAGTCCGGAGCCGCCGGAGGACCAGCCTCACTCGACCCGCGCCTGTCCAAGTCGTCCCTGTTCTTCGGGAGCGCGGCACACGCATTGGCACACCACGACGTTCCGGATGTCCCCACCGCCCATGTGTCGGGGGATTCTGCCTCCGTCGACCACACGCCCGACCTGTCCTTTTCCGTCGACGGCCACGAGGGCACCGGCGGCTTCGACGTCTCTGCCACCGGCGCCCAGAGCCTGCTCGGCGGGGGCCTCGGCCAGGAGTCGCCGGTCGATGGGGGCGGCGGGTTCGGTGATTTCGGTGATTTCGGTGACCGTGGAGGGTTCGAGAACGAGGCCGGGACGGACGTCGGCGGGCTCGGGGGGCATGTCGACGGGGGTTCTGACGGCGGCATGGGTGACTTCGGCGGCTTCGGTGACGGCGGTGCCGGTGGCGGATTCGGCGGATTCGGTAACGGTGGATTCGGTGATGGCGGCTTCGGCGGCGGCTCTGGCGGCGGTATCGACGGCGGCTTCGGCGGCGGCTCTGGCGGCGGTATCGACGGCGGCTTCGGCGGCGGCTCTGGCGGCGGTATCGACGGCGGCTTCGGTGACGGCCTCGGCGGCAGTACCGACGGCGGATTCGGTGACGGCGGGTTCGAATCCGGTGGCGGGTTCGGTGACCTCGGGGGTCACGGGGGTGGCTTCGGTGGTGAGGGCGGCGACGCTGGCCACTTCGGGCACGGCGGCATCTACGACCGCGGCGAGGGTGGAGACGGCGGCGGAGACAGCGGCGGCAGTGATGGTGGCGGAGACAGCGGCGGCAGTGGTGGGGGCGACCAGGAGAACACCGGACGTCGGCCAGGCGGCGGTGAGGGCGGCGGCGGAACCGGTGACGGTGGCTCCGGTGGCGGTGAGGGCGGCGGCAGCGGCGGTTCCGGCGGAGGCGACGGCGGAGGCGACGGCGGAGGCGACGGCGGGGGTTCCGGCGGAGGCGGCGAAGAGGGTGGCGGGCACGGTCACGACGGCGGCTCCGGTAGCGGCGAAGGTGGCGGTGGCAGTGGCGACCAGGAGAACACCGGTCGGCGGCCAGGCGGCGGTGGTGGAGAACCCGGTGGCGGTGACGGCAGTGGTGACGGCAGTCAGGAGAACACCGGGCGACGACCCGGCGGCGGCGGGGAACCCGGCGGTGGCGACGGCGGGGGCGGTGGCCGCGCGGGCATCCTCGGTGGTGCCGAGCGCGTACGCGGCGGTGTGAGCGCCCCCGGCCTCGACAGCATCTCCACCCGCCTCTCGCCCTCCGCGCCCGACACCGACGGCGGCTTCTCCGGCGGAACGTCGCTCAGCGGCTCCGCGGGCTGAGCCGGCGCATGCTCTGCCACGCCTGCCGCGTCCACGTGCGGCGCGACTTCCCGTACTGCCTGCACTGCGGCACCCTGCGCCGCGGCGCGGCACCGACGTCGTACGCCGCGCCGCACCTGCGCGGCCTCGACGACCCCGCCCTGATCGTCCCGCTCCCCGGCCCGGTCACCACGCTGGGCCGGGGCGCGGACAGCGACGTCGTCCTGGCCGACGCCAGTGTGTCGCGCCGCCACGCCCGGATCGTCCGCACCGAGTCGGGTTTCCGCATCGAGGACCTGGACTCGTTCAACGGCACGGCCGTCGCGGGCGTCGACCTGCACGGCGGCGCCGCCCACCTCGCCGACGGCACCGAGCTGTCCGTCGGCGACGTACGCCTGGTGTTCGAACAGCCCCGCGAGGCCCACATCGGCCAGCGCACCCAGGTCGTCGGCACCCAGTTCACCCAACTCCCCACCGTCGCGCAGGAGGAGGCGGCACCGGAGGCGAACAGCCCGCTCACCGCGCGCCCGCGCCGCCGCTCCGGCTGGGCGCTCAAGCAGCTGCCCAGCGACCGCGGCGAGGCCCGCTGGGTGCTGAACAACACCCGCACCGGCAGGTACTTGGAGCTGGACGAGCGCGAGGTCTTCCTCTGGCACGCCGTCGACGGCGAGAACACCGTACGGGACCTGCTGTTCGCCTACGCCGACCGCTACGGCGAACTCGCCCTCCCGCGCATCGAGGCGGCGCTCGCCGCGTTCGCGGACGCGGGACTGCTGCGCGGCCTGCCCGGCCGCCCCGAGGAGGCGGAGCGGAGGGGATGGCGGCGCGCGGGACACGCCGTCTACCGGGCGCTGTTGAAGCTGGAGATCTCCTTTCCCGGCCTCGACCGGGCCGTCACCCGCCTCTACCAGGCCTTCGGCTGGCGGCTGTTCACCCGGACCGGCGTGACGCTGGTCTGGCTGTCGGTGGCCGGCGGGCTGGTCGCGTTCTTCGTCGCGCAGGATCGGCAGCATCTGCTGGACTTCGGCGGGGCGGGGGTGTGGGGCCCGGTGCTCCTGGCCGCCGGATACGTGTCCGCCCTGGTCGTCCACGAGTTGACACACGCGCTGGCCGTGGCGTCGTACGGCCGCAAGGTCCGGCGCGGCGGGTTCCTGCTCATGATGGGCATGCCGTTCGCGTTCGTGGACACCAGCGACATGTGGTTCGGCACCCGCTGGTCGCGCGTGGTCGTCGCGCTGTCCGGGCCGCTGTCGACGGCGGCGCTGGCCGGCTGGTGCTCGGCCGGCGCGG
The DNA here is from genome assembly GCF_036139655.1 of Streptomyces sp. NBC_00328. Classification (NCBI taxonomy): domain Bacteria; kingdom Bacillati; phylum Actinomycetota; class Actinomycetes; order Kitasatosporales; family Streptomycetaceae; genus Streptomyces; species Streptomyces sp. NBC_00328. The sequence continues at coordinate 413,556 of NZ_CP108013.1, forward strand.
CCTTCCTGCCCGCCAAAGCGGTCTCGGCCGTCCTCTTCCACCTGGCTTTCGGGCTCTACATGAACACGCTCTACAACTTCAACCCCCTGATGCCGCTGGACGGTTACCAGGCCCTGACCGACGTGCTGCGGGTGCCGCGGCTGCGTGAGGAGGCGAGCGCGTACTTCCGCAAGGGCCTGTGGCAGGACCTGCGCGCGGGCAGCCGGCCCGGCCCGCGGCAGGCGGGCATGGCCGCGTACGGCCTCGCGGTCGTCGTCGGCACGTACGGCTTCCTCGTCCTGGCCCTGCTGGCCTGGCGCTCCCGGATCGGCGGCCTGCTGGAGGGGTGGCTGTCCCCGGCGTGGACCACGGTCGTCGAGGTCGTCGTGGTCGCTCTGGTGGCCTTCCCGGTGTGGTCCGCGCCGGTGCGATGGCTGGCCCGCCGGGTGCGGCGCCGGCGTGACGCGCGAGGTGCGGCACCGGCTGCGGCCGTGGGCGCGGCCGTGGAGGGAACGGCATGAGCGAGGACACCGGCAGACCCGGCCCGTGGGCCGTGTCCGGTTACGAAGAGGTGCGTACGCTCGGCGAGGGGGCCGGCGGGCTGGTCGTTCTGGCCCGGCACACCGCGACCGGGGTACCGGTGGCGGTCAAGTACCTCGGTGAACGCCTGCGCGGCGACCGGGAGTTCCTCGCCCGCTTCCGCGCGGAGGCCCGGCTGCTGGGCGAGTTGCGGCACCCGTGCGTGGTGCGGCTGTACGAGTACGTCGAGGCACGCGGCGGTGCCGCGATCGTGATGGAGGCGGTGGACGGCGTCAGCCTGCGCCAACTGCTGCGCCGGCATGGGGCGACCGGCCCCGAGGCCGCCCTGGTCCTGCTCAAGGGCTCGCTGCTGGGCCTCGGCGCGGCCCACGCGGCCGGGGTGGTCCACCGCGACTACAAGCCGGAGAACGTGCTGGTCCGCGCCGACGGCACGAGCGCGCTCGCCGACTTCGGGATCGCCGTACGCGCCGGACGCGAGACCGAGGCCGCCGGCACGCCCGCCTACATGGCGCCCGAGCAGTGGCAGGGCGAACCGGCGGGACCGGCCGGCGACGTGTACGCCGCGGCGGCGGTGTTCCACGAGTGCCTGACCGGGCGCCGCCCGTTCACCGGCGACGACGTTGCCGCGCTGCGTCTGCAGCACCTGCGGGCCCCCGTCCCGCTGGAGGACGTACCCGCTGCTGTACGGGGGCTGCTGCGCCGCGGGTTGGCCAAGGACCCGACCCGACGGCCGGACATCGAGGCCTTCCTGACCGATCTGGAACGGTCCGCCGTCGAGGGGTACGGCGCCGGCTGGGAGGAGCGCGGACGCCGCCGGCTCGCCGAACTCACCGCGTTGCTCGCCCTGTTGTTCCCGTTCACCGCGACAGCGACCCTCGAAGCTCCGGCTCAGGCCCTGACGCTGCTCGGCCGGGTGAAGCGGAGCGGATGGAAGGCCGCCGTCGGGGCGGCCGCGCTGGCGTTCGTGGCGGGCGGGGTGACGTCCGTGGCGGCTCGTCCGCACGACACGTCGACGACGGCGGCCAGTTCGGTTCCCTCGGACATCAACTCGCCGACCCTGACGGTCTCTTCACCGTCCGTGTCCGCGACCGGCGCCTCCCCCGCGGCCGGCACCACCCCGACCACGATCCCCTCCGGCAGCCCGACGCCCTCCCTCACCCCCACGGTGAGCGCCGCCCCGCCGGCAAAGTCCCCCACGCCGACGACCGCGAGCCCGGCCGCGCCCGGCACGGTCACGATCGGCATCGGCTCCTGGCAGCGGGGGCAGAGCCCCGGCACGCTGGTCGCCGCCGTCACCGTGGACACGACTGGCACCGGGCCCGTGACCGTCACGGCCGACTACTACGTGGACACGCCCGCCGATCCCTACGGCCATCGGACCCAGGAGCTGTCCGGCAGCACGCACTACCCCGTGACCTTCGTGGCCGACTTCGCCAACCACCCGTGCCGGGGCACCTGGACGGTCACGCTCACCAGCACTCCGGCGGCCGCGAACGGACCGCAGACGGCCACCCTGGACGCGCCGCCGTGCTGAGCGCCGTACCGGGCGAGAACGAGAACGGATCGACATTGACGACAGCCACCACCGTCGCCGGGCAGACCCTGTCGGGCTGGTCGCGCGACGCCCGCCACGGCACCTGGCACGCGCTGCTCCCGGCCGGGTCCGGTGGGCCGGTGCTCGGCGCGCTGCGCATCGACCGTGCCCTGCTCGCGCCGCAGGGCACGCGCGAGCGTCTCGCGGCGGCCGTACTCGCCGTGGGCAGGCTCCGGTTGCCCGGGGTGCTCGGCACGGTCGACCTCGTCGCGGAGGCCGGGGAGGTGTGGCTGATCGCCGCCCGGCCACCGGCTCCCACCCTCGCGGACCTGCTGGCCGGCGGGGATAAGGGCCCCGACGCGGGCAGCGCGGCCAGCGTCCTGAACGAGACCGCGCAGACCCTGCTCACCCTGCACGCGGCCGGTCTCGCCCACGGGACGCTGGACGCGGACACCGTCATCCTCGCCCCGGACGGCGTCGCCCTGCTCGCCGAAGCCGCGCTGGGCACCGTGCTGGGCGACACTCTGGGCGGCGTGGCGGATTCCGCGTGCCGAGCAGCGGACATCGCGGCCTGGGCCGGGCTGGCCCGCACCCTCGGCGAGGCGTGGGTGACTCCCGGCACCCCCGCGGCCGCTGTTTTCGCGCGCTGTTGCGCCGCCGCCGGTTCCGAGGGGCTCGCGGCGGCCCGGGCGGCACTGGTCGCCGGACGCGCGGCGCTGCCGGAGGGTTTTCTGCGGCGTACGGAGCTGCGTGCGGCGGTGGCCGCGGCGGCTTCGGGGGGCGCCGCGGCAGCGACGGCGGCGGATGGGACGGGGGCGGGCGTCCAGCGCGTGCGTCCCTGGGAGAGGGAAAGCGAAGTCCCCGGTTCCGACATCGCCGGTTTCCGAGCCGCCGGTTCCGACGTTGCCGGCCTTGAAGCCGCAGGGTCCGAGGGCACGGAGTCCAAAAGCGCAGAGTCCGGAGGTGCGGATGCCCGGGACGCAGGTGCCGGGAGCACGGGTGCCGAAGACATGGGCCCCGGGGCCGGGAGCGTGGTCCTGGAAAGGGGCAGATCCAGGCACACCGTGCCGGACGAGCAGCTCACCCTGCCCGGCCGCACCCGCTCGGCCCCGCATCGACCCCGCTCCACCGCCGCCTCGGACGACCAGGCCACCCTCCTCGGCAAACGCAACCGAACCCCCGCCGAGGCAACGACGCCACCCCCGACCGGCGAAGGCGAAGACGACGGCGAGATCCTCCTGCGCTTCGGCCCCGGCATTCCCCTGGAGGACCAGGACGTCCTGCGCGCCCAGTGGCGTACCGCGCCTGTACCGCCCGACCGTCGCCCCCGCCGCCGCAGACGGCGGGCCTGGATCGCCACGACGGCCTTCCTGACCGCCGCGGCCGTCCTCCTGTGGCTACTGCTGCGCCCCTCCCCCGTCCCGACGGTCACCGCCGTCGAAGTCCGGGCGCCCGTCGGGCGGCTGCACTGCGGACAGACCGCCGATCTGGTCGGCGTCGTGACCACCGACGGCCGCGGGGGCCCGGTGACGTACCACTGGCTGCGCAGCGACGGCCACGACTCCGGCGAACTGGTCAGCACGGCCCGCCGGGGCGAGCACAGGGTCACCGTGCACCTGCGCTGGACGGTCCGCGGCCCCGGTAGCTTCCGAGGAACGGCCCGCCTGCGGATCGTGCACCAGCCCGGGCCGACCGAGGCGGAGGCGACGTTCAGCTATGCCTGCTCCTGACGGGCCGGAGGCCTCTGCCCCGCCCGAGGCGCCCGTGGTCCGGCCGAGGTCAGGGCTCCTTCGGTTCCGGAGAAGGCGTTGTGCACGCCTAAGGGCTGTCCCGTAATCCCCGGCGGGCGCACGACGACAGCTACGGCACCTCGCCGCGTTGTCGGATCGCCCGAATACACCCAGTATGAGGACGACCCTCCGCCTTGCGATGTACCGCATCTGACGCCGCGCGCTGATCCACCGGGGTTTACGGGACAGCCCTTAGCGGGCCGAGAGGAAATGCTCCAGCTCTGTCGGCTCCGGGACGGGTCGGCCGACCTCTGACGACGATGCGGCTCCGCGGAACCAACCGGTACGGGAGCCGGAAGCCGAGGTGTCCCAGGAGCACCGGCACGAGCCGCGAGACGTCCATGAACCGGAAGACGACCCCGCGGCTGCGGGAAGCGACGACTCCGCGTCGCGCAGCTCGGCAAGAACCGGGGCGGTTTCCTGACGCAGTACCTCAACGCGCCTCCGGCGCCCCGCTCCCGCTCCTCCGGCAAACCGACCGTCCCCGTACCCAGGTGCGCGATGTCCGGTCGCAGGCGCACAATGCGAGTCCAGCCCCGGGGCGCGGTCCCACGGGTGAAAGCGACGTGCGGCGCTGACGACAGTCGCAGCGCGCCCAGAGGAGCTCCGACGCATGTCATGCAGCGAAGACGCCGGCCGTCAGAACAGTCCCGCCGGCCACGAAAACGGGGCGCGACCTGATACGAGCCCCGTGAAGCTCCGCTCCTTCGTCCTCTGCAAGTACGACGAGGCCAGACGCCGGGGTGACATCGACGACTGGACCGACCATTCCGACATCGGCGCGTCCTTCGACGGACGCGTCCTGACGGCTGAGGAGTATCAACGGACCGAGGACCGTTACATCGCGGCTGCCGACATCCTCGCGAGAGCGGCCGGCGCCTCGCACTTCACCCTGCGGAACGTCTTCCTGCACAGCCCTCCGCCGGCCTGGCTCGGAGAGGTGTACGAGGGCCGAATCGTCGACAAGGCCTCAGCCCTGCGGATGCTCAGAGGGCACATGTCCGGAGACACTCCCGCTGCCTGGTTCGAGAGCGAGAAGATGTGCATGATGATGGGCTTCGACTTCTACATGCACGTACAGATCCCTGAGCGAGCCCTCGCGTCTCTCGACGAGATCGAGGAGATGGGCCTTTTCGTCTTGGGAGGCCGGGAGCAGGACGAAGACGAAGACGAGGAAGTACACGTCTCGCGGCACGCCGATGACACCTTCTGGACTGAGGTGGCCGGGGGGCTGGCCGTCAGGTCGTCCGCACAGCAGCAGGAAGCCCGGACGCTTGTCGTGGAGCGCTGGGCCGGCGGAAGACTCGGTCGCCGGTTGTGGTTCGTGGCAGCCGACGACCTCTCTTCGGTGGCCGCATCGGTGAAACGTCAGGCGCTGATCTCCGCCTTCATCGATCTGGAGATCCACGCGACCTCTCGGGGCGAGGTCGCGCGTGCCGTGGAGGCCGCACGACGGGCCCGATCGGACGATGACGGCGCAGACGTGGTGATCTTCCCGCTGGCCGGCGACAGAGAACTCCGCACCGTCACCGTGGAATGGGATGACCCCTTGCCGGACGACGGTGACCTACCCCCAGGACAGGAGTTCGGGGTCTTCCCGTGGCCGGCAGAGGACGCGGTGCGCCTGGAGGCGGTCGTGCCGGGAGACGACGGTTGCGTCACCGCCCGTTGGGTGGCCTCTTCGACGTCGTGATGCCGCCCGCGGGACCTTCAGGGCTCATCGCGGCTCCGAACCGACTTCGCTTCAGGGGTAGTTGCCGTATCGATCGTGGCGGTTGCCGATCGAACGACAGTCCCGTTCGGGTGGTCGCGGTGCGATAGCCGCATAAAGGCAGGGCCTCCGGTGCAGTTCCTGGGTGTTGAAGCCGGAGAAGCACCGGTGAGGCCCTGTTGTCGCTGCGGTACGCCCTTTCACCAGATGGTTCCAACTCGGTTGCACCTGAGTGTGATTGTCTCGCGCACCGGTTCGAGAACGCCGCAGACCGTCCGCACAGGCGACCGAGGCTCGTCCCGACAGTGCCGAGGCGATGATCCGCTGGTCGATGAGCATGGTCATGAGCCGCCGCCTCGCCCAGCGATCAAGCTGAACATCCTGGGACGCTCCGGAGCAGCCGGCCAGTACTGCCTTGAGCTGAAGCCGGTCGCTCTCGGCCGGGGCGTCGGGGTGGGTGAGGATCCAGCGGCTGACCGCACGGGCGGATGGCGGCCGGGGCCCGACCGGCTGGGGCTTGCCGCGTAGGTTCCGGCTGACGTAGGCGCGAACGTTGCCGTAGCCGTCTGGGGAGCCCTGTGCCTTGATCTCCTCCCACGGTTTCCAGGCGTTGGTGCGGCCTTCCTGCCATCGCTGGTCGAGACAGGGCTTGTAGGCGTAGGGCTTGGTGGGGCGACATTGCCACTGGCCGGTGAACAGCCGCTCCGGCTCGGTGGCGCGGGAGAAGCAGAGAACGGTGTTGAGGCCCATGCCGAGCTGCCGGGCGATGGACCGCTTGCTGTGTCCGGCGGCCAGCAGGGCGTGGACGGTGGCGTGCTTGGCACTGGTGCGCTCGGCGAACCTGTGGCCGGTTGGCCACGGCGTGAGCCCGGGCACCTGCTCGGCAAACGTCTTGCGTGAGCAGGAGCCCTCCGTGCAGACGAACCGGCGCACGCGCAACGACACCACGACTAGTGCCCCGGCAGGCAACGTTTGCCCGTCAAGGAGCGGCGTCCGGTGCGTGCTCTCGGCGTGCCGGGTGCACGCCCTCGTACTGGACGTACTTGGGCTTGTGCCCGGTGCGGCGAGTGGGGGTCCCCCCTGCTCGAAGAGCTTGGGGGAGCGTGCCGGGAGTCGCGACGGGGCGAACGTTGCCTGCCGGGGCACTAGCTTGCCCGCTGTCGGCAGGTCACGGGGAAATCGCAGGTAGGAGCCATGCATTCGCCCAGACCAACACCCACGGCCCGGGCAGCCCGCCGTAGCGCCGGGGCCCTGCGTTGATAGCGCTCCGTCAGTTGGGATCGCCCAGGAGTTCGGGGTGCGAGTGCCCCGAGAAGACCGCCAGACACTGCGTCACGCGACGAAGCCGCTGCATCCGCTCAGTGTTCCCGTCGGGAAGAGAAGGCAGGTAGGCCCCCGCACTCCTGAAGTCAGCCGCTGCGGTCTCCGTGAAAGGGACGTTCCATGGTCGAAGTCGAACGCACGCTCACCCTGCACCACCCTCTGCCGGACGTGGTGGCCTACCTGGCCGACTTCTCGCACGCGCAGGAATGGGACCCGGGCACGGTGAGCTGCCGTCCGGCCAGATCCGGCGCTCCCGTCACCAAGGGTGCCGAATGGCTCAACGTCTCGATGTTCCGCGGACGACGCACCGAACTCCGCTACCGGCTGGTCCGGCTCGAGGACCTGCGTCTGACCTTCGTCGGACGCAACCGCACCGCCACCTCCACGGACGACCTGACCTTCCGCGAGGAGAACGGCGCCACCCTTCTCACCTACCGGGCCCGTATCGACTTCCACGGCCTGGCCCGGCTGGCCTCTCCGTTCCTGCGCGGAGAATTCGAACACCTGGGGGACGGGGTGGTCCAAAGGATGCCCCAAGCGGTGGACAGCCACTTCGGCGCCGGCAGGGGCTCGACCGGCTGATCCCGCCATCGCAGGAACGCGATGCAACCACTCGGCGACTTTCGACGGAATAAAGGTGCGAAATACAAGAAGAGGCGCCGCTTTCGCGGGCCTGACTCCCGGTAAGAGAAGGACCGAGCGATGAAGCTTCAGGATGAACTGCCCGTCGACCACCACCTGGCCGCCGTGTACCGCTGGGGGGCCGCTTTCTGCGGGGTGATCCTGCTCGTTTTCGGCATCCTCGGCTTCGCCGACGAGCTCAGTCCGTTCAACACCGAAGGGCAGAGCATCGCGGGCATGTCGACCAACGGCGCCCTCAGCCTGCTCTCCGTGCTGGTCGGCTTGACTCTGATCATCGGCGGCAGCATCGGCGGCAACGTCGCCTCCACGCTCAACATGGCGGTGGGAACCCTGTTCCTGCTCAGCGGATTCGTCCACATCTTCATCCTCGACCGGCCCGCCAACATCCTCGACTTCGGCATGACCAACGTCATCTTCAGCTTCGTCATGGGGCTGGTGATCCTGACATTCGGCATGTACGGCCGCGTGTCGAGCAAGCTTCCGCACGACAACCCGTACTGGCGGCGTCGTCACCCCCGGAAGGCCGCCGAGGAATCCCTCACCCGGCGCAGCCACCCGGTTCCCGCAAGGGCGCTGCCGACCGGCACGGACCGGACCGCCCTGCGTGGAGCGATCGGGTCTCCCGGCTCGCGACACGGCCACTGAGGGGTCCGGCCTGGCACCCACGACCCTACGAGCATTGGTCTCATCGATGGTCAGAACGACTACAGGCATGGCAGACACATCGTTTCGGCGAGGGTCTGCTGCAGTGCATCCCTCTCTCTCTCGAACTCTCGTCCTTCGGCGTGCGGGCCAAGACGGTCGAGCCGGGCGCCTGCCTGACGACCGCCTTCGCCGCCACGGCGACGCAGGGTGCCGCCCCGCTGGACGAACTGGTCCCGGCACCCTACGCAGCGTGGGCGAAGAAGGCTCGCACGTCCGGGCGCTGAAAGGGGGGCTCACACCGGACCTTCGCCGGTCGACCGGGCCCGGCCCGGCAGCAAGCACCACGTGATCGTCGACAGGTACGGCACTCCCTTGGCCGTCTCGCTGACCGGCGGAAGTCGTCACGACATCACGCAGCCGATGCCCTGCTGGACGCGATCCCCCGCATCCGCGGGGTGCGCGGGCGGCCACGTCACCGGCCGGGCCGGCTGTTCGCCGACCGCGGCTACGACTACGACAAGCACCGCCGTCTGTTCCGGGCCCGCGGCATCACACCGAAGTTCGCCCGGAAAGGCGCCGCCCACGGATCCACTGGGTAAGACCCGATGGCCGTCGAGCGAACCTTCGCCTGGCTCCACCAGTTCAAACGACTCCGGATCCGCTACGAGATACGTGCCGACCTCCACCTCGCACTGCTCCGACTCGCCTGCAGCATCATCTGCTTGAGACGACTCCGAACCTCATTCTGAAACCATCAGTCATGCGATCAAGGGAGTGGATCCCAGCATCGCCATCGCGTTGAAGGACTCGTCCGACAATGCCATCTTCGTCAACGTCGACTCCGACACCAAGCTGCCCGAGACCAAGAAGCTGATCCCAGGCTCTTGACGCCTGGCGTGGGGGCTTCGCGAGCGGGACTCCCCCACACCAGTCCTCGGGCGACCACACAAGTGACCCCCGACTGTGGGAGGGACCGACAGGGACGGGTGTCAGTGGCCCCGAGTACGGTCTGCGCATGGATGATCAACGGAACCCCACTCTCTCGATTCACGACTTCGTGACGTGGGAACCCCTCCTGCGGCTCCTGCGAGCGGAACATACGGAGCGCCTCGCCGACCCCGATGGTCGCGTGGTGGGTCGTATCGGCCAGGGTGGATGGAGCGTGCCCCTGGAGCGACGGCTGCCGCCGCTGGGCCGAGCCGCCCAACTGGACGACATGCGGGACGAGTACGACGCCGTGGAGCGGGTGCGCGGTGCTCTGGCGAAGGACGGCATCGAGGCCGTTTCGTTCGCGGTGGAGATCGAGCCGGCGGGGAGGACTCTGCTGCACCTGCTCAAGCCCAGCCCAGCCGTGGAGTCCGGCATCGGCCCGCATCCGGGGGCGCTTGTCCTGGTCGAGGACTCGCTTCCCGAGCCCTGGCATCGCCTTCCCGATCCGGTGCCCGAGGCGGTGCCGGCGCCGTCGGCGGACCCGGCCGTGCTGGAGCGGACGCTCCGCGAACGGTTGCCCGACGCCGTCGGGGCCACGGAGGCCGAGATCGTCGCGGCGGAGTCGCGCCTTGGCATAGTCCTGCCCGACGAGCTCAAGGCGCTCTACCGGGTGACACGGGCGGACTGGGAGGACTGGCACGGCGACTACGAGGCGGCGCACCGCCATTCCGAGGTGGTCCGCTGCGAACTCCTCAGCTTGAAGGACCTGTATGTCGCCAAGGCCGAGACGCGCTACTGCCCCTGGCAGTTCGCGGCGATGGATACGGTCGACATGCGGCCCGACGCCGTCGTGCAGGGGCTGGTCGGCTCACCGGGCTGGATCGTCTTCGGCGACAACGGAGGCGGCGACCGGCTGGCCGTCGATCTGACGCCGGGCCCCCGTGGACACACCGGACAGGTGATCATCCTCTCCCACGAGGAGAACGTCGGCGCCGCGCTCGTCGCCGACTCCCTCACCGACATGGTGCTGGACCGGCCCGGCGCGGAACCCGGCAGCCGGCCGGTTCAGCAGCCACCAGCCGTGGCCCGGGTCAACACATCGAGCCTGCGGAGCATCGAGGAGGCCGTCCACCCCGGTCTGGAAGTCTTGTCCATCGGCGTGTGGGACGGTCCGCCGTTCAGCCTCGCGCCGCTGATGGGGCTGCCGCGGCTGCGGACCCTCACCGCCTACGCCGGCACGCTCGCCGACGTACTGCAGATCGCCGAGCTGTCCGGACTGGAGTACCTGGAAGTCGGACCGCAGGAATGGCGCGTCCTCCTCGATGCCAAAGCCGTTCCGCGCAGTCTGTCGGCGGCCGCGATCAAGGTACGGCACGACGAGGACCCCCTGGCCGTCGCGGACCTCGCCAACGAACTCCTCGCCCTCTGGGACCGGCCCCCGATCATCCGGACCGTCGTCGAAGGCGACCTCGGTCCCGTGGCATAGGGCTGCGAGGTCGCACGGGACCACGCCGTCCAGGTCGACTACGGCCTTCGGTCACAACGAGTTGGGCGCCCGGTCGTGTCCTGTGTCATCGAACTTTGAGCGTGTGCCATCGAAGTCTGAGTGGAGTGGATCACTGAGGATCAGGGTCGTCGGGCGAGGAAGACGAACTCTCTGCCCGGCCGGTCAGGCGCATCGCGCACGTCTTGGACCACGTAGCCGTGTGCGACCAGGTCTGACTCGACCTCTTCGCGCTCTCGGAAGCACAGCGTCGAATCCGAGGTCAGCACCTGTCCGTCCGCTGCGAAGACGTAGGTCCAGCGGAAGGTCACCAGAGGTTGGCTCACCTCGATCAGGTCGACCCAGCTCTCGACGGAGCCGACGCCCGGGATCTCCAGGTCATCTTCACCCGCTGACCCGCCACTCCTCCCGGCCACCACGCTCCAGCGCCGCCCTCTCCCCTGCCCCGGGTACGGAGGGCCGACGGTGATCGGGCCCGCGCCCCACAGCCCGATCACCGCGCGGGAACGCACTTGGCCCGACTCGCTCCGGCAGACTCACCGAGTTCTGCCGGGGCGAGCACGTGTCCCAGCCCGTGCCGCAGGACCCAGGTTCCGTCGCCGACCGGGACTGTCCGATCAACGACGGCCTCATCTGCCTGGGCGCCACCGCAATCAGCAGTCGAACCCCACAATCAGGCCGAGAGCGAGCGCTCCGACGCCTGGTCAGGCGGAGGCGAAAGCCTCCTCGGGGACGTCGTCGAGGACGAATCCGTTGTCGAGCCGGACGCGGACCGTGACGCGGAGCATCCGTCGCTGGTGGGCGACCCACTGCTCTTCCAAGGACCCCACCTGCTCCTCCAGCTGCTTTCTGCTCACCGGCGGCATCTGGTGGCCGAAGTCGTCGAGGAGCGACTTGAGACGCAGGTACTCACGGACCTCGTGACTCTGCTGCCGGTGGTGCTCGTCCACACGCTCGACAGTGCCCTCGATACCTGCCGCCAGGGCCAGCGAGGCGGCGAAGGCACCCGTCTCCTCCGGGGGCTCCCCGGCCGGGGTCACCGACCCGGCCAACCGGAGATCCGCAGCCAGCCGCACCCGTTGGCCCACATTCAGCGTCATCGGTCCTTCGTCTTCCTCGTCGGTCACCGGCGATCCGGCGGACGTCGCGTCGCCAGGCGTACCGGAGAGGACAGGATCATCCCACCCCCGCCTCCGGTCCCGGCGCGATCGAAGGTGAAGTGGAGCGGGTGTCGGCGCGGGCGGCGGGGTGCTGCGGTTCGTGAGCCGCGGGTGCCGTTCACGTACGTCACGCCGGAGGTCCGGCCGTCCTCGCCGGGTCGCATCCGCTGGGGTGTGGGGAGCGGATCAGCGCCGCTGCCGCCCCGCTCAGCTCGTTAAGGTGAAGGTGAAGTACTTCCACGTGCCGTGCGTCGTCGGGTTCACGGTGGCGCCCGACGAGGAGTTGGCGTACGAGGAGCGGACGCGCGGGCCCGGGCGGTTTCAGCAGACGGGTTCAGGGCGCGTCGGAGATGTCGAGCCTGTTCATCTTGATGCGGGTGGTGTCGAACTCCCAGACGCCCCAGAACTTCCCCGGGGCGTACTCGTCGGCCATGGGGTAGTTGTCCCACCCATACCGTCGTCCTGCTTCGTGTTGTCGCTCGCCGGGCCGTTGGCGAAGAGCTTGGCGGCGCTCCAGGCCGCGCCGGGACGCTTGGTCTTGTAGTTGAGGATGTCACGGTTGTCCGAGTCCGTACCGGCGTTGTAGATGTACAGGTACCGGCCGTTGTCGTCCGTGGTGAAGTAGCTCCGGGCGATGTTGGAGCTCGGCAGGTCGGTGTCCGTTTCGAAGGGGCTCCAGGTCGCTCCGCCGTCGGTCGTGTACGAGTACCGCATGTAGCCCATGTCCACGTTGCCGGGTCTGAGCCCTTCACGCCACACCACGACCGCGTTGTTCGCGCTGGTGCTGATGATGTCGGGGGTGCGCGTGCCGTCGCCCTTGCTCGCGAGGTTCGTGTAGACGGTCGACTCGCCCGAGATGCCCTCGACGGAAGCGGAACGGGGCATGAGCAGGCCGGTCAGTACGGCCACCACCACGGTCAGGAGAACGGGCCATGCCCGTCGGCGCGTCACCACAGCCACTGCTCGTTCGTGTTGTCCGTGCAGGTCCACTGGATGGCCTCCGTACCGGTGTCCGGGCTGCTCCTGGGGATGGCGAGGCAGTAGTCGCTCTGCACGTTCCGAAGCCGGTCCCAGCTGTCGTGGATCCAGACCTGGTCGCTGCCGTCGCCGCAGGGCTGCTGGACGGCCTGCGCGCCGAGGGGCGTGCCGCCGACCGATGGGGCGAGGCACTTGCCGCTCGCCTTGTTGATCACCCGATAGCCGCCGGTCACGGCCTGGAGTGTCCAGTAGCTGCTGTCGCTGTTGCCGCACACCCACTGGATCATCGCGGCACCGTTGGCCGTGTCGGAATTGGCGTCGGCCAGACAGAAACCGGTGGCCATGTTGTAGAGGCGCGCCGAGACGGCCTCGTGGTCGTACCAGTTCCAGCGCTGGTCGAAGGTGTCCGAGCAGGTCCGCTGGACCAGGCCCGTGCCGTTGGCCGTGCTGGAGTTGGGCACGGCCAGGCATCCGCCCGAGTTGCGGTCGTTGAGGTTTCTCCAGTCGTCCTCCGCGCTCGCCGGCGTGAAGAACACCAGCGTCCACACCACCGTGGCGGCAAGCACGCACAGCGCCATGGCGGCGGCTGTGAAGAGGCTCTTCGGTTTCTTCAGGGGCATGACATCAACCACTCTCTCTGTATCCGTCGGCCGGCCGCCCTGCGCCCGCTCACCCGGGAGCCGGCCCGAAGGCTCCGCGGCTGCCGCCCGAAGTGCCCCGTGGAAGGCGTGCCGTCGCGCACCGCCGATGTCCCCGTTCATCGGACTCCTCCGGATGTGAGCCCCCGGCAGAAGTAGCGCCGACAGTGCTTCTGCCGGGAGAACCGCCTGGGCATGGAGCACCTCGGATGATCGACTGAAGACAGACGCGGGACGCCCTCCACGTAAACGCGCTCCGGTCGACGCCCCCTCGGCGGACGGCCGCCGGGACGGAGCGGCACCGACCACCCGCCGCTCGACAGACCGTCGCACGCATGCAGCAGACCGAACGGGGACCTCTCACATGAACAGCAGCAACGAGCGCACCGCAGGGTTGTCCAGACGGAGCGTTCTGGCCGCCGGTGCGCTGACCGCGGCCGCTGTGGCGTACCAGGCTGGCCGTGCCCCAACGGCGTCGGCCGCCGCCAAGCCCGCCATCTTCTACGCCCCGCACCAGGACGACGACGCGATCGGCCTGGCCGGGTCGATCCTGGAGCACAAGGCGGCGGGCCGGCCCGTCCACCTCGTCCTGGTGAGCAACGGCCGCAATCCCGATCTGGCCGTGCGCATGAACACCGACCCGTGCCCCCTGACCCAGTGGTCCAGCCCGCATCCGTGCGCCGCGGGCGGCCGGCACAACCTGTCCTGGCCGACCGACGGGACCACCAAGGTCGTCGCCGCCCGGACCGCCGAGTTCATGGCCTCCGCGAAGGCGCTGGGCGTGGACAAGGTCATCAACTTCAAGGTGGTGGACGACGGGTTCTCCAGCACCGCAGCCTACAACCGGCTTGTCGACCGGATCGAAGCGAAGGTCAGGGCGCTCGCCGCTCAGTACCCCGGAGCCTCGCACAAGTTCACCGCCGGCTGGCTCGAGCACACAGAAACGCACAAGGCGTGCAGCGACGTGGCCTACCGCCTGATGAACGACGGCACGATCTCCGACGTGCGCTTCAACCACGTCTACGCCTATGAACGTCCCCAGCAGGACCGTGCGGACGGCGCGGCCTACGTGCTGACCATCCCCGGCTCCCACATGACGATCAAGCGCAACGCGATGTACGCCTACAACACCTGGGACCCGAGCCGGAACCTGTACGCGCTGGGCTATCACAGCGTCCCGGAACTGCTGGAGGCCGCGCACGCCGATCCGCGCGAGTTCGTCCACACCCTGCCCTCCGACTACCGGCCGGGCAAGGGCAACTGACCATCGAGAAGAACCGGCAGACCGACCGACACCGGCCGACGGCACCAAGCCGCGGCCCCGCACCACTCACGGGGGAACCCTTCATGAACGCCTCGCGTCACCGCTCCATGCTGCTCGCCGTCACGGGCACGGCTCTGGCCCTGTCCCTCGCCGCCTGCCAGGATGGGTCGGGCACCAAGTCGTCATCCGCGGCGGCCCCTTCGGCCCCGGCGGCGTCGTCCCCTGCGGCCACCGGCACGTCCGACGCGACGGATGCGACCGGCTCGGCGGGATCTGCGGGATCGAAGGCATCGGCGGGCTCCACCGACACCTCCGCGGGTTCTGCCGGCGCGACCGGCAAGCAGGCGGCCGCCTCCACGCCGGTGTGCAGGGCAGCAGATGTACGCGTCACCGCCGCCAGGCAGGACGGTCCGCCCTACACCCATATCGTCCTGACCGCGAAGAACACCACCCGGCACTCCTGCCGCCTGACAGGCTTCCCGCACATCCAGTTCGTGGAGAGCCACAAGCAGGACGTTGCGGCCGTCGCCAAGAGCAAGCCGGCCGCACCGGTCGTGCTGACGGCCGGTGCCCCGGCCTACGCCCTGGTGAAGCTGTCGGATGGCGGGGTCGACGAGAACAACGAACCCGTGTCGGCGTTCTCCGTCATGCTGGAGGGCGACTCCACCGTCATCACCGTCTCCGCGCCCGGCAGCGAGGGCATCGCCGTCGACCCGGCGAAGGCCCTCACCGGCTACTGGACTCCCGAACTTCGCAACGGCGCGGACGACTTCTGAGCGGGTGTCACTGATCTCGGCACCCAGGATGATTTTGGCTGAGCATCCTTGCGGTTGGGCTGCGCGCCCCGTGCCGGGTTCCTGACCCGTGAGGGGACGTCCTGCGGACGAAATGAAATGTGCGTACGTCGTGCAGATGATCTAAGGTCGCGCTGTTCTTCGGGAGGGGATGGCGCATGGTGCGTGGGGGGCGGTGGGCTGTGCTGTGCGTGGCCACAGTGCTGATGCTGACGGGGTGCGGGCACGGATGGGCCGCGGACAAACCTGCGTTCGAGAGCGCGGAGAAGCTGCCGGAGAAGCTCGCGAAGGACGGCACCACCATCCTGGTGGGTGACCCGGACGCGAAGGTGACCGTGCACCTGTACGAGGATCCGCGCTGTCCGGTCTGTGAGGAGTTCGAAACCACCGGCGGTTCCCCGCGGCTGCGGGAAGCGACGCTCGACCGCCGGACAGTCACCGAATACACCCTGGCCTCCTTCCTGGACGACAGGCTCGGCGGCAGCGGCTCGAAGAAGGCGGTCAACGCACTGCGGGCAGCACTGGAGGAGGGCAAATTCGTGGAGTACCACGAAGTGCTCTACGCCAACCAGCCCGAGGAGAGCGTCGACGGGTACACCGATGCCCGTCTGCTGGAACTGGCCGGCCAGGTAGAGGGGCTGCGCGGTCCAAAGTTCAACGCGGCCGTCAAGAGCATGAAATACCGCTCCTTCGTCACCGCCTCCGAGAAGGCGTACGAGCGGGCCGGGGGTGCGAAGGATCCCCAAGGACCGGGGACGCCCACCGCAGTGATCAACGACAGGCAGATCCCGGACGAGTCCAACGGCGTGCTCTTCGACGGTGACGTCTTCGCCGAACTGCTGCAGGAGATCCACGCCAGGCCCTGGGAGTGGGAACAGACCGCCCTGTGAACGACGACCAGATCACGCAGGTCGAGTGCCACTTCGGAGTCCGGGAGCGTCGTCATCGGCGGGGACGGAAGCCGCGAAATGCTCGCCTACGACTACCGGCAGGAAAACCCGCCTCTGGTCCTGCTCGACGTCTCCGCTCAGGACTGGTCGTCTGCCATCCACCAGGCAACTTCGTTGCCTGCCCTGCTTGAGCAGTTCCCCGGAACGGGATGGAAATGGGACGACTCCGATCCCTCGCCTTCCTGACAGGCGTCCTCACGGAATGGTGCCTGATCCCCGTTTTCATGAGCGGAGCCAGGCGAGGCCGCGCGAGCATGCCCGGCAAACCGGCCGGCAGCCTGCTCGCCCCCGCGTGAGCCCCGGCAAGCAGGGGGCGAACTCGGGTGGGCTCGAAGGGCCCCGCAGTTCGCCCCCTGCTGCTCAGCTATCGGCCCCTGCGGCCTTCTCGCCGTGCCGGTCGACGACGGCGCGCTGCAGCACGGCTGTGCTGCCCATCAGCGTGTCGGACGTGATGCCCTTCTGCTTGTCGTGGGTGATGAAGCCGCGCGCGCCGAGGAACGCGAGACTGTGCTTGTCGAAGATCCATTCGTCCCGCGTGGCGGAGGAGGCGTCCTCGCGTGTGATGGCGATCCCGTGCCGGCCGGCCACGTCGACGGCGTCCGGGATCTCCTTGACGCCCGGTATCCTCGCGGCCGCCTTGTACAGCGCGGCGGTGTTCCGCGGCGGCATGAGCGTCTGGCTCAGCAGGTCGCCGATCAGGGAGAAGACGGCCTGCTCCCTGGACTCGCCGTCGGACACGCGGACGTCGCGGCGCAGCAGGGCGAGCAGGGCGTCGGGGTTCGTCGGCAGCGAGGACAGCCACGTGTAAGTGGGATGGTCGATCCCCGCCGGGACCGCGTCGGTGGACTCGATGGGGATCGTCTCCCCGGGCATCACGGCGTCCTTGCCGGACTCGCGGATCCAGCCGAGGGTCTTGAGGGGCCTGGGGTCCTGCGAGGTCCATGTCTCCACCGTGTGCGGGGCGCCGAGTTTCACGGGCCCTTCGAACGTTCCCTTGTTCGACACGGTCAGGCTCCTGACGTACACGAACTGGTCGTCCCTGACCGGCGTGACGTCACTGGCCATGGCGGCGACGGCGATCCGGTGGAGAGTCAGCGAGGCGCTCTGGGCGTGTGCGCTGCCGGTGGCGGCCCGGTCCGCCGGCACGGGGCCGTGGTCGCCGCCGGTGCCGGTGAGGGTGAGGGCCAGCGCTCCGGCCAGCACCGTCGAGGCGAGGGGCACCAGGATGGCCGGACGCGTCAGGCGGCGGCGCGGTGCCGGGGCCGGCGCCGGGACGGGAGCGTGGCCGAGGTCTTGGTCGATCTGCTGCATCAGAACGTCCTTGTAGTGGAGGTGTCGTCCCGGCGGGAGGTCCCATTCGGCCGGTGCGGACAGCAACTCCAGCGCGTCCTCGGTCCGTCGACCGTCGGCGTTCATCGGGTCTCCTCCTTCAGGAACAGGGCCGCGAACGCGGCCTCACTCTCCATCTCTCCACGGGGGACGGGGAGTTCCGTCCCCGCGCTGTCCTGCCCGGAGCTGAGCCGGGCGAGCCGCGCCCGGGCACGCGAGAGCCGCGACCGTACGGTGCCGACGGGGACCCCGAGCATCTGCGCGGCCTGCCGGTAGTCGAGCCCGGCCGACACACACAGCGCGAACACCTCACGCTCCTGGCGGCGCAACCGGCCCAGCGCCTGGTGGACCAGCGCGAGCCGGCGGGCGTCGTCGATCCGCCCTGCCGCCTCCTCCGCGAAGTCCTCCACGGGACGCGGCTGCGGGCTGCGCGCGAGGAAGGCGAGCCGCCGGCGCAGACTCCGGTTGGCGTTGCGCGCCTTGTGCGTGGCGATACCGAGCAGCCAGGGCCCCAGCGATCCGCCCTCCGGCTCGACCCGCTCCCGGCCGCGCCAGGCGGCGAGGAACGTCTCGGACATGACCTCCTCGGCCTGGGACCAGTTACCGGTCAGCCGCAGGGCATGGTTGTAGACCGCCCGCGCATACTGGTCGTAGAGCTCGGCGAACGCCGCCCGGTCCCCCGCCCGTATGCGCGCGCGCATGGATTCCGCTGGTTCTTTATCACTCACACTCGGTACTCTCCGCGCCCCGCCCGAAGTTCCTGTGGCGCGCGTCACGCCCCATGTGCGATGGACGCCCGCAACGACTGCGATGCTGCCGCCCGCCAACGATCTGGTCGTCCACGACGGCCGCACTGTGGGCGCCCCCCACGAAACGGCTCGGTGGCCCGGGCGCGTCCCGCCTGGTCCTGAACCACTGCCCCGGAGCAACAGGCTCTCATTTCCCTGGCCTTGATACGCCGGCCAGGGCCCGCCGGACCGCTGCCGCGGGGAAGGCAGTGCGCTTGCTCTGCGTGAGCAGTCGATGATGAAAGTCGTCCAGGACGATCGCGTGCGAGGCGTGACGGTCGATGATCGCGCCGATGTCGGCCGGGACGCCATCGGGCCGATGGCCATCAACCCATTCGCGCAGGAACGCCCCGTGTTCGGTGTCACCACGCACATCGTCCGGCAGGTGGTGGCGCAGCAGGTGGTTGGGTGCGCAGGAGCGGTCGTACACGAGGTGATCGGTGAGGAAGGCACGCTCCTCGGCCGAGAGTTCGAAGTCGCGGCTCAACGCGAGCCCGAAGTCCACCTACCGCCGATTCCGGAGCCGAGACTTCGCGCGGCGGCCACCGCGTCCTCGAGCCGACGGTCGCCGCACAGGGACAGCCGTCCTGCCACGGCCGCGTAAGCGGAAACTCGCGCGGCCTGCGTTGCATCGGTCACGTCCATCCGCGACTCCTGCCTGACATCAGAACTGGCTTCTGTTGATCATGCCTGCGGCAGAGTGCCGTCGGGCCGGCTGGCGCGGTGGTGCGGGTCTCGGTCGCAACGGGCGCGCTCAGTGCTGTATCGCGAGTCCGGGCCGGTGACGCCGCATCGCGTCCAAGACCGCCTCAGGCGGCACCGGCAAGGTGTTGGTGGCCATGTTGGCGGGGCCGAAGCCGAGTCGTGCGTTCATGGACGCGGTGCTGCGGACGAGCTTGGGTGCTCGAGCCAGATAGGCCTCCGGATCGTGCAGCACCAACTCGATGAACCGCTGCGAGGTGTTACGTACCCGCTGCTCGCGTATCCGCACGGCTGCTATCTCGTCCCAGCCGAACCGGCCCAGCCTCACATGGTCCACTCCCGCGTCGTCCAGCACCAACTCCGGTCGGCCGCGGAGCAGGCGCTGGATGATGACCACCGAGCAGAACCCGAAGAAGGGCACGGCCAGCGCCCCCGCCACCGTCATCTTCATGGTGCTGTGGGCGACCAGGAAACCCATGCCCAGAGCGACGAAGACCAGAGAGCCGACGAGCATGGCCCACACGCGTCTCTTGGCGAGCGGGTAGACCGTCGGGGGCAGCGGAACGCCGTTTCTGATCACAGGCTCAGACGATAGGACCAGAGCCCTCGTCAGCGGAAGTCTCGCCGGCCTGAAGGAGCAGCGTGCGCGCAGCGTCCCTGGGCCCGGCCGGCCGCTCAGACCGCGTCGAGGCCGGCTGTGTCCCGGACGGTTCCCTTGCTCTGGGTCAGAGCGGACAGGGACAGGGCTCCGGGTCCGAAGAAGACCAGGAGCAGGAACGCCCAGCAGAACAACGCGGGCGACAGGCCGCCGTTCTGCAGGGGGAAGAGGCCGTTCTTCTGGTGCTCGGTGAAGTAGGCGAAGGCCATGGCCCCCGAGCTGAGGAACGCGGCGCTACGCGTCGCGGCTCCCAGGAGTACGAGAACACCGCAGAGCAGTTCGATGACCCCGGCGTACCAGAACGGCCAGTCGCCCACTGGGCTGCTCTGCCGCCCCAGTATCCCGAAGAGCGTGGCAGCACCCTCGCTGGCGAAGAGCAGGCCGAGGACGATACGGAACAGACCGAGGACGAGAGGCTGGTGGCTCGACAGCCGGTCGCTCAGGCGTGGGGCGCTCATGGGTGCGTACTCCTTGGATCGGTCGGGTGCGTACCCGGGTGGTATGAGGGGCCGGGCTTGTGAAGAGCCCGTCCCCTTTTCCTCTACGTGCTTTCCTCTTGCGTGCTTTCCTCTACGTGCGCGCGGGATCGTCGGTTCAGTGCGACGTCCTGCCGTTTTCCGCCCCGTGTCACTTCGAGCGGATCAGCTGTGCCTGCACGCCGTAGTGGTCGGACAGGTAGGCCTGGCGGCCGTCGGCCAGTGTCACCTTGTCCTGGAACACGAGGTCGGCGCCGCCGGTCAGTGTCTCCCCGGCCGCGGGCCGGACCAGTACGTGGTCCAGGGCCGGCGGCGACGGCCATCGAGGTGTGGGCCGGTAGGTCGGACGCCGGTCGCCGGCGAGGATGTCGCGCAGTCCCGCTGTGGCGATGAAATCGGCGAGTACCGCCGAGTCGCGCGGGATGTTCAGGTCACCGACCACGGCGACCGGCAGGGACGGGCCGACGTCCGCGATCAGCTCGGTGAGCCGGGCCAGTTCGGCAGCTGCGATCCGCGTGTACCGGTTCGTGGGGGACCAGTCGTCGTCGCGGTTGGCCGACAGGTGGGTGTTCACGACCACCAGTTCACCGTCCGGGGTGATGACGGATGCCAGCAGGGCGCCCTTGCGCATGAAGAATTCGCCGCGCACCGGGCCCGTCATCGGGTACGGCACGAACCGCCATCGGCTGATCGGCCACCGGGACAGCAATACCAGGCCGCCCTTGAGCAGGATGGTGCCCGAACAGGCGACGTGCCGGTACGCGGGAGCGGCACGGCGGATCAGCCCGGCGTTGCGGCGGAACATGACCTCCTGCAGGCAGACGATGTCGTAGTCGGAACGGTCGAGTGCCGCGCCGAGGGCGCGCAGCCGGGCCGGGACATCGCCGGTGAAGAGGGTGTTCATGGTCAGCAGTCGCAGGGCCTTCACGAACTTGTCACCTTCCGTCCGGTGGCCTGTCGGGCCGTGCGGGGAGCCACTCACGGCCGTGCGGGAGCCGCGGCGTTGATCGTACTGTCACCCGTGCCCGCCGAAGCCCGGGGTCGTGGCTGGGCACTGCCACGAGAGTCGGCAGAGCGCGGGCGGGGGCCGTCGGCCCCTGCCCGCGCTCGTGGAACAACGCTCGTGGAACAACGTGCGGGGGCCGACAGCCCGCCGCACGGATGACCTGAGGACGGGTGACCCGAGGTCGGATGACCTGAGGACGGGTGACCTGAGGTCGGAGCGGGTCTAGGCCGACAGCCCCCACACCGCGTACGCCAGCGCGTCCGCGTTCCGGTCCAGCGCCGTGTCGTTGATGTTCGTCGACTTGTCGCACGAGGAGTGGTAGCAGGCGTCGAAGGCCTTGCCCGCGGTGCCGCCCCACTTGGCGGCCTGGGCGGACGTCTTGATGTAGTCAGCCCCGCTGAACAGGCCGCCGACGGGGATGCCCACGTTCTTGAAGGGCGCGTGGTCCGAGCGTCCGTCGCCCTCGGTCTCGATCTCCGTGGAGATGCCGATCCCGGTGAAGTACGTCTTGAAGGTCTTCTCGATGGTCGGGTCGTCGTCGTAGACGAAGTACCCCGGGTTCGGCGAGCCGATCATGTCGAAGTTCAGGTAGCCGCTGATCTTCGAACGGTTCGCGGTGGTGAGGCTGTTGACGTAGTAGCGCGAGCCGACCATGCCCAGCTCCTCCGCGCCCCACCAGGCGAACCGGAGGTGCTTGGTGGGCTGGTAGCCGGTCCGGGCCACGGCGAGTGCCGTCTCCAGCACGGCCGCCGAACCGGAGCCGTTGTCGTTGATGCCGGGGCCCGCGGTCACGCTGTCCAGGTGGGAGCCGGCCATGACGACCTTGCTGGTGTCGCCGCCGGGCCAGTCGGCGATCAGGTTGTAGCCGGTGCTGCCGCTGGAGGTGAACTGCTGGATGGTCGTGGTGAAGCCGGCCGCGTCCAGCTTGGCCTTGACGTAGTCGAGGGAGGCCTTGTAGCCGGTGCGGCCGTGCGCGCGGTTGCCGCCGTTGGCGGTGGCGATGGACTGGAGCTGGGTGAGGTGGGCCTTGACGTTGGCCACGGGGATGTCGGGCGCGGCGGCCGCTGCCACGGGGGCGGGGGCCGCCCCGGCTATGGAACCGCCGGTGAGCAGCACGGCGGCCGAGACGACAGCGGTCGCCGAGGCACGCCCAGGAATGGAGAGCTTCATGTGGGGGGCTCCGAATTCCAGGGAATCCCGGCGGAGTTCTCACGAGGGGTGCGCGAGGTGTCCGGGGATTCCACGGTGAGTGGGGTGCCTGGATGGTGAAGGTGGGACTGACTTGCCGTCAAGAGTGGTATTCGGTCACGCGCGTTCGCATACCGGAGACTCCCCTGGGTGTCGGTTCTGTCCGCCGCGAGTACGGGGGCAGCCGCCCGGCACCGGCAGCCGGCGGACCGGCCCCGAACCCTTTGCCCGGACCCGCCGCGCCCTCTCGTGTCCGCGCGGCGATGGCATCCGGCCACGGAGCCTCGACGAAATCCCGTTGGCAAACCACGGCGACCGTTGCTACCCTCCGGGAGGCCGTGCGAGAGAACGAGGAGGTGGTACCCGTGAACGCAGTATCGACATGGGTGCTCCCCTCTGGGGCCACGGTCGGGCGATAGGTCGTCCGGGAGCGCCGCTCTGAGCCCTCCCGAAAGGCACGACCGTGCACTTCATTTCCGAACAGCGTCTCGACGACGGCGTCCTCGAGCGCGAATTCATCCTCGGCGACATCCCCGGCACCCTGTGGACGCCTGAGTCCGCCGCACAGGCCCCGCTGGTCCTGATGGCCCACAACAACGGCCTGCCCAAGGCGGAGCCCCGGCTGGTGGCCCGGGCCCGGTACACCGCGGCGCGCGGCTACGCGGTGGCCACCATCGACGCCGCCGGGTGCGGTGACCGTCCCCGTTCCGCCGCCGACGAGCAGGCCCGTGCCGACCTCCGGCGGGCGATGCAGGCCGGCGAGCCGGTCGACGAGATCTTCGAGTCCTTCATCGGCCCGCTGGTCGAAAACGCGGTCCCGGAATGGCGGACCACTCTGGACGCCCTTCTTGAGCTGCCCGAGATCGGCGGCCCGGTCGGCTATTCCGGGGGGTGGACCGCCCTCGGCATCCGCCTCGCGGTGGCCGAGCCGCGCATCGCGGCCGCGGGCTTCTTCGCCGGTGGGTACGTGCCGCGCGCCCTGCGCGAGGAGGCCCGGCAGGTCACCATTCCGCTGCTGTTCCTGCTGCAGTGGGACGACCAGGGCAATCCCCGGCAGCGGGCCCTGGATCTGTTCGACGCCTTCGGCAGCAAGGAGAAGACGCTGCACGCCAATCCGGGAGGGCACACCGGCACCCCGTGGTTCGAGCTGGAGGACGGGTGCCGGTTCCTGGACCGGCACCTGAAGTAGGGCCGGGCCGCCCGGCGGGCAGCAGACGCTAGGCGGAATCGGCCAGGACGCCGTCGTCGAGGACAGGGCCCGGCCCTCCTCGACGGCGGTGACCGGCAGACG
The DNA here is from genome assembly GCF_036139655.1 of Streptomyces sp. NBC_00328. Taxonomy (NCBI): domain Bacteria; kingdom Bacillati; phylum Actinomycetota; class Actinomycetes; order Kitasatosporales; family Streptomycetaceae; genus Streptomyces; species Streptomyces sp. NBC_00328. The sequence goes on from NZ_CP108013.1 coordinate 437,376, forward strand.
CACGACCGCCCCGACGCGTTCCCGTGTGGATACGTCGCCGCCGGCTCGGAGCGCACGGCCCAGGTAGTCCTGGAGGTTGTCGGCGACCCACCGGCGGCTGTCGCTTTCGTGCTCCCCGACGAAGATGTCGGGACGCTCGGGCTTCTGCACGAAGGCGAACCGATCGCCGCCTCCGTCGTCTCCGGCGCCGGTGGTGCCCGGCCGCAAGAGGCTCGGCCGGGAGATCCGGCCGAGCCTCTTGTATGAACCGCCGCCCACGCCACGAACGCGTCCCGTGGTGCGGCCCCGGGAATCCGCCTCGTCGGAACGGCTTCCGTCGTCCGGCTCCGGCGGCTGTGTCCGCGGCGCCGGCGGCATGGCCTACGGAACGAGCTTCAGCAGCTTGTTCGGTGAGCCCGACCCGATTCCGCTGAGGACTCCGCTGGTCGCGCCGTTGACCAGCGCGCTGCCCACGCTTGCCGGGGAGGCACCCGGGTGGGCCGTCAGGTAGAGGGCGGCGGCCCCGGAGACGTGCGGGGCGGCGAACGATGTGCCGTTGCCCGTGTACGTGGCCGAGTCGGAGGTGTTCCAGGCCGCCGTGATGCCGGAACCCGGGGCGAAGAGGTCCACCCGGGAGCCGTAGTTGGAGTAGCTCGCCCGTGCGTCGCTGCTCGTCGTCGCGCCGACCGTCAGCGCCTCTGCGACCCGGGCCGGGGAGTAGTTCGACGCCAGGGCGCCGGAGTTGCCCGCCGCGATGGAGTACGTCACCCCGGAGGCGATCGAGTTCTTCACCGCGGTGTCCAGCGAGGTGCTGGCCCCGCCGCCGAGGGAGACATTGGCGACGGAGTCGGCCACGTGATGGGCGGTGATCCAGTCAACGCCCGCGATGACCCCGGCGGTCGTGCCGGAGCCGTCGTTGCCGAGAACCCGGACGGCGACGATCTTCGCCGCCTTGGCCACGCCGTAGGTGGTGCCGGCGGCGGCGGTCGCGACGAAGGTCCCGTGGCCGTAGCCGTCCTGCGCGGTGGCGTCGTTGTCGACGAAGTCCCACCCGTAGGAGGCGCGGCCCGCGATGTCCTGGTGGGTGATGCGCACACCGGTGTCCAGGACGTACACGGTCGACCCGCTGCCCCCGGCGTCGGGGTAGGTGTAGGTGCCGCTCAGCGGAAGGTTCGTCTGGTCGATCCGGTCCAGGCCCCAGGGAGCGCTGGTCTGCGTACCGAGCGCGTGGACGACCTGGTCCTGCTCGACCGATGCGACCTCGGGGTCGGCCGCCAGCCTTCTGGCCTGGGCGCCGGTGAGTTGGACGGCGTAGCCGTTGAGCGCGGAGGTGAACGTCCGCCTGACGGTGCCTCCGTACTGGGACACCAGACCCTTGCCTCGTGCGGCGGTGGCCTTGAAGCCGACGTTCTTCTTGAGCGTGACGATGTAGCTGCCGGGAACGGCACCGGAGGAATTCGCCCCTAAGACGGTTCCCTCGGCCGGTGCGGCCTGGGCGGGGAGGGCGGAAAGGGTGCCGACTGCGGCCGCCGCGGCGGCTGTTGTGGCGATCGCCGCGGCGATGCGCCGCTTCATGGTGCGTCGTGCTGCCATGTGGGGAGGTCCTTTGCGATCGGGCACGGGAATCCTGGTGCGGATCCCGGCCGAACCATGTGAGGCACTCGGGTCGGTGCCACAGAGCGACCATGGGTTCCGCGCCCGGCGGTCGAAAAGGGATTACATGCACACGTCATGAATCCGTCATGTGCGGCCATCGTGCGCAGCACTGCGGCCACAAGGGGTCACGTCTGCTTACGAGTTGATGCGCGACAGGGGGCGGGCGCATTCGCGGGAAGGGCATCGTCCGAGGAGGCCCGCCCGGGCGTGCCCGGCGGGCAGCGGCCGGGGCAATGGCGCCACCGCACCCTGGTGCGGGGCAGGAGGTCGTCGGCGGGTTGACCTTCGCATCGGTGTGATGGTTGTGCAATCGAGTCATGGACATGGACAGGAACTCGGACAGGGACTCGATGGACCCCGGATCGTTTCGGCTCGGCCTGGCCCTGGAAGGCGCTGGCTGGCACCCCGCCTCGTGGCTGTCGTCGTCGCTGACGGAGGCCGCAGAGGTCTTCAGCGGCGGCTACTGGACGAACTGGGGGCGCGCGGCCGCGTCGGGCGGCATCGACTTCGTCACGCTCGAGGACGGCCTGAGCCTGCAGACCAACCGGTTCGGCACCTCCGACCAGGCCCGCGACCGGGTACGCGGCAGACTCGATCCCGTCGTCACCGCGGCGCTCCTGCTGGCGACGACGGACATCGGCGAGGTGGTGGTCTCGCGCAATGTGACGCACACCAATCCGTTCCACGTCGCCGCCCAGATGGCGTCCTTGGCGGCCATCGGGCCGGGCCGGGTGACGTGGCGGCCTCAGGTCTCCGCCGACGCGCGCGATGCCGCGGCGGTCGGCGGCCCGGCGACGCCCCGGCTGCGGCCCGAGGACGTGTACGTCCCGACCCGCATCGCACGCCGCCTGCGGGATCTGTTTCGTGATGCCGAGGACTACGTGCGAACGGTGCGCGAGCTGTGGCGGACGTTTCCCGCCGAGAGCCTGGGCTCCGGGGACACGTTCCTGCACCGGGACATGGTCGCCCCGCTGAGGCTCACCGGGACGGAAAGGTACCTGGCGGCCGGCCCGCTGACCGTCCCGGCACTGAGCACCCCGAGGGTCGCGGTGCTCGCCCACCATGCACTGGAGCCGTACCGGCTCGCCGCCGCCGTCGCGGACCGGGTCTTCGTGACTCCCTCTCAGGAACACCCGGTCTCCTCGCTCCTGACGGCGTTTCGGGAAATCGAGCGGCTGACGCCGGACGCCGGCGAAACCGAGGTGTACGCGGACGTGGCGGTGGTCCTGGGCGACACCGACGAGCACGCGAAGGCCAGGCTGGCCCGGCTGGACGAAGCCGCCGGTCTCGCCTGGGCACCGGACACGCACGTGTTCGTCGGAACCGCGGACCACCTCGGCCAGGAACTCGCCCGCTGGCGCGAACAGTTCGGCCTGCGCGGGGTCCGGCTGCGCCCCGCGGTGCTCTCGGACGACGGCGACAGGATCGTCCGGGAGCTTGTCCGGTGAGGAACTTGCCTCAGGCGCCGCGCAGTTGATCAGGCGCTGCCCGACTGACCGGGTGCGGCGAGGGCCTGACCGGGTACGTCGGGGGCGCGGTGGCGCTCCACCTCGGTCAGGTACTCGGTCATCGCGTTCCGGTTGCGGGTGAGCACCTCGATCCGGTCGGTGAGCTTGTCCCGCTCCGAGGTCAGCAGCGCCAGCATCTCCGGGGTCGCGTCCGGGAAGTGGATGGACCTGGGCTTGTCCAGGCAGGGCAGGATCTGCTTGATGAGCCGGGTCGACAACCCCGCGGCCAGCAGACCGCGTATCTGCTTCACCCGGTCCGCGTACCGCTCGTCGTAGTCACGGTATCCGTTGGTCGACCGGTCCGGCACGATCAGGCCCTGCTGCTCGTAGTACCGCAGCAGGCGCCGGGACACCCCCGTCACACGGGACAGTTCACCGATCCGCACACACTGGAGACTAGCCGCCCGGTCCGGGCTTGACCATCACATGAGTGTGAGGGTTTCACTATCGGTGCATGACGACCACAACAGTCTCCGCGACAAGACGTGATGTCCTGCCCTGGTCCGCGCTGCTGGCACTGGGCACCGCGGTGTTCATCACCAGCCTGACCGAGACCCTCCCGGCGGGCGTCCTCCCGCAGATGTCCTCCGCTCTCGGCGTCAGTTCCGGTGCGGCGGGCCAGACCGTCACCGTGTACGCCACCGGTACCGCCCTCACCGCCATACCGCTGGCCGCCGCCACGGCGGGAATCCGGCGCAAGCCGTTGCTGCTGGGCGCCATGGCCGTCTTCCTGGTCGCGAACACGCTCACCGCTGCCGCGCCCGGCTACGCGGTCCTGCTCCTCTCACGGTTCCTCGCCGGCGTCGCCGCCGGACTCGCGTGGGCACTCCTCGCCGGATACGCGCGGCGTATCGCGCCTCCCGGCCAGGAAGGACGTGCCATCGCGATCGCGATGACCGGGATCCCGCTGGCGCTGTCGCTGGGTGTTCCCGCCGGGACGCTGATCGGGCAGCAGGTCGGATGGCGCGTGTCCTTCGCCGCTGTCTCGGTGCTCACTCTCGCCGTCCTCGGGTGGATCACGATCGGCGTTCCCGCCGTCAGCCGGCCGACGGCCACAGCCGACAGGCCGAAAGCGACCACCCGGCAGACGCTCCGGGTCCCCGGGGTCGCCGCCGTCATGGTCGCCGTCGTGACCTTCGTCCTCGGCCACACCGTCATCTACGCGTACATCGCGCCGTATCTGCGGCACGCCGGCCTCGGCGACGCGGCGGACGCGATCCTGCTGGCCTTCGGCATCGCCTGCCTGATCAGCATCTGGTACACCGGCCGCCACATCGACCGTCGTCCTCGCGGGCTCGCGCTGACCGCCGCGGCGCTGTTCACCCTCGCCACGGCCGCCTTCGCCGCCACCACGGCACAGGCCGTCGTCTGGGTCGCGGCCGTCGCGTGGGGCCTGGGATGGGGCGCCGCGCCCACGCTCCTTCAGACCGCGGCCGGTCATGCCGGGATACGGCGCGGTCCAGCCGTCGCCGACACCGCGCAGGCCATCCTTGTGACCTTGTGGAACGCGGCCATGGCACTCGGCGGCGTCATCGGCGGCCTGCTCCTGCAGCGGGTCGGCGTCACCGCCGACGCCGTCGCCGCGGCAGTGCTCGGAGTCCTCAGCCTGGCCGTGATCGCCATCGCGCGACACCATGCCTTCGCGCTGTCCGACCAGGACACACCGTGACATGCGCGAACACATCACCGTCCGTGGCTCCGGAGGACAGCCCTACCTCGGCCGGGCGGGAGTACTCACGGCACCGGCGTGTGCGTCGATGTGCGCGTCCAGCGCGGCGAATGTCGCTTCGGGGCGCTCGATGTGCGGCAGATGACCGGCTTCGGCGATCGGCTCGTAGCGCCCTCGGGCGAACGCCCGCGCGTAGGCCCGCCCGTACGCGGGCGTGACGATGCGGTCGCTCTCACCCCACACCACGAGGGCCGGGATCCGCACCCGTGCGAGCCGGTTCAGGAGCTTCGGGTCGTGCATGTACGGGTCGCCGGCCAGGAGTCGGAGAGTGGCCATGTTGGCCTGCTGGACCGCGATCCGCTCCTCGGTGAGGGTGGCCGGGTCCACCGCGAAACGGGCCGGGTCGTGGAACGAGTACGCGGCGATCTCGTCCGGCCGGAGCCCGAAGATCTCGCGGACCGGCTCTCCCGGGACGGCCACGCCCGCGGCGTTGACCAGGACCAGGGAGCTGATCACGGCGCCGTCGTCGCGGAAGGCCATCTCGGCCGCGGTCCAGCCGCCGAGCGACGAGCCGACGACGAGGACGTCGCGGTGGCCCTCGTCCCTGAGCCAGTGCAGATAGGCGATCGCCAGGTCGTCGACGCCGGTGAACCAGCCGGGGCGCTCGGTCCCGTTCCAGCCCGGGTGGGTGGGAACGACGCTTCGCATGCCGTGCCGGCCGGCCAGATGCGCGGCGACGCCCTGGACGGTGGCGGGTCCGCCACCGCCGTGCAGGACGAGTGCGAGGCGGCCGTCGGCGGGTCCGGACTCGGTGAGGGTGAGGGGAAGGTCGGGGCGTGGGTGGACGGTACGGGTTCGCGTCTCGGTGTCGGTCATGCGCCTCACGGTATCTACGCATACGTATATACGCAACCTTAGATTCTGGATTAGGATGCGCCCATGACCGCGAACCATGAGGAACCCGGAGTCCGAGGCACGGGCGACAAGGCCGGGAGCAGGACGTCTGCCGGCACCGGCACCGTGTCCGACCTCGCCGCTCCGCCCGCCGTGGAACCGGACTCGTCCGCCGTTCCCGTCGATCTCGAAGAGCTGGGGCGCGCCGTGAAGGAAGCGCAGTACCGGCACCACCGCGCGCTCGACACCCGCCTCTCGGCGGTCGGCACGACGCTGGCGCAGTGGGACGCGCTGCGGGCCATCGCCCGTATGCCCGGAGCATCCGCACACGAGCTGGCGGTCGCCACCTTCCAGGGCGACCAGTCCTTCGGCACCCTGGCCTCCCGGCTCGCGGCCCAGCACCTCATCGAGCGCCGTCCCGGTCGCGGCCGGCGTATCGAGCACCATCTGACGGAGACCGGCGAGCACGTCCTGAGGGCGGGGCGCGCCGTCGCACGCGATGTCCTCGCCGCATCCTTCGGCCCGCTGGACGAAAGCGAACGGGCCACGCTGCTCGGGCTGTTGCGCCGTATCGGCGTTCCGAGTGAGGGTCTCTAGGATCAGCGACCAGGAAGCCCCGCGGCTCACGAGAGCCGGCCTTCCGACCCGGGCCTGCGCCCTCGAACAGGGCTGGCAACCGGCCCTCGGGCAGCGGCCGGTATCCCTGTAGCGTCCGCTGCATGATCGCTCTCGACGCACTCGTCCGGCTCTGCCCTCCCCCCGCCGATCCGCCACCCGTGGTGGACTGGGCGCAAGCCGAGGGCGCCCTGGGTATGGGTCTGCCGGCCGATTACAAGCAGCTCGTCGAGACGTACGGCGACGGCGTCTTCGACGAGACGATCTGGCTGCTCGTCCCCGACTCCGCCTACGACGACTGCGACCTGCACGCGCGGACGGCGGAGCGCGACGAAATCCTGGCAGACCTGTGGGAGTTCGAGGAGAAGCCCGCCGGTCTGCGGGAGGCGGGGGCGAGGGTCCTGCCGTGGGCGTTCGAGGAGGGCACGGGGGCGTTCCTGTACTGGCTGGCGCGGCCCGGTCAGCACCCCGACGAGTGGACCGTGCTCTACAACGAGGGGCGCGGTCCCCTGTGGGAGCAGCACGACATGGGATGCCTCGCCTTCCTGCTGGCGGTGCTCAACGGGACTGCGGAAACGGAGTACTTCGGTTACCTCCACGAAGTGCTGAAGCCGAGTGTGCACCGCTTCGCGACGGCCGACGCGATTTTGGGAACCGCCGGACAGTGAGCCGTCGGCCGCTCTCGACGGCTCCGGAGACGCAGTGAGGAGGGCTGACGCTTGTGCCTCCGGGAGACCTGTCAGACGCGGAAGTACAGGGTGCGTTTCAGGAGGCCGAGTGTCGACTGCGCCCAGGCGAGGATGTTCAGGGTGGAGTCCAGGTTGGCGGGAGGCTGGCTGACGAGGGTGTCGCGGCGGATGAGCCGATCGAAGTCGACCGTGACCGGGGCTGTCCGTACGCTGCCGTCGAAGTGGCGGAACTGCACACCGGCCGCGAGCATGACGTTGATCAATTCCTGGGCGAGGATCCCGTAGGCGATGGTGGTGGGGTGAACGCCGTCGAGGGAGAACAGGCCGCCGGCGGTACGTCCTGTGCCGTCGCTGGTGATGAAGCGGGAGTTCGGCTCCGGAGCAAGGGCCTTCAGTTGCGGCGGCAGTTGGTAGGGCCGCCACCATGGCGGTCGGGCCGTCATGTCTTCGATGTACCGGCGTGACGCGAGTCGGTCGAGCAGGCCGGCGGTGTCCATGAGGAGCCAGTCCGCCCCCGTCGTCCGCGCTGTTCTCACATGGTCGGTGATGGCCTCGTTGTAGAGGTCGATGGCCCGGTCGACGTCTTCCGCCTCCTGCCCCGTCAGGTGGGGGTGAAGGACGGGGCTGAAGGTGTCATCGTCGATCCAGGGCCGGGTGTAGTAGGGGAAGTACCTGGACCCTGACGCGCTCTTGCCGCCGATTCCACGGGCGAGCGGGGGGATGGTGACGTGCGGGACGGTGCACCAGATGACATGGTGAGCCGCGATCTGCCGTACTTGGGCGACGATTTGCCTCAGCTCGTCCTTGAAGTGGCTGGGATCCCAGACCGTGTACGCCTTCTTGCGCTCCAGGTCGTCGTATCCCTCACCGCTCCACTCCACTTTGAGCTGGGTCACTGTCTGCAGGGCGTTGTTGGCGCCGAGGAAGACGATCAGGGTCTCGATTCCGTGGCTCCCTCCGTCGGGCCGGTCCTCGCCGAGGCGGCGGGCCGCCGACAGCAGCGTCATGGTTCCGCCTCGGTCCACGCTGCCGGAGGGCAGGACCCGCAGTGCCGCGCGGTCACCGTTGTTCTCCACGGTCTGCCGGAGCAGGTTGTCGGTGGGCGTCGCGATGGCGTCCTGGCAGATCTTGGCGCTCTTTTCGAGGACGTCGCGCAGGTCCCAGCCGTACACGGAGAGGTTGTGGTTGATGGCGTTGATCTGCGGGACGACGCTTCCCGGCCCGCGCTCCCAGTAGTCCTCGACCTCGTCCAGGAACCTGCGGGCGTGGAACAGGGCCAGCGGGACCTCCCACCAGTCCAGATCCTTGCCGAAGCGCTCCTGAAGCTCCCTCAGCAGCAGTTCGATGTTGAGGGGCAGCCCTCCGTACCCCGGGTACACGGGGAATCGGAAGTCGGTGCCGGATCCCAGTTCGTGAGCGATGATCGCCGGGTAGGACAGGTCGGTGTTGAAGATCGCTCCGCTCTGGAACCCGTGCGTGAGCGAGTCGCCGATCGTCACGAGCCGATGACGTGGCTCCTGTTCCTGCTCCGGGTGATCGAACGGAATGCCCAGCGTGGGGTCCGTGACCGGTTCGCGCGGTGGTTGTCCCCTGCCCGCCAGGACCTCGGCCGGGATGTGAACATACGTATGGTCGGCCATGGTGTTCTCCTCGGCCCGATGGGGCGGCGTTCCTGCGTGTGTCACTGCTCCGCGATGTGTTCTTCGAGCCAGCCGAGCAGGGCCGCGAATGCCGGGGACATGGCGGCTTCGGACTGGGTCAGAGCGGTCGAACGGCCGCCGTCCTCCACCGTGATCGTGTGGCTCATCGCGTCCCTGGCCCGGCTCGGCCGTTCCTGCCCGGCCTCGGGGGCGGCCGCCGCCACCAGCCGGTCCAGCTCCCCCGCCGTGCTTTCGGGCAGGGCGTCGGTGTCCAGCACCTTGGGCGGAAGGCCCAGGCGGATCGCGGCCGCCTGGCCTCCCTGTGCTTCCCAGGTCACCCTCATCGGGCACACCCTTCAGGCCGGCCGACCGGCACTCCTCGCCGTCGGGGGTCGGCCACGTCGACAGCCGTCGGTCACTTGCCCTTCAGCGCGGTCACGTCCCTGGCCAGCCCCGTCACCTGGGCGGCCAGTGCGCCGATCTGGCGGCTCACGGTCGCCATTCCCTTGTCCCCGCCCGCGCCACCGTTCCGGTTGGCGGCGAGGCTTCGCGCCCGGGCGACGCCTGCCAGGATCCCGCTGATCTGGATGCCGACGTCCTGCCAGGCGGCCAGTACGGCCAATTGTTCGGTGCTGTCGTCGCCGAACAGTTCCGCGGCCTTCCGGTACGTGGTGTTCGCGAACTCCTGGAACTGGGTCTCGGTGCTGGAAGCCTTGAGTGATTCGAACCAGACGAGGCCGGGAGCCTCCCAGGCGAATCCTCCGATGCGCGACGCCGTCAGGAAGAACGCCTTGTTCGGGATGCCGGAGTTGACGTGCACCCCGCCGAGGTCGCCCTTCTCGGTGTCCGGCAGTCTGACGAAGTGCTCCATGTGGTCGGGTTGGGGGTCCCTGCCGAACAGGGCGTTGTCGTACGCGTGCCCCGGGGCCTTCATCGATCGCAGGGCGTCGGCGTCGATTCCCGGGGTGAAGATGTCGGGCCCGATCAGCCAGTCCGCCTCATCGGCCGACTGCTTCAGCGACCACTGTTTGACCAGCGACCCGAAGACATCCGACATGGATTCGTTCAGGGCCCCGGACTGGTTGTGATACTTGAGTCCCGCGGTGAGCTCGGTGACTCCGTGTGTCAGCTCATGGCCGATCACGTCGACGGATCCGGTGAAGTCGGAGAACATCCTTCCGTCCCCGTCACCGAAGACCATCTGCTGCCCGTCCCAGAAAGCGTTGTTGAACCTTTCGCCGAAGTGGGCGAACGCGTCCAGACGCATCCCCTGGCCGTCGATCGAATTGCGGTTGAACACCGCCTTGTAGAAATCGCGTGTCGTTCCGAGTCCACCGAATGCGCGGTTGACGGAATCATCCGGGGACTCCGGGCCGTCCTCCGACCGGGCGAGAACGGCAGAAGGGAGGAAGGTGCCGTTCTGGCAGTCGAAGACGGTCCGCCGGCCGTTGCCGGGAGTGGCAGTGGCGCCTGCGAAGGACGCCCGGATCCCTCGCTCGCCCCGCAACCGAGCGGTGGTCAGCATGGTGTTCAGCGCCATCTGGCGGACTTCGCTGTCATCACTGCTCAAGAGCTTCTCGAGCAGGTGCGGGGGGATGATGCAATGGAGGTGGGAGGTCCTGGTCATGGGACACCTCGCGTACATGAGGAGAGGCGGGGAAACCTCGCTCATCGGATGTTGTTGGGTGGTTGTTCTCCGCGTTCGGAACAATCACGCCGATCCCGACTGGAGCTCGCCCTCGTCGATCGTCTGCGCCGGAGGCGGCACATCGACGGTGTCGATCGCCAGGCGGACGGTTTTACTGTGACCGGGCAATCGCGTCTGACGCGCCGGGCCCCACCTGCTCCGCACCTCTGTACGGCGAGGTGAACTCCGGGATGCCGGCTCAGCCGTGTAGCGAGCGGTCTCACTGTCTCTGCTTCGTGCGCATGACCGAAGAGGTGAGAACCGTGTCTACTTCGAGTATCCGCTCGGTGCCATCGACGCGCACCCCGGGCGAGGCTCTCTTTCCGAGGATGACGCGGACCCGGCCGACAGCTTTCCCCAGGCAACAACTTCCGTGCACGCTCGGCCACTTCGGACACGAGGTCGATGGTCACGGCCATGCCGTCGTTCCCCACGACCTCATGCAATTGCCGAGGAAACAGTGTTGGTGACGAACCGTTCAAGTTTCCGTCACCGCCTCTCGGCGGCTTACCGGTCCCTCTCCGGCAGGCCCTGCTCCCCCACCCCTCGCCCCACCGGCCCCTCGGCGAATCCCCGAGCTGGAGCGAGGGGACGATCGTCGCGGATCAGCGGAGTTGCTGTATCTTCCACCGGTCCCCGCAAGTCCACTGTGAAACCAGCCTGTTCGAGTGCAATGGCCCCGTGCATGCTCACCATGGCCGGGACGAACCGGGCGGAGGCGGTATTCACGGGCACGACCTCGGTCCGGTTGGTGACGGCCTCCAGATCGCTCAGCCCTTGCCCCTCGGACAGCTCGATCCGCGCCCAGAGAACGGGGCGGTTCTCCACTGCGGCGCGGGTGAACACGGGGTGAGCCGCGGTACGCAGCCCGGCTTCCCTCGCGAACCCACGCTCCTGAGGATCTTCGCCCACGAAGACGCACTCGCCGGCCGCCGAGGGAGGCGTGCCTTCGCCCGCCGTGCCGGCGACCGCCTCGTCGAAGATCTCCCGGTTGTCTTTGGAACCCCAGTGCACGAGCGCGTCGTCCGTGAAACGGCCGGGGAATGCTTCCCGCAGAGCAGAGAAGGCACGCTCCGCGGCACCCTCACCGGGGCCGGGGTTGGAGATGACACCCTTGCGTACGTCGCGGAAGTCATCGAGCACGGCGAGGACACGCGGCCGGGGCAGTAGCCTCAGCGAACCGTCTGCCTCCATGCGGGCGTCCGCCAGGGTCGCTCCTATGTCGAAGAAGAGCACGGGCATCTCGATGCCTCCGCGAGGTGAATCCGTATCCGGAATCGGCACGCGCCCAAGTCAAACGGTCGTAGCGGTAAGGCCCGTTCGGGAAGGAACGGGGCCGGAGAAGCGGGTGTCGCCGCTCCGGGGAACTCCGAGGGCCCGTGCCGTCCGCCCGCAGCCGCACAGACGCTCCGAGAACGGACTCCCGCTCGTCCATCGTCCCCCCTAGGTTGCGCTTTCGCATCCTGGGATGTATGCGGATTCCGTTCGCCTTCAGACAGTTGAAGTAGGTACGGAGTACGGGTGGCGCGGCGTGGATACGAACGGGGGACGGCCGGCCGAAGGGAGGCCGGCCGTCGAGGCCGGTAGCGGCAGAGGGCAGTACCTGCTCCTGATCCGGGTGGCCGGGTGGGAGAGTGCAGCCCGTGATGTTCGCGCGTTTCGACCGGCGTTTAATCACTTGACCCGGTCCGTACGGTGTTCGAGTGATGGACATGCTGATTGACGAACTCCGCACCGTGTACGACGCCCAACTCCGTGGTGTCACCCCGCCCGGCGGCAGCGCCCGAATCGAGAAGGACGGCCCGTTGACCCGTGTCGTCGGCTGGCACCGTGGCTTCGTCACGGGCCCGCGCGACCTCGGTGTGTACGGGGCGGAACTCGACACGCTCATAGCGCGGCAGCGTGACTTCTACGCTGCCCGTGGCGAGGCGGTCGAATGGAAGACTCGCGCCCATGATCTCCCCGCCGACCTCACCGACCGACTCACGGCGGCGGGCTTCGTCGCCGAGGACAGCGAGACCGTGCTCATCGGGCAGTCCGCAGATCTTGCCGCCGATCCCGTCCTGCCCGACGGCGTGACCCTCCGCCGTGTCACCGCCCGATCCGACTTCCAGCGCATTGCCGCCATGGAGAGCATCGTCTGGGGCGAGGACTGGAGTTGGCTCGCTGACGACCTGGCCGCCCGGATCGAGAACGCCCCGGAGAACACCATCGTCCTCGTCGCCGAGGCACGCACCGAAGTCGTCTGCGCCGCCTGGTTGGTGTTCAAGGACGGCGTCGACTTCGGCGGTCTCTGGGGCGGCTCGACGCTCAAGGAATGGCGCGGACAGGGCATCTACCGGGCCATGGTCGCCCACCGGGCCCAACTCGCTGCTGCCCGCGATGTCCCCTACCTCTACGTCGACGCCTCAGCCGACAGCGCCCCGATTCTCACCCGCCTTGGCCTGCACGCGGTCACCACGACAACACCGTATGTCTGGTCGCCCTGAACTCAGCCGGCCTTCGGCGGCTCCTCGGCTCGTGCCCGGGTGCAGGACTCGACCAACATGCGGACGGTGTTGCTGTCCGTCGGAAGGGTGTTCGCGCCGGGCCATCGCCACGCCGCTGTACAGCCAGGCCGCACCGGCGATTGAGGACGCACCAGCGGCAGTTGGGGCAAGAGCCACGGCCATCAGGACCGGGGTCCGTCGAACGAACGGCCCACTTGGGCCGCTTCGGCCTGGCTGAGCCCGAACTCCGTTGCCAGGTACCTATGTTCACACCCCGGCGCTCCCACCGCCCCGCTCGACCGGGATCCACAGCTGCGATCCGGTCTCCGCGCCGATCTCCACCGGCCGCGTCAGCAGAAGCTCCGGGCCTGGCCGGGCCGTGTACAGGTTCGAAGGGAACCATTGCGTGAACACGTCGCGCCACAGCTCCTGGAGGGCGCTCGGATAGGGCCCGTGGTTGTCGAAGACCGCCCAGGTGCCGGCTGGCACGTCGAGGGCGTCGAGCTCCTCGGCGACCGTCTCGGGACCGGTCACCACGCCGACCCAGTAGTCCGCCTCGGCGCCCTCCTCCCGGCTGTCGGTCAGGTACACCACCGCCGACAGGACCCCGTCCGGCTCCCCGCCGGCCAGCTCCTTCATCCGGAGGATCGCCTGCTTGTCCAGGCTCTCCACGTGCGCCGCGGCCGCCTCGTTGACCCCCTCGTGCACGAGGGGGATCCGGGCCTTCCTGCCGACGACCCGGAACGACTCTTTTTCCACGATCCGGTACCGCATGGTCGTACTCCCCTCGACGACGACGCGGAAGGACATGCGCGGCTGTGCCGTGAGCACCGCGCCCGTGCGCCGGGCCTCGCCCGGCCCGATGCCGTGCACCGACCGGAATGCCCGGGCGAACGCCTCGCCCGAGCCGTACCCGTACCGCACCGCGACATCGAGCAACGTCAGCTCCCCGGCCAGCACCTCGGCCCCGGCGAGTGTCATCCGCCGACGCCGTACGTAGACCGCGAGCGGCATCCCGGCGAGCGCGGAGAACAGCCGCCGGAAGTGGTACTCAGACACCGCGGCGATCCGGGCGACCTCGGCCATGTCGACTTCTTGGTCGAGGCAGCCCTCCAGGTGGTCCAGCGCCTGATTCAGCCGCTCCAGCACGCGTATCCGCCCTTGCCTTGTGGGACAGCCACCGACACGGCCGGGCTCGGGGACGACCGGCCGGGCCGCCGGCGGACCGCGGGGCGGAGGCGGTAGCGATCGGCCGACGGGCCGACCGCGCGACCCGTCAGGCCGCCTCACCGCAGTAGAGAAGATCTGATCGCGCCCCGCCCGACAAAACCGGTGCGGGAATTGTTGGGCGGGAGGCCCTGGGACTGCTTGAGGCTTACGCCCATGAACGATGTTAGGGGATTTTGCGATCCGGGGTTTGCCGCAGTCCGTGAGGCACTGGCGGCTTTGCTCGGCAAGGACGACGTGGGCGCCTCGGCAGCCGTCTACATCGACGGCGAGCCGGTGGTCGACCTCTGGGGCGGGTACGCCGACGCAAACCGCTCCGTCGGCTGGGAACGCGACACCCTCACGGGCGTGAACTCGACGACCAAGAACATGATCGCCCTGTGCGTACTGATTCTGGCCGACCGGGGCGAGCTCGATCTGTCCGCGCCGGTCGCCGCCTACTGGCCCGAGTTCGCCGCGGCCGGCAAGGAGAAGGTGCTGGTACGACACGTGCTGTCGCACACCGCGGGGCTTCCGGACCTGTCCGGGCTGACGGCGGTCGAGGAGCTCTACGACTGGGAGAGCGTGACGGCGGGGCTGGCCGCGCAGGCACTCGAATGGGAGCCGGGAACGGCCGCCGGCTATCACGCGCTCACCTTCGGCTTCCTTGTGGGTGAGATCGTCCGCCGCATCACCGGCCGCGGTCTCGGCGAGTTCTTCGCCCAAGAGGTGGCCGAACCGCTGGGCGCGGATTTCCACATCGGGCTCTCCTCCGATCATGACCACCGCGTCGCACCGCTCATCCCGCCGCCGTCGCTGACCGACGCGTACGCTGCCAGTGCACCGCCGGGCCCTGACGGCACACGCCGGGAGAACACCGGAGCCGTTGTCCGGGTCAAGGACGCCAACTCCGTGCCCTGGCGCCGTGCCCAGATCCCCGCGGTGAACGGCTTCGGCAACGCTCGCTCCGTCGCCCTTGTCCAGTCGGTGTTGGCGAACCAGGGGTCGGCGGGCGGCGTACGGCTGCTGTCCCCCCAGGGGTGCGAGCCGGCGTGGCAGGAGGTGTTCCGCGGCCACGACCGCGTGCTGGGGACGTCGATGTCCTGGACGGTCGGATTCGGCAAGTTCGGCGAAACCTTCGGCTGGGGCGGCTGGGGCGGTTCGCTGGTCGTGAGCGATCCCGGTTCGCACATGACCGTGACCTATGTCATGAACCAGATGATCGACCGGGACCGACAGGAGGACAACCGGGGCATGGAGATCGTGATGGCTGCCTACAGTGGCCTGCGCTGACAGTGCGACGGGGGTGGTCCGGGACCCGCACGGGCTGCTCTCTCTCCCCGCCCACGCTGACGGAACGGGCGCGATGAGCGCGATGGGAAGGGCGCCCGCACCCGTGACGTCCAGGGTGATGTCGGCCTTGTCGTCGGCCTTGTCGGGGTTGAACGGCCGCGCCGTAGTACTCAGCGTCACCGAGCCCTTGGCGCCTCACCCGCCACCCGCTTGTCGATCTTCAGCCCGAAGGTGTAGGTCTCGTGACTGCCCTCGTCATGCGCCCACAGGCCGCGGACATACGCCTTGCGGACGACCAAGATCAATCGCGGATCGGTGCCCATTAGGGTCGGGGGCATGACACCAACCCTTTCCGGCAGTGCCTTCGACTCGCTCCTTCTCGACGCCGTGCCCGACCAGGATGCGCTGCGCCGGGCTTACGAACTCCCCAGCGACGCCGCCGTGCGCAAGCAGATGACCGAACTCACCGAACAGACCAAGCGGTTGATCGGATGCTCATCGCTGGTCCTGGTCGCCAGCACGGACGCCGAGGGCAACTGTGACGTTTCCCCGCGCGGCGGCCCCGCCGGGTTCGTCGCCGTCCTGGACACACGGACGGTGGCGATACCGGACGCGACCGGCAACAAGCGTCTGGACACCCTGCAGAACGTCGTCACCACGGGACGGGCCGGCCTGCTGTTCGTCATCCCCGGGCGCACCACGACGCTCAGAGTGAACGGCCGGGCCTGCGTTTCCACCCGCCCGGACCTGCTGTCTCAGCTGACCGCCGTGGGCAAACCGCCGGCCAGTGCGCTGGTGCTGGGGATCGAGGAGGTCTACCCGCACTGCCCCAAGGCGCTCCTGCGCAGCGGGGCCTGGAAGCCGGACCAGTGGCTGTCGGCTGACGCCCAGCCGACCTCGGCCGAGGTGACGCTGGCTCAGCTGCGGATGCCGGAGCTGACGATCGCCGACATCGAGCAGACGGAAGCGGATTCGCTGATGTACCGCTACGAGTAGCGGGCCGCCGACAGCGATTACCGAACCACCAGCAGCACGCCGAATCCCCGGACCGACATGCCCCGAGCGCCATCGCGGGACCTCCCGTGAGGTCACCCGCGGCGGACGGCGTCCGGCCGCTGCCCTGGCGACGGGGTTCACGCTGCCGATGCCGCCTGAACCAGCGGACAGGTGAGGGATCCCGCGACCCTCGTCCGACCGCTGGGCCGGCCTTGACATGCAGCCTATTGGCTGCCTAAATTAAAGGCAGCTGGACGGCTGCATATCGACAGGCGGCGGCCTGGGTACGGGGACGGACATGGACGAGGTGTTCAAGGCGCTGGCCGATCCGACGCGGCGCGCACTGCTCGACTCGCTCAACGCGCACAACGGGCAGACCCTGCGCGACCTGTGTACAGGACTCGACATGGCCCGGCAGTCCGTCAGCAAGCACCTCGCGGTGCTGGAGGAGGCCGGGCTCGTCACCACCGTGCGGCGGGGCCGGGAGAAGCTGCACTATCTCAACGCAGCGCCCGTGCACGAGATCGCTCACCGGTGGATCAGCCGCTACGACAGGACCAGGGTCCAAGCCCTGGCGGACCTGAAACTCGCCCTGGAGGAGACCGCGATGGACGCTGCGCCAACCTTCGTCTACACCACCTACATCCGCACCACCCCGCAAAAGCTCTGGCAGGCGCTGACCGAGCCCGCCTTCACCCGCCGCTACTGGTCCACGGAGTTCACCACGGACTGGTCCGTCGGCTCACCGATGACCTGGGACAACCACGGCGTACAGATCAGCGACCCGAAGCAGGTCGTACTGGAGGCCGAACCCTACAGCCGGCTCTCCTACACCTGGCACGCCATCACCCCGGAGCTCGCCAAACGCTTCGACTGGGACGAGGAACTGCTCGCCAAGCTGTCCGGCGAGGCCCGCTCGAAAGTCACCTTCACGATCGAGGAGGCCGCCGCGCAGGTCGTGAAGCTCTCCGTCGTACACGACGGATTCGAGCCCGGGTCGAGCCTGGCCGAGATGGTCAGCCACGGCTGGCCGAACGTGGTGGCAAGCATGAAGTCGCTCCTGGAGACCGGCGAACCACTCCCCGACGATGCGTGACCGGATGCGTGGCCCGATGCGTGACTTCCCGATCAGGGAAGCTCCGCCATCTTGAAGTGGCTGGTCAGCAGGGGTGGTGTGACCCCGTTTCGGGCTGCTCGTACGGGTCGCGGGCGGCAGTCTGGGGTGTAGATCGTCTGGCGGGGCGGTTTTGCCGATGAGTTCACCGTCCTCGAACGGTCTACCCAGCGACACGACCGTTCTCGACAGGAGTGCCATGTCCACCATCCAGCCAGTGATCATCACGGCCGACCAGGACGTCCTGCTCGGCTTCTATACGAAATTGTTCGGCGCCGAGGAGATCTTCCGGGTACCGGAGGAAGGCCCGGCCTTCTACCTCGGCTTGCGCATCGGTGACACCGACCTCGGGCTGGTGGCCAAGACGAACCCGGGGACCGGGGCGGCACCGCGGATCCTGCTCAGCATCGGTGTCGACGACGTCGACGAGACGCTCGGCCGGGTAATGGCGCTGGGCGGCTCCGTCCGCAGCGGCCCCAACGACATGCCGTGGGGACAGCGCGTCGCCCACATCCAGGACCCCGACGGCAACCCGGTGAACCTCACCCAACCGATCCCGGCTCAGTGACGCTGTTCCGGGTGCTGGTGCCGGTCGTGGGCTATCTGCGGTATGGATCAATTGCCTGCAGTGGCCTCGATGTTCGTCAGTACGAGCAGCGCGCGAAGCAGGTGGGTGGCGCGAGCGGGGTCAGTGCGGAGCTTGGTGAGGATCCGCCAGTTCTTCAGATGGGCGAAGCCGCGTTCGACCGGGGCGCGTCCGGCGGCCAGGATGCGGTTGGCCTCCCTTTCGGCGGATGCGAGCTTGCGGGCACGGGTGGCCTTGAAGCCGGTGACGACCACGGGGTCGTCCCCGTCGTCGTCCAGGCCGAGAAAGCCCAGGTCGGCCAGGCCGGGCCTTCGCGGCCGGCAGGGCGGATCAGCTCATCGCGCCGGCGCCGGATGGTGGTGGCGGAGATGTCGTTGCCGCCGGCCATGTCGGCCAGGCGCTGATCGTGCCGCAGCACAGCCAAGACGATCACCGCGATTCTCCCGGGCGGCAGCACCCGCCACCTCGACCGTATCGCTTTCAGACGGCGTCGCAGCAGGCCGGAGAGGTAGTTCAGGGTGTGCGTGGACAGCGGCAGGCAGCACTGGTAGACCAGGGACACGGTGTCCCCAGCGTGCTCTTCGGTTTTCGTCGCGCTCAGCTCGTACCGCCGACAGCTGCTTGACCAGCTGCTCTTCGAGTCCGTCCAGCTCCTCACGCCGCGCGGCGATCCGCTCCAACACCTCGGGATCCAAGCGCCGTCAACCAGGCCGCCTTTCGCGTTCATCGCGCCCTCCGGGGCGGAGTGAAGACGTAGAGGTCGAGGATGTCGGGGCAGGGGGCGACGCCGGGGCCACCGGCCTTTACCCAGGCGGCAATGTCGTCCGTGGCATCGGGGTCGTTGACAAGGCCGAGCCAGACCGGGCGGGCGCCCGCGGCACGTGCGGCGGCAGAGGGCTGGACGACGATCACGTTGGCGTGTTCGCACACATCGAGGCAGGCCGCGATGCGCACCGGTGCGCTCTCGGCCAGGCGTGCCGTCTGCCGGGCGTGATCCACTCCGGTGACTTTCGGGCTTCCGCAGCAGCAGTCCCGGCAGACGACGACGCGGCACGGCGCCGGTTCGACGGGGGTTCGCTCCGTAGGGCCTTCGTCAGGTCGCTCGCGAGAGGTCATGCGTCACCCTTCAGAATGCTCGCACTTGGCGACGTCGCCCTTGCCGAGGTTCGAGAGGCGCGATGCGGCGACAAGGTCGGGTTCGGCGTCCGGGGCCTTCTCGCAGAAGAGTTCGTCGGCCGCGATCCGTGGCACGGACGTGTTGCTTCTCCAGCCCGTTCATCACCGGGTCGGTCCAGGTGGCCGTGCCTGCCCTGTGGTCGGCGAGACCAAGGGCGAGCAGGATCTCCGTACTCCCCCGGTCGGCCAGGACAGCCGGCTTCGGGGCCTACGCACGGGTGACCTCGTGCTCGCAGTCGTCGATCCGGGTAGCCCGCGGCGGCGGACTCCATCGTGCCCTCGGTGTCGTTCATCGGGCCGCCGCAGACGGTGAACGGCACGGCGGTGACCGGCAGGGCGGGTGTGAGGTGACGGGCGGGAGTGGGGAGCACGGGCAGACCTCGGGGTCGGGGCTCGTACGCGGAGCCTGGACTGTGGATGTCCTCCGTGCCGGGGCGCGGAGGTGCCGGCAGGTCTTCGGACTCGGGTTCGTCCGGACGGGGCGCCTTCCCGGTCTCCCAGTGGCTCGCGTGCCCCGCCCGTTCCCCTCACCGCTGCGCGTCAGTTCCGGATTCGCACCGGATTCCCTGGCCTCGGATGAGGCTCAACTGGCCTGATGAGGCTATCAAGCTCGTCGTACCGTCAGTTCGTGCGTTCGGTCACTGGGTACGAGGTAAGGGACGAACGTGCTGATGTTCTGGTCGATCCGCAGAGGACCGGCCGAGGGGCGGTACGGCGCGCTGGGGGCAGTCGACGCGTTCGCAGACCCGGCAGCCCAGGCCGATGGGGGTGGCGGCGGAGGCGTTGGTGAGGTCGATGCCGTCGGAGTGGACGCGAATATTTCCCGTACACGATGCTGCTGCCTTCACATCTGACAGTCTCTCCGGTGACGTTGGAGGAAGCGTCGCTGTCACCACGCCGCCCAACGGTGTAAGGGCAATGCTCGCGTCATCCGATGAACTCGGATGAGGCACCACGGGGTCACCCCCGGGGCCAGAGCCTCTGGCAGCGCTCGTACTCTTCGTTCACTCACATCAATTCAGACACAGCGAAGAGACGACGGAATCGATGATCGGCAGCATCGTGGCCCTCGCGGTGGCCCCCTTGGCCATGGCCGGGCTCGCTCGATGGGCGGCGGCAAGGAGGCGGCATGGCCTGGCAGCGGGCCGGGCCGTTCACCTCCGCTGCCGACTCGACGGCCGCAAGGGCCGACTGCTGGCCGACCCGCGCCTCGGCGGACCCGTCTTCCTCGACCGCTCCGGCAGTGCCACTGCCCTGCCGCGCGGCGGCGAGGCCCTGGACGCGACGGTCACCACCACGGGCCAGGGCGCCTTCGAGAAGGTCGGCCTGCGCTACCGGACACCCGACGGCCAGGTGTTGCGGCTGGGCCTGGGCACACACGACGCGCGGACGCTCGGTGCCTGGCTGAGCGAACAGGCCCGTCCGACCCTCGCACCCGCCCGCCGGCCGCTGTTGCCGACCGCGCCGCTATGGGCGGTGCTGGCGCTCGTGGCGTCGCTGTTCGTGGGCTTGGCCGCAGCGGACTTCGCCCTGCTCGGGAAACACACCTCCGCCGAGGTCGTCCGTCCGAACCGGGCCGAGGACGGCTGCATCGTCAGCTGGGACGGCGGTTCGCAGCATACGACCGTGGACTGCGACACGGCAGACGTCCGTCCCGGCGATCACGTCCCGATCATCGCGCTGCCCTGGCCCTTCCTGGGTGAGGCCATAGATACGCGGACCTCCTTGATCGTGGTCGCCGTCCTCGGCGGCGGCCCCGGTCTGCTCGGCCTTGGCGGTGCCCTGGTCATCAGCCCGTTGGCCTGCGCCCGACGCGTCCGGAGGGCGCGCCGAGCCAGCCCCGCGATCACCTCGCAGGCGGCCGCGAGCGACAAGGAGGAGGACGAGGAGAGCGAGGACGGGTGGACCACCCTCGAGGACGACCTGAACTACGCGAGCCTCGCCGCCGCGGCCCGTCACGGCGATCGCCACGCTCCGGGTGCCCGGGTGACCGCGCCGCGCCGCGGCTTCGGCCGTACGTCCGTGTCTCCGCGCGTCTGGGTGCTGACCACCCTCCTCGGCACCGGCGCCTGGTGCTTCCTGCTGCTCTCCTGCGCCGCCGTCCTCGACGACCCCTTGGACCTGGGGCACCGGCGCTTCCTCGTCTTCGGAACGGTCGCCATCGTCTCCCTCGCCCGGCTCGGCTGGTTCATCGTGGATCGGTCCGCCCTCTGCGGCCCGGTACTGCGTGCCGCCCGTTCCGCGGCCGGGGACGACGCATGGCAGCCCATGCGCTACGTCCGGCTGCGCCGGAATCCCGGAGAGCTGGTGCTGGTCCTGTTCCGCCCGGACGGCGGAGACGTGGCGACCCCGGTGCTCCTCCAGCGAATCTCACGATCCCGCGGCAGTGAGCGCCGCACGGTCGGGGGCCCTGCTCCGGTCGGCGACGCCCTGGTGCACGACACCGGCGTGGGCCCGCTGATATGCGAGATCGACGGCGTCCGCTACCTCCCCAGGGGCCGTGCCGTCGAGACCGCTGCCGACCCCGCACTCACGCGCGCCGAACTGCGCAACCTCGCCGAGAGCCACATCC
Organism: Streptomyces sp. NBC_00328; assembly: GCF_036139655.1. Taxonomy (NCBI): domain Bacteria; kingdom Bacillati; phylum Actinomycetota; class Actinomycetes; order Kitasatosporales; family Streptomycetaceae; genus Streptomyces; species Streptomyces sp. NBC_00328. The sequence continues at coordinate 459,145 of NZ_CP108013.1, forward strand.
GACCGGTCGACCGACGCTAGATCAGGCGATTTTGACGATCGTGCCCGCGCCTTCGAGCGCAGTCACCTCGCCGGGGGGTGCCGTGGTGTCCGTGACGAGGGTCTGCAGGAGTGTGGAGGGACCTACGTGGGCGAAGGCGGTACGGCCGAGCTTGCCGCCGTCCGTGGCGACGATGGTGCGGCGGGCGGAGGCGATTCCGGTCTTCTTCACCGCGGCGTCGTCGAGATCGTAGGCGGTCAGGCCGTCTGCCGCGCTCAGTCCACAGCAGCCGATCACGGCGGTGTCGAAGCGCAGGGCCGCGAGTGAGGCGAGGGTGAGGGGGCCGGTGAGGGCTCCTTCGGCGGCGCGCGGCTGTCCGCCGGGCACCACCAGTGTGGCCGGGCCGGGTGTCTCGCCGAGCAGGTGGATGGCCTGCAGGGACAGGGGCATCACGGTGACGGGCCGTTCGCGCAGGAGGCGGGCGACCTCCAGACAGGTGGTACCGCTGTCCAGCAGGACGCTCTCACCGTCGGCGATGAGGGCGGAGACTTCGGCGGCGATCCGGCGCTTGACGTCGAGCGCCTCGTGCGCGCGCAACGCGAACGGGGGCTCCTCACCCCTGAGCAGCAGGCTGCGCGCCCCGCCTCGGACGCGTTCGAGAACGCCCTGCGCGGCCAGGGTGTCGAGGTCACGCCGGATGGTCATCTCGGACGCGTTGGTCAGCTCCGCGAGTTCCTGGACCGTGGCGCCGCCGGAGTCCCTCACAGCCTTCGCGATCAGCCCGTGCCGGTCTGCGTTGCTCATAACGGGATTGAACACCATCAGAAAACAAACATGCAAGATGTTCATTACCGCACTTTTCAAACACATCATCTGTTCGTTACGGTACGCGACATGGAACGTTCGCTTCGAGCCGCCCGTGCGGCGACCTATGTCTACTTCGTCCTGTGCGGCACCCTGATGGGCGCCTGGGTGGTGCACATTCCCGCCGCCGAGGAGCGCGTGGGCATCAGCCACGCGACGCTGGGCGGACTGCTGGTGCTGCTCGGGCTCGGGGCCTTCACCGGGATGCAGGTGGCTGGGCCGCTGACCGATCGCTTCGGCGCGCGCGTCGTGGTGCCCACCGGCGGCGTGCTGTGCGGCGCGGCCCTGGTGCTCCCCGGTCTTGCCCACGATCCGTGGACGCTGGCCGGAGCACTGCTGGTCTTCGGGTTCTGCAACGGCTGGCTGGACGTGAGCATGAACGCGCACGCCGTGCACGTGGAGAAGGCGTACGGCCGGCCCGTCATGTCAGGTTTCCACGCCACCTTCTCTGTCGGCGGCGTCATCGCCGCGCTCGTCGGGGCGGGTGCCGCGACCGCCGGTCTGGAACCGGTCGCGAGCATGGCCGTCATGGGAGCCGTGGGCGTCGTGATCGCTCTGGCGTCGGCACGCGCCCTGCTGCCGCGCTCCCCCGCCGTTGCCGGTCCCGGCTTCATGGAAGACCCCGAGGTGGCACCGACCGTCACACGGCGCGCGGCCGGGGGGCGCGTCTGGCTCCTCGCCGTGCTGGCGCTGATGGTCATGCTGTGCGAAGGCGCCGCCAACGACTGGAGCGCTCTGCACCTGAAGGATGTCCTCGGTGCGTCCGCCGGCACGGCTGCCTTCGCGTACGGCACCTTCGCGGCGGCCATGACCATCGGCCGGCTCGTCGCCGACCGCCTCGTCGCCCGGTTCGGTTCCGTGGCGATCCTGCGCCACGGCGCGGCCATGGCCGCCGCCGGCATCACGCTCGTGGCTCTCGGCCCGTGGATGTGGGCAGCGTTCACCGGCTGGGCGCTGTTCGGCCTGGGCCTGTCCGGCACCGTCCCGCAACTGTTCAGCGCGGCCGGGCACACCGATCCCGCGGCCGCCGGTGCCAACGTCTCCCGCGTCGCCGGGCTCGGCTACGTCGGCATGCTCGCCGGTCCCGCCGTCATCGGCTGGCTGACCCACCTCGTCGCCCTGAACCACGCATTCGTCCTGCTGACCCTGCTGTGTGTGACCACCGCTGCGGCCGCCGGGATCCTGCGCACCGGGTCCGGCCGCACGCGCCGGTACGAGACGGCACCGAGCGGCCACTGACCGCCGGCGCGGCACGCTCCCAGAGCCCGTGCCGCACAAGGCCCTCTCATCGGTCGGGCTCGCTTCTTCGGGCGAGATACTGGAGTCGCCGTTCGTGCACGCCGGGCAGCCAGTCCCAGTCGTACGTAGCCGACGGGCCGACCCGCGGGTCCTCGAGCAGCCTCGGTGCGGCGAGGTAGTTCTCGATCGGGTCAGCGGTGTCGTTCAGGTCGAGCATCGCGGATCTGGACCCGGCGGAGTTCCCGATGCTCTGGGCCCTGACGCCGTACGGGGATGCCGTCTTCAACCAGCGACAGGCGCCGCTGCCGGCGGAGCTCGACCGGCTTCCTGTTCACCTGGGCGGCGACTGCGTCGGGCAGGCCCGCGAGCTGTGCCAGATCGTCGAGCGCGGGCCGCACCGGTATCTGTGGCTCACCGGTGACTGACCGCGGTCGGTCACCGATCTGCTCCTCTGCCGCCGCTGGTCTCGGATGCGGGACGCCCCGACGGGTCCGGCCTTCGAGGGCCGATGAGAAGCCGCCGCGGGCTGCGACGCGGGTGGTCAGGAGGGCGGCATAGGCTGCTCCGTCCAGACTGTCTTGCCGTCGTGGGTGTAGCGGGTGCCCCACCGCTCCGTGAGCTGCGCGACCAGGAAGAGCCCGCGTCCGCCCTCGTCCGTGCTGAGCGCCCTTCGGAGGTGAGGGGACGTGTGGCTGGCGTCGGACACCTCACAGGTCAGACAGTGTGTACGGATGAGGCGCAGGGTGACAGGGCCGTCCGCGTACCGGTAGGCGTTGGTGACGAGCTCGCTGGCGACCAGCTCGGTGGTGAAGGCCATTTCCGACAGCCCCCATTCGGCCAGTTTCGCCGTGGTCAGCTCCCTGGCGCGGGCAGCGGCGGTCGCTTCCAGAGGCAGGTGCCAGGTGGCGAAGTTCTCCGGCGGCAGTACCCGGGTACGGGCCATGAGCAGCGCGATGTCGTCGGTCGGGCGGCGGTCCGCGGGCACCAGCGCTTCGACCACCCCGTCGCACATGCGCTCCAGAGCGTCGGCACCGTGGGCGAGACATTCCTCCAGGTTCTCCAGCGCGACATCGATGTCGCCGTCGCGCGCCTCCAGGAGGCCGTCGGTGTAGAGCGTGAGCAGGCTGCCCTCAGGGAGGTCGAGGTCGTACATCTCGAACGGCAGACCACCCAGGCCGAGCGGTGGACCCGCGGGCAGGTCGAGCATGGTCACCCGGCCGTCCGGCGTGGACAGCAAGGGTGCCGGGTGGCCGGCGCGTGCCAGGGAGCAGTGCCGGGAGACGGGATCGTAGACCGCGTAGACGCACGTGGCCCCGACCACCTGCTCGATCGCCGACTGGTTGCCCTCGGCGTTCGTCTCCAGCTCGGAGGCCAGCAGACTGACCAGATCGTCCAGCCGGGCCACCACCTCGTCCGGTTCCAGGTCGAGGCTGGCCAGGGTGCGCACGGCGGCGCGCAGGCGCCCCATCGACGCCGCGGCGTGGATTCCGTGGCCGACCACGTCTCCCACGACGAGGGCGACTCGGGCCCCTGACAACGGGATCACGTCGAACCAGTCACCACCGATGCCCGGTTCACCGCTCGCCGGCAGGTACCGGCAGGCCACCTCTACGGCCGGCAGGTCGGACACCGTGCCCGGCAGCAGACTGCGCTGCAGAGTCAGAGCGGCGCTCTGTTGCTGGGTGAAGCGGCGCGCGTTGTCGATACAGACGGCCGCACGCGAGGAAAACTCATGGGCCACCGCGGCATCGTCGTCCTCGAAAGGCTCCGAATGGCGCACTCGCCACAGACTCACTACGCCCAGTACCAGGCCGCGTGCCATCAGGGGCACCGCGATCAGGGAATGAACGCCGAGACCCACCACGACCTCGATCCGCCGCCGGTCCATGGCGTACCACTCGGGGCGGAGGGACAGCACCCGTTCGAGAACCGGGCGACGCTCGGCCAGGCACCGCGCCTGTGGAGACTCCGGAAGGAGCGGGACCACCTCGCCCTCCTGGAACGGGACCCGTGGTTCCGGGGGCGAAAGGGCCACTCGCAGTAGTGCGCCTGCCATGTCCGAGGGCAGTTCGTCACCGAGTGCCACCGGCTTCAGGAGGTCCACCGAGCAGTAGTCGGCCAGGCCGGAGACGGCCACCTCGGCCAGCTCCCGGGCCGTCTGCGTCACGTCCAGTGAGGTTCCGATCCGGGCGCTCGCCTCGTTCAGCAGAGTGAGTCTGCGGCGGGCCCGGTAGCGCTGGGTCACGTCCTCGATCGTCTCCGCCACGCCGAGAACCCGGCCCGAGGGGTCTTCCATCCGGAACGCGGAGACGGACACCATCCGTTCCTGCCCCGGAGCATGGCGTGTGCGCGCCGACTGCTCCGTGAAGATCAACGGCTCGCCGGTCTCCAGGACGTGGCGTACCCGTTCCTCGGCCGGTCCCGCGTCCTCGTCGACCAGGAATTCACCGGAACTACGACCCACCGGCGCCTCGGCCGTGATGCCGCTGGCCTTTTCGATCGCGCGGTTGACCCGAATCACCTTCCTGTCCGGGCCGTGGATGGCCAGACCGATCGGGGACCGGCGGTACAGGCCGTCCAGCAGCGCACGGTCCCGCTGCCAGGCAACGATTTCCGTGGCAGGAGCACCGACCAGGAACCACTCTTGACGATCTCCGTCGCGGGTGATCGCGCGGGCCCGGAAACCCATCTCCACACGCCGTCCGTCGTGGTGCCGGACGGGCAGGACTCCGAACCAGCCCCCTGCTCTCATGGCGTCCACGACGACGGACCGCGCGACAGGCAGGTCGCGGGCGTCGACCAGGAGGTCCCGCCAGGCCCGTCCGATCACTTCCTTGGCGCGGTAGCCCAGCAGCTCCTGCGCGCGTGCGCTCCAGCCGACCACTGCGCCGTGATCGTCGAGCACGGCCGAAGCGGCATGCCCCAGGGCGAACGGATCCTCCGGACTCTCACTGAAATGCATCGAAGGCGTCCCCATAACCACCACTCTGTCTCCGTGACTCCGATGTTCCTCCTCCCGGTCTCCGTCCGCGACTCTCCCGTTCCTCTCGGCTCGGTGGTTCGACAGGAGTGACACGGCGGCGCTCAGCGCGTGCAGGCAAGCGACTGCGGGGAAGGAGGTGGTCACGGCTCGGGACCACTTCGTCACGGAGGCCGCCGAAGGCGAGGAGCTGTGCGGTCTCGCGCTCGTGGCATCGGCACAGAGGCAGGCTGTGTCCGGCCCGCTTCGCGTTACCGTCGCGCCATGTCCAAGACCGATATAGACGCAGTGACCGCAGAGTTCTTCGGCGCCTTCGACAACCGGGACGGCAAGGCTGCCGACGTGGACCGGATCAGCCGACTGGTTCTCCCGGACGGTGTGATCGTCAAGACCGGCCCGGAGTTCACCGTCTACACCGTGGACGAGTTCGTCGAGCCCCGCCGGCAACTGCTGACCGACGGCCGCCTGGTCGAGTTCTCCGAGTGGGAGACCTCCGAACGGACAGAGATCGCGGGCGATATCGCTTCGCGGTTCAGCGAGTACAGCAAGTCCGGGATCTTGGACGGCCGGCGGTTCGAGGGAGTGGGTGCGAAGACCATCCAGTTCGTCCGCACGTCACAGGGCTGGCGGATCACGGCGGTCGCCTGGTACGACGAGCCCTGACCCCCGGCACGGATCTCGTAGCGGCCCACCCGCACAGGTCGATGACGTCCCTCGGGCCTTGTGCCGGACCCGGTGGCGACGGTCGGTGCTGGTTGCCGGCAGGCCTCGGGGTCACCGGCTCGCCGCATGGCTTCCCCACCGTGCAGACCAAGCAGGCGCACGTGCCGCGATGAAGTAGCACCTTTTCACTTGACGGACCATCAGAACGTTTACACCGAGCCCCCTTTGTCGAACCGCGCCGGCGGTGGCACGCTCGTCGCCGAGCGCGCTTCCGCCGGCTCCCGGGCGGGACCGGCGGAAGCGCGTGGAAGAGGGCAGTCCGCGCCGTCCCCGTACGGACGCAACGTCAATGCCCTGAGGCGGTCGGAAGGGGTACGGGCGACGCGGCCCCGAGCGACGGCGGCCCGGCGTCGCCGGGTGGCGCCGCAGTACGACATCCCGCGCGGACCACCGTCACAGCGCCGCTTGCACCCCGTCCACCGCGTGCCCGTCATGCCACACTGCGGTCATGCCTGACGGCCACGCCTCCACGACTGCGCATTCCCGGCCGGATCCACCCCGTGTGGCCTGGCGCAGGCAGATGCGCGAGCGGGTCGTCGCCGAAGCAAGATCGCTGGCCGCCGAAGACGGCTGGGACCGTGTGCGGGTGGCTGACCTTGCCCTGCGGGCCGACGTATCACGCCCGTCGCTCTACAAGGAATTCGGCGACCGGGCGGGGATCGGCCCGCGCCCTGGTGGAGCACGAGACGGACGCGTTCCTCGTCGGCCTCACCGCGATACTCCGTCCGAGCCCCGGGTGTCCGGCCCGGGGCTTCGGTCGGTTCGGCCGGGGCGGGTCAGGCGGTCGCCTCCGCGGGGGCCAGGTCCTGGGTCTCCTGCCGTACGACTCGCCGGCGCCGGGACGGCATGCCCACCGTCGGATTGGCGACGCCCCACGCCGCGCCCTTGCAGATCAGCTCCTTGTAGAGGGCGGCCACACGGCCCGTCAGGGCGCGGTCGACCGCTCGGTCGTCGGCGGTGACGAACTGGATCAGGCCCTCCCTGCGGCCGAGGGAGACACACTGCTGGTAGTAGCGGATGGAGACCTGGGGGACCTTGGTGCCGGTGAGGCGGGCCGCGATGGCGTCGGCGGCCTGCCAGGCCATGGGGACGCCCGAGGCGCAGGACATGCGGAGGGGCTTGTCGTGGGGGCCGATGGCCAGCGCGGCGTCACCGACGGCGTACACATCGGGGTGGGAGACCGAGCGCATCGTGCTGTCGACCACGATCTGGCCGCGGTCGGTGACCTCCAGGGTGGTGGCCCGGGCTATCGGGTGGACGGCGAAACCGGTGGTCCAGACGGTGACCGCGGCGGGAACGGTCCGTCCGTCGGCGGTCGTCACGCCGTCCGCCGTCACGGCGGTGACCGCCGCGTGCTCGTGAACCTCGATGCCGAGCCGGTCGGTCACCTTCCGCAGGTGAGCGCGGCCCTTCTCCGAGAGCCAGTCGCCGAGGGCGCCGTGCGCGGCCAGGGAGACGTTGAGGTCCGGGCGGGCCTCGGCGATCTCGGTCGCGGCCTCCAGGCCGGTCAGGCCGCCGCCCACGACGGCCACGGGCATGCCGGCGTCCAGCGCGGCGAGGCGGTCGCGGAGGCGGCGGGCGCCCGGGCGGCTGGCCAGCTCGTCGGCGTGTACGGCGGTGCCGGGGACGTCTCCGTCGTTCCAGCCGCTGCCGAGGGCGTAGACCAGGGTGTCGTAGGCGAGCTCGGCCGGGCCGTCGGCGCCGGTGACGGAGACCGTCCTGCGGTCCGCGTCCACGGCGGTTACCTTGGCCGGCTTCAGCTCCACACCCGTGCCGGCGAACATCTCGCTGAACGGCCGGGGCTTGAGGTCCTGGCCCGTGGCGACCTGGTGCATCCGGACACGCTCGACGAAGTCGGGCTCCGGGTTGACGAGGGTGATGGTGACGTCCTCGCGGTGCAGCCTCTTGGCGAGGCGGCCGGCGGCGGTGGCTCCGGTGTAGCCGGCTCCGAGGACGACGATGCGGTGCTGCATGTCCGTGCTCCTGTCTGGGCGGGTCCGCCGTTGTCCGGCGTGGTGTCGCCCCTTGAACCGGGCAGCCCGGCGTTTCCTGACAGGATCGGAATGTGACCTGCGCCACATCATGTCAGAGCGTGTAGAGCGGTCCCTCCCCGTGGTCCGTGGCGGCCCACTGCCGGGTCGCGCGGACGAGTTTGTCGGGGTTGACCTGGCTCCGGACGGCCACGATGCCGTCCGCGGTGACCTCCAGGCAGGTGATCCCGACGACCCTGCCGTCCACGACGGCGACGATCGCGGGTCCGCCGTTGGCGGTTGTGGCGTACATGTCGGGCGCGCCGCCGATGTACTTCCGCTTGGCGTCGCTGGGCTTGAAGAGACCGCGCAGGAAGGTGGCGACCGCGTGCGCGCCCTCGAACGCCTTCGCGCGGGCCGGGATCTTGCCGCCGCCGTCGCCGACCGAGACGGCGTCCTGGGTGAGCAGGCGGATGAGGGGGTCGGTGCGGCCGCTGGTCGCCGCCGCCAGGAACTCCTCGACGATCCGTCGTGCGGCGTCCTCGTCGACCTCGGTGCGCGCCTTCCCCTCGGCGACGTGCTTCTTGGCCCGGTGGTGGATCTGCTGACCGGCCGCCTCGGTGATGTCCAGGATCTCGGCGATCTCCCGGTGCGGGTAGTCGAAGGCCTCCCGCAGGACGTACACCGCCCGCTCCTTGGGCGACAGGCGCTCCAGCAGGACGAGGACGGCGTACGACACGGACTCGCGCTGCTCGGCGGTGTCGGCGGGGCCGAGCATCGCGTCTCCGGCGAGCAGCGGCTCGGGGAGCCACCGTCCCACATACGTCTCGCGCCGCGCGCGGGCCGAAGTCAGCTGGTTGAGGCAGAGGTTGGTGAGGACCTTGGTCAGCCAGGCCTCGGGCACCTCGATCCGGCCGATGTCGGCGGCCTGCCAGCGCAGGAACGTCTCCTGTACGGCGTCCTCCGCCTCGCCCGACGAGCCGAGCAGCCGGTAGGCGATGGCCTCCAGCCGGGGCCTGGCGGCCTCGAATCGGTCCACGTCACTCATGCTCAGGGCCATGCCTGCGATCTTAGGCGCCTCGGCGCCGGATCGGCAGGGCGGCCCTCCGCCTGACAACGACGGAGGTCTACGGGCTCGTTGGCGGACCGAGCCGCCGCCGGGCGACCGGGGCCGGGCCCGCACCGCACCGCAGCACTGCCAGGACGATCACCGCGGTCTTCCCGGGCGGCAGGATCCGCCACCTGGACCGGATCACTTTCAGGTGGCGTCGCAGCAGATCGGCGAGGTGGTTGACGGTGCGCGTGGACAGCGGCAGGCGGCACTGGCAGACAAGCGAGCAGGTGCTCTCGGCGTGCTTATTGGTTTTCGTCACACATTCCAACGGCAGCCGGGGCACCCCGGTTACGTTTGGCGATTCGTGAGGATCCCGGGGTTGCGTGACACGGCCCCTGATGATCAAGGTGTCTGCCCATGGGCGGGGAGCGCGAGAGGGGGCAAGACAGGGCGCCGCTCCGCAATACCGATTCCGGTGTCAGTTTGCGGGCGGGATTTGCGTGCGGTCTCGCACGATGATCTTGCCGGTGTTCTGGCCGTGCAGCATTCCCAGGAACGCGTCCACGATGTGCTCGAACCCGTCAACGACCGTCTCGTCCAGAGCAAGCCGGCCGCTCTGCAGATGCGGTACCGCAAATTCGTACAACTCGTCCTGCATGTCACGGTAGTTGCTGACCAAAAAGCCCTCCATGCGGATGCTCTTCTCCACGATGTCCGCGTGGTTGAAGCGTGGCGGCGACGCGTCGGGGTCGTTGTACTGGCTGATCGTGCCGATGCGGACGATGCGTCCGAACTCGCGCAACGCTCCCACCGCCGCGGCCAGTTGCTGGCCGCCGACGTTGTCGACGAACACGTCGATGCCGTCCGGCGCGGCCTTGCCGAGCAGATCGGCGGCGGGCCCCTCGTGGTAGTCGAAGACGGCGTCATAGCCGACCTCCCGCGTGAGATGGCCGGCCTTCGCCGCCGAACCCGTACTGCCCACGAGCCGTCCGGCGCCGAGCAGCCGGGCGAACCGCCCGGTCGCGGTGCCGACCCCGCCCGCGGCGGCCGACACGAGCAGGTCCTCGCCCTCCTGGAGCCGGGCGATCCGGGTCAGGCCCACATAGGCGGTCAGACCGGTGCCGCCGAGGATGCTCAGGTACGCGGTCAGGGGCACCCCGTCGAAGCGGGGCAGCTGCCGGATCTCCTCGGGCGTGACCACTGCGTGCGTGCGCCAGCCCTGCCTGTGGAACACGATCTCGCCCTCGGGCAGCCGAGGCGTGCGCGAGGCGATGACCCGCCCGATGGTGCGCCCCTCCAGCGGTGCGCCGAGCACGAAGCCGCCGGGCACGTCGTCCATCATCTCGCGGTGGTAAGGGTCGACGGACCAGTAGAGGTTTTCCACGAGCGCGCTGCCGGCTGCGGGTTCGGGAAGCGTGGACTCGACGAAGACGAAGTGCTCGGCGGTGGGGAAGCCATGGGGGCGGGCGGTCTGGTGCACGGTGAGCGTGGTCTCGTTCATGACCGGACCGTAGGGCGGGAATGCGCCTGGTGGGGAGCCGGTTGGGCTCATGTGACACCCCGTTCCATGAGCAGTTCTCATACGTTGAGGTGAGCACCCCATGGCCCGCACGACCGACTCCGATCTCGCCCCGCACGAACTGCGCGTCCTGGTGGCGGCCGCGGACACCGGCGGCTTCTCGGCCGCGGCCGGGACACTCGGTCTGACGCAGTCCGCGGTCTCCCACTCGGTTCGCGGCAGCGAGCGCAAGATCGGTGCCGTCCTCTTCGAACGCGGCCGCACCGGTGCCCGCCCCACGCCTGCCGGAGAGAAGGCCGTCGCGCACGCCCGCCACATCCTGCGCCTGCTGGACGTCCTGACCGCTGAGGCGCGCGGTGCGGCCCGGCCCGACGCTGCGGAAGGGACGCTACGGATCGCGGCCTTCCGCAGCGCGGCTCTGCACCTGCTGCCGCCCGTGCTCGAGCGGCTGCGCGCCCGGCATCCCACGATCGAGCCGCGGGTGCGGATCGTACGCGAGGTGGGGCGCGGCACCGCCGGCGAAGTGGCAGACGGGAAAGCCGACATAGCCATCGCCACACTGGGCGGTGCCGCGCCGCTTCCACCGGGACTGGTCGCGAACGAACTCTTCGAGGAGCCGTACGCCCTGGTGCACGCGCCCGGTCACGCCGTACCGCGCTCGCTGCCGCTGGTCGACTGGGCCGAGAACTGCGGCTCGTACACCCGCGGCTGGTGGGCCGCACAGGACTGGATCCCGAAGGCCACCGTCGAGGCCGAGGACGACGGAGCGGTGCTCTCTTTGGTGAGCGGAGGCCACGGAATGGCGATCATGCCCGCGCTCTCTCTGGACGGAGCACCGGCCTCGGTCCTTATCACTGATCTCGGCCCCAACCGTCCGACACGCCAGGTCGGCTATGTCACCACCTCTGAACTGGCCAGATCCGCCGTCGTGCGCGCCTTGGTGAGGGAACTGCGAGCCACACTCCCCCATGATGTGAGCCTGCTCAGCTCCGAGGCCTGATCCGGTCGAGCACGTGACCCACGTGTGGCTGCCGGCGGTCGACGACGGCGGCCAGGTTGGCCGGCCGGTCGAAGTGACCCGGACGAACGCGAGATTGCGGAATACGGCCACGGCCCTGGTGCTGTACGGCTATTGGACGGCCCCTCCCCCGTGGCCCCGGATCGCAGGTCAGCGTGGGTCCGCCCGGGGAATCAAGCCGAGCAACCCCGACGGGCCCGCAGCATGACCATCCCCTGCCGGCAGAACCGGGCTTTCATCTTCGATTCCGACCTTTTTCCACGCGTCGGACGCGGTCTCCTTCCGCCCTGGCTACGAGAACCTCCGCGTCAACGTGACCATGCTCTACGGCGACCGCGGGGCGGAGGCCCACCATCCCCGGCTGTCAGGACCCGGAACTACCGGCGTCAGACCGGCCTGGCGGTCGGCGGCGTTCACCCGTGCGGGTAGGAAAAGTGCCCCTGCACGGGTGTCACACGGTGGCAGGCAGCACGAGGCCCGGTCAGTTCGTGACGTGGAACTCGTTGCCGGCGGCGTCGAGCAACTCGCCCGGTTCCCCCTCGCGTTGGGTGACCTCCAGCCGCAGCCTGTTCCTTCCCGCCTTCGGCGCCGCGGGCGGTCCCATCACCAGCGAGACCGTGCTGGTGGGCCGCCGACGCAGCCGGACGCCCCAGTCGTGGTGCTCGACCGCGTGCCAGTCGGCCTGGGACTGCCAGAAGGCCGCCTGCGCGAAGCGGTCTTCCCCGGCGACGTCGAGGCAGATCGCGACGAGGCCGGAGTCGGCGAGCACGCCGGGGTGGCCAGGACGCAGCACGCAGAACTCGTTGCCCTCCGGATCGGCCAGCACGTCCCACGGAACGTCCCCCTGGCCGATGTCGGCCCGCGTCGCACCGAGTGCGAGCAGGCGTACCACCTCGGCTTCCCAGTCGGGTCCCCCGGCCAGGTCGAGGTGGAGTCGATTCTTGGGCGATGCCTTCGGGATCGCGGTCGGCACGAAGCGCAGTCGCAGGCCGCCCGTCCGGCCCTTCGTAGCGTCCAGCCAGAAGCGGTCCATGCGCGCGGCATCCAGCGCGTCGATCACGATCCCCGTCAGCAACCCGTTTCCCCCAAGCCGTCGAACCCCTCAGCTCCCCATTGTCTCCGCCGCTGTCGGCCGCTACGAGCTGGAACGCGGCGAGGTGTCCGCCGCTCCCTCGGGCCGGTGAGGGGGGAGGTCCGACGCGAAGGCGAGGATGTCGCCGACCGCATCGCGCAGGCTGCCGAAGTGGCGGTGCACGCCGTTCTCCGCTTCGGCGGTGTTGACGCCCCACACCGTCATCCCGGCACGCAGGCCGGACTGCACCCCGGAGGGGGCGTCCTCGATGACCAGGCATTCCTCCGGTCTGGCCCCGAGTCGCGCGGCAGCCTGCAGATACGGCACCGGCGACGGCTTCCCTTCCGCCACGACGGCCGCGTCCACCAAGACCTCAGGCACCGGCAGACCGGTCCGCGTGAAGCGCCCACGTACCCGGTGCTCGTAGTTCGAGGTCACCAACGCCCAAGCCCCGGGCCTCAGAGCACTCAGCAACTCCAAGGCGCCGTCGAAGGCCGCATAGGTGCCGGAGCGAACGTCTTCGTCCTCCAGCTCGTGGAGCACGGCCAGGCACTCTCGGGGGTCCCTGTCCGACGCGACCTGTGCGAAGGTCTCCATGGGCCTCGTCCGCAGCGCCACTCGGTGAACCTCGTCGGGGTCCAGTCCGTAACGCTCTGCCCATGTCCGCCAGACCAGGCGCTGGTTCTCCACGGCATCGATCAACGTGCCGTCGACATCGAACAGGACATACCTCGCCGCTCCGGGACGACCGGGTTCACTGATCACGCGTCGATCATGCCATCAGGCGCTCGGCCACATCACAGCGTGTTTGAGTGCACCACTCTCGTCACGCGACTGTCGTGCGGCTCGTCGCAGTACGGCCACGGCTCGTCGGCGGGCCACAGGAGCGGTCCGCCGACGGAGCTGTCGTGCACGGCCGGCGACCCGGGCCGCGGGTGCAGCCGGGTCGCCGTGCGCGCCGGCGGGGCCGGTCGAGGAAAGAGCGCGGTGACGTCGAACGGCCGCGGTGGGACCGGCCGGTCAGCGGCCTCAGCCGGTAGGGCGTGCACCGGGCTGGTGGGGTCAGGCGGGAATCCGTACCGTCTCCACCCAGCTCGGGGGCTGCGGTGCCGTGGAGCCGATCAGGGCCGCGATGACCCGGCAGGGCGGATTCTCCTCGGGCCAGGGGGTGATGCCGTCGGTGAGGACCACGACGATGTTCGGGCGGTCCGGTGTCGCGAGCGCCGCCTCGATGCCGACGCGCATGTCCGTGCCGCCACCGCCGCCCAGGGTGATCTGCTCGGTGGCCGCCACCCGGGACACGGCCTGTACATCGGCGTCGCACGCCAGGACGGTCACGCGGTTGCCCCGTACACCCACCTCACGCAGGACACCCGTCACCTCCGCGAGTGCGGCGGCCAGTTCGGCGTCGCCCATCGAACCGGAGGTGTCGATGACCACGGCCACCCTCGGCAGCGGGCGGCGCAGACTCGGCAGGACGACGCCGCGCAGGGCCGGAGTGCGGCGCGAAGGGCGGCGATAGGTGTAGTCGACGGCTCCGCCCGCCCAGGCCGCTGCTTCCCGGACCGCGCCGGACAGCGCCTGCCGCCAGTCCACCGTGGGTTCCAGGATCTGCTCGGCCCAGCGTTGCCAGCCCCCGGGCAGGGTGCCGCGAGTGCGCTGGTGGGCGCGCATCGCGTCAGCGGTCTGCCGCCGCAGTGCCTGTGCCTCGATCTCCCCGATCCGTGCCGACCCGGCATTCCCCGGCAGCTCCCAGGGCCCGGGCCGGCCGTGGGCGCCCGATCCGCAGTCCGGCGTACGCACCTGCGGCGGCAGCCTGTCGACGTACACCTCGAACAGCTGGCCCTCGGGAAGGCCGAACAGGCGGGGTTCCATGCGCCCCTCGGGCAGCCGGAGACCGTCGGCGAGCAGATCGTCGTTGATCTCGCAGTCCTGGGCGACGTTGACGCGGTGCCCGTCGCGCTGGACGGCGGCGGGGAGCCGGTCCGCCCGGCCGTGGTGGTCGCGCAGCAGGTGCGCCACCTCGTGCACCCACACGCCGGCGAGCTCGGGCACCGCTGTCGCCTCGACGAAGGCAGGGGACACGTAGCAGCGCCAGTGCCGGTCCACCCCCATCGTGGGCACCTGCGTGCTCGGCACCACGGTCAGGGAGTACAACGCGGCCGCCAGATACGGCCGGTCGCTCGCCGCCCGGTAGCGGGCGGCGAGCAGTTTGGTCATGTCCAGGGCCCCGCGGGGGTCTTCCGTGGTGCCCGCGCCCTTCACCGGCCGCCGCCGGGCAGCGCCCCCGACATCTGCAGCAGGTCCAGGAACCCGTCGATGCCGGGCGGTACGGGCCAGTCGAGGTGCCGCATCATCGCGAGGTCGGTGGCGGCCCGGGCGGCCACGTCCGGTACGCCCGCGTCCACGGCCTTCGCCAGCACGGTCCAGCCCGCCTCCCACCGGGGCCGGGTGAGGTCGCTCTGGATGGCGGCGACCACCGCGATGAGGAACGCCAGTTGCCGGTCGCCACGTTCGGGCAGGGCGAAGGCGTCCGGGTCGGCGAGGACGCGGTCGGGGTCGGGCAGGTCGAGGTGTTCGAGGTAGGACAGCAGCTCGAGGCCCGCGCCGTCCCCGACGGCACCGGTCAGCGCGGCGGCCAGCGCCTCCCGGCCGGCGCCGGCCGCGTACGCGGTGGCGAGCAGCTTGAGCGCCATCTCCCAGGTCCGAGGGGACGGCCAGGACCGGCCGCGGCTCTCGGCGTCGCCGGGGATGTGGTGGACCAGGCCGGGCCGGGCCGTCAGGAAGCCGGAGATCGCGCCGCGCGCCCGCGCGACGGCGCCGGGCACCTTGGCGGCGCCGACGACGGGCACGGTCACCTCCGGCCAGGTGCCGGCCATGCCGCGGGCGACGGTCCGGGGGTCGTGGGTCCATTCGAGGTGGACGAACCGGTTGGCGAGCGGTGGGCTGAGATGCCAGCCGTCGGCCGCGCTGGAGGGCGGGTTGGCGGCGGCGACGATGCGTACCGCCTCCGGCAGGACCAGGCTGCCCACCCGTCGTTCGAGCACCACGCGCAGCAGGGCCGCCTGCACGGCGGGCGGCGCGGAGGAGAGTTCGTCGAAGAAGAGCAGACCCTGTCCGGCTCGCGCGAGGCGGACCGCCCAGTCCGGCGGGGCCATCGGGACGCCGGTGGTGGCCGGGTCGTCACCGACGATGGGCAGTCCGGCGAAGTCGGAGGGTTCGTGCACGCTGGCGATGACCGTCTCCAGCGGCAGGCCGAGCCCGGCGGCGAGCTGTTCCAGCGCCGCCGACTTGCCGATTCCGGGTTCTCCCCACAGCAGCACGGGCTGATTGGCCGTCACGGCGAGTGCGAGCGCCTCGAGTTGAGGGTTCGCGGCGGCTTCGGTGCGGTGCGTACGCAGCCTGCGGTTGAGGTCGTCCGCGGCCGTCAGCGGGCCGGACGGCGCGGTGGGGGCGGTCACACCGGTGTTCAAAGGGACAGCCTCTCCTCGGCGCCGCCTTCTTCGACGGACTCTTCACCGGGCTCGTCGGCGAACTCGTCACCATGCTCATCGCCGGGCTCGTCACCAGGCTCATCGGCAAACTTGTCGCCAGGCTCGGGGGCGAACTCGTCACCCGGCTCATCACCGGGATCGTCGGCGAGCTCTTCGCCGGGGTCGTCATCGGGCTCGAAATCGTCGTCGGGCTCGTCGCCGTAGCGCTCCGCCTGCTCCTCCATCCATTCGTCCCACCACTCGGCGCCTATGCCGGGGTGCTCCGCCTGGACGCGCTTCCGGAGGAAGGCCAGGTCGTGCCGCTTGTAGCGGCGGACGATCTGGGCCAGTGACAGATCGGACTCGTCGACCGCGTCGAGCCGTGCCCCGGCGGCGACGAGCGCCTCCACCAGCGCCTTCGAACCGAGGTCGTTGACCGCCACGTACAGCGGTGTGCGTTCCCGCCGGTCGCGGGCCTCAAGGTCGAGTCCCTCCGCCAGCAGCCGCGGCAGGAGCGGCTCGTGGTCGAGGAGGTTCAGCAGGTGCAGCAGGCTGCGGCCTCTGGGATCCCGTACGCGCGGGTCGACACCGGAGTCGAGAAGTTCCAGCACGCCGGGGGTGTCGCCGTGCTGGACGCGCAGGAACAGTTCGTTGCGCTGAGCCCGCAGCGCCTTCGGCAGGCGGCCCTCGCCGGAGGTCCACGTCTGCTCCATCGCGAAGCATCCGGCGACGGCACCGCCGAAGGCGCGCAGGGCGCGCTCGCGCTGTTGTTCCTCGTCGCTGTGCGGCATGGTCAGCAGGCCGCCGGGGCTGAAGGCCACCTCGTGCCATTCCCCGCGGCACCTGATCCGCACCGGTTCGGGGAGCGTCGGGCCCGGCGGGCCGGCCGGGGCCGCCGGGACGGGGAGGGCGGGGAACAGTGCCTCGCGGACGAGCGGATGAAGGTGCTCCGCCGCGAGGCCACGGGCGCGCATGAGGTCGAGGTCGGGGAGCCTGCGCCACAGGGCCTCGGCAAGCAGGGGATGGCCCTTGACCTCGTCCCGGTCGACGGTTCGCATCAGCAGCCCGCCGGACTCCGCGGGCTCCAGCAGGATGTGGGTCCGCCAGTGCGCGGCGATGACGAAGCGGTCGCCGACGCCTTCGGCGATCTGCCGGCGGATCTCCGGCTCCAGGCGGGTATGGTCGAGCGCGATCCCGCCCAGGAGCTCCGCGAGGGCCACCAACCGGCGCGAGTTCTGCGGGCGGGTCAGGTCCGCCTCGATGCCGGCGGCGGCGAGGGCGGCCTGTGTCTCGCCTTTCTGGTGCAGCAGTGTGGCCCACTCGGCCAGCGCCGCCGGGTCCCCCGCTCCGGGATCGGCCGTGGGCAGTTCGTCCGTGCCGCGCGGGGTGGCGTCGGCGCGGAAGAACGGCGGCCGGTCCGCACCGCCGCCGCAGCGTTCGAGCAGTTCGGCGGTGTGCCGTGTGTCCCACAGGTGCCGCGCGGACCGCCAGTCCTCGGTGCCCGGCCCGAAGACTCCCGCGGCCCGCTCGTTCTCGACCGTGCCGAACCGCAGGGCGATCCGCTGCGGTCCCTCGATCATCGCGGGCGTGGTGATGTGCAGGTACGGCGTGGTCAGGCGGTTCTCGTCGGCCGCCTTCGGGCGGTAGCGCGCCAGGACGACCGTCCGGTCCGTGGCGAGCGTGGTCCGCCCGCCGAGCAGGCGTGGCAGATGCCAGCGCAGCAGGTCGGGGGCGAAGTGACGGAGGTCGTCCTCCAGGGCCGTGGCGACGTCGTCGCCGCAGTGGTCGGCCACCTCGGACAGCTCGAAGGTGATGTCGACGTTGGCCGCCGCGCAGGCTCCGCGCCAGTCACCTGCCAGCCGGGACGCGGTCGCGCGTTCGATCATCCAGCGGGGCACGGCGTACCGGCGGATCCGGCGCCGGCTCGACGCCTCGTCCGCGGGGAAGCAGCGGAGTTCGCCACGAGAGCTCAACGGTAGACGCTCCCTATCGCGCGCAGGTCGGGGTGCGCCCTGCCGACGGGGCGCAGGCGCCGGGTGAAGGACCGTTTCACCTTGCGGGGCAGGCCGGGTCCCAGGCCGACGTACTCCAGGGGCGTGTCGTCGGGGACGGCCGCCAGCAGGGTCTTCGCGCCCCGTCCGGTCAGACCGGTGTGGCACAACTCGAGTCGGCGCAGCGGGCTGCCGGGCAGGGCGGCGGCCAGCGCGTGGGCGCCTTCGTCGCCGGTGGTGTTGGCCGGGGCGCCGAGGCTGCGTTCCGACATCGGCCGGCCCAGGTCGAGCGCCTCGATGCCGCCGAGGGAGTCGGCGAGGGCCCGGGCACCGGTGGGGCCGATGCCGTTGCCGCCCAGACCGAGGCGTACGGGCCGCGCGGGATCGGCGGCCGCGGCGAGGATCGCGGCGCCCTCGTCCCCGAGGTGGTTCGCGGGGAGGTACAGCTCGCGCACGCCCGCGTCACGGATCAGCGCCGCCAGGAGCGGGGCGGCCTCGGCGGTCAGACCGTTGCCGCCGAGGAAGAGTCGTTCCACCGGGCTGGGCCGGTTGGTGAGGGTCTCGCACAGGGCTCGCAGACCGTCGGTGGTCAGACCGGTGTTGACCAGGTCGAGGGTACGCAGCGTGGTGTTGCTGCGGAGCATCGCGGCGAGGGCACGGGCACCGTGGTCGCCCACCGGGTTGCGCTTGAGCCACAGGGCGTGGACGGTGGCGTCCGTGGTCAGCGCGTCGGTGAGCGCGGTGACGCCGTCGGGGCCGATGCGGTTGCAGCCGAGGTAGAGCGTGTGCAGGCCATGGCCGTCGGCGAGTGCGTCGGCGACCGTGCGGGCTCCCTCGTCGCCGATGGCGTTGGTGCCGAGCAGGATGTGCGCGGCGTGCGGGGAGGCCGCGGCCACGGGCATCAGCCGGGCGGCGCCGCCCGCTCCGAGTCCCTGCTTGCACAGGTCGACACGTCCGTCCGCACGCACGGTGCCGAGCGGGAACGCCTCGTCGGCCTCGACCGGCAGGGCGGACCGCAGCCGGGCCAGCAACGGCTCCAGCGCGGCGGGTTCGCTGATCGGGATGTCGGGGTGCTCGATCGCGGGGCAGCGTACGGGCGTCGGCTGCGTCATCACCACTCCACCGGTCCATTGCCGGTGCCCGGCGCGCCGAGGGCGGCATCCATCGCCCTCCGCCCGCCAGGGTGAACCGACGCCAATCGACTTCCTCCACGACAAGGGTGGCAAGGCCGGCCGGATTCGAACCGACGTCCTCCAGCTCGATGCTTGGGCGCGACGACCTCTGCGCTACAGCCTTGCCGCGGTGATCATAACCACACTCGGGTCCGCGTTCGAACCCGGTTGGGCACATCGGAGACCGGACGACCCGGTCGAGGAGGTCCGTTGGCACTCCGGACGGCCTCACGGATTCTCACCGACCGCTTCTCCGCTCTTCGCTGTCCACGCGAAGCCGGTCCCGGCCGTTCCGATGGCCGGGCTACGATCCGGACTCGATCTCCGGACTGGATACTGTCGGAACTGCCGTCGAGCTGGGGGAACATGACATGACCGTCGCCAGGATTCTGAGACCCGCCCTCGCCGCCGCTCTCCTGGCATCGGCCACCGCCTGCGGAGCGTCCTCCGGGCCGGACGCGTCGTCGGGCACAGCGGCCGGCCCGGCCGCCGTCAACACGCGCGGTTCGGCACTCCCCCAGCCCGTCAGCGCCGTCATGCCCGATGTCATCGGCGGCAATGCCGGGCGCGCGTTCGAGCAGATGGGCTCCGAACTCGACATGACGTTCAAGGACGCGAGCGGACGGGGTCGTTCGGTGGACGATCCGGCCGCGTGGAAGATCTGCGGCTCCCAGCCGGGCCCGAACCAGCAGATCACCGATTTCCCGGTGGTCTTCGAGGTGATGGAGGTTTCGGAGAGCTGTCAGGACGCGACGCCGAACTGACGGGTGCCCGAGGCCTCACGTGGTCGCCGGTCCGAGGGGCTGGATGACTCGGTCGTCGCCCGGCATGCCGGCCGGCTCGATCGCACGGCCGTCCTGGCGGGACTCAGCGGTGGCCGAGGCGGGTACTTGCATCCGCACGGCCGTCTTGGCGGACTCCGCGGTGGGCGAGGCGGGTACCTTCGTCGGTGTGCCCGAGAAGACTAAGCACGCCTTCCGCGACCCGTACCCGGCCCGGACGCACACCCGGTTCACGCCCATGACCGGATCGCGGTGATCACGCCCGCAGAACCGTCCACGGATCCGTCCGCGGCCCCGGCCTCGTCGACCGACCGTTCCCGGGAGCCGACCGCCGGGCGGAGGCGGGCATCGGTGGCCGGTACCCTGATCGCCGCGTTCGGCGGCTTCGCCAGCTTCAACGTGACGCTCTCCGCGATGCCCGCGTACGCCGTCCGGTCCGGCGCCGGACCGTCGGGGGCCGGAGTACTCACCGCCACCCTGATGGCGGCCACCCTGGTCGTCCAGCCGTTCACACCGCGGCTCTTCGCCCGGCTCGGACGCCGGTACTCCCTCGCCCTCAGCGGTGTACTGCTCGCGCTGCCCTGCCTGTTGCTGCCCGCCGCCACGACGATGTCCATGCTGGCCGGCCTCGCCGCGGTACGCGGGCTGGGGTTCGGCGTCTTCGTCGTCGCCGGCGTCACCTTCACCGCCGAGCTGTTCCCGCCCGGCAGACGCGGGCGAGCCATCGGCTGGTACGGCGCGGTGGTCGGAGTCGCCGGAGTCCTGGGGGCTCCCCTGGGCATCGCCCTGGCCCGTCAGGAGGCGTACGGGCTCGCCTTCGCCCTGGCGGCGGGCACGGCCGCCCTGGTCGTGGCCGGCTCGTTCGGCCTTCGCCGGGGAACGGAGCCGGCCCACCGGGAAAGACCGAAGTCCGGCCGCTCATGGGCCCTGCGCGGGACGTGGCGATCGCTGCGCCCCATGACCGGCCCGTTGTTCGTGGAGGTCGCCTCCACCACCGCCTACGGCGTCGTCTTCACGTTTCTGCCGCTCACCGCCTCGGCCGCTCCCGAGGCGCTCCTTGCCGCGCAGGCCTCCACCGTGCTCGCCCGGCTCGGCGCCGGGTGGCTCATCGACCGCCACGGTGGCCGCCGGGTGCTCGTACCCGCCGTCGTGGTCACCGCTCTCGGCACTGCCGCGGGTGCGGCCTCTCACGAGACGGCACTGCTGCTGATCGGTACCGCCCTGTTCGGAGCGGGCTTCGGCGCCGTCCAGAGCGCCACCCTGGTGCTCGTCATGGAGGCGGCCGACGACAGCCCCGCCGGTCTCGGCGTCGCCGGGGTCGCCTGGAACGTCGCCTTCGACGGCGGTACGGGAGTCGGTTCGCTCGCGGGCGGTCCGCTGCTCTCCGTGGGCGGCCCGTCCCTCCTCTTCCCGGCGACGGCGGCCGTCCTGTCCGTATTCCTTCTCGTCGACTTCCTCACGGTACGCCCGCGGCATTCGAAGAATGGCGACACGGCGCGCGAAGCCTGACACCCCGCCTGTGGCCGTACATTCGGATCCTCGAAGGCCTTGGTGTCAACCACCCGTCCACTGAGCACAGTTGCTAGTGTTGGGGGCATGCGGATAGGCGTGAATGTTCCCAACTTCGGGCCCGGCACGAACCCGGATGTCCTGGCCCGCTGGGCCAAAACCGTGGAAGGCCTCGGGTTCGACCTGTTGATGCTCTCCGACCATGTGGCGATCACCTCGGACGTCGCCAAACAATATCCCGCTCCATTTTATGAACCTGTCACAACTCTCGCCTGGCTGGCTGGAATTACGACCAGGATCAAACTGGGTACGACCGTCCTCATCGCCCCCTACCGACACCCCTTGTTGGTCGCCCGCATGGCGGCCAACCTGCACCAACTCAGCGGCGGCCGGCTGATCCTCGGCGTCGGGGTCGGGTGGGCCCGGGAAGAGTTCGAGGCACTGGGCGTCCCCTTCGAGCGACGCGGCGCTCTCACCGACGAACTCTTGCGGACCATACGGGCGGCATGGGAGAACGAAGCCGATTACGGATGCGGACAGGTTCCGATCTGGGTCGGCGGAAACAGCGACGCCGCAATGCGCCGGGCCGTACGTTTTGCGTCTCCGTGGCATCCGCTGCGGTTCACGATGCCTTGGTTCAGAGAGGCCCTGAACCGACTGAACAGTATTTCAGCCGATCTCGGCAAGCCGGTCCCCGAGTTGGTGCCACGCACATTCCTCCGGATCACGGAGAAGCCGATCGACCACCCGGATCGCCGGGCGGGCGAAGGCACCATCGAGCAAATTCTCGAGGACATCGAGGAATTGCGTCGCGCGGGTGCCGAGACCGTACTGCTCGATCCCTACCACGGCGATCCGAACGAGACCTTGCGGCCCGAGGTGGCGTGGCAGGCACTGGCCACCGTGGCCGCCCACCGGCCGTAGCCGACACCTTCCAGAAACGGAGCAACAGTGGCCCTCAACGACCACGACCTTCCCGAGAGCGGTACCCCCCGCGCAGGCACCGTCGGCGAAGCCGAACTGCCCTACCTGCGCCGCTGCGTCGAGCTGGCGGCCGAGGCGGTGGAGGCCGGTGACTGGCCGTTCGGATCCGTGCTCGTCGACGCGGACGGCAAGATCCTGGCCGAGGAACGCAACCGTGAGTCCACCACCGGCGACCCGACCGCGCACCCGGAGTTCGAACTGGCCCGCTGGGCCGCGGCCCACCTGAGCCCCGAGGCACGAGCCACGGCGACCGTGTACACCTCGGGCGAGCACTGCCCGATGTGCGCGGCCGCGCACGGGTGGGTCGGGCTGGGACGGATCGTGTACGCGAGCTCGTCCCAGCAGGCTCGGGACTGGAAGGCGGAGTGGGGCGTGCCCATCACCTCGCCCCTGAGTCCGCTGTCCATCCAGGACGTCGTCCCCGGTCTCGAAGTGGCGGGCCCGGTTCCGGAACTCGCCGAGCAGGTGCGAGACCTGCAGTGGCGCTTCCGTACCGGGAACAGCACGACCGGCTGACCGCCGCACGAACGCCGGGCCTGGCAGCGGAAGTCCGCTGCCAGGCCCCGGTCGTTCCCACGTGTTCGTGGATCAGACCATGAACTGGTCGTACTTCGCCATGTGCTCCTGCAGTTCCTCCAGGCTGGGGTTGCGCCCGTTGGCCGTGAGGCGCCCCAGGCCGCGGAAGTAGTCCTCACGGTTGTAGATCGGGTAGAACATGATGAGCAGCGTGGCGTCCTCGTTGCCCCTGTTCGTGAACCCGTGCGGCTCGCCCTTGGGTATGTAGGCGAACGCCCCGGGCTCGCCCACCACCTTGCGGTCGCCGATGGTGAACTCGATCTCGCCCTTCACCACGTAGAACATCTCGGTGGACTGCTTGTGGATGTGCGGGCTGGCACCCCTCGCCTCCGGAGCCATGTGGTGCTCGAAGAAGCCGAACTCCCCGTCGGAGTCGGCCGTGGTGAGCTTGAGGTAGGTCCTCTTCGTGTCCCGGATGTTGACGAACTCGCCTTCGCCCGAGGGAACATACAGCGGAACGGACATTTCTCTCCTTGGATGCTGGTCAACTGTGCTGAATCGACTACGGGTTCGGCGTGCGGGGTGGTTACGTGGCCTCGGCCAGACTCGGGTCCGCCGGTGTCCTGCTGTCCGCCTGTGCCTGCGCCCACCGGCCGATGAGCGGCGCCGCCAGGCCGCAGACGGCGAACAGCGCGGCCAGGACCGCCCAGCCCGTGGTACCACTCGTCACGACCACGCTGACCAGGACCGGGGCCGCGATCTGCTGGACCGCCACGCCCAGCCAGAAGACCGAGAGGTAGACGCCTTCCTCTCCGGGCACCGCGAGCAGATAGGACCCGCCCCAGCCGCCGGCGGACTGGAACAACTCGCCGCCGGTCAGCGCGACCATGGCCAGCACCAGCACCCCCACGGCCAGGACGACCGGCAGCTTCGGCGCCGCGACGAGCAGCAGGCAGCAGACCGCGAGGCAGATCCCGGCCCGCACCAGCGCCCGCGCCGCGCCGGTGATGGTGTCGGTGTTCCGGCTGGCCCGGACCTGCAGGGCGACGGCGAGCACGGTGTTGACCGCGACCAGGGGCGAGATCAGCGCGGAGGAGACAGCGGTGTGCCCGACGATCCAGAGCGGGATCCCGATGCTGAGCAGGGTCATGTGCATGGTGAGCACCGCGTTGATGCCGGTGAACGACAGGAAGGATCCGTCGCGCAGCACCCTGACCGAGAAGCGCCGGCGCAGACTCTTCGCCGGCGCGCTGAGCACCGGCAGCCGGGCGGCCAGTGTCGCGAGCACGGCGAAGGAGGAGGCGTTCACCAGCAGGATCGCGGAGTACCCCGCCCGGCTGTCGATCAGGAGCCCGATACCGCCCAGCAGGGCGCCGACCGTGAAGCCGACGTTGCGCAGCGACCGCAGGATGGCGACCACCCTGACCCGGTCGTCGGTCGCCGTCACCTGCCCGACCAGAGCCTGTTCCATCGGCGCCGCCGCCTTGTCGACCAGGCCGAGCAGACACACCACGGTCAGGAACTGCCACAGGTTCTGGACGAACGGGTAGAGCACGAAGCAGGCGCAGCGCCACAGGCTCACCCCGACCAGCACCTTCTTCGGGCCGATCCGGTCGGCCAGGATGCCGATCGGTATCGCCGTGCCCAGGGCGATGGCGGCGGACAGCGTCAGGCCGAGACCCAGGCTGCCCTCCGACAGCCGGACCGACCTGGTGATGAACGGCACGGACACGGCCAGGAAGGCACCGGTACCCACCGCGTCGATCATCGCCATCACGGCCAGCCGGATGCCGACCGAGCCTCCGGGCATGGATCCGCGCCATCCGCGGACGCGCTGCCAGAGAACAGACATGTGTTTCCTCAATCGGTTGCGATACGGATGGCGGTCTCCGCGTCCAGGACGCGATGCCGTGTGGTGTTCGCGTCCGGCCCGGTCGCGATGACGTGCCCGGCGCGGTCCCAGGAGGACGCCCACGGCCGGACTTCCTGGCCGGGTTCGGCGTCCACCTCCACGACCTGGACGCCGGGCAGCGCCCGGGCCGTGTCCACGCCCACGACCTCGGTCACGGTGCCGGGACCGGCGGCCAGGAACCGGATGGCCGAGGTCCGCTGCGACGATCGGGGCAGCGTGACCGGACGGCCTGCCAGCAGGTCGATGAGGGTCAGCCGGATCCGTGTGTCGTAGGCCAGGTCGATCAGGTCGATGAGGTAGTCACCCGGGCACCTGCCGGCACATTCGACGAGCGTCGGTCCCGAGTCGGTCAGGATCCACTCGGCGTGCAGGATGCCGGTCCCGAACCCGATCGCGGTGACAAGCGCCCGCATGGCCGTGGTGAACGCGGTCTCTGTGTCCTGGTCGAGCGGCGCGGGCAGCAGATGGCCGAGTTCGACCGGGTACGGCCCCGGAATCACGGTCTTGGCCGTGATGTTCTGGAAGACGATCTCACCCTGCTGGACCAGCGCCTCGACGCTGTACTCGGGACCCTGCAGTCGCTCCTCGGCGAGGAAGCGCCACGCCAGTTGCCGGTCGGGCACCTGCTCGTACTCGGCGGCGGACGAGGTCCGTTCCCATGCCTGTGCCGCGGTGGTGGCGTCGACCGCGTCCAGGAGCTGTACGCCGACACTCGCCTGCCGGTTGGCCGGCTTGACCACCACCGGGCCGTCGCCCGCGAACCCGAGGATGTCCGCGGGGCCGTGCACCTCGCGCCAGCGCGGATTGCGGACTCCCCCGGCGCCGGACACCTCGCGCAGCCGGACCTTGTCCCGCAACGCCTGCGCGGCGGCCTCGGTCGCGCCCGGCAGCCCGAGCTTCTCGGCCAGCGCGGCCGCCGCCGGCACCGCGTACTCGAGCCCCGGGACGACCGCCGCCACCGTTCGCGCGGCCGTCAGCTCGGCGGCCAGGTCCAGGGCTTCGGTCGACTGCTGGTAGCTCGCCGGCACGATCCGGTCCAGACAGTCGAAACCGGCCGCGGCGTCACCCAGTTCCCGCTTGCGGATGATGTCGGGTTCCTCGATCACCACGACCGACCTGCTGGGAACCTTCCCGTCGATCGCGCGCAGGTAGGCCGCGTTGTAGCCGACGAACACCACCTGCGCGTCGGTGGGGGCGGCGGTCATGGCGACCTCCTGGTTGTCGTGGGGGACCACTGCATGGCCACTGCCTTTCTGCGGGGTGGGGGGACTCGTGACCGACGGTGCCCGTACGGGCGTCCCGGCCCGGCCGTCCGCCCGTACGGGCGTTTCGTCGATGACGACTTCGATCGCGGAGAGCACCTGCGCGCAGCGGGCCCTGGCCTCCTCGGGAGTGGGACCGGAGACGATGACATGCCCGTGCCTGCTCTTCGAGTCGCGGACCGCCGCCACGGTGTCGCCGGGACGCAGCCTGATGGTCAGCTCGTCGACGTGGCCGAGCTCCGCGGCTGCCTCCAGCCCGCGGATCTCACCGACCCGGCCGGGCGGAAAGGTGAAGAACCGTACGATCGCTGTCGCCTGCGACGCGACCGGCTCGGCCGCCGTGCCCGCGAGGCCGGCGAAGATCGCCTGTTCGATGTCCAGTCCGGTCGCCAGCTCGACGAGCCGCGGTATCCGGTCACCGCCGAGCCGGGCCTGTGACTCGACGATGCGCGGGCCGTGCGGGGTCCAGATCACCTCGGTGTGCGCCGGGCCGAACCGGTACCCGCACGCCGTGAGGAACTCCGTGGTGAGATCCTCGACGGTCCGCCGGCGGTCCTCGGGCAGGGGCGCCGGATGGACGTGTCCCACCTCCACGAACAGCGGCGGCGGACCCAGTACCTTCTCGGTGACGCCGACGACCAGGTGCCGGCCGTCCTTGCTCAGGGTCTCGACGCTGTATTCGGGACCCCGCAGGTATTCCTCGACCAGGAAGGGGCCGTCGTAGCCGTACTGGTCGACGAGCGCGGTCCATGCCGACCGGTCCTCGGCGTCCTGCCAGAGGAACACGCCTCGGCTGCCGGCGAGCGCCGTCGGTTTGACGACCGCCGGGTAGCCGATCCGCTCGACCGCCTCCGGTACTTCGTGCCGGGTCGCTGCCGCCTCGAAGGACACCGGTGACAGACCGCGCCGGGCCAGCAGGTCCCGCATCGCGTGCTTGTCGACGAGGTAGCGGATCGCCGCGGCCGGGTTGACCTCGGCGTGCAGGTCCTCGGCCACCTCGTAGGCGGTGACCATCGTTTCTTCTCTGCCGATGTGGTAGATCACCGTGGCGTGGTGTTCCCGGGCCACCTCGCGAAGGGTGCGGCGCAGCAGCTCCGTGTCCTGGAAGTCGACCGCCACGAACAGGTCCGCCAGCTCGCGCACGTCGTCGAGGTACTGGGGTGACTCGAGCCGTGGGTCCCAGATCGCGCCGACCCAGAAACCCTCGGCCTGTGCCTTGCGCACGAACTGGCGGTACGGCATCACCATCAGCAGGCGCGGCCGGTCGTCGGCGGGCGCGGGCGCTGTCACCGGGCACCTCCGCCGGCGGCGGCCCCGGCGGGTACCGGCTCGGTCTCGCGGCCGAGCAGGCTCAGGTACCGCTCACCGGTGTCGGGCAACAGCGTCACGATGCGCTTGCCGCGGTACTCCGGACGGCCGGCCACCACACCGGCCGCGTGGACGACCGCACCGGCCGAGACACCGACCATGAGGCCCACGTCGAGCGCGAGCCGCCGGGTGGTGTCCAGCGCGTCCTGGTCGGAGACCGCGATCACCTCGTCGATCAGGCGTCGGTCCGTGGTCGGCGCGATGAAGCCGCCGTTGAACCCCGGAATGGAGTGGGTGCCGGGCTCGCCGCCGGACAGCAGGGGTGACCCGGCCGGTTCCACCGCCACGATCCGGACGGCGGGGTGCCGCTCGCGCAGGTAGCGCCCCACACCGCTGATCGTGCCGCCGGTGCCGACTCCGCAGACGAACACGTCGACCCGCCCGTCGGTGTCGGACCAGATCTCCGGACCGGTCGACTCGTAGTGCGCACGGATGTTGTCCGGATTGTCGTGCTGGCAGCAGAACCACGACCCGGGGGTCTGCCGGTGGAGTTCCGCGGCCTTGTCCACCGCGGCCTGGTAACCCCCGGTGTGGGGTGTCCGCACCACCTCGGCGCCCAGCGTCCGCAGCATGGCCACGCGCTCCTGGGTGGCGTTGTCCGGCAGCACGATGACACAGCGGTAGCCGCGGGCCGCTGCCAGCGCGGCCAGTGAGATCCCGGTGTTGCCGGAGGTCGCCTCGATCACCGTGCCGTTGCCCGGGGTGAGCAGCCCTTGTTCCTCGGCGCCGCGCAGCATCCACAGTGCGGCCCGGTCCTTGCTGCTGGACCAGGGGTTGAACAGCTCCAGTTTCGCCAGCACCTCGGCATCGCCGGGGACACCGTCCGTGATGCGGTCCACCGGCAGCCGGAGCAGCGGTGTACGGCCGATCAGGTCGACCAGGGAGTGTGCGACGGGCCGCCGGGTGACCGGCTCCGTGCGGATGTCGATCTCCTGCACGGCGGCCTCGGCGGTCCGCGCCGCGAGCTGGGCGGTTTCGGCGACCACGAGGACATGACCGGCGCGGTCGCCGTTGCGGCGCAACTCCCGCAGCACGGCGCCCGGTTCCGGCTTGACGACGACCTCCTCGACTCCGGGCAGCGCGGCGGCCCGTTCCCGCCCGCTGACCGACACCACGCGGCCGGGCGCCGCCGTGAGGTAGCGGATGGCGGCACCGGCGACCGGCCGCTCGGGCAGCACCCGGGCCGGGAGCGGCTGTCCGAGGTACTGCCGGGCCACCAGCTCCAGTGAGCGGATGCCGAGGGCACGGTCGACGAGATAGGTGATCTTGCCGCCGGCGGGCCTGGGGTTGATCTCGATGAGCTTGGGCCCGGACTCGGTCACTTTGATCTCGACATGGGCCATGCCCAGGTCGAACCCGACCGCTCGGAGCGCCTCCACGGCCAGGTCGCCGCAGGCACGGACCAACGGCTCGGGCAGGCTCGAGGGGAAGCTGTGGGCGAGCTCGACGAAGTAGCCCTGGCCGATCACCGACTTGTCGGTCACCCCGAACACCTCGTACCGGTCGCCGTCGGCCAGGACCTCCACACTGACCTCGGGGCCGCTGAGGTACTCCTCGACCATCAGCTCGTGGTGGCGGGCCTGGCCGCGCGTGTTCTCCCGCCGTGACCGGATCAGCGCGACGTGCTCGGCTGCCTGGGACGCGGTCTCGACGAGCCGGACGTCGGCGCTGCTGGTCTCGTCCGCGGGCTTGACCACACAGGGCAGGCCGATCTCCGCCGCCGCCGCCTCCGCCTCGGCCGGGGTCTGCACGGTGCGGAACGCCGGTATCGCGACGCCGAGTTCGGCGCAGCGCCGGCGCATCGACGCCTTGTTGCGCGCTGTCGCCACGCCGTCGACGCTCACCGTCGGGAGTCCGAGGTGGACCGCCACCTGGGCGGCCACGACCACGTCGTACTCGGCCAGGGTCAGGAACGCGTCGAAGGGGTGCCCGGCCCCGGCCGCGTGCACATGCGGCAGGAGTTCCTCGAAGATGTTCGTCTCGCAGTGGACGATCTCGTCGACGTAGTTGTCGAAGTAGGCCGGGCCGCCCGGTACTTCCAGGTACCGGTCCAGGTCGCGGGTGAAGAAGGTGACGCGGCAGTCGAGTTCCTTGATGATCTGCAGGCCCTCGAAGCCGGAACCGGAGAGGTTGCTCTCCACGACACCGACGTGAATCATCTATGCCTCCGATGGCATCCCGACGCGTGGTCGGGTTTGAGCGGGACGACGGGCGGCGGATGAGAAGCGGCGCACCAAAACTGCGCCGACGAGCGGCGGACAGCGACCGGTGAACCGGTCCGGGCGGACCTCACCAGCACCCGGACGTGGCCAGCGAGCGCAGCAACTGGTCCGACTCATCTCGGTCGGCGGCCGAGAGCCGTGGCACGATCTCCGCCACGGGAGCCATCACCCTGGCGCCTGAAGGCACATCGCGCAGTACGAGCGAACCCGCGCCGATCAGCGCGTCGTCGCCGACGGTGACCGGGCCGAGCACGATCGCGTTGGTGCCGAGCACCACGCGGTCGCCGACGACCGGATGCCGGCGGGCGCCGGGCTCGCGTCGCCCGTCCCGCCACCAGCCGACCGCGCCCAGCGTGACCTGATGGAAGATCGTGACGTCGTCGCCGACCTCGGCCGTCTCCCCGATGACCACCGCGGCCCCGTGATCGATGAACACGCGCCGTCCGAGCCTCGCGCCCGGATGGATCTCGATGCCGCCGGTGACCGCGCGCGCGAGGTAGGCCAGGAGCCGGGCGAGTTGACGGTGCCCGCGGGCGTACAGGACGGAGGCCAGCCGGTGGGTCCACAGCGCCGGCAGCGCGGGATGCAGCAGCGCCTCCGCGCGCGTGCGGACCGACGGGTCCCGCGCGACGATCACGGAGAGGTCCTCTCTCGCTCTCATGATCACCCTGCGCATGCGGTCCTCCGTGAATTCATGTCCTGGTTCTCCGTCGCCACGGTCGAATTCGTTGGCAGGCTTCAGTAGTTCGGGGCCTTGACCAGATTTCCGGTGCCTTCGACGATCTCCGGTATGTACACCCGCTCGGTCCAGGCGTCCTGAGCCACCGGTTCGAGGGCGATCGACACCGCGCCCTCGTCGACCGAGAACGCGGTCCGGACAGCACTGGTGATCGCGTCGACGAGGGCCGATATCTGGTCGGCTGCAAGGTTGTTCGGGAAATGCTTGATACTGACGTGGGGCACTCCGATGACCTTTCCGGTGAGTTGTGCGGCCTTGATGGCGGTGACGAGTTCGTCTATTCCGCTCGCGCGCAGCAATTCGTAGTGATCAGCCTTGAGTCGGCTG
This sequence comes from Streptomyces sp. NBC_00328, assembly GCF_036139655.1. Lineage (NCBI taxonomy): Bacteria > Bacillati > Actinomycetota > Actinomycetes > Kitasatosporales > Streptomycetaceae > Streptomyces > Streptomyces sp. NBC_00328. The sequence goes on from NZ_CP108013.1 coordinate 489,820, forward strand.
ATCCTGGGGGGCGTGCTCGACAGCGTGTAACCGGTGTCGATGAAGGAGTCCTGATCGCCGTCGGCGCGGAACACCGTGATCGGCGCGGTGATGGCGCGCCGGACCAGTTCGTGCGGGGCGTACTCGAACAGAAAGGTCTGCCGAACCACGCCGACTATCCTGCGCACGAGCGCACGGTCCAGATGGGCGAACCGGCCGCAGACGAAGGCGATGAACGAGTCCTCGTCGTGGGTCGCGGCCAGACACGCGTCGACGGCCGGCTGTTCGAGGTTCCCGGAGAAGACCGAGTAGAGAATCGCGACGAAGGTGGTGTCGGTGAAGCTGACCTTCGCCTCGGCGGGCGGGCGGGTCCCGGCGCGTTTCCCGACCGGCGGCTTGCCCGGCGCGATCAGGATCACCTCGTCGACCTGCTCGCCGGCGCACTCCAGTTGGCGGGCCGCCTCGAACGCGGCCCGGGCCCCGAAGGAGTAACCCCACAGCGTGTACGGGCCGACCGGCTGGACCTGCCGGATGAGTTCGACGTCCTTGGCGACCATCTCGTCGAACGACGGGTAGGCGATCTCGCCCTCGTTGATTCCGTGGGCCTGGACACCGAGAAACGGCCGGTCCTGCTCCAGCCGGCCTGCCAGCAGCCGCAGGCTCATCGGGTATCCGCCCAGACCGGGCCAGCAGAACACCGGCCGGCCGCCTTCCGCGGTGTGCAGCCGCACCAGCCTCGACAGCGCGCTCGTGGGCTCACGGTCGACGCGTCTGGCCAGGTCCGCGATGGTCGGAGCGTCGAACAGCACCTGGAGCGGCAGTGCACTGCCGAGTTCCCGGTTGATGCGGCCGACCAGGTTGACCGCGGTCAGCGAGTGGCCCCCGGCGGCGAAGAAGTTGTCCCGGATCGAGACCCGTTCCTCTCGCAGCACCTTCCGCCACAGCCCGGCGATGGCTTCCTCCGTGGGCGTGCGCGGGGGGACGACCGGCGCTTCGCTGTCTTCCACGGCGGCCTTGTCCAGGTCGCGCAGCGCCTGGTGGTCGATCTTGCCGTTCGGGGTGAGCGGGAAGGCGTCCAGGACGGTGACCCGGTTGGGCAGCATGTACGGAGGCAGGGATTCGGCGAGATTGTCCTTCACGATCTCGGCGGGCCCCCGCATGTGGACCGAGTCCTCCTTCATGCCTTCGCTCAGCCGCTGCTCGGCACTGATGCGGCCGCCGACGGCGAAGTACGAGGCCGTGTCCGGGCCGAGGCCGACGATGTCCGCGATGCGCCGGGCCGACGGCAGGGGGTTGCCGGTCTCCGAGCTGTAGCCGGAGGACATCAGCCCCAGATCGAGGCCGTTCGTCTGGAGGCGCTGCAGTTCCCGGCCGAGGTCGACGTAGCGCCGCCAGGGTTCGGACGCGTGACCGATCAGGCTGATGCCGAAGCCCGCGCGCTCGTAGACCTCCTGGTTGATGGCGATGACGTCCCGCTTGCGGATCAGCTCGTCGGACACACGCACCAGCTCGCCGCCGGCATAGCGGTACTGACCGCCGTCGAGATCCACGATCCGGCCGGGATGGGCCTGCACATACAGGTCGACCGGACTGTCCGCGGCCGGGGTGTCCGCCGTCTCCACCTCGTACGTGGCCAGGTGGTAGTCCTCTTCCGGGCAGCGCAGGACGTCCTTGACCTCCGGCGCCTCCGGGCGGGCGCTGATCCGCAGCCCGTACGCGGGCAGCACATGGTCGAACAGGCCGGCCAGGTGACCGGCTTCGAACCTGAGGACTTCCTGGATGTTGTTCCGGTAGACGGGTTCGATCGCCGCCCGGCGCCCGATGAGGTGGACGCGCAGCCTCGGAGCACCGGCGGGAACACGGCTGATCAGCAACAGCCGATGACTGACCGGGTGGTAGTAGTAACAGCCCGGTTCGAGGCCCGCGACGCCGGACAGCTCCAGGTACAACTGTGTGGCGTAGAGCGAGCCCGGCGAGGCGTACCCGTATTTGGGCAGCAGCCGTTCGCCGCTGGGGAACTGCCCGAAATAGCGCAGCAGGGAACCGAGTTCGGGAAGCGTCAGGGTGTCCGGCGTCCGGGGCGCGTCCGGTCGGCCGGCCGGCCGGGCGAGCAGGCCCAGGATGTCGGACCGGGTTGTCGCGCCGCCTTCGAAGAACCGGTACGTCTTGCGGGCGAACACCGTGCGCCGTTGGCGGACCGTGGCCGTCCGTCCGGGGAGATCGACGTACGGTGCTCCGCCCTCTTCACGGACTCCCGGATTCGAGAGCTGCGCCTTGAGTTGAAGCCTGCTGCCCTTGGACTGGTGGTGAGCGCCGTGGTTGCCCTGGTCCATCAGCGCGGCCCGCTGAGGATCGAGCTCGATGAAGGCGATGAGGTTGGTGCCGATTCTCGCGTCGTCCCGGACCAGGACGGCGGCGCGCTTGACCCAGTCGTGTCTTTCGATGGAGACCTTGACCTCGTCGAGCTCGACCCGAAAACCGCGCAACTTGACCTGGGTGTCGGTACGGCCGAGGAACTGCGCGGTGCCGTCGCCGTTCCACCGGGCCAGATCACCGGTGCGGTAGAGACGGGCGGATTCGGGACCGGTGGCGAACGGGTTGGTGACGAACCGGTCGGCGGTCAGCTCGGGGTTGTTCAGATACCCGCGGGCGAGTTGGGGTCCCGCGATGTGGAGTTCACCCGATTCCCCCCGCGCGACCGGCCGGCGGGCGGTGTCGAGGATGTGGAAACTCATGCCGCGCACCGGCAGGCCGATGGGGACGTGGTCCGGACCGTTCTGGACGGAGCCGCGGTCCACCACGTGGGCCGAAGCGTTGATGGTGCACTCGCTCGGGCCGTACAGGTTGACCAGTTCGCAGCCGGGTAACGCGTCGAGCAGTTCGATCGCCAGGCTCTTGGTGAGCGCTTCGCCGCCGCTGAAGAGATGGGTGAGCGAGGTGCAGTCGGACAGCCGTCCGGTGTCGACGAGCGCCTGCAGCAGGGTCGGCACGCCCTGCAGAGTGGTCACCCCGTTCGCCGTGATCAGGTCGATGAGCCCGCCGGGGTCGGCGTAGACCCCCGGCTCACTCATCACCACGCTGCTGCCGCAGGCCGGCGCGAGGATCTCCCACTGTGCGGCGTCGAAACTCAGCGGTGTCTTCTGCAGCACCGTTCTGCTCGCGTCCAGGCCCCGTTCGTCGGCGAGCCAGCGCATCTGATCGACGATGCTGTGGTGTTCGATGCCGATGCCCTTCGGCTTGCCCGTGCTTCCCGAGGTGTAGATGACATAGGCGAGGCCGGCACCCCCCACAGGGCGAGGAGCCGTTGGCGGGACGGCCCGGTGCTCCGGCCCGGTCGCCCGGTGGGCTCGTGTCCGGTCGAGGATGACGATCTTCGTCCCTGGCGGCGTCATCGCGGACAGGCGGGGCGCCAAGGACTCGTCCGTCAGGATGACCTTGGCCTGGGAGTCGGCCACCATGTAGCGCACGCGGTCGTCCGGGTACTCGGGCGACAGCGGGAGGTATGCGGCGCCCGCGTGCAGGACGCCCCAGACGCTTGCCATGAGGTCGACGGAGGGCCCCATGAAGATGCCGACGGGATCGTCCGCCGCGGCTCCGAGCCGTCGCAGACGGTCCGCCACGTCCTCACTGCGCTCATGGAGCTGCCGAAACGTCAGCCGCTCCGTGCCGCAGGAGACGGCAGTCCGGTCGGGTTGGGCGTGCGTGGCCGCACGCAGCATGTCTGACAGGGAAATCTTCTCGGGCCCCGTTGGTTTCGCCATCGTCCTTCGAACCTAGAATTCGTCGTTTCCGGGCAGGTCGACGCGCGTAACATGCCCTGGGAAATCAGGCATGGGAAATGCGCGATCGGTGATGGATCCGGTTTCGAACACAAGCAGCCGGAACACCGGACTTCCACGGGATCGCTTGCTTGATCAGCGTCGCGACCACATGGTGTGAGGCCGGCGCTCAGGCCGTCTCGTACATCGCCCAGTGGGGTGCTGTGCCCGTTCAAGAAGTCGTGCGGACATTCCTTTTGCGCCTCCCCTACCAGGTCTCCGCGGCCGCATTTCGAGAGTCCGGGGCCGAAACAGCACTGCCGCGGAACATGACGGTCTTCCACGGCGCCCCGAGGGTGCTCGCAGGAAAACCAGAGCATTTCCTGCGGGCAATCGGAAGGTACACGATCGAGATGGGCAACGTGAGACCAGAAATGGAGCACCTTGCCCCTTTGAACAAGTCCTCGTCTCCGAGTTCCCGGTCGGCCACGCATGCCGAAGTGTTGCGTGGCGCAAACAGGGTGACGCTGTTCCGGTTTTCGCCCTCGGCGTCAATGGGGACGGGGGTCGATGGCTTCCGAATCGACAACGAGGCACCTGCTTCCCGCCGGCCGACGGCGAGCCGGTCACCGTTCTTCGACGACGCGAACGTTCACAGTCGTGCGCGGCAGCGAATGCCCTGTGCAGCCAGTCGGGCGGTGCGGTCGGCCGCCGGCGGTCCGGGCCGTCGGGAACAGTTCACGGAGCTGCAATGGAGGGCGCCACCGGAACAGCCCGTACCGCCCCACCGCCGTTACCTGCGTCTCCGCGGAACGCGCCCTGCGACCCCCCGCACGACACAGCAGGGCGGGGCAGTCGCCAGGGAGTCACCTGCCGCGGAACTCGACGGGAGCGAACGGCGACGGCCGCACCGTGGACGTCCGCATCGCGCGGCTGCGCCGCAAGCCGGGCAGGGCCCACCGGCACCGGATCGTCACCGTACGAGGCGTGGGCTGCAAGTACGTGCCCGACCCGCGGCAACCCTCCAAGGCGCGGCACGAGGGACACCGGCCGGGGCGGAGGGGAACCGGACAGGAACAGTGCGGGATACTACGCACATGCGGATCTCAGCCAGGGCGGACTACGCGGTACGTGCCGCGCTGCAGCTTGCCGCGTCACGGGATGACGCGCCTCTGAAAGCCGAGGCCATCGCCGACTCACAGGACATCCCGCACAAGTTCCTCGAAAGCATCTTGAACGACATGCGCCGGGGCGGTCTCGTCCTCAGCCGGCGCGGCGGAAACGGCGGTTACCGACTGGCCAGGCCCGCCGAGGACATCAGCATCGCCGACGTGATACGCGCGGTGGACGGACCACTGGTCTCGGTACGGGGGGTGCGCCCCCCGGAGCTCTCCTACACCGGCCCCGCCGAATCGCTGCTCCCCTTGTGGATCGCGCTGCGCTCCAACGTGCGCGAGATCCTTGAGGGTGTGTCGCTCGCCGACGTCGCATCCGCCCGACTACCCGCCGACGTATCCGCGTTGACCGACGCTCCGGGAGCCTGGACGAACCCCTGAGACGGCGGGCCGTCCCACACCTCGTCCCATAAAGCGAGACGACTGCGTCCATCATACGAACACCCCCTTGGGGTGGAGGCCGCCTTCTGCCACGATCCCTATCAGCCAGGTAGGAATATCGGGATCGTGGGGGGTGGCCATGGGAACGCTCGACCGCACAGGGCGGACACTGCCGCTTCTGACCTCGCGTCGCCACATCGACCTCGGCCGTACGTCCAGTGCCATCTGTCGGCCCGTCTGACGCCGCAGAACCTGCACCTTTCCGAGCCGCGACAGCTCCCCCGCCCGCCACGTCCGTGTCCGGCGGATCGGACACTCGTCCCCCGGCCTCGACCTCAGCGTTCCCTTTCCCTGCTTTCGGCGACACGCGTACCGCCGAAAGCAGGGAAAGGGCGTGCCGGTGCGCGCCGACGCGTCGTCGCCGCGCGGTTTCACACCTTCCTCGACCCATCTTCCGAGAGGACACCTCAGTGTCTGCCGCAAGACCGCTCTCCGCCCTGCGCACCATCGCCGTCATAGCCGCGGTCCCCCTCCTGCTCACCGCCTGCGGTTACGGTTCCGACTCCACCGACGACGACAAGCGGACCGAGGTCGCGGCGGGCGCCAAGAAGCTCTCCGCCGACGAGGTGAAGATCGGATACTTCCCCAACCTCACGCACGCCACGGCTCTGGTGGGCGTCCAGGAAGGCCTGTTCCAGAAGGAACTCGGCGGCACCACGATCAAGGCCTCGACCTTCAACGCCGGCCCCTCCGAGATCGAGGCGCTGAACGCCGGCTCCATCGACATCGGCTGGATCGGCCCCTCCCCGGCCATCAACGGCTACACCAAGTCCAAGGGCAAGAGCCTGCGGATCATCAGCGGTTCGGCCTCCGGCGGCGTGAAGCTCGTCGTCGACCCGAAGAAGATCAAGTCCCTGAAGGACGTCAAGGGCAAGAAGATCGCGACGCCGCAGTTCGGCAACACCCAGGACGTCGCGTTCCTCAACTGGGCCGCGGAACAGGGCTGGAAGGTCGACGCGCAGAGCGGCAAGGGTGATGTGTCGGTCGTCCGCACCGACAACAAGATCACCCCGGACGCCTACAAGTCCGGCTCCATCGACGGCGCCTGGGTGCCGGAGCCGACCGCGTCCAAGCTGGTCGCCGAGGGAGGCAAGGTACTGCTCGACGAGTCGGACCTGTGGCCCGACAAGAAGTTCGTGATCACGAACATCATCGTGTCGCAGAAGTTCCTCAAGGAGCACCCCGACGTCGTCGAGGCCGTGCTGCGCGGCTCCGTGAAGACCAACGCGTGGATCAACACCAACCCGGACAAGGCCAAGGCGGCCGCCAACGCGGCGCTGGAGAAGCTGTCGGGCAAGGCGCTGCCCGCCGAAGTCATCGACCCCGCGTGGAAGTCCATCGCCTTCCTCGACGACCCGCTGGCCTCCACTCTCAGCACCGAGGCGGAGCACGCGGTCAAGGCCGGCCTGCTGGACAAGCCCGATCTGAAGGGCATCTACGACCTCGCACCGCTGGGCAAGGTCCTCGAGGCCGAGGGCAAGGACAAGGTCGACGACGCCGGTCTCGGCGCCGAGTAACGACAACCGGACCCGATGACCTCCCAGGAGGTGACGACCATGGCCACCACGACGGCCACGGCTGCCGAGGACGCGACGGCGGTGACCCATGCCGCCCGCATCGAGCACGTCTCCACGTCCTTCTCCGCACCGGGCACACCCGGCGGACAGCAGCTCGTGCCGGACGGCATCACGCCCGATGTCGCACCGGGCGAGTTCGTCACCTCCTGGGGGCCTCGGGCTGACGGCAGCTCCACCCCCGTACACACGACTGACAAGAAGCTGTCACACACGAACCGGAATGCGGGATCGGACGCGGGCGGTTCTGACTGGCATGACCGTAGGAGTAGCACTCAACGCATCCGACGCGGAGAACCAGGTCGACGCCTCCGTGAGTCTGGCTCGCGAAGCCGCGGCGGCCGGCCTGCGCTCGGCCTGGTTCGGACAGACCTTCGGCGCGGACTCGCCACAGCTCGCGGCGATCGTCGGGCGGGAAGAACCCCGACTCCACGTGGGCACCTCGGCCATCCCCGTCTTCGGCCGGCATCCCCTGCTCGTCTCCAGCCAGGCCCAGACCGCCCAGGCGGCCACGCACGGCCGCTACCACCTCGGGCTCGCCCTGGGCACCAAGCTCCTCACCGAAGGCGGCTTCGGCCTGCCCTTCGAGCGGCCCATCGCCCGCCTGCGTGAATTCCTCACCGCCCTGCGGCAGTTGACCCGGACAGGAACAGCCGACTTCCACGGTGAGCTGCTGACCGCCGCCCCGCCGATCTCCGCACGCGTACCCGGCGCCGAGAGCGGAGTGCCCCTGCTCGTCGCCGCGATGGGCCCGCAGGCCCTGCGTGCCAGCGGTGAACTGGCGGACGGGATCCTGCCCTATCTGGCGGGCCCGCGCGCTCTGGAGGAGCACATCGTGCCCGCTCTCACCGCAGCGGCAGCCGCCGCGGGCCGTCCCTCGCCCCGGATCGTGGCCCTGGTGCCCGGCGTGGTCACGGACGACGTCGAGGCCGTACGCGCGAAGGCCACCGAGCAACTGGCCTTCTACGAGCAGATCCCGTCCTACGCACGGGTCGTCGAGCTCTCCGGCGGTCGGCGGGCCTCCGACCTGGCCGTGATCGGGGACGAGAGGACGGTCGCGGCAGAGGTACGACGCTACCGGGACGCCGGAGCCACGGAGGTGGTCTTCACCTCCACGGACATCGCCGGGGAAGCGGACCGGCGGCGCACCTGGGCACTCCTCGGCGAACTGGCCGGATGAACGACCACCGGACACACGTATCCCCGGAAGATCCACACACCGCCCGCGAGGCCGGACCTCGCGGAACGAAGGAGCACTCATGACCACTGAGCTCACGACGACGGACCTCCAGGCCTTCACCGAGGACTGGCTGGGCTGGTACCGCGCCCAGGAGGAACGGCTCGCCGATCCGCACGGATTCCTCGCGATCACCGGCCTGCACTGGCTCGACGACCGCCCGCAGCGCTTCCCGGACGCCCCCGGCTCGTGGTGGACCGACGCCGACGGAGTCACCGTGGCCCTCGACGAGGGCGAGGAACTGGTCGTGGAGGGAACACCGGTGCGCGGCGAGCACCGCTTCGGAGTACTGCCCGAACGCGGCGGCGTCAACGCGGTCTGGGGAGACGCCGTGATCGAGGTGGCCAGGCGCGGCGGGAACGACATCGTGCGTCCCCGGCACCCGGACGCGCCGCTGCGCACCGCCTTCACCGGAACGCCCGCCTACGCACCGGACCCGCGCTGGGCCGTGACCGGCCGCTACGTCGCCTTCGACGAGCCCCGGCCCACCACCGTGGGCGCCGCGGTCGAGGGCCTGGAGCACGTGTACGTCGCCCCGGGCCGTGTCGAGTTCGAACTGGACGGCCGGTCCCTGTCCCTGACCGCGTTCCCCGGACACACCCCGGGCGGGCTGTCGTTGCTCTTCACCGACGCGACCTCAGGAGTCACGACCTACGCCGCGAACCGCTCCCTCGGCGTGGACGCGCCGGCCGCCGACGGAACCGTCGTCCTGGACTTCAACCGCGCGGCGAACCTGCCGTGCGCCTACACGGACCTGGCGACCTGCCCCCTGCCGCCGGCGGAGAACCGGCTGCCCGTGGCCGTCGAGGCCGGCCAGAAGATCCCCCGCGAGCGCGGAGGGTCCTGAGCACGCCGGGCCGGGAATCATCGGCCCCCTCCGGGAAGGACGTCAGGGCCGGTCGGTCACGAACCGGTCGAGCACGGCGGTGAGTTCCGCCGGCTTCTCCACGGGCAGTTCGTGGCCGGCGTCCACGATCCGCACCACGGCGTCCGGGTAGGCCTTCGCCATCCGGAGCATCTGCGAGACGGGCAGTTGGATGTCGTGGTAGCCGTGGACCAGGAGGGTGGGCGTGTGGATCTCACCGATCCGGTCGAGGACGTCGAAGGACCGCATGGCGCCGTAGCACGTCATGACCACCTCCTGAGGCGTGTCCGCCGAGGCCCGGACGTACTCGCGGATCTTCTCGCGCGGGTAGCCGGGGGCGAAGGCCCGTTGGATGTTGGCGGCCACGAACAACTTGAACGGCACCATGGTCGAGACCGCCATCAGCAGGCCCCTCCCCCGGCTGTACGTCATCCTGCTGATCGAGTTCACCAGCACCAGCCGCTCGACCCGCTCGGGATGGTCCAGCGTCAGGGTCTGCGCGATCATCCCGCCCATCGAGTGGCCGACGAGTACGAACCGGTCGAGTTCCAGGTGGTCGAGTACGGCGAGTACGTCACCGGCCAGTTCCGCCACGGTCCGGCGCCCCGACCCCCCGCTCTCCCCGTGCCCGCGCAGGTCCAGTCGTACGACCCGGCGCTTCTGGGTGAAGTGGTCCAGCTGGTGGTCCCAGCGGTGCCGGTTGGCCGTCCAGCCGTGGATGAACACCAGCGGCACACCGTCACCGTCGCGGGGGCCCTCGTCGTCGTACGTCAGCGCGGCGCCGTCGACTTCGAGCTGCGGCATGGGGCCTCCTGGAGTGCGGTCCGGTGGTTACTGGTCGGTACGGTATCCGGCGGCGGGGGCGCCGTCACCGGCGTTCGCCGAGGAATTCGAGGATGTGTCCGAAGACATCGAGTGCGGCGCCCCGGCCCAGGAACGTGTCGAGGTGGCCGTAGCCGGGGATCTCGGTGTACGACACGTCCAGCTCGGGCCGGCGGTGGGCCAGCACCTCGTGGCAGAGCTTCTGCGAGTCCAGCCACAGTCCGTTCTCGCTTCCCGCGAGCAGCAGCACCGGGGTGTCGATGCGGGCGGCCGCGTCGAGCGCGTTGGGCGGCAGGGCCCGGTAGCGGTGGTCGGTGTCGTGCCAGCGGACGACGCTGCGGGCCAGTTCGATCCGGCGCAGGTGCGGCAGGATCCACAGGGGCGCCGGCCCGAGGAGTTCGGCGAGCCGGTCGTGGGTGGTCTCGGACAGGTTCTCGTGCAGGAACAGCGAAGCTCCCGAACCCCAGGCCGAGTTGTGGAGGATCTGGCAGGTCGGGTCCGGGCACACCGCCCCACGGGAGGCCAGCGCGAACAGCGGTGTGTACCTCGACCGGAGACCGACCTTGCGGAAGTCGACCGGGATGTGGTCGATCCGGTTCTTCAGCAGCTCGCCCGCCACGGTCATCCGCAGCGAGGTGCGTCCCGCGAGCTTCGGCGTCAGGAACACGCCCTGCGAGACGACGCCCGCGAGCCCGGGCACCAGCCCCGCCGTCATGCTCAGGGACAGGGCGAGGGAGCCGATGCAGTGCGCGACCACGAACAGCGGCCGGTCGCCGATGCGTTCGCGGATGCGTGCGACGGCGTCGGGGATGTCGTGGAGGGCGACATCGTCGTAGGTGTACCTCTGACCGGTCTCGTTGTAGGGAAGCCGGCAACTGCCCCGCCAGTCGAGCAGCCAGGGCTCGTAGCCGTCGTCGAGCAGGACGTCGACCAGGTTGCGGGTCTCGGGGAGCAGATACATGTCGGCGGACGCGGTGTGGCCGTGCAGGAGCAGCACGGCAGGCCGGTCCCGCTCTCCGCTGTCGATGCGGGTGAGACCCAGGCGTACGCCGTCCCCGGCGTGGAACGGGATCTCCTCGACCCGCGCCGGGTCGAGGCGGTGGCGCAACGGCCGCAGGACCGTGCCCGTTCTGACCTTGCGGATCGTGGGCCTGGTACGGGAGTTGGTGGATCTCAGGATCATCGGTGGTGCTCCGAGGGGGTCAGGGTGCGGCGCAGGTCGAGGAGGTCCGCGGCGGCGCGGGTGAAGGGGCCGAGCAGGCCGCGGCCCATCTCCGCGCCGAACCAGGCGAGCCAGGTCAGCTTGGCGGCGCGCTTCTCCCGGCCGGTCAGACGGGGGTCGACCTTGATGCCGTCGATCTGGTCGCGTACATAGCTGTCGGCGGGCACGACGAGTTCGCCGGTGAGGCTCGCCGGTTCGCCCTCGCGGCCGATCTCGACGCTCAGCGCGCGGGTCTGCCGCCATACGTCACGGCGGGCCCGGGCGTACTTGTGGCCCTCCAGCCACCAGCGGCCTCCGTCGGCGTCGCGCAACGTCAGCCGGTAGCGCAGGAGTTGGTGGCGCATCCCGTGGCGCTGCGGGATGCCCTCCTCGGGGCGGATCCAGACGTCGCCGTGTTCCACGAGGAGCGGCGCGGGATGGGCGGCCGCGCACACCAACTCACCGCTGACGTCCACCCGGCGCTCCTTCACCAGTTGGTGCATGCTCGCGATGGAGAGGGTGAGCGCCATCGAGCAGGGGGTGTCGGCACCTGCACTGGCATGGGGACTTGCGCTGGCACTGGCACTGGCACTGGCGGTGGCGGTGGCGGTGGCACCAACCGGGCCCACGGCGCCCTCGGTCGTCTCGGAGAACCACAGGTACGGCTGGTCGTCCTTGTCCGGCAGCCGGGCCAGTCCGTCCTCGGCGAGCCGCTCGAACGTCCTCAGCTGGGCCCGGGCGTCGTAGCGCGTCGCGGGGCGCAGTCCCAGCGCCTCGACGAGCGCGGCGGTGCGTTCGCCGCTGGCCGCCGGCCCCTTCAGGGTCGCCTCGCACAGTTTGAGGGCGGTGGGACTTCGCAACACCCTTGCGAGGAAGCCCAGTTCGGGAACGGGTTCGGCGTCCAGCCGAGCCAGGACGTCGGTGCGCCACTCCTCCCATTCCTGTACGCGCACATGCATCCCGCCGAACGCCATGTCCCGTACGACGTCGTCGAGGGTGTTGGGTACGCCGGTGAGGTTGTAGTCGAATCCCCAGGCGTCGGGTTCGCAGATGACGGCGGCCGCGACCCTGCTCACCCAGTCCACCGGGGCCGCGTTCAGGCAGTGGAAGGCGGGAACGGTGCGGAAGCGTCCGAAGGCCGCGATGAGGCCGCTGCTGAGGTCCTGCGGGTTGTGGGCGCCCGTCCGGGTGTGGCCGCCGATGCCTCCCGGACGCATCGCGGTGACGATCAGGCCGTGGTCGCGGGCCCGCCGCAGGGCGACCTCCGCGGCCCATTTCGTCTGGTCGTAGCCGGCGACGAGACGGTCGGCGTGGGCGAGCGGGTCGTCCTCGCCCATGGAGGCGATGCCGACCTCGTTGAAGACCGCGATCGAGGAGATGTGGTGCAGCGGCTTGGGCGGGCCGGTCGCCGCCAGTTCGGCCAGGGTCAGCGCGCCGATGACATTGCTCTGCCGCAGCGACTGGTAGCCGCGCAGGAAGTCCACGGCCGCCGCCACGCCCACGATGCTGTCCAGCTCGTGGGCGAGTTCGTTCCAGCCGCTGTCGGACAGGCCGAGGCGAGGTCGCCTGATGTCGCCGGGGAGTACCGTCACCCGGCGGCGGATCTCCGAGGACCAGGGCAGCCGGTGGCTCTTCAGCGCCTCGCCGAGACGAGCGGTGGCCGCTTCCTCGTCGGCCGCCCGAACGAGGCAGTGGACGTGCGCGTCACTGTGCCTGAGCAGATCGAGGAGCAGATGGCTGCCGAGGAAGCCGGTGGCGCCGGTGAGCAGGATCCGGCGGGGCGGCAGGGGCTCGGGAGAGCCGGTCCAGGGCAGGCGGTCGGCCAGGGAGAGGTCGGCCAGGATCTGGTCGAGGTCCTCGGGACGGGCGGTGGCGTACGGGGTGCCGCCGCCGCTCGTCCGTGCCGCGACCGTCGCCCCGCACGGAACGCGGGGAGACGGGACGGACGGGGTGTCCGTGGCGGGAGCCGGGCTGGATCCCGGGGCGGAAGCGGGACTGGTTCCCGGGACGGGGACAAGAACCGAGGGCGGTGCCGGGACCGGGAGGGGAAGGTTGTCCGGGGCCCGTGTGGCGCGGGTCGTACCGGTCGCCGGGGCCGAGGTCCGTGCGGCCGACGGGGCTGCTGGCACGCCCGGGGCCGAGAGGGCGGCCGTGGTACCCGCGGTCGCCAGCCAGCGCGCGGCGAGGCTGCGCGGCCGGGCGTCGGCGAACACCTCGTCGAGGTCGATCTCCATGCCCAGCTCGTCCTCCAGCGCCGCGACGAGTTCCACGGCGCCGACCGAGGTACCCCCGGCGTCGAAGAAGTCCGTGTCGGGCGACAGATGCCCTCCGGGTACGAAGCGCCCGGCCGCCGCGGCGACGACGGCGGCCAGGCCGTGCTCGTCGGGGGCGCCAGGGGCGGGCTGGGCGTCGACAACAGGATCCGTCCCGGCACCGGTGTCGTCACCGGCCCCCGCACCGAACGGCGCGGTGGGCGCTTTCGCGTACGGATCCACGGCGGCCCCGGACCGCCCGGCAACCCCACCGGCGTCCGCGTCCTCGTCCCCTGGGGCACCGGACGCGGAGGTGTCCGCCCCTGTGCGCGCGCCCGGCTCCGTGCGGGTTCCTGTCGCCGTGGGTGCGGCGGCCTGTCCGATCCTGGCCAGCAGGGCCTCCACGCTCGGCCCGCCGTCACCCCGCTCGATCGCCTCGCCGGTCGCCCGCTGTCCGGCGTGGGCCGACGTGTTCTCGTTCACTTCAGTCATGAGAGCCCTTCGCCCTGTGCATGTGTCTCTTTCCGCAGTGCTTCCGCGGGCCAGGCCGCCGGCCCGCTCACCGGCGTCGCCAGGAGCGGAAGGTCCGCAGTTGTTCCGGGGTGACCACGGTCTCCAGGTGCTCGTCGTCCTGGTCACCGCCACCGAGCGCCGCCAGCAGCCGCCGGGCCGGCACGTTGCGGTCGGTGCGCTCCGCCGTGAGCCGGACCTTCACGCAGCCCAGTCGGTCGGCTCGGTCCGCCAGCCACCCCAACAGCCGTTCCTCGACGCCTCGGCCGAGCGCGCGGCAGCTCAGGTTCCATGCGAGGACGTCGAGTTGATCGCCGTCCACGCGCAGTGCGAGCAGGCCGATCTGGCCGTAGTCGCCGAAGCGGTCCCGCGCCGCGGCCGTCCAGACCTCGCCCTGCTCCCGCCACCGCGCCAGATCGCCACCGTCGGCGGACCGGGGGCGGAGGGTGAACTGATTGGTGCGGCGGACGAGTTGTTCCGCCCGCTCGACATCGGCTCCGGACAGGGCCCGGATGTCGACCTCCAGCTCCAACTGGGCGAGGAACTCCTCGAATCCGGCCTGCTCGCGCACCGCTTCCCGCTCCCGCTCCTGCGCGTAGAACCCCGCTCGCAGCCCGTCCTCGGCCGTCGCCGCAGCCGGAACGAGGGGCCACAAGCGCCCCAGGAAATCGTCCAGTTCGGCCGTCGGAGGGCAGGTCACCGACAGCACCTCCGGCAGCGCCGACCGCATCTTCTCGATCTCGACCGGGTTGTCGTCGAGGAAGAGGAAGCTGTCCAGACCCAGGTCGAGGGTGCGCGCCGCCTCCGTGAGCCGGCCCGGCTTCGGACCCCAGCCGGCGGACAGCACGCTGAAGTGCTCCGCCTTGAGCGTGCTGTCCGGACGGTCCAGGACGGCCCGTACGGTGTCCTCGTCGTTGTTGCTGACCAGAGCGAGCAGCGCGCCCGCGGCACGCCATCGCAGCAGTGTCCCCGCCAGCCGGGCGCGCGGTCCGCTCACGTCCACCGCCTCGGGGCCGATCTCCCCGGCGACCCCGCCCCACAGGGTCTCGTCGCCGTCCACCGCGATCACCTTCGGTGCCGGGCGCAGGACCGCTCGTGCCACCTGGGCCAGCCGCAGGGCCACCGCCGCCTGGAACCGCGGGGTGAAGGGGAGATGGGCCAGCCGCTCGGTCCGTTCGTCGAAGCGCTCCGTGACGGCGTGGTGGCGCGTCCACTCGTCCGGGCCGAGCACCGCGATGCCGGGCTCATCGGTCAGCTCGGCTGCGAGGTCGCTCTCCCATCGCCCGAGGCGTTCGTCCTGCCGCGCCGAGGGAAGGACGCCGACGATCAGTGGTCTGCGGGTCCGCTCGGACAGGGCCCGCAGCGCGGCCGGGTACGCGGCGCGCAGTTCGGTCAGCGCCTCGTCGGTGACCGGGCCGAACCGCTCCAGGTCCGCCGCCCGCAGCAGCACCACGCCCACCGCTGTCGTGGGATCGGTGAAGACGCCCGAGGGATCGCACAACGCGGCGAGCACCTGATGGTACGGGGCTTCCGCCACCGTCGGCCTCTGGTCCCGCGTTCGCTCCCCTTCCCGGGTGCCCTCCTCGATCGCCGCCTCGCACAGCAGCGGCAGATTGCCGAGGGCGAAGGTGGCGGCGAGCGCGAGCGAGCGGCGAGGGCGGGCAACGATGCCCCGAGTGACCGGAGTCGACGTCACGACCGTGGCTGCCGTCGCTCCCGGTGCACCCGTCGCAGCAGGAACCATCGCGACCGGCGTTGCCGCCGCGCCCGTCGCGGCGGCAGCCGTCGTACCCGTCGCCCGGACCGCCGCTGCCGGGTTGTCGGCCGTCTCCGCGAGCAGCCGCAGGAACGTCTCCGCCAACTCGGTGGAGGCCGCCGCGTCCAGGATGTCGAGATTGTGATCCAGCCGTACGCGGCCGGCGTCCGGGGTCATGGTGACCATCAGATCGAGGTCCGAGTATCCGGTTCCGGCCGGGAGCACCTCCAGTCGTCCGAAGCGGGCCGCCGAGGAGCGTACGAAGTTGAAGTACACCTCCACCAGCGGGGCGTTCGCCCGGTGCAGTCCCTGCCCTGTCAGTGTGGACAGCACGTCCGAGAACATGGCGCCCTTGGCGAGGACCCGGTTCAGGCGCGTGTCCGTCCGGCGCAGCACGTCCTCGATCCGCTCCCCCGCCACCGCTTGTGCCGGGAACGGCACCGGTACGCCGAAGAACCCCACCGCGTCGTACGCGTCGGCGTGGATGCGGGTGTCGACGGGCACGGCGAGCACGAAGCGCTCCCGCTCACGCATCCTGGCCAGCAGGACGGTCAGGGTGCCGAGGCAGAAGGCCGCCGGTGTGACGGCCAGCCTGCTCGCGGTCGCCGACACCCGCTCCATCAGCCCGTCGGGTATCGCCACGGTCACGCTCCCGGCCCGGTACGAACGCGTCGCCGGGCGCGGCCGGGCGAGCGTCAGGTCGAGACGCTCACTGCCGTGGAAGGCCTCGCGCCATTCGGCGGCGGCACCGGCACCGGCGCCGCCGGGGGCATCGCCGGTCCGCTGTGCCTCGATGAGGAGGTCGATGTCACGGTTGGTGACGGCGTCGCCGAGCGAGGTACCGGACAGTTCGGCGTCGATCTCCCCCGCGACGAGCAGCAGCGACTGGAGATCGCTCACCGCGTGGTGCGCTCCGAACACCAGCACCTGGCCACGAGCACCGGCGTCGAGCAGCTCGAACCGCCACAGGGGCGCCCTGGCCAGGTCGAACGGTGGCTCCAGCAGCCGGGACAACCGGTCGTCGGCGTCCGGTTCGGCATCGGCGGGCAGCTCCGTCCAGCGCAGCAGCGGCTCGGCCGGCTCCCGCACCACACACAGCTGTCGGCCCCGTCCGCCGCTTCCGGCGATCGCCGTGCGCAGGGCCGCGTGCCGTCCGGCGAGCCGGGTGACGATGTCGGTGAGGGCCTCGCGGGTGGTCGGCGTGGTGAGCCGGACGGCCAGGCCGACGGAGTGCGCCGCGTCCGGCATGCCCGGCTGGGCGCTGCGCAGCAGCCGTACGACGTCGCGGGTCGCGGGCCGCAGCTCGCTCTCGGGCACCTCGGAGGTGACGCCGGGCTGTGGCTCCTCGCTCCGTGGCCCGGTGGCGCGTTCGGGCAGCACCTCGCCCAGGGCCCGTGCGAGGCTCCGGATGTCGGACGCCGAGAAGACGGCGGCGGCCGGGAGTTCGGCGCCGAGTTCGCGGGTGAAGGCGTTGCGCAGCCGGACCAGCATGAGCGAGTCCAGGCCCAGTTCCTTGAGGGCCGTCGTCGCGGACAACTCCACGGCACCGCCGGAGACCTGGCCGACCTTGGCCCGTACATACGCTTCGAGCCATGCGGCCCGGTCCTGGTCCGTCGTCGCCGCGAACACCCGGGCGACGAGGTCGTCCGTGCCCGCGGGGTCGGCTGCGACGGTGATCAGGTCGGCGAGGATCGGGCGGGTGCGCGCCGCTTCCTGGTCGAGCTCGAGTGCCTCCGGGTCCAGGGCGAGGGGGGCGAGCTGGCGGCGGGAGGTGGCGAGCACCCGCTCGAACAGGTCGCCGCCCTCCGCCGGAGTGAAGGCGACGAGACCCGAACGGCTGGTCTCGGCCGCCCGGGCGCCGGAACCGGCGACCATGCCGACCTCCGTCCAGGCGCCCCAGTCCAGGCTCAGCGCCCGGCGGTCGGTGCGGGAGAGGTGGTGTGCCCAGGCGTCGAGGAACGCGTTCGCCGCCGCGTACGGGCTCTGACCGGGCGAGCCGAGGACACCTGCCGCGGAGGCGAAGAGGACGAACCTCTCGGCCTCCGGGGCCAGTTCGGTGAGAAGGGCGGTGCCCAGGACCTTGGGGGCGAGCACGCGCAGGACGCGTTCGTCGGTCAGGTTCGCCAGCGTGGCGTCGTCGAGGACACCTGCCGCGTGGACGACGGTGGCGATCGGTCCGGCCTCACGTCGTACGGCGTCCAGGGCGGCCGTGAGCGCGGCGCGGTCAGCGACGTCCGCGCGGGCGAGGTGGACGGTGACACCGCGTGCTTCGATCCCCTTGATCCAGCTCTCGGCCACCGTGTCGGGCCCGCCCCGGCTCAGCAGGGCCAGTCGGCGGGCACCCCGGCGGACCAGCCGCTCGGCGGCCACCCGGCCGAGACCGCCCAGACCGCCCGTGATCAGGTGCACGCCGTCCGCGGTGATCCCGTCGTGCCCTCCCTCGTCCGGGCGGGTGCGGGCGAGCCGTGGCACGAGCCGGCCCGGTTCCCGCAGCGCGACGAGCCGTTCGTCGTCCGCGTGCCGGAGCTGCGTCCACAGGCCGTCGTCGTCGTTCGTGGCCGGCAGGTCGATCAGCGTGGTGAGCAGTTCCGGGTATTCCTGGGCCACGGAGAGTCCGAAGCCCCAGGCGAGAGCCTGCTGAGGGTGCGTCACCCGCGTGCTGTCGCCGGCTGCCTGGCTGCCCCGTACGACGACGAACAGGCGCGGCGAGCGGCCCCGGGGCCGGTCGGCGAGCGCGCGCACCAGGTGCAGGGTACTCAAGCAGCAGCAGCGCGCGGCCTCTTCGGCCGTGGCGGCGTCCTCGACGGCCGGAGCGTCGAGGGCGGACAGCTGCACCACCCGTTCCGGCGGCCCGTCGGGGAAGGCCTCGTCGAGCAGGCGGGTCAACTGCCCTGGATCGGACGGATCGAGGACATAGCGACCGGGGCCCTGGGCGCCGAACGCCGCTCCCCTGCGCACGATCACATGGGGGACGGCGGCCAAGGCCAACCGCTCCGCGAGTGCGTCGGCCACCCCGGTCTCGTCGGCGAGGACGAGCCAGCCGCCGTCGACGGGCCGCTCCTGCGCGGGCGGGCGCGGCTGCCAGCGGGTCTCGAACAGCGCGCCGTCCAGCGGCGAGAGCGCGGCGAGCTGGAACTCCGTCGCCTCCAGGACCAGTTGACCCTGCTCGTCCCAGAGCCGCAGATCCAGGAGTGCGGTGTCGCCGTCCACGGTGTGCAGTCGGCAGGTCGCCCACGCGGGAGCGGAGCGCAGGCCGGTGAAGCGCAGCCGTCCGACACCGGCGGGCACGAAGGCCCGGCCCTCGGGCGCGTCGGTGGGCAGGGCCGCCGTGTGGAAGGCGGCGTCGAGGACCGCGGGGTGCAGGAGGTGACCGGCGGCGGGCCGCCGGGTGAGCCGGCCGACCGCGGTGGTCGTCGTGCGGTGGCCCTGCTCCAGGAGCCGGAAGGAGGGACCGTAGTCGATGCCCAGGGCTGTGAGCCCCGCGTAGACGGCGGGCAGGTCGGCCTCTTCCCCGCATCGTTCACGCAGCGCGGAAAGCTCCTCGCCCGTGTCGGGCGCGGTGGGCGCGGGTTCGGCGGCGCCGTCGACGACCCGTCCGGTGACGTGCCGCTCCCAGGGCGCGTGCCGTTCCCCGGCTGCCGCAGAGGCGATGGTGAAGTCCCTTGAACCGTCCTCCCCGACGGGATGCAGGACCAGTTGCAGCCGTACGGGCTTCTGCGCGTCGAGGGCCAGGGGCCGTACGAATCTCACGTCGGCCAGTCGTGTCTCGCCGCCGTCCCGGAGCGCGGACGCGGCCTCCAGCGCCAGGTCGAGGAAGGCGGCGCCGGGCATCCAGACCTCGCCGGTGACCCGGTGGTCGGTGAGGTAGGCGAAGCGGCTGTCTCGCAGGTCGATGTCGCTCTGGAAGACGTGCCGGCCGGGTGTGTCGCTGGCCTCGACATGGGTGCCGAGGAGCGGTGAGCCTCCGGCCGTTGCGGTGGCCGGGGCAGGTGCGCGCCAGTGGCGTTCGCGGGCGAAGGCGTACGTGGGCAGGTCGATCCGGCGCCCCTCCGGCAGCAGCACGGGCCAGTCGGGCGTGTGCCCGGCCTCGTACAACTCCCCGACCCGGCCCAGCAGAACGTCCCGTCCGTCCCTCCCACGGCTCAGCGAGCCGACCGCGACCGCGTCGATCCCCGCCTCGGCCGCCACCGCCTCGACGGAAGCGGTGAGCGAGGGGTGCGGGCTCAGCTCGACGAAGTAGCGGTAGCCGTCGTCCAGCATCCGCCGGATCGTGTCCGCGAAGCGGACGGGGCGCCCGAGGTTCGCGTACCAGTGCTCGGCGTCCAGCCGGTCGCCGGGCACCGGTTCGGCCGCCACCGTCGAGTACAGCGGGGTCGCCGCCCACGTGCCCCTGATACCGGAGAGCCGGTCCAGCAGATCCGCGCGGACCGGGTCCATCAGGGGGGTGTGGGAGGCGAACGGCGTCGACAGCCGCCGGACCGGGACGTCCCGCGCTTCGAGATGCGCGCACAGCTCTGCCAGTGCTTCGGTGTCACCGGAGACGGCCGTGGAATGCGGGCTGTTGACCGCCGCGACGAACAGCCGGCCGGGGTGCAGCGCGAGCAGCTTCTCGGTCTCCGTGCGCGGCAGCTCCAGGGCCAGCATGCCGCCCCGTCCGACCAGTGGGGCGACCGCCCGGGCGCGCCCGTTGACCACGGACACGGCGTCGTCCAGGGTGAGGGCGCCCGCGCTGTACGCGGCGGCGATCTCGCCCAGGCTGTGTCCGATCACGGCGTCCGGGCGGACCCCGAGCGCGCGCCAGGCTGCGGCCAGGGACGCGTTGACCGCGAACAGCACCGGTTGCAGGTACTCGGTGCGGTCGAACGGAGCGAACTCCTCCGGTGCCCGCAGCACGTCGAGCACCGACCAGCCGACCTGTCCGCGCACCGCCTCGTCGATACGGGCCAGCTCCTCGCGGAAGGCCTCCGACTCGGCCGCCAGCTCCACACCCATGCCGGGCCACTGGCCGCCGTGCCCGGCGAAGACGAAGGCCACCTTGCCCGTCTGTTCCGCGCGAATCGGCGCCAGGGGCAGGTGTCCGGTCGCCAACGCGTCGAGCCGTGAGCGCAGTTCTTCGCGGTCGCCGGCCACGATCGCCGCTCGCTGTTCGAAGTGGCTGCGGTGTCGCGCCAGGGTGTGGGCGACGTCGGACAGGGCGACGTCCTCGTCCAGGTGGCGGGCCAGGCGTGCGGCCTGCCCCCGCACGGCGGCCTCACCCCGCCCTGACAGCGCGAACAGCCTTGCACCCGGGGCGATTTCGTTCCGCGTCGGCGCCTCGGCGCGCTCGGCCTCCTCCAGGATCAGGTGAGCGTTGGTTCCGCTGATCCCGAAGGCGCTCACACCGGCCCGCCGTACGCGTCCGCCCGACGCCGGCCAGGCGACCGTCTCCCGCAGCAGGTGCAACCCGCTGTCGTCCCAGTCGACATGGCGACTGGGCGTGCTCGCGTGCAGGGTGCGCGGCAGGGACTGGTTGCGCAGGGACTGCACGACCTTGATGAGACCGAGCACGCCCGAAGCCGCCTGCGCGTGACCGATGTTGGACTTGAGCGAGCCGAGATGCAGGGGCCTGCCTCGGGGGCGCGAGGTGCCGAAGACCTCCGCGAGGGCGTTCGCCTCGATCGGGTCGCCGAGGGTGGTGCCGGTCCCGTGCGCCTCGACGTAGTCGATGTCGGCGGGTTCCAGGCCGGACAGCTCCAAGGCCCGCCGGATCACCTGTTCCTGGGCCGGACCGTTGGGCGCGGACAGGCCCTGGCTGCGGCCGTCCTGGTTGACGGCCGTACCGCGCAGCACGGCCAGCACCTCGTCGCCGTCGCGCCGCGCGTCGCCGAGCCGCTTCAGTACGACCATGCCCGCGCCCTCGGCCCAGACGGCACCGTCGGCGTCGTCGGAGAAGGAGCGGCAGCGGCCGGTCGGCGACAGTCCCCGCAGCCGGCTGAACTCGACGAAGGTTCCCGGCGTCACCATCAGCGTCACCCCGCCGGCGAGCGCCAGATCGCACTCGCCCGCCCGCAGTGCCTGTGCCGCCAGGTGCAGCGCCACCAGGGACGACGAGCAGGCGGTGTCCACCGTCAGCGCCGGTCCGTTCAGCCCCAGCGTGTACGCGAGCCGGCCCGAGGCCACGCTCGGCGCGGACCCCGTGCCGACGTAGCCGTCCAGCTCGTCGAGCCGGGAGCCCGCCAGGTAGTCGCTGCCGAACATGCCGACGTACACACCGGTGTTGCTGCCGGCCAGCTCGGCCGGCACGATCCCGGCGCGCTCCAGTGCCTCCCAGGCCGTCTCCAGCAGCACTCGCTGCTGCGGGTCCATGCTCGCGGCCTCCTTCGGAGTGATCCCGAAGAATCCCGCGTCGAAGGACTCCAGGTCGTCGAGGAAGCCGCCTTCCTTGGCGTACGACGTGCCCAGGGCCTCCGGGTCGGGGTCGTGCAGCGACTCCACGTCCCAGCGGTCCGCCGGGAACGGGCCCACCGCGTCGCGTCCCTCGGCGACGAGGCGCCAAAGTCCCTCGGGGTCGCTCACGCCGCCGGGCAGACGGCAGGCCATGGCCACCAGGGCCAGCGGCTCGTCCGCCGTCGCCGCCGGGGCGACGGGAGACCGGGGATCGGGTGTGCCGCGCCGGGGGGTCCGGCCGTCCGTGGCGAGCGCGGTGGTCAGCAGGTGGGCGGAGAGCCGGGCGGCGGTGGGGTGGTCGAACAGCAGGGTGGCGGGGAGCCGGGCGCCGATCCGGGTGCCGATGCGGTTGCGGAGCTCCACCGCTGTCACGGAGTCCATGCCGAGCTCGCGCAGCGGCTGATCGGGACGCACGGACTCCGCCGAGGGCAGGCCGAGCGCCCGGGACGCCTCCTCACGGACGAGGGCCAGGACCCGTGCGGGGCGGTCGGCCTCGGGGAGCCGGGCCAGCCGGTCGGCCAGACCGGCACCGCCGTCCTGACCGGTGCGGGGTGCGGGCAGCAGCGAGCGCCACAGGGCCGCCGTACCGTCGTCCGCGGCAGCGGTGGCCGCGCGCAGGCGGGGCAGGTCCAAGGACGCGGCGATCAGGTGCGGTGCGCCCCGGCGCAGGGCGAGTTCGACGAGTTCGCGGCCCTGGTCGGGGGTCAGGGCGCGGTGGCCGAGCCGGGCCATCCGGTCCAGGTCGGCGTGTGTGGCGGCGAGACCCTCATCCGCCCAGGCGCCGAAGGAGACGGAGACCGCGGCCAGACCCAAGGCTCGCCGGTGGTGGGCCAGTTGGTCGAGGAAGACGTTGGCCGCGGCGTAGTTGCCCTGGCCCGGGTTGCCGAGCACGCCGGCCGCGGAGGAGATCAGCAGGAACAGGCCGAGCGGTGTGCCGGCGGTGAGCCGGTGCAGATGGGCGGCGCCGTCCACCTTGGGGCGCAGCACCCTCGCGAGGCGTTCGGGCGTCAGCTCGGCGACCACCCCGTCGTCCAGGATTCCGGCGCAGTGCACGACTCCGCGCAGCGGCAACTCGTCGCCGACACCTGCGAGTACGCCGGCCAGTGCGCCCGGGTCCGCGACGTCGCACTCCGCGATCTCGACCTCGGTTCCGAGCGCGGTCAGTTCGGCGGTGACCTCCGCGGCACGTGGATCCGCGGAGCCTTGACGCGAGGTCAGGAGCAGTCGGAGGACGCCGCGTTCGGCCAGGAGCCGGGCGATGTGCAGGCCGACGGCACCGAGCCCGCCGGTGATCAGCACCGTACCGTCGGTGGGCACGAGGGTGCCGCGGCCGACGAGGTCGAGGGCGACTGGGGTGTTCGACGCTTCGCCCCGCCGGAGCGCCTCGCGCGCGGCGGTGACGGGCGGGATTCGCAGGGGGGTGGCAGCGCGGGAACGGACCAGCCGTGGAGCGAGCAAGGAGCCTTCGCGGAAGGCGAGTTCGGGCTCGCCGGTATGCGCGAGGGCCGTCGGAAGGGCGTCGGCGGGGTCGGCGCCCGCGAGGTCGAGCAGGGTCAGCCCGAGGTGCGGGTGTTCGGCCCGGGCGCTGCGGGCGAGTCCCCACAGCACCGACTGGGCCAGGCCGGGCACGGTGTCCTGGGCACCGGTCGCGACCGCGCCGCGGG
This sequence comes from Streptomyces sp. NBC_00328, assembly GCF_036139655.1. Classification (NCBI taxonomy): domain Bacteria; kingdom Bacillati; phylum Actinomycetota; class Actinomycetes; order Kitasatosporales; family Streptomycetaceae; genus Streptomyces; species Streptomyces sp. NBC_00328. Next base: position 513,480 of record NZ_CP108013.1, read on the forward strand.
TCACCCAGACGGTCCGGGCGGGCGGCGGGTCGTCCGTGAGCGCGATCAGGGCGCGCAGTTCGGCGAGCGCCGTCGCGGCCAACTCCTGTGCGGCAACGGCCAGTTCGGCATCGAGAGCCGGACGCGGCCAGAACCGTACGACGATGTCGGCGCCCGTGTCGCGCACCTGGACGCCTGCCGCCGCCAGGCCCCGCAGGGCGGCCGCGACCTCCGGGTCGGAGCGGTCGCCGTGCAGGGCCCACACAGCCTGCGGCACCGTCGCGGGCTGTTCGGTCACGGGCGGTTCGGTCACGGCCGTCCACGCCACTTCGTACAGGTGCCGGTCGTTCTCCGAAGCGCCGTCGAGGTCCGCCGGGTCGGCGGCCCGCAGCCGTACGTCCTCCAGCCGGCCCGCCGGGAGGCCGTCGGCGTCCCACAGGGTCACGTCGAGGGCGAGGTCCGTCGCCGAGCCGCCCGTCCGCCGTACCAGCGCCGTGAGGTCCCTCGCGCCGCCGGGCGGCAGGACGCAGCGGCCCACCGCGACCGGGAGCAGCACCCGGCCGTCGGACGCGTCCAGTGCCGCGGCCACGTGCAGTGCGGCGTCCAGCAGTGCCGGGTGGACGGGGTAGGGATCGGCCGAGCCGCGGGCCACGGCAGGCAGCGACAGCCGGGCCAGCACTTCGCCGTCGGCGGTGGTCGTGACCGCCGACCGGACGCCTTGGAAGGAGGGGCCGTAGCCGAGACCGAGAGTGGCCAGTCGCTCGTACGTCTGCGCGCCCCAGGCGGACTCGGCGGCCTCCGGCCACACCGGCGGCAGCGCCGTCGTCGCCGGGGCGGAGGCGGACGCCGACGCGGTGGCGTGCAGGGTCCAGCCCGGGGCCTCCGGGCCGCGCGGGCGGCTGTGCACGGTGACCTCGGGCGCGGATCCGGTGGTGACCACTTCGACCGACACCTCGACCGTGCCGGTCCGGGGCAGCACGAGGGGTGCGAGCAGGAGCAGATCGGTCACGTCGCCGGGGAGGTCCGGGCGGGCCACGGCGAGCGCGGCACGGCACAGCTCCATCATGGTCGTGCCCGACACCACGGTCCGCCCGAACACGGCGTGGTCGGCCAGCCAGTCGGCGGTGGCCGGGGACCATTCGTTGCGGAAGGTCCAGCGGGTCTCGTCCACCGAGCGCAGCTGAACGCCCAGGAGAGGGTGCGCGGCGCGGTCGAAGAGGCCGGAGGCCACCGGCCCGGACTCGGCTTCGGTCCAGTACGACTGTGGATCCCAGGCGTATGTGGGCAGTTCGGCCGTCTCCCCATCGGGAACGACGCGGCGCCAGTCGATCCGCCGTCCGTGGACGTGGAGTTCGGCGGCGGCCCGGTCCAGGCAGGCGGGTCCGTCCTCGTCGCGGCGCAGCGATCCGACGGCGACCAGGTCGTCGTGGCCGTGGTCCTCGGCGACCGTGCGCACGGCGGTGACGAGGGAGGGGTGGGGGCTGAGTTCGACGAAGTGGCGGTATCCGTCGGCGACCATGCGTTCCACGGCGGACGCGAAGCGCACGGGTTCACGCAGGTTCGTGTACCAGTAGCCGGCCTCCAGCTCCTGGGTGACCGGCTCGCCGGTGACCGTGGAGTACCAGGCGACGGTGGTCGGGGAGGTGGTGACGCCGTCGAGTTCGTCGAGGATCGTCGCGCGCAGTGGCTCGACCCGGGCGCTGTGGGAGGCGTAGTCGACGTCGAGGCGGCGGACGAACACCTGCTCCCGGTCGAGGTCGGCGAGCAGGGCGTCGAGGGGCTCCACGTCACCGGCGATCACCGTCGAGCGGCCGCTGTTCACGGCGGCGACGGACACCCGGCCGCCGAGGCCGGCTAGGCGCGCCTCGACCTCGCTGTGCGGCAGGGCGACGACGGCCATGGTCCCGGTGCCGGACATCGCGGTCAGGGCCTGGCTGCGCAGGGCGACCACCGCCGCGGCGTCGTTGAGGCTCAGCGCCCCGGCGACGCAGGCCGCGGCGACCTCGCCCTGGCTGTGTCCGACCACCGCGTCCGGCCGGACGCCACGGGCCCGCCACACCGCGGCCAGGGAGACCATCACGGCGAAGAGGACCGGCTGGACGACGTCGACCCGTTCCAGGGAAGGGGCGCCCTCGTCGCCACGCAGGACGGCGGCCACCGACCAGACGGTGAACGGGCGCAGCGCGGCGTCGCAGCGGTCGAGTTCGTCGGCGAACGCCGGTGAACGGTCGAGGAGTTCGCGGGCCATGCCGGACCACTGGGCGCCCTGACCGGGGAAGACGAATGCCAACTTGCTCGATGGGAGGGTCTGTTGCGGGCCCACGACCAGATCGGGGTCCGGCTCCCCCTCGGCGAGGCCGCGGAGGGCGGTGAGCAGTTCGTCGTGGTCGCCCGCCCTGACGACGGCGCGGTGCTCGAAGTGTGTGCGGTGGTGGGTCAGTGTTCCGGCCACGCCGGGCAGTTCCGGCCGCGGTTGCGCGGCGAGCACGTCGAGCAGGCGGGCCGCCTGGCCACGGAGGGCCGAGGGGGTGCGGGCGGACAGCGGGAAGAGCGCGGGTTGCCCGGTACGGGGGTGCCGGACGGGCGTCGGAGGGGCGGTCGGCTTCGGCGTCGTGGCCTGTGTCGGAGTGGCGGCCGGCGTCGGTGTCGCGGCCTCCGCCGGGGCGGGCGCGGGAGTCGACGCCGTGGCGTGTGCCGACGTGGCGGCCGGTGTCGGTGTCACGCCCTGTGTCGGAGTGCCTGCCGACATCGGTGCCGCATCCTGCGTCGGTGTCGGTGTCGGTGTCGGTGCCGCATCCTGCGTCGGTGTCGGTGTCGGTGCCGCATCCTGCGTCGGTGTCGCCGTCGGTCGTGTCAGGTCCTGCGGTGACTCCTCCAGCACCACATGCGCGTTGGTGCCGCTGATCCCGAACGCGCTCACCCCGGCCCGCCGCACCCGGTCGGCCCGGCGCGGCCACGTCTCGGCGCCGCTCTGCACGCGCAGGCCACCGTCCGCCCAGGCGACGTGCTCGGTCGGGGTCTCGGCGTGCACGGACGCGGGGAGGCGTTCATGGCCGAGGGACAGGACCGTCTTGATGACGCCGCCGATGCCCGCCGCGGCCTGTGTGTGACCGATGTTGGACTTCAGGGAGCCGACGCCAAGCGGCCGGTCCGCCGGGCGGCCAGGTCCGAAGACCGACGCGAGCGCGCGACCTTCGATGGGGTCACCGAGCGGCGTGCCCGTGCCGTGGGCCTCGACGTAGTCCAGGTCGTCGGGCAGCAGCCCGGCGTCGTCCAGGGCGGCACGCAGCACCCGTTCCTGTGCCGGACCGTTCGGCGCGCTCAGGCCCTGGCTGCGGCCGTCCTGGTTGATCGCCGACCCCTTGACGACCGCGAGGACCCGGTCGCCGTCCCGGCGCGCGTCCGCGAGCCGCTTGAGAAGCACCAGACCGCAGCCCTCGGCCCACACCACCCCGTCCGCGTCGGTGGAGAACGGGCTGCACCGACCGGACGGCGACAGCCCGCGCAGCCTGCTGAACTCGACGTGCCCGCGGGGTGTCACGAGGAGTGTGGCGCCACCGGCCAGCGCGAGGTCGCACTCTCCGCCGGCCAGTGCCCGCGCCGCCAGGTGCAGGGACACGAGAGAGGAGGAGCAGGCGGTGTCGACCGTGACGGCAGGCCCCTGGAGTCCCAGGGTGTAGGCGATGCGCCCGGACGCCACGCTGGACGCCGAGCCCGTGCCGACGTGCCCGTCGAGCCGGTCCAGCGGGGCCGAGGCGAGGTATCCGCTGTCGTACAGGCCGACATAGACACCCGTCCGGGTGCCGTTCAGCGTCTCCGGGACGATCCCGGCGCGCTCGATCGCCTCCCAGCCGGTCTGGAGCAGCAGCCGTTGCTGCGGGTCCATGGCCGCGGCCTCGCGCGGCGAGATCCCGAAGAAGGCCGCGTCGAAACGGTCGATGCCGGTCAGGAAGCCGCCGCGCAGGGAGTACGCCTTGCCGACGGCGTCGGGGTCGGGGTCGTAGAGCTCGTGGGTCTCCCAGCGGCCCGCGGGCACCTCGCCGACGGCGTCCTCGCCCGCGGCCAGCAGCCGCCAGAGCGATTCCGGGTCGTCTGCGCCACCGGGGAACCGGCAGGCCATGGAGATGATCGCGATGTCGTCACCCCCGCGCACGGACGGGCCGGTCGGCGTCGAGGCCGGGGCCAGAGCCAGATCGGGCGCACCCAGGGGCTGTTCGTCGAAGACGGCCGCGGCGATCCCCGCGATGGTGGGGTGGTCGAAGACCACGGACGGTTCGAGGGGCCGCCCGGTCCACTCGGACAGGCCCGCGACGAGTGTCACCAACTGCACTGATCCCAGACCGAATTCGGCGATCGGACGCTCCGGCGCGACGGCCGACGGGGCAAGCCCGGCAACTTCCGCGACGGCGGACGTCAACCAGGTCCGCACCCCCTCGGAGGTCGTCGGGGACATCTCGGTGTACCGCTTCGGGGACTCGTTCGCAGGCATCTGGGCTGGTGTCCTCGTGAACTTGGGCGCAGGTGGATTCCGTACGGCCGACGCGACGGGTGCGCACGACTGCTGCCGCCGTGCCCACAGTGCACGGCAGACGGCAGACGGCAGACGGCAGACGGCAGACGGCAGACGGCAGACGATGGAGGGTGGAGGGTGGATTCGGGTGAGGAGCGGCGGATTCCGGCGGTTGTACGAGCGCTGCATGACTCCCATGGCGCTGACGCTGACGCTGACGCACAACCGTCACAGCACCGCCCGCGACCGCCGAACAGACCTGTCCGAAGCGGCCGTTGAGCCGCCGGCAGCGCGTGGGCGCACTGCCGGCAGGCGCCGTCAACTCGTCTCGGGCCCGCCGACCAGGGAGAGCGTGCCGTCGAGATACGCCGCCCGGGACGCACGGCGCTGGATCTTCCCGCTGGACGTCTTGGGGATGGTGCCGGGGTGGACGAGCACGACGTCGCGTACCGGCAGGCCATGTGCCTCGCTGATCGCACCGCGGATCAGATCGATGATCTTCTCCGACTCGCCCACCGCCTCCGGCGCCGTCTCGGCCACGACGACGGGTTGCTCGCCCTCTCCCCCGACGTCCACCGAGAAGGCGGCGGTGCAGCCGGGCCGCAGCGCCCAGTGGGACATCTCGGCGGACAGTTCCAGGTCCTGCGGGTAGTGGTTGCGCCCCTCGATGACCATCAGGTCCTTGAGACGACCGGTGACGAAGAGTTCGCCGTCCCGCAGGAATCCGAGGTCTCCGGTGCGCAGGAAGCGGCCCTCGCGCCCAGCGAGGCCGGCCCGGAAGGTCTGCCGGGTGGCGAGCGCGTTGCGCCAGTAGCCCTTGGCGACACTCGCGCCGGACACCCAGATCTCGCCGACCTCACCCTCGGGGAGTTCTTCCTGCCGTTCGGGGTCGGCGATCACCACGGTGACGCCGGGGCCCGGCCGGCCGGAACCCACCGCCGCCGCGTCCACCGACCTGGCCTCCGGCGCGATGGCACGCGCCCCGGTCCCGTCAGTGGAAGTGGCGGTGGTGGCCGCGGCTGTGGCTGTGGCGGTGGCCAGTGTGGGCGGGGCGTGCACCGAACCGCCCGTGACGATCAGCGTGGCCTCGGCCAGGCCGTAGCACGGGTACAGGGCCTCGCGGCGGAACCCGGCCGAGCCGAAGGTCTCGGTGAACCGGCGCAGGGTCGCGGCCCGCACGGGTTCGGCGCCGTTGAACGCGACCTTCCACCGGCTCAGGTCGAGGGTGTCGAGGAGTTCCGGTGTGGTGTGCTTCAGGCACAGCTCGTAGGCGAAGTTGGGGCCGCCGCTGGTGTGCGGGCGATACCGGCTGATGGCCGTCAGCCAGCGTTCGGGCCGTTGCAGGAAGTGCAGCGGGGAGAAGAGGGTGGCGGTCACGCCGAGGTAGGCCGCGTTCAGGACGGGACCGATGAGGCCCATGTCGTGATAGACGGGCAGCCAGCTGACGAAGAGTTCATGGTCGTACTCCTCGATCACGTCGGGAGTGTGGCCCATCCGCTCGGTGATGACCCGCTCGTTGTCCAGCAGATTGCCGTGGGTCACCATCACCCCGCGCGGGGCGGAGGTGGATCCGGAGGTGTACTGGAGGAAGGCGACGGAGTCGGCGGTGAGGTCGGGTTCACGCCAGGAACCGGCCGCCTCGTCGGGGATGTCCTCAGTGGCGACGCAGGTGATCCCGGCCAGTTCGGGCAGGTGTTCCGCCATGGTGGCGAGGGCCGCGATCACCTCGCGGCCGCCCAGGATCACCTGGGCGTCCGCGTCGGCGATCAGACGCTTCATCCGGAGCAGGGCGCGGTGGTTCTGTGACCGCCCGTGCGGCGGCAATCCCGGCACCGCGACGACCCCGGCCGAAAGACAGCCGAGATAACCGCAGATGAACTCGATGCCGGGCGGATACAGCAGCATGACGCGGGAGCCGGCAAGGCCGCGCTCCTGGAGCCACGCGGCGATGGCCCGGGACCGCTCCGCGAGCCGCGCGTAGGAGATGTCCTGGATCTCTCCGTCGCAGTCACCCGTGACGAGGTACCGGTAGGCAGTCCGGTCGGGTTGCCGGGAAGCATGCAGGGTTAATAGATCGACCAGGGAACGAGCCATAAGACGAGTCTCACCTGTTCGGATGAGTGAGCGGGAAGACTGGAGTTCGAAGGCCGCGTCATGGGTACGCGCAGATACCGCGTCCGCCTGGCCCCCTTGCCAGAACGTCCGTCTCGGCCAATCCGCCCAGGCAGCGCCGACGACATGCGCGCCGGCCTCCCGGGGCCCCCTACGGATTGCTACCAACGAGTAACACGATAGCAAGCTCGATCGACTCGACAGATGTAACCCCGGGTACTAAATGCGGAATTGGCCGACCTGACGGTCTGTCACCACACATGAACCGAGCGAAGTGGCTGGTAAGCGGGGTGCACTGGGAAAACATGTGTGCCGCATCACGTACTCCGAACAACGTTCGAGCCACCCGGCCACCTCGTGCCCCGCCGTGGCCGTGACAGTGGGGCGGCAGCGGCAGCGGCAGCGGCAGCGGCAAACGCAACACAGGTGCTTCGACCCGGCTCCCCACTCCCGGCCCCCGACCAGACAGCTCCGCCCGCAGGCCGACGCGGGTGGCGTCGATGTCCTGCGGGCGGAGCCTGCGAACTACCTAGCGTTCGGGAGTGATCCCGGGTGTTGCGTCAGGAGCGACGCGCACGGCGGGACATGACGACCGCACCGGCTCCGGCGACGATCACCAGGGCCGCACCTCCCGCGATGGGGCCGAGCGGGCCGCTCGCACCGGTCTCGGCCAGCGGCGGCGTGCTCTCGCTGGGCGACGGCGACGGGGTGGCGGGCGGCGTCGACGTCAGCGGGGGCACGTCCGGCGTCGTGGAGGGCGTGCTGGACGGCTTGGGGCTGGCGGGCTCCGTCGTCTTGTCGGCCGGCGGCTCGCTCGCCGCGGGGGTGGTGGGCGTGGCGGGGGCGGACTGCGACGGGGAGGGCGAGTCCGGTGTCGCGGGGGCGCACGGCTTCTCGCCGCCGTTCCACGCGGCTATCAGGTGGTACGGCGTGGCGATGTTGTCGGGCTGATAGGGCAGCGGGCCGTGGCCCTCCCCGGTCTTTCCGTCGTACGAGACGTCGTCACCGTACAGGTCGATCTGGCCGTAGCAGTCGGGCGCCTTCACCTCGAGCTTCTGCCAGGTCTGCTTGGCGTCGGCCGAGTCCGCGACGTCCGCGGCGGTGAGGTAGACGGTGGCCTTGTCGACCAGGGCCTGGTGACCGGAGACGAACCAGTTCGGCCCCTCGGTGGTGTATTCGGCGAGGGAGACGGGGTACTTGCAGCCGTCACCGACGCTCTGACCGGGGGCCAGCCGGACCTCCACCGTTCCCGGGACGGTGTCCCACTGGTGGAACCCGCCCTGGGAGGACCAGTCCGCGCCCACGGGCTTTCCGTCGGCGTCGACGATGCGGTACTGGACCGTGGCGGACTGGCAGTCGCCGGACGTCGTGGCGCTTGCGGCCCCTGCCCCGACGAGGGGAACCACGGCACCGGCGAAAGCCGTTGCCGCGAGGGCGGTGAGGAATCGTGTTTGTTGCGAACGCGACAAGATGAGCCTCTGTGAAGGTCAAGGGTGTGGGAGGTGGCAGAGTGCGAGCGGGCGATACGGACGGGTGCCATGAAGACATGACCGACAAAGACGTGGACGCCTGTGTCACTCACGTCGCTCGCGTCACTTCGCTCTCTTCAGACACAGCGAAGCGAGCCACATTCTTGTCTCCTTTCACAACTCTCGTCAATTCTGCACGGGTTGAGCACAGCCGCTCTCTCGGCCGGCAGCTTCCCTGTCGGCGATCGACGGGGTGCAGCCGACTCGGAGGGCGGCCAGGCCGCCATCTGCCACACGACGCGAAGCCAACTGCCGGGACAGGGACAGGGACAGGGACGGTCGGCTGCCCGGCGGGAAGAGCTCGAGCGCCGCGTTCTGGCCGAACCCAGACCTCGGCGGCGGGCGGGTCACAGCTTGAACACATGCATCTGGAACGGGCGATGCACACACGATGATGCCTCCCTCGACTCGCACGACCAGGGGGACCATGCGCACCCGCACCACCACCGTCACCGTCGTCCTGCTGCTCACCGCCGTCACGGCCTGCACCGGTGGCGGCACCCCCGCGAAGCCGGACCCGAAGGCGCCCCGCGCGCTCGGCACGCCGTTGTCCTTCACGACCGACGGATCGACGATGGCAATGACCGCGCTCCGGTACGAACAGGGCACGTTCCACCTCCGGCGTTCCGCCGACGAGGAGTTCGGGACGACCGGGTTCACGTGGGCCGCCGTCGAGATCAGGGCGTGCCTCAAGAACGGCTTCGCCGTGATCACCCGCAACTCGTGGGTACTCGCGTACGCGGACGGAGCGCGGATCAAGCCCAGCCGCGTGACGTTCGACGACCTCCCGCGACCGGAGTATCCCCTCATGGCGACCGTGAAGGCGGGCTCGTGCGTGCGCGGGAAGACGGTGTTCGCGGTGCCGTCGAAGCAGCGGCCCGTACGAGTGCTGTACATCTCGACGACACCGGAGGCGCCGGCGGAGTGGTCGGTGCCGAGGGCGTAGCCGACCCTCGTATGCGCATGCCGCTGCCACCCGTTGGGGGTATCCCTGGACCGGAGCGGGCGACAACCACCGGAGGGCGCCTTGGTGGGTGTCCGGCACCGGGCGCGTCATCAAATCCGTGCCCCGGTACGCCACGACCACAGGAACCAAGCGGTCTCGCCCGGAAGCCCTTCGGGGTTAATCATTCGGTCCTGCCTATGACAATGGTTGCTGCGCGACTGGCCGCTGATCACCCCGGCTCGCCGCGCTCGGCAGCTGCGGGATCGAGTTCGAAGTACGCATCAACGCCGCGCTCGACGTCGGCCTGCCACCTCCGAGATCGCCGAAGTGCCCCGTCGGTCTCGATGGCGGTGCCTTTCTGCAGCGTCGGCGTGACGCGCTCCAGGTGGTCCTCGATCGGGCCCGGACACGGGGCGACCTGCCGCCCCGTCCTGCTGCGTCCACCGTCCTGGACATCGTGTTCGGCACCTTGTGGTATCGCCTCCTGGCCACGCGCCGGCCCATGGGCGACGACCTCGTCGAGGACCTCACGGCCACCCTCACGCAGGCTGCGCAACCCTCGGCCAACACAGCGATCGACCTGGGAGACGAGCAATGAGCCTTTCCCGCACCATCCTCATCACCGGCGCCACCGACGGCCTCGGCCTGGCCCTGGCCGAACACCTGGCAGCCGACGGCACCGACCTGATCCTGCACGGCCGCAACCAGGCCAAACTCGACCGCATCGCAGACCGGTTCGCGGCCCGCGGCGTGTCCAGGCCCCGGACTGTGACCGCGGACTTCGCCGACCTCGACCAGGTCCGCCGTATGGCCGCTGAGATTCGCGCATCGGTGGACCGACTCGACGTCCTGGTGAACAACGCCGGCATCGGCGGCGGGCAACCGGACGGCCGCACCCGCCGCACCAGCGCCGACGGCCACGAGCTGCGCTTCGCCGTCAACCACCTCGCCGGCTTCCTGCTCACCCTCGAACTCCTGCCGCTGCTGCGGGCGTCGGCGCCGGCCCGCATCGTCAACGTCGCTTCCATCGGCCAGCACCCGCTCGACTTCGAGAATCTGATGCTGGAGCACGACTACGACGGCATCCGAGCCTACGGTCAGAGCAAGCTCGCCCAGATCATGTCCGGCTTCGAACTCGCCGCACGCCTGTCCGCCGACGAGGTCACGGTCAACAGCCTGCACCCCGCAACCTATATGCCGACCAAGATCGTCCTCGCCGAGACCGGACACAGCATCGACACCCTGGAAGAGGGAGTGACCGCCGCCCGCCGGCTCGTCACCGACCCGGCACTCGCCGGTACCACCGGACGCTTCTACGACCGCACCCGCGACGCACGCGCTCATTCCCAGGCATACGACAGCGAGGCCCGACTGCGCCTGTGGCAGGCGAGCCTGCAACTCACCAAAGCCGAGAGCCCCCTGCATTGAGTGCCGCTGGAGTGGAAGGCCATGGCCAAGGCCGCCAACCTGCCCGATGCCCGCAGGACCAAAGGGCCGCAGATGACGGCCCGTCGTGATCCACTTCTCGTGATCGGCCTGCCTGCATGCCCGTTCCCGCAGCCCGTCCGATCGCCTTGAGGAACGAGCGAGGCCAGCCGCGCGGCGGCGTGTTCGGAGTCGCCGTGGCCCAGGTCGGCGCGGGCCCGGGGCCGGACTTGGTTCTGGCCCCGCCACGATGGACGCCCTGGTAGACCTACCGCCCATGGCCAGCGCCGACCTGCGGCATCCTGAGCTTGTTCTTTATCTACCGTCAGCGTCGTAGGACGGGGTCGGAAGGTTCCAGACGGCGTCTGACCGGCTGACGGTAGATAAAGAACAAGCTGAGAGTCTCGGTAGCGCCGGGGCTTTTCGTATGCGCGGTGCCACACGGCCGGTCAGCCGCGGTACCAGCGGCTGCTGCTCGTCAGATCACGTCTTCGACTGCGAGTTCACGGGGTTCCCGCGTCCTCGGTGGTCATTGCCAGCAGGACCAGGGAGTCGTGCTCGACCGTGCCGGGAGGGGCCTGGTAGATCAGCATGCGCTGGCCCTCGCCGGCAGGGCTGAGCACCTCGTTGGCGAGGGTGATCGGGCCGATCACCGGGTGCCGGAACGCGGTCTCGCCGGCGCGCTTGACCCATACCTCGTGCCGGCGCCACAGTGCGGCGAACTCGCCGCTGGCCGCCGCCAGTTCGGCGACCAGCGCGGCAGTCCGCTCCGGGGCGGTCAGTTCGGCGGTGTGCAGGTGCGCGACGCTGTTACGTGCCACCCGGTCCCAGTCGGCGAAAAGGGTGCGCGCGGCCGCGTGCAGGAAGGTGTACCGGATCGTGTTGCGCTGTGCGGGCGGCCAGTCGCTGAGCCCGGGCATCAGCGCAAGGCCCTCCGGGTTCGAGGCCAGCACGTCGTTGACGTCGTCGAGTACGTACGCCGGGCTGGGCCGGACCGACTCCAGCAGCAGCCGCAGGCCAGGGCTGGCTGGTCGCGGGTCTGCGGGCCCGCGGCGCGGTGCCCGCCCGGCGACCTGGTCGGCGAGGCCGAGCAGGTGGGCGTGCTCGTCGGCGGTGAACCGCAGGACCCGGGCCAGCGCGCCCAGTACCGCGTCGCTGGGCGCGGTCTCCCGCCCCTGCTCGATCCGGACGTAGTAGTCCACGCTCACGCCTGCCAGCGCCGCCAACTCCTCGCGGCGCAGCCCGGGTGTGCGCCGGGCGCCCGGCCCGGTGGGCAGCCCGACGTCGGCCGGGCCGATCCGCCCGCGCCGGATCCGAAGGAACTTGGCCATCGCGTTCACGGCGTCGAGTCTGCCACCGGCCGATGCGTTCCTGGGTGGCCGTGTCACACCCAGGAATCACACGGCCTTCCCGGAACCGGCCCGGCGGCGCAGCCTCGCATCATGACTGACGCGATCATCATCGGTGGCGGCTCCGGCATGGGCCTTGCCCTGGCCCGGACTCTGCTTGCCAAGGACATGAATGTGACGATCGTCGGCCGATCCGCGGACCGGCTCGCGACGGCCCGGGCGGAACTGGAACGCCCCGGTCACGGGAAGATCAGCGCGATCGCGGCCGACATGGGGCGGGAGGAGGACGTGGCCGAACTGTTCGCCCAGGTGGAACGCGTGGAGCACGTGGCGGTCACCGCTGCGGACGCGACCGGCGTGTACGGCCGGACCGCCGACGTCGCCACCGCGACCGCACGGGCCATCGTGGAAACCAAGCTGCTCGGTGCCTGGCTGGTCGGCAAGCACGCGGCCGGACGAGTCACCGGCTCGATCACCTATACCTCGGGCATTAATGCGTACCGGCCGAACGGGTCGAACACAATCATGGCCGCGGCCAACGGCGCGCTCGCGTCACTGGCGTACGGGCTGGCGATCGAACTGGCCCCCGTGCGAGTGAACGTCATCTCCCCCGGCTGGGTGGACACCCCCATCTGGGACCAACTCGGCATGGACAAACAAGCAGCCTTCGCGGAGCTGGCCGCGCGACTCCCGGCCCGCCGCGTCGGCACCCCCGACGACATCGCCCAGGCATTCTTGTCGGTGATACACAACGGATTCATCACCGGGACCGTCCTGCACGTCGATGGAGGACACCGCATCACCTGATCCGGTACCCAGATGCCCGGCACCAGCGCCGCTCACCCGCTCCTCGCGGGGAACGATCCCTGTCCGCCCTCGCCGGATGCCCCGAAAGCGCCGGTGCCGCAGAGGTCGAGGTACAGGTGACGGCCTGCGCATGGCATGGCTTTGACGCCGGCACGAAGTGGTTCGAGCACGTGGCCCGGGACATCGGCCTGGCCGTGCTCTCCCCCGACGGCAGGCGCCTGGCCGTCCTTGCCGCGACCGATACCGACTGAGGCGCCCGCGGTCACTCCGGAGAACCGGTTGCGGAACGAAATGCCGAGCCGGTCCTTGTAGTTGTCCGTGGCTATGGCCGCGTGGGTCCAGCCCTGCGGGCGAGTGCGGCGGCCCTGCACCGGACGACTGACCCGCGCGCCGAGTACAACCATGGACGAACTTCGGGTGTCTTCTGGGTGAGCGGAAGAGGGCGTCGCTCTCACCCGCACTGTCGGACCAGGGGGCCTTGCATGACTTCATGCCGCTTCGTGGCGGGCACGACGTCGTTCCGGGCCTCTACGACCACCAGCACCCACCGCTTTCTGTTCGGCGGTGTCGCCGGTGAGCGGCCGACTGCGTACCTGCACCGCCCCCAGGCCCCATCCGACCCCTCCACCTCGGCCGAGCAGGACGCCGCAGGCAGTCCAGAAACTCAAGGAGGTTGGCTCCCGTGCGTCACATCACCAGCGCGGCCCTGACAGCCGCGGCAGTGTTCGCCCTCGGTGGCGGCGCGATGATCGCGGCCCCCGCGGCACAGGCCGTGGCGCCCTTCCCGTCCATCGGCTGGCAGCAGCACAACTGCGACTTCGACGGCAACGGGTTCGACGACGTGCTGATCGGCGCCCCGGGCGCCACGGTGAGCGGTGCCAAGGCCGCGGGCTACGTCTCCGTGCAGTACAGCTCGTCGAGCGGTCTCAGCACCACCAAGAAGAGCGTCCTTCACCAGAACACCTCGGGCGTTCCGGGCGCCTCCGAGGCCGGCGACGGCTTCGGCAGCGCCGTGGCCTCAGGTGACCTGGACAACGACGGCTACGACGACGCGATCGTCGGCATCCCCGCCGAAGATCTGGCCGGAGTGTCCGACGCGGGCGGTGCCGTCGTCTTCTGGGGCTCGCCGAGCGGGCTTCACGGGTCCGACAGCACCTGGCTCGAGGACACCGGCCAACCGCGGGCCGGCGCCAGGTTCGGTCTGGCCATCGAAGCGGCCCGGTACTTCGCCCCGGACCCGGCAGACCCGGACGCCAGTCCGCGCGACAGCGTCGCCGTCCTGGAGAACGACACGCTGCTGTTCTTCACCTCCGCGCCGACGGCGGCTGCTGTCCGGCAGCTGAGGGCGGTGGACACGGGAGTCCGTGCCCGGGACGTGAGCCCGCTGGAGACCGGCTTCGCCTTCCGGAGCCTCAGCCACGGCAACTACAACGAGGACTCCTGGGCCGACCTGGCGATCTCTGGTGTGACCACCGGCGACCGGCCTGGCATCGGCGCCACCCAGGTGCTCCATGGCGCACCAGACGTCGAGGCGCTGGGCGACGGCGGCGCGTTCGAAGGTGGTCCCGCGGTCGTCTCCAGCGACTTCAACCACGACGGCCAGGACGACCTGGCCATCGGCGACACGGGGGTCGGCTCACCCGTCGGCGGGTCCGTCTCCGTCTACCTGGGCAAGGGCGACCTGTCGGGCCTCGACCCGACCCCGGCCCAGACATGGACCCAGGACTCCCCCGGCGTGCCCGGTACGGCCGAAGCGGGCGACCGGTGGGGTGCCGAGCTGTCCTCCGGTGACACCGACGGCGACGGCCGCCCGGATCTCGCCATCGGGGCACCCGGGGAGGACGTGGGTTCCGTGTCCGACGCGGGTGCCGTCTGGACGTTGCGTGGCGCACCGGGCGGGCTGACGGCGACGGGGGTGCGCAGTTTCGATCAGAACTCCTCCGGCGTTCCCGGAGCGGCGGAGGCCTCGGACCGCTGGGGCGGCCAGGTGCGGTTGATCGACGCCAACCATGACGGCCGCTTCGGTCTGCTGGCGGCGGCACCGGGTGAGAACACGGACGACGGTTTCGTATGGGTCCTTCCCGCGTCGTCCTCGGGACTCACCGCGACGGATTCGTGGACCTATGACGGGGCGCGCCTCGGAGCAACAGCGGCCGACGCGCGGTTCGGCGCGGCGATCGACGAGTAGCGGAAATCCCAGGGAAGCCCGGGAGTTCACCGGATTTCGCGCCAGAACTCACCCTTCCTGTTCCCACCTTACGGGCCGGTACGAGGCATGCACCGGCCCGTTGGTCCGTGCAGGTTCGACGCGTTCGACGCCGTGGTCGGCGACTTCGTCCTCGACCATGTCGGACGGTCCAGGGAAAGGGCCTGCGGTCGGCCTCCATCGCGACGGTCTAGGTGCCGAGTTCGGAGCTGCCCTGGCTGGGAGCGGCCAGACCGGTCATCCGGGCGTTCGGGGACTCGGTGACGTTCTTGGCGTCGGGGCTGACCACGTGCATGGCGGGCTCCTCGGTCTGCGCGGGTTCGTCGGGGGTGGCCCATTCGACGAGCTGGACGACGACTCCGTTCGGGTCGGTCAGCTGGAACAGTCGCTCGCCCCACGGCTCTTCGCGCAGCGGCATGGTGATCGGGGCGCCGGCCTCGCGCAGGCGGCGCTCCTCGGCGGCGAGGCCGATGACGGTGAGCGCGAGGATCAGGCCGCCGGCCTGCCGGTCCCGCTGTTCGGGCGGGAGCACCTCGGTGCCACGGCGGAGCAGCACGATGTCGGCGGCGGCGTCGCCGCGGGTCAGGGACGCGAAGCCGTCGGCGGCCATGGCGACCTGGTAGCCGAGGTGCGTACAGAAGAACTCGCGTGAGGCGTCCACGTCGGCGACGGTGAGGGACAGGGTGGTGGTGGTGACGTTCAGAGCAGCTCCTGGCTGGTTCGGGCGTGGCGTGGGCGAAGGGTGCCGGTCTAGTCGGCGGCCTTCGTGTAGGTGAGGACGAGGGTGCCGCTCTCGAACACGCGGCTGTCGGTGAGCCGGAAGGCGCGCGGCGAGAAGCCGGCGCGGAACAGCGGGATGCCGGTGCCGGTCACGACCGGGTACTGCTTGACGATCAACTCGTCGATCTCGGGGAGCAGCCGGCCGGCCAGGTCGGCGCCGCCGCAGAGCCAGATGCCGAGCCCGTCCTGCTGCTTGAGCTTGCGGACCAGGGCGGCCGGGTCCTCGCCGGTGACCTCGACGGCCGGGTCCGGGCTGGTGGTGAGCGAGCGGGAGAACACGATCTGCCGCAGGTGGGGGTAGGGGCTGGTGAGGCCGACGGCCAGACCCGGGGCATACGTGCCGCGACCCATGAGCACGGTGTCGAAGCGGGTATTGGGTACGTCCGCGACGCCGAGGGCAGCGCGGCCCGGGCTCGGGAGGCAGTCCGCGTACTCGCCGACCAGGTGCGGGAGGTAGTCCTCGGTGAGGTACGGGGTGAAGAAGTCGAAGTCACCGTCAGGGGCGGCGATGAAGCCGTCGATGGTGGCGCCGACGAAGTAGGTGAGCTTGCGCATCCAGTTCCGTTCACTCGGGCTAATTTTGCGACGGACATAACTTTAGCCACGGGCCAACTGATAGGTCAAGTATAATTTTACGACGGATGTAAGATTGCTCCATGGCTACCGAGATGGGACTCCGTGAGTCCAAGAAGCAGGAGACCAGGCAGCTGATCTCCGACTGCGCGACCAGGCTCTTCATCGAGCAGGGCTTCGAGCAGACCACCATCGCCGAGATCGCCGCCGCGGCCCGGGTGGCCAAGAAGACGGTGACCAACTACTTCACCCGCAAGGAAGACCTGGCCCTCGACCACCACGAGGCGTTCGCCCAGGGCCTGGCCCGGGTCGTCGCCGAGCGCGGGCCCGACGAGGAGCCGCTCGCCGCCCTGGGCCGGACCTTCCGCGCCGCCCTGCTGGAACACAACCCCGTGGTCGGCTTCACCGGCCCCGCTTTCGCCCGCATGGTCGCCGACAGCCCCACCCTCACCGCCCGGCTGCGCGAACTGCACGACCAGCGGGAGGCGGCACTCGCCGCAGCGCTGACGGCCGCCGCCCCGGACCCCGCCCCGGCCATCGCGCCCCGGGCCGCCGCCGCCCTGATCGCCGCCGCGGACCGCCTGCTGTTCCGGCGCATCCAGGAACTCACCCTGGCCGGCCGCACCGACGACCAGATCGAGGCCACCCTGCTCCCGGAGGCCGACCACCTCCGCAGCCTCCTTGGTGCCGCCCTGGGCAACCACCCCACCGCCACGGCCCGGTGACCTCGCCGCACGCCCGGGATCGCGCGACGGGCCACGGCCAAGAACTCCTGACAGGAACTCCTGCCCCTGAACCGGCACGGCCGACCGCGCCCCGGTAGCTCATGGGCCCTGGGCGGGCGGCGCGGCAGCCCGCCGCCCTCCGGGCACCGGCCGGGAGACTCCCGCACCGCGGGGTGTCTGTCGAGGAAGTGGGCCGTACAGTCCGGCGACTGCGCGGAGCCGGTTCCGAACGAACCGGTGCCGGTGGCCGCGCAGGTCAGCACCGCGCCGAGCGCGAACACCGAGGCCACAGGCCAGGGACCACGCGCGGCGACCGCCTGGTCCAGCGCCATGCCCGGCACGTAGGCGGTCGCCGGCCACGGGGGTGACCCATCGGGATCGGCGTCCACCACCGCGGCCATGAAGAATCCGGTGACCTTCCGGGCGGCCGCCACCTCCCGGGCGAACTGCGCCGGAACCCGGGATCGTCGGCCAGTTCCGGCCGCACCACCTTGACCGCGACCAGCCTCCCGCTGGGCGAACGGCCCATGTACACGCGGCCCATCCCGCCGGCCCCCGGCAAGCCCGCGATGCGGTACCGGCCCGCCTGCTCGGGATCGGTCGGTTTCAGCCCCTCCATCAGGCTGCCCCTGACTCCCCCGAATCACTGTGCAGGCGCCATTGGACACCACCGGATCACCGGTGCCCGCACAGGTCACCCTCCTCTGGCCTCAGGCCCGCCCATCACGCAGTACGGCGCGAGCGGGGAGGCTGACGGCGAGCAGGCCGAGGCCCACGGCGGCCGCGGCGAACGCCCCGTACACCAGCGGTGGTACGTACGGGGACTCCCCCGTCAGGCCGCGCATCATCGGGACGAGCGTGGCCGCGGCGATGGCCGTGCCCAGGACCACGCCCGCCACGGCCACCAGCAGACCCTCCCAGCGGAGCATCCGCATCACCTGGAGCCGGGTGGCGCCCACGAGGCGGAGCATGCCCAGTTCGCGGCGTCGGGCGAGGACGGTCGTCACGAGTGTGTTGGCGGAGGCGACGGCCGCGAAGCCACCGAGGACACCGGCCATCGTGTAGTTGGCCCAGGCGTTGAGCTCGCGCTCGGCGTCCTGCCCGACGGCGTAGCCGGAAGCGTCGGTGACCTTGCCAAGGGGAGCCAGGAATCGGGCGTCGCCGCCCCGTACCAGCAGCGTGCTGTCGAAGCCCGACGTGACGTGGGCGGCCAGAGTGGCCCGGTCCATGGTCACCGTCGCGAGACCGAGGCCGCGGCCGTAGACGGCGACGACTTCGGGGCTGATCCTGGTGCCGTCCGGGAGGTGGAGCGGCAGCCTGTCGCCGATCTCGACCTTCGCCGACGTGGCGAGCGTCCTGTCGATGGCGATCCGGCCTCTTTCGACCCGGTCCAGGCTGCCGCTGAGCACGTCGAGGTCCTGGACCTTCGCGAGCTGCGCGCCGGAGCCGGAGATGCCCTGGGTCGCCGCGCCCTGGAGCCATCGGTCGCCTCCGGAGCCGACCGGCACGAGTACCTGCGTGTCGAGCAGGCCCACGGCCACGTCGACACCGGTCACCCGGGCGGCCCGGGTGACCGCGTCGGCGGGCAGTCCGGCCGGATCCGTGACCACGTGGTCCGCGGTGACGCCGGCGCGCAGCTGCTGCGCGGCGACGTGACTCTCGCTCGTGTGCATGAAGACGAGCGTTGACGCGAAGGCCATGGCCAGCACGATCGGGGTGATCGCGGATGCCAGCCGCCGGGCGTTCGTACGGGAGTTGGCGGCCGCGAGGGAGGCCGCGGCGCTGCCCTCACGCAGGGCCAGTGAGAACAGCGTGGCACACAGCCGCGCCACCAGAGGGCCGAGGAGCGCGACGGCGAGCATGAAGAGCATGACGACGCCGAGGGCGGCGTTGGCGGCGTCGTCCCCGGCCGAACGGGCGGCGAGGCCGGTGAGGAACCCGCCCCCGGTGAGGGCGCCGACGCCCAGCCCGGTACGGACCGCACCGGGCCGCAGGCGCTCCACCGACGCCTCGGTGAGCGCCTGTCCCGGTTTGATCTTCGCGGGCCTGCGGCCGGCGGCCCAGCCGGACGCGAGCGCGGTCAGCAGTCCGACGCCGACGGCGACGACGAGCGGGATGAAGGACACGTGCAGGTTCACGGCCTGCGGGACGGCGCCGCGGTCCTTCAGCTGCCCGAACCACCAGTGCGCTAGGCCGACCCCGGGCAGGCAGCCGACCAGCCCCGCGGCGGGCGCGATGAGCAGCGCCTCGGCGGCGACCGCGCGGCGGATCTGCCGCGGGGTGGCCCCGATGGCGCGCAGCAGCGCGAATTCCCGGGCGCGCTGGGCGACGGACAGCGCGACCGTGCCGGCCGCGGTGAAGACGGCGACCACGGCGGCGATCCCGCCGAAGGAGCCGCCGAGGCCGGTGAGCGTCTCCTTCGCGTACCCGAGGCCGCGCTCCTCCACGGCGCCACGGTCCTCGCCGGTGTACACCTCGGCGCCGGAGCCGGCGAGCGCCCTTTTCACGTCGGCGGCAAGGGCGTGGGTGTCCGCTCCGGGCCTCACCAGTACGGCGATCGCGTCGGCCTTGCCCGGATGCCCGGCGAGAGCTGGGGCCTGCGCGTCGGCGAACCAGCCTGTGGCGGCCCTGGTCACATCGCCGGATCCGGCTTTCGCCAGCCCGGAGATTCTGAAGTCGGCACGCCCGGTGGCGGCTTCGAGCGCGACCGTGTCGCCGATGGCGGCCTCCGCGGTCCTCGCGGCCCGGGCGTCGAGCACGACCTCGCCGGTACGGGGCGCGGCCCCGGAGACGAGCGCCGCACCGGTGAAGGCGTGCGATCCCCAGCCGTGCCCGGTCAGCGTGCCGTCGCCCTGGCGCACCGGGAACGCGAAGTCCTGCACCGCCGCCTTCACGCCGGGCACGCGGGCCGCCTTGCGCGCCAGGGCGCTGTCCACGCGCGCCGTGTCCGGCAGCGGTGCCGGGGAGTCCGACCGGCTGTCTCCGCTGCCCGTGACCAGGTGGGCGTACTGGTCGGCCGCCACGAGGACCGGCGCCCTCGCGTAGCGCTCCGCCGGCACCGAGGCACGGGCACCCGTCTCCAGGAGGATTCCGCAGGCGGAGACGATCAGCGCCGACATCATCAGCGCGATGAACGTGCCCGCGAACGAGGCGGGTTCGAAGCGCACGGCCGCGCGGGCCAGGCCGTTGGGGGCGAAGCTCCTCACGCCGCGGCCCTCGCCATCGCGCCGGTCCGGGAGGTCAGGGCGGCCATCCGCGCCGCGATCCGCTCCGGCGAACCACGGTCGAGGCCGCCGGCGAAGACGCCGTCCGCGAGGAACAGCACGCGGTCGGCCCAGGCCGCCGCGGCGGGGTCGTGGGTGACCATGACGACGGTGGCGCCGAGGGTGTCCACGGCGTGCCGGAGCAGGCCGAGGACCTCGGCGGCCGTGGTGGAGTCCAGGGCGCCGGTGGGCTCGTCGGCGAAGATCACGTCTGGGCGGGCGACCAGCGCGCGGGCGATGGCGACGCGCTGCTGCTGGCCGCCGGAGAGCTCGCCGGGCCGACGCCCGGCCTTGTCGGCGAGCCCGACCTGCGCCAGCACCTGGGCGGCGCGGCGGCGGTCCCGGCGCTGTCCGGCCAGACGCATCGGGAGCAGCACGTTCTCCTCGACGGTGAGGGACGGCAGCAGGTTGAACGCCTGGAAGACGAAGCCGAGGCGGCTGCGGCGCAGTTCGGTGAGCCGGTTCTCACGCATGCCGGTGATCTCCGTACCGCCGAGGCGCACGGACCCGGCCGACGGCCGGTCGAGGCCGGCGGCGCACTGGAGGAACGTGGACTTGCCGGAGCCGGACGGGCCCATGACGGCGGTGAAGGTACCGCGGGACAGGACGAGATCGACGCCGCCGAGGGCGTGTACGGCGCCCTTGCCGCGGCCGTACTGCCGCCGGACGCCCCGCAGTTCGACAGCGAGACCGGACGTGCCCTGAGGCTCCGGCCGGTTGTCCGTCTTCCGGCGCTTGTTCCCGCGCAGCCTCAATGTTCCGCCCTCTCACGATCTTCGCGTAGCGATACCTCGAAGCTACGGATCGCTGTCACCGCGGACCATGGCGGCTGCTGGCGGATCGGTGGTGGGGTTAACCCGAAACCGGGTGACGACGCGGCTGCTGCCGTGCACCTGGGCGTCGGACCGACAGGGCGCACCCCGTCCCGCCGGAACGGCCGATGGGCGGGACTGCGGGGGCACGGCTTGCGGGCCGCTTCGCCGCAGGGGCCCGCCTCGCCGTAGAGGCCCACTTCCTGACGGCCGTCAGGCCTTGCGGGCCATCCCGGCGGCGATGAGGTGTTCCCAGACGGTGAGTTCCCTCTCCCCGCCGTCGCCCCACGGCTGCTCGCCGACCGCCGCGGGGCGCCACAGGGAGGCGGGGACGACTCCCGGATCGAGGATCTGCAGACCGTCCAGCAGGGAGGCGATCTCCTCGTCGGTGCGCCAGCGGCCGCGGCCGAACGTCTGCTGGAGGACCTTCTCCGCCTCGGCCGTCTCCGGGTTGTTGCCGGAACGGAAGTGGCTGACGAAGAAGCAGCTTCCGGAGGGCACGCGGTCGCGCCAGTAGCGGACGATCGCGGCAGGGTCCTCCTCGTCGTTGACGTGGTGGAGGATGGCACTGAACACGACGGCGACCGGGCGTTCGAAGTCGATCATTTCCCGGGTCTCGGGGTGGTTGTAGACGGCCTCGGGGTCACGGACATCGGCCTCGACGACCCGGGTCCGGTCGTTCTCCTCCAGCAAGGCACGCCCGTGGACGAGCACTTGAGGGTCGATGTCGACGTACACCACCCGGGACTCCGGGGTATGGCGTTGCGCGACCTGGTGCACGTTGTCCGCGGTCGGCAGACCACTGCCGAGATCGATGAACTGGGTTATGTCGGTGGTCGTGGCGATCTCCGCGACCGCCCGGGTCAACGCTGAGCGGTTGGCGAAGGCGATCGCCACCGAGCCGGGAAGGTCGCGTTTGAACACGTCGCCGATCTCCCGGTCCACGGCGTAGTTGTCCTTGCCGCCCAGCAGATAGTCGTAAACACGCGCGATACTGGGCTTGGTTGCGTCGATCGAGGTGCCTTCGCTCGTCATGACGACCATCCTCCCCTGCGCGAGATCCCGCTGCCCAGCACTTCGGACGATCGAACCGGCCGCGGGGTGCCCCCGCGGTGTCTGGCACCTTGTGCTTCTCTTCAGCCCGGGTACGGTACGGGATCGAGCCCAGCGGCGGACAGGGGCTGAGCTCGGTGCCGACACCGGGGCGTTCGACGAAGGCCCGTGCCGCGGCGGCTTGTCGGCTGACCATGACCACGCCGCTGGACAGGCGGGTCCAGCCGCTCTCCAGGTGCTCGTAGCCGGGCCGGGTGATCCGGTCGAGTCATGCCCATCGGTCTCTGCGTTCGGTGCCCAGGCGGGCGTAGTAGTCGATGAGGTCGGGAGCGTCGACCGTGGCCGGGTTGACGACTTCTTCGGCCGGGGCGCCCTGCAGGAGGCGTTTGACGGGGACTTCCAGCTTCTTGCCGGTGCGGGTGTGCAGGATGCCCGGCACTTCGATGATCTCGTCGGGGACGTGCCGGGGTGAGATGCCGCTGCGGATCGCGTCCTTGATCTGCTTGCGCAGGTCGTCGTCCAGTACGGCTCCGGCCGTCAGGGTCACGAACAGCGGCATCCAGTAGCCGCCGTCGGGCTCTTCCGCGCCGATGACGAGGGCTTCGGTGATCTCGGGGAGGCGTTCGACGATGTCGTGGATGTCGGCGCTGCCCAGGCGGACGCCGTTGCGGTTGAGGGTGGAGTCGGATCGGCCGTGGACGATGACCGAGCCGTGCCGGGTGAGGGTGATCCAGTCGCCGTGGCGCCAGATGCCGGGATAGGCGGTGAAGTAGGCGTCGTGGTAGCGGGTGCCGTCGGGGTCGTTCCAGAAGTACAGCGGCATGGACGGCATGGGGCGGGTGACGACGAGTTCGCCGACCTGGCCGGTGACGGGGAGCCCTGCGGTGTCGTAGGCGGCCAGCGCCACGCCGAGGTTGGGTGCTGAGAGTTCTCCGGCCCAGATGGGAGTGCTGGGTGCGCTGCCGGCGAAGCCGGAGACGATGTCGGTGCCGCCGCTGGTGGAGGCGAGCAGGACGCCCTCGCCGACATGGTCGCGGACCCAGGGGTACGCGGAGGCGGGAAGGGCGGAGCCGGTGCAGCCGACCACGCGGACGGACGACAGGTCGTGGACGGCGGGGTCGATGCCGAACTTGGCCATGCCCAGCAGGTATTGGGGGCTGGTGCCGAAGACGGTGACGCGGTGGCGGGAGGCCAGTTCCCACAGGATGTCGGGCTGTGCGAAGGGTGCTGGGCTGCCGTCGTAGGTACAGGTCGTGGCGCCGGTCAGGAGGGTGGAGGCGATCAGGTTCCACATCATCCAGTGGGTGGTGGTGTACCACAGGAGGCGGTCGCCGGGACCGAGGTCGGAGTGCAGCCCGAGGGTTTTGAGGTGCTCCAGCAGGACGCCGCCGTGGCCGTGCACGATGCCCTTGGGCAGGCCCGTGGTGCCGGAGGAGAAGACGACCCACAGGGGGTGGTCGAACGGTACGGGAGTGCAGGTGAGTTCTTCCGAGCGGGAGGAGGCGTCCTCCCACGGGACGACGGGCGAGGGAAGGCCGCCGGACGGCCAGGGCAGGCCGACGTGGTCCACGAGCAGGGTGGCCTTCAGCGTGGGCAGCGCGCCGGCCAGTTCGAGGGCGGCGTCACGCCGGTCGTGTGTGGTGCCGTTGAAGAGGTAGCCGTCGGCGGCGACCAGAACGGTCGGCTCCAGCTGGGCGAACCGGTCGGCGGCCGCCGTGGGGGCGTAGTCCTGCCCGCACACCGACCAGACGGCGCCCAGGCTCGCGGCGGCCAGGAACGCGACGATGGCGTGCGGGGTGTTGGGCAGGTAGCCGACGACGCGGTCGCCGGGGCGGACGCCCAGGTCGCGCAGGGTGGCGGCGACGGAGGCGACGTGCGCGCGCAGCTCACCGCCGGTCAGCTCGTGGGCGGCGCCGGTCTCGTCCAGGGCGATGACGGCGCTCTTGTCGTCGGGAAGACTGCGCAGAGCGTGGTGGGTGTAGTTGAGGGTGGCTCCGGTGAACCAGCGGGCGCCGGGCATGGTCTCTTCGGCGAGCACCTGCTCGTAAGGGGTGTCGGCGTCGATGGCGAAGTACTCCCACACGGCACGCCAGAAGCCTTCCAGGTCGGTGACCGACCAGTGGTGCAGGGCGGCGTAGTCGGTGCCGTCCAGTCCTGCGTGGCGGGCGAAGTCGGCGATGCGGCTGTCGGCGACGTCCTTCGGGTCGGGTGTCGTGAAGGGGGCCGGGTCGGGGCTGACGGTCATCGGGCGGCGCTCCTCAGCGGGTTCTTCCGGGCGGTCCGTGGGTGGGGGCGGGGGCTACGTGTGGTGTGCAGGAGGAATGCCCAGGCGGCGGTGTCGGTGAAGGAGTCGCTTCCGGTGGGGATGACGTCCAGGACGACACGGTCGGGGCGCAGGAGGACAGCGTCCGCCCGGCCGGCGCGCAGCCAGGCGGCGAGGGTGCCGTCGTCGCCCGCTTCGGTCACCCGGATCGGGCGGGCGCCGAGGCTGTGGGCGAGGGCGATCAGCGAGGGGGTCGGGGCGTCGGCGGTCAGGATGGTGAAGGAGTCGCCGAGCAGGTCGTCGAGACGGGTTCTGCCGGTACCGGTGCCGGTCCACGGCTGCGGGCAGTGGGTGCCCGCGAGGCCGCGCCGGCCGGGCCGCGTCCGGCGTCGTACGAGCGGCCCGGTGGTCAGGGCGGGGCTGAGGTCGCGGCCGGCCGCAGCGGTCAGGCCGGGTATGCGGCAGGCCGCGGCCAGGAGTCTGCGGCGGAGTGCGGCGGCGCCGTCCTGGCCGCCGGTCATGGCCCAGCCCATGGCGACCGCGAGGCGGATCATGTGCCGGGCGTGCGGTCTGCGTTCGCTCTCGTAGGTGTCCAGCAGCCGTTCGTCGGCGCCTTGTTCGAGGACGCGGGCGAGTTTCCAGGTGAGGTTGCAGGCGTCGCGCAGGCCCGAGCACAGCCCCTGCCCGACGAACGGCGGAGTCAGGTGGGCGGCGTCGCCCAGGAGGAAGACGCGTCCGCTGTGCCACCGGTCGGCGACCAGCGCCCGGAAGGTGTACTGGCTCTCCCGGACGACCTCGAAGTCTCCTTCGTGCGAGGGCGGCAGCCATGGGGCGAGGAGTTCACGGACCGTCCCGTGGCCGTCTTTCAGGCGGAACTCCCAGCGGTAGCGGTCCTCGCCGACGCGCATGAAGGTGGCCGGCCGGTCGGGGTCGCAGATCTGCTCGACCCCCTCCCAGCAGCGGACGTCGGCATCGGTGCGGATGTCGAGGACGGTCCAGCGCTCTTCGAAGCGCAGGTCCTCCCAGGCGGCGCCGATGGCGGTGCGGGTGATGCTGTTCGCACCGTCGCAGCCCAGGACGGCCTCCGCCCGCAGCTGGTGCTCGCCGTGCTCGTCGCGGTAGGTCACGCGGACGGGGCCCGCGCCGTCCGGGTGGATGCCGGTCACTTCCGCGCCGCTGCGCAGTTCGCACTCCGGGCGCAGGGTGAGGGCGTCGCGCAGCAGCCGCTCCAGCTCGGGCTGGTCGAACATGCTGGTCTGCGGGTAGCCGTGGTGGCCGAGCGCCGCGCGCGGGAACTCGGCCATCACCCGGTGCCGGGCGTCCAGCAGTCGCAGTCCGCGGGCGGGGCGGCTGATCGCGGTGAACTCCTCACCGACACCGGCGGCCTGGAGGATCCGGTGGACCTCGTCGTCGACTGCGACAGCGCGTGGCAGCGGGTAGGGGGCGTGGTGGCGTTCCAGGACGACGGTGCGGACTCCGCGCCGGGCCAGGAGGAGGGCGGCGGTCACGCCCACCGGTCCGGCGCCGATGATCACCACGGGTATGTCGGCCGGAATGTGCTCGACGGTCATGTGCGGCTCGTTTCGGGTCAGTTCACGTCGGTCACGTCGCGTCGGTCACTTCGCGTCGGACACGGAATTGCGTTGCTCGCCGAGGTCGATGCGCCCGTCCGGGGTGGCGATGGTCGCGGTCACGACGTCGCCGGGGTGCAGGTAGTGCGGATTGCGGGCCTGGCTCTTGAAGAACGCCTTCCACTTCATGGCGGGCGGCAGAAGGGCGCCGATCTTCTCGATGGCCTTCGGCGGGGCTTTGAGCGCGGTGCCGCCGGGGGTGCCGGTCAGCAGGAGGTCTCCGGCGTCGAGGGTCTGGAACCGGGCGAGGAGTGTCAGCGCCTCGGCCGGCCGCACGATCATGTCGGTGAGGGTGCGGTCCTGGCGGAGGTCCCCGTTGACGCTCAACTGCAGTCGCAGGTCGAGGAGGTGGGCGAAGTCTTCCGTGTCCAGCAGGGCCAGGTGGGGGCCGGTGGGCGTGAAGGTCGGGTACGACTTGCTCTCGTAGAACTGCGTCTTGGTCAGCTGCACGTCCCGCGCGCTGACGTCGTTGGTGATGACGAGGCCGGCGACGTACGAGGGCAGGTCACCCTCCTGGACGACGGTGCCGACGGGCAGCGGCGCGGCCATGACCAGGCCGAGTTCCACCTCGTAGTCGAGGAACCGCACGTGCCGGGGGCGGACGATGGCATCGCCCGGGCCGCTCACCGAGCCGGACGCCTTGCGGAAGAAGGCGGGCGGGATGTCGCCGGTGAAGCCGGAGTCGCGTGCGTGGCTGCGGTAGTTGACCATCTGGGCGACGACCCGGCAGGGGGTGGTGACCGGGGAGAGGGCGGCCAGGTCCGCGACGGGTGTGCCCGAAGCGGTGCTCTCGGCGGCCTCACCGACGGCCTGGCGGTCGGCGATCAGGTCGGCGGTGGTGACGGCCTTGGTGTCGATGAGGACGGCGTGCTCGTCGCGCACCACCCACCAGCCGTCGGCGGTGCGCAGGATGTTGGTGCTCATGTCGGTGCCTTTGTGAGGGGGCGGGGTCAGGAATTGATGGCCTTCATCAGGCCGAGCAGACGGGCGGGGTCCATCTCGTTGTCGCCGCGCAGGGCCTGGACGACGTCGCGGATCCGTTGCGGGGAGGGACTCGCGCCGAGGAAGTCGCGGGTGGCGGGCGGCCCCCACTGGGCCAGTCCGCTGGTCGACATCGGCGCCCAGCCCGGTTCGAGGTCGCGGGAGAACAGGTCGCCGTCGGCGAAGTGCTCCAGCATGAAGCGGTCGGGGTCGCGCCAGTAGTCGAACAGCTGGCTGCCCTGGATGTGCCGGCCGATGCCCCAGCTGCGCTTGTAGCCGCGCTCGCCCAGGTATTCGCCGCCTGCCGCGATCGAGTCCAGGTCGGTGACCTGGTAGGCGGAGTGGACGTAGCCGTTGGCGGGGCCGAGGTGCATGGCCAGGGTGTGGTGGTCGACGGCCAGGCCGCCCTGGTCACAGCGGATGAACGCCATCGTCGGGCCGCGCCCGCGCTGCCCGTCCAGGAACAGGAAGTCCGACACGATCATGCCGAGGGTGTCGAGGTACCAGCCCAGGGCCCGCGCGAACACCCGCGTCTCCAGCACCACGTGTCCCAGGCGCTGGATCCGGGACGGCTCCCGCGGTGGGCGCTGGGTGGTGTCGGTGCGACGCCGCTCGGTGCCGAAATTGAGCAGCTGCGGCTGCTGCCCCGGCAGTTCGGGGAGCGGTTCCGCGCAGTGCACGACCCGCACCGGAAAGCCGGAGGGGTCGAGCAGGTCGACCACCGTGCCGCCGCCGGGCACGTCCGCGCCGCGCACGTCCCCACCGGTGGCGCGCGCAAGGCGGTCCAGGTCGCCCCGTTCGGCCGCGTGGAAGGCGGGACCGATGAAGCGGGACGTGCGGCCGCGCCGGATCACCATGCAGGGCGATCCGGAGAAGGTGCCCCGCAGCCACAGTTCGTGCTCGGTGCGTGCGGCGGTCTGGAAGCCGAAGTCGCGGGCGAAGACTTCCGCCCGCTCCAGGTCCGGCTTCTCGAATTCCAGCCAGGCCAGGTCCGCCACCTTGATCACGGGGTTCCGGGAGCGTCCCGGATGCTCACCGCGCCGGGCGCCCTGCTCACTGTGGAGGTCTTGATGGGCCGTCTTTGTGTCGGCCCCGTTGAGGCGGGTTTCAGACATGGTGTCCTCCCAGCAGCATCGCCGTAATGATGAAATCATCAACTGTGACGGTTCCGTCGTCAATACGTTCACGACGGGAAATGATGAATTCATCAGGACTGCGACAGTCATCGCCTCGGCGGTTAGAATCTGCGCATGCCTACGTCAGCCCCGCCCGGCAACCGGTTCGATCGGCGCCGCGCCAAGACCCGCGGCGCCCTCGTCCACGCGGCCCGGCAGATCCTCGCCGAATCCGGGGACACCAGCGCCAGCATCCAGGTGATCGCCGAACGCGCCGACGTCGGCTTCGGCTCCTTCTACAACCACTTCCAGTCCAAGACGGAGCTGTTCGACGCGGCCGTGGTCGACGCCCTGGAGGAGTTCGGCAGGACCTTCGACGAGAGCCTGACGGGCATCGGCGACCCGGCCGAGCTCGTCGCGGCCGGTTTCCGCCTCAGCGCCCGGCTGACCACGTCCCACCCGGAGCTGATGCAGGTCTTGCGCCACTGCGGCCTGTCCCACATCCACTCCGAGAACGGCCTGGCCGCCCGGGCACTGCGGGACCTCCAGGCGGGCATCACCTCCGGCCGCTTCACCGCCGTCGATCCGACGGTCGCCCTCACGGCCCTGGGCGGAACCCTCCTGTCCCTGGTGGAGCTGCGGTTCGCGCGCCCCGACCTGGACGGGGACGAGGCATCGTCGAACCTCGCCGAGATGGTCCTGCGCATGCTGGGCGTCCCGCCGGACGAAGCCCGCGAGGTCGCCCGGCGCCCGCTTCCCGACCTCGCCTCCCCCGTCGCCTGAAGCGTGGCGCGCAAGCCCCTGACTTGCAGGTCAGGGGCCTGGCCCGGGTGTCCTGATCGCGCGGCCGGGCGAGATTGTGCATGTGGGCGACGGCCTGGACCGCGTGGTGGAGGCCGTCGCCGTGCTGCCGGACGTGCTGGACGTCGCGGCGGACGCGGGCGGGAGTGAGCCTGTCCGGCGGGGTTGGCCTCTCCCGCCTCGTCTCTGTCGGGGGTGGGAATGGAACGGGCGGTTTTCGAATCCGTCAGGTACTCCGCTGTGTGCCCGGACTGCGGTGCGGAGCTGGAGTGCTGGGGAGTCCAGGCCTGATGGACGGCCGGTTGCGATGGGACGTCGAGTCGACCTGTTTCGCCTGTGGATTTGCGGTAGCCGTGTGCGATGGCGCCCTGCCGTCCGAACGGCGGGATCAGATGCTCTCCGAGCATGGACTCGCGAGGCTGCAGGTGAGTAGCCCGCCGGCGAAGAACGTCGCCATCATGCGCGTGCTGCGGTCCGAGCTCGGCATCGACCTGATGAACGCCAAGGCTGTGCTGCGCCGTGTGCTGGATGGTGACTGCTCAGGAACCCTTCCCGAGATGGAACGACTGGCCCGCAGGCTTCGGGAGTCCGGCATCGCTGCCGCGGCTACTCGCCCTCAAGGCTCCTCGCGCGAACTCCCGCACCAGCCGGTCGAGTTCCCCCGTCAGGACGCGCCGAGCCGGCGAAGCGGAACGTGATCTCGAACTTCCGCGGGCAGCCCCCTTTCCTGGTCAGGTCCCTCCAGGATGGGCAGGACAGGGGGAGCGTGAGATCACTGCGGGCGCGAGGGAGCGTGCCGTCGTCGGCTCGCCACCCGAGCATCCGAAGGGCGTGGCGTTGACACTCAAGGGGCGGGCCGGGGAACGCCGGGTCCTCGAAGGGTTCGTGGCAGGAATGCGTGACGGGCTCAGCAAGGTGACGGTGCTGCGCGGAGACGCCGGGATCGGCAAGACCGCGCTGCTGGAGTACGCGGCGGCGGAGGCAGCCGACCTGCGCGTGGTCCCGGTGGCGGGGATCGAGTCCGAGAGCGCGGGGTTCCCCTTCGCCGCGCTGCACCGGATGCTCATCCCGCTGGTGGACGGACGGGGCGGCCTGGACGCGCTCAAGCACTCCGGCGCGCTGCCGCCCACCCAGCACGACGCGCTGCGCGTGGCCTGCGGACTGGCCGACGGTCCGCCGGCCGACCGGTTCCTCGTCGGGCTCGCGGTACTGACCCTGCTCGCCGAAGCGGCCAGGAAACGCCCGGTGCTGTGCTGCGTCGACGACATGCAGTGGCTCGACGACGAATCGCTGGGTGTCCTGTCCTTCGTGGGCCGACGGCTCCACGCCGAGGGCGTCGGTCTGCTGTTCGCGGCCCGCACCGGTTTCGAGGTGCCCGCGGGGCTCCCGGTCATCGAAGTAGGAGGCCTGGCGGACGAGTTCGCCCTGGAACTGCTGCGCGAGGCCGTCCCCGGTCAGCTCGACGCCCGGGTCGCCGCACGGATCGTCACCGCGACGTCCGGGAACCCCCTGGCGCTGGCCGACCTCGGAGAGGAGCTCTCCGCCGAGCAGCTCTCCGGCGGACTCGCCCTGCCCGAACCGCTGCCTCTCGGCGGCCGGTTGGAGGCCCACTACCTCCGGCAGGTGCGGGCGCTGCCGGAACCGGCCCGGACCTGGCTACTGCTGGCCGCCGCCGAGCCGGGCGGCGATCTCGGATACGTCACCAGCGCTGCGCGGCGCCTCGGCGTCGACCCCGAGGCCTCCGGCCCCGCCGAGACCGAGCGGCTCGTGGTGCTGCGGACCACCGCGCGGTTCCGGCATCCCCTGGTGCGGTCCGCGGTCTACGGCGGCGCGGACGGCGGCGAACGCCGACGCGCCCACCGTGCCCTGGCCGAGGTCACCGACCGCCCGGCCGACTCCGACCGGCGCGCGTGGCACCTCGCCTCGGCGGCGCTCGGCCAGGACGAGGCCGTCGCCGCCGAGGTGGAGCGGGCGGCCGACCGGGCGGGCGCGCGCGGCGGCTACGCGGCCCGCGCCACCTTCCTGACCAGGGCCGCCGAACTCACCTCGCGGGCCGGGACACGCGCCGAGCGGCTGCTGGCCGCGGCCGAGGCCGCGCTGCGCGCCGGAGCGCCGGTGCAGGCGGAATCGCTCCTCGACACCCTCGACGTCTCACTGCTCGACGACGTGGGCCGGGGCAGGGCGCTGCTCGTCCGCGCGCACACCGTCATCGCGCTCGGCGACGCCGGTTCGTTCGCCAAGGCGCCGGCGCTGTGCCTGAACGCGGCCCGTTCCCTGACCGGCGGAGCACCCGACCTCGCCCGTGAGGCGCTTCTCAGGGCCGTCGAGCGTGTCATCACCGCCGAACACCTCGCGGAGGGAACGACACCGGCCGAGATCGCCCGCGCCATCGAGGAACTGGTGCCGCGCGACGCGCCCGCCACCGGTGTCGACCTCGTGCTGCGCGCGTTCGCCGTCCTGGCCACCGACGGGTACGAGAGCGCCGTGCCCCATCTGCGGAGGGCCGCCACGATGCTGCTCGACCCGCGGACCGGCGACGAGGACGTGATACGGGGCCAACTGCCCGTCATCACCATGACCATGGTCCTGTGGGACGAGGGGGCGCACACCGCCGTCATCCGGCGCGGTGCCGACATCAGCCGACGCGCCGGCGCCCTGTGGCAGTTGGACTCCGCCCTGTACTGCGCCTCCATGTCCGAGACCAATCTCGGCGAACTGGCCGCCGCCGACGACCTGCTGACCGAGGGTCACCAGATCCGTTCCGCGATCGGTGCCAACGACGAGGTGTGGGCCATCTACCGGCACCCGGAACTGCTCGCCTGGCACGGTGAGGCCGACGATCTCGACACGGTCCTGCGCGGCTCGATGGAGGCCGGAACCCGGCTCGGCGCGGGCGCCGTCGCGTCCATCGCCCGCATCGGCGCCGTCGTCCTGGCGCTGAGCCGCGGCGACTACGCGCAGGCACGCGCCACCGCCCACCAACTGATCGAACACGACGTCCTCGGGGTGCACTCCCGGCTGCTGCCCCACCTCGTCGAGGCGGCGGTGCGCTGCGGCGACCGCGTGCTGGCCTCGGCCGCGCTGCGTACGCTCACCTCCCGCGCCAGGGCGGCGAACACACCGTGGGCGCTGGGCGTACTGGCTCGTTCGGAGGCGCTGCTCGCTCCCGCCGACGAGGCCGAACCGCTCTATCGCGAGGCGATCACCCTGCTCTCCGGCACCAGGGCCCGCTCCGATCGCGCCGTCGCCCATCTGCTGTACGGCGAGTGGCTGCGCCGCCGCAAGCGCCGCAAGGACGCCCGTGAGCAATTGCGTACGGCCCTGGCGATGTTCGACGGCATGCGGGCCATGGGCTACGCGGCGCGCAGCGCCCAGGAGTTGGCCGCGACCGGGGAACACCCCCGTCGTGGATCCGCGGGACCGCAGCCCGCGCTGACCCCGCAGGAACTCACGATCGCCCGGCTCGCGAAGGACGGCGCGACCAACGCCGAGATCGCCGCCCAGCTCTTCATCAGCGCCGGCACGGTCGACTACCACCTGAGGAAGGTCTTCCGGAAGCTCGACGTCACCTCCCGACGCCGGCTCGGCGAGGCGCCGGGGCTCTGAGCCCGGCGCCGGGCCCAGGTACTCCCTCCGGACCCGCGGCGCAGGGGCCGGTCCGCCCGATCCAGGCGGCTGGGCGGACCGTTCGCAGGACGGGCACCCGGTGACGCGACCGGCGCGCGGCGGTCACGACTACGCGTCGCACGGGATTCGGGGGCGCACGGTCCCGGCGGACGATCAACCGGTCGGAAATCCTCCGAAGACGGGAGCACCCATGCCGTACGTCACCGCGGCCGACGGAGCGCGGATCCACTACAAGGACTGGGGCCAGGGCAGGCCGGTCGTGCTCAGCCACGGCTGGCCGCTGAACGCCGACAGCTGGGAGGCGCAGCAGTTGTTCCTCGCCGCGAACGGCTTCCGCGCCATCGCCCACGACCGGCGCGGGCACGGTCGTTCCGACCAGACCTGGAACGGCAACGAGATGAACACCTACGCCGACGACCTCGCCACCCTCATCGACACCCTCGATCTGCGCGACGCGACCCTCGTCGGCTTCTCCACCGGCGGCGGCGAGGTCGCCCGCTACGTCGGCCGGCACGGCACCGCACGCCTCGCCCAGCTCGTCCTGGTCTCCGCCGTACCACCCTTCATGCTCAAGACCGACGACAACCCCGGCGGTGTACCTCTCGAGGAGTTCGACGCGCTGCGCGCGGGCTCCCTCGCCGACCGCTCGCAGCTCTACCACGACCTCGCCGACGGACCGTTCTTCGGCAACAACCGGCCCGGCGCCGAGGTCTCGCAGGGCATCCGGGACGCGTTCTGGCGGCAGGGTCTGGAGGCGGGACACCGCAACGCCTACGAGTGTGTCGCGGCCTTCTCCGCCACCGACTTCCGGTCCGACCTGGACGCCTTCGACGTTCCCACGCTGGTCGTCCACGGCGACGACGACCAGGTCGTGCCGTTCGAGGCCGGCGGCAAGGCGTCGGCCGCCCGTATCAAGAACGCGACCCTCAAGGTCTATCCGGGCGCACCGCACGGCATCACGGACACGCACAAGGACCAACTGGGCTCTGATCTGCTGGAGTTCCTCAACTCCTGAGCGGGAGCGAGCGAGTCGGCCGCGCCAGGAGGGCGTGACGGCCGGGACGCGCCTTCGCGCGTTCGCCACAGGCGTCCGGTGCGACCGGGTGAACCGGTCTTCCCCGGCCCGCTGTCACGGGCCGTCGCGGAGGCGGACGCGGTCACCGCCCACCGCTGCCGGACGGCACCTCGTCCTGCCCACACCCCGTGGGGCGACTCTTCGCCCCGCCCTCACCCCGTCGGGCGCCTCTCCCCCCTTCCCGCATCTTGCCGGGCGATTCCCCGCCCGCTGTCCGGCGGGCCTCCCGCCCGCCCGAGCCGAAGGAGCCATACCGTGACCTCCCCCGCCCACCCCCGCCGCCGTGTCCTCGGCGGCCTGCTCGCGACCGGCGCGTTCACGCTCGCCGGTGGCACCGCGTCCGCCTCCGCGACGGCCCGTACCGGCGACACGAGCAGACCGACCGTCGTCCTCGTCCACGGCGCAGCGCTTCATGGCCGAGCGGGCGGGCAGCGCGACCGTCGAGGTCAAGGGTGCCTCGCACGTCGTGATGATGTCCCACCCGGACGTCGTGGTCCGCCAGATCCTGGCCGCGCACCGCGCCACCCGCTGACACCTGTCACCGCCTCCCGAGGAGCTCCGATGAGCACTGCCCCCGACACCATCGTCCTGATCCACGGTTTCTGGGTCACACCCCGCAGTTGGGAACACTGGATCGACCGCTACGAGAAGCAGGGCTACCGCGTGATCGCTCCCGCGTACCCCGGCTTCGAGGTGGAGGTCGAGGCTCTGAACGCCGACCCGGCCCCGATCGAGAAAATCACCGCCCCGCAGATCATCGAGAGCCTGGCGAACGTGGTCCGCGGGCTCGACAGGCCACCCGTCCTGATCGGTCACTCCGCCGGCGGTGCCTTCACGCAGGTCCTGCTCGACCACGGCTACGGCGCGGCCGGCGTCGCCATCAACTCCGCCCCCACCGAGGGCGTATCGGTGGTGCCCCTGACCCAGGTGAAGGCCACCTTCCCGGTGCTGAAGAACCCGGCGAACCATCACAAGGCCGTCGGCCTCACCCATGACGAGTGGCACTACGCCTTCACCAACACGTTCACGGAGGAGGAGTCGCGCGCGCTGTACGAGCGCTACGCGGTCCCCGCCTCCGGCCGCATCCTGTGGAACAGCGTGCTGGCCAACCTTCAGCCCGGCCACCAGGACATCTGGGTGAACTACCACAACGACGACCGCGCGCCGCTGCTGTTCCTCTCCGGCGAACTCGACCATCTGATGCCGCCCAAGGTCCAGCAGTCCAACGCCCGGCACTACGAGTCGGACACCGTCACCGAGGTGAAGGTGTATCCCGGCCAGCCGCACCTCATGCCGGCCTCGCCCGGCTGGGAAGAAGTCGCGGACCACGCCCTGTCGTGGGCACTGGAGCACGCCATCAGCTAGACGGCACGGCACTGCCCGGGCCGGGACGGACGTACGCGATCCGTCCCGGCCCGGGGACCGCCTGCGGCCGACACCGCATACGGTGACACCGCGATCGGCTGGGCGGTACGGGTGACACCGCGAACGGGCCGGACCGCACAGGCGACACCGCGGACGACTGGACAGCGGATGACAAGACAGCGGACGACGGCACTGTGAACGGGGACCCGGCATGAGCGAAGCGCGCATCACCCACATCGGCGGTCCGACCACCCTGATCGAGGCCGGTGGCTGGCGGCTGCTCACCGACCCCACCTTCGACCCGCCCGGCCACCGCTACCGCTTCGGCTGGGGAACGTCCTCGTACAAGACGGCCGGTCCCGCGCTCACCCCCGCCGAACTCCCTCCGATCGACGCCGTTCTGCTCAGCCACGACCACCACGGCGACAACCTGGACCTCGCGGGACGGGCCCTGCTCGCCTCCGCGGACACCGTCCTCACCACGCCGTCCGGCGCCCGCCGCCTCGGCGGCAACGCGCGCGCCCTCGCTCCCTGGACGACCCACCGCCTGGAGGCTCCGGGCCGACCGGCCATCACTGTCACGGCGACCCCCGCGCGCCACGGCCCACCGCTGTCCCGCCCCTTCACCGGCGAGGTGACCGGCTTCGCCCTGCACTGGGAGGGGCAGCGACACGGGGCCCTGTGGATGTCGGGCGACACGGTCCTGTACGACGGTGTACGGCAGGTGGCCCGGCGCCTGGACGTGGGGACGGCCCTGATGCACCTGGGCGGTGTCCGCTTCCCGTTGACCGGCCCGGTCCGCTACACGATGACGGCGGCCGAGGCGGTGGAACTCTGCCGTCTGCTCGCCCCGCGCACCGTCATCCCGGTCCACTACGAGGGCTGGCACCACTTCCACGAGAGCCGCGCGACCATGGAACGGCACCTGGCCACCGCCCCCGAGGACATCCGGGACCGCTTCCGCCTGCTGCCCGCCGGGACGGGTGTGGACTTCACCGTGTAACGGTGGACGATGGCGGAAACGCCGGGTTCCTCGACGGTAGGACCGGCGGGTGCGCCGGCACACGAAAGCTCTAGGTGCCTCCGCCGCCACGGGGCCCGTCCAGGGTGATGTCATCGGCGTAGTACGTGCCCTGTGCGTACCAGCCGTGCACGTAGATGGTCGCGCTGGTCTGGGACGCCTTTGTCGTGAAGGAGACGGTCAGTGGGCTGTATCCGGAGGGGGAAGTGGTCCAGGTGGAGGCGCCGCCGTTCACGCCCAGGTAGACGTTGGAGCCGCGGACCCAGCCGCTGAGCGAGTAGGTGGTGTCCGGCCGTACAGCGACGGT
This sequence comes from Streptomyces sp. NBC_00328, assembly GCF_036139655.1. NCBI lineage: Bacteria > Bacillati > Actinomycetota > Actinomycetes > Kitasatosporales > Streptomycetaceae > Streptomyces > Streptomyces sp. NBC_00328. The sequence continues at coordinate 549,735 of NZ_CP108013.1, forward strand.
CTGGTCGCACTGCGCGGTGTCGCTCGAACTCACCGCCCCCTGGAGGGCCTTGGAGCCCGTGTGGACGGGGGAGGAGACGATCGAGCCCAGGTTGCCGGTGCACCTCCACGGCGAGAGGCCGCCCGACTCGAAGCCGGGATTGGTCAGGACGTCGGCGGCCCCGGCCGCGCCCGGGGCGACCGGCGTCGGGGCCGACGACGCGCTCGCCTCGGGTGCGGCCGGGGTGGCGTCGGTGCGGCTGGGGATCAGGAGGGAGCAGCCGAAGCCGACGACGGCCGCCGCGACGACCGCGACCACCACGGCTGCCCGGCGCTGTCCGGGCCCGAGGCGCGGGCGGCCCAGGGAATGCGGCGGGCGGGCGTCGCCGTCGGGTGCGGGGAGTTCCTCCGTCCTGCCGCCGGGGACAGGCTGGAGCTCCTCTGTCTCGCCGTCGGTCCGGGTGTGTGGGTCGGCTGCGGCCACGGTCTCGTGACTGCGGTAGTCCTTGTCCTGGCGTATCTCGTCGAGCAGCTGGGCCAGCGCGTCGGTGCGGCGCGGGCGCAGCACGCGGATGGGCTCCAGCGCTTGGTCGTCGTCCGAGGAGCCGGACGCGGGCGGTGTGGGCACGGTGCTCTCCTTCCGTCCCGTGGTGGAGACCTGAGCTGTCCCTCTGGAGTTGATACGCAACGCCCGCTCCGTAGGTTCAGCCGGCGCCGGCGCCTGGGGAAGCCGCACGGCTGCCGCTGATTCGGCAGGTCCTTCACCACCGGGCTCACTCGGCGCGCTGCCCGACGCGGAGGACGCTCAGGTAGCGACGTGCGGCTCGGTCGCCCATCCGGGTGCGGATGCGTTCGGCGATCGCGTCGAGCAGGGGCTCCCGGACGTCGCGGTCGAGCCTCCGGTACAGCGACGTCGAGCGAAGAAGATCGGCGAAGCCGTCGCCGTCGAACCACTGAACGGTCGGGTACCAGCGCACGATCGTCGGGCCGAACAATCCGCCGGGATCTTCGACCAGTCCCCAGCCCTCGCCGGTGGTTCGCACGGTGTTCTCCAGCGGCGGATGACCCCAGCCGGGGTTTCCGGGGCAGAACCGCTCGTGCAGATCGGCGGTCTCGGCGTACACCTCCGGCTCTCCCGGCCGGCGGACGACGACGTTGCCGAGCAGTGCCATCCAGCCTCCGGGATTCAGCACGTCGTGCGCTCGTCGCCAGCCGATCGACGGGTCGACCCAGTGCCACGACGACGCGGCCACGAGGACATCGAAGCGTCCACCGCGGTCGTCCCACTCCTCAAACGTCGACGTCTCGACCTCGACGTTGCCGAAGGCGGCGATCCGTCGGCGAGCGAGTGCGGCCATTTCCTCGCCCGGTTCGACAGCGGTCACGGAGCATCCGAGCGCCGCCAACGAGCGCGTCGCCTGACCGGTGCCGCAGCCCACCTCCAGTACCGACGCCCCCTCGTCCATGCCGGTGACCGTGACAAGGTCCGCGAACAGCTCGTCCGGGTATCCCGGCCGGACCCGGTCGTAGAGCTCCGGCACCTCGTTGAACACCCGGCCGAGGTCTTGCCGATTCGGGCGTGTCTTCGGGTCATCGGTCACGAGCGCCCAAGTTATGCGGCGCGTCCACGGGTACGCCAACCGGTTTGGCGGCAGCCCGGGGGGACGTGATGTCGGTGAGCTCGCACCGCGGCCGCAGGATCACGTGGTCGACGGGCCCGCTCGGCCGGCTTCCGTTCGCAACGTGCGAGCTCGCTCGGCCGGGTCGTAGTCGGGACCGACGCCCTCGATCAGCACCAAGTCGCCCTCCACGTGGTCGGTACGCAAACGCAGGATGGCCCGGTAGGCGGGAGAGTCGTACCAGGCACGGGCTTCGGCCAGGCCGGGGAACTCGATCAGCACCATGCTGCCGGGCCACGTACCCTCGACGACCTCGACCGGCGGACCGTGGATGACGAAGCGGCCGGCGAAGGGGTCGAGGGTTGCCTGGATGCGCTCCAGGTACTCGATGATGTCGGAGTGACTCCGGCGGCTGCGGAGATGAGCGAAGCCGTAGGCGGGCACCACAGGGCTCCTTTCGTTCCGGGGCTGTGAGCGATGACCGGAACGTAGCCGACGGTGGTTGGCCGGTGCGATTACCTCGGGGGTAATTGCCGGGCGTTCGCATCGAGGACACGCGCCGGGGCCGGAGCCCGTCCAGGCGTTCCACCTCTCCCGGCATGTGTGCCAAAACCCCCTGCGTTAGAGCACGCGCAGGACGCCGACCACCTTGCCGAGAATGCGCGCGTCGTCACCGGGGATCGGGGCGAAGGACGCGTTGCGCGGCATCAGCCACACCTGTCCGTCCTGCCGGTGCAGGACCTTGACGGTGGCCTCGTCCTCCAGGAGAGCGGCGACGATATCGCCGTGCTCGGCGGTGTCCTGCTTGCGGACGGTCACGATGTCACCGTCGCAGATCGCCGCGTCGATCATGCTGTCGCCGGACACGGTCAGGGCGAACAGCTCCCCCTCCCCGACCACCTGACGGGGCAGGAAGTAGACGTCCTCGACCATCTCGTCGGCGAGCAGGGGCGCGCCGGCCGCGATCCGTCCGACGAGCGGCACCTCGGCCGGCTTCGAGCTCCGGGCGGCGAGCTCGGGGGCCCAGGAAGGACGCACACGGTAGGCGCGGGGACGGTGCGGGTCGCGGTAGAGCACACCCTTGTGTTCCAGCGCGCCCAGTTGGTGGGACACCGAGCTGGTGCTGGAGAGCTCCACGGCCTGGCCGATCTCGCGCATCGACGGCGGGTAGCCCTGCCGGGCGACGGACTCGGTGATGTAGCGGACGATGGCCGCCTGGCGGGCCGTCAGCTCACCTTCGACGGCCTGTACGCCCGGAGGTCGTCCCCGGCGTACTGGCGTGCTGTTCTCCATCCCCCGGTCCCTCCGTACATGATCCTCGCGGAACCCGACCCTAACCCGCCTTCCCGTGCATGGGGAACGCCGGGATCGGAAACGCGGGCTGCCAGGACGCGGAAGGGACTTCTCGACACGGGGGCGTCCGGGCGTCGGCACGTCACCAGTGGGGTGTGGGGACGGTCGGCGAGTCGTCGTCGCCCTCGCGCACCGGGCGCGGAGGCTGGTCGAGGATCTCGCGCGCGGTGGCGCCGGCGCCACCGCCCCGGCGCCGCCGGGCACGCACCCGGTGGCCGAGTACGGTGAAGCGCTCGAAGAGCAGGATGAATGCGCCTTTGGCCGGTTTCACAGTGATTCCTTCCGAGGGGGTCTGGGAAACTCCATCGCACATCTGAACAATGGACACAGCAGCGGCTGCTGAGGTCTTGTGGCTGATGAGGGGGCTGGGTGGGCGGCATCGGTGAGGACGGCACGGTTCCGGGCCTGCGTACGGCGGCGGGGTGGCCGTCGCACGAAGCGCAGTTGTCCGAGGACGCCGTCCGGGTGTTCCGGTGGGTGAGCGACCAGGGATCGTGCGACGCGGGGACGCTGGGCGCGACGCTGGGGCTGCCGGAGAGCCGGGCGGACTCGGCGGTGACGACGCTGACCGAACTCCTGCTGCTGCGCCGCCTGCCCGGGGACCCCGACCAGTTCGTGGCGATGGCGCCGGACGCGGCCCTCGCCGCGCTGGTCGCGCCGCGGGAGGCGGGGTTGCGGCGGCAGCTCGCCGAGATCGATCGGCTGCGGGCCGAGCTTTCCCTCCTGGCGCCGTTCTATACGGAAGGCATGCGGCAGTGGCAGGGGCGGGCCCCGCTGACGGAGATCACGGACCTGAAGACCGTCGTGGGAATGATCACCGAGGCGACCATGCGGTGCCGGAAGGAGGTCCGTACCTGTCACCCCGGCGGCGGCCGCTCCCCGGCACTGCTGGAGCAGGCGTTCGTACAGGACCGCGACATGCTGCGCCGCGGCATACGGATGCGCACCCTGTACCAGCACACCGCCCGCTACCACCTGCCCACGCAGGAGTACGCGCGGCGGATGACCGACGAGGGCGCCGAGATCAGGACGCTGAGCGAACTCTTCGGCCGCATGGTCGCCTTCGACGGGGAGACGGTGTTCATCCCGCACCAGGACGACCTGGACGCGGCCATCGTCATCCAGGAGCCGTCCACGGTCTCCTATCTCTGCGCGACCTTCGATCACGCCTGGTCCCTGGCCGAGCCCTATCAACCGGCCTGGACGGAGAGTTCGGCGCGGGACGAGGTGAAACAGGCGATCGTCCGGCTGCTGGCCGAGGGCATGAAGGACGAGATGGTGGCCCGCCGGCTGGGGATGTCGCTGCGCACCTGCCGCAAGCACATCGCCGAGATCATGGAGCAGTTGGGCGCGGCCAGCCGCTTCCAGGCCGGATATCTGGCCCGTGTGCAGTCCTCCGGTCCGGCTTCGGCCACGACGGGCGGAGCGTGAGAACCCTGCCGGCGTGAGCCTCGGCCCACTGAGGGCCGGGCGACGCGCCGATACCGATACCGGTGCCGATACGGATGCCTGTACCTGTACCTGTGCCTGTGCCTGTGCCTGTGCCTGTGCCGATACGGATACCGGTGCCGGTCCCGGTGCCGGTCCCGGTCCCGGTGCCGGTGCCGGTGTGGAGCCGGCCTCACTCGCCACGACACTCCGGCCGCCCCAGCACGGCCGTGGCCACCGTCGTCGGCCTCCTGATCCCGCTCCCGGGACATCGCGGACTCGGCCCCGCGTCCCGACGCGTGATCCGGACGACAGGCCCTAGGGCGTGTCCGCAAAGTCGCGCCTGCCCGGCGACGCCTGGCACGCACTCTCGCCGCACCGGGCGAAGACCCAAGTACGTCCAGTACGAGGGTCTGCGCCCGGCACGCCGAGAGCACGCTCCCCCGAGCTCTCGGCTCCGCTCGAGCAGGGGGGACCCCCATGACGCCGCCGGGCCCGCCCTTCGGGCGGACGACGCGACTTTGCGGACACGCCCTAGCACCGCTCCCCCGACGCGGCTGCCTGCTCGCGCGCGAACAACAGGGTCAGCCAGGGCAGTTCGTAGCGCACCGTCTCCGGGGCCGCGGCCGTGTGCGCGGTCACCTCGGGCAGGGACGGCGGTGGCAGGACGCCGATGTCGATCAGTTCCTCCAGGGAGCGCTGCGCGTCCCGTCCGGCCTTGCCCAGAACGCGGGCGGCGGAGGGGAGAGTGAAGGAGACGTCCGGCAGTGCGGCCAGCGCGTGGAGGGAGTCACGGGCGGAAGCGGGCAGCCGGGCCCAGGCCCCGGCGAGACGGGCGCGGACCCCTAGGCCGCCGGACGCGAGTTCGTCCAGCGCCTCCAGAGGATGTTCGAGGCGGTCCGCGTACTGGCCGAGCGGCATGTGGCGCAGCACGGACAGGCGGTTTCCGGCCGCTCGCAGAGCGAACGGGAGGAACCCCGTGGCCGCGACGATACGTTCTGCCGCCGCGCGCTCGTCGGCCAGCCGGGGCCGCCCGACGATTCCCCCGAGCAGGTCCTGTGCCTCCTCGGGGGACAGCGGCGGGAGTTCCACCCGGTGCGCGCACTCCAGACAGGGCAACCGGCCGCGGGAGGTGACCAGGGCCGCTGAGCTGCCCGACGGCGGCAGCAGCGGGCCGAGGGCGGTGGCGTCGGGTGCGTCGTCCAGGAGCAGCAGGATCCGGCGCCCGGACAGCCAGGAGCGCCAGACGGTGGCGGCCTCCTCCCGGTCGGCGGGCAGCCGCTCGGTACAGCCGAGCGATCGGGCCAGCTCCGCCAGTACCGACGCCCAGGGGCGCGTCGAGCCGTCCTCGGCGCACAGCCGGGTGGCGACCACGCCGTCTGGGTAGTGCGCGGCGAGGCGGTGCGCGACGTGTACGGCGAAGGCCGACTTGCCGACGCCGACCGCGCCGGTGACGAGGACCGGGGGGCCGCCCCCGGTCTCCAACTGGGCCCGGACGGACTCCAGTTCCCCTGCGCGCCCGGTGAAGTCGGCGAGGTCCGGCGGGAGCAGCAGCCGTGACCCGGTGGGGCCGCCGCGCGGCCGGGGCGGGGCCATGTCGTCCAGGAGGGAGCGGTAGGCGCCGTGGAGCGCCGCGCCGGGTTCCAGGCCCAGTTCCCGGGACAGCCGCTGACGGCAGTCGTCGTAGGCGGCCAGCGCCTCCGTTCTGCGGCCCACCTCGTGCAGCGCGGTGAGCTGGGCGGCGCGCAGCCGCTCCCGCAGCGGGTGGCGGCTCACCATCTCGTCCACGGTGTCCGCGACCGGACCCGGGTCACCGATCTCCAGCTGCGCTTCCGCCCAGGCCTCGTAGACGGCCAGTCGCCGGGCGTGCTGCCGTTCGACGGCGGCGCGCAGCACGTCGGCCCGGGGTGCCAGGTCGCTGAAGGGGTCGTGCCGCCACAGGTCCAGCGCCTGGCGGTACGTACGGGCCGCGTGACTCGGCGCGCCCGCGCGCGCCTCGGTGTCGCCGCGCCGGGCGAGTTCGTCGAAGCGCAGGGTGTCGCATTCCTCCGCGGTGAGGTGCAGTACGTAGCCGCCGGGACCGTGGCTCAGCCGGCCGAGGTCGTCGGGGTCGAGCACGCGGCGCAGGACCGACACGTACGCCTGAAGGTTCTTGCGGGCCGTACGGGGCGGGTCGTCCGGCCAGAGGGCGTCGGTCAGTTCCTCCACCGACACCGGCGTGTTGGGGCGGGTGAGCAGGACCGCCAGGACGAGGCGCTGCTTCAGCGGTCCGAGCGCGAGCGGCAGACCGCCGCGGGAGGCCCGCAGCGGACCGAGGAGGGTCAGCCGTAAGGGGGCGGCTTCGGCTTCGCCGCCTATTTCAGCGGCCGACTCTCGCGGAATTCCGGGAGCCGATGCCATGCCGCGGCTTTCCGTGAGCGCTTCGGCCATCTCGCCCCCTCAGCCCCTTCCCCAGCCGGTGTCGTCGGAGGTCTGACAGGGGAAGGGAATTCTGTGCACGAAAGCCTCCGAGGAGCGGCAGGGGTGAGGGAATCCGCGAGGAGCCGTGAACCCTTCGGGAATTCGGTGGAATTCCTTCGGCCTTCACAGGATGCGCACGGGCCGGTTCCGGGGCCATGGACTCGAGGATGGCTCAAGGTGCATGCAGCAACACACCCGCCGGGATAAAGAGCAAACAAGCGCACAAATCCGCGCGAATCGACCGGCCGTGCCGCGGTCCGTCCCCACGGCCGGTCCGCCCCGCGCCGCGTACCGGCTCCGAACCGTCCGCCAACCACGACCGAACCGGTGCCCCGCACGCTGAGCCCGCACGTCCCGGTGGCCTACGGAGGTGACGAGATTGCGGCTGGCCGAGATCATCGAGCTACGTCCGGTGCCGGCGGCCGGGCTCCTCGCCACCCTCACCAGGCGCTGCCCGCTGAGCTGTGCCCACTGCTCCACCTCGTCGGGGCCGCGCGGCGAGGACACCCCGGCCGAGGCGCTGCGCCGCTTCGTCGGCGGCTTCGCCCCCGACGACCGTCCGGAGGTCCTCATGCTCACGGGGGGCGAGCCGCTGCTGCGGCCCGCGCTCGTGGCGGACCTCGCGGCGCTCGCGGCTGCGGCCGGAACGCGTACGTCGGTACTGAGCGGCATGTTCTTCGCCGCCGACGGCCGGGTCCCTGCCCGCATCCTGCGCTCCCTGCGGCACGTCGCCCACTTCTCGGCGAGCATCGACGTGTTCCACGAACGTGAAGTACCGCGCGCCGCGGTCTTTCGCGCGATGCACCGCATCAGGGAAAGCGGAATCGACGTGAGTTTCCACGTGGCGGGAACACCGGCGGACGACGCCTATCTCGCGGACATCACCGCGTCCATTCGTACGGAATTCCACGACCAGGCGGCCGTCCTGGTCAATCACATCCGGCCGGTGGGCCGGGCGGCGGGCTGGGCGTCCGCGCGAGCCGTCCGGTTCCGGGGCGCCGCGGAGGAGAGTTCCTCCGAGTCGCCCCCGGCACCGTGCGCGATGGCCGCCTGGCCGACCGTGGCCTTCGACGGCACCGTCGCGGCCTGCTGCAACCAGCGTGTGGTGGACGCCCGACCCGTCCCGGAACACCTGCGCCTGGGTCACATCGCACAGGACGACTGGGCCGCGATACGGCGCCGCTGCCAGGCCTCTCCCGTGCTGCGCACCATCCGTACCGCCGGAGTCGGATCGTGCGCGGACTGCCGGAGCCTGGCCCGGCGGCCCGCGGCCCTGGACGCGGCCGAACGGTCCGGTTCGCGCCCCGCGGCCGGGGCGATGGACGCGCTCGGCGCCCGGCTCCAGCACGACGCGGGGGCCGCCTCACTCCTGCGACGGTACGGAAGCGACCGCTACGCACCGCTCGTGCTGCTCGGCGGTCCCGGGAACGAGGAGGTGTCCGGGTGAGCCCGTCGGCCGTCACGAGCCTGCGACTCGAACTGTCCCTCGTACGGCCCGTGCTGTGGGCCGCCACCGCGCGCACGTGGCGGGCCGACTCCGGGCTCCCCGGCCGCTACCGGCGCTATCTGTGCGCCATGCACCAGGTGATCCGCGCCTCCGTTCCGCTCATGGAGCGGGCCGCCACCCGCTGCGAGGCACTGCCGCGGGACCCGGTGGCACGACCCCTCGCGCGGTACCTGCGGGCGCACGCCGAGGAGGAACGAGGCCACGACGACTGGCTGCTCACCGACGCCGCGGCGACCGGGACGCCGCCGGAGAAGCTGACCGGCACCGTGCCGCCGGCCCATGTGGCCGCCCTGGTGGGGGCCCAGTACTACTGGATCGAGCACAGTCATCCGGTGGCCCTGCTCGGCTACATCGCGGTACTGGAGGGCAACGCGCCCGCTCCCGGCCTGGCCGGCCTGCTGGCCCGCGAGACCGGGCTGCCGCCGGCCGCCTTCGAGACCGTACGCCTCCACGCGGACCTCGACGACGGACACAGCGCCGACCTGGACCGGCTGATCGAACGGCTGCCGCTGGACGCCGCACAGCGTTCCCTGGTCGCCGTCAGCGCGCTGCACACGGTCGCCTCCCTCGCCGAGCTGTTCGACCGCATCACCGCGGTACCAACCGAATGGGAGAGCACCGATGACTGACCCCGCACCCGATCGCGACCGCCTCCGCGCGCTGGAGGACGCCGGGTTCCCTCTGCACAGCCTCTCCCCCGAGCAGCGAGAGGTGCTCCAGGACCTCAGCGCACAGGAGCTGACCCTGCTGCTGGGCCTGAAGGAGCGACTGGACGCGGCCGAGCCGGAGGTGCAGGCGCACAGCGAGATCGCCGGCGGAGCGCTGTTCTGATGACGGGCGCGACGACCGGCGCCACGCGCGTGAAGTGCCCGCGGTGCCCCGAACCCCCGCCGGACGGCGCGGCGTTCTGCCCCCGGTGCGGAACCGCGTGCGTGGCCGCGGGCGACGCCACCGCGGCCGAGGAGCGCCGGGTGGTGACGGTGCTGTTCTGCGACCTCGTCGGGTCCACGGCCCTGTCCGGGCGGCTCGACCCGGAGACCCTGCGCACGGTGACTCTCCGGTACTTCGCGTTGATGCGGGCGCGGATCGAGGAGCACGGCGGCACAGTGGAGAAGTTCATCGGCGACGCGGTGATGGCGGTGTTCGGGGTGCCCGTGCGCCACGAGGACGACGCCCACCGGGCGCTCGCAGCGGCGCGTGGCATGGTCACCGGCCTCGACGGGCTCAACACTGAGCTGGAGCGCGAGCATGGCGTGCGGCTCGCCGTGCGCATCGGTGTGAACACCGGTGAAGTGGTCGTGAGCGTCGATCCCGCCGCCCGGCAGGCCCTCGTCTCCGGCGAGGTCGTCAACATCGGGGCCCGGCTCGAACAGCACGCCGGCGCGGGGGACATCCTGATCGGCCCCGCCACACTCGACGCCGCCGGTCCCTCGGCCGTCACCGAATCCGCCGGATCGCTGTCCCTCAAGGGCGTCGGAGTCCCCGTCCCGGCCCACCGCCTGGTCGCACTCCACGAGGACGACCCGGAGCGGGTACGCCGTTTCGACACCCCCTTCATCGGACGGGAGCAGGAACTGGCCGAACTCCGCCTGCTGTCGCGCAAGCTGGAGACGGACCCGCGTTCGCACCTGGTGACCGTCTACGGCGAGGCGGGCCTCGGCAAGACGCGCCTGCTGCGCGAGTGGCTGCGGGACGGCCCGGCGTACGGCGAGGGCCGATGCCGGCCCTACGGCGAGTCCGGCTCCCTGTCTCCGCTCGCCGAAGCGGTACGCCAGGTGCTCGCCGCCGTCGGCGAGGACACGGCCCTCGCCGCACTGCCGGCCCCCGAGCGGACGGAGGCGGAACAGGCGCTGCGCCTGCTGCGGACCGGTCTGCTCGCGGACGGCACGCCCAGCCCTTCGGCGGACGACACCCTCATGGCCCTGGCCTGCCTCCTGGACGCGCTGTCCCGTGAGCGGCCCGTGGTGCTGGTGCTGGACGACTGTCACTGGGCCACCGGGCCGCTGCTCGACCTGGCGGACCGGCTGCTGGACGAACTCGACCGCTCCCCCGTGGCCCTGGTGTGCGTCGCGCGTCCCGAGCTCCTGGAGACCCGTCCCGGCTGGGGCAGCGGGCGGATGCGGTCCGCGTCGCTGCTGCTCACACCACTCACCCGGGAGGAGGCGGCCGCACTCGCCGGGGAGCTGGTCGAGGTGGCGGCCCACCGGCAGGACGTGCTGGAGGGCGCGCTCGACCGCGCCGAGGGCAATCCGCTGTACCTGGAACATCTCACGGCGATGGCCGCCGAGTGCGACGACCTGCCGCTGACCGTGCACGCCCTGCTCGGCGCCCGCATCGACGCGCTGCCGCCCGAGGAGCGGACGCTGCTGCAGGTGGCCGCCGTCCTGGGAAGGGAGTTCCAGCGCGCCGACCTGACCGAACTGGCCACCGCCGAGGAGCCCGGAGACCCGGCTGAGTCCCCCGGCGGTCTGCTGCGCGGCCTCGTACGACGGCGGCTCATCGAGGCCGGTGGCCGCGCCCGGTCCACCAGCTCCGTCCTCCGGTTCGGGAGCGCGCTGGTGCAGGAGACCGCGTACCGCGGGATGGCCAAGAAGGTACGTGCCCGGCGCCACGAGCACGCCGCCCGGGTCCTCGTCCGCCACGACGCGGGCGATGCCGCCGTCGGCTCCCATCTGGCCCGCGCCCACCGTCTGCTCAGCGAACTGGGCATCCACGACGGCGACACCGACGCGTTGCGGACTCGCGCCGCCGCTCTGCTCACCCGGGCCGGCGCCGCCGCCCTGGCGCGCTCCGACCTGCCGTGGGCGGACGACCTGCTCACCCAGGCCCTGGACCTGGCCGCGCCCGGCGAGCCCGTCGCCCGCGCGGCCGCCCGCCGGCTCGGCGAGACGAAGGCCGCCCGCGGTGAGCCCGGGCGCGGCCGGGAACTGCTGGCGGACGCGCTCGACGCGGCGGACCGGGCCGGGGATCCACTGGACGCCGCCCATGCCCGGCTCGCGCTGACCGCGCTCGACCCCCGGCACGGTTCCGCGGCCGAGGTGGCGGAGGCCGCCCTCCCGCTGTTCGACCGGGCGGGCGACGACCAGGGCATCGCCCGTGCCTGTGTCCGTATCGCCCAGGACCGTCAGCGGCGCGGACTGCACGCCGAGGCCGAGGAATTGCTCCACCGGGCCCTGGAGCACGCCGACCGTGCCGACGCCGAACCCGAACGGGCGCTGGCGCTCGGCGCGGTCGGTATCTCCCTGTGGCGCGGACCCACCCCGGTCGGGCGCGCCGTCGAGCGCTGCGAGGAACTGCTGTCGGCCCACGGCGCCGGCCGGCCGACCGTGCGCGCCACGCTGGGCTGCCCGCTCGCCGTGCTCCTGGCGCTGCAGGGCCGGCACGAGGAGGCACACGAGCGGCTGACCGAGGCGGCACGACTGGCCCACGGCCTCGGCTACGCGGAGAGCGCGTTGTTCATCCCGCTGTTCGCCGCCGAGGTCGAGGCCTTGAGCGGTACACCGGCCCGTGGTCTGGCCCTGCTGGAGGAGGCTGAACGCGCGGGCCGCGAACTCGGCGCCACGGGCGCCCTGCCCGGCATCGCCCGGGAGCGGGCGCGGATCCTGCTGGACCGCGGAGAGCCGGCGCGGGCACTGGCCCTGCCGGACCCCGAGCGGTCCGCGCTGCCTCCGGCCGAATCCGCCGACGCCTACGGACTGCGGGCCCGTGCCCTGGCGCTCGCCGGTGAGCCGGACCTGGCGCGGGTCTGCGCGGGCCGGGCCGTCGCCGCGGCGGGCGAGACGGACTCCCCGGTCGTACGGGGCACCGCGGCCCTCGACCTCGCTCACACGCTGCGCGCACTCGGCCTGGCCGCGGACGCGGCGCGGGAAGCGCACACGGCACGGGAACACTTCGCCGCCAAGGGGCACCGGCCGGGCACGGACCGCGCGTCCGTGTTCGCCGACGAGACGACGGCCACGGTCCGGGGCGCGGAACGCCCGGCCGGACGGGAAGGCAGGACCGGATGACCACAGGAACGGCGGGAGGGCTCACCTGGAGCCTGCGTGACCGCTCCCCCGAGGACCTCACGATGCTCGCCGACACGGTGCCGGACCTGCCCGCCGATCCCTCGGCGTGGTCGGACGGCGCCGGGGTGCGGGTGTGCGTGGTCGACACCGGGGTGGAGTGCGGCCATCCCTCGGTAGGCACCGTCCAGGGCTCGTACGAGGTGTCGTCCGCCCCCGACGGGACCCTGCGTGTCGTCGGCAGCGGCCCGCTGGCCGACGGCGCCGGCGACGGCTGCGGGCACGGAACGGCGTGCGCCGGCATCGTCCGGCGCGTGGCACCGGACTGCGAGCTGTACAGCGTGCGGGTGCTGGGCGAGGGCTTCACCGGCACGGGCGAAGCCCTGCTCACCGGGTTGCGGTGGGCCGTCGACCAGGGTTTCGACGTGGTCAACCTCAGTCTGTCCACGACCCGTCCGAAGTTCCTCGAAACGCTGCGGGCCCTGGCCGACCAGGCGTTCTTCACCGGGACCACGCTCGTGGCATCCGCCCACAACACACCGGTGGAGAGCTTCCCCTGGCGGTTCTCGTCCGTCATCTCGGTCGGTACGCACCGCGAGGACGACTCCGGGCTCTTCCTCTACAACCCGGCGCCACCCGTGGAGTTCTTCGCACCGGGCCAGAACGTGCAGGTGGCCTGGACGGGCGGCAAGACGATCCGCACCACGGGCAACAGCTTCGCCACCCCCTTCATCAGCGGGATGTGCGCACGCCTGCTCGGCACGCACCCGAAGCTGACACCGTTCCAGATCAAACACGCGCTCTACCTCTCCGCCGCGAACGTGCGCATCGGCGAACCAGGAACCCGAGGTGAATCATGAGCCAGTCCCCCGGTCTCGTCCCCGCCCCAGGCGTGGACCCCGCGACACGCGCCGGCAGCGCGGAGCACGATCTGCTGCAGTCCGTCGTCGACACCGCGCGGGCCATCTTCGGCGCCGCGGCCAGTTCCGTCCTGCTGCACGACCGGGAGACCGACGAGCTGGTCTTCCAGGCCGTGGCCGGGGAGGGAGAGGAGTCTCTCGTGGGCTCGCGGTTCCCCGCCGGGCGGGGCCTGGCGGGCTGGGTGCTCGTCTCGGGTGAACCCATGATCGCGGACGACCTCCGGGAACAGAGCATGTTCGCCGAGGACGTCGCGAAGTCGACCGGGTACGTGCCGGACGCGCTGATGGCGGCGCCGCTCGCCCACCGCGACCGGGTGCTCGGCGTGCTCGAAGTACTCGACCCCGCCGAGCAGTCCCGTTCCAGCCTCTCCGAACTCGACCTCCTCGCGCTCTTCGCCCGGCAGGCCGCGGCGGCGCTCGCGGTCATCGCCGACCGGCGCCACGAGGAGACGCCGTCGGCCGTACGGGCCCGGGGCCTGGAACTGCTCGCCGCGCTGCGGGACGTACTGCTCGACGGAGTACCGCCCCAGGGGTCGCACGAGGGGTGAGGTGAGGCCGGGGGCTGCCGCGCCTTTGGGGCAGCCCCCGCCACACATTCCGACCGGAAGCCGGCCGACAGCCCCTGCGGAACAGCCTCAGGGAAATCAGTGTGCCGCCGATTCCACGGCGTCGGCGGCACGGGTTTCGCTCTTGCCCTCGGCGAGCAGGCCGCCGATCTCCTCGGCGCGCGCCCGCAGTCGGGGATCGCGCGCCGTCACCTCGACCGCGGCCCGCAGTTCCGCGGCGGAAGCACCCGGCTCCGGCAGCCTGCGGGCGACGCCGGCGCGCAGGCAGCCGGCGGCGAGGACCTGCTGCTCGGACCCGTTGGGGGCGACGAGGAGCGGCTTGCCGCGCAGGAGGGCGGCGAGTACGGGGGCGGAGGTCGCGTTCGTCAGTACGAGGTCGGCCCGGTCGACGAGCGGGCCCATCCAGGGGCGGCGGCCGACGATCAGGTCGGCGTCGGCGTCGGCCTCGGGCGCGCCCGACCGTCCCAGTTCCACGACGGCCCGGTAAGTACCCGAGGTGAAGGCCGCGTTGAGCCGCGGCCAGAGGGAAGCGCCGCCGAAGGTCCGGCCGAGATGGACGTAGGCCAGGGGTTTGGAATCCGGCAGCGGTTCGGTGGACGAAGGCTCCGGCTCCCACCAGCAGGGGCCGACATGCCGTACGGCCGGGGGGAGTTCGGCGCCGGCCGGTTCCAGAACGGGGTGGCCGCGCAGCAGGAAGGCGGTGCCGAGCAGCGGGGTGTCGGGGAAGCGGTCGTGCCGTGGGGCGAGGCCGGCCGCCTCTCGTACCGCTCGGTAGTGCTTCAGGGTCTCCGTGAGCCGCCACGCTCGGTCGTGCGCGTCCGCCGGCCCGGCACCGCCGTCGCGGTAGGGCCACAGGTGTGCCGCCAGTCCGAGCACCACGACCGGCAGGCCGGCGGCCTCGGCGGCCACGAGCGCGCCGTGGCAGAGCACGGAGGTGACCAGGACGTCGGGCCGCAACCGCCGCACCGCCCGCGCCACCTCGGTGTACTGCTCGGGGCCGCGGACCGTCCAATGGGTCACCGACAGGGCCCTGGCGTCGGTGACGGCGGACACCTCCAGGCCCGCAGCGGTCGCAGGCGGAGCGGCTCGCGGCCCGGCGAGGACGTGCACCGTATGGGCGCGGCGGCGCAGTTCGCGGCCGACCGCGAGGGCGGGGTACAGGTAGCCCGGGTCGTTGAGCGGGCACAGCAGCACGTTCATGTCAGCCGTCCCCCGGCAGTGGAAGGCCCAGATGGTGGGCGAAGAAGGCCATGACGTCCGCGTAGAGGCGGGCGCTGCGCGAGATGGCACGCGCTCCGTGTCCGACGCCGTGCTCGGTGCGCAGCACGACCGGCGCGTCACCGGTACCGGCCCATTGCAGGGCGGCGCACATCTTGCGTGCGTGCGCGGGGTCGACGCGTGTGTCGCCGTCGAAGACGGCCAGCAGCACGGCCGGGTAGCACGCGCCCTCACGGACCTGGTGGTAGGGCGAGTACGACAGGAGACGGGCGAACTCAGCGGGGTCCGCGGCGCTTCCGTACTCGTCGCGCCAGCTCGCCCCCATCCCCGACCGTTCGTAGCGCACCATGTCGAGCAGGGGTGCCGCGCAGACGACGGCGGCGTAGGTCTCCGGACGGCGGGTGAGCGCGGCGGCGGCCAGCAGGCCGCCGTTGGAGCTGCCGAGGACGCCTAGCCGGCCGGGCGCGGCCCATCCGTCACGGAGCAGCTGGTCCGCCGCGGCGTCGAAGTCGCCGAAGGTGTTGTGCTTGTGCTCGCGGCGCCCGGCCCGGTGCCACTCCTCCCCTTCTTCTCCCCCGCCTCGCACGCAGGCCACCGCGTACACGCCGCCCGAGCGCACCCAGGGCACGGCCTGTGGGGTGAAGCCGGGGGTCATCGAGGCGCCGAAGCCGCCGTAACCGGTGAGGACGGCGGGGCGGGGTCTGTCGGGGCGGCCCGTGGGGGACATCACGAACATGCGCACCTCGGTGCCGTCGCGGGAGCGCAGGACCTCCTGGGTGACGTGCACGCCCTCGACGGGGGCCACCGCCGGGGAGTGGCCGGGCCAGGGGCTCAGGCGTCCGGCGGCGGCGTCGTAGTGCAGGACGACGGTGGGTGTGATGTGGTCGGTGTACGCGAACCAGAGCTCGTGGCCGGGATTTTGACGTGCGGTCAGAGACGAGATCGTCCCTCGTCCGGGCAGGGGTACGGCGCCGGTCCGGGCGCCGGTCCGGGCGTCGTGCAGGGTCAACTCGCCGACGGCGTGCCGGGTTCGTACGACCGCCAGCAGGGTCCGGTCCAGCGCCGGGCCGTCCAGGACCGCGAAGTCCTGGAGTACGGTGCCGGGTTGCTCGGGGACCAGGGTGCGCCACCGGCGCGGATCCGTGGCGTCGCGAGGCGCTGCGGCGATCCGGCCGCGTGGGGCGCCGGCGGTGGTCCTCAGCAGCAGCGGTCCCCCGCCCGGCCTGAGGCGGACCGCGGTGTGGCCGTCGGCGCCGTGCCGGAGGCGGCGCAGTTCGGGCCGGTGGGGACCGGTCCCGGTCAGGTCGGCGGTCCAGAGATCGGTGCGCGGGGAGGTGCCCTCGCTGGCGCCGACGACCAGGAGCCGGCCGTCGGGGGCGGTGGCCACGGTGTAGTACTGGGTGTCCGACCGTCCGGCCCCGAAGATCTCCGCGTCCTGGTCGGCCGGTGTGCCGACCTGGTGCAGATACACGCGGCGTCGGGGTCCCGCCCCGCAGGCCGTGTGCCCGGACGGGAGGCGGCGTACGTAGTAGAAGGCCCGGGCGCCCGGCAGCCATGCCACGGGGGAACGTCGGACCCGGTCCACGGGCCCGTCGAGCGTCTCGCCCGTCGCCGTGTCGAGCACCCGCAGCACCGAGTGCTCCGTACCGCCCGAGGACAGCTGGACGGCGACGAGGTCGCCCTCCCAGGAGGGTTCCCAGGCGTCGAGGACCGTCGTACCGGACGGATCGGCGTCCAGCGGGTCGAGCAGGATCCGCGTCCGGCCGGCCTCGCGCACGGCCAGCGCGGCGAGTTCGCGCCCGGGTTCCCTGCGCAGATGGAACTCCCGCCCGCCGCGCGCCACCGGCGGACGGGCGCCTCCTGCGGCGAGCAGGGCGGTCATCCGCGCGAGCAACGCGTCCCGGGCCGGCCAGCGGGCCTCCTCCTCGGCGTGGAGCAGATCCTGGGCGGCGCACCACGCGGCGGTGGCGGGGTCCTGCGGATCCTCCAGCCAGCGGTAGGGGTCGGCCACCCGCACTCCGTGGATGATCTCCTCCGGTCCGCTGCGCGGGGCCGGCGGGTAGGTGTACGGGGCGGGCGCCGGCCTGGCGTCGCGGGGCGGGGACTGGGTCATCGCGGCGCTCCAGGGAGAACGGACCACGTGGGTCACGTGAGGGGGACGGACTCAGGCGTCACCGGTGCCGAGGCGTTGCGCCGGGGCCGCCGGAGACGGGTCCTCGGGCGTGGAGCCGTCGGCCGGGGTCGGTTCGCCGTGCGCCTCGACAGCCGGCCGCTCGGCACGGCTCGTGCCCGCGAGGGCAGGAGTGTTCAGGAAGCCGGAAGGAGCGGTGGTGTCCACGGGTTCGGGCGCGTCGGGGAGACGGGCGGGACGGGCGCTTCCCGTGTCGGCCGCAACGGCGTCGAGGCCGGACCTGATCGTGTGTGGGGCGTCGGCACCGAGGCCGGTCTTCTTCGGCTCGTCCTCCACGGCGTCGAGGCCGGTCTTCCTCGCCTCGTCCTCCACGGCGTCGAGGCCGGTCCTCTTCGCGTCGTCCGCCACGGCGTCGAGGCTGGTCTCGCGCAGCAGGGGCACGGAGGACACCAGCGTGACGACCGCCGCGGTTCCGGCGAGTGCGAGCCAGGTGTCGCTCGCCCCCAGGGAGTCCACGAAGGAGCCGGCAAGAAGCGGTCCGAGGGAGGCGAGACCGGCCATGACCAGTCCGGTCGCGGTGCTGACCCTGCCGAGCAGGTCCCGTGGTGCGAGCACCAGCATCGCGCGGCCTACGACGATGCCCGCGGGCGGGCTGAAGAAGACGACCACGACCAGAACGGGGCCGATCGTCCAGGGGTGCGTGGTCCCGGAGAACACGGCGAGGCCGACCGCCCACACAGCGCCGATGAGCAGGAACAGACGGGCGGCGGGGATCCTCTTGATCAGCCATGGCGCCGTGGCGGCGCCCAGCATCGCCCCGATGCCGGCGCAGGCCATCACCGCTCCGATCGCCGTCCCTGCGGCGCCGCTCTGCCGCAGGGAGACGACCATGGTCGTCTGCGCCGCCGCCGAGACGACGTTGATTCCCGCGGCGAACAGCAGCGCGGCCAGGAGCGCGCGTTGGTGCGTCAGCCATCGCAGCCCGGCCGTGAGCCGGTCGTCGCGGTCGCTCGCGGCGACCTCGCGGGGGGGGCTGGTGGCGATCCGCAGCAGCAGCAGGGCGGACACCCCGTAGGAGAAGGCGTCGGCGGCGAAGGGCAGGATCGGGTCCAGGGTGTACAGCCAGCCGCCGAGGAACGGGCCGATGAGCGAACTCGTCGCCATGGCGGCCTGGCTGCGGCTCAGCGCGTCGGTGAGGTCCTTCTCCGGCACCACGTCGCGCACGGCGATCGTGGCCGCGGGTGCGAAGAGCGCGGTGGCCGCGCCCTCGACCACGGCGACGCCGAGGAGGTGTGTCTGTCCGAGGTCTCCCAGCGCCGACACCAGGGGAATGCTGGCGAGTGCCACGAGTCGTACCAGATCGGTCCCGACCATGATCATCCGCCGGTCGAGCCGGTCGGCGAGATGGCCCGCCGGAAGGCGCAGCAGGGTCCGGGTCACCAGCGAGCAGGTCGCGACCGTACCGGCTTGGGCGGCGCTGCCGCCGATGGACAGGACGAGCAGCGGGAAGGCGAGCAACGACAGCTGCGATCCGAGGGTGGACAGCGTCGAACTGAGCCAGAAGCGGCGGAAGTCGGCGTTGGTCCGCAGGATGCCGGCGCTCTTCATCCCAGCCGCCCGACGGCGTGGAGGCTGTCCAGGACTCCGGCGTCGACCCGGTCCTGGAAGACGGTGCGGACGGCGGCTTCCTCGTCGTACTGGTAGTGGTCGTGGCAGCTGACCCAACGGCCCTTCGTCTGCTCGGCGTCGAGATAGCCGTCGGTGATGGTGCCGACCTCCATGCCGGGCTTGCCCGCGGTCTCCCAGCAACTGGCCAGAACCCCGTCGGCGTTGACGACCGCGCCGTAACGGCCGTCGGCGAAGGAGCAGGCCTGGCAGGGGACATGGGCGCGCGGACGGGCCACCGTGAAACCGAGTTCCAGCGCGCGGGCGTGCCAGCGGACGAAGTCGTCGACGAGGCCGTTCTCGTGCAGCAGGTTGTTCGCGTAGCCGACGCCGACGTCGCCGACGCGGGCGAAGTGGATGCCGCAGCGGGCCGGATCGAGGCGTGCGCCGAGCCGTTCGACCAGGTCGTCCACGCCGTGGCTGTTCAGGTGCGAGACGTTGACCCGCAGCATCCAGCGCAGGGAGGTCTTCTCGATGGCGCGCGCGATGTTGGAGACGATGACGTCGAAGGTGCCGCCTCCGGAGCGGCGTACCCGGATGGCGTCGTGGTCGGCCCGGTCGCCGTCGAAGGTCACCTGTACGGAGCCGAGGCCCGCCGCGTTGAGCTCCTTGGCGATCAGCGGGGTGAGCAGGGTGCCGTTGGACGTCATCGACGCGGTGAGGGCGCCGAGTTCCCCGGCCCTGGTCAGCAGGTCGCGGCAGCCTCGCGGGTTGAGCAGCGGCTCGCCGCCGAAGAGCAGCAGCGACAGTTTGTCCATGCCGGCCGCGGCCATGCGCTCACGGGTGAAGTCCAGGACCTGTCCGACGGCTTCGGGGGTCAGCCGGGCGTGCTGGATGCGCGGCGGCCGGCTTCCTCCCTTGGGGTCCTGGGCGGTGTTCTGGAAGCAGTAGCCGCAGCCGAGGTTGCAGTCCGTGCTGGTCAGTACGGTCAGCGAGTACGAGTTGTAGGGCTTTACGTCGTACAGTCCCGCCTCGCGGAGATAGCGTTCGGCGGAGGGCCGCAGGGTGCCGTCGGGCTCCACCTGGCCGGGGCGCATCAGCGCGTATCCGCCGGCGCCCAGGAACCACCACCCCCTGTCGGCCTGGATCAGACGGGCCCCGGCGGCGGGGACGGCGACGGACTGCGTACCGGGCACGGCAACCTCCGGAGCGGGGGCGGGAGTTGGAGGGCTGGCGCGGCCCGGGCGCGGCGGCGTCAGGCGCCACCGCGACCGGGAGGACCGCGCCGGTGGTGAGCCGATCAGGCCTGGTGCTCCTGGTGGACGACGCACCAGGGGGTGTCCTCGTCCTCCTCGGAGTGGGCGATCACCTCGGGCTCGTCGACGGCGGACTCCTGGTGCACACCACACCAGGCGACGTTCGACGCGGCGTGCGCGACCACTTCGGGCTCGTCGACGGCGGACTCCTGGTGCACCCCGCACCAGGCGACGTTCGACGCGGCGTGCGCGACGACCTCGGGAGTCTCCTCCGCGGGCGTCTCGGTGGTCTCCTCGTTGGGCTCGACGTTCTCGGCCATGATGGTCCTCCATACGACGGGCGTTCGGGACGACGGACGGCAGCGGTGCGCCGACCGGCAGGAAGCTAGGAGGAGGGGGTTCGGCACCGGTTCACCGCCGGTTGGCCCGTGGTGAAATCCCTGGTGGGCGCGTCGGATCAGCCCATGACGGCCGGCCGGAACCGCGACGGAGACGGCTGTGGGGCTGCTCCGGGGGGCGGACGGTTGCTCCCGGTACTGCGTCGACCCCGGTGGAGCCGGCCGTTGGGGCGTTGCTTCCGGTGGTACGGCGGGAGGCCAGGCGCCTCGGGAACGCCGTCGGCGCGTGGCAGGGGCCGTTGCGCGGGCGTTGCTCCCGCTCCTCCAGCAGGGAGGCGATGGCGTCTCGGGGGTGTCGCCGGCGAGGTGGCCGCGTCGGCCGCATACCGGAATCGCACCGGGCGCGAACCGGCGGGCAACCGGCCGTTCCTACGGTGGCCGCCGCACGCTCCGCGACCGCGAGAGGACGCCTCCGTATGGACACCGAGCCCGTCGTCACGGCCGCGCCGTCCGCCCAGCCCGCGGCGGCAGGACGGCAGCGGCTGCCGGAGCCGCTCGGGGCCGCGTTCCTGGCCCGTCCCGAGGAGACGCTGGCCGAGATCCGGGAGACGTGTCCCGTGGCCCGGATCAGGACGCCCGCCGGACGGCCGGCCTGGCTGGTGACCCGTGCGGAGGACGTGCGGGCCGGGTTCCTGGACCCCCGCCTGTCCTTGAGCGGCGGCCACGTTCCCGACCCTGGCGTGCGCCGACGCGCGCTGGACGTGACGCTGGTCAACTACGATCCGCCGGACCACACGCGGATCCGCCGTCTGGCGACCCCGGCCCTCACCCCGGCGCGCATGGCCGCCCACCGGGAGCGTATCGAGCAAGCCGCCGGTGAACTGCTCGACGCGGCGGACGCGGCGCGGGGGCAGGGGCCGCTGGAGCTGATGGACGCCTTCGCGCGCCCGTTCGCCTTCCGGTCGCTGTGCGAGGTGTTCGAGGTGCGTGAGGAGGAGCGGGCCGCGCTGTACGAACCGGTGGCGCTCCTCGCCGACAAGGCGGGCTGCTCCGCCCGCGCCGTCGAGGAGAGCGTGGCCCGGATCGACGCGTTCGTCCGCGGCGAGATGGCCCGCCGCGCGGCCGCTCCGGGTGACGACGTCGTCTCGCGCGTCCTCGCGGCATGGCGCCGACAGGGCGGCGCGACCGAGGACGAGGTCGCCTCCCTCCTGGCGATGCTGCTGCTGGCCGGCTTCGACAGCACGGTGCAGGCGATCGGCATGAGCGTGGTGGCGCTGCTGGGTCACCACGCCGTACAGGACTCCCTGCGGGAGGAGCCGTCGCGGATTCCGCGCGCCGTGGACGAGTTGCTGCGCTGGGACACCCCGGGTCCTTTCAGTACCAAGAGGGTGGCGCTGGAGGACGTCCGGTTCGGGGACACGGTCATTCCGGCGGGCAGCGGAGTCCTGCTCTCCGTGGCGGCGGCCAACCACGACCCGCGCTGCCATGCCGACCCCGGCACGCTGGACCCGGACCGCAGCACCGCCGGCCGTCATCTGACGTTCGGTCTGGGTCCGCACTACTGTCCCGGATCGGCGCTGGCCCGCCTGGAGCTCACGGTGGCCCTGACCGTCATCCTCGGCCGCTGGCAACGGCTGGAGCCGGCTGTGCCGCTCAACGAACTGGCCTGGGGCGGCGGCTATCTGCACCGCCGTCTGACCGCACTGCCCGTGCTGCCCCACGGGTCGGTGTGAGGGGACGGCTGAGTATCGCCGATGGGAGTCGGATCGGATCACCGGTCGGCAGGTAACCTCAACTGCCCCGCAGGTGACGACAGTTTCCCTCCGTCTCGTTCAGGGGCACTGTTCCGACCGACCGACGCCCTCTGCCAGGTGCGCAAGCGCACCGCCCAAACCCCGACAAGAGAGACGACAACCTTTGAGCGATCACGACGATCACGAGTCTGCTGCCGCCACGCCCGCCCCCAACGAACTTGCCAAGTTCTACCTCGACACACTCGAAAACCTCATGGACCCCGCGGAGTACGCGGACCTGCGCACACTGTTCTTCACCCTTCTCGGGGAGATGGCCGAACCCATCACCGCGGACGACCCTCCTTCCGAGCGGCGCCTGGACATCGACCTGAATCCAGCTGTCCTCGACGAGTGGCTGACCGTCATGGGCATCCTGGGCAGCGGCCGTATGGACCAGACGATCGTCGAAGTCGGTGACGGATCCCGCACGGTCGTGGACAGCGAGCTGGCCGCCGAGCCCGAAGCCTTGGCCGCCTTCTGCGCACAGGTCCGGGAGCGGAACCGGGTGCGCGAACAGGAGCGGGAGATCCTGAAAGGGATAGAGGCCAGTTCCACCTGACGGCCACTCCCTCCGTCCGAGAACTCGTCAGGATCGCGTGGCGGGGCCGGTGCGGACAGCCCCAGTACACAAAGGCTGACCAGGACGAGATCCTCGGCGACTCCGGTGATCCCTTCGGGGTCGCCTCGACCGGTCTGACCTGGCTGCCCAAGGAGGTGCACTTCGGCGTCAGACACGAGGGCCGACTCGTGGCACACGTCGGCCTGCTGCGACTGCCGGTCGTGATCGGCGGGGCCCGGACAGAAGTGGTGGGAGTCGGCGGGGTGGCCGTCGCGTCCACCGTGCGAGGTCAGGGACTGGTACGGCTCGCCGTCACCGCCGCGCTGGAACACGCCGGCACGATGGGCCCTCAGCACGCGCTCCTGTTCTGCCGACCTCCTCTCGTGCCGCTCTACCAACGCCTCGGATGGCACCCGCTCGACTCAGAGGTGCTCGTCGAACAGCCCGAAGCCCAGGTGGTCGCCATGCCTCTGCAGACCATGGTGGCGCCACTGCGCGACGAAGCCGACTGGCCGTCAGGGCCGGTACGGCTATTGCCTCTTCCTATGTGACAGACCCCGGGACCGCCGTCCGTCACACCACGCTGACCGGATGCCGTACCACCGCGCCGAACAGGTACCCCTGTGTGTTCGGTACCGCGGTGTCCGGCTGGGTCCGGTCGGCTGTGTCCGTGGCGCGCGCCAGCAGGTGGGTGGCGCCGGGTGTGTCGGGCCGCCAATCGAGGGACCACCGGGTCCATGTGCCGGTCCGGGGCCGGTCGTGCAGCCGGGCAGGCCGCCAGTTGGCACCGCCGTCCGTACTGACGTCGACCTTGGCGACGCCTCCCGCCCCCGACCACGACCGTCCGTGCAGGACGTGCCTGCTTCCGGCCGTGAACGTGGCCCCGCTCGCCAGCTCGAAGGCGCTCTTCGTGGCCTGCCGGGTCAGCGGAGCGCTCCCGCCCTCGGGGTAGGCGGGGCCGAACAGCCGGTAGAAGGTGGTGTTCCAGGGCGAGTAGAGCGGCTGCGCGGACACTTCGATGTCGCCGACCCACTTGATCGACGCGATCCCCACCCAGGAGGGCACCAGCACCCGCACCGGATGACCGTGGTCGTACGGAAGCGGCTCGCCGTTCATCTCGTACGCGAGCAGTACGTCGTCCAGGGCCTTGGCCAGCGGCAGCGGACGTCGTACCCGCCCCAGGCTCTCGCCGCCGCTGACGTACTCGGCG
Source organism: Streptomyces sp. NBC_00328 (assembly GCF_036139655.1). Classification (NCBI taxonomy): domain Bacteria; kingdom Bacillati; phylum Actinomycetota; class Actinomycetes; order Kitasatosporales; family Streptomycetaceae; genus Streptomyces; species Streptomyces sp. NBC_00328. Next base: position 573,680 of record NZ_CP108013.1, read on the forward strand.
TCCAGACCGCGCGGCTGCACGTCCACGGCGCGGGGGGACAGCCCTGCCCTGCGCAGCACGTCACCCAGCCGCACCCCGCGCCAGCGTGCGACACCGATCGCTCCCAGGGTCCACGCGGTGCCGGTGACCGTCTCCCCCTGTTGCGTCGTGTAGTAGGAGCGGCCGTTCCCGGCGCATTCGACGAACGCTGTCCGGGTGACGGCCGGCAGTGCGCGCAGATCGTCGTAACCGAACTCCACCGGACGGTCCTCGCCGTGGCTGCCGCGCAACCCGCTCCCCCACAACCGCAGCCGCCAGTCGTCGGCGTTCAGGACGGGTGTGGCGGTGTGGTTGCGCACGAAGAACAGTTCGTTGGGGGTGTGGTGCCCGGTTCCGCGCAGCGCCTCCCACCGGGTCTCGGCGTTGGTGCCGCGCTCGATGAACCATTCGGCGGGCAGCGGCTTGACGATCGGTCTGTCGGCGGCGTGGGCGGGCCCCGGGGTGCCGAGTGCGGTTCCGGCGGCGGCAGCGGTGAGCAGGGTGAGCAGCCGGCGGCGGGTGACCCCTTCGGCTCTGGCCTCACCTGCGAGCCACTGGCGCAGCCTGCGGCGGTCGTACTCGGTTTCGTAGCGGCGACCGGCGGGGGTGAGCGAAGGCATGGCGGGTCCTCGTCATTACGGGGCGAGAGGAACGAGAGGGCTCGGCACAAGTGGGCGCGGGGGTGCGCGAGGACGGCCGCTATGCGCCCGACCGGCTTGTCCGGAGCGGAAGTTCGCGGAAGCGTGTGGTCAGCCGGTCGTCCGACACAGCGCGGCGGCGACGCGGACGAGGTCCACGGCGCGGCGGCGGGTCAGTGGCTCCGACATCGGCATGGCGGGATGAAAGCACACGGGGCGGAAGGCGTCAACGGAGCATTCGTGCCGGTGAACCAGGCGTCCAGGCAAGTCGGTTGGCGTGGCGGCCACGACCCGTCGGCCCCGCACCGGACCGGCGGACCGGCGCGAAGGTGGCAGTTCCTGAACTCCGGCTCTCCCCGGCCGTGTGACGGCGGCCGGCCCCGTGTCCCCGACACGACCGCGGCCGACCCCGGGTCGCCGACACGACCGCGTCCGGCCCCGGGTCGCCGACACGACCGCGTCCGGCCCGTGCTCTCCGGCGGAGTCCGGTGCCGCCATTGACGTACGTCAGAACCGCTCCGTACGATCACGAACGGCATCGAGTGTCAGCGTCAAGCCCTGGCTTGCTGACCGGCAACCCTCCCGCGCGGTGGGGTGCTCCAGGTGAAAGCCCGGCGGGATCAGCGACGATCCGCGCAAGCGCGTGGCCTCATGACCGGGGCCGGAGATGGGGGGGGGAGGATCATTATGCGACACGGTGGTGACCCTCGTGCCTCCTTCTCCGTCGCCATGGTGTTCTCCCGGCTGGCGCGCCGACGCCACATCGATCTGAAGCGCTCGACCAGCTGCTTCTGTCAGGCCTGACGGCCCTTCCCGCAGCGGAGCGCTGACGGGCTTGCCCGCCGAGGGTCCCCGCCCGTGACCGGCGCTCGGGGTACGTGTCCCCGCCCGGGTCCCGCTTCCTTCCGCTCCGCCTGATTCTTCGGATCCTTCGGATCCACCTTCCGCCTGGCCCCTGTCCGCAGGGCATTCCCCCCCCGTCACGTCACCGCGCCGACCGGGCCCGCACGCCTGTGCGTGGCCGTGCCTCGCGCGGTGTCCCGTGCCTGGCGACACCATGAGGAGAACCCTCCGTGCGTGCACTTCCGGATTTCAGATCTCCCCGATGGGCGGCGCTCACCGCCCTTCTCACCACCAGTGTGCTGCTGACGGCCTGCGGGTCGGGCACCGGCGGATCCGGAGCCGGTGACGGCAAGCCGAGGTCCGGCGGAAGCCTGACGTTCGCCGTGGGCTCGGACGCCGGCTGTGTGGATCCCCAGCAGGTCGGCAGCAACGACACGATCTACTCGGTGCGCCAGGTTGTGGACTCCCTGACGGACCAGGACCCCAGGACCGGCAAGATCGTGCCGTGGCTGGCGAAGAGCTGGGACATCAGTGCCGACGCGACCGCCTTCACCTTCCACCTGCGCTCGGGTGTCACCTTCAGCGACGGGTCCCCGCTGACCGCCCAGGTGGTCAAGGACAACTTCGACGCGGTGCCGCGTCTCGGTGTCCTGGGGACCCTGGCCGAGGGCTACCTGAGCGGCGTCAAGAGCACCACGGTGGTCGACCCGCTCACCGTCAAGGTGACCTTCCAGCAGCCCAACGCCCAGTTCCTGCAGGCCACTTCGACACATTCCCTGGGGATCGAGTCGTCGGCGAGCGCGAAGAGGTCACCGCAGCAGAAGTGCAGTGACGGGGTCATCGGATCCGGACCCTTCGTGCTGAAGCGGTACGTGCAGAACCAGTCGGTCACCCTGGCCAAGCGCCACGGCTACGCCTGGGGCTCCTCACGGTGGAACAAGAAGGGCGAGGCGTACCTGGACGAGCTCGTGTTCAAGGTCGTGCCGGAAGCGGGCGTGCGCGCCGGCAGTCTCCGGTCCGGCCAGGTGGACGCGATCGGCAGTGTGGGCCGGGCCGACGAGGCGGCGCTCAAGGGCGGCCAGGTCACCCTCCAGAGGCGGGCCAACCCCGGGATCGTCTTCGGACTCGGCCTCAACAACGCGCGGCCCCTCCTGAAGGACGCCAGGGTCCGCCGGGCGATCCTGGCCGCCATCGACCGCAAGCAGATCGCCGACACCGTCTTCCCCACCGGCACCCGGGCGGCGACCAGCGTCCTCGCACACACCACGCCCGACTACACCAGCCTCGCCCCGGATCTGGCCTTCGACGCGGCCAAGGCGAAGTCCCTGCTGGACGAGGCCGGCTGGAAGGCGGGCGGCGACGGCACGCGCACCAAGGACGGCAAGAAGCTGAGCCTGACCATCGACTGGGTTCCCAACGCGGCCACGAATCAGCCCGCGTTGGAGCTGATACAGCAGCAACTGAAGGCGGTCGGAGTCCAGGTGACCCTCAAGCAGCTCCAGCTCACCCAGCTGACACCGACACAGCAGTCGGGCGAATTCGACGCGACATGGGGGAACATCACCCGCGCCGACCCCGACATCCTGCGCAGCTCCTTCTCCACGAAGCTGGCCAACTTCTACCGCGTGCCGGCGAGCGGCCTGGACAGGACCCTGTCCGCGCAGGCCGCGACCACCGACCCGGCGGGGCGCAGCAAACTCGTGGCCCAGGCACAGCAGTCGATCGTGCGCGACGCCTACAACGTGCCGGTGGTGGAGCTGCAGACCCAGCTGGGCCTGTCCACGAAGGTGCACAGCCTCGCCTTCGACGCCTCCAGCCGGATCCAGTTGCACGACACCTGGATCGGCTGACCCGTGCGTGGCTATGTGCTCAAACGGCTCGCGCAGGCGGTCGGGGTGCTGTGGGCGGCGTACACCGTGTCGTTCCTGGTGCTGGACTACCTGCCGGGCGACCCGGTCACCGCGATGGCCGGTGCCGGAATGGACTCGGGACAGGTCGATCCCCGGCAGATCGCCGCCCTGCGGCACGAGTACGGCTTCGACAAGCCGGTGCTCACGCAGTACGCCGAGTATCTCGGCCGGGCGGTGCGCGGGGACTTCGGCGACTCGGTCGCCACCGGCCGCCCGGTCGCCTCGACACTGGCCGACGCGCTGCCCCAGACTCTCCAACTGACGGCTTCGGCACTGCTGTTCGCGGTGGTCCTCGGCGGTGGGCTGGCGGTGACGGCCACGTACACCACACGGCGCTGGCTGCGGCAGCTGCTGCTGTCGCTGCCGCCGCTGGGAGTGTCCGTCCCGACGTTCTGGGTGGGGCTCCTGCTGGTCGAGGCGTTCTCCTTCCGGCTGCGCTGGTTCCCCGCGTTCGGCAACGACGGGCTGAAGGGGCTGGTGCTGCCGGCGCTGACCCTCGCGGTCCCCACCGGCGCTCTGATCGCGCAGGTGCTGGCCAAGAGTCTGCTCACCGCGCTCGACCAGCCGTATGTGGAGACCGCCCGCGCGAAGGGCGCGGGCCGCTGGCGGGTCCATCTGCGGCACGCGCTGCGCAACGCCTCTCTGCCGGCGCTGACGGTCGCCGGCCTGCTGGTAGGGCAGCTGATCGCCGGTTCGGTCGTCGTCGAGACGGTGTTCTCCCGTGACGGCCTGGGCCGCGTGACCGCGGCGGCCGTCACGGCCCAGGACATCCCGGTGGTCCAGGGGGTGGTGGCGTTCGGCGCACTGATCTTCGTGACGACGAACCTCGTCGTGGACCTGGTCTATCCGCTGCTGGACCCCCGGATCGTGGTGGCCTCGGACAGAAGGGCGCGCATCGCATGAGCCAGAGTCTTGTCGACGACCCCGCCGAGGCCGCGCTCGGTCTCGTTCGGCCGGTGGGCGCACCGCCGGATCCCGCACCGGGAAGCCGCGTCCGCGTACGGCGGGTGCTGCGGTTCGTGCTGCGCCGCCCCGGTCTGCTGCTGTCCGCCGGCGTCCTCGTGCTGGTGGTGCTGGCCTCGTTCCGGCCACAGCTGTTCACCTCCCGCGACCCGCTGACGGGGGTACCGGCGCAGAACTTCCGCGGCCCGAGCGGCGCGCACTGGTTCGGCACGGACGAGCTGGGGCGCGATGTGTTCTCCCGGGTGGTGCACGGCGCACAGCTGTCCCTGAAGGCCACGCTGATCGCGGTGCTCGTGGCGTTCGTGGTGGGCGGCCTGCTGGGCGTGGTCGCCGGGTTCGTCGGCCGCTGGGTGGACGACGTGCTGATGCGCTTCGTCGACGTCCTGCTCGCCATCCCCGCGCTGTTCCTGTCGCTGGCCCTGGTGACCGCGCTGGGATACGGGACGGTCAAGGTGGCCGTCGCGGTCGGCATCGCCAGTGTCGCCTCCTTCGCCCGCGTCGCCCGCGCCGAGGTGCTCCGGGTGCGTCAGGCGGTGTTCGTCGAGGCGTCGCGCTCCTGCGGGGCCCGCTGGTACTCGGTGCTGGGCCGGCATGTGCTGCCCAACGCCGCGGGCCCGGTGATCGTCCTGGCCACGCTCGACTTCGGCGCCTCCATCCTGGCCGTTTCGGCGCTGAGCTTCCTCGGGTACGGCGCTCCCCCGCCGGCCCCGGAGTGGGGCACGTTGATCTCCGAGGGCCGCAACTACCTGGCCAACGCCTGGTGGCTGACCGCGCTGCCGGGACTGGCGATCGCCGCGACCGTACTGGCCACCAACCGCGTCGCGAGGGCGCTGGACGGCGAATGGTCCCGGCAGCGATGACCGGCGAAGCCGAGAACGGTGAGGACATGACCACACCACTGCTGGAGATCCGCGGCCTGTCCGTCTCGTACCGCACCCGCGGCGGTGGCGGCGTGGCGGCCGTCCGGGGCGTGGATCTCGACGTATGGCCGGGACAGGTGACCGCGGTGGTCGGTGAGTCCGGATCCGGCAAGAGCACGACCGCGCACGCGATCACCCGTCTCCTCCCGGACAACGGCGTCATCGACGCGGGCTCGGTGCGCTTCGGCCGGCACGACCTGGCCACGCTGTCGGAGGCGGAACTGCGCACCGTACGCGGGGCACGGATCGGGCTGGTGCCGCAGGACCCGACCGTGTCGCTCAACCCGGTCAAGCGGATCGGCGAACAGGTCGCGGAGGTGCTGCGCATCCACGGTCTGGCGAACCGCCGCTCGGCCGCCGTCGAGGCGCTCGACGTTCTGGACCGGGCCGGGCTGCCCGACGCCGCCGTCCGGGCCCGGCAGTACCCGCACGAACTCTCCGGGGGCATGCGGCAACGCGCCTTGATCGCCGTCGCGATCGCCGCGCGACCCGAGCTGATCATCGCCGACGAGCCGACCAGCGCGCTCGACGTCACCGTGCAGCGGGTCATCCTCGACCATCTCCAGCGCCTGGCCGAGGAGTCGGGCACGGCGATCCTGCTGGTGACCCACGACCTCGGGGTCGCCGCCGAACGGGCGCAGCGGCTGGTGGTCATGGCGCAGGGCCGGGTGGTGGAGGCGGGAGCCACCCGTGACGTCCTCGCCGATCCCCAGGACGCGTACACCCGGCAACTGCTGGCGAGCGCCCCGAGCATGACGACGGCTCGCCGCCGCCCGTCCGCGCCCGTGGCCACGGCGGACACGGTTCCGCTGGTGGAGGCGCGCAACCTGGTCAAGGAGTTCCGGCTGCCTCGCACCACGGACGGTCCCCGGACCCTGCGCGCGGTCGACGACGTCAGCTTCGCCGTCCATCACGGGCGGACCCTCGCCCTGGTGGGTGAGTCGGGCTCGGGCAAGTCCACCACCGCCCGGCTGGTGCTCCGGCTCGCCGACGCGACCGCCGGGCAGGTCCTGTTCGACGGCGTCGACGTCACCACCGCCGGGGGTGCCCGTGCCAGGGTGCTGCGCCGCCGTGCCCAGCTCGTCTACCAGAACCCGTACGCGTCCCTCGATCCGCGTTTCTCCATCGGTGAGGTGATCACCGAGCCGCTGCGTGCCTTCAAGGTCGGCGACCGTGCCTCGCGGCTCGCGCGGGCCCGCGAACTGCTCGACCGGGTGGCGCTTCCGGCGGCCGTACTGGAACGCCGGCCGGCGGAGCTGTCCGGCGGGCAGCGTCAGCGCGTGGCGATCGCCCGTGCGCTCGCCCTCTCCCCCGACCTGGTGGTGTGCGACGAGCCCGTGTCCGCGCTCGACGTCTCGGTGCAGGCCCAAGTGCTGGAGTTGCTGGCCGAGTTGCAGGCCGGCACGGGGGTGGCCTACCTCTTCATCTCCCATGACCTGGCCGTCGTACGCCAGATCGCGCACCAGGTCGCGGTCATGCGGGCCGGCCGCGTCGTGGAGGCGGGCCCTCCGGAGGAGCTCTTCACCCGTCCCCGCCACGCCTACACCCGCGAGCTGCTCGCGGCGATCCCCGGCGGCCGGGTCCCCTCCCCCGACGCCGAGACCATCACGAGCTGAGGACCGCCTCACATGACCACTCCCACCATCACGTCCCTTGCGTTCCTCACTCCGGGCAACTTCGCCGACGACGACCCGTACACCGGCCTCGAGGAGACGCTCCAGCTGTTCGAGTACGGCGAACGGTCGGGTTTCGACGGTGCCTGGATCAGGCAGCGGCACCTCGAACACGGTGTCTCGTCGGCCGCTGTGTTCCTCGCCGCTGCGGGCCAGCGCACGCAGCGGATCGAACTCGGCACCGCCGTCATACCGATCGGCTACGAGAGCCCTTTCCGCCTCGCCGAGGATCTGGCGCTGGCCGACGTACTGTCCCGGGGCCGGCTCCAGATCGGCTTCAGCACCGGCATGCCGCACGCCGAGCTGCTCGGCGACCTCGTGTACGACGGGGACTGGCGCGGCTTCGACCTCTCGTACGGCAGGATCGCCCGCGTCCTCGACAACCTGCGCGGCGACCACCTCGGCGGCCCCGACACGGTCATCCACTCGCCCGGCAACGTACAGCGTCCCCGTCTGCAACCGCACGATCCCGGTCTGGCGCACCGCTTCTGGTACGGCGGCGGGAGCCTGCGCTCGGTCCGCTGGGCAGCGGAGAACGGCCTGAACCTGCTGTCCGGCAACATCGTCTCCGGCGAGGGTACCGACGACTTCACCACGGCCCAGCTGAATCTCCTGGCCGAGTACCGACGGGCGCTGTCCCGGCAGGGCGTGGAGCGTCCGGCACGGGTGGCCCTGGGCCGGGTGATCGTGCCCTTCGACGGCGCCGACGCGGCCGGCCGAGCGCGATACCGCGCCTACGCGGCCGACCGCCACGCCCGTACCCTGAGGCCTCAGGGCCCGAAGCGGACCCTGTTCGCCCCCGACGTGGTGGGCACGGCCGAACAGATCCTCGAGCAGCTGGCCGCCGACCCGGTCCTGGCGCAGGTCTCGGAGCTGCGTCTGGAGCTGCCGTACGAGTTCCACCGGGAGGAGTACGAACAGATCCTGCATGACACACGGCAGCTGATCGCACCCGAACTGGGCTGGCGTCCGGCCTCGTCGACGGCGCGGGAGACGGTCCGCTGAGTCCGCTTCCCGGAACCCGGACGTGCGGCCGGACGCGGCCCGGGCCCGCCTGCGTACCCGATCGCACCGGGCAGGGCACGTCGCCGCGACGATCGGGATCACGTACCGGCCGAAGTCGATCGCGTCGTCGAGCAGGGGCGACGCAGGACTGAACACCCCGTGGAACCACGGAAACCGACGATGCCACGAAGAAGGAATCCGTACACGACGGGATCGCCAAGGGGGACGGGCCGTTCACACGGTCCGTCGGCGCGTCAGGCGCGACACGCGGCGGACCACACCCGGCCGAAGTCGATGTGGTCCCGGGTGACCAGGCGATGCTCGGCGTTCATGTGACTCATTGAGCGGTGCGTCTGGCTCCCCGTCAACTACGGTCCGCATGCCGGACGACCGGACGTGGCCGGTACCCATGGGGTCGCCCATCCGTCCGTGGGACCGCTCCCTCTGATTTCCTATTGATTTACTAGGAAATCATTGACCGCGCGTCCTGAGGATGCGCAGGATGATGTACATGCCCCCCACACAGCAGCGGCTGGTTCGTCGTCGGCACGTCGACTTCGGTCGCGTCGCCAGCGCCGTCTGTTGCAGCGCGTAGGGCGCGGCACCCACACCTCGCGCGTGCCGCCACTCCTCCTCCCGCCCAGGCGATCAGGCGATGCCGCCCGAGCCGCACCCGGGCAGGGCTCCCCGGCGCCGGATCGTCACCGTACGGCGCGTGGACCACCAGTGCGTGCCCGACCGGCAAGAGATTCCCGACACGGCACCTTGCCACCGACTTTGAGGAATTCATCATCATGGACGTTGTCACCGCGCCGTCGGGACCCGCCACCGAATCCGACCGGACCGGACCGGAGCCGGCCGACTCCGGCCATGCACACTGGCTGCGTGCGGCCCGCGAGACGGCGGAAGACCTGGCCACGGACGCAGTGGCCAGGGAGCAGGCGGGCAAGACCCCCTTCGACGAGGTCTCCCGACTGTGCGAGGCGGACCTGCTGACGCTGCTGGCACCGGCCGGCGCCGGAGGAGGCGGCGCGGACTGGGCGACGGCCTACGCCGTCGTCCGGGAGATCTCCGCCGCCGACGCCGCGATCGGTCAACTGCTCGGCTCTCACTACTTCCTGTCGTGGAGCGCGCTGTCCTTCGCCGCCTCCGCCCGTGCCACCGAGACCGTCCAGCGCTCCACCAAGAAGCCCTTCCTCTGGGGTGGCGGTCTCGCCCGCCAGGAACCGCCTCTGAGGCTGGCCAGGAAAGGCGGCGGCTACGTCCTGGACGGTCGGCAGAGCTACGCCACCGGGGTCCTGGTCGCCGACCGCCTCGCCGTACGCGGCGAGCGGACCGACACCGGCGAACCCTTCGCCGTCGTCGTCGATCCCGCCCATCCCGGTGTGCGGATCGACGCCGACTCGGAAACCTTCGGCCAGCGGCTCGCGGCCGGCGGCAGCGTGGATTTCGACGCCGTACCGGTCGCCGCCGGCAACGTGCTCGGATCCCTGTCCGCGGACGAGGACGTCCTGTCACCCCTGACCGCCTTCACCTCACCGGTCGGACGCCTCCTCTCCGTCCAAATCCTTCTCGGCATCGCCGAGGGAGTGCTCACCGAGGTACGCGAATACAGCCGGGCAGGCCAATCGCTCTGGTATCCCGGCTGGCCGGTCGGCTCGCCCTCGGACCCACGGATCCTGATCCTGCACGGAGAACTCACCGTTCTCACCCGTTCCGCCTCGGCACTCAACGAGCAGGCGGTGCGAGCCGTGCTGGGCGGACTGGCACGCGGTGAAGCCCTGAGCTACGACGAGTACGCGGAGATCTCCGTTCTCGTGACCATGGCCGAAGCCGCCGCGTCCAGGGCCGCGCAGGAGTCCACCACCCGTGCCCTCGAGGTCGTCGGCGCACGCTCCGCGTCCTCGCGGCTGGGCTTCGACCGCTTCTGGCGCAATGCGCGAACCCTCACCTTGCACGAGCCCGTCGGTGCCCGACTCCGTGACGTCGGGGACTACTTCCTCAACGGCGCGCACCCTCCGTTCGTCCTGCCCCTCTGACCGGGCGAGCGTCGAAACCGGCCCGAGCCGTACGGATAGTCGCCCATGCGGATTTCAGCCAGGGCGGGATCCTCGAAGGCGTCACGCTCGCCGACGTCTCGTCAGCCCAACTGCCCTCCGATGTCCGCGCGTTGACCGACACTCCCGGAGCTTGGGCAACCCCTGACGCCGCACGCCCGCAGCTTCCCTCCCTGGACAGGGAAGCCGGGACGGTGTCCCTGGACGGCCGGCGCTCCGATCCACCGTGCGGAAGCGGCGCTGACCCACCACCGTGCCACCGAGGACGCCCGCGCGGCCCTGGCCACCGCGACAACGGACTCGGACGCGGAAGTACGGCCTAGGCGGCGCGAGCACTGTGACGACGCCCCCGGTTCGGGCCTTGCGCCATTTGCTCCAGATCGCACAAATTGAGCCATTCGTGTGACGATGGCGGAGGGGCAAGAGCAGTCCCCCTTGAGTGTCACGCGAAGTGTCCGCACGGAAGACCGAGGAGGTCCTGATGACGGACCTGACCACCCGCTCCGCGGCCACCAGGAACGAAACGGGCGAGGCCAAGGGGATCCGGCGCTCCGGCACCGGTGATCCGGGCGGCAAGGGACGGACCACCATCGCCGACGGCGTGGTGGCCAAGATCGCGGCGGCGTCCGCACGCGATGTGCCCGGTATCCACGGCCTCGGCACAGGAATGACCCGGGCCCTCGGGTCCGTCCGCGACCGGGTGCCCGCCGGGCGCCCCGGTCAGACCCGCGGCGTGAGCGTCGAGGTCGGCGAACGGCAGACCGCGGTGGATCTCGACGTCGTCGTCGAGTACGGGTACCCCATCACGGAGGTGATCGCGGACATGCGCGTCGCCGTGGTCTCCGCCGTCGAGCGCATGACCGGGCTGGAGGTCGTCGAGGTGAACGTCGCCGTCGGCGACGTGCGTCTGCCGGACGAACCGGACGAGGAACCGCAGGACGGCCCTCGCGTGACGTGACCCGCCGCACCGGCGCCGGAGGCTCGCATCCACCGGCCGCCGCGGAAGAACACCCAGGAGATGCGTCGCCGTGGACGAAAGGGACCACGCGGATGGTGTCCGCCTCACAGCGCGCGAACGTGCCGCGCTGGCGGAGATCGAGGAGGGGCTGCGGCAGGACCCCGCGCCGGAGCCGCACCGCCCGTCCGGCGGGCGCCGGCTGCCCGTCGCGGTCGCACTGATGCTGGTGTGCTCGGTGGTCCTCGCGGTGGTCGGCATCCGCACGTCGAACGCCGCGCTTCTCTGGTCATTCGCGGTTCTGTGGCCGCTGACCGCGCTGCAGCTCGTCAGGCTGCTGGGCCGCTGGATCAGAAGCACGGGCCCTTTCACTCCGTGGTTCTGACCGGTTCGCGGCCTCCGCGGCCGGCAGAGGAACTTCCCGGCTTCCTCGCGTGGGCAGGCCCACGACATCGCCGTGATCGCGCGCGGGGCGCCTTGGTGTGTGCGGCAGCCCGGGTGAGCCGTGTCTCACAAGGGCGGCAGCGCTTGCCTATGCAACGAGTTGCATAGAAAGCTGTGCGGTATGGCGCTCGAACACGCGATCCTCGTCTCCCTGCTGGAAAAACCGGGGTCCGGCTATGAGCTGGCCCGGCGGTTCGAGCGGTCCATCGGATACTTCTGGACCGCGACGCACCAGCAGATCTACCGCGTGCTCAAGCGCATGGAGAGCGAGGGCGTGCTCGCCGTCCGGGACGTGCCGCAGCAGGGGCGGCCGGACAAGAAGGTGTACTCGGTCGCCGGCCCCGGGCGTGCCGTCCTCTCCGAGTGGCTGCACGAGCCGATCGAACCGGAAAGCATCCGTCACGACCTCGCGGTGAAGATCCGCGGCGCCGCCTTCGACGACCCGGCGGCGCTCGTCGACGAGGTCGAGCGGCACCACCGGATACACAGTGACCGGCTCGCGCGCTATCTCGCCGGGGAGCTGCGCGACTTCACCGGTCCTGACGCCCCCGCCCCCCTCGACGCCGGTCAGCAGCTCCAGCACGTCGTACTGCGCGGCGGCATCGCGTACGAGCGCATGACGATCGCCTGGCTCGACGACGTCCTCGCCACGCTCCGCACCCTCGGCACGACGACCGGTGTCACGGGCGGCGACCCGCAGGACGGCCCCGAGCGGCAGTCGTCCTGACCCACCCCGGCTTCCTCCGTCTCCCCGTCATGCAATCTCCCACCTCCCACCCCTCGGAAGGCGAACCTCTGTGACCACCACTCCGTTGCTGTTCAACCCGCGCACCTACGACCCGGCGCACTTCGACCCCGAGACGCGCCGGCTGCTGCGCGCCACCGTCGACTGGTTCGAGGAGCGCGGCAAGCGCCAGATCATCGAGGACTACCGCACCCGCGCCTGGCTCGGTGACTTCCTCGCCTTCGCCGCCAAGGAGCGCCTGTTCGCCACCTTCCTCACCCCGGCCTCGGCCGCCACGGACGAGGACCAGCGCTGGGACACCGCCCGGATCGCCGCGCTGAACGAGATTCTCGGGTTCTACGGTCTCGACTACTGGTACGCCTGGCAGGTGACCATCCTCGGTCTGGGCCCGGTGTGGCAGAGCGAGAACGCCACGGCTCGCACGCGTGCCGCGGACCTCCTGTCCCAGGGCGAGGTGTTCGCCTTCGGTCTGTCCGAGAAGGCCCACGGCGCCGACATCTACTCCACCGACATGCTGCTGGAGCCCCAGGCCGACGGCGGTTTCCTGGCCGGCGGCTCCAAGTACTACATCGGCAACGGCAACGCCGCCGGCCTCGTCTCCGTGTTCGGCCGCCGCACCGACGTCGACGGCCCGGACGGATACGTCTTCTTCGCCGCCGACAGCCGCCACCCGGCGTACCACCTGGTGAAGAATGTCGTCGACTCCTCCAAGTTCGTCAGCGAGTTCCGCCTGGAGGACTACCCGGTCGCCCCCGAGGACGTCCTGCACACCGGCCGCGCGGCCTTCGACGCCGCCCTCAACACCGTCAACGTCGGCAAGTTCAACCTCTGTACCGCCTCGATCGGCATCTGCGAGCACGCGATGTACGAGGCCGTCACCCACGCGAGCAACCGGATCCTCTACGGCCGCCCCGTCACCGCGTTCCCGCATGTCCGCCGGGAGCTGGCCGAGGCGTACGTCCGGCTCGTCGGCATGAAGCTGTTCAGCGACCGCGCCGTCGACTACTTCCGTTCGGCCGGTCCCGAGGACCGCCGTTACCTCCTCTTCAACCCGATGACGAAGATGAAGGTGACCACTGAGGGCGAGAAGGTCATCGACCTGATGTGGGACGTGATCGCCGCCAAGGGCTTCGAGAAGGACAACTACTTCTCCCAGGCCGCCGTCGAGATCCGGGGCCTGCCCAAGCTCGAGGGCACGGTCCACGTCAACCTCGCGCTGATCCTCAAGTTCATGCGCAACCACCTGCTCGACCCGATCGACGTACCCGCCGTGCCGACCCGTCTCGACGCGGCCGACGACGACTTCCTGTTCCGGCAGGGACCGGCACGCGGCCTGGGTTCGGTTCGCTTCCACGACTGGCGCGCCGCCTACGACGCGTACGCCGAGGTCCCGAACGTCGCCCGCTTCCGCGAACAGGCCGACGCCCTGTGCGAGTTCGTCACCACGATGGCCCCCGACGAGGCGCAGGGCCGCGACCTCGACTTCCTCCTCTCCGTGGGCCAGTTGTTCGCGCTGGTGGTGCACGGACAGCTCATCCTGGAGCAGGCGCGTCTGACGGACCTGGACGAGTCGGTGCTCGACGAGCTGTTCTCCGTTCTGGTCCGTGACTTCTCCGGCCACTGCGTCGAACTGCACGGCAAGGACTCCGCCACCGAGCAGCAGCAGGGCTGGGCACTCGGCGCGGTCCGGCGTCCCGTCGTGGACGAGGCGCGTGCGGCCGAGATCTGGAAGCGCGTGGAGGCGCTGTCCGGGGCGTACGAGATGTCGCTGTAGCGGCGCTGCCGACATGAGGTGGTCGTGTGCAACTGGCGTCTGTACAAAGCCGGTTGCGCACGACCTGCCGCCACGCGACCGAGCTGGGCTCCGGCTGCCCGGCCGCGGGCCGGGATCTCCCTACCCGAGGGTCCAGCCGTTGGCGAAGTCGCACTGGAGGTCGGTCCAGCAGCGCTGTTCGGCGGGCCCGAGGGCGGCGGGCTGGTGGTAGCGCAGGTCGGTGCGCGGCAGGCAGTGGTCGAGGTAGGCAGTGAGGATCTCGGCGTCCGCCCGGATACCCGCGGTCAGGAGTTGAAGTCCGCGCCCAGCGCGGAGTTGAACTGTTTGGGGGCACCGAGGGTGCTGGGCCCGATGACGACTGAGCCCTTCGGGGTCACCCCACACGCCGTCGACGGAAACACCCAGACTGCGCCGCGCGCGCCGTGCGGGGTGCCGTCCGGAGCGACCTCACCTCCAGCGAGCAGGTCGGCATGTCCGTCGCCGTCGACGTCGACGATCTTGGTCGCCGTCCCGAACGCGTCGGCGGCCTGAGCGGTGCCGGGCACGCCTCCGGTGTCCTGGGTGAGGAGCTGCGCACCCTTTCCGGTCAGGCCGTGCGCGGTTCCCCGCATCGTGAGGACACTGCCCGCGCCGTCCGCGCCGCCGACGTCCTTCTGCGGTATTCCGACGGACACATCCGCGTACCCGTCACCGTCGATGTCACCCACCGAGACGCCGGCACCGAAGTACTCGGTCCCGCCCTCCTCGTCGGCTCCGGAATCCTCATGGGCGACGCCGGGTATACCAGGACTGTCCTGGTTGAGCATCGTCATCTTCTCGACGTCGGGGCCGTTCTTGCCGCCCGGCAGATAGATGACCGCCCCGCTCTTGAGGTGCGGCAGACGGTACTTCCTGGCGTACTCCTGCTCCTCCACCCCGCTGCCGCCGCTGTCGACGGAGACGAACTCGAAGAAGGCGTTGGTGACGATGTCGGCGTAACCGTCGCCGTTCACGTCCCCGACAGCCACCGCATGACCGGCATCCTGAGGACCGTGGATCCCGCTCAGGGCGGCGCCGGCGGTGAGGCCGTCAGGGGTGCCCTTCCAGTACAGGACGTCGCTTCGACTCGTGCTCCCGTTCTCCGTCTCACCCACGGAGACCAGGTCGGTGACGCCGTCACCGTTCACGTCCCCGGTGGCCAGGTCCCTCATCCCGGCTCTGCGCGGGCCCTTCACGTCGTGCACGCCGCCGGCCGGCGTGCCGTCATGCCCGAACGGCCCGGACAGGACGCGCAGGTCGCCGCCCCGGACCTGGGTCGCCACATCCGGCGCACCGTCGCCGTTGAAGTCCCCCGCCGCAACGAGCGAACCGACCCCGTCACGGGAGGTGGCGCGACTGGGCAGCGTGACCGAGCCGGACAGCCCGTGCCGGCCTCCCCAGATGACCGAGAGGGATCCCTGCCAGTGATACCGGCGGAGTTGCCCGTCCTCGTATCCGCCGCTTCCGTACGCTTCGTCGTGACTGTTCTCGCGGGACCCGACGATCAGGTCCGCGTACCCGTCCTGGTCGAGGTCGGCGGTGGTCACGGAACTGCCGTAGTAGTCACCCGGTTCGCCGACCCCGGGCACGCCGGGCTTGTCCTGGTCGAAGATCTGCTTGGACGAGATCCGCAGACCGTGGGACGAGCCGTACACGACGGCCACATAGCCGGGCTTTCGACGGGCTTTCCCGCGACTGAGGTCGCCGTGCGGAGAAGGAAAGGCGACATCGGAGTAGCCGTCGCCGTTGAAGTCGTCATGGAGCGCTCCTCGGTGGAGCTCGCCGGCACCGGACGAGGCGCTCGGCACGCCGTTCACACACCAATCGGCCGGAGGGGCGCCGTACACCTTGCTCTTGGCGCCGCCCTCGGGTTCGGCGGGGTCGGCACTCGTGCACGCCGTCACGGACAGGCCGACCGCGATGCTCAGCGCCAAGCCCCGGGCGTGTGCGGTTCGACGTGAGTTCATCGGTGTCCTCCATGCGGTGCGCACGCGTGCCCCCGACGCCCGTCCCTTCCCGGTCAGCGGGTGTCACCGGGACGGCAGCCTTCTCAAGAGCATCGAACAGGGCGGGTTCACAGGCGCGCGGATGCGGTTCCCTCGAAACAAGGGCGAAGGCAAAGCAGCGCCTGGTCGGTGGGCGTCAGGTCGTGGTGGGCCAGGTCCGCAGCAGGGCGGCGATCTTCCCGGCGGTGCAGGCGGGGTCGAGGAGCAGGTCCCTGAGGGCGATGGCGTCCTCGCGTACGGGCTTGACGCCGATCCCGGCGGCTTCGAGGTACATGACGCCGCTGGCCGCGGCGACGGCGAGATTGGAGCGCTCCAGCCAGCGGCACCGGCCCAAGGTGTGCACCAGGGCGGCGGCTTTGGCGTAGGGGCCGTCGTAGACGGGTTGCTCGAACAGTTCGGCACGGTGGCGCGCGACCGCCGAGGCGGGAACGCCGTAGTCGTCCGGCGCCGGATCGTCGGCTCCGGCGGCCTCGGCCACCTGAAGGATCCAGGGAACGTCGATGTGCAGATCCATCAGGCCGCGTGCGCTCCCCGAGCCGTCTGCTGGGCCTGTTCGACCTCGTCGAAGACACTCTGGTGTTCGCTCAGGAAGCGGGCGGCCGCGTCCACCGCACGGGCACGCAGGCCGCTGGTGTCGTCCTGCACCAGTCGGGCGAGATAGTCCCCGATGCTCAGCCCCAGGTCGGCGGCTCGCTTCTTCGCGAGATCCGCGATGTCCTCGTCCACACGCGCGCCCAGCTGTGTCTTCGCCATACCGACATGGTAACAGTCGTTACCACCCCAGGGAGGGAAACGGGGAAACCGGCGGCCCCCGCACGTATCGTCCCCCTGCTGGACCGAACGTCCGGCATTCCCTGGGCGTCACAGGTCTGATGTCGTATTCGACTCCATTCCACCGTCTTCTTCTCGGGGGCATCATGCGGTCCGTCAAAATGCTCGTCACCCTCGGCCTGGTCGCCGCTGCTGCCGTCGGATGCGGCGACGACAGGGCACCCGCCGACAACCGCGCCGGCAACGTCGACACGGCCGAGCGTGCCCGCCGGGTCGCCACCGCCTGGGAGGGTTCCGAGGCGGCGCGTGTCTGGCGCCAGGGCTACTACCCGCTCGGCGACTCCGTCCAACTGCCCGACGGGGCCTTCCACGACGACGCCGACAAACGCGCCTACGCCACCCAGAATTTCCGACTGCGCGCCCCCCTTCCCGACACGGCGAAGAAGCAGGCGAAGGTCCGGTGGCGCGACGGCGATTCGCTGACCCTCCCCCTCGCCTCGGCACGGGAGGCCTACGACAAGCTCGCCCGCGGCAGCAACTCCGGCCCGGCCCTCACCGTGACCGCTGCCCGGCTCGGCCGGATGACGGTGCCGACCAGCCGGGGGACGGCGACGGTGCCCGCCTGGCTCTTCACCGTCAAGGGCTACGACACTCCGCTCAAACGCGTCGCGGTCACGCCCTCGGAACTCCCCCGGTCCCCGATCGGGCCCGTACCCGAGCGGACGGACGAACTGGGGCCGCTCGTCGGGCTGGACACCGTCGCACGGGACGGCAGGACGATCACCCTGCGCGCCGAGCACGGAGCGTGCGACGACGGCCCGGCCGTCGAGGTGCTCGAGGCCGAGGGCGGCGTGGTGTTCTCGGCGTCGATCCGTGGCACCTCCGACGGACCGTGCACATCCGAGTTGCGGGTCAAGAAGGTGACGGTGAAGCTGCGCCACCCGGTCGGCGACCGCATCCTCCTCGACGCGTTCACCGGCAGGCCCATTCCTCCCCGCCAGGAGCCCGCCGGACCTACACAGTGACCGTCCGACCCGCGCGGTGACCGCTCGGGTGAAGCACGGGGCCGCCCTCATATGAGGGCGGCCCCGTACCGCTCGGTGTCGTCCGGCACCTACTCGATATTGATCCTGAAGGTGCTGGTCGTGTTGCGGACGTCCTGGGCGTTGCCGCTCATCCGCAGGTTGCGGAAGGTGGCTTCGCCGACAGCGGGCCCCTGGCCGGGCTCCGGCAACTCGTTGGCCCAGATGCCGAATCCGGACTTGGCGTCGAAGGCGTCTCCGCTCTTCTTGGAGTCGGTGATGGAGACGTCGGTGAAGATGGTGTCCTTCACCGGGAACTGCGGTTGCCCGCCTACATAGTTGGTCTGGAACATGACGCCCCCGTAGGTGGAGTCGTCGATGTCGACGTCGTTGACCCGGATGCCCTGGAAGACCTTGGAGGCGGAGAACGCCCAGATGGCGGGGAAGACCTGCGAGCCCCAGAAGTGGCCGCCCGTCCTCTCCAGGGACACGTTCTCGATGGTCGTGGGCTCGGTCCCGAAGCCGTTCATCGGGTAGCCGAAGTCGAGCGAGGAGATCGTGACGCCGGAGTAGACCAGGGTGTCGGCGACGCGGAGGTTGCGGAAGGTGTTGTTGTAGCCGCCGTAGACGGCGATGCCGGCCGCTCTCCAGGTGAGCGTCGATGTCAGGTTCTCGTAGAGGTTGTTCTTCTCGTCGGCGCCTCCGGCGTCGATCGCCGAGAAGAGGGCGAAGCTGTCGTCGCCCGTGGCGCGCGCGTCGTTGTTGACGACGTGGTTGTCCGTGGAGCCGTTGGTCATGTTGATGCCGTCGGCGAAGGTGTCACGGATGCGGGCGTTCCTGATGGTCATGCTGTCGGTGTTGGCGCCCCAGTACAGGCACACCATGTGCTCGACCCAGATGTTGTCGATGGTGATGTCGGAGACGTTGGAGAAGTCGAACACCTTGCCCGGGCCGTCGATCCGGGACGTGTAGTTGCCGAGGTAGGTGAAGCCGGCGAAGGTCGAACCCTTGGCACTCGCCTCGGCCCGGAAGCCGATGTCGGTGTTCTCCTGCGAGGCGGGGGCGTGGAAGCGGGTGAACCAGGGCCCGGCGCCGACGACCTTGACCGCCTTGCCGTAGACCTGGAACTTGCCGGCCGTCTCGTAGTCGCCGGCGGGCAGGTAGACCCCGACCAGTTGGCCCGTGGTGTCCATGCGGACCTTGTCGAGGGCGTTCTGCACGTCCTGGTGGGTGAATCCGGCCGGGACGGCGTACGCGGCCGGGTCCGGGTTGGCGGCCGCCGTCGCCTGCTCGGTGTTGATGAAGTCGATGGCGTACGTGGAGGAGTTGGCCGCGTCCTTCTGGAGCCGGATCCTGGATCCGGCCGGGACGGTCCTGCCGAGTTGCAGGCTCGCCTCGTCGTAGATGTGCCGAGGGGCTCCGGAGCCGGGCGAGTTGCCGGGCGCGGTCTCACTGCCGTAGAGCCAGGCGTACTTCGAGGTGAGGTCGATCGCCTTGAGGAACTGGCCGTCCACGTAGACGTCGAGCGTCGTCGTGGTGCCGTCCGGGATCGAGAAGCGGGTCACCAGGGTGTTGGTGGCCGCGCGGGTGGTCCATTCGACGTACTGGCCGGTCCCGTCGAGGGTCACCGCCTTGCGGCCGCTCGCCTCGCCGGCGACATCGCCGATGGTCCGGTTCGGTCCGACGGTCTTGGCACCGCCGCCGAGAGTGCCGTCCTCCGCCTCGTACATGTCGTACGGCATGTCGGCGCCGCGGCCGACGAACAGGGCCTGCGTGGTGGTGTTGTTGGCCCGCTTGACCGGGAGTTCGTTGGTGTCGTCGGCGATGACCGTCCTGACGGTGTACTTGCCGTTGACCGCCGTCCACGACCCGAGGGCGACGGGCGCCGTCGTCTGACCCACGGCGACGGCACCGTTGTAGGAGCCGCTGAGCGTCTTGACCGTGGCGCCCTTGGAGTCCTGGACCGTGAGGGTGACGCCGTGGGTGCCTGCGGCGGAGGCGACCGTACCCTGGTTCTTGATGGCGACGGTGAACTTGACGTCGTCGCCCGCCGAGGCGCTGGAGGGGCTCCAGGAGACCGGTGCGGCCAGGAGGTCGGAGCTGGAGACGGGCTTGACGACCAGGGCGTCGGAGCGGGTGAAGGTGTTGTTCGCCTCGTTCTGCTCGATCACCTTGTTCGCCGGGTCCACCTCGGCGCCGACCGGGTAACTGCCCGCGTCCCGGGCCCCGATGCTCGCGGCGACCGTCTTCGTCTCACCGGCCGCGAGCGCCGGGACATCGGCCGTGGCGACCTTGGTGCCGCCGAGGGTGAAGTTGAGGTCGGTGGCCTTGGACGCCTTGGTCCCGCTGTTGGTGACGGTCGCCGTCAGGCTGATGGCGTCCGACTCGACCGGGGCCGCGGGCGTGTTGGTGATGCCGGTGACCTTGAGGTCGGGGTTGGCGGCCGGGGTGCCGATCACCTGGAACTCGGCGGCCTGCCCGCCCGGGGCACCGGAGTTGGACGTGAACTTGAGCTGGATGTCGGCGGCGGTGCCGGAGACCGGGATGGTCACGGTGTTGCCGCCGGCCGGGTTGAACGTGTAGTCCTTCGCCGCGACGAGGCTGGTGAAGGCCGTCGCGTCCTGGTCGCGGCCGAGCACCTGGATGTTCTGGGTCCGGGTCGACCAGGCGGCGTCCGGGTTGAGCTTGACGACGATCTGGCCGAGGTCGGCGTTGGCACCCAGCTTGGTGGTGAGGGTGGCCGGGTAGGCACCGCCCGCGCTCTCCCAATAGGTGCCGATCTGGCCGTCGTTGGCGTTGGCGGCGACATAGGTGAAGGTGGAGGAGGACGCCTCGATGGGCTTGCCCTCGGCGAGGTTGGATCCGGAGCCGGTCGAGCCGGTCCGGGTGACGCTGTTGCTGGCCGCCGACACGTTCCCGGCGGCGTCCTTCGCCTTCACGTAGTAGGTGACGGTGGCCGTCGCCGACGGGGTGTCGGTGTATGTCGTGACGTCGCCCGCCACGGACTTGGCGAGCTGGCCGTCGGCGTAGACGTCGTACCCGGTGACCTTCACGTTGTCGCTCGACGCCTGCCAGGTGAGCTTCACATCGCTGCCGGACTGCGTGTAGGCGAGATTGCCGGGCGCCGTGGGAGCCTGCGTGTCGCCGCCCGATGCCGGGCGGGTGACGCTGTTGCTGTTGGAGGAGACGTTGCCCGCGGCGTCCTTCGCCCGCACGAAGTACGTGATGGCGCTGCCGGCCGGCTGTGTGTCGGTGTACGTCAGTACGTTCCCGGCCACGCTCGCCCGCAACTGGCCGTCGGCGTAGATGTCGTAGCCGGTGACGGCCGTGTCGTCGCTCGCCGCGCTCCAGGTCAGTTTGATCTGCCCGGTGGCCGGCTCGGTGTAGCCCAGGCTGGACGGCGCGGTCGGCGCCTGGGTGTCGCCCGTGACCGGCCCGTAGACCTCCAGCTCGGACAACTGCCCTGCGGGCCAAGCGGTGTTGGCGGTGAAAAGCACCCGCACGTACCGCGTCGTGACGGTGTCGAGGGCGATGGCCGCCGACTGGTCGCCGGAGCTGTCGAAGGTGTACGCCTTCGAGGCCGTCAGGTCGGTGAAGTTCTGGTTGTCGGTGGAGCCCTGGACCTTCAGGGTCTGGCTGCGGCCGGGCCAGCCACTGGGCAGCCGCAGGGTCACCTGGTTCACCTTGACCGACGAGCCGAGGTCGACCTGGAGCCATTGCGGGAAGGCGTTGTTGGTGGACTCCCAGTAGGTGTTCCGGTTGCCGTCACCGGCGTTGGCGGCGGGGTACACGTCGGCGTGCCCGCTCTCGCTGAAGGGCTTGCCCTGCGCGAGGTTGGGGGTCGAGGCGGCGGTCGTGAGAACCTGCATCTCGGCGAGCTGGGCCGTGGGGGCCACCGAGTTGCCGCTGAAGTCGGCCCGTACGTACCGGGCGAGGGTCGCGGGGAAGGAGACCTTCACCGTGTTGCCGTTGCCGGGGCTGAAGACGTACTGCGCCGACGACTTGAGCGTGGCGAAGCTCTTTCCGTCGGCACTGCCCTGAAGCGCCAGCGTCTGCTTGCGGGTCTGCCAGTGCTCGGGCAGCCGCAGCACGACCTGGCGGACACGTCTGGTCCGCCCCAGGTCGGTCTGCACCCACTGGGCCGACTTCTTTCCGGCCTGCCAATAGGTGTCTGCGTCGCCGTCGGTGACCTTGACGGCCGTGTGTGCGCCGCGGGCGCTGCCGGCCTTGGTGACGGCGTCCGCGGCGGCGTCGGGGCCGCCGGCCGCGTGGGCGCCGACGGCGGGCAGGCCCAGAACCATGACGAGGGAAGCCAGCGCGGCGGTCGCTGCGCGGCTTCTCCAGGATCTCGGCTTGTGTGAAGTCATGCGGGGTTCACTCCCTGCGGAGGTTCGCGCGCCGGAGGGGCGGCGGGGTCGGCTCGTTCCTGGGCAGAGCGGTGGCGCGGTACGACGAACGGCAAGAGTCGGCTGCACGGCGCACACCATCCCCAACAGGGGACACGATGCGCAGCTTATTGCGTTGTTTCATCGCAATATTGCAGAGCGGTGCGAGCCCGTCTACCGTCAGGACGCCACAAGTTTCACCATCAACACCCGCGCATCAACGACAAGGACCTGCCGAACCCTGTCTGCGAACCAATGAATAGGGCGATACATGAGGCTCGCCAGATCGAGAGACGCCGCAATGCAAACGAGCGCAATTCACGCAAGTTCTTGCGCTACTGGGCAGCGACACGGAAGCCCACCACGCCACCGAGTGCCCGGAAGTCGCTGATGGGGGCGGCCGAGGCAGGACGGAAAGGCATACTCGGCGGCATGACTGTTCACAGCGCCCGCGGAGGCCCGACCGTACCCGTCGCCCCCGACACCGCCGCCTGCGCGGCCGCCCTCGAAGTCGCCACCGCGTACTGCTCCCCCGCACTGCTCAACCACTCGGCGCGGTCCTATGTGTGGGCCTCCGCGTACGCGGCGCAGCGTGGCATCGAGCACGATGCGGAGCTGCTGTACGTGTCAGCGCTGCTCCACGACATCGGGCTGGTGGCGGAGTTCGACAGTCACACGGTCGACTTCGACGTGGCCGGCGGGCATGTGGCCTGGGTGTTCGCGGCCGGGGCCGAGTGGCCGGCGGAGCGCCGACAGCGGCTGTCGGAGGTCATCGTCCGGCACATGTGGGACGCGGTGGACGTGCGGGAGGATCCTGAGGGACATCTGCTGGAGCGGGCCACCGGCGTGGACATCTCGGGGCGCCACCTGGACGACTTCGGCGCGGGGTTCCGGGCGGACGTCCTGGCCCGGTACCCGCGCGCGGGACTCTCGGAAGAGTTCCTGGCCTGCTTCCAGGACCAGGCCGCCCGCAAGCCGCGGAGCTCACCGGCCGTGTCGGTCCGCGCCGGCCTCGCCGAGCGCGTCCGGGCGAACCCGCTGGACCGCCCGGCCGGTTGACCCGCAGGACGCGGTCCGGCGGGTGCCACCGGCATCGCGGGTCCGTCGGCCGGTGAGCTTGCCCCCGGTGTGCCTGCCAGGCGTGCGTCGGGTCCTCCTCCCCTGACGCATGCACGTGACGTATGAACCTGACGGATGAACCGCAGTCCGAGAGGGCTGGTCTGCAGGCCTTTGAGGACCGCAGACCAGCCCAGGGGCGCACCTGTCAGCTCTTGGGCATCAGGACTGTGTCGACGATGTACACGTTGGCGTTCGCGGTTTTCACGTTGCCGCAGACCACCTTGGCGGAGCCGTTGACCGTGTAGGACTCGCCCGAACCGGAAGTCGTGATCTTCGACTTCTCCAGGGTGGTGAAGGAGCCGCTCTCCAGGTCCTTCGGCGTCAGCTTCTGGCCGACGACGTGGTAGGTGAGGATCTTCGTCAGCTGGGCCTTGTCGTTGAGGACCTTGTCCAGGGTCACCTTCGGGATCTTGGCGAAGGCGTCGTCGGTCGGCGCGAACACAGTGATGTTCTGCGCGTTGTTGAGGGTGTCGGCCAGGCCTGCCTTCTGCACCGCCGCCACCAAAGTGGAGAGCGCCGGGTTGTTGGAGGCAGCGGTGGCGACCGGGGCCTTGGCCATGCCGTCGAAGGACCCGGCGCCGTCCTTCGGAACGGAGGAACAAGCCGGGCCGAACGGCTGGTCCATGCTGCTCGCGCTGCTGCCCGAGCCGGCCATGTCGTCACTGCCCGTTGTCGCCGAAGCCGTTGCCGTACCGGCGGAATCGGACTTGTCCGCGTCACCGCTGCCGTTGGAACAGGCGGTCAGGGCCAGGGGCAGCACGGCCGCCGCGGCGAGAAGGCCGGTGGTACGGCGGATACGGGTGTTCATCATGTTCTCCTGGTGGAAAAGCAGCACGATGCGGCTGCGTTCGGGTTGTTCGGAAAGGTGGTTCGGAAGGACACGCGGCCCCGTCGTGAGGTGGGCGTGGCTACTCGACGGTGACGACGACGGAGTGCCGTCCGCCGGCACCGTCGGGGATGGTGCGGGTGCGTCCGGCGGTCTGCACGGCGCCGGTGCGGTCGGTCGCGCGGACGGTGAGGGTGTGGCCGCCTCGGGTGGCCTGCCAAGGCATCGACCACTGGCGCCATGTGTCGCGGGTGTCCTCCGCGGCCAGGTGGGTCTTCTGCCAGGGGCCGTCGTCGACGCGGACCTCGACCTTGTCGATACCCCGGTGCTGGGCCCAGGCGACGCCGGCGATCATCACCGTGCCGGCCTTGGGCCGGGCGAAGGGCTTGGGGGTGTCGATACGCGATGCGGTCTTGACCGGGGCCCTGCGGGCCCAGCCGCGCTTGACCCAGTACGGGTCGTAGGAATCGAAGGTGGTGAGCTCGATGTCCTCGATCCACTTGCAGGCCGAGACGAATCCGTAGAGACCCGGGACCACCATCCGCGCCGGGAAACCGTGCTCGAAGGGCAGTGGTTCGCCGTTCATGCCAAGGGCGAGCATCGCGTCGCGGCCGTCCATGAGTTCCTCGACCGGGCTGCCGATCGTCATGCCGTCCACCGAACGCGCCACCAACTGGTCCCCCGGACCTCCCCGGGACGGGGGCCGCACCCCACACTCGGCCAGCAGGTCGGCCAGACGTACGCCGGTCCAGCGGGCGTTGCCCACATAAGGGCCGCCGACCTCGTTGGAGACACAGGTCAGCGTGATGTCCCGCTCGATGAGCTCCCTGTGCAGCAGGTCGTCGAACGAGTACGTGGCCGGACGGCTCACACCCTTGCCGTGGATACGCAGCCGCCAGCCGGTGGCGTCCACCTTGGGCACCACCAGCGCGGTGTCCACCCGGTAGAAGTCGCCGTTCGGGGTGAGGAAGGGACTGACGCCGGGGACGCGCGGTCCAGCGCCTCCGGGTACCGGTTGCGCCGGTGACCGAGGGGCCGGCAGCACGACCCTCTCACGTGAGGCGACCGCGTCCCGGCCGCGCGAGGTGTTCAGTGACCGGCCGACCACGCCCACCGTGGCAGAGGCCGCCGCTGCGGACGCGGCCGCCAGGACGAACCCCCGTCGGTCCCATCCCTCGCACGCGGGCGAGCCGTCTCCCGCTTCCTCGGTCACGGACGCGGGCGGCGCCGGTGACCGTCGCACCACGGTCAGGCGGCTCACCAGAACGTTCAGAAGCAGGGCCCCTGCCACGGCCCCCAGGAGGGAGGGCAGCGCGTCGGTGACGCCGGCCGAGTCGGGCCGGCTGACGGCTGCCGCCGCGCCCACGACCCCGAAGAGAAGGACCCCGGCGGTTCCGACCCGCCGAAACCGCACCGCCGGCACGCCCAGCGCCAGAGCCGAGACAGCCAGCACGACGAGGATGCCGAGCTGCAGCACGAGTTTGTCGCTGGTGCCGAAGTGGCGGATCGCCCAGTCCTTCACCGGAGCAGGTGTCGCGTCGACGGACGCGCCGCCCACCGCGATGACCGGACTGGACTGCGGACGCACCGCCGCGGCGACCAGTTCGGCCACCGCCAGTGCGGCGAACGCGGCCAGTGCCCCGCTCAGCGCACCCAGCGCCGAACGCGGCATGCCTGGCCGTACTCGCTGATCCTTCTCTTCGTCCCTCACATGGGGAATCCGGTTCTGCCCACCGGACGGATTGGCCCACCCACCTGATCGGATGAAAAGTGATCTCCCACCAATCCACCCCGCTTGCGGCAACGGACCAGACAGTTGCGACGCCGCCGGTCATCACCGTCGTGCTCGCTGAACGCTACTGGTCGATGACGCTTTCGGAGATCACGAACCTCGCTTCGCACTCCGGGCATTCGGCCTCGAACTCGCCGTTGAGCAGTTCGAGTTCCCGAGACCAGACAGACCTGGGCTGCCGACGTCGACACCCGGTGCCCGCGCGGGACTCTCGGAGGAGTTCCTGGCCTGCTTCCACGACCAGGCCGCCCGCAAGGCGCAGAGCTCGCCGGCCGTGTCGGTCCGGGGTGGCCTCGCCGAGCGAGTCCGGGCGAACCCGCTGGACCACCCGGTCGGTTGACCCACTGGGCCCTGACCGAGTGGCGCGGCCGCGACCCGTTTCCACCAGCCCGTCCCGGTGACACGGCGGGTTGTACCGGTGCCTTTGCAAGAGCCGCCGGTTCACAGAACGGTCAGGTCACATCATGACCGTCGCCCAGGCCTGCCGGAGTCAGCCAGGTGTGAGCACCATCCGGAAGCGGGCGGCTCCGGAGAGCATCTTCTGGAAAGCCTCATCGGCGTGCTCCAGCGGTACGGTCTCGGTCATCGGCCGGATGCCGTGCAGGACGCTGAAGGCCATGGTGTCTTCCACGTCCTGTGAGGTGCCGGACGGATGGCCGCGGACGACACGGCCGCTGAGAAGCAGTTGGGCGGGGGCGATGCTCATCGGTGAGGGATCCGCTCCGATGACCACCAGCTCGCCTCGCGGTGTCAGGCCTTCCACGGTCGCACTGATGGCCTGGGAGTTTCCGGCAGTGGCCAGCACGGTCCTCGCACCGCCGAGGGCCTGCAGCGCCTCGGCGACCGGGACGTCCGCGGTGCTGTCGATGTAGTGGTGGGCGCCCAGCCGCTTGGCGAACTCCGCCTTTTCGGCGCCGCGGGCGATCGCCACGGTCTCGAAGCCGAGGGCGAATGCGTACTGGACGCCGAGGTGCCCCAGACCGCCCAGGCCAAGGACGGCGACGAGGTCTCCGGGCTCAGCGGGGCTGCGTCGCAATCCGTTGAACGTGGTCACGCCGGCACATGCCATGGGCCCCGCGTCGGTTGCCGCGAGATCGTCGGGGATCTCGGCGAGTGCGTCGGCGGGCGCGATCATCTTGTCGCCGAAGCCGCCGTCGTAGGCCCAGCCAGGGACTTTCAGGTTGTCGCAGACGATGAAGTCGCCTTGCCGGCAGCGTGTGCAGTGGCCGCAGCTACCGCCGAACCAGCCGACCGCCACTCGGTCGCCCACCTGCCACCCGCGCTCGTGCACCCCGTCGCCCAGTTCCTCGATATGCCCGGCGATCTCGTGTCCGGGCACCTCCGGGAACGAGACACCAGGCAGATGTCCCTCGACGAAACTGGCGTCGCTGTGGCAGACACCGCACGCCTCCACGGCGATTCTGACGTGTCCGGGGCCGGGCTGCGGCACCTCTCGCTCGGCGATCTCGAGAGTGCCGCCCGGGGCGGTTACCTGCGCGACTCGGTAACTGTTCATTGGTCCCTCCGATGGATGCATTCAAGGGCTTGGTTCCAGGGCAACAGGTACGGGACGATTACGCGCGTCGAGTCCTGCCGCGGACGTTCTCCTCGTGCGCGCACGTCCTGGCCGCCGGATACTCGATGGGGGCTCGATGCCTCCCAACCGCAGACCAGACGCTGAGGAACATCGGGCTTCCTTCCCGGCCCCCACCGATGAGGAGATTGCGTCATGCGCTCCCAAAGGAATCCGCTGACTCCCCTCGAGGCGGTGACGGCCGGCCTGCTGGCCGGGGCGGTGGGAACGGTGTGCCTGGATGCCGTCCATTACCTGAAGTACCGTCGCGCGGGCGGGACGGACAGCCCGCTCGCCTGGGAATTCGCGCCGGTCGAGAGCTGGGAGAAGGCCCCTGATCCGGGGCAGGTGGCGAAGCGGGTGATCGAGGGCTTCACCCAGCGCCGGCTTCCTGATGATTCCGCCTGGCTCACGAGCACCATCGCTCACTGGGCCTACGGATCAGCGGCCGGCGCGGCCTACGGCATCCTGGCCGGATCACTGCCCAGACCCTCCCCCGTGTACGGCGTGCCTTTCGGTGCCGCGGTGTTCGCCGGTGACTACGTCACCTTGCCGATCGCAGGGCTCTACAAGCCGATCTGGCAGTACGACGCCAAGATCCTGGCCTGGGATCTCGGCGCGCACGTCGCCTACGGCACCGGCACCGCAATCGCCTTCTGGCTGCTCAGCGGACTCGGCATCGGCGCCGTCGGCCGGAGACCGTGAGCCGATTCCCTCCGACGACCGGCCCCGGCGTGGACCGGGCCGCAGTCGACCGGATTCCCGGGCGCGGCCCGTGTCCGGCCGTGCGAGTCTCGTCATGCCGGCATCTGTACGAGCGCAGGGAAGTGTCAGTCATGGACATGAAACTCGAAGTCGTGGTGGTGCCGGTGTCCGACGTCGACCGGGCCAAGAGCTTCTACACGCGATTGGGCTGGAGGCTGGACGCGGACATCGCCCCGGACGAGAACTTCCGGGTGGTGCAGATGACGCCGCCTGGCTCGCCGGCGTCGGTCATCTTCGGCACCTCGGTCACGTCCCAGACGCCGGGCTCGGCTCAGGGCCTGCAGCTGATCGTGGACGACATCAACGCCGCGTACGACGAGCTGAAACGGCTCGGCGCCGAGCCGAGCGAGGTGTTCCACGACGCAGGCGGCGTCTTCCACCACGCCGGAACGGACGCCCGGCTGCCGGGGCCGGATCCGCAGCGCACGAGCTACGGCTCGTTCCTGTCCTTCAGCGACCCGGACGGCAACGGCTGGCTCCTTCAGGAGATCACCACCCGGCTCCCGGGACGCCTCGACCCCGCGACCACGACGTTCGCCTCCGCGGAGGACCTGGCGAGCGCGCTGCGCCGCGCCGCGGCCGCGCACGGGGAGCACGAGGCACGCATCGGTGCGGAGGACCCGAACTGGCCGGACTGGTACGCCGAGTACATGGTGCGTGAGCAGGCCGGGACCGAACTGCCGTCGTGACCGCGTCGTCCTGTCGAGAACTCCTGTGACAGCCGGCGTGGGGCTGGATCGGTGGCTGTCCGGTACCGATTCCGGTCCCGGACACGGTCACACACGTGCAGGCCAGGAACCTGCTGGTGCGCGGTGCTGGGCGCAGGTGCATTCTGAAAGGTGAGCGTTCCGGTCAGCGGGCCTGCCCAGCAGGCCCTTGCGAGGCCTCAGCAGGGCCGGGTCCGCGAACCGGCGTCGGCGAAGCGAGCCGGGCACCCGCGAGGTGCGTACCGGTGGCCGCCGACAGACAACGGTCATCTCGAACCAGGGAGTAGGTCATGCCGTCCCTACACTTCCATGTGAACTCCTCGATGAGCCCGGGGGAGGTGATGGGCGTGCTGACGAACTTCAGCCCTTCCCGTGTCGATGAGTGGCCCTCCATCGATGCCGAGCACTTCCAGGTCCACGAGCGGGGCGATACCTGGGCGGAGGTGACCGAGGGGAACGACAAGTCGTGGGAGCGTGCACGCTACGAATGGGACCCCTCGGCGAACAGGGTCACGGTCACCACTCGGGACTCGGTGCCCTTCGGCTCGGGGGGCTGGCAGTTCCAGATGACCCCCACGGATGACGGGACCCGTGTCGACGTCAGACTCGAACGGCACCCCGACTCGTTCACATCAAAGATGAAGTCCTCGATCATTCCCTTCGCCGGTCCGGTGTTCCGCAAGTCCTTCAAGGAACCCCTGCACACCGTGTAGCGGCGTGGAGGCCGCCGACGACCGTCTCGTAGGCGAGGACGGGCCTGCCGGAGCGGGCCCCTCCTCCGAGGGGAGCCGTTCATGACCACGGCGAAAGATCTGTTCATCATCGCCTTGGACCTGAAGCATCCCGTGGGGCAGGGTGACCTGTCCCTCGCGCTCGCGGGAGCCGAGCTGATCGATCTCATCGGGGCAGGGGCGGTCGCCGTGGACGGCGACCGGATCGTGCCAGGTGGACCGCCGCCGGGCGATCCATTCCTGGGCGAGGCTGCGGCAGGTCTCACTCGGCAGGCCCCCTACGAGCGGATCGCGGACTGGCTGTGGCGCCGGGGCCGGGACCTCTCGGCCGCGTACCAGGCCGACCTGGAGGAGAACGGTGAGCTGAAGCCGCAGCGAAGCAGCCGGTTCTCCTTCGGCTCGGAAAGCCTGGAACCGGTCGATACGCCCGCGCGCCGCCGTGCAGCCGACCGCTGGCAAGAAAAGGAACCCGTGCTGACCGCCCTCGCCGCAGTCCTGGGCACCGACGACGAACGATCCGACGATGAGACCGGCCTCGATGACGAGGCCGTGACGACTGTGGTGGCCGCCGTCAACGACGCGGTGATGGAGCTGGAGGCCGTACGCCAGCGGCGAACCATCGAGAACGCGGCCTTCGCCAACCTCTGGCGCGGGCCGTGAGCCGGGCCTGCTCTCAGGAGCGTGGTCGAACCCGATGGCGACGGTGAGCGGTCACACGGCCGCCGGGCGGTGCCGGGCAAGCCCTTTGACACCGACGCTGTGACCACCGGTCAGCCCCCGGACGGGGCGACGCAGGCGTACAGGCGCAGGGGTTTCATGCCGTGGCGGGTCTTCATGGGCGCGTTGCTGCGGCCGCCCTCCACCCAGCGCTTGCGCCATTCGATGGCCATACGGATCTCCGTGGCCCACAGAAGGTAGTTGGGGCTGAACCCGTCGAGGGTGGCGTGGCTGGTGCCGCCCGCCCACATGTGCAGGCGCTCCTCGTCGAGGAGGACGACCGCGGCGGCCAGAGTCTGCTCGCCTCGGTCGACGCGGACCACACGGGCATGGTCGCCCAGGGCCATGACGAAGTCGGTGAAGGCACTCTCGGGATACATGTCGGCGCTGCCGTACTTGGCTGCCGTGCGGCGGGTGAGGTCGCCCACCGTGCGGAGGAAGTCGGGGCGCGGTGCCTCGACGGCTGTGGTGACGCCCGTGTCCGCCGCGCGCCGCAGATACTGGCGGATCGTCCGCCGGGTGCGGGCTCCGAGGGTGGCGAGATAGGAGTCGTACGCGTCGAAGGCGCCCCCCGCCTCAGTGTGCAACGGGAGTTGGAACCGGGTGACGATCGGTGCCACCTGCCACCCCTTGTCCCGCGCGATGTCGAGGACCGGGTCGCCCTCGGGGACACTCACGAGTCCTGCGGTCCGGGCACCGTCGGCGGCCGCCACGTTCCGCAGAGCGTCCAGCACGGCTCCGAGAACGCGCGCCCGTTGTCCGGGGCCGGTCGCGCGCACGGGTACGCGGGTGTCGTAGCAGTACCAGTTGTGCCCGAGGAGCGCCGGGCCGTCGGCCCCCTCGATGCCGACGGCGCGCAGGAAGCCGTACGGATCACCCTGCTTCTGGAGATAGCACGGCAGCACGGCAAGGGTGCGGCCCGCTTCGGTCACCGTCACGTAGCGGGCCGCGAGGAACGGGCTCAACGGGCTTGTCTGGTAGGCGCGCAGATACGCGGGGGTGTAGTGGACGGGCGCGATGCTCTCCGCGGCCACCTGTTCCCACTGGGCGATGTCGACATCATCGATGCGGTCGGTGACATCGACCGCGATCCGCCGCGTGCTCAACTCGGTTCCCCTCCCTCTGCCCCGTCTCCGTCCTTCTCCTTCACCCAGCCCGCTCCGGCCATCGCGGCCAGGAATCGTTCGCCGAAGCCCGGCTCCCACCGGATTCCCGCGTCGAGCTGGGCGGTTCGGACCACGCCCGCCGTGCCGGACACTCCGTCGACGCTCTGGGCCAGGGCCATCGCGGAGGCGTAGAACCTGCCCCTGTCGTCGGCGAGCCGGCGCTGGAACCACTGCCGGTCGGTCTCGTCCACGGCTCCCATCAGGGCACGGAGGTTGAAGGGGCCCGGCCATGACCTGTGCAGGCTCGGGCCCCCACGGGCTGCCGCAGGAACCTCGTCCCAGGCTTTCGACAGGGTGCGGTGCAGATCGGCCACGATGTCCGCCTGCCGTTCGAGGACGTCGCGGCCGGCGCCCAGCGGCCGCAGGGTGTCCAGTGCGTCCCGCCCGTACCGCCAACGGCGGCTCAGCAGATCGGGGGCGAGCGGGTCGTCGTCGGGCGGCAGGCAGGCGGTCATGCGGCGCGCCGTCCAGCGGGTGAGGAGGGGGGCGAGCCGGTCGGCTTCCTGGGCACCGGCTGTCGCGACGACGGCGGCGGCGGACGCGGCGATCGCGGCGGATCGGCGCAGTTCCTGCGGGTCTACCTTGTCGAGGGTGTCGGCGCCGGAGTGGTTGAACCGGTCGGGCCAGTGGCCCAGTTGGACGGCGGGACAGCCGATGGCGCGGTCGGCGAGGACCGCGTGGTCGGAGGCGCCGACGAACGGGGTCGTACGCCACGCCCATACGTCACAGCCGACGGCCCCGCTGTAGGAGTGCGCGGCCGGCGGCAGGGCCCGGACACAGGCCTCGACCAGGGCGCTCGCGAAGTGGGGCAGGTACTCCGGGCTGTGTTCGACGATCAGCGGGCCCCCGCAGCGCCGCTGGTCCTGGCCCACCATGTCGAGATCGACCGCCATCATGGGCAACGGTCCTCGGCCCTCCTCCACGAGCCGGTGGACGTAGGCGGCGAGCCCCACGAACTCGGGTGCCCAGAGGAACCGGACGGGACGGCGCAGGCGCCGGGCCGCCAGGACCCGCCCGGCCGCGAGGGCGGCCGCGACTCCGGAGGCGTTGTCGTTGGCGCCGGGTGCGGGGTGGCACAGGTGGGCGGTGATCAGGCAGGCGTCGGGCGACGACGGCGCGGCACCGGATCCCGCCGGGGTGCGGGCGACGACCACCGGCATCCGCGCGGGGGCGGTGTCGACGTCGACGTCCACGCGGGCACGTTCGCCCCGGTGGTAGGCACGCAGGAGCGCGTCCATCTGACCGGGCACCACGCTGAACCCGAACAGGGCGCTTCCGCCCGGCAGTTCGACGCGGCCCGCCCCGTCCGGCCGGTCGGAGCCGGTCCTCACGCAGAAACCGCTCGCCCGCTCGACCCGCATCCGGGCGAACAGCTTCCCGCCGAGGCCCGCCGCCGACGGAACCAGGACCACCGCGCCCGGCGGCCACCGGTCGTCCTGCGCGTGCACGAGGGGTGCTTCACCGTGCGCGGCGGCCGAGTGGACGGCGAGGGTGTACGGCTGGGCCGGGTAGTCGACCAGTGCGGTCCGGCCGGGTAGCGACAGCCGCGCGGAGCGAGGGGTCCAGGAGGAGGGCGCGGTGAATGTCCACCACGAGGTACGGCCGTCGGCGGGGAAGTTCAGGATCTCCACCCCGGCAAGCCCGGCGCGTTCGGCCTCGCCCGCCACGAAGTCGGCTGCGGCGGCGATGCCCCTCGACCCCTGGTAGCGGTCCCATTCGGTGAGCCGGGCGACCCAGAACATCGCCTCGTCGGCGTCGATGCCGTGATGGATCCCGGCGACGAGGTCGGTGAGGCTACCCGGCATCGGCGAACGCGTCGCGGAAGGCGGTCAGACGGGCTTCGGAGAGGGGTACGGCGATCTTGTACAGCGGTCCGTCACGACGGCCGACGTCGGCGGCCTCCCCCGGCCTCCCGCCGATCCCGGCCTCGCCCGCACCGATCTCCTTCACCCGTACCCCGTGCCTCTCCCACACCAGGTTCGCGTCCCGCTCCCCCTCGACCGTCACCCACGGCAGGCAGTCGGCCCCTTCGGTGACCTTGAGCCCTGTCCGCCGCAGCGTCCTGGCCACGACCGGCTTCACCTCGGCGATCCGGGTCCGCAGCGCGCCGAAGACGTCGCCCTGCGCGAGGAGGCGGAGGGCGACGGCGAGACCCGCGCCCCCGGCTCCGAGGGGTGGTGCGATCTCGCGCAGCCGTCTTGTCGACTCGGGTGCCGCTAAGGCGAATCCGACCCGGAGCCCGCCGCAGCAGTACCCCTTCGACATGCTGCGCAGGACGATCAGGTTGGGGTGCTCGGCGACCGCCGGGACACAGCTCGCGCCGGGCCCGGCGTAGACGGCGTACGCCTCGTCGAGGACGACGGTCGTGCCGCACGCGCGGGCGGCCTCGGCGATCTCCGCCAGCCGCTCCCTCCCGAAGAGGTCTCCGGTGATCGTGGGCCGGTCCAGTACGAGGACCGAGGGGGTGTGGCGGTCGAGGTCGGCGGTGATGTCCTCGAACCGGGTGGTGATCGCCCTGGCGCCGAGGCGGGCGGCCCAGCGCGGCAGGTCCGGGTGGGCGCCGGCCAGATGCAGTACGGGTCCGGGCAGGGCCAGCGCCGCGCACGCGTGCAGCAGACCGGTGGCACCCGCCCCGGCGGTCACCGTGCCGGGTGCGAGGTCCAGCCCGAAGTGACTGGACAGCACGGGTGCGGCCGCGTCCGCGGAGTAGGGGTCGGACAGGGGGTAGGCGCGCGAGAGTTCGGCGAGGCCGCCGTCGTCGTACGCGCCCCGGAAGGCCGCGTCGACCCACGGTCGTACGAACTCGGTCTCGTCCGGCGACCAGCGCAGGTCCAGCGTGTTGGGGCGGGCCTCGTCCTGCGTGGAGGCGCGGGTGTCGCGCCTCCCTTCCCATGCTGTGATCGCCGCCGGGGTGTCCGTCCGGCTCCGGGCGACGAACTGGACGTAGCGTGTCGTCGGGGCGGGCTCCCGGCCGACGGCGAAGTCCGCGTCGACGCGCTCGACGGTGAAGCCGGCGCGGGTCAGCAGGTCGTGCACCTCGGCCGGCTGGTACATCCGGACGTCGTCGTGGATGACCACCGGCTCCGCGTCGCCCCGCCGTACCTCGATCTCGCCGGTGCTGCGGCCGGAGGCCATACGGTAGGCACGGCGGAAGTCGGCGCGCAGGCCCGCGGTCTCGAAGGTGGCCTCCGGCACGTAGTTTCCGGCGATGGCCAGCACGTTGGAGTGGTCGAGGATCAGCAGCCCGTCCGGGACGAGCACCCGGCGGACTTCCTGGAGCAGCCTCAGTTGCTGGGCGTCACTCCCCCAGCCGAACGACTGGACGCAGACGACGGCGTCGAACTCGCCGATGGGCCACGGCAGTTCGCGCAGCAGATCGAACCGCAGCCAGTCGGCCCGGACACCCGCCGCCTTCGCGGCGGCCTCGGCACGCTCCAGCGCCCAGCCCCCGGCGTCGGCGCCGGTGACGCTGAACTGCCTTGCGGCGAGGGCGACGGCGTGGCGGCCGGTGCCGCAACCCAGGTCGAGGACGCGGCGGCCGGGGGCCGAGGCGTCGAGGACGGCGGCGAGGTAGTCGGTCTCCGCCGCCGTGCGTTCGGGCGTGTACTCGTGGTCCGCGACGGCCCAGAAGTCCTCCCCGAAGAAGGTGAGATACCAGGGAGGAGCGTCCTGGCGTCCGGCTTCGCTCATACGGCGTCCGCCCGCAACGCCTCCTGCCGGTGCAGGAATCCGCACACGTCGCACAGGCCCGCGGGGTTGGCCACGCCCTCCTGGAGCACGTACCGTCCCCCGCAGACGCGGCAGAGGTCGTCGACCAGGGGCAGCAGTGTGCGCTGGACGTTCTCGAAGGCGTTGAAGAGGTAGTAGTCGATGCCGGGCCACAGGTCGTAGAGGTGGTCGGCCACGGCGTAGGCGAGGGAGCGTTCGTCGGAGCCGGTGGTGAACCGGCCCGGTGCCCCCTGCCGGTTGAGGCCGGGGGCGACGAGCTCCAGGTAGAGGGTGAGTTCCTTCTTGGTGATGCGGTACAGAGGGAACACGTAGCGCAGGGAGCCGAGTTCACGGACCGGGATGCCGCCCATGCGGTAGCCGGTGGTGAACCAGGTGACCATGCTGGCCACCAGGTCGTCGGCGTTGAAGCCGAACGCGACGACGGGGGCGCCCCGGCGTTCGGCTTCCTGTTCGAGCATGCGGCGCAGTACCTGGTGGCCGATGACCATGTTCATGTTGCGGTGCTCGCCGGCGACGACCTTGTTCATGACGTCCACGAAGGGCTCGCGGAGTTTGAACACCTCGGCCACGTCGTCGGCGGTGACGATGACGTGGTCCACGCCGAGTCCGGAACAGGCGTCCAGAGCGGTCCGGAAGGTGGCGGGCTCGTCCCAGTCGGGCAGGCCGGTGATGGTCACCGCGGTCATGTCGACCTCGGGCCACCGGCCGCGGGTGCGTTCGAGGAGCTTGAGGTAGGCGACGCTGTCACGTCCGCCGGACAGCCCGATGACAACCCGGTCCCCCGCCCGCATGGTGGCACCGGCGGCGATGCTCTGGACGAACGTCTCCTCCACGTACGTCACGAAGGTCTCCGCGGTGAACTGTTCGGTGCGCCGCTCCAGAGTGCCGCCGTGGTCGAAGAGAACGGATTTGGTGTAGACGGGGTCCGGAGCGGCGTAGACGTGTTCCTTGGGCCGGCGCAGCACGTCGAGGTCGTAGTGGCGCACCTGGCGCACCTCGATGACGTCGTCGGTGCCGACGACGGCCGTCGCCTCGGGGATCACCTCCCCGTCGCGGTGGGCGAGCACGGCGTTCGCCGGGATTCCGTGGAGGCGCAGCACGTCCAGGAGGCGTTGTCCCGGTGTCGCGTGCAGGGTCTCCGAACCACCGGTCTTGTTGCGGAACACGACCGTGCTCACGGGTTCTCCCATCGTGTCGTGAGGTTCCGGGTGATCAGGGCAGGGCGGGTTCTGGTGCGGGGTTCCAGGCGGCCAGTGGTACGAGCGTCTCGCCGTCGGAGACGGATCCGTGCTCCCAGGCGGCACTGGGGTCGGGGACGGGAAAGTGCGGGGAGGTGGCCAGTGCGACCACCTCGCCGATGCGCGCGCGGACGACGGGTGTGGCGGACAGCAGTCCCCGTGCGTGGAGCTCGTCCGGGGTGAGGACGAGGGCATGGTCCCCCAGGGTGTCGCGCAGCGCGGCGGCCACGGTTTCCTCCCGCCCGGAGAGCGGATGGAGCCAGCGGACGCGGCCGGCGCCGCCGCCGGGCATGCGGCAGTGGGCGGGGGAGTCAAGGCGCGCCCATGCTTCGACGAGGGCCGGGCTCGGGGTCACCTCCACCTGGCCGTGGTCGGCGTGGGCGAGGACGCTCCAGCCGGCGTCGGCCCAGCGGGCGGCCGCCGTGTCGAGCAGGAGCAGTGCCTCGCGCAGCCGGGTGTCGTAGCCGGACCGGTGGATGTGGTCGTCGAGGTTCACGTACGCCCACATCAGGGGCGGGGTGTCGAAGGCGTGCGCGAGGACGGCCTCGACCTCTCGGACGGTCCGTTCGGCCACGTTCACGGGATCGGTGGCCAGGGGCGCGACGGCGGCCGGTGAGGGCACGATCCGGGCGCCGTGCAGCAACGCGTTCACCCACGGACCGGTCAGCCGCTCCAGTTCCGCGCCGATCGCGAGGGCGGACCGGCCCGACTCGGCCGCGCGGTCGAAGAGGGTCGGTCCCGGGGGCGGCAGCGCGTTTCCGGGCGTGCGGGGCGAGCCGAAGGCGTAGGTCTCCCCGGTGACGAGGTGGGTGACGCAGTCGGCTCCGGGCGCGCGGTGGACCATGCCGACGGCGCCGTGGACACCGGGATCGGTGCCGGTGACCGCGGTGAGCCAGGCCGTTGTCGACGTGCTCGGGAAGGTGGAGCGCAGTGGCCGGATGCTCGCGTGGCGGAACGCGGACTCGGCCACTTCGAGCGACAGGCCGTCGACCGCCAGGACACACAGCCCCTTGGCGGCGGCGCGCAGGTCGCGCGCGACGACTTCGGTGACCACGCGCAGGTCGGCGGACGCTGTCGCCTGTCCGCCGACGCGCGACCGGGTGCTCAGAAGTTCGGCACGCAGTCGGTGCAGGTGGTGCGGAACTTGACGATATGCGCGGCCTGCCGGTCCGTGATCATGCGCTCGACCAGGCGGGGCAGCAGCATCACGGGCGCCGGGGTCGACGTCCGCGTCACCTCGGTGGTGGACTTCACGGTGGGAAGTGGAGCTGTTTGCATGGATTCCTCCTGCCGGGAACGGTGCCAGAGAAACGTGCCAAACAACTTGGCCAATTTTGCATGCACAGGTCAACACGTCACGGCCGCGCATGTCAACGTCACGCCGTAAATCAACCCTCAACTCATATATTGTTTCCCGTATTTGACGGAACGATAAATTCCGTCGACCGCGGTCACCGATTCCCCCTGCGATCAAGGCGCACCGTCAATTGACGAAGATCAGCTTCTCCGCCTCCACGACGATCTTCTCCGGATCGGGCGCGTTCGACAGGGTGTCCGCGTAGCGGTCCGCGTCCGGATCGGCGGCGCGGCGGGCCCGTGCGACGGCGTCCTCCACGTCGTAGCGAGTGGTCCTGAGCCGGACATCGGGGCCCAGCAGCACCCAGTAGGCGGTGCCCGGGTCACCCGTGTGGTACGGCAGCCCCACACTGCCCGGGTTCACACTGCGAAGGCCCGCCACGGCGCGGTCGAACTGGAGGTGCGAGTGTCCGGTGACCAGAACCCGCGCGTCGATGGCCGCGGACAGTTCCGCGAACCGCTCCGGCGGTGTCCCCGGTGTGACCAGCTCGTGGTCGCTGCGCGGCGAACCGTGGCAGAAGTGCACGGGTCCGAGCCCGTCGATCTCGACGACGACCCCGAACGGGAGACGGTCGAGGAAGGCGATGGCCTCGGGCGAGTGCTGTGCGGCGATCCACGCCTGACGCGGGGTGTCGGCGGCCCGCGCGGCGGTGCCGATCTGTGCGGCGTAGCGGTCGGCGTTGCCGCGCACGCACAGGACGCGTTCGCCCAGCGCGACGATCCGTTCGTACGTCTCCTGCGGCTGCGGCCCCCACGTCAGATCGCCGCACAGGACGACGAAGTCGGCCGTGGCGACGTCCGGTTCGGCGAGCACCGCCTCGAAGGCGGGGATGTTGGCGTGCACATCGGAGAGCACGGCGACCCGGGCGGCCGGCCCGTAACGGCGTGGCGGTCCCTCCCCGTTCGCGGGACCGTGCAGTTCGACGTCGACGTCGGCCATGGATGCCTTCCTCCTGGTGAGTGGGAGCTTTCCCGGTCGGGCGGGACCGGTGCCCTCAGCGGTCCGCCGCGGCGGCGGCCGGGGGTCCGGCGGGGCGGACCGTACGGGGATGGGTGGGGCGCTTGCCGGGAGGCGGCCCGAGCAGCGGCCGGCCTTCGGAGGGCAGGCCCTCCACCATCTCCGCGGCGAGCACGATCCGGTCCCACAGCGGAAGCCCGTCCGCGTCCGCGGCGAGCTCCTCCACCCGCGCCAGCAGCGACTGGGGGTCGGCCGGGCGGTCCGACGTGCCCGAAGGCGTGGGACGGGAGGAAGCACCTGAGGACGCGGCCCGGGTGAACGTGGACACGGGCCGGGTGAGGGTGTGGGCCGGATGGGCCGCGTACAACTCGCGGGCCACGGCCGCCGGTTCGGCTGCGCCGCGCGGCGACACCTCGGCGGCCAGCAGGGACAGCACCTCCGCCCGCCGCCCGGGCAGCAGGACGCCCACCTCGCGGATCAGGTCGGCCGGATCGTCGGGAGCGTGCACGAAGTTGAGGCACATCAGCTCGCAACCGAGCGCCCCGCGCAGTGAACCGCCGTCCGCCGAGCGGTTCTTGGACGACCCCTTCAGCTCGGCGAGCCGTTCCGCCGCGGTCGTCCCGGTGCGTTCGGGTCCCCGGGTGTCGCGGAGCGCGACGAGGACACAGGGCGGTCCGGACTCGAGAATCATGTCCACGGCCCGGATGACCGCCAGCGGCGCCGCGTTGATCTGGTAGCGCCACAGTTCCCGGCACACCCGCGCGTCGACCCGCACGGTCAGGGCGCCGAGGGGCTCGAATCCGTGTCCGGCCAGGAAGGCGAGCGCGGGTTCGACGCGGCGGCCGACGACGGCGTCCGGCTTGAACATCACGAACGTCGACAGCAGCAGTGCCCGGTCGGCCCCGCCCGGTTCCCAGCCGTCCAGCAAAGCCGCCATTTCCCGGAAATAAACGTCGTCGGGATAGGTGCGGCGTCTTTCGGGATCATGCGTGAGGGGAGCCCTCAACCACGCGTGGACCGTCATGCTCCTCCGGCATCCCTTCGTCCGCCGGGCTCGATCGAGCGCCCACGCGGCACGCCAAGTCAGCTGTATGCAAAGCGAGTTGCATCATTGTCATGCACCATTCGAGGGCAATACGCTGAGGCTACTTTCCATGACCGACCACATCAAGGAGGGTCCCATGAGTGTCGCCTTCAAGCAGGTCAAGGTCCGCCCCAAGCCGGGCAAGTAGTCGACCGTCGAATGCGATCGGGATCCGGATCCGGGCCTGTTCGCCCTCCAGCGGTCCTGATCGCATTCTTCCCCGGCCACCACGGCGTCCCCCGGACCAGGGGCCCCGTCCACCTTCGCGCACCGGGGCGGAGCCGGCGTTGACAGACGCACCGACCGGAACGGCGACGGACGTGACGGTGTCCGCCGCGACCGTCCTGGCCCTCCTCGACGCGGGGCCCACGGCGTCGCGGGAGGCCGTGTTACGAACCGCCCGCGACGGCCGCCACAAACTCGCCGCGACGCTGCTGAGCCTGTGGGCCGAGGACGGCCGGACGCTCACCGAGGCGCAGAGGGCCGAACTGCGCCTGCACCGGGAACGCGTCGACCACTACCGCCGTATCTGGTCACGGTTGCGGACGGCGGCGCCCGGCGCCTCCCTGCTCAAGGGAATGACCATCGCCGGCCTCTACCCGCCGGGAGTGCTCCGCGCGGCCGGCGATCTCGACGTCGTCTGCCCCGGCCACGAGGACCTGTGGAACTGCGCCCGTCACCTGACCGCGACCGGCTGGGACCTGGCCGCCTTCACCGTCAGCCCCGCGAGAACCGGCGACAGTGTGCCCCTGCATCTGGGAGCCGAGTTCCGCAGTCCGGCACCCGAACCGTCCCCCGACCCCTACGCCGTCGGCCTGTTCACCGCGGAGATCGTGACCGAGGTGCACGCCCCGGCCTGGCAGCTGACCCGCCCCTCCCGCTCCGCCCTGGCCGCCTGTGCTGTCGCACTGGTGGCGGAACGCTGGGAGCGCCCCTTCCGCAGCCGCGACCTGCTCGACCTGGCGCTGCTGCTCCAGCACCTCGACGACACGGGCGTACGGCAGTTGCGTACCGACCTCGCCAGGACCGGTCTGTGGCCGGAGTGGCGGGAAGCCCTGCGCGCCATGGCCCGGCTGGGCTGGCGGCCCGCCGTGACGCTGCCGCACACCCGGAGGGCCGCGGTACGCGCCCGGCTGCTGCGGGCGGCCCACGCGACGGCACGCTGGAGCAGCCCGGTCCGCGCGCCCGCGCTGGTCGCCCAGGCGGGCATCGAGGGCGAGGGCGGCCGTATCGCGGAACTCGCCTCCGACCTCGCCCACCGCGGCATCGGCGCCCGGCGGCTGCTCGGCGCGGGGCTGCCGCTGTTCGGCGTACCCGTGGACGACGAGCGGACCGACCGGCTGCGCCTGCACGACGTGGGGCGTCATCTCGTCGCACGGACCCCGCTGGGCTCGTTCCTGCTGGTGTCCGGAGCCGCCCGGCGGGAGTGGCTCGACGAGGCGGCCGCCGGTGGGCGGGCCGCCGAGGAGCCCGGCACGTGATCCTCGGCGGACACAGGTCCGACGACCCCGACGCGAACGGGAGCGCGATGACGGACAACGGAAACGGCGGGAGAAGCGGTGCCCGTCCGGGCAACGGCGAACCAGCGGTCGAGACAAGCGGGTTGCGGCGGGAGTACCGCACACGGCGCGGCCCGGCGGTCGTCGCGCTCGACGACGTGTCGGTCAGCGTGGAGCAGGGCGAGGTGCACGGACTGCTCGGACCGAACGGCGCGGGCAAGAGCACCCTGATGAAGATCCTGTCCACGGTACTGCTGCCGACCTCGGGAACCGGCCGGGTGCTCGGCCACGACCTGGCGACCGAACACCGTCGGATCCGGCCCCTGCTCGGCATCGTCTTCGGCGGCGAACGCGGGCTCTACCCCCGCCTGACAGCACGTCAGAACCTGCGCTACTGGGCCGCCTTGTACGGTCTGACCAGCCGGGACGGCATCGCCCGTACCGACGCTCTGCTCGACGAGCTCGGGCTCGCCGACCGCGCCGACGACCGGGTGGAGACCTTCTCCGTGGGCATGCGCCAGCGTCTGCACCTCGCTCGCGGCATCATCGGCGACCCCCGCGTCCTGCTGCTCGACGAGCCGACCAACGGCCTGGACCCGCTGGCCGCACGGCAGTTGCGCGAACTGATCCGGCGGCTGGCCGGCGAGGGGCGCACCGTGCTGCTCGCCACGCACGACCTGGCCGAGGCCGAAGTGCTCTGCGACCGCGTCACCATGATCAACCATGGGAGGGTGGTCGCCGCGGAGGCACCCAGGACCCTCGCCCGGCTCGTCTCACGCCGGGAACGTGTCCGTGTCCGCGCCGAGGAACCCCTGCTGGACCTGGTGCGCGCACTCCCGGGGGTCCTCGGCACGGAACCCGCCGACGACGGGACCACGCTCGTCACGGTGGAGGACAAGGAAGCCGTGGGCCGCGTGCTCGCCTTCGTCGTCGAGCGGGGTGTGACCGAGGTCCGCACCGAACTGCCCGGCCTCGAGGAGGTCTACCTGCAACTCGTGCACCGTGGCGAGACGCGCAGCGTGGTGAACCGGTGAGCCTGCTCGTGGCCGCCGGCCGGTTCCAGGGACGCCTCGTGCTCACCCACCGCGACTACCTCATCGACCTGGTGCGTACGCCGCTGCTCGCCGCGGTCTTCCTGCTCCTGATCCGGCACAACGAGCGCCCCGACCTCCTCGCCAACGGCCTCCTCGCCCCCGTACTGATGGGGGTGTGGAGCATGGCCATGCTGATCTCCGGGGAGGTCGTGGACAACGACCGCTGGCTCGGCACGCTGGAGCTCCAGATCGCCGCGCCGGTCGACTTCGCCCGGGTGGTCCTCAGCCGGGTCTGGGTGACCA
Source organism: Streptomyces sp. NBC_00328 (assembly GCF_036139655.1). Lineage (NCBI taxonomy): Bacteria > Bacillati > Actinomycetota > Actinomycetes > Kitasatosporales > Streptomycetaceae > Streptomyces > Streptomyces sp. NBC_00328. Next base: position 616,424 of record NZ_CP108013.1, read on the forward strand.
CCGCGATCAGCCTGCTGACGGTGGGGGAGGTCGCCGCCGTCGCGGTCCTCGGCTTCGACACCGTTCCCCGCGTACCGCATCCCGGCGTCTTCGCCGTGGGGCTCCTGGCCACCGCCGTCGCCACCGCGGGCACCGCCACGCTGATGGCGGCCCTGTTCGTCGCGACCCGGACGGCCCGCACCTTCCAGAACTCCCTGAGTTACCCCGTCCTCCTCCTCGGCGGGGTGTTCACCCCGCTCGACCGGCTGCCGGAGTGGACGCACCCCATCGGCCGCCTCATCTATCTCTCCTGGAGCTCCGACCTGCTGCGCGACGCGCTCGCCCCCGCCACGGTCACCTCCGTCCCGTGGCGCACCGGCGCCATCCTCGGTCTCGGCCTCCTGACCGGGGCCGGAGGACGGCTCCTGCTCGGCAGGGTCGTACGGCTCGTCCGCGAGAACGGGACGGTGGGACTGCGTTGAGCCGCACCGCCGACGACACCCGGACGGGCCGCCGCACGCGGGTCCTGGGCTGGGCTGCACGCGCCGGGGCCGCCGACTACGGCACCGTGTTCACCTGGAAGACCTGGCTGCTCGGCTGGTTCGTCCGCATGCTCGCCCAGGTCCTCTTCTTCGCCACCATCGGCAACCTGCTCGGACCGGGGCAGGCCCGCTGTCTCCTGATCGGCAACGCGGTGGCACTCGTCGCGCTGCACGGCATGTTCGCGACCGCCTCCACCACCTGGGAGCTCCAGAACGGCACCCTTCCCCTGCTGGTCGCCTCACCCAGCAGCCCCGCACTGGTCCTGGTCGGGCGGAGCCTCTTCTGGCTGCCGGACGGGGTGGCCTGCGGGCTGGGCGCCGTTCTCATCCTCGGCCCGGTGGCCGGACTGCGTCTGGGCGTGGCATCGGTGGCCCTGCTCACCGCCTTGCTGGTCCTCGTCGCGGTGACGAGCTACTGCCTCGGCCTCTTCCTCGGATCCCTGGTGCTGACCGCCGTCGACCTGCGCAACGTCGTGTCCAACGCGGCGTTCACGGTGATGCTGATCGTCTGCGGGCCGGAGGTACCGGCGGACGCCGTCGGCCCCGTCCTCGCCGGGTTCGGCCACGTGCTGCCCCTCACCCACGGACTGCTGGCGGTCCGGGAAGTGCTGGCGGGCGAGGCGGGCGCGCACACCGCCGCACTGGCCGGATGGGAGACGCTGATCGGCGCGTGCTGGCTGGCCGCGGCGCTCGCCGTGCTCGCTCTGCGGGCCCGGAGAAGCAGGCGGGACGGGGCGGCCCTCTTCCTGACGTGAGAGGCGCCGGAAGCGCGTGGGCACCGCGGCGCTCCCGGCGAGGGCGGGAGGAGTATCCGCCTCGGGGGCGGTACTGCGGCGTGCAGGCGTGCAGGCGTGCAGGCGTGCAGGGCGACGGTACGGGGGCGGAGTGCCCCGTACCGGCCCCGGCGGTCACGACGCGCGCGGAAGGGCTCCTTCCCTGCGTTGGGCGGGGCGGCTGCTTAGCGTGACCCCATGACCACCCTCCAAGCCCCGCCCACCCCCGACCACCGGCGGTGGAAGGCGCTCGCCGTCTGTCTGACGGCGGGCTTCATCTCGCTCCTCGACACCTCGATCGTGAACGTGGCACTGCCCTCGATGGAACACGGGCTGGCCGCCTCGGAGGCCGCCCAGTCCTGGGTGGTCTCCGGGTACGCCCTGACCTTCGGGCTGGTGCTCGTCCCGGCGGGCCGGCTGGGCGACATGCGGGGGCGGCGCCAGTCCTTCCTGGTGGGGCTGGCCCTGTTCACGCTCGCCTCGGGGGCGTGCGGCCTGGCTCCCAGTGCCTCCTGGCTGGTGCTGTTCCGGCTGATCCAGGGCGCGGCGGCGGGCATGGTCGCCCCGCAGACCTCAGGCCTGATCCAGCAGATGTTCCAGGGCGCCGAGCGGGCCAAGGCGTTCGGACTGCTGGGCAGTGTCATCGGGATCTCGACGGCGGCCGGCCCGCTGGTGGGCGGTGTGCTGATCGACGCCGTGGGCACCGACGACGGCTGGCGCTGGGTGTTCTTCGTCAACCTGCCCATCGGCGTGGCCGCGTTGGCCGCGGGACTTCGGCTGCTGCCGCGTTTCCCGGCGTCGACGGGCAAGCGGGAGGAGTTCGACCCGGTCGGCGTGCTGCTCCTCGGCGCCGCCGTGCTCGCGCTCATGCTGCCGCTCGTTCAGGAGCAGCAGTGGACCGGACGGCTGAAGTGGGCCCTGCTGCCGGTGGCCGCGCTGCTGCTGATCGCGTTCTGGGAGTGGGAACGGCGCCAGAAGCGTCGGGGGCGGGCTCCGCTGGTCGATCTGGACCTGTTCTCCTTGCGCTCCTTCACACTCGGCTCCCTGATCAGCCTGACCTACTTCGCGGGATTCACCACCGTCTTCTTCGTCTACTCCCTGTTCCTGCAGAACACGGCCGGATACAGCGCGCTGGCGGCGGGTGTCTCGGTGCTGCCCTTCGCGGCCGCCTCGGCGGTCGGCGCGGCCATCGGCGGCCGGCTGGTGATGCGGCACGGGCGCAAGCTGGTCGTCTTCGGCCTGCTCGCCGTGGTGGTGGGGCTGCTCGGGGTGGTCGTGGCGGTGCAGCTGGTGCCGTTGCAGAGTGTCGGATGGGCCACGGCCCTGCCCATGGTCGTCGGCGGCATCGGTTCGGGCCTCACGGTCTCCCCCAACACGACCCTCACCCTCACCCGCGTCCCCGTGCAGCGTGCCGGCGCGGCCGGCGGGGTGCTCCAGACGGGGCAGCGCATCGGCTCGGCGGCCGGGATCGCCGTGGTGGGTGCGGTGTACTTCGCGCATCAGGTCGACCACGGCCGCTCCGTGACGGCCATCCAGCTCGGGCTGCTCACGGCCGTCGGGATGAGCGTGATCGCCCTGCTGCTGGCCGTCGCCGACCTGCGTGTGCGCCAGGCGCACCCCGAGCCGGAACGGGCCGCGGCGGCCGTGCCGCGGGGATTCGAGGAGGGCGACGCGGAGGAAGTGATCCGGCGCGGCTGAACGGTCTTCCCGGGGTTCCGCGGGTGTGCCTTCGGCACGGGTGCGATGCGGGACGGATGGGACCTGGCCACCGGCTCTCCCCGCTCAGACACCGGAACCTCGACCTGCTCGGCCGCTACAGCTTCACCGCCGGCGTCCCGGCCGCCGGCGCACTGCGCCCGTTGCGCGACCCGGACGGGCCGGAGCTGGACGAGGACGACGACGCAGCGCAGTCCCAGAGGAGGTGGGGACTAGTTGGTACCGGCGGTGAGTTCGCTGAACAGCTTGTTCGCTGACTCCGAGGCGAACTGGCGCTGGAGCTCGGCACGGGCGATCTGCTTCTTGAACTCGCCCTCGAAACCGGTGAATCCAGCGTTGTGCATGGTGTCGGTGATCCACGTGGCGAACGCCTGGTAGTTCCAGATGTGCGGCAGGCAGGTCTCCGAGTAGCTGTCGAGGAGACTGGAGTCGCCTTCCGTCGCGTGGCGGATCACGGCTCGGGCGAAGACCTCGGTGTCGTGCAGGGCGAGATGGATGCCCTTGGCGCTCATCGGCGGGACGATGTGGGCGGCGTCGCCCAAGAGGTACAGCTTGCCGTGACTCATCGGGTCGAAGACCACGCTGCGCAGGGGCACGATCTGCTTGGACAGGATCTCGCCGCGCGAGGGAGGGGTGCCGAAGCGGGCTTCCAGCTCGCTCCAGATGCGCTCGTCGGGCCACTGTTCGGGGGTGTCGTCGACGGCACATTGGAGGTAGATGCGGCTGGCCCGGGGTCCGCGGGGGATCATGCCGGCCAGGCCCAGTTCGTGGATCGCCATGCCGGACGGGCCGGCCGGAGTGGCGGCCAGGACGCTGAGCCAGGAGTAGCCGTATTCGTGGGAGTACTCGGTCAGGGCCGTGGCGGGGATACTGCGGCGGGAGATGCCGTGGAAGCCGTCGCAGCCGGCAATGAAGTTGCAGTCGATGGACCGGGCCGTTCCGTCGGCGTCCTGGTAGCGCACGCCGGGGTGGCCCTTGGTGAGGTTCTCCAGGGTGACGTCGGCGGCTTCGTAGCGCAGGTCGCCGCCTTCGCGCAGGAAGACCTCGGTGAGGTTGCGTACGAGGACTTGCTGCGGGCAGTACCGGCTCTCGTTGTTGTCCTCGTCCACATCGATCGGCATCGCGTGGCCATCGATGTAGAAGCCGCCTTCGCCGTGCGGGATCGGGTCGCCCGCCAGGACTTCGTCCAGGCCCCACTCGCGGAACATGCGCACCCCGAAGGTGTCGATGGTCCCGGCGCGCTGGCGCTGTTCGACGTAGGCGCGGGGATGCTTCTCCAGCACGATGCAGGCGATGCCGTTGCGCAGCAGGAAGTTGCCGAGGGTCAGACCGGCTACGCCGGCTCCGATGATGACGACTGCCGTGTCGTCGCGTGTCGTGGTCATGGGTGTGCGAGCCTCCGTGCTCAAGGCGGTGGACCGGTTCCCGGCATGGCTGCCGCCGGTGGCGCCGCCCGGGTGGTGCGGCGTTCGGTCACCACCCTGCGACGCCCCCTGTCGTGCGCACCACCGGTGATTGGACAGCAGATACCGGAAAGCCGCCAACCTGGCGAGTGAGGTCGACGCAGGGTGTCTGAGCTGCACAGACGCTGATGGTCAGGAGTGGTGGCGCAGTTCGGCCCGGTAGCGGCCGGGTGTCTGGCCGACGACTTCGGTGAAGGCGTCGATAAAGCTGGAGGGGTTGGACCAGCCGCACGCCACCGCGGTCTCCGTCACTGACATCCCGTCGGTGAGGCGGGCCAGCGCGTGGTGGATGCGCAGGGTGGTGCGCCAGCGGTGAAAGCTCATGCCCAGCTCGGTGTGGAACAGGCGGCTCAGGGTGCGTTCGCCGGCTCCCACCCTGCGGCCCAGGTCGGCAAGGGTCGTGGGCCGGGCGGGGTCCTCGTGCAGGAGCGCGGTGGCGGCGCGGAGCCGGTCGTCGTTGGCTTCCGGCAGGTGGAGGGACTGCTCGTCGGCGTCGACAAGCTCGTCCACGATGACCGTGAGCAGTCGTCGGTGGGCGCCTGGGCGCCGCTCTGGGCTGTCGGTGAGCGCGAGGAGCGCTTCGCGCAGTAGCGGGCTGACGGCGAAGACGCTGGGGTGGGCCACGAGTTGTGCGCACAGGTCGAGCGGGACCTGAAGGAGGCGTACGTCGGTCCGGCCGTAGAAGCGGTGGGAGTGCGCGAAGTGAGGGGGTGTCCAGGTGACGCGGTTGGCCGGGGCGACCCATGTTCCGCGTTCGGTGGCGGTGGCCAGCGCGCCGGCGGCGGCATAGACGAGCTGCCCCTCGGCATGCGAGTGGGGGTCGAGCCGGTAGCCGTGCGGCAGCCACGCGGCGCCTTGGAGCGGCGTCGCTTCGGGGCCGGGCGACTCCGGTGAAGGTTGGCGGTCTTTCGGCATCAGGCATCAGTTTAACGGTGGTCCCGCATGGGTGGAGAGCCGGACAGTGGCGTCATGAACCCGACAAGCAGCACGATCCTGCGAGGCGGTGGACGGTCATGACGCCGCGCGTCCAACGCCCGAGCAAACGGCGGATGCTGTCGTTGACCGTTCAGGCCGGCGAGCAGACCAGCCCGCACTTCATGACCGTCACGCCGGGCGGAGACGACGTCCGGCACCTGCAACAGACCGGCTTCGACCAGGCCGGCCGTCTGTTCTTCGCCGACCCCGCCGACGACGGCGACGTGTTCCCGCCCAGCAGTGAGCGGTGGATCGTCCAGTTCACGCTGCAGGGCGGCAAGCGGCGCCCGCGGGTACGGACGTACACGATGCGCAGGTTCACGGGCGCGCCGGCCTCCTAACCGCCCCACCACGCACTGGGTGTCCCAGTGATACCGGTACAGCGCGAGGCCCGCCGCGAGTACGAGAACCGCGTCAACGCCCTCACGAGGTCCGGCCGGACCGTGAGGAACCGCAGTGCGTTCACCGCTGCACAGGCCCCAAGTCCCCCGTGCAGCACTATCGTTGACTGATGCGCGCACATCCTGTTGACCGCCCGGCCGATCTCGACGTCGTACGTGAGTCCTACGACCGGGTAGCCGACAACTACGCCCACATGGTCGTGACGACGGGAGTCGGCGACATCCGTAAGCATCCATGGCTCAAGGCGTCGATCGACGCCTTCGCCGACACCGTGCGCGGGCTCGGGCCCGTCCTCGACGTCGGCTGCGGGCCCGGAACGGTGACCGCCTACCTCGCCGAACGCGGACTCGATGTATCCGGGGTGGATCTCTCTCCTCGCATGATCGAGAACGCGCGCCGACTCCATCCGGAGTGCCGCTTCGCTGTCGCTTCCGCCACCGAGCTCGACCTCGGTGAAGCGTCTTTGGGGGGCGTGCTCGGGTGGTGGTCACTGTTCAACCTCCCCCGGGACGTCCTTCCCCAGGTCCTCGCCATGTTCGCGCGCGCGTTGAAGCCGGGCGGACACTTCATCACCGGAACACACGTCGGTGACGAGGACGCGGTGCGCACCGAGGCCTACGGAGGCGTACCCGTCCGTTGGACGACACACAAGTGGCGGCCGGAACAACTCGTCGGCCTGATCGAACAAGCCGGCCTGAACCCGGTCGCCGAACTGCGACTCCCCCCGGAGGAGTACAGCGGGCCCGGTCTGGTCGTCATGGCCAAGCGCCCCGGCTGAAGACATACGGAGAGTGATCACGGATGGGTGGGGACGGACTCGCGCCGGGGTCTGCCGGGCCGCACCTGGTGGACGGTCTGCCGCTGCCGCGGCCGGACGAGCGGATCTTCGAGGTGATTGCTCACTCCTGCTCCGGCTGACACCGGGCCACCAGTCTCCGGTCGCCGGCTCGTTCAGGTCTCGCACCATGCCGTTGCGCCCGCGGCCTCGCCCGGTTGGCGGCCGGGGCCGCGGGATCGGGCCCGGGCGCGGGATCCGAGCCGTCCGCCGCCACGAGCAGGTCGTACGCCCGAGTTGTCCGAGCGGCCGGGGGGCTCACCTGCGCGACCGGGCCCGAGCCCGTGAAAGACCCGTGGAAACTCGGTGGCAACGGTGTCAGCAGGTCCGTTTATGCTGCACCGGACGATCATGAGGGACCAGGGGAGGGCGCAGCATGTGGGGCAGGCTGTTCGGCAGGGAGGCGGAGCGACCGGCGGCGGATCCGTACGCGCTCCCGGTGGTGCGCAGGGGCAAGAACGGGACGCACACGCTGCTCGCGCTCGGGAACGTACGGGTGCTCGCGCTGGTCCAGGCGGCCGAAGCGGGTGAATGGGAGGCGGTCAAGGCCAGGCTGGCGCCGTTCGATCTCGGCCGCGACCACCGCGTCCTCGCCGAACTGGCCGAGCTGGACGGTGTTCAGGACTGGATCGGGCGGGCCGTCGAGGAGGACAAGGAGCACCGGGCGACGGCCCTGCTGATATCCGGGACGCGTCACATCAGCTGGGGCTGGGAGGCGCGCACCAGCGCGCGTGCCGTGGACGTCAAGCAGGAGCAGTGGCGCGTCTTCCGCGAGCGGCTGCTCATCGGCGAGGAGCATCTGCTGGAGGCCGCCGAGCTGCGGCCGGAGTGGATCACCCCGTGGCGCCGCCTGCTCACCTCGGCCCGGGGCATGTCGCTGGCCTCCTCCGTGAAGGAGGCCCGGCTCGACGCCGCTCTGCGCCGTGACCCGCTGGATCTGGAGACCCACATCGAGTGGGTGTCGCAGTTGCAGCCCCGTTGGGGCGGCGATCCCGGCCAGGCCCTGGCGTTCGCCTGCGAGGCGATCGGCCGCGCCCCGCAGGGACACCGGCTCGGCTGCGCGATCGCCATGGCGCACATCGAGGACTGGGTCGAGTCGGAACGTGCGGACTGTCTCGAAACCCCGGAGATCCAGGCCGAGTTGCGCAAGGCGGCCGACCACAGCATCCTGCACCCCGACTATGTGCGGCACCCGGGCTGGCAGCACGACTTCAACATATTCGCCATGGCCCTGTCGCTGGCCGGTGAGGGTCACACGGTCCGGCGTGTCTTCCAGGCGCTCGACGGCGCGTACACGAGCTGGCCCTGGACGTACTTCTCGGAGCCCCAGAAGCAGTTCGCCCGCCACCACCGCCGCGCCTGAGCGCACGCCGATCCCGCCACCCGTCTCCTCTCCCCTCCGGACGTCCCGATGACACTGCCCGACACCGCCGCGATCCCGGCGGGCGACGACCGCACCTTCCAAGTGGATCTGCGTGGCCTCGTCGACCTCCTGTCCCACCACCTCTACTCCAGCCCCCGCGTCTATCTGCGTGAACTCCTGCAGAACGCGGTGGACGCGCTGACCGCCCGGCACTCCCTCGAACCGGGTGCCTCGACCGACGCGTTCGGCATACGCCTGTACGCCGACGGTTCGGTGGTACGCGTCGAGGACGACGGTGTCGGTCTCACCGAGGCCGACGTGCACACCTTCCTCGCCACCATCGGCCGCAGCAGCAAGCGCGCCGAGCGCATCGCCGAGCAACGCGCCGACTTCATCGGCCAGTTCGGCATCGGCCTGCTGTCCTGCTTCCTGGTCGCGGACGAGATCCACGTCCTGAGCCGCTCCGCCCGCACCCCCGACGCGCCCACCGTGGAGTGGCGGGGACGCGGCGACGGCAGCTACACCGTCCGCACCCTGCCCGCGTCCGCCCGCCCCCGGCCCGGCACCACCGTCACCCTGACGCCGCGCGCCGACGCCGGTGAGTGGACCCGGCCGGTCCAGGTCCAGGCGCTGGCCCGGCACTTCGGCTCCCTGCTGCGCCACCCGGTGACCTTCGCCGACGGTACGGGCGGCACGCCCGCGCCGGTCAACCCCGAACCCGCGCCCTGGACGGCTGCGTACCCCACGCCCGGAGCCCGTTCGCGCGCCCTGGCCGCGTACGGAGAGGAGGTCCTCGGGTTCAAGCCGCTGGACACGATCGAGCTGGACCTGCCGGCCGTGGGCCTCAAGGGCGTCGCCTGCGTGCTGCCCGAGACGGTGCCGGCCGGGCGCCGCCACGGCCACCGCGTGCACGTCAAGGGCATGCTGCTGTCCGAGCAGGCCGAGGAGATCCTGCCGGAGTGGGCGTTCTTCGTCCGCTGCGTCGTCGACGCCGAGAGCCTTCGCCCGACGGCGTCCCGCGAGTCCCTGTACGAGGACGACACCCTCGCCGCCGTCCGTGACGCCCTCGCCGAACGGCTGCGTGAGTGGATCGCCCGAGCCGCCGCCAGCGACCCGGACCTGCTCGCGCGCTTCCTCCAGGCGCACCATCTGGCCGTCAAGTCGCTCGCGGTGCACGACGACGAGATCCTGCGGATGCTGCTGCCCTGGCTGCCGTTCGAGACGACCGACGGGCACGCCACGCTCGACGAGTTCGCGCGCACCCACCGCACGGTGCTCGTGACATCGAGCGTGGAGGAGTTCCGCCAGGTCGCCGCGATCGCCTCGGCCGCCGGACTCGGCGTCGTCAACGGCGGCTACACGTACGACCGTGAACTCGTCCACCGGCTGCCGGAGATCAGGCCCGAGGCAAGCGTCGCGGACCTCGACCCGGCGACCCTGACCGCCCACCTCGACCCCGTCGACCGGGAGACGGAACTGGCCGCGGCGGCCTACCTGGCGCGGGCCCGCGACGCCCTGGCCGTCTTCGACTGCGATGTGGCCCTGCGTGCCTTCCAGCCCGCCTCCGCCCCCGCCCTCCTCGTCGACAGCCGCGAGGCGCGGCACGAGCGCACCCGCTCCCAGCTCGCCCGTGAGCAGGAAGGCGGTGTGTGGGGCGACATTCTCGGTGCCCTGCGCCAAGAGGCTCCGCGGGCCCAGCTGATCCTCAACCAGCTCAATCCGCTGGTGCGTACGGCCGTCACCATCACCGAGCCCGAGCTGGCCCGCACCAGCGCCGAAGCCCTCTACGGTCAGGCCGCGATGCTGTCCCGGCGTCCGCTCAGGCCCGCCGAGTCGAGCCTCATCAACCGCTCCTTCCTCGACCTTCTCGCCCACGCCCTCCGCAAGGACAGCTGACGATGCCGATCGCACCCCAGACCACCGACGAGCTGCTCGAGGCGCTCCAGGAGAACGACCGGCGCCCGTACGGCCGCACCCGCACCGTCACCGCCGAGGAACTCGTCGAGGCGGCCGAGCAGTTCGAGGAGCCCGGCCCGCTCATTCACGCTCTCCTCGAACTCCAGGAGGCGTACACCTACGGCTCCGAGCCCCGGAAGTCGCCCGTCGTCTTCGCCCGCCTGCTCACCCTGTTCGACGAACAGCCCGACGTCTTCGACGGGCGCCTGCGGCACACGCTGTTCTGGCGGTTCAAGTGGGTGGCCAACGCCCTGCTCGCGCTGCCCGAGATACCGCTGACCAGCCTGCGCCAGTGGCAGACGGAGATGCGCGACCGGTACGAGAAGGCCGACCTCGGCCTCCAGCCCTACTACGGGCAGGCGTACCAACTCGCCGCCCACATCGGTGAGGACACCGCCCTCGCCTTCGAGCTGTGGGCGGGCCGCCCCCGCACCCGGCTCAGCGACTGCGAGGCCTGCGAGATCTGCGAGCGGGCCCTGTACCACCTCGCGAGGGGCGACGACGAGCGGGCCCTGCGCGTCTGGGAGCCCGTCCTGGCCGGGAAGGACTCCTGTCAGGAGGAGCCGGCCCGTTCCATCTCGCACGCGCTGCTGCCCCTGCTGCGCACCGGCGCCGTCGAGCGGGCCGTCGAACTGCACCTCGCCGGCTACCGCGCCTGCCGCCGCAACCCCTCGATGGCCGGGGAGGTCGGCCGTCACCTGGAGTTCTGCGCGCTGACCGGCAACGAGGCACGCGGTCTGGAGCTGCTCGCCGAGAACCGGGGGCTGTTCGACGAGGTGGACTCGCCGCGGGAGATGCTCGACTTCCTCACCGGCGTGGATGTTCTCCTCCGGCGGGTCGAGCACCTCGGCCACGGCGAGCTGCCCGCGGCCGGATACGCGGGCCGCGCCTGGACGGTGGCCGGGCTGCGCGCCGAAGTGGGAAACCGTGCCGACGACCTCGCCGCGCGTTTCGACACCCGCAACGGAACCGGCACCCACGGCGACCGTCGCAAGGCCCGCGTCGAACGTGCCCCGCTCCTGGACTCGCTGGAGCTGACCCTGCGCCCCCGCAGCCTCGACGACCTGGTCACCGCCGTCGTCCCGGTTGCCGCACCCCCCACCCGTACCACCACCGCCGTGCCCGAGTCGATCGCCGAAATGATCCTCCAGGCAAGGGCGTTGGACGACCAGGGACACCCCGACTCACCGGCCTGCTGGGCACGGCTCCGCACGCTCGCCGCCGCCGGCGACTACACCCACCCCGACGACCCGGAGGTGGGCCCGCTCGTACGGCTGCGCGCGGACCTGCTGGACGACGAGGCGAACCGGGCGGGCGACAAGGACGACTTCGCCGTCGCCGAGGCCCTGTACGAGGAGGCCGCGGGCCTGTACGAAGACGCCGCGGCGCCGGGCCAGGCGGCACTCGCCCGCGCCTGCGCGCTGCTCGCCGCCGCGGAGGACGCCGGTGACGACGCCGAGGCGAAGTCCGCCGCGCTGACGGCCGCCCACGCGTCCATCGTGGCCCTGCACGAGGAGACGTCGGACCTCGCACCGGTGCACGAGGCCCGTCTGCTGCGGCTGCGGGCGACCTCCCTCGGTCTGCGCCTGCAGAAGTCGGGGAACGAGGAGGACGTCGCGCCGGTCTTCGCCGAGGTGGACCTGCTTCTCGAGTTCGCCACCCGGCACGAGGTCGTCGGGCAGATCTCCGGCGGGCTGCTGCTGCGAGCCGGCACGCACGCCCTCTCCGGGGACCTCCCCGCCGCGCTCACCGGGGTCGACGACCTCATCGACCGGCTGAAGGCCCACGGCCCCGCCTGGCACCTGCCTCGCGCACTCGGGCTCCGGGGCCGGCTCCAGCTCGGTCTCCGGGACCCGGAAGCCGCGCACGCGAGCCTGGCCGAGGGCCTGCGACTGGCCGCCGCCTGGCCGGCCGCGGCGGTCGACACCGGGCGCCTCCACGGTGACCTGGCCGAGGTCTGCATGCACCTGGGCCGGCCCGACGAGGCACTGCGCCACCTGACGCGCTCGGCGGAACTCGACCTCCGTCACGGCAGCCGCACGGAGGCGTTCTGCACCTACAGCAACGCGGCCCAGCTCAGCCTCGACCTGGGCCGTGTCGAGGACTGCATCGCCCTGCTCGACTCCCTGATGGCCGAACCGGACGTCACGGCGGGAGAGCTGGACGACCGGCTCCTGGCTCAGCTGCGGCTGACCCGGGCCCGGGCGCTGCACACGGGAGAGGACCTCAAGGCCGCCACGGCGGAACTCGTCGCCCTCGCCGCCGAGTCGGCCGGCTGGGACGACGACCCGGGCAGCCACGCCATGATCGCCTCCGAGGCGGCCGTTCTCCTCGGCGAGTCCGGCGAGTTCGACCGTGCCCGCGAAGCAGTGGCCCAGGCGCTCGCCGCCCACGGGCAGGCACCGCGTTACGAGCAGCTCAGCAGCTGCCTGCGCGAACTCGCCCGCCAGCGGACCCAGCAGCAGGGCGAGGACGGCCTGGCCGACGCGCTCGCCTTCCTCGCCGACGCCGGCCGGATCGCCGAGGAGGCCCGCGAGGCCGCGTACGAGGCGCAGGGCCGCTCCCTGGAATCGGCCCTGGCCTACGAACACGGGCGGGTCAACGCCTACGCCGGTGCGTACGAGGACGCCCTGGCGGCGCTGGAGAAGGCTCTCGCCCTGCTCGGCGAGCCGGGACCGGAGGACGACCGGGCCGGCGAGTGGGCCGAGTGCGTGCGCTTCGCGGGTGCCATGGAGGGCGTCTATCTGGAGCGTGTCTCCCCCGCCCTCACCCGCCTCGGCGCGGCGGTGTCCCTCCTGACCGCCCTGGGCCGCACGGCGGAAGCCGAACCGCTGACCGCCTTGGCCGCCCGGCTGCGCGACGAGGAGTGACACCCCGGCCGCGGTGCCGGAACACCCTTCCCGGCACCGCGGCCGCGGCTCGACAGGCCGCTCCAGCGGGAGGATCACGATCTACGGGTGGTCTACCACTAGGCTGCCGGGCGGTACCGGTGCCTCAACCCAGGAGTGGATGCCATGGTCGCCCCCGTCGGGAAGCACCCGTACCCCGATGCGCTCGGACCGGACGAGGCGCCCGCGCCGCACGCGCTGCTCACGCCGGTGACCGGACTTCTCGGCACCTGGGCCGGACAGGGCCGCGGAACGTATCCGACGCTCGACGAGGAGTTCGTCTACGCGCAGGAGGTCACGTTCAGCCACGACGGCCGGCCCTTCCTCCACTACGAGGCGCGTGCCTGGCTGCTGGACGCGGACGGCGCTCCGCTGCGCCCCTCGGCCCGGGAGAGCGGCTGGTGGCGGATGCAGGCCGACGGACGGGTGGAGGCGTTGATCACGCAGCCGACCGGCATCGCGGAGATCCTGGTCGGCCGAGCTGCGGACGGCACGGTGGATCTGGCCACCGAGCAGGTGGCGCTCGCCCCCACGGCCAAGGAGGTGGTCGCCACCCGCCGCCGCTACACGTTCGCGGACGCCGGAACGCTGGACTTCCTCCATGACCTGGCGGCGGTCGGTCAGCCCCTGCAACATCATCTCTCCGCGCGGCTCCGACGCCCGGGCGGGAGCTGAGGCGCACAGCCGGCCGCGGAACGGGGCGGGCCGGAGAGCGGCGCGGTGCCCGCCGGCCCGTACAGGGTGTCGTCGTGTCCGTACCCTGGGGGCATGCGCATGCGCCCCACTCTGAGCTGGATACCCCCCGGGGATCTACCGCCGGGCACCACGGATCTGGAGCCGGTCGCCGCCGCACTGAGCACGGGCGGTGTGCTGGTGCTCAGCGGGGCGGGCATCTCGACGGAGTCGGGCATCCCCGACTACCGCGGCGAGGGCGGGAGCCTGCGCCGGCACACCCCGATGACCTACCAGGACTTCACCGCGACCGCTCAGGCCCGGCGGCGGTACTGGGCGCGCAGCCACCTCGGCTGGCGGACCTTCGGCCGTGCTCGCCCCAACGACGGACACCGGGCCGTGGCCGCGTTCGGGCGGCAGGGTCTGCTCTCGGGAGTGATCACACAGAATGTCGACGGGCTGCACCAGGCCGTCGGCAGTCAGGGCGTCGTGGAACTCCACGGCAGCCTGGAGCGGGTCGTCTGTCTCTCCTGCGGTGCCCGCACCCCGCGCCGCGAACTGGCCCGGCTGCTGGAGGAGGCCAATCCCGGCTTCGATCCGGTGGCCGCCGCAGTGAACCCGGACGGTGACGCCGATCTCACCGATGAGCAGGTCGGGGACTTTCATGTGGTCCCGTGCACGGTCTGCGGCGGCATCCTCAAGCCGGACGTGGTCTTCTTCGGCGAGTCCGTTCCGCCGCCGCGGGTCGAGCACTGCCGTCGGCTGGTCCGTGAGGCAACTTCGCTGCTGGTCCTGGGCTCCTCCCTGACGGTCATGTCCGGTCTGCGGTTCGTCCGTCAGGCGGCCGATGCCGGGAAGCCGGTGGTGATCGTCAACCGGGACGCGACCCGGGGCGACCAGCACGCCCTCACCCGGGTCGCGCTCCCCCTGGGCACGGCCCTCGCCACCGTGGCCGGCCGGCTCGGCATACCCCTGGACGAGGCCGCGGCCTGAGCCGGACCAGTACCGCCGGAGGGATGGCGTGGCTCAGTGCTCGCCCCGGAAGCGACCGGCCCAGCGACGAAGAGTCCGTCGCGAACGACGCGTGCGCGAGCGGGCCGGTCGTCGGCGCTCCCGGGGGCCCACCGGGATCCCCGCTCCGGGACCGCGCTCCCCGTGGTCGTCGGGCGACAGGACCGGTGCCTTGCGTTCCTTCTGCGCCTGGATCTCGACGTGGGCCGCGTGTGAGGTCGCGCGAAACGCCTCTTCGTACGAAGCGAGAGCCGCGTTCACGGCTCCACCGGCAAGGCCCCTGGCACGGACACGGGCGGCGAGCCAGACGAAGAAACCCAGGACCGCGGCGAGGCCGCCGAACATGACGACGAAGGGCACGAGCGCATCCATGGGGTGAGGCTACCGGCCTGCTCCCCGGCTCTGATGGGCGGAAGGCCGCACAGTCCGCCGACAGCCGCAGGGGACGGACACCGCAGACGGACAGAGGGCACCAGCAGACGACGGCGCAGGGCGCCCGTCGCGACCGATCGAGTCGCCCGCGCGCATGAACAGCCGGATACTGGCTGTATGGGCCAGAAGACCGCGAAGGCACACGGGCCGTCCACGGTGACGGTCAAGGGGCGGGACTACCGGATACGCAGCATCGGATTCTTCGTGCTGGCAGCCCTGACGATCTGGTTCATCGCAGCCAACACCAGCTCCGTGACCATCCGGCTCTGGATCCCCGAGGTCACCCTCCCCCTCTGGATCGTGCTGACCGTCACCCTCCTCGTCGGCATCCTCCTGGGGCTGCTGATCGCCTACCGCCGGGCGCGCCGGTAGTCCGCGCTCCGAACTCGACTGGGGCCTGCCCGGCGGATCATGCCGGACAGGCCCACACCGGTTCCGAGCAGGCTCAGCGCTTGAGCGTGAAGGTGAAGTCGCCGGACACCTTGCCGCTCAGCCGGACCGCCGAGACGACCTTGCCCTCCGCCGTCAGTCTCTCGACCTCGGCCCGCGAGAGACCGCAGCCCTCGGCTATCAGGCGCACCGGCCGGACGGGGATCCGCGCCGCGAAGCGGACCGAGACGTCGATCACCTCACGGCCGAGGTGATCCGACCCGCCGGTGTCGAGACGCCAGGCGCCGTCCCAGTCGAGGGCGATGCGACTGCGGCGCCGCACCACCGGGTCCTGGAGCAACTCCGCCGCCAGGCCGGGGTCGTTGTCGTGCATCCGGTCCAGCAGCTCGGGTCGGACCGAGCGCACATGGGTCCGCTCCAGGATCGTGAGTTTGCCCGTGTCCCCGCACCCGGCGCAGAGGACGAGGAGCCAGGCGTCGAGGAGCTTGTGGTTCGCGTTGACGCGAAACTTTCCGTCGGTCCGGAAACGCTCGGACGCGCAGGCGTGGCATCGGCGGAGAACGGTCGGCAGGCAGGTGGGCATGACCACCCAGCTATTGAGCACAGAAGTACACCGTTTTCAGTGAGAAGTCCGCAGCAGGAAGCAGCGCGGCGCACAGGTGCGACGCGCGACAGATCAGCGCTCGGGAGGTCTCACAGGGTGTACAACGGCACGTCCTTGCCTGGGCGATGGGGCTCGGCAGCACGGTAAAGGCTCGCGGCGGTGCCGTTCCACCGGTTTTCCGGCCCGGCCGTTCTCGGCCTCCGACTCCCAGGAGGCCGATAACCGACGTATGGGACATGGTCACGCGCCGACTGGGCAGGCTCCTCAGATGCTGACGTCCGACCCATGGCGGTTACCTGCTCAACGGTGGGTGCCGACACCCGGTTATGTCTTCTCACTGATGCTCAGTCATGGCCGCGAGCCCAGAGCACGGAACCGGCACACGCGGGGAGGCGTGGTGTGAAGAGGTTCTTCGGGAAGGTCCGGCTCGCCGAGCCCGAGGTGTCCGACGCGGAGCGCGAGTTGTTCGGCGGCCCGTTGCGCTACGACATGGGCTGGTCCCAACACGAGCACGCACAGCTCGACTTGACCATGCTGTCCGCACTCCGGTCGATGCCGACCCTGGTCGGAGCGACCCTGCGCATGGCGTGGAGCACGGATCGACGGGCACTCATCGCCGTCGGGGCCAGCGAGATCGGGCAGGGCGTCGCCGCCGCCGTCGCGCTCCTCGCCGTCAACGCGGTCATGCACGCACTGCTCGGTGTCGGCACCGCGGTGGAGCGGCTGCACGCTCTGATGCCGGGCCTGCTCGCCGCCGCCGCGATCGCCGTCGTCAACTCCGCGCTGGCGGGCTGGTCCACGTCCCGGGCGGGCCGGCTGGAACCGCTCGTGGAGCGGATCGCCACCACGCAGTACCTGGCCGCCGCGGCCTCCGTGGAACTGGAGGCCATCGACGACCCGGACTTCCGGCGGCTGATCGACGTCGCCCAGTACGGCCCCGCTTCCGCCCGCCGCATGATCAGCGCCTGTGTGGCCGCGCTGAACAGCACGATCTCCCTGGTGGCCACGGCGGGCGTACTGACCGTGCTGCACCCGGCGCTGCTGCCGATGCTCATCCTCATCGCCGCCCCGCGCGGCTGGGGCGCGATGCGGGTGGCCCAGGAACGCTATGTGTCGGTGATGAGCTGGATCGAGCACCTGCGGGCCAGCCGGCTGATCGGCAACCTCCTCACCGAACGTACCGCCGCCCAGGAGGTACGTATTCACGGGGTCGGTCCCTTCCTGCTCAGCCGGTACAAACGCATGGCGCGCAGTGCGGAGGCCGAACAGGAACGGCTGGCCTCCAGCAAGGCGATCACCGAGTGGGTGGCCGCCGCGCTGTCCGGCCTGGCCATGGCCGCCACGTACGGGACCATGATCTGGCTGGTCATGAGCGGACACATGAGTCTGGCGGTGGCCGGCACGGCGGTGATCGCCGTCCGGTCGGGATCGGCGAGCCTGGGCGCGCTGGTGATGAACGTCAACACCCTGCACGAGGAGTCCCTGTATGTCCGCGACCATGGGCGCTTCCTGACCGAGGCGGCCGAACGCGCCATCCCCACGACGGGCGGTCCCGTTCCGGAGCACGTCAAGCAGGTCACGCTCGACGAGGTCACGTACCGATACCCCGACCGCGACGATCCGGCGCTGGACCGGGTCACGCTCACCATCCCCATGGGCTCGGTCACGGCCGTCGTCGGTGAGAACGGCTCCGGCAAGAGCACCCTGATGAAGGTCCTCTCCGGCCTGCTGCTCCCTCAGGGAGGAACGGTGCGATGGGGCGACCTGGACGTCACCGGGCTGGAACGCTCCCAGGTCTTCGAGCGCGTCGCGCTGCTCACGCAGGATTTCGAGCGCTGGCCCGTGACGGCCGCGATGAACATCCGGATCGGCCGCCCCGAACACGAGGCCTCGTCCGAACAGCTGCGGGAATCCGTCGACTACGCGGGAGCGGGCCCGGTCATCGCCAAACTCCCCGACGGGCTCCACAGTCTGCTGGCCCGCGTCTTCCGCGGAGCCATCGAGCTGTCCGGCGGCGAGTGGCAGAAGGTCGGTCTGGCCCGCACGCACTGGCGGAGCTCCACCTCGCGGGCGGGCAGTGTCCTCATCGTGGACGAACCCACCTCCGCCCTCGACCCGGAGGCGGAGATCGAGGCGTTCGACCGCATCCGCGGGCTCGCCTCCCCGCACCGCGCCGTCGTCCTCGTCACCCACCGCATGTCCGGGGTCCGCCACTCCGACCGCATCTACGTCCTGCATCAGGGACGGCTGGTCGAGGAGGGCCGTCACGACGAACTCGTGGCGGCCCGGGGTCGCTACGCCACGATGTTCGCCGCCCAGGCGGCCCAGTACGCGCCCACCGGCATCGTCCTCCCCCACCCCACCTCCCCCGGCTCACCGGTCGTCGCGGACCCCGCATGACGCCGTAGCGATGACGGTCATCGCCGTACCCGCCGCGCTCGCACTCGATGAACCCGGCGCCCTCGGACCGACACTTCCCGGCCCGTCGGCCTTCGCCGCCGATGGGCCGGCACGCGGTGCGCGGCGTCCCCCGCGATTCGGCTGCGGCCGTACCCCCCTTGGCCCGTTCGGGGATGAAGCCCGTTAGCCCATCCGCTTCCTGTGGCGCACGTCCGCTGCCGCGCGCCCGCTTCGGGGACCTGCGCAAACGCTCCCGCGGGGTGCGGTCACCGCGGCCGCCCGGGTGATGCCTGTGCCGATGGCTCCTGTTGCGGACCTGACGGAGCGTCGGTTTTCTCGTCGGAGGAGACCACAGGAGCGCCGAGCGGACAGGTCGGCCACTGCATCGTCGGAGGATTCCCTTGCGAAACACACATGTTGGCGTCGGTGTCGGACTGCTCCTCGGCGTCCTGGCTCTGCCGAGCCCGGCCGCTGTGGCCGCCGGTGACTCGGAGCTCCGCATCTACCCGGGCAACGCCTTGCCGGGCACCACGGTCACGGTCACCACGACGGCCTGCGGCCCGGACGTGACGTACGGCAAGGGCGAGTCCGCGGCGGGGGGTCAGTTCCATCTCTTCGAGGGCAGCCGCAAGGGCGTGCTCGCGGGAGAGTTCCAGATCCCGGCCGAGGGGGCGTCCGGCACCGACACCGTCACCGTGAAGTGCCCGCCGCGGATCAAGCTCACGGACACGTACGAGATCGCGGACCGGCAGCCGAACGGTGCCATCCATGCCGGCTTCGGGGACGCCCAGGACACCGACACACAGATCGCCGTGGGCGGTGCGCTGATCACCGCGGCCGCGGCCGGGGCACTGTTCAGGCTGCGCCGGCGCTCGCACGGCGCCGGGTCCTGACCTTTCGCTCCGGCCGCCTCGGCCCCCAGTCTCGTTCCCGGCACCGCGGGGACGAACTCCACCCGGCTCCCTCCAGGCAAGAGGCCCGACGTTGAAGGAATCCAGGAACGAGGCTGGCACACCCCCGCGCACGTTCGTCCCACCGGTCACGTATCTGGTCCTGGCACTGGTGGCGGGCTGTCTGCTGGTGCTCGGCACGATGGTCGACAGGCGGCCCCCGCAGCCTTCGGCCGACCAGGCCTTCTCCACCCCCTCGGCGGGCCTTGCCGCCCCGCCGGGACACCCCGCCGTCCCGCCGCTGCCCCGCGCCGAGCCCGTCCGGCTCCGTATCCCGGCGATCGGTGTGAACGCTCGGCTGGCGCGGCTGGGGCTCGACCGGGCGGGGGCTCTGGAGCCCCCGCCCGACGACGAAGCCGGTCTCGCCGGCTGGTACGCCGGAGGCACGGCTCCGGGGTCACGAGGCACGGCCGTGACCACCGGGCATGTGGACACCCGCGCCGGCAGCCGCGGAGTCTTCTACAAGCTCGGCGCGCTCACCAAGGGCGAAACGATCGAGATCAGCCGGGCGGACGGTCGTACCGCCGTCTTCACCGTCGATGCCGTGGAGGTCTACGACAAGGAGCGCTTCCCCGACAAGAAGGTCTACGGCACCTCCGGCCGGCCCGAACTGCGCGTGATCACCTGCGGCGGACCGGCCGGGGGCACTGGATACAGCGGCAATGTCGTGGTGTACGCGACCCTCACCGCGGTGCGGCAGCCCAAGGGCCACGCCCTGGCGGGGCAGCGCGCCGCCGAAGGCGTTCGAACCGACTCGGGTGATCCATCTCTCTGAATGTCCCGGACCGAGCTTCCACCCGCCGTAGCCGGGCATGCGGGCAAGGACGGGGGCAAGCAGACAATCCGTATCGGAGACCGGACCGCGGAGGAAACGGTGACTGGGGGCGACGAGTTGGACTCGACCTCTTCGACGTCGTTGGAGGCATGCGTCACGGCACGCTTGAGGGAGCTGGAGGGGGAGAACATCCAGCTCCAGGAGGCACTGCGGTCGCACGCCGTGGTGGACCAGGCGATCGGCGTCGTGCTGGCGCTCGGAGGACTCACGCCGCATGAGGGGTGGCACGTCCTCCGGACGATCTCGCAGCGGACGAACATCAAGCTGAGGAACGTGGCGGAACTGGTCATCGAATGGGCCCGGACCGAGGAGCTGCCGCCCGACATCCGCAACGAGTTGGAGCGGCAGCTCGCACGGATCCCCGGACACCGGCAGGCGGACATGTGACGCCGCCGGGCTTGTGCCCGGCGTCGGCCCACGATCGCAGACACACGCCAATTCGACGGGTCGGTCACAGGCTTCAGGCCTCACCGGTCTTCAGGAGCAGTACGGCGATGTCGTCGGTCGGAAGGCCATGGGGCCAGGAGTGGTGGATGAGCCTGTCGACGAGCCGGTCCAGCCGTGATCCGCCCGCGAGGAGCTGTGCGAGACCGCTCGTCATCAGGTCGAGGTCGGTGCCGGGCACTTCGACCAGCCCGTCGGTGTACAGGGCGAGGGTGGTTCCCGGGGGCATCGGGACGGTGGTGACCGGGTACGGGAGCTCCACACCGATGCCGAGCAACGGACCTGGCTCGATCTCCAGCACGCCGGGACGTTCCCCCGGACGGTGCAGCAGCGGTGGTACGTGGCCCGCGCTGGCCAGGCTCAGCCGACCGCGAGCGAGGTCGAGGTGCGCGTACAGGCAGGAGACGAGGAGGTCGGGTTCCAGGTCGGCGATGACGCGGTTGGTGCGGGCGAGCACTTCGTCGGGCCGCACGCCCGCGGTGGCGTGGACGGCGGTACGGACCTGTCCCATGAGCGCGGCGGCCGCCATGTTGTGACCCTGGACGTCGCCGATGACAGCCGCCGCCGTCACGTGGTCGAGCCGGATGAGGTCGTAGAAGTCACCACCCACGTCCATGCCGTGACCGGCGGGGAGGTACCGCGCCGCCACGTCCAGCCCGCTGAGGGCGGGCAGGCTCCGCGGGAGGAGCGCCTGCTGGAGCGTGTGGGCCAGGGCCTGCTTGGCGTCGTAGAGGCGCGCCCGGTCGAGGGACTGGGCGACGAGGCCGCCCAGCGAGGTGAGGACGGCCCGTTCGTCGGCCGTGAACGCGTGGGGGCGGGCGTAGGTGAGAATGCAGCAGCCGACGGGGCGGGCGTCGCTGATGAGCGGGAGAAAGGCCCAGGCCTGCTTTCCGCTGATCCTCGGTGCGGCGGGGTAGGCACGGGCGAGTTCGTCGGGGTCGGAGAAGAACAGGGGGATCCCGCCGATCAGCGCCTCGCCCGCGGGCGTCAGGCTGGTGGCCACGGGAAGGCCGTCGAGGCGTTCGATGGTCTGCGGGTCGTAGCCGTGGTGGCCCATGATCTTCAGGCGGCCGGCGTCGGCCGCGGACAGGACCATGCCGTCGGCCCCGAACGCGGGAAGGATCTGGGCGGCG
This sequence comes from Streptomyces sp. NBC_00328, assembly GCF_036139655.1. Taxonomy (NCBI): domain Bacteria; kingdom Bacillati; phylum Actinomycetota; class Actinomycetes; order Kitasatosporales; family Streptomycetaceae; genus Streptomyces; species Streptomyces sp. NBC_00328. The sequence goes on from NZ_CP108013.1 coordinate 638,187, forward strand.
ATCAGGTCGACCACATCCTGCACGCCGACCACGTCTGTCAGGGCCGCCGCGAGGTGCACCAGCTGGTACAACCGGCCGACTGAGGCCTCGGGCGCTGCGGGAGAAACCGTGCCGGGCCGGTCACGGGGCTCTGAACGGCGAGGGCTGACGCGGACGCTGATGCCGCTGGAATCGGGATGGAGATCGATGTCCAGCCAGGTGTCCGGCGGCCGCAGAACGGTGAAACCTACGGGCTCGCGGCTCATGACCGCGGTGCGGTAGTGGTCCTCGACGAGGACCTGGTCCATCCAGGGCAGGGACTGCCAGGGCCGGGTTCCCAGGAGCCGGCTGACGTGGCGGCCGAGGAGGGACGCGGCCCGGGTGGTGAGAAAGGTGATCCTGCCCTCCAGATCGAGGGCCAGGAAGCCTTCCGGCAGGCGTTCCAGGAGATCGGCGGGGGCGTGGGCGGACAGGACGAAGCTCTCGGAAGCGCCGTCCACGGGGATCATGTGTGGCTCGTCGGGCGGGACGAGTGCTCTGCCCGCGTCCTCCAGCACCCGGGCGACCCGTCGGCCGAGAGCGGCGAAATTCGCCCTTTCCCTGGGCGAGGCCCGGCCGGAGTGGCTGGCCGGCCAGATCAGGAACAGCACACCCCGGGAGCCGCTGCGGCCGGCGAGCGGTGCGGCGGCGAGGGCGTAGCGGTAGGGCAACGCCGCCGCGGTCTGCGGATAGGAGCGGGCCATCTCCTCCTGCGAGCCGACCCACACCACACGGTCTTCACGGAACGCGTCACTGACCGGGACGGACGCCGTCACGGGCACCTGCCGCCAGGACACCGCGATGTCGCGGGGCAGCCCGCACCCGATCTTCAGTCCCAGCAGCCGGCTGGTCTCGTCCACGAGGTAGATGCCGCCGCCTGACGCCCCGCTGCGACGGACGGCCACGACGAGTGACTCCACCAGCGGCTCGAACCCACTCGGCTTCCCTGCACCACTCGGCTTCTCGACACCACTCGGCTCCGCGACGCGGCCCGGCTTTCCGGCGCCGCTCGAATCCTCGACGTGGCCCGGCCCCCCGGCACCACTCTGCGTGTCGGCGCGGATCGACCGCTCACCGCGGTCTGGACTCACCCCTCCCGGGTTGGTCGACACAGCGGCGAGCCTCCTCCCGCGCCCGGACTCGGCGGTCCGGTTCACGTGCCACGGCAGCCCCGGGCACGCTCCTGAAGCGGCACCGTGAGCCTGACGGACTACCCGTCCGGCCACCACGTTCGCGCGATGTCTTTTCGGACCTCGGGGCGCGGACGCTGTTCCGTCTCCCCGGGCATCTCCTCGGGCGCGCGACCATGGGGCTCGGACTTCTTGTCGTGCTTCTTCTGCACCAACTCTCGACGCATCTTCCTGCTCCTCTCCCAAGTTTCGCGATATGCCCGCTTTAGGCATGTTTCAACCACATTACCGATATGCGGCCCTCCGTCGCCCAACAAGGGCCTGCCCACGCTTCGACCCGCTACCGGGGCGGTTCGATACGCCGGGCACCTCACGCTTCCAGGGAATCCTGGCCGTCCCGCGCTTGGGCTTGGGCCTGGGCCCACACGGTCGCCCAGTCGTCGAGCGGGCGGAGTGCGTCGCCGAGGGCTGCTCCCAGGCGGGTGAGCTCGTAGCCGTCGGCCGAGTTGGCGATGATCCCACTCGACGCGAGTTCGCGGAGCCGCTGATAGAGGACGCTCGACGACAGGCCCTCGCACCGCGCCAGCAGCGCGCGGGCACCGAGCGGCCTTTCGCGCAGTTCCCAGAGGATGCGCAGCGCCCAGCGACGGCCGAACAGGTCCATCGCGGCCATGACCGGGCGGCCGGTCGCGGAGCCGCGAACCGGCGCTCCTGGGCGCGGTGTCGACATGGCCCTCCTTGCGTTTCGTTATTCGAAACACTAGCATCGGCGACCGCGCGTTTCTGATTTCGAAACAACGCCTACCGGGAGAGCCGATGCCGCGGATAACCCCGCTGGAGCCGCCGTACACCGACCAGGCCGACGCGCTGTTCGCGCGGATGATGCCCGGGGGAGCTCCGCCGATCGGACTGTTCCGGATGTTCGCCAGAAACCTCCCGATGACCGGCGCCATGCACGGCTGGGGCCGCTACGAGCTGGGCCGGCAGCTGACCCTCACCCTGCGGGAACGTGAGATCGTCATCGACCGTACGTGCGCGCGGTGCGGCTGCGCCTACGAGTGGGGCGTGCACGTGATGACGTACGCCGAGCGGGCCGGCCTCACCCACGAGCAGACGGCGTCGCTGGTTCACGGCGGTCCCGCCGACGCGTGCTGGACGTCCGAGCGGGAACGGCTGCTCATCCTGGCCGTCGACGCGCTGCACGAGCGCTCCGACATCCACGACGCGCTGTGGGCACGGCTCGCATCGGCGTTCGACGAACTCCGGTTGCTCGACCTGCTCCTGCTGTGCGGCTGGTACCACGCCGTCAGCTTCGCCGCGCGAGCCGCGCGCCTGCCGCACGAGCCCGGCGCACCGGACTTCGCCGACTTCCTCCCCCGCTCGCGATGAGTCGTCACCCGTCCGGGTCGCCCACGGGTCCGTCCGACCTTCCCGTCACGCTCGTGCGGGCATGCTTGCGCGAGGGCCGTGGCGGCAGCCCGACGGCGGTCGTGGACGAGGGGCTCCCGGTCCGGTCCGGCCGCCCGTTGACCGACGACGAGCGACGCCGCGTGCCCGCGCTGGCCGGCACCTCCCACGCGGTCTTCCTCTCGGACGACCGCTCTCCGGCGGACGGCCGGGCGCACGAACGGCCCGTGGTCTCGGCGCGCTTCTTCACCAGGGAGGGGGAACTGCCCGCGTGCGGCCACGGGACCGTGGCGGCGCTGGCCTTCCTCGCGGCACATACGGGCCGCAAGGAGTGCCGGGTAGATGCGCGGGTGTCCGGACGAGTCGTCAAGGGGCGCGCGGTCCGTGGGACCTCGTCGTCCGTCCATGTCACCTTCGAGGCCGGGCCGATCGACCTGCGTGAGCCCACGTCACGGGAACTCGCGCTCCTTCTCCCCGTTCTGGGACTCCCCGCGGCGGTGTCCTCAGGGGCCCGCGTCGCCACGCTGGGACGTCCGCGACTGCTGGTCCCCGTCACCGACCGATCCGCTCTCGCGGCCCTGTCCCCCGCTCCCGACCGGCTCGCCGCCGCGTGTGACCGTCTGGGCCTGCTGGGCTGCTTCGCCCACTCCCCTGGGTCGGCCACGGCCCGGGTCGAGGCCCGCATGTTCGCTCCATCGATCGGCGTACCCGAGGACATAGCCAACGTGAACAGCTCCGCCTGCCTGGCCGCCCACCTGTTCGCCCGGCACGGCACCACCCGGATCGACGTCGACATGGGCGACGCCCTGGGCTTTCCTTCCACGGTCACCACCGGAACAGGCCACAGTTCCCACGGTTCACCGAGTCCCCCGGTCGACATCACCGGCGCCGCACGGATCGGGCAGGTGCTCCACCTGTCCAGGTGGACAAAAGGGCCGAACGCCCACTGAGTTGGCGAGCGTTCAGGGATGATCTGCCGTGTGATTCGGCCCCACCGGTGCGTCGTGGTGTGTGGCTCCGGCGACGGTCGTGCCCGATGAGGGCATCAGTGACGGGGAGATGCGTGTGATCGTCTGGGTGAACGGCGCGTTCGGCAGCGGGAAGAGCACACTGGTCGACGAACTGCGTCCGCGTTGGCCCGAGGCACTGGTCTATGACCCGGAGATGGTCGGCTATGTACTGCGCGAGATCGTGGAGGTCCCCACCGGCGATTTCCAGGATCTGCGGTTATGGCGACGGCAAGTCGCGAACCTGGCCGCAGGACTCGTCGAGGAGTACCAGAGGCCCGTCCTTGTCCCCATGACATTGGTCAACCCGGGGTATGCCGAGGAGATTTTCGGTGCTCTGAAGGACGCGGGGACCGCGGTCCATCACTTCTTCCTCAAGGTCTCCGAGGAGGTCTTGAGGAAGCGGATCGACGGACGGAGCTTCACGCCGGACGATCCCGGGCAGGATGAGCGGGTCCGGCAGTGGTGCAAGGCCAGGATCGAGCCGTGCGCGACCGCGATGAACACGCTGCCCACTGACACCGTGTTCCTGGACGGCGAGCTGACCCCGAAGGAGTTGGCCGACGAAGTACTGGCTCGCGTGGGTGGCCTTCTCAAGTTGTCGGTCGAGGGAACGGGATGACGTTGTCGAGCGCAGCCCCCCGGACTACTGGCGGGAGGGGTTTGTCCGGCCGTGCGCTATTCCCCCCGGCCAGTAGTCCTCGATGGGCCTCGGCGGCTTGTCAGGAGACCGTCGTCGGGGTGTCTCGCAGGGTGACGTTGGCGTGGCTCTCCTGGAAGCTCTGGTCTGAAACGAGGGTCAGCCGGGCCGTGGACTGGAACTCCGGCAGGGTGGCGGAACCGCAGGAGACCATCGTGGTCCTGAGCTTGGCGACGGTCAGGGCGAGCCCTTCGTTGAGGTCGCCCGCGTAGGGGACGTAGCCGTCCACGCCTTCCTCGAAGACCAGCCCCTGGGCTCCCTGGCCGTAGCGCTGCCAGTTGCGGGCGCGGTTCGAGCCCTCACCCCAGTACTCCTTCACGAAGCCGTCGCGGGTGGGCAGTTTCGCGCCGGCCGCTTGGTCGAAGCGCGCGAAGTATCGCCCCATCATGACGAAGTCGGCCCCCATCGCCAGCGCCAGGGCCACGTGGTAGTCGTGGACCAGGCCGCCGTCGGAGCAGATCGGCACATACTCGCCGGTGCGCTCGCGGAAGGCATCTCGGGCGGCCGCGACGTCCAGCACAGCGCTGGCCTGGCCGCGGCCGATGCCCTTCTGGTCGCGAGTGATGCAGATGGAACCGCCGCCCACACCGACCTTGACGAAGTCCGCCCCCGCCTCGGCGAGGAAGGTGAACGCCTCGCCGTCGACCACGTTGCCGCCGCCGACCGGGATCTCGGGATAGTGCTTCTTCACCCAGGTCAGGGCCTGTGCCTGCCAGTCGCTGTAGCCGTCGGACGAGTCGAAGCACAACGCGTCCGCGCCCGCCTCCACCAGGGCCGGAATGCGCTCCTGGTAGTCATGGGTGTTGACGCCCGCACCCACGCGCAGGCGCTTGGCGCCGTCCACGACCTGGTTCGGGAATCGCTTGTTGTCCGTGTAGTCGGATCGGAACACCAGATACTGCAGGTTGCCCTCGCCGTCCACCACTGGGAGGCAGTCCAGCCGTTCGTCCCACAGCCGGGCGTTGGCCTCGGAAAGCGTGGCGTCAGGCCCGGCATGGGGCAATTCGGCGATGGTGGTCATCCGCTCGCTGACCGGTTCGGCAAGGTCGTGGCGTTGCGGGTGGAAGTCGCGGGAGGTCACCAGGCCGAGCAGGCGTCCGGTGGCGGTCCCGTCGTGGGTGACCGCGGCGGTGCTGTGACCTGTGCGGCGCATGACGTCGACCAGGAGACCCAGGCTGTCGTCAGGCCGGACGTTCGTATCGCTGGTGACGAATCCGGCCTTGAAGTTCTTCACTTGGCAGACCGCTGCGACCTGGTCCTGGATCGACTGGTTGTGGTGCAGGAAGCTCAGACCGCCGTTGCGAGCGAGCGCGATCGCGAGTTCCGGTGTGCTGACGGCCTGCATGATCGCGGACGTGAACGGGGAATGCAGCTCGATCGCCGACTGCTCGCCCGCGATGTGCCGCACCAGGGGCGTGCGGAGCTCGACCGTCGCGGGCGAGCAGTCGGTCCGGGTCCGGTTGGGCAAGAGCAGAAACTCGTTGAACGTCCGTGAGACCTCGGCGATGATCTGTGCCACTCGTTCCTCCTGACCCGTCGGCCGGGCCCGACTGCCCCGCCGTGAAGATCGCCCCCGTGTCCCAGGACCCGGGCAGGCAGGGGTCGACAAGGCAGCCGTGGAGGTGCCACAAACTGCGGCAGAGCCCTGACCGGCCCGTGGATCGAACGGGTGCGGTCGTGACCTGGCACCTTATCGACTGGCCGGCCGCAGCACGAATCGTGCCCCTCAGTGGCACCACGAAGGAGTGGTGGCCCGGTGAACGTCACCCGTCCGCCGGAGCCGCTGCCCCCGTGGCGGTGCGTCCCGCCCGCACAGACGGATCCCGCGCCCCCACTCGTGGAGTGAAGGACGCGGGATCTCCGTGATGGGCTCCCGACGGCTCGGGAGCACGGCCCGGTCAGGTGGTCGGCCGGACCAGTGCGCCGCCCGCCAAGCCGCGCACGGCCTCGACCGCTTCCCAGTCCTCGGTGCCCAGGCTGGCCAGCGCGGCCGGGAAGACGCCGTCCTGTTCCTTGAGGATGTGATCGCGCAGCATCGCCATCGCCTCCATCAGACGGTCCGGCCAGGTCGGGTCAGGGGATGCGACCCCGTCGGTGACCTCCGCCAGCACGGACTCGATGCGGCGGTGTTCCGCCTCCAGGGCGGCGATCTGCTCGGGGAAGTCCCCGGCCAGGGCGGGGAACAGCCCTTGTTCCTCCACCTGGGTGTGCGGGCCGAGCACGGTCGCGATCTCCCGGGCCACCTGCGCCATCGCCGCCGCGCCACCCTCCTGGCGAGCGGGGCGGAGGTGGCTGATCAGGCGGACGACCTCGTCGTGTTCGCGGGTCAACTCGTCGATCGTCGCCAGCGACTGGCAGCCGCAGTACTCACACACCGGTCTTCTCCCTGTCCTTCGTCGCCGTCGGTCTCGTCCGTTCGCCGTCAGGCCGGGTGGCCGACGGTGCGGTGCTCGCCCGCGCTCGTGCTGCCCGGCGTGCTCCCGCGGGCTTCCACGGCGGCGCGAACACCGGTCAGCGTGTAGATCAGCGCCACGGCGGCCACGACCGCGAGCAGGGCGAGACCGGCCGCGTACGTGCCGTACGCGCCGTACAGCGAACCCATCAGCAGGGGCGGCAGGAAGCCGCCGAGACCGCCCGCGGCACCGACCACACCGGTGACCGAGCCGACCTGGTCGGCCGGGGTCAGCAGCGCCACCAGGGCGAAGACCGCTCCACTGGCCGCACCGAGCGCGGCCGCCATGGCGAGGAAGGCGACGGTCCCCAGCGGCGCCAGCGCCGGTGTGGACGACTGCACGAGCGCTCCCGCCACCACCACGGCCAGCGAGCCGGCCACCACCCGCACCGGGCCGATACGGTCCGACAGCCAGCCACCCGTCGGGCGCATCGCCACCGCGAGGAGCACGAACCCGGCCATGCGGTTCGCGGCGTCCGCCTGGGTCAGGCCGTAGCCGGTCTTGAGGTAGGTGGGCAGGTAGACGGAGAAGGCGACATAGCCGCCGAAGGCCACGGCGTAGAGCGCGGACGCCTGCCAGGTGATGCCCAGGCGGGCGGTGGCGGCCAGCCGGCGGCCCAGCGGCTCGGTCGGGACGGCACGGCCGGGTGCGTCGCGCAGCAGCAGCGCGGCGACGACGGCGTAGACGGCCAGGACCGCGGCGGTGATCAAGAACGGTGTGGTCGTACCGTGCGCGTCGACCAGCTTCACGGTGGTCAGGGCGCTGATGGCGGTGCCGCCCATACCGGCGCCGAAGATGCCGATGGCCAGGCCGCGCCGCTCGGGCGGGAACCATGCGTTCACCAGGGGCACGCCGACGGCGAAGGTGGTGCCACCGACGCCGAGGAAGAACCCGCCGATCAGCAGCGCGGTGAGGGAAGAGTGCCCGGCCAGGCCGAGGTAGAGCACCGGCAAAATGGTGACGGCCGACACGGTCGGGAACATGATGCGACCGCCGTACCGGTCGGTCAGCGCGCCGACCGGGATACGGCCCAGGGAGCCGACCACAACGGGCACCGCCACCAGCAGCGACTGCTGGAACGACGACAGTTCGAGTGTGTCCTTGAACCGGGGACCGAGCGGACTGACCAGGGCCCACGCCCAGAAGTTCACGGCGAAGCCGACGGTGGCCAGAGCCAGCATCAGCCACGCCTGCCGGGACACCGGGGCCTCCGACGGCGAACTGCCGCCCTTCGACTTCAATGGCTGGACCATGCTGTCCATCCCCTCCCTCTCACGGTGGTGCCGCAGCACCGGAATCCCCCAGGCACCGCAGGCCTTTCGCCGGCGGGCCGGAACCCCAGGCACCACCATGGGCCCGCGTCCCTCCCCGTACATGGGGCCAAGAGGCCCTGCCTGCCGGTCGGACGGTCCCTGATGAGGACCCGGCCGTTCCGCCACAAGGCCCCGGACCAGGGCCGCCCGGCCCTACACGGTCCTGGGCAGACGGAACGACGATGCTTCGACGTCCCAGGACGACGCCTTGCACGAACTCGACCGGCAGGAGTGCGTACGCCTGTCGGCCAAGGTCCCGGTCGGCCGCGTGGTGTACACCCGACAGCCACTGCCCGCGGGCTGTCGCCCCTCTGACGGCAGTCGCGGAGGATCTTCGCTCTCCGGCCGCCATGGCGGTGAGCCAGTCGGCGGCGTCGGTCGGGAGGAGCAACTGCGTCTGGTGGGCGGTGCCGTCCTGGATGACGTGGGCGGCGCCCGGGAGCGTGCTGTTCTTCGGGGCCGGGCCGGCTATCGGGGCGAGTTGCTGCCAGGTGTGACGCCGACCCGCGCGAGGATCACGGTGGCGAACTGCTCGCGGGCGGCGGGGACAAGGCCACCGCCGGCGGCCCGGCCGTTGCAGAGGACGTGGATGCGGGCAGCGCGCCCCTCGTACAGGACGTCCCCGACCCGGCGCTGGTCCGTGCGCGCAAACGGCTCGAACACCTCCACCGCGAACGTCTCCAACTCACCGCGCACCGGCGCAATCCCGTCCGGAGTCGCACACCCTCCGCCTGGGCCTGGACGGGCTGGAGGATCTGGGCGGGCAGGGCCGCAAAACGACGGATCACCGAGGCCGAACGCCCGAGGAGCATCGGCCTGGTCCAGCAGCACCCGTCAGTCCCGAGAGCCTCCTCGGCCCGCCGGCAGGCCTGGTCGACACGACAAGGCCTGCGCTATGGGTTGACGTACTCATGGCTCCTGCATAGCTTGCGTCTTGCAGAATCGAATTGAATCGTTTCAAAATAATTCGAGCCGTCATCCGCCCGCCCTGGCCTGCGCATTCCTCGGCGGAGCATCGTCGCGTCCGGATCGTCAAGGGAAGCACCCGCAACCTCGGAGTACGCATGATCATGTACGGCAGAAGGCATCCACCCCGTAGACGCAGTTCGACCGGCGCGGCCATCTCGCTGGGCTTAGCCCTCATCCTCGCCATGCTCACCCAGCCGATGGCACCGTCCGCCACAGCGGCGACGCCGGCTCTCGTCTCCGCAGAGCGTGCGGCCCACTCCAAGGCGCCCCGAGTCCCCAGTGACTGGCGGGAGTACGTCCAGACTCCGAAGCGTTCCGATGTGTGCCCGGTTTCCGTGGTCAGCACGTCAGGCGCTGTCGAAGGCGCCCGGAACCTTCTGTGCGGGGGGTCGGGCGGAGCAACGCTGACCTACGTCGACGGCGGAGAAGCACCGACCGTCCTTCTCGACTACGGCCAAGAGGTAGGCGGCCTGCCCTACTTCAACGTCTCTGCCAAGTCCGGGTCCCCGACCCTGAAGGCCGCGTACAGCGAGGGCCTGCAGTACATGAGCCCGTCCGGTGACGGGTCGCCGCCGTGGGCCGACGGCGACAGTTCCCGGTCCGACACCTACCAGGTCTCCGGGCCGGGCACGATCACCAACCGCTCCGCGCAGGGAGGCGAGCGGTACCAGCAGATCACGCTCTCCGCGCCAGGCCGCCTGACACTGAGCAAGGTCGGAATCAACTACATCGCCGACCGCACCCAGGCGGACGGGTACGGGGGCCACTTCCTCTCGAGTTCGGACGAGTTGAACAAGATCTGGTACGCCGGTGCGTACACCTTGCAGACCGATCTCGTTCCGGCCAACTCCCTTCCCGGGTCCTGGTCCGTCCAGGACGGCGCTTTGAATGCCGGCGGTTCGAAGATCAATGACGGTGCCGGGGTCCTGAATCGTGGAGCTTCCTGGAGCGACTACACGACGACCTTCCGGACGAAGATTCTCCACAACCAGGCCGGGTGGATGGTCCGCGCGCAGAACTCTCAGAACGGCTACCTGTTCATTCTCGACGACAGCACCGACACCGGCGGTGCCCCGAACACGCTGCAGAAGTTCAACGTCCATGACGGGGCCTACACCAGCCTCGGCTCCGTAGCTCTGCCGTCCTCCGTGGACGAGGGGACCTGGCACACAGTGGCTACCACGGTGTCCGGAACCAGCATGACGATCTCGCTGGACGGCAGGCAGATCGACCGCGTCGACACGTCGGCTCTGCCCTCCGGCGCCGTTGCCAATCCAGCTGGGACCATAGGGTTTCGTGAGTTCGGCGACGAGAAGGCGGCCTTCAAGGACCTCACTGTCGTCAGCAGTACGGGCACGACGCTCTACAGCACCCCTCTGACCACTCCCACCGCGCTCGCCGACTTCACTCCACCGGGGTCCAACGCGCTGGCGTCGGTGCTCGATGGAGCCAGGCGCGACCGTGCGATCTGGAGCGGCGACATCCTGGTCGAGGGCCTCACCGACTACTACTCCGTGAACAACCCGGAGTACATCAAGCAGTCCCTGAACCTGCTGGGCAGCCGGCAGCTTTCCAGCGGGTTCGTTCCCGGCGCCCTTCACCCGGCGACCGTGCCGCACCTCGGACCGCTCACCCCGGGCGACACGACCACCTACTCTGCCACGTACTCCATGTACTTCGTCACCGGCCTGGCAAGCTACTACCTCCACACCGGCGACAAGGATTTCATCGCCAGGCAATGGCCCGTCGTCAAGCGTGAGCTCGCCTGGAACGCGACGCGGCTCGACGGGAACGGTTTGTTCTCGACCAGAGCCGGAGTCGACGGCGCGGACTGGAACTTCTACGACAGCGACAAGGGCGGCGAGGTCTCCGCTTACAACATCCTTTACTACAAGACACTGCTCGACGGTGCGGCACTGGCGACCGCCGCAGGAGAGGCCTCGCAAGCCGCTGCCTACAGGGCGGATGCCGAGACGCTGAAGACGCGGATCAATGAACGTCTCTACGACTCGAAGAGCGGCCTCTACAAAATCAGTGACACCCAGTCAGGAGTCGCGCAGGACGCCAACGCCCTGGCCGTCCTCTACGGAGTCGCGCCGTCCTCGAAGCATGAGGAGATCCTGGCCAAGCTCAAGTCGGCCCTGTGGAGCTCCCCTTACGGACCGCTTCCCTTCTCCTCCGACGCAGGCAACAAAGACCTGGTCAGCCCCTTCATCAGTGGGTTCGAACTCCAGGCACGCCTGGCGGCCGGCGACACCGCGAACGCGCAAGAGCTCTTGCACAATGTGTGGGGTCACATGATCGCTGCGGGCCCGAACAGCACCGGGACCATGTGGGAGAACATCTCCGGCCGCGACGGGACACCCGGCCTGGGTTCGGGGACGAGCCTGTCCCACGGGTGGTCCACAACCCCGACATCCGCATTGTCGAGCTACGTCCTGGGCGTTCGTCCGGATACAGCGGGATACACCAGCTGGACAGTCCAGCCCCACCCCGGAGACCTCACCTGGACGCGAGGAAGTGTCCCTACCCCGCACGGCGACATCGACGTCCGCTGGACTGCCAAGAGTGGCGCCGATCGGTTCAGTCTGACCGTCAACGCCCCCAGGGCCACCAGTGGCACCATCGCGATCCCGGTCTCCGGCCAGGCCCGCACCGTCGCCGTCAACGGCAAGGTGGTGTGGCGCCACGGGGCCTTCACTGCTGCGGCTGGAGTTACCGGTGGTCACTTTGAATCCGGCTACGTCTACCTGAAGGTGAAGCAGCACGGCAGCTACAAGGTCACTTCACGCTAGGGCTGCTCCGCACAAGTTCGTGGAGGGGCTCCCAGAAGCAGTAGTTCACCGTCGTTCAATTCGCCGTCCACGTAGGCGAAGCCCCCGGCGCCCTTCGCGGTCCTCCTCATCACGCTCGAAGTCTTCGCCACCGGCCGGTTCCCCATCTGGGAACGGGCCGTGATCACCCGTACCGATGACGGCGGCCTACGGCGGTTCACCGGGAACCCCACACCTCTGCTCGGGATCCTCACCCGGCGGCGGCTGCGTATCGGCAGGTCGGCACATTCCGCCGGTTGGCCACCTCTGTCTTGGTCGAGATCAGCGTTGACTGGCAGGCTTGCTTGGAAGTTCAGTGCGGCTGCCCCGGCAGGAGTAGACGATCTCCACCGAACCACCGGGGAGGGCACGCTCGCGCTGGAAGGTCAGCCCGGTGTCGGAACTGAGCATGGGTGTCAGTTGCATCCCACCGCCGAACAGCATCGGCAGTACGACCAGTTCGAGGGTGTCGAGTGCGCCGAGGGCGTGGAACGTCCCGATCGTCTGCGGGCCCCCGATGAGGTGGACGTCGCCGCCCCGGTTGGCCGAGCGGAGCTTCTCCAGCAGCCGCGCCGGGTCACTGTCGGTGGTGACGTGATCGGGGGTGCCGTCCGGGCGGTGTGAGCCGAGCACGAACACGTCGAGGTCCGGCCATGGCCAGCGGTTGTTGGTCAGCGCGGGCTCGAAGGTGGTGCGGCCCATCAACGCCGCCTCGCAGCCTTCGAGGAACTCCCGGATACCGTGGCTTTCGCCGGAGACGAACGCGGGGTCGGCGGTCAGGGCGGGCCACCCGGTCGGTGTGGTCACGTAACCGTCGGCACTCATGCTCATACGGGCGCGGATCTGCATGTTTCTCCTTGGGGCGTCCGACAGCCGGCTATGTGGCCAGCAACCCGAATCGCTGGACGACGAATGGCATCACTTGTTGATCACGGAGCCGCGGCCTGTCCGGATTCCGCTTCGCAGGTCGCGCCTCTACCCAAGCGTCGAACGGGAGACCCACCGATCGACACGCTGCCGAGGAATCTTCTCCCACAACGAGATCATGGACCCGTGGCCCCGGTACCCGGCCGCATCTCCCGCTCGCGGATCCCGGCCCCGTCCCGGCCAGGACCCGGTTGTGACCGCGCATCCGTAACCGCGAGTTGGACAGACCTGCGCAGCGACGAAGCCCCTGGTAGATGGGCCGTTTCGGGGTCGCCTCCTCAAGAGATGGAAGCGCCGCCACGACACCACCCATGCCAAGATCTGCTGCCTTGGCGAGCGGGCCATGGCCACCCTCAAGGGCTGGCGCCTCCTACGGAAACGGATCGGTCCGGATGTCAGTATCGATGTGAGCGATCTTCCGGATCCGGCCTCGTGTCGGAACCCGGTACGAGGTCCGCGCAGGCACGCGGTGTGGGGCCCCCGTCGGTGCCGTATCCGAAGCGGATGAGCACCTGCGGGCCGCACCGCCGCTTCGCTCCGGCCATCGCCGCCCGTAGGTCCGGCCACTCCATCGCCTGGTGCAGCACCGAGGTACGCACCCCGCGCCGGGTCGCCGCGAGCAGCACCCGCTCCAGGGCCTGCCCTGCTCTCAGCCAGTCCTCCCGCCAGTCGTAGGACGTCCACAGCAGGGCCACCTGGGCGTGGCGTTCGAAACGCAGGGCCGCCAGTCGCGGCACGGGCAGCCCGCCGGTGAAGTCACGCACCGGCATCCGGCCGGACACGTCCCGCGCGCCCAGGGCTGTGATCGGAACGCCGTACGTCGCGTCGCTTCCCGGCACGGTGATCCAGGTGCGCTCCTCGTCCGCGCGAGCCGGGTCGGCGGCGTTACGGACCTCGGCCGCCTGCGTCAGGCGCAGCAGACGCCGGGTGCCGATGATGTCGGGAACCTCCAGGTGCGCGCCCTCGGCCCGAGCCGAACTCGTCATCTCGCACACGATCGGCTCCGGAACCGGGCGACCGGTGAAGGGCATCCTGCTCGTGTGTCGACGCTCGATCTGCTCGTACAGATCACGCAAGGGCAACTGCGCGTCAGCGACAGGCCGAGCCAGCCGCACGGTGGCCAGCAGGTCCGGATCGTCCGGGGCCGGACAGAGCCGGACGACCGGATCCCAGCCGAGATGCTCAGCCGCCACCCGGAGGTTGAAGACGGCCGCGCCCACGGACAGGTGCTGGGCACGCAGCCGGGGATCTGCCCTGGGCAGCGGTCGACGTCGGTCAAGACGGACCTGGATCAATCCGGTGTCCGGGTCCAGGCCGAACCGCCAGGGTTGCGTGTTGTGTATCGACGGCGCCGCCACCGCCGCGGCCAGCAGGGCATGAACCGTTGCGGCGTCGGATTTCCGGGTCTGCATCGAGGCTCCTTCGCGCGTTCTCCTCCGTTGCGTCAACCCTCCGACGTCGACGGGTTCAAGGGGAGGGTTGAACGGCCCCACCCTGCGGGCCATGCGGCCTCGATCGGCGAGGAGGAGGACGGCGCGGCAAGAGTTCTCGACGGCCACGACGGTCGCGGTGATCACCGGCATCACCGCCGCGTCGCCGCTGCTCACCCTCCCGGGCGAGCCCCTGGCAGCGCACAGGGGCTCGTCCATACTCAAGAGCAGGAGACAGCGCTCCTTTCCCGACTGACCGCGCTGGGGGTCCCCTCGCCGACGCTCGTTCCCCTCCCACCCCGAAAGCGGCGCTGGGATCCCTTCAGGGGCCGGCCGCGCGGGGCCGAACAGTCGGCGACCGTGTAGAGCCACACAGTCGGTGAGTCGCTTCGGCCGTCCCCTGCAAAAACGGATGGGCCGGGTCGGTTCAGGTGGCGGGCAGGGCGGTGGCGAGCAGGACGACGCCGAGCGAGCCGACGAGGGAGACGACCGCCAGGGAACGGGCCAGATCCGGGCGGCCCCTGGCCTGGGCGATGCCGTGGCCCGCCGTGGCGATCATCACCACGGCGAACAGGGCGAGTTTGGCCGCCAGGGTGCGGCCGTAGCCGGGCTCGGCGAGCGAGGACCAGGTGACGCCCCGGTGCCAGGCCATGGCCCAGCCCGTGCACAGCTGCACCGGAAGGAACACCGCGCCGGTCAGCATCCCGAACCGGCGCCCCGCCGCGGAGGTGAAGCGGTCCTTGGCCTCCGGGGGGAGCAGACGGCGGGCCAGGGGCAGAATCACCAGGGACAGGGCCAGTTGCCCGCCGACCCACAGGACGGCGCCCGTCACATGCGCGAAGCGCACCAGGGACCACCAGCCGACGGTGTCCATCAGCCGCTCACCTCCACCATGCCGTGTGCGCCGGCCTCGGCGTGGCGCATGTCGTGGTCGACGAAGGCGTAGTGGCCGGCCTCGGGGAACGTCGTCTCGACGAAGCCGCCCTGCGCCGTGCCCAGGTCTAGCACTTGGGCGCCGCCCGACCGGTCCGGCCGGAGCAGGTAGGCGCCCTCCTTGTACACGGTGTCGAAGACGGTGCCGACGATGTGGAAGGCGATGCCGTCGCTCGGCCCGGCGGCGACGACCCAGAAGCGCGCCCGTTCACCGGCCTTCGCCTTCAGGGGGCGCTGGGTGTACTGGTCGGCGACGCCGTTGAACACCCAGGCGTCCGGGGTGTCCTGGCGCATCTTCGTCACCTGGGCGGTGCTGCCCGGCGTACCGAGATAGAGCTCGGAGGAGACCAGTACGTATGCGTGGTCGACCTTCTTCAGGCCGGGCGGGTCGATGATGACGGCGCCGTACATGCCGTTGCCCATGTGCTGGAGCATCGGTGCGGTGCTGCAGTGGTACAGCCAGGCTCCGGCCCTCTCGGCGCGGAAGCGGTAGACCAGCCGCTCGCCGGGCTGGATCGTGCGCATGGACGTGTCGGGTGCGAGGGAGCCGGCGTGGAAGTCGATGCCGTGGCCCATGACGGTGTCGTCGTTGACGAGGGTGACCTCGAAGACGTCGCCGACCCTGCCGTGCAGGGTCGGGCCCGGCGCGGTGCCACCGAAGGTCCACATCCGCTGCTTCACGCCCGGGGCCACCTCGATCTCGGTGTGAGCGGCGTGCAGCTCGGCCCTGTGCACCGTACCGCCCGGCGCGGGGGCCAGGTCGGCGGTGCGTGGCTGCCAGCCGGTGGAGAAGTCGGCGGAGAGGTCCAGGCCGTCGGTGGTGGCGGCCTGCATGTGCCCGTCGTGTCCGGTCGGCATGTGGCCCGTCCGTCCGGTGCCGGCCGTCGCCGTGCCGCCCTTCTTCACGACGATGTCCAAGGTCATCCCGGCCGCACGGTGGCCCGGCAGGGTGCACCACGCCTGACGGCCCGCGGTGACCGGTCCGAGGTCGAGCACCCGGCTGTCCCCCTTGGCGAGCATCGGGGTGGCGGGACCGTTCTCCACCTTGAGGTCGTGCCGCTGGGCGTTGGTGTTGGTGACCTTCAGTCGCAGGTCGGTGCCCGCCGCGACCTCGATCCGGGCCGGGCGGATCCGCATGTCGGCCAGGGTCACGGCGACGGTACGGCCCGCTCCGGAACCCCCGCCGGCCGCCCTGGAGGCGACGTCCGAACCGCCCGCGCCGCCACCGCTGTTCGCCACCAGCACGGCCAGCACGGTC
Organism: Streptomyces sp. NBC_00328; assembly: GCF_036139655.1. Taxonomy (NCBI): domain Bacteria; kingdom Bacillati; phylum Actinomycetota; class Actinomycetes; order Kitasatosporales; family Streptomycetaceae; genus Streptomyces; species Streptomyces sp. NBC_00328. Next base: position 654,545 of record NZ_CP108013.1, read on the forward strand.
AGCACGGCGCCCGCGGCGGTGCCCCACAGCACGGGACGCCGTGCCACGCCGGCCCGGCCGGCCTCCCGCAGGAGCCCGCGGCCTCCGCGGACGAGCACGGACACCACCAGGGCGAGGAACGCGGCCCCGGCCGTCCCGGCGAGCAGCGCGCCCGCGGTGCCGGCGGGGTGGGGCAGCGGCAGTGCCGACAGGGCGACGCCGAGGTTGAGGACCGTCAGCCGCAGCGGCCAGTACCGCTCCAGCATCGCCCTCAGCGCGGCCCGCTCCTTCGGGCCGGAGGAGAGCACGATGGGGAGGAGATAGGTCAGGGCCCCGACGAGGACCTGGGCGACCAGCCCGACGAGCAGCACCGGGATCAGGGACCCGATGTCGTCCTGTACCTGCGCGAGCGGTCCTGCGACCAGGAGCCCCAGGTCGACGACCACGCCGACAGCCAGCCATGCCAGGGCCGCGGCCAGCATCCACGCGGCGGCCGCCGAGATCGCGGGCCTCCTGCGCACCGTACGGGCGAACAGGTGCCCGGTGACGGCGACCCCGGCCGCGTACAGGGCCATACCCACTGCGGCGGCGGGGCGCCGGTCGCCCGCCAGTCCGGCGACCGCGGTCAGCAGGCCGCCGCCGGTCAGCAGCAGCACACGGCGCGCCAGCCGGGTGGTGCGCTCGGCCATGCGCACACCCAGCACGGTGGGCCAGAGCATGAACAGCGTGCCCAGCACGGGCAGTCCGATCCAGCCGAGGAGCGTCACGTGCACATGGGCCAGCTTCAGCCCGGTGTAGTGCTGCGGGCCTGCCTTCCCGGTGGCCAGCAGCCAGCCCAGGACCGCCCCGACGATCAGCGCCGCCGCGGCCGCCCGGTAGTAGTCGGCGATCGGGGCGAGCCGTCCGCCGAGCGCTCCCCGGCCCATGCGGACGAGTACCACCAGGTGCGCGGTGATGCCGGTGACCAGCAGTGCGCACCCGGCGCCGGTCAGGACAGGCAGATCCGTCCACACTCCGGTGAGGACACCCACCACCCCGATGTTGACGCCGGCCAGCCGGCCGTTGCTCCACCGCCGGTCGGGCAGCCGGGTGTGGAGCATGGCGACCGCGAAGTGCTCGCTCCACACCACGATCGCCGTGGTCGCGGCGCCGAGCAGGAACAGGTGGATCGCGAGCCAGCGGGCAACCGGCAGCGTCTGCTGGGCACTCGCCGCCAGCAGCGCGAGCACCGCCCAGGCCGCTGTCAGTGCGTGGGCGGCCAGGTGACGGCCGCGTTGTCCGGACGCCTTGAACCTGCTGGGCGGGCGGGTACCGTCGGCAGCCGGTTCATCGTTCTTGCTGTGCACGGTGCTCCTTGCCGCCGGGGGCGGCGGTCGGGCTGGGACGGACAGGCGGCTGCGCGTAGGCGCCGCCGGCCAGCAGTGCGGCCAGTTCCCGCTGGTGGGGGAAGGACCCGGGGACGTAGCCGCACCACGGCTCCTCGGCGTAGGGGTCGCCGGTGACGCCGTAGGCGCGCGAGCGGGAGCCGCCGCAGACCCGGCGGAACTCGCACGCCCCGCACCTGCCGCCCAGCCTGCCCGCGTCCCGCAGACCGGTGAACAGTTCGGAGGTGCGGTAGATCTCCGTCAGCGGCCGCTCGCGAACGCTGCCCGCGCCGAGCGGCAGGAATCCGCTGGGGTGGACGGATCCGGTGTGCGAGACGAAGACGAATCCACGGCCCGCGTTGACGTCGAGCGGCGGACGCCTGACCCGGCGCGCTCCGGTGTCCAGTCCCAGGTCGGCGGCGCGGTCACGCAACTCCCTGTACAGGGGGCCGAGTCCCAGCACCGCGAGATGGTCGTCGCCCTTGTCCGCGAGGATCTGCCGCTGGAGCGCGACCCGGCGGAAGTGATGGGCTTCGGTGGTCTTGGCGGGGATGGTCAGGCCCACGTCGTGGACGAAGTTGAGAACGTCCTCGACCTCGCCGGGCGTCAGCACGCCGAGGCCCCGGCCCCGGCCGGTGGGTACCAGGAAGAAGGCACTCCACAGCATCGCCCCGTGCTCGGCGACCAGGCGGACGATGTCGGGGAGGTCGTGCAGGTTGTGCCGGGTGACCGTGGTGTTGATCTGCACCTTCATACCGAGGGCGCGAGCCGTGTCCCAGGCGTCCAGGGTCCAGCGGAACACTCCGGGCACTCCGCGGAAGGCGTCGTGGAGTTCGGCGGTGGAGCCGTCCAGGCTGAGGGAGAGCCCGGACGCGCCCGCGGCGTGCACGGCGCGCAGCCGCTCCGCGGTGAGCGTCGGGGTGCCGGAGGGCGAGACGGCGACCCGGACCCCGATTCTCCTGCCGTAGGCGATGAGGTCCGTCAGGTCGGGGCGCTGGAAGGGGTCCCCTCCGGTGATCACGAACAGGGGGGCCGGCTTCCCGAAGGCGGCCACCTGGCGCAGCAGGTCCTGAGCGGCGACGGTGTCCAGTTCCCGCGGGTCGCGGTCGGGCACCGCCTCGGCGCGGCAGTGGAGACAGGCCAGCGGGCAGGCCCGGGTGGACTCCCAGATGACGATGAACGGCCGCTGCCCCGCGTCGTGGCGCTGACGGCGGATGGCGTGCGTGGCGGCGCTCATCGCGCGGTCCTTCCCGGCGTCCTGCGGGTGTGTCCGGCCGCCCTGGAGTCAGGGCAGACGAGCGGGGCGGCCGGACGGTGACCGGGCCGGACCGCGCGCGGCTCCCACCGTGAGCGGCAGGGGTGGGATCGGCCTCGAGGGCAGGCGATGTGGTCGTGCACGGGATTCCTCCGAATCGGTCGCCGTCAGCGTCCACCGGCGGCGGTGGTCGGCGCGGCGGCCGATGGTCTTCCCGAACGGGGCCGATGGTCCCTCTTCCTGACGGGCGCACAGGGCCGACGGTCCCTTTCGGCGACAGGCGTCCAGGGGTGCGAAGGTCCCCGTTCGCGGCGGTGGCACCGGGCCGGCCGCCGACCGGACCCGGCACAGGGACCGTTCGGCCCTATTGCGGCCGCTCGGAGTGGGCCGGAAAGCGGTCCGGCAGGGACCGCCGGACCCAGGTACGCCGAGGTCCGTGGCACCTAGCGTCCCAGCCATGGAGAACGATCAGAACGTACGAGGGCAGGCGTCGCGCGCCGGTGAGAGCTGGCCGCTGGCCGCCCGGCGGCTGCTCACCCGCCGTGAGGTGTCGGCCGACGGCCGCGCCGTGTTCGGCGAGGGCGACCCGAAGTGGGAGGGCTTCTACCGCGACCGGTGGGCGCACGACAAGGTCGTACGGTCCACGCACGGCGTCAACTGCACCGGGTCCTGCTCGTGGATGGTGTACGTCAAGGACGGCATCATCACCTGGGAGCACCAGGCCACCGACTATCCGTCGATCGGCACGGACTGCCCCGAGTACGAGCCGCGCGGCTGCCCGCGCGGAGCGTCGTTCTCCTGGTACACCTACTCCCCCAGCCGGGTCCGTTACCCGTATGTGCGCGGCACGCTGCTGAAGCTGTGGCGCGAGGCACGCAAGCGGCTCGGCGACCCGGTCGCCGCCTGGGCGGAGATCACCTCCGACCCGGCGAAGGCGCGGGCGTACAAGCGGGCCCGCGGCAAAGGCGGTCTGGTGCGCGCCGGCTGGGACGAGGTGAGCGAGCTGGTCGCCGCCGCCCACGTCCACACGGTCAAGGCCTACGGTCCGGACCGGGTGGCGGGCTTCTCCCCGATCCCGGCGATGTCGATGGCGTCGTTCGCGGCCGGCACCCGGTTCATGTCGCTGATCGGCGGCACCCTGCTGTCGTTCTACGACTGGTACGCCGACCTGCCGATCGCCTCCCCGCAGGTCTTCGGCGACCAGACCGACGTCCCCGAGGCGGCCGACTGGTGGAACGCCGGCTACCTGGTGATGTGGGGCTCCAACATCCCCGTCACCCGCACGCCCGACGCGCACTTCCTCACCGAGACCCGCTACAACGGCACGAAGGTCGTCGCGGTCAGCCCCGACTACGCCGACAACGTCAAGCACGCCGACGAATGGCTCTCCCCGCACCCCGGAACGGACGGGGCGCTGGCGATGGCGATGGGCCACGTGATCCTGCGCGAGTTCCTGGTCGACCGCGAAGTGCCGTATTTCCAGAAGTACTTGAGGACATTCACGGACGCCCCGTTCCTGGTGACCCTGCGCGAGCACGAGCTGGGGCTGGTGCCGGACGGGTTCCTGACCGCCGCGGACCTCGGGCACGACGAGGGGACCGAGGAGAACGCGGGGTCCAAGACCGTTCTCCTGGACAGTGTGACCGGTGAACCCGTCGTGCCGAACGGTTCGCTCGGCTTCCGGTGGGGAGAGACGGGCGCGGGTCGTTGGAACCTCGAACTGGGCGATGTCGTACCCGAGTTGAGTCTGCTGGAGCGGGCCGAGGACACCGTCGCCGTGGTGCTGCCCCGGTTCGACGAGGGCGCCACCGAGGGTGGCTCGACGATGGTGCGCGGGGTTCCCGTCCGCAGGGTCGGCGGGCGGCTCGTGACCACGGTCTTCGATCTGATGCTGGCCCAGTACGGCGTGGCCCGCCCCGGCCTGCCGGGCTCATGGCCCTCGTCGTACGAGGACGCGTCCGAGCCGTACACGCCGGCCTGGCAGGAGACGGTCACCTCGGTCCCGGCCGAGCAGGCGGCCCGGATCGCCCGGGAGTTCGCCCGCAACGCCGAGCGCACAGGCGGTCGTTCGATGATCGCGATGGGAGCGGGCACCAACCACTGGTTCCACTCCGACACCATCTACCGGGCCTTCCTGGCGCTGACCACCATGACCGGCTGCCAGGGCGTCAACGGTGGCGGCTGGGCGCACTACGTCGGCCAGGAGAAGGTCCGACCGGTCACCGGGCAGCAGCACCTGTCGTTCGCCTTCGACTGGCAGCGGCCCACCCGGCACATGGCCGGCACCTCGTACTGGTACCTCAACACCGACCAGTGGCGCTACGAGGCCATCGGGCCGGACGAGTTGGCGTCGCCGCTGGGCGAGGGCCGCTTCGCGGGCAAGTCCACCGCCGACTGTCTGGCCCAGGCGATCCGCATGGGCTGGACCCCCGGCCATCCCGGCTTCAACCGCAACCCGCTCGACCTCACCGACGAGGCGGCCGCCGCCGGGCGTCCCGTCGCCGAGCACATCGTCGACGAACTCAAGTCCGGGCGGCTGCGGTTCGCCGCCGAGGACCCCGACGACCCCGCCAACTTCCCCCGCGTACTGACTGTCTGGCGGGCCAACCTGCTGGGCTCCTCCGGCAAGGGCAACGAGTACTTCCTGCGCCATCTGCTGGGCACGGACGCGGCGGTCCGCTCCGAGGAGACCCCGCCCGAGGCACGCCCGCAGGACGTGGTGTGGCGGGAGGAGGCCCCCGAGGGCAAGCTCGACCTGCTGGTCACCATGGACTTCCGGATGACCTCGACCAGCCTGCTCTCCGACGTCGTCCTGCCGGCCGCCACCTGGTACGAGAAGGACGACCTGTCCAGCACGGACATGCACCCCTTCGTGCACGCCTTCACCCCCGCCATCGCCCCGCCCTGGCAGGCCCGCACCGACTACGACGCGTTCCTCACCATCGCCGACAAGTTCAGCGAACTGGCCGGTGAGCACCTCGGCACCCGCACCGACGTCCTGGCCGTACCGCTACTGCACGACACCCCCGACGAACTCGCCCAGCCCGGCGGGGTCGTTCGGGACTGGAAGGCCGGCGAGTGCGAGCCGGTCCCCGGCCGGACCATGCCGAAACTGGTGGTCATCGAGCGGGACTACACGGCGGTGGCGCAGAAGATGCGCGCCGTCGGCCCGCTCCTCGACACCCTCGGCACCACCACCAAGGGCGTCACCGTCCACCCGAACCAGGAGATCGAGGAACTGCGTCACCGCAACGGCACCGTCCGGGACGGAGTCGCCGCCGGGCGTCCCTCGCTGGCCACCGCCTCCGACATGTGCGAGGCGATCCTCGCCCTGTCCGGCACCACCAACGGGCGCCTCGCCACCGAGGGCTTCCGTGAACTGGAACGGCAGACGGGCAGCAAGGGGCTTGTGGAACTCGCCGCCGAACGGGAGGGCGAGCGCATCACGTTCGCCGACACCCGCACGCAGCCCCGCGCGGTGATGACGTCGTACGAGTGGTCGGGCAGCGAGGCCGGCGGGCGGCGCTACTCCGCGTTCGTCATCAACACCGAGCACAAGAAGCCCTGGCACACCCTCACCGGACGTCAGCACTTCTTCGTCCAGCACGACTGGATGGCCGAGTTCGGCGAGCAACTCCCGGTCTACCGGCCCCCGTTGAACACGCCCAAGCACTACGGAGACGATCAGCTGCACGAGGACGGCCGGGCGGAGGTCACGGTCCGCTATCTGACCCCCCACTCGAAGTGGTCCATCCACTCCAACTACCAGGACAACGCGCACATGCTGGCGCTGTCACGGGGCGGTCCGGTGATCTGGATGTCCACCGCGGACGCCGAGAAGATCGGTGTCAAGGACAACGAGTGGATCGAGGCGTACAACCGCAACGGTGTCGTCGCCGCCCGCTCCGTGGTCAGCCACCGCATGCCCGAGGGCACGGTGTACATGTACCACGCCCAGGACCGCAACGTGAACGTGCCGAAGACCGAGGTCAGCGGCAAGCGCGGCGGCATCCACAACTCCCTGACCCGCCTGCTGATCAAGCCCACGCATCTGGCGGGCGGCTACGCCCAGTTCACGTACGCCTTCAACTACTACGGCCCGACCGGCAACCAGCGCGACGAGGTCACGGTCATCCGCCGCCGCAGCCAGCAAGTGGAGTACTGACATGCCCCGTGGCGAAGCCACCATCGGACGCGTCATGGCTCAGATCGCCATGGTGATGAACCTCGACAAGTGCATCGGCTGCCACACCTGCTCGGTCACCTGCAAGCAGACGTGGACCAACCGCACCGGCGTCGAGTACGCGTGGTTCAACAACGTCGAGACCAAGCCCGGCGTCGGCTACCCCCGCCGCTACGAGGACCAGGAGCACTGGAAGGGCGGCTGGATGCTCGACAAGCGCGGACGGCTCGTCCTGCGCTCCGGGGGCCGCCTGAAGCGCCTGCTGTCGCTGTTCTCCAACCCCGACCTGCCGTCCATCGAGGACTACTACGAGCCGGTCACCTACGACTACGACAACCTGGTCAGCGCCCCGGCGGGCCCGGACATGCCGGTGGCCCGCCCCCGTTCGGTCCTCACCGGCAAGCCCACCGCCATCACCTGGGGCGCCAACTGGGAGGACGGCCTCGGCGGCGCGGGCGAGAACGCCGGCGCCGACCCCAACCTCAGCGGGGAATGGGCCGAGAAGGTCAAGTTCGAGTTCGAGCAGACCTTCCTCTTCCATCTCCCGCGCCTGTGCGAGCACTGCCTCAACCCGGCCTGTGTGTCGGCGTGTCCGTCCGGCGCGATGTACAAGCGGGTCGAGGACGGCATCGTCCTGGTCGACCAGGACCGCTGCCGCGGCTGGCGGATGTGCGTGACGGCGTGCCCGTACAAGAAGGTGTACGTCAACCACGCCACCGGCAAGGCCGAGAAGTGCACCTTCTGCTTCCCGCGCATCGAGGCCGGACAGCCCACCGTCTGCTCCGAGACCTGTGTCGGCCGACTGCGCTACCTCGGACTGCTCCTCTACGACGCCGACCGGGTCGGCGAGGCCGCGGCCACCCCGGACGAGAAGGACCTGCTGGACGCCCAGCGCGGCGTCTTCCTCGACCCGCGCGACCCCGAAGTCATCGCGGCGGCACGGGAGTCCGGCATCCCCGAGGACTGGCTGGACGCGGCCCGCCGATCCCCGGTGTACGACCTGGTCATGCGGTACAAGGTGGCGCTGCCGCTGCACCCGGAGTACCGCACCCTGCCGATGGTCTGGTACGTGCCCCCGCTGTCGCCCGTGCTGGACGCCGTGGACGCGGCGGGCGGGAACCAGGACGACCCCGACCATGTCTTCGCCGCCGTCACCCGGCTGCGCATCCCGCTGGAGTACCTGGCGGAACTGTTCACCGCCGGGGACGCGGACGTGGTCGGCGGAGTGCTGATGAAGCTCACCGCGCTGCGTTCCTTCATGCGCGAGCGCACCCTGGGCGAGGAGGGCGACGAGGCGGTACTCAAGGCCGTCGGCCTCACCGCCCGGGAGGCGGAGGACATGCACCGGCTGCTCGCGATCGCGAAGTACGCCGACCGCTATGTCGTCCCCGCCGCGCACAAGGAGGACGCGGCCGCCCTCAGCGCGATGGAGAACCGCTGCCCGGTCGAATCGTCCGACGCCCCGGAGGACACCGGTGGCGGACGGGTGATGCTCGGGATCCCCACCCTGCGCCGCAAGAACACCGGAGACCGCCCGTGAGCCCCCTGCCCGCAAGCATCCCGGCCCTGGTCCGCACCCGCGTCCGGGCGGCCGTGCGCCGCCCGGCACGGCTCACGCCCGAGGAGGCCGAGGCGCGCACGCTGCTGCTGCGGCTGTGCTCGCTCCTTCTCCAGTACCCGGACGCCGAACTCACCACCGCCCGGCCGGTCCTGACGGCCGCCGTCGGGGCGCTGCCGCCCTCGCCCGCCGCGGAGGACCTCGCCGCCTTCACCGCCTGGCTCACCGGGGAGGAACCGGACGCGCTGGAGCGCCACTACGTCGAGATGTTCGACCTGCGCCGAAAGAGCAGCCTCTACCTCACCTACTACCTGCACGGCGACACCCGCCGCCGCGGCATGGCCCTGCTCACCCTGAACCAGCGGTACAAGGCCGCCGGCTGGGACACCGACGGCGGTGAACTGCCCGACCACCTCCCGGTCGTGCTGGAGTTCGCCGCCCTCACCGGGACCGGCGCGGGCGAGGCGCCGCTGCGTCAGCACCGGCGCGGACTGGAGCTGATCCACCGGGCGCTGAGCGACGCCGACTCGCCTTACCGGCGCGTCCTGGGGGCGCTGCTCACCCTGCTCCCGCCGCCCACCGAGGCGGACCGGGCCGCGGTGGCCCAGCTGGTCGCCGAGGGCCCGCCCAACGAGGACGTCGGTCTCGACCCCTACGGGACGTACGGGGAAGGGGAGTTCGCCCCTCCGGGCACGTTCGTACCCCCGATACCCGCCCCGCCGACCCGTGTGCCGCCCCGCCCGACCAGCCGTACGGAAGGCCCTCGATGAACGCCCCGCTCCTCCCCGTGGCCGCCGCCTCCGTGAGCGGCGCCGATCTGCTCCTGTGGGTCGCCGTCCCGTACATCTGTCTCGCGGTGTTCGTGGTCGGGCACATCTGGCGTTACCGGCAGGACCAGTTCGGGTGGACCTCCCGCACCAGCCAGCTCTTCGAACACCGCTGGCTGCGCTGGGCCAGCCCGCTGTTCCACCTGGGTGCCTTCATGGTGATCGGCGGGCATGTCGTGGGGCTCGCGATCCCCGACTCGTGGACCGAGGCCGCGGGCATCTCCGAGCACATGTACCACACCACGGCCGTCTGGGCGGGCTCGGTTGCGGGCGTCGCCATGGTCGCGGGGCTCGGCATGCTGTGCGCCCGGCGGCTGCTGACCCGACGGATCCGGCTGGGCACCGACCGCAGCGACAAGGTCCTCTTCCCGCTGCTGTCCGCCACCGTGCTGCTGGGCATCACCGCCACCGCCACGCACAACGTCTTCGGCCCCGGTTACGACTACCGCTCCACCGTCTCCGTATGGTTCCGCGGCCTGTTCACTCTCCAGCCGCAGCCGGAGGCGATCTCCGGGGCCCCGCTGCTGTTCCAGCTGCACGCCCTGAGCGCCTGTCTGCTCTTCGCCGCCTGGCCGTTCACCCGCCTCGTGCACGTGTGGAGCGCGCCGATCGGATACCTCGCCCGGCCGTACCTGGTCTACCGCAGGAGGGCCGCACCGGCAGCCCCGACGGCCGCGGGCCGGACCCGGCACGCCTCCCACTCCGGGCGAACCCGATGAGCCACGGTCCGGCGCTCTCGGCACAGTCCACGACCGCCGCGAGCACCCGCACAGCGGGCGCCGGCCGCCGGACGGGCCTGGTGATGCTCCTCACCGGGATCATCGGCTGGCTCGCCTCCTTCCAGCTCACCGTGGACGACTGGCGACTGCTCCGCGACCCCACCTACCAGCCACCGTGCAACATCAGCCCGGTCGTGAGCTGCGGCAGCGTCATGTCCAGCTCGCAGGGCAGCCTGTTCGGCTTCCCCAACATGCTGCTCGGGCTGGGCGCCTTCGCCGCCGTGGCCGCCCTGGGCGTCGCCGTCCTCACCGGTGCGCGACTGCACCGCGGGCTCTGGCTCGCGCTGGACGCCGGTGCGCTGGTGGGGGTGGTGTTCGTCCACTGGCTGATGGTGCAGTCACTCTACGAACTCAACAAGATCTGCCCCTATTGCGCCGTCGTGTGGATCTCCACCATCGCCCTGTTCTGGTACGTCACCGTGCACTGCCTGGAACGTGGAATCCTGCCCGCTCCACGCCGTGTGCTGGTGATCGTCCGGGACACGCACTGGATGCTGCTCGGCGCCTGGTACGGGGTGATCGCGCTGCTCGTCCTCACCCGCTTCTGGCCGTACTGGAGCAGCTTGCTGTGACCCGGCCCGCCCCACCGCTGTCGCCTGCCAGTCCGGCGCGCCTCCGTACGCCCGCCCGCGTGGCCGGGCATACGGAGGCTGTGCGCCGGGGGTGCCGGGGTGGCCGGTGGCTCAGCTCGGGAGTTTCCAGTTCTGGGCGGCCGTGCCGTTGCAGGTGTAGAGCTGGAGTTGGGTGCCGGTCGTAGTCGTGGCGTTGGGGTCGTCCAGGCACAGCTTCGACTGGGGATTGATCAGCGATCCGTTGGCGCCCGCCGCCCATTGCTGGGCGCCGGTGCCGTTGCACGTCCACAGCTGGATCAGGGTCCCGTTCGTAGTGCCGCTGTGGTCGACGTCCAGGCATTTGCCGAGGGTCCGGACCGTTCCGTCGCCGGCGACGATCCAGTCCTGGGCATAGGTGTTGTTGCAGGTCCAGATCTGGACGTGGTTGCCGTCGGTGGTCGAGGAACTCGCGTCGTCGACGCACAGGTTCGAGGCCACCGCGGAGGTGACGGGACCGATCCGCGGCGAGGCCGGGGCCGGGGTGTCACCCGCGTAGGAGGGCGGAGCGGCGGACGCGGCCGTCGCCCAGGAGGTGTTGGCGCTGGTCCCGAGGGTGTAGTTCAGGGTGCCGCCGGCGGTGATCGCCGAGGTGGGGGCGTAGGCGTTGTTCCAGGCGGAGCCGTTCCACGTCGCGGACTGGACGTAGGGGGCGTTGTCGGCGGCGCCGCTTCCGTTGATCGTCAGTGTGCTGCCCGACGGGAGTGTGATCACGGCTTGGGTGAACAAGGGGGAGCCCAGGGCGAGATCGGAGGTGCCGGGCGTCTCGGGGAACATGCCGAGTGCGGACCACACGTACCACGCGCTCATCGCGCCGAGGTCGTCGTTGCCGTCGGCCAGCCCGCCCGGGGTGTTCGCCCAGATCTGCTGCTGGATCGCCCGGACGGTGCCCTGGGTCTTGTAGGGCTGCCCGATGTAGTCGTATTCCCAAGGCAGTTCGATGCTGGGCTCGTTGCCGACCCACGCATAGCCCTTGTCGCCGGTGTAGCTGCGCAGCACGGTGTCCAGGTAGTGACTCATCGCCGTGTTGCCGCCCTTGGCGCGCGCCAGGCCGGCGATGTTGAACGGGATCATCCCGGTGTAGATCCAGGAGTCGGCCTCGACCATGTCGGTGCCACTGGTGGGGTCGAAGCCGCCGGTCCAGGAGCCGCTCGCGTTGCGCGGCTCGACGAAGCCGGAGGCCGGGTTGAGTACGTTGCGCCAGTTCTGGGCACGGTTGGCGTACGTCTTCTGGTTGTTGGTGTCACCGAGCGCTCCGGCCAGTGCGGAGACGGCGAAGTCGGCGGTGTTGTACTCCAGCGTCGTGGCCACGGGGCCGTAGAAGTTGCAGCAGCCGTAGCTGCCGTCGTGCGGCATGTATCCGGGTGAGTTCAGGTAGTTGAGGCCCGGCCGGTCGTTGTTGGTCGTGCTCGCCTGTCTGACCATGTCGGCCAGAGCGGTCGCGGTGTCGAAGTCCCTGGCGCCGAAGGCGTAGTAGTCGGCGAGGATGGCGTCCGCCGGGTCACCGACCATCACGTAGGACTCGCCGTTGTTCTCCGACCACTTGGGGAAGATCCCGGTCTGGGCGTAGTCGTCGACCATCGACTGTGCCGTGTCCGAGGCGACCTGGGGGGCGACCAGCGCTTCGAGCTGGGCCTGCGAACGGTAGATGTCCCAGCCGGAGTAGTTGGCGTAGGCGGCCTTGTGGCCGGCGTCCACGGTGTGGGTCCTGCCGTCGAAGCCGTAGTACTGGCCGTTGGTGTCGCTGATGACGTTCGGGTGCAGCAGCGAGTGGTAGAGCGCGGTGTAGAAGGTCTGTTGCTGCGCCGCTGTTCCGCCGGCGATCTGTATCTTGCCCAGTGCGCTGTTCCAGGCGTTCTGCGCGGCGGTGCGGGTCGCAGCGAAGTCCCACCCCGTGTTCTCCGCGGCCCGGTTGGCCGCCGCGTTGGCCACCGAGACGTAGGAGATGCCGACCTTGGCCTGCACCACCGGGTTGCTGGTGGTGTTGAAGGTGACGTAGCCGTTCGAGGCGGCGGCTTCCGGCGAGGCGCTGTCCTTGGCGGTCTTCGGGGCCTCGGCAGCGGGCATCTTGCCGTGGAGCACGGGCCTGTCGGGCTTCTCCGCCGCGTTCTTGGACGCGGTGCCCGGCTTCGCCGGGGTGGCGGCCGGCGTCTTGGCGACCGAGCTGCCCTGCGAGGCGAACGGCTGGTCGAAGACCATGTCGAAGTACACCGTGTACGTGTTCCCCGCACCGCAGAATCGACCGCTGGTGACCTGACCGCTCACCTCGGTGTTCGAGACTTTGGTGAACTGCGTTGCACTGGCGCCGTTCTGACTGCCCGTGAGTTTGAAGATCAGGTTGGCCTGGGTGGTCGAAGGGAAGGTGAAGCGCGCCATCCCGCTGCGTGTCGTGGTGGTCAGTTCGGTGGTCACCTGGTTGTTGAGCGCGACCTTGTACGAACCGGCGGACGCCGACTCGTTGGCGTGCGAGAACGCGTCCGTCGCTCCGGTGTTCACGGTGCCGACCGTGGGCAGCACGGGTATGTCTCCGGCCGCGCCGCAGCCGGGCCCGGCGATGTGGGTGAGGCTGAAGCCGGTGATGGACGAGTCGTTGTACTCGTATCCGCCACCGGGGGGCCGCGACGGCGTGTCCGGGCTCCACTGCACCATGCCGAACGGCACGTCGGCGCCGGGGAAGTCGTTGGCCTCGTTCGACGTTCCGATGAACGGGTTGACCACGGTGGCCGGAGACGCGACGAGCGCGGCCTTTCCGGCCGCCCACGCGGGTGCGCACAGCCCGGCCATGGCCAGTGCCGCGGCCGCGAATAAACCGATCGCGGCCGTTCCGGGGGGTCTCGACAGTCGTGTCACGGGTTTCTCCTCTACTCGGGAGCGGGAGCTGAAGACTGACAACGTTGTCTTCCTGCGAGGTGTGACACTCGGGCGGCAGTCGAGTTGGACAACGTTGTCGCATCGTCGAGATGGGGCGCCTGACGATGCGAACGCACGGACGGGACCCCTGGGCCGCGAGCACCTGGGGGCGCGGACGAGAACTGTTCGTGAAGCTAGCTATAGGGCAGGGTCATGTCAACGATTCGCGCAGGGGCCGCTACGAGGTCCGCGTCGGAGATGCGGCGCCCACTCATCGGACGGACCGTTGATATATGACACATCCACTCGTACCCCCAGGCGAGACCCCTCCCGTCGAGGGCTGCATCGCCGAAGCGCATCAGGAACAGCCCGACGGCGGGATATGGGAACACCCTTACGTCTGGCTCAGCTTCATTGTCGTGGGCTCGGTGATCGTCGCCGGATACTTCGTGGCCCGGATCAGCGGGTACTGAGCCGGCCACCCTGGTTCCGGGCCGCAGCGGAGGCCTCCGCGGAGACCGCGCGGTCCACGGTCCGGAGCAAGCCCTGCCCCCGCCCCGGACGGAGCGCGAACGCACGGCGACGTACCGACGGCCAGGCGGAGACGATCCACCCCGGTGTCTTCGAACGGCGCCCGCGCAAGCGGAGGATGAGGACACGGAAGGCAAGGACCGGCGGAACGCTTGAAGCTGGCATACGCGTTGAGAGGTGGCAGACCGGTACCGGGCGCGGACGGGGATGTCAGAGCCCTGTGACAGGGTGAGTCCCGGACGGAGGATTCGTCCGGGACGGATCCCGAAGACCCAGGGAGCAGTACGTGACCAGCCCCGATACCGCCCCGCCCGGGCAGCGTACGACGCGGCGACGCTCGGACCTCGGCACGATCAAGGCCTGGTGGCGGGAGCTCGAGGGGGACGGGTTTTTCGTGCTGCCGCCGCCGAACCGGGCCCGCTACACCCAGTCCGACGGCCATGGTGACGCGGCGGAACTCCTCGAGGCGAGGGGGTTCAGCGGCCCCGCCTCCTTCGCGTACTGGCACTGGCAGTCCCACCGGCATGCCTTCGACCGCTCCGGCTCCCTGACGGGCGAGCTGCTGTTGCACTGGGGCGGCGATCACGCCGCCGTCGCCGCCGGCCTCGGCGAGGGGCCGACCGGTTTCCGGGTCGTCGACGGCGGGCCGAAGAGCGCCTTCCGGCTGGACCGGATCACCCCCCGGGACGAGGCGGGCCTGCCCGACCCCGGAGACCCCGACGGCGTGCGCCAGTTCCTCGCGGTGCTCGACGAGCCGGTGGACCGCAGCGGTCCCTCCCTCCGGTACCGGCCGCTGTCACCGGCCGAGGCCGCGTGGCTCCACGAACGGCTGCGCGACCCCCTGGACCTCTCCGCCGCGACGCGGTTCGTGGTCTCGCTGGAGCGGCGGGAGGAACTCACACCCGACGAGACGGATCGGCTGCTGACCGCCTGGCGGCTGGAGCGTGAAGGGCCGCCGACGGAGTGGCGTGCCTGGCGGGAACTGCTCCACGCGCTGCTGCGCCACGGCCGTGCGGAGGCGTGGGAGCTGGTCGCCGACCTCGGCGCCGGAGCGTCCGGTGTCCTGCGGCAGGTGCCGTCCGAGCGGGGCTTGGCCGTGGTGCGGGAGTGCTCGCTCGCGGGCGACCGCGCTTCGGTCCACTCCTGGCTGGCGCTGCACCGGTCACTCCGTGAGCCCGACGCGGTACGGGCCGCGGCCGGCCTCGCGGCCGAACTCGCCGTGTCCGTCGCCCCGGAGACTTCGCTGCGCGGGTTGTACGACGCGCTGATCGGGGCCGTCACGGCCGACTGGCGCCGGGAGACTGGGGCGGACCACCGCGCCGGCCTGTCCTACGCGGCGCTCGCGGCGGTCCGCTTCGGCACCGATGAACGGCTGCCCCACGCCCTGCGCGTCCTCGCGGCGGGCGCAGCCCGTGACCAGGTGGATCTCGTACGGGAGGAGGCGCTCCGGCCCGGCGGTTCCGTGCTCGTCGGCACGGACACCTCCGAGGTGCTGGCCGCCCTGGCGCGCTACGAGGCCGTCCGGGACGGGCTTCTGTCCGGCACCGGCACCGATCTCACCGCCTCCGAGGGGGCGCTGAGCCGCGTGTGGCACCGGTACCGGACGCTCACCGACACCGATGTGCGCTGGTTGCGGGAGCGGGTGGCCGACCCGGCCACCGGTCTGCAGGGACTCGGCTTCTGCCTCGAACTCCTCCTCGCCCACGGCAGGGCCACGGAGGCCGATGTCGAGGCGCTGCTGCCGCGTCGGCTCAAGGACCTCACCAGGACGTACCGGACCACGTACACCGAGTGGCGCCATCCGCTCGTCACCTTGACCTGCCTCGCCCTCGACCTGGACCATCCGGCCGCGGGAAAGCTGGTCACCTGGTGGAACGGAGCCCGGCCGGTGTGGAAGGACAAGGTGCGGCTCCTCACCCGCCTCGGCGCCCCCGACGAGGCCAAGGCCGCCGAGCTGTGGGACTTCGTCACCTCACCCTCCCACGACGTGGGCCAGCTGATGACCTGGGTCCTGGTCCGGGCCCGCCTCGACGGGGAGCATCCGCTGCTCGTGGCCGACCGGCTGCTCGGCACCCCGGGCGTCAACGGTCACGTCCTGCGCCGGGTGCTGATCGGTGTGGCCGACCCCGAACAGCCGCTGTGGCACTACTCCATCAGCCCTCACAGCCGGAGCTGGTGGCAGCGAGCCATGGACGTCGCCGACCACCCCGGCCTGTCGCCGGAGGCCCGCGCCATCGGACTGCAAGCCGCCCGCGAGCACTTCCTGATCCGCAACCCGGACCAGCTGAACCCGAAGCCGACCCAGGCCGAACGCGCGGCGGCCCAGGCCTGGTTCGACCGTCACACCGTCGGCCAGGGCGAGGCCACGCCGTTGCGTTGACGGACTCCTGCCCGGGGGCGGCGGCCGCGAGCAGGAACAGGGCCGTGCGGCCGAGGCGCAGAGTGGTGGGGCCGTCGTCCTGGCCGCGGCGCTTATCGGATTCCGCGTCCTCGTTCACCCGGTCGTTCGTTCCGTTGTGTGGGACATCGCGGCCCACTCCGCCGTCCGCACCCTCGCACGGCAGGACGCCCCGTGACGACGCTGGCGTTCAGTCCGGACGGCGGCACGGTCGCGATCGGGAGCCGGGACCGTACCGCACCGGCACTCCTCTTCGACGTACGGGACGGACACCTCGCGACCGCCCTCGGTGCCACGGCCGGCTGGGTCACCTCGGTGGCGTTCAGCCCGGACGGCACGCTCCTGGCCACCGCCCCCCTGGGACAGGGCCGCCAGGATCATCCCCGTACCCCGGCAATGGGCCGACGAACTGTGCCGCAGGGCGGGCCGCAACCTCACGCACCAGGAATGGAAACGACACGCCGGAGACACGCCCTACAGGCGCCTGTGCCCGCAGTACCCGCCCGGCCGCACCCGCACCCGGTGACCGCTCCGGGGTCAGCGGGCGGGCGGGGTGAACTCGGGCTGGTCCAGCAGGCGCAGCCAGCTTCCGTCGGGCTGGCGGCGGACGACCTGCGCCCGGGCGCCCGCCCCGTCCTTCGGCGGGGTCGAGGTGAGAGCGATGTCGCCGCTGACCAGCGTCGGCAGGGGCGGTTCCGGCTCGAAGCGGGGAGCGGCGGCCAGCACCTTCTCCCACAGCGCGCGGATCGCCTCCCGCCCGACCGTCAGCTCGCCGGGCGGGAAGGCCATCACCGCGTCCTCTTCGTAGAGCGCGGCGACCCCGGCGGCGTCACCGGCGTTGGACCGCTCGACGAACAAGCGGGTGATGTCCTCGGGTCGCACGGCCTTCTCGTACTCCGGCATGGGTTCCTCCTGGGGCTGGGCTCCGGCACTTCCCAGCGTGGTCGTCCGCCTTCCAGAAGTCCAACAGATGGATCTTCTGCGAACTAGAATCAGCAGTCATGGACCTGAGGCAGCTGGAGTACTTCGTCGCGGTCGCCGAGGAGCGGAACTTCACCCGCGCCGCCGAGCGGGTGCACATCAGCCAGTCCGGCGTCAGCGCCCAGATCCGGCAGCTCGAACGGGAACTCGGTGCCGAGTTGTTCGACCGGTCGGCCCGCACCGTGACCCTCACCGTCGCGGGGGTCGCGGCACTGGACCACGCCCGTGCCGCACTCGCCGCGGCCGGGGCGGTCGGTCAGGCGGTGGGCGAGGTGACCGGCCTGGTCCGGGGCCGGCTCACCGTCGGGATGGTCATCGGCTGCACCCTCGCCCCGCTGTTCGACGCCCTCGCCGCGTTCCACGCGGCACATCCCGGTGTGGAGATCTCGTTGCTGGAGGACGGCTCCGACAGGCTCGTCGACGGAGTGCGTGACGGCACCGTCGACCTGGCGCTCGTCGGCGCCGCGAACGCCGCCCCCGACGGGCTGGACTCGCTGACCGTCATCAGTGAACGGCTCACCGCGGCGGTCCCGGCCGGACACCCCTTGGAGAGGCGACGGCGCGTCGCCCTGCGCGACCTGATGCCTTACCCGATCGTGTGCATGCCGCCGGGCACCGGCCTGCGCGCGGTGTTCGACCAGGCTTGCGCCGCACAGAACCTCCGGCCCACGATCGCGCTGCAAGCCAGCGCCGCGGACGCCATCGCCGGCCTCGCCGCCCGCGGGCTCGGCGTCGCCGTCCTCAGCGCCTCGATGGCCGAGAACCACAGCGACCGGCTCGTGGGCCGCACGATCGCCGATGTCCGGGCGCCGGCGTTGCTCGCCCTGATCTGGAAAAACGCGCACAATCCGCCGATCCGCGAGTTGGTGATGCGCTGCCGGAAGGCGTTCACGGGCTTTCCCGGACCCTCATGACCCGCGGTGAACGGGCGTGAGGCCCGGACGCCGGACGGGCAGCCAGGCCCCCTGGGCGCGCAAAACCCGGTAGCGCGCGTTCGTCCGCGCTTCAGGAGGCCCCCGCCGTACCGTCGCCCTGGCCGTGGACGCTCTGGGCACCGGCCTGTTGCGCCCCCTTCTGCTCCGGTACAGGGTGACGGTGTCGAAGCTGTCGGCACACCCGTGCCCGCTTCCAGCTCTCCACGGGGTTCGGCCTCGCCGTCTCCCCCGCGGCCATCACCGCGCTCGCGCCCCGCGGTCCCGCCGCCCTCCGGGGCGGTCTCTCCGCCGCGACGCTCCTCGCTGCCGGTGCCGGTGCCGTGGTCACCGAGAAGGACCCGCTGAAGCCGCCGTCGACCAGCGTCTCCGCCGCGAGCGGGGGCTCCGTCGCGGCCGCGCGCCCGCGAACGCGCCCCCGATCAAGGACTGCTCCGAGTGGATCCCATGAGTGGTGGGCCTCTGGCCACGCGTCCAGGCTGGCCCACGTGGTGCCCGACCGCAGCAGGCGGTGGCGGGCGGAGCCCTGCGCCGGCGTCGCGGCATCGGCGTGGCCGGGGACGTCGGAGAAACGGGATCGCATGAGGGAACAGGGCATCAGAACGGGCTGTCCGCCCACCGTTGGCGGGGCGGGCGGCGAGCTCCGGAACAGCGGAGACGGCGGCAGCAGCTGGAACGGCGGGAGCGGGGCCGGCGGTCGCGGTGTCCGTCTCAAGGGCGACGTCCATCGCGGCGGCTCCGGGGCCGAACCGGTGCGGACACCGTACCGGTCCACGCGGCGGCGCTCCCGGCACGCACGCACCAGGCTGGCTGTCGTCACGGCGGGCGTGGCCCTCCTCGGTGTCCTGGCCCCGACACCTGGCCACGCCGTGCCAGCGTCCGAGAGCGGACCGCGGCCCGGGGCCCCCGCACGATTCGTACCCGGCCCCTGCCCTGAGACGCCCGAGCCGGTCCCGGGACGGTGCGGGTTCCTGGAGGTTCCCGAGAACCGCGCCCGTCCCGGCGGGCGGACGGTCCGGCTGGCCGTCGCGATCATCCCGGCCGTCTCGGCGAAGCCGTCCGCGGATCCGGTCGTGTTCATGGCCGGCGGTCCCGGGGGTGACGCGTTCGACGACATGCAGTTCGTGATCGGCGCGGGCGTGAACCAGGACCGCGATCTGATCGTCATGACCCAGCGCGGGACGCTCTACGCGCAGCCGAACCTCGCCTGCCCGGAGATCGACCGCTTCTACGCGGAGTCCGTCGGGCTGCGCTACGACGCGGCATCGACCGGACGGCGCCTGGTGCGCGCGACCAAACAGTGCCGGGACCGCCTCGCGGGCGAAGGCGTCGACCTGAGCGCCTACAACACCACCGAGAACGCCGCCGACTTCGACGACCTGCGCAAGGCGCTCGGGATCCGCCGGTGGAACGTCTACGGATACTCCTACGGCACCGACCTCGGGCTCACCTACCTCCGCCGCCACCCTCAGGGCATCCGTTCGGTGGCGATCGACTCGGTGGCACCTCCCCGGATCGTCAGTCTGCCGTGGACCTGGGACAGCGCCCAGGAAGGCATCAACACGATCTTCGCCGCCTGCGCGGCCCAGCCGGCGTGCAGGAACCGCTACCCGAACCTCTCGCGCACGTTGAGCCAGCAGGTCCGGCGGCTCGAGGCACA
The DNA here is from genome assembly GCF_036139655.1 of Streptomyces sp. NBC_00328. Lineage (NCBI taxonomy): Bacteria > Bacillati > Actinomycetota > Actinomycetes > Kitasatosporales > Streptomycetaceae > Streptomyces > Streptomyces sp. NBC_00328. The sequence continues at coordinate 674,450 of NZ_CP108013.1, forward strand.
CCCTCTGACGGTGACGGCACAGCCTCCGGCGGGAGGTGCGCCGGTCAAGATCGTCCTCGACGGGGGCGCGCTCGTCAATCTGCTCGTCGCCAACGCCGTCCCGGCAGTCGACGTACCCGCGGCGCTCGACGAACTCGCCCACGGCGATCCGGAGCGCTTCGCCCGGGCCCGCGCCGCCGGCGCCACACCCGTCATCGGCGAGTTCGCGCACGGGCTCACACAGTCCGTGGCCTGCAGCGAGTGGGTGCCGGGCTATTCGCAGGCCGACCTGCTCGCGGCCGGCCGCCGGGCCTTCCCCGGGTGGCCCGACTCGGTGCTGGCCCAGGCACCCCAGCTGCCCTTCCAGCACGAGGCGTGCCGCGTCTGGAACGTCCCGGACCGCACGCCGGTCCAGCGGGTGACGACCGTCAGCAACGTGCCGGCGCTCGTGCTCTCAGGAACGTTCGACGCCAAGACGGGGGCCCGCTGGGGCGCGTACGCGGCCCGCACCCTGTACCGCTCGACCACCGTGCGGATTCCCGGAATCGGCCACTGGGTGGTCCCCCAGTCGCCGTGCGCGGCGAGCGTCCTGACCTCGTTCCTCACGCGTCCCACCCCGCCCGACACCCGCTGTGTCGCGGGCCTGACGCCGAAACCGTTCACCATCGTCCCCGCTCTGGAGAAGTCATGATGTCCATCCGTCCGCCCCGGCGTCCCAGCACCGCGCGACGGCTCCCCGCCGCGCTGGCGGGGGCCACGGCCGGCCTCCTGGTCGCCGGTCTCGCCGCCTCCCCCGCCGAGGCCGAGCCCGGGACCACGACGACTCCGGGCACGGTCGCCCGGACGGCCGGCCACTCCCGCTTCGTACCGGGCCCCTGTCCACGGACCGCGGACCCCGTCCCCGCTCTGGCCGGGGCGAACTGCGGCACGCTCACCGTGCCCGAGAACCGCTCCCGCCCCCGGGGGCGGAAGATCACCCTCTCCGTCGCCATCGTGCTGGCCGCCACCCGCAGACACGCGTCCGACCCGATCGTGTGGCTGGCCGGCGGTCCCGGCGACGACGCCGTCTCCGAGGCCCAACTGGCGGTCGACGGCGGCCTGAACCACGACCGGGACGTCATCTTCATGTCCCAGCGCGGGACCTACTCCGCCGACCCGGTGCTCACCTGTCCGAACATCGACGAGTTCAACGCCCGTGCCGTCGGACTGGTCTACGACGCCCCCTCCACCGGACGTCTGCACGTCCAGGCGACGCGGGCCTGCCGCGACCAACTGGTGCGGCGCACCAAGGACCTCGGCGCCTACAACACCACCGAGAGCGCCGCCGACTACGCCGACCTGCGCGTCGCCCTGGGCATCGGACTCTGGAACGTGTTCGGCATCTCGTACGGCACCGACCTGGCCCTGACGTACATGCGCACGCACCCGCAGGGCGTCCGGTCCGTCGGCATCGACGGCGTGCTGCCGCCCTCCCTGGCCGGGGGCGCGGTGACCTGGAAGGCCGCGCGCGAGGGCTTCGACGGCCTGTTCGCGGCCTGCGCGCAGCAGCCCGCGTGCAACCAGCGCTATCCCCATCTGTCGAGGACCTTCCAGGGCCTGGTGAGCAAGCTCGAAGCCCATCCGGTCACCACCCACGTCACCGTCCCCGGACAGCCCGGACCGGTGAAGGTCGTCATCGACGGCGGCACGCTGGTGACCTGGCTGACCTCCGCGACCCACCTGGCGCCCGGAGTGCCCCGCTCCATCGACGAGTTGGCGCACGGCAACCCGCAGCGCATCGCCGAGCAGTGGGCCGGGGGCAAGCTCAGCCCGCAGGCCGTCGGCCGGGTCGCGCACGGGCTCGCCTACGGAGTCTTCTGCGGCGAGTGGACACCGTACGAGACCCAGGCCGAGGTGATCCGGGCGGGCCGGCGCGTGTTCCCCACGTTCCCCCGCTCCGTCCTCGCCAACGCGCCGCAGCTCGCCTTCCTCCACGACGACTGCCGCGCCTGGAACGTCCCCGCACAACCGCGTGCCGTCCGCAGCGTCGTACGCAGTGACATCCCCACCCTGGTCATGTCGGCCGGCTTCGACGCGCAGACCGCGCCGAGCAACGGGCCCTACGTGGCGCGCACGCTGAGCCGCTCCACCACTGTCAAGGTCCCGTACGTCGCCCACGTCGCGTTCGCCGAATCACCCTGCGCGCAGACGATCACCCGGTCGTTCTTCGACACGCCGACGGCACCGGACAAGTCCTGCCTCGCGGGTCTTCAGCCCCCGCGGTTCGAGATCGCGCCGTAGAGCGCTACCCATCGGATCCGGGGAGACCGGGGCGGGCGAGCAGCCGAGGACGCGGCGCTCGCCCGCCCCTTCTCGGCGTCCGAGCCCGCGGCTCCGGGGCACTGCAGCACGGCGGGCCCGGACCCCGGCAAAGGGGTCCGGGCCCGCCGTGCGAACACTCAGCGGCACTCTCGGCCGACGGTCCGGCAGTCAGCCGCACCGGTTGGTGTGGTTGAAGTCCAGGACCACACGCTCCGGACTGTGCAGCTTGAACACCTTGTACGCGGGCTTGGTCTGGAACGCGGTTCCGAAGGAGACGACCCCTTCGAAGTCCCCGGTCAGGGCCAGACCCTTCAGCTTGTACAACGGGATCTTCACCAGTCGGGGGCCCTTGTACACAGACTTGCCCGCGTTGTCGTGAGCGACCGCGGGGGACAGCCTGATCGACAGGAAGTAGTTGCCCGCGAGCGGGACCTTCTTACCTGAAGGGTCGTAGCGGAGTGTGCTGACCCGGCTCACGGCGACGGACGGGGTGCCACCCTGGACGTCTATGACGAGCCGGTCGTAGGTGCAGTGCCCGGCCCACCGGGCGTTGACGATGCGCGCGGGGGACGAAGGCGTCGCGGCTGCCTTCGGCTGGGTGACCGCGGAGGCAGGGATCGTGGCGCCGACGGCGGTGAGAACAACGCCGGCGACTACGGCTGCGCGGGATGGGTGGTGATGCATGACGCCCCCAGTTGCTCCTGGTGAAGGGGACAGACTATTTCACTAGGGAAGACATGCTCGGGGTACGAATGGTTGCACTGCCGGAGACTTGTTGTGTCACGTTCGCGCCAGTGGCCGGATCAAGCCTCCCCGGCGGCCGCGTGCAAGGCCGCGAGCACGGCCCTGGCGAGGCGGGCACCCCACAGGGAGCGGGGCCCTGCGAACGCGTTCCCCTCCTCCCCGGGCCCGGGTGCGCGCCTCGCACGCCCAGGCCCCTGAGGAATCTGAGCGGCGACGACGCCGGGGAGCTGAGCGGCTACTGGGCCAAGCTGTCCGCCGGCGGCAAGGTGGCGGTCGCCCTGGAGAAGCAGATGTGGGGCGACACCTTCGGCATGTGCACGGACCGGTTCGGCATCGAGTGGATGGTCAACATCGCCGGGGCTCCCGCGGCCTGATCCGTTCCGGCCCCGCCAGGATGCCCGGCGCGGCGGTCGCGCCCCGTCGAGCACCCTGGGCCCCTCATCCGGAGTGAAGGATCCGGAAGCGACCGGGTTCCGCCCGTACGCGCTCGACGACCTGGACCGGTGCCCATGACCACTGCCAGACGCTGATGCCCGGAACCCGGGAGAACCTGATCCGCCCGCGGGTCCCCTCGACGTCGACGCCCGGCCAGGCCCCGGCGATGCGTGCCCGGTCCGCGCCCTGGGATCGCAGCACGTCGGCGAGGACGGTGACCGTGTCGTAGCCCTCGAAGGCGACGAAGGAGGGCGCCTGGCCCAGCCGCTCACGCAGGGCCGTTTCGACGCGCGCGCCGAGGGGGCTCAGGCGCTCCGGAAGGTAGCGCAGGAACGGGACGGCGGCGCCGTCGTCGCCGGCCGACGTGAACCATTCGGCGAACTCCGGCTGCCCGGCCGGAGCACCGATCGTGATCCCGGGCAGGCGCCGGTCGCGGCGGACCGACGCGACGATCGACACCGCGGGTTCCGGATGGCCGACCAGGAGAAGCAGCGCCGTCGCGCGACGGCGGACGAGTTCGTCGCACACGGCCGCGGGCGTCAGTGCGCGCATGTCGAGTTCGAGGACGGAACCACCGCGTGCGGCGAAGTGGTTCCGCAGGATGCCGGTCCCGGAGGCCCAGTAGACACTCGGTTCGGTCGCCACGGCGATACGGGTGTGGCCCGCGCCGAGGAGAAAGTCCGCGTAGATCGTCCAGCCGTGGGACTGCGCCGGGGCGAGGCGCGCGACCCAGGGCGTCGGCCGCTCGGTCAGCGTGTCGAGCACAGCCGACGAGCAGAGGAACGGCACACCGAGTGCGTCGGCCCTGGCGGCAGCGGCCCGGGCGACGACGCTGTGGTACTCCCCCGCCAGGGCGGCCACGCCCAGCCCGGCCAGTTCGTCCACGGCCGCCGCGGCCTTCTGCGGATCGGCCGCGGTGTCGCGGACCAGCAGTTCGAGGGGTCTCCCGGCCATGCCGCCGGTGTCATTGACTTCGTGAACGGCCAGCTCGAGTCCGGTGAGCAGGTGCCGGCCCGCCTCGGCCCAGCCGGGCCGGGTCAGCGGTACGAGAGCACCGATCCGGACGGATGATCCGTCGGTCGGCGTCTCCGCGGACGGCGACACGGGCGGCGATGGTGGCGTCTTCATGCGTCGGTGTCCCCCGTGAACCTGTGCGGCACTTCATCGGCGTCAGGGCGGGCCGTCGAAGAGGGCCCGCCCTGCGGAGCGAGGCCGGACCCTCGGAGGCGGCCGGCCACGGAGCGATGTGCCGCCGCTCCATGGCCGGAACCCGGATCACTCCAGGAGGTTACTCGCACCCCCTACTGAAAGGTGACGGTGATCGGGGCACGCACGCTGCGGCGCGGGAGCGTGATGGTCAGCACCTTCGAGGTGTCGTCCCAGTGGTACGCCTGCGGGGACAGGTGCACACCGGTCGCCGAGACCTTGGTGGGCGCGTGCGCCGCCATGAGGGCGATCGTCCACCGGCGGGTCCGCACCTGGCCGGTGAAGGAGCCCCGCGCCGGACCGATCGACACCGTGTGACGCTCTCCCTTCTGCCGGTACCGGATCGTCGTCGTGGCGCTCCTGCCCTTGGGGGCGGTGACCCCGTCGTCCTCGTAGAGGCGCAACGATCCCGGCCGGCCCGCGGCGACGCTGAGCGTGACGTCGGTCAGCGGATTCCCGTCATCGCCGGTCACGTCGTGGGTGCGCGTGGGCAGGATGCCGCCCGCCTTGATGAAGACCGGCATCGAGTCCAGGCCTGTGGTGACGTCCTGGATGCCCCCGCCGGTGTACGTCTCACCCGTGAAGTAGTCGGTCCACCGTCCGGGCGGGAACCATACCGAAGTGGTGGCGGAGGTGCCCGGCGTGGTCACAGGGGCGACGAGGATGTCGGAACCGTAGAAGTACTCGCTGTCGGCGGCAGCGTACGCCTGGGGCTCGTCGGGATACTCCAGGTAGGTGGGGCGGACGATGGGCACGCCGGTTCGGTTCGCCTCCTCGGCGAGCGTGTAGGTGTAAGGCACCAGGTTCTCTCGGAGATTGAGGAACTTGTCGGCCGACTGCCGCGCCGCGGTCCCGTACTGCCAGGGCAGCCGGTCGCTGTGATTGCTGTGCAGCCGGTCGATGGGCTGGAACGCGCCGAACTGGACCCAGCGGGCGTACAGGTCGTCGGGCAGTCTGCGCGTGGTGCGGCTCTGCCCGCCCTCGGTGTACTTCTCCGAACCGGTGAGCCCTGTCGTGTCGTTGTGCCCGCCGATGTCGTGGGTGACGGCCGCCATGCCGGTCGCGGCGGACTCCCCGGGGGTGTAGCCGACCTCCAGCTTCAACGCGCCCCAGGTCGAGGAGGTGTCACCGGTGAAGTGGACGGTGCTGCGCTTGTCGGCCCACGGCCCGGTCGGCAGCCCCCGCTGGCCGCTGTAACCGGCCGCCTGCAACGAGCCGTAGGCCCGGGAGAGTACGAATCCGCGGCCGAGGTTCGCGGAACTGGCAGTGGCGTACTGCTGGTTGATCCACGCGTCGGGTGTGACGCCCCTCAGTGACGACCGTGACGCGTCGCAGCACCAGTCGAGCCACCAGAAGTCGTTCCCCTGCCGGTCCATCGTCCGGTGCAGGTCCATGTACGCCTTGAGCTGGTCCGGGTCGCCGAAGTCGAAGGTGTAGCAGTTGTTCTCGACGGCGGCTCCCGAGGCGCAACCGCCCTTGGTCAGCTTGCCCTTGGCCGTGGCCTGTGCCTGGGCGAACTGGGGATCGGAGGCGAGGATGCCGGGGTGCACGTTGAGCGTGTTGTGCAGCCCCTGCGAAGCCGACCAGTCGAAGAAGCCCTGGGGATCGGGGAACTTCGCGGGATCCATCTCCCAACCGCTCCAGGTGTTCACGGCTTTGAAGTCCGTGTCGGTCACCAGGACGTCCAGCGGAGTGCCTTCGGAGCGGAACGCCGGGAGGATGGTGTTCTCGTAGTCGGCCGCGGTGCGGTCGATGTACTCCGAGTACCAGACGCCGTAGGCCCATTGCGGCAGCAGTGCGGGCGGACCGGTCAGTGTGGCCAGGTCGGTGAGTCCCCGCTTGTAGTCGTGTCCGTAGCCGAAGACGTAGCCGTCCTGGTAGGGCGTGCCGCCGTGGTCGGGGCGGGGTGCCGTCTTGCGAGCCGTGGCGTCGTACACCGCGGACGTCGTGTCGTCGAGGAGGTACCAGCCGTCCTGGTTGAGCAGGCCGGGCGTGGTGGGCACGGAGCTCTCGTTGCCGGTCACACCGTCGAGGCCTCGGCGGTATCCGCCGAGCGCGAGGTGCGGCGGGGGCGCGGCCGTACCGGGGGCGGCCACCGAGACGGTGTCCGCGTTGATGTGACAGCTTGCCGCGTCGGGACAGCCGAGGGTGATGTCGTTGGTGCCCGCGGTGAGGGTGACGGGCAGCGCGGCGGTCTGCCAGTCGTCCCAGTCCTTCGTCGTGGGGAACGACAAGGTGCCGCCGGCTCCGGCGGCGGACACGGAGGCGGTGCGCCGCTGGTGGAGGCCGTCGCCGCCGACGCCGTTGGCGTACCGCACCCGGAGGGTGTAGACGCCGTCGGCGGGCACGCCGACCACGTGGGTCGTCAGACTCGATCCTTGGTGGAGGTCGCCGACGAAGCCACCGCCCGCGTACCCCTTGTGATCGGTGGCGCCGACCGCCGCACCGCCGATGCGTCCGGATTCCGCCTCGCAGCTCGCGCCGTACGCGCAGTCCATGATCGCGGTGCTGGATACGGGCGGGAAGGTGTCGCCGGGCCGGACGAGCGCGACGCTGTCGACATTGACATCGCCGGAGTCCGAGGCGGCCCGGGTCAGGGCGAGGGTGTGATGGCCCGCGCCGAGCCGGACGCTCGCCGAAGTGGTGTTCCAGGTGTCCCAGTTCGCCGTGACCGGCAAGGACATCGTCTGCTGTGCGCCGCCGTCCACGGTGAGCGTCAGGGTGCGGGTGCGGGTCTGGCCATCACCGCCGAGGGAGTTGGCGTAGCGCAGGTCGAACTGATACGTCCCGCTGTCCTTGACATCGATGTCAGCGGATGCCGAGCTGCCTGTGCCCTCGAATCCCGCGGCGAACCCGCTCCCGGTGTGGCCACCGTGGTCGGAGGCGACGGAGAGCCCGTCGAGACGAAGACTCTCGGCCTCGCACAGGGTCCCGAGCGCGCAGGTCAGACGTTGCCAGGGAGCGGAGGCCACGGGAGTGCCGCCCGCCGTCGACCGCAGGGAGAAGTTCTGGGCGTCGAAGGGACCCGAGCCGACCTTGTAGCGCAGGCTCATCGCACTCGTCTCGATGGTGAGCCAGCCGTTGGACGTCGTCGCGCTGTACGCGGCCGGCTCGAACCCTTCGCGGCCGATCGCGTTGAACGTCGGTTCGTCGGTGAACTTCTGGTCGCCCGCGTACTCGGTACGGATCAGGGTGGGCGAGAGGATCTCGAAGCGGGCGTTCCCCGAGGAGACGGCCGGGATGCGCCGAGCGTGCGCAGCGCCGGCTGACGGTAAGTCGGCACCTGTCAGCGTCATGGCGGCGGACACGACGAGGACGGCTGCGACGCTTGCCCGCCCTCGCACGCATCTCAGCCGTCGCCTCTTCGACGCCTTTGCTGTCTTCGACGCCTTCGACGCCTTTGAGACCTTTGATGTCCTTGCCGTGGACTTCATGCACACATCCGTTCTGCTCTCAGCAGGAGGACACATCCCCCTGTGCCGGTCGAGATCCGGAGTTGCCGACCGCTCGCGGGCAGTGGTCGAGTTGCCGCGTCCTCCGAAGGTGCGGCAGTGCAGCGGTGCGAGGTGACACGGGTCTTCGGCCCGTGCTCGAAGGGACCGGCCAGTGCTCGAACAGACCGGCCCGTACCCGAAGCGATCAACCCTGGGAATCAGAGCATGTCGACTCGCGCGGTGTCCATATGTCCGACCGCATCCGGACTCAGCCCCATGACATGGCCGAACCCGACCCCTTCCTCCCCCGTGAGCGCCTGTTCCATATCCCGGCTTTCGAGGCGCCCGGAGCTCTAGCCTGCAGTCGTGTCCGAGGATTCCGGGCGGCCCGAAATGCGGGTGTGCGGAGGCTGCGGTGACCGGTTGAGGCCGGACGCGCGGGTCGGCAGCGTCAGTGCCCACCGTTACGAGCAGATCGTCACGGAACTGCGAAAGATCGTGGAGGCCCAGACCCGGGGTCAGTTCGCGATCGGGGACTACGCCTTGGAGATCGAGCCCATGCGCGAGAGCAGGGCCCGCAGGACAAGGTCGAGGAGTTGTTTCACGGTCAAGGACTCGCTGTTCCGGAAGGTCAGCGCGATCCACACTCTCGCGAGGGACGAGGCAGTCGCCGCGGTCGTCACAGGTGACCTGCTGCGACGTCCCTCCGTGGTCGCCCAGGTCCGCCAGGAGGACCGGATCAGCGCGGCCCACGGTCGTCGCGCAAGTCCGCCGGGAAGACCGGGTCCGGGCGGTCGAGGAACTGACCGGCGACGAGGTTGTCGCCGCGACGGTGACCACGGGCCTGCTGCGCCGGCCAGACGTCGCGTTCAGGGCGATGTCGGACGACTGTCCGGACTACCGGCTGGCGGCTTGAGCTCAGCCGGTGGCGTTTTGTCCTGTCTGGATGGTGTGGACGCCGAGGACGGGGTTCAGTTCGGGGATGAGGGTCTTGGTGGAGATCGCCACGAGATGGGCCGGTGCTGAGCCACTCTGCAGGGCATTGACGTATTCGATGACCTCCGCGTGAGCAAGCGCCGGAACCTTCTGTCGCAGCACGTGCATAGCGAAGATCCGCCCGCGAGTGGCTGTCATCTGGCGTGTCTCGTCGTGCAGGTCGTCCACCGCTGTTCGTGTTGCCATCTTCCGGATGCGGGTCCGGTAGTCCGCTTCCCACGCCCCGGTGACCGAGGACACCACACCGATCGAATGCAGCCCGCCGTCAACGCGATCGACGAGAAACGGACCATTGCCTACCAGCAGCTGAGCGGGGTCTCCCGTCCGCACGTACTCCGCGGACTGGTAGGAGACAATCCACGCCAGTTCGTGCTCCTCAGCATGCGTCACAAGCAGTTGCCCCGGCGACTCACGCTCCAGCTGCGCCTCCACCAGCTGGACGGCGAATTCACGGTCGATCATTCAGGCAGCATCTCCCACGTGCGATGGAACCACCATCGGTTTCCATTCTCGCCATGGGCTGGAGGGTGGCTTGGAGCCCTTGGACTTCGCCGAGCCAGCCGTTCGTCCGGGCTTCTGCGATGCGTTCGGAGAGGTTGCGGATGATCTCGATCAGCCGGGGCCGCTGCCTGGGGGAAACTCGCACCATCGGGCAGCGCAGACACGAGTGCTCATGCCGACAAGGGGTTCCGTAGGGTCGTGGGCCGTCTCCCAGTTCCAACTTGTGGGTGTGGAAGTGCTCTTGGAACTCGCGCCATTCGTTTGTGGTGGGTTCGCGGCATTCCTCTGCGGGCCGTGGTGCTCGCCGCTGGATGATCGCCCAGGCCCAGAACGCCTCGTCCTCGTCGGGGGTGACGTCGAACTGCTCCGCCGTGGCCATGTCCTCGATCAGCGCCACCTCCGACCGAAAGCCCGCGCACCAGCCAGTGGGCCAAGAAGCCTCCGGCCCCCCGCCGAGATGGAACGACTTCAACGCGAATCGTCTCGCCCCGCGGGTGAAAGACCTGGTTATCGCCCGGATGAGGTGAGCATGCGGGGTTCTATTCGTTCCTCCACCGCCCTGGCTCCGTCGCTTTTGACTATGTAGGCGCCCTTACCGGGAGTTTCCGTCACCGCCTCCACCAATTCCGTTCCGCGGTACACCAGGCCGACTCCATCATCCGTGCAGTGAGCAGTAGGCATAGTGCCGTCCGCCACAAGTTGGTGAATCAACGGACGTCGGCCCTCATCCGAGTCGTAGTGCACGCCGTTGCCATACGGCAGGAAACCGAGTGCGTTCGTGACCGGGCGCAGTTCCGGCCCGAACGAGTCGGTCGCACCTCCCTGGAACCAGCAGATGGAGCCTGCGCTGACTCCACTGAGCACGACACCGGCCCGCCAGGCACGATGCATGATGTGGTCCAGGCCATGTGCTCTCCACACCGCCAGCAGATTGACCACCGAGCCCCCCATGACCCAGACCACATCGTGGTCGAGGATCGAGCCCTCGACATCCTCGACGTTGGGCATGGGGAACAGGTGCAGCGGCGTCAGATCGAACCCCGCTACTCGCGCGGCCTCGGTCATACGCGTCGTGAAGTGCTCGGCATCCCCGATAGCGGTACCGACATACATGATGCGCGGGCGCCGGCCATGCACGCCGGAGAGGTCAACCGCATGATGCACCAGGGCATCAAACATCACTCTGGTTCGTCCTCCGACTCGATGCCCGCCGGAGGTCGCGAGGATGGTCGGTTCCAATGCCGTCATGCCCATGATCATATCGATGGGATGCTGAAGAACCTGGGCCACCGCAGGTTGAAGGGCACCTACTCAGTGGTCGCCAGCGGGAAATCAGAACCGGCCGGTGAAGTCCTGTCATGAGTGGATCGGGAACAGGCACTGACGAAAACATGGGCGTTGGCATAAGAGCCCGCGTCAGGGTTTTCGGGTGTTCGCGGGATCGGGGTAGCGCCGGGCGCGTGCCCAGGCGAGTTGCTCGGCCGCGCTGTTCAGCAGGGTGTCGAGGACGACGGGGTAGGCACTGTGGGTCATCCGTCCGGCCAGGAGCCGTGCCGTGGCCGCGATGTGCGGGTGGGTGCCCGCGGGCAGCTCGGCGTACGTGGACTGCCACATCTCCTCGTCCGCCGCGCGGGCCTCGTCCGTCAGCGCCAGTGACCCGGCGTCCAGGGCGGCGAAGGCGAGGGTGAGGTCGATGAACGCGTGGTAGACGACGACCGCGTCCACGTCCGGGAAGCCCGCGCCGCGCAGGATGCCGAGGATCGTCTCGTCCACCGCGATCTCGCGCGGCCGGCCGGTGACCCGGCTGGCGGTCAGCACGGCGGCCTGGGGATGCGCGAGGTAGGAGGCGTGAATGGCCTGGCCGAGCGCCCGCAGGTCGGCCCGCCACTCTCCCGTGGGCGTCCAGACGTCCAGCGCCCGCCCCATCAGCTCCTCGCCGATGGCCCTGGTCAGGTCGTCGAGACCGGCGAAGTAGCGGTAGAGGGTGCTGGGGTCGGCGCCGAGGGCGGTGCCGAGCCTGCGTGCGGTCAGCCCGGTGCTGCCGTGCTCGCGCAGCATCCGCAACGCCGTCCGCACGATCAGCTTCTCGGACAGCACCGTGCCCTGCCGGGTCGGCCGGCGTCTGCGCCGTTCCGTCTCCGGCACCACCTGTTTCGCCATGCCGACCCTCCCTGCTCACCGCGCGGCGACAGCCCTTATGCCAACATGATTGACCTTAACCGAGGGCATCCCGTTGCATCTGTCCAGCCCGGAGACATTCGTCCCCGGCGACGAAAGGTGTGTGACATGCGAGTACTGCTCGTGGGCGCGGGCGGCGTGGGCACAGCCGTCACCCGGATCGCGGCCCGTCGCGGCTTCGTGACCCACATGGTGGTCGCGGACTACGATCTCGCACGCGCCGAGGCGGCCGTGGCGGCGGTCGAGGAGGGCGGGGACCGGTTCAGCGCGAGGCGCCTGGACGCCTCCGACGAGGACGCGGTACGCCGGGCGCTCACCGAGGAGAGGTGCGACGCGCTTCTCAACGCGACCGATCCGCGGTTCGTGATGCCGCTGTTCAACGCGGCCCGCGCCGCGGGCACCCACTACCTCGACATGGCGATGTCCCTGTCCGCGCCGCACGCCACCCACCCCTACGAGCAGTGCGGAGTCAAGCTCGGCGACGCGCAGTTCGAACAGGCCGATTCCTGGGAGCGTTCCGGACGACTGGCCCTCGTCGGCATGGGCGTGGAGCCTGGTCTGTCGGACGTCTTCGCCCGGTACGCGGCCGACGAACTCTTCGACGAGATCGAGGAGATCGGTGTCCGCGACGGCGCCGACCTGACGGTCGAGGGCTACGACTTCGCCCCGTCCTTCAGCATCTGGACGACCATCGAGGAGTGCCTCAATCCCCCGGTGGTCTACGAGAAGGACCGCGGCTGGTTCACCACCGCCCCCTTCAGCGAACCCGAGGTCTTCGACTTCCCCGAGGGCATCGGTCCGGTGGAGTGCGTCAACGTCGAGCACGAGGAGGTCCTGCTCATCCCCCGCTGGGTCGACGCCCGCCGGGTGACGTTCAAGTACGGCCTCGGCGACGACTTCATCGCCAAGCTGAAGACCCTCCACGAGCTGGGCCTCGACTCCACCAGGAAGGTCACCGTCCCTTCGGAGAACGGGCCTGTGGAGGTCTCCCCGCGCGATGTGGTCGCCGCCTGTCTGCCCGACCCTGCCACACTGGGCGACCGCATGACCGGCAAGACCTGTGCGGGCACCTGGGTCAAGGGAACGAAGGACGGCTCGGCTCGCGAGGTGTACCTCTATCACGTGGTCGACAATCAGTGGTCGATGCGTGAGTACGGGTCCCAGGCGGTGGTGTGGCAGACGGCGGTCAATCCTGTCATCGCCCTCGAACTCATCGCGGGCGGAGCCTGGTCGGCGAGCGGTGTCCTCGGCCCGGAGGCTCTGCCGCCCCGCCCCTTCCTCGACCTGCTCAACGAGTACGGCTCGCCGTGGGGCCTGCGCGAGGAGCTCTGAGGCACCGGGCGTGGCCCAGGGCATACGGCGAGGGCGCTGTCACCGCGGAAGGTGAGGTATGAAGTCTGCTGTGCATGATCAGACGCGACCCGCGACCGTTCGGGTGTTCATCGCCCTCGCCCCGCCCGACCCCGCGAAGGAAGAACTGGCCCGGGAACTGCGCCCCGCCTACGGCACACACCCTCACCTGCGGTGGAACCGGATAGAGGACTGGCACATCACCCTGGCTTTCCTGGGGGAACTGCCGGTCGGGACGGTTCCTCTCCTGCGTCCGCCGCTCGCCGGCCTCGCGGCGGGCCGCCGGTCACCCTCGCTGGCCCTGCGCGGCGGCGGCCACTTCGACGACCGTGTGCTGTGGAGCGGAATCGACGGAGACCTCGACGAACTGCACGCCCTCGCCATGGATGTGCGTACCACCGTCAAGGACTGCGGAGTCGTCTTCGAGGAACGGCCCTTCCGTCCGCATCTGACGCTGGCCCGCGCCCGCAGGGGAGACCGGTCCTCGGCGGGCGAGATCGCCCAGGGGCTCGCCGGGTTCACCGGTCGCCGGTGGCCCGCCGAACGGTTGCACCTGGTCGGCAGCAACGTCGGCCGCAGCAGCGGACCGATCCACTACCGCGACATCGAGGCGTGGCCCCTCGGTGACGGGCGCTCCGCCGGTTCCTGAGTCGCCGGCCGGGCCGCTTCACCCGGGCCGGATCACTCGTCGGAGTCCGGCTTGTTCCGCGCCGCCGCGTAGGCCTGTGCCGGAGTCATGGGGACTCCATTGAGGCTGACCGTCTTGTAAGGGCTGACGTCGGCACATTTCTTGGCCTCGGCGGTGGAGGCGTGGGCGTCGGCGACCGCGGTCCTGCTGTCGGCCGGGGCGGACGACGAGCCGCCGGGGTAGGTGCTGCCGCTGGGCCAGTCGCTGCCGACCACCAGGACCAGACCCGGGCCGGTGCCCTGCTTCAGATGCGAGGCGGACAGCCCCAGGGCCTTGGCGGCCGTCAGGGCCTCGCCCTTCTGTCCGGTGCCGTAGGTGAGCGTCGTGGTGGTGGCCGAGGCCGGTGCGTTGGCCGTGGTCGTCCTCGGGCTGAAGCCCTTCTCGGTGAGAGCGGCCGCGACCACGGAGGCGCGGCCGGTGATCCCGGTGCCGTTCTCCACCGTCACGCCGACCTCGGAGGCGGGTACGGCCGGGGTGGTGTCGGCGGGCTTCGCGGTCGCGGCGGCCGCCGCGGACTTCTTGCCCGATCCGGTGGTCAGCGACTTGTCGTCGGCGATCGTCGCGAACAGGCTCTTCGCGCCCGCGCCCACCACCACCCGGTTGCGGTCTGCCGGGTCGGGCGCCGTCTGCATCGTCGTGAAGGTCATCCGCTTGGTCGGAACCTTGTCCAGGTCGGACGCGAGCCCGATGAGCTTCTTCACGCTGCCCAGGCCTTCGTCCACGGTCAGGGCCTTGGTGGCGGCGTCCGCGAGGTGGTACACGGCGCTGGGGTCGGTGAGGGTGCCCGCGCTCTTGAACTTGCGGATCATCGCGCTGAGGAAGATGTGCTGGGAGACGGTGCGGCCCAGGTCGCTGCCGTCGCCGAAGCCGTGCCGGGAACGGACGAACTGCAGCGCCGCCTCGCCCTTGAGCGTGTGGCTGCCCCCGGACAGTTTCAGGTGCGAGTAGGTGTCGTACACGTCGCCGCTGACACACACGGAGACGCCGCCGACGGCGTCGGACATCTTGACCACGCCGGAGAAGTCGAGTTTGACGAAGTGGCTGATCGGGATGCCGGTGAGCTGGTGAACCGTCGCCACCTGGCAGGCCGGGCCGTACTGCAGCGCGCTGTTGATCTGGCCGTAGTAGCCGGCCGTCGACTTTCCGGTCTCGCTGTCCTTGCAGGCGGGGACACGGGTCATGGTGTCACGCGGAATGCTCATCACGGTGGCGTTGGAACGGTCGGCGGACACGTGCACCACCATCTGCACATCGGCGTTGCTGCCGGTCTGCACCCCGGTGCGGGCGCAGCCGCCGCCGAGTTTGCAGTCCGCCTTGCTGGTCCTGCCGTCCGAGCCCATCACCAGGATGTCGATCGGGGTGCGGCCGAACGCGTCCGCCTTCTCCGTGCCGCCCTTGCCGTCCAGGGGGAGGGTGTCGATGTTGCCGTTCAGGTGCTCGTAGAACCACCAGCCGACGCCCGCCGTGCCCAGCACCAGGAGTGCGACACATATCCCGGCGGTCCTCAGTACTCGCCTGCCGCGCCCGGCCCGGCGCGTCCGTCTGCCGCCGTGCGAACGGGAGGCCGTTCTGGATGCGAACCGGTCGCCCGGAAGGCCGGTTCCGTCGGGCTGCGACGTACCTTGTCCGGGAATCCGCGATGTTCGGTTGCGTGTCGCCTGGCCGCCCGAGCCGTCCCAGGGGTCGCTCATCTCCCACTCCCATGAACACTCGGGCCCGTCGGCTCCGGCCATCAGGAGTTACGGCCGAGCGTGAACTGCGGTCTACGGGCGGATGGAACGCGCGTCTGTCCGGGTTGCGTAATTGCGCAATCTAACAAATCGACGGCCAGGTCAGCCGCGATCCTCTCGCGATGCGCAGGTGAGGCATCTCATGGCACCTGTGGGGCAGTTGATGGAACCGTCTCCTCAAGGGAGACGTCTACCCGAGCCGTTCCGTTCCGCGGATGCCCCGGTTTTGGCCCCGGCTCCCCCACACCGTCGTACGCCACCGACGTTCCCGTGCGCTGCGTTCCCGGCTCCCGGGAGTCGTCAGAGTCCGTGCAGGCCGGCCGGCAACAGCGGCCATGCGGCCGCGAATCCGGGGTGCAGACGAAGCGAGTCGATCTCCGCGGGGGCGCACCACCGGTAGGCGGCGCCCTCGCCGTCGCCACGACGCGGGGAGAACGACTCGGTGACCTCCGCGACGACGGTGTGGTAGGCCCAGCCGCCGTGATCGTCGACGAAGGTGTGGATCCGACGGAGTGCGGGAACACCGCCGAGTTCCTCCGCGAACTCCCGGCGGGCCCCGTCCCAGGGGCCTTCACCCGCGTGCAGCGCACCACCCGGAGTGCTCCAGGTGCGGCCGTGATGGACCCGCCAGGAGCGACGCTGGAGCAGGAACCGGCCGTCCTGGCGCAGGAGCAGTCCCGCCGCGCCGTGGGGGCCCCAATGACGGCACCCACGCCGGTCCCTGACATATCCGCGACCACTGTCGGCCATGCTGCCTCCCTTGCTCCGCAGGATACGACGCGCCTTCATTGTCGGCGGACCTGCGGCCGCGCCGATGACGGTCGCGGGAAGGACAGCGAGCGTGCGCGTGGCCGGGCGGGCGTCTGACACCCATCCCGTGTTTGCCTCGCACGACGCAGGAAACCCGGCGGGGAAAGGGACGCCCGCGGACGACGTCCCGCCACCGGAGGACACCATGATCATCCTCGGAGTCATCCTGCTTGTCATCGGCCTCGTCGCCGGTATCGGAATCCTGTGGACCATCGGGATCATCCTGGTCGCTGTCGGTGTCGTGCTGTGGATCCTGGGAGCGGTCGGCCGCGAGGTCGGTGGGCGACGCCATTACTACTAGGCCGCGTGACCGCAGGTCGCGTGACCGGCGGTTCGGCACGCCATCGGGCCTGAGCAGCTGCGGTACGGAAGGGAGCGGGTGGAGGAGATCTCCTCCACCCGCCAACGAACAAGGCCGAACCGGACCGGAAGGGTGGCTCCGGTTTCGGCCACGTCCGGAGCGTTCGGCAAGGGAGTGTTTCGACGTGCGGTGACCCGACCGCGCAGCCGCGGGACGGGGTATCCCTGTCACGGGCAGCGCGTCGACCGGGTTCAGGATCCCGAGGTGTCGACCGAGATCATTCTCGCGACCGGCACTGTCTCCTGATGGGCTGGCATCGGCTTCATCCGGTGGGCTACGTTGTGCAGCCATGACTACCGGGACGGCATTGCGCCACACACGGTTCGGTGACCCGGTGCTCTTCTGAGCGCCGCGCGGGCCGGTGTCGGCCCGCTGTTGGACCGAGGATCTTGCGCTGCTGCGCGGGCCCCGCCTCCATCGTGTTGATCACAGGCTCGACACGTCAACCACGACAGGAGAGTTCATGCCCACCAAGACGCTGCAGATTCCCACCGCGGACGGACAGGCCGACGCGTTGGCCACCTTCCCCGACGGTGGCGGGCGGCACCCGGGGGTGCTGATGTACGCGGACGCCTTCGGGATTCGGCCCGTGTTGCGGGAGATGGCCCGCGAACTGGCCGGGCACGGGTACTACGTACTCGTCCCCAACTTCTTCTACAGGCACGGCCCCACACCGGTGATCGAACTTCCCGAGCACATCGGGGAAGAGGTCCGGCCCACGCTCTTCCCCAAGCTGATGCCCATGATCGAGGCGCACACCACAGAACGTGTCCTGAGCGACGCCGACGCCTTTCTCACGTTCCTCACCGCTCAGCCCGAGGTCAGCGCCGGACCGGTCGCGGTGACCGGCTACTGCATCGGCGGCCTCCTGGCGACGCGCACCGCCGCGGCCCACCCCGGCCAGGTAGCCGCCGTCGCCGCATTCCACGGTCCGGTGGGAGCCGACGGCCCCGACAGCCTCTCCAAGCTCACCGCCGAGGCCCACTTCGGCCACGCCGAGAGCGACTTGACGCCCGAGGCCCTCGACGAGCTCAACCAGTCCCTGGACACGGCGGGTGTCGGCTACACCTCCGAGATCTACCCCGGCACGATCCACGGCTTCACCATGTCCGACACCGATGCCTTCAACCCCGCCGCACTGCAGCTTCACTGGGACCGCCTGCTGTCCCTTCTCGGCCGCACCCTGACCAAGAGCTGAGGCTCCGGCCCGAGCCGCTGTCCATGCCGACGGCTTGCACGCGCGTCGCCCGCCGACGGACGGATGCGTCATCGCGCGACGGCCCACGACCCCGTCCTCCGCACGAGCCCGGTCCTGACATGATCCGGTGATATGGCCGCGATACCTTCCGAGGATCTTGCCGCCTCCTTCGCACGTCTGGGTGGTGAGGACGACAGACAGGTCTGGAGCGAGCCGTGGGACGACTCGTGCCATCAGGGGTGCGTCGGCAGCGACAGCTTCACCGCCCTCCCCTACCTGGCTGAGATCGCGGACGGCCGCGCCCCCGGTGAACCGGACGAAGCCGTCGAACTGGCGGGTCTCATCGCGTCGGCGGCCGACGACGAGCACAGCGCGCGCTACGCCGAGGAGCTCGCCGGCTCTTCGCCGCCCGGGTCCTCGGCATGTGCGGGCGAGCCGCCCGTCCCTGGGCGGACGCGCTGGCGGCCCTGAGCACGGACGCGGGCGAACCGCACCAGCCCACCCGGTCCCACGCGCTCTGGGCACTGTCGCGACTCGGTGACGCGCGGTGCGTCCCGCGCCTGGTGCGGCGCCTGGCCGAAGAGCGACACGGGTTCGCCTCCCATCCGGCGGTCACCGAAACAGTGCGGCTGCTGGCGGAGACCGGCGCGGACGCGGCTCCCGCGCGGCCCGCCCTCAGGGCCTTCCTCGACGCCGACGAACGGCCCGTGAGACACGGCACCTGGCGCTCCGTCCCGGAGGACGACGCGCTGTGCGAGGCCGCACGCGCGGCACTGCTCGCCGCCTCGGCACCGGGTGGTGCCACCTGACACCAGGGCAGCCGGGCCCCTTGTTGCCCGGCACCGGCACGGACCGGTCCCCGACCGGCCCCGGACAGCAAGAAACCCTGTCCCGCACACCGCGGGACAGGGTTTCGACAGAGCGCCGGGCAGGCCTTGCACCTGCATTTCCCCGCAGGAAGCGGGGCGTCTTTCCTTGGACCACCGACGCATCACCAACCGGAGTGACTTCCTCCGACCGGCTCTGACGAAATAGTAGCGCACGCATGTACGGGCGATGTCTTGCGCACCCGTGAGCATGGAGACCGGCCGCACCTCCTGCCGCCGGTCACTGGGGAGCTCTGGCGTCTCGCCGATCAGCGTTCGCGGATCACCGGAAGTACCTTGTCGGCGATGGCGAGGAGAGCGCTGTCGTCGGGGAGGGCTCCGGATGCGCTCCACACGGTGATGTCGCAGTAGCCGCCCCGGTCCTTACGGTCGAGGGCCACGGTCAGGTTCCTGGCCAGGGGACCCTGTTCGACCGGACCGCCGGTACTGCCGCCACTGATCCGAATCCGCATGGTGTGATCCGAGAACAGGACCGCGGGCCGACCCAGAACCGTGAGGGTCTTGATGTCCTGCTCGGTCCCGTACTTCATCAGCTTCACGTACTGGTCGGTCGTCAGATGGTTGTACGTGGCCGAGACATTCACGGTGTACGTGTCGAACTCGACCTCGGCCTCCGGCTGGGCCACCTTCGCGTCGGTCAGGGGAGCGGTGTTGTTGGTGCCGGAGACAGTGGTCGCGGTCTCCGTCGGGGTTCCGAGAAGCTTGGGCAGGTACGGCCGGTTGAGCGCCTCGCACAGCTCTTCACCGGTGACAGGCCGGGGCGCCTTCTTGTAGACCTTCGGCAGCTCCTCGTGTTCCGCGCCATGACACGAGACGGCCTGCGGGGTGCTGACGTCGGACGGCATCACGCGGGGACCCAGCCACAGCGCGGCCCCGAGCGCCCCGAACAAGGCTATGGCCGCGACGGCCTGGCCCCAAGCGTTGTGGTCCTTCCGCGGAGTGGCCGGGCCAGGGCGCGGCCCGACGGCGGTCTGGGCGGGGGCGTCGGCAGCGACCGCCACCCCGGCCGTGGAGGCCGCCGGACCGGGGCTCCGGCGGGCGCGCAGGGCCCGGACCACCTCGTGGACTCGTATGGCGGTGAACACGAGGAACACCGCACCGATACCGGCCGGGACCAGCTCCTGATCACGGACGGCGAGATACATGATGCGTACGCCGAAAACCGAGCCGACCACGATGAGCAGAGGCTCACGGACCCAGAACGGCAGGAGACGCAGGAGGAAACCGAGCATCCGACGATCCCACCATGCCAAGATCACCATCGCCGTGGTGGAAGCCACAGTTCCGGGCACGTGCGACGAATTGGTGCGGCGATATCGGCTTGATGGCATGGAAGGCCTGGATTGCCCCAACTGGCTTACCACACACCGGGGCCGGCGCACCTGTCGGACGAACGCCGCGCGAGGACTGACCGGCACGCGTCAAGCGGTAGGGTGCAGAGCCTTCCCGCGGTCTTCACGGAGGTACACACCCATGTTCCTGTACCGGGCGATGCTGACGTTCGGCACCCTCGCCCTGTTCGTCGGCATCGGCATGCTCTACGACCACGACTATCTGCTGGGCGCCCTGTTGCTTGCGGCCGGCGTGGTGCTGGGCGTGATCCCGATCGCCACGGGTGTCGCGCGCGCCCTGGCCGCATGGCGGTATCAGGGCGAGGACATGGGGGCCCTCGCCGACCCGGTGCTGCGCAAGCGGCTGCGGATCCTCGGCGGTGTACTGAGCGCGCTGGGCTTGGTGGTGTTCGTCTCCGGGGTGGTGATCGAATCGCTGATCTGGGCCACCAACCACCAGGACCCGCCGATCCCGATGCCGGTGCTGCTGCTCATCGGGCTGATCCCGGCCGGCCTGGTGTGCTTGGTGGGCTACGGGCTGGTGAACGCGGGCCGGCTGACCTTCGCCGGCGACGCCGAGGGCGTGGATTCCGGCTATCGGCTGGGCTGGATCCTGGTGGGGTTCTGTGTCATCGTCGGCGGCTCGGTGACCGACCCCCGGTTGTCCTGGCAGATCGCCGGAGGTATCGCGATCCCGACCGGCGTCCTGGCACTGGCGTCCTGCCTGGCGTTGCGTGCGCTGCGCGGGCCGATGGCCGAGATCCAGTCGAAGTTCTGGGCCGCCCACAGGGCCGCGGCACGGGAGCAGGCGATCCGCGCCGGGCGGATCGACGCCGCCGGGCAGAGCCTGCCACAGCCTCCGCAGCAGTGACGGGGGGCCGCGCGTCGCGCGGCTCCATTGGTCCACGGCGGCTGGTCATCGGCGTTCACTCTGTCCGCGTACATCGCGCAGGCGCCAAGTCGGACCGGCCGTCGACCACCAACCGAACGCCCAACTTCACGACCTTGTACTGGAGTTGCGCGTCCGACCTCCTCCGATCACGTCCACCGCCTCCGATTCGCGTCCCCCAGCAGCCCCTGGACGCCCTCCGCACCCGCATCACCTACGTCGACCAGGCCTTCACCCTGCTGGAAGCCACCGCCCGCGAGAACCTCCAGCTCGGCCGCACCACCCCCGCCACGGACGCCGAACTCACCCGCCTCCCCCAGGGACTCGACACCCATCTCGGCCGCGAGACCGACCTCTCCGGCGGCCACAGGCAACGCATGGCGCTCGCCCGTGCCCTGCTCTCCGACGCCGACATCGTGCTGCTCGACGAACCCACCAGCCACCTCGACGGCCTCAACGAACAACGCTTCCGGACCGTCATCGAAAAGCTGGCGACGACCCGCGCGGTCATCGTCGTCGCCCACCGGCTCACCACCGTGCAGCACGCCGAGCACGTGATCATGCTCGATCAGTGCACCGTCACCGACACCGGCGACCACCCCACACTCCTCGCGCGCTGCACCCCCTACCAGCGGCTCATCGCCAGCCAGGCCGTTTCCGGACCCTGAATCCGACGGAAAGGGCGGCCAGGACGGCACGACGGACGATGGCGGCCGATCAACGGTGTCCGGATCGAGCGGGACAGGATCCACCAGAACCGGATCGAGCAGGATCAGATCGAGCAGGATCGAAGAAGCCGCCGCCACCGAGCCGCGACTAGCGTGATCGGCATGACTTCCATCGCATCCATCACCCTCGAAGTGGACGACACGACTGCCGCCGAGCAGTTCTACACCACCGCCTTCGGACTCGGCTCCCGGCTGCGCCTGCGCACCTCAGAAGCGCCGACGGCCAGCTTCCGCGGATTCACGCTGGCACTCACCGTCTCCCAGCCGGCCGATGTCGTGAGCCTCGTCGACGGCGCCCTCGCGGCCGGCGCCACCCCGCTGAAGCCCGTGTCGAAGTCCCTGTGGGGCTACGGCGGCGTCGTCCAGGCCCCGGACGGAACCATCTGGAAGGTCGCGACCTCGGCGAAGAAGGACTCGGGCCCGGCCACGGGCACCATCGACGAACGAGTGCTCCTGCTGGGCGTCGCGGACATGAAAGCGAGCAAGCGGTTCTACGTCGAGCAGGGGCTGACCGTCGCGAAGAGCTTCGGCGGCAAGTACGCCGAGTTCACCGCGGACGGACCGGACCAGTTCAAGCTGGCGCTGTACAAGCGTGCCGGGCTGGCCAAGGACCTCGGCGTCGCCGAGGACGGCAGCGGCTCGCACAGGCTCGCCCTCACCGGCTCCGCCACGGCGTTCACCGACCCGGACGGCTTCACCTGGGAAGCCTCTTCCCTGACGTCCGCACAGTCCTGACCGCCTCCCGGGCACACAGCGCTACGACTGCCCTTGGTTAGCCGTCATTCGATCGAGGCGTTTGACAGCGAATCCAGTCGTTCAGGCTTCCTGGTCAGCGAACGTGGTCGCTCTTCGGCCCGATGCCTTTGGTCCTGGCCGGAGTTCCGTCCGGGGCGAACGAGTGGTGGAAGGTGAAGGCGTGCGGCGCGGAGCCGTGGTGGTGGAGGTGTTCCAGCCTGGAAACCCCGTCCTGCCAGGTGGGTGTCACGCCGTCGGAGACCCACCAGCACACGTAATTCGGGTGTCCTGTCCTCTCGAACCAGTCGTAACGCCTGTTCAGCGCCTCACGGTGCAGACCGGTGTAGATGGCGTCGAAGGCGGGGCGCAGGTCGGTCCAGAGTGAGAGGGTCGCGGCCAGGGCGGTGGTTTCCACCGTATGCCCCTTGCCGTACCAGGTCGGTACGGCGGAACTCTCCCCATGCGCCCCAGTCCGCCTCGAAGAGCATGCCCCTGTCACCAGCTGCCGCTTCAGCACGCGCGAGGTACCCGGGCTGCTGACTGATCTTCCGGTAGACGGCCTCACCGATGTCGTAGAACTCGCGCGTGAGAGGTGCGGGATCGGCGAGAGGTGACTTCAGGACGCCGAATGTGTACA
Organism: Streptomyces sp. NBC_00328; assembly: GCF_036139655.1. Classification (NCBI taxonomy): domain Bacteria; kingdom Bacillati; phylum Actinomycetota; class Actinomycetes; order Kitasatosporales; family Streptomycetaceae; genus Streptomyces; species Streptomyces sp. NBC_00328. The sequence continues at coordinate 697,568 of NZ_CP108013.1, forward strand.
GCGCAAGATGGGGCATGCGTCTCTCCCTGGTTGGGGGTGCCTGGTGTTGACCCGGTTCGGTGGCTTTCGCATGGGGCGAGGATTCGCGGGGCCTGACCAACTCGTCCCGTCGCGGGTGGCTCAGCCTGAAGGAACTCCTCTGCGGCCGTGGGCGATCGCCGAAGACCAGGTGAAGGTAGCTGCCTCTGCGGGCCATGTCGAAGTTGCGTTTTCCCTGTCCAAGTGGCCTCTTGCACCGGCTGATTGAGGGCTGGGGCGGTGACGTGGGGGGCAGGCTGCGGGGTCGCAGTGATCCGCTTCGGCCGATCGGTTCGCCCGCCGTGCCCGTCCGCACCTCCTGTCCGACAGCCCCGAGTGCCGCCGACGGCGTGCGGTTGAAGAAGACCGCCCACGGCCACAAGACCGAGCACCGGCTGCGGGTGCGTGCACAGGTGGTGCCGCACGCCGCGCGTGGACGCTCCAACGCATGCATCGCCCGGGAGGCGGGGCTGCATTTGGACACCGTGCGCCGCCGGCGTGGCCGGTTCGCCCGGGCGGGCCTGCCCGGGCTCACAGACCGTCAACGCTGCGGCCGTCCCGCCTCGTTCACACTGCCGCAGGCCGCCGAGGTCAAGGCACTGGCCTGCCTGCCTGCCGAAGGTGAAGCAGCGCTCTCATGCCGGGCGTGCCCGGAACTGGCCCGCGAGGCCGCCCGGTGGGGCATCGCCCCGACGCAAGCGCCAAGCACGTGTTCTGGATCGTCGACAACGGCTCCCCCATCGCGCTCAGAAGGCGGCCGACCGTCTCACCGCGGCGTTCCCGAACACGGTCATGCCACCGAGAACTTGACGCAAAGGCCCGGGCCACCGAACCTCGTCGAAGCCCCGAGATACGTCGCGCTCGACAGCGTCACCCCGCCCCGGCCGTCGGCGACCAGGGCTCAGGGCTCATCAACGGCCCGCGTCCTCGCGGTCGGCCGCCAGGCGGGCCTCGAAACCGTCGAGAAGGGAGCGCAGCCCGAACTCGAAGGAGTTGTCGGGTGCTCCGGCGTACTCGCTGGCCGCCGCGGTGTCGAGACGCCTGCGCAGGTGCGGGAACTGCATGGCGGTCTCGGTGGCGCGCGTCATGGCGTCGGCCATCAACTCCTCCGCCCCCTCACCCTTCTTGTTGAACCGGCGGTTCAACGACACCTGTGCGGCGGGTCCGAGGGTACTGCCGAGCACGAAGGCGAGTGCCGCGGCGGCCGCACGGTCCGCGTCCGCGGCCACGAAGCCGGCCTTCTCGTAGACGGCCAGGCTGAAGTCGTTGTGCCGGGCCTGGGCGGATCCGTACAGGAGGTGGCTGCCGAACGCCTGGACGAGCCAGGGATGCCTGGTGAGCATCGCGTACACCCCGGTGGCATGGGCGGCGGCGGCCGTACGCCACTCGGTGCGGTCCAGATCGGGCAGCTCGACCTCGACCCAGACCGCGTCGCTGGCGAGCCGGACCAGGTCGTCCTTGTTCTTGATGTGCCAGTAGACCGCCGTGGCGGCGGTGCCGAGCCGTTGCGCGAGGCTGCGCATGTTGAGGCCGTCCAGCCCCTCGTTGTCGAGCAGCTCGATGGCGGCACGAACGATCCGGTCTGCGGTCAGCGTGTCTCGCGGCATGGCCGACACCCTACTTGAACTTAGTTCATGGAGCGCCTTGCACTTTGTTCAAGTGGCTCCTACGCTACTTCTTGTACTTAGTTCAAGCAGGCGGAGGGGGAGAGATGTCCCAGGACAAGCTGTCGGAGTTCGTCTCGTCGCAGGCCACGGAGCTCGGCATTCCCGGTGTCGCCGTCGGGGTGCTCCTGGACGGCCGGGAGATGTGCGCCTCGCACGGTGTGACCAGCCTCGCCAACCCGTTGCCGGTGGACGAGAACACCCTCTTCCCCCTGGCCTCGGTCTCCAAGACGTTCACCGCGACCGCGCTCATGCGCCTGGTCGCCGAGGGTGTGGTCGACCTGGACGCGCCGGTGAGGCGTTACGTGCCCGAGCTGCGACTCGCCGACGAGCGGGCCGCGGCGCGGATCACCGTCCTGAACCTGCTGAACCACACCGCGGGCCTGGAGTGGAACCTGATCGACGACGGCAAGGGCGACCGCTCATTGGCCGGACTGGTGGAGAAGCTTCCCGGCCTCCCGCTGATCGCGGCGCCCGGCGCCCGTGCCTCGTACAGCCAGGCCGGCTACAACCTGGCCGGCCGGATCGTCGAGAAGGTCACCGGTCTGCCGTTCGAGCAGGCGATGGCCTCGCTCGTCCTGGAGCCGGTGGGCCTGACGGACACCGTGTACGGGCTGGCGGAGGCGATGGTCCGCAAGTTCGCCGTGGGCTACAACCGTGCCGAGGACGGCGAACTGCGCGTCGCCCGGCCCTGGAACGCGTTCAAGGAGGGTGCCCGCGGCGACAACCCCGGCGGCGGGCTCGCCTCCTCGGTGAGCGACCTGCTGCGCTGGGCACGGTTCCAGCTCGGTGACGGCGACGGCCTGCTGCCGGCGGCCCAACTGCACCGCATGCGTGAGCGGACGGTCGCACTCCGCGCGAGCACCCTCGGCGTCGGCTTCGGCATCTGCTGGTTCCTCCACGACTTCGACGGCCTCCACGGGATCGGCCACGGCGGGTCGGGCAACGGCCAGTTCGCCGAACTGCTGATCGTGCCCGAACGTGACTTCGCGGTGGTCTCCCTGGCCAACCTCGGCCCGGACGGCCACCCCTTCAACCAGTCCGTCGTACGGTGGGCGCTCGAACACTGCCTCGGCGTCACCGAGAAGCCGGCGCAGCCGCTCCCGTACGACGAGACAAGGGCCCGGCAAGTCGTCGGCCGCTATGAGATCGACGCCATGGACCTCGGCATCGCCGTCGACGGCACCCGTCTCACCCTGGGCGTCGGGATCAAGTCGGCGATCCGCGAGGCATCCGATGAGGAGATGCCGCCTGACCACCCGGCCGCGGCCATCGGATTCCTTCCCGGCGACGGCGACGAGTACGTCATCACCGAAGGAGGCCTCGAGGGGCAGCGCGGCTACTTCTCCCGCGACGCCGACGGAACGGTCACAGGCGTCGACATCGCCGGCCGGCTCTTCCACCGGGTCACGCGGGCTTCCTGATCCACCCGAGTGTCGTCCCGTGTGGCGATCAGATGCACGTAACCGGTGGGGCGTCCGGGGTGACGAACCCGAAGACGTACCCGCGGATCCCGTCCTCGGCACGGGCGACCAAGCAGGTGGCACCAAACTCCTGCACCAGTGCCAGCAGATGCAGCGAGCGAAGTTCCCGTTCGCCCCAGTAGCGGGAGTGGTCCGTCAGCACCTGGTGAAAGTAGGCCACTTCAGCCGGTGTCATGCCGATTCCCATGGGTGACGATCCTGACAGTGCGCAGCACCGGGTGCCAAAAGCGGTCGACGCCGGTCGCCCCCGTAGTCGATCATCGGCCCATGCCACTGAGAGACACCCTTGCGCGCGTCGACGCGGACCTGGCCGCCGGCCGGGTCCCCGTCGCGCGTCAGCGCCTGCGCGGGCTGGTCTCGTCGTTTCCGAACGACCTGACACTTCGGCGCCGCCTCGCCGAGACCTACCGCCTGTACGGAGAGCCCGCGGAGGCCGGTCGCTGGATGTATCTCGAATCGGACCGGGACATCATCGAGACCGCGGCCTTCGAGGCCAGATACGGCACCGCCGCCCGGCGGATGCGCGCACTCGCGTGGCGCGGTTCCGAGTCTCTTGCCCCAACGGCCTTCGCCAGAGAGCAGTTGGAAGCGGTACGCGCGGCCTGCTCCGACGCCGTGGGGCAGCCCGTCGACTGGGACACCGTGCCGGACGGCATGGAGACAGACAGCAAGAGCGGTCCGCTGACCGCCTTCCTGACGGGAGCCGGATGCCTGGTGGCGGTCGTCGCCTTCCTCGCGATCTGGGTGAACGGCGTCATAGCCCTCTTCGACTGAACTCACCGCCGGGGACCCGTGCGACGCACAGGTCCTCGGCGGTTCGTCATCTGCTCGGACCGAGGCACGGAAGGACCACTGGTGCGGGGCCCGGTCGGTGGCGGGCCGGACACCGCGCCGCCGATCCGTCGCCGCGCCGGGCTCAGGAGTTCACGCCGGGCTCAGACGTTCACAGAAAGCGCCACAGGTGGTCGGCCGTTCCGTTGTCGTCGTACTGGACCACCTGCGCGCTGTTGCCGGTGGACATACGGTCCACCCCGAGGACTTTCCCGCTGTTCTTGTTCCGGATGCGGTACCAGCCGTCGCCGTTGTCGACCAGCGCCCACAGGTGATCGTCCGTTCCGTTGTCCTCGAACTGCACGACGATCGCGCTGTTGTCCATCGACATGTGGTCGACGCCGAGCACCTTGCCGCTGTTCCCGTTGCGGATGAGATGCCAGCCGTCGCCCCTCTCGATGAGCTGCCAGGCGTGGTCGCCCGTCCCCGTGTTGTCGAACTGCACCACGCGCGCGCCGTTCTCGGTCGACATCCCGTCGACGGCCAGGACCTTGCCGCTGTTCTTGTTGGCTAGCCGGCGGAAGGGCGGCTCCGGTGTCCAGGGCCGGCCGTCGGGAGCCGCCGTGGGGAACGACGTGACGCGAAGTCGGGCGGCACCCATGGGGATGAGGGTGACCGTCTCGACCGGCGCGTCGCTGCGGGCGGGAGAGTCCTGCAACGGTGCGACGACGTGTTCGTCGTCCGCGACCCACTCCTGGATCCTCCGGGCCTGCGCCGCGATGGACACGGGCGTGGTGCCGGGTGTGAAGGGCTGGTCCGGGACGGCGGTGCCGGTCTGCGCCGGGGTCAGGGATGTCTCCGGCAGAAGGCCGTAGTTCCATCCGGTGGTGGCGTGGACCTCATAGGCGGGGAACCTGTCGTCCCCCGCGTAGCGGTCGTAGCGTTCGCCGATCTTCAACGAATAGGTGAGAGGGCCCCGTTCGACGCTGACCGCGCCGTGCAGGCCGGGCCACGAGCGCAGTTGAGCCTTCTGCGGCAACCGCAGGCGGACGACGTCGCCTTCGCGCCAGGTGCGGTCGATCCGCGCCCAGGACGGGCCGTCCGAGGAGGTGACCGCCGTACCGTTGACCTGTAGCTGGGGACCTTTGCACCAGCCGGGCACGCGCAGTTGCAGCGGGAAGCGCACAGGACGGGGCGTGGAGACGGTGAGGGTGATCGTGTCCTGGAAGGGATATCCCGTTTCCTCGGTGACGGTGACCGTCGTTCCGCCGGCGACCGTGGCCCGCACACGGCTCGGGGCGTAGAGCGCGGCGGCCAGGCCGCCGTCGGCGCTCGCGAGCCAGAGTTCCTCGGTGAAGTAGGGCCAGCCCATACCGTAGTTGTGGGGGCAGCACCGGTACTGGTCGACGCCGGCCTGGAACGCCTGCATGGCGAAGCCGTTCTGGAACTGTCCCTGTGTCTTGGGGCGGTTGTCGAGGTCGACGCTGTTGGCGCTGGTGATGTAGTGAACGGACGTGCCGTCGGGATCGAGGGATGCCGGAAGCATGTTGAAGGCCAGGTCCTCACAGCGGTCCGCCCATACCGGGTCTCCGGTGATCCGCGTCAACAGCTCGTGGCTGGCCATGAATTCGACGATGCCGCAGGTCTCGAAGCCCTGCCGGGGGTCCGCGAAACCGGGGCGGTAGTTCTCGTCACCGGCGAGCCCGCCGCCGGGGAAACGCCCGTAGGCGCCCATCACGGCATCGTAGGCCTGGTACGTGGCCCGGGTGAGGTCGGCGGAGCCGGTCAGCCGCCCGTACTGAGCGGGCTCCCGGAAGCCCTGGGCGATGTTCACGTTGTGCCGGCTCGGGGTGGCCCCGGTCCAGTCGACGCCGTAGCCGTGCATCTTGGCGGCGAGATCGAGCAGGAACGCCTCGCCGGTGCGGCGGTGGAGCCATACGGCGATGTCGAGGCCGTCGCCCCAACGGTAGGACACCCAGCTCGCGTTGAAGGCGCCCGGACCCTGAGCGTTCATGTAGCGGAGGAAGCGGACGAGGAACGGCACGATCCGCTGGTCGTGGGTGAATTCCTCGTGCGTCCGCAGTGCTTGCAGGAGCGGCAGGAAGGGCCAGAAGTCCGGTCCGCCGTTGAGTGCCGTGCGTAAGCCGCGGGGCCCGAAGAAGCCGTCGCTCTGCTGGGTCGCGAGGATCGCGTCGACCCACTCACGCGACCGGGTCAGCGCGTGCGGGTCGCCCGTGGCGATCGCCAGCGGTATGTAGCCACGGAGCCAGTACGGCACCTCCTCCCAGGCGTCGCGCTCGGGGTGCACCCAGCCGGTGGTGGAGAAGTCGAGGAAGTGCGAGAAATTCTCGTACGTGCCGCACAGACCGGCGAGTTGCATCCGGAGCTGCCCGGCGAGCCAGCCACGGGCGACCACGCTTCCGGGCGGCAGCTTCTGGAACGCGTCGGCCGGTGCCGTCTCCGCTCGCGGCTGGGGCACCGCGGCCGCGGCCCCCGCGAACGTGCCTCCGAGGGCCGTGGCGCCCAGCGCGCCGGAGCCCATGGCGAGGATTCTCCGTCTGCTCACTGACATGCAGGTGACCTGCCTTCCCGAAGGGGCCTACTCGCAGTGCGACAACGTTGTCTCGTTCGGTCCGGTAACACAGGATCCGCCCGTCGGATCGTCCGGATCCGGTTCCACGCTGTCTCCGGAACCGGAAGGCGCCGCGGACTTCTACAACGTTGGAAATAGCGCCGCGGACATGACAGCACGGCGGAGTCCGGCTGTCCAGAGAACGCGTCACCGACCATCCACGCGCGCCGACCGCATCCCTGCGGATCCCTGCGGGCGGGCGTCGGGTTCCGGCGGCACGGGCGGGCGTCAGGTTCCGGCGGCGGATCGCGTGAGGTCTGCGCTCATGGCGGCGTAGTGGGCCGCGAGCCGGGACTGGGAGACCTCGGAGTCGTACACGGCCACTTTGCCGATCGCCCCCTTGAAGTACGACGTGGCGTCGGCGGCGCCGATCCTGAGCGGGGCGTCGGTATTGCTGGGGGCGATGTCGTAATCGTCGAGGGCGTCCTGGTCGCGGAGCACCCCGTTCTTGTAGATCTTGACGTATCCGGTGGGATAGGTGTCGCTCTTGTCCCGGATGTTGATGACCAGCGCGTAGTGGATCCATTCGCCGGGCCTGACCCGGTCCTCGAAATACGATCCGGCACCGAGTCCGCCGCCCCGGTTGAAGACGTATCCGCTGATGCGGTTGGCGCGGACTTCGGTGTTGTCCCGCGAGTACATGCGGGCCAGCCACTCGGTCCCGACCCCCTTGGCGGAGACCTTGCCGAGCCAGTTGACGTAGCCGGAACCCGCGGTCCTGGGGAAGGTGAGCGTGTCGGGCCGCATCCACGCCTCCACGGTCAGTTCACCGGTCGTGGTGACGGAGAGCCGGTCGTCGTCCGGGACCTCCACGTACTGCGAGGTTCCGTCGAACAGGCGGGCCTGGTCCCCGTTGGGCATGGAGGTGACGCCGGGCGCGTGATGACAGGTGGCCTCGAGTCCGGCCGTGGACCGCTTCACGGTGTTCCCGGCGCCGAGTGGCAGATAGAGGGCCGGGGAGTCGGAACGCACCGCCGCGTCGTACGACGCGGGCGGACCGGCGGACGGGGTCCGGCCGCCACAGGCCGCCTGTGTCATGGCAGCGCCGGCGACGAGGACGGCCAGAAGGCCTGCTGCGCGTCGCCTTCGCGTCATGAGCGGAACGTCCGGCGCTCGACGCGATGGTGCCGCAACGGACCGTCCGGCATGGAGAGTTGGCAGCGAATTGCTGCCGCGATGCCACAAGTCATAGAAATTTCCTGCTTGTTCCGCAGTCACAGCCGGCCCGGGCAGCGAGCGCGGCATTTCGCGATGGTGAAGACCACTCGCCTGATCCGGCGCCCCGGTCGCCTTCCCCGCGCGACGCCTCACTCACGGAGCAACGGCTCCGCGGCCTCGTTCATTCTTCCACACACCGCCTCGCCACCCGAGAAACGATGCCCGGGGCAGTACCGACACGGAACCGGACCGAGCTCTCCGCTGACAAGTGACCTGCATCACCCCCTGTCGCATCGGAAATTGGCTGCCATGTCACACGGGCGCACACACAGAAGAGGCCTGCCGGCCGGTAAAGCAGAGGCAAAAGACCTGGTCGGAGGGTTGGTAATGATTCCGTAAAGGCCATCGAGCGGCACCTCCTCCCCCATTTCCAGCGCTTGACCCGAAATTGGACAATTGGGACGATTGTTGAAGCGAAGAACATTCTGCGAGCAGGACTCGAGGTCCCTCATCGCGGCAATCCATGCGCGCCGGTCGGTGTGCATCCCCGAGCGCAATACCTGGAGCTTCGATCATGCTGACGAACACCCTGTCCGCCCCCCAGGGCCTTCACCTCGGCACCGCTTTCGAGAGTCTCAGCGGTCAAGTCACCCTGGACGCACCGGACCTGGGGGCCGTGGCGGTCGTAGGTCTCGGGTACGTCGGCCTGCCGACCGCGCTCGGCCTGCTGGCCGCGGGCACCGAAGTGATCGGCATCGACGCGAGCACGGAGCGGCTGGAGGCCGTTCGCGGCGGTGAAGTCGACCTCCTGCCCAGCGACCTCGAGCGGCTGTCGCAGTTCAACGGCGATCCGCGCTTCACCCTCACCGACGACCCGGGCGCACTCGCCCGCGCCCGGACCGTGCTGGTGTGCGTGCCGACCCCGGTGGACCGGCATCTCGCCCCCGACCTGCGGGCGCTGACCGCCGCGGCGGCCACCGTCGTCGAACACGCCGTGCCCGGCCAGCTGCTGATGCTGACCTCCACCACCTACGTCGGTACCACCCATGACCTGCTGACCGAACCGCTGACCGAGCGCGGCTTCACGGTCGGCGAGGACATCTTCGTGGCCTTCTCGCCGGAGCGGATCGACCCCGGCAATGCCCGCCACACCCAGGACACCACCCCGCGCGTGGTCGGCGGCGCCGGCCAGGAGACCGTCGACCGGGCCATCTCCGTGCTGTCCCGCACGGCCTCCTCGGTGTACGTGCTGCCCTCGCCCGAGGCGGCCGAGATGACCAAGCTCTGGGAGAACACCTTCCGCGCGGTCAACATCGCGCTCGCGAACGAGTTCGCCGACAACTGCCGGGTCCTCGGCCTGGACCCGATCCCTGTGATCGAGGCCGCCTCGACCAAGCCGTTCGGCTTCATGCCCTTCTACCCCGGCCCCGGAGTCGGCGGGCACTGCATCCCCTGCGACCCGCACTACCTGCTCTGGCAGCTGCGCGCCGAGCGCAGCACCTCCCCGCTGGTCGAGGCGGCCATGAACGCCATCGCCGGACGCCCGCGCAAGGTGGTGCGCCGGGTGCGTGAGGCGCTGGGTGAGCGCGGCAAGCCGCTCACCGGCGCCCGGATCCTGATCGTCGGCATGGCGTACAAGCCGGGCGTGGAGGACCTGCGGGAATCGCCCGCGCTGGAGATCTTCGACGAACTCGTCCACGAGGGTGCCCGGGTCCGCTTCACCGACTCGATGGTGCGCGCCGCGCGCGTGGCCGGCGGGATCCAGGAGAGCGTGATCGCGCCCGAGGACCACGAGTGGGACCTGGTGCTGGTGCACACCGTGCACCCGGGCGCCGACCTGGCCTGGCTGAACGACCGGGACGACGTTCTCGACGCCACCTACCGGCTGGACTCCGTGAACGCCCGGGAGACCCTGTGAGCGACCTGCGGGCGCCGGGAGCCGCGGACGCGGCCCTCCCGGCGCCCGGGGCAGTGTTGCCCGGGGCGCCGGCAGGCGGCGTACCAGGTCAGGCGACTCCGGCCGGGTCCCGGGACATGACGGTCGCCCCCGCGGGCGAGACCGTCCCGGTGCCTTCCGCCTCGTGCGGACTGATCCTGCCGAACCCGCGCCCCAAGGCGTCCGTGCCGCTGCCGAGGGTCCGCTCGTCCGCCGTCGTGGGCAGACCGCCCGGCCGGCTGACCCGCTGGACGAACCGGATGCAGACCGATGTCCGCTTCGCGGTGCGCCGGGTGCTGGCCATGTTCTGCCTGCTGCCGCTGGGGCTGATCCTGGCCCGCGAGCTCCCGCTGGTGCCGGAGAAACCGCTGGTCATCGGCTACGGCATCACGGTGCTGGTCGGCACCATCGCCATGCTGCAGATCGCGTACAGCCGGTACGACGACCCGTCGGTCCGTACCCTCCGCAGGCGCCCCAAGAACCTCTCGTCCTTCCCGTCCCTGCCGGCCGTGCCGAAGGTGTCCTTCCTGCTCGCGGTCAAGGACGAGGTCGACTACATCGAGAGCTGTGTCCGCTCGATGGCGGGCAGTGACTACCCCGACCTGGAGATCATCGTGATCGACGATCTCTCCGAGGACGGGACACGGGAGATCCTGGACGGGCTGGCGCAGGAGCTCGGCATCACCCTTCTCAAGCTGGACAAGAACCTCGGCAAGAAGCACGCCCTGGTCAGGGGAGCGGGCATCGCGACCGGTGACGTGCTGGCGTTCACGGACTCCGACTGCATTCTGGCACCCGACGCTCTGCGCAAGTGTGTGCAGGCCCTGGTCGACCACCCCGAACTGGGCGCGGTCAGTGGCCACTGCCGGGCACTGAACGTGGACGAGACCCTCTTCACGAAGGCGCAGGACGTCTGGTACGAGGGGCAGTTCCGCGTGGCCAAGGCCGCCGAGTCGGTCTTCGGATCGGTCACCTGTGTCTCCGGTCCTCTGGCGGTCTTCCGCCGGGACGCGGTGTACAACTACTTCCCCGCGTGGGCCGGCGACCGCTTCCTGGGCGCCCCCTTCCGGTTCGCGACCGACCGTCAGCTCACCGGCTATGTACTGGGGCAGCTCTGGGTCGGCAAGAAGCTGAAGAAGCAGTACGCCGACTCTCCTTTCGTCACGGCGCAGGACTATCCCGAGCGCAAGTGGCGCATCGGCTACGTCCAGTCGGCCAAGGTGTGGACCAACGTGCCCGAGCACTTCCGGCCGTTCATGAAGCAGCAGATCCGCTGGAAGAAGAGCTTCATCCGCAACACCTGCTTCACCGGCACCTTCATGTGGCGGCGGGGTGTCGGCCCTTCCTGTCTGTACTACGGGCACGTGCTGTGGGTGATGGCAGCGCCGCTGATGGCCGTACGTCACATGATCTGGTCGCCGATGCAGGGCGGAATCTTCGTGAGCGTGCTGTATCTGAGCGGCGTGGTGCTCAAGGGCAGTATCTGGGGCCTGGCGTTCAAGATCGACAACCCGGGCGACCCCCGCTGGCGCTACCGGCCGCTGATGAGTCTGCTGTCGGCGCTGCTCCTGTCCTGGCTGCTTCCCTACTCCCTCGCGACCATCCGTCGCGGTGTCTGGTCGAGGACTCGATGATGAAGAACTTCCTGCGGCGCAGGACGGTCCGGGTGATCACCGACGTGGTCGCCATCGCGGTGGTCGGCTGCGTCTATCTGATCGTTCTGTCGCGAGGGAACGTGCTCTCATGGCTCTGAAGAGCGAACACCGCGAACCTGTCGGCATCGTCGTGCACGACCACGGGAACGGTCCGGAACCGTGTTTCCGCGGTGACTACGCGGAGAAGGCGGCCCACGACTGCAGCCGTGGCCGCGGCCACGGCTGGGGCCGCGGGTGGACGCAGTGGCCCGTCCGCGTCCTGCTCGGCGCACTCACCCTTTCCGTGGTGGTGGCGTCGGGCGCCGCGGGCATCGAGCGTTACCTCAGCCGGAAGTACATGTCCCCGCAGGCGCCGCTGACCCAGGCGTCCATCACCTCCGCGGACAAGGCCGGCTGGATGAGTCAGGGCCGGGAACTGCCGGACTACGCTCCGCCGGTGGTGCTGACCTTCCACGACGTCAACAAGAACAGCAAGAGCCCGTACGTGCTCACCCCGAAGGCGTTCGACGCCCAGCTGACCGCGCTGGAGAAGGCCGGCTACCGCACCCTGAGCGCGAAGCAGTTCACCAACTACATGAACGGCGGTCCGGTGCCGCGGCGTTCGGTGCTGCTGACCTTCGACGACGGCACCGACGGACTGTGGAAGTACGCCGACCGCATCCTGGCCAAGCACCGGATGCACGGCACGATCTTCCTGATCACCGGGTCGATGGACAAGCACCGCCCCTACTATCTGACCTGGCGCGAGATCGAGCGGATGCACCGGTCGGGCCGCTGGGACTTCCAGAGCCACACCCGCGCCATGCACAGCGTCAAGCCCGTGGACGCCACGGGCAACACGGGCGCGCCGCTGGTGAACCGCCTGTGGCTGAAGGACGAGGGGCGGCGGGAGAACGCGGCCGAGTACCGGGCCCGGGTGCTTCACGACCTCGTCGGCTCCGTCGACGACATCGTCCGCCACGGCATGCCGACCCCGTCGATGTTCGCCGTCCCCTTCTCCGACGGACCGGGTCAGCAGGACGCCGACTCGACGGATTCACAGGCCAGGCATCTGCTCAAGGAGCTCTTCCCGCTCGTGATGACGGACCATTCCAGCGTTCCGCTCACCCCCAGTCGGCGGTCCGCGTCGACGGGCCTCGTCCAGCGTGTCGAGGTCTACGCCCGGACCACTCCCGACCGGATGCTGGAGGACGTCGGGCGGAACGTCCAGGTGCCGGCCCGTGCGCACCGGCCGCTGTTCGAGCCGGAGAACTGGGGTGGGCGCCAGACCACCCGTACGAGCTTCGACGTCTTCCTGGGCAAGGCGCCCTCGACGGCGCAGACCCCCCTGTACGCCAAGGCCGACTACCGGCCGAACAGCAGCGTCGACTGGACGGACTACAGCGCCACCGCGCTCCTCGGATCTCTGGGCAACGGCACCAACCAGGCCGCGCTGGGGGTCCGGACCAACAGCAAGGAACCGATGACCGTGGTGATCACCCGGAACCGGGCGACCCTGCTGGCCAACGGCTACAAGGTGGCTTCGCAGCCTCTGGACCCGAAGTCCGAACACACCGTGACCGTCAGAGTCGGACGGGACACCACCACGGCCTACGTCGACGGCCAGGTGAAACTGAGTCATGTGTCGAACCGGCCGTCCGATCAGCTGTCCGGCGGCATCACCATCCGGTCCGGCATCAACAAGGCCGGAGACCAGTGGCCGGTCTTCAGGTCGCTCGACATCGCGCCGCTCGAGGACGCGTCGCGCCGTGGATGACCAGACGCCGTGGACGACCAGACGCCGTAAACGACCTGACGCCGTCGGGCGGAGCGGGGACGTCTCGTCAGGAACGCCCGCTCAAGTGCCGCTGTTGATCGTGGCGTCGGTCACCGCGCCCTCGCTGACGTTCCACTTGCTCAGGACCTTCCCGTAGGAACCGTCCCGGATGGCGGCGTCCAGGGCCGCCTGGAGCGCGTCCCGGAGTCCGGTGTTCGAACTCGGCACCGCGATGCCGTACGGGCCGGGATCGATCTGCTCGCCGACGACCTCGAAGTCCTTGCCGTCGCCTGCGGTCTTCGCCGCGTAGGCGACCACCGGGTAGTCGGCGACGTCTGCCACCACACCGCCGGCCTTGAGGCGGGCCTGCGCCTCGTCATGGGTGTCGTAGGCCTCGATGCCGATCGGCTCGTCGCACTTCTGGGACTGGAGCAGGTCGTACGCCGTGCTGCCGCTCTGCACGGCCGCCTTCTTGCCACAGAGGTCGGCCGGCGACTCGACGCCTTCCGGATTTCCCTTCTTCACCATGATCGACGATCCGGAGGCGAAGTAGTCGACGAAGTCGATGTCCTCGCCGATCTTCTCCCCGGTGGAGGGGTCCAACCCCTCCTGACGGTCCTTGGTGTCGCTCATCGCGGACATCACGGCGTCATAGTGCTTGGCCCGCAGACCGGTGAGCAGAGTATCGAACGCGCTGTTGGCGAACTCGAACCTCACTCCCAGTTCCCTGCCCATCACGGTGGCGAGGTCGGGGTCGACGCCGACCGGCTTGCCGTTCCGGACGAACTCCATCGGCGGGTAGAGCATGTCCGAGCCGACCTTGACGACACCGGCCTGCCGCACCGACGCCGGGAGTTCGTCGTACAACGGCGCCTTGACCGTGCCGGACGCCGAGGGCGTGACCTTCTTGGGGGTCTGGTCACCGCAACCGCTCAGGGCCAGAGCGGCGGCGCCCGTGATCGCGCCGAGCGCGGCAAGGTGTTTCATCACCGTTATTAGGGCATTTCGCCGCTTCGTGTGTCAACGCGCCGGACTCCTCGCAGGGTGTTGTTCACACCTGCGGCCGAGGCCTCGAGGGACGGGCCCGCCGTGGTCCTCCCGCTCCGACCGCGTCGGATCAGCGGCGGCTTCCCGTCATCGACATCAGCAGGTCGTGGGTCTCGTCGTCGGCGGCCACCACGAGTCCGCGGCCCGACGGCCCGATCGGGGCACCGTCGATCCCGGTGACGACGCAACCGGCGGCCCTGCACAGGGCGATGCCGGCGGCGAAGTGCACGCTCCCGGACAGGTCGCCGCCATCCGTCACGTACGCGGCGCGCTTGCCGGCGGCGACCCAGGCCAGGGCCAGCGTCGTGGACACGACACGGGGCCGGAAGTGTTCCACGAAGGCGGACCGAGCCAGCAGGTCCACAGCCCGGAAGCCGGGCGCGCCAGGGAACGGCGGGTCCAGATTGACGTCCACGAGCCGGGTGGCGGACGTGGGCTCCAGCCGGGCATCGCCGCCGTCCCGCCGTACCCACGCGCTCTCCCCGTCGGTGAAGAAGACCTCACCGGCGAACGGGTCGGCCACCGCGGCGGCACCGCCGCGCAGCGCCACGTTCACGGCCACCAGCATGGTGCCCACGGCGTAGTTCAACGTGCCGCACAACGGATCCACCAGCCACTGGCGCGCGGCCCCCGCCGGGCCCTGCGGCCCGCTCTCCTCGCCGAGCACGGCGTCACCGGGCCGGGCGTCGCGAAGGATCCCCAGGATCGTCCTCTCCGCCTCCACATCCGCGGCGGTCGCGAAGTCTCCGGCGCCCTTGTCGATACGGGTGAGGCGCCGGCCGTACATGGCCCGCACCACGTCCGCGCCGGCACAGGCCGCCGCGGTCGCGACGGCGGCATCGTCCAGTCCCGCATACGAGTTGCTCACGCCCCGCACGATATCGGCGGTGGCTCAGGATCCGTTGCGTCGGCCGGGATCTGTGGGACCGCGGGGCCGATTGTCAGTGGCCGACGCTAGCGTTCGCTGCATAGTCGCACTCCGCCCGGACGCACTGACCTGGGTGAACTGTGCTCTCATCTGGTGTTCTTGACGCGAAAGGCTGTGGCTCGTGGGGTGGCTGTCGGCGGGTGACGGGTATGAAGTCGCCCTGGTGGAAGGGCGGGTGGCAGCACGTGCCACCTCGGGCCGGGCGGCGGGACGGCAGCTGAAATCGCTCCCGCGCACGCTCAAGGACCACCCGGAGGTGGACCGGCTGCGACGGTTCGCCGAGTGGCTCGAACGGCATGCCACGGCGTGTGTGGCACAGGCGGATGCGTGGATGGTGTCGTCGCTGCCCGTACCCACGGGGCTGCTGGCCCGGGTGTGGCCCGACGAGGCCTGGCAGTCCGCGCTGCGCGATCTGGTGGTCGTCGGCGACGACCCCGACGACGTGGGTTTCCTGCGTGGCGCCACCGACACGGGCGAACTGCGGCTGGTGAACCTGGACGGCGAGACCGTCCGGATCGCCCCGCGCACGGTCACGCTTCCGCACCCGGTACTGCTCCCGGACCTGGACGACCTGCGCGACTTCGCGGCCGAACTGGGCATGGCGCAGCGCGTCGAGCAGATCCACCGGGCCATATGGCGCCAGCCCGGGGATCTCCGCGCCAAGGCCACCGAGGTGAGGGACTTCGCCGGGGGTTCGTTCCGCTCCCGCTTCGCGCTCGCCGCACGGGCCAGTTCGCTCGGCTACCGCGTGTCCGGGGGGTACGCGACCGCCCGGGTGCGGGACGGCGGACGCAGCCTCGAATCCTCGGTGTGGATCGGGGAGCCGTACTGGGACAGCGAGGTCGAGACCGGGGCGCTCACCTGGCGGGACCAGGACGGCCGCGCACTGCCGCTGGGCGAGGTGGGACCGGTCGCCTGGTCCGAGGGGATGCGGATGGCCGCGGCGCTGTACGCGGGCCGTGTCATCGAGGAGGGCAAGAACGCATGAGCGGGGGGACGCAGGTGTCGTACGGGGAACTGCTGGCGGCGGGCGCGGTGCTGCCGCCCGACACGGAGAACGCGGGCGAGCAGGGGGTGCCGCTGACGGCGCGGGCGTACCGTCACCCGGGCCTGGACGACCGGGTGGTGGTACGGCTGGTCGCCGGCGAGCTGGGGGAGGCGGAGGACCTGGCCGCCGGATTCCTCGGCCTGGAGCGGGACACCGAGCCCGTCGTCGTCGGGTTCGGGCCGCGCCAGTCGCTGGGCTTTCCCGAATGGGTGCTGGTGCACCACCCGCAGGACGGACACCACGCGCTGCGCGTGGTGCCGGACCTTGAGCGGGCCGCGCGGCAGGTCAAGTCCCGTCCGAAGGCGGCTCTGGACGCCTTCGTGGAACTCGGGGAGCGGCTGGCGGCCTCGGTGCCGCACTTCCTGCCGACGTTCTACGAGCAGGCCGGGCGGGTGTTCCTGGCGGAGGAGAACGCCACCTACGCGGCCCAGCTGTTCACCCGTGCCCGCAAGGCCGAGGCGGAGCACGGTCTGACGGTGCAGGAGGAGCGGCTGGACGCCGTGTTCCTGGAGTTCGCGCTCGCCGGGGCGCTCCCGGTGAAGGTGTTGTCGGCCTACGCCAGGGAGCTGGCGGCGCGCGTGCCGGCCGAGGACGCGCTGCGGCGCTTCACGCGGCTGTGCCTGCGCCGCACGGCGGGCGGGCTGCCGCCGTCGGTGCAGATGGCGAACGACCTGCGCAAGCTGGCCCGGGGGGCCGGCCGGGACGCGAACCTCACCGAGCAGGAGTACGTGTCCGAGCTCCTCACTCTGCCGGCCACCCTGCGGGCGGCGGGCGGCTGGTGGAAGGGGCACCGCACGGCCCTGGTCGCCCTGGCCGCGCGCGAGCCGCGGGTGCGGGGCGCGCTGCTCGATCTGATGCCCGCCGCTCTCGACAGCGACATGCCGGCGATGTGGCTGGAGCTGCTGGAGGCCTCGGGCGCCACCGCGGGGCTGTGGGACGCCTCCCTGCCCGGGGAGCAGCGTCCGCAGGACGGTGCCGCGGGCTGGCTGGAGCGGTTCCTCACCTACCGGGAGCGGGCCCGTTCGTGGCGTGACCCCAGTCGCATGGCCGAGCTGTATCCGCTGGTGGAACGGACGGCGGACCGGTTGCGGACCGAACTCGCCGCGTCCGGCGCCGCGTTGAGGGTCATCGAAGACGTCGACCTGATCGACCTGCTGTTGTCGCTGGACGTTCCGGTGGCCGCCCCGCGGAAGGGCGACGCGCTGCTGCTGACGCAGTGGGCCCTGGGCGAGGGGCGCCGCGACCTGGTGTCACTGGCCGCCGACAGCCGCTTCCACCCGGCCTTCCGCCGGGGCGCGGACCGGTTCGCCAACGACGACCAGTCGCTGCGGGCGATCGCGCTCCTGGCGGCGTCGCCGGGCGGCAGTCCCCTGCTCGCGGACTGGGTGCGCACGGTCGTACGCCGGTTCACCGCGGTGGGCCTGCCCCAGCTGCCCGAGGCGCTGGCCCGGCTGAAGTGGCTGCCCGCCGAGGCGCTGGCGCTGGCGGAGGACGAGGTGCGCGCCGCCGCCGGCACCGACCTCGCACCGGTGCTGGCGCGCACCCTGCGGGCCGGGCTCTTCGACGAACTCGGCTGGCCCGCCTGGGAGGACGCGGTCGCCTCCCTCGTTCCCAAGGCCGACGTCGAGGACGTGGTGGTCGCCGACGCCTGGCCGCACCTCATCGTGGCCGGGGCCGCCCAGGCCCGGGTGATCGGCGCCGAGGGCACGCTCCTCACCCACGACCTGCGGATCCCGTCGAACGGCACCTGGGGCGATCCGGGCTTCCACCACGTGGACGGACAGCTTCTCGTCTACTGGAACGACCGCAACGACGGCCTGCGCGGCTACTGGCACACCCGCCCCGACCGCCCGCAGTCCCTGGAGGGCGCCCGGAACACCCGGGGCACCAGGATGGACTGGTACCAGGGCAACGGACCGATCACCCTGCCTCTGCCCGGCGGCGGCCGCACGACCGGCGGCGGCGTCCTGCACGCCGGGGACACCACCCTGCCCGAGGAGCGCCAACTTCTCTGCGACGGCGTCTCGTACTGGGTGTGGAGCACGGACGGCGGCGCGCACGACTGGCACGAGTACGACCCGGCGACGGGTGAGCTCGGCCGTGCGAGCAGGCCCGCCTTCCTCGCCGACGCCCTGCGGGACGCCCCCGAGGGCAGCACGTTCGGTGGTGGCCGGCTGAGCCCGTCGCCGACCGCCGGCGCCAGCCCTGCCTCCGCGCCCGTGGACGGTCTGGTCGGTCTGCGCGCGGTGAAGCTGCCCGACGGCTCGGTGCGCGCCCAGGATCTGGCCGGTAACACCGTCACCCTGCCCGCGGACGTCGGCCGGCCCTCGACGCTGGTGGTCTTCCCCGGCGCCGAGGAGGCGCGGGCCGTCGTCCGCGACAGCTGGCGCCTCTCCATCGTGGACGCCGACGGCGTGGTCACCTCGGTGGCCAAGACCGACCGCGCGCCCGGAACCTTCGGCGAGGGCTCGCTGCTGCTGCCGCCGGTGCAGTACTGGGAGTGTCTGACAGCCCGCGACCCCGAGGGCTCCGCTTCTCTGCGGCAGATCGACCGCGACACGGCGGCGGCCCTGCTGTCCGCCGCGGGGCAGGAGGACAAGGACGTCCTGCCCGAGGCGATCCGTTCCCTCCTCCCGGTCACCCACGGCGCGCTGGTCGCGGGGATCGCCGGTGTCGTACGGCACGCGGGCGGTCAGCAGGCCGTCCTGGACGCGGTGGCCGCCCGGCTCACCCGCGCACTCGACGGCGGCCCGCAGGAGGAGGGTCCGGCCGGACCGCCGGACAGCGTGCTCCTCGACGCGACGAACGGTCTGAGCGGAAGCACCCGCTCCTGGTGGAACCGGGACAGCGAGTCCGACACCGTCTTCCGTGCCCTGCGCGAGATGAAGCGGGCGGCCCGGCTCCCCGGCACCGCCGTGACGGAGGGACCGGCGGCGCTCCTCCACCTCGACGGACGACGGGTGCCCGTCGGCCTGCCGAGCCTGGAGACGCTGCTCGGCCGGGTGCCCGCGCTGGCCTTCCGGGCAGGCGCATGCACCACCCCCGAGGACCATCGAGCGGCCCTGCACGCGCTGCTCGCCGAGTTCGACGCCCTGGGTCTGGGGCCGGCCGCCAAGCCCTCGCGCTGGCGCAAGGTGGAGCTGCACCTGGGAGCGGGCGTGCTGCGCACGCCGTCGGGCGAATGGCGTGAGGGTGCGTGGAACGGGGTGCTGCCCCTGGGCGGCGGTTCGTTCATCGCCGTGGTGGGACGCCTCTCGCAGGATGAGGACGGCTGCGTCTTCGCCGGCTTCTTCCACGATCCGGCCGGGCGCTTCGAGACCCCGGAGCCCTACACGCTGCGGGCATCGACACCGCTGGGCGAGGACGGGCACGCGGCCCGGCTCGGCGCGTTCCTCGCGGAGCTGTCCGCGCGCGGACCCGCGCCCTGGTTCCCTGAGGCCGCGGAGGAGTTCGCGCGGCTGACGGGCGTCACCGAGACCATGGCCAAGCTGATCGTGGCCGGTCTGCCCCAGGTCGACGTCTACGAACGGTCGTTCCTGACCGCCCAGGCATGCGCGGCCATCGGCGTGAAGGCCGCCGCGGCAGCCGTCGCCAAGGAGGAACTGCACCAGGTGGATCCGGCGATCCGTGCCGCGGTCGTGGCCGCGCTGCTGCCCGCCGAACCCGCCCGCCTGTGGACCGAGGGACCGGACTGGGCCGCCGCGGCCGAGGTCTGGAACAGCAGGATGGGCCGACGGGCCGCCGTACCCGAGGAACTGCTCGGCGACGCCGTGCGCGCCTTCAAGCACGGGCAGTGGAATGTCCGCCAGGCACTGCCCGCACTGCTCGACCCGGCAGGTGAGCCCCGGCTCACCCGTGACCTCGAGTGGGCGGTCGACGGAGACCGGGTCCAGTGCGTCGACAGGAGCGCGGCCGGATTCGACGGACCGGCGCTGCTCGGGTTCGTCGGACTCGCGGCCTGGCTGGCCCACCGGCTGCCGGCCGGCGATCCGATCCGCGCCGCGCTGCCCACGGCGCTCGCCGCCGTACGGGACCGGCTGTCCCACCCCGGACTGATGCTCGACCTCGGGCAGTACATCAGCATCACCGCCTTCCGGAAGACGGCGGGCGCACCGGCCGAGGTCGGCAAGGGCTTCGAGCGGTACGGCGCCGTCGTCCTCGCCACGCACGACGACCAGCCCTCCCCCGCCCTGCGGGTCTCCCTGCTCGACGAGGCGGGCCAGGACCCGTACCTGCCCGCGCTGCGCGTCGACGGCCAGCGCCCCTACCAGGTGGAGGTGGCCCTGCGTCTGGCCCGCTCCGACCGCTTCGAGGCCCTGCTCGCCGATCCGGGCGACCCGCAGGCGGGCGAGCGGGGCAAGGACGGCACCTGGTGGCCGCAGGACCCCAGCCGCTCGGTGCCGGATCTGGTGACGGAGGCCGCCAAGGAGTACGGCCTCGGGGAGGACGCCGCGGCGCTCTATCTGATGCTGCTCGCCATGCCCGACCCGACGGACCGGATGACGGCCCGGTGGACGGGGTGGAAGCCGGCCCGTCTCAAGGCGGCCCGTACCGAACTGGCCGCCACCGACCTGGTGGTGGAGGCCAGCCGCGCCAGGGCCGGGCGTTCACTGTTCCTGCCCGGCGGCTGGGTGGTGCCGAAGGCTCCGCGCGTTCCGCTGGAGCAGTGGAAGCGGCCCCTGTACGACGACCTGCTGTGGCAGGAGGAGGCTCTGCTCGCCGTGATCGTGCCGACCGAACCGGTCGCGGAGCTGTACCGAAGGGTCTGGCAGCAGGTCCAGGAGGGCGGCGGGCCCCGGTTCGCGGAGTTCGAGGTGCGACCGGGCCGCCGCCGCTGACCCACCGCCGGGGCCCTGGCGACCGCCCGGGCCCCGGCACCTTCCGCCCCTCACCACACACGTATTCACCAGACCGCTCACCACCCACGTATTCACCGAACCGCTCACCAACACGTACCTACCGAGCAAGGAACACGCATGACCCCGACCGACACGGCGACGGCCCTTCCGGCGCGGCAGACGCTGCCCGCCGAGGAGCGCCACGCCACCGAACTCGCCTTCCTCGCCGCCCACGACACGGGCCCCCGCCCACCGGGCTGGCGGCTGACACCGCGCGCCGTCATCACCTTCGTGTGCGGCAGCGGCGGCGAGCCCCTCGAACTCCCCGGGCGCCACGACACGCTGCCCGGCCGACTGGTGATCGCCCCCAAGTTCGTCGGCGAACGCGCCCTGGTGGAGCGGTGTGTCGTCACCCTCGCCGGAGAACGCGGTCTCCTGCTGGTCGGTGAGCCGGGCACGGCCAAGTCCATGCTCTCCGAGCTGCTGTCCGCCGCCGTCTGCGGCACCAGCGCGCTGACCGTCCAGGGCACCGCGGGCACCACCGAGGACGCCTTGCGCTACGGGTGGAACTACGCCCTGCTGCTCGCCCAGGGGCCGACACCGACGGCGCTGGTCGACTCCCCGGTGCTGGCCGCCATGCGCGCCGGGCGGGTGGCCCGCGTCGAGGAGATCACCCGCTGTCTTCCCGAGGTCCAGGACGCCCTGGTGTCGATCCTGTCCGACCGGCGGATGAGCGTGCCCGAACTGGCCGGCACCGAGGACGCCCAGGTCGCGGCCACCCCCGGGTTCACCGTCATCGCCACCGCCAACCTCCGCGACCGCGGTGTCTCGGAGATGTCCGCCGCGCTCAAGCGCCGCTTCAACTTCGAGACCGTGCACCCGATCGCCGACGTCGAGGCCGAGACCGCGCTCGTACGGCGGCAGGCGGTCGCGGCCGTGGAGCGGGCGGGTGCCGCCTTCGGCGTCGACGACGCGGTCCTTGACGTGCTGGTCACCGTCTTCCGCGACCTCCGGGCCGGACGGTCCGCGGAGGGCTGGGACGTGGAGCGGCCCGGCACGGTCATGTCGACGGCCGAGGCGGTGCAGGTGGCGGTCTCCCTCGGAGTGGCCGCCGCCTACCTTCCCGGGGCCGACACCCTCGACCTGGTCCCCGGTCACCTGCTGGGCGTCGTCCGCAAGGACGACCCCGCCGACCACGCGCGGCTGCTCGGCTACTGGGACGGTCCGGTGCGCCGCCGCGCCGAGGACGGTTCAGCGCTGTGGCGTCGGCTCTGGGACCTGCGGGAGAACCTCCGGTGACGTACACCCAGGATCCACGGGCGGCCCTCGCCGCCCTCGCCGGCTCCGTGGCGCCGTACCTGCTCGGCGTACGACACCACAGCCCGGCACTCGCCGCAGCGGTGCCCGCCCTTCTCGACGCGTCCGGGGCGGAGGTCGTGTGCGTGGAGCTGCCCGCCGACTTCCAGCCGTGGCTGCCCCATCTGGGCGCGCCGGGTACCGTCGCGCCGGTCGCGCTCGCCGGGGCGGGTGAGAACGGTCGGCTCGGCTTCTATCCGTTCGCCGACTTCTCCCCCGAGCTGGCCGCGGTCCGCTGGGCACGGGACCGCGGGGCGGACGTCGTGTGCTGCGACCTGCCGATGTCCGATCCCCTGTGGACCGCGGAGGGTCCCCTCCCGTCGGGTGACACGCGGACCGCGGTCGCCGAGGAGGCGCCCGTGGGTGTGTCCGTCTCCTTCGGGAACGCTCTCGCCGCGTCCGGGACCGGCCGTGACGGTGACGATCTGTGGGACCGATGCGTGGAGGTCCTCGCCCCGGGATCCGCCCCCGAGGCGATCCGCCGCGCCGCGCTCGGTGTCGGCTGGGCACTGCGCAGCGACGCCGAGGCCTCGGGCGGCACACCGGCGCTGGACCTGGCCCGTGAGGCCCACATGCGCGAGACGATCGCCCGCGCCGCCCATGACGGGCGCCGGGTCGCGGCCGTCGTCGGCGCGTTCCACGCCCCGGCGCTGACGGCGACCGCCGCCGCACCCGGCACGGGTCCGGGTGTCGCCGACGAGGGGGCGGCGCCGCTGGATCGCGGTGCCGGCACGAAGGATCCGGAGGTCGTCACCTCCCTCGTCCCCTACGCCTTCGATCTGCTGGACTCCCGCTCCGGCTACCCGGCCGGCATCCGGGACCCGCGCTGGCAGCAGGCGGTGTTCCGGGCCGGCGGCGACCCCGAGCGGGTGCGGGACGCGGCCGCCCGAGCGGTCACCGACGTGTGCCGGGAACTGCGAGCGGCCGGGCACCCCGCCGGAACGGGCGAGGCCGCCGAGACCCTGCGGATGGCGGGCGACCTAGCGCGCGTACGCGGACTCGCTGCACCCGGGCGGGGCGAGGTCGTCGAGGCGCTGACGAGCGTGATGGGCCAGGGCGAACCGCTCGGGCGCGGCCGGGCCCTCGCGCGGGCGCTCGAAGTGGTCCTGGTCGGCACCGAGCGGGGCCGGATCGCACCGGGCACACCCCGCTCCGGGCTCGGCCCCTGCGTGGAGGCGGAGGTCTCCGCGCTGCGGCTGCCCGGCCCCGACGACCCCGCGGCGCGCGAGCTACGGCTCGATCCGCTCCGCTCCGCCCTCGACGGCCGCCGCGAAGTCCTGCTCCAGCGCCTCGCCGTGTGCGGTGCGGGCTACGGCGAGACCGTGGCGGTGGCCGGTACGGGCGACGCGGCCGCGCTGACGACCCGCTGGCGGGTGTCATGGACACCGGCCGTCCCCGTACGGCTGGACCTGGCCGGGATGCGGGGCGTGACCCCGGCCCTGGCCGCCGAGGGCACCCTGCGGGAGACCTTCCGCCGGGAGTCCGCGGACGGCGGGCCCACCTGCGCCCACGTCCTCGCGGCACTCGGCGCCGCCGCCCGCTGCGATCTGCCCTCGCTGGTGTCGGAGCGGCTCGCCGACGCCGCCGCACTGTTCCCCGCGACGGCCACCCTCCCCGAACTCCTGTCCGCACTCGATCTGTTGGAGGCTCTGTGCCGCGGCCATCTGCCCGGCACCGGCCCGGACACCCGGCAGGCCGCCGCCGAACTGGCCACCGATCTGCTGGAGTCGGCGGTCCGCACCCTGCCCGGGCTGGCGGGCAGCGACCGGCCGGAGGACACGGCCGCGCTGATCGAACTGGCCTCGCGTGCCGGTGAACACCGCCTCGGACTGCGGATGGACGACGCCCTCGGCACCCTCGCCCGCACCGGCTCACCCCTCGTCCAGGGCGCCGCGCTGGCCGCCCGGGTGCTGCTCGACCTCGACGACGCCACCGTCCTCGGCGCACGGACAGCGGGCTGGATCGACACGGCCACCGGCCCTGAGTTGCGGCATGCGCTGGGCCGCCGCCTCGGCGGACTGCTCGGCGGCGCGGCCGCGCTCCTCCAGTCGGCACCGACGGCACTCGACCCGCTTCTCGACCGCGTCGACACCCTCACCGACCAGGACTTCCTCGACCGGCTGCCCGCCCTGCGCGCGGGCTTCGACACACTCACCCCCGCAGGCCGCGACCGACTCCTGCACACGATCACCGAGCGGCTCGGTGACCGACTCGACCTGTCGCTCACCGCCTCGCCGCGACTCCTCGCGCTGTGGACGGCCGCGGACGCCGCGGGACGCGCGGCCCTGCGCGCGCTGGACCTGCCCTCGGGGACGGACGCCGCTCAAGCGGAGGACCCCGGGATCCGCGCGGTCCCCGGCCGTCCCGAAACGGCCGAGCACCCCGCGTCCGCACCCTTCGCACCGACGCACTCGGCGGCCACAGCCGCCACCACAGCACCGTCCGCCCCGCTCCGGATCACTCCCACCGACCGCTGGCGGCTGCTGCTCGGCCGGGAGACCGACAAGCTCCCGCAGCACGCCCGCCGCTACGCGCACGCGCTCGACGAGCTGTACGGCACCGGCCGCGGTGAAGGCTCCGCCGACCTCGGCCGGGAGGACGCGTCCCCGGGCCAGGGCGGTGGCCGCGAGGCGTCCTTCCCCACGGCCCGCGACTGGGCCGAGGAACTGGAGGCGCTGTTCGGAGCACAGGTCCGGGAGGAGGTGCTCGCCCGCGCCGCCGACCAGGGCCGCAGCGACGTACTGGCCGAACTCGACCCCGCCGCGGTCCGTCCGTCGGTCGATCTGCTGACCTCGGTGCTGTCCCTCGCCGGCGGGATGCCCGAGAAGCAACTGGCCGGCCTGCGTCCCCTCGTACGGCGTCTGGTCGATGAACTGGCCAAGGAACTCGCGACCCGGATGCGCCCGGCCCTCACCGGGCTCGCGACGCCCCGCCCCACCAGGCGGCCCGGCGGCCGGCTCGACCTGCCGCGCACCCTGCGGGCCAACCTCGCCCACGCGCGCCGCACGGCCGACGGACGAACCGTGGTGGTGCCGGAGCG
The DNA here is from genome assembly GCF_036139655.1 of Streptomyces sp. NBC_00328. Lineage (NCBI taxonomy): Bacteria > Bacillati > Actinomycetota > Actinomycetes > Kitasatosporales > Streptomycetaceae > Streptomyces > Streptomyces sp. NBC_00328. The sequence goes on from NZ_CP108013.1 coordinate 722,899, forward strand.
GCCGGTGTTCAGCACCCGCTCGCGCAAGGAGGCCGACTGGCGCCTGATCCTCGTGGTCGACGTGTCCGGGTCGATGGAGGCCTCCGTCATCTGGTCGGCCCTGACGGCGGCCGTCCTGGGCGGCGTCCCCACCCTGTCCACCCACTTCCTCGCGTTCTCGACGGAGGTGATCGACCTGACGGACCGGGTCGACGACCCGCTCTCGCTGCTCCTGGAGGTACGGGTCGGCGGCGGCACCCACATCGCGGCCGGGCTCAGCCACGCGCGTTCCCTGGTCACGGTGCCCAGCCGGACGCTCGTGGTCGTGGTGAGCGACTTCGAGGAGGGCTACCCGCTGGGCGGCCTCCTCGGTGAGGTATGGGCCCTGGCGGGCTCCGGGGTGCATCTGATGGGATGCGCCGCCCTCGACGACACCGGCAACCCGCGCTACTCGGTGCCCGTCGCACAGCAACTCGTCGCGGCCGGCATGCCCGTCGCCGCGCTCAGTCCCCTCGCCCTCGCCCGCTGGGTGGGCGACCGTCTCCGCGGAGATGCCCGATGAACGCCGAACTGCCCCTGGTGGCGGCCGATGTGGTCGCCTCCGCCGTGGAGGGCCTGACGAGCAGGCTGCGCAAGAAGCTGGACGCCGCGATCGCGTCGTACGCGGCCCTGCCTGTCCTCGCCGACGGCACGGTCCTGCGCGTGCGGTGCGGTGAGGACGCTGAGGTCGCTCTCGCCCCGGGCCCGTCAGGCGCCGTCACGGACGCGGGCCAGGTGGTGTGCAGCTGTCTGCTCGCCCCCAGGTGCCTGCACAGGGCCGCCGTCCTCGGCGCCTGCCCACTGGCCGATGCGGACGCCGATCCGGACGCCGAAGCGGGGACCGCGGACCACGGCGCCCCGCAGGAGAGCTCCGAGACGGGTGCCGACACGGCCCTCGGCGCTGCGACCACCAGGGCTCCCGTCGCCCCGCCCGCCACCGTTCCCGGGGCGGCGCCCATCGCTGTTCCCGCGGCATCGCCCAGCGCAGTTCCCGGGGTGGCGCACACCGCCGCTGCCATCGCGTCGCACACCGCAGATGCCGTCAACACAGAAACCGTCACCGAGCCCGGGGAGGCCGTCTCCCTCACCGAGGCCCAGCTGGCCGCCGCGTCCGACCTGTGGACGGCGGCCGCCGCGCTGCTCGCCGCCGGGGTGCCCGCCGCGGGCGCGGTTCCCCAGGCCGGGTTGCTGCGGGCCGCGCACACGGCCCGGCTCGCCGGGCTGCACCGCGCCGAGGCAGCCGCGCTGCGGGTCGTACGAGGGCTGCGCGGCGCGCGTGCCCGCGATGACGGCCACCGGCTGGCCGACCTCGTCGCGCAGGTCCGGGAACTGCTCCTCACCACGGCCCTGTTGGGCGCGGGAACCCCAGGGCCGGCGCTGATCGGCACCGCCCGCCGCGCCTACCGGCCGGGCGGCGGCAGCCTGCGGGTCCACGGGGTCTGCAGCGAGCCGGTGATCGCCGCCACCGGCTACAGCGGCGTCGTCACCCATGTCGTCTCCGACGACGGACACTGGTTCTCGGTCGCCGACGTCAAGCCCGGTGGACCGGCTCGTGCCCAGGGCGCGGCCACAGCGACCGTGGCGCTCGGCTCGGGAAACCTCGATCACGCCCAGCTCGCCCGCGGGGGGATGCTGATCTCCGGCGCGACGGTGTCCGAGGACGGCCGCCTCGGCTCCGGCAAGGGGGTACGGGCGACTCCGCTCACCGGTGGGTCGTGGGCCTCGGGTCCGCTCGCCGCGCTGTTCGCCCGTCCGCTCGCCGAAGCTGTCGCCGAGCGGTTGACCGTGGCGCCCGACGCCGACCCGGAGCGCACCGAGCAGGCCGCGCGCGAGCTGGTCGGCTGCGACCTCGTCCTCGTCGGGGCGGCCGGGGATCACTTGATCGCCCGGGAGCTGCCCCCCGGACGACCGGACACCGAGGGCGTCCTGATGCGGCTGGTCCCGGCCCACGGCCACCCCGGCCTCGCCCACACGGCCAACTTCCGACGGCTCGCTTCCCGACCGGGACTGCGGCTGCGGGTCATCGGCCGCCTGGACCCGGAGCGTGCCGCCACGCTCCGCCCGCTGGCCGTCGCCCCGCTGCCGGGGACCGAGGCGACACTGCGGCTGCCCGCGGAGTGGCAGGGCCACGCCGACCTGGGCTACAACCGGCTGGAGGGCGCGCACTTCCCGCCGGAGGACGTCGTAGCGGCCACCACCGTGCCCGCTGTGGACGGCCCGGGCGACGAAGCGCCGGACCCGCTGGCGCAGGCGCCGCTGTGGCGGCTGCGGCGGCTGGTCGAGGTCGCCGTGTCGGGTGGCCGCAGAGCCGTCGCGGAACCCGCGCGCGACGGCGATCTGCGCGGGGACGGTGCGGCCTTGCGACGCGGTGGTTTCCCTACGGCGGCGGACCTGGCGGCCGGTCTCACGGCGGAGGCCGACCGGCGCACCCGTGACGTCTTCGGCCGCACCGGTGGCTCCGACCCGGACCGCTACGCACGGGCCTGGCTCGCCGCGGCCGTCTATCTGGCCGACGTCGAACGGGCCTTGGTGCGGGCCACCTGGCAGCCGGGGGCCACCGGTTCCTGATCAGCCGTTCTGCCGTGGCAGGCGCACCACCTGGACGAAGAAGTCGTCGATCTGGCGGACGGCCGCGATGAACTGGTCCAGATCGACCGGCTTGGTGACATAGGCGTTGGCGTGCAGTTTGTAGCTGCGCAGGATGTCCTCCTCGGCCGCCGAGGTGGTGAGGACGACGACCGGGATGTGGGACAGGGCCGGATCCGACTTGATCTTCTCCAGGACCTGGCGGCCGTCGTACTTGGGCAGGTTGAGGTCGAGGAGGATCAGGTCGGGCCGCGGTGCGTCGGCGTGGGCGGCGCGCCGGTAGAGGAAGTCGAGTGCCTCCTCGCCGTCGCGGACGACGTGCAGGGTATTGCCTATCTTGTTGTCCTCGAACGCCTCCCGGGTCATCAGCTCGTCGCCCGGGTCGTCCTCGACGAGGAGGACGTTGATGGGGGTGCCGGCGGGAGTCGTCATATCAGGGCCTTGTCCTCGGTGCTGTCGTGAAGGGCGTCCGCCGTGTCGGCGGACGGGAGGGTGAAGCAGAAGCGCGTGCCGTCGGTGTGGGTGGTGTCGATCCAGATGCGGCCGCCGTGGTATTCGACGATCTTCTTGCACAGCGCGAGGCCGATGCCGGTTCCACCGTAGGCATCGCGGGCGTGCAGCCGCTGGAAGATGACGAAGACCTTGTCCTCGAACTCACCGGGAATGCCGATGCCGTTGTCGGTGACACAGAAGCGCCAGGCGCCGGAGTCCTCCGGGTCTCGCTCACAGGTGATGCGGACGTGTGGCGGGCGGTCGGGGTGGCGGAACTTGACGGCGTTGCCGACCAGGTTCTGCCAGAGCATCGTGGCCAGGGTCGGATCCCCGACGACCCGGGGCAGTTCGTCCGGCCGGTCGATGCGCGCGCCGCTGTCGGTGACCGAACTCTCCAGATTGGCCAGTGCCTTGCTGAGCGCCTGGTCCAGGTCGACGGGAAGGCGGGCGTCGTTGACGCGGCCCACGCGGGAGAAGGTGAGCAGGTCGTTGATGAGGACCTGCATGCGTTTGGCGCCGTCCACGGCGAAGTCGATGTACTGCCGTGCGCGGTCGTCCAGTTGGTCGCTGTAGCGCTTCTCCAGCAGTTGGCAGAACGAGGCCACCTTGCGCAGGGGTTCCTGGAGATCGTGGGAGGCCACGTAGGCGAACTGTTCGAGTTCGGCGTTGGAGCGGCGCAACTCCACGGCCTGTGCGTCGAGGTCGGCGGTCTGCCGGGTGAGGATCTCCCGCTGCTCCCGGGAGGAGCCCAGCTCGGCGACGATCCGCTGGCGCATGTTCTCGACGTCGTCTGCCACGGCGGTGAGGTCGACGGGCCCGCCACCGGTGATGACATGGTCGAAGTCGCCCTGTGCCACCCGGCGTGTGGCGATCCGCAGGTGGTCCAGCGGGCGTGTCACCAGGACGCGGATCAGGATCGTCAGCACCACACCGGTCAGCAGGAACACGACGACCATGGCGATGAGCACCGCGTCGCGGACCTTCCGCGAGGACTCCAGCTGGTCTCGGCCCTCCTCGACCGCCGTCGCCAGTCCGGCGATCTGCTGGGCCGACGCGCCGCGGATACGGTCGAAGGACTTCTTGCCGCGTTCGGCGGTCGCGGAGTCGATCGTGCGGGGCTCGCCCGGTGTGACGCCGTCCACGAGGGGTTCGGCGTAGGCGCGCCGCCAGTCGGCCGCCCGCTTCTCGACCGTCTCCAGTTCGCGGAGCAGTTCGGGTCGGTCACCGATGAGGGCGCGCATCCGGGCGACGGCGCGGGCCTCGTCCTTCCGGCCCTGCACATACGGCTCCAGGAACCGGCGGTCGGCCGCGATGGCGTACCCGCGGATTCCCGTCTCCTGGTTCACCAGGGCCGACTGCAGCCGGTAGGCCTCCGTCTGCGCGGGCTCGACGTCCATGAGCAGATGGTCGGTGACCGAGGTCGTGCTCCGGAGAAGCCCCGCGCCGATCCCCGCGCCCACGACCACCAGCAGCGCCATGAACGCCAGTACCAGCCTGATCCAGCCCTGTACCGTCAGCCGTCGTCCGGCCCACCACCCGCCGGTCATGTTCCGTGTCCCGTCCTCGAAGTCACTGTTCTCCCGCACGTTCTTCACACCCGTCGGCCCCAGCGCAGATGGAGCACGGCGACGTCGTCGGCCAGGCCGCCCTGCGTCTCGGCCAGTGCCTCGGCACCGTCGATGAGTCCGTCGACGAACGCGTCCGGGGGCAGACCGTCCAGTTCACGGGCCATCGCCAGCAGTCCCTCCTCGCCCAGCCGCTCCGTGCCGCGGCCGACACGCCCCTCGAACAGGCCGTCGGTGAACAGCACCATCGCCGCGCCCTCGGGGAGCTCCAGTTCCTCGACGGGCCAGCGTGCTCCGCCCGGAATGATGCCGAGCGCCGGGCCGCCCGGGACCTCCACCCACTCGACGCCGCCGGTCCCGCACAGCAGCACGCCGTGATGGCCCGCCCGCACCATCCGGACGCGTCGCCGGCCGGGGCCGACGCTGAGTACGACCAGGGTGGCGAAGACCCCGTTCCTGGCCCGCTCGGCCATGAGGATCTCCTCGAGCCGGCCCACCTGGTCGGCACCGGTGACGCCGCTGAGCACCAGGGTGCGCCAGGCTATGCGCAGCGCGACCCCGAGGGCGGCCTCGTCCGGACCGTGTCCGGAGACGTCACCGATCAGGGCGTGCACGGTGCCGTCGGCGCTCTGCACGATGTCGTAGAAGTCCCCGCCCAGCAGCGCGTGCGCGCGGCCGGGCCGGTATCGGGTCACGACCTCCACGCCGTCGCCGCGCAGCAGGGGGCGCGGTAGCAGCCCCCGTTCCAGGCGGGCGTTCTCCCGGGCCTGCATCTGGCTGGCCTGCAACGCCACGGCGTCGCGCTCGGCCTGCTTGCGCTGGATCGCGTAGCGCACCGCCCGTCCGAACAGCTCCGGTTCGACCCGGCCCTTGACCAGGTAGTCCTGTGCGCCGGCGGCCACGGCCGCCAGACCGGTTCCCTCCTCGGCGAGTCCGGTCAGGACCACGACGGCGACGTGTTCGGCACGCTCGCGCACCCTCGACACCGCTTCCAGGCCCTGCGCGTCCGGGAGGTGCAGGTCGAGCAGCACACAGTCGGGGACCTCGGACGCGAGCACGTCACAGGCTTCTGCCATCGAACGCACCCAGCGCAGACGCATGCCGAGTGCGCTGTCGGCGACCATCTCCTCCACGAGCAGCGCGTCGCCCGGGTCGTCCTCGACGAGCAGCACCGACGGCTCTTCCGTCCCCCAGGCCGCGGCGCGGTCCAACTCGGGCGAAGCCACGCCGGCAGCCCCGGGCTGCGACGTCATCATTGAATGAACCCCCACACCCGCCACCACTCCGCCGCTTCATGACGGACAACTACGCGAGCATACTCACGCTCGCATCGGCATACGCTCACAGGACTTCTGTTCGTAACTCCGCGCCTGGGTCGGCGTCGGCGACGATGAACGATCTCTCTCCGCGAGGGTGGCCGGAGCCGCGTACATGTCGGTCGGCCTCCGACGCATCCGCCCCGCCGACCGTCGCGGCGGCGGAATTTCGTTGCCGTGCCGGACGGGAGGGCTCAGACTCGGCGCATGACCGACATGGGGGCGTTCCGGGAGTCCGTCACCGCCTGGGCGGCCGGTGGCCCCGGTGACCTCGCGCGCGAGCTGGCCGCACGGCTGTCCGTGAGGACGGTCGTTCTGCTCGAAGGGCCGAGCGATCTCGCGGCGGTCGACGCGCTCGCCGCGAGCCGCGGCCGGGATCTGGAGGCCGAAGGAGTCTGTGTCCTGGCGATGAACGGTGCCATGAGCGTGGGCCGTTTCGCCCGCCTCCTCGGACCCTCGGGCCTGGGCCTGCGTCTCACGGGATTGTGCGACGAGGCGGAACGGGGCTACTACGCCCGCGCCTTGGAACAGGACGGTCCGGAGGGGAACACTGCGCGGCCACAGGAGTTCTTCGTCTGCGCGGCGGATCTGGAGGACGAGCTCATCCGCGCTCTGGGCGTGTCCCGGGTGGAGGAGCTCGTCGGGGCGGAGGGTGATCTGCGCGCCCTGAGGACCTTCGTTCGTCAGCCGGCACAGCACGGCCGTTCCTCCCAGCGGCAGTTGAGGCGCTTCCTCGGGACGAAGAAGGGTCGCAAGATCCACTACGGCCGTGTCCTCGTCGAGGCCCTCTCCCCCGACCACGTACCCGCTCCGCTCGACGCCTTGCTCGCCGCGGTGTGAGCGCTCCGGACGGCTCACAGACCCGTTCTTCTCAGTGACTCGGTCACATCGATGCCTGGGGTCTGGGGTCACATCGATGTCGGTCCGGGGTCACGGATTCGCCCACGCCGTAGGCATGTTCCGGCGAACGGGCGATGATTGCCGTCATGCCCTTGTCGACCGCGTTCACGACGTTGTTCGGTGTCGAGCACCCCATCGCCCTGGCTCCCATGGGCGGATCGGCCGGCGGCGAGCTGGCGGCGGCCGTCTCGCGCGGGGGCGGACTCGGCCTGCTCGGCGCCGGTGGGGGAGATCCGGACTGGCTGGCGCGTGAGCTGCCGATCGTGGCGGGGGCCGGGAAACCGTGGGGCGTGGGGTTCCAGACCTGGGCGGCCGGCGCGGCCGTGATCGAGCAGGCGCTGGAGTACGGCCCGGCGGCCGTGATGTTCTCCTTCGGCGATCCGAGCCCGTACACCGAACGGGTCCGTGAGGCCGGCGCGGCCGTGATCATCCAGGTCACCGATCTCGACGAAGCCGGACAGGCCGTGGAACTCGGGGCCGACGTCATCGTGGCGCAGGGCACCGAGAGCGGCGGGCACGGCGGTCGGCACGGGCGGTCGACGCTCCCCTTCGTACCCGTCGTCGTGGACATGGCCGAGGGCGTGCCGGTGCTGGCGGCCGGCGGGATCGCGGACGGCCGGGGTGTCGCGGCCGTTCTGGCCCTGGGCGCCGCCGGGGCGGTCATCGGCACCCGCTTCCAGGCCACGGCCGAGTCCCTCGTGGATCCCGCGACGGCCAAGGCACTCGTGGACGGACGCGGACAGGACACGGAGCGAAACCGCATCCTCGACATCGCGCGGAGTTCCCGATGGCCGTCGAAGTACACGGCCCGCACCCTGGGTCACCCGTATCTCGACCGGTGGCGGGGCCGGGAGACAGAACTCGCGACGGACCCCGCGGCGGCACGCCTTGCCTATCAGGCCGATGTGGCGAGCGGGAATGTGCCCGCACAGCCCGTCTGGGCGGGTGAGGGCGTCGACCTCGTGACCGACCTGCCACCTGCGGCCGATCTTGTCGCCGCCCTGGCCTCCGAGGCCGGACAGGCCCTGGCCCGAGCGGGACGCGGCTGACCGGAGCACTGCTCCAGGACCTGACGGTCCGCCATCACTGCCGGGAAGACCTCGGCCTCCTCACACACCACACCGAGCACGACTTCGCGAAAGACGGGAAGTCGCCCTGACGGAATGTCACCATTGCCCGGGAAACTGTTCGGGCCCGCCTTCCGGCCCCCGTCGACCTCCGGCACAGCACCACCGCTCGTCCCCTCGGATTCAACTCACCGGCCGTGGAAACCCGTTCCTCGCAACCCACCTCCACTCCCTCGTACGCACACGACCGGCCGAGCCTCGGCGGTACCGCCCCGCAGCACCTCGTGAGACTCGACCGGTCCGGTCTACGGCATCGCCGGAACAGGAGCACGCCCATGCGCCTTTACGCCCAGACCCCAGCACGTCGGAGCCGGCAGGTGATCGCCGACCTGATCGCCGTGACACTGATCGCTGCCGCGGTGAAGTTCGCCCTGGTGGTGCACCACGCGATCATGCTGCTGGCCGAGCCGGGGCGAAAGGCCCAGAGCGCGGGCGACAGCCTCGCGAGCGGTCTCGACGACGCCGGCGACGCGGCGTCGAAGGTGCCGCTCGTCGGGAGCTCACTGAAGAAGCCGCTCAGGTCGGCCGCCGACGCCGCCACCGGTCTCTCCGACGCCGGACAGTCGCTGGAGGACCTGGTGGGCCGTGTGGCCCTGCTGGCCGCGATCGCCCTGATCGTCCTCTCGGTGGCCTTCGTCCTGGTGCTGTGGCTTCCGCCGCGCCTGCGCTGGATCCGGCGCAGCGCCACCACCCGCCGTCTCCTGGACGCTCCCGGAGGCGCCGACCTGCTCGCGCTGCGCGCCCTGACCGGACCGCAGCGCGCCCTGACGGCGGTCCCCAGCCCGCCGGGCGGCCTCGCCGACGCCTGGCGACGCGGAGACCAGCAGGTCATCGCCGACCTGTCGACCCTGACACTCCGGCAGGCGGGCCTGCGGCCGTGAGCAGGTGGGCCTGTGGCCGTGAGCAGGTGTCGGGCACACCTCAAGTAGCGCGGTCGGGACTGGTCGTGAGGGTTCCTGAGGCGGAACCCGCTGTTCGAGAGTGGCGGGACCGGCTGGACCCGGCCGTCCCGTCGGGTATGCCGGCCCATGTCACCGTGCTCTTCCCCTTTCTCCCCGAGAGTCGTATCGACTGCGACACCTTGGCCGCCATCGACGCCGTCATCGGGCGTCACAGCCCCTTCGAGGCCCGGTTCGAGCGGTTCGGGCGGTTTCCCGGGATTCTGTATCTCGCCCCTGAACCGGCCACCCCATTTCGCGCGCTCACCGAGGCCATCGTGGACAGGTGGCCCGAAACCCCGCCTTTCGGCGGGGAGTTCGCCGAGATCGTGCCGCATCTGACCATCACCCAGGGGCAGGACGACACCGTCCTGGACGAGGCCGAGGCCGACCTCCGCGGCCGGCTCCCCGTCGTCTCCCCCGTGGCGTCGGTCGATCTCCTGGTCCACGACGGATCGCGGTGGCGGCAGCGGGCGTCGTTCGCGCTCCGGGGATCCAGGTAGCAATCCACTGATCGGGGACGTAAGGGCCGGGCCCGGAGAGAACACCGTCGGCTCGCAGCAGCCGGCGGTGGCTCGAAGCAACCCGGCTCCGGAGAGCATCAGGGGGTCAGTTGCTTGTGCATGACGATGCACGGGCGGCCGTACTGGCGGTCGGTGCGACGGTCGACCTCCTGCCATCCCAGGGAACTCCAGAAGGCCAGAGAGGTGGGGGTGTTCTCCAGGACCGCCAGCCTGATGCCGGCCCTGCCCTCGCGCCGATAGCGTTCTTCCACCAGGTCTGCCAGGCGCCTTCCGATCCGTTGCCGGTGAAGGCTCCCGTGCACCAACAGCAGTCCGATCCACGGGTGTCCGTCGGTGGGATGACGGTCGAGCAGACACAGCAGACCGACGATCCGGTGCCCCTCGTCACGGGCGAGCAGGACCTCGCAGCCCTCGGTACCCGCCTCTTCCCGCAGATCCGCCCCGACCCTGTCGGCCGGAATGTGCTCGGGGTCGTACTCGCCTGCGGCGCGGCAGTACTCCGGATTGCTCGCGTAGAGGCCGACCACCTCGGCGATCTCCTCCGGGGAGAAGCGGAGCGGTGTGAGTGACAGGTATGACATCCAGGCAGGCTAACCAGCCGCGCCGGCCCCCGAGAAGCATGGCCCTCGACGGCGGGGCGAACCACCCGGGCCTCCGCGAATCGCTCGTACGGCCGGAGCGGCTGGTGCGGCTGGTGCGGCAGGAGCAACTCGTACAGCGGGAGCGGCCTCGTTCCCAGGCCATGGATCCGTCCGGCCATGAGTCCTGGGCGGCTGTTACGCGGACACGGCCTCGCTGTCGGCGAGCAGGGAACGCAGCCGCGCGGTGTCAGGTGTGTCGGCCACGGCCGCGTCGAGAGCGTCGTCCAGGCCCTTCTCCCAGTGCTCCGGCAGGGCGAGTCCGGGCTGTCCCGACCAGCCGGTGTCGGGAACCGCGTGACCGTTCCGCACGAGATGCAGATGGACCATGCCGGCGAGCCCGTCGAAGATCCTCGGCCGGATGAAGTTCCGGGCCGACGGCCCGGTCAGCCGGGCCGCCTGGGGCGGCTTGGGCCTGCGATCGGCGACCTCCATCCACAGGAGTCCGCGGTCGAACGCGCCCAGCACCTCGTCGAGGCCGGGCAGAGCGGTTTCCTCCGGCTGACCGGCCGGGCCGCCCTGACGGACGGGTGCCGCCGCGTCCGCCGTCGGGGCCGAGGCGCGCAGCGCCCTGGCCACGGCGACCCGCAACGGCCGCGACCAGTCCTCGGCGTCGGCGACAGCGCGCGCCAGGGAACGGTGAGACCGGCGAGCAGGGGCAGGCCCAGGATCATGCGGCGCCGTCCGGGCAACAGCCCGAGCAGGCGGCTCTGTTCGCCGACCCCCGCGTTCACCGCGTCAACCAGGTACAGCTCGTCCGGCGGCCGCTCCCCCGCCACCTCGGCGGCGGCCCTGACCTGTGCCCACAGCTCCGGCTGGTCGTCCGGGCCGACGGCGACGCCGTGGTCCGCCGGTCCGAAGCGTCCGGCGCCGCTCGGTGCGGCGGCTCCGACTCGGTGCGGCGGCTCGGGCTCGGTGCGCCGGTGCGCGTCGGCGGTGGCGTGACGCGGGTCACATGCGCTCGTGTCACAAGAAGGCGGGCTGCCTCGTCTCGGGGGTGTGACCACTCACGAACAGAAGGGGCCCACGATGGACGCACGACTGAACTACTTCGCCAGCCCGACCGCGGGCAAGGCTCTCAAGTACCTGATGTCGGCCGGGAAAGTGCTCAAGGACTCGGCTTTGCCGTCCACGACGCAGGAACTGGTGTCACTGCGGGTGAGCCAGATCAACGGATGCGCCGTCTGCGTCGACATGCACACCAAGGAGGCCGCCGTCGCCGGCGAGACCTCGGTACGGCTGAACCTGGTCGCGGCCTGGCGGGAGGCCACGGTCTTCACCGAGGCCGAGCGGGCCGCGCTGGAACTGGCGGAAGAAGGCACCCGCGTCGCGGACGCGGCCCAGGGGGTCAGCGACGAGGTGTGGGCGCACGCCGTCAAGCACTACGACGAGGAGCAGCTCACGGCCCTGGTGATGCTGGTTTCCTTCATGAACACGGCAAACCGGCTGAACATCATCACGCGCCAGCCAGCCGGCGACTACGAGCCTGGACAGTTCCACTGAGCGAGACCGGCGACCGGGCGGGGCAGGATGGATGGAAAGGGAGACCGGTGTGAACAAGGCCGAGGAGTTCGAAGAGCTGCGAGCGCTGCTGTTCTCGATCGCCTACCGGATTCTGGGCAGCGTGAGCGAGGCCGAGGACGCGGTCCAGGAGACCTGGCTCCGCTTCGACCGTTCCACGACCCTGCCCAACTCGGCCAAGGCCTTTCTGTCGGCCACGGTCACGCGGGTGTCGATCGACGTGCTGCGCTCCGCGCGCGTGCGGCGGGAGCAGTACGCGGGTCCGTGGCTGCCCGAGCCGCTGCTGAGTGATCCGTACCAGGATCCGGAGCGCTCCGCGGAGCTGGCCGACTCCGTCTCGATGGCGGCCTTGCTGTTGCTGGAACGGCTCAGCCCGCTGGAGCGGTCGGTGTTCGTGCTGCGGGAGGTGTTCGCCTTCGGGTTCGACGAGATCGCCACGGCGGTGGGACGTTCGGAGGCGGCGTGCCGGCAGTTGCTGGTACGGGCACGCCGGCACATGAAGGCCGGCCGGCCACGGTTCGCGGCGGACCGCAAGGAGCGGCAGGAACTCGCGGAGCGTTTCTTCGACGCTTTGAAGGACGGCGATGTGGACGCCCTGCGGAGCCTGCTGGCGGCCGACGTACAGATGGTCGGTGACGGCGGGGGCAATGCCCCGAATCTGGCCCGGGCCGTCGTCGGTGCGGAGAACGTGGCCCGGCTCCTGGCCTCCGTCTTCCCCGTGCTCGCCCGGATCAACGTGACGTTCGAGCCGCACGAGGTCAACGGCCAGCCCGGTGCGGTCTTCCGCGCTCCCGACGGCAAGATCCTGCACACCCTGGCCCTCGACGTGCTCGACGGGCGGATCCAGGCCATCCGCTCGGTACTCAACCCGGACAAGCTCGGTCACCTGGGTCCGGTCGCCGACGCCTGGGCCGTCCAACGCGAGGTGAAACAGGCCCGCCGCCGGATGAACTGACGCGCGTCGGTCCGTCCGACGGGGCGGGCCGCTACCGGAACTCAGCCGAGCCGTACGAGGAACCCGTGGCCGACGCGGCGCAGTTCCTCGTCCTTCCCGACCGCCGTAGAACCAGCCACCCCGGGGCCCCTCTTGCGTCCAGGGCCGCGGCGGGCGCACGCCGGAGGACGGCGTCGGTTGAGGCGAAAACGATTCGCTCCGGCCGGAGGGCGCCGGTTACCCTGCGCGACGTGAACGACCCCCGCGCATCCCGCCACCCCTCATGAGCCTGGCCCGCACCCTGATCGACGTCCGGCCACTGCGTACGTCCCCGGTCTTCAGGCGCCTGCTGATCGGCCGGACCGTGTCCGTGCTGGGCAGCTTCATGACCATGGTCACCGTCATGTTCCAGGTCTGGGACATGACGCACAGCACGGTCTGGACCGGCGCGGTGGGGCTGGCACAGGCGCTGCCCATGGTGGTGTTCGGGCTGTTCGCCGGTTCCTGGGCGGACCGTGGCGACCGCCGGCGGATCTACCTGTACGCCACCGTCGGCCAGGCGGCCGTCTCCCTGTTGCTCGCGGTGCAGGGCTTCACCGGACATGTTCCGGTGGCGGGTGTGCTCGCCCTGGTGGCCGCGCAGTCCTGCTGCTCGGCGGTCGGCGGTCCCGCGGCGGGCGTGTTCGTGCCGAGGCTGCTGCCGAAGGAGCAGGTGGCGGCCGGGCTGGCACTCCAGCAGATCACCGGTCAGGCCATGATGCTCGTCGGTCCGGCACTCGGCGGCATCCTGCTCGGCTGGGCCGGCATCGGACCCTGCTACCTCGTCGACAGCCTGTCCTTCGGGCTCTCCTTCTACGGCGCGTTCGGGCTGCCGGCTCTGCCGCCCGCCGGTGAGCCGTCCCGGGCCGGGCTGCACGGGGTGATGGACGGCCTCCGCTTCCTGGCCGGACACCGGGCGGTCCGCGGCGCCCTGATCACCGACCTCGCCGCCACCGTGCTCTCGATGCCGACGAGCCTGTTCCCGCTGGTCAACGCCGAACGATTCGGCGGCAGTCCGCGCACGCTCGGCCTGTTCCTGTCCGTGCTCGCCGTCGGCGGCATCTCCGCGTCCGCCCTGTCCGGGACGATCACACGACTGGGGCGTCCCGGGCCGGTGATGCTGTGCGGGGCGGGACTGTGGGGCGTGTCCCTCGCGGCCTTCGGCCTGGTGCGTGATCCCTGGGCCGGGCTCGTGCTCCTGGCCCTCGCCGGGGCCGGTGACGCCGTCTCGGTGATCTCACGCAGCACGATCGTCCAGACCCACACCCCGGACGCCCTGCTGGGCCGGGTGACGGCGGCCGAGCAGATCGTCGGCAAGGCCGGCCCCGACCTCGGCAACCTGCGCGGCGGCGTCGTCGCGAGCTGGACCTCGGGGGCGACCGCCCTGGTCAGCGGCGGTCTCCTCTGTCTGTTCGCGGTCCTCTGGGTCGGCGCGAGGACCCCGGAACTGCGGGGCGGATCCGTGTCCGGGCCCGGTGCCGGCATCACGCCGCTCAAGCCCGCGGAGGTCCCCGTACCGGACGGATCATGAGCGGCTTCTCTCCGTGGTGCCGAGTGGTGCTCCGTGTCACCCGACCGCCTTGTCGGCCGGCGGGAACGCGACGCCGGTCGGCGTGTTGAGGCCGGAGGCGGGAAGCGTGACCTGATCACCGCCGGTCTCCGCGACCCGTACCACCCGGTTGTTGAGACCATCGGCCACATAGAGGCCGCCGCGGCCGTCCAGGGCGAGGCCCAGCGGATCGCTCAGTCCGGTCGTGGGCACCGTGCTCTGCGTACCACTGCCCGCGGACACCTTCACGACGCGATTGTTGCCGCTGTCCGAGATGTAGAGGTCACCGGCGGCGTTCAGGGCGAGTCCGGTCGGCTGGGACAGGCCGACCGCGGGGACCGTGGTCTGGCCGCTGCCGTCCGCGGCGACCTTCACCACCCGGTCGTTGACGAAGTCCGAGATGTACAGGTCCCCGCCCGCGCCGAGTGCCAGACCCCAGGGGTGGAGCAGCCCCGTGGTGGGGACGGTGGTCTGCCCGCCGCCGTCGGCGGGAACCTTCACCACACGGTCGTTGAAGCTGTCGGCGATGTAGAGCGTGCCGTGGACGTCGACGGCGAGGCCCAGCGGGCGCGACAGGCCGACGGTGGGGACGGTCGACTGCTCCCCGCCCTTCGCCACCACTTTCACCACCCTGTTGTTGCCCGTGTCGGCGACATAGAGATCGCGGGCGGCGTCCCACGCCAGACCGGTCGGACGTACGACACCGTCGAGGGGGACCGTCGACGGGCTGTCGCCGATCGCCGGCAGCCTCACCACCCGGTTGTTGCCGTAGTCGGACACGAACAGCGGCGCTCTCGCCGGGGAGGGACCGTTCTCCTGCGCCGCGCCCGCCGGTCCGGTGGGCAGGGCGCACAGCACGAGAACTCCCGTGACGGCCCCCAGTCGCCGGGCCCACCCCGCACGGCCCCGAGCCGGTGACGTCGTGCGCGTTCGTACCTGCGTGGTCCTGTGCCTCACGGTTCGCCCATCTGTTCTCGACGGTCGGCGCGTCGCCGTACCGTCCGCGGAAACGATCGCCGCCGCTCAGGCGCGAGGGCGCGCCGGACGACAGCCGCGCCGCCGATGCGACGAGTGACCGTCCGACGGCAGAACGCCGTCATCGGGCCGAGCGGCGGCCGGGACGGCGGCATGACCGATGCCTTCCCCCATCACGCGGCGCATCCCACCGCTGTCGCCCGCTCGGCCGACCGCCGAGGTGCGAAGAACTACCGTGCGCCTGCGCGACGGGCGCCGGGAGAGGCACTTAAATACCGGAACGTGACTACCGAACCCCAGCGTTTCACCGTCCTGCTGGTCCCCGAGTACGTCGTGAACAAGGACGCCGTCTCCGTCCAGGAGTCCGCTGTGCGATCGGCGGCCGTCGAGGCGACCGGCGAGACGGGGGAAACGGGCTACCCGCGCTACGCGGGCGACGGAATCGTGGCCGACATCGACCCTCGTTCGCGCACGGTCGAGGCGATTCTGGTCGACGGCTCGGAGCTGGACTACGGACTCAACGCCATCGTGTCCACCTGATCCGGCCCTCACTGCCCAGCCATGGACCACTTATTGTCACTGAGACGAAATAACGGGCGCGGCGATGAATTCTCGGCGGTCGACCGGTCGTCATCAGGAAGAGGCCGGAAGAGGGAAGAAGGACGAGGAAGGGAGTTCCGCCATGCCGACACAGGAACCCGCCAAAGAGCCCGCCACCGAGCTCGACGCCCGCTACAGCTCCGCGCTCCGTCCCCGCCCGGGTGCCGCGGACGTCACGGCCACCGAGTGGGCCGAGGCCCGGCGGGCGATGGAGGCCGCCGAGATCTTCTGGGTGTCGACCGTGCGGCCCGACGGCCGGCTGCACGTCACCCCGGTGATCGCCGCCTGGCACGACGGGGTGTTGTACTTCTCCACCGGCCCGGGGGAGCAGAAGGCGAAGAACCTCGCCCACAACGGGCACTGCGCGCTGACCACCGGCGGGAACTCGCTCACCGAAGGGCTCGACCTCGTGATCGAGGGCGAGGCGGTACCGGTTGCCGATCCGGCCGTTCTGGAAGAGGTGATCGCGGCGTACGAGACGAAATACGGGCCGCACATCACCTCCCCTCAGGGCACCTTCCACGGGATCGGGAACGCGTTCAGAAAGGGAGACGCCGTGGTGTACGGGGTGGCTCCGGCCACCGCGTACGGGTTCGGTCGCGACGACGGGGTCTACACCCACACACGGTGGGCGTTCTGAGCGCACACCCGGTGGGCGTTCCGAGCGGTCTTCCGAGCGACGCGGTCCTCATGACGCCGCGGGCGCGGGCCGGAACCTCTCCGTCCGCCGGGCGGAGCCACCCTGATCAGCCGGCCTGGTGGGCGATCTGGTCGTCCAAAGCGGCGCAGAGCCAGTCGTGGATGGCGCCGGGGGTCGGTTCGGGTGAGGTGGTGATCTCGGCGGTGAGATTCCAGTAGTGGTCGATACGGGGGTCCGCGGCGAGCATCCCGCTGAGTCCGCGGCGGAATGCGGGCGTGTCCCGCGTGTCACGGGAGCGGGCGTAGGCGGAGACGAAACAGTCGAGTGCCTCGCCCGTTCGCGGTGACCGCTCCGCTCGTACCTGCGGCGACGCCAGCGCGTACGCCTCGACGAGGCCGTCGTAGAGCACCGCCGGACGTCCGCCGTCGGGCCGGTGTGCCGCCGGCTGCCCGTTGTCCGTGCCGGGGCAAGGGGCGGTGACGAAGGCGTGCAGCCGGGTGAAGGCCAGCACCTGGGCCGGTGTCGGGCCTTCGGGAAGCCGCGGAACGGAGTGTTCGACGATCGCGGAGACGAGCCGGGCCGGGAGCCGCGGAGGCAGCCAGCGCCGCCAGAAGCGTGCCAGCGGCGCGGTGCTGGGCGGGACGGACACGGAACCGATCAGCCGCAGACGAGTGGCACGTTCCTCGGGGGCGCAGTCCTGGAGCAGTTGGAGCGCCGCCTCCTGCCAGCGCAGGGCGGTCAGCCGCGAGCCGATCTGCCGCAGCTGTCCCGCGACGACGTCCTCCAGCGTGTCGTCCCGGTCGAGGATCCGCTCCACTTCGGGAACCGGCAGGTCGAGGGTGCGCAGGGAACGGATCAGGTGCAGCCGGTCGAGGGCCTCCGGGCCGTAGCGGCGGTGGCCGCCGGAGCTGCGGGCTCCTTCGGGCAGGAGGCCCCGGTCCGAGTAGAAGCGGACGGTCTTGACGGTGACGCCGGCGCGTTCGGCGAGCTCTCCGATGCTCCACATGCTGTCGGGGGACACGGACTTGAACCTCCCTCAGGGGGAGTTCCTACCGTACCGGCGAGCGCGGAGCACCGGTACGCCCGGCCCCGCGGACCCCAGTACGAGGAGACGGTGATGACGACTTTCATTCTGGTGGCGGGTGCCCACACCGGCGGCTGGATCTGGCAGGAAGTGGCCGCCCGGCTAAGGGAGTCGGGGGCACGGGTCTGTCCGGTGACGCTCACCGGCATGGGCGCCGACGGCCCTGCGGCGGGCCCCGGTACGGACCTGGAGACGCACATCGACGATCTGCTGCGGCTGATCGACGAGTTGGACGCGCCGGAAGTGGTCCTGGTCGGTCACTGCTACGGCATCTACCCGGTGCTCGGCGCAGCCGACCGGCGTCCCGAGCGGATCGCCCGGATCGTCCACCTGGACGCCGGCATGCCCCAACACGGCGACCAGGCCCTGACCTTGGTGCCGGACGAGGCCGTACGCGAGCGGCTGTCGCGGCGCACCGGTGCGGACGGGGACGACCGGCTGATCCCTCCGCCACCGCTCGAGGCGTGGCAGCGCTGGGGCAGCGTCGCCGGGATCCCGTCGAGCGCCCTGACCCGGTTGACGGCGAACGCCGTACCGCAGCCGGTGGGCACGCTCACCCAGCCGCTCCGTCTGACGGGAGCGGTCTCCGCTCTGCCGTCGACCGGGGTGCTGTGCACCGGCAACGGTTCGAGCATCGCGATGGTCGAGGGCTTGGTGGCGTTGGGGGATCCCCGGCTCCGGGCCCTCACCGAGCCCCGGGTGACCTTCTTCGAACTCGACACCGGGCACTGGCCGATGCTCTCCCGAGCCGACGACGTGGCCGGGACGCTGCTCCGGGCCGCCGCGGGGGAAGGCCACCGGGTGACGGCCGCGGTGAGCGAACAGCCGGCTCACCTGCGCCCGTTCCTGCTGGACGTACCGGAGCGGCGCCGCGAGCGGATCGGACGGGTCGATCTCCATTTCCCCGGCGACCTGTCCGACGCCCTCCCCGAGGGACTTCCTGACGAACTCCAGGCTGACCTTCCCGACGGCCTCCGCCATGGCAACCTCCCCAATGGCCTCCACGCGGACCTTCCTGACGGCCTCTCGGAAGCCGAAGGCCCATGGCCGGCGGTCGTGTTCGTCCATGGCGGTCCGGTGCACCCCGACGTGCGGCCGACTCCGCGGGACTGGCCGGGCTTCGTCGGCTACGCCCGCCTCATGGCGGGTCTGGGAGCGGTCGGCGTCACGCTGGACCACCGGCTGCACGATCTGGCCGACTACGGACGGGCCGCCGAGGACATCGCCGAAGCGGTCGACCTCGTACGGGCCGATCCCCGTGTCGACGCGGACCGCGTGGCGCTGTGGTTCTTCTCCGCCGGCGGGCTGCTGTCGGCGGACTGGCTGGCGGCGCCCCCGCCCTGGCTGCGGTGTGTGGCGGCGACCTATCCGGTCCTCGCGCCGATGC
Organism: Streptomyces sp. NBC_00328; assembly: GCF_036139655.1. NCBI lineage: Bacteria > Bacillati > Actinomycetota > Actinomycetes > Kitasatosporales > Streptomycetaceae > Streptomyces > Streptomyces sp. NBC_00328. Next base: position 741,732 of record NZ_CP108013.1, read on the forward strand.
CGAACTGGGGGCGCGTCGATTCCCGGTTCCGGCCCGCGGTCGCCCTACGAAGCACGGAACGGCTGCCGGTCGTGCTGACCCGGGTGGAACTGGAGCGCGCCGAGATCGCGGCGACGGTCGAGGAGTTCCTGGCCGCCGCCAAGGAGTGTGACGCCGATGTCGAGGTGATCGACGTACCCCGTGGCCGCCACGGTTTCGAGACGACCGACCACTCCGGGCAGGCCCGCCACGCCGTGGAGCGCGCGGCACGGTCCGTATGGGGACATCTGCGAGGTTGACCGATCGCCGCTTGCGCCGGGGCGGGCGCGGCTGGAGGGCTGGTCCATCAAGGCTGTGTCTGCTCCGCGAGTGCTCGGGTGAACGGGGTGACGGGGCGCTCCAGGCCTTCGCCGTCCACGGTGATGTCGACCACCTCGTTGTAGAAGGCCAGGAGGTCTTTGATCGCGCCCACCGCCGGCAGCGGATCCGGGTAGGTCCAGACGATGTTCGCCGGGACGGTGGCGCCGCCCCGCCACGACCAGTAGTCGGCCGTGCCCTTGTAGGGACAGCCGGTGTGGTGGTCGGTGGGGACGAGGCGTTCGAGGCGGACGTCCCCGCGCGGGATGTAGAACCGCGTGGGCAGCCCCGTTTCGAAGAGCAGGACCGGGCGGACGGTGTCGGCGACGAGCGTGCCGTCGATCTCGACCCGCACATGACGGCCGCTCGCGATGGCGTCCACCCGTTTGTGCGGGTCGCGCGGGTGGATGAAGATCTCTTCCTCCTCCTCGTACCAGTGGTCCAGGCCCCGGCCGACGCGGCCGAACCACTCGAAGGCGATGTGTCCGGCCAGGTCGGAGGCGGCGAACGTCCAGGCCGCGTTCGCCTGGAGCTCGCCGTCGAGCTCCAGGTCGTAGAAGATCCGCGATCCGGTGTGCGTGCCCGTCGCGGGGTTCTTCGCGGGGCGGAGCAGGTCCTCGCGGACCTCCTCGCGCGGGAAGGCGTACAGCGGCACCGGTACTCCCGGCTCCCACACGAGGACGGGGTGCCTGCTGTCCACGACGGTCACCTCGCCGCGTCGGCCGCGCACCCAGCGTGCGCTGGGTTCCCACAGGAGACCCTCCGGGGTGGTCCGGACGGCTCGTGCGGTGGGGAATGTGGTCATGACCGGCCCTCCTCGTGATCGCTCACGCCGCGGCTTCGGCTTCCGTTTCCACACTGACACGCTTCGGCGCCGGAGTCTCAGCCGAAACCGCGGCCGAGGCCGTCCGGGGCAGCCGGGCCGGCTGGACCCGTTGGGTGCGGGGCGTGGACGGGGCCTGCGGCGGGAGCCCCTCTCTGCCCCCGGGAAATACGGAAAACTTAACAACCCGGGCGCAGCCGGATAGTCTCGCGTGGACGTCGACTCATCATCTTTTCAAGCGCCTTGGAGAACGCTCGGTGGCAGCGGATGCTTGTGCCCAACTGGCCGGAACGCCGACGCACATCAGCCGGTCGGCCTGCTGTCGAGAGCCCCTCTCCGACGCTCTCGACGCCAACGGCCCCGCGCATGGCACCGCCGTCTCTCCGCATGCCGGCGTCCGCCCGCTGGACGTGCCCGGCCCGATGTCCGCGGACCTGCCTCGCTGTTTCGCCGGGCTCTTCGCCGGGTTCCCGGACGTGGGGACCACGCGGTCCGACGTGGCGGGCCTCACGGGCCGGCCGAGGTGATGTACGGGCCGGGACACCGTCGACACGATCGGCCGGGCACCGTCGTCGGGCCCGTCGGCAACAGCCTTGTACAGCCCGGAACCAGGGACGAGCGCGGGGGGAACGGTGCGTAGGAAAAGGGAGATGCGCAGGCTTGCCGACGTGCTCATCGACTCTGTCCGGGTGACGCCCCCGGCGGACGCCGATGCGTTGTTCGCCGCGCTGGTCGCGTCGGTCAACCAGTGGCGGGGGCGCGAAGTCGTCGTCCACAAGGCGACTTTCCCGCCGCACACGGCGACGGGGCTCTGGCTCGAACGCGACACACATGACGACGTCATCATCGAAGAGCGCACGGCCGTATGGCACCAGATCGTGATCTTCGGCCATGAGGTGTGGCACATGAGCCAAGGAGAGGCAGCGCCGCCACACCACCTGGACGTGTCCCACGATGCCCAGCAGACCGCCGCCCGCACCGACTTCAGCCTACGGGCCGAGCAGGAGGCGGATCGGTTCGGCATGCTGCTCGGACGGCGTCTCCGGGCGCTTCTGGAAGCCTCGGACCACTCCGTCCTCGCGTCCGGGTCGAACAGCGCCGACGATCTCGCCAGTCGCATCGGGGCCGCCCTGAACTATCGCGGAACACGACGATGAGCGGACTGATCAACTACGTGAGCTGTGGCGTGCTGTGGCTGGGCCTGACCGTGCGGGCCCCCGATCTCGTACGCCACTGGCGCGACCCCATTCTGCGCACCGTCTGCGCGGTGATGGCGCTGGCCGGCCTGTGCTTCCTGCTCGGCGCGCCACCCACGGTGGGGGCGATCAACCGGGTCAGCGGAATCCCGAATCTCGCCGCGCCGCTGACCTACGCCTCCATCACCGCCTACAGCGCCATGTCACTAGTTCTGATCATCTTCTGGAAGGGCGGACCGGACGTCCGCAGGATCGCCCGCCTCCTGATGGGCGCCTACTGCGTCGTACTCGTTCTCGTCGCCGTGCTGTTCGCGCTCGGGGACGCGCCCACGGAACGTCGCACCGATTTCGACACCTACTACGCGATGACTCCTTTCATCGCCGAGATGATCGTGCTGTATCTGCTCGCTCATCTGGCCGCCGTGGTGACCACCGCGCTGTGGTCACTGCGCTGGGCCCGCGAGGTCCACGGCCGGCTCCGCACGGGGCTGCTGACCATGGGGGCGGGCACGGTGGTCGGCGCCGGGTACAGCGTCTCCAAGCTCACCGCCGTCGTCGCCCGCTGGTGCGGGCCCGACTGGTCGGCCCTCGGAACGGAGGTCTCGCCCGGACTGGCGGGCCTCAGCGCCCTTCTGACCGTCACGGGAATCCTCATCCCCTGGGCCGGGCCCAGCCTGACAGCCTGGCTGCACTCCTGGCGCGCGTACGTAGGCCTGGCACCGCTCGAACGCGAACTGGACGGTGTACTCGCTCACCGCAACCTACGGCTGCCACGCCCACGACCGTCCTCCCCGGCCACCCTGCTCATGTGGCGCCAGACCAGCATCCACAACGCGCTGAGCTACCTCGACGCGCTGTTCGACCGGGATCTGTACGAGCGGACGCATGACGCCACCCTGCTCGCGACGGGAGACAGAGAGCGGGCCCAGGCAGCCGGCTGGGCCGCGATCATCGCCGCGGCCGTACGGATGGAGCGCAGCGGGCAGCAGGCTCCCGGTTCACCGGGCGGCTCCGGCCCGACGCTCCCGGCGCCGGATGCCTCGGCTCTCGTACGTATCGCCGAGGCTCTGACCACGTCCGGCAGCCTCCCGGACACCCCCGTACTCCCCGGTCCGAGCGCCAGGGGTGCCGTATGAGGCACACGCCGACAGCTCCGGCGCAGCCATCCATCGCGCGGGCCGCTGAACGGAGTTCTCACCCATGAGCCTTGTCGTGTACCTCGCCGCGTTACTCCTGGCCTTATCGGCCGTCCTGCTGTTCCGCCGGCCGCGTGCCGCGCTGCGCAATCCGCTGACGGCCTCGACGTGCGCCGCGGTCTCCATCGGTGCTCTGTGCTTCACGTGCTCCGCACCCGTCACCCTGGCCGCCGTCAACCGGCTGACGGGCGTTCCCAACTTCGGCGCACCGCTGACGTACAGCATGATCTCCGCGTACAGCTGCTCCTTGATCATTCTGCTGATCCAGTGGAGGGGCGGCCCGCCCGAACTGGTCAGGCGCAGCACCCGCCAGGCCGTCACCGTCTTCGGTCTGCTCATCATCGCCGTCATCGTCCTGTTCACGCTGGCGGACCCGCGTACCGAGCGGCTCAACGACCTCGACACCTACTACGCCAACACGCCGTACATGCGCGAGATGATCGTGCTGTACCTGATCGGGCACGGTGCCTGCATCGCGGTGATGAGCGCCGTGTGCCTCAAGTGGATGCGTGAGGTGACAGGCCCCCTCCGTACGGGACTTCGCCTCATACTCGTCGGCCTGCTGCTGGACCTCGCGGGCTTCGAGATCGCGAAGATCACCGCTGTCGTGGCCCGCTGGCTCGGCCACGACCTGGACTTTCTCTCCACCAGCGTCGCGCCGCCCGTGGTCTCCCTCGGTGCTCTGTTCTCTTCCGCCGGCTTCACGATCCCGCGGCTCCTGCCGCCGGCCATCACCCACTGGCGCAGCCTGAACGACTACCGCCGGCTGACACCGCTGTGGACGGAAGTGCAGCGGGCGGCGACCGCGCCGAAACCGTCGCCCTCCTGGTGGGAACTTCCCTACGCGCGACTCCAGTGGCTGGAGGTTTCCATCCACGACGCGCTCCTTGCCCTGGCCCCCCTCTTCGACGACCGGGTACGCCGGATCTCGCTGGCGACAGCGCTCGACGAGGGCAACACCCCCAGCCAGGCCCGCGTGATAGCGGAGGCGGCCATGCTCGCCGACGCCGCGCGGCAGGCGGCCGCCCCGGCCGGCCGCCGCTTCAACGAACCCAGCACCTACCGCCTGCACGCCACCGGTGCCGTCGTCACAACGGGACTTGTGGAACTCGCCCAGGCACTGGGGCAATCACCCGTCGTCGCCGCAGCCCGTCGGGGATCGGTGACCGCGTCCCATGACTGAGATCAAGGAGCACCATGAGTAGAGCTGTCGTGATCGGAGCCGGACTGGGCGGTGTCATGGCGGCGGCGGCGCTGTCCCCCGCCGTCGACGAGGTGATCGTGCTCGACCGCGACGAGCTGCCCGACGGGCCGGAACACCGCAAAGGGCTTCCCCAGGGACGTCACGCGCACCTTTTGATGCCCGGCGGCCTGGACGCCATGGAAGAGCTGATACCGAAGATCAGCATCAGAGAGCATCTCCTCGCCGCGGGCGCCCGCGAGATATCACTGAGCTCGGGCATGCTGGCCCTGAGCCCGGAGGGCTGGTTCCATCGTTGGCGCCACAACAGCCACAACATGATCACCTCCAGCCGGGCGCTGCTGGACTGGGCCGTACGAAGCGCAGTCGTGGACAACACCGGCAACGTCGAGGTCCGCACCACCCATGTGGTCGACCTGACCGGTGACGCCCGGCGCGTCCGCGGCGTCCGCGTCGGCACCGCCGCGAACCCGGAGGTGCTCGACGCCGACATCGTCGTCGACGCGAGCGGACGCGGTTCCCGCATCCTGACCTGGCTGACCACCCTGGGCATCACCGGCATCGACGAGATACGGGTCGACGCCGGCCTCGTCAACGCCACCCGTATCTACCGCACCCCGCCGGGCGCCGAGAACTTCCCCCTGACCATGGTGCAGGCCAACCCCTATCTGGGCGAGCCCGGGCGCAGCGCGGTGATCGTCCCGATCGAGGGCAACCGCTGGATGGTGAGCCTCGGAGGCACCAGGGGCGGAGAACCCCCGGCCGATCCCGACGGGTTCCTGCGCTACACGCTCGACCTCCCTCACCCCATCGTGGGCCGGCTCCTGTCCGGAGCGGAACCGCTCACGGACGTCTTCGTCAGTCACAGCACCAGCAACTCCCGTCGCTACGTGGAGAAGGCGCGTGACTGGCCGGACGGCCTCGTCGTCCTCGGCGACGCACTCGCCACTCTCAACCCGGCCTACGGACAGGGCATGTCGGTGGCCGCACTGGGCGCCCAGGTCCTCAGCCGGCACCTGGCACAGGCCGACCTGAGCACCCCCGGTCTCAGCCACAGGGTCCAGCGCGCCGCGGCCGCCGTCGTCGAAACGGCGTGGGGCATCGCGGTCAGCCAGGACTCGATGTACCCCGGGGTCCGCGGCGGTGAGCGGACGGCTGTCGACCGCATCGCCGGCCGGTACACGCGCCGCCTCACCAGGGCGGCCACCGGTTCCTACGTCGCCGCGTCCGCCCTGTGGGACGTCACCGGTCTCAAGGCCGGACCCGCCCGCCTGCTGCGCCCGAGAACCGTTCTGGCGGCACTCAGCGGTCCTTCGCTGCCGCCGCTGTCCGAGCCGCCTCTCACCCCACGTGAGCGTGAGCTCCTCGACTCCCTCGATTCCACGTCCGGGGAAGGAGCCTCGTCCCCCACACCGGCGTGAGGGCGGGGTCCCGTATCTCGGCGGACGCCGGAAACCCTCCCTGGCTGGACGCCGGGCCGGTGTCGGCCGGCACACCAGCCCGGCACCAGTCGACGCCGGCCGGCCCAGTCGGCGCTTGCCCGAGTGCTGTCACCTGGACAGAAAACCCGGGCGATAGTGTGATCATCATGGCTGACTGGGATCTTCGTCCGGCCTCGCTTCGAGACGTCGAGGCGGTGGTCGAGTTGCGCGCCGTGGTGATGCGGGCGGATCTGGAGCGGCTCGGACGCTACGACCCGCACCGCGTGCGCCAGCGGCTGCGGGACGGATTCGACCCTGCCCACACCTGGGTGATCGAGGTCGCCGGCGCGTTCGCCGGGTCCGTGGCCCTGCGGCCGGCGGAGGACTGCCGGTGGTTCGAGCACTTCTACCTGGCGCCCCGTCTCCAGGGCCGCGGTATCGGCTCGGGCGTACTGAGCGAGCTGCTGGAGCGGTGTGATCGCCTCGGTGTCCCGGTCCGGCTGAACGTGCTGCAGGGCAGTCCGGCCCGGCGGCTGTACGAGCGGTACGGGTTCACTGCGGAGGCCGAGGATCCGGTGGACGTGTTCATGATGCGGCAGCCCCTGCCGGTGAGCGAGCCCGGCCGACAGGCGCCGGAACGGTTGCCTGACACGGTTGCCTGACACGGTTGCCTGACCTTCTGGGGCGCCTTCTGGGGCGTCCTGCCCTGGGCCGTCCGGCAGGAGGACCTGCCTTTCGGCTCCCCCTCAGTGGGGCCGACCGGCCCTATTCGGTCCCGGCGTGGGGAGGGACGATGGCTGGATGTCGCAGGAAGACACGTTTCACGAACTCGACCGGCAGGAGTGCCTTCGCCTCCTGGTGAAGGTCCCGGTCGGCCGCGTGGTGTACACCCGGCAGGCGCTGCCCGCGGTCCTGCCGGTCAACTTCTGTCTGGACACGGACGACTCCGTTCTGCTGCGCACCTCGTCGGACTCGGAACTCGTCCGCGCGATCGACGGCGTCGTGGTCGCCTTCGAGGCGGACGAGTTCGACGCAGAGACCCGGTCCGGCTGGAGCGTGGTCGTCACCGGACGGGCCATAGTCGTGACCGACCCCACCGAGCACGAACGGCTGTCGCAGGTCGGCCCGACCTCCTGGATGCCGTTGCGGGGCACGGTGTTCGTGCGGATCGAATCGGAGATGGTCAACGGACGTGAGCTCAGGGGACACGCGTGACGCGGTGATCGCCGAACCGGACCCGCCGGACGGTTGACCTGCCTGCCGGTCGGCTGATGGCTTCAGGCGCCGTAGTGTTCCGGTTTCGGGGTGCGGGACAGCAGGACCGCGGCGGCGTCTTCCACGGTGGCCTCACCGTCGATCACGGCGGCGACGACTTCGGTGATCGGCATCTCGGCCCCGTGGGCCCGCGCCAGGTCCAGGATGGCCCGGCAGGACTTCACGCCCTCCGCGGTCTGGTTCGTCGCCTTGGTGGCCTCCTCGACACTCATGCCCTGCCCAAGGTGCTCGCCGAAGGTGCGGTTGCGGGACAGGGGCGAGGAGCAGGTGGCCATGAGGTCACCGGCCCCGGCGAGCCCGGAGAAGGTGAGCGGGTCGGCGCCCATCGCAGCGCCGAGCCGGGCGGTCTCCGCGAGGCCGCGGGTGATCAGCAGAGCGCGGGAGTTGTCGCCCAGGCCGAGACCGGCGGCAAGCCCGACGGCGAGGGCGATGACGTTCTTGGTCGCGCCGCCGAGCTCGCAGCCCGTCACGTCGGTGGCCGTGTACGGGCGGAAGTAGGGAGTGTGGCAGGCCTTTTGGACCGCGGCGGCCGCGGTTTCGTCGGGGCAGGCGATGACGGAGGCGGCCGGCTGCCCGCCGGCGATCTCCCGGGACAGGTTCGGCCCGGACAGCACGGCGATCCGCTGGCGCGAAATGCCCGTCACCTCGTGGATCAGCTCGGACATGCGCAGTCCGGAGTGCGTCTCGATGCCCTTCATCAGGCTGACGACGACCGCATCCGGGGCGATGTGGGGGGCCCAGGCGGCGAGGTTGTCCCGTAGCGTCTGCGCGGGGATCGACAGAACCACGTATGCGGCGGTGTCGAGGGCCTCGGCCGCGCTCGTCGTCGCCCGGAGGCGGGGCGGCAGGAGGACACCCGGCAGGTAGGACGGATTCTGATGCCGCACGTTGATCGCCTCGGCGACCTCGGCCCGCCGGGCGTGGGCCACGACGTCGTTGCCGGCGTCGGCGAAGACCTTCGCCATGGTCGTTCCCCACGATCCCGCGGAGAGCACCGCAACCCGGGCCACCCGACACACCCCATCCACGTCCTGAGTCCTGAGTCCTGACCCCGGTGAGCCTATCCGGCATTGCCGCGGTCACCTCTTTCCTCGCACCGGCAGTGAGGCCTCCCGCGGGAGCAATGTCCCTCTACTGCCCCACCCGCGTCGCGGTCGCTCGTCCGTCCGTCCGTCATGACCGGATCGGGCTTTCACGGCGATGAACTGGGAATCATAGCGAGGTGCCCCATTCTCATGTCCCACCTCTCGCAGTCGACGGTCGTGGCAATTTCCTGGTCTCCTTCGCACGCGGGACCGAAGACGCGCCACCGTGTGACGCGCCGCTGCCGGCGGCGTTGGTCGCCATCTGGCACGCCGACCGTGTCCTCATGGTCTTCGACCGATTCCGCCAGGCGTGGGAACTGCCCGGCGGCCGCATAGAGGAAGGCGAAACCCTTCGGCAGGCGGCCGCGCGCGAGTTGCTGGAGGAGAGCGGCCAGGTACCCGACGGCCCGTTACGGTTCATCGGCTACGCAGGCTTCGTACTCGCACCCGACCAACGAGCCGAGTACCTGGCGTTGTTCACAGGCCGCACCACCGATGTTCGGGACTTCCAGGCCACCGAAGAGATCGCTGGCATCCGTTGGTGGAACCTCCGGGATGTCCTCCCGGGACGTGTTCAATCCCTGGACACCTATCTCGCCCGACTCACGAGAAAGTCGGGCTCTGCTCCCTCCGACGATCCACCGTGCCGTTAGAACTCGAGCCGAGGTTCCGGTTCCCACGAGCCGGCCCGAGGAGCATGGGGTGTCGGGGGTGGTGGGCCAGGGGGCGACGTCGCGGCCACAGTGCCGCGGCCGCGACTCAGAGGTGGCCGTCCAGGAACCTCCGTACCTCGGCGATGGTCATAGGCCCCGTTCCTTGCGCCACCGCCTCGCCCTCCTTCAGCAGGACGTAGGACGGGGCTCCGGTGACCCCGTATCGCTCGGTTGCCGACGGACAGCGCGTGATGTCGGTGCGGACTGCCGTCAGGCGACCCGCGTATTCGTCGGCGACAGCACCCACGACGAGGTCCATCGCCCGGCAGGGCTCGATCGCCTTGGGCCATGTCCCGGTGAAGTAGGCGAGGACCGGGGCTTTGCTCATCCCGAGGATGAAATCGAACTCCGCGTCCTCACGGGGTTGGTGAACCCGCTTCGCCATGGAAGCTCCTGACTTCGCGTTCCGTCATTCCGTCCCCATCATCCCCCGGTGTCGCGGGCCCGTCGTCAGCGCGGTGCATCGGTCGGCAGCCTCCTGGGCCGGGGGCGTCTCCAGCGGGACGGCTGTCAGGATCTGGTCACGGACAGCAAGCGCCAGCACCCGCCGGAGCGCATCCGCGCGGGTCGGCCGTGCGCGGAGTGGGCGGTGCTCGACCGGGGGACAGCGCACGCCGCTCCGGGCACTGGTCAGGGTGTCGGAGGTATTCGCCGTCTACCGCGGCGAGAAGTCCGCGCACGGCAGGGTCCCACACGGTCGCACATGTGATCGCCCGTCATGGTGCGTACTGCTGGGAGGACTTCGAGTACGGGCGAGGTTCGGACCGCGAGCCACACCGGCGAACTCTCGTACCACGCCTGCGACCTGATGGGGCTGCGCCTGGAGGTTGCCGACGGGCTCCCGGCAGCACTCGACCGGATCCGAAGTTCCCGCGGTCGCCTCCGGGGGAAGCAGGTCGCGGGCGGCGATGGCTTCGTCCAGGAGTTCTCCGGCTTCGTGTGGAGGCCCGGTGTCGGCGAGCCGGTGCGAGACCCCCGCGAACCAGATCACCAGCCCGGCCCATCCGACGACCGTCAAGATGAGTACGAGGACTCAGGCCGTGGCGTCGTCCAGGAGCGAGGATTGGGATCAACGCCGTCCAGACCGGGAGACCTTTCGTGCTCAGCCGCACCGCCGACTTGCTGGTGCCCGCGTTCGGGCATCTGTCGGTGACCACCGACGCATCCGCCGAGCTTGAGCCCGGCAGCATCATCGCCGCCAATCACACCTCGCTCGCGGACCCCGTCATCGTGGTCGCCGCTCTGTACCGTCTTGGCATCGAACCGGTCATCATGGCGGCAGCAGGCCTGTGGCGTATCCCCCTGCTTGGCCGCACCCTCGTCCGCGAAGGACACATCCCCGTGCACCGGGGCGGCCCGCGGGCCGCGGCCTCCCTCGATCTGGCCGCGGAAGCCGTCCAGCAGGGGCGCCATCTCCTCATCTACGCCGAAGGAGGTCTGCCCCGCCGCAAGGACTCCGCGGAGGGTGCCCCCGGCGAGTTCCGCAGCGGCTTGGCCCGGCTCGCCGAGTACACCGGCGCTCGTGTCATACCCGTAGGCCAGGCCGGCGCCCGGCGGATGGTCTCAGGCGGTGTGATCAAGCAGCTCGCCGGTCTGGCCACGGCACCGGTGCGCCGTCCTCGGCTGCATGTCCACGTGGGCACGCCGCTGGTCCTGTCCGGCGACCAAGCCGAGCGCACGGCAGGTGCCCGAGCCGCGGTGACCGCAGCCTGGCGGACAGCCGCCGCGCACCTGGGCGAGCCGGCCACGCTCGCCGCATAGCGGGCAGCCGACCACGAGGGCATCCCACGCCGACTCATTGACCACTCGCACCGGCGGTCCTTCATCGTCGGTGCTGCCGCACCCCGTGACGGAGACGGCGGCGATACCCAGGGCGGCCAGCAGCGAAATGGGCGGTCGCTTCCTGTTCCACCGCAACGCGGCGTTGGGACCGCCGGGGCCTCTACACCGTGCGGGCCCGGGCCCGTTCACGGGAGAGTCAAGGCCGCGAAGGGCCGCAGGTTCCCCTCAGCCACCTACGATGTGGGCATGTCATCGCCTGGGGTCGCTCCGGAAGACCGCCGCGGGGAAACGAGGTCGACCGGCCTGGTGCCCGCACGAGCGGATCGGATCATCAGGGCACTGTCGTGGGCGTGGGCGTCTGCGCCCCTCATCATGTTCGCCCCGGCGATCGCGCATTCGATGGGGTTGCCGGACGTGCGACGAGGGATCGGCTGGGTGTTCGGCCTGACGGGGCTGTTCGCCTTCGCCCTCGCGCCGGCAGCGGGATTCGTGGTGGCTCGGGTCAGCAACCGGCGACGGGCATGCGGGCGATTCCTGGTCATGGCCGCGGTGTCCACTCTGCCGATTCTCTTCCTCGTTGTCATCGGAGTGCTGTTCCCCGAGTGCCCGGACGGATACCACTGCTGAGGGCTGCCTCGTAACCGCTGGCCGCAGGCGGGATCGTCTTGGGGTGCCTGCCGATCAGCGTGAGGTCCTCGATCTGCCGGGGATCCCCCGGTTCCAGGACGTGCATCAGTGCCCCGCTCTCCCCGTGCGTCAATGTGCTCCGCGCGGCGGCGGCATTGCCGGTTCGAACAGCACGCTGAGGTGGGGCGCGTTGCCGGTGCCCGTACCGGGTTCGAGTTCCGCGTCCGGCAGTTCAGGTCAAATCCGTGGCTGCGCCATTCGGCTGCCGTCGTCTGGCGCCGCCTGTGGATCTCGGTGACGTTGGCACGGAAGCGTGCCGGTGTCCGCATGGGGCGGCGTCGGACGCCTGCCGTGAAAGGACCGGACATGTACAGATCGGTACGCAGAGGGAGTCGCCGCGGGGGCGCCGCGGCTGTCGCCGTGCTGGCGGCCTTCACGTCGGCACTGGCCGGGCAGCCCGGTGCCGCCGCCGAAGGCGGTGCCGCGCCCTCCGTGCCGGCGTTGAGACTGCACTGGCGAGCCTGCGCCGGGAACAGCTCGTACGACTGTGCGACCGCACGTGTCCCGCTGGACTACGGCAAGCCCCGCGGGCGCACCATCGAACTCGCGGTCGTGAAGCGGAAGGCGACCGGCCCCGGCCGCCGGATCGGGACCCTGTTCTTCAACCCGGGCGGACCGGGCGGACCGGGAACGGTCCAGATGCCGCAGAACTACGACTTCTTCCCCGAGAAGGTCCGGGAACGGTTCGACATCGTGAGCTGGGACCCTCGTGGAATCGGCAACAGCACGGCGGTGAACTGCTTCGCGAGTCCCGAGGAGGCCGAGGCCTGGAGCGCGAGCAAGCCGGCGGGCTTCCCGGTCGGCCGGCAGGAACGCCAGGAGTGGATCTCCGCGTACCGGAAGCTGGGGCGCCTGTGCGACGAGCGCGACCCCGAACTGCTGCGCCATGTCTCGACCGAGGACAGCGCCCGCGACCTCGACCAGCTCCGCCGGGCGGCGGGCGACCCGAAGCTCAACTACCTCGGCATCTCGTACGGCACCATCCTCGGCGCCACCTACGCCAATCTCTTCCCCTCGCGGATCCGCGCCATGACCCTCGACAGCAACATCGCCCCGACGGCATGGACGAACCGCGCCTCGGACGACGCCCGGCTGCCGACGTTCCTGCGTATGGGCTCCGACCACAGCGCCGCGGCCACGCTGGAGCAGTTCCTCGAACTCTGCGGATCCCGCCCGGCCCAGTGCGCGTTCTCCGCGGGCAGCCCGCGGGCGACCCGGAAGAAGTTCGACCAGCTGACGGCACGCCTGCGGGCGCGTCCGGTGGGCACCTGGACGTATGCCAGGACTGTGGCGGACACGATCAACAGCCTCTACATCGTCCACCCCGGATGGACCCAGCTCGCCGTCAGACTCCAGGAGTTGTGGCAGGGCAGAGAGCCGCAGCCAGCCGCCCCGGACACGTCACCCCTCCCCTACCCGATCCCGTACCTGGGCGAGGAGCAGGCCGGGGCCGTGTTCTGCGGAGACAGCCCCAACCCGCGTGATCCCCAGGTCTACCACCGGCTCGAAGAGGCGAGTGCGGCCCGGACAGGCGACGCCGGGCGCTACTGGACCTGGGCCGCCGAGCCGTGTGCCACCTGGCCGGCGACAGCCGCCAACCGCTACACCGGCCCGTGGAACAAGCCCACGTCCAAGCCCATCCTCGTCGTCGGCACCGCCTACGACCCCTCCACCCCCTATCGCGACGCGCAGGCCATGGCCAGGGAACTGGCCGACGCCCGCCTGCTCACCAACACCGGCTACGGGCACACCGCACTGCTCAACCCCAGCGCCTGCATCAACGCGCACGAGAGCCGCTACTTCATCGACGGCACCCTCCCGCGCCCCGGAACGAGATGCGCTCAGGACACTCCGCCCTTCTCCGCGCCCTGACACACGGGGACGCCTCCGGGAGAACGAGCCGGTCCGTGCCCGGAAGGTCGGCGCGGACCGGCTCAGGACGCGGTGGCGGCGCGAACTCCTTCGGGAAAGAGCCCTCCTGACGTGACTGCCGGCGGAGGCCGACAGGCATTTCCCCATGCGACAGTTCTACGATCACGGTTCATGACGACTCCCGACTGCTTCGCATGTGGCCAGGAAGCGGAGTTCGACGACCTTCCGCCACGCGAGTGCGTGGCATATGACCAGCACTGGCGGGTGGCCCACGCCTTCAACACCGCACTGCCGGGCTGGCTGGTGCTCCTTCCTCGACGCCACGTCGCCGCGGTTCATGACCTCACCGACGACGAGGCATCTTCCCTGGGGACGTGGCAGGTGAAGCTCTCCCGGGCGCTCCGAACCATGACTGGCTGCGCGAAGACCTACGTCATCCAGTTCGCCGAGGCCGAAGGATTCGCGCACGTGCACTTCCACATCGTTCCGCGCGCGGAGGATCTGCGGCCAGAGCATTGTGGGCCGGGCGTTTTCGAGCTGCTTCGACGACCGGAGCCGGAGCGTGTATCGGCCGACCAGGCAGACCGGATTGCCCGCTCTCTCCGATCCCAATTCCAAGGTCACCCGAACGCTCGGTAGGCGGCGCGTGGAACGTGTCGCGCACGCAAGCGAGAGTGACCGGTCTGTTCCAGAGACAACGTGCCGCCGCAAGCCGATACGACAAGACCCCGGACAGCTTCCTCGCCGGCCTCCACCTACGCGCTTCGATGATCTGGATCAAAGACCTCACCCGGGGCGGCCCCTGACCACGGCCAGGTATGCGCCCCAGTCACGGGCCTCATGCCTCAGCCGTCGAAGCGAGACCAGCGGAACCCGTGTTCGAGCAGGGGCGTCAAGGTGGCGCGATGGAGCGTGGCGAAGGCCACGACGGCCTCGTTCTCGTCGCTGCTGATCGTCGTGAGCAGTCCCGGGGCGACGAAGAACTTCTCGGCGGTGTAGGCCGGCAGGAACGGGCTCAGGGGTACGGGGCGCAGCGTGCTCCACAACGGGGCGAGGCGCACAGCCGGTATGCAGTAGGTCCATGCCTGGTAGAGGGCGGCGTTCATGGCTTCGTAGAGGGTGTACTGCAGGAGGAAGCGGCTGAGCGGTTCTTCTTCGAGTATGGTCTCCGGGCCCGCAGAGAAGGGGTCTTCGGTGAGCCATACACGGGGATCGGCTTCGCCCAGTTCTTGCGGTGGCCACGGGATGGACCAGTCCCGGGTGCCCTCGCCATGCGCGGCAAAGACCAGTCGGCCGCCGAGCGGTCCGGAAGTTCGCTGGGGCTGTTTCAGTACCGGGTTGCGGAATCTGTGGATAGCGGGGCGGAGGCGGGCCACGCGGTAGAAGCCAGCCAACGCCTCCGGCAGGTCGTCGGGTTCGCCCTCCGTGCTCTCTTCCCCGGCCGGCTCCGCCTCCTCGGCGGGAAACCAGCCGAGGACGAACGACTCCAGGGCCCGGATCGGATCCGTTTCCACGTGGTCGACCCAGTCCACCGTTGGCACCGACCCGGGTGCCGGGACGGGCCGGACCGCGTCCAGCATTTCGCGGGTCAGGGGCTGGTCGAGCCTCAATTCGGCGTGGTTGAAATGGGCAGGTGTCGACGACCCTCCCCGACAGAGCGCGGTGCCCAGGGGAAGGCAGCCCCGGTCCAGGCGGGCGAAGAGGTGAATGGGCAGGGCAGCCCGGAATTCAAACCGTGGATGGAGCGCCGGAACGGCGTCCCCGCGCAGAAGCACCTTGGTGGAGTCCTGGACACCACTGACCCCCGGGTCGTCCCCGGGCTCGACGATGACGACGGTCGCGTCCGCCCCCGCCCCGATCAGCGCCGGGCCCATCTCGTAACGGCGGAGCCCGGCTCCGGCGACGGACAGTGCCGCCGCCTCAGTGGTCAGGGACGGGAGCGTTCGCGTCATCTGGTCACCCTATCCAGGAGAACGGATCAGGGCTGATTGATCGCGACTCGATACGCGCCCTAGTAGGGTGCTTGCGACGGGCGGGAGCCTGGCGCGGGGATCCCCACAGCCCATGGAGCTGGTGTACGCAACTCATCTGGTACAGCCATGGCCGACGCCGGTTTCAGTGCTCGTGATGAGAGGGTCCAATGCACGCCAACGACAAGAGTCCGACGACCCATGCCAGGCAGACTGGCCGCCGCCATGACAGGATCCAGCCGGCAGAACGTGGCTTTCCCGCCGGGCTTCTTGGCCTCCAGGCCACCGTGGGCAACACCGCCGTGGTTCAGATGCTCCGTCAAGCCGGCCGTGCCGGGGCCCGGCTTGAGGAGCACCAGCACGGTGCAGGCTGCGGTCACCTGCCAGCTGGGCAGCCCTCCGTGCAGCGCTCCGCCGTCCACGACGTCCTGCGCACCAGTGGTCGCCCCTTGGACGAGCCGACCCGCACGGACATGGAGGCCCGTCTGGGGGCAGACTTTTCCGACGTCCGTATCCACAACGACTCCGCTGCGAAGGCATCCGCCGCGGAGGTCGGCGCCCGCGCTTACACCTCCGGCTCCCATGTCGTGATCGGTGACGGCGGCGGCGACAGACACACCCTCGCCCACGAGCTGACGCACGTCATCCAGCAGCGCCAGGGCCCCGTGGCCGGAACGGACAACGGCGGTGGCCTCAAGGTCTCCGACCCCTCCGACCGCTTCGAACGCGAAGCCGAAGCCAGCGCGACGCGGGCCATGTCGCGCTCCACCCCGGTGCAGCGGCAGGAGCACGCTCCGCGCATCACGCCGCCTGGGCCGGGGGCTGACCCTGTTCAGCGGGCGCTCACCATCAACGGCCAGAAGATCTCCGAGGAGTACAAGAAGGAGAGCGAGGGCCAATCCCCGTCAGACCAGCGGGCGAAGCTTGACGCGAAGGTAAACAGCGTTGTTGCCGGGATCAGCGCGGCGAAGCAGAGTGGTGAGCTCTCCGAGGACGAGTGGAATCAGATCCGCGGCGCGGAGACTCGGATCCTTGAGCAGCTGCGCAAGCTGATCGTATCGCCGGTCGGTGAGAAGGGCCTCAACAAGGTGCTGGGAGCCGATGTAGGCAAGCACCCGGAGTTCGGCGCGAAGAACCGCGACGTCCAGGTGAACGACTACGCCGAGCTGGCGCGCGGGCTGATGGGCTGGGTCGAGGCGAAGGAGAACCGCAAGAAGGAGAAGGCGGCGGCAGCCGAGATCAAGGTCAGCCGGGACGTCGACATCCTCCTCAACTCCCTGCTGCTGCGCATCAACAGCCGGACCGAGACGATCAAGTCGAAGATGACTCCCGACAAGCGGCAGGCCATGGAGTACGAGCTCGTCCACGGGGTCGCCCACGAACTTGCGGCAGGAGGCACGGCCAAGGCCGGCCAGCCCTTCGGCGCCTACCTCACGTACTTCAATCCGGCGCATAACCCGCAGAGCAAGTTCCGTCCCGGCGAGGCGCTCGCACACCTGGCGACCACCGTCCCTGGAGTGGGCGGCGGAATCCAGGCGGTGCTGCGCAACCCGGAGAGCTTCCCGTTCCGGGAGAAGATCATGGTGCTCCACGACCTGATGGAGTACTTCGGACCGGCCAGGCATTTCCCTCCGACCATGGGCACAGACCAGCTGAATGACATCGGCGAGAACGACACCTGGAGTACATCGGGCATCGATCCCGCGACCGGGGTGCGGAACCAGCGGGCTCAGGACCGGGGCCAGAACCCGCGGAAGTGGCAAGGGGGCAAGGAGCACCCGTCCACAAGGAACGAAAGCTCCGACACCACGAAGCTCGCACGCGCCCACAAAGCACCGGTCTGGGCGGGCCAGTCCTACACGGCTGCCCGCATGTTCAACCTCGCCCGGGGCGCGGGCGGGACCCAGCAGGAAATCGCTGCGGTGGCCTGGGGAATCTTCGCCTTCTGGCGGCTGGACTTCGACCACACGACCCCGTTCGCCTACCACACGCTGCACGAAGTCATGGACATCGCGCAGAACTTCGGCGTCCCGTACAAGATCACCGACCAGTATGCGGGCCGGGAGGACTTGAAGGTGACCAAGCTGGTGGACCAACTCCACGTGCTCCAAGGACAAGTGAGCGGGGGGCTCCAGCAGGTCCAGCACGGCATCGGCCTTCTCAAACAGGCAGAGAAGTCGGACACCGGCATGTGGACCGACGAGCACGAAAGGGTCGCCGAGGTGGCCGAGCGCATCGCCGGAGACCTGCACCGCATCGCCCAACAGCTGGCGGACCTCGCGGGCTTCCTGGCCAACCAGCCAGGGGAGAGGAGCAGGGAGGAGACAGCGCTGGCGCAGGCCCTCCAGGACTCCCTCGCGAGGATCCCGGACGAATTCCAGAACCTCAGCAACCAGTTCGCCCCGGTACTGGCCATGGCGAAGAACCTGTAGGAACGATTCCTGGCAGCGTGCGGCTGTACCTGCGACAGTCGACGGGAGGGAGGCCCTGGCCCGGTTCCGTTCGGTGTCGGGCCGCCTCCACCCGGCCCCGCTCCACCGCACCGAGTCCATCCGGTGCGCACCGCCGAGCGGATTCGCTGCGCATCGGATGGATTCACATGTCCGCACTGGTGCGCACGGTGGTGCAGTTACTGGTGCGCACCAGGTGCGGAGTGCACCGCGCGCGCCAGCACTAGTAGGACTTCGTTACGTCTTTCTGTCGGGCCTGTTCAGCGGCATGGTGGGTGTGTGGATGCACATGAAGTGAACCGTGCTCGGGCGAAGTTGGCGTTGTTCGTGGCTGATGTGTTCGCCTCGGTGCAACGGAAGGATGAGCGGGCCAAGAGCGACTGCTACCTGCGGGGACTGATGACGGACGGTCGCCGCAAGTCCGTCCAGGCCATGGCGTCGCGGCTTCTGGTCGAATGGCCCGAAGGCGCCGAAGCACCCACCAGCTACTGGCTGTCCAACCTGCCCGCCGACACCCCGATCGCCGAACTGTTCCGCCTGGCCAAGATCCGCTGGCGCATCGAGCACGACTACCGGGAACTCAAGCACGGCTTGGGCCTGGACCACTTCGAGGGACGTTCCTGGGCCGGGTGGCATCACCACGTCACCCTGGTCACCGCCGCCCACGCCTTCCTCACCGAACAGCGCATGGCCCCAAAAGCCGATACAGCCAACTCACCCTCTACCAGATCCTCGACGCCCTCCAGGACCTGCTGAACTGCTGGACCTGCACCACCTGCCACCAACCCCTCCCCGCCAGAACACACACCGCACCAAGACCCAGACAGACCTAACGGAGTCCTACTAGACAACGTCGAATTCGTTGCCTTCGGGGTCCTGCAGGTGGACGGCGTAGTACCCCATGTCCGGCGCATCCGTGATCCGGAGCACGCCTGCGCCGGCTTTTACGAGTCTGTCCACTGTGGCGGTGACCCGCTGCGTGCGGACCGCCAACGGGACGTCGCGCCCGCCGCCGACCTTCAGGTCGAAATGTATGCGGTTCTTGGTGGCTTTGGGTTCTGGAACCTGCTGGAACCACACCCGGGGCCCCTGTCCCGCGGGATCGACGATCGACTCCGGGACGTCGCCCGCACCCGCGGGCAACTCCTCCGGGGGCACTCCCATGGCTGCCCAGTACTCCCGCCACGTGGCATGGTCACCCGGTGGGAGTTCGGGTACGTATCCCAGAGCCTCGCTCCAGAACGCCACCAGCCTCGGCGGGTCGGCACAGTCGATCGTCAGTTGCAGCGTCATCTCCATATCCAGAGCCTGACAGACACCTCTGACATTCACCCCGGACCGCCCGCCAAGCAAGCGGACACCGGCCGCTCTTCGAACTGGATCCGTTCACACGAGTCATTCTCGTGGAGGCCATGCCCTGCCGGGCGCGGGTCGCCATCAACTCCGCGACCAGGATGCGAGCCCGGAAGACGACGCTCAGGAGGTGCCGGACCCGGGTCGGCCGAGGCGGGTCATCGCTCGGTACAGGGCAGTTGATGCTGTGTGTGCCGGCACGCCAGGCGCCGTGGTTCACGGATCTGCGAACGAAGCCGGCTTCAAGAATCGTCATCGCCGTTGAGCCCGTCGCGGCGCGCGCCGCTTCGAAGCCGGTCGCACTAGGGTCACACGGCATGACCGTGCTGCGTGGCGCTTCCGTCGTTCTCCGACCCACCGCCCAGGACGACGTCCCCGCCCTGGCCGCCATCCGGGCCACTCCGGAAGTACGTGCGCGTTGGCGGGGCGGGGACGATCTCGAGGCCGAGCTCACGGCCGATCTGCAGGACGCCGGCACCCGGTGCCTGACGGTGGACCACCAGGGGCGGATCATCGGCATGATCCAGTGGCACGCCGAGGAGGAGCCGGACTACCGGCACGCCGGCATCGACCTCTTCCTCGATCCCGCGGTGCACGGCAGAGGCCTGGGCACCGACGCCGTACGCACACTGGCCTGCCACCTCATCGATGATCACGGCCATCACCGCCTGATCATCGACCCGGCGGCCGACAACGCCGCGGCGATCCGCTGCTACGCCGAGGTCGGCTTTCGCCCGGTCGGCATCATGCGGCGGTACGAGCGCGGCCTGGACGGCAGTTGGCACGACGGCCTCCTCATGGACCTCCTGGCCGACGAGGTGGTGCGCTGATCGCCATCGGCCACCGACCGGGTTGAACCGGTGGCCACGCCCGGTTCGTCCGGGAGCCGGACCGGGCGCACCCGCTCACCCTGGCGGGCCAGGCCGTGAGAACCCCCGCCTACATGGCGCCCGAACAGTTCGGCGCACCCGGGACGACCGACGGCAGGGCCGATCTGTACACCCTGGGCTGTGTGCTGTACGAGCTGCTGACCGGAGCCCGCCCCGAGTGCGGCGGCCTCTACGAGGAACTGGCCCATCTCCCGGGAGGCCTGCTGGCCCACATCGACCTCTCCGGCCTGAACCTGGACGGCGCGGTCCTGATCCAGGGGAAACCGGCCGGGGCGCGGCTGACAGGGACTCAACTCTCCTTCGTTCTCATGCCTTTCGCCGATCTGCGCGAGGCGAACCTCGTCGGCGCGGACCTGGCGGGCGCGGACCTGAGCGGCGTGCACTGGTCCGTCGAGACGTGCCGGCCGTTCCCGTCGACCGCGCTGCGGAAGCTGTCCTGCTCCTCGCAGGCGCCGGGCGGATTCGTCCTGCCCGGGGCCTACGCGTAGCGCTCGAACAGGGCAGCCATGTAGTTCTCGAGCCTGGTGGTCAGCAGGGCAGGGGTCAGATCCGTGCGGCCCAGTTCGCGCCAGGGCACGGCGACCTTCTCCGCGTCCGGGGCGAAGGCCAGGGCGTCGATGAGCCTCCAGTACAGGTGCGCCGAGCGCCGTTCGGCCAGTCGCCCTCCCGCGGCGAGGTACCGGTCCGCGAAGCTCATTCCCAGGGGAACACCGTGGAGCAGGGCCAGGGCTGTTGAACAGTGGGCCACATCGAGGTCAGCCGGTCCCCAAGAGGTCTCCACCCAGTCGACCACACCGCTGAGACGGAGGTCGTTCCCTTCGCCTTCGAAGAGAACATTGCCCGGGTGGAAGTCCCGGTGGAGGAAACAGGACCGGTGATCGGGAGGACCCTTCCGGATGACGTCGACGGCCCGCTGCCACAGCTCCGGCCGCGGCGTGGACTCTGGTGGCGTCACCCGTTCCGGCGAAGTCCAGGCCTGCCAAGTCCGCGGCCTCGCCTGTGCGGGGACCTCGATCCGATGAATGCGCAGCAGTTGCGCGGCCAGCAGATCAACCCGGCGCTCAGCACCTCGATCGTCCAGGCGGACGGACCCGGGCAGCGACGACATCAGCAAGGACGGGTGGTCGCAGCATGTCCCGGCCGAGTCGACGTCCACGAGCACCGCCGCGGGCACGGACGTCTCCCCGAGCAGGCGCAGGATCGCAGCTTCGCGGGACAGCAAACCATCCGCGTGCCGGACGAAGAAGGGCTTCTCGAAGGACCGCAGCACCAGAACCCGCCGGCCGTCAGGCCCCGAAATACGCAGGCTGCGCATGTGCGAGGTCCAACCACCTCGCAAGCGCTCGGCGCCTTCTATCCGCTCCCCTTCGGCGAGCCGCTTCTCCACCCACGATCGCGTGGCACCCCATTCACGCGCCTCACGATCGTCTCCGGCTCGCCCGTCCTCACCCTTGATCATGAGGGGGAGGCTATCGACATCACGGACGGACGGCACCGGCACCGTGATGGGTCATCAGCGGGCCGCACGGTCAGTCGTTGTCGCCCTTGCGCGGACCGTGCGGTTCGTCGGAGAGCAGGTCTTCGGCGTGGCCGTCGAGGGCGTACTGCATTTCGGCGGAACGGGGCAGCATGGTCTTCTCGTAGGCCTGGACGGCGTCGTCGATGGTGTCGTGGCGGGCGAGGGCGAGAGCGAGTTCGCAGGCGTCGAGCATGGCGAGGTTGACGCCGACGCCGAGCGGGGGCATGAGGTGGGCGGCGTCCCCGAGCAGAGTGACGGTGGGGTTGTGTTCCCAGGTGTGGGGAACGGGCAGTGCGTACAGCGGGCGGTCGAGGTAGAGGCCGTCATTGTCGCGGAGCATCTGCCGCAGGCGGGGGGACCAGTCGCGGTAGCGGTCGAGGAGGACGGCCCGGATGCCGTCGGTGTCCTGGGGCGTGAGGCCCCCGGCGGTGATCCAGTCGGCGGGGACCCGCTGGATGACGTAGACGCGGATGTGGTCGCCGCTGTTGCGCTGGGCGAACAGACCGCGCTCGCCGTCGCCTGCGGCGGCGCTGCCCCGGCCGACGAGTTCCGCGAGGTCAGGGTGCCGGTTGTCGACGTCGTGGAACCACGCCTCGAGAAAGCTGATGCCGGTGTACCGAGGCGTGGCGTCGGAGAGGACGCGGCGCACCTTGGACCAGGCGCCGTCGGCCCCGATGACGAGATCGGCCTCGACACTCGTGCCGTCGGTGAAGTGCAGCAGACGGGGTCCCTGAGAGGGGCCGCCGACCGAATGCAGGGTGTGGCCCCAGCGCACGGTCCCGGCCTGGAGGGAGTTCAGGAGGAGGTCGCGGAGCTGTCCGCGGTCGATCTCGGGCTTGAAGCTCTCGCCTTCCCCGGGCAGATGATGGAAGCCGATCGCACCCGTCGCGTGGTCGAGTTGGCGCATCTCCTGCCCTTCGGGGCGGCAGAGACGGAAGAAGTCGTCCAGCAGTCCGGCCTCGCGCAGGGCGATCTGGCCGTTGTCCTCGTGCAGGTCGAGCGTGCCGCCCTGGTTGCGGGCCTCCGCGCCGGCTTCGTGGTCGTAGACGGTCACGCTGATGCCGTGCTGCTGGAGGATCCGCGCGCAGGTCAGGCCGCCGGGGCCGGCTCCGACGACGGCGATGCGGGGGGTGGGGTCGGTGTTCATGGTGGTGCTCCGTTCGTGCGGGGCGGCGGGGCGCTGGGGGCCTGCCGCGGGAAAGGGAGCGGTCGCGGACATGGCTGATCACTCCATTCGGGCAGAGGGAGGTGCGATGCAAGGGGGCCGGGCAGTGCCTCGCGGCCACCACATCAGAAGAGCACACCGAATCAATAAGTGCAACAACTCAACTTTTTCATCAAGGCAACTAGTGGTGTAGATTGCTTCCATGCTCGAACCCACCCGCCCGACCGACAGCGCCCCGGCCCCCGTAGGGCGCCGCGAGCGCAAGAAGGCGGCCACTCGCCAGGCCATCGCCGACGCCGCACTGCGTCTCTTCCTGGAGCGCGGCTACGACGATGTCGGCATCCGCGAGATCGCCGACGCCGCAGACGTGTCGACCACCACGCTCTTCAAGCACTTCCCCGTCAAAGAGGCGCTCGTCTTCGACCGGGAATCCGATGTGGAAGAGGGCCTTCTCGCCGCCGTACGCGAGCGGCCGCCGGGCCAGTCCATCCCGAACGCCCTGCGTGAGCACGCCCTGCGCCACCGCAGGGCGGGCGCCGGCAGCGATCCCCGCTTCGCCACCTTCCTCGCACTGGTGAGCAGCACCACGGCCCTGCGCGACTACCACCAGGCCATGTGGCTACGCCACACGGCCGCACTCGCCCAGGTGATCGCCGAAGAAAGCGGCCTCCCCGCGGGCGATCCCGCCTGCACCGCACTGGCCCACTTCGCCCTCGAAGCACCGCACGCAGCCCGCACCCACGACGACCCCGAGCGGGTCATCAGCAGAGCGTTCGACCTGCTCGACAGGGGCTGGCGCGACCTCGGAGGCGAGGAAGCGGCCCCGAGCTGAGGAACGGGAGCGCGGCCGGGGCGGCGGCGAAGCACGCGGGGCGCGACCACATGCCTCGGGTAGTCCAGCCACACCGGCCGCGGGCGCACGGCGCAGCCGCTCGTGCCGTGGAGATCGAGGGCCCGTCGTTCAAGCGCCGGTGAAGGCCGTCTGGAGGAGGTCGGCGAGGAGGGCCGCGCAGGAGCCGTCCGGGTCGAGATCGGGGTCGTAGATGGTGAGATTGAAGCCGACGCACCGCTCCGATCGCACCAAGGTCCGCAGCAGCGCGGCGAGTTCGTCGGGCAGCAGCCCGCCGGGGTCGGGGCTGTCGACGGCGGGCATGACGGACGGGTCCAGCACGTCCGCGTCCAGATGAACCCAGAACCCCTCGGTCACGGGCACCTCGAGAGTCTGCAGGACCGCGCCCGCCAACTCCCCGGCGCCCCACTGCCGGATCTCCCCGACCGTCGCGTTCATGATCTTCAACTCGGTGAGCTCGGCCCGCTCGTCGTCGTAGTCCCGGATACCGAGGACCCGTACATCCTCGTCCCTGACATACGGCCGCAACCCTTCGAGGTCCGTCAGGTCCCGCTGGCCACGGCCGGTCCCAAGGGCCAGCTCCTCGCCGCCCGCGGCACCGACCCGGTCGGAGTTGCCGGGGTGCCGGAAGTCCGCGGAGCCGTCGATGACGACGAGTCCGTACCGTCCGATGCGGCGGAGGGCGAGCGAGGCGCCGAGCTGGATGGAACAGTCCCCGCCCAGGACGACCGGGAAGTCTCCCGCCCGGACGTGGTGCTCGACACGGTCGGCGAGCTTGCGGCTGTAGGTGGCGATCGCCTCGGCGTTGAACACACCGTCGCCCTCCGCCCATCCGCCGCGGTCGTAGCGGGGCGGCACGACGACTCCGCCCTCGTACGCCCCGAGCCGTTGTACCAGCCGTTGCTCCCGCAGCGCGCCCGCCAGCTTGTAGCACCCGGGCACGGTGCCTTCGGCGGGCGGCCGGAGGCCGAGATTGGACGGGGCGTCGATGACGACGAGACGGCGCATCCGGCCATTCTGGCTCTGCGTCGGCTTCAGTTCAACGGACTGGTCGACCGGCAGGCGGCCCCCGACGCACCTTCACGGGTCGAGTACCAACTCAACGCTCCGGGCGGGACGTTGCCGGCACCGGCACGCGTTGGTCGGCAACGACCCCCCTCCGGTGGCCCACGCCCTGCGCCTG
Organism: Streptomyces sp. NBC_00328; assembly: GCF_036139655.1. Lineage (NCBI taxonomy): Bacteria > Bacillati > Actinomycetota > Actinomycetes > Kitasatosporales > Streptomycetaceae > Streptomyces > Streptomyces sp. NBC_00328. The sequence goes on from NZ_CP108013.1 coordinate 766,699, forward strand.
CTGCGCCGACGCGTCCCGGCCTTCGGCACCGGCGACGCGACGGCCTGCGTGGACGCGTTGCGGGCCGGTCAGGGCCCGCAGGCCGATCTGCTCGCGTCGGCCGCCGAGGCCCTCCCACGCGAAGTCGACCGCTTGGCCGTCGGAGTCCCGGGCGAAGCCCGTGGGGAACGCCCCGGACGTGCCGGGGGCGCCGGTCAGGTGGGTGGCATCGCGGTTGACATCGGCGATGACGTTCCCGATCAGCAAAGCGAACCGCCCGTCGGCAGGGTGCCGGGGCCGTCGAGGCATCGGACCCGCGATCGGGGGAACCCCCGAAGGGGAACCCCGTATCGGAGGCAATGATGTTCGAGGCAGGTGACATCCGCGAATGGCGTGGTCACGACGTGGTGGACCCCGGTGGCCACAAGATCGGCACCCTGGAGTCCGTCTACGTCGACACGGCCACCGACGATCCTTCCTTCGCCACCGTGACCGTGGGCCTTCCCACCCGCCGTCGCCTGGTGTTCGTCCCCCTGGACCGGGCGACCGTCGGCCCTGGCTATCTGAGGGTCGCCCACGACCGGAGTCTGGTGAAGAGGGCCCCCTCCATCGACACGGACGGTGTGCTGCCCGCCACGGACGAGCCCGAGGTCTTCGCGCACTACGAACTCGAGTACACGCCGGGTGTCAAGGGCGAGCGGCGTCTCGCCCGTCGCTGATCCGCCCCGAGAGCCCGGGAGGGCCCGATGAGCCTGTTTCTGTTCCTGATTCTCGTGGCGGTCGTCCTGGGCATCATCGGGGTCGCCGCCCACGGACTGTTCTACCTGCTGGTCATCGGCGTCGTCGTCCTTCTCGCCGATCTCGTCTACGGAGGGATGCGCCTGCGCCACGGCGGCCGGAAGCAGCGCGTGGCGCGGTGAGCGCGGCACCGCCCCGGCCGACGCGGACCGGTCGTCCCGGGCCCGGCGCTCAGCCGCCCAGGTAAGGGCTGTAGAGCGCGGACAGGAAGCGGGTGACGATGACCTCGCGGGTCGTCGCCGGGAGGGCGTCCAGGAGGCGGTTGACCGGGGCCATCCGGGCCGCGTTGTCGCCGCTCAGGTCGACGCCCGCGGCCGGGAGCAGTGCCGCGAAGGAGGCGTTGTCGAGTTCGGTCAGGTCCACCTGCCGGAGCAGGTCGACGATGTCCGCGGGCGGCGTCGGGGGCCCGAGCGGACGGACCACGTCGACGCATTCACGCAGGACGGCGAGCAGCTCTTCCACGCCCCGCTCGCTGACCCCGGTGAGGGTCAGGTGCAGGTTGGCCGGCAGCCCGTCCAGGCTGAGCTGCGGCTGGAGGAAGAAGCCCCGGGCGCGGGTCTCGTCGGCGAGGGCGAAGAGGTCGAGCGGGGTCTCGGCCGCCGGATCGGCGCCAATGGCGACCAGGGTGGCCTCGGGAGTGCCGAGGACGGTGAGGCCGTCGATCTCCCGGACGCCGCTGATCAGTGACCGGGTCGCGGACAGGGCGGCGCGGCCCAGCTCGCGGTAGCCGTCGGCGCCGAGGGCCTGGAGGGTGGCCCACGCCCCGGCGAGCGGGCCGGCCCCCTTGCTGCTCTGGATCGTGGAGTTGACGACGCTGTAGCCGGGCCAGGTGGCGCAGGCGTAATAGGCGTCGAGACGCAGGGCCTCGTCGCGGAACAGCAGGACGGAGGCGCCCTTGGGGGCGTAGCCGAACTTGTGCAGGTCGCAGGAGAGGGAGGTGACGCCGGGGACGGAGAGGTCGAAGGCCGGGACGGGCGCGCCGGCCTCGGCGAGCCAGGGCAGCAGCCAGCCTCCGACGCACGCGTCGACGTGACAGGGGATGCCGCGGCCGGCGGCGTCGGCGGCTATCTCCGCGACGGGGTCGATGACGCCGTGGGCGTAGGAGGGCGCGGAGGCGACGACGAGGACCGTGTTCTCGTTGCAGAGCGCAGCCATCGCGGCCGGGTCGGCCCGGTAGGTCACGGGGTCGACGGGCGCGCTGCGCACGGTCACCCGCAGATAGCTGCCGGCCTTGTGGAAGGCGGCGTGGGCGGTGACGGGGACGACGATCTCCGGGGCGAGGACGTCCGGGCGGGCGTCCCGTGCGGCCTTCACGGCGAGGATGATCGACTCGGTTCCGCCGCTGGTGAAGATGCCGGGGGTGGTGTCGTCGCCGCCGAGGCGGGTGGCGGTCGCGCCGACGACCTGGCGTTCGAGGGCGACGATGCTGGGGAACGCGGTCGGATCCAGACCGTTGACCTCCATCATCGTCAGGTAGGCCTGTTCGGCGGCCTCACGTACTTCGGGACGGCCGCTGTCGTAGACGTAGGCGGTGGTGTTGCCGCCCCGGGTGGGCAGGTCGGCGGCGGTGAGGACGGCGAGTTCGGCGAGGAGGTCGGCGCCGGAGCGGCCGGTCTCGGGCAGGCCCGGGTGGGCGGCCGGAGCGTCGGCGGCGGTCTGCTGAGGGGTCGTCATCGGGTGGTTTCCGTTTCTCGCACGGCGCGGCGTCGGCCGTAGGCGCGCAGCGCGGGCAGGGAGAGCAGCATGAGCAGGGCGGGGACGAGACTGAAGCCCAGGAGGATCCCGGTTCGCGCGGTGGCGGACTGGGCGACCGGGTGGTCCAGGGTCGAGGAGACGAAGCCGGTGGCGGCCAGGGCGATCGAGTAGGCGCCGGGTCCGGCCGCGAGACCGACGGTCTCCCCCGCCGTCCACAGTCCGGTGAACGCGCCGGACTGGATCTGTCCGGTCCTGGCGGTGTCGGCGTGCACCGTGTCGGGCAGCAGGGCGAGCGGCAGAACCTGGAGGGCCGCGTAACAGACCCCGAGCAGTCCGCAGAGCGCGAGCGTCGCGGCGACCGCGACGGTTCCGCTGCCGCTGCCGGCGGCCGGGAGCAGGGCGGCGGCGCCGAGGGCGTAGCCGCAGGTGGCGACGGTGAGGCAGCGCAGCCGTCCCCACCGTCCGGCGGCCTTGGCCCAGAGCGGGACGGCGACCGCGCTGGGTGCGACCAGGCAGACGAAGAGCATCGAGGTCAGGCCGTAGCCGCCGAGGCGGTAGGTGGCGACGTACGGTGCGGCGGCGAGCATGATCGCGACGGCGGCGGCCTGGAGCACGAAGGAGAGCAGCAGCGCGAAGAAGGCGCGGTTGCCGCGTGCGGTGCGGAAGGCGGCGACCAGTCCGAGGGGTTCGGTTCCGGGCCGTGAGCGCACCCAGCGGGTGCCGAGCGCGGGCACCAGCAGGACCGCCGCGATGACGAGGCCCACGGTCAGCCCCATAGTCGCGTATCCCTTGCGGCCTCCGCCCGCGGCGTCGACCAGGAGGGGTGCGGCGCCGCCCGCGACGAGGATGCCCAGGGTCAGGAAGACGATCCGCCAGACCATGATCCGAGTGCGGGCGGAGGGCACGGGGGACATCTCGGCGGGCAGGGCGACGTAGGGCACCTGGAACAGTGAGAAGGCGCTGGCGGCCAGGACGAAGGTGACGGTCACCCACACCGCCGCGCCCGTGCCGGTCATGGGTGACAGGAACATCGCCGCGAACGCGGCGGGCAGCGCGAGCGCGCCGGCGACGAGCAGCCGGGTCCGTCGGCCGGTGCGGACGGCCTCACGGTCGCTCGCCGCCCCGACCAGCGGGTTGAACACGGCGTCCCAGGCCTTGGGCAGGGTGACGACGAGTCCGGCGATGCCGGCGGGGACGCCCAGCGCGTCGGTCATGAAGTAGAGGAGCAGCAGGCCGGGAACGGTGGAGAAGACGCCGGTGCCGACCGAGCCGAGTCCGTAGACGAACAGGCGGCGCCGGGTGAGGTCGCCGACGGCGGCCGGGGGGACCAGGGCGGTCGTCATCCGCGCTCCCGGTCGCGCGGGTGCGGGGCGGCGAGCCCCAGTTCGCGCAGGACGAGGGCGCGCAGGTGGGCGCGGAAGCGCGGGACCTCGGCGCGGATGCCCGAGCGGCAGAAGCCGTGGGTGCTCCACAGCACCGTCCAGACGGTCATCTCGACGTCGGCGGGCTCGGCGGATCCGGCCCGCGGCGCGGACGGGACGACCTCGCGCACGGTGTCGCGGACCGCGTCGACGAGCGGCCGTGCGTAGGCGGCCTCCAGATCCGCGAACTCGGCGGCGTCCGAGAGCCAGCGGCGCATCCACAGGGCCGGAATGTGCGGCTGGTCGAGACAGAAGTCGAGGTAGCGGTCGACCAGGCCGGTGACGGCCGCGGCCGGATCGGTGGGCGCGAGCTCCCGGAAGGCGGCCAGCGCGTCCGTCAGCACCCGCTGCTCGGCGAGGTGGGCGCGGAGCATGACCTCACGGTAGAGGTCCGGCTTCCCGCCGACGTGGTAGGCGACGGTGGCCATGTTCAGCCCTGCCTCGGCGGCGATCCGCCGGGTGCTCGTGCCGTCGTAGCCGTGGTCGGCGAACAGGGAGGTGGCTGCCGCGATGATGCGTTCGCGGCTGGCGTCGGCGGGCGGTGGGGCCGGTGAGGCGGATGGCGAGTCGGACATGGCGGGGAGGATATGCCGCCGGGAGGCGCCGATCAATCGATTGATGGAGACGATTTCGCGGACCTCACCGCACGCGCACGACGGTTCGCCCGTACGTTCCTGCCGAGGACACCCGCCGGACGGCCCTGCCGACTCCCGGCCGGCCCCTTGGAACCGGCGCCGCCGACGGCACCGCACTGCACCGCACTGCACCGCACTGCACCGCACTGCACTACATCGAACCGAATCGCACCGAACCGACAACCTGGGCACCGACTGTGACGCACAACACAGCTCAGAGGTCAGATTTTACCCAGCAAAATGATCAATGGGGTCGCGACATCCGTACCCCCTGTGAAATCTGATCGATACGTCAGGAGGCATCATGCCCGTCTCACGCAACTTGGCAGGAACGGTCTTCGTGGGCGGCGCGGTGACTCTGACTCTCGCCGCTCTGGCATACCCGACCATGCTCGGGTTCCAGACCGCGTCCAGCGCCCAGACCCGCGTCATAGCGAACACCCAGTGGGGCCCGCTCACCGAGGGCGACCGTGACTTCGTCGTCAAGGTCCGCGCGGCCGGGCTGTGGGAGTACCCCTTGGGCGAGATCGCGCTCAAGAAGGGCTCGACCGCGGCCATGCGGGAGGCCGGTAAGCACCTGATCGTGGGTCACGCCCGTCTCGACGATCTGGACCGCAAGGTCGCCGTCCAGCTGAACATCACCCTGCCCAACCAGGCGTCTCCGCAGCAGCAGCAGTTCGTGGCGACCTCCGCGGCCCTGACCGGCAAGCAGTTCGACTCGACCACCGCCAACATCCTGCGCGTCACGCACGGCTCCATCTTCTCGGTGATCGCCAAGGTGCGCGCCAACACCAACAACTCCCTCGTACGCGAACTCGCGGACCTCGCCAACGACACGGTCCTCGACCACATCACCATGATGGAGAAGACCGGCACCATCGACTTCGCCCAGGTCATCGCCCAGCAGAGTGCCCCGCCCACGCTTCCCAAGGACCAGCTCACGCCGCCCGCGCCGCAGCCCGGTGCCCCGATGGTCGTCCTCACCCCGCGCCCCGACCTCAACGTGAACACCAACAGCCCGACGCCCAGCCCGACGGTCGGCTGAAGCCCGGGGCGGCGGACATCGCAAGTCCGTTGAGCCCCGCGCGCGGAACGGCCGATCGTTCCCGCGGGCGGGGCTTCAGGCCTGCCGGGCACCCTGCCAGCGGTCGTGGTGCAGGACCTGGTCCAGGGGCAGCCTCGGGCCCGGGCGGAACGTGTCGCGCAGAGGGTGGGCCGTGGGCAGCAGGGCACCCTGGCGGACCGTGGGCGGCAGGCCCAGCAGGTCGGCGACCTCCCGTTCACGGTCCAGGTGCACCGCCGTCCAGGCGGTGACCAGGCCCCGGCTGCGGGCGGCAAGCGCGTAGCTCCAGGCGGCCGGCAGCAACGACGCCCACAGACCTGCCTGGTTGCCCGTGGGCAGCTGTCCGCCGGGCACTTCGAGACACGGGATGACCAGGACCGGTACCCGGTGCAGCCGGTCGGCCAGCGCCCGGGCGGAGACGAGGACCGAGCGTACGTCCTCGGGCAGGTCCGCCGGCCGGTCGAGACGGGCGGAGTTGCGTTCGTAGAACGCGGCCCGGTACACCTCGGCGACATCCGCCCGGACACGCGGGTCGGTGACCACGATCCAGCGCCAGTTCTGCCGGTTGTTGCCGCTCGGTGCCTGGAGCGCGATGCTCAGACAGTCCTCGACCAGGGCCGGGTCCACCGCCCGGTCCAGGTCGAGGCCGTACCGCACCGACCGCGTGGTGGTCAGCAACTCCTCGCAGGAAAGGGGCAGTTCGGCGGTCATGGCAGCAGCACCGCCCGGACGGCCAGCGCGAGGTGGGTGGCCACGACGAAAGCGATCGCGGCGGGCACCGGCCACCCACCGTGGCCGGCGGCCAGGAACCGCCGGGTGCCGTGGGCGGGAAGGACGGCCGCCAGGCAGGGCAGCAGGGCGAGCGGACCGTGCGGGGCGAGCAGCACGACCTCGCAGCCGACGGCGCCGGCCGCGAAGCCCGCGGTCACCGCCGCGGCGCGCCTCGGGCCGAGGGCGGCCGAGTACAGCCGGGCGCCCGGGGGCGCTTCCCAGGCGGTCTTGCGCGCGAACTCGAAGTGCAGGAAGACACAGGCGCACAGGGCGAGCAGCACGGCGCCGCGCCAGTCGGCGGTGACGGTCCCCGCGGCGACGAGGGATCCGTAGACATAGCCGCCGAGCAGCAGTTGGACCGGGTAGGTGAACGCCAGGCCGAGCAGGGGCCGTTCGCCCACGGCGGGAACAAGCCGTTCCAGCGGGGCGAGGAGCAGCCCGTATCCGAGGGCCGCGAGAATCAGCAGGGCGTCGGTCGTCGAGCGGGCCGCGTTCAGACCGGTCACCACCACGGTGATCGCCGCCATCGCTCCGCGCAGTTCGGCCGCGGTGATCGCGCCGGTGACGAGCGGCCGGTCCGGGTGGTGGACACGGTCGTGGGCGAGGTCCTTCTGTTCGTCCAGCATCCGCAGGAACAACAGGGCCAGTACGACGCTGACGACCCGGATCGCGGTGGTGCCGGAGGGACGCCAGGCCGTGCCGGTCGCGGCCGCCGCCGTGCCCTCCAGGGCGAGGACCCACAGCAGTCCGTAGGTGACGTAGATCTGCGGCCGGAACCTGCGCAGCACGAAACGGCCGAGTCGAGCCGGCACATGACGGCCAGGGCGGGCGGGCAGATGCCGGCCCGGTCGGGCGGGCACGTGCGGGGCGGCGGCGGTGGGCACTGCGGGGACCTTCCGATGGGGTGCGTCTCGGTTCGGTACGGCCGGACTCATGCGGCCTTGTGGGTGGTCGGGGCCGCCATGGAACGAACCGGTCGGGTGTCCGGGTCGGCGAGCCTGATGCTGGCCTCCGCGGCCAGGGTGCCTGGCTGGCGCAGGGTGCACTCGATGTCGGCGCCCGGCCGGGCCGGAGCGGTCCGGCACACCAGCGGCAGATCCATCTCGGCGAAACGTCGGAACCGTGCTCTCAGGGCGACGGGCAGCGGGCTGGGTGTGCGGACGGTTCCGGCGGACACACAGGCGCGCAGGGCGAGTTGGCGGAACGCCTCCAGTTCCAGCATGCCGGGCACGTGGTCCACCCAGTGGTCGTAGAGGGTGGGGTGGCTGGTCTCGGCGACCAGATCTGCCGTGTGGGTGCCGTCGTCCGCGGTGCGCGGCGGCGAGATGACCGTGTTGGCAGGGGTGCGCCGGCCGACGAGTGCGGGCTCGACGCGTGCGCCGCGCAGGGCGACGGGCACGGCCGGCAGGCCGAGCGCACCGCGCTGTCCGGCCCTCAGACGCGTCCAGTCCTCGGGCGGCATCCAGGAGTAGTCGATGCGGGCCAGCAGGGCCTCCCGGCCGCCGATGGCCAGCGTGAAGCGAAGGCGCAGGCCCCGTACTTCGGCCCGGGTCCGGAACCGCTTCTCGATCCGGGTGACGACGACCGCCTCGGTGGGCCGGTCCTCCCGGGTGAGGGCGGCCGGGTCCGGCACCGCGAACTCGACGGCCCTGAGCAGGAACTTGTGCCCCGGACGGACGCCGAGGCAGCGGTGGGCCACCACGAAGATGCCCTGCCGGCACGCCTCGAGGAGCAGCAAGGGGTCGAGGCGGTCGGCGGGGCCGAGGGTGTCGTCGTAGAAGGCGTGACGGCGGGGGAACCGTGCGGCCAGCAGCATGTCGTTCTCGCCGTGACGTTCGACGTCGGTCAGGAAGACCTCCGCGGTCGCGGAGCGGTGGACCAGTTCCTTGGGGAGTGTCCGGGTGAACTGCATGGGCCGCTCCTCAGTTCGCGGTGGCGCGGACGGTGTCCAGGTGAAGGCGCCAGGTGTCGGCGTCGGCTCCGTCCAGCACGGGCGTCCGGCCCGGCTGCCGCATGGGAAGCACCTTCGAGCCGACGATGACGGCGTCCCACGGGTCGAGGTCGATTCCCTGCCGCCAGGCGGTCTCCAGCAGCGTGCGCGGAGTGGCGGAGGGGTCGGCGCCCGGGTGCCGGGACACGGTGGCGCGCAGCCGGGCGACGGCGGGATCGAAGGCGAGGTCCCGGGGCGCGGTCGCGTCGTACAACCGACCGGTCAGTTCCCGGGCATGCCCGGTGCGGTCCTCGTCGGCGAGGGCGGAGCGGAACAGGCGGTCGCGCTCGCTGTCGTCGAAGTGGACGGCCAACTCGCGCAGGACGTCGGCCGGTTCGTCGGGGGTGTGCACGAGGTTCAACAAGTAGCTGTAGCGGCCCAGGAGATGACGTAGCTGGCCGGGCCGACGGGCGTCCGGGTCCGTGGGTCCCTTGAGCCGGGTGAGTTCGACCGAGGCGGGCACGTCCAGGTCGTGGCGGGGGCGGACGAGGAGCACGAGGGCGTCGGCGTCCTCCAGGAAGAGTGCGGCCAGCCGCCTGCGGTAGGGGGTGGCGAGGTTCCACTGGAAGTACCACAGGGAGCGGATCATGGTGCGGGTCAGCCGGGTGACGGCCGCGCCGACGATCCTGAAGCCCTGACCGGCCAGCCAGTCCACGGCCACGTCCAGCCTGCGGGCGACGACGGCGTCGGGCTTGAGGAGCAGCAGTGCGTGCCGGTGGGCGAAGCCGGTGATGTCGCCGGTGAGGGCGGCGAGTTGGTCGTGGCTCTCCTGGTAGTAGGTGTCCGCGCCGTACAGGCGTTGTTTGTCGGGGTGGCAGGTCAGCAGCGGTGAGACGGGTATGCCGTACGAAGGTTCGGTGGTGTGGGCGGGCGTCATCGGTGGGTGCTCCCGTCGGGTCGGGCGGCGGCCGGCTCCTTGCGCGGGGGCGGGCCGAGGTAGCCGGTCGCGAGGCAGTGGTCGAGGAGGCGGCGCAGGTAGGCGTGTGCGCCCGTCGCGGGCGGGCGGTGGCCGAAGGCCTCGGCGTGGGTGGCGTCGAACCGGACGCGGCGCCGGAAGTAGGGGGCGTACAAAGAGACGACACGGTCGTAGTAGGGGCGTTCGCGGCCGGGCAGGGCCGTGGCGGAGAACGCGGACGGGGGGACGAAGCGCGGCACGTGGAGGGACGGGTACTCGGCGAGGACGTCGGACATGTCGCGCAGGGTCAGCTCGTGGCCGACGGCGTGCAGGGTGCGGCCCTCGGCGTCCTGGAACCGGGTGACGGCCTCCGTCACCAGGTCGGCGACCCGGTCGACCGGGACCAGGTCGAGGACGGCGTCCTGGTGGCCGGGCACGGTGCGGACCAGGCCTCTGGTCAGGACGCGGAGCACGGGGTAGATGGTCTTGAGGTCGCGGACCCGGCCGGTGCGGGCGGCGCCGGTGACGATGCTCGGGCGGACCACGGCGACGGGCAGGCCGTCCGCCGCGGCCTTGCGGACGAGGGTCTCCGCGGCCAGCTTGCTCTTCTCGTAGTCGTTGCCGGGGCGTTGGCCGAGGTCGAGTTCGTCCTCGTACGCGGTGCCGTCGCGTTCGCCGCACACGTAGGCGGTGCTGACGTGCACCAGGGGGACACCGCCCGCCAGGGCGACGCCCAGGACGTGCCGGGTGCCCTCGACGTTGACGCGCTCGTAGCGTCCCGGTGGCAGTCCGAAGTCGGTGACGGCGGCGCAGTGCACGATCCGGTCGGCGGTGGAGGCGAGCCGCCGGTCGTCGCCGCTCAGCCCGAGGCCGGGGCGGGTGATGTCACCGGTCATCCGGGTGAGGGTGCCCGGACCGGCGGTGAGTCTTCTGCCGTTGTTGCGGACGAGGTCGCCGTTGCGGTGCAGCACGGCCAGCACGGTGTGACCGGCGGCGGTGAGCCGGGCGGTCACCTCGGTGCCCACGAAGCCGCTGGCGCCGGTCACCAGCACCGTCATCGGGTCGGAGTTCATCGGATCGGACATCGGTGGGTCCTCCGCGCGGAACGTCGGATGGGATGCTCGGGAGCCCGGCGCCGTCACCGGGCCTGATGGGGCTGGGCCCCGTTGCCGGCCAGCAGGTCGCGGGCCTCTTCGATGGGCAGCTCCGCGCCGAGGTGGGCGCCCAGGCGCAGCCAGTCGTGGCCGAGCTGCAGCGTCGCCCGCCAGGTGTGGGCGGAGTCGAACGAGAGCGGGAAGGAGTCGGCGCCCACGGCACCCCGCACCAGGCCGATGAAGCGGCGCAGCTCCGTGCGGAGGGCGTCGCCGTCCTCCGCCGAGTGCACGCCCCGCACCAGCAGCTCCGCGGCGTGGACGCCGATCGGCCGGGTGGCTGCGGGAAGCAGGTCCATACGCCGTACGAGGTCGGCGTCCGCGGGCAGTGGATTGACCCCGTGGGCGCTGAACAGCGCGCGCAGCGCGGCGTGCACGGCGCGGCGCGCGGTGAGTTCGGCCACCCGGTGCTGGCCGCGCCGCAGGGCCCCGGTCAGGTCCTCGACGGCGTTCTCGACCACGACGTTGGACCACACCAGGGCCATGGCGGCGGCGGCGAACCGGTCGGCGGGCAGGGGCATCAGGTCGACCGAGCGGGTTTCGCCGACGGCCGCGCCGCGCACGGAGAGCAGCGGCTGCGCGGTGGAGGGCGGCGGGGTCACGGGGCCGGGCGGAGCGGCGAGGGGAAGCGCGGGGGTGACGGCGCCGCCGCCCTTCCAGGCGAGGCGGATCAGTCCGTAGCGCAGGAAGACGGCCAACAGCGCTCCGGGACCGGCGACACCGGTACCGGCGGCCTCGGCCAGCACTTGGGGCAGCGGCCTGCCCAGGACGAGGGAGCGCCAGACGGCTCCGGCGTCGGCGCCGAGGGCGAACACGTCGCGCCGGCCGCGGACGACGTGGATCCGTTCGCCGGTCTGCCAGGTGGTCACCCGGGCCACGCGTTCGACGGTGAGCCGCTCGGGCCGCCGGGGGACCTTGGTGAGTCCGAGGTTCTCGGCGAAGTCGAGGCAGTCGGTCAGGTGGGCCTGGGCGGCATCGGTGTCGCCGGGCCGGACCGCGGCCGATTCGAGCTCCCAGTAGCGGTCGCGTACGTCCGTGCGTCCCGCCCGGTCCAGTTGCATGGACAGCCACTTGGGTTCGAGATAGGTCTCGCCCAGGCCGGCCGCCCAGGACTTGACGCTCTGCACGAGCGCGGCGCGCGTCCAGTCGACCGCCTCTTCGCTCTCGCCGAGGCACTGGAGTGCCATCGCGTGCCGCAGGGACTGCCGGGCCCGGTGCGCCCACCAGTCGGCGGCGATCCGGCGGAAGCGCTCCACGGGCAGCAGCGCCTTCACCTCCTCGATGAGGCTGTGCCCGCGCAGCGGATGGCTGTGCAGCACCCGCTGGCAGCGGTTGAGGAGATCCTCGGAGAGCCGGCCCGGCCGTCCTGCTCCTTGCTCCAGCGCCGTGAACTGGTCGGCGAGCCGGCGCACCGACCGGGTGCGGATCTCCACCCGTCTGCCGTCCACGAACAGCAGCGACGGCATGGTCGGCAGATCGTCGTCCGTGCGGCTCACGAGCAGGAAGTCGATGTCGGAGGAGGGGTTGCCGAACCCCTCCGCTATGGAGCCCTCCAGGGTCACGGCCCGCTCGGTGTCAGGGGGGAGTTCGGCGAGCGACTTGTCGAGCAGGTCCTGCAGCCGTTCCTCGGTGAGGATCACTGGCGTGTCTCCGTTCGGGGGCTGTCCGCGGCGGCCGCGCTGTCGCGGGGCGGGTCGGCGAGCACGGTGACCGTCCCCGCGGCGCCGTCGACCCGCAGCCGGGTGCCGGAGCGGATCTCGGTCGTGGCGCCCTTGACCTGGACGACGGTCGGAATGCCCAGCTCCCTTGCCACGACGGCCACATGGGTCAGTGGGCTGCCCCGTTCGATGACGAGGGCCGCGGCCGAGGAGAGCGCGGTCACCCATCCGGGGTCGGTGCGGTAGGCGAGCAGGATGCCGCCGCCGATGTCGCGCGGGGTGTCGGTGACCACGGCGGGCCCCTCGACAACGCCGGGGCAGCAGGGGACTCCGGTCAGTTCGCGGGCGCCGCTGGGAGCGGCGGGGCCGCTGCTCCAGCCGGCCCGTTCGAGGTTGCCGGACCAGTACGGCGCGCCGCGGGTGGTGAAGCGGGACGGCGCGTGCAGTTCGGCGTCGGCGGCCTGTTGCCGGCGGCGCAGCACGACCAGGTCCCGCAGTTCGGTGTGGGCGACCGTGCCTTCGTAGGCGCCCCGGATCTCCTCCAGACGCAGCAGGAAGACGTCGTCCCAGGCGTCGATGGCACCGGCTCGTGCCAGATCGCGGCCCAGGGCGCGCAGCATGCGCTTGGCCGCTCCGAAGGCGCGGGTACGGCAGAACCTGAGCCGTTCCCGGTCGGCGAGGGCGGCCCGGGCCTTGCCGCGCACCCGTTCGTACACCAGGCGCCGCGGACGGCTCAGGTGCTCGTCGAGGTAGGTGTCGGCCTCGCCGCCGCGGTCCGGTGTGCCGGCGCCGTCGCCGGTGTCCGGCAGGACTTCGCGCAGCAGGATGAAGACTCCCGCTGGGTTCTCGCGAAGGTCGGGGACCTCCAGTTTGAGTTCGTCGGGGCTGCGGTAGCCGTAGTCGGCGATGTACGCGTCGACGGCCCGCAGGAAGCCGGTGTGACCGGCGTCGGCCAGCGCCTGCCGGGCCTCGGAGTGAGGGGTGCGTTCCAGCAGCGCCAGGATGTCGGCGTCGGCCCGCGCCTGGGCGGCCAGCTCGCGCAGGGCCCAGACCGGTTCCGCGGACTCGACCGTGTCGCCCGGGGCCGCCGCGGCCCAGATGAACCATTCGGGCGCGGCCGGCAGCCATCTGCGGGTGAGCAGGGCCAGGAGTCCCACGGAGAGCAGGATCGTGGCGTCGAGGGTCTGCATCGGGCCCCATTTTTCGATGAGTTCCCGCTGGAGCCGCCGGAATCGGCGGTAGGTCTCGTCTCCCGGCAGTGCGTCGTAGTCGACATTGTTGAATACCGTGTACGAGCGATAGAAATCTCGATGAAACGTGTCGACGGACTTTCGGATGGTGAGAAATCTTCCGGCAAAGATGACCGTACGTGTCAGACGTGAGGCATGGCCGCGCAGCCCGGGCCGGGGCGTGAACGGGTGGAGCGTGTCCGCGAGTTCGTCGGGAATACTCTCGGCGACGCCCAGGGATTTCTCCAGGACGCGCCGGTTGAGCGGGTACAACGGGGCGAGGCGCACCATGCGGTACCAGTGGAAAAGGTTGTAGTAGACCCGCCCGTGGACATAGCCGAGGAGGTACGGGGTCCACTCCCGCACCTCGCGCAGCCGCTCCCCGCGGACGCCCAGGGCTCGGGCGTAGCTGTCGTATACCTTCGCGTAGGTGTCGGCGGCGAAGCTGAAGGTGAGCGGGGACACGACACCGCTGAAGCTCTCGATGATGTTGGAGTTGTCCCACAGCCGCAGGTCCTGCCCGGGCTCAGGTGCGGGGTTGGTGGCCGGGGCGAGGGTCGTGACGGGCCGGCTCTGCAGGATCCACAGGGCGTCCTCGTCGATGGCCCACTCGATGTCCTGGGGGGCGCCGTACCGGGCGGTGACGCGGACCCCGGCCACGTGCAGCCGGGCCAGTCGGGCGTCCGTCAGGACCAGTCGGGCGCGGTCCTCGCGGGCGACGGGTGACACCTGGCAGCCGGGTCCGGATCCGGCGTCGTAGCGCTCCTGTTTGTCGCCGAGCACCGTGGTCAGCGGCTCGCCGGTGGCGGCGTCCAGGACGACGGTGTCCGCGTCGACGGCGCCCGAGACCAGCCCCTCCCCCAGTCCGTGGACGGCGCTGACGACGTGCCGGTCGGTGCGCCCGCTAGCCGGGTCGGCGGTGAACAGCACACCGCTGACTTCGGCGGCCACCATGCGCTGCACGATGACGGCGACGCCTCCGGTGTCGATCTCCAGCCCGTGGCGCGCGCGGTAGCGCAGGGAGCGTTCGCTGAAGGCCGAGGCCCAGCAGCGGCGGACGTGGGCGACGACCTCGTCGAGGCCGCGGACGTTGAGGAAGCTGTCGAACTGGCCGGCGAAGGAGTGGCGTGCGCCGTCCTCCTGCGCACCGGACGACCGGATCGCGACGGCGCCCCCGCCGGCCAGGCCGTAGGCCAGTCCGATGGCGTCGCTGAGGCGGTCGTCGAGCGGAGCGGCCTCGATCAGGCCGGCGATCTCGGCGGCGATCCGGCCCGCTTTCGGCTCCCAGTCGTCGGCGAGCAGCCGCTTCAGGTGCCCGTCGAGTCCGCTGCCGCGGCTGAATTCCGCGAATACGTCCAGGCCGATGACCGACCATCGCGGTACTTGAAATCCGGACGCGGTCAGGGTGTGCAGGTTCTTCCCTTTACCACCGGCCCATTCGGTGACAAGGGATTCGTCGCTGGACTGTGTGAGAACGTGCGGGGACCGGTGTTCGGATCCCGTGGTGGGCGACAATGCGTTTCCCCTCCGAGGCTGTTGCTCGACCTCGCTCGAATGTTGCACAGCAGAGCCGGTCGAAAAAACTCGGGCGGGCCGCCGTAGGCGCTTTTCGGTCGTCGTACCTCATTCACCTTCCGGTGGCGCGCCACTGTTCAGGGCGAATGCCGGGGACGCGAAGAGAAACGGGATGATCCGGCCGAAGTGGGTCGGCCCGACACCGGTCACGGGCCGGCCCGCGGTGGCGGTACGCGGCAGTAACACCGCGTACGCCCCCGACACCTCCCCCGCCCTGACGGAGTGAGGGCGCCGGGCCGGAGCAGACCGCCACGCAGACCGTCGGGCTCCACAAAGCCACACGTTCGGACACCGGCAGGGGTTGACCAGAAAGGAAAGCAACAAATATTGACGCAATCGACCAGCGCTTGTAACTTCCGTCTCAGTCGCCAGGCAGCCTGAACTCGGCTGCCCCGAGGGCGAGTTGTAGCTCCACCCTCCACTCCGGGAGCACACATGCGCAGAAGAAGATCTGCCTCCTCGCGTCTCTTCCCCTCCCCCACGGCCGGGGCGTTACCCCGGCTGCGCCGCGCCCTGCTGTCCGTCGGAGCAGTCCTCGGCCTCCTGGTGACCGTCCTGGTCGGCATGCCCGGCATCGCTCAGGCCGCGGGTTCCCAGCCCTGCGACATCTACGCCGCCGCGGGCACCCCGTGCGTCGCCGCCCACAGCTCGACACGCGCGCTGTTCTCGGCGTACAACGGCCCGCTCTACCAAGTCACCCGCGTCTCCGACGGCGCGAGCGCCGACATCGGGCTGCTGGCGGCCGGCGGCTACGCGAACGCCGCCCAGCAGGACGGCTTCTGCGCGAACACCACGTGCAGCATCTCGAAGGTGTACGACCAGACGTCCCGCCACAACGACCTGTTCCCCGGCCCCGCGGGCACGGCCGGCATGGGTGCCGACCGGGGTGCGGACGCCGCTGAACTGTCCGTCACGGCGGGCGGCCACAAGGTGTACGGGATCTGGATATCCCCCGGAGTCGGCTACCGCTCGCACGGCGCCGCCTCCGGCACCGCGGTCAACGGCCAGGCGGAGGGCGCCTACATGGTCGCCAGCGGCACCCACGTCGGCTCCGCCTGCTGCTTCGACTACGGCAACGCCGAGGCCACCCCCGCCGACACCGGCAACGGGCACATGGACGCCGTGTCCATCGCCACCACCTGCTACTTCGCTCCCTGCAGCGGGTCCGGCCCCTGGATCGAAGCCGACCTGGAGAACGGCATGTTCCAGGGCGACAACGGCTCCAACACCGCGAACAAGGGGAACAGCAGCACGTACGTGACGGCGGTCCTCAAGAACAACGGCCAGACCACCTACGCGCTGAAGGGAGGCAACTCGCAGTCAGGAGGCCTGACCACCTGGTGGGACGGGGCGCTGCCCACACGGGGCGGCTACCGGCCGATGCAGCAGGAGGGCGGCATCATCCTGGGCACGGGCGGCGACAACAGCAACTGGAACATGGGAACGTTCTTCGAGGGCGTCATGGTCGCGGGCTATCCGACCGACGCGGCCGAGAACGCCGTCCAGGCGAACATCGTCTCCGTGGGCTACTCGGGCCAGACCAGCGTCCCGAACGGTCCGCAGAACACCGTCAGCGGCCCTGGCAGCCAGTGCGTCGACGTCGCCGCGGACGACACCGGGGTGAACGGCGCCGCCGTACAGCTGTGGAACTGCCAGTCGTACGCCGAGGACCAGTACTGGACGCACAACGCCAACGGATCGCTCGGCACCATCGGCCGCTGCCTGGACATCATCGGCAACGGCACCGCCAACGGCACCCAGGTCGAACTGTGGGACTGCAACGGGGCCGGAGGCCAGAAGTGGGTGCAGCGCGCCGACGGTTCGCTGTTCAACCCGCAGTCGGGACGCTGCCTGGACTCCCCCGACGGCGCCACGGCCAACGGCACCCGCCTGCGCATCTGGGACTGCAACGGCTCCGCCGCACAGCGGTTCGCGGTCAACGCGGGCGCGCCCGTGGCCGGCCCCGGCGGCACCTGTGCCGACGTGGCCGGTGACGACAACGGCTCCAACGCGACCGCCGTTCAGCTCTGGAGCTGCCAGTCGTACGCGGTCGACCAGCACTGGTTCCGCAGCTCGGACGGCCGGCTGCACACGCTGGGCCGCTGCCTGGACATCATCGGCAACGGCACCGCCAACGGCACCCAGGTCGAACTGTGGGACTGCAACGGGGCCGGAGGTCAGATCTGGCAGCAGCAGACCGACGGCTCGCTGCTCAACCCGCAGTCGGGACGCTGCCTGGACTCCCCCGACGGCGCCACGGCCAACGGCACCCGCCTGCGCATCTGGGACTGCAACGGCTCCGCCGCACAGAAGTTCGCACTGAGCTGACCCCGCCCCACCGCCCTTCGGCCCGGCCGGACTCGACGTCCGGCCGGGCCCGCCGTCGGCCAGTCACAGGCGGCCCACCCGTCGCGGGTCACGGACGGCCGCCCGTAACCGTTCCCCGGATCCGGCGGGAACGGCCCCGCACCGGCAAGCCGCCCTTGACGCTGTCGGCGCCGTCTGTGGTAATCGGTCTGCATGCCGAACAACGCCCCGCCGGACGCCGACGACCACGACAGGCCCACCGCGCGGGTACGGCTGTCCACGGCGCTGCGCGACTCCCCGGCCGGCCGGGGATGGCGGCACGGCAAGGACATCGAGCTGGGGCAGAGGTCGCTGGGCTTCGCGGCCCTGGGTTTCCTCACGCTGGTGCCCCTCCTGGTCGTCGTCTCCGCCGCCGATCCGGCACACGGGCGGGGCTTCGCGCAGTGGCTGGGGGACGGCCTCGGGGTGTCCAGGGCCGCCCGGGACGAGGTCGCGCGGCTGTTCGCCGGGCCCGCGCAGGTACGGCAGACCACGACGGCCTTCGGTCTCGCCGCGCTCGCCGTCTTCGGCCTGAGCTTCGGCGCGGCTGTGCAGACCGGCTACGAGAAGATCTGGGACCTGCCCGCGGCCCGCTGGTACGCCAGATGGCGCCAGGTCCTCTGGCTCGCCGTGCTCATCGGCACCATCTACGTGACCGCGACGACCACGTTGTGGCGCCACTCGTCCGCCGGAACGGTGACCGCGGCACTGAGCGCCGTCCTGTTCTTCTGGTGGTCGCAGTGGATGCTGCTCGGCGGCAGGATCCCCGGGAAGGCCCTCCTGCCCGGCGCCGTACTGACGGCACTCGGCCTGCTCGGTCTACGGATGTTCTCGCGTCTGGTCTTCTCGCCCCTGATCGCCTCCAGCACCGTCAACTACGGTCCTTTCGGCACCGTTCTGGTCGTCCAGTCCTGGCTGGTCGGTGTCGGCGTCGTCGTCTTCGGCGGCGCGCTGGTGGGGCGGCTGGCGCACGAGGAGATCATCACCGCGGTGGAGACCCTTCTGCGCCGGGCACGGCGTCATAGGGGGTGAGTCCGGGCAGCGCTCCTCGAACTCCGGCTCCCGCCCGGTCAGACGGGCTCGCCGAGCGGGCCGGTGACCTCCGTGCCCGGCGGGGATGCCGGGGACGGCTCCCGGTCCCGGCGCAGGGCGAGGATCGTGGCCGGGACCGCGATCAGGGCACAGAGGACCGTGCTCCGGATCGTGCGCAGGCAGCCGGCGCCGTCGTCCCGTGCCGGGACTGCACCGGCGCACGGCCGGGCGTCGCGGAAGGCCGCCTCCGTGGCGACCTTTCCGGGAACGTACAGGCTCGGCCCCACGGCCACCGCCGACAGGGCCAGTCCGGGCAGCGCCCACGCCGCCGCGTGCCACCGCTCCTTTCGGATCCGCGCCGCGATCCACCGGTCCGTCGTCCGCACAGCCACTCCCGTGTCTCCTTCGTTCCGGAGCATCGGGTCACACGTCGCCGATCGGCCGACATGGCAGGTCCCGGAAGCGTGAAGCCCCGGCAGGTGCTCCCGGTCAGCCGGAGTTGTAGCCCCAACGGGCCTGACCGTCCCTGCCCATGAAGCACTTCGCGGGGCGACCGTCGGCCGTGGTGGCGGTGGCACCCACGGGCGAGCAGTACTGCCCGAACCCGATGCCGGACGCGCCGCCCGTGCCGCCCGTGCCGCCGGTGGTTCCGCCCGAGGTCCCGGAGGAGCCGCCCGTGGAACCACCACTGCCGGTGCCGCCTCCTGACGCACCACCCGCTGTGACGGAGCCGCTGGTACCCCCCGTACGCGGTTTCGGCGCGGATGTCGGCTTCGGTTTGGGCTTCGGCTTCGGACTGGGCGTCGGACTGGGCTTCGGGCTGGGCTTGGTGCAGGAGTCACCAGGACCGATCAGCCACAGGTCGGCCCGGGTCGAGAGCAGAACCTCGCGGTCGGGTGCCGGCTGCTGGCGGCACACCCGCCAGTCGTCCACGTCCCGGGAACCGTGGTCGAGACGCTCACCCGTGTGCGCGTGCATGGCTGCCGTATACACGAACCCCAGGTCGTCCACGGCACGTGAGGCCTCGCCGAAACTCTCGCCCCGGAGGTCCGGCATGACGATCCGTCGGGGGCCGAGCAGCCGCGTGGGGCACGCCTCCTGCTCGGGGACCGCGTAGAGCGTCAGCACCTTGACGGCCGGGCGGACCGTTTCCTTTCGGGAGGGCGTCTGGAAGCACACCCGCCAGCCGGGCGCCGAGTCCTTCACCGGCCGGAAGGACGAGGAGGCATCGGCCGTCGTCACGGCCATCCAGGACTGGCGTCGCGCGGCCGCGACGGCCGTGGTGAGTGCCGTTCCCTTGAAGTCCCGTACCGCCACGGGGCCGTCGGCGCCTGCCCGGGCGGGTGTCTCGTGTCCCGCCCCCCAGGCGGCCGAGACCATCGTCATCGCGACCATGGAGGCGAGGACTGGGCGCCTGCGGGCCCAGGCCCACACCCGGGCTCGGCCGTGGGGGCGTACGAAGGAACCGGCGGGCAGCATCTCGCCCGTCTCCGCGAGCAGTTCTCCCTTCGGGTCGAGCGTGGACCCGTGCAGCTTGTACTCCTTGCCGTCGACGACGATGACGGTGGAGTCGAGGATGCCGTGCTCGCGGCGAAGGACGGACACGGGCTCGGGCACCCGGGTCGCCTTGGGGGCCATGAGACTGCGGAGCAGCACGAGTCCGCGCCCGGTGAGCGCGGCGTAGCCCCAGCCGCAGTGGTAGAGGGACCGCACGGACTCACCGGGTCCGAGTTCCGCGAGCAGTGCCTTCTTGTGGTCGTCGGGCAGCGACAGCTTCTCCCCGGCGACGACCGCGGCCAGGCGCGGATCATCGGCGGTGGAGGCCTGCGCCACGTTCCCGGTCCCGGCCAGAAGGTCGCCGGACGGGTCGGTCAGCGAACCCCACACGGTGATCCGTCGCCCCTGAACGGACACGTCCACGCGTGACGCGGCCCCGTGCGCGGGGCGCATGATCACGAGAGGCCTGTCGACCCGCGCGGGCGTCTCCCCGTTCAGGAGGATGAGCGCGTCGGTGGTGAGCGCGGCGTACCCCAGCCCCTGGTGGTAGAGCGCGATCACCCTCTCCCTGGACCCGAGCGTACGGAGCAGGGCGTCGGCCTGACGGAGGGGAAGGGGGACGATCTCGCGGACGGCCACCTCGGCGGTACGCGGGTCGTCACGCAGCCGACGCTGCGCGGAGGTTGGGGACATAGGCGGAGAATAGCCGCTGTCGATCTTCGGCAGAAACACTGCTCCATGAACCGATGCAGGGCTGTGACCTGCACAGATGATGCCGCCTCGCCGGGAAGCGAAGCGGAGCTGTCAGGAAGAGGAAGTCAGCCGATCAGTTCCGGCGCGAGCCGGTGATACCGCACCAGGAGCACGTTGAGCGCCGCGATGATCAGGACCGCGGCGGCGATGGCGAGCAACGCGCGGCCCGTCCCCCACGGCGTGATGAGCGTGCCGAGGGCGCCGCCCGCGAAGATGCCGCCGACGGTGGCGACGAGCCGGGGACGGATCGTATGCCGTTCCGGTGTCGCGGGGACGGCTCCGGTGAGGCCGTGGATGAGGCGGACCAGCGACACCTGGACGAGCAAGGTGGGCATACCGGGAACAGCCGCGCGCAGTGCGGTGTCCGCGCGCAGTCCCATGGCGAAGCCGACGATGGCGATGACCAGGTTGTCCGGGTCCTCGGCGAGCGAGCCGGCACCGTGCCGCCACAGCGCTGTCGCGCCCGCGAGCGCCAGCAGTACCCCTTCCACCGCCAGCGCGGCCGCGAACCAGTGCCGGTGGTGCGCGACGAGACTCTTGGTGGTCAATGCGCCGGCCAGGGCACCGAGGACGAAGGCGGCCAGGGAGATCGCCGGGCGGGCCACCGACACCTGTCCCTCACCGGCTACGGCGAAGGACAGGAAGAGCACGTTGCCCGTGGCCAGGGCGGTGAAGACGTGGCCCATGGTCAGGAAACTGACCGCGTCGGCCGCGCCCGCCAGGACGGTGAGGGTCGCCATGACGACGGTCCGTTGGCGTTCGCGCCGTTCTGCGGACGGCAGCGGTAGGGGTGGCGGTGCGGATTCTTCACTCATACGGACAGTCTCGGCACCGGCGACTTCACAGCCGCGGAGTCGGCTCCGACACGCGTCGACCGTGCCGCCAATGGACGGCGTTCCGGGGCGTTGCTCCGGATCACTCACCAACAGCCTCTGTCTGCTCCCAGTCCGTGGGAGTGCCCGGGCCTCCGTAAGCCTCGACGAACTGGTAGAGCGTGCCGTCGGGAGAGCCCTTCGGCGGGACCACGCCGAACCACACGGCGTCACATTCGCGCGCTTCTGGGTGAGGCTGCCGAGCGGTCGTCGCAGTGAAATCCGCTCGACCTGGTCACCTCGTTGAAGAGACCCTATGGGCATGGAGTTCCTCTGCTTCCACCGTGACCGGCCCGACTCCCTGCTGCTGCGCGACGAGCTGCTGGAAGAGCACTGGTCGTATATGGACCGGTACGCGAAGGAGATGATCGCCCGGGGCCCGACCCTCGCCGACGACGGCGACACAGCCACCGGCAGCGTGCACATCGTCGATCTGCCCGATCCCGTCGCCGCCCGCGCGTTCGCCTTCGACGAGCCGAACTACCAGGCCGGCGTCTACCGGGACGTGCTGCTGCGACGGTGGCGCAACACCCTGGGGCGCACCATGTGGGACTTCCCCGGCGGCCGGAACGGTGGCAACCGGTACCTGGTGCTCGGTCTCGGCACGGGGCAGGCCGCCGATCTCGCGGTCCCGCCCGCCCGGGACGAGCTGATCGCCTACGGGCCGCTGCTGTCCGACAACGGCGCCACCTGGCTGGGCACGGCGGCGTTGCTCCGGGCACCGGACCCGGACACGGCACGCACCGTCCTGACCCCGGACCGGTACGCCGACATCGAGGTGCACAACTGGCAGTTCGGCGGGCGGCCGTCATAACCCCAGGACGTCCGGCCGACGTCACGGCCGAGCCCCTCGGATCGCCCGGCATCCTCGCGTTTCACCCGAACCCACGGATGCACCGGTCTGACGCACATCGGTGCACCCGTGGGTTCGCGCCGAAGAACCTGGTTTTCCTGAACCCACGGGGGTCCTGGGGTGACATTGAACGTGCGTGTCGCCAGCCCCGGACCGGGTTGGCGAGCCAGGTGGTTCCCCCGGCCGCATACAGGCACTCTCCGCCCTAAGTTCATGATCTGTCGGACACCTGGTGGATCCCCGGTTCCGGCTCTGGACCACCGGTACGGGATCCGGATGCATCCATGAGCACCTCCCCTGCCGCCGTCCGGACGTACAGCACCGACCGCCCCGCCCTCCGCCGCTCCACCATTCCCGCGTCGAGCAGCACACGCAGATGCCCGCCCACCGAACCCAGCGGCCGCCCGGTCACGGCGGCCAACTGGGTTGTGCTCATGGGCGTCCCGAGCAGCGTCAGCAACCCGGCCCGCGCGGTCCCGACGAGCCTCCCGAGCCCGGCCGGGACGGGCCGCCGGTCGTGGTCCTCGGAGAGCACCCCCAGACACGGGTAGACGACTGCGTACCGTTCTCGCCCCTCCCACGACACCCAACTGGTCCTCGGCGTGACCGGCATGAACAGCAGCTCGGCCCCGGCGGCGATCTCCCGCGGCGGATAGGTGTTGTGATTGACCTGGAAGCGGCTCTTCCCGAGCCACCGCGTCCCCGGCTTCAGCGAGTCGAGGACTGCCGCCCAGCCGCCCTGATTGACTCGCGCGGTCCGCGCGGCCATGTCGGCGTCCATGACGCGCCGACGGCGCTCCCAGTCCGGCCGGACGGTCTCCTCCCAGACGTACGTCAGGAGCGCGGTCG
Organism: Streptomyces sp. NBC_00328; assembly: GCF_036139655.1. Taxonomy (NCBI): domain Bacteria; kingdom Bacillati; phylum Actinomycetota; class Actinomycetes; order Kitasatosporales; family Streptomycetaceae; genus Streptomyces; species Streptomyces sp. NBC_00328. The sequence continues at coordinate 789,761 of NZ_CP108013.1, forward strand.
CCCGCTCGGGCAGGTCGTCCCGCTCCAAGACGGAAGGGAGCGGTCCCCGCAGGGACACCCGGAGGTTGGCCCGTGCCTCCCCGCCATCGGTCGTCCGCACCCGGGTCACGGTCTCCTCGAAGCTCTCCCCGGCGCGCGAGGTGGGGCAGAAGAAGTCGGCGATCCAGGAGGTGCCGATGGCCGCCTGTACGAGCGGCGCGGCGGCCGGATCGGCCGCGAGATACGCACGGTAGCCAGGCAGATGCGCGCGCAGCCAGGCATCCTCGCCCGGATGGGCGCCGGTCCCCGCGTACAGCAGTCTCAGGCTCGCGAAGGCCTCGGCGAACGGCGAGAGCACGAACCGGCTGCGGGCGAGGGTGTCGGTGTCTATCTGCCACAAGCCCATCCGTACGACCTTTCGCGTGTCGCCGAAACAGTACACACGGCCCCGGAGACGACCGGAGACTCCGGATCATGCGCAGCTACAGATCCCTGTTCCGCACGGCGGAGTTCACCCCGTTCCTGCTTTCCTTCGCCGCCTTCGCCGCGGCCCAGACGATCGGCGGACTGGCCCTCGCCACGCTGGTCTTCCGGGCCACCGGCTCCCCGTTCCTGTCGGCGGTGAGCATGTTCGGACCGCAACTGGCGCAGTTGCTGGGCGGCGCCTTCCTGCTCTCGGGCGCCGACCGACTGCCGCCGCGCGCGGTCCTGTCCGCCCTGTCGCTCTCCTTCGCGGCCGCCACGACGGTCCTCGCGCTGCCGGGTCTGCCGGTCTGGGCAGTCTTCGGCGTCGTGCTCCTGCAGGGCCTGGTCGCGTCGCTGGGCGGCGGAGTACGCGGGGGCCTGCTGAACGAGATCTTGACCAAGGACGGCTACGTCCTGGGCCGTTCGGTATTCAACATGCTCTGGGGCCTGACGCAAATGGCCGGTTTCGCGACAGGTGGCGCGCTCCTTGCGCTCCTCTCCCCGCGGACCTGCCTGCTCCTCGCGGCGGCGCTGTACTTGCTGTCCGCCCTCGTCACCCACCTCGGCCTCACGGCCCGCCCGCCGCGCTCCGTCGGCCGGCCGTCCCTCGCGGCGAGCTGGCGCGCCAACTCCCTCCTGTGGTCCTCGCGCCACCGCCGCCTGACGTATCTGGGCCTGTGGGTTCCCAACGGCCTCATCGTCGGCAGCGATTCGCTGTACGTCTCGTACGCCCCCGAAGCGGCCGGCCTGCTCTACGCGTTCGGTGCGCTCGGGATGTTCGCGGGCGACCTGGCCGTGGGCCGTCTCGTACCGCACGCCCTGCGCCGTCGCCTCGCGACGCCGTTGCGCCTGCTGCTCGCGGTTCCCTACCTGTTCTTCGTCCTGCAGCCGGGGGTGCCGCTGTCAGCCGTGGCAGTCACCGTCGCCTCCGCCGGCTTCGCCGCGAGCCTGGTCCTCCAGGAACGCCTGATGTCACTCACCCCCGACGACCTCGCGGGCCAGGCCCTCGGGCTGCACGCCACCGGCATGGCTGCCCTGCAAGGCATCGGCGCCCTCCTCGCGGGCACGCTGGCCCAACTGACCTCCCCTGCCACGGCGATGACACTGATGGCGGCCGCATCGGTCACCGTGACCCTGACCCTCGCGGTGCTGGGCAGGTACGAGAAACGGCAGTCGGCCGTCCCCGGTACGCACCCCGGCTTCCTGTCGGAACCGGCTGCCAGAAACAAGTGAGCTGATCTGCCTCTTTACCGAGGGCCTTGCCGCAACGCGCCCTGGCGGCCTCCGTCCAGACCGAGCGGACCGCCCGTGTGGAGGCCGTGGTGAGCGCGGTCGGCGTCGAGGACGAGCCACGGGCTCTGGCGGCCGAAGCACTGGCGGCAACGGCGGCCATCCTGAAGTCTGGCCGCACGTGCCTGACGGCGGACTCCTCCCGGGAGGGGTACCGACACGACGACGGAGGCAGCATTCGATGGACCGAGCCGACGACGACGCACGGAAGATTCGCCGGAATCACACCGGACCAGGCTGCCCGATCGAACGCCGGGACGACGGCACATGGCAGGTGCGCGGCTACCCGACGGCACGCGCCGTGCTGCGCAGCACCGACACCGTACAGGCGGGTCTGGGCATCGAGACCGTCGAGAAGCTGCCCGCCCGGATCCGGCGGCCCGTGCTGTACCGCGACGGACCCGAACACCGGGAACACCGCCGTCAGACCGCCCGCTACTTCACACCCCGCCGCGTGGACGAGCACTACCGGGAACTCACCGAACGCGTCACGCACAAACACCTGAACACCCTGCGGACCGAGGGCGAGGCACGGCTGGAGGACCTCACCTTCGGCGTCGCGATCGACGTGGCGTGCGGGGTGATCGGCCTGACCCGCAGCAGACCCGGCATCCAGCGCCGGCTGGAGCGCTTCTTCCCCGAGGAGTTCGGCAGGCCCGGGCTGACCAGCCCGCACGGGATCTACTGGCTGGTGCGCCAGAACACCAACTGGCTGCGGATCTACCTCGCCGACGTCCGCCCGGCCGTCCGCGCCCACCGTGAACGGCCCGCCGACAACCTGATCTCGCACCTGATCGCGGAGGGCTGCTCGAACCCCGAGATCCTCGGCGAATGCCTCACCTACGCCGCTGCCGGAATGGTCACGACCCGCGAGTTCATCTGCGTCGCCGCATGGCATCTGTTCACCGACGCCGCTCTGCGCGAGCGCTACTTGACCGGGAACGAGACGGAACGCCTTGCCGTGATCCATGAGCTCCTGCGCCTGGAACCCGCGGTCGCCCGCCTGAGCCGGCGAACCACCGGCGCCTTCGACGTCCCAGGCGCCGACGGCCCGGTCACCGTACCCGCCGGCGCGCTCGTCGACATCTACGTGGACGAGGCCAACACCGACCCGGAGGCTGTGGGCGCCGCCCCCACTGCGGTCTGCCCCGGCCGGCCGGCAACGACCGGGCGGTACGCGGCCGCCCTGTCCTTCGGAGACGGACCGCACCGCTGCCCCGGTGCCGACATCGCGATGATGGAGACCAACGTCTTCCTCGGGCACCTCTTCGCCCTCGAGGGCATCCGCATGCTCACACCGCCCCGTGTCACGTTCCAGGACGAGATAGGGGGCTATGTGATCCGTGGACTCAGGGTGGCCGTCGACCAGGGGTGATGCCGGGCGCCGTCAGCACTCGTCCAGCGTCCCGGCCACGTACGCGTCCCCACGCGACGAGATCCGGGAGACGGCGCCGATGACCGAGGGTGCGATCTGCGCGCAGGCAATCGGAAGAATCGCGATCGATGGTTCGCCTGATTCCCTGACACATGAACCTCCAGCCGCCTCGCCCGGTATCAGAGGTCCAGAACGCTCCTGATGGTGCGGACGACGCCGTCGTCGCTGTGTGCGGGAGCCAGGTGGCGGGCGCGGCTGATGACGGCGGGGTGGGCGTTGGCCATGGCGTACGACCAGTCAGCGGCGTCGAGCATGCCGAGATCGTTCAGATAGTCCCCGAACACCATCGTCTGGGCCGGACCGATGTTCAGGTGCTCCTGAAGCCGGCGCACGGCGACTCCCTTGTCGGCGCTGTGGTTCATGACGTCGATCCAGTGCTCGCTGGAGACGACGACCTGGTGGGTGTCGGCGAAGGACGCCAGGGCGGGCGCCGTGGTGCGCTCGATCGGCCCGAAGTCGAAGACGGCCACCTTGACGATCTCGTCGTCCACCGCAGTGGCATCGCCGACCAGGCGGTGCGCGTTGTAGTACCGGCCCACTTCATCGAGGAAGGCCTGGTCACCGCGTTCGATGTAGGCCGCGCGCTTGCCGCAGACGACGACGCCCACGTCCACACCCTCGTCCGTGAGCTGCCGGACGGACTTGACCAGGCGGGCGGCGACAGCGGGGTCCAGTGGGTCCGACGAAACCTCCACGCCGTCACGGACGACGAACGCGCCGTTCTCCGCTATGTAGACCATGCCGTCGTCGGCGCCGGCGAACAGGTGCGCCAGCGTGGCGTACTGACGTCCGCTGGCCGGGCTGAAGACGATGCCCCGGCGCCGCAGATCGGCGAGCAGGGGCCACAGCCCCTGCGGGACCTGCCCGTCGGCGTCCAGCAGGGTGCCGTCCATGTCGGTGACGACGAGCCGGATGTCGGGACGGGGGGAGAAGGAAGTAGGAGTAGCAGCAGGGACAGGGGCAGGGGCAGGTCGCGTGGTCATCATGTTCCGGTGGGTCGGTGCGGAAAGGGGCTGAGGGCAGTCACCACTGCGTGGCGGGGTGGGCGGCGCGGACGATCAGGGAACCGAGTTCCTCGACGGCACGGGAGCGTGCTCCGGCCAGCTCGGGCAGGGTCAGTACCGCCGCGGTGACCGGGACGGAGCGTGGCGAGCGGGTCAGGTGTTCCTCGAGTGCGGCGATCAGGCGGGGGCGGGAGCCCCAGGGTCCGCCCACGACGACCGTCTGGGGGTCGGCGAAGGAGAGGGCCGCGGACAGGACACCGCCGATGGCGTGTGCCAGTGCGACGCGTACCCGGTCGGCGCCGGCGTCGGGGGCTTCCAGGATTTCCAGCAGTTTCGGCACGTCGACGGCGGTGGAGGAGGCCCGGCGCAGGTCGAGCGCGGCGAACACCTCCGTGAAGGGCATCGCCTGTCCGTCCGGCCCCGCCGTGTACAGGTGTGCGATCTCCCCGACGAGCCCGCGATGTCCGCGGCGCACGACGCCGTCGCCGACCACTGCGCAGCCGAGGCCTTCTCCGAGGTGGAGGTAGACGAAGTCGTCGACGCCCTGCACGCAGCCGTACTCGTACTCCGCGCGCGCGGCCCAGTTGACGTCGTTGTCCACCAGAACCGGGCCTGTCACCGTGCCGGCCAGGACGGCGGGCGGATCGAGTGCGCCCACCAGGAACGGAGCGTCCGGCAGGTGCACCAGTCGGCCGGTCGCCCGGTCGACGGGGTCGGCGGCACTCACGACCGCCAGACGCAGCGGTCCGCCGGTCTGGCCGCCGAGCTGTACGGCGGCCGCGCCGAGCGCCTCGGCGACCGCTTCCTGTCCCGCGTCGGCTTGCAGCGCGGTGCGGACCTGCCCGTGGGTGCGCCCGAGGGCGTCCACCGCCTCGGCGGCGACACCGTGCGGGGTGATGCTCGCCACCAGGGCGGTACCGAGGTGCGGGGCCAGCGCGTAGTACGAGCCGACCCGGCCGCGACCGGTGGTGCGCTCGCCGGTGTCGACGACGAGTCGCGCCTGTTCGAGCCGCTGGACACACTCGGAGATGGTCGGCTTGGAGATGCCGGTCCTGGTGGCGATCTCCGCCCGCGTGAGCCGGGCGTGGGCCATCAGGACGCGCAGCACGTTCTCGTCCGTCAGGGCACGCAGCAGCTCCAGGGACGGTTTCGGCGCGGTCATACGACCATTCTAGTAAGGACTCTTACCTAAACATGCACGCGGGCCTGCCTTGACGCACCACGGGGCACGGAGTCGGTCATCCCCACAAGCTACTGGGGCAGCCCACGGTGACCGCTCCAACGGGAACCGGGCATGAGTGAGGGAGGCGGCCCCGTGAATGAGCCGCCTCCCGTGTTCGGCACGATCAGCAGGGGAAGGTACCGCTGTAGAGGGCGTGTCCGTACGAGGAGGTTCCGGAACCGAAGCCGTAGACGCCGTCGTCGCTCCAGACCGCCTCGCGGAACCCGTTGACGCAGGTCGAGGCCGGCGCGATCGCGAAGCCCTCCAGGTTGTCGGCCGGCATGACGGCCGGGTTCGTGTAGGTCACGTCCGGCACGATCGCGCCGGAGGCGTTGACCTTCATGAAGGTGTGGGTCTCACCGCAGGTGTTGTCGCAGGTCGCGACGAGGCGCTGGGTACCGGCGTCGTACGTCACGTCCATCACGGAGGCCTTGCCCGTGGCGATCGTGCCGAACGTGGTGAACGTGCCGTCGGAGTTCAGACCGTAGACGTGCAGCGAGCCGTCCCACTCCAGGCCGGCGAAGAACAGGCCCGACCCGTGCAGCGGGTAGTTCGCCGGGTTGTAGGCGGCACCGGTGAGCGGGTTGACCCAGCCGTTCGCGGTCAGCCAGCTGTCCGGCACGTATCCGACGCCCTCGAAGCCGAGGTTGGCGTCGTCCTTGTCACCGGTGTTGAGCTGCGGGAACTGCGAGGTCATGTCCCACTGATGGACCGGCGTCAGCGTCGATCCGCTCGCGGCCGGGTCGAACTCCAGGATCGTGTCCTTGGGCACCGTGTTGTTGGTGTTGTCGCGCTCGGAGGTCACGTAGAGGTGGCCGTCGCTGCCGACGGTCAGACCCTCGGAGTCCGGCTCGCCGGAGCCGCTCGTGAAGCGGATCTGCTTGCCGGTCGCGCTCCAGGTCGTGTCCGGGATCCACTTGCCGTCGCTCTTCACCAGCTTGTACAGCCAGTTCTTGTTCTTGACGGCCCACAGCACCGACGGGTTCGCCGAGTCGAACGCCAGACCGCTCACATCCCGGCCCTCAGGTCCGGTGGACGTGGTGAACGCGCAGACGTTGTCCACGATCGTGACGTCCAGCCCGCCCGGCCATGCCGTCGTGCCCGTCGGGGTGGAACCCGTACCGGACGGCGCCTCGGGCGCGCAGCCGCTGGTGAGCGAGCCGCCGCCGCCCAGCAGTTGGCCGGTCTGCGAACCGCCGCCGCCGGTGCCACCACCGGTGCTGCCCGAGCAGGAGTTCGCGCTGCCGAGCGTCGCGGTCGTGGCGGTCTGGAACCAGCCCGTGCCATTGGCGCAGCGCTCGCTGGACGGCTTGGCGGCGCCGGTCGTCCAGGTCACCGAGTCGATGGTGTTGCCGCTGCTGTCGACGAGGACGACCGAGTCGTTGTCGCCCAGGCCGATGGTGGAGTTGAACGTGACGTAGCCGCCCGCGGGGATGCTGCTCGCGCTCGGCGAGGAGGACGAGATCGTCGCCGCGGAGTGGGAGGTGTCGTTGTCGACGTACTTCCACGAGCCGACGCTGACCGCGCTCGTTCCGCCGTTGTACAGCTCCACGGTGTCGGAGCCGTCGGACGTGACCTCGTTGATCCGTACCCGGCTCGCCGCCGGGATCGACGACGGGCAGCCCGAGGCGTTCGCGGCGCCGAACGTGGCCGCCGAGGTCGCGGTCGCCCACGCCCCGGTGCCGTCGCCGCCACAACGCGCCATCGCCGGCTTCGCCTTGTCGGTCGCCCACTCGACGCGGTCGACCACTGTGCCGCCGGACGTGTAGATCACCAGCTTGTCCGAATCACCCAGTCCCTTGGGCGAGTTGAAGGTGACGAAGCCACCGGCCGGGACAGAACCGGCGGACGGGCTGAACGACTGCTGCGAGAAACTGTCGTCGGACATCTTCCAGCCGCTGATGCTCACCGCGGTCGAGCCGGAGTTGTACAGCTCCACCGTGTCGTTGTTCGACGAGGTGACTTCGTTGATCCGAACGTTCTGATAGCCGACCGGGTCGGCGGCGGCCGCGGGCTGAGCGGCCAGCAATCCGGTGACGAGGAGTCCTGAGAGTGTCAGGGACACGGCGCACACAGAGGCGACGCCGGCACGCGAAGGTGAGGTAGGCACGAGGGGGAACTCTGGCCAGACGATCTTGAAACGCCGTGTACTCCGGTTGAACGGCAACTTCTGACCACCGGAACGTCGGGCATACGCCGTCACCGGCCGGCACGGCATCGCCCTCCTTGTCCCCCTGAGGCCCAACAGCCCCCCGCATCACATGAAGCGGCTGCGCAGCGAACCCGTGACCGCCGTTCTCGTCGAGATCGCCGGCCTGGTCCTTGACGCGGCCTACGGCGGGTGTCACCGCTCGAGTGCGGAGCTTCCGTTCGCTGGACCGTCGCCAATACCCGCTGGTTGAATGCGCGCATGCCAAATGTCCTGCCGTTCTTCATGTGTGCTCTTCTCGGTGCCGTAGCGGTCGCCTCGTATGTCAACAGACGGCAGGACAGGCTTACAGCCCGATTCATCGATGGTCGACGCGTCACCGTTTCCTGTGTCATCTGCCCTACTGGAGCCGATCGTTGGGAACGGGGCTTGTTCGTGATCGAACCAGGGGGCTGGTCGTGGGAGTCACGTCGTTCGCGCGCCGGTGAGGCCGTGCTGCCGGTGGACGCGCGGATCGCACGGATCCGAAGGCCCGAGGGGCGGGAGAGGAACCGGCTGCACTATCGCCTGCTGGTGCTGGAATGCACGTCTGCTGACGGTGACGTCCGTTTGGCAGTGGAGCCTGGACGGTTGGAGCATGTGGTGATGACGCTCGCGCCGGCCGGCTATGAAGTGCCGCGACCTGTCATGGAGTGACCAGGGCTCCCGCGGCCGCGAGGTGCATCTTCATGCTCCCCTGGGGTCTCGACCCGTCATCGATCCGCAGCGGGCTCCTTGGCGGTACCGGTACGGACCGGAAGGGCAAGCAGACCGCGGGACCGCATCGAGGGACGCCATTGCAGTTCGGCCGGAGACACGTCCAGTGCCATGTCCGGAAAGCGGCCGAGGAGCGCGGACAGAGCGATCTCGGTTTCCATGCGGGCCAGAGGAGCGCCGAGGCAGTAGTGGATGCCGTGGCCGAGGGCGAGGTGTCCGGTGGCGTCCCGGTCGATGTCGAAGCGGTCGGGGTCGGTGAAGCGGAGTGGGTCCCGGTGGGCGGCCGCGAGGGACAGCAGAACAGTGTCGCCCGCCGGGACAGGCACCCCGCCGATGGAGATGTCCTCGGTCGGAAACCGGCGGATGGCCAGGGGCATCGGGCCGTCGTAACGAGCCAACTCCCCTACCACAGCGCTCAATCGCGCGGGATCGGCCCTCAACTCGGCCGACTGCTCCGGGTGGCGAAGCAGAGTCAGGATCGCGTTCCCGATGAGATGCACGGTGTTCTCGTACCCGGCGACCAGGATGAGGAAGGCCAAGGACATCAACTCGTCCTCGTTCAGCCGGTCTTCCTCGTCGCGTACGGCAATCAGCGCGGAGAGCAGATCATCTGCCGGGGCGGTCCGCTTGCCTGCGATGAGGTGGGTGAGGAACGACAGCATGCTGCCGACCGCTTCTTTGGCGAGGGACGGGCGCTCCGGATCGGGAGCCATGAGAGCGTCGGTCCATGACCGGAAGTCGAGCCGGTCGGCCGGGGCTACACCGAGCAGGTCGCAGATCACGGTGATCGGCAGCGGCGCGGCGTACGAGCCGATCAGGTCCGCGTGTTCATCCGCGGCGATACGGTCAAGGAGCTGGTCGGCGGTGCGCCGGATCGGCTCGCGAAGCTGCTCGATTCGGCGCGGGGTGAAGGCCCGGGTCACCAGACGCCTGATGCGGGTGTGGTCCGGGGGGTCCATGTTGAGCAGGTTGGCGTCCAGTGCCGGCGGTAAGGCCATGCCTCGGTAGCCACCGGGCGTCGCGTTACGCTTGTCGAGGGAGAGCCGCGGATCGGCGAGCGCCTCGCGTACGTCGTCATAGCCGGTCACCAGCCAGGCAGGCAGCCCGTCCGTTCCAGTGATCCGGTGCACGGGCCCCGCTCGGCGAAACTGCGCATAGACGGCGTAGGGATCTTCCGCGAGTGCCCTGATGTCAATCGGCGCCTGCCGAGCGGGGGTTGCGTCAGTCATACCCTGACCCTACTTGCGAACGAGCTGCGTACCTTTGATGGCCCGCCACCGTCCGCAGAGCTGGAGGAATACAGCCACCTGCGCGTTCCCGTCTCGGCCCGCGGATTCAGGCGAGGGCGGCGACCAGCAGGGAGTGCCGGGCTCGTGGAGTCCACGAAATTGCTGGACGGTCAGGAACGTTGGTCATTTCATGACTCAACGACCAGGGCCTCGCCCCCTGTCCGACGAAGCCCTCTCCGACTTGCTCGGCCGGCAGCAGTTCGGCACGCTCGCCACCGTCAAACGCAGTGGCCACCCCCACCTGACAACCATGATGTACAGCTGGGACCCCGAAGCCCGCACTGTGCGGTTCTCGACCACGGCGGATAGGGTCAAAGTCCGGCACCTGCGGCGCAATCCACGCGCGGCGCTGCACGTGTCGGGCGGCGACGTGTGGTCGTTCGCCGTCGCCGAAGGCGAGACCGCGGTCTCCGAGAGCACGACCGTTCCTGGGGACGCGGTCGGACTGGAACTGCTCGGGATGATCCCGAAGGCCGCGAGGCCCGAGGACGAGGATACGTACCTGGAGGAGTTGGTCGCCGATCGCCGGGTGGTCATCCGGCTGAAGGTGGACCGACTGTACGGCACGGTCCTTGACATCGACGACTAGGACATATCGGGCACATGCTGGTCGCAGTCACTCGTTGATGACTGCGACCAGCGCGGTCGCTTCGTAACGGACGGCGACCTTGTCATATCTCATTGCCACGGCCCCGTGCCGCTTGGGACGGTTGATCGCGGGAGGAAAGAATGGGCACTGCCCTGGTCGAACCGACGGCCGTGAAGCGGTCGAGGCATGTGAACCGTGCCGCACGGGCTGCCGGGGTCGGGCTCGCCTCGGTGGCCGTCTCCGCGCTCGCGACATGGCTGCTGCTGGACTCCAACGCCTGCCGGAACGCGCCGGACTACGGCTGCCTCGGTTTCCTCATCGTGTGGTCCCACCTCTTGCCCTTCCTGAACTTCCTCCTCACCTGGCCGGCCCTGCGCCTCCTCGGAATCCGGCCGGCCTGGCTCACCGCCCTGATCGGCACCGGCATCGGCTGGTACCTGGTCCGGAACGTCGAAGCCCTCCAGTGGCTCCCCGGTGGCACGCGGTACGTCCAACCTGTCCTATACGTGGCTGCGTTCGCCCTCGCGGCCTGGATCACCCAGTCCCGCAGGCCGCTGTGGCCGCGGGCAGCCGTGGCCCTCGCCCTGGTCCTGCTGATGCCACTCGACTCGCTCGCCACCGCGCAACACGTCCGGAGCAGGCAGGACGGTGAACTGGCCGGTGCCCGTGTCCCCCTGCTCGGGCCGCGAATGCCCGCGGGCTACCACCTGAACGGTGTCGGCACCAACGGGTCGGCAGCCGAAGTCGAGGCCACCTTCTTCTACCGGATCTCACCCGACAGTCTGAGCGGCGCGGACACCATGGACGAGCTCCGTCAGGAGATCCAGGTGACCGTCGGCCCCGTACAGCCGGGTTTCACCCCGCCGTCCCACTGCGCCGCGCTCACCAGCGTCTACCCGGTGCCGTCACCCGCCTGCACCCCGGTGGCTCCTGGAGTGTGGCGGTGGTCGAAGTACGAGTACGTCAAGTACTTCACCCGGGTCGGCGACGCTGTCGCGGTCATCCAAGCCCGCACCCCTCCAGTGAGCGACACCGTTCTCCGAAACCTCGCCGGCTCCATGCGAGTCCGCACGCCGTCCTACTTCACCGGCGGCTGAACGGTGTGAAGTGTATTTACCGGCGCGCCGGTTCGGATTCCCGGACATGAGGACGGCTTCCTCCTCGACCTTCCGGGCCTGCCGGCGCTTCCGCAGTGCGCGGTGGTCGGCGGCGAGGGCAACCGGGGCGGACAGCGTCAGGGGGTGGGTGGGGCCGAGGGTGTCGAGGGCCCGGGCAGTGGTGGTCCCGGGACTGCCGGGCTCGCGGGCCAGGCTGTGGCATCAGGCTCCCTGGGGGTTAAGATCCGCTGCCGACCTGCGGAAAGTCCGAATGGGCGGCTTCCAGGGAGTGTGAAGTGACCGGATCGGTCAGGGTGCCGCGCGGACAGGCCCGGTTCGCCTGCGGCGCGATCGCCGCGTTCGCGCTGGTGACCCTCGCGGCCGGGCTGGTGGCGTGGCACAAGTACCAGTTGCTGGCCGGACCCCTGACGCGAGGACCCTACGTCGACAACCCGTTCGTCGAGGCCGACACGTACTTCAGAAACCTGATGGGCTGGCGTACCGCTCTGCTTCTCATGGCCCTGCTCCAGTTCAGCATCTGGCTCGCCACCATGCGCGACGTCGCGGACGTGCTCTGGCGCCGGGGACAGCGTCGGCGCAGAGCGTGGCTGGTCTTCGGCTGGGTGATCCCGGTGGCGCAGCTCTTCATACCCAAGATGTTCGTCAACGACCTGTGGGCCGCCGGCCGGCCGGAACCGCAGCGCCGTCGAGGACATCCCCTGCTCACGGCATGGTGGCTGTCCGTCCTCGTCGCGGCGAATGCCTACAACGACGCCTACGACGATCTGAAGAAGGCGGTCAGCGCGGGCCAGGCACGTCATGCGCTGCGGCAGATCATGCTCGGCGACGGTCTGTACATCTGCGCCGCAGCGCTGTCGATCATCGTCGTCCGGCAGCTCATCCGCAGGCTGGAACGCGCCACACCGACTGCGTGACCGCGACACCCTCGACCCGTCCCGGGCTACTCCGGCAGGCAGGCGAGTGATCATGGCGCCGGGGAGGGGTCGGCCCGCCCCTCCCCGGCGTCGTCGGTCGTCAGGTCGCGGTGGCGGCCGCCGCCGCGCGTCCCGCCTGGCGGCCGGAGAAGAGGCAGCCGCCCAGGAAGGTGCCTTCCAGGGAGCGGTAGCCGTGAACTCCGCCGCCACCGAAACCGGCGACCTCACCGGCCGCGTACAGACCGGGCACCGGGCTGCCGGAAGCGTTCAGGACACGGCCCGAGAGGTCGGTCTGGAGGCCGCCGAGGGTCTTGCGCGTGAGGACGTTGAGCCGTACGGCGATGAGCGGACCGGCGTCGGGGTCCAGGATCTTGTGGGCGGGCGCCGTGCGGCTGAGGGAGTCCCCGACGTAGGCGAGCGCGTTCCGGATGCCCATCACCTGGACGTCCTTGGTGTACGGGTTGTCCATCTCGCGGTCACGGGCCTCGATCTGGCGCTGGAGGTCGGCACGGTCGACGAGGTTGTCGCCGGTGAGCTTGTTCATGCCGGTGACGAGGTCGGCGAGCGTGGTGGCGACCACGAAGTCGGCGCCGTTCTTCTTGAACTTCTCGATCGGCTCCGGACTCTGCCAGATCCGGGAGAGGAGTTTCCACACGTCCTTGTTGGTGAGGTCCGGATTCTGCTCCGACCCGGAGAGCGCGAACTCCTTGGCGAGGATCTTCTGTGTGGTGACGAACCAGGAGTAGTCGTAGCCGGAGCCCGTGATCGACTTGAGGGTGTGGAGGGTGTCGTAACCGGGGATGTCCGGGCTGCCGAAGCGACGGCCCCGCGCGTCGAACCACATCGACGACGGACCGGGCAGGATCCGGATGCCGTGACCGGGCCAGATCGGGTCGTAGTTGCGCAGCCCCTCGGTGTAGTGCCACATGCGGTCCGGGTTCACGATCCTGCCGCCGGCCTGCTCGGTGATCGCCAGCATGCGGCCGTCCACGTGCGCGGGCACACCGGTGACCATGAACTTGGGCGGGGTGCCGAGGCGGTCCGGCCAGTTCTGCCGTACGAGATCGTGGTTGGCGCCGATGCCCCCGGAGGTGACGACGACGACCGGGGCGCGCAGCTCGAAGTCACCCACGACGGTACGGGAACTGGGCTTCCCGCGTGCCACGCCGCTCGGTTCCAGAACCGCGCCGCGGACGCCCGTGACGACCCCGCCGGTCGTCACGATCCCGTCGACCCGGTGCCGGAACTTGAAGGTGACCTTGCCGGCCGCCACCGCGGCGCGGACCTTCTTCTCGAACGGCTCGACCACCGCGGGACCGGTGCCCCAGGTGACATGGAAGCGCGGTACCGAGTTGCCGTGTCCGTCCGCGAGCCCGCCGCCCCGCTCGGCCCAGCCGACGACCGGGAACCACTGCACGCCCAGGCCGGAGAGCCACGAACGCTTCTCCCCCGCTGCGAAGTCCACATAGGCCTCGGCCCACTTGTACGCCCAGTGGTCCTGGCCGGACGGGTCACCGACGCCGCGGTCGAAGCCCGCGCTGCCGAGCCAGTCCTGCCAGGCGAGGTCACGGGAGTCCTTGACACCCATCAGCCGCTGCTCGTCGGAGTCGACGAAGAACAGTCCGCCGAAGGACCAGAAGGCCTGACCGCCCAGACTGGCCTCCGGCTCCTGGTCGAGGAGGAGCACCTTCCGTCCGGCCGCGGCGAGTTCCGCGGTCGCGACCAGCCCCGCCAGCCCGTGTCCGACCACGATCGCGTCCGCGTCCTGCGACTCGGCACCGAACGCGGGGAAGGCCTGGGCCGCGAGCGCGGCTCCGGCGATCATCCCTCCGGTGACGGTGAGGGCGCGGCGGCGTGTGATGCCCCCTCCCGCCTCCGCGTCGTTCCCGTGACGTGATGCGGAGTTGCCTCTGGAGTTCTCCATGGCTGCCTTTCGTCAAGAGGTGCCGGAGGTACGGGAGATACGTGCGCGGGGTGCCGAGGCGCAAAGGCGTCACCGATGGGCCGACCGACAGGTGTTACCGACGGTAGCCCATGAGGTCCGCGTTGCAACAGGCCCTGAAATAGAGGGAGTTGGGCCAGAGTTGAGACACGCGGAGACCGGCCCGGCACGTAGGTGTCGGGCCGCATCGCGGAGGAACACGCGGCCATGCGCAGCCCACGCGGGCGCACGGAGAGGCGGGCATACGGATGGGCGGGCACGCGAAACGGCGGGCCGCATGCCGGCTCCGCCGTCCGCGCGAGTTGTTGTGACGAGACGTCAGACCGAGTGCTCCGCAGCCGCGTCGAGCGCTTCACGCGCCGCGGTCAGAGCCGCCGACCGGTCCTCGGGTACCAGGCCGATGCGGGTGCGCCGGTCCAGGAGGTCGGACTCGTCGAGGGCGCCCTCGTGCAGCACGGCCCACAGCAGCGCGGCCCGCGTGACGGGGTGTCCTGGCACCACGGGCTCGCCCAGCCGGGGACCGCCGGCGGCGAGGGCGTGGACGGCGGGGGCTTCGGCGCCGTAGCGGCGGATCAGGTGGCCGGGGGCGGCCAGGGAGCCGAGCCGGCGCGGGGCCGCGGCGCCGACCAGCGGCAGGGAGGCGGTCGCCGAGGGACCGGCACGCAGACCCCGGGCCTCGACCGCCGCGTCGACGGCGTCCTGGGCCATGCGCCGGTAGGTGGTGAGTTTTCCGCCGACCACGGTGGTCACCCCGTCGTCGGAGGTGAGGACGGCGTGCCGGCGGGAGATGTCGGAGGTGCGGGCGGCCTCTCCCGAGCGGCCCGGCGCGGTGTCGAGCAAGGGGCGCAGCCCCGCGAAGGCGCCGACGACGTCATGGCGTCTCACCGGGGTGTCCAGGGCGGAGCCGACGACGTCGAGCAGGAAGCCGATGTCCGACTCCGGAACCTGGGGCACGTCCGGGAGGTCCCCGTCGACGGGTTCGTCGGTCAGGCCCACGTACACGCGGCCGTCGTCCTGCGGCAGGACGAGGACGAACCTGTTGGTCTCGCCCGGGATCGGGATGTGCAGCCCGGCGGGCAGCGGTCCGAACAGGTCGGCGCGCAGCACCAGATGCGTTCCGCGCGAGGGGCGGATACGGATGCCCTCGACCAGGTCGCCGGCCCAGACGCCGGACGCGTTGATGACCGAGCGGGCCCTGATCTCGCCCTGCTCGCCGGTCAGTTCGTCGCGGACCCGGGTGACGGTCCCGCCCGTCTCCAGAGCCCGGACCCGGGTGAGGATCTTCGCGCCGTGGGCGGCCGCGGTGCGGGCGAGCGCCGTCACGAGCCGGGCGTCGTCGGTCACTTTGCCGTCCCAGGACAGCAGGCCGCCGCGCAGGCCCGCCGGGCGCACCGACGGCGCCAGGTGCCGGGCCTCCACCGCGGAGAGGCGGCGCGGAGCGGGCAGGGTGGCACGGGAGGTGCGGGCCGCCAGTCGCAGGGTGTCCCCGGCCCGGAACCCGGCCCAGGCCAGGGAGGCCTGGCCGCGTGACACGAGCGGTGTCAGGGGCAGTACGAAGGGCTGGGCGCGGACCAGGTGGGGGGCGGTGCGTTCCATGAGGACGCCGCGTTCGACCGCGCTCTCGTGGGCGACGTCGAGCTGTCCGGAGGCCAGGTAGCGCAGTCCGCCGTGGATGAGCTTGGAACTCCAGCGCGAGGTGCCGAAGGCGAGGTCGTGGGCGTCGACGGCGACGACGTCGAGACCGCGCGCGGCCGCGTCCAGGGCGACCCCGGCACCGGTGGCGCCGAGTCCGATCACCAGGACGTCCACCGTGCCGCCGCCCACCGCCTCGGCCAGTTCACGGCGGCGGCGGGCGGCGGAGAGCGAGGATCCGGGCGCCGGGGCCGCCGGGCCGGACGGACTGCTTGTGGGACTCATGGCGTGAGGGTCCTCTCCAGAAGGGTGCGCAGCTCGTCGAGAAAGGCCGTGCTGGTCAGTTCGGGGTCGTCCTCGTCGGTCATGGTCCGCAGCGACAGGGTGAAGGACTGGACCACGAGCAGTACGGCACGGGCCTGTCTTCTCGTGGGCGCGAACCGCACCGAGCCGTCGGCGTGCCCCTGCTCCAGGGCGTCGGCGAGGAGTTCCAGGAGGGCTTCCTGGCTGGCTCCGCGCCGGTCCAGTACGTACGGGAGCAGGAGTTCGGGGTCGACGTCGATGATCTTGCGGAAGAGCGGGTGGGCGCGGAAGCCCTCCACTCCGGCCACCAGACCGTCCACGATCTGGGTCCGCGTGTCCTTGTCCGGGTGCGGCTCGGGCATGGCGCGGGTCGCCACGTCGATCCACTCACGGGTCATCAGGTCGCCGACCAGCGACCGCACATCGGGCCAGCGCCGGTAGAGCGTCATGCGCGAGACACCGGCGCGGCGGGCCACGTCGGTCAGGGTGGTACGCCGGACTCCGACCGCCAGGACGCAGTCGCGTACGGCGTCGAGGACGGGGTCGCCGTCCGAGTGCTTGTGACGAATAGGCGTCATGTGTCACAGTGTAACGCCCCGTGCTGCTGTGCGGGAGACGGCACGTCGCGACCGACCGATGAGGACTAGTTCATGGACATGCTGTGGAGTGGCTGGGGCGACCCGGCCAAGGCGGCACCGCTGCCCGACTCGGTGACCGGCCTGCTGCGGGATCTGCTCGGCGTCAAGCCGCGGGACACCGCCGCACACGCTCTCGACGAGATCCCCGTTCCCGATCCCCTGCCTGACCCGGCCCTGGACGCGCTGGCGGACGCCGTCGGCGGCGCGGAGCATGTGCGCGCCGACGCGGAGACCCGGATCAGGCACACCCGCGGGAAGTCGACGCCCGATCTGCTGAGGCTCCGCGCGGGTGACGCGGGGGACGCCCCCGGGGCCGTCGTCCTGCCCTCCACCCACGACGAGGTCCTCGCCGTGCTGCGCGTCTGCTCCGAACACGGCCTCGCCGTCGTCCCGTTCGGCGGCGGCACCTCCGTCGTCGGCGGCCTCGCCCCGGAGCGGAGCGCCTTCGTCGCCCTCGACCTGCGCCGTATGAACGCCCTGGTCGGCATCGACCCGGTCTCCCGGACGGCGACGCTCCAGCCGGGCCTGCGCGCTCCCGACGCCGAGGCGCTCCTGGCCGAATACGGCTTCACCCTCGGGCACTTCCCCCAGTCCTACGAGTGGGCGACCATCGGCGGGTTCGCCGCCGCCCGTTCCAGCGGCCAGGCCTCCGCCGGATACGGCCGCTTCGACGAGATGGTCCTCGGACTCACCCTCGCGACCCCTGAAGGCACCCTGGACACGGGCCGCGCCCCCCGGTCGGCGGCAGGCCCCGACCTGCGGCAACTGATCCTCGGCTCCGAGGGCGCCTTCGGGGTCATCACCTCCGTCACCGTACGGATCAGGCCGCTGCCGCGGACGCGTGTGTACGAGGGGTGGCGGTTCGCCTCGTTCGAGGAGGGAGCCACCGCGCTGCGCCGGCTCGCCCAGGACGGGCCGCGCCCCACGGTGCTGCGGCTGTCCGACGAGACCGAGACCTTCGTCGGACTCGCCCAGCCCGACGCCATCGGCTCGGCCGAGGCCCCCGCGGCCGCCGGCTGCACGGCCATCGCCGGGTACGAGGGGACCGAGGAGGAGACCGCGCGCCGCCGCGAGGAAGCCGCGGCGGTCCTGCGCGCGGCCGGAGGCACCTACCTGGGCGCCGAACCCGGCGACCGCTGGGCGCACGGCCGCTACTCGGCGCCCTACCTGCGCGACGCGCTGCTCGACGCCGGGGCCTTCGCCGAGACCCTGGAGACGGCGACCTTCTGGTCCCGCGTTCCCGAGCTCTACGCCGCCGTGCGCGCCGCCCTGACCGGGACGCTCTCCGCCGCGGGAACCCCGCCCCTGGTCATGTGCCACATCTCGCACGTCTACGAGAACGGTGCCTCGCTCTACTTCACGGTGGTCTCCGCGCAGGGCGAGGACGCCGTGGCCCACTGGGTGCCGGCCAAGGAGGCCGCCAACGAGGCCGTGCTGAGCGCGGGCGGAACCATCAGCCACCACCACGGGGTGGGAACGGACCACCGTGACTGGTACCTCCGGGAAGCGGGGCCGCTGGGCATCGAGGCCCTGCGGGCCGTCAAGCGGCGGCTGGACCCCGACGGCCTCCTCAATCCCGGGATCCTGCTGCCCCTCGACTGACACCGCCCCCGATGACGTGGTGGCGGCCCGGGGCCGCTGCCACGTCATCGGGCTCCGGCGGCCCGGACCCCGCCGCGCACAGCCGCACCACCGGCTCCGGCCCCGACACCGTCGCCGTACACAGGTTCCGTCCCTGCCCGCTCCGTCCCACCCGTCACTGCCCGGAGGCACACCGATGCGACAGTTCACCGCCGTCGTCAATCCCACCGCGGGCGGCTCCACCGGGGCGGCCGCGCTGCTCCCGGTGGCCCGCCTGCTCAGGGAGGCCGGAGCCGGTCTGGAGACCGAGTACAGCCGCAGCCTGGCCCACGCGCAGGAGCTCGCGCTCAGCGCCGGGGAGCGGGGCCGGGTCGTCCTCGCCGTGGGCGGCGACGGGATCGCGGGCGGGATCGGCGGCGCCCTGAGCGGGACCGACACCATCCTCGGGCTGATACCGGCCGGCCGCGGCAACGACTTCGCCCGCGCGCTCCGGCTGCCCGCCGCGGCCGCGGACCTGACGCGCGTCCTGCTGCACCACGAGCCCCGGCGCGTCGACACCATCGAGGTGGAATCCGCGGTGCACGCGCGCACCGTGGTTCTCGGGAGCGTGTACGCGGGTGTCGACGCGCTCGCCAATCAGCACGCCAACCACGCACGCGTGCTGCGCGGGGCCGCCTCGTACTACGCCGGCGGCCTGCGCGCGGTCACCGGCTGGCGTCCGGTGTCGTACCGCGTCACCGTCGACGGGGAGGAACACCTCCACCGCGGCTACACCGTCGTGGCCGCCAACTCCGCCTATTACGGCTCCGGGCGCATCATCGCCCCGGCGGCCCTGACGGACGACGGCCTGCTGGACGTCGTCATGATCCGCGAGGCCCCGCGCCGGCTGTTCTTCACCCTCATGAACGAGCTCAAGACCGGCGCGCACACCGCGCGGCCGGAAGTGGTGATCCTGCGGGGCCGCGAGATCCGCATCGAGGCCGACCGGCCCGTGCCCTACGGCGCCGACGGGGAGGTCGAGGCCGCCCTCCCCGTCACGGCCCGGGTGCGGCCGGGCGATCTGGCCATGCTCTTCTGATCACCCCGGCCCCCGGCGCGCCACCGCAGGTCACCCCGCGGCGGTCTCCCCGCTCGCGCTGCCCGCCAGCCACTGGTCCCAGCTCAGGTTGAACGAGGCGTAGCCGTTGTCGGCCGAGGCCTTCGCGCGCGGGGAGCCGGTGACGGACACCGGGTCACCCTGCTTGACCTGGCCGTAGAACCACTTGGCGTCGGTGATGGAGAGGTGGACACAGCCGTGCGAGCCCCGGGCGCTGCCACTGCCCGGGTTCGGGTCGCCGGTCGAGTAGTGGACGTAGGTCCCGGACTGGGTCAGGTGGACGTCCCAGGGAAGGGTCAGGTCGTAGTAGTTCGCGTCGCCCTTGTTGCAGCTGATGCCGACGCTGCACGAGGTCATGTGGACCTTCTCCTGCTTGTCGATCACCGCCATCACGCCGTTCCACGTGGGGTATTCGGCACTGCCCGCGTTGATCGACAGGGTCCGTACGGGCGCGCCGTTCTTGGTGACCTTCATGGTGTGGCCGGTGACGGACACATCCGCGCGGACGTCGTCGCCGACGGTGAAGTCATGGACGTAGGAACGCGTGCCGTAGCGGCCGTTGCCGTTGGCGACACCCTTCAGGTCTGCGGTGACCTTCACCTTCGTGCCGCTCGCCCAGTACGACTTGGGCCGCCAGTCGGCACGCCGGTCCCCGAACCAGTGCCACGCGCCCGTCATCGGCTGGGAGCTGGTGACCTTCATGTGCTTCTCCACGCCGGCGCGGGCCTTCTGGGCCACCGGGTTGGTGAAGATCACCGAGATCGGCATCGCGACGCCGACCGTGGCACCGGTCTGCGGCGTGATCGTCTCCAGCAGCATCGGTGGCCCGGCGGGCTTCGATGGAGACGGCTTCGCACCGGCCGTCGGCTTCTTCGACCCTGCCTTTCCGTCGTCTGAACTCGCCTTCGGCGTACCCCCGCCACAGGCACTGGCCCCCGCCAGCACCGCAACCATGACGAGTGCCGTCGATATCCCGCTACGTCGCTTCACTTTTACCCCGGCTCACAATCGTGCCTGCCTCACTGTTCACTTGGACTGCGGGCACCGGCCCGCGGTTGCAGTACATGTGTAAAGCGCGGTTCAAAACCCGACTCGGGAGGCTCGCGCCCCCGCGGATCGGGCGGAACGCGTGACGGCTACCGGTGCCCGGACCACCGGTCACCGGTACCCGCTTCAGGTCGGCTCACGCCTGTGCGCCGACTCCGGCGCCGGCGCGGCCCGGATGCCGGGAGAGGAACCGCACCGCGCCGTCGGCCCTGGGCAAGTCCCTCGTGCCGACCGGGGTTCCCGGAGCGCGTTCGCCGGGCCGCGTCGACCTCTTGGGGCGCCGTCGCGGGCTGTCCCGTGGACGTCCCCGCGCCGGAGCGGACGAGCGGTACCAGCACTCCGGCACCGGCACCGGCACCGGCACCGGCGAGCACGGCGACCACCCGTAGCACCCCCCGCTGAAGGTTCGTGGCCGGTGTCCCGAAGTCCCGGGCGATCACGGGCAGCATCAGGTTCAGCGCGAACCAAGTCCAGCTCCACCAGCAGCATCGCGATCGAGGCGGCGGCGATGACGGCGCGGTCCCGGCGTGGGAACAGTCCCGGCATCCGGCCTGCGGATCCGCTCAACTCCCTTACCGTGCCGACCACATGACCGCTCCGAGTAGGATGATCGAACACTTGGTCTGCCCGCGTTTCCGTGGTGCGATGGGAGCTAGCATGACGATCGACCGACAGTCGTTTCCGCCGCTCGACACCAGTAAGGCGCATCCCGCGCGGGTCTACGACTGGCTGTTGGGCGGCAAGGACAACTACCCGGTCGACGAGGCGGTGGGAGAGAAACTGCCGCCCGAGGCGAGGGACGCGGCCCGGCAGAACCGCGAGTTCATGCAGCGGGCGTCCGCCTGGCTCGCCGAGCAGGGCGTCGACCAGTTCCTGGACATAGGCACCGGCATCCCCACCCAGCCGAACCTGCACCAGATCGTCCAGGACATCACGCCGTCGGCGAAGGTCGTCTACACCGACAACGACCCGATCGTGCTGCGTCACGCCGAGGCGCTCCTGGTCAGCCGCCCCGAGGGCGTCACCGACTACATCCAGGCCGATGTGCGGCGGCCGCAGGACATCGTCCAACACGCCCGCCACGTACTGGACTTCAGCCGTCCGATCGCGCTGTCGCTGATCGCGCTCATGCACTTCATCCCCGACGAGCAGGACGCCCACTCCATCGTCCGCAACCTCGTCGACACCCTGCCCTCGGGCAGTTACCTGGTGCTGTCGCACGCCTCCTCCGACGTGTTCCCCGAGCTCTCCGCGCAGGTCACCGCCGAGTACGCGAAGGGCGGTATCCAGCTCGGTTTCCGTACCCGTGCCGAGGTGGAACGCTTCTTCGACGGCCTCGACCTCGTCTCCCCCGGGCTGGTGACGGCGACGAAGTGGGCCAAGTCGGGAGCGCCCGCTCCGGAGGACAGCGGCATCTACGCGGCGGTGGCACGCGTCCGCTGAGCGGAAGGGGTACGGCGGATGTGCCGCGCCCCGCGCCCCCGGTGATGGTGATCCGGGGGACGCGGCCCGGCATCGCGTCCATGCGGGTGGCGTATGGGGCGGCGGCGAGCCCCCGATGGCATGAGCGGCGTTGTGCACGGTGCCAACTCACGATCAGTCAGAGAGGACGTCCCGTGCGTCGAACCATGCTGTTGTCTGTCTGTGCTCTTGTCGCCGCCGCCGCCACCGGATTCTTCACCACCAGCGCCATCCGCAACCGCTGACAGCGAGACGCCCCCACGCGCTGCCGGACTTTGCGCGACCGGGCGTCCGCCGGTGGGACGGCCGCGGAGGCCGTCCCACCCGGGGCATGTGGGCGGCGTCCGGTTCAGTCCGCTCCACCGCTGTCCTCGTCGCGGGAGCCGGCCGCGCGGTCCGCCATGCGCACGCGAAGAACCGCCGGGATGACGAGCCACCACAGGATGTACAGCCCGGCCACACCCGCGACGATCCAGGGCACGTACGAGTCGTCGTCGGTGGCGGTGCGCAGCACCAGCAGGAGGGAGGAGATCATGGTGAGCAGCAGGAGCAGCAGGCCGAGGAGAGTCAGCCTGGACGCCCATACGACAGCCTCCGGCTTGATGAAGCGGCCCGTCACGATGCGGTGGAACGCCACGGGGGCGACCAGCGCGCCGATGGCCGCGGCACCGAGGACGATCGTGACCATGTACAGGGTCTGGTCCGCCTCGGACAGCCGCCGGTAGGACGGCTGGAACACCACGGTCAGCAGGAAACCGAACAGGATCTGCACGCCGGTCTGGGCCACGCGGATCTCCTGGAGCAGGTCCGCCCACTTGCGGTCGGCCCGCTCCTCGGGCGATTCATCGCGTCCGTCGGTCCGTGTGTCGCCCTGCATCGGCAGTCCCTCTCCTGGTGGCACCACCCGCCGAGCCGCTCCTCGTGTCGCGGCCCGCCCGTGTGACGCGCCGTGTGACGCGGCCTCCCGGCTCGCGGCCGGTCTCCCGCTCGGCGCCGCGATACGTCGCTCAGCGGCCCAGCGCGTTCCTCAGCTGCTGCTTGCTCATGGACGAGCGTCCCTGGATGTCGCGTTTCTTGGCCTCTTCGTACAGCTGGTCCTTGGTGGGGCCCTGCGCCCCGGAGTGCGAGCGCTCGCCACCCCGCTGCGACGCCGACTTCGGGTCGCGCAACGACGCCTTGCTCGCCGTCTCGGACTCGCCGGCCCTGGCCCGCTCCTTGTTCACCGTGCGGGCCGCGATCTCCTTGGCGCGGCTCGTGGACTCCCCGCGGTCCTGCGCGCTCTGCTTGATGTGTTCGTACTGCCGCTCGCGCTTCCTGTTCGATCCGGCAGGCATGGTGCACCCCTCTTCCTGGATGTGGCCGGTACGTGCTGGATGCGGCCCGTACGTGGACCATCGGGTACCCCCGATGGTCCGCGGCCTCACGGGCCGCCCGGAATTGCGTCCCTACGGCCCAGGAACGGCGGAAGTCCCCGCACCGGGACGGCCGGGGACTTCCCCGCGGCAGCGGACACCGGCGGACAGGAGCGCCGCGCGTCGCGGCGGATCAGCCCGACGCCGCTCCGCGCGGCCGCCCGTTCATCCCTTCCGGTGGCGGAGCACCAGCCACAGGAGGACGGCGGCGCCCGCCGCGGCCAGAACCAGCGTGCGGTTCTCGCGCGCCAGCCGCGCCCCCTGGGCAGCCTGTTGCCGCAGGGGTTCCGGTGCCTTCTCCTGCCACACGCCGCCGGCCTGCGCGGCCTTGTCCCGCACCTGGTCCGCGGCCTGGGCCGCCCGGTCCCTGACCGGGTCGGGCACCTTGTCCTGCACCGTGTGCGCGGCCCTGGCCGCCCTGGTCCTCAGCTCGCCCGCCTTGGCCAGAGCCTGCTCGGCGACCTCGGCGGTCTTCTCCTTGGCCTGCTCGGCCATCTCCACGGTCTTCTCCTTGACCTCGACGCCCTTGTCCTTGGCACGGGCCTTGGCATCGGCCTTGTCGGCCAGTGCGTGGACCGTCTCTCCCAGCTCGGCGCGGGTGCGCTCGACCTGTTCACGCATCTCGCCGGGTGTCGTGGGGGTGTGCTCGTCGTCGGACGGTTCGCTCATCGGTGGGCACTCCTCTTGATCGCGATCACGGTGGCCACGAGGGCCTGGACTGTCGGGACCCAGCGTGCTCCGGCCGTCGCTCAGGACCCGGGTACCCCGAACCAGGCGGTCCAGGGCGGTTCTCGTCGTTCCCGGTCGGTGAGGTTTCCGCCGCGCTACTGGAGGGCGCGGACCGCGGCGGTGAACACCGGAGGCAGCCGGGCCGCCGCCGGGACGACCATGCGGGCGGTGCCGGGGCGGCGGCTCGCGGCCAGGAGGGCGCCGGTCAGCAACCGGTGCCGCCTGGTCAGCAGGGCCCACGCCCGCTCGTACTCCCGTGGCCTCCCCGACGCGAGGCAGCGGACGGCGGCACCGGCCGTCGCCAGGCCGAGGGCGATCCCCTCGCCGGTGAGGGCGTCGACATAGCCCGCCGCGTCGCCGACGAGCAGGACACGTCCGGCGACCCTGCGGCGTACCCGCTGGAGCAGCGGCCCGGCGCCTCGCACATCCGTGGCCCCGGCCCCGCGCAGCGACTCGGTGAGGTCCGGGAAGCCGACCAGGTGCTCGTCGTATCCGCGCCGCACGCGGCTGAGGACCGCGACACCGACCAGGTCGTCGGCGACCGGTGTCACGTAGGCCTCGCCCCGGCCGGACCAGTGGACCTCGACGAAGTCCGTCCAGGGCTCGACACGGTAGTGCCGGCGCAGTCCGTAGCGCCGGTGCGCGCCGCCGGGCAGTTCCAGCCCGAGGCCGCGGCGGACAGCGGAGTGCAGGCCGTCGGCGGCGATCAGCCAGCGCGCCGTGAGTCCCGCGGCGGTGACCGTCTCCGCGGTCTGGCGCACCTCCCCCGCCCTGCCCGGCACGATCCGCACACCGAGGCCGAGCGCGCGCTCGTGCAGCGCGCGGTGCAGCTCGGTACGGCGGATGCCCAGGCCGCGGGAGCCGCGGAAGGACGCCTCGGCGCGGGCGGTGCCGTCCACGTACCGGATTCCGCGCAGTTCCTTGCCCACGGGTTCGACGCCCAGCACCCGCAGCCCGGCGACGCCGCTGGGCATGACCCCTTCTCCGCAGGCCTTGTCGACGGGCGCGGTCCGCGGCTCGACGACGACCGCCTCCAGGCCCGCCAGCGCGCTGTGGATCGCGGCGGCCAGACCGGCCGGGCCGCCACCGGCCACCAGGACGTCGATCACGCCGGAACGGACCCGAACGAGGTGGCCACGCCGGCCAGTGCCCGGTTCTCGCACCGGATGCGTACCGTGAGCACGGCGGCGTTCACCAGCGTGAAGACGACCGCCGTGACCCAGGCGGTGTGCACCAGGGGCAGGGCCACGCCCTCCGCGACGACCGCCACGTAGTTCGGATGCCGCAGCACCCTGTAGGGGCCGCGAGCCACCAGCGGCAGGCCGGGCACGACGATCACCCGAGTGTTCCACCGGGACCCCAGGGTGACGATGCACCACCAGCGCAACGCCTGGGCGCCCGCGAGCACGGCCAGCATGGACCAGCCGAGTGCCGGGACGAAGGGCCGGCCGGCCAGCCACACCTCGGCCGGGCAGCCGAGCAGCAGGGCGGTGTGCAGGGCTACCATCGCCGGGTAGTGCCCCCGGCCCGCCTCGATCGCGCCGCGCGCACGGCTCCAGCGCCCGTTGCGACGGGCGACGACGAGTTCGCCGGCCCGTTCGGCGGCGACGGCGGCCACCAGCAGTGCGTACCAGTCCATGTGTCCGTGTCCCACCGTTCCATGTCGTGCGCCGGGTGGCCTACCAGCGCAACAGCACCAGTTCACAGGCGAAGCCCGGCCCCATCGCCAGCAGCAGGCCCGGGGTGCCGGTGGGCGGCCGGCGGGTGGCCAGGGTGTCGCGCAGTACGTGCAGCACGGACGACGAGGAGAGGTTGCCCACGTCGGCCAGATGACGCCAGGTCACGTCCAGCGCCCCGTCCGGCAGTTCGAGTGCGTCACCGACGGCCTCCAGGATCTGGGGGCCGCCGGGATGGCACACCCACGCGCTGACGTCCTTCGTCTTCAGACCGTGGTCGTCCAGGAACCCCCGTACGTCGTCGGCGAGGTGACGGCGCACAACCTCGGGGATCTCCGGGTCCAGAACGACCTGGAAGCCCGAGTCCTTGATGTCCCAGCCGAGGATGCGGCTGGTGTCGGGATACAGCCGGCTGCGCGTGTCCACGATCGTGGGCCCGGCGGCTTCGCCCGTACGACGGGATCCGCAGGCCACCACCGCGGCGGCGCCGTCGCCGAACAGGCCGGTGGCGACCAGGTTGGCCAAGGAGGCGTCGTCGCGCTGGAAGGTCAGCGAGCACAGTTCCACCGACAGCAGGACCGCGACCTCCTCGGGCCGGCCCAGCAGATAGTCGTGCATCCGGGAGAGGCCCGCGGCACCCCCGGCGCAGCCCAGGCCGAACATCGGCACCCGTCTGACGTCCGGCCGCAGTCCGAGGCGGCCCGCCACCCGGGCGTCGACGGAGGGCGCGGCGATCCCCGTGACGGAGGTGAAGACCAGCAGGTCCACATCGGCCGCGGACAGGCCGGCCAGGCGCAGTGCCTCCCGGACGGCCTTGGCCCCCATGTCCGTCGCGGCCTGGACGAAGACGCTGTTCGCGGCGCCGAATCCGTCCAGCGCCTCGTACTGTTCGAGCGGCAGGGTCATGTGGCGGCCGCCGACCTTCGCGGCGCGGTGCAGCCGGTCGAGCGCGCGCCGGTCGGCGCCGTCCCGCAGACACCTGCGGGCCACCATGTCGGTGATCTCGGACTGGTCGTAGCGGTGCGGCGCGAGGGTTCCGTGAACGGCGGCGATCCGCGTCATAGGGCTCCCGTCCGAACCGGCTGGGGTGGGCTTGCCCCACAGCCCTTCCCCGGACCCGCACATCGCCACCAGGGATCGCCCGTCCGGCCGTTCGTCCCGTGGCGAGCCCGGGCCGCGCGGACGAAGCCTCCTACCATCGGCGGGTGGGTACTCCCGAGCACACGACGGCCGGAGACACCGTGGGGCGTGGGAGCGGCCCGGTGGCCGGTCTGGGCCGGGCGTGCCACCCCGGGCCGGTCGTGGCGGTCACCACGCTGACGGCCGCGCTGGCCGTGATCACCGGCCTTGGTCCCGGGGGTTGTCTCCTGGTCTGGGCCGCCGTGCTCGCGGGGCAGTTGTCCGTCGGCTGGTGCAACGACGCGTTCGACGCGCGGCGGGACATCGCGGCGGGCCGCCGTGGCAAGCCCGTCGTGGACGGCACGATCGGAGCGGGGCAGGCGTGGGCTGCCGCGTACGCGGCGCTGGCCCTGTGTGTGCCCCTCTCGCTCCTCTGCGGCCTCGCGGCCGGCGCCGTCCACCTGACCGCGGTCGGTGCGGCATGGGCGTACAACCTGCGGCTCAAGGCCACCTGTTGGTCCTGGGCGCCCTACGCGCTGGGGTTCGCCGCGCTCCCCGCCTTCGTGACGCTCGGGCTGCCCGGCCGTCCGTGGCCGGCCTGGTGGGTCCTCGCCGCCGGGGCGCTCCTGGGGGTCGGAGCGCATCTGGGCGATGTGCTTCCCGACATCCGCGGCGATCTGGTGACGGGGGTACGGGGGTGGCCGCAGCGGCTGGGACCGGACCGTGCCCGACTGCTGCTCCCGGTACCGCTGGTGATCGCGTCCGCGCTGCTGGCGCTGGGGCCCTCGGGGCCGCCCGGTCGGCGCGAGGTGACGGCGCTGGCCCTGGTCCTCCTGGTGGCGGTGACGGGGACGGTACTGGGACGCCGCAGGGAGCGGCTGGCGTTCGCGACGGCGGTCGTCGTGGCGGCGGTCGATGTGGGCCTGTTGCTCGGCGGCACCGGGATGGGGCCCGGCTGAACGGTCATTGACCGGAGGGGCGCGTTCCCGTACACGAGGAAGGCCCGCACCGTGCGGTGCGGGCCTTCCTCGGCGAAGCCGTCCGGCGGGCCGAGTGATCACGGGGTCTGGCGGCGTCCGGCCGTCGGCCGGTCATCCTCCATCATCCGGTGCTGAACGGGCGTGCCGTCAGGGGACGTTCAGCGGCCGTCGTGGCCACGGTGGTCGTCGCGCCCGTGGCCGCGGTGGTCGTCACGGCCGTGGTTGCGGTCGTGGTGCCGGCCCCAGGAGACGCTGTCGACGAAGCGGCCGCGGTCGTTCCGCAGCGTGGCTTCGTCGGAACGGTTGTCCCAGACCTCGTTGCGGCGGTCCTGGAAGAGGTCGCGGCTGGTGTCACGTCCGTAGCCGGTGTGGACACGGACGGTGGCACGGCCGGCCAGGGTGTAGTGCCTGAAGGTGTAGCGGTTGCCGTCCTTGTCCTTCAGCGTCCACCCGTTCAGGTTCACCCCGTGGCGACCGGAGTTGGTGATTTCCACCCACTCCGCGTTCAAGGAACGCGCGGAGCGGTCGTCAAAGCCCGGCGCGTCGCTCTGGACCCTGCTGATGGCGACGTGCGAGCGGTCGAAGCGCGGCTCGGCGGCCGAGGCCGACACGGACGCCGAGCCGACCAGCGCGCCGGCCGCCAGGGCGGCGGCCACCATGCGACGGGCAGTGACAGACGTGGAAACGGACATGAATGCTCCTCAAGGTTCGAGAGCCGGCACACCCCGTGCGGGCCCCCTCTCGGGGAACCCGCACGGTGCGACCCTGTGCGAGTCCCGGCCCGGTGGCCGAGGACTCATAACTTGCTGCACATCCCCGCCCAGGACGGGCGACACCCGACCCCTGTTACGAATTACGGACATGTCGGTTACAGATGCTTGTATCAGCCCTTTAACTGCCGAAAGCCGATGATTGACGGCTCGTCATCGCCAACTCCCGTACTCCTGCAGCTTCCAGGCGATAGTCGGGCATCTTCCACGTCACCCCAGCCCACCGAGCCGTCACCCGAAAGTGAGTAACACCGTTCCGCTCCGGTCGGATCGCGTGACGGTCCGGGGATCAGGCTCGACGAGACGACCCGGAAGACGGGACCTCGAAAACGGCCCGGAAAAAACAGAACCCTGAAGGCACACACATCATCGACGCGGCCGGACCACGAGCCGCGGAAGCAACGGGTGGCATCCGGGGGAGTCCGCGCCGCGACAGACGTCATCGGCCGGACCGTTCGCCGGCGGATTCAGCCCGGTCTCGGGCCGGAAGATCTCGGGCGCTTCGGCACGACCCGCGCGAGGTGGTGGGTCGCCGACGAGGGAGGACGGTGCCACTCGGGCCGTCGGAGCCTCGGCGCCGGAGGCGCCGGAAAGGGCGGATGCCGCCCGCCGCGGGCGTGTCTCACGCTGCCGCTGTGTCAGTACACGGCCCGCCCGCCCCTCTTGGGGGGGGGGAACGGCGAGCCTTCGTCGTCCGCCGTCCCGCACGACGCCTCGACCGAAAATGTTCGGCGAGGCGCCGTGCGGGCGTGACGCAATCAGGCGGGGGTGATGTTCTCCGCCTGCGGGCCCTTCTGACCCTGGGTGATGTCGAACGTCACGGCCTGGCCTTCCTGGAGCTCACGGAAGCCAGTGGCGTTGATGTTGGAGTAGTGCGCGAAGACGTCGGGGCCGCCGCCGTCCTGCGCGATGAAACCGAAGCCCTTTTCGGCGTTGAACCACTTGACAGTTCCGCTGGCCATGCCAGTGCCTCTCACTCGATGACGGGTCCGCACCGCGCGAACCCGGAGGTAGTCGTCCTGGTCCTCGGGCACTGCACAGCAAAACGCCCGCACCACGGCGCGGGCAGGTACTGCGAACCACGACATCTGCCAGCGACGTTACACGGCGAGAGCGCCTCTCACCAGAGAGCGAGGGCCGTCAGGTGCGGCGCCACTGCAGACACACACGCCTCACGACGGCCCGATGTCCGCGTCCGGCCCCGGTCGTCGAGCGACGTCGGAACACGGCCGCCCCATGGCTCATGGTCACGGACCACCCGTCAGGACGGCGCCGAAAAGGCTCACGGACGGACCGCCCCACGTGACGCAGAACACGATGAGAAGAGGTGGTCACTTCGTGTGCGACGTACAGGGTCGCTGTCGTTCGGAGTGGCCGGCTGGGCACAGAGGGTCGATGCGGGCACTGTCGCAGGTCGCTGACTGTCCGTACGCTGACAAGTCAGGTAAGTTCAGGCGTGATCGACGGGGGGACCGTCATGTCTTGGGATCATCAAAGTGCTCATGCAGGCTTCGTCGTTCCGCCGATGCCTGCCGCGCCGCCACCCGCTCCCGCCAGCCCCTGGCGGGCCCTCGCGGTGGCGTTGCTGAACCTCAGCGGGCTCGGGCTCGGTTACGCCGTCGTGCGCCGCTGGGGGCTGATGGCCGTGTGCTGGGTCGCGACGGCGATCCTGCTCGTGGTGGCCCTGCCCGCGGACCCCGACGGAGTCCCTGGCACTGCGCTCGTGCTCTACCTGCTCTTCCTTGTACTGACCGCCGCGCACGGCGCGTCCGTGGGCCTGCGGGCCCGGTTGGCGCTGCTGCCCAGCGCGTTGATCGCTGCGGTGCTCGGTGTCGTCCTGCTGGCCGTGCCCGCAGGGGGAGTCGTCCTGTACGACGGCGCGCGCGACGAGGCGACGGAACGGATGCTCCTCGACCGGCTCGACCGGGCCGACAAGCTGGTCGAGCAGTCCGGGAAGCAGGACTTCTCGACGGCCGAGACAGGCTATCGCCGCGCCCTGGCCGCCTACAGCGCGCTCGGCGAGGACCACCCGGGCTCACGCGCGGCCCGGCAAGTGCCCGACCGGCTCAAGACCTACTACGCCACCGTCGCCGCCCCGTACGCGCGAAAGGACTACTGCTCCGCCGTACCGCCCTTGCAGTACCTGCGTACGCTGCCGGGCACCATGGACAAGAAGGCGCTGGGAAGCCTCGCCCACTGGCCCGACGACCGGCTGGCCACGTCGCTCTACGCCTGCGCGACGGCGTCCCTGAACGGCGGGGAAGCGGGCTGGACCGCACAGTTCGGCGAGCTGCTGTCGACCTTCCCCAGGTCCGCGCAGGCCGGGAAGGTCGAGCCCGCCGTGAAGAGGGCGGTCGACAAGGCGGTCGACTCCGTGGGCGGCGACGACCCGTGCACCGCCGTGAAGCGGCTCGGCACCCTCGACACCCAGGTCCGCGGACTGCCCGGGGAGCAGGCCGGTGTGGCCGACGCCCTCGGAAAGGACGCCGACCGGGCCTCGCGGAGCGCGCGTTCGGGCACGTACGCCTGCGGTGTCGACCAGTACAAGGACGGAAACTTCGCCGACGCCGTCACCACCATGAACGACTTCGCCAAGAACAACCCGCACCACAAGAACCGGGCGCGCGCCCAGAAGATCGCCATCGCCGCGGAGGTCGCGCAGACCGTGCCCGCGGCTGGCAAGCGTCTGCCGACCACGGCGTCGGGCGGCAGCATCGCCGTCACGGTCAAGAACGACAGCCCCGACGACATCACGGTCATGTACACGGGACCGGTGACCGGGAGTTTCACCCTCAAGGCCTGCGGGGGCTGCTCCTCGTACTCGCTGGGCAGCACGCTGGGAATCGGCTTCAAGCCGTGCAGCGACAGCGGCAAGCACTACCCGCAGCGGACCATCCACCTGCCCGTCGGCACCACCTACTTCGTGCACAAGTCCCAGAGCGGCACCGGAAAGTCCCCCGCCTCGGACACCGCCAAACTGTCACCGGGCTACATCTACACGGAGTGTGCGTACACCACCTCGAGCTTCGGTTACTGAGCCGGTGACGGGGCGCCCGGCGCGAGTCCGGGTGCCCCGTCACCGTTTCAGGCCACGCAGCACGGGCCCACACCTCACAGGCCCCGGAGCGGCGGTGTGTGGAGCGCGTAACCCCCGGTGATCGAGCGGCTGACAACCGCGTAATGGGTCCTTCGTAGCGTCGGTGGAGGAAGGTACCGATCACACGGAGGGCCGCTCGTGACCACGACCACCCAGCAGGTGCGGACGGTCTGCTCGTACTGCGGTGTCGGCTGCGGAATGGTTCTCGACATCGGTACCGGGCCCGACGGACGGCGTACGGTCCTGAAGGCGTCAGGCGACAAGGCGCACCCCGCCAACTTCGGGCGTCTGTGCACCAAGGGCGCGACCACGGCCGACATGCTCGCCGCCCCCGGACGGCTCACCTCGGCCCTCGTGCGCGCCGAACGGGGAGCGGAGGCCGAGCCCTCCCCGGTGGACGCGGCGATCGCCGAGACGGCCCGTCGGCTCCGCGCGGTGATCGACGAGCACGGCCCGGACGCCTTCGCGTTCTACGTGTCCGGGCAGATGAGCCTGGAGGCCCAGTACCTGGCGAACAAGCTGGCCAAGGGTTTCGTCGGGACCAACCAGATCGAGTCGAACTCCCGGCTGTGCATGGCCAGCGCGGGCACCGGATACAAGCTGTCACTGGGCGCGGACGGCCCGCCCGGCTCCTACCAGGACTTCGAGCACGCCGACGTCTTCCTCGTGATCGGCTCCAACATGGCCGACTGCCATCCCGTCCTGTTCCTGCGGATGATGGACCGGGTGAAGTCGGGCGGCGCCCGGCTGATCGTCGTCGACCCGCGGCGCACCGCGACCGCCGACAAGGCGGACCTGTTCCTGCCGGTCCGGCCCGGCACGGACCTGGCACTGCTCAACGGTCTGCTGCACCTGCTGTACGAGAACGGTCACACGGACGAAGCCTTCATCGCCGCGCACACCGAGGGATGGGAGGCGATGCCGGAGTTCCTGGCCGACTACCCGCCCGCCACGGTCGCCGCGATCACGGGCGTGGCGGAGGACGACCTCCGCGAGGCGGCCCGGCTCATCGGCGAGGCCGGGGAGTGGATGAGCTGCTGGACCATGGGCCTGAACCAGTCCACGCACGGCACCTGGAACACCAACGCGCTGGTGAACCTGCACCTGGCGACGGGGGCGATCTGCCGGACCGGCAGCGGCCCGTTCTCGCTGACCGGCCAGCCCAACGCCATGGGCGGCCGGGAGATGGGATACATGGGTCCGGGACTGCCCGGCCAGCGGTCGGTGCTGGTCGACGCGGAGCGGGCCTTCATGGAGAAGTTGTGGGAACTGGCCCCCGGCACGGTCCGCAAGGACGGGGTCGGCCAGGGCACGATCGAGATGTTCCGGAAGATGGCCGACGGGGACATCAAGGCGTGCTGGATCATCTGCACCAACCCCGTCGCGTCCGTGGCCAACCGCAAGACCGTCATCGAGGGCCTGGAGCGGGCCGAGTTCGTCGTCACCCAGGACGTGTTCGCCGAGACGGAGACCAACGCGTACGCGGACGTCGTCCTGCCGGGAGCCCTGTGGACCGAGACGGAGGGCGTCCTCGTCAACAGCGAGCGCAATGTCACGCTCGCCCGGCCCGCCGTGGAGCCGCCCGGGGAGGCGATGGCGGACTGGCGGATCATCGCCGCCGTCGCCCGCGCCATGGGCTACGAGCGGGGTTTCTCCTACGACAGCGCGGAAGAGGTCTTCGAGGAGATCAAGCGCGCCCACAACCCGAAGACGGGCTACGACCTGCGGGGCGTCAGCTACGAGCGGCTGCGCTCCACCCCGGTGCAGTGGCCCTCCGCGCGCGAGGACGGCCCCGACCGCAATCCGATCCGCTATGTCGGCGAGGACGGCGGGGGCCCGGTCTTCCCCACGGCGAGCGGCCGGGCGGTGTTCCACGCCCGCCCGCACATCGCTCCCGCCGAGATGCCGGACGACGACTACCCGTACGTCCTGAACACCGGCCGGGTGCAGCACCAGTGGCACACCCTCACCAAGACGGGCAGGGTCGCCAAGCTGAACAAGCTCGACCCCGGGCCCTTCGTGGAGCTGCACCCGGACGACGCCGCCGCGCTCGGTGTCGCCGACGGCGACTCGGTGGAGGTCGCCTCCCGGCGCGGCCGGGCGGTGCTGCCCGCGGTGGTGACCGACCGGGTACGGCCCGGCTGCTGTTTCGCGCCCTTCCACTGGAACGACCTGTTCGGTGAATACCTGAGCGTCAACGCCGTCACGAGCGACGCGGTGGACCCGCTGTCCTTCCAGCCGGAGTTCAAGGTGTGCGCGGTGTCGCTGACCAAAGTGACGACTCCGGTGTCCGTGACGGCACCGCGAACGGCCACGGTCACGGCCACGACGGGACCCGGGAGCGGGGCCGGCGCGGTTCCGGCCCTCGCGGCGGCCGCCGTGACCGGGAGGCCTGGTCCGCCGGCCGCCCTGCCCACGCCTCCCGCTGGCGTCTTCGGGCTTCAGCCCGCCCCGCCACCGGTCCTGGCAGAGCACGAGCGGCGGTATCTGGTCGGCTTCCTCGCCGGCATCGAACCGGGTGCTCCGGGCGTACCGGTGCTGCCTCCGGGGGCGCCCTTCAGTCCCGAGCACGCCCTGTGGGTGAACGGGGTGCTCGCCGGCATGTACTCCCGGGCCGTTCCGGGGACGCCGCCATCGGCCCCGGCGCCCGCCGGCCCCCTCCGGGAGGTCGTCGTCCTGTGGGCCTCGCAGACCGGCAACGCCGAGGAGTTCGCGACGGCCGCCGCCGACCGGCTGACCACCACCGGGCACAAGGCCACTCTGGTCGGCATGCACGACGCCCACCCGGGGGAACTACCCGCCGGCGCCGACGTCCTTCTGATCACCAGCACCTTCGGTGACGGTGACGCGCCCGACAACGGCTCCGGGTTCTGGGACGCCCTGGCCGCGCCCGACACTCCCCGACTGGACGGCCTGCGCTACGCGGTCCTCGCGCTGGGCGACTCCTCGTACGACGACTTCTGCGGGCACGGCCGCCGCCTCGACCGGCGCCTCGACGAGCTGGGCGCCGTACGCCTCGCACCGCGCACCGACTGCGAACCCGACTACGGGCCCTCGGCCACGGCCTGGCTCGACCAGGTCCTCGCCTCCCTGACCGACGACGCCGTGGAGACGACCGCGCCGGGAGCGTCCCCTCCCCCGGCACCACCGTCCGCCGCCCCGCCGAGGAGGCCGGGCCCCGTCACCGCCCGTCTGGC
This sequence comes from Streptomyces sp. NBC_00328, assembly GCF_036139655.1. NCBI lineage: Bacteria > Bacillati > Actinomycetota > Actinomycetes > Kitasatosporales > Streptomycetaceae > Streptomyces > Streptomyces sp. NBC_00328. The sequence continues at coordinate 824,651 of NZ_CP108013.1, forward strand.
CGGAAACCGGCTGCTCAGCCTGCCCGGCGCGGGCAAGGAGGTCCGGCGCTTCACCTTCGACACCCGCGACAGCGAGACCCCGCTCGTGTACCGGGCCGGCGACGCCCTCGGCGTACGCCCCGTCAACAGCCCGGAACTCGTCTCGGAATGGCTGGCCGCGACCGGACTCGCGCCGGACGGCACCGTGCGCCTGGAAGGCGGCGGGGAGATGCCCTTCCACGACGCCCTGCACCGGCATCTGGACATCACCCGGATCACTCCCGGGATGCTGCGCTTCGTCGCCGAACGCACGCACGACCGGGTCCTGAAGAAGCTCCTGCGCCCCGACAACAAGGACGAACTGGCCCAGTGGTCCTGGGGCCGTCAAGCGGTCGACCTCATCGCCGAACACCCGGTCCGGGCGGACGCCCAGGAATGGGCCGACATGCTGAGGCCGCTCCAGCCCCGGCTGTACTCCATATCCTCCAGCCCCCTGGCCGACCCGCACCTCGTCTCGCTCACGGTCTCCGTCGTCCGCTACGAGAACCACGCCGGACGGCCGCGCCAGGGCGTCTGCTCACCCTTTCTCGCCGACGCGGCCCCCGGCACGCCGGTACCGGTCTTCGTCCAGTCCTCCCCGAGGTTCCGGCCGCCGGCCGACCCCGCCACCCCCATGGTGATGGTGGGCCCCGGCACCGGGATCGCGCCCTTCATGGGTTTCCTGCACGAACGACGCGCCCTCGGCCACCGCGCGCCCAACTGGCTGTTCTTCGGCGAGCAGCACCGCGCCACCGACTTCTACTACGAGGAGGAACTGGCCGGCCTCCTCGCCGACGGCACCCTCAGCCGCCTCGACACGGCCTTCTCCCGCGACCAGCGGGCCAAGGTCTACGTCCAGGACCGGATGCGCGAGCACGGTTCCCAGCTGTGGTCCTGGCTCCGCGACGGAGCGCACTTCTACGTGTGCGGCGACGCCTCCCGCATGGCCAAGGACGTCGACCAGGCCCTCCGGGATATCGCCGTCGCCCACGGCGGCCACAGCGCGGAGGGCGCCGCCGCGTACGTCAAACAACTCGCGGCCGAGAAGCGGTACGTCCGCGACGTGTACTGATCGAGGCGGGCCCCGCCGTACGCGGGGCCCCGCTCCCGGTCAGGGCGTGAGTCCCCCGTCGGGCAGGAAACCGAGGTCGACGGGCGTCGTGGGCGGACCGTCCCGCCGTACCGAGGCCAGCAGTTCCGGAAGCCGGGGCGGCCAGAGCGGTTCCGCCGCTTCCGCCAGGTCGCGCGGCGACCACCATCTCCCGCCGAGAATGCCTTCCGCCGCCTGCGAGGCGGCCAGCTCGCCGCCCGGCTGCCGGCGAGGGCCGTAGGCGAGGAAGATGTGCTCGTACTGCCGTACGGGGACACCGACGCGGGTGAAGTCGTGTTCCCAGAAGCACAGCGCCGTGCCGCCGGGCTCGATGTCCGTCCAGCCCGTCTCCTCCCGCACCTCGCGCACGGCGGCCTGGAGCGGGGTCTCCCCCGGATCCATTCCGCCGCCGGGCAACGCCCAGTGGACGCCGACCTCCTCGTTGTCGTACCGGAACATGAAGACGGCGCCCGCCGGGTCCAGCACCGCGACTCTGGCTGCCTGCCTGGGTATCCGCATCGGTTCACCGTGACAGAGCCGGGCCGCGCTGTCGATCAGCCCGGACGACGTCGGCAGAGCACCGCCAGGTCGGCGTATTCGCCCGGGGCGAGGCTTCCCGGGCTGTCCTCCCAGCGGCGGGCGAAGGCCCCGCCCGACGGCTGAGATCTGGATCACCGAAAGCAAGAGGTCAAGGTCACAGGCTTCGCCTCTGCTGCCGCCCTAGCGGTCTGACCTAGCATCCGAGCATGACAGTCCTGCCCAACGACGGGCTCGCGCTGGCCGCCGAGTTCCCTTCCGCGACCCATGACCAGTGGCAGCTCCTGGTAGAAGGCGTGCTGCGCAAATCGGGCAAGGAGGCCTCGGGCGCGGCAGCCGAAGACGTGCTGACCACGACGCTCGAGGACGGTCTCGCCTCCAGGCCCCTCTACACCGCGCGTGACACGGCCGCCGACGCCGGTTTCCCCGGCTTCGCCCCGTTCGTCCGGGGCAGCAGGCCCGAGGGCAACACCGCGGGCGGCTGGGACGTACGGCAGCGGCACACGTCGGCGGACAACGCCCTGGTCCTCGGCGACCTGGAGAACGGCGTCACGTCGCTGTGGCTCACGGTCGGTGAGGGCGGCATTCCGGTCCCCTCGCTCGAAGCGGTCCTGGACGGCGTCTACCTCGATCTGGCGCCTGTCGTCCTCGACGCGGGACCCGACGTCGAAGCGGCGGCCCAGGAGCTGCTGCGGCTGTACGCGGCACGAGGCGTCGCGCCGAGCGCCGCGCGCGGCAACCTCGGCGCGGACCCGCTCGGCCACGAGGCCCGTACGGGGTCCCCGATGTACTTCGCCGCGGTCGTCCCGCTCGCCGCGCGCTGCGCCGCCGAATACCCCGGACTCCGGGCGCTGACCGTCGACGCGCTCCCGTACCACGAGGCGGGCGGCTCGCCCGCGCAGGAGCTGGGCGCCTCCCTGGCGACCGGTGTCGCCTATCTGCGCGAGCTGACCGAGGCGGGCCTGTCCGTCGAACAGGCTTGTGCGCAGCTGGAGTTCCGGTACGCCGCGACCGCCGACCAGTTCCTGACGATCGCCAAGCTGCGGGCGGCGCGCAGGCTGTGGGCCCGGATCGCCGAGGTGTGCGGGGCACCGGGCGCGGGTGCGCAGGTGCAGCACGCCGTGACCTCGCCGGTGATGATGTCGCGCCGCGACCCGTGGGTGAACATGCTGCGCGCGACCATCGCGACGCTCGCGGCCGGTGTCGGCGGCGCCGACTCCGTCACCGTCCTCCCCTTCGACCACGCCCTCGGTCTGCCGGACGCGTTCGCGCGGCGCATCGCCCGCAACACCTCCACGATCCTCATCGAGGAGTCGCATCTGTCCCGGGTGATCGACCCGGCGGGCGGCTCCTGGTACGTGGAGAAGCTGACCGACGAACTCGCCCACGCCGGCTGGGAGTTCTTCCAGGGGATCGAGCGGGACGGCGGCCAGGCCGCGGTCCTGCGCTCGGGCCGGCTGGCGCGCGACCTGGCGGACACCTGGGCGGCCCGTTCGGTCAAGCTCGCCAAGCGGCGCGAACCGATCACCGGCGTCAGCGAGTTCCCGCATCTGGCGGAGCGCCCGGTGGAGCGCGAGCCCGCTCCCGAGGCGCCGTCCGGCGGACTGCCGCGGGTGCGCCGCGACGAGGCGTACGAGGCGCTGCGGGCCCGCTCCGACGCGCATCTCGCCGCCACCGGGGCCCGCCCCCGGATCTATCTCGCCACGATCGGCCCGGCCGCCGCGCACACGGCGCGGAGCACCTTCGTCGCGAACCTGTTCCAGGCCGGCGGCATCGAGGCCGTCACGGACGGCTCGTTCGAGGACAGCGGGGCCACCGAGGCCTGCCTGTGCTCCAGCGACGCGCTCTACGAGGAGCAGGCCGCGAGCACGGCTGAAGCCCTCACGGCGGCCGGGGCCCGGCACGTCTTCCTGGCCGGCCGCCCTGCGGGGTACGCCGGTGTCGACTCCTATGTCTTCGCGGGCTGCGACGCCGTCGCCGTCCTCTCCGCCACCCTCGACCGCATGGGAGTGTCCTGATGGGAATCCCCGACTTCTCCGGAATCGAACTGGGGACGCCCACCACCGAAGGCAGCGCCGACGAGTGGAGTGCCGCCGCAGAGAAGGCCACGGGCGGGAGCGAGGCGTTCTGGGAGACCCCGGAGGGCATCGCGGTCAAGCCGCTGTACACCGGCCGTGACACGGAAGGCCTGGACTTCCTGGACACGTACCCGGGCATGGCACCGTATCTGCGCGGTCCGTACCCGACGATGTACGTCAACCAGCCCTGGACGATCCGCCAGTACGCGGGCTTCTCCACGGCGGAGGAGTCCAACGCCTTCTACCGCCGCAACCTCGCCGCGGGCCAGAAGGGCCTGTCGATCGCCTTCGACCTGCCCACGCACCGCGGTTACGACAGCGACCACCCGCGCGTGACGGGCGACGTCGGCATGGCGGGCGTGGCCATCGACTCCATCTACGACATGCGGCAGCTCTTCGACGGCATCCCGCTGGACAAGATGACCGTGTCGATGACGATGAACGGCGCCGTCCTGCCCGTCCTCGCGCTGTACATCGTGGCGGCCGAGGAGCAGGGCGTGCCGCCCGAGAAGCTGGCCGGAACCATTCAGAACGACATTCTGAAGGAGTTCATGGTCCGCAACACCTACATCTATCCGCCGAAGCCGTCGATGCGGATCATCTCCGACATCTTCGCGTACACCTCGCAGCGGATGCCGCGCTACAACTCCATCTCCATCTCCGGGTATCACATCCAGGAGGCGGGCGCGACGGCCGACCTGGAGCTGGCGTACACGCTCGCGGACGGTGTGGAGTACATCCGGGCGGGCCGCGAGGCGGGCCTGGACGTGGACGCGTTCGCGCCGCGGCTCTCGTTCTTCTGGGCGATCGGCATGAACTTCTTCATGGAGGTCGCCAAGCTGCGGGCGGCGCGCCTGCTGTGGGCGAAGCTGGTGAAGCAGTTCGACCCGCAGAACGCCAAGTCCCTTTCCCTGCGCACCCATTCGCAGACCTCCGGCTGGTCGCTGACCGCGCAGGACGTGTTCAACAACGTGACGCGCACGTGCGTGGAGGCCATGGCCGCCACCCAGGGCCACACCCAGTCGCTGCACACCAACGCCCTGGACGAGGCGCTCGCGCTGCCCACCGACTTCTCCGCGCGGATCGCCCGCAACACCCAGCTGCTGATCCAGCAGGAGTCCGGCACGACCCGGGCCATCGACCCGTGGGGCGGCAGCGCGTACATCGAGAAGCTGACGTACGACCTCGCCCGCCGGGCCTGGCAGCACATCGAGGAGGTCGAGGCGGCGGGCGGCATGGCGCAGGCCATCGACGCCGGCATCCCCAAGCTCCGGATCGAGGAGGCTGCGGCCCGCACCCAGGCCCGCATCGACTCCGGCCGCCAGCCGGTCATCGGCGTCAACAAGTACCGGGTCGAGACCGACGAGAAGATCGACGTCCTCAAGGTCGACAACTCCTCCGTGCGCACGCAGCAGATCGAGAAGCTGCGGCGGCTGCGCGCGGAGCGCGACGAGCGGGCGTGCCAGGACGCGCTGGACGACCTGACGCGCGCCGCGGGCGGTGAGGGCAACCTGCTGGAGCTGGCGGTGCGCGCGGCCCGCGCGATGGCCACCGTCGGGGAGATCTCCGACGCCCTGGAGAAGGTGTACGGGCGGCACGCGGGCCAGATCCGTACGATCTCCGGGGTGTACCGCAACGAAGCAGGGGAGTCCCCGTCCGTGGACCGCACCCGCACCCTGGTGGACGCGTTCGAGGAGGCCGAGGGCCGGCGCCCGCGCATCCTGGTCGCCAAGATGGGCCAGGACGGTCACGACCGCGGCCAGAAGGTGATCGCGACCGCCTTCGCCGACCTGGGCTTCGACGTCGACGTCGGCCCGCTGTTCCAGACGCCGGGCGAGGTCGCCCGTCAGGCGGTCGAGGCGGACGTGCACATCGTGGGCGTCTCGTCGCTGGCCGCAGGACACCTGACCCTCGTGCCGGCGCTGCGCGAGGAGCTGGCGGCGGAGGGCCGCGAGGACATCATGGTCGTGGTCGGCGGGGTGATCCCGCCGCAGGACGTGCCGACGCTGCTGGAGATGGGCGCGGCGGCGGTCTTCCCGCCCGGGACGGTGATCCCGGACGCGGCGTACGACCTCGTCCAGCGGCTCTCTGCCGACCTCGGGCACGACCTGTGATCCAACTCGACACCTATGTCAAGGGTGTGCTCGACGGGAAGCGGGCGCTGGTCGCCCGCGCCATCACGCTCGTCGAGTCCACCCGGCCCCAGCACCGGGCACTGGCGCAGGAGTTGCTGACCGAGCTGCTCCCGTACAGCGGGAAGGCCCGGCGGATCGGCGTCAGCGGGGTGCCGGGCGTGGGCAAGTCGACGTTCATCGACGCGTTCGGCACGATGCTGACCTCGCTCGGGTACCGGGTCGCGGTGCTCGCCGTCGACCCGTCCTCCAGCCGTACGGGCGGCTCGATCCTCGGTGACAAGACCCGTATGGAGCGCCTGGCCGTGGACCCGGCCGCGTTCATCCGCCCCTCCCCCACCGCCGGCACGCTCGGCGGCGTGGCGAAGGCGACCCGCGAGTCGATCGTGGTGATGGAGGCGGCCGGCTACGACGTGGTGCTGGTGGAGACGGTCGGCGTCGGCCAGTCGGAGACCGCGGTCGCGAACATGGTCGACTCCTTCCTGCTGTTGACGCTGGCGCGTACCGGGGACCAGTTGCAGGGCATCAAGAAGGGTGTCCTGGAGCTGGCCGACGTGATCGCCGTCAACAAGGCGGACGGCCCGCACGCGCGCGACGCCCAGTCCGCCGCGCGTGAACTGGCGGGCGCCCTGCGGCTGATGCACGGCAGGGACGCGGCCTGGACGCCGCCGGTGCTGAGTTGCAGCGCCCGCGAGTCGGCCGGCCTGGACACGGTCTGGGACCGTCTGGAACAGCACCGCACACTGCTCGACTCGACCGGCCGTCTCGCCGAGAAGCGCCGTGACCAGCAGGTGGACTGGACCTGGACGATGGTCCGGGACGAGCTTCTCGGCCGCCTGCACTCCGATCAGGCCGTACGGGCGGTCGCCCCCGACCTCGAACGGCAGGTACGGGAGGGCGGGTTGACGGCCACGCTCGCGGCGGAACGCATTCTGAAGGTGTTCGGCGGCGAAGGCCGCTGAGTCGGACGGCGGTGGCGGGGCAGGTCGGAGCCCGGCCACCGCTCACACCCGCGGTGACCCGCGACGGGCCGGGCTCCCCGCAGCCGCCCGTCGCGGCCCGTGCAGGACGACAGGCCCCCGGAAGGATTCCGGGGGCCTGCGGTGTACTCGGTCCACCGAGCGAGTAGGCGACGACCAGGGCGAGTACACCGGCCGCGAGGCCGGCGAGCGTGCCTCGCACGAGCAGGTGTCCCTCGCGTCAGTGGCAGGGGAAACCGAGCAGGTGGCGGGCGTCGTGCACCCACTCGTGGACGTTCTCGCCAGAGACGACGGAGGTGGCGCCCTGTTCGGCGCCTACGAAGTACAGCAGGACCAGCATCAGGATGCCGAAGAAGGCCGCCCAGGGGACGATCGCACCGATCGGCAGCTTGGCGGGAAGGGCGGGGGTGGTGGCTGTCGGCGGAGCGACGGTCTGCGCCATGGCAGGACCTCCTCGGGAGTTCGCGTCCCATCTCGGTGGTGCACAGGATGACGCCTACGGGTCTGACTCACGGGCGCCCAGCATGGCTGGAGCGTCTCGTTCACAGTGGCGCGACCGTGCCGGATCTCCACCGGCTTCCGTCTTGACGTCATCGATATCGGACCGACCGTACCGCGTGCCGCGTACCTGGCCAAGACCGCGCCGACCGGGGTGATCTTCTTCTCGTCCCAGGTGACGCGCTGTCCTCAGTCCTGCCCCGCCGTGTCCCCGCCGGTGCCGGACTCGTCGTCGGACAGCCCGAGTTCACGCTCACCGAGGGGAGAGAAGAAGCGCTCGACGTCGGCGTCGGTGACCTCGGCGAGCGTGGCCGGGGACCAGCGCGGCTCGCGGTCCTTGTCGATGATCCGGGCCCGGACACCCTCGACCAGGTCGGGGGCGGACAGGGCCGCACAGGAGACGCGGTACTCCTGGTCGAGGACCTGCTCCAGCGATCCGAGCCGCCGGGCCCGGCGCAGGGAGGCCAGCGTGACCTTCAGGGCGGTCGGCGAATTACCGAGCAGGATCTCCGCCGTCTCCTTGGCGGCCGGGTCGTCCGCCGCGAGCAGCCGCCGGATGATCTCCTCGACGGTGTCGGCGCTGTAGCAGGCGTCGATCCACTCGCGCTGGTCGGCCAGTTCCGCCGGTGGCGCGGGCCGCGCGTGAGCCGCCACGGCCTCCGGTACGGGCCGGTCCGCGAGGTCGGACACGAACCGCGGGAGCGCGGAGGACGGCAGGTAGTGGTCGGCGAGGCCGCACAACAGCGCGTCGCCGGCGCCGATGGAGGCGCCCGTCAGGGCGAGGTGCGTGCCGAGTTCGCCCGGGGCGAGGGCGAGCAGGTAGGTGCCGCCGACGTCGGGGACGAAGCCGATGCCGGTCTCGGGCATGGCGACGCGGGAGCGCTCGGTGACGATCCGGACGCTGCCGTGCGCGGAGACGCCGACGCCGCCGCCCATGACGATGCCGTCCATGACCGCCACGTACGGCTTGGGACAGCGGGCGATGCGGGCGTTGAGGTGGTACTCGTCGCGCCAGAACGCGGCGGACGCGGTGCCGTCCCCGTCGCGCGCGTCGTCGTGGACGACCCGGATGTCGCCGCCCGCGCACAGGCCGCGTTCTCCGGCGCCGGTGATGACGACGGTCTCGACGGCGGGGTCGTGTTCCCAGGCGGTGAGCGCCCGATCGATGCGGCGCACCATCGCGTGGTTCAAGGCGTTCAGCGCCCTGGGCCGGTTGAGGACGATGTGGCCGACCCGTCCTTCGGTGCGCAGCAGGACGGATTCCTCGGCGCCGCCGGGCTCTGAGCCGGATGTCTCGGTGCCGCTCATCCGAACGCCTCCGCCGGGCGACGGGTCACGATGACGCGCATGATCTCGGTGGTTCCTTCCACGCTCCGGCCGGCTCGCGGGTCACGACGGCCTCCTCGCCACCGTACCCACCGCACCCGTCACGTGATCGAACGGCCCGCGCGCTCAGCCCTCTCCGGCGTCCTTCAGCACGTACAGTCCGGGCAGGTTGACCACGATCGCCTCCTGGGTGCTGCGGGCGATGACGACGACGGCCTCCTGTGCGGGGTCCGGGTTCTCCTCGCGGTGCGGCACGAACGGCGGCACGAAGACGTAGTCACCGGGTGAGGTGCGCCGCTGTACTTCCTCGGACATCTCCCCCACGTCGTCGAGGAACACCCCTCCCAGGACCACTCGCCAGGGGCAGCCGGGCTGCGGTCGGCCAGGCCCCGCCGGTGCGCAAGCAGGTCGGAGGGTGAGCCGATCCCCAAAGTGCGCCCTGCCTCCGTTCCTTCCAGCCTCTTGTTTTTGCTGTGGCAGTCACCACGCCAGCAGCCGGTCCATCCCGTCGGCAGCCGGCACCCGCCGCTCGCGCGGTCCGCTGCTCCGGGCTCCCTTCCGCACCGCACATGGAGGATCCCGTAGGTGCCAGTCCGCCTTGGATCCGACGGAGCGTCACGAAAGTTCAAAGTTGAGCAATGTCATAGCCATGACATCTCCCCTCATGTGAAGATCCACTTCGTTCGTACAAGTGATCTACTAATGGTGGTGCGATGAGGAGCAGGCTTCAGGATGCCCCTCCGGGGAAACCGGACGGGATCATGCAGCGATCGGCCCGAAAGACATGGGTCCGACTCCGCAGTTTCCAAAGATTTGTGTCGACGAATTCACTCCCATCGTCGACCGGGAACAGGGCCTGCCCCTCACTGCACGCGGCCCCTTGAGGGCTGAGGGCTGTTTTGGTCGGCCTGAGACAAATCGGACCGGCCCCGCTGCCGACACGATGCTGTCCCGCCGAGTGGCGCTGGGGTTCAAGGCGCCGGCGTCTGCAGGTCGGGGACGGTTTCTTGCCGGGGCATGCCAAGAAGCCCGGCTGTTCAACCAGGAAGGAAAAGTTCTCTCTTGAGATACAAGATAGGCGCCCGTGTGCGACTGGCTGCCGTGTTGGCCAGCGCCGCATTAGCGGGCAGTCTCATACATCCTACGAACGCCCTGTCGGCACCGCAGACCAAACCTGCCGAGCACAGCAAGCCGAAAACTGCCGGCCAAGGGCGGGTTACGGATCCTGACAAGACGCTTGGCAAAGGCTGGAAGACGAGCAGGGACCGAGCGGTGACTGCCGTCGCCGACACCGGCGGCCTGAGAATCCTGGTCGCCGACAGCGCCCAGGCATACGCATGGAAGACCGCAGCCACCCTCAGCGAACCGGGACTGCCCGCGGACTCGTGGATTGGCAACGAGTGCGTCCTGGACCGTGATCACGCAGCCGCCGTGTACGCACCACGTAGCTTCACGAACAGTCCGGACTTGATGCAGGGCGGCGCATTCGCCGCGATCGTCAACCTCACCACCGGCAAGGTAACGAAACTGCCGTTCACGGCATCGCTGGCGTACTTCGACCCGTCTTGTAACCCTGACACGCGCACGGCCGCGTTCACCGCGTACCGCGACATGAACGATCCGGCAAAGACCCGGACCCGTGTTGTGACCGTGAACACTGCCGGCAAAATCCTTGGCAAGGTAGCGACCACCGGCGAGGCCACCAGTGCCGTACCCCTCAAGGACGGCACGGTCGCCGCCATGGGCCGGCGCTTGGTCCACCTCGATCGCTCCGGAAAGGTCAAGAACCTCCTCACCGCAGGCGGGGTGCCATTCGATATCCACCCAGTCGACGGAGGGCATATCGCCTTCGTCGAGCGCAACGGCAGCGAAAAGGCGCGCGCACGGCTGTGGGGTGGGCCCGGCAAGGCGATCACGGTCGCCACCGGCAGGCTGGGCGACCTCGACCTGACCCGCGGCGGGTCCGCTCAGGTGTTCATCACCGGACACCCGGCCGGCGTCTCCCGAATCCAGGGCAGTGGAGTCAGCCGCCTCAACGCGAAGGTCGGCACCGTCATCTCCAGTCAAGGGCGACTCGCCGTCGACCCGGTCCTGACTCCCGGCATGCGAGCGGGCGTCGAGAACATCAAAAACGCGGGCAAGGGGTTCGCAAAGACCGCCCCCTCCGCGAAGAACGGCACGGCGCAGGCCACCAGCCTGGCGGATGACGCGCCACTGACCGTGACATCCACCGCCACCAATACCGGCGCGAAGATCAGTCAGACAGTCATCAGCACCAGCACCAGCACGGGAACGGACCTTCTCACACCAGCGCTGATGAGCAGCGTCAAGGCGCGCTCGGCCGCAGCCGCTTCGGGCAAGCATGCGCAGCTGGCCAAGAGTGCGGCAGTGACGTCGATCGTGTCGCACGATCCGACTGATCCCGACCGCTGGTGCTCCATCTCCCGCAACGATGTCAACACGCAGGCCCTTCAGCCGACACCCAACCAGGTCGAATGGGCCGTCGACATGGCTGTACGTGGCAACCTGCGCGCGAGTTACATGCGCCAGGGCGGCTACCGCAACCAATCCGGGCTGGGCACAGTCGACCCGCAGGGTCTGTTCCCGCCGCCCACGCTGACCGGCGGCGGACGCATCCCCGCCAACGTGATGCTCGGGATCATGGCCCAGGAATCCAACATGTGGCAGGCGGAGTCCGGCGCCATCCCCGGCCAGATGGGAAGCCCTCTTGCCGCCGTCGACGGCTACTACGGCCACCAGATCGACCCGGGCAACCCGGACGCCTACTGGAACATCAACTGGGACAAGTCCGACTGCGGCTACGGAGTCGGACAGGTCACCGACGGCATGCGTCTGGCGGGACACGAGAAGCCCGGCGAAACAAGCCTCTCGCCCGCTCTGCAAAAGGCTGTCTCCGTCGACTACTCGGTGAACATCGCAGCCTCCATGAAGATCCTCGCCAGCAAGTGGAACGAGGTCCACACCGCCGGGCAGACGATCACCGTCAACGACGACGACCCATCCCGGGTGGAGAACTGGTTCACCGCGGTATGGAACTACAACCTCGGCTTCAACCCCCCCTCCGACGCTTCGCAACATGGCGGCCACTGGGGCCTGGGCTGGTACAACAACCCGGCCAACCCCGTCTACGCCAAGAGCTGGGGCCACCCGTTCATGGACACCGACGTGGACGGCACCGAAGCCAACCACGACGCCGCTCACCCGCAGGACTGGCCGTATGAGGAGAAGGTGATGGGCTGGGCCGCATGGTCCATCGACACCGGCTACTCCTACAGCACCGACGGCCGCCAGGACTGGAAGGGCGAAGCCGGCTTCTCCTCGGCCGGTTTCCGGCCCGCCTGGTGGACCAGCACCGCCCAGCGCAGCCTGGTCTCGCCGCCGCTGAGCGTCTTCTGCAACAGCAACAACAGTTGTGACCCGGCGACACCGCCGAACTGCCCGGACGCGGAGTGCTACGCGCAGTACTGGTGGAACAAGCCCAATGCCACCTGGAAGACGAACTGTGCCAATGACTGCGGGCACGAGCTGATCAAGTACGCGACGCTGATCTCGGAGCCGGGACGCGGCTATCGCCTGAAGAACGGTACGCCGGTCTGCTCCGGGGCGCCCGACGGCGCCCACGTCGTCGCCTCTGCCCCCAACGGAACGGAGACGTGGGGTGACTGCGGACAAATCACCTCCTCAGGCACCTTCCAGTTCACCTTCTATGCGGACACCATGGGCACCCACTTCGACGCCAAGGCCGATCTGCATCAGATAGGCGGAGGGTACGGCGGTCACTTCTGGTACGCCCACGAGCGCGACGTCGGCCACCTGGGCGGTGAAGGCGGTCAGATGACCATCGACGGCAGATGGAAGCTGAACGGGCAGCTGGAAAAGAAGCAGGCCATGGTCTACGTGTACATCCCAGACACGGGAGCGCAGACCCATCAGGCCGTCTACGAGGTCGTCACCGCTCTCGGGACTCAAAAGGTCACCATCGATCAGTCCGCCAACGCATCCGGCCGGTGGGTCCCGCTGGGCGCCTTCCGCTTCAACGACATGACCCCCGAGGTCCGGCTCTCGAACACAACCCCCAGCGGAACCGCGGACAAGGACATCGCCTGGAGCGCGGTCGCGTTCGTCCCGGGCGATTTCAACGTGCCCGGTGGCAGAATGGCCGGGCTGGAGCTCCCTGAGCCGGATGACAACGCCACAGAGGTCGACTTCGTCGACGACGACCAACAAAAGCAACCGACTCCGACCGGGCTCGTGTCCAACCCCCTGTTCCGCTCGCTCGGACCGGACGACGGATGTGCCGAGGGCCTGAAGAACGGTCAGGGCCGCCAGTGCGTCACCTACAAACCGCTGACCACGGTGCCCACCCTCGCGCGCGCGGCCGCCGCCGGCGCTGTGTCTACGCCCCTTGTTACGTGGTGCTCTCAGACGGGTCTGACGTGGACCTACACCATCGAACGCCGTGAAGGCTGCCTGGCCTTCACCACGATCGTCCACTGGACCAAAAAGGACCCCGACGGCGCCGTGGAAACCGCATCCGCAGCGTTCAACGTCTTCGTCGAAACCAAGACAGAGAACAAGGCTACGTTCAAAGAGCGCATGTCGATCGTCCCCGTGGACATGGACGCGGCCCTCGGCAGTGTCTCGCTGGACTATTGGGACACCCCCTGCACCCCGGACTGCGACGCCAGCTACTCAACAGCCTGGAACGGCGCCGAATGGTCGAGCATTCTCGACAACCACTGGGCATCGGCGACGAAGACGAACACATGGAACAATCCGGTGGAAAACACATCCCAGAAGCTCGACCGCGGCATCTTCCTGAGCTTCAAGGCCAACAGCCCCGAATGGCAAGGCCTTGTTCCAGTGGACAAACCAGAGATATCACTGTTCGATCAAATCAGGTGCGACAATTCAGTAGCCGTCAAGAACTCGACCGGATGCATCTTCTACAGGCACATCCCGACCTGGACCATGACGACCGCCAAGTACCCGGCTGCCGCAGCCTACTACTGGTTGCTCCGTGAAGAGCTTCCTTCACACCCAGGCAGCAAGGCCGAAGAGAAGCCACTCCACCGAGAAATCGATCAGGATGTGAAGGAAAAGAACAGAAGAAAGGTGTGCCCCGATTCGTTCACGCCGACCACAAAAGCAACCCCCGAGGCGACACACAACAGCCCCGATGGCAGGCAGTGCGACGAGTTCCCTTTCGCTACGACGAAGGAGAGCGGCGGCCAGTCCGTGAGCAACGGAGACGAGTGCACCCAACTGTTCGCGCAGAAGAGCGACACTGACGGGAAGTGGCGCCTGTACCCGGATCTCGACCGGTATCCGACACCTACGTGGCAGGAAGTCTGCGGCCGGGCATCAATGTCTGCGAAGCAGAACGAGGCCGCAGGCCGGGGCGTCGGCGCCTTCTACACGAAAGCACGCATGGACGATGACGATGCCTTCTACATGGAGGCACCCGACCTGGAGGGATGTCGTACCGATGAGGTGTGCGTGGTCAACCCGTAACGCATAGCCTCCGAGACGGAGCGGCGGTCCGAGGCTTCATGCCTCGGACCGCCACTCAGTCATACCCACTCGCGTGCGCATCGCCGACGGCGCCCGGCACCTGGCACCTGGCACCTGGCACCTGGCACCTGGCACCCACAGTGCCACCGGCTCTGCATGCTCGGGTTTGCTCCGATTCCTCCGTCAGGACCGCGAGCAGGTCCTGGAATATTCACAGAGGACTTTCCCGCACCTTCCAGCGATCAGAGGCAAGACGGAAAATGGCCCGCGATGCCCGTTCCCGTGAATCCGCTATGCTCAGATGATTTCCCAGTCGAGCATTGCTCCGAAACTGGTCGTTCGAATACGCGGAACATAGCCAGACCCCAGCCTGCAAGCGGTGAGGGGCTGGTTGGCTTCCAGCGAAATCAACATGTCTTCACACATCGCGCGAACACTGTCCCACGCGGTCTGGAAATCGGTGCCATCGTGAGCAACTGCGTGGACATTTCCATACATGGGACCATGCCGGTGGTCAACGACCAGCCGGTCGCCCGACCTGGTCGCACCAATGGGGACCCATTTGACGTGCGCGGTTGCCGGGGCAGCGGTCAAGCCCAGATCCTCTCGCAGGTAGTGCGTCTGTCCGTCACCGACGATTTCCACTCCATCGGCAACGATGAACATGGTGACGACTTCATCGGTGTCCTCTTCGAGACTCCATGCGACCAGTTGCTCCATCTCGCGCTGCCCGCCCTCCATGCTCTGCGCCGGCAGGATGGAGTATCCGCCGGGCAGGATGTATCCGGCGTTATGGGGCAGGCCGAATCTGATGCCGTTGTGCCACCGCAGGAGTGCGACAAGGTCGGGATGCAGACTGAACCGGCCCTCAGCGACGCGGTCGATGGCATCCTGCGTGGCGGACGGGTTCAGTGCCGGGACTTCACCGGGCGTATTTCCTTCCAGCCAGGTGTCGAGCCGTTCAAGAACGCCGGAAAGGTGATCGCTAGTCATGCGACGACTATACGAGTGCAAGCCATAGGATTTTTCGACTGTTCAACGTGCCCCCGACGCGACCGAGAAGGGAAGTAGAAAACACCGGCGTAGCCACTGCTGATCGATCCGTTCTTGCCCCAGGTCCAGTGCTTGCCGGGCTGGGATCCGAAGGGGAGCTTCTGCTTGTGGTTGTTGTCGTAACCGGTCTTCGAGCCGGGCGAGATCCCGAACGCGCTCACCGCGCCGCCGGCCGGAACGGATCACGCGGTCGACTTCGCCGGGCAGAACCTGCTCCAGACGGGGATGGCGACCAAAGGCCCGCTCATCGACTCCGCCCGAACAGGGGAGCCGTTCATCCGGACGCCCCGCTGGGGCGGCGGGTCACGATGGCGCGCATGATCTCCGTGGTTCCTTCCACGCTCCGGCCGGCTCGCGGGTCACGACGGCCTCCTCGCCACCGTACCCACCGCACCCATCACGTGATCGAACGGCCCGCGCGCTCAGCCCTCTCCGGCGTCCTTCAGCACGTACAGTCCGGGCAGGTTGACCACGATCGCCTCCTGGGTGCTGCGGGCGATGACGACGACGGCCTCCTCCGCGGGGTCCGGGTTCTCCTCGCGGTGCGGCACGAACGGCGGCACGAAGACGTAGTCACCGGGTGAGGTGCGCAGCCGTAGTTCCTCGGGTTCTTCCCCCGAGTCGTCGAGGAAGACGAACTCGGGGTGTCCGCTGACCACATAGATGGCGGTCTCGGAGGCTCCGTGGTGGTGGTCCGAGGAGGCGGTGGAGGGGGCGACGTGGGTCTGGCCCATCCACAGCTTCTCGGAGCCGACGGTGGTGCCGCTGACGGCGGCGAATCTGCGCATGCCACCGGTCTGCGCCGTGTCGCCGTCGAGGGCGTCGGCGCGGATGTGGTGCAGGCGGGTGCTCAAGGGGCGTACGGACTGTGCTTCGGCGTCCGGGAGATGGGGGTGGAAACCTTCGCCGGGGGTTGTCGACGGCTCGCTCATGGAGGGGGACGCTAGAGCCGCCCGGAAAAGGATGTCAAGAGGTATCCATTGCGCTTCACCTGCGGCAATGTTCCCGCAATGTACGTGGGGAACCGGTGGAGACCCCGCCCGCGCACACCTGGTCGGGCATCATGGGCCCATGCATATCTCCGCGAAGGCGGACTACGCCACGCGAGCTCTGCTGGAGCTCGCCCGCGAACCGGCCCGCCCGCTCACCTGTGAGTCCATGGCCTCCTCGCAGCATGTTCCGTTCCGCTTCCTGAAGTCCGTGGTGGGCGAGTTGCGCAGGGCCGGCCTGGTACGCAGCCAGCGCGGCTGCGAGGGCGGGTACTGGCTCGGCCGGCCCGCCGACGAGATCACTCTGCTGGACGTCGTACGCGCCGTGGACGGTGAGCTGATCACCTTGCGGGGCGAGCCGCTGGCCGGACTCGACTATCCGGGGCCCGCCTCCGGACTGCCCGGGGTCTGGCGTCGTATCGAGGCGGACGCCGCGGCGGTACTGGGCGGGACGACCCTGGCCGGGCTGCTGCCCGCCGAGGCGGCCGGGCGGATGGACCACAAGGGAGCCGCGTGACCCGCCCGCCGCACCGGCAGACCGTGGAAGCGGTGGAGGTGGTCGACACCATGGAAACGCTGGAGGTGGTGGAGGCGGTGGAGGTGGTGGAGTACACCGACCCGCTGTGTCCCTGGGCCTGGGGATCGGAGCCGGTGTTCCGCAGGCTCCGGGCCGCGCTGGCGGGCCGGGTCCGCTGGCGACGCGCGTACTGCGTCCTGTTCGACCACGACGACGACCCGCCGCCCGATCCCGCCGCGGAGACCGCCTGGTACACGCGGTACGTCGAGGACATCAGCGCTCACACGGTGGCACCGCGGGCGCGGCGGCTCAGCCGGGTCGCGGCGAGTTCGTGGCCGTCCTCGCTGGCGGCCAAGGCCGCGGAGCGTCAGGGCCACGAGGTTGCCGAGCGGGTGCTGCGGCGCCTGCGGGAGAGCGTGTTCGTGCTCGGTGAACCGGCGGACACCCCGGCGCTGGCGTTGTCCGCGGTCCGGGGTGTGCCCGGCCTCGACCATGAGCGGCTGGCGGCCGACGCGGCGTCAGCGTCCGTACGGGAAGCGGTACTTGCCGACCGCTCCGAGTCGCGTCGGCCGGTCGGCGAGGTGCTGTCGGTGCGCGGTGGTTCGCCGCATCCCGGTGCCGCCAAGGAGACCGCCGACGGCGGGTACCGCTACGCGCTGCCGACGCTGCTGGTCCGCACTCCCGCGGGGCGGCGCGTCGTACCCGGCTGGCGGCCGTACGAGGAGTACGCGTCGGCGTTCGAGGAGCTGAGCCCGGGGCTGCTGACGGAGCCCGCGCGGCCGGCTCCGCCGGAGGCGCTCGCGCGGTACCGGAGCCTGACCGGCCCGGAGGCGGCGGTGTTGAGCGACGGACCGTGGCCTCCCGGGGACGCCGTACGCGTCGAGACCGGCAATGGCCCCCTGTGGCTGCACCCGGACGAGGCCGCCGTGCACCCGGAACGCGACCGCGTCGCTCCAGCCGTTCCCTGAAGGTCTTCTGACGAATGGTCAGGGTGGAGGAGGGTGGCCGTGGAGGACCCTCCCGTCCCTGCCGGTGCTCTGATCAGCGGTCAGAACCCGTCCCGCCCAATGAGACACCAATTGGTGTCCATTGACAGCCGCCGAGAACCGGCCCCAGGATGTGCACCATGCTCACGACGCACCCCGGCGTGGTGTGCCGCTACGTGGACCTGCGGCGCACCTGCAGCGCACTCTGTCGCTGACCGCCCGCCAGCCGCGGCCCCCAGGCGCCTGACGCCCGTCCCGCCGACTCCGGTACCGGCCCCGAGCCGACTCGCCGCCCGGCCCCCGTCATCGCGCGCCGTTCTCCCAGCGTTTCGTCGTTTCCGCTCCCCGGCCTCCCGGCCCTCCCCGCGATCCGCCGACGCCTCCTGCCCTGAACGCGGCATGCCCCCGTGCGCACCGAAGCACACACAGGCATGCGCGTCTTCGGCCT
The DNA here is from genome assembly GCF_036139655.1 of Streptomyces sp. NBC_00328. Taxonomy (NCBI): domain Bacteria; kingdom Bacillati; phylum Actinomycetota; class Actinomycetes; order Kitasatosporales; family Streptomycetaceae; genus Streptomyces; species Streptomyces sp. NBC_00328. The sequence goes on from NZ_CP108013.1 coordinate 842,838, forward strand.
GCGTGGCGTCCGTCCGCGGGGCGGTCCGCCCTCGCTCCCCGCCGCGCCGCCCCGGCGCGGGGGGAGCCTTCGCAGAAAGCAATCCGATGCCCGGACGTCTCACGCCCCGCACCCCCGCCACGGCCTTCGGTTCCGCCCCTCGACCCGGCCGGCTGCGCGCCGCCGCCCTGGGCACCGCCCTCGCCACCGTGCTCGTCCCCGCGCTCGGCGCCTGCGGCGGCGAGACCTCCGCGTCCGCCGGCTCCACCGCGCTGAAGTGGACCTCCTCCTACTTCCCCGCCCACTGGGACCCGGTCGTCAGCGGCAGTGGCGCCCAGTTCCGTGAACTCGCCCTGGTCTACGCCTCGTTGACCCGGACGGACGAGAACGGAAAGGCCGTCCCCGACCTGGCCGAGAGCTGGGACTACAACGCCAAGGGCGATGTGGTCACCTTCCATCTGCGGCCCCACCTGAAGTTCAGCGACGGCGCGCCGGTCGACGGTGCCGCCGTGAAGGCCGCGATCGAACGGGCCAAGAAGCAGAAGAACTCCGCCCTGTTCGGTGACCTGACCTCGATCACGTCGGTGGACGCCAAGGGTCTCGACGCGGTGATCCACCTCAGCCAGGTCGACTACCAGATCCCCCAGCTGCTGGGCGAGCGCGTCCTCCAGATCGCCAGTCCGAAGGCGGCGGCGTCCCCCGCCGAGCTGGACCAGGGCCCGGTCGGCGCCGGCCCGTTCACCGTCACCCAGCTCGTCCCGGGCACCAAGGCCGTCCTGAAGAAGAACCCGGACTACTGGGACGCCAAGAACATCCACATCGACACCGTCGAGCTGAGCTCCGCCCCCGACGCCTCCACCGTCGTCTCCGGACTCCAGACCGGCGTCTACAACTTCGCCGACATAGCACCGAGTCAGGCCGACGCGGCCAAGAAGGCCGGACTCGACGTCTTCGTGCAGCCCGGCTTCAACGCCTCCAACCTCAGCCTCAACACCAACAAGGCGCCGTTCGACAACGACAAGGTCGTCGACGCCGTCCGCTACGCGGTCAACCGTCAGGAGTTCGTCGACAAGCTGACCTTCGGCTACGGCTCGGTGACCAACCAGCCGTTCCCCAAGGGGTACGTCGCCTACGACCCGGAGTCCGAGAACGCGTACGCCTACGACCCCGCGAAGGCCAAGAAGCTGCTGAGCGAGGCCGGTTACAAGGCGGGCGCCCTCAAGCTGAACCTGGTCATCCCGGCCGAGGACCCTCAAGCCGAGATAGTCCAGGCGCAGTTGGCGAAGGTCGGCATCACCGTCACGATCAAGATCGACAAGAACTGGGCCACTCCGTTCTTCGCCAAGGACCTGACGTTCTCGCTGTACGGCACCACAGGGCGTGACTCCGCGGCGCAGACGCTCACCGCGCACTTCGGCCCGAACGGCCCGCTCAACCTCAGCTCGCCCTACGAGCCGTCCGGTTTCGAGGCCGCCATCGCCAAGGTCCGCCGGACCCCGCTGGACTCGCCCGGCTACACGAAGGTCCTCCAGGCGGCGACCCGGGCCGGCCTCAAGAGCAAGGCGCTGGTCTTCACGTACTCCTCGCCCAACCTCATCGCCAAGAGCAAGAGCATCTCCGGCCTGCCGAAGAACCCCGCCCACATCGACTGGACCGGCGTGACCATCGCCGGCGGCAACTGACACTCCGTCCATCACAGAGAGGGGGCAACCCATGACGACGACGGAGGCAACGGCACCGCCCGACGTCCGTCTCCCGGCCGCCGCGGCCCGGACCCGGCACACCCTGGGCCGCGTCCTGGCCACCCTCGCCCGGTCGGTCGCGATCTTCGTGCCCGTCTTCCTGGTCGCGACGTTCGTGACGTTCGCGCTGCGGTCGCTGAGCGGACTCAGCCCGGCACGCATCCAGCTGGGCGAGGAAGCGACTCCCGAGGCGGTCGCCCGTGTCGAGGCCCACTGGGGCCTCGACCGGCCCTTCCTCGTCCAGTACGGGGACTGGTTCGGTGACGTCCTGCACGGCCGGCTCGGCACGAGCTGGACCAACGGCGCCGACATCTCCACCCTCATCGGCCTCGGCCTGGGGGTGAGCCTGTCGGTGGCGACCTTCGCGCTGGTCATCGGTGTCGTCGCGGGCTTCGGTCTCGGCACGCTCGCGGCGGTGCGCCGCACCACCTGGATCGACCGCGCGATCACCGGCTTCGTGACGGTGATCTCGGTGATGCCTGCCTTCGTCGTCGGCATCGTGCTCGTCGCCGTCTTCTCGGTGGGGCTGCACCTGTTCCCGTCCGCCGGATACATACCGGCGGAGCAGGGGTTCGGACCGTGGCTCGCCCACATCACCCTGCCCGCCGTGGCGCTGAGCTTCGACGTCGTCGCCGATGTCGCCCGTCAGCTGCGCGGAAGCCTCGTCGGGGCCTACCGCGAGAACTACGTGACCGGCGCGGTGGTCCGCGGGCTCGGTCCGCGCCGGATCTTCTTCGGCCACGTGCTGCGCAACGGCCTCGGTCCCGCGCTCGCCACCCTCGGACTGAAGTTCCCCGCCCTGGTCGGCGCCTCCGTCGTCACGGAGTGGATCTTCGGACTCCAGGGTTTCGGACGGTTCGCCAACGACTCGGCGCAGGCCGGGGACGTACCGGCCGTGCAGGGCGTCCTCGTGGTGTCGATCGTCCTGGTCGTCGCCTTCAACCTGCTCGTCAACCTGGTGCTGGCCCGCGTGACGCCGGCCTCCCGGCGGGGGGTGTGACCATGGTGCGCCGCGTTCTCGCCCTCACCTCCGGCCGGATCGCCCTGGCCGTCCTCACCGCGATCGCCGTGCTCGCCGTGTTCGGGCCGCTGCTCGCTCCGCAGAGCCCCCTGGCGACCAGCGACCATCCGCTCGCCGCCGCCTCCGGCGCCCACTGGCTGGGGACCGACTACCTCGGCCGTGACGTGCTGAGCCGGCTCCTCGACGGCTCCCGCGTCAGCGTCCTCGGCTCGCTGGAGGTCGCGTTCACGGCCCTGGCCATCGGCGCCGTCCCCGGCATCCTGTCGGTCCATCTCGGCCGGGTCTTCGAATGGGTCACCCTCCGGCTCGCCGACACGCTGGTCGCCCTGCCGTTCCTGCTGTTCGCCGTCGCCGTCGTCGCCCTGCTCGGCAACGGTCTCACCCAGGCGATGCTGGTCACCGGCGCGCTGGTGTCCCCGCTGTTCTACCGCGTGGCCCGCGCCGCCACCCTGGCCGTCGCCCGCTCGCCGTACGTGGAGGCCGCGATCATCTCGGGCGCCTCGACCGGCTGGATCGTACGCCGTCACATCTGGGGCAAGGTGCTTCCGCCGATCGCGGTCGCGCTCGCGCAGACGGTCGGGGTCGGCTTCGTCATCGTGTCGAGCCTGACCTTCCTCGGGATCGGGGTCCAGCCCCCCGCACCCACCTGGGGCGGCCTGCTCGCCTCGGATCTGGGCTACCTCAGCCACCAGCCGTGGGCACCGCTCGCCCCCGCCCTGCTGATCATGGTGACCGTCTGGGCCTGCAACCTCCTCGCCGACGCCGTCCGCGACGTCTCCGGCGAGGCGGGCCGCACGCCGGCCGCCGACCGCGGCGCACGCGCCGGCCGTCGCACCGACCGCCGCACCGAGGCCGACCCCGCTCCCGCTCCCGCAGGAGGTGCGCGATGACCACCCTGTCCGAGAAGCTCCCCGCCCGGGCCGAGACGACCGAGGAAGCCGCAGGACCCGGTCCCGGAGAGCCCGCCCGGTCTCCGTCCCCGGTCCTGGCCATACGCGATGTGCGCATCGGCGACCCGGCCACCGGCCGGGAGATCGTGCACGGCGTGAGTTTCGCGCTCACGCCCGGCCGTGCCGTCGGCATCGTCGGCGAGTCCGGCAGCGGAAAGACCCTCACCTGCCGTGCCGCACTGGGCATCCTGCCCGGCCCCTTCGAGATCACCGGTGGCTCGGTGGAGATCGACGGCAGCGACATCGCAGGCCTGTCCCCGGCCCGGTGGACGGACCTGCGGGGCGCGACGATCAGCGCGGTCTTCCAGGACCCGGCGTCCTATCTCAACCCCTCGATCCGGGTCGGGGCGCAGATCGCCGAGGTCGTCCGGGTCAAGAAGGGACTGAAGCGGCGCGCGGCCCGCCGCCGGGCGGTCGAACTGCTGCGGTCCGTCCATCTGCGGGACCCGGAACTCGTCAGCGCCCAGTACCCCCACGAGCTGTCCGGCGGCATGCTCCAGCGGGTCCTCATCGCCGTGGCGATCGCCGCGGGACCGCGGATCCTCGTCGCCGACGAGGCCACCACCGCGCTCGACGTCACCGTCCAGGCCGAGATCCTCGACCTGCTCGCCGATCTGCGCGAGCGGACCGGACTGGCCCTCGTCGTGGTCTCCCACGACCTCGCCGTCGTCGCCCAGCTGTGCGACGAAGTCCTCGTCATGCGCCACGGCGAGGTGGTCGAACAGGGTCCGACCGAGGACGTGCTCCACCGTCCGCGGCACGAGTACACCCGGCTGCTGATCGCCGAGCACCAGCACTACGGCCTGGAGAAGTTCCTCGCGCCCGAGGAGGACGCATGAGCACCGAGACCGCGAGGACCGAAGCCACGGACACCGAGACCGTGAACACCGGAACCGCGGACGCCCAGGCCGTGAGCACCGGCCCGGCCGAAGGGTCCACCGCCTCCGGGGAGCCGACGCGGCCCGTCCTGGAGGTCACGGACCTCGAAGTGCGCTACGGACCGCGCCGACGGCGCCGGCACGCGCTGCGCGGTGTCTCGCTGCGCGTCGTGCCCGGCGAGACCGTCGGGATCATCGGCGAGACGGGCTCCGGCAAGTCCACCCTGGCGCGGGCCGTGCTCGGCCTGGTGCGCGCCTCCGCGGGGTCCGTCGTCGTCGACGGTGAGGACGTGACGGCCTACGGCGGGCGCCGGTGGCGCGCGCTGCGCCGCCGCGGTCTGGTCCAGTACGTCTTCCAGGACCCGCTGCGCAGCCTCGACCCGGACCTCACGATCGAGGCCTCGCTGGCCGAGCCGCTGCTCGTCCGGGGTGTGTCCCGCGACGAGGCCGCGCGCCGGGTCCGCGCGTTCCTCGCCCGCGTCCAGCTGTCCGAGGACCTGCTCGACCGGCTGCCCGGTGAGCTCTCCGGCGGCCAGCGCCAACGCGTCGCCGTGGCAAGGGCGTTGGTCACCGAACCGCGCCTTGTCATCCTCGACGAGCCGGTCAGCGCACTGGACTCCGCCAATCGCGTCCAGATCCTGCGGATCCTCCAGGAACTCCGCGACGCGGGTGTGGCCCTCGTCTTCATCTCCCACGACCTCGGTTCCGTCGCCGGGATCGCCGACCGCATCGCCGTGCTGTACCAGGGCGAGCTGGTCGAGACCGGCGCCGCCCGCGATGTCATCGGCCGGCCCCGGCACCCGTACACCCGCCTGTTGGTCCGTTCCGCGCCCACGCTGCACTCGGCCCCGGCCGACCGGGCCGAACGCGCCGCCCTGCGTGCCCTGCTGAACGTCTGAACCCCACGAGAGACAGGAAGAAACGCCATGCCCCGCACCATCCATCTCGCCCTGCACCCCTATGGCGTCGGCGGTCCCGGCCAGCACGGTCTGTGGAAGGACCCGCGCGTGGCGAAGAACGCCAGCATCGACATCGACTACTACATCCGGCTGGCGAAGGCGGCCGAACACGCCCTCTTCGACGCGCTGTTCATCGTCGACAGCCAGTTCATCAACGCCACCTATCCGGCGCACTACCTCAACCGCCTGGAACCCCTGACCCTGTTGTCCGCGGTCGCGACCCACACCCGGCACATCGGCCTGGTGGGCACGGCGAGTTCGACGTACAACTCGCCGTTCAACCTGGCCCGCCGGTTCGCCTCCCTCGACCACATCAGCGGCGGCCGGGCCGGCTGGAACGTCGTCACCAGCTTCGACACCGGTACGTCCCGGAACTTCGGACTCGACGAACACCTCGACTACACCACCCGCTACGGCCGCGCCCTGGAGTTCGTCCGGGTCGCCCGCGGCCTGTGGGACTCCTACGAGGACGACGCCTTCCCGGCGGACGTGGACCAGGGTGTCTTCCTCGACCCGGCCAAGCTGCACGCGCTCGACCACGAGGGCGAGCACTTCAAGGTGGCGGGACCGCTCAACCTCTCCCGCTCCCCGCAGGGCCAGCCGGTCATCTTCCAGGCCGGGGTCTCGGAGGAGGGCCGCGACCTGGCCGCGCAGGTCGCCGAGGGCATCTACGCACCGGGCGGCTCCCTCCAGCAGGCCCAGGAGTACTACGCCGACATCAAGAAGCGCACCGCTTCCTACGGCCGGAACCCCGACCACATCAAGATCTTCATCCACGGGAGCCCGGTCGTCGCCGCCACCGACGAGGCGGCCCTGCGCCGCGAACGGGAGATCTTCGAGGAGGACAACGACTTCGACCGCAACCTCGCCCTGCTCGGCCGCTCCTTCGGCGCCTACGACTTCAGCGCGCACGACCTGGACGCGCCGTTCCCCGATGTCGCGCACCTCGCGGAGAAGGGCGGCCGCACCGGAGCGTCCGCCCTCATCGAACGGGCCCGGACCGAGAACCTGACCCTGCGTCAAGTCGCCGAGCTGGTCAATCAGTTCCGCGGCTCGCCGTTCGTCGGCGCCCCGGAGACCGTCGCCGACACCGTGGAGAAGTGGTTCGACGCCGGCACCTTCGACGGCATCAACCTCGCCTTCCGCACCGAGGACGAACTGAACCTCTTCGTCGACGGTGTCGTCCCGATCCTCCAGAAGCGCGGACTGTTCCGCACCGAGTACGCGGCCGACACCCTGCGCGGCAACCTCGGCCTGCCCGTCCCGGCCAACCGCCACACCCGCGAACCGCAGCTCGTCAGCGACTGAGATTCGCGCCGCGACCGGCCGGTGGACCACGCCTTCGCCTCCACCGGCCGCGTCCACCGGCCGCTCGAACCGACAACCGGCCGGCACGGCGGCCCGACACCGAAAGGCCGACATCCCATGACGAGCGAGCGACCACGCATCAGGCTCGGCTTCCTCACCCACGTCCAGGGACGCGATCCCGACATCGCCCGCACCTACCGCAACGCGCAGGAACTGTTCACCGTGGCGGACGAACTCGGCTTCGACGTCGGCTGGGTCGCCCAGCACCACGTCTCCCTCGGGGGCGGCGGACTGTCCTCGCCCTGGACCTTCCTCGCCCACGCGGCCGCGCGGACCACCCGGATCCGGCTGGGCACCGCCGTCACCGTCCTCCCGCTGGAGGATCCGGTCCGGCTCGCCGAGGACATCGCCACCGTCGACGCCCTCAGCGGCGGCCGCGTCGAGATCGGCGTGGGCAGCGGATCGAGCGCCCTGGAGTACGCCGCGTTCGGCAAGGACGCCGGCCGCAAGCGCGAACTGACCAGCGAGAACCTCGACGTGCTGCGCCGGGCCCTGGCCCACGACGACGTGGGCACACCCGGCTTCCGCATCCAGCCCCGCCCCGGCGACTTCGGCCGCCGCTTCTGGCAGGGCGTCTTCAGCGCGCAGGGTGCCGAGTACGCCGCGCGCAGCGGCTCGAACCTGCTGCTCAACCGGGCGGCCTACGGGTTCGACGCTCCCACCGACGAGGTGCAGCGCCCCTGGGCCGACGCCTTCCTCGCCGCCTGGGACCAGCCGCACCGCCCGCGCATCGGCCTGTCCCGCTTCGTCTTCCCGGCCAAGGACCGGCGCACGGCGCTGCGCGCGATCGGCGACGACGTGCACCGGGCGGCACTGCGCATGGCCGAGAGCGGCGCGTTCCCGAAGGGCCTCGGCGCGGACGAGGCGCTGCGCCGCTTCCACGCCTTCTACGGCCATCCCGACGACATCGTCGCAGCCCTGGGCCGCGAGCAGGTCCTGCCCGTCGCGACCGACCTGATCACCCAGTTCAACCCCGCCGTCCCCGACCACGACGCCTCCGTCCGCGCCCTCGAACTCATCGCGACCGAGGTGGCACCCGCGCTGGGCTGGAAGCCCGCGCACACGGACGAGCCCGCATCCGCAGGAGTATGAGATGACCCAGTACAGCGACCACCACGGGCCCGAAGGGCTCCTCGTCCGCGGCACGATCCTCGTGGTGCCCGGTCGCGGCGAGACCCGGGCGACCTACGCGCGCTTCGGCGGACGGCTCGCCGCCGACGCCTACCGCGTCCGGGTGATCGACCCCCCGGCCCTCGACGCCGAGGACCCGACCGCGTCCCTGGCCGGTCTGGCGGCCCGGCTCGCCGAGGCCGTGGAGGGCACCGCCTCGAAGGACGGTGTCGTACGGCCTGTCGTCCTCGTCGGGGCGGACTCGGGGGCCGTCGCGCTCGCCGCGCTCCTCGGCGGGGACCAGGCTCCGGCCGCCTGGTGGCCGGACGCCCTCGTCCTCGCCGGCCTTCCCGGGCCGTCCGCGGCGACCGGCGAGGACGTCGGGACGTGGGACGACGAGCTCGACGTCCGCACCGCGTGCCCCACTCATCGGGGCAACCTCTCCCAGGACCCCCAGGTACGGCGGGGGTCGCTCAACGACGCGATACCGGAATCGGTGCTCGGCGCGGCCTACGACAGCGAGACACCCGTCCCGACCCTGCTGCTCGTCGGCGACTCCGATCCGCTCGCCGACGACGAGGCGCTCGCCCGCCTGGCCAAGTCGCTGCCCCTGGCCCGCCTTTCGGCCGTGCGCGGCGCCCACCACGACGTCCTCAACGACCTCCAGCACCGCTCGGTGGCGGCCGAGGTCGTCACCTTCCTCGAAGCGCTGCGGGGTGGTGACCCGCGGCCGCTGATCACCGTGCGCTCGAGCGCCTGGTGAGGGCTCGCGGTGCGGTCGCGGCGGGTGGACTCTCCCGCCGCGACCGCACCGCCGTCCGCAGCACACCCGCTCCACGTAACCGAATCCCGACCCGGAAGGTCCGCCATGGCCACGATCGTGTCCGTCTCCGGAAGCCCCTCCCCCACCTCCCGCACCACACGTCTCCTGCGTCACCTGGACGACCGGCTCCGCCTCCAGGGCCATGAGGTGATTCCGCTGGAGGTGCGTGCACTTCCCGCCCACGCGCTGCTCGGGGCCGACTTCCAGCACCCCGCGATCGTCGAGGCCGCCGCCCTGATCGAGGGGGCGGACGGGGTGGTGATCGGCACGCCCGTGTACAAGGCCGCCTACTCGGGCCTGTTGAAGTCGCTGCTCGACCTGCTCCCGCAGTACGCGCTGGCCGGCAAGACGGTACTGCCCCTCGCGACCGGCGGCAGCACGGCCCATGTTCTCGCCATCGACTACGCGTTGCGCCCGGTGCTCACTTCCATGGGCGCGTCGCACATCGTGCCCGGCTGGTTCACCCTCGACAAGGATGTCACCGCCGGCGAGGACGGCACGGCCGTGATCGCGCCCGCCGCGGCCCAGGCGCTGGAGCAGGTGACGGACCACTTCTCCGCCGCGCTGGGAGGCCGCACGACGGCCCTCGCCTCGACCGGCTGAACGGGACCGCCGGCATCGCCCCGCACGCACCGTGCCGCCGAACACCTCACCGCCTACTACGTGATCGAGTGCGCGACCCCCGAGCGGGCGCGCGCCATCGCCGCGCGCGTACTCGACTTCCACGTGGTGGCGGTCGAGGTGCGGCCGGTCCACGACGTGTTCGGCATGGGAGACGGCTGATCACAACGCGCGGCCGGACCGGCCGGCACGGTCACGCACCCGGTGCGATTCCGTGCTGCCGGTCCGGGCCACGTCACGGCTCGCCGGTCCTGTTCGTCCCCGGCGGCCGAGGACGGCTCACCTCTTGCGCCACTCCTCGGCCAGCAGCTCGTACGACCGCACCCGGTCCGTGTGCCCGTGGGTGATGGTCGTGATCAGCAACTCGTCGGCTCCGGTGGCTTCCTGGAGCTGCTCCAGCTGGTCGGCGACGCGGCGCGGTGAGCCGACGAACTGGGTGTCGAGGCGGTCCTGGACGAGTGCCCGGTCGGCGTCCGACCAGACGTGGGCGCGTGCCTCGTCCGGCGTGGGGAACTCGATGGCCCCCTCCGCCGTACGGATGCTGCGGACCCAGAGGCCGTATCCCGTGGCGAGTTCACGTGCGGTCTCGTCGTCCTCGGCGACCACGACGTCCGCGGACACGCTGACGTACGGCTTGTCGAGGACCTCGGAGGGCTGGAACGCCGCTCGGTAGCCGTCCACCGCCTCCAGCACGGTGGCCGGACTGACGTGGTAGTTCGCCGCGAACCTGAGCCCGCCCCGGCCCGCGACCTCGGCGCTCGTGCCACCGCTGCTGCCCAGGATCCACAGTTGCAGGTCCGCGCCCTCACCGGGAACGGCGCGCGCCTGCGTGCCGTCCGCCGAGCGGTAGGTGCCCGCGAGCAGCGCGAGGATGTCGTCGATCTGCTCGCCGTAGTCCTGCGACTGGGCGTTGGGCTGCTGGAGGAGGGCGCGCTGGACGGCGACCCTCGGTGAGCCCAGAAGGTGTTCGAAGGAGAAGCGGGGTGGAATGCGGAGTCCGTTCGGGGCGCGGCCGTCGACCACGGGAGTCGCGGTCACGGGCGGGACGGAGGGCGGGCCGGACGGTTTGCCACCGGAGCGCCCGAGGCCCAGGTCGAGGCGCCCGGGGTGCAGCGCGTCGATCAGGCCGAACTCCTCGACCGTGGACAGGGCGGTGCGATGTCCGAGTTGCACGGCACCGGAGCCGAGGCGGATGGTCGAGGTCGCGGAGGCGGTCAGGGCGAGGACGACCGCGGGCGAGGTTCCGGCCACGCCCGGGTTGAGATGGTGTTCGGCGAACCAGTAGCGGGCGTACCCGAGGCTCTCGGTCCGCCGGGCCAGGTCGATGGAGTTGCGCAGGGCGTCGCCTGCGGTGGAGCCGGAGGAGACCGGAACCAGATCAAGGACGCCGAGAGGGATGTCGGACATGTGCGGAGGCCTCCTCAGCGCTCGGCTGATGTGCGGACGGGTTCGAGAGCGGGTACGGCTTCGGGCACGGGCCCGGACGGCCCGAGGACCGGCTCCCACGGGAACGGCGGATCGGGAATCTCGCGGCGCAGCACGGGCGCGACGGCGGACTGGAACAGTTCGAGCGAGTCGCGGTGCTGACGGTCGGTCAGTCCTCCGGCGTCCGCGTGCAGATGCAGGACGCTGTGCCCGAACTCCGCGTGATACCGGTGCACTTTGTCGATGATCTGCTGGGGACTGCCGATCAGTGCCGAGCTGCGCTCCACGAAGTCCTCCAGCGAGGTGAACACCGGTTCCAGACCGAGCCGCTTCTGGAACGCCAGGTTTCCCTCGAAGACGGGCCGGTAGGCGGTGAGCGCCTCCTGGGAGGTCCGGGCCACGTAGATGCCGGCCGTCCCCGCGCCGACCGCGATGCCGGCCGGATCGTGGCCGTAGTGCTCCCAGCGTTCGCGGTAGTAACGGATCAACTCGGCGTACGGCTCGATGGGGTTGGTGACGTTGGCGGAGAAGAGCGGGTCGCCGTGGCGGGCGGCCAGGTCGACCGACTCCTTGCTGGTGGCGCTGCCGTGCCAGACCCGGACGGGCCGCTGGAGGGGACGGGGCCACACCTCGGCGTCCTTGAGTTCGGGGCGGAAGCGGGTCGCCGCAGTGACCTTGTCCTGCCGCCAGATCCGGCGGAACACCTCGTAGCTCTCGGCGTTGCGGTCCCACTGGTCCTCGGGGGTGACCTGGAACAGCTCCCGTTGCGCGGCGCCGTTCCCCTTGCCGACGATCAGCTCCAGGCGTCCGCCCGACAGATGGTCGAGCGTCGCGTAGTCCTCGTACGCCCGCACCGGGTCGAGGAGGCTGAGTGTGGTGACCGCGGTGAACAGCCGGATCCGTGAGGTGAGCGCGGCGATGTGGCTGAGGACCACGGGCGGTGAGGACGAGATGAACGGGCGCTCGTGCCGCTCCCCCACGCCGAAGCCGTCGAAGCCCAGCTCCTCGGCGAGCAGCGCGTTGTCGACGACCTCGCGGAAGCGGTCGTTCGTGGGTTTCCGGATCCCGGTGACGGGGTGGGGCGCGTGCACGATCAAGGTGATCGCGAGGAACTTCATGACGCCACCCGGTCGGCCGGTGTCCCGGCGTCGGGGTGGTCGAGGCCGAGATGGTCGCGCAGGGTGGTGCCCTCGTACTCGGTGCGGTGGACGCCGCGTTCCTGGAGGAGCGGGACGACCTTGTCGGCGAAGGCGTCGAGGCCGCCCGGGGTGATGTGCGGGACGAGGATGAAGCCGTCGGAGGCGTCCGCCTGGACGAAGTCGTTGATGGTCGCGGCGACGGTGGCGGGGCTGCCGACGAAGGCCTGCCTGCTGCCGGTCTCGATGACGAGGTCGCGGATGGACCAGTTGTTGGCGGCCGCCCGCTCGCGCCACTCACGGGCGGTGGCCAGCGGGTCGCGGTACATCCGGACCTGCGCGCGGCCTCGTGCGACGGTGTGTTCGCCGAGGTCCGGGTCGATGTCGGGAAGCGGGCCGTCCGGGTCGTAGGCGGACAGGTCGCGGTTCCAGACGAATTCCAGGTGCTTGATGGCGGTGGCGCCGCTGACCTGAAGGCGCCGCACCTCGCGGGCGTGCTCCTCGGCCTCGGCGTCGGTGTCCCCGAGCACGAACGTCGCGGCGGGCAGGATCAGCAGCTGGTCGGAGCGGCGGCCGTAGCGGGCGAGACGCGCCTTGACATCCGTGTAGAAGGCCTGGCCCTCCTTGAGCGTGGAGTAGCGGCTGAAGATGGCGTCGGCGCCGGAGGCGGCGAACTCGCGGCCTTCCTCGGAGTCACCGGCCTGGAAGATCACCGGGCGGCCCTGCGGGGAGCGCGGGACGTTGAACTGCCCCTCGATGTCGAAGTGCTGTCCGTGGTGGACGAAGGCTCCGGCCTTGGCGTCGTTGAGGAAGGTGCCGCCCGCCCGGTCGGCGACGATCTCGTCCCCCCGCCAGGAGTCGAAGAGTTCGTTCGCCGTGGCCAGGAACTCCTTGGCCCGCGAGTAGCGTTCCTCCTGCGGCAGGAAGCCGCCGCGGCGGAAGTTCTCCCCGGTGAAGGCGTCCCAGGAGGTGACGACGTTCCAGGCGGCACGCCCGCCGGAGAGGTGGTCGAGGCTGGCGAACTGACGGGCCACCTCGTAGGGCTCGTTGAACGTGGAGTTGATGGTGCCGGTCAGACCGAGGTGTTCGGTGACGGCGGCGAGCGCGGCGAGGACGGTGAAGGTGTCGGGCCGTCCGACGACGTCCAGGTCGTAGATGTGTCCGCCCTGTTCGCGCAGGCGCAGGCCTTCGGCGAGGAACAGGAAGTCGAACTTGGCGCGCTCGGCGGTGCGCGCGAAGTGCGCGAAGGAGCTGAACTCGATATGGCTGCCGGCCTCGGGGTCGCTCCACACGGTGGTGTTGTTGACGCCGGGGAAGTGCGCCGCGAGGTGGATCTGCTTGAGCGGCTTGCTCATGGTCGGGGGTCCTTCCGGCTCAGGCGGTGGTGGAGTAGCGGTTCGCGGGGTGGGCGAGTCCGAGCAGCCCGCGCAGGGTGTCGGCCTCGTAGGCCCGCCGGAAGGCGCCCCGGCGCTGGAGTTCGGGCACCAGGCCTCGGGTGATCGCGGGGAGGTCGTGCCCGACGACGGCGGGCCTCAGCCGGAATCCGGACAGTCCCGCCTCGCTCAATTCCTGCAGGAGATCGGCGAGTTCGGCCGGAGTTCCGGTGAAGATCCGGGCGTCACCGGTGTACGGGTGGCCCGCGAGGGCGTCCAGCCGCTCGCGACGGGCCTCGGCGGCTGCGGGGTCGTCGTCCAAGAACACCACGAGGTCGCCGAAGACGTGCACGGTCTCGTCCCCCCTGCCTGCCGCGGTCTGTTCGGCCCGGATCTCCTCGACGATGGCGCGTGCCTGTTCGGCGTCGTGAGGGGTGACGTAGCCGAGGTCGGCGGCCCGGGCGATCAGCCGGTACGGGACGGTGGCGTGGGCCAGGGCGCTGACGATCGGCTGGCCCTGGGGCGGCCGGGGGGTGATCGAGGGGCCCTTGACGCTGAAGCGGCCGCTCTCGAAGTCGATGTAGTGCAGCTTGTCGCGGTCGATGAAGCGGCCGGTGGCGACGTCGCGTATCTCCGCGTCGTCCTCCCAGCTGTCCCAGAGCCTGCGGACCACCTCGACGTAGTCGGCGGCCTCCTCGAAGAGGTCGGTCACGAGCTCCTGCCCGGCGGGCGTGCGGTAGTCCTCGATTCGGAACTGCGGGAGGGTTCGGCGTCCGAAGTGCGCGGCCTCGTTCTGGCGTGCCGAGACCTGGACGCGCACACCGGCACGGCCGGTGCTCACATAGTCGAGGGTGGCTATCGCTTTGGAGATATGGAACGGCTCTGTGTGGGTGGCCACTACGGTCGGCACGATGCCGATGTGACGGGTCAGCGGCGCGATCCGCGCGGCGATGAGGACGGCGTCCAGGCGTCCGCGGACCTGGTCGGTGCGGCCGTCCGGTTCCGTGGGCGAGGAGGACTGGAGGCCGAGCGCGTCCTCGATGGTCACGAAGTCGAGCAGACCGTGCTCGGCCTCGGTCACCAGATCGGCCCAGTAGGCGGCGGTGAGCAGTTCACCGGGGCGGGCGACCGGTTCGCGCCAGGCGGCCGGGTGCCAGCCGGCGCCGTCGAGGGCGACGGCGAGGTGCAGGGGAGAGCGTGACGAGGACACGGGAGGTGCCTTCCTGATCGGCCGTACGAGGAATCCCGCCCCGGCGAGCGGGGCGGGGCTGCGTGGAGACGGGTCAGGGGCGACAGAGCGCGCCGGCGACCCGCTGCAGATCGATGTGCGGCCGGCCGTACAGGTGCAGGGGGCGGGGTGCGAGCGGCCTCGGCACGTGGCGGGACACACGGCGCATGTGCCTCACCTCCGCCTTCTCGGCCCGGTGCTCCCGGGTCCCTCGTCCGCCCCGCCCTCGCGATTCCCCGACGGGGCGCCGCACGGTCGTCGACAGTCCCAACCTCACGGGTGTGCCGTTTCTTCCGGCTGCCCGGTCTCTTCTTGCCCGGCGTGCGCCGACCGCTGTCCGCCGGGTGGGCGGACGAGCACGAACCGCGTGCGGCGGCGCAGGGTGAAACCGATCGACTCGTAGAGCCGGATCGCGTTGGTGTTGTCGGCGGCGGCGTGCAGGAAGGGGATGTCTCCGCGCTCCCTGATCCCCGCCGCGACCGCGCGGACGAGACGGGTGGCCAGGCCCCGGCCTCGGTGGCCGGGGTGGGTGCACACCGCGCTGATCTCGGTCCAGCCCGGCGGGCGCAGGCGCTCGCCGGCCAGGGCGATCAGGCGACCGCCTTCCCGGATGCCCAGGTAGGTGCCGAGTTCGACGGTACGGGGCAGGAAGGGGCCCGGCCGGGTGAGGGCGATCAGGCCGAGGATCTCGGGCACGTCGGCGGGGCCGAGCCGTACCGCTTCGGGCGCGGGCTCCGAGTGCAGCGCGGTGGCGGTCAACTGAACCCCGTCGCCGCTGTGTTCGATCGTCCAGCCGTCGGGCACGGCCTGCACCGCGGTGACGGGGGTGACCGCGCCGGGACCGACCAGTGCGGCCAGGTCGTCCCAGGAGCGGGGGTCGGCGGGGTCGGCGAGGGCGGTGAACGGGGAGACGTCGGCGGGATAGCGGGCGGCGCGGCCGACGCGCTCGGCGAGGTGGGCGTGCGGACCCGTCAGCGCGGCCCACGCCGCGTTGTCGAGGACATGCGGTGCGGTCGGACTCGGGGAAGGGACGGGGACGGGGTGGACGCTGGTGGACATGGCGGTGCGGGTTCTCCGTATCTGGAACGCGGCCGGACGCGCCCCGGGACTTCGCCGCGCACGGCGAAGTCCCTTGGGCGCACGGTGGTTTCAGGAGTTGTCGAGCGGCAGGCCGGGCGGGTTGACCTGGGAGGTCTCCACCGCCTCGTCGGAGAGGTTCCAAGAGGCCAGCCACTTGCCGTACTGGCCGTTCTTGATCAGGTAGTTGATGGCATCGGCGACCGGCTTCGCGAGCCCGCTGTCCTTCTTCGCGGTGGCCGCGATCAGGCCCTGGATCGTCTCGCCCGCGCCGGAGAACTGGCCCGCGTTGCGGGTCGGGTGGGGGGACTTGGCGTTCTGGGTGGCGCGGTAGGCGACAGCCGGGTTGGGGCCGAAGAAGGAGTCGATCTTCCCGCTGTTCAGCGCCAGGGCCGTGGCGTTGTTGTCCTGGTAGTACTTGACGGTGAACGTCTTGCCCGCCTTGGCCAGCTTCGCCTTCCACTCCAGCAGGATCTTCTCCTGGTTGGTGCCGGCACCCACCGCGACGGTCTGGCCGGCCAGGTTCCGGTAGTCGCCGTCGAAGTTCCACGTGCTCTTCTTCAGGACCTCGAAGGCGAGGTTGTCCTGCCGGTACGAGGCGAACTCGTACTTCTTCTTGCGCTCCTCGGTGTCGGTGACGTTGGAGAAGGCGACGTCCACCTTGCCGCTGTCGACGCCGACGAACAGGTTCTCCCAGGTCGAGTTCTTCACGACCGGCTTCAGCCCGAGGACCGCGGCGACCAGCTTGCCGAGGTCGGGTTCGCTGCCGGTGAGCGTCTTCTGGTCCTCTCCGACGAAGTTCAAGGGCGGGGACCCGGCGGGCAGTGCGCCGATCCCCACCACCAACGTGCCTCTCTCGGCCACGGACTTGGGCAGCTCATCGCTGATCGACTTCACCTCGGAGACCTTCAGAGCGGTCTCCTTGGCGGCCCCGTTGGAGAGCGCGCCCACGGTCACGGTGCCGGCCGCGTCGGTCCGCGTGCGGGTGGCGGCGTCGCTGTCTCCCCCGCACGCGGCGAGAGAGGCCGCGAGGGAGGCGACGGCGGCGGTGGCGGCGACGCCGCGGAGGGCCTTGCGGTTCAGGCTGAAGGTGGGCATGGCTGTCCTTTATCGGGTGTGCGGTGAGAGATGTGGGGGAACGGTCCCGGCGGGCCGCCGAATCGGGGAGGAGTCGCCCCGCCGCGGGTCGGGGCGATGAGGCAGGAGCACCTCGGCGAGGGGTTTCCCGCTGTGCGTCGAGAGGCAGCGGTCAGAGCACCTTGCTCAGGAACTCTCTGGTGCGCGCTTCTCGCGGATGGTCCAACACCTGCTCGGGCGGGCCCTGTTCGACGATGCGGCCGCCGTCCATGAAGACCACCCGGTCGGCGATCTCGCGGGCGAAGCCGATCTCGTGGGTGACGATGACCAGCGTGGTGCCGCTGTGGGCCAGATCCTTGATGACGGCGAGGACCTCGCCGACCAGTTCGGGGTCGAGCGCCGACGTGGGTTCGTCGAAGAGGATGACTCCGGGCCGCAGGGCGAGCGCGCGGGCGATGGCCACGCGCTGCTGCTGACCGCCCGACAGCTGCCGGGGGTAGGCGGCCGCCTTGTCGGCCAGGCCCACCCGGGCGAGCAGATCGCGGGCCAGGTCCCGCGCCCCGGCCCTGGACAGCCGCCCGGTCGCCACCGGAGCGGCGGCCACGTTGTCCAGCACGGTCAGGTGCGGGAAGAGGTTGAAGTTCTGGAACACGAACCCGATCCGGCTGCGCTGGGCCAGGATGGCCCGCTCGCTCAGCTCCTTGAGACGGTCGCCGTGCCTGCGTACGCCGATGAGCTCACCGTTCAGGCTCACATGGCCGATCTCGGGCTTCTCCAGGTGGTTGATCACCCGCAGGAGGGTGGACTTTCCGGAGCCGGACGGGCCGAGGACGACCGTCACCTCGCCGGGCCGCACGGTCAACTCCACACCGTCCAGAACCCGTTGGGCTCCGTACCACTTGTGCACATCGTGCACCTCGACCGCGGCCGGCTCGACCTGGAGCGCTCCGGCGCTCTCGGCGGTCGCCGCGGCGTCCGCTGCCCGGGCGGAGGAGGCCGACGCCGCTTCCGCCGCGTCGGCGACCGGGGCCGTCCGAGTCCTCACTGTCTTCAGATGGGTCTCGCCGCTCATATCGCCGTCTCCCTCCGGAACCGGTCCCGCACGTCACGCAGACCGTTCCGCGCCTTCTGCAACGGGGTCGGCGGCAGGGTGCGCAGCGCGCCCCGCGAGTAGTACCGCTCGACATAGAACTGGATGACGGACACGACGCTGGTGAGGATCAGATACCAGGCGGTGGCCACGAGGAGCAGCGGCACGATGTCGCCGGGGTAGGTGCTGCCCATGCTCTGCACGGAGCCGAACAGGTCCAGCAGGGACACGTAGAAGACCAGCGAGGTGCCCTTGATCAGGCCGATCAGCTGGTTCACGTAGTTGGGGGTGATGGAGCGCAGTGCCTGCGGGAAGACGATCTTCGCGAACTGGTACCGCTTCGGCAGTCCCAGGGCGGAGGCCGCCTCGTGCTGGCCCTGGTCGACGGAGAGAAGGCCGCCGCGTACCACTTCGGAGGCGTACGCCGCTTCGTTCAGGCTCAGTCCTACGACGGCGACGGCCATGTCGGTGGCCAGGCGGGACTCGTCGAAGGTGAAAAAGGCCGGCCCGAACGGTACGCCCACGCTCAACGTCTGGTACAGCGCGCTGAAGTTGTAGAGGAACAGCAGGACCACGATCAGCGGCACCGACCGGAACAGCCAGGTGTAGACCCAGCTCACCGCGCGCAGCACCGGGCTTTGGGAGAGTCTGGCCAGAGCCAGCACGATGCCGCCGAGCAGTCCCAACACGGCGCTGTAGAGGGCCACTTCGAGGGTGATGAGCAGGCCGTCGAGAATGGTCGGGCGAAAGAACCAGTACTGGAACCGATCCCACTGGTAGAAGGGGTTGGTCACCAGGCCGTGAAGGATCTGGGCGACCAGCACGAGCACGACGGCCGTGATGATCCAGCGGCCGGGACGCCGGAGCGGAAGGACTCGCTGGGCCGCCAGGGGCCTGGGCGCGGCGGGGACGTCGGTACGGGGGATCGCCTCGGCGGGCGTCGCTGATCCCAAGGACACAGCGCTGCCGGGAGGTTGACTCATGGAGAGCTCCAGCGGATTCGGACACCCCGGACCACGGAGCGGCAGCGCAACGCCGGGCGGGACGGCTCGGTACGCGGCGAGGCGCGGGCACACGTGGAACGGGGGCTGGACGGGAAAGGACACATCGCGGCAGCGGTGGTCGTCGAAGACTCGAAGAGCCGTCAGCCCCTGGTCGTCAAAGACCCGAAGAGGCCGTCAGCCTCGGCTGAGGGAGCGACACATGCCCGTACAGAGGGCGCTGTTGACGCGCAGCAGGTCCACGGAGCGGTCGGCGCACAGCACATCGCGACCGAGGCGCCGCCATGCGGCCGTCCCGTCAGCTGTGTGCATCGCCGTCACCATTTCTACTCCGGCCGAAAAGGCATCCTGTGGTGGGCCGCAGGTTAGGCCCGTCCCGAAAACAATGTCAATGCGGGTGACCACCAGGTGAGACCGTGCGTGCGGCCTTCTTGACGGCGCAACAGAGCGCACCGAGACTGGCATGGACGGTCACGATTGTCAGCGCCGATGGCGCGGGTTCGCCCGCTCCGTCGGTCATCGGCCCCGGCCCGCTGACAGGCAACCCTTCCACCGCGACGGGGTGCCCCGGGTGACGACCGGGTCCCGCCGGTGCGGCGGGGCAAGCGTGGTCTCGCGTCTCGCGAGCCCCGGAGTCGGGACCGGTGGGAATGCCAAGGAACGGCTTGACGAGGCGCCTGCACATCGATCTGTTGCGTGTCTCCAGCGCTTACTGATCCGCTGCCGGTCCGTGCGATCCGGACCGGTGCGACCAGCGCAGTCAATCCGCATTCGGCCGCCGGTGCCCACAAAGCGGCGGTGGCTTCCTTCTTCCCCCAGGGAGAGTCATGCCCGAGACAGCTTCGCGCACGTCCAGCACAGCCGACGCACGCCCCTGTGAGCAGATTTCGTTCCCCTCGACCCTTCGCCTCCAGCCGGCAACGACACCGTCCGCCCTCCCCCACCGCGTCGACAGCCGCATCGGTGTCGGTCTCGCCGGCGGCTTCTACCCGGCTCCACACCGCTACGAGCTGTATCTGTCGCGGAGTTGTCCGTTCTCGCTGCGTATCGCCATCACCCTCGAGCTGCTCGGCCTGCGGGACTCGGTCGCCACCACGCTCATGGAAGACCCCGCGCGGACACCCGACGCCTTCGCCTCACTGCGCCGCGCCTACGAGGCCACCGCGTATCACTTCGACGGACCGCTCACCGTTCCCGCCCTGTGCGACCGGTGGAGCGGACGCATCGTCAGCAACCACTCGCCCGCCATCCTCCGCGATCTGGCCGGACTGTTCTCCGGTCACACCACGACGAGCCCCTCCGCGCTCTGCCCTCCGTCCCTCGCCGCCGACATCGAAGCCCTCCGCGATCTGCTCGACCGCGATGTCACCCCGTCCGCCCCGGCCTCGGAGCTCGCGGCTGCCCTGGAACTGTTGGACTGCCAACTCGCCTCCAGGCCCTACGTGTTGGGTGATTCCCTCACGGCGGCTGACGTGGACGTATGGACGGCTCTGACCGGGCTGGGCCCCTGCGACGCCCTCCGCTCGCGTCCCCGGCTCCTGGACTACGTACGCCGTCTCGGCGATCACCCCGCCTTCCGGCACGGCAGTGATGTGGTGCCCCTGGCGGCGGACGTCTGACGCTCCCGCCGTAACCGGGCCTGCCGGGCAGTCGGACGGTAACTCCCGCGGACGGCGAGCGCCGGGCCGGAAACACCGGCCCGGCGGCCGCGCGGATCACTCGCGCGGAACCAGCAGAATGCTCACGCCCTTCAGGGTGGAGGCCCAGAGCCGGCCCTGCTCCAGGACCTCGCGCCCCGGGCCCAGAATCTGCTCCTGGAGGATCAGCGCCGACTCGCGGAGTTCCTCCCACGGCTCCGGCACCTCGAAGGCACGCCGGGACCGCTCCACGGAGCCGATCAGGGCCCGGCAGGCCGCCTCGACGTCCGCGACGTTCTGGCCGGCCGATCCGACACCCTCGAGCGACCAGGTCATCCACAGGCGGCCCATGGCATCACTCTGTCCCATCCCCGGATACGACGCATGCCCGATGCCACCGCTCGCCGCCGCGGCCCTCCTCTCCAGGCCGCCAGAAGCCGGACCAAACCCTGCGTCCCGTAAAGCCGACGAGCCGGGCAACGCCTAGCCACAGATCCGCGGTGGGCTCCGCAACCCGATCGGCCTACGCGTCGCCGGAACACGCTGCCGACCGGCGCGTAGGCAATCCCGGCGAAAGCCGTCTCCTCAGGGCGTGTCCCGTACCGCGCCGCGGCTTGTCCGCACTTCGATGTGGATTCCAGGGCCTCGCGAGCCGAGCGCCGGCAAGCCGCGGACCGGGCCGCCCCGCCCGCCGTACCCGCTTCCCGGCCGGCCCGGCGGACCCGTCACCCCACAGGACCCGGTCCAGGCAGGCAGCTCCATGGAACCCGCACCTCCCGTTCCCCGGCCGCTCTCACACCGGTCATCCCCGGCGTCAGGTCCACCCGCGTCCGGCGGCTCCGCCGGTCCCCCACGGCTGGGCTGGCTGGACGCCCTGCGCGGGATCGCCGCCCTCCTCGTGGCGGTCGACCACTCGTCGTACGCCTTCATGGCGGAGTTCCGTGAGCAGCTGCTGCCCCAGCTGAACATCGGCCGGTACGGCGTCATGGTGTTCTTCCTGGTGAGCGGCTACGTCATCCCCGCCTCGCTCGAGCGCCGGGGCTGTGTGAGGACCTTCTGGATCGGGCGGGCCTTTCGCGTCTATCCGCTGTGGGCCGCCGTGGTGGGCTCGGTCCTCGCGCTGGATCTGCTGGGCGTCGCGCACCTGGGCGCTCGCTTCGACGGGCGGAATCCCGTCACGGTGGCCGTCGCGCACGTCACCCTGCTCCAGGAACTGCTGGGGACACCGAGTGTCGTCCTCGTCCTGTGGACGCTGTCGTACGAGCTGGCGTTCTACCTGCTGGTCGTCGCCCTGTTCACGCTCCGGCTGCACCGGCGCTCGGCGACGGTCGCGATGACTCTGGGAGCGCTGGCCGCCGTGAGCGCGACGGCGGCGTTCGTGCCGCGGGCGTCGGCGCTCTCGTCCGCGGTCGGTACGGGCCCGCTCGTCGCACTCGCCGCGACGGCGCTGGTGGTCGCCGTCCTCTGCGGAAGTTCCGCGACGTCCGCGCTGCGTGTGCCGGGGGCCGTGGCGGGAGGCGTCCTCGCGCTGGTCCTGGTCCCCTTCAACGGCACCGTTCCCCTCTGGGAAGGCCTGGTGATCCTGGCGGTGATATTCCTCGGCACCGCCGTCCGTCGGGCGCAAAGCGGTGAGATCACCTGGCCGTGCGCGGCCCGCACCGCCGCCGTCGTGCTGATCTGCGCCGTGGGCAGTGCGTACGAGCACGGCGCGGCGGCCCACTTCGCGCGGCGCGGCTGGATCACCGCCTTCCTGCTGGCCGTACTCACCTTCGGCGTGGCCCTCGCGCTGCGCCGCCGGAGATTTCCGCGCGCGCTGACCTGGCTGGGGACGGTCAGCTACTCGGTGTACCTGGTGCATCCGGCCCTGCTGGCGGTGAGCGACAGTGTGATCGGCCGGTACCGGCACGACAGACCCGTACTCGAAGCGGCGTTCCTCGCCGTGCTGCTGCCGTTGGCCGCGCTGACCCATCACCTCGTCGAGGTTCCGGGGCAGGCCCGGGGCCGGAAACGGATCCGCCGCATGCGTTCGACGTGACCGACCGCGCTCCGCAGCTCGGCGACCGAAGGCCTTCAGGGCGCGGACGTCAGCGGGCTCGAGGTCTCGGCCCGGTGCTGCTGCCAGGTGCTCATGGACACCCGACAGCAGCACGGGAGCATCAGGCCATGCGCTGGAGATCGAACTCGTCGGAGGAGCCGGGCTCCGGATCAGACGTTCGGTGACTGGCCGAGGGCCGCACCGTTGGCCGCTCCGTACGAGTTCACCTGGCTGCTCTGGGTGAGGGTCTTGCCGAAGCACACCGACCAGGAGTTCGCCCCGACCCCCGATGACTCGCACGCCCAGTCGCCCAGGTACGTGCCGGAGGAGGTGTACAGGTCCATGGCTGCTGTCGCACCGTAGAGGCTGGATCGGTTGTTGCGCACGATTACTGCCGCCTGCACCCCGCCTCCGCCCGACGACCTGATGGCACAGACCTGCGCGAGCACATTGGTGGCGACCGTCTCAGTGCCGGCGCAACGCCATGTGCTGGAGCTCGAAGTGATCGGATTCGTGTTGCCGTAAGCACGCCAGGCGCCGGCGTCCGTAGCTGCGGCGGGGCCGGCGGTCGCCAGACTCAGCCCGAGAACGGCCGTGACGGCGACTGTTAACCCCGCGCCCATTCGTGTAGCTCGCATGCCGATCCCTCCCTCACTACGACCCCCTGGTCGCGGATAAGTCATGAACATGACAGGTAGTGGTCATGACAGGAAGGTCGGTTCGGCCGACGCCATGAGACGCACCGCCCCGCCCACGGCAACCTTTTCGCTTCCGGCGGCCACTGACGGACACATCACCGGCTCGATCCTCCGAACGGAATGCGCATGAAGGAAACGAGACAGGCCGCGCGACGGCGCGGACGTCGGCGGACGCTGTGGGCCCTCACCCCGGTCGCCCTGGTCGCGGTCGGTGCTCTGGTCTGTCTGGCCGTGGCGTTCCGGCCCGGCCACCAGGCCGATACCGGACAGACGGCGGCCTCGACCGCCACCGCTTCCCTGGGGACCGCGGCTCCCGGCCGGGGGTCCTCGGCCGGATCGACGTCCCCGACGGCGACCCGGTCGCCCGGCTCGGCCGTCTCCCCGGCCGTGACGGCGCGCCCCTCCACGGCGTCGGCGCGGCCGTCGGCCCCGGACGCCTCCCGGATCACGGCGACGACGGCCTCGTTGGCGGGACGGATCCGCCCGGGGATCGGCTACCGGGGAGTGGCGACCACGTACGACGCCGGAACCGGCGACGGCGCCTGCTCCTACGGTCCGAGCGACGATCTCATGACGGCGGCGATGAACCACACGGACTACGAGACGTCCAAGGCGTGCGGGGCCTACGTACTGGTGCGCGCGGCCGGCGGCGCGACCGTCACGGTCCGGATCACCAACGAATGCCCGACGGGCTGCGCCCCCGGGCAGCTCGACCTCAGCGCACAGGCGTTCGCCCGGCTCGCGAACCCGGTGGCCGGCCGGATCCCGGTCACCTGGAAGCTGCTGAGCCCCGGCGATTCCGGCACGGTCGCGCTCCGCTACAAGACCGGCTCCAGCCGCTATTGGTGCGCGGTCCAGGTGATCGGCCACCGGAACCCGGTGGCCCGGCTGGAACTGCGCGCCGACGGCGGATGGCGGCGGCTGCCTCGCACCGACTACAACTACTTCCTCGCCGAGGACGGCGGCGGGTGCGGCGGCACGATCAGGATCACCGACATCTACGGTGAACGCCTGACCGTCGACGGCATAGCGGTGCGCCCCGGCACCCCGCAGACGACCCGGCTCCAGTTCGCCCGGCACTGAGGAGTGCGCCCCGTCTCACGCTGGGGGCGCGTCCGAGGGGAAGGCGTCCTCTCCGGGACGGCCTACTCCGCGCTCCTGCCGCAGCGCACACCCGCGGCAGGCGGCCGGGGCGGAGAGGGAACGGTGACGGGGCCACCGCCCGCGGCCACCGCCGGCCCCTGCTCGACGGAGGCCGGCATACGGAGCAGCAGCAGGGCCGCGTCGTCGTGCAGCCGGCCGCCCACATGGGCCTGGAGCTCGGCGTCGAGCGCGGCGAGCGTGGAGGCCGGCTCGTCGGACACGTGCCGTGCCAGCCCTTCCGCGAGCGCGTAGAACTCCCGGCCGTGGTCGCGGGCCTCGGTGACGCCGTCCGTGTACAGCAGGAGCTGATCGCCGGCGGTGAGCGGCAGCACCTGGAGGCTCGGGGTCTCCCCCGTCAGGGCCCGCAGCCCGAGCGGCGGAGCGGGATCGACGGGGTCGACCGACGAGACGCTCCCGGACGCGCGGACATGAAGCGGAGGCGCGTGTCCGCAGTTGACGACCTCCAGCCGGCCCGGTTCCGGGTACCCGGCGACCACAGCGGTCACGAAGTCGTCGTGGTCCAGGTTGCGCGCCAGACTCCGCTCGATCCGGGCGACGACGGTGAGGAGGTCGGGCTCGTCGTAGGCCGCCTCACGGAAGACACCGAGCACGAGCGCGGCCGTGCCCACGGCCGGCAGCCCCTTGCCCCGGACATCGCCGATGATCATGCGGACCCCGTACGGCGTGGGCACCAGCGCGTAGAGATCCCCGCCGATCCGGGCCTCGGCCGCGGCGGCGCTGTAGCGGACGGCCACCTGGAACGGTCCGACACTCGACGGTATGGGTGCGAGCAGAGCGTGCTGGGCGGCCTCCGCGACGGAGCGGACGGCCGCGAGGACCCGCTCCCGGCGCCAGCGCAGCGCGCTGGCCAGGGCGCTCGCCAGCGTGACGGCCGCCAGGGCGGACAGGACGGCCATGAGCTCGGCACCCGGAACGCCGTCCCGGATGCCGAGCACCGCGCTCAGCGCCGCGGCCAGCAGCCCGACGCACAGAACTCCGAACGGCCGGCTGGTGGTGGCGGCCAGCGCGGGCCCTGCGGCCAGCAGCGGCAGCCAGATGATCCCCGCGCCCCCGGCCAGGTCGACGAGCACGATGGCAGCGACGACCAGTAAAGGCAGCACCGGGGTGCCGAAGGCCAGATGGGCGGCGCGCTTGCGGACCGCCGCCCCGGAACCGACGCCCCCGTTCCGGAACGTCCGTTTCGGCCAGTGCTCGCTACCGTGCTCTCGGGCCTGACTCATATTCGTCCGCAGTCCTCACCTGGGTTCATCCCTGAAATGTCCGGTTGATCCAGGAAAGACGTTCGAGGCGTGATCCACAAGCACGGAGATTTCAGATAGTGAGTGACAGGCCCCTGGTGACCCGGTTCGCGGTCGGGATCAGTCGCTTCAGGACTTGGTCGAGCCGGGACAGCTGCGCGGCGGGGAGCGAGACGCCGAGCGAGCCGAGCGTGTCCCCGCTGTGGACGGGTACGGCGACGCAGACCGTACCGAGAGCGTACTCCTCCAGGTCCGTGACGGCCGGGGCCATCGGCGACGAGGCCAGGTGGCGCAGCAGTTGCCGCCGGCTGGTGATGGTCCGCGGGGTGAGGTCGGCGAGGCTGTGCCGGGCGAGGTAGTCGTTGCGGGACTCCTCGTCCAGCTCCCGCAGCACGGACTTGCCCAGTGCGGTGGCATGCCCGGCGTCCTCGAAGCCGACCCACAGGTCGACCCGGGGGGCCCGGGGCCCGTCGACGATCTCGGCGACCCTGATCTCACCGTCCTCGTAGAAGGTGAGGTAGGCGGCCGAGGCGAGTTCGTCCCGCAGAGCGGCGAGCGTGGGGCGGACGCGGCTGAGCAGTTCCTGCCCGCGGCCCTGCGTCCGCAGCGTCTGCATCTTGTCGCCCAGGATGAACCCGCCGTCGTCGAGTTTGCGGATGTATCCGTCGTGGACGAGGGTCCGGAGCAGGTGATAGGCGGTGGCCAGCGGCAGCTCGGTCTCGCGCGCCAGTTGTTTGGCGGGCGCACCGTTCTCGTGCGCGCTCACCGCCTCCAGCAGGCGGAAGGCCCGCTGAACGGAGGTGATGAGCGTGGGCCCGTCGCGAGCTCCCATGCCACCAGAGTGCGCCGAGGTCACGGCACAGGCAAGGCGCCACCGGATCCGGTGATCGTCGCGGTGAACGTCAGAACGCCCTCCCGGGCCTCCGGGCCGCTGTTGCCGTGAGGACCGGCGGACGGGAGCCGAGGGCGGCCGAGGACGAGGCACCGGCCGGGAGCCGAGGGCCGCCGCGGGACGAGGCAGGCTACTCGGGGTCACGGTCCCCGCCGAGGGGCGAGGCAGGGTTACCCCGTGTACGTGTCCCGGGTCACCACTGCTTCGCAGCCTCGGTCACGGTCCATCGATTCCGGGACCGCCGGTGATCCCCGATGACCCCCGGGACCGCCCGGGTGACGGCGGCCACGGCGGGGGCGCCGGTCCCGGGCGGGGCGTCCCGCCCGGGACCGCCCGCGGCTTCAGGAGCCGCCGGACGCGCGGCGGGTGAACCCGGTACCGCCGAGCCGGCCGAGGAGACCGGCGAGCCGCGTCGTCTCCTCCGCGGTCCACGCCGGCTCCGCGAAGACCTCCTCGGCGACCCGCTCCGCCGTGACGAGCATCTCCGCCAGGCGTTCCCGGCCGGTCTCCGTGAGGGCCGCGTAGGCAACCCGCGCGTCACGGGCGTCCGGGTCCCGCCTGACCAGGCCGATGCGCTCCAGCGGTACGAGTCCCCGGGTGACACCGGAGGCGGTCAGCCCCAGCGCCTCCGCCAGATCCACCCGGCGCATGCGGTCTCCTGGGGCCTC
The DNA here is from genome assembly GCF_036139655.1 of Streptomyces sp. NBC_00328. Taxonomy (NCBI): domain Bacteria; kingdom Bacillati; phylum Actinomycetota; class Actinomycetes; order Kitasatosporales; family Streptomycetaceae; genus Streptomyces; species Streptomyces sp. NBC_00328. The sequence continues at coordinate 870,028 of NZ_CP108013.1, forward strand.
GGACAGACGCAGCAGCATCGTGAAGTCGGCCAGGCTCACTCCGTGCAGTCCGCCGAGGCTCACGTCGAACCGCTTCACCAGGGCGGCCTGCGCCCGCACCAGACGCAGTGCCGCGTCCAGCCCTTTACTCATTGACATCTCCTTGACTACTCAAGCATATGGGGAGCGCAAGCCACCCTTGACGTACGCGGATCAGGGGGTGTTCTGCGCGATGGCCCGCCGCTGCCGTTTACCGAGGGGCGCCTGGGAGAGATCCTCGGCCTGCGACTTGAGCCGCTTGAAGCCGTAGCCGCGCTCGGCGAGCCAGGCCGTCGCGGCGGCCTCGGCCCGTTCGACGGCCTCCAGGATGTCCTCCTCCGCCTCCCCCGAGTCCAGGAAGCGGAAGGTGAAGGCCGGGCGGGCGGCCACGTCGTAGCTGAGGTGCCCCTCGGGCGTGAAGGCCGCCCGAAGGACGTCGCGTTCCGCCGCGTGCGCCAGCAGATCGGCACGCTGGTCGGCGCCGAGCCCGTCGAAGACACCGCGAACGGTGATGCGGAATGTGCGTGTGGTCATCCGACGAGCCTAACCAACGGGATCGGCCCCGTTCCACCGCGTTTCCCGAGGGACGGACCGGGGCGGGGTCACCGCACCCGGTCCTCACACCTCGGCCGGAGCGCTCAGTGGCCGTGGTGATGGTGGCAGTCCCAGTGGGCCTTGACCCACACGTGGTCCCAGTGACCGGGCACGTAGACCCACTGCTTCACCCAGCCGTGGCTGTGGTGACCGTGGTGCCAGGAGTCCTGGTGGACCCACTTCTTGACCCAGTGTCCGGGCACCCACTTCTTCTCCCAGTGGCCCTTCTTCCACTCGCAGCGGTCGTGGTGACCGTGGTGGTCGGCTGTAGCCACCGAAGGCGTGGACGTCGGGGCCGGGGCCGCGGCGGCGGTACCGGACATGCCCAGAGCGGCACCTCCGGCCAGCAGGCCTGTCGCGGCCGCACCGGCGAGCAGTCGCCGGGCGCTGATGCGTGTGGTCATCGGACTCACCTCCCTCGCAATGTGATGGACGTGCGCCACGGGGGCCGCTGTCCGGGAAGTTCACGCCGAAGCTGACGGTGCGTTTCCAGGCCCTCGATGCGCGGGACATAGGGCATTCGGAGCAACGAAAGGTACGTATGAGGATAGACCTATGTAAGTTTTTGGTACGAGTTTTCGGGAGCGGGCGAACGGGGCGGCTCCGTCGGTGACCGGCACCGGCCCATGATCGGCCCGTCACCGGCCCGGCACCGGGAAACACGTCGGCGCCCCGGCCCATCCGCGGGCCGGGTGGCCACGAATACACGGTGACGGGACCCCTCCCGTCCGCGGGACGCCCGCCGGACGCGCCGGCCACCGACCGCGTACGTACCGAACGCCATGCTTGCCGAACGCCACGCTTGCCGAACGCGCGGCCGACGCGGGCTCACCTGCCCGACGCCCAGCGCGCGGCCCGTCGGCGAACGGCCGCCTCGCGCTGCGAAGGAGACCGCCACGACGGAGAGTCGAGCCGGACGGGCCAGGCGAGAAGGAAGCAACGGACGGATTCTGTGAGCGATGCCAAGACCGGCCGGGACGGACACGGTTCGCGACGGCACCCATCGGCGGACACGTGGCTGGACGCCCGGCTCGAGCGCGCCGCGCAGGGCGACCAGGACGCGTTCGCCGACGTGTACGACACCCTCGCGCGGCCGGTCAAGGGCCTGATCTGCCGCGTACTGCGGGACGAGGCACAGGCCGAGGAGGTGACCCAGGACGTGATGGTGGAGATCTGGCGGACCGCCGACCGCTATCGCCCGGACCTCGGTACCGCCCGGGGATGGGTCCTGACCCTCGCGCACCGGCGGGCCGTCGACCGGGTCCGGCACGTCCAGGCCAGTACGGCACGGGAGCGGCGCAGCGCCCTGCTCGCGGAGGACCGTCCCTTCGACGAGGTGGCCGAGGCCGTGGAGCGGCACGAGGAGCACGATCGTGTGCAGCGCTGTCTCGCCGACCTGGAACGGCATCAGCGCGTACCGCTGGTGCTCGCCTACTACCAGGGCATGACCTACCTGGAGGTGGCCGCCTGTCTGGCCACCCCGGCGGGCACCGTGAAGTCCAGGATGCGCACAGGGCTGCGCCTGCTCCGCAGCTGTCTGGAGGAAGGCCGATGACGGCCGCCGAAGATCCCCACCAGTTCGTCGGCGCGTACGTCCTGCACGCCCTGCCGGCGGCGGAGGAAGCCTCCTTCGAGAACCATCTCGCCGGCTGCGCCGCGTGCCGGGAGGAGGTGGCGGAACTGTCCGAGGTCACGCTGCGACTGGCCTCGGCCCAGGACGCGACTCCGTCCCCCGAACTGCGCCGGGACGTCCTCGAACGGATCGCCCGCACCCGCCAGGAGCGACTCCCGCGCGCCGTTCCGGTTCGCCGGCGGGCGCTGCGGGCGGCCCTGGCCGCGTGCCTGGCTCTCGTGGCCGCGCTCGGTGGGGTCGCCGTCTGGCAGCACACCGAGGCGGACGAGGCACGCGGCGAAGTCACCGTGAGGAAGGCACAGGCCTCCGTCCTCACCGGCCTCCTGACGGCCCGGGACGCCACGATCAGCACCCAGAAGCTGAGCAACGGGGCCGACATCGGCGTCGTCGCCTCCCGTTCCCAGGGCCGGGCGGCCTTCATCGCCTCGGACCTGCCCCGCCTCGGGAACGATCAGGTCTACGAACTCTGGTACGCCGCGAAGTCCGGCGGCCTCCGCCCGGCGGGCCTGCTCCCCGGTTCCGGCGGCGGGCACGCCCAACTGCTCCACGGCTCCCTGGACGACGTCGGCGCCGTAGGCATCACGGCCGAACCGGCGGGCGGATCGCGGCAGCCGACGAGCGATCCGCTCGGCATCGTCACGGTGCCCGCCTGACGTGCTCCCGGGTCCACGTCCGCCACCGCGGGCACCCGTCGCCCCAGGCCGCACCACATCCCCGAGTCGCCTGATATGACGCAGTAAAACAGGATAGTTTACTTTTGATGCGATTAGCTCTTGATCACTCTATGCTGAGGTGAGGGGGGCTCGGGCGGCGGTCAACAGCCGGTCCCTGACCGGCGGGAAGCGGGCTTCCATGACTGATCGGTTGAAAAGGTCGGGGCTGATCGGCGAGTTGTCCGGTGAGTTCCTCGGCACCATGATTCTCATCCTGTTCGGGTGCGGCGTGGTGGCCCAAGTGGTCGCCGGCGGCGCGCTCACGACGCCGCCGGGCGGTCTGGGGAACCACGACAGCATCGCGTGGGCCTGGGGCATCGGCGTCACCATGGGCGTCTACGTCGCGGCACGCCTGAGCGGCGCCCATCTCAACCCCGCGGTGACCCTCGCCCTCGCCACGTTCAAGGGCTTCCCGTGGCGCAAGGTGGCGCCCTACGTGGTGGCGCAGACCATCGGCGCCTTCGTGGCCGCGCTGATCGTGCGCTGGAACTACACGGAGGCCCTGGCCAAGGCCGACCCCGGCCACACCATCAAGACCCAGGGCGTGTTCTCCACACTGCCCGCCAACGGCAACCCGAACCTGCCGGTCCACGAATGGGGCGCGTTCCGCGACCAGATCATCGGAACCGCCATCCTGCTCCTGGTGATCTTCGCGGTCACGGACCTGCTCAACACCCCGCCCGGCGCGAACCTGGGCCCGTTCGTCATCGGTCTGCTCGTCGTGGGCATCGGCATGGCGTGGGGAACCCTCGCGGGCTACGCGATCAACCCGGCCCGTGACTTCGGTCCGCGCCTGGCCAGCTTCCTCACGGGCTACGGAGGGGCCTGGCGAGATCAGTACGGCAACTTCTACTTCTGGGTGCCGATCATCGGTCCATTCATCGGTGGTGTGCTCGGCGCCGGCATCTACAAGCTCTTCATCGGCAGGTTCCTGCCGACGGCGGAGCCCGAACCGCCGGGACGCATCCCGCCTTCCGAGTCCTGACTCCCGCAACACCCACAGCAGAGGCGGCAACCCATGGCTGACTTCGTGGGCGCGGTGGACCAGGGGACCACCAGCACCCGATTCATGATCTTCGACCACGCGGGCAACGAGGTGGCGAAGCACCAACTGGAACACGCCCAGATCCTTCCGCGCTCCGGGTGGGTCGAGCACGACCCGGTGGAGATCTGGGAACGCACCAACTCGGTGATCCAGAACGCCCTGCGGCACAAGAACCTGACCGCGGAGGACCTGGCGGCGATCGGCATCACCAACCAGCGGGAGACCACCGTGGTGTGGGACCCGCGCAACGGCCGGCCCTACTACAACGCCATCGTCTGGCAGGACACCCGGACGGATTCCATCGCCGCGGCACTGGAGCGTGACGGCCGGGGCGACGTCATCCGCCGCAAGGCGGGGCTGCCGCCGGCGACCTACTTCTCCGGCGGCAAGATCCAGTGGATCCTGGAGAACGTCGACGGGGTCCGGGAAGCGGCGGAGCAGGGACACGCGCTGTTCGGCAACACCGACGCCTGGGTCCTGTGGAACCTGACCGGCGGTCCCGACGGCGGTATCCACGCCACCGACGTGACCAACGCCAGCCGCACCATGCTCATGGACCTCGAGACCCTCGACTGGGACGACGAGCTGCTGGGCTTCTTCGGGGTGCCGAGGGCCATGCTGCCCAGCATCAACCCCTCGTCCGACCGCGAGGCGTACGGCACGGCACGCACCTCCAGGCCACTGCGCGCCGCCGTCCCCATCACCGGGGTGCTCGGCGACCAGCAGGCGGCCACCGTCGGGCAGGTCTGCTACGCGCCCGGCGAGGCCAAGAACACGTACGGCACCGGCAACTTCCTGGTCCTCAACACCGGTACGGAACTGGTCCGTTCAGAGCACGGCCTGCTGACCACCGTCGCCTACCGGTTCGGCGGCGAGCCCGCCGTCTACGCGCTGGAGGGTTCCATCGCGGTCACCGGATCCGCGGTGCAGTGGCTGCGCGACCAGATGAAGATCATCACGGACGCGGCCGGGAGCGAGACGCTGGCCCGCACGGTGGAGGACAACGGCGGGATGTACTTCGTCCCGGCGTTCTCCGGCCTGTTCGCCCCGTACTGGCGTTCCGACGCCCGTGGCGCGATCGTCGGACTCGCCCGGTACAACAGCAACGCCCACCTGGCCCGTGCGACGCTGGAGGCGATCTGTTACCAGAGCCGCGATGTCGTCGAGGCGATGGAGCAGGATTCCGGAGTCCATCTCGACGTGCTCAAGGTCGACGGCGGTGTGACCGCCAACGACCTGTGCATGCAGATCCAGGCCGACGTCCTCGGCGTCCCCGTGAGCCGGCCCGTCGTCGCCGAGACCACCGCGCTCGGCGCCTCGTACGCGGCCGGTCTGGCCACCGGCTTCTGGCGCGACACCGACGAACTGCGCACCCACTGGCAGGAGTCCAAGCGCTGGGAGCCCCAGTGGTCGGAGGACCGGCGCCAACAGGGGTACGCGGACTGGAAGAGGGCGGTGGAGCGGACGCTCGACTGGGCGAAGGTGGAATAGCCGGTCACACCGGTGGCCGGCGGGTGCTCCGTCCAGCGCCTGACCTTGTCCTGCCGGGGCCCAACGCACCTCCGAGGGGTCTCATGTGCAGTCGCGAACCAGGATGCCCCGGCCCGGACCTCGGTGTCCCTGTATTTCCGGGGTCCGTGTCACGACCGGCCCGCCCTCGCGCGCGGGCGGGCCACACGCCGAATGATCACCCCCGGTCACGCACCCACCCTCTCGGCTTCTCTATGCTCGGGGGCGAACATTCGCATCCATGAGGAGCAGAGCAATGAGCGAGAACGTCTACTTCGACGTCACGGCAAACGGCGAGCCGCTGGGCCGCATCGAGTTCAAGCTCTACGACGACGTCGTCCCGAAGACCGCGAAGAACTTCCGTGAGCTCGCCACCGGCGCCCACGGTTTCGGTTACAAGGGCTCGCCGTTCCATCGCGTCATCCCTGACTTCATGCTCCAGGGCGGCGACTTCACGCGGCAGAACGGCACGGGCGGCAAGAGCATCTACGGCGAGAAGTTCGCGGACGAGAACTTCCAGCTGAAGCACACCAAGCCGGGTCTGCTGTCGATGGCCAACGCGGGCCCGAACACCAACGGCTCGCAGTTCTTCATCACGACCGTCGTCACCGGCTGGCTGGACGGCAAGCACGTCGTCTTCGGTGAGGTCGTCAAGGGCATGGACGTGGTGCAGGCGATCGAGAAGCTCGGCAGCGGCAACGGCGCCACCTCCAAGAAGATCGTCATCTCCGACAGCGGCACCGTCTGAGCGGTCCGGCAGCCGGTCCCGGGTCTCTCCCGCGGACCCGTGCCGACGGGGGTGGCGGGTCCATCACCCGCCGCCCCCGGGCGGCCCGCCCCACCGGACTCCGCGGTCCCCGGAGCCGGTCGTGCCCCACGCGTCGCGGCGCCTCGAAAGAGTTCAGCCGGATTCGTGGCCGGATCCCGTACTCCAGGGGACCGGCCCGCCCGCGAGGGGTAGCCCTCCCCGGACACGCCGAAGCGCGCGAGGGTTGGGGGGAGCTGGCCCGAGTGAGTTCGAGGGGGCGGACACCGGGAAAACGCCTGTCAGCACGCGCGCAGCGGCGCCGAGCCGTCCGCCGGCTGCGTGAGGAAGGGGCCTACGGGCCCGCACTTCGTGAGGTGCTGCCCGCCCTCGCGGCGGTCGTCGTCGTCCTGTGCGCGGTCGTCGCCGGCGTCGCCGTCGGTTACCGGGCCGCCGGTATCGGCGTACCGATCGGCGTTCTGGCCGTCCTGGCCGTCGTCACCCCCGCCGTGATACGACGGCACCGGCCACTGGCCCGCCGCCGTCTCGGTTTCTACACTCCCGAGGAACTCGCGGAGCTGGACACCCAGGGTCTGGCCCTGGCCGTGTCCCGGATGCTGCGCCGGGACGGCTGGCGGGTGCTCCCGCAGCGCAGGAGCGAGGCCCGTGTCCGGGTCCGCGCGCGGGACGGCCGGGGGCACCGTCTGGAGGTCGCCTTCCGGCCCGTGGCCGAGCCGCTGCCCGACGAGGACACGCCCTCGCGTTCGCGGCGTACGGGCGGCCCCGGCCCCCCGCTCCGTCTCGTGGTGCACCGCGGGGCCTTCACCCGGCGTGACGTCCAGTGGGCGCGACGCCAGGGCGGTGTCCGTCTGATCGACGGTCCGTGCCTGCGGCGCTGGGCGCACGGAACCCCGCTGAACGAACTGAGCGACTCCCCCTGAGCCCGTACGGACCCGTCCTCCGCCCGCCCGCGGGACCCGCGGACGGGCACCGCGCCGAACGCTCGCCCCACCCCCTGTCCGACCGCCTCCCGGACCGCCTCTCGAACCGCCGCTCCGATCACCTCCCGGACCGCCTCCTCGACCGGCCCGTACGCCCCCGGCGTCCCGCCCCACGGTGGGTCCGGCACCGGATCCGCGCTCGCCGGACGTCCACACCACCCCCACCACAGTGCTCACTTCGAGCCCGGGCGCAACAGCGGTTTCTCCGACAACAGACGAGGTCAGCGGCGTGGACACGTTCCGACCAGGTAGTTGAAGGAAAGCCCTTCGCACGGGCCGACGGGCCGCATAGCGTGCGAGGACCCGAGCCGTTCCCCCACCGTCCCGCGGTCCATGCACGCCGGGCCCGCACCCCACCTGGAGACCGGCATGTCGTACGACAGCTCCGCCCCACGGCCCGCAGGACCGCCGCGGGGACACCAGAACTCGTTCGCCCAGCACGTCCCGGACCCGGCCGCGGCGGAACCCTTACGCGGCGGGGCATCACCCCGCGCCTCGACCGGGCACCACCGCGATCTGCGCATCCTGCGGCGCGCCTACCGCCGCCAGCGGCGCGTGACCACCTTCGCGGTGCTCGGCTGCTTCACCCTCTTCCTCGGCCTGACCGCCGGCTGCCCCGGCCTGATGAACCGTCCCGTCACCGGTGGTCTCTCGGCCGGCCTGGTCATCGCCCTCTCCCAGATCCCCGCCACCTGGCTCGCCGTGCTCGTCTACGAACGCACCGCGCGCCGCTATGTGGATCCCCTCGCGCGCCGCGTGAACCGGAGCGTTCCGTGGGCCGAAGCCCAGCAGGAGCGGAAGCGGTGAGCGACTTCGCCGGCTCCACGCAGTCCTGGTCCCTCGTCGCCTTCTCCATCGCCGTCACGGTCACCCTGCTGCTGTGCGTTCTGACCGGCCCCGACAGCGACGATCTCGCCGAGTTCTACACCGGCTACCGCTCGCTCTCCCCGCTGCGCAACGGACTCGCCATCGCCGGCGACTACATCTCCGCCGCGACCGTGCTGACCATCGGCGGTGTCATCGCCCTGTGCGGTTTCGACGGCGTCGTCCTTGCTCTCAGCACGCTGCTCTCGCTGCTGGTGCTGATGTTCCTGCTGGCCGAACCCCTGCGGAACACGGGGAAGTTCACCATGGGCGACGTACTGGCCCGCAGGATGCCGGGCCGCACCGTGCGGATCACGGGGTGCGGTGTCACGATCGCCGCTCTCGTGCCGATGATGCTCGTCCAACTCGCCAGTACGGGGCAGCTCCTGGCGTACATCCTCGGCTTCACGGACAGCTCCATGAAGACGGGCTGCATCGTGGGAGTCGGCACCCTGATGATCACCTACGCCGCCATCGGCGGCATGCGGGGCACCGCGTTGATCCAGCTCCTGAAGATGGTCGTGCTCCTCGGCTCCGGAATCGTCGTCTCTCTGCTGATCCTCCGTCAATTCCACTGGAACCCCGGGGCGTTGTTCACCGCGGCCGCGCGGCGCAGTGGCTCACCGGACGCGTTCCTGCACGGCGGACTCCAGTTCGCCGGTGGCCCGCATCCCCGGCTCGACATGATCAGTACCCAGTTCGCCATCGTGCTGGGCGGTGCCTGCCTCCCGCATGTGACCATGCGGATGTTCACCGCGAACAGCGCCCGCCAGGTGCGGCGTTCGATGTCCTGGGCGGTGTCGTCGGTGGCGTTGTTCATGCTGATGGCGGGCGTCGTCGCCATCGGGGCGATGGCCCTGATCGGCCGGGCCGGCGTCACCGCCGCCGACCCGCGCGGGCACACCGCCTATCTGCTGGGCTCTCGTGCCGCGTTCGGCCCCGTGGTGTCCCGGGCGGAGACCCTCTTGTTCACCACGGTGACCACGGCGATCTTCCTCACCCTGCTCGCCTCGGTCGCCGGCATGACCCTGGCCTGCGCCAACTCGCTGGCCCACGACGTCTTCGCGGGCCGCGGCACCGCCATGTCGTCCCAGCGGGAGACGGCTTTCGCCCGCGGCTCGGCCCTGGTCGTCGGCGCGCCCGTGATCGCCCTCGCCGTCCTCGTCCAGAACCGAAGTCTCCAGCCGCTGGCCACGATGTCCTTCTGCGTGGGCGCCTCGGCGATCGCCCCGGCCCTGGTCTACAGCCTCTTCTGGCGCCGCTACACCCGCGCCGGTCTGCTGAGCACGCTCATCGGCGGCACCCTCGCCGTCCTGGTCCTGATGCCGGGCACCAGACTGGTGTCCGGATCCCCGACCTCCGCCTTTCCCGCCGCCGACTTCAACTGGTTCCCGTTCACCACCACGGGGCTGGTGTCCATCCCGCTGGGCTTCGCGTTCGGCTGGCTCGGCAGCATGCTGTCCGGTCGCCGGGCGGCGGACCGGGAACGCGGGGTGTACGAGCGTGTCGAGAGCCTGATTCTCGCCGGGCCGCGACCGAGGGACCGGTGACGGCGGCGAGGCGGCCGCCGTCACCTGGGCCTTCGTCGTCACCGGTTCACAGGCCGCTGACCACGATCTCCCGCTTGAGGATCTTGCCCGTGGGCCCCTTGGGCAGTTCGGCCGCGATCGTGACGACCCGGGGGTACTTGTACGCGGCGACCCGCTCCTTGGCGTGCGCGCGGATCTCCTCGGGCGTGGCCTGTGCACCGGGCCGGAGCGTGACCACGGCCGCGATCTCCTCACCGTGCAGGGGGTGCGGCATCCCCACGACGGCGGCCTCGGCGACGGCGGGGTGCTCGTACAGCACCTCCTCGATCTCGCGCGGGTAGACGTTGTATCCGCCGCGGATGATCATGTCCTTCTTGCGGTCGACGATGAAGTAGAAGCCGTCCTCGTCGACGCGGGCCAGATCACCGCTGTGGAACCAGCCGTCGCGGACCGCCTCCGCGGTGGCGTCCGGCCGGTTCCAGTACCCGGTCATGACGTTCTCGCCGCGGATGGCGATCTCGCCCACCTCTCCGGACGCGGCCACTCCGCCGTCCTCGGCGACGAGCCGCATCTCGACCCCGCGGATGGGCATACCGATCGAGCCCGCCTTGCGCGGACGGTCCGGGTGGTTGAACGCGGCCACGGGCGACGTCTCGGACAGCCCGTACCCCTCCAGCACGGCCGCACCGAAGCGCCGCTCGAATCCGTGCAGGACCTCGACCGGAAGCGCGGCCCCGCCCGAGACGGCCAGGCGCACCAGGCCGGCGTCGAAACCGTCGGGGAGTTCGGCGTGCAGCAGCGCCGCGTACATCGTCGGCACACCGAGGAAGACGGTGACCTTGTCCCGGGCGATGATCTCCAGGGCGCTTCCCGGCTCGAACCGGGGCAGCAGGGTCAGTGTGGCTCCGGTCGCGACGGCCACGTTGAGCGCGCAGGTCTGGCCGAAGGCGTGGAAGAGGGGCAGGCCGCCGAAGAGCACGTCGTCCGGTCCGACCTGGAGGAGGGTCTCGGCCGTGGTGAGGGTGTTGCTCGCCAGGTTCCGGTGCGACAGTTCGGCGCCCTTGGGCGTTCCGGTGGTACCGGAGGTGTAGAGGATCAGGGCGGCATCGTCGTCGGCCCGGTCCGGGGTGTCGCGCAGGGGTTCGTGGCCGCGCAGCAGGGTGCCGAAGTCCGCGGAACCGGCCACCAGGCAGTCGGTGCCCGTCTCCGCGGCGGCCTTGGTCACCTCGTCGGCGAACAGCGGGGACACCAGCGCCACGCGCGCTCCGCAGTCGCGCAGGGTGAAGGCGACCTCACGGGCCTTGAGCAGCGGGTTCATCGGGACGACGACTCCGCCGGCCCGCAGGATGCCGTAGTAGAGGACCGGGAACAGCGGGACGTTGGGCATGGTCAGCGCGACACGGTCGCCCGGCAGCAGGCCGCGGTCCCGCAGCAGCGCCGCCACCCGCGCGCTGGCCTCGTCGAGTTCGGCGTAGGTGAGCGTGTCGTCGTCGTGGCGGACGGCGACGTTCTCGCCGTGGGCCGCGACGGTGGCGGCCAGAAGGGTGACGAGGTTGGTCATGCCGGGTATCTCCTTGCGTTCGTCGCGCGGGGCGCGGCGGTGCCGCGCGGTCGGATCACATCACGAAGCGTGACCCAGTGGTGGGTGTCCCGGCTGCCGGGTCCCTGTGGGAAGGCCAGCCAGAGGCGCAGCAGGTGGTTTTCGTGTTCCGGCGATCGAAGATCCTCGATCGCCGTACGGGCGTGCATCACCCGGTGTGTGTTGAGGACGAGCAGGTCCCCGGCCCGGAGGTCGAGGTCGAGCCGGTACTCGGGGGAGCCGGCCACGGAGTCGATGAGATCGAAGAGCTCGTGGTCGGCCGGTTCCAGGCGGGGCACGTGGGGGAAGCGCTGGGCGGATTCGAGACAGGACCGGTCGTAGCGCATGCTCAGCGCGCCCGAGGGGCCGTCGTGGCGGGAGACCAGCGGGGCGACCGCGCAGGGCGGCTCACCGGGAGCGTGCTCCTCGCGGCGGTCGAAGTGGTACGTGCGGTACAGGCGCCCGGCGAGGTCGGGGCGCAGGTCCAGCACCGCGTTGTGGACCGCGGCCGCGCTGACCAGGGAGACGTGTCCGCCGGTGCGGGGCGTGCGCAGCGTCAGCAGGGCGAGGAGGTCGGTGGGGTCGGTGTGGAAGGCCAGGGCCTCCCGGGTCCGGCCGTCACGTGCGGCCGGGTCGCCCGGGCCGCGTCCGGTGTCCCGGACACGGCCGAGGACGAGTCCGTCGGCGTCCTGCGGTACGGGGTGCCCCAGGTGCCGGCCGAGCCCCCAGAACACGGTGCTCGCGGCCGTCTCGCCGAGCCGCTCGACGGGGATGCCCCGGACGACCGCGAACCCGCGTCCGTGTTCGAGGACACCGGAGAGGCGCTCCAGGTCGGCGCCGAGGCCGGGGAGCGGGAAGTCGGCGGCTGTCAGCCTCAGCAGGGTGAGGTCCCGTCTGCGCGTCTCGCGCAGCGCGGAGTCGATCTCGGCGAGCCCGGTCTCCGACAGGCGTGTCCGCCACTGCCCGGGGTCGGCGAGCTCCGGGCCCGTCCACACCGCGGGGCCCGAGCAGGGCGGGGGCGGTGTCCGGTCCGCTTCCGTCAGTCCTGTCATGTTCGCCTCCAATCCGTCGCGCGTTCACCCGCCGGAGAGAATGACCCCTGAGCAGGCCCGGCCGGTGAACGGCGTCATGCTAGGTTCCTCGACCACCGCCGCGCTTGTCGTGGCGGGACAGGAGACTTGGCTTTTCGGGACATCCCTGGAGCGTGCCCATGAGACCTCTGGTCCGCACCGCCGCCCTGAGCGGCTACGTCGAGCTGTGCCGCTCCCTCGGGATCGATCCGCAGGCACTGCTGAAGCAGGTGGGCCTGGACACCGCCGCGCTCACCGTCCAGGACCGGTGGATCTCCGGCACGGCCGCCGTCCAGGTGCTGGAACTGTCGGCGGCCGAGTCGGGCCACGAGGACTTCGGGGTCCTCCTCGCCGAGTTCCGCCGCTTCTCCACGCTCGGCCCCATCAGCCTGGTCGTCCGCGAGGAACCGGACGTGCGCAGCGCGCTGGAGATGCTGATCCGCCATCAGTACATGTACAACGAGGTGCTGCACACCCGGCTGTCCGAGGGCGACGGGCTGGCAACGCTGAAGGTGGACCTGAGGCTCGGCGAGGCCATGGAGTCCCGGCAGGCGACGGAACTGGCCGTCGTCGCCTTCCACCGCATCCTGAGCGACTTCCTGCACGCCCGCTGGCGGCCGCTGTCCGTATGGTTCCGCCACTCCGCGCCGGCGGACACCTCGGCACACCAGGACGCGTTCGGGCCCATCGTGGAGTTCGACCGCGAGATCGACGGGATCGTCTTCTACGCCGACGACCTCGACGCGCCGAACGCCATGGCGGACCCGCTGATGCGCGAGTACGCCCGTCAGTACTTCGACGCGATCGCCGTACCGAAGGACACCAGCGCCGCGGACCGGGTGCGCGAACTGATCGAGGTCCTGCTGCCCACCGGGCGCTGCTCGGTCGAGCAGGTGGCGCGCAGCCTCGGCGTCGACCGGCGCACGGTCCACCGCCATCTGGCCGGGTCGGGCGAGACCTTCTCCTCGCTCCTCAATGTCACCCGGCGCCATCTCGCGGAACAGTTCGTGGCGAACCCCCGGCGGTCGCTGACGGAGATCTCCGACCTGCTGGGGTTCTCGTCCCTGAGCGGGTTCTCGCGATGGTTCCGCGAGCAGTTCGGATGCAGCCCCCGAGCGTGGCGCGAGAGCAGGACTCCGTAGCAACTCCCCCTGGATGACGGGAGGGACGGGTGGGACCCGCACCTCGGCCGTGCGGCACACACAACTGAGTCCCGCGTCACAGGTGTCCCCAAATGACAAATCATCTGTCTCCTGAAGGCAAGCGCGTCCCTGGACTCGGCCCTACCTTTGCACCACCGCACAGCACAACGCGGTCGGCCGTCGGAGGGAGCCGAGCCACTCCCCCAGGCTCCCTCCGGACCGGCCGATCGCAGCGGGCCACCTCGCGCCCGCTGTCACCGGTGACCCGCATCGATCCCCGCCGGACGTCCCAGGCCCGCGCAGCGCGCGGCGATGCCCCCGGCGAGTGATCACCGATCCGACGAAGGAGACGGACCGTGCACTTCCACGACGACTCACTGTTCCCCGAGAACCAGGAAAAGCTCGTCATCCAGGCCGCTCCCTACGGGCCCGAATGGCTTCCCGGCGACGCCGACGACCTGCCCCTGACGATGGACGAGCACGTGCAGGCGGCCGTCGACTGCTACAACGCCGGTGCCACCGTCCTCCACATCCACGTCCGCGAGCTCGACGGCAAGGGCTCCAAGCGGCTGTCCATGTTCAACGAGCTGGTCGGACGGCTGCGCGAAGCCGTGCCGGACATGGTCCTGCAGATCGGCGGGTCCATCTCGTTCGCCCCGGAGGGCGAGGGCGCGGACGCCAAGTGGCTCGACTTCGACAGCCGTCACATGCTCGCCGACCTGGACCCGAAGCCGGACCAGGTCACCATCGCGATCAACACCAGCCAGATGAACATCGTCGAGATCATGACCGACGACGATCTGGAGGGCACCTCGATCGCCAAGCCGGACTACTACAAGGCGTACCGGGACATGTACCTGGAGGCCGGTCCGGACTTCTACCTGGAGCACCTCAAGCGGCTGAGCGCGAGCGGTATCCAGCCGCACTTCCAGCTCGCGACCCTGGCCCAGCTCGAAACCGTGGAGCGGCTGATCCGGTCCGGTGTCCACACAGGGCCTCTGGTCCTCAACTACGTCGCGATCGGCGGCGGTTTCGCGGGCCGGCATCCCGCCGACCTGATCGAGTTCGTCCGCCGCGTCCCCGACGGCGCCGTCCTCACCATCGAGAGCTCCATGCGCGCCGTGGCGCCCATGAACGCGATCGGCATCGCACTCGGCGTGCACGTCCGGGTGGGCAACGAGGACAACCTGTGGGGGCGCAAGGGCCAGCGCATGTCCAGCGTCGAGCAGATCGAGCAGATGGTGCAGATCTCGCAGGCGCTCGGCCGTGACATCGCGACCGGCGCGGAGGCCAGGAAGATCTACAAGATCGGCGAGACCTACTCCAGCACCGACGAGACGCTCGCCCAGCTCGGCATGGTGCCCAACCGCCGTCCCGGACAGCGCGGCTTCATGCTCCGCGACGCCTGACCCGACGGCGCTCCACCGCACCACGACGCGGCCGCCGGATGCCGGCCCGCGATACGCCGGCTGCCGCACCGATCGCCGGTGCGGCCGGCCGGGCCGGCGCCCGGCCCCGCGGTGCCATCCGCCCGGACGGGGCGGAAGCACACGCCACGGGGCCGCCGGGGCCAGACCCCCCGGTTCCGGCGGTCCCCTCCTCTCCCCATCCACCCGACACGAACAACGGAGCCCCCCAGTGGCCCACGCCATTCGATTCAAGGAGACCGGCGGTCCCGAGGTCCTGCGCTGGGAGGAGGTCGTCGTCGGCGACCCCGGCCCCGGCGAGGTCCGGATCCGCCACCACGCCGTCGGACTCAACTTCGCCGACACCTACTTCCGCACCGGGCTCTACCCCGCGCCGCTGCCCGCCGGGCTCGGCGTCGAGGCCGCGGGCGTGATCGAGGCGGTCGGCACGGGCGTCACCGAGTTCACCGAGGGCGACCGGGTCACGTACACGGGAAGTCCGCTCGGCGCCTACAGCACCGAGCGCGTCATGCCCGTCGGCTCCCTGATCAAGCTGCCGGACGGTATCGCCTTCGAGACCGCGGCCGCGATGACCATGCGCGGTCTGACCTCCGCGTACCTGCTCCGCAGGATCCACCCTCTCAAGGCGGGTGACACGATCCTGCTGACGGCGGCGGCCGGCGGCGTCGGCCTCATAGTCTGCCAGTGGGCCAAGCTGCTCGGACTGAACGTCATCGGCACCGTCTCCACCGAGGAGAAGGCCGAGCTGGCCCGGGCGCACGGCTGCGACCACGTCATCCACTACAAGCGCGAGAACGTGGCCGAGCGGGTGCGCGAACTCACCGACGGCGCCGGGGTCCCGGTGGCCTTCGACAGCGTCGGCAGGACCACCTACGCCTCCTCGCTCGCATCGCTGCGCCGCTGCGGCCTGCTCGTCTGCTTCGGCACCGCCTCCGGCCCCGTCCCGCCCATCGACGCCATGCAACTCGCCGTCCAGGGCTCCCTGTTCGTCACCCGGCCGGCGCTCGCCGACTACATCGCGGACCCCGCGGAACGGGCGGAGCTCGCGGGCGAGCTCTTCGGCCACGTCACCTCCGGCCGCATCACCATCGAGGTCAACCAGCGGTACGCCCTCGAGGACGCCGCCCAGGCACACCGCGACCTGGAAGCGGGGCAGACCACCGGATCGTCCGTCTTCGTGCTCTGAGCCCCACCGCTCCCCCTCGGTCAACTCCACTCTCTCCAGGAGGAAGCACCATGGACCACACGCTCGCTCCCCCCGAGGGCGCCCCGGTCCGCGCCCACCACCGCGGCTCGATCAAGGTCGAACCGCTGACCTGTACCATCGGCGCGGAACTGTCCGGAGTGAACCTCGGCGACGCCGCACGCGACGACGACCTCTTCGAGGAGATCAGGTCTCTGTTGCTCCAGTACAAGGTGCTGTTCCTGCGCGACCAGGACATCACGCGCGCCGAACACGTCGCCTTCGCCGAACGGTTCGGCGCGCTGGAGGACCACCCGGTGGCCGGCAGCGACCCCGAGAACCCCGGCCTGGTGCGGATCTACAAGGACCTCGACAGCCCGGCGGAGCACTACGAGAACGCCCTGCACACCGATGCCACGTGGCGCGAGAACCCGCCCATGGGCGCCGTGCTGCGGTGTATCGAAGGGCCTCCCGTCGGCGGGGACACGATCTGGGTGAACATGGCCGAGGCGTACCGCCGACTGCCCGAGGACATCCGCACCAAGATCCGTGGCCTGCGGGCCCGGCACAGCATCGAGGCCACGTTCGGCGCCGCCATGCCGCAGGAGAAGCGGCACGCTCTCAAGGAGCGGTTCCCCGACGCGGAACACCCGGTGGTGCGCGTCCACCCGGAGACCGGCGAGGAGATCCTCTTCGTCAACGCGTTCGCCACCCACTTCGTCAACTACCACACGCCGGAGAACGTGCGGTTCGGGCAGGACTTCGCCCCCGGCGCGGGCCTCCTGCTCAACTACCTGATCGGCCAGGCCGCGATCCCGGAGTACCAGGTGCGCTGGCGCTGGACCCCGAACAGTGTCGCCATCTGGGACAACCGCTCCACCCAGCACTACGCCGTACAGGACTACTGGCCCGCCGTCCGCCGGATGGAGCGCGCGGGAATCGTCGGCGACAGACCGTTCTAGCCCCTTTCTCCAAGAGCGCGTGAGGTGATGACAATGGACTTGCACACCACTGCTGGGCCCATCCCCGAGACGGACACGACCGCCTCGTCCGGATGGCCCGTGTCCCGACGCTACGCCTGGGTGGTCTTCGCCCTCAGTTTCGGCCTGCTGCTGTCCGACTACATGTCCCGGCAGGTCCTCAACGCCGTCTTCCCCGACCTCAAGAGCGAGTGGCTGCTCTCGGACGCGAGACTCGGCACGCTCAGCAGCGTCGTCGCCCTCATGGTCGGCCTGCTCACGTTCCCCATGTCACTCATGGCCGACCGCTGGGGCCGGGTCAAGAGCCTGCTGCTGGCCGCGGTGATGTGGAGCGTGGCGACCCTGGGCTGCGCGGTCTCCGCGAGCTACGACCAGATGCTCGTCGGCCGGCTCTTCGTCGGCATCGGTGAGGCGGCGTACGGAAGCGTCGGCATCGCCGTCGTCCTGAGCATCTTCCCGATCGGTCTGCGCGCCACCCTCTCCGGTGCGTTCATAGCGGGCGGCGCCTTCGGTTCGGTCCTCGGCGTGTCGATCGGCGGCGCGGTCGCCGAACACCTCGGCTGGCGCTGGGCGTTCGGCTTCATGGGCATCTTCGGTCTGGTCCTGGCCGCGGTCTACGGGGTCGTCGTCACCGAGAAGAGGCTGACGCCGGAAGCCGGTTCCACCGACACCGGGCCCGGTCCCGGACCGCAGGGCCGGCTGCGCGTGCTGCTGCCCCGGCTGTTCTCCTCCGTGTCGGTGATCAGCGCCTACGTGGGCAGCGGTCTCCAACTGTTCATCGCCGCCTCCCTGATGGCCTGGCTGCCCAGCTTCTTCAACCGCTACTACGACATGCCCACCGCCAAGGCGGGCGCTACCGCCGGCATCTTCATCCTCGTGATCGGCGTCGGCATGATCGGCGGCGGCATCGTCTCCGACCGCATCTGCCGGGCGTTCCCCATCCGCAAATGGGCGGTCGCCATCGGGTGCAGCATCGGCTCGCTCGTCCTGCTCATGGCCGCCTTCCGGCTGCCGACCGGACCTCTCCAGCTCGCGGTGCTGGCGGCCGGAGCCCTGCTGTCGGCCGGCACCGCCGGTCCCGCGACCGCCATGGTGGCCAACCTGACCCCCGCGGCCATCTCCGCGACGGCCTTCGCCACCCTGACCCTCGCCAACAGCCTGCTCGGGCTGGCTCCCGGGCCCGCCGTGACAGGCGCGCTCGCCGACCACATGGGACTGCTCGGCGCCCTGCGGGTCATCCCGCTCGCCGCGCTCGGCGCCACCCTCGCGTTCCTGGTCGGCCGTCACTTCTACGAGCGTGACCTGCTCCGTCTGACGGGTGCCCCGGCGCCGGAGCCGGAGGACGCGGTGGTGACCGCGTGAGCACCCGGACCGACCCGGTCGTCGTGATCGTCCCGGGGCTGCGCGATCACGTCGAGGACCACTGGCAGACCCTGCTGGCGGAGAGGCTGACGGAGGCCGGGCGCACCGTGCGCACCGTCCCGCCGCTCACCGAGGACTCCCTGAGCCGCGCGGCCCGCGTGGCGGCCCTCGACAAGGTGGTCTCGGAGGCCGAGGGCCCCGTCGTGCTCGTCGCGCACAGCGCCGGCGTGATCACCACGGTCCACTGGGCCGCGGGACACACGGCACAGGTGCGCGGAGCGCTGCTCGTGACGCCGCCGGACTTCGACACCCCTCTGCCCGAGGGTTATCCGACGCCCGAAGTGCTCGTCGAGCACGGCTGGACACCGGTACCCCGGACCCCGCTGCCCTTCCCCAGCGTCGTCGCCGCCAGCGCGAACGACCCCCTCGGCACGGCCGAGCAGGTCGCCGGACTGGCCCGCGACTGGGGCGGCGCCCTGGTGGAACTCGGCGAGGTCGGCCATCTCAACCCCGCGTCCGGCTACGGCCCGTGGCCGCGCGCGGAAGAACTGCTCCACGACGTGGAAACCGGCTGAACGCCGCGTCCAGCCCAGGAAGGCACCCGATGAACACCGACACCGACCTGCTGTGGTCCCCCGGTCGCCGCGAGTTGGAGGACTCCAACGCAGCGAGCTTCATGAACTGGGTGGGCGAAGTACGGGGACTCCACTTCTCCGACTACGCCGAGCTGTGGCGGTGGAGTTCCACCGACCTCGCGGGATTCTGGTCGGCGGTGTGGGAGTTCTACGGGCTGGACGCGGTCACCGACTACGACGAGGTACTGGGCCAGGCGTCGATGCCGGGAGCCGACTGGTTCCCCGGCGCCCGGCTGAACTTCGCCGAACGCTGCTTCGCCCAGGCCACGGACGCCCGCCCCGCGCTCGTCTGTCTGACCGAGGGCGGCACCCCCGAGGAGACCTCCTGGCGCGAGCTGCGCCGGCAGGTCGCCGATGTCGCGGCGGCACTGCGCCGCATGGGCGTGGAGCCCGGCGACTGCGTGGCCGGATATCTCCCCAACCTCCGCCAGACCGTGGTGGCGCTGCTCGCCACGGCCGCCGTCGGCGCCGTGTGGACGGCCTGTTCCCCGGACTTCGGCACGCCCAGCGTGCTCGCCCGGCTCCGCCAGGCAGGGCCCGCCGTCCTCGTGGCGGCGGACGGATACCGCTACGGCGGCAAGACCTACGACCGGCGCCCCGAGGTCGCCGAACTCGCGGACGGGCTGCCCACCGTCCGCCACGTCCTGGCCGTCGAGAACGTCTTCGACACCCCGGCGGAGCCGTGGTCCGGCCGGCCCGACGTCCACCAGCACGCCTGGTCCGCGCTGCCGTCCGCGGACGGTCCGACGGAGTTCGCCGACCTGCCCTTCGACCACCCGTTGTGGATCCTGTGGTCGTCGGGAACCACGGGAATACCGAAGGGGATCGTCCAGGGCCACGGCGGCATCGTGGTCGAACTGCTCAAGGCACTGGGCCTGGGCGTCGACCTGCGCGCCGACGACCGCTACCTCTTCATCACCTCCACCAGCTGGATGGTGTGGAACTTCCTGGTAGGAGGGCTGCTGCACGGCAGCACCGTCGTCCTGTACGACGGCAGCCCGACGTATCCCGGCATCGACGGCGCCTGGGAGATCGCCGAACGGACCGGTGCGACCGTGCTCGGCGTGGGCGCCGCCTATCTCACCGCCGCCGAGAAGGCGGACACGCGTCCCGCGGACACGTTCGGCCTCGGGCGGCTGCGGACCGTCCTGCAGACCGGGTCGACCCTGCCGCCGAGCACCTGGCGCTGGGTCCACGACCGGCTGGCGCCCGGAGTGCGGCTCCAGTCCATCTGCGGCGGCACGGACGTCTGCTCCGTGCTCGCGGGAAGCACCCCGCTGCTGCCCGTCCGCGTCGGCCGCATCCAGGCGCCCTCCCTCGGCGTCGCCCTGGCCTCCTGGGACCCCGAGGGACGGCCGCTGACGGGCGAACAGGGCGAGCTGGTGGTGACGGCGCCGCTACCGTC
Source organism: Streptomyces sp. NBC_00328 (assembly GCF_036139655.1). Lineage (NCBI taxonomy): Bacteria > Bacillati > Actinomycetota > Actinomycetes > Kitasatosporales > Streptomycetaceae > Streptomyces > Streptomyces sp. NBC_00328. The sequence continues at coordinate 890,462 of NZ_CP108013.1, forward strand.
CATGCCGCTGCGCTTCGTCGGCGATCCGGACGGCGCCCGCTACCGGGCCAGCTACTTCGACACCTACCCCGGGGTGTGGCGGCACGGTGACTGGGTCACCATCGACCCGGACCTGTCGGTCGTCGTCGCGGGCCGCTCCGACTCCACCCTGAACCGCTCGGGTGTGCGCATGGGTTCCGCCGACATCTACGCCGTCGTCGACCAGCTCCCGGAGATCGCCGACAGTCTCGTCATCGGGGTGGAACAGCCCGACGGCGCCTACTTCATGCCGCTGTTCGTCGTACCCGCCGAGGGAACCGCGCTCGACGACGGTCTGCGCCGCCGCATCGCCACGGCCATCAGGAGCCGGCTGTCCCCGCGCCATGTGCCCGACGTGATCGTGCCGGTCCCCGCCGTCCCGCGCACCCTCACCGGCAAGAAGCTCGAGGTCCCGGTCAAACGCGTCCTCCAGGGCGCCCGCCCCGGCGAGGTCAGCAGCGAGGGGTCCATCACGCACCCGGAGATGCTGGCGTGGTTCGCGGACTTCGCGGCCACCGGCGCAGGGGGCGCCGGGCGCCATCCCTGATCAACAACCGGTCACCGGCGATCAACCATCTGTCATCCCGTACGCCTTTCGATGCTCCTTCCGCCAGTCCCGAAACAACCCGGCCGCACGTCGCGGACGGTCCGTAGGGTCCGAGTCACCGGCCGGTCGGGAACTCCTCCGTCCGCGCGGTGACCCGAAGGAGACATCGGTATGGCAAATGTGGAGATCTCCCTCAAGGAGACGATGACGTCGATCGAGGGCTCGCTGGGCGTGGCCCTCGTCGACTACACGAGCGGCATGGCGCTGGGCACGCTGGGGGGCGGCAAGGATCTCGATCTGAACGTCGCCGCGGCCGGCAACACCGACGTGGTCCGGGCCAAGGTGCGCACGATGGAACATCTCGGGCTCAAGAGCAAGATCGAGGACGTGCTCATCACGCTCGAGAACCAGTACCACGTGATCCGGCCGCTCACGGGCCGCAACGGCAACGGACTGTTCCTGTACCTCGTGCTCAACAAGGCGACCTCGAACCTGGCCATGGCCCGCCACCAGCTCGCACGCATCGAATCCGAACTAGAGGTGTAGACAGCCACGTTCTCCGCGCCTTCGCATGCCCACGACTTGAAGACTTCTTCAATTGGGTACATCCAGATCGGCTCAATCACGTGGGTATGCGGAGGCGGAGCCGCCAGGATCGGTCCTTACGGCACCGCTCGCGGCGGGCGCTCGGAAGCCACCGCACCAGCCTGAGCAGCGGAGAGCCACCGCACCAGCCGGAGCAACAGACCGTCCCCAGGCGGCAGGGAGCGAACGATTTTGACCAGGCAGGTTCCCCTCTACCAGGCCAAGGCCGAGTTCTTCCGCATGCTCGGACACCCGGTGCGCATCCGGGTCCTGGAACTGCTGCAGAGCGGACCCGTCTCGGTGCGCGACCTGCTCAGCGAGATCGAGGTCGAACCCTCCAACCTTTCGCAGCAGTTGGCCGTGCTGCGCCGCTCGGGGATCGTGGTGTCGATCCGCGAGGGATCGACCGTCAGTTACGCCCTGGCGGGCGGCGATGTCGCCGAGCTGCTGCGCGCCGCCCGCCGCATCCTGACCGAACTGCTCGCCGGACAGACCGAGTTGCTGGCCGAGCTGCGTCAGGCGGACGTCGGCACGGGCCTGCCTCCCGGTCCGCGCGAGCCGGACCTCGTCGTCACCCGGTCCGTACGGCCCTCACCCGCGGTCCGGGGACACTGACGCCCGGAACGGCCGCCTGCCGGGCCGTCAGGCCCACCCCCTGCGCGCGGCGTGCCAGCCGAGCTGGATACGGCTCTCCACGCCTGCCCGCGTCATGAGTTCACCGATGCGCCGCTGTACCGTGCGGCGGGAGACGCCGAGGCGCGCACCGACCGCCTGGTCGGTGAGTCCCGCGAGGACCAGGGCGAGCATCCTGGCGTCGAACGCGTCTATGGCGTCCGCGCGTTGCTCGGCGACGCCGTCGCCCGTCGTGTGCGGCGACAGCGGGTACGCCTGCTCCCAGGCCAGTTCGAAATAGGCGACCAGCGCGTCCAACAGCCCGCCGACGTGCACCAGCACCGAGGCGGCCGCGGTGTTGCGGCCGCTGAACAGGGGAAGCATCGCCAGTTCGTGGTCCGCGATCATGAGTTTGACCGGCACGGCGTCGGCGACCCTGACCTGCTGTCCGGCCTCGAGCGCCCCGAGGGCCTGGGCCAGCGCTCCGGGCTCGGTCAGCGCCTCCCGGTGCAAGATCGTCCGGTAGAGCACGCCACGCCGGACTCCGGCCCCCTCCGCGACGTTGTCGCTGCGCGACACGACGGTCTGTTCGGGCACCATCATCGCCCTCACTTGTTGCCGGGCGGACTCCTGGAGCTGTCTGAACCGGTGGCGAACCGCGTCGATGTCACTGATCACTTCCACCGCGCCGCCCTCGGCACCCGTGCGGTGCTGCTCCGCGAGAGTGAGCACCGCGTGCTCCGCCGCGCTCAACTCGTCGCGGCGCCGCCGCAGTTCCCCGCCCAGCGCCACCGCGGGGGGTGCCGCGAGATACCTGGTGACCGCGCCCTCGCCCGCCAGGCGCACGACGAGACCGCGCCCGGCCAGATCGGTGAGGACTTCACGCACCTCGGACTCGGGGCGGCCACCGTCGGCGGCCAGTTCAGGGACGGCAGCCCGTCCCCGGGCCACCAGGAGGCGGTAGATCTCCTCCTCGGCCGGACCGAGACCGAGCGCGGCGAGCATGGGCCACTCCTTGAAGTCGGCGTAGTGACGCCGGACGGGACGGGGGCTGCGAAAACCCGTGGCCTGCCCGAACTCACGGTTCCTCCAAGGTCTACTTCAAGCCGTGGGCCCGTGTCACCTCCCGCGTGACGCTGTTGCCCGCATCGTCCCAAGTGCGGGCCCTGAGAGACACGAATCACTCGTGCGGGGCGCCGGATCGGGCGGTCCGGTGGCCGGTGGCCGCAGGACCCAGGCGCCCCGTAGGCCAGTGACGGCCGTCGTCGTAGGAGACGGCCGTGCACGGGGTGTCCGCGGCGACCGCTCTCCACAGCCTCCAGGCCTGCTCCGGAGGGCATTGTCAGTGGTGGCAGGCAGGATGACGGGTATGACAACACCTGTTGCAGTGATCGTGGATGCCGTCGCCTACGCGCAGGCGGTCGAGGACGCGTTGAAGGCGTCGGCCGCCTACTACGAGGGCGGCACGTCCGTGCTGGACGACGACGCGTACGACCGGCTCGTGCGCGGCATCGCCGTCTGGGAGGCCGAGCATCCCGGTCAGGTGCTGCCCGACTCGCCGACAGGGAAGGTCGCGGGCGGCGCCGTCGAGGGGGACGTCCCGCACACGGTGCCGATGCTGAGCCTGGACAATGTCTTCTCGCCCGAGGAGTTCACCGCCTGGACGGCGTCGCTGGCCCGGCGGACCGGTCACGAGGTGGAGCGGTACAGCGTCGAACCGAAGCTCGACGGCCTGGCCATCGCGGCGCGCTACCACCAGGGCCGGCTCACCCGGCTGATCACCCGTGGGGACGGCACGGCCGGTGAGGACGTGTCGCACGCGATCGGGACGATCGAGGGCCTGCCCGGCGAGCTCACCGAGCCCCTCACGCTGGAGGTGCGCGGCGAAGTCCTCATGACGACGGCGCAGTTCGAACACGCCAACGAGGTGCGCACCGCGCACGGCGGGCAGCCGTTCGCGAACCCGCGCAACGCCGCGGCGGGCACGCTGCGCGCCAAGGAACGCGCCTACACGGTGCCGATGACCTTCTTCGGCTACGGCCTGCTGCCGGTGTCCGGCACCGGGGCCGAGGAGGCCGCGCGGCTGGCCGAGCTCGCGCACAGCGAACTCATGGCGCGGGCGGCCGAGCTGGGCGTGAACACCACCGCGAGCACGGCCGTCCCCGGGATCACGGCGGCGACCGCCGAGCAGGTCCTGGCCCGCGTCCAGGAGATCGGGGCGCTGCGCGCCGAGCTGCCGTTCGGGATCGACGGGATCGTCGTCAAGGCCGACCTGGCGGCCGACCAGCGGGCCGCCGGGTCAGGTTCCCGCGCGCCGCGCTGGGCGATCGCGTACAAGCTCCCGGCCGTCGAGAAGATCACCCGGCTGCTGGCGGTCGAGTGGAACGTGGGCCGCACCGGCATCATCGCCCCGCGCGGCGTGCTGGAGCCGGTCGAGATCGACGGCTCGACCATCACGTACGCCACCCTCCACAACCCGGCGGACATCACGCGCCGCGATCTGCGGCTGGGCGACCACGTGATGGTCCACCGCGCCGGTGACGTCATCCCGCGGATCGAAGCGCCCGTCGCCCATCTGCGGACCGGTGAGGAACAGCCCATCGTCTTCCCCGAGACGTGCCCGAACTGCGGATCCGCCATCGACACCAGCGAGCAGCGGTGGCGCTGCGAGCAGGGCCGCAACTGCCATCTCGTCGCCGCGCTCTCGTACGCGGCGGGCCGCGACCAGCTCGACATCGAGGGCCTCGGTCACACGCGGGTCGTCCAGCTCGTGGAGAGCGGTCTGGTCGCCGATCTCGCCGGGCTGTTCAGCCTGACCCGCGAGCAGCTGCTCGGCCTGGAGCGGATGGGTGAGACCAGCACGGACAACCTCCTCGCGGCGATCGAGGCGGCCAAGGGCCGGCCGCTGTCACGGGTGCTGTGCGCGCTCGGTGTCCGCGGTACGGGCCGCTCCATGTCCCGGCGCATCGCCCGGTACTTCGCCACCATGGACGAGGTGCGCTCGGCGGATACGGAAACGATGCAGCGGGTCGAGGGCATCGGCACGGAGAAGGCCCCCTCGATCGTCGCGGAGCTGGTCGAACTGGCCCCGCTCATCGACAGGCTCGTCGCCGCCGGGGTCAACATGACCGAGCCCGGGGCCACCCCGCCCGCCCCGCCCGGCGAGGGCGGCGAGGGCGGCGAGGGCGGCCCGGACGCGGAGGAGGGCGGGAGCGCCGGCGGGCCGCTGGCCGGGATGACGGTGGTGGTCACGGGTGCGATGACCGGGGCTCTGGAGCAGCTCAGCCGCAACCAGATGAACGAGCTCATCGAACGCGCCGGCGGCCGTTCCTCCTCCAGCGTGTCGAAGAAGACGACCCTGGTCGTGGCGGGCGAGGGCGCCGGGTCCAAGCGCGCCAAGGCCGAGACCCTGGGGGTCAGACTCGCGGCGCCGGAGGAGTTCGCCGAACTCGTCGCCGACTACCTCGCCTGACCGCTCCGCTCACGCGGCACGACGATCCGCCGGGCCAGCACCTGGCCCGGCCAGGTCCCGGACAGGAATCGCTCGGCGGGGGTGAATCCCTGGCGCTCGTAGAACGCGACCAGTTGGCCCCCGCCGCCCGCCCAGCAGTCGACCCGCAGCAGTTCGACTCCGGCCCGCCGTGTCTCCTCGGCGGCGTGGGCCAGCAGCGCGGCCCCGATGCCGCGGCCGGCGTACCGGCGGTCGGACACCAGCAGCCGGACGTACCGCTCGGGTTCCGCGGCGGGCTTGATCGGCATCTGCGGGCTGGGCCCGGTGTCGAGGACCAGGGCTCCGACGGGTGTTCCGTCGGCCTCCGCGACGAAGGGCGCGTTCTCGGTCATGTACCGCCGGACACGCTCCGCCCCGTTCGCCGTCCCCGAGTACGGGGTCGTGCCCCACTGCTCGGTGTTGCCCCGGGCGTTCATCCAGACCACCGCTCCATCGAGCATGTCCAGAATGGCCGGTGCGTCGGCCGGGACGCCCGGCCGGATCCGTATCGACTGCGAGATGTCCCACTGGGTGCTGTTCACGTCGGAAGCCTAGGCCGCATGGGTGGCCCGCCACAGGGCCGCGCGCCGAAACGATCACCGCCGACGAGTCCGCCGACCGACCGTCGGCCGCAGTCCGCCTCGGCGATCCGCCATCGGCTGTCCGCTCAGCCGTCTGCCGTCTGCCGTCTGCCGTCTGCCGGGATCCGGGATCCGGGATGCAGGCGGATCCTAGACGCACGAAGGGCACAGCCCCCGATAGGTGACCTCAACGGCGGCCACGGCGAACCCGAATCGTTCCGTCGCCGGAAGGTCGGCCAGTGGGTCGCCGGTCGGGTGGACGTCACGGACGGTGCCGCAGGCGGAGCACACCAGATGCTGGTGCGGCCGGTGCGCGTTGGGGTCGTAGCGCTTGGCGCGGCCGTCGGTGGAGACCTCGATGACCTCGCCGAGCGAGACCAGCTCCCCCAGCGCGTTGTAGACGGTAGCCCGGGAGATCTCGGGCAGCCGTTCGGCCGCACGGGCATGCACCTCGTCGGCCGTGAGATGCACATGATCACCGTCGAGGACCTCCGCAACGACGCGCCGCTGGGAAGTCATCCGCCAGCCACGTCCTCGCAGTCGCTCCAGCAGGTCACTCATATCGGTTCACCTTTTCAGGATCAGTGGGAATCCGCAGTTTATCGGTGCGCATCCAGGGGTCCGATCGGATACGGGTTTGGCGTCCTTCTTGACTTGGACTCTGTCCATTGTAGGATCGGTTTTGGCACTGGCCAAGGGACAGAAGGACTTCAGTACGGGCAGGAGAGACAGAGATGTCGGGACCACCGCCGTGGAGCCACGCGGCGTCGGCCTGCGCGTGACGGCCGCCGTGACACGCAGCCCGGGACCCTCCCGGACCCGGGGACCGTCGCGGCGACGACGCGATCGCCGCCGGGACGGGCGACCCGGCGCCGCACCTGCCCGCACGCCGCACACAGCCCTCCGTCCGCCCACCGTGGCGGGATGCGTACCCCGTATCGGACCGGTCCAGCCGGTCCGGCGCGAGCCGTGTACGGCGCCCCCGCTCCCGGCCAAGCGGCCGGACGCCCCCTTTGCCCGTTATCGTCCGAAAAGAACGGCCTCCCCGTCGGCTCCGTCGATGGTTCCGGGGCCGGCCGCCGGGGCCCCGCCCCGGCCGCTCCCCCCACCCGCAGTCGCTGAGCACCGAGATCGGCCCATCCGGAAGGATTCCCATGTCTGAGAACCACGACGCGATCGTCACCGACGCGAAAACCGAGGCCGCGGGCGGCTGCCCTGTCGCACACGACCGCGCTCCGCACCCGACCCAGGGCGGCGGAAACCGACAGTGGTGGCCGGAGCGCCTCAACCTGAAGATCCTCGCCAAGAACCCGGCCGTGGCCAACCCGCTCGGCGAGGACTTCGACTACGCGGCGGCCTTCGAGGCCCTCGACCTCGCCGCGGTGAAGCAGGACATCGCCGAGGTGCTCACGACCTCGCAGGACTGGTGGCCCGCCGACTTCGGCAACTACGGCCCCTTCATGATCCGTATGGCGTGGCACAGCGCGGGCACCTACCGCATCAGCGACGGCCGCGGCGGCGCCGGTGCCGGTCAGCAGCGCTTCGCCCCCCTCAACAGCTGGCCGGACAACGGCAACCTGGACAAGGCCCGCCGTCTGCTGTGGCCCGTCAAGAAGAAGTACGGCCAGAGCCTCTCCTGGGCCGACCTCATGATCCTCACCGGCAACGTCGCCCTGGAGCAGATGGGCTTCGACACCTTCGGCTTCGCCGGCGGCCGCGAGGACGTCTGGGAGTCCGAGGAGGACGTGTACTGGGGTCCCGAGAGCGTCTGGCTCGACGACCAGCGCTACAGCGGCGACCGTGAGCTGGAGAACCCGCTCGGCGCCGTCCAGATGGGCCTCATCTACGTCAACCCCGAGGGCCCGAACGGCAACCCGGACCCGATCGCCGCGGCCCGCGACATCCGTGAGACGTTCCGCCGGATGGCGATGAACGACGAGGAGACGGTCGCCCTGATCGCGGGCGGTCACACCTTCGGCAAGACCCACGGCGCCGGCCCGGCGGAGAGCGTCGGCGACGACCCCGAGGCCGCCCCGATCGAGGCGCAGGGCCTGGGCTGGAAGAGCACGTACGGCACCGGAAAGGGCGCCGACGCCATCACCTCCGGTCTGGAGGTCACCTGGACCACCACGCCCACGCAGTGGAGCAACGGCTTCTTCGACAACCTCTTCGGCTACGAGTGGGAGCTGACCCAGAGCCCCGCGGGCGCCAACCAGTGGAAGCCGAAGGACGGCGCCGGCGAGGGCACCGTCCCGGCCGCGCACGACCCGGCCAAGAAGATCGCTCCCTCGATGCTCACGACGGACCTGTCGCTGCGCCTCGACCCGATCTACGGTCCGATCTCCCGCCGCTTCCACGAGAACCCCGCCGAGTTCGCCGACGCCTTCGCGCGGGCCTGGTACAAGCTGACCCACCGTGACATGGGTCCGAAGTCCCTCTACCTCGGCCCGGAGGTCCCGGAGGAGACGCTGCTGTGGCAGGACCCGCTGCCGGAGGCGGAGGGCGAGGTCATCGGCGCCGACGACATCAGCGCCCTCAAGGCGAAGATCCTCGGCTCGGACCTGACGGTCGCGCAGCTCGTCTTCACCGCCTGGGCGTCGGCCTCGACGTTCCGCGGCAGCGACAAGCGCGGCGGCGCCAACGGCGGCCGCATCCGTCTGGAGCCGCAGCGCGGCTGGGAGGCCAACGACCCCGACACGCTGGCGACGGTGCTGCGCACGCTGGAGGGTGTCCAGCGTGACTTCAACTCCGGTGACAAGCACGTCTCGCTGGCCGACCTGATCGTCCTCGGCGGCGTCGCCGCGGTCGAGAAGGCCGCCCAGGACGCCGGTCACGACGTCCAGGTGCCCTTCACCCCGGGCCGTGTGGACGCGACGGACGAGCAGACCGACGCGGAGTCCTTCGCCGCGCTGGAGCCGGCCTCGGACGGCTTCCGCAACTACCTCGGGAAGGGCAACCGGCTGCCGGCCGAGTACCTGCTGCTCGACCGGGCGAACCTGCTGACCCTGAGCGCGCCGGAACTCACCGTCCTCGTCGGCGGCCTGCGTGCCCTGGGCGCGAACCACGGGCAGTCCTCGCACGGTGTCCTCACCGCGACCCCCGGACAGCTCACCAACGACTTCTTCGTCAACCTGCTCGACCTGGGCACGACGTGGAAGGCGACCTCCGAGGACGCGACCACCTTCGAGGGCCGCGACGACGTCACCGGCGAGGTCAAGTGGACCGGCACGCGTGCCGACCTCGTCTTCGGCTCGAACTCCGAACTGCGCGCGCTCGCCGAGGTCTACGCGAGCGACGACGCCCGGGCCAAGTTCGTCAAGGACTTCGTCGCCGCCTGGGACAAGGTCATGAACCTGGACCGGTTCGACCTCGTCTGAGGTCGGGCGGCGCCTGACGCCGCCTGACCCGGCCTGACGTACGGGCCGGTCCCCGCGGGGGCCGGCCCGTACGCGTTCCCCTGCGTGAGAGGCCGCGGTGTTCCGGGCCGCGCCCGTCGCGCCGCCGGGGGCGGTGGCGTTCTAGGCTGAAGGTCATGAGCTCACACTTTGACGTGGTGGTCCTGGGCGCCGGCCCGGGAGGATATGTCGCGGCGATCCGGGCCGCCCAGCTCGGACTCAGCACGGCGATCATCGAGGAGAAGTACTGGGGCGGTGTGTGCCTCAACGTGGGGTGCATCCCGTCGAAGGCGCTGCTGCGCAACGCGGAGCTCGCCCACATCTTCACCCAGGAGGCCAAGACCTTCGGTATCCAGGTGAACGGGGAGGTGAGCTTCGACTACGGAGCGGCCTTCACCCGCAGTCGCAAGGTGGCGGACGGACGCGTCAAGGGCGTCCACTACCTGATGAAGAAGAACAAGATCACCCAGTACGACGGCCGTGGCACCTTCCGCGACGATCACACGCTCGACGTCGCCCTGGCCGACGGTGGCACGGAGACGGTCTCCTTCGGCAACTGCGTCGTCGCGGCCGGCGCCACCACCAAGCTGCTCCCCGGAACCTCACTGAGCGAGCGTGTGGTGACGTACGAGGAGCAGATCCTGTCGGACACCCTCCCCGACAGCATCGTCATCGCGGGCGCCGGCGCCATCGGCGTGGAGTTCGCCTACGTGCTCCACAACTACGGCGTCCAGGTCACCCTCGTCGAATTCCTCGACCGGATCGTCCCGTTGGAGGACGAGGAGGTCTCCGCCGAACTGGCCCGCCGCTACAAGCGGCTCGGCATCAACGTGCTGACCTCCACCCGTGTCGAGGCGATCGACGACTCCGGCGACAGGGTCAAGGTCATGGTGACCACGGGCGGGCAGCGGCAGACGCTGGAAGCCGGCAAGGTGCTCCAGGCGATCGGGTTCCAGCCGCGCGTGCAGGGCTACGGGCTGGAGAACACCGGTGTGAAGCTCACCGACCGCGGTGCGATCGACATCGACGGCCGGTGCCGTACGAGCGTGCCGCACATCTACGCCATCGGAGACGTGACGGCGAAGCTGATGCTGGCCCACGCCGCCGAGTCGATGGGCATCGTCGCCGCGGAGACGATCGCCGACGCCGAGACCATGGAACTCGACTACGTCATGATCCCGCGGGCGACCTACTGCCAGCCGCAGATCGCCAGTTTCGGCTGGACCGAGGCACAGGCACGCGAGAGGGGCTTCGACGTCAAGGTGGCGAAGTTCCCGTTCACGGCGAACGGAAAGGCCCACGGCCTGGGCGAGACGGCGGGATTCGTCAAGATCCTCAGCGACGCGCGCTACGGCGAACTCCTCGGCGCCCATCTGATCGGCCCCGAAGTCACCGAACTGCTGCCGGAGTTGACGCTCGCTCAGCAGTGGGACCTGACGGTCCACGAGGTCGCACGCAATGTGCACGGGCACCCGACGCTCGGCGAGGCGGTCAAGGAGGCCGTACACGGACTGGCCGGTCACATGATCAACATGTGATATCGCCCCAGGTCAGAGCGGGTTTCCGCTCTTCTGGGCCGTCTGTGGGCCGTCGGCCGTGCTCTTCCTTCGCTGGAGGAGGACGGCCGACGGCCTGTTTCGGCCCCTGCACCGCGAACGCTGTCGAGGACTTACGCCAGGCCGCCGCTCAGGCCGCCGGACTGGGTTCGCCGGGACCAGCCTTCGCGCCCTGCGAGCCGAACGCCGCGTCGATGGCCTTGCGGGCACGGTCCTGGCTGTTCGGCATGAGGTGCGTGTACGTCCGGAGTGTGAATCCCGGGTCGGAGTGACCGAGGTACTCGGCCAAAGCCTTGATGTTCTCTCCCGAGTCCAGCAGCACCGACGCGTAGTAGTGCCGCAAAGCGTGCATGCCGTGCTCTCGCGAGGGTTCGAACCGCTCCCCCGGTCCTCGTTCCGCGATGACGCTGGCCGCGATCAGAGCGGGCTTCCACAGGTACGTGTTGAAGTAGTTCCTGTTCATTGCTTTCCGCTCCCGCGAGTAGAACAGCAGCTTGGCCGTGACCGGCGGCCCATCCGGAGTCTTCCACGGCAACGTGACGTCGATGGGGGGCCAACCGGTCATATGGACGGCCAGCCCGCCCGAGACCACATCCGGCAGCGGCACCTCACGCAATTTGCCGCCCTTGGGCGGAGCGAACACCATATGCGGCCCGATCAGCTTGACCTGTCGCACGACGTGGACGACTCCCCCGGCGAAGTCGACTTCGTCGACAGCGAGCCCGAAGATCTCACCTTGCCGCAAGCCGCACCCGGCCCCGACATCCGCGATCGGCGCGTACTGACTCGGAAGTCCACCTCGGACCGCGGCCACGCGAGCGTGCGTCCAGGGCTTGAGTTTCCGCCGATCCAGTTTGGGGGCCCGCACCGAACCCGCACGACAAGGGTTCCGGACCAGAATGCCGTCGTCCACTGCGGCGGCGAACACCGCAGAGACATTCGCGAAGACGGTCCGCTGATACGACGCTGCCATCCCGGAATCGGCAAGCGCCCGCGCCCACGTGCGGATATGGGCGGGTGCAAACGCACTCATGGAGCGAGAACCGATGTAGGGGAAGGCATGCAGCCGGAACCTCAGTTCCAGATTCACGATGGTGGAAGGATCCGTGGTCTGGGATGCCAGCCACCGAGTAGCGAAGTCCTTGAACGTCACCTTGCCTGAGGAAGGGTCGACGTACTGACCACGGGTCATGTCAGCCGCGATCTGAGTCAGCCACGCCTCGGCAAGTCGCTTCTGCTTGTCAGGGAAGGACTTGCTGCGTTCGCTCCCATCCGGCGAAACGTAGCGCGCCCGGTAGCGCAAGCCCGTCCCATATCGCTCGGTCTTTTCCCTGGTCGTCTTACCGTTGGGCGCCGTCTCGGTCTTGTACCAACGGTCTTGTATGTGGCCAGCCATACGGCGGCAGTCCTCTCGACGTGCAGCAGGGAGAGCCGCCCGTAGCGGCTCTCCCTGCTGTCTGGGGATGGTTGTCTAGGCGGTGTCCGGGCAGGCGCTCTTGCGCTGCACGACGTAGGCGCGCACGTCGGCCGGGTCGTAGCGGAGGTGCTTACCGATACGAAAGCCGGGCGGTCCGGTGCGCTTCCTGCGCCACTGGTAGACGGTTTCGAGCGGCACGCCGAACATGCCTGCGATGTCGTCAGGGGTGAGGTAGCGGTCTGGGAGACCGCCCCGGAGGGTCGCGCGGCGGTCGCTCTTGGAAGGGGCGGACACGCTCAATGGGTCCTCCACGTTGGGTCGGTGAGTCCATGCCTGTCCGAGGTGCGGATTTCTGCGTCACCGCGTCATCTGCGTCATCTGAGGCTCTGACCTGCGGGTTTTGGTGACGCGGCAGTTCGGGGCTGCGTCACCGGTGCGTCATCCTGCGTCACCGGGTGACGCAGGATGACGCAGGATGACTCAGAGCCAGCCGTCTGCGTCACCGCTGTCCGCGCAGGTCAGCGGCCGTTTTCCGGGCCGGGTGACGCAGGTGACGCAGCGTCTTCCCTCTTAGGACAAAGAAGGGGCTGCCTGTAGTAGTTGAGTGCCCCTTACAGAGCGAAGAAGAGCCGCTGCGCGGCGCGACCTGGGGGCGGCGTTCCGCCGAACAGCAAGAGGAGCACGCGTCGCCCGGGCCGGTGCTCCTCTTGCTGTTCGCTCGGCGTGCGGATCGCGGGTCAGAACGCTGACGTCTGCTCGTGCGGCGGCAGGGTGAGGACGGCCGTGCGGGTCATTTCGAGGTAGCGGCCCGCCTTGGTGCGGCCCGAGTCGATGAGCACGCCCCGGGCCGCCAGCGTCGGTTGGAGACGCTTGAGGCGGTCCGAGAGCACCTTGCCGGTGGTCGGCCACCCCTTGGGCAGGGGACGGCAGTCGTCGCCGCTGTAGAGGCTGCTGAGGCAGGACAGCCACTCCGTGGACGTCATCCGCTGCGCCCCGCCCGGCTCGATCGTCTCGGCATACCGCAGGACGGTCTGGGCGAGGAGGTCGCCCTCGATCACGTCGTCGTTCAGGTCGTCCAGACTGGCCCGGTACGCGGCCAGCACCCCGAGCCCGGTTGCCGCGTCGAACTGTGCGCACAGGTGGGCGAAGTCCGCCATCCGCAGATCGGTGGGGGTCTCCGCCGCAACGGCTCGGACCTTGACCGTGAGGTCCAGGAGCGAGCCGAGGACGACGGGCAGCGCTTCCGCGTAGTCCGCCCACAGTTCGGCCTCGGTACGCCGGACGCGGGGCCGTTCCAGGCGCAGGGGCAGGAGTCGTTCGGCGAGGTCGGGCCGGATGACGCCGACGTCGATGCCGGTCAGGAGGAGGGGCCGGCGGTAGCCGACGCGGAAGACGTCCCCGTCGGTGAACAGGGCCCGTTTGACGCTCTCGGCGCCGGTGACGATGCAGCACATCGCGTCGGACAGGTCCGGCGTCATGTGGGAGAGGTTGTCCAGCGCGGTGACCCATCCGGCTGCCACGGCCGCGATCAGGTTCTCCTCGTCCTTCGGGGCCCGGCGCAGGTCACCGCTCATGCCCTCGATGATCCGCACGAGCATCCGCCCACCGGTGGACTTGCCCGCGCCCTGCGGCCCGGTGAGGAACGGTGCTGGCACAGGCACGGACGGCTCCAGGCAGCCGAGGAGCCAGGCGATGGCCAGGCATTCGGTCTCCGCGTTGGCGAAGTTGCACAGGCGGAGCAGCAGGTCGATGCCCTTGCCGTCGGTGTCCTTGACCGGCAGGGGCAGTTCGCCGGTGAGCTGGGTGCGCCGCCAGCAGACTTCCCGCGGGTCGGGGACGGCGATGTCCCAGCCGGTGGGGTGGATGCGGACGGACTGCCCGTCGTTGCGGCCCAGGTCCAGCCACGTCGCTCCGTCGAAGCCGGGGGCGACGCGGATGTTCACGGGCTGGACGTCCTCGGTCAGTGCGAGTGCTTCGATCAAGTCCAGTGCCTCCTTGAGCGCGGTTCCGTTGAACACGCCAATCCCGTCCCGGTACAGGCCGACCATGAGTTCCTGCCGGTGGCTGCCCGTGGTGCCCTGGGAGCGGATCGGACGGGCGACGGGGTGGCCGTTCTTCTGCGCGTACACGGTCCCGTCGGCGGTGCGGAAGTACCGGAAGTGCGCATGCGCGTAGTCCGCGATGACCTCGCGGGCAGGATTCTTCTCGTCCTCGGACATGGTCACAGTCCCAACCGGGTCAGGGCGTTGGTCCACGCGTCGGTGCAGTGCCGGGCCGATTCGCCCTTGCCCTGCGCGGCAGTGAACAGTCGCGCGGTGTGTGCCTCGGTGAGGCAGCCGCAACGTCCGTGAACGGACAGCACCGCGAGGAACGTCCGGTAGACCGTGGCATGCACCCCGCTACGGGCCTCGGTGATGCGCTGCTCCGCCATGGCGACGCCGCGTTCGAGATAGGTCGGCGTGCGGTGCGGGCACTGCCCCCGCTGGCCACCGAGGGGCGCTGAGAGCATCTGTGGTGCCCTGCGAGCCGTGGACGGCTCCATTACTGCCAGCGCGCGGACAGCATCCGGGAGAGCAGCAGTGGCTCCCGTGCCGGGGCCGAGCCAACGGGCGTACGCCATCAGGGACTTGATGTCGACGCCGGGCCGGACCGCGTTGGCGGACGGCATGGTGCCCCGATAGATCCAGTGCTCACCCCGGGTGGTGGCCACGGTCCGGGTGACAGGCAGGGCCTCGCGGGCCCACGCGATGGCGGCGGGATCATCGAGGTCGACCACGGTCACCCCGGCGCCGCCGGGGTGGTAGGCGACCGTCGCCGCATGCCGCCACGCAGGCGCCCACGCAGCAGAGTTGAGGACGTGCGGGTCGGTGGTGGCGGCGGCCCAACCGTGGCACAGGTACGGGCAGACGCAGGGCCCGGGGGTCTTCATGTTCGGCCGACCACCGCACGCGTTCTGGGCGCAGGCCGGGCAGTTCCCGAACGGCACCTTTCCCGCCCGCAGCGGAAGGGACGGAATCCCGGACGCCGCGAGATTCAGGGCGGTCCGCAGGCGATCGGGCGTGGCCTGCGGCTGTAAGCCGCGTACTCGCCGAATGTCGGTCGGTTGCGTCATGCTGGGAGACCTCCAACAGGTCTGTAGCGGGCCGGTTGGCAAGGGCGGCCCCGCGTCATTGGCGTGAGGTGGGGGCCGCCCTTGGCGTAGCTGGGAGTCGACTGGACGAGGGCGGCAGCAGGCTGCGGGCATGTGTGGACGTAGGGCTCGGAGGCTGTAAAGATCACGCGGGCATCCGCCCTGGATCTGGCACTCGGAGAGGACCCATGGCCATCTGCTTCGCGGCACTTTTTGCCCTGTGCGCGTTGGTGGCCACCGTCGGCGGCATCGCGGCGATCACTGTTGGCTGGGTACTTCCCAACGTCCGGCCGGCGGTGGAGCGCACTCGCGTCTACGGCTTGGGGGTGCTGTTGTTCGCCATCGGCCCGTTTGTGGTGGCGGTCGGTGAGGCGACATCCAACGATCTGATTCAGTCGGCGGGAAGAGCGGTTGGCATCGGAATCGTGGCTTTCAGCACTGGGGTGGTCCGGGCGAGCCAGCGTCCTGCGGGCGGAGACAAGGAAGATCGGGGTTAGCGGCGTGGGCCGGATGGTGCTGGGGAACGTGGTGCTCGGCTTCGCATTGGCTGCGATAGGCGCGCTTGGATGGATGCTGCTCGCTCAGGCGCCGACCTGGAGTGCAGCGGGGAAGAGCTTCGTAGGGCTGTTCGCCTTCTACGTGGTCGGCAAGACGGCCCGGGACTTGCTGTTCTCCCGACTCGGGCGACAGGGCCCCGACGACCTGCGTGGTTAGGGAGCGTTGCTCCTGTCCAGATCAGCCGTGGAAGTGGTTGCGCTTGATGACGGCTTTGCGGATGTTGACCGTGGTCCCGCCGCGCTTGGGGCCGCCGGATGCGCCAAAGATCTGCACGGCGATCCAGCCGCCGAAGATGACGGCGGCCAGGGTGATCAGTTGGGTGATGAGCGCGGTCAGCGCGGCAATGAACGTCGTCAACAGCAGCAGCCCGCCGCACACGGCGGCGAAGCCGATGCCGCCGAGGGCGATGTTCACGGCCGTGCGGGAGACGGGCGGTTTGGCCGCGAGGGGTTCGGGCTGGGCGGGGTTGATGGCGTAGCCGGTGACGATCCGCCCGTCGGGCAGGACCACGCTCGCGACCGCCGGAACGCTGCCCGGCTGGGCGGGTATGAGCGGCGCCGGCGTCGCGACGACGGGTGCCATCGGTGCGGGTTGGTGGACTTCCACGGTGGTCGCAGGGCGGTGGCGGGTGGGGTGTTCGGGATACATGCGGAATCCCTTCCGGTGCTCGGTCGGGGGAGGCGGGGACACCCCCTTGGAGGTTGGCTGTGGAGGGGGTTTCGGGGGTGTGGGCTGGGATGCCTCCCCGCCTCCCCGAAACGATGTTTTCGCTGATCAACGTAGGGGAGGCGGCATGGGGAGGCGGTTGGGGAGTTCTCCCCGCCTCCCCGTGCCGGGAGGGTGTGCCTCCCCAGGGTCAGAAGGCGGAAGCGGAACCGTCCGTGCCCCGGTCGGTGAGGGTGCGGGTGACGTCGTCGGCACGGACGACCATGCGGCCGTGCGACTTGTACGGCTCGATCCCTGCTGCCTCCAGGACGCGCTTGAGGTCGATGAACGACCAGTCGCCGTAGGCGTCCTCGTCGAGGATGGCGAGCCGCTTGAGGATGTCTTGGGTGTGCGAGCGCTTCGCGTCCCCGAGGACGGCGGCGACGTCGGCGAGCGGGTCCCGCTCCTGCCCGCGGTCGACGGCGCGCAGGGTGGTGACTCCGTCGCGCATCGCCTTCGCGCGGTTGGCGATCTCGACGGCGTCCTCGGTGCTGATGTAGTGCGTGCGCACGGTGATGGATGCCTGGCCGGCCGGGACGGCGATCCCGTCGGACGCGACGACCAGGGTTCCCCGGTCCAGCCCCGGGCGCAGCAGGTTGGGCGCCGCGCCGCCGTCGACCGCCTTGTCCCCCAGTGCCATGCGAGCCTGTGACTCGGTGCCCAGGGCGAGGGAGGCGCGGGTGTGGGCGCCCTCGCGGACCAGCTTGGGCAGGTTCTCGTTCGTCGGGTCCTGGGTGCCCTGCCACATCAGGACGTTGACCGCACGCCCCTGGTTGTGAATCTTGCGGACGCCCATGAAGTACAGGGAATTGGCCTTCGCACCGCCGTAGGGGCGCTTGGCCTCGTCCTTGGCCGGGCACATGAACGCGACCTGTGCCTCGTCCACGATGACGACCAGCAGCGGAAACGTGCTGCCGGGCGGTTCCTGGATGCGGCGGTTCATCTCCGCGACAGCGTCCTCGACCATCTCGGTGACCTCGATGACGTGGTCGTCGGTCGGTCCCTGGACGAACCGGGAGGCGAGCTGGTCGAACATGGCCCAGTCGCCCACGCCCTTCAGGTCGCCCACCCAGAACTCCACCGACCGGTCCAGCGCGAGCCACAGCGCGAGCGCGCGCAGGGCGGCGGTCTTGCCCTGGTTCGACAGACCCGTGATCAGCAAGTGCCGCTGGTACAGGCTGATGGCGGCCGCGTCGCCGCGCAGATCCTGCCCCCACGGGGCGCGGCCCTTGGCGTAGTCGGCGGTCATCGTCTCGTCCGTCATGAGCGGAGACGGGCCGATCGGCTCGTCCAGCGCACCCGAGTCGGCGACCCACAGCCGGACCGTGCGGGCTGCGGTCGGGATGGTGATGAACACCTCGTGCTCGTGCCGGGTCAAATTCTCCGCGAGCTTGCGGCGCCGGTTCTGCACCTCGATCGTCGACACCCCCGACGGGAGCGTGACGTCGACTTCCACGCCGCATCCGGCGATCCGGATCGGCCCGAGCATCGACGCACCCGCGTCCCCCATCTCCTTGATCGCGTTCCGCAGCGCGGGCACCCCCAGGTCGCGCAGAGCCTTGACCACGATCGAGGGCGTGATGGGCTCGCCCTCACTGCTGCGGGCGTTGTCGGGCAGCGCCCATGCCGGTGCGGCCTGCTGCCTGCTGCCCACCGCCCATAAGGCGAGCAGGGCCAGGAACGGGCCGATCGCCAAGGCTGGACCCCAGACCACCTGGACGATGGCGATCAACAGGTTGATGAACTCGATCGTGGCCATCAGCGGCGTGACGACCTGCGTGACGTCCTTCGTCGCGATCGCCATCACGATGCCGAGCGCAACTAGCGACCCGATACCCATCCCGGCTCCGACCGCGATGCCCTTGGCCGCGTCGAGGGGCGAGTGGAGCAGGTCCATGCGGCGGCGGTGGCGGGCCTCGCGGAAGTGCTGCCCGCGCTCTTCCCACTCGGCGGCCATCTCGTGGTTGCCGGTGGCTTCGGCGGCGCGGAACATCCGCTCGTAGCGGGAGGCGGTCCGTCCGTCCCAGGTCCGCTTCGCCGCGATCCTCGCCCCGCCGGCGACGTAGAGGGTGTGGCGGGCGAGCGCGCGGGCGGTGGTCCTGGTGGTCTCGTGCGTGACCGCGGTGCGGATGGCGTGTCCGGAGCGGACCCACAGCGGAACGGGCGGCGCGGGGGTTGGTTCGGGGACCACGGTCAGCGTGGTCACGGTGTCCGGCTCGGGGGCCGGGTCGGTGTTCTTGTGCAGGTGAACGACGTTCTCACTCATGGTGAAACGGACTCCTGACTGCCCCGGATCGGGGTGAAAGTGAAGGGGAGACGTGCGGTGCGGGCGGGTGGCGCGGTGCGGGTCACCACCAGCCAGAGGACTTCTTGGCGGCCTTGGCGCGGGCGGCTTCGGTGACGATGCGCTGCCGCTCGATCTGCAACGCGGTCATCTCGGCGATCAGCCGCGTCTCCGCCGAGGTCGACACCGAGTCGATCCGGTTCTCGGCGCGGCCGGTGCTCCTGCCGCGCAGGACCCGGTAGGAGCCACCGGCGAGCGCGGCGAGCATCTGGCGCCGCTCCGAGCCGGTGAGCGGCCACAGTTCGCCGCGGCGGACGGCTTCGAGCTTGCGGTTCGTCTCCCGGATCGCCCGGTCCAGGCGGCGGGTGTCGGGCTTGCCCATGGTCAGACCGTCTTTCCGGCGTTCGGGGCGAGGATGAGGTGGATGTCGTCGGGCCGGCCGGTCGTGCCCTGGGTCCCGAGCCATGCCGCGACTTCGCGGATGACGCGGTCCCAGCAGAAGGAGACGGGGACGGTGACGGTGCCGTGGGCGAACGCGCGGCCCTCACCGGGCACACTCACCCAGGCGTGCCACGCGTAGTCGATGGTGCTCGGAGCAGCGTTGAGGCTGGTCACAGCAGAACTCCAAGAGATGGTGGGAGAGTTCAGGCGGCGCGCTGGTCGTCAGGGAAGGCGCAGAGCACGCACATGCCGAGCGAGCGGGGCATGCAGTAGCCGTAGGTGATCCGGCACTTCGGGCAGGTACGGCGGGCGAGCATCGCCAGCGCGAGCGCGCCCCACTTCCGCGACGTCATCGGCCGCACCGGTTTCGCTAGGTCCAGGCGGTACAGGTAAGCGACCCGCACCCCACCCGCGCGCCGGTTGACCCGCATCGTCTGCGCCGCGATCGGCTGACCCCCGGGGCGCAGGCCCTGCGCGCGTAACTGGCGGCGGGTGGCGAGCCCGTCCGGGGCTAGGCGCCACGGGTAGGTGGGTACGCCGTAGCGGGTGCCGGTCGGGTCGAAGCACTCGCCCCACGCGGCGGACATCAGGCAACCCGCTTCCACGCCGCGCGCAGGCGGACTTCGGATGCGGAGTGGCCGGCCGCGCGGAACCGGGTCGCCATCTCCCGGTAGGACAGGGCCGGGACCTCGTTGTTGCGGATCTCGTCCACCAGCGCGTCGAGCTCAGCGTCGGTGAGCGCGGGCGCCAGGGTGAACGCGGAGACGGGCTCGGTGGGTCCCCAGACGGGCAGGTTCCAGCGGGGCATGACGTCGGGCGTGACGCGGTGCGTCACACTGCTCAGCGCCCGCCCGGTGTCCTCGCCCTCCCGCGCGGCTTCCAGCGTGGACCAGACCCGGGACAGGGTCTGTGCGGTCTTGGCCTGGACGCGTGCGACGCGGGCACCGGCCTGCGTCACGGCCGTCAACCGGGTCTCCTCGGTCGTGGCTTCGGCCCGCAGGCGGGCGCGGGCCACCGCCGCCTCGTCGCGCGCTTCCTGCTGGATGCCGCGGATCGCCCCGAGGGCGTTGGGGGTGAGCGCGGTCGCCTCCCATAGCCCATGCACCAGCCACAGCGCCTTCGCTGCGATCGGGAGCCAGGCCACGGCGAGCCACGCGCCGATGGACTCCTCCACGGTGAGCGCGTGGGCCACCAGGACGCCGGCCGCGATGAGGCCGAAGGACCAGCCGACGGCGGTCACAGCACGGTTGTGGTCACCCTGCGCAGCGAGGCGGCGTTCGTAGGCAAGGGTGGCCAGCCATCCGCCGTCGATCCCCAGACCGACGACCAGCGCGACCGGCCACGGCATCGCCCTACCGAGCCACATCATGACCACGGCCAGGGTGAGGACCATGGACACCGCCGTCATCGCGACGGCGGGCAGAACGGTCTTGGCCTTCACGCCGCACCACCCGCCAGGGTCGTGCCGGCCGTGCGGCTGGACAGCTTGGCCCGCTCGGCGAGCACCCGGGCAAAGGCCCGGCGCACCCGGCGGGTGTCGACCTCGTTCGGGGCGTGGTCCATGGCGATGATCTGCGCGTCGATCAGGTCGACGTCCGCCAGGATCAGCGACATCTCCCGCTCGATCGCGTCCAGCTCCGCACCCGTCGGCTCCATGAAGTCGGCGAACGCAGTAACAGCTTCCTGAACAGTGACGATGGGGTTCATTGGGTCGTGTTCTCCCTAGAAGATGTACGGCCCGAAGCGGTCCCCGGGAGGCAACCCGGGGACCGCGCGCCGTTTTGGATGGCGGGTTGCGCTGTCAGCGGCGGAACACTGCGCGGAAGATGCCGATCACGTCGTCGGTGCGGTCGGTGACCCTGCCGGACTCCAGAGCATCCGCACGGGCCTCGTGCCGGTCCGCCTCAGCGTCACGACCGCGGTCACGCTGGACAGCAGCAATGCGTCGGTGCTGGACAGCGGCCTTCTTCAGGCGGTCCATGAACAGTCCTCTCGGCTGATGGGGTGAAGCGCTCTCGCGGCTCCCCGCGCTCCCGTCCGTACGACCAGCACGCGGAGCGTGGGCCGGACGGGCGAGAGAGGCAGCCGGTCGCGGCAGAGGAGCCGCGAGCCAGGATGTGGACCCGGGTGGTTCAGGCGCCGGCCGTGGGTCCGTCCGGTGGCGCCTGTCGATGTCGTCGGTCCATGACCGACCTCCCGCAGATCGCAGGGACGCGGCTTCACCGGACTCGCCCTTGCGTGGCGGACCGGTCCCGAGCCGGGAAGTCGGGCGCGTCATCGTCACTGCTCTGACGCCAGCAGGGAGGCGCACACCAGGTGGCAGACCCAAGGACTGACCTCCAGTGAGGGAGGGATGATCCCGAGGGCTGTTCTCCAGAGCCGATGCGCGGGGAAGTGACCGCCAGCGGCCATCACCCGGGCCGTTGCGGGGGCAGGGATTCGTACCCCCGCCAAATCGTCACACTGTTGAGTTCTCAACCAACAGACACTGCCTTTGAACCCGTTTCACGAGGCTCTCCGGGCGTTCGTGATGCAGTACCTGTTTTACAGGTACTGCATTGGGTTCCGTCAAGTACATCGACGGAACCTCTCGGCTTTACGCCGGGGACTTCCTGGCGCACCATCAGCATCGGTGCAGCTCAGGGGAGTTGGTGACCCCGTGCGTGGACAGCTCGGGCAGATCTGGCTACCGTCAAGAGCTCCCTAGAAGTCCCATCGGGAGTGCAGATGTCCAATGAGCGCTTACGGTCCGCTCTCCTGGCGCGAGGCATGAGCGTCCAGGACCTGGCGGAAGCGATCGAGGTCAACCCGAAGACCGTCGAGCGCTGGATCACTCAGGACAAAGTGCCCTATCGGCGTCACCAATACGCGACAGCCTCGGCGCTCAAGGTCGACGTGACCACGTTGTGGGACGACAGTCGCACCGTCGACAGCGCGATGGACCTGAGCAAAGCGGAGATCGTCGCGGTCTACCCGCATCGGCACACGGTGCCCGCTGGACTCTGGCGCGAGATCTACGCGCGGGCGGAGAACCACCTGGACGTGCTCGTCTACTCCGGGCTGTTCCTGTCCGAAGATCCCGTGTTTCACGACATCTTGAAGGCGAAGGTGGTTGGGACCACGCAGGTGCGAATCCTGCTGGGGGACCCAGGCAGTGACGCGGTCCGGCAACGCGGCATAGACGAAGGGCACCGGATCATGGACGGCAAGATCCGCAATGCCCTACTGAACTACCGCCCACTCTTCGAGAGCCACCCAGATATCGGCTTCCGACTGCACGATTCGACGCTCTACAACTCCATCTACCGGTCCGATGACGAGATGCTCGTGAACCCGCACGTCTACGGCATCGGTGCGTACCTGGCGCCGGTACTCCACCTGCGTCGCATGCCGGGCGGCGGCCTGTTCGACACGTACGCGAATAGCATCGAACAGACTTGGGGCGGCGCTCGCCTCATCACGGACCGCGACATCACGGGAGCTTGAACATGGGACGGATTGACTACCTGCACGACCCCGACGCCCCGCCGGCCAATTCGGTGGTGCCCTCGGTGGTGGCGTTCGTCCAGAACGATGCGGGAGAGGTGTTGATGATCCAGCGGTCTGACAACGGCCGTTGGGCGCTTCCTGGTGGCGGTCACGATGTCGGGGAGTCCATCAGCGACACCGTCGTGCGCGAGGTCTGGGAAGAGACGGGCATCAAGGCGGAAGTCGTCGACATTTCGGGGATCTACACGGACCCCGGGCACGTGATGCGATACGACGACGGCGAGGTCCGCCAGCAGTTCAGCATCTGCTTCCGGGCGCGACCGGTCGGCGGTGAGGTGCGTACGAGTAACGAGACGACGCAGGTCCGCTGGGTTGCCCCCGCGGACCTGTCGACGCTGGACGTGCACCCCACCATGCGACTTCGGATCGAGCACGCGATGGACGCTACGAGGACGGCTCCCTACATCGGCTGAGGCTTGGCGGCCGCGACCCGTTCGAGGACGCGGGCCGTGCTCGCGAGGATCTCGGGTGCGGCGCGGCGGATGAAGGTACCGATCAAACTGTCCGGCCCGTAGCGTCCGGTGATTTCATTGATCCGGTCCACGGGATTCGTCGGTGTGCCGTCCGGCGTGGTGTTCATGTCGCAGTAGCAGAGAGCGTCATTGAGGTGCGCGCTCTCGCGGGGGAACTCTCCCTCCAACTCCTCGCGCAGGCCGCGCGCTTCGGCCTCCATCCACGCGCAGGAGTGATGTGCGACCAGGTGCACGACCCGCTCGTCGGCGTTCGCGACGTCGCGCAAGTACCGGGCGCCATCGAGCGGGTGGAACCCGGTCTTGGCAAGGTCGGGCGCGTAGCCGATGTCGTGAAGGACAGCCGCGGCTTCCAGCAGTTCGGCGTCGTCCCCAAGGATGAGCGCGATTGTGCGTGCTCGCTCAGCAACGCCCAAGCAGTGTTGCCACCGCCGAGGCAGTACCTCAGCGAGCAGTGATTCCGCGAGGGGGTAGGCCCACTCCGTCAGCTCCGTCAGCTCCGACAAGCTACGAACGCTCCTCTCGAATCGGCACGGCGCGGACCGTCCGCACCTTGCCCTGCCCCCCACCCGCCAGCACGCCGGCGGCCTCCAACTTGTCGAGAGCCTTCGTCGCCGTGGGACGCGAGACCCCGAACCTCGCAGCCAGTGCAGAGGCGCTCGGGAAGGCTGCCCCGACCTCAAGACCCTCATCCGCGATGATGTCGCGGAACTGCTCTTCCAACGGTCGTCGGGAGGGTCGCTGCCCGTCGCGGATCACGCGCCAGCGCCCACCAGGAACGGGCTCGGCTACTCCATCCTTCTGGAGGACGCCGAAGGCACGCAGCGCGACCCCGCGCGAGACGTCGTAGTCGCGCATCAGTTCTGCGGCTGACGGAAGCTCCGTCAGCTCCGGGTCGTCCGCGATCTGGGCCTTCACCGCGTCCGCGACCTTGAGAAAGGTCCCCCGAGGACTGACATGCTCCGACACACTCGCTCTCCCCCCTGCCTTGTCCGCCCGTTGTCAGGCTCAAGCTTCCCACGCTCGGGATACTCAGCCGTGGGAGTCGGGCCGGAGGGGGCCGAGCGGCCAGCCGTAGCCGCGGGGCGGCCGCAGTTCGGCCATTGACGATAAAGCTTTCCCTGCGCAGTCAAGGCCCGCGCACGGCGCGGGCACGCGCCGCCTCTGCGGCGCGGCCTGCCTCCTGTCTCCGCCCCGGCTGGCCGCGCCCGGCGGCGCGCTGACGAGCTGCGGGCATGAAGTGAGAGACACCTTCTGTGGCTGGGGCGGTCGGCTCCACGGCTTTACTGGCTGTTCTCTATCCGGCCGTGTGATCGGTGGGGTTCGAACAGGGGCCTGGTTCGGGTGAGTTGTTCTGTGTGCAGGCATGGAAGAAGGGCCTCTTGGTAGCTCGCGGATGTCGAGTCCAGCGAGAAGCAAGAGGCCCTGTTGTCGAAGTGTCGCGTGGTCACGGTTGCCGAGTCCAGTTGGTCCACTCGTGGGTGTGACTGCCTCGCCCACAGGTTCGGGAACGCGGCCGACCGGCCGGATCGCCGGCCCCGGTACGGCTCGGACATGAGCGATTCCGAGTGGGCTCTGGTGAAGGATCTGCTGCCAGTTCCGGGCTGGCTGGCAGGCCGGGGCGGCCGACCGGAGGGCTACTGCCACCGGCAGATGATCGACGCGGTGCGCTACCTCGTCGACAACGGCATCAAGTGGCGGGCGATGCCGTCCGACTTCCCGCCCTGGCCGCGTGTCTACGCCTTCTTCGCCCGCTGGCGGGACGCCGGCCTCGTGACCGAGTTGCACGAACGGCTCCGTGAGGCCGTCCGCACCAGCGAGGGCCGCGGCCCGGAACCCAGTGCCGCGGTCGTGGACTCGCAGTCGGTGAAGGCGGACGCCACCGTCGCCCACGCCTCACGCGGGTTCGACGCGGGCAAGAAGATCAACGGGCGCAAGCGGCATCTGCTCACCGACACGCTCGGACTTCTGCTGAACGTGCTGGTCACACCGGCGTCCACGACCGACCGGGACGCCGCCCGGATCCTTCTGCCCGCGGCAAAGGAGGGCTTTCGGCGGCTGACGCGGGTCTGGGCCGACGGCGGCTACACCGGCCACCTCACCGACTGGACCAGCCGGCATCTCGGGCTCGTCCTCGACGTCGTCCGCCGTCATGAGGACGTCCAAGGTTTCCAGGCACTGCCCCGCCGCTGGGTCGTCGAAAGATCCTTCGCCTGGCTCCTGCGCAGCCGGCGTCTGGTCCGGGACTACGAGCGACGCACCGACACCAGCGAAGCCGTCATCCGCTGGTCGATGATCGCACTCATGAGCCGCCGTCTGGCCGCCCGACATGATCAACCTGTTCCGACGGCGGCGTCGTGAACCTTCCCGGCTTCGCCTCCACCAGCCAGCCCCGTTCCACCAGCCTCTTCAACCGTGCTCTCGCACCCTCGACGCGTGAGACGGAGGCACTGTCCCAGCCGAGTACCACCGCTGTCCGCCGGGCACCCAACCCCTCGACTCCGGCCTCCGCCGCGGCAGCCATCACCGCCCGGTAGTCCACCGACAGATCCTCGACCCCGACCGCGTTCTCCCGATGCGGCACCGCACGGCGCGGACCCACCGGCTTCTTCCGCGACGGCCCGCCGACCACCACGGCCGGCGCTTCCTCCTCGGCCAGCGCCTCCAGATACTGCTCGAGCCCGATCACCCGACGCCTGAGGACTTCTTCGGCGTCCGCCAAGTCCGCCCGCACCCGCTCCAGTTCGGCTTCGAGCTCCTCCACCCGCACCACCGCGGCCTTCCGCCGCGCTTCCAGAACCGCCCGCATCGACGGCATCCGCCACCCCCGCAACATCTCGACCGGCAACAAGCCGAGACTTCCGCGACAGATGCCATCCCATGTCTGACCAGCGGAATCCGCACACAAGGTTCGGAAAGAGAACGACCTCTTAGGCAGCCACTTTGGGGCGAGCCTCTAAGATCATGGCCCCAACGTCGTGCTTTAACGGGCAGGTCCACAGACTGCCCGACTCGCCGGAAGCTTAAGGGGCCATGATCACTCGCCCCAAAGCAGCTCCAGCCCAAAGCCGCTCCGCCGGCCTACGCTCACAGCCGTCACCTCGACTGCGGAGCACTCAGGTCTAGACGGCTCTTTCCTTCCAACATCTGAGCAAGTAGTGAACGACAAGAAAGCGTCTGAGGATGTTGCACTCCTAGCTGTGATTCGAAGATTTCAACTGCCTTCCGCATTGCCGCGACCCCTTCTTTCGCTCCGCCGCTTAAATACTTACAGAGAGCAATCTTTTCCAGACACATGCCGACCCGGATACTGCCATCGCCGAAGCGCCGGACTGCGATCGCGTGCGCCTTATTAAGCCACTTTAGCGCAGCTCTATACTGTTCCGAAAACATTAGAGCTCCTGCCATGTTGTTATAGTCTGGCATCAACTCCGGGTGGCCGTCCCCATAGACCTCTGTGTCGATCTTTATCGCCCGATAGGCCGCAGAGGCGGCATCTCCGAAGAGGTGTAGTGCGGAATACAGAACAGACAGGTTTGCTAGAGTCGCGGCAACTTCCCGATGCTTAGGGCCAACAAGAGACTCCTGGCCTTTCAGCGTTTCCTCAAGGGTTTTACGTGCCGCAGCAAAGTCACGTTGAGCAATCTGGGCGCGACCAATGTTCATTCGCGAGACAAGGGACGCCATGGACGTGGTTTTACTGATTCGCTCATGAATCCGCAGGGATGTCTCAAAAGCGGTGATAGCGGCGTCTGCTTTTTCGAGCTCGAGCAACGCAAGTCCGGCATTGTTCCAGTCTCGCGCAGCATCCGCATGGAATCCGTTCAGGGTTTCTACATCAATGTCAAGCGCCTTCTTGGATGCACTGAGAGCTTTTCTATAATCCGTCGTGTCCAAATAGCACAGGCAGAGATTGCTGTAGAGTGTCGCCAAGCCATTCCGTGAAGCATCCTCCGGGTAATCCGAAATTAGCTCCTTAAACTCGGCGATCGCCCCCTCGGCGTCGCCGAGTTCGCGCCTCAAGGTGGCCTTGTTGGCTTTGACGGCACGCTGAAGCGAGGAAGCCTTTTTGAGGTTCAAGCTGGAATCTATATAGTTGTGCGCAATGTCGAGTTCCGCGATCGCTTGCTCAAGCTTTCCCTGCAAGTGCAGCGCCGCAGCCCTCTTCGTATGCAAGGTACCGACAGAGTACGGATCGAGTTCACCGTAACCATCTAGCGCGAAGCATTCATCAGTAACTCGAAGCGCTTCTTCCCACCGATCTGTGCTTGTCAGGGCTTCCACCAGTAGCAATCTCGTGAAAACGGTGGTGTCGCCGCTCATTCCATCCAGTTCATCACATGCGGCAACCGTCTTTTCGGCGTAGGAAAGACTGGATTCCTTCGCCCCGTATATTCCTAGACTCAGAGACATTACCGAGTAGAAGAATAGAATATTGCAAGGGAGGGATCGGCGGCTTGCCTGGTATTCAATATTTGCTTCAAAGTGCGGCATCATGTGTCGATAGTGCGGCCAGTGGCGAGAATCAAATGGACTAAGATTTGCTACCTTGTTTAGAAGGAATGTGCCGGCATCAATAGCCGACTGCTTTTCCGGCTGTCCAAGGGTATGGCGAACTACTGCCTGGGTCAGGGCATGGCATGTGACGCCTCCTCGCTGGGCTTCAATGAGGGAGTACCTTTGCAAGTCGGCCACCGCATCAAACAGGGCCAGATGATCTTTGAGGTGAGAGAGCAGTCGGACCGTTCCGTCCGGCAGGCTCTCCAGCTCCGCTGCAGCGAGTTGCTCAACCTCTACAGCTCCTGCAGGCGGCGCCTCCGATGCGAGCTCGCGATCCTCTCTCAGTGGAATTTCGATACCGAAGAGATCCGTAGGGAAGCCATGGGGAGCCAAGAAGGAAAGAATGCGCAGCAGGCCGAGCGCGTGAGGGTGGTCCCTCTGTAGCCTATCCAGCGTGATCGAGAGAGCGGCTGTTAGCCCCACATGCTCAGGGGGAGCGGCTCTCCGCAGCAGTTCACTTGCCCGATCGTGGACCATTTCGGAGTATGCCTTGATAGGCATACCCGATACACCGATATAGCCAGCTGCTTGTTTCAATGCCAGCGGCAAGCCCTTCAGGGCTTGGTTTAGAACAGCCAGTTCTTCGTAGTTCACCTCAGTAAGGACGGAGGCTAGCAGGGCGTTAGCGTCAGCGTCAGCAAGCGGAGATACGCTTATGACTGGCATGTGTGCAACCCAAGTCTGATCGAGGCTGGACACCAAGAATCGACTGGAGGAGATTTTCGGGATGAATTTTACAATTTTCGGGTCCGTTGCCGCCCCATCAAGCAGGATCAATCCGCGGTTGTGAAGGAAGTACTGCTTTAGTTGCCGCAATTCATCATCGGATTCAGAGACTGGCAAGCCAAGCCTGTCGGCGAGAGCAGTCAAGTCCGCGGCTAGGGAGTTCCATGAATCAGCGCGGACCCACCACACAAATTTATATTGCTCCGCATGCTTCCATGCGTATTGTGCTAGTAGCTCGCTTTTCCCTACGCCGCTCATGCCGAGCAGCGCTACCGCAGGATTTGAACGCGAGCCCTCCCGGCAACATTCCTCCATTTCTTGCAGAATATTATCTCGGCCGACAAAGGTGGCGCTTGGCTCTCGCGCCCATAGATTCGATGCGATGGGGTATTGGTCTTCGATATAACTGTCTGGCGAGGAGAGCGCTTTAACGATATCGCTTCGCCTGATTGTGCGTCTCACGATTTTGGCCGACATCAGGTCCTCGGCGTCCAAGGCGCTTGGACTTGCAAGATCGATCGACGAAAAATCACGATTGTCAAGGTCTCTTGACTTGGAAGCGACTAGGTTAACTACGGCGTCCCATGCGTCCGGTGGGCTGATACCCGCGATATCAGCTGCCTCCAGCGCGGTGCCTACAGTATGCACAATCTGATGAGACCGCAGGGCAACCCGGTCTGGGGTCCCGTGCTCGATACGTAGCGCCAGTAGGAACTCTTTCGCCTCTTCTTCGGCGCATTTGAGTTTGCCTGCTACATCCGTGGCATATTTTTCAACACGTCGACCTGTCAGGTCTGTAGCAAATTCCAGTGCGGAATCTCGTCCGGCCTTCATGGAACCGTTGGTTACCAGGCGACATTTTGCGCCTGGGACCTCCTTCCATCGTTGATATAGTGTTGTCAAACCACCTTTCGTCCAGAGTTCTGCAAATGGCCAAGGTCCGACTTTTGGCTCGCGATGCTTTACGGAAACGAGCTCATTCGTTCCATCGCTGTACAGCAGGACATAGTCAACGTGCCATTCGCATATAACGCCAGTCAGTCTCGGGTCCATCAAGAGCGCAAAACAATGCCGAGCTGCACATAGATACTGGAAATTGTATCGCGATGCCGTATCACTGCCTGAATCTTCGATCGGCTCAGCAATGAGGGCTTGCGCCAAATCGGAGATATCCTGTTCGTCCACTGTCCCCCCAAGTAGTGACTTCAACTCCTTGTGTATCACGCAGCTGCAGCTGGGAGGCCCGTATACCGCACATTCCCCTTGGCGGGTGAGTGCGTGCCGTCGGTGACCTTG
Organism: Streptomyces sp. NBC_00328; assembly: GCF_036139655.1. NCBI lineage: Bacteria > Bacillati > Actinomycetota > Actinomycetes > Kitasatosporales > Streptomycetaceae > Streptomyces > Streptomyces sp. NBC_00328. The sequence goes on from NZ_CP108013.1 coordinate 920,382, forward strand.
GTGGCTTGTGGTCCGAGCTCGTGTTGCTTCCCAGCCAATGCCGACGCTTCAGGTCGACGGGGCCATCAATCAGACGCCAACGACAGCGAGCAACGGCGGACAAGCGTGGACTATCAGCGCAGGCGAAGGACACACCAGCCCACGGCGGCGCCCTCACCGAAGTTGCTTAGGGACGAAGAGGTCCCCGTGCCACAGCCGTGCCACATCGTGCGGTCAACCACGGTCAACGACGGTTCGCCACAGTCGAGATGAGTCGATGCTCTGGGCAGCGGCTACAGCCGGAGCGACCTGGGAAAGTGCACCGCCGACCACGTCCGCCCTTACAAAGCAGCACTCCCCGCCGCCCTACGGACCATGACCGCCACGATGACCGACGGAGCAGAAGACGGCGTTGACAGCGTTACCCCGTGATCAATCCCAGTAACGTGAGCCGAGGAACCGAGAGAACACCACTTCCGTCAGCAGCCGAGGGGAACGGTCATGGTGCGCGCGCCCAAGAGCGTGGATGTGAAACTGAACCTGCACGTGCTGGAGATCTCCGGCACCTGGGAGCCCAACGACGCCGAACGCCGCGCGGCCTGGGAGGTCTACGTAGAACTGGTCACTCGGATCTCTGTGGTGCCTCTGCGCGCCGACGAGGGTCTCCTGCGGGAGGCGCTCACCAGTCTGTACTCCCTGTTCGCCACGACCCGTGATGTCCTGCGCCAGCATGGCCCGGACGTGGCCGAGCCGAAACGCAACGGGCAGTACAACTTCGGCTTTCTGGCCGTGGCCATGCTCAACTTCGGCATCCGGCCTCTGCTGGCCCGCTGGCACCCGATGCTGGAGGACTGGGAGAACCAGCGTCCCGCCGACCGTTCACGCCGCGACCACGAGCAACTCTGGCCCCGTACCGAGGAGCTTCGCGCAGCCCTGACCGACACCCGCGGCATCCTCACCGCGTACGCGGATCTCCTCGCCAGCGCCTGCGGCGTGCCCAACCTCCTGCAAGCCGTACCCACCGACAACTGACCCGTCGCCGCATCACCGCTCTCGCTACTTCAACGAGCCCGCTGCACCGCCTCGCCACGAAGGACATGCCGCACAAGAGCGGTTCGCGGCAACACCGCAACCGCGGTTGACCGGTCAGCCGAACAGAGCTGGCAGGGGCCCGCTCCTTGCGATCGTCGTGGAGGGGTGAGATCGGGTCTTGCGTTGTCGGGACGGTGCGGGTTCGGACTGGCTAGCCTTGTTGTGCCGCAGTGTGACCGGTATCGGATGGTGTGCGGCAGGTACGGGGGTCTTCATGCATCTGACAGACGGCGCGGCCCATGAACAGGCACAGGGTGATATGAACGAGGTGTTTTTCAGTTACCCCAGAGCGGATCGTGTCGCTGTTCTGCCGCTGGTGGCGGCGCTCCGGGATGCGGGGGTGGGCGTCTTTCTGGACGAGTCGGGGATCGACGAGTTCGAGGGCATCACCGACGAGATCAGCTCGGCGCTGGCGGGAGCGCGACTGTTCGTGGCCTACTACTCAGCCACTTATCCCACTCGTCCGGCTTGCCAGTGGGAATTGCTGACCGCGTTTCGTGCAGCCACCACGCTAGGACAGGCCAGTGAGCGCATCCTGGTCATCAATCCCGAGCCTGTTGCGGATCATATTCAGCCGGTGCAGTTGCGGGATGCCCGGTATGGCGTTTCCACCGAACCAGAGTCTGTGACGCGGCTGGTCGAGCGGATCGTGGCACGTGTAGGAGAGTCTCCGGGATGTCTGGGGGATGCGATTGCCTCAAAGCGGCCGGTGTGGCGACCGTTGGAGCATCTGGGTTCGGAGCGGTTCGTCGGCCGGGTGGACGAGTTCTGGCAGTTGCATAAGGCGCTGCACGCGTTCGAGTACCCGGCGACACAGAACGGGGCGGCGGCCGGCCAGGCCGTGGTCATGGGGTTGGGCGGGGTGGGCAAGACCCTGCTGGTCGAGCAGTACGCCCGCCAGTTCGAGGCTTTCTACCCCGGTGGGATCTACTGGTTCACCTCGGCCGCCAGCCACACCCCGAACGCACCAGCCTCAGACGCTGGGCAGGCGGATGTGCTGGCGCAGCACTACCAACAGATTGCAGCCGCCTTGGCGCTGGACAGCACCGCGCTTGCTCCGGTGCAAGTCCGGGAGGCTGCCCGCCAGCACATCCAGACCATCAACGAGCCGTGTCTGTGGATCGTCGACGACGTCCCCGGTGATCTCTCGCCGAATGTGGTGCAGGAGCTGGCGGCACCGCATCCACTGGGCCGTACGATCATGACCACACGCTGGCGCCGCTATCCGGAACCCCTCGTCGACGTGGATGTGCTGCATCCCGACGAGGCCCACCGCCTACTCACCACCGCCCGCATCCCGAACGGCCCGGCCGAGGAGGCTGCTGCGCGGACGCTGGTGCAGCGCCTGGGCAGTCACGCCCTGGCTATCGACTTAGCCCGCGGCTGCCTCGCCGACCAGCCGGGCCTGACCTACACCGAACTGCTGAGCCAGCTCGCCGACACCCAGCACGGCGACGCCTTCCAGGAACTGGTCGACGACCTGTACATGCAGGTGCCCACCGACCACACCAACGACATCGCCGCCACCTTCGCCCGCAGCCTGCACCACCTCGACAACCACGCCCTGACCCTGCTGCGCATCGCCGCCCTCCTCGCCCCCGCCCCGCTGCCCGAACGCCTCCTCACCAGCATCAGCACCGCTTTGAACCACCAGGACGAGCAGAGCACCCTACGTGCGGACCGACGTGCCCTGTCCGCCGCCCAGCGGCGCTCCCTCATCCGCCAGACGGGCACCGAGCCCCCGAGCTGGTTCATGCACGCCTTGGTCAGCCGCACCCTCACTCTGCACCCCGAAACAACACGCCTCAAACCTGCCCTGCGCCAAGCAGCTCTCACGGCCACCACCCACCTCATGCAAGCCGTGTACACACCCGGCCGACTCGACCTCGCCGGCGTCATGCCTCACGCCCGCGCCCTCGTCGAAGAGCTCGACACCAGTGAAAGCCTCGACCTGCTCGACAGCGTGGCCCGCTACGACTACGAAAGCGGACAACCCGCCAGTGCCGTGTACCACTACCAACGCCTCACCGATGCGAACACCAACCAACTAGGCGAGGGCCATCCCGACACCCTGACCTCCCGCAACAACCTCGCCGGCGCCTACTGGTCGGCGGGGGACCTGGGACGGGCCATCCCCCTGTACGAACAGACCCTCACCGACCTCGTCCGGGTGCTAGGCGATGATCACCTCACCACCTTGGCCTCACGCAACAACCTCGCCCTCGCCTATCAGTCGGCGGGGGACCTGGGACGGGCCATCCCCCTGTTCGAGCAGACCCTCACCGACCGCGTCCGGCTGCTGGGCGAGGACCATCCCGACACCCTGCGCTCACGCAACAACCTCGCCGGCGCCTACGAGTCGGCGGGGGACCTGGGACGGGCCATCCCCCTGCACGAGCAGACCCTCACCGACCTCGTCCGGGTGCTAGGCGAGGACCACCCCACCACCCTGACCTCACGCAACAACCTCGCCAGCGCCTACCGGTCAGCGGGGGATCTGGGACGGGCCATCCCCCTGTTCAAGCAGACCCTCACCGACCGCGTCCGACTGCTGGGCGAGGACCACCCCAACACCCTGACCTCACGCAACGGTCTGGCTGGCGTCTACCGGTCGGCGGGGGATCTGGGACGGGCCATCCCCCTGTTCGAGCAGAACCTCACCGACCGCGTCCGGCTGCTGGGCGAGGACCATCCCGACACCCTGACCTCCCGCAACAACCTCGCCAGCGCCTACGAGTCGGCAGGGGATCTGGGACGGGCCATCCCCCTGTACGAACAGACCCTCACCGACAGCATCCGGCTGCTGGGCGAGGACCATCCCGACACCCTGACCTCCCGCAACAACCTCGCCAGCGCCTACCAGTCGGCAGGGGATCTGGGACGGGCCATCCCCCTGTTCAAGCAGACCCTCACCGACCGCGTCCGGCTGCTGGGCGAGGACAACCCCAACACCCTGATCTCCCGCAACAACCTCGCCAGCGCCTACCAGTCGGCAGGGGATCTAGGACGGGCCATCCCCCTGTTCAAGCAGACCCTCACCGACCGCGTCCGGCTGCTGGGCGAGGACCACCCCACCACCCTGACCTCCCGCAACAACCTCGCCAGCGCCTACGAGTCAGCGGGGGACCTGGGACGGGCCATCCCCCTGCACGAGCAGACCCTCACCGACAGCCAGCGAGTCCTGGGCAAGGACAACCCCAACACCCTGATCTCCCGCAACAACCTCGCCAGCGCCTACCAGTCAGCAGGGGATCTAGGACGGGCCATCCCCCTGTTCAAGCAGACCCTCACCGACAGCATCCGGCTGCTGGGCGAGGACCACCCCAACACCCTGACCTCACGCAACAACCTCGCCAGCGCCTACGAGTCAGCAGGGGATCTGGGACGGGCCATCCCCCTGTACGAACAGACCCTCACCGACCGCGTCCGGCTGCTGGGCGAGGACCACCCCGACACCCTGACCTCCCGCAACGGCCTTGCTGGCGCCTACCGGTCGGCGGGGGACCTGGGACGGGCCATCCCCCTGTTCGAGCAGAACCTCACCGACAGCCAGCGAGTCCTGGGCAAGGACAACCCCAACACCCTGACCTCCCGCAACGACCTCGCCAGCGCCTACCAGTCGGCGGGGGACCTGGGACGGGCCATCCCCCTGTTCGAGCAGAACCTCACCGACAGCCAGCGAGTCCTGGGCAAGGACCACCCCAACACCCTGGGCTCACGCAACAACCTCGCCGGCGCCTACGAGTCGGCGGGGGACCTGGGACGGGCCATCCCCCTGTTCGAGCAGAACCTCACCGACCTCGTCCGACTGCTGGGCGAGGACCACCCCAACACCCTGACCTCCCGCAACAACCTCGCCGGCGCCTACGAGTCGGCAGGGGATCTGGGACGGGCCATCCCCCTGTACGAACAGACCCTCACCGACAGCATCCGGCTGCTGGGCGAGGACCACCCCAACACCCTGACCTCCCGCAACGGCCTTGCTGGCGCCTACCGGTCGGCGGGGGACCTGGGACGGGCCATCCCCCTGTTCGAGCAGAACCTCACCGACAGCCAGCGAGTCCTGGGCAAGGACAACCCCAACACCCTGACCTCCCGCAACAACCTCGCCAGCGCCTACCAGTCGGCGGGGGACCTGGGACGGGCCATCCCCCTGTTCGAGCAGAACCTCACCGACCGCGTCCGACTGCTGGGCGAGGACCACCCCAACACCCTGACCTCCCGCAACAACCTCGCCGGCGCCTACGAGTCGGCAGGGGATCTGGGACGGGCCATCCCCCTGTTCGAGCAGACCCTCACCGACCGCGTCCGACTGCTGGGCGAGGACCACCCCAACACCCTGACCTCACGCAACAACCTCGCCAGCGCCCGTCAGAAAGCCGACGTCGTACAGCACGGGAGTACAGCAACCTCAGCGACCGAGGCTGTACCTCAGAAGCCGTCCACAGCTGATTGAGCAGCCCGAGAACCGTCAATGACCGTCCCGCCGAGAGTTCGGGACGAAGAGGTCGTGCCAGACGCGCGCCAGATCGTACGGGGAACCGCGGGGAACACCGGGGAATCGAGGAATCCGTCACCTGGAGTCGACGCCCTTCCGCCCCAGGTCAGTCCTCCAACAGGCCCCAGATCACCTCAGCTTCCCAAGCTGATGGCTCACAGCACGTGTCGGACGACGCGGCGTGTTGTGGGCATTCACCCGGACCGTGACCTTCCTGACTCTGACAGTGACGAAGCACGGCGAGAGCGATCCATCTCTCTCGCCAGGACTCTGACATTGAGGGGCTTCATCGGTCATGGTGTTGAGCACCCTCCGGGCCGTCCCTGGGCCGTCCGAGGGTGCTCAACGACGACCAACGCTGACAACCATCGACGGCTAAGTCGCAGGTCGCAGTGTTGATCGATTGCAGGGGTGCAGGTCGGAGACCCGGCCCCGCACTTGATCAACATGTGACGGGTGAATGCCTCCGCACCCCTTCTGACCTGCAGCGTAGCGAGCGAGGAAGGGGTGCGGCGGGCCTGCCGCTCCGTGTCAGGCCGATGCCGATCCACCGGGGACGGACGGGGGTACGGTTCGTGCCCGTGTGACGGCGTCGTGGAGGGCCTTCGGATCGTCCGCGTGCAGCCTGATCACGCTGACGAGGCGGGGCGCGCCGAGGAACTTCGGCGCGTTGACCGGTTCGGTCAGTGCGAGGGTGACGGAGGTCTGTGAGCCGATGGGCAGGTTCAGCTCGTCGTCCTTCTTCTCGTGGGTGAACAGCGTCTCGCGCCGGATGGAGGCGACCTGGTCGAGTGGCACGTGGACGTCGATGTGGGCTGCCTGCCGGACGCGCAGGGCACCGTCGGCGAGGACGTGCGGCCGGGTGACGGAGGCCGCGTGAAGGCCGAGGACGAACAGGACGGTGTAGACGTCGACCACCAGGAAGACGGTGTGGACGACGGGCCAGTCCGTGAGCAGGTACGACAGGGCGACGGTCTCGGCGATGCAGGCGAACACGAGGCCGTAGATCATAATGGCCTGGTCGCGGCCGTGTGAGAAGACCGCGTCGGCGCCGTTGACACCGTGCCGGCGGCGGGCTGCCCACCGGACCAGGCTCGCCATGATCCGCAGCTCGTGTTTGACGAACCGCAGCACGGGCTCGGGCACGAGCTGCGCGAGCGCCTCCCGCCGGGACAGCCCGTGCCGCCGCAGCCTCAGCCAGACGTGCACCTCGATGCCGAGCAGCACCAGCAGAAGCAGCTTGCCGCCGAGCAGGACGGTGCCGGGTATCGCCACTCCGCTGATCAGGCATGCGGCCAACACGAGCTGTGCGGGGAACGCGATGCCGCGCAGCTTCCGCAGTACCGGCCCGCGGACGGAGGCGGCCGGCCGGGGCAGGGCCACGCGGATCTCCGGAGTCGTCATGATGGTCCTTCCTGTCGTTCCGTCACCAGTTCCATCGCACGGCGGATGGCCTCCGACTGGGCAGGGGCCAGATCCGCGAAGATGGCGTCCGCCGGACCGCCTGCGCCCTTGCCCGGGAAGTACACCGCCAGGTGATCGGGCAGGAGGGTTGCCAAGGATGCCGCCGCGCGGGCCACCCGCGGGTCGTCCGGCTCCTCGTCGGCGAGCGAGTCCAGCAGGCCGTACACCTCCCCCGCGTGCTCCCTCATCCCGTGCAGCGCCGCCATCAGCGAGCCCCGCTTCTCCTCGGGGACCACGGCGTCGAGGAACGCCAGGTGTTCCCGGTCCCGCACAGCCATCGGGGAGTCCGGCGCCTCGCCGAGACCTGCCAACAGCCTGGTGAGCTCCGGCGACACCGGACCCTCCGCGGAGAGCCGCCCGGCCCGCGCCTCGGCCAGAAGCCCGGCGAGCCGTGCCCGCCGCTCCCGGACGACCGCCTCCTGCCGTCCGAGGTCCTGGTCCAGCTCCTCCAGCACCTCCACCAGCTCCCGCCCCTCGTCGTCCGCGAGGACGTCCCGCACCTCGTCGAGCCCGAGCCCGAGCGCGGTCAGCCGCCGGATCCGGGCGAGCAGGACAGCTTCCCGCATGCCGTACTCGCGGTAGCCGTTACTGCGCCGTACGGGCTCGGGCAACAGCCCGAGATGGTGGTAGTGCCGCACGGCCCGCGGGGTGACCCCGACGAGGGCGGCGATCTCGCCGATTCGCATGAGCCCAGTACAGACCATGACGTTGCGGCAAGGTCAAGGGCGGCAGGTCCGGCGCGACCGTGGTGGAGGCGCCACGGGGAGTTCGGCGGCCTCGTCACCCTTGCCACGAATCGGCATCCCAGGTTGCCCCGTCCAACAGCCGTCGCAGGCCGTCGCAGGTGCGGTGCCCGGCACATCCGGCCGGCTGTCAGCCGTTCTTGCGGCCGACCACACTCCCGAAAACGCCTCTGACCAGGCCAGACAGCGAAACGCTGCTGGAGTACTAAATCGCTGGCGTGCGACCCGACGGCGCTTGTACGTTGGGATCGCGACCGCGCCTCCGATGCGCTCGGCTGCGGCTACTTCCTTCTGAAACCAAGTAACGCCGCCGCCACCTTTGATCTCGGCAGGCGCGGGCGCGTTCGCCCCGTCGGGGCGTCTTCGCCCCGTCGACCTTTTGGCCGGGGCCGTCCAAGTCCTTTGAATCCGGGGGGATTCGCTGCCTCGTCATACCCCACGCGTCTCCAAGATCTGGTCCGAGATGCTCGTGGCCCCGCACATCTCGGTCACCGCGCGCACCCTGTCCCCACCACGGCTCGGTCACGAGTGCACGCCGGACTTCCGCACCTACGAGGGCGGCCAGGCCTTCGTCCGGGAACCCCGCGAGGAACTCTTCCTGCTCGCGGTCGGCAACTTCGTCTCCCAGCGCACCTTTTACGAGAGCGGTGCGGAGCGGGACGACCGGTACGCCCGCCTCGTCGGTGAACTCGCTCTCCAGGACCCCGAGTGGACGGCCGGCCTGCTGCGCTGGCTTCGCGGCGAGGGCAACATGCGCACGGCGTCCCTGGTCGGCGCCGCCGCGTACGTGCGGGCCCGGCTCAGGGCCGGGAAGTCCGGGGGCCCGTCCAACCGCTCCGTGATCGACTCGGTGCTCCAGCGCGCCGACGAGCCCGGCGAACTGCTCGCCCACTGGATCTCGGCGTACGGGCGGAACGTGCCGCAGCCGGTGAAGCGGGGCATCGCCGACGGCGTACGCCGTCTGTACACGTCTCGGTCCCTGCTCAAGTACGACACCGCGTCCAAGGGTCTGCGCTTCGGCGACGTGCTCAACCTGGTGCACGCCTCCCCCGCCCCGGACAAGCCCTGGCAGGGTGCGCTCTTCCGGTACGCCCTGGACCGGCGCCACCACCCGGAACAGGCGGTTTCGCCGTCCTCCGACCGTCTGCTGACCGCCCACCGGACCCTGATGGAAGCGCCTGCGGACGAGCGGCGTGCCTTGGTGACCGGGCCGGGCGGCTCCGAGCGGCTGGCCGCGGCAGGCATGACGTGGGAGGTGCTGGCGGGTTGGCTCCACGGACCGATGGACGCCGCTGTCTGGGAAGCCATGATCCCCACGATGGCGCCGATGGCGCTCCTGCGGAACCTGCGGAACTTCGACGAGGCGGGAGTCTCGGACGACGTCGCGGCCCAGGTCGCCGCCCGGCTCTCGAACGCCTCCGAGGTGGCCCGGTCCCGGCAGTTCCCCTTCCGCTACCTGGCCGCCCACCAGCACGCACCGTCGCAGCGCTGGGCGGCCGCACTGGAACAGGCACTGACCCACTCCCTGGCCAACGTACCGCCGCTGCCCGGCCGGACGCTGATCCTGGTGGACCGGTCCGGCTCGATGTTCTACGGCACCGTCTCCGAGCGGTCCAAGCTGACCCACTCGGACGCGGCAGCCGTGTTCGGCACCGCGCTGGCCATGCGCGCCGAGCAGGCGGATCTGGTGGAGTTCGGCTCGAGCAGCGCGCAGGTGCCGTTCGAGGCGGGCGAGCCGGTGCTCGAGGTGCTGAAACGGTTCCACGATATGGGCGGCACCCACACCGCGGAGGCCGTGCGGACCCATTACCGGGGGCACGACCGGGTCCTGATCGTCACCGACGAGCAGGCCGCCTCCTGCCGCTGCTCCGGGGACCCGGCCCAGCCGGTCCCGCTCGGCATCCCGGTCTACACCTGGAACCTTGCGGGATACCGGCCCGCCCACGGACCGACGGGCCCCCACCGGCACACCTTCGGCGGCCTCACGGACGCCGCGTTCCGGATGGCCGGCCTCATCGAGGCCGGCCGCGAGGCCGCGTGGCCGTGGACCGCCGAACCGGCGTGATCCGTACGGTCGCCCGCCCCAGCCGGTGGATCGGGTGCGCCATCAACACCCCCTGTCCGTCCGGCTCCCATCACCGGAAGGCGCCTGCACCGGCTCGGCAGTCCCCCGAAGAGCGCGAGCGTGCTTTCGACGGGATCCGCTTCCCGCGGGCGGTTCACGTGCAGCCCGGTCACATCGGTGACCCGATCAGCCCTCGGTTCGTGCCGGGCACACATCAGAACGGGGGCTCTGCGCTCCAGGCGGTGGTCGAGGGCTGTGGCGGACGGGACTCGTCCTGACGCAGGACGGCAACGGCCTCTGCGACCCGGCCGAGGTCGATGAGGTACCCGGCCAGCTCGTGACTGTTCGCGGAGGCGTGGGGTCGCAGGACCGCGACAGCCTCCTCGGTGCGTCCGGCGCCCGCCAGCAGCTCGGCAATGTGCGGCGCCGCGTACGACGTGCCGCCCTCGGGGTGAGCCCGGGCCCGTTCGACCGCCTCGTCAACGCGGTCGCAGGCGGCCAGCAGCGGAAGCCGGATCCAGAAGAGGTCCCACTCCTCCTCGCCACGGCGTGCCTTCAAGGCATCGAGGTGGGCCAGGCCGTCCTCGGGGCGGCCCGCGTCGGCGCAGAGGGTGCAGAGCACGTGAAGAATCCAGTCGTCGGCCCCACCGGCCAGGGCCCGCAACACCTCGATCGCCTCGTCCCCGCGGCCGTGCCGCGCCAGGAGCTGCGCGAGATGCACCGTCATGGTGCCCCGGCACACGGATGAGCGGCCGGCTCGCCTGTACACGGCGATCGCGCCCTCCACGTCACCGCGTTCCTCCAGCAGTTCCGCGAGGCGCCGCGCGCCATGTCCCAGCACCTCGGTCGCGGCGTAGGCGCGCAGTTCCCCGGTCCGGTCGTGCCGGGCCAGCAGGTCGGCCAGCTGGTCGCGGCCGTTGACCGAGGTGCCGTTTCGGGTCCGCAGCAGGGCTGTCGCTTCGTCGGTGCGGCCCTGACGTTCGCGGATCACGGCGAGCAGACCGATCGCCGTGTCGGAGTCGAGGCCGTGGCAGCACCACGGCGTGTCGCAACGGTGCCCGTCCGGGATCCGGGCGGCGAGCAGTGCTGCGGCCTCCTCGTCGCGGCAGGCGCCCGCCGCGACGTCGACCAGGGCCTCAGCGAGGGTGCCGTCGTCGATGTGTGGCCGCAACAAGGTGAACGCCTCGTCGCTCCTGCCGTGCCGGGCGAGCAATCGCGCACAGAACTCCAGCGCCGACGGATGCCCGGCCTCCATACGAGATCGGGTCAGCGCGATCGCCTCGTCGGCCCGCCCCCAGCTCTCCAACAGCTCCGCCGTGGTCCTGGTGGCCGTCCACCAGCCCGAAGCGAGGTACGGGGCGAGTATCTCCAACGCCTCGACCCGCAGCTCCTGTTCACCGAGCAGCCGCGCCCACTCCCGCGCGCAGAACCACTCCCCGTGGCCGGCCCAGTACCCCACCGCTTCGGCATGGCCGAGTTCGAGAAGCCGGGAGACCAGGTGCGGCGGGATGCAACCGGACTGCGTCCGGACCCGATAGTCGAGATCAGCAGCGTCCACAGCGACGTACCGTAGTGCCTCCGTCCGGCACCGTGCCGACGCCGGTACGTCGCCGACGACCACGACGCCTCCCCCACACAGCGATCGCCGGGATCTGCCATCGACGGCTGACCGCGATGTTGCGGTCATGAGTAGAAGTACTCATGACGCCCGCCGGGCTACGGGAAAGGATCAGGGAATGACGACGCCAAGGAAGATGAGAGCCCGGCTCGGGATGCTGACGTTAACGGTGTTGGTCCTGTCGGCGACAGGGTGCGGAACACAGCGGGCGGGGGATGCCGCCGACGCGTACCGGAGTTCGCGTCCAACGCCGACCGGCATGGCGACGCCGAGCACACCAGTGGACTTCATCTGTCCGGGCGAGAGCCCCGAGCCGACGGAGTCCACGGCCGCCGCCACCCCCGGCTCAACCGAGTCGCCGGCCGACCACTACGCCGAGAACCACGGCTTCAGGGTTCCCCTTCCGCTCCACGGCCAGAACCGCTGCGACGGGCTGACCGTCGTCGGACGCGTCAAGGACGCACTCGAACCGCTGCGCCGGCGTGGCGACTTCGCCCCGGACAGCGTCCGCGACGCGCTCTCCGGTCTCGGTTACTCCGCCGAGAAGGTACAGGCGTACCAGAACGGGTCCGCCGGGGCCGGTTTCCTCATCGACATCGGCGTCTCTCCCTGGTGTGTGGAGGGCACGATGAACAGTGGCTCCACCACGGCGGACGCTTTCGGCGGGTACCCCGACGGCAGCAACTGCGAGCCCCCGAGCGGCGGCCACTGACCAGAGCCCGCGATGCGGGTGTTCGGGGCCGGCGGCCTCGGCCGTGAGCCGTTGCCGGTCGTGGCTGCCTCTGCTGGTGCCGGCACGAGGCGGACCAGTACTGGAGCGTGATCCTGGTCCGGGGCGGAGCGTGACCAGCGGCTCCCTCTCGACGCTCCGTAAGCCGGGGGCGGCCGCAGCGTCGAGGTCGTACGGTGGCGGCGTGTCCTTCTTCGCCTTGTACGACGCCGAACATTTCTACGGCGGGCCGGAGCCTGTGCCCGGGGCGCGCGTGTCCTTCGTTCCCGACAAGCTGTTCGCCGCTCGTGAGCGCCGTCCCGTGCGACCGGCGGACCGACAGCCGGTCGGCGACGAGGGACTGCTGGTGAACGAGATCGCCGCCGATGTCCTGCAGTGGCCGTCCAGCCTGTGGCGCGTGACCGATCTCGAACCGATGCGGCCGATACCGAGCCCCAGGTGGATGCACTGCCGGGCCTTCACGGTCGTGGAGCAGGTGCCCGCGTGGCTGGTCGCCGGACCTCACGGGGACGCCGTGGAATGGGTGATCGCCCGGACGCGAACGCTGACCGGCGCCCAGGCTGACGCTCTTGCCGCGCTGTCGGACGAAGGCGAAGAGCCTCTGACACGAACACTGTGGTCTCGCTGGTCGCGAGGCCACCACACTCTTTCTCCGGTCGGATGCGCCCTGACGACTCTCTACAAGGTAGTCAACGAGGCCGCTCACCGGGTGGGCCCGCAGTTGTTCGGTCCGGATGAGGAATACCACGAGGTCGAGGTGCTCAGCGATCCGGCCTGGCTGCGGGCCTTCCGTGCGGCGTACGCGGCCGCGCTGGCGCTCGGAGCCCCCGAGCTGCTCTCGCCCGGGGAAAACGCGGTGCTCGCCCGTCGCTGGACCACCGTGTTCGGCTCACCTGACCTGCCCCAACGATAGCGAGCGTGAAGAGCTTCATGCGCTCCGCACTGGCCGCCCTCGCACTCGTCACCGGCTGCTCCGGCGATGCCACGGCAGCTTCTCCCTACCACCGGTGTACAGGATCCTGGCCACTCCGGCGCCGCCTCACCCTCGCCGGAGCCGAAGGGGCGTCCGTCAGCGGCAGTGGGAGCGCTCTGGGTGGGCCACCGCTCGATGCCGGGTACTCCCTCTCCACGGCCACCGTCACAATGTCACGAACCTGTTCGAAGACCGCTCCCGCTCGGTGCGATCAGGCGGCAGCACCGCTCCCATGAGGCATGATCACCAGGACATTCCGAATCCCGGGGGACTTCTCATGGCTCACACCGCTCGTTCACGCCGTACCACCGCCGCACTCGCCGCTCTGTCGATCGGCATCCTGGCCCTGACCGCATGCAACGGTGACGCCGAGAACGACGTGGCCACCCCGGGCACGCACGCGAGCCCTTCCGCTACGGGTACGGACGAGGGCACCGACACACCCTCGTCGGCCGACCCGGGTGACGGTGGCAGCGGGAAGTCCTCCGACAGCCCCAGCACACCGGCGTCGTCGCCGAAGCCCGGGGCCGACGACGACCAGGACGGAGGTGTCGGCATGTGTGAGACCGCCGACCTCACCTACAACGTCACCGTCGCGTCCAGGCCTGTCAACCACGCCTTGCTGACCGCCGGCAACAAGGGCAGCGACCCCTGTCTGCTGCCGGCGAACGAGCTGGTGATCACGATCCCGGGGCTCGACGGCGCCGCCGGGCACATGGGACCCGACGGCAAGGACTGGATTCTGAAGCCCGGCGAGAGCGCGTATGCCGGGATCATGTTCTCGCGCGCCGACACCGCGGGCGGCAAGAGCGCCGACAAGGTGGAGGTGGCACTCACCGCTTCCGAGAGCCCGACGACCGTTCCGGTCAAGGATGGCCCCATCACGGTCAACGACAGCCAGGTCACCAGCTTCTTCGGTACCGCCGAGGACGCGCTGACCTACTGAGCTCTTTCAGCGTGGCCGCTGATCGGGTGACGGGCGCGATGTCCGCAACGTACGAGGGCTCCTGTGCCGCTGGGGGAGGTGTTCGAAGTCTCAACCCCCAGGCCCAGGAGCCGCGTTGGTTCCGTATCCTGCCGCACTCGACCTGCCCCACGCCTCACGGGTTCGAGGGGGTGCAGACGGTCAGTAAGTCCGCGGTCAGGGTGAGGTGCTCGGCCAGTAGGCCGGCCGCGGTGTCGGCGTCGCGGGCCAGCGCCGCCTCTTCCAAGCGGCGGTGTTCGTCGGCGCCGTCCCGGTCGGGGTTGCGGTGCGCCGACCAGCGGCGAGCCAGCTCGCTCGCGGTCCACATCCGGTCGAAGGTCTCCAGCAGGACGGGGTTGCCGCAGCCCTCCAGCAGGGTGCGGTGGAAAGCCCTGTGGACTTCGGACCAGGCGCCGCTGTAGTACTCGCCCTCCTCCGGCACGTACGCGGGGGTGCGGACCAGACGGTGGTGCGCGGCTCGTACGCGGGCCTCCCAGTCGACGTCACCGCGCTCGATGGACATACGCAACATGACCGGTTCGATGGTCCGGCGGGCTTCCGCGATCTCCTGCCAGCGGCGGTCGGAGAAGGACGGGACCGCGAAACCGCGGTTGGGCAGCCGGTCGGCGAGACCCTCGCCGACCACCCGCACGAGCGCCTCGCGCACGACGGCCAGGCTTACGCCCTGTTCCTTGGCGAGGTCCTGCGGTTTGAGGGCGTCGCCGGGGGCGTAGGTGCCGCGCATGATCGCGTCCCGCAGGTGCGCGTAGACCTGCTCGGAGAGCATCTGCTTCCCCGGCGAGGTCGAGGTGTGGGCCGTCTGGGTCATGCCGTCAGCATAGACGATCCAGAAAATAATCGATTATTAGTGTTATCGTCGATCCTGTGGTTGCCGAAGACGACGGCGATACCTCTTCGCGACGCCGTCAACCCTCCGTCGACCGCATCACCACCCCTCAGTACGGCACGAAAGGAACGACGCGATGAGCAGCAACGACCCGTTCACCGGCCTCCCCGAGGCGGCCTCCTTCACCGTCACCAGCACCACCCTCACCGACGGCGCCGCCTGGTCGCCCGAGCAGTTCTCCGGCATCTTCGGCGTCCCCGGTGGAAAGGACGTCTCCCCGCAGCTGTCCTGGAGCGGCGCCCCGGAAGGCACCAAGAGCTACGCCGTCACTCTCTACGACCCCGACGCCCCCACCGGGTCCGGTTTCTGGCACTGGGCGGTCGCCGACATCCCCGCCACCGTCACCGAGCTGCCCGAGGGCGCCGGCGACGACACCGGCTCGGGCCTGCCCGAGGGCGCCTTCCAGCTGCCCAACGACGCCCGCGCGGCCCGCTTCATCGGCGCCGCCCCGCCGGCCGGGCACGGCCCGCACCGCTACTTCACCGTGGTGCACGCCCTCGACGTCGCCTCCATCGGCGTCGCGGCCGACGCCACCCCGGCCGTCCTCGGCTTCACCATGGCCGGTCACATCCTCGGCCGCGCGGTCCTGACCGCCACCGCCGAAACCCCCGCCTGACGGGCAGCATGCCCCCACTCATCGACACCACGGAGATGTATCTCCGCACCATCCTCGAGCTGGAGGAGGAAGGTGTGGTCCCCATGCGCGCCCGTATCGCCGAACGTCTCGACCAGAGCGGGCCGACCGTCAGCCAGACGGTGGCGCGCATGGAGCGCGACGGTCTACTGCACGTAGCCGACGACCGGCACCTGGAGCTGGCGGAGGAGGGCCGACGGATCGCCACGCGCGTGATGCGCAAGCACCGGCTCGCGGAGTGCCTGCTCGTCGACGTGATCGGCCTGGAGTGGGAGCAGGTGCACGCCGAGGCCTGTCGCTGGGAGCACGTGATGAGCGAGGCCGTGGAGCGGCGTGTGCTCGAGCTGCTGCGCCACCCGACCGAGTCGCCGTACGGCAACCCGATCCCGGGCCTGGAGGAGCTGGGCGACAAGAGCACCGTGGATCCGTTCCCCGGCGAGGGCGTGGTCAGCCTCAGCGACCTTCGGCCCGGTCCGAACGGCACGAGCGCGGTCGTACGGCGCATCAGGGAGCTGATCCAGACCGACTCCCAGCTGATGTACAGCCTGCGGCGCGCCGGGGTGCGGCCCGGCGCGGTCGTGAGCGTGACGTCGTCGCCCGGCGGCGTGATGGTCGGCAGCGGCGGGGAAGCCGCCGAACTCCCCAAGCAGGCCGCCGCGCACATCTTCGTGGCCAAACGCTGAGCCCAGCCGGGCGCCGGCCCGCTGCCGTGGCCCGTACAGGAACGGGGATGGCCCTCGAACACGATCGTGTTCGAGGGCCATCCCCGTTGATTCAGCGGAAGGGGTGCACGAGCTTGCCCTGCATGTGACCGTTGGCCAGTTCCGCCGCGCCAAGGGGATGCGAGAGGGGAAGCGAGCGGATCGGAGAGCGGCATTCGACAGGCGGGACGGACCCCTTGGGGCGGATCGGTCCTGAACTTGAACTCGTGATGCCGGCCTCGCGGGGCCGCGCCTGGCGCATGTCCCCTCAGCCCGGTCGGCCGTGGGAGCCTTCCTCGAGGGTCGCGCGAAGGGTGGTCAGGGTCGAGGCGATGCGGGTCAGGTCGCCAAGGGGAACCGCCGCGGTCAGCGAGATGAGTGCGCTTTCGACGATGGGGCGGGAAGCGGCCAACTGCTCCTCACCCTCGGATGTGAGGCGGAGGACGGACGAGCGGCGGTCCTGGGGGTGCGCGACCCGCAGGCACCAGCCCACAGCCACCAGCCGGTCGACCGCCTTGCTGACGGCCCCGACGGTGATCGCCAGTTCGCCGACGATGTCGAGCACGCGGCACCCCGGCACACGGTCGATGATCTCCAGAAACTCGAACTGCCCCAGCCCCAGCCCTTGCTCGGCGCGCAGCCGGGCACTCACCGCGTTGTAGAGCCGGGTCTCGACGCGGACGAGGTCGGTGAAGATCGAGGTGACGTGGCTCACAGCATCTCTCCAGATAGATTCCTGGGAATCATCTTCCTTGGAATCTGGTTGGGCTCATACGGATGGATTCCCAGGAATGCATCCTCGCACCCCGCCCACCTCATGGAGGCCCCCATGTCCCGACAGCAGCGCGACGCCCTGGACGCCATGCTCCGTTCCGCCCCTCGCAGCGAGACGCGGCCCACTGCGGCGAAGCAGCGCAGTGGTTTCGCCGGAGCTGTCACCCGCCCCGCGCCGGAGGGCGTGGTCACCCGCAGGACCGTCCTGGGCGGGCGGCCGGCCCTGGAGCTGGAGCCGGCCGAAGTCTCCGGCCGCGGCCGACTGCTCTACCTGCACGGCGGCGGCTACGTCGTCGGCTCACCGGACACCCATGCGGGACTGGCCGGTGAACTGGCCCGCCGCGCGGGACTGCGAGCGATATCGGTGGATTACCGGCTGGCGCCCGAGCACCCTTTCCCCGCGGCCGTCGATGACGGTCTGGCGGCCTATCGCGAGCTGCTGGCGGCGGGCACGGACGCACGGGACCTCGTCATGGCCGGTGACTCCGCCGGTGGCGGCCTGAGCATCGCCACGCTGCTCGCGGCCCGGGAGGCCGGGCTGCCGCAACCGGCCGCCGTGGTCGTCTTCTCCCCGTGGGCCGACCTCACGCTCGCGGGCGGAAGCATCCGTTCCAAGGAGGGCGCCGACCCCATTTTCACCGAGGCGGACGTGCGCGCCTACGCCGATCTCTACGTCGGCGCGGGCGACCGGGCGCATCCCCTGGCCAGCCCGGTGTTCGCCGACCTCACCGGCCTGCCCCCACTACTCGTGCAGGTCGGGGCGAACGAGGTGCTGCTCGACGACGCGATCCGGCTGGCCGGCCGCGCGGGCGCCGACGACGTCGAGGTCACACTCGAAGTCGGGCCCGGCCTCCCCCACGTCTTCCAGCACCACTACGGCCACCTCGACGAGGCGGACGCCGCGCTCGACCGCGCCGCCCGCTTCGTCACCGCCCACCTGGGCACCGGGCACCCGGGCGCCGACCGTCTCGAGCGGGCCCACTGACGCCGGCCCCCGCGTGATGCCGGCGACGCCCGCAGCAGCGCCATCGCCGACATCATGGGTTCAAGTCCAGCAGTGAGCCGACGCACGAGTCCGGAGTCCGACGCGCCGCGACTTCGGGCTCCGCGTCGGGTCGGCTCACGCACGCCACGTTGCGCCGCAGGGGGCACCATCTCGCCCTCCACCAGAGTTTTCGGAGTTCGGCGGTCTGAGGATGTCGAGAACGTGGCACCCGCTCCGTCCCAGGGACATCAGCGGCCACCACCGGCCGCACGAGGAAGAAGGCGAAACCAGCATGGCGATTCAGCGGATGGACAACGTCGGCATCGTCGTCGAGGACATGGATGCCGCCATCGCGTTCTTCGTGGAACTCGGTATGGAGCTGGAGGGCAGGGGGGAGGTCGAGGGCCTCTTCGCCGACCGGTGCACCGGACTCGACGGCGTCCGCTGTGACATCGCGATGGTCCGGACCCCGGACGGTCACAGCCGGCTCGAGCTGGCGAAGTACCGCAGCCCCGCGGTGATCAGCGCCGGGCCGCGCAACCGGCCGCACAACATCCTGGGCACGCACCGCGTCATGTTCGCCGTCGACGACATCGAGGACACCGTTGCCCGCCTGCGCCCTCACGGCGCCGAACTCGTGGGCGAGATCGCCCGGTTCGAGGACAGCTATCTGCTCTGCTACCTCCGCGGCCCGGAGGGCATCATCGTCGGACTGGCCGAGCAACTGCGCTGAGAAGGTCTGGATGTTCGCGCGCGATGTCCGGCTCCGGGGAAGATCTTCCACCAATCGGACACACGGGCAACAAGATGCTCAACACATCTAATGTGCGTGGTGCGCCGACCGATCGAGGGGAGCCCGACATGACCGAGGTGCGGACCGAGTCGGACGTCAGTGGCACGGGCGCGGTGGTGGCGCTCCGCGACGTGAGCGTCCACCGTCACACCAGCGGCCAGGTGATCCTCTCGGACATCGGCTGGACGGTACGGGCCGGTGAGCACTGGGCCCTGCTCGGAGCCAACGGCGCGGGCAAGACGACCCTGCTGCGGCTGCTGGGCGCGCTGATGCATCCGACGACGGGAAGCGTCGAGGTGCTCGGCTGCCGGCTCGGCCGGGTCGACGTGCGCGAGCTGCGCGCCCGTATCGGCCATGTGAGTACGGCCCAGCGCGTACCGCAGGACCTCGACGCCCACTCCGTCGTCCTGACGGGCCACACCGGCACGGTCCAGCCGCTGTGGCGGAGGTACGACGCCGAGGTGCGCCGGCGTGGCCACGAACTGCTCGCCGAACTGGACATCAAGGAGCTGGCCGACCGGCCGTACGGGGTCTGCTCGGGCGGGCAGCGGGCCCGTGTCCTGATCGCCAGGGCACTGATGGCCGAGCCGGCCCTGCTGCTGCTCGACGAGCCGTTCAACGCCCTGGACCTGCCCTCCCGCGAGGACCTCGTCGAGGCCATGCAGCGGCTGGCCGAGAGCCGCCCGGAGCTGGCCACCGTGACCGTCACCCACCATCTGGAGGAGCTGTCCCCGGCCGTCAGCCACACCCTGCTCCTGCGCGAGGGGCGCGTCCTCGCGCAGGGCACCGTCGAGGACACCCTGACCGATTCCTGGATGACCACCTGCTTCGGACGGCGGATCACCGTGGTCCGGCACGGCGGGCGATGGGCGGCCTATTCCGGCTCCCACCAGGGTAGTTGACAGCGGTACGAAGCAACTCGCGGCGCGGGAAAGGAAAGTGACGGGCGTCATGGCCGCCCAGTGAGTGCGGACCACGCGTGCGGCCGCCCCCCGGCGACGTCCCCGGCGTGAGCGTATCCGCACGGCGGGGCGCACCGGTCGAGGGAGTGTGCCCTGTACGCGCCCCCGCCCGTACGGCGAAAATGCGCCCGTCGACGGTGATTTCGCCAAGACACCGAGTACCCCGCCGCCAAGTCACCAGGAAAGCAGGTCGGCTGTCGTGCTGTTGCGTCTGCCCACGTCCGTGTCCGAAGCACAGGAGTACATGACCGAAGGGGCTGTGCCCATCGGCGGCGCCACACTGGTGTGGGCCACCTGGCAGCGGGACGGGTTCCCCGACCGGGCCATGTCGCTGCGCGAGCTCCCGGAGGCCAACACGATCGAGCCCGAGGCCCTGGGTGCGGCCGTCGTGCTCAGCCGCATAGACGACCGCGTGCCGGAGGTGCTGCGCCGGGCGGCCGCCGGCGTGGGTACCGGCGCCGTACGCCGGACGGCCACGGTGGGCGGCAACATCGTCGGCAGCACGCTGCGTTGTCTGCTGCCCGCGGCCCTCGTCCTGGACGCCCGCGCGGTGATCCTGGAACCGGAGGGCGTCACCGAGACCGATCTGGCCGAGGTGCTCGCGAAGCGTCATCTGCTCCTGAGCCTGCGCTGGCGCACACCGGTCACCAGCAACTACGTCAAGGCCGCGGCCGAGCCGGGCGGGCCGTCGCCGCTCGTCGTCGCCGCCGCCCTGCACCGCGTCGACGACGGCCGGACCCTTCTTCGCGTCGCGGTCCGTTCCGAGGACGAGGTGTTCAGCGAGAGCGCCGAGTGCCACGGCGACACCGACACCGACACCGACACCGAGGACATTCTGCGCACCCTGCGGAACAGTTCCCTCGGCCGGCTTCCGGCTCCGGCAGGGGAACTCGTCGGCCGACAGGTGACCGACCTGCTGGCACGCGCCGCCGACCGCTAGAGGTTCTCGTCGTCCCGCCTTCATGGAAGTCGGGGACGGAGACGCGTGATCCCGGGCCCTGGCGGCAGGGCCCGGGGCCCGGGAATTCAACAGGTGCCGGTCAGTTGTACCGATCCGGGGAGGGAGACGCGGGCGCGCCCGTCCCCCGTGGGCCGCTGTCCCGGGCTTCCGGCCCGCTGAACGGCATGTCCGCCCGGTGCGGTGCCGGTGACCGTGTTCGCACGCGGCCCGCGGCACCGGCCACCCGACCGCATCCCTAATTCATCAACGTGGAAATCGCACGGCGGACTCCCGACTCTGGGTCCAGGCACCGGGAACCTCCCGGACCACTCGGACGAAGGACGGAGCACATGCCCTCCACCCGCACCCCTGCCGCCGGTTCCCCGCCGGCCGTACGACACAACCTGGTCCTGGTGGTCACCTGCGTCGCCCTCGGCGCGGTGGTCGCCGCCAT
Organism: Streptomyces sp. NBC_00328; assembly: GCF_036139655.1. Lineage (NCBI taxonomy): Bacteria > Bacillati > Actinomycetota > Actinomycetes > Kitasatosporales > Streptomycetaceae > Streptomyces > Streptomyces sp. NBC_00328. The sequence continues at coordinate 941,658 of NZ_CP108013.1, forward strand.
GGCGTCGCTCAATGTGGCGCTGCCCGATCTCGCCCGCGAGACACATGCGACGCAGACGCAGTTGTCCTGGATCATCGACTCCTACAGCCTGGTCTTCGCGTCGCTGCTGCTGCCGGCCGGCGCCCTGGGCGACCGCTTCGGCCGCAGGCGTGCCCTGCTCGCGGGACTGGCGGTCTTCGGCGCCGGATCCGCCGCCGCCTCCCTGACCACCGAGCCCTCTGCGCTCATCGTGCTGCGGGGCGTCCTCGGAGTGGGAGCGGCGCTGGTCATGCCCGCCACGCTCTCGACCATCACCAGCACGTTCCCGCGCGCCCAGCGGGCCCGAGCGGTGAGCGTCTGGGCGGCGGTCGCCGGAGCCAGCGCACTGGTGGGTCTGTTCGCCTCCGGGGCCCTGCTGGAGGGCTGGTCATGGCGATCGGTGTTCCTGCTGAACGTCGCTCTGGCCCTGGTCGCCCTGGTCGGCACGCTGCTGTTCGTGCCCGAGTCCGCGGAACCGCGGCAGCCTCGGCTCGACGTCGGTGGCGCCGTCCTCGCCGTGGCGGGCCTGGTCACGCTGGTCTACTCGGTCATCGAGGCGCCGACCCGCGGGTGGGCCGACCCGGTCACGCTCGCCGGGATCGGGCTGGGCCTGGCCGTGCTGACGGGGTTCGTCGTCTTCGAGCTGCGCCGCGAGAACCCGCTGCTCGACCCCCGGCTCTTCCGCAACCGCCACTTCGCCGCGGGCTCGCTGTCGATCATGCTTCAGTTCTTCGTGTTCTTCGGGTTCGTCTTCGTGATGATGCAGTACCTGCAACTGGTGCGGGGCGACAGCGCCTTGATGGCGGCGACCGCGATGCTGCCCATGGCCGTGACCATGGTGCCGGTCTCCCGCGCCACCCCTGTGCTGGTCGGCCGGTTCGGCTTCCGGGGGCCCTGGGTGGCCGGTCTCGCCGGTGTCGCGGCAGGCATGGGGATTCTTTCCCGGCTCGACGCGTCCAGCCCGTACTGGATCATCGCGGCCGGTCTCGTGCCGCTGGGTGCGGGGATGGGCCTGGCCATGACACCGGCCACGACCGCCATCACGGACGCGCTGCCGCGCTCGCTGCAGAACGTCGGTTCGGCCATGAACGACCTGGCACGCGAGCTCGGCGGCGCCCTGGGGATCGCCGTCCTCGGCAGCCTGCTCAGCGCCGCCTACCGCGACCACCTGAGCAGCCTGCCCGGCCTGCCGCAGCACGTGGCGGACGCGGCGCGCTCCTCGCTGGCCGCCGCCCATGCCATCGGCGGCCCTGTCTCCGGCCAGGCGACGGCCGCGTTCGTCGACGGCATGCACCTGGCGCTCCTCGGCGCCGCCTCGGCCGCCGTTCTCGCCGCCGTCGCCGTCGCGGCCCTGCTGCGTTCGGCTCCGGGGCCAAAAGCCCCCGCCGAGGACGACGAGCCTGCGGACACCGCCTACGCGCGGGAGCAGTCCGCGCAGGAGCAGCCCTCGTACCTCTGAACTGCCGCAAGAACTCCGGACCGGCGCCTCGCACTGCGCGAGGCGCCGGTCTTCGGTGCGTCGGCCCCACCGGCACGACGGAACGGGACGGTCGATCAGGGGCGCGGCACCGGTCGTCCGGCGGGTCGGGCGTCCCGCTCGGGGCGGCCGGGGCCGCGCAGGGCCTGCCGCAGTTGCGGGCTCACGAAACGGACCAGGTCGTCGGTCGTCATGGAGGCGCTGGGCTCCAGCCGCAGCAGATAGCGGGTGGCGATCAGCCCGGCCACCACGGTGGTGAACGCTGCGGCACGTTGCCGGGCGTCGCGTCCCGGCACGAGGCCCGCGATCCGGTCGACGATCTCGCGTTCCAGCGCCTCCTTCACCAGCGAGCCGAGGGAGGCGTCGTCGATCGCGGTCTTCATCATCGCCAGCAGGGGCGGACCCGTCACGGGGTCGTCCCAGACGGCGACGACCTGACGGACGACCCGTTCGGGGAACGTGCTGAGCTCACCCTCCTGCACGACCCGCGCGAGGAGTTCGGCCGGGTTGGCGCCCAGCGCCAGAGCGGCACCGAACAGCCCCTTCTTGGACCCGAAGTAATAGCTGATCAGGGCGAGATCGACGTCGGCCTCGCCGGCCACGGACCGGAGGGTCACCGCGTGATAGCCGTCCTCGAGGAAGCGCCGCCGGGCGACGGCCAGGATCGCGGCCCGGGTGTCCGGGCTTCCCGGCCTGCGTCCACGCTGTGAACCGGGTTTATTCATCACGGACGAATTCTATGGCGCCGCCGAACGGGTTGTCCTGTGTCGCGGTGCGTTGTCGTCTGTCGCGGTGCGTTGCCATCCGTCGCGGTGCGTTCTGATACGTCGCCCTGTGTACCAATGTCTGCCACTTCTTACGAAATGGCATCGTTAATCCGTATGAGTGGTACATCACACACCGAGGCCGTAGCGTCGAGGAAGAGCCGACACGCTGACGGCCACATGACAGAGCGTCCCGCATGGAGCTGATATGCGCAGAAACTCGATCCGGACCGCGTTCACCGTCTGCGCGGCCGCGTCGCTCGCAGCGGTGATGGGTACCGCTTCCGCCGCCCCCGCGACCCCGCACGCCACGCAGCAGCGCCAGGCGCCCCCTGTGCTCGTGGACTGCTTCTGGCATCCGGATGTGCGCCCCACCGAGTTCATCCTGGCCTGCGGCGACGGCAACAGCCGACTCGTCTCGCTCCACTGGTCGCACTGGAACCAGGACTCCGCGGTCGCCCGCGGCGTCAACATGGTGAACGACTGCAAGCCGTACTGCGCGGCGGGCAAGTTCCACTCGTACCCGGTCATCGTCCGCCTGGACCACCCGCAGCCGTGGAAGAAGAAGCCGCAAGTGCAGCACTACGCGCAGATGACGCTGACCTACACCCATGACCACCCGGACGGATACGCGCAGAAGGTCAGCTACCCACTGTGGGACTGACTCCGGCCGTTCACCGACCCGGCGTCGCGGACTGACGGCCCCCGCCCGAGGCCATTCCAAGGGGTCACCCGGGAACCGACAAGCGCGCCGGACTCGCCGACGGTGTTCACCGTCGACTCGCCGATGGTGAACACCGTACGGAACCCCACAGCCACGGAAACGGGTACAAAATGGGGCATGTGGGTATCCGGCGCATGTCAGTGGACCGTCTCGTGGAACAACCGTCGGGCCGCGGTCTGGTGGCGATCCCGCTCGCGTTGATCGTCGTGATCACCGTGGTGGACATACGCTCCCCCACCGACGTCCATCTGGGCCCCCTGCTGGTCATCGCGCCGACCCTCACGGCCTCGCTGGCGGGCCCCGCGCTGACGGCCCTGGTCGGCGTGCTGGCCGTCAGCGCCCAGGTGGTCATCGCCATCCTGCACGGCGGACTCGGCACCACGAACCACATCGCGCAGCTCATCGCTCTGGTGGTGCTCTCCGCCCTGGTCGTGTTCGTGTGTCATGTACGGGAGCGGCGCGCCCGGGAGCTGGTGCGGGCGCGCTCGGTCGCCGAGACCGCACAGCGCGTGCTGCTGCGCCCCCCGCCGCGCAAGATCGGTCCGCTGCGCGTGGCCTGGCTGTATCTGGCCGCCGAGGACGACACCCAGATCGGCGGCGACCTGTTCGCGGTCACCCGGGCCGCCGGCGCGTCCACCCGCGTCATCATCGGGGACGTCCGGGGCAAGGGGCTGGCCGCCATCGGCGAGGCCTCGGTGGTGCTGGGCGCCTTCCGCGAGGGCGCCCACCGGTACGCCACGCTCCCCGAACTGACGGCGGCCCTCGAGGTGAGCGTGTGCCGGGACCTGGACGAGGTGGCCGACACCGAGCACGACCCGGGCGAACACTTCATCACGGCGCTCGTTCTCGACATCCCCGACGACGGTGCGCAGGTCGAAATGATCAACTGTGGTCATCCCCCGCCGCTGCTCCTGCGTGACAACCGGGTCACCGTCCTGCACACACGGCATCCCGTGCCCCCGCTGGGCATGTGCGAGCTGCCCGCCACCAGCCACCACACCGATCCCTTCGCCTTCGAGGCGGGCGACTTCCTGCTGCTGTACACCGACGGCGTGATCGAGGCCCGCTCCCCGGACGGCGCCTTCTACCCCTTGGCCGACCGGGTGGCCACCCTCGCCGCCTCCAGTCCCGACGTCCTGCTGCGCCAGATCCACGACGATCTCGTCCGGCACATCGGTGACCAGCCCGGCGACGACGCCGCCTTCCTGGTCATCGAACGCGCCCCCGCGCACCACCTCCGCCTCTCACACCGCCCCCCGGACGGCCACCACCGGATTCCCACCGACGGATCGCCGCCTCCCGCGCAGCTCTGAAGGCACGGCGCCCGAGACGACACGGCGCGCTTCCCGCGCCCGTGCCCGACTCGCGAGGGCGGCCGCCGCGGGGCCAGGATGGTGGGAGATCGACTCGGCGCAGGGGGCTCACCCAGGGAGGCTCCCGTGGCCCACACCTTCGGAACCGACGTCGTGGTGGCGGGTGCGGGCCCGGTGGGTCTCACGGCGGCCGCGGAGCTGCGCAGGCGCGGAATCCGCTGCCGTATCGTCGACCGGCTTCCGGCTCGGCTCCCGTACGCGAAGGCGGTGGGCATCCAGCCGCGCACGCTGGAGATCTGGGACCACATGGGGCTCACCCGCACGGTCCTGGAGGCGGCGGTACCGATGTACGGGCAGCTCGCCTACGTCAACGGCACCGAACAGGCCCGGATCGACCTCGTCCTGCCGCCCGAGGTGCCGTACGGCTTCGCCGCCCTGCCGCAGTACGAGACCGAGCGCATCCTCGACACGTATCTCGCACGGTTCGGTACCGGGATCGAACGGGGCACGGAACTGGTCGCGTTCAGCCAGGACGCCGACGGTGTGACGGTCGCCCTGCGGTCGGCGTCCGGTGCCGAGGAAGAGGTCAGGGCGCGCTATCTGGTGGGCTGCGACGGCGCGCACAGCATCGTGCGCAAGAAGCTGGGTCTCGCCTTCGAGGGCAGCGCGTTCCCCGAGGAGTACATGCTCGGTGATGTCGAGGTGGACTGGGACCTGCCGCAGGGCTACGGCGTCCGTGCCATGCACCGGAACGGCGACGGCGAGGTGGACGACATCCTGGTGTGCATCCCGCTGCCCGGCCGGAACCGGTACCGGATGTCGATGGCGGTCCCGCCCGCACTCTCCACGGCGGGGCGGAACGACGGGCCGGCCGACGGCGTCGTCCACGGCCTGGACGGCGGACACGCGCCCGCGCTCTCCGACATCCAGACCGTGCTGGACCGGCTGTCCCCCCGTCCCACGACCGCCTCCCGTCTGCGCTGGTCCTCTGTCTTCCGCATCAGTCACCGGATCGTCGACCGCTACGGCGACGGCCGGGTCTTCGTCGCGGGCGACGCGGCGCACATCCACCCCCCGACCGGTGCCCAGGGCATGAACACGGGTATCCAGGACGCCTGGAACCTGGCCTGGAAACTCGTCCTCGCCATCGAGGGCGGCGCGCGCCACGATCTGGCGGCGAGTTACGACGCCGAGCGGCGGCCCGTCGGTGAGGAAGTCGTCGAGCGCACGGTCCGCCACGCGACCCAGGGCGTCCAGGCCGACCCGGCGGACCCGGGGACCGTGATGCTGCGCGAGGCACAGCTCCTCGTCGGCTACCGCGGCAGCCCGCTCGTGGGCCCGGCCTCCGAGGGCCCCGGACCCCAGCCGGGCGACCGGGCACCCGACTGCACCGGCCTCACGGCGCACATCGCCACCTTCCCGCTGCGCCTCTACGACCTCCTGCGCGATCGCGGGCACGTTCTGCTGGTGTACGGGGACGGCGAGCAGAGCGGTCAACTCGCCCAAGTGGCGGGCGAGTTCTCCGGAGGGCGGGTCGGCACCTGTGTGATCCGGCCCGCCGGGAGCACCACGAACACCTCAGGCTCTCCGGCGTACGTCGACACGCTCGGCGAGTTCGCCCGTCTGTACGGCGTCTCCGACGGGGTGACCGCCTTCGTGGTCCGCCCGGACGGATACCTCGGCGCCCGCCTCTGTCCGCCGACGGCGGCGCAGCTGACGGCCCACCTCGCCCGCACCTTCGCCCAGGCCGACTCCGGCACCCGGTAGCGGTACCGGCCCGTCGAGGCCTGTCCGGCACCGCGCGGCAGACGAGGGTGTCAGACAGGCCTCATTGCTCAATCCTCAGGCCTCAACGGGCGGGATCAGTCCATCAGTTGGGCCGCGAGGGTCGCGCCGAGCTCCCAGCACGCCTCGATGTCGGCCTTGCCCGGCTCGCCGGTCACCTTCACCGCCTCGGCCGCACGGCGCCAACCGAGGCCCGTCGTCACGGACTCGATGCCGCGCACCGCCCCCGTGACGTCGTTTCCGCCGTGCACGTAATAGCCGAAGGGGCGCGCGGCCGTCGTGTCCAGGCACGGGTAGTAGACCTGGTCGAAGAAATGCTTCAGCGCGCCCGACATGTAGCCGAGGTTGGCCGGGGTGCCGAGCAGATAACCGTCGGCGGCCAGCACATCCGAGGCGGTGGCCTCCAGCGCCGCCCGCCTCACCACCTGGACTCCCTCGATCTCGGGCGCCGTCGCGCCGGAGACCACGGCTTCGAACATGGCCTGGCAGTTGGGAGAGGGCGTGTGATGCACGATCAGCAGAGTAGGCACACCCCGCACCCTGCCGCGCCGCCCGCCGTCACCGCAAGCACCACCGGGCCGAGCCGACGGCCGACTTGGACGAGCAGACCCCGACTCCCCGCCGGTATTTCCGGCTCCCCGCCGCAGGCGCCGGGATCCGGGCGCCGCCACCGTCCGTCACGGGCGACGCACGGCCGGGAGGCGGCGGCCCGCCCGGCTGCACGATCGGGCGCGCGGTGCAAGGCTGGAAGTAATCCGGAGCGGTTGGAGCCCGGCTGTTTCGGCACACCGCGACCGAAGGGTGATCCGATGACCAGCCGCCGAAAGAAGGACGGCCAGCACACCTCCGAGGCCGGCACAGCCGCCGCGTCAGCCGTTCGGTCCCAGCCCGCCGGGGTCGAACAGGCCGTGGACGAGCTGGTGGCGCGCGGCCTGGAGGCATTGGGAGAGTATGCCGACTACACCCAGGAACAGATCGATCACATAGTGAAGAAGGCCAGTCTGGCCGCGCTCGCCGAGCACACCCGGCTCGCCATGATGGCGGTCGAGGAGACCGGGCGCGGCGTCTTCGAGGACAAGGCCGTCAAGAACATCTTCGCCTGCGAGAACATCACCCACTCGATGAAGGGCGTGAAGACCGTCGGCGTGATCCGCCGCGACGACATCGACGGGATCGTGGAGATCGCCGAGCCCGTCGGGGTGATCGCGGGCGTCACACCCGTCACCAACCCCACGTCCACCACCATCTTCAAGGCCCTGATGGCGCTGAAGACCCGCAATCCGATCATCTTCGGCTTCCACCCGGCCGCGCAGGACTGCTCCGCCGAGGCCGCCCGGATCGTCCGGGACGCGGCCGTGAAGGCGGGCGCCCCCGCCCACTGCGTGCAGTGGATCGAGCGGCCGTCCAAGGAGGCCACCAGCGCCCTGATGAACCACCCCGGAGTGGCGTCGATCCTGGCGACGGGCGGCAACGCGATGGTCCGGGCCGCCTACAGCTGCGGCAAGCCGGCGCTGGGCGTCGGGGCCGGGAACGTACCCGCCTACATCGAGAAGAGCGCCCAGATACGGCGTGCGGTCAACGACGTGGTGCTCTCCAAGACCTACGACTACGGCATGGTGTGCGCCTCGGAACAGGCCGTGATCCTGGACCGGGAGATCCGTGACGAGGCGATCGGGGAGTTCCGCAAGCTCAAGGCGTACACGGTCAACGACCAGGAGAAGGCGCTGCTGGAGGCGTATCTGTTCGGTGTCGGCGCCGAGCAGCAGGGCGGACGCGACTGCGCGGGCGCCCAGTTGAACGCCGACATCGTCGGGCAGAGCGCGGTCGCCATCGCCGAGGGGGCCGGCTTCCAGGTGCCCAAGGACACCTCGGTGCTCATGGTCGAGGTCTCCGAGGTCGGTGTCGAGGAGCCGCTGACCCGGGAGAAGCTCTGCCCGGTGCTGGCCGTGCTGACCGTGGACAGCCGGGCCGACGGGGTACGGCTGGCCACCGAGATGGTGGAGTTCAACGGTCTGGGCCACTCGGCCGCCGTCCACACCGAGGACGCGGCGTTCGCCGAGGAGTACGGGCATGCCGTCAAGGCCTGCCGGGTGATCTGGAACGCGCCCACCTCGCAGGGCGGAATCGGTGACGTCTACAACGCCTTCATGCCGTCCCTGACCCTGGGCTGCGGCTCGTACGGCCGCAACTCGGTCTCCGGCAACGTCACCGCGCTCAACCTGATCAACATCAAGCGGATCGGGCGGCGGAACAACAACATGCAGTGGTTCAAGATCCCGCCGAAGATCTACTTCGAGCGCGATTCCATCAAGTACCTGGCCGATGTCCGCGGCTCCCGCAAGTTCGTCATCGTCACCGACAAGACGATGGTGGAGATCGGGCACCTGGAGCGGATCCGTAACGTCCTGAGCCGCCGCAGCGAGATCCCCGAGATCCGGGTGATCGACAACGTCGAGCCCAACCCGAGCCTGGACACCGTGCAGAAGGGCGCCGAGATGATGCGCCACTTCGAGCCGGACACCATCATCGCGCTCGGCGGCGGCTCGCCGATGGACGCCGCCAAGGTGATGTGGCTGATGTACGAGCACCCGGAGCTGGAGTTCGCCGACCTGAAGGAGAAGTTCTTCGACATCCGCAAGCGTGCCTTCACCTTCCCCGACCTGGGGGAGAAGGCCAGGCTGGTGTGCATCCCGACCACCTCGGGCACCGGCAGTGAGGTGACCCCGTTCGCGGTGATCACCGACACCGCCACCGGTCAGAAGTACCCGCTGGCCGACTACGCGCTGACCCCGAGCGTGGCGATCTGCGACCCGGCGCTGACCCTGGACCTGCCCAGGAGCGTCGCCGCCGACTCGGGATTCGACGCGCTGACCCACTGCCTGGAGACCTACGTCTCGGTGTACGCCAACGACTTCACCGACGGACTGGCGCTGCAGGGGATCAGGCTGATCTTCGACAACCTGGAGAAGGCCGTCAACGAGGGCGCGGCCAACCCGGTCGCCCGGGGGAAGATGCACAACGCCGGCACGATCGCCGGCATGGCCTTCGGGTCCGCGTTCCTCGGCGTGGTGCACGCCATGGCGCACACCCTGGGCGCGACCTTCCACGTCGCCCACGGCCGCACCAACGCGCTGCTGCTGCCGCACGTGGTCCGCTACAACGGATCGGCGCCCACCAAGGTCACGAGCTGGCCGAAGTACCACAACTACGTCGCCCCCGAGCGCTACCAGGACATCGCCCGGATGCTGGGCCTGCCCGCCGACACCCCGGAGGAGGGTGTGGAGTCCCTGGCCCACGCGCTGGAGGAGCTGCGCGAGAAGGTCGGCATCCCGAGGTCGTTCAAGGACGCCGGGGTCGACGAGGCTGCGTTCCTGGACGCCCTGCCCGAGCAGGCGATGTTCGCCTACGAGGACCAGTGCGCGCCCGCCAACCCGAGGCTGCCGATGCTGGCCGACATGCAGGAGCTGATGCGCCGCGCCTACTACGGCGACCCGGTGTGAGCCCCCGTACGAACGCCAAGGCCCCGATCGACCGAGAAGGAGTCGTACACCGATGACCACGCAGCAGCAGCGGCCCGTCCGGAGCGCCTGGGACGGCTTCCGGGGAGGTCTGTGGCGCGACGAGATCAACGTACGGGACTTCATCCAGCAGAACTACACCCCGTACGAAGGTGACAAGTCCTTCCTGGCCGGTCCCACCGAGCGCACCACGGCCGTGTGGAAGAAGATCACCGATCTGTTCCCCGAGGAGCGCGCCAAGGGCGTCCTGGACGTGTCGTACGACGTCCCGTCCACCATCACCGCGCATCCGCCGGGCTGGATCGACCGCGACCGTGACCTGATCGTCGGTCTTCAGACCGACGCCCCGCTGAAGCGGGCGATCATGCCCTTCGGCGGCTGGCGGATGGTGGCCGGTGCGCTCAAGACGTACGGCTATCCCGTCTCGCCGGAGCTGGAGAAGGTCTTCACGCAGTACCGCAAGACCCACAACGCCGGGGTGTTCGACGCGTACACCCCGGCGATCCGGGCGGCCCGGAAGGCGGGCATCGTCACGGGCCTGCCCGACGCCTACGGCCGGGGCCGCATCATCGGTGACTACCGGCGGGTCCCGCTGTACGGCGTGGACCGTCTGATCGAGGCCAAGCTGGAGGAGAAGGCCGATCTGGACGCCCTGCCCGGCGACCCCGCACGCCTGGAGGAGGTGATCCGCGAACGTGAGGAGATCTCCGAGCAGATCAGGTCGCTCGGTGAACTGAAGGAGATGGCCGCCTCCTACGGTTACGACATCTCGGGCCCGGCGAGCAGTGGCCGGGAGGCCGTGCAGTGGCTGTACTTCGCCTATCTCGCGGCGGTGAAGGAGCAGAACGGCGCGGCGATGTCCCTCGGCCGCACCTCGACGTTCCTCGACGCCTACCTCCAGCGGGACATCGACGCCGGGATCCTCGACGAGAGCACGGCGCAGGAACTCGTCGACGACTTCATCATCAAGCTGCGGATCGTGCGATTCCTGCGCACCCCGGAGTACGACGAGCTGTTCTCCGGCGACCCGACGTGGGTCACGGAGTCCATCGGCGGCATCGGTTCGGACGGCCGCACCCTGGTCACCCGGTCCTCCTTCCGCTACCTGCAGACCCTGTACAACCTGGGGCCGGCGCCCGAGCCGAACATGACGGTGTTCTGGTCGCCGGCGCTTCCGCAGGGCTTCAAGGAGTTCTGCGCGCAGGTCTCGATCGACACCTCCAGCCTCCAGTACGAGTCCGACGAACTGATGCGCCCGCGCTTCGGGGACGACACCGCCATCGCCTGCTGTGTCTCGGCGATGGAGGTCGGCAAGCAGATGCAGTTCTTCGGCGCCCGGGTCAACCTCGCCAAGACACTGCTGTACGCCATCAACGGCGGCCGCGACGAGCTGTCCGGCGACCAGGTCGGCCCGGCCACCGGGCCTGTCACCGGCGAGACGCTGGACTACGACGAGGTGCTGGGCCGGCTCGACCGGCAGATGGAGTGGCTGGCCGAGACGTACGTCCACGCCCTGAACGTCATCCACTACATGCACGACAGATACGCCTACGAGCGGCTGGAGATGGCGCTCCACGACCGTGACATCCGGCGCACCATGGCATGCGGCATCGCCGGGCTCTCGGTCGCCGCGGACTCCCTGTCGGCGATCAAGTACGCCCAGGTCGCTCCGGTGCGGGACGAGACGGGGCTGGCCGTGGACTTCCGCATCGAGGGCGAGTACCCGGCGTACGGCAACAACGACGAGCGGGCCGACTCGATCGCGGTGTGGCTGGTCGAGGAGTTCATGCGCAAGGTGCGCAAGCACCCCACCTACCGGGGCGCCGAGCACACCCAGTCGGTGCTCACCATCACCTCGAACGTGGTGTACGGGAAGAAGACCGGCAACACCCCGGACGGCCGCCGCGCGGGCGAGCCGTTCTCGCCGGGCGCCAACCCGATGAACGGCCGTGACACCCACGGTTACGTCGCCAGCGCGCTGTCGGTGGCCAAGCTGCCGTACGAGCAGGCGGAGGACGGGGTCTCGCTCACGAACACGATCACCCCGGACGCGTTGGGCCGCACCCCCGAGGACCGGATCCGCAATCTGGCGGGAGTCCTGGACGGCTTCGTCACCTGCCAGGGCTTCCACATGAACGTCAACGTGCTGAACCGGGACACGCTGATCGACGCGATGGAGCATCCGGAGAAGTACCCGCAGCTGACTGTCCGGGTCAGCGGCTACGCGGTCAACTTCGTGCGGCTGACGCGCGAGCAGCAGCTCGACGTCCTGGGCCGCACCTTCCACGGGTCGCTGTAGCCACCCGTCTCCCGGGGAGTGCGCCGGGCGCGCTCCCCGGGCACCGCCACGACGTCAGGAGGCTTGGTCATGACCCTGATCCAGCCGGGAAGCGCTCTCCTGCCCCTCATCTCCGCCGACCCCGACAGGCCGGTCGAACAGGCTGTCCCGCGGCGCGGCACCGGGCCTGTCACCGGGTCGGTGCACTCCTGGGACCTCTCCACCGGTGTCGACGGCCCCGGCACCCGTTTCGTCGTCTTCGTCGCCGGCTGTCCGCTGGCCTGCCTGTACTGCCAGAACCCGGACACCTTGCGGATGAGCAACGGCAAGCGCGCCACGACCGACGAGGTTGTCGCGGAGGCGGCCAAGTACGTCCCGTTCATTCGCGCCGCGGGCGGCGGCTTCACCGTCAGCGGAGGCGAACCGATGCTCCAGCCGGACTTCACCGGCGAGATCATGGGCCGCTGCCACGACGACCTGGGCCTGCACACCGCCCTGGACACCTCGGGCTTCCTCGGCGCCCGCGCCTCCGACGCCATGCTGGAGAGCGTCGACCTGGTGCTGCTCGACATCAAGTCCTGGGACCGCGAGCTCTACATGCGCCTCACCAGCCGCCAGCTGGAACCGACCCTGGTCTTCGCCCGTCGCCTGGCCGCACTGGGCAAGGAGGTCTGGGTCCGCTTCGTCCTGGTCCCGGGTCTGACCGATCCCCCGGAGAACGTGGCGGGAGTCGCCGCCTTCACGGCGTCCCTGGGAAACGTCACCCGTGTCGACATCCTGCCTTTCCACAAGTTCGGCGCCGACAAATGGTCGGGACTGGGCATGGACTTCACCCTCGCCGCGACCCCGGTCCCGAGCGCCGCCCAGATCGCCGAAGCCCGCTCCGTCTTCGCCTCGTACGGCCTGAACGCGGTATGACCCGCTGCACCCGGAGGCGGTGTTTCGTTGCGCCCTGTCAGTGCGCCGTCATGTCAGGGCACTGCCGTGTCAGGGCGCTGTCAGTGGCCGGGAACCACGAGATGCGCCCTCTCCCGGGGACGGGTCGTGTTCAGGTAGTGCTCCTCGGCCAGGCGCCAGCGGGCCTCCCAGTCGATGGGGCCGTGGTCGTCACCGCGGGCCCGGAGCCGGCGCATGGACTCCTCGGGCGGGGTGTCGACGTAGACGACCAGGTCGTAGTGGCCGACGAGTTCGGGCCGGGCGGTGTAGACACCCTCGACGAGGACGATGCCGTCGCAGGCGACGGCACACACCTCGTCCTTCGCCAGGGATCCGGTGGGCCAGTCGTACCGCCGGTAGGCCGCGTCGTGGCCGGTGGCGAGCGGGGTGGGGACCTCGTCGCGCAGCCGCTGCCAGTCGAAGTAGCGGTCGTAGCCCTGAGCAGGGGTCAGTGCCGCGCGTTCGTCGGCGTCCATCGGACGGTAGAAGTCGTCTCCGTGCACGACCACGGCATCATCGAGCCGGGCGACGGCGGAGGCCAGGGTCGACTTGCCCGACCCTCCCATGCCGTCGACCGCGATCAGCACCAGCCCTTTGCCGGCGCGGGCGCGGGCGGCGGCCACGACGCGCTCCGCGGCTGTTTCGATCTTCGTCATGAGGCGATTGTGTCGACACCGGGCGCTCCGCCCGTGGCGAATGAGCGGCACTCGTATGTTCCGACGACTCACGGGTCCGGGCGGCCGGGGAGACACGACACGGCAGAGGGGCCGACATCGTGATGTCGGCCCCTCTGTCTTCGAGTAGCGGGGACAGGATTTGAACCTGCGACCTCTGGGTTATGAGCCCAGCGAGCTACCGAGCTGCTCCACCCCGCGTCGGTGAAATCAACTCTACGCCATGTTTTCCGGACCCTGGACCATGATCGCCCGCCGGCGGGCTGCGCGGGCTGTCACACGTCGGTGGGCAGACCGCTCACTTCGGCGATGCCCCGCAGTTCCTCGTCCTGACGGTGCCGCTCTCCGATGAAGTCGGCGATCTCCTTGCACCGCTCGGGATCATCGGCCGTACCCGAATCCGTGACGACCCGGACGACACCGATCTCCTCGGTCTCCAGCTCGACGATCCGGTTGTCCAGGCGTCCCGTGACGGCCACGGCGACCACGAGGGACGCCTCGTCACGGACCTCCTGCGGGACGCTCTCGGGTTCCGCGCCGTCGAGACACAGTTCGATCGCTCCCACCCTCTCCTCCCTGATCGCTTCGAGTACGGGCTCGACCATGCGCAGCAAGAGCGCGTAGTCCGCCGGAGCCATACGCAGGCGGAGCATTTCGAGGTACAGGTCGAGGGGCCGGTCATCCGGTGCCTGCTCTGATGCGTCCATGGAGCTTCGCCTTCCCCAATGTGGACGACATGATCGCGTCTCCCACCAGCATGCTGCGAATCGGCTCACCCCGCCGGTCGAGACGGCCGCCCCGAACACGGCCGAGGGGGCGCGTGCCCTGTCCGCACAGGCCACGCGCCCCCTCAAACTCGTTGTCCGGAATTCGTCCGCGAGGACTCGTCCAGCGAGTTTCATCCGCCAGGAGTCATCCGTCAGGACTCATCCGTCGGGAGTCGCCCGTACCGGGCTGTCCGTGTCACGCGTAGGTGCGCCGGATCCGGTAGAGAACGAAGATGCCGGAGAGGACGAAGATCCCGCCGATCACGCCCGGCCACAGGTTCGCCCCGGTCTCGGCGAGCCCGCCGGTCCCGACCGCCTGCGGCTCGATCCCCGACGTGGCCGGCGGGTAGGACGCGGCCGCGGGTTCCGTCTGCGCGGGTGTCCCCACCTCGGCACCCTGGTCGTCGCCCGGGGCCGTCACATCGGACTTGGGCTCCACCGTGGCGGGAGGCGCGTCGTTCCCGGCCGGCTCGGTGGCCGGTGCTTCCTCGGTGGGCTCTTCGGCCTGACCGCCTCCGTTGTCACCGGAGCCCTGCTCACCCTTGCCGTCGGACGGGTCGTGCGCGGTGGGCGCCGGATCCTCGGAGGGGTTCTCCGCGGGCTCCTCGGAGGGATTCGGGTCCGCCTCCGACGGGTTCGGCGCCGCCTCGGAGGGGTTCTCCGCGGGCTGTTCGGAGGGGTTCGGGTCCGCCTCCGACGGGTTCGGGGCCGCCTCGGAGGGGTTCGGCTCGGCACTCTGCGACGGCTCGTCGGTGGCCGGCGGGTCCTCCTGCTGGCCGCCCCCGTCACCGGCGCCCGCGCCGCACTTCTTGCCGCTGTTGATGCAGTCGACCACGTTCTTCATGGTGTCTTCGTCGAAGACGTTGATGAAGTCGCCGTGGTCCGTGACCGGCTTGTGGAGGTTCTCCGGGAAGGAGTCCACCGCGAACAGCGGCGAGGTACGGCCGCCGTCCTGGAGGCTCGGCGCGTCGATGTCGTAGACGATGCGCTGCACCAGCTGCGGAATCGCCTTGAAATTGCCCGGGCAGTTGCCCTGGGCGTCCGCGAAGGCCACGTGGGTACGGTGGTTGGCGCTGTCGATGTTCGCGCCGTCCCAGCAGCTCTGGAACTTGAAGGTGCGCACCACGTCGCTGCCCTGCGGGCAGAGCGGGTACTTGTCCTTCAGCTGCCGGTCCTCGAAACCGGTGCAGCTCCAGGAGGCGTTGGCGTTCGCGGGGCCGTTGACGAAGGCCTTGGCGTCACCGGTGATGATGCGCAGCAGCCGCGGCATCTCCGTGACCTTGCTGCGCGGGTTGCCGACGAAGGTCAGCGTGACCTGCTTGGGCGTGACGATCTTGCCGGCGTTGCCCTCGGTCCCGCCTCCGGGGGAACCCGCGTCGCGTTCCTGGGTTCCGTTCTGGAGGCGCACCACGGGCCAGAAGTACGAGGACTTGTCGCCCTTGTCCTGGCAGGAGGTGTCGGCCTTGGCCAGGTCGTCGTCACTGGCGAAGGCGGTGTTGGACTGGTTGCCGATGTAGTCGTGGAAGTGGTGGGCGCCGTTGGTGACACCGGGAGCCACGATCACGTTGTCCGAGTTGAACAGGCCGTTGGCGTTCACTCCACAGCTGGAGACGAACTCGCCCTGGGAGGCGTCGCCCTGGGGCTGCGGGTTCGCCACGTTGGGCTGGACGGACTTGATGTCCGCGTAGTCGGCGGCCACGGGGCCGTTGCCGGCCGGTGCGGCGCCTCCCTGCTGGCCGCCCTGGTTCTGCGACGCGCCGGGGCTCGGTGACGCGCTGTTCTGGTCCTGCGGCGCGGCGCTCTGACCGGTGTCCGCCCCGGTGCCGGGCTGGTTGCCGGAGGGACGCAGTGTGCAGGCCGCGAAACCGTCGAGCCCGCTCGGCGGGTCGCCCACGGCATCGATCGCGGCCACGATGCGGCCGATCGACTCGGACCGCTTCTCCTTCAGCGGATTCATGATGGCGTCGGCGCCGCTGTCGCCGTTCTGCTGCATCTGGTCGGCTTTTGCCTGGAGTTGCCGGTACGCCTCGGCGATCTGCTGGTCCAGGTCTGCGAGTTCCTTGTCGACGCCCTCCTTCGCGGCGTCCGGAACCGTCTTCAACTGTTCGCCGACGTCAGGGCAGTCGATGGTGGCGGACCCGGCGGACAGGACGTTGGCGTCCGTCGCGCCGGTCTCGCTCGCCGATGCGTAGACGTTGACTCCTACGAGTCCGCCTCCGCCCAGTATCAGTGCGAAAGCTGCAGAGGTCGCGCGGCGTGCGCCCGTTGGGCGTCTGCGCGTGTTGCGTCCCAAGGTGGTGCTCCTACGCGTCGTGGTCGGCTCGGCATGGAAATCCCCCGCCCCTATACGCACGCGGGTCGCGTTGTGTTCAGCCGTCTCCCGAATTCACAGTGACCCCGTATGGAGCAACTGCCCCAAGGCGCTTCGGTGAACGCCGGAAGACCCTCTCACCCCCGGGCGGCCGGGCGGCGGCGAGCGTGGCCCGCGCACCCCTGCGGTTGCACCGGGCGCGGACCGGTGGCCTGATGGGAGCACTGCACCACGGGTACGCCCTGGACGTGGGGCCCCGGTCATGACCCGGGCCGGTGGCACAGGGCAGGGTGCTCCGCCGCTTCCGCCGTGGGCACGGCAAGGGCAGCGGCGTGAGGCGGTGAACCAGTGACGGGAGCGGAGATCGACTTCGGCGGTGTCTTCCACGCCCTGCCCGGCATGGTCGCCCTGCTCACCCCGGAGATGGTCTTCGTGGACGCCAACGACGACTACCTGAGCAACTCCGGGCGCTCCCGGGAGCAGCTGGTCGGCCGGTACCTCTTCGACGTCTTTCCCGACCGGCCGGGCGACCCCGCCTCCACCGGGATGCGGAACCTGGCGGCGTCCCTGCGCCGGGTGGTGGAGTCCGGCGAGCGCGACGCCATGGCGCTCCAGCGGTACGACGTGGAGTCACTGGACCGGCCGGGTGTCTGGGAGGAGCGGTACTGGAGCCCGGTCAACGCCCCGGTGCTCCATGCGGACGGCACGGTGGCGCTGGTGGTGCATCGGGTGGAGGAGGTCACCGAACTCATCCGCGCCCGCGGCGGGCTCGCACCGGGCGACCGGACCCCGGTGATGGAGGCCGAGTTGTACACGCGGGCCCGGGAGCTGCAGGAGGTGAACGAGCGCCTGCGTCGTGCCCACGCCCGCGAACGGGAGGTCGCCGTCGCGCTCCAGGACGCGCTGCTGCCCTCACCGAACCAGGTGGTGACGCACCATGCCGCCATGCGCTACCAGCCGGCCACGAGTTCGCTGAACGTGTGCGGGGACTGGTACGACCTGGTGGCACTGGACGGCGACCGGATGGCGGTCGCGGTGGGTGATGTCGTGGGCCACGGGCTGCCCGCCGCCTGTGTCATGGGCCAGTTGCGCAGTGCCCTCAGTGCCGCGTCCCGGGCCTCCGCCGGTCCCGCGCGCGCACTCGAGGTGCTCGGGCTGTACGCGCGTTCCGTCGAGGGTGCCGAGTCCACCACGGCGGTGACGGCCTGGATCGACTGGGAGAGGCACACCATCGCGTACAGCAGCGCGGGACATCCTCCGCCGGCCCTCCTGCGCGGCGACGGGAGCGTGGAGTTCCTGGACGGGGCGACCGACCCGCCACTGGGAGCCCGGCCGGAGCACGCGGACCGCCCCGAGGCCGCGACGGACTTCGTCACGGGCGACACCCTGGTCCTGTACACCGACGGTCTGATCGAGCGGCGCGCCGAGGACATCGACGTGGGCCTCGGACGACTCGCCGCCGCGCTGACCCGGCACCGGGGGGCCGAGCCCGAGGCCCTCGCCGACGCGCTGCTGTCGGAGCTGCTCCCGCCCGGCGGTGTCACCGACGACACGGCACTGGTGATCCTCCCGCTGTGAGCCCGACCGGCGGGGGACGGCTCCGGGGGCCCGACGTCCAGCCGGCGGCCGCCCGGCGGCGGTGGCATCCGGACGGTGTCACCCGGTGGAGGGCGAAGGGGTGAGCCGGTGGGAGCGGACGACCGCGAGCACGCATACGGCGAGGAGGGCCGCGGCCAGGGCGGCCAGGGCACGCAGCGGCCCCGTCGGCACCGGTCCCGCGGCCAGGGCGCGTGGCGGCATCCGCCCCTGGGGGTCGTAGACAACGGCGAGCACGTCCCCCGGCCGGGTGGTCCGCCCGCATCCCCGCCATACGCGGACCTTGAGCGGTGCGCCGTCCCGGGCGACGACCGAGCACAGATAGCGGGTGCGGCCCACGCCCTCCTTCCCGCCGCCCTCGACGGACGTGACGACCATGGGCGCCACCCGCTCGCCGTCCGCCGGCACCACGTCCGCCGCGGCCTGCGGGGCCTGGAGGGCAAGACACACGCCGAGGGCCGCGACGACGCCGACCAGCGCCCGCCCCGCCCGCAGGAGAACCAGGTGCAGGACGAGGATCCCGGCGCACACGAGCCCGGCCTCGCCGCTGGCCAGTACCGGCACTCCGGTCCGGTCGCCGAGGACCCCGGCGCCGACGATCGATCCGGCCCCCAGCACCCCGGCGAGGATTCCCTCCCCCGCCAGCCACCGGGGCGGCCATCCGACGAACTCGGCGGGCCCCCACACCGTGCTCCGCATGTACGCCGTCAGGTCCGGCTCCCGGACGGGTGCAGGACGACGCCACCCGCGCATCCCTGGACCACCCCCGGCAACATTCCTCGTCGTTCGACGCCTCGTATCCTGCCGTCCGGAGCGGACCGCGGCCCTGCCTCGGTCCGGAACAGATGGCGTGGACACCGTTGCCGGGAGTCGGCAGCGAAGGTCCGGTCGGGCCCCCGGGAGCGAGGCGATTCAGGCATCCTGGTGACGGAGTGTCAATTGTGCTGATTCCGGGTGCGGCCGGCTTCGTCAGCCCTCGGTGACAGGGTTCTGCCGGGGTGGTACCGCCGAGGCTCGCGCCAGCAGGACGCGTCCGCTGAGGCCGGCCAGCAGGAGCCCGGCCACCATGGACACGAGGCAGAGAGCGGGACCCGAGGACCAGTCGACGGCGGCGGCGCGGCAGGCCAGCACGACGGTCACGGCGACGGCGGTCCCGGGCAGGGCGATCAGCGCCGGGCCGGTGCGGCCGAGGTCGTCCTCGGCGAGCGCGCCGAGGACGCCGACGCCGAGGGCCAATGCCCAGACGCCGAGCGCCTGCGCGTCGGGGCGGTCGACGCTCCACGGCACGAAGTCGGCCCAGAAGCCGGGCCGGACGAGCAGACCCGTGCCGATACCGAGCCACGCCGAACCGAGCACGGCCAGCGCCGGTTTCGACCAGCCGGGCAGCGGCGCACCGCGCGGGCCGAGCGGACGGCCGGGGGTGAGGTACTGCAGGACCAGCGCGATCAGGGCGCACACGCACAGGGCGCCGAGCACGAAGAGCCAGCCGAGGCTGAACAGCACCGGGACGATGGAGCCGCCCCGGGCGATGTACAACCGCCCCGCGTTGAGCAGGCTCACCGTGAACAGCCCGCCCAGCACCACGGCCAGCGGGTGGACGAGCGAGCGGGCCTCGTGCCAGGTGCGAACCCGGTTCAGCGCGAACAGGCCGGGCGCCGTGCCGAGCATGGCCGCGCCGATCAGCCCTGGCGTCAGCGACTCGGTGGAGCGCCACGCGCCGAAGACGTGTCCGGTGAGGGCCACGGCCGCCAGCAGGCCGCCGACGAGGACACCGACCACGGCGACCGCGGTGGCCAGCATCGCCACTCCGGCGGTCAGCGGCCTTCCGCCCGCCGCGAGGGGCCTCGGCTGCCCGGAGACGTCGTCGGTCCGGGGCGGGTCGGATGCGTTCGGCATGGGGATTCCGTTTCCGGACGTAGGGCGCGACGGAGTGGACGCGTCGGGGGCGAGGAGGGGTTACGAGACCGGTGCGGAGAGGCGGGTGACCGAACCGGGGGCGGGCGCGGCCCTCTTGAGGACCTCCCGTGCGTACATGACGCGCACGCTCACCATCAGGGTCGCCGTGAACGCCATCACGCCGCAGCCGATCGCCGCCCCCGCGGCCAGCGCCGTGAGCCCGTCGAGCCCCAGCGACCGTTCGAAGAGCGGAGCGGCCCCGACCGACAGCACCGGCGCCAGGCACAGGGCCACCCAGTGCAGACGCCACTCCTCGCGCGCCCAGAGGCGGCCCTCCCGGCCGGCCCGCCTCGCGCGCAGGGCCATCACCGCGTACGTGACGGCGTACGGCAGGAGATAGGCGAGCAGGAGCCGCCTCCCCCGCGTCCCGTGGTCCAGCGAGGCGCGCGCGATCCAGGTCAGCGCGGCCGCTCCGGCCAGGTGCGCGAGGGCCAGGACGGGCACAGGGGCCCACGACCCGGACACCCCCGCGACGTTCGCGCGCCGGTCGAGGGAACGCGAGGCGATCAGGGCGCCGAGGGCGACGACGGAGCCCAGGTGCATGGTGGCCAGCTGGTTGATCTCGGCCATGGACAGTCCCGGCAGGATCAGCGGCAGGCCACCCCACTCGAAGCGGAGCAGCGGGGCGGTCAGCAGGAAGCCGTAGCACAGCAGCATCCAGCGCTGGTGCAGGTCGGGGAAGCCCCCGACGGCGGCGAGCACTCCGAAGGTCACGCTCATCACGGTGCCCACCAGGATGGTCGCGAGCACGATCCAGAAGGCGGCGCCGCTGAAGGCGTCCTCGGGGGCCGTGCGCGCCAGGTACATCCCGGCGCCCGCCATCGAGGCGTACACGGTCACCGCGAAGACCACCCCGAGCCCCCGGTGCAGCCGCGTGCGCCGCCGTACGGCGGTGAGCACCTGCGCGGGGCCCAGCAGCATCAGCACACCACCGAGCACCGAGTGCACGATCATCGGCACGAGGCTGTGGCGGTACGGCCCGATCCGGGTGGCCAGCGCGTCGGCCACGTAGCGCGGCGAGACCACGTGGGCCAGGATCCACTCACCGAACGCCGGTGCGCCGGGGTGCGCGTACGGCCACAGCTCGGTCATCGCGATCGGCGCGTAGCCCACGCACACGGCGGACACGGCGATGACGGCGAGGCGGCGCCAGGTGGTGCCCGTGGGACGGCGCACGACGACTCCCTGCTCGTGGCCGCGACCCGGCCATCGATAGTCTCGTTTGGACTATCGAGACGGTAGGGCCGTCCACCGCCGGGGTCAACGGTCTGTCGTGTCCTCGTCCCGGCGCTGCACCCATTGCCAGAAGTCGATCATCATCCGCTCGTACCGGATTCCGAACTCCAGCGCGTCCCGTTGCCCGCCCGTCAGCAATTCCCCGACGGTCTCGGCGAGTTCCTCGTACTCGCCCAGGGTCCGGAGGTGCTCACCGAGCTGTACCGGACCGAGCACGGCGGGCTCGCCACCGAACCACAGCTTGAGGATGCCGCGCTCACGAGCCTCCACCGGGACGAACGCGGGGTCGTCGAGCCAGCCCCGCAGGGCCGCCCTGCCCTGCTCCGTCAGCGTCAGCACCTTGCGGTTGCGGCCGCTCTCCTGCCGCACCTGGGACAGCATCCCGGCGTCGAGGAGACGGTCGCACTGCGCGTACACCTGCGCGTGCGGCACCGACCAGAAGGGGGCGACCGTCCGCGCCGCCTCCCCTTTCACGTCGTACGCGCTGGCCTCGCCCAGCTTGTCGATGATGCCGAGGACGAGATACGAGGCGGTGGTCAACCGAGCGTCAGCCATGGGGCGACCGTATCGCCACACGATCACCGGGCGGCAGGCACCGCCGGGCCCGCTCACCGCACCGCCGGCTCCGCCCGACGCGAAGAAGATCCGGGTGCCCGGCACAATGCGGGGTATACGGGCGATCACACAACCGACCCCACTTCAGGCCCACGCGCCGGCCGCACTAGGAGCTCCTGTGACCACCTACGTCATCACCGTTCCCGGGACGTTCGTCCACGGCCTGTCGGACGCCTCCCGTGCCGACGTGGAGCGCAGGCTTCGCCCCCAGGACCCGCAGAACACGGACCTGGGCGAGAGCGAGGAACTGAGCCTGCTGACCGTCGACGAGGACAACAGGTTCTCCGTCCGGCTCGAGGTCGAGGCGGCGGACCGGAGAAGCGCCGAGGCCGAAGCCGTGCGGCTCGTCTCCGGCGCCCTCCTGGACAGCGGCCTGTCCCCGGACGACGCCCCGCTGGGGCCTGCCGCCGTCACGGGGATCGACAGCGAGTTCTGACGGCGCGCCGCCGCGCCCGTGCTCGCGGACGACGGCACTTCACGAGCGGCCGGTGCACCCCGAACGGCGGTACGCCCCTGAGCCGGGCCGCAGGTCAGACCGGACGTACGACGCTGTGGACGGCCGCCTGTCCGGCGTATTCGACCGACTCCTCGGTGATCCGTGCTCCGGGACTCGGAGCGTGGACCATCATGCCGTCACCCACGTAGAGGCCGACGTGACTCACATTGGCGTGGAAGAAGACCAGGTCACCCGGCTGCATGGCACCGAGGGCGACCGCCGGGCCGACCTGTGCCTGATCCTGCGTCGCACGGGGGAGCATGACCCCGGCGCTCTTCCAGGACGCCTGCGTGAGCCCGGAGGGGTCGTACGAACCGGGTCCGGACGCTCCCCACACGCAGGGTCTGCCGATCTGGGCGCGGGCGAAGGCGACCGCCTCCGCGGCCCTGCTGTCGGGTCCGACGACCGGCGGGGCGGCGGGCGCGACGAGACTGTCGATACTGAACCCGGGGTTCGTGTCGACGGCTCCGGGAGCGGCGGGCCAGGCCTGCTGCTGGCCGGCCGGCCGCAGCGACTGCCGCCAGGCGTCGTCGGCCGGCGGGGGCGGCGGCTGGTTCGCCGGAGGCGCGGGGGCCGGCTGATACGCGACGGGACCCGGTGCCGGCTCGTACACCGGAGGCTGAGGCACCGGCTCGCTCACCGGGGGCATCGGAGCCGGCTGGTACGAGCTGGGAGGGGCCGCCGTCTCGTACGCGAGGGGCAGGAGCACCGACGTGTACTCGGAGGGCGGGGGCGGCGGCTCGTACCCGAGGGGCAGGAGGACCGACTTGTACTCGCCGGTCGGAGGCGCCGCCTCGTACGCCCGGGGCATGGAGCCCGTGTCGAAGACCGTGGGCATGGGCGCCGGCTGGGGTGCCGCGGGCTGGGGCGTGGGCTCGTACGGGGCGGGCTGGGGCGCCGGCTGGAACACGGGTGTCTGACCGACCGACGGGAACGTGCCGGTCGGGCCGGCTGCCGGGAACGACCCCGTCTGACCGACCGACGGAAACGAACCGGTCTGACCGACCGACGGAAACGAACCGGTCTGACCGACCGACGGGAAGGAACCCGTCTGACCAACCGACGGGAAGGAACCCGTCTGACCAACCGACGGGAAGGACGGGAGCCGGGGTTCCTCCACCGGCCGGTACTCGATCGCCGGGGCCTGCGCGACGGGCATGCTCTGCCGTGCCGCGTTCCGTGCCATCAGCTCCTGTGCGGCGGCGAGCTTGCGCCGGGCGGTCTGCTTCTTGACGTGCGGCGAGGACTTCTGTGGGGCGGCCTCCGGAGCGGACCCCGCGGGAAGCGCCGCACGGCCCACGGCCTCGGCTCCCGGCGCCGGGGCGCGACCGGCCGTCGTCCCGGCCACCGGACCCGCGGTCAGCTCCAGGACGGGGCGCGCGGCCGGCTCCGAAGCCGGGCCGGCGGTCAGCTCGCGCATCGGTGCCGCTGTCAACTCGGCGACGGGCCGGACGATCTGCTCCAGCTGATACACCGTCGGAAGTTCCCCCGCGGACCCCTTGGGGCCTTTCGCGCCCTCCCTCGGACGGGCACTCTCGCCGCCGCGCTCCGGC
Source organism: Streptomyces sp. NBC_00328 (assembly GCF_036139655.1). Lineage (NCBI taxonomy): Bacteria > Bacillati > Actinomycetota > Actinomycetes > Kitasatosporales > Streptomycetaceae > Streptomyces > Streptomyces sp. NBC_00328. Next base: position 965,675 of record NZ_CP108013.1, read on the forward strand.
TGCCTGTCGGCCGGAAGGGTGGCCGGAGCCGAGGGTCCGTACCGGGAGCGTGCCCCGTCGTACAACTGCCGCATCAGGTCTTCCTGGGCGGGATCGGAACCCCCGCCCCCCTGACCGGAGCCCCGTCGGCCCGGCCTGCGGGTGGAGTTCGCCGAGGCGCGGGTCCCGTTGAATTTACCGGTGGCGAGCTCCGCCTGGTCGTAGAGGGACGAGAGCCGTCGGGCGACTTCTTCGCCGCTGGGCGGGGTGCGTTCCGGCGCCATGGAGTGGTGCTCCTTCCGTCGTCCGCCTACCGGGTTAGCTGTCGGGTTCGGGCGGACGATTCCGGAAGGTATGCCCTACGGCCCCTACCCCGTAAGGCAGTTGGCCGATTCACCCCAAGTTCGGTGGGTCCCCGGCTCCAGCTGCCACGAGGACAGGCAGGATTCGGCGGAGGCCGCGCCGCCCGGCGAGCTTCGCCGGAGGGAGTCGGGCGGCCCGGTCGCCAACTTAGCCATGTTGTGCACCCGATGTGAAGATCCACGTCCCAGATGTCCGATACATTTTCGTGACCTTCATCGCATCACCTCGCAGCGCGACGGTGAGGACACGGGCCGTGCTCGAAAAAGCCGCTGAGCAAGGATGTTGGGCGCTCGGGGCCCGATGACCGTCCCGGCCCCACCCCGAACCCCCCGCCCGGCCGGACCGCCCCGCTCCACCCCGACGGCCGGCCGACCGCACGGGGCCGGGTCGTCCAGGTCCGCCGGTCACCCGCCCAGCCGCCCCGGATGTGTCGAAAGCGTGCACAGAACTGACGTTCCCTGGCATGTCGTTCGACATCGACGGCACCCATCGGTCACACCTTGATCAGTTCTGGCCGAGCTGGCCGGATGACCACTGCGGCCACGTGCCGGCCGTACCGTCGAGGCACGTCAGACCACGAGAGCGAGTCGAGGATCCCCACGTGCACGATGCGCCGATCTATGCCCAACTGATCTCCGAACGCGGCGACATACCGACGCTCGTGCGAAGCGAGGCCCGTCGGCTGCAACGCGACTTCGAGTGGATCCTCAGCTGGGATCCGTCGACGGGCGCCCCGCTTCCCGCGTCCACCGCACGGCCGTCGTCCGGCGCCCGACGCCCCTTCTCCCCCACCCCGGACCCCGACGACCGGCTCGACACACGCGGCCCCTGACGGCCGGCCGAACGCGACCGGAGGCCGAGGACGGGCCGGACACATCTGGCGGCAACGACCGCCGAACGCCAACCGGTGACCGGCTGCTAGAGGACGCCGGGTTCGCCACCCGGCCGTTCGGCGGGGAGCGGGTCGAGCCCAGCGCCGATCCGGGTCACCAGATCGGCGACCGTCGCACCGGTGGCTCTGTGCCAGGTCCCCGCGCGCCGGAGCATGGCGTGGTCACCGCCCTCGACCCGCACGGCGTTCGCGGAGGATCCCGCCTCCGCGGCCCGGCGGACGAGGGCGAACGACTCCGCGGGGTCGGTGACCCGGTCCCGGTCGCCGTGCAGCACGATCACGCGTTTGCCCCGGAGGTGGGCCACCGGCTCACCCTCCGGGCACCAAGGCGCCAGCGCCACCACGGCCCGGACCTGGGGCACGGCCGCGGCCCGCAGGGCCGCGCGCCCGCCCATCGAATGGCCCACGAGCACGACCGGCACCTCCCCCACCAGAGCGGCGAGTTCATCCAGTGCCCGCAGAACGTCGGCGACGGGGTCGGCGTCCACGCCGTTCCACCCCCGGTAGCGGTAGCGCACCTGCCCGACGAACGCGTTCCCGTCCGGCAGGGCCCGCGTCACGGAGCGCACGAACGGCCGCATCCGGGCGCGTGCCACATTCCACGGCCGCAACGGGTCCTTGCTGTCGACGGTTCCACCGTGAAGGATCAGTACGGCGGCACGCGCGGGACCCGCGTCCGGGCGGACGACGTGACACGGACGCAGCGCCACGGGGGCGCCGCTCGCCCGGGACCGGGACACATCATCGGCGGACATCCGCGCAGAGCCTCGCATGACACCTCTCCACCTCGCGACGTTCCCGCACGCCTCGCACTGGACCGGGAGGAGGGATCATCTCACCGGCCACCGGTCGCCGACCACCTACCACCCGTAGCCGACCAAGCCGTGGGCTCAGTTCGTGGGCTCAGCCCGTGTCCTCGGGCCGCGCGCGGTAACCGTCGCGCCACTCCTGGTAGAAGCGCCAGAGGCGTGCCGCCTGTGGGCAGCGTCCCGACTCCCGTCGGCACCTGCGGCAGTCGCCGACGTGACTGATGTAGGCGGTCTCGGGGGCGTCCCGCCCCGGCTCCGGATTCGGCATGGCCCTCGGCACCTGTCGGTGCGACGCGCACCGGCGCGGCGTCGCTTCTGATGCCGTGCTTCCGCGCCGAGGGGCTCGGCGGATGCACCTGCCGAGGATTCCCGTGCCCGGCCCGCGGATCCCAGTGGCCGGCGGGCGGCTTCCGTGCTCCCGCCGACGGCCGCCCGGTTCCCGTCTCAGTCCACGAGGTCGGCGCCGTACTCCTCCGTCGCGGGAAAGGGCCTGCCGACCCGGGATCTGCGGACTGTCAGCCGGGCCACCTCGAAGTCCATCTCGGAGGCTTCGGGAGGCGGCGGCGGGTGGTAACGCCCGGCGCATACGGACAGGTTGACGATGAGATAGGCGTGCCAGGATCTGCCCACTCCGCGCCGGTCGTCGAAGACCTGGATCCCGTTCACCCACCACGCGACCCGCTGGGCGCCGAACTCGACCATGAGGTCGACCCAGGCACCCGGCCGAATGGCGGGGTTCCGGTAGTAACGGTGGGTGTTGCGTACATGGTTGGACAGTTCCAGCAGGTCCGGGTTGTCGGGGTGGTACTCGAAGACGTCGATCTCCTGACCGCCGTCCCGCCATGTCCAGACGGCCGGCCAGGCCCCGGTCACCGTCGGCAGCTTGACCCGTGTCTCCAGCACGTCCCCCGTACGGACCATGAACCCGTCCGCGCTGCCCTCGGTGGTGAGGAGGCCCGCGTCCCAGTCACCGTCCGGGCGTCGCGTGGCCAGGAAGCGGCCCGTCCGGCAGTAGGCGGGGTCGGTCACCAGATGGTCGAGTTTCCCGTCGTCCGGATTGACCGGACCGCCGTCGGGATAGGCCCAGGAATGGCCCGCGACCCATTGCCGAGGCGAGGCGAAATCCGCCGTGAAGACGACATCGGACACGCGGCACTCCTCGATGACGGCGTTGCGCGTACCTCCAGGTTCTCCCCAAGCACCGGACATCCACGCCCTGTTCGCGACAACCCGCCACAAAACAACCCATCGGGGTGAACCAGTCGTACTCCGGCGCACCCTGTCTTCGGCCTGCCGCGCCTCGCACCACCGCTCGCACCCCCGCACCCGCCCGCACGGCGCCCGGTTCGGCCGGCTGCCTGGTCGGGCGCCGCATCCCGCGCACCCGACCAGGCTCCGCCGGCTACAGGTAGGGGCGGGTGATCAACTCGATGGCATGGCCTGCCGGGTCCTTGAAGTACACGCCCCGGCCGCCGTGTTCGTTGTTGATCTCGCCCGAGCGCCGCATCTGGGGATCGGCCCAGTGCTCGACGCCGTCGTCACAGAGCCGCCGGTAGGCCCGGTCGAACAGCTCGTCGTCGATCAGGAACGCGTAGTGCTGCATCTGGATGTCCACCGGTGGCTCGGCGAACTGCAACAGCACGCCGTCCGTCAGCTGGATGTTGGTGAAGAGACCCCAGGACGGCGCTTCCGGCAGTTCCAGCAGCTCCCGGAAGAAGCGTGCCGACTCGTGGCGGTCCTTGGCTGCGATGATGGTGTGATTGAAGGTGACTGTCATTCGACTGACCTCAGTAGTGCTCGACACGGAAAAAGGACTCGCGGTGCACAAGCACTGGGAGGTCCACGTGCCGGACTGAGACGGTGCCTTCGGCGCACCCACTGGGCGATCAGCCCTCCGCCGGATTGCCGATCCGTGTGTGGCTTGACGCCGGTCCGGTGTTCACGTCGGTGACGCTACTTGATCCGGTCGACCACTACAACGCCCCCGGGCCCGGCAGACTGAACGCCATGACTTCACCCGACCTCAAGGCCGACCTGCACCGCTATCTGCAGTCGGCTCGCGACGCCTTGATCTGGAAGCTCGAGGGTCTCTCGGAATACGACATCCGCCGCCCCTTCACCCCTACCGGGACCAACCTGCTCGGTCTGGTGAAACACGTGGCCACGATGGAACTGGGTTACCTCGGCGACACCTTCGGACGGCCGTCCGGTGAGCCGCTCCCCTGGCTGGAGCACGCCCACGAGACGAACGGGGACATGTGGGCCACCGCGGACGAGACACGCGAGTTCGTCGTGGGGCTCTACCGCCGGGCATGGGCTCACGCGGACGCGACGATCGACGCGCTGCCACTGGAGACGACCGGCACGGTGCCGTGGTGGCCCGCCGGGAAGAACGAGGTGACGTTGCATCACGCGGTCGTTCGCGTGCTCGCCGACACCCAGCGGCACGCCGGGCACGCCGACATCATCCGCGAACTCCTGGACGGCGCAGCCGGGATGAACGAGGACAACGACAGCCTGATGCCGGGTGACTCGGCGTGGTGGGAGGACTATCGGGCGCGGCTGGAGCAGGCGGCCCGGGACGCCGACAAGAGCGGCTGACACCGGGGGCGGATCCGCCGGGCCGGCCGGGCGCCGAGGGCGTCACGCACCCGGCCAGGCCCCGCGCCCCGCCAGGTCGAGAACGAGTGCGGCGATGTTCCACGCATCGTCCTCGCCCCGGTGATGCCGCCCCTCCAGGGGCAGTTCGGCCAGGCGGAGGGCCTGCGCCATCCCCGGCCGCTTCCGCAGCCCGCGAGCGGCGGTGAAGACCGCCTTGGCGTTGGCGTGCCGGTGACCGAAGGGGTACGGAGTCTCCGTGGCGGCGCACTGACGCGTGAACTGATGACGGTCGTAGTCGCCCCAACTCGCCCACGGCCGCTCCCCCGTACGATGCCGCGCGGCCAACTCGCGGCAGGCCTCGGCGAATTCGACCCCCTGCTCGACCTCGTCCGGTGTCAGCCCGGTGAGCTCGGTGCAGAAGGCGCTGACCGTCGACCGCGCGGGCCTCACCAGAAGCCGGTGCTTCTCCAGCCGGACGCCTTCGTCCAGGTCGACGACCGTCAGGCCGATCTCGATGATCTCGCTCACCGCTCCGGGCGGAGGCGCGCCCTCCCAGCAGGTCGCTTCGACATCGACGACGTTCAGCAGTCCCCCGGAACTTTTCATGTGGGCGAGCCTAGAAGGCGGCACGCCACCGCGTCGCCCGGTTTTCCGCCCCGCCCCGCCTGTCAGCGGGAGACCTCGCCGCCAGGAGAAGTCAGAAGCGGCGGCAGTCGGACCTCAGCTCACGGACGCGGCCAGGGACGTCCGCCGATGCGCTCGATGTCCGTGTTGAAACGCCGCAAGTAGGAGGCGAACGCGGCGATGTCATCCTCCGGCCAGTCGGCCATGACGAGGTCCAGCGCGTCGATGAGCCCATGCCGCTCCTGGTCCAGGAGCCGCGCCCCTTCGTCGGTGATGCGGAACTTGCGGGCCATGCCCCCGTCGGGGTCGGGGATGCGCTCGACGAGCCCGGCACGCAGCGCCGCCGCGGTCTGCCGGTTGAGGGTGGAGGCGTCGAGCCCGAAGGCGTCGCTCAACTCACCGATCGTCATCGGCCCCTGGATGCGGATCCGGCTGAGCAGGATGTACGCGCTGCGCTCCAGGACGCCGTCCTTGGTGCGGCCGCCTCTGTGGTTCATCCATCCGTGGCGGCTGAGCAGCATCTGCTCGTACTCGACCTCGTGTGTGGGCCTGACCATCCGCCTGCCGCCTCCCGGTGTCACCTGAGCCGCGCGTCCCGCGCACATCGGTGCGGCCCGGCTTCATGGTCCCACACCCCCATGCACGGCCCACATCACATGCATGAACCACATCACATGCGCGATACATAAGACATGTACGATGCACATCTCTTGCCCCGCAGACAGACCCGAGGAGTCCCTCATGGACGCCCCCCAGCCTTCCGCCCGAGCGGGCGGCGTGGTCGCCACGCTCGCCCTCGCCGGCACCGTGGCGGCGATCATGCAGACGCTGGTCACCCCGCTGATCGCCGAACTGCCCCAGATCCTGCACACCACGCCCGCGAACTCCGCCTGGGTCATCACCGTCACCCTGCTGGTCGCGGCCGTCTGCGTCCCGGTCTCCGGCCGGCTGGGCGACCTCGTCGGCAAGCGGCGGATGCTGCTCGCCTGCTCCCTCCCGCTCATGGCGGGCTCGGTCGTGTGCGCGCTCTCCTCGTCCGTCGTCCCGATGATCGTCGGACGAGGCCTCCAGGGGATGGGCATGGGCATCGTGCCGCTCGGCATCGCCCTGCTGCGCGACGTGGTGCCGGCGGAGAAGCTGAGCTCCTCCATCGCGCTGGTCAGCGCCTCCATGGGCATCGGCGGCGGCCTCGGCCTGCCCATCGCCGCCGCGGTCGCCCAGTACACGAACTGGCGCGTCCTCTTCTGGGGCTCCGCCGTGCTGGCCCTGGCGATCGGAACGCTGATCTGGTTCCTCATCCCGGACGTGCCGGCCAGCGCCAAGGGTCAGCGCTTCGACGTCCTCGGCGCGCTCGGACTCGGCGCCGGCCTGGTCTGCCTGCTCCTCGGCGTCTCCAAGGGCGCCGACTGGGGCTGGGGTTCCGCGACGACGCTCGGGCTGTTCGTCGCCGCCGTCGTGGTCCTGGTCGCCTGGGGCGCCTGGGAGATGCGCGCCAAGGACCCGCTGGTCGACCTGCGCACCACCGCCCGCCCCCGGGTCCTGCTCACCAACGTCGCCTCGATCTTCGTCGGCTTCAGCATGTACGCGAGCATGCTGATCATCCCGCAGCTGCTCCAGTTCCCCGAGGCCACCGGCTACGGCCTGGGCCAGTCGATGCTCGCGGCGGGCCTGTGGATGGCACCCGGCGGCATCATGATGATGATCGTCTCCCCGCTCGGCGGGAAGCTGACGGACGCCCGCGGCCCGAAGTTCACGCTGATCTGCGGAGTTCTCGTAGTCGCCCTCGGCTACGGGCTGTCGCTGGTCCTCATGGGCTCGGCCTGGGGTCTCATGCTGACCCTCATGGTCACCAGCAGCGGTATCGGCCTCGCCTACGGATCGATGCCGGCCCTGATCATGAGCTCGGTCCCGCTCTCCGAGACCGCCGCGGCCAACGGCTTCAACACGCTGATGCGCTCGCTGGGCACCTCGGTCGGCTCGGCCGTCGTCGGCGTCACCCTCGCCCAGATGACGACCAGCGCGGGCGGCTACACCTTCACCTCCGAGGACGGTTTCCGCACCGGACTCATCGTCGGCGGATGTGTCGCCCTGGTGGCCGCGGCCATCGCCGCCCTGATTCCGGCCGTCCGCGCCACCGCCGGAGACGACGAGGCCGGCCTCACGGCCACGCCGGAAGCGGCCACTGCCACCCGCTGAGGTTCACGCACCGCCCGCACCGGTTCCGACGGCTCCGTCCGCCGGAACCGGTGCGTTCACGTTTCCGCCACCGCCGTCGGCCTTCCCAGGTAGGTGAGGGGCCCTGGGTCGTCGACGGGAATCTCGTGGAAGCCGAGACGGTCGTAGAACGCCCTGGCCGGTTTGTTCGCGGTGACCATGCCCAGATGGACCGCCCGTACCCCGCGGTCGTGCAGCGCGGCGAGGAAGGTGTTCATCAGCGCTCTGCCGTGGCCGCGCCGCTGGAAGTCCGGCAGCAGGTCGATGTGCAGGTGCGCCGGATAGGCGGCGAGTTCGGGCAGGATCATGCGCTCGGGGGTGTGCAGCAGCCCGACCATCACCTCGCTGGGTGTGCGCGGCGGCGTCGTGGGCTCGGGATAGCGGTGCGCGACCCGAGGGATCCATGTGCCGCGGAACCGGGCGGCGAAGTCCGCCGTGTCTCCGGTGCCGACCACATAGCCGACCGCCCGGCCGCTCCCGTCGTCGAGGACGAAGGCCAGGCCCGGCTCCAGATGGCAGTAGGGCGCCGCGAAGAGCGCCGGCATCAGCTCCTCGTCGGGATACAGGGCTCGCGAATCCCCGCCGAGGTCCGCGGTGCTCACGCACACCTCCGCGACGGCGGCGCGGTCGGCGGGCCGGTAGGGGCGAATGGTCGGCACTGGGTTCATGGGTGCATCCTCCCTCGCATGGGAGCGCTCCCACAAGAGGCCGCTCGCACCCTCCGCGAGGCGGGCGCCCGGGCACCATCCGGCGCAGAACGCCGCAAGGTGCCATGCTGAAGTACCGGATCATGACCTGGGAGCAGGGAACGACGGCAGCGTGAGGACAGTGACTCGGCCGAACCGAGTGGCGATCTGGAACCGGTTCGTGGCATCCGACCCGGGCCTGCTGCGGCTCATGGCCGGGCTGCGGACCGTCGGCGCGATCGCCCTCACCCTCGCCGTCCTCGGCCTGATGGGCTCCGGTCCCAGCCGCATGGTGACCGGAGCCATGACCGCCATGGTCGCCACGTTCTCCATCAAGGAGAAGCACCGCGGCGAACAGGCCGTCACGCTGGCGCTCGGCCTGCCCGTGGCGGTCATGGCGATGTCGCTGGGCGCGCTGCTGCGCGGTCATTCGGTCGCGAGCGACGCGTGCTTCCTCGCCCTGATCTTCGCCGCGGTCTACTGCCGCCGGTACGGAGACCGCGGTACGGCGCTCGGGCTGATCGCCTTCCAGGTCTACTTCCTGTCCCTGTTCGGCGGAGCGACCTACGCCTCCCTTCCCGAACTCTGGGCGACACTGGCCATCGGCTTCGCCTGCAGTGCCCTGGTGCGCTTCGGCGTGATCGCCGAGTCGACCGAGCGGGTCCTGGGACGGCTGCGCAAGGCGTTCCGGGCTCGCGTGGCCCAGTTGGTGTCCGTCCAGATCGACCTTCTCGACGCCGGTCAGGACGAGGTCGAGAAGGCCCTGGACGACGTACGGCTGCACACCGCGCGGCTGCACGAGAGCGCGATGATGATCCAGGACCGTCTGGACGAGGGAACCGCCGACGGCGCGAGCGCCTCGCTGCTCCAGCGGCGGGTCGCCGAGGCCGAGATCGCCGCGGAACGGCTCGGGATCCTCATCCTCACCGCGCGCAGCGCCGAACAGGCCGACACGCTCGCCCTGCACCTGCCGCACGCGCCGCTGCCCGCGGCTGGAGACCGGCTCCGGAAGCAGGACGACACCATCGAGACGCTGCACCGCGACCTCGAAGCACTGCAGGTACTCGTCGTGGGCCCGGTCTCGAGTGAGCGCGGCGCCGGCGTGGCCCAGCTGCGCAACCGACTGCTCGGCTACCGGGACGAGCAGAATCTGCCGCACGCCCCGGCCGCCGTGCAGGACGTCTTCCGCGGCATCGGAGAGGCGGCCCGCGCCGCCCTCGGGCTGCGGATGGCGCTCGACGGACCCCAGGACGAGACCGACGACTCCCCCGAGACGAAACGTTCCCGCGAAGAGCTGGACGCCGAGGACGCCTCCATCGCCGCCGAGGAGGGCGAGGAGGACGAGCCGCACCCCACGGGACTTGACCGGCCGACGACCCGGGCGGCGGTACAGGTCTCGGTCGGGTCGACCCTGGCCATCGTCGGCGGGGAACTGCTCTCCCCGCAACGGTGGTACTGGGCGGTGCTGACGTGCTGGGTCGTCTTCCTGAACACCTCCTCGACCGGGGAGATCCTGGTGAAGGGCTATCGCCGGCTGCTGGGGACGGTCCTCGGCGTGGTCGCGGGTGTCGTTCTGGCAGGGATGGTGGGTGGCCACACCTGGACCGCGTTCACCCTGGTCCTGCTGTTCATCTTCGCCATGTACTTCACCGCCCCCGTGTCGTACGTCCTGATGTCCTTCTTCGTGACGGCGATGCTGGGGCTGCTGTACACGGTGCTCAACACCTACAGTCCGGCAGTGCTCGTCCTGCGGATCGAGGAGACGGCGCTCGGCGCGATCTGCGGGATGGTCGCGGCCATCGTGGTCCTTCCGGTGCAGACCGACCGCCGTACGGACGAGCTCCTCGCCGCCGTGCTCGTCCGGCTCGGGGACGTCAGCGGTGCGGCGGTGGAGCAGCTCAGCGGCGGTATCGCCCTCGATCTGCTGGGCAAGGCCCGCGAGCTGGACGTGGCCCTGGACAAACTGCGGGCCTCCACCAAACCGCTGACCCACCCCATCACGCCGTGGCGGGCCCGTCGTCAGACCGCCCGCTACATCGTCGCCCTGCTGGAGACGTGCGCCTATCACGCGCGGTCCCTCGCCGCGACGGCCGAACTCCTCCCGTACAGCAGGTCGGTCGCCGCGGATCCCCGGCTCAAACTGGCGGGCCGCCGGATCGGCCACAACATCGACGTCCTCGTCGCCCGGGTGGCCGCGGACGCCGGGGACGGTGTCGCGGAGACCGGGGCGAGCCTCGCCGCCATGCTGGAGTTGGACACGCCGGACTCCCCCCGGCACGACCGCGTCACAGGCCGCGTCCTGCGCCATCTGCAGCGTCTCGACGAAGGCGTGATCGGTCTGGCCCGCCCGCTGGGGGTGCGGATCTCGACGCCCGGCAAGAAGCCGGCCCGGAGCGCGGCACGCTAGTGCCGCGGCAGGCAACGTTTGCCCGTCAAGGAGCGGCGTCATGGGGGTCCCCCCTGCTCGAGCGAAGCCGAGAGCTTGGGGGAGCGTGCTCTCGGCGTGCCGGCCGGAAGTCCTCGTACTGGACGTACTTGGGCTTGTGCCCGGTGCGGCGAGTGGGGGTCCCCCCTGCTCGAAGAGCTTGGGGGAGCGTGCCGGGAGTCGCGACGGGGCGAACGTTGCCTGCCGCGGCACTAGCCGCGCCGGGGAGGCGTCGTACCGCGGCGACGGTTCGGCTGTCGCACGGTGGCCGCCGAAGGGGGCGGCTCAGCCCACGTTCCAGAGGAAGCGGTGCGTGTGGATCCCGAAGTAGGGGAACGACTGCACCTGCCGGACGCCCTCGATCTGCCGTACGACGTCGTTGACGAAATCCAGCAGATCACGCGGTCCGGGGCAGACGACCTCGGCGAACAGATCGAAGCCGCCCGAGGTCAGCACCTGGTAGACGACCTCGGCCCGTTCGGCCAGCGCGTCGGCGACCGCTCGGGGATCGCCGTCCACGGCGATGCCGAGCAGGGCCATCGCCTGTCCACCCATGCCCATCGGGTCGGTGACGCCGACGACCTGGACCGCCTGCGAGTCGAGCAGGCGTTGCAGGCGCTGGCGGGCCGCCGACGCGGACAGCCCGACCTTGGGGCCGAGTTCGGCATAGGCGATACGGCCGTCGATCTGCAGTTCGCGCAGGATGGCCCGGTCGATCTCGTCCACGCTGTTCCTCTCCGGCCGGCCCGGTCCAAGGTTAACGGGCCGTTCAGCCGGCCAGTTCGGCCAGGGCGGCGGCGAAGACCTCGGTGTGCCGGTCCACGTCCTCCTCGGTGGTCGCCGGACACATGAGCGCCATGTTGTGGAACGGGGTCAGCAGGATGCCCCGGTTGGCGAGGTACAGGTGGAGGAAGTCCTCCAGCTCGGTGTCCGCCGCCGCGGCCGATTCCGTTCCGGTGCGCGGCGCGGGATCGGCGAACCGGTATTCCGTACGGGCTCCGAGCCGGCTCACCGACCACGGCAGGCCCCAGGTGCCGATCCCCGCCCGCACACCCGCCTCGAAGCGTTCGGAGAGCTTCGCCATCGTGTCGAACGCGGCGTCGGTGAGGACGTGTTCCAGGGTCGCGCGCGTCGCCGCGGTGGAGAGGGCGTTCCCGGCGAGGGTGCCGCCGACACCGCCCATGTCGACCAGGTCCAGATCGGCGCGGCCGAGCAGCTTGTCGGCGAGCTCGGCCGAGAGCCCGTACGCGCCGGCCGGGATCCCTCCGCCGATCGCCTTGCCGATCGTGAGCATGTCCGGCTCCAGGCCCCAGGCGGCGGTGCAGCCACCGGGGCCGGCGGAGAAGGTGTGCGTCTCGTCGTTGATGAGGAGGCTTCCGTAGCGGCGCGTCAGGGCACGGACGCCCTCCAGGTAGCCCGGCTCGGGCAGCACGATGCCGATGTTGGTGAGCGCGGGCTCCATGAGGACGGCGGCGACGTCGCCGTGCGCGAGCTCGCGCTCCAGCTGCTCCAGGTCGTTGAACTCCGCGACGCGGCTGGTGAGGGTGACGTCGCAGGGGGCGCCGACGTTTCCGGGGCGGGCGGTGCCGTGTCCGTCCGGGCCGACGACGATCAGCGACTCGTCGACGCTGCCGTGGTAGCTGTAGCTGTTCACCAGGATCTTCGGGCGGCCGGTGACCGCCCGTGCCAGGCGGATGGACCAGCGGTTGGCGTCGGTCGCGGTGAGCGAGAAGCTCCAGCGCGCGAGACCGAAGCGGCGGGTCAGTTCGGCGCCCACCCATTCCGCGTCCTCGGTGGGCAGCATCGCGGTCGCGCCGCCGCTCTCGGCGAACCGCGTCCGCACCGCCTCGGCGACCACCTCGGGTGAGTGACCGGCCATCGCGCCCGTGTCACCAAGACAGAAGTCGATGTACTCGTGCCCGTCGATGTCGGTGACGCGGGCGCCGCGCGCGCTGTCCAGATAGCGCGGGAAGGCCCCGGCGGTCTTGTTCATCCAGGTCATCGGCACCCTGCCGAACAGGTGCTCGGCACGCTCGTACGCGGCCCTGGACCGCGGGTTACGACGCTCCGCCTCGGCGCTCTCCCGGGCCAGGAGCTGGTGCAGGCGTGTGCGGTCCATCAAGGGCTCCTCTGTCGGTGAACCCGGTCGACGAGCTCGGTCGACGACACGTTCGGCGAGCGGATTCGGCCAGCGTACGAACGTATGCGGCGCGGAAGCAAGCCAAAACGCTCGATTCAGTTGCACAAACAACTGATTCGACCGCCGCGCTCGTCATGACGCTCGATCCGGCGGCCGCGGGGGCGGGCGTGCCGGCCGGGGCCCGCTCGTACGGGTGAGGGTGACGGGACTCCCGGCATTCGGATGACCGGACGGCCGGACGGCCCGACGGCCTGACGGCCGGGAACGGGGCCGCGGGCGGATCCGATCCGACCGCCCGCCACCCCACTCCGCCCGGGTGCCGGAGCCGGCTACCGGGCGGCCTCCGGGGCCCACACCCGGTCCGCGTAGTCCAGGAAGTTCCTGCCGAGGATCTTCTCGATGCGCTCCGAGGTGTAGCCGCGCTGTTCCAGAAGACGGACGAGCTCCCGGAACTGGTCCACTCCGCGCAGGTCGAGCACGAAGGGAAGCGTGTCGTCGCGCTCCCCCGCCGCCCCGACACCCGCCGAGCGCCGCAGGGCCACATGCCCGGCGAGATGCGAGCGGTACGCGTCGAGGTCGTCGATGGACGTCACGGTCCCGTCGGTGCCGATACCGACGGCGTCCTCGCCGCACACGTTGACCGCGTGGACGATGTGCTCCACGACGTCGGCGGCCGTCGCGTGGCCGGACACGTTCAGGAAGGGCATGAAGTAGATGCCCACGAAGCCGCCGCGCGAGGCCACCAGGCGCAGTTCCTCGTCCGTCTTGTTGCGGGGGAGGTCGGCGAGCGCGCGGCAGCCGGTGTGGTTGATCGACACGGGAAGCCGCGCCGTCTTGGCTGCTTCCAGACAGGTGCGCTCGCCGCTGTGGGAGAGGTCGACCATCAGGTGGTGCTCGTCGAGGGCCTCGACGACACTCCGGCCGAAGTCGGTCAGGCCCCGGTTCTCCGGCGCCATGGAGCCGTCGCCGATGTGATTGGCCTGGTTGTACGTGAGCTGGACGACCCGGACACCGAGATCGGCGAACGTGGCGATGCGCCCGGTGTCCTCGCCGACCGCGACGGCGTTCTGGAAGCCGTAGATGACGCCGATCCTGCCCTCCTCCCTGGCCCGGCGGATGTCCGCGGCCGTGCGGACCTTGAGGAGGTCGGCCGCGTTGTCCCGGATGATCCCGTCCCAGACGGCGATCTCGTGGAGCGTGTGCTCGTAGGGCGGCAGATCGCCCATCGTGTAGCCGAGGGTGATGTTGACGGCGGTGAGGCCGGAGGCGTGGGCGTCTGCCAACGTACGGGCGTCGACGGTCATCTGCTCGCTGGAGGGGTTGAGCTGCGCGGCGGCCTCGGCCGACTGGGGAGCGTTCGGATTGTCGAGCTGCCCGAGCGCGTTGATGATCATGGGAAGGTCGGTCATCGGGTCTCCTCGACAGCGTGGGTCGACTCGGCGGGGCGGCTCGCGTCGACGGGGTGGGTCGCGGCGGGCTCCTCGGACCCGGGGCCCTGAGCGCCCTCGGGCCGCCCGGCGCCGGGGGCGGTGCCGTCGAAGTCCCGGCGCTCGAAGCGTCGGCCGCGCTTGACGGTCAGCGTGACGCTGCGCAGATGCGCGATGTCCCGCAGCGGATCGTCCTCCAGGACGACGAAGTTGGCGAGCTTGCCCGCTTCGACACTGCCCATGATGTCCTCGGCCCCGGCGCTCCGGGCACCGATCAGCGTGGCCGAGCGCAGCACCTGCGCGGGTGACATCCCGCAGCGCCGCACGAGGAACTCCAGCTCCTCGTAGAGGGCGGGGAAGGGGTCCCCGGGGTCGGTCTCGTAGTCCGTGCCGGTCGCGATCTCCACACCGGCCCGGTGGGCCTGGGCGGTGAGCACGGCGGCGAGTTCGGTGTTGGCCGCCGCCCGCGCCGCGTCCTCGGGACCCTCGCCCGCGAGAGCCTCGCTCGCCCACATGCCCGCGGTCGCGTCGAGGACCGTGCCCCGCCGCCTCATCAGGGCGAACAGTTCCTCGACGCGGGGGTCGTCACCGGCGGCGAACCGCTCGTAGTCGACCTTGGGCTTGGTCTTGTAGCTGGTCAGCGGTTCGTCCGTGCCCTCGAAGGCGAGCAGGGTGACGTGGGAGACGCTGTCGGCGCCGGCCGCGACGACCTGGCCGGGCGAGGCCGGGAAGACGGTCGCGTGGGCCCAGACGGGGATGCCCTGGCGGCGCGCCTCCTCGGTGACGGCGGCGACGGTCGCGTGGTCGAGATCCGCGTACACCTTGATCGCGGAGGCATGGGTCCCGCGCGCCAGGGCGACGGCGATCCGCAGGTCGGTGTCCTTCGTGATCGCCTGCATCCACGGAACGGCACCGGGCGTCTCGCCCTGGGACACCTGGTGGGTGCGCGGGTCGTCGAAGAAGCCGGGTCCCGCCATCAGAGCGGCATAGCGGATGTCGGGACCGGGGATCTCGCCGACGAGCGTCGCCCTCGCCAGGTCACCGACCTGGCGCAGGTCGTCCGCCATGTCACGGATGGCCGTGACCCCGCTGTGGACGAGCCGGCGCAGCACCGCCTCGGCGACGGGCCGGTCCGGCGGCGTCGCGATGTGCTGGTGGGCGTCGATCAGACCGGGGACGACGAAACGTCCGTCGAGGTCGAAGACCTGTGCCTCGGCGGGCAGGGTCCCGGCGATCACGGCATCGTCCCCGACGGCACGGATGACCGGACCGTCGATCACGATCGACGTCGAGGTCCGGACCGGACCACCGGTTCCGTCGAACAGTGTCGCGCCGCGGTAGACCGCGACGGCTCCCTTCACCGCGGGCGCGTGCGGGGCCGGTACGTCCGAAGTCTCGTCCGTCATCTTCACCTCAGTAGTAGCTCTTACCGGAGCGACTCCGTCCGGTGCGGCTCCGTCCGGACCGGGGACGCTTGAAAGATCTTGTTACGCTCTAAGTAACATGCGTATCGTCTCTCGCAACATGCGCTACCGTACGCTCGCGTCTCACGTCGTCACAAGGAGGGGCCGGAATTGCCCGCAGCACCCCGCACCGCGGTGGACAAGGCCCTGGACCTGGTCGAGGCCGTGGCCCGTGCGTCCCAGCCTCCGCGTCTCGTCGACCTCGCCGAGGAGGTCGGGCTGCATCGCGCGACCGCCTACCGCGTGCTCGTCGACCTGGTCCGGCGTGGCTGGGTGCTGCGCGCCGGCGACCGCTATCTGCCCGGCACGGCAGTCCTGCAACTGTCGTCCTCGGCGGCCCGGAACTCGCTCGGCGCCCTCGCCCGGCCGGTTCTCGCGGCGCTGTCCGAGCGCACCGGCATGATGGTCAACCTTCAGGTGCCCGAGGTCGACCGGTCCCGCGTGATCGACGTCGTACGACCCGACCGTCTGGCGATGATCAGCAGTCTGACCGGCCAGGCACTACCCGTTCACCGGTTCGCCGGCCCGCTCGCCCTGGTCGCCGCCCTCTCCCCCGCCGACCGGGTCCCCTATCTGCGCGCCGCGGAGGAGTCCGGGTATCCGCTGGAGGGACCCGACGGGCTGCTGGCCGACATCGAGGACGCCGAACGCACCGGATTCGCCGTCGAGTACGGCCGCAACGAGCAGCCGGTCGCCTCGCTCGCCCGCGCCGTGGTCACGCGTCCGGGCGCCCCCGTCTGCGCCCTCACCCTGGTCGGGCTGGGCCCCGACTTCGGCGAGGCCCGGCTTCCCGGTCTGCGGGAGCGACTGCGCGAGGCGACGGAGGAACTGGCACGGATCCTCTCCGGCCCCGGAACCTCCGAAGTCACCGAAGCCACCGAAGCCACCGAAGCCACCGGAGCCACCGGAGCCACCGGAGCCACCGGCCAAGCGTCGCCCCTGCTCTCGTCCCCGTCCCGGACCACGTCCGGCCCCCTCTCCCCCTCCCCCAACGCCTCCCCGTCCCCGTCCCCGTCCACCGAAGGCCCGGCATGAGCGAGATCCTCTTCCTCGACGGGGCGCAGACGCGCGCCGCACTCGATCCGCGGCGCGTCCTGGACGCCGTGGCCACGGCCCTCGTCGCCATCGGCCGCGACGAGGTCTCCGTACCGCCGCGGATCGCCGCGCACACCCCGCACGGCCTGCTCGGCGCGATGCCCGGCCATGTGCCCGGTCTCGGGCTCGCGGCCAAGCTGGTCTCGGTGTTCGCCGACCCGGCACGGCCGGGTCGCAGCAGCCACCGGGGGATCGTCGCGCTGTTCGACGAGACCGACGGCCGTCCGCTGGCCCTGATGGACGCGGAGCCTCTCACCGAGATCCGTACCGCGGCGACGGCCACACTGAGCGCCCGCGCGCTGGCCCGTCCGGACGCCGGGCGGGTCGCCGTCATCGGGACGGGTGCGCAGGCGCGCGCCCAGATCGCGCTGCTCGCGGCCGTGGATCCCGAGACCCCGGTCTCCGTCGCGGGCCGCGATCCCGGGCGCGCCGGGAGCGCCGCCGCGCTCCACCCCGCCGGGAGCGTGGCGGAGCGCATCGAGGACGCGGTACGCGGGGCCGGCACGGTGTTCTGCTGCACCGGCGCCGTCCTCCCGGTGATCCGTCGCGCATGGCTCGCCCCCGGCACCCACATCAGCTCGGTAGGCGGCTCCCACGGGCCCGAACTGGACGCCGACACGGTCCGGGACGCCACCCTCTTCGCCGAATGGCACGGCGCCGCCACGACCCGGCCCCCCTCCGGCGCCCACGAGTTGCAGGACCTTCCGCCCGAGCGGCGACTGACGCTCCTCGGCTCGGTCCTCGGCGGCGAACACCCCGGGCGGCGCGACGAGGACGAACTCACGCTGTTCAAGTCGACCGGCCACGCCGCCCTGGACGTCGCGGCCGCCCATGTCGCCGACGCCGTCGCCCGCGCCGAGGCGTGGGGCACCCGTATCGCCCTGTGAGGCGGCGCCCGGTGAGTGTCGGTCCCGCTCGGCGGCGCCGGCATCACCCGGTGACCGATGGGCCCCGTGGACTTTCCTCCCCCGGTTCGGCCATGCTGAAGGGTGTTTCCGCCGGTCCGCGGGCGACCCCGGACGCCACGGCCGCAGTCCCGGACAGGCCGGTCCGGAACAGGCCGCGGGCGCGACGGAGCACGACGCGGAGGAGGCCGGTGCCCCATGAGAGTGACCGGAGCGGACGGCGGCGGAGTGCGGGAACGACTGGGCAGTGCCCTGTTCACCCGGGTCGCGGGCCCGGACGGACCGAAGAACCGCGCCCGTATCCACGGCACGCCCGGACCCCGCTGGTTCGGCCCGGACCGACCCATCCGTACCGTGCACGGGGACGCGTCGATGTTCATCGGCGGCCTCTCCGCGCTGCTGCTCCAGTCGCTGCATCCGCTCGCCATGGCCGCCGTCTCCGCGCACTCGGGCTTCCGCGGGGACCCTTGGGGAAGACTCCAGCGCACCAGCACCTTCCTCGCGGTGACGACCTACGGCACGGCCGAGAGCGCCCAGGACGCCTGCGACCGGGTACGGGCGGTCCATGAGCGGGTGCGCGGTGTGACCTCGGAGGGCACGCCGTATCACGCGGCGGATCCCCACCTCCTCGGCTGGGTCCACGTCGCGGAGATCGACAGCTTCCTGCGCGCGCACCAGCGGTACGGCTCGCGGCCGCTCTCCGGGGCCGACTGCGACGCCTACGTGGCGGACACGGCCCGCGTCGCCTCCGCGCTGGGCGTCCTGGACCCGCCCACGAACCGTGCCGAGCTCGCGGACCGGCTGAACGCGTACCGCGGCGAGGTGCGCGCGACGCCACAGGCCCGCGATGCCGCGCGTTTCCTCCTGCTGGACCCGCCGGTGCCGCTCGTGGCCCGCCTGCCGTACGGGGTGCTCGCCGCGAACGCGGTGTCCCTGCTGCCCGCTTGGGCCGCCGCCGAACTCCGGCTGCCCCGGCTGCCGTTGGTGGACAGCGTGTGCGTACGTCCGCTCGGCAGCGCCTTCACCTCGGCGGTCCGCTGGGCGATGGCACCGCAGCGCGCGCGAACCGTCCAGGCGGTCACCTGAGCAGTGCCCGCGAGCCCCGGCCCGCCCCATCGGGGCCGGCCGGGTGCGGGAGGGGTGTGTTCGCCGCATCCGGGGGGCCGCCCCGCGCCGAAGCAGGGGTGAGCCCGGCGGCCGGCCGGGTCCTGGACGGCTCGGGAATCGAGGCGAGGCCCGTCATGATCCGCTGCCGCCGTGCACCGGGCCCCTCCACCCGTGGGTGGGGCACCTCCGCCGGAGCGCCGTCCACCGTCCTCCTGGGAGCCGCTCCGTGGAACTGAGCGCCGACGACGAGCCGGAGACCACGGGGGCGGGAGTGACGACGGGTTTCCTGGCGCGCAGGCTCGGGGTGTCGCCCACGACGTTGCGCTCCTGGGACCGGCGGTACGGTCTCGGGCCCGCGGTGCGGGCGGACGGCCGCCACCGCCGCTGGTCGCCCGACGACGTGGCCATGGTCCAGGAGATGTGCCGCCTGACCGCCGCCGGCTTGCCCCCCGCCGAAGCCGCCCGCGCGGCCAAGGAGTCGGCTCGCGGCCGTGTCGCCGCGTCACCGGCCCTCGCCGCCCGGGCACGGACCACCGCCCGTACGCGGACCGGTGTCCGGATCCCGGAGGGGTCGTCGACGACGGCTCCGGACCCGGGGACAACGGGATCGCCGACGGGCACCGGGCTGCCGTCGACGGACGTGGCCCAGGAGGTCCGGGGTCTCGCGCGTGCCGCCGTCCGGCTGGACGCCCACGCCGTCCAGGAGCGGCTTGCGACGACGGTCCGTACGCACGGCCTGGCCAGGGCCTGGGAGGACGTGATGGTGCCCGCCCTGCGGGCCGTGGGCCGCAAATGGGAGTCGTCGGGAGACCGTTATGTCGAGGTCGAGCACCTTCTGACCTGGCACGTCTCCGCCACCCTGCGCCACGCCTACGTGTCCGCGGCGGGGCACGGACCGCCCGCCGCGGTGTCGCCCGTCCTGCTGGCCTGCACTCCGGGCGAACAGCACACCCTGCCCCTGGAGGCCCTCGACGCGGCGCTCGCGGAACGGCGTGTACCCGCCGTGGCCCTCGGCGGATCCGTCCCGCCCGAGTCACTCATGGCGGCGGTGCAACGCGTCGGTCCCCCGGCGGTCGTCCTGTGGTCCCAGTCGTGGTCGACGGCGAACCTGCCGCTCGCCCGGCACCTCGCCGCCACACGCTGGGGAGTACGGGGAGCACGAACCCGGAGCCGGATCCTGTTGTGCGGGCCGGGCTGGGACACACAGCCCGGCCCCGGACTCCTGCGTCCGCGTCAACTCGCCGAGACGCTCCGCCTGCTCACCGCCCCGGACGACCGGGCAACGGGTCCGACGACGCCGATGCGCTCCTGACCGGCCGGCCTCGCGTTCGTCCGCGGGCCGGCCCGGCTCGCCCCGGCACCGGGCCCGCGACGGGGGAGACCGACCCCGCGCCTACGACCGCAGGAAGGCCGCCAGACCCTCCAGCAGCCGGTCGACGTCGTCCTCGTCGTTGTACGGCGAGAGCCCGACCCGCAGGCCCCCGGTGTCCCCGAGTCCGAGGTGCCGGGACGCCTCCAGCGCGTAGAACGATCCGGCGGGTGCGTGCACACCGCGGTCCGCCAGGTACACGGAGGCTTCCGCCGCCTCCCGGCCGTCGAACGTCAGCAGCAGGGTGGGCGTACGACGGGCCGCGCGGGAGCGGACCGTGACACCGGGCAGTTCGGCGAGGCCCGCCTCCAGCCGTCCACGCAGCGCTTCCTCGTGCCGCTCGATCGCCGCGAAGGCCGAGCGCAGACGGTCTCGCCTCCCGCCCGTCGTGTCGCCCGAGAGGCCGGCGAGGACATCGATCGCGGCGGTGGTACCGGCGAGCAACTCGTAAGGCAGCGTCCCGAGTTCGAACCGCTCGGGAACCGTGTCGGTGGACGGCAGCAGTTTGTCGGGGCGCAGTTGCTCCAGCAGTTGCGGGGACGCGGCCAGGACACCGTGGTGCGGGCCGAGGAACTTGTAGGGCGAGCACACGAAGAAGTCGGCGCCGAGCCGCGCGAGATCCACGAAGGCGTGCGCCGCGTAGTGCACCCCGTCGACGTGGAGCAGCGCCCGTGGGTACCGGTGGACCAGGCGGGCGATCTCCGCGACGTCGGGCACGGTCCCCGTCAGGTTCGAGGCGGCGGTGACCGCGACCAGCCGGGTGCGTTCGGTCAGCAGGGCGCCCACCGCGGAGGACGGGAGTTCACCCGTCTCCGGGTCGAAGTCCGCCCAGCGCACCTGGGCGCCGGCCCGTTCGGCCGCCTGGACCCAGGGCCGGATGTTCGCGTCGTGGTCGAGACGGCTGACGACGACCTCGTCACCGGGAGCCCAGTCCTTCGCGAGCGCCCGGGCGACGTCGTACGTGAGCTGGGTGGCGCTGCGGCCGAAGACGACTCCGGACGGATCACCTCCCACCAGGTCGGCCACCGCCTGCCGGAACCCCTGGACGAGGTTCTCCGCGTTCACCTCTCCCGGCGTCAGGCGCCCCCGGATCGACAGCGGGCCGGTGAGCGCGTCCGCGATCGCGCCGGCCACCCGGGCCGGGGTCTGTGTGCCGCCCGGTCCGTCGAAGTGCGCGACACCGGACAGCAGGGCGGGGATCTCGGCGCGCAGCGCGCCGACGTCGTACGTCACTCGGGCTCCTCACTGGCTGCGGCGCGGCCCGCACCGGGCGGCCCGGAACGGGGTCCGGCCGTCGAAAGCCCGTGACGGGGCGGGCCCGCGCGTTCTCCGGTGATCATGGCAGGAGGCCCGCCGCGGTGGGAAGGCGGCGCGGCGCCCCGGGCGCGCCCCGAGGAGGTGACGTACGGCCTGGGGCCGGCAACCGGGAACTCCGGTGCCGGCCCCAGGCCGTATGTCATGACGCGTCGAACGGGGCAGGGCCCGTTCAGGCGTGGCGGTGTGACCGGCTGTTGCCCGTCAGCACCCGGTACAGAACCAGGAGGATCAGCGATCCCGCGATGGCGGCGATCCAGGTCGACAGGTCGAAGAACCCGTCGATCGAGTCGACGCCGAAGACGACCTTGCCCAGCCAGCCGCCCAGCAGACCGCCCGCCACCCCGATCAGCATGGTGATGATGATCCCGCCCGGGTCCTTGCCCGGCAGGAGCAGCTTGGCGATGGCACCGGCAAGCAACCCGATCAGAATCCAAGCGATGATGCCCACAGTTCCTCCATCGTCCGTCCGTACAAGATGTGGCTTCCTCAGTCCGTGTGCGCCGTCCTGACCGGAACAAACCTGTGAACCTCAGACTGTCGCCCGGTGCCTCGCCGCCGCGGCCTTGTCGAGTTCGGCCGTGAACTGCGCGCCGGCCAGCAGCGCGAGGTTGGACAGCCACAGCCACACGAGGAAGACGACAGGGCCCGCGAGGGACCCGTAGAGCCGGCTGTAGGCGCCGAGGACGGAGGCGTACAGGGCGAATCCGGCCGACACGGCCAGCCAGAGGACGGCGGCCAGGACGCCGCCGGGCAGGCTGTGCCGGCGCCGGCGGGCGGGCGGCGGCCCGGTGTGGAACACGACGAGGACCAGCAGGGCCACCAGACACGTCAACAGGGGCCAGCGGAGCAGGTTCCACGCCACGGCCACCTGGCCGTCGACCCCCACGACACGGCCGGCGGCCTCGGCCAGGGGGCCGGTCAGCAGCAGGACGAGCGCGCTGACGACGAGCAGTCCGAGAAGCGCCAGCGCGGTCAGCACGAGCCGGTGCGCGGTGCGCCAGACCGAACGGTGGTCCGCCGCGTCGTGCATGCTGTGCAGAGCCCTGCGAAACACCGCGAGGTAGCTCGACGCCGACCACAGCGCGCTGGCCGCACCGGTGACCAGCAGCGTCCAGGCGGCGGACCGCTGCCGCAGCATCTCCCCCAGCGCCTGGTGCAGTTCGGCCCCCGACTGCGCGGGCGCGTACGCCGTGACGTGCGCGATGAGCTGTTCGGCGGTGTCCGGGCTGATCAGGCCGAAGGCGATGACCATCACCAGCAGGGCCGGGAGCACCGCGAGGATCGCGTAGTACGTCAGCGCCGCCGCCCAGTCGGACACGTCGTCGTTCCACATCGAGACCGGGGTGCGGCGCAGCGCCGGCCACCAGAAGGCGGGCAGCCGCGGCCCGTACCGGCGGAGCCGTGCCGGGCGGACCGCCTCGATGACACTGCCTGGCCCCGGCTCAGCGGACATGCCCGGTCCCCGGGAACCGCGTGACACCTCGTGTGTTCATCCCTCACCTCTCCGCGCCGGTCCGGCCGGCGTTCCGGACCCCGTGTCCGGCGGAGTCGGTCGAGGCTCTCCTTCCACGCGCGGGTCCCTCTACGCCTGCTCACCTCGCCCGCGGCGGCCGGCCGCGCGCGCGGCGCCGTGTGTCACGGCGCGAGGGCTCATGCGGGCTGCCTCGGCGGGAGGCTTCGGTAGTAGGTCCCGACGCTGGACAGGTACGCGGGGTCCATGGTCTCGCGGTCGGTCTTGAACACCGGCGCCGATTTGATCTCCTCGCGCGTGCACGCGACGGTGATCTTCTGGGACTCCGTGTCGATGCCGGCGACGACACCCACGGGCACCAGCACACTCTTGCCGAACACCCAGACACCGGTGTCGACGACGATGTGCCGCATCCCCGATTCGTCTGCCTGCCGGTCGACATGTCCTATCGTCCCGTCGGTCGCCTCGACGCTGTAACCGGACAGTTCGTTGGCTTCGGGGTGGTTGAACTCCGGTGCGTACGACCAGATTTCGTCGATCGTCATGTCTTCCTCCGTCAGCTCGCGGGTTCGCCGATGCGCCCCCGCGCCGTCTCACAGGGCTGCCAATACCCCGCTATGCGGCGGGCATTCGATGAATCGGGCGTGCTGACGCGCGGGCTCGGTGCCGTGCGCCCGAGTGCGTGACCGGGGCGTGCGCCGTGTCAGCCGGTCCCGGGACTCCGCGCCCCGCCGCTCTCGTCGCGGGGTGCGGTGAGGTGCTCCAGCGTTCCCGTGATCTCCAGCAGCCGGTCCAGGCCGCGGGGCCGCTGATCGAGACCCAGGCGCACACCCGCGGCGTCCGTACGGCGACGGATCATCAGCAGGGCGGTCAGGATGTCCGCGGTCCGCAGGACGAATCTCGTGAGATGGTCCACGGACTGGTGGACGGCCGGGGGCCGGGGCGGTCGAGGCCCCGTTCGAGGACCGCCGCCGCGCCCCTGGCGTCGGGGGCCCGTCCGTCGGCTCCCGGGGCGCGGGCGTAGCGGCCGTCGGGGCCGAAGGCGGCGCCGCCCGCGATGACGGGCACGCCCGGCGCCTGACACGCCGTGATGGCCATGTGCGCGGTGGGCAGATGGGTGGGGACCGAGGAGGAGAGCGCCACCGCCCGCGGTCCCGTCCGGTGCAGGTGCGCGATGAGATGCGGGGTGGGCACGTGCGCTCCGAGGAAGTCCACCCGCCATCCGCGCAGCCGCAGCACCTCCGCGAGAAGCCTGGCCGGCAGGTCGTGCCACTCACCGTCGGCACAGGCCACCGTGACAGGACGGTGCACCACGGAGACCGTTCCGGCCGGCGAGCGCCGTCGCGCCATGCGCGTCAACAGCGCACACCGCCGGGGAGACGAGACGGTCCCCGCCCGTCAGCGGCGACGGCTGCGCGTCGTCCAGCCCCCGCCGACGCCCGAGAGGTGAAGGGCGAGCAGGGCGAGTCCGATGAGCATGACGTTGGTGGACGTGAACACGTGATTGGTCGAAACGTCACCGGCGTTGATCAGGAACGCGATGAACAGCAGTACGGCGGCAGCTATGCCGAGCATGAGGACTCCTTGTGAAGGTCCGGCAGTCGAGCGATGGAGTCCGGATGCCCCGAGAAGGCCGCCCGACACTACGTCGCGTGACGGATCCGCCGGATCCCCTTCCGGCAAGGCCCGTACGGCAACCCGCGGAGGGCGGGCACACATGCGGGGGCCGGCACACAGGGGCGACAGGCAGGAGGCGGCCACGCCGGGGGCGACCACGCCGGGGGCGACAGCCGCGTTCGGGCACGCAGGAGGCAAGCGCACGCAGGGGCCAGACACGCGAGGAGCAGGCACGCGCGGGGCGGGCGGCGCATGGACATCGGCGCGGCGGGCATGCCGGGGCCAGGCGGCGCTTGGACGCGGGTGGATCGCCCGGCAAGCGCCGCCACGGGCCTCCGTCCTAGGAAACGCTCCCGGCCGAAGCCCCCACACCCTCACGCACGGCCGCGCCCTCCGCCGGGCCGGTCGCCCGCCACACGCTCTCGTGGTCCTCGGCCAGTCCGAGTCCGGCCAGACCCTTCAGATGCCCGAGCACGGTGGAGCGCCGGAAGCCCACGGCCACGGTGAGTTCCGCGACCTCGACACCCTCGGCGCCCGCTTCCGCCAGGCGCTCCCACGTGCGCACGGCATGGCGGCTCAGACCGCTCTCGCTCACCGTCCTGGACACGGCCTCGGCCCTTTCCCCGTTCGTGTCCTGCCCGGGAATGGGAGGCTTGGCCCGCGCCTGCTGCGGGCCGACCGCACTCACGCCCGCCTGCTCCCGGACCTGCTCCCGGACCTCGCGGGGCGATCTCCTCGGTCCGACCGGACGGGGCGTCATGTTCACCTTGCGGTGCCTACGGCCTTTGCTGTGTCGGCTCATCGATTCCTCATCTCCGCCTCGACGATGCTCACAGCAGGAGAACGAGCGGGGGCCGACTAGGTAGTTCAGCCGTTCGAAGGACAGGGACCCGTCGTCATCGAGCCCCCGGCGTCCGGGTGCGGCCACGCTCGGGACGGGAGACGCCGGCCGTTCAGCGTCCGCACCTCGGTGGGCTGCTGTGCGAGCGGCGGGGCAGCCGCGGACACCGCCTTCGGCGAGGGAGCCGGGGACGTCACGCTCCCCAGCAGTCCGGCCTGACGCGCTTCCCGCCGCTTCTCTCCGGCCACGAGCAGGGCGTCGGCGGCGACGACGGCGTCGCGCACGCTGGTCGTTCCCGTCATCACACAGAGCGTGTACGTGACGTCCTCCAGGCCGCGGGCCGTCTCCAGTGTCTCCTTCTCGGAGTACGCGATCTTCAGGGCCGCGTAACGCGTCAGCAGCCTCCGGACAACCTTCGGGTCGGGCACGAGCACGGCGAGGGCTCCTCTCTCGAGTTTCCGTCCGTGTGCCCGGGTTCGCCACGGTTCATTCCCAACAACCGCCCCAGACAACCTATGTGGCCCAACGCCGCCCCGGTGACGGCATCCCGCCGCTCCCGCCCGTCGCGTGCGGAACGGACCGGCACCCGGGCGAAAAGGTGTGACGCAAGCGAACCAGGGCACGTGGAGGCACCGGACGTTGACGGCGACGGTTTCCCTGCCAGGCGCGTCCGGCGGCGGTCACGGCCGGTGGCACCGCCGACAGTCCCGCCACGGACACCCCCGCGCCGGAACACGTACAAGAGATCTGTGTGAAGGAAAGGAACATGACGACTTCCACGACACCGAACTACACGGTCCCCGGCGTCAGCACGCACGACGGCGGGCGGATCATCGATCTGCTGAGCATGCGGCTGCACGCTCTCAACGACCTGTCGCTCACGCTGAAACACATCCACTGGAACGTGGTGGGCCCGCATTTCATCGCCGTGCACGAAATGCTCGACCCGCAGGTGGACCGCGTGCGCGACATGGCGGACGACGCCGCCGAACGGATCTCCGCCCTCGGCGGGGTTCCGCACGGCACACCGGGAGCGCTCGTCGCCGAACGGACCTGGGACGACTACAGCGTCGGCCGCGCCGACGCCATCGCCCACCTCGGCGCCCTCGACCTCGTCTACACGGGGATCGTGCAGGAGCACCGCGCGGCCGTGGCCGAGGTCGGCAAGATCGACCCGGTGACCGAGGACCTTCTCATCGAACAGCTCCGCGCGCTCGAACAGTTCCAGTGGTTCGTCCGGGCGCACCTGGAGAGTTCGGGCGGGTCGCTGTCGCAGGCCGGGGCCCGCACGGAACGCGAGGCGGCGCGATCGGCCCGGCAGGGCACCGCGGGCTAGCGCTGTCGGAAGAACACGGCGGTACACGGCGGTACACGGCGGCCGTGGGGCCCGGACCGGGAAACACAGGTCCGGGCCCCACGGCCGACGTGCGTCGTGAGCCGGTCAGCCGGTCAGCCGGTCAGCCGCGGCCGATGTAGCTGCGCACGGTCGTCCCGGAGGCGTCGGTGTGCACACGGACGAGGTCCGACAGGAAGTGCACGAGGAACAGGCCCCGTCCGCCGATCTGGTCGGGACGCACGGGATGCCGGCCGGCCAGGGGATCGCTGAGCCGGCCCTCGTCCTGCGCCTCGCACACGATCTGCTCGCTCTCGGCCCAGATCCTCAGGGTCCCCGAACCGCCCCCGTGCACCACGCTGTTGGTCGTCAGCTCCGCGACGACGAGGTTCAGGTCGTGCAGCCGGGCCGCTGTCATCCCCCGGCTCCGGGCCTCGGCGAGGGCGAAGTCGCGGGCGACGGGCAGGAGTTCGGCGTCGAAACGGACCGCCGCCGCTCCCGGGGGGTGGCGCAGCGCCTGGTTGAAGCGCGTCAGCACCCCGTCCGGGTCGTAGGCCGGGCTGGCGCTCTGCCGGCCGGCGCTGATCACGACCGGGTGCGTGGCGTGGGCGTCGGCGATCACGTCCGGGGAGAGGGCGCGACCGTCGTACGGGCACAGGATCGTCACGTCCCGGCCCGCGAACGCCCGGTTGATCAGGGCTTCGTGCTGGACGCAGGCCGGGTACTCCACCGCCGTACGGCCGTGCCAGACGGGCTCGCCGATGATCCGTACGTGGACGTCCTGATGGGCGTCGGCGAACGCCCGCAGGACGGAGGGGATGATGCGGCCCGGGTTCAGGCCCGCCCGCGTCATGTCGATCCATCGGACGCCGGCACCCATGGGCCCCAGGGCGCCGCGGATGAGTTCCAGTCGCGGGGCGGGGACGGCCACCGCCACCGGCTCCCCCGCGGCTACGCCGTCGGAGACGAAACGTGTCGTCCCTTCCACGTACTCACGGTCGCCGTCGTAGACGAGCGCGGGGTGGACGAAGGGATCGTCGCGAAGTGCCGCCGTAGTCATGGCACGATCACCGCGCCCCGGGGCCGGCGTCCGGCGAGCGGTCCCGCTTCGGGGCGCGCCAAGGGCGAGCGCGTGTGCGCTCGGCCGACTCGACGCTCGATACCCACGGACTCACCCCGTGACCCATTTTACGTCGCCGCCACGACAGCGGGGCAGGCCCCCGGACACGAGAGCGCCGTCGCAACGGTCGCCCTCCTTCCCCACCTGCGCCCTCGATCCCCGCCGGAACCGTGTCATCCTTCGGGCTGAACCGGCATCAGTCACATCAAAAGCGACATCAGCTCGGCGAGGAGACCGCTGTCACAACCCCGCATCCGAAGGGCGCCCCCGGAAGGAAGTAGCCCCTGACCCGGTGTCAGGGGGAGGCTGGACGTACGCGTCCCGCAGAATTCCGCAACCGGGTGGCATGAGCGGTGTGAAGCAGGGCAGACGGGCCCTGTCATCATTTCCTTCGGACGATTTGGGGTGGACGGCATGGCGGCCGTGGCGGAAGCGAAGGCAAGGGACACGGCGCACCGGGCAGCGACGACCGAGGGAGGCGTCCTGCCGCAGATCGACGAGCCTTTGAAGATCAGCCCGAAGGACGCGCGCGAGCTGTCCCGCCAGTTCTTCGACCGGCTCTCCGTCCTGGAGGAGGGCACGCACGAACACCAGTACGCGCGCAACACCCTCATCGAGATGAACCTCTCCCTCGTCCGGTACGCGGCGGCCCGCTTCCGCAGCCGCAGCCAGGGTGAGATGGAGGACATCGTCCAGGTCGGCACGATCGGGCTGATCAAGGCAATCGACCGCTTCGAGCTGTCCCGCGAGGTCGAGTTCACCTCCTTCGCGGTTCCGTACATCGTCGGTGAGATCAAGCGGTTCTTCCGCGACACGAGCTGGGCGGTCCACGTTCCCCGCCGTCTGCAGGAGGCGCGCGTCGAGCTGGCCAAGGCGACGGAGGAACTGCGCACCCGCCTCGGGCGTACGCCCACCACCCGTGAACTGTCCGAGCTGATGTGTCTGACCGAGGAAGAGGTCATCGAGGCCCGCAAGGCGTCGAACGGCTACAACTCCTCGTCCCTGGACGCCGCCCTCACGGCGGACGGCGGTGCGGACGGCGAGGCGGTCCTCGCGGACTTCATCGGCGAGGAGGATCCCTCGCTGGAGTTGGTCGAGGACTTCAACTCGCTGGCCCCCCTGATCGCGCAGCTCGACGACCGGCAGCGCCGGATCATTCATCTGCGCTTCGTCGAGGAGTGGACCCAGGCGCAGATCGGCGAGGAGCTCGGCATCTCGCAGATGCATGTCTCCCGGCTGATCACGCGCATCATCAAGCGTCTGCGCACCGGGCTCCTCGATCCCGCGGTCGCCTGAGGCTCCCGCACGTCACAGCCCGTACGACGGTCCCGTCGGCCCGCCCCGGACTCCGGTCCGGAGCGGGCCGACGGGATTTCGCGTACGCGGTCCCGGCGAACGGGACCGAGAGGGTCCTGTGTATCCAGTTCCGTCCAGGTCATTCCTGCTGCCGGTGAGATTTCCGGGCCCCTGGAGAATTCTTTCCCGCGCTTTGTTCCGCCCCCGCGATCTGGGTTAGCCTGCGGCGTATTTTCTTAAGGGGATGACCCGTGATCTGCGGGAATCCCACGGGCGTGCGGGGGCCGCCCGTGGGCCCGGCGCGGTTCCGAGTTCCGTGACACGGGACTCCAGGGGAGCGGAACGAGGGTGGCCATGACCAGGGCAGCGAGCGGGACGTCCGTACGGACGCCGGGCGAGCAGGAGTTGCGGCAACTGCTGGCCGGCCTCACCGCCGTGCGCGACGGCGACTTCGGCACCCGGCTCCCCGACGAGGCCGGTGGCCTGCTGGGGGACATCGCCACCGTGTTCAACGGCATGGTCGACCAGCTGTCGGTGTTCACCTCGGAAGTGACACGAGTGGCCCGTGAGGTGGGCACGGAGGGGACGCTCGGCGGCCAGGCGGAGGTGCCGGGGGTCTCGGGCACCTGGGCGGACCTCACCGACTCCGTCAACGCCATGGCGGGCAATCTCACCACGCAGGTCCGCGACATCGCGCAGGTGGCCACGGCGGTCGCCAGGGGTGATCTCTCGCAGAAGATCGACGTTCCGGCCCGCGGCGAGATCCTCCAGCTCAAGGAGACCGTCAACACGATGGTCGACCAGCTCTCCGCCTTCGCCGACGAGGTCACCCGCGTCGCCCGCGAGGTCGGCACCGACGGACGCCTCGGCGGCCAGGCCCAGGTCCCCGGTGTCGGCGGCGTCTGGCGTGATCTCACCGACTCGGTGAACTTCATGGCCGGCAACCTCACCGCCCAGGTCCGCAACGTGGCCCAGGTCACCACGGCGGTGGCCCAGGGAGATCTCTCCCAGAAGATCACCGTGGACGCCCGCGGCGAGATCCTCGAACTGAAGAACACCATCAACACGATGGTCGACCAGCTCTCCGCCTTCGCCGACGAGGTCACCCGCGTCGCCCGCGAGGTCGGCACCGACGGACGCCTCGGCGGCCAGGCCGACGTGAAGGGCGTCAAGGGCACCTGGCGTGATCTCACCGACTCGGTGAACTTCATGGCGGGCAACCTCACCGCCCAGGTCCGCTCGATCGCCCAGGTGGCCACCGCGGTGGCCAAGGGCGACCTGTCGCAGAAGATCACCGTGGACGCCCGCGGCGAGATCCTGGAGCTGAAGGAGACCATCAACACGATGGTCGAGCAGCTCTCGGCGTTCGCCGACGAGGTGACCCGGGTGGCCCGCGAGGTCGGTACGGCGGGCAACCTGGGCGGGCAGGCCACCGTGCGGGGCGTCTCGGGCACCTGGAAGGACCTCACCGACAACGTCAACGTCATGGCGTCGAACCTCACCGGCCAGGTCCGCTCCATCGCGCAGGTGGCGACCGCCGTGGCCCGCGGCGACCTCTCGCAGAAGATCACCGTGGAGGCGAAGGGCGAGGTCGCGGCCCTGGCGGACGTCATCAACACGATGGTCGACACCCTGTCCGCGTTCGCCGACGAGGTCACCCGCGTCGCCCGTGAGGTCGGCACCGAAGGACGTCTCGGCGGCCAGGCGCACGTACCCAATGTGGCGGGCACCTGGAAGGACCTCACCGACAACGTCAACTCGATGGCCAACAACCTCACCGGGCAGGTGCGCAACATCGCCCTGGTGACGACGGCCGTGGCCAAGGGCGACCTGTCCAAGAAGATCGACGTCGACGCCCGGGGCGAGATCCTCGAACTCAAGACGACGATCAATACGATGGTCGACCAGCTCTCCGCCTTCGCGGCCGAGGTCACCCGGGTGGCGCGGGAGGTCGGCAGCGAGGGCAGGCTCGGCGGCCAGGCCGAGGTGGAGGGCGTCTCGGGCACCTGGAAGCGGCTCACCGAGAACGTGAACGAACTGGCCGGCAACCTCACGCGGCAGGTCCGCGCGATCGCCGAGGTCACCGGCGCCGTCGCCGAGGGCGACCTGACACGGTCCATCGCCGTGGAAGCCTCCGGCGAGGTCGCCGACCTGAAGGACAACATCAACTCCATGGTGGAGTCCTTGCGTGAGACCACACGGGCCAACCAGGAGCAGGACTGGCTCAAGACGAACCTGGCCCGTATCTCCGGCCTGATGCAGGGATACCGCGACCTGGACGTGGTGGCCGACCTCATCATGGACGAGCTCACCCCGCTGGTCGCCGCGCAGTACGGCGCCTTCTACCTCGCCGAGGAGACCGCGAAGGGCACGGAGCTCAGGCTGGTCGGCTCGTACGGCTATCCCGACGAGGACGGGCGTCCCACCCGTATCCCGCTCGGCCGCTCCCTGGTCGGGCAGGCCGCGCGCAGCAGGCGGGCGATCACCGTGGACGAGGTGCCGCCGGGGTACGTCACCATCTCCTCGGGCCTCGGGCAGACGGCGCCGACAGCGCTGGTGGTCCTGCCCATCGTCGTCGAGGAGCAGGTGCTCGGCGTCATCGAGCTCGCCTCGGTCACCCGCTTCAAGCAGGGGCACCGGACGTTCCTGGAACAGCTGATGGAGACCATCGGCGTCAACGTCAGCACCATCGTGGCCAACGCCCGCACCGATGAGCTGCTGGGCGAGTCGCAGCGCCTGACCGCCGAACTCCAGGCCCGCTCCGAGGAGTTGCAGGTCCAGCAGGACGAACTCCAGCGTTCCAACGCCGAGCTGGAGGACAAGGCCTCCCTGCTCGTGACCCAGAACCGCGACATCGAGGCGAAGAACCTCCAGATCGAACAGGCCCGGCAGGAACTCGAGGCACGGGCCCAGCAGTTGTCGCTGGCGTCCAAGTACAAGTCCGAGTTCCTCGCCAACATGAGCCACGAACTGCGGACCCCGCTCAACAGCCTGCTCATCCTGGCCCAGTTGCTGGCGCAGAACCCCTCGCGCAATCTCACGCCGAAGCAGGTCGAGTACGCGGGCATCATCCACTCCGCGGGTTCCGACCTGCTCCAGCTGATCAACGACATCCTCGACCTGTCGAAGGTCGAGGCCGGCAAGATGGACGTGACCCCCGAGCGGGTCCCGCTGCGGCAGCTGCTCGAATACGTCGAGGCCACCTTCCGCCCCATGACCTCGCAGAAGAGCCTGGAGTTCACGGTCAGCACCGCTCCCGGCGCCCCGGTGGACCTGCTCACCGACGACTCCCGGCTGCGGCAGGTGCTGCGCAACCTGCTGTCGAACGCCGTCAAGTTCACCGAGCAGGGCCGGGTCGAACTGCGCATCGAACCGGCGGCCGACGCGGAGATCCCCGCGGGCGTTCCGCGCGGCGGCACGATCGCCGCCTTCCGGGTCAAGGACACCGGCATCGGCATCCCCGAGCAGCAGCTGGAGACGATCTTCGGCGCCTTCCAGCAGGCCGACGGCACCACGAGCCGCAAGTACGGCGGCACAGGTCTGGGTCTGTCCATCACCCGGGAGATCGCCCACCTGCTCGGCGGGGCGGTCACCGTGGACAGCACCCCCGGACAGGGCAGTACGTTCACACTCTTCCTCCCCGTCGCCCGGCCCGAGTTCGAGGAGCTGATGGCCGGTGGCCGGGCACCCGAACCGGCGGTGGACGAGGGCGCCTCGGCGTACACCGAACCGCGGCACACCGCTCCCGGTTCGGCCGGCCTGCCACGCCAGCGACGGCGGCTCCTGGTCGTGGAGGAACGGCCGCGGGGGCTGCTCACGCTGGTGGCCGAGAGCGCGGTCGGGGATGTGGCGCGCAGCCGTGACGAGGGCGACACACGGGAGCGCGTCGACATCATCACCGTCGTCGGCGCACAGGAGGCGGCGAGCGCCCTCGCCGCGGAGC
The DNA here is from genome assembly GCF_036139655.1 of Streptomyces sp. NBC_00328. Lineage (NCBI taxonomy): Bacteria > Bacillati > Actinomycetota > Actinomycetes > Kitasatosporales > Streptomycetaceae > Streptomyces > Streptomyces sp. NBC_00328. The sequence goes on from NZ_CP108013.1 coordinate 998,712, forward strand.
CGTGGCACTGCGTCGTGCTCGAACTCGGCATGCCGGAGGGCGAGACGGCCCGGTTCCTGGAAGCGGTGGAGGGCGACTCGGCCCTGGCGACCGTGCCCGTCCTCGTCCACAACGGCAGCCGGGTCGACCTCGCGCAGGAGCAGGCGCTGCAGTCCCGCTCGGGCGCACGGTCGCTGGAATTCCTTTCCAGTCTCGACGAGTTGCGCGAGCGGATCGCGCTGCACCTGTCCGCGGAGCAGCCGGGCGACGTGGTGCCGCTGGTCCGCGCCGAGGAGGCCAGGAACCGGCCCGCGCGGCCGATCGACAACGCCTTCCAGGGCCGTACGGTGCTCGTCGTCGACGACGACGCCCGTAACCTCTTCGCGCTCAGCGGGATCCTGGAACTGCACGGGTTCCAGGTGCTGCACGCGGAGAACGGCAGGAAGGGCATCGAGACACTGCTGGCCCGGCCCGAGGTCGCGCTGATCCTGATGGACGTGATGATGCCCGAGATGGACGGGTACACCGCGACCGCCGAGATCCGCAGGATGCCCCGGTACGCGGACCTGCCGATCATCGCGGTGACGGCGAAGGCCATGCCCGGCGACCGGGAGAAGAGCCTGCTGTCGGGCGCCAGCGACCACGTCACCAAGCCGGTCGACACCGACGACCTCATCGCCTGTGTCCGGCGCTGGCTCGGGGAGTGACATGACGCCCGGTACCCTCCACCGCGGCCGTGCGGCGGGACACCCGCCGCTGCCGCCCCTCCCCCGCCCCCACAGGGTTCCCGCCGAGGAGCGGCCGCACGATGAACAGTCCTGAGGCAACCGGCCCGAGCGTCCCCGATTCCCCGGACGACGTCGCGGACGCCGGGCACGCGGGCGAGCTGTCGGGCGCGGCCCGGACGTCCCCGGTGGGCCGGCTGGCGGCCACCGTCGATCGGCTGCGCCGCGAGGTACGGGCCGCACAGGCGGAGGCCGAGGGGCGGGCCCTGATCGAGCTGGCCAAGGGCATCCTGGTCGAGCGGCTGGGCTGCGGACCGGCACAAGCCGCCCGCCAGCTCACCGAGTTGGCCGAGCAGGCCAAGGTGCCACAACTCCAGCTCGCGGTCGAGATCATCAACCAGGCGGCCCACGACCGGCTTTCGGAGGTGACCAGCGCCTTCCTCTCCGCCACGGCGGAGCATCCCCCGAAGGACGACGCCCCCGCGGTACGGCTGCGCGCGGCCGAGAGCGGCGCGCTGGCGGCGGGCGACAGCCAGGCGGTGGCCGACTCCCTGCTGCAGCACGCGCTGACTCCCCTCGGGGCGGTCGCCGTGGCCATCTGGGCGGCGGACGCCGACGGTTCGCTCTCCCTGGCGGGAAGCGCCGGGTTCTCGGCGGCCGAGGCCCGGCGCTGGCGTTACGTTCCCCCGGGCGTGGCGACGATGGCACGCCGCGCGCTGTCCGACCGTACGGCGCTGTGGGCCGGGTCGCTGACGGACACCGGGCTGCCGTCCATCGGGCACGCGGAACATCCGGACGGCGGACGGGTCGCGGTACCGGCCGGCTCCGGAGGCCGGATCCACGGCGTCCTGGAGATCGCGTGGCCGTCCGCCCTGGCACCTCAGCCACCGCAGGTGGTCCGCCAGGTCGAGGCACTGGCCGAACTGTGCTCGCACACACTGGAGACCCACGCGCCGCCGGGCGACTTCCACGACGTGCGGGGGACGGCCGATGTCTGCGAACTGATCGACCTGGTGGACGGGTTGCACGATCCCGCCCTGGTCCTGGTCCCCCAGCTCGACGACCAGGGGCGGCTCGCCGACTTCCGCATCCGTCATGCGAACGGACGCTTCCTCGATCCGGCCGGCCGGCCGCGTGGCACCGTTCAGGGGTCACTGCTGCTGGAGGCCTATCCGCTGGCCGCCGGGGACAGCGGCCTCTTCCAGTGCGTCGAGCGCGTCTACGCCACCGGGGAGCCGTTCCGGGCGCGGCGCATGGATCTGACGGCGCTGGTCGACCAGGTGCGGCTGTCGGCCGTGGCCGACATCAACGTCAGCCGGCACGGCGGAACCGTGCTGCTCATCTGGCGCATAGAGGACGAGACGGCGCGGCTGGCGAGTCTGCTCCAGCACGCCCAGCGGCTCGGCAGGATCGGCGGTTTCGAGGAGAACCTGCTGACTGGCGAGACCATCTGGAACGAGACGCTCTTCGATCTGTACGGCCGCTCCCCCTCGGGCACTCCCGTCCCGCTGGAGGAGCTGGCCGCGCACGCCCATCCCGACGACGCCGTCGCCATCGGCCGCTTCCTGCGGACCGTCCTGCACCGTCACCGGCCGGCGTCGGCAGCGTTCCGGCTCCAGCGTCCCGACGGCGTGACCCGGCACATCCGCGTGGTGGCCGAACCGGTGCTCGACGCCGACGACCGGCTGTTCGCGGTCCGCGGGGCCTACCAGGACATCTCGGCGCAGCACTGGACCGAGGTGGCGCTGGCGGTCACCCGCGACCAGCTCGCGCACACCGAGCAGCAGGCGCACGAGCGCAACCGGCTGACCCTCCAGCTCCAGCACGCGATCATGCCGCCGGCCCAGGCGCCGTTGCGGGCTCCGGGCCTCGACGTGGCGGTGCGCTACCGGCCCGCGGAGACCGAGCAGCTCGTCGGGGGTGACTGGTACGACGCCGTCGTGCTGTCGTCCGGCCTGGTCCTGCTGTGTGTCGGCGATGTGGCCGGTCACGGGATCGAGGCGGCGACCAGCATGGTGGTGCTGCGCAACGCGCTGCGCGGACTCGCCGTGACGGGTGCGGGGCCGGGGCAGCTGCTGTCCTGGCTCAACATCGTGGCGCACCATCTGACGGGCGGGGTCACCGCCACCGCGGTCTGCGGGATCTACGATCCGCGCCGCCGTGTTCTGCGCTGGGCGAGGGCCGGACATCTGCCGCCCGTTCTGGTCCGGGACACGGACGCCAACCCGCTGCCGCTCCTCAAGGGCATCCTGCTCGGTGCCGTCCCCGAGGCGACGTTCGAGGAGGACGAGGTGCAACTGGACGTCCACGACACCCTGTTGATGTACACGGACGGTCTGATCGAACGGCGGGACCGCTCGGTGGAGGTGTCGCTGCGCCAGCTCCTCAACGCGGCCCGTACGACGTCCGGGACGCTGGACCATCAACTCGACCGGCTCCTGACGTACAGCAGGTCCGACACCGACGACGACACCTGCATCGTCGGCATCCGGGTGGAGTAGGGCCGTACGAATGCGGCCCCGCCGGCAGCCGGGGGGAGTGACTGCCTGCGGGGCCGTGCAGCTCGGGTTTCGCCAGGGGGGTAGCTTCCCGAGCTGTCTCAGGATGCTGCTGCCCCGCTTCAGGCGATGCATGCACACGGGTTTCCGGCCGGTATTCCCCTCGTATGGCCGAACGATCGGCTCACGAGGAGTCGCGCAGGGCGCGCAGGAGTGGCTCCAGGGAGTCCGTGACGCACCGGTCGGGAACGCCGGCCTCCCGCAGTGCCCGCGCTCTGGCGGGGTGGCGGGCGTATCCGAGGAATCGGACACCGGCGTGGTGCGCCGCCGCGTGGTCCGCCGGGGTGCCGCCGATCATCAGCGAGGCCTCCGGTGCGGCCTCCATGGCGCCCAGGGCCAGTGACAGGGCGGCCGGACGGGGGGTGAGCGTCCCCGGGTCCGGCGCCCTGCCGAATATGTACGGGGCGAAGCGGGGTGTGAGCCCCCGGGCGTCCAGGTACGAGGTGACGGCCCGGGCCGATGTGCCGGTCGCCACGGCGAGCCTCGCCCCGACCGCGGCCCAGGTGTGGATCAGCGGATCCGCGTACGCCGTCGGCATGGCGGTGCGCACCGCCTCCAGCTCGGCCCGGGTGAGCCACGCGTCGAGCCGGGCGAGGGCTTCGCTGCCCGGGTGCCGTCCGGCCACCTCCGACAGGACGCGGTAGGGGTCCGCGGGGCCGTGCTCCTCGTCGGTGAGCACCGCGCCGAGACCCGCTTCCGTCAGCCGGTCCCGCTGGGCTCGTGCGACGGCAGTCGCCGAGGGCCCGGAGAACAGCTGACAGATCGGGCCGTCGAAGCCGAGGACGACATACCGCGTCCGTGCGACCAGTTCCCGAACGTTCTCGATCCGACTCGTCACCACCAGGGTCTTTCCCGTCCCGGCAGTCACCAATCGAGCGGGTGCCGGCCGGTCGCCTCCGGCCGCCGTGACCGCGGCTTCCGCCGCTGGTCAGCCGCCGGTCAGGGGACGGTCAGGGCGGGGGCCGGCCGTGGGCGGGCCGGGCCGCGCGGCCGTCAGTGGGCCATGTCCGCGAGGTGCGGGACCACGCGGGTCAGCCGCAGCACGCCCCACAGGACGAGCCCGGCGCCGATCAGCTCGGGCAGCAGCCACCAGCCCGTACGGATGGCCTCGTCGAAGAGCGTGACACCGAGCACCAGGCTGAGCGTCGCGTCGCCGATGGTCAGCGCGGGCTGCGAGGCGGCCAGGGGGCCCGCCTGGAGGGCGTTCTCCAGCAGCAGGACGGCGGTGATCCCGGTCAGGGCGAATCCGTACGTCTGCCACACGCCCAGGAAGGCGACGAAGCCGTCGTCGTCGAGTGTGCCCACGGCCGATTTGAGGAGAGCGGCGGTCAGCGCGTTGCTGATGGCCGACGCCGTTCCCAGCATGGCCGCGCGGAAGAGCGGCGGGCGGCCCGGACGGGCGACGACGACCGCGGCCGCCACGGTGCCCAGGCACAGGACCAGTACCGGGATCCAGCGTGCCATGGAGGCGTCGGACCGTGCTCCCGAGGGAGCGGCCGACAGGAGGACGAGACCGAGGCCGGCCACCACACCGGCCACGGCCTGCCAGCCCGCGCGCGACAGGCGCCGGTGCAGCAGCGGGACGGCGATCATCAGGGCGAAGGGCAGTTCCAGGATGAACAGGGGCTGCACCAGGGACAGCGGCCCGTTCGCCAGCGCGAGCGCCTGGAAGAGTGCCGCCCCGATCACCCCGGCGATGCCGATCAGCCAGGACGGCTGCCGGGCGAGCCGGATGATGAGCCGCAGTCCACCGCCTTCGCTGACGCGCGAGGCCGCCTTGCGCTGGAACGCCGTGCCCATCGCATTGCTGGCTGCTCCGAGGAGTGCGAACAGCACGGCCAGTCCCGTCACCCCTCCACCATGCCCCGGGACGGGTGTCGGGGCCTCCCCGGGCGTCGCCTGCGGGGCCCGTACGACCGCGTCCGGTCCGGCCCGCCGTACGGGTGACGGCCAGGGGCCGGGCCGAGCTCGGGCCGGGCCGCCGACGGGATGGAACACCGGTGGGACCAGGCGCCCATGGCATGGAACGCCGGTGGGATGAAACGTCGCCGACGGGGCAGCCGCCCTGAGGAGCCCCGTCATCTCATCCCCGTGATGGCGGGGCTTCGTGGCGCCCGCCCCCGCCAGAGCTCCTCCGGACGGCCGCCCCTTCCCCGCTCCGGCAGCCACCGGACCGCTCCGGCCCGCACGCGTGCGTGACCCGATCGGAATGCGCGACGGCGGGGAAAGGGGGAGCGTGGTGTCAAAGGGAGGAGTGCCATGGCCACGAAGGCCGCGCCCGGCCGGCGGGACGACCACCGGGGATGGCTGCGCGGCTCGCCCCCTCCACGCTGGGTACGGCTGCTCCCGCCGGTCCTGCTGGTGGGCGTCTGCGTGGGGGAACTCGTGAGCAGTGAGGCGCTGGACATCGGCTTTCTGCTGGGAGCCATCCCTTCCCTGGCCGTCCTGTCCTACGGCCCTCTGGGGACGGCCGCCTTCGGCGTGATCGTCGTGGTCCTGATGAACATCCCCGCCCTCGATCTGAACCGTCCGGGCAACGCGGACCTGCTCACCATCAGCTTCATCGCCGTGCTGAGCGTGTTCGTGTCGCTCGTGCGCAGCCGCAGGGACGCGCATCTGGTCACCGTGCGGTCGGTCGCGGAAGCCGCTCAGCTCGCCGTGCTGCCGCCACTGCCGGAGCGTGTCGGCCCGGTCCGCTGCGCCGGTCTCTACCGGCCAGCGCAGCGGGAGACGCTGGTCGGAGGTGACTTCTTCGAGGTGCGCGACGGGCCTTTCGGCGTCCGGGCCGTGATGGGCGACGTACAGGGGCACGGGCTGTCGGCCGTGGGGACGGTCGCCTCGCTGCTCGGGGCGTTCCGGGAGACGGTGCTCGACCAGCGTGATCTGGAGGCCGCCGCGGCCCGGCTCGACCGCAGGCTGGTCGTCGACTCCGCGTCGGTCGATCACGCCGAGCTGTTCGCCACCGCACTGCTCCTGGAGTTCCCGCCCGGCACCGACACCGTACGGCTGGTGTCCTGCGGGCATCCCCCGCCGCTGCTGCTGCGTGGCGCGAAGGCCCTCGAACTCGACGCCGAGCCGGCGTCCCCGCTGGGGCTGGGGTTCTTCGAGCTGTCCCCGCCGAAGGGGCTCACCGTCGAGCTGGAACCCGGCGACCGGCTGTTCATGGCGTCGGACGGCGTGAGCGAGAGCCGGGACACCACCGGCGCCTTCTACCCGCTGCCGGACCGGCTGGCCGTGTTCGCCGAGGAACCTTCGGACGTCCTCGTCGACCGCCTCTGGGAGGACCTCGTCGAGTTCTGCCCCTCGATCCGCGACGACGTCTCCGTCCTGGTCCTGTCGCCCCGGCTGCGCGGCGAGCGGAACTACGGCGACGAGGGAGACGGCGACGGAGCCCCGGGGGCGAAGCCCGACAGCAACCCGGACCCGAACGCCGACGGCGACAGCGACAGCGACTGAGAGTCCTCCGTCAGGTCGCCGCGATATCGAGTGCCGCGATGTACCCGAACGTCATCGCGGGACCGATCGTCGAACCCGCTCCCGCGTAGCTGTGGCCCATGACGGCCGCGCTGGCGTTGCCCGCCGCGTACAGGCCGGGGATCGCCATGCCGTCCGGGCGCAGGACGCGGGCCCTGGCGTCGGTGCGCAGGCCGCCCTTGGTGCCGAGGTCGCCCGGGACGATCCTGAACGCGTGGAACGGGGGGAGCCACAACGGGGCGAGGCAGGAGTTCGGGAGGACCGCGGGGTCCGTGTAGTAGTGGTCGTAGGCGCTGTCACCGCGGTGGAAGTCGGTGTCCGTGCCGCTCAGGGCCAGGCTGTTGAAGCGGCTGACGGTGGTGCGCAGGGCGGCCGCGGGGACACCGACGCGGCCGGCGAGGTCGTCCAGGGTCCACGCCTTGTACACGGCGCCGGACGCGTACCAGGAGTCGGGGAACGCGAAGGCCGGCGCGACGTCCTTGAACAGGTAGCGGTTGCGGTAGTTCTGGTCGACGACCAGCCAGGCCGGGATGTCCGGAGCGGTCGGATCGCGGTCGTACATGGTGTGCACGACGTCGCTGTAGGGTCCGGCCTCGTTGACGAAGCGCGCTCCGGCGGCGTTGACCAGCAGGCTGCCGGGCAGGGTGCGTTCGGCGAGACAGAAGTAGGGCTGGTCGGGCAGCGGGACGGCCGGTCCCCACCAGGCGTCGTCCATCAGGTCGAGCGCGGCCCCGGCGCGCCGGCCCGCCTGGATGCCGTCGCCGGTGTTCTCCTTGGCGCCCACCGTCCAGGCGGTTCCGATGGGCTGCCGCTGGAACTCGGCGCGCATGGCCGCGTTGTGCTCGAAGCCGCCGGAGCCCACGATGACCCCGCGCCGGGCCCTGACCAGTCCCGGCGCGCCGTTCCGGGTGACCACCGCGCCGGTGACGGCGCCGTTCTCCATGAGCAGGTCGGACAGCGGGGTGTTCAGCCACACCGGGACCTGGGCGGCGAGCAGGCCGGCGCGCAGCCCGGCCGCGAGCGACTGGCCCATCGTCAGCGGTTTCTGGCCGAGCAGCGCCGCCTTGGTGCCACGCGCCAGGCATTCGGTGGCGACGGCCGTGCCCTTCGCACTCACGGCTGCGAGGGTGAGCCACTTGTAGTCGGCGCTGAAGACGACCATGCCGGCCGGGACGGCCATGTACGCCGGGTTGAGGTGGGCGAGTTCGGCTCCGAGGATGTTGCCGTCGAGCTGGTCGGGCTCCATGGAGCGTCCGCCCGGGAGGCCGCCGGGGAGTTCCGGGTAGTAGTCGCTGTATCCCTCCATCCAGCGGAAGCGCAGCGGGCTGTTGGCCATGACGAAGGAGATCATGGCCGGTCCGTGGCCGAGGAAGGCCCGCTGCCGGTCGGCGGAGACCTCCGGGCCGACCACGGCCGCGAGGTAGGCGGCGGCCTTCGCCGGGGTGTCGGGGACGCCGGCGGCGAGGATCACCGGGTTGCCGGGGATCCAGATGCCCGCGCCGGAGCGGGCCGCGGAGCCTCCGAAGGTGGCCGCCTTCTCCAGGACGACGCAGCTCAGTCCCCGTTTCGCGGCGGTGAGCGCCGCGGTCATCCCCGCGGCGCCCGAGCCGACCACGACGACGTCGTAGGTGCCGAGCGCGGGCAGGTCGGCCGCCGCCGCGGACCCGGTGGAACCGGCGGCGCCCGCGGCGAGCGCGAGTGCGGCGCCCGTGGCCGTGCCGAGCACCCGGCGCCGTGAGGGGCCGGGTGCCGGAAACGAGTCAGGTGCCGGAAACGGGTCCGTACGTCCGACGGGGTCCGCGCTCGGGGACATGGCAGGGCTCTCCAGCGGGCGAGGGAATGTGAGGCGCTCCGTTGCTCCGGGAGCCGACAGGCCCCCGCCGTAGCGGTTCTGATGCAGCGTCAGGAATGTCGCGCGAGGGTCTTGTGAAGTCAAGGGCAAGTCCGTCAGAGCTCGCCGATCACCCCAAGATCGGACAGAAGTTACCAACCGGTATGTAGTGACTTAACAAGCCAGCAACAGTAGAACCTGTTCCCACTCATCGAGAGTGAGGAGTGTCACGTGGGTGACATCAACCAGCAATCCAATGACTCCAGGGGTGTTTCGCGCCGACGATTCATAGCTGGAACAGGTTCTATTCTTGGAGCAGTGAGCCTTGCCGGTCGCGCTGTCGCGGCCCCCGCGCGGATCGCCACGACGGCCTCGTCGATCCCTTCCGGCGCACACGTCCCCGTCCTGGTGATCGGCACCGGATACGGCGGCTCCGTGGCCGCCCTGCGCCTCGCCCAGGCCGGCGTCGACGTGCAGATGGTCGAGATGGGCATGGCCTGGGACACCCCGGGCTCGGACGGCAAGATCTTCGCCAACACGACCAGTCCGGACCAGCGTTCGTACTGGCTGCGCACCAGGACCAAACAGCCCCTCAGCAACTTCCTCGGCTTCCCCATCGACAAGGACATCCCGCGCTACACGGGGATCCTGGACGCCGAGGAGATGGGCCAGATCATCGTGTACCAGGGCCGTGGTGTCGGCGGCGGATCACTGGTCAACGGCGGCATGGCGGTCACCCCCAAACGGGAGAACTTCGGCGCCATCCTCCCGTCGGTGAACGCCGACGAGATGTACGCGACCTACTACCCGCGCGCCAACGCCGCGCTCGGCGTCGGTCTCATCGACCCGGCGTGGTTCGACACCACCGACTGCTACCAGTACGCACGGGTCGGCCGTAAGCAGGCCCAGCGCTCCGGCTTCCCGTTCGTCTTCGTGCCCGACGTGTACGACTGGGACTACATGAAGCAGGAGGCCGCGGGCACCGTCACCAAGTCGGCCCTCGCCGGGGAGATCCTCTACGGCAACAACTACGGCAAGAAATCGCTCCAGAAGACCTACCTCGCCCAGGCCGCGGCCACCGGGAGAGTCACCATCTCACCGCTGCACAAGGTCACTTCGGTCGCACCCGCGTCCGGCGGCGGCTACACGGTCCTGATCGACCAGCTCAACACCACAGGTGACACCACCGCCACCAAGACGGTGACCGCGGACCGGGTGTTCTTCGCGGCCGGAAGCGTCGGAACGAGCAAGCTCCTGGTCAGGCTGAAGGCCACCGGCGCGCTGCCCGGCCTGAACGGCGAGATCGGGCAGGGCTGGGGCGACAACGGCAACGTCATGTGCGGCCGCGCCAACCATCTGTGGGATCCGACCGGCTCGCTCCAGGCCAGCATCCCCTGCGGCGGCATCGACAACTGGACCGCAGGAGGCGCGTTCGCCGAGGTGGCTCCGCTGCCCACCGGCATCGAGACCTACGCCTCGTTCTACCTGTCCATCACCAAGAACCCGAACCGCGCCCAGTTCACCTTCAACTCCTCCACCGGCACCGTCGACCTCAACTGGCAGACCGCCTGGAAACAGCCCGCCATCGACATGGCGAAGACCATCTTCGACAAGATCAACGCGAAGGAGGGGACGATCTACCGGACCGATCTGTTCGGTGTGTACAAGATCTGGGGCGACCATCTCACCTACCACCCTCTCGGCGGCGCCGTACTCAACAAGGCCACCGACAACTACGGCCGCCTGCGTGGCTATTCGGGCCTGTACGTCATCGACGGCGCGCTGATACCCGGCAACACCAGCGTCAATCCGTTCGTCACCATCACCGCCCTCGCGGAACGGAACATCGAGAACATCATCGCCGTGGACCTCTAGCTCGTCCGGGCCGCGCGTTGGGCCCGGAACCGCTCAGGGAGCCAGGGCCGCCGGGTGAGCCACCCTCTCAGTGGGTGGGCAGCACGCACACGGCGTCCAGTCCCAGCACATGGTTGAGCCGGCCGAACGCCAGCCAGGAGCCGATGCTCATCGTCAGCTCCACGATCTCCCGCTGGCTGTACAGCGCCGTCATCCGTGTCCAGAACTCCTCGTCCAGACCGTGGTGATCCAGGGCGTACCGCTCGGCGTACTCGGCGGCCAGCCGCGTCCGGTCGTCGAAGGCACCGGTGGTACGCCACTGGGTCACCGCGTCCGCGAACTCCTCCTCGACCTTCAGGCCCTCCCGTTCCGTGCGCCAGTCGAGACAGAACAGGCACCCGTTGATCTGCGCGATCCGCAGTCGGGCCGCCTCGAACTCGCGCAGGCCCAGCGTCGTGTGCTCGTACACCGACAGGGAGAAGTTCGCGGCGGCCATGCCGATGCCGGGCACCATCTCGCCCCACACGTATCCGATCGGTTCCTGTCCCTCGGGAATGTCGATGCGCAGGGTCATGGGTCACTTCCTTCCGAGTCGGCCGACTGCGGGGCGCAGCGGGACGTCGAGTGCGTCGTAGAGCCCTGGTTCCGCGTCCACCAGCCAGTCGATGGCGCCGACCAGGCGGCCGACCGCGGTGGCGTTCCCGCCCGCGGAGCGGTTCTCGCCCTCGTCGGTGGCCGCGACGGTGACCTCGATGCGCGGACGGCCCTCGATGATCACGCGGTGGGCGCCGTCCCCGTCCGGCGGCGTCGGCCAGTCCGGCGCGCAGGAGGCGTGGATGCGGGTGACGTGCTCGATGACGATCCGGGGCTCTCCCCCGACGATCCCCCGCACCTCGAAGCGGACCGCGCCCTGGGTGCCGGCCGCGAACTCCCCCATGGTGCGGGTGCTCACCGTGTCCGTGAGCGGCCGGCGCTCCAACGTCTCGCGGATGTCGTCGAGTTCGACTCCCAGGGCCCGCGCCATGAGCCGTATCTGGCCGCCCCACACCATGGTCGGGATCGACGGGGCGAGCATCAGCGGCTCGTAGTCCATCGGCTGTCCCATCCCGACCAAGTACCGTACGGACTCCTCCTGTTCGTACGTGGAGTAGTCGAAGATCTCCTGGCAGCGGATGGCGTCGACCGTGGTGCCCAGACCGCTGATCAGCAGGGGCAGGACGTCGTTGCCCCAGCCTGGATCGACCCCGGAGACGAACAGGGAGCCGCCGCCGTCCGCGATGGCGGCGAGCATCGGGTCCCGGAACTCCGGCGGGGCGTTGCGCTGGTCGTAGAGCGGATAGAGGGCGGGGGTGACGACCACCGCACCGGCCCGGATCGCCCTGCCGATGTCGGCGAGGGCCTCGTCGGGGCGGATGTCGCCGGTGGCCGCGTAGACGACGGCTCCGGGGCCACCGGCCAGGACCGCGTCGATGTCGTCGCTCGCCGCGACACCGAGGCCGTGGCCGAGGCCGGCGAGGTCGCCCGCGTCGCGGCCGACCTTGCCGGGGTCGTGGACGAGCACGGCCGCGAGTTTCAGTTTCGGGTGGGCCTCGACGGCGCGGATGGCCGCGCGGCCGACATTGCCGGTACCCCAGACCACCGTGGAAATCATGCGGCGGAGGGTAGCGAGACGTCCTCAAGGTTCCTATAGCCGTGACCGGGAGAATTCCGGCGGTGAACCGGAGCCGGTGTCACCGCCCCGATGGCGGACCGCACGGCCACCGGCCGGGCGACGACGGGAACGGGCCGGCAGGCTCCGGTGCCTTTGCCTGTCGGGGCACTAGGCTCGCGGCATGGCCAAGTACTTCGACGTTCACCCGGAGAACCCTCAGCGGCGCATCATCGGCCAGGTGGTGGAGATCGTCCGCAGCGGCGGGCTGATCGCCTACCCGACGGACTCCTGCTTCGCACTCGGCTGCGCGCTCGGCAACCGGGACGGGATCGACCGCATCCGCTCGATCCGCCAGCTCGACGAGCGCCACCACTTCACGCTGATGTGCGAGGACTTCGCCCAGCTCGGACACTTCGTGCGGATCGACAACGCGGTCTTCCGCACGGTCAAGGCGGCTACGCCCGGCAGTTACACCTTCATCCTCCCGGCGACGAAGGAGGCTCCGCGCAGGCTGCTGCACCCGAAGAAGAAGACCGTCGGGGTGCGGATTCCCGATCATGTCATCGCGCAGGCGATCCTTGCCGAACTCGGCGAGCCGCTGCTGTCGAGCACCCTGCTCCTGCCGGAGGAGGACAAGCCGCTGACCCAGGGCTGGGAGATCAAGGACCGCCTCGACCACGTGGTGGACGCCGTCATCGACTCCGGCGACTGCGGCACCGAACCGACGACCGTCGTCGACTTCTCCAGCGGCGAGGCCGAGCTCGTGCGCCTCGGGGCGGGTGACCCCTCCCGGTTCGAGTAGCCCCGGAAAGCGGCGCGCGACGTGGGTCGTCCTCGCGGAGGACCCACGTCGCTGCCGTTGTGGGGGGATGCCGGTGCTGCCGTTGTGGGGGGATACCGGTCCCGAAGGTCAGCTGGTCGTCACGGCGGTGTCATCCACGACGAAGCTGGTCTGCAGGGAGGAGTCCTCGACACCGCTGAACTTGATGCTCACGGTGGTGCCGGCGAACGAGGACAGGTCGAACGTCTTCTGCGCGTAGCCGGTGGCCTTGTTGAGGTTGGAGTAGGTCGCCAGTGTGGTCGATCCGGCGGTGACCGTCAGCTTGTCGTACTGCGAGCTGGTGGTGGTCTCCGCGGTGTCGATGTGCAGGTAGAAGGTGAACGAGGCCTTGCAGCCGCTGGGGATGGTCACCGACTGGGAGAGCGTGTCGGTGTGGGTGGAGCCGTAGCCGTCCAGCCAGGCCTTGTACGAACCGGCGTGGGCCGCCTCGTCGGTGTCGTTGTTGATGACGCCGCTGGTCGCGGTCCAGGTGGTGCTGCCGGACTCGAAGCCGGCGTTGCCGAGCAGCTGCGCCGAGGTGCAGGTGCCGCCGCCACCGGAGGAGCTGACGGTCCAGGTGAACGACGCGGTGCCGGTGGCGCCGGTGCTGTCCGTGACGGTCACCACGGTGCTGTACGTACCGGCGGTGGTCGGGGTCCCGGTGATCGCCCCGGTGGAGCTGCTGATCGACAGGCCGGTGGGCAGGCCGGTCGCGGAGTACGTCAGGGAGCCGGTGTTGGTGCTGCTGGCCGAGACCTGCAGGCTCACCGCGGTACCGACGGTGGAGGACTGGCTGCCCGGGTTGGTGACGGTCACACCGCTGGTCGGCGGGGTGACGTGACTGCCGACGGCGATGCCGGCGAAGGCGTTGGCGACACCCGCGTACTGGGCGGAGCTGGCGCCGTACAGCGCGGTCGCGGCGTTCAGCGCGGCGGTGCGGGCACCCGCATAGTTGGTGGTCGACGTCATGTACGTCGTCAGCGCCTTGTACCAGATCTGCAGGGCGGCGGCGCGGCCGATGCCCGCGACGGCCACGCCGTCGGAGGTCGAGCTGGTGTACGTGACACCGTTGATGGTCTTGGTGCCGCTGCCCTCGGAGAGCAGGTAGAACATGTGGTTCGCCGGGCCCGAGGAGTAGTGGACGTCCAGGTTGCCGACGCCGGAGTACCAGCTGTCCGCGGAGCCGCCGTCCTTGCTCGGCTTGTCCATGTAACGCAGCGGGGTGCCGTCCCCGTTGATGTTGATCTTCTCGCCGATGAGGTAGTCGCCCACGTCGGAGGAGTTGTTGGCGTAGAACTCCACACCGGTGCCGAAGATGTCGGAGGTGGCCTCGTTGAGGCCGCCGGACTCACCGGTGTAGTTCAGGCCCGCGGTGTTGGAGGTGACGCCGTGGCTCATCTCGTGGCCCGCGACGTCCAGCGAGGTCAGCGCGTGGGTGCTGCTGGTGCCGTCACCGTAGGTCATGCAGAAGCAGCTGTCGTCCCAGAAGGCGTTGACGTACGCCGTGCTGTAGTGGACGCGCGAGTAGGCGGCGACACCGTTGTTCTTGATGCCGCTGCGCCCGAAGGTGTTCTTGTAGAAGTCCCAGGTCGTCTGGGCGCCGTAGGCCGCGTCCGCGCCGGCGGTCTGGGTGTTGGAACCCGCGCCGGTGCCCCAGACGTCGTCGGCGTCCGTCATCAGCGTGCCGGTGCCCGAGGTGCCGTTGTTCAGCGAGTACGTCTTGTGGCTGCCGCGGGTCGAGTCCGTGAGCTGGTACGTCGATCCCGACAGCGTGGTGTTCAGCGTGACCGTGCCGCTGTACTGGGTGTTGCCGGTGCCGGTCTGGATGCCCTCGTACCGGGTGAGTTCCTTGCCGGTGGTGGCGTCGGTGACGACATGCAGCTTGCTCGGCGTGCCGTCGTCCTGGAAGCCGCTGATCACGGTCTCCCAGGCGAGCCGGGGGGTGCCGGTGCCGGCCCAGATGACCTTGCGGGCGCTGTCGGTGGAGGGCTTCTCCGCCTTGAGCGACTTGGCCGTCTTGAGTGCCTGGGCTCCGGCGGTCGCCTTGGTGACGGCCGGGGTGGTGCTCGCGACCTTGATGGCGTGCTTGTTGTTGAAGGTCGTGCTCACCGTGCCGGTGGCCTGCGAGGCGGGCGGGGTGTGGACCACGATGTCGCCGCCGAGCACCGGGAGGCCGGCGTAGGTGCGCTCGTAACGGGTGTGCAAGGTGCCGTCGTTGTCCTTGACGACGTCCTTGACTACCAGCTTCTCCTTCGAGCCGAGGCCGAGGGTGCCGGCGGTCGCCGTGGTCTGCTTCGATGCCTTCGTCAGCAGCGCCGCGTGCTGGGCCGGGGTGAGCTTTGCCTCAAGTCCCCCTGTACGCAGGGGAGTTGTGTGGGGGGCAGGCTTGGCGACTGCCGGGACCGTCTGTATACCGACGGCCAGGAACGCGGCGGTGGCCACCATGGCTCCGGCCGCGGTCGCCTGACGGGGGAAACGTCTCACTCGTACTCCTACTGCTTCGGCCGCGGTCGGCGGCCGGTGACAGACCGGGCAGACGGGATGTGCTGTCCGGGAAGAGCTGAGCAGGGGCGCGCGGGAACGCGACTGTGGGCAGGCCATGGACGACCTGTCCGACAGGTGTGGGAAGGATCGCACTTTTGACCTAGCCATGACACGCAGTTGAGGGCGATCGAGGGTTATCCCTACGCCCGCGCACCGAAACCCCCGCCACGCGCCGCGTCCCCCGGGCGACGACACGTCGTACAGGGCCGGGTACGACGTACCGGGCCCGGTACGTCGTACCCGGCCCTGTACGTCGGCGGACCGGAGCGGACCGGCGACCGCCGGACGGCGGGCAGTCGCCGTGATTCCCGGCGGGCCGCGATGATCGCCGCGTCGTTTAATGACGGAGTCGGAGGAGTCGTCCTCGATCAGGAGCTGCCCATGTCGGCGAGTCAAGCCCCTTCAGCCAGCGGGCGGACCAGGCCTGGAGTGCTGCAGCGGCTGGGCGAGTGGTGCGCCCGCCATTTCGTGATCGTGATCGTGGCGTGGCTCGTCGCTCTCGGCGTACTCCAGGGGCTGAACCACTCCTTCGGCGGACAGTACTCGGACAACTTCTCACTGCCGGGAGTGCAGTCCACGAAAGGGCTGAACGTACTCAAGAAGCACGATCCGGCCGCGGGCGGCTACAGCAGCCAGATCGTGCTGCGCGACACGCAGAAGCCGCTGACGGAGCTGAGTTCCCAGATGAGCCAGACCGTCGACTCCCTGGAGAAGCTGCCGCACGTCATGTCGGCACAGAACCCGCTGCCGCCGCCCGGGTCCCAGCCGCCCTCGGGGCAGTCCCAGCAGCAGAACGTCGGACCCCTGTCCAGCGACGGGAAGACCGGCTACATCACGGTCCGTTTCGACGTGCAGCCCTCGACCCTGGGCGACGACTACCTCCACGGCGTGGACAACGCCGTCAAGCCGCTGCGGTCCGCGGGGGTCGACGTCGAGTACGGCGGCCCGCTGGGCGAACTGGCCCGGCCCGCGGCGAACGACAAGATCAGCGAACTGATCGGGTTCGCGGTGGCGATCGTCGTCCTGCTCGTCGGGTTCGGCAGTGTCATCGCGGCGGGTCTGCCGCTGGTCACCGCCCTGGTCAGCGTGGTGGGTGGCCTGGCCGTCCTCGGCCTGCTCGCCGCCGCGACCACCTTCGCGACCGTGTCACCGACGCTCGCCACCATGATCGGACTGGGCGTCGGTATCGACTACGCCCTGTTCCTGATCACCCGCCACCGGCAGAACCTCATCAACGGGGCCGACCCGGTGCGGGCGGCGGGCCGGGCCGCCACCACCAGCGGACGGGCCGTCCTGGTCTCGGGCTGCACCGTGATCGTCGCCCTGGCCGGGCTGTCGGTCTCCGGCGTCTCGTTCATCAGCAAACTCGGCCTCGCGGCGGCCGTCACGGTCGTCTCCGCGGTGGCCGGCGCGCTGACCCTCGTACCCGCCCTGCTCGGGCTCATCGGCAAGCGCATCGACCGCTATCACGTGCGCACCCCGATCGCGGAGACGAACGCCGAGCCCGGGGCGCCCGCCACCGGCACCTGGCACCGATACGCCCAGCGCGTCGAGCGGCATCCCTGGCGGTTCCTGACCGGCGGCCTCCTCACGGTGGTCGTGCTGGCCATCCCCCTGTTCACCATCCAGCTCGGGCACATCGGTGACGGCGCCGACCCCACGTCCTTCACGGACCGGCGGGCGTTCGACATCATGGCGGACTCCTTCGGGCCCGGCTCCAACGGCCCGCTGACGGTCGTCATCGACCAGACGAACGTACCGTCGGACAAGCGTTCATCTCTGGAGTCACAGGCGCAGAAGACACTCGACGGTGTGTCAGGGGCCGCCGTGGTCACGCCGCTGACGACCACCCAGGACGGAGACGTGCTGGTGGGCACCGTCTACTCCAAGGTGTCCCCGCAGAACCAGGACACCACGGACCTGGCGAACCGTCTGGTGGACGACACCCTGCCGCAGGCGGTGACCGGGACCTCCGCCAAGGGCTACGTCACGGGCACGACGGCCGCCCAGGTCGACTTCCGGAACATCGTCTCCAGTCGGCTGCCCCTCATCATCGCCGTGGTGGTGGGGCTGGCCTTCATCATCATCCTGATCGTCTTCCGCGGCCTGCTCGTCGCACTGAAGGCGGCCGTCCTCAACGTGCTCTCCATCGCCGCCTCCTACGGTGTCGTCGTCGCCGTCTTCCAGTGGGGCTGGGGCGGGCCCGCGCTCGGGGTCTCGGGCAAGGTGCCCATCGAGAGTTACGTGCCGATGATGATGTTCGCGATCATCTTCGGGCTCAGCATGGACTACGAGATCTTCCTGCTGTCGCGGGTCCACGAGTTCTGGCTGCGCAGCGGGGACGCGAAGGCGAGCGTCGCGCACGCCCTGGAGATCACCGCCCGCGTCATCACCTGCGCCGCTCTGATCATGATGAGCGTCTTCGCCGCGTTCATCCTGAGCGACAGCATCGTCGTCAAGATGCTCGGCCTCGGGCTCGCCGTGAGCGTGCTGATCGACGCGACGGTCGTACGGCTCCTGATGGTTCCGGCGGTGATGACACTGCTCGGGCCGCGCGCCTGGTGGGCACCTCGCTGGCTGGACCGGATCCTCCCGCACATCGACCCGGAGGGCGACACCCCCTAGGGACGGCGCCTGCGCACGTCCCCGAGCACGCGCCGAAATCCGCGCGCCCGGGGACGCACGGGTCCCTAGCATGGCGTGATGCCTCGCATCGAACGCCTGCGACTCGACCACGCGCCCGCGCTGCTCTCGTTCGAGCGGGAGAACCGCGCCTATTTCGCCGCGTCGATCTCCGACCGCGGCGACACCTTCTTCGCCCGGTTCGACGCCCTGCTCCACGAGCGTCTGGCCGAACAGGCCGAGGGGGTGGCCCACTTCCACCTCGTGGTGGACGACTCCGGCGCGGTGCTGGCCCGCGTCAACCTGGTCGACGTGGCACGCGGTTCGGCCGACCTCGGATACCGCGTCGCCGAGCGGGCCGCGCGGCAGGGGCTCGCCACGGGCGCCGTACGGGAGATGTGCGCCCTGGCGGCGAGCGCGTACGGCCTGAGCACCCTGCGCGCCGTCACGACCGTCGGCAACACCGGATCCCGGACGGTTCTGGCCCGCACCGGGTTCCTCCTGACCGGCGAGACCGAACTGAACGGGCGACCGGGCCTCCGCTTCTCGCGGGAGCTCCCGGCCGCCGGCGCGGTGCCCTCCGCCGCCGACGCCGCGCTTCCGGCAGGGCGCGCCACCGGTCAGGAGAGCGGTTCGGCGGCCGGGTTGATCGGCGACTGATAGGCGCCGCTGGCCAGCATGCGGACCTCGCCCGCCGGGCTGATCTCGGCGCGGAGGATGCCCGTGGGATCGCTGTACACCGGGTTGCCGCCCGGCCCGTGGGCAGTCGTCCGCTCGACGACCACCTCATCCGTCACCATGCGCGCATCCGGTCCGGGATGGGTGAAGGTCAGCCGGTAGCGGTCAACGGTCTTCATCAGGGCCTCCGCGCCGAAGCGACAAATGCAGGTAAGAAGGACTAGGTCTCCATCATGCGTCCACACGCCCGCGAGCCGCGTCGCCCGCGCCGGGCCCGTCTGCCGACCGGCGTAGCGACCGATCACGGAACGTGACGCCTCTCGCCACCGGAGGCCGGGCAGTGTAGACATAGCTCATGGTCGGACTATTGGGTCGAACCCGGGCTCAGTCGACCCGCCGCCCCAGTACAGCGCAACATGAGCGTGGGCCACACGACGGCAAGCACAGGCACGGCCCGTCCAACGGGCTACGTACCGCCCTGGGCGGGCGCAGTGTCGCCGGACAGGTGTTCGTCCTGCAAGTGGTGATCGTGCTGCTCCTGGTCGTCGCCGCGGTGGTCGCACTGGTACTCCAGGTGCGGCATGACAGCACACAGGAGGCCCGCAACCGCTCGCTGGCCGTCGCGCAGACCTTCGCCAACGCGCCCGGCACGCGCGCGGCCCTCGCCGCCCCCCATCCGACGGCCCTTCTGCAGCCCAGCGCCGAAGCCGCCCGCAAGGCGTCGGACGTGGACTTCATCGTCGTACTGAACACCGACGCGATCCGCTACACCCACCCCAAGCCCGACCGGATCGGCAAGAAGTTCATCGGGACCACCGCTCCGGTGCTGGCCGGGCATTCCGTCACCGAGCAGATCACCGGGACGCTCGGACCGCTGGTGCAGGCCACGGTCCCCGTCAAGGCACCCGACGGCACGGTCGTCGGCATGGTGTCCGCCGGGATCACCACGGCGACCGTGGGCGGCACGGCCGACCACCAGCTGCCGCTGGTGCTGGGCGCCGCCGCCGTGGCGCTCGCCCTGGCGACCGCGAGCACCGCGCTGGTGAGCCGGCGCCTGCTGCGCCAGACGCACGGCCTCGGCCCGTACGAGATGACCCGGATGTACGAGCACCACGACGCCGTGCTGCACTCCGTCCGGGAAGGTGTGATCATCATCGGCGCGGAGGGGCAGCTGCTCCTGGCCAACGACGAGGCGAACCGCCTGCTCCGCCTGCCCGCGGACGCCGAGGGACAGCACGTCCAGGAACTCGGTCTCGACTCGGGCACCGCGGAGCTGCTGGCCTCCGGGCGCGTCGCCACCGACGAGGTGCATCTCGTCGGGGACCAGCTCCTGGCCGTCAACCAGCGGCCCACAGACCTTCCGGGCGGGCCGGCCGGCAGCGTCGCCACGCTCCGCGACTCGACCGAACTGCGCGCGCTCTCCGGCCGGGCGGACATCGCCCGCGAACGGCTCAAGATCCTCTACGACGCCGGCGTGCGCATCGGGACGAGTCTGGACGTCACCAGGACGGCCGAGGAACTGACGGCGGTCGCCGCCCCCCGGTTCGCGGACTTCGTCACCGTGGACCTGGCCGACGCCGTACTCAACGGCCAGGAGCCGGACGCGGGTGCCGGCTTGCGCCGCACCGCCTCCGGCGGCATCCGCGAGGACGCGCCGCTCTATCCGGTCGGGGAGCACATCGGGTTCATCCCCTCCACGCCCCAGGCCCACAGTCTGCGAACCGGAGAGGCCGTGGTCGAGCCCGACCTCGGCGGTGCCCCGGGCTGGCTGGCCCAGGACCCGCAGCGCACCGCACAGGTCGTCGACTACGGGATCCACTCCCTCATCACGGTCCCGCTGCGCGTCGGACCCCTGGTCATGGGCGTGGTCAATTTCTGGCGCTCCGAGAAGCCCGACCCGTTCGACGCGGACGATCTCGCCCTCGCCGAGGAACTGGTCGCCCGTGCGGCGGTCTCCATCGACAACGCGCGCCGCTACACGCGCGAGCACACGATGGCCGTGACCCTCCAGCGCAGCCTGCTGCCGCGCACCCTGCCCGACCAGAGCGCCCTCGACCTCGCCTATCGCTATCTGCCGGCGCAGGCGGGGGTCGGCGGCGACTGGTTCGACGTGCTGCCGCTGCCCGGTGCCCGGGTCGCGGTCGTCGTCGGCGATGTGGTCGGCCATGGACTGCTGGCCGCGGCGACGATGGGCCGGCTGCGTACGGCGGTCCACAACTTCTCCGCGCTCGATCTGCCGCCCGACGAATTGCTCGGTCTTCTGGACGAACTGGTCGGCCGGATCGACCAGGACGAGCTCTCGGACGACACCGGAGCCGCCGTCACGGGCGCCACCTGCGTGTACGCCGTCTACGACCCGACGACCCGGCGCTGTACCGTCGCCCGCGCCGGACACCCGCCGCCCGCGGTGATCCGTCCGGACGGCAGCGTCGAGTTCCCCGATGTGCCGGCCGGCCCGCCGCTCGGTCTGGGCGGTCTGCCGTTCGAGACGGCCGAGCTGGAACTGGAGGAGGGCAGCCGGCTGGTGCTCTACACGGACGGCCTGGTCGAGGACCGGGAACGGGACATCGACGTCGGGCTGGAACTGCTGCGCACGGCGCTGGCCGGAGCCGACCGCTCGCCGGAGGACACCTGTCAGGCCGTGCTGAGCGCCCTGCTCCCGGCCCGGCCGAGCGACGACATCGCCCTGATCGTGGCCCGGACCCACGCCCTCGGCCCCGACCGCATCGTGTCGTGGGAGGTGCCGTCCGAACCGGCCGCCGTGGGCGAGGTCCGTGCCTCGGTCAGCCGGCAGCTGGCCCGGTGGGGGCTCGACGAGCTGGCGTTCACCACGGAACTGGTCCTCAGCGAGCTGGTAACCAACGCGATCCGCTACGGCAACGGGCCCATCGGGGTCCGTATGCTGCTGGACCGCACGCTCATCTGCGAGGTCTTCGACGGCAGCAGCACCTCACCGCATCTGCGGTACGCGGCGACGACGGACGAGGGCGGGCGCGGCCTGTTCCTGGTCGCCCAGCTCACCGACCGCTGGGGCACCCGCTACACGCCCGAGGGAAAGGTCATCTGGGCGGAACAGCCGCTGCCCTGAGCCGGACGCTCCCGGCAGCGGCAGCGGCGGCGGCACCGCTACGGCCGTACGACGGCGACGCGGCCACGGGGATACCTGGGATTCCCGTGCCGAGGGTCGGCTCGGTCGGATGCCGGGGTTCGGCTCGGTCGGATGGTTCGGGCGCCCCGCCCGCGGGCGGGCCCTCTGGGGCGGGGCCGGGTCAGCCGGAGCCGGGCGGGCCGTCCCGGCCGTCCGACTCGCCCGCCGGACTCGCGCCGGTCGGGGCACTCTCCGCGTCGCCGGCCGCGTCCGCCGGAGTCATGGCGGCGGCGCCTCCCTGGAGCCGCTCCAGGTCGGAGGGGCGCACCTGGATGACGATCAGGGCGACCAGCGCGGCGAAGACCGCGAAAACGGCGGCGGCGACGAACGCGCCCGTGATGCCGGACGTCAGCACCTGGCCGCTCCAGGGCGCGGGCAACTGTCCCGTTCTGCGGAACTGCAGTTGCTGGGCGGGGGTCGCGGTCGACAGGAAGTCAGCGACCTGGTTCGTGGCCTCGTTGCGGCTCGCCGTGCCGAAGACCGTGACCAGTACGGACAGGCCGAGGGATCCGCCGACCTGCTGGGTGGCGTTGAGGATGCCGGAGGCGGCGCCCGTCTCCTTGGGCTGGACTCCGGACACGGCCATCAGCGTCAGCGACACGAACTGCAGGCCCATGCCGAAGCCGAAGACCAGAGTCGGTCCGAGGATGCTGCCGAGATACGTGCTGTCGACATCGGTCAGTGTCAGCCAGCCGAGGCCCAGGGCGCAGAGGACCGCGCCCACGGCCATGAAGGGTTTCGGCCCCCACCTGGGCAGCAGGTTCGAGGCGACTCCCGCGCCGATCGCGATGATCGCGCTGATCGGCAGGAACGAGATGCCGGCCTTGAGCGGGCTGAAGCCCAGGATGTTCTGCACGAACAGGGTCAGGAAGAAGAACATCCCGAAGATCGCGGCGGAGAGGCTCAGCATCATCGCGTAGACGCCCGAGCGATTGCGGTCGCGGAACATCCACAGCGGTGTGATGGGTTGTCTCGACCGGCGTTCGACGGCGATGAAGGCGATCAGGAACACCAGTGCCGCCCCGAAGGCCGCGAGGGTGACCGGGTTGCTCCAGCCCTTCTCCGAGGCCCGGATGAAGCCGTAGACGAGCAGCACCATGCCCAGCGTGGAGGTGAGGGCGCCCAGGAAGTCGAAGTGGCCCGGGTGGCGCTTGGACTCCTTGATGTAGCGGGGCGTGGCGAGCACGATCAGCAGGCCGATGGGGATGTTCACGAAGAACACCCAGCGCCAGTCGAGCCACTCGACGAGGATGCCGCCGGCCAGCAGCCCGATGGCGCTGCCGCCCGCGGAGACGGCCGCGAACACGCCGAACGCCCTGTTGCGCTCCGGCCCTTCGCGGAAGGTGGTGGTGATCAGCGCCAGCGCGGTGGGCGACGCGATGGCCCCGCCGACGCCCTGCAGCGAGCGTGCGGCGAGCAACTGCCAGGATTCCTGGGAGAGTCCGCCGAGCAGCGACGCGAGGGCGAAGAGCACCACACCGAACATGAAGACCCGGCGTCTGCCGAGGATGTCCCCGGAGCGTCCGCCGAGCAGCAGCAGACCGCCGAAGGTCAGCGTGTAGGCGTTGATCACCCAGGACAGGTTCTCGGTCGAGAAACCGAGCGAGGTCTGAATGTGCGGAAGCGCGATGTTCACGATGGTGATGTCGAGGACCACCATCAACTGGCAGGAGGCGATGACGAGGAGCGCGATACCGCTGCCTCGGCCCCGCTGCGGGGACTCGGCAGAATCGGAGGATGTCACGTGACCGGCCGTCATCGGGGATGGCCCTGGATCGCGGGTCGGCGGCGAACGTGGGTGTTCACCCCATCGACGTTAAGCCTGCCCGCCCGGCCCCACCAATCGATCAACGCGCGGGACCGGGATCACCGCCTCACCTGGCCAGCCTGCCCAGCAGGGACGACGCGGACAGGACACCGAGGGCCGCGGCCACGGCCAGGACGCCGTAGTCCAGGGCCAGGTGCGCGGGCGTTCCGAGCAGCAGGCCGCGCAGGGCGTCGACTTGGTAGCTGAGCGGGTTGACGAGACTGACGGCCTTCAGCCAGCCGGGCATGACGGCCACCGGGTAGAGGGCGTTGGAGGCGAAGAAGAGGGGCATGGTGATCGCCTGGGTCAACGTCGGTTCACAAGACATTTACTGTCGACCGACGTCCGACTGCCGGGGCGGTCGATGCGCGCCCCAAACGCGTACTGGCCTGCATCGAAGGGCACTAAGGACGCGATCTTGAGCCTGTCCCCGGTGGGTACTTGAGACGCCTCGCGGATCGCCTCCGAGACAGGGTGAGCCCGAAAACCGGGTCCAGGTTCTGTACGGCCACGTGGTCTTTGAGCCCCTTCCTCGTTGGGTGCGGATCCTCTGGAGTGAAGGTCGGGATCAAGCGGTGAGGCGGTAGTGCTGCTGGTCAGGGCTGAGGTAGAGGCGTTGATGTTCGCGGGCCACGTGGAAGTTCCAGTAGTCCTCGAAGTCGCCGTTGGGTGTGGATCCTCTCGGGGGACGGTTGAGCTGGGGTTTTGCGGGTGTGGTGGTAGGTGAGGTAGTCGCCGACGCCGAAGCCGTCCTCGAACTCCGCGCCGTCCAAGCCAACGGCGACCTCGACGACTGCCTCACCTACCACCACACCCCCGAACACCAGCGCACCTACCCCGACCAGCACGACTACCAACTCGGCGCCTGATCAACGGCCTTCACTCGACAGGATCCGCACGCTCGGCCAGGTGCCGGCCGATCCGGTCGATCACTGCGGCGTGGTGGGTCAGGCCGTGGGTGTCGACTCCGCCTGTGATCTGCCGGCCGTCGTGCGTCATGCTGGTCATGTCCGTCCATGCGTGTCCGATCCGAGGGCGGCACGCGCCGGTCGGGCGGGTGGACAAGACAGTGACGGGGCTTCTGGGCCAAGCTCCCATGAAGTCACAAGCGCCCGTCCGGCCGCGTGCGTGGTGACACCCGATGGGCCGACAAATCCCAGACAGGGCAGTCGAAACGTCAGCCAGTCGGAGGGTCGGACCCACCAGCAGCGTCACCACGTCACATCCTCACTGTCAGTCGGCGGCGAGCAGGTGGGCGGGGGCGATCCGGGACAGCCCCCGGATCGGGACTGTCAGAGCCGCGCTCACCAGGGCGGTCGCGGCAAGCGTGGCCAGCAGTGCGGCGCCGGCGACCGCAAGGAGGTGTCCGTGCAGCACGCCCTGACCGAGCGACAGCACCACGAGCAGGCCGCCCACCGCGCCGGTCAGGCCGCCCAGCAGAGCCAGTCCGATCCCCTCGTACAGGGTCAGCATCGCCAGCTCGCGGTTGGTCCAGCCGGTCGCCCGCAGCACCGCGAGATCGGCGGCGCGCTCGCGCTGCGAGATGATCAGTACGTCGATAGCGCCGGCGGCACCCAGCAGCAGGGAGAGGGCGACGCTGAGGTAGTCGGCCCCGCGTGCCTGCGCCACCACGGCGTTGCCGAGCAGCGAGCCGGCCGCCTCGCCGCGGAAGGCCAGTGTCAGGGCGAGCAGCACGGTGAAGGCGGCCACTCCCAGCGCCAGCCCTGCCGCGCCCAGCAGCGTGCGGCCCCGCACCCGCAGCAGGTTGAGCACGGCCAGTCCGGCCACCGAACCCACCGGGCGGGAGCGGCGGGCCGCGGTCACAGGGGGTCGGACGGCTGCCATAGGCCCCAGCCGGGCGGCGAGCCAGGCGGGGATCAATCCCGCCGCCAGGGCCACGAGGAGCGCCACCGGCAGGACGAGGAGTGACTTGGCGCCGGCGCCGGGCTGTCCCAGCATGCGGCCAAGGGCGTAGGCGAGGGCCGTGCCCGCGGCTCCGGCAGCGAGGCCGATGACCGCCAGTTCGCCGAGGACCAGGCGGAGTACTTCACCGCCGCTCCAGCCCAGGCAGCGCAGCGTGCCGATCTCGGTGCGGCGTGAGCGCACCGAAGCCAGCGCCGCCTGCCCGAGGAAGAGCGCGCACACGACGAGGACCAGTACGAAGAGCACCGCGCTCTTGGTGTCCACCGCCCTGAGGATCCGCAGTGCCACGCCCTTGGCGACCCAGCGCTCCGTCACATGCGCCGAGGGACTCAGCGCCACCGTCTGAGGGGCGGGGGAACTGCCGACGGTGACGTCGACCTGGAGCCGGGGGTAGGCGGCCCGGATCGCCCCGGCCACGGCGTTCACCCGCGCACGGGAAGCGGTGTCGACGCCGCTCACGCCGGCCACCCGGATCCTGATCGCGCTGACCGGCGCCTTGTCCTGCAGGCTCGGGACCCGGCGGCTCTTGGTGAGCGCGGTGATGGAGTCCATCGTCGTCAGCATGGTGGGCGGCGGGCTGGCGTAACCGCCCAGGTTGCGGTCGGGCCGCAGCGGCTTGTCGTGGAGCACCGCGCGCGTGGCGGGGTCCGCGCCGGTGACCTGTGGCGACTGGTAGGTCTCCAACGGGACGTCGGACAGTGTCGAGAAGCCGCGCAGTTTGCCGGTGTCGTAGCGGCCGACCAGGCGGACGAAGGGATTGGGCAGGCGCCCGGAGTCGACCTGGTCGCAGTATCCCAGGCCTAGGCAGTCCGTGGAGGCATGGCTGACCACCTTCCGGTACTGCTTGCCCTGGTTCTCCTCGGGGACGTAGGGGACGGGCCGCTGTCCTTGGTTGGTCACCCACAGGCCGGGCTTCTGCCGCGGCTGTGCCTGCACGGCGAGGTCGCCGTCGGATGTCCGGCGGTAGGTGACAGGGCCCACCGTCCAGTAGGCGCCGGTGTCGAAGGAATCCTCCTCCAGCGCCTTCCGGTAGCCCTTGCTCAGATCGACGCCGACCTTGCCCACACGGGTCCCGTGCAGGCCGCGGACGAAACTGGCGGCTGTCGGATTGCCCAGTTTGGAGGGCAGCTCGGCCGGGTCACCGACATCGAGCCGCTCGACGGCGGCGTTGAGCGTTCCGGCGGTCAGCGGGCTGCTGCTGAGCAGCGCCGGGATGTACGAGTCGTGCTGTCCGTGGATGCTCTTGGAGGACGGCAGCGTCCACGGCTTGTCCTGCTCGGTGAGCATGCGGCCCGAGGCGATCGCGCCGCCCAGGCCCACCAGGCGGTTCTCGGCCTCAGGATCGACGGCGGACAGCAGCACGGGGTAACTGACCGGAACGTCGATGGTGGCCTTGCCCTGCCCGGACTGACAGTTCATCCACGAATTCAGGTCCCGGTCGAACGCCGACCTGTCACTGAGATCCTCGGCGATGAGGTTCGGCCTCATCGGCAGTTGCAGGTTGAAGTCCGTCTGCTCGGTCTTGTCCCGGTTGAAGTAGAAGCAGACGTCGTACTTACCCTTCAGCCGATAGCGCTGGGTGCTCTTGTCGACCGCGCCCTTCTCCAGGGTGTCGGACTGGAAGACCTGATCCGACGACGACCCCGACGTCAGGGGGGAGCGGGTGAGGTAGACGTACTCGTCGGAGGTGCGATAGGCGCCCAGTCCGGCCGTGAGCGTCGGGCTGATGCGCAGGATCTGCCGGGACGCCTTGCTGTCCAGGAAGCGGGAGACGTCCACGGTGACGGTGCTCATCACCATGAGGTACCCGATGTTGGCGACCGGTGCGGCCACGTCGATCCCGGCCATGCCGCGGATGCGCCGGTACTGGTCCATGGTGATGCCGCCGAACGTGCCGGACAGGAAGTTCGGCTCGACCAGTCCGCTCTGCCGTTCCACGTCCGTCTGCGAGTTCGGCGGGCGCACCAGGACGTCGTAGGCGGACCGTGCGTTCTTGCGGACCGTGCCCACGGTGGTCGCCCTGCTGGTGCTCACCGTCGCGGTCAGCAGGGTGAAGCTGGTCGCCGCCACCAGGATGCCGGCGGCCAGGGCCAGCGCCCGCCCGCGCCGCCGCCGGAGC
The DNA here is from genome assembly GCF_036139655.1 of Streptomyces sp. NBC_00328. NCBI lineage: Bacteria > Bacillati > Actinomycetota > Actinomycetes > Kitasatosporales > Streptomycetaceae > Streptomyces > Streptomyces sp. NBC_00328. The sequence continues at coordinate 1,026,445 of NZ_CP108013.1, forward strand.
TGATCGAGGATCATCGTTATCACGGGCGCAGGCCCCCCAGCCGGTTCAGCACGTCGCCGGACGGCGTGACCCGCTGGTCGGAGGTGATCCTGCCGTCCTGCAGACGCACCACCCGGTCGCCGTTGGCGGCGACCTCCGCGTCGTGGGTGGCGATCAGCATCGTCATCGCGTACCGCTCGCGCAGCGACATCAGCAGATCGATGATCTCCCGCCCGATGACGCTGTCCAGGTTGCCGGTCGGCTCGTCGGCCAGCAGCAGTCCCGGCCGGTTGACCAACGCGCGGGCGACGGCGACGCGTTGCTGCTGACCGCCCGACAGCTGCGAGGGCAGGGCGTCGGACCGGTCTCCCAGGCCGACCGCTTCGAGCAGTTCCATGCCGCGCTCGCGCCGGTCGAAGTCCACTCTGCGGGGCAGGACGGGGGCGAGCACGTTGTCCAGCGCGGTCAGCGCGGGCAGCAGATGGAAGCGCTGGAAGACGAAGCCGATACGCCGCCGGTGGCGGTCGAGGTTCCGGGGCACCAGCTCCGTGCCGTCGATCTCGACATGCCCCTCGTCGGGCTGGTCCATACCGCCCGTCACATGCAGCACGGTGGACTTGCCGGCACCGGAGGCCCCGGTCAGCATCACCACCTCGCCGGCCGCGACCTCCAGGTCGATCCCGTCCAGAGCGGTCAGCCCGGGATACCGGCGGCTCACCCCGCGCAACGCCACGCTCACAGCCATAGATGCAGCCTCACCCTCATACATTGTCGCAATTCAAGGGTATGTTGTCACAATGCAGAAGGGAGCAATGCCGAAGGGAGAGGTATATGCCGCTCCACCACGCGGTACTCGCGCTGCTGACCCAGCGGCCGAACCACGGATACGAACTCAAAGCCCGGTTCGAGGAGGCCATCGGCCCGCAGTGGGGTGGCCTGAACATCGGCCACCTCTACCAGATCCTCGAACGGCTGGTCCGTGACGGCTATGTCTCACGCTCACAGGTCACGCAGACCGACCGGCCCGACAAGAACCTCTACACACTCACCGAGGCCGGCAGGACCGAGCTGAACACGTGGGCGACCAGCGCCTGGGTACGTGTCGGCGGCTTCCGCGACGAGCTGTTCCTGAAACTCCTCGGCGCCGTCGCCCTGGGCCCGCACGCCCTGACCACACTGATCGAGGCACAGCGGCAGACATACCTGTCCGAACTCGCCGGCCTGGCACAGCAACGCCGGGCCCACGCCGCCGAGCCGCTGGTCGCGGTCCTGATCGACGCCGCCATCGCGCACACCAAGGCCGACCTCGGACTGCTGGACAGCGCCTCGGCACACCTGGCGCCGCTCGCCGCGGCCCAAGACGCACAGGCGCCACAGCGTTCACAGCCCCAAGGATCCGGCGGTACGGACACCACCAGCGACGACAACGGCAGGAGAGGACGCCGGTCGGAGTCCGCATAGCCGACGCCACGCGCGTTCAAAGGTGGTTACGGCTGAGCGCAGCCGTCACCCGGCGCACAGCACGCGCTTGCGCGGCGACGACCGGACCCCGCACCCGGCGATGTGAAGCGACGGCGCATGCGATCCGGGTTGGGTGCGGTTCCTCCGGAGTGATGGACTGATCGAGAGCGGGTGTCAGGGGCGGGTACCAAGATCGCCGCATGGGAGTCATCTATGGCTACTTCGCTGCTGCTGACGATGACGACGCGGTCCGGGCCGTGACGCGTGAGGACGACGAACCGACCGCGACGGGCTATGACGGGTTCGACGTCAACGGTATGGATCCGACCGTCGACCTGCTGCCGGCGGAGGTGATCCTTTCGGGCCGGTCTGCCGAGACCATCCAGGCGGACCCGCGGTACGGTCACCTGCTCGCGACGGCCGACGATGGGCAACTGTTGCGTCTGTCGCTGACAGATGCCCTGCGTGACGCGTTCGCCGCCGCTGACCGCGGTTCATTGCACCACGTGGCCCAGGTATGGGCCGCATCGGACGTGTTCCCCACACCGCCGGATCCACAGGGCCTTGCGGAGTTCCTCGAGCAGGCCATCGACCTGGCGGGCCGGGCGGTCGAGCGAGGGCATCGCCTCTACTGCTGGATCTGCGTCTGACGGGCGCCTACCCCCTTGCCTTGCCAGTTCAGCACCAGGGAGGAGGTTGAGACGGGGACCGTCGCTAGTGCCCCGGCAGGCAACGTTTACCCGTCAAGGAGCGGCGTCCGGTGCGTGCTCTCGGCGTGCCGGGTGCAAGCCCTCGTACTGGACGTACTTGGGCTTGTGCCCGGTGCGGCGAGTGGGGGTCCCCCCTGCTCGAAGAGCTTGGGGGAGCGTGCCGGGCGTCGCGACGGGGCGAACGTTGCCTGCCGGGGCACTAGCTCCTGATCAGACTGTAGGCCCGTGTTCCTGCTGGCGGGATACGGGATGGAGATGCCGGTGCCCGCGATGCCCGTGGTAAGGCCACTAGTCCTCGAAGTCACCATTTGCGGCGATGGGCCAGCCGTTGGCCGGTGCGGTGTCGTAGTGGAACTGGTCATCATTCAGGACTTCAGCGGGCGTCTTCCAACCGGATCGTTTCCGGGGCCTGCTGTTGAGGGCGTGAGACACGACCTGGAGCTCATCTGGCCACCACCTGGCCAGGTCGGTGCCCCTGGGAAAGTACTGGCGGAGAAGCCTGTTCGCGTTCTCGTTCGTCCCGCGCTGTCAGGAACTGTGCGGGTCCGCGAAGTAGACCGCGACGCCAGTGTCGAGCTTGAACTGGGCGTCAACGCCTTCATTCACCCTGCCGGCCTGCCCATCACACTCCCACCACTGCGAGTGTTGCGACGACCGGTTGAATCCACCCTGTGACCCGGCATCGGCGTGAAGTCTCAACTCGTCTTGGCTCTGGGGGGATTCCGTCCCAATCGCGTTGCCAAAAGGCCATGTCCAGGGCTTCCAGGACGAGCGGGTCTCTTTCCTTGTCGCGGCGGACCAGCCAACGATCCGGCGAATCTGCCCGCACAGTCGCACTGCAGCACGATAAAACCATCCGCCACTGGGAGATCCTGTATCACTCGCGCTATACCCGCTGGTCAGCCGTGCCGCCACTGCTTGGAAGCGGTACCGCGATGGCCTGCCCGATGCCCATCAGCCGGTCGCGGGTGAGCACGATGCCCGCGATCGTCATCGACAGGCGGGAGAAGAACGCCGAACCGAGCACGACGGCCACGGCCACTCCGAGGAGCCGCAGCGGGTTCCAGGTCATCGCCACCCCGAGCAGTGCGGCGATCACGACGACCACCACGGCCTGGATCAGCGCCTTCACTCCGGCTGCGAACGCCTTGCCGGTGATGAGCGCGGAGCGGGGTGTGGGGGTGACGAGGAGTTTGGTGAGGATGCCGGCGTCCCGCTCCCAGATGATCATGATGCCGTAGAAGATGGCGATGAACATGGCGGACTGGGCGATGATGCCCGGCGCCAGATAGTCGAGGTAGGGGATCCCCCCGGTCGGGATCGCGTGGATCCGGGTGAACGTCTCGCCGAAGATCAGCAGCCAGAGCGCCGGCTGGATCGCCCGCGTGTACAACTCGGTACGGTCGTGGCGGAGTTTCTGGAGCTCGACCGCGCACATCGCGGCGACCCGGGTGGGCAGCACGCGCCAGCCCGTACGGGCCCTGGGCGGGGTCACGAGCAGGTCGAGGCTCCCGGGGCGGACGCTCTCAGCCGACGCGGGAAGCGGTACGGCGGGTGCTTCGGACATCGCTGAAGTCTCCTGATCGGTCGTCGAATCCACTGCCGGCCACATCGCGGAAAACGTCTTCCAGCGTGGGCGGTTCAGCGTCGCCGTCGATCCCACGGCGCTCGCCGAGACCCGCCCGGAGCTGCTGTGGGGTGCCGAGCGCGCGGACGCGTCCACGGTGCATCAGCGCGACCCGGTCGCAGTACTGGTCGGCCTCGTCCATGTAATGGGTCGTCACGAGGACGGTCATCCCGGTGGCGGCCCGTACGGCGTTGATGTGCTCCCACACGCTGGTGCGGGCGATCGGGTCGAGGCCGATGGTCGGCTCGTCCAGGATCAGCAGCCGCGGCGCACTGACCAGGGCCTGGGCGAGTTCCAGGCGGCGCACCATGCCTCCGGAGTACGTCCTGGCGAGCCGGTCGGCCACGTCGGTGAGGCCGACCGCGTCGAGCGCCTGGGCCACACGGGCCGCGCGTTCACGCCGGGACACGTCGAAGACGCGGGCGAACAGGAGCACGTTCTCCCTGCCGGTGAGCCCGGAGTCGGCGGACAGTTGCTGCGGCACGTAGCCCAACAGGCTTCGTACGGCCATGCGTTCACGGGTGGCGTCGTGCCCGAAGACACGGACCTTTCCCGAGGGGACCGGCAGCAGCGTGGTGATGCAGCGGAGCGCCGTGGTCTTGCCGGCGCCGTTGGGGCCGAGCAGTCCGAACACCTCACCGTCACGGACGGCGAGGTCGAGACCGTCGACGGCGGTCATCTCGCCGAAGGCGTACACGAGTCCCGCACAGGACACGGCGTCCGGGGGCGGGCGCGACGGCGCCGTCCGCGGCCGCTCCCGTCATCACGGCGTCGGCGTCGGCGTCGACCGCGGTGGCCGGGACCGGCGTTCGGGGCGTGTCCGCCCGGTCGCCGGCCGGGTCCGCCTCGTCGCGTGGGGGTTCCGGGTTCTCCTGCCGTGCGGGTTCCCCGCGTCCGCTGCTGTGCCCTGTCATGTCTCCTCGGCCTCCTCGTGCAGGTTCGCCGCCAGTTTGCGCAGGGCCGGAAGAGCGGCCTCCAGCGCGGCACGGTCGGCCGCGTCGAGGCGCGCCACCTGGCCGCGTACGAGCACCGCGCGCCGCTGCCGCCAGTCGCGCAACCGGGCATCGGCCGCCGGGGTGGACAGCAGCCTGGCGGCGCGCCGGTCGGCCGGGTCGGTCTCGCGGACCAGATAGCCGTCCGCGACCAGCCGGTTGACCAGCGTCGAGACCGAATTGCCCGCCAGATACAGCTCCTTGGCCGCCTCCGACACACCGATGCCCGGCCGGTCGACGACCAGCCGCAGCAGATCGACCTCGGCACCGCGCAGGCTCGGTCCTGCCGTGCCGCGGCGCAGCCGCCGTCTGATCAGCCGCTGCAACCCGGCCAGCGTGTCCGCCAGTGCCTCGGGGAAACTCTCCGACTCCGACCTCACGGTCCGAGGTTACCTCTGTGTCAGAGGTAATTCGGGAAAGGGAGGGTCAAGAGACCGGGCTCAGGCGGCGAGACCCTAGGTGTGCACCTCGGTTCGGGGGGTAACCGTTGACCTGCTCACCGGCGTATCCCAGCGCCGGGTGGATCCCGACGGGTCAGTTCCCCCTTGGAGGTAACCGTGCCGGCCGAAGAGGCTCCTGTGACCATCGACGCGACCTTGTACGGCGAGGGCATCGCCCTGGTCACCGTCGCCGGGGAACTGGATGTCGAGACAGCCCCCGAGCTGCACCACCGCCTGGCCGACCAGGTACGCGGGGGCCGACGGCACCTGCTGCTCGACCTGTCCGCGGTCCCCTTCATGGACTCCTCCGGCATCAACGCCCTGCTCAAGGCCCACGACGCCGCCGGACACGCGGGAGGCGGAGTATGCCTCGTGTCCCCGGCGCCGGCCGTCCAGCGCGTTCTGGATCTCACGGGCGTCAGCCTCGCCATACCGTCGGTGGCCGATGTGGACGCCGCACTGGTCCGCATCGGAGAAGGGACGGCCCGGCACTAGGCGGAGCGGGCCTCGAGGGTGTCCACGTCGTGGAGCTGTGCCGACGCGGCCGCGCAGAAGGCCGCCAGCCCCTCCACGAGCGCCTCCCGCCCGGCGGCCGGCATCTGCGCGAGGACGGCTTCCACGGCCCGCTCGCGCCGTGCGCGCAGTTCCGCGAGGAAGGTCCGGCCCTGGGGGCTCAGGAACAGGCGCAGCTCGCGGCGGCTGGTGGTACTCGGTGCCCGTTCGACGAACCCCACGGCCTGCAGCCGGTCGCAGAGTCTGCTGGTCGAGGGAGGTGTGGAGCCGAGCGCGTCGGCCAGGGTCCTCAGGTTGATGCCCTCGCCGTGTTCCAGGATGAACAGCACCCGCAACTGGGAGGCGGAGACCGGGGCCGTCGAGGCGCGGCCCCAGAGGATCTCCAGAAGCTCGGCGGCCTCGGCGGTCACGCGGGCCACCTCGCTGCGGCGTGGACGCGGGCCGGAGGAAGTCACCGTCCAACTCTCCCAGTCTTCCCGGGCGCTGTCAGCCTGTCGGCGCGACACCAGGAACGAAAGGGTGGATACCGGCCCTCGAACCCCTTGGACTCCTTGAACTTCTCGAAGATTGGTCTGTGCGACATCGTGAACAGATTCGTGGCCGCGGAGCGTGCCCTGCGCACCGCGGCGCCCCATCAGCTGCTGGACGCGGTCCGTGACGTGCTGTGCGATCACTACGCGGCCGATTCCGTCGAACTCTTCATGGCCGACTACGGGCTCACCGTGCTGCAGCCCGTCTCGGTGCTTCCGCACACCCTGGAACCCATTCCGGTGCACACCAGCCCCGAGGGCCGGGCCTTCGGCGCTCAGGAACCCTTCGTGGAGGAACGCGGCGACGGGGGCGTACGAGCGCACCTCCCGGTGACGGTCCGCGGCGACCGGCTCGGCGTCCTGTCCGTCGTCCTGCCCTCCGCCGCCTGCGACGCGGACACGGTCGCCGAGCTCGCCGACATCGCCGAGGTCCTCGGCCACGAGGTGCTCGTGGCCGAACGCGACACCGACCTGTACCTCCAGGCCCGCCGCAAGGACCGGCTGACCCTGGCCGCGGAGATGCAGTGGCAGCTCCTGCCCGGCCGCTCCTGCTCCCGGCCCGAGTACGAGCTCGGCGCCCAGCTGGAACCCGCCTACGCGATCTTCGGCGACAATTTCGACTGGTCGGCCGACGCCGAGCGGCTGTCCCTCTACGTGACGAACGGGATGGGCGAGGGTATCGAGGCGTCACTGCTCACCAATCTCGGTATCAACGCCCTGCGCAACGCGCGCCGGGCCGGCATCCCGCTCGCGGACCAGGCGGCGCTCGCCGATCAGGCGGTCCACGCCCAGTACCGCGGCGACCGCTATCTGTCCGTGCTCATGCTCGACTTCGAGCTGTCCACCGGCCGGATGCGCGTGATCGACGCGGGATCGCCCCAGATGCTGCGGCTGCGCGGCAGGACCGTCGAACGCGTCGAGTTCGAGGCCCAGTTGCCCCTCGGCATGTTCGAGGAGACCGACTACCTCGTCCAGGAGTTCCGGGTGGAACCCGGCGACCGGCTCCTCTTCGTGAGCGACGGCGTCCACGCCGTGGCCGGGCCGGGCGGCGAGAGGTACGGGCAGAAGGCCCTGGCCAGGGCGATCAGCTCCACCCGGCTGCTGCCCGCGGCGGAGGTGCCCCGCGCCGTCCTGCGGGAGCTGACCGGTCACCGGGGCAGGCCCGGCCCGGAGGACGACGCCCTCGTGGTGTGCCTCGACTGGCACGGCCCGGCGAGCGCCCGGCACGGCGCAGCTCGGTAACCGGCTCAGGCGGCCGGCCTGGCTCCCGCTGGGCCGGCCGGAAGCGGCACTTGTCAGAACCTCACGACCGCGTGGACCGTCTTGCCGTCGGGGCGGGACAGCACGGTCAGCTCGGCGGACAGCCGGTGCACCAGCGGCCAGCCGAAGCCGCCCTGTCCGGTCAGGTCGAGGCGCTTCGGGCGCGGCGGCTCGGGGTCGTCGTCGGAGACCGAGATGCCCACCCCGTGGCCCATGTCCCTCAGGTCCAGGCTGCACAGACGACCGCGCGCGTGGCGCACCACGTTCGTCACGAGCTCCGAGACCACGAGCGTGACCGCCTCGGCGGTCTCGCGCGGCACGGCGCGCGGCAGGCCGCCGAGGAACGTGCGGACCATCCGCCGGGCGTGCACGGCGGCCTGCGGATCCCGCTCCAGTCTCGCACCGAGATCGGGACCGAGATCGCAGGACGGTTCGACGGTGGTCATGCCTTCGCCTCCCTTGCCGTACGTCCCGCCCGCGCGCCGCGCGGCGGCGCCCCTCCGCGCTGATCGAAGTGCCGGGCAGGCTGTCTCCCCTTGTTCCCGGACCTCCGGAGGCCATGTCACAGGTGTCCCCGGCTTCACACCCCGTCCACAGGCGTCCCCCTCCGAGACGGCGCCCCGAGGCCGGCCCACGGCGAAAGGTCTCGGGGACAGGGGACTGCCGCGGCGGATCGGGGGCACTAGGCACGCGTCCCGGACGCCCACGGGTGGTTCGGCGACATCGCTCCCGTGTCGGTCGTCGGGGCCGGGCGACCCCGAGGCCGGCACGGTCGAGCGGCCGGGGTGGTGGCCCTCGCCGGGCAGCGGCCGGCAGGGCCGCCACCCCGGCACTGCTCCGCGTTCCGCCCGGGGCGACCGGACGGAACGCGGCACGGACTGTCGGAACGCGGCACGCACAACAGGAGACTGCGGATGTCCCAGACCATCGCTGCACGAGTCGAGGCGTACGGAACGGTGGCCCCGGCGGAGGCGCGTCGCCGCAAGCAGCGGTTCCGCAGACGCCTGGAACGGCTGATCGGCATCGCCGCCACCGAGGGAAATGAGCTGGTTCCCCTGCGCAACGGCGACCGGATCTTCGCCGCGATGCTCGACGCGGTGCGGTCCGCCGAGCACACCATCGACATGATGACCTTCGTCTACTGGCGCGGGCAGATAGCCCGTGACTTCGCCGCCGCGCTGGCCGACCGGGCGCGGGCGGGCGTCAGGGTGCGGCTCCTGCTGGACGGTTTCGGCGCGAAGCGGATCGAAGGGGACCTGCTGCGGTCCATGACCGCAGCGGGTGTGCAGGTCGCGTGGTTCCGCAAGCCGCTGTGGCTCTCGCCCCTGAAGCAGAACCACCGCTGTCACCGCAAGGCGCTCGTCGTCGACGAGCACACCGCGTTCACCGGCGGCGTGGGTATCGCCGAGGAATGGTGCGGGGACGCCCGCGGTCCCTCCGAGTGGCGGGACACGCACGTCAAGGTGCGGGGGCCGGCCGTGGACGGCATCGCCGCCGCGTTCGCGCAGAACTGGGCGGAGTGCCACGACGAGCTCTTCGACGACCGGGACCGCTTCACCGGGCACGGTCAGCCGGGGACGGCGACGGTGCAGGTGGTGCGGGGCTCGGCCAGTTTCGGCTGGCAGGACATGCAGACCCTCATCCGGGTGATGCTCGGCTCCGCGGAGGAACGCTTCCGCCTCGCCACCGCCTACTTCGCTCCCGACACCTACTTCGTCGACCTGCTGTGCGCGACGGCGCGCCGCGGTGTCCGGGTGGAGATCCTGCTGCCCGGTCCGTACACCGACCAGCGGGCTTGTCAGCTCGCCGGCCAGAACCACTACGGCACGCTGCTGGCCGCCGGTGTCGAGATACGCCAGTACCAGCCAACCATGCTCCACACCAAGATCATGACAGTGGACGGGGTGGCTTCCCTGATCGGTTCCACCAACTTCAACCGCCGCTCGATGGAGCACGACGAGGAGGTCATGCTGGCCGTCCTCGACGAGGCGTTCACCGCGACCCTCGACCGGGACTTCGACGAGGACCGGGAGAACGCCGTGAGCATCGATCCGACCCGCTGGCGGCGCAGGTCCCCGGTCCAGCGCGCCAAGGAGCTGGCCGTCGTACCCCTGCGCCGTTTCCTCTAGGAATCGTCGGACAAACCCTGGTCCGGTCGGGTCCGGACGGGATCGGTCAGGGGGTCAGCGGGGCCGTTCGCCGGTCTCGCAGACCTTGCGGGCGATCTCCCGCAGTTTGATGTTGTGGTCCTGGGAGGCCTTCTTCAGCACGGCGAAGGCGTCCTCCTCGCTGAGGCCGTGACGTTCCATGAGGATGCCCATCGCCTCACCGATCTCGTGGCGGGTCTCCAGGGCATGGCCGAGCTGCTGGTGTGTACGGGCCGCGGACAGGGCGACCGCGGCGTGCGAGGCCAGGACCCAGCCGGCACGCTGGGCCGACTCGTCGAACATGTTCGGACGGCGCGAGTACAGATTGAGGGCGCCGAGTTCGTCCTCGTCGGTGAAGAGCAGGAAGCCCATCATGCTGCCCATGCCGAGCTTTCTCAGTTCGGGCGCGAAGCGGGACCACTTCTCGTGCGGCCGGCGCAGGTCCTCGATGGCGTAGAGCTGCTCCCGGTCGGTCACCGCGTCGAAGCACGGTCCCTCCCGCAGGTCCTGCTGGATCCGGTCCGCCATGCGCACGACGTCACTGGTCGCGGCCAGGGCGCTGACCTCACCGCGGCGGACGGTGAGGATGCCGCCCTCGTCGCAGCCGTTGATCAGCACCGTCGCGTGCTCCACGATCCGGTCCAAGGTCGCCTGCACCGAGTCCTGCGCCAGCAGGTCCCGTGCCATGTCCGCCAGGGCGACGGCAAACTTCTCCCAGACCTCGCCGGACTCCTGCGTCATGGGCCATCCGATCATCCGTCGAAGCGAAACCAGCGCTTACCCGGGGGTTCCATTGTGACACCGTGGTTCACCCCCGCCGTGGCGGCCGGGTGAGGTCCGTACGCCGGCCCGGGCGCATCCCGCCGTACGGCGCGGCCGCCCCTTACGGCCGCTCCAGTATCCACGGGATCTTTGCACGACTCGCCTGTTTCATCCGGCGGATCAAGGGTGACCCGGGAAGGGACCGAATTCCGAAGAACGCGTTCGACTCGATCAGGAGGCTCGCATGGAGAACTGGCGCGAAGGCGCGTCCTGCCGCACCGTTGACCCCGATCTGTTCTTCCCCATCGGGAGCACCGGGCCCGCGCTGCTCCAGATCCAGGAGGCGAAGGCGGTCTGCGCGGGCTGCCCGGTCCGTGAGGAGTGCCTGCGCTGGGCCCTGGACACGGGCCAGACCGTCGGCGTCTGGGGTGGTACGAGCGAGGCGGAACGGCGCGCGCTGGCGCGGCGCCGCTCCCGTGGGCGCTCCCGGAACACCTCCGCGTAGAGCGGGAGGGGCAGCACCGGGCCTCGCCACAGGGCCGGGTTCGGAGCAGACGACCGGGTCGCGGCGCAGCGAGAGACATTCCGCCGACGAGATCCGAACGAAGGACACGATGGAGATCGATCCGAGCCGGAACGGGAAGTCGTCGTACGGGGAACTGGGGACGCTCACCAGCGCGTTCGGCGGCGAGCTGCGCAACGTGTCCGACGCGCGGCTGGCCGCGGACGGCTATCTGCGGGCCCTCGCGCGAGCGACACCGCCCTCGGCGGCCGAGCACTGGGACGACATCCTGCTGGTGGTCACCGAACTCGCCGCGAACACGGTCCAGTACGCTCCCGGCCCCTTCGAGCTCCAGATGCGTCCCACCATCGGCGGTGTGCACGTGACGCTCCACGACACCAGCACCACCCCGCCCGCGCCACGCCGCTTCCGCCCGTCCCAGGGCGGGGGCGGCATCGGCTGGCATCTCGTCCACGCGCTGTGCGACCAGGTGAGCGTGATCGTGCGGCCCGACGGCAAGGACGTCCACGCGTTCCTGCCCTGGTGACGGGACGGTACCCGCGCCGCGCACGCCGACGCGGAGGTGTCGTTCCGCGCGGCACGGGCACACGGTTGCGGTGAGGAAGCTGTTCCGTCGCACGATCGAGGTGGAGCCTTGAGTCAGGAGCCGGAGCCGTCCGAGCGGCAGCACGCGGTGTGGGACCGGGTGCGCCGCACCGCCACCGGGATGAACCATCACCGGGCGAAGGCGGCCCTCGACGACGCGAGGAAGGCGGCCGAGGAGAATCCGTCCGCCGGCGGGACGGCGCCCGACACACAGACGGAGTTGGACGAATGGGAGCGGATCACCGAGACCCTGGCCGACCACGCCGGGTCCTACGACCCCGCCACGGACCCCTTCGTCCAAGGCCAGCTCGCCGCCCGGTCCCGTCGCGCACGGGCATCGACACGACGTGGCTGAGCCATTCCTTCCCTGTTGTCAGTCCCGTACGGAACAATGCTGGTCAGCCAGAAGATCACCGCACTCGTGCCGTGTGATCCCGTCCGTCCGTCGAAAGGCCGCCCGCACATGACGCCGACCCCGCATCTCCGTGCCGCGAGCGCCGATCGGAGGCCGGTGACCATGGTGCGGCCGCTGCCCCGCACGCCCGCCCCGCTCGGCCCCGAAGGCGCCGAGATCCTGCGTCTGATCACCCAGCGCCGGTTCCCCGTCCGCCTCACCGTGCATGCCAACGGCCGCCGTCGGTACGGCTATTGGCTTCCCTTCGATCCTTCGACCAGGCGCGGCGGCTGCTATGTCGCCCTGCCCACCGGCGAGTGCGACGCGCTGCACGCGGCGGGACGGATCACGCTCGGCGACCCGCTCGTCGACCCCGCGAAGACCACGTACGCGGTGCAGGCCCCGGCACGTACGACCGCCGTGGGCCGAGGCGAGACGACCGGACGGGGTGAGGGAACGGGGCGGAGTGAGGGAACAGGGCGGAACGAAGCGACCGGTCGGAGCGAGGGGATGGCTGCGAGCGGCTTCCGGCATGCTCTGACGGCCTGACTCCCCGCCGCCCGCCCTGACACCCGGCTTCCTGCCGTCGTGCCCTGACACCAGAGCCCTGCCGTCATGCCCTGACACCCGACTCCCGGCCGGTACGCCCCGCCGGTACGCCCCGACGCCCCGCCGGTACGCCCCGACGCCCCGCCGGTACGCCCCGACGCCCCGGCTCCCCGCTCCGGCCCTCGGACGGTACACGGACGGCACGTGGAGGGGATGCGGACGGCACGCGGAGAGCATGCGCACGCCATCCGAACGACGGCCGGCCGACGTGTCCCACCCGTACCACTGGCACTTACTCTGCAGTAATATCCGCGGGCAGGCCCCCCGAGGAGGAACCGTGCCACGGCCCGAACGATCACCCTTGCTGCTCGCAGGCCTTCTGGCCACCGCGGGCGTCGCCCACTTCGCCGCACCACGGCAGTTCGACGCCATCATCCCGCGCGCTCTCCCGGGAGCGCCCAGGACCTGGACGTACGTGAGCGGCGCCGCCGAACTCGCCCTGGCGGCAGGGGTGGCACTCCCCCGGACGCGCAGGGTCGCCGCGCTGGCCACCGCCGCGTTCTTCGTCGGGGTCCTCCCCGCCAACGTCAAGATGGCCGCCGACTGGCGCGACCGCCCCGCGCCGCTCAGGGCCGCGGCCCTGGCACGGCTCCCGCTCCAGGTGCCGCTCGTACTCTGGGCGCGCGCAGTCGCCCGGTCCGGAAAGGGACAGTCATGACATCTCAGGTGAACGTGGGCGACAAGGTCGAGGACTTCGCGCTGCCGGACGAGACCGGGGCGACGCGGAGCCTGTCCGAGCTGCTGGCCGAGGGACCGGTGGTGCTCTTCTTCTATCCCGCGGCCCTCACCGCCGGCTGCACCGCCGAGGCCTGCCACTTCCGCGATCTGGCCACCGAGTTCACGGCCGCCGGCGCGCGGCCGGTCGGGATCAGCGGTGACGCGGTCGACCGGCAGCAGGAGTTCGCCGACCGTCACACGCTCGGTTTCCCGCTGCTGTCCGACGTCGACGGAGCCGTGCGGGAGCGGTTCGGGGTGAAGCGGGGCTTCTCGCTCGCCCCCACCAAGCGGGTCACCTTCGTCATCGCGAAGGACCGCACCGTCCTGGAGGTGGTCCGCAGCGAACTGCGCATGAGCGCCCACGCCGACCGCGCTCTGGCCGCGCTGCGCGAGTACAAGGGCTGAGAGGTCCGGGGCGCCTCGCGCACGGCCCCTGTACGGAGTGAACGGGCCCCGCCCCTATGCGGATGGAGGGCGGGCCCCGTTCACTGTGCCCCATTCTCGGTACGGCCCGTGTCCGCCGACAGGGAGTGCGACCCGGTGACGTGGGGGACACCGGACACACCCCGTGCGCGCCGCGCGCCTCCCGTGTGCGCCCGGCGCGAACGCCCGCCCTGCCTTGCCCAAGCACCCGCCCTGCCCGAGCGGATGCCCCGGCGCCCCCGCGCACCGCCCTCCCCCGACCGGCACCCTGCGGCCGGCACCGCTCGCGAGGCGGCCTGTCCCGTTCCCGGCCGAACGGTCATCCTGAAGCCGAAGAGCCCGACACACGAACCACGGAGGCCCCATGATGGACCAGGTCGCATCCCTCGAAGTGAGACCGGCGGCGGGACACATCGGCGCCGAGATCACGGGAGTCGACCTGGCGGAACCGCTGACGGACGAGGTCGTGGCCGCGATCCGGGCGGCCGTACTGCGCTGGAAGGTCCTGTTCTTCCGCGGCCAGCGGCTCGATCACACCGCGCACGTCGCCTTCGCGCGCCGCTTCGGAACTCCGGTCCGTCTCCGCTCCCGGGGCAGCGCGTCGCCCATGGAGTTCCCCGAGATCGAGACGACGGCCGACCGTCTCGAACTGGGCGGGCGCTACGGCATGGACCACGAGGAATGGCTGCGCAGGCGCCGTCACTCGCTGCTGCGCGGGTGGCACTGCGACCACGGCGCCCGGGTCGATCCCCCGGCCGCGACGATTCTGCGCGCCGAGACCGTGCCCCCGTACGGCGGCGACACGACCTGGTCGAACCTGGCCGTCGCCTACGCGGGCCTCTCCGCTCCCGTGCGCGCCTTCGTCGACACCCTGCGCGCCGAGCACCGGCTCGGGGTCGGCTACCAGAGCCGGCCGGGCGACGACGCGTACGTCCGTCATCTCCTGGACCGTCAGATCGCCACCGACCACCCGCTGGTGCGGGCGCACCCGGAGACGGGTGAGCGGGTGCTGTTCGTCAACGGCTACTACGTCGAGCAGATCCTCGGGGTGTCCCGGCCGGAGAGCCGGGCACTGCTGGACATGCTGCTGGAGCAGGCGACCCGGCCCGAGTACACGGTCCGCTTCCGGTGGGAGGCGGGCAGTGTCGCCTTCTGGGACAACCGGGCCACCATCCATCTGGCACCGAGCGACACCGCCCACCTCGACCACCCCCGGGTCATGCACCGGGTGATGCTGGCCGGTGATGTCCCGAGGGGGGTGAACGGCGAGCCGTCGGCGCCGATCGTGGGCAGCGAGCCCGGCCGCTGGTGAGCGCGGTCCGCGGGCCGGGGACTGGACACCTCCGTCAGAAGACGCCCTGCCCGGGGACCAGGATCCCTCGCGGGTCGTACGTGTGCCGGGCGGTGGCCAGCCGTCGGTAGGCGGGGCCGAAGTGCTCGCGCCAGTCGGCCGCGCCGAAGGGGACCGAGCCGACCGGGTAGTGGGTGCCGCCCGCCGCGTGGACGGTGTCGTAGGCGGCCCGGTTGGCCGCGAGGAGACGGCCGACGGTCGCGGTGTCCTCGGGCGGGGTCGTGCGCAGGACCGCCAGCAGATAGGACACCCGGTCGTCGGGAGTGCGCAGCAGCGGGGCGTGCAGGTTCTCGCGCAGCACGGGGTACAGGAGGACGACGCCGGGCCCGAGGTCGGCCGGGGTGAGGTCCGCCAGCAGGGATTCCGCCAGTGCCGCCGTCGAACGGCCCGGCAGCAGCAGGTTCAGCCAGGGGTGGGCGAAGGCCCACAGGCCCGCTTCCTTGAGCGCGGCGACTCCGGCCGCGAGCCGGTCGAGGAAGTCGTAGTAGCCGAGGTCGCTCGTCTGGGCGCCCGCGGGGTCGTGCCGCAGTCCGCGCAGCAGCGTGGTGTCGTCGGGGGCGGGACCGACGGGCGGCCCGTAGGCGACGGCTTCGAGGAGGTAGCCGTTGAACGCCCCGTCGGCGTCGGCGGTCACCTGGCCCTCGACGTAGGCGAAACGGCCCTCTTCGACGAGCAGCCGCTGGTCGTCGAGGAACGTGCGCAGGTCGTCGTACGGCAGGAGGTAGTGGCGTACGGTCTCGGGCGCGGGGACCAGGCGCAGCGTGGCGCCGACGATGATCGCGCACTGGCCGAGTCCGGCGAGCACGGCGTGGAACAGATCGCGGTGGCGGGTCGGGGAGCAGCGGACGAGGTCACCGGCGCCGGTGACGACCTGGAGTTCCGTCACGTTGTCGACCTGGGCGCCCTGCTGGTGGGTCTGGCCTCCGATGCCGCCGACCGAGAGGGTTCCGCCGACGGAGAGTTCGAGGTAGTCGGTGAGGGTGGGCGGGGTGAGTCCGTGGGCCAGGGTGGCGTGGGCGACCTGGCTCCATCTGGCGCCCGCGCCGACGGTGACCGTCGTACTGCCCGGCCCGACCGGGCCGATGGTGGCGAGCGGCGCTGTCTCGATGACCAGGCCGCCGTCGACCTGTGCCTGCCCCTGTGTGGCGTGGCCCTGGCCGCGCGGTGCGACGGACACACCGTGCTCGTTGCAGAAGCGGACCATCGCGACGACGTCGCGCACCGAGCCCGGTCGCAGCACCGCGGCCGGACGCCGGTGGACGATGTGTCCGTAGTCGTCGGCGTCCGCCGTGAGCGAGGCGTCGTCGGTGTGCACGCTCCCGTCCAGCGGCGGAAGGCCGGCGAGCGGCCGACGGCCGGTGCCGGTCGTGGTGGCCGCCCAGCTCCGGGTGAAGGGATCGAACCCGACGACCGCGGCGCCGGCGGCGGCGAGGCCCTGAAGTGCGTTACGTCGCGAGGGTGTCCGGGGCATGCGCTCCTCCAGGGGCGGCCGCATCGAGATCAACTGGGGCAGAGTGTAAGGGACTTGAGAGCCCTTGGGGCCGGTTGATCCGAACGGGGTCACTGGGGCCTGTCTGACAGTTCCCGTCCGCCCGGCGACGTGATGCACGCAGTCTCGTGCGCCGGCCCGGGTCCGGCCTCGTCCCGTCGCGAGCCGATGGCCGGCCGCGGTGCCCCGCCTGCCCGGTGCCGGGCGAAACGGCCGCGTCCGCCGCCCCGGAGGGGACGGCGGACGCGGTGGGCGAAGGACCGGGGACGGTCAGTTGGCCGCCGAGGAGCCCTTCGGCTCGTCGCCGTCGACGTCGACCGGCGTGCGGCTGTATCCCTGGAGCTCGAGCGGGCTGTTCGCCTTCCCGGCGCCGCCCTCGGCGTTCTGCCCGCCCAGGTTCTGGCGGACCGAGTCGAGGATGGTCAGACCCTGGGCGACCAGGCCGGCCGCTATCTCGCCGAGACCGTCGGCGCCGTTGAGGACGTTGACGTTGGCGCCCGCGAGACCGCCGGCCGCCTCCTTGACGATCAGGGGCAGCTGGTCGATCAGCATCCGGTCGAGCGCGACCCGGTCGTGCGAGGCGGCCGCCTCGGCCTGGATCTTCATGCGCTCGGCATCGGCGATGGCGAGCACCTTGATCCGCTCGGCCTCCGCCTCGGCCGGCTTGACGACCTCGGCGACGAGCTGCTGCTGACGCAACAGGGCGGCGCGCTGGGCGAGTTCGGTCTGCGCCGCGAGGACCTCCTGCTGGGCGTGGGCCTGGGCGAGCGGGCCCGCCTGGGCGGCCATCGCCTGTGCCCGGTCCACCTCGGCCGAGTACTCCGCCTGCACGATGGCCGTCTGCCGGGCGTACTCGGCCTGGTTGCGCGCCGCCACCTGCTGCGCCTCGACGGAGGCCTGCGTGGCCTGCGCCTGGGCGATCTGGGCCTGACGCTGGATGGCCGCCTTGTGCGGCGCGGACATCGCGTCGATGTAGCCGGTGTCGCCGTCGTCGATCGACTGGATCTGGAGCGAGTCGACGATCAGGCCGATCTTCGCCATCTCCAGCTTCGAGGTGTCGAGGACCTCGGCGGCGAGCTTCTGCCGCTCGGTGACGATCTCCTCGACCGTCATCGAACCGATGATGGAACGCAGATGGCCCGCGAAGATCCGGCCCGTCAGGACCGACATCTGGTCCTGGTCGGACAGGAACCGCTGCCCCGCGTTGATGATGCTCTCGGTGTCGTTGCCCACCTTGAACGCGATCACGGCACGGACGTGCAGCGAGATGCCCTGCTTCGTGACACAGGTCTCGGTGACCTCCGCCTCGCACATGGACAGGGTCAGGAAGCGGGTCTTACGGAAGACGGGGAGCACGAACTTTCCGTGCCCCGTCACCACTCGGAACGGCGCGCCCCCCAGTCCCCGCCTGCCACCCGAGATCAACATCGCCTCATCGGGAGCGGGTACGCGATAACCGAACATGCTTCTCCTTCTCAACCGGCGCCGACGGCGACGCCGTCCAGCGCGTCCAGCGGATCGGCCCACTCGATGACGTCGACCGTGCGACATCCCCTGGACTCGATCACCAGCGCGGTCGCCCCTTTCGGCAGGGGCTCCCGAGACCAGGCGAGGAAGGTCTCGGATCCGCCTCTCACACGCACCAGGATCTCGCCGGGACCGGCGGGTCCCCGGGTGCCGATGAGCAGTTCCCCCGTGCAGCCGATCACGGCTTCGTCCTCCACCACAGCCGGCCACCCCCCATCACTCTGAATCTGCCTCTGACCTTAGACCCAGCCCTTTCAGGGCGCGTACGCCCCCCGTCGGTCGGCAGCCGCTCGGCGGGGTACGCGCCCGGGCCTCAGGAGAAGTGTGGGCTCAACTCCTGGTGAAGCGATAGGTCTTGCTGTCGGTCAGCACACAGAAGCCCGGGGACACCACGATCACGCGCAGGGTGGCGCTGCGCCGGTCGTAGTCGATGCCCTCGACCTCGAAGGTGCCCGAGCAGGAGCTGCGCAGCGGGAGCTGGCGCAGCGCGGTGACGTGTCCGGAGACGTCGGCCGAGCCGTTCGGCTCGCCGGACAGGTCGATCTGGAGGAGCGGCTTGGTCATCCCGAAGAGCGTGCCGGCGGGGTCGTCGGACGAGCAGAGCAGCCGGGTCGCGGTGACGAAGTCGCAGCCCTGGACGTCGCGCACGGCGTGGTCGAGGTTGATGGTGGACGCCTGCGGAAGGTTGGCGGAGGGCGAGGTGGCCGGGTTGATCCCGGGAGTCGGGAACACCAGGAGCCGGTTCATCGTGCCGTACTCGCCGGACACCATCCACGAACCGCTCGGCGCGATGCTGACGAACGAGTTGTTCAGCGCCTCTCCGGCGCTCAGCGTGTGGACGTACTCCGACCAGGCACCGCCCGGTGCCTGCACGCGGAACATCTTCGCGCTGCCGGAGTCGCTCTGGTACGGCTCCACGTAGTAGCCGTTGTACGAGGCGTCCGGGTCGCCCACGTGGTTCCAGCCCCGGCTGCTCACGCTCGTGGGGACGGTGCCGATGCCCGTGTAGCGGTTGGGACTGCCGGCCGGGACCTCGACGGAGGTCAGGCCCTGGCTCTCGGTCAGCGGGTCGGCGCGGTCCGAACCCACCTCGTTCCAGGTGTCGGCGGCCGAGGCCGGCGCTCCGGTGGCCACGGAGAGGACGGCGGCGGTGGTGAGGGTGACGAGCCCGGCCAGGACCGCGTGACAACGTCGCCGTGCGGGCATGCGCATGAAAGGTGCTCCTCGATGGGGGGTGTGGGTCGGCGCACAGTCTGGCCCGCCATGATGGTCATGTACAGACCAATCCGCGCCCGACACCGAACCCCGTCACCGGCGACACACCCCCGCCGTCTCCCCGTCGCCTCCCGCCCTCCCGTCGGCCATCACGTCGCCGTCGGCATCGAGCTCGGCCTCACCGCCCGCGGGGCCGATCGAACGCCGACGTCCGCGCCGGCACGGTCCCACACCCCCGAACGCGGCCGGGCCCGGCGGCTCACTCGGGAGGATGAGTGTGCCGCCGGGCCCGGAGAGGGCCGCGGGTCCGGGCAGTGACCGCCCGGACCCGCCGACCGTCAGTTGTTCGTGCAGCTGTTTGCGCCCGTCGGGTTCAGCAGCGCCAGCACGTTGACCGCGTTGCCGCAGACGTTCGCGTCGACGTCGACGGGGATCTGGACGACATTGCCGGACAGGAATCCGGGGCTGCCCACCGCGACGCCCACCGGTCCGGGGTCGGCGGCGGCGGTCCCGGCGGTGGCCAGCAGGGCCACGCCGGCAAGTCCGGCGGCAGCCATCAGACGAATACGCATTCCAAGCTCCGTTCATTCGCGGTGGTGCGAGCTCCTCCACCATCACCTCGGCGAACACTTGTCGACATTCCAGAGCAGCCGAACGGGGGTTCGCCCGCCGCGGCGGGCGTGGAAAGGCCCTGGCCCAGGACGTGTCGCGCGGGGCGTACGGAATGCCCGTAGCGTGAATACAGATCCGGTGGAACAGGGAGAGACCATGCCAACCAGCCAGCCCGACGCGTCCACGCCCTCCGACGACAGGGCGACCCCCGACACGCTGCTGCACACCGGGACCGAGGGCCCGGTGACGGCCGAGGACCTGGTTCTCGCCGCGGGTCGCGACGTCACACCGCAGAGCCTCGCCTGGGCCGAGCGCAAACTCGAGCAGGAAGGCTCGGCGGCGGTGGACAAGCTGCTGCCATAGGGCCCTGCCCGCAGGACGAGGACCCTGGACCGGCTCGGCCGGCTCCGATGCGGTGGAGCCGGCCGAGGATCCGCGAGTGAACGGGCGGGTCAGACGGCGGGGCACTCCTTCCAGGCCAGGTGGTAGACGGTGCTGATGTCACCGTCCGTCGAGTCCATGGTCATGAAGCTGGAGCTGCCGGGCGTCGAGGTGCCCGCGTTGACGCGAAGTTCGGTGTTGATGTTGAAGTTGCGCTGAACACCACAGGGCGCCCAGACCAGTTGGGCCCAGTCCGTGGTGTCCGTGGTCTGCCAGTCGTCGCCGTACGGGCCGCGGAAGGGGTGGGTGATGGAGGCCGTGTTCGAGGATCCCTGGAAGTAGTACGAGGCCTTCTCCGTGCTGCTGGCGCCCGGCTGGAGCGAGGCGAAGCCGCGGTAGTCCGCGCTGGCGATGGCATAGGTGAAGCCCTGTGGGACATGCACATTCAGGTTGAGCTGGCAGTTCTTGCGGAACGCGGTGGGGTCGGCGTTGCCTCCGACCTGGGCGAGGTACTCGCTGTAGGTCACCGTGAAGGCGGTGTTGTCCGGGGAGACGGCGACGGCAGCGGTCCCCTGGGGACAGCCGGATCCGTTGACCGTGGCGACACTGATGACGATCTTGTCCGGGGGCGGGTCCTGGATACCGGAGTTCGGGCTCGACAGGGGAAGCGCTGTGGCGAACAGGGCGGCGATCGCGCCACCCATGAACAGGCCACCGGCCATGGTGCTCCAATCCGTTGCGTCGGTGTTCCGGCGGCAGCACGCGGGTGCGCCGCCATGAATGGGGGGTGCGGCTCCCCGAACGGACGGGGAACCGTCGCGGACCAGCGTTGGATCAAGTGGTTCGTTTGCGCATGCGCATGACAAATGCACATGCGCAAGTCGCTCCCGGCTGTGAAGGAGCTGTGAAGAACGGGAACGACGAAATCGTACGTACGGGGGGCCGCGCCGGACAGGGCCATCTCCGGCCATTCGATACGCGCCGTTCACACCCGGCGCCGCGGTCACCGGCCTGTTCACCACGGTTCGCGCCACCCGCGGCCGTCGCGCCGGGCACGGCGGCCGCCCAGGGACCCTGCTCCGGGGGTGACGGTCTCCCGGCGGCCGTCACGGTGCGTGCCCGCCGCCAAGGCGCCGGAGCACGCGCGGGCGCCCCGGCCGCCCCCGCGTGAAGGACCCGAGCGCCCCTCCCGGACCCTGGTCCCCAGGCATTCGCTCCCGTGTCCCGGGCGGGCCGGAAGGGGGTGGGACCGCGCGAATCACCCGCCCCCTCAGCGCGTCCCGGGCGCCCCTGCGACACTGAGACACATGGATCCACGACACCTGAGACTCGGCCGCCGCCGGATATGGATGAGCAGCGCCGTCTGTTTCCTGGTCCTCGGGCCGCTCGGCTGGTTCTTCGGTGGCTGGATTCCCTTCGCGCTGCTGGCCGTTGCCCTTCTCATCGCCACCGCGGTCCTGCACTGGCGGGCTTCCACCTGGCTCGCGCCCGCCATCGCCAAGGGCCGGTCGGAGAGCAACCGGGACGTCGCCACCTTCTGCGTGGTCATAGCGGTGAGCGGCTACGCCCAGCCGCCCTCGCAGCCCGCCCCCTCCAAGGATGCTCTCGCGGCCCTGCGCCTGGAGGCCTACCGGGCCGCCGCCGACGACGATCTCTCCGAGGACCTCCGGCTCCTGGCGGCCGAAGCGCTGGCCGCGGCGGACCAGGCCAACGCCGAGGACACCCCGGCGGCCTGGCGGGCGGCACGGGCGAGCGCGGAGCGGCTGGCGCACGCCGCCCAGGAGGGCAATCCGTACGTACGACAGCTCCTCATCCAGTGGGTCGAGGGCAACCCGGCGAGCGACCGGTAGACGATCGCCGGTACGGCGGTCCCGGCGTGACGCGGTACATCGAGGCCGGCGGCCCCGGCCAGGGCCTGCGCCCCTTCCGGAACCCGGACGCCGCCGAGGGCGGCGAGGATCGACGGGCGGCACACCCGACCGACCCGGCCACTCGCCGCGCCCCGCGGGGGCCCGGCTCCCGGCTTGTCGTGCGGCATTCGCGGCGCGGCAGGCGTCACAACACGTCGGATGCACTCTCCCGGGCGGGATCCTCGGCTGCCGGGCCGTCCGGACCGCCGGCCGGAGCGGCGGCACGCAGCGCCGCTTCGACCCGGCGGTTGCTGGTCATGGATGCCGTGACGGCCGTCATCGACAGGAGGAGGACGGCGGCGGCGTAGAGCGGGGTGCGGATGTCGTACGTGGTGGCCAGCCAGCCGCCGAGGAAGGCCCCGACGGGTGCGGCGCACATGGCCAGCATGCGGGAGGTGGAGGCGACCCGGCCCATGAGGTGGGCGGGGACGATCGCCTGCCGGAGGGAGGGCGCGAGCACCATCGTGGCGCCCATGCCGGCCCCGCAGACGGCGAGCGCCAGCCCGGCCACGTACGGATTCGGGGCAGCGGCCAGGCCCAGGACGGCAAGACCTTCGACGGCGGCCGTGCAGGTCAGTGCGGTGCCGGTGCCGAGCCGTCGGCCGAGGTAGGAGGCGATGCCCGCGCCGAGCAGGCCGCCGGTGGCCTCCGCCGTGAGGAGCAGGCCGAAGCCGTAGGTGTCGATGCCGAGGCGTTCGCGCGCGAAGAGGGCGAGGACGGTCTCCACCGCGAGGAAGGCGATGTTCCCGACCGCCGGGCGGAGCGCGAGCCCGAGCAGCAACCGGTCCCGGAAGACGTACGAGGCCCCGGCCCGCGCCTGCCGCAGCAGCGACTCGCGGACCTCCGGCACGGGCCGGGGCATGGCGGGCAGCGTACGTACGAGCAGTGCGGAGAGCGCGAACGACAGCGCGTCGGCGAGCAGCGGAACCGCCCGCCCGAGCGCGAGCAGCGCACTGCCCGCAGGCGGCCCCGCGAAGCCGGACATGGCGGTCTGGGCTCCGCGCAGGCGGGAGTTGGCGCGCTCCAGGAGTGCGGGGTCGCGGCCCAGCAGATCCGGCAGATAGGCCGTGGCGGCCGTATCGAAGAAGAGCCCGCCGAGGCCGAGCAGGAAGGCGACGGCCGCCAGCAGCGGAATGCTCAGCACGTCGAGCACGGCCGCAGCCGCGGGTAGCCCGAGCAGCACCGCACGCGCCGCGTCCATGACCCACATCGTGCGCCGGCGGTCCCAGCGGTCCACCAGCGCACCGCCGAGCACCCCGAAGAGCAGCCACGGCAGCGTCCCCGCGGCCGTGACGACGGCGAGCGCCATCGGATCCCGCGTCAACGTCAAGGCGAGCAGCGGCAGCGCGGCATGCGACACCCCGTCACCGAGCGAGGACACCGTCTGCGCGGTCCACAGCCGTCCGAACCCGGTCGGCGACTTCCGAATGTCCGAGGTCACTTGGCGTCCCCCTCGGCCTGCTCGCGCGGTGCCGGGTGGAACAGTGCGAAGACGAGTGACGCGTCCGGCAGCGACGGATCGGACAGCTCCTGGTACTCGTCCGCCAGAGCCTGCAACCGCGCCCCCAGCTGTGCGAACCGCTCCTCGGTGAGTCGCAGATGCGCCATCCGTACGTGCCGCTCGCCATCCGCCGGCGACGCCTCCAGGTCCGCCACCGCATGCCGCATCAGCGCATCCGGCCCTCCCTCGCCCGGATCCGGCAGCACGATCGCCCGCGCGGCCATCGCGTAGTACCGCTCGGTGACACCCCGCACCTTCCGCGTCCGCACCACCTTCACCAGGCCGGCCCGCTCCAGCAGCCGCACGTGATAGCTGGAACTCCCCTTCGCAAGGCCCACCCGCTCGGCGATCTGCGTGATCGTCGCCGGCTCGAAGCGGAGCACGGCCATGATCCGGTGCCGCGTGAGATTGGAGACGGCGCGTAACTGGTCCTCAGTGGTGACGTGAAACGTCTCGGGAAGATCATCGGTAGGCATACGAGTAATGGTCAACGACTCTTGACCATTGCGCAAGCGGATTTACGCCGAACCCCTGCGCGAGCCGCGCGCCGGCACGGTTCCCCGCCGGCTCGAAGCCCTCGCACAGCAGGCAGAGCGGGCCAAGATCGATCTCGGCGGCACTTTCCGTACCTCAACTGCTCACACCCGGGGCCGCCCGAGGAGACGGCTGTCCCGCCGCGCCCCTCAGGGCCGCTCGAAGAACTGGATCACGCCTCCGGCCGAGAAGCACAGCGCGCCGACGAGGGTGCCCCAGTTGGCGATGTCGACGTTCACGAGGCTGCCGGTCGCCGGCCGTGTGAAGGCGGCCAGCGCCGAGACGAAGAAGAGCACGGAACCGAACTGGTTGACCGCGACGATCCACCAGCCGAGGTCGCCGGCGAGGACGCGGGGACGCCCGTGGCAGACCTCCACGACAGCGAGGTGGCCGGAGACCAGGAACAGGACGCAGCCGATCATGTCGGGCGCCCAGATCAGCCGGTCCGTCTGCTGGACCGAGAGTCCCCTCAGCAGCGAGTCCAGCAGATTGACGCCGAACACGAGCGTTCCCACGAACAGCAGGAACGTACTGAGCCAGTCGATCCGGCCGGGCTCGTAGCTCCACCACCTCCAGCGCCGCCCGGTCAGTGCGTCGGACTCGCTGTCGCGGCGAGGAGCGTTCACCGCCTGGAGCAGTGAGGCGTAGCCCCCGGTGTTGAAGAACAGGCCGCCCGCGAAGTAGATCCAGGCGCCCGTAGCGCCCCTCGAGCCGAACTGGGCGACCCCGGCCCCGAGGGCGAACAGCAGCCCGCCGACCGTGAACGCGGCCGCGGCGACGGCGTTCAGCCGGCGCAGCCGGGCGATCGACACGGTGTCCGCCCGCCGGGAACGGGCCTCGGCCTCGCCCGGGACGCGTACGGTGAGCAAACCGCGTTTACGGGCCCGGCGCGATTCCCAGACCGCGATACGCCCGTCGATGAGACGCCAGGTCAGCCGGGTCGTGAAGGGACCCGCCCCCTCGGAGCGCGCTTCGGTTCGACTCACCCGGCGACCATAGCCCGGAGCGGCGAAATCCGTCGTTCACCCGCCCCGTCACCTTTCGGACGGTTTTCCGGGGACGGGCGGGTCTGCCCACGAACGGGACATGCCTGTGCCGGCGAACGGGACACGCCTGCACCCGCCCGCTAACGGGACACGCCTACGCCCGCCCGCGGACGGGACACGCCCATGGCCGCGGACAGGACACACCCGTGGTCCGCGGCGTTCGGGCCGGTGGGCTCAGGACTCCGCCTCACGCCTCAGGAAGTTGGTCACCTGGCAGGCGAGACTGTCCCAGGCCGTGTCGGGACGCGCGCCCGCCTCGACGGGCGTGTCGTTCTCGATGCCACCCGCCCAGAGGTAGCGCTCGGTCCACTCGTCGTCGACCTTGAGCTGGACCTGGATGTCCATCCGGTCCAGGTCGGCGTCGGGGCCGGCCGCGAAGAGGACCGCGGTGGCCCGGCGCAGGGGATAGATGTCGTATCCCTCGATGAACTGCGAGTTCCGCCAGTCGAGGAAGGCGCTCTCGCCGTCGGCGCCGACACGGATATCGATCTGGCCGTCTTCGAGGAGGATGCCGAAATGCTCGGTGCCACGGTTCTCGACGGTCACCCGCAATCTGAAGTAGGTGAGTTCGTCGGCGGCGTCGTCGCGCCCCTTCGGGGGCTCCGCCTTCTCCACACCATGAACGCGAACACGCAGGCCGGCCTGCTCGTCGTACTCCTGCCAGTCCCCGACCACGTTCGGCTCGTGCACAGTCCACCTCTCCGCTTCAGAGAGTTGTTCCTATCTGTGCCCTCAACGAAGTGTCAAATGCGCCGAACATGCCGTGGCCAGCGATTTCGCCTTTCTTGATCGGTGATCAAGCCGTGCCCAGCCAGAATCTTTCCGCGCCACCCGAACGGGGTATTTCCGGGCGTGCTTCACATCACGTTCCCCGGAGGCCTCAGGCGCCGTCGCGCAGACGCCGGAGCTGTTCGTCGAGCGGGCCCAGTCCGACATCCCGGCGCCGCTCGTCGAGAGTCCCGGGCCTGCGTACGGGACAGGGGCGCAGGGTGACCGGATCGACGCGGGTTCCGTAGAACTGCGGCAGACCCAGTTCCACCGCGCAGTGGTCGGCGATGTAGGCGTGGTGCAGGGCCGGGCAGAGTCCGTCGGCCGCGGCCTGCGCGATCAGGTCGCGGCACCTGAGCTGCAGGCCGAGGTCCGGGGCGTGCAGCAGGATCATCAGGGCCGCGGTCGAGGCGGGCGCGCCGACCTGGTCGGTGGTCGGCCAGCCGTGCCGCCGGACGATCACCGCGAGCGCCTCGGCGTTGCCCGCGCGGCACGCGGCGAGGGGCTCGCGCCACGGCCCGGCGGGACGGTCCCGTGCCTGGCGCATCAGGCGGCGTTCCTCGTCGGCCCGGCGTACGAGCTCCCCCGCGAGGGCCCTGGCGAGCGCCGGGACCATCGGCGCGGCACCCCGGCCCCCGGGACCCGCCCCGGTGTCCCTGGCCGGCCGCCTCGGGGCGACCTTCACGGCACCGCCTGAAGCACCATCGAGAACCACACCTTCTTTCCCCTGGTACCCGGGTCGGCCGGCGCGACGCCCCAGTCGTCGCTCAGCGCGGCGATGATCGTCAGCCCGCGTCCCGACTCCTCGGCACCGTCCGCCGTCCGTGCCGCGGGTAGGGCGGAGGAGCGGTCGGCGACGGACACGCGCAGTTCGCGCGGGTCGCACTCGATGCCGACGGTGATGGTGTCGCCGCGGTCCGGGCTGCCGTGTCTGAGGGCGTTGGTGAAGAGTTCCCCGGCCGCGACCACCGCGTCGTCGACGCGGTGGGCCGGCAGCCGCAGGCGGGTGAGGTACTCGGCGACGACGGCCCGCACAGCGGGCACCCGCGAGGGGTGCGCCGGGACAGTGGTCCGCAGGCCGTGCGCCCCGCGCACCCGGCTCGTGGGGAGGCCCCCCGAGGCGGCGGTCCCGGAGGGGACGGCAGACACGGGGAGGGCGGGGGCCGCGACCGGCGCGGAGCCCGCGAAGAAGTCCGGGGCTCCCGACGGTCCGGAACCGGCGCGGGGGGCGGGGGCAGGGGACGGGGACGGTAGAGGTTCGGTCGGGGGCGGGGCCGCGGCCTGTACGCGCTCGGTCGGGGCCGGGGACTGTACCGGCTCAGTCCGTGCCGGGGCCGTGGAGTGCAGGGGCCCGGTCGGTGCCGGGGTCGCGGACCCCATGGGTTCGGTCCCGGCCGGAGCCGGGGCCTGTACGAACTCGGTCGGGGCCGGGGCCGCCGTCGGGGGTTCCGGTGCGGCCGGTGACGAGGGCTCGGCCCGTTCGGCGAGGTGGGCGCGGATTGCCTGGCCGTCCGCCGGGTGGACTCCTTGTTCCGGTACCCGCGTCTCGTGCCCCGGAGCCCGGCCGCCGTGGGCCGGTGCGGGCCACGGCTCGCGGCGCGGCGCCCTGGATGCCGGCATCGGTCCTCCTTCGGGTGCAGCCCGGGGGGGCGGCTGTCTCGGCGGCTGCCCGTGCAGCCAACACGCCGGACTGTCTCGGCGACCAGGGGGTATTCGGGTTGTCCGGTTGCAAGAACGTAGTGGCGCGGGATGTATGTTCGATCTTGTGAGGAACGGGAGCGGGGGCGGGGCGGCGGTGTCCCTTGACGGTGACACCGGCCGGGCGGGACTGCGTGACAAGCGGGTGCTGGTGACCGGCGGTACGCGGGGGCTCGGCGAGCAGATCGTGCGGCTGCTGTCCGCCGAGGGCGTACGGGTGGCCACCTGCGCGCGCACCGCGCGGGGTCTGGAGGCGCTGGCCGCTTCGATGGGTCCCGGTCTGTTCACCAGACGGCTCGACGTCACCGCGCCGGGGGACCTGGAGGGGTTCGTCCAGGACGCGGCGGAACGCTTCGGAGGCCTGGACGGCGTGGTGGCCTGCACGGGCGGTTCGCGCGGCGGCGGCTTCGAGGACGCGGACGCGGAGGACTGGGCCGCGACCTGGGCGGTGAACGTCGGTCACGCGACCCGGCTGGTGCGGGCCGCGGTCCCGCATCTGCGGGCCGCGGGCGGCGGCTCCGTCGTGGTGATCTCCTCGATCTCCGGCTGGAAGCCCGGCCCGCCCGCGCAGTACTCGGTCGCGAAGTCCGCGCAGATCCAGCTCGCCGCTTCGCTGGCCCGCGAGCTCGGTCCGGACGGGATCCGGGTGAACGCGGTCTCCCCCGGGTCCATGCTGATCCCCGGACGGCGCTGGGACCGGATGCGCCGCGAGGAGCCCGAGGCGTTCGCCCGCTTCGTGGCGGCGGAGCTGCCGGGCGGCGCACCGGTCGCGCCGCAGGAGGTCGCCCGGGTCGTGGCGTTCCTGCTGTCGGACTGGTCGAGCGGGATCTCCGGCGCGCACCTCCCGGTCGACCGCGCCCAGAACGCCCCCTCCCCCGAGGGGTACTGAGCCCCGCGGCGGACCGGCGGCACCGCTCCCGCTCATGGCACCGAGCCCGGTCCCGGGTGACGTGCCGGCCTCTCAGGCAACCGCCCCGAGGACCCCGCGGGAGCGGCGCTCGAACTCCTGCACGACCGGTTCGGCGCGGCGGGGTTCGAGGCGTCTGCGGAAGTCACGCAGGGCCTGGACGGAACGTTCGCTGTGGACGGTGCCGAGGGTCTCCAGCGCCAGGGTCGCGGTGCCGACCGCCTCGTCCAGGCGGTCCTGCTGAAGGTGCGCGGTCGCGAGGACGGAACGGCTGATGGCCTGGCGCCTGCGCCGGTCGGCGCCCGCGGCGAGCGACTCGCCGGCCGTGCGCTCGGCCTGCCGGGCCTGTCCCAGATCACGGAAGCACAGGGCGGATTCGGCCTGAAGGTAGTGATGGTCCAGATAGCGCACCCACGGTGACTCCTGCTCGGCCCCCTTGCTCGCCGCCAGTTGCCGCTCCGCCAGCCGCAGCGCCTTGGACGTGTCGTCCGAGCGGCCCTGCGCCGCATGTCCGCGGGCCGACATGGCGTACAGCCGCATCAGTCCGAGAGGGCTGCCCGCCCCCTGGGCCGTGACGATTCCGGCGCGGGCGAGTGTCACCCCCTCGTCGGGGCGGCCGAGGCTGGTGGCGAGGTGGGAGAGCCCGGCGAGTATCTGGCCGCCGAGCACCCGGTCGCCGCCCTCGGCACACAGCCGCAGGCCCTGGGTCATGTAGCGCTGGGCGAGGCCGTACTCCCCCGCGTCGTACGAGCTCCAGCCGGCCATGGCGGCCAGGCGCGCGGCGGCCGCGTACAGCGGCCGGCGCCGGCCGGCCGGTGTGCCGCGCCGCTGGAGCATCGGGACGACCTCGGTGGACAGGTAGTGCACGATGCTGGTGCGGACTCCGCCGCCGCCGTAGTGGTTGTCCATCTGGTCGAACACGGCGATCATCGCGTGCACCTGCTCGACGGGTCCGCCGCTCACGGGCAGCGCCGAGGAGAGCGCCTCCTGGTGCTCCAACAGCCAGAGAAGCCAATCGCGTTGGGGGGTCGTCAGGGCTGCCGCGACGAAGGGGACCGTGCCGAGGAGGCTGCGGCGGGAGATGTCGGTCGAGCCCAGTTCCGCGAGTGTGTGCAGGGTCTCGGCCACGTCCTCGCCGTAGACGAGCGCTCTGCTCGCGACCGGGCGCTGGGAGTCGGAGTGGAAGCCGAGGTCGGCGGGCGACATGGCGCGGCCCAGCCGCTCGGACAGGACGGCGGCGATCAACTCCGGGGTGCTTCCGCGGGGTTGCTGGCCTTGAAGCCAGCGAGTGACCGACGCCTTGTCGTAGTGGGAGTCCGCGCCCTGGCGGCGCCCCAGTTCATTGACCCGCAGAGCGAGGGAGGCGTAGGAGCAGCCGGCCTCCTTGAGCACGGTCCCCAGCACCTGATTCGGCCCGGCGCTCCTGCCGGCGTTCCTCATCTGCCCCTCGGCCACGGCGGCCATCCCGAATCGCCTCACATCCGCGTGCGGCTGCGCTCCGATCCCTTCTGGCGGGTTTTCAATTGCCGTGTGGACAAGCGCAGTTGAGAGTGATCGTCGCCGAATGTGCGACAGGTCACTCGATCACTATGGTGGCCCGCCCGCCGCCTGTGCAACCGGCGTCCTGATAATTTCAGAACGATCCGCGACGCTCTGTCCCTGTCACCGGCCGCGTGGCACACTGCCCCCTGAGACGGCCGTTACCGGGAGGTAGGACGTGGGCGAGAACCGCTCCGGCGGCAGCGCGCCGACCGTCCTGCGCCTGGTCCTCGGGAAACGGCTGCGTCATCTGCGGGAACGGGCGGGAGTCTCCTTCGAGGAGGCGGCGCGCGCCATCGAGGTCACGGCTCTGACGGTCCGCAGGATCGAGAAGGCCGAGGTCGGGCTCCGCATCCCGTACGTGAGGGAACTGCTCCGCGCCTACGGGGTGCCGGCAGCGGAGGTCGACGACTTCCTGGCCCTGGCCAGGGAGGCCAACAAGCCGGGCTGGTGGTACTCCTACCGCGACGTACTGCCGGACTGGTTCAGCGCCTACGTGAGCCTGGAGAGCGAGGCCGGCGTCATCCGTCTCTACGAACCCCACTACGTCCCGGGCCTGTTGCAGACCCGCGACTACGCCACGGCCCTGATGCGCGTCGGTTTCCCCAACGAGACGAAGCAGGACGTCGCCCGCCGCGTCGCCCTGCGGATGAAACGCCAGGACCTGCTCGCCAAACCGGACGCCCCGGCCGTCTGGGCGATCCTGGACGAGACGGTGCTGCGCCGGCCGGTGGGCGGACCCGAGGTGATGCGGGCCCAGTTCGACCGGCTGACCGAGGCCCTGGACCTGCCGAAGGTCCGGATCCAGATCATGCGCTTCGGCGTGGGCGCGCACCCGGGGGCGTTCGGCCCTTTCCACCACTTCCGCTTCGGCTTCTCCGAACTCCCCGACATCGTCTACACGGAGAGCCTGGTGGGCGCGGTCTACGTCGACCGTCCCGACGTCGTCGTCAGCTATCTCGAAGTACTGGACCGGATGTCCGTACAGGCGGAGCCGGTCGCCCGGACCAGGGCCGTCCTGGGCGAACTGCGTAAGGAGTTGTGATCCATGGGACCCGTGCACAACGGCATGTCAGCGGCCGGTCTGGGGACCGGGGGCTGGCACAAGCCCTGGAGCGGCACCAACGGCGGAAGTTGCGTCGAGGCCAAGCGGCTCGCCGACGGAAGTGTCGCGCTGCGCCAGTCACGGGACCCCGAGGGACCCGCGCTGATCTGTTCCCGCGACGAGATGGCCGCGTTCATCGAGGGCGCCAAGTCGGGACAGGCCGACTTCCTGATCGCCTGAACGAGTCCGCGCCGCGCCTTCGGAGACCGCAACCACGCCCCCACGACCGGACAACCCGCACGCACACTCCCGCCGTGCGGGTTGTCCCCCCATACTGGCGAATCCGTTCGTCCCGGAGGGAGCGGATACGGGCATGATCCTCCAGCAGGCTCTCGCACGGTGCCGGACGCTCGTCGTCGAGGGCCCCGACGGTCTCGACCGGCGCCCGTTCCTCGCCGAACTGGCCCGCCACCGCTTCACGATCCGCCCGCTGCACGGGCACCTTCACCACGTGGACCCCACCCAGCCCTACCGCGAACTCCTGTCCGCGCCGGGCCGGCTGGCCGTCGACGGCGGTCTCGTCCACGAACTGGTCTACGGACCGCTGCGCCGCGGCCGCTCCCGGGTGACATGGATCCAGGCGCTCGACTTCGCGGAGGCGGTGGCCGAACGCGGGGGAGCGCTCGTCCATCTGACGGGCCGGACGGACGACGCCGAGGCGGCCTGCGCCTACGAGCGGGTACTGCGGACCCTGGCCCAGCACGTCCCCGTGATCACCCTCGACACCGGAGAACCGGCCGGCGCGGTCCACGACCCCTCCCGGCCTGTCCGTCAACTCGACTTCTGTGCAGGCCTGTTGCCGATAACGTAGGGAACCGACCGCGCGACGCACGGCAGGAGACCTCCTATGGCCGACCGACCCGCCCCCGACCAGGACGCACTGTCCAAGATCGACACCACGGTGCCGCACTCGGCTCGCATCTGGAACTACTGGATGGGCGGGAAGGACAACTACGAGGTGGACCGGGTCGCCGGTGACGCGTACCGCGAAGTCGCCCCGAACATCGAGACGATGGCCCGCGCCTCGCGCGACTACCTGGTCCGTACCGTCACCTTCGTAGCGGGCGAGCTCGGCATCCGCCAGTTCCTCGACATCGGCACCGGCCTGCCCACGTACGACAACACCCACCAGGTCGCCCAGCGCGTCGCGCCCGGGTCCCGCATCGTCTACGTGGACAACGACCCGCTGGTGCTGCGCCACGCCCAGGCGCTGCTGACGAGCACTCCCGAGGGCGTCACCGACTACATCGACGCGGATCTGCACGAGCCCGAGAAGATCATCGAAGCGGCGTCCCGGATCCTCGACTTCTCCCGGCCCGTCGCCCTGATGCTGATGGGCATCCTCGGCCACATCCAGGACTACGGGGAGGCCAGGTCGATCGTCCGGCGCCTCCAGGAAGCCCTGCCTCCGGGCAGCTGCTTCGTGCACTACGACAGCACGGACACGGACGCCGCGCTCAAGGAGGCCCAGCAGGGCTACGACGACACCGGGGCGATCCCGTACGTGCTGCGCAGCCCCGGACAGATCGGCGCGTTCTACGAGGGCCTCGAACCGGTCGAACCCGGCGTCGTGTCCTGCCCCTTGTGGCGTCCGGAGCCCGGTACGTCGCCCGAGCCCACGGACGTCCACGGAGGCGTGGCCCGCAAACCGTGAACGGGCCCGCCCGGCAGGTCAGTCGCTCGACGCCGGCTCGATGTTCTGGTTCAGCCGGAACAGGTTGGCGGGGTCGTACTCGGCCTTCACCCCGGCCAGCCGGTCGTAGGTGCCGCGATAGCTGGCCCGGACACTCTCCTGGTCCTCGGCCATCACCATGTTGACGTACGCGCCGCCCGCGGAGTACGGGAAGAGGGCGTCGGAGTAGTCGACGCTCCACCGCTTGATCACCTCGGCGTTGGCCGGGTCGGGATCGACACCCGCGTAGACGGCGGCCCAGCCGGAATCGCGGTAGCCCCAGGCGGTGTCCGTCGGGCCGACGTCGTGGACGGCTCCGTCGATGGGGTAGAGGTGCATGGTCGACTTCCAGGTCGGCATCCCGGCACCGAACTTGGCGTGCAGCTCGACGGCCTCGCCGGGGATCTCGTCGACGAAACCGGCCCGCCAGTACCACTGGTCGCCGGGCGGGTAGACGCCGTCGAACGCGGACTGGATGGCCGGGTGCGGCATCGGCGCGGGGCCGTGCAGCAGGGGCTCGGGCAGGGCGTCGAGCAGCGGGGCCATGTCCCGGGCCGCAGCGTCGGTGTCGTCGCCCACGCGGCACCACATCACACCGCAGACCTTCTTCAGGTGCAGCTCCTCGGGGAACGGCGGTCCCGGCGGGACCGAGGCGAAGAGGAAGAAGCCGCCGAGTTCACGCGGCGCGTGGGGAATGAAGTCGCGGTAGGCGGCGAGGACTTCGGCGCCGAGCTCGACGGGCCAGAACGTGGGACCCGCGACGACCGTGCTCACTTCGTGCAGCCGGAAGAGGAACGAGGTGACGACGCCGAAGTTGCCGCCGCCGCCACGGATCGCCCAGTAGAGGTCGGTGTTCTCGTCGGCGTCGGCGCGGACGCGCTCACCGTTCGCCAGGACGAGCTCCGCCTCCAGCAGGTTGTCGACGGCCAGCCCGCACTTGCGGGTGAGATGGCCGAGTCCGCCGCCGAGGGTGATGCCGCCGACCCCGGTGGTGGAGATGATGCCGCTCGGTGTGGCCAGGCCGTGCTCGTTGGTGGCGCGGTCGACCTCGCCCAGGAGGCAGCCGCCGCCGACACGTACCGTACGGGCGGCCGGATCGACCTCGATGTCCTTCAACGGGGAGAGGTCGAGGACCACTCCGTCGTCGCAGGTGCTCAGGCCCGCCCCGTGATGGCCGCCGCCGCGCACCGCGAGCGGGAGAGCGTGGTCGCGGGCGAAACCGATGACCAGGGCGACGTCCTCCGGGGAGGTGCACCGCGCCACCAGGGCGGGGCGCCGGTCGATCATCGCGTTGTAGACGGCACGGGCCTCGTCGTACCCGGAGTCCTCCGGGCCGATCAACTGCCCTTTGAATCCGGAGAGTTCCTGGCGTGCCGCTTGTACCGGTGTTGTGGACATGTGCATCCCCGTATCTGGGGACCGCCCCAGGTCCGGCGTCCGGGCCGTGGACCGGTTCCCCGCCATTGGGTCCGATGTGCCCGTTTCAGCCCGATCAATGACCAGCCTAACCCCGTCACATCCGCCTAGCTCGGCGACCCGTGCGACCTGCGACGCACCGACCGCACACGGCCGGAGACGGCAGGAGACGGCAGCGCGGACGTCGCCGGGCGCTTCGATCCCGTACGGATCGAAGCGCCCGGCGACATGGTCGGGAAACACGGCCGGACAGCGTGGCCGGGCGTCACGGCCGGGTCCGCCGGCCGGTCATCCGTGGGAGGCGACCGGCTCGGTCTCGTCGCGTCCGGCGGCCAGCGCGGGTTCCGGCAGCATCGCGTACAGGGGCGTCGGACGCGCCACCCGCAGGCAGGGCGCGGGCACGGACGGGTCCAGCGGGGCGTGATCGGCGGCGCGGGCCCGCCACGAGGACCAGATGATCTTTCCACCCACGTCCGTGGCACAGCAGCCCCAGCCGTCGCTCAGGGCGGCGATCTGGGCCAGACATCCCTGCGGTGCCCGGTGCGGGCGGATGTCCTGACTGTTGTCCGAGACGGCGGCGAACAGACGGCGGCCGTTCCACCACATCTCGATCGTGGTGTTCTTGTCCGCCGAGTGCTGCTCGATGGTGCGGAGCAGCGCTTCCGCACAGCGGCAGACGGACTCGGCGAGATTCTCCAGGTTCCAGTACCTGAGGTGCGCGGCCAGAATCCGCTTGACCTGTCCGACCCTTTCCTCGCTGAGCTCCACATCAAGGTGGTAGTAGCAGGGGACTGCGGCTTTCATCGTCGTTGGCTCCTCACCGGCGAAGCTCTCGCTCCTCCTCGCCCCCTGCGGGACCGAGCCCCGATTGCGAAGCGTGAGCACCGATCGCTCCTGAGTCACCCTCAGCATGAGAGGGCTACTCCATTCGTGCAACCCGAGCGCGAGCCCAATGTGGTTGAAGAACCAACAAGACGCTCGGTCCCTGTGCAGGCACCATGAGTGAGGGTGTCGCTCCGTGACGGAACGGCTCCCCTTCGCGTACGGCCCTCATCCGCCGGCCAGGCGAGCCGTGCGCGGTCGAGAGATCGGGAAGGTGACCAGCGTGATGCTGCTGCCTGCCAAAGCCGAGGTCGCCAGGCATCTGGAGCGCTACCGGGCGTGGGAACGCCTGCTTCTCGCGACTCCCGCCGACCGCGTGGTGCGGGGGAACTTCGAGAACACCGGTTACACCCTGTGCGTCCTGATGGGGAAGCGCTGCGCGCGGGAGGCGGCGAACGCCGCCGAGGTCTATCTGCAGGACGTTCCGGCACGGATCTGAACGACGGTCCCAGGGACCGCACCGAGAGGGCCTCTCGCGGCAACGACGATTCGGCCCAGAACCGCGGAGGCTAGACGCATGGACGCGATCATGGACGCGAAATCGGAGACCGTCCGCATACCCGTCATGGATGTGCGGCCGGTCGTCGATCGCGGCAGACGGCCCGCCAAAGCGGTTGTGGGCGAGACCTTCCAGGTCACCGCCACCCTTTTCGGCGAAGGCCATGACGTGGTCGGTGCCAATGTCGTCCTGTGTGATCCGCGCGGGCGCCCCGGCCCGTGGACGCCGATGCGCGAACTGGCCCCCGGCACCGACCGCTGGGGAGCCCATGTCACTCCGTCGGCGACGGGCCACTGGACCTACCGGGTGGAGGCGTGGAGCGACCCGGTGACCGGCTGGCGGCGCTCCGCCGGGGTCAAGATCCCCGCCGGGATCGACGTCGGGCTGGTCCTGGAGGAGGGCGCCGCCCTCCACGAACGGGCCGCCGCGGGCGTGCCCGAGGGCGCCGGCCGGGACACGGTGCTGACCGCCGCGGACACCCTGCGCGACGACTCCCTGCCCCCGGCCGAGCGGTTCGCGGCGGCCCTGGCGCCCGAGGTGGCCGCCACGCTCGCGGAGCATCCGCTGCGTGAACGGCTCACCCCCTCCCTCCCGTTGCCGCTGCTGGTGGAGCGGGAGCGGGCGCTGTACGGGGCGTGGTACGAGTTCTTCCCGCGTTCGGAGAGCGGGCAGGTCGATCCGCCGGTGCACGGCACGTTCGTGACGGCCGCCGAACGGCTGCCCGCGATCGCGGAGATGGGCTTCGACGTGGTCTACCTCCCGCCCATCCATCCCATCGGCGCCACCTACCGCAAGGGCCCCGACAACACGCTGTCCGCGGGTCCCGAGGACGTCGGGGTGCCCTGGGCCATCGGCTCCCCCGAGGGCGGCCACGACGCGATCCACCCGGACCTGGGCACCCTGGACGACTTCGACGCCTTCGTCGGCCGGGCCGGCTCCCTGGGCCTGGAGATCGCGCTCGACTTCGCCCTGCAGTGCTCCCCGGACCACCCCTGGGTGGAGAAGCACCCGGAATGGTTCCACCACCGCCCCGACGGCACCATCGCCCACGCGGAGAACCCGCCCAAGAAGTACCAGGACATCTACCCGATCGCCTTCGACCAGGACATGCCCGGCCTGGTCGCCGAGACCGTACGCGTCCTGCGGCACTGGATGGACCACGGGGTGCGGATCTTCCGCGTCGACAACCCGCACACCAAACCCGTCGTGTTCTGGGAACAGGTGATCGCGGACGTCAACGCGACCGACCCCGACGTGATCTTCCTGGCCGAGGCCTTCACCCGCCCCGCGATGATGCGGACCCTGGCCGAGGTGGGCTTCCAGCAGTCGTACACCTACTTCACCTGGCGCAACACCAAACAGGAGCTGACGGAGTACCTCACCGAACTCTCCGGCGACTCGGCCGCCCGCATGCGGCCCAACCTCTTCGTCAACACCCCCGACATCCTGCACGAGTTCCTGCAGACCGGCGGCCGCCCCGCCTTCGCGCTGCGCGCCGTCCTCGCCGCCACCCTCTCCCCCACCTGGGGCATCTACAGCGGCTACGAACTCTGCGAGAACACCCCCCTGCGCCAGGGCGGCGAGGAATACCTCCACTCCGAGAAGTACCAGCTCCGCCCCCGCGACTGGCAAGCCGCCGAGCGCGAGGGCCGTACGATCGCCCCGCTGATCACCCGGCTGAACCGGATCAGACGGGAACACAGGGCTCTGCGCGAAATGCGGAACCTTCGATTCCATCAGGTCGACAACGATGCCGTGATCGCGTACAGCAAGCGTTCGGGTGACGACACGGTGGTCGTCGTGGCGAACCTGGACCCCCACCACACCCGGCAGGCGACAGTGTCCTTGGACATGCCGCGACTCGCTCCGAGCGAGGACGCGCGCGTGCCGGTGCGCGACGAGCTCACCGGCGAGACCTACAACTGGGGCAGGTCCAACTTTGTGCGCCTGGGTCCGGGCGGTGCACATGTGCTCACTGTCGGCCCGGCACCGCGGATCGGAGGGTCCCCGCATGATGGTCAATGAGCCCGTCCCGGACAAGTTCGAGGACACCCCGGCCAAGGACCGCGATCCCGAGTGGTTCAAACGCGCCGTCTTCTACGAGGTCCTGGTCCGCTCCTTCCAGGACAGCGACGGCGACGGCATCGGCGACCTCAAGGGCCTGACCGCCAAACTCGACTACCTGCAATGGCTGGGCGTCGACTGCCTGTGGCTGCCCCCGTTCTTCAAGTCCCCCCTGCGCGACGGCGGCTACGACGTCTCCGACTACACCGCCGTCCTGCCCGAGTTCGGCGACCTCGCCGACTTCGTCGAGTTCGTCGACGCCGCCCACCAGCGCGGCATGCGCGTCATCATCGACTTCGTCATGAACCACACCAGCGACCAGCACCCGTGGTTCCAGGAGTCCCGCGCCCACCCCGACGGACCCTACGGCGACTACTACGTCTGGGCCGACGACGACAAGCAGTACCAGGACGCCCGGATCATCTTCGTCGACACCGAGGCCTCCAACTGGACCTTCGACCCGGTCCGCAAGCAGTACTACTGGCACCGCTTCTTCTCCCACCAGCCCGACCTCAACTACGAGAACCCCGCCGTCCAGGAGGACATCCTGGCGGCTCTCCGGTTCTGGCTGGACCTGGGCATCGACGGCTTCCGGCTCGACGCGGTCCCCTACCTCTACCAGGAGGAGGGGACGAACTGCGAGAACCTCCCCGCCACCCATCAGTTCCTCAAGCGGCTCCGGGCCGACATCGACACGCACTATCCGGACACGGTGCTGCTGGCCGAGGCGAACCAGTGGCCCGAGGACGTCGTCGACTACTTCGGCGACTTCCCCTCCGGCGGCGACGAGTGCCACATGGCCTTCCACTTCCCGGTCATGCCCCGCATCTTCATGGCCGTCCGCCGCGAGTCCCGCTACCCCGTCTCCGAGATCCTCGCCAAGACCCCCGCCATCCCCGGCAACTGCCAATGGGGCATCTTCCTGCGCAACCACGACGAGCTCACCCTCGAAATGGTCACCGACGAAGAACGCGACTACATGTACGCCGAATACGCGAAAGACCCGCGTATGCGCGCCAACATCGGCATCCGCCGCCGCCTCGCCCCCCTCCTGGACAACGACCGCAACCAGATCGAACTCTTCACCGCCCTGCTCCTGTCCCTGCCCGGCAGCCCGATCCTCTACTACGGCGACGAGATCGGCATGGGCGACAACATCTGGCTCGGCGACCGCGACGCCGTGCGCACCCCCATGCAGTGGACCCCCGACCGCAACGCCGGCTTCTCCTCCAGCGACCCCGGCCGCCTCTTCCTCCCCACGATCATGGACCCCGTCTACGGCTACCAGGTCACCAACGTCGAGGCGTCCATGTCGTCGCCCTCCTCGCTGCTCCACTGGACCCGCCGCATGATCGAGATCCGCAAACAGAACAAGGCCTTCGGACTCGGCTCCTACACCGAACTCCCCTCCTCCAACCCCGCCGTCCTCGCCTTCCTGCGGGAGTACAAGGACGACCTGGTGCTGTGCGTGCACAACTTCTCGCGCTTCGCCCAGCCCACCGAGCTCGACCTGCGCGAGTTCGACGGCAGGCACCCGGTCGAGCTGATCGGCGGCGTGCGGTTCCCCGCCATCGGCGAGCTGCCCTACCTGCTCACCCTCGCCGGTCACGGCTTCTACTGGTTCCGGTTGCGCCGCGCGGTCGGGCCCGGCACCACGAGGCGATCGTGAACGCGTACCCCTCGACAGCCCGCCCGCCCCTGAAAGGACGTGCCGTCATGGCGAACACCGCTCTGCAGCGTCCGAGCGGCCTCGACACCGCTCCGCTGCTCACCTCGCTGGCCGAGCTGCTGCGGGCCTGGCTGCCGCGGCAGCGCTGGTTCGCGGGCAAGGGCAGGCCCGTGACGGATCTGACGCTGCTGTCGACCACCGAGCTGTACCCGGGGTGCCTGCATGTGCTGGTCCGCACCGAGCACCTCGGCCCGCCCGCCCACGGCACGGCCGGCACTCCCGCTGCCGAGGACTGCTACCAACTGCTGCTCGGAGTGCGGAAGACCCTGCCGCCCCTGCTGGCCCACGCCGTCATCGGCCGGGCGAGCGCCGGCCCGCTGGCCGACCTGACCGTGTACGACGCCTTCCACGACCCGAAGGCCGCGGGACTGCTCCTGGAGCGACTGCGCCGTTCGGGTAAGGCGGGACCGCTGCGGTTCGAGCGCGATCCTCGTGTGACGGTGCCGTCCGGTCTCACGCCACGCCTCCTCGACGCCGAACAGTCCAACACTTCACTTGTCTACGGAGACGCGTTCATACTGAAGGTCTTCCGACGCGTCCAGCCCGGCATCAACCCGGACCTGGAGGTGCCGCGCGCACTGGCCCGGCAGGGCTGCACCCGCGTCCCCGCGCCGGCCGCGTGGTTCCATACCTCGGAGCCGCAGGAGGCGACGCTCGGCGTCCTGCAGCCGTATCTGCGCGACGCCGCCGACGGCTGGGCGCTCGCCCTGGAATCCCTCGGCTCGCGGCAGGACTTCACGGGCGAGGCGTACGAACTGGGCCGGGCCACCGCCGAGGTGCATCTGACCCTGGGCGCGGCCTTCCCCGTGGACGCGCCGAGCCCCTACCGCAACCAGCGGCTCGCGGAGGCGATGCACGGCCGTCTCGACGCCGCGGTCCGCTCCGTCCCCGAACTCCGCCCCCACGCGGTCGGGTTGCGGTCGGCGTTCGACGCGCTCGCCGCGCTGGACTCCGCGGTCCGCCCCGCCCAGCGCATCCACGGTGACCTCCACCTCGGCCAGGTCCTGCGGGCCGGGCAGCGGTGGTCGGTCATCGACTTCGAGGGTGAACCGGCCCGCCCGATCAGCGAACGTCGGCGTGTCCAGTCGCCTGTGCGCGATGTCGCGGGCATGCTGCGGTCCTTCGACTACGCGGCCCGTTCCCGGCAGCCCTGGCGTCCGGAGTGGGCGGAGCGCTGCCGCGAGGCCTTCTGCTCGGGCTACGCCGCCGCGGCGGCCTGGGACCCGCGCGAGGAACCCGAACTGCTGCGCGCGTACGAGACGGACCGTGCCGTGTACGAAGTGCTCTACGAGGCACGGCACCGGCCCGACTGGCTGCCCGTGCCCATGGCAGCGGTCGGACGTCTCGCCGACCGCCCCTGACCACCGACCACCGACCACCTCGACGCTCCGACCGACCACCCTCAGCGCCCCCACTTCGAGAGGCTCAAGCCGTGACCCGCACCGCATCCAACCGCGCACGACGGGCCAAGCCCGTCACCCCTTCGGCGCAGCACACCGCGCTGGACCCCATGGATCGGGGGCGGCTGCTGTCCGGCGCCCATCACGATCCGCATGCGCTGCTGGGTGCCCATCCGGTGCCGGGCGGGGTGGTGTTCCGGGCGCTGCGGCCGTACGCCCAGGGCGTGGCGGTGATGGTGGACGGGCAGCGCACCGACCTGGACGACCTGGGCGACGGGCTCTTCGGGGCCGCGCTGCCGCTCGACGCGATTCCCGCGTACACCCTGCTGGTGACGTACGACGGCACCGAGTTCGCTTCGGAGGACCCCTACCGGTTCCTGCCCGCGCTCGCCGATCTGGACCTGCATCTGATCGGCGAGGGCCGGCACGAGGAGCTGTGGCGGGCGCTGGGCGCCGAGCCGATGACCCACGAGGGGGTCGAGGGCACCCGCTTCACCGTGTGGGCCCCGAACGCTCAAGGGGTCCGGGTCTGCGGGGACTTCTGCCACTGGGACGGCGCCGCCGGGTTCCCGATGCGTTCACTCGGCTCGTCCGGTGTGTGGGAGGTGTTCCTGCCCGGCATGGGTGAGGGAACGCTCTACAAGTTCGACATCACGCGCCCCGACGGATCCCGCACCCTGCGCGCCGACCCGATGGCCCGCCGCACCGAGGTGCCTCCGGCGACCTCGTCGGTCGTGACCCGGTCGTCGTACACGTGGCAGGACTCGAAGTGGATGAAGGAGCGGGAGAGGGCACGCCCGCTGCACGAGGCGCCGTTCTCGGTGTACGAGGTGCATCTGCCGTCCTGGCGACCAGGTCTGACCTACCGTCAACTGGCGGACCAGCTCCCCGCCTACGTCACCGGCCTCGGCTTCACCCACGTCCAGCTCATGCCCGTCGCCGAGCACCCCTTCGGCGGCTCCTGGGGCTACCAGATCACCGGGTTCTACGCGCCCACCGCACGCCTCGGCACCCCCGACGACTTCAAGTTCCTCGTCGACGCCCTGCACCGCGCCGGTGTCGGCGTCCTCATGGACTGGGTGCCCGCCCACTTCCCGCGCGACGACTGGGCCCTCGCCCAGTTCGACGGCCGCCCCCTCTACGAACACGCCGACCCGAGGCGCGCCGACCACCCCGACTGGGGAACCCTGGAGTTCGACTACGGCCGCCGTGAGGTCCGCAACTTCCTCGTCGCCAACGCCACCTACTGGTGCGAGGAGTTCCACATCGACGGCCTGCGCGTCGACGCCGTGGCCTCCATGCTCTACCTCGACTACTCCCGCGAAGAGGGCCAGTGGGCTCCCAACGAACACGGCGGGCGGGACAACCCCGACGCGGTGACGTTCCTCCAGGAGATGAACGCCACGGTGTACCGCCGCAATCCCGGCGTGGTCACCATCGCCGAGGAGTCCACCGCCTGGGACGGAGTCACCCGGCCGACCTCCGACGGGGGTCTCGGCTTCGGCCTCAAGTGGAACATGGGCTGGATGCACGACTCGCTGGAGTACATGCAGCACGAGCCGATCCACCGCAAGTACCACCACAACGAGATGACCTTCTCGATGGTGTACGCCTACAGCGAGAACTACGTCCTGCCGATCTCCCACGACGAGGTCGTGCACGGCAAGCAGTCACTCGTCTCCAAGATGCCGGGTGACTGGTGGCAGCAGCGCGCCAACCTCCGCGCCTACCTCGCCTTCATGTGGGCCCACCCCGGCAAGCAACTCCTCTTCATGGGCCAGGAGTTCGCCCAGGGAGGCGAGTGGAAGGAAGCCCACGGCCCCGACTGGTGGCTGCTGGACCCCGCCTACGGCGCCGAGGCCGACCACCGCGGGGTCCAGGATCTCGTCCGCGACCTCAACACCCTCTACCGCGACGAACCCGCGCTGTGGGAACGCGACACCGACCCGTCCGGCTTCACCTGGGTGGTCGGCGACGCCGCCGACGACAACGTCTTCGCCTTCCTGCGCCACGCCGCCGACGGCACCCCGCTCCTCGCCGTCTCCCACCTCTCCCCCGCCGTCCGCCACGGCTACCGCCTCGGCGTCCCCGAGGACATCCCGGCCTGGCGCGAGGTCCTCAACACCGACGCCCTGCGCTACGGCGGCGGCGACATCACGGACCCCGAGCCGGTGAAGGCCGAGGCGATCGGTACGCACGGCCGCCCGACCAGCATCGAGCTGACGCTGCCGCCTCTGGCGACGGTCTGGCTGCGGCCGGCCTGAGCCGGACCGCAGCCGCCGCCGGGAAGCCCGTCTCAGGCCGAGGCGGGCTTCCCGGCCGTGAAGAGCCAGGTGTGGAAGAGAGCGGTGAGGTCCTTGCCTGACTCCCGTTCGGCGAGCCGGATGAACCGGTCCGTCGTACCGTGCCCGCCGCGGTGGACGGTGGCCCAGGTGCGCAGGATGCGGAAGAACGCGGGATCGCCGACGGCCGTGCGCAGCTTGTGCAGGACCATGGCCCCCCGGGCGTAGACCGGCGTCTCGAAGATGTGCTCGCCGTTTCCGGGATCACCGGGCGGGAACGCCCAGAGGTCCTTGCCCTCGGGGGTGGCGTACAGCGCGTCGAAGGCCTTCTGCGCGCTCTTGCCGCCGTGCTGCTCGGCGTACAGCCACTCGGCGTAGGTGGCGAAGCCCTCGTTGAGCCAGATGTCCTTCCAGCGGGTCAGGGTGACGGAGTCGCCGAACCACTGGTGGGCGCTCTCGTGGACGAGGGTGTCCAGGTCGGGCGCGGAGTCGTACACCGGACGGGTCTGGGTCTCCAGGGCGTAGCCGACCTGCGGGGCCCGGTCGACGATGGCTCCGGCGGCGCGGAAGGGATAGGGGCCGAAGAGCTTGCTCTCCCAGGCCAGGACGGACGGCAGCTTCTTCACGACGGGCGCGGCGGCGGTCGCCTCGCGGGGGTCGACCGCGTTGTAGATCTTGAGGCCGTCGCGGGTGGTGTACTGCTCGACCTTGAACGTGCCGACGGTCGCCGTGGCGAGGTAGGCCGCCATCGGCTCGGACTGGCGCCAGCGGAAGGTGGTCCGGCCGTTCGCGGTCCGCTGCCCGAGCAGGACGCCGTTGGCGACAGCGGTGCGCCCCTTCGGGACGGTCAGCGTGAAGTCGTACGACGCCTTGTCCGTGGGGTGGCTGTCGGCGGGGAACCATGTCATCGCGCCCTGCGGTTCACCGGCCACGAACGCGCCGTCGTCCGTGGGGATCCACCCGTCGAGGGAACCGTCGGGATCGGTGACCGGCTTCGGGGTGCCGGAGTAGGTGACGGTGACGCGGAACTCCTCGCCCTTGCGCAGGGTTTCCTTCGGAGTGACGACGAGTTCCCGGCCGTCGCGCCGGAAGGCCGCCTTGGCGTGGCCGACGGTGACGCCGGTGACCTTCAGCCCGCTGAGGTCGAGGTCGAACCGGGTCAGCCGCTCGGTGGCCCGGGCGGTGATGACCGCCTTGCCGTCGAGGTGGCGGCTGCCCGGGTCGTATCCGAGCGTCAGGTCGTAGTGGTGGACGTCGTAGCCGCCGTTGCCCGACAGAGGGAAGTACGGGTCACCCGCGCCCGCGGAGCCCACGGTCCCGGCCGCTGTGGCGGGGCCCGCCGCGGTGAGCAGCGCGGCTAGCGCGACGGGGACGGCCGCGACAACTGCCTCGCGGCGAAGGACGGTTGTGCGTCGTGCGGCCTCGTGCGGGCGTGCTGTCACGTTCGCTCCTCCTGTTCGACGGTGATCACTCGCGCACAGCCTATGAGTCCCTCGCGGCCTCGACCCCCACGATCCGGTCAAGTCGCGTCCATACCCGCCCCCGGTCGCCGGGCCCGGCCCCGTCCCGGTGGATGGGTCCGGAGCGCTCACACCCAGGGCGGCGGACCGTCCGGGA
This sequence comes from Streptomyces sp. NBC_00328, assembly GCF_036139655.1. Lineage (NCBI taxonomy): Bacteria > Bacillati > Actinomycetota > Actinomycetes > Kitasatosporales > Streptomycetaceae > Streptomyces > Streptomyces sp. NBC_00328. Next base: position 1,071,261 of record NZ_CP108013.1, read on the forward strand.
CGAGCTGGTGGACGTCGAACAGGACGGCGGACTCGACGCCGAGCGCCGCTCCGCCCATACCGGCCGCCCAGGTGAGGAACGGCCGTGCTTCGAAGGCGCCCGCGCCCAGACCCTTGGTGTACTCGGCGTGTGCCTCCAGCGAGGCGATGCCGCGTTCGAGGGGTTCGCCGGTGACGTCGACGCCGTGGCTGGGCCGTTCCGCTCCGGCGAAGCACACCATCCGGATGCCGTTCCAGGGTTCCAGGCCCTCGTCGGCGAGTTCGGGGAAGATCCAGCGGTTTCCCGCGTCGCGTGCCGCGTCGAGGGCGGCCAGGCCCACCGCCCGGTGGTCCGCCTGGTTGGTCATGCCGCCGATCATCCGTACCGTGAACGCGCCGGACACCACGATCTCGGGCCGGTGGCGGCGCATCGCGCGCACGATCTCCCGGCGCAGGCCGGTCCCGTACTCGACGACGCCGTCGCGGTGATCGAGGAACTCGACGGTGTCGACGCCGACCTGCCGTGCGCCGGCCCGCTCCTCGGACTCCCGCAGCGGTGCCGCCCGGTCCGGGTGCAGGCTGTCGATGCCTGACTCTCCCCTGGTCGCCAGCAGATAGCTCACCCGCTTGCCCTGTGCGGTCCAGCGCGCGACGGCACAGGCCGTGCCGTACTCGATGTCGTCCGGGTGGGCGGCCACGGCGAGACACCGTTCCCAGTCCTCCGGCAGCGCGGGCAGGCCCGCACCGCCCCCGAAGCCCGCTTTGTCCTGTGTGGGATCCATGTCCGGCATGATGACGTGCGGCGGGCGGGGACCGACAGAGGCGCGCTTCCCGGGTTCACGCGCCGGGCTCCCGCGCCCCGCGTGCCCCGCGCGACCGGGAGGCGAGGACGCTGTCGAGCCGCTGGCCGAACACCGGGACACCGTGGTGAAGTCTGTCCACACGTCCGAAGATCCGACGTCGGGCGCGGCCGCTCCCCTCGTCGGGCGCGGCCGCCGACGGCATGTCAGAACCCGTACAGCGCAGAGGAGAAGCCGTGACCACCACCTCGCCCGCCTGGAACCGGACACCCGTCAGGGTGGGGCTCGTCGGCGCGGGACCCTGGGCGCGGGCCGTGCACGCCCGGGTGCTCGCCGCCGGACCCGAGACCGTGCTGACGTCGGTGTGGGCACGCCGGCCGGAGGCCGCCCGCGAGACGGCGGCCCCGTACGGCGCGGATGTCAGCGCGACGTTCGAGGAACTGCTCGACGGCTGCGAGGCGGTGGCCTTCTCGGTTCCGCCCGCGGTACAGGCCGAACTGGCCGTACGGGCCGCCGAGGCGGGCAAGGCCCTGCTCCTGGAGAAGCCGCTGGCGCTCGACCTGTCCGCGGCGCGAGGGCTCGTGGACGCGATCGACGCCTCGGGCGTGGTCTCGCAGCTCGTCCTGACGAACCGCTATCACCCGGCCGTCCGGCGGTTCCTCGCCGCGGCACGGACCCTGGACGTCTCGGGCGCGCGCTCCTGCGGTCTGAGCGGTGCCTTCCTGGGCGGTGACTTCGCGACCCCGTGGCGCCTTGAGCACGGGGCGCTCCTCGACCTCGGACCGCATCTGCTGGACCTGCTGGACGCGGCACTGGGGCCGGTCGTCCGGGTGCGCGGTGCCGGGGACCCGCGCCGCTGGCTCGAACTCACCTGCGAGCACGAGAGCGGCGCCGTGAGCCAGGCCTCCCTGTCGGGCTCGGTCGAGGTCGAGCGCGGGATCACCCGTGTCGAGCTGTTCGGCCGGCATCCCGAACTGGTCCTCGACGCCGGAGCCCTCGACCACGAGGAGTCCTGGCCCGTGCTGCGCCGGGAGTTCGCCACCGCCGTCCGCTCGGGCCGGCCGGGCGACCTCGACGCCCACCGCGGGCTGTACCTGCAGACGCTGATCGCCCAGGCGCTGGAGGGCTAGAGGGCCCGGACAGCCCTGAGAGGCCCCCGGTCACCGCTCCGGGACGACCAGGGACGCGGTGACTTCCGGCTGCTGCAGTCCCGGATGGGCCTCGCCCGGTCGCCCGGCAGTGCGGCCCGGCGCGCCGAGCAGGCACCCGCTCGTCTCGTCCTGTTCGACGTCATGCGCCTGGGCGGCGATCTCACGGGCCGGCCCTACGCGCGGCGGCGGCAGACGCTGGAGAGCCTCTCCCCGGAGGGCCCGTTCCGGTCGACACCGACGGCGCTCGTGGGGCATGGCGAAGAGGCCCTGCGGGCGACACGGGCGAGCGGCCTCGAGGGGCTGGTCTGCGAGCGCCTGGACTCGGTGTACGAGCCCGGCGTGCGCTCACGGTCCTGGATCAAGATCCGCAACATGCGGACGGCGGACGTCCTGGTCGGCGGCTGGGTCCCCGGGAAGGGGCGTCTGCCGGGACTGCCCGGTGCCGTGCTCGTGGGCCAGCGCGACGCGGGAAGGCTGCGCCACGTCGGGAGCGTGGGCACCGGCTGGAGCGAGGCCGAACGTGCCGGACTGGCCCGGCTGCTGCGGGCCGCCGAGACAGGCCACTGCCCCTTCGACAGTGTCCCGCGGGCGGCCGAGGCGCACTGGGTGCTGCCCCGGCTGATGGGCGAGGTCCGCTACAGCACGCGCACCCGGGCCGGGCTGCTGCGCCAGCCGTCGTGGCTGCGGCTGCGTCCCGGCCTCGCTCCCGAGGACTCGGCGGCCGATCTCCCCCCAGGACCGGTCTTCCGAGCTTCCATGAGAGGCCGTGCGCGTACATGGAGGAGCCGGCCGCTCGCGGCGGTCGGCTCCTTCGCGCCCCGGTCAGGTTCTGCCGGGTCCGCCGCTGCCGAAGGACCCGCTGGATCCTGGTTGCCAGCGCTTGCGGTGCTGGTCATCGGCGTGTTTGGTGCTCGCGGAGTGCATGTTGTACGGCATGAGCCGCTCACTCTCGTCCGCGGCGTGCGGGACCTCGTCGGGTTCCCGCATCTCGCGCTCCTCGTGCACCGCCCCGGTCTCGGGCAGCCTGGGCTGCTCCTCGGCTGTGGGCGGGCGGGATTCCAGGTTCCGCACCCGGATGCCCATCCGGACGGCCCAGACGAGGGCACCGGCGATGATGAGGCCGCCGATGAAAGCGGCGCCCGCGTTCAGCGATGAACTCGCTGCGATCAGTTCTTGGCTCGCGGTGTACATGGTGTTCGCGTACCCCCAATACCAGGGGAAATCTGCGTACTGGCCCGTCAGCGACGGCCATTCCATTGTATTCCGGATCAATCCGGACGCTACGCCGCGCTCCTGGACCCGGTCACCGCCGACGGCACACGGTGAACGCGGACCCGGTCACTCCGGACGGTGCGCGACGGCTCCGAACATCGTCACGGACATGTGCAGGCCGCCCTGGCGCGCGGCTTCGGCGAGGTCCTCGTACAGGCGGTCGCGCTGCGTCTCGCCGATGAGTCCGCGGCTCAGCGCCGAGTCGCCCAGCATGCGGATGAGCGGCCAGGCGACCGACTTGTGGTCCTGGAGCAGCGCCTGCGATCCACGGTCGTCGATGACGAGGCCGGCCGCCGTCAGCCGTCCGACCAGCTTGCGTCCCGAGTACGGGTCGGTGGCCGCGGACAGCGCGCCGGTGGTGAGCGCGGCGATCGTCTCGGGGTCGCCGGGGTGCAGGATCGTGGTCGCCCAGTCGGTGTCCAGCAGGGCGACCCTCCCGCCGGGGCGCAGCACGCGCGCTATCTCGAAGACGGCCTTCTCCGGCTCCACGAGGTGCTGGAGAACCCGCTCGCACCACACCACGTCGACGGTGGCGTCGGGCAGCGGCAGGGCGAGGGCGTCACCGTCGGCGAACCGCGCCGCGCTGCGTTCCTCGGTGCCCCGCTGTTCGGCCACGGCGCGCAGTCCGGGGTTCGGTTCGATGCCGAGCACCCTGCCGCGCGGACCCACGGCCGCCGCGAGCCGCCGGGTCTGTGATCCGGTGCCCGCGCCGATGTCGAGCGCCCGCTCCCCGGGCCGCACGGTCAGTGCCGCGTGTGCCCACGAACGCAGGCGCTGTACGCCGTCGTTGACGTCCTGGGCATCCAGGGCTCCCACCAGACGGGAGGTACTGTCCGCGCTGATGTTCTGCGCGTGGAATGCCGACGTAGGGCGCGTGTCCACCATGGCGGCCACTCTAGAACCACCATGGTCGTTTTTCGTATTCAGATTGTGTAACGCCTCAAGGCCGGTGTGACAAAAGCGAGCACAAGCACCGCCACGATCACCAACAGGCCTCCGCCGGCCACCGCGGCCGGTGCTCCGAGGGCCGAACCCGCCGTGCCGTGAAGGACGTCGGCGACGCGCGGGCCGCCCACGACGACGACGGTGAAGACGCCCTGGAGCCGTCCGCGCATCTCGTCGGTGGCCGCGGACAGCAGGATCGCGCCGCGGAAGACCATGGAGACCATGTCGGCGACCCCGGCGACGGCCAGGAAGGCCACGGCGAGCCACAGACTGCCGCTGAGACCGAACCCGGCGATGGCCGCGCCCCAGGCCGCGACGGAGACGATGACCATCAGACCGTGCCGGCGGGCGCGGGAGAAGGTGCCCGACATCAGTCCGCCCACGACCGCGCCGACGGGGATCGCCGCGAACAGCAGTCCGAGCGCGAGTCCTTCGCCGTAGGAGCCGTACGTCTCGGCGGCGAGTTGCGGGAACAGCGCGCGCGGCATGCCGAGGACCATGGCGATGATGTCGGCGAGGAAGGACAGCAACAGCACCTTGTGCAGGGCGATGTAGCGGAAACCGGCCACCACTTCGCGCAGGCCCGCGCGCTGGGAGGCCGTTCCGGTGAGGGGCGGCAGTGCCGGAAGGCGCAGGACGGCCCACACGGTGACGCACAGGGCGAGGGCGTCGATCAGATAGAGCTCGGGCAGCCCGATGAGGGGAATGAGGGCACCGGCGAGCATCGGCCCGGCCACCGAACCGGTCTGCATGACGGTCGCGCCGAGCGCGTTGGCCGCGGGCAGTTCGTCCGCCGGGACGAGCCGCGCGATGGACGCGCTGCGGGCCGGGGAATTGAGGCCGAAGAACGCCTGCTGGAGGGCGAGCAGGACCATCAGGACGAGCACCGACTCCAGTTGGGTGGCGGCCTGGACCCAGAAGAGCAGGGAGGTGACGGCTATGCCGATGTTGGTGACGAGGAGCAGCTTGCGGCGGTCCACGCTGTCGGCGACCGCACCGCCCCACAGGGCGAAGACCACGAGGGGCAGCAGGCCGGCGAGGCTCGCGTAGCCGACCCAGGCCGAGGAGCCGGTGATGTCGTAGATCTGTTTGGGCACGGCGACAGCGGTGAGCTGGCTGCCCACGGAGGTGACCGCGGTCGACGACCACAGCCGGCGGTAGGCGGGACGGCGCAGCGGCCGGGTGTCCATGGCCCATCGCCGCCATCCGGAGCGGCCCGGCCGCTCGGTCTCCGCCCTCCCGTCGGGCTCCGCGGCGCCGCTGTCCGTACTGCTCTGGCTCGTGTCCACGCTCATCCTGGTTGCTCGATACATCTTTCGATTCGGGGATCACTATGGCCGAGCGCGGGCGGCGCGTGTCCCCCGGGGGACGAGATCGGTGCACGGGGCGCCCGGAGACCGGCCCTGCGGGCCGGTCGCACGACCGGCGCACGGCAGCGCGGGATACCTCAAAGGGGCGCACGACGGCGCACGCTCAGTGCGCGGCGGAACACCCCGGCGGGGCGTGCGGGCACCCGGGCGTGCGGGCACCCGGGCGCACGGCGCTGCGGGACGGTGCGCGCCCGGAGCGGAGCGGGCGGCGGGCGGCGGGCGGCACGGGGCGGACGGCGGGCGGCGGGCGGCGGGCGGCGGGCGGCGGGCTGGACGTTTGCGGCGGTCCGGGCGGTGCCGACCGTACGTGCGGTGCGGCGGGTCAGGCGCCGGCGATCAGGGTGGCGCCCATCGCGATCATGGTCGTGGCGACCAGTCCGTCGAGCACACGCCAGGACGCCGGCCGGGCGAGGAAGCGGCCGAGCAGCCGCGCGCCGAACCCCAGGGCGACGAACCAGCACAGGCTGGCGAGTGCCGCGCCCAGCCCGAACGTCCAGCGCAGCGATCCACGTCCGGCCGCCAGGGAGCCGAGCAGGAACACGGTGTCGAGGTACACATGCGGGTTGAGCCACGTCAGGGCGAGGCAGGTGAGGACGGCACGGCGCCAGGAGCCCGGGGAGTCGGTGGCCGCCCGCAGGGCCGACGGCTTCAGCACCCGCCGGGCGGCGAGAACTCCGTAGACGACGAGGAAACAGCCGCCGATCAGCCCGACCGCGGTGAGCGCCGCGGGCCAGGCCACCACCACCGCGCCGACCCCGCCGACTCCCAGCGCGATGAGCAGCGCGTCGGACAGGGCGCAGATGCCCACCACGGCGAGGACCGCGTCCCGGCGGACGCCCTGGCGCAGGACGAAGGCGTTCTGAGCGCCGATGGCGACGATGAGGGAGAGGCCGGCGCCGAATCCGGCGACCGCTGCGGCCAGGGCGTCTGTCATGCCGTCGACGCTAGAAAACGGATCGCCGGAAGTACAGCTAAAGATTCTTACGTATCCTTAGCGATCGTGATGACGGAACTCCCCCTCGACCAGGTGCGCACACTGCTCGCGGTGGTCGACGAGGGCACCTTCGACGCGGCGGCCACGGCCCTCCATGTGACGCCCTCGGCGGTGAGCCAGCGGGTCAAGTCACTCGAACAGCGCACCGGCAGGGTCCTGCTGACACGGACGAAGCCGGTGCGCCCGACCGAGTCCGGCGAGATCGTGGTGCGCTTCGCGCGCCGGCTCGCCCGGCTGGAGCGCGACGCGCACGCCGAGCTCGGCATGTCCGGATCCGGTGAGCCCACACGGCTGTCGGTCGCCGTGAACGCCGACTCGCTGGCGACCTGGTTCCTGCCGGCGCTCGCCCGTGTGCCGGGCGAACTGCGGCTGTGCTTCGAACTGCGCCGGGAGGACGAGGACCACACCGCGGCCCTGCTGCGCGAGGGAACCGTCATGGCGGCGGTCACCTCGTCGCCCGACCCGGTGGCCGGCTGCTCCGTGCGCGCCCTCGGGATCATGCGCTATCTGCCGGTGGCGAGCCCCGGCTGCGCCGAGCAGTGGCTCGGCACGACGACCGGCACGCCCCTGCGCGAGCTGATCGGCTCCGCCCCCGTGGTGGCGTTCGACCGCAACGACGACATCCAGGACGACTTCGTCCGCGCCCTCACGGGCGGTCCCGGCGGGAGCGCGCTGCGCCATTTCGTCCCCACGTCGGAGGGGTTCGTCGACGCCGTGGCGGCCGGGATGGGCTGGGGCATGGTGCCAGAGGTCCAGGCGGCACCGCTGCTGCGCGCCGGAAGACTGGTCCCTCTCGCGGCGGGCCGGGGCATCGACGTCCCCCTCTTCTGGCAGCAGTGGAAGCTCGACTTCCCCGCCCTCGGCGCGCTGGCCGAGGCGGTGACGGCCGTCGCCGCCGGGGCACTGCGGCCCGGACCGGCCTCCTGAATCACTCGCTTCCCGACAGTTCCCGAAGCGGGCCCGAGTCTGTATGTTCACGCCGGGCGCATTCGGGCGCGGCCGGGAAGAATGGCCTCACCTCCCGGTGCCGCGGAGGACGTCGAGGTGCGGTGAACGGCCCGAGAGGCGCATTCTTGCTGTGTTATCCCCCTGGTGGCGGGCGGACGAGGGCAGATCGATGACAGGGAGCGCCGAGCGCGAGGGCCAGGCGCTGGACAGCCTGACCTCCCTGCTCAGTGACGCGGTGACGGACGCGATCCGGGCCGCCCGCGGCTTCGCGGGGGGCGTGTACCTGCGCTCCGGTACGCCCGGCCTGCTGCGACTCGCCGTGCTCGCGGGCCTGCCGGGGCCCCTCTTCCGCCCCTGGTCGCGCATGCACGTGGACCGGCCGTTCCCGGTCGCGGACGCCCATCGGCTCGGTGTCGAGGTGCTGCTCGCCGATCCGACGGAGACGATGCGCCGCTATCCGCAGCTCGCGGCGGGACTGCCGTTCCAGTTCGGTTCGCTCTACGTGCCGGTCGTGAGCGACTCCACCCCGTACGGCGTCCTGACGGTGCTGCGCCCGCCCGCCTCCGACGCCACCGAGGTCCTGCCGGACCGCGACCGGATGACAGCGGTGGCGGCGGGCCTCGGAGCAGCCCTGGCGAAGCTGGACAGGGACGGGTCCTCGGTCCTGTGGGACGGCAACCCCCTCGGAACCCGGCCGCCGGTCGACGGCCCGTCCACCCGGTGCGTCGGGGGCTTCACCTGGGATCCGGAGGACGGCACGCTGCTCGCGGACGACGCCCTGTGGGCGCTGCTGGGAATACCCCAGGAGGATTTCGGGGGCACCCCCGAGGCCTTCGCGGACGCGCTGGCCCACGACGAGCCCCGGTTGCTGCTGGCCGCCCTGCGCGAGACCGCCGCCGGCCGGCCCCCGCCCCATCCCCTGCCCGTACGGACCGGAAACGGCGGACTGCGGCTTCTCGAACTGTGGACAGCGGGAGGAACGGACGATCCGCCGTTCCGGGTCAGCGGCGCGCTCGTCGACCCGGGACCGGGACCGGCGGCGGACGGGGCGGCCGACCAGCTCCCCGAGGGCGTCTTCTCGATCGACCGGATCGGGCTGATCACCTACGCCAACCCGCGTGCCGGCGAGCTGCTCGGCCGCCCGCGCGCCGAGCTGATGGGGCGGCTGCTGTGGGACGCGGTGCCCTGGATGGACCACCCCGCCTACGAGGATCACCTGCGCAGCGCGCTGTTCTCACCGGACCCGGTGCACTTCCGGGCCCGCAGCCCGCTGGGACACGGCACCGCGACGACTCCGGGACACCTGACGGGAACCTGGCTGAGCTTCTCCGTCTATCCGGGCCCGCGCGGGGTGACCTGCAAGATCACGCCTCTGGGACGGGCCTCGGGGTCCGCCGGGAACGCCCCGTTCGACCTGGAGGCGACGCAGGCCGCAGGGGCCGGGACCGAAGAGCCCGACACCGGTGCCCCGGGCACGGCACCGCAGTACCGGCCCATCGTCCTCGCGATCGCCCTGACCGAGGCGGTGACCGCGCGGCAGGTGTCCGAGGTGGTGATGCGCGAACTGCTGCCCGCGTTCGGCAGCCGCCGCCTGGCCATCTATCTGCTCCAGGACCGCAGGCTCTATCTGGCCTGGGAGACCGGCTTCCCGCAAGGGTTCCTCGCTCCCTTCGACGGTGTGGGCCTGGACGCCAAACTGCCCGGGGTCGAGTCACTCACCAGCGGCCGGCCGCTCTTCTTCGAGTCGATGCAACAGCTCGCCGCCGCCTATCCGGGCATCTCCCTGGACGCCACCGTCGGCGCCCGTGCCTTCCTTCCGCTGATCGCCTCCGGACGGCCGGTCGGCTCCTGCATCCTCGGGTTCGACCGGCCGCGCGGCTTCAGCACCGAGGAACGTACGGTCCTCACCGCGCTCGCCGGGCTGATCGCGCAGTCCCTGGAACGGGCGAGGCGCTACGACAGCGAGGCGGCGCTCGCCCGCGGGCTCCAGGAGGCCCTGCTGCCGCACCGGCTGTCGGCACACCCCCTCGTGGAGACGGCGGGCCGTTATCTGCCCGGCACCGTCGGCATGGACGTGGGCGGCGACTGGTACGACGTCGTCGAGGCCGGCGACGGGCTCGCCCTCGTCATCGGGGACGTCCAGGGCCACGGCGTCCAGGCCGCCGCCACCATGGGTCAACTCCGCAGCGCAGTAAGGGCGTTCGCCCTCGGGGACCATCCTCCGGACGAGGTGATGAGCGGTACCAACCGGCTGCTCATCGACCTCGATCCGGGCCAGTTCGCGAGTTGCTGCTACGTCCGGGTGGATCCGTTGACCGGTGTCGCGCAGGCGGCGCGGGCCGGGCATCCGCAGCCGCTGCTGCGCCACCCCGACGGCCGCACCGAGGTTCTGGACCTGCCGGGCGGTGTGGTGCTGGGCGTGGACCCGCACGCCGACTACCCCGTGACGGACCTGGTGCTGGAACCCGAGGCCGTACTGGCCCTGTACACGGACGGGCTGGTCGAGCGGCCCGGCACGGACATCGACGACGGGATCGAGGCCCTTCGCTCGACCCTGGCCGACGCGGACCCCCCGCGGCACCGCACGGCGGGCGGTCCGTCCCTGTCCAGCGCCGCCGATCTGCTCACCGCGGACGCCCGGAGGGCCAACGAACGCCCCGACGACATCGCGCTGCTGCTCACCACCCGCCGGCCGCCCGACGAGGATGAACGCCCGGGGCCGGACACCCGTCCGGACCGCTCACGGTGACACGGGCCGGACGGAGGTCAGTTGGCCCGACGGATGTCAGCTGGCCCGACGGATGTCAGTACGCCCGACGGGAGTCAGTGGGCCGCGTCCAGACGGGCCCGCTGGTCCGGGGTGAGTTCCAGGTCCACCGCGGCCAGGTTCTCCTCCAGCTGGGCCACCGAGGAGGCACCGGCCAGCGGGATCAGCGGCAGCTCGCCGCCCATCTGCCAGGCCAGCACGACCTGGTTGAGGGTCGCCCCCGTCTCCTTCGCCACCTCCTTGAGCGCGGTGAGCCGGGCTGCGTTTCCCGGGTGGTCGTAGTCGGACGGCAGCGGCTTGTCCCGGCGCCCGTAGGCGCCGCCCAGCAGCGGCGAGTAGGCGACCAGCGTCAGCCCGGGCTCCGCCCCCAGGTAGCTGAGGAGTTCACCGGTCGCGGCGCCGAGGCCGCCCTCGGGGAAGAGCCCGCTGGGTACGTCGGAGCGCGGGCGCAGCAGGCTGTGGTGGTACTGGAGGACCTCGTAGCCGGGCAGTCCGGCCAGGGCGGCCAGGGCGCGGGCCCGCTCCACGCGCCAGACGGCGTGGTTGCTCACCCCGAGGAGTCCGACGCTGCCTGCCGCGACGAGTTCGGCGAACGCCTGGACGGTCTCGCCCGGTTCGACGGTGCGGTCCTCTATGTGCGCGTACAGAAGGTCGATCTTCTCCACGCCGAGGCGTTCCCGGCTCCGCTCGGAGGCCTCGCGGATCACCTTGGCCGACAGTCCCTCGGGGTTGTCGACGTAGCCGGTCCCCGGGGCGAGCGGGCGTGCGCCGAGCTTGGTCGCGAGGACGATCCCGTCGCCGACGCCCCGGCTGCGCCGCCAGCGTCCGAGCAGTTCCTCGCTCTGGCCGCCCTGCCCGCCGTCGGTCCAGAAGGCGTAGTTGTCCGAGGTGTCGATGAAGTTGCCGCCGGCCTCGGCATAGCGGTCCAGTACGGCGAACGACGTCTTCTCGTCGGTCAGTGAGCCGAACAGCATCGCGCCGAGCGCGAGCACACTCACCTCGCGGCGGGTCGCCGGGTCCGTGCCGATCGTGCGGTAGCGCATGGTGTTCCCTCCCGTTCGGGCCCGAAGTCCCCGGGCCCGAACGGGAGTCTGGTCGCTGGAGTGCTCTTGAGGTCAAGCCTTGGCGAAGGGGCCCTCCAGGGCGGCCCACTGCAACAGCATGATCGTCTTGGCGTCCGCGATCTCCCCGCTGCGGATCATCGACAGGGCTTCACGGAAGGGCAGTTCGACCACCTCGATGTCCTCCCCCTCCTCGTCGAGTCCGCCGCCCTCGTGGGTGCGGGTGGACGGGCCGTAGGAGGCGGCGTAGAAGCTCACCCGCTCGGTGACCGAACCCGGGCTCATGTAGACGTCGAAGACGTGTTCCACCGCGCCGACGGTGTGCCCGGTCTCCTCGATGACCTCGCGCCGTACGGCGTCCTCGGGGTGCTCGTCCTCCTCGTCGAGGAGGCCGCCGGGTGTCTCGACCAGCATGCCGTCCGGGTGCCCGTTGGCATACACGGGATAGCGGAACTGCCTGGTCAGCAGCACGGTTTCGCGCTCGCTGTCGTACAGCAGGAGGGTGGCTCCGTTGCCGCGGTCGTGGGTCTCGCGCTCCTGGGTGCTCCAGGTCCCGTCGGCCAGCTGGAGGTCGAAGGTGGTGGTGCGCTCCACGTACCAGTGGCAGGACAGAAGTTGCACGTCGCGGATCCTGACCCGGGGGTTGCCGGTCAGGTCGCGGCCCGTCCGGTCGAGTCCGGTCCGGCCCCGGCGGTCGGGGGTGTCGATGCCGGCGGTCATCGCGCGCGGGCCCGGCGGGCGCGGGAGTTGTCGTTCATGGGCACTGTCTACCATCCCGAGACCAAGGTCCTGGTCACAGCGGGGCTTCGCCCGTCTAGGCTCACGCCATGGAACAGACGGAGATCATCCTGCGCGCCATCGGCGTGCTCACCGAGACCAACGCCATGGTGCGCAGGATCGCCCAGGACGAGGAGGCCGGGGTCGAATCGGCCGAGAACAACCTGGGCGCTCTCGTCACCGAGGTGTTCCCGCGTGTCGAGGTGCCCGGTGACGCCGGTCCCGCCGAGGCGGGGCAGGCGGTCGCGGACGCCTACCTGCCCGCCGCCATCTCGCTGGTGGGCGCGTTCGCGTTCCTCTTCTCCGAGCTCGCCGACCTCCACGACTCCGGGCGCACCGACGTCTCGACGGCCGATCTGCTCCAGGATCTCGCCCTGCGCATGTCCCGGGCCGACAACGAGTAACCGCCGTCCGACGCGGGCGCGCCGTCCCGCCCCGCTCCACGTCACCGGTCCCGCTCGACGCGCACCCGGCCGGTCCCGGCCCGGGCTCCCCCGGCCGGCTCTCGACCGGGGGAGCCCGCGGCGGGGTCCGACGGCCCGGTGCCGGGTCAGGCGTGCGGAACGATGGCCACCGGGCAGGGCGCGTGATGCATCACCGCGTGGGCCACCGAACCGATCCGGACGCCCACCGCGGAGCGGTCGGCCCTGCGGCCGACGACCACCAGCTGGGCCCGGTCGGAGAGGGACAGCAGCACCTGGCCCGCGCTGCCCATCTCGATGTGCTGGGTGACGGGTACCTCGGGAAAGCGTTCGCGCCACGGCAGGAGCGCCTCGGCCAGCGCCTTCCTCTCGTACGGCTCCAGGCCGCCGGCCTCGTCGAGCATCTTCAGCGAACCGGGGCTGTAGGCGAACACCGGCGGCAGGCTCCACGCCCGTACGGCCCGCACCGCCGCGCCACGGGCCGCCGCGGTCTCGAACGCGAAACGCAGACCGGCGTCGTCCTCGGGCCCGCCCTGATGGCCCACGACGATCTCGCGGCCGCCCGCCTCGTCCTCGGGCCGGTCCTCCGAACGCACCAGCACCACCGGGCAGGACGCCTCGGCGATCACCCGTTGTCCGACGGAACCGAGCAGGAAGCCGACGAACGCGCCGTATCCGCGCGAGCCGAGGACCAGGGTCCGCGTGTCGGCCGCGACGCCCAGCAACGCCTGCACCACGTCGCCGTCGACGGAGTCGATCACGTCGACCGTCACCGGCAGACCCTCGTGCCGTTCGGTGGCCGTGCGGGCCGCGTCCTCGATCATGGCTCGGGCCGCGCGTGCCTGGTCCTCCCGGTCACCACCGCCGACCATGTCGTGCGGCGGCCAGTGCCAGGCGTACACCACCCGCAGCGCCACACCCCGGCGGACGGCCTCACGGCCCGCCCAGGCCAGGGCCGCCCTGCTCTCGGGTGATCCGTCCACGCCCACGGTGATCGGGTGGGTCATCCGCCTGCCTTCCGTCGCCGGCCCGTCTGCCCGGCCGGGTGCTCGTCCATCCTTGCCGGTCCAGTCTCCGTCACCGGCGGGGACGGCGGACACACGACAGGACATGCGGAGGACCCGCTCCGGCACGGGCCGACGGGCGTGACCCTGCTAGGGCTTGTCCGCCAAGCCCTACGCCGAGGCGCGGACCACGAGTTCCGGGTCGAAGATCAGCGACGTGGGTTCGGTGCGGACGCCCTGGATGTGCTCGTCCAGGAGGGCGGCCATCGCCGCGGCCATCTCCTCCACCGGCTGGCGCACCGTGGTCAGCGGAGGGCGGCAGGTCACGGCCACGCTGGAGTCGTCGAAGCCGACGACCGCGACATCGTCCGGCACCTGTCTGCCCCGCTCCCGCAGCAGTTGGCACACACCCTGGGCCATCAGGTCGTTGGCGGCGAACACCCCGTCCACATCCGGGTGTTCGGACAGCAGACCGGACATCGCCGCCATGCCGCTGTCCAGCGTGAACCCGCCCTCGGCGACCGGGACGTACGGGTGTCCGCTGCGGGCCATCGTGTCGCGGAACCCGGCGAGCCGGTCCTGGCTCGCGGCGACGCCGAGCGGCCCGGTGACGGTGACGATCCGCCGGCAGCCCCGGTTCAGCAGGTGTTCGGCCGCCAGTCGCGCCCCCTCGCGGTGGGCGAGATCGACGTAGCTGAGCCGCACGGGGCGGGAGGGCCGGGCGAAGAGGACGGCGGGCAGACCCGCGTCGGCGAGCAGGGCGGGCAGCGGGTCGTCGGCGTGGGTGGAGACGACAAGGGCCCCGTCCGCGCTGCCCTGCCGGAGGTCGGCCAGCACCTGGCTCCTGGTCTCCGCGGATTCGGCGAACATCAGCAGCGGATGCATCGAGCGTGGACGCAGGTACCCCACCACGCCGCTGACGACCCGTCCGAAGAAGGGGTCCGCGAACACCCGCGCGGCAAAGGCGTTCTGCGCCTCCCCCGGGGTGTCGCCCGCGCCGGAGACGATCAGCGCCACCGTCTGGCTGCGCCGTGTCACCAGCGATCGGGCGGCCCGGTTGGGCGCGTATCCCGTCCGCTCGATGGCCTGGCGCACCACCTCCTGGATTCCGGGGTCGACGTTGCGGACACCGTTGATGACCCGGGACACGGTCGCGCGGGAGACTCCGGCCACCCGCGCGACATCCTCCAGCGTGGGAGCCTGTCTGCTCATGGCGGCACCCTAACGGCACGGCACCGCCCCGGGATAGAGCGCTCTCCCCGGCCGCCCGGCGCTCAGCCGGGGGCCCGGACCAGGGCGGTGGCCGTCAGCGGCAGGGCGCCCGCGGAGCTGCCGGCGAGCACGCGGTAGGCGCCGGGCCGCGTGCGCCACGCGTGTTCGTCCTCGGCCCAGTGGCGCAGCGCCCGGGGCGGTATCCGCACCGACGCCGTCGCCCGCTCGCCCGGTTCGGCGCTCACCGCGGCGTACCCGGCGAGCCAGCGTTCCGGGCGGTCCGGCGGGCCGGGGGGCCCGGCGAGATAGACCTGGACGACCTCGCGTCCGCGCCGGGGGCCCGTGTTGCGTACGTCGACCCGCACGGTGAACGGCTCGCCGGCCACGATGTCGCCGGGGACGCCCAGCCCCTCGTACGCCCAGGTGGTGAAGCCGAGTCCGTGCCCGAACCAGTAGGCGGGTTCGCGGTCGTGGCGTGCCCAGGCTCGGTAACCGATGTGCAGGCCCTCGGTGTAGTCGAGGTGTCCGTCCTCGGGCCGGGTGCGGGTGACCGGCGCGTCGGCGAGGGTCGCCGGCCAGGTCGTGGGCAGCCGCCCGCCGGGTTCGGCTCGGCCGAACAGCACGTCGGCGAGGCCCGCGCCGCCCTCCTGACCGGGGAACCAGGTCAGCAGGACGGCACCGGCCGCCGCGCGCCAGGGCAGTTCGACCGGTCCGCCGCTGTTGACGACGACGACCGTGCGCGGTTCGGCGGCGGTCACCGCGCGGACCAGCTCGTCCTGGCGTCCGCCGAGCCCGAGGTCCGTCCGGTCGTATCCCTCGGACTCGCCGTGTTCGGTGGTGCCGACGACCACGATCGCCGCGTCCGCGTCGCGGGCCGCCCGCACCGCGTCGGCCAGGGCCGGACCGTCGTCGGGGGGTGGCGGGGCAGCGGTGACGACGGTGGCCCGGCCGGTGCCCGGGGCGAGTTCGCGGCGGGCCACCACGCGCACCGCGCGTCCCGCCGTGAGCGGGACGGGCGCACCGTGGACGGGCGGGTTCACGTGGACGACCGCCGGATCGTCGGTCTCCTTGCCGAACTCCCCTTTCAGGGCGACGCGTTCGTCGACGGTGATGCTCAGGCGCCCGAACCCGCCGACTCCGAGCGTCCACCGCCCCGAGATCCGCGGAAGCAGAAGGGCGGCGATCTCGACGGTGTGCGCGCCCGACGGCAGCGGCGGCTCCAACTGACGTCCCCCGAGGCGGTGTTCGGAGAGCAGTTCACGCCCCGCCGCGTCGAGCACGCGCAGCCGGACACCGGGGGCGCCGGTCTCCGGATCGGCGCACAGGTCCGGGGCCAGGGGTGGCGCGGGCGCGTCGGCCGAGGGGCCCGGCACATGGACGACGCGTACGCCGTCGCCGAGCGCGGCCCTGATCCCCTCCAGCGGAGTGACGACCCGCTCGGGGAAGACTCCCGCGCTGCCGCCGCCCTGGACCCGCGGCAGGGCCGCGTGCGCGCCGATCACCGCGACGGTGCGCAACCGGGCGGGATCGAGCGGGAGGACACCGCGATTGCGCAGCAGGACGGTGCTCGCGGCCGCGGCCGCGCGCAGCAGCGCGCGGGCCTCGCCCCGGCCGGTGGCGGGCGGGGCGTCCCGCAGCGGCTCCCCCAGCGCGCCGCACGCGGCGGCGAGCCCGAGCAGCCGCCGCACCTTGTCGTCGACGGCGTTCCGCGGAACGCGCCCCTCTTCCACCGCCCGCACCAGCTCCTCGCCGAAGGCGCTCTCCGGTCCCGGCATCGCGAGGTCGAGGGCGGCGCGGGCGGCCGGTTCCCCGGACCGCACCGCGCCCCAGTCGGACACCACCACGCCGGTGAAGCCCCACTCCTCCTTGAGGGGTTCCTCGAGCAGGGAACTGGCGGTCATCGTGGTGCCGTTGACGCCGTTGTACCCGGCCATGACGATCCGGACGCCAGCCTCGACGGCCGCCTCGAACGGTGCCAGATACACCTCCCGCAGGACCCGCTCGGACACCCGTACGTCGACGGTCAGCCGGTCGGTCTCGGAGTCGTTGGCCACGTAGTGCTTGGCGGTGGCGGCCACTCCGTGTGCCTGGATGCCCCGGATCAGCGCGGCGCCGGTGCGGCCGGTCAGTTCGGGGTCCTCGGAGAAGCACTCGAAGTGCCGCCCGCCGAGCGGTGTCCGGTGGAGGTTGAGGGTGGGTGCGAGGACGACGTCGACACCCTTGCGGCGCGCCTCGGCGGCGAGCAGCCCGCCGAGACGCTCCACCCGTTCCTCGTCCCACAGGGCGCCGAGCGCGGACGCCGAGGGCAACAGCAGGGCCGGATCGCCCTCGTCCCAGGACTGCCCGCGTACTCCGGCGGGACCGTCCGACAGGACCATCTCCCTCAGTTCCAGGGCTGGTTCGGCCCTGGTGCGCCAGGTGGTCGCGCCGGTGAGCAGCCGGACCTTCTCGCGGAGGGTCAGTTTGCCGAGGAGCCGTTCGCGTTCCGCCTCGTCGTCCGTCTTCTCCGTCAAGTGCGGCCTCATTCCTGGGAGAGCGCTCTCCCCGTCGGTGCTCGACTCAGTTGTAGACGCCGAACTCGTAGAGCGAGTAACCCCATCCGGTTCCTCGCGTGGTGCCGTTCACCCGTACGTAGCGGCCCGCCCCGGTGACATCGAGGTCGTCCACGCCGCCGTTGCCGTCGGTGACCGTGCGGACGGTGGTCCAGTTCTGCCCGTCGTCCGAGGTCTGCACGGTGTAGGCCCTGGCGTACGAGGTCTCCCAGACCAGTTGCACATGGCGGAACGGGGTTCGGGTACCGAGGTCGACCCGCAGCCACTGGGGATCGCTCCAGTCGCTGGCCCAGCGGGTGCTGAGGTTGCCGTCCACGGCACCGGCCGCGGTACAGGGACAGTCGCCGCCGCCGGTCTGGAACGAGGAGGCGGTGGCCGGCCGGCCGAGCGCGACGTTCGTTCCGCTCGGGGTGGGCGGCACCACCCGCACGGACCGGGTCTCGACACCGACGTTGCCCTTGCCGTCCTTGACCTTGACGTAGACCTTCCAGACTCCGGGCCGGTCCGGCGCGGTGACCCGGAGCCGGCCGCCGCCGAGGTCGGTGAAGGGCAGCGGGTTCAGCTGTTTGCCCTGGTCGATGTACATGCTGTTGTCCAGTACCTCATACGTGACCGGATCGCCGTTCGGGTCCGTGGCCTTGACGGAGAGCGTGAGGTCGCGCCCGGCCGGCACCTTGCCCGCGTCTCCCTCGACGGTCAGGTCGGAGACGACCGGCGGGGTGTTGTCCCGGGAGGTGTCCGCGCCGTACGCCTTCTTCACGGCGTAGTACGACAGCCGCTTCTCGCCCGCGGGCAGCAGGTTGAACCAGATGCCGCCGAAGTCGTACTCGGTCCCGTAGTGGAACATCGTGGCGCCGAGCGCGACGCCCTGGTGTCCGGTGACGCAGTTCCAGGCCCGGGTGTAGCCGTCGGCCTTCGCCCGGTCGGCCGGTTCGGCGGGGACGCCGTTGGCGTCGTCCGGCACCTCCCACTCGCCCGCGGGACCGGTTTCGGTGACGATGTAGGGCTTGGTGTAACCACCTTGCTGCCAGGCCGACTTGATGTCGCAGACCGCGTTGTAGGCGTTGACCGCATACAGGTCCAGATCGGGCGCGTTCCGCTTGTAGTAGGGCCAGGCGCCGGTCCACGCGTCGGTCGAGGTGACGGGGTGGTTGGGGTCGACGGCGTGGATCTTCTTGGTGATGTCGTTCACGAGGGTGGTGTAGGCGTCCCGCTGGCGCTCCAGCTCGGCGCCGCTGTAGCAGTTCTGGAGTCCGAGCACGGACTCGTTACCGACATCCCACATCAGGACGCCCGGGTTGTCCTTGTAGGTGGCGGCCCATTGGGGGAACTCGGTGAGTACCTGGTTCTTGTAGGAGGTGTCCGTCAGATAGTTCACACAGCCGCCGCTGCCGGGACCGCCTCCGGGCTGCAGCCAGAAGCCGCCGATCACTCTGATGCCCTGGGCCGCCGCCGCGTCGAACAGGGGCTTGCTGGACGCGTCGGTGCCCCAGGTGCGGACGGTGTTGACGCCCATCGACTTCAGGTCGGGCAGGTAGCGCCCCGCGTCGGCGACGGCGGGCCCCCAGGTGAGGCCCTTGATCTGGTACGGGCTTCCGTCGACGGTCAGCTGCCAGTTGCCCTGCGAGCCGGTGACCTTGACGACGCCGCCGGCGGCCTGGGCCGGCTGGGCGGGCAGAACGAGTGCTCCCGCGGCGAGCAGGCCCGCCGTGAGGGGCGCCGCAACACGGCGCCGGGTGGTACGCGATCCGGTCATGAGAGTCCGTCCGGTGTACGGGTGGGGAGGTGCCGGGGAAGGGGTGCGGGTGAGGAGGTACGGGTGCGCGGGGCGACGGGGACGGACGGTCCCGCCGGCCGGGTGTGCGCCGGACCGGCGGAACCCGTCCGCGTCGCCTCAGGGAAGCCGGTAGTTCGCGTCGAGTGCCGCGCCCGCCTCGGGATGCGTCTGGTCGTAGCCGCGGGCGTCGCACTGGAGCCCGCCCACGACGCAGTGGTCGACGAGCGCCTTCTGTGTCGGCGCGTCCCACGCGTTGAAGAAGTCGTAGTGGAACGAGTGGCCGGCGCCGCTCGAAAGCCTGACCTGCGACATGTCACCGTTGACCGGGAAGGCCATCTTGAACTCGATCATCGGCAGCGCGACCGGGTGGTCGTCCGGGCAGATGTTGTTGTTGGTGCCGGGGTTGACCACCGGATAGGCCATGTGGCTCTGGTGGTTGGGGGTGTCCAGATACTTGCCGTCCCAGCAACTGGGCGCCTGGAAACGGATGTTGAGCTGGACGTCGGCCCTGTTCGGGCACTGTTGCGGGAACTCGACGTTGAAGAAGCTGTCGCCGCACTCCCAGCCCTCCACGAAGCCGCGGTGGTTGCGGAACTCGGCCGCCGACTGCATCGGACTGCCGACGACGAAGCGCAGACCCTTCGGGAAAGGGCGCACGCTGGTGTAGTCGGTGACCCCTGCCTTGTAGTAGATGACCTGGGGGCCCACCGGCAGCACGGGCGTGTTGCCGTTGAGCAGGGTCGGCATCCAGTAGGCCGACCTGTCACCGGGGGCCCGGCAGGTGGTCCCGCCGCCGTCGAGCGAGGCGGTGGTGCTGGCCGCGCTCGTCGTGGTGTTGCCCATGAAGGTGTGGTCGTGCGACTTGCCCGGCTGGCCGGGGTAGACGATCGGGTCGTCCGGCCGGGTGTGGGACACCGAACAGTTCGCCTGGAACTCGTGGAAGTAGCGGTGCGCCGGCTCCGCCTTGGACGGGACGACACCGGTCACCTGCGGATTCGCCGGGATGTAGCCGTCGCCGTCCGGGTCCTCTGGCGAGGAGATCGTGGAGGCGGCCATCACGTGCGCCGCGTGCACGGCCGGCGCACCGGCCACGGACGCCGCCGGGCGGGACGGGGGGTCGGCGCTCATCGCCACTCCGGCCAGGCCGAGCGAGGTCAGCACCAGCGCGCCGGACATCAGGATTCCTGAAACGATCTTCGATCTCCGTGCCATGGAGACCTCCTGCCACGTCGATGGGGACGGTGGGGGTCGGACGGCCGTGAGCGGCGATGAGCACGGTGCCGCCGGGCCGCCCGCGTGACGGTCCATCACATGTGCCGAGGGAACGGGAGAGCGCTCTCCCGTCGAGGAGTGTTGTGGCGGTCGCGCGGGAGTGTCAAGGGAGTTGACGAAGAATCAGGTGACCGCCGTGCGCTCACCTCTTGAATACAGCTCCGAACTCGTCATCGATCTTCGAGTGAGCCCATAGAGCAGTGAACTATCCCAAATCCCCACCGTGTTGCCTCTTCGCCGTGCAACAACATCCGGGACTGCGGTCACAACTCTTGACGCGTCGTTCACCTGGATGAAGCATGCATCGGCGAGAGAGCGCTCCCCCGTACCTCCCATCGTTCACTTTCTGAACAAGGAGAGTCGCCCCCCATGCCTCCAACCCCCACAGACGTCCCGGACTCCGGCCGTTCCCCCGTCGCGCGGCGCACCGTCCTCGGAGCGATGGCGGCCGGCGCGGCGGCGCCCGGACTGCTCGCGCTGTCCTCACCGGCGTCCGCCGTACCCGCCGAGTCCGCCTCCCCCACCCGGCAGCCGTCGGCGCTTCCCGGCGGCGGTGATCTCGGCCCGAACGTCATCGTGTTCGATCCCTCGACGCCGGGGATCCAAGCCAGGCTCGACCAGATCTTCCGGCAGCAGGAGTCGGCGCAGTTCGGCACGGGCCGCTACGCGTTCTTCTTCAAGCCGGGCACGTACAACGGGCTCAACGCCCAGCTCGGCTTCTACACCTCGATCGCGGGCCTCGGCCTGTCACCGGACGACACGACGATCAACGGTGACGTGACCGTCGACGCCGGCTGGTTCAACGGCAACGCCACCCAGAACTTCTGGCGTTCGGCGGAGAATCTCGCGCTCAACCCGGTCAGCGGCACCAACCGGTGGGCGGTGGCGCAGGCCGCCCCGTTCCGTCGTATGCACGTCAAGGGCGGCCTCAACCTGGCGCCCGACGGCTACGGCTGGGCCAGCGGCGGTTACATCGCCGACAGCCGGATCGACGGCTCGGTCGGACCGTACTCGCAGCAGCAGTGGTACACCCGCGACAGTTCGGTGGGCGGCTGGGTCAACGCCGTCTGGAACATGGTGTTCTCGGGCGTCCAGGGGGCGCCCGCCCAGTCCTTCCCGAACCCTCCGTACACGACGCTCGACACCACACCGGTGTCGCGCGAGAAGCCGTTCCTGTACCTCAACGGCAGTGAGTACCGGGTGTTCCTGCCGGAGAAGCGCACCAACGCACGCGGCGTCACCTGGGGCAACGGAACCCCGCGCGGCTCCTCCCTGCCGCTCGGCCAGTTCTACGTGGCCAAGCCCGGTGTCACCGCCGCCACCCTGAACGCCGCACTCACGCAAGGACTCCATCTGCTGCTGACACCGGGGATCTACCACCTGGACCAGCCGATCCAGGTGAACCGCGCGGGAACCGTGGTCCTCGGTCTCGGCTACGCCACGCTGATCCCGGACAACGGCGTCACCGTGCTCAGGACGGCCGACGTGGACGGCGTCCGACTGGCCGGCTTCCTGATCGACGCCGGGCCGGTCAACTCCACGACCCTCCTGGAGATCGGTCCGGCCGGAGCCTCGGCGGACCACTCGGCCAATCCCACCACCGTGCAGGACGTCTTCGTCCGCATCGGCGGAGCCGGTGCCGGCAAGGCGACGACCAGCATGGTCGTCAACAGCCGGCACACGATCGTCGACCACACCTGGGTCTGGCGGGCCGACCACGGCACCGGCGTCGGCTGGGACACCAACCGGGCCGACTACGGCATCCGCGTCAACGGCGACGACGTCCTGGCCACGGGTCTCTTCGTCGAGCACTTCAACAAGTACGACGTGCAGTGGTACGGCCAGCGGGGCCGCACGATCTTCTTCCAGAACGAGAAGGCGTACGACGCCCCGAACCAGGCCGCCATCCAGAACGGGAGCGTCAAGGGGTACGCGGCCTACAAGGTCGCCGACACCGTGACCACCCATGAGGGCTGGGGCCTGGGCAGCTACTGCTACTACAACGTCGCTCCGACGATCGTCCAGCACCACGGCTTCGCGGCGCCGAACAGGCCGGGCGTGAAGTTCCACGACCTGCTGGTCGTCTCGCTCGGCGGCAACGGACAGTACGAGCGCGTCATCAACGACACGGGCGCCCCCACCTCGGGCACCTCCACCGTGCCGTCCACCGTGGTCTCGTATCCCTGACCGTTCCCCGTCCGCGCGGCTTGCACCGGCGCGGGCCCGGGAAGCCCGTCCCCGACAGGAGGACGGGCTTCCCGGGGCGAGGGCGTGGCCGACGCCCGTGTTCGTCCGCGTCCGCCCGCGTCAGTAGCGCTGGGCCTTGACCAGCACGGCGGTGAGCTGGGGCTCCGCGGGCTGCCTGCTGATCACGATCGGCGTCGCCTTCTTCCCCGGCTCCAGGTTCTCCTTGCCGACGAACTTCGTCTCCACGACCTTGCCGTCGGGGTTCTTGAAGTCGACCTGCACGGCGTACGAGGCGGTCTTGCCGGTCGTGTTGGTGATGGTGACGAGTACGGCCCGCAGCCCGCCGGTCTCCGCCGTGGGCACGCCCTTCATGCTGACCTCGGACGTCGCGTTGCCGCTGCCCTGGACGTCCTTCAGCTCCTTCTCGGCGGTGGCCGCGGCGCGGACGGTGTCGGCGGACACCGAGGCCGCGAACTCCGAGGCCCTGGCTTCCACGGAGGCCGCCGCCGACGACGCCCGCTCGCTGGCCGACGCGATGATCGAGGAGGCCGCCGAGGCGATGGCGGAGGGTGCCGACCCCGTGAAGTCGGACTTGTTCGGCGGGGTGATGGAGGCCGTGCTGCTGCCGCCGCCGTCGTCCGAGCTGCACGAGACGAGAACGGAGCAGCACGCGATCGCGGACAACAGGGCAGCGGCACGCCGTGATCCGCTCCGGCCGTGGGGAACACGTCTGCTCATGGGGGCTCGTCCTCTTCCTGCCGTACGGGGCACGGGGGCTCGTCCTCTTCCTGCCTTACGGACTCCCTCATGCTCCGCGCCACGCCCGGCCACGGCGAACCACGGGGGCCATTGGGGTGGCGCACGACGGTTCAGACCCCGTGCCGTGCTCCGTCGAGCCACGCGTCCGAGACCGCCAGGGCCGCCGCCATGATGCTGAGCTGCGGGTTGACCTCCGGGCAGGACGGGAGGACGGAACCGTCGACGACGAGGACTCCGCGGACACCGCGGAGCCTGCCCTCGGGGTCGGCGGGTGCCCGCTGCGGATCATCGCCCGCGGCCACGGTGCCGGTCGGGTGGAACGCCGACACATGCAGATCACGGGCCCCGGCCGAGGTGAGCAGCTCGTCGAGCGCGTCGAGTGAGCGGGCGCGGGGCGCGCGGGGGATTCCGGTGAGGACCTCCGTCGCCCCGGCGGCGAAGAGCAGGCGGCCCATGGCGCGTACGGCGGTCACCAGGCGGTCGCCGTCGCGGGGGTCGAGGTCGTAGCGGACGAGCGTGCGGTCCCGGCCCCTGACCTGCCCCGAGGGACGGTCGGCGATCATGGCGCCGAGGGTCGCCAGATGGTCCGATCCCTCCAGTTCGCGCCGCAGTTCCCGGCCGAGGCCGGGCAGGACGAAGCTGCTCATGCCGGGTGGGCTCGCGGTCGCCTCGAGGAGGATCCCCTGTGCGTGGAGTTCCTCGACCCCGACGCTCTGGAGCACGCCCCGCCAGGCCGTCACGGGTTCGGTGAAGCGTCCGGCGACGCTGGTGGCCGGGTGCACGCTGAGGTTGCGGCCCAGGCGGGGATGTCCGCCGAGGCCGGAGCGGCGCAGCAGGGGCGGGGTCTGGAGGGTGCCGGCGGCCGTCACGACGAGGGGGCTGAGGATCTCCAGTTCGCCGCCGTCGGGGCGGCGCGCCCGGACTCCGGCGGCGCGTGGCGGGCCGGGAACGTCGTGGTCCAGCAGGATGCGGTGGACCCGCGCGCCGGTGACGATCCGGGCGCCGGCGGCGCAGGCGTCGGGCAGGACGGACAGCTGCACGCTCTGCTTGGCTCCGGTGGGGCAGCCCACGACGCACTGGCAGGAGCCCTTGCAGCCGGGGGCGTTGCGGCGCAGCGGGGCGGCCCGCCAGCCGAGGCGTCCGGCGCCGGTGAGGGTGAGCAGCCCGTTGTTGCCGAGGACGTCGAGGGGCTGGGGTGCCACGCGCAGGGTGCGCTCGGCCTCGTCGAGGTAGGGGCCGAGGCGGTCGGCGAGCGCGAACCCGAACACGCTCCGCCAGCGCTCCCGTACGTGGTCCGGTGTGCGGTAGCAGGTGCCGGAGTTGACCACGGTGGTGCCGCCGACGGCGCGGCCGACGGGCAGCAGGACGGGCGGCCTGCCGAGGGCCACCGTGGCGCCGCCGTCCCGGTACAGCTCGGTGAACCGGTCGAGGGGCGCCCGGCGGCCGAAGGAGGCCGTCGGGTGGTGCCGGCCCTCCTCCAGGACGACGACGTCCAGCCCGGCGCGCGCGAGGGTCCGTGCGGCCATGGCGCCGCCCGCGCCGGAGCCGACGACGACCGCGTCGGCGGTGGTGCGGGCGGGCCATTCCTCGGCCGGTGTGCAGTCGAGGGGCGGATCCTGAGGGACGGCCCCGGGGGCGGGCCGGGCCTGTGTCCGTTCGGTGCCCGCGGCCAG
Organism: Streptomyces sp. NBC_00328; assembly: GCF_036139655.1. NCBI lineage: Bacteria > Bacillati > Actinomycetota > Actinomycetes > Kitasatosporales > Streptomycetaceae > Streptomyces > Streptomyces sp. NBC_00328. Next base: position 1,096,182 of record NZ_CP108013.1, read on the forward strand.
CAGGACGGGAACCTTGAGGAGGTCGAGGAGCGGGGCGAGCCGGGGTCGCCGGGCCAGCGAGCGGAGTACGTCCTCGCGTTCCTCGGGGCGAAGCGCCGCCAGACGTCTGCCGGTGCGTGCGAGGGTGTACGACTCCACGGCGGCGACGGCGGTGTGTACCGCGGCGCGGGCGGGCCGGGGAAGCGCCGCGAGCACGGAATCGAGGCGGTGCGGCACCCGGGCGGGCCAGGCGGGGCCGCCCTCGTCGGCGAGCAGCGCGGCGACGAGCCCGTCGGCGGTCATCGTTCGCCCGCCTCGGCGTGGGCGGTGCCGTCGAGTTCCCAGGTGGCTTCCGGCCGCCAGTGGCCCCACCAGCGTTCCAGGACGACCCGGGCGTCGGCGGACTCGCTGTTGCGGCAGACGGCGCGGGCGCCGTCCGGGTCGCGGTATTCGAGGGTGAGGGTCCGTTCCGGGGGCTGGCGCACCTCGACGCGGATGCGGCGCAGGGCCGTACGGCCGGTGACCGTCCACTCGGGCAGGCCGATGGCGGCCCGGAAACGGCCGAGTCCCGCCCGGCCGATGGCCGAGCGCTCGGGTCGCCGCGGCCAGGTGCGGCCGTCGCGGCGCAGGCGCAGGAAGACGAGCGGTGGCAGCCGGCGCAGGGCGGGCCGGGTGGACACGGCGGCGACGATCTCCAGGACGTCTCCGTCGCCGAGGTCCGCGTGCAGCCAGGTCCACCGGTGCGCGTTGCCGTGTCCGTAGATCCGGGCCGAGGCTCCGGGCGCGGCGACCAGGTTCAAGGTCGTTTCCCCGTACGAGAATTCGCCCTCGTACGTGGCGCGGGCGGCCGGCAGCATCTGGGCCGCGGGCAGCACGGGGCGGCGCCAGGACCAGCGGGGGAAGGTGAACAGTGGTGTTGCCTGGGGTTGTTCGAGGATTCTCCAGTGGAAGTCGCCCGCGCTGCCGGTGAGTTGTCCGCCGACGCTGGTGACGTCCTCGGCCGTGAATCCGTCGGCCGGCCGGGTCCAGGGGACGGGTCCGAAGCGGGCGTGCCGTACCTCGCCCTCGCGGGGGAACACCGCGGCCCAGCCGTGGGCGAACGGCTCGGATCCGTCGGCGGGTGCGGTGAGTTCGTGGTGCAGCCAGACCCCGGTTCCGGTCGTCGGGTCGGTGAGGGTGGTGTACCAGACCTCGGTGCGGCCCGGGGTGCCGTTCCATCGCGGGGCCGCGTGTTCCGCGGGGTCCTCGCGGCGCGGGAAGCGGAATCCGAGCAGGAAGGGGAGAAGGCCGGTGGCCAGGGGAAAGCGCAGGACGCCCTCGCCCACCCGCACCGGGCCCTCGTGGACGGTGAACGGCAGCACGGTCATGGAGGTGAGGGGACGGCTGGGTGTCACCGACTTCCAGCCGTCCAGGGTGAGGCGGCGCCCGTCTGCGGTGAACGTGAGCCGGTAGCGGATGCGCCGCCGGGCGATCGGTGACACCTCCAACTCGCCTTCGGCGAGCGGGTCGTCGGTGTGTCCGGCGATGCGCACCCGGCCGGTCAGGCGGGCCGGGGTGGTCCGGTGCGGGAGCAGGACCTGGTCGGCGACGGCGCGCAGGTCGAGCCGGATGCGCCGTTGCCCCGGTTCGCCGTCGAGGCGGACGGTGCCGAGCATCGTCTCCGTGAACCGCGTGCCCCTCACTTGAGGCCGTCCAGCATGATGCGTTCGGTGGCCCGCAGATAGGTGTCGGCCGCCTCGTGCGCTCGCCGGGCATCACCGGCGGTGACGGCCTCCACCACGGGCGCGAGCCTCTCGTGGGCGGTCTCCGGGTCGGTGAAGGGCCCCTTGAGCAGGGAACGGACCGGCAGGTAGGCGTTGAAGAGGGTGTTCGTGAGCAGGACGTACACGCGGTTGCCCGTGGCGCGGGCCAGCGCGCGGTGCACCTCGACGTCGGCCAGCTGGACCGCGTCGGCGCCCTCGGCCCGCCGTACGGCCGCGAGCAGCGCGCCGAGTTCGGCCCGTTGGGGGCGGGTGCCACGCTCGGCGGCCCGCTCGGCGATCAACGCGCCCACCCCGCGCCGTACTTCGAACACCTCGTGCACCCAGCCGGCGTCGTGCCGCACGAGCATGGGCAGGAGATCAGCTCCGCCGAGCCGGGCGTAGTCCCGCACCCGGGTGCCCACTCCGTGCCGGGTCTCCAGCAGTCCGGCCTGCACGAGCCGCCCGAAGGCGTGCTTGAGCGTGGTGCGCGTGACGCCGTACCCGTCGGCCAGCCGCCGCTCGGGGGGAAGGTAACTCCCCGCCGGATGACGGCCGTCGAGTATGTCCGTCCGCAGCCGGTCCTCCAGGACGTCCACGATGGTCTCGCGGGGCAGAGCCTCCACGTTTCCCCCTCCGGGCAAGTGGCTGAGTGGATGAGCCACTGAACCAGTGACCGCCCCTGGGGGTCAACCCCTCGCGCGCACTCGACCCGCCCCACCGCAAGGCGAGTTGGACCGGACCAATGCTGCGCGAATCGTTGACACGCCTACCGCCCGGCAGGATTCTGAGAGCGCTCTCAAAAGGAAGCGGACGAGCCGCGTCCGCGTGCATCCACCTCGCTGAACCCCCACATCAAGGAGGCAGAGAGTGCGCGTACACATCAGATGGCCCGCCTGGGCGTTGGCCTGCACCACACTCGCCACGGCACTGCTCACCTTCGGCGCACCCTCCCGCGCCGAAGCCGCGGTCCCGGCGACCATCCCCCTCACCTTCACCAACAACTCCGGCCGCGGTGACCAGGTCTACATCTACGACCTCGGCACCGAGCTCTCGACCGGACGGCAGGGCTGGGCCGACGCGAACGGCACCTTCCACGCGTGGCCCGTGGGCGGCAACCCGCCGACGCCCGCGCCCGACGCGTCGATCACGGGACCGGCCAACGGTCAGTCGAAGACGATCCGGCTCCCCAAGTTCTCCGGGCGGCTCTACTTCTCCTTCGGGCAGAAGCTCGACTTCCGGGTGACGACCGGCGGTCTCGTGCAGCCGGCCGTCCAGAATCCGAGCGACCCGAACCGCAACATCCTCTTCAACTGGTCCGAGTACACGCTCAACGACTCCGGTCTGTGGATCAACAGCACCCAGGTCGACATGTTCTCCGCCCCGTACGCCGTCGGAGTCAAGCTCGCCGACGGGACCACGAAGAGCACCGGGCACCTCAAGGCCGGTGGCTACAACGGCTTCTTCAACGCGCTGCGCGGTCGGCCGGGCGGCTGGGCGAACCTCATCCAGACCCGGTCCGACGGCACGGTGCTGCGGGCGCTCGCCCCGGGGCACGGCATCGAGGCGGGCGCGCTCCCGGCCGGCGTCATGGACGACTACATCAACCGCGTCTGGCAGAAGTACGGTTCGTCGACACTGACGGTGACACCCTTCGGCGACCAGCCGAACACCAAGTACTTCGGCCGGGTCTCCGGTGGCGTCATGAACTTCACCAACAGCTCCGGTGCGGTCGTCACCAGCTTCCAGAAGCCGGACTCGGACAGCGTCTTCGGCTGCTACAAGCGGCTCGACGCACCCAACGACCTGGTGCGCGGGCCCATTTCGCGCACGCTGTGCGCGGGGTTCAACCGCACCACGCTGCTGACCAACCCCAACCAGCCGGACACCTCGTCCGCGAACTTCTACGCGGACGCGGTGACCAACCAGTACGCCCGCGCCATCCACGCTCAGATGGCCGACGGCAAGGCCTACGCGTTCGCGTTCGACGACGTCGGGAACCACGAGTCCCTCGTCAACGACGGCAATCCGCAGCAGGCGTTCGTCACGCTGGACCCGTTCAGCTGACCGACGCCGAGTCGCGAGGGGCGGGGGCGGGAGCGAGGGCATGTCCCGGGCGGGAACCGTCCCCGCCCCCGTCCTCGTGTCCGCCCCCGTGCCGCGCCGCCCGGACCGTCCTGGGCGTGGGTCGCCGTCAGCGGCCTCGTCCGTCGTCGCCGGGATCCAGACAGTGCACGGGGACCCGCTGGACCAGGTTGTTCACGAAGCCCCCGCGGTTCCACGGCTGTTCGACGGGCTGTGTGTGGCCTTCGGCATCGGTGGCGCGCGCACTGAGGACATGACGGCCGGGGGTCGCCGTCCACGTGAAGCTCCACCCGCGCCAGGCCCACCGGTCGGCGTTCGGCGGGTCCAGCCGCGCCGGATGCCAGGTACGCCCCTCGTCCGTGCTGACCTCGACGCCGGTCACGGGCGCGCGCCCCGACCAGGCCCGTCCCGTCAGGGTGACGACGCCCGGCGGGACCGCCCGCTCCCGCGACATGAAGTCGGGGAAGCCCGGCGGGACCAGCAGGGCGCGCGGGGCGATCCGGGTGACCGGCTCGCCCTCGTCGGAGGCCTCCTGCCGCAGCCGGTACGCCACGGCCTGCTGGAAGCCCCGGAACGGCGCGCTCGTCACCGTGATCTCCCGCAGCCACTTCACATGCGCCATGCCGTACCAGCCCGGCACCACGAGCCGCAGGGGATGCCCGTGCTGCGGTGGCAGCGGGGCTCCGTTCATCGCGTAGACCACCAGGACCTCGGGCTCTTCGCCGCGGGCCACGTCCAGCGGAAGGGCACGCTGGTAGTCCTGCTCGACCCCGCGTTCCACGCCGTGATCGGCTCCGGTGAACACCACGTCCACCGCGTCCGGTTCGACCCCGGCCTCGGAGAGCAGCAGGCGCAGCGGCACACCCGTCCACTCGGCCGTTCCGACCGCCTCCACCAGCCACGGCTGGCTGACCGGCCGGGGTGTCAGCAGGGCGCGCCCGTTGCCCGCGCACTCCATGGTCACCCGCTGCCTCACCGCGGGATACGCCTTCAGCTCGTCGACTCCGAGCAGCAGCGGGCGCTGCACCCGCCCGCCGAGAACGAGCCGCCAGGAGGCCTCTTCGGCGTACGGGATGTCGTAGTGCGTCAGCACATAGTGCAGCCCTGGCGGTGTGACCTCGTAGCGCAGGGCCTCCAGCGGCAGTCCGTGGTTCCGGGCGGCGAGGGCCAGTTCCTGGGCGCTGATGCCCTCGTCCGGGTCGGCCAGCCGGGCGGGTGCGCTCATGTCCTCAAGGCGTTGACCCATGCGCCCATTCTCCGCCCGCCGGGGGCGGGGCCGCTAGACGGAGCGCGGGGTGACGCTCCGGTCGACCAGGTCGCGCCAGCCGGCCTCCAGCCGCTCCAGCGGCATACCGCGCTGGCGGGTCAGATGGCCGATCAGTGCGGGGTCGAGGTATCCCATCAGGGTCTGGGCGACGAGCTCCGTGTCCGTGTCCGGCCCCGAGCCGGTCTGCCGCAGCAGCATGCACACGTGCATGAAGCGGACCCGGAACGGCGCGGAGGTGAAGCGGCGGGTGACCTCGGGTTCGGCGGCGAGGTACAGGTCGAGCTGTTCGGAGGTCTGGCGAAGGGTGTGGCATCCGAAGGCGTGCAGGCGCTCCACCGGTGGTGCGCCGGGGCCCAGCGGGGCCGGACCACTGATGAAGGCGGTCTGGAAGCGCTGCTCGGTGTGGTCGAGCAGGGCCATCAGCAGGCCGGTGCGGTCGCCGAAGCGCCGGAAGACGGTCCCCTTGCCCACCGCCGCCGCGCAGGCGACGCCTTCCATGGTGAGCCTGGCCACTCCCTGCTCCTCGACCAGCCGCGCGGCGGCCTCCAGCAGACGCGCGCGGTTGCGGGCGGCGTCGGCGCGCAACGGGGCTTCCTCAGGCGCGGTGAGCTGCATGAGGACGGGCTCTCCGGGCGACTCCGGTCGCTTCGGAAACGGCGGAAGTGGATGGGACATGAAGCCAGCGTAACGGCATCCGGGGTCAACTGGACTGCGGTCCGCTTCAGTGGTAGACCTTAAGCGGACTTCGGTCCGTTTCATTACGGCAGTGTTTCAGCGATTCCACCCCCCGGGAGATATCCATGTCCGTACGCATCCTCGCCCTCGTCGGCAGCCTGCGCGCCGGTTCCCACAACCGTCAGCTCGCCGAGGCGGCCGTCAAGCTCGCCCCGGAGGGTGCCGAGGTCGAGCTCTTCGAGGGCCTGGCCGAGATCCCCTTCTACAACGAGGACATCGACGTAGAGGGCGCCGTGCCCGCCGCCGCCGCCCGGCTGCGCGCCGCGGCCGGTGAGGCCGACGCGTTCCTGCTCTTCTCGCCGGAGTACAACGGCACCATTCCGGCCGTCCTGAAGAACGCCATCGACTGGCTGTCGCGTCCGTACGGCGCCGGCGCCTTCAGCGGCAAGCCGGTCGTCGTGGCCGGCACCGCGTACGGCCAGTTCGGCGGCGTCTGGGCGCAGGACGAGGCCCGCAAGGCCGTGGGCATCGCCGGCGGCACCGTGCTGGAGGACGTCAAGCTCTCCGTCCCCGGCTCCGTGGTCCGCTTCGCCGAGACGCACCCCGTCGACGACGCCGAGGTCGCGGCGCAGCTCTCCGAGGTCCTGAACCGGCTGCACGGCCACGTCGGTGCGCCCGCTGCCTGACAACTCCCTTGTGGGCCGGTCCGGTTGCCCCGGACCGGCCTTCGGCATGTCGTCACTCGGCCACCGTTCGTCCCAAGATCGCTACGGCTCTGGCGGAGCCTCACCCTCCGCGACAGGATGCCCGCATGAAGAGCGATCTCTTTTCCAGTGACCACATCGTGCGGCCGGCCGTGGCGGCGGGCATGACCGTCCAGAACGCGAAGTCCATCAAGTACGCAGTCCAGGGCGAGATGTTCGCGCGCCAGGGCGCGATGGTCGCCTACCGGGGCAGCCTCCAGTTCGAGCGCAAGGGCCAGGGCGTGGGCGGCATGCTCAAGCGCGCGGTCACGGGTGAGGGACTTCCGCTGATGACCGTCCGCGGGCAGGGCGAGGCCTGGTTCGCGCACGAGGCACAGAACTGTTTCATCGTGGGCATCGAACCCGGCGACGTGTTCACGGTCAACGGCCGCAACGTCCTGTGCTTCGACGCCTCGCTGTCGTACGAGATCAAGACCGTCAAGGGCGCGGGCATCACCGGTGGCGGTCTGTTCAACAGCGTCTTCACCGGTCACGGCAGCCTGGGGTTGATATGCGAGGGCAACCCGCTCGTCATCCCCGTCTCCCAGCAGCAGCCGGTGTTCGTCGACACCGACGCGGTCGTCGGCTGGACGGCGCATCTGCGCACCTCGCTGCACCGCTCGCAGTCGATCGGCTCGATGATCCGAGGGGGGTCGGGCGAGGCGGTCCAGCTCAAGCTGGAGGGCGAGGGCCACGTGGTCGTACGTCCCAGTGAGGCGACACCGCAGAAGACGCAGCAGCACTGATTCCGGGCAACGGCGAGGGGGCTCCGCCGGCCGGCGGAGCCCCCTCGTGGCGTCTTCCGCAGCGGTTCGTCAGCGGCCGGCGGCCGGGGTGTTGGCGGCCGTGACGTTGACGGCCGCCCAGGCCGAGCCCACCGCCTTGTACTCGGCGCTGTTCGCGCCGTACATGTCGGCGGCGGCCTTCAGCGTGGCCTTGCGCGCGTCGTGGAAGTCGGTCGTGGAGACCATGTACCGGGTGAGCGCCCGGTAGAAGACGGCGGTGGCCTTGGTGCGGCCGATGCCGGTCACCCGGGATCCGTCGTACGTAGGCGAGTTGTACGCGACACCATTGATCGTCTTACGGCCGCTGCCCTCGGCGAGCAGGTAGAACGCGTGCGAGGAGACACCGGAGCCGGCGTGCACCTCGGTGTCGTACGCGGCGGGCGACCAGTAGTCGATCGTCTCCTCGAGGACGTCGAGGGACGGGTGGTCGAGGCGCCGCAGGAACTTCTGGGCGAGGCCCAGCTTCTCCCCCACCAGGTAGTTCGGCGGGTTCTTCGGGTTGTTCGCCGAGAACTCGACGTCCGAGCCGAAGACGTCGGCGAGCGACTCGTTCAGAGCGCCCGCCTCGCCGTACTGGTTGCCGTCGTCGTCGACGCGGGTGGGTTCCAGGGCGGCGGTCGCGTCGACCACCCCGTGGGTCAGCTCGTGGCCGGTGACGTCGAGGACGACGAGCGGCTTCTTGAACACCTGGCCGTCACCGTCGCCGTACAGCATGCAGCCGCAGGCGGAGTCCCAGAAGGCGTTGCCGACCTTGTTGCCGAAGTGCACCATTCCGCGGGCACCGGCGCTGTTGTTCTTGATGCCCTTGCGGCCGAAGGTCTTCTTGTAGAAGTCCAGGGTCTGGGCGATGCCGTACTGGGCGTCGACCGCGGCGCTCGTCCGGGCCGAGGTGGTACCCGTGCCCCACTTGTTGTCGCCGTCGGTGAACGCCTTGCCCCGCGCGAAGGACTCCAGCTCCTGGCCCTTGGCGTCCCGGGTCTCGGTGTTCCACCGGGTCGGGTCCTTGAGCACATAGCTGGTCCGCGCGGTCCGGGTGGTGGTCAGCGCCACCTTGCCGGCGAAGAGGGAGGACCCGCTTCCGGTGGCGGTGGCCGGGTAACGGCCCGCGGCGGCGCTCGTGAGGCCGGACAGCCCGGTCGCGGCACCGGCGGCCGTGCCGGTCCGCGGGGTCGCGCTCTCGCCGCGCTCGCGCAGCGTCGCGGCCAGGGACGGGGATATGAACTCGTCGGTGTTCGGGGTGTTGCTGCGGATCCGGCCGGTACGGGCGTCCACCACGACCGTGCTCGACCCGCCGGCCTCCGTGGTGTCGCTGTCCATGACGAGCACCTGGTAGGCGAGGGCTGCGGCGCCGTCACGGGCGTCCACGACGAGCCGGGCGGTGCCCGCGTCGCCCTTCGCCACGGCCTCGGCCTTCCGCTCCGCCTGCTCGGGCGTCAGATCCGCCTCGACGGTGGACGGCTCGACCACGTGATCGGCGGCCCGGGTCACACCCAGGTACTCGCCCCGCTTGCCGAGGTGGACGACCATGTCGCCGCCGAGGACCGGGAGGCCCCGGTGGGTGCGGACGAAGCGGACGTGGCTCTTTCCGTCCGGGTCCGTCATCACGTCCTTGGCCCGGAGCGTGTCGCCGTGGGTGACACCGGTGGCCGAGGCGTGCGCGAACGCCGCCGCCCTGGCGGCGGCCACCGGCGACGAGACCGAAGCCGCCGCGCGGGCGGGCTCGTTCGGCACGGCGGCGAAGGCGGGGCCGGGGAGCGTGGCGGCCGTCGTCACGGCGACGGCGATCGCCACGCGGCGTATGTGGGGTCTACGCACTGAGTTCCTTCGTACAAGGGCGGCCAGGATCACCAACCGCCTTACGGCGCGGCGCCGTCGGGCACCGCGGGGGCTGTCGGGTCCCGGTCGGACAGATGTGCGGGGAAACGAGGTGGTTGCCCGGCCCGGCCGATCAGCGTCCGTGTGTGACCGATGTCGCACGGACCCGGCCCCGGAGCGGACAGGGCGGGCGTGCGGGCTGCGAGGCGGGATCCGGGAGCGCGGAGACCTCAGACGGTGCGGTCGGCGAGGGCGGACAGCACGGTACGGAGTTGCGCCGCGGGCTCCTGGGCCGACGGCACCCCGGCGAGGAGCGTGTCCGCCACGGCCAGGTGGCGGCGCGCGGCGCGCACGGCCTCCGCCCGGCCCCCGGCGCGCTCGACGAGGGCCGTCGCACGGCGGACTCCGGATTCACCCAGGACGGCCGAGTGCGCGAGGAGTTCTTCGAGTTCGCCGTACCCGGCTCCGCCGAGCGCCGCGAGCACCGGCAGGGTCTTCTTCCCCTGCCGCAGGTCACTGTGGACCGGCTTGCCGGTGACCGACGGATCGCCCCAGATGCCCAGCACGTCGTCGGCGATCTGGAACGCGACGCCGAGATGGCGGCCGGCGCGGTCCAGCACGGCCACGGTCCGGTCCGGTGCTCCGGCCAGCCGGGCGCCCAGTGCCAGCGCGCAGCCGAGCAGCGCACCGGTCTTGCGTTCGGCCATCACCTCGTACTCCCGTACCCCGACCGCGCCGGGCCCGGCCCAGGGCCGGTCGGCGAACAGCAGGTCGTCGGCCTGGCCTCGGACCAGGTCACCGAGTGCGGAGGTCAACTGCCGTACGGCGGAACCGGCTTGGGGAGTGAGAGCGACGGTCTCGACGGCCAGCGCGAACAGCGCGTCGCCCGCCAGGACGGCGGGACCGGTGCCGTACGCCTTCCACACGGCCGGGCGCCCGCGGCGCAGCGGGTCACCGTCCATGATGTCGTCGTGGAGCAGCGAGAAGACGTGCACGAGCTCCACCGCGACAGCCCCCGGCACACCGGCCTCGGCCGGGCCGGAGACGAGCTCCGCCCCGAGGACGGCCAGCGCCTGGCGTACCCCTTTGCCCTGACCGTGGTCGGCGGGGGCGCCGCCGACCTCGCAGCGGCCGAGCGCGTACCGGGCCATCTCGGCCACCCACGGGTGCAGCGTGCCGATCGCCTCCGACAGTGCGGGAGCGGCGAGTTCGCGGCACCGGCGCAGCACCTGCGCGGCGGCGGGCGACGGCGCGGCCAGCGCCGGGGCGGTCGAACGGTCGAGGGCGGTGGAGGTCATCCCGCGGCCTCCGTCTCGTCGGTCCCGGTCGTCAACCCGAGTTCCGTCCGTGCTCGTTCGACCATCCGGTGGGCGTGCCGCAGTCCGATGCCCTCCAGCGTCACGGCCAACTCGTCGAGTTCGGCGGCGGTTTCGGCGCGGTCGCGGCCGAGGCGGGCGAGGGACTTGGCCAGCCCGAGACGGGACAGGGCCGTGCCGCGCGGCTCGCTCATCGCCTCGAACTCCGCCAGGGCGCCCGCGTACACATCGCGGGCCGGCCCGTAACGCCCGGCGCGGTAGAGGACGTTGCCGCGCATCTTGTGGTTGTAGGCGAGCGCGCCGGACAGCTTCATCGCGCGGCAGGAGACCTCGGCCTCGCTCAGCAGCTCCAGCGCGCGCTCCGTGTCTCCGTCGCGCACGGAGACGATGTCCGCGAGTCCCCGCAGCGCCCAGGCGTGGCCGCGCCGGTCCTCGGCACGGGCGGCTATCCCGGCCGCCTCCTCGAACATCGCGTAAGCGGTGTCGTACGCGCCGGTGTTGCGGTGGATCTGGGCGATGCCCTCCAGGGCCCACACGGTGTGCCGGGCCTCGCCGCGCTTGCGGGCCTCGGCCAGCAACTGCTCGTGCAGTTCCGTCACGGCCGCGTAGTCGCCCTGGATGCGGCCGGTCTCCGCCATTCCGGCCAGCGAGTAGCCGCGCACCACGACATCCCCCGCCCGGCCGCCGAGTTCGGCGGCCAGCCGCAGCAGCCGCCACGCCAGCGGGAACGCCCCGCGCTGGCGGGCCAGGGTGCCGCCGCTCCACAGCGCCCACGCCATCGCGGCGCCGTCCCCGGCCTCCCGGGCGGTGCGGTAACTCGCCTTCCACGCCCGGTCGGCGTCCGTCACCTGCCCGAGCCGGCGGTGCGCCTCGGCGACCGCGAGGCCCGACCGGGCGGCCTCGGCGCGGGCGCCCGTACGCTCGGCGGCGCGCAGTTGCTCGGTGCCCGCCGCGAGGACGTCGGTCAGCGAGGAGTTCACCGACAGGGTGGTCAAGGCGCCCTGGTATTCCGGGGCGAAGGCTTTGCCGTACATGAGTGCCTTTCCGTCCGCCCACCGTCCGTCCCCGTGCGGGCTCGTCCCGGTGGTGATGCTGTTCTCGACTCCTTCAAGGCGGTGACGTGCGGCGATCCCACTATGCACACCACGTATACACGACATGCATACATGGGCTGTATACACGGACTGTATACGCAATGTGTATAGTGCGCCGATCCCTGTCCGCGAACCGATGCCTCAGGGAGGGCAGCGCGCCACGCGCCCGTTGCCGATCAAGACGGCGATCGCGTCCGGGAGGTTGCCTGGCCGCCCCGAACACGTTGCACGGCAGCCCGAACCGGCCACAGGATGGCGGCAGCAGAGCCTCCCCCGCGGAAAGCAGGCCACCGTTGCCCCCAGCCCCGATGCACGCAGGTGAGACGCGGATCGACGGTTCGCTCGTACGGCGTCTGCTGGCCGGGCAGTTCCCCCGGTGGGCCCGACTCCCCCTGAAACGTGTGCAGTCGGCCGGTACCGTCAACGCCCTCTACCGTCTCGGCGACGACCTGGCCGTACGCCTCCCGCGAATCGCGGACGGCTCCGACGACGCGCTCAAGGAACACACGTGGCTGCCGCGGCTCGCCCCGATGCTCCCGTTCCCGGTCCCCGAGATCCTCGGCCTCGGCACCCCCGCCGCGGACTACCCGTGGCACTGGTCCGTGCTGCGCTGGCTGGACGGCGACCTCCCGGCGCCCGATGCCCTGACCGCCCCACAGGAACTCGCCGCCGATCTGGGGGCGTTCGTCACCGCCCTGCGCGGGATCGACCTGCCCGGGGGACCGCGCGCCTACCGCGGCACACCACTGGCCGCGGTGGACGCCGAGACGCGCTCGGCGCTCGACGACCTCCGCGGCGCCATCGACACCGGGGCCGCGACGGCGGCGTGGGAGGAAGCCCTGGCGGCACCGGCGTGGACGGGACCGCCGCGATGGCTCCACTCGGACCTGATGCCGATGAACCTCCTGGTCCGCGGGGGCCGGCTCGCGGCCGTCCTCGACTTCGGCACCCTCGGCACCGGCGATCCGGCCTGTGACTTCATCCCGGCCTGGAACCTCCTGCCCGCGGCCGCGAGGCCCGCCTTCCGGGACGCGGCCGGCGCCGACGACGCCGGATGGGCACGGGGACGCGGCTGGGCCCTGTCCATGGCCCTCGCCCAACTCCCGTACTACCGCGTCACGAACCCGGTCATCGCGGGCAACGCCGAGCACGTGATCCGCGAAGTGCTGGCCGAACAGCGGGGGTCGTAGCCGCCGTCACGCGCGGTCACTCGACGAGGGCCTGCGTTCCGAGAACGCCGAGGAGGGCGACGCGCTCGGCGTCCTCCGTGCCGGGCTCGGCCGTGTAGACCATGATCCGCAGGTCGCTGCCCGCGACGCTGAGCACATCGCAGTCCAGCGTCACGGCTCCGACCTGGGGATGGTCGATGGTCTTGCGGGAGGCATCGTGACGGGCGACGGCTCCGGACTCCCACAGCTCCGCGAACCGCACGCTGTTCGCGCACAGCTCGTCGATCAGCTGCCCGAGGCGCCGGTCCGTCGGGTACCGGCTCGCGGTCGCGCGCAGGTCGGCGGCGAGCGTCGCCTCGAAGGCGCGCCGCTCCCGGGGGGTGTGCCGTACCCGGCCGCCGGGGCCGACGAAGGCGCGCCACACACCGTTGCGTTCGTTGCCGCTCCACCCGGACGGATCACCCAGCAGCGCCGCGTACAGCGGATTGGCCAGCAGCAGGGTCCAGGCCGCGTCGTACACCGCCACGGGCGTCCCGCTCAGCCGGTCGAGCAGCCGGTGGACGCCGGGGCTGATGTGGGCCGGCACCATGCCCCGGCCCGGCGGCACCAGTCCGGCCACCTGGAAAAGGTGCTCGCGTTCGGCTCCGGACAGCCGCAGTGCCCGGCCCAGGGCCTCGACGACCTGCTCCGAGGGATGGGCCGCCCGCCCCTGTTCGAGGCGGGTGACGTAGTCGACCGAGATTCCGGCGAGCAGGGCCAGTTCCTCGCGGCGCAGTCCGGCCGCGCGCCGGGTCCCGCCGCCGGGCAGCCCGACGGCCTCCGGCGTGACCCGGTCACGCCAGCGTCGCACCGTCCTCCCGAACTCCGTGTTCGCCATGCCACCCACTGTGCACCCGCCCGGCCCGGCGCGCCTGGTACCGGCGGTCCCAGGAAGACCGGACTCCTGGCTGCGGGCGGCGGACCGCCGGACTCTGGACGCATGACCACAACACTCATCACCGGAGCGAACAAGGGCCTCGGCTTCGAGACCGCCCGCCGGCTCGTCGCGGCGGGCCACACCGTCTACGTCGGCAGCCGGAACGCGGAACGCGGACGGCGCGCGGCCGCGGACCTCGGGGCGCTCCCGGTCGTCGTCGATGTCACCGACGACGCGTCCGTCGCCGCCGCGGCCAGGACCATCGAGGCGGACGGCGGCCTGGACGTCCTGGTCAACAACGCCGGCGTGGAAGGGCGCGGCAAAGGCAACAGCGTGATCGGGGCGGCGGAGGTGACCGCCGGGATGATGCGCGAACTGTTCGAGACGAACGTGTTCGGTGTCGTCCGGGTCCTCCACGCCTTCCTGCCCCTGCTCCAGCGCTCGGCCGCCCCGGTCGTGGTGAACCTCAGCAGCGGCCTGGCCTCGCTGGCCCGGATCACCGACCCCGCAGGCCCGGCCCACGCCTACCCGGGTGTCGCCTATCCGGCCTCCAAGACGGCCGTCAACACGATCACCGTGCAGTACGCGAAGGCGTTCCCCGGGATCCGCGTCAACGCCGTGGAGCCGGGTTTCACCGCCACCGACCTGAACGGCAACACCGGGATCCAGACCGTGGAGGAGGGCGCCGAGATCATCGTGCGCATGGCGCTGATCGGCCCGGACGGACCGACCGGCGGCTTCTTCGACGCGGCGGGCCCCGTCCCCTGGTGACCACGCCACCCGGCCGGCCGGCCCCGCCCCTCGGCAACTCGGCAACTCGGCAACTCGGCAACCCAATGGAACACGTATTCGATTACGAGGGTACGCTGGCCTCATGGCCACGCACCTCCAGGGCTCACTCTTCGACCAGACCGACGAACTCCGTCCCGGCCCCCTGAACGGGCTGCGGCGCACGACGCTGGGCGACGGTGCCTGGATCGACCTGCTGCCCGGGTGGCTGAGCGGAGCCGACGAGCTCTTCACCCGCCTCGCCGCCGAGGTCCCGTGGCGGGCCGAACGGCGCCAGATGTACGAGCAGGTGGTCGACGTACCCCGGCTGCTCGCCTACTTCCGGGCGGAGGATCCGCTGCCGCACCCGGTCCTGGACAAGGCCCGGGACGCGCTGTCGGCGCATTACGCCGAGGAGCTGGGCGAGGCGTTCACCACGGCCGGGCTCTGCTACTACCGGGACGGGCGCGACAGTGTGGCCTGGCACGGGGACAGGATCGGCCGGGGCGCCCGCGAGGACACGATGGTCGCCATCGTGTCGGTGGGCGCCCCGCGTGATCTCCTGCTGCGGCCGCGTGGTGGCGGGGACACGGTCCGGCGCCCGCTGGGCCATGGCGACCTCATCGTCATGGGCGGCTCCTGCCAGCGCACCTGGGAACACGCGATCCCCAAGACGGCGCGGGCCGCGGGACCCCGGATCAGCGTCCAGTTCCGCCCGGACGGCGTGAACTGACCGGCGCGGACGCTCCCGCCGGGCCCGGCCGGCTCACGGCGCGAGCTGCGCCTGCACGGCGGGCGCGTACCGGTCGACGATGTCGTCGACCGGGGTGGCGCGCAGGTGCGAGCCCCGCGCGATCCCGTACATCACGCCGAGGCCGAGCAGTGTGCTCACGGCGAGTTCGGCGCGCAGGCCCGCGTCCTGCCCGCTCAGCCGCCCGGCGAGACGGTCGCTGACCTGGGCGCGGAAGTTGGCCCGCAGTATCTCGCCCTGCTCCCCCTGGAGCGGGGCGAAGACGATCCGCAGGACGGGGTCGGCGCCGCGCTGGGTCTGGCCTTCGAGGAGATGGCGGACCATGTGCCGCCCGAGCTCCTCCAGCGGCGCGTCCAGCAGGGCCTCGGCATCGGACTCGAAGGACATGACACGGGCGAACAGCGCGTCCTTGTTGCCGAAGTACTTGAGGATCAGCGGCGCGCTCACTCCGGCCCGGTCGGCGACCGCCTTGAGCGTGATGTCCGTGTGCGCGTGCCGGGCCAGCAGATACCGGGCCGCGCGCAGGATCGCCGCCTTGCTCGCCTCGGCGTCACGGCGGGGGGCGGGAGCCGCTTCCGGCTCCTGGTCCGGGGCGGGCGCGGCTCCCGGTTCGCGGTGCGGGGCGGGCGCCGCTTCGGGATCGTGGTGCGGTGGAGCGGGGGCGGCCGGCTGCCCACCGGGCCCTGGTGCGGCCGGGGACGCCGTGAGACCGGAGTGCGGGGTGGTCACGGTGCTCAAGCTCCTTCGAGGGCCTCGTCGCGGGGTGCGCCGGTGGGGCGGCCGGTTCGCGGGGTCTCGCGGGAGGCGGGGTCGGCGGGTATCGACAGTGCGGCGGCGCAGGCCACCAGTGCGACGGTACCCGCCATGGCGAAGGCCAGCAGATAGCCGTGCAGGGTCGGAACCGGGGCGCCCGCGACGAGGCTCGTGTGGTGCACGAGCACGGCGGCCACGGCGGCACTGCACACGGCCTGCCCGATGGTCCGCATCAGGACGTTGACGCCGTTGGCGGACGCGGTCTGCCCGGCGGGCACGGCACGCAGGATCAGCGTGGGCAGGGCGGAGTAGGCGAACGTCGTGCCGATCGAGCAGACCGTGGCGCCCAGGATGATCGCCCACAGGTCACGGCTGTCGGCGATCCGCAGGACGTAGCCGGAGGCGATGATCGCCGTACCGAGGGCCAGGGTGATCCGGGGACCGCGGGCCGCCGATATGCGCGCCGAGACGGGCGACAGCAGCAGCATCGTCACCCCGCCGGGCAGCAGGCACAGGCCGGTCGCCACGATGGACAGGCCGAGCCCGTAGCCGGTGGCCTTCGGCGCCTGGACCAGTTGCGCCGTGACCAGCGAGTTGCCGTAGAAGGAGAAGCCGGTCAGCAGCGCGGCGATGTGCGGCAGGGCGACGCGCGGACGGGCGGCCAGCTTCAGGTCGACGAGGGGGCGTTCGGTGCGCAGCTGCTGTCGCCACCACAGCGTGAGAACGGCCGCGCAGGCGGCGAACAGCGCGAGGATCCCGGGGCTGGTCCAGCCCCAGGTGCCGCCCTGGGACACGGCGAGCAGCAGACACACCAGTCCGGCGGCCAGGCCCAGCGCGCCCAGCGTGTCGAAGCGGCCCGGCTCCCGTACGGGCGACTCGCGCACCGCCCACCAGGCCAGTGCCGTCCCGAAGGCACCGAGCGCGGTCGTCGCCCAGAACATGACGTGCCAGTTGGCGTACTGCACCAGGAGGGCGGCGAGCGGGAGGCCGAGGGCGGCGCCGATGCCGACGGTGGAACTCATCAGCGCGACGGCGGAACCCGTGCGCTCGGGCGGCAGTTCGTCGCGCAGGATGCTGATCGACAGCGGGACCACGGCGGCGGCGGCGCCCTGAAGCGCCCGCGCCACGATCAGGACGCCGATGTCGGAGGTGAGCGCGCACATCAGCGAGCCGACCGTCATCATCCCGAGGGCCATGAGCAGCACGCGCCGCTTCCCGTACATGTCGCCCGCGCGGCCCAGGACGGGGGTGAGCACGGCTCCGGCGAGGAGGGTCGCCGTCACCATCCAGGAGACCGCGCCCGCCGAGGCGCCGGTCAGGCGGGGCAGGTCGGGCAGCAACGGGACGACCACCGTCTGCATGACGGCCATGAGAATCCCGCCGAACGCCAGGACAGGGATCGCGAGCCGCTCGCGCAAGGCCGCCATCGGCACTCCAGAAGTAGACGTGAGAAAGAGGTGAATGACAATTCACCTTAGCGGTGAATTGCCATTCACCCAAAGGGGTGTCCGCTTCTCCGGGAGTGTGTTAGGGCGCCTCGGCGGCGCTGGGGTGTTTCCGGGGACACGTCGGGGACTCATGGGTGGCCTGGGGCGGGCCGGTCCGCGTCGGGCACCGGCCTGTACGGGTCGCGCCCGACGCAGACAGGCCGGTACAGCTATCGGCCGGCGCGGGCCTGAACGGGTTTCGCCCGGCACGGACCGGTACAGCTATCGCCCGGCACGAGCCGGTACAGCTGTCGCCCCGGCGCGGCTATCGCCCGGCGCGGGCCTGTACTCCGCGGGCGACCTTGGGGCCGAGCCAGCGCTTGAGACGGCGCAGCGCCTCCAGCCGTCCGGCCACGCGGTCGAGGCGGTAGTACAGCTGCGGCGGGACGTAGGGCAGCAGCGGCGAGTGACGCTGTCCGAGCAGGGCGAACATCCGCGCCGGCGGAAGACCGATGTAGCGCGGCAGGCTCTCGTACCACTGGGCGCTGTGGCGGGCCGCGCTCTGCACCGACAGCAGCTCGGACCTGCGCTTCTGCCCGTACCGGGTGAGGGCGGTCTCGAGGTCCGGGTGCTCCCGCAGCGCTCCGGCCAGGGCGATGGCGTCCTCCAAGGCGAGGGTGGTGCCGGCGCCGATCGAGTAGTGCGTGGTATGGGCGGCGTCGCCGAGCAGGACGAGGTTGCCGCGGTGCCACGTCCGGTTGGTCAGCGTGCGGAAGGTGAGCCACTGGGCGGCGCCGTCGGGCTGCGCCCGGCCGATCAGCCCGTGCCCGTTCAGCAGGCCGGCGAACAGTTTCTCCAGCAGCGCGAGACCGTCGGCCTCGCTCGCGCGCCC
Organism: Streptomyces sp. NBC_00328; assembly: GCF_036139655.1. Taxonomy (NCBI): domain Bacteria; kingdom Bacillati; phylum Actinomycetota; class Actinomycetes; order Kitasatosporales; family Streptomycetaceae; genus Streptomyces; species Streptomyces sp. NBC_00328. The sequence continues at coordinate 1,114,356 of NZ_CP108013.1, forward strand.
GAGCCCGAGGCCGGTCCAGGTCCCCGGAGAGCACTCGATGACCAAGGTGCTCCGGTCGTCGCTGAACCGGTACGCGTAGCACCAGATCCAGCCGTGGTCCGTCTCCACGAAGGAGAAGGTGAACGAGTCGAAGACCTTGGTCGTTCCGACCCAGATGTAGTGGTTGCGTCCGTGGCTGATCTCGGTGCCGAAGTGGCCGGCATGGCGCTCGCGCAGGGCGCTGTTGACCCCGTCACCGGCGACGACGAGGTCGGCGTCGGGCAGCCGGTCGGCCGCGATCTCGCTCTCGTACTCGACACGGACACCCAGGGAGCGGGCCCGCTCCGCGAGCAGGTCGAGCATCCGGCGGCGGCCGATGCCGAATCCCTCGTCGCCCGGGGCCACTGTCATGCGGGTGCCGACATGGGCGACACCGTCGCTCCAGCTCACCGAGTTCTCGCTGACGGCGAGCGCGGACGCCGGGTCACCCTCACGCAGCTTGTCGAGCAGGCCCGCCCAGTAGGTCACACCCCAGCCGTACGTCGATCCGGCCGGGTTCCTCTCATGGACGGTGACGTCATGGGACGGGTCCTGGAGCTTCATCAGGATCGAGAAGTACAGGCTTGCGGGTCCGCCACCGACGCACGCGATCTTCACGCGCACTCCCCTATGTTGCACAATGCGGTCGATTGACCACGAAGAGTAGCAGGGGCGTCACGCCCGCGGTTCGCGCCAGATCGCGGACGTGAGCCGCGCCACGAGCCGGCGGCCGCGACCGCAAGATCATCACCACGGCGTCTTCCGGCCGCAGGATTTCCGCCCATCGACGGGCCGCGGGCACCCCGGACAGCAAGATCATCTTTGTTCAACTCTGCATGACATATACGCGATTGTCCGGATCGCAGCCAACCGACATTCGGCGATTTCTCCCGTTGTTTGACGAACCGATAGGCATATCGGGTCATCAACACAGCTGATCACAGGAGGTCTCCGCATGCCGGAGCTCACTCGTCGCCGCGCCCTCGGGGCCGCCGCCGCACTCGCCGTGGGCGCGGGTGCCCAGACCCTGGCCGCACCCGCCGCGTCCGCGAACCCGGACTCACCGGCCGCATCGCGGCGGTCCGTGGCCGGGCACCACCACGGCGGCCCGGAAGCCTTCGACGAGGTCTTCCAGGGGCGCCGCATAGAAGGCCGCCCGGTCACCGGGGGCGGCCACCACCACGGCGCCGGATACGCCGTGTTCGTCGACGGCGCGGAGCTGCACGTGATGAGCAACGCCGACGGCAGCTGGATCAGCGTCGTCAGCCACTACTCCCCCGTTCCCACCCCGCGCGACGCGGCCCGCGCCGCCGTCGTGGAGCTGCAGGGGGCGCCGCTCGTGCCCTTCGCCGCCAACTGAACCACCCCGCAAGCAGATCGTGGAGTCCCGCACATGACCGTACGCAAGAACCAGGCGAGCCTGACCGCCGACGAGAAGCGGCGATTCGTCGACGCGCTGCTGCAGCTCAAGCGCAGCGGAACGTACGACACCTTCGTCACCACGCACAACGCGTTCATCCTCGGCGACACCGACAACGGCGAACGGACGGGCCACCGTTCACCCTCGTTCCTGCCCTGGCACCGCAGATTCCTTCTAGAGTTCGAGCGGGCCCTGCAGGCCGTCGACCCCTCGGTGGCGCTGCCCTACTGGGACTGGAGCACCGACCGCACCGCTCGGGCGTCCCTGTGGGCGCCGGACTTCCTCGGCGGAACCGGGCGCAGTCTGGACGGCCGGGTGATGGACGGTCCGTTCGCCGCCTCTTCGGGCAACTGGCCCATCAACGTCCGCGTCGACAGCCGCACTTATCTGCGCAGGTCGCTGGGCACCGGGGTGCGGGAACTGCCGACCCGCGCCGAGGTGGAGTCCGTGCTCGCCATGGCGACGTACGACATGGCGCCCTGGAACAGCGCCTCGGACGGCTTCCGCAATCACCTCGAAGGCTGGCGGGGCGTCAATCTCCACAACCGGGTGCACGTCTGGGTGGGCGGCCAGATGGGCACGGGCGTCTCCCCCAACGATCCGGTGTTCTGGCTCCACCACGCCTTCATAGACAGGCTGTGGGCCCAGTGGCAGCGCAGGCACCCGGGTTCCGGCTACGTCCCGCTCAAGGACACCCCGAACGTCGTCGACCTCGGCGAGACGATGAAGCCGTGGAACGACACCCGGCCGGCCGACCTGCTCGACCACTCCGCGTTCTACACGTTCGACACCGTCTGATCCCGGCCGCGGCGCGGACGCGAGCAGGCGCCCGCGTCACGGGGAACGCCGGGGCTCAGGCTCAGCCCTGTGCCTCGGTGCGGCACTCCGGGTGACCCCAGCCCTGGGCGTTCTTGGCGATGGGCTCGCCCGCGGCATAGGAACGACCGCACACACAACGGCCGTTGAACTTGGCCTTGATGGTGCGGCTCGACGTGCCCGGCCGGGACGCCTTGGCCGCGGGGCGGCGGCGGGCGGCACCCGAGGCGACCGGGGTGTCGGGGGAGGCGGGCGGCTGCGGGGATCCGAGGTCGCTGCCCGCGGGCTGCTGCACCACCGCGGCCTGGCTGGCGGCTCGGTCGGCGAAGTCGTTCAGCGGGTCGCCGTCGACCTGGTGGGCGGGGACGTAGCGGAACTCCACCGTACGTCCGGTGAGGAGTTCGTCGATCCGGGCGACCAGTTCCTGGTTGGCCACGGGTTTGCCCGCGGCCGTCTTCCAGCCCTTGCGCTTCCAGCCCGGCAGCCAGGTCGTGACGGCCTTCATCGCGTACTGGGAGTCCATCCGGATCTCCAGCGGCACATCGGGGGCGACGGCCGTCAGCAGGCGTTCCAGCGCGGTCAGTTCGGCGACGTTGTTCGTCGCCGTGCCCAGCGGTCCCGCCTCCCAGCGAGCCGGGGTCTCGTCCCCGTCGGCGACGACCCAGGCCCATCCGGCGGGTCCCGGGTTTCCCTTCGAAGCCCCGTCACAGGCGGCAACAACGCGTTCAGGCATGACCCCGATCATGCCACGCCCGGCCGACGGCCCCGCGCACGGAGTGGTGCGGAGCGGTGCGAAGCAGTGCCGCCCCGCCGGTCACCGGCGGGGCGGCGGCCACGGACGAGCGTCAGGACACATCCGCCATCCCGGGCATCTCGCCCTGGGTCGTCTTCATGTCGATGACGGAGAACGACGCGCCCTGGGGGTCGCTCAGCGCCGCGAACCGGCCGAACGGGCTGTCCATCGGCCCGAAGCGCAGGACCGCACCGCGCGCGGTCGCCTTGGCCACCGCCTCATCGCAGTTGTCGACAGCGAAGTAGACGTTGACGTACGACGGCACCTCGGGCGGGAAGTCGTCCGTCATCTTCATCCGGCCGAGCACCGGGTTCCCGCCGATGTTGAAGACGCGGAAGTCGACCGCGTCGTCCTGCACCTGCTGGGCGGTGAAGGGGAAGACGGCCGGGAAGAAGGCGTCGGACTTCTCCGGCTCACGGGTGAAGACCTCGGCCCAGGCGTACGAGCCGGGCTCGCCGATCGACTCGAAGCCCTCGTGGACGCCCGCCTGCCAGACGCCGAAGACGGCCCCGCCGGGGTCGCGGGCCAGCGCCATGGTGCCGAAGTCGCCGACCTGCATCGGCTCCATCAGCACCTCGCCGCCCTGGCTCCTGATCTTCTCGGCGGTCGCTGCGGCGTCGGGTGAGGCGAAGTACAGACACCAGGCGGACTGGCCCTCCTGTCCCGGCATCGGCGGTACGACGGCGGCCACCGCCTTGCCGCCGGAAAAGGCCTGCGTGTAGTTCCCGTACTCCGAGGACGCCTCGCCGAACGTCCAGCCGAGCACGTCCCCGTAGAAGCTCTTGGCCCCCTCGACATCGCTGAACATCGCGTCCGCCCAGCAGGGCGTTCCTTCAGGCTGTACGGCCATGACCCGACCTTCTCCTGTTCGGTGAACGATTGCGCTGTTCACGCTAGCCAGCCTTCACTCGGGCCGCGCGCCGAAGCGCGGGCCCCGCACGACACCGGAGGCCGGCCGACCCGGTCGTCGACAGGACGGGGCCCGGCACCCCATGCCCCCGGTCGTCCCCGTTCCTCCGGCCGGGCGGGCTCGCCCGGCCGGCCGGAGGGCGCCGGGCGTCGGTCACTCCCCCGCGTGCACCCTTTCCAGGGCCGCCATGTCCAGCTTGGTCATCTTGTACATCGCCTGGGCCGTACGGGCCGCCTTCTCCGTGTCCGCGTCGCCGAGCAACTCGATGAGCCCGTCCGGGACGATCTGCCAGGACAGTCCGTACTTGTCCTTCAGCCAGCCGCAGGGACCCGCCTCGCCCCCGTCCTCGATGAACTTGTCCCAGTAGTGGTCCACCTCTTCCTGGCCGTAGCAGTGCACCTGGAACGAGATCGCCTCGTCGAACGTGAACTGCGGGCCGCCGTTGACCGCGACGAACTTCTGGCCGTTGGCCACGAACTCGACGGCCAGCACGGAACCGGGCGTCCCGGGCCCGGCCTCCGTGTAGCGGCCGACCCGGCCGAGCCGGGAGTGCTTGAACATCGAGACGTAGTAGTGGGCGGCCTCCTCGGCCTGGCCGTCGAACCACAGACAGGTGGTGAAACCGTCGGCGGGCATGTGTACCTCCTCGGGCGGAAATCGTCGTCACCTCTGTCGACCGATCCTCGTCCGAAAACTCATCGGCCGCGCGCGCACGACCTCACCCGCGACGACCCGGGGCCACCGGGTGCGCGCCCCTTCACCCGCCTCGACCACCCTCGGCCGCCCGGCACCGGTCCGACCTGGTCACCCGGAGTGGTCGCACCCCCTCGGCCATGACGGTCGGGGGTCGACGCGGCCCCCGGACCGCCCTCCGGTGACACCCGGCTGCCGGCCCCCGGTCCCGCGGAAGACCCGTGCCGGGCGAGCCGGGCGCGGCGTTAGCATGCCCGGACATGAATCCCAGCGACTCCCCCGACGTCCATCCGTTCCGTGTCGACGTCCCGCAGAGCGACATCGACGACCTGCACCGCCGTCTCGACGCCACCCGCTGGCCCGACGAACTGCCCGGAGTGGGCTGGGCCTACGGAGTCCCGAAGGACTACCTCCAGGATCTCGTCCACCACTGGCGGCACGTCTACGACTGGCGCGCGGCCGAGGAACGCCTCAACTCGTGGCCGCAGTTCACCACCGAGATCGACGGCGCGCGCGTGCACTTCGCGCACATCCGCTCGCCGGAACCCGACGCCACCCCGCTGATCATGACGCACGGCTGGCCCGGGTCCATCGTCGAATTCACCGATGTCGTGGGGCCGTTGACCGATCCGCGCGCGTACGGCGGCGATCCGGCCGACGCCTTTCACCTGGTCGTGCCGAGCATCCCGGGCTTCGGGCTGTCGGGGCCGACCCGGGACACCGGCTGGGAGTTCACCCGGGTGGCCGCAGCGTTCGCCGTGCTGATGGAGCGCCTCGGCTACCGGCGATACGGCGCACAGGGCGGGGACTGGGGCGGCGCCGTCTCGCGCGAGCTGGGGAGGGCGCACCCCGACCGGGTGACCGGCGTCCACCTCAACCTGCTGCCCGGGTCGTCCGCCGTCACCGAGCCGACCGCCCTGGAACTGGCCGAGCTGACCCCGTACGAGCGCGAGCGCACCCTCGGCTCCTGGCGGCGGGGCCGGGAATGGAACCGTGAGGAGGCGGGATACGCCGCGCTCCAGTCCACCCGGCCGCAGACCCTCGCGTACGCCCTCACGGACTCCCCGGTCGGTCAACTCGCCTGGATCGCGGAGAAGTTCAGGCAGTGGACGGACTCGCGGGACCGTCCCGAGGACGCCGTCGACCGGGATCTGATGCTGACCGACGTGATGCTGTACTGGCTGACCGGAACGGCCGGTTCGTCCGCGCGGATCTACTACGAGCGGGCCCACGCCGCCTATTGGGGCACTCCGCCCGAGCCGTCGACCGTTCCGACGGCCCTCGCCGTCTTCCCCGAGGAGAACTTCGTCGCGCTGCGCCATGTCGCGGAACGCACCGACACCATCGTGCGCTGGACCGAGTTCGACCGGGGCGGTCACTTCGCCGCGATGGAGGAGCCGGATCTGCTGGTCGCGGACATCCGGGCGTTCTTCCGCCAGCTCCACGCGACCGCCTGAGGAACGCCGCCATCGCAGTCGCGGTCGCCGGGAACCCTGCGGGAACACCCCGGGGCGCCTTCCTGCTCTGCCGACGGCGAATCTGCCACGGGCCGAGAAATCCGCTCCGGCACCGCCACCGGACCGAGAGTGGAGTCAGCGGCGACGCCCGCCGCGTCACGACCAGGAGGAACCATGACTCCCCTCATCACCGGCCGGTATCCGGACCGCATGCCGCGGGCCGAGGAGGGCGACACCCCGGCGACCCGCTACGACGACCATCTGGCCGCACAGTTGCTGGCCCAGCGGATCGTCTTCCTGGGCACCCAGGTCGACGAGGTCTCCGCGAACCGGGTGTGCGCCCAGCTGCTCCTGCTGTCCGCCGAGGACGCGCGCACCGACATCAGCCTCTACATCAACAGTCCGGGTGGTTCGGTGACCGCCGGGCTCGCCATCTACGACACCATGCGGCTGATCCCCAACGACGTCTCCACGCTCGCGATGGGATTCGCCGCCAGCATGGGACAGTTCCTGCTCAGCGTGGGCACCCGTGGCAAGCGCTTCGCCCTGCCGAACACGCGGATCATGATGCACCAGCCGTCCGCGGGCATCGGCGGCACCACCGCCGACATCGAGATCCAGGCACAGAACCACGAGTTCACCAAGCGGGCCATCGAACGGATCACCGCGGAACACACCGGCCAGAGCGAGGAGACGATCTCCAGGGACGGTGACCGCGACCGCTGGTTCACGGCGGAGCAGGCCAGGGAGTACGGCATGGTGGACCGGGTCGTGGAGTCGCTCGACGATGTCCGCCCGGCCGCGTCACGGCGACGGATGGGACTCTGACATGGGTACGTACACGATCCCGAACGTCGTCGAGCGGACCCCGCAGGGCGAGCGGTCGTACGACGTCTTCAGCCGGCTGCTCTCCGAGCGGATCATCTTCCTCGGCACGGAGATCGACGACGGTGTCGCCAACGTCGTCATCGCGCAACTCCTCCATCTGGAGTCGTCGAGCCCGGAGAGCGAGATCGCGATCTACATCAACTCGCCCGGGGGATCGTTCACTTCACTGATGGCCATCTACGACACGATGACCTTCGTACAGGCTCCCATCTCGACGTTCTGCGTCGGGCAGGCCGCCTCCACCGCCGCGGTGCTGCTCGCCGGGGGTGATCCCGGGCGGCGATTCGTCCTGGAACACGCCCGCGTGCTGCTCGGCCAGCCGGCCAGCGGCGGCCGTCAGGGCACGGTGTCGGACCTCAGCCTCCAGGCCAAGGAGATGCTGCGGATCCGCTCGCAGGTCGAGGAGGTCCTGTCCCGGCACACCCACCACGACGTCACCACGCTGCGCGCGGACATGGACCGCGACAAGATCTTCACCGCGCAGGAAGCGGTGGAGTACGGGCTCGCGGACGAGATCCTCAGCCGCCGGCTCGCCGTGGTCTGACCTCGGCGAGCCGGGCGGGGACGGCGTCAGGCGGCGAGACACATTCCGTCGTACCGCGAGGCCGCGGACGGGGTGGACGCGGAGCGGCTCCGGACGGACTCGGCCCGGGTGTGCCGGGTCAGCTCACGCTGGGCCAGCGACAGCAGTTCGGTCAGGCCGAGGCCGAGGGCGCGCGCGGCCGCTGCGAGGACCTCGGAGGAGGCCTCCTTGCGGCCGCGTTCCACCTCGGAGAGGTAGGGCATGGAGATCCGGGCCGCGTCGGCCACGTCCTTGAGCGTGCGTTCCTGAGCCAGTCGCTCGCGCCTCAGGACATCGCCGACCAGGTCGCGCCACAGCGGCTCCTTGGCTGTGGGAGCGGGAGCCGCGGGCCCCCGGAGCGGCGCGAGCACCGGTGGCCGCGGTGCTCGGCCCGGGGCGCGGGCCGGCGGCGCTGCGCGGGAAGGCTCTCCCGCCGCCGGGCGGAGGGCAATGACGCGGGCTTCGTTGGTCACGTGGTCGCTCACCCCTTCAGCCTAGAAGCGCGGGGCCGTACGGGAAGGGACCGGCGTTCCGCTCTCGGTGAAGCCGGGGTGCGTCGCCCGGCCCCTCAGGCACCGTTGCCCGGGGCGGGAGAGGAACCCGGCGACTCCGGCGCCGGCGACTGTTCGCCGGACGACGAGCCGGACGCCGGGGCCGACTCCGTCACGGGCGGCGGAGGCTCGCTGGAAGGACTCTCCGGTTGCACCGAGGACGGCTCGGAGGAGGAAGGTTCGGAGGAGGACGACGACGGGGACGAACTCTCGGACGACGGCGAGGTCGAGGTCGAGGCCGAGGGGGACTTGGAACCCGAGTCACTGACCGACGGCGAGGGCTTCACCGGGGGGTGCGTCTTCTTGTCCTTGTCCACGTCGTCGCCCCGGTGCCGCTCGATCCACTCGTTGCTCCCGGGGTCGTAGAGCACGAACACGTTGATGACTGTCGTCGACGGCGCGACGGCCACGGAGTTCTGCGGACGGTACGAGGGCCACGGGTCGCCCGTCGTCTTGACGTTGCCCTTCTGCGGTACCGGTTCGAGCAGCGGGTTGCCGCAGGCACAGCGCACCCGGGGCACACCGCGGGAGTCCACGAGGACGGCGGTGCCTGCCTGGAGGACCGCCTGGTAGCTGGTGGGGGCACCGTTGCGGTAGCCGTGGTTGGTGACACGGGTGTCCAGGCGCAGTTGTACGGGGGTCAGGGAGCGCAGGTACGCGGGGACCGCGTTCGGCTGGATGCCCTCGACCGAGGCGAAGGCCTTGTTCTTGGCGGGGTCCGCCTTCAGCGCGCTGACCTGCTTCTCGACGTCGCAGCTCGACACGTTGCGGGTACCGCCGTAGAGGCCGGGCGCGTTGCCGCTGTAGATGCCGGCCTTGTTGGCGGGCGCCGACGAGGCCGATGCCGAGGGCGTCTCCGACTCGATGGAGCTGTCGTTGGCGGTCGACTCGGTGAACGGGTCGGGTCCCGACTTGTCCGCGGACTGCGCGAAGACCTCGCTGCTGGCGTTCTTGGCCCCGCCGCCGCTGTTGGTGAAGACCAGTCCCAGGATCACCGCCGCCGCCACGACACCGGTGATCAGCGCGACCCGCGGCGCCGACCGCCACCAGGGCCGTTCGGGTCCCCCACCCGGCCCACCCGGTCCGCCGGCGCCACCGCCGGGCCCCTCGGGACCCGAGCCACCGCCACCCGTACCGCCCCCTCCCGTACCACCGCTTCCCGGTCCACCGGCTCCGTCGCCCGCGCCGGAAGCGCCGCTGGGCGGTCCCGCGGGCGGAAGGTCGACGGGCTGGGTGGGGCTCGGCTGGGACGGGCCCGACAGCGGGCCCGAAGGCGGTCCTGTGGGGCGGCCGGAGGATGGCGGTTCGACGCTCACAAGCTCTTCTCCCGATGGAGGGATGCGGTGGCACCGAGGTGCTTTTGCCATGCTTTCCTACATAACGAACCCATTGTGTGCCCCGGTCCGCCGGTGCCCGCAAGCCGACGCGGTCGGCTCTCCCGAGGGGCGGACGGTGTCGGTGCTGCTTAGCGTGGCAGCGTGAGTCCCCAGACACCGTCCGCCCAGCCGGCCCACAGCAGCGGTGCAGGTCCGGCCGCCCGTCACGGCTGGCTCCAGGCCCTCGTGGCCGTACTGGCCGGTCTGGTCCTGATGGCCGTGGTCGCCGCTCTCGGCCTGTGGGCCTCCGGGGCCACCGACCTCCCCGACAACGCCTATCCGCGGGTGGTCGCGGCCACCCTGGTCACGGCGGTCGGCGGGACCATCGAGCTCACCGGTGACGCGGGAGCCATCGCCGAGACGAAGGCGGGCCTCACGGTGATTCCGCTGTCGGTGACCCTGACCGGGGCGCTGGTGCTCGGGGCGGGTTTCCTGCGGCCGCTGCGGCACCGCGCGGTCGCCGGGGCGACGGAGCTGGCCGGCTGGGCCGGACGGCTCGCCGTCCTGTGGCTGCTCGTCCTGATCGGGCTGGCGCTCGCGGCCCGCCAGAACTTCACCATCGACCTCGGGGACGGCACCATCGGCGCCATCGGCGACCTGTTCGGCGCAACGCCCGAGGTGGGTTTCAAGGCCGCCATGGCACCGACGCTGGTTTTCGGGGTGCTGTGGCTCGCCGGCGTCTTCGTGATCGCGCTGCTGGTCTCACGCGGTGCGCCGCTCCCGGCCCGGCTGCTGCGCTTCCAGGAATCGGTGCGGCCGGCCGCGTACGCCATGGTGATCCTGCTGCTCGCCTGCGTGGGCCTCGGCGTGGTCATCGGACTGGTCGTGGCGGCGACCCGCGGGCATCCGGCCGAGACCTTCGCCGTGATGCTCCTCGGTCTTCCCAATGTCGTCTGGCTCGCCTTCACCATCGGGCTGGGCGCCACCTGGAACGGACGGGTGGACGGGCCTTTCGGGCTGCCGATGCCGCATCTTCTCGACGAGGTGCTGCGCACGCCGGACGTGTCCGCGCTCAACCTCGGCTCCCTCGCCGACTACGACGGCAGGATCTGGTGGCTGGTGGTCGTCGACGCCGTTCTGCTGTTCGGGGCGGCGTTCCTGATGGCGGTACGCTCACCGGCCCGGACGCGGGCCTGGCAGCACGCCGTCCGCATGGCGGTCGCGCTGGCGCTGACGGTGCTCATGATCTGCCTGCTGGGCCGGATCTCGGCGCACTACGGCCTGTCGATCCTCGGCCTCGGTGACATCGGCGGAGGTCTGAAGGGGGAGCTCTTCCTGAAGCCCCAGGTGTGGGGTGCCCTCGGCCTCGCCGTGCTGTGGGGGCTGGTCGCCGGTTTCCTGGGCGCCCTCCTGGCCAAGGGCGTCCGGCGCAAGGGCGAGGTCGAGTCCACCGGCCGCCGATGACCGATACCGACGGCTGACGGACGACGGCTGACGGCTGACGGCTGACGGCTGACGGCTGACGGCACACGCACGCTGACGGCGGCGCCTCAGCCCCGGAACACCGGCCGGGCCCAGACGGGCGGCTGCGGCACGGGCCCCGGGCCGCCCGACGCCACCTCGGCCTCCGCGCTCGACCCGGTGCCGCTCCCGGTCACCGGGCCGCGTGCGGCGACCCGCAGCGCGCTGACGAAGGCCAGGCACGAGTCGTACCGGTCGTCGGGGCTCTTGGCGAGCGCCTTCGCGAGGACCGCGTCGACCGCATCCGGGATGTCGGGGCGATGCGTGGTCAGGGCCGGCGGCTGGTCGTACTGGTGGGCCCACAGCAGCGCCATGTCGTCGTCGCGCTGGAAGGGCGGACGGCCGGCCATCGTCTCGTAGACGACACAGCCGAGGCTGTAGACGTCGCAGCGGCCGTCGACCGGCTTGCCGGAGATCTGCTCCGGCGCCACGTAGTCGAGGGTGCCGACGAACTGTCCGACGCTCGTGAACCCGGTCAGCGACAGGGACTTCTTGGTCAGTCCGAAGTCCGTGAGATAGACGTGTTCGGGGTGGTCGCTGTCGGTGCCCTGGGCCACCAGGATGTTTCCGGGTTTCACGTCCCGGTGCACCAGGCCGTGGTCGTGCGCCGCGTCGAGCGCGGAGGCGACCTGGATGCCGATCCGGGCGGCCACGGTGACCGTCAGCGGACCCTCGCGGTCGAGAAGATGGCGCAGGTCGCGTCCGGCCACGTAACGCATGGCGATGTAGAGGACGCCGTCCGTCTCGCCGGCCTCGAACACGGGCACGATGTGCGGGTGGTCGATCGCGGCGGCCACCCGTGACTCGTGGGTGAAGCGGCCGCGGAAGGTGTCGTTCCGGGCGAGTTCCGGGGCGAGCAGTTTGAGGGCGACCGTGCGGTCCAGACGCAGGTCCTTGGCCTGGTAGACGACGGCCATCCCGCCGCGGCCGATCTCCCGCTCGATCCGGTAGCCCGCGATCTGCCGTCCGATCAGGTCGGAGGGCCGCCCCGAGAACGGGCTGGTGTCCCGCCCGGACGTCTCGTCCATCAGCCGTCACCCCGGTCCTGCCCCGCGCCGTGCATCAGTCCTCGCTCCCGTCGTCGCCGTCGTCGCCGTCGTCACCGCCGAAAGTGACCAGGCGGGTGGGCTCGTGTCCGCCAGGAGGCCCGCTGGGGGGCCCGCCGGGGGCGGGCTCCCGCACGATCCGTGTCGGCTCCGCCTGGCGCTCGCGCGCCGTGCTCGGCCCCTGCGACCGATCCCGCTCCTGCGATCGGCCGGGTCCCTGCGACCGGTCGCGCTCCGGACCCCGATCCTGCTCCGGACCCCGGTCCCGCTCCGCGTCCCGGTCCCGCGACTGTGCCCGGTCCCGTGACGGTTCCCGCTCCCGGGGATGGTGAGCACGCTCGCGTCGCGCGGTCGAGGGGGTGCGCTCGGCCGCGAAGGTGCTCAGCCGCGTCCCGTCGCAGTAGACCCACCGCTCGTGCTCACCGTCGTACAGCCACAGCGACTCGCCGTCGACGACCACACCGATCCGGCTGCCCTGCGTCCGGGCACGGAAGTTCTCGGCCTCGAGCTGCCCGGACGCCAGTTCCTCGGCCGCCCGCCGGTAGTCGGTGAGCGCCTGCTCGACGCGGGCCAGCAGCGGGCGCGGATCGGCCGTGCGGGCGAGCGGACGGGTCGCCGCCGGCGGTACCTGCGGTACGGCGATCAGCAGGCGGCCGTCGACCCAGGCCGACCAGCCGTTCGCGCACACGATCCGCCCCCAGTCGCCGAGCCGGTCGACGAGTTCGACCGGCAGGAGCGCGTCCAGGGGAACGGTGGGGCGGGACGGGTCGGGCGACTCCCAGGCGGGCAGCCCGTCCTGCGGAACGACATGCGTCGGGCGGAAGCCGGGGGTCGTCATCGGCGGCTACTTCCGCATGACCGCGGGCTCGTGCCGTCGCAGCAGCCGGGCGACCAGCCAGCCGAAGACGACGGAGAGCACCACGAGCATGCCCATGTTGATGAGCCACGCGCTGGTCGAGTGCCGGAACATCGGGTCGCCGGTCAGGTCGCCGGGCACGATCCGGGCGAGGCCGATGGTCCCGGCCATCGCGCCCAGGGCCCAGCGGGAGGGCACGAGCCAGGAGAGCTGCTCCAGACCGGGCACACCGTTCAGCTTCAGCAGGGCGCCGCAGAACACCACCTGGACGATGGCCAGCAGCACCAGCAGCGGCATCGTCACCTCCTCCTTGCGCACCACGGCGGAGACGAGGAGGCCGAGCATCATCGCGGTGAAGGCGAGCAGGGCCACCGCCAGCGTGATCTCCAGCAGGGGTGGCATCAGGACGCCCTCACCCCCGGGGGCGTTGAGGTCGACGCCGAACAGGCCGACGAGGGTGAGCACGACGGCCTGGAGCACGGTGATGGTGCCGAGGACGACGACCTTGGACATCAGGTACGCCGATCTGGACAGGCCGACGGCGCGTTCTCGCTGGTAGATCGTCCGTTCCTTGACGAGTTCGCGCACGGCGTTGGCCGCGCCGGTCAGCACGCCGCCGACGCACAGGATGAGCAGCGCGTTCATCGCCGTCTCCTGGGTCAGCTTGCCGCCCGCCAGCGCCCGCGCCATCGCGCCCATCACGAACGGCAGCGCGATCATGATGGCGAGGAAGGTCCGGTCGGCTCCGAGCGCGGCGGCGTAGCGGCGGACCAGGGTACGGAGCTGGGAGCCCCAGCTCTGGGCCTTCGGCGGCGGCCCGACGAGGGCTCCGGTGGCCGCGTCCGGCATCTTCGGCTGCGAGGTCGACTTGTCGATGTACTGACCATGGAACGGCGAGTCCCGGTACTCCCCCGCCCAGTCACGGTCGGTGTCGCGCTCGAAGGCTTCGAACGCCTCGGGCCACTGCCGGTAGCCGAAGAAGGCCAGCGTGTCGTCGGGCGGCCCGTAATAGGCCACCTTGCCGCCGGGCGCGAGGACCAGGAGCCGGTCGCAGACGTCCAGGCTGAGCACGCTGTGGGTGACCACGATGACGGTTCGGCCGTCGTCGGCGAGGCCGCGCAGCATGTGCATCACCGAGCGGTCCATACCCGGGTCGAGTCCGGAGGTCGGTTCGTCGAGGAAGAGCAGGGACGGCTTGGTGAGCAGTTCCAGGGCCACGCTGACGCGCTTGCGCTGCCCGCCCGACAGACTGTGGATGGGCTGGTCGGCACGTTGCCCCAGGCCCAGTTCGCCGATCACCTCGTCCACCCGCGCCAGACGCTCCTCCTTGGCCGTGTCCTGCGGGAAGCGCAGTTCGGCGGCGTAGGTCAGCGCCCGGCGGACGGTCAGCTGGGCGTGCAGGATGTCGTCCTGCGGGACCAGGCCGATGCGCTGGCGCAGTTCGGCGTAGTCGCGGTAGAGGTCACGGCCGTCGTAGAGCACCGTGCCGTGGTCGGCGGGCCGCTGTCCGGTGAGCGCGTTCAGGAGCGTGGACTTGCCGGCGCCGCTCGGGCCGACGACCGCGAGCAGACATTTCTCGCCGACGGGAAACGACACCTGGTCCAGGAGCGTCTTGCGGCCCTTGTCCACCTCGACGGTGAGGTCCTGCACGTCGAGGGAGACCTCGCCGCTGTCGACGTACTCCTGCAGCTGGTCGCCGACGAGACAGAACGCGGAGTGCCCGATGCCGACGATGTCACCGGGTGTGATCAGGGCACGCTCGACGGGCTGTCCGTTGAGGAACGTGCCGTTGTGGCTGCCGAGGTCGACGATCTCGTACGTCCCGTCGGGCCGGGCCAGCAGTTCGGCGTGGTTCCGGGAGACGATCAGGTCGTCGACGACGAGGTCGTTGTCGGGGCCACGGCCGATGCGGACGGTACGGGAGGGCAGCGGCCGTACCGTGGTCGGCTGTCTGAAGGTGCTGGTGGCGGCCGGCATGGAGACGGCCGAGGGGCGCTCCGCGGCAGGTGGCGGACGGCGCACGAGGACGGCTCGCGGGCCGTCCGCGGGACTCCCGAAGCGGATCACGCTGCCGGGTCCGACGCCCCATTCGTGGACGCGTCGGCCGTCGGCGTACGTGCCGTTCGTGCTGTTCTCGTCCTCGAGCGTCCAGTGATCGGCCTGCGGCCGCAGCACCGCGTGGTGCCACGAGACCCGGACGTCGTCGATCACGACGTCACACAGCGGATCGCGCCCGACGTGGTAGTCGTGGTCCGGGCTCATCACCGTCGAGCCCGTCTCGGTTTCGAGGACGAGCTCGGGTGCAGTCGCCGTGAGCGGCCTCTCTGCCATGCCTGAATTCTAACGATCCGCCCACATAAGTGCCTGATCTGTGTCCGGCGGCCGGGGCTCGCGAACGATCAGGCGGCCGAGGTTCCGAGGACCGCGGCGGTGCGGTGCATGCGCAGCGCGTCCACCGATTCCGCGAGCAGTTCGTACTCGGTGGTGTCGTCGCTGGTGGAGACGCGGACGAGTTTGCCCGCGGCCAACTCCTCGGCGACCAGCTCCTGTTGCCCCGAGTCGCCGCACCAGGAGCGCAGCATGGTCGGGACGTCGGGAACGCCGTCCCCCACCGGGGCGATCGAGTTGGGCGGAAAGGCGGGATCCTCGGGCTGCGGATCGAGCCGTTCGGCCATCCAGGCCGCACGGTCCCGCATCCACCACAGGGCCAGCGCGAGGGTCGGCGCGCGATAGGTGCCGAGGGGTACGCCGACTCGCTGACCGCCGCACATGCCGTACGCGGTGACATGGCACAGGAATTCGTCGTGCACGATCTTCCCCCATTGGCGTCGCTCGTCGCCGGTCCGGCCTCACTTTCCCTGCGGCTCATGGGCTATGCTCCGTGCAATTGCACAGGCATGGCTGAATTGCCCTACTGATTGAGTATCGTCACTACTGACACACTGTCACCACGTGAATTCAGCCAGTCTCTTGGCATATTCATCGCCGCGGTTGGCCGAAACGGCATCGACAGCTTTTTGAGGAGTTCCCCGACGCGGTCGGCGTCGGGGAACTCGGCGTACACCCGCGGGCGCGCCCCGCGCCCCAGGCCCTACGCCCTGACCACCGCGTCGATCCGGGTGAGTTCGTCCTCGGTGAAGTCCAGGCTGGCGACGGCCTCGACGCTGTCCTCCAACTGCCGCGGGCTGCTGGCGCCGACCAGGGCCGAGGTGACGCGGCCGCCGCGCAGCACCCAGGCCAGCGCGAGCTGGGCCAGCGACTGGCCACGGGACTTGGCGATCTCGTCGAGCGTCCGCAGCCGGCCCACGAGGTCCTCGGTGACCGTGTCCGCACTCAGGAACGGGCTGTCGCTCGCGGCCCGCGAGTCCTCCGGGATGCCGTCGAGGTAGCGGCCGGTGAGCAGGCCCTGCTCCAGCGGCGAGTACGCGATGGACCCCACCTG
The DNA here is from genome assembly GCF_036139655.1 of Streptomyces sp. NBC_00328. Lineage (NCBI taxonomy): Bacteria > Bacillati > Actinomycetota > Actinomycetes > Kitasatosporales > Streptomycetaceae > Streptomyces > Streptomyces sp. NBC_00328. The sequence goes on from NZ_CP108013.1 coordinate 1,130,645, forward strand.
GAGCTCGTCGAGCGCGTCCAGCAGCCCCTCGTCCTCGGGGCGGCGGTCGAGCATCGAGTAGCGCGGCTGGTGGATGAGCAGCGGGGTGCCCAGCTCGGCCAGGATCCGGGCGGCTTCACGGGTCTGCTCCGCCGAATAGTTCGAGACGCCGACGTACAGCGCCTTGCCCTGCTGGACGGCCGAGTGCAGGGCGCCCATCGTCTCCTCCAGCGGAGTCTCCGGGTCGGGGCGGTGCGAGTAGAAGATGTCGACGTAGTCGAGGCCCATCCGGCCCAGACTCTGGTCGAGCGAGGACAGCAGGTACTTGCGCGAGCCCCATTCGCCGTACGGGCCCGGCCACATCAGATAGCCGGCCTTGGTCGAGACGATCAGCTCGTCACGGTGGTGGGCGAAGTCCGCCTTCAGGGCGTCACCGAGGGCGGACTCGGCCGCGCCGGGCGGCGGGCCGTAGTTGTTCGCCAGGTCGAAGTGGGTGACACCGAGGTCGAAGGCGCGGCGCAGGATCGCGCGCTGGACGTCCACGGGCCGGTCGGGGCCGAAGTTGTGCCACAGACCGAGCGACAGCGCCGGAAGCTTCAGGCCGCTGCGTCCGGTGCGCCGGTAGGGCATGTCCGCGTAACGGTCGGGGTGCGGGGTGTACAACGCGTACTCCTGAGAGGCCGGGGAAACAGGCTGCCTCCACTCTCGCGCGCCCCGCGGGCAGCGGTCCAACGGAAGGATCGGATGGCATTGAGCGATCCCGCTTCTCAATCGGTCCGGGCGCCCCTCGGTCGGCGCCTACCCTTGCCTCTCATGGAACTGCGTCATCTTCAGCACTTCGTCGCCGTCGCCGAGGACCGGCACTTCACCCGGGCGGCGGAGCGGCTCATGGTGTCGCAGTCGGGTCTCTCCTCCTCGATCAGAGCGCTGGAGCGGGAGCTCCAAGCCCCTTTGTTCGTCCGTACGACCCGCCGGGTCACCCTCACGGAGGCCGGCCGTGCCCTGTTCGTCGAGGCGGAACGGATCCTCGCCCAGGTGCGGTCGGCGCACGACGCCGTGGCCGCCGTCCAGGGGGTGCTGCGCGGCACTCTGTCCCTCGGCACCGAACAGTGCATCGCCGGCGTGCACTGCGCCAGGCTGCTCGCCGCGTTCCGGCGGCGCCATCCGGACGTGGAGATCCGGCTGCGCCAGGCGGGTTCCGAGGCACTGGCGGAGGAGGTCGCGGCGGGCCGTCTCGACCTGGCCTTCGCCGTGCGCACCCGTGCCGATGCCGAGCAGCTGCGGTCGGTCCCGCTGGCCAGTGAGCCGATGACCGTGCTCTGCCACGCCGAGCACCCGCTCGCGACCGCCGCCGTGGTCACGCCCGAGGAACTGGGCGGGGAGGCCTTCGTCGACTTCCACCCCGACTGGGGTCCGCGGCGCACCACCGACGCCGCCTTCGCGGCGGCGGGTGTGCGGCGGACGGTGGCGCTGGAGGTCAACGACGTCCACAGCCTTCTGGAGCTCGTCCACGAAGGCCTCGGCGTCGCCGTCGTACCACGCCATTTCGGTCACAAGCCGGAGGCCCGCGATCTCACCGCGCTGCCTTTCAAGGGCGTCTCGGAGGGCTCGTACGAGACGGTCGCGATGCTGCCTCCGGCGGAGGCCACGAGCCCGGCCGCGCGGGCCCTGATGGCCCTGCTCGACGCCTCTCAGGAAGGCGCCTGAACGTCCGGGACGCACGGCGACGGCGGGGAGGCGGCGTGCCCGGCACCGTTTCGGGACACCCGGGCGGTTCCGGGCGCAGGGACGGGCCCGATGGGCGATGGTGGTTCCATGCTTGCGAAGGACATCCTCATCGACGGATTCGGCCGCATCCGGGAAGAAGTCCATGCCGCTGTCGACGGGCTCGCGCCGGACGCCCTCAACGCCCGCCCCGACGAGACCGCGAACTCGATCTCCTGGCTGGTCTGGCACCTCACCCGGGTCCAGGACGACCATGTCGCCGACGCGGCCGGGACGGAGCAGGTGTGGCTCACCGAGGACTGGGCGAAGCGCTTCGCGCTCGACCTGCCGCGCGGCGACACCGGGTACGGCCACACGTCCGGGAAGGTCGCCCGGGTCCGGGTGGAATCGGGCGACCTGCTGCTCGGCTACTACGACGCCGTCCACGAACGGACCCTCGCCTACATCGGCGGGCTGGCCGCCCACGACTTCGAGCGCGTCGTGGACGAACGCTGGGACCCGCCGGTCACCCTGGGCGTACGCCTGGTCAGCGTCCTGTCCGACGATCTCCAGCACGTCGGACAGGCCGCCTACGTACGCGGACTGGTTCAGCAGTCGTGACCGGGAAGCACGACGTCCTCGGACCGGTTCAGCAGTCGTAACCGGGAAGCACGACGTCCTCGATGAGGGCCTTGCGCTCGTCGAACGGGATGAACGCGCTCTTGACCGCGTTCACGGTGACGGTGCGCAGATCCTCGATGCCCCAGCCCGCCTCCTCCACGAGCAGCGACATCTCCCGGGTCATCGTCGTCCCCGACACCAGACGGTTGTCGGTGTTGAGGGTGACGCGGAAGCCCAGGTCGCGCAGGGCGGTGATGGGGTGCTCGGCGATGGACTTCGCCGCGCCGGTCTGGAGGTTGGAGGTCGGGCACATCTCCAGGGCGATGCGGCGGTCGCGCACCCAGCCGGCGAGGCGGCCGAGCTTGCCGTCCACGATGTCCTCGGTGATGCGGACGCCGTGGCCGATGCGCTGGGCGCCGCAGACCTGGAGCGCCTGGTGGATGCTGGGCAGACCGTGCGCCTCGCCGGCGTGGATGGTGAACGGGACGCTCTCGCGGCGCAGGTGCTCGAAGGCGGCCAGGTGGTCGGCGGGCGGGAAGCCGTCCTCGGCGCCCGCGATGTCGAAGCCGACGACTCCGGCGTCCCGGAACGCCACCGCGAGGTCGGCGATCTCGCGGGTCCGGTCGAACATCCGCATGCCGCACAGCAGGGTGCCGACGCGCACCGGGGTGCCCGCGGCGGCCGCCTTGGCCATACCGGCGGCGAGGCCCTCCTGCACGGCCTCGACGACCTCGGGCAGGGTCAGCCCGCCGTTGACCATGAGCTCGGGCGCGTACCGCACCTCGCCGTAGACGACACCGTCCTCGGCGAGGTCGAGGACGTACTCCTCGGCCGTGCGGAGCAGGCCCTCGCGGGACTGCATCACGGCGAGGGTGTGCTCGAACGTGGCTATGTAGCGGACCAGGTCGCCGGAGTTGGCGGCCTCGTAGTACCAGTCGGCCAGTTCCCGCGGGTCCGTGGTGGGCAGGGTGTGGCCGACGGTCTCCGCGAGCTCGACCAGGGTGGCCGGGCGGAGGCCGCCGTCGAGATGGTCGTGCAGGACCGCCTTGGGCAGGCGGCGGATCGTGTCGATGTCGATGCGGGGCGCGGTCATGTGCGGTGTTCCTCGGGAGGTCGTTCGGATCGGGATGGTGCGGAAGAGTACGGGGGCGTACGAGGGCGTACGGGAGGGTGCGGGAGACCGGGCCGGTCAGCCCGCGGGCTGGAGCAGGTCCCAGCGGTTGCCGTACAGGTCCTGGAAGACGGCGACCGAGCCGTACGGCTCGTGGCGCGGCTCCTCCAGGAAGGTCACGCCCGCGGCGCGCATCCTGGCGTGGTCGCGGGCGAAGTCGTCGGTGTACAGGAAGAAGCCGACACGTCCGCCGGCCTGGTCGCCGATCCGGCCGCGCTGCGCCTCGTCCTTGGCCCGGGCGAGCAGCAGCCCGGTCCCACCGCCGTCCGCACCCGGCTCGACCACGACCCAGCGGGAGCCGTCGGGCCTCGGGGTGTCCTCGACGAGGCGGAAACCGAGGGCTTCGGTGTAGTGGCGGACGGCCTCGTCGTAGTCGTCGACGACGAGGGTGACCAGGGCGATGCGTCTCATCGGACCTCTCCAGGGTTATACGTAACACGCAGGGTACGTCATTCCCTGCCGGGCGCTACGGCGCCGCTCCACCGCCCGGTTCCACGGCGCCGCTTCTCTGACGGGTGGCACGGCACCGCTTCTCTGACGGGTGACGGGACGCCGTCACCCGCCGGGCCACGGGACGCCGACTTCCTCGGGCGATGGGACGCTGATCTTCGTGGGGCAACCCGGCGGCGATCCCGGGCACGCATCGTCTACAGTTGTGTAGACGAAACCGCGACGCAGCTGGGCGCGGGCGAGCAGTCCTGCCCCGTGCGCGCGTCCCGTGGAAAGGGGCCACAGTCATGTCCGCCGCCCTGGGCGCCTCACTCGCGCACGAGGCCGACGCCACCCGGGCCCGGCCGTGAAGCGACAGGGCACCAGCGACATCGCCGCGTCGGCCGCACTGGGGAGCCTGGTGGCATTCGTGCTGCTGGCTCTGGTCGTGACCGGTCACGACGGTGCTCCCCTGTCCGGCGACTCCGAGCTGGCCTCCTGGTCGCTCACGCACCGCCCGGACGTGGCGCTCGCCATGGCACGCGGCGTGACCTACACCGGCACCGGAGTCGTCCCGTACGCGCTGGTCGTCCTGGCCGGCCTGCTCCTCGGCCGGACGGCACGGCAGCGGGTCCGCGCCGTCGCCGCGTGTGTATGCGCTCTGGCCGCCGCGCAGGCCCTGCGGTTCGCCGTGATGTCACTGATCGCCCGTCCCCGGCCCCCCGTGGCGAACTGGGCCACCCATGCCTCGGGGTGGTCGTTCCCCTCCGGTCACACCACCACCTCCGCCGTCGCGGGCGGGCTGCTCATCCTCGCGGTGCTCGCCCGCGCCCCGCAGTCCAGGAGAGCCCTCGTCCTGCTCATCGGCTGCTGGGCCGTGCTCGTCGGCCTGTCACGCGTCTACCTGGGCGTTCACTGGTTCTCCGACGTCGTGGGCGGCTGGCTGTTCGCCACCTGCTGGCTGAGCCTGCTCGTGTACGTCCTCGCGCGCTTCTTCCCCCACCTCCACTCCGCGACAACGGCGCCCCCGCCTCCTCTCCGCGAAGACCCCACGGCGAACCACGGGCTGTAGGCTGCGGCCGTCGCTGAGATCACCCGAGGAACGCCATGGAACATTCGCTGTCGACCCGTAACCGTCTGGGCAACAGCGGCCTCGGGGTCGTCCCGGCCGTTGCCGCTACCGCGTACGCGGTACAAGCCGACGACTCGATGCCACGCCTCGTGGCGATTCTGGCCGTGCTCGGGTTCGCCGTACTGGCAGTCCGCGGATACCGGCTCGGCGTGGCCTACGACCACTCGCGGATCACGATTCGCGGCTACTCGCGCACACGGGTCATCGACCGAGAACACATCAAGGCCGTCACGGACTTTCCGGCCGTGAGGTGGACAGCTCGCAACGGGCGCGAGCGATGGACCCCTCTGACCGCTTTCATCACGGGCACAGGTGAATTCTCGGCGACCCGGATCCACAAGGAACACGCCCTCAAGAACCTGCGGCGGTGGGTACGAGGAGGCGGCGGCGAACGAGGGCGTGCGAAGACCGCCGTTCCCCGATGACATCGACAGCGGCTTCAGCCGGCGAAGCAGCCGAAGTCCTCGTTGTCTCGATCCTCGTACGCCTTTCGTGATGCTTCCTCGCCCTCGCTGAAGACCACGCGCCCGGTGTCGAGTTGGCGGGGCTTGAAGGTGAGGAATCCCGAGACGAGATCGTCCGAGGTCATGTTGGCGCGCAGCGCGTACGTGGATTCGGGGTCGAGCGCGACGGACAGGGGGAGCTGTGTCGTGAAGCCTTGCGGGGAGCTCCCGAGGCGGATTCGATGCAGCGGGATCCCGTGGGAAGCCTTGATGTGCCACAGCAGTTCACCCGGATCATCGACCGTGCCATCATGATCCCACCGGTACAGGCCGACCTCGGTGATGCCGTCGTGCTCGGCGCCCGGACAATCGCGCCAGCCGATCATCGGCCCCGAACGCCCGCTCTCGACGAACAGCGGATCGAACTCCGCGCCGCAACCACTCAGCAGGAGTGCGAGAACCAGGACGCCTGTCGCCCTTCCCCACTTCACCCGGCGCAGTGTACGAGGGCGGTGGCGGGTGAACACCGCTCTGCATTGTCTCGACCTGACAACGTGGGCCATGACGGCCGGGCAGCCGTCACTCGGCGCCCGGCGGAAATCCGTAGATGCCGTCGTCCACGGGGGTCCCGTCCGGGATCTCCAGAGGGAGGATTCCCCAGTTCCGGGCGATGGCCATGACGTGCTGTTCATCCGGCATGGCGGCATGCCAGTCGTCCCATTCGTCCTCGCTCCAGTTCTGTCGTCCTTCCTCCAGCCACCTTTCCCCGACGCCGAGTCGGCGCTCGATCTCGGTGGGCTCGCCGAGCCGCAGGGGCACATCACCGACGCAGCCGTGGTAGCAATAGGCCCGGACCAGTCGGCCGGCCTCCACTCTCGCCCAGGCGTGATAATCGCCGATGCGATCCGTGCTGAAGTACTGAAGGTCGCCGAGGCGCCGGCCGAGCGCTCCGAGCCAGTCCAGCATGGCCGGACCGTCGCCGTCGCGTCCGTTCTCGAGGTGGATCCGGCCGTGGGCCAGTGTCCACCCCTCCACGGGGGACGCGACGAAGACGCCCCGCTTGTACGCCGCTTTGGTCCCTGAGTCCCAGTCCATCGGCACTCGCCCGACCAACCCGAGCGCGTCGGCGACCGCCCGGCTGCCGGCGCCGGGCACGGCGAGCCAGGATGTCTTGTAGCCCATACCCATGGTGATCCCCTCCCACGTCTTTGGGCGGATCCTGCCGCACCGCACTGACATCCGCCGTCGGGCGCCCCGTCACGCCCGGCGAGCCTCGCCCGGGCCCCTCCCCTCGGGGTGACCTCGGCGAGACTCACGGGTCGCGTACGGCTACGGATACACGTACGTGTTCAGCGTGTTCACCGCGGAGCCGGGATCGCCCAGGTCGTAGCGGTCGACCGCGAGGTAGTTGGGCTTCTTTCGGGCGGCCGGTTCGCAGAAGCGGCGGGCCCGGTCGGCGAGTTTGGTGTTGTCCGTCCCGGCGGTCCCGGAGATCGTGGCGTCACGGAAGTGGTTCATGACGAAGAGCGGGCGGAAGCCGTTCTCGGTACGGGTGAGCGGTAGGTTCGTGCCCGCGTCGTACCAGCGGCTGTAGCAGGACCAGTCGGAGGAGCCGAGGCCCGAGCCCATGGACCAGTAGTTCTCGACGGTCCATTCGCGCTGGTACATGACGCCGAAGCTGTCCCGGGTCAGTCCGGCGGCCTCGTCCGATGAACGGCTGTGGTCGGTGAAGATGAGCAGGCGGTGTCCCGCCGCGGTGAGATCCGCGAGCTTCGGCCAGCCGTTCTCGCGCACGCCGGTCAGGTCGGGACGGTAGAGGACGTCGGACAGGCCGTTCACGCGGGCGAGTTCGGAGCGCAGGACGCCCGGATCGACGTAGTCCTCCAGGAACACGGTGACGACCTGGTCGGGGTGCTGCTTGAGGAAGTCGACCATGCGCTGGAGGTCGACCCAGAGCGCGACCGGCCTGCTGACGAGGGTGCAGCTGTTGTGACACAGGATCGCGCCGTCGGGGGTCTGGTGCAGATCGAGCATGAAGCCCCGTACACCGTCGGCGAGTTGCTGATCGATACCGCGCTTCTGATTGGGGACGAGGTTGACGAAGGGCGGGGCGAATCCGCCGTCCACGCCGTTCGCGTAGGCGTTGTGCGCGGTGAGGAACGTGACTTGGTCCAGGGTGCGTTGGTCCTGCGGCGGCATCGGCCGGGTCGCGGACGCGACCGGGGTGAGGTACCAGGAGGCGAGGGCGCCCCGTGAGCCGATCGCAAGCTGGGCCGGGTAGTTGGAGCCCGCGGACTTGTCGGTGACCGTCAAGTACCGGTCGGATCCCGGGGCTTTGAGTGTGTACTGGTCGGTGCCGCTCGGTGTCACCTCCCAGGCCGCGTCGGCGCTCGTACAGGCCACGGTCCGGGCCTGGTCGCCCGAGCGGCCCAGGCAACTGCCCGCGCTGTCCGTGCTTTCGAGTACGGAGGCGGAACCGCTCCGGCGCAGGGTCCACTGCTGGCGGTCCTCGTTTCCCTTGGGGTTGTGCTGGACGACCGCGCCCGCGCTGTCGGCCGCGTTCAGTCCCGTGACGGCGCTCTGGACGAAGTAGGTGCCCGCGACGGGGACTTCGGCGGCGCCGGCGGGCGCGGGGACGGCGAAAACGGAGCCCAGTACAGCGGTGGCGGCGAGCAGGGAGCGTCGGCTCGGTCTCATGGCACGTGATCCCTTCCTGTGGGGAGCATGAGCATGCCATGCAGCGACACAGGGGCGGGCGATGGCGGTACGGATCGCGTCAGTGGGTATGACCCCGGGCCGATGGCTTTCCGCACACCCGCCGGGTGAGGTCAGCCGCCGCCGGCTCGCGTGCCGGGGTGCTCGATCCGCGTGACGAACGCGGCGATGTCGGCCACCACGCGTTCGGGCTGTTCCCAGTGGAGGCAGTGGCCGGTCTCCGGGTAGGCGAGAAATTCCGCGCCGTGCACCGCGTCCAGGATGGTCTGCTGGTCCTCTCGGGGCAGGAACTCGTCCTGTTCACCCCAGATGACGAGTGTGGGCACCAGGATGCCGCCGAGGGTCGCGCGGAGATCGGCGTCGAGGAGACCGCGGGCCGTGTCCTTCCAGACGTACGCGGGAAGCTTGAGATTCTCCTCCACCATGGTCTCGACGAACCCCCGGGCGATCGGGCGGTTCACCGTATCGGCCAGGAAGTCCTCGACGAACGCGCGGGGCACGGGATCGGCCAGATCCTCCATGGCGCCGGCCATCCTGGTCACCGCCTGCTTGTCCGCGAGGGTGCCGGGGACACCGAGCAGGACCAGGCCCGCGATGCGGTCGGGATGGCTGCCGGCGACGATCCGGGCCGGTACGCCGCCGCTGGACGCCCCGACCAGGACGGCCCGGGGGATGTCGACCGCGTTCAGGAAGTCCACCAGGTCGGCGGCGAAATCGTCCGGAGTGTAGCCCTCCGTGGGCCGACCGGCATCACCGTGCCCGCGCTGCGTGGGCGCGTATCCGTGCAGGGACGCGGGAAGGCGCCTCAGCAGCGGTTCGAAGGACCACCAGGAGTCGGCCAGACCGTGCACGAAGACGACCGGCGTACCACTGGGGTAGCCGGCTTCGGCGTACGGGAGCGCGAGACCTTCCCGCACCTGCGCGGACTTCAGGGAGATCACGGTCACGGCACTCTGCCTCCTTCCGCCCGGCCACCGGGTCCGGGAACCCGGGAGCGGAGAGCGGGCGGCGATCACTTCCGACAGTACCGAGGGGCGGCACGCGCCGCGCTGCGAACGGGCCCGCTCGCGCCGTTCGAATGAACCGGAGCGTGCGCGGGCGGGCGCTGGTCCGGTGAGTGAGCCCATGAGGGGACGCTTCCGAAGGGGACCTGGGGTCACGGCCCCGGAGGGCTCCCGGACGGTCCGGCCCGTGTCCGGTGGTGGCGCCGCCCGTACACAGGAGCTGAGCACGGGTTCTGCCCGGGGGACCCACTCCCGCTCGGTCCCCGGGAGCAGTTAGTGTGTCCGTCGTACCGGACACGGGGTGCCCCGTCCGAGGGCTGAGATCACACCCGTCGAACCTGAACCAGTTCATACTGGCGGAGGGATGTCTTCCATGCCATTGGCGCATGTTCCCGGCGGGCTGCCCGCCGACAGCCGGCCCGCCGTCTTCGACGGACGGATGCCCGCCGCACCCGGCGACCTGCGGGTGGAGGGGCACGGCATCGAGCCGGTTCCCGAGAGCAACCGGTACGGCGGGGCCGGGCGCCTGTTCACCGTGTGGTTCGCCCCGAACCTGACGATGACGGGCGTGTTCACCGGCACCATCGGGATCGCGCTGGGCCTGGACTTCGGCACCGCGCTCGCCGCGGTCGTCCTCGGAACCGTGATCGGCGCCCTGCCCACCGCCTACCTCAGCACCTGGGGCGGGCTCACCGGCACCGGCCAACTCCCGCTCGCACGGCTCGCGTTCGGCCGGGCGGTGGTACTGCCCGGGATGCTCCAGTGGCTGTCCTCGGTCGCTTGGGACGCGTTGATCGGCCTGTTCGGCGGGGATGCGCTGGCGCGGCTGTGCGGCTGGCCGTTCTGGCTCGGCGTACTGGTCATGATGGCCGCTCAGGGGGCCCTCGGCGTCCTCGGCTACGAAGCCATACACCGCCTGCAGATCGTCATGACGTTCGTGCTCGCCGTGGCCTTCGCGGTGATCGCCTGGCGGATGCTCGACGGGGTCCACCCCACGACGACCGGATCCGCGACGGGCGCCGACCGAGCCGGCGCGTTCGTGCTCACCAGCACCATCGCGCTGAGCCTCTCGCTGTCCTGGGCGCCGTACGCCGGTGACTTCAGCCGCTATCTGCCGCGTTCGACGTCCCGGCCGCGGATGTTCTGGTGCACCCTGCTCGGGCTCGTCGCATCCTTCGTCGCCGTGCAGGTCCTCGGGCTGTGGGGCGCGTCGGTGCTGACCGACCAGACGGCGGCGGGCGTGGACTCGCTGCTGGGCGGCGGCGCCGCGGGAGCGTTCGGGCTGCTGGCCGTGGCACTCGCCGCGGTGTGCAGCAACGCGATGAACGACTACAGCGGTTCGCTGGCCCTGCAGACCCTGGGTGTGCGGATGCCGCGCCCGTTGGCGGCCGCCCTGGCCGCCGCGCTCGGCTTCCCGCTGGTGCTGTGGATGCACGCCGCCGACACCACGGCCCGCTTCCAGAACGTGCTGTTGTTCGTGGGCTATTGGATCCCCGGGTTCGTCGCGATCGTCGTCGTCGACTGGATCGCCCGGGGGCGGGAACGTGGGGACGCCCCGGTCGACGTCGCCGTCGAGATGTCCCGTCCGCGCCCCGGATGGCCGTCGCTGGTGGCCTTCGTCGCGGCGTTCGGCGCGGCGGTGCCGTTCATGGACACGGGCCTGTACGTCGGTCCGGTGGCCGACGCGCTGCACGGCGCCGATCTCTCGTACTACGTGGCGTTCCTCGTCGCCCTCGCCCTCTACGCCCCGCTGCGGATGCGCCGCCGCGTCTGAGGGCCGCCCGTCGCTCCGCCGGTCCAGGGCTTCGGGCCCGCGGCCGTATCCGAGAGGAACACCTCATGACCGCCCCGCCCCGCGTCCTGACGATCGCCGGCTCCGATTCCGGCGGAGGCGCAGGAATCCAGGCCGACTTGAAGACCATGCTCGCGCTGGGCGCCCACGGGATGAGCGTGCTCACCGCTGTGACCGCGCAGAACTCCGTGGGTGTGCAGGGGGCTTGGGAGCTGCCCGAGGAGGCGGTACGCGCCCAGTACCGCAGTGTGGTCGACGACATCGGCGTCCAGGCCGTGAAGACGGGGATGCTCTCGTCGCCCGGACTCGTCACCACGGTCGCCGAGTTGCTGTCCGACGTGGGCGTCCCGGTCGTCGTGGACCCGGTGAGCGTCTCCAAGCACGGGGACCGGCTGCTGGCAGACGACGCGCTGGACGCCGTACGGACCCGGTTGCTGCCGCGGGCGACCGTGGCCACCCCGAATCTCGACGAGGTCGCCCAGCTCACCGGGTCGAAGGTGGACGACGAGACGGGCATGCGCCGGGCCGCAGGGCTGCTGCTCGCGTTCGGTCCCCGTTGGGTGCTCGTGAAGGGGGGTCATCTGCCGGGCCAGGCCGTCGACTTGCTCACCGACGGAACGTCCGAGCACTGGCTGCGCGCGCCCCGCCACGACAACCGGCACACGCACGGCACGGGGTGCACGCTCGCCTCGGCCATCGCGGTGGGCCTGGCCGAGGGCCTTTCGGTGCCGGAGGCGGTACGACGGGCCAAGGCGTACGTGACGGCCGCGATCGAGGCCGGTTTCGCGCTCGGTGCCGGTATCGGGCCGGTGGACCACGGGTGGCGGCTGCGCCGCAACGACTGACCCCGCCCGGCGTTCGCCCGATGTTCGGGCACGGCTGCCCCCCGCCCGGCGGACGCCCGCCGTTCCGGCACCACGGAATTCCGCCCGGGCCGCCGCCCGCGATCCCGGCACGGTTGTTCAGTTCCCCGGCCGCCGACCCTCATTCGGGCCCGACCCGCCCCTCCGTCGGCCACCGCCCGCCGGGGGCCCTGACCCCGGCCGGCCAACGGCTCCGCACCTCGGCGCGAGGCCCCGGGGCGTCCGGGTCCGGAGGCCCGTCCCACGGTCCGGCACACCTCCTGCCTCGGACGGTGAACACCTCGGCCCCTCCCGGCGTACTGATCGGCACAGCGACAGTCGTCTGCTCGCCCGTCAGGTACGCGGACAGGCAGATCCGGATCCAAGGAGCACACCATGAAGGCGACCGCGCAGATCGGCGTCACAGGGCTCGCGGTGATGGGCCGCAACCTGGCCCGCAACTTCGCCCGGAACGGCTACACCGTCGCCGTCCACAACCGCACCCCCGCGCGCACCAAGGCACTGGTCGAGGAGTTCGGGCACGAGGGCTCCTTCGTCGCGGCCGAGTCGGCCGCGGACTTCGTGGCGGCGCTGGAACGCCCCCGGCGCCTCATGATCATGGTGCAGGCGGGTGCCGCCACCGACGCCGTCATCGAGGAATTCGCCCCGCTGCTCGAAGACGGCGACATGATCATCGACGGGGGCAACGCGCACTTCAGCGACACCCGTCGTCGTGAGCAGTCGCTGCGCGAACGCGGCATCCACTTCGTCGGCGCGGGTGTGTCCGGCGGTGAGGAGGGCGCCCTCAACGGGCCGAGCATCATGCCGGGCGGCTCCCCCGAGTCGTACGCCTCGCTGGGCCCGATGTTCGAGTCGATCAGTGCCAAGGTGGACGGCGAGCCGTGTGCCACGCACATCGGCACCGACGGCGCCGGACACTTCGTCAAGATGGTGCACAACGGCATCGAGTACGCCGACATGCAGCTCATCGGCGAGGCCTACGACCTGCTCCGGCGCGTCGGCGGCTACACGCCGCAGCAGATCGCGGAGATCTTCCGGCGCTGGAACAAGGGCCGCCTCGACTCGTACCTGATCGAGATCACCGCCGAGGTCCTCGCGCACACGGACGCCGCCACCGGCGAGCCGTTCGTCGACGTCGTGGTGGACGCCGCCGGGCAGAAGGGCACCGGCCGCTGGACCGTGCAGACCGCCCTGGACCTCGGCTCCCCGGTCACCGCCATCGCGCAGGCGACCTTCGCCCGCGCCGCCTCCAGCCAGGACGGACTGCGCTCCGCCTACCGCGGCCTGCCCGGCGGCACCCACTGGGAGCTGTCGGGAACCGAGGCCGAGCGCTTCACCAGCCAGGTGGAACACGCCCTGTACGCCTCGAAGCTGATCGCCTACGACCAGGGCTGGAAGATGATCCTGGACGCGGCGGCCGAGTACGGCTGGGACATCGACCTCGGCGAGGTGGCGAAGATCTGGCGCGGCGGCTGCATCATCCGCGCGGCGTTCCTCGACCGTATCCGCGCCGCGTACGCCGTCGATCCGGGCCTGGTCAGCCTGCTGTCGGACGCGGGGTTCGCCACCGAGATCAAGGACGCCCAGGTCCCGTGGCGCGAGGTCGTCTCCACGGCAACCCGCAGAGGCGTCCCGGTGCCCGCGTTCTCCGCGGCGCTGTCCTACTACGACACGCTGCGCGCCGACCGGCTGCCGGCCGCCCTGACGCAGGGCCAGCGCGACTTCTTCGGTGCCCACACCTACCGGCGCACCGACCGCCAGGGCAGCTTCCACACGCTGTGGGGCGAGGCGTCCCGCAGCGAGACCGAGGTTCTGTGACCTCCGTCGGCCGATGAGCGAGCGAGGGGCGGGCCTACTTCCGTGGTGACGGAGGTACGGCCCGCCCCTCGCTGACGGCCGGGCGTCTCAACCACCGTTCGTGAAGGGCCCGTCGACCCCCGTCACGAGGCGCGTCATCACCGCGGGCGGCAGCGACGGATTTCCGGCCGCCGCTTCCGCCACCTGCCGGTCGGGGTCGGAGAGCAGTTCCACGATCACCCGCGGCGGGAGTGCCGGGTGAGCGGCGGCCACGGGTCTCGCCCGGGCGTCCGCGAGGCAGGAGAGCAGGACCGGGGCGGTCGCGTTCGGGTGCCGGGCGATCTCCCGGAACACCTTCTGCCCGGGTGGGGCCTGCCGGGCCAGGTGTTCCAACAGTGCCGCACTCGCTCCAGGGTTGACCGCCGCCTTGGCGTGGACCCGGGATCCGTGCCGGTCGACCATGGCCAGCAACCGGTCTTCGGTGAGGCCAGGGTGCGGCGCGACGGACTTGACCACCCTCGCGTCGGGGTCACTCGCCAGCGCGTCACGTATCTGCGGCGGCAGATCACGGCGTTGGGCCGCCAGCATGCGTGCCGCCGGGTCCGGCGACCGGGCCAGCTCCTTGATCTCGGCGGGAGTCGCGGCGGCGATCCGGGGGAGCAGGGTGGCGCCGACCTTGGCGGTGCGGGCCAGTTCGGTGAGCACGTCGAGCGGGACACGGGGATGCCGTGCGAGGCTGCGGCGCACGTGGACGTCAGGGTCCCCCGCCAGTACACGGATCACGTCCTCGCCGGTCGCGGGGTTCTCGGCGAGGTCGGCGCGGACACCGGGAACGGGGTCCGCGGCAAGCCGTGCGCACACCTGCGGGGGCAGGTCCGGACGGGCCGCGAGTGTCCAGCGCAACATCGTCGAGGGATGGTCCGCGAAGCGGACGACCGCTTCGGTGGGTGTCGCGGGGTTGCGGAGTGCGGCGACCTGTATGTCGTGGACCGTGGACTCGTGGGAGCCGTCGCAGGAGGCCCCCGGCAGCAGATCACAGTCCGGCCGGGGGCACTCCGGATCGTGGGTGAAGGAGGTCGCCTCGCGGTCGCAGACCTGGCAGTGTCTCGCGGGCGGCAGCCCCTCGCCGGTGACGAGCGCGGCCAGTATGTGCGCGGGCGTCGCCTCGTTGGCCGCCACGGCGCGGCGCACCTCGGCATGCGGATGCTCCGCGAGCCCGGCAGCCGTTTCCGGTACGGTCCACAGGGCGAGCTCCGCGACGACGTCCGGATCCGGGTCCGCGGCGAGCCTCTCCACCACGTCGGCGGGGAGGCCGGGGCAGGCGGCCAGCTTCTCCCGGCGCTCCGCCACCGGGTCCGCCGCGAACAGGCGCGCCCACTCCGGGCTGCCGGATCCTTCGTCGAGCAGGGCGAGGGCGGTGTCCGGCCGCGCCACGGGATCGACGTCGGCGGCTGTCAGCCTGCCTTCACGGGCGAGCCGTACGCCGTTTCGCCCGTCGCGCGCGAAGAGGGCGACCGCCTGCGCGTGGGTGAGGTCCTCCCGGCCCGCGAGGTCGACGGCGAGGTCGGCGTCCGCGACCGCGATCAGCCGGTCGACCAGTTCGGACGGCAGGGCCGGGTTGGCGGCGAGACCGCTCAGGACATGGTTCACAGGGGGCATCCTGCCTCGGGCGTGGAGGATCGGCCCGGGATTTTTCCGGCGCGGAGGTCACCGGGCGGAACGTCCCGGTGCCGGCCGGCGCGGTGCGCACGCCTCGCTCGGTGCCCCGGCGTTCATCGGCGCCCAAGGTCGAAATTTCCTTGTCAACGGCTCCTTCAGTACGCGAGTCGATCTCGCGACACCCGCCCTGACCGGGGCAGATGCTTCGCGCCGGGGGCGGTCGGTCCCCCGCCGCGGGACCTGCCGGCCTCTGCCACCACTCGCGCGCGCCGCGATCCCCTTGCACTGTTGGGGTGTAACGAGGAGGTGCGGTGCCATGCGCGGAGCACAGGGTGCGAGGCAGTGGTGCTGGCGCTGGCGGAGGAATCCGCTGCGTCGCCGTGACGACGTCTTCGAGGCGTGGATCGTGCTGATCGTCTGGACGGTGATGGTGCTGGGCGGCACCCTCGCCGGCCTGGTGACCGCCCACGCCGCCGACGAGTCCTTCACGCGGCTGCGCCACGACCGGCAAGCCATCCCGGCCATACTGGTCAGCGGCACGGAAAGGGCGGTACCCGCCGGAGAGGGCTCGTCCTTCGACCATGTCCGGGCGACGGTCCGCTGGACGACGCCGGACGGGTCGCCGCACATCGGCAGCGCCCTGGTGGAATCCGGGCACAAGGCCGGATCGCACGTGGTGATCTGGACGGATCCGCAGGGCCGGCCCACCACGGCACCGCCGACCACGAGCGCCGCGGCCACCGAGTCCACCCTGCTGGGCGTCGCCGCCGCCGTGGCCCTGGGCGGCCTGGTCTTCGGGGTGGGCGGCCTCGTCCGGTGGCGGCTCGACCAGCGGCGCTACCGCCGGTGGGAGCGCGAGTGGGAGCGGCTCGGCCCGCAGTGGGGGCACAAGACGCCCTGACCCGGGTGCGTCCGGCCCCACGGTCGGGGCCACTGATCCCCGGCAGGAGTCAACCGGCCTGAGCCATAAGGGACTTCAGCGGTGCGGGACTTCACGCCTCCCGGACGGTGTTGCCGTCCGGGAGGCGTTCGGCGGCGACGGGGTCCGTGACGGTCAGGGCGTGGATGGCGCGCGGCACGGCGCCGCGCAGCCGGCAGTCTCCTTCCGCGGAAGCCTCAGGCCCGGGCCGGTGCCATGCGGCCCGCGAAGGGGGGCCGGACGGCCCATGGCGGCGGGCGGACCGCGGGCGGAGATTGGAGGCGGAAGGGTCGGGCGCCAGGAAGAGGCAGGATCATGAACACTTCCACCACATCCACCATGCTGCGGGCGCTGCCCGCCCACCAGCAGGAACGGCTGCTGCACATGGCCCGCGAGGTGTCGTTCCCCGAGGGCACCCGGCTGTTCGAGGAAGGCCGTCACGCGGACCGGTTCTGGATCATCCGGACCGGGACGGTGTCCCTCGACATGCGGGTCCCGGGCCGCCGGGCGGCCGTCATCGAGATCCTCGGTCACAACGAACTCGTCGGCTGGTCCTGGCTGTTCGCCCCGCACACCTGGCATCTGGGCGCCGAGGCGACGAGCCCGGTGCGCGCCTACGAGTTCGACGCCGAGGACGTCCGGGCACTGTGCCGCGAAGACCCCGAGCTGGGAATGGCCGTGGCCCAGTGGGCGGGCGAGATCGTCGGCCACCGGCTCCAGTCGGCCCGGACCCGGCTGCTCGACCTGTACGCCCCTTACGGCAGCGGCAGCGCGCGCTGACCACCGGCGTCGCGCGGATCGGTGAACCTGCCGTCGGCCTCGGCGGGGAAACCCGTGCAGACTCGAATGGGGCCGGTCGGCCCTAGTGCATCGGGGCCGGAAGCGCAACGATCGAGCTGAGCGGGCTCACGGTCTGCTGTCCATTACTGAACAAGGGGTCGTCATGGCCGAGGCGCGTACGTTCTCCGAGCGGAACCCGATCAGGGTCTTCCTGCTGGACGACCACGAGGTGGTGCGCCGCGGTCTCACCGACCTGCTGGACGCCGAGCCCGACATCTCGGTGGTCGGCGACGCGGGCAACGTGGAGCACGCCCTGGTGCGCGGCCCCGCGCTGCGCCCCGACGTGGCCGTTCTGGACGTACGCCTGCCGGACGGCGACGGCATCAGCGTCTGCCGGGAACTGCGCAGCCAGATGCCCGAGCTGTCCTGTCTGATGCTGACGTCCTTCGACGACGAGGAAGCCCTGCTCGACGCGATCATGGCCGGGGCGGCGGGCTACGTCCTGAAGCAGATCAAGGGTTCCGACCTGGTCTCGGCTGTCCGCACCGTCGCGTCCGGCCAGTCGATGCTGGACCCCACGACGACCGCCCGGCTGATGCGCAAGCTGCGCACCGACCCGGCCGAGGAACCGGCTCTCTCGCCCGAGCTCGCCGGCCTCTCGCCGCGCGAGCGGGACATCCTCGCGCTGATCGGGGACGGGCTCACGAACCGCGAGATCGGCAAGGAGCTCTATCTCTCCGAGAAGACGGTGAAGAACCACATCTCCCGGCTGCTGGCCAAGCTCGGCGTCCAGCGCCGCGTCCAGGCCGCGGTCCTGGCCAACCAGCTCGAACACCCGGAAACGGCCGGCCACCACTCCACGCGCTGAGCCCCGCTCCGGCCTGGTCCCCGGTCACTGTCCCCGACCCCCGCCCCCGGTCCCCGGTCACTGTCTCCCGTCCCCAGTCCCCGGACCCCGGTCATGGTCGCCGTTCCGGCAGCGTGAGGGTGCAGGACTCACCCGGCGCCACCGTGACCGTGCGGTCCGCCAAGGTGATGTCGATCGGCGGCTCGTCCGACGCCGGCACGCTGACCATCAGCCTCCCCGCGCTCAGGTGCAGGTGCACACCACGATGCCCGCGGTAGCGGATCGCGAGACCGTACTCGGACAGCTCCGGCAGCGGGACCGGGTCGAACCGCAGCGCTCCGCCGCGGGTCTCGAGACCGGTCAGCCCGCGCTGGACGAGATCGAGGGTGCCCGCCATCGCGCCCAGGTGGATGCCCTCCCCCGTGGTACCGCCCTGGAGGTCGGCGATGTCGCCCCGCAGAGCCTCGTGGATGTACGTCCAGGCCTCGGCGCGCCGGGCCCGGCCCAGCACCCAGCCGTGCACGAGACTGCTCAGCGTCGAACCGTGGCTCGTGCGGCTCAGGTAGTGGTCGACGGTGCGCCGCCAGAGGGTGTCGTCGACCTCGTGTCCGAGCCTGCGGAACAGGGCGCCGAGTTCGGCCGGCGCGAAGAGATAGCCCAGCATCAGCACGTCCGCCTGCTTCGAGGCCTGGTAGCGGTTGACGCTGTCGCCCTCGGCCTCCAGGATCCGGTCGAGCCGCCGGATGTCGCCGTACCGGTCCCGGTAGCCCTCCCAGTCGAGTTCCGCGAGGTCGCCGTACCCCTCGAACTGGCTGATGACACCGGCGTGGAAGGGCACGTGCAGTCCGCTCGACACGTCGTGCCAGAGGTCGAGTTCGGCGGGGTCGAGGCCGGTCCGCTCCACGAGGTCCCGGCGCAGCAGCTCGGGCAGCTCGCCCAGCACGTCGAGGGTGCGGGCGAGCACCCAGGCGGCCGTCACATTGGTGTACGCGTTGTCGTCGAGCCCGGGCCGGATGGCGTCCGGGTAGGCGTCGTGATACTCGTCGGGGCCGACGACACCGCGGATCCGGTAGCGGCCGAGGGTGCCGTCGTACTCGGCGAAGCCGGCCCAGAAGCGGGCGATCTGCACGAGCATCTCGATGCCCTTGGTGTGCAGGAACTCGGTGTCGCCGCTCGCCTCGCAGTACTGCCACACGTTGTACGCGATCGCCGACCCGACGTGGTGCTGGAGGTGCGAGTGGTCGGCCAGCCAGCGCCCGGAACGCGGGTTCAGATGCAGTTGCTGGGTCTCCTCCCGCCCGTCGCTGCCGCTCTGCCACGGGTACATCGCGCCGGTGCGGCCGACGTCCTGGGCCACCCGGCAGGCCCGCTCCAGACGGCGGTGACGATAGGTGAGCAGGGCGCGGGAGACCTCGGGGAAATGGAGGTTCAGGTACGGCAGCACGAACAGTTCGTCCCAGAAGACGTGCCCCCGGTAGGCCTCGCCGTGCAGCCCGCGCGCCGGGACTCCGACGTCGAGCTCCGCGGTGTGCGGGGAGAGCGTCTGGAGCACGTGGAACAGGTGCAGACGCAGGATCGGTCCCACGCTGCCCGCCACGTCCAGGTCGGCGTTGCGCCACAGTGCATGCCACGCGGTGCGGTGGGTGTCCAGCAGTCCCTCGAAGTCCGCGGCCCGCCCGACCCGGTCGACGGCCGCGTCCAGCGGGTCCTTGATCGCCGTGTCGTGGGAGGTGTGCAGGGCCACGGTCTTGTCCACGGTCACCGTCCGGCCGTCGGTCAGCGCGATCCTGAGCGACTGGGCGGCGCGTCCCGGGGTGTGCGCGTCCGTCGTCTCGGCGGGGGCGTCCGTGACGGTACGGGCGGCCAGTCCGATGCCGATCTCCGAGGCGGAGGTGCGGCAGCGCAGCCAGACCGTGTCCGGTTTCCCGGTGCCGGTCCTGACGTCCGCCAGGTGGCGTGAGGCGAGGGAGCGATAGCGCTCGACTCCGCTGTTGGTGACCGTCCCGTCGAGTGCCGACTCGATCTCGACGGGTCCGGACCAGCCCTCGGCCGTCACCTGCGTGCGCAGCAGGGCGAGGTGGGGATCGGCCATGTGGACCAGGCGCAGCTGCCGCACGGCGAGGCGCCGGCCCTCCTCGTCCTCGTAGCGCACGGCGCGTTCCAGGGTGCCCGCGACCAGGTCGAGGCGCAGCCGGTGGTCGAGCAGCCGGTGGGAGTCGGGGGTGAGCCAGGTCCCGGTGGCGGTCCGCACGCGCAGGGGCAGCCAGTTGGGGAGGTTGACCATGTCCTCGTTCTCGACCTGGTGCCCGGCCACCTGCGAGGTCAGACGGTTGTAGCAGCCCGCCGCGTACGTGCCCGGGTAGTGGACGGAGTCGGCGGAGCACTCCGGGGCCGCGCCCCGGGTCGCGAAGTACCCGTTGCCGAGGGTGCACAGCGATTCGCGCAGGCGTTCCTGCGCCGGGTGGTAGCCCTCGTAGTTCCAGGTGAGGTCGTCCATGCCTTCATCCTCCGGCACAGGCGGCCCGCCGGCCTCGCGGCACACGCGGCACACGCGGGGCGACGGCGGGCCTGTCCCATGAGCGTCGGTCATGGACGCGTACGGTCCCGGGTGACGCCCCGCTCCGGCCGCGGGCTGGGCTCCTCAGCCGGTCCAGGTCCAGTCCGCGACCTCGGGAAGGTCGGTGCCGTGTTCGCGGATCCAGATGCCGTGGCGGGAGCGGGCGTCGGCCATCCTCTGGCGCAGGGCGGCGGCACGGACGCCGAGGCCGGGGACGCGGTCGATGACGTCCATGACCAGCCGGTAGCGGTCCATGTCGTTGCGGACGACCATGTCGAAGGGGGTCGTGGTGGTGCCCATCTCCTTGTAGCCGCGCACATGGAGGTTCCCGTGGCCGGTGCGGCGGTAGGCGAGGCGGTGGATGAGCCAGGGGTAGCCGTGGTAGGCGAAGATCACCGGCTTGTCGGTGGTGAACAGTCCGTCGTACTCGAAGTCGCTCATCCCGTGCGGGTGTTCCTCCCTCGTCAGCAGCCGGGTCATGTCGACGACGTTGACGACCCGGACGGCGAGCTCGGGCAGATGGCGGCGCAGCAGGTCGGAGGCGGCCAGAATCTCCTGGGTGGGGACGTCGCCCGCGCAGGCGAGGACGACGTCGGGGTCCCGGGCGCCGTCGGCGGTTCCCGCCCAGTCCCAGATGCCGGCGCCGCGGGCGCAGTGGGCGCGGGCCTCGTCCATGGACAGCCAGTCGAAGCAGGGCTGCTTGCCGGCGACGACGACGTTCACGTAGTCGCGGCTGCGCAGTACGTGATCCACCACGGACAGCAGGGTGTTGGCGTCCGGCGGGAGGTAGACGCGCACGACCTCGGGGCTCTTGTTGAGGACGTGGTCGACGAAGCCGGGGTCCTGGTGCGAGAAGCCGTTGTGGTCCTGGCGCCAGACATGTGAGGTGAGCAGGTAGTTGAGGGAGGCGATCGGGGCGCGCCAGGGCAGTTCGCGGGAGGTCCTCAGCCATTTGATGTGCTGGTTGACCATGGAGTCGACGATGTGCACGAAGGCCTCGTAGCAGGAGAACAGTCCGTGCCGGCCGGTGAGGGTGTAGCCCTCCAGCCAGCCCTGGCAGAGGTGTTCGGAGAGGATCTCCATGACGCGGCCGTGCCGGTCCAGGTGTTCGTCCACGGGCAGGGTCTGCGCCTGCCAGGCCTTGCCGCTGGCGCCGAAGACGGCGTCCAGGCGGTTGGAGGCCGTCTCGTCGGGGCCGACCAGCCGGAAGTCGCGGCGCTGCGAGGTCTTGCTCATGACGTGTTCGAGGAGGCCGCCGAGGACCCGGGTCGGCTCGTGCACGGTGGCTCCGGGCTTGTCCA
Organism: Streptomyces sp. NBC_00328; assembly: GCF_036139655.1. Taxonomy (NCBI): domain Bacteria; kingdom Bacillati; phylum Actinomycetota; class Actinomycetes; order Kitasatosporales; family Streptomycetaceae; genus Streptomyces; species Streptomyces sp. NBC_00328. The sequence goes on from NZ_CP108013.1 coordinate 1,152,358, forward strand.
CGGGGACGGCGAAGCGGTCCAGGGGCGGGAGCGGGAGATCGCGCAGGAGGAGGCCGCCGTTGGCGTGCGGGGTGGCGCCCAGGCGCCGGGAGCCCTCGGGCACGCAGGCCAGTACGTCGGTGACCGGCCGCCCCTCGGCGTCGAAGAGTTCCTCGGGGCGGTAGGAGCGCAGCCAGGTCTCCAGCTGCCGCAGGTGTTCTGGGTTTTCACGGACTCCGGCGAGGGGCACCTGATGGGCGCGCCAGGTTCCTTCGACGGGTTCGCCGTCGACCTCGGCGGGGCCGGTCCAGCCTTTGGGGGTGCGCAGCACGACCACGGGCCAGCGGGCGCGCTCGGCGACGCCTTCCTCGCGGGCCGTGCGCTGGAGGAGCTCGATCCGGTCCAGGGCCCGGTCGAAGGCGGCGGCCATGGCGCGGTGCACCTGGGCGGGGTCGTCGCCGGTGACGTGGATCGGCTCGTGGCCGTATCCGCGCAGCAGCTCGTCGAGTTCGGCCTCCGGGATCCGGGAGAGCACGGTCGGATTGGCGATCTTGTAGCCGTTGAGGTGCAGGATGGGCAGGACGGCGCCGTCGTGGACCGGGTCGAGGAACTTGTTGGAGTGCCAGGACGCGGCGAGCGGTCCCGTCTCCGCCTCGCCGTCACCGATGACGCAGGCGACGAGCAGCCCGGGGTTGTCGAAGGCGGCTCCGTAGGCGTGGGCGAGGGAGTAGCCGAGTTCGCCTCCCTCGTGGATGGAGCCGGGCGTCTCGGGGGCGACGTGGCTGGGCACTCCGCCGGGGAAGGAGAACTGCCGGAACAGCCTCTCCATGCCCTCGCGGTTCCGGGGCACGGAGGGGTACGTCTGGCTGTACGTGCCCTCCAGCCAGGAGTTCGCCAGCACGGCCGGGCCGCCGTGCCCGGGGCCCCATACGCACAGCGCGTCCAGGCCGCGTGCCTTCACGACCCGGTTGAGGTGGGTGTGGACCAGGTTGAGGCCGGGCGAGGTGCCCCAGTGGCCGAGCAGGCGGGGCTTGATGTGCGCGGGAGTCAGGCGCTCGGTGAGCAGCGGGTTGGACATCAGATAGATCTGGCCCACGGCAAGGTAGTTGGCGGCCCTCCAGTGGGCGTCCAGAGTGCGCAGTTCGTCGTCGGTCAGTACGGTGCTGTCCTGGTGTTCGGCCTTGGGCATGGAGACTCCGTCGGTCGTCGGGGTACGTCGGCAAGGCGGGGCGTCGCGGCGCTTCACCGGAGGCGTCATCGGGCGGAGGAGGCGGCATGGCCGAGGAGAAGACGGCGAGGGTGCCGCGTGAGGCGTACGAGCGTGAGCTGCTGCGTCTGCAGACGGAGCTGGTGAAGCTCCAGGAGTGGGTGCGGACCGAGGGCGCCCGTGTGGTGGTGGTCTTCGAGGGCCGGGACGCGGCGGGCAAGGGCGGCACGATCAAGCGGGTGGCGGAGCATCTGAACCCGCGTGTCGCGCGGATCGCGGCGCTGCCGACGCCCACCGAGCGGGAGCGCACGCAGTGGTACTTCCAGCGGTATGTGGAGCATCTGCCGGCCGCCGGGGAGATCGTGCTGTTCGACCGGAGCTGGTACAACCGCGCCGGGGTCGAGCACGTCATGGGCTTCTGCACGAAGGAGGAGCACCAGCTCTTCCTCCGGCAGTGCCCGATCTTCGAGCGGATGCTGGTGGAGGCCGGTGTGCTGCTGCGCAAGTACTGGTTCTCGGTGAGTGACGCGGAGCAGCAGAAGCGGTTCCGGCGCCGGCTGCAGGACCCCACGCGGCGCTGGAAGCTGTCGCCCATGGATCTGGAGTCGATCACCCGCTGGGAGGCCTACTCCCGGGCGAAGGACGAGATGCTGGTGCACACGGACATCATCGAGGCCCCGTGGTTCGTGGTGGAGAGCGACGACAAGCGCCGCGCCAGGCTGAACATGATCGCCCATCTGCTGTCCACCGTCCCTTATCGCGAGGTGCCGCCGCCGGTTCTGGAGCTGCCCGACCGGCCGCCGTCGACGGGTTACGTCCGCCCGCCGCGCGATCTGCAGACGTTCGTCCCCGACCACGCGGCGAGCCTCTGAGGCGTTCGCGCCCGATCCGCTGGGGTCAGCTCCCTTCGCCGAAGTCGAAGACGATCCGGGCCTGGATCCGGCCGTGCAGCACCTCGTCGATGGACTCGTTGACGGAGGCGAGGGGCCGGGACTCGCGGATGACCCTGGTCCGGCCCGCGGCGTGCAGTTCGAAGACCTCGGCCAGGTCCTGCCGGGTGCCCACGATGGAGCCGATCACGGAGGTGCCGTTGAGCACGGTCTCGAAGATCGGGACCGGGATCGTGCCGTGCGCCGGCATCGCGACCATGACGAGTTTTCCGCCGCGCCGCAGTCCCTTGTACACCGCGGAGAAGGCGTCCTCGTTCACCGCGAGCGCCAGCGCGGCATGCGCGCCGCCGTGGCGCCTGAGGACCTCGCCGGGGTCCTCCTTGCGGGCGTCGATCACGATATCGGCGCCGAGTTCCGAGGCCAGTTCGAGTTTCTCGTCGGTGACGTCGATCGCCGCCACGGTGGCACCGGCGATCTTCGCGTACTGCAGGGCCAGGTGGCCGAGTCCGCCCACGCCGGAGATGGCGACCAGCTGGCTGGGCCTGACGTCGGCGACTTTCAGGGCCTTGTACGTGGTCACACCCGCGCAGGTGAGCGGGGCCGCGTCGAGCGGGGAGATCCCCTCGGGCACCGGCTGGGCGAAGTCGGCCCAGGCGAGCATCTTCTCGGCGTAGCCGCCGTCGCACCCGTAACCGGTGTTGATCTGCTGCTCGCACAGCGTCTCCCAGCCGGAGAGACAGTGCTCGCAGCGTCCGCAGGCCTTGCCGAGCCAGGGCACGGCGACCCGCTGTCCCACGGCGAGATGGGTGACACCGTCACCCAGCGCCTCGACGAGGCCGACGCCCTCGTGTCCGGGGACGAACGGCGGGCTCGGCTTGACCGGCCAGTCGCCGTTGGCGGCGTGGATGTCGGTGTGGCAGAGCCCCGAGGCCTCCACCCGGATGCGGACCTGGCCGGGGCCGGGTTCGGGGTCCGGCCGTTCCTCGATGACCAGCGGCTCACCGAACGCTCGTACGACTGCTGCTTTCATGGGATGTCTCTCCTTGCACGATCGGGTTGCGACCGGTACCCGGCCGAGAGCGGACCCTGGTGATCAGGGGTGCGGGACGACGGCGACGGGGGCGGTGGAGTGGTGCAGCACGGCGTGCGTGACGGGCCCGATGTGGGCGCCGAGCGCGGCGTCGCGGACCCGGCGGCCCACGACGACGAGCGAGGCCTCCCGGGAGGCGTCGACGAGGTGGTTGGCCGGCTTCCCGGACAGGGAGTCCTCGATGATCTCCACGGCCGGGTACTTCTCGCGCCAGGGCCGCAGCGCTTCCGTCATGGCGGCGGCGTCCTCGGCGGCCAGCCGGACATTCATCTTCAGGTCCGGGGGCAGCCCGTACGCGATGTAGGGCGGCTCGTTCCAGGAGTGCACGACCCGCAGCGCCGTGGCGCGCAGCAGGGCCGCCTCGAAGGCGAAGCCGATCAGGGCGTCGTCCGGGGCGCCGGTGTCCAGCCCGAGCACGACGGGGCGGAAGGGCGCGAGGGCGGACGGGATGCCCGTCGGATCCGTCAGGTGCTCGTCCGCGGCCTGTTCACCGGCGCGTACGAACACGACGGGGCGCCCGGCGTGTGCCGCGACGGCCAGGCCGACCGATCCGACCATGAATCCGCCGGCGCCGCTGAGCCCCCGGGTGCCGAGGACGAGGAGTTCGGCGTCGTCCGCGGCCTTGAGCAGCACCTCGGCGGGCCGGCCGGTGAGCTGCTCCGCGGTGACCTCGACTCCCGGGTGGCGCTCCCGTAGCCCTTCGGCCGCTTCGCGCGGAATCCGCTCGCTCCAGTGCTGGTGGGTCTCGGCCCCGAGCAGTGGTGCCTGGGCCATGGGGTCCGGGGCCGGTTCCCATACGTTCACCAGCCTGACCGGCAGGGCGCGCAGCCGCGCCTCGCGGGTGGCCCATTCGGCGGCGGTGAGGCTCTCGGGTGATCCGTCGAGGCCTACGGTGACAGTGCGGGGCATGGTGTCCACCTCCTGAGTCGGGCCCGGTCCGGGTCCGATTCCAGGGTCGTGTCGAAACGGTCGGGTGGGGCAGGGGCCGCTGGTCCCCGGTGGGGGCCGTTCGGCCCAAGCCGGCCACCGGGCCGCCCGGGAGACGGGAACCCTCCCGGGCTCCCGTCTCCCGCCCGGGGCCGGCACGGCCGGCGACCGGTGCGCCTGACCGACGGCTCGGCCGGGAGCCCACCGGCACCGGGGCGTGTCGCCCGCGGAGACGGCGGGGACGGCGCGGGAACGAGGGCGAGGACGAGGACGATCAGGAAAGCCGTGTGGACGAGGTGGTGGCCGGCGAACGGATCGACCGCCGTGCTCTCCGTGAGCCGTCGGCCAGGTACTGGGCGGGCACCCACTCGGCGACCCGCATCAGTCCCACCATCACCGTGCCCGCAACCGCGCGGATCCGCAGCACGAATCCGCCGATCAGGGCGAGGCCCATGCCGAGCGGCCCGGCCGTGAAGGCCAGGGAACCCCGGTGTCACCGGCCCGGGGGCGGCGCGGGTCCACCTCATCGATCCGGCAGGGACACCGTCGGCCCTCGGCCGTGCCGGGGCCCGTCTGGCGCAGGCAGCGCTCCAGGCGCCGCAGGAAACCGTCGAAGGACTCGTCCGCGGGCCAGGTCTCGTACGCGCCCTGGAGCCGCCCTGCGGACGGCGGCCCTTCATCAGTCGGCGGCCTTCAAGCGGCCCAGCGCGTCTCCGACCGATTGACCCATCCATAGCGTTCGGCGAGATCGGCGTCGAAGTCCGACGACGTCAGCACGACTTCGAGTGCGCGGCCCCTCCCCATCAGCCGGGTGAGGTGCTGGATCGCGCCCGCGCCGGGCGGTGCGCCGATTCCCACTTCGGGCTGGCCCAGGACGGCGTTCTCCCTGGAGGCGAAGCGCATGTCGCAGGCGAGGAGGAACTCGCTGCCCGCTCCCCGGGCACGGCCGCGCAGCTTGGCGATGGTGACGGCCGGCAGCCGGCTCAGCTTGCGGAACAGCATGCCCAGGGAGGCGTCGCCGGGGCCTCCGGCCTTCGCGGCCTCGGCGGTGTACTCCGGGACTTTCGTCATGTCGACGTGCGGCAGGAAGAAGTCGGGGTCCGCGCTGTCGAAGATCACCACCTTGGGGGCGGCCGGATGTGACACCTCCTCGAGCAACGCGACCAGGTCCCGCACGACCTCGGCGCCGATGAGGTTCATCGGCGGCGCGCTGAACGTGGCGGACAGGACTGTGCCCTCCAGCCTGGTCTTGATCGTCTCGTACGAGGTGGTCATCCCGGTCCTCTCCTGGGCGACGAAGCGGCGGGCCAGGGGCAATGTGCGGGGCGTCCGTGCCGTACGACCTCGCCCGCGTGGACGGGGCGCACGGCAGCGCGGAGGCGATGAAGCTGTCGAGCTCGTTGAATCCGGAAAACGAAGACGCGCCGACCGAGCGCGCGGTTCGACTAATCCGTGCCGGTTCCGGCCCCGTGCAGCATCCGGGCCACCAGCAGGGCGCCTCCGGTCGCCGCCCCTACCGCTCCCGCGGCCAGGAAACCGCGGGAGGAACGCCAGGACAGTACCGACCACCGCGACTGCGCGGAGAACACCGATCCTGTACTCAGCCACGAACCGGTCGAGATCAGTGACAGGGCGGAACCGATCGAGCCGACCGACAGGGCGCTGCCGATCGAGCCGACCGACAAGGCCGAACCGACGGACCCCACGGACAGCACCGATCCCACGGAGCCGATCGACAGCACGGAGTCCTGTGACCACAACGACAGCACCGAACCAGAGGACGTACCAGGGACCGACCGTACGGACAGCTTTGTCATGAGGCCATCTTGCCCCGCGCCGCTCCGCCTCGGGCGGTTGTCGACGGATGACGCGGGTCCCGGGTAAAGGACCTTCTGGCATCTGGCTTCAGAACGTGGACCGCTCGCCCGCCGCGCCGAGCGTGTCCGCCAGTCGTTCCAGCAGCGAGCGCAGCACGTCGTCGTCCCCCTCGTTCAGCACCGGCCAGCGTGCGCGGACCTCGCGGTCCAGGCGCCGCCAGTACGTCCGGCCGCGCGGGGTGAGGTGGGCGAGGATGCGGCGCCGGTCGTGCGGGTCGACGCGGCGGTAGAGGAGGTTCTGGTCCACGAGGTGGTCGACGAGTCTGGTGAGCGTGGCCGGCGGGAGGAAGACCGCCTCGGCGATCGCGGTCATGGGATGGCCCGTACCGTCGGAGAGCAGCGCGAGGACCCGCCAGGCGTCGAGGGAGCAGCCGTCCTCGTCCAGCACGGACTGGAGCCGCCGTGCTGCCAGGCGCTCCGCCCGCGTCAGCAGCTGCATCAGATCCTGGGGCTGACGCGGCGATGGGGTCGGCATCCTGCTCCTCGCTCCCGGGGGGTGTACATGGTACGAGACGGATTGGAGTTCACCGCGTCGGCCCGGAATCATGACGCCATGTTCCGGCCCGATTCACCCGTGCCCGACTGGTTCACGGCAGACGACTCCGTGTTCGGCGTGGCCCTCGTCCTTCCCCTGCAGGGATCGGCGGGCATCTTCGGGCCCACCTGCGAACTGTGCGCGCAACTGGCGGCGGAGGAGGTCAACCGCGCGGGCGGGGTGCTCGGCAAGGAGCTGCGGCTGCTGCCCGTCGACGGGGGTGGCACACCACGCGAAGTCGCGGACCATGTCGAGGCGTTGGTGGACCTGGGGGCCGTGCAGGGGGTCACGGGCTGGCACATCTCCTCGGTGCGCCAGGCCCTCGCCCCGAGAATCGCGCATCGGGTTCCCTACGTCTACACCGCCCTGTACGAAGGCGGCGAGAACACCGCCGGGGTGTTCCTCACGAGCGAGACACCCCGTGACCAACTACGCCCGGCCATGGGCCTGCTGGCGCACGAGCGCGGGCTGCGCCGCTGGTTCGTGGTGGGCAACGACTATGTGTGGCCGCGCCGTACGGCCCGAGCCGCTCACGTGTACGCGCGCGAGTCCGGCGGCAGCATCCAGGGAGAGGTGTATCTGCCGCTGGGCACCCATGACTTCGGTGCGGTGCTGCGCCGGATCGAGCGCACGGAGGCGGACGGCGTCATCATGCTGCTGGTCGGCAGTGACGCGGTGCGCTTCAACCGGGCGTTCGCCGCTGCCGGCCTCGACACCCGGTGCCTCCGGCTGAGCACCCTGATGGACGAGAACATGCTCATGGCCAGCGGCCCTTCGGCCACGGTGGATCTCTACAGCACGGCCGGGTTCTTCGCTTCCCTCGCCGGCCAGGACACCCTGGACTTCCACGGACTGTACGCAGGGCGATTCGGGATCGAGGCGCCGGCGCTCGGCAGCTTCGGCGAATCCTGTTACGAGGGCGTGCTGTTGCTCGCCGCGCTCATCGGCCGGGCCGGGACCCTCGATGTGTCGGCTATCGGGGCGGCGGCCGAGACCGTGTCCTACGAGGGGCCCCGGGGGCTGCTCCATCTGCGCGGCGGCCATGTGCGCCAACGCATCTACCTGGCACGGGCCGAGGGGCTGGACTTCGACGTGGTCGCCGAGCTCGACCTTCACGAACCCGGCCCTTGACACCGGCTCGTCGGCGCCAAGATACTTCCCGCGGGAAGTAATCAGAATGCCTCGGGCGTGTCATGAATTCGGATGCCGAATTCCGCCCCGGGCATTTTTTGTTGCCCTCCCGAGCGCCCCCGAACGCATCATGAGAGCGGGAAGATACGGCCGGGAAAGTACCGCGAAACACCTTGGAAACAGGGCGACTTGAGGCTGTGGACCGCACTTCAGGAGGTTGTCTCCTCCACAGCCCGAGGGGGTTCTATTGTCCAGCGGTTCCCGAATTCTCCGACGCCGGATCGCAGCCGGTGCCGCCGTGCTCGCGACCGTCGTCGCACTCTCCGCGTGCGGCGCCAAGACCGACGCGGGCGGTACGTCCGACAAGGCCGCGAAGGCGGACGTGAGCGGCGACACCGTCAAGGTGGGCCTGCTCAACTCGCTGTCGGGCACGATGGCGATCAGCGAGGTGACCGTACGCGACTCCCTGAAACTGGCCATCGGCGAGATCAACGCCTCGGGCGGAGTGCTCGGCAAGAAGATCGAGCCGATCAGCGAGGACGGAGCCTCCGACTGGCCGACGTTCGCCGAGAAGGCGAGCAAGCTGATCAGGGAGGACCGGGTCGCGGCCACCTTCGGCTGCTGGACCTCCGCCAGCCGCAAGGCCGTCAAGCCTGTCTTCGAGAAGAACAAGTCGCTGCTCTTCTACCCCGTGCAGTACGAGGGACTTGAGCAGTCCCCCTACATCTTCTACACCGGCGCCACCACCAACCAGCAGATCGTCCCCGGGCTCGACTATCTCAAGTCCCAGGGCAGGAAGCGGATCTACCTGGTCGGCAGCGACTACGTCTTCCCGCGCACCGCCAACAAGGAGATCAAGGCGTACGCGAAGGCCAACGGCATGACGGTGCTCGGCGAGGACTACGCGCCGCTCGGCTCCACCGAGTTCAGCACGATCGCCAACAAGGTGAAGGCCTCGAAGGCGGACGCGGTCTTCAACACCCTCAACGGCGACTCGAACGTGGCCTTCTTCAAGGAGTACAAGTCCGCCGGACTCACCGCCAAGAGCATGCCGGTGGTCTCGGTGTCGATCGCCGAGGAGGAGGTCAAGTCGATCGGCGCGCAGTACCTGGCGGGCCAGTTGACTGCCTGGAACTACTACCAGACCACCCCGGGGGCCGCGAACACCAAGTTCGTGAAGGCCTACAAGGCCAAGTACGGCCAGGACAAGCCGACCAGTGACCCGATGGAGGCCGCGTACACCTCGGTCTACCTGTGGAAGGCGATGGTCGAGAAGGCGAAGTCCTTCGACCCCGAGAAGGTCAAGGCCGCGTCCGACGGCATCACCTTCGACGCGCCGGAGGGCAAGGTCACCGTGGACGGCGCGACCCAGCACATCTACAAGACCGCCCGCATCGGCAGGATCGGCTCCGACGGGCTGATCCAGCAGGTCTGGGACTCCGGCAAGCCGATCAAGCCGGACCCCTACCTGAAGGGTTACGACTGGGCCTCCGGCCTCTCCTGACCACCCGTCGCGCGGGGCCTGTGCGCACAGGCCCCGCGTCCCGACTCCCCGGAGCCGCCGTATGACCGTGATCCTCGGGCAGCTGTTCACCGGCGTCAGCATCGGTGCCGTCCTGCTCCTCATCGCGCTCGGCCTCTCGCTCACCTTCGGCCAGATGAATGTCATCAACATGGCCCACGGCGAGTTCATCATGGCCGGCGCCTACACCACGTACGTACTGCAGAAGTCCATTTCCGGCGCAGGAATTTCACTGATCGTCGCCCTGCCCGTCGCATTTCTTGTGTCGGGGACGCTCGGCGCGCTGCTGGAATGGCTGCTGATCCGCCGCCTTTACCTCCGTCCCCTCGACACCCTTCTTGTCACCTGGGGTGTCTCGCTGATGCTTCAGCAACTCGCCCGTGACATTTTCGGCGCGCCGAATGTGCAGACCCGCGCACCCGATGTCCTCACCGGGCACATCACGGTCATCGGCGGCGACGATCCGCTCACCTTCGCCAACAGCCGGCTGTTCATCCTCGGGCTGGCGGTCGCCGCGGTCGTGGCCCTGTCCCTGACCCTGCGGCTGACCCCGCTCGGGCGGCGGATCCGCGCGGTGGTGCAGAACCGGGACCTGGCGGAGGTGTCCGGCATCTCCACCGGGCGTGTGGACCGCACCGCCTTCTTCATCGGCTCCGGGCTCGCCGGGGTCGCCGGGGTCGCGCTGACCCTGGTCGGCCCGATCGGGCCGACGATGGGCACCAATGTCATCATCGACGCCTTCCTGGTGATCGTGGTCGGCGGCATCGGGCAGCTCAAGGGCAGCGTGATCGTGGCCTTCGTGCTGGGCGCGCTGCAGTCGGTCCTGGAGTACTCGACCACCGTCAGTGTCGCGAAGGTGCTGGTCCTCGTGGCCATCGTCGCGTTCCTCCAGTGGCGGCCGCAGGGCCTGTACACGCTGCGCACGAGGAGCCTGGTATGACCACCACCACTCCCCTCGCCCCGGAGGCGGGACAACTGCCGGGCGGCCGGCGCCGGTTCACGGCGGCTCGGCCCGCGGCCGGATTCGTTGCCGCCGCCCTGGTGCTCTTCGCCGTCGCCCCGCTCGCGTTGTCCGACTTCCGGCTCGGGCTGCTCGCCAAGTATCTGTGCACGGCCATGGTCGCGGTCGGCATCTGTCTGGCATGGGGGCGCGGCGGCCTGCTGACACTCGGCCAAGGGGTGTTCTTCGGACTGGGCGGCTATGCCATGGCCATGCACCTGAAGATCGCGGACGCCGGCCCCGGCAACCTGCCCGACTTCATGCAGCTGTACGGGACCGCCACCGAACTCCCCTGGTGGTGGCGGCCGTTCGCGAATCCGGTGTTCGCGATCGCCGCGACCTTCCTGCTGCCCATGGCCGTCGCCGCGATCCTCGGTTCCTTCATCTTCCGGCGCCGGGTCAAGGGCGCCTACTTCGCGATTCTCAGCCAGGCGCTCGCCGCGGCCTTCGCGATCTGGCTGGTCGGCCAGCAGGCCACGACGGGCGGCACCAACGGACTGACCGACATCCAGGGCTTCTTCGGCTACGACCTGAACGACCCGGTCAACCAGCGGATGGTGTACTTCGTCATCGCCGCGGTGCTGCTCCTGCTGATCGCGCTCGCCCGTCAGCTCATGCACAGCCGCTACGGCGAACTTCTCGTCGCCGTGCGGGATTCCGAGGAACGGGTGCGGTTCCTCGGCTACGACCCCGCGAACGTCAAGCTCGTGGCGTACGTCGTCGCGGCGGGCATGGCGGGACTGGCGGGTGCGTTGTTCGTGCCCGCCGTCGGCATCATCTCTCCCGCGCTGGTCGGCATCGTGCCGTCCATCGAGCTCGTCATCGGCGCCGCGGTCGGCGGCCGGGCGAGCCTGACGGGCGCGGTACTGGGCGCGATCGGTGTCGCCTGGGCCAGGACGGCCCTGTCCGAGGCGTTCCCCGCGGCCTGGACCTACTTCCAGGGGCTGTTGTTCATCGTCGCCCTGGCGTTCCTGCCGGGCGGTCTCGCCTCGCTGGCCGCGATCGTGAAGCGGCGCCGGGCGCACCGAGGACTCGCTGGAGACACGGCATGACGGAGTTTACGGACAGTGCGCCCGCGGGGCTCGAGATCCGGGGTCTGCGGGTGACCTTCGACGGCTTCACCGCCGTCGACGGGGTGGACCTCGATGTGCGGCCGGGGGATCTTCGCTTCCTGATCGGACCGAACGGCGCGGGCAAGACGACGCTGGTCGACGCGGTCACCGGACTGGTGCGGGCGACGGGATCGGTGCGCTTCGGGGGTGCCGACATCCTCGGCCGCAGCGTGCACCGCATCGCCCGCTCGGGGATCGGCCGCACCTTCCAGACGGCCGCCGTCTTCGAGGAGTTGACGGTCCTTCAGAACCTGGACATCGCGGCGGGCGCCGGGCGGGGCGCGCTGACGATGCTGCGCCGCCGCAAGGGGGTGCCCGGGTCCGTGGCGCGCGCCCTGGAGACGGTGGGCCTGGCAGGCCGCGCCGACAGCCCGGCCGGGACGCTCGCGCACGGCCAGAAGCAGTGGCTGGAGATCGGCATGCTGCTCGTGCAGGACGTCCGGCTGCTGCTGCTCGACGAGCCGGTCGCGGGCATGAGCCAGGACGAACGGCAGGCCACCGGCGAGCTGTTGGAGCGCATCAGCCGGGAGCGGACCGTCGTCGTGATCGAGCACGACATGGACTTCATGCGGTCCTTCGCGCGCAGCGTCAGTGTGCTGCACGCGGGCCGGGTGCTCAGCGAGGGGACGGTGGCCGAGGTGCAGGCCGACCCGAAGGTGCAGCAGGTGTATCTCGGGCACGCGGCCGCCGAGGACACCACGGCGACCGTGCCCGGACCGACGGCCGCTCAGGAGGCGTGATGCTGGAGATCGACACCGTCCACGTCGGGTACCACCGCAGTCTCGTCCTGCACGGTGTCTCCGTCGAGGTGCCGGGGGACGGGGTGGCGGCGGTGCTCGGGCACAACGGCGCGGGCAAGAGCACCCTGCTGCGGGCCGCCGTCGGACTGCTCGGCCCGCGGAGCGGCTCGGTCCGCCTGGACGGCGAGGACATCACCCGGCTGAGGCCCCATGAGCGGGTGGCGCGCGGCATGGCGTACGTCCCGCAGGGCCAGCAGGCCTTCCCGCACCTCACGACCGCCGAGAATCTCCAGCTGGTCGCGGACGGGCGACGCCGCGGCAGGGAGGCGATCGCCGAGGCACTGGACCTGTTCCCGGCGCTGCGGGCCCTGTCGGGCCGCCGCGCGGGGCTGCTCTCCGGGGGTCAGCGCCAGCAACTGTCCATCGCGCGGGCCCTGGTGACGGAGCCTCGGGTTCTCCTGCTGGACGAGCCGACCGAGGGCATCCAGCCCTCGGTGGTCGCCGAGATCGAGGAGACGGTCCTCGCCCTGGCCGCCCGGGGCGGTCTGTCGGTGCTCCTGGTCGAGCAGCATGTCGGCTTCGCGATGCGGGCCGCGCAGCGCTACTACGTCCTGGAGGCGGGCCGGGTCACGTCGTCGGGCGAGGGAGGCCGGGACGCCGAGCGGGTGGTGCGGGAGGCGCTCAGCGTGTGACCCCGGGTGGAGTCCGCCGGGCACGCTGACGATCGGCCGGGACGGGGCGCGCGGCCTCGGCCGTCAGCTCTCCGCGAGGGATGCCCGGGTCCGTTCGAGGTGGGCGCGTTCCGGCGCGCTCCCGGTCAGCGTGATGGCCGCTTCGTACGCCCGCAGCGCCTCGGCGTCGCGACCGAGACGGCGCAGCAGCTCCGCCCGTACGGCGTGGTAGGCGTGGTATCCCTCCAGGTCGAGCTCCTCCACGAGCGCCAGAGCGGGCTCGGGCCCCTCGGTCTCGGCCACGGCGACGGCGCGGTTGAGGGCCACGACCGGGCTGGGGGCGAGCCGCATGAGCTGGTCGTACAGCTGGAGGATCTGCCCCCAGTCCGTGGCGGCGGCGGTCGGGGCTTCGCTGTGGACCGCGTTGACCGCGGCCTGGATCTGGTAGGGCCCCGGCCGGTCGCGGCGCAGACAGCGGCGTACGAGCGCCTGGCCCTCGGTGATCAGGTCCCGGTCCCAGCGGGTGCGGTCCTGTTCGGCGAGGAGCACCAGGTCACCGCCGGCCGTCGCGCGGGCCGGCCGGCGGGCCTCGACGAGCAGCATCAGCGCGAGCAGGCCGAGCGCCTCGGGCTCGTCGGGCATGAGCTCGACGAGGAGACGTCCGAGGCGCAGGGCCTCGGCACAGAGGTCCTCGCGGCCCCCGTACCCCTCGTTGAAGACGAGGTAGACGACGGCCAGTACACCCCTGACGCGATCCGGCAGGTCCGCGTCGCGCGGCACGCGGTAGGGGATGCCCGCGTCGCGGATCTTGGCCTTGGCGCGGACGATCCGCTGGGCCATGGCGGGTTCGGGGACGAGGAAGGCACGCGCGATCTGCGCGGTGCTCAGGCCGCCGAGGAGCCGCAGCGTCAGGGCGACCTGGGCCTGGGGCGCGAGCGCGGGGTGGCAGCAGGTGAAGATCAGACGGAGCCGTTCGTCGCGCACGGGGCCCTCCTCCACGGGGTCGTCCGGGTCGTGCAGCCGGGCCGCCTCGGCGTGCCGGGCCGCGCGGGTGGACTCGCGGCGCAGCTGGTCGACGGCGCGGTTACGGGCGGTCGTGATGATCCAGCCGGCCGGGCTCGGCGGGATCCCGGTCCCCGGCCACTTCGCCACGGCCGTGGTGAACGCGTCCTGGACCGCTTCCTCGGCGAGGTCGATGTCGCCCAGGAAGCGGATCAGGACGGCGACCGCCCGGCCGTACTCGGCGCGGAAGACGGCCTCGATGTCACCGGCTCCGACAGTCATCGGTCCTCGGACTCGTGGGTGAACGGCCGCACCTCGATCGGGAGCGTCGTCGCCAGGGTCGCCTTGCGCCCCCAGGCGAGCGCCGCGTCGAGATCGGGCGCCTTGATCAGACAGATCCCGCCCAGATACTCCTTGCTCTCCGCGTACGGCCCGTCGGTGACCAGGACGTCACCGTCCCGGGCGCGCAGCACGGTGGCCGTCTCCGGCCCGTGCAGTCCGCCGGCGAACACCCAGGCGCCGGCCTCGCGCAGTTCGGTGTTGAACACGTCCAGGTTGTGCATGATCTCTTCCAGGACCTCGGGCGCGGGGGGCTCGCCCTGCGGCTGCATCACGCTCAGCAGGTAGTACTTCATGATGTTCCTCCTCGGTGGTCCCACTCGGCGTCTTTGTGACTACACGAACGAGAGGGCGCCGGATCGACACACGCCACGACGACAGCGGGAGATTCCTTCGATGACCGTCCCACCGCATCCGCTCGTCGCCGCGGCCCGGGAACTGGCGGCCGGGGTCCTGGCGCCCCTGGCCGAGGACGTGGACCGGGACGGCATGCCCGCGAGCAGCGTCGAGGCCGTCAAGCGCTCGGGGCTGCTCGGGATCGCCGCGCCGGTCGAGGCCGGCGGGTCGGCGGCGCCCGCCGCGGTGGTACGCGCGACCGCGGAGATCCTGGCCGGGGCGTGCTGCTCGACCTGGTTCGTGCAGACCCAGCACCACACGCCGGTGGCGACCCTGGCGAGGAGCGGCCTTCCGGTGCGCGACCGGCTTCTTGGCCCGCTCGCGCGCGGAGAGCTGCTGTCGGGTGTCGCGTACGCCCAGTTGCGCGCGTACCCGCGCGTCCCGGTACGGGTCACGCGCGAGCGCGGCGGGTGGCGCTTCGACGGGACGGTCCCCTGGTACACCGGCTGGGGGCTGAACGACGTCATGCTGCTGGCCGGGGTGACGGCGGACGACGAGGCGCTGTTCGCGTTCACGCGGGCGCGCGAGCAGCCGGGGCTGCGCCCGTCCCCGCCGATGCGGCTCGCCGCGCTCACTGCGTCCCGGACCGTCTCGCTGGAGCTGGACGGGCTGTGGCTGCCCGACGACGCGGTGGCGCTGCGCACCCCGTACGAGTCCTGGGCGGTCACGGACCGCCCCAAGAACACCAATGCCTCGCCGGCCGTCTTCGGGGTCACGGCGGCGGCGATCGGCCTGCTGGAGGACGATCCCTCGGCGAAGGGGACGGCGGACGCACTGCGGGCGCGTCTCGACGAGGTCAGACGGCAGGCGTACGAACTCGCCGACCACCCGGTGCCGACCGCGCGGATCGAGGAGCGGCTGGAGTGCAAGACCCGGGCGTACGACGTGATGCGGGCGGCCACCACGGCGGCGGTCGTGGCCGGCGGCGGTCGGGCGATGGACCTGCGCAGCCCGGCCCAACGGCTCGCGCGCGAGGGGATGTTCCTGCTGGTGCAGGGGCAGACGGCCCAGGTGCGCGCGGCGCACCTGGGGTCGCTGGGTTCCCTCGGCGGGCCCGGTCCGCTCAGCCGGTGAAGGGCACCTGGGCGACCGGTGCCGGCGGGGCCGCGAACGGGTGCCGCCACAGGCCCCGCGCGGCGAGCCGGGGCAGGACGCCCTCGCCGAACCAGTAGGCCTCCTCCAGGTGCGGGTAGCCGGAGAGCACGAACTCGTCGATGCCGAGAGCGTGGTACTCCCCGATCCGGTCGGCGACCTCCTCGTGGCTGCCGACCAGCGCGGTGCCCGCTCCGCCGCGCACCAGGCCGATGCCGGCCCACAGATTGGGGTGGATCTCCAGTCCGTCCCGGCCGCCGCCGTGCAGCGCGAGCATCCGCTGCTGGCCCTGCGACTCGCTGCGGGCGAGTCCCTCCTGCACGGACCGTACGGTCGCCGGGTCGAAGCCGTCGAGGAGCCGGTGTGCCTCGGCCCAGGCCTGCTCGGAGCTGTCGCGGGTGATGACATGGAGCCGGATGCCGAACCGGAGGGTCCGCCCCTCCTTCGCCGCCAGCCCGCGGATCCAGGCGATCTTCTCGGCGACCTGGGCGGGTGGTTCGCCCCAGGTGAGGTAGACGTCCGCGTGGCGGGCGGCGACCTCGCCGGCGATCGGCGAGGAGCCGCCGAAGTAGACCTCGGGGACCGGGTCGGGGACCCGGGCGAGCCGGGCGTCCTCGACCCGCAGGTACTCGCCGGCCAGGTCGACGGTCTTGCCGTCCCACAGGTCCCGGACGATCCGCAGGAATTCGCCTGTACGGCGGTAGCGGGCGTCCTTGTCGAGGAAGTCGCCGTAGGCCCGCTGCTCGTGGCTCTCGCCGCCGGTCACCACGTTGAGGAGCAGCCGTCCGCCGGTCCGGCGCTGGAAGGTGGAGGCCATCTGCGCGGCGAGGGTGGGCGACACGAAGCCGGGCCGGAAGGCGACGAGGAACTTCAGCCGCTCCGTGTGCTGACTGACCATCGCGGTCGTCAGCCACGCGTCCTCGCACCAGGCGCCCGTCGGGGTGAGGGCGCCGGCGAATCCCAGGTCCTCCGCGGCACGGGCGATCTGGCTCAGATAGGCGACCGTCGGTGGCCGGTCCCGTGAGGACACGGTGGCGGGCGTGCCGTGTCCTCCGCCGACGACATCGCGGCTGTCGCCGTTGGTGGGCAGGAACCAGTGGAAGGTGAGGGACACGGCGGCGTTCTCCGATCGTGGGGACCTGGTGGGCGAGGGGGCCGTCGGCTGTGGCCGGTGCCGTGCCTGCTGCGGCTTCAGTGCCCCGGCAGGCAGCGTTCGCCCCGTC
Source organism: Streptomyces sp. NBC_00328 (assembly GCF_036139655.1). Taxonomy (NCBI): domain Bacteria; kingdom Bacillati; phylum Actinomycetota; class Actinomycetes; order Kitasatosporales; family Streptomycetaceae; genus Streptomyces; species Streptomyces sp. NBC_00328. Next base: position 1,169,091 of record NZ_CP108013.1, read on the forward strand.
GCGGCGCCTCCGCGTCGTCGGCGATCGCTTCGACGGTCATCGGTGTCAGCCCGTGGCGGCGAGCAGGGGTGTACGGCCCAGAGCGGCGGAGAACTGGTCCACCACCTGGGCCAGGGCCTCGGCGCTGCCCGGAGCCACGGTGACGCTCCCGTCCTGGCCCGTGATGATGTCCTTGTCGAGGGTGAACCAGCCCTGGACGATATGGGCCGCCCCCATGGAGTTGAGGACCGGACGGAGCGCGTAGTCCAGGGCGAGCACGTGAGCGGTACTGCCTCCCGTCACCAGCGGCAGCACGGTCTTCCCGGCCAGGGCGTACTGCGGGAGCAGATCGAGCAGCGCCTTCAGGACGCCGGAGTAGGCGGCCTTGTAGACGGGGGTGCCGATGACCACTCCGTCGGCACGGGCGAACAGTTCGGTCGCCTCCACTATGGCGGGGTGCTGGAAGTCCGCGCCGAGCAACGCCTCGGCGGGGATCGTACGGACGTCGAGGGGGATCACCTCGTGCCCCTGCCCGGCGAGCCGGGCGTCGAGGTGGCGCAGGAGCTTGGCCGTGCGGGAGGAGACCGAGGGGCTGCCGGAGACGGACAGGACGGTGGCCATGAGTCCTCTTTCGTGAACGGGTTCCGGTGAACGGGTTCGGGTCAGTACCGCGAGCGGGCTCGCGGGTGAGTTCCGTGACCCGGGTGCCTGGTCACGGGCTGCCGGGGTGACCGGAAGGCGTGACCGGGACTTCGGGTGGGCGGGATACCGGGGTGAACGGACGGACGTGACCGGCGTTCCTGGACGGCGGGCTGCCGGGCGGACGGAGGGCGAACGGAGACGGATCAGGCTCGCACTGCACTCGCGCGGCACGCTGGAGAGACACCTGAGTCCCGACGGACTCCCGCTCCATGTACGGCAGTCGGACCTCGGCGCACCGTACGGACCGCGGCGCGGCACTCCGGGCCGGCGGCTGTTCGGGACGCGTCGAGGTTCGGGAACTCGGCCTGAGTCAGCCGGAGTTCGGGCGCCGATGTATCGCGGAGAAGCGAGGGAACACACCGATCACGGTGAGGAGAAGTCACCGTGGGCGCAGGACCCGCGCGAAGGAGACCCGCAGTCGGGGATCGTCAGGCTTCGCGGCGACAGAAGGAACTGCAGACACGCGCGAGGTCGACGTGGCGTCGCCGCGTGAGGTCCAGTCGCATCTTCATGGTCGCGATCGTCGCAGCTCCGCGTACGGGCAGTCAAGGAACGGCGGTTCGGTCTCGCATCCCGGACCGGGACATGTCCCGGGGAAACCCGGGCAAGCGCATTCCACGGGACTCGTCGCTCCGGGTCCGCCGTCAGAGCTGGAGGTGTCTGCCGCCATGGGCACAAAGGTGCTGGAACGATTTCCCGCCGGGGCTCCGCGTGGATCCTGGACCGCGGAGGAGTACGCGGCCCGGCGCCGTACCGAGGGGCTGCAGGCGACGGTCGTGATGGACCTGACCTCGGACGCCTTCCTCGTGGTCGTTCCGGCCGGCGACGAGGACTGAGCCGGACCGCGGCGCGCGGACCGCCGCGGAATACAGCGGACGGTCCGCACGCACGAACGGCCCGCGCGAACCACACGGCGGGCCGTCGTGCGTCCTGTCGGAGTGGGCCCGTCCCGCCGGACGGGCCCACTCCGACAGGGCTCTCACACCTCGACGCGCTCGTCCCCTCGGGCCCCGGGCGCGGACGCCGGCTCGGGGTCGGCTCCGGCCTCGCGGCTGAGCGCCCCCGGCCACCACGCCCGGCGGCCGATGTCGCGGACCAGGGCCGGCACCAGCAGGGAACGGACGACCAGGGTGTCGAGCAGGACGCCGAAGGCGACGATGAAGGCGATCTGCACCAGGAACGCCAGCGGGATCACCCCGAGGGCGGCGAAGGTCGCGGCCAGCACCACACCCGCCGAGGTGATCACCCCGCCGGTGGCGACGAGTCCGCGCAGCACGCCCGCGCGTACCCCGTGACGCAGCGACTCCTCCCGGACCCGGGACATCAGGAAGATGTTGTAGTCGACGCCGAGGGCCACCAGGAACACGAAGCCGTACAGCGGCACGGACGCGTCGGTGCCCGTGAAGCCGAACCCGTGCCGGAACACGAGCGACGAGATGCCCAGCGTGGCGAGGAAGTTGAGCGCCACCGTGGCCACCAGGAGCACCGGCATGAGCAGCGAGCGGAGCAGGACGGTCAGTATGACCAGGATGATGGCGAGGACCACCGGCACGATGAGCGTGCGGTCGCGTTCGGCGGTCTGCCGGGTGTCGTACTGCTGGGCCGCGTAGCCCCCGACGAGCGCGTCGGCGCCCGGTACGGCGTGCACCGCCGTGCGCAGCCGGGCGACGGTGGCCTTGGCCGCGTCGCTGTCCGCGGCGGACCGCAGCGTGACGTCGACACGGACCCGGCCGTCGACGATCCGGGGCGCTCCCCCGCCGGGCCGCCCGGACTCCGTCACCGCGGCGGCCGACGCGACACCGTCCGTGGCGCGCGCGGCGGACGTGACCCGCGCGACGCGGTCGGCGTTCGCGATGATCACGGCGGGGTTGCCGGAGCCGCCCGGGAAGTGCCGCCCGAGGGTCTCCTGCGCGGCGACCGACGGTGCGTCGTTGACGAAGATCTCGGCGAGCGGGATGCCTTTCGCGGTCAGGGTGGGCGCGAAGGCCGCGCAGGCGAGGAGGCCGGCCAGGGCCATCGCCCAGACCTTGCGCGGCGCGCGGTCGACCAGTGCCGCGACCCGGTTCCAGATGCCGCCGCCGGTGCTCACCCCGCCCGCCGGGCGGGGCCTGGCCGGCCAGTAGGCGGCGCGGCCGAGGAGCACCAGGACGGCGGGCAGGAAGGTGAGCGAGCTCAGGCCGGCGCAGGCCACGCCGATGGCTCCCACGGGACCGAGCGAGCGGTTGTTCGTCAGATCGCTGAGCAGCAGCGCCAGCAGTCCGAGGGCGACGGTTCCCGCGCTCGCGACGATCGCGCCCCAGGACTGCCGCAGTGCCGCCCGGACCGCCGTGAACCGGTCGGCGCTCAGGGCGAGTTCCTCCCGGAAACGGGCACTCAGCAGAAGGGCGTAATCGGTGGCGGCGCCGATCACGAGGATCGAGAGGATGCCCTGCACCTGGCCGTCGACGCGTACGGCGCCGTGGTCGGCGAGGACGTAGACGACGGCGCAGGCCAGGCCCAGCGCGAACACCGATCCGAGGATGATGAGGAACGGGAGCAGCGCACTGCGGTAGACGAGCAGCAGGATCACGAGGACGGCCGCCAGGGCCACCCCGAGGAGCAGTCCGTCGATTCCGGCGAAGGCGTCGCCGAGGTCGGCCTGGCTGGCGGCGGGCCCGGCGATCCACGTGGTCGTACCGGGGACGGCCGCGGCGGCGGTACGAATGCGGTCTACGGCGTCGGGAAGCCGCTTGCCGAGGTCGGGCCTGAGCTGGACGACGCCTTCCAGTGCCTTGCCGTCCTGTGACGGCAGGGCGGGTGACGGCCGGCCGACCACGCCGGGGGTGCCGGCGAGGGAGGCGAGCGCGCGGGTGGCGGCGGACTGCCGGGCACCGGCCGTGGAAGCGTCGCCGTCCATGGTCCACACGACGATCGCGGGCAGCGTCCCGGCCTGCTGGAACGCACGCTGCTGGGCCACCACCCTCGTGGACTCGGCGCTGCGCGGCAGGAAGGCGGCCTGGTCGTTGGTGGAGACCTCGCCGAGCCGGCCGGCGTAGGGGCCGAGGGTGCCTCCGATGCCGAGCCAGGCGACGAGCAGGACGACGGGGATCAGCCACAGGGCTCGTCGCGGGGTGAGGGACATCGTTCTCCAGGTTGCGCCGGCAGGTGATTCGATGAGCGGCAAGTATCTCGATGAATGACAATCTCAATCATTGAGATATCTCGCGGCCAGATCGTAGACCATGCCCGCAGTTCCGTCCCCGGCGGCCGTCCGGATGCACCGGGCGGCGGGCGGGTTCAGCGGCCGGGAGACCGTACGGCCGAGAGCCGCTCGTTCATCGTCGCCAGGAAGCGCAGGACGACGGACAGCTCGTCCTCGCTGAACCCGGACCGCACGCTCGCCGTGACGTCGGCGAGCGGCCGGAAGTGGGCGCGCGCGGCCGACCTGGCGTCGGGAACGTAGTGGAGGTGGACCACCCTGCGGTCGGGGCTCTCCCGGACGCGCCGGATGTGGCCCGCGCGTTCGAGCCGGTCCAGACACGCGGTGACCGCGCCCGAGGTGAGCCCGAGGTGCTCGCGCAGCCGGCCCGGGGTGAGCGGCTCGGACGCGTCGAGGATCGCCGCGAGCGCCAGAACGTCCGTGGCGTGCAGACCGTGTTCCCCGGCGAAGGCGTGGACCAGCCGGTTGATCTCGCCGTTCAGGCGGCGCAGCTCGACCGCGAAGGCGTGGAGATCCGTCGCCGCGGCCTGATCCCGCTCCCGGCCCGCATCGGGGTCCGGATCATCCGTCCGGTCGTCACGGTCGTCTCGTCTGGCCACGTGATCAGCCTATAGAAGTCCCGGCACTCCCCCGTCCGGGCGTCCGGCACCCGGAGGCCGCCCCGTCCGGCGCATCCGCGGGCGGTACCGGGGTGGAAGGGATCAGGGAGGAGGCGGTCCCCGAGGGGGCCAGGACGGCGACCGACGGAGGACCCATGAGCGACGACGAGACCGGCACCGGCCCGAGGTGTCTGGTGACCGGTGCCACCGGCTACATCGGCGGACGGCTGGTCCCCGAACTGCTGGCCGAGGGGTACCGGGTGCGCTGCCTGGCCCGCACACCCGCCAAGCTGCGCGACTACCCCTGGGCGGGCGAGGCGGAGGTGGTGCGCGGCGATGTGACGGACGCCGCCTCGGTCGCCGACGCGCTGCGCGGATGCGAGGTCGCCTACTACCTCGTGCACGCACTCGGCACGGGCCACGACTTCGAGGACACGGACCGCAGGGCGGCCCGGATCTTCGGCGAACAGGCCCGTGCGGCGGGTGTGCGGCGCATCGTCTACCTGGGCGGCCTCACCCCCGCGGGCGTACCGGCCGGGGAACTGTCACCGCACCTGAGGTCGCGGGCCGAGGTGGGACGCATCCTGCTGGAGTCGGGCGTACCGACCACCGTGCTGCGCGCCGCGGTGATCATCGGCTCCGGCTCGGCCTCCTTCGAGATGCTGCGCTATCTCACCGAGCGGCTGCCGGTGATGGTGACACCGAGCTGGGTGCACACCCGGATCCAGCCCATGGGCGTACGCGATGTGCTGCGCACCCTGGTCGGCAGCGCCGGGATGCCCGCGGAGGTGAACCGCGCCTTCGACATCGGCGGCCCCGACGTCCTCACGTACCTGGAGATGATGCGCCGGTACGCGGCCGTCGCCGGACTGCCGCGCAGGCTCATCTTCCCGGTGCCGGTCCTCACGCCCCGGCTGTCCAGTCACTGGGTCGGCCTGGTCACCCCGGTGCCCGCGTCGATCGCCCGCCCGCTCACCGAGTCGCTGCGCCATGAGGTCGTGTGCCGCGAGCACGACATCGTCCGGTACGTTCCCGATCCTCCGGGACGGCCGATCGGCTTCGACGCGGCGGTCGCCCTGGCACTCCAGCGGGTGCGCGACGCCCAGGTGACCACCCGCTGGTCGTCGGCGTCGTATCCCGGCACGGCCAGCGACCCCCTGCCCACCGACCCGGACTGGGCGGGCGGCAGCCTCTACACGGACAAGCGCGAACTGACGGTGGACGCGTCGCCCGGGAATCTGTGGCGGGTGATCGAGGGCATCGGCGGCGACAACGGCTGGTACTCCTTCCCGCTGGCCTGGGCGGTGCGCGGCTGGATGGACCGGCTGGTGGGCGGAGTGGGCCTGCGGCGCGGCCGCCGTGACGCCAGCCGGCTGCGGGTGGGCGACTCCCTCGACTTCTGGCGGGTGGAGGAGATCGAGCCGGGGCGGCTGCTGCGGCTGCGGGCCGAGATGAGGCTGCCGGGGCTCGCGTGGCTGGAGATGTACGCCGATGTGACGGACGACGGGCGCACACGCTACGGGCAGCGGGCCCTGTTCCATCCGCACGGGCTGCTCGGGCACCTGTACTGGTGGAGCGTGTCGCCGTTCCACGCCGTGGTGTTCGGCGGCATGGCCCGCAACATCGCGCTGGCCGCCGAGAGCACTCCCGCCGCCGCGACGGCACCCGCGCCCACCCGCTGACACCGCACCCACGCACACCCACCGAACGTGTCCATGCCCACCCGCCGACTCCCGAACCGCGTCCGTGTCCGTACCGCGCGAACTGTACGAACCGCATCCGCGGGACTTTCCCGGACCGAAGCAGACCGACGCCGCACCCCTCTCAGCACCTCCCCCGGAGCCCGCCCCATGACCGTCTCGATCGTCCTGTTCACCTCCGACCTGCGGCTGCACGACCACCCGCCGCTGCGGGCCGCCCTCGACGGTTCGGACGCGGTGGTGCCGCTCTTCGTCCGCGACGAGGCCGTCGCCGACGCCGGGTTCACCACCCCCAACCGGATGGCGTTCCTCGCCGACTGTCTTGCGGATCTGGACGCCGGGCTCCGCGACCGCGGCGGTCGTCTGGTGGTGCGCTCCGGCGACGTGGCGGCCGAGGTGGCGAAGGCGGCCGCCGAGGCCGATGCCGACGCGGTGCACATCGCGGCGGGGGTCAGCGCCTACGCGCACCGCAGGGAGGAGCGGCTGCGCGCCGCGCTGGAGTCGCAGGGACGCCGTCTCCACGTCCACGAGGCGGTGGTCACCGCGCTCCCTCCCGGTGCGGTGACCCCGGCGGCCTCCGACCACTTCGCCGTCTTCACGCCGTACCACCGCCGGTGGGCGCGGCAGCCGTTGCGGGACCCGGTCGCGGCTCCCCGGGCCGTCCGGGTGCCGGACGGCGTCGGTTCTGAGGCGGTCCCCTCACGCCCGGACGTGTCCGCGGTGTCCGCGGGGCTGGCCCGGGGCGGCGAGACTGAGGCCAGGAAACGGCTGACGGCCTGGCTGCGCGACGGGATCGGGGCGTACGAGGACCGCCACGACGACCTGCCCGGCGACGCGACCTCCCGGCTCTCCCCCCATCTGCACTTCGGCACGCTGTCGGCGGTCGAACTGGTCCACCGGGCGCGCGGCGTGGGCGGTCCGGGCGCCGAGGCGTTCGTACGACAGCTCGCCTGGCGGGACTTCCATCACCAGGTGCTGGCGGCCAGGCCGGACGCGTCCGCCGCCGACTACCGTCCCCGGCACGACCGTTGGCGCTCGGGGGCCGAGGCACAGGAGGACATCGAGGCCTGGCGGGAGGGGCGGACCGGCTATCCAATGGTGGACGCCGCGATGCGGCAGTTGCGCCACGAGGGCTGGATGCACAACCGGGGGCGCCTGCTCACCGCGAGCTTCCTGGCCAAGACGCTGTACGTGGACTGGCGGGTCGGGGCCCGGCACTTCCTGGACCTGCTGGTGGACGGCGATGTCGCCGACAACCAGCTCAACTGGCAGTGGATGGCGGGAACGGGCACGGACAGCCGGCCCAACCGTGTCCTGAACCCGCTGACCCAGGCGAGGCGTTACGACCCGGAAGGGGCATATGTCCGGCGATGGGTGCCCGAGTTGGCCGGAATCGCGGGGCGCGCGGTGCACGAGCCGTGGAAGGTCCAGAGCCTGGACCGGGCGGCCCGCGACTACCCGGACCCGATCGTCGACCTGTCCGAGGGGCTGGCCCGGTTCAAGAAGGCCCGGGGCCTGGACTGACAACAACGCCCGGGGCCTGGACCGACAACAACACCGCGGCCGCGTGCAAGAACGATCCGAGTCGAATATAAACTGCCGAGGATTTTACCTGTTGTAGAGATTCCTCAGCGGTGCGCCGCCGTACTGGTGGTCGTCCGAACCACTCGTACCGGATCCGTGCGCACCGGATCCATCGCGCGGCCATCCCGGAGCGAACGGCTCCGGAACCGCCGTACCCGCCCCAGGAGGCTGCTCAATGCGCATTACACGGAACGTGGGAACCCTCTTCGTGACCGGTGCGTTGACGCTGACCCTGGCCGCGCTCGCCTATCCGGCCATGCTGGGGATCCAGACCACGTCCGCCGCCCCGGTCCGCATCGTCGCCAATCCGTCCTCGGGGCCGTTGACCGAGGCCGACCGCGACTTCGTCGTCAAGGTGCGCGCGGCGGGGCTGTGGGAGTACCCGGTCGGGCAGCTGGCCCTGCAGAAGGGGACCACCCCGGAGGTCCGCACGGCGGGGGAGCACCTGATCGCGGGGCATGCCGGGCTCGACGCCACGAGCCGCAAGGTCGCCAAGGAACTCGGCATCACGCTGCCCAACAAGCCGTCCCCGCAGCAGCAGGGCTTCGTGGCGACGCTGAGCGCGGACTCCGGCTCGAAGTTCAACACCGACTTCGCCAACATCCTGCGCATCACCCACGGACAGATCTTCTCGACCGTGGCGAAGATCCGCGCCTCGACGGAGAACTCCCTCGTACGGCAGCTCGCCGACCAGGCCAACGACACCGTGCTGGACCACATCACCGTGATGGAGAAGACCGGCCTGGTCGACTTCGACCAGGTGATCATCCAGGAGACCACCATCCCGAAGGTGCCCGCGGTCAATCTGACGCCTCCCGCGCCGCAGCCCGGCGAGCCGGAGGTCGTCCTGACGCCGCCGGCCGGTGGTGGTGCGGCGCTGCCCTCGGGCGGGGCGTCGCTGCCCGCGGCAGGTGCCTCGCTGCCCTCGCCGACGCCGACGGTGGGCTGAACCACGCGGGTGGGGTGAACGGCGGCGGCCCGAACGGAAGTTCGTGAGGGCGGCCGCCTTCCGGCTCAGCCCTCGGCCAGGCTCACCAGCGTGGTGAGCGCCTCCCTCAGCCCCGGCGGCCGGAGCATGCCCGGTTCCTGGCGTCCTGCCCAGCCGGGGCCGCCGAGCAGGACGGCGGGATGGCTGCGGGCGCCCTTGACTCCCCAGGCGGTGGCCGCGATGTGCCGGGCCAGCGGGCGGTCGGCGGTGGAACGGGTCTGCGACCACAGCACGACGGCGACCGGTCCGAGCCGGCGCACCGCCGCGGTCAGCGCCTCGGGGGGCACGGCGGGGCCGAACATCCGCGCGGGCAGGCCCTGTTCGACGAGCCCGGCGTGCAACGCCTCCAGCGGGAGGCAGTGCTGTTCGCCCGGGACGCAGGCCAGCACGATCGGACCGCCGGTCGCCGGCGATCGGGGCCCCACCACCGGTCCCGAAGCGCGGTGCAGCACCCGGGAGATCTGCCACGACAGCAGGTGCTCCACCTCCACGTAGCGGTCCCCGGCGGACTCCCATTTGCGGCCCACCGCGTGCAGGGTCGGCACCATCACCTCCTCCCAGCCGACGACCACGCCGTGCCGCTCGACGAGCGAGGTCAACTGGTCGTCCACGGAAGGCGCGTCGAGGCGTACGGCGGCGCGCGCGAGCCCCTTGCACTCCTGTCTGGGGTCCCCGAAGGGCTCCGCTCCGGCCGCCGGTGACGGGTGTTCCAGGCCGTCGGCCGCGCTCCCGACCTCGGGCGTCAGCGGGTCGGGCCGGCCCTTCGCCGCCCTGGCCGCCTCGGCGGCCGGCACTCCGGCCGAGGTCAGCCTGCACATCTCCTCGAGCATCGCCACGTCCTGGGGCGTCCAGCGGCGGTGCCGTCCGCCGGAACGGACCGCGGGGCCCATTCCGTATCTGCGGTCCCAGGAACGCAGCGTGGTGGGTGACACTCCCAGGCGGCGGGCCAGCGCGCCGGTGGTGACACCGGCTTCGGCGGATCCCGTGCCCGGTCCCCGACCCTGATCCGACCGGCCATCACCCATACGGCGACTATACGACGCAGAAACGATGCGAGTTGTCGCCTCTGTCGCATGGTTCCCACAATCGGTTCCACGGGGCCCCACACACGGAGTTCCCGGAGCAAGGAGTCGTGGCCATGCGCGCAGATCCGACCGCCGAGCACCTGACCGCCGAGTCGGGGGACGCGCTCACGGACGCGGACCTGGCCCGTGGCATCGTCGACGGGGACGAGGCGTCCATGGCCACCGCGTACCGGCGCTGGGCTCCCCTCGTCCACGCCCTGGCCCGGCGTTCGCTGGGCGACGCGCGCGAGGCGGAGGACGTCACCCAGCAGGTGTTCCTCGCCGTATGGCGGGGCGCTCGCGGTTACCGGCCCGAACGCGGCCCGGTGGCCGCGTGGCTCGTCGGCATCACCCGGCGCAAGATCGCCGACGCCCTGTCCGCGCGGACCAGGCGCACCGAGCTGGTGGGCGCGGCCGGCGCCCTTCTGGTCCTCGCCGACGACACCAGGTCCCGGCCCGAGGCCGCGCTCGACCGTGTCGTCGTCCGGCACGAACTGGCCAAGCTCCCGACCCCGCAGCGCCGGGTCCTGCACCTCGCGTTCTACGAGGACCTCACGCAGACCCAGATCGCCCGGCGCACCGGCTGGCCGCTGGGCACCGTCAAGAGCCACTCCCGGCGCGGTATGCACCAGCTCCGTGACTGTCTGCGCCCGCTGGCCGAGGTCTGACAGGTCTGACCGGTCTGACCGGTCTGACCGCAAAGGGGCCCCCGGCACTTTCCGGCCCGCCGGCCAATCCACCGTCCCACCAGCTCCGGATCACATCCGAACCGTCGTCGCGCCTCGGAGGACCACACCGTGAAGGAAGCCGTGGAGATCGGGCGCAACCCGTCCGCGGAGCCGGACCTGCCGGATCTCATGACCCGGGTCGCCCGCGGTGACCAGGACGCGTTCGCCTCGCTCTACGACGTGGTGGCGGGCCCCGTCCTCGGCATCGTGCGCAAGGTGCTGCGCGACCCGGCGCAGTCGGAGGAGGTCGCGCAGGAGGTGCTCGTCGAGGTGTGGCGGACCGCCACCCGCTACCGCCCCGAGCGGGGGTCGGTGATGAACTGGGTCCTGACCCTCACCCATCAGCGGGCCGTGGACCGGGTGCGCTCGGTCGAGGCCTCGGCCGCGCGGGAACGAAGGGCCGCGCTCCTCGACCGGACGCCCGCCTTCGACGAGGTGACCGAACAGGTCGAGGCGCGCCTGGAACGTGAGCAGGTACGGCGCTGTCTGCGCACGCTGACGGAGCTCCAGCGCGAGTCGGTGACCCTGGCCTACTACCGCGGGCTGACCTACCGGGAGGTGGCGGAGCTGCTGGCGACTCCCCTCGGCACGGTCAAGACCCGGCTGCGCGACGGTCTGATCCGGCTGCGCGACTGTCTGGGGGTCACGGCGTGACCCCGGTGGATCTGCACACCCTGACCGGCGCGTACGCGCTGCACGCGCTCGCCGACGACGAACGCGAGCGTTTCGAGCGGCACGCCGCGGACTGCGCCGATTGCACGCGGGAGGTCCGTGAGCTCAGTGCCACCGCGGCGCGGCTGGGCCTGGCCGTCACGGCTTCGCCGGGCCCGGCCCTCAAGGACCGGGTGATGCGGCGGATCACCACGGTCCGCCAGGAGCCGCCGCGCGCCCTTCCCCTCACGGCTCCCCGGGCCCCCCGCATCCGCCGGCGCCGGACCGGGCGATGGGCTCTGGCCGCGGCTCTGGCCGCGGCCGCCTCGCTCGGCGGTACGGCGGTGTGGCAGCACGAGCGCGCCCAGGACGCCCAGGAGCAAGCCCGGCAGGCCGAACGGCGTGCTGACCAGGTGACCGCGGTCCTCACCGCCCCCGACGCCAGGTCACGTACGGCGAAGCTGACGGGCGGGGCGAGCGGCACGGTGGTCGTGTCCCGGAGCCGGGACCGGGCGGTGTTCATCTCCTCGAAGATGGCGAAGCCGCCGGGCGGCAAGGTGTACCAGCTGTGGTTCGACGACGGGGGCACCATGCGGTCCGCCGGGCTGATGGACCCGGGCCGTACAGCCGAGGCCGTCCTCCTGGAGGGTTCCCTCGACGGTGCGTCCGGCATGGGGATCACCGTGGAGCCCGCCGGTGGTTCCCCGAGGCCGACGTCCGCGCCCGTGGCCCTGCTGGGCCTCCCCGTCTGAGTGTTCGTCCCCTCCGTTGGGGGGAGGGGACGAACACTCGGCTCCGTCGGAGCCGGTCAGCGGCGCGGTCTCGGTGGGAGCGGGAAGAAGCCGCTGGTGCGTGCCGCGTACTCGGCGAAACCCGGGCGCCGCGCCATGTGGCGCTCCAGCATCGGCTTTCCGCTGCCGTTGATCAGGAGGTAGCTCATCACCAGCGGCGACACCAGGGCCACGGCGGCCGCCTGCGGGCTGTCGCACGCGAGCAGGAACAGGCCCCACCAGACGCAGAAGTCGCCGAAGTAGTTGGGGTGGCGGGTCCAGCTCCACAGGCCGCGGTCCATGACGCGGCCGCGGTGGGCCGGATCGGCCTTGAAGCGGGCCAGCTGGGCGTCGCCGACGGCCTCGAAGAACAGCCCGAGAGCCCACAGGGCGGTGCCTGCCCAGGCGAAGCCCGTCAGCGGCCCCGGAATGTACTGCGCGGCCTGGACGGGCAGCGACACCAGCCACACCAGTGCTCCTTGCAGGAGGTACACCATGCGCAGGGCGTAGAGGTCACGGCTGCCGGGCGCCTTGGCCAGCAGGGCTTCGTAGCGCGGGTCCTCGCCGTGTCCCCGGCCGCGCCGCGCGATGTGCGCCGCCAGCCGCAGTCCCCACACCGAGGTGAGGACGGTGACGAGCACGCGGCGGGCCTCGTCGCCCTCACCGGCGGACGCCAGGAAGGTGACGAGGGCCACCGCGGTGAAGGCCATCCCCCAGGCGACGTCCACGATCCGGTGCACGCCCCCGCGTACGGCGACGGCGAAGGTGGCGAGCATGACGGCGAACGCCGCGCCGGCCGCGAGCGCCAGGTTCTGGGCGAACGCTCCCCAGGGGAAACCGCTCATGGCGTGGGGTCCTCCTTCGTGAACAGGTACTGCTGGACGTCCAGATAGCCGGAGCGGAACCCGGCTTCGGAGTACGCGAGATAGAAGGTCCACATCCGGCGGAAGGTCTCGTCGAAGCCGAGCGCCGCGACCTCGTCGGCCCGCTCGGTGAACCGCTCGCGCCACAGCCGCAGGGTCTCCGCGTAGTGCTCCCCGAAGGCGTCCCTGCGCGTGGTGCGCAGGCCGGTGTGGGCGCGGGTCACCTCTTCGACCACCTCGACGGAGGGCAGCAGCCCGCCGGGGAAGACGTACTTCTGGATCCAGGTGAAGGTGTCGCGGGAGGCGAGCATGCGGTCGTGCGGCATGGTGATCGCCTGGAGGGCGGCGCGGCCGCCGGGGCAGAGCCGGGCGTCGAGGGTGGTGAAGTAGGCCGGCCAGAACTCCTCCCCCACGGCTTCGATCATCTCGACGCTGACCACGGCGTCGTAGGTCCCGGTGGCCTCGCGGTAGTCGCACAGCTCGATGCGCACGCGGTCGTCGAGTCCCGCCTCGCGCACCCGTTCACGGGCCAGTGCCTGCTGTTCCCGGGAGAGGGTGAGCGAGGTGACCCGGGCGCCGCGGGCGGCGGCGCGGATCGCCAGCTCGCCCCAGCCGGTGCCGATTTCGAGGAGCCGTGTGCCCGGTCCCACGTCGGCCAGGTCCAGCAGCCGGTCGATCTTGCGGTGCTGGGCGGCGGGCAGCAGCGCCCAGGAGGCGGGGAAGCCGCGGAAGAGCGCCGACGAATAGCTGAGGGTGTCGTCGAGGAAGAGCGCGAACAGGTCGTTGGACAGGTCGTAGTGGCGGCTGATGTTGTGGCGGGCTCCCGCGGGGGTGTTGCGGTGGACGTCCGGCCGGCGCGTCGCCCAGAGCGCCCGCAGTCTCTGGAGCGGGGCCGGGACCAGCCCGGCCGCGTTGCCGGCGAGCACGGTGAGCGCGGCGACCAGGTCCGGCGCGTCCCACTCCCGGGCCATGTAGGACTCGCCGAAGCCGACGAGGCCGTGGGCGCCGATGCGGCGGTGGAAAGCGGCGGGGTCGTGGATGTCGATGACCGGGCCGCCGAGGCCGGCGCGGGTTCCGTCGGCGAACCGCGCCCGCAGCGGCAGTCGTTCGAGCGCCCGGCGCACCACCGCGCGGGTGACGGCCGTGCGGGCCCGTGACGACGGCGGCCGGGCCACGACGTCCGGCCAGCGGAGCGGGTCGGTGTCCCGTCGGGGTGTCCCGACGGGACAGGACTCGGCTGTCGTCATGTCACGCTCTCCTGATCTCGTCGTGGGGTGCGGGGCTGAACGGGCAGTCCCCGCAGGTAGAGGCGGATGCCGTGGAGCCGGATGGCGGCGGACACGGCGAGGGTGGACCACGGGTGGCGCAGCGCCTGACGCAGCAGCGCGCCGGCCGTCGCCGCCCGTCGCGTCCCGCGTACGGTGGCGGTGAAGGGCCGTGTGCCCGCGCGTTCCAGACGTACCGTCAGATCGAGCCGGCTGCCGGGCTCGGGCAGCCGCATGCGGTAGGCGCCGTCGACGGGGAAGAACGGCGACACGTAGAACTCCTTGCGGGTCCGCGCGATGCCGCCGACGTCGGGGCGCAGCAGATACGCGTGCCGTTCGCCGTAGGTGTTGTGCACCTCGGCGACGACACAGCGCGCGGTGCCGTCGGGGTCGTGGCACCAGTACAGGGTCAGCGGGTTGAAGACGTGGCCGAGGACCCGGGCGTGGGCGAGCATCCGCACCGGTCCGCCGTGCAGGTCGACGCCGTGCGAGGCGAGGAAGCGGTCCAGGCCCGCCCGGATGCTCGGCTGGTCGCCGTCGAAGTGGTCACGCGGATCGAAGCGGGCCAACGGACGCAAGAGGTAGGGAAGTTCGGGCGGATGGTCGGGGTCGGTCAGCCACATGTACGTCCGGTGGCGGAGCGCGTACCGGGTGGGACGGGTCCGTACGTGCGCGACCGTGCAGGGATAGAGGGCGGGGACGCCGGTCACCAGGTCACCCCCAGTGCCTTTGCCGCCTCGACGCCGGAGCGGCAGCCGTCCTCGTGGAAGCCCCAGCCGTGGTAGGCGCCGGCGTACGCGGTCACCGGGCTGTTCAGGGCGGGCAGTCGGCGCTGGGCGGCGACGGACTCGGGTGTGTAGACGGGGTGTTCGTACTCCATGCGGGCCAGGATCCGTGCCGGGTCGATCCGGTCCTCGCCGCCGAGGGTGACGACGTAGGTCTCGGGCGCGTCCAGCCGCTGGAGCCGGTTCATGTCGTAGCTGACCCGGACCCGGTCGGCGTCGGTGCGGCAGTCGGGCATCAGGTAGTTCCAGGAGGCGCGTGCCCGGCGGGCGCTCGGCAGCAGCGTCGTGTCGGTGTGGAGGAGGGTGGTGTTGCGCGAGTGGCGGAACGTCCCGAGCACCTCGCGTTCCAGGCGGGTGGGGTCGGCGAGCAGCCGCAGGGCCTGGCCGGGATGCACGGCGATGACGACGGAGCCGTACGAGGCGGTGGTGCCGTCCTCGGTGGTGATGTCCACTCCGTCGGCGTGACGGCGCACGGCCCGGACCGGGGTGGAGGTGTGCACCGCGTCGAGTTCCTTGGCCAGTCGGTCGACGTAGGAGCGGGAGCCTCCGGTGACCGTGCGCCAGGCGGGCGAGCCGCCCACCGAGAGCATGCCGTGGTGGTCCATGAAGCGGAACAGGTAGGCGGCCGGGTAGCGGCGGGCCGTGGCCGCGTCGCAGGACCAGACGGCGGAGACGAGCGGGGTCATGAAGTGCCGCGTGAAATAGGGCGAGAAGCGCTGCCGGGCGATGAACTCACCGAGCGTGAGGGCGTCTTCGCCGTCCTCGGCCAGCAGCCGGCGGGCGGCGCGGTGGAATGCCGGGACTTCGGCGAGCATCCGCAGGTAGGGGCCGTGCAGCGCGCTGCGCGGCCGGGCGAACAGACCGGCGGGGCCCCGGGCGCCCGCGTACTGGAGTCCGCATCCCTCGCACCGCACCGACATGCTCATCTCGGACTCCTGCGTGGCGACGCCGAGTTCGGCGAACAGCCGCAGCAGGTGCGGGTAGGTGCGGCGGTTGTGCACGATGAAGCCCGAGTCGACGCGGTGCAGGCGTCCGTCGGACGAGGTCAGGTCGTGGGTGTGGGCGTGTCCGCCGAGCCGGTCGTCCGCTTCGTAGAGGGCCACGGGCCGCTCACGGCTCAGCACGTACGCGGCGGTGAGCCCGGCCACTCCCCCGCCGATCACGGCCGTACGCCGCAGTGCTCCCGGCCGTCCCTGCCCGGTGTGCCCGGCGCCGCCGTCCGGAGCGCCTGCCGGCCCGTGCCTCGTTCTCATCGGATTCCTCCCGCGCTGCTCCTGATCGGGGGATCGGAGCTCTCGGAGGTATTCCGAAGCAGAGGGCCGAACGGATGGGCCGGGGCCCGATCTTCCTCCGCGCCGGGCGGAGGAGGGCTGGACCGCCCGGTGGCCGATCACCGAAGGCGACCGTTGCGTCACGCCCGGCCACCGGGCCGCCGGGGCGCGGGGGCCGCCCTAGCCGCAGGGCACGCCGTCACCGGGAGCGACGGTCAGTTGACGTGCCGTTCGTGTCCTTCCCAGTACGGCTCGCGCAGCTTGTACTTCTGGAGTTTGCCGGTGGCCGTCCGGGCCAGGACGTCCCGGAACTCGACCGAGGTCGGTGCCTTGTAGCCGGCGAGGCGCTCCTTGCAGTACTGGATCAGCTCGCTCTCCGTGGCCTCCGCGTCCGGAGCGAGGACCACCAGGGCCTTGACGGTCTCGCCCCACTTCTCGTGCGGCACCCCGATGACCGCGACCTCGGCCACCGCCGGGTGGCTGAAGAGCGCGTCCTCCACCTCGATCGAGGACACGTTCTCACCGCCCGTGATGATCACGTCCTTCTTGCGGTCACTGATCGTCAGATAGCCGTCCTCGCCGATGGATCCGCCGTCGCCGGTGTGGAACCAGCCCTCCGCCAGCGCCCGTTCGGTCTCCGCGGGCTGCTCCCAGTAGCCCTCCAGCACGACGTTGGAGCGCGCGAGGATCTCGCCGTCGGCGGCGGTGCGCAGGGTCACGCCCAGCGCGGGGGCGCCGGCGCGTACCAGTTTCTCGGCGCGGTCCTGCGGGTCGAGGCCGTCCCATTCGGCGCGGGTGCGGTTGACGGTGAGCAGGGGTGAGGTCTCGGTGAGGCCGTAGATCTGGATGAACTCCCAGCCCAGCAGGGACTCGACCCGTGCGACGGTCCTGGTGGGCGGCGGCGCTCCGGCGACGATGATACGGACCCGGTCGCGGCCGGGGATCTCGCCCTCCCACGACTCGGCGGCGGCCAGCACCGCGTTGACGACGGCCGGGGCCGCGCACATCACCGTCACGCCGTGCTCGGCGACCCGGCGCAGGATCTCCGCCCCGTCGACCTTGCGCAGCGCGATCTGCCGGACGCCGAGGCCCGCCATCGCGAAGGGCATCCCCCATCCGTTCGCGTGGAACATGGGCAGGGTGTGCAGGTACACATCACGGTCGGTGACCCCGGCGTGCAGGGCGAAGGTCGTGGCGTTGACCCAGATGTTGCGGTGCGTGATCTGTACGCCTTTGGGCCGGGCCGTCGTGCCGCTGGTGTAGTTGATCGTCGCGGTGGCGTTCTCGTCCGCCTCCCAGGGCCGGGGTTCGGTGTCGAAGCGGTACAGCTCGGCGTCCGCGGCGGGACCGAGCGTGAAGCGGTGCTTGCAGCCGACCCCGGCGAAGCGGTCGGCCAGTTCGGGGTCGACGAGCAGGACGCTCGCGCCCGAGTGCTCGACGATGTAGCTCACCTCGTCGGCCGTCAGACGGAAGTTGACCGGTACGAGGACCCGGCCGTGGCCGCTGACGCCGAAGAAGGAGGTGAGCAGCCGGGCGCTGTTGGGCGAGACGACGGCCACGCGCGCGCCGTGCGGGACGCCCAGCGCGTCGAGCCCGGCGGCCTGGGCCCGGGCCAGCTCACCGACGCGCCGGTAGGTCAGCCCTTCCCAGGCCTCGGCCGGCTGGTCGGGTTCGTCGACGACTCCGACGCGGTCGCCGTACACGGTGACGGCGCGGTCCAGGAAATCAAGTGCCCCGAAAGGGACGAGCATCACGGCCTCCCGACGATCGGATGATGTCCCCTTTCTATCCTGGCCCCGCCCCCGCGCATCCGGACAACACACGAAGGGTCCGCGAAGGGCACCGGCCGCGCTGTCCGGATCCGGACCCATGTACGCGTCCTCGCGTCCTTGGCCTTCGCCCGCCCGGCACGTCACGATCGTCCGATGGACAGCCGACCGACGTTCGACTTGCCCCGGCCCCTGCGCATCGGCGGGCTGGGGCTGCATCTGCGCGAGTGGTCCGACGACGACGTCGCGGATCTCGTCGCGCTCTACGACGATCCCGAGATCGACCGGTGGACACCGGTCGTCTCGCCCTTCGACACCCAGGCGGCGCTCGCCTACCTCGCGGCGGCCGAGCAGAAGACCGCCGAGAGGCGGGGGGTGCAGCTCGCCATCACCACGGACGGTGCGCGGCCCCAGGGGGAGATCCTGCTGTTCCCCGGCACGGCCGACGACCGTGACGTCGAGCTGGCCTACGGCGTGGGGGCCGCCTACCGGGGCCGGGGGCTCGCGACCCGCGCGGTCCGGCTCGCCGTGGACTTCGCCCACCGTCGCGTCGGCGGCCGGCGCGTCGTGCTGTGCATCGAGGACGGGAACACCGCGAGCGAGGCGGTGGCCAAGGCGACGGGTTTCGTTCTCGCCGGTGACGAACCCGTGGTCCGTACGGCGAAGGGCCGGGACGTTGTCCTTCGGACCTGGAGCCAGCCGGCCGACGACGGCCACGGCTGAGCTCCGTGACCGGCGGCGACAGGCTGCCGGAGGGTCCGAGGGCCCAGATCCGCCCAGGCCGTCGGATTCAGGTGGGCGCCCCCGGACATCGTGCGTCCGGGGGCGCCCCGGGCGGTCACGCCCCGGCGGGTTCCGTCTCCGGAGCCGGCGCCGTCAGGTACTCCTCGGTGACCTCCTTCGGGCCGAACGGCCACACCTTGTCCAGGCGCGCCCAGACGACGAAGGCGACGAGGCCGAGGGCGAGCCAGGCCAGCGACCACTCGATGGGGTGGCGGCCTGGGGAGTTCTTGTCCGCGTAGCCGTAGATGGTGAGCCAGCCGGCGAGGGCCAGGAAACTCGGCACCGGGTAGAGCCACATCTTGTACGGGCGGCGCAGGCCCGGCTGCCGTTTGCGCAGCACCGACAGGGCGACGACCTGGGCCAGCGCCTGGACGATCACCATGACCGTGGTCAGCAGCTGGATGAGGGTGGCGAGGTCGGTGTGGCGGCCGATCAGGAAGCCGATCGCCGTGATGACGCCCATCGTGGCCAGACCCAGCATCGGGAAGCGGTGCTTGGGGTGCAGCTTGGCGTACGGGCGGAAGAAGACGCGCTCGCGGGCGGCGTCGTAGGGCACCCGCGAGCCGCCGAGCAGTCCGGTGAAGACCGAGGCGAACGCGGTGATCAGGATGAGGACGGTGACGGTGTCGGCGGCGCCCTTGCCCCAGGTCTCCTCCATGACCGCCGAGGCCACCGAGGTGGAGGCGATGTCACCGGGGTCCTTCATCCGGTGCCAGTCGATGACGCCGAGTGTGCCGATCTGGAGCAGCAGGTAGATCACCATGATGCCGAGGATCGAGAAGATGATGGAGCGGGGCAGGACGCGGCCGGGGTCCTTGATCTCGGCGCCCATGTACGCGGTGGTGTTGTAGCCGAGGTAGTCGTAGATGCCGATGGTCAGGCCTGCCGCGAAGCCGATCCAGAAGTGGCTGCCCGACAGTTCGAAGGCGTGCGCCGGGTAGGTGAAGGCGAGGTCGGCGCTGAAGTCGGTGGCGGCGGCGACGATCACCAGGAGGACTGAGGTAATCATCACGGCCCACATGACAGCGGTGATCCGCGCGATGTGCTCGATCCCCCGCCACAGCAGGAGGACGACGAGGGCGACCATGCCGAGTCCGACGAGGTCGCCGGTGGTCTTGCCCATGTCAGGGGCCAGATAGCCCAGGTACTGCACGAAGCCGACCACGCCCGTGGACATGATCAGCGGGATGAAGAGCATCGCCGTCCACACGAACAGGAACGGCATCAGGCGCCCGGTGCGGTACTGGAAGGCCTGGCGCAGATAGACGTAGCTGCCGCCGGAACCGGGCATGGCGGCGCCGAGCTCGGCCCAGATGAGCCCGTCGGCGAGCGCCAGCAGAGCGCCGGCGATGAAGCCGATGACCGCTTGCGGGCCGCCGAACGCGGCGACCATCAGCGGGATCGTCACGAACGGCCCGATGCCGCACATCTGGCTCATGTTGATGGCGGTGGCCTGGAACAGGCCGATACGGCGGACGAAACCGCCGACGGGTGGCGGGGTACCGGACACGGGTCCTCCTCAGGACAGGACGCGGGGAGAGGTACGAGGTGACGGCCGGCGTCGATGGCGGCCGACGGATCAAGGGCGGCGGGTGACCGGTCGGCGCTGGACTCCCCTTGGCTCGCCCGGCGAAGCTGACTGGGCGATAAAGTTAAGGAGCCTTACTAAGCACGTCAAGAGGGTGTCATGAATGAGTGAGAATGGTCCGATGCCCGCCGACGACACCGCAGAGCAGCCCGAACAGCCCTGGAACCGCCAGCGGCTGCGCAGCACCAACGAGCGACTGCTCCTCGACCGGCTGCGCAACGACGGTGCCGCCTCGCGCGCGCAACTCGCCCGCGAGACGGGCCTGTCCAAGCCGACGGTCTCCAGCGCGCTCGCCGCGCTGGAGGAGGCGGGACTCGTCCACGAGGTCGGAACGCGGGCTCCCGAGCGCGGCCGGATCGCCGTCCTGTACGCCCCCGACCCCGCGGCCGGGTACGCGCTCGGCATAGACATCGGCCGCAGCTGGCTGCGCGTCGCGGTCGCCGATCTCGACGGCGCGGTGGTCGCGCGCGCCGACGTGCGCAACCGTGCCCGTACCTCCGGGGCGATGGCCGACCTGGTGGTCTCCACCGCCCACCAGGTCGTCGCCAACTCCGGTGTCGGCGCACACGAGGTGGCCCACGCGGTGGTGGGCACGCCGGGCGTGTACGACGAGAAGCAGCGCCGGGTGCGGTACGCGATGCATCTGCCCGGGTGGGGGCGGGCGGGCCTGTTCGACCGGATGCGGGAGGAACTCGGCATCCCGCTGGAGGTGCACAACGACGCGAACCTCGCGGCACTCGGCGAGTACACGTACGGGGTCGGCGCCGGCAGTCGGCTGTTCGCGTACATCATGATCGGCACCGGCCTCGGCATGGGTGTCGTCAGCGAGGGACGGCTGTTCACGGGGGCGCACGGCGGAGCCGGTGAGATCGGCTTCCTGCCGTGGCCCGGCCAACACAAGCCCGAGACCCTGGAGGACGCGGTGTCCGGCGAGGCGGTCGTCGAAGCCGCCCGGCACTTCGGCATGACCGGGCAGCTCACCGCGAAGGCCGTCTTCGACGCCGCCCGGGAAGGCCACAAGCCCGCGGTCGAGGCGGTCCGGCTGGAGGGCGAACGGATCGCGCACACGGTGGCGGCCGCGACGGCGGTGCTCGATCCCGACCTGGTGGTTCTGGGCGGCGGCGTCGGCCACAGCGTCGATCTGCTGCTGAAGCCGGTCCGTGAGACCCTGCGCGCCCTCACACCCCTGCGCCCGAGGATCGCACCCGGCCGTCTGGGCGAGGACGCGGTGCTGCTCGGCGCGGTGGCCACGGCGCTGGGGACCGCGCGCGATGTGGTGTTCGAGCGCAGGTCGGCATCCTGAACCGGGGGCGGCGCCCGCCGCCGCCCGGCACAACTCGCGCGTCCGGCACGGTCGACGCGGCCGACACGGGCGGCACGGCTGGCACGGGCGGCACGGCTGGCACAGGCGGTCGAAACGGCTGGCACGGGCGGTCGGCACGGCTGGCGTGGGTGGTGCGAAGCGGGGGCCAGGAGGCGAGTGAGGAAGGCCCGCCCCGCTGTGATCGACGGGGCCGGTGATTGACATGGCTTACTCACCGGCCTAGCTTGTGGACCTAGTTAGTAAAGTTTCCTAACTTGCAGTGCCGAAGCGCGGATGCTCCCCCACCTCCCAAGGAGATCACCGTGTTCCACCGCCCTGCCTCCCGGCGGCGCCTCGCCACGGCCGCCGTCGCCCTGAGCCTGCTGTGCACCCTCTCCGCGAGCGCCTGGGCCGACGGGCCCGACATCGGAGCGACCGCCGTGCCGCACGTCCGCGTCACACCGGTGGCCTCCGCGCCGGGCAGCGCCACGGCGTTGTCCGGGTACGCGATCCAGTCCAGCGCCAAGGTCCTCGACCCGGCGTCCGCCGTCTCCAGCCCCGGCTACGGGGTGAGCGGCTGGTACCCGGCCGGCTCCCGTTCCACGGTCCTCGCGGCGCTGCTCGCGAACGGGACGTACGCGGATCCGTTCTACTCGACGAACCTGCGGAAGGTCCCGAAGGCCGACTTCACCGTGCCCTGGTGGTACCGCTCGGACTTCACGGTCACCGACACCTCCGAGCGCAGCTATCTGGACTTCAGCGGGGTGATCTCGGCGGCAGACGTCTACGTCAACGGCCGCCGGGTCGCCGACGCCGCCGAGGTGGCCGGCGCCTACACGCACCACGAGCTGGACATCACCTCGCTGGTGCGCGCGGGCACCAACACGGTCGCCTTCCGCATCCGGCCCAACGATCCGAACAAGAACCTGACCATGGGCTGGATCGACTGGCTGCAGCCGCCGCCCGACCAGAACATGGGCATCGTCCGGGACGTCCTTGTCCGCCGCGGCGGCCCGGTCGCGCTGCGCGACGCGCATGTGCTGACCCGCCTGGACGTGTCCTCGCTCAGGTCCGCGGACCTCACGGTCAAGGCGCGGGCCCGCAACGAGACCGGCTCGGCCGTCACGGCCACGGTGTCCGGCCGCATCGGCCCGGTGTCGTTCTCGAAGACCGTCCCGCTCGCGGCCCACCAGACGAAGGCGGTCGCCTTCTCGCCGTCCGACGCCCCCGGGCTGCACCTGACGTCACCGAGGGTGTGGTGGCCCGCCGACATGGGCGGGCAGCCGCTGTACGGCCTCGATCTGACCGTCTCCGTCGCCGGTGCCGCCTCCGACACCGCACACGAGGACTTCGGCGTCCGCGACGTGAAGGCGCCCCTGAATGCCGACGGCGCCCGGCAGTACAGCGTGAACGGCCGCAGGCTGCTCATCAAGGGCGGCGGCTGGTCCCCGGACGAGTTCCTGCGCTGGGACCGGGAGTACGTCGAGGACCGGCTGAGGTATGTGCGCGATCTGGGCCTCAACACCATCCGCCTCGAAGGCCACATCGAGGCGGACGAGTTCTTCGACCTCGCCGACCGCTACGGCATTCTCACCCTGCCCGGCTGGGAGTGCTGCGACAAGTGGGAGGGACAGGTCAACGGCACGGAGACCGGCGACAAGTGGACCGCCGCCGACTACCCGGTCGCCAAGGCGTCGATGGCCGCCGAGGCCGCCCGGCTGCGCGACCACCCGAGCGTCATCTCCTTCCTCATCGGCAGCGACTTCGCGCCGGACGCCAGGATCGAGAAGACCTACCTCGACGCGCTGAAGGCGGCCGACTGGCCGACCCCGGTGGTCGCTGCGGCGTCCGACAAATCCTCCCCGGTGTCCGGCAGTTCGGGCATGAAGATGACCGGGCCCTACGATTGGATCCCGCCGGGCTACTGGTACGCCAAGCGCGAGGGCGGCGCCACCGGCTTCAACTCCGAGACCGGCGCGGGCCCCGACATCCCCACCCTCGACACCCTCCGCCGCATGATGTCGCCCGCCGAACTGGACACCCTCTGGAAGAACCCGGACGTCAGGCAGTACCACCGCTCACCGTCCCCGGTCTTCGACACCCTCAAGATCTACGATGCCGCCCTGGCCGGCCGCTACGGCGCGCCGACGGGTCTCACCGACTACGTGCGCAAGGCGCAGCTCGCCCAGTACGAGAACGTACGGGCGCAATTCGAGGCGTACGGGCGCAATGCCACCGACTCCTCGAAGCCCTCGACCGGGGTCGTCCACTGGATGCTCAACAGCGGATGGACGTCGCTGCACTGGCAGTTGATGGACCGTTACCTCGACCAGGGCGGGGCCTACTTCGGGGCGAAGAAGGCCAATGAGCCCCTGCACATCCAGTACTCGTACGACGACCGGTCCGTCGTCGTCGTGAACAACCGGCACGCGTCTGTGTCCGGCCTCACGGCGCGGGTCACGCTCTTCGACACCGCCGGCACACAGCGGTACGACAGGACGGCGACCGGTGTCACCTTGCGGGGTGACGGGGCGCGCCGCACCGCGCTCACGGTGCCGTCCTCGGTGAGGGGTCTGTCGACGACGTATCTGGCGCGCCTGGTGCTGCGCGACGCCGGGGGCAGGGAGGTCAGCCGCAACGTCTACTGGCTGTCGACCCGGCCGGACACCATCGACTGGGCGAACACCGACTGGTACTACACGCCGACGACGAGCTACGCGGACCTCAAGGGGCTCAACTCCATGGCCCGGGTGCCGGTTTCGGCCTCTGTGTCGACCTCTTCGGGTCCCGGCGGGACCTCCACGACGAAGGTCGTCCTGCGCAACGACGGGAGCGGGAAGACGCCCTCGCTCCTGACCGACGCGCATCTCGTGGACGGCAAGGGCAGGCCGGTGCTGCCGGTGCGGTGGTCCGACAACCAGGTGAGCCTGTGGCCGGGCGAGTCGGTGACGCTGACGGCGACCTGCCGGACGGCCGAACTGCACGGGGCCGGGCCCGCGGTGCGGATCTCCGGGTGGAACACGGAGGAGCGGACGGTCCGGGCCCGGTAGAACCGTCCGGGCCCGGTGGAACGGCGCGAGGGGCGGACCCGGTTCCGGGCCCGCCCCTCGTCCGGCTCGCGCTCAGCTCACGTTGAGCGCGGTGTCGTCGAGGACGAACGACGTCTGGAGCGTGGAGCCCTCGACGCCGGTGAACTTGATCGTGACCGTCTGCCCGGCGTAGGTGGTGCCCAGGCTGAACGAGCGCTGCGTGTACCCGGACGCGGCGTTCAGGTTCGAGTACGTGGCCAGGGTCGACAGCACGGTGCCGCTGCTGTTGAGGACCTGTGCCTTGAGGGTGTCGTACGCCGTGCTCGTGGTCGTCTCGGCCGTGTCCACGTGCAGATAGAAGCTCAGGGTGGCCGAGCAGCCCGCGGGGACGGTCACGGACTGCGCGAGCGTGTTGGTGTTGGCCGAGCCGTAGCCGTTGAGCCAGGCCTTGTACGAACCGGTGCGGGCCGCCTCGCTGGAGCTGTTGGTGATGACCCCGCTGGTGGCGGTCCAGGACGTGCTGCCCGACTCGAAGCCCTGGTTGGCGAGCAGTTGCGTGGCCGTGCAGGTGCCGCCGCCACCGCCACCGCTGGTCGTGCCGGCGAGCCAGTCGGTGGCGTTCAGGGCGAGGGCCTTGTTGGTGGCACCGGTGTCGTTCCAGCCGTCGTACAGGGTGTTGCCGGACTGGCCGGTGCCGTCGTCGATCGGGGAACTGTCGCCCCAGAACGCGACCTTGCCGCTGCCGAACGTGCTGGTCGCGAAGAACGCGCCGGTGTTCCCGGAGTAACCGGTCCGGTAGAGCAGGCCCTTGACGGCCGAGTTGTCGGCCGGCTTGAGCGTGGCCGTGGTCCCGTCCGCGATCAGGCTCTTGGTGACGGTGCCGAACGACCCGTGCAGAACCGCGTTGGTGCTGTCACTGATCGCGCTCGGGTAGTCGGAGCCGACGTCCAGCGTGTCGATGGAGAAGCCGAACGGGTCGGTGCTGTCGACGCTGTTGTTGCTCATCAGGTCGTTGAAGATCTCGACCGCGTCGTAGCCGTCGCTGTTGCGGTCGGCTCCGGTGTGGTCGGAGATCATGAAGAGGCCGCCGCCGTTCTTGACGAACGTCATGATGGCGGTCTTCTCGGCCGTGGTGAACAGCGTGTTGGGCTCGGGCAGCACCAGCTCGTCGAAGTTCGACAGGTCGGTCGCGGCACTGCCCCCGTAGGTGAGGCTGGAGCCCGAAGGCAGCGTCTTCAGGCTGTAGTTGCCGGTTTTCTGCAGGGCCACGCCCCAGGAGGACAGGGCGCCCGTCCAGGAAGTCTCCGAGGTCGGGCTGGAGTTCTGGCCGAGCGGGTCGGGCTGGCTGGTGGAAATGATCCAGTCGGCGTTGCCCGCGGTCTCGGCGTGACCGTTGTCGAACAGGACGCGGTGGGGGGTGGCCGCGTGGGCGGGAACAGCGGTGGCCGCCTGGAGCGCGGCACCCGTGACGAGCAGTCCGAACAGGCCCAGGGCGGTGGTGAGTCTGTGACGGGACTTCCTGAATCCGAGCATCCGACGAACCTCCGGTAATGAGGGGGGAGAGGCGGTGCGGGCGCCAAGTCTGCGCGCGTAGAACGGAAGTTGACCGTCTCCCGTTCAACAGATTATTGAACGGTACATGTCTAAACACGAGTTGCCCAGGGGGCGGACGGGGCGCGCCGCAGGCCCTCCGGCGGCATCCCCACGGGTGCCTGCGCGGCGGCGGACTGGCCGGGCCCGATACGGGCAGATACATAACAGCGGGGGACCGACCAGGAGGGGCGGAGATGGAGATCTCGGGCGTCATCAGTGCCGTCGTCATCGGCATCGTCATCGGTGTACTGGGCAGGCTCGCCGTGCCGGGACGCCAGCGCATCGGCATCCTGTGGACGATCGTGGTCGGCATCGTGGCCGCGTTCATCGGGTCGGGGATCGCCGCCGCGTTCGGCGTCGCCGACACCAAGGGCGTCGACTGGATCGAGTGGCTCATCCAGATAGGCCTCGCCGCGATCGGCGTCACGGCACTGGACCGGGCCAGGGGGCGTCACTGAGCGGCCGGCGCCGGGCCGGAACCGGCTGACGGGCGGCGCTCGCCGAATTGCGTTGCCGGGCGGGGGTGTGTGCGGCTACGTTCTGCGGGTTTCGCATCCCTGCGCCGCCACTTCACGGAGACACCTTGCCGCCACGCATCACGCCGTTGACCGATCCCGGCTCCTCCCCCTCGAACCGACGACTGGCCTGGCTGGCCTCGGACGCCGAAGGGGTCCCGGTGGGCTCGGCGTTCCTTCGGCTGCCCGGTGGGAAGGGGCGGGACCATCGCGCCGAACTGGAGATCGCGGTGCACCCGGCCGAGCGGCGCGACGGAGTGGGCGGTGCCCTTCTGGACGCCGCCCTGACCGCCGCGCGGGGCGACGGCCGCCGGTCGCTGGTCGCCCACGTCACGGCCGGCTCCCCCGGCGAGCCGTTTCTCACGGCCCATGGGTTCCGCCCGGTGCTGGCTCTGACGTTCGCCCGCCTCCCGCTGCCGGAACTCGACCTCGAAGCGGTGACCGCGATCGCCGAACGCCCGCATCCCGGCTACGCGTTGACGAGCTGGGACGGCGTCGTGCCGCCCGAACTGGCGCACACCTTCGCCGACTCCCGCCGGGCCATGGACGACATGCCGATGGAGGACAGCGACCACGGCATCGACGTCTGGGACGTCACGCGGGTCGTGGCCGTGGCCGAGGCCGTCCTCGAACGGGGCGACGCGCTGCACACGGTGGCCGTGGTGGACCGCTCGGACGGCTCCGTCGCCGGATTCTCGGAACTCGTCGTACCGGGCGGCGGGCGCGGCGACGCCCAGCACTACGGAACGGGCGTCCTGCCCGGGCATCGCGGCCACGGCCTCGGGCTGTGGATGAAGGCCGAGTCGATCCGCGCAGCGCGTCTGCGGTACCCGGAACTCGCCGGACTGCTGACCGACACGGCCGACAGCAACGCGCACATGATCGGCATCAACGACGCGCTCGGCTACCGGCCGACCCACCGGGAGCTGGAGTACCGGCTGGACCTCTGAGGGGCAGGGACAGCGGCGCGCTCCGGGGCGCCGGTCCCCCAGGTCCCGCGTCGGTCCCGGGGCCTCGGCCGGGGTTCCCGGCCGGGACTCGGCGCCCGACGACGGATTCCTGTGTCGGACGTCCGCCCTCAGTACGGCGACATCGCCCCCGGCCGCTCGCGTCGACGGCGGCAGGGGTCACCCTTCGTACACGTACGGCGTGGTCGTGGTGAGCGGCTGGAAGCCCAGCCGGGTGAGGATGGGGCGGCTCTGGCTGGAGGCGTCGACCTGGACGTAGCGGTAGCCGCGCTCGGCGGCGACACGGGCCCGGTGGGCGACGAGGGCGCGGTAGATGCCCCGGCCCCGCCAGGCCTCGACGGTCCCCCCGCCCCACAGCCCGGCGAACCGGGCCCCCGGCGGGAGTTCCATGCGGGCCGCGCTGACCGGGACGTCTCCGGCGAGCGCCACGACGGCGACGACCGTGTTCGGGTCGCCGGTGAGCTGGGCGAGCAGCTGGTGGCGCAGCAGGGTGCTGTCGCCGCCGAAGGCCTGCTCATGGACGTCGGCGACGAGGGCCACGCCCGCGCGGTCGGTGACCGGCAGCAGGCGTACGCCCTCGGGCGGTTCCCCGTCGAGGGCCAGATCGCTCAGCTCGGCGACCATCAGCGTCTCCTCGGGCTGGGCGGTGAAACCCGCGGCCCGCAGTCGCTGCCCCAGGTCCTCGGGCCGGTCGTGCCCGTACAGCTTCCACTCGAAGCCGCCCCCGAGCCCGGAGAAGAAGCGCACCTGTTCGGCGATGGCCGCGTCGGCGCCCGTCGCGTCGAGGTCGGACCAGACCACCCCGTTCCAGCCCTTGTCGGCGCCGACCTGGCGCACCACCTTGCCGACGCGCTCGACGCGGGCGCCCGGCGCGTCGGGCCGGGCGCCTTCCCGCATGTCCCGGTCGAACAACGCCAGTACCGCTACGTGATCCATGGGGTCACTTCAACATCCCGGGACGAACGGGGCAACGGGATAAGGCGGTGTCCTCCCTGTTCATCACTCGCCAGGCGTCACCGCGCGCACGCCCCGGGCATGAGGGCGTCCGGGAGGGCCCTTCCGCAGGGCCCGCCCGGACGCCGGCTCTGTGCCGCCCCGGTCAGCCGGTGGCGGCCAGCTCCTGCTGCGGGACGGAGCTCAGGGGCGTCGCCTGGACGCGGCGCAGACCGGTCAGGCTGACGAACACCAGGGAGAAGACGCCCGCGAGGGCGAAGGCGGTGAAGCCCGCGGTCGTCGAGCCGGTGGCGAGCAGCTGGCCGCCGAGCCAGGGGCCGAAGACGGCGCCGAAGCGTCCCATTCCGGAGGTCCAGCCGACCGCGGTGGCACGGTTGTCGTCCTCGGAGCGGTGCGCCACCGTGGCGTAGATCATCGCCTGGGCGCTGAAGAGGAACATGCCGGTCAGGAAGACGACCGTGTAGGTGAGGGGCAGCGCCATCTTGAAGCTGAGGGAGTAGATCCCGATGGCGGTGGCGCCGAACCAGATCGCGGAGATGCGCGAGCCGCCGAACTTGTCGGTGAGGCGTCCGCCGATCAGCATGCCGACGATGCCGCCGAGGTTGATGACGATGACGAAGCCGATCGAGGAGCCGAGGTCGTAGCCGTTGGCCTTCATCAGCGAGGGCAGCCACTGCGAGACGCCGTAGACGAGGAGGAGACCGCCGAAGGACGCGATCCAGAAGAGCAGGGTCTGCATCCACCGGCCCCCGCGGAACAGGGCGGTGACGGCGCTGAAGCGGTCGGCCACGGCCTGGCGCTCCTCGGCGCGTGCGGCCAGGTCGACCCCGTAGCGGTCGGCGAGCGCGCGGGCCTCGTCGGTGCGGCCCTTGGCCTGGAGGAAGGACATCGACTCGGGCAGGAAGGCGGCCGCCAGCGGAACTCCGATGAACAGCGGGATCACGCAGATCCAGAAGGAGACCCGCCAGTCGCCCGTCCCGAGCGCCACGAATCCGGCGACGATGCCGCCGGCCTGGTGGGCGGTCATCAGGGAACCCACGATGAGGGCGCGGCGGCCCTTCGGCGCGTACTCGGTGACCATGGTGATCGCGCTCGGCAGCAGACCGCCGAGGCCGAGGCCGGCCAGGAAGCGGCCGAGGCTGAAGACGCCCAGGCTCCCGGCGGCGGCGCAGACCGCGGAGGCCAGCGAGAACACGGCGGTCGACGCGATGATCGTCTTCTTGCGGCCGACCCAGTCGCTGACGGTGCCCGAGCACAGGGCGCCGATCAGCATGCCGAAGGTGGCGTAGGAGCCGACGTCGCCGGCCTTGCCGGGGTCGATGCCGAGCGCCTTCGTCTCCAGCATGTGCGGCAGCACGGAGCCGTAGATGAACATGTCGAGGCCGTCGAAGAGGACGACCAGCCAGCAGAGACCGACGACGATCGCGGCCAGTCTGCTGCCGCCGCGAGCGGGCAGGGCGAGGGAGGAGGACATCGTTGTTTCCTCTCGTCCAGGAGGTGGGGGCCCTGGAAGGGGATCGGGGACGCGGGTCGACGCGGCTCGTGCGGCTGACCCGATTGTGCGACAGACGCTAAGGAGTGAACTCCCGGAGTGTCAACGCTTTTGTCAACAATCTGCGAAACAATCAAGCCACCCCTCGCGACTCTGGCACGGGTGGCTGAGAGGCAGATGAAAGCACGCACGGGCGGCACACGGTCAGTGCCGCCCGCACGTAGGCAATGGCTGGAACGGTTCGCTCAGAAGTTCGGCGCCCGGCGCGAGGCCAACGGGGTGGTCAGCCGATGGGCGGTGTGCCGTGGGTGTGGAAGGACTCGATGGTCTTCAGGCCCCAGGCCTGGCCCTTCTTCCGCTCGTTCTCGGTCCAGGTGACCAGGGGCCAGTCGGGGGCCAGGACGAGTCGGGTGAGCGGGTTGCACAGCTCGATGCGGTTGCCGCCGGGTTCGTAGACGTACAGGAAGAACGTCTGCTGGATGGCGTGCTTGTGCGGGCCCGTCTCGATGAACACACCGGTGTCGATGGCGAGGTCGGCGGCGCGCAGGATGTCCTCACGGGTGTCCGTGGCGAACGCGATGTGGTGCAGGCGCCCGCTCGAACCCGTCCAGTCCTCCGTGTAGACGACGTCGTACGACTTGTTGCTGAAGGTCAGCCACTGGGCGGCGATCCGGCCGCTGTCGAGCTGGATCTGCTCGGTCGGCCGGGCCCCGAGCGCGTCACGGACGAAGTCCCCGTTGGCGGCGACGTCGGAGGCGAGGAAGTTCACGTGGTCCAGGCGTCGTACGCCGACCCCGTGGCCGGGCTTGGCCTGCGGCTGGTTCTTCAGACCGGGCTTGAGATGGTCGGGCGCCTGATACCACTCGCTCTCCCAGTACAGGGCGAGCTCGTGACCGTCGGGGTCGGTGGTGACGTAGACCGGGCCGAGCCCCGGCTCGTCGTTCACCCAGCGGCCCTCGCGGCCGGCGCTCTCGATCTCCTTGACCCGGCGCTGGAGGGCCTCCTCGCTGGAGGCGCGCAGGGCGGTGCGGCGGATGCCCGAGGTCGTGTGGGCGGTGAGGGTCAGGCTGTGGTGCTCGTAGTCGTCCCAGGTCCGCAGATAGACGGAGTCTCCGGAGCGGCCGTTCTCGGTCAGCCCGAGGTAGTCCGTGAAGAAGCGGACGCTGGCGTCCAGGTCGGGGGTGAGCAGTTCGACGTGCCCGAGGTGGGCGATGTCGCCGAGCGGCGGGGCCATGGGGCCTCCTTAAGGGTGATGTGCGGCTCCGGCCGGCCGGGGGAAGACCGTGCCGTCGAAGATCTTGCGTGCGGTGCGGACGACGGCGGTGCGCCGGGCCACGGGTGCGGCGTCCCCGGGGCCGTACTCGACACCTGCTTCGATGTCGAGGAATCCGGTGGGGTGTTCGATACGCAGCCGGTCGCCCCGTTCGGGCGGGCGCGCCACGCCGTGCCCGACGCCGCCCTCCACGCGCAGCCCGGCGGCGACGCTCGCGGCGCCGAGGACACCGATGGAGGTGTGGCAGCGCACCGGGATGAACGTGCGGGTCATGACGGCACCGCCGGCGCGGGGCGGAGCGAGCAGGGTCAGCTTCGGCACGGTGGCGTTCTCGACGTCCCCGAGACCCATCAGCTTGCCCGCCTCCAGGCGGATCTCGCGGAGCCGGTCGGCCAGCGCCGGATCCTCCTCCAGGTCCTTGGGGGCCTCGTACCCGGTGACGCCCAGCGAGGACGCGGCGATCAGCACGGTCGGCATGCCGTTGTCCACGCAGGTCACCGGGGTGTCGGCGACGATGTCCCGGGCATGGCCGGTGGGCAGCAGCGGGCTGCTCCCCCGCGGGAACTCGATCACCACCGGAGCAGCCGTCCCGGGCACCCCGGAGATCTCGGCGGAACCCGTGTAGACCACGCGCCCGCCCTCGGTGGGGAAGCTCGCGACCGCGAGGTCCCCGGAGTTGACCATGCGGATGCGTACCGATGTACGGCCCTCCCCCGGCTCGACCAGTCCGCGTTCGACGGCGAACGGGCCGACCCCGGCGAGGATGTTGCCGCAGTTCTGACGGTCCGACACTTCCGCTTTGTCGACGGCGACTTGGAGGAAGAGGTAGTCGACGTCGGCGGCGGGGTCCGCTGAGACCGAGACCACGGCGACCTTGCTTGTCAGCGGGTGGGCGCCGCCCAGGCCGTCGATCTGGCGCGGGTCGGGGCTGCCCATCACGCGCAGCAGCAGATCGTCGCGTCCGGCGGTGTCCCCGGGGAGGTCCCCGGCGAGGAAGTAGGCGCCCTTGGAGGTGCCGCCGCGCAGGAGCATGCAGCGCACCTCGTCGGGCCCGCTCATGGCGTGGCTCCGTCCCGCACGTAGTCGTCGTACGACGTGTAGGTCACGCCCAGGCGGACCAGCGTCTCGCGCAACCCGTAGCGGTCCAGGCCGAGTTCGCCGTCGAGGAAGGCGGCGCGGGCCAGCGCCTCCTTGCGCTCGCGGGCCTCGGACGCCTCGGCGACCCGGCGGGCACTCTCGCGGGGCACGCACACCACGCCGTCGTCGTCGGCGAGGATCACGTCGCCGGGCCGGACGATCTGGCCGCCGATGGCCACCGGCACGTTCACGGAGCCGCCGGTCGCCTTCACCGTGCCCTGCGGGCTGACAGCGGCGGACCAGGCGGCGAAGCCCATCTCCCTCAGTTCGGCGGTGTCCCGGATGCCGGCGTTGATGACCAGACCGCGCACGCCGCGCCGTTGGAGCGCCGTGGCGAAGAGTTCGCCGAACATGCCGTCGGTGGAGGGCGAGGTGGTGGTGACGACGAGGACGTCGCCCTCTCCGCACTGCTCAACCGCGGCGTGGATCATGAGGTTGTCGCCGGGCCAGGACAGGACGGTGACCGCGGTGCCGGCGACACGGGTGTCCTGCTGGACGGGGCGCAGACGTGTGCCGAGCAGGCCGGTGCGGCCCATGGCCTCGTGCACGGTCGCGGTGCCGTATCCGGCGATCGCCTCGACGTCCTTCGCGTCCGCCTTCGGCGGGCCGGTGACGATCACGCCGCTCATGCCAGCTCCTTCGCGATCTGCGGGTAGGGACGCATGAACGCCTCGGCCATGGTCTTGTGGGCCAGGCCCAGGTTGGGGCCGGCGTTGCGCTTGAGCTGGACACCTCGGCGTACGGCGAGGTCGGTGTAGTAGTCCCACAGGTGCTGCTGGGCGCCGAGGCACTCCATCGCCTTGCGCTTGGTCTCCCACACCTCGGTGATGTCGAGGAGGACCTCGGGCCTGAAGCCGCTCATCTCGGGCTGGTGGGGTTCGAAGTAGAAGACGGGCGGGGCGCCGATGATCTCGCCCTCGCCGGGATAGCCGATGGCCTGGGCGAGGACCCGGGCCTCCAGCGCCATGCGGTGGGCGGCGGGGTGGTCGCCGTTGTACGGGTCCTCGGCCGGGTGGGTGAGCACGACGTCCGGCTGGGTCTCGCGGTAGACCGTCACCAGGCGGTCGGTGAGCTCGGCGGTGACGGTCAGCGGGTAGTCGCCGGCGTCGAAGAAGCGGACCGCGGCGCCGAGCGTGGCGGCGGCCTTCTCGGCCTCCTCACGGCGTATCGCCTTGATCTCGTCGAGCTTCTTGCCCTCGCGCCAGGCCTTGGCGGACTCACCGCGCTCGCCGAAGGTCAGACACGCGATGGTGACCTTCTCCCCGCGGGACGCGGCCAGGGCGATGGCACCCCCTGCCCGCCACACGAAGTCTCCGGCGTGCGCGGTGACGACGAGCGTCGATCGTGACGGGCTCCCCCCGGGCTCGGGCGGGGCCGGGGGCTCGGGGGTGGCGGGCGCGTAGCCGTGCGTCATTGCTGGAATCTCCTTGGTGGACAGGTGGGCGCCCGCCTCGGCTGTCCGTCGCACCGCGCGTCGCCGCGCGGTGCGTCAGTCGCGCAGCGCTTCGATCACACTGCCGAGGTGAGCGCGGACGGCCGCTTCGGCCGCCTGCGGGTCCCTGGCCGCGATCGCCTCGATCATGGCCAGGTGTTCACTCAGGGACTGCTGCGCGCGACCGGGACGCAACGCCAACTGGAAGCGGTGGCGAACCAGTTGGGCGTTGAGCCGTTCCAGGAGTTCCACGGCCGTCCGCTGGCCGGAGAACTCCCTGATCCGGGCGTGTACTTCGTGGTTCAGCTCGGAGTAGGTCATGGGTTCACCGTCGCCGACCGCCTTGACCATGGCGGCGCCCAGATCGGCCAGCTCGGCGAGCTGGTCGTCGGTGGCCAGGACGGCCGCCTTGGCGGCGCAGAGACCTTCGAGGGCCATACGGCACTCGGTGATGGCGACCGCTTCCTCCACGGTCACCACCCGGACGCGTGATCCGCGGTTGCGGATCCGTTCGACCAGTCCCTCCGATTCCAGCTCGATCAACGCCGCCCGCGCGCTGGCCCGGGTGACACCGAACTGCTCGGCGAGTTCGTTCTCCACCAGCCGCTGGGCCGGTGCCATCTCTCCGCGCAGAATCGCCTGCCGCAGCTGCGCCAACGCGTGCTGCTTGGCCTGCTCGCCGGTGCCTGGACGGGCTTCCGTCTGCATTGCGCCCTCCCTGAGTGAGTGCCTGTCGAACGTAAATCTAGACCAACAAGATTGTCAACAATTTTGTTCGGCATGTTGCCGACCGTACGACGGCGGAACCCACGGGTCCGCCGCCGCTCCGGGAGACGCAGGACCTGTGCCGGAGCCGGGGCGGACCCGCGGCCGGCCGGAGGGGCGCTCATCTCGCGCGACGCGGCACCGGAGGCCCGGCACGTTCACGTACAGGCCCGGCGCGTTCACGGCACCGGCCGGGCCGGGCGCGGCAACGGAGCGGCCCGGTGCCGCGGCAGACGGACAGCGTCTGCCGCGGCACCGGGCCGCCGGGGGCTACGAGGACGTCCGGGAGCTACCCCTGGACCTCGGGCACGGAGATGCCGAACCCCGCCGCGCTCTCAGTCAGCTCGCGCCACACCTTGGCCGCCACGGGCACCCCCTCCCCCGCGCGCCGCGCCGCGACCGAGGCGCTGCGCTCCCCCGGGTAGAACACGCCCTGCGCTCCGTCCGCCGGAGTCAGCGCCTTGAGCGTGGCGAGCGTGGCGTCGACGGCCGCGGTGAACCCGTCGGCGTCGCCGAAGGCCGCCGGGTCGATGGCGACGATCAGCGCGTTCTGGCGGTGCTTGCGTCCTTCGGGATCGTCGGAGTGGAAGGCGGCGAAGATGGGAGCGCCGACGAGGACGCTGGTCAGCAGCTCGAAGGCGAGCGACATTCCGGACCCCTTGGCGCCGCCCAGCGGCAGCGGCATGACCGCCTTGTCCGGATCGGTGGTGGGGGTGCCGTCCCCGGTGGCGGCGGCGCCTTCGGGCAGCGGGGTGCCGCTCGCCCGGGCCTGCCGGATCTTGCCCAGGGCGATGGTGGCGGTGGCCATGTCGAGGAGCAGCGGGGCATGACTCCTCGCCGGTACGGCGACGGCGAGCGGGCTGGTCGCGACCGCCGCGCCCTTGACCCCGGTGTAGCCCATGTTGGGCATGCCGGCGACGAACGCGATACCGATCAGGCCCTGTTCGGCGATCTTCGAGACGTAGTAGCCGATGGCACCGGTGTGCACGGTGCGGCGCACCCCGACGGCCGCGATTCCACTCGTCCTGGCCCGGGTGACCGCCTCCTCGGCGGCGGCGGTGAGGGCCACCGGTCCTGGCGCGCGGTCGGCGTCGAGGACGGCGACGGCCGGGGTGCTCGACTCGACCGTGATCTCGGGACTGGCGTTGGCCACCCCCTTGGAGAGCAGCTCCAGGTAGGCGGGGACACGCGCGGTGCCGTGGGAGTCGACGCCGCGCAGCGCGGCCCAGACGAACACGTCGGCGGTGGTACGGGCGTGCTCGGGGCGAAGGCCGCCCTTCTCGAGGAGGGCCGCGGCGAATCCGCGGAGCTCCTCGGCGGGGACGAGCACCTTGCCCGGCTTGGGCGTTGGGGTGTCGGTCATGGTGGCGGGTGCCTCCTGGATCAGCGGGTGACGAGGACGTCGACGACAGCGGTGGTGCCCTCCGCCACGGCCTTGAGCGCGCGCTCCAGGGCGGGGGCGAGCGCGTCCGGCGCGTCGACGGTCTCGGTGTGCATGCCGAACGGCTCGGCGAACCGGGCGAGCCGGGGCAGCCGGCGCAGGTCGGTGCCGAGCCACTCGCCGGTCTCGGCCGCCGCGCCCTCGGGGTAGAACCGGCGATGGTTGAGGTTCATCGACTTGTAGACACGGTTGTTGAAGACCACGATCAGCAGCGGCAGTCCGTACGCGTTCGAGGCGTCGTACGACGGGATGACCGGGTTGTACGCGAAGGCGCCGTCGCCGATCGTGAGGACCACGGGCCGTTCCCGCGCGGCGAGTTTGACGCCGAGCGCGACCGCGATGCCCTGGCCGAGTCCGCCCTGGACGTAGAAGTACGTGTCGGGCTCGGAGGTCTGCAGATGGCGTTTGACGACACGGCTGTGCGTGATCGTCTCGTCGACGACGATCGCGTCCTGTCCGTCCAGGAGTCCGCGCAGGGTGGCGGCGACGTGCACGGGGTCGACGCCCTCTGCCTGTAAGGCGTTTGCCTGGGTCGCCTTCGTCTCGGCGGCCGCGATGGCGGCCCGTTCGTCCGCGTGCCGCTCCTCATGCTCCACGCGGCGCGCGGTGAGGGCGGCCGTGGCCTCGAGGTCCGGCGGCCGTGTGTGCGCCCGCTTGGCGAGCTGGCGCAGGGTGTTGGCGACGTTCCCTTCCAAGTAGTGGTCGGCGAAGAGGACTTGGTAGGCGACGTGGGGGCGCTGCGGCACCTCGTCGATGACCACGATCCGCGCCTTGGACGGGCGGCGCGACGGCGGATAGAAGGGGGCGCGGCAGTTGACGAGGAGGATGAGATCGGCCTCGTCCATCCAGGGGCCGATGTCCGAGCCCGCGTGCAGCGGGTGGGTGCGCGGGAAGTTGCCGCACACCGCCGAGTCGGGTTCGACGACCGGGAGGTTCCAGGCCTCGGCGAAGGCGACCAGGGCCTCGAAGCCGCCCGCCTCGCGGCCCGCCGTCTCGGTGACGATCACCGGGACGGCCGCTTCGCGGATCAACTCGGCCACGAGGTCGGCCTCTTCGGGGGAACTGTGGGTCGAACCCGGTGGGACGACGGGCTTGGCCTCGCGGCCGTCCCACTCCTCCAGCAGGATCTCCAGCGGGATGTCGAGGTAGACCGGTCCGGCCGGAGCCCGCCAGGCCAGCTCGGCGGCCCGCGTGACCATGGAGGGCAGGGTGTGCACTCCGGCGGCCTCGTTGGACCACTTGGTGAACGGTCTTGCGATGCCGTGCGGTCCGCCCACGACGGACAGGTTGCGGTACCACTGACCGCCGGGGTCCTGTCCGGGTCCGTCGCCGTAGGTGGTCGACTCCGAGGAGGCGACCACCATGGGGACGCCGGCCAGCAGGGCTCCGTGGACCGCCATGGAGCCCTGGAGCAGGCCGGGGGCCGCGTGCAGGAGCACGGCCTGCGGGCGGCGGGCGAGCAGGCCGTAGCCGGTGGCCATCCCGACCGCCACGGTCTCGTGGGTGAGGTCCAGGTATTCCGGTGCGGGCTCGCCGTCGCGGTGGCGCCGGGCCAGGGATTCCCAGACCGGGGCCCATTCCGACCCCGACGAGCAGAAGACGTAGTCGGCGCCGACGGCGTTGAAGGCCGATACGAGCGCTTCACCGCCGTCCCTGCCGCCGGCACCCGGTGTGTTCTCGGTGTCCGTCATCTCCGGTGTGTCCTCAGCCTTCGATCGGCCAGTCGAGGACCTCGGAGATGCCGCGGCCCAGGATCCACTCCAGTTCCTCGGGCGTGAAGTCCCAGTGCTGGGTGAACTGTTCGATGGTGTCGGTGTAGGTGATGCCGTGGCCCAGCAGGCGGGTGATGTCGGTGCCGTAGAAGCACCGCTGGGGGCCCAGCCTGTCGACCATCTCGCGCACGTACTTCTCGATGTTCTTGTTCGGGAAGGGCTGCGTCGAGTAGCCGGGGAGCGCCGAGACCTTGACGTAGATGTTCGGGTGCACGGCCAGGTCGGCGGTCTCCTGGACCCAGTAGCCGATCGCGTCGTCCACGCAGCGGGCCATGATGCCCATGTGGTCGATGATGATCTTCAGGCCGGGGTGCTTGGCGGCGATCTCGCCGAGCTCGCGCTTCCAGATCGGGGCGTGGACCATGGTGGGGATGCCGAGTTCCTCGGCGATCGGCCAGTACCAGTCGTTGGTGCCGTCGATCATCCAGTTGCGGTCCTGCGGACGGTGGAAGGTGAGCCGGGTCCCCTTGATGTGCGGGTTGTGGGCGAAGTCCTTCAGCATCGCGGTGCCCTCGACGGCGTCGTCCTGCGGGACGCGGGCCATGATGCCGAAGCGGTCCGGGTGGGCCTCGCAGGCCTCGAGGGCGTAGTCGATGCGGTTGCCCTCCCACGACGGGGGCAGGATCAGCGCCCGGTTGACGCCCGCCTCGTCCATCAGCTCGAGGGCCTCCTCGTAGGAGAACGGGTCCTCGCGGTGTCCGTTGAGGCGGATGCGCTCCCGTGCGCCGGGGACCCAGGGGCGGTCCGGGGTCTCTTCCTTCCAGATGTGGATCTGGGTGTCGACAACGAACATGTCATCTGCCGTTTCTCTGCGGAGGGGTGCCGGGGTGGTGCGGAGGGAACGCTAGGTCGGCGAAAGGCCTTTGCCGAGCGCTGGGGGCGCAAGCAGTTCTTGCGCGGAAGTGCCCTGCGCACGGGGCATGTTCAGGTTGCGCGGGTGTCACCGAGGACGGTGTCGGCGATGTGTTCCGCGATCGCCATCGAGGAGGTCGCGGCGGGTGAGGGGGCGTTGCGTACGGCGGTGACGCCACCGGCCCGGTGGATGACGAAGTCGTCCACCAGCGAGCCGTCCCTGCCGAGCGCCTGGGCCCGTACGCCGGCCCCGCCGCGCACCACGTCGGCGGCGTGGATGGCGGGGACGTACGCCCTGGCGGCCTTCATGTAGGCGTCCACCGACAGTGAGCCGCGTATCTCCTTGACGCCGGTGCGCCAGTGTTCCCTGGCCAGACGCCACATGCCGGGGAAGCGGGCGATGCGGGCGAGTTCGCGGACGTCGATGTCGGAGCGGCGGTATCCCTCGCGGGCGAGGGCGAGGACCGCGTTGGGTCCCACCTCCACGTCGCCGTTCACGCGGCGGGTGAAGTGCACGCCGAGGAAGGGGTAACGCGGGTCGGGCACGGGGTAGATGAGGCCGCGGACCAGGTGCGCCCTGCTCGGTGTGACGGTCATGTACTCGCCGCGGAAGGGGACGATGCGCGGCTCGTCGCCGTCGTCGGCCAGCCGGGCGACCCGGTCGCTCTGGAGTCCCGCGCAGAGCACCAGGCGGCCGGCGCGCAGGGTTTCGCCACCGGAGGCGACCTCGACGCCCCCGCCGGTGAGCCGGGTGACGCGGGTCACCGGGAAGCCGAGCCGCACCTCGCCGCCGGAGTCCACGACGTCCCGGGCGAACGACCGGGCGACGGCGGTGTAGTCGGTGATGGCGGTACGCGGTGAGTGCAGGGCCGCCCGGCCCACGGCGTACGGCTCGATCTCGTGGATCTCGTCCGCGTGGACCCGGCGCAGGCCCGGCACCCTGTTCTCCAGGGACGTGGCGTACAGGGCCTCCAGCCGCGGCACTTCGTCGTCCGTGACGGCGACGACGAGCTTGCCGCACTCGTCGTAGGGCAGCCGCCGTTCCTGGCAGTACGCGCGGATCATCGCCATGCCCCGGGTGCACAGGCGGGCCTTGAGGCTGCCCGGCCGGTAGTAGATACCGGCGTGCACCACGCCCGAGTTGTGACCGGTCTGGTGGACGGCGACCTCCTGCTCCTTGTCCAGGACCACGACCCGCGTACCGGGCCGGCGCAGGGCGATCTCCCGTGCCGTGGCCAGACCCACGATCCCGGCGCCGACGACGGCGATCGTCTCGTCAGCCATCCGCTCTCCTCCTCTCACCGCTCACGGCCCCGTCAGGCACCGAAGTGGATGGCGACGGTCTTGACCCGGGTGTAGAAGCGCAGCCCTTCCTCGCCCTGCTCCTTGAACGGCGAGCCGGAGTCGCGGAAACCCCCGAACGGGTGGTGGACGTCCCAGCCCGAGGTGGTGGTGTTCACCGCGACCTGGCCGCACTCCACCTCGTCCGCGAACCGGTGGGCGGCGCCCAGGTCCTGGGTGAACACGGCGGCGGCGAGGCCGAAGACCGAGTCGTTGACCGCCTCGACCGCCTCGTCGAAGGAGTCCACCGCGCACAGCGCGACGACCGGTCCGAACACCTCCTCGCGCCAGATGTCGAGGTCCGGGGACACGTCCGCGAGCACGGTCGGGTTGACGTAACAGCCGTGGCTCAAGGCCTCGTCCGTGGGCCGGTCGCCGCCGGCGAGGACCGTCGCGCCCTGCTTGACGGCGCGCTCGATGTCGGAGAGGACGCCGTCCCGCTGCCGGGCGCTGACCAGCGGCCCCATCGTGGTGCCGGCGGCGAGTCCCGGTCCGACGCGCAGGGCGGCGGCCTCGGCGAGCAGCAGCGCGGTGAACTCCTCGTACACGGGCCGCTCGACGACGACCCTGCTGGTGGCCGTGCAGCGCTGGCCCGCCTGCGCGAAGCCGGCGGCGGCCACGGCCTTGGCGGCGGCCCCCAGGTCGGCGTCGGCGAGGACCACGGTGGCGTTCTTGCCGCCCAGCTCGCCCTGGAAGCGAGCGTTCGTGTGGGCGAGCGCGGCCCGCAGGCCCTCGCCGACCTCGTTGCTGCCGGTGAAGGTGACCGCGGCGAGGCGCGGATCGCCGAGCAGTGCCTCGGAGATCTCCGCGCCACGTCCGGTGACCACGCCCAGGACACCGGCGGGCAGCCCCGCGTCGTGCAGGGCGCGGGCCAGGTGCAGTGCGGCCTGCGGGGTGTCGGTGGCCGGCTTGAGGATCGCCGCGTTGCCCGCGGCGAGGCACGGGGCCAGCTTGCGGGCCGGGGTGATCAGCGGGTCGTTCCAGGGGGTGATCGCGAGGACGACACCGACCGGCTCGCGCTGGTGGTGCGTGCGGGTGTCCGGGCGTACGTCGTGCACGAGCGTGCCGTAGCCCTGGCGGGCGAGACCCGCGTAGTACTCCAGGAAGTCGGCGGCCTTGAGGGTCTCTCCGGTCGCCTCGACGCGGGTCTTGCCCATCTCGGTGCTGAGGTCCTCGGCGATCTCCGCGACGCGCTCGCGCAGCAGCCGGGCCGCGTCCGTCATGATCCGGGCGCGCTCGAACGGGCTGGTGCGCTTCCAGACGGCGAAGCCCCGCTCGGCGTGGTCGTAGGCGTCGGTGACATCGGCCGCCCTCAGCGCGGGAACGCGGGCCACGGGGGCGCGCAGGTCGGCGGGGTCGTGGACGTCGATCCACGCGCCGGTCGCCACCCACTCCCCACCGAGGAGGGTTTCCAGGGTTCGCATCAAGATCACTTCTCTCGTCCGCCGCGGTGCGGGGCCGCGGTCAACCGGGTGGGACGGCCGCAGGGGCCGCAACGACAACACACGAGCGGGGGCCGGGTCGGCCAGTCCCGCGGCGGCAGACATTGCTTGCGCGCCGCGCGGGTCGCTCATCAGGGGATTCGTGCTGGAATCGGCGGGCCCGACGACCCCGCTCCCACGGAGGACACCCATGGCTCTCGCCGTCGTCGCCCACTACCGCTGCGCGCCCGCCGACGCGGACACCGTGCGCGCGGCGCTTCTGAAGATGCGCGAACTCACCCCCGGCGAGCCGGCGAACCTCGCCTACGAGGTGCACGCCGAGGTGGACCGGCCGGGGTCGTTCGTGCTCTACGAGCGGTACACGGACCGCGCGGGTTTCGAGGCGCACCGGGCGGCGGACCACTTCACGGAGTTCATCGTGGGCGTCGTCCTGCCGCTGCTCACGGAACGCGCGGTGACGTTCGCCGAGGTGCTGTGAACCGCCGGCCGGGAGGCCGCTCGTGGCTCCCGGCCGGCATCGGTCACCGGGTCAGAACTCGTTGCCCCAGCAGTAGCGGGCGAGCGTCTCCACGAGGACCAGTTTGCGGCGCTGGTCCTCGGCGCCGAGGAGCGGTCGCGTCGCGACGTCGGCGAAGCCGCGGGACGGCGAGAGCGCCATGTCCTCGATGTCCTTGATCTCGGCGCCGGCGTCGATGCGGGCCAGCACCGTGTCGATCTCCTCCGGTTCGGGGGTGGTCGCGTCCACGACCCCGAGGCACGCGTCCCGGTCCTCCGGCAGTGCCCTGAGCAGGTCGAGTTCGGCGGCCGTCCCCCGGTCGTACGGGAGGATCCAGCGGTCGGCCGGAATCTCGCCGTACAGCCGCTCGGCCCTGGCCCGGTCCACCGCGTCCGGTGCCCGCCAGCCGGGGCAGACGCCGATCCGCACGCCCTCGGGGCGCTCGTCCAGGCGCACCGCGAGTGCCTCCACGGCGAGCGTGTCCTCGAAGGCCAGCGCGCCGGCGGTGGCCGGATCGGCCGCGATGTGGCCAAGCAGCAGGGGGTTGTTGAGCTGGATCAGCCGGACGCCGCGGGAGACGAGCAGTCCGATCTCCGTGTGGATGATCTCCGCCAGGGCTTCGCCGAGTTCGCGGGCCGAGGCCGGACCGCCGGTACCCGCGAGAGCGGGGTCGAAGGTGGTGGCGGCGAGGTAGGCCGGGGACGGCAGGGACACCTTGGGCGCGATGACCGTCAGCTCGGCCAGCCGGGCCGCCCGGTCGGCCAGGAGGGGGCCGTCGGCCTTGGGCAGGGACTCGGCCACCCAGCGGGACAGTCCGTCGGGTCCGGTGTCGCCGGTACGGCGGAAGCCGGAGACGGCGCCGAGGACGGCACCGCGGAAGTCCTCGCGCGGGAAGTCGCCGTCCGTGACGACGGTGGAACGCACCCTGCGCTGGAGGGCCACCGCCTCCTTGACGGCGTCGTCCAGTGCCCCGGGGTCGTCGCCCCGTTCCCTGAGGCCGGCCGGGCGGACCAGGCTGCCGTGGTGGTCGATGCGGTAGTTGAACGTGTCCGCCATGGCTCAGGCACCCTTCTCGGTGTTCTCGGCGTTCCGTGCCTTCTGGGGGCTGTCCGCGCTCCGTGCCTGCTCGGCGTGCTCGGCGCTCCGTGTCTTCCCGTGGTCGCCGGCCGCTGCGCCCGCGACACCCCAGGCCGCGAACTCCAGTTCGTAGCCGAGGGATTCGAGGACCTCGTCGGCGACCCGCTGGTCCTCGTCCGCGGTGCCGCCCGCGATGCCGAGTCCGCCGATGATCTCGCCGTCCTTCTTGATGGTGACGCTGCCCTCGGTGGCCATGATGGGCAGGGCGGCGCCCGGGAGCTGGGAGAGCTGCGCGAAGAAGACCGGCTGGCTCTCCTGCCACTTCTTCAGCATCTTTCCGGGGCGCTGCATCACGGCCGCGGTGTACGCCTTGGCGCGGGCGATGTCCGGGGTGAGGGGGCGGGCGCCGTCGCAGCGGCGGACACTGACGACGAAGCCGCCCGCGTCCACCACGGCGACGCTGACCGCCTTCCCGAGCGCCTGGGCCCGCTTCAGCGCGGCGGCGACGATCTCATCGGCGGCGTCGAGGGTGAGGCTGTTCATGCGGGTTCCTTCTGTCCGAGGGTGCGGCGCAGGCGCGCGACGGCCCGGTTGTACGGGCCGGGTGTCTCCCAGTACATGGAGTGCGGGGCCTCCGGGACGATCTCCAGCCGGGAGCCCGGGAGCAGTTCGTGGGCGCGGGTCACGGTCTTCACGCTGAGCACCGCGTCCTTCTCGCCGAGCAGGAAGGCGATCTCGACGCCCGACGCCTCGATGTCCCGCAGCGAGGGGCCGTCCGTGTCGAGGTTGCGCAGGTCGGCCATCCTGGCGACGTTGAAGGTGCCCATCTGCTGGAAGAGGAAGGTGCGGTCGGCGTGCTCCCGCTG
Organism: Streptomyces sp. NBC_00328; assembly: GCF_036139655.1. NCBI lineage: Bacteria > Bacillati > Actinomycetota > Actinomycetes > Kitasatosporales > Streptomycetaceae > Streptomyces > Streptomyces sp. NBC_00328. The sequence continues at coordinate 1,213,127 of NZ_CP108013.1, forward strand.
GAAGCGCCGGGTGAGCAGCCGGTCGATGACGGGCAGCTTGACGGCCTCGGCGCGGTCGGCCGCGGCCAGTTCGCGCAGTTCGGGGTGGCTGATGCCGCCGAGGGAGTGGCCGAGGACGACGGCTCCGACCCGGTCGGGGCGCAGCAGGCCGGCGCGCAGGGCGGCCACCGAGCCGATGGACTGGCCCACCAGCATCACATCGGTGAGGTCCTCGGCGTCCAGGACGGCGAGGACGTCGCCGGGGAAGTCCTGGCCGTCGAACTCCGGCATGGCGGAGTCGGACTTGCCGAAGCCGCGCAGGTCCATGGTGACGACGGTGAACTCGTCGCGCAGCGCGGCCACTTGCTGCCACCAGGCGGCGTGGTTGCCGCCGCTGCCGTGCACGAAGAGGATCACCGGACCGCTGCCGTGACGCTCGTAGTAGAGGGAGGTGCCGTCGGAGTCGGCGAAAGGCATGGAGGGAACTCCTGGAGGTACGGGGGGAGGGGAATCCTGGCCGCGCGCGCTCAGTCGGTGCGCCTGCCGTGGAAGACCAGCTCGATCATGGTGTGGTCGGGGTCGTGGATGTAGCAGAACTTGGACTGGTTCTCGGGGCGTTCGATCGGGCGGGTGTGCCGGATGCCCAGTTCCTTCAGATGGGCGAGGAACTCGTCCCAGTCGTCGACCTCGACGGCGAAGTGGTAGGGCGCCATGCGCTCCATCTCCTCGACCGGGGTGAAGTGGAGGTCGAAGTTGCCGCGGGTCATCAGGACGACCCGGGTGTTGGACTTGGGCATGATCCGCTTCATCCCGAAGACCTTCGTGTACCACTCGGCGGTACGGTCGGGGTCGGTGGTGGGGAAGTTGACGTGATGGATGTAGCGCGGGGCCTTGCTCATACGGAATTCCCTTCTGGATGTACGGGGTTGGAGAGCACGCCGATACCGCTGATCTCGATGTCGATGGTGTCCCCGGGCTCGATCCGGCAGGTCGACTCGGCGCCCATCCACAGCACGTCGCCGGGGCGCATGGTGATGTGCCGGGTGATCTCGACGATGTAGTCGTACGGGTCGAAGACCATGTCGCCGGTCGGGAACACCGCCCGTTCCTCGCCGTTGACCCGGAGGGTGGTCGTCTGCGCGAGGGCGTCGACGTCCGTCTCGATCCAGGGACCCATCGGCTTGAACGTGTCGCTGTTCTTGCTGCGCCAGAACGTGCGGTCCCGGTGCTGCCAGTCACGGGCGCTGACGTCGTTGCCGATCGTCCAGCCGAAGACCGAGGCGCGGGCCTCCTCGTACGTGGCGTGCCGCAGCGTACGGCCGATGACGGCGACGAGTTCGGGTTCGGCCTCGAACCGGCCGGACACGTCCGCCGGTTTGACGATGGGCGATCCGTGGCCGGTCAGCGCGCTGTTGGCCCGGTAGCCCACTTCGGGGCGTGCGGGGACCTCGGCTCCGCAATGCGCGATGTGGCGTGGGTAGTTCAGGCCCACGGCGTAGAACACGGGCGGGACGACGACCGGCAGCCAGACGGCCTCGGCCCGGGGCACGGTGCCGATGACGGTGAGGCCGGGATCGTCGCAACCGTGCCGGTCCATGGCCTTCAGGGGGGACCCGGACAGCAGCTCGATGTCCTCCTCCCCCACGCGGCCCCACACCGCCCGTCCGCCAGCCGACACACGGGTGTACCTCATGGTGTTCAGCCCGCCAGGAGGTGGGAGACGCGCTTGGTGACCAGATAGGCCTCCAGCGCCTCGGGCCCGCCCTCCCTGCCGTAACCGCTCTCCTTGACGCCGCCCGAGGGCGCCTCGGGGACCGAGCCGCCGCAGTGGTTGACCGAGAGGATGCCCGCCTCCAGTTCGCGCACCAGGTGCTCGGCGGTGGCCGCCGACTCGGTGAAGGCGTACGCGGCGAGACCGTAGGGCAGTTCGTTGGCGGTGCGCAGCGCCGCGTCGAGGTCGCTGAACGCGGTGATGGGCGCGAGCGGCCCGAACGGTTCCTCGCGCATCAGGTCCGCGTCCGGGGTCACGTCGGTGAGGACGGTCGGCGCGAAGAAGTAGCCCGCCCGGTCGAGCCGTTCGCCGCCGGTACGCACGGTGGCGCCACGGCGTACGGCGTCGGCGGTCAGCCGCTCCATCGCCCGCAGCCGGCGTTCGTTGGCGAGGGGGCCCATGGTCGTGCCCTCGGCCAGGCCGTCGCCGACGACGACCGCCTCGGCCGCCTTCACGAACTCGGCGGTGAAGTCGCCGACGAGGCTCTCGTGGACGAGGAACCGGCTCGGCGAGGTGCAGACCTGGCCGGCGTTGGCGAACTTGGCCTGGGCGGCGCGGCGGGCGGCGCGGGCGGGGTCGGCGTCCGCGCACACGATCACGGGGGCGTGGCCGCCGAGCTCCATCAGGGACGGCTTCATGGCCTCGCCCGCGGCGGCGGCCAGCAGCTTGCCGACGGGGACCGAGCCGGTGAAGGCGACGAGACGGATGACGGGTGAGGCGATCAGGTGGGCCGACACCTCGGCCGGTTCGCCGAAGACGAGGTTGAGGACACCTGCCGGCAGGCCCGCGTCCACGAAGCAGCCGACGAGTGCGGCGGCCGTGGCCGGGGTCTCCTCGGACGCCTTGATGACGATGGAGCAGCCCGCGGCGAGGGCCGAGGAGATCTTGCGCATCGGTCCGCCCGCCGGGAAGTTCCAGGGGACGAACGCGGCGACGGGGCCGATCGGTTCACGGCGTACGGACAGCAGGGTGCCCGGGGCTGAGGGGATGATGCGGCCGTAGGCGCGGCGGGCGTCGTCGGCGTGCCAGCGCAGGGTGTCCGCGACGCGGCGGGCCTCCCCGGTGGCCTCGGCCAGCGGCTTGCCCTGTTCGAGGGTCATGATCCGGCCGACCTCGCCAGCCCGCTCGGTGAGCAGGTCGGCGGCGGTGTGCAGGATCGCGGTGCGCCGGGCGACGGGGGTGTCGCGCCAGGTCCTGAATCCCCGCGCGACGGCGTCTAGGGCGCGGTCCAGGTCGTCGGTGGTGGCGAGGGGGACTTCTCCGATCACCTCTTCGGTGGCCGGGTTGAGGATCGGGGCGGTGCGTCCGGTGCCGCCTGGGCACCATTGCCCCGCTATGTGCAGGCGGACGGCGGGATAGCCGTGGTCGGTGGTCATGGGTGGGAGCCCTCTCAGGCCGGCGGACGAGACGGTGGGAGCCCACGGCTCGGCGGCCGGGGCGGGGGGCGGAACGCGGGTCAGGTGGCGGGGGCGGCTTCCTGCTGGTCGCGGTTGGTGCGCAGGGCCCAGATGTGGTGTGGCGGGGTGTCGGTGTGGACGCGCGTCTCGTAGGAGTCGTCGACGCGGTCCATGTCGGCGGCGTACTCGACGCGCCCGCCGCAGGGTGCGTGCACGAAGCGGAAGACGTTGGAGCCGACCGTGTGGCGGCCGAGTCTGCGGGCCTCGCGCCAGCCCCGGTCGATCATGTGGTTGCCGCCCTCGACGACGTCGTCGAAGCCGGGGACCTCGTAGGCGATGTGGTTGACGCCTGCCTTGTCGGGGCGGTGGCAGAGCAGCATGGTGTGCTGGTCGTCGTCCCCCGGTGCCCGCATGAAGACGCCCATGGGCTCGACGACGTCGGTCGGCCGGAAGCCGAGGCGGTCCACGTAGAAGGCGACGGCCTCCTCGCGGCCCTCCTTGGGGATGTTGAGCGCGACATGGCACATGCGGAGCGGGTGTACGCGGGTGATCGGCTCCAGCGCGGTGTTCCAGCGGGTGACGCTGCCCAGCGCGTTGGCGGGCCGGGGTGTGACGTCGGCGGGCCGGGGCCGGGCGAGGGTCAGACCGGCCCCGAAGCCGGTCTCGTCCACGGTGTGGAACACGCCTGCGGCGTCCTGCCGGACCGGCCGGTCGCGGCCGGCCGCGGTGACCAGGCGCTCCAGCTCCTGCGCGGTGTCGACACCCCAGACCACCTCCCGCAGGGTGGGGCCGTCCTCCACCGGGGGCGGGAGCGGTGCGCCCGGTGCGGTGTCGAGGTGGAGGGTCTGGCCGGTGCGGGTCTCGAACACGGCGTGTTCGTCGGTCCGTTCCAGGAGGAAGAGCCCGAAGTCGTCGAAGAACCGGACGCATTCGCCGAGGTCGTCGATGCTGTAGGTGACCGATTCGATTCTCTGGATTCCCATGGGTTCCTCGTTTCGCGGGTCGCCTGGTGAGCGTAGGTTTCGGGCGGCAGCGGGTTCAACGGTCACGGCTCGACCGAATGCGCAATCGTTTCTTGCGGCCGGAGAACGCCGTGCGGACAGTTCCGTGCGGGCGGCTCGGTACGGACAGTTCCGTGCGGATGCCTTCTAGGAACGGATCACCGGAATGGGATTCTGGGAGAACCAGGTGGTGAGGAAATCCAGGAATACGCTGACCTTGCGCGGAGTTCCCTGTCCGGGGCCGTAGATCGCGTACAAGGGACGGTCGGGGACGGCGAGTTCGGGCAGCAGGACCTGAAGAGCGCCCGAGATGAGGTCGTCGTACGCCGGCCGCTGGGGCAGCAGGGCGATACCGCGCCCGTGTACGGCGGCCTTCTGCAGGGCGATGTAGGAGTTCGACGAGAAGGCGACGTTGCGGATCTTGTGCAGGGTGGAGGCGTGGCCGTGGCCGATACGCCAGACCGGGTCGTTGACGTGCACGAGGCACTCGTGGGCGGCGATCTCGTTGGGCTCGGTGAGCGGGCCGCCGCGTTCGAGGTACTTCTCGGAGGCGCACAGGACGAACGGCAGTGAGGCGATCTTCTTGAGCCGGACGCTGGAGTCCCTCAGGTCCCGGGTGTGGAAGGCCACGTCGAATCCGCTGTCGAGGAAGTCGTAGGTCCGGTCGGACATGCCTCCCAGTTCGAAGCGGACCTGGATCTTCGGGTGGGAGGCGGAGAACGCCGCGATGGCGTCACCGAGATCCAGACTCCCGATCCACTTGGGGCAGATGATGCTGAGCGTGCCCTCGGCACGGTCGTGCAGCTGGGCTATCCCCGCGTCCTCGGCCTCGATCTCCTCCAGGATGCGCGCGGCGAAGTCGGCGTAGCGCTGGCCGGGTTCGGTGAGGCTGACGGAACGGGCCGTGCGGTTGACCAGCCTGACGCCCACCTGCCGTTCCAGTTCGGCGACATGGCGCGACACCAGTGAGCCGGAGGAGCCCAGCTTCTTGGCGGCGCCGTTGAAGCTGCCGACCTGCGCGACGGTGACGAAGCTGTGCATGAGGAGCAAGCGGTCCATGTTTCCTCCGGAGGCCCACTACGGCCAGGGGTGGGCCCCGGCGGCGGTGCCGGTCGTTCGGGTGTGCGGGCGGTACTTCCTTCCCCGGAGCAGGCCTCGCTGCGGTGCGGGCCTGGGCCGCGCCGGTCCGGAATGCCCTGACGGGCGGCTCCGTGAGGACATTCCAGGGACGACGGGACGGGCGGCTCGGGACGCGCTGAGGAAGGCGCCGCTCACCGTGCGGGCGCTACGACGTGGGGCAGTACTGCGGGGCCTTGGTCAGGTTGTCCTTGGTGACCAAGAGAAGTGGAATGTTGGCAATCTTGTCAACCTTTTCTTTGCCCAGCAGACCGATGGCGCTCTTCACCGCCGTCTGGCCGATGACCATGGCCGAGTTGGCCACGGTGGCGGAGAAACGGCCGTCCTTCACGGCGGCCAGCCCCTCGTCGGTGCCGTTGACGGTCACGATCCGGACGTCCTTGGCGCCGGCCGCGTCGAACGCCTTGCGGACGGCGAAGCCCATCTCCTCGTTGGCGACGAAGGCGTAGTCCAGGTCGGGGTGCGCCTGGATCATGTTCTCGGCGACCTCCTGGGCCTTGACCGGGTTGAACATGCCGGGCTGGTTCGCGACGACCTTCGCGGTGGACGGCAGCTCGTTGGTGAACCCGCCGACCAGAAGGTCAGAGGCGGCACCGGGCGCACCCGCGATCACACCGACCTTCACGTTCTTGCCGGCGGCGTCCCTGACGACCCAGTCGGCGTCCAGGGCGCCCACCTTCTGGAGGTCGACGACGGCCGCGCCCAGGATGCCGTTCGCGTCGTTGGGGGCGACCGAGGTCAGGTAGATCGGGATTCCGGAAGCCTTGGCCTTGGCTATGTCGCCGTCGAGCGAGTCGACATTGACGGTCTGCACGATCAGCGCACTGACATTGCGGGAGATCATGTCCTCGATGTTGGACAGTTCGGTTCCCGCGTTCTGGTGGGAATTGGCCGTGTACACCTTGGCCCCTTCCGACTTCGCCGTCCCCTCGACGGCTTTCTGCAGACACGTGTGGAACGCGGTGTCGGCGCCATTGACGAACCCGATGGTGACGGAACCGGAACTCGCCCCGGCCGAACCGGTGTTGTCGTTCTTCGCGCAGCCGCTCAGCACCAGGGTGGTGCCGGCGGCCGCGGCGATCAGTGCGCGGCGGGAACGGACGGAAAGTCTCATGGTCGTACGCCTTTCATGACGGGCGAGGGCAGGGGGGAGCGCATGCGGAAAACGGGGAGAGGGAAATCGCCCGCGGAAAACGGGGAGATGGATATGCGGTCGGGGCGGCGTCAGTTCCGCGCGGACCGGGACTTGTGGAACTCGTTGGCGACGGCCGCGACGAGCAGCACCCCGCCGACGGAGACCGGCTGGTAGTTGCTGGAGACCTGAAGGAGGTTCAGCGCGTTGGCCACGACGCCGAGGAGCACGACGCCCAGCGCGGTACCGGTCACCGTGCCGTGGCCGCCGGCCAGCGAGGTACCGCCGATGACCACCGCGGCCACGGCGGTGAGCTGAAGGGAGAGACCGCCCGTGCCGGGGCTGCTGGAGCCGAGCCGGGACAGCAGCATCAGGCCGGCCAGACCGGACAGGGCGCCTGTGAGGGCGTACAGCGTGAGCTTGCGCGCGGTGACGTCGATACCGCTGAGCCGGGCCACGTGCTCGTTGCCGCCGATGGCGTAGGCGTCGCGGCCGAACACGGTGAACCGCATGACCAGGGCGGTCGCGACGAGCACCAGGACGGCCAGGATCAGCAGATAGGGGATGCCGAGGATCTTGTCGTTGCCCAGCGAGAACATCCTGGTGCCGATGGAGACGCTGACGCTGTCGAGCACCAGCAGCGCGACGCCGTCGAGCAGGGTGGCCGTGGCCAGGGTGACGACGAACGGGGCGACGTTCGTGAACGTCACCACCAGCCCGTTCACCAGGCCGATCACCGTGGCGAGAACGATCGTGGCGGCCACGGTGAAGACGGTGGAGTGACCGTGCGACAAGAGCTGCGCCCCGAGTGCGGTCGTGACGGAGACGTTGCTGCCCATGGAGAAGTCCATGCCGCCCGCGGTCATGAGCAGGGTCAGACCGGCGGCGATCACGGCGGTGACACTCACCTGCCGCAGGATGTTGATCACGTTCGTGTCGGTGGCGAACGCGTCGGTCCGCAGCACGGTGGCCACCACCACGACGACCAGAACGGCGGTCAGACCGGTGTGCGGGGCGCGGCGCAGAGCACCGAGCCGGTTTCCCGGCCGCCTCCGGCCGTGCGGGTCGGCGGTCCCCGGGGCATCGGGAAGTGTCTTGACGCTCACTGGGGTTGACCTCCGAGTGCGGTGGCGACGAGTTGGTCGCGGGTGATGGCGGTGATGTCGTGCTCGGCGACCGTGCGGCCCGCGCTGACGACGATCACCCGGTCGGCGAGCCGCATGACCTCCTCGGCGGACGAGGACGCGAGCAGCACGGCCGCGCCGCGGGAGGCGAGGTCGTCGATCAGGGCGTGGATGTCGGCCATGGCGGCGATGTCCACGCCGTTCGTGGGGTCTTCGAGGAAGCAGGCGACCGGCTCGGTCTGGAGCCACTTGGCGAGCAGCACCTTCTGCTGGTTGCCGCCGGACAGGGCACTCACGGGCGGGTTGCCCGCGAGGGAGACGACTCCGTAGCTGCGCCGCAACGGGCGGGCGCGGCGGGCGAGTTCGCCGCGGCGGTGCAGTCGCCTGCGGGCGAAGCGGTCGCCGGCGAGCATCAGGTTCTCGTCCAGGGACATGCCCGGGACCAGTCCGAGCGCCCGCCGGTCGCCCGTGACGCAGCGCAGACCGCCGGCGAGCGAGGCGTGCACCCGGCCGAACGGCACCGGGGCGCCGTCGACGAGGAGTTCCCCGGTGTCGGGGCGGCGCCGGCCGGAGAGCAGGTCGAAGAGGCGGGACTGTGCGTCGCCGGCCGGTCCGAGCACCGCGACGATCTCGCCCCTGCGCACCTCGACGTCCAGGCCCCGGACGGCCCGGCCGTCGCGGAGAGCGCGCACCGCGAGGCCGATCTCGTCCTTGGGGGCGGGTCGTTCGGCGCGCCGCGAGACGACGTCCCGGCCGACCATGGCGCGCACCAGCGAGTCCGGGTCCAGTTCGGTGGCCGGTGCGCTGCGCACGACGGCTCCGTCGCGGAGCACGGTGAGGCGGTCCGCGACGGCCATCACCTCGTCGATGTAGTGCGAGATGTAGACGACGGCGACACCCTCGTCGCGCAGGGTGCGCACCAACTCCCTTATCTGCTGGGCGGCTTGCGCGCTCAGACAGGCGGTCGGTTCGTCGAGGACCAGGATCCGGCCGCCGCGGCGTACCTCGCGGGCCACCTCCACCATGGTCTGTTCGGCGACGGTCAGCGAACCGGCGGTCCGCTCCACGTCGATGTCGATGCCGAGCCCCGAAAGGGCTTGCGCCGCCTCGGACTTGAGGGTCCTCCAGTGCACGGCGCCGCGCCGGGTGGGCAGATCGCCCAGCATCACGTTCTCCGCGACGGTCAGGCCCATCGCCAGTTCGCGGCGCTGGGGGACCGAGGCGATGCCGAGCCGTCGCGCCCTGCGTACGGTCAGTCCGTGCTGGGCGTGGCCGTCGACCTCGACGGTGCCGGAGTCCGCCTGGTGCACCCCGGAGAGGATCTGCACCAGCGTCGACTTCCCGGCGCCGTTCATGCCCATCAGCGCGTGGACCTCGCCGGGGTACACGTCGAGGTCCACGTCCGTGAGCGCCGCCGCCCCGCCGAAGCTCTTGGTGACTCCGCGGACGCGGAGCACGGGTCCGCGGGCGGTCCCGGCGTCACCGGCGGACGTCGTCGTCGGATTCCCTGGGGTCACGGCGGCGCCTCCTTGCGCGTCCGGGTCCGTGAGGGTGGTCACGGCCGCGGTCCGTCGTCGTGGCCGAGCCGCCCGTAGCCGCGGATGTCGGGGAACGGGGGTTCGCGGTCGGCCTGGAGATCCACCTGGAAGGTGTTCAGGCACATCCCGAGCATGGTGAAGTTGCCGAGCGCGCCGATCGTGTCCACCAGGCCCTTGGGGCCGAAGTGGCCCAGCGCCCGGGCGAAGGTCTCGTCGCGCACGAAGTGCTCGTCGAGGACCTCCCGGCAGAACTGGTAGAAGGCCTGGTCGGCTTCGTCCTCGAAGACCGCCTCCCGCCTCTCGGCGACGGCCTTGACCGCGGCCTCGGGGACACCGGCCTCGATCGCCTGGTCCACATGCGCGTTCCAGGAGTACTGCGCGTCCCAGTTCCGGGCGGCCATCAACAGCGTGAGTTCGCGCAGGTGCTTGGGCAGACTGCAGTCGAACCGGGCGAAGGCGCCGAGAGATTCGGCGCGCTCGCACATCTCCGGGCTGTGCAGCCAGACCCGGAAGGGACCACGGACGGCGCCGCGCCGGCCGGCGATGCGGGCGGCCAGTTCCCGCTGGCGCGGTTCCATGTCCTCATCGGTCAGAACGGGGAGCCTCATGTGGCTGCTACCTGCCTTTTCTTTCCGGCGTGTTTCCGGCACGTACGGGAATGCCGTGCGATGCCAGCCGACGGTACAGCCGGGTGCGGGAAGCTCACCCTTCCCGGAATGCAAGGTAAAACTGCACGCCGGACGGCACCCGTTCACGGGGACGCGACCTAACGTCGGTCGACGCATCACCGTCGACGGGAGAGGAACTCCGGATGACCACGATCATCGAAGCCGCGTCCGTGCCCCTGCTGGACCGGGGCGGGGCCGTCGTGACGACACCACTCATCACGACCCGCTCCGCGGGCGGGGAGAACCGCATCACCAGCGGGATGAGCGTCTATCCGGTCGGCTCCGGAGCGCCTTTGCACTCGCACAACTGCGACGAGCACGTGACGGTCCTGGAGGGTGAGGCGGAGGTGGTCGTCGACGGCGAGGTGACGAGGCTGAGGCGATTCGACACCACCTACGTCCCCTCCCCTGTCCCCCATCTCTTCAGGAACGTCGGCGACCGCCCGCTGCGCATCCTGTGGGTCTACTCCTCGGGCCATGTGACACGCACCTTCACCGAGACCGGGAAGACGGTCGAACACCTCTCGGACGAGGACCAGATGGGCTGAGCGGACGGCCCCGCCCCTTGCCGGGGCTGAGCGGACGGCCCCGCCCCTTGTCGGGGCGGGGCCGTCGTCAGGAGCGGGACCGCGCCGATTTACCGGGCGGGCGCGCCCTGGGAGGGGGCCGGGGCGAGACCGGCGGGACGCGTGGCGAACACGCCCCGGCCCTGGGTCCGGCTGCGCAACCGGGTCGCGTAGCCGAAGAGTTCGGCCAGCGGCACGGTGGCGGTGATCACCGACGTACTCCCGCGGGTGAGCGAACCCGAGACCCGGCCGCGCCGGGCCGCGAGGTCGCCGAGCACCCCGCCCACCGCGTCCTCGGGCACGGTGACGGTGACCTCGGCCACCGGCTCCAGCAGGACCATCGCACTGGCGCGCAGCGCCTCACGCAGCCCGAACCGGCCGGCCGCGCGGAACGCCGTCTCCGAGGAGTCCTTCACGTGGGTCGCCCCGTCGGTGAGGGTGACGCGAAGCCCGGTCACCGGGTGACCGCCGAGGGGACCCTCGGCGAGCGCGTCCCGGCAGCCCGCCTCCACGGCACGGACGTACTCCTGCGGCACCCGGCCGCCGACGACCGCCGAACGGAAGACGAAGTCCGCCGCCGTGCCCTCCGGACCGCCGGGGTCCGTCCCCAGCGGCTCCACGTCGAGGACGACATGGGCGAACTGCCCCGAGCCGCCGTCCTGTTTGACATGCCGGTACACCAGACCCGACACCCCGCGGGCCACCGTCTCCCGGTAGGACACCCTCGGCCGCCCGACGGCGACGTCGAGCCCGTGGGCGCGCCGGATCTTCTCCACCGCCACCTCCAGATGCAGTTCTCCCATGCCCGACAGCACCGTCTGCCCGGTCTCGGGGTCGGTGCGCACGACCAGTGAGGGGTCCTCCTCGGCCAGCCGGGCCAGCGCCGACACCAGACGGTCGGTCTCGGTGCTCCTGCGCGCCTCGACCGCCACGGACACCACCGGATCGGCGACGACCGGCGGTTCGAGGAGCAACGGCGCCGCGGGGGCGCACAGGGTGGCACCGGACCGGGCGGACTTCGGCCCGATCACGGCGACGATGTCCCCGGCCACCGCGCGCTCCAGCTCGGCGTGACGGTCGGCCCGTACCCGCAGGATGCGGGCGATCCGCTCGGTGCGTCCCGTTCCCGTGTCCAGCACTGTCTGTCCCTTCTCCACCGTGCCCGCGTAGACACGCAGATACGTCATCCGTCCGGTGGCGGTGGCGTTCACCTTGAACACCAGCCCCGCGAACGGCGCTTGCGGGTCCGCCGCCCGTTCCTGCTCCACGCCGTCGTGCGTGCCGCGGACGGCGGGCACGTCCAGCGGCGAGGGCAGGTAGGCCACCATGGCGTCCAGCAGCGGTTCGACACCGCGGTTGCGGTAGGCCGAGCCGCACAGCACGACCACGCCCTCGCCGGTCCGGGTCAGGTCGCGGAGCGCGGCCGTGAGGGTCCCCGCCGTCAGGGTGGAGCGGGCGCAGAACTCCTCCAGGGCCGCCGGATGGAGTTCCGCCACCGCCTCCTCCAGCAGCCGGCGTCGCCGTCGGGCCTCCTCCAGCAGCTCCGGCGGCACCGGGATGTCCTCGGCCGACTCGGCGCCGTCGGCCCACACCAGCGCGCGCATCCGCAGCAGATCCACCACGCCCGTGAAGGCGTCCTCCGTGCCGATCGGCAACTGGACGACCAGGGGTGCCGGATGCAGCCGTTCGCAGATCGAGTCGACGGCGGTGTCCAGGTCGGCGCCGGCGCGGTCCAGCTTGTTCACGAAGGCGATCCGCGGGACGCCGTGCCGGTCGGCCCGCCGCCACACCGACTCGCTCTGCGGCTCGGCGCCCGCCACGGCGTCGAACACCGCGACGGCTCCGTCGAGGACGCGGAGCGAGCGCTCCACCTCGTCGGAGAAGTCGACGTGGCCCGGGGTGTCGATCAGGTTGATCCGGTGGCCGTTCCAGGCGCAGGTGACGGCCGCGGCGAAGATGGTGATGCCGCGGTCGCGCTCCTGGGAGTCGAAGTCGGTGACGGTGGTGCCGTCATGGACCTCGCCCCGTTTGTGGATGGTGCCGGTGAGGTAGAGGATCCGTTCGGTCACGGTGGTCTTCCCGGCGTCGACATGGGCGAGGATGCCCAGGTTGCGGACGGCGGCGAGGGGGCTGGTGACAGAGCTGGTGAGGTGACGGTGCAGGTCGGTACGCACGGCCGAGGCCTTTCGGACGATCCGGAATCGGGTCGGCGCGATTCCCGGACGACACGCCTGGGATCAGGCGGATGGCGGCCTCCGGCGGGCACGGCGCGGGGCGACCGGGCATGCGGTCGCCGCCGTGCGGGCGGAGGTCAGAAGGTCGTCGCGGGCGTCCGGTTCCGGCCGCGCAGCCGGTACCGGGCCCACGAGGACACCAGGATCACCTCGTACTGTGACGGGGGGACGACGACAGCGGTGCGGTAACGCACGGCCCGGCTCCCCTCGTTCGTCACGGCGCACACGGCACCGGGAGAGGTGGTGTGCGATTCCGTGGCGAGTGTAGGGAACCGGGCGCGGGTCCGGCACCGGGTTTTCCGTGAGCGGTCCGGTGGGCGGGTGCGGTGCGCCGGCTCAGTTGCGGCTCCACCGCTGGTTCGATCCGCCGTTGCACGACCACAGGACGATCGGTGTTCCGTTCGCCGTGCCGTTGCCCGACGCGTCGAGGCACAGGCCGGAGACGTTGCTGGTGACGGTGCCGCCGGAGGTGAGGGTCCATTTCTGGTTGGTGCCGCCGTTGCAGTCCCACAGGACGACCCGGGTGCCGTTCGCGGTCCCGCTGTTGTAGGCGTCCAGGCATTTGTTGCCGTAGACGACGAGTTCGCCGCGGGAGGTGGCGGTGAACGTCTGGTTCTGGCCTCCGCCGCAGTCCCAGAGTTCGGCCTGGGTGTTGTCGGCGATGGCGCTCTTGAAGAAGTCGAGGCAGCGCCCGGAGCCGGTGCCGACGATCGCGGTGCCGTCGGTCCCGGGCAGGGCGCGGACCGTGACCGCGTCGATGTCGGGCGCCGTGCCCGAAGCCGCCGCGAACTTCAGCGTGTTGGAGCCCTTGGCCGTCGAGGCGAGGACGGAGACGGTGCGGTACGTGCTCGACGACCCGGTGGGCGGGAAGGCGAGGGTCTGCGCGTACTGGCCGTTGACCTGGAGGGTCGCCCGGCGCGCCGTGGAGCCGCCGTTGGCGTAGCTGATGTCGACCAGCCGGGTGCCGGCGGTGGACGTGCTGACGGCGGTGAAGGTGGGGGTCGTCGCCGAGGTGGTGTCCTCGTACGTCGTCCCGGAGCCCTCGGTGCCGCCGACGGTGAGCAGGACGGCCTCGCCCGCGGGGACGGAGGCGGTGTAACTCGTCGCGTAGGAAACGGCGTTGGTGGCGGTCCACACATTGCGTACGGTGGCGGAGGCCGTCGTCAGGCCCATGTCCGTCCAGCGGGCGGTGATGTTCGCGGCGGCGGACGTGCGGTTCAGCAGCAGGACCGCGCGTTTGCCGGTGCCGGAGAGGACCTTGCTGTAGACCTGAAGTCCCGTCGTGTCCTCGGCGACCTTGACGCCCTGGAGACCGCGCGGATCCTGGTCGACGGCGATGACCTCGGAGTTGGTGAGGACCGATCTGGTGGACGCGCTCATGGTGGCCAGGTTGTTGCCCGCGAGGAGCGGTGCGCCGGAGATGGCCCACAGTCCCATGTGGGTACGGTTCTGGGCGGCGCTCAGACCCGTCATGCCGACGGTCATCATGTCGGGGTCGTTGTAGAAGCCGGTGTGCTGGGCGGCGGGGTGCAGCGACTTGTCGAAGTTCGCGAGGACGCTGGTCATCGAGGGGTTGTCGGGCCAGTAGACGATGTCGGTGCTGGTACGCCACAGGTCTCCGGTGCCGGCGGCCCAGTTCCACGGGTTGCCCGTCCCCCATTCGCACAGGGACAGGACGAGCGGGCGGCCGGTGACCGCGGTGGCCGCGGTGTTCGCGTCGCGGATCGCCTTGTACGTCGTCTCCTGGTCGAGGCCCTCGGCGTCGCCGCCGCACCAGTCGACCTTGACGAAGTCGAAGCCCCAGTTCTGGAAGGTCTGGAGGTCCTGCTGGCTGTGGCCCTCCAGGCCGGTGCCGGGGGTGGCCGGGGTCGTGGAGGGGGTCGGGTAGTAGTAGCCGCAGCCGTTCTTCCCGGCGTCGGTGTAGATGCCGGCCTTGAGCCCCTTGCCGTGGATGTAGTCGGCGATGGCCTTCATGCCGCCCGGCCACTGGGCGGTGTCGACACTGATGTTGCCGCCGCTGTCGCGGGCGCCCTGCCACCAGCCCTCGTCGATGTTGACGTACGTGTATCCGGCGGCGGCCATCCCGGAGGAGACGAGGGCGTCGGCCTGGGCCTTGATGGTGGCGTAGTCGATCGCACTGGCGAAGCTGTTCCATGACGCCCAGCCCATCGGGGCCGGGGTGACCGCGGCCTGGGTGGTGGCGACGGCGGCCGGAGTGGCCCGCAGCGGCGCGGCCGGGCGGCCGAGTCCGGTCAGCGCGGCGACGGTGAGCAGCAGGACGGCGCCATGGACACCGGCGCGTCTGAGGAGACGTGCCAGACAGAGCATGTTCGAAAGAGGGGACATGCGGCTCTCCCTTGAGGGGTTTGTTCGCAGAGTCGAACAAAAGCGAACGCGGCTCGCCATATGGCAGCGTCTTGACCGCGCCACGTCAAGTCCCGTGCCGCACAAGGCCGTTCGCCTCCACACCTCCCTCCGGGGCGCGCAGCAGGTCGGGAAGCGACGGCCGTGCGCCGCCGGGAAGGCGCTCGCGATACCTTTCGCCCTGTCAGAGCCCCCTGGGCATCAGCGGTTGTCCGACGTCAGGATGGTCATGCGCGAGGAAGCGATCGTCGAAGCAGCACCCGGAGTGCATCTGGTGCACGGCAGCAACACGAACTGGGTGGTGCTGTCCGAGGGCGACTCGGTCACCCTGATCGACACGGGCTATCCGGGCGACCGCGAGAACCTTCTGGCGTCGCTGAAGGCCCTCGGGCACGAGCCCGAGGCGGTGACGGCCGTGCTCATCACCCACGCCCACAGCGACCACCTCGGCTCCGCCGAGTTCCTGAACCGCACCTACGGAACTCCGGTCCAGCTCCACGAGGCCGAAGTGCCCCACGCACGCCGCGAGTTCCTCCACCAGGTGAGCATCGGGCAGGTCATGCGGCAGGCATGGCGCCCCGGCGTGCTGCCCTGGGCGGTGCACGCCATCCGCTCCGGCGGCACGGCGGACGTGACCATGACGAAGCCCGAGGCGTTCCCGCACGAGGGTCCGCTCGACCTGCCCGGCCGGCCCGTCCCGGTGCACACTCCGGGCCACACGCCCGGCCACTGCGTCTACCACCTGCCGGAGGCCGGAGTACTGATCTCCGGTGACGCCCTGGTGAGCGGTCACCCCACCTCGCGGATACAGGGGCCCCAGCTGCTGCCCAGGATGTTCGACACCGAGCGCGCCGGGGCGCTCGCCTCGCTCGACCGCATCGAGGCCCTGGCCGCCGATGTGCTGCTGCCCGGACACGGGCCCGCGCACCGCGCACCGGTGCGCGAGGCCGCGCGTCGCGCCCGGGAGCTGGCCGGCTGACGGAGCCCGCGGCGACGGGTGCCGTCGCCGCTTGACGCAAGGGGCGGCCGGGGGCAGAGTGGTACATATACGCCGTAAACATACGTCGTCTGTCCATTGGCTTCACTCAGGAGCGTCGCACCATGGCGCACGGCAAGCCCAGTCGCGCGGAATCTTCCGGGAGCGGGGCCGCCGGAGCCGGGATCCCCTGGCACCGGTCCGCCCCTCCCCCGGACACCGGGCCTGCCGTGCCGATGCGACGCTCGCCTTCCGATCGCCGCCCGCGCGCACGAAGGAGCCGGGCCCATGAGCGCCCCCTCGACCATTCTCGTCACGGGCGGCGCAGGATTCATCGGTAGTCACGCCTGCGTCGAACTGCTCGACCACGGTTACGAGTTGATCGTGGTCGACGACTATTCCAACAGCAGCCCCCAGGTCTTCGCCCGCGTGGAACGCATCGCGGGCCGTTTCCTCGGCACCGTCTACGAACTGGACATCCGTGATCGACACGCCCTGTCGGCCGTCTTCGACCGCCACTCTGTGGACGCCGTCGTGCACTTCGCCGCGCACAAGGCCGTCGGCACGTCGACACGGATGCCCATCGACTACTACGACACCAACGTCGGTGGAACGACCTCGCTGCTGAACACCATGCACGAGCACGATGTGCACCAGCTCGTCTTCTCCTCGTCCTGCTCCGTGTACGGCGACGCCGGCCACGGACCGCTCGACGAGTCGACCCCGGCGCGGCCGACGAATCCGTACGCCGCCTCCAAGTTCATCTGCGAGCAGATCCTCGCCGACGTCTGCCACCGTCACCCCGAGTACACCGTGCTGTGTCTGCGGTACTTCAATCCGGCGGGCGCCCATCCCAGTGGGCTTCTCGGCGAGGACCCCGCCGGTTCTCCGGAGAACCTGCTGCCGAACCTGGCCCAGGTGGCCATCGGGCGACAGGAACGTCTCCGTGTCTTCGGCGACGACTACCCCACGGCGGACGGGACGGCGATCCGCGACTATCTGCACGTCATGGACACCGTCGAGGCGCATCGCGTCGCCCTCGACCGCCTCGCCGACGAACAGGGCATGCGCGTGTACAACCTCGGTATAGGCAGGGGCAGTTCGGTCCTCGACGTGATCGCCGCCTTCTCCGCGGAGAGCGGCAGGCCCGTGCCCTACGAGATGGTCGCGCGCCGCGCCGGCGATGTCGCCGAACTCGTGGCGGACGCCTCGGCCGTGGGGCGCGCCTGGGGCTGGCACCCTTCGCGGGACCTCGCCGACATGTGCCGGGACGCGTGGCGGTTCCAGGAACTCAACCCGCAAGGCTACGCCGGGTCCGCCCGGCGCTCGTCCGGCAAGGGCTGACACCCGCCGGGCTCCGACTCCGCTGCTCCGGCTCCGGCTCGGTGGCTGTGGCTCTTGCTCCGGCTCCGGTTCTCGTTCCGTGGCTGTGGCTCCGGTTCTCGTTCCGTGAAGGGGCTCCGCCTGTGGCTGTGGCTCCGACACGGGAACGCGGTCTCCACCGGCCGCTCCGGCCGCGGGAATTGGGTCTCCACCGGTCGCTCCGACAGCGGGAACGCGGTCTCCCCGTCACTCCTCCGACAGCAGGAACGCCGTCTCCACCAGTGCGATGTGGCTGAACGCCTGTGGTGCGTTGCCCAGTTGGCGGCCCGCGTCGGGGTCCCACTGCTCCGAGAGCAGACCGAGGTCGTTGCGGATCTCCAGCACCCGCTCGAACACCTCCGTCGCCTCTTCCCGGTGTCCGGTCGTGGCGAGCGCGTCGGCGTACCAGAGGGAGCACGCCACGAACGTGCCCTCGCCGCCGTGCATCCCGTCCACGCCGTGCGGGCCGTGCCCGTTCGGGGCGTACCGCCGCACGAACCCGCCGTGGGTCAGCTCCCGCATCGCCCGCACGGTGCCGAGCACCCTCTCGTCCTCGGCGGGCAGGAAACCCAGCCGCGAAATCAGCAGCGCCGAGGCGTCCAGCGCCGACGAACCGTAGGACTGGACGAAGGACCCGCGTCCCGCGTCCCACCCCTCCCGGCACACCTCCCGGTGCACGTCGTCCCGCAGGGCCCTCCAGACGTCCGAGGGCCCGTTCCTGCCGAGCAGCTCTCCCATCCGCAGCGCGCGGTCGGCGGCCACCCAGGCCATCACCTTGGAGTGCACGAACTGCCGCGCCGGGCCGCGCACTTGCCACAGCCCCTGGTCCGGCTGGCGCCACTGGCGGCGGAGTTGGCCCATCATGGCCTCCACCAGGCTCCACACATGGCCCGGCATGGGGATGCCGGCCCGCAGCGACAGCAGGAGCGCGTCGAGCACCTCGCCGTACACGTCGAGCTGGAACTGGCTCATGGCGGAGTTCCCGAAGCGGACCGGCCGCGAGCCCTCGTAGCCCGGCAGCCACGGCGCCTCCGTCTCCCGGAGCAGCCGCTGCCCGCCGACGCCGTACACGGACTGAAGATCGGCGGGTTGCCCCGCGATGGCCCGCACCAGCCAGCCCAGCCAGGCCGTCGCCTCGTCGCGGTAGCCGCATCGAAGCAGGCAGGACAGCGTCAGCGCGGAGTCGCGCAGCCAGCAGAAGCGGTGGTCCCAGTTGCGTTCGCCGCCGATGCGGCCGGGCAGCGAGGTCGTCGGGGCCGCGACGATGCCCCCGGTGGGCGCGTAGGTGAGCGCCTTGAGCGTGATCAGGGACCGCACCACGGCGTCGCGCCAGGGCCCTTGGTAGTGGCACTGGGCGGTCCAGCTCCGCCAGAAGTCAGTGGTCTCCTTGAGGACCGTCTCCGGCGGAACGGACAGCGGAGTGGGAGGCTCGGGCACGTACGAGGGCGCCCACACGAACGTCAGGGTCGTCCTTCGCCCGGCCAGGACCGTGAACTCGTGGACGATGGAGCGCTCGCCGCCGGGTTCCGCCTCCAGGTCCTCGGTGTTCAGCCAGACGGCGTCCGGCCCGGCGACCGCGACCGTGCAGGCCTCACCGACCTGGACCCACGGCACCACCCTGCCCTGGTGGAAGCGCAGCCGTAGCTCGCTGCGCATGGTCACGGAGCCCGACAGTCCTTCCACCATACGCACGACGCACGGCAGTTGACTGCGCGGCGGCATGAAGTCGGTGACCCGCACGACGCCCGTGGGCGTCTCCCAGCGGGACTCCAGGACGAGTGTGTCGGGCCGGTAGGCGCGGTCGGCGCAGGGAGCACGCACCGCTCGTGAGGCCGGCGCGATGCGCCAGAAGCCGTTGTCCTGTGTGCCCAGCATCGCGGCCAGACAGGCCGGGGAGTCGAACCGGGGCAGACACAGCCAGTCGATGGAACCGTCCCTGCCAACCATGGCAGCGGTTTCCAGATCGCTGATGAGGGCGTAGTCCTCGATGGGTACGTTCATGATCGAAGCCACGCCGCTGTGTTCTTCGCCGCCTGTTCAGGATATGTCCACAGCACCGGAGTTCGCATCCTGACCAGGTGATTCATGAAGCGCGCTCCGCCGCGCAGGGCGAGTCCTTTTCATGAGCTCCGCCCCACCGGGGACGGCTCCGAAGGCCGCAGGGTTCCCCGCGACTCCGCCGTGAACCAGTCGATGGTGTGCCGCAGCCCGTCCTCCAGGGACACCCGTGGGTACCACCCGAGCGCCTCTCGCGCGCGGGAGATGACAGGGCGCCGGCGGACCGGGTCGTCGACGGGCAGGGGGCGGAAGCGCAGCCCGCTGCGTGATCCGGTGATCATGACGACGAGCTCCGCGAGCTCCCGCACGGTCCGCTCGCCGGGATTCCCGAGGTTGAACGGGCCCGGCCGGTGTGAATCGATCATGGCGATCAGACCCCGGACCAGGTCGTCGACGTAGCAGAAACTCCGGGTCTGGCTGCCGTCCCCGAAGAGGGTCAGGGGCTCGCCGCGGAGCGCCTGCCGGATGAAGCTGGAGACCACCCGGCCGTCGTACGAACGCATGCGGGGGCCGTAGGTGTTGAAGATGCGGACGATTCCCACGTCGACCGCCCGGTTCCGCCGGTACGCCATGGACAGGGCCTCGGCGTATCGCTTGGCCTCGTCGTAGACGCTGCGCGGGCCGATGGGGTTGACGTGTCCCCAGTACGTCTCGTCCTGCGGATGCACCTTGGGATCGCCGTAGACCTCGCTGGTGGACGCCATGACGAACCGGGCGGAGTGACGGTCGGCGAGGCGCAGCATGTTCTCCGTCCCCCTGCTGCCCGCGGCCAGTGTCTCCAGCGGGAAGCGCTGGTAGTCGACGGGCGACGCGGGGCTCGCGAGGTTCACCACGGCGTCCACGTCGCCCGCGACGCTGAACGTCTCGGTGATGTCCCAGGCCTCGAAGGCGAACCGGGGGTTGTGCCGGAGCCCGGCGATGTTGGCCGGTCTGCCCGAGGAGAGGTTGTCCAGACAGCAGACTCTGTCGCCTCTGTTCAGCAGGGCCTCGCACAGATGCGATCCCAGGAAGCCGCTTCCGCCGGACACGACGACACGCATGCTCTCTCCTCCCGCCGGTCAGGTGAGCCCCGGACGGCCCGGCGCGTGCAGCGCCCATCCCGCCGAGCGCCACCGGGCCGGGTCCAGGGTGTTCCGTGCGTCCACGAGGACCGGCGAACGCACCACCGTCGCGAGTGCGGCGGGGTCCACGTCCCGGTACTGGGGCCACTCGGTGAGGTGCAGGACGACATCGGCCCGCTCGCAGGCCTTGGCCACGTCCAGGGCGAACTGGAGCGCGGGGTAGGCCTCTCGGGCGTTGTCGATCGCCTCGGGGTCGTGCACGCGGACCTGTGCTCCGCGGCGGCGGATCTCGTCGGCGACCACGAGGGCGGGCGAGTCCCGGACGTCGTCGCTGCCGGGCTTGAAGGCGGCACCGAGCACCGCGACGCTCCGGCCGCCGAAGGAGCCTCCCAGGAGGCGTGCGGCGAGGCCGACGGTGCGCAGGCGCTGTCGCGTGTTGATCTCGTCGACCTGGCGCAGGAAGGCGACGGAGCCGCCGAGTCCGAGTTCCTCGCCCCGGGTGGCGAAGGCCCGGATGTCCTTGGGCAGACAACTGCCGCCGAAACCGAGTCCGGGGGCGAGGAAGCGGTGCCCGATGCGGGAGTCCCTGCCCATCGCCTCGGCCAGGGTGAGGACATCCGCCCCGGTGGCCTCGCAGATCTCGGCCATGGCGTTGATGAAGGAGATCTTGGTGGCGAGGAAGGAGTTGGAGGCGACCTTGACCAGTTCGGCGGTGGCCGGGTCGGTGGCGATGAACGGGGTGCCCGCTTCCAGGAGCGGTGCGTAGATCTCTCTGAGCCGCGCCACGGCCCAGTCGGTGCCGTTCTCCGTGGCGGTGCTCGTCTCGGTGCCGGTAGGCGTCCTGGTGCCGGTGCCTTTCCTCGTGCCGACCACGATGCGTTCGGGCCGCAGGGTGTCCCGAACGGCGCGGCCCTCGCGCAGGAACTCCGGGTTCCAGGCCACTTCGGCCCCCGGAACGGTGGCGCGCAGCCGTTCGCCCAGGCGGGCCGCGGTGCCGACCGGAACGGTGGACTTGCCGACCACCAGGACCCGTTCGTGACCGCTGTCGCGAAGCCAGGGCGCCAGGGCGTCGACGGCCGCCTCGACATGACGCAGGTCCGCCGCGCCCGTTTCGGGGTGCTGGGGTGTGCCGACGCAGACGAAGTGCGTGTCGGCGAAGCGGGCGGCCTCGGCCGGTGAAGTGGTGAAACGCAGCCGGCCGGAGTCCACGGCTCGCACGAGCGTCTCCGACAGGCCTGGTTCGAAGAACGGGGGCGTACCCGCGGTCAGGGCGGCGATCCTGTCGGCGTCGACGTCGACGCCGAGCACTTCGTGCCCGATGTCGGCCATGCAGGCGGCGTGCACCGCGCCGACGTATCCCGTGCCGATGACTGTCAGACGCATGTCGTTCTCCGTGGTCGGCCTGTGGTCGGCTCGTGGCCGGCAGGCTAGTGGGTGTTCGTGGGGTGAGAGGTCAGGGGCGGGGGACGCCTCCCGGGGCGCGCCCGATGACGGGCAGGCCTCGGCGCCCGGTGGCGGGCAGGCGCGGCAGGCCGCGGTAGCAGTCGTCGACGGCCCCGCGCAGGGCCTCGGGGGCGAGTGCGGCGCGGACCCGCCGGCTGCCCTGCCGGCCCATCTCCGCGGCCTCGCGCGGATGGCCGAGGAGCCAGCCGACCGCGCGTGCGGCGCCCGCCGGGTCCGCCGGTGCCACGAGCAGTCCCGTGGCACCGTGCTCCACCAGGTCGGGCACCCCGTTCACGGCCGTGGCGACGACGGGCCGGGCGGCGGCGAGCGCCTCGGTGAGCGCCCGGCCCGGCCCCTGGTACAGGAAGGTGGTCACGAAGACGTCCAGTCCGGCCACGAGCCGCTCGGCGCCCGGACACTGTCCGGTGAGCGTCACCTCGACGTCCAGGTCCGCGGCGAGCCGTCGTACCTCCTCCACCAGCGGGCCGTCCCCGATCATGACGAACGCGGTGTCCGGGTGTTCCGCCCGGATCGCGGCCGCCATGCGGACGAAGGCGAGGGGGTCGTTCCGGGTGTCGACGCGGCCGACGGTGCCGACGAGTGCCGTCTCCCGGGGGACCCCGAGCAGGGCGCGGGCGGCGGGGTCGAAGGTCTCGGGGACGGTGCCCAGCCGTACGGCGGAGGGCACCACGTCTTCCCGGCCCGGCGTGGCCGGACGCTCCTCGGCCGCCGCGGTGGCCCCGCGCGGGGCCACCGCGAGGAACCGCGCGGCCAGTCGGCGTGTCACACGCCGCAGGCCGCGGTGCACCGTGCGCCGGGGGCGAGCGATGTACGGGTGGAAGCTCTGTCCGTGAAGGGTGTGCACGACCACGGGGGTACGGAACAACCGTGCCGCGACCCGGCCGAGAGACCCGCCCTTCGCGGAGTGGGTGTGCACGACCGTGAACCGCTCGCGGCGGATGAGCCGCACGAGCCGTCCCAGGACGAGCATGTCCGCGGGGCCCAGGATGTGCCGGAACCCCGGTGTCTCGAGAGTCCGCACCCCCGCGGCCCGCGCCGGTTCCCACAGGTCGGCACTCGGCACGCCGGCGACCCACACCTCGTAGCGGTCGGGGTCCATGCCCTCGGCCGCGAGCAGCGTGCCGTCCCCGGTTCCCGCCCAGAAGCGGGTGATGACGTGCAGAACCTTGATCCGTGGCAGGACCGGCGCCGGGGGCAGCGCCTCGACGGGTGCCACCCGCGGCGGCGTGGGCCCGCTTCCGGCCGTACCGTCCGGCCGTACCGAGCGGGGGACGAGGGTCCTGTACAGCATCAACGATCACCACCGATGAGCAGGTGCGAAATACGTATATTTACGACGTATACGTACATCTTTACCCCTCGGGTCGTTTCCGGTCAATCCGGCCGGTCGATCCGGGCCGCGGATCACCCCGACCGAGCCAGGACCGGAACGGCGCGCGGGCGACCGCCCGGACCGCGCCGCGAGGAGGAACGAGGAAGAACACCGCCGCCACCCGCGCCCGAATGGCCGGAACAGCACCCTTTTCCTCTATATACGTCGTATACGTACACTTGACCTGATAGGCGACTTCGTCGACGCATGGAGTCGACGAGCAGGATTTCGGGCGGTGGGCCGTAGGGAGGCAGTCATGGCCAGGCAACGGACGCGGGACGAGGACGGCGGGGCGGCCGAGCCTGCGCGACGGGCCAGCGACCGGGGCCACTACGGCCGGCTGAGCCGGAAACTCGTGCTCGCCGCCGCCCTCGGCCTGGTGGACGAGGAGGGCCTGTCGGCTCTGAGCATGCGCCGCCTCGGCGCCCGGCTCGGAGTCGAGGCCATGGCGCTGTACCGCTACGCGGACGGCAAGGACGCCCTGCTGGACGGACTGGTCGAGGCCCTCTACCTCGAACTGGAGGAACGCCTCACCGCCGGTTCCGCGCCGGAGGGCTCCACGACGCCCGGCCCGGCCGCGTGGCGCGACGAACTCCACCGGATCGCGCGGACGAGTTACGAGGTCTGTCTGGCCCATCCCCAGGTCGTGCCGCTGCTCGCCACCCGCATGCTCGCCGTCCCGCTGGCCCGCAGACCGCCGGCCGTGCTCAAGGAACACGAGCGGGTGCTCGCGCTGCTCCACGAGGCGGGGCTCGGCCGTGCCCGCTCGGCGGCCGTCTTCCGCGCCTTCACCGGCTGGGTGCTCGGGTACGTGTCCGTGGAGCTGCGCGCCATGGTGGACAACCCCGACGAGGAGGACACCGCCTTCCGGCTGGGCCTGCACCGGATGCCGCCTCAGGAGCTGCCCCGGCTCCGCGAGATCGCCGCGACCCTCGCCGAGCGGGGCGGCCAGGACGGCCTGGACGCCGGCCTGGACGCCCTGCTCGACCGCTTCACACAGGACTGAACAAGATGCGGCGCTGGATACCGCGACGGCTTCGCACAGGACCGAACCCGGGCACGCGCCGGACGCCGAACGGCTTCGGACAGGAACGAACCCGGGCACGCGCGGACTATGGAGGCACTTCGCACATGAATGCACAGCGGCCCGAGGACGCCGATTCCCACAGCGGCCGTCCGGAAGGGCCCGGGCGAGACCCCGGAGGTGCGACTCCGTCGCACGGCGCCGCCCGGACTGAAGATGCACCGGTCCTCCCCGCGTGCGTACGATCAGCAATGCCCCGTAACCCGGCGAACGGTCCAGTGCCGTCCGACGTAGGGAGGCGGTTCGGCTTGCTGCGGGTACATCGCCTCACCGGCGGCCTCCTGCGGCCACGACGCCTCGGTGCGTACGCCCTCCTGGTGACAGCCACCACCATCGTCTACATGGCCGTTCGCACGACCCGGACCCCCCTGTGGGCGGTCATCGGACTCGGCGGGGTCGCGGCCATGCTCACGGGAATCCTCGTCAACCGCCCGAACCACCGCTGGCCTTGGCTCCTGCTGGCCGCGGGGCTGCTGGCGTTCGCGGCGGGCGACACGTCGTACAACGTGATGGAGTCGTACTTCAACTTCAACAATCCGTTCCCGTCCGCCGCGGACGCCTGCTACCTCGCCACGTATCCGCTGTTCGCCGCCGGTCTCTACGGCCTCGTCCGCTACCGCTGGCCGGGGCACGACCTGCCGAGTCTGCTCGACGCACTGATCTTCGCGCTGGGGCTCGCCCTGCCGGTCTGGGTCTTCCTGGTGCAGCCGCTCGCCCATGTGCCGGGCTTGACCTGGCAGCAGCGCGCCATCAGCATCGCGTACCCGCTCGGCGACGTCCTCGTCCTCGCGATGCTGGCCCGCCTGCTGTCCGCGAGCCCGGGCTCCGGCCGTATCCGCTCCCTGCAGCTCCTCGTGCTGGGAACCGCGACCCTGCTCACCTTCGACATCGCGTACGGGATTCTCCAGCTGAACAACCTGTGGCAGACCGGGACCGTGCTCGACTCCGGCTGGATCGTGTTCTACACCGCCTGGGGGCTCGCCGGACTGCATCCCTCGATGGTGGAACTGACCCGGCCCGTGGAGCGGCAGGAGTCCCTGCGGCCGACACGCCGTCGCCTGCTCATGCTCGCCGCGGCCACCCTGGTGGCACCCGGCATCCTCCTGTACGAGGGACGGCGGGGCGACGCGCAGGACGCCGCCGTGATCGCGGTCTTCTCCGCCTCGCTCTTCCTGCTGGTGATCCTCAGACTCTCCGGGATGGTGGTGGCCCACCGCAATGCCGTGGCACGCGAGCAGGCGCTGCGCACGGCGGCCACGTCCCTCGTCGCGGCGGTCCGGCCACAGGATGTGGCGCGGGCGTGCGACACCACCGTCAGCACCCTGTTCGGGTCCAAGGTCGCGCACCGGAGTCTGGTCCTGCCGGCCGAGTACGCGAGCGGGCTGACGACACGCCGCTCGCACCTGGTCCCCACGGCGGAGCTCGGGGCGGACATCGCGGGCCGGCTCCACGGTCTGCCGACCACCCTGGTGTGCCCGATGATCCCGCCCGACGAGCCGGCCGGTGAACTGCCGGGCGTGCTGATGGCAGCGGGCCCCGAGCAGCAACTCCGCGAGATCCAGAGCTCGCTGGAGATCCTGGCCTCGCACGCCGGACTGGCCGTGGAACGGATCGCGCTGCGCCAGGAGATCATCCGCAAGGAGAGCGAGGCGTACTTCCGCACGCTGGTGCGCAACGCCTCGGACGTCATCCTGATCGTCGAGGACGACAACACGGTCCGGTACGCGAGCCCGTCCGCGCGAGCCGTCTTCGGCCAGGTGGAACTCACCGGGGCACCGCTGCCCGAACTGGTGGACTCCAGCGACCGGACCCGGGTGGTCAGAGGACTCGCCGCCCTGCGGAACGGCGGGGCCCCCGAGACCCACGACCACTGGTGGGTGCTGCGTCACGGCAGCCGCATCGAGGTCGAGGTGCGGTGCAGCGACCTGCGCAAGGACCCCACGGTGGCCGGACTGGTCATCACCCTGCGGGACGTGACCGAGCAACGGCGCCTGGAGCACGAGCTGACGGAACGGGCGTTCCACGATCCGCTGACCGGTCTGCCCAACCGGACCCTGCTCCTGGAGCGGATCGAGCGCGCTCTCCTGCGCAGCCGCCGCGGGACGACGCTCACCTGTCTGCTCTTCATCGACCTCGACGACTTCAAGATGGTCAACGACACGATGGGGCACTCCACCGGCGACCACCTGCTGAGCGCCGTCGGCGAACGGCTCTCGGGGGCCCTGCGCCGCACGGACACCGCGGCCCGGCTCGGGGGCGACGAGTTCGCCGTGCTGATGGAGGACGCGAAGAAGCCGCTGGACGCCGAACTCCTGGCGGCACAGGTGATCCAGGCGCTGAGCAGGCCGTTCAGCCTCCGCGAGGGCTCGGTCAGCGTGTCCGCGAGCGTCGGCGTGGCCACCGCCAGGGACAGCACGGACGCGGAGGAACTCCTCGGCCACGCCGATCTGGCCCTCTATGCGGCCAAGGCGGCGGGCAAGCGACAGTGGCGCAGGTTCCTCCCCCGACTCCGGGTGCGGATGGTCGAGCGGCACGATCTCCAGGCACGGCTCGACGGTGCGGTGGCCCGGTCCGAGTTCACCCTGCGCTACCAGCCGGTCGTCGACATCGGCGCGGGCGAGGTCGTCGGCTTCGAGGCCCTGGCCCGCTGGCCGCATCCGCATCACGAGCCGGTTCCGCCGGACCAGTTCATCGCCCTCGCCGAGGAGACCGGGCACATCACGCCGCTCGGCGCCTGGGTCCTGAGGAACGCCACCACCGACATGGCCGGACTCCAGCGGACGGCCGACGGGGCGGACCCTCCGTACGTCAGCGTGAACGTCTCCCCCCGCCAGTTCCGCGACAGCGGGTTCCTGGGCGAGGTGCGCAAGGCGCTGGAGACCCCGGGGCTCGCCCCGGGGTCGCTCCAGCTGGAGCTCACCGAGACGGTGCTGATGCGCCGGGACGCGCAGATCCAGGCGGTCCTGTACTCGCTGAAGGACCTCGGGGTCCACATAGCCGTCGACGACTTCGGCAGCGGCTACTCGTCGCTGCGGTATCTGCGGGACTTCCCCGTCGACGTACTGAAGATCGACAAGACGTTCATCGACGACATCGCGCTGGACACCCGGCAGGTCGCACTCGTCGAGGGAATCGTCGGTCTGGCCGACACCCTCGGCATCCAGGTGATCGCCGAGGGGATCGAGGACGTGGTGCAGCGGGATCTCCTGGCCGGCATGGGATGCCGGTTCGGACAGGGTTTCCTCTTCGCCCGGCCCATGACCGTGCAGCAGAGCGAGTTCCTGCTGCGGCAGCGCGACGGGGTTCGCGCCCCGGCCCGCTCCGCCACCGCGACGGCGGAGCCCAGATACGGAATGGGACGGATCGGGCCGCCGGCCGCGGACCCGGACAAGGAGCCGTCCGCGGACCCGGGCAAGGAGCCGTCCGCGGACCCGGGCAAGGAGCCGTCCGCCCTGCCCGAGGCTGCGGGGACCGACGACACGCAGACGGCGAGCACACGCCGCTCCAGGCGCTGGCGCGACCTGGAACACCTGCGGAAGACCAACCCCATGAGCGACGCCGTGCTGGACGAGGTACGCGGCCGGCACATCCGCAGCGGCGACCACTGGATGATCGACTTCGCCTCCTGCAACTACCTCGGCTTCGACTGCGACCCGGAGATCATCCAGGCCATCGAGCCGGCCGTACAGCTCTGGGGCACCCACCCCAGCTGGTCGCGGCTGATCGGCAGTCCCCGCCTGTACCCCGACATCGAGGAACGGCTCGCCGACCTGCTCGGCGCGCCGGACACGCTGCTGCTGCCCACGCTGACCCTGATCCACGCCTCGGTGATCCCCGCCCTCGCGGGCCAGGGCCATGTCTTCGTCGAGGCCACGGCGCACCGGACCGTGTTCGACGGATGTGTGGGGGCCCGCGGACAGGGCGCGACGCTGCGCCGGTTCCACGCCGAACGCCCCGACGAACTGGCCGTCATGCTGGACGCGGTACCCGCCGACCTGCCCCGGCTGGTCTGCCTGGACGGTGTGAACAGCATGAGCGGGAACATCCCCGACCTGTCGAGGCTGATCGAGGTGTGCAGGCCGCGAAACGCCCTGATGTACATCGACGACGCGCACGGCTTCGGCGTCATCGGGGAGCGCGGCCCGCAGGAGTCGTGTCCGTACGGGGACCGCGGCAACAGCATCGTGCGGCACACGGGAGAGTCGTACGAGGGGCTCGTGCTCGTCGGCGGCTTCTCCAAGGCGTACTCGTCGCTGCTGGCCTTCCTCGCGCTGCCCAGCTCGCTCAAGGACCGCCTCAAGACCGCCGCGGCCCCCTACCTCTACTCGGGTCCCTCGCCCACCGCCTCCCTCGCCACGGCGCTGGCCGGTCTCGAAGTCAACGACCGTCGCGGGGACGAGATCCGGGCCGACCTGTACCGCAAGACCGGGCGTGTGCTCGACCACCTGGAGGAACTCGGGGTCGGCACGCTCAACACGGACCGTCTGCCGATCATCGAGATCCCCCTGGCCGACGCCGACGACCTGGACGCGGTCGGCGGGTTCCTGTGGGCCAACGGCATCTACGTGACCCTGGCGGCCTACCCCCTCGTACCCCGCGACCGGGTCGGGTTCCGGCTCCAGCTCACCGCCCTCAACTCCGACGAGGACATCGAGCAGCTCAACGACACGCTCACCCGGCTCACCGAGCGCTATCGGCTGCGGCCGGGAGACGGAGTCCGCGATGGCGGTTCTCAATGACGACGTGGACTGGGACAGCTGGCCCGTCGAGGACTATCTGGCGGAGAACTACCGCGAGCTGCATCCCTCGGACACGGCGGTCATCACCCACCACTGCGCGTTCTACCGCGAGTTCGCACCGGGCAGCGTCGGCCGGTCCGTGGAGATCGGGGCCGGACCCAATCTCTATCCGCTGATCCTCGCGTCCGCCGCGAGCCGCCGCATCGACGCCGTGGAGGCGGGTGCCTCCAACACCGCTTATCTGGAGTGGCAGTTGAACGGGACACCGGAAGAAAGCTGGCTGCCGTTCCACACGTTGTGCCGCAGCCTCAACCCGGACATACCCGAGACCCTGGAAGAGGCGCTGTCCCCGGTGCGTCTGGTGCACGGCGACCTGAGGTCCATCGAACCGGGGAGCTACGACCTCGCCTCCATGCACTTCGTGGCCGAGGGGGCCACCGAGGACTTCGAGGAGTTCAAGGACTTCTGCCGCCGGTTCGTCCGGTGCGTGGTACCGGGCGGACATCTGGTCGCCGCCTTCATGGAGAACATGCCGACCTACCGGATCGGCGCGGCGTCCCGCTGGCCCGGCTGCCCGGTGGACACGGACGTCATCACCGAGGTGTTCACCCCGCTCACCGACCGGCTCGAGGTCGGCCGCATCCCCTCGGACCCGACCCTGCCGGACTACGGGGACTCCGGGATGATCCTGCTCACCGGGGCGGCGGCCTCACCCCCGCGGTGAGCCGCCGCTCCCGTGCGTGGCCGCGTGCGGGGCCGAACGCCGTGCCGGGCCGGACGGGTTCGTGCCGGGCTAACCGGGTTCGTGCCGGGCTAACCGAGTTCCAGTGAGGTCACCCCGTGGACGCGTTCCCGCGCGAACGCCCTGACCGGCCCGGTGTACATGCGGGCCGTCTCGAAGGAGGGGGTCAGGCCGAGCTTCTCCACGAGGGCGACGGCCGCCGTGTTCGCCCGCGGCACGTCGACGGCGAGCGCGCTGCCGTCCGCGGCGGTGGCGAGCGCGGCGAACAGGGCGCGGGCGTCGTCGGCGGTGTCGGCGAACAGGGGGCCGATCCGCAGGGAGTCACGCGCCGGACGGATCACGGCGTACCCGCTCAGCCTGCCGGCGCCGTCGTGCCGGACGAAGGTGCGGTGCCCGGGGGCGGTCAGCCACGACTCCAGGAACACCGGCCGGTCGGCCGGACAGCAGGCGCTGTCGTACGCCGTGATCGCCGCGCGATCCGCCGGTCCGGCCGCCCGCACCCCCGACGGCTCCTCCCCCACGGGGGCCACACCGGTGAACCGGGCGGTCCGGTAGGCGAGTTCGAAACCCGACTTGCGGTAGTTGTCCTGCTGCGCGACCACGCCGTCGAGGCCGACCGTCCGGCCGCCCGCGTGGGCGAGGGCCGTCTCCCAGGTGGCCAGGCCGTATCCGTTCCCGCGCAGGTCGGGGCGTACGAGATAGAAGCCCAGGAAGGCGTAGTCGGCGCTGTAGTTGACCACCGAGACGGCCGAGACCGGCTCCCCGTCGACGCGTCCGATGAAGAAGCCCGCGGGATCCTGGGCGAAGAAGCTCGCGCTGTCGGACAGGCCGGGATTCCATCCCTCGTCCGCCGCCCAGCCGCCGACGACCTTCCAGTCGTCGAGGGTGGCCTGGCTGACGACGAGGCCGTCGGGTCCCGGTGAGGTCATGGGGCGCTCCAATGCGTACAGGTCGGGTGCGCGCCGGCGTTCAAGGCGCGCGGTGCGCCGGGCCGGTCGCTCGCGCAGCATCCTTCCCGATCTCCGTACCGATCGCAGCGACGAGCGCCGCACACGGGAGCGGATTCGGCCACTTCGGCGCCCACGGCCGGCACGGTGGGGCGCCATGCCACACGGACCTGGCGATGCCCCGGGCGGCCCGGGCCCGCGACAGCGATGACGACGCCGCTCCCCGAGACCCCAGGAACCCCAGGAACCCCCGTAACCCCACGAACCCCCAGCCGCCAGGACCCCGGACAGGAGGAGGCGGACAGCGAGGAAGCTCCACCGGTCACCCGTCCGATGGAGCCTCCGATCGTGAACGCCGCGGGTCAGCGCACCGCGGCCGGCCGGAACCGGCGGTACAGGACGGCACCGCCCAGCAGCATCGCCGCGCTCGCCGCGATGGCGGGCATCGCGGCGTCCGCGCCCGTGTGAGCGAGGGTGGCCACGGCCCCGCCGCGCGGCCGGACCCGCTCCGGCGCCGCGGTGACGGGAGTCCCGGCGGACGGGGTGGACGGCCTCGGGGCGGGTTTCACGGCGTGGTGCGCCCGCACGGGCTCGGCACCCGAGGTGTTGACCGATTCATTGCCGACGGCCGCGTTGCCAAGGCCGACCGCCGTCACCGAGTTTCCGCTGACGTTGACCGGAAGATCCACCGGGAGCTGAAGGCCGTTGCCCGAGAGCACACCCGGCGAATCCTCTCCGTGACCGTGCGCGACCGCGCCCCCACCGTCACGGCTGTCGGCGCCGTGGCCACCGGCCGTACCGCCCCGGCCGGCGGCGCCACCGTGTGCCCCGGCTCCCCCGTGCCGCCCGCCACCGGTCGCGGCGGCCCCGCCCCCGGCGCCCTGGTTGGCACAGCGGTTGCCCGCGGCGGGATTGAGCAGCCCGGCCACGTTCACCGTGTTCCCGCACAGGTTCACGGGGATGTGCACGGGGAGCTGGACGGTGTTGCCGGAGATCAGGCCGGGCGAGCCTGCCGCCGCGCCGTCCGCCGCGGAGTCGGCGTGCGCCGGCATGGCCGCGGCCAGCGCGCCCGAGGCGGCGGCCGCGGCGATCAAACCATTTCGGGTCACCCGTTTCATACGTTCACTGCCTTCCTGACACCAACGTGGGCACTCGCCCACAGTGCCAAGAACGCCTGCGGACCATCCGAGTTATGGCTCATCGGCCTTTCACCCCATCGAGCGTCACGCATTTCGAACAGCTTCCG
Source organism: Streptomyces sp. NBC_00328 (assembly GCF_036139655.1). NCBI lineage: Bacteria > Bacillati > Actinomycetota > Actinomycetes > Kitasatosporales > Streptomycetaceae > Streptomyces > Streptomyces sp. NBC_00328. The sequence continues at coordinate 1,245,089 of NZ_CP108013.1, forward strand.
CACCCCGGGGACGACCCGGCGCGGGGCGGGCGGCGACGGCCGGCCCCGCTCGCCCAGAGGCGTGCCACCGGGGCCGCGTCTATCGTGATCCGGGAGGTATCGCCGGTCCACCGCAGGCGACCCTGGAGGCAGGCATGCTGTCCGTGCACCAACGCTTCGCGGTCGTGGGAGCCGCCACCGCGACGCTGACCCTGCTGGCGGCGGGTCTGCCGACGGTGGCGACCGCCGACGAGGGGCCCGGCCTGTCCCGCTTCTACCGCCAGAAGGTCACGTGGGCGGCCTGCGAGGGCGACGGCATGCCCAAGGACCTCCAGTGCGGCAAGATAACCGTCCCCCTCGACTACGCGAGGCCGGGCCGCGGCACGCTGGACCTGGCACTGGCCCGCTACCGGGCGACGGGCCGTTCACGGGGGTCGGTGGTGCTGAACTTCGGCGGTCCCGGCGGTGCCGGCGTTCCCGGGCTCGCCGCGGCCGGCAAGGACTTCATGGGCCTGACCAACGGCTACGACGTGGTGACCTTCGACCCCCGCGGCGTCGGCCGTTCCTCGCCCGTGAGCTGCGGCGACGGTGTTGACGAGATCTTCGGGGCGACGGCCGCCGGCACCGACGTGCACGCGGCGCTCAAGGCGGTCAAGAAGGCCGCCGGCACCTGCGCCCGGCACTCGGGGGCCGTCCTCCCGCACATCGGCACGGTCAACGCCTCCCGGGACCTGGACGTGATGCGTCAGGCGCTCGGCGACAAGAAGCTCAACTACCTCGGCTTCTCCTACGGAACGCGGCTCGGCGCGGTGTACGCGGCCCAGTTCCCGAAGAAGACGGGACGGATGGTGCTCGACGGGGTCGACACGCTCACCGAGCCGCTCACCGAGCAGGGCCGCATAGGCGCGGAAGGCCAGCAGACCGCGCTCGACGACTTCGTCACATGGTGCGCGAAGAACATGGCCTGCCCGTTCGGACAGGACCGGCGCAGCGCGAGCGAACAGGTGGTCGAGCTCGTGAAGTCGCTCGACCGGGACCCGGTGCCGTCGGACTACGGCCAGGCGTTCTCCGGGCAGGACCTGGTGGGCGCGATCAGCCAGGCCCTCTACAGCAAGGAGATGTGGCCCGTCCTCGAACAGGCCCTCAGTCTGCTGGTCCAGGACGGTGACACCCACGGGCTCACCCAGCTCTCCGGCGGCGCCTCCCTGCCGGCCACCTCCACGCCCGTCCGGCAGGGGCCCCGGCAGAACGGCGGGCTCGTCGACGCCGAGGACGTCCCGCTCGACAACCTCCCGGCCGCCCTGATGGCCGTCAACTGCGCCGACGACCCCGACCGGCCCAGTGCCGGCCAGGTCGCCGAGCAGGTCGCCGGACTGCGTGCCGCCTACGAGGAGGCGTCGCCCGTCTTCGGCCGGTACCGGCTCGCCCAGGTGCTGATGTGCTACGGCCGCCCGAAGGGCACCGACTACATACGCGAGAAGGTCCGCGACGTACCCGCCTCGAAGATTCTGCTCGTCGGCACCCGCGGGGACCCGGCGACCCCCTACCGCTGGACCGTGGAGACCGCCAGGCGTCTGGGTTCCTCGGCCGTGGTGCTCGACAACAAGGGCGACGGGCACACCGGGTACGCGTCCTCGAAGTGCGTGCACCGCAAGGTCGACGACTTCCTGCTGTACGGGTCGCTGCCGGCCGGCGGCAGCTCGTGCGGTCCGCGGGACACGGACGGCTACTGACGGGCACCCCACCGGGTGAGCGTGACGGCCCGCGTGGGTGTCCCCGATCAGCGGCTTTCGCCTCCATGGGTTTGACTCCTGGTGTGCGCCGGATGCTCCCACTGCTGCTCGTCGCCCTCGGTGCGGCCGGGGCGCTGCTTCTGGCGGGCGCCGTCTCCGCGTGGTGGTGGTGCGCGGCGGGCCCGCTGCTGGCACTGACCGCGCTCGGCGGCCATGACCTGGCGCAGCGCCGCCACTCCGTGCGGCGCAACTATCCGCTGCTCGGCCGTCTGGGCTTCCCGCCGGAGGAGCGGCACCCGGAGCGCCGGCGGCATCTCGTGGGGCGCCGCGTCGACGGGCGGCCCTTCGACCGTGCGGTCCGCACCCTGGTGTACGAGCGGGCGAAGGGCGTCGAGGCCGAGGAGCCGTTCGGCACGGAGCGTGACGTGTACGGGGACGGCCATGAGTTCCTGGAGCCGTCGATGCGCCCGGTCGAGGTTCCGGACGAACCGCCCGTGGTCCGGGTGGGCGGCCCCGACTGCACCCAGCCCTATGACATGGCTCTGCTGAACGTCTCCGCGATGAGCTTCGGAGCCCTGTCCCCGAACGCCGTCCTGGCGCTCAACAGGGGTGCCGCGCTGGGGGGTTTCGCGCAGGACACCGGCGAGGGCGGTCTGTCGGACCATCACCTGCGCGGGGGCGGTGACCTCATCTGGGAGATCGGCACAGGGTACTTCGGCTGCCGTACCGCCGAAGGGGACTTCGAGGAGCGGGAGTTCAAGGACAAGGCCGCGCTGCCCGAGGTGAAGTGCGTGTCGCTGAAGCTCTCCCAGGGGGCGAAGCCGGGGTTCGGCGGGGTGCTGCCCGGGGCGAAGGTGAGCGCGGAGATCGCCCGGGCGCGCGGGGTGCCCGAGGGTGTCACCGTGGTGTCGCCTCCCTACCACCGGGTGTTCTCGACCCCGAGGGAGCTGGTGCGGTTCGTCGCCCGGATGCGCGAGCTGGCGGGCGGCAAGCCGACCGGCCTGAAGCTCTGTGTCGGCTCGCGGCGCCAGTTCCTGGCCGTCTGCAAGGCGATGCTCGCCGAGGGGGTGACACCCGACTTCGTCGTCGTGGACGGCTCGGAGGGCGGCACGGGTGCCGCGCCCCCGGAGTTCGCCGGCACCATCGGCACACCGCTGACCGAGGGTCTGATCACGGTGCACAACGCGCTGGTCGGCGCCGGGCTGCGCGACCGGGTCCGGATCGGTGCGAGCGGCAGGGTCGCGACCGGCTCGGACATCGTCAGACGCCTTCTCCAGGGCGCCGACTACACCAACGCCGCCCGCGCGATGATGTTCGCCGTCGGCTGCGTCCAGGCCCGGCGGTGCCACACGAACACCTGCCCGGCCGGTGTGACGACGCAGGATCCGCGCCGGTTCCGCGCGCTGGACGTGGCCGACAAGGCCGAGCGGGTGCGGCGCTACCAGCGGGCCACCGTGCACAGCGCGAGCCGGATCATGGCCGCGATGGGCGTGCGGGATCCGGGCGAACTCGCACCGCACCGGCTGCTGCGGCGCGTCGGACCGACGACGGTGAGGTCGTACGCGGAGCTCTACGAGTGGCTCGAGCCCGGGGTGCTGCTGGCCGAGCCGCCCTCGGCCTGGGCGGCGGACTGGGCCGCCGCCGATCCGGACTCCTTCTGAGCCGTCGAGCGGCCCGGCCTGCGCCGGCGGTCAGAAGTCCACGGGGCCCGCACGATGGGGCAGGTCATGCAGTGGCCGCCGCCCGCAGTCCAGACAGTCCCAGCACCGCGGCGACGACGACGCGGGTGCGATGAGCAATCAATTGCCCGGATTGTGCGACGAAAAGGCCGGCGTCAGGGTGCTGCGTCATCGATCTTCGCGGCCGACAATCGGATCACCGGGACGCAACGGCCCGGGCAGTCGTCGGAGAGGTGCGTACCGCGTGAGTGAGCTGTTGGGTGTGGCGGTACTGGGTGCCGGCCACATGGGAGCCGACCATGTACGCCGCTTGGATCAGGTGGTGAGCGGTGCAAGAGTCGTCGCTGTGGCGGATCCCGACACCGGTCGCGCCGAGGAGGCGGCGGCCGGCATCGACGGCGTGTCGGTCCACGCCGAGGCGGCGGCCGCGCTCGACGCGCCCGGGGTGGATGCCGTACTGGTCGCCTCCCCCGGCCCCGCGCACGAGGAGGCCCTGCTCGCGGCGTTCGCCCGGGGTCTTCCCGTGCTGTGCGAGAAGCCGCTGGTGCCGGAGTCGGCCGGGGCGCTGCGGGTCATGGAGGCGGAGGTACGACTAGGGCGGCGGCTGGCGCAGGTCGGGTTCATGCGCCGGTACGACGCCGAGTACCGGCGCCTCAAGTCCCTGCTGGACAGCGGCCGACTGGGCCGCCCGCTCATGCTGCACTGCACCCACCGCAATGTGTCCTCGCCGCCCGGCTTCACCTCGGCGATGCTGGTCAACAGTTCCGTCTCGCACGAGATCGACGTGGCGCGCTGGCTGCTGGGGCAGGAGCTCACGGCGGTGACCGTGCTGCGCCCCCGGTCGTCCTCGACCGCGCCCGAGGGGCTGATCGACCCTCAGTTCGTCCTGTTCGAGACGGCCGGCGGCGCCCTGGTCGACGTCGAGGTCTTCGTGAACTGCGGGTTCGGCTACCAGGTGGCGTGCGAGGCGGTGTGCGAGTCGGGGAGCGCCCGGATCGGGGACGAGCGCTCCCTGGCCGTCACGACGGCGGGCGGCAGACACGAGGAGGTGGCGCGGGACTATCTCGTGCGCTTCGCCGACGCCTACGACCGTGAGGTGCAGGCCTGGGTGGACGCCACCCGGGCGGGCCGGGTCACCGGACCCGGGGTCTGGGACGGGTACGCGGCGTCCGCCGTCGCCGAGGCGGGAGTCCGGGCGCTGGAGAGCGGCGGCCGGGTGACCGTCGAACTCGCCCCGCGCCCGGACCTCTACGCCTGACCGGGCCACCGGCGTGCGGTGGGCGTTGACGCCGCTGGTCTCGGAGTCGTAGACGTACCGTGCCACCCGGGGGCATATGCCAGTACGGACCCCGGCCATCGCGTATCGAGTACACGAGACTCTTACGTTACTGTCTGTCTCGTTCGTGATAGGCTCTAACCAACTTGGTTTCCGCACCCCGACACGAAGAGGCGACGACGTGGCCGCAGACACCCGGAGCGGGACCGGCCCGCGCGACCGGTTCCGCGCGCAGGTGCGCCAGGAGGTGAAGACGGCGGCGCTGCGCCAGCTCGCCGAGGGCGGCCCGGAGGCACTGTCGCTCAACGCGATCGCCAAGCAGCTGGGCATGACGGGCCCCGCGCTCTACCGCTACTTCGCCAACCGCGACAGCCTGTTGACCGACCTCGTCGTCGACGCCTACGGAGACCTGGCGTCGGCGCTCGCCCGGGCGACCGCCGAGGCCGGCCCGGCGGACCCGGCCGCCCGGCTGGCCGGACTGGTCCACGCCTACCGGGCCTGGGCACTGGCCGAGCCGCACCGCTACAGGCTGCTCTTCCGCGCGCCGCTCCAGGGCTACGACGCCCAGGCCGCGAGCCTGGTCGAGGCCTCGCAGCCGGCCATGACCGTACTCCTGGACGCGGTGAGCGCCCTGGCCGAGCCGGATCCGCACGTCCCGCGCGGCACGGCGGCGCAGTTCACCAAGTGGCGGGAGCGGCACGGCTTCGAGGACGTGCCGGAGGCGGTCGCCGCACGCTCCACGCTGCTGTGGGCCCATCTGCACGGCATCGTCGCCCTGGAGATCGAGGACAACTTCACGTCGATGGGCATCGACCCGTCCCCTCTCTACGAGGCCGAGGTGGCGGAGTTCGTACACTCACCCTGAACGGACTCCGAGCAGTCGCACAAACGCCCCTCGAACAGCAGAGTGAAAGCCTCGCGCAGGACCGCCTGCGACCGTCAAGTCGCGTACGGCGTCTACGACTTGACGCCGAACGACGACTACCTCATCGGGACCGGTCGCCCACTCCGGGAGGACTGCGGCATATACCAGAAGCATGACCGTATCGGGTGTTGCCAAATCCCTTACAGTGCGTCGCGGGCTGTGCGACAGTCGTCATGGTCCTTCCGTCGCCCAGGTCGTACCGTCCCCGCATCGGAGTACGTCATGCCACCCCATCTCTCTGCGGACCGCCCCGCCGCCCAGCCGCCCCGGCGCGGCACGGTCGACGCGCTCATCTCGCAGACGCGGCGCCTGCGCGGTGAGGTGGACGCCGTACGGCGTGAGGCACCCGCCGACGAAGAGGACGCGCAGGGACGCTGGCAGCGCGCGCTCTGCAATCTGGCACTGCATCAACTAAACGACCTGGACGCCCACTTGGCCCAACTGCGGGACGGACCGACGGAGCTGCCCGTCCCGCCCGAGGCCACCGCCGCCACCCGGACCGCGCCGGCCGCACCCCGGCAGGGCTCCCTGCTGAGCCGGGTCGGCAGCGCCGAGTGGAACCTGCTGACGGACGAGGCGAGCTGGTCCGGCGAGCTCTACCAGATCCTGGGCCGCGACGCCGCCGCTCCCCCGCTCACCCTCGACGAGCTGCCCTCACTGGTCCTCGACGAGGACCGGCCGATGCTGACGACGATGGTCACCGACTGCCTCATCGACGCCAAACCCATCGACGGGGAGTTCCGCATCGTGCGACCCGACGGCGGAGTGCGGACCGTGCACATGATGGGCGAGCCCGTGCTCGACGCCGACGGCAGCACCGCCTCGATGTGGGCCGTGCTGCGCGATGTCAGCGAGCTGCGCCGCAGCCAGCGGACGGTGGGCGAGACCCGGGAATCCCTCCAGCGCCAGCGGCACGTCGCACAGACCGAGCACCGACTCGCGGTCGAACTCCAGGAGGCCGTGCTGCCGCCCTGGCGCGGCTCCCTGCGTTTCCCGCGCCAGGGACCCCGGGCACTGGACGTGGCGGCCCACTATCTGCCGTCGTCGACCAGCGCGCTGATCGGCGGCAACTGGTACGACGCCCTCGAACTCCCCGACGGGGAAACCCTGTTGAGCGTCGGCGACCTCACCGGCCACGGAGTCGGCGTGACGTCGGGAATGGCGATGCTGCTCGGTGCCCTGCGCGGCATGGCGGTGGCGGGCACCCAGCCCGGTCAACTCCTCTCCTGGCTCAATCAGTTGCTCGACGCCACCGTTCAGCCCGCCCTGGGCAGCGCCGTGTGCTGCCGCTACCTCCCCGAGACCCGCACCCTCAGCTGGGCGCAGGCGGGACACCCCGCCCCGCTGCTGTACCGCGACGGGACGGGGCGCGCGCTGGCCGCACCGGACGGCGTCCTGCTCGGAGCCACCTCCGGCGCGGTCTACGGGCAGGCCGAGGAAACCCTCCGCGCGGGCGACCTGCTGCTCCTGCACACCGAGGGGCTGGTTCCCCGGCGATCAGGGGCCCCGCTCCCGGACGAAACCGAACGTCAGGGAGCGATGACGGCCGTCCAGAGGCTGCTCGGCCTGGCCCCCCGCTTCGGCGAGGCCCGTACGGCCCAGGACTGTATTCGGATGGTTGTCGAGGAATGCGGCGCGGCCGAGCGCGAGGACGACGCCTGCGTGCTCATCGCCCGGATCGGATCCTGACGCCGAGGACGACGAGGACGACGGGAACGCCTGGAACACCGCAGCCCGACGGCACCGGAGCCCAAGGAGACGGAGCCGGACGAGACCGAGCCGGACAAGACGGAGAGACGGCCGGGACCGGCATCTTCCCCTGACGGCGGCTGACGCCGTTGTCAACCGAGCCGCCACGGCGCGGCCGGCGCCGAACGCCCGCTCGCGCGGGAGACGTAGAGCACCCGGGCCCCCGCAGTCGGCGCCTAGACTCGCGCGCCGTCGCCGCGCCGGGGCTTGAGCGAACCCTTCGGCAGCGCGAGTTTGATCTCCTCACGCAGATCGCTGATCTTCGGATAGCTGGAGTACTGCCCGGTGAGCCGGTACATCTCACGCAGCCGGTCCCACGTGCGATGGGAGGAGTTGGCGCCCATCGACGTCAGCGCCAGTCGCGCGTAGCGGTCGGCCTGTTCGGGATCGTCTGCGATGAAGCAGGCCGAGGCGAGCGAGATGTGGTCGAAGATCTTCGACCGGTCCCGCCCCGACTCCCGCAGCTTCAGCGCCTCCTTGGCGTGACGCTGCGCGGTCGCCGCGGCGGCCGGCTCGTGCTCGGCGAGCGTGCGGTAGGCGAGTGCCTGCATGCCGTGCATGTCGGCCTCGTCGAACAACTGCATCCAGCTGGGAGGAGGGACGTCACCCCGGTCGGAGACGAACAGGTCCTCCGCCACACCCAGGGTGCGCCGCATGGCCTGCCCCTTGCCCAGGGACGCCTGTGCCCAGGCCTCGATGGTGTGGAGCATCGCCTGGGTGCGGGGCAGCACCTCGTCACCGGATCCGGACTTGGCGAGCTTCATGAGGTCGAGCGCGTCGTCCGGACGGCCCAGATGCACCATCTGACGGGCGGCCCGGGAGAGCGCCTCCCCCGCGCGGGGCCGGTCGCCTCCCTCGCGGGCCGCGTGGGCCGCGATGACGAAGTACTTCTGAGCCGTGGGCTCCAGGCCGACGTCGTGCGACATCCAGCCCGCGAGGACGGCGAGATTGGCGGCGACGCCCCACAGGCGTCGCTGGAGATGGTCGGGGTGCCGGTAGGAGAGCATGCCTCCCACTTCGTTGAGCTGGCCCACCACGGCCTTGCGTTGCAGCCCGCCACCGCGGGCCGCGTCCCAGGCCCGGAACACCTCGACGGAGCGCTCCAGTTCCTCGATCTCCTGCGACCCGATGGGGGCGGCCTCGTAGCGGTCGAACCCGGCGGGGTCGGCGTGCAGGGGGTCTTCGAACTTCGGAGCGTCGGCCGCGAGGGCCGGATCGTTGCGGAGCCAGTCGTGCATGGCAGGGCTGAGTGCGGATCCCGCGGCGAGCGCGGCACCCGCGCCCACCAAGCCGCGTCGGTTGAGCATGAGGTCCATTCCCGTGAATTCGGTGAGGACCGCGGCGGTTCGGTCGGGCGCCCACGGCACTCCGTCGGGATGTTCCGCACTCCCGGCGGCGCCTTGCCGTTTCCCCGCGCGCCCGTGCCGGACCAGACCGAGGTCCTCGATGGTCACGACACGGCCGAGACGCTCGGTGAACAGAGCAGCCAGCACCCGCGGCACCGGATCACGCGGGATCTCTCCCATGTCGATCCACCGCCGCACCCGCGAGGTGTCGGTCGCCAGCTGGGGGTGGCCCATGGCCGCCGCCTGCCGGTTGACCAGCCTCGCGAGTTCACCCTTGGACCAGCCGGCCAGGCCGAACAGGTCCGACAGACGAGTGTTGGGTTGTCCGTTCACGTCAAGCCCCCAGGTTCTCGGCTGATTTCGACAGTAACCGCCTGTCAGTTGCTGAGCGACTATTCGCCAGGGTTCGCCAGGGTGCGCCAGATGGTGTGCCAGTGGACGTCGGGTGTCAGGTAGGAACGCGCCACCCCGACCCGGTTGCCAGGGACATTCCCCAGGATGAACCAGGCGGCCGGGGCGGGCAGCGCGGCAACTCGCAGGCACACGAAGGGATCTGTTTCGCCCATGTACACAGCATCGTCCTCCGTGTCCGCTCCGCCCCGGTCGTTGCACCCCCGCCCGGTGGGCAGCGGCCCTTACCTCGACCCCGCACGTCAGGCGGCCCCCGTGCTCGGTGCCGGCCGGACGCGGCGCGTGCCGGGGCTCGGCACCCAACCGCTCAGCGGGAGACTCGACTTGTCCGGCCCTCAGGGCGCCCAGCTGCGCACGGCGATCGCGTCGGTGCACCGGATCTGTCCGGAGTTCGCTCCGGTCCAGGTGCTGCGCCGCAGCGGACGCTCCGTGCTCCTTGTCGGCACGACGGGACGCAGTACGGCCGTCGCCAAGTGCTTACTGGACCACTCCCCCGTCTGGGCCGAGCGGATCAGGCACGAAATAGCTGCATACCGTCTGTTCGTCCGGCACCGCCCGCCTGTTCGGGTGCCCCGGCTGATCGCGGCGGATCCGGACAACTGCACACTGGTGATCGAGCGCATGCCGGGCCGGGTCGCCGCGCTCCAGCGCCACCCGGTCGAGGCCCCGCCCCGAGCGGACATCCGCGCCGCGCTGAGCGCGATCTGCCGGCTGAACGCCTGGCGGCCGCCGGCCGGGACCTTCAACGCCCCGCTGGACTACGCGGAACGAATCTCCCGCTTCCACGAGCTGGGGCTGCTCACCGACCGGGACATGGGTGACCTGCAGAAGCTGGTGCACGGCATCGCGACGTCCTCCGGCCGCCAGGGCATGGGCCAGTTCTGCCACGGCGATGCCCTCCTGTCCAACATGCTTCTCTCCCCGGCCGGTCCAGTGCTGGTGGACTGGGAGCACGCGGGCTGGTATCTGCCGGGCTACGACCTGGCGACGCTGTGGGCTGTCCTCGGCGACGCTCCCGTGGCGCGCCGTCAGATCAGCCAGCTCGCGCAGTCGGCGGGCCCGACGGCTCGGGACGCCTTCCTGGTGAACCTGATGATCGTCCTGACCCGCGAGATCCGTACGTACGAGATGGCCGTGCAGCGTTCCCTGCACGACGCGGCCCCGGCGGCAGCGGGCCCCGCCCACCCGGCTGCTGCGCCGTCCGGCGAGGAACAGCGGCTGCTGCTGAGGCGGCTGCACGACGACTGCCAGCTGGCCCGCCGGGCCGTACGCGCGGCTGTCGGCACTCGCTGAAGGGGAAGGGAGGTCCGCGGTGACGCCGACACACCGGCGCACCGCGGACCTCCCTCATGCACGACCCGCCGTTCAGGGCAATGGTCCAGGCCACTGACGCCCCGCAGGCCGGGAGGCAGTCGCCACGAAACCCCGCTCACCCTACGTTGACATGGGAAATCGCCTCCTGCTGCGCATGATTGACGGATCGTCCGAGAGCCGATAGCACTGACGCGTTCGGCTCTCGCACGCCCCACCGCGCCCGACCGTCCCAGGAGGCTGCTTTGCACCGGTCCGTCACCGAACCCCAGGGCACCACCAGGCACAGACGCGCGCGCAGAACCGCAGGAGCCGTCGCCTCGGCGGCGCTGCTGCTGCCGCTGCTCGGCGCGGCCCCTTCGGGGTCGGCCGAGGAAGTGCCCACGACCCGGTTGCAGCAGGCTTTCGCCGCCGCGGCCGGCGAGTACCACGTTCCGCAGAGTGTGCTGCTCGCGGTTTCCTATCTCCAGTCCCGCTGGGACACGCACGACGGTGCTCCGAGCGTCACCGGCGGCTACGGCCCCATGCACCTGACCGACGCCCGGACGGCGATCGCCGCGACTCCGCATCACGGCGACGGCACGGAGGACGCCCGCGGCGACGGTTCGCGCCCCGCGCTCCTGCCTGACACGCGGGTGCCCGCGGAGTCCCGGCTCCCGGCCCGGCTCACCACGCTGACCAAGGCCGCCGGCCTCACCGGCCTGCCTGCGGAGCGGCTGCGCACCGACGCGGCGGCGAACGTCGCGGGCGGCGCGGCGCTCCTGGCCGCCGCGCAGCGGGACCTCGGCCAGCCCCTGAGCGACGACCCCTCCGACTGGTACGGAGCGGTGGCACGCTTCTCGGGAGCGGACGACAGCGGCACCGCCGCGGCCTACGCCGACGACGCGTACGACGTGATGCGCACCGGTGAGCGGCGCACCACGGACGCCGGCCAGCAGGTGACGCTCGCCGCCCGGCCCGGACTGAGCCCGGACACCGCGCAGCTGCGCCGTGCGGGACTGCGGACGGCCTCCGCCGACAACACCGAGTGCCCGAGGACCGTGTCCTGCGAGTGGATCCCCGCCCCGTACGAGGAGTTCGGCGAGGGCGACTACGGCAACCACGACCTGGGCGACCGGCCCGCGTCGCAGAGCATCAAGTACATCGTCATCCATGACACGGAAGGCACCTGGGACGGTGTGCTGAACCTCGTCCAGGACCCGACCTATGTGTCGTGGAACTACACCCTGCGCTCGACCGATGGGCACATCGCCCAGCATGTGAAGGCCAAGGACGTCGCCTGGCACGCGGGCAACTGGTACATCAACGCGAAGTCGATCGGCCTGGAGCACGAGGGCTTCCTGACCGCGCCCGACACCTGGTACACCGAGGAGATGTACCGGGCCTCCGCCCGTCTGGTGCGGTACCTCGCCCGGAAGTACGACATCCCGCTGGACCGGCAGCACATTCTCGGGCACGACAACGTACCGGGCCCCACCGCCTCCACCATCCCGGGGATGCACACGGACCCGGGCCCGTACTGGGACTGGCAGCACTACTTCACTCTCCTCGGGCACCCGTTCCACCCCGCGCTCGGCAAGGGCGGTGACCTGGTGACGGTCCTGCCCGACTTCGACGCGAACCAGCCGGTGTACACGGGCTGCGTCACCAAGGGCGAGCCCTGCGCCGCACACGGCTCCAGCGAGGTACGGCTGTACTCCCAGCCGGACGAGAACGCGCCACTGGTCCAGGACATCGGCCTGTACCCGAAGGGCGACGCCTCGACGACCGGGGTGAACGACGTCGCCTCGCGTGTCTCCACCGGACAGCGGTACGCGCTCGCCGGACGCGACGGCGACTGGACGGCGATCTGGTACCTGGGCCAGAAGGCCTGGTTCGAGAACCCGCGCAAGCAGCCGACCGCCGTGAGGGCGTCGGGGCCGGCCGTGACACCCAAGGCAGGCCTGGCGGAGATCCCCGTGTACGGCAGGGCGTACCCGGAGAAGGAGGCGTACCCGGCGGGCGTGCCCGTCCAGGCGGTCTCACCCCTGCCGTACAAGATCCTCGCCGGCCAGCGCTACGCGGCCGGCGACAAGGTGCCCGGCGAGTACTTCTACGCACCGACCTTCGACACCACACCGCACCGGGTCGTGATCGGTGCGGACATGTACTACGAGATCCAGTTCGGGCACCGGGTGCAGTTCGTGCGGGCGGCGGACGTGGACCTGGTTCCGTAGGGCGTCCGGCGGTCCGGTCCGGGCCCGTGCGGGGCGGGCCCGGCGTCCGGATCGCCGAAGACAATGACTGACACCGGCAACCGGCCAGGGAAAGCGCCGTCGAGGACAGGTTCGGCCGCGGTCGGGCCAGTTAACGACATGTAACGGCGTGGCCGCTCTCCGTGCGCTCTGATGGGCCGTTCACGGAACACGGGACACCCTGGGGCAGGCATGGGCAACTTCGTCAAAGAGACTTCAACGCGGCCGGCCGGTGCGGCGGTCCCCCAGCGATGCGAGTGCGGTGGGGAACCGCGCAACGACGCGCCGGCGGGGGCCGAGGAAAGGTTTCGGGGTCTGCTGGAGGCGGCGCCGGACGCCATGGTCATCGTCGACGACACCGGAACCATCAAACTCGTCAACGCCCAGACCGAAGCCCTCTTCGGCTACACCCGCGAGGAGCTTCTGGGCCACTCCGTGGAACTGCTCGTACCGGGGCGCTTCCGCGGCCACCACCACCGTCACCGCGACGGATACGCCGACAACCGGCAGGTCCGCCCGATGGGCGCGGGACTCGAACTCCACGGACTGCGCAAGAACGGCACCGAGTTCCCCGTCGAGATCAGTCTCAGCCCGCTGGAGACCACCGACGGGCTCCTCGTCTCCGCCGCCGTCCGCGACGTCAGCGACCGCAAGGCCGCTGAGGAAAGGTTTCGGGGTCTGCTGGAGGCGGCGCCGGACGCCATGGTCATCGTCGACGACACCGGAACCATCAAACTCGTCAACGCCCAGACCGAAGCCCTCTTCGGCTACCGGCGCGAGGAGCTTCTGGGTCACTCCGTGGAACTGCTCGTACCGGGGCGCTTCCGCGGCCACCACCACCGTCACCGCGACGGATACGCCGACAACCGGCAGGTCCGCCCGATGGGCGCGGGACTCGAACTCCACGGACTGCGCAAGAACGGCACCGAGTTCCCCGTCGAGATCAGTCTCAGCCCGCTGGAGACCACCGACGGGCTCCTCGTCTCCGCCGCCGTCCGCGACGTCAGCGAGCGCAAGCGCGCCGAGGCCCGGATCAACGAACTGGCCGGTCTCGTGGAGTCCTCGCAGGACGCGATCCTCGCCAAGACCCTGGACGGTCACATCACCTACTGGAACGCGGCGGCGCAGCGGCTGTACGGCTACTCGCGTGCCGAGGTGATGGGCAGGCACGTGTCCCTTCTCGCGACCACGGAACGGCGGAGCGAGATCGACCTGCTCCTCGACCGGCTGCGCAGCGGTGAGAAGGTCGAACACTTCGAGACCCTGCGGCTGACCCGCTCGGGCGCCCTGCTGGACGTGGACATCACGCTGTGGCCCACCCGTGACGCGGACGGCACGGTGATCGGCGCGTGCGCGATCGTCCGGGACATCAGCGACCGCAAGAAGGCCGAGGCGGAGCTGACCTTCCTCTACGAGCAGCAGCGGCACATCGCCCTGACCCTCCAGCGCAGCCTCATGGGCACCCCGCCCGCCATCCCCGGTCTGACCACCGCGAGCCGCTACCGGCCCGCCACGCAGGGAGCGGGCGTGGGCGGGGACTGGTTCGACCTGATCCCGCTGGGAGCCGGCCGGGTCGGGGTGCTGATCGGCGATGTGATGGGCCGCGGTCTGGAGGCCGCCGCCGTGATGGGCCAACTGCGGTCGGCCGCGCACGCCCTGGCCAAGACCGGTATGCAGCCTCGCCAGTTGATGCAGGCGCTGGAGGCCGTCGTCGGTGATCTGGACGTGCCCGACCAGTTGGTGACCTGCTGCTATCTGGTCATCTCCGCCGACGCGGGCGAGGTGACGGTCTGCTCGGCCGGGCATCTGCCGACCCTGGTGGCCACGCCCGGCGTCGGCGCCCGGCCGCTTCCCGCGCCGGTGAACGCGCCGCTCGGTGTCGGTGACATCCTCTATGAGCAGGCGACGTCGGTGATCCCGCCCGGGGCGACCCTCGTCCTGTACACCGACGGTCTCATCGAGACGCCCGGCAGCGACATCGAGGACCAGCTCACCGAGCTCACCACGACTCTCACGGACCTGTTCGTCGCCGCGCCGGATCTGGAGGACGCCGCCGACCACGTGCTGTCCGCCCTGCTGCCGGACACCGACGGGCACAACGACGACGTCACGCTGCTGCTCACCCGGCTGCCCCAGGGGCCCCTGGCCACCGTCGACACCGACCTGCCCGCGGTACCCGAGTCGGTCCCGGAGGGCCGCGCCTTCCTCAGCAAGGCGCTGACCGCCTGGGACTGCGCTCGCGCGGCGGACGACGCCCGGCTGCTGCTCTCCGAGATCCTCACCAACGCCGTGCAGCACGCGCAGGGGCCCATCGGTCTGCATCTGTGCCGCAGCGCGACCGACCTGACCGTGGAGATCAGCGATCGCAGCCCTCATCTGCCGCAGCCCCGGACGGCCGGCGAGGGCGAGGAGTCGGGACGGGGTCTGATCCTGGTCCGCGCGCTCGCCGACAACTGGGGTGTGCGTCCCACCGACGCGGGCAAGACCACCTGGTTCACCCTCAAACTGTGACGCCGGGTGGGCTGTCAGGCCGCGTCGGGCCTCAGCCCTGCTGGAAGAGTTCCGCCGGGAGCGGCTTCAGGAGCGCGTACAGGTCGTCCGTGATCGGACGGTCCCAGGCGGCGATGGTCACCAGGACGTTGTCGCTGCGGTCGAACTGGACGCAGGAGATACGGGTCTCGGAGAGCTTCAGCCTGCGCACGATCAGAAGGTTGTCGCCCTGCATCACCGGCATGTCCTCGGTCCCGGTGACGGTGACCTCTTCGTTGTTCTCCAGCGCGATGAGGAGCTGGGCCACCTCGAAGGGGACCTCGTTCTCGGCGACGTCCCGGGCCTGGGAGCCCTCGGGCAGATTGCCGATGATCATCGCGGGACCGCGGCCGCCGAACAGGTCGTAGCGCAGGAAGACGCCCTGGCAGCTGCCGTCGGGGGCGGGCAGCAGGCCCGCACCGAGATTGCCGGGCCAGTCGCCCGGATCCATGGCCAGAACATCGAACTCGGGCCCGGCGGGCGTGGCACTGCGGCGGCGGAGGAAGGACATGCCGCAATGGTACGTGCACGGCCGCGTACCGGGCCCACGGGAGCTGTGCGTACCGGTCCCACGGAAGCTGTGCGCACCCGGCCCGCGGGTGCTGTTCCTACCGGGCTCATGGCAGCTGCGCGTGTGGGGGGAGGAGGACGGACCGGCCGCGTCAGGACGTGGCCTGGTCCCCCAGGGCCGCCCCGAGTCCCCTGCGGTCGGTGCCGACCTTGCGGTAGACCGCCGACAGGAGCCGGGTCACGGCGTGCTCGTCGATGTGCAGTTCCTCGGCTATCTGGGCCGGGGTCCGGTCCCGTGCGGCGAGCGCGGCGGCGGTGCGCTCACGGGCGGTGAGGGTGTCCGTCTCGGTGCTGTGCAGACGGCGCGGCCGCAGCCCCGCCGAGGCCAGCTCGTCCCGGGCGTCCTCGATCAGTCCGTCGGCACCGCACTGGACCGCCGCGTCGAGGCCGCGGTAGAGGTGCTCGGCGGCTTCCCTGGGGCGTCCGGACCGGCGCAGCTCGGTGCCCAGGGCGACCAGCGAGCAGGCCAGTTCGTAGGCGGCCGGGGAACGCTCCAGATGACCGACGGACTCCTCGAGGAGCTGGACGCGGGCCGGGCCGGGCGAGACCTCGGCGGCGACACGCAGAGCCTGGCCGATCGTGGAGGGGGCGCCGTACTGGCGGGCGCGGTTCACCGCTTCGAGTGCCGTGTCGACGGCGCGCTCCGGGGCGTCGTGGCTCTCGGCGCGGGCGAGGTGAAGCTGCCAGGGGCACCAGGCGGGGTTGCGCATGCCGCGCCGGTCGAGCCGGCGGCCGGCGGACGCGAGCTCGTCGGCGGCGTCCTTGGTGAGGCCACGGGCGAGCAGGAGTTCGCCGTACACGGTCTGGGCGTCGGGGAAGGTCACGGCGGCCGAGAAGGGTGCGTGGAAGGCGTAGGCCTCGCCGGTGCGCGCGGCCTCCTCGACCTGGCCCCGGGCGAGCAGGACCTGGATGAGGGTGCCCACCGCGTACCAGTGGACGGGTGTACCGGGACCGACGCGTTCGGCGAGCCTGAGCCCCGCGCGGACGAAATCCTCGGCCTCGGCGAGACGGCCGCGGCGGAAGCGGACGTATCCGAGGATCGTGTAGCCGAAGGAGAGGTGGGCGCCGTGCCAGCCCTGGGATTCGAAGTCGGCGATCCCGGTGGCGAAGAGTTCTTCGGTCCGGCCCGGCCGGTCGGCGTACATGAAGGTCATGGCGACCAGGACCGGGACCTCGAAGCCGCGGTCGGCCTCGGCCCAGCCGAGGCCGCCGGCCAGGGCGCGCTCGGCGTGGTGGAGGGCGACGGGGGCGGGTTCGCCGCGCAGGGTGGCGTCCCAGGCGCGGAGCCCGATGACATAGCGCTCGGTGAGGTCGTGGCCGGTGAGCCGGTCGGCGAGGCGGGCCAGCCGTCGGGAGCGGGCGGGCGAGTCGGGTTCGTCGGCGCGGAAGGCGTCCCACATGAACTGCTCGGACTGCATGCGCAGGCGTACCCGGGCGTCGCCGGTGACGGGGATCTCGCGGGCGAGGGTCTCGGAGGCCTCGGCGAGGCGGTCGCTGTGGGCGAGCACCTGGGAGAGGCGGTAGACGATGTTGTGGCGCAGATCGGGGTCGGTGATCGGTTCCTCGAGGGCCGCGCGCAGATGGTTGACCGTGGTTCCCGGCTCGGTGAGCAGGGACGCGCAGCCCAGTTCGTACAGGACGGCGGCACGGTCCTTGAAGGGCGGCGGTTCGCGCAGGGCGCGCGCCAGATAGCGGCGGGCGGCGTCCGGGGCGCCGGCGCGCTGGGTCTCGCGGGCGGCGGCGCGCAGTTGCTGGACGATCAAGGTGTCGCCGTCGGGGTGGGTCTCCATGAGGTGGCGGGCGGCGGCGGCCGGGCCGAGGCCTTCGTCGATCACGCACCAGGCGGCCTGGCCGTGCAGGGCGACGCGGACGCTTCCGGGGATGTCCCGGTAGACGGCGGTGGCGATCAGCGGGTGGACGAATTCGAGGGGGTCGGCGCCGGTCAGGATGCGGGCGGTGCGCAGGGCGTCCGCGGCGTCGGCGGCCTCCTCGGAGCCGAGGCCCGCGACGGCCGCGGCGAGCGTCGGGTGGATCTCGGTGCCGAGCACGGCGCAGGCCCAGGCGAAGCGGACGGTCGCGGTGCCGAGGCGTTCGAGGCGGGCGACGATGCCACTGCCCTTGACGGCGGCGGCGAGGTCGCGCAGGAGGTGCGCTCCGTCCTCGGTCGGGGTCAGCCCGCGGTCACGGACCTTGGCGGTCAGCTCGACGGCCTCGAAGGGGTTGCCCGCGGTGACGGCCCAGCACTCGCGGCAGAACGCGTCGTCGGCCTGGGTGCCGAGGTCTTCGCGGACGAGCCGGGCGACGGCCGCCGCGCTGAGCGGTTCGAGGCCTATGGGGCGCTGTCCGGCACGACCGGGCAGTCCCCTGAACGCCTCGGCGTGTTCGGGGAGTTCGTCGGGGCGGTAGGCGACGACGAGCAGCAGCGGGAGTTGCTCGGCGCGGGGCGCGAACGCGGCCAGCCAGCTGAGCGATTCGGCGTCGGCCCAGTGCGCGTCGTCCAGGAGGAGCACCATGGGGGCGCGTTGTACGGCGAGGTGGGTGAGCACCCAGTCGAGTCCGGCACGCAGGCCCTGCTGGTCGGGCGGGGCGCCCTCGGACGGCGCGCAGAGGCCGAGCGCGGGGCCGACGATGGCGTACCAACTCCCCAGGGAGGCACGGAGTTCGGCCTCGGTGAATCCGGCGAGCTGCGGTTGCAGGAGCTGTCGGGCGACGTGGAAGGCGACGCGCTGTTCCTGTTCTCCGCCGCGCGCGCTCAGCACGGTGCAGCCCTTGGCCGCGGCGCGCCTGCGGACCTCGCCGAGGAGGGTCGTCTTGCCGATCCCGGCACGTCCGGCGAAGGCGAGGAGCGCGCCGCGGGGGCGGCCGGGCGGCTCGCCGGGTTCCCGGCGCAGGCCGACGAGGTCGCTCAACGCCTCGTCTGCGGCCGAGAGTTCACTCTCACGCTCGAAGAGCGTCCGACGGCTGCGAAGGCTGCGTTGCCCCATGATCACCCCCTGCCACGATCACGCGTCCGCGCGGGGATGCGGATGCGCACCGTGACCTCCAGGCACCTCAGCGTACGCCCCGATCATCCACGGGGCAGCCCGTTCGGACGCTCCTGGTCAGAACCTCGTGAGCGACGGCGGAGCCGTGGGAGGACCGGCCGGTGGGCGGCGTTCCGGGCGCGGGCCAGGGCCGCCGCCCTCCTCTCACCGGGGGGGCGGGGCGGGCCCGTCGGCCGTCGGTTCAGGTCAGGTCGAACTCCCCTTCGCGGGCCCCCGATACGAACGCCCCCCACTCCGCGGGCGTGAAGATCAGGGAAGGGCTCTGGGGGAGGCCACTGTTGCGCATCGCGATGAAACCCTCGACGAAGGCGATCTGGACATCTCCGCGCCCTCGGCTGCTGGACTGCCAGTCGGCGTTGCTGAGGTCCAGCTCCGGCTTGTCCCAGCCCGCGAGCGGGTGCTGCTCGATGGTGCTCTCGGCCACGTCCTGCTCCTCCCGGTTCGTCGTCCGCGGCCAGCCTAGCGATCGGTCCGTGCCACGCACAGGCCATGTGAGGGGGACGGTGTCAGGAGGTGGGCGGCTCGGCGCCGACCAGCCACATCGAGAAGAACTGGGATCCGCCGCCGTAGGCGTGGCCGAGCACCCTGCGCGCCCCGTCGACCTGGTGCTCTCCGGCCTGGCCGCGTACCTGGAGGGCCGCTTCGGCGAAGCGGATCATGCCGGAGGCGCCGATCGGATTCGTGGAGAGGACGCCGCCCGACATGTTGACGGGCAGGTCGCCCTCCAGTTCGGTCACGCCCGACTCGGTGAGTTTCCATCCCTCGCCCTCGTCGGCGAAGCCGAGGTTCTCCAGCCACATGGGCTCGTACCAGGAGAACGGGACGTACATCTCGACGGCGTCGATGTCGCGGCGGGGGTCCGCGATCCCGGCCTGGCGGTACACGTCCGCCGCGCAGTCCTTGCCGGCCTGGGGGGACACGAAGTCCTTGCCGGCGAAGAGGGTCGGCTCGCTGCGCATGGCGCCGCCGTGCATCCAGGCGGGCGGGCGCGGTGAACGGGCCGCGCCCGCGCGGTCGGTGAGGATCATCGCGCAGGCCCCGTCGGAGGAGGGGCAGGTCTCCGAGTAGCGGATCGGGTCCCAGAGCATGGGCGAGGCCTGGACCTTCTCCAGGGTGATGCCGTGCTCGTGGAGGTGTGCGTAGGGGTTCTTCAGCGCGTTGCGGCGGTCCTTGTACGCGACGAGCGAGCCGACGGTGTCGGGTGCGCCGGTGCGCCGCATGTAGGCGCGTACGTGCGGTGCGAAGAAGCCGCCCGCGCCGGCGAGCAGCGGCTGCTGGAAGGGGATGGGCAGGGACAGGCCCCACATGGCGTTGGATTCGGACTGTTTTTCGTAGGCGAGGGTCAGGACGGTGCCGTGGACACGGCCGGCGACGAGGTTGGTGGCGACGAGTGCCGTCGAGCCGCCGACGGAGCCCGCCGTGTGCACCCGCAGCATGGGTTTGCCGGTCGCTCCGAGCGCGTCCGCCAGGTACAGCTCGGGCATCATGACGCCCTCGAAGAAGTCGGGCGCCTTGCCGATGACAACGGCGTCGATGTCGGCCCACGTCAACTCGGCGTCGGCCAGCGCGCGTTGGGCGGCCTCGCG
Organism: Streptomyces sp. NBC_00328; assembly: GCF_036139655.1. Taxonomy (NCBI): domain Bacteria; kingdom Bacillati; phylum Actinomycetota; class Actinomycetes; order Kitasatosporales; family Streptomycetaceae; genus Streptomyces; species Streptomyces sp. NBC_00328. Next base: position 1,265,461 of record NZ_CP108013.1, read on the forward strand.
GACGAGTCCCGCGATGGACACGTCCCGGCGTGCCGCCACGTGCTTGGTCTGGCCGATCCCTACGACGGCCACGGGCTCCTTGCTCATCGGGCGTCCCCTTCGAGTACGGCGACCAGGTTCTGCTGGAGGCAGGGGCCGGAGGTGGCGTGGGCGAGCGCCCGGTCGGACTCCCCGCGGTGGACGCGTGCGGCGGCCTCGCCGATGCGGATGAGCCCTGCCGCCATGATCGGGTTGGCGGCGAGGGCGCCTCCCGACGGGTTGACGCGCACGCTGTCGCCGAGCCGCAGCGCTTTGCGCAGGACGACTTCCTGGGAGGAGAAGGGCGCGTGCAACTCGGCGGTGTCGACGGGTCGTTCGAAGGCGCCCGCCCGTTCGGCGGCGAGCCGGGCGGACGGGGAGTCGGTCAGGTCGCGCACGCCGAGGGAGTGCGCCTCGATGCGGTGGTCGATGCCCCGGATCCAGGCGGGCCGTTCGCACAGTTCACGGGCCCGGTCCCCCGCCGCGAGGATCACGGCCGCCGCGCCGTCGCCGATGGGCGGGCAGTCTCCGGTGCGCAGCGGTCGTACGAGGTAGTCGCCCTGCGGTACGGAACCCCGCAGCTGGGCATGAGAGTTGGCGGTCGCGGAGGTCCTGCTGCGGGCGGCGACCGAGGCGAGCGCGAGTTCGTCGGTCTCGCCCGCGTCGATGAGCGCCTGCGCCTGGAGTGCGGCGAGGGCGACCGAGTCGGGCCAGAGCGGGGCCACGTAGTACGGGTCCAGCTGGCGTGTCAGGACGTCGCGGACGGAGCCGGGCGAGGACTTGCCGTAGGAGTAGACGAGCGCGGTGTCGGCGTCGCCGGTCAGCAGTTTGGTCCACGCCTCGTACAGCGCCCAGGCTCCGTCCATCTCGACGTGCGACTCGGAGATCGGCGGCCACGCGCCCACGCCGTCGAGCGCCATGGTGAAGGAGAAGGCGCGACCCGCGAGATAGTCGGTGGAACCGGAGCAGGTGAAGTCGATGTCACCGGCCCGCAGGCCCGTCCGGTCGAGTACCTCGTGCAGGACCGGGAGGAGCATCTCCACCTCGGAGACCTCGTCGGTGGTGCGCCGGTGGTCGCTCTGCGCGAAGGCGACGACGGCGATGTCCCTGGCGGTCCGCATCTACAGCATCTCCTTGTACGTCTCGTAGTCCGCGTCCGGTTCCCCGGTGGGCCGGTAGTGGTCGGGATGGCGGCCGCCCTCGGACCACACGGGCTCCACGCGCAGGCCCATCCGGACCTCGTCATAGGGGATGCCGCCGATCCGGCCGTGCAGCGCGAGGCCGGCGCCGTCGAGGGCGATGTGCGCGTAGACGTAAGGGACTTCGATGTCGAGGTTCTTCGCCTTGATGTTGACGATGCAGTACGTGGTGACGGTGCCGCGCGGGCCGACCTCGACCTGTTCGGAGGTGGCCACCCCGCAGGTGGGGCAGGCCCCCTTGGGCGGGACGTAGACCTTGTGGCAGGAGGGGCAGCGTTCGCCGAGGGTCCGCCGTTCGGCGAGGCCCGCGATGTAGGCGGTCTGGGCACGGCCCGGCGAGTAGACGTAGTCGAGCCGCGCGGGGGCGACTATTCCGGTGACCATGTCCGCGAACCGGCCGTCGTGGCCCGCGGGTTCGCCGGCGGGTTCGTCCGCGGCGCCGTCGTGGGGCTCGAAGCAGGCGATGTCGGTGATCGCGCCGGAGCGTTCGCGGGCCCAGCGGACGCGGACGCGCATCCCGGTGCGCACGGCCTCGGGGCCGGGGGCGTCGAGGGCGTGCAGCAGGCCGGTGTCGGCGCCGTCGAGCCTGACCAGGACCCAGGCGAAGGGGGTGGTGAGCGGCTGGCCGCGGCGGGGTTCGTGGTTCCAGGCCCAGGTGGTGACGGTGCCGGTGGGGGCGACCTCGACGAGGTCGTGTATCTCCTCGGCGGTGACGGGGTCGTACTCGACGGGCGGAACGAGGGTGCGTCCGTCGGCGGTCCGCACGCCGAGGACGACCTGTTCGCGCAGGCCCGTGAGGAAGGCGCTCTGCACGGGGCCGAGCGAGCGGGTGAAGGGGAACTCGACGACGAGGGGGGCTTTGAGGACTTCGGGCATCCCGGATCTCTCCTTCCAACGGCCGGCCGTGCCGTGTCCGCGGGGCGGACAGGTCGCGTCCGGGGCCGGGCGTGCGGGTCAGGCCCGCCGGTAGACGGGCGGGCGCTTCTCGGCGAAGGCCCGGGAGCCTTCCTTGGCGTCGGCCGTGTCGAACACCGGCCAGCCGCGCCGCAGTTCGGCGGCGAGCCCGTCGGTCTCGGTCAGCTCGGCGGTCTCGTACACGGACGCCTTGACGGCCTCGACGGCGAGCGGACCGCAGGCGTTGATCTGCTCGGCGACGGCGAGCGCCTTGTCCAGCGCCGTCCCGTCGGGCACCACATGGCCGATCAGTCCGATGCCCGCGGCCTCCTGGGCGGTGTACGGGCGTCCCGTGAGGAGCATTTCGAGGGCGTGGGTGCGCGGGATCTGGCGTTGCAGCCGCACCGTCGAGCCGCCGATCGGGAAGAGGCCGCGCCTGACCTCGAAGAGCCCGAAGGTCGCGGAAGCGCCCGCGACGCGGATGTCGGTGCCCTGAAGGATCTCGGTGCCGCCCGCGACGCAGTACCCCTCGACGGCGGCGATCACCGGCTTTCGCGGGCGGTGGTGGCGCAGCATGGCCTTCCAGTGCAGATCGGGGTCGGCCTTGAGCCGGTCCCGGTACTGCTCGCCCTCCATGCCCCGGCCGGCCAGGGCCTTGAGATCCATCCCGGCGCAGAAGGCACCGCCGGCGCCGGTGAGCACGATCGAGCGGATGGCGTCGTCCTCGTCGGCCTCGACCCAGCCGTCGTACAGACCGACCAGCATCGGCAGCGAGAGCGCGTTCCTGGCCTCGGGCCTGTTGAGCGTGAGCACCAGTGTGGCGCCTTCGCGTTGCACGGTGAGGTGTTCGGTCCCACCCATGGGCGTCCTCCCGTCTCGGATGCGAGAACAGGTTGCAGGAGCCGTCCATCCAGTACAAGGGTTTTCTGACAGACAGTCAGATTTCTTGTGCCGGGGCCCTTCCCACTTGGGTCGGGCTTTGCTCTGATGACCGTCGGGTCCGGGGCGGGCACCGCCCTGGCGGCACTCGGCCACGGACGTGCACGGTCAGGAGGAGCGGTGGAGTACAACCTTGCCGACCTGTTCGAGTCGGTCGTCGACGTGGTCCCGGACCGCGAGGCGCTCGTCTACCTCGACCACCCCGGCACGGGCGCGGAACGCCGCCTGACGTACACGCAGTTGGACGCGGCCGCGAACCGTATCGCGCACCATCTGATCGACAGCGGGATCCGCCCCGGCGAGCACCTCGGCCTGCACCTGTACAACGGCGTCGAGTACCTCCAGACGGTGCTGGCCTGCCTCAAGGCACGCATCGTCCCGGTCAACGTCAACTACCGCTATGTAGAGGAGGAGTTGGCCTACCTCTATCAGGACGCGGACCTGGTGGCGCTGGTCTTCGACGCGGAGTTCACCGACCGGGTGGCGGCGGCACGGCCACGGGCACCGCGGCTGCGGCATCTCGTCCGCGTGGGGGCCGCCGCCCCCGGAGCGGCGGCGGGCGACGGAGGCGCGGTGGACGCCGTGGACTTCGGGGACGCCGAGGCCGCCGGTTCACCCCTGCGCGGATTCCCCCCGCGTTCCGCGGACGACCAGTTCATCATCTACACCGGCGGCACGACGGGGATGCCCAAGGGCGTCATGTGGCGGCAGGAGGACCTCTTCTTCGCCGGGCTCGGCGGTGGTGCGCCGACCGGCGATCCGGTGACGAAGCCGCAGGAGCTCGCCGAGCGCGTCGCGGCCGGCGGTGCCGGAATCACCTTCTTCCCCACTCCCCCGCTCATGCACGGCACGTCCACGCTCACCGCGTTCATCGCCTTCAACTTCGGGCAACGGGTGGTTCTCCACCGCAAGTTCGCTCCCGAGGACGTCCTGCGCACGATCGGGAAGGAGAAGGTGACCAGCGTGTCGCTGGTCGGCGACGCGATGCTGCGGCCCCTGATCGACGCGCTGAACGGCCCCCTGAAGGGCACCGACTGCTCCGCCCTGTTCAGCGTCTCCTCGTCCGGCGCGATCATGTCCGACACCGTCCGCGAACAGTTCCAGGCGCTCGTCCCGAACGTGATGCTGCTGAACAACTTCGGCTCCTCGGAGTCCGGCTTCAACGGCACCGCGACGGCCGACTCCGGACCCGAGCGCGGCTTCCGCATCCGCGTCAACGCCCGTACGCAGGTGGTGGACCCGGTGACGTACGAGCCGGTCGCGGCCGGTGAGCCGGGACGGGTCGCGCAGCGCGGCCATGTGCCTCTCGGCTACTACAACGACCCGAAGAAGACCGCCGAGACGTTCTTCCGCAAGGGCGACGAACGCTGGGTGCTCCTCGGCGACATGGCCACGGTCGACGAGGAGGGCATCGTCATCGTCCTCGGCCGCGGCTCCCAGTGCATCAACACCGGCGGCGAGAAGGTGTATCCCGAGGAGGTCGAACAGGCCTTGAAATCGCACCCGGACGTGTACGACGCCCTGGTCGCCGGAGTGCCGGACCCGAAGTGGGGCAGTCACGTGGCGGCGGTCGTCCAGCTCCGCGAGGGCGCGCCGCGGCCCTCGCTCGACGACATCCAGACCCACTGCCGCGCCCGTCTGGCCGGCTACAAGGTCCCGCGCCAGTTGGTGATCACGAACTCCATCCAGCGTTCACCGAGCGGCAAGGCCGACTACCGGTGGGCGCGGGAGGTGGCGGTGACGGCGGACCGGTAGCGGCCGGTGGTGACATCCGGGTGATCCTGTCGACGTACTCTGTGCGCGGTCGGCCTCCGCCGTTGAACCGGAGGTGACGGCCGGCCGTATGGGGGGTGACGGAAAAGCCTCCGTCGCGCCAGCACCGGGTTACGCACGGAAGGACCTTCGGGTGTCGCACCACACGCCTCCTCGTCAACTGCCGGATGCCGACGCGGGTCCGGACCCCGACGCGACGGCGACAGACGGAACCCGCGACGAGTCCGGGACGGACGTCCGGACCGGGGCCCCCGCGAGTTCGGAGGCGGGCGAGCGGGCCGAGGAGGCAGCGGGCGACGAAGCGCGCGGCGCGACCGGAGTCGGGCCCGCCGTCCCCCACCCCGCCGACGGCGAACCGACCGGCCCGCACCCCGCGGCCGACGACGAGCCGGCCATCCCGCGCCCCGCCGCGGCCGCCGACGAGCCCACCCTCCGGCAGCGCGCCGCCGACGAACTCACCGGTGAGCAGTCCGGCGACGCGCAACCCGCAGGACCGCGGCCGGCCACTGCCGACACGGCCGCCGACGTACAGCCCGCCGACGAGCACCCCACCGGCCCGCAGACGCCCGACGCGGATCCCGCCGGCCCGCAGCCGGCAGCCGACGAAGCCACCCCCGAAGCCGCCGACGGGCATCCTGTCGACCCCGCGTCCCCGGACGAAGCCGAACCCGCCGCGGACGCCGCTTCCGCCGACCGTCCCGGATGGTTCGGCTGGCGCCGGCGCCACCCGCGGGCCGCGCGGGCCGTGCGGGTGGGCACGACCGTCCTGGCCGGTGCGCTGGTGGTCACCATCCTCATCCTGCCCAACCGCCTCGACTGGATGAGCGTCCGGGCGTTCTTCCGCCTTCCGGTCGAGGCGGTCTTCCTGTCGGCCGTCCTGCTCGTCCTGCCGGCGAGGGCGCGGCGGATCACGGCCGGATTCCTCGGGGTGCTCCTCGGGCTGTCCGGCATCCTGAAGTGCCTCGACATGGGCTTCCGCCAGACCCTGGCCCGGCCGTTCGACCTGGTCTTCGACTGGGTCCTGCTGAGCGACGGGGCGGACTGGGTCAAGGACTCCTTCGGGCGCTCGGGCGAGGTGCTGGCCGTGGTCGGGGTGATCGTCCTGGTCATCGCCGTGCTCGCCCTGAGCGTGCTCGCGATGACGCGGCTGGCGAACGTCCTGGCCCGGCACCGCACCGGGGCCGTACGCGCCACGCTCGTCCTCGGCGTGGCGTGGGTCGTCTGCTTCACCATGGGCGCACAGACCGGCGGCGTCACGATCGCCACCAAGGGCTACGCCCAGTACCTCTCCAACCGTGTGCAGTACGTCCGCGACGGACTCGGTGACGCCGACGTCTACAAGAAGCAGATGGCCGTCGACGCCTTCGCCAAGACCCCGTCCGACCAGTTGCTGACCGGGCTGCGCGGCAAGGACGTGATGTTCACGTTCATCGAGAGCTACGGCCGGGTGGCCATCGACGATCCGGCGATGGGACCGGAGGTCGACGCGACGCTCCAGGAGGGCGACGCGAGGCTCAAGGCGGCGGGCTTCTCGGCGCGCAGCGGCTGGCTCAAGTCGCCGGTGACGGGTGCCGGAAGCTGGCTGGCCCACTCGACGTTCCTGTCCGGCACCTGGGTCAAGAACCAGCAGCGGTACCGGTCCCTGACCACCAGCAAGCGCGCGACCCTCACGAGCTACTTCCAGAAGACCGGCGCCTGGCGCACGGTCGGCATCGTCCCGGGCGTGCGCCTGGCCTGGCCCGAGGGCAAGTACTTCGGCCTCGACCACATCTACGACTCGACGCACCTCGGCTACCAGGGCCCGTACTTCAGCTGGACGCCGGTGCCGGACCAGTTCAGCCTGGAGTCCTTCCAGAAGCTGGAGCACGGCAAGAAGAACCGCGACCCGATCATGGCGGAGATCATCCTCGCCTCCAGCCACAACCCCTGGTCGCCGATCGCCCACACGATCGACTGGAAGGACCTCGGGGACGGCAAGGTCTTCTACAAGATCAAGAAAGAGGGCACGAACCCCACGGAGGTCTGGAAGAGCTCGAAGCGGGTGCGGACCGAGTACCGCAAGGCCATCCAGTACTCCCTGGACAGCCTGACCCAGTGGATGCAGCGCTACGGCGACGACAACACCGTCCTCGTCTTCCTCGGCGACCACCAGCCCGTGCCGACGGTCACGGGGGGCAGCACCAGCAAGGACGTGCCCGTCACCATCGTCGCCCGCGACCCGAAGGTGCTGGACCGCGTCTCCGACTGGGGCTGGACGGACGGACTCAAGCCCGCGGCCGACGCGCCGGAATGGGGCATGAACAAGTTCCACGACCGCTTCATGACGGCGTACGGCCCGAACCCGGGCGCCGGGGCCGCGACGACGTCGCACTGACGGCCCCGAGCCCGGCCGGGTCCTTCCCGCTCCTGCGGAGATCCCCGGCCCGCTCCGAACGTCCGACCCGAACACAGCGGGCCCGCGGCCTCCCCGGCCGCGGGCCCGCCGCGTTGCGCGGACACCCTCCGCGCCTGCCCGGCACCGGATCCGCGGCACCCGCCCCATTGACCCCGAGGGTTCACGAATCTAACCTGAGTTCTCATACGTAGACAGCATCTGCATACAGGGATGAGACTCATGGCAGGGTTCAGCACGGATCCGGGCGGCGTGGTCCAACGGTTGCGGGACGGCATGGCGAGCGGGGTCCTGTCCTTCCCGCTCACGAGCTTCACCGCGGACGGCGACCTCGACCCGGAGTCCTACCGGGCCTACCTCGCCGGCCGGCTCGCCACGGCCCCCGGCGCGGTGTTCCCCGCCTGCGGAACCGGCGAGTTCAGCGCGCTGGACGAGGACGAGTACCGCGCCGTGGTCACCGCCACGGTCGAGATCGCGGACGGCCGCATGCCCGTGGTCGCGGGCACCGGCTACGGATGGGCGCAGGCGCTGCGGTTCGCCCGGATCGCCGAGGAGGCCGGCGCGGACGCCCTCCTCGTGCTGCCGCACTATCTCGTCGAGGCCCCCGAGTCCGGCCTGGTCGAGCAGCTGCGCCGGATCGCCGCCGGCACCCGGCTGCCGCTCATCACCTACCAGCGCGGCCCGGTCGCCTTCACCCCCGAGGGGCTGCGGGCCGTCGCGGCGGTCCCGGGCGTCATCGGGCTCAAGGACGGGCACAGCGACCTCGACCGGCTCCAGCGCCTCACGCTCGCCGCGCCCGACGGCTTCCTGTTCTTCAACGGGGCCGCCACCGCCGAGATCCAGGCCCGCGCGTACGCCGCCGTCGGCGTTCCCGCCTACTCGTCGGCCGTCCACGCGTTCGCGCCCGAGATCGCCGGCGCCTTCTTCACCGCCCTGCGCACCGGCGACGAGGCGACCGTGAACAAGCTGCTGCGCGACTTCTACGTCCCACTCGTCGAGCTGCGCGACACGGTGCCCGGCTACGCCGTGTCGCTGGTCAAGGCCGCCGCCCGGCTGCGGGGTCTGCCCGTCGGTCCGGTGCGCGCGCCGCTCACCGATCCCGCCCCGGCCGATCTGGCCGCTCTGGAGCGGATCCTCGACACGGGACTGGCCCTCGTCGGAGCGGTGCGGCGGCCCGCCTGAGGCACGCGGGGGAACGGCCCCGCGGGGCTCGGGGCGGGCCGGCCCCCGGCCCTGCCCGTCGCCGTCATCCTGGGATTCCCGGCACCGGTCACCCTCGTACGCAAGGAATGTGATGAAGAGTCAGCAACCGACGATCACCGAGTTCTCCGTCTACCCCGTCGCCGGACGGGACTGCATGGAACTGAACCTGTCGGGCGCCCACGGTCCCTATTTCACCCGCAATGTCGTGGTCCTCAAGGACTCCGAGGGGCGGACCGGGCTCGGCGAGGTGCCGGGCGGGGAGAAGATCACCCGGACACTGCGCGACGCCGGGTCCCTGGTCCTCGGGGCGAAGGTGGGCGACCACCAGCGTGTCCTGCGCGAGATCGGGGACCGTTTCGGCGACCGGGACGCGGGCGGCCGCGGCACCCAGACCTTCGACCTGCGCACGACCGTCCACGCCGTCACGGCCGTCGAGTCGGCCCTTCTCGACCTGCTCGGCCAGCACCTCGACGTGCCGGTCGCCGCCCTGCTGGGTGACGGGCAGCAGCGTGACCGGGTGCGGGTGCTGGGCTACCTCTTCTTCGTCGGCGACCCGGACCGCACGGATCTGCCGTACGTACGCGAGAGCGGCTCGGACGTGGACTGGTACCGCCTGCGGCACGAGGAGGCGCTGACACCCGGCGCGATCGTCCGGCAGGCCGAGGCCGCCCACGAGCTGTACGGGTTCCGGGACTTCAAGCTCAAGGGCGGCGTCCTGGAAGGCGCCGAGGAGGTCCGGGCCGTGCGCGCGCTCAAGGACCGCTTCCCCGAGGCGCGCGTCACCCTCGACCCCAACGGCGCCTGGTCGCTGCGTGAGGCGGTCGAGCTGTGCGGACCGCTGGTCGGCACGCTCGCCTACGCCGAGGACCCCTGCGGCGCCGAGGACGGCTACTCGGGGCGGGAGATCCTGGCCGAGTTCCGCCGGGCGACGGGGCTGCCGACGGCGACCAACATGATCGCCACGGACTGGCGGCAGCTCACCCACGCCCTGGCGCTCCAGTCGGTCTCGATCCCGCTCGCCGACCCGCATTTCTGGACCATGCGGGGCTCGGTGCGGGTGGCCCAGCTCTGCAACGCGATGGGCCTGACCTGGGGCTGCCACTCGAACAACCACTTCGACATCTCGCTCGCCATGGTCACCCACTGCGGAGCCGCCGCACCGGGCCCGTACAACGCCCTCGACACCCACTGGATCTGGCAGGAGGGCCTGGAGCGGCTCACGGTGGCCCCGCCGCGCATCGTCGACGGCGAGATCGCGCTGCCGGACGCGCCCGGACTGGGCGTCCGGCTGGACATGGACCGGCTGCTCGCGGCGCACGAGCTGTACCTGAAGGAGGCGCTCGGCGCCCGTGACGACGCTGTCGCCATGCGTCACCTCGCTCCCGGGTGGGAGTTCGACCCCAAGCGCCCCGCCCTGGTGCGCTGAACGGCCGCCCGGCCCGCTCCGACGAAAAGCGCCGCCGACCCCTTGCACTGGCGGCGGACACCTGAATTACTGTCCGGAACAGGGCGACCGAATGATCGGTCGTCCGCTATGGCACGGTTGGCGAGGGAGAGGGCGCGATGGCGGGCTCGACGGACCCGAAGGGCCTGCTCGACGCGGGCGAGCGGCTGGACGCGACGGAGCTGCGGGCGCTCCAGCTGGAGCGGCTGCGCGCGTCGCTGCGGCACGCGTACGAGAACGTCCCCTTCTATCGCGAGTCCTTCGACAAGGCCGGACTGCGCCCCGACGACTGCCGCTCGCTCGCCGATCTGGCCCGGTTCCCGTTCACGACGAAGTCGGATCTGCGGGAGAACTACCCGTACGGGATGTTCGCCGTGCCGCAGGACCGGATCCGGCGCATCCACGCGTCGAGCGGGACGACCGGGCGGCCCACGGTCGTCGGCTACACGGAGAACGACCTGTCCATGTGGGCCGACATGGTGGCCCGTTCGATCCGCGCGGCGGGCGGCCGGCCCGGTGACAAGGTCCATATCGCCTACGGCTACGGCCTGTTCACCGGCGGACTCGGCGCCCACTACGGCGCGGAGCGCCTCGGCTGTACGGTGATCCCCGCGTCCGGCGGCATGACGGCACGTCAGGTCCAGCTCATCCAGGACCTGAAGCCCGAGATCATCATGGTGACACCCTCGTACATGCTGACCCTCCTCGACGAGTTCGAGCGCCAGGGCGTGGACCCGCGCGGCACCTCGCTGCGGGTCGGCGTGTTCGGGGCCGAGCCGTGGACCGAGGAGATGCGCCGCGAGATCGAGGAGCGGTTCGCGATCGACGCGGTGGACATCTACGGCCTCTCGGAGGTCATCGGCCCCGGGGTCGCCCAGGAGTGCGTGGAGACCAAGGACGGTCTGCACATCTGGGAGGACCACTTCTACCCGGAAGTCGTCGACCCCCTCACCGGTGAGGTGCTGCCGGACGGCGAGGAGGGTGAGCTGGTCTTCACCTCGCTCACCAAGGAGGCCATGCCCGTGATCCGTTACCGGACACGGGACCTGACGCGGCTGCTGCCCGGTACGGCGCGGGTCTTCCGCCGGATGGAGAAGATCACCGGGCGCAGCGACGACATGGTGATCCTGCGCGGGGTCAATCTCTTCCCGACGCAGATCGAGGAGATCGTCCTGCGGACTCCCGGGGTCGCCCCGCACTTCCAGCTCCGGCTGACCCGCGAGGGCCGCCTCGACGCCCTCACCGTACGGGCGGAGGCCCGGCACGGCGCCACACCCGAGGCGCGCGAGGCGGCGGCGCGGGCGATCACCGCGGGCATCAAGGACGGGATCGGTGTCTCGGTCACGGTGGAGATCGTCGAACCGGAGTCCCTGGAACGGTCGGTGGGCAAGCTGAAGCGGATCGTGGACCTGCGTCCGCGCGCCTGACCGGCTGCGGAGAGGGCCGCGGGGCTCCTGACACCCCCGCGGCCCTCTCCGCTACGCCCGGCCGAACCGGTCCCGCAGTTCCCGCTTCAGGATCTTCCCGCTGGCGTTGCGGGGCAGCTCGTCCACGAACAGGACCCGCTTGGGCGCCTTGAAGTGGGGGAGCTTCTCGCGTGCGTGGGCGATCAGTTCATCCTCGGTGACCTCGCCCCGGGGGACGACGACCGCGGTGACGGCCTCGATCCAGCGCTCGTCGGGCAGCCCGACGACGGCGACCTCGGCGACCCCCTCGTGCGTGTACAGCGCCTCCTCGACCTGCCGTGAAGCGACCAGGACACCACCGGAGTTGATGACGTCCTTCACCCGGTCCACCACGGTGAAGTATCCGTGGGCGTCGCGCACGGCGAGGTCTCCCGAGTGGAACCAGCCGTCGCGGAACGCCTCGGCCGTCTCCTCGGGCTTGTCCCAGTAGCCCTCGCACAACTGCGGTGAGCGGTAGACGACTTCGCCCGGTGTCCCGTCCGGCACGTCCTTGCCGTCCTCGTCGACGACCCGCGCGTCCACGAACAGCACCGGAGTGCCGCACGAGTCCATCCGGCCCTTGTGCTCGTCGGGCCCGAGGACGGTGGCGAGGGGACCGATCTCGCTCTGCCCGAAGCAGTTGTAGAAGGCCAACTTCGGCAGCCGTTCGCGCAGCCGTTCCAGGACGGGGACCGGCATGATCGACGCGCCGTAGTACGCCTTGCGCAGGCCGCTCAGGTCGCGTTCGGCGAAGTCGGGACGGTTCGACAGCCCGATCCACACGGTGGGCGGGGCGAACAGGCTGTCCGCGCGGCCCGCCTCGATCAGGTCGAAGATCTGTCCGCCGTCCGGCGCGTCGAGGATCGTGTTCGAGGCGCCGACCGCGAGGTAGGGCAGCAGGAACACGTGCATCTGCGCCGAGTGGTAGAGCGGCAGCGAGTGCACCGGCAGGTCCCCGGCGCTCAGATCGAGGGCGGTGATCGCGCTCAGGTACTCGTGCACCAGGGCGCGGTGCGTCATCATCGCGCCCTTGGGCAGCGCGGTGGTGCCCGAGGTGTAGAGGAGCTGCACGAGCGTGTCGCCCCGGGGCTCGTCACCGTCGTACGGGCGTGCCGCCTCCAGTCGCAGAAGGAGCGAGTCGTCGGCGTCGCGCAGCGGCAGGGTCCGTACGCCCTCCGGGAGCCGGCCGGCGAGGTCGGGGTCGGTCAGGACCAGGGCGCATCCCGACTGGCCGACGATGTAGGCGAGGTCGTCGCCGGTCAGGTTCTGGTTCACGGGCACATGGACGAGTCCCGCGCGGGCGCAGGCGAGGAAGCCGATCAGATAGGCGTCCGAGTTGTGGCCGTAGGCGCCCACGCGGTCCCCGGGGGTCAGCCCCTCGTCGAGGAGGACGGTCGCCGCGCGGGAGACGGCCTCGTCGAGTTCCGCGTAGGTCCAGGAGCGCTCCCGGTAGTCGACGGCGCGCCGCGCCGGTGTGCGCCAGGCACTGCGCCGCAGCACCCCGTCAACCGTACTGCCGTGTCCAGGCGTCATGTCACGTGATCCTCGGTCCACGGGAGGGGGAGGTCAAGTCACCGCACGCGAGCCGGGCGCGAGCCGGACGGAAGCCAGGCGCGATCCGGGCGGACCCGCCGACGGCGTACTACCCGTTGGTACGCTCAACCGCCCCTTCCCTCAATGATGTCGGGAGGCACCATGCGCACCCGTGGAAGACGGTTACTCGTCACGGCCGTCGCTCTGTTGACCGCCGCGACCACGCTGCCCGCGGCCGCCGCCGAGCGGCACGCCGGACAGGAACATCCCTCGCACGGCGGCCTGTCGGCCGTGATCCGCTACACCGAGTACGGCATTCCGCACATCGTCGCCGAGGACTACGCGGACCTCGGCTTCGGCACCGGCTGGGCCCAGGCCGCCGACCAGGTCTGCACCCTGGCCGACGGGTTCGTGACCCTGCGCGGCGAGCGGTCCCGCTGGTTCGGGTCCGCCGCGGCACCGGACGGTTCGCTCTCCTCGGCGTCCACGAACCTCTCCAGCGACCTCTACTACCGCGGTGTGCGCGAGTCCGGCACGGTCGAGAAGCTGCTCGCCGAGCCTGCCCCGCGGGGACCCAGCCGCGATGTCAGGGACCTGATGCGGGGCTGGGCGGCCGGCTACAACGCGTGGCTGGCGCGGAACCGCGTCACCGATCCGGCGTGCAGGGGAGCCGCCTGGGTCCGCCCGGTGACCCAGGTGGACGTCGCCGCGCGCGGGTTCGCGCTGGCCGTGCTCGGCGGCCAGGGCCGCGGGGTCGACGGCATCACGGCCGCGCAGCCGCCGCCGACGGCCGGATCGGCGACGGCGGCAGGCACCGGTGAACCCGACGTGAAGCGCACCGCCGCCGCCGCGCGTGAGCTGTTCGACACCGCCGACATGGGGTCGAACGCCGTCGCCTTCAGCGGTGCCTCGACCGCGAACGGCCGTGGTCTGCTGCTCGGCAATCCGCACTATCCCTGGCAGGGCGGACGCCGCTTCTGGCAGGTGCAGCAGACGATCCCCGGCGAACTGAACGTCCAGGGCGGCGCCCTGCTCGGCACGGCGACGGTGTCCATCGGTCACACCGCCCGGATCGCCTGGAGCCACACCGTCGCGACGGGCGTCACGCTCAACCTCCATCAGCTCACGCTCGATCCGGCCGATCCGACGGCGTATCTGGTGGACGGCAGGCCGGAGCGGATGACGCGGCGCAGCGTCACCATCGACGTGCGGGACGGCACGCCGGTGACGCGCACCCAGTGGTGGACCCGGTACGGCCCCGTCGTCACCACGCTCGGCGCCCAGGTGCCGCTGCCGTGGACGGCCACGACGGCGTACGCGCTCAACGACCCGAACGCGGCCAACCTCCGCGCCCCGGACACCGCGCTGGGCTTCAGCAGGGCCCGCGACACGACAGGCGTCCTCGACGCACTCAGACGGACCCAGGGGCTGCCGTGGGTGAACACGATCGCCGCCGACTCCGGCGGCCACTCGCTGTTCACCCAGTCACAGGTGCTCCCGCGCATCACCGACGAGCTGGTCCAGCGCTGCTCGACGCCGCTGGGCCGGGCCCTGTACCCGTCGTCCGGGGTCGCCGTGCTGGACGGGTCGCGCGGCGACTGCGCGCTCGGCAGCGATCCCGACGCCGTGCAGCCCGGCATCTTCGGTCCGGCCAGGATGCCGGTGCTGAAGGACGCCCCGTACGCGGAGAACTCCAACGACAGTGCCTGGCTGGCCAATGCGGACCGGCCGCTGACCGGGTACGAGCGGGTGTTCGGCACGATCGGCACGCAACGCTCGATGCGTACGCGCGGAGCCGTCGAGGACGTGGCCCGGATGGCCGCGCGGGGGCGGCTGACCCTGCGGGACCTCCAGGCGCAGCAGTTCGCGAACCGGGTGCCCGCGGGTGATCTCGTCGCGGCCGACGCGGCACGCGCCTGTGCCGCGCTGCCGGACGGCACGGCGACGGGCTCCGACGGCAGGGCCGTCGACGTGAGCGAGGCGTGCGGTGTGCTGCGGGCCTGGGACCGTTCGATGGACACCGGGAGCCGGGGCGCCCTGTTCTTCGACCGTTTCTGGCGGAAGCTGACGGCCGCGGTGCCGGGGGCGCAGCTCTGGAAGGTCCCGTTCTCGGCGGCCGATCCGGTCCGCACCCCGAACACGCTCGACACCTCCGCGCCGGGCTTCGCGACGGCGCTGGCCGACACGGTGACGGAGCTGCGGGCCGCGGGAATCGCGCTCGACGCACGGCTGGGCTCCGGCCAGTTCGTCGTGCGGAGTGGCCGGAGCATCCCCGTACCGGGCGGCACGGAGTCGCTCGGGGTGTGGAACAAGGTGGAGATGCCGTGGAACCCGTCGGCCGGCGGTTATACGGAGGTCACCACGGGGTCCTCGTACATCCAGGCCGTCGGCTGGGACGGCGGCCGCTGCCCGGTCGCCCGCACCCTGCTGACGTACTCCCAGTCCTCGAACCCGAACTCGCCGCACTACAGCGATCAGACGCGGCTGTTCTCGGACGAGAGGTGGGTGGCGTCCCGGTTCTGTGAGAAGGACATCCTGTCGTCGCCGGGGCTGCGGGTGGTCCGGGTGAGCGACCGGCGCTGACCTCGGGCGGTGGACGGCGGTGCGCGCGGTGTCCGGATCCGCTCCGGGCACCGCGCGCGGCCGCGTCACATCGTCCTGGTGCGGCCCTCCCAGTAGGGGTCGCGGAGGCGTCGCTTGTACAGCTTTCCGTTGGGGTCGCGGGGCATGGCGGCGATGAAGTCGACGCTCTTGGGCCGCTTGTACCCGGCGAGTTGCCGCTCGCAGTGGCCGAGGATGTCGGCGGCGAGCGCCGGTCCTGGTTCATGGCCCGGCGCGGCCTCCACCACGGCCTTGACCTCCTCGCCCCAGTCGTCGTGCGGGATGCCGAAGGCGGCCGCGTCGGCGACGGCGGGGTGGGAGAGCAGCGCCGCCTCGATCTCGGCCGGGTAGATGTTGACCCCGCCGGAGATGATCATGTCGATCTTGCGGTCGCGGAGGAAGAGATAGCCGTCCTCGTCGAGCAGGCCGAGGTCCCCGACGGTGAAGAAGTCGCCGATGCGGTTCTTCCGGGTCTTGGTCTCGTCCTTGTGGTACGAGAATCCGCCGGTGCTCATCTTCATGTAGACGGTGCCGAGTTCACCGGGCGGCAGCCGGTTGCCGTCGTCGTCGAAGACGGCCAGTTCGCTGATGGGCCAGGCCTTGCCGACGGTGCCGGGCTTCTTCAGCCAGTCCTCGGCGGTCGCGAAGGCGCCGCCGCCCTCGCTGGCCGCGTAGTACTCCTCGACGCTCTCCCCCCACCACGCGATCATGGCCCGTTTCACATGGTCGGGGCACGGGGCGGCGCCATGGATGGCGTGCCGCATGGAGGTGACGTCATAGCGGGCCTTCACCTCGTCGGGTAGGGCCAGCAGCCGGTGGAACTGGGTCGGCACCATATGGGTGTGCGTGCACCGGTGGACGTCGATGACCCGCAGCATCTCCTCGGGTGTCCACTTGTCCATCAGCACCAGCCGGTGGCCGATGTGCAGGGACGCGCCCGCGAACTGGAGGACCGCGGTGTGGTAGAGCGGCGAGCAGACGAGATGCACGTTGCCGTCGAACGGCCGGATGCCGAAGATGGCCAGGAAGCCGCCGAGATACGACTCCTCGGGGAGCTTGCCGGGCAGCGGGCGCCTGATGCCGCGGGGGCGCCCGGTGGTGCCCGAGGTGTAGTTCATGACCCAGCCGAGGGTGCGGTCGGCGGGCGCGGAACCGGGCTGTCCGTCGAGGAGTTCGGCGTACGGGCGGAAACCCTCGATGGCACCGACCGCGTACCGCTGTGCCGGGGCGAGCTTCGCCTCGTCGGCGGCGTGCCGGGCTGCGTCGGCGAACCGTTCGTGGGCGATGAGGACCCTGGCCCCGGAGTCGGAGACGATCCAGGCGATCTCGGGTCCGACGAGGTGGTGGTTGACGGGGACGAGGTAGAGGCCCGCCTGCGAGGCGGCGAGGTAGGCGACGAGGAACTCGACGCCGTTGGGCAGGACGACGGCGAAGGAGTCGCCGCGTTCGAGGCCGGCGGCGCGCAGTCCGTGGACGAGGCCGTTGGCCGCCTCGTGCAGCCGCCCGGCGGTCCACTCCTCGCCGGTGGGGGTGATCAGGACGACGCGCTCGGGGTCGGCGCCGGCCTGGGCCCAGAAGCCGTTGGGTGATGTGGTCATGCCTCTTCTCCCCTGCCCGCGATGCGGTTGATGCGGTCCACGGCGTGCTCGAAGCCACGGGTCAGGTCGTCGAAGACCTCCTGGACGGAGCGTTCGCTGTTCATCCGGCCGACGATCTGTCCGACGGGGGTGCCGAGCAGCGGCTCCACCTCGTACTTCTGGATGCGGGAGACGGCGTCGGCGACGAGGAGTCCCTGGAGCGGCATGGGGAGTGTGCCGGGCCCGTCCGGGTCGTCCCAGGCGTCGGTCCACTCGGTGCGCAGCTGGCGGGCGGGCTTGCCGGTCAGGGCGCGTGAGCGGACGGTGTCGCCGGAACCGGCCGCGAGCAGTTTGCGGGTGACGGCCGGGGAGTGCATGTCGGCCTCCGTCACGGTCAGCCACACCGATCCGAGCCACACTCCCTGGGCGCCGAGGCTCAGCGCGGCGGCCACCTGCTGTCCGCTGCCGATGCCGCCCGCCGCCAGGACCGGCAACGGGCCCACGGCGTCGACGACTTCGGGGGTGAGCACCATCGAGGCGATCTCCCCCGTGTGTCCGCCCGCCTCGTAGCCCTGGGCGACGACGATGTCGATGCCGGCCTCGGCGTGCTTGCGCGCGTGCCGGGCGCTGCCCGCGAGGGCCGCGACGAGGACCCCGCGGTCGTGGGCCCGCCGGATCACGTCCGCGGGCGGCGAGCCCAGCGCGTTGGCCAGCAGTCTGATCGGGTAGTCGAAGGCGACGTCGAGCTGGCCGCGGGCGACCTGTTCCATCCAGCCGGTGATGCGCCAGCCGGACGCCTCGCCCTCGGCGAGTTCGGGGACGCCGTACTTGGCGAGGGTGTCCTCGACGAACTGGCGGTGGCCCGCTGGGATCATCGCCTCGACGTCCGCCTCGCTGACGCCCTCGACCTTCTTGGCGGGCATGACGACGTCGAGGCCGTAGGGCCTGCCGTCGACGTTCGCCTCGATCCAGTCGAGGTCGCGCTCCAGGTCCGCGGGGTCGGTGTAGCGGACCGCGCCGAGCACACCGAATCCGCCCGCGCGGCTGATGGCCGCGGCGACGGCGGGAAACGGCGTGAAGCCGAAGATGGCGTGCTCGACTCCCAGTTCCTTGCTCAACTCCGTCTGCATGCGCGCAGGATGCCGCAGACGTCCGGACGAGGGAAGACCTTTTCTGATACTCCGTCAGATCTTGGAGGCCCTCCCGGGAGGGTTGACATGCCCGCGCCTGACGGGAAAGTTTCACTCGGCACAGCAGACCCGGAAAGATATTTTCAGGCGACGCGAGCGAGAGGCTTCCCGATGACCGAAGGCGCGAAGGACCCGGCGAAAGACACACAGGACAGAGCGCGCGACGGACTGACCCGTCGTCAGTGGGGCCGGGGCGTACTGGCGATGGGCGGGGCGGTGACCCTCGCCCCCTTCCCGGCGGGCCCGGCGGCGGCCTCGACGGGGGACGGCCACCGGACGCTCCGGCACGGCACACCCCGGCAGGCCGGGCTGCTCGCCGGCCATCTTCGCCAACTCGTGGCGGACGCGCAGACGTTCCTCGCGCCCTCTCCCCAACACCCCTGGTACGCCGGTGCCGTCCTGCTCGCGGGCCGGGGCGGCATCGTGGCCCTGCACGAACCGATCGGCATGGCCGTGCGCTACGCGGCGTACGACGAGAAGACGGACACCGGCGTGGAGTTACCCGCGGACCGCCAGATCCCGGCGTCGAACGACACGGTCTACGACCTCGCTTCCGTGTCCAAGCTGTTCACCTCGATCCTCGCGGTGCAGCAACTGGAGCGCGGCGCCCTGGAACTGGAGGCCGCCGTCGCCTCGTACCTCCCGGAGTTCGCGGGCGGCGGCAAGCAGAGCGTGACCATCCGTCAACTGCTCACCCACACCTCCGGGTTCCGCTCCTGGATCCCGCTGTACAAGGCTCCGACCCGCGAGGGGAAGCTCCAGCTCATCTGGGACGAGAAGCCCGTCTCCCCGCCCGGCAGCGCCTACCTCTACTCCGACCTGAACCTGATCTCGCTCCAGCTCGTCCTGGAGCGGATCACCGGCCGGAGCCTCGACACACTGCTGCGCGACGAGATCACCGGCCCCCTCGGCATGGACGGCACCCGCTACAACCCGCCCGCCTCCTGGAAGCCGCGGATCGCCGCCACCGAGGACGCCCGGGCGCCCTGGTCGGGACTGGACCGGGGACTCGTGTGGGGTGAGGTCCACGACGAGAACGCGTACTCCCTGGGCGGGGTGGCCGGTCACGCCGGGGTCTTCTCCTCCGCCTGGGACCTGGCGGTCCTCGGCCGGACACTGCTGAACGGCGGCGCCTACGGCAGGGCACGCATCCTGCGGCCGGAGTCGGTGGACCTGATGTTCACCGACTTCAACACCGCCTTCCCGGGCGACGAACACGGCCTCGGCTTCGAGCTCTACCAGCATTGGTACATGGGCGCGATGGCGACACCGCGCACCGCCGGCCACACCGGCTTCACCGGCACCTCGCTCGTGCTCGACCCGACGACCGACTCCTTCCTGATCGTCCTCGGCAACTCCGTTCATCCCGTGCGCGCCTGGCGATCCGGATCCGCTCCCCGGGTCGCCGCCGGAAACCATCTCGCGCGAGCCGTCGCGGTGCGTCCGGCGCACGGGCGTACCTCGTGGTTCTCCGGAATGTCGAGCTCGTCGACGGCGACGCTGACCCTGCCCGCGCTCGACACCACCGCCGGTCCGACGCGCTTTCGCTGCGCGCTGTGGTGGGACACCGAACCCCGGTCGGACGTCCTGTTCCTGGAGTCCTCCGCCGACGGCGGCGCGACCTGGGAGCCGGTCCCCTTCACGACCCGGCGGCGGCCCGAGGACCCGCAGGACCATCCGGCGGGCACGGCCACCGGCTGGTCGGGGCGCGCCTGGCACCGGCTCGGCGCCGGCCTGCCGAGCGCGGCGGCGCTCACCCTGCGCTGGCGGTACACGACCGACCGGCTGTACGTCGGCCGCGGCGCGTACGTCGGCGCGCTGCGGGTCGAGACCGGTGACCGCGTCGCCTTCGACGAGTCCCGGCCCGCGGACGCGGCGCGCATCACGGCGGCGGGCTGGTCACCGTCCCGGGACTGACGGCAGAGCGGCGGGACGCGCCCGACTGACCGGCTGGGGCGCGCCCTGCCCGCGCGTCACCGCCCTCAGCCGCTCGCCCCGGCACCGCGCAAGCGCGAGGGCGGCGCGGCTCCGGCCTAGGCTTCCCGGCCCAGTGACTCCAGCACCGCCTTCGCGGCGTTGTGGCCCGGCACCCCGCTCACCCCGCCGCCGCGTACCGCGCCCGCCCCGCACAGGAGCACGTTCGCGTGCCGGGTCTCCACGCCCCAGCGGCCCGTGCCCTCCTGGGCGTAGGGGAAGGCGAGGTCACGGTGGAAGATGTTGCCGCCCGGCAGGCGCAGGTCCCGTTCCAGGTCGAGCGGGGTCTTCGCCTCGATGCACGGGCGTCCGTCAACGTCGGTGGCCAGACAGTCGGCGAGCGGCTCGGCGAGGTGCGCGTCGAGCTGGGCCAGCGTCGACTTCAGCAACTCCTCGCGTACGGCGTCGTTGTCCCGCTCGAAGAGCCGGGCCGGCGTGTGGAGACCGAAGAGCGTGAGGGTCTGGTATCCCCGCTCGACCAGGTCCCGGCCGAGGATGCTGGGATCGGTGAGCGAGTGGCAGTAGATCTCGGAGGGCGGCGCGGCGGGCAGCTCACCGGCCGCGGCCTGTGCGTGGGCGGCCGCGAGCTGCTCGTAGCCCTCCGCGATGTGGAAGGTCCCGGAGAACGCCTCGCGCGGGTCGACGGAGGTGTCGCGGAGCCTCGGCAGCCGCTTGAGCAGCATGTTCACCTTGAGCTGGGCGCCCTCGGCGGGAGTGGGCGGCTCGTCTCCGGTGAGGTGCGCGAGCTCCTGCGGGGAGGCGTTCACCAGGACGTGGCGGGCCGCGACGACTCCCTCGCCGTCGGCCGTCCGGTAGGTGATCTCGGCGGACTCGCCGTCCGTGTCGATCCGCAGCACCTCGTGGCCGGTCTCGATCACGGCACCCGCCGCGCGCGCGGCACCGGTGATCGCGTCGGTGAGGGCGCCCATCCCGCCGACGGGCACGTCCCAGGCTCCCGTGCCGCCGCCGATCACGTGGTAGAGGAAGCAGCGGTTCTGCCGCAGCGACGGGTCGTGGGCGTCGGCGAAGGTGCCGATGAGGGCGTCGGTGAGGACGACACCGCGCACGAGGTCGTCGGCGAAGTACTCCTCGACGGCCGTGCCGACCGGCTCCTCGAACAGGATCCTCCAGGCCTCCTCGTCGTCGACACGCGCCCTCAACTCCTCGCGGGTGGGCAGCGGTTCGGTGAGCGTCGGAAACACGTTCTTCGCGACGCGGCCGGTCATCCCGTAGAACCGCTGCCACGCCTCGTACTCGCGGTCCGAACCCGTCAGCCGGGCGAACGCCTCGCGGGTGCGCCGCTCGCCGCCGCCGACGAGCAGTCCGGTGGGCCGTCCGTCGCGCTCGACGGGGGTGTACGAGGAGACCGTCCGGCCCCGGACCCGGAAGTCGAGGCCCAGGTCCCGCACGATCTTCCGGGGCAGCAGGCTGACCAGGTACGAGTAGCGCGACAGCCTCGCGTCGACCCCGGCGAACGGCCGGGTGGACACGGCGGCGCCACCGGTGTTCCCCAGGCGCTCCAGCACCAGCACGGACCGCCCGGCCCGCGCCAGATAGGCGGCGGCGACCAGTCCGTTGTGGCCTCCGCCGACGATCACGGCGTCATATCCCTCGTGTACAGGCATGCCTCTTCGTAGCACGTGATGATCTACGTCGGCCAGGGGTGCGCGGCAAGCGGCGGCACCCGTACGGCGGGGTCCGTCAGCGCGGCCGCAGGGTGTTGAGGCGGGCGGCCTGGCGTGTCAGATGATCCCGCTCGGCCAGGTCGGGCGCCTTGCGCGCCGCCTCCGCGTACAGCCGCGCCGCCTTCACCAGGTCACCGTCGCGCTCGTGGAGGTACGCGGCCACCGCGGTGTGGCGGGGAAGCGAATCGTCCAGGGCCGCGAGCGCGGCCAGGCCGGCGCGCGGTCCGTCGGCCTCCCCGACGGCCACCGCGCGGTTGAGCCGGACGACGGGGCTGCCGGTCAGGCGCGCGAGTTCGTCGTACCACTCGACGATCTGGACCCAGTCGGTCTCCTCGGCGGTGAGGGCGTCGGCGTGGAGTGCCGCGATGGCGGCCTGGGCCTGGAACTCGCCCAGCCGGTCGCGCGCGAGGGCGGCCTGGAGGATCGCGACGCCCTCGGCGATGACCCGGGTGTCCCACCGGCCTCGGTCCTGCTCGGCCAGCGGCACCAGACTGCCGTCGGGCGCGGTCCGGGCCGCGCGCCGGGCGTGGTGGAGCAGCATGAGGGCGAGCAGCCCCGCCACCTCGGGGTGGTCGACCTGGGCCGCGAGCCGGCGGGTGAGCCGGATGGCCTCGGCGACGAGGTCGACATCGCCGGAGTAGCCCTCGTTGAAGACCAGGTAGAGGACGCGCAGCACGGTGGCGACGTCACCGTTGCGGTCGAAGCGCACGCCGGAGACGGTGCGCTTGGCCCGGCTGATGCGCTGCGCCATGGTCGCCTCGGGCACCAGATAGGCCTGGGCGATCTGGCGGGTGGTGAGCCCGCCGACGGCGCGCAGGGTGAGCGCGACCGCGGAGGACGGTGTGAGCGAGGGGTGGGCGCACAGGAAGTAGAGCTGGAGCGTGTCGTCCACCGCGGGCGCGGGGCCCGGCGCCGGCTCCTCGTCGACGAGGTCCTCGCGCCGGCGTCGGGCGGTGTCCGCCCGGGTCGCGTCGAGGAACCGGCGCCAGGCCACGGTGACCAGCCAGCCCTTGGGGTCGCGCGGCTCGTCGTCCGGCCAGACACGGACGGCTTCGACGAGCGCGTCCTGCACGGCGTCCTCGGCCGCCGCGAAGTCGGCTCCGCGGCGGACGAGGACGGCCAGCACACTCGGTGTGAGGCCCCGGAGCAGGGCCTCGTCCATGGGTGGGGTCACTCCGTGACCTTGTGGTGGGCGGTCAGGAACGGGCGCACCTCGAGCCACTCGTGGATCGGCTCGCCGCCCGCGCCGGGGGCGGCCGACAGTTCCCCGGCCAGCTCGACGGCGCGCTCGTGACTGTCGACGTCGATCACCATCCAGCCGGCGATGAGGTCCTTGGTCTCGGCGAACGGGCCGTCGGTGACCGGCGGGCGGCCCTCGCCGTCGTACCGGACCCACTGGCCCTCGGGGGCGAGCGCCTGGCCGTCGACGAACTCGCCGGTCTTCTCCAGCCGGGCCGCGAAGTCGTTCATGTACTGCACGTGGGCCGTGATCTCCTCCGGCTTCCACTGGTCCATGGGCACGTCGTTGACCGCGGCCGGGGCGCCCCGGTAGTGCTTGAGCAGCAGGTACTTGGCCATCGTGATCTCCTCCGTACTGGTGCGACCCATTGTGGTCGCCTTCACTGCTGGGACGGAGCGGGCCACGGGTTCTCGACATCGCCGGCGAAGATTTTTTGGCTCCCGTGGAGGAACGCGGGTCAGCGGCCCTTCCGGAGGACGGCCGCCGCACCCGATCGGGCGGTCAGCGCCCCGTGGCCGCCCGCCGCTGCCGCAGTGCGGCCACCCTGCGGTACAGCTCCGCCGCTTCCTGTCCGCGCCCGAGCTGCTCCAGGCAGTGTGCCTCGTCGGTGCGGCTCGCGAGGGTGTCGGGATGGTCGGCTCCGAGCACCCGCTCGCGGGCGGACGCGACACGCCGGTACTCGGTGAGGGCGTCGGCCCAGCGCCCGAGCCAGCCGAGTCCGACGGCGACCTCACGGCGGCTGACGAGGGTGTCGGGGTGGCCGGCCCCGAGAGCGCGCTCACGGATGGCGCACACGTCACGGGACTCGGTGAGGGCCTCCTCCCAGCGGCCCAGCCGGCCGAGGTTCACACCGAGCCCGTGCCGGGCGCGCAGGGTCTCGGGATGGGAGGCGCCCTGGGCGCGGGTGCGGTCGGCGACGAGTGAGCGGTACAGCTCCAGCGCCTGCGCGCTGCGGCCGAGTCTGCCCAGGCTGATGCCGACCTCGTAACGGGCGGCGAGAGTGTCCTCGTGGTCGGGGCCGAGCGCCCGCGCACGAGCCGCCGCCACCTCCTGGTAGGTGTGCAGCGCCTCGGGCCAGCGCCCCAACTGGCCGAGTGCGTAGGCGACTTCGTAGCGCGTGACGAGCGTGTCCGGGTGGTCCGGGCCGAGCACCCGGGCCCGGGCCGCGGCGACCTCGGCCGCCATGCGGTACGAGTCCTCCAGGCGTCCCAGCCTGCTGAGGTTGAAGGCCAGGTTGTGGCGGCAGCGCAGGGTGTCGGGATGGTCGGGGCCCATCGCGCGCTCGCGGGCGGCGAGCACCGACGTGTAGGCCTGGTGCGCCTCGACATGGCGGCCCAACTGGCCCAGCACATAGGCCATTTCCTGTCGCGCGGCCAAGGTGTCGGGGTGGTCCACGCCGAACACCCGCTCTCTGGCCTGGGCGACATGCGCGTACTCGCCGAGCGCTTCGCCGGGGTGTCCGGTGCGGCTGAGGGTGAAGCCGACCTCGTACCGGCTGGCGAGCGTGTCCGGGTGGTCGGGCCCGAGCAGTCGCTCCCGTTCGGCGGCGACCGAGCGGTGCACCTCGCCCGCCTCGGTCCACCGGCCGAGCCGTCCGAGGCTCAGTCCGGCGTTGTGCCGCCCGGCCAGCGCGGTGACCGACTCCGTCGCGGGAGCGGGTCGTCCGCCGCGACCGGGGAGGGGCGGGACGGCGGTGGAGGGGCGCGCGGTCCACTCGCCGGTGAGTCCGGCGGAGGCGTCGGGCGGGGTGCCGCGCCATCCCGCGCCGGTGGCCTTGTGGCCGGTGGTCATGCCCTGGGTCCAGGACGGCAGCCGGGGGGCGCGGGAGGGCCCTCGATCGGGCGGGGACGGGAACCGCGATGCCGTGGAAGGCCGTTCGGGGACCGGGTGCGGGGCCGGGGCGACCATGGTCGGCACGTACATCGGCGTGCTGCGCCCGGCGGTGATGCGGCGGGCGAGTTCGCGGGCGTCCTGCGGGCGCTGCTCGGGCCGTTTGGCGAGCAGGTCGAGGATGATCCGCTCCAGGTACTCGGGGATGTCGGCCCGGTGGCTGCGGGGCGGCTCGGGCGCGGTGTCGCGGTGGCCGACGAGGATGGCCCAGGCGTCGCCGAGGTCGAACGGCGGGGCTCCGGTGGCGATCTCGTAGAGCACGCACCCGAAGGAGTAGAGGTCGCTGCGCTGGTCGACCTCCGAGCCGCTGATCTGTTCCGGCGACATGTAGTGCGGGGTGCCCATCGCGACGCCGGTGCCGGTGAGCCGTGAGGTGAACCCGATGTCGTGGCCGAGCCGGGCGATGCCGAAGTCGCAGATCTTCACGGTGCCGTCCGTCAGCCGCATGATGTTCGCCGGCTTCAGGTCACGGTGCACGATGCTCTGCTGGTGGGTGTAGGCGAGCGCGGCGGTCACCTGGTCGGCGATGTCGACGACTTCGTCGACCGCGAGCGGCCGCCGGTTCTCCTCCAGCAACTGGCCGAGGTTGTGCCCCTCCAGCAGTTCCATCACCAGGTACAGCACCCCGTCGGACTCGCCGAAGTCGTGGACGACGGTCACTCCGCGGTGCTGCAGGGCCGCCGCGACCCTGGCCTCGCGCCGGAAGCGTTCACGCAGGACGCGGGTGAAGGACGGGTCGTGGTGCGGGCCGAGCGGCTTCAGGCACTTGACGGCCACCTGGCGGCCCAGCGACTCGTCCCGCGCCCGCCACACCTCGCCCATGCCGCCGCGCCCGATCGGATCGAGGAGCCGGTACCGGCCCTGGATCAGCCTGCTCTCCGCCATCGCGTGTGATCGCCCCCGTCACTGCTCGGCCCCGAGCCCGCCCCCGGCCTCGTCCAGTATGACGAGCCGTCTGCCCACTTTGTACGGCGTCGGAGGAGAGCCGGGGCCGAGCCGTGACACGGCCGGGAGAATGTCTCCGGGCGGGAGTTGCCGGCGCGGGCGTGCGGGGACACGGCGTGCCGTGGTGCCCATGACACACGGTTCCGGAACGCGGCGGCGGGCGGTGGTGCGGCCATGCCGGACAGCGCGTGGGCGCACGTGGACAGGACGGCGCGCACGACCCCGGCCGCACGCCGCCCCGGTGGCGTGCGCGCCGGTGGCGTGCGCGCCGGTGGCTCCGGTGGGTGGACCGGCGGGCACGCGAGGAGGCCGGGCGGCCGCCGGGCATCAAGGCCGGGTGGCCACCGCCCGGCCGATCATGTCCACCATCGAGTCGACGAGCGCCTCATCGGGCAGTCGCTGTTCCGCGATCATCCGGAAGACCAGGGAGGCCGCCACGAGGGTCGCGGCGTCCCCCGGGTCGATGTCGGGCCGTACCTCGCCACGGGCGACACCGCGTTCCAGCAGGTGCCGCGTCTCGCTCATCACCCGTGCCGTGTAGGCGCGGTAGGCGGCGGGCTCGGCATCCGCCTCGGCGGCGGTGCCGATCACCCCGGCGAGCAGGCGGGCGACCCCGGGCTGTCGGTACGCCTCCATACGCGCCGTCAGGACGGCACGCAGCTCGGCGCGGAAGTCGCCCATGTCCGGCACGCTCAGCGACCCGATCCGCGATTCGACGGCGGCGATGACGAGGTCCTGCTTGGTGGGCCAGCGCCGGTACATCGCCGGCTTGCTGACCCCGGCGCGGGCCGCGACGGCGTCCATGGTGAGCGCGCCCATCCCGCTCTCCGCGACCAGTGCCACGACGGCGTCCAGCACCGCCGCGGTGACGTGTTCCTGCCGCGGCCGTCCCGGCCCCCTCCGCTCACGCTCCACCCGCTGTTCCGCCATGCCGCGACCCTAGTCGACGCGCCTCTCCGGGCCGTACCGGCTCTGGCATGAAGCTCTGAATGGTGGTTCACTTCTTTCATGCCCTACCGCAAGACACCTTCCGAGGTCCGCCGGCTGGAAGCCGCCCGAGAGCACCTCATCGCCTGCGCGACGGCGGTCGTCGCCGAGGTGGGCTGGGCTCAGGCCTCGGTGACCGCGGTCGCCGACTCGGCGGGGATCTCGGCCGGCTCGGTGTACCAGCACTTCCCCTCCAAGGCGGCGCTCGCCGTGGAGGTGTTCCGGCGCGCCGCCGGACGGGAGGTGGAGGTGCTCGGCGCGGTACTGGACGGCGAGGGCGACCCCGTCGAACGGCTCGCCCGCGGGATCGAGGTGTTCGCGCGCAGGGCCCTGGAGAACCGCGGTCTGGCCTACGCCCTGCTCGCCGCCCCGGCCGAGGCCGCGGTGGGCGCCGAGCGCCTTGAGTTCCGGCGCCGCTACGGCGCGTTGTTCGCCGCGGTGGTGCACCAGGGCATGGCGGCGGGTCTGCTGCCCGCCCAGAACGGCGCGATCACCGCCGCGGCGCTCACCGGCGCGATCGGCGAGGTTCTCGTGGACCCGCTCGGCACCCCGTCCGGGCACACCGCCGACGAGCTCCTCGCGGAGCTCACCGCCATGGCTCTGCGGTGCGCGGGCGCCCCCGACGGCCGGAGCCTGTCCGACGAGCCTTAGGGCCGGGGCCCCGCCGACCGGAGGACGGTGCCGGGACCGGGCGCGGTCCGTCGACCGGAGGGCGGAGCCGGCACCGGTCTCGGTCCGTCGACCGGAGGGCGGAGCCGGCACCGGTCTCGGTCCCGAACGGCCCCGCCGGCAATCCCTCGCACCGCTTCCCCGTCCGCTTCCCCGTCCGTCCCAGCCGACCCGCACACCGGAGGTTCCCCATGTCCGTGACCACCACGGCGCACAGCCGTCCCACCGCCGTGACGCACGAAGTGACCAACCAGCCACCGCCGTTGACAGGTCACGACGCCGCGGCCGACCCCGTGCTGCTGGAAGGCGTGAACCGCGAGGGGGCTTCCTGGCACCTCGACGACCTCCACCGGTTCGGCCGGTTCGTCGGCAGCGCCGAGGCACAGACCTGGGCGGACCAGGCCAACCGTCACGAGCCCGAACTGCGCACCCACGACCGCTACGGCCACCGCGTGGACGAGGTCGAGTTCCACCCCGCGTACCACTCGCTGATGGACGCCTCCGTGAGCGAGGGTCTCGCGGGTGCCGCCTGGGCCGACCAGCGCTCCGGCGCCCATGTCGCACGGGCCGCGGGCTTCATGCTGGCCACGACGCTGGAGGCCGGCCATCTGTGCCCCGTCTCCATGACGTACGCGGTGGTCCCCGCCCTGCGCCACTCCCCCGAGCTCGCCAAGGCCTACGAGCCCCTGCTCACCAGCCGCGTCTACGAACCCGGACTGCGTACCCCGGCCGAGAAGCCCGGCCTGCTCGCCGGGATGGGCATGACCGAGAAGCAGGGCGGCAGCGACGTACGCGCCAACACGACCACCGCGACCGGGCAGAGCGACGGCACCTGGCGGCTGCGCGGCCACAAGTGGTTCACCAGCGCCCCGATGAACGACCTCTTCCTCGTCCTCGCGCAGGCACCCGGCGGGCTCTCCTGCTTCCTGGTGCCGCGGGTGCTGCCCGACGGCAGCCGCAACACCTTCCGCGTCCAGCGGCTGAAGGACAAGCTCGGCAACCGCTCCAACGCCAGCAGCGAGCCCGAGTTCGACGACACCGTGGCCTGGCTCGTCGGCGCCGAGGGCAAGGGCGTGCGCACCATCATCGAGATGGTGACCATGACCCGCCTGGACTGTGTGCTCGGCTCCGCCGCCGGTACCCGCGCGGCCCTCGCCCAGGCCGCCCATCACGCCCGTCACCGCTCCGCGTTCGGCGCCAAGCTGATCGACCAGCCGCTCATGCGCAACGTCCTCGCCGATCTGGCACTGGAGTCGGAGGCCGCGACCACCCTCGCCCTGCGGCTGGCCGGCGCCGCGGACCGGGCCCAGCGCGGCGACGGCCAGGAGCGCGCCTTCCTGCGCCTGGCCACGGCCGTCGGAAAGTACTGGGTGTGCAAGCGCCAGCCCGCCGCGGTCGCCGAGGCACTCGAATGCCTCGGCGGCAACGGTTACGACGAGGCGTCCGGCATGCCCCGGCTGTACCGCGAGGCCCCGCTCAACGGCATCTGGGAGGGCTCCGGCAACGTCAGCGCCCTCGACATGCTGCGCGCCCTCACGCGGGAGCCCGACTCGCTGGAGGCGTTCCACGCGGAGATCGGGGCGGCGACCGGCGCCGACGCGCGATTCGACGCCGCCTGGCGGGAGTTGCGGGGCGAACTCGTCCTGACGGAGGACGCGCCCCTGCGCGCCCGCCGGGTCGCCGAACGGGCCGCCCTCGTCCTCCAGGCCTCCCTGCTCGTCCGCCACGCACCGCCCGCGGTGGCCGACGCCTTCTGCGCGTCAAGGCTGGCCGGAGACCGAGGCCTCGCCTTCGGAACCCTGTCGCCGAGCACGGACTTCGCGGGGGTGCTGAACCGGCTTCCGGCCTGACGGCCGCCGGGGCCGGACGACGGAAGCGGAGAGCTATCCCCTTGTACGGCTGATCACCCCGACGTATGTGACCTTGGCCGTTCCGCACGTGGCAACAGAGGTCTGGCCTCTGATCACGAACGGGCCTTCAGCCACCCACGTCCGGCCGTCACTTGCCAGACAGTTCACCATGGCCTTGTGAACCATCGCTCCTGTCGGCCCCCCGGTGCAGCGCGCCTTTCCGTAGTGCTTCCCCCCGGCCGAGTAGGCGGATTTGGCACACGTGTAACGCGAGACACCTGCCGCGGGCGATGCGTCGGCGTCCTCGTCGGTGTCGCTGCTTGCCGAGGGGCCGGCGGAGTCCGACACCGTAGCCGTGGGAGTGGACCAGGATTCGGCTGCCGGACGGGAAGCGGTGGGCGTCGGATCGGCCCATGCGAGTGCGGATGCCGCGGGCATGGATATCAGTAACGCGGTGGCAGTCAAAGTGACGGTGAGCAGCCTGCGTTTCCTTTTCAACTTTCCCCCTGGGCAGCTTTGTTGAGAGGACTGTGGTCAGCAGTCCGGCATTGGCGCGCGATCTGCGCAGGCCCGGATCGTATCCATCGAACACATGGATTACGTACGCCGTGTGCAAGGAATCACGTTGTGCGGTACCAGGCAACCGAACCACCGGGATCGCCATCTGACCGAAGCACGGCGATAACACCGCACTGCGCTCGGACGTGGCAGCCCTCGCAGCCAAAAGGCGATGCATCGGTTCTCAGGTCTCGCATTGTGCGATTGACGGGAGACCTGAGATGAAGCGCTGTTCACCGAAGGGCTGTCGGCCTCGGTCGGCCGTGGCGCGCCGTCCGTACGGCCGGGTTCCGGCTACAGCTCTCTTCCTGGCCATGATGTCGTCCTGCACCGGCTCCGCTCCGGGGGACAACGCCACCGCGATCGCGAGGCCCGGTACGGCCGGAGTGGGTGACCGGCTGTTCCCAGCGCTGGGCAACGGTGGCTATGACGTGGTGCACTACGGGCTGACGCTGAGTTACGTGCCCGAGACCAACCGTCTGAAGGGCACCGCCGTCATCACAGCGCGAGCCACCCAAAACCTGAGCCGCTTCAACCTCGACCTGTCAGGGCTGCGGGTACGCGCCGCCACGGTGCAGGGAGCGAAGGCCCAAGTCACCCGCAGGGACGACGAGTTGAGTGTGACACCGGCAACGACGGTGAGGAACGGCGAACTCTTCAAGACTGTCGTCACCTACGACGGCACTCCTCGCACCCTTGTGGGCGACGACGGAGGCATGGAGGGGTGGATCGAGACCGATGACGGCTCGACGGCCCTGGGTCAGCCGACCGGTTCCACAACCTGGTTCCCTGGCAACCATCATCCGTCGGACAAGGCCACCTACGACATCACTGTCACGGTGCCCAAGGACGAGGACGGCGACCCCTACGACGTGGTCAGCAACGGCAAGCTGATCACGGAGGTGGACAAGGGGGAAACGGTGACCCGGCGCTGGCGCACCGAGGAGCCCATGGCCAGCTATCTCGCCCACATCTCTGTCGGCTACTTCGAGATCCACAAGGGCCGGATCGACGACCTGCCCTTCTACGTCGCCATCGACCCCGACGAGTCCGCAGGCGCCGCAAAGGTCCCGGACCTGGTGCCCGAGATCGTCCGCTGGGCAAGCGCACGCTTCGGCCCCTACCCGTTCTCCTCGACCGGTGCCATCGTCGACCACCTGCCAGGGCTCGGCTACGCCCTGGAAACGCAGACCAAGCCCTACTTCGGCAAGGCACCGGACGAGGCACTGCTCGTGCACGAGCTGGCACACCAGTGGTTCGGCAACTCCGTCACCCCGAGCACATGGAAAGACATGTGGCTCAGCGAAGGACTGGCCACCTACGCGGAATGGCTTTGGGAGGAAGAGCGGGGCGGCAGGAACGCCGACGAGATCTTCGAGGACTTCTACGACGGCACGGACTCCGAGAGCGAGGGAATCTGGGCTTTTCCGCCGGCCGATCCCCCCAGTGGAAGACGCGTCTCCGACCCGCCCGTCTACGGACGCGGCGCCATGGTCGTGCACAAGGTGCGTGAGGCCGTCGGCGAAGAGACCTTCTTCGACATTCTCCGCACCTGGAACCGGCGGCATCGGCACGGCAACGCTGACACCCGGCAGTTCATCGCGCTCTGCGAGGACAAGTCCGGGAAGGACCTTTCCGAGCTCTTCGGCATCTGGCTCTTCAACGAGAAGAAGCCTTCCCGGATGTGACGAGAGCCATTCGGTTCAACTCGGCTGCGTCGACGAGTGATTGTGTCCGTCCCTCACCGGTTCGGAAATGCACGGGGAACCCCGTCGGGGATCCGCCCATGGGGGGCGGGCCCCGGAACCGCGGCGGTTCCGGGGCCCGCGGGAGCCGTAAGAGGCGTCAGGGCGCGACGAGCTGGTGCTCGTCGCCGATGCCCGACGCGTTGCCCTCGGTGTACAGGCTCAGTTCACCGTCGGACCAGCGGACGACGGTGTCGTCCGGCCACGGGTTGTCGCTGAAGTCGCCGCCGGTGACGAGCATGGCGTGCTCCCACAGATCGTTGGGCGCCTTCCACCGGTGCTCGCCCCAGCTGTCGCCGGTGCCGGTGAAGTCGTCGTAGCAGGTCACTTCGCCGTCGGACCAGCGCACCACCAGGTCCCAGGTGTCGTTCTTGGTGTAGTCGCCCGAACCGATCTCCACGGCGTGCTTCCACAGCTTGTTCGGGTTGACGACCTTGATCTCCTTGCCCAGGCTCGTTCCGGTGTTCTGATACACCGTCAACTCGCCGTCAGACCAGCGGACCACCAGGTCGTCCTGCCACTTGTTGCCACCGTAGCGTCCCGCGGTCAGGGCCTCGGCATGCTTCCACGTGTCGTTCGGCGGCATCAGCCGCTTCTCGCCGTGGAAGCCCCTCTCGTCCACCGAGGGATACAGGGTGAGTTCGCCGTCGGACCAGCGGACCATCAAGTCGGAGCCGTTGTCGCCGGTGAAGTCGCCCGCGACGACCTGCGCGGCGTGGTCCGCCCAGAGCTTGTTCGGCCCCTGGACGCGGATCTCCTTGTCGAAGTAGTTCAGCCCCTTGCCGGCGCCCCGGTAGATGGTCAGCTCACCGTCGGACCACAGGACGAACATGTCCATGTGGTCCTCGGAGACCGGCCCGTTCAGCGCGAAGTAGCCGGAGGCGATGTCCTTGGCGTGCTTCCAGGTGGACGCGGACGGCAGGACGATCGGTGTCGGCTGCCGTCCGGCCACCGCCGCGTCGTAGATCCGCTTCAGGTCACTGTCGAAGTACGAGGAGTACGAGGTGTCGGCGCTGTGGCCGCCCGTCTGCCAGCCGCCGGTCACGCCGACGACCTTCGGATCGTCGCCGCCGATGATGAACGGTCCGCCGGACGTGCCGGACACGTAGCCCTCGCAATCGATCTGCGAGAACGTCCCCCCCTTCCAGCCGCCCTCGTCTCCGGTGGTGAACTTCTTCATCGGCGATGTGCAGTCCAGCGGGTCCTGCTTCGGGTGGTAGTGCGGGTCGCCGTTGTCCAGCCACGGGTAGCCGATCACCCGGGTCCTGGAGTGGTCGAAGCCGGTGTCATAGCCGATGGGAATCGCGCCGACGACGTCCTGGAGCTTCTTGCCGTCCGACCGGGGCTCTGTCTTGAGGATGGCGAAGTCCAGGCCGGTGTTGTCGTGGTCACCGCCGCGGCGCATATAGCGCGGGTCGGCATAGATCTGCCCGACCTTGATGGGGAACAGCCCGTACGGGGCCGGGTGGTCCTTGCTGTGCTTCGGCACGAAGACCTGCTTCATGTGCTGGTCCTGATTGTCGAAGCAGTGCGCCGCGGTCAGGACCAGGTCCTTGCCGGGCGACGGCACCACGGTGCCCGCGCAGTAGCGGTGGTACAGCTCGCCGTCCCGGCGCTCGTCCCAGTAGAACGTACCGACTTCCTTGACGCCCTCGAATGTGTGCGACGGCGACCGCAGCAGCTTCTTGCGCTGCGCGGCGGACAGGCCGGCCTCGCGGACCTGGTCCTCGTGTACGGGCACAGCCTCGGCCATGCGCTCGGGCGTCCAGTACTTCTCCAGCTCGGACAACGGGTCGGGACCGTCGTCCGGGGCGCCGCTCGTGGGAGGCGTGGTGGACGTGGGCGTGCCGGACGGGCTCTCGGTCGCCGAGCCGTTCACGCCCGTCGGCGACGGGGCGGACGGGCCGGCCGGGCCGGTGGTGGTGTTCGACGGTGACGCCCCCGGGGTCGTGCCGGTCGTCACCGTCGGCGATGGGGACGAACTGGTAGGCGAAGTGGTTCCGGCGGACGCGTTGCCGGGCGTCGGATCGGCCCACGCGGGCGCGGACAAGGTGAGTCCGGACAAGGTGATTGCGGCGGTCACCGCGGTCACGGTGACAAGGCCGTGTCTCAGCCTCATTTCCCCCTCCATCTGGTCATTCCGGACCGTGGTCAGCGATCCGGATCTTGTGCGAGCCGCCGACCCTAGCCAATAAAAAGCCCTCTTGCCGAATCTTTGTGCGAAATAACGCCATCCTGCACAGCCGGGCAACCTGTGATCCAGAAAAGACATCTGACCCGGTATGGCGACAACACCTCATCCCTCCACCGGCTCGATCGGGCGGGCCCGCGCGCTCGGTCTCGTCGTGGGAGCGTGCCTGGCCGCGACCGCGTGCGGTTTCACGGGCGACTCCGCCCGACCGTCGGCGGCGCCGTCCGGCGGGCCCGGCCGGCCGTCCGCGTCCGCGCCCGGATACCGGCAGGCGTACGACGCGGGATTCGCCGTGGGCAAGCGGCTGTTCGAGGACGGCGGCAAGGGCTCCGCGGTACGGGAGGTGAACGGTGGGTGCGTCCGCCGCTCCCTCACCGCGAAGCCCACGACGGTGGTGGACCTCGACCGGGGAGCATGGGTCCTGGGCTGCAAGCAGGGCAGCGGAAACAGCACCCCCCACCCGCCGAGCGGCCCCGTCACCCGGCGTGAGCCGGACGCGGACCTGCTCCACCGCTTCGGGAGCTGGGCACGGAAGAACGAGGCCGAGGACTCCGCCCGCCACCTCACCGGGGTCACGCTGGTCCACCTCGACGCCGGCGAATACGACGTCGAGCTCACCACCACGTACACGGCTGGAGCCGAGGGGCCCGGCGTGCGCGGCCTGGCCCGCGACTTCGTGCGCTGGTGGGACGGCGACGACGGTGACGGAACGGCCTGGAATCTCCTCGTCGCCGGCACCGACGGGCAGCGCCTCGCTGCCCGCGACCTCCGCTCCCAGGGCGAATCATCGTGACCAACGCACCGCGCAGCCTTCTCTGCTCCCTCCTCGCCGCACCGCTTGCTCACCAAGGCTGACCGCCCGATGCTGGACCTGAGGAATTCACCCGGGTGCACCGCCCGGGTGAGCCGGGCGTGACCGGCGCCCTTTCGGCTCCGCCGCCTGTCTGCGGGGCTGTGCCCCGAACCGGCGGCCGCGTAGTGCGGCAGGCGCCCGTACGGTCTCCCACTGCCCTCGCGGCATCGGGCGGAAGCGGCCAGGCTGGTCATGAGCCCACTCGGCGACTCCATGCCGAGGTGAAGGAGCTGATCACCATGACGAACCTGGCGGGATTCCCTGAGCGCCCGGTCCGGGTGAACGCGCGTATCGACTCGCCACTGTCCCGATGGCTGTGGCTCGTGAAGTGGATCCTCGCCATTCCGCACTACGTGGTGCTGTTCTTCCTCTGGATCGCCTTCAGCGTAGTGACCGTGATCGCGTTTTTCGCCATCCTGTTCACCGAGCGCTATCCCCGGGGCCTGTTCGACTTCAACCTGGGTGTGCTGCGCTGGAGTTGGCGGGTCTCGTACTACTCGTACGACGCCCTGGGCACCGACCGGTACCCGCCGTTCAGCCTGGGCGAGGAACCGGATTACCCGGCACGGCTGGACATCGCCTACCCCGAGCGGCTCTCCCGCGGCCTGGTACTGGTCAAGTGGTGGCTCCTGGCCATCCCGCACTACGTGGTCATCGGCTTCTTCCTCGGCGGCGCCCAGTTCGGATGGTGGTCCGGCGGGCTGATCGGCGTGCTGACGGTCATCGCGGCCGTGATCCTGGCCTTCACCGAGAAGTATCCGAAGGACCTGTTCGACCTGATCATCGGCTTCAACCGGTGGGTCCTGCGCGTCACCGCCTACGTCACTCTGATGACGGACGCGTACCCACCGTTCCGCCTGGACCAGGGCGGCTCCGAGAACAATGCTCCGCAGCAGTGGCCGTGATCACCGCTCTGGTGGCCGCATTCCCCGAGCGGCCGTGGCCCCACGTCGACCAGGAACCTTGTCCGTCGGCGGTCCCCCTCGGCGAACATGACGTCGAGCGGAAAGGGCGGGGACGGGTGCCATTCGCGGTCCGCCTGCGGGCCCGGGTGCGGCACCACGAAGCGATGCCGGCCGCATTCGATCTCCCTGGGTTCGAGGCCCGGCAGGACGACTGTCGCGACCGATCCGGTCGGTACGGTGACATCGACGCGGAGTCCACCCTCGGCTCGCTCCCACGCGACCTCGGCCAGGCCGCAGGGAGTCCGGTGCGCCGCCGGGTCGAGCCAGTCGCCGAGCTGCCAGGCAGAGCTCGAGCGGATACGATCCGAGCGAGGGGAAGGCGGACGCGAGCCTGGCCGCTCCGGCCGCCAGGCTGACAGTCACGGTGAGCACATAGTCCACGACGAGACTGGCCGCCGCGAGGTAACTCGTCCTGGGGCCGAGATTCTTCTTCGCCACCGCGTACGCGCCACCGCCGTCCGGGTGAACGGCGATCACCTGCCCGACCTCAGCGCGTCCAGGGACAGGGCGGCGAGCCCTTCAAAACTGGTGAGGTGGTGCCGTTCGGACCGCCGGTGAGTCCGACGCCGATCCGCTCCCGGGAGCCCCAGATCTTGGAGACCCGGTGTTCGCTGCGGTACTCGGTCAGGTATTCGTCGGCGCGCAGCCGGGCCAGCAGTTCGTTCATGCTGAACGGTTTGGTGATGTAGTCGTCGGCGCCCGCGTCGAGCGCGGCGACCTTCTCGTCGGAGGCCCGGCGCGCGGACAGCACCAGGATCGGTACGAGAGTCCAGCCGTGGAGGGCTTTGATGACGTCCGTGCCGTCCATGTCGGGCAGTCCGAGGTCGAGCAGGACCACGTCGGGCTGCCGGGCGGCGGCGATGCGCAGGGCGGTGGTGCCGTCGGGGGCCGCGTCCACTCCGTACCTGCGGGCCCGCAGGTTGATCACGAGGGCCCGGACGAGCTGAGGGTCGTCCTCCACCACCAGTACCCGGGTCATCGGTGTGTGCCTTCCCTGTGGACGTAGAGCCGGATCCTGTGGAACCGGTTTCGTGAACGCGGGAGTCGACGAGCCGGGGTGTCTTCCCGGTCCGCCAACTCCCGCGCGGTGTGCGTAAGGCCATCAGCTCTTCGCCACGAGTTCCTTGAGTGCGATGTTGAGGTCGAGGACGTTGACGCGGGGTTCACCGATGAAGCCGAGGGTCCGGCCGTCGGTGTGCTCGTCGACCAGCTTCCGCACCTGGGCGACGGGCAGGTGGTTCTTCTCGGCGACCCGGTGGACCTGGATGTCCGCGTATTCCGGGGAGATGTCGGGGTCGAGGCCGGAGCCGGAGGAGGTGACCGCCTCGGCGGGCACGTCCGCGGGCTTGACCGTGTAGCCGGGGACCGAGTTGTCCTTGATGACAGCGGCCTTGGCGTCCTTGACCCACTTGATCAGGTCGGCGTTGTCACCGGACCGGTTGGTGGCACCGGACAGGATCAGCTTGTACTGCGTGTTGACGCTGTTCGTGCCGAGGCCGTTCTGCGGGCGGCCCTGGAACCACTTCAGGTCCGGCTCCGGGGTCTCCTGGCCCTTCTTCAGCGGCAGGTTGTACGCCTGCCCGATGAGCGAGGAGCCGACCACCTTGCCGTCCGCCTTGATCTCCGAACCGTTCGCCTTGCCGGGGAAGATCCCTTGGGCGATACCGGTGACGGCGAGCGGATACAGCACACCGCACACGACGGTCAGGACGAGCAGGGCGCGCAGGCCGGCCCAGAGCAACCGGGCCGTGTTGCTTACCGAGTTGTTCATGGGGATCAGCCGATTCCGGGGATGAGGGAGATGAGCAGGTCGATGATCTTGATGCCGATGAACGGGGCGACCAGGCCGCCGAGTCCGTAGATCCCGAGGTTGCGCCGAAGCATCTTGTCGGCGCTGACCGGGCGGTACTGCACGCCCCGCAGGGCGAGCGGCACCAGCGCGATGATGATCAGCGCGTTGAAGATGACGGCCGAGAGGATCGCGGAGTCGGGCGAGGACAGGTGCATGATGTTGAGCTTGTCCAGGCCCGGGTAGACGGCGGCGAACAGCGCCGGGATGATCGCGAAGTACTTGGCGACGTCGTTGGCGATGGAGAACGTCGTCAACGCGCCCCGGGTGATCAGCAGTTGCTTGCCGATCTCGACGATCTCGATGAGCTTGGTGGGGTTGGAGTCCAGGTCCACCATGTTCCCGGCCTCCTTGGCGGCCGAGGTTCCGGTGTTCATGGCCACGCCGACGTCGGCCTGGGCCAGTGCGGGGGCGTCGTTGGTGCCGTCACCGGTCATCGCGACGAGCTTGCCGCCGGCCTGTTCCCGCTTGATGAGCGCCATCTTGTCCTCGGGAGTGGCCTCCGCGAGGAAGTCGTCGACGCCCGCCTCCTCGGCGATCGCCTTGGCGGTCAGCGGGTTGTCGCCCGTGATCATGATGGTCTTGATGCCCATGCGGCGCAGCTCGACGAACCGCTCCCGCATGCCGTCCTTGACGACGTCCTTGAGGTGGATGACGCCCAGGATCCGGGCGCCCCTGCCGTCGTGGACGGCGACGAGCAGGGGGGTGCCGCCGACCTCGGAGATCCGGTTGGCGAGGGTGTCGGCGTCCGTCGAGACAGTGCCGCCCTGTTCCTTGACCCAGGTGATGACGGACCCGGCCGCGCCCTTGCGGATCTTCCGGCCGTCGATGTCCACACCCGACATGCGGGTCTGGGCGGTGAAGGTGATCCACTCGGCGCCCGCGAGTTCGCCCTGGTGGCGCTCGCGCAGCCCGTACTTCTCCTTCGCCAGGACCACGATGGAACGGCCCTCGGGTGTCTCGTCGGCCAGCGACGAAAGCTGGGCGGCGTCGGCGACCTCGGCCTCGGTCGTGCCCGTCACCGGGACGAACTCCGACGCCTGTCGGTTGCCGAGCGTGATGGTGCCGGTCTTGTCCAGCAGCAGCGTCGAGACGTCGCCGGCGGCCTCGACCGCGCGGCCGGACATGGCGAGCACGTTGCGCTGCACGAGCCGGTCCATGCCGGCGATGCCGATCGCGGAGAGCAGGGCACCGATGGTAGTCGGGATCAGACACACCAGCAGGGCCACCAGCACGACCGTCGTGAGGTGGGTGCCGGCGTAGTCCGCGAACGGCGGCAGGGTGGCCACCGCGAGCAGGAAGACGATGGTCAGCGAGGCGAGCAGGATGTTCAGCGCGATCTCGTTGGGCGTCTTCTGCCGGGCCGCGCCCTCGACCAGGGCGATCATCCGGTCGATGAAGGTCTCGCCGGGCTTCGTCGTGATCTTGACGACGATCCGGTCGGAGAGGACCTTCGTGCCGCCGGTGACCGCGGACCGGTCGCCGCCGGACTCCCGGATGACCGGGGCGGACTCGCCGGTGATGGCCGACTCGTCGACGGACGCGACGCCCTCGACCACATCACCGTCGCCGGGAATGATGTCGCCCGCCTCGCAGACGACCAGGTCACCGATCTTCAGCTCGGTGCCGGGCACGTGCTCCTCGCGGTCACCCACCAGACGCCGGGCCGCCGTGTCGGTCTTGGCCTTGCGCAGGGTGTCCGCCTGCGCCTTGCCGCGCCCTTCGGCCACCGCCTCGGCCAGGTTGGCGAAGACGACGGTGAGCCACAGCCAGGCACTGATCGCCCAGCCGAACCAGTCGCCCGGGTCCTTGAAGGAGAACACCGTCGTCAGCACGGAGCCGACCAGGACGACGAACATCACGGGCGACTTGACCATGACCCGCGGGTCCAGCTTGCGGAACGCGTCCGGCAGCGACTTGAGCAGTTGCTTGGGGTCGAACAGACCCGCGCCGACCTTTCCTTCGTCCTTGTGGCCGGTCGGCACATCGCTGTGCGGCGCCCGAGTGGGAGTAGTCGTGGACACAGCGTCCTCTTGGTTGTCCATGCGAGTGGTCATGACGCCAGCCCCTCGGCCAGCGGGCCCAGCGCGAGGGCCGGGAAGTAGGTCAGACCGGTGATGATCAGGACCGCGCCCACCAGCAGACCGGTGAACAGCGGCTTCTCGGTCCGCAGGGTGCCCGCGGTCGCCGGGACCGGCTTCTGCTCGGCGAGCGAACCCGCCAGCGCCAGGACGAACACCATCGGCAGGAATCGGCCGAGCAGCATGACCAGACCGATCGTGCTGTTGAACCACTGCGTGTCCGCGTTCAGGCCGGCGAACGCCGAACCGTTGTTGTTGGCGCCCGAGGTGTAGGCGTAGAGGATCTCGGAGAATCCGTGCGCGCCGCTGTTGGTCATCGAGTTGCCCGGGGTCGGCAGGGCCATCGCCGCCGCGGTGAAGATCAGCACCAGTGCCGGGGTGATCAGGATGTAGCAGGCCGCGAACTTGATCTCGCGGGTGCCGATCTTCTTGCCCAGGTACTCCGGTGTACGCCCGACCATCAGACCCGCGATGAACACCGCGATGACCGCCATGATCAGCATGCCGTAGAGGCCGGAGCCGGTACCACCCGGCGCGATCTCACCCAGCTGCATGCCCAGCATCGTGATGCCGCCGCCGAGCCCGGTGAACGAGGAATGGAAGGAGTCCACCGCACCCGTCGACGTCAGCGTCGTGGACACCGCGAAGATCGACGAGGCACCCACACCGAAACGGGTCTCCTTGCCCTCCAACGCCCCGCCCGCGATGTCGAACGCGGGACCGTGGTGGTGGAACTCCGTCGCCATCATCAGCGCCGCGAAACCGATCCAGATGGTGACCATCGTGGCGAGGATCGCGTACCCCTGCCGGATACTGCCGACCATCTGGCCGAAGGTCCGGGTCAGCGCGAAGGGGATGACCAGCAGCAGGAAGATCTCGAAAAGGTTCGAGAACGGGGTCGGGTTCTCGAAGGGGTGGGCGGAGTTGGCGTTGAAGTAGCCGCCACCGTTGGTGCCGACCTCCTTGATGGCCTCCTGCGAGGCCACCGCCCCGCCGTTCCACTGCTGCGAACCGCCGAAGAACTGGCCGACCTCGTGGATGCCGGCAAAGTTCTGGATAGCGCCGCACGCCACCAGGACGACCGCGGCGGCCACCGACAGCGGCAGCAGGATACGGACCGTGCCACGCACCAGGTCGGACCAGAAGTTGCCCAGCTCACCGGTCCGCGATCGGGCGAAGCCGCGGACAAGAGCCACCGCCACCGCCATGCCGACGGCCGCGGAGACGAAGTTCTGCACGGCCAGACCGGCGGTCTGCACGACGTGGCCCATGGCCTGCTCGCCGTAGTACGACTGCCAGTTGGTGTTCGTCACGAACGACGCGGCGGTGTTGAACGCCTGGTCAGGGTCGATCGCCGTAAAGCCGAGCGATCCGGGCAGATGGCCCTGGACGCGCTGGAGGAGGTAGAGGAAGAGGACGCTGACGGCGGAGAAGGCGAGGACACCGCGCAGGTACGCGGGCCAGCGCATCTGCGCATCGGGGTTGGCGCCGATGCCCTTGTAGATCCACTTCTCGACGCGCAGGTGCTTGTCGGAGGAGTAGACCCGGGCCATGTAGTCGCCGAGGGGACGGTAGGCGAGGGCCAGCGCCGCTATCAGAGCCAGCAGCTGGAGCACGCCGGCGAGGACGGGACTCATATCGAGGCTCAGAACCTCTCCGGGAAGACAAGGGCGAGGACGAGATAGCCCAGCAGGGCGACGGCCACGATCAGGCCGACGATGTTCTCGGCGGTCACAGCTTCGTCACCCCCTTGGCGACGAGGGCCACCAGCGCGAACACCGCGATCGTGGTGACGACGAAGGCCACGTCGGCCATCGTGAGCTCCTAGAAGAGGTTCGGATCGAACGGACGATTAGAGGTAACCGTCCCTCTGGCCGAATTCGAGCGTCGTTGACGGCTCCCATACGGAGGCTCGGACACTGTTGACGGAACTCTTACGTCCTGCTCATTCATCTGCCGGAAACGCTCGCCCATCAACCTGAGACGTCGACGGTCGGCGCCATCGAGGTGCGGGATACGTCCTGGCCGAGGCCGCGCACGCCTCGGGTGTCACTTCGCTGGTGGACGCCGGAGTCGTCCTGGGCGGACGGGGCGACCGCCTCACCAACGCGCGCATCCGCCTCCAGCTCCACGCCGTCTACGGCACGGTGGGAAAACCTCTGGCAAGGTGCCGCGGAGCCTCGCCGCGGGAGCGCGCTCACGGGCACTGTCAGGCGTGTGTCCAGCGGCAACCACTAAGCGAACACATCCGCCGACAGCCGGGTAGCGGCGGACAGCCGGTGAACCGCCGACAGCCCCACGCAATCCGACACGGCTCAGGTCGGCGGCATGCGCCGAATCGCTGCGCCGGGCGATCGAGGGCGACGAGTTCGACCGCCCGGATTTCCCACCCGGTCACCGAAATCGCTCTGGGTCCCGAGCAGGACCAGCCAACGTTGCGAGTGTGGAGACGACCACCGAGGCGAGCACGACTCCGGCAGCCTGTGCCGCCGTGGCCGTCGGCCACCTCGTCGTGCAAGACACGATAAGAGTCTTGAGTGGGGGCACGACCAGACTCCCGGGAGCGGGGGCTGAGATCCAAGGGGGCCTACTTTCGGCCACTTTGATGCGAGGCCCGACGCCCGGGCGACCCTTGCTCTTCACGGGGATTCTCCGTGACCACAACAGGATCATGATGTCAGCCGACCGGTCGATGTATCGCTTTCGCGCCATAGGAGAGGGGCGATCTGCCAGTTTTCTCTTGCGTCTCAGGGTTATCGCCTGCCTACAGTGGTCCCACTCGCCTCGAACGCGTCTGACCAGCCGTTCGAAAAGAGGGGGGTATTGGCGCGGACCATGGGGGAGCCGTTTGCCTCTTCGTTTGATTTCCCCTGCCCAAAGAGGAGGGGTGCCGATGGCCGACGAGATGGTGTTACAGGCGCAGAAGTTCGTCAACGCGACTTATGGCAGCCGCATCGGCATGACCGTCAAGGAGGACGGGCAGACCAGCTGGAATACGATGTATGCCCTCACTCGCGCCCTGCAGTGGGAGTTGGGGATCGCTTCCCTGTCCAACAGCTTCGGACCCGGAACATTGTCCGCTCTGCAGACGAAGCATCCGGTTGTCAACGCTTCCACGGCGCCGTCGGCGGACTTCATACGCATCGTTCAGTCTGCCCTGTACTGCAAGGGCTATGACGGCGGCGGCATCGACGGCAAGTTCAGTGACCGGGTCGCTTCTTCGATTTCGCTGCTCAAGCAGCGCATGGGCGTGGACCAGGCCTACCAGGGCAGCGATCTCGTGCCGAAGGTGTTCAAGGGTCTGCTGAACATGGACGCCTATGTCGGTGTCGGCAACGGCTCCGACTCCGTCCGGAGCATTCAGCAGTGGCTCAACGGACGCTACGTCAACCGGCAGGACTTCTTCATCGTCCCGTGTGACGGGATCTACTCGCGAGATGTGGCCAAGGCCATGATCTACGCCGTGCAGTACGAGATAGGCATGGCCGACGGTACGGCCAACGGGAACTTTGGCTCCGGCACTCAGGAAGGCCTGAAGAGGCACACGATCACGGTCGGTGCGAGGGGCACCTGGGTCCTCTTGTTCACTGCGGCCATGATCTTCAACAGGCGTTACGGTGTGGCATTCGAGGGAAGTTTCACCGCCGGCCTGGCCGACGCGGTGCGCGAGTTCCAGGCGTACGTGAAATTGCCGGTCACCGGAGCGGGCGACTTCTCCACGTGGGCCTCGCTGCTGGTCTCCTTCGGCGACCAGTCCCGTAAGGGCGAGGCATGCGACTGCGTCACCAAGATCACGCCTGCGCGTGCGGCGGCGCTCAAGGCGGAAGGCGTCAAGTACGTGGGCCGCTACCTCTACAACCCGGCGGCTGTTCCGACCGGCGACACGAAGGAAAAGGAGATCCAGCCCGGTGAGCTGAAGACCATCGCGGACAACGGGCTGCGCTGCTTTCCCATCTACCAGACCTATGGGCGGGGCAAGGACTCGTTCGGCGCGCCACAGGGCACGGCCGACGCCATTTCCGCTGTGATGCACGCCGAACGACACGGCTTCAAGCCGGGTACCCGTATCTACTTCGCCGTCGATTTCGACGCCGTCGACGATGAGGTCACCAGCAACGTCATCCCGCATTTCCAGGGCATCAACGACGGCATCGAGTCGACCGGAGGCAAGTACCTGGTCGGCGTCTACGGGCCCAGGAACGTCTGCTCGCGGGTGTCGGAACTCAAGCTGGCGGACGCGAGTTTCGTCTCCGACATGTCGTACGCGTTCTCCGGCAACTTCGGCTATCCCATGCCCAACAACTGGGCCTTCGACCAGATCGTCACCAAGACGGTCGGTTCCGGGGACGGCAGCATCAACGTCGACATCGACATCGCCCATGGCAGGGACATCGGGCAGAACTCCTTCGATCCGTCACCGTCCAGCGGTTCCGGCCTCGACGTCGAGTTCAACAACACCTTCTGGGACGCCCTGCGCGCGGACATCCGGGCCTACATGGAGTCGGTCGGCGTACCCGAGTCGAACTGGTACACCAAGTGGACCACGACCGAAGCCATCGACTTCGTGCTCAGCTGGGACAACGTGTTCACCGACCTGGCCCGGCGGTACGGAATGCGCAAGGCACTGATCCAGATCCCCGTGCTCTGGGAAATGCGCCACTACAACGTGAGCAAGATCCTCAAGGTCGACGACCGCTACTCCGACGCCGCCGTGTACCAGTATCACTCCGGCAAACTGCCCGACTGGTGGCCGGATGCGATCACGGACTCGATGCGGGACTCCTCCACCGGTCTGGCACAGATCTTCGGTGTCACCGCGATCAAGGCGAGGAACCTGGCGGTCGACCGCGGGCTGCTGTCCGCGGCGTCGCGGCGGAACCCGGACGACGACGCCGATCT
The DNA here is from genome assembly GCF_036139655.1 of Streptomyces sp. NBC_00328. Taxonomy (NCBI): domain Bacteria; kingdom Bacillati; phylum Actinomycetota; class Actinomycetes; order Kitasatosporales; family Streptomycetaceae; genus Streptomyces; species Streptomyces sp. NBC_00328. The sequence goes on from NZ_CP108013.1 coordinate 1,310,050, forward strand.
GTTCGAGATCTGGACGAAACTGAGGACGAACAACTCGTTCACCATCGCGACCGTGCCGTTCGTCCACATGTACCACGCCTCCCTGATCGATGTCGCGGGACCGAATGTCAACTCCTCGGAGGCGGACACCGAAAAGGTCCTGATCCGCTATCAGGGAACCACGGAGGACGCCCAGACGGAGGGGAGGAAGCGCATGGGCCTGTACCGGATCTTCGAGAAGTACTACGCGCCGATGCGCGAACACGCCTGATGAAGAGTCTGCGCACCGCATGGCCGGCGCTGCTGGTCAACCTCCTCGTCGGGATCCCGGCCATGGTGCCCCTGTACAGCCTGTGGTGGCTTTCCGAACGCCGATGGGGCGGATCGGTCATCGACCGCTCCAGCACGATCATCGAAGTGTGCGGGGCCGACTGCGACCGGGCCGGCGTGGCCACATGGACCGCGGCCGCGTCCGGACTGCTGGTCCTGCTGCTGCTGGCGTTGGCGGACGGCCTGGTCCCGTTGCGCCGGGACCGGCCCGTGGGGCCGTGGCTCAAGGCCATGCCGGCCGTTCTCGTTCCCTTCTTCATCTTCCAAGCAGTCTCTTCGGCTCTCTAGCCACCTCTGGAGTTACGCACGTGAGCGCTGACTTATCACGCCGCACCCTGCTCTCCCGTACCGCCGCTGTCGTCGGCGCCACTGTCCTGGCCTCCTTCTCGGGGAACGTGCTGCCGGCCCATGCGGCCGCGACGCTTGGGGAGGCTCAGGTCCCGGGCGGAACGGCCACTGGCCGGCCGTCGCTGAACGGCTGGGAGACGGAGAATTCCGCCGACGATGGCGGCGACATATGGACCCGCCCTGTGTCCGGTACGCCTCTCGACGGCGTCCAGGTCCGTATGGGGGACATCGAAACCGTTCTCGTCCATGTCGTCCAGCGGTTCCACTATGAGATCGACCCACTGCGCCGCGACGACGTCGTCGGCTGGCGCCGCCCCGGAACGATCCGGAACGAGCTGGCCGAGTCCAACCTCGCCTCGGGGACAGCAGTCCAGATCCGCCCAGGCTTCTACCCTTCCGGACAGCGGGGCGGCTTCTTCTCCAACCAACTCGTGATCGTCCGTGACATCCTCGCCGACCTGGAAGGTGTCGTCCGCTGGGGCGGTGACGACAAATGGCCTGACGAAGCCCTGTTCTACATCGACACCGCGCCCGAAGACGGCCGCCTCACCAGGGTCGCGGACAAGCTCCGTACATGGGCCGCCACCCCGGGCAAGGGCGCCGGGGCGTCCGCCGACCCCTTCCAGCCGGACAGACGCCGGGCCGCACAACGGCTGGCTCGCCGCCAAGCCTGACTTCCGTACCCGACCGACAAGAAGACTCGCGCTCTGAGCCCCCGGCCCCACCGGGCTTCCCCGGAATCCTGTGGGGCCGACTGCGCCCGCTCCTGCCACGACGTCGATCCTGACTTCGATCCTGCCGGGCCCGTTTCGGAGCCCGCGGGCCGCGGCGGCATGACGGAACCCGACCAGGATGCGCGGACCGTTCGGTCTGCGCGCAAGAGCCGGTGTGCCCGGTCAACCGCCGGAAGCGCACAAAGCCCTGCTCCGGCTGCTCCGCCGACGAATGCGGCGTCCTTCGTGCCACCTCACCCCAAGACATCCATCCCGGCCCGCGTCCTGGGCAAGCACCGCTGCTTGGACGGTCCACGTCCCGGCGGCGGGGGCTTTTTGATCCTGCCTGTTCACCAACAAAGGAAGTGCTGATGCGTCACCTGCTCACGTCTGTCGGATCGATCGGCGCGGCCGTGGCTTCTTGCATGCTGCTGGCAGCCCCGGCATCCGCCACGGACCAGTTCTCCCGTTCCCAGTTCGATGTCGTCTTTCCCGGTCAGAAACCCGCGACGACCTACTACGTGCAGAACACCGTCAAGCTGAAGGACGGGCTCATTTCGGGCAAGTCGACGGCGAGCTGGCAGATCCTTGACGATCAAGCCATCGACCTGTCCGAGCGGTTCACCAGCTTCAAGATCACGACAAGGCTGGAAGAGCGCCTCACCAAGACAAGCGAGGACCACGTCGTCACGACCAAGACGTGCGATCTGACCCGACTCGTCAACGACAACTACACCTGGTTCCTCGACGAGCCGGTCAACAACTGCCTGGCCCCGTCCACGGTTTACGACGGTGAGGTGTGGTGGTCGGCCGATTCGACGGTCGTCTACGACATCGAGGGCGACGGCAAGGCGGCCATTACCAAGGACCTGCAGGGCTCACCTCTTGTCCATGGCTGACCCGTCGCAGGCGGAGACCGGGAAGAGAACCCTGCCCGCGTTCCTGCTGATTGCCGCCGTCCTGCTCTCGGGATGCAGCACAGAGACCTCACCGAAGAGCGACTCGGCCGCTGCGGGCAGTCAGCCGACGGTCGGCGCGTCTTTGGCCAGGAGCGACCGCGACCTGGCGGCACGCTACCGAAGCGCCGGCGGATACCGGGACGTGTACGGCCTCAAGTACGTGAAGAGCCGGGCCGGTGTGCCGACCCTCACCGTGTGGACCCGTAAGAAGTCCGGCTACGGAAGCGGATTCGACGAATTCGACAAGACGTTGACGTCTTTCCTGACCGGAACAGGCGTCAACCTCCAGCAGGGCTACGTCCTCACTGTTCATGGCCCCGACGGGGCCATATTGCACCGCTACGACACCACATCGGAGAACAACCCTTGATATCCAAATCCCTTGCTTCCGCCCTCCTCTGCACCGTCTCTGCAGGTGCCCTCCTCCTCGGCACCGGGCCGTTGGCGCACGCCGACGAACCCGTCCCGGAACCGTCGGTCACCACAACCCCGGCCCCGGTCGAGGAAGGGCCGACGGAACCGGTGAAGCCGGTGATCGCCGACTACCGGGGACAGAAGATCGACCTCTCCTCGTCATGGGAAGGCGCCAACATCTGCACCGAACTTCCCGACGGCGAAGTCCATTGCTACGACACGACCGAAGAATCCCTGGCAGATCCGGATCTGCCTGCGAAAGTCCGAGAGGACACCCTCAAGGCCTCGAAACTCCAGGCTGCTTCGGACCCGCGCGACAACTGCGCGTCCGACTACTGGTGCCTGTATCAGGACGCGAACTACAAGGGCAGGCGTCTGCAGTTCTCCAGCAGCGGCAAGAAGAATCTCGGCGACTACGGATTCCGGGACAAGCTCAGCTCGGTCTACTACTGGGTCGCCCGTTGGCCGCTCAACTACGGATTCGCGACGATCTGGGACTCACGTTCAGGTGTGCTGCACGACCGGCAGCGCGATCTCGAGCCTCCGCACGGCTGGTCGAACTTCAAGAACATGGACTACCCCGGTGGCGGCAACTGGAACGACAAGGTCGACGTGTTCGAAGTCAAGCGTGCATGAGAGGCACCGCAGACGTGGGATCGGGTCCACCCACGGCTGACTCACCGTTCGGTCTGGCTGGAGCACGACGGTGAACTCCCCTTCGTTGAGGGCACCTTGGCCGCCTCAAGGTCGAGCACCTCCCCAAGGACCGCCAGGCTCCGCCGGTGTGGCTGTGGTCCTCGAAGACCGGCGCCGCTCCGGAGGACGTGGACCTGTGGTGGCAGGTGTTCCTCAGGAGATTCGATCTGGAGCACACGTTCAGGTTCGGAAAGCAGACACTCGGCTGGACCACCCCGAAGACCCGTACTCCCCAAGCCGCGAACCGCTGGACCTGGCTCCTGGTCGTCGCCCACACCCGGCTCCGCCTCGCCCGGCCCCTCGCCACCGAACTCCGCCGGCCCTGGGGAAAACCGGCCAAGCCCGAACACCTCACCCCAGCCCGGGTCCGCCGGGGGTTCAGGAACATCCGCGCACACCTGCACTGCCCCGCCCATGTTCCTCAACCAACCGGAACCGGACCAGGACGCCCTCCCGGTGTTTTCCCCTACCTGTGGGGCAGGGGCCCGGTGGGCATCTCAAGAGCCGGACCGTGGGTGGTGAGGTGGCGGGCGAGCCTGGTGAGCCCTTTCCTCCGGAGCAGGTGGCGATCGCGCAGGGGCGACTCGCGCGGGGTGTGTACTCACGGCAGACTCGTGCTCCGTGTCACGCCTGCCGATATGGCCCGAGCCTGAATCCGCCAGGGGGTGTAAGAGATCCGGCCCGGCCGTACATCTCCCGGTTGACGGCCGTTGACGGGCGGAACATGGAGGTGTTGTGGGACGACGACGAACAACCGCCGGGGAGTACGGTGACCCGGCCGGACACCGGGCCCTGGAGGCTCTCTATACGGCTCATGCTGATCGGGTCCTGGCGTATCTGCTGCACCGTACGGACCGGGAGACAGCACAGGACATCCTGTCGGAGACCTTCGTGCTGGCCTGGCGCAAGTCCGGGTCCGTACCCGACGATGCCCTGCCGTGGCTGCTCGCCTCGGCCCGGCGGCTGCTCGCCAACCGTGTGCGGTCCGACCAGCGGTACCGTGCGCTGACCGAGCGCTTGGCGGTGATGGCCGACCGGACGGGGGCCGCGGAGATCGGGGACGCGATAGGGACGCGGGCCGAGGTGGCCGCTGCGCTGTCGGCGCTTTCCGAACAGGACCGGGAGGTACTCGTGCTGAGTGCCTGGTACGGACTGACGGCCAGGCAGGCGGCCGTGGTCATGGGCTGCACGGCCACTGCCTTCGCTGTGCGCCTGCACCGGGCACGCAAAAGGTTCCGGGCGGCGCTGCCCCGTGCAGGCCATGCGCAGCCGGTCCATGGCGCTCTTGCCCAGGCCCACTTCACCCAACGGGAGTCAGCATGAAGCAGACCGTCACCCAGCGCAGCCAGGCGTCCGACCTCGACGCCGTCCGCGCCCTGCGCCCCACCGGCGACGGCACCGACGGCTGGGCGGCGTCCGAAGACGGCCAGGCCGTCCTGCGGGAGATCCTGCGACGTACCGAGCAGCCGCGTGGCACGGCCGGTTCCGGGAGGCGTCGGCACCTGTTCATGGTGGGTACGGTCACGGCCGTCCTCCTCGGGGGCGCCACCACGGCTGCCGTAGCCACATTCGGGCCATGGGGCGAGGACGGGCGCAATGTCATGTGCGCTCGCACGCTGTCGCCCGAGGCGGACCTGAGCCAGCTGCCGCTCAAAGCCATGAAGGATTTCGATCCGCAGGGCGCGGCGCGTTCCTGCGCGGCGGCCTGGGACCGGATGTGGAACCGGACCATACAGGGCACAGGGCCACAGACTCCCAAGCCGACCCGGTTCGCGGCCTGCTATTTCCCCAACGCCCAGCCCGACAGCGGCGAGTCCTCCGCCACCGACGGCCATGGGGAACTCGGCGGGCCGGTGATCTACCCGGCGGACGGCTACCCCACAAAGGAGGCAGCCTGCGCAGCCATCGGCTCCAGGCCCGTGGCAGGCGGTTGAGACCGACGGTTTACGCCAGTTGGCATTCATTGGCGATCCGGGGCGCTCCAGGTGGCGGAGCCAGCGAGCCACCGCTCGACCAGGTTACTCCAGCAGCGTTTCGCTGTCCGGCCTGGTCAGATCACTGTGACCAGGCTCGATAGTCGGAACCAGGTCAAGGTCGTGACCTGCACCGATGCCAAGTAGCTTGAGCGGCTGGCCGCATGAAATCAGCAAGATAGTCGGCACTTTGGTACACCGCCCTACGCTGGTGAAAATTGGTGGGGGGGTGCCCCTTCTTCGGGGACAGCTCAGTGACTCGTGGGACGCGGGCGTCCGAGCGCGAACCGGCTCGGTCCGGGCTCTCCGCGTACCAGCGCGGCCGCCATCTCGCCGATGACCGACGCGAACTTGAAGCCGTGCCCGGAGAACCCTCCCAGCACGGTGACCGGGCCCTGCCGGTCGATGACGAAGTCATGGTCGGGGGTGGTGGTGTACAGGCAGGTCACGGCCTCGGGCGCGGTGTGGTCCACGCCGGGGAGCCAGCGCTCGGCGTACGCCGCCAGCTCCCGCAGGATCGCGGCGTCCGGGGTGCGGTCGCGCCGGTCGGGGTCGACGACCGGGCCGACGCCGTGGAAGCCCGCCTTGACGCCGTCGGTGCTGCCGAGTCCGTACACCCCGTCCGCGGTGAGGCCGTCCAGGGGCAGCGCGGCGCCCGGGTGGTGAATGTAGCTGGGCCAGGTGAGCGCGTCCGCCGCGGGGAAGTGCGCGGGCTGCTCCTGGGTAACACGCAGCACCGGTACGCCGCCGACCAGCGGAGCGGTACCGCCGCCCAGCATTCCGGGCGCCCAGCCGCCGACCGCGACCACGACCGCATCGGCGCGCAGTTCCTCCTCCGTGTCCGTGACCACCCTGACCTCGGCGTCGCCGTGCACCGACAGCCCGGTCACCCGGACGCCGTGCCGGACCTCCGCGCCGTGCGCCCGCGCCGCCTGCTGGAAGGCGGTGACCGCCCCGTCGGCGTGCAGGCGTCCGGCCTCCGGGTGGAAGACCGCGCCGGTGTCGGCGCGCAGCCCCGGCCAGCGCTCGGCGACCTCCTCCGGGTCCAGCCGCTCGGCAGGGTGTCCGGCGACGGTCAGCGCCTCGTACAGTGCCTCGGTCGTGGCGGCCGGGCCGTGGTCGACGGCTCCGGTGAGGGTGAGCACCTGCCGTCCCGTCTCCTGCTCCAGCCGCCGCCACAGCGGCAGCGACCGCACGGCGAGACCGACGTAGAAGGGGTCCGTGTAGGCCAGCCGGAAGATCCGCGAGGTGCCGTGCGAGCTGCCCCGGTCGTGGCCGGGCGGGAAGCGCTCCAGCAGGGTGACGCGGTCACCCTGGGCAGCAAGCCGCCACGCGGCGGACGAGCCCATGACCCCGCCACCGATGACGACGACTCGACGAGAAGACACGATGCTCGATCCTTTGGTGAACGATCCGGACCGACCGGGCAACCGGACGCCCCGAGGTTTTCCGGTGTGACCTGCAACTTTCTATCAGCCGTCAGCCCGGAGCGAACCGGCCGGGTCGCCGCCGCCCGCCCCCTGTGCCCGTCGACACGCTCGACCGTGCTCCAACTCCCCTTTCCCAGGCTGGTTTGCGAGTGAACAGGGCCATTCGGACCGCAAGGCCCATACGTTGCAGCCAGGCGCCGATGTCGCTGTCGCCGAGTCGGGTCAGGTCGGGTCGCAAGTCGTGGGCTACCTGCTGGCCAACTGCCACCTGACCTTCCGTACCAACGGTCCGGTCGTATGGGTCGAGGAAGTGACGGGTCGACGAGGGCCACCGCAGGTCCGACGTCGGCCGAGAACTCATGGGCTACGCCGAGAACTGGGCACGCGAGGGCGCCCCGCCTACCTCGCGCTCGCGAGCCGGCGGGCAGGACCGTTCCACCTCGCACTCGGCTATGGAGACTCGGCCGTCTTCTTCGCGCCCCGGTGCGGAACCGCCACGCCGCCGCCTCGACGACCGTGCGTCGATCGACAGGCGGGCGGCCCGTGGCCCTCACGCCCGGGAACAACGGCCCGAGCACGACCCACGTCTCATCCGAGATCACGTCACGCGACACAAGCACAAGGCTGCGCCCGACGAATTCGAAGACCCTCTGGCAACACGCTCCAAGGCTGACCGAGACTCGTTGCCCGCGCGCACCACGAAGCGTCTACTGGTCAGAAGGGATCGGTGAACGAGATCGGCTTGCCGGTGGCGTGGGCGTATGCGATCTCCCTGCTCGTGGACTCGCCGACATATCCGCCCGGGTTGACGACCAGAACCCGGTCAGCCAGGTCGATCTTGCGCAGGTGGAGGGCGTCCAGCGCGGTCTTCTGCTCGTTGGTGATCAACTCGTCCGCTTCGTGATCCTCGGCGCGCAGGAAGACGCCTGGCGCGACGACGATGACACCTGCGAAGGTCAGATCACGGTTCGCCGCGCTCATCTCGTCCACGAACCGGGTAGAGCCGCAGATGCAGACGATCTCAGGTCGGTCGGGCACGGCTCAGTCCTTCGGGTCGAACGGGAACCGTCAGTGTGCGCGTAGCCATCACAGACGGGCATACGAGCCAACAGTTTACGCAGCGAGATGGACTCCACACGGCTGCACCGTCGCAGGCGGGAGGCGTGGCCCGTGCGGGGAATGACGCTGCTCGACGCCGAAGTCCGGGGTGCACCCGGCTCACCAGCTTCCTTTGACAACACGGCCTGACCGCCGGGCTTCCCCCCTCCCCGGCAGCGAGAGGCACATTCCAACTGGGCCGCCGGGGAAGGGAATGCGTTCTTCAGCCATGCGTGGGTCACGGCGTGCATCGTGACCCACGCCGCAGGCTGCGGAAGTGACGGGGGTTTGACGGTGATCCGAGCCGCGTTGAGCCGAAGTCAGCTCTGCTCAGGGGGGTCTGCCGCACCAAAAGGCACGCATCGCGCCTCGTCCGGGTTCACCGCGCCGGCGCGAAGCAGGCGGGCGGAGGCCGGTTGCCGCCGAGCACCGCCTGCAGGTCATACTCCGCCCCAGCCGACCGACGTCGACCGCGTCGCCCCTCCACCACGGCCGGCCTTCGACGCGGGAGAGGGTTCCGGGCGCCGGCGCGGTCGGCGCCGACGGCAAGTGCGTGCGCAGCCGACGGGCGCCGAACCCGCGCAGCCCGGAGCGCCAGGGCTTCTGCGCACCCCGGCGCCTCGCGTCGGCCCGCTGCTGCAATCGGTCTATCCGTGACGGCTGACGGCAAGCGGGGTGCCGGCATTGCCAACGACGTCGGCGATCCAGGCCATGGCCTCGGGCACGTGGTAGTTGCCGTGCATCGCGTCCAAAGGACACAGAGAGCCGCCGCATCGGGGCTCCCCTCATTGGGCACCGAGTACTCCGCTGACGCCTGGGCCAAGGCGTGACGAACCGCCTGGGCCAAGGCGTGACGAACGCTACAAGATCGTTAACAATATACCTAGCGATCTATCGGACAATTTTGCCGACACTCGCTCATCTGTCGACTTCGGACAGCTCCCGGTCGGCCGACCGCGTCCGGCGCGGCTGCCGTCGGCCTGGCGGGCGGCAGGCCCCACCCCGTCCCGGGCAGGGCCCACCTGGGAGCTCCGCGCCGAACAGCTCGGCCGGAGGTGTCGAGGAGTACCCATCAGGCACGGCGACAGTCCACGGACACCAGGAGCCGATGCACCGGTCGCGGCCGACCACTCCCGGCCATTGTTTTGGGCAACAGAATCGTTGACGAAATCTCTGACATACTCCCAACCGCCGTTGACATGCACGACTCAATCTGACGCGGTCCTGCCCCACGCACCCGCGTCGCCCCCACATCGGAGTTCACGTTGTCACTGCGCCAGATCAGCCCTGCCCCGCGCCGGTCCACCCGGCGCCGGTACCTCACTGCGAGCGCACTCGCCGCCGTCGTGGTGACGACCTGCGTCTCCGGTGCGGCCGCCGGACCGTCGGCCACTGCGCAAACCGCGCCGGCCGGCACGCACAGCACGGTGACCGCCGCAGCGGCCCCGCAAGTACTCACCGCGGTCAACGCCTTCCTGGGAACACTGAGTTCGTCGCAGAAGACGACGGTCCAGGCGACCCGAACCCAGGCCAACCTGTCGAAGTGGTCCAACCTGCCCGACGCCCTGTACAAGCGCGCGGGCCTGCGGATGGACGCGTTGACGTCCTCCCAGCAGACCGCGGTCCTGAACATCCTGCGGGCCGCGCTCAGTCCCACAGGCTTCGAGCAGGTCACCGGCATCACCTACGGCGACGGCGTCCTGAAGGCGCAAGGCGGCATCGACCTCGACTTCGGCGCGGACCACTACTGGATCCGCATCCTCGGCACACCGTCAGCCACCGGCAAGTGGACGATCCAGTACGGCGGCCACCACCTCGCGGTCAACATCACGCTGTCGGCCCTGTTCTCGTATAGCTACCGCCAGGTGGCGTGTAGCACTGAGTAACTTCCATAGCCCTCGTTTCCCCGCCGGGGTCGCCTCGTTGAGCTGAACGAGTGACGGCGAAGGATGGGGCGCATGCGGCACGACTGGGAGCCGGAAGACCTGATCGAGGTCTGGACGCTGCTCGAAGACGACATGAAGAAGGTGCGGAACAAGTCCGGGGCGACCCGGTTGGGATTTGCGCTGTTGCTCAAGTTCTTCGAGGTGGAGGCCCGGTTCCCGGAGTCCGCCAAGGAGATGCCCGCGGCGGCGGTGGAGTACGTGGCCCAGCAGGTGAAGGTCCCCGCCGAGGCGTGGGACGCCTACGACTGGCAGGGCGACCGGATCAAGCGGCACCGCAAGGAGATCCGGGAGGCGTATGGGTTCCGGGCGAACACCGAGGAGGACCAGGAGCGGCTGGCCGAGTGGCTGGCCGCTGAGCTGTGTCCGGTGGAGTTGTCGCGGGATCGGCTGGCGGCAGCGGTGGTGGCCCGGTGCCGTAACGACCACATCGAGCCGCCGGCCCCAGGCCGGGTCGGGCGGCTGGTGGGCAAGGCGGTCAAGGACTTTGAGGCCCAGTTCTGCCGCAGCAGGATGGAGCGGATCTCACACGCGACGCGGTCGCGCCTGGAGGACCTGGTCGCCGGCAGCCAGGACGAGACGGGCGAGGGAGCGGACGCCCACGATGCGGTGTCGGCCGGCGGGCGTTCGCACTTCGCCGAGCTGAAGGCCGACCCGGGGGCGCCGGGCCTGGAGAGCCTGCTGGCGGAGGTGAACAAGCTTCAGCGGGTGCGGCGGCTGGAGCTGCCCGCGGACTTGTTCGCGGACGTGTCGGAGAAGCTGGTGGACGCGTGGCGTGCGCGGGCGTCGAAGGAGTACCCGGCGAACCTGGAGCGGATGAAGCCGCCGCGGCGCCTGACCCTGCTGGCCGCGCTGTGTCATGTGCGGCAGACGGAGATCACCGACTCGCTGGTGGACCTGTTCATCCAGCTCGTGCTGAAGATCAACACCCGGGCGGAGCGGAAGGTCGACAAGGAGCTGAACGCCGAGCTGAAGAAGGTCCGGGGCAAGGAGGGGATGCTGCTGCGGGTCGCGGAGGCGGCGCTGTCCGAGCCGTCCGGCACCGTGCGGCGGGTGATCTATCCGGTGGTCGGCGGGGAGAAGACGCTGAAGGCGCTGGCGGCGGAGGCCGCGGCGAACGAGGCCCGCTACAAGGCGAGGGTCCGCACGGTGCTGCGGTCGTCGTACTCGGCGCACTGGCGCCGGATGCTCTCGCCGCTGCTGGGCGCGCTGGAGCTGAAGTGCAACAACACTGCCTACCGGCCGGTGATGGACGCCATCGATCTGCTCCAGCGCTACCTGGACCAGCCGCTGAAGGAGGGCGCGTTCTTCGATCCGGCGGAGAGCGTGCCGCTCGCGGGGGTGGTGCCCGAGCACTGGCGGGCGGCGGTGGTGGACGACAAGGGCCGTGTCGAGCGCATCCCGTACGAGCTGTGCGTGCTGGTCGCTTTGCGGGACGCGGTGCGGCGCCGGGAGATTTGGGTCGTGGGGGCGAACCGGTGGCGTAACCCGGAGGACGACCTGCCGGCGGACTTCGAGGACAACCGGGACGTGCACTACGCCGCGCTGGGCCAGCCGCAGGACGCCGGGGAGTTCATCGCCGCCCTGCAAGGCAAGCTCCGCACCTCGCTGGACCGCTTCGAGCAGGCGCTGGCGGAGGGCACGACCGGCGGGGTGGCGATCGTCAAGAAGCACGGCGAGCCGTGGATCAGGGTCTCCCCACGCGGCAAGCAGGAGGAGCCTGAGAGCCTGGTGGCCATCAAGGGCGAGATCGAGCGGCGCTGGGGCACCATCGACCTGCTGGACATCCTGAAATACGCCGAGTTCGACACGGACTTCATCGCCGAGTTCACCTCGGTCGCCACCAGAGAGATGCTGTCGAAGGATGTGCTGCGGCGCCGGCTGCTGCTGGTCCTGTTCGGGCTAGGCACGAACATGGGGATCAAGCGGGTCGCGGTGACGGGCAAGCACGGCGAGTCGGAGGCGACGCTGCGGCGGGTGCGGCACCTCTTCGTCAACCGCGCCAACATGCGCGCGGCCTTGCGCAAGCTGGTGAACGCCACCTTCGCCGTCCGCGATGAGATGTGGTGGGGCACGGGCACCGCGTGCGCCTCCGACAGCCGCAAGTTCGGCGCATGGTCCAGCAACCTGATGACCGAGTGGCACCAGCGCTACCGGGGCCCCGGCGTGATGATCTACTGGCATGTCGAGCGGAAGTCCGTCTGCATCTACTCACAGCTGAAGTCCTGTTCGGCATCTGAGGTCGCCTCGATGATCGAGGGCGTGCTGCGGCACTGCACCGACATGGTCGTTGACCGGCAGTACACCGACACGCACGGCGCCTCCATCGTTGGGTTCGCCTTCGCGTACATGCTCGACTTCAAGCTGATGCCGAGGCTGAAGAACATCGGCTCGGCGAAGCTGTACCGGCCCGCGGCCGGGGAGGATGACCAGTGGCCGAACCTGGGCCCGGTGCTCTCCACCAAGACGATCGACTGGGACCTGATTGCCCAGCAGTACGACCAGATCGTGAAGTACACCACTGCCTTGCGCTTGGGTACCGCCGAGGCCGAGCAGGTCCTGCGCCGGTTCACCCGGGGAGGGCCGAAGCACCCGACGTACCGGGCGATCGAGGAGCTGGGCCGGGCGGTGAGGACCTCGTTCGTCTGCGACTACCTGGCCGACGTCGAGATGCGGCAGGAGATCCACGAGGGGTTGCAGGTGGTGGAGAACTGGAACAGTGCGAATAAGGACCTCTTCTACGGCAAGGACGGCGACCTGGCCGGTGCGGACAAGGAGTCCCAGGAGGTCAGCATGCTCGCGCTGCATCTGCTCCAGTCCGCACTGGTCCACGTCAACACGCTACTGATGCAGGAAGTCCTGGCTGATCCGAAGTGGGCGGACAAGCTGACCGATGCGGACCGGCGGGCGCTGTCGCCGCTGTTCTGGACGCACGTGAATCCGTACGGCCGCTTCGAGCTGGACATGAACTCCCACCTCAATCTGGTTGCAGCCGCGGCGACGGCCAGGCTTCCCGGCCCCCGCACCGCGCCGGGAGCGCCCACAGCCCCGCCAGCGAGTGGCTGGGCAGGCTCGGCCTGAAGTTCTCCAGGCCCGGCCATCCGGCTTCCCTGCTCCCGGACGACGGCGTCAACTTCCTCGGTCGCCACTCCGCCACCCAGCCTCCGGTGCCGGACCCAAGATCAGTCTTATAGACGTCGTTTCACTTGGTGAGTCGGCGGCCGTTGATATGGCTGGCAGCGATAGCCGTGAACCACACTGTGCCAGCCGGGGCGCGTGTGTATCGGCTCGGCCCTCTGCCGGTCGTGTTCGTGTGGTCACGGAGCAACCGCTTCACGGCGCCGGGTCTGGGCGTCGAAGGCCAGGGAAGGCGGCGGGGGTTGCCCAGCCGCGCAGTACGGCATCAATCGTTGACCGGAACGCGGTCTCGGCTGCGGTGCCGTCGAGGCCGCCGGCCAGTTCGAGGGTCACGAGCCCGTGCAGGGCGACCCACAACGAGACGGCGATCAGAGTGGTGTCGCCCGCGAGGATCCGGTCCGCCACGGCACGGTCGATCGCCGCGACAAGCGGTCGCACCGGGTCTCGGTCGCCGACCCAGGTCGACGGTACGAAGGACTGTGCGCCACCGAACAACACCGCGTACAGGTGGCGGTGTTCGCGTCCCCAATGGCGATACGCCACGGCCAACGCGTACAGATCCTCCAGGGCGGCCTCCGAGCCGGTAACGGCCGTCAGGTCCTGGAACAGGCCGGCGACCGCCTGGTCGCGCACCTCGCGGATCAGTCCGTCCTTGCCTTGGAACAAGGTGTACACCGCCGCCGTCGACGTTCCGGCGGCGGTGGCCAGCGCGCGGACTGTGACCGACTCCTGGGGGCGGGTGGCGAACATCTCGGTCGCGCATGCGACAAGCCGTTCTCTGACGGCGGCGTCGTTCGTTCTCGGCCTTCCCATGGGAAGCAGTTTACCCATGCTGATAACATCGTTTCAAAACGGCGTTCCAAAACTCTGGGGAGCTCACCATGACACCGTCCGTCATACGTTCCTTGCGCGTTGTCGGCCGCCTGCTGGCGGCCACCGCCGCGGTGGTGGGGCTCGTCGCCTTCTTCCTGGCGCTGATCGTCGCCACCGACGGCGCGGGCTCGGGATTCGTCGCATGGTCCGCGACTGTCGGCATCGCGGTTTTCGCAGAGCTGTGGCGGGGCCGCCGCCGCTCTTGGCGGGGACGGCTGGTGCCATTCCTGCCGGTGCTCGTCGCAGCGGCCCTGACGCTGTCGGTGTGCGTCCCCACCGTCCCCACGACGCGCCACTACCCGCCCGCCCTGTCGTTCGTGACCGCCGAGCACTGGCGCCTGTCCACCGGCAGCCGGGTCGCGGTCTACCACTACCCGCCCACCGGCAACAACTCCCGGCAGCGCGTCCCGCTCGTCTACCTCAACGGCGGCCCGGTGCGCGGCATCTCAGTGCTCGACCACCGCTTCCTGCAGCGGCTCGCGGGACAGGGCTACGACGTGTACGCCTACGAACAGGCCGGTGGTGGACGCAGCGACCTGCTGCCCATGGGCCAGTACTCGATCACCCGGTCCGTCCATGACCTCGGCGCCTTCGTCAGCAAACTCGGCAAGGGCCGCGCCGACGTACTGGGATTCTCCTCAGGCGCGGTCGTGCTCACCCGCGCGCTGGCCGACCCGGCCATCGCCGACCACCTGCGCCGGGCGGTCATCGCCGAGCCGGGCCCGATGGACGGCCCCACCGCCCGGATGGCCGAGCAGAAGGGTCGGCCGTCGGCCCGCGACATCGCGCCGGCCATGACCGGACCGCGCTCCACACACGTCCCGCGGTACGCGGTCGCGTTCGGCCTCATGCGGCTCGGACTGCTCAGCCCGGACAACGGGCTGGTAGGACAGGCGGAGGGCGACAATGCCTTCACCGCTGCCGATCTCGGCAGCGACACCGCGTCCGCCTACTGCGCGCGGGACTCGCACCGCATCCCGGTCGAGGACACTGCGGAGAACTTCTCCTTCAGCGCCGCTGCCAGCCTCCGCATCCAGCAAACAATCAAAGACTCCCCCTCCATCGCCCCGCAGCTCAGGCGCTCCCGGACACCCGCGATGCTGATGATCGCCGAGTGCTCCTCCCAGGTCCGGCAGTGGCAAACAACCATCCTCGCGGACAACCCCGCCATCCAGCGCACCCAGTACATGCCCGGAGTCGGCCACCACATGTGGAACGGCCTGGGTGACAACGACCAACGAGCAGCCGCCGCCATCACCGCGTTCCTCCAAGACAAGCCCGCACCGCTGCCCGACTACCCGACCCGAGCCGACATCCCGGCCTTCCTCCAGGGCCACAAGTAAGCGAGCAGACCCATGGCATCGCATCCAAGGTGCGTGGAGGAGTTGGTGGGTTCCGCAGCGACGTTACGCGTCTCTCACAAACGACCCTTTCTCGGAGCAAGATCAAGAACAGTCGACGGAAGCGGTCCGGGTGCGGATTCTTTGTCACAACCCGTTCTCACTCAAAAGTGGAACCAGGCATGTTCTGGGAAATGTTTGTGACAGTATCCGGGGTCATGACGGGCCCTCAGATCGCACTCACGTCCGAAGCGGACGACGTCGAGCGCCACCCCTGCCCACGCTGTAACGCTCAGCCAGGCTCACCCTGCCGCTCGCGTTCCGGCGCGGTTGCCGGGACCTACCACACCGGCCGCTTCACCAAGGTGCCCCGGCTCGCGAAACTCCTGCGCGTGCCCACCCCCGCCGACCGCGGCCCCGGCCAGCCGTGGCGGCCCGGTACCCCGGCGCCCGCGCCTGTCGATTACGACACCCCGACCGCGGACATCCGCATCGGGTACGCGCGGTGCTCCAGCCTCACCCAGGAACTCCAGTCGCAGCTCGACGCGCTCGCCGGACACGGCATCCCACGGGACAAGATCTTCGCCGAGAAGATCAGCACCCGGATGCGGGTCCGCCCGCAGTTCGAGGCCGCGCTCGCCGCCGCGAGGGAGATCAAGGCCCACGCCCCGCACTGCCGCGTCATCTTCACGGTGAACGAGATGAAACGGCTGGGACGCGACGCCGCGGAGCTGACAGCGCTCGCCGACCACCTCACCGCCCACGGCCTGGTCCTGGAAATGCTCGCCGGCCCTCTCCAGGGGATGTACGACCCCAGCGGACCGGGGCGCCTGCTGTTCGGGTTCTTCGCAGCAATGGCGGAGACGGAACGTGAGAACATCCGGGAGTCCACCCTCGAAGGGCTGGACGCCGCGGCCCGCAAGGGCAACCACGGCGGCCGACCGCCGGTCATCACTGACGACATGCTGCACACCGTGCTCCGCCGCCGCGCGAACGGCGAGACTGTCGAGGACATCCAGCCCGACCTCCTCATCCCCACTGGCCGCCGCAAGGGACAGAGCCCCAGCCTCTCCAGCATCTACCGGGCGCTGGCCGAGCACGAGAAGACCCAGGCGTACCCGGAGGCCGTCGAGACGGCACACGCCGACTTCGCCGCCCTCCAGCAGCGCGACCGCAGCCCCAAATAGTTACTCAACGCTACACACCACCTGGCGGTAGCTATACGAGAACAGGGCCCTGTCGGGCGGCACCATGACACTGGGCCCGACCCTGTGGGGAGCGCAGCCCGCCTACTACACAAAGACCGGCGCGACCGTCGAACCGCTGGTGGGCGAGACCGACAAGGCATACACGGTCCTGCAGTCCCTGAACTCCACCCAACTGGCCGCCGCCGTCCTGGACACACCGGTGAAGGAGATCGTCCTCGGCGCCGGCCAGGACGGGAAGACTCTCGCCTACGACGGCGTCAAGGCTTCCACCTTCACCGCCGCCCAGAAGACTCTGCTGCTCGACCTCATCAGCGAGTGGATCACCCCGCTCAACGACGAACAGGCGGCTGCGAAGCTGACGGAGGCACAGGCCGGTCTCGACCAGACGTACTTCGCCTGGTCCGGGTCCACGGCCGCCAACCAGCCGATCTACTACCGCGTCCAGAGTCCCGCCTTCACCATCGAGTTCGCCCACCAGCAGGGCTCGGGCGCCAACGCGGGCGGCATCACCCACATCCACTCGATCTACCGCGAGAACGGCAACGACTACGGGGCCGAGGACTGACGGATGGCTCTTGCACGCCGCCTGGCCCGGTGGACGGCCGCAGCTCTGCTGGCCGCCGCCGGGTCCGGCCTCGCCGCCGCGCCCGCCGCGGCCCACCCCACCGACGAAGTGCTTCAACAGGCCTACCTGACGCCGACCGTCTCGCGTATGGAGGTACAACTCGAGCTCACACCAGGTGTGTTGGTGGCTCCTTCTTTCGCCAAAGCCGCCGACACGAACGGCAACGGCGTACTCGGCCCGACCGAGACGGCCGCCCACTTGCGCCGTGTGACCCGGGCCCTCGTGGTCCGCGCGGACGGACAGGCCATCGCGTTGGAGGTGACGGGGAGCACCTATCCGCCCTATGAGCTGCTCGCGGCCGGCGGAGGCACAGTGAGCGTCGAGGCGGTGGCCGACCTGCCGTCCGGAACCCGAACAGTCACCTTCACCGACGCCTACGACCCCGGCACCCGTACGACCGTGCAGGAAAACGTGCTGATCGCGGCACACCGTCCGGTACGGCCCTCGGGCATCGAGCACGGGAACGGGGGACGCATGATCACGATGACGCTGTCCGGGCAGGCCAAGTCGCCGATCCCGGCCGGTCCGGTCAAGGTGGCGGACTCCGGCGGCGGCACGATGCTCAGCGCCCTGCGCTCTCCCCTGTCATCCCCCTGGGCCCTGTTCGCCCTGCTCGGCACCTGCGCCCTGCTCGGAGCCTTCCACGCCCTCACCCCCGGCCACGGCAAGGCACTCCTCGCTTCCTATCTGGTCGGTGCCGACAGCACCCCGCGTCAGGCGGTGATCCTCGGAGCGGTCATCACCTGCACACACACGGCTTCCGTCATCGCACTCGGAACGGCGGTCCTGTTCGCAGGACGATTCGTCGTACCGGAGGTACTGGTGCCGGTACTCGAAGTGATCAGCGGGACAGTGGTGCTGATCCTTGGGATACGACTGCTGCGGCGCCGGTGGAGGCTGCGTACGGGCGACACCCACGCCGACCACCACAGCCACAGCGGTAGCCACAGTCATGGGGGTGGCGGTGACCGCGCGACCCATCACCATCACCCGCCCGCGACCCCCATCATGCCTACGACCGTTCGCGGCATCGCGACCATGGGTGTTTCCGGCGGAGTCATCCCGTGTCCCGAGGCGTTGAGCGTCCTTCTGCTGGCCATCGGCCTGGGCCGCACGGCCCTGGGCCTGACCATGATCGTCTGTTTCAGCATGGGTTTGGCCGGTGTCCTTGTCGGACTGGGGCTGGTCCTGGTGAGCGCCCGAGCCAAGCTGGAGTGCTTCCAGCGTTCCGGCGAGAGCCCCCTCGTCAAGTGGCTTCCGATCGTCTCCGCGGCCGTGGTCACCATCCTCGGCTTGACCCTCGCGGCCGGCGGGGCAACGGGGCTCACTGGGGCGAGGTGATGCCGACCACGGCCCCCAGGTCTGCCGCACGATCGCACCGCGGCAACCCCTGACTTCCAAACGCCCCTGCCGCCGGAAGGCTGTGGACGGGTGAGGCAGGTCTCGGTCGAGGGTTCTTGAACAGGTGAGGGCCTTTCGAGTTCGGTGTGGATGACGATGTCCACACCGGCCGAAAGGCCCTCGTGCCCCGCCGTATGCACCCTTGACGGAGACCGGACGCCCACCTCTGGCCCTCTGCGTCGTCGGGGCGCGGGTGACCGACACCGCGAGCAGCAGGCCGAGGGTGTCGGTCAGCTGGGTGAACACCTCGCCCTTCTGCCGCTTCGCGCTGCTTGCGACTGGTTGTTCAGACGAGCGCCGGTGTGGGAGCGGGCAGGTAAGGGGCGATGTTTCGCCAGGCGCGCTCGATGTACTCCTCCTTCTCGCCGACCGGGGCGACGTAGTGCAGCGCGCTCTCGGCGGCGTCGTTGCCCTCGAGGCGGGCGATGATCCAGGCGGCGAGGTAGTGAGAGGCCAGGCAGCCGCCGGCGGTGGCGATGTTGTCCTTGGCGTGGAAGGGCTGGTTGAGGACCTCGACGCCGGCGGCGACGACCCAGGGCTTGGTGATCAGGTCGGTGCAGGCGGGGATGTCGCCCAGCAGACCGAGTCTGGCCAGCACGAGGGCGCCGGAGCACTGGGCCGCGACGAGCTGGCGCGAGGGGTCCAGGCGGCGCAGGATGCCCATGATCGCCGGGTCTTCGACGACCTCGCGGGTGGCGATACCGCTCCCGACGATGACGGCGTCAGCGGCGCATGCCTCCTCAAGGGTGGACATCTGCTCGATGACCACCCCGTTCATCGATGTCACCTTGGGGCCGGGGGTGGCGATGGTGACGCGCCAGTCGTCGGTCTTGATGCGGTTGAGCACACCGAGCGCGATCAGGGAGTCGAGTTCGTTGTAGCCCTCGAAGGTGAGGATGGCGATGTGCGGCACGGCGGCTGTCCTTCCGGGTCGGCGGGCGGGTCTTGACGGTAAGGACCCGCGAACAGGACAGTCAAAGAATTGTCATGCATACAATCCCGTACATGGCAGCCTCGCGGTACAAAACGCTCGTCGACGCGCTCGCATCCGACATCCGGACCGGACAGCTCGCCGCAGGCGTGCGGCTGCCGACCCACCGCGGACTCGCCGCCCGTGAGGGCATCGCCGTGGTGACCGCGACCCGGGTGTACGCCGAGCTGGAGACAATGGGCCTGGTCAGCCGGGAACAGGGCCGCGGCACGTTCGTGCGCGACATCGCGGTTCCCGCCGGTCACGGCATCGATCAGCAGGTCGTCGCCACGGACGCGGTCGACCTCAACTTCAACTACCCGTCACTGCCAGGGCAGGCCGATCTCCTCCGGCAGGCCCTGCGAGAGGTGTCCACCTCCGGTGATCTCGACACGCTGCTGCACTACCAACCGCATCGAGGGCGTCCCCAGGACAGAGCCTCGGTCGCACGGCACCTGAGGAGTCGAGGCATCACCACGGACGCGGATCGGATCCTCATCACCAACGGTGCACAGCACGGCCTGGCCGTCACCGTCATGGCCACGCTCAACGCCGGAGACGTCGTCGCGGTCGACGCACTCACCTACCCGGGCTTCAAGGTGCTCGCGCATGCCTTTCGTCTCGACCTGGCGCCCATCCCCGCAACCCCCGACGGGCCGGATCTCGACGCCCTGGAGAAGCTGTGCGCGACCCGCCCGGTGCGCGCGATCTACACCATGCCCACCCTGCACAACCCGCTGGGCTGGGTCATGCCGGCAACCGACCGAACCCGTCTGGTCACGATCGCCCGACAGCACGGTGCGCTCATCATCGAGGACGCCTCCTACGCCTACCTGGCCGAGGACCCGCCACCGCCTCTGGCAGCAACCGCGCCGGACATCACCGTGTACGTCTCGGGCCTGTCCAAGAGCGTCGCCACCGGCCTCCGGGTCGGCTTCGCCGCCGCCCCGCCGTCCGCGGTGCCCTCGCTCGAACGCGCGATCCGGGCGACCACCTGGAACACGCCCGCCCTCACCACCGCCATCGCCTGCCGCTGGCTCGACGACGGCACGGTGGACCGCCTGGAAGCGCAGAAACGGGACGACGCCAAGGCCCGCCAGGCGATCGCCGGACAGGAGTTGGCAGGCCTGCCACTCGTCAGCCACCCCTCGTCCTACTTCACCTGGCTGCCGCTGCCCGATGACGCACGCGCCGACCGCCTGACAGCCACCCTCGCGCGTCGGCACATCTCGGTATCCACAGCCGAACCGTTCACCACCTCGACGCACACACCCCAGGCGATCCGCCTCGCTCTGGGCTCGACCGACCTGGACAGCCTCCGGTCGACACTGCGCACAGTGCGCCGCGTCGCCGTCGAGGACGCCTACGCCTGAACTCCCTTCGAACAGCGGATTCCTGCCCATAGGTGTCTGCGTGCGATGCGACCCGAGACCGATGAGGAATGCGCGGCTTTCAGGCTGGTGACCGTTCGCGAGGTTCACAGGCAGTGCACACCCGCGGTCGGCACGGTGGTCGGGTCGTCGAGGATCCGGTCCCGGCCTGCCTGGACGGCCCCGTGGAGTGTGGCGTCGGCGCCGAGGACACCGACGGACACGGTGAGCCCCACTCCGGGGATCCCGGTGCGGCGTCCGGTGAGGCGGGCGTCGATGCCGGGGGTCAGCCAGGGCGCCCATTCGGCGAGATAGCCGCCGAGGACGGCCTCGCCGGCGTCCGTGGCGCCGGCGACGGCCAGGAGTGCGGCGCCCAGGACGTGGCCGGCGTGATCGAGCGCCGCGAGCGCCCGAGGATCCCCGGCCCGGAGGCGGCGGCCGAGTTCGGCGCGGTCGTCGCCGGGCCGCTGTCCCGGGGCCAGGGGCCCCATACCCGCAGCAGTGATCAGGGCCCTGAGGCTGAGATAGGTGTCCAGGCAACCGCGTGAACCGCACAGGCAATACCGGCCTTCGAGGGACACCGGGACATGGCCGATCTCGCCGGCCATGCCATGGCTGCCCTGATGGACCCGGCCCCCGATGAGCAGTCCGCCGCTGACTCCGATCTCGCCCTTGACGTAGACGACGGTGTCGGGCCGGCTGACGCCGGCGGCGGACAAGGCGTGGTACTCGGCCAGCGCGGCCACGTTCGCCTCGTTGACGACCTCGACCGGACAGCCCAGGTCGGGCAGGTGCCCGGCGACAAGTCCCGCCAGATCTGTCACGCCCCACCCGAACCCGATGGCCGCCCCGACCACACCCTCGATCACCGGTCCGGGCACAGCGACGACGACCCTCCCCACGTAGGCGCCCTGGGCCCGGGCGACAGCACGCCCGACGGCGCGGGCGATCGTCTCGGCCACGGGTCCGGGCTTCCGCCCGGCCTTCCACCCGGGCATCGGCCCACCGGCCGGCCCGGTTCGCGGCCCGACGCCCGGTTCGCCCGGCGGGCCATCCGCCGGCCCGGGAACCCCCGCCGCACCCCGTTCCCGTCCCGGAGCCCCCAGCGGCACGTCGTGCGCCACCCGCTCCGCGTGCACGACCGCACCCGCAAGATCCGCGGCCCACACATGCACGTACTCCCACGACACCTGGACGGCCACCGTCCACACCCGCCCGGGGACCAGCCGCAGCAACCGTCTCGGCCGTCCCCGTCCGCCCGAAGCCGCGGCGCCCGCCTCCTCCACCAGCCCCCGCTCGAGGAGATCCGCGACCAGCGCCGTCACCGAGGCGTGCACCAGCCCCGTGGCGGCGGCGATCTCGGTGCGCGCGCAGGGGCCGTACGCCTCGATGTGGCGGAGCACGAGGGACAGGTTGGTGCGGCGCACGTCCGCGGAGTCGGCTGGGCTGGTCACACAGCCGATTGTCCCCGACCCGTCTGGTAGCGTGGAACTATATTTTTCACAGGTTGAAAAATATAACTGAGGATTCCCTGAGAAGTCGACGAAATTGTTGACGATCCATGCGAAACATCACTAGCTTCGCGAATGCCTACAGAACAGGCAAGCGATGAGTCACGTGATGAGGAGAGCGACCATGGAGCGCAGGGCAGTCAAACGAAGGACCGTCGTCATCGGGATCGGCGCGGCCACGGGCGTCGCGGCGGCCGGTGGCATCGCGCTGACGGCTCAGGCGTCCGGCGACAAGAAGGACTCCGCAACGTCCTCCGGCGCTCTCGTCTTCGACAAGGACGACTACACCGAGGTGACGGAGACGATCGCTGACGCGACCGGCACCGAGCACTCGGTGACCTACCACTTCTACAAGCCGCGCGACTACGTCACCAACCCGAGCGACGACAAGCACCAGAGCCTGGTCGTCAGCGTCCCCGTCAAGATCGACGGCACGGCGGTCGACGCCTCCAGGGCTCCGATCGTGCTGGCGAACGCGGTGGGCGCCTACATGCCGTCCAGCGTCGCGACGGCCACGGGCGTGGGCCAGGCCGCGCTGGAGATGGGCTCCCTGGGCGGCGGCGCCGGCGGAATGCCGTCCGGAATGCCGTCCGGAATGCCGTCCGGGATGCCCGGCGGTTCGGCGCCGGGCGGCCCGGGGCCAGGTGCCGGCGGCACGGGTGCCGTCAACGGAATGGTCAACCTCGCGAAGCTGGCCCTGGTGGCGGGCTACGTCGCCGTGGAACCCGGCACGCGTGGCCGCAGCCTCACCGACTCCGACGGTACCTACTACGGCACCGCCCCGGCGGTCATCGTGGACCTGAAGGCCGCGGTGCGATACGTGAAGTCCAACAAGGGCCGCATCCCGGGCGACACCGACCGGATCGTCTCCACCGGCACCAGCGCCGGCGGCGCCGTCTCCGCCCTGTTGGGCGCGTCCGGCGACAGCGAGATCTACGACAAGTACCTGAAGGAGGCCGGCGCGGCCGACGCCTCCGACGCGGTCTTCGCGACCGGCGCCTGGTGCCCGATCACGGACCTGGAGCACGCCGACGGCGCCTACGAGTGGAACTGGGGCACCAATGTCACCCAGTCCACCGGCAAGGCCGTCGACCAGGCGGTGTCCAAGGAGCTGCAGTCCCAGTTCGCCGAGTACCAGGCCGGATTGAAGCTGCGCGGCCTCAACGGGTACGGCGCCCTCACGGCCCGCAACTACGACGACTACCTGCTCAAGACCTACCTCCAGGCGTCCGCCACCACGTACCTCGCCGCGCTGTCGGACGCGGACCGCGAGACGTACCTGGGCAAGAACACCTTCATCACGTGGTCCGGCGGCAAGGCGACCTTCACCTGGGAGGACTACCTCGCCCATGTCGGCGCCCGGAAGAAGACCACCCCGGCCTTCGACGCCTTCGACCTGTCCGCGGGCGAGAACAACGAGTTCGGCACCGGTACGACCGAGTCCCGCCACTTCACCGCGTACAGCACGAAGAACGACAGCACGGGCCTCGGCACCAAGCGGGTCGCGAGTGACATTCCCGAGCTGCTGAAGCTCATGAACCCGATGTACCACCTGCTGGAGAAGCACAACCCGAACCGGTCGAAGCACTGGTGGATCCGCCTGGGCACCAGCGACACCGACACCTCGCACGTCATCTCCGCCAACCTCGCCGCAGCCGTGGACAACCTCGGCGACGACCTCAACCACTCCTTCTACTGGGACCAGGGCCACGCCACCAACGTCGATCCCGGCGACTTCGTCAAGTGGGTCGCCAAGGTCACCGGCTACAAGAAGTAGCCCGCCAGGAACAGCTCTCCATCCCCTGTGGCACACACGGCGCCCGACTCGTCGTTTCGCCCCCAGGGTGCAGACCCACCACGGCACCGAGCCTGTCCGCACCAGCCGGGCGGGCTCGGCGCCCGGTGTCCCCGCGTCACCGGACCCGCGACAACGACACCAAGGCGCACGGCGAGTACCGCACCAAGAACCTGATCCTCGCCGAGTACGACCGCATGGCCGCCGTCGGCCTGACCCTGGAGAACCCACTCGTCGAGAGCGAGTCCGGTACCTACCGCTCCACCCTCACGCCGCCCCCTGGCCACGGCCCCAGGCACAGCGCCTGACAGTCGGAACCTGGCCCCTGCAAGGGACTCAGCGGGCCCAGCCACCGTGCCTGGGCCCGCACTTCAGGAGTTAGGCGTCACATGAACCCGTACAACACCCCGACCCCAGCCCCGTCCCGCCCATGGTGCAAGACCACACCCGCCATGCTCGGCCTGCTCGCGCTGGTCGCCCTGCTCAGTGCGTTCAGTCTCGCCCTGGGCTTCCTCGTGATGATCGCCGCCGTGGTGGCCGTGTGGGTGCTGTCACCGTGGCGCTGGTTCGTGAGGATCGGCGCGACGTTCGGCGCCCTGCTGCTCCTGACGGTCGGCGCGGGCCTGGGTGGCCGGCTCGACGACAGCGGGACAGGCAAGGCCGATGCCAAGACGGGCGACGAGGTCCGCGCGAGCGGCACGGCCGTCTCCGCGTCACCGAGCGCGTCCAGGCCCGCCAAGGCCGCTGACTACACCGGTCGGTCGCTGGACGAGGCGGAGAAGGACGCGCGCTCCGCCGGCTACACCGCCACCCACCATGACGCGGCTGACGAGAGTCGCACGATCATCCTGCGGTCCGGATGGATGGTGTGCTTCCAGAAGACCGCCACGGCCGCGAACAACATCGACTTCGCGGCCGTCAGGAGCTCGGAGCCGTGCCCCGAGAAGGACGGCGGCCCGCTCCCCTGGCCGAAGATGCCAGATGTCGTCGGCGCCACCTACGACAAGGCCGTCGAGGAACTGAAGCAGGCCGGTGTCGACCTCGACCGCGTCACGCTCGACGACGTCTACCTCGACGTCGACACTCCGACCGCCACAGAAGCCGCGGAGGACGGCGACGACTGGCGAGTGTGTTTCCAGTCCCCGGACAAGGGAACCAAGGTCGACTCCGCCACCACGGTCCGCCTCGATCTGGGCCAGTGGACCGACGCCGACCTCGTGCGGCATTGCCCGTCGGAGAAGGACACGACCTACAAGATCCCGGCCAACGACCCCGACTACGGCGGCAACAGCACGGACCGCAGCAGCAGCGCCCCGCACCGCGACTCCTCGTCCTCCTCCGGCGGCCCGACCGGCGGCGGCACGAGCGTGGGCACGGTCCACCCCGGCTCGTTCTGCTCCCCTCCCGGAGCGACCGGCGTCAGCCGGGCAGGGACCCCCATGATCTGCGGTCCCGGGTCCGACGGCCGCAACCGCTGGCATAGTGCCTGATCAACCGCCCAAAAACCCGCTACCAGGAGCCCGAGTGCCGTACGCAGAGGACGAGGACACCCGCAAGGTCCAGACGGCCGTCATCGGCCGCGCCGAGTCGGACTGGCCGGCGTTCCTACCGTACGACCGTGACGACTTCGACCAGTTCATGCGGGGTCGGACGCGCGACGACTTCTACTGCGGAATCCTGCTCGGCGGGTGCGGCAAGAAGCTGACCCCGAGGCGGTACACGGACAAGAAATGCCACTTCGCGCACCGGCCGCCCTTGCACTGCCGCCGTGCGGAGATCGGCGAGGACAGCGCCGACCACCTCTACATCGGGCGAGCCGTGGCCGACTGGCTGAAGGAGCAGGGGCAGCGGGCGGTCCAGCCCGTCTACAGGCCCAAGGGGCACCAGGTCCGCGACGCCGTCGACGTGTCGTACAAGGCCGACCGCGGGCTCATACGCGTCCAGTTCGCCCGGCGGTCGAAGCGCGAGTGGGAGCAGGCCGACGCGGAGCTTCGGGCCCGGCACCCGGAACTCGACTGGCTCTTCGGGCCCGACAGTCTCCTGGCCAACTGGCAGATCGAGCGACACGGGTACGCCCTTCGCGTGCAGTGCCGGTCTCTCGGGGCGACGCGAGCGGTGGAGATCGGGACTCAGTTCCCCGACATGTCCGTGGAGTGGACCTCGCTCTCGGAGTGCACGCTCACTCTCGAAGGCATCGTCACCCCGAGTCTCGTGCACACTCCGAACGGCATCGTTCCAGGCCGTGACGTCCCGGCGGAACCAGAGCTTCCTCCGCCCGGCCTGCCCCTCACCCCCGCCTCCGTCCTCATCACCGACGCCGCGCCGTCTCACGCCACCGACACCCACCGCTGGTTCGATGTCTCCCTACGCGTCAACGCCCGCCTGTCGCTCCCCGCCCAGGCGGTTCCGCCGGACGACCAGCACACGTACCTGCCCATGGAGGCCACTCTTCGTCTCGACAGTGACGGCACATGGCTGGTCGAGGCCGGCGCGCTGCACCGCGTCCCGACCGAAACCCCCGGCCGGACCCCGGGCGGCGCCGCGCCCTCCGCCGCCACACACGATCCGACGCCCGAGGAGCAGCCTCTCCCGGAGCGTCTCCCCGTCCACCCGACGCACAGCGGAAGCAACCAGGCGAACCCGCCGTCTCGTCCCCGCCATGCAGCCCGTCGCCGACCACCGGGGCGAATAGGAGGCGAGGAGGCCGAGTTCCGCGCCGCGTTGGACGCGCTGATCGACCTGACTCACGAGGCACGGCACGCCGGTGATCTCGACGCCTTCGAAAAGAGCCTTCTCCTGGCGGAACGAGTGGAACAAGCGGCGCCCTCCACAGATGCCCACGAAATCCTGCGGGATCTCACCGACTGGCTGGTGGACCGACGAGCCGACGAGCTGGACGCGACCTGGAAGCGTCTGTCAGCGCTCGTCGCCAAGCTCAACCATGACGGCGACGACCTCCATCCCGACCAGTTGCGCAACGCACTCAGGACCGCCGAGGGACTCGCCGAAGACCTCGGAGACGATCTGGCGGCGGAGGAACGCCAAGACATCGCGCGCTGGCGGCGACACCTGGAACGGACGACCGAGCGTCTCGATCTCGCGCAGATACGCGGCCACGCCGTCGCCGTACGCGTCGCGCTACAGCGGGCAGCGCGCAACGGCCGCACTGTGACATGGGGCGACCTGGCGCTGCGGACAGGAGCTTCCCTCAGGAACCTCCACCCCGACGACAAGATCGCCGTACTGGTCGAGGCGGACCGCGAGACACCGGACGACATGCCCCCGCTGTCCGCACTGGTCACCGCGCCCCGACGCGACCGGCCACATTCGCTCTACTCGCAGATCCTGTTCAACCTGGACCGACCTGCGCCCCCGGCCGGGGCGGTGTTCATGCACTGGCGCATGGCACTGCGTCGGCACTCCGATCTACAGTGGCGCCTGCCTTCCGCCCTGGGACACACCAGCCGCTGAAAGACCCCGCACCATGGATGAGATCATGAGACCGAACCGTCGTCGTTTCGCCATCGGCGTCGCCGCCGTCGCAGCCGTCATCACACTGTCCGGAGCGACAGGAGCCGTGGCCGGCGCCTACTTCGTCGCGACCGGTCCGGCCGGAGTTCGGGGGTCTGCGGGCCCCGAAGGGCCGCAGGGACCTCAAGGCGTGCCGGGAGTACAGGGCGAACGCGGATCCAAGGGCGAGCAGGGCGAGCCCGGAGCCTCCGCCGAACCGGCCACTCTGGACATACCGGACGCGAGCACGGCGAGCCCCGACCTCTCCGGCGGCCTGCTCATCAGCTCCGGATCCTGCCCGGTCGGAACCTCTCGGTGGGACACCATCTATGTGGGCCGCAGCTCCGTACTCGGATCACCGGGCGATGTCGACATGCGCGCGATGACGCTCTGCAAGATCTTCTGATCGGGTTCGCGCGCCGCACCTCCGCTCAGGCGTCCGCCACGAACCCGACGAACCGTGACCACCGCTCCCGCTCCACCGAGAAGGCCGGGCGGCTCACATCCTTGGAGTCCCTTACGTGGACGGCTTGTTCGGCGATCGCGATCTCCACGCAGCTGTCGCCTTCGCTGCCGCTGTAGCTGGACTTGAACCAGGCGAGTTCCGCCGCACCGCTGCTCATAGCTCTCCTCGCAGTCGCTCCAGCAGGTCCCGCGATTCCTTCGGGCTCAGTGCCTGCGAGCGCAGTGTGTCATAGCGCTGACAGAGCACACTCACCTCTTTCAGATCGGAGATGAGCCGCCCGTTCTTCTGGCCCTCGGAGTACCCGAGCCGCTGCCCCGCCGGGGTCTCCAGAACCTGCAACGGCCCGTCCAGGCACGCGTGCAGACCGGCCTCCAGCGGCACCACCTGAAACGTCACGTTGCGCGGCGCGCTCCGCTCCAGCACGTGGTCGTACAGCTCCCGCATCGCCTCCGCGTCCCCGAACCGCCGCCGGAACACGTGCTCTTCGACGATGAAGCTGAACGGCACGGTGGGCCGGTCCCGCATGATCGCCTGCCGTTCCATCCGTGCGGCGAGCTGGGCCTCCAGCTCCGCGTCCGTGCGCAGTGGGATCGTGCCCTCGAACACCGCCCGCGCATACGCCTGCGACTGCAACAACCCCGGCACCAGCCGGCATTCGTACGTACACAGGCTCACCGCCTCCCGCTCCAGCCGCGCCCACCGCCGGAACCACGCGGCGAGCCCCGCTTCACCCCGGGTGAGATGGCGGGCGGACCTGCGCAGCGCACCGGTGTTGCCGAGTGCCTCCTCCGCGCGCTCCACGAACGCCTCGTCCGGCATGCGGCGCCCCAACTCCACCGATTCCACGGTGTGTTTGGAGTACCGCACCAACGTACCGAGGTCGCCCCGGCTGAGCCCCGCGTGCTCGCGCAGCGCCTGGACGACGGCGCCGAACGTGCGCAGACTGTCGGAGGGGTGAGGCTCCCGCTCCCACTCCCCCGCCGGAACCGCCCGCTCGCGGGCGTGTCCGGACGCCTCCCCTTCGACGATGCCCATCCGCCGCCCCTCTCTCCGTACCGCACACGACGGCCCCTCAAGCCGTCCCGCGCTCACCACCCAGCGTGACGGAGAATCCGGCGTACCGTCCACCCTTCGCGTCCGTACGCTCACTTTGTGTACGGGGTGCGGCGCTCCCCGTCCCTGGCATCCGACCGGCACTCTGGCGCCATGGACCACGCGACGTCCCAAGTCGGCGCCCCCACGCGCACCTTCACGCAACTTCTCTCGTCCACCCGGCGCGGCGCCCGGCTCGCCCGCCTCCTCACCGTGACCGAGTTGCGTCTCTGGGGCGCCCCGCAGGACCTCACCGAGCGTGCCGAACACGTCGTCGCGGAGCTTGCCGCCAACGCCGTGCTCCACGGCCGTCTGTCCGGTCGCTGCTTCCGGCTGACGCTCGTCCTCGTCCCGTCGGCCGGCCGCCTCCGCGTCGAAGTCACCGACCCCCGTGGAGACGTCCTCCCACACATCCCTCCGACGGATGCCGCACTCGATCCGCTCCGGCCGGGCGGTCGCGGCCTGCCTCTCGTCGCCGCCTTCGCCGACCACTGGGACACGGTCCCCTACCCGCCCAGCGGAAAGACCGTCCGGGCCGAACTCCTCAACATCACGACCAGCGCGTGATCACGCCGACGGGAGAGGGGTACGGCCCCTTGTCAGGCGTTCTCGTCGTGAATCCGCGCGCCGCGTTCTCCATCTCCCGCAGCTTCGGCGCGCGTTGCGCGTCCCCGGCCAGCGGGTCCCGCCGATGGAGGTCGGTGGTCCAGGTCCACGCCCACTCCCAAAATAGTTCTTGATTGAACTATCCATTATTGCTACGGTGGCATCACCGCGGCAAGGGAACCCCCTTCCGCACACGGGTTACGTATTGATCAATCCAGAAAAGGTGTGAAGTCATGGATCTCGAACTCGACAACAAGGTCGTCGTCGTCACCGGTGCCAGCAGGGGCATCGGCCTGGCTGTGGCCCGAGCCTTCGCTCACGAGGGCGCTCACGTGGTCGCAGGCGCACGCACCCCTGGCAAGGAGCTCGCCGAGCTGAGCGAGCGGCATGGTCTCGTCTCGCTGGCGGTGGACCTGAGCACGGCCGACGGCGCCGCCGCCCTCATCGACGCGGCGGTCACCCACTTCGGCACCGTCGACGTACTCGTCAACAACGTCGGCTCGGTCGCTCCGCGGCTGGGCGGGTTCTCGTCCGTCAGCGACGACGACTGGACACAGGCCTTCAACACCAACCTGTTCAGCGCCGTGCGGGCCAGCCGGGCAGCCCTCCCCCACCTGCTGGAGAGCCGCGGAGCAATCATCAACATCGGCTCCGTGAACGCGATCCTGCCCGACCCGAGCATCGTCGACTACTCGGCGTCCAAGGCCGCCCTGGCCAGCTTCGCCAAGTCGCTCTCCATGGAGGTCGGCCCAAAGGGTGTCCGCGTCAACACCATCAGCCCGGGACCGGTCGAGACCGACATCTGGCTGGCCGACGGCGGCATGGCCGACACCGTCGCCAACGCCATGGGGGTCGGACGTGACGCGGCACGTGAGGCCATCGTCGCGGGCCTCGGCGGCCTGGCCACCGGCCGCTTCAGCCGCCCCGACGAGGTCGCCGACCTCGCCCTGCTACTGGCCAGCCACCGCACCGGCAACGTCACCGGCGCCGACTTCACCATCGACGGCGGACTCGTCAAGACCCTGTGACACCCGCCCGGAGCCACCCGCGCATCGCGGGGCGCGGAACGGACACACGCCCGATCCGCGCCCCGCTCGACGCAGTCGATCGACTCATGCGCTCCATGCGACCATCCCGCCAAGATCTACGGCATGACCCACGGCTTCGGCTTCCGCTCGCCTCTTGGCGCCGCCCAGGCCGGTCGGTACGCAACGGACGCGCGAGCAGGGGTCCTGGCCCGCTCGGGCCACCGGATCCTCGAGGAACACCCCGCGGACACACCGCCGCATCCGCGTCCGGCTCGACCGGCCGCGGGCAACCGCCCGAGCCCCGCGCCCGCAGACCGTACACCCCTTCGCCGTTCACCCCGGATCCCAAGGAGACAGCCATGTCCGAGCCCGCCACCTCCACCCCCACTCCCCGCCAGGTCGCCGAGTCGATGTACGAGGCTCTCCTGCACTCCGACCGGGCGACCCTCGCGGCCATCACCTCCCCCGAGATCCGGATACATGTCACGAAGGCCCTCGCCTACGGCGGCGAGTACACCGGCCTGCTGGGCTTCGCCGCGCTGTTCAAGAACACCTTCGACTGCTCGAGAGCCGGATCGAGATCGAGCGGTTCTTCGACGCGGGGGCCGACACTGTGGTGGCTGTGGGACGTACCCGCGGGACCGGCCGCGCCACCGGGACACCCTTCGACTCGGCCGTCGTGCATGTCCTGACGGTCAAGGACGGCCTGCTGGTGGGCTTCGACGCGTTCGTCGAGGACCAGCCGATCACCGCCGCGATCAGCACCACGGCCGCTCAGAACTGAGCGGGGCGCAGCCCTCCGGCACACCTCGGCTCCGCGTTCCGCTCGGCCGCCGAGGCCGCCGGCCCGGGACGCGCTTGCCCCTGGAGCGGTGATCGCCCCCCGATATTGGAATAAACATTCCAGAAATGCTACGGTCGTTTCATGGCACGCCCTCGGGAGTTCGACACAGATCAGGTACTGGAACGAGCCATGGACCTCTTCTGGCGTCAGGGCTACAACGCGACGTCACTGCCGCAACTGACGATGGAACTGGGCATCGGCAGCGGCAGTCTGTACGGCGCGTTCGGCTCCAAGGAGGGTCTGTACGCCCAGGCTCTGAAACGCTATTGCGACGACCAGGCCGCCTCGCTCGTGGAGCGGCTCGATTCCGCCTCCGACATCCGTGCGGCACTTCGGGAGACGCTGCTCGCCATGGCCGAAGCAGACCTCGCGGACCCCGAGCGCGGCTGTCTGCTGGTCAACGCGGCTACGGAACGCGCGGCGCACGAGGGCACGGTCGAACGTGTGAAATCGACCATGGCCAGCGTCGAATCCGCGCTGACCGGAGCGTTGCAGCGCGCCCAGGTTCGGGGTGAGTTGGCCGCCGAGAAGCGTCCGGCCGAGCTGGCCCGCTTTCTGACGACGTTCATCCAGGGCATGCGTGTGATGGGCAAGGCCCACGCGGACCGGGAGTTCCTCGAGGGCGCTGTGTCCGGCGCCCTGAAGGTGCTGGACTGAGGCCGCACGGAGGCCCCCGCAGCGACGGTCACCAGATCAGCAACGTTTACTGACCTGAGAAACCTGACCATGCCACCGACCTGCACAAATGCCCAGATGTTAGATCTTGGACTTGAATGGAGTACGCAGCACTTCGGACTCCTAGAAGACGGCTCCCTGCCTGGAGGGGGCAGCCCGCCTTGCGGATGGCCGCGTACGCGTCACGAATTCCGTCGGCCCGTCGGGCTCGGTCGCCTTGGCCCGGGGCACTCCAGCGCAGACCACCTCCACTGCCAGTCGCGGAGTCCGCCGCGACGGTGCAGGGCCTCTTGCCCGCGTTGCAGTCCTCGGCGAGGCCGAGGCCGACGGACTTCAGCCAGCCGTGGCACCGTGCGCCGTCACCTCGCCGCCGACTCCACACCACCTGTGCGAGCCGAACTCGCCATCTTCTCGGCAGCAGCCAGGGCGGTGAGGCCCTGGATCTCCTCCCCGGCCTCGATGACTGCACGCTTGACTTCAAGGGTCAGGCCGACCGACGTCTTGATGACCCCTCGCACCAGCGGTTTCGCCACTCTTTTGGCCAGAGGGGCCGCAATCACGCCGACGAGGAAGGGAGGAACAGCAGGGAGCATGTGTGAACCCTCTTCTTGTGTGCACAGCACGACTGCCGACGCCGCACGAGCCGATACCGTCCGGCCGACAAGGCTGGGCAGGAATGTCACCCCCACCAAAAACACGATAGTCGGACCTTGGCCGATGCGCCCGTAGACGCCGGCGCTGTTCATTCGGTCGGGCGGAAGCTCGCCGGAGCGGACCGTGGCTGCGCAACGGGATCAGAACGGCTTCGGCGCCCCCGGCCCGCACTGGTCCAGCAGCGAGTCCACCACCTGCACAACGAACTCCGGTACGCGATCCGGGAAGTCGTGGCCGGTTCCCTCTGGGGTGTAAACCCTCCGCCCCCTGCTGGAGGCCGCGAGGAACCGTTCTCTCACGGTGAGGAAGAAGTGCCGGACCCGGGCGCTCTCCTCCGGATCGTCGACCGCGTCGAAGATCTCGCCACCGCCCGTCAGATCGCGTGGCGCCACGAGAAGAAGGGGCAGCGAGCCGAGCTCGCCGTCGTGCACGGCCGTCTGCCAGCCGTCTCTGGTGATGCCGTCCGGCGACAGCTCTCGCAGGATCGATGCCGCGGCGCAGCTCGCCTTGGTCCTGAGCTCGATCATGGCGAGAACCTGCGCCGGGTCGTCGGAGGTGTCTGTCTCCTGCTTGCCCGCGAGAGGGTGGAGGCCGAAGAGGTGACGCAGTGCGAGGACGGTCTGGTCCCTCGGAGCACGTCGCAGGGCCGGAAGCTCCGGGCCGAAGGCCACGGCATCGGGCGGGGTGGGATCGAGTAGCACCAGACCGGCCACCAGGTCAGGGCGGCGCCTGGCGGCGTTGGCCATGAGCAGCCCCCCGAACGAGTGCCCCACGAAGACATAGGGCCCCTTTTCACCGGCCCGTTCCAACGCCGTGAGCAGTTCGACGGCTTCTGCCGCCGTCGTGCGCGGGAACGGGCCCGGGTCGCTCCAGCCGGACCCCGGACGGTCCACCAGGACCGAACGCATCTGTTCCCGCGCCAGCGCGTGCAGCCGGTACATGGCGTATCCGCCGGCATGTCCGCCCGGCATCCAGACCACGGTGGGCCTCGGTCCGGCGTCTCCCTCGGCCAGGACGTGCATGCGGTAGCCGCCCACGTCGACCATTCGCCCGGGTGGCGGATACCTCCCGCGTATCCGGCCCACATGCACCAGATGGCGGAACGACCCGAGACCGAGTGCGAGGGCCACGGCCCACAGCACACCGCCGAGAATCCGCCGGCCGGTACCCCTGGATACACACCGCGCACCCGCGGCCGCCGGCAGCAGAGCGATGCCCAGCCCGGCCCAGTCGCGGCTGAGCAGCCGGAGTATCGCGTCGGCGGCACGTCTTCCCGGTCGCATGGTCCCTTCTCCGTCCCAGCCTTCGCGGCCGCTGCCGGGGACACCGCACGTCTCAGCGACCGGTACGACCATCGTCCCCTGGGAACCCCGCGGGCGCCATGCGCGGTGCCGGGACCCCGCCTTCCGTCACAGCCGGGCAGCCGCCGACACCGTACGGCCCCTGCCAGGAACCGACCGCGCACGGCCCGGGAGTTGTGGGTGTGCGCCGTGGACTTCCAGGTTCTCGGTACGGGCATTCGCCATCGGGCCCGACCGGCGCCTCACGCGCGCGCGAGGCGTGCTGCCACGTCGGCGACCACTTCGGCCTCCCGGGCTGCGAGGTAG
The DNA here is from genome assembly GCF_036139655.1 of Streptomyces sp. NBC_00328. Taxonomy (NCBI): domain Bacteria; kingdom Bacillati; phylum Actinomycetota; class Actinomycetes; order Kitasatosporales; family Streptomycetaceae; genus Streptomyces; species Streptomyces sp. NBC_00328. Next base: position 1,344,646 of record NZ_CP108013.1, read on the forward strand.
AAGTGATCCCCGGGGAACGGGCACAGCTCGAAGGAGCCCGGGGCGGCGAGGCCGGACCAGGCGAGGACCCCGTCGAGCGCGCAACTCGGATCGTCCTGGCCGACGTACGCGGTGACCGGCGCCTTGACCGGAGCCGGGTTCGGGGGGTGGTAGCCCTCGATCAGCCGGTAGTCCGAACGGAGGGCGGGCAGCAGCAGGTCACGCAGCTCCGGGATGTCGTAGGCCTCCGAGTGCAGGTCTCCGAGGTGCCGGACGTGGGTGATCAGGGTTTCGTCGTCGGCGTCGTGCAGCGCGACGCGTTCGGCCCACCCGGGGGCTTCGTGTGCGGAGACCAGCAGGTGCTCGGGGACGATGCCGCGGGTCTCCAGCCGCAGGGCCACCTCGTAGGCGACGCAGGCGCCCATGCTGTGTCCGAAGAGCGCCAGCGGCCGGTCGAGCCAGGGCCGCAGTGCGTCCTCGATCGTGTCGGCCAGGGTGGCCATGTCCTCGATGCAGGCTTCCGCAAGCCGGTCCTGGCGGCCGGGGTACCGCACGGCGAGCACCTCGACGTCCGTCGGCAGCAACGCGGGCCAGCCGTGGAACAGCTGTGCCGTGCCGCCTGCGTGAGGGAAACACACCAGTCGGAGCCTGGGGTCCGCCGCACGCCGGTGAACACGGAACCACTTCTTCGCGTCGGTCGCATACATCTGACCTGCCTCCATCAGGGTGTGTCGTGATGGCCGATACGGCGCAGTCCACCATGTCGCCGGTGGCGCGGCGGTCGCATGCGAGAGGCCGGGCCGACGAACGGCCGCTGTGTCCGCCGAAGACTCCATGGAACAAAGCCAACTTTTTCACGGAGGGACTTGCGCGGAAAGGAACGGGCTTGCTCCGGCCCACACTTGGCAGTCTCGACCGGTTACGCAGACGAAAACATGGCCGTGACATCGGGACGAGCCAGAATCACACGGAGAGCCGGCGGGCAGACTCAGTGCGCCTTGGCGGCGACCGAACCGGCGCTACGGGCCTTGGCAGCGGCCGAACCGGCGCTACGGGCCTTGCCGGCGGGTTTGGCCTGACGGCCGGTCCGTCCCTCGTGGGCCTTTGCCGCTACGGGCACCGGCTTGGCGGCCGCTCCGGCCCCGCCCGTGGTGCCGTCCTCCGGGGCGCCGACACCGTGTCCGGCTCCCGGTGTCGTCTGGGCTGCGAGCACCTCGGCAGTCGCCTCGGCAGCGAGATCATGGATTCCCTCGCCGGCTTCATGGACGGCCCTCTTGACCTCGATTCCCAGGCCCACCGACGCTTTGACGACCCCTCGCACCAAGGGCTTGCCCAGCCTCTTCACCAGGGATACGGCGATCAGACCGATCAGGAAAGGAGGTACTACAGGCGGCATGGCACAACATCCTTCTCTTCTGTCGAGGAGACGATGATTGGATGGACGCACTCCGCTTCAGCGGACCCGCACCCTCCATCACAGAGAGTATCCAAGGGCGGGTAAGCGGCTACCAATTCCCTGTGGCCTTCACTCATTCGAGTAGAGCGGCTTTCCCTGGAAGCCTGTTCGGCCGTGTGCCCCGTGCAGTTCTCTCTCCACCCGTCGGCGCAGGGCGGGAAACGGCAGTGTGCCGCCGGCCAGCACGGTCTCGTGAAAGGCGCGCACGTCGAACGCGGTGCCGGCGCCGCGTTCACACGCCGCCCGCAATGCCGTGAACTCCGCGTGACCCGCCCGGTACGTCAGCGCCTGCCCCGGCAGATCGGTCGCGTAGCGCAGCAACTCGGTCGTGATCTGTCCTTCGGACTCGGCTGCCGCGTGGGCCCGCATGAAGGTGCGCGCCTCCTCCAGTGTCATCGTCCCGAGGTTGAGGCCGGTGTCGACGACGAGGCGCTGCGCGGTGAACCGTTCATGGGCCAGTCGTCCGTACGCGTCCCACGGGTCGTCGTACAGCCCCATCTCCCAGGCGAGCCCTGCCGCGTACTCCGCCCAGCCCTCCTCGAACCCGCTGAAGGCCGCCAGCTCGCGCCGCAGGTCGGGCAGCGCGGTGTTCTCGGCCTGGCGGGCGAGGTGGAAGTGATGTCCGGGCGACAGCTCGTGGTAGATGAGCGCGGCCGCGCCGAGCAGTGACCGGTGTGCCAGGTCCGAGGCGTTGTAGCGGTAGCGTCCCACCGGTTGCGCGGCGGTCGGCGGTTCGTAGTAGCCGAACGTCATCGACCCCTCCAGCGCCGGGTCGAGGCGGGCCACGCCGTAGGGGGCGCGGGGCAGGACCGCGAACCAGCGCGGCAGCAGCGGCGTGAGGCGGTCGAGGTGTCCGCGGTAGCGGGCTTCGACCTCCTCCGGGGTGGCGGCGTACAGGCGCGGCTCGGTGGCGAGCCGTTCGTTGAACTCCGCCTCCGTCCCGGCGAAGCCGAGCGTGTCGCGCATCTCCCGCATCCGCTCGCCGAGTTCGCGGCAGTGCTCCCGGCCGAGTTCGTGGAGGCGTTCGGGTGGTGTGTCGCCGGAGGTGTACGTCCTGACGAAGGCCCGGTACGCCGCCTCGCCTTCCGGGTAGCGGGCCCAGCCGACGGCTTGCGGCGCCCGCCGGAGGTAGTGCGGGTCGCCCACGAGGGCGACGAGGCGGTCGAACGCCGGCTCCAGTTCGGTGGCCACGAGCCGCTCGACCGTGTCGCGCAGGTGCCCCCGGCTCGCCGCGTCGAGCCGGGTGAGCCGCTCGGCGTCCACCCGGACGCACTGTGCCGCCGACTCCCGCAGGCGGGTGAGTGTGGTGTGGACACCGGTCAGGGCCGGAGCGGGGATGTGGAAGCCCCGCTCCGCCTGCCCGGCGGCCTTGTCGCCGATCGTCGCGACGCAACGGGCCAGGTCCCGTACGAGGGTCACGTACCGGTCCGCGTCGGCTCGGTGCTCGAAGCGGAACGGGCGGAAGACGGTGTCCCCGTACTGCTGGAGGCGGAAGAGCTGGTACGGCGTGGCGGTTGGGGTGAGCCAGTGGAAACGTCCCGCCTCCGCTTCCCCTTCGGCCAGTGCCCGGAGGAAGCCCGCCGTGTCGGCGGCGGGACCGGACAGCTCCGCCGGTCGCAGCACACGCAGCCGGTTCAGCACCCCGGCAGCGAACCCGGCGCGCTTGTCGGCCTCCCCCGCGGACACCCCCGGCAGCGACTCGACCGGCAGCCCGCGGCGCGTGCGCAGCGAGGGCTCGCGTGCGAGCAGGAAGTCCCAGTACGAGGTCGCGAGTCGGTCGATCTCTCGCGCCGTGGAGTCGTCCGGGGAGCCTCCTGGATTGATGACCATGGCGCCAGTGTGCGCCTTGAGGTGACACGGCGTCAGCAACGAGGCCGTGAACCGCGCGTCGGGCGGCCTCACTCGGACGGGGGAAATGGTCCCGCCTGTTCGCGTCCGGCCCGGGAAGGCCCGGCCGACGCCGTCGATCGCGATGGCACGATGAGCGCCAGGCACCGCCGGACCGTGTCGGCCCCCCGGCCGAGGGTGCCGCCTCTCGAACCGTCGTGGGATGACGTTCGGCCATCAGCGCCCGTTCACGAAGCCGGTGCCGTCCGGCAGTCGATGTGCGGGACGACACCGGCCTCATTGATCCGGAAGCGGTCTACCGGCGGCCGCGTGCCGACGCCGAGCCGAGCTTGGAACTCAGCACCGACAGGAGGATCGGGAGCCTGGCCACCGCGGATTCGGGAACCGGGGTGACCTGGACCGTGTCCCGCACCACGTCCTGCACCACGAGTTTGTAGATGCCGTCTTCCTCGACGAGTTCGGCGGCGTAGAGCAGTGTTTCCACCAGGGGTCCTTCGGTCGTGTCGTGCGGCGGGGTCAGGCGCCGTTGAGCCAGGCGTTCCAGGCCTTGGCGGCCAGCTCTTCGTCCGCGTCCTCGGCGAACAGGTGGTGGCCCAGCCAGATCGGCCAGTTCCAGGAGCTGCCGTTGAAGAACCGGTACAGCGCGTCCGGGCCTCGCAGGCCGACGAAGTCAGGGCTCAGCCAGTCCACGACCACCTCCGTCGAACCGCCGTCCGTGCCCGGGAGGTCGAGCGACAACCGGTCGCCGACGGCCGCGTCGTCGTCGAGGCCGAGGCGCCGGCACAGGGCGGCGAAGTCGGCGGGGTCTTCGGTGGACTCGCCACGGGCGGCCCTGACGTAGACGGCGGGGCGGCCGGCGAAGTTCCTCAGGTACTCGGGGAGGGAGTGCTGGTAGAAGTCGACGTGCTTCTCGGCCGCGTCCGCCTTCGTGTCCCAGTTCCAGGTGTCGTCGACGACGCCCGTGTGCACCCAGTGGATTCCCATCCGCAGGTGGCTCGCGCCGCCGTCGGCCGGCTCGATGCGGTAGGTGAGCGTGTTGGAGAACCCGCCGTCCTGGGTGGCCCGAACCGCGAAGTGGTGCGGCGGCTCCCACGCCACGACGGTGCTGTCGCCGCGCGTGGCCTTTCCGCCGACGCGCGGCTCGACCTCCATCGGGTAGAGCCAGCCGAGGTTGCCGGCGCCGGTGGCGACCGCGTCCCAGACCTGTTCGGGCGTGGCGGGCAGGTCCTGTTCCCGGCGGACCTCGAGCTCTCGGGCCATGGTCACTTCTCCTTCGTCGTTCATGGGTCAGTAGGTGAGCGGAAGCGCGGTGAGCCGCCGTTGCAGCGGGTTGGACCGCCAGTCGAGTACCGCGTCGTCGGCCAGCCCCAGGTGCGGGAGCCGGCGGACCAGCGTGCCGACGGCCACCTCCGCCTGGAGCTTGGCCAGCGGGCCGCCGAGGCAGAAGTGCGGGCCGTTGCCGAAGCTGAGGTGCCGGTTGCCCGGGCGGGTCAGGTCGAGCCGGTCGGGGTCCTCGAAGCGCTCGGGGTCCCGGTTGGTCGCGGCGAGGAACAGGTAGGCCAGCTCGCCCTCGCGCAGCGTCCGACCGCCGATCTCGACGTCCTCGGCGGCGACCCGGACGATCGCCTGGGTCGGCGTGTCGTAGCGGGCGAGTTCCTCGACGGCCGTGCGGATCAGCATCGGGTCCGCGCGCAGCCGGGCCAGCTGGTCGGGGTGGCGCAGCAGGGCGAGCATGCCGTTGCCGACCAGGTGGGTGGTGGTCTCGTCGCCGGCGGTGATCAGGACGAAGCAGGTGGACAGCAGCTCGGAGTCGGTGAGCCGGTCGTCCTGCGCCTGGGTGGCGACCAGGGCGCTGATGAGGTCGTCGCCGGGGTCGGCCCGGCGGCGGCGGACGAGCCGGGCGAGGTACTCCTCGTACTGCTCGATCGCCGCCTCGGACTTGTCGATGTCCTCGCTCAGCCGGCCGAAGCGGTGGAACCAGGTCTTGACCTGCGGGAGGTCTTCGGGCGGGATGCCGAAGAGCTCGCAGACGACGGACAGCGGCAGCGGGGAGGCGACCGCCTCGATCAGGTCCATGGCCGGCCCGGCCGCGACCGCCTCGTCGACGAGCCGGTCGACGATCCGCTGGATGCCGTCGCGCAGGGCTTCGACGCGCCGGGCGGTGAAGGCACGGTTGGCCAGCCTGCGCAGCCGGGCGTGGTCCGGCGGGTCGGTGTTGCTCATCACCCGGCCGAGCCGGTCGGTGAGCCGGCTGAAGGCCTTGAGGTCGCCGCCGAGCGCACTGTAGGCGCGGGTCATCCGGTCCCGGTCGTTGGACAGCCGCAGGTCGCTCAGGGCCGCCTCGACGTCGGCGTACCGGGTGAGGTACCAGATGCCCTGGGCGCTGCGGTGGACCGGGTCCTCGCGGCGCATGCGGGCGTAGAACGGGTACGGGTCCCGGCGGGCCTCGGGCGTGAGCAGGCCCGCGGCGAGGTCGTCGGACCGGGCGAGGCCCGCGCCGGCGCGGGCCTCGTCGGTGGTTTCGGTCAGGTTCACTGCGAGCCGCGCTACCGCTGGGCGTTCATGGCGTCGGCGAGGCTCTTGGGCCGCATGTCGGTCCAGTTCCGCTCGATGTACTCCAGGCAGGCGGCGTGGGTGTCGGGTCCGTGGGCGACGCTCCAGCCGTCGGGGACGTCCGCGAACTGCGGCCACAGCGAGTGCTGGTTCTCGTCGTTGGTGAGCACGAGGAAGGTGCCGTCCTCGTCGTCGAACGGGTTGGTCATGGGAATCAGTCCTCCTGGTGGTGGGTTGGGGTGTCACCGGCGACCTCGGCGAGGCGGGCGGCCAGGATCGGTCCGATCTGGGCCAGTGAGCCGGCTTCGGTCATCCGGTTGTGCCGGGTGGTGATCTCGTGCGATTCGATCCGGCCCGCGATGTACGGGCGCCAGGTCGCGGGCCCGGCGTCGTCCCCGTCGCGGTCGATCGTCGAGTTGAACAGCAGCAGGTCGCCGTCGAACCCGACGGGGACGAAGTCGACCGCCAGCCTCGCGTTGTTGATCATGATGTGGACGATGACCTCGATCTGCTGCTCCGTCAGGCCCTGCAGCGCGCTGCCCCGCCGGTTCAGGACCTCGGCGACCTCGGCGTAGGTCAGCTCCCGGTCGCCCAGCTCGTCCGGGTCGACGTCGAGCACACCGACGAGCACGTCCCGCTCGGTGGGCACGGGCATCTCCTCGAACTGCACGTCCTTCACCGGATAGGCGTCGAGGATGGCCAGCAACGCGGTCCGCTCACCGCGCGCCTGCAGTTCACAGGCGACCGCGTGGGCGATCAGCCCGCCGGCCGACCAGCCGAGCAGCAGGTACGGGCCCTCGGGCTGGATCTTGCGGATCTGGTCGGCGTAGTCGGCCGCCATCTCCTCGAAGGACGTCGGCAGGGGTTCGGGCCGGCCCAGGCCGCGCGCCTGGATCGCGTAGACCGGGTGCTGGGGACCGATGTGGTTCAGGAGCCCGCTGTACGACCAGCTGATGCCGCCGCCGGGGTGGATGCAGAACAGCGGCGTAGCGGTCCCGGTCGAACGCAGCGGCAGCACCACGTCCAGCGCGTCGGCGGGGTCGTCCATGACCAGGCGCTCGGTGAGACCGGCCACGGTCGGCGCCTCGAACAGCATGCGCAGGCCGAGCTCAAGGCCGAGGGTCTCGCGGACGCGGGAGGCCAGGCGGGCGGCCAGCAGCGAGTGCCCGCCCAGATCGAAGAAGTTGTCGTCGATGTGCACCTGTTCCCGGCCGAGGACCTCGGCGAAGAGGCCGCACAGCAGCTGCTCCCGCGGCGTCCGGGGGCCGCGTCCGGTGCCCGGCGCCCCGTACTCGGGGGCGGGCAGGGCGGCCCGGTCCAGCTTGCCGTTGGCGGTCAACGGCAGCGTGTCCAGGGTGACGAACGCCGACGGCACCATGTAGTCGGGCAGGTCACGGCGCAGTCGCCCGGAGAGCTCGCCCGCCTCGGGCGCGCCCTCGGGGGCGGGCACCAGGTAGGCCACCAGCCGCTTGTCGCCGGGCCGGTCCTCGCGGGCGACGACGGCCGCCTGGGCGACGCCCGGGCAGCTCGCGAGGATCGCCTCGATCTCGCCGGGCTCGATCCGCAGGCCGCGGAGCTTGACCTGGTGGTCGGTCCGTCCGGCGAACTCCAGTGTGCCCTCGGCCGGCCACCACGCCAGGTCGCCGGTGCGGTACATCCGGCTCCCGGGCGGCCCGTACGGGTCGGCGGTGAAGCGCTCCGCCGTCAGGCCGGGTCGGCCGAGGTAGCCGCGGGCCACGCCCGTCCCCGCGAGGTACAGGTCGCCGACCAGGCCCGTGGGCACCGGCTGCAGGCGGTCGTCGAGGACGTAGGCGCGCATGTTCGCCATCGGCCCGCCGATCGGCACGGTCGCGGCGTTCTCGGGGAGGCTGTGCACCGGGTGGCGGGTGGCCAGGGTCGTGGCCTCGGTGGGCCCGTAGCCGTTGACCACCTCGATGCCGGGGCAGACCTCCAGCACCCGGGCGACGGCGGCCGGGGAGACCACGTCACCACCGGTCCACACCTCGCGGACCCCCGCGAGCAGGGCCGGCCGCTCCTCGGCGACCAGGCGGAACAGGCCGGCCGTCAGCCACAGTCCGGTCACGCCGTGCGTGCTGATCGTGTGCTGGAGCAGGTCGAGGTCGAGCCGCTCGGGCGGTGCGACCACGACCCGGCCGCCATTGAGCAGCGGCACCCACAGCTCGTAGGTCGAGAGGTCGAAGGCGGTCGGGGAGTGCATCAGCACCCGCTCGTGTCCGCCGCCGTGGTACTCGGGGGTGAGCGCGAGGCCCACCACGTCGCGGTGGGTGACGGCCACGCCCTTGGGCCGGCCGGTCGAGCCGGAGGTGTACATCACGTACGCCAACTGCCGCTGGTCGCAGCGTACTTCGATGTCGGACGCGTCGGGCTCGCCCTCGATCGACGCGGTCAGCACGTCCTCGGTGAGCACCAGGGCGGCCCCGGCCTCCCGGAGGATCAGGTCGATCCGGGACTGCGGGAAGCGCGAGTCGAGGGGCGCGTAGGCGCCGCCCGCCTTGATGATCGCCAGGAGTGCCACGACGAGGCCCGCCGAGCGGTCCAGCAGCACCGCGACCGGTGTCTCCGGCCGTACGCCCTGGCGGATCAGTGCCCGTGCGAGGCGGTTGGACCGCTGGTCGAGTTCCCGGTAGGTCAGCTCGGTGGCGCCCGCCACGACGGCCACCGCGTCCGGGGTGGCGCGCACCTGGCGGGCGAACAGCTCCGGCAGCGCGGCCTTGGGCAGCTCGACCGCGGCGCCGGTGGACCGGGACAGCAGCCGGCGGCGTTCCTCGCCCGACATGATGTCGATCCGGCCGATCGGCCGGCCGGGGTCGGCGACCGCCGCGCGCAGCAGCCGTGCCCAGCGCTCGAACAGCAGCTCCACGGTGGCCGGGTCGAACAGGTCGGTGGCGTACTCCACCGCGCCGACCAGGCCGTCGGGGTCGCCGTCGGGGCGGAACTGCTCGGCCAGGCTGAACGTCAGGTCGACCCGCGAGGTCCCGGTGGACGCCTCCAGATGGCCGGTCACCAGGCCCGGCAGGGCGAACTCGCCCACCGGCGCGTTCTGCAGGGCCAGCATGATCTGGAACAGCGGGTGGTGCGACAGCGAACGGGCCGGGTTGACCACCTCGACCAGGTACTCGAACGGCACGTCCTGGTGGTCGTAGGCGGCGAGCGCCTTCTGCCGCACCCGGCCGAGCAGTTCGGCGAAGCCGGGATCGCCGCTCGTGTCGGTGCGCAGCACCAGGGTGTTGACGAAGAAGCCGACGAGGTCGTCCAGCGCCTGGTCGGTACGGCCGGCGATCGGGCTGCCCACGGGGATGTCCGTACCGGCACCGAGCCGGGTGAGCAGCGCGGCGAGGCCGGCCTGGAGCACCATGAACATGCTGGCGCCGCGCTCGGCGGCCAGGTCCCGCAGTGCCTGGTGCAGTTCGGGTTCCAGCCGGACCACGACCCGGCTGCCCCGCTGGGAGGCCACCGGCGGCCTGGGCCGGTCGGCGGGCAGCTGCACCTGCTGCGGAATGCCCGCCAGTTCGTCCTTCCAGTAGGCCAGTTGCCGGGCGAACAGGCTGTCCGGGTCGGCGGTGTCGCCGAGCAGGTCGCGTTGCCAGCAGGTGTAGTCGGCGTACTGCACCGGCAGCGGGGACCACCGCGGCTCCTCGCCACGGCAGCGCGCCGTGTAGGCGGCCGCGAGGTCGCCGGAGAGCGGCCCCATAGACCAGCCGTCGGCGGCGATGTGGTGCACCACGACCAGCAGCACGTGCCGGTCGGGGGCGAGCGCGTACAGCTCCGCCCGGACCGGCGGCTCCGCCGCCAGGTCGAAGCCTCGCCGGGCCGTCCGCGCCAGCCGCCCGGCCAGCCGGCTCTCGTCGAGCTCGACCACCGGCAGCTCCGGGTGCGCCTGTGAAGCGCTCAGCACGACCTGGTACGGCACACCGTCCGTCTCGCGGAAGACCGTCCGCAGGCTCTCGTGCCGGGCGATCACGTCCGCGAGCGCGGCGTGCAGGGCCGGGCGGTCGAGTTCGCCGGTCAGGCTCAGCGCGAGCGGCATGTTGTAGGTGGCGCTCGGGCCGTCCATCCGGTGCAGGAACCACAGGCGGCGTTGGGCGAAGGACAGCGGGACCTTCCCCCAGCCTTCGGCCGGGGGTGCCCCCATGGGTCGCGGCCGGGCGGTCAGCGCGGGCCGGGCCGTGCCGGAGCCGTCGAGGCGGGCCGCCAGTCCGGCCACGGTCGGCGTCTCGAACAGGGTCCGGACCTCGAGCTCCGCGCCGAGGGTCGCCCGGACGCGGGAGGCCAGGCGGGTCGCCAGCAGTGAGTGTCCGCCCAGGTCGAAGAAGCTGTCCTCGACACCGACCTGGGCCAGGCCGAGCACCTCGGCGAACAGCTCGGCGAGGAGCTGTTCCTGCGGGGTCCGCGGCGCCCGCCCGGCTCCGGCCGGGCCCAGGTCGGGCGCGGGCAGCGCGCGGCGGTCGAGCTTGCCGCTGGCCGTCAGCGGCAACGTCTCCAGCGTCACGAACGCCGACGGGATCAGGTAGTCGGGCAGTCGCCCGCGCAGCCATTCGCGGAGTTCGCCGATGAGGGCGCCGGTGCCCCGGCTGCCGGTCGGACAATTGGTCAGCGACGACAGCGGCGTGCCGTCGGTCCGGGCCGACCGGTACGGCTCGGCCGGGGAGCCGTGCTGCGCCCGCGGGCCGGCGAAGACGACGTCCAAGGCATCGGCCACGGTGGCCGACCAGGTGACGCCCACCTGGCAGTCGAACTCCAGCCCGATGGCCCGGAAGTCCTCCGGGTCGGGGAGTTCGCTCTCCTCCGGTCCGTGCAGCCGCTCCAGCAGTTCGGCGAGCGAGCCGTCGCCGTTGTGCACCGCGCGGGAAAGGGCGGCCTCCCGCACCACGCGACGGTTCGGCACTCCGGTGATCCGCAGCACGTCGGCGGGCGGCTGGGCGAGGAGTTCGCGCAGCTCGGCCATTCCCGCGAGCCGGTGTCCCCACTCCAGCTCGACCGTCCGGCCCGGGGCCGCCGGAACGACCGGGGCCTTGTGCAGCGTCACGTCGTAGCGGTAACGGGTCAGTTCGTTGTGGTGACGGCCGCGCTTGACCTCCACGGCCACCGCGCCGATGTCCGTGCCGTGCTCCCGCAGGACGGTGAAGAAGTCCGGGTCGACCAGGAGTTCCTTCTCCACCCTGACGGCCTGCTCCACCGCGCGGCGCACCGCCGCGAGGTCACCGTCGGCACCGGTGCGGTGCAGCTGGACCGCGGTGGCCAGCGGGCGCAGCAGCCGCAGGTTGCGGACGTCGCCGACGAAGAGCGTGCCGCCGGGGGCGAGCAGCCGCATCAGCTTCCCGATCACGTCCGCGAGGTAGTCGGCGGACGGGAAGTACTGCACCACCGAGTTGATCACGACGGTGTCGAACCACCCGGCCGGCAGGCCCTCGGTGTCGTGCGCCGGGCGGGTCTGCAACACGACACGCTCGGCCAGGTCGTCCTGTCGGCCGACCTGCGCGGTCAGCGCGTCGACCGCCGTGGCGGAGAAGTCCGTCGCCCAGTAGGTCTCGCAGTGCGGTGCGATCTGCGAGAGCAGCAGTCCGGTGCCGACACCGACCTCCAGCACCCGGCGGGGGCGCAGGGCCAGGATGCGGGCCACGGTGGCGTCCCGCCACTGACGCATCTGCTCGACCGGGATCGGGCTCGCGTCGTAACTGCTGTTCCAGCCGACGAAGTTCTGGCCGAAGCCGGCTTCCTCGGGGGTGATGGGCAGGGCGTCGTAGATGTCCTGCCACTCGCCCACGTGGTCCGCTTCCAGGCCACTGTCCCGGCCCTCGCCCTGGTGCGGGACGACGTAGCCGACGAGCCGGTCGTCCTGGGCCAGGACGGCGGCCCGGGCGACGGCGGGGTGCTCGGCCAGCGCCGCCTCGACCTCGCCGGGCTCGACCCGGAAGCCGCGCACCTTCACCTGGTCGTCGGCACGGCCGACGTACTCCAGCTCGCCGTCGTTGCGCCGGCGCACCAGGTCTCCGGTGCGGTACATGCGCTCACCGGCCCCGAACGGGCAGGCGACGAACCGCCCGGCCGTCAGGCCCGGCCGGTTCAGGTAGCCGCGCGCCAGTCCCGCACCCGCGACGTACAGCTCCCCCGCCACGCCCGTCGGCACCGGCCGCAGCCGCTCGTCCAGCACGTACACCCGGGTGTTGGCGATCGGACGGCCGATCGGCGGGACGCCCGTCCCCGGGGACAGCGGGGCACTCATGGTCGCGCACACCGTGGTCTCGGTCGGACCGTACGCGTTGATCATCCGGCGTCCGGGCGCCCAGCGGTCCACCAGTTCCGGCGGGCACGCCTCACCCGCCACCACCAGCGTCGGCACCTGCACCGAGCCCTCCGGCACGGCGGCGAGGACGGACGGGGGCACGGTCACGTGGGTGACGGCGAGGTCCCGGTCGGCCAGCGCGGCGACCGGGTCCGCCGTCGGGGGCAGCACCAGGGCCGCGCCGCGCAGCAGGGCGGTGTAGATCTCCGACACCGAGGCGTCGAAGCTGGGCGAGGCGAACTGGAGCACCCGGCTGTCGGGTTCGATCGCGAACCGCTCGATCTGTGCGGCGACCAGGCTCGCGACGCCGCCGTGGCCGACCACGACGCCCTTGGGGCGGCCGGTCGAGCCCGAGGTGTAGATCACGTAGGCGGGGTGCCGGACGTCGAGCGCGACCACGGGATCGGTGTCCGGCCAGGCGGACACCTCGGTCACCAGCGCCGGGTCGTCGACCATCAGGGCCGGCCGGGCGTCGTCCAGCATGTACGCGATCCGCGCCGGCGGGTACGCCGGATCCACGGGCAGGTACGCGGCCCCGGCCTTCAGCACGCCCAGGACGGCCACCACGGACTCCACCGAGCGCGGCAGGGCCACGGCCACGGTCTGCTCCGGCCCGACGCCCCGGGCGATCAGCGCGTGCGCGAACCGGTTCGCCCGGGCGTTCAGCTGCCGGTACGTCAACTCGGCGTCGCCGCACACCAGCGCGAGGGCGTCCGGGGTCGCCGCGACCTGTGCCGCGAACGCCTGCGGCACCGGGACGGCCGCCACCTCGCGGGCGGTCGCGTTGCCCTGCTCCAGCAAACGGTGCCGCTCGTCGGCGTCGAGGAGCTCGATCCGTCCGATCGACCGGTCCGGGTCGGCGGTGACCGCCTCCAGGAGACGCGTCCAGCGCCTGGCGAGCGCCGCGACCGTCGAGCGGTCGAACAGGTCGGTGGCGTACTCCACCGCGCCGACGATCCCCGCCGGACTGCCGTCCGGACCGAACTGTTCGACGAGGCTCACACCGAGGTCGAACTTGGCGGTCCCGGTGGCCACCGCGTAGGTGGCGACGTCCAGGCCGGGCAGGGAGAACCGGCCCATCGGAGCGTTCTGCACCGCCAGGACGGTCTGGAACAGCGGGTGATGGGACAGCGAGCGGGACGGGTTGAGTACCTCCACCAGGTGCTCGAAGGGCACGTCCTGGTGCGCGTACGCCGACAGCGCCGTCTCCCGCACCCGGCCCAGCAGCTCGGCGAAACTCGGATCACCGCTCGTGTCGGTGCGCAGCACCAGCGTGTTCACGAAGAACCCGACCAGCTCGTCCAGCGCCTCGTCGGTACGCCCCGCGATCGGAGACCCGACCGGGATGTCCGTGCCCGCACCCAGCCGCGTGTACAGCGCCGCCAGCGCCGCCTGCAGCACCATGAACAGGCTCGCGCCCGACTTTCGGGCCAACTCCACCAGGGCTGCGTGCAGTTCGGGGCTCAGCTCCAGGCCGACGTGGTCCCCGCGCCAGCCGGCGACGGCCGGCCTCGGCCGGTCGACGGGCAGCTGGAGCAGCTCCGGCAGGTCGGACAGCTGACGCTTCCAGTAGTCGAGCTGCTCGGCGAACCGGCTCTGAGGGTCGGCGGCGTCGCCGAGCAGGTCGCGCTGCCACAGCGTGTAGTCCGCGTACTGCACCGGCAGGACCGGCCACTGCGGCGCGCGCCCCTCGCACCGGGCGGCGTACGCCTCGGCCAGGTCGCGGGCCAGCGGGCCGGTGGACCAGCCGTCCCCGGCGATGTGGTGCATCACCAGCAGCAGCACGTGCTCGTCCGGCGCGAGGACGAACAGCTCCGCCCGCAGTGGCGCTTCGGCCTCCAGGTCGAAGGGCTGTCGTGCGAACTCGGCGAGCCGCTCGAACAGTTCGGCCTCCGACACCTCGGTCAGCCGCGCCCGGGGCCGGGCCTCTGCCGGGTCGAGGACGAGCTGGCAGGGTACGCCGTCGACCTCCGGGAAGACCGTCCGCAGGCTCTCGTGCCGGGCCACCACGTCGGCCAGCGCCTCGTCCAGCGCCGCATGGTCGAGCGTCCCGGTCAGCCGGAGCGCCAACGGGATGTGGTACGTCGCGGCGGTGCCGTCCATGCGGTGCAGGAACCAGAGTCGGCGCTGGGCGAAGGACAGCGGCACCGCCTCCGGCCGCTCGTGCGTGGTCAGCGCCGGGCGGGCGTGGCCGGCCCCGCCCAGCGCCTCGGCCAGGCCGGCCACGGTGGGCGCCTGGAACAGCGCGCGCAGCGCCACCTCCACTCCGAGCACCGAGCGCACCCGCGCGGCCAGCCGGGTGGCGAGCAGGGAGTGCCCGCCCAGGTCGAAGAAGTCGTCGTCGAGCCCGACCCGCGGCACGCCCAGCACCTCGGCGAACAGCTCGCACAGGATCTGCTCCTGCGGCGTGCGCGGCGCCCGCCCGGCCTCGGCCGAGCCGCGATCGGGAGCGGGCAGCGCCGCCCGGTCCAGCTTCCCGCTCGGCGTCAGCGGCAGCATGTCCAGCACCACGAAGACAGCCGGTACCAGGTAGTCGGGCAGCCGGTCCCGCAGGTACGCCGCCAGCTCCGCCGGACGTACGACCGTGCCGGGACGGGCCGCGACGTAGCCGATGAGCCGGTCGTCCCGGGCGAGCACGGCGGCCTGGGCGACGGCGGGGTGCTCGGCCAGCGCCGCCTCGACCTCCCCGGGCTCGACCCGGAAGCCGCGCACCTTCACCTGGTCGTCGGCACGGCCGACGTACTCCAGCTCGCCGTCGTTGCGCCGGCGCACCACGTCCCCGGTGCGGTACATGCGCTCACCGGCCCCGAACGGGCAGGCGACGAACCGCCCGGCCGTCAGCCCGGGCCGGTTCAGGTACCCGCGCGCCAGACCGGGGCCGGCGACGTACAACTCCCCCGCCACCCCCGGCGGCACGATGCGCAGCCGCTCGTCGAGGACGTACACCCGGAAGCCCGCGACCGATCGGCCGATCGGCGGTACACCGCGCCCCGGGGACAGCGGGTCGCTCATGGTCGCGCACACCGTCGTCTCCGTCGGACCGTACGCGTTGATCATCCGCCGGCCCGGCGCCCACCGGGTCACCAGCTCCGGCGTGCAGGCCTCACCGGCCACCACCAGGGTGGTGGCCGTGAGGTCGGAGCTCTCCAACGCGGCCAGCGCCGAGGGCGGAAGCGTCACGTGGGTGACGTCGAGCCGGCGGTCCGTCAGGGCCTCCAGCGGGGCCTCGGCCGGGGCCAGGACGAGGGCGGCACCGGTGAGCAGGGCGCCGCACAGGTCCCAGAACGACGCGTCGAAGCTGGGCGAGGCGAACTGGAGCACCCGGCTGCCCGGCGCCACGCCGAGCCGGTCGACCTGCGCCGCCACCAGGCCCGACACGCCGGTGTGGCTCACCATGACGCCCTTCGGGCGGCCGGTCGAGCCCGAGGTGTAGATCACGTAGGCCAGGTGCCGGGCGTCCACCACGACATCCGGATCGGTCTCCGGCAGACCGGAAGCCTCGGTCACCAGTGCCGGATCGTCGACCACCACGGCCGGCCGCGCGTCGTCCAGCATGAACGCGATCCGTGCCGCCGGGTACCCCGGATCCACCGGCAGGTACGCGGCCCCGGCCTTCAGCACGCCCAGGACCGCCACCACCGACTCCACCGACCGCGGCAACGCCACCGCCACGACCTGCTCCGGACTGACGCCCCGGGCGATCAGCGTGTGCGCGAACCGGTTCGCCCGAGCGTCGAGTTGACGGTACGTCACCTCGACATCACCGCAGACGAGCGCGACCGCGTCCGGCGTCGCCGTCACCTGCGCCGTGAACAGCTCCGGCAGGCTCCCCCCGGCCGCCCCGTCCTGGACGGCGGGCAGCAGCTCACGGCGCTCCTCGGCGGACAGCAGGTCGATCCCGCCGATCGGCCGGTCGGGCGCGGCGGCGACCGCGGCCAGCAGCCTGGTCCACCGGGCGACCAGGGCCTCGACCGTCGAGCGGTCGAACAGGTCGGTGCTGTACTCGACCGCACCGCCGATCCCGGCCGGCGCGCCGTCGGGCCCGTGCTCCTCCGCGAACCCGAAGGTCAGGTCGAGCCGCGCGGTCCCGGTGAGTACGGTCACCCCGGAGACCTGGAGACCCGGCAGCTCGAAGTCGCCGCCCGGCGCGTTCTGCACGACAAGACCGGTCTGGAACAGCGGGTGGTGCGACAGCGAGCGGGACGGGTTCAGCGCCTCCACCAGGTGCTCGAAGGGCACGTCCTGGTGCGCGTACGCCGACAGCGCCGTCTCCCGCACCCGGCCCAGCAGCTCGGCGAAACTCGGATCACCGCTGGTGTCGGTGCGCAGCACCAGCGTGTTGATGAAGAACCCGACCAGCTCGTCCAGCGCCTCGTCGGTACGCCCCGCGATCGGAGACCCGACCGGGATGTCCGTGCCCGCGCCCAGCCGCGTGTACAGCGCCGCCAACGCCGCCTGCAGCACCATGAACAGGGTGGCACCCGAACTTCGGGCCAACTCCACCAGTGCCGCGTGCAGTTCGGCGTCGATCCGGAGTTCCAGCAGGTCGCCGCCGTACGACATGGTGGCCGGGCGCGGTCGGTCGGCAGGCAGCTGAAGCTGCTCGGGCAGCCCGGCCAGCGCCTCGGTCCAGTAGGTGACCTGGCGGGCGAACACGCTGTCCGTGTCGTGCTCGTCGCCGAGGATCTCGTGCTGCCACAGGGTGTAGTCGCCGTAGGTGACCGGCAGCGGCGGCCATGCCGGAGCCCCGCCACCCTGCCGGGTGGTGTAGGCGGTGGCCAGGTCACGGGCCAGCGGGCCCATGGACCAGCCGTCCCCGACGATGTGGTGCATCACCAGCAGCAGCACGTGCTCGTCCGGGGCGAGCGCGAACAGCTCCGCCCGCAGCGGTACTTCCGAGGTCAGGTCGAACGCCCGTACCGCCGCCTCGCGCAGCAGGGCGGGCACCTCCGCCTCGCCGGCCGCGCGTACGGTCAGCGGGACGGCGGCCTCGCCGGCGTCCAGCACCCGCTGGTACGGGACTCCGGCGGTGTGCGGGAAGACCGTGCGCAGGGTCTCGTGCCGGGCCACCACGTCCGCGAGCGCGGCGCTCAGCGCTGCCCGGTCGAGGTCGCCGGACAGCCGCAGGGCGAGCGGCATGTGGTAGGTCGCGCTCGGCGCCCCGAACTGCTGGAGGAACCAGAGCCGGCGCTGGGCGAACGACAGCGGCATCGGATCGCGGCGGGGCCGGGGTACCAGGGCCTGCCGCGCGGTGCCGGCGTCGTGCAGCCCGGCCGCGATCCCGGCGGGTGTCGGCGCCCGGAACAGGCTGCGCAGTTCCAGCTCGACCCCGAGGGTCGCCCGCACCCGCGAGACCAGCCGGGTGGCGAGCAGGGAGTGCCCGCCCAGGTCGAAGAAGCCGTCGTCGACCCCGACCCGCGGCACGCCCAGCACCTCGGCGAACAGCTCGCACAGGATCTGCTCCTGCGGCGTGCGCGGCGCCCGGCCGCCGGCGGCCGGGCCCGGCTCGGGCGCGGGCAGCGCCGCCCGGTCCAGCTTCCCGTTCGGCGTCAGCGGCAGCGCGTCGAGCAGGACGAACGCGGACGGCACCAGGTGGTCCGGCACCCGGTCGCGCAGGTACGCCGCCAGCGCCGCCGCGGTCGCCCCGGCCCCGGCCGGCGGGACGACGTACGCGACGAGCCGGTCCTCCCGGGCGAGCACCGCGACCTGGGCGACACCCGGGTGCGCGGCCAGCTCGGCCTCGATCTCGCCCGGCTCGACCCGGAACCCGCGGATCTTCACCTGGTGGTCCACCCGGCCCGCGAACTCCAGCTCGCCGTGGGCCTGCCAGCGGACCAGGTCACCGGTTCGGTACATCAGCGCGCCGGCCGGACCGTACGGGTTGGCGACGAACCGCGTGGCGGTGAGCCCGGGCCGGTTCAGGTAGCCGCGGGCGAGTCCCGCCCCGGCGAGGTACAGCTCACCCAGCACGCCGGGGGCGACCGGTCGCAGCGCCGAATCCAGCACGTATGCCTGGCAGTTGGCGATCGGGCGGCCGATCGGCACCGGCAGCGGGCAGTCGGCGGGGTCGGCCGGCAACGGGTAGGCGGTGATCACATGGGTCTCGGCGGGCCCGTAGTGGTTGTGCAGCTCCCGGCCCGGCCGGCGGGTCTGGAAGCGGCGCACGGCACCGCCCAGACGCATCGCCTCACCGGCCTGGGCGACCAGCCGCAGGCCGGGCAGTTCCAGCCCGGCCTCCTCGGCGGCCTCGGCCAGCGCCTCGACCACCAGGTTGGGCGCGAACAGCTCCTCGACCCCGTGCCGGTCCAGCCAGCGGGCGAACAGCTCGGCGCTGCGGCGCTGCTCCTCGGTCGGCACCACGAGGGTCTTGCCGTACAGCAGCGCGGAGAGCGTCTCCTGCACCGAGACGTCGAAACTGATCGCGGTGAACTGCGCGGTACGCGTGCCGAGTTCGCCGCCGACGGACCTGTGGTGCCACGCCAGCAGGTTCAGCAGCCCGGCGGCGGGCATCACCACGGCCTTGGGCCGGCCGGTGGAGCCCGAGGTGTAGATGACGTAGGCCGGGTGCCGCGGGTCCACGGCGACTGCCGGATCGTGCTCCGGCAGGTCCCCGTCCGGTGTGACGGCCGCGAGGTCGTCGAGCACCACGGCAGGCCGGGCGTCGTCCAGCATGTACGCGATGCGGGCGGCCGGATAGTCCGGATCGACCGGCAGGTACGCCGCACCCGTCTTGAGGACCGCGAGGACGGCGACCACCAGCTCGGTCGACCTCGGCAGCCGCAGGGCGACGACCTGCTCCGGCCCCACCCCGCGCGCGATCAGCGCGTGCGCCAGGCGGTTGGCCCTTCGGTTCAGCTCCCGGTAGGCCAGCACGGTGTCCTCGAACACCACCGCCGGAGCCTCCGGGGTCGCCCGGACCTGCGCCTCGAACAGAGCGGGCAGGCCGGCATCGGGAGCCGGGCAGGCGGTGTCGTTGCGTACGACCAGCAGCTCGTGCCGTTCCTCGGCGGTGAGGACGTCGATCCGGCTCAGCGGCCGGTCCGGTTCGGCGACCACCGACGCCAGCAGACGCAGCCAGCGGGCGACCAGTGCCTCCACCGTGGCGGGGTCGAAGAGGTCGGTGCTGTACTCGACCCGCCCGACGATGCCCTCGGCCGGCCCGCCGGTGCCGTCGCGCTCCAGCAGGTGGAAGCCGAGGTCGAACATCGCCGTCGGCGTCCGCACCAGGACGATCTCAGCGGCCAGACCGTCCAGCGCGAACTCGGTGCGGGGCACGTTCTGCAGCGCGAGCAGCACCTGGAACAGCGGCTGACGGGCGAGCGACCGGGACGGGTTGAGGGCCTCGACGACGTGCTCGAACGGCAGGTCCTGGTGCGCGTACGCGGCCAGCGCGCCCTCGCGGACCCGGCCGAGGAGCTCGGCGAAGCTCGGGTCGCCACCGGTGTCCGTGCGGAGCACCAGGGTGTTGACGAAGAATCCGACGAGGTCGTCCAGGGCCTCGTCGGTCCGGCCCGCGATCAGGCTGCCGACCGGGATGTCCGTTCCCGCGCCGAGCTTGTCCAGCAGCGATGCCAGGGCGGCCTGCAGCACCATGTACACGCTGGCGCCGTGCTCCCGGCCCAGCCGGATCAGCCCGGCGTGCAGTTCGGCGTCCAGTTCGATCGCGAGGTGGCCGCCGGAGTGGGAGGGGGTCGCGGGGCGAGGGCGGTCGGCAGGGAGCCGGATCTGCTCCGGCAGGTTGGCCAACTGCTCGGTCCAGTAGGCCTGCTGGCGGGCGAACAGGCTGTCCTGGTCGGCCGGGTCGCCGAGCAGCTCCTGCTGCCACAGGGTGTAGTCGGCGTACTGCACCGGCAGCGGTGCCCACCCCGGTTCCTCGCCCTGGCGGCGTGCCGCGTACGCGGTGGCCAGGTCGGCGGCCAGCGGGCCCAGCGACCAGCCGTCACCGGCGATGTGGTGCATCACCAGGAGCAGCACGTGCTCATCCGCCGAAACCTCGAACACCTCGGCGCGCAGCGGCGGTTCGGCCGCGAGGTCGAATCCGCGCGCCGCGGCCCCCGCCAGCAGTTCCGGCAGGACCGTCTCGTCGGCCGTGGTGACCGACAGCCTCGGGCACGCCTCCGCGGCGGCCAGCACCTGCTGGTGGGGCACTCCGTCCACGGCCGGGAAGACCGTGCGCAGGGTTTCGTGCCGGTCGACGACGTCGCCCAGCGCCGCCTCCAGGGCCGCCAGGTCCAGTGGCCCCGAGAGCCGCCACGCGAGCGGCATGTTGTAGACCGAGTCGGCGCCCTCCAGCTGGCGCAGGAACCACAGCCTCCGCTGAGCGGACGACAGCGGCACCATCCCCCGGCCTTCGGCCGGGGGTGCCCCCACGGGCCGCTCCGCCCTCCTCAGGGCGAGCCGGGCCCGGTCCGCGCCGCCCAGCCCGGCGGCCAGCCCGGCCACCGTCGGGGTCTGGAACAGGGTGCGCAGCGCCAGTTCCACGCCCAGGGCCGCACGGATCCGGGCCACCAACCGGGTGGCCAGCAGGGAGTGCCCGCCGAGGTCGAAGAAGTCGTCGTCGACACCGACCCGAGGCAGGCCCAGCACCTCTGCGAACAGCCCGGCCAGCACGTGTTCCTGAGGAGTGCGCGGGGCCCGGCCGGCCCGCGACCCCCCGTACTCGGGCTCGGGCAGGGCGCGCCGGTCCAGCTTGCCGCTGGCGTTCAGCGGCAGCACGTCGAGGGCGACGAACGCGGCCGGCACCATGTAGTCGGGCAGCCGCTCGCGCAGGTGCGCCCGCAGGTCCTCCGGCCGGAGCTCCGCCCCGGTGGCGGGCACCAGGTAGGCGGCCAGGCGGGTGTCCCCCGCCCGGTCCTGCCGGACGGTCACGGCGGCCTGCGCGACCTGCGGGTGTTCCGCCAGCGCCGCCTCGATCTCGCCGAGCTCGATCCGGAATCCCCGGAGCTTGACCTGGTCGTCGATGCGGCCGAGGAACTCCAGGTTCCCGTCCGGTCCCCACCGCGCCAGGTCACCGGTGCGGTACATCCGCGAACCGCCGGGACCGAACGGGTCCGCCACGAACCGTCCCGCGGTCAGGCCCGGCCGGTTCAGGTAGCCGCGCGCCAGCCCCGCACCGGCGATGTACAGCTCACCCGGCACACCCGCGGGAACCGGCTGCAACGCGGCGTCGAGCACGTGCAACCGGACACCGCCGAGCGGGCGGCCGATCACCTGGCGCGGGCTCGACTCCAGCGGTGCGACGGTCGAGTCCACCGTGCACTCGGCCGGCCCGTAGTAGTTCAGGGCGAACACCCCGTCGGCCGCCCGCAACCGTTCCCACAGTTGCTCCGGAACGGTCTCCCCGCCCAGCCCGACCAGCGACGGACGCCACCGCGGGTTGTCCAACAGGCCGTGGTCGACGAGGACTTGCAGGTAGGACGGGGTACCGCCGACCGTGTCCAGCCCGGCCCGCGCCGCGTACTCGAGGTAGGCGTCCGGGTCGGTCCAGGTCGCCTCGTCCAGGACGTGCAGCTCGTGGCCGGCGTACAGGGCGAACATCTGGTCGCAGGAGGCGTCGAACGACACCGACGTGGTCAGCCCCATCCGCACCCGCTCCCCCGTCCGGAAGACCAGCGGACACTGGTTGGCGAACAGGTTGGACAGGCCACCGTGCGTCGCCACCACGCCCTTGGGCCTGCCGGTGGAACCGGAGGTGTAGATGACGTAGGCCGGATGGCCAGGGTCGACGGCCACCGCAGGGTCCGTCGACGGGCACCCCACCACCAGCGCGGTCGTCTCCGGGTCGTCGGCCACCAGCCATCCGGCGGGACCGGTGTCCGGCAGCCGGCCCCGGGTGCGGGTGTCGGTCACCACCAGGACCGGTCGGGTGTCGTCGAGCATGTACGCGATCCGCGCGGCCGGGTACTCCGGATCGACCGGAACGTACGCGGCGCCGGTCTTCAGCACCGCGAGGATCGTCACCACCAGCTGGGCCGAGCGCGGCAGCGCCACCGCCACCAGCCGCTCCGGCCCCGCACCCCGCGCGATCAGGGCGTGCGCCAGCCGGTTCGCCCGCGCGTCCAACTCCGCGTAGGTCAGCGATGCTTCCGGCCCCACCAGCGCGACGGCGTCCGGAGTCGCACGCACCTGAGCCCGGAAGAGCTCCGGCAGGCTCTCGGTGAAGGCCTGGGCCGCCGGGCCGGTGCCCAGCGCCGTCAGCTCACCGTGCTCCCCGTCGGTGAGCAGGCCGAACCGGCTGAGCCGCCGCTGCGGGTCGGCGACCACGGCGCGGAGCAGCCGCTCCCACCGCTCGATCATCGTCTCGACGGTGGCCGGGTCGTACAGGTCGCCGGTGTACTCGACGGACCCGTCGATCCCCTCCGGGGAGCCGTCCTGCGCGTGCCGCTCGGACAGGGTGAAGATCAGGTCGAGCTTGGCGGTGGTCGACGTCGACGGCATCTCGCCGACGCGCAGCCCGGACGGCGCGAAGTCGGCCCGGGGCGCGTTCTGCAGCACCAGCATGACCTGGAACAGCGGGTGGTGCGCCAGCGACCGGACCGGGTTGAGGGCCTCGACCAGGTACTCGAACGGAAGGTCCTGGTGCGCGTACCCGGCCAGCGCGGTCTCCCGGACCCGGCCCAGCAGTTCGGCGAACGTCGGATCGCCCGAGGTGTCGGTACGGAACACCAGGGTGTTGACGAAGTAGCCGACCAGCTCGTCCTGCGCCTGGTCGGTACGGCCCGCGACCGGGCTGCCGACGGGGATGTCGTCGCCCGCGCCGAGCTTGCTCAGCAGCACCGCAAGACCGGCCTGGAGCACCATGAACAGACTGGTGCCGTGGGCGCGGGCGAGTTCGCGCAGCCCGCGGTGCAGCTCGGCGTCCAGCCCGGCACGCACGGAACCGCCCCGGTGCGAGGCGACCGCCGGGCGGGGCCGGTCGCCGGGCAGCTGGAGCTGCTCGGGCAGATCGGCCAGCTGCCGGGTCCAGTAGGCCGCCTGGCGGGCGAACAGGCTGTCCCCGTCGGCCGCGTCGCCGAGCAGCTCGTGCTGCCACAGGGTGTAGTCGGCGTACTGGACCGGCAGCTCCTCCCACTGCGGCGCCTCGCCGCGGCGGCGCGCCGCGTAGGCGGTGGTCAGGCCCTGCGCGAGCGGGCCCAGCGACCAGCCGTCACCCGCGATGTGGTGGAGGACCACCTGGAACACGTGCTCGTCCGCCGCCAGCTCGAACAGCCCGGCACGCAGGGGCACATCGGCCGCCAGGTCGAACCGACGGGCCTTCGCTTCCGCCATGACGTCCGGCAGCCCGGACTCGGTGGTCCGGCTGACGAGCAGCCGCGGGCGGGATGCCTCGACGTCCAGCACCTGCTGGTACGGCACTCCGTCGACCGCCGGGAAGACGGTGCGCAGGCTCTCGTGCCGCTCGACCACATCCGCCACGGCGGACTCCAGGGCGCGCCGGTCCAGATCCCCGGACAGCCGCCAGGCCAGGGAGATGTGGTAGTTCGCGCCGGCGCCCTCCAACTGGTGCAGGAACCACAGCCGCCGCTGCGCGAACGACAGCGGGATCGCCTCGGGGCGTTCGCGCCGTGCCAGGGCGGTCTGCGCCGGTCCGGCCGCCACCAGGGCGGCGGCCAGGCCGGCCGGGGTCGGCGCCTCGAACAGGGTGCGCAGCGGCATTTCCACGCCGAGCGTCGCGCGGATCCGGGCGGCCAGGCGGGTGGCCAGCAGCGAGTGCCCGCCCAGGTCGAAGAAGCCGTCCTCGACGCCGGCCGACGCCACGCCCAGCACCTCGGCGAACAGCTCGCACAGGACCTGCTCCTGCGGGGTGCGCGGCGCGCGGGCGGTTGCCGTCGGGGCGAGGTCGGGGGCGGGCAGGGCCCGGTGGTCCAGCTTGCCGTTGGCGGTCAGCGGCAGCGTGTCCAGCACGACGAACGCCGACGGCACCATGTGTTCCGGCAACCGCTCGCACAGGTGCCCACGCAGATCGGCCGGACTCGGTACGGCGCCCGCGGCCTGCACCAGGTACGCGACCAGCCGGGTGTCGTCGGCCCGGTCCTGCCGGGCCAGGACGGCGACCTGGGCGACGCCGGGGTGCTCGGCCAGCGCCGCCTCGATCTCGCCGAGCTCGATCCGGAAGCCGCGCACCTTCACCTGCTGGTCGGCCCGGCCGACGTAGTGCAGGCTGTTGTCCGCCGCGCGGCGCACCACGTCGCCACTGCGGTACATCCGCGATCCCGGCGGTCCGAACGGGTCGGCCACGAAGCGCCCGGCGGTCAGGCCGGGCCGGTTCAGGTAACCGCGCGCCGGCCCTGGACCCGCGACGTACAGCTCGCCGGGCACGCCCGGGGGCACCGGCCGCAGGTGGGCGTCCAGCACGTACGTCCGCAGGTCCGGAAGGGCCGTGCCGATCCCGCCGACGGCGCCGACGGCGCCGCCGGACCGGTCGAGCGCCGCATACGTGACGTGCACCGTGGTCTCGGTGATGCCGTACATGTTGACCAGCAGCGGCGCGTCGTCCGGGTGCCGCTCGTACCAGCTCGCCAGCCGGGCGTGCTCCAGCGCCTCACCGCCGAACACCACCGTGCGCAGCGCGAGCGGGCGGCCGGTCTCCGGGGCCTCCGCGTCCGCCTGCATCAGCTGGTAGAACGCGGACGGCGTCTGGTTGAGCACGGTCACCCGCTCGCGGGCGAGGAGCTCCAGGAAGCGGCCGGGCGAGCGGCTGGTCTCGTGGTCCACGACCACCAGACGGCCGCCGTGCAGCAGCGGGCCCCACAGCTCCCACACCGAGAAGTCGAAGGCGTAGGAGTGGAAGAGCGTCCAGACGTCCGCTGCGGAGAAGCCGAACAGCTTCTCGGTCGTGCCGAACAGCCGCACCACGTTCCGGTGCGTGACCACCACGCCCTTGGGGTTGCCGGTGGACCCGGAGGTGTAGATGACGTAGGCGGGGTGGCCCGGGTCGAGGGAGACCTCCGGGTCGGTGTCCGGCAGCCCGTCCAGGTCGGCGGTGTCCAGCAGCAGCCGGTCCACCGGGTCCGCGCCCGGCAGGTCGCCGGTCCGGCTGGTGGTCACGAGGAGCGCGGGCCGGGCGTCCTGGAGCAGGTAGGCGATCCGGGCGGCCGGGTACTGCGGGTCCACCGGCAGGTAGGCGCCGCCCGCCTTCAGCACGGCGAGCACCGCCACGACCTGCTCCGCCGAGCGCGGCAGGGCCAGCGCCACGCGCTGCTCCGGCCCCACCCCCCGGTCGATCAGGGCGTGCGCGAGCCGGTTCGCGCGGGCGTTCAACTCGCCGTACGTCAGGGTGACTTCGCCGTCGGTGAGGGCGACGGCGGCCGGGTTCGCCCGTACCTGTCGCTCGAACAGCGCGGTCAGGCTGCTCTCCGACGGCCCCTCGCTCCGGTCGGTGCGTGCCGGGAACAGCGCGCGGAGCTCGTCGGCGGACAGCACGTCCACCTGGCCGATCCGCCGGCCGGGGTCGGCGACGACGGCGCACAGCAGTCGCAGCCACCGCTCGACGATCCCGGTCACGGTGGCCTCGTCGAACAGGTCGGTGCTGTACTCCACCACGCCCGACAGGCCGTCCTCGCCCGGCTGTTCGGCCAGGATGAAGGTCAGGTCGCACTTGGCCGTCCCGGTGTGGACCAGGTCGGTCGCCACCCGCAGTCCCGGCAGGTCGAACGTGCCGAGCGGCGCGTTCTGCAGGGCGAGCATGGTCTGGAACAGCGGGTGGTGCGCCAGCGTCCGGGTCGGGTTGAGCGCCTCCACCAGGTGCTCGAAGGGCACGTCCTGGTGCGCGTACGCGGCCAGCGCGCCGGCCCGCACCCTGCCCAGCAGTTCGGTGAACGACGGGTCGCCGGAGAGGTCGGTGCGCAGCACCAGGGTGTTGACGAAGAAGCCGACCAGGTCGTCCACGGCCTCGTCGGTGCGTCCGGCGATCGGCGTGCCCACGGGTACGTCGGTGCCCGCGCCCAGCTTGCCCAGCAGGGCGGCCAGCCCGGCCTGGAGCACCATGAAGAGGCTGGCCCCGCCGTCCCGGGCGAGCACGCGCAGGCCCTGGTGCAGCTCGGCGTCGATCCGCACCGGCAGGTGGGCGCCCCGGTAGGACATCGCCGCCGGCCGGGGCCGGTCGAACGGCAGCTCGACCTGCTCGGGAAGGTCCGTCAACTGATGCCGCCAGTAGGCGAGTTGACTGTTCAGCAGACTGCCCGGGTCCGCGCCGTCGCCCAGCAGTTCCCGCTGCCAGAGGGCGTAGTCGGCGTACTGGACCGGCAGCGGCGACCACTCAGGCTTCGCCCCCTCGGCACGGGCCG
Organism: Streptomyces sp. NBC_00328; assembly: GCF_036139655.1. NCBI lineage: Bacteria > Bacillati > Actinomycetota > Actinomycetes > Kitasatosporales > Streptomycetaceae > Streptomyces > Streptomyces sp. NBC_00328. The sequence continues at coordinate 1,371,071 of NZ_CP108013.1, forward strand.
CGTAGGCGCTCGTCAGATCCCGCAGGAGCGGCCCCGTCGACCAGCCGTCACCGGCGATGTGGTGCACCACCAGCAGCAGCACGTGCTCCTCGGCGCCGAGCCCGAACAGTTCGGCGCGCAGCGGCGACTCCTCGGAGAGCTCGAAGCCGTGCCGGGCCGCCTCCGCCAGCCGCTCCGGCAGGTCACGCTCGCCCACTTCGGTCACCCGCAGCCGCGGCCGTGCCGCGCCCGGGTCCAGCACCCGCTGGCAGGGCACGCCGTCGAGCACCGGGAAGACGGTGCGCAGGCTCTCGTGCCGTTCGACCACGTCCGCCAGGGCGGCTTCCAGGGCCCGCTGGTCCAGGTTCCCGGACAGCCGCAGCGCCAGCGGGATGTTGTACGTGGCGCTCGGGCCCTCCATGCGGTGCAGGAACCACAGCCGGCGCTGCGCGAAGGACAGCGGAACCGTCTCGGGCCGCTCGCACCGCCGCAGGGCCGGCCGCGCCCGGCCCGCGACGTCCACCGCCGCCGCCAGTTCCGCGACCGTCGGCGCGTCGAACAGGTCGCCGAGCCGCAGCTCCACGCCGAGGATCGAGCGGACCCGGGCGACCAGTCGGGTGGCCAGCAGGGAGTGCCCGCCGAGGTCGAAGAAGCTGTCGTCCAGCCCGGGCTCGGACACCCCGAGCACCTCGGCGAACAGCCCGACGAGCAGGTGTTCGGTCGCGGTGCGCGGTGCCCGGCCCGGCGCGGCGGGCGCTCGCTCGGGCGCCGGGAGGGCCCGCCGGTCGAGCTTGCCGTTCGGGGTCAGCGGCAGCGCGTCCAGCAGCACGTACGCGGTCGGCACCAGCTGCCGGGGCAGCCGGTCCCGCAGGTGGTCGCGCAGGGCGGTGTCGGTCACGGTGGCGCCGGGCTCGGGCACCGCGTAGGCGACCAGCCGGGATTCCCCCTCGGTGCGCACCGTCACGGCGGCCCGGGCGACCTGCGGGTGCTCGGCGAGGACGGCCTCGATCTCGCCGAGCTCGACCCGGAAGCCGCGGATCTTGACCTGGTCGTCGGTGCGGCCGAGGAACTCCAGGTTCCCGGCCTCGTCCCAGCGCACCAGGTCCCCGGTGCGGTACATCCTCGACCCGCTCGGCCCGGACGGGTCGGCGACGAACCGCCCGGCGGTCAGCCCCGGCCGGTCGAGGTAGCCGCGGGCCAGCCCCGCGCCCGCGATGTACAGCTCACCCGCCGCACCGGTCGGCAGCGGCCGCAGGGCGCTGTCGAGCACGTACAGCCGGGCGTTGGTGACGGGCCGGCCGATCACCGGGCGTGCGTTCGAACCCAGCTGTGCGACCACCGAGTTGACGGTGCATTCGGACGGCCCGTAGAGGTTGAGGCAGGATGCCCCCTCCGCCGCCCGCAGCTGCTCCCACAGCCGCTCCGGGACGGCCTCGCCGCCCACCGCGACCAGTGCCGGGCGCCGCTGCGGATCGCTCAACAGCCCGTGGGAGAGGAGCACTTGGAGATAGGACGGGGTGGCTTCGATGTAGTCCAGTCCGCAACGCGCCGCGTAACCGACGAAGGCGTCGGGGTCGGTCCAGGTCGCGTGCTCCAGGACGTGCAGCTCGTGGCCCCCGAACAGGGCGAGCAACTGGTTCCAGGAGGCGTCGAAGGACACCGAGGTGGTCAGCGCCACCCGCAGCCGCTGCCGCGCCTTCAGCACCGGCGCGAAGTGCACCTGCCGGAGGTCGGCGAGCAGGTCGAGCAGGCCGCCGTGGGTCGGCAGCACGCCCTTGGGCCTGCCGGTGGAACCGGAGGTGTAGATGACGTACGCCGGGTGACCCGGGTCGACGGCCACCATCGGGTCGGCCGCCGGGCAGTCCGCCACCAGGGCGGCCGTCTCAGGGGCGTCGAGCACCAGCCGGTCGACAGGACCGCTGTCCGGCAGGCGGTCCCCGCTGCGGGAGTCGGTGACCACCAGCGTCGGCCGCGCGTCGTCGAGCAGGTACGCGATCCGGGCGGCCGGGTACTCGGGGTCGACCGGAACGTACGCCGCGCCGGTCTTCAGCACCGCGAGGATCGCCACCACCAGCTCCGCCGAGCGCGGCAGCGCCACCGCCACCAGCCGCTCCGGCCCCGCACCCCGCGCGATCAGGGCGTGCGCCAGCCGGTTCGCCCGCGCGTCCAGTTCCGCGTAGGTCAGCGAGACGTCGCCGCACACCAGCGCGACCAGCTCCGGAGTCGCCCGGACGTGCTCCCGGAACAGCTCCGGCAGGCTCGCGGCCGGGGCCGGCGCCACCGGCCCGGCGCCGAGCACCGCCAGCTCGCGGCGCTCCTCGGCGGTGAGCAGTTCGATCCGCCCCACCGGCTCGTCCGGGTCGCAGTCCGCGACGGCGTCGAACAGGGCGAGCAGCCGCTGCTGGTGCGCGGCGAGGTCGTCGTCGCCGTACGCTTCCGGCGAGCCGTGCAGCCGGAGCAGCGGCGGGTTGCCGTCCCGGTAGTCGAAGACCCAGACGGCGAGGTCGGTGGTCGACCCGGACACGAAGTGGTGCACGGAGGCCGGGTGCCCGGCGAAGCTCGGCCTGGAGTTGAAGGCCATGATGTTGACGATCAGCGGGAACGCCGTCCCGATACTGCCGGGGGCGCCTAGGTCCCGCAGCAGGTCCTCGCTGCGGTAGCGCTCGTGCGCGACGGCCGTCTCGACCTCCCGCGCCGCCTGGGCGACGAGTTCGCGCCACGGCATGTCCGGCCGCACCGTCAGCCGCAGCGGCACCACGTTGGACGTCGTGCCCGGCACCGCCGTCAGGTCGCGGTCGGCGCCCCGACGGGCGGTGACGGGCAGGGCGAGCACCACGTCCTGGTTGCCGGTCAGCCGGTGGGCGTAGAGCGCCGTCGCCGCGACCACCAGCCGGGACCACCGGACGCCGGAACGTCCGGCCGCCGCCCGCAGGGCGTCCGGGCGGCGCAGTTCCCGCTCCTCGGCCAGCCGGAGGGCGCGGTGCGGGTCGGTCGCGGAGGCGTCGGTGAGCCGGGTCGGGGCGGGCAGGTCGGCGAAGCGCCCGGTCCAGTAGGCGCGGTCGGCGGCGAAGTCGGTGGAGGCGCGGTAGGCGGCGTCGCTGTCGACCAGGTCCCGCAGCGAGCCGAACGGGCAGGGCGGCACGGCGCCGCCCTCGGCCAGTGCCGAGTACACCTCGCCGACCCGCTGCCGGAGCATGGAGCTGCTGATCGCGTCCAGCACCACGTGGTGGTAGTTCAGGTACCAGAGGTACTCCGTCGGCGACGCCTTGATCAGCGCGTGGCCGAACAGCGGGTCACGGGCGAGGTCCAGCGGGCGCAGCAGGTCCCGCTCCATCCATTCCACGGCCGCCGCCCGGGGGTCGGGCTCCCCGCTGAGGTCGAGGTGGGCCGGAGCCCAGTCCCAGCTCTCCCTGAGGACCTGGCGCGGGCCCTCGCCGCCGTCGACGAAGGTCACGTGCAGGGCGTCGGCCTCGCCGACCACCCGGCGCAGCGCGGTCTCGAACAGCTCCCGGTCCACCGGCCCGTGGATCTCCAGGCACTCGCCGACGCGGTAGCCCGGGATCGGCGTCCGGGAACTCTGCTCGGCAAGCCAGATCTCGCGCTGGGCCGCTGTCAGGGGAAGGGAGGCGCCGTCGGGACGGGGCATGGGGGGATACCTCCGGGAGTGGGACAGACGTGGGGGGAGGGTGGGGGGAGGGCGCGCCAGGGAGCACCGGCCGCGGTGACGTCATGTGGCGGGCGGCCGGTGGTACGGCTGGTGGGGTCAGGCGACGAGCTCTCCGGCCTGGAGCTGCCAGAGGGATGCGTAGAGTCCGTGCAGGGCGAGGAGTTCGTCGTGGGTACCCTGCTCGGCCACGACGCCGCCCGTGTCCATGACGTAGATCCGGTCGGCGTGGCGGACCGTGGAGAGCCGGTGGGCGATGACCACCATCGTCCGGTCGGCGGCGAAGACACGGAGCGTGCGCTGGATGGCGGCCTCGGTCTCGTTGTCCACGGCGGAGGTGGCTTCGTCGAGGATCACCACCGGCGCGTCCTTGAGGATCGCGCGCGCCAGCGCGATCCGCTGCCGCTGGCCGCCCGAGAGGGCCGCGCCGCGTTCGCCGATCACCGTGTCGTAGCCGTCCGGCAGCGTCGCGACGAAGGTGTGGGCCTCGGCCATCCTGGCCGCCTCGGCCACGGCCTCGTCCGGGGCGCCGAAGCTGCCGTAGCGGATGTTGTCGGCGATGGTGCCGTCGAAGAGGAAGGGGTCCTGCGCGACGAACCCGATCGCGTGGCGCAGATCCTGCCTCGGCAGGTCGCGGACATCCCGCCCGTCGAGCAGCACGCTGCCCGACTCCGTTTCCAGGAAGCGCATCAGCAGCTTGGCGACGGTCGTCTTGCCGGAGCCGGTGCAGCCGACGAGGGCGGTGACCTGCCCGGCGGGAATGGCCAGCGAGAGCCCCTCCAGCACCGGCGGCCGGTCGGGATAGGCGAAGGTCACGTCGTCGAGGACGATTTCGCCGCGCACCTTCCGGGCGTCGAGCGGTCCGCCGTCGCCGTCGGCCTCGAGGGGGAGGGCTTGCAGCCGCCGGACCCGGTCGTAGGCGACAAGCGTGCGCTGGTACTGGTCGACGATGCCGCCGAGCCGGTTCATCCGCAGCAACACCATCTGGGGCAGCCCGATGAGCGGGCTGAACACCTCGAACGGCAGGCTGCCGTCGAGTACCGCCCGGCCGCCGATCAGCAGGGTCCCGGCCATCGAACTGGTCGTGCAGACCCGGACGATCTCGGCGTGGCGGATCGTGCTCCGGTCGGTCCGCCGGCTGCTGTCCTGGACCTCCCCGCTCAGCCGGTCGATGCGTTCGGCCTCGTAATCCTCGGTGCAGAAGCTCTTGACGGTGGCACCGGCGTCCAGCGTGTTCACCAGTTGGCTGTGCAGCTTGGCCCGGTGCTCGCCGGAGACTGCGTAGTCGGCCGCGACTTTGTCCTGGTAGTGGAACGACAGCCAGGCGATGACCGGGATGGGCAGGAACGCGATCCAGGCGATCTGTGGCGCCAGCAACAGGAACAGTGGCACCAGGAGGGCCAGGCTGGTGCCAAGGTGCAGCAGGTCGCCCGCCGAGGTGGCGAAGAAGGTGCCCAGCTGACGGACGTCGTCGGTGAGCGCGCCGGCGATCCGGGTGGTCCGCTCGCCTTCCAGGTGCCGCAGTTCGAGGTGCTGGACGTGGGCGTACGTCCGGTTGCGCCAGTCGTGCTCGATGTCCTGGCCGAGTCGGCGCCACTGGAGGTTCGAGGCGTACGAGAGGCCCGCCACGGCGGCACAGGCGGCGGCCATCAGCCCAGCCAGACCGAAGAGTTGGGCGGACGCGGTGGTCAGGCCGAGGCGAGCCAGCGGAGCCGCCTCACCCTTGATGAGGACCAGTCCGGTCCAGCCGAGGAAGGTACCGAGCGCCATCTCCGAGACCTGGCAGGCGACGGACAGGGCAACGGCCCCGTAGAGACGGCGTCGGTGCGGTCCGACGATCTCCAGCAGGGGATGACGTTCGACGCCGGGCCCGCCCGCTTCCTGGGGCACGTCGACCGTTCCGCGCCAGGCCTTCCGGAGGACGGCCGTGGTCAGCGCGGCCACCCCGCCCACTGCCACCAGTTGCCTGCTCAGCGCCGACCCCTTGATCAGCGCGATCCCGGCCGCGGCCCCGCCGCCGACGGCAAGCACCGGTCGCACGACCAGGCCGCGGTCCGCCTGCGGGGCCGGTACGGCGACGGGTCGGGCCGGTGCCGGACGTCCCGCTCCGGTCGGATCCTCCGCGACCAGGGTGACGGCTCTGCGGACGATCCGGCCGACGTCCGTGGCGCGCAGCCGTGCATCGTGCCGGACGAGCACCCCGCCGGTGACCGGGTTGGCCCGGGCCTCGGTGATCCCGGGAACGCGGCGCAGCGCGGCGGCGAGGAACTCGGCCGTCCGTGGCCGTCCGAGCACCAGCTTGACGTCCCAACGCTGACGGCCCGGAGTGACCGAGCGCGGGTTCACGTCCCATTCCGCGGACCGGAATCCGGCTGCGGCACCCAGTAGCGATGACATGCGTACAATCACCTGTATTGCGGAGGTCACGGGTAATCCGTCAACGGGCGCGACGGAATTCGGCGCACGGCGGATCACTGCGACGGAGCGGAAAGTCCGAGAGGGAGAAAGAGGGGCGGCCGAAAGGCCCACGGCCGACCGCCGCGAGGACCCGTCTTCCGAGGTCGGCAGGAAGACGCGCCCAGGCGGCGGGCGGGCATCAGGGCGTCGCTACGCCTTCGCGGCACCGGCGGTCGCGCGGATCTTCGGAGTCCTGGCCTCGTCCTTCTCGGCGTTCGAGGCTGCACCCTCGGTAGGCCGTTGGTCGTCGCCGGAGGCGATCTGCGCCGCCACCATCTCGGCAGCCACCTCGACCGCGAGGTCGTGGATGTTCTCTCCGGCCTCTTGGGCCGCTTTCTTCACCTCCATGACAAGACCGACGGACGTCGTGACGACACCGCGCATCAGTGGCTTGAGGACACGCTTGGCCAGTGGCGCGACGATGAGACCGATCAGGAACGGCGGAACGACGGGCGGCATGATGCTCCAACTTCTCTACTCAGATGTATGACAGGGGACCCAGAGCATTGCGCACTCCGGAACACACACAGCGGGGAAGGCGGAAGCACCCATTTCCGGAATTCTCGATATCCCGTGCCGGACTCCCCGCCGGGTTGAATTCCTTGTCGATGAGGTAAACCGTCCGCTCGTCGATCACCGTAGCCCAGTCATGACTGTCGAGGCCAAACGGTCTCGGCGGGTTTCACTCATGCGAGTGCCATCCCTGTTCCGACCGCTACGAATTCCAGTAGGCGAACTCACCGAGCGAAGCGCTTTTCTCATTTACCTATTACCGGTGATCTGCTTCATGGTGACTTCCGAGTTCGCGCGGCACCCTCCGGCGCCGGGCGGGAAATGACAGCGCGACTCCTCCCGGCACCGCTTCGCGGAAGGCCCGCACGTCCCGGACCCGGCACTCACCGCGGTCCGGCCGCCGCCGTACGCGCCCGGCCTGAGCCCGGTCGAGGCCGCGTCCGGTCGCTCGCGCGCAGAGCAATGACCCACACCGTCTCCGGCACACCCGACGGCCTCGACCGCACACTCCGCCGCGCGTCACACAGGATCCGGCTCCGGCCCCACCTGCCGGCGGTTGCCTCAACGCCACCGCCCTGCCCCTCGACTCATCTCACCGAGCCCGCCCTGAAAAGCTCAGTGAATCGGACGAGACTTCCCGCGCCCGCGTCCTGAGTCACGTCGCAGGTCCGACCGTTCACGGACGAGTGAACTCCCGGCCGGCCACTGGCGCGCCGGCTGCCGCGAACGCCAGCATGATCGGCATGGCCACCACGTACCCCCGAGCTGAGCGGGCCGCCCAGGCCCGGGCGGCCGAAGCCCAGCTCGCCGCCGACGGAATCGACGGGGTGGTGTTCGGCTGGGTCGACAACGCCGGGCTGACCCGGGTGAAGTCCGTCCCGCTCGCCCAGCTCGAACACGCCGCCGAGTACGGCGTCGGCGCCGTACCCTGCTTCGACGTCGCCCTGGTCGACGACTCCATCACCACCGCGCCTTCGAGTACCGGCCCGGTGGGCGACCTGCGGCTCGTCCCCGACCTCGACCGGCTCACGCCGCTCGCCGCCCAGCCCGGCTGGGCCTGGGCCCCGGCCGACCGCTACGCCCAGGACGGCACCCCGCACCCCGGCTGCCAGCGCCGATTCGCCCGCCAGGTCACCGAGGCCGTCGAGCGGCGCGGGCTGTCGGTGCGAGCCGGGATCGAGGTCGAGTGGGTGGTGGCCGACCCGTCCGAGGCCCCCGCGACGGTCGGGCCCGCGTACGGGATGACCCGTTTCATCGAGCACTCCGACTACCTGCGGGAGGTGCTGCGAGCCCTCACCGCCCAGGGGTTGGCCGTACTCCAGCTCCACCCCGAGTACGCCGCCGGGCAGTTCGAGGTCTCGGTCGCCGCCGAGGGGCCGGTCGAGGCGGCCGACACCACGATGCTGGTGCGCCACACCATCCGGGCCGTCTCCGCCCGGCACGGCCTGCGGGTCTCGTACGCGCCCGTCTTCACCGAGGGCTCGGTCGGCAACGGCGGCCACCTGCATCTCAGCCTCTGGCGAGAGGGCCGGAACCTCGGGCACGGCGGCCCCGGCCGCCACGGGCTGCACCCCGACGCCGAGCAGTTCTTCGCGGGCGTACTGGCCGAGCTGCCCGCCCTGCTCACCCTCGGCGCGCCCAGCGTCGCCTCCTACCTGCGGCTGGTCCCCTCCCGCTTTGCCGGGGCCTACCGCTGCTGGGGTCTGGAGAACCGTGAGGCGGCGCTGCGCCTGATCACCGGCTCCGCCGCCGGGCAGGCCAATGCCGAGTTCAAGTGCTTCGACGCCGCCGCCAACCCGTACCTGGAGATCGGCGGCGTGCTGGCCGCCGGACTCGCCGGCCTGGACGCCGGCCTGCCCCTCCCGCCCGAGACCCCGAGCGACCCCGCCTCCCTCGGCGCGGCCGAGCGCCTCCCGGCGAGCCTGCCGGAGGCGATCGACGCCTTCGAGAAGTCCGCACTGCTGCGGCAGGCCCTCGGTCCCGAGTTGTACGAGGCCGTGCTGGCCGTCCGGCGGGCGGAGGCGGAGCTGTTCGCGATGCACACGGATACGGACGTCATCGAGGCCGTCCGCTGGCGCTACTGACGAGCACAGGCTCTGCTCCTCCGGCTCCCCTTCCATGAGTTGGTGGAGGCCCGCTGGTCGCCGTCAAGCTTCACGGAGCTCAGCAGGATACGGCCCCGGAAGGCGCGGAGCAGATCCTTACACCAGGCGTTCTGCGGCGGCAGCCCCGCACCCACCACACGTGGCGCCCACGCTCCGGACCGCGTGAGCGGCGGTCGCTCCACATGGCGAAGTTCATTTCGTACGGCCCTCGCCACGTTCCTGCCCGAGGCGGCTGCCGGCCACCTCGGTGTGTGGATGCTTGTCGCGCGTGCCGAGAGGCGAGGCCCACTTTTCCGTGCTCGACAACTCGTACGTTCGGTGGGACTTCCGGCGTGGGTAGTGGTGCCGGCCCCGCCGAGAGGGGAGTCAGCTCCTTCGAGGTACCACGTCTCACCGTCCTGGCAGGGTGGTCGAGCAGGTCCTCGGCGAGGGCGGCCGTGACCTCGGGTGGAGTGCCGACGGTGGCGAGGGCGCCGGGGAGGGACGCGGTGGCGTCGGCGGTACTGCTGCCGAGACCGGCGATTACCCCGGCATTTTGATCAGTTGTCCTGCTGCGGCCGGCCTGTCCGGGCAGGACGAACGCGTTCGCGACTCGGCAAGTGTCCAAGAACCCAGGTGGCGTACTGGAATCCGAGGACGAAGAGCAGTGCCTTGACGGTCAGTTGAGATCGGCGGGACTCGTCGGGTACGGAGGACGTCCGCATCAGCCCACTTCGGCTCTGGAAGAGGATCCGAGAGTCGAACCGGTGACAGCGGGTTCCAGTGGCTTCGCCATGTAGACCGCCGCGGCACCATAGCTCGCGGGCAGCCCGATCTCGGGCCGGGCACGGTAGCCCAGCCGGGACCACAGCGCCTCGGAGCCGCGCACGGCGACCAGGGAAAGGGTCCGGTAGCGGGCCGCCCGCCCGGTCTCCTCCAGATGCCGCTGCATCCGGCGGGCCAGGCCCCTGCCGCGCGCCCGCTCGACGACCGCCAGGTCGTGGGTGTGCAGGTTGCTTCCCCCGTTGCTCTCCTGTGCCGCGCCTTCCTCGGCCAGGCTCAGGTCCGGGCAGCGGAACAGCGGGTACGGCAATGCGAGCAGATAGCCTCCGAAGCCACCCGCGTGTTCCAGTACGAAGCAGGTCGAGGGCGAGGCGCGGTGCCGGGAGCGGAGCGTCTCCCGCCCTTCGGACAGGCCGCTCGCGGCGTAGGCGCGTTCCTCCAGCGCGACCACCTCGTCCCAGTCCTCCTCCCGGAACAGCCGGATCCGGGTGTCGGTCATGCGCCTCCTCCGTCCGGGGCCGGGCCTCCGACGCAGGTGTAGGGCAGCGGCGCGAAGCCGTTGAACCCCCGGGTGGCGTAGGCGGCGGCGTACGCGCCGCAGGAGTGGACCCACACCGGGTCGCCGGAGGTGATCGCCCGCGGGACCCGTACCAGGCCGTCCTCCTGGGCGTACGCGTCGTCGCTGTCGCAGGTCGGGCCGGCCACCATGGCGTCGACGAACTGCCCGCCGGAACGGGTGGGGAACTCCAGGCGGTACTGCAACTGGTCCATCTCGTAGAGGCCGTTGAACTTGCCGCAGCTCAGATAGAGCCAGTCCTCGCGGGTGCCGTCGAGCCGATGTCGGGAAGAGAGCCGGGCGACGTGGGCGCGGATCGCTCCGTGGTCGGCGACCAGGTGGCGACCGGGCTCCAGCAGGAAGTCCAGCGGGGCGGCGTTGACGGCACGCAGCCGTTCCATGCCCTCGCGGATCACCACGAACATCTTGTCCAGCGGCGGTTCCAACGGCCGGCCGCGCCGGTCGAGGACGCCGAGGGCGGGCAGTCCGCCGCCGAGGTTGATCCGGTCCGGGGTGATGCCGCGCCGGCGGAGCGCCTCCAGGACCGCCGCCAGCGAGTCGACCGCCGCGACCCAGGCCTCGGTGGTCATCTGCTGGGAGCCGACGTGCACCGACAGGCCGGAGGGCACCAGCCCGGCGCTCCGGGCGGCGCCGAGCACCCGCAGGGCGTCCTCGGGCGAGCAGCCGAACTTGCGGCTGAGGCCCCACAGCGCGCCCTCGCCGGTGGTCGCCAGTCGGCAGAACACCCGGGAGCCGGGGGCGTGTTCGGCGATCGCGCCGACGTCCTCCAGGCAGTCGGTGGCGTAGTCGCGTACACCCAGCCGGTAGGCCTCGGCGATGTTGCGGTCGGACTTGACGGTGTTGCCGTAGTGGATCAGCCCGGGGGCCACCCCGGTGCGCAGCGCCTGGGCGATCTCCTGCGGGCTCGCCGCGTCGAAGCCGGAGCCGAGCCGGGCGAGGTGGCAGAGCACCTCGTCCACCGGGCAGGCCTTCATCGCGAACCGGACGGCGACGCCGGGCAGTTCGGCGCACAGGGCGGCGTACTGGCGGCCGATGCCGTCCAGGTCGTAGATGATGGTGTCCTCGATGGCGGCGGCGAGCGCGGCACGCAGGGCGGGGTGGTCGTGCTGGTCGGGGAGGGACGCGGTGGATGCGTGGACGGTGGCCGGCATGGTTGGGGCGCGATGGCCGGTTCTGCCATGGTCGGCCGTCCGACGCGGTTCGGCGATCTGGCGCACGTCGGTGGTCTGAGGTTTCACGTGTCAACTCCCGGTCCGACTGGATGAATGATGCCAAGGGCCTGCCGGCCCGCATGAGATGAGGCGAGGGAGTCCAAAGGTCGGCTGTGACGCCTGACCTGGACTCCCTCCACGCCGCACTCTATGCACTTCCGCGGCCTGCACCTGCACCTGCTGTGCACCCTGCGCGGCCTGCCCGCCACCTTCGCGCCGACCGGTGTAAAGGCCGACGATCATGCCTGTCTCCCAGCGCGGCCGGCCCTTGTCCGGCCTGCCGCTCACTGACGCAGTAGGCCACCGCGCCATCGGTGCAGCGCTCGAACCGGGCGGTGGGGAGCGCCCGGTCCAACCAGGTATCGAACGCGTAGCGCGCGAACGTGTTTGCCGGTACCGGCGAGGCAGCGGACCCTTGAGAAGTCCCCCGGTCCCGTTCCCGCAAGGTGCCGCCGGGCAGTTGCAGCGCGCCTTGGGCCACCGCTCGGCACACAGAACCACCCGAACGGCTTCGGTGTGAACCTCCACGACCTTGACGATCAGGTACCACCGGATGCTGCGGGCCGGTCGGCCCCTCGACCCGCTCGGCGAACGTCGCCGCCGGACACAGTGGATCGAGCCACCTCAGCCGCGCACCACGAGTTCGGCCCCCGCCGGGACTCCTTCGACGCGCGCGTCAGTGAGCCGGCGTGCGCACCGGCCGTGCACACGCCACGACACCACTCCGCGTCCAGCCAATCCATCGGTGTGGACTCAGCTGGTCATGACCGTCCACAGGCGGCCGTGGCGCTCGTCGAACTGCCCGGTCAGAACCTCGCTCAGCGCCGGCCCCCTACCAGCCGGGCCCCACTCGATACCCGAAGGGTCCAAGCACCCTGGGCGGTTTGATCTGCGTACCTGAAGAAAGGGACGAACGAGGCCCGGAAAATGCCCCGTTCGGCGGCCATGGCCAGCCGGACCGCATCCAGCTTGCCGGTGTCGGGCCGACCTGGGACGGTCTTCGCCTCGGGTGCGTGTCCCCGTTGGGTGAGGTTAGCGGGGTCGCCCGTGTCCGGTGTGATGCCCGTCTCGTTGCGATAGCTGGTTGATCAGCTGGCACGGGAGGTGGGTCGGATGAGCTGTGATGAGGTGCTGCGGCTGCTCCGGGAGCGGGAGGCCGCCTGTCACAGCGAAGCGGAACGGCTTGGGGCCGAGGCTGAGCGGATCACAGTCCGGCCGGTGGTGTGTGAGCAGGAGCCGGCCCGTATCTCAACGGCACGCGAAGTCGTCGGTGAACTGCCGCGAACCGAGCCGGTGCCGGTATCCCCTACCGGATCCACCGCCATGGTCCCCGGCCCCGCGCCGGGGTGGACATCCGCCGGACCCCCAGGCTCTGGAACATCTGCTTGCGGTACCGGCCTGGTATGCCGGTCCGGTGTGTTGCCGGCAGGCGGTGGAGGGGCTTGGTCCGAAGGTGGTGCCCCGCCGGATGGAAGTGATCCGACACCGTTCGAAGAAGGCCGTTGCGGCGAAGCTGACGGTGCGGACTCCGGGCGGGTTGTTCACCGTGACGCGTGGCACGGTCGCGGCGAGCGGGTGAACGTGCGGCAAGAGGACGGTGTTCTCCTCGTCGGCCGGGCTGATCTGCCTGACCACGTAAGAAAGAAGACCTTCGCCCCGACAGCTGGAAGGTGCCATGAGCGCGCGTCGTCTGTTACCGAACGATGAGTCCCTTGACCTCATCAGGCTGGTCCGGAAGCTGGCGGCCGATGAACTCGCGTCGCGAGCGGATGCCGATGAGGCGAACGAGGCATTCCCTCGCGACGTGTTCAGGCTCCTCGGACGTGTCGGCCTGCTCGGTCTGCCGTACTCCGAGGCGTACGGCGGCAGCGGCCTGTCCTACGAGGTGTACCTGCAGGTTGTCGAAGAGATCGCGTCCGTGTGGGCTTCGGTCGGCGTAGGTGTCTCCGTGCACGTGCTGTCGTGTTTCGGCCTGGCGACGACGGGCACCGAGGAGCAGAAGCAGGAGTGGCTGCCCGCGATGCTCGGTGGCGAGTTGCTGGGTGCCTACTGCCTCTCGGAGCCGCACGCCGGCTCGGACCCGGCCGCGCTGCGGACCCGGGCCCGTCTGGACGGCGATCACTACGTCCTGAACGGTGCGAAAGCCTGGACGACCCACGGTGGTCACGCGGACTACTACAAGGTCATGGCCCGCACCTCGGAGGACCGCACGGGTATCTCGTGCTTCATGATCCCCGCCGGCACCGAGGGCCTCACCGCTGATGTACCCGAACGGAAGATGGGCCTGACCGGGTCCACGACGGCGACCATGGTCCTCCGGGACGTCCGTGTCCCGGTCGAGCGGCGTATCGGTGCCGAGGGCGGCGGCCTGCGTATCGCTCTCGCGAGCCTGGATTCCGGCCGTCTCGGTATCGCGGCAGTCGCGGTCGGTCTCGCCCAGGGCGCTCTCGACCACGCGATCGCCTATGCACGCGATCGGGAGACGTTCGGATCACGCATCATCGACCACCAGGGAGTCGCGTTCCTGCTCGCCGACATGGAGGCCGCGGTCTTTTCGGCGCGTGCTGCGACCCTCCATGCCGCCCGGTTGAAGGACGCGGGACTGCCGTTCAGCCGTGAGGCGTCGGTCGCGAAGCTCGTCGCGACCGACAACGCGATGCGTGTCACCACTGATGCGGTGCAGGTCCTCGGCGGGGTCGGCTACACGCGCGAGTTCCCGGTCGAACGGTACATGCGTGAGGCCAAATTGACTCAGATCTTCGAAGGCACGAACCAGATTCAGCGCATGGTCATCGGGCGGTCGCTCGCCAAGTCCAACCATGGTGACCTCACCCTGGCCCCTTGAGACTTGGCTCTGAAACTGATCGGAAGATCGACCTCGAACGGCGAAGGGACGGACGAGGCCGTCACCGCCGGGTCAGCGGCCGCAGGCCGGGGCGCAAACACCGGCTGAGCAGGACCCGGCTTTGACGATCCAGTGCTGTGACCGCAAAGGTTCACTGGCCGGCCTGGGGCGTGTGCCTTCCTTTGCCTGAGCAGACGTTCAGGAACACTGACGCAAGGGAACTGTCGCAGGAACGCAGCGCATCACACGCCGGCGGATGAGCCTTGTCGTCGGGAGAGGGCCAGCCTGCGTCGCTCCCGGTCGATCTCGGTGACGACCACCGTGATCTTGTCGCCGACCTCGACGACATCTGATGGAGTCTCCACCGGTGTCCAGGCGAGTTCTCGCAGGTGAACCAGCCCCTCGATTCCGTCGGCGACCTGGACGAAGACGCCGAACGGGATCAGCTCGGTGACCTGGCCAGGCAGTTCCTGCCTCACCGCGATGGACGTGGGGATACCCGCTCGCCGTCGCGCTGATGATCGGCTTCGGGGTCGCCCTCCGGGGCGTCTTCAAACGGCGCCGCCGGCTCAGGCGTGAGTGGTGTCCCGACGGCCGGGTGTGAGGAGGTAGGCGATCGCCATGTCGCTGAGTTCGTCCGCGTAGCGGCGTTGGGCCACTTCGCCGGTCGCCGGGTCGGGCCGTACGGAGTTGTGGAAGCAGGCGCCGAGGATGGCGCGGGCGGCAGTGTCGAGCGCCGCCTGCGGGTCGGAGCGGCGGATCTGGTCCGTGTAGGGAGCCGCCGCTTCGAGCAGAAGACGGTGGACCGCGGTGATGGTGCGGGCGCCGCGCTCCAGGGACTTCGTCCCCCGTACGCGCAGCAGCTCGGGGAACAGATTGGTGCTGTCGGCGAAGGACTGCAGCAGGGCGTGCGCGTAGGCGTCCAGGACGCCGGAGAGTGACGGCTCGGCCGTACGGAGCCGCTCGGCCACGTACTCCTCGCGCCGGTCCAGCATCCGCTCCATCAGCGCGTTGATCAGCTGCTCTTTGTCCTCGAAGCGACGGTAGATCGTGCCGACCGAGACGCCGGCTCGTTCCGCGACGCCGGAGATCGTCATCTCGTCCAGGCCGGCCGAGCCGGCCACGTCCTCGGCCGCCTGCAGCACGCGAGCCAGTGTCGCCGCGCTGCGCGCCTGCTGGGGCTCCCTGTAAGGCGTCGGGCGGTCGTGCTCGTCGGTCATGCCCCGCATCGTATCGGCGGCGGTCTCCATCGCGACTCTTGACAAGTGGTGCACCTCCCCGCGTACCCTCGTTATGCGAATGTGAATTCACATTCGCATTTTACTGGAGGTACGACCATGACCGACGACCGGACTCTCCCGGCTGTGACCGTGACGCTCGAGTCAGGGCCCACCGGCTCCGGGAGCATCGACGACTTCGAGCTGTTCTACGCGCGCCGCGCCCTGGACCGCTTCAGGACGCGACTGGGCCGGCAGGGTCTGCTCGACCTCCTGGCCGCGGACATCGAGGAAGGGAACGCCTTCCTGCGCGAGTGCGCGCGCACCTCCGACGGCGCCTTCAACGCGGGTACGACGGTGCTCTCGGCGCGTGGTCTGACCTCGGCCGAGTTCCTGACATGGATGGACGCCGCCTTCGCGGCCGACGACGACCGGCCGCTGCTCGCCGCGCACCCCGAGCACTACGCGATGGGCACCGACGCCATCGGCGCGCGCGTGGTGGAGAACATCGGCCCGCACGTCTGCTCGTTCTACATGGGCGGCTGGGGCACGGCCGCGATGGCGTGGGCCGAGGACGCGGACGAGCTCCTTCCGGAGTCGGAGTTTCCGCGCAAGATGTCCTCGAACCTGTTCCTGGAGGACGGCACCGTCGTGGGGCGGGCGCTGATCCAGTTCGGCGACACCGCCGACGGGTTCACCGCGAACCTCACGGTCTACTTCCCCGCGCCCTGCCCGCAGGACGTCCTCGACCACCACCTGCGCCACTACGCCGTCGAGTTCAGGAACTGGATCGTCGCCGCGGCCGCAGCCCAGGCCTGACAGACGCGGGTGACGTTCGCCGCCGGCTGTCATCGGCCGTCGGCGAGCCCACGTCATCGGTCGGACTACGGGCGGCTCGGCCCTCCTCGAGGCCATAGGGCCTGCCCTCTGAAAGCAGGCCCCAGCAGCCCGACACCCCAGGGCGACTCGCATCCGAGCTTCGGCGCGAACGCTCCCGGCTTTCGACGCCCGGCCGACTGTCTCCACCACCCCGGCCGGCAAGGGGCCAACCCCCTCCGGCGGGCGGTACCCAGCAAAGAAAGTTCCCACCATGTCGCACCACGCCACCCCGCCCGGCACGGGACGCAAACTGACCCTGGTCGTCCTCGGACTGGCCGCCCTGATCGCCGCGATGCTGTGCGCCTTCGTACTGCCCTCGCTCCACAGCGGTCCGCACCACGTACCCATCGGCGTCACCGGGCCCCGGCAGGCAGCCGAGGCGATCCAGGAGAACGTCGACGGACCGGCATGGGACGTCCGCGTCTACAAGACCTCTGACGCCGTCAAGACGGCCGTCAAGAACAAGGACATCGCGGGCGGCCTCGCGGTCACCGGCGACGGAGTCGACGTCTACACCGCCACCGCCGGTGGCCCCTCAGCCACCAGCGCCCTCACGGCACTCGGTAACGGCGTCGCCGAGCAGAACAAGACGCGGGCCAGCGTCCACGACCTGGTGCCGTTCACGGACGACGACCCCCGGGGCGCGGGCCTGACGGCCGCACTGATGCCGATGATCTTCGGCGGGATCTTCCCTGCCCTGATCCTCAGCGGCGTCTTCCCCGGCCACCGCGGACTGCGGATCCGGCTGACGGGAGCCCTGCTGTTCTCGGTCGTCGCGGGCACCGCCGTAGCCGCTGTCCTCCAGTTCGGCACGCATTCGATCGACGGCAGCTACGGACTCACCGCCCTGGGCGTCATCCTCGGTATGGCGGCCATGTCCACGACCCTGCTCGGCCTCCAGGCCTTCCTCGGCATGGGCGGCTTCGCCCTCGGCGGCGCCCTCATGATGCTGCTCGGCAACCCCCTGTCCGGCCTGACCACCGGCCCCCACTGGCTCCCCGACGGATGGGCCACCATCGGCCAACTGCTCCCGCCGGGCGCCTCCGGCAGCCTGCTACGGACCAATGCCTTCTTCGACGGGACGGGCGCGAGCCTCCCCGCCCTGGTCCTCACGGCCTGGGTCCTCATCGGGGTCACCTTCGCGCTCCTCGCCGACCGACAGGGCAGGCGCACCACGGCGCCCGAGTCCAAAGCCACGACCGGCTCCGAGACGGCCGACATCTCGCACCCCGAATTCGTGACCTCCTGACAACGAGCGGTACCCGGTCCCAGGAGGTCAGGCCTGGGGCACGGCCGAAGAAAGAGAGTGGACATGTCCGCAGCACGCGACCGTGAAACGGTCGAAGGCGGCGCTTCGACCGCCGGTCTCCAGAAGGAAGAGCGCAGGTTCGCGCCGCCCGCCGACCTGGCGGCGAACGCCAATGTCACCGCGGAGGCGTATGAGCAGGCCAAGGCTGACAGGCTCGGCTTCTGGGCCGAGCAGGCCCGCCGGCTGACCTGGGCCACCGAGCCGACCGAGACGCTGGACTGGTCCAACCCGCCGTTCGCGAAGTGGTTCGCCGACGGAAAGCTGAACGTCGCGTACAACTGCGTGGACCGGCATGTCGAGGCCGGGAACGGCGACCGCGTCGCCATCCACTTCGAGGGCGAGCCGGGCGACAGCCGGGCCATCACCTACGCCGAGCTCAAGGACGAGGTGTCGAGGGCCGCGAACGCCCTCACCGAGCTGGGTATCGAAAAGGGCGACCGGGTCGCCGTGTACCTGCCGATGATCCCCGAGGCCGTCGTCGCGATGCTGGCCTGCGCCCGTATCGGCGCCGCGCACTCGGTGGTGTTCGGCGGATTCTCCGCGGACGCGATCGCCACCCGCATCCAGGACGCCGACGCCAAACTGGTCATCACCTCCGACGGCGGTTACCGGCGCGGCAAGCCCTCCGCGCTCAAGCCGGCCGTCGACGACGCGGTGAGCCGGGTCGACGGGGTCGACAAGGTGCTGGTGGTGCGCCGCACCGGCGAGGACGTCGCCTGGACCGAGGGCCGCGATGTGTGGTGGCACGACATCGTCGGACGGCAGTCGGCCGAGCACACGCCGGAGGCGTTCGACGCCGAGCAGCCGCTGTTCATCCTCTACACGTCCGGGACCACCGGGAAGCCGAAGGGCATCCTGCACACCTCGGGCGGCTACCTCACGCAGGCCTCGTACACCCACCACGCCGTCTTCGACCTCAAGCCGGAGAGCGACGTGTACTGGTGCACGGCCGACGTCGGCTGGGTCACCGGGCACTCCTACATCACCTACGGACCGCTCTCCAACGGCGCGACACAGGTCATGTACGAGGGGACCCCGGACACACCGCACCAGGGCCGGTTCTGGGAGATCGTCCAGAAGTACGGCGTCACCATCCTGTACACGGCGCCCACGGCGATCCGTACGTTCATGAAGTGGGGCGACGACATCCCCGCCAAGTTCGACCTGTCCTCGCTGCGGGTGCTCGGGTCGGTCGGCGAGCCGATCAACCCCGAGGCGTGGATCTGGTACCGCAAGCACATCGGCGGGGACCGTACGCCGATCGTCGACACCTGGTGGCAGACCGAGACCGGCGCGATGATGATCTCGCCGCTGCCCGGGGTCACCGAGACCAAGCCGGGCTCGGCACAGCGGGCACTGCCCGGCATCTCGGCCACGGTGGTCGACGACGAGGCGAACGAGGTCCCCGACGGCGGTGGCGGCTACCTCGTCCTCACCGAGCCGTGGCCCTCCATGCTGCGCACGATCTGGGGCGACGACCAGCGCTTCCTCGACACGTACTGGGCACGCTTCGAGGGCAGGTACTTCGCCGGCGACGGGGCCAAGAAGGACGACGACGGCGACATCTGGCTGCTCGGGCGCGTCGACGACGTCATGCTCGTGTCCGGGCACAACATCTCCACGACCGAGGTCGAATCCGCCCTCGTCTCCCACCCCGCGGTCGCCGAGGCGGCGGTCGTGGGCGCGGCGGACGAGACCACCGGGCAGGCCATCGTCGCCTTCGTCATCCTGCGCGGGACGGCCTCCGCCGACGACCCCGGACTGGTAGCCGACCTGCGCAACCACGTCGGCACCACCCTCGGCCCGATCGCCAAGCCGAAACGGGTCCTGCCGGTCGCCGAACTGCCCAAGACCCGCTCCGGGAAGATCATGCGCCGCCTGCTGCGCGACGTCGCCGAGAACCGCGAACTCGGTGACGTCACCACACTCACCGACTCCACCGTGATGGACCTGATCCAGGCGAAGCTGCCGGCCGCACCCAGCCAGGACTGATGAGGTGTCGCGGTGATCACCTCATCGAGGAAGAGGCTGGCAGGTCGAGGACGGGGCGCTGTCAGGGTTCGCTTCTGATTCGGATGCAGATCACCGTGTCGCTACTCCGCGGCCCGGAGATCATCAACCTTTCGCCTGCTCACCCCCGCAGATGGCAGCAGCGACTCCGTCATGTCCTCACCACCCGACTCGGGCGAAGTCCCCGCACGGAACGGTTCTGCATTCCAAGATCCGGACCAGCCTCGGGCCAACAGACCACAGACCGGCCCCGCTCCCGTCATCTGCGCAGGTCAAAAGGCGCCGCATCTGTATGCCACCAGCCGCCGAAGAGGGCACCCGCCTACACTCTGACCGGCTACGGCCCTCAAGCGGCCGTCGGTGTCAGCCCCCTCCGGCTGCCCCATACCGAGTTCCGGCTCGGCGACGGCCTGGTCTTCGAAGCCGACCTCACCGCCTCCACCGACACCCCGGTGCACGTCATGTACGTCCTGACCCGCACCGACCCCGGCACCCTGGCCGGGGAGAAGGTCGGCCACCTCACCCGGGCCACCGTCAAGGCGGGCGCACCCCTGCATCTGGCCAAGGCCCACCCCCTGAAGTCCGCCGGCACTGCCGCCCTCGCCCCGGGCAGCTACCAGCTCGCCCTCCAGGTCAACGGACGCCGCCGTCCCCCGGCACTGCTTCGCATCACCGACCGCCCGGCCTGACCAGGACGACTCCGCCGCGCGAACGGATTCCAAGCGGTCGTGAGCCTCCTGCCGGCACAGCGCAGCCTGAAGGAGGAGTCAGCATGATCGACGGCTGGAGTACGGTCTCGTCGACCGTCCGGTACAAGGGAGTCCGGGTGGTGGTGCGCCGCGACTCGGTCCGGCGCACCGACCAGAGCCTGGGGACCTACGAGTACACCGAGTCGGTCGACGGCGTGCGCGTCGTGGCCCTCGACGACCGGGGCCGGATCGCTCTGGTGGAGGAGAACGTCTACGTGTGCGGTCAGCGGCTGCTGATGTGTCCCGGTGGCGGATGCGAGCCCGGCGAGGACCCGTGGGCGGCTGCACGCCGGGAACTGGCCGAGGAGGCCGGCATCCGCGCCGCCGAGGTCGAGCTGCTGACGATGATGTGGCGGATGCCCGCCGGCGCGCGCACCCGCGAGCACCTTTACCTCGCCTGGGACCTGAGCATCGGTGAGCACCACCGGGACGCGAGCGAGGCCGACATGGAACTGCGCTGGGTCGCGTTGGAGGAGGCGGTAGTGATGTGCGGCGACGGCCGGATCACCGAAGCCGGCACCCTCGCGGCGGTCCTGCTGACCGCGCAGCGCGCCGCCGCCTAGCCCAAGCCCTTGACCAGCAGGCCATGGATGCCCGTCTGGCAGACACAGTTGCCTGAGCGTCGGCGTTTCGGCCAATCCGCCACCGGGCGTGTGCTCTTGCGCGGCAAGGGTCGGTGCAGCGCGCACCTTCGAGAATCCGCTCAAATCCAGGGTGCGCAACCCGTCCGAAAGCGCAGGTGTTCGAAATCGGTGCGGCGTCGTTGAGCACGGCGACACCACCACGTCCACGAGGGGGAACTCATTGACGTCCATCGAACGAGGCAGCGGTGGGGCCGGGAACCTGCCGAAGGCGGTGGCCGGCTCCTGCGACGCCCAGCCGCCGGACCACGAGACGGCGAGCTGACCCTCCAGCGCGAGTTCCACAGCCCGGCCCTCAAACCGCCCCACGTTGAAGGCGAGACGCCACCATGCCACTCAGCACTTCCGCGATTCGCAAGACCGTCGAGGCGTACCTCGGTCGCCATCCTGACGAGCGTGACGCCCTGGCCGGGCTGCTCGCCGCCCTGGACCGGCCCGTCGACGTGACCGCCCGTACGACGCTGCCCGGGCACGTCACATGCAGCGCCGTCGTCATCGACCGCCGGGGCCGGGTCCTGCACATCCGGCACCGGGCCACCGGCGGACTCATGCTGCCCCCCGGCGGCCACATCGAGCCCGAGGACCGGACGCTGCTCGCCGCGGCGCTGCGCGAGGTGTCGGAGGAGGCCGGGATCGCGCCGGGCGCCCTGTGTCTGACCCCGCAGATGCTCGGCTCTCCGATCGACATCGACGTCCACGACATCGACGCCAGCCCGACCAAGGGCGAACCGGCCCACCGGCACTACGACTTCCGCTACGTGTTTCACCTCGCCGGTGAGGAGCCGCCGGCGATCACGCTGCAGGACGAGGAGGTGTCCGGCGCCTGCTGGCTGGCCATGCAGGAGGTCACCTCGCCCACGCTGCGCGCGAAACTCCTCCAGGCACAGATGGACGGGCAGCCGGAGCCGGTGAACGCCTCCGCGCTGATTCACGACGGTGCGGGCCGCTACCTGCTTCATCTGCGCGACCACAAGCCCGGCGTCATCTGGCAGTCGGGGGCGTTTGCCCTTCTTGGCGGAGGCCGCGCTCACGACGACCAGAGCCTTCAGGGCACCTTGCTGCGTGAGCTGTCCGAGGAGGTTCCCGATCTCCGTCTGGAGGATCTGGAGCCGTATGCCGTGGAGGAGGCCACCAGCGTCGACGGGTTCAGCGTCCCGGTTCAGGTTTTCACCGGCCGTTGGCGCGGCAACCCCGACCGGCTCCGGCTGCACGAGGGGGTGCTGCTGCGTTGGTTCACCCCCGACGAGCTGGACCGCCTGCGCCTGAGCCCCGCGACCCGGGACCTCATCCGTCGGCACGCGGCCGAGAACGCCCCGGACCGCGCACCGGCCGAGGCCCCTCCTCTGTGGGACGGGGGCAGCCGGACCGTGCTGAACGGCGTCGGCGTCCACCTCCATCTGGAGGACGACGAGGGCCGGGTGCTCCTGGGTCTGCGCCACCCCGAATCCCGCTACGCGGGCGACACCTGGCACTACCTGGCCGGGCGGTGCGAGCAGGAGTCCGCGACGGCGTGCCTGATCCGGGAGGCGTGGGAGGAAGCGGGTTTGGTCATCGACCCCGTGGACGTGGATCTGGCGCACGTCGTGCATGTCGTGGATACCCCGGGCGGACAGCCCTTGATGCAGCTGGTGTTCCGGGCGCGCCGGTGGAAGGGCACGCCGGAGGTCCGCGAGCCCGACAAGTGCCTGGCCTGGCGGTGGTGGGAGAAGCACGAGCTCCCGGACCAGCTCGTCCCCTACACCCGCACGGCCATCGCTGGGATCACCGAGGGCCGCACCTACTCGCAACTGGGCTGGTGAACGCCGTGAGCACACATATCGAGAACGGGCTCGGGCGGCGGGCCCAGGTCACCGGCCGGCTGACACCGCCCGGGGCGCTGGGGCAGGCGCCCCGTCCCGCGTACCCGGGAAGCGCCCGGCACGACCGCCTGCTCGGAGGCGATGCCACGTGAACAGGGTGCCGAGCACGGCGGCGGTGACTTCTGCTGCTCCCGCACCACCCGATCCCCGGGTCTCCGCGACGGCCGACCCTGCCGAGCCCGCCGCGCCCCTCCTGCCGCCGCAGCCCCCCGCCGACGACGCCGCGGCAGCGGCGGCCCGGGCCGCGATGGTCGCTCGGCTGGAGACGAGTGGAGAAGTGAGGCATGGGCCGGTCCGCGAGGCCCTGCTCGCTCTCCCGCGCCAGGTCCTGATGCCCCAGGCGTACGTGCGGCGCAGCGCCCCGGACGAGGACCCGCCGCGCTGGGATCTGCTGGACTGGTCCCGCCCAGCCGACCGGGACGAGCTGCTGGAGCGGCTGCACAGCGGGGACAGTGTCGCGATCCAGCACGAGGGCGAGCCGATCCTCGGCCGCGCTGCCGGGCCGCGCCGCGGGGGCGCCATGACCGCGATGTCGAGCACGATGGGCATGACCGCGGACCTGCTCCAGCTCCTGAACCTCCGGCCCGGGCAGAGCGTGCTGGATGTCGGGACCGGCGCCGGGGTGACCGCAGCGGTGGCGTGCTTCGTGTGCGGCGACGCCGGCGTCGTCACCCTCGACATCGACCCGCACGTCACCGCTGCCGCCGGCGAGCGGATGTCCGCCCTCGGCTACCGGCCGGCCGTGGTGAGAGAGGACGGCACCACGGGGTGGCCCAACGCGGGCCCGTACGACCGGATCTTCGTCTCCTTCGCCGTCCCCCGCGTGCCGAAGGCCCTGGTGGAGCAGCTGGCACCGGGCGGGCTCGCGCTGATGACGCTCGGGACGTCGTCGCCGTCGTGGCCGGGCCTGGCGGTGATCGGCAAACGGCCGGACGGGAGCGTGGAGGCGGAGCTGCGCGCGGTCGAGTTCGGGCACCGCGCCGGTGCCGGCTTCGACCGGCTGTTCCTGTCCGCCGAGTTCCGCGCAACGATCACCACCGCCGACGGGTCGACGCAGCGCAGCCGGATCGCGCCACCGCCGGACACGGCGCGCGGCATGTGGCTGGCCCTGGACGCCCTTCACCCGGGCCTGGTGCGCCACTTCGGCGCCGCGGACCTGACGATCGGCGCATCCGAGTGCGGGTCGTGGATGCGCGTGAAAGAGGCCGGCTCCCACCGGTGGGACGTGACGACCCGCGGGCCCCGGGACATCTGGGCGGAGGTCCAGGACGTCGCCACTCGCTGGAGGGCGGCCGGCGAACCGGCCGCCTACCGGCTCCACCTCAATGCCGACGGCGTCCAGCGAGCCGCCAGTCCGGACGGCGCTCTGACCTGGCAGCTCGCCCCCGCCCCTGGTGAGACCGGAGAAGCACGATGACCCGCCCCACCCCGGCAGCCCCTGCTTCAGGTTCGGACGATGCCCTGTTCGGAACCGAGGCCGCCGACTACGCCCGATACCGTCCCGGCCTGCCGGACGCGGCGGTCCGGCTCCTGGCCGCCACCCAGCACGGCGTGCCCGGCCCCGTCCTCCTGGACCTGGGGACCGGCACCGGCCAGGTCCCGCGCGCCCTGCTGCCCGTCCTGCACAGGTTGGTGCACATCGACCTCGTCGGGATCCACGGCCTGCCCGGACCGGTGCGCGTGAAGCACCTGCGTGGCGTCGTCACCGCCGAGGACCTGGTCGATCGCACGTTCCATCGGCTGCGTCCCGACGAGTTGTGGGTCACCGACATCACGCAGCACCGCACCAGGGAAGGATGGGTCTACTGCGCGGCGGTCCTGGATGCGTTCAGCCGCAGGATCGTGGGCTGGTCCATCGACTCCAGGCAGGACTCCACCCTCGTGGTCAACGCATTGGACATGGCCATCCGCAACCGCCGCCCTGAGCCGGGCGGGATCGTTCACGCCGATCACGGAACCCAGTTCACCTCCTGGGTCTTCGGGGAGCGGATCCGCTCCGCCGGCCTTCTGCCGTCGTTCGGCACCGTCGGGGACGGCCTGGACAACGCGATGACGGAGTCGTTCCGGTCCTCGATGCAGATCGAGCTGCTCAACCGCCGGTGGTGGAAGACCCGGGTCGAACTGGCCAACGTGATCTTCGAGTTCATCGAGATCTTCTACAACCGCCAGCGACGACACTCAGCATTGGGCTACCGCACCCCCATCGAGTACGAACTACTGTCCGAGAACGACACCATCCCGGCTGCTGGTTAGTCACCGAGCCTGGAGCCCAAATGGTGGGGCAGGTCAAGATGTCACCTGATCGTGCGGCAGACCCAAGTTGAGTCCAGATATTCCGCAAGCTGCTCAACAGTCTTCACCCCGACCTACGCGTCATGGGCCAACCCGATCGAAGCCCACCTCGGACCACTGCGGCAGCTCACCATCGCCAACTCCAACCACCACAACCACACCGTGCAGACCCGGGCGCTGCACGCGTACCTTCGCTGGCGCAACAGCAACGCCCGGCATCCTGACGTGCTGGCAGCCCAACGCCGCGAGCGCGTCCGATCCGCAGCGAGAAGGGCTCCCGCTGGGGAGGGCGTCCCCTCCCCGCCGAACGGCTCCAGGTCTTCAGGTCGAGGACTGCGTGAAGACCCGTTCGCCCTCTCCACTCGGTTCCTCGAAGTTGGCCAGGTACCGGTTGAACAGCGTCTCATCCACGGTGACGGAGTTAGCACCTTTCTTGCCATTTCGGACCTCGAGGCGACGCTCCAGCGTCGTCCGGTCGGCCTTGAGGTGGACCAGTTCCCAGCGGCAGCCGTGACTTTCAATCAGCGCCTTGTAGTTGTCGCGGGCGGCGCGACTCCAGAAGCTGTAGTCCACCACCACATCGCGCCCGGCCAGCATCAGCTCGACCAGCTCCTGCCGCTGCTCGCGACGGACCTCTTCCTTGAGCTGGTCGAATGCCTCGGCCTCCAGCACCAAGCCGGCGTCGCGCTGCCCGAGTCGCTGCCAGACCACCTCGTCAATGGAGAGCCGAACGTAACCGCGTCGCACCAACTCCATCGCGTAGGTGGTCTTGCCCGCTCCCGGAAGGCCACACATCAGCACCACCGTGCTCAATCGCTGCGTCACGGAGCCAGGTTACTGAGGTTGAACTCGTGGTGTCGTAGGGGCTGACGGCTGAGCCAAAGCGCGATAGCTGTCACATAGGCAGGCTTGTTGTCACTGGGAGGCCGCGGCCCGTTGCCGATCGCTGTGGCCAGCTGCTCGGCGCGAGATCCCCGGGCGTGGTCTACAGCGACCACGGCCTGGTCGCCTTCCTCGCAAAGGCCTGCGTCACCGACGCGCATACAGAATCTCTCGCTGAGTTCACCGCAGGCTCCCGGCCTGCGGCGATCGGTGAGACTCGGTGCGTATGTGCGCACGCACCTCTTGCAGGCCGAACAGGATGAGAAACTCAACCACGCCGCCGTCGGCGCTGCCCAGCCAGTGAGGCAGGGACGTGTCGAACTCGGCTGCCTCACCGGGCGGCAGTGTCAGGTCGCGCTCGCCGATCACGAGCCGCAGCCGTGACCTTCCCCTCGTAGCGTAGAGACCGTGACTGCAGGGGAAGTTGAGGGTGGCTCTCGCCCTCCCAGATCAACGTGTGCCTGGCCGACCGTTACCGCGTCCGCCGGGTCTTTTTGGCCGGGGACGCAGCCCGCATCCACTCACAGGAGCCCTCCACCATGCACACATACAACGTCACAGTGACCACCAGCGCCTCGCCGGACATCGTCTGGAAACTGCTGGTCGACGCCGCAAGCTGGCCGCTGTGGTCCAAGGTGGACAGTCTGGACACGACACGGTCGGTCGACCTCGACCCCGGCGGCGACGACGGCGTCGGTGCCGTCCGGGCTTTCCGCACGGGACGCATCGTGACCGGGGAGCGGCTGACTGAGAAGGTCGAGCGACGCCTCTTGGGCTACGAAGACGCGTTCAACTCGTCGATGCACAACTATCACGCGCGCATCGAGCTGAAGCCGACAGCGGGCTCAGGCACGGTCATCCACTGGTACGGCGAGTACGAGACGAGCTGGCTGTTGCGCTGGGTCATGCCGCGCTACCTCCAGAAGTTCATGCAGGGCATGGCGGAAGGGCTGGCCCGCTACGCCGAGGAGTGCAGGCCGGCTCAGTGACGCCTACGCCGCCGCGCGTTCAGCCAGGGACCGCCCGAGCATCGCGGCGGATCACCCGGGAGTCTCGTACACAGCCTGGACCGGGTCAGGCACCTCGGTGCGCACACCGGATCGACCCCGACTTGATCAGCGGCGAACCCGATCACCTCAGCGGTCACTATGCCCGCGTGCGGACCAGTCGGGCCGCCGCCATTCGATCAACGGTGTGGTAGCGGCGTTGACATCCTCCAGACTCGCGCGGCGCCTTCTCTTTGGGTGACGGAAAGACTGCTGAACGAGCCCTTGTGACAAGCCGGGTGCCTCGTTTGTGGCAGCCAGGCTGCTTCGACCACTCCAATTCGCCAGCTCATCCGGCCTACTGGTGACAACTCCTGAGCTTCGGCTCAACGGCTGGTCGACCGATGCGGTATCACCGAGGCATGCGGTATCCACAAGGGGCGGGCTGACCGCCGAACGGCAGCAGTTCCGCAAGGGGTTACGACTCCAAGCTGCGGAACGGTTCGCCCTGGGTGAGGCAAGCGCGGCGATCGCCAAAAATCTGCGGGTCAGCGTCCGGTCGGTGCAGCGGTGGCGGCAGACGTGGAAAGAGGGCGGTCCGCGGGCTCTGGAGTCGCAAGGGCCGGCGTCGCTGCCGAGGCTGAGCCAGAAGCAGTTCACGCAGCTGGAGGCCGAGCCGGCCAAGGGGCCGGCCGCGCATGGCTGGGAGGACCAGCGGTGGACGCTGGCGCGGATCAAGACGGTGATCGGCCGGCGCTTCCACCTGACCTACACGATTCAGGACGTTCGGAAACTGCTAGTACGCAACGGCTGGTCCTGCCAGGTGCCGGTCCGACGCGCGACGGAACGGAACGACGAGGCTGTGACCGGGTGGGCCCGGGAGGTGTGGCCCTGCGCGGAAGACTCGCGGCGGCCCGCGGAGCCTGGCTCGTCTTCGAGGACGAAGCCGGATTCTCCATCTAAAAAGCCTCGTCACAATCATGTGACCAGGCTCGGTAGTTGGCACCATGCAACGTTCGCAACCTGCGCTGATGCCAACCGGCTTCAGCAACCGGAGGTCCGGAATCAGCGAGATAGTTGGCACTTTGGTGCAGCGCAGGTCACAAGGGGTGCCGCTGCCTACTCATGAGGCTGGGCGTAGGTATGTCCGCACCGCAGGTGGGCGAGGACGAGTGCGCCGACTCCATAACCGACCCCGTTCAGTGACCGGCGGTCATCCACTCCTCCAGATGGGGAGCTTCCGCCCGGACGCTCGTATCGCTGCCGTGCCCGGTGTGGACCTGCGTGCCGGGTGGCAGGGTGAGGAGTCGGTCGCGGATCGAGCGGAC
The DNA here is from genome assembly GCF_036139655.1 of Streptomyces sp. NBC_00328. Taxonomy (NCBI): domain Bacteria; kingdom Bacillati; phylum Actinomycetota; class Actinomycetes; order Kitasatosporales; family Streptomycetaceae; genus Streptomyces; species Streptomyces sp. NBC_00328. Next base: position 1,399,336 of record NZ_CP108013.1, read on the forward strand.
GATGGTGGGAAAGTCCGAGTACGAGCGCCCAGTGGCTCCGGGACCGCCCGCGAACAGAGTGTCGCCGGTGAACACAGTGCTGAGTGTGGATGCGTGCAGGCAGATCGATCCCGGTGTGTGGCCGGGGGTGTGTACCACCCGCAATTCCGTCCCCGCGACGTCGATGCGCTGGTCATGGGACAGGTAGCCGTCAGGGCTGTGCTCGGGATGGGTGTGCTTCCACAGCAGTCGGTCGTCCAGGTGCAGGAGGATGGGAGCTCCGGTGGCTTCGGCGAGCGCCGGGACCGCGTTGATGTGGTCGTTGTGGGCGTGGGTGCACACGATGGCGGTCAGGCGCCGGTCGCCTACGGCTGCCGCGATGGCATCGGCGTCGTGGGCAGCGTCGATCACGATCCCCTCGTGGTCGTCACCGACGATCCAGACGTTGTTCTCGACGTCCCAGAGGCCGCCGTCCAGGCTGAAGGTGCCTGAGGTTGTGAGGCGTTCGACGCGGACCCCGGTCATCAGAAGATCACCACCGAGCGGAGGACATCGCCCTTGCGCATGCGGGCGAAGGCGTCTTCGACCTGGTCCAAGGTGATCGTCTCGGTGACGAAGGAGTCGAGGTCCAGGCGGCCTTGGAGGTAGAGGTCGGTGAGCATGGGGAAGTCGCGGGACGGCAGGCAGTCGCCGTACCAGGAGGACTTGAGCGTGCCGCCTCGTCCGAAGACGTCCAGTAGCGGCAGGTCGAGTTGCATGTCGGGGGTGGGGACGCCCACGAGGACGACGGTGCCGGCCAGGTCACGGGCGTAGAACGCCTGTCGGTAGGTCTCCGGCCGCCCGACGGCTTCGATGACGATGTCGGCGCCGAATCCGCTGGTCAGCTCGCGGATCGCCTCGACCGGGTCGGTGTCGCGCGCGTTCACGGTGTCCGTGGCGCCCATCGTCCGGGCTGTCTCGAGCTTGAGGTCGTCGATGTCCACGGCGATGATCTTCGCGGCGCCGGCCAGCCGTGCGCCGACGACGGCTGCGTTGCCGACGCCGCCGCAGCCGATGACAGCGACGGTGTCGCCTCGGCCTACTCCTCCTGTGTTGATCGCCGCACCGATGCCTGCCATGACCCCGCAGCCGAGCAGGCCGGCGGCGGCTGGTGAGGCGGCCGGATCGACCTTCGTGCACTGGCCGGCGGCGACGAGGGTCTTTTCGGCGAAGGCGCCGATGCCGAGGGCGGGTGACAGTTCGGTGCCGTCGGTGAGGGTCATCTTCTGGCGCGCGTTGTGCGTATCGAAGCAGTACTGCGGGCGTCCGCGTCGGCATGCGCGACAACGGCCGCAGACCGCCCGCCAGTTCAGGACGACGAAGTCGCCCGGCGCCACGTCGGTGACTCCGGTGCCGACCGCCTCCACGATGCCCGCCGCCTCGTGTCCGAGAAGGAACGGGAAGTCGTCGTTGATGCCGCCTTCGCGGTAGTGCAGGTCGGTGTGGCAGACGCCGCAGGCCTGCACTCTTACCACCGCCTCGTCCGGCCCTGGATCGGGCACGACGATCGTCTCGACGCGCACCGGCTCGCCTTTGCCGCGGGCGACGACGCCGCGTACGTGCTGAGGCATGGATGGATCCTCTCGACTGTCTGTCTGTGTGGGAGGTGATGCTCGGGTTTTACGACGGACGGTGGTCAGCTCACGGGGCGCACGCGTACGGGGAGCGCTACGAAGGAGCGCAGGGTGTTGTTGAGGTGCCGGCGCGGTTCGCCTGCGAGCTCGATGCGTTCCACCCGTCGAGCCAGGGCCGTGAGGAGTGCTTCGGCTTCCAGGCGGGCTACGTGCTGGCCTACGCATTGGTGGATGCCCATGCCGAAGCCGACGTGTCCGGATGGATCGCGGGTGAGGTCGAAGCGGTCCGGGTCGTTCCAGCGGGCCGGGTCGCGGTTCGCCGCGCCGAGGAACATGAGGATCTTGGATCCCTCGGGGATGAGGGATCCTGCGATCGCGACGTCGGTCGTGGCGGTGCGGAAGAAGGTCTGGACGGGTGACTGCCAGCGCACTGCCTCATCGAATGCCACGCGGGCCAGGTCGGGGCGTTCGCGGAGCCGCTGCCATTCGCCGGGGTGGCCGGCGAGGGCGTAGAGGGTGGCGGCCAGGCCATGCACTGTGGTGTCGACGCCGGCGGTGAGAAGGGAGCGTACGACCAGCGGTGCCTGCTCGTGGGTGAGGTCGCCGCGGTCGGCAGCGGCCCAGATGCGGGCGCCGAATCCGTCATCGGTGAGGGCTTGGCGGGCGCACTGGGCGTTCACCCAGGCGGACAGGTCGGCGGCCCTGGCAGCGTCTGCCTGCACGAGGGCGTTGACGGGGCCGAAGGCATTGAAAGCCATGTTGCCGTAGGGCAGGAGGTTGTCGCGGCCCTCGGGTCCCAGTCCCACGGCGTCCGGGAAGACGCGCAGCGGGAATGCTTTGGCCAGGGCTTCGAACGCGTCGAAGTCGGTTCCCTGGGTGGCCAGGACGGTGTCGACCAGGTCGTCGGCTATCGGCTGCCATGCCGCACGCAGTCGGCGCAGTGCTGGTGGGGCGAGTATCTCGCGCAGGACGCGGCGCGGTGCGTCGTGGTGCGGCGGGTCGGCCTCCAGCAGCAGGCTCGGAGGCCGCCAGGGCTTCGAATGGCGGAAGTTGGCCAGTCCCACGCCGGCGGCGGACTGGAATGTCTGCCAGTCGACGAGGGCCGCGTGCACGTCGCGGTATCGGGCGAGCGCGTAGACGTCGTAGCGGGACAGCCGCACGACGGGACCTGCTTCCCGAAGGGCGTGGTGCAGGGGTTCGGGCGTCGTGAGGTGTTCGGTGGCGAACGGGTCGGCGTCGCTCGTGGGCGGTTCGACGGCAACGGCGGGTGCTTCGGACATGGCGGCTCCAGCGAAGTGCGGCTCGGGAAGGGGCGGGTCTTGGCTCAGAGATCCAGGACCAGGCGGGCCGAACGGGAACGTGAAACGCAGGGCAGCATGCAGTCGTTGGCGGCGCGTTCGTGTTCGGCCAGCACCGAGTCCCGGTGGTCCGGGGTACCTTCCACGACCGGGGTGAGGCAGGTGCCGCAGGTGCCGTGCTCACAGGAGGACAGCACGTCGGCACCTGCCTGCCGAACGGCTTGAAGGACGGTGACGTCGGGGGTGATGGTCACTGTCCGCCCGCTGCGGCACAGTTCCACCTCGAAGGGTCCGCGGTGCACCGGCTCTGTCAGGGCCTTGGCTGTGAATCGCTCGGTCCGCAGGCTGTACGGCGGCCACTGGGAAGATGCTGCCTCGACAGCGGCGAGCAAAGGACCCGGTCCGCAGCAGTACACCTTGGTTCCCGCGTCTGGTTCGCTCAGCCAGGCCTCCAGGTCGAGCAGGCCGACCTCGTCCTGGGGGCTGATGTGTACGCGATCGCCGTAGGAGGCTGTGAGTTCCTCGAGGAAGGCCATGGAGACCCGGCTGCGGCCTCCGTACAGCAGTTGCCAGTCGGCTCCGGTCACGTCGGCTTGATGCATCATCGGCAGCAGCGGGGTGATGCCGATACCGCCCGCGATGAACAGGTACCGCTCGGCAGGCGCCAGGGGGAAGTGGTTGCGCGGACCTCCGACCTCCACGAGGTTCCCGGGCATGAGCTGATCATGGACGTAGGCGGAGCCGCCCCTGCCAGGGGCTTCGCGAAGGACAGCGATGCGGTAGGTGTACGGGTCCCATCGGTCGCCGCACAGGGAGTACTGGCGAGTCACTCCGCTCGGCAGGATGAGGTCGATGTGCGAGCCGGGCGTCCAGTCCGGCAGCCGTGTGCCGTCGGGATGCGCGAGGGTGAGTGACACGACGCCGTCGGCGACAGGGTCCTTGTCCTGCACCTGCAACGTCACGGTGGAGAGGTTCTGCTGCAGCGGAGCGGTGGGCAGCAGGTTGTGTACGACCACGTTGTCGCCTCCCGTCTGTGGAATGCAGGAAGCATGCGCGCGGGCACCGTCGGACCGCGACGGCATTCTCATTCAGCGAGAGACCGACTTCGCGGAGATGTCATGTGGCTGTCGCATCGCCGTCACATGCCTATGGAGTGTCCTGTGTCCCGCGTCCGGCCAGCGCGCGGGAGATGCCCCGGGCGGCGGTCCGTACGACGGGGACCACGGCCTGGGCGCCGGCCTCATTGGGCACGATGACCGACAGCGCCGCGATCACCGTGCCGTCCGCACCGCGGACGGGCGCGGCTACGCCCAGGGCCTCCGCGTGGACGTAGCCGGGGCAGTACGCATAACCCTGCTGCCGGATCTCGGCCAAGGTCGCGCGCAGTTGTGCCGGTGTGGCCGGTGTGGCCGGTGTGTACGCGGTCAGCGGGCTGTCCAGGATCCTTTGCTTGAGGTCACTGGGGCCGTGGGCGAGGAGCACCAGACCGCTGGAGGAGGCGTACAGAGGAAGCCGCCCTGCGATCCGGGTGTAGTTGATCACCGCCTGTGGTGCCGAGAGCCGTTCGAGGAAGAGCACGTCGTCGCCGTCGAGGACGCCGATCTGCACGTGGTGGCCCACGACGTCGTGGACGCCTTCCATGAACGGCATTGCGTGATCACGCAGGGAGAGAGTGGGGGAAGCACGCGTTACCAGCTCCCACAGCCGCACGCCGATGCGTACTTTGCGGTCGGAGTCCCGGCTCAGGAAACCGTGCGCCACGAGCTCGGCCACGAGGCGAGAGACCGTGGCCACGTGCAGGCCTGTTCGACGGGCGATCTCGGAGACCGTCAGCGCCGGCTCGTCCTGGCTGAACGCTTCGAGAATGCGAGCTGCCCTGGACAGCACCGACTCCTGATGAGGTGTGTGCATGGCGAACCGTTCTGCTGGTCTCCCAGCCGGGGGCGGTGTCCGTCTCTGCGTCTACTCGTACGCACTGTCCATGGCAGCCAGTGCGTGAGCGATGTCCGTGGTGCCCGCGAAGAGGGCACGCACCTGCTCGAAGTGCGTCTGCTGCACCTCTGAGTTGGGCCATCGCTGATCCATGAACGGTACCGTCGTTCCGTCCTTCTGCCGCCGTGCCACCTCCGCGACGGCGGGATCGACGGAGAAGGAGTTGCTGGGCAGAGCGGGCAGCGTCGCTCCGGACCGGTTGTACAGGTTCTGGCCCCGTTCTGATCCCAGGAAGTCCACGAACGCCAGTGCCGCTTTGCGGTGGGGGGCCTTGGCGTTGAGCCCGTAGGCGGCGGAGACGGCGCCGGGAATCCGGGTTTCGTTCGGCTGATCCGTGGCCGGCAGGGCCGTCATCCGGAAGTGCATTCCTGGGGCCGCGGAACGCAGAGCGGCGAGAGTGCCGGCGACCTGGACCACTCCCACCGCTCGCCCGTCGGCCACTTGGTCGAGGGCGTCCTCGTAACTGGTTCTGAGCGGAGCGGTGCTGAAGCAGCCACGATCGCGCATCTCCAGGTACTTGGTCATGGCTTGGCGCCATCCCGACCGGGCGAAGCTCTCCTTGCCGGACTCCATCTGCGTGTCGAAGCCGGGGTCGTGGGCGTACACCGTGGTGGCGACCAGTGCGTAGTCGACGAGCTGGGTGACCCACGGGGTCTGGTTGCCCAGTGCGAAGAGCACCTTCCCGTGCCGGCGGGCGGTGTCGCACAGGGCGAGAAGGGTGCTGTAGGTGGTGGGCCGGGTTCCGCCGATGGCCTTGAGCGTTTCCGCCGAGTAGATCGCGCCGACAGCGCTGAAGGTGACGGGTACCAGGTACGTACCGACGCCGCCGTCGGTGACCGGCCGCATGCTGTCCGGTATCCGGCCGGCGAAGAAGCGCAGGCTGAGTGCTTCCAGGAAGTCGTCCTCTTTCAAGGCCAGGACGGAGGCAGGGTTGCCGCTGCCGGGCCAGACGGTGAAGACGTCCGGTGCCTTGCCTGCCCGAAGCTGCTGCGGAAGCTCCTTCTGCAGGGTGTTGGTGTCGGCGTAGCTGACGTTGACGTGGATGCCGGGACGGGCTCGGTGGAAGGCCGCGACGACGGCCCGCATCGAAGCCTTGTCGGTGATGTTGGCCCTGACGGACACCTCGGTGTCCGACGTGTCACTGCCGGCTCCGATGACGGAGCAGCCGGTCAGAAGCGTCATGCTCAACGCAAGGGATGCGGCGAAGCGAAGGGGTCTCGGTCTGCGGGACACTGGCGGGCTCCATGCGGTGGTGGAGGCGGAGGTTCGACGAGCCGGACGGGAATGACTGAGGCGCGTCACGCCGTGGCGAGGAGGCGGACGGCGTGACGCGCCGGCCGGGATTGCGGTCAGCTGATGGGAACGGCTCGCTGCGCGGTCAGGTCACGGGAACTGTGCGCTGTGGCAAAGGTGTACCTGCCGGGGACAAGTGCCCAGGCACCTGCCTTCCAGATGGTGAGGTTGTCCACGGGAATGGTGACCGTGAGCCGCTGGGAGCCCGCGGGAGCCAGGGTGAGTTTGCGGAACGCGACGAGCCGCTGCGGCTCGGCGGCGGCGGCGCTCGGCAGGGTGGCGTAGAACTGCACGAGTTCCGTGCCCTTGCGTGAGCTGGTGTTGGTGACGGTCACGCCCACCGTCACTGTCTTGGCGCTCTTGTCGTATGCGGCTTCGAGAGAGCCGTGGGCGAAGGTGGCGTACGACAGGCCGTGGCCGAAGGGGAAGCACGGCTGCTGCCCCTTGCTGTCGTAGTAGCGGTAGCCGATGGAGATGCCCTCGTCGTAGGAGACGGCTCCGTTGCTGCCGGGGTAGGTCGCGGGTGTGGTGCCCGGCCCCTGGGTGGCGTCGGCGGGGAAGGTGACGGGCAGGCGGCCGGAAGGGTCGCTGTCTCCGAAGAGGACAGCGGCCAGCGCCGTGCCCATGCCGCGACCCCCGTACCAGGCTTGGAGCACGGCCTCGACGTCGCCGAGCCAGGGCATCGTCACGGGACCGTCGGTGTTGAGGACGACGGTGGTGCGTGGGTTGACCGCTGCCACGGCGGCGATGAGCTGTTCCTGATCACCAGGCAGACCGAGTGCCAGGTGATCCATGTCCTCGCCGGCGACCCGGTTGACGAAGACGATGGCGGCGTCCGCGGCGCGCGCCGCGTCGACAGCGGCGGGGATCAGGGATTCGGGCTGCCATCCGAGGGTGAGCCCGCAGGTGCCGGGGTCGGTGGTCGCGTTGGTGTAGGTCACCTCGATGGTGACGGCCTTTCCGGAGGTCAGCGCGGTGGCGCCCTGGAGGGGGTAGTCGTAGGGGCCGAGGAAGAATCGGCGGCTGTGCCGGGTGCCGGTGGCGACCGTGGTGCCGTTGACCTTCAAGGTGGCGGTTCCGGCGGTGAGCAGGGAGAACCGGTGCAGGCCCGTGGTCGTCGGCACCAGGGTGCCGGTCCATTTCGCCGACCACACGTCGGGCAGGTTGTCCACGGGAGCAGCGGTGAAGTCGACGGTGGCGTCGGTGCGGGTGGTGAGCGGGGTGCCGGAGGCCTCTGCCCCTGAGTAGTAGGTGGCGGACAGGCCGGGGGTCCCGGCGCCGCTGCGCAGCACGGTGGAGGGAACCGCGGCCAGGGGGAGATCTCCCTTGGTGCCCTGTGCGTGCGTGACCGTGACTCCGCTGCCGGCGCGGGCGCGGATGGCGTTCAGGGGCGTCGTCCATGTACCCGGGTCGACGTAGGTGGAGCCGCCCACGCCGGTGAGGACGTCGGTGCCGGCCGGGCCGATGACGGCCAGGGATTTCAGGGTGGCCGGCAGAGGGAGTGCTGCGGAGCGGTTGGCCAGAAGCACCAGGGAGGCGACGGCGGTCTCATGGGCGAGGTCCTGGTGGGCCTGGGTGCTGACGTCGGCCGCCGGAGTGGGCACAGGATGGTCGAAGAGACCGTTCGCGTACATCGTGACGAGGATGCGTCGGGCTGCGTCGTCGAGCCGGGTGCTCGGTATCGCACCGCCCGTGAGTGCTCCGGCGGGGATCTTGACTGCGTAGGGTCCGAGCCCGGCGAGGTCCATGCCGGCTCGCGCGGCGGCGACCTGGTCGTCACCCGCCCAGAAGTCCGGCACGGTGTAGCCCTGCAGTCCGATGGCCTTCTTCAAGTCGTCGAAGAGAGCCGAACTCTGTGTCGCGAAGGTTCCGTTGATCTTCGGGTAGGCCATCATGACCGAAGTGGTCGGGGCGGCGGTGACCACGCGGCGGAACGGTGCTTCGTGGAGTTCGTGCAGCGCACGGTCGGAGACCTTGGTGTCTGTGGAGAAGCGGTTGGTCTCCTGCGTGTAGGCGGCGAAGTGCTTGACCGTGGCTGCGACGTTCTGGCTCTGTATGCCGGTGGTGAGAGCCGCGCCCAACTGGCCGGCGAGCAACGGGTCCTCGCCCATGCCTTCGGACTGTCGGCCGGAATGCCAGGTCCGGGTGAGATCGACGGTGGGGCCGAGGAGGTTGTTGTAACCCTTGGCACGGCCCTCCGCGCCGATCGCGCGGCCGATACGTGCCGCCAGGTTCTCGTCGAACGTCGCCGCCTGCGCGACCGGAACCGGGAATGCGGTCACGCCTTGCTCGCCGCGCAGACCGGCCGAGGCGTCCACCATGGTCAGAGCCGGTATACCCAGGTGAGCGATGGTCGCGAAGTCGCACCGGACGAGCGCTTCCTTCTCAGCCGCTGTCATACGGCCGAGCATCGCGTCCGCCTGATCCTGCGGTGCCTCGGACCGTGCGGCGGCTGCCGCTTCGGTCATCAGGGGAGCCATGCTCAGGCTCATTGCTGTGAGGGTGGCGGCAGACAGAAATGATCTTCTTTTCACGGCGGCTCTCCGAAAGGGGGGCGGATCTACGCTTATGGAAAAAGGGGCCGGCCGAGGGTCAGGTTCACGGCCGGCCCCGACTCGGGGAGGGAAACGGATCCCTGCGGTGTTCCCGGACTCACCTGCTTGCCTACCGAGTCCCGCGGCGGCAGAAGCAGTGAGGGAATGGAGATTTCCATGCGGCGTACGCTTGTTGAACGGAAAAACTAGAGGACCCGACCAGCAGGGTCAACCCTTTCGGCAGCCGTGCAACAAAAGGCTGTTGACCAGCCAGTTTGATACTCACATTGAAAAGTGTGCGTGAAATTTCAATTGAAACCAGCAGGCAGCGCGACTGACTATAAACCGTATCGATAGGCGTCATCGACAGGCCGAATGGCAAAGCCGCTGAGGATGCCGAAAACAAACAGTCCGGCGCCGTGATCAGCGCCGGACTGTTTGGAATCGGTGAATGTTTCTCAGGCTGATTTCTCCAGGAGTTCCCAGGAGTCGAGCTCATGCTCCCCCGGCTCCACATGGACCGGCGGACACCCTGGGAGCCGCACGACGCCGGAGCAGCCGTCGGGCACGACGACATGGATGCGCATCCGGCCGTCGGCGGTTGTCTCCCACGACGACTCGGCTGCGCCGTAGGGCGTTTCGTGGCGTGTCCGTGCCCAGGTGATGCCGCCGCCGGGCCGGGGCTGGAAGACAAGCTGCCGATAGCCGGGCATGGACTCGGCCATGCCTCCGACGACGCGGTGCAGCCAGTCGGCGACGGCTCCGAGAGCGTAGTGGTTGAAGGAGGTCATACCGCCGGGATTGAGGGTGCCGTCGGGGCGAAGGCTGTCCCACCGCTCCCAGATGGTGGTTGCCCCTTGCGTGACCGGATAGAGCCAGGAAGGACATTCGGTCTGGGTCAGCAGGCGGTAGGCGACGTCCAGGTGGCCGGTGTCGGTGAGGGCGTCACAGATCACCGGAGTCCCGACGAATCCTGTGGCGATACGGGCTTCGTCGGCGAGGACCAATTCGGCCAGCCGGTCGCCGGCTGCGCGTCGTTGCGGCTCGGTGAGGAGGTCGAAGGCGATACCGAGTGCGTAGGCGGTGGGGCTGTCGCTGGTCATGCGGCCGACGGGCAGTACGTACCGGTGGCGGAAGGCGGCCGCCACCTCTGCGGCCAGTGCGGCGTACCGCGCGGCGTCCTGTTCCATGCCCAGTTCGGCCGCGGCCAGGGACAGGTGACGGGCGGAATACGCGAAGTAGCCCGTGGCCACCAGGTAGCGGTCGGTGCAGCCGGCAGCCGGGTCATCCGGCGGGGCGGCGGGGTCGAGCCAGTCACCCAGCTGGAATCCGGTGTCCCAGAGGCGATCGGGGCCGGCGAGCCGTTCGACGAGGTCCACCCACGCCTTGGCCATGGCGTAGTTGCGGCGCAGGATCTGCAGGTCGCCGAAGCGCCGGTACAGGGTCCAGGGGGTGAGCGTGGCGACGTCTCCCCAGGCGGCACCGGGCTGGATCGGCGTCCACATCGGTTTGCCGGGGATGACGGGCACGTACCAGGGGATGGTGCCGTCGGGAAGCTGCTCGAGCCCGACGTCGGTGAGCCAGGAGTCCAGCATGCCGGCGCAGTCGTAGAGGAAGCTCGCGGTCGGGGCGAAGACCTGAAGGTCGCCCGTCCAGCCGAGGCGTTCGTCGCGCTGGGGACAGTCGGTGGGGATGTCGACGAAGTTGCCGCGCATGCTCCATACGACATTTTCGTGGAGCCGGTTGATCAGCGGGTCGCTGCACTCGAACCAGCCCGTACGTCGCATGTCTGTGTGATAGACACGGGCCGTCACCGACTCCTGCGTCAACTCTCCTGGCCAGCCGCTGATTTCGGCGTAGCGGAAGCCGTGCAGGGTGAACCGGGGCTCCCACGTGTACGGACCACGTCCGGAAAGAATCAGGGTGTCGGTGGAGTACGCCTCGCGCAGGGGTTGGGTGGCCAGTTCTCCGTCCTGGAGCACTTCGGCGTGTCGGACGGTGATGGTGGTGCCGGCGGGGCCGTCTGCGGTGAGGCGGAGCCGGCCGACGAGGTTCTGGCCGAAGTCGAGGAGGTGACGGCCGTCGGCCGTTCGCGTGATGGCGACAGGGGCCATCTCCTGGGTGCAGCGCACGGGCGGGCCCTGGGGGGCGACGAGTGTGCGCGGGTTCCGGGTGCCGAGCCGAACGGGGGTCCATTCTGTGTGCTGCTCAGGCGTGCGGGTCGCCCAATAGGGGTCGTCGAGTCGGGCGTCGAAGTGCTCGCCTTCGTAGAGGCCACTGCCGGCGATGGGCCCCGTGGCCGCCGTCCAGGTGGCGTCCGTGGCGATGACCGCGGTGGTGCCGTCGTCGTAGGTCACTTCCAGCTGGGCGATGAGGGCTTGGTCGGTGCCGTAGATGTTGCGGGTGCCGCCGTCGAATCCGTACTTGCCGCGGTACCAGCCGTCGCCGAGCCAGGCACCGATGACGTTGGTGCCTGTGGCGAGGTGGGCGGTGACGTCATGGGTGCGGTAGCGCAGGCGGTGGGGGTAGACCGTCCAGCCCGGGGCGAGGATCTCGCTGCCCACCCGGAGTCCGTTGATCTCCACCTCGTACAGGCCGTGAGCGGTGACGTAGAGGCGGGCTCGGGTGATCGGGCGATCCAGGTCGAAGTCTTTGCGTACCCGGGCCGGTTGGCGTTCGGCGGCCGGATCCTCGGTCCATCCGCCGCCGACCGGTATCGCACTCCAGTCCGCCGGGTCGAGCAGCCCGGCTTCCACCACGCTGGGCTCGCTCCATGCGGAAGGAGCTGCGGCTCCGGCTGTCCAGACCCGGACTCGGACGGTCACGCTCTCGCGTGAGGCCAGCGGTTCACCGGGCCAGGGCACCAGTAGCTGGTCGCTTCCTTCGATCCGGCCGGTGCTGTGCTCACGGCCGGAACGTTCGAGCCGGACCTCGTAGGCCTGCTGGCTGCCGGTGCCGGGGGGAAGCTTCCAGGTCAGCCGTGGGATGGCCGTACCGATACCGAGGCCGTCCGGGAGGTGTTCGAAGGAGACCGGGGCGGGTTGGGAGGTCGACAAGGGGAACCTTTCTTCACGTGCGGGAGCGGTTGGGCTTCGGAGGTTCAGCCCTTGAGCGCTCCGGAAGTGAGGCCCTTCATGACCTTCTGGTTGAGGAAGAGGTAGATCAGGAGGGTGCCGAAGACGTTGAGGCAGATGGCGGCGAACAGGGGGCCGTACTGGGTGGCGCCGAAGTCGCCGGTGAAGTTGAGCAGGCCGACCTGGACGGTGCGCAGGTCCTGGCTGTTGGTGAAGGTGAGGGCGATCAGCAGGTCGTTCCAGATGAAGAAGAACTCGACCAGGCCGACCGTCAGGAGCGCGTTGCGGACCATCGGGACGCTGATGGTCCAGAAGGAGCGCAGGATCCCGGCGCCGTCGATCGTGGCGGCCTCGAAGAGTTCACGGGGGACGGACTTGTAGTAGGTGGCCATCATGAAGACGGTCAGCGGCAGGCCTGTGCCGGTGTAGGTGAGGATCAGCGGCCACAGCGTGCCGGACAGACCGGTCTGGAAGTACACCGTGAACAGGGGAAGCAGGATCATCTGCGGCGGCACCATCATGCCGGCCAGAAAGACCAGCAAGGTCAGGTTGCGGCCCTTCCACACCATGACCTGGAGCGCGAAACCGGCTGCCGCTCCCAGCAGCAGGATCAGGGCAAGCGCCGGGACGACGGCGAGCAGGCTGTTGCGGACGTACAGGCCGATGTGGCCGGTGGTCCACGCTTCGGTGTAGTTGCCCCACTCCCACGTGGTGGGCAGGCTCCAGGTCGAGTGGTTGAGGTAGTCGCTGTTGGACTTCAGTGAGGTCAGGAACATCCAGACGAGCGGGTAGATCTCGACGACCAGCAGCAGGGTGACGACGATCTTCACCCACACCTTGCCGACCCGGACGCGCCGCCGGGAACGGGACCGTCCGGAAGCGGCGGACGGTCCGCGGCTCGCCTGATGGGCGGTGGCCTTCACAGGGGTGTCGATGGCCATGGTTGTCAGCCTTCCGTGAGGTCGCGCCGTGAGACGCGGAAGACGACCAGGCTCACCAGCAGGCACACCACGGTGAGCAGCACGGCGATGGTGCTGCCGTAGCCGTAGTCGCCGTAGGTGAACGACGTCTGGAACATGTACAGGGTCAGTGGTGTGGTGTCGTTGCCCGGGCCGCCGTTGGTGAGCGCGACGATGGAGTCGAAGGCCTTCAGCGTGCCGTTGATACTGAAGATCAGAGAGGACATGAGCACGGGCAGGGACAGCGGCAGCACGATGTGGCGCACCAGTCGCAGGCCTGTCGCTCCGTCGAGACGCGCGGACTCCAGGACTTCCTCCGGGATGTCGACGAGACCGGCGAAGAGCAGGACGGCGTAGAAGCCCATGGAGCGCCAGATGTCCATGACGACGAGGACCCAGAAGGCGCTCGAAGAGCTGCCGAAGAAGTCGATGGAGTCGATGCCCACCGCGTTCAGCAGTGAGTTGACGGGGCCGGTCTGCGGGGCGACCTGGAAGAACTTCTGGAAGAGCAGGCCGACGGCGACCGTGGGCAGTACTACGGGGAAGAACACGAGGGTTCGCACGAGCGCGGAGGCGCGCTTGAGGAAGAAGACGTAGAGCAGGGCCAGGAGGTAGCCCGCGACCACCTGGCCGGCGGTGACGACGACGGCGTACTTGAGGGTGAACCACAGGGCGTGGCGGACGGCCGGATCATCGAGAAGGCGGGAGAAGTTGGCGACGCCGTTGCCGGTGAAGCCGTCGATGGAGTTGCCCTTGGTGAAGGAGTAGCCGAGCGACCACACCATCGGGACGAGCATGATCAGGGAATAGACGACGAGTGCGGGACCGAGCAGGATCGCGATGGCCCTGCGGTCACCGAGTACGCGGTGCATGAGTGGTATCCACTTCGATGACGATGAGGAGTTGTGCCGAGCAGGCGCCGGGGCGGCGCGCGGAAGGCGCGTGCGGCGTCAGGCACGCCGCCCCGGTCGGCTCACTGAGCGGACAGCGCGTCCTGGACGGTCTGCATGAACTGCTCGGGGCTCATGCTTCCGCTGACCAGGCCCGCGGCGTTGGTCTGGCTGATCGTGGTGGCCTTGGTGCCGAACAGGGCCTCGAACCACAGGACGTTCTGCTTGGAGGCACTGATGGTGTCGCGCACCTGGGTGGTGACCTCGTTGGCGTCGGTGACCGGGGTGTTGACCTTGAAACCGGAGATCGAGCCGTGGTCCTTGAGCGCCTTGCTGCCGTAGTTCTTGGCGATGCAGGAGACCCAGGCGCCGGTGTTCTTGTCGAAGGACTTGGCGCCCAGGGTGATGCCGAGGCCGACGTTGGACGGGTACTGGTCGATGGAGCCCTTGCCGCCGGAGACGGCCGGGAAGGGCATGAAGCCGACGTTGTCCGCGCCGATCTTGTCCTGCTTGGCGTCCGAGATGTTCGCCAGTGCCCAGCTGCCCATGTAGAGCATGGCGGCCTTGCCGGTGAGGAACTGGTTCATGGCGGTGTCGTAGTCGATGGAGCCGACGCCCTTGCCGAAGTAGCCCTTCTTGCCGAGGGCGGCGATCTCGGTGGCGGCCTTGACGTACTGCGGGTCGGTCAGCTTCGCCTTGCCGTCGGCGACGTCCTTGAGTGCGTCCGGGCCGAGGCTGCGGTAGAGGTAGCCGCTGAGGAGGCGGGTGAGCGGCCAGCCCTGCTGACCGGAGGCGGAGAAGGGCTGGATGTCCTTGGCCTGGAGCTTGGCGGCTGAAGCGACCAGCTGGTCCCAGGTGGCGGGGACCTTCAGGCCGTTGGCCTCGAAGATCTTCTTGTTGTAGAAGACTCCCTCGATGTTGTACTCGTACGGCAGTACCTCCAGCTTGCCGCCGTACAGTGCCTTGATCGTCGACACGGCGGCCGGCTCCAGCTGGTCGTCGACTCCCAGCTCCTTCAGCTTGGCTTCCAGGTCGGCGATCTTCCCCGACTTGGCGAGCTTCTGGGTGAGCGCGGGGGCGTTGCCCGCGGCGAACTGCACCGGCAGGGCGCCCTGCCCGGCGAGCAGTTGCAGCTTCTGGTCGAGGCTCGCCTGGGGAACGGTCTCCACCTTCAGGGGCAGCGCGTCGTTCGCGGACTTGCACGAGCCCTCGGAGAGGCTGGTCAGGGCCGTCTTGACGGTGGTGTTCTCGGTGACGCTGAGGTAGCTGAAGTTCTTCGGCGCCGCCGCGGTACCGCTCCCGCTGCCGCCGCAGGCGGTGGCGAGCAGGGCCATTGAGGCCGCGCCGGCCGTGAACAGACCCAGACGTGTGCGCCGAGCGCGGAACGTGCGAAGGGACACGGGTGACTCCCAGGGGTTGGAGAAGAAGCGAGATGTGAGGCGGAAGGCGGAAGGACGGCGCCGAGAGCGACAGGCGGCCGCGCCACGCTGGAGTTCGTAAAACGTTCTCCATGTCGAGTGGGCAACACCCTGCACCCGTCGCCCTACTCCGTCAAGACACGGAGCTGTAACACCAGGGATTTCAACCAGAGACTTGACGCTGGGCGTGTGACATCCTGTAAACCGTTACACCAACGACCACGAGAACCGGAGTGCGGGCGATGGACGGCGCTGCAGAACCCAGGCAGAACAAGCGCGTGACGATCACCGATGTCGCCCGGCACGCAGGCGTGTCCATTGCGGCCGTGTCCAAGGTGCTCAACAACGCCTACGGGGTGAGCCCTGCCATGCACGAGAAGGTGCAGGCCGCGATCACCGCACTCGACTACCGCCCGCACGCCGCCGCCCGTGGCATGCGCGGGCGGACCTACACCATCGGCGTCCTGCTGGACAACGTCCGCAACGCCTTCTTCGCCGACATCCTGGACGGCATCCGGGACGAGCTGCGCAGCTCCGATTACACCGTGCTGATCGGAGCGGCCGGGTTCGACGCGCAGGACCAGGCCCGCACCATCCGTTCCATGGTGGACCGCCAGATGGACGGCCTGGTCCTCATCGCGCCGAGCACGCCCCGCCCGGAGGTCCTCGCCACCGCTGCGTCGACGCCCACGGTCGTGATCGGCCACGACGACGCCGCGGACAGCCATGATTCGGTCGTCGACGCCGACGATGTCGGCGCCGGCCTGGTGGTGGACCACCTGGTCTCCCTCGGCCACCGCGACATCGCCCTTGTCTCGGCGCCTGGAGCCAAGACGGGCCGGTGGAAGAGAACACCCGAGATCGTGCTCGCCTCCGGCTACATGGAGGCCATGCAACGGCACGGCCTCGCTGACCACGCCCAGGTGCACCATGGCGCGTACTCCGACGATGGTGGTTTCAAAGCCGGTATGACCTTGTTGACCGCGGAACGCGCACCCACGGCCATCATGACCGGCGCTGATGTCGCGGCCCTGGGCATCTACCGCGCCGCCCACGAACTCGGCCTGCGCATCCCCGACGATCTCTCCCTCGTCGGCTACAACAACACGGCCCTCGCGGCCCTGGCCCCGGTCCAGCTGACCAGCGTCGACCAGGCCGGACACACCATGGGCTCGACAGCCGCACGCCTTCTCATCGAGAGAGTCGAAGGCCGCCGCGACCGGGCGATCCGCACCACCATGACCCCACGCCTGGTCGTGCGGAAGAGCACGGCAACACCAGGAGGCCGGTAGACCGTGGAACGGACGATGCCCACCGTGCCCGTGGTCCGGCGCGAGCCACCGCGCCACCACACAGCAGCCGCCCGGGAAGCCAGAGCCCGGCGCAGAGTGGGCATCAAGGACGTCGCGCGGGAAGCCGGCGTCTCGCTCGGCACGGTGTCCAACGTCCTCAACCGCCCCGACATCGTCGCCGCGCCGACCCGGCAGCGGGTCCTGGACGTCATCGACGCCCTGGGATACGTACGTTCGGACGGCGCGCGCCAGTTGCGCGGC
This sequence comes from Streptomyces sp. NBC_00328, assembly GCF_036139655.1. Taxonomy (NCBI): domain Bacteria; kingdom Bacillati; phylum Actinomycetota; class Actinomycetes; order Kitasatosporales; family Streptomycetaceae; genus Streptomyces; species Streptomyces sp. NBC_00328. Next base: position 1,415,939 of record NZ_CP108013.1, read on the forward strand.
TTCGCTTCCCGGCTCGTGGCCGTCTTGGTCCTCGACCTGGCCAATCCCTTCTTCACCGCGCTGGCCGCCGGCGTGGAACAGGCCGCGCTCGAGGCCGACCTCGGGGTCATGGTGTGCACGGCCGGCCGAGGACCGGCCGACGAGGCCCGCCACCTTTCGCTGATCACCTCGCACCAGGTCCGCGGCGCCGTCCTGGCCTCCGGAGACGGCACGGGGCGCAGGGTGGCGGGCTTCCGCCGCAACGGGGTGCCGTTCGTCATCGCGGACCAGAACGCCCCTCAGCCGGGGGCCTGTTCGGTCGGCATCGACGACGTCGCGGGAGGACAGGCCGCCGTGCGCCACCTGATCCAGCAGGGACACCGGTCGATCGGCTACGTCAGCGGACCCGACTGTCTCCAGCAGGTTCGGGACCGGCGCCGGGGAGCGGCCATCGCGGTCAACCTGGCCGGACTTCCGGCGGAGTCGCTTCGGGACCTGCCGTGCCCGGCGCTCACCGTGGGCGCCGGCAGGGACGCCGGGCACAGGATCCTCGGCCTCAGAAAGCGCCCCACCGCCGTCTTCTGCGCCAACGACCTGCTTGCACTCGGCGTGATGCAGGCGCTGTACGAGGCCGGCCTGCGGGTGCCGGAAGACATCGGAGTGGTGGGATACGACGACATCGAATTCGCCGCGTCCGCCGTCGTTCCGCTCACTTCGGTACGACGCCCCGCTCTCACATTGGGCCGCGAGGCAGGCCGACTGCTCCTCGAAGACACGGCCGAAGCCGCCACGCACGAACACACCCACGTGGTGCTGCAGCCGGAACTGGTCGTGCGCCGGTCGACCATGCGGACGCCGGCGCGGTGACCCAAGTGAGTCAGATGCTTTCGGGAACATGCTGGGGCAGCGTCTTCGGTGATCGGCGGGTCAGGGGAAGCAGCGCGGCCGAGACCAGCATCGTGAGCAGGCCGAGCAGCACGACGGCCGAGGCCAGCGTGCCCAGCATGCCCTTGGCGGCCAGCAGGGCGAGCGGGCAGGCGAATTCACCCAGGAAGAAGGCCGCCGTCCACAGCCCGGTGCCACGCCCGCGGTCGGCGAAATCGAGCCGGGACAGCGCCAGCGTCAGCAGGGAGGGAAGAAGCAGCCCCGTACCGACGCAGTTGACGACGGCGCCGACGATGACAAGGGCGACGTGGTCCGTCGCCCCCATCAGCAGAAAGCCCACGGCGCACAGGAGGAAGAGGGCCGGCATTCGGCGGCGTGGCCGATCGGTGAGCCTGGTGAAGAGTACAGAGCCCAGGACGGTGGCCGCGCTGGCCAGCGCCGTGACCGCACCCACCACTCCGGTAGACCGCACGCCCAGGTCGTCCATGAGATACGCCATCTCCACGGGCACGGTGTAGAAGACCATCGCGCCGAAGACGGTCAGCAGACAGATCCCCGCCATGCGCCGCAGCGGGAAGGGGTGTTGGCCGGCTGTTGCCGGCTCAGCCGTCGGATTCGGAGTGGGCAGCACCCTGGCCATGGCCGGAGCGAGCAGCAGGCCGACGGCGTACAGCCAGAAGGGCGCCCTCCAGCCGATCGAGCCGAGGGCCCCGCCAAGGACGAAGAAGAGTGTGGCGGACGCCGATGCGCACATGGTCTGCAGGGCGAGGTACCGGTCACGGGTCCGTCCGCTGTAGTAGTCGCCGATCAGCGTGGTGCAGCACGTCATGATGGCCGCTTCGGCGACGCCCACCAGGACACGGCTGAGCAGGATGCCCACGAGCGAGCCCAGCCACAGTGGGGCGGTGCCGAACAGCGCGTACAGCACGGTGGCTACGACCAGCAGGCGCTTGCGGCCGAGCCGGTCGACGAGAACACCGGCGAACGGGGCGAGCACGGCCAGGGAGAGTGCCGGGACGGTGAGCACGAGCGGGACGAGAGCGGCGCTGCCCGGGACGTGCTGGAATTCGTCCTGCATGCGTGGCAGGACCGGAGCGATGAGGACAGCTCCCAGGATCGGCAGGCAGCTGCCGGCCATCAGCAGCACGGCGGGCAGCCTGCCCCAGACGGCCGGGTCCCCCGTATGTTCGTGGGCGGGCAGGGCGGCGGAAGCGGGCATGGCGGCACTCCGTGGGACGTGAGGAAGGGAGGAGCGCCGTGTAGCGGACCGGGCCGAATCGGCTGTGCAGGCGGCCCCCGCAGTCGGCTCACGGGCGCGGTGGTGTCCCACGACTATGCGTTCCGGGTCTCGGCCTGCCCACCCCTCACGTCATCCAAGTTGCCGATGCCTTCGATCCATCGTGTGGATAGTGATTTCATGGGCTGCGTCGGGCTTCAACGACTTCCCGCCCCGTGGCCGCTACAGCCGGCTCGCCGCTCAGCCCCGGGGGCCTAGACGGGCTCCGACGCGCGCGGCGGTCTCACGCAGCCAAATGTGTGCCGCGTCATGCGTGTGCACCGGGTGCCACCACAGTGCCTCTCTCAGCGGTACGGCTTCATAGGGCGGCTCCACCACCTTGACGGCGGCGATGGGTTCCATCAACTGGGCCATACGCGCCTGAACCAGCGCGATGCGCCGGGTTCCCGCGACCAGCAGCGGCAGCGACTGGAAGCTGTCGACGGAGACTTCGACCCGCGGTTCGATCCCCAGCATGCCGAGCTGGCGTACCGCTGGGGCGTCGTACGTTCGCTGGTACGTCACCCAGGGAAGCCGGGCAAGGTCCTGGCGGGTGAGCCGGTCGTCGACGCTCGGGTGGTCCTGCGCGACGAGAAAGACCCAGCGGTCGTCATAGAGGTCGGTGGCGGGGAAGTCGCTGATGACGCCGTGCGGCATGAACAGACCGTCGCTGGCGCTCAGCAGGGTGGCGGTGTCGTCCACCACGGTCGTCGGGGTCTGGGAGAAGCGCAGCCGAATCCCGGGAGCTTCCTCATGGATCACGCGAGCCAGCTCGGTGCCGAAGATCGCCACGGCGTAGTCGGACGCCATCAGCTTGAATTCCCGGTTCTCCTTGGCCGGGTCGAAGTAGGCCTGGCTGGCGAAGAGGCGTTCCAGCACGTCATAGGCGGTCGAGGTCCGGTCCAGAAGGACCTGCCCCAGCGCGGTCAGCTCGTAGTGGCCGCCGACGCGGGCGAGCAGGTCGTCGTCGAAGTGCCGGCGCAGCCGGGAGAGGGCAGCGCTCATCGCCGGCTGGCTGAGGCCGACACGCTGCCCGGCACGGGTGACGTTGCGCTCCTCCAGCAGGGCACGCAGAGCGACGACGAGGTTGAGATCCAAGCGGGCCAGGTTCATGAAAGTCCCTCTACAGAGCGATGCCGACCCGGAGCAATCCATGACATGGATGCAGGTCATCCACAGAATCGATTTCCCTGATCAGTGGTGCGGGGTCCAGATTAGTCCCACCGCAATCAGGAGGACATGTCCGTGAAACCTGAATCCGCGTCCGCACTCTTCGCCGGACCTTTCGCCCTCGCGACTCTCTCGGCCCCCGACGGGCCCCGCTTCCCCGCTCTCGTCATGCCGGACGGCAACGCTCTCGACCTTCGGGCCGCACTGGGTGACGAACAGCTGACCGTGCTGAGCCTGCTGGATCGCTGGGACAAGGCCCTGCCACAGCTGCGTGCCCTGGCCGCCGACACCGGCGTCAGCCGCACGCCGATCACGGACTATCACGTCCATGCCCCGGTCGAACCGCGCCAGGTCTTCCAGTCGGGTGCGAACTACCGGCAGCACGTGATCGACCTGCACGTCGCCCACCGTGCCCCCGGCGATGACCGGTCCGAGGCCGAACGGCGAACGGAAGCGGCCGAGATCATGGACCGGCGGGCTACCGAGGACCTGCCGTATGTGTTCATCGGCCTGCCCAGTGCGATCACGGGTCCCTACGACGACGTCGTGCTGCCCGCCTGGGCCGAGAAGCCGGACTGGGAACTGGAACTGGCGGTCGTGATCGGCCGCCCCGCGTACCAGGTGTCCGTCGCGGAGGCATCCGCGCACATCGCGGGCTACACGATCGCCAACGATCTGACCGACCGGTCGACCGTCTTCCGCAGGGACATGCCGCAGATCGGCACCGACTGGCTGCGCAGCAAGAACGCGCCCGGCTTCACGCCGCTCGGCCCGTGGATCGTGCCCGCCGAGTCCATCGCCGACCCTGACGACCTGCGTGTGACGCTGAAGCTCAACGGCGAAACCATGCAGGACGAGTCCACCAAGGACATGATCTTCAAGGTCGCGCGGATGGTGTCGTACGCCTCGCAGACGGCGCATCTCCTCCCGGGTGATCTTGTACTCACGGGCAGCCCGGCCGGCAACGGCATGCACTGGGGCCGCCTCCTGCGTGACGGCGATGTGATGGAGGGCTCGGTCACCGGGCTCGGCGTCCAGAGCACCCGATGTGTGGCGGAGGCGAAGGCATGACGGCCGTCGATCCCCGTGATCCGGAAGGCGCGATCGCGCTGGCGGCCAAGACGTACTCCAACTGGGGCCGCTGGGGCGAGGACGACCGGCTCGGCACACTGAACTTCCTGGACGAGGGGAAGCGCCGCGAAGGTGCCGGTCTCGTCCGGCGCGGGGCCAGCTTCTCCCTGTCGCAGTCCTTCGACATGAACGGCCCGCAGAAGGGCTGGCGGCGGCGCACCAACCCGGTGCACACCATGCTGGACACCGGCACCGACGCCGCGCTCGGCCACCAGGGCTTCCCGCACGGCATCGGCGGCGCCGACGACGTGATCGCCATGCCGCTCCAGTGCTCCACGCAATGGGACGGGCTCGGGCACATCTTCGATCACGGCAAGGCATGGAACGGTCGTGCGGCCGAGAAGGTCGTCACCTCCGACGGTGACCTGGTCACCGGCATCGAGCACATGGCTCCCCATGTCGCCGGACGCGGCGTACTCCTGGACGTGGGACGGGTCGTGGGCACCGCCGGCGAGCTGCCCGACGGATTCGCCATCACCGAGGAGCACCTGGCCGCCACCGCGGAAGCTCACGGCGTGAGCGTGGGACGCGGTGACATCGTGCTGATACGCACCGGTCAACTGACCCGCGTACGCCGAGACGGGTGGGGCGACTACGCCGGCGGACCCGCGCCAGGGCTTTCCTTCACCACGGCCGGCTGGCTCCACGGCACCGAGATCGCGGCGATCGCCACGGACACCTGGGGCTTCGAGGTCCGTCCCAACGAGTTCGAGAACGCCTTCCAGCCCCTGCACCAGGTCGCGATACCCAATATCGGCCTCCTCATCGGTGAGATGTGGGACCTGGAAGCCCTGGCCGAGGACTGCGCGGCAGACGGGGTGTACGAGTTCCTGCTCGCCGCCGCGCCCCTGCGCATCACCGGCGCTGTCGGTTCCCCCGTCAACCCGATCGCGATCAAGTGACGCGCTCAGCAAGGGAGTCCTCCATGAGCACAGCCCGCACGGTCCTGGTGATCGGTGGTGGCGCTGCCGGAAACGCCATGACCATTCTGCTGCGCCGGGCCGGTCTGACCGTTGACCTGATCGAGGCGAGGGACGACTGGAACGCCACCGCCGGTTCAGGCATCACCCTGCAGGGCAACGCCTTGCGTGTGCTGCGCGAACTGGGCGTGTGGGAGGAGGTCAGTGCGTCCGGTTTCGGTTTCGGATCCGTCGGCATCACCGCTCCCGAGGGAACGGTCCTGCATGTCGCACGCGACATTCGAACCGGCGGCGACGACCTGCCCGCCACCGTCGGCATGCAGCGCCCCCGGCTGCAGCGCATCCTGATCGACGCCGTCCGTGCCAGCGGCGCATCGGTGCGCCTCGGCACCCGGGTCGAGCAGTTGGAGCAGGACGGCACAGGGGTGAACGCGCGCTTCACCGACGGCAGCGAGGGCCGCTACGACCTGGTGATCGCCGCCGACGGACTGGGTTCCACCACCCGCGCGGCCATCGGGATCACCGCCAAGCCGGAACCCACCGGCATGGCCATCTGGCGCGTCGCCGTCCCCCGGCCGGCCGGCGTCACCCGCACGGATCTCGCCTACGGCGGTCCGGCCTACATCGCCGGTTACTGTCCGACGAGCGACACCACGATCTACGCCTACGTGGTCGAGGCCAATCGCGACCGGGCGTCGATCCCGCCGGAGTCCTACGCCGACGAGATGCGCGGCCTCGCCGCCGCCTACGGAGGATGCTGGCCGGAGATCACCGAGCACATCACCGATCCGGCGAAGGTCAACTACACCTGGTTCGACCGGATGCTGGTCGAGGGCTCCTGGCACCGGGGCCGCGTGGTCCTGGTCGGTGACGCCGCCCACTGCTGTCCGCCCACTCTCGCGCAGGGCGCCGCCCTGTCGTTGGAAGACGCGTGGGTGCTCTCGCGTCTGCTGACCAGCACCGAGGTCTGGGACGACGCGCTCTTCCAGGCGTACTACGACCGGCGTATCACCCGCGTCCGTCCGGTGGTCGAGGCGTCCGTGCAGATCGGGCAGTGGCAGCTCGACGGCGTGCGCGACGCGGACGTACCCGGTCTGATGGGCCGCACGATGATGATGCTCAGGGAGCTGCCGTGACCTCACCGACCGTCGACGTCCACGCTCACGTGTTGCTGCCCGAAGTCGAGTCCCTCGTCGACGGCCTGCCCGGACTGGCGATGGCGAGAGCGCTGGATGCCCGGCGCAACGGCCCCGCGGCCCTCGCGGTCAGCGGCCTCATGGTGCGCGAGCGCATTCCGCAGCTCACCGACCCGGCCGCACGGCTGGCCGCGATGGACGCACAGGGCGTGGACGTCCAGCTCGTCAGCCCCTCACCCTCGCACTACCACTACTGGACGGACGAGGAGACAGCCGAGAAGCTGTACCGGCTGGCCAACGAGGCAACAGCCAGGCACTGTTCAGCCGCTCCGCACAGGCTGCGCGGCCTCGGGTTGGTACCGCTCCAGCACCCGGACCACACAGTGGGGGCGCTCGATCACGCGCTGGAGCAGGGCCTGGCCGGGGTGGAGATCTCGAGCCACGCTCCGGGCCTGGAACTGTCCGACCCGGCCTACGAGCCGTTCTGGTCGCGAGCGGAGGAGACCGGCGCCGTCATCTTCCTGCACCCCTTCGGATGCACGCTGGACGAGCGCCTGGACCAGTGGTACCTGTCCAACACCGTGGGCCAGCCCACGGAGAACGCCGTGGCACTGTCGCACCTGATCTTCTCGGGAGTGCTCGACCGTCACCCGGGGCTGAAGGTGATCGCCGCCCACGGCGGTGGCTACCTGCCGACTCACATCGGCCGCTCCGACCACGCCTGGTCCGCCCGCACCGACGCGGCTGCCGGCTGCGCTCATCCGCCCAGCAGCTATCTGAAGCGCCTGTACTTCGACTCGCTCGTCCACGACCCGTCCGTCCTGCGGGAGCTGATCCGGGTCGCCGGGCCCGACCGTGTCCTGCTCGGCTCCGACTTCCCCTTCGACATGGGCACGAAGGACCCTGTGGGCGCTCTGCGCGCCGCACGTGTCTCCGAGGCCGACTTCGAGGCCATCCGGGGCGGTACCGCCTCCGCCCTGCTCAACCTGACCCTGTCCTGAGGAGGAACCCTCATGAGCGCACGACTGCTCACCCATCTGCGGCACGTCGACCTGGCCGTGCCCGACTACGACAAGCAGCTCGACTTCTACGCGGGTGTCTGGGGTCTGACCAAGGTCGCCGAGGACTCCGGGATCTCCTTCCTCGCCGCCGAGGGCTCCCCCGAGCAGTACGTCATCAGGCTGCGCAAGGCCGAGGAGAAGCGCCTCGACCTCGTCTCCTACGGTGCCGCTTCGCCGGCTGACGTGGATACTCTCGCCGAACAACTCCTCTCCGGTGGCGTGCGGTTGATCACGCACCCGGGCAAGGTGGACACACCCGGCGGGGGTTACGGCTTCCGCTTCTTCGACGTGGACGGCCGGACCATCGAGGTCTCTGCCGACGTGGCGGTACGGCAGCACCGCAAGATCGAGGAGAAGGAGTCGATCCCGGTCAAGCTGTCCCACGTCGTGCTCAACTCCCCGGATCTGGACCGGACGAAGGAGTGGTACGAGCAGCACCTCGGCTTCCGGCTCTCCGACACCCTGAGCTCGCCGCACATGGGCGAGGTCATGCACTTCATGCGGATCTCCAACCAGCACCACTCGATGGCACTGGCGAAGGGACCGCACGCCTCCCTGCACCACGTCTCGTTCGAGATGCGTGGCATCGACGAGTACATGCGCGGCTCCGGCCGGGTGATCCGCGCCGGATTCAAGAAGATCTGGGGCCCCGGCCGCCACATGGCCGGCGACAACACCTTCACGTACTTCCTCGACCCGCACGGCAACACCGTCGAGTACACGACCGAGCTGGAATGCCTGGACGAGGACACCTGGCATCCACACGTCTACGACTTCTCCCAGCCCGAGGTCACCGACCAGTGGGGCACCGCCAACCCGATGAACGAGCTCGTCGCCAAGGAGTCCTTCAACGACCCCGACCGCGGCTGCTTCGTCGCCCCGCCGGTCTGATCCCTCTCCGAACTCCCGGGGCGCGGCAGCCTGTCACCTGCCCTGACACACGGCGCCGCGCCTCGGGCTCAGTCCCAGCCAGGAGCTGCTCATGCGCTTCGCCGCCTACGAACACCAGCATCAACCCCGCGTTGCCGTGGTCGACGCCGATGGCGTGCTGTATCCCGTGCCCGGCCTCCGCTCGTTGACCGAGGTCATCAGCGCCGGGGACGGTCTCCCCGCACTCCTCGATCTCGGTGCCGCCACCCTCGACGTCCCGGCCGGCCCACACGTCTCCCAGGTACGCCTGCTGCCACCGCTTCAGCCCGCCTCCGTGCGGGACTTCGTCACGTTCGAGGAGCATGTCGAGGGCGTACGCCGCTCGGTGGAGGGAACAGGCGGCGTGCCCGAACAGTGGTACACCGCGCCCACCTTCTACTTCACCAACCCGCACGCGATCTACGCGTCCGGCGACGACATTCCGATGCCGCCGGGCTCCGCCGTCCTGGACTTCGAGCTGGAGGTTGCCGCGGTCATCGGCCGCGAAGGCCGCGACCTCACTCCCGACCAGGCACGCGAGCACATCATCGGCTACACGGTCTTCAACGACTGGTCCGCACGGGACCTTCAGTCCGCCGAGATGAAGGTGGGTCTCGGCCCGTGCAAGGGAAAGGACACCGCCACCACCCTCGGCCCGTACCTGGTCACCGCCGACGAGCTCGAGCGGCATCGGGACGACGACGGCTTCCTGAGGCTGGCCCTCACTGCTGAAGTCAACGGCGAGGTCGTCGGCAGGGACCTGCTGTCCAACATGAGCTGGACGTTCGAGGAAATGGTCGCGTACGCCTCCCGCGGCACCCGGGTCGTCCCGGGCGACGTACTCGGCTCCGGCACCTGCGGAAACGGCGGCTGCCTCGCCGAACTGTGGGGCGTACGCGGAGAACAGACCCCGCCGCCGCTCAAGCCCGGCGACACCGTCACGCTCACGGTCGAGGGCATCGGCACCGTGTCCAACACCGTCGCCCCCGGCCCTGAACTCATCGCCCTTCCCTTCGGCCGGCGCCGCTCCCGGGAGAGGCCGTGAGCGACCTGCACCCCAAAAGGCTGCTCGGCAAGGTCGTCGTGGTCACCGGAGCGGCCCGGGGCCAGGGGGCCGCCGAGGCCGAGGCACTGGTGCGGGAGGGAGCCCGCGTCATCGCCACCGACGTCGCATCCGCCGCGGGCTGTCGTCGCCTCGATGTCACCAGTGAGAAGGACTGGGCGGATCTGGCCGCCGAGCTCAAGGAGGCGTACGGGCAGGTCCACGGCCTGGTGAACAACGCCGGCATCACCTGGCGCGCCCGCATCGGTGACGCGCGCCCAGACGGCCTGGCACGGGTCCACGCGGTCAACGTGACCGGCCCGCTGCTCGGCATCCAGTACCTCGCCCCGCTCATGCCGCCCGGCGCATCCATCGTGAACGTCGGATCCTCGGCGGCCCTCACCGCTCATTACCCGGTCGCCTACACGACCAGCAAATGGGCCCTACGCGGCCTGTCGAAGACCGCGGCCACGGAACTCGGCCCACGCGGCATCCGCGTCAACACGATCCACCCCGGCTACATCGAGACCGAGATGACCGCCTCCGCCGCACCGGCCTTCCGCGAAGCCAACATCCGCGAGACCCCGCTCGGGCGCACGGGCACCGCAGCCGAGGTGGCCCCGCTGGTCGTCTTCCTCCTGTCGAACGAATCCTCCTTCATCACCGGCGCGGAGATCGCCGTCGACGGCGGCCTGACCGCGCACGGCGGCGTGAAGTCCGTGTCGGACGCCCTCCTTGGGGAGGCCGGCGCGTGAGGCGACTCGACGGCAAGGTGGCCTTGATCTCCGGGACCGCCAGCGGTCAGGGCCGGGCCGCAGCACTGCGTTTCGCGGCCGAGGGCGCGCTCGTCGTGGGAGGCGACCTGCTGTACGAGCAGGCACTCGAGACACAGCAGCTCATCGCCCGCGAAGGCGGGACCGCCCTGACCCCCGGCCACCTGAACGTCACCGACGAGCAGTCCGTCTCCTCCTGGGTCCACGAAGCCGTGGACGCCTTCGGCGGCATCGACATCATCTACGCCGGAGCCGATCGCTTCGGACCGGTCAACAGCCGGCCCTGCAAAGACTTCGCCTTCACCATGCGGGCCGAGCTGGACCCGGTATGGCTGACCGTCCGATCCGCCTGGCCGCACCTGCAGCGCAGCCGCGGCTGCATTCTCACCATCGGCTCCACCGCAGGACTCACCGGCTCGCTCACCAACCGGACAACCGCGCACTCCGCCTCCCGGGACGCCGTCATCGCACTGACCCGCCAACTCGCCGCTGAGGGCGCCCCGTACGGTATCCGCGCGAACTGTGTCAGCCCTGGCGCAATCGGCACTGCCGGTTCCCGGACCACTCTCCTCTGCGAAGACCACCCGATGCGCGCCATCGCCCGCCGTATCCCGCTCGGCCGCGCTGGACGCCCCGACGACGTCGTCGACGCCGCCGTCTTCCTCGCCTCTGACGAAGCCGCCCACATCACGGGAGCCAACCTCGTCCTCGACGGCGGCTGATCCGCCGTCCTGCCCGGCTCGAGCCCTGAAAGGACTCCCTCAGCATGAACAAGGTCCGAGCGAGCGCCACTGAAGCGGTCGCTGACATACCCGACGGCGCCTCGCTGGCCGTCGGCGGCTTCGGACTCAGTGGCGTACCCGAAGCCCTCATCCGCGCCCTGCACGCGCACGGCACGAGCGGTCTGAAGGTCATCTCCAACAACTGCGGCGTCGACGACCGCGGCCTCGGCGTTCTCCTCGCCGCGAGCCGCATCAGCCGAGTCACCGGTTCCTATGTGGGTGAGAACAAAGAGTTCGCCCGGCAATACCTGTCCGGAGAACTCGAGGTCGAACTGGTGCCCCAGGGCACTCTGGCCGAGCGCCTGCGGGCCGGCGGCGCCGGTATTCCGGCCTTCTACACCCCAGCAGGTGTCGGTACGCAGGTCGCCCAGGGCGGACTGCCCTGGCGGTATGGGCCCGATGGCTCGGTCGCCGTGGCCTCCCCGCCCAAGGAGACCCGCGACTTCGGGGGCCGCACACACGTCCTGGAACACGGCATCATCACAGACTTCGCCCTCGTACGGGCCTGGCGCGGCGACCGCCACGGCAACCTCGTCTTCCGGAAAGCCTCAGCCAACTTCAACCCTCTGGCCGCAATGGCCGGCCGCATCACGATCGCCGAGGTCGAGGAACTCACCGAGCCGGGCGAGCTGCGCCCCGACGAAATCCACCTGCCCGGCATCTACATCCAGCGGATCGTGGCGCTCACTGCCGAGGAAGCCGCCGACAAGAAGATCGAGAAGAGGACGGTACGTTCCTGATGGCCTGGACCCGCGACCAGATGGCCGCCCGCGCCGCCGCCGAACTCACCGACGGCTCCTACGTCAACCTGGGCATCGGCCTGCCGACGCTGATCCCCGGTCACCTGCCGGCCGGCGTGCATGTTGTCCTGCACTCCGAGAACGGCATCCTCGGTACGGGCCCCTACCCCACGGAAACGGAGGTCGATCCCGACCTCATCAACGCGGGCAAGGAGACCGTCACCGTCCTGCCCGGCGCAAGCTTCTTCGACTCCGCCCTCTCCTTCGGCATGATCCGAGGCGGCCACATCGACACAGCCGTGCTGGGTGCCATGCAGATCTCGGCGCGGGGCGACCTCGCCAACTGGATGATCCCCGGCAAGATGGTCAAGGGCATGGGCGGAGCCATGGACCTCGTCCACGGCGCCCGCCGGGTCATCGTCCTCATGGAACACACCGCCAAGGACGACAGCCCCAAGATCCTCAAAGAATGCACCCTCCCGCTCACAGGAGAACAGTGCGTGCACCGCGTCATCACCGACCTCGGTGTCCTCGACATCACCCCAGACGGCCTCGCCCTCGTCGAAACCGCCCCCGGCGTCACGATCGAGGACATCACTGCCCGCACGAATGCTCCCCTCCGCGTGGACAGCACCACCGCTGTCTGCTGACCCGCGCCGCGTCGTCTCCATCGTCTCCTGGCTCCTGGCTCCTGGCTCCTGGCTCCTGGACGACGTCACGCCGTGAAATCACGGCGTTGTCAAAGTCCCCCACTCCTTCGTTCCTCCCGCCCGCCTTCCTGGTAGCGAGGGCCGACCCGGCGAAAGACCGGTCGGCCGGGCCCGGCTCGGCTCAGTCCCTGGTTGCGGTGGCGATGAGGGTCTGAAGCTGTTCGGCGGCCTGATCGAGGGGCTGAGTGCTGCGCTTGGCGCGGCACATCGCCACCGTCCCCTCGACGGCGGCGACGATGAGCGTGGCGAGCTGCGCAGCCTGCTCGGCCCCGGCGCCGTGCTCCCGCAGCGATGCGGCCAGCAAACTCTCCCACTGCTCGAACACCTCAGCGGCGGCCACCAGGGCGGGCGGCACCTCGTCGGCCGGGGGCTCCTCGATGGCTACGGCCAGAACGGGGCAGCCGGCATGGAAGTCGCTCTCGACGACGATCCTCCGCCACAGGTCCAGAAACGCCCGCAGCCCCGCCGCCGGCCCGGGTTCCAGCTCCTTGCGCAGCCTCCGCGCGACCCACTCGCCCGTGAAGCGGACCGCCTCGGCGGCCAGTTGCTGCTTGCCCTCGGGGAAGTAGTGGTACGTCGAGCCGAGCGGCGCCTCGGCGTGCTTGGCCATCTCCCGGATGCTCGTCGCACTCAGGCCGCGCCGACTGATCATGTCCGCGGCACCGGCCACGATCCGCTCACGGGACGGCGTACCGCCTTTGGCCATCTCGCACTCCCCTCTCGCTATAACGACCGTCATAGCCTACCGTGACCCAGGTCTATAACGATCGTCATAGGAGCTGCCATGCCCATGATCCGGTTGACCGTGCCTGCCGGAGCCCTCACCAAAGAGGGCCGCACCACCGTTCAGCGCGACCTTGCGGCCGTGCTGCTGCGCTGGGAGGGCGCGCCCGACACCGCCTTCTTCCGCGCCCAGGCGTGGAGCTACCTCGTCGAGCTGCCCGAACGCACCCAAGGGACCGCCGAGGACGACGCTCCCCGCTTCCTGGTGGAGGTGACGGTGCCGCGGGGGGCGTTGTCCGAGCGGCGCAAGGCCGGCCTGGTCCAGGACGCGACGAAGACCGTTCTGTCAGCCGCCGGCCTCTCCCCCGACGACGCGCTGCGAGTGTGGGTGCTCGTGCATGAGCAGCAGGACGGAACCTGGGGCGCGGGCGGCTCCGTCATCCGCTACGCCGACTTGGTCGCTCTGGCGCGGCAGAACAAGGAGCAGGCGGATGCGTGAGCTGACATACGTCGCCCGCCGCACGGTCGAATGGCGCGAGGCCCCGGACCCCGAGCTCCAGTCCGACCAGGAGGCGATCGTCGCGCCGATCGCCGCGACCTCCTGCGACGTGGACTCGGCAATCTTGGCCGGGCACGGCTTCATCGATCCGCCGTTCGCCCTCGGCCACGAGTGCATCGCCCGCGTCACCGACATCGGCGACGCGGTGACCACCGTGGCCCCCGGCGACCTCGTCGTCGTACCCTGGTCCATCAGCTGCGGCACCTGCGACCACTGCCGCAACGGACTCACCGCCCACTGCACCTCGGTCCCGCACATGGCCATGTACGGCGCGCCGATCGGCGGCAACTGGGGCGGCCTCTTCTCCGACCTGGTCCACGTCCCGTACGCGGACGCCATGCTGGTGCCCCTGCCCGTCGGTCTCGACCCGGTCGCGATGGCCTCGGCGAGCGACAACTGGTCGCTGTCCTGGCGCCTGGTCGCGCCCCACCTCAAGGCCCGCCCCGGCGCCCGGGTCCTGGTCGTCGCCCGTGGGAGCATCGGCCTGTACGTCTGCGACATCGCCCGCGCCCTCGGCGCCTCCGACGTTCTCTACGTCGACCCCGACGCGGAGCACCGCAAGCTCGCCGAGGGCTTCGGCGCCCGCACCGCCGAATCGATCGAAGCGATCCGCCACGGCTTCGACCTCGCGGTCGAGGCAACCGGGCGCGTCGACCAGCTCACCCTCGCCGTCAAGTCACTCGCGCCCGAAGGCATCTGCGAATCAGCCGGCAACCACTTCCGCCCCGGTGAACTGCCACTCCTCGACATGTACCTCACCGGCGTCACCCTGCGCATCGCCCGCGACAACGTTCGCGCCCACATCCCCGACGCCCTCGACCTCGCCGCCTCCGGCACCGTCGACCCCGCCCGAGTCGTCTCCCACGTCCTCGACTGGGAACAACTCCCCGACGCCCTGCCCGAGAAGCACCTCAAGCCCGTCTTCGTCCGCCGCTGGGCTTCGTCGACTTCAAGCGACAGCGTTTGTCGATGACTTCCAGCGGCGGTTGGTGATCGACGGCTGAGGAGATGTCGACGAGTTTTGACGGCACTGTCGACGGTCGTGGCTGTCCGACCCCTGGGAGCCTGGGGACGGGAGCATGGGATGCTTGATCATGCCTGTGACTAATCCGTGGCTGGCCGGCCCGTCACCGAAGAAGCGGCTCGATCCCAAGCGTCTGGAAGAGCGCATACTCAACCTGCTGTCGTCGCAGAACATGGGGTCTGATGCAGGGTTGGGTGACAGGTTGGGTCACGCGGCCTGGAGGGCCGGTGTGGTCATGACGGTCTCGAATTCGACGGGGGTCAGCCGGCCGAGGGAGGCTTGTCTGCGGCGTCGGTGGTAGGTCCGCTCGATCCAGGTCACGATCGCGATCCGCAGTTCCTCGCGGGTGGCCCACGCCCGGCGGTCGAGGACGTTCTTCTGCAGCAGACTGAAGAACGACTCCATAGCCGCGTTGTCGCCTGCCGCCCCGACTCTCCCTATCGAACCGGTGATCTGGTGCCGGTCGAGCGCCTGGACGAACTTCCGTGACCGGAACTGCGATCCACGATCGCTGTGCAGAACACACCCGGCGACGTTCTCTCGGCGGGCCACGGCGTTGTTCAAGGCTGCGACGGCCAGGCGGGACTTCATCCGTGCGTCGATGGAGTAGCCCACGATCCTCTTGCTGAAGACATCCTTGACCGCGCAGAGGTACAACTTCCCCTCACCCGTGGCGTGTTCGGTGATATCGGTGAGCCACAGCCGGTTCGGGCCGTCGGTGGTGAAGTCCCGGCGGACGAGGTCGTCGTGGACCGGCGGGCCGGCCTTCTTGGTCCGGCCGCGCTTCTTGCCGAACACGCTCCACCAGCGGTTGTCCCGGCAGATCCGCCAGGCGGTCCGGTCCGCCATGCCGGATCCCGCGCTGCGGGCTTCGTCGGCCAGGAAGCGGTAGCCGAACTCCGGATCCTCACGGTGGGCGTCGAACAGCGCGTTCGCGCGAGCGGCCTGCTCGAACTCGGCATCGGTCACCGGCCGCTCCAGCCAGCGGTAGTAGGGCTGTCTGGCGAGCTTCAGGACCCGGCACGTCACCGTGACGGGCACACCGTCCCCGGCCAGCTCTTTCACGAGCGGGTAGATCCTTTTCCCGGCAGATGTGCCTGCGACAGGTAGGCCGCGGCCCGGCGCAGGACCTCGTTCTCCTGCTCCAGCAGCTTGATCCGCCGACGTGCTTCCCGCAGTTCTGCGCTCTCCTGGCTGGTCGTCCCGGGCTTTGTCCCGTCGTCGATGTCCGCGCGGCGCATCCATTTCCACAGCGTCATCGCGTGGACTCCGAAGTCGGCGGCCACCTGCTCCACCGTCACGCCCGGGCCGCGGTTCCTCGCGACCCGCACGACGTCCTGGCGGAATTCTTCCGGATAAGGCTTGGGCACAGCGACATCCTTCCCACCCGCCCCACAGGGCAAGCCACTTCAGATGTCACCCGATCGTGCAGCAGACCCATGTGCGTGATCGCGACGGCGGGATCTGAAGGGCCGCTCGCGACCCCGGTGCGGTACTTCCACCTCGACTTCGCGGTGATGTTCTCCACGGCCGCTGGTTCGCCGAAGATGAGGAATCTTGCCGCGGATCCCCGGGTGTCGGTAGGGATATTCGCTCCGCTGGTCGGGCAAGCCAGCAGCCGAGGTGCCCAGCTCTTCGGTCAGGCTCGCGTACTGTCCGAGGCCGACGCGGACTTCGAGCACTACTGGCCAGCTTTCCGCTGGCAGTCCGACCATGTCGAGCGGTCGCGCTCTCTCGACGAACCGCCGTCTGGTCCGCTCGTCGTGATCGAGGCCGAGCGGATCGTCTATACCGAGCACTGGCTGCGGCGCGAGGGGTGCGCGCCGCGTCAGTTCTGGACCCGGGCGGACACGTAGCCGGGATCCTTCGACATGCCGCCACGGTGGTCACGCCGCATCGCCGCGTACAGCTCGACCTTCGACATCCGCGGCATGACCAGGACCTTTCACCACGAGTATCCCGATGCTGCTCTGGCAAGAACCCCAGCGCCTCCCAAACTCGTCAACATCACCCATCCGGGGAACGGGGCGCCTCCTAAACCCATCGACAAGCGACTTCACAACTGGGTTCTGGCACACATTCCGTGAGGACGATCAATGGCCCTGGGACTCGTCACCATCCGCAGGACATGCCGTTCAATCGGGTCTGCTGCACCGCCGGTTCCTGATCTGGCCGCGAGCCGGCGTCTGGGGACGGCTGCACCAGAAAGTGCTCGAGATGCTCGTCGGCCAGGGGCTGGTCGACCTGTCCCGGGCGGTACTGGACTCCGCTCATGTCCACTCTAAAAAAGGGGCGAACTTGCAGGCCCGTCTCCCGTGGGCCGGGGCAAGCCGGGTTCCAAGATGCATGTCCTGTCCGACGCGAACGGACTGCCTCTACGCGTCGGCCTCCCTGCAGGGAACACTCACGACAGCCTCGGACTGAAGCCGATGGTCGCCCATTTCCGCGTAGGACACGAATCCCACAGCGAGCGTTCCAAGCCCGAGCGACTCCACGCCGACAAGGCCTACGACCTCCCTGACCTGAGGAAATGGCTACACAGCCAGCACGTTGGCGTCCGCATCGCACGCAAGGGAATCGACTCAAGCGAACGCCTGGGCCGCCGGCGGTGGATCATCGAGCGCACGATCTCCTGGCTCACCGGATACCGCCGCCTGTCCCCTCGTTACGAGCGCCACCCCCGCAACTACTTGGCCTTCCTTGGTATCGCCGCCGCCATCTGCTGCTACAAGCGCTTCCTCAAGCTGACCATGTAGGACACGGTGTTACAGATACGAACGCCGCCTCGAACCAGAGCCGAGCGGTCTGCTAGAGATGACCGGGTCGTGTCCCGCGTCGTGGTGTGGGCGATCCAGCGTTGCGGATTCCGGTACGAGGCCGCTGACGATCTCCGCAGACGCGGCGGTCCACGAGGCGCCCTGCTGAGGCACCCGTCCGCGGCGGAGCCACTGTCCCCGTACCTGCGGATTCCGCTGCTTTGATCACTCGGCGGGACGCCATCATGACCGACCGCGAAGCCCTGAGCACGGAACTGAACCCGCTCCGCATCGACGTCTCCAAACACTTGGTGGAGCACCACCACCGACTGCTGCGCGAGATCGGCGCGACTCACTTGCAGATCAAGGTGGGCATCGAGACCCGACCGGCGAGGCCTGGAACGCACCGGAGAGATCAATTGATCATGGTGCCAACTATCCTCGGTATGTGACAACTAACGTCTGTGGTCACATCGCGTGTGACCAGGATGGATAGTTGGCACTGGGCAACGTTCGTGACCTGCGCTGATGCCAACTGGCTGCAGCATGTCGAGGCCCGGAATCAGAGAGATAGTTGGCACTTTGGTACACCGCAGGTCAGGGGGTGCTTCTCGTCCCGGGCGCTCAGATCCACCCACGCTAGCTCCACGACGTCCAGCTCGGCCTGGGGGATGTGGAGAAGCTGCACCGTCTGCGTGAACGCCACCCCCAACTCGACCGGTTCACCGGTCACGTCAGGACGTTCGCCGTGATGATGACCCGACGCCGCGGCACCCGCCTCGAAGGCTGGATCATCCACGCCGAGCAGGACACTCCGGCACTGCTCGCATCCTTCGCCCGCAACCTCCGCCGTGACTTCGACGCCGTCCGCAACGGCCGGTCCCTGCACCATAGTTCCGGCGCAGTCGAGGGCAATGTCAACCGGTTGATTCTGTGGAATCTGTTTCGTCAAGCAGAGTCGTTGCGGCCGAAGGTGATGTTGACGTCGTGCCATGCGGGAAGGCTGGCAATGTATTGAAGGGCGTTCTCGCAGGCGTCAGCCTGAGCGGCGTGACCGCCCCGGTCGATGCTGCTCATCGCGAGCATCAGGCCCAGGATATGGAGGTCCGGATCGCCACCTGAGTCCCCGGTTGCGAGGGCGTCGAGGACTTCGCGCAGGGTCTGGGTGTAGTCGATCTCCCGACCGGTGACCGGGGCACGGACTGCGACATCAGCCAGGTCGGCCAAGATCTGCTGAGGAACCACCTGCCGCCCATCCCGTAGCGGCCAAGGGGTCGTCGACGCTGCTTCAACCAGCCCCCGAGCGTGCTCGGCGAAGTCGGAGTCTTGCGGGTGCTCCATCGTGCCCTCCTGGTCTCGCCCTGAATCATTCTGTGAGATCGGCGATGTCAAGCCGTGTGCTTGTGCATCACGTCGAGGTAGTGCCGGTCGCGGTGCGGCACGTGATTGTCCCGCCCGGGCAGGCTGAAGACCGCGCAGACGTCAGCGGGCTGGGTGAGGATGCTCGACTGCTCGCCGAAGGTGAGAGTGCTGTTGACCGCATGCCGGCAGCCAGCGCCGTCGAGGGCGGCGATCAGCTCCTCGCGGAGGACGGTGGCCTCGGACGACTCGGAATCAGGCAGGACGAGCGGCGGAAGTTTGGCGGTAGAACCGGGCCAGAGGTTGATCCAGATTCCACTGACGGCCCGCTGAGTGACCACCAGCTGCAACCCGTCCCAGGAGTAGGGGTAGCCGTCGATATCGGGCCCCTTCAGGCGGTGGGCCGGGTGCGGGCGCCCCGGGCCGAGAAGGTCTTCAGCCTCAGCCAGGGACATTCCGCAGCTCAGGGGGCCGATCCGACCGGTGTGGGAGAAGTCGACGAGTACGTCCATCAGGGTCACGACAGTGACTGTGGCACTCTCCCGAGCCGTTTCGCACCTCGATATCAGCGTGGTGTCGCGCTTGCGCCGCCTTGCCGGACGGCGACGAGTGGCAGGAGGCGTGCAGTGGCCGGCACGTGAAATTCGCGTGGTGTCGGGCCCGCGGATGTCGGCGAGGCGGTCGAGCAGGCGGTCGAGCAGGCGGTCCAGTGCTTCCTGGCCGTCGTCGACGGCCGCGCGTTCGTCGTCGGTGAGTGGGATCGCGGCGGTCATTCTCTGCAAGTTGTCCTTGCCGCTCCTCGGCTCGTATGACGGCGACCGGGCATTGCGCGTGGTGCAGCAGTGCCTGGCTGACCGAGCCGAGCAGCAGGCCCGTGAAGCCGCCACGGCCGCGGGCGCCGACCACTCGTCCACGACGCCATCCTCAATCGCAAGGAGCACGGCCTGTTCGACGCGACCGCCGCGCCCCGGCCGCTGTCGGTCGAGGAGTTCATACGGCGGCGCGCGGCGGGAGCGGTCGTGGTCGACGCCCGTTCGCCGCAGGACTTCGCGCCCGGCCATCTGCGCGGCTCGGTCAACGTGCCTGCGGACGGCCGCTTCGCCGAGCAGGCCGGCATGGTCGTCACGCCGGAGCAGGATGTCGTCGTCATCGCGCCGCAGGACCGCGAGGAGGAGGTCGTCACCCGGCTGGCCCGCATCGGGTTCGCCAAGGTCGGCGGATACCTGCGCAAACCCGAGGGCGCCTTCCTCACCCTGTCCCGAGAACACGGGGGACGGCGAGGCGGACCCGCAGGAAGACGCCGGTGCGGACGAGGATTGCGCTCACGCGGAGGAACGAGGTGCACGAGATGGACTCAGCGGGTTGGGACGAGCGGTACCGCGGCGGCGAACTGGTGTGGAAGGCGGAACCCAACCGGTTCGTCGAGGAGGAGTTGTCCGACCTGGAACCGACCGGGCGGGCGGTTGACATCGCCGCCGGTGAAGGGCGCAACGCGGTCTGGCTGGCAGAACGGGGCTGGGATGTGGACGCCGTCGACTTCTCCGCCGTGGCACTGGAGAAGGCCGAGCGACTGGCCGCCGACCGAGGTGTGCGCCTGCACGCCGTCCGCGCCGATCTGACTGCCTGGGCCCCTGACGAGGCGATCTACGACCTGGCACTGTTCGCCTATCTCCATCTCCCGTGGACCGCGATGGCCCAGGTACTGCTCCGGGCCGCTACCGGCGTACGCGAGGGCGGAACCTTGCTGCTCGTCGGCCACGACGCGACCAATCCCGAGCGAGGTCACGGCGGCCCACAGGATGCGCGTGTGCTGTACGCCGTCGAGCAGGTGGCCGACATCTGGCGGCCGTACGCCGACATCCTGCGGGCCGAGACGGTCACCCGTCCGGTGATCGACGCCGCCGGCAACAACCATGCGGCTGTCGACGGCCTCGTCCGGGCCGTGCGCCGTTGACGTCGTCCCGTGGAGATCAGGCGCATCGGTCGGCGTGCCGGGCACATGGAGCATGCCGGGTGCGTGTGGGACGCGGATGTCCAGGCTTCCCCTCGAAGCTCGGGGTGCGGTGCGGTGCGGCGACAGCAAGCTGAAATAGGTTGTAGAAACTTGCAGCAAATTCTTCCATGAGTCTTGTCGACTCCTCCGCGCGGTGGCACTCTCTTCCCCGCGCGGTGCGGCGCTCCCGGGTCGGGTCCCGGTGTCGCGGCAACCGTCGCCGCGGACGGCCCCACCCACAGCACTGCCCTGCCCTGCCCCCGGAGCCGCACATGCATCTCACCCTCCACACGCCCGCAGCTCCCAGATCCCAGATCCCGGAGACTGCAGGCCACCCCCGCCTCCACCGCCCTCCTCGCTGCCGTCACGCCGCTCGCCCTGGTCGGCGGCAGCACGCCCGTAGTGGCCTCGCCGCCCGGCAAGGGCAACGACTTCGCCAACCTGTTCCGGTGGAACCGGAACTCCGTCGCGTCCGTGCACCTGACCGGTCGTGACCGTCGACGCGAACGGCAACGCAACCGTCGCCGTCGCGCCCGAGGACGCGGTCGCCGTTGCCGTCGCCTTCGACGTCAACAGCCCTTGCACGGGCAGCAGTTGCGGCCAGACGGGCAGGTCTCCGTCGCCCTCGACGAGTACCCCGACACCTACTACGGCCAGAACGTGGACGTGGTCGGCTCCATCGCGGCGCCGGGCAACAGGAACACCGCCGCGGTGGTCCCACTCTCGGCCGCCGGCTACCCAACCTGGTCGACCGCGCTGACCTTGCCGTCCAACTCGAGCTTCGCCTACAGGCACTTCAAGAAGAACCCGGACGGAACGATCACCTGGCAGAGCGACCCCAACCGCTCCTGCACCACCCCCGCCTCCGGAGCCGTCACCCACAACGACTCCTGGCGCTGACACCGGCCGGCCACTCCAGGTCCCCGGGGACCCGTCGGCTCCCCCGCCGATCGCGTCCCCACCCCCGCGCGCCGACTCCACCCCACCCCGCCCGAGGACGGTAGGTACGGACAGCAGGCCGCTGCGTGTACCTGTCGGCCCTCGGCATGCCCGGAGGCACTCCCCTTCATGAGCCGCAGACCACACCCCCGCGCCGGAACGCGCAGAGCCGCCGTCCTCGGCGTGTCCGCCGTCCTGCTGAGCGCCGGCACCGTCTCCCTCTCCTCCTTCCCCGCCAGCGCCGCCGCGCCGAGCGCGGTCACCCTGGCCGGAACCTTCGACAGCGAGATCGGCTGCTCCGCCGACTGGCAGCCGGACTGCCCGCAGGCCCAGATGTCCCCGCGGGCCGACGGCACCTGGACCGCCTCGTTCAACGTCCCGGGCGGCAGCTACAACTACAAGATCGCGATCAACGACAGCTGGACCGAGAACTACGGCGCGGGCGGCGTGGCGGGCGGCTCGAACATCTCGATGACCGTCCCCGCAGGCGGCGAGGTCGTCGACTTCGTCTACGACCCCAACACTCACCTGGTCACCGACGACTCCGCCCGACCCACCGTCACGGCGGCCGGTGACTACCAGTCCGAGCTCGGCTGCAACGCGGACTGGTCCGCCACCTGCGCCACGACGCGGATGACCGACCCCGACGGCGACGGCGTCTACTCCTACAGCACCACCGCGATCCCGGCCGGCAGCTGGAACACCAAGGTGACCCTGGGCCAGTCCTGGACCGTGAACTACGGCGCGGGCGGCACGGCGAACGGCGCCAACATCGCCTTCGACGTGCCCTCGGCCGGGGCGACCACCACCTTCTCCTACAACTCGGCGACCCACTGGATCACCGTCGTGAGCAACGGCGGCACGTCCTCGCTGAACACCCTCGGCGCGCTGTACACCCCGACCGGCACCACCTTCCGGCTCTGGTCGCCGGACAGCTCCAACGTCAGCGTCAGCGTCGGCGGCAGCAGCCACCCGCTCAGCCCTACGACCCTCAGCGGCTACACGAACGTCTACCAGACCGTCGTGAGCGGGGACCTGAAGGATCAGACGTACCAGTTCTACGTCGGCGGTGTGGCCGTCCCCGACCCCTACGCCCAGATGACCACCCCCGGCACCACCCAGGGCGTGGTCGTCGACACCGCCGCAGTGACGCCCACCGGCGGCAGCTGGGCGGCGCGCCCGGCCCTGACGAACCGTGAGGACGCGGTCGTCTACGAGCTGAGCGTCCACGACTTCACCATCGACGCGAGCTCCGGCGTCGACGCGGCCAAGCGCGGCAAGTTCCTCGGCCTGGTGCAGACCGGGACGACGGACAACGGCGCGAAGACGGGCATCGACCACCTGAAGGAGCTGGGCGTCACCACCGTCCAGATCATGCCCTCGTTCGACTTCGGCAGCACCGTGCCCAACTGGGGCTACGACCCGGTGGACTACAACGTTCCGGAGGAGCAGTTCTCGCAGTTCACGGCGCCGGAGGACCGGATCCGCGAGTTCAAGGACATGGTCAACGTGTTCCACAAGAACGGCATCCGCGTCGTCATGGACGTCGTCTACAACCACACCTTCAGCAAGAGCGTCTTCGGCAACATCACCGGCAAGTACTACACGTCGACCGACCTGTCCGGCACTGGCAACTCGATCGACGACGGCAACCCGATGGTCGGCCACATGATCCAGGACTCCCTGGAGCACTGGGTCCGTGACTACAACGTCGACGGCTTCCGCTTCGACCTGGTCGGCGTCCAGTACACCAACAACGTCAACACCTGGGCCAACTACCTCAACACCGCCTACGCCGGTCGCACGCTGATGATGTACGGGGAGCCCTGGAACGGCGGCGCGAGCGACCCGCAGGAACCGCAGAAGGTCCGCTACGGCAACCTCCCCGCCCTCGCGCCCGCACACTTCGGCGTCTTCAACGGCGTCTACCGCGACGCGATCCGCGGCGGCACGGACACGAACACCATGGGCTACATGGGCGGCGCCGGCAACGCCGCGGCCATCGCCTTCGGCATGCGCGGATCACCCACGGACGCCAACAGCACCGCCCCGGTCTCCAACCTGTGGACCCCGGCCTTCGCCGAGGACCCCGAGCAGACCATGAACTACGCCTCGATCCACGACAACCTGAACCTCTACGACAAGATCACGTACTCCGGCGCGACCGGCGGAGCCACCGGAACAGCCGGCCGCATCGACCGGTTCGCCGTCGGTATGGTCCTCACCTCCGAGGGCGTCCCGATCATCGCCGAGGGCGACGAGTTCCTCCGCTCCAAGGTCGTGAGCGGCGACTACCCGACCGCGATGAACTCCTACGCCGCCTCCGACGCCGTCAACGCGATCCACTGGGGCGACAAGACCGCCAACGCCAACATCTTCAGCTACTACAAGGACGCCATCGCGCTCCGCAAGGCCGGCTCGGCCCTGCGCCTCACCACCTGGGGCGCGGTGCACAACCAGGTGTCCGCGACCGTCGACGGCTCGGTGGTGATCGGCCGCTTCAGCTCGAACCCCGCCGCGCCCACGACCTACGACACCGTCGTCGTCGACAACCCCACCGGCAGCACCTACAACGTGACGCTGCCGCCGGGGACCTGGACGAAGGTACTCGACACCACCGGCGCCGTCGCCGCGAGCGGCAACGCCTGCGCGAGCCTGGCGGTGACGGTCTTCAAGAAGAACTGACAACACTGCGGGTCTCGAACAGTACGGTCAGACCGACAGTCGAGAGGCACCCATCGGGGTGCCTCTCGACTCGGACACCGCAGTGAGAGCCACCAGCGGTGCGACGCCCCAGATGCCGTCGACACCGGCTGAACGCACGACCTGTCCCGCTGGTGGCGCTGCCGGCAGGTCACCACCTTCGCTTCGGACGTCGACAATCGGAACGGCTGGTCCCGGCCACAATCGTCGCCGAGAAGCTGCAACCGGATCCGGGCCCGGTCTCGTTCACCTCCCCCGGGCGTCGTCCACCCTCCACCAACACCTGCTGCAGCACAGGGCGGAGCGTCGCCGATTTCGATGCAAACCGTGCTGCGACGCCGGGCCGTCGCGCGTGAGCCGGCCGGGCCCACCCTCACTCGGGTGTCGGAACCGAACGGGCCGCCACGGGGCGGTGAACTCCACCGCCCGACCGCACGGAACAGGACTGTTCCGTTGCCCTTGTTCGCACCCGAGCCGATGCCCGCGCCGTCGCAATCGGCCGGGACCGGAGCACGACCGGAGCCGCCATCGCCCGACACCTGTGCCCCGGTCGGCTTGCCTGGATCGGGTGGGTACGCCTGCGGGGCTGGTGGCGTGAGTACGGAGTCCTGGGGCAGGTGCGCCATCGCTGGTACGTCACCGTGATCTCGGCGTGGCTCGGCGCGGTCACCCACGGGCTCTGGGACGACTTCACGCACGACGGGCCGGCCGGGAGGTCACTGGGCTTCGCCGTACTCGGGAGGCCCATGGTGCCCGGCATACCGTGGTGGATCGGCCCTGCACAGGCGTCCACGCTGGTCGGAATCGTCGGCTGGGTCTGGGCGACCGCCCCCATCGGGCGTCGCGGGCTGCTGAGGCGCTGGCACGGCTCGCCTCCACGGGGTGTCGTACGGCCCGTACTGTTCTGGGCGCCGGTGGCGGTGAAGACGACGCTGGGCACCGTCGCCTCCGCCCTGTTCCCCGATGGGCGTATCCCGGTCGTCTTCTTCGAACGGTTCCTGTGCGTGTTTGCGGGCGCGTTGGTGCTGACCGCGACTGTCGTCGTTCCCCTTGCGGATTACGTAACCAGATACGTGGTTCTACGGAGGTCCGTTCCCTCCCGGCCGTCTATGTTCGACGAGTCGAATGGCACGAACGGTGTTGAGGGGACTGAGTGACAAGCAACGCCCATGGGATGCGGGGCAGTTGGATGACGCTGCTGGTCGCGGGGACTCTGCTGGCCGGGTGTTCGGCCCAGGGGACGGACAACCAGCTTTCCCGGCAGAGCGATTCGCCCTCGGCCGGTACCGCGCCG
Source organism: Streptomyces sp. NBC_00328 (assembly GCF_036139655.1). Taxonomy (NCBI): domain Bacteria; kingdom Bacillati; phylum Actinomycetota; class Actinomycetes; order Kitasatosporales; family Streptomycetaceae; genus Streptomyces; species Streptomyces sp. NBC_00328. Next base: position 1,441,803 of record NZ_CP108013.1, read on the forward strand.
CGCGCCTCGGCCAGTTCCTCGCCGGTCAGGGGGGAGACCCCGTCGGCCGGCGCGTCCGCCGCCTCTTCCGTCTTCATGCCCGATGCCTCCCTCGTCCCCCGGACCTCCAAGGACGGGCGCCGGCTGGCCGAATCCGTCGTGCTCGCCCCGGCCGGCTGGGGGCGGAGTTTCGTCGCCCAGACTCCGGCCGGGAGCACCCCGGGCACCTGGGCCGTGCTGAACGAGGACTGCCGCTGGCAGCGTGAGAAGCTCTCGCGCGGGGTGCTGGCGAGCACGTCCCGCTACAGCCGGCTGCCGGCCGGCGGAGGCAAGGGCGCGGTCAAGGTGACGGCGGTCGCCACCGTGCACGCCTCCGTCCTCGGTGCCGACGAGCAGCTGAGCACCACTCTCGAAGAGGTGCTGCGGTGCCCGGAGCAGCGGCCCCGGTCCGACGAGCGGATCACGGGTCTCATGTCGCTCGGCACCTCCTTCGGTGCCCGCGAGCAGGAGTACGCCGACGACTCCGTACTCGAGGCCGGCGATTACGTCGAGAACGGTGGTGCCGCACAGCCGTACCGGTGGATGGTCGCCCGGTTGGGCACGGTCGTCGTGGCCGTCTCCGTGACGGGCGCGAAGGGCAACACCGCGCAGGAACTGGAACAACTGGGCAGCAAGGCCCTGGCTCAGATGCTGACGCGCATCGGGCAGCGGCTGAAGGGGAAGTGATGGAGCCGCTGCGAACTTCGGATCCTGCCAGGCTGGCGGGCTACCGGCTGCTGGGACGGCTCGGTGCGGGCGGTATGGGGGTGGTGTACCTGGCCCGCTCGGCCGGCGGAACTCTGGTCGCGCTGAAGGTGATTCAGGCGGAGTACGCCGAGGACCCCGATTTCCGGGAGCGATTCCGGCGTGAGGCGGACACGGCCCGCCGGATGACCAGCCCGTGGGTGGTGTCCCTGGTGGACGCGGACCCCGAGGCGGCACAGCCCTGGCTCGCGACCACCTTCGTCCCCGGTCCCTCGCTCGCCGAGGCTCTCGCCGCGCACGGGCCGCTGCCGGTGCCGAGCCTGCGGGTGCTCGGGGCGCGGCTCGCCGAGGCGCTGCGAGAGCTGCACGCGGCCGGTCTCGTGCACCGGGATGTCAAGCCGGGCAATGTGCTGCTGGCGCTCGACGGCCCACGGCTGATCGACTTCGGTGTGGCCCGCAATTCCGAGGACACTGCGCTCACCTCGACCGGTGTCGTGGTGGGCACGCCGGGGTTCTTGCCACCGGAACAGGCGCGGGGCGGGCGGGATCCGGGAGCGGCCGGAGACGTCTTCTCGTTGGGCTGCGTGCTGGCCTTCGCCGCGACGGGGCGCCTTCCGTTCGGCACCGGGTCGATCGACGCGCTGCTGTACCGGACGGTGCACGACGCGCCGGATCTGGAGGATGTTCCGGCGGAGCTCGCCGAGGTGGTGAGCAGTTGTCTGGAGAAGGACCCGGAGCTGCGGCCTACGGCCGGGGTGCTGTCCAAGGCCCTCACGGTCGCCGCGCCCTTGTCGCCGTCGTCGCCCGCCTCGCCTTGCGACCCGCGGGAGGCCTTGCGCGTCGTACGTCCTCCAGAGCCCGAGGACGACAGGATTCCCGGTGAAACGGAGCCGACCCTCCGCGAAACGGAGTCGGCCCCCGGCGACGAGGCCTGGCTGCCCGAGCTGTTGGTCAGGCTGATCGCGGAACGGTCGGCCGCCGGGCTCGCGCTGCCCTCCATCGACGAGACCGAGGTCGACGCCGCGTCCGTCGGCACCGCTGCGACGGACACGGCGGCCGCGCAGCCCGCGGTCCGTGCCGTCGGCAGACGCCGTTTCCTCCTGCTGGCCGGAGGTGCGGCGGTGGTCACGGCCGGGGGCGGACTGGCCACGTGGGCGGCGCTCTCCGGTGACGGCGAGAACGACAACACCGCCCCGAACTCCAGCAGTCCCGTGTACACCCTCGGTCTGCATGCCGACCTGAGCGGCGATCAGAAGGCGGTCGGCCGGGCTCAGGAGCGGGGGCTGCGGCTGGCGGTCGACGAGTTCAACTCCCGTGCGGACAGTCCCTTTGTTCTCGCTGTGAAGACGGTGGACGACGGTGGCGATCCGGCCCGGGCGCCCGAGGCGGCCGCGAAGCTCGTCGCCGACCGTTCCGTGCTGGCCGTGATCGGTCCCACCACGGACGCCACCGCCCTGGCCTCGCTGGCGGCGTACGATGCGGCCTCGCTGCCCCTGATCGCGGTGTCGCCCGGCGCCACCGTGCTGGGGGTGATGGGCAGCCGGTCCTTCCTGCACGCCCGGGTGACGGACACGGTCCTGCCGTTCTACCTGGACGCGTATATGCGCGGCACCGCGAAGTCGCGCACGGTCGGGATCGTCGACGACCGGGCGGCGGACGCCTACGGCTGGGAGATCAGCAGCACCCTCGCCAACATCCTGCGGAAGGAACGGCAGCCGGCCGTGCCGAAGGTGGTCAGCGCCCTGCGCACCGACTTCGGGCCGACCCTGGATGCCCTGCTCGACGGGGGCGCGGACTCCGTGGTGTTCGCCGGTTACCACGACCGGGCGGCGCTGCTGGCCCGGGAACTGGGCAGCCGTGACTTCCCGGGGGCCAGGGCCGCCGCCCAGGGGGTGCTCGACGCACGGTTCCTGTCCGCCGCGGGGGACGCGGCCGACGGCTGGGTGATCGTCGCCCCGGTCATGGACGCCACCGTGGCGCCCGAGGCGAAGGCGTTCAGGGCCGCTTACCGCAAGCGTTTCGACGCGGAGCCGGAGCGGTACGCCGTCGAGACGTACGACGTGGCGCAACTTTCCGTACGCGGTCTGCGCTCGCTGACCGCCGGGCGCCGCACCCGGCAGAACCTGACGACGGCGCTGCGCTCGGCCACGTACAAGGGGATCAGCCGGAACCTCGCGTTCGACAAGACGACCGGGGCCCTGGTCATCGACGGCAGCGGGGTCTACCTGTGGAAGGTCGACGGCGGCCGGTTCGCGTACCAGGGCGTGGCGCCGTACCGGGTGTCCACCTGATGGGGCGCTCGTACCAGGTGTGCACCGGGTGAGGCGCTGATGGAGCCGTTGCGCGGCGCCGACCCGGCCAGGATCGCGGGCTACCGGCTGCTGCGCCGGCTGGGCGCGGGCGGCATGGGTGTGGTGTACCTGGCCCGCTCTGCCGGAGGCGCGCTCGCCGCGGTGAAGGTGATCCGTGCGGCGTACGCGGACGACGCGGGGTTCCGGGCCCGTTTCCGCCGTGAGGTGGAGACGGGGGGCCGGGTCGCCAGCCCCTGGGTGGTACCGCTGCTCGACGCGGACCCGGACGCGGAGTCGCCGTGGCTCGCCACGGCGTTCGTGCCGGGGCCCTCGCTGGCGGAGGCGGTGGAGGAGTGCGGGCCGCTGCCGTACGGGACCGTCCGTGTCCTGGGGGCGCGGCTGGCCGAGGCGCTGGACGCGGTGCACGGGGCGGGGCTGGTGCACCGGGACGTCAAGCCGGGCAATGTGCTGCTCGCCGTCGACGGACCCCGGATGATCGACTTCGGTATCGCCCGGATGCCGGAGGACACCGCGCTCACCGCCAGCGGGATGGTGGTCGGCTCCCCCGGGTTCCTCTCCCCCGAACAGGCGCAGGGCAGGGGCCGGGAGATCGGGCCGGCCAGTGACGTCTTCTCGCTCGGCTGTCTGCTGGCGTACGCCGTGACGGGCGGGCGCCCCTTCGGGCATGGCTCCGCGGCCGAGATGCTGGTGCGCACGGTCCATGACGAGCCGGAACTGGACGGCGTACCGGAGCCGTTGCTGCCACTGCTGCGGGGGTGTCTGGCGAAGGAGCCCGGCTCCCGGCCGGCGGTGGCCGGGATACGTCGGGCCCTGGACGGTACGGGCGAGGGCGGGGGCTGGTTGCCGGAGTCCCTGACCCGGCTGATCGCGCGCCGTTCGGCCGCGGTGCTCGCTTTGCCCGCCGTCGACGCGACCGAGGTGTCCGGGGCGACGGTGGCCGACGCGGCGCCCGGCGCCGAGACGGCCGTCGGCTCGGGAGGCTCCACGCGTCGCCGCTTCCTGGTGCTGGGCTCGGCCGCCGGGGTCCTGGCGGCCGGCGGAACGGCGGCGTGGTGGACGGCGCGCAAGCCCGACCGCTCCTCGGCCCAGGGAAGCGAAACCCGCCTCCCGCGCCTGGTCGTTGCCCTGCACGCCGACCTGAGCGGCAGCGGCCGTACGACGGGCCGAGCCCAGGAGAACGGGGTCCGGCTCGCCCTTGACCACCTCAACTCCCGCGCCGGGCGCGGCTTCGACCTGGCGCTCCAGGTGCACGACGACGAAGGCAGCACGACTCGGGCACGGCAGGTCGCCCGGCGGCTGACGGCCGACGACCGGGTCCGCGCGGTGCTCGGGCCGACCACCGACGCCTGCGCGAAGTCCACCCTCGGCCTCTACCAGCAGGCACGGCTCCCGATGGTCACCGTGTCGGTGGGACTGAACGAGGTGGACCCCACCAAGTACCGGGTGTATGCGGCCACCCGCCCCGATGACGCGACCCTGGCGGCTCCGGTCGTCGCGTACCTCGTCCGCACCGCCGGGGCCCGCAAGACGGTGCTGATCGACGATGCCGCCGAGGGCGACTTCAGCTGGCGTCTGTGCGCCGGCGTCGACGCGGCCGTGCGATCCACGGTCCGGCGCACCCTCACCGCCGAGGACGACGCGGACGGCGACTTCCGTGCCCTCGCGGAGTCGGTGACGGATGCGGGCGCGGACGCGGTGGTGTTCGGTGGCGGGTACGCGCGGGCCGCGCGGCTGGCCCGGGCGCTGCGCTCCGCCGGCTACTCCGGTGCACGGCTGGCCGGTCAACGCGCCCTCGACCCCCGCTTCCTCGCCTCGGCGGGCGACGCCGCCGAGGGCTGGGTGTTCACCACCGCCTTCCTCGATCCGACCCGGGTGACAGCAGCGAAGTCCTTCGTCGCCGCCTACCGCACACGCTTCGACACCGCCCCGCCCTGGTACTCCGCCGAGGCCTACGACGCGACGCTCTTCGTGGCCCGCGCCATGACGGCCCTGGGCGCGTCACGCGCGGAACGGGGCGCGATCATGGGCCGGTTGCGCGAGACCGACTACCGGGGGATCACCAAACGGCTGCGCTACGACTCGTCCACCTACCGGTACGCGGACGCGATGTACCTGTTCCGGGCGACCGGAGGCGCCTTCCGCTGTCTCGGCGACTACCGGGACGCAACGGCCTGAGTTTCATTGTTCACGCGCGCGCCGGTCCAGGACCGTGCGCGTCATGAGGCCCGCCAGCGCCGAGCGGGACGACACGGAGGTCTTACGGTAGATCGCCGACAGGTGGGTCTCGACCGTACGGCGGCTGAGGTACAGCTTGGTCGCGATGGCCTGGTTGCTCAGTCCTTCGGCGACGAGTTCCGCGATCTCCCATTCACGTGCGGTCAGTTGATCGAGTTCCGTGGGAGCGAGGGGTGCCTCCTCGGCTTGGGGACGCACGAGCGCGGCCAGGTCGGACAGCAGGCGCGCGCCGCCGTCGTCGGCGATACGGCGGGCCCGCTCCCACATCGCGACGGCGCGCGGACCGTCGCCCGCGGCCTGTGCCTGGGTCGTCGCCAGCAGCAGGGAGTACGCCTCCCAGAGCCTCGCGCCGGAGGGTGCGTACGCCTGCGCGGCACGCTCGAAGAGGTCTGCGGCCGCGCGGGCGTCACCCTGGTGCTGGGCGAGCGCCGCCTCGGCCCGCAGTGCCGCCCCGCGCTGGCCGTGCAGCCCCATCCGGTCGGCCTCCTCGACGGCTCGTGCGGCCCAGCGCGCGGCCTGCTCGACGTCGCCGATCGCGAGAGCGGTGCTGACGAGGGTGTCCAGCTGGCCTGGGCGTATGGAGGGTTGCAGCCCCAGCAGTTCAGGACCGCCCGCCCTCAGGATGGCGTCCTGCGCGCGGTACTGGTCGCCGCTCACGAGCGCCGTGTGACCGAGCACGCAGCCGGCCAGCGACGCCCACCAGTGGCGGCTTCCGCCGGCCGCGGCCACGGCCTCCTCGGCGGTCAGCAAGGCCCTGGTGTCGCCCAGGGGGCGGTGCGGGAGCAGGATCAGCGCCTTGAAACACAGGGTGAAGGCCAGGAGATCGCTGCTGCCGATGGCTCGTGCGACGGATTCCGCCTCCTCCGCCGACTCCAGGGCGGATGGCAGCCGACAGGTGTTGAGGTGCACGAAGGCCTTGCTGCTCAGCAGGTGTGGCATGACGTGGACCTGGCCGCCGCGACGGGCGATGTCCAGCCCCCGGTCGGCGTGGCGTTCCGCGTCGGTGTAGCGCTCCAGCAGGGCTTCCGCCCAGGCCAGCCACACCAGTGACTCGCACAGTTCCGTGAGGTTGGGGTCGGTCAGACCGTCGGCGAGCCCGGCGGCGGCATCGGCGAACCGGTGGGCCGCCTCCGTCTCCCCTTCGTAAGCCTCGCCCAACGACCCCAGCGCCAGGGCCCCCATCTCTCCCATGAGGTCGCCGTGGGAGCGGGCCGTCGCGAGCGTCCGCTCGATGTCGTCGCGTACGTCGGGGTACGAGACGGTGTTCAGGGCCGCCATGCCCAGCGCGAGCCCCAGGGAGACCGCCTGGCGGGGCTCAGGACCAGGGCTGCGGACCAGTTCCCGTTGCAGCAGGGCGATCGCTTCCGGGGAGTGTCCGAGGTGCCGTTCCATCATCGCGCACAGCGCTATCGCGTCCCCGCGCAGCGATGCGTCGTCCGGCCCGGACCCGCTGATCAGCGTGTGGAGCAGATCGCGGCTCTCCCGCAGGCTGCCGCCCACACCGAGGGCTCTGGCGCGCGCCAGCGTCAAATCCCCACGCTGCTGGGCGTGGGCGGGCGTGTCCGGCATGAGCCGGAGGACGACCTCCAGCAGATGTGCGGCGGTAGCGGGCGCCGTGTGGGCGAACTGGGCGGCCGCCTCGCTCAACACGGCCGCCGACACCGGATCCCAGCCGACCAGCGACCTCTCGACATGATGAGCCCGCTCGGCGGCGGAGGCTCCTGCCCGCGCCAGTTCGTCCGCCGCGCCCCGGTGGATCTCGGCGCGGCGCGGTGCGGGGGTGTTCTCGTAGACCAGTGCCCGCAGCAGCGGGTGGCGCAGGGTCCAGCGCCCGTCGGACCCCCTGCGCAGCAGATCCCGTCGCGCCAATGCACCGATGCAGTCGTCGAGTTCCTCCGCCGTGGTGGGTCCGGTCGTCAGGCTCAGCATCGCGGGCGTGGCATGGTCACCGAGGACCGCCACCGCTTCGACGGTACGGCGCTGTGCCTCGGTCAGCGCGGTCAGTTCGTCCAGCAGCAGCGATCCCAGTCCGCTCGGCACGCCGGACGCGGTGTCGTCGTGGCCCCGGACGGTGGTGCCGCGCGACGACGCGCCGTGCCGGTAGGCGTGCAGGAGGGAGAGGAGATAGAGCGGGTTGCCCTCGCTGGATTCATAGATCTTGCTGGCGTCGCCCGGTGGCAGGTCGGAGGCCAGCGCCTCGATCGAGTCCTGCTCGGGCAGCGGCCGCAGCGGCATGCGCAGTACGGCTCCGCTGTCGACGCCGCGTGTCAGAGCGGCGGCAAGCGAGTGTGGCGTCTGTCGTTCGCGCCGGGCCACGACCAGCAGCACCCGGCCTGACGCCCGGTGTCGGATCAAGTGGTCCAACAGCTCCAGGGACGCGGGATCCGCCCAGTGCAGGTCGTCCAGGGCCATCACCAGCCCGCTCCGCTCCCCGAGCCTGCTCAGCACTTCCGTGACGGCACGATAGAGGCCGAATCGATCGCGGTTGCCCGTGCCCGACGCGGCGCCGTGCACACTGTCGGCGCCGTACAGCACCGGTGCCGCCGCCTCGGGTACGTCGTCCGAGTCGAGAAAGGCACGATCGACGTCGGCGAACGCGTCCGTGAACGTCTGGAACGGAGTGTGCCGCTCGTACTCCGTGGCCCTGCCGCGCAGCACGGTCAGCCCACGCTGCCGCGCCCGCGCACAAAACTCGCTCAGCAGCCGGCTCTTCCCCATACCGGCGTCTGCGGCGATGTCGACCACGGCGGGGACGCCGTCCTTCCCCAGACCGGCGATCACCGAGTCGAACCGCCTCAGTTCCTCGGATCTGCCGACCAGCATCGTCGCCGTCCCGTCCAACGCTGGCACCAGCGCGTCTCCATTCTCCACCGAGTTTGCATGATCATTCCAGAGCGGTCCCCTGGGCGGCCGGGCCCTGGCCATCAGACCTGGGCCGGTGCGTTCTTGCTGGGTGCGTCCTCGACGCGGGTGGCCTGGGCCCGCCGGAGCGCTCGCCTCAGCCCCGCCAGCGCGGTGGCGGTTCCGGCTCCGACGGGAACGACCGGCCAGTACGCGATGCTGTTCCCGAAAGCCGCGCACCCCATGAGCACGAAGCTCGCCGCCGTCCCGACGAGGAACCCGAACGCCACCGCCGGGGACCGGTCCCGCCGCACCAGCCGCACCCGGCCGCCGAGGCCGGCCAGGTACGCGGCAGCGGCCAGGGCGAGGGCGATCAGATACCCCATGATCAACGGGTAGAGCATGAACAGTGCCATGTCCCACCCACCGGGATGCCAGCCGGGCCACACGTCACGCCCGTCGATCTCCACGACCCGCCCATGCCACAGGCCCGCCTGGACCCGCTGCCCCTCCTGGAGGCCGTTCGCAGAATCGTCCGGGACGCCGTCCACCGTCTTCGTCTCGTCACCGACGCGCAGTTCGATCGTGTACTTGGTGGTGACGATCCAGACGCCGCTGCCGCCGTCCTGGCCTCCGCCGTCTCTCCCACTCGTCGAGTGGGACGTCAGCTTCGTAATGGTGGCCCCGGCCGTGTGCAGCGTCCCGTTCGACCGTGCGTGCGCGACGCCCGTCTCCTCGTAGGTGCGCATGGCGAGCAGCAGGATCAGGGCAGCCATGACCAGGCGGAACACCCAGCGCAGCGCATGGCCTCGCACTGTCCTGGGCCGCCTCGTGCCCGGTCTCGTCCGCGACGTCGTGTCCCCGGTCTGCTCCTGCGTCATCGGGCCCCCTCGCCTTCCGGTCGGGGACAGACGAAAGCCGCCCCACCGGATCACACGCCGCACAGCCGACCATGGTTGCGGTCGACCACCCCGGCCGTGACCGCCTCACGGATGGCAGATGTCCCAGGCCGTCGGCCTGGTGGGTGAGGGGTTCGGGGTCGACCGGTCCGCTTCGCACTGTGCGCGATCCTGCTACGGGAGCAGCCGGTACGCGCCGATCCGCTCCGTCCCGAACCGCACGTCCGCGTCCCGGCGGTGGCCAAGTCCCGTGTCTTCCGAGGCAGTTCCCCGCCGACCTGTCCCGCGAGCCGCGCGAGGCCGAGCGGCTCTCCGGCAGTCTCGGCATCGAGTGGTTCTCCCCTTACTGCCCCCGCGATGAACCACCGCTAGAGTCGCCCGGTGGCCGCGGACGGCAGGGGCATCGAGACGAGGAGCCCGAACAATGGACCTGGAGCTTCGGCATCTGCGGACCTTGTGTGCGATCGCGGACGCCGGGAGTCTGGGGCGGGCCGCGGCACTCCTGAAGTACTCGCAGCCGGCGATGAGCACCCAACTGCGCCGGATCGAGCGGCTCTTCGGTGAGGACTTGTTCGTGCGTACCGCGTCGGGAGTCGAGCCGACCCAGTACGGCCTTGAGATCCTGACTCAGGCGCGCGACATTCTGGCCCGTGCGGATGCCATCAGGCGTCGTCCGCCGGGGAACGGCGTCGGAACACCCCGGATCCTGCGCCTTGCGGCGACCAACTCGCCCGTCCTGTCCGGCATGGTCGTCCGTATACGCAGCCGGAGGCCTGATCTCACGCTGACGGTGAGCAGCGTCTACCCGTCGTCGGAGATAGTCGAGCACTTGGAGAAGGGCGAGCTGGACGCCGCGATCGCCGCGGACTACCCCGGAATGGAGCTTCGGCACTCCGCGGCCGTGGCGCATCGCGAGATCGTCAACGAACCCGCGTTCGTAGCTCTGCCCGCCGGTCACCGGCTCAAGCACCGCATGGAGGTCCCCCTCGCCGAACTCGCCGACGAGGCCTGGTTCCTGACCCCCGACGACGGTGCCGGCTGGCCGGGCGTGTTCTACGCGGCCTGCGCGGCAGCCGGGTTCACGCCCGCGGCCGTCCATGAGTACCTCGGTGACCGGCTCCAGCTCCAGGACATGATCGCCGAGGGACTCGGCGTCTCCATCGTGCAGGCCACGACCCGGCCGAACCAGGGCGTGATCGTCAAACCGCTGACCGGCACACCGCTGTGGACCCGCTATCTGCTCGCATGGCGCCGCGACCAGGTCACGGAGGACATCACGGAGACACTGTTCAGCTCCGCGCACGCGTCCTACCGCGACCTCATCACGCGGTCGGCGCACTTCCAGGCGTGGGCGGCGCAGACGTTCCATCTGCCGCGTTCCTAGGGCCGGTTACGGTGGCGCCCGCGCCTTGGGACGCAGGGTCAGGCCAGAAGCTCGCCCATCCACGTCTCGATCGCCGACGCGGTGCGCGGCAGCGCCGACGACATGAGGCGGGCGCCGTCCTCCGTGACGACCAGATCGTCCTCGATGCGCACGCCGACGCCGCGCAGCTCCGGCGGCAGCGTCAGGTCGTCCGGCTGGAGATACAGGCCCGGCTCGACGGTCAGGACGTGGCCCGCCTCCAGGACGCCGTCCAGGTACTGCTCGGCACGGGCCGCGGCGCAGTCGTGGACGTCCATGCCCAGCATGTGGCCGCTGCTGCACCACGTGTAGCGGCGGAACAGACCGCTCTCGGGCTCAAGGGCCTCGTCCGGCGTCACCGGGAGCAGGCCCCAGGAGTGCAGCCCCTCGGCGATGACCCGCATCGCAGCGAGGTGGAAGTCACGAAAGCGCGCGCCCGGCCGGACCGCAGCGATACCGGCGTCCTGCGCGGCGAGCACGAGGTCGTAGAGGTCGCGCTGCGCGGCGGTGAAGGTGCCGCTCACCGGAAGGGTGCGCGTGATGTCGGCGGTGTAGAGCATGTCCGACTCGACGCCGGCGTCGAGCAGCAGCAGGTCACCGGGATGGACCGGACCGTCGTTGGCGATCCAGTGCAGTGCGCACGCGTGCGCTCCGGCGGCGGCGATTGTCTCGTAGCCGAGGCCGTTGCCCTCGAGGCGGGCGCGCAGGCCGAAGACGCCCTCGACCCAGCGTTCGCCGCGCGGATGGCGGACGGCCTCGGGCAGTGCGCACACGACGTCGGTGAATCCGGCCGCCGTGGCGTCCGCCGCGATCTGCAGCTGCTCGACCTCCCACTCGTCCTTGACCAGGCGCATCTCGGACAGGTACGACGCGAATTCGAGGTCGGCCTCGTCGCGGCCGGTGCTGTCGACGAGCCCGTCGATCTCCGGGTCGACGCCGCGCAGCAAGCGGGTCGGCCGCGCGCCGGTCAGCCGGGCGGGCACGTCGTCGAGGCCCTGGGTCGTCACGCCGAGCAGTGAGGAGGCCTCGTCGAGGGTGGCGCGGCGGCCGACCCAGATCTCGCCGTAGCGGCGGTCGCGGTAGAACTCCCCGGTGTCGCGCGGGGATCGCGGGCGGACGTGCAGCACCGCCTCGTGACCAGAGGCGGTCGGTTCGAGGATCAGGACGCTGCCCGGCTCGGTCCCACCCGTCAGGTACGAGAACGCGGTGTGCGGCCGGAACCGGTAGTCGCAGTCGTTGCTGCGCACCTTGAGGACGCCTGAGGGAACGACGAGCCGTTCGCCGGGGAAGCGCGCGGACAGCCGGTCGCGCCGCTTGGCCGCCCACGGTGCGATCGACTGCGGGGGCGGATCGGCGCGCGGCGAAGACTCCCAGTTCCCCATGAGGAACTCGGCGAGCGCTGAGGAGACCGGAAGGTCGTGCGAACCGGTGTGGAGCGGCTTCTTCGTCGTCATACCGGGATCGTAGGGAGCAGGGGGCCGCCCCGCCCCATACCGCTTTTCCGCCGCACGCATAACACGAGCCGGAGACCTGCTCGGCGTCCCCGCCCTGACCGTCAACTGCCCTTGTGGGCACGGATGTTATGGCCAGCCCCTGCATTGTCGTATCCCTCGGTCCGTTGTCATTGGCCACTGTGAGTGGGACGTTCCCCCCACGCCTCGCCGCTCGTGCTCGAAGCGACCCCCCACTCACGAAGGAGCATTGATGCGTCGTCGACCTGCCCTGCCCGGATTCCATCCCGGAAGTCCGTCCAGATTCGCGTCCAGATTCCTGGCCGTCAGCCTGGCGGTCAGTGCCCTGACAGCAGGCCTGCTGGCCGCACCGGCCCTCGCAGCAGCCGGACCGAAGACCGCCACAACGGCTGCTCCCACGACCACCGCCGTGACCAAGCCCAAGCCGCGCGCACTGTCGCCGCTCGGCGCGAACACCACTGCGTCCGATCAAGCAGACGTCCGGAGCGGGCGACTGGCCGCCGCCCATGTCCGGCCGCTCAGCCCGCAGTTGCCGCAGACCTCCTCGACCTCGAAGACCGTACGGCCTCCCAAAGCCACCAAACACGCGGCAGCCGCGTCGTGCACCCCGGCCGACTTCGGCACCCGTACCGGATCCGAACTCGTCGCGTACATCCAGGACTCGACCACCGACTGCATCAATACGCTGTTCGGCATCACCGGCACGGAAGCCCGCAACGTGTTCCGCGAGGCGCAGATGGTGACCGTCGCAAGCGCCTTCCAGGACGCGTCGCAGAGGTATCCCGGCGACAACTCCACCCACGTGTGGCAGCTCGTGCTGTTCCTGCGCGCCGGCTACTACGTGCAGTACAACGACTCGGCCGACGTCGGCGACTACGGCCCGCCCCTGGCCGCGGCCATCGAAGGCGGGCTGGACGCGTTCACCGCCAACTGCCACTTCATGCACGTCAGTTCGGAACACGGCAACGTCCTGGGCGACGTCATCATCCTTACGGACAGTGCCAACGAGCAGGCTCGCTACCTGGACACGTACAAGCGAGTGCTGAACGCCTACGACAGCTCCTACGACGCCTACTGGAGCATGGACACGGCCGTCAACGACGTCTTCACCCCGCTCTTCCGCGGCCACTTCAACTCCGCGTTCATCAGCGCGGTCACCGCTGACCCGAGCATCATCGACACGCTGAACTCGTTCGCCCTGAACCACATGTCGATGCTGAGCGGGACCTGGTACTTCATGACCGCCAACGCCGGAACCGAGACGGCGCGCTTCCTCGACACGGCCGGGCTCCAGGACAAGGTGCGGCCGATGGTGAAGGGCCTCCTCGGCGCCTCCTCGATCACCGGCCCGACCGCTCCGCTGTGGGTCGGCGCCGCCGAGATGACTTCCGCGCACGACGCGGCCCCATGCTCGTACTACGACACCTGCGACCTGACATCCAAGCTCACCGCGGCGGCACTCCCCATCACCTACAAATGCGATGACGGGCACACGTTCCTGGCCCAGTCCCTGACCGGCTCGGCGCTCGCCGAGGCCTGCAAGAGCGTGCAGGGACAGGACGGCTACTTCCACGGCATTGTCAAGGACAGCGGCCCGGTCGCCGATGACCGCAACACCAACATCCAGATCGTCGTCTTCGCGAGCCCCAGGGACTACCAGACGTACTCAGGCTGGATCTTCGGCAACAGCACCAACAACGGCGGCGAATATCTGGAGGGCAACCCCGCCGACCCCAACAACCAGGCCCGCTTCGTCGCCTACGTGAAGAGCGTGGGCGACGGCTTCCCGGCGGACATCTGGAACCTGAACCACGAGTACACCCACTACCTCGACGGCCGCTACGACACGTACGGCGACTTCTCCGCGGGCCAGACGGTCCCGGACATCTGGTGGATGGAGGGCTTCGCCGAGTACGTCTCGTACAGCTACCGGGGCGTGCCCGACACCGAAGCGCTCTCCGATGCCGGGAAGCACACCTACGCCCTGAGCACCCTGTGGCAGAGCACGTACGCCAACTCCGACCTGACCCGCACTTACCCATGGGGCTACCTGGCCGTCCGCTACATGATTGAGAACCACCCGGACGACGTGCAGGCCATGCTCACCAAGTTCCGCACCGGCGACTACGCCGGAGCCTATGCGGTCTACAACACCGGCATCGGCACCCGTTACGACACGGACTTCGCAGCCTGGCTCGACACTTGCGCGGCCGGCGCCTGCCGGGGGAGCAGCAGCTGACCGAGCCCTGACGGCTGAGCCAGCCGCCGCCTGCCCCTGCCTCTCCCTGTCACCCCGCGGCCTGACAAGGCGGCGGGGTGAAACGCGTGCCAGACGTACCACTCGCGCCGCTCCTCCAAGACGGAACCCAATGCCGTTGTCCGAACGCTGCATTGGACACTCTGGGATCCTGGTGACCGATCGAGGGCACGGCTGTTGCGCCTGGCCTGTATCCATGGATCGGGGGCCCGGACGACGCGGGCACTCTCGGCCGCTCATACCGTTACAGCGAGCGCGAAACGGCGATCAGGACGGTGCCACCGGCCAGCGAGAGCGGGAACACGCCAGCATGCAGCCAGCCGCGCATCCTCGGCTTCAGCACAGTCGCCGCACGCTCCACCTCGCCTCCAGGTCGGCGGCCGCCTGCCCGGCAGTCAGCCGACCGGCTGCGTTTGCGGGCGCATCAACCGCCAGGGTGCGCAGGGCGTCGGGCGTGGTGCCGGGGCCGGGGCCGGGAGTGTCGTCCGTGTGGCCGACGGCTGAGTGTCTTCGGCGATCGCGCGCTCATATTCTGAAATCGGCGGAAGAGTGCGGTCCGGCGTGTCGCCGAGGACCGCGGGTCAGGTGCCGGTCGTGTGCCGGGACGCGGCGCGGCGGTGTTCGGCGTTGATGCGCTGGGCTTCTTCGAGCTGGTCTTCGAGGATGACGATGCGGCCTTGGTTCTCGCAACGCGCGGCGTCCAGCTTTCCCGATCGGGCGGGCGGTCTTTCGCCCTGGCGGCGAAACCCCGTTCTTTGCCCTGCTCCGCAGGAGTCCGATTCTCCCCCGCAAGCGGGAGGTACCCCCACCCCGGCCTGAAGCCCGGGTCATCCTCGGAGGAATCCGGTGAAGTAGTACATCGAGCAGCAGAACCGGCCGCTCTGACATGGGCCAGGTCAACACTGCGGATCCGTGCTGACATCCGAGGTCAGAGCAGTCTCAGATTCGCTTCACCACCGGGCCGAAGCCCGGTGCACTGCGAATAGTCCCGGTAGCGGGCGACGCTCTCGCGTCGTCAGCCATCGTCCTTGCTTCGTGTGGCCGCCCACACAGCGATCCGAGTGCGTGAGCGCAGGCCCAGTTTGTCGCGGATCTTGTCCAGGTGCGTGGCGACGGTATGCGCCGAAAGACCCAGCTGCTCGGCGATCTGGCGGTTGGTCAGGCCCTCGGCGACGAGCTCAGCGACCATGAACTCCCGGCCCGTGAGCGGGAACTGGTCCACGACGACCGCCGTGGCGTAAGACGCCGAGCGAGGGTTGCCGCTTCCCCTCCGCAGGGCGTATGCGACGAGCCGGTCCCCGCGCAGCCGACGTCCGCCGCTGACGGCCGCGTCCTGCGCAGCTGCCGACAGCCCTGCCCGCGCACGAGCCGCCGTCAGTTCCACTCGCTGGCGCCATGGGTCCTCCGGCTCGGTGTCCAGCCGGCGGCGTGCATGTGCGCTCGCCTCGTACAAGCGCAGGGCTCGCCGCAAGTCACCGCGCTCGGCGGCCACGAGGGCCAGGCCCTCGACCGGGTACAGCGCGTGGAAGCTTGCTTCGGGGACGATGCGGAGCACCTCGCCGAACAGTTCCTCGGCGTTGTCCAGACGGCCCAGGGACAGCCGTACGGCGCCGGCGGTGTGCAGGGCGGCGGCAGCCCGGCTCCAGTGAGCCTGCTCCCTGAGCACCGGAAGGCAACGAGCCATGAGCAAGTCGGCCTCGGCCTCCGCGCCCGCCTGGAGCAGAGCCCAAGCCAGGTGATGGGTGCACCATGCGGTGTCCTCTCGTCGGCCGAGAGCACAGACGATACTCAGGCAATCGCGCAGGTCCGCGACGGCGGCGGCGAATTCACCGCGGCACAGCCGTGCTGCCGCCCGCGCGTCCAGGGCATTGGCGAGACCGGCGGGGTGGTCGCGCGTGCTTTCCTGGCGTACCGCCTGCTCACCAAGGCGTAGTGCTCCGGCCAGGTCAGTCTGCTGACAGGCGACACGGGTGGCGAGTGCCGCTACCGCACCGTCGAGGGCAGGCCCGGCAGGCAGCCGCAGAAGTTTGTCCAGTAGCGAGCGGGCAGCCGAAGGCTGTTCATGCTGGTAGTGCACGCGGGCCAGTTCCAGGGCCAGCCGGTCGCGCGAAGCGCCACCGCCGCCTCCGGTGTCGGTCAAGGCCGCCGTGAGATTGTCCCGTTCGCCGGTGAGCGGCCCAACAGCCTGGTCGGCGAACACCTCGCCATCGGCCCGTTCCGTGAGGCTGTTCAGCCAGTCGAGGGACTGCCGCCGTACGGCGTCCAGCTCGCCCGACGCGATCAGGTGCTCCATGGCGCAGGCGCGAACGGCGCTCAGCTGCCGGAACCGCGCGGGATGTGCGTTGTCCGGCAGCCGTACGATCAGCGACTTGGCCTCAAGTGCGCACAGGATGCCGAGAACTTGTCGTGGGGCGACGGTGCCGCCGGCGCAGACTGCCTCTGCGGCCCCCGCGTCGAATCCCCCGACGAGCACCGCGAGACGCCGGAAGACCGCCTGTTCCGTCGGCTCGAGCAGTCGATGGCTCCAGGCGATCGCGGCAGTCAGTCCGGTGTGACGACGGGGACCTGTCCGGCTTCCGTCGGTCAAGAGCGACAGCTGGAACAGCCGGTCGTTCAGTCCGGCAAGGATGTCGTCCAGTGGGAGCGTGCCGACGCGCCGCGCCGCGAGCTCGATGCCGAGCGTCAGACCGTCCAGCTGACGGCATATCTCTGCGACAGTCGCACCGTTGCCACGCCCGAGGGTGAAGCCAGGCACACAGCCGGCGGCACGTTCGACAAACAAGCGGACGGCATCCGAGCGCAGGAGGGCGTCAGGGTCGCCCCCGGTGCTTGTCGGCGGCAGAGACAGCTCGCCGACCCGGAACACGGTCTCTCCGGGAACCCGCAGCGCCTCCCGGCTGGTGGCCAGGATCCGCAACCGGGGGCAGTAGCTCAGCAGGGTCGCGGCCAGCCGAGCGCACGGCTCCGCCAGATGTTCGCAGTTGTCCAGGATCAGCAGCCGGGAGGTGTTGCCGATCGCACGGACCAGAGCGTCGGTGCCGGGCCGCCCCGCTCGCTCGCCCACGCCCAGCGCGCTGGCCACGGACTGCGCGAGCGGAGCGTCGTCGTGCAGCGACTCGAGTTCAATCAGGTCCACCCGCGCGTAGCTCTCAGGCAGCCCTTTGGCGAACTCCAGCGCCAGCCGCGTCTTGCCGACGCCACCGGCACCGGTCAGCGTGAGCAAGCGCGACGTCCTCAGCAGGGTGCGCAGGACGGAGAGTTCCTGCCGTCGCCCCACGAAGGAGTCGAGCGCTTGCGGCAGCCCGCGACCCGAGCCCGGAGGGGAGGCATCCGGTACGGTTGGCCGTTCCCTTCCGGAGCCTTTGTGCATCGAGCGTTGTCTGAACGCCCGTTGCCGGCACGCACTGGAGCAATACCGAGCCGGCCGACCACCGTGCGGTCCGGCGGTCAGCGCCGCTCCGCATAACTCACATGTCCTGTGCCGGGTCATCCCCGGTTCCTGGCCGCGGGCTTCCTGGGCGAAACCTTCCAGTCTCATCGGCTCGGCCGCCCTCGGGAGGGTGCGTCAGGGCGTTGCGGCCGGATTGACACCGAGTATCACGGTGCCGGTTACTCCCTTGCCGAGGTCGCTGCTCGCCTGGGTGATGCTCAGCAGGGTCGAGGACCCGCCGTTGCGGTATATGCCGTCCCTTGCGTTGAGGGTGCGGGTGGCCGTGTTGTTCCGGTACGGGGTCAAGGCGGCGATCTTGGTGTTGTACGTCTCGGGGAAGTAGAGCTGGCCCGTGTGGGATACGTGGCCTCCGTGGTACGTCCCGTTGGATACGGTTCCGCCAGCATGGGTTTTGACGTGGATGTGGAGTGCGCGGCCGACGTACCAGCCGGGATAGACGGTGGTGAATTCCGCGACGCCGGCGGAGTCGGTCAGCTGCACGCCTCGCAGGAATGTGGTGTCCGGTGTTGAGCCGCCCGCGGCGTAGCCGGAGTAGACACCGAGCGCGTCGCAATGCCAGATATCGACCGCCGTGCTGGGCAACGGGAAGCAGGTCGCGATGTCGACGACCGTCACGCGGAGGGTGAGTGGGACGCCCGCCTTGCCCTCGGTGATGTTCTTGCGGACCGTTTCGAGGTCCAGATAGTAGGGGCCTTCGGTCTGCTCGGGTGTCAGGACGCAGGCAGCGGCCGGTCCGGCGGCGGCTTGGGGCCTGTTGCCCGGGTCTGCGGCTGCTGCGCGCGAAGCCGGGATTCCGAGAACGGCCACGCCGAGGGCTGCGCCGCCCAGGGTGGTGAGGATGGATCTGCGGGTGGCGTCGGCCGGCTCCGCGGGGTCGTGGTGGGGGGTTTCAGTCATGCCGCCACGATGACCCGTGCAGCGGTTTACCGGATCGGTCGGACGACCGATGAATCGGGCGCGTTACGAAACCCACCGCGTCGCCCGGACCTGCCCGGATGCCGGCCGCAGCCGGGCCCTGCTGCCCCCGGCACGGTCGACTTCGTAGCCGGGGTCCGCGACGAGGCCAGATGCTGGCCGGTCTCGCCCGGCACCGCATCACCACCATCAGGCAGCTGCGCCGAATGCTGTCACCGGCGCGCGATGATGCTGCCGGCCTCAGCCGGTGGGAACTGCGTGCCGGTGACCGCGCAGCCGGTGCAGGCCGACGAGGACGCCGTCCGGGATGCGATCCACCGGTCCAACGAGTCGACCTGGACTGCCCGGACCCCAAGAACTCCTAACAAAATGATCTTTGCTCATCCGGCCTTGGAGTGCCGCGTCGACCTTGCCCTCTCTGTCGCCGTCGCCCTGTCAGGTCGCGGGCAGCGATGGCAGGGGCCGGGTGGCGAGCTCTTGTGCTTCGGCGCGCGTCATGCCGAACATGCACAGGAGACGGGAGGCCAGTTGGTCGGTGACGCGCTCGGCATCGAGGTCGGGGCTGGTCTCCAGGAGGTGGAGCACGCCGAGCAGGGCGCCGCCGGCCATGGCGACCGCGGTGCGTACGTCGTCGATGTCCAGCCGTCCGTTGTCGGCGGCCGCCTGCAGGTCCCGCATCGCTTGCGGGGCCTGGCCGCTGTCGGAGGTCAGGTAGGCCATGCCGGTGCGCACGAGGATTCTGGCGATTTGCGGGTGGGTGCGCTGCAGGCGGCCGGTCAGACGGACGCTGGCGGCGAAGATCTCCGCCGGGTCCTTCAGGTCTCCGTGGAAGCCGAACCACCACGGGGCACCGCCCGCGACGATGTGCTCTGCTCCGGGCAGGCGGCCGAGCACGGGCCGACACGCGAGCACGGCAGCATGACGGCTGCGGATTGGCACCGGATCATCGACGAGGCAGCTGCTCTGGGAATGATGGCGGTCCAGTTCATCGGAGGAGAGCCCACCCGGGCCTTGACCCAAGGCCGGGTAGTTACTGAGGTTGCGGCCGTGGTGTCGTCAAGGTGAGGCCGGTTTCGGCGAGGCATCCGTCGATGAGGTTGCTGCGGTACTGGATCTGGCGGAGACCGTGCCGGAGCCGTGCGCATGAGGTGGTCTGGGTCGGTGAAGGCGGTGTTGGCCTGGCTGCTGCGTCGCAGTAGTGACCAGATGCCCTCGACGGGGTTGAGGTCGGGTGCGTAGGCCGGCAGGAAGTAGCATCTGATCCAGTCGTGGGTGTCGATGAACTGCCGCATTCGGCGGTCCTTGTGGACATTGAGGATGCCCCTATGTTGCGTCAAGCGGCAGCAGACGGGGTACCAAGGACTGGCGTTCGCTGGATCTGACCGTATATCTCGCGAGCGACGTAGCGTTTGAGGCAACGGATGATCTCGCGTTTCGACATGCCCTGCTTGGTGCGTCGTTCGAGGTAGAGACGTGTGCGCATATCACGGCGAAGGCGAGTGAGCCCTTTCCAACCTGGCTGTGGCATCGGGGTGTTGGTGGGCATGGGTTGTACGGAACGACGAAGCTCCTGGTAGACGGGTTCTCGACCAAGATCACCCGTGTCCGCCAGGAGCTCCGCGTGCTTGTCTACCCGTCGTCGATCGATCTGTCCAGCCGCACGCTGCGGCACCTGACGAGGCAACTGGCCGCTCACCGGCGGGAGATCGGCACGCGATGGAGGCGTCTGTCCGTCGGCCGTCAGGCCCTGCTTGCCCTGGCCCACCTGCGATGCGGCGACACGTACGCCCAACTCGCCGCAGGGTTCGAGATCGGCATCGCGACTGTCTACCGCTACATACCGAGGCCGTCGAAGTGCTGGCCGCTCAGGCGCAGACCCTGGCCGAGGTAATGACGACCGTCCAAACGAAGGCGTACGTGATCCTGGACGGCACCCTCCTGCCCATCGACCGGATCGCCGCCGACACCCCGTACCACTCCGGAAAACACAAGCGCCACGGCATGAACGTCCAGGTCATCACGGATCCGTTCGGCCGACTGCTGCGGGCTTCCGCGGCCCTGCCCGGCTCCACCCACGACCTGACCGCCGCGCGCGAACACGGCATCATCGACGCGCTCGCGGGCGGCAGGGCTGAAGTGCTGGGCGGACAAGGCGTACCAAGGGGTCGGCCGCCATGTCCGCGTACCTTTCCGGGGCCGCCAGCTCAAGCGCTGGAAGCGACGGCACAACAGCACCCACGCCAAAATCCGGTGCCTCGGCGAGCAGGCCATGGCCATCCTGAAGGGCTGGCGCCTGCTACGCAAGCTCCGCTGCAGCACTAACCGGATCACCGGCATCGTGAAGGCCGTCGTCGTCCTTCACCACGCCTCAACCTGAGCTTGGAAAGGGCTCATTGTCCCTGCAGGAGAAATTGAGTCCTGGGTGCCTCAAGTGCCGGGAAGCAAGAAAGCTGCCTGGCTGACTCGAGTGTTCGCGGAAGGCTGGCGCTTGCGGCCCGCCGCAGAACTCCAGGAGTTCTGCGGCAATATCAGCGGGTACCTCAAAAGGCAGTGGCTGCCGATGGAACCGCTTCCAGTTCGGAATCGCAGCACGCGACGTCGGCCACAGATTGACCGAAGCCGACCTCGATCTCAACCGCAGCCCGCGCCGCCTGCATCGAAGTGACGCGTCGTCACCTCTGACACCGACGTCGATCTTGATGCCAACTGTCCCTCTTTTGTGCCAACTGAAAAGCCTCGTCACAATCGCGCTAGCGCCGCACCCGGGGCATCCCGAGTCCGATCCACGAGATGATCTCCCGCTGGATCTCGTTGTTACCTCCACCGAAGGTGAAGATCACGGCCGATCGGTAGCCGCGTTCGAGTTCGCCGTGCAGGACGGCACCGGCGGAGCCCTCCTTGAGGACACCGGGGGCGGCGACGATCTCCATCAGCCAGGCGTAGGCGTCCCGGCGCGCCTCGGAGCCGTACACCTTGACGGCGGAGGCGTCCTGCGGGGTGAGCGTGCCCTCCTGGACGGCGTTCACCATGCGCCAGTTGAGGAGTTTCATTGCGTCCAGTCTGGTGTGCGTCCGGGCGAGGAGGCGGCGTACCCACGGGAGGTCGACGACGCGGCGGCCGTCGGCGAGCTTGGTCTCCATCGCCCAGCGCTGGACGTCGTGCAGGGCGCGGATGGCCATGGTGCCGTGCGCGGCGAGGGTGACACGCTCATGGTTGAGCTGGTTGGTGATCAGCCGCCAGCCCTTGTTCTCCTCGCCGACCCGGCGTGTGGCGGGGACCCGGATGTTCTCGTAGTAGCTGGCGGTGGTGTCGTGCGAGGCGAGCGTGTTGATGATGGTGCACGAGTAGCCGGGGTCCGAGGTCGGTACGAGGAGCATGGTGATGCCCTTGTGCGGCGGGGCGTCCGGATCGGTGCGGACGGCGAGCCACACCCAGTCGGCCGTGTCGCCGTTGGTCGTCCAGATCTTCTGGCCGTCGACGGTGTAGTGACCGGTCTCCTCGTCGCCCTCCCGTACGGCCCTGGTCCGGAGCGCGGCGAGGTCCGTCCCGGCGCCGGGCTCGCTGTAGCCGATCGCGAAGTCGAGCTCGCCGGAGAGGATCTTCGGCAGGAAGTACGACTTCTGCTCCTCCGTACCGAACCGCATGATCGTCGGTCCGACGGTGTTGAGCGCCATCAGCGGCAGCGGTACGCCCGCCTGGGCCGCCTCGTCGAAGAAGATGAACTGCTCCATCGGGCTCAGACCCCGCCCGCCGTACTCCTTGGGCCAGCCGACCCCGAGCCAGCCGTCCGCGCCGAGCCGTCGGATCGTCTCGCGGTAGAAGCGCTTCTGCGCCGTCGGATCCGCGTAGCGCGCGTACGCGTTGTCCGGTACCAACTCGGCGAAGTAGAGACGAAGTTCGGTCCGCAACCGCTGCTGCTCCGGCGTGTATTCGAGATGCACGGCGCCTCCTGCCTCCCCGGGCCCGACCTGACGGCGCACACCGTAGAACGTGTTTCAGAAATTGGGAATGCCGATGACACCGGCGAGACGGACGCCGCCCCTCGTGCGGGCCGGATTCCCCGGCCGTCGCGGAATATCGTGGCCCGTACAGCACGAACTCGACCCGTACTGCACGAGCCGGGTCCACGACACACGAGAGTGATGGCATGACCAGCCGAGTGTTCTTGATCTCCGCGGCGATCGGCGAGGCGCTGCGCGAGGCCCGCTTCGACGACGGCAGTAGTCCGGTGGACGCGTCGGGCCTGCGGGCCGCCCGGTCGGCGGCCGACGCGGGTGCCGTTCCGGCGGGCGGGCGCCTGTGGGTCTCCCCCACCGTGCGGTGCCGGCAGACCGCTGAGGCACTCGGGCTCGAAGGCGGCGTCGAGGCGGCGGAGTTGGCTCCTCTCGACGTGGGCCGCTGGCACGGGGCGACGCTGGCCGAGGTGAGCGCGAAGGAGCCGGAGGCGGTGGCGCGCTGGCTCTCCGATCCCGCGTCGGCGCCGCACGACGGCGAGTCGGTGCGGGCGTTCTGTGACCGGGTGGCGGAACGCCTCGACGCGGCGGCGGCTCTCGACGGCCGAACTGTCGCCGTGGTGGAGCCCGAGGTCGTACGGGCCCTGGTGGTACGGGCGTTGGGGGCACCTGAGCCGGCGTTCTGGCGCGTGGACGTACCGCCGCTCACCGTCACGGAGTTGAGCGGGCGCGCGGGGCGCTGGAACGTCCGCGCCGGACGCCCGCTCGCCGGACGGGTCTGACCCGGGCGGCGTACGGACTCAGCGCAGCGTGGCGATGAAGTCCGTGCACGACCGGGCGCATTCACGGCATTTCCGCGCGGCGGCCTCCGCTCCGGGGCATGCGTCGAAGGCCTCGGCGCACTCCAGGCATACATCCCTGCACCACTCCAGCTGAGCGCGGACATCCCGCTCGTCCTGACCCGAGTGACGGGACAGGACATGGCAGGTCGCCTCGCACACCTCCGCGCACAGAATGCCCGAACGCCGCGCGGCCTCCTGTTTCTTCGGCCCGTCGGGATTCATGAGGCTGGCGCGCAGCGCGGATGTCCTGGCGCATTCGGCACAGGCCCGGGCGCACTCGAAGCGGTCCTCCAGGAACCGGAAGAGCTCCTGCTGTGAAGTCGTCGTCGTCACAACAGCCGGGTAGCCGGAGGGAGTCGGTTCAAACAGCGCGAGTCCTGACCTTCACGCGCCGGCCGCCTCCCGGGAGATCTGCTCGAACTGCGCCCCCATGGCCTCGGAGAGCGCCTGCGCCGCCGACAACGGGCGGACCATCACCATGAGTTCGTCGATGCGTCCGTCCTCGTCGAAGTGCAGGAAGTCGCAGCCGTTGATCTCCTTGTCGCCGACCTTGGCCGTGAAGACCAGCGCGTGGTCGCGGCCGTCGGCACCGGCGATCTCACGGACGTAGCGGAAGTCGCTGAAGACGCGCCAGACGCCGCGCAGGATGGCGGCGGTGATCGGCTTGCCCGGGTACGGCTTGAAGGCGACGGGGCTGGTGAACACGACGTCGTCGGCCAGCAGCTCCTCGACCGCGTCGAGGTCTCCGGCCTCCACGGCCTTGCGGAAGGAGTTCATTGCGACCGCCTCTCTTACTCAATTAATTGATTAGGTGCGGATAAGATTAGTCCTGTGGGCGGAGGCCGTCTAGCCTTGCGGGATGGCATTGCGCAACGCGGTACTGGCCTCGCTCCTCGAGGGCGAGGCGTCGGGCTACGACCTGGCCAAGGGGTTCGACGCCTCGGTGGCCAACTTCTGGATGGCGACCCCGCAGCAGCTGTACCGGGAACTCGACCGGATGGAGTCCGAGGGGCTCATCGAGGCCCGGCTCGTGCAGCAGGAACGGCGGCCCAACAAGCGGGTCTTCTCGCTGACCGAGGCAGGGCTCGCAGCACTGGCCTCCTTCACCTCCGGGCCCGCGAGACCCACCGCGATCCGTGACGAGCTGATGGTGAAGGTGTACGCACTCGACATAGGGGACGCCGATGCCGTCCGGGTGGCGATCACCGAGCGGCTGGAGTCGTCGCGCGCCAAGCTGGCGCACTACGAGCGGATCGGCGCCCGCCTGCTCGACGGGCGCTCCGAGGACGAGTACCTCGCCGGGGCGGAGCGCGTCGGCCCGTATCTCACTCTCCTGGGGGGACGCGCCTTCGAGCAGGCGATCATCGCGTGGGCGGAGCGGGCCCTGCGGGTACTGGAACAGCGGGCGTCGGTCGCAGGCTGACCGGGGCCTCATCACTAGCCTGATCGCAGGCCGGAGCGGACCGGTGTGATCCCGTTCCGATCGATCCGATTCGGCCGAGTTCAGCTCGGTTCGGTCTCATTCGATCCCGTTCAGTCTCGTTCGGTCTCGTTCGGTGTGGGTGGTCCGAATGGTCGCGGGTAGGTCTGGATCGGCGCGGATGGGCCAGGATCGGTGCGGGATCGTTCCCGGAGCGGACGGTTCCGGTGTGGATGGTTCTGGTGCGGATGGCTCTGGTGCGGTTCGGTTCGAAGGAGGGCGATCGTGGTGCGTGCGCTCGGTGTCGCTGTCGTGGGGTTCGGCTGGATGGGACGGGTGCACACGCAGGCGTACGCCCGCGTACTCCACCACTTCCCGAGGCTCGCCCTGCGTCCCGAACCGATCGCCGTCGCCGACGAGGTACCCGGCCGTGCCGAGGAGGCCGCCGCGCGGTACGGCTTCGCCGGCGCCGTACGTGACTGGCGGGAGATCGCCGCCGATCCCCGCGTGGAGGCCGTGAGCATCACCGCGCCGAACTTCCTGCACCGTGAGATCGGTGTGGCCATGGCCGAGGCCGGCAAGCACATCTGGATCGAGAAGCCGGTGGGGCTGACCGCCGACGACGCCCGGGCGGTGTCGGGCGCGGTGGCCGAGGCCGGGGTCCGGGGCACGGTCGGCTTCAACTACCGGGGCGCCCCCGCGGTCGTGGCGGCCCGCGAGCTGATCGCCTCCGGCGGCATCGGGGACGTGACCCACGTGCGCATCCGTCTCTTCAGCGACTACGCGGCCCACCCGGAGGGTGCGCTGACCTGGCGCTACGAGCGGGAGCGCGGCGGCAGTGGTGTCCTCGGCGACCTGGCCTCGCACGGCGTCGACCTGGCACGTTTCCTGTTGGGCGAGATCGAGGCTCTGGCGGCGGACACGGCGGTCTTCGTGCCCGTGCGGGCCCGGCCGGCCGGCGCGACCGCGGGACACGCACGCGCTGCGGGCGGCGAGCAGGCGCCCGTGGAGAACGAGGACTACGTCAACTGCCTGCTGCGCTTCGCCTCCGGCGCGCGTGGCGTCCTGGAGGCGTGCCGGGTCTCGGTGGGCGAGCAGAACAGCTACGGGTTCGAGATCCACGGCACGAAGGGCGCGGTGTTCTGGGACTTCCGCCGGATGGGCGAGCTCGGCGTCAGCCGGGGCACGTCGTACCAGGACCAGCCCGTCAGCACCGTGTACGTCGGTCCGGGAGCCGGTGACTACGCCGCCTTTCAGCCAGGGGCGGCGAACAGCATGGGCTACGACGACCTCAAGGTCGTCGAGGCGCACACCTTCCTGCGCTCCATCGCCGACAACAGACCGTACGGCGCCACACTGGTCGACGCGGTCCGCAGCGCGACGGTGCTGGACGCGATGGCGCGCTCGGCGGCGTCGGGGGCGTGGGTGACCCTGGAGGCATAGCCCTCCGGGCCCGTCACCGGGTGGGTCGGGGCCGTATCGGTACATCCGCCCGGCGCCGGTGGATCAGACGTGGTTTCGTAGGGGGCCGCGACTCGATCACCGGCCTTGTGGCCCTCCGGGCCGTCAGGCGGCGCGCGGTGCCGGCGCCCTGCCCTGCCCTTGTCCTGCCCCGTAGGAGTCGATTCCTGCCCGGCCTGAACGCCGGGGCATCCTCGGAGAACACCGGAGGGACAGGGCCGCGGAATCACAGGGCGCGCAATTCCACCGGCACCCAGTCCTGGGACCAGCTCTCTGCCCAGCAGCGCGGCCGGCCGTCGACCACGGCCGCCACCTGAACGGCGCCGTCCCTGGCCTGGTGCAGGGCGAGGGGTCCGGCCTCGCCGCCGTCCAGTGCCTGCTCCACCCGAGGGGCGGAGCTCTCCATCGTCAGCGCCACACCGGCCGGACCGGCGTGGACGCGGACGATTCCCTGGTGGACGCTGTGCAACGCCGTACGCCCGCCCGTCGCCGGGAGGTCGGTCAGCACCTCCCAGGACGAACCGGAGTGGTGCCGTGTCAGGCGGCGCTCGACGCCGTCCTCGCCGAGCATCCACGCCTCCAGCTCGCCCCAACTCCGGTTGAGCGCGAGGGAGCCGTCCATCGCGGGTACCCGGCAGACCTGCGCCCGGTGCGGTTCGGCGGCTCCAAGCGGCCACGTCCAGTGCCAGACGCCGTCGGAGCCGGTGACCAGCACCGCCGGGAGGCCCTGGGCGTCCCAGGTCGCCCCGAGTACCCGGGATCCCGCCACCGTTCGCACGGCGCGGCGACGCGGGTATCCCTCGGCAGGCACTCTGACCATGACAAGGCCGTCCGGTATCGCCGTCCAGACCAGCGTCTCGCCGTGCGGGGAGACCAGGGCTGCGACGCCCCGCGCCTCCCCGACGGGGTCCTGCCATCCGTCGCCGTTCCCCTCCGCGTCGCCGTCGGAGGGGGTCCCGATCCACAGTTTGCCCGCGCCGTCGACCGCGGCCGCCACCAGCCGTCCGAGGCCGTCCCGGACCAGCGTCAGGTCACGGACCGTGCGCGGCCCACCGCCGAGCGCGGGCAGCGAGTCCGGGCGGATGTCCGTCCCGGCGGGGACGTGCCACCGCAGTCCTGTGTCGCCGCCCGTGACGGCGACCGGGCGGTCCTGGGCGTCCACGGCGACCGCGACGCAGACCTGGCGGCGGTCGGGTTCCGCCGCGACCAGGTCCACCAGTCTCCGGCCCCAGTCGGTGAGCGGCTGGGCACGCGTGTCCTCGTGCTCCGCAAGAACCTCCATCAGGCAGTCGATCACGGCACCGGAGTAGCCGGCGCCGGCGAGTTCTCCCGGCGCCGCGGCGGCGACGTCGCTCAGCTCCCCCTGCGAAATGGGTTCGTGCGGCAGCAACAGCACCCGGGCCAGCACGCCCACCGCGCGGCGGTCCTTGCCGATGCTCGGCAGTCCCCCCTGCGCCTCGGCGTCGGAATCCGCGTACCCGCCGGTGCCGATCGGAACGGTGATCGCCCGGTTCAGTCGCAGCAGGAACGTCAGGTCGATGAGCAAGGCGTTGCCTGCCGAGTCGACCATGACGTTGCCGGCCGAGATGTCACGGTGCACCCACCCGTACCGGTGGAGGCCGTCGACGATCTCGCACAGGCCGACCAGCGCCCGGAGCCGCTCCGCCGGAGGAGCCGTGCAGTCGCGGGCCCAGTCGTCGAGGCGTGAGGCGTCGGTCGCCCAGGCACCGATCAGGTACAGCCCGCGGTCCTCTCCCGGTCGTCCTTTCGGGTGCGGCTGCGGCCCTTTCACCACCCGGGAGCGGACCAGTCCCGTGACGTTGTGGAGCTGCAGTACGTCGTGGAAGTTGTCGTTCCACCGTCGGGTCCACTTCTGCAGGCTCTCGTCGGAGGCGCAGTACTGCGAGTGAAGCACCTTGACCGCATGGAACTCCTGGTGACCGTACCTGTCCTCGCGGACCGCCTTCCAGAGCTCACCCTCGCCGCCGCTGGCGATGTACTGCACCAGTCGGTACTCGTCCGGTTCCTCCGGCGGCCCCAGGGTCTGACCGGGCTGCCATCTCGACGCGCTCATGCGGCATCCCAGTACTCGCGCGGCCCTCCGACCGGCTTCGCGCAAGCCGCGAACGCGAGCTGAACCGGATGTTGTGGCGACTCTGAAGCCAGGGAGTCCTGCGCGGCTGATGCGTGAACCCATGCGGGGTGGACTCAGTCCGGTGCAGTACCCGCGTGTGTCCGGTCATTCCACCGGTCGTCAGAACGGGGCGTCCGTTTTCCCATCTGCGGCCGTGTCGCCGCAGGGTGACGATGCGGGGCAGGCGACAGGGGCGGCTGGATGCGTCCGCTGCCTGCGCGAGCCGGCGACGCAGGACGGCCATGGTTTCCTGTGCGGCGCGGCCGGGGCCGCGCCGCTCGGGTCATCCGGTTCAGCCGCCCAGGACGGTGTTGCCGGTCACCGTGCCGCCGGTGCCGTCGACGGTCACCACATGCCGTACCCCATCGGGGCCGACGACCACGATCCGCCAGGCACGGCCACCGCCCTGCTCCGTGACCGGCGCCAACGACTCGACCTTGCCGTCCTTGACCGCGGAGGCGGCCTTGTCCACGGCGTCCGCCGCGGAGAGCGAGGGCAGCGGGGCCGGAGCCTCGCCGGCCGACAGCTCAGGGCCGTCCCCGCCACGCGGGCCGTCCTCGCCGTCCCGGATCCGGCCCTCGCGCTGCCTCAAGCCGTCGTGCCCGTCACGGCCTTCGGACTCGGCCCGGAACCCGCCACGCCACTCGCGCACGCCGGCAGGCACCATCTTGTGCTCCCCGCGGCCGTCCTCCTCGTGGTGGTGGATCGCCGCCGCGGCAACGCCGCCGCCGATCACCACCACGGCCGCCGCGCCGGCCACGGCCCAGCGCGCCCCGCGACCGCCCAGCCGACGCCTGCCGGCCGGCTTCGTCCCCGTCGTACCCGGACCGTCCTCGTCCGGCCCTTCCTGCAGCTCCTGCGGCTCCTGCGGCTCCTGCGCACCTATGGATTCGCTCACTGTGCCCACCCCGATCTCCCGGAAAGGTCCGGGCCCTGTGCCCGGTCGTCCGGGCACAGCATCGCTGGCGGCTGCTGAAGACTTCCTGAAGACCTGAAGGCGTCTTCAGCTTGGTGCCTTCCCCGCCCGGCGACCTGCCACCCTGGGGGCATGCGTGTACTGGTGGTGGAGGACGAGCGCCGGCTGGCCCTGGCGCTTCAGCACGGCCTGACGGCCGAGGGCTTCAGCGTGGACGTCGCCCACGACGGCCTGACCGGGCTCACCAAAGCCACCGAGCGCGCCTACGACGTGGTCGTGCTCGACATCATGCTGCCCGGCCTCAACGGCTACCGGGTGTGCCAGCGGCTGCGGGCCACCGGCAGCAACGTCGGCATCCTCATGCTCACCGCCAAGGACGGCGAGTGGGACGAGGCCGAGGCGCTGGACACCGGCGCCGACGACTACCTGTCCAAACCCTTCTCCTTCGTGGTGCTCGTCGCCCGCCTGCGGGCGCTTGCCCGCCGGATCGGCACCCGGGCCCCGAGACGCACCGTGCTGGGCGACCTGGTGGTCGACTCCGCCGCCCGCACCTGCACCCGCGGGGGCGTGTCCGTCCCGCTCACCCCGCGCGAGTTCGCCGTGCTGGACCACCTCGCCCGGCGGGCCGGGGAGGCCGTCTCCAAGCGGGAGATCCTGGACGAG
The DNA here is from genome assembly GCF_036139655.1 of Streptomyces sp. NBC_00328. Taxonomy (NCBI): domain Bacteria; kingdom Bacillati; phylum Actinomycetota; class Actinomycetes; order Kitasatosporales; family Streptomycetaceae; genus Streptomyces; species Streptomyces sp. NBC_00328. Next base: position 1,471,699 of record NZ_CP108013.1, read on the forward strand.
GTCTGGGACAGCGGCGCCGACAGCGACCCCAACACCGTCGAGGTCCATGTCAGCGCCCTGCGACGCAAGATCGACACACCGTTCGGGCGGGCGGCTGTACAGACCGTCCGAGGCGCCGGATACCGACTGGCGGCCGACGGTGGCTGAGCCGGATGCGACCACGCGGAGACCGAAGCGTCCCGGGATCGTGCCCGCGGCGCGCCACCGGGTCCGTGCCGCGCTGCGCCGCCTCGCCGGACAACCCCGTGCGGCCGTGCTGATCCGTCGGCTGGCGCCGCGCTCGGTCCGTACCCGCACCACCCTCGCCGCGTGCGCGAGCGTGGCCGTCGTCCTGCTCGCCACGTCGGCCGCCGTCCTGCTGCTGCTGCGGGGCAACCTCGAACGCACCGTGGAGACCGGGGGCCGCGCGCAGGCCCGGGACGTCGCCCGCCTCGCCGCGGCCGGACGCCTGCCCCAACCGGTGACGCTCGACCCCGGAGCCGACTTCATCCAGGTCGTCGACGCTCACGGAAAGGTCGTGGCGCAGAGCCAGAACCTCACCGGCCGCCCCGCTCTCACACCCACCGGCACCCACAACGGCCACCGGACGTACAACCTCGACGCCCTCGGCGAGGAACACCACCAGCGCGTCACCACGGTCACCACCACCAGCCCCAACGGCCCGGTCACCATCCACGTCGGGGCCTCACTGCGCACCGCCGACGCCGCCGAGGACGTCACCGCCGCGGCCCTCGCCGCCCTCAGCGCCCTGCTGATCTCCACCGTCGGTGTCCTGACCTGGCGTACGACCGGCCGCGCGCTGCGGCCGGTCGAGGCCATCCGCGCCGAGGTCGCCGCCATCGGCGACCGCGCCCTGGACCGCCGGGTCCCCGCCCCGCGCAGCGACGACGAGATCGCCCGCCTCGCCGACACCATGAACGCCATGCTCGAACGGCTGGAAGCCGCGGGTACGCGGCAGCGCCAGTTCATCGCCGACGCCTCCCACGAACTGCGCAGCCCCCTCGCGGTTCTGCGCACCCAGCTGGAGGTCGCCCTCACCCACCCCGATCCGGAAGTGCGCGACACCCTGGTGGCGGGCGCCCTCCAGGACACCCAGCGGCTCCAGGCGCTCTCCGCCGACCTGCTGCTGCTCGCCCGCCTCGACGCCACGGGACAGAGCCGGCCCGCCGAACCCGTCGACCTCGTCGAACTCGCCCGCAGCACCGTGGCGGTCCGCTCCACCGACTCCCACCCGGTCACGCTCCACACCCCGGACTACGTCACCGTTCCCGGCAACGCCCTGTGGATCGGCCGACTGCTGACCAACCTCCTCGACAACGCCCAGCGCCACGCCCGGCACACCGTCACGGTGCGGCTGTCAGCGGACCCGGAGTCCGGAGACGCCGTCCTGGACGTCACCAACGACGGCCCCCCGATCGCCCCCGCCGACCAGGAGAAGATCTTCGAACGGTTCGCCCGCCTCGACGACGCCCGCAGCCGTGACGACGGCGGCACCGGTCTCGGCCTGCCCATCGCTCTGGACATCGCCGCCCTCCACGGCGGCACGATCACCGTCCTCGACACCCCGGACGGCACCACGTTCCGCACCCACCTCCCTGCCGGCACCCGGGTATGACGGCGGGTGGCACTCGAATCGGCTGCGCAGCTCGTCGGGTACACGGCTGCCCGCGCACCGGTCCGGGCGCGCCGGCGTACGTCTGATCGGAACGTCAGGGGACGGTGAGGGGTGTGTCCTCGGCGGTTTCCGGTTCGTCCTGGACCGGTTCGCGCAAGAAGGCGGAGAGCAGCATCGCGAGCACCGGCACGGTGGCGAGTACCGCGAGTGCGACCCGGCACATCGAAGAAGTGCTGCGCGACCGACTGCGCCGCGTGACAGCGCAGCCCGTCGCCCTGCCCGCCGCCCGCGACCGACGACTGGCCGACGCCTGCCGCCTCGTCGAAGAAGACCTGCACCAGCCGTGCACCCTGGCCCAGCTCGCCGCCCGCGTGCACACCAGCGAGCGCACCCTCTCCCGCCTCTACCGCGACGAGTTCGGCCTGACCTTCCCCCAGTGGCGCACCCGCGCCCGGATCTTCACCGCGATGGTCATGCTCGCCGAGGGCGCCACCGTCACCGACACCGCCCACGCCTGCGGATGGGCGACGACCAGCGCCTTCGTCCAGACCTTCGCCCAGACGGCAGGCATCACCCCCGGTAACTACCGTGCGGGCATGGACACATCGCAGGGGGAATGACGGCCGAAGCGGCGAGGGCGGTCGCGCGGACGCCCCGGAGACCCTCGGCCCAAAGAGGTCTCAAGTCGGGCTCCGGTCAAGGGTGTTGCCAGTCGATCGGGTTCCGTTCACGTGAGTGATGCGCCTGATGCTGGGGATGTAGGGGAGGAGACACAGAGGCCCCGGTCGCACAGTGAGGTGCTGCAGAGATGGATCGCACGTTCCACCCCCGTTCACGGAGAATCGCCCCGCTCGTCGCCCTGACCGCGGCGTCCTTACTGCTCGTGGCGGGTTGCTCCAGCAACTCCGGCGGCAAGAAGGCCGAGGAGAGCGGGGACGGCGGCACCGCGGGCAAGGCGAACACACCGCGGATGACGGTCGCTCTGGTCACCCACCAGGCACCCGGCGACACGTTCTGGGACATCGTCCGCAAGGGCGCCGAGGCCGCGGCAGCCAAGGACAACATCAATCTCGTCTACGCGCACGACCCGAACGCGGGCGACCAGGCCAACCTGGTGCAGAACGCGATCGACCAGAAGGTGGACGGCATCGCCATCACCCTGGCCAAGCCCGACGCCATGAAGGACGCGGTGAGCAAGGCGACTTCGGCCGGCATACCCGTCGTGGGCCTCAACTCGGGCCTGAGCGACTGGAAGAAGCTGGGCCTGACGGAGTTCTTCGGCCAGGACGAGACCGTCGCGGGCGAGGCACTCGGCAAGAAACTGAACGCGCAGGGCGCCAAGAAGGCCGTCTGCGTGATCCAGGAACAGGGCAACATCGGCCTCACCCAGCGGTGCGACGGCGTGAAGAAGACCTTCAGCGGCGCGACCGAGAACCTGTACGTCAACGGCACCGACATGCCGTCCGTGAAGTCGACGATCACCGCGAAGCTCAAGCAGGACCCGGCGATCGACTACGTCGTCGCGCTGGGCGCCCCGTACGCCCTGACCGCGGTGCAGTCGGTGAGCGAGGCCGGCAGCAAGGCGAAGATCGCCACCTTCGACCTCAACAAGGAACTCACGGGCGCCATCGGCAAGGGCACCATCCAGTTCGCCGTCGACCAGCAGCCGTACCTCCAGGGCTACTTGGCGATCGACTCACTGTGGCTCTACAAGAACAACGGCAACTACAGCGGCGGCGGCGAGCAGCCCGTGCTCACCGGTCCGGCGTTCGTGGACAAGAGCAACGTCGACGCCGTCGCCAAGTACGCCACGAAGGGCACCCGGTGATGAGCACGGCCGGGCCGACGGCGACCGCGCCGCCGGCTCCCGGCCCTCGCACGGCCGACGGGCGGACCTCGCGGCGACCCCTGGCGCTGCGGCTGCTCGCCCGGCCCGAGGTCGGGGTGTTCCTCGGCGCCGCCGCCGTGTTCGTCTTCTTCCTGATCGCGGCGCCGTCGGTGCGCTCCGGCGGTTCCATGGCGACCGTGCTCTACCAGTCGTCGACGATCGGTCTGATGGCCCTGCCCGTGGCCCTGCTGATGATCGGCGGCGAGTTCGACCTGTCCGCCGGCGTCGCGGTGATCACCTCGGCGCTGACGGCGAGCATGCTCAGCTACCAGCTCACCATGAACGTGTGGGCGGGTGTCGTGGTGGCGCTCGTCCTCTCGCTCGCGATCGGGGCGTTCAACGGCTGGATGATGGTCCGCACCGGGCTGCCCAGCTTTCTGGTGACGCTCGGGACCTTCCTGATCCTGCAAGGCGTCAACCTCGCCGTCACCAAACTGGTCACCGACAATGTCGCCACCGACGACATCAGCGACATGGACGGCTTCGGCCAGGCGAAGAAGATCTTCGCCTCGTCGTTCGGCGTCGGCGGCGTCCAGGTGAAGATCACGGTCGTGTGGTGGCTCGTCTTCGCGGCCCTCGCCACCTGGGTACTGCTGCGCACCAAGTACGGCAACTGGGTCTTCGCGGTCGGCGGCGACCAGGACAGCGCCCGCGCGGTCGGCGTACCGGTGACCTTCACCAAGATCACGCTGTTCATGGCGGTCGGCTTCGGCGCCTGGTTCGTCGGCATGCACGAACTGTTCTCGTTCAACACGGTGCAGTCGGGCGAAGGCGTCGGCCAGGAACTCATCTACATCGCCGCGTCGGTGATCGGCGGCTGTCTGCTCACCGGCGGCTACGGCTCCGCGATCGGCCCGGTCTTCGGCGCCTTCATGTTCGGCATGGTGAACCAGGGCATCGTCTACGCCGGCTGGAACCCCGACTGGTTCAAGGCCTTCCTCGGCGTGATGCTGCTCGGCGCCACGCTCGTCAATCTGTGGGTCCGCCGCACGGCGACCCGGAGGTGAACCGACCCATGGCAGACAACGGATCCGCGGCCGCGGGCGCCCGCCCGGGCACCCCGCCCGGGGACGGCAGCGCCGCGATCGTCGAACTGCGCGGCGCGGGAAAGTCGTACGGCAACATCCGCGCTCTCCACGACGTGTCCCTCACCGTCCGTCCCGGCCGGGTGACCTGCGTCCTCGGCGACAACGGCGCCGGGAAATCCACCCTCATCAAGATCGTCTCGGGGCTGCACCAGCACAGCGAGGGCGAGTTCCTCGTGGACGGCACGGCGGTACGCTTCAGCACCCCGCGCGAGGCCCTCGCCAAGGGCATCGCCACCGTCTACCAGGACCTCGCGACGGTGCCGCTGATGCCGGTGTGGCGGAACTTCTTCCTCGGCTCGGAGCTGACCAAGGGCCCCTGGCCCGTACGCCAGCTCGACATCGCCCGGATGAGGCGGACCGCCGACCAGGAACTGCGCAACATGGGCATCGTCCTCGACGACCTCGACCGGCCGATCGGCACCCTGTCCGGTGGGCAGCGCCAGTCCGTGGCCATCGCCCGCGCGGTGTACTTCGGCGCCCGCGTCCTCATCCTCGACGAACCGACCGCCGCCCTCGGCGTCAAACAGTCCGGTGTCGTGCTCAAGTACATCGCCGCCGCCCGCGACCGCGGCCTCGGCGTCATCTTCATCACCCACAACCCGCACCACGCGTACATGGTCGGCGACCACTTCAGCGTGCTGCGGCTGGGCACGCTCGAACTCAGCGCCGACCGCGGGGAGGTCGGGCTGGAGGAGCTCACCGACCACATGGCGGGCGGCGCCGAACTGGCCGCGCTCAAGCACGAGTTGGCTCAGGTGCGCGGGGTCGACGTACAGCGCCTCCCGGAGGCGGAGGACCTCGGGGCGCCCGCACCGGCCACCCCCGAGGAGGCGCCCTGACACTCCCCCGCCCTGCCCCAGGGACCGGTTGCCGAACCCGATTTGCCCGGACCGGTTGCCCGGACCGATCGCGCTGACCAATCGCACGGACCGGTTACCGGGGTGGGTGAGCGGCTCGGCCCGGCCGCTCGTGCCGGCTCGTCGGCCCGGCCGGGCCGGCGAGCCGGCGGGCGTGCGGCGCCGGACCTCCCTGGAGGCCATCGGCCCAGGGCAGCGGGCCTTCCGTCCTGTGATCACGCCTCTGGAGGGGCGACGGTCACAGGGATGGAGCAGCGGTTACGCTGAGATCATGCCGTCCACACGTCGTACCGCGCGCCAGACCGACCTGCTCGAGCGGCTGGTCGCGTTGCTGGTGGCGGAGGGCTTCGCGGCGTTCACGCTCGACGAGCTGACCGACCGGCTGCACTGCTCGAAGACGACGCTGTATCAACTCGCGGGCAGCAAGCAGGAGTTGGTACGGGAAGCGGTGAAACACTACTTCCGGGAGGCCGCGCAGGCCGTCGAGAAGCAGGTGGCCGACACCTCCGCGCCCTCCGAACGCGTGGTCGCCTACCTGAACGCGGTCGCCGAGCAGCTGCGGCCACTCTCCCGGCAGTTCCTCGACGACATGGCCCAGTTCGAGCCGGCCCGCGAGGTGTACGAGGCCAATACGCGCCTCGCCGCGGGAAGGATCCGGCAGTTGATCGCGGACGGCGTGGCCGCCGGGGCGTTCCGTGACGTCCATGCCGCGTTCGTGGGCGAGGTCGTGGCCGCGACCATGCAGGAGATCCAGCGCGGCGAGGTCGCCGCGCGCACCGGACTGAACGACGCCGAAGCCTACGCCGAGCTCGCCTCGCTCATCGTGCACGCCGTCTCGCCCTGACGCCGTCCACCCCTGACGCCGTCCGCCTCTGACGCCGTCCGCCTCTGACGCCGTCCACCCCGACGTCCCCGTCGAGTGGCATCGACCGGCGTCGCGAGAGCCACCCACACCCCCGGGACGACGGCCCGCGCGTCCGCGCCCCCACAGCCGCCGGCGCCGCGGCACCCCGTCTCCGAGCCCGCGCCCGCCCTGCCCCACGGAGCCGGCCGACCGCAGCCCGACCCACCGCGTACAGGACATCACGCACCCAGGGCCCACCGTCCAGGAACCGCAGGAGCGAATCCATCGACGGTCCACATGGCCTGGCGGTACCAAAAACGATACTGTTGTATCGCCTGGCGTATCAATATCGTCCGGCGAACCGCCACCACCGAGGACATGCCATGCCCGCGACCCGCACCCTCCCCACGCCGGAAGCCGTCGACCTGATCGCTCTGACCCGCGAACTCGCCGAGAAGGAGCTCGCCCCGCGCGTCGCCGAGGCGGAGGCCGAGGGACGCTTTCCCCGCGAGGTCTTCCGCACGCTCGGTAGGGCCGGGCTGCTCAGCCTGCCCTACCCCGAGGCATTCGGCGGGGGCGAGCAGCCCTACGAGGTCTACCTCCAGGCGCTGGAGGAGATCGCCGCCGTGTGGGCGAGCGTGGCGGTGGGCGTCTCGGTACACGCGCTGTCCTGCTTCGCCCTCGCCGAGTTCGGCACCGAGGACCAGAAGAAGGAGTGGCTCCCGGACATGCTCGGCGGCGAGCTGCTCGGCGCCTACTGCCTGTCCGAGGCCCATGCCGGTTCCGACCCGGGCGCGATGCGCACGCGGGCGGTACGGGACGGCGACGACTACGTACTCAACGGCGCGAAGGCCTGGACCACCCACGGCGGGTACGCGGACTTCTACACGGTCATGGCCCGCACGTCCGACGAGGGCTCGCACGCCATCTCCTGCTTCCTCGTCCCGGCCGACACACCCGGCGTGGTGGCCGACCCCCCGGAGCAGAAGATGGGCCTGACCGGGTCCGCCACCGCCACGGTTCGCCTGGAGAACGTTCGCGTCCCCGCGAGCCGCCGGCTCGGCGAGGAAGGCGAGGGGCTCAGGATCGCGTTCGCCGGACTGGACTGCGGACGGCTCGGTATCGCGGCGGTCGCCACGGGCCTCGCCCAGGGGGCGCTGGACCACGCCCTGCGCTACTCCCGGGAGCGGGAGACGTTCGGCCGGCCCATCATCGAGCACCAGGGACTGGCCTTCGTCCTCGCCGACATGGCCGCGGCGGTGCAGGTCTCCCGGGCCACCACGCTCGCCGCCGCCCGGCTCAAGGACGAGGGACTTCCGTTCCAGTCCGAGGCGTCGATCGCCAAGCTGATCTCCACCGACAACGCCATGAAGGTCACCACCGACGCAGTCCAGGTGCTTGGCGGCGCCGGCTACACCCGTGACTTCCCGGTCGAGCGCTACATGCGCGAGGCCAAGGTCATGCAGATCTTCGAGGGCACCAACCAGATCCAGCGCCTGATCATCGGCCGCGGCCTGAAGGAGAGCGACCGCGGCAGCCTCCGGGTGCGCGGCGCGGGGAAGTAGCGGGTCCGGCACCGCCCGTCGGCCGGGACCGGTGGGCGGCTCTCCTCCACCGTTGCCGGGGTCTCACTGGCCAGTTACCGGCAGGCCGTCTGCCCGCCGGAGATGCCTGGCCGGGTCAGCGCCGCCGCACGCCGGATCACCTGGGGCACTCCCCCACTGGGCAGCCTGGCCGGCAGGGGACTCGCCACTCTCCTCGGCGTCCGGACCACCCTGTGGATCGCCGTCGCCGGCGGCTGCTGCGCGGGGCTGTGGCCGTTCTTCTCCCCGTTGCGCGGGATACGCGACATCCCGCTCGCACAGCCCGACCCGATCCCCACGGCCGGAGCCCGCTCCGGCTCCGGCCACATGACCGACGAGCTCACGCGGACCGTTCCGTCATCGTCGTGTACCCGATCCGCACCATGCCGCTCTCCCCCTCGCGGCCGGGCGCCGCCGGGGTGGGCCGGAACTCCCCAGGCCTGGTCGGCGGCGGAACCCACGTGGCCGCGCCGCGCGTTCTTGCGCCTCGCCGACGCTGCCGCTTCGTCGCTCTATCGCTTCGTCCGGAGTCGAAGGTCGACCTCCTTCTCCTGGTCTCCCGGCGCCGTACCCTGTTCCTCGACGGCGAACGAGCCCCTCAGGGCTTCACGCAGCCGGTCCACGGCGACGTAGCCGCCCTGCAACGTGGCGCTGACCGATCCCTCCAGAGGGGTGGGACCGGTCGGGATGCGCTCCTCGGTCGGATCGAAGTCCGCGCTCCACACGGGAGGACGGTCGCCCGGCTGCTCGTGAGGGACGTCGGCGGCGGGCCGGTCGGTCGGGAAGGCCGTCCGCAGGACGCCGAACACGGTCGCGACGTCCTCCTTGGACACTCCGGTGAGGGACACGGTGGCCATCGGGTCACTCTCCTTTCCGCTGCGGTACGACGGTGCACTTCGGGTCTTCCGCGGAGGCGATGCCCGCCGCGGAAGACCCCGAAGCGGGTACAGGGCGGCCCCGCGAGCCGTCCCAGCCTCACCCGGCCGGGCTCCCGCGGCGTGCCGACGCGTCAGGCGGACGGTTCGTCGGGCACGGGATGTTCCAGGCGGGCGCTGCCGGAGTGCGGGGCACCTCTGCGCCCGGTGCCGGCCTCGTCCGTGTCCGGGATCTCCGCGTCCGGGATCTCCGCGTCCGGGGTCTCCGGGTCCGGGATCTCGTCCCCGGAGCGCTGCGCACCGGAACCCTCCGTCTCGGGCCGCTCATCGGCGGTCCACTGCTTCGGTACGCCGACGGCGTCCCACGGGTCTTCGTCGGCTGCGGCCTGCTGGTCGGGCAGATCCCTCGGTACGGGCTTCGGTATCGGCCCGCCACAGGCCCCAGGGCCATCCGGGTGGCGCTCGTTCACGGCGTCCTCGCTTCCTCACGCGGGTGTGGCGTCAGGCGCAAGTACCCCTCTCACCGACGATGATGCCGGTGGCCGCCGGACCGCCCCGGTGCTGGTCAGCGACGAAGGAGGGGAAGATCGCGTGTAGACCTCCGCTTGAGGGGCACTCAGGGCACAGAGTCGAATATATCGGCATCAATCAGACACGCCGAGATGTGGAAGTGCCCCATGGGGATGCCCGGCGAGGTCCCGCTCATCACGCCGCCCGGCGTCTACGCGCCTCAACAGGACACCGAGCTCCTGATGCACGCCTTGTCGCGGGAGCACGTGGGCCCCTCCACCGACGTGCTCGACCTGGGAACCGGCAGCGGGGCCCTTGCCCTGCGGGCCGCGAGACTGGGGGCGCGGGTGACGGCCGTCGACATCGACTGGCGCGCCGTACTCACGACGCGCCTGAACGCGCTCCTCGCACGGCGTCGTGTCATCGTTCGCCACGGCGATCTCACAGCGGCCGTACACGGACGGACGTACGACCTGGTGGTGAGCAATCCGCCCTACGTTCCCTCCCCCGCGCTCCGGATGCCGTCCCGGTCCCCGGAACGTGCTTGGGACGCCGGGCCGGACGGGCGTGTCATCGTGAACCGCGTCTGTGACGAGGCGCCCGCCGCTCTGCGCGCGGGTGGCGTACTGCTGCTCGTCCACTCCGCCCTGTGCGGGACGCGGCCGACGCTGCGGCGGCTCGCCCGCGCGGGCTTCGAGGCGGCGGTCACCGATCGCGCCTTCGTCCCCTTCGGCCCCGTGCTGAACTCACGCCGGACTTGGCTGCGACACCAGGGGCTGGTCACCGATGAGAACGACAACCGGGAAGAGCTGGTGGTCATCCGTGCCTGGCAAGCCTGAGCGACCGCGCCGCGTCACCGTGAACCGCGAGGGCCCTCTTCTCGTCGAGGGTCCGGTCGAGGTGGTGCTGGAGGACGGCACGGTCGTGGCTTCCCGCCGTTTCCGGGCGGCGATCTGCATCTGCCGGCGCAGTCGGACCTATCCCTGGTGCGACACCAGTCACCGACGTCGGGAGAGGCGGGAAACGACGTGAGAGGCCCCCTCCTTCCGACCCCGCGGGGCGGGATATCGCGCTCTCTCGTCTCGACCCTGCGCTACGGCACCCCGCTGCCCGCGCTCCCGCACGGCCTGGAGGACGCCGATCCGTACGGTGACGACGTACAGCTCACTCTCTACACGCTGTACGAACTCCACTACCGGGGCTTCGCCGAGGTGAGCGACGAACGAGAGTGGGACCCCGGACTGCTGGCCCTGCGCCGGTCTCTGGAACTGCGCTTCCTGAAGGCCCTGCGCGACGATGTGACCGCCGAACCGCATGCCGACGACGCCCTCGAAGCCCTGCTGCTCGAACCGGTCGGCCACGACGAAGCCGGCGTCAGTCATTTCCTCGAACGCGACGGCGAACTGTGGCAACTGCGGGAGTACGCCGCCCTGCGCTCCCTGTACCACCTCAAGGAGGCCGATCCGCACGCCTGGGTCCTCCCACGCCTGTACGGCCGCGCCAAGGCGGCCATGGTGGCGGTCGAGTTCGACGAGTTCGGTGCCGGCCGCGAGGAGGACGTCCATGCCCGGCTCTTCGCGGACCTCATGGCCGACCTCGGCCTGCACACGGACTACGGCCACTACGTCGACGCGGCCCCCACCGAAGCGGTCACCACGGTCAATCTCATGTCCCTGCTGGGCCTGCACCGAGCCCTTCGGGGCGCTCTGGTCGGACACTTCGCCGCAGTGGAAATCGCCTCCTCGCCGGGGTCCAGACGCCTGGCCGCCGCTCTACGCAGGGTCGGGGCGGGCAAGGCGGCGCAGCGCTTCTACGACGAGCACGTCGAGGCCGACGCCGTCCACGAGCAAGTGGTACGCCGGGACGTCGTCGGCGGTCTGCTGGCGAGCGAACCCGAACTCGAGCCCGACGTCGCCTTCGGCGTCCGGGTCACCGGCTTCCTCGAAGACCGGCTGGCGGCCCACCTGTTGGCCGCGTGGCGGCAGCGCCGCAGTGCGCTGCGGATTCCACTCGGCCCGGACGGCTGAGCGACGCTCGGCGCGGACGGACGACCGGCGCAGGAGGCCGGACGCGTCGTCCGGTCAGCACCGCCGGTCGAGCCGGCGCCGTGCGGGGCCGAGCGAACGGCCCCGCCGGAACGCGTCGGGCCGGCTGACCCGTACGATGCGGCCGCCGGCCTTGAATTCCCGGGATTCGGCCGATGCCGGACTCATGTGCTTCCCGGGCCGCCGCCGCCGAAGGAGCCACGCGATTTTCGACGCAGGTCGGGTTCATGGGCGACGAGCACCCCGTCCCATGAGTTGAATACGGGTCTCGCTGCGAAGAGCAGAACCGGATGCACCAGGCGCTCGTCCTGGAGGGCAAGAGCAGGAGCAAGAGCCGTGCGGATGGGAAGCCATGAGTGAGCGGGACCCCGGTGCGGCGGCGAAGACGGCGGCGCGCCGCGATCGGTCGTCCTGGACCCGGGGGCGAGTGCTCGCCGCGTTGGCGGTATTCACCGCGGTGCTGGTGACGTTCCATCGGCTGGTCCCGAACACCCCCGGGCACCTGGGCAGTCTGCTGGAATCGTTCCTGCCCTGGTCCGGCCTGGTGATCGTGGTGCTGCTCGGCCTGGCGCTGCTGCGCCGCTCCGCGCTCGCGCTCGTGGCCCTCCTGCTGCCGACGGCGGCCTGGACATACCTTTTCGGCGGGTTGCTGCTGCCCGGGGCACAGCCAGGCGCGCACGACCTGGTCGTCGTGCAGCACAACGCCGGCGACGAGAACACCGACCCCGCGGGCACAGCCCGCTCCCTGGCCGACGCCGAGCCCGACCTCATCGCCCTGGAGGAGCTGTTGCCCGCGGCGCTGCCGGTCTACGAAAGAACGCTCGCCCCGCGCTATCCGTACCACGCGGTGGTGGGGACCGTCGGACTGTGGTCACGACACCCGCTCACCGATGTTCAGAAGGTGCGCATCAAACCCCCTGAGATCACAGAACCCTGGAGCCGCGGGCTACGGGGCGTGGTCCACACCCGACACCGTGACATCGCGGTCTACGTCGCGCACCTGCCCTCGGTCCGTATCCACGCAACCGGCCTCGCCTCCGCCTGGCGCGACGAAAGCGCCGGCCTGCTGGGCAAGGCCGTCACCGCCGAGAAACTGCGCACGGTAATACTCCTCGGCGACCTCAACAGCACGGTGGGCGACCGCGGGCTGACCCCGCTGTCCTCACAGATGAACGTGCCGGCACGGGGATTCGCCTTCAGTTTCCCCGCCGCCTTCCCACTGGCCCGGATCGACCAGATCATGACCCGCTCGGCCACCGTCAGCCATATTCGCACCCTGCCCGCTACTGGCAGCGACCATCTGCCGGTCATCGCCCGGATCACCTTGGACTGAGGGCATCCCCGGGACAACGCGCTTTCCCCGCAGTGTCGGGCCAAGATCGATTGTCAGTGGTGGGTGAGACGGTAGGGGTATCGAGTCGGAACGAGGGGGAGCTGCCATGGCCGGTAGTCAGAACTACATCAATCACGTTGCCCTTGTGCTGGATGCCAGTTCGTCCATGTCGCATCTGAGCCGCAAGGTTGTCGAGGTCGCCGACCAGCAGATTGCGTATCTTGCCCGCCGGTCGAGGGAGCTGGACCAGGAAACCCGTGTCACGGTGTACGTCTTCGCGGACAAGGTGGAGTGCGTCATCTATGACAAGGACGTGCTGCGGATGCCGTCGCTGAAGCAGTTGTACCGGGTCGGTGGAATGACGGCTCTGCTCGCAGCCGCACTGAAGTCACAGCAGGAGCTGGCACAGACGGCCCAACTGTACGGCGACCACAGCTTCCTGACGTTCGTCCTCACGGACGGGCAGGAGAACGCGAGTCATCGCTGTCCGGATGCGCCTGCCAGGGATCCGCGTGAACTGGTCAAGGCCGTGGCCGAGATGATCGCGACGCAGGAGGACAACTGGACGCTGGCCGTCCTCGTGCCGGACCAGATGGGCAAGCGCGAAGCCATGCAGTGCGGTTTCCCGCGGGACAACATCGCCGTATGGGACGCCACGAGCACACAGGGGCTGGAGGAAGCCGGACAGGTCATCCGGGAGGCCACCGAGAAATTCATGGTGGGCCGCACCCAGGGCATCCGGGGGTCGCGGGCAGTGTTCTCCGTGGGCGCGGAGGCAGTCAACAAGGACACCATCAAGGCGGCCGGCCTCGCTGCGGTGGATCCGTCGGGGTACCGGCTGATCCCGGTGACCCGTGACGCGGCGATACGGGACTGGGTCGTCGAATGCGGGCACACCTACCGTACCGGTGGCGCGTTCTACCAGCTGAGCAAGCCCGAGAAGATCCAGGCACGGAAGCAGATCGCGGTGCTGGAGAAGAAGACGGACCGGGTGTACTCGGGACCCGAGGCCCGAGCCCTGCTCGGCCTGCCGGACGTGGAAGTGCGCGTCAAGCCCGACCACAACGACGACTTCACGATCTTCGTGCAGAGCACCAGTGTGAACCGGAAGCTCGTACCGAACACGCGACTGCTGCTCATGCTCTGACACCTTGAGCGTGATGTCCGCAAGCGATCCGCGGCGGATCGCCCAGGATCTTCATCAAGCCGGTGCGCGCAGTGTGTGAAGACAGACCTGGACACCCTCGCGACAGCACTCCATGCCCGCATCGACGACGAGTTGAAGGCTTCGCCATGGTTGGCCCCGTGGCGGCCTGTCGGCGGGATCGCATCTACGCTCAGTGACGCCGAACTGGTCACGCCAGCGGTCATGTCCGCGCTGCTCGGTCACACGTCCGAGCGGCGCCGACTGCGCCGCGCCGAGGCCCTCGCCGTCAGCGAGGGCACGGTCAGCAAGCACTCCGGCTCCGTCCTGACCGAACTCGACCTGCCCTTGCCGGACTCGACGAGCCGCCGGGTCCTCTCGGTGCCGGCCCACCTGCGGGGATCGGGCACGCGACAAGGCCGACGGGCCGCCCGCCGCGCACGAAGCCCATCAGACGAGCCACCCGCACCGGGTGGCCGGCGCCCCCAGCCGGAATCGACCGTGCGCCCCGAGCCTGTTCACCAGCTCAGCGGTGATCCGCCGGCCAGCGCCTCCGGCGACGAGGGCGACACGACGGCCTTCCTCCAGCAGGCGCATGAGCTGGGCATGCGGGCCTTCGGCTTCGATGCCGCGCAGCCGCGGGACATGGTGGCGCCGAATGACGCGGTCCACGGACCGGCAGAAGCGAGTGACGGTCCGCGACACGGTGCACGAGAGCGCCTTGCCGGTCACGTTCCGCTCGGCGACCAAGTGATCTTCAGGCACGTGAGGCGGCCCGGGCCGGGCGACCGCGTACGCAGCGAGAGCCATTGAATAGACGCGACGACTAGTCTAGTCTCACTGATTAGACGCAACGGTAAGTCTCGCCTTGTCCTCCCGTTGCTCCATCTGCATCCACACTCACGAGAGGCCACTTCAGTGGGGAACTCGACCGTCCGCGCCGTCGACCAGACAGGCCCAAGCGCGAGGGTCCGCGGTAGCAGCCTCGCCGTGTTCAGCGTGGCCTTCGCCTTCTGGATCACCATGGCGGGCACCACGGCGCCCACACCGCTCTACCCGCTCTACGGCGACGCGTTCGGTTTCACGCCGTTCACCGTCACCGTGATCTTCGCCGTCTACGCCCTCGGAGTCGTGGTCGGCCTGCTCGCGTTCGGGCGGCTGTCCGACCAGGTGGGACGCCGACCCGTCCTGATCGCCGCGACCTTGCTGTCCGTATGCGCTGCCGTGGTCTTCATCCTGGCCCAGAACCTCGCGGCGCTGCTCGTCGCGCGGGTCGTCTCCGGCTTCTCCGCAGCGCTCGTCACCGGCGCGGCCACCGCCTCGCTCGCCGAACGACTCGGCCAGAACAGCCGGGTCAAGCCCGCCACCCTCGCGCTGTTCGCGAACATGGGCGGCCTCGCGTGCGGTACCTTACTGGCGGGCATCCTGGCGGATCTCGCGCCGTCTCCGCTCCGTGCGCCCTGGGTCGTCATGCTCGTCCTCGCCGCCATCGGCCTGCTCGGCATCGTGGTGAGCGGCGAGAGCTCGGATCACCGGTCCAGCTTTTCCCTCCGGTTCCAGCCCCTGCACATTCCCGGAGAGATTCGGTCGGACTTCCTGCGCTCGGCCATGGCGGGGGGCGCAGGATTCGCCGTGCTCGGAGTTCTGACCGCCGTGACGGGTCTGTTCCTGGGGACCGTGCTGAACGAGTCCAGCCACACACTGACCGGGCTCGTGGTCTTCCTGGCCTTCGCCTGCACCGCCCTCGGCCAGCTCCTGGTCCGCACACTCAAGCCCGGCACCGCGCTGCCCGTGGCATGCATCGGTCTGATCGCCGCCGCCGCCCTGATCGCGGTGGCCATGGCCACCAGCACCCTGCCGCCCTTGCTCATCGGAGCCGCCGTGAACGGCCTTGCGACAGGAATCGCCGTGGGTCACGGCATCGGCAGCATCACCACGCGCAGTGCTCCGCAGCACCGGGGCGCGTCCGTCTCCACGTTCTTCGCCATCCTGTACTCGATGCTCGCGGTGCCCGCCATCGGTGTCGGCGTCCTGATCCGCCAGACCAGCCTGCGCCCCGCGGGCGAGACGTTCAGCGCAGCGGTGGCCGCGCTCGCCCTCGGCGTGCTGCTGAGCCTGGTCCGCCCCGCCAAGAAGGCCGCTTGAGCCGGTCCGCACACCACATCCCGGTGAACCGGCTGTGCCAGAATCGTGGAAACGTACTACTCGAAAGGCTGAAGGAACCATCAGCACCACGCGGAAGCCACAACCGGCCTGCGACCAGCACCCCGTCGTCAGCCGAACCGGTCCTCGACGCAGCGAGAGCGTCCGGGTCGCAGTACTCCATGCCGCGGACGACCTCCTGGTCGAGCGGGGGTTCGCCGCCCTGACCATCGAGGGCATCGCCCAGCGCGCGGGCGTGGCCAAGCAGACGATCTACCGCTGGTGGAAGTCGAAGGTCGACATCCTCCTTGACACACTCACCGACGACGCCCGCGAGGCACTTGAGTGGCGTACAGGAGAAGGCAGCCCCGAGGACGACCTCAAGGACCATCTGCAGCGTGTGGCCGACTTCTTCCAGGAGCCGGCCGGCCAGGTGATGCAGGCTCTCCTCGGACATGCCCAACTGGACAAGGAAACCGCCGCCTCGCTACGCGGCGGTTTCCTGCTGGAACAGCGCGAGCGCGATATCGCCGGTCTGCGCGTGCTCCTCGCGCGTGCCCAGGACCACACAGTCGACGACCGGACCGTCGACCACCTCGTGGATCTGCTGCTCGGTCCCCTGTACTACCGGGTCCTCGTGTTCGGCAAGCCGATCGACAAGGAACTCGTGGACACCACGGCCCGGCTCGTACTCACTCTGGCCAGAGAGTCCGCCTCTCCTGAAGCCGGCTGAATCACAGTCCCGCCGACAAGCGGGTGAAGGTCGCATGAGAGTGGCCCCCGACAGTCACGTCGGGGGCCACTCTCATGCGACCGTCAATGCAGGCTTATGCAGCCGCTCCGAATTCCCGCAACGACAGCCTCGGTACGCGAAGTGGCGCCCAGCTTGATGAAAATCGAATGCAGGTGGACCTTTACGGTACATTCAGAAATACCGAGAACCCTGCCGACCATCCGGTTGGAATATCCTTCTTTGATCCCGTTTAAAACTTGCCGCTCCCTGGGTGTCAGCATGGAGACGAACTGCTCGCCATCCTGTCCAGATCCCCCGTTTTCAAGATCCAGATCAGAAGAAACTCCCCCGGAAATCGTACGGGATATGCGAGGTCCCCCAAGAGACATATGCTCCCCCTGTCACGCAACGACAATCGTCCACCAAGACCACGCACGCGAGCCCCGTTGCCCGCAGTGTCACTTCGTCAACCATTACACTTTGCGGAATCATTGTATAGGAAAAATTCAAGTAGACAGGTTAAACGTGGGTTACGTCACGCGCAGTGGTTGCGCATTTAATCAATTCCCAAATCTGATTGTTCGGCAGCTGTCGAGCGAGCGGCGCGAACCCATCCGCCAGAGACGCGCCGGCGAATCAGTGGTTACCCTTGATAAAATATATTTCACACAGAAGGTACTGGATTAACCTGCACCGGCCACGTAGGATGAGGAACGGAATCCATCTGGAAATGCCACTTATTTTCCCCCACGGGTAGGTGAGCCGATCGAGAACGGCGAAAGAAGTACTAGATTCACCTGGCCGGACGCCTGCATTCCTCTTGCGGTGCCTGCCCTTTTCATTCGTCCGGGCAGCCCCTCTCGCCGCTGCTCACCTTCTCTTCTCCGCCTGCGGTAATGTCATCGACCTGCCGTGACTCAGCCCTGTACGCGGCCTGCGGCTCACGAACAGGGCCATAGAATGAGCACAACAATTTTTGCGTGGAAGTCGACGCCGTTATCCACATCCCCGCGAAGATGAATTCCGGGACGCTCCGGATAAAACATATTCCGGTAGGTGCTGTATACCCCGAGAAGGCATCGGCCGAATGCCGCACACGTTCTTTCGCGCAATGCGCACGCATGCGGGATTCGAATTCTGAACAGATCTGCGACACAGGGATACCTGGAGGCGACTGGGGTCGGCGAGAATAGGCAAGTCATCGACGGTGAATTCGAATTCTGCCAAGCGTGTTCCTCGTCCCACAATGCGTGCCGGGACTCTCGGCATCGCCGTGTCCTTCATATCTACGTACTCGGCCTTTCTCCTCGACGGCCGGCACTTGATGAAT
This sequence comes from Streptomyces sp. NBC_00328, assembly GCF_036139655.1. Taxonomy (NCBI): domain Bacteria; kingdom Bacillati; phylum Actinomycetota; class Actinomycetes; order Kitasatosporales; family Streptomycetaceae; genus Streptomyces; species Streptomyces sp. NBC_00328. The sequence goes on from NZ_CP108013.1 coordinate 1,489,686, forward strand.
GAGAAGGACTGTCCAGTGGTGCGGGCGGGTCTGCGCACACCGGTCACGGACCGCTCATAGCGGTCGGCACCGGGCCAACGATTTCGGGACGGCTCCACAGGAAGGCAGACATCAGGCTCCACTCTGATTGGTGTCCAACACTCCAGTGCAGCGATGGCGGCACACATCTCCGCCCATGTGCGCGAAGCATTCAGTGCGGGAATGGCCGAATCCTCGCGTGCGACAGGGATCATTCTGTTCTTTGCCTTCCTCCTGGCCATAACATTCCTGCGCCCGCCGACCGGAAGGCACAACAATTCTCAGGAGAGGCATTGACTGAAACCGACGTCGGCAGTCCAGGACACGACGACTGGACCGAGGAGATGTCCACTCCGCCGGCACCTCACGTGGATATACGGCTGCTGCCTGCTCTGGACGCCTTGCTGCTGGAGGGCAGCGTGACTGGTGCGGCCGCACGTCTGTCGCTCTCTCCACCCGCCATGAGCCGTGCCCTGTCCAGGATCCGACATGCTCTCGGCGATCCTGTCCTGGTCCGGGCCGGCCGCGGGCTGGTCCCCACCCCCAGAGCACTGGAGCTTCAGCCCAAGGTCCGCGCTCTCATGCGCGAGGCCGAGGAGATCCTCACCCCGTCCTATCAGGAGGACCTCACCCAGGTCAGCCGGACGCTCACCATCATCGCGGACGAGGCCTACGCCGCAGTGCTCTCGCCGGCCCTGCTGCGTCAAGCGATCCTGGAAGTGCCCCTTGCCCGCTTCATGTTCACCGTCGAGAGCACCCATGGCAACGCACCGCTACGGGAAGGTGCCGTGGACATCGAAGTCGGCATCATCGACGAGCCCTCGCCGGAACTGCGCATTGAGCCGCTTTTCAAGGACGGCTTCGTGGGCGTGGTCCGAATCGGTCATCCTCTCCTCGCCGACGCCGTGACCGCCAAGGCGTTCGCTGCAGCACGACATGTCAGCGTTTCACGCAAGGGCCGCTTGACCGGACCGATCGACGTCGCGTTGCACGAATTCGGGCTGCGCAGGGAAGTCATCGCCTCCGTGCCCAACTACGGGGAGGCGCTTTTGATGCTCCCCTTGACCGACTTCGTCACGGCGATGCCCCGCTCCCTCGCCATCAGCGCACAGAAGTCCGTGGGTATCGAGGTGTTCGACCTTCCGGTCGAGACGGACCCCATCAGCATCTGCCAGGCGTGGCATCCTCGGCACGAGACCGAACCGGTGCATGTCTGGCTACGACAAGCCATACGGTCCGCGCTCACGCGGACCCCGTCCGCGGCCTGACACCGTTCCAGCGGTGTGTCCCGGCGTTCGCCCCGGCCTCAGCCCGTCGAGCAGAGCGTCGACTGCCGGATACGAGGGTAAAACCGGTTCGCCCGGAAGGCAGTTGGGTCCCACTATGGCTCCGAGGAGCAGTCTTCCGACGAGCCGGGGCTCGATGTCGTCCCGTACGTGGCCTTCCGCGATCGCCTGCTCCAGCAGTTCCGTCAACCGGCAGAACACCGATTCACGGCATACGGAATCCCGGTGGTCCTCGTCCGGGTGGCCGCCCGTTCCCCAAAGAAGGGCGTGTCCGGCCGGGTCGGCCGCCGCCACGTCCGCCAGACCACGCAACAGCCCGGCGAGCCTGTCCACACTCCGGCCACCCCCTGCCGCGCCGGTGCCCAGCAACGAGAACAGGGCCCCCCGCATGGGCCCTGTGGCGGCGCACAGCAACTCCGCCTTGCTCTGCACGTGTCGATACACGGCAGCCTTGGTCACACCGACGTGATCGGCTATGTCACTCATGCTCGTGGCGTCGTAGCCCCGTGCGTGGAACAAGGCCGTCGCGGCCGCGAGAACTCTCTCGCGACCGCGACGGAGGCCAGACGGCGACTGTGCCGTCTTCGATGGCGGACTCACTGTGGGACCCGCCCCCGGCACATCTCGAGTACGGCGTCCGCGACCTCGCTTCCGCCCTTACCGAGGGTCTCGGTGTACCGGCCCCGTATCGTGTGCTCGCGCCCGGAGTCCACACGTGAGCCGCCACCGCCTGTGCGGAGACGCTGGATCTCCCTGGATGCCTCCAACCGCTGTTGCAGCGTGCCGATGAGCGAATGGTCCAGGGCGTCGATCTGTTCCCTCAACTGGGCGATGTCCCCCGACGCGGGTTCTCTCGATGCATCAGCTCCTGTGATGCCCTTGGGATGCACTGTCCTGCTCCGTTCAGACGGGTAGATCACGGAAGGTGCCGAGGCGTACGACCCCATCGATCTCAGCCCCGGCAGGCTCAGTTGCAGGAGACCGACGGCGCGCGCGGTCGCCTTCTGATGAATACGGCCCGGGCAGTCGACGAAGAGAACGCTGCTGTCCGAGCCGTAGCGGACAACGCTCAGGGAAACCCCGTGCAGAAATCGGTGACTCTTCAACTCACCCAGAAATTTCTCCAGTTGGCTCGGCCGACCCGCTATGCGACCGATCAGCGACGTCCGGCCGGCCGCATCTGGATCCGGAACCCTCAGCGTGCCGCGGCGCGCGCAGAGCAGGAATCGCGTGGCGGCACCAGCGGCGTCCTGTATCCCCGTGGCGGTGGGCTCCAGGCCGTAGCGCGCGGCAGCGAACTCTCCGGCCACCGCGGCGTCGCATTCGCCGTCCCTGACACTGCGCGCCCCCTCGGCATTGGAGGGCGCGGGAATCCAACGAGCTTGTGGCACATGGTTGTTCAGCCATCGACGCACCTGCGTCCGCGCATGAGGATGACCGCTCACCGTCCGGACCTGCGACAGCGGCGTCCCCGGACGCGCCAGAAGGGCGAACTCGACACCGAGCACGACTTCCCTCACCACGATCAGTGACGGTGATTCGACCAGCGCGCACAGCGTGTCCGGGACCATGCCGGCCACCGTGTTGTGTACCGGCAGCATCGTGGCGTCGGCGACTCCACGACACACATACGCCAGGGCCTCCGAAGCCGTGGCGGCCGACAGCAGCCGAGAACCCCTGGCCTCCTGGATCGAGTACAGGGCCTGCTCGGTGAAGGTTCCCTCCGGTCCCAGGTAGGCGAATCTCCGGTCACTGCCGGAGAGTTCCCCATCGACAGGAGGTACCTCCGCGCCCGGTATCGGCAGCTTCATGTCAGCCGGTCGCGAGAGCCGCGTCCACCGCACTCGCCACGGCACTCTTGGCTCGCCGCAGCTCCTTGTCCTCCAGCAGACCCGGGGCGAAGGCCGCCGCGTCGATGGTCACCCCGGCGGCGACGCGCCCCGCCTGCTCCACTTCCACCGTCGTACGAATGGTGAGCCGGCTGGGCTCCGACAGGTCGGACTCGTCCAGCGTCAACCGCAAGACGGCACCCACGGGGAAGAGGAAGTTCGAGAACGTGGTGTTCATGGAGTTGAGCACGATGTAGTAACGCTGCTGTGGCCAGCGTGCCGTGAAGTAGCGCTCGATCACCGCGAGGAACATCTGCCGAGCCGCCTCGACCGCCACCATGCCCTGCACGTGCACCCGGTCCTGGACATCGACCAGGAGCTCATTGTGGTCGTGCAACCGCAGTTGAGCCTCGTACGTACTGTCGTCGATCTGCGTGAGGCCGGCGACCAGAACGTTGTCCTCGCGTGCCTTGTGCAGTTCCTGCCGGCGTGCGGGCTCTCCGGTGGAGTGCACCAGCACGACGTGCTCGTCCAACTGGCGGCGGGTGATCGCGTCGCGGAGGTAGGAGACCTCGAACTCCCCGACGCCCTGTCCGGTGACCACACGTACCGGGCCCTGGAGCGCATCCAGGTCACCCGCATCGAGTGAGCGGGCCAGGCCCGAGAAGGTCTCGGCGCCGACGGCCTCGGCGAAGTCGCGGAACCGGTCGCCGACGACGAGTCGGGAGGTGGCTGCACTGCTCATGGATCTCCTCCTGGCTGGGTGAAGCCGCAACCACGCACCGTCGCGGCCGAGTTCATTCAGCGTGAAGTCCTCAAATCGCCGTCGGTAGTCGCCAGTTGGGAGTAGGGCCGGCTGTCTAGTCCCGGAGTTCTAGTGTCCTGCGCCTCGGATCCGTCGGCAGAAGCAGCTGTTCCAGCGTGGCGACCACCACCGCTTCCGCCTGATCGACGCTGATGGTGGGCGGCCGGCCCGGCCGGGGCTCGTCGGCCGGACCGTCCAGCCGCTCGGCGATCGCCGGCACGTCCCCCGAAGCCCGGCTTCTTGAGGTCAGGTTCGGTGACCCCTCGGGGGCGAGAGGGCCGGAGGGTAGAGCCGAGGTACTAGCCGTATCGGCCGACTGCCGCCGCTTCCTCCCACCACGAATGCTGGTGCGGGGACGTCGGCCCCCCGGCCACCGGCATGCGCTCGCAGACGTGCGCTCGGGAACCGGCGATCCCACTACCCGGCCGAAGGAGCTCATCCGTATGACAGTTCTTGATCCGCCAGGTGTCCGCGAGACGGGTGTGACGGCGATGCTGCCTTCCTCGGAACCTCTGAGCCTCATCGCCGACGCGTCCGGCACGGAGTCCCTCGACGACTCTGTCCTGCTCGAGTTGTACCGGCAACTGGTCCGGGGCCGCCGATACAACCTTCAGGCGACCGCACTGACCAAGCAGGGCCGCCTGGCGGTCTACCCGTCGACCACGGGTCAGGAAGCCTGCCAGGCGGGCGCCGTCCTCGCCCTGGAACGCCAGGACTGGATCTTCCCCACCTACCGGGACACCATGGCCCTGCTGGTACGGGGTGTAGACCCTGTGGATGTGCTGACGCTCCTGCGAGGCGACTGGCACAACGGCTACGACCCGCGCGCCCACCGCATAGCCCCCTTGAGCACCCCACTGGCGACGCAGACGCCGCACGCGGTGGGGCTGGCGCACGCCGCCACGCTGTGCGGGGATGACCTGGTCGTTCTCGCGATGATCGGTGACGGAGGCACCAGCGAGGGCGACTTCCACGAGGCGATGAACTTCGCCGCCGTCTACAGGGCCCCCGTCGTCTTCCTTGTACAGAACAACGGCTACGCGATCTCCGTCCCTCTCAGCAAACAGTCCGCTGCTCCCAGCCTCGCCCACAAGGCGATCGGCTACGGCATGCCGGGCGTCCTGGTCGACGGAAACGACGCGGCTGCCGTTTACCACCAAGTGCGCCAGGCCGCGGAGCACGCCCGCGCAGGCGGCGGGCCGACCCTCATCGAGGCGGTGACGTACCGCATCGACGCACACACGAACGCCGATGACGCCACCCGTTACCGTGACCCGGCCGAAGTCGAGTTCTGGCGCCGGCGAGACCCGGTCACCCGCATGGAACAGCATCTTCGGGAGCGAGGCCTCCTGGATGACGCGTCGGCGGAGCGGATCCGGAAGGAAGCCGAAGACATGGCGGAGGACCTGCGCGATCGGCTCGGCACGGATCCGTCCCCCGCCGCTCTGGACCTGTTCGACCATGTATACGCCCGGCCGACCCCTCAGCTGGACGAGCAACGCTCCATGCTGATGCAGGAGTTGGATGCCTTGCGAAGGACGAACAGCGGCGGCGTCGAGGAGGCCGGTCAGTGACTGTCACCATGGATCCGACCACCGCCCGGACCACCGGCACCGCCTCGGCCATCGAGCAGGCGACGATGTCCAAGGCGCTCAACCGGGCACTCCACGACGCCTTGGCCGACGATGACCGAGTCCATCTGATGGGTGAGGACATCGGCACGCTGGGCGGCGTGTTCCGTGTCACCGACGGACTGGCCGCGAAATTCGGCGACAACAGGGTCACCGATACTCCGCTCGCCGAGGCAGGCATCCTGGGCACCGCCGTCGGCATGGCCATGTACGGGCTGCGTCCCGTGGTGGAGATGCAGTTCGACGCCTTCGCCTATCCCGCCTTCGAGCAACTCGTGAGCCACGTCGCGAAGATGCGCAACCGTACCCGCGGAGCTCTGCCCATGCCTGTGACCATCCGCATCCCCTACGGCGGTGGCATCGGCGGCGTGGAGCATCACAGCGATGCCTCAGAGGCGTACTACACGCACACACCGGGCCTCCACGTCGTCGCGCCGGCGACCGTCGCCGACGCGTACGGCCTGCTGCGCACGGCCATCGCCTCGGACGACCCCGTCATCTTCCTGGAGCCCAAGCGTCTGTACTGGACCAAGGGCGAGATGGACCGCTCGGCGGCGTTGCCCGCGCTGGGCGAGGCAGCCGTACGACGCACCGGGTCGTCGGCCACCCTCATCACCTACGGCCCTTCTCTGCCGGTGTGCCTGGACGCCGCTGAGGCGGCGCAGGCCGAGGGCTGGGACCTCGAAGTCCTGGACCTTCGCAGTCTGGTGCCCTTCGACGACGCGGCCGTGTGCGCGAGTGTCAGGCGCACCGGACGAGCCGTCGTCGTCCACGAGGCCCAGGGATTCGCCGGATTCGGCGCCGAGGTCGCCGCCCGTGTCTCCGAGCGCTGCTTCCATTACCTGGAGGCGCCCGTGCTGCGGGTCACCGGATTCGACATTCCCTATCCGCCTCCCATGCTGGAGCACCACCACCTGCCCGACGTCGACCGCATCCTGGACGCCGTCGCACGTCTGCAGTGGGAGGGCAACGCTCGGGGAGAGGACATATGACCGGCGACGTCAGGGAATTCGTCCTCCCCGACCTCGGCGAGGGTCTCACCGAGGCAGAAATCGTCCGGTGGCTGGTCCGGGTCGGGGACCGCGTCTCCGTCGACCAGCCTGTGGTGGAGGTGGAGACGGCGAAGGCCGTGGTCGAAGTGCCATGCCCGTACGCCGGAGTCGTTACCCGCCTGTGGGGGCGGGAAGGCGAAAGCCTGGACGTCGGCCGGCCGCTTGTGTCGATCGGCGGGAAACAGGATGCGTCGCCCGAGGCCGCGACCACGGCTTCGGAGGGCTCGGGAAACGTACTGGTCGGCTACGGCACTTCCGCATCTGCGGCTCGTCGGCGGCGGGTCCTCCTTCCGTCTCCCCGTGCGGCGGCGGCCGCGACTGTCGAGGCGAAGGAGCCCCCGACCGGGCCCGTTCGCGTGATCTCCCCGCTGGTGAGGAGACTCGCCAGAGAGCACAGCATCGACCTGCGCGCGGTGCGCGGCAGTGGCCCCGGTGGGCTGATACTCCGCAAGGACGTCGAGCGGACCAACCGGGTTTCGTACGGGGATGCTTCGCAGCCGCAGACCTCTCCCGCTCCCTCCGGGGAACCGGCGGTGTGTCCTACGCGGCAGGCCGTACGCATCCCCTTGAGGGGAGCCCGGCGCGCCATCGCGGACAAACTGACACGGAGCCATCTGGAGATCCCTGACGCGACGACATGGGTCGATGTGGACGCCACACGGCTCCTGGACATCAGACAGCAGTTGTCGGCGTCGGGCAACGCCAAGATCTCCCTCTTCGCCCTCCTCGCACGCATCTGCGTGGCCGGGCTCGCTCAGTACCCAGAACTCAACGCGACGATGGACAACAGCAGCCAGGAGATCGTTCGACTCCCGTCGGTCCACCTCGGATTCGCCGCACAGACGGAGCGCGGCCTGTTCGTACCCGTCATCAGGAACGCACAGGGGATGAGACTTCCGGAGCTGTCCGCCGAAATCGCCCGTCTCACCACCAGCGCACGCGAGGGAACGCTGGCCCCCGCAGACCTGTCCGGGGGGACCTTCACGCTGAACAACTACGGGGTCTTCGGTGTCGACGGATCCACCCCGATCATCAATCACCCGGAAGCGGCGATGCTCGGCGTGGGTCGTATCCTGCCCCGTCCATGGGTCGTCGACGGTGAGCTCGCGATCCGCCAGATGTGCCAGCTGTCTTTCACCTTCGACCATCGCGTGTGCGACGGCGGGGCAGCGGGCGGATTCCTCCGCCTCGTCGCGGATCTGATCGAGCAGCCGTTCTCGCTGCTTCGAATGCTGTGAGATCCGGAAGTTCCGGCCCTCCTGCCCCGCTCGTGGTGTTCACCACGAGCGGGGCAGGAGGATTGCGTCGAGGACCACCTGGGCGACCTCGTCGGGTGTGCGGCCGTCGGTGGCCACGACCACCCGGGCCACCTCGGTGTACAGATGGCGGCGCGCGTCCATCAGCTCCCGCCACCGCTTGTGCGGGTCGACCGCAAGCAGTGGGCGCGCCACGTTCAGACCGGTGCGCTTGACCGCCTCCTCGACGTCCATCGACAGATGGACGACCGGGCGCGTGGTCAACAGCTCACGGGTGTCGGCGTCCAGGACCGCGCCGCCGCCCAGGGCCAGGATCCCGTCGTGCTCGGCCAGCGCGGCGGCGACGGCGGCCTTCTCCAGGTACCTGAAGTGTGCCTCGCCCTCGTCGACGAAGATGTCCGCGATCGCCCGGCCCTGCGCGGTGACGATGTCATCGTCGGTATCCCGGTACGCGCAGCCGAGCCGCTCGGCGAGCAGTCCGCCCACCGTCGACTTGCCCACCCCCATCGGGCCGATCAGGACGACCCGCGGCCCGCCGGAACCGCTCACCGGATCCGTAGGTTGTCGAGGTACGAGGTCACGTTTCGCCGGGTCTCCGGCACGCTGTCACCGCCGAACTTCTCCGCGACGGCGTCCGCCAGTACCAGAGCGACCATGGCCTCGGCGACGATCCCGGCGGCCGGCACCGCGCACACGTCCGAGCGCTGGTGGTGCGCCTTGGCCGCCTCGCCGGTGGCCACATCGATCGTGGCCAGCGCGCGCGGCACGGTGGCGATCGGCTTCATCGCCGCCCGCACCCGCAGCAGCTCACCCGTGGTCAGCCCGCCCTCCGTGCCACCCGAGCGCCCCGAAGCGCGCTTCACACCGTCCTCGGTGGCCAGGATCTCGTCGTGCGCCTTCGAGCCCGGCACCCGCGCCAACTCGAATCCGTCGCCGACCTCGACTCCCTTGATGGCCTGGATCCCCATCAGCGCACCGGCCAGCCGGGCATCCAGTCTGCGGTCCCAGTGCACATGTGAACCAAGACCGACCGGCACCCCGTAGGCAAGCACTTCCACGACACCCCCGAGGGTGTCACCGTCTTCGTGGGCCCGGTCGATCTCGGTGACCATCGCCTTGCCGGCGTCCGCGTCCAGGCAGCGCGCCGGGTCCGCGTCCAGCGCAGGCACATCGGAGGGTTTGGGATAGACCCCGTACGGCGCCTTCGCGGCGGCCAGCTCCACCACATGGGAGACGATCTCGATCCCCACGGCCTCCTTCAGGTACGACCGCGCGATCGCACCCAGCGCGACCCGGGCTGCGGTCTCCCTCGCGGAGGCCCGCTCCAGAATCGGCCGCGCCTCGTCGAAGCCGTACTTCTGCATGCCCGCCAGGTCCGCGTGACCGGGCCGGGGCCGGGTCAGCGGCGCATTGCGGGCGAGGTCCGTGAGCACGGCCGGGTCCACCGGGTCGGCCGCCATGACCTGCTCCCACTTCGGCCACTCGGTGTTGCCCACCATGACCGCCACCGGGGAGCCCAAGGTCAGCCCGTGCCGGACACCACCGAGGAAGGTGACCTCGTCCCGCTCGAACCTCATCCGCGCCCCGCGCCCGTATCCGAGGCGCCGCCGTGCCAGTTGGTCCGCCACCATCTCCGTGGTGATCGGCACGCCGGCGGGAAGTCCCTCCAGCGTCGCGACGAGCGCGGGTCCGTGCGACTCCCCCGCGGTCAGCCAGCGCAGCCTACCCATGATCGCTGGGTTCCCTTCGTCGACTTGCAGATGCTCAGCGGCAGTTCAGACTTCGGAGTGGGCGTGCTGGGCGCCCTGCCGGATCAGAGTCGCGCGACAGGGCTCGGCACATACATCTCCCGCTACCCCGGCCTCAGCGGGCGCGGAATTCGTGCAGAGTGACGTGCTCGGGTTCGGCGGGGGCCGTGTTGCCGGCAGCGACGCGCTCGGTCGCGGCCTCCGTCGGACGAAGCCCGTCGAGGCAGCGTTGCGCCAGCTTCTGGTACTGGCTGGTGCCGTTGCCCTTCCAGGCGATCTCGTCCGCGGTGAGCTCCCGGATGACCCTGGCCGGACTTCCCGTCACGAGGTGCCGTTCCGGTACATGGAAACCGCTCTTGACGAAGCTGCCCGCGCCGACGAACGCCTGGTTCCCCACTACTACGCCGTCCATCAGCACGGCCTTGATGCCGATGAGGCTGTCCCGGCCCACCCTGCTCCCGTGCAACACGCTGCCGTGCCCCACATGGCCGTCCTCCTCGACGACCGTGTCGGCCCCGGGGAAACAGTGCAGGACACAGCTGTCCTGCACGTTGGAACCCGCTCGCATCTCGATGTTCCCGAAGTCACCTCGCAGACTCGCGAGGGGACCGACGTAGCACCCTGGTCCGACGACGACCGAACCGATCAGGACGGCGTCCGGATGGACGAAGGCCGTGGGGTGCACGACAGGTATGTTTCCTTCGAAGGAATAAATCCTTGCCATGGTTTTCCTCACCGTTCGTCGACTGTCAGACCGGAGCCGGAGCCGAGGGAGACCGCAACTGGCCGAGGGCGTCGTGCCCGTGGATCCAGGCGACGTCGTCGGGCAGCGAGGCCAACCGGATATTGCGCGCCTGTGCTTCGGGCCCGTCGGGCAGCTGGAAGCAGTCGGCGTTCTTACGGGAGCCGGCCTGCAACAGACGGGTGCGCGGCCGCCGCAGCTGCTCGTACGTACGCAGGGCTGCCGTGACCCCGTCGGCATCCGCACCGCCGAGGACGTGGGCGAGGACCACCGCGTCCTCCAGCGACTGGTTCGCGCCCTGGCCGTGGTGCGGCAGCATCGCGTGGGCGGCGTCACCGAGCAGCGTCACCGGCCCCGAACTCCACGTCCGCTGCGGTTCCCGGTCGTACAGGGCCCAGCGTCCGGGCCGCTCACAGGCCGCCAGAATGTCGGTGACGAACGGATGCCACCCGGCGAAGGCCGCCAGCAGCTCGGCCGTATCTCCCTCCGTGGACCAGGACTCGACCGTCCAGTCGTGATCGGGAACGACAGCCAGGAAGTTCAGGGCGCTCCCACCCGCCACGGGATAGGCGATGAAGTGTCTGCCGGGGCCGAGCCACAGCCACAGGACCGGCTCGGCGAGCTGAGGCACGTGACGCAGACGTTCCATGGGAATCAGGGCTCGGTACCCACTGGTGCCCGAGAACACGGCGGCCTCGGGGCCGAAGACGCTGTGACGCACCACCGAATGGATACCGTCGGCCCCGATCACCGCGTCGGCTTCCGACTCGGTGCCGTCGGCGAAACGGATCACGGCCCCGTGATCCGTACTCTCGACCTCGGTGCAGCGCGCCCCCAGACGCACGTGCCCCATGCCCAGCCGGGCCAGGAGCGCCTGCTGAACGGCTGCCCGCTCCACGGTCCAGAAGGGGGCCTCGAACCGTTCCTCGTACGCTCCGGCCAGGGGGTGCGACACCATGCGCCGCCCCGTATTCCAATGCCGGAAGTCGGCGCGCAGGGGTTCGACCGCCGATCCCTTCAGGCTCTCGGCGACTCCCAGCTCCCGGAACACCCTGTGGCCGTTCGCTCCGACAGCGATACCGGCCCCTTGGTGTGCCACCTCCGTCGACTGCTCGTGGACAACCACCTCGATGCCCCGCTGCCGTAGTCCGATGGCTGCGGCCAGACCGCCGATGCCGCCACCCACGACCGCCACGTACGGACGCCTCCGGGCCATGGTGCCTCCTCTCGTGTTCGCTGCTGGGGATCTGCTGGTCACTTCGGCGGCGCGACTCCGGTGAAACTGCCGCGGTGGAAGACCAACGGGTCGTCGTCGCGGGACGCCGCGCCAAGAACACGTCCGACGACGAGCACGTGGTCACCCAGCCTCTGGGTCAGGTGCAGATCGCATTCGAGGGTTCCGGGGCCGTCGGGCAGGACCAGGCACCCGGTCCGCGGGCCGACGACCCATTCCGCGGCCTCCTCCACCGGAGGACGCTCTGCGGCAGGTGTCGTGAGGACGCCGACCAGCGAACGCGACCGGTTCCCCATGAAGGAGACGGCCCACTGACCTGTCGTCCGCACGCGTTCCAGAAAGGTGGAATCGCCACGCAGACACATCGACACGAGCGGTGGGTCGAGCGACACCGACGTGAACGAGTTCACGGCGATGGCGTCGTGGCAGGGGCCGGACGGGCCGTCGAAGCGCGTCGAGACCGCGCACACGCCGGTCACGAACTGCCCTAAAATATGCCTCAGTCGGCTCTTGTCGAGAACATCGGTGGCTCCGGGCGGCGCGGTGGAGCCGGCCGGAGCCACGGGCATCGTCACCGTGTGGCCTCGGCCACCGACGCCGCGCTCAACGCACCGGTACCGACGACGGTGATGTCCTCGGGGTTGATGAGGTCCGGGACCTTCCAACCGTTCTCGTCGTACTCGGACAGGCACTGGTCGACGAGTTGCTTGTACTGGTCGAACTTGCCCGAGGCCTGCTGGGCGTGGAGTGCTTCGAAGCGGATCTGCTCGTGGTTGCCCGCGTAGTTCATTTCGTACAGTTCCCACCGGGCGCCGAACTCCGTCCCGACGGCATCCCAAGCCAGCTTCATGAGCTTGACCCGGTCGATCGCCTCGACGCCCAGACCGCGGACGTACTTGTCCAGGTAGGGACGGACTTCGGGGTCCGACCAGTCACGGGCGTGAGAGTTGTTGTAGATCAGGGCACTGCCCAGATCCCGCAGGAAGATCTCGCGGACCTTGGGGAAGATGGAGGAGGAGAGGACGCGGAAGGCCAGCGCCGTCTCACCGTTCGGAGTGACGGTTCCGTCGGACCACTTGGTCGGGTTCTCCGTCATGGAGTCCACCAGGGCCCAGAACATGTTGCGATAGGCGAGTACCTCACCGAGGCGGCTCTGCACGCCGCGGAACTCCGAAGTCCCCGTTGTTTCCAGCCCCTTGGCGAGCAGACCGGTCATGAAGTCCATCTTCACCGCGAAGCGGACGCAGGCGTGGAACATGGCCCGGTAGAAGAACCCCGAGCCGTAGAAGAAGTTGTTCGCCTTGTCCACGTCGTAGCAGAAGACGTTCTCCCACGGAATGAGTACCTGGTCGAATACCAGGATTCCGTCGTTCTCGTCGAAGCGGCTGCTCAACGGCTGGTCGAAGGGGCTGCTGACCGTGGCCGCGGAAAATTCGTACGACGGCCGGGAGATCACCTTCAGGCCCGGGCTGTTGGTCGGCACGATGAAGTACGCGGAGAAGTCCTTGGCCCCGTCCGGAATACGCCCGTAGCTCCCGATGAAGATGTGCTGAGCCACCGCCGCACCCGTGCCCACCACCTTGGCTCCGGAGACAACGAGGCCGGCGTCCGTCTCCCGGTCCACCGTCAGCATCACGTCCCTGAGTTCGGTGAGCCCGCGGTTACGGTCTATCGGCGGGTTGACGATGCCGTGGCCGATGAACAGGACGTTCTCCTGCGCCTTGCGGTACCAGGTGGACGCGTTGTCCTCGAACGGCGCGTAGTGCTCCTTGTTGGATCCGAGGGTGGACAGGAAGGCGGCCTTGAAATCCGGGGTGCGGCCGAGCCAGCCGTACGTCATCCGCGCCCACTCCTCCATGGCGCGCGCGGAAGCCTTCAAGTCCCCCGAGGTGTAGGGCGCCTTGAAGTAGGGGTGGGTGAACCCTCCGTTGCCGGTGTCCGTGGGAACGACAAGCTTGCTGTTGCGCTCGGGGTCATGCAGCGCGTCGTACAGCCGGGCCACCATGCGGGCGTTGTTCCGGAAGGCGGGATGAGTGGTCACATCCTCCACCCGCTCGCCGTAGATCCTCACTTCCCGGCCGTCACGGAGACTCTGCAGATACTCGTCCCCGGTCTGCGGACGAGTTACGGTCCCGGGCGGGTTGGTGGTGCTGCTCATGGAGGAATCACCTTTCGAGGCCGGTCGTCTGGCAGAGACAGGGCGCCGAGCTGCTTCATCTGCCGTGTTCTGCGCCTGGGCGAAATCCTTCAACAGGCGGACCTGTCCCGACAGTCGGCCGCTGGGGCTAGTGCCTGGGTATTAGATCCGCCCTTCTAGCCTCAACGACCCACTGCACACGCCTTGTCCGCCCGTGCCAGGCTGCGCCGCACGGCCAACCGCGGCCCCGGTGCCCGCCCGCCCTTGGACAGAAGGCGTTGAGGTTCTCTCCGTGGAAAATTCGGATCTCGAATCGTGGCGGGCCCTGCCCGCAGCACAGCAGCCCGACTGGCCCGACCCTGCCGCGCTGCGCTCGACCCTGTCGGCCCTGGCATCCGCGCCGCCCCTGGTGTTCGCGAGGGAGTGCGACACTCTCCGCGACCGCCTCGGCGAAGTGGCTCGCGGCAAGGCCTTTCTGCTTCAGGGCGGCGACTGTGCCGAGACACTGGATTCCGTCAGCGCGGAATCCGTCCGCAACAAGCTGGAGGTCCTGCTCCAGATGGCCGCCGTGCTCACGTACGCGGCGGCAGTCCCCGTGGTCAAGGTCGGCCGTCTCGCCGGCCAGTACGCCAAACCCCGCTCGCAACCCACCGAGACCCGGGACGGCGTCACCTTGCCCGCGTACCGCGGCGACGCCGTCAACGGGCTGGAGTTCACCGCCCAGTCCCGCGACCCCGACCCGGCCCGTCTGCAGCGCGTCTACCACGCGTCCGCCGCGACCCTCAATCTGCTGCGGGCCCTCACCGCCTCAGGGCACGCGGATCTCGACCACGTACACGAGTGGAATCGTGACTTCGTGGCCCTCTCCCCCGCGGGCCGCCGCTACGAACGGCTGGCGGACGAGATCGACGCGGCACTCGGCTTCATCCGCGCCTGCGGCATGAACACTTCGACGCTGCGCACCACAGAGGTGTTCGCCAGCCACGAAGCACTGTTGCTCGACTACGAGTCGGCCCTCGTGCGCACGGACCCCGACACCGGACGCCGGTACGCCCTGTCCGGACACATGCTCTGGATCGGTGAACGCACCCGCCAACTGCACGGTGCCCACGTCGCGTTCGCGGCCCAGGTGAGCAACCCGGTCGGCGTCAAGCTGGGACCCGACGCCGGCGCCGATGACGTACGGGCCCTGATCGACCGGCTGGATCCGCACCGCACGCCCGGCCGTCTGACGTTCGTCGCGCGGATGGGACGCGGCCGGGTGCGCGAGCAGCTGCCCGGACTGGTCGAGGCCGTGCGCACGACCGGTGCGGAAGTGGTGTGG
The DNA here is from genome assembly GCF_036139655.1 of Streptomyces sp. NBC_00328. Classification (NCBI taxonomy): domain Bacteria; kingdom Bacillati; phylum Actinomycetota; class Actinomycetes; order Kitasatosporales; family Streptomycetaceae; genus Streptomyces; species Streptomyces sp. NBC_00328. The sequence continues at coordinate 1,504,748 of NZ_CP108013.1, forward strand.
GCATGCGACCCCATGCACGGAAACACCTTCACCGCGCCGAGTGGGCACAAGACCCGGCACTTCGACGACATCCTCGACGAGATCACCGGATTCTTCGAGGTGCACAGGGCGCTCGGCAGTCATCCCGGCGGTGTGCACGTGGAGTTGACGGGCGAGGACGTCACCGAGTGCGTGGGCGGAGGCAACGAGGTCCTCTCCGACCAATTGCATCTGCGGTACGAGACGGCCTGCGATCCGCGCCTCAACCGCGGGCAGTCGATGGATCTGGCATTCCGGGTCGCCGAGTGGTACAGCGCCGAGAAGCGCCGCCTCACCCCGCCGCGGCCCGGGCCCGTCGCCACAAACCCTTCGCCCGTGCCCGTCGGCGCGGACTACGCGGCATCCCTCACCTGAGCACCGCCTTCCAAGGACGGAGGACAGGCCCTGTGCGGCACTTCGAGCACTTTCCCGTCGGCAGCGTCTACGAGCTGGGGGCCACCCGGCTCACCAGCGAGGACATCATCGACTACGCGCGCTCCTGGGATCCCATGCCCTTCCACCTGGATCCGGAGGCCGCCCGCGACTCCCCCTTCGGCGGCCTCGTGGCCAGCGGCTGGCACACCGGAGCCGTGATCATGCGCCAGTTCGTGCAGGCGCTGCTCGCCGACTCCACCTGCCGGGGGTCGTACGGAATGGATGAGGTCCGCTTTCTGAATCCCGTACGCCCGGGTGACGAACTACGCGGGCGGGTCACGGTGGAAGACGCCTCACTGCATCCCAGGCGCCCGGGCACGGGTACGGTCCACTTCGTCGTCGAGGCAGTCAATCAGCGGAATGAACCGGTGTACCGGATGCGCACGCGGCTGCTGTTCGGCGTCGCGCGGTCCGCCGACGCGGCTCCCGGAACCCGGGTGGCTCAATCCTGATCCGGCCGTGCGTCGGCGGTCCCAGGACTCCCGTTTCTCCCCGCCCCCCCCCGCCGGGGAGAAACGGGACCCCACGCATGACTCTTTGACTATACGCACCGTTGCGTCTAATCTTTCTTGTGGCCGACCTGCCGGACAGGCCCCTCCCCGAGGCCGGCCACCCCGCCGCGACGAGGAGGAGCGACCGTGGACGAGCAGCACAGCACACCGGGGCCGGACATCGAACTCCCGGAGCGACACCCCAAGACCGTGCCACGACGCAGAGAAGCCGCACGAGTCGCTGTCCTGCGCGCCGCCGGCGATCTGCTGACCGATCTCGGATTCCACGCCATGACGGTCAGCGCCATCGCCGAGCGCGCCGGGGTCGCGAAGCAGACCATCTACCGACGGTGGCGATCGAAAGTGAGCATCCTTCTCGACGTCCTGAAGGAAGACCTGCGAGACGGAGCGCCCTGGCCACCCCGGGCCGAAGACGCGCAGGCCGCGCTGGAACACCACACCAACCACGCGATCCACGTCTTCACGCGGTCCTCCACGGGGCACGTTCTGTTCGCCCTCATCGGCCACGCGCTGCAGGACCCGGCGACCGCAGCCACGCTTCGCGGTCAGGTACTGACGCGCCGACTCCAGTACGACCGCGCACTACTGGGTGACGCCCTCACCTCCGGTCCGGTCCCCGCCCCCGTCCTGAACAGGCACGACGCCGACCAGCTCCTCGACCTGACGGTGGGCCCGGCCTTCTACCGGGCCTTCATGACGGGTCAACCGATGGATCCCGGATTCGTCAAACGCCTGACCGTCGCCGCCCTGGCTCCCCGGCACGACTCTCCGCGCGCCGGAGTCCGCCCCTCCCCCGGTCCGTCCCGCTGAAAGGCTGTCCCCCATATGTTCCGCGCACGCCGGACCCGCTACGCCGCCACGGTGAAGTCGGTCTCCCGCATCGCCCCGCGCATGGCACGCATCAGCCTCGAAGGGCCCGGCATGTCGGCCTTCCGCTGCGACGAACCCACACAGTGGGTGAAGCTGTTCGTGACCGATCCCCTTGACGGACAGACCGTCGGCCGCGCCTACACCGTGCGCCACTACTCCTCGGCGGAGCCGCGTATCGACATTGATGTCGTCCTGCACGGCAAGGGCCCGGCGGCACGATGGGCGGAAGCCGCCGAGCCGGGCCAAGAGGTCTCCTTCGGCGACCCCAGGGGGGCCTTCCGCCCTGACGCGGACGCCACGTTCTACCTCCTGGCAGGAGACGAAAGCGCCCAGCCCGCGGTCCTCACCATCGCCGAGAGCCTGCCACCCGGTGTGCGTGGCGCCGTTTACCTGGAAGTGGAAGGGCCTCAGGCCGAGACCGAAGTGAGCGGGCAGGCCGACCTGGACATCATCTGGGTCCACCGAACCACTGGCCGGCCGAAGGGGGAAGCCCTCCGGGACGCCGTCCTCAAAGCCCCCCATCCGCGCGAGCACGTCGCGGCGTGGGCTGCCGGGGAGTCCGGCGCCGTCAAGGACATCCGCCGCCACTTCACGCAAGGCATCGGCCTGGACCGGCGCCGCGCCTACGCGAAGGGCTACTGGAAGCTGGACGAGGCGGACCATCGCGATCCGCTGGCCTCGGACTGACGACAGCGGACGCCATCCTTGAGGAGCGGATCCGCGCCACGACCGAAAAGCCGGACGGGCCGGAGGCGGAACTGGGCGGCGAGGCCGCAGCGGTCCGGCCCGGGGCGGCCGGCCTCCTTGAGATCGAATCGGTCCCGGGTTCGCCTGCACGACCCTGTCGAGGAACGCGGCAGGATCGGCGCGGCGTCGCACCTCTGCGGTCTGGAAAGGCGGTGGGGGTTCGCCGCAAGGGCCGATACGGTATGCCTCCCGAGATGGCGGGGACAGCAGTGTCCGCCGTCGGCGCAGAAGGCTTCGAAGCCCTCCCGCATCAGCACCTGATCGGGCCGGTGAAGCGCGTTCGGACGGTCAGGCCCCTCATCGAGAGCATCGGCGGTGCTCACCGGATGGTCGGTCAGCCTGGCGAAAGCCTCCGGGGCCGGGCAGGGCCGTCATACGGCCCGGCCGGTATCGCTTCAAGAATTTCCGCCACCCAGCGGTGCCGGGCGGAACCGTCGTAAGCCCGGTCCGTACCGTTCTCGGCGAAGAACTTCGGTGCTGCCTGCTTTGGAGCGGCAAGGAAAGCGCTTCGACTCCGGCAAGCCGCCAGAATCGTCAGAACCGAGATTTCCGCACACCAGGTCGCCAACGGATTCGAGCGCCCTCTTCCCGACCTTCACGCCGGAGCCCCCTCCCCCGCCACTGTCACGTCGGCCACGAGCACGTACCCCCCTCATGGCGACCCGCCCCCAGACGTCGACAGCAGAGCGTTTTCGACCACGCGCGCACCTGCCCGAGCGTCCGCGCGCGTGACCTTCGGTGCCGCAAGGTCAATACTGCGAAGGACAGCACTCCCGCCGACCCGCATCCGACCGTCCCCGCGAATCCGGCCCCGCAAAACTGAGGACCGTCGCGAGCAAGAGCTATCCACACCAGGTTTGACCAGGGAAAACGCAGATCAGAAACTCGTTTGTCGATCTCGCCAGGAGGTTCCCATGAAGATGCTCATCAACGTGGCGGAGACGGTGGTGGCGGACGCGCTGCGGGGCATGGCGGCGGCCCATCCGGAACTGACGGTGGATGTCGACAACCGCGTGATCGTACGCAGGGACGCCCCGGTCGCGGGAAGGGTGGGCCTCGTCTCCGGCGGCGGGTCCGGGCACGAGCCGCTGCACGGCGGATTCGTGGGACCCGGCATGCTGTCGGCGGCGTGCCCCGGTGAGGTGTTCACGTCCCCGGTTCCTGACCAGATGGTGCGGGCCGCGGCGGCCGTGGACAGCGGCGCGGGCGTGCTGTTCATCGTGAAGAACTACACCGGCGACGTCCTCAACTTCGACATGGCGGCGGAGCTGGCCGAGGACGAGGGCATCCGGATCGCCAAGGTCCTGGTGAACGACGACGTGGCCGTCACCGACAGCCTGTACACGGCCGGGCGGCGCGGAACGGGCGCGACGCTGTTCGTGGAGAAGATCGCGGGCGCCGCCGCCGAGGAGGGCGCGCCCCTGGAGGCGGTCGAGGCGCTGGCGCGGCAGGTCAACGAGCGCTCCCGCAGTTTCGGCGTCGCGCTCAGCGCCTGTACCACACCGGCCAAGGGCAGTCCGACGTTCGATCTGCCGGCCGGGGAGCTCGAACTCGGTGTCGGCATCCACGGCGAGCCGGGCCGGGAGCGGCGCGCGATGATGACCTCGCGCGAGATCGCCGACTTCTCGGTGCACGCCATCCTGGACGATCTCGCGCCGCGCAATCCGGTGCTGCTCCTCGTCAACGGCATGGGCGCCACCCCGCTGCTGGAGCTGTACGGCTTCAACGCGGAGGTGCAACGGGTGCTGGCCGAGCGCGGCATCCCCGTGGCGCGCACCCTGGTCGGCAACTACGTCACCTCCCTCGACATGGCGGGTGCCTCGGTGACCCTGTGCGAGGTGGACGAGGACCTGCTGCGCCTGTGGGACGCGCCGGTGAAGACACCGGGGCTGCGCTGGGGTGTGTGAACCCCCACCGGTGGGCCGGGTACGGCAACCGGGCCCGGTCCACCGGCCCTTGACCGGCAATCAGGTCAACTCCCTTACCACGCAAGGAGATTCCGTGCTCGACGCCGAATTCTTCCGCCGCTGGATGACCGTGACCGCCGCATCGGTGGACCGCGAGGCGGAGCGGCTCACCGACCTGGACTCGCCCATCGGCGACGCCGACCACGGCAGCAATCTGCAGCGCGGATTCGCCGCCGTGTCCGCCACGCTGGAGAAGGAGGCTCCGGACACCCCCGGTGCCGTACTCACGCTCGCCGGGAGGCAGTTGATCTCGACGGTCGGCGGCGCGTCGGGGCCGCTGTACGGCACGCTGCTGCGCCGGACCGGCAAGGCGCTCGGGGACGCCCCCGAGGTCACCGGCGAACAGTTCACGGACGCGCTGCGCACGGGCGTCGACGCGGTCATGGCGCTGGGCGGAGCCGCCCCCGGCGACAAGACCATGATCGACGCGCTGGTGCCCGCGGTCGACGCGCTCGCCGAGTCGTTCGCCGCGGCGAAATCCGCCGCCGAGGAGGGTGCCCTGGCGACGACACCCTTGCAGGCCCGCAAGGGCCGGGCGAGCTATCTGGGCGAGCGGAGCATCGGGCACCAGGACCCTGGCGCCACGTCCTCGGCCCTGCTGATCGCGGCGCTGGTGGAGGCGGCAGGTGAGTGACACCGAGGAAGGACGCGTCGGCATAGTGCTGGTCTCGCACAGCGCCGCCGTCGCCGCGTCCGTGGCCGAGCTGGCGAAGGGCCTGGCCGGCGGCGGGGCGCTCGCTCCGGTCGCGCCGGCGGGCGGCACCCTGGACGGGGGGCTCGGCACCAGCGCGGACGTCATCGCCGCCGCCGCGGCCTCCGTGGACCGCGGTGCCGGGGTCGCCGTGCTCACCGACCTGGGCAGCGCCGTGCTCACCGTCAAGGCGTTGCTCGCCGAGGGCGACGAACTGCCGGACGGCACACGGCTGGTGGACGCCCCCTTCGTCGAGGGGGCGGTGGCCGCCGTGGTCACGGCCTCGGCGGGCGCCGACCTCGCGGCGGTGGAGGCCGCGGCGACGGAGGCGTACACCTACCGGAAGGTGTGAGGGCCGGAAGGCACAGCGCCGCCCGGCATGAGGACGGCAACACCCCGGCGCGAGGACGGCCGACGCAGGAACCGGCCGGACCGAGAACCGGCAGCCCGTGATCCGGAGCGTACGCGGGAAGCGTGGGCTCTGCCGTCGGGACGGGCGCCGGAAAGGGTGAGCGCCGCCGTCATGTACGGGCACGGGAAGCGTGAAAGCCCGGGTCAGGTGATTCCGTTCGCCGCGACCACCAGGGCCGAGCGGATGGTACCGGCCAGTTCCGCCCGGGCCGTCGCGGGATCGGGCTCCGCGTCGTCGGTGCGCCAGGCGTAGTGCTCGACCGCCGCGCGCAGCGCCGCGTTGAGCATGGCGGCCTGGATCTCCGAACGCAGGTCGACTGCGCCCAGCCCGGCCCGGTCGGCGAGCGCTCGGGCGAACACCGGCTCGGCCTCGTCATGGGCCTGAAGCCAGACGGCACGCAGCCCCGGTTCGGTACGGGTGAGCCTCAGCAGCGTACGGACCCTCGGCGGCTCCGGCCTCGCCATCAGCACCTCGCCGTTCATGGACGCCTGCTCCAGCGCGTCCTCCAGGGGGGTGCCCGCGGGCCAGGCCCGCAGCGCCGCGGCGATCGCGTCGATGCCGGCCGCGAACAGCGGGCTCACGCACGCCTCCTTGCCCGGGAAGTAGCGCCACAGGGTCCGCGTGGACAGGCCGACGGCCTGGGCGATCTGGTCCCCGGTGGTGGCGGTCACCCCTTGGTCCACGAACAGTTCCACCGCGGCGCGGGCGATCTCCAGCCGGATCTCGGCCTTGCGTTCGTCGGTGAGCGGCGGCCGCCCGGTACGGCCGCGGCCCCGGCCGGGGTGTTCGTCGATCGCGCCGTCCGGCACTGATGACTCCTCGGTTCTCGGTTCGTCCGCATATGCCGCCCGGGACTGCGGCTGCGCCGATTCTAGCGATCTCCCCCCGAAGACTTTCTGTCATTCAGCGACAATAAGTCGTACTGTGGCGGCGCGGCACCTCGCCCGCACTCGCACACACCCCCGGGAGAACGTCATGAGCACCACTGGAGCGGACGGCCGCAGCGTCATCGTCACCGGCGCCGGCTCGGGCATCGGCCGTGCCACCGCCCTCGCCTTCGCGGCCCAGGGCGCACGGGTGGTCGTGGCCGATCTCAACGCCGAGGGCGCCGCGTCGGTGGTCGGCGAGATAGAGGGGGCCGGTGGCGGCGCCGTGGCCGTGACGGGCGACCTCAGCGAGCAGGAGGTCGTCGACCGGGTGACCGCGACCGCGGTGGAGCGGTTCGGCGGCGTGGACGTACTGGTGAACAACGCCGGGATCATGGACCGCATGTCGGCGGTGGCCGAGGTCAGCGACGCGGAGTGGGAGCGGGTCATCCGGGTCAACCTCACGGCCCCGTTCCTGCTGACCCGGGCGGTGCTGCCGCACATGCTCGCCGCGGGCAAGGGAGTCGTCGTGAACACCGCCTCGGAGGCGGGTCTGCGCGGCAGTGCCGCCGGGGCCGCGTACACCGCCTCGAAGCACGGCATCGTGGGGCTCACGAAGTCCCTCGCCGTGATGTACCGGGGCAAGGGCATCCGCGCCAACGCCATCGCCCCGGGCGGCACCAGCACCGGTATCACCGTGGACATCGAGGCGGGCGCGCACGGCCCGGCCGTCCTCGGCGCCTACATGGGCAACGTCGGGCGGCTCGCCGAGGCCGAGGAGCAGGCCGCGGCGATCGTGTTCCTCGCCTCGGACGCGGCCAGCAACGTCAACGGCGTGATCCTGCCCGTCGACAACGGCTGGGCCGCCGTCTGACGACGGGACAGTCCTCAGCCGCCGCCCAGGAGTTTCCGGGCCAGCCGCTCCCCCGCCTCCACCGCCGCGGCATGATCCTGGATGGGTAACACCCGGGCGTCCTTGAACACGAGGTAGGTGACCCCGGCAGGAGTACCGCCGCCACGGGGATCGGCGCGGATTCCGAGTCCCGCGGCCGTCGCGTACGAGGCCTCGCCGATGATGTCCTGCGGGCCGGTGTCACCGACGACGGCGTACTGGACGCGGTCCCGGTAGATCACGACCGCCACCGAGCCGGGCCCGATGCCATGGTCCCGGTAGTTCCAGATGTCGCTCGGCGCCGGCACGACGACGTAGGGCAGGGTCTCTGCACTCAGATATCGGCCGTCAGGCTGCTGGAAGGCCGTGGACCCGGAGAAGAGCGGGTCGGTGTCGCTGTTGCACAGGGGGCCCGGTCTGCCGTCGCAGTCGATGTCCATGTCGGCCGTCCAGAAGACCGCGCCCGGGACACCGCAGACCGGGATGGCGGCCCGGGTGCCGTCGTCGCTGCGGTATCGCCCGTGCGAGACGGGGGTGCAGCCGCCGAGTTTCGCCAGCAGGTCGGCTGCTCGGACGGAGCCCTCCCGGGCGGGTGCGACGGGGCTTCCTGGCCGGCCAGTGGTGGGGGTCGTGGACAGCACCGCCGGGGCCGAGGCGAGCAGGGCGGCCGCCGCGGCCGCGGCCAGCGTCAGCGACTGGGCACGCACGATGGGAGACCCTCTCCTGGGGGACATGGACGCTCATCTGCCCAAATCTGGTGGGCCTCCGAGAGCGCGTCCACCGGGAGGGGGCCGGACGGTGCACGGCCGCTTCCGCGGGCGCCGCACGGCCGAGCGGCCGGAGCCGGGTCCGGCTCCGGCCGCTCGGCCGCGCGCGTCGGCGCGGGATCAGCGACGACAGCGTTCCGCGCCGCGGGCAGGAACTCCCCTGACAGTGGGGCGAGTTCACACCGCGTCGGGATCAGCATACGTACCCCCGCGACGGTCCGGCCAACGACGTCCGCCCTCTTGATGCGGTCGCGTCACCCGTGTCTTATAGGTACAGACCAATCCCGTCGAGGGAGGGCAGACCCGTGCGAAGCGTTCCCCTCACCGTTCCACGCGCCCTGGTGTGCGGAGCGCTGCTCGCGCTCACCTCCTGCGGCTGGGGCGCCCCGACGTCCGGCCAGGGCGAACGGCTGCCCGCCGCGGCGACGGGAGTGACCGCCGCCGCGGGCAGCTCGACCAGCGTGCACGTCATGTGGAACCTCACCACCGAGGACCCGAGGATCACCCGCTACGAGGTGTATCGCGGCACCACCAAGGTCAAGGAAGTACCCGGTTCGGAGCACATGGTGGACATCACCCGGCTCGAACCGTCCACCTCGTACGTCTTCAGGGTCCGGGCCCGCAACGCGGACGGGACCCCGGGGCCGCTCAGCCGGCCGGCGCGGGCCACCACCCCGGCGGCGGTCGCGGCCGACCGCACCGCGCCCACCCGCCCCGGCGGCCCGCACGGGAGGGCCGTGGGCGGCCGGGCGGTCCAGCTGTCCTGGACCAGGTCCTCCGACACGCGAGGCGTGGCCTCGTACGACATCTACCAGGGCACCTCGAAGATCCACAGTGTGGGCGGCGCGCAGACGGCCGCCGTCGTCACCGGGCTGCGGCCGGGCACTGCCTACGTCTTCACCGTGCGGGCCCGCGACGCCGCGGACAACGTCTCGGCGCCGAGCGGCTCCGTCCGGATCACCACCGCGCCGGGGCCCGCGGACGACCGGAGCACGGCACCGGCCGACTTCCGGGCGACGACCCACCGGCGCGACGGGGCGTACTTCATCGACCTGGCGTGGACGGCGCCCGAGGTCGACGGGGTGATCACGGAGTACCGGATCCAGCTCGACGGGCGTGAGGTGACCTCGCTCGTCTGGGGCGGCAGCCCGCCCCGCGGCACCTGCAACCACAGCTTCTACGTCGGCCGGGAGGCGGACGTGACGCACCGGGTACGGATCCGGGCGAAGCTGCCCGACGGCACGTGGGGCGCGCTGTCCGCGGAGCGCTCCGTGACGACGGGCCGCTGACCACCACCGCCCCGGTATCGGCGCCGCCCGGTCCGCCGGACGATGGAATTCGTCACCTGCCCGGTCCCCGTCCGCATGCGCGCCCCGGCCAGGGCGCATTGGCTCGCACCGAGGCAGCACGGGCCTTCCAATCCTCGGCGGCGCATGGGATGTACCGCCAACCGTGCCGCTGGAGGGCAGTTCCTATGCGTACGACTCAGAGACTTCTCCGCTCCGGCCTGACCGTGGCCGCCACCGCTGCGCTTCCGCTCACCCTGGCCGCGCCGGCGGCCGTCGCATGGGGTTCCGGGATCTCCGTGAGCACCAGTGGCACCTCGGTCTCGGTCACCACCAGCGCCTGCCCCAGCAACGGAAGCAGCTTCGGCAACGCCTCGCTGCTCTCCAGCGGGCAGACGAACTTCGCCCAGGGGCGCCAGATGCCGCTCACCGGGACGAGCAGCAACCAGTCGGCGGCCTGGACGGGCGTCAGCCCCGGGACGTTCACGGTGATCGTCGTCTGCCAGGACGGCACGACGGCGGGTACCCAGGCGATCGTCGTCGCGGCCAGCGCGGCCCCCGCGACCCCCGCGACCCCCACCATCTCGACGACGGTCTCACCGTCGCCGTCGCGCGGTGTCATGGGCGGACTCGGCGGGGCCGTGAAGGACTACGGCACGGCCACGGTCGTCGGCGGCGGCGCCCTGGTCGTCACCGGCACGGTGGCGGCGGCCTGGTTCCTGCGCCGCCGCTCCAAGCCCCACCGGCTCTGATCCGGGGCCCGTCGCGACGGGCGGCCGTTCCGCCGGCTCCGGTCGCGGGCGGCCGCCTTGTGCCGGGCTCCTCATGGAAGGGATCCGCTCTCCGGCCGTACGCCCGGCTGCGGCCGGGCACCAGGGCGGCGCTCAGTCGCTCGCCCGCATGCTTTCGAACTCGGCCAGGGCGTGGGTCAGCCACTGGGTCCAGAAGGTCTCCAGGTCGATACCGGCCCTCAGGACGAGATGGCGCAGCCGGTCCTCGGGCGTGCTCTTCTCCGGCGGGAAGTCCCGGTCCTGGATCTGTTCGTACTCGGCCAACTGGCTTCGGTGCAGGGCGAGATGGCGGCGCAGATCGGCCTCCACGCCCTCGACGCCCGCGGTGCCGACGACGGCCGCGGCGCGCAGGCGCAGCAGCATCGTGTCGCGCAGCGGCTTCGGGTCCTGCGAGGCGGCGGTCCAGCGGGCGAGTTCGGCACGGCCCGCGGGCAGGACCTCGTAACTCTTCTTCTGACCCCGGGCGTGCTGCTCAGGGGGAAGCGCCTTGATGTATCCCTCGGCCTCCAGTTTTCCCAGCTCGCGATAGATCTGCTGATGCGTCGCCGACCAGAAGTAGCCGATCGACTTGTCGAACCGCCGGGTCAGTTCGAGGCCGGACGAGGGCTTCTCGAGCAGGGCGGTGAGGATCGCATGCGGGAGTGACATGAGGTCATCCTAGGGAGCCCCCGGGGCGCCGCCCGGTGTCCGGCCGCGCTCCGCCGGACACCGCGACAGGGCACTCGCCCCGGCGGGACTCGGTGAGTCCAGCCGGGGCGAGTCGGGTCAGGCGTCCCCGCACGGCCACCGGGTGGCGCGCGGTGGCCGTACGGAGCTGCGGGTCAGCGGGTGAACGTGACGCGCTGCTCCTTGAAGGCGCCGCAGTTGGAGCCGGACACCTGGGTGTACACGTTCTTGATCTGGCCGCCCCAGTCGACGCAGTGGCCCTTGCCGTACACGTACGTCGGTCCCGCGTACGACGTGTACAGCCCGTAGTCGTCGTCGCCCAGGCCGGTGTCGGAGACGTAGACCCATGCGGCCATCTCCACGGCGGTGCCCGGGCTGTTGCGGATGGTGGTGACGCAGTTCTTGCCGTTCGAGGAGTTGTACGTCAGGTACACGGTGCCCAGAGAGCCGATGGGCGCCGAGTTCACCGTCTTGTAGGCGCTGCCGCAGACCTTCTGCGGCGTGGTGTTGGCCGCGGCCGAGGCGGGCGCCGCCATGGCGGTGGTGGCCCCCACCATCAGGGCGGCGAAGGCACCGGCCATCAGGGCGGAACGGTTGAATCGCATATTTCCCCCTTGCGATCTTTGGAGACGTTTGCTCCTGCCTGATGTGACCCGCGACACTCCAAAACGGTTGTGCTTCTCCGCGAAATTCGTGCGGCCGGTACGACGTGCGGCGGGCGGGCCCGGCAGCGCGGGCCGCCCACCACCGCCGTCGACCAGAAGGAGGTGCTCCCCCCAGCGGGTCCCTCGGCGGTCCCCGGCACGGGACCCTAGAGCGCCGCCGCCAGCTCCGTGCCCTGCTTGATGGCCCGCTTGGCGTCGAGTTCGGCGGCCACGTCGGCGCCGCCGATGAGGTGGACACCGCGGCCGGTGGCGCGCAGCGCCTCGTACAGGTCGCGGCGCGGCTCCTGTCCGGTGCACAGCACGATCGTGTCGACCTCCAGGACCTGGCTGTTCCCGTCGACGGTGACGTGCAGTCCGGCGTCGTCGATCCGGTCGTACTGGACGCCCGGAACCATGGTGACGCCCCGGTGCTTGAGTTCCGTGCGGTGGATCCAGCCAGTCGTCTTGCCGAGTCCTGCGCCGACCTTGGAGGCCTTGCGCTGGAGGAGGTGCACGGTGCGCGGCGGGGTGGGCCGTTCGGGGGCGCCTAGACCGCCGGGGGTCCGGTAGTCCATGTCGACACCCCAGCCGCGGAAGTACGTCGCCGGGTCCTCGCTCGCCTTGTCGCCGCTGTCGGTGAGGAACTCGGCGACGTCGAAGCCGATGCCGCCGGCGCCGAGGATGGCCACGCGGTCGCCGACGGGGGCTCCGTCGCGCAGGACGTCGAGGTAGCCGACGACGCTCGGGTGGTCGACGCCCGGGATCTCCGGGGTGCGCGGGCTGACGCCGGTGGCGACGACGACCTCGTCGTACGTCTCCAGCGTCTCCACGGTGGCCGGCGTGTTCAACCGGACGTCCACACCGTGCAGTTCGAGCTGCGTGCGGAAGTAGCGGATGGTCTCGTCGAACTCCTGCTTGCCGGGGACCTTGCGGGCCACGTTGAGCTGGCCGCCGATGTCGGCGGCGGCGTCGAACAGCGTGACGTCGTGGCCGCGTTCGGCGGCGCTGACGGCGCAGGCGAGTCCGGCGGGCCCGGCGCCCACGACGGCGACGGTCTTGCGCAGCCGGGTCGGCGCGAGGACGAGCTCCGTCTCGTGGCAGGCGCGCGGATTGACCAGGCAGGAGGTGATCTTGCCGCTGAAGGTGTGGTCGAGGCAGGCCTGGTTGCACCCGATGCAGGTGTTGATGGCTTCCGGGCGTCCGGCCTCGGCCTTGGCGACGAAGTCGGGGTCGGCGAGCATCGGCCGGGCCAGCGAGACCATGTCGGCGTGGCCGTCGGCGAGCAACTGCTCGGCGATCTCAGGGGTGTTGATGCGGTTGGTGGTCACCAGCGGGATCGAGACGGAGCCCATGACCTTCTTGGTCACCCAGGCGTACGCGCCGCGCGGAACCGAGGTCGCGATGGTGGGGATACGGGCCTCGTGCCAGCCGATGCCGGTGTTGATGATCGTCGCTCCGGCGGCCTCGACGGCCCGCGCGAGCGTGATGACCTCGTCGAGCGAGGAGCCGCCGGGCACCAGGTCGAGCATCGACAGACGGTAGATGACGATGAAGTCGTCACCCACGGCCTCGCGTACGCGGCGGACGATCTCGACGGGGAAGCGCATCCGGTTCTCGTACGAGCCGCCCCAGCGGTCGTCGCGCCGGTTGGCCTGGAGGGCGATGAACTCGTTGATGAGGTAGCCCTCGGAGCCCATGATCTCGACGCCGTCGTAGCCGGCCTGCCGGGCGAGCCGGGCTGCGCGGGCGTAGTCGTCGATGGTCTGCTCGATCTCGGCGTCGCTGAGCTCGTGCGGCACGAAGGGGCTGATCGGGGCCTGGAGCGCGCTGGGGGCGACCAGGTCCTGGTGGTAGGCGTACCGGCCGAAGTGCAGGATCTGCATCGCGATCTTCCCGCCCTCGCGGTGCACCGCGGCGGTGATGCCGGCATGCTTCTCGGCCTCGGCCTCGGTGGTCAGCTTGGCGCCGCCCTCGTAGGGCCGTCCGGCGTCGTTGGGCGCGATGCCGCCGGTGACGATCAGGCCCACGCCGCCTCGCGCGCGGGCGGCGTAGAACTCCGCCATGCGCTCGAAGCCGCGCTCGGCCTCCTCCAGGCCCACGTGCATGGAGCCCATGAGCACGCGGTTGGGCAGGGTGGTGAAGCCCAGGTCGAGCGGGTTCAGCAGATGCGGGTAACGGCTCATCGGGCCCTCCGTGCGCGGTGTCGTCGTACGTCTGTTGTAGACGACGGGCCGCGCGTTATGCAACTAGTTGCACAATGAGGAGGATCACTCGGCGGGAAGCCGGGGGAAGCCCCGGCGCGGGTCGAAGGGACACGCGGCGCGGACCCGGGGAGCACGCGGCGCGGGCCGGCGAGCATCGGCGCGAGCCGGAGGAGCATCCGTGCGGGCCGGAGGCGGGGTCAGCCGAGGGCGACCCGGGCCACGAGTTCGGCGACCGTATCCGGCTGCTCGACCATCACCAGGTGGCCCGCGTCGGGGACCGAGACCAGGGTCACGCCGGGAGCCGCTTCCAGTCCGGCGCGCTCGTCCTCCGACAGACCGACGTCGTCGCGGTCGCCGCGCACGACCCAGGCGGGCGCACCCGAGTCGCGGAGCCGCGAGACCAGGTCCGGGTACCGGTCCAGATAGTCGAAATAGTGCCGGATCACCTGGCGGCAGAACGCCGGGTCGTTCTTCTCGAACTCGGCGGTCAGCGCCTCACGCCGGGCCCGGGGCAGTTGGCTCACCATGACGCGGGGCGTCAGTTTGACCAGACCGGACCAGGTCAGCGCCCCGATGCCGGGCACCCGCCCGAGGCTGTTGGCGATCGCGAGCGCCTTGTCCTCGTCGGATGCCGAGAACGTGGGCGAGAGCAGCACGACGGGACCGGTGAAGTGCCCGCCGGCCGCCATCTCCAGGGCGACGTTGGCGCCGATGCTGTGGCCGACCACGACGTCGCAGCCCCGCTCCGCGGCCAGGGCGCCCGCCAGCGCCGCGTAGTTCTCCATGGAGAGATCGTGCGGCGGCGTGGTGCCCGCGTGCCCCGGCAGGGTCGCGGCCACCAGCCGCACCGGCGCGGAGGCGAGCGGCGGCGCGGCCATCAGATCGTCGTAGAACGCGGTGCTGCACATCCCGCCGGGCAGCAGCAGCACCCGGACGCCCGCGTCCGCGGGCCCCGACTCCTTGATGTCCCACGCGTCGAACGTCCGGGGGGTGCTGCTCATGTCCGGGCCTCCCTCTGTCACCTGCCGTCAGCCGGAGTGTGGCGCGCGGGGCGGCGCGATCGGCCGACCGAGGGCCGAACGCGGCATGTCGCCTCGTCCGGCCCGCCCGGTCAGGGCTTCACGCCGATCACCACGTTGGCGTACCTCTCCTCCGAGACGGCCAGGCGCGCGATCAGTCCGGCGCGGGCGAAGGCCTCGACGGCCGTGGGCGCCTGGCGCTCGCTCGTCTCGACGAGGACGCAGCCGCCGCGGGCCAGCCAGCGCGGCGCCCCGGCGGCGACGCGGCGCGCGAGGTCGAGTCCGTCGGCGCCGCCGTCGAGGGCGACCAGGGGTTCGTGGTCGCGGGCCTCCGAGGGCAGCAGTCCGACCTCGTCGCTCGGGACGTACGGCACGTTGGCGGCCAGGACGTCGACCCGGCCGCGCAGCGTGGCGGGCAGTGCCGCGAAGAGGTCCCCCTCGTGGACCCGGCCGGCGAACGGCGCGACATTGCGGCGGGCGCAGCGCACCGCCGCCGGGTCGATGTCGGCGGCGTGCAGTTCGGGACCGCCGAGGGACGCAGCCAGCGCGGCGCCCACGGCGCCCGAGCCGCAGCACAGGTCCACCACGACGGACGCGCCGTGCGCGAGCGCGACGGCCTGCTCGACGAGGAACTCGGTACGGCGGCGCGGCACGAAGACGCCGGGGTCGAGGCTGATGCGCAGACCGTGGAACTCGGCCCAGCCGAGGACGTGTTCGAGGGGCAGTCCCGCGACGCGGCGGTCCACCATCGCGGAGGCCTCGTCCGGGGTGCGGGCGGCGGAGCGGATCAGCTCCGCCTCGTCCTCGGCGAAGACACAGCCGGCGGAGCGGAGCGCGGCGACCATGGGGTCTGCCGCGTCGGGAACGTCAGGAGAGAGAGGAGGCATGAAGCCGAGGGCCTTTCGACGAACCGAAGGGCGCTCCCACGGCCACCGTCAGACGGCGACCACGTTGGCTGGAGAGGAGAGCACCCGACCTGACACAGCGGTAATGGGTCTCACCTCCTCGGCCACTCGTCGGCCGAGACGGTCCTCGGCCGGGACGATCACCCTACAGGAGCGACCGCCCGATGGGGGTCGACAGCCGGCTTTCGGGCGCGGACCGCTCGCCGCCGGATCCACTCGGGCCGACATGCGTGACTCTCGCCCCTCCTGTCCCAAGTTGTACTATGCAACCAGGGCGGCTCAGGGAGGTCCCGTCATGGCATCCGAAGGGGCCGGTGAGCACGCCGTCACCACCGGGACACCGGCCGACGGCGTGACGGCCGACGCGGCGGTGGAGATCATCCAGCGGGAGATGACCGTGTTCGCCCGGAGGGCGCGCGCCTCGGCGGGGCGCATGCATCCCGAGCTGTCCCTGGTCTCGTACACCCTCCTCGGCCATCTGGAGGAGGTCGGCGGCTGCCGGGCCACGGACCTCGCCGCGCACTACGCGCTGGACAAGTCGACGGTGAGCCGTCAGGTGGCGGCGCTGGAGCGGGCCGGGCTGATCGGGCGGCGCACCGACCCCGAGGATCACCGCGTCCAGGTGCTGTATCCGACCGCCGCGGGCAGCGAGATCCTCGCCCAGGTGACCCGCAGCCGCCGGACGGCGTTCCGCGAGCGGCTCGCGGGCTGGCCCGAAGAGGACCTCGCCCGCTTCGCGTCGTATCTGCTGCGCTACAACGCCGCGGCCCCCGTCCTCGGCACGGGGAAGCCGGAATCAGGGCCGCGGAGCGACTGACCCGGCACCCTGTGGTGTCACCCCACGCCCGCGGTCCCGCCGTCGCCCAGGTGTTCCGGCACCCGTGCGGCCATGAAGCGGACCCTGCGGCGCAGCCGGAATCCCAGCGACTCGTAGAGGCGGATGGCGCCGGTGTTGCTCGCGGCCGTGTGCAGGAACGGGGTCTCACCACGCTCCCGGACGCCGTGGGCGACGGCCAGGACCAGACGTGTGGCCAGGCCCTCGCCGCGGTGGCCGGGGTCCGTGCAGACCGCGCTGATCTCGGTCCAGCCCGGCGGGTGGAGCCGCTCGCCGGCCATGGCGACCAGGGCGCCGTCACGGCGGATCCCGAGATACGTCCCCAGCTCGACCGTGCGCGGCTCGAACGGGCCCGGCTGGGTCCGTTCCACCAGGTCCAGCATGTCCGGCACGTCGGCGGGGCCGAGCCGTACCGCCTCGGCGTCGGGCGCCGCGTCCAGCCCGTCGTCCACGAGCTGGACTCCCTCGAGGCTGAAGACCACCTCCCAGCCGTCCGGGGTCCGCCCGTCGAAACCGGCCAGCGGGGCATCTCCCCCGGGGCCCACCAGGGCCGCCAGGTCCGCCCAGTCGGCGGCGCCGGGATCATCGGGCAGCGCCAGCCACGGGGACACGTCCAGGGGGTAGCGCAGCACACGTCCACGCCGTTCGGCGAAGTGCGCGTGGGGCCCTGTGAGGGAGCCGAGCGCCGGGTTGTCGAGAGGGTGACGGCCGACGGGGGTCTCCTGTGTCTCCGGGCCCTCGAACCGTGTGGAGACGTACGCCTCGGCCATCTGCTCCCTCACTCTCCTTCGCTGTGGTCCACGGTCACCGATCACCGTGACGCCGCTCTCCGATGGTGCGTGTACGAGCCACCGGAGTCGCCTTCAGGAGCAAGGAGGATCAGGGCGCGGCTATTCCCGGGCTCCGGAAGAGTTCATACGTACGCAATGATCAGCGCCCGGTACCGGCTCGAAGCACGATCCGTGTGCGCGTACCGTTGACTGGTCAAGCAGCGACACGTGCCCGGGCCACCGGTCCGTGCCCGTACCCGTCACCCTCGATCCGCGGGCCGCAGCCCCGGCGGCCACGCTCGATCCGCGGACCGTCGTCCCCCTGCGGTCCTGGAGGCACCACCCCTATGAACGTCACGCGAGGCTTCACCGGCCGCCCGCGCGTCCACAACGCCGGACTGCCGCCCGGCCAGTACGACGCCGGCGACGACTGGCCCGTCCTGTCCGCCGAGGTGACCCCGGACCTGGCTCCCGCCGACTGGACCCTGCGGATCGACGGCCTGGTGGCCGAGCCGCGGACCTGGGACTGGGAGCAGGCGCACGAGCTGCCCGCCTCGTCGTACGAGGGCGACATCCACTGCGTGACGAGCTGGTCGAAGTTCGGGGTGCGCTTCGGCGGTGTGTCCCTGGACGCCTTGCTGGAGGCCGTACGACCGGACCCGGCCGCCACCCACGCGGTCGCGTACTCGCACACCGGGTACACCGCGAACCTCCCGCTGGCCGACCTCACCGGTGGTCGCGCCTGGATCGTGTGGGAGTACGACGGCCGGCCGCTTCCGGCCGAACACGGCGGCCCCGCCCGGCTGATCGTGCCCCACCTGTACTTCTGGAAGAGCACCAAGTGGATCGCGGGGATCCGGATCCTCGACCACGACGAGCCGGGATTCTGGGAACAGAACGGCTACCACGCCCGCGGCAACCCCTGGGAAGAGCAGCGTTACTCCGGTGACTGAGACCACGACCTTCGTAGCGCCGAAGACCTTCGTACCGCCGACGACCTTCGTCCCGCCGACACGGTTCGCCGTGCCCGGACGCATCGCCGTGAACACGAGCACGGCCACCACCTGGCAGACCGCCACGCTCACCGAGATCCGCCGCGAGACCGCGCACGCGTCGACGTTCCGGTTCGCCGTGCCCGCGTGGGAGGGGCATCTGCCCGGCCAGCATCTGATGCTGCGGCTCACCGCCGGGGACGGATATGTGGCGCAGCGCCACTACTCCATCGCGTCCTCACCCGACGACACCGGTCACATCGAGCTGACGCTGGACCATGTCGACGGCGGCGAGGTCTCCGGCTGGTTCCACACCGTGGCCCGGCCCGGCGACTCCGTCGAGGTACGCGGTCCGCTCAGCGGCTTCTTCGCCTGGCCCGGGGACCGGCCGGCGCTGCTCGTCGGCGCCGGGTCCGGGGTGGTGCCGCTGATGTCGATGCTGCGGCACCGGCGCGCGCAAGGACTCGACGTACCGCTGCGCCTCCTGGTCTCCGCGCGCAGCCCCGAGGAACTCATCTACGCACCGGAGTACGGCGACGAGACCACAGCCGTGTTCACCCGCGCGGCCCCGGACGGTGTGCCCGTCGGACGTATGACCGCCGCACATATGGCGCCCCTCCTGGCCGAACAGCCGCCCGGTGGGTGGGAGGCCTATATCTGCGGTTCCAACGGATTCGCCGAGCACGCCTCGCGCCTGCTGGTGGAAGCCGGGCAGCCGGTGGACCGGATTCGGATCGAGCGGTTCGGCTAGGGCCTGTCGTTTGGATCATGCGGCGGGACGCGGGGCAGGGCGCGTCAGCTGTGCGGCACCACGACGACCGGGCAGGTCACCTGGCGGATGACGGTCCGTGCCGCGCGGCCCAGGCGCTCGCCCGCGCGGCGGCCGACGATCAGCAGGCCTGAGCCGGTGGACGCCCTCAGCAGCCTGTCCGCGCAATGGCCGTGGACGACCTCTGCCGAGACCGGGGTGTCGGGGAACTTGGCGCGCCAGGGCCGGAGCGTGTCGCTCAGAGCGTGTCGTCGGGCGGTCTCCCGGTCGTGCGTGCCGCCGGGCGAGGCCACGGTGGCCGACGGCTCGGCCGGGACGCGGTCATCGTCCGGGGGCGGGGTCCAGGCGTGCACCACGAGGAGCGGTGCCGAGCGGACGGCGGCGGTCTCGAAAGCGTGGCCGACCAGTTGGTCGGCGGGGTGCTCCAGATCGAGGCCGAGGACCACGGGGCGGTAGGGCACGGTTCCCGGGAGTACGTCTCCGGTGGTGAACGCCCTCTCGTCCTGCGGGAGTTCACCCTCCCGGACAAGAACGACGGGGCGCTCCGCGGCGGCCGCGACGGCCAGGGCGACGGACCCGGCCAGGAAGCCTGCCGGAGCGGGGTGGCCGGTGTGACCGCGGGAGCCGACGACCAGCGTCTGCGACTCTGCGGCCGCCGCGAGCAACGCGGGCACCGCGGGCGCATCGGTGTGGCGCGCGAGGATGTCCAACGCCGGGTGCGCGTACGACAGTTGGATCGCCGCCCGGTCGAGCGCCGACCTGGCGCACCCCGCGGGCACGTCGACGTCCGGAACGCGCGCGGCGACACGCTGCGGTGTGCCCGCGTGCACCAGACGCAGCGGCAGGCGTCGGCGTTCGGCCTCGCGGGCCGCCCAGTCGGCGGCGTCCAGACTGGCGCGCGAACCGTCGATTCCTGCGGTGATGGTGGTGCCGGTGTTCATGACCGATGCCTTTCGGGGTGTGGACGGCTGGTGCCGGGAGGCCTTTCGCGCCCGGAATCACCGGGAATCCGGGCCGGCGGGTGTATCCGGCCGGGGGCGGGGCAGTCGGGTGTGCGCCCGGGTGTCGCGGGCGGCGGCGGTCCGTCTCGCCATCGGGGCTCCTGTTCGCCGACGCGGTGGTGTACGGGTTCCACGGCGGGCGGGGATCAGTCGTTCGCCGTGCAGCACCGCACGGGCCGACGCCAGAAACCGGATGCCGGGTGCCGGGTGCCGGGTGCTGTGTGCCGGGTTCGGAATGTCAGGTGCGGCGAACCGGCCGCGGTCGGCGGGCTGTTCGGCGCCGGGGCCGCGGGGCGCCGGTCGCCGGGATCGTCCGGGCGTCGGCGCGGCGCGCGGCAGTGAGGAGGGGACATGCGAACCCGGGTGCGCGGCTGGCGCTGGCGCCGCAATCCGCTGCGGCGCCGTTCCGATGTCGTCGAGGCATGGTGGGCGCTGGCCGTCTGTGTTCTGCTGTGCGTCGGCGCACCGCTCGTGGGGGCGGGGGCCGCGTGGTGGACGTACGACGGCGCGCAGGCACACGCGGCGGCCCGGCGCGCCGCCCAGCACCACATCCGTGCCGTGCTGCTGGAGGACGTGCCGACAGCGGTGCCGTCGAGGCCCGGCGCCAGACCGCCTTCGCCGTCCGCGCGGGTTCGCTGGACAGGGTCGGACGGGACGCGGCAGACCCGTCTGGTGGGCGTGCCCGCGGGTCTGCGGCGCGGTACGCGCGTCGACGTGTGGACCGACGCGCGGGGACGGATCGTGCGTCCGGCGCCGAACTCCTCGGTGATCCTGCAACAAGCCCTGGCCATGGGCGTCTTCGCGTCCGCGGGCGCCGTCTCCGTCCTCTTCGTCGCGCATCTCTGCGTACGCAGGGCTCTGGCGCGCCGCCGGCTGGCCCAGTGGGAGCACGACTGGGCGCGGACGGAACCGGACTGGACCCGGCGCACGGCCTGACGGTCTGACCACCTGACCACCTGACCGCCAGACCGCCAGACCGCCAGACCGCCAGACCGCCAGACCGCCAGACCGCCAGACCGCCAGGAGTCTCCCCCGTTCCCGGCGCGGTCGTAGCGGGCCCCGAAAGGCGGACGTACGGTGTGATCATCCGCGCCCGTGTGCCGAAAGGTGGTCCCTGATGGCCCTGTTCGACCTCCCGCTCGACGAACTCCGCACCTACCGCAGCGCGTCCACCGAGCCCGCGGACTTCGACTCCTTCTGGGCCAAGACGCTTCAGGAAGCCCGCGAGCACGACCTCGCCGCCCGCTTCGAGCCGGTCGGCTCCCCGCTGAAGACCGTCACGGTCCACGACGTCACGTTCGCCGGGTTCGACGGGCATCCGATCAAGGGCTGGCTGACCGTGCCGGCGTGGGCGGACTCCCCGCTGCCCACGGTCGTCGAGTTCATCGGGTACGGCGGCGGACGCGGACTCCCGCACACGCATCTGCTGTGGGCGTCGGCCGGCTTCGCGCACTTCGTGATGGACACCCGCGGCCAGGCGAGCGCGTGGGGCGGGGGCGAGACCCCGGACCCGGTGGGCAGCGCGCCCGCTTTCCCGGGGTTCATGACACGGGGGATCGAGGACCCGGAGACCTACTACTACCGGCGGCTGTTCACGGACGCGGTACGCGCGGTGGAGGCGGCCCGCTCGCACCCGCTGGTCGACGCGGCGCGCGTCGCGGCGCTGGGCGGCAGCCAGGGCGGCGGCATCACCATCGCGGTCGGCGCTCTGGTGCCCGATCTGGCGGCGGTCGCTCCCGACGTGCCGTTCCTGTGCGACTTCCCGCGTGCCACGGTTCTCACGGACCGCACCCCGTACCGGGAGATCGGCAACTACCTCAAAACCCATCGCGGCCGCACGGAACAGGTGCGGCGCACCCTCTCCTACTTCGACGGGGTGCACTTCGCCGCGCGCGGCCGGGCACCCGCCCTGTTCTCCGCGGCCCTGGAGGACCAGACCTGCCCGCCGTCGACGGTCTTCGCGGCCTTCAACGCCTGGGCGAACGAGGACAAGGAGATCGAGGTGTACGACTTCAACGACCATGAGGGCGGCGGCCCCTACCAGCAGGCCGCGCAGTTGCGCTGGCTGCCCGCGCGGGTCTGAGGGCCGTGATGGACACGATCACCGCGGCCCGGCGCTTCGTGCGGGTGTGGGAGCGGGCCTGGGCGGCCCATGACGTCGAGGCGATCCTGGAGCTGTACTCGGACGCGTGCGTCCACCGGTCCATGCCGTTCCGGGAGCCCCACCGCGGCCGGGACGAGCTCGCCGCGTATCTGCGCTGGTCCTTCGCGTCCGAGACCACGACCGACGTTCGCTTCTCCGACCCGCTGGTCGGCCAGGACGGCCGTGCGGTCGCGGAGTTCCGCGTCCTCGCACAGGAGGACGGCCGTCCCACGACACTCGCGGGCTGTGTCTTCGTCCGCTTCGATGCCGCGGGACTCGCGGTGGAGACACGGGACTACTGGCACAGCACCCCCGGGTCCGTACCCGCTCTTCCGTGGCGGACGACCTAGTACTGCGACGGTTTCCGCCGTGACTGCCGGCCGGGTTGCCCGCCGGTGCGGGCCTGGGGCATCACTCCGCGGCCACCGCCCGCAAACGCGGACACGTGGAGAGGACCCGATACGCCTCTTCGCCCGGGAAGTACCTCCGCAGCAGGAAAAAGGACGTCGACAATCCGCATTCTTGTCGGCCAGAGGCACCTTTCTCCTACCTGGCCAAAAGGTCTTACGGGCGGCCGAAAATCAGGCTTTAACCCCGCTCCAAGTGGTCCCGATCTAGACATTCAGGGGCACATTCCGGTCCGGGGGGCCATAGATCCTTGCCGTATACAGACGCCTTGTAGGATCTTCAAGGGGAAAGCCCGAGAGACAAGACGACGGAAGGGTCGCACGGAGGCAGGAAGACACCCTTTTGGCAAGCCTTCATGCGTCCGGCCGTGCCGTGCTCTCCCTGTTCGAATGTTGAATGAAGGAGAAGTTGTGATCTCAAGGACGATGAGGGTAGCCCGTTCCGTGGCCGTGGCGGCAGCGGCCACCATGGCCGTCACGATGGCCATGCCCACCGGTAACGCGTTCGCCATCGACCACATAGAGTGCCGTGGCGGGGCGGACTACCTGAAGATCTGGTCGCACCTGGACGGGAGGTCCAGCGTGGACTGCTACGCCAACAAGGGCCGGACCAACTTCGGCTCATGGTGGGTGGACCGCATTTCGACGGGCAACAACGATCTCATCTACTACGACGCGAACGGCGACTCGGTGCGCATCAACCGGTGGACCGACATCACTTTCCCGAGCCGTCCTCCGCTGGTCAAGGACATCGAAATCCTCTAGTGGACGATCAGGCAACTCCCCGGGAGGGGCCGTACCGACGCGCGACCCTTCCCGGATACGAATTCATTCCCGCTCGGAACTGAATTCCACACCGGGATCAACCGAATTCCCTCCGGATTATCGATACAGGTCGCGCGATTTTCGCGCGGCCTGTATCGGCCTGTTCCCGAAACATACCGGGGGCATGGTCACGGGCGCGCGGGGAGAAGAGAGATCTCCACCGATGAAGTAGGGGGCGGCGCGGCCTCGGAGGAACCGGACGGGACGGCCTCGGACCGGGACCGGCGAAGGGCCGGGGCCGTCCGTCGGACGGTCGCCCCAGAAGACACGGTCGTGTCAGAAGAGGCCGGCCCACTGTGCGTCAACGCTCCAGGTGCTCGCTCCCGCCGCGTAGTCGGCGCAGAGCGCGGCCACCTCGTCCCGCCCGCTCAGCACGCAGCGGTAGTGGTGTTCCATCGACCCTTCCCGGTGTTCGACGGCGAAGCCGTCCGTGGCGAGGCCCGCGTTGGGGCCGTGGCCGACCTGCAGGAAGTGGCCGCTGCGCCGCTCCAGGATCAGGAACCAGTTCTCCGCGGACAGCCGGCGCACGGCACGGTCGATCACCTCGGGGTCCGCGTCCTCCACCTTCAGCCCGACACACGGCCGAAGACTCAGCCCGTCGGCCCCGCGCTGCGCGGGCGGACGGTGCAGCACCTGGGCCTGCGGGTCGAGGCAGACCAGACCGTACCGGCCGGCGAGGGCCACCATCTCGGGTGCCGTGTCATCGGCCCGGCTCCAGGACATCGGCATGATCACATGCGCGGCGGAGACGTCGAGGCCGGCTGCCCAGGGTGACGCCTCCGCCCGCGCGTCGTCGTCCGCCGTGGCCGAAAGCCCGGGGAACCGGTCGGTCAGTTCCCGGTGGAAGGCGGCCACGGCCTCGTTCGCCACGACTCCGGCACCGGTCAGGTCACCGTCGCACAGCCGCTCGTACGTGCGCGTGGCGTCGGCGACCGAGACGCGCCCGGACTCGAACCACACCGCAAGGTCAAAACTCACGTCGCCTCCATCCACCGAACCCTGACGCGGCGAGCCTACGGCTGGCCCCTGACAACGCCTCCCCTGCATTGGAGTATTGGGGCGCCCTCTACGCCGACGCCCCGCCTCCGCCCGACGCCCCGCCGCCTGCCGGCGCATCGAGGAGTTCCAGCTCCTCCGGGGTGAGCCGCAGGGCGCCGGCCGCGATGTTCTCGTCGAGGTGGGCTGGGTCGGCCGTGCCCGGGATGGCCAGGACGTGCGGCCCGCGGTGGAGGGTCCAGGCGAGCCGCACCTGGACCGGCGTCACGCCGTGGGCGCGGGCGACTGTACGGACCCGGTCGTCCCGCTCCTGCCCGGCCGCCGCCTCCCGGCGCAGTCCTGAGACCGCGAAGAACGGGACGAAGGCGATGCCGAGCTCGCCACAGAGATCCACCAGTCCGCTCTCGTCGGCCCCGCGCGCGTCGAGCCCGTAGGAGTTCTGCACGCAGACGACCGGAGCCATGGACCGGGCCTCGGTGACATGCTCGGGGCCCACGTTGGAGAGGCCCAGGTGACGGATCAGGCCCGCCTCGCGCAGTTCGGTGAGCGCCCCGAAGTGCTCGGCGACGGAGTGCGTGTCACGACCGTTCCGGCGCAGGTTCACCACGTCGAGATGGTCCCGACCGAGCTGCCGCAGGTTCTCCTCCACTTGACCGCGCAGTTGGTCGGGGCGGGCCATGGCGTACCACTCGCCGGCCGGGTCGCGGACCGGCCCGACCTTGGTGACGACGACCACGTCGTCCCGGCGGGACGACAGCGCGCGGTTGATCAGCTCGTTGGCCGAGCGCAGCGAAGAGAAGTAGAAGGAGGCTGTGTCGATGTGGTTGACGCCCTGGTCGATCGCCCGGTGCAGCAGGCCGACCGCGAGGTCGCGGTCGATCGGCGGGCCGTCCGAGTTCCCGGCCATGCCGTTGCCGGTCAGTCGCATCACTCCGTAGCCGATCCGGTTGACCTCCAGGTCGCCCAGTTTCCAAGTCCCCGCGGCCGCCGCGCTCACTGTGCACCGTCTCCTCTCGTCCCGGGCCTGGGTGGACGGTCGTCTCACCGTCCGGCCGGGGCCAGGAGTATGCGCGACCACGGGGTGCGCCGACAGAGGTGCGGGCCGGGCGAATCGTCACACTCGATTCGGGAACGAACCGTCCCTGCACGGCCGTTGAACCTGGCGAGAGGATCGGATGGACTTGCTGCCGCATCCCCTTGGGCCTGCTGACAGACTTTCCCTTGGGCCTGCTGACAGACCTTCGGTCCGGGGCCCGCGCGATCGGCGCCCGGCCGGGGACTTTCGGACACTATGAGTGGGGCGGGTCTCGCTATCTCGCGGCCCCGGAGACAGGGGTGCGCCGAGATGCGTGGCTGGTCGGGCGGGCCAACGCATCGCCCTCGGCCCAAGGATGTCCGCACGCGAGGACGCCGCGGGCGGAGCCCTCCGAGCACGGCGCCGGGCGACCGGGAGCGCGGGCGGAATTCGGCCGAAGTCCTTGGACGCCCTTTGCTAGTGGTTTAGACCAATGCTACATGTGGTGGCGCACCGAGCTCACACGGCTACTTCATGTCACCATGCAGGAGGCGCGGACATGGCCCGCACCACCCATCCGACCGACCACGAACCGCTGTACGCGCGGATCGCCGCACAACTGCTCGGCGAGCTGCGCGACGGGATCATCCCGCCCGGAGAACGACTGCCGGGGGAACGCGAGTTGGCCAACCGGTTCGGCGTCAGCCGGGAAACCGTACGACAGGCGCTGCACAGGTTGCGGCGCGACGGTCAGGTATCCACCGACCGGCGCGGCAGCCATGCGACGCTGTCCGGCACCGGCGCCGAGCACGTCCCGTCCCTCGACTTCCCCGTCGGCGCGCACACCGGCGAACCCGACGGGTGCCGGCGGACCACCGTGACCTGGGAGACTCCTCCACCGGAACACGCGGAGGCCCTCGGACTCGCGCCGCTACGGGCGACGTTGGTCCACCGCTACGAGTCCGCCGCGGCCGACGGCAGCGGACTGCGCTCGGCCGTGACATCGTTCTCCGACATCGCGGTGACGGAGGTGGAGGAGCTCGCCCGCTACCGCGACCGCGCGGACGGCCACGCCTCGGCGCAGCTGTCACGCGCCTACGACTGGATGCGCAAGGCGGGCCTGACCCTGCATCACCGGGACGCCATCACCAGGCTCCCGCAGTCGGTACGGGTCACCCGGCGCGTGCACGACCAGTACGACCGCCCCCTGGAAATCACCGACCTGACCGTGGCTGCCCAACAGGACGCCCTGGTCTACGAGTTCACGCTGCCTGCGGCCAAGTGAACCTGGGGATCGGCGAACAGTGTCACGCGGCGCCGGCGGGTCCTGCCGGGGTGTCCTCACGTGTGGCCACGACCATCCGGGCCCGCGGGCTGCCGTCCCGTCGCCGGCCGAACTCGTTCAGCGCGTGAAGCTCCGTCCGGAATCCGGCCCGCGCCAGCTCCCGCTCCACGTCGCCCAGTCGGAACGTGCGGTAGTACATGACGAAGGTCGGACGCCGGACGGCGTTGCGCACCCGCATCACCGTGTCGAAGCCCAGCAGGGCCCAGTACCAGACCGAGCCGGGCCGCGGCGGAGCCATGACCGGGAACGCGAAACGTCCGCCCGGGCGCAGGACGCCGTGGACGCCGGAAAACAGGCCGGGCAGCTCATCTGGCAGAAAGTGTCCGAAGGCACCGAAGCTCACGACGAGGTCGAAGGCCGGCCCGAAGGGCAGGGCACGGGCGTCGGCGCGCACGAGGGCAACCGTCGGCGGCCGGCCCTCGCCTGCCGTGGACGGCCGGCCGTCGCCCGCCGGGGACGGTCGATCACCAGCTGCCGGGGACGGTCGATCACCGGTCGCGGGGGACGGTCGCCCACCGGCCTCGAGCCGCGAGCGCCCGACCGCCAGCATGCCGGTGCTGATGTCGACGCCGGTGACGCTCTCCCGGCACAGCTCCCGCAGGACCTCCATGCCCGCGCCGGTGCCGCAGCAGAGGTCGAGTCCCGCGGCGAACGGCCCCATCGGCGCGAGGGCGCTTCCCACGGCTTCGAGGATCGCGTCAGGGGTCCGGAACGGCGTGTGGTCGAACTTGGGCGCGAGCAGGTCGTAACCGCGTTCGATCGACGAGAGTGCCTGCACGGTCAGTTCGCGGAGGGTGGGACCTTGCGGGGAGAACATCTCGCCGAGCTTAAGGGTTACGGGCAGCGGGCAGCGCCCGCGTGGACGGCCGCGGTCGCGGCGCGGTCGGTTCGGATCGCCGCCGCCGTCACCCATGACGCCATCGTCGGCCGGGTATCGGCCGGGCCGCCTGGCACGACGCCCTCCCCGGGCCGGGACACCCGCGACCGGGGCGGGCACCCGCATCCGGACCGGGGCAGCCCCGCGTCCGAGGCAGGGAGGCGACCAGCGGCCGAACGGCGGCCTGTGGGGCAGCGGACGCCCGGTGCGCTGATCTATCGTCACCGGCATGACCTCGTTCCGCCCCGCCCCCGCCTGGCTGGCCGACGCCGTCTTCTACCAGATCTATCCGCAGTCGTTCGCCGACTCCGACGGTGACGGCATCGGCGACTTCGCCGGGATCACCGAGCGCCTCGACCACCTCGCGTGGCTGGGCGTCAACACCGTATGGCTCAACCCGTGTTTCGTGTCCCCGTTCGGCGACGCCGGGTACGACGTCGCCGACTACCTGCGCGTCGCACCCCGCTACGGCTCGTACGACGACCTCGCCCGCCTCGTCGACGAAGCGGGCCGCCGCGGGATCCGCGTCCTGCTCGACCTCGTGGCGGGCCACACCTCAGACCAGCACCCCTGGTTCCGGGCCGCGATGGACGATCCGGACGACGACCGGTACATCTGGGCACCCGAGGGCCGTCTCCCGGACGGATTCGTCCCCTCCCCCGGGACCCGCCCGGGGGCGTACCTGCCGAACTTCTTCGCGTTCCAGCCCGCCCTCAACTTCGGCTACGGGCGCCCCCGTCCGGACGAGCCCTGGCGCCTGCCGGTCGACGCACCGGGTCCGCGCGCCAACCGCGCCGCGCTGCGCACGGTGATGGACCACTGGCTGGGCCTCGGACTGGCCGGCTTCCGTGTGGACATGGCCGCCTCGCTCGTGAAGGACGACCCGGACAAGCGGGAGACCGCCGCGGTCTGGACGGAGTTGAGGCACTGGCTGGACGGCGCGCACCCCGAGGCCGTGCTGCTCTCGGAGTGGGGCGAACCCGAGGTGTCCGTCCCGGCGGGATTCCACGCGGACTTCTTCCTCCAGTTCGGCGGCCCCACCGACGGGCTCGCCCTGCGCTCGCTGTGGAGCAACGGCGAGGGCACGGTCAACGAGGCCTGGGACCCGCTCGACTGCTTCTTCGACGCCGAGGGCCGCGGCTCACCGCGCCCCTTCTTGGAGGCCTGGCGCGGTGCGGCCGACGCGCTCGGGGAACAGGGGTTCATCGCGCTGCCGACCGCCAACCACGACTTCTCCCGTCTCAACTGCGGCCCCCGCACGGCCGGTCAGCTGCCCGTCGCCTTCGTCTTCCAGCTCACCTGGCCGACCCTGCCGGCGATCTACTACGGCGACGAGATCGGCATGCGCTACGTTCCGGGACTGCCCGAGAAGGAGGGCAGTGTCCTGGGCCCGCGCTACAACCGCGCGGGTTCCCGTACGCCGATGCAGTGGGACGAGGGCCCCAACGCCGGTTTCTCCACGGCCCCTTCCGACCGCCTGTACCTCCCTCTCGACCCGTCCCCGGAGCGCCCGACGGTCGCCGCCCAGCGGGCCGACGACACCTCGCTCCTGCATCTCGTACGCCGCCTGGTCGCGTTGCGCACCGGCACACCGGAACTGGGGCCGGCCGGCTCGGTCGAGGTGGTTCACGCCGGATACCCGTTCGTGTACGTGCGAGGCGGCCGGTACCTCGTCGTGGTCAACCCGCGTCGGGAACAGGCGAGTTGTGTCGTCGAGTGGGCCACCGGCCTGCGCTCCCTGGAATCGGACGGCGTCGGGATCGACGCCGGCACGGTGAACGCCCGAGGATTCGGCTACGGCGTGTTCGAGCTCGCAGACGCACGGCGCGGATCCTGACCGACCGCCGTTCCCGCCCCGCGCCCCGGCGGCTGAGCCGACGCCCGGCCCGCCCCCGTCACGGCGGGCGGGGCCGGGTCAGCCTCCCAGGCGAAGGCAGGCCAGCCAGACGTCCGGGGTGCTGGGGACGGCTTCCTCCGCGGGTGAAGCGGTCCGCGTGGGACCGACCGCCTTCGGCCGTGCGCGGCGGGCGAACAGCAGGCGAAGTGCGGGAAGCCGTGACGGGGATACCAGGGCTGACCTGGATACCGGGGCTGACGGGGTCGTGGGGGCCTGAGCGATCATGGGAGAGAGCCTCCTGGGCTGGGGGGTCCGGTGTGTACGTGCTCCCGCCCGATACCGGCCAGGAGCGCTGCTTCACCCCACCGACGAAGAGCCCCTACGCCGATCGACACTCCGCGAGCCGCTTCTCCAGAACGTTGCCTCCTGTTTCCCTGAGCACCCCTCTTTTCCTCGTCCATACAGGTCAGCAGGTGCGGCGCCATCCCGACCGCGTTGATCATTCACGGGGTTTCACCGTCCTTCCGGACCCAGATCGGCCCCAGAGAAGCCCCGTCGGCAGGCTGCCCCGGCTTCAGCCGGGCGGACTTCCGGCTGAAGCGCCGGGCACGAAAGCCCCCCATCGCAGACCCCTTGCGCCGCAAGAGGCCCTACCCCCTCCAGGGGCAGGGCCTCTTGCGGCCGTCTTATCGGCCCTCGTCGAGTCGCTAAGGAAAGGCCAGCTAGTGCCCCGGCAGGCAACGTTTGCCCGTCAAGGAGCGGCGTCCGGTGCGTGCTCTCGGCGTGCCGGGTGCAAGCCCTCGTACTGGACGTACTTGGGCTTGTGCCCGGTGCGGCGAGTGGGGGTCCCCCTGCTCGAAGAGCTCGGGGGAGCGTGCCGGGCGTCGCGACGGGGCGAACGTTGCCTGCCGGGGCACTAGTCCGCGGAGGCGACGGTGTCGGCGTGCCGGGCCTCCATCGCGGCGATCACCCGCTGCCGAGCCACCCGCCGGGCCAGCTTGAGCCTTCCGTCGGCCAGCAGGAGGGGCACGTACCAGATCCAGCCCCACACGCTGTACGAGACAGTCCCGCTCAGTACCAGCGCTCTGTTGGTGGCGAGGACGAGCACGAACGTGGCGACGTATGCGGCCACCCGATGACGGACCATGAGCCGGAGCGGGGCCCGCCACGGACCGGCCAGCAACTCCAGCGCGGCCGCCACCTCGGCGGCCCGCAGGTCCTCGGGATGCGCGGGCGCCTGCCCGCCCCGCTCCAGCGCTTCTGCCACATCAGCGCTGTGGGACGTCAAAGCGGCCCGCTCGGCCCGCACGGTGGCCGTCCTCTCCCGTACGTCCTGCCAGTAGCCGCGCCCGGCCCAGCCGAGCGCGTCCTCCACCCGCGCCGCTTCTGGCGAACCCGCCGGAGCCAGGACAGCGATCCGCTCCTTGAGCACGACAGCTCGACCGCTACGCCCCGGGTACGTCCAGCCGTCGGCCCGCAGGCACAACTCCAGGTAGGAGACGAGCAGTCCGAGGTCGTCGGGCCACTGTGCGAGCCCGGACTCGTAGGCCTTCTCCGCCTCGGCATCGTGGTCGTCCTCATCCTCCGCCGCGTGTGCCAGGCCGAGCCACCGGTAGAGCACCGGATCGGGCCCAAGCTCCTCCAGGCCGGCTTCGGACAGCTTCCGGACCTGCGTGAACCCGCCCACAGCGAAGAACTCCTCGCAGCGGTCCGCGCATTCGTCGTGCGTCATGCTTCCCACCCCAGTCGATCAGTACGGCCACTCTCAGCCACACAAATCCACTGGTCAAGGCAATGTCAGCGGCTGTCAGGAGTTCGTTGACCGCTACCGCTTCAGCGTCAGAACCAGTGCTGCCAGTCCGTCCACCAGCACGTGCGCATGCCGTCCTCCGGCAACATCAAGGACCGCGTTGTCAGTGGGCCTGCATAGGGTGACCGTCAAGATCACCGGCTGGTGGAGGCCGAGGCTGTTCGAAGTGATCCCGGGGACGTGCTGGTGAGTTGGTGGACCAGGAAGCCGGAGTCGCAGCGTGCGCGGTGGGTGCTCGAGCCGTTGGTGGGGGTCGGGCCGTTGCAGTTCGGGATGAGCCCGAATCAGGTCAAGGAGGCGCTGGACGGGGCGGTCGCTTCCGTTTCACGCAGCTCGCAGAACGGGCTGTGTTCGCAGCGGTACCGGGATGTGGGCGTGACTGCGGTCTACGGGCCGGGGCCGCTTCTGGTCGCCGTGGCGGTCGATGCGTTGTCCGGGCCGCAGGTGCGGGTGGGGGACGTCGGGCTGATCGCCCGGGTGCCGTCCCAGGCGCGTGCTGACATCCACGACCTTGCCCGGCGGGTGGGGGTTTCGGTCCGGGTGAACTGGAGCGGTGATCCGGAGGTGGCGGCCTGGGGGTTGCCCATGGGTGCCGCGCAGGACTGGGGGTTGTCGCCCGACGGGTACGCGGAGCCGGGGGGACGCAATGATCACCGATGACCTGCTGGTCGGCCCCGCGCTGGCCGAGGATCCGTACGCGGCGACGCCGGTCATCCGGTGGCACGACGTCCGCGATGTGGAGACGAACTCCGGCACGTGGCCGGTGACTTTGGACCGGGACCGGCCCCGCTGGGACTGGACGGCGCTGGAGCGGGTCGGCCCGCTTCGGTTCGGGATGACCACGCACCAGGTGGCCGCCGCGCTGCACGGTGAAGTGCCGGCCAACCGCCGGGGCCGGCACCAGTGGTCACAGCACGGGGCCGGCCAGTGGTATTTGAGCGAGGAACGGTTCGACAAGGCCAGGGTGAGCGCCCACTACTGGTACCCGGACGGCGTTCCCGCCCTGGCTGCCGTGACCGTGCACGGGCACACCGGGCTCCAGGTCGAATGGGACGGCATCCCGTTGATCGGCCGGAAGGTCTCCGAGGTCGACGCAGAGGTGATCCGGCACATCGAGGAGCACGGCCTGGGCTGGCTGGTCCACTGCGACGGCGGTCCGGGACCGGAAGAGCTCACCATGTCCGTGCGAGCCACCCGAGCCGGAGACACCGTCGTCAGCGGGGCCCGTTTCTTCGCACCGGACTGGGAGAACCACTGACACCGCACGGCCAGCTGCCTGGCCCCTTGAGGTGAGCCTCTCACGGCAAAGCCCGCACGCGGCGGCGCATGTTGCCCGGCCTCACGGCGTCGGCACGGTAGAGGGGTCAGGGAGGCAACCCGCCTCCCCCGGTCCGGGAAGCCGTGTCTGCCCGCATCCGAGGGCGGACGCCGGGGAGGACACCGCACGGAAACCACGCTTCAGGAGCAGTTCCACTCCTCGCTCGGCAGCGCGTGCCACAGGTCGAGCCAGTCGTGGAGCAGGAAGAGGGGGCGGGTCAGGACGGCGTCGCCGGCCCGCTGGGAGCGGATCGCCAGGCCGAGGTCGGCGAAGACCGGATCGCCGGCGACGCTGTACGCCAGACTGCCGGGCCGTGTCATGCGGTGGACAAGCCAGTTCTCCACATGGGAAGGCGTGCAGCCAGTCAGCGGGGCCGCGTCCAGTCTCACCTGGGGGCCGGTGAGGGCGTCCACGGCGACGCACCCCAGGCGTCCAGGGCGGCGCTGTCGCCGAGGAAGGCGTCCGCGTCGTAGACCTCCAGGACGCGGCGGCCGGGGGTTGCGGTGACGTGACGCGGCAGTGAAGAGGGTGCCCTTGTACTTACCTGCGAGCCTGCCGGCGTAGTCCTGGCGGACGCTGGAGTGGTAGTTGTACCCGGCCTGGCCGGGTGCGTCACCACCATGCGGATCTGCGATGCCGCCGCTCTGCAGGACGATGCCACTGCAGATGACACAAACCCTTAGTCACATTTCGTGACAATTTCGATCCCCTCCGTCACCACCTTCGTGGCTCCGCGATGAGGTCTCCAGTCTGCGGGTCCGGCATGACTTACCCGTTGACTGGGCCGCTCACCAGAGTCTTGGGTGAACGACCGACGCTGTGGCCAGCTCGTCGGCTTCGGGGTGTACTGGGAGATGTGCGGCGCGCGCCCACGAGCGGAGGCCGCAATACACTCTCCGAGGCGATTCTCGTGAATAGACACACCAGAGGATTCATCGCCGCCACTGGATCGGCGCTTCTCCTGTCCGCGACGACCGTCGCGTACGCCCAAGGCGACAGCCACAGTTCGGCAAGCGGTGCACACGCAGCGGCGCCGGCCGTGAGCACTTCGTCCTCCGCGACGGTGTCCACCAAGTCCACACCGCTCGGCAAGATCCTGGTCAACGGCAAGGGACACACCCTTTACCTTTTCCAGTCCGACCAGAAGAACAAGTCCACGTGCAACGGGGACTGCGCCAAGGCCTGGCCGCCGTTGAAGGCGAACGGAAAGACGATCGCCAAGGGCGGCGTCAACAGCAAACTTCTCTCGGCCATCACGCGCAGCGACGGCTCGAAGCAGGTGACGTACAACGGTCACCCGCTCTACACGTTCGCCGACGACACAAAGGCCGGGCAGACCAACGGCCAGGGGATCGACGCCTTCGGCGCCAAGTGGTACGTGCTGGGTACTGATGGCAAGCAGATCACCAAGCAGTCGTCGTCACAGAGCGGCGGCTACTGACCAGCCCACCTGGCACAGCTGTTCGATCCTGTCACTTGTCCACACCTCCCAGGACAGTGGTGAGGACACGCACTGTGGCGGCTGCGGGTCCTCACCCACAACCCCACGACGGCAGCACGAGCGCTGCCGCAGCAGGCGGTGGCTCACGTCCCGCTGACGGGCGGGGCCGAATCGGCCCGGCAGCAGCAGTCAGAGCTCCTGGCCGGAGTGCCTGGTGCGCGATGGTGAGAGCGCGTGCCGCATCGCCACGCTTCTACCGGCGTCCGCCCTCAGCCTGATCGTCAGGCGCCCGATGTCGAGATGCGGTGGCGTTGTTTCAGGGAGTGCCGCAGCTGGTGGCTCCGCCGGGGCAGGTGACGCTGCCGTTGGACGCCATGCCCGCGATCCCCAGCACCAGGACGACGAGAGCCAGGATGATCACAGGTACGTTGCCTGCAGCCCAACCGTCTTGCTCGCGTGGAGGTTTCGGAGCGTTGGGCTGTGGGCTCACATTGTCGCGTGCGGGTTCGGCACCAGGGCCGCCATTCCCCTCTGTCACCATCGCGTCACCCGTCGTCGTTGTCTCTTTCACGATGACACGGCATCGGACCTCACACGTCAAGCCCCGCGCCGTGCGGGCTCTCCGAGCAGACGTCCGTCCACGGGACGGTGAACGCCATCGGCCGCACCCCGCAGCCGGGACACGATCGGGGGTGGCCCCGGCTGCGCACGAACTCCGTCAACTCCTGCACTTGGGCGCGGCCTTGGCAGCCGCCATCGACCGTCCGTACACGTGCACCCTTCACCGGCAAGGCAGGCGCCGTGTCACACGGCACCGATCTCGGCTTTCCCATGGTCAGTTGCCCCCCACCCGCAACCCTGCCGAGGCCGTCGGCGCCCCCTCGTCCACCGCTTCCCTGCCCGCCCGCCGGCTGACTGCCGGGCGGGTGGGCCGGGGCGGTGGTGGTACGCGGCATCGGTCGGCCGGCCTGTCGCCGCCGCCTTCGACAACGGTGAGCAGCCGTCGTAGCCGGACTACAGGTGGCTGAGAAGCCTCTCCAGATGGGCTGTCAGGTTCTTGTGACGCCGTAGTTCACGGATCCGCTCGACAGGCAGCTCGCGCCAGTTGCTGCCGAGAGCACCGGCGTCCGCCCGATCTGCACGGCACTCGATGATCTTCGCTCCAGGCCGTAGGCACACCGAGACCGACGACCGTTTACTTGCGGGAACGCCTGTCGATCCGGGCGAACTCATCCTCAGCGCCGGCGAGACCGGCGCGCAGTCCTTCGGCTTCGCCGGGCAGCAATAAGGTCGACCGACTGGCCCATTTACCGGTTGTTGGTGAACTGCGGGTCCTTCTCCTGATTGTAGATCTCCTCACCGGACGCGTTGTAGGCATGGACGTAGGGGCTCGGGCCCGCATAGTGCGAGCCGGGGTTGTCGACGGAGAGAGCCGCCGCGTAGACGAACGCGCCGCCTGCCATGACCGCCGGGTACTGCTTCGGATTATCGCCGTAGCTGATGGCGATCTTGGCAATGTCGGACGTGTAATGCCCGGCGCCCAACATGAGATATCGCCCCTTGCCGGTGGCCTCGCTAATGGAGTCGAAATACTCGATCGTACGACCGGTGCCCCACAGGCGATTGTTGATGAACGTGGGCGGGGAATCCTGACTGTTGCCCTTGTCGCCCTTCGACTGGCATTGCACGTACTGATCGGCGGAGTTGACGGCGACGACCACACCGTCCCCGTCCCGCGAGGCGACGGGAGCGCGGGCCGCGACCACCGCGTGGTAGCTCGAGGCATCCGAGCCCAGGCAGGAGGCCAGGATCTTGGCGACGGTCCCCGCGTCGATCGGGCTCGTCGTCCCGCTGGTGACGGCGAACGCGTCCGGGGTGGAAGTCGTGCGAGTCGACGACGGCGCCGACCCGGCTCCGGCCGACGTGGAGCCACGCGTTGTGATCGGACTCGGTGGCGCGGCGACGCTCGTCGGGTTTCCGGCAGGACCGGCGAGAAGCGGCTTGGCATCCCCTACCCCGCTGAAGACGGCCACGGCCGCGACGCTCACCGCCGCGACGCCGGTGGCAACACCCAGCGGCACTCCCCACCTGCGTCGCAGCGAAGCACGGTTGTCCTCTGGACCGATCTTCATCAGTAGCTCCTCTCGGGTCCGCCGGTGGTTCGGCAGATCACGATCGGAAGGAGCCGCGGGAATGCCCGGCATGTCATTCATCGTGCGACCTCTTCCGCGTTGACGGGACTCCTCGAACTGAATGACGCCGGAACCGTGGATCTGCCGACGAGGTCGGCCCCCAGCCTCCGCCGCGCCCGGTGCAGTCTGGACTTCACGGTTCCGACCGCCACCTCCAGCGCTGCCGCAGCCGCCTGCTGATCCAGGCCCGACCACACGCAGAGCTCGACGACCTCGCGTTCGTGGCGCGGCAGCCGAGCCAGCGCCCGGTGGATCTCCGACATACGACGCTCGTCGTCGACCAGGACGGCGACGCGGTCCGCGTGGTCGCCCACCGACTCGTCGTGCGAGACGAGCCGGCGCAGCAACGCCTCGGCCCGCCTCAGCCGCCGCCTGGTGTTCGACAGCAGGCGGTCGGCGATGCCCAGCAACCACGGCAGGGCCGAGTCGCGGTCCAGCACCGTCTCCGATCGCCGACGCCAGGCATGCAGGAACACGGTCGACGTGAGGTCTTCGGCCTCGGACCAGTCGGCCGTCCGCCGGAACAGGTGGTTGTAGACGGTCTTCCCGTGACGGTCGAAGATCCGACCGAACGCCTCCCGGTCGCCGTCGACGGCCCTCGCCCACAGTTCTCGATCAGATATCCCTCCGACCGGTACGGCGGGACCAGCGTCATTCAGTTCCATGCCCTATACGTGTCCGGCAACCGGCCGAAGGTTCCCGCTGAACCAGATCCGCTTTGACGGACTCGGATCCAACCGGCCAGAGCGACGGTGCCGGTTGGAGGCAGACGGCGCTGCCCCTGCTGCCGGAGGAGTGGTCGCCCGAACAGATCGTCGGGCACCTGCGTCTGCGTCACGGGGACGACCCGCGGACGCAGATCACCCACGAGACGATCCATCGGACGATCCACACCACCCGCTGACAGGTGGTCCCCCGCGAACTGTGCAGGCGCGTTCGAACCGGCCGCCCGATCCGGAAGAACAAGCGCCACACGGTGAAAGGCCAGTGGCGTTCACAGATCACCGACGCCCGACCGATCGAGAAGCCGCTCCGGCAGTATCTGCCCGAAGGAACAAACCTGTCGACGTTCAGCCAGGACGAGCTTGACGCCATCGCGACGAAGCTCGACAACCGGCCGCGCGAGTGCCCGGGATTTCGCACATCAGCCGAGAGTGTCGCCTTGACCGGTCGAATCCAAATCAACACCTGCCGCCTAACCGGCAACACCCTGAAGGGAGCCGTCACTCGTCTCTGTCACTCAACATCCGGCATTACAACGCCACTTGCTCTAATGAAGACTGAGTCACTACAGTCGCCACCCGAACCTTTGCTCGGTTGTTCACTCGCCGGGGTGACAGCAAAGGATCACCGCTCGTCGGCGTATTCGGCAGGCGGCCGAAAGAAGAAGGAGCTCGCTTTCGTGGCGTCCCACCGTCGACCCAAGCAGCCGAGCCGCACCCGTGTGGCCGTGCTCACCACAGCCGCCGCTGCCGCCGTTGCCCTCAGTGCCAACGTCGCCAATGCCGCGCCGTCCGAGAAGCCCGACAAGGACGAGGTCAAGACCAAGGTCGACAAGCTCTACCAGGAGGCCGAGCAGGCCACGGAGAAGCTCGACGGCGCCCAGGAGAAGCAGAAGGAACTGCAGAAGGAGATCAACTCCCTGCAGGACAACGTCGCCCGCGGCCAGGACGCGCTCAATCAGCTCCGCGACGGCCTCGGCTCGATGGCCAGTGCCCAGTACCGCACCGGCGGCATCGACCCCTCCGTGGCGCTCTTCCTCTCCTCGAACCCGGACGACTTCCTGGACAAGGCCTCGGCCATGGACCAGCTGACCGCTCAGCAGGCCGAGTCGCTCAAGAAGGTCCAGGAGAAGCAGCGTTCGCTCGCCCAGCAGCGTGCCGAGGCCTCCGTGAAGCTCAAGGACCTCGCCGACACCCGGACCGAGCTCGCGAGCAAGAAGAAGGAAGTCCAGAGCAAGCTGGGCGCGGCGCAGAAGCTCCTGAACACGCTGACGGCGCAGGAGAAGGCGGCGCTGGCCACCCAGGACCAGCAGCGGGCCACCCGCGCCGCCGAGCGGGTCGACCTCGGCACCACCAAGGCCGCCTCGGGACGCGCCGCCGCCGCGTTCGCCGCCGCCCAGAGCGTGATCGGATCACCGTACGCGTACGCCCACTCCGGCCCCAGCACCTTCGACTGCTCGGGCCTCACCTCCTGGGCGTACGCCCAGGCCGACGTGACCATTCCGCGCACCTCGCAGGCCCAGGCCAACGCGGGCACCCGCATCTACTCGCAGAGTGATCTACAGGTCGGCGACCTGGTCATCTTCTACGGCGACCAGCACCACGTCGGCCTCTACGCCGGCAACGGCCAAGTGCTGCACGCCCCGCACACCGGCGCGTTCGTCCGCAACGAGTCGATGGCCAACATGCCCTTCCAGTTCGGCGTCCGAATCTGATCCGTGCCTCGGTCCGGGGCTGCGGTGCGGTCTTGGTTCACGGGGTTTCACCGTCCTTCCGGACCCGGATTGGACCCGGAGAAGCCCCGCAGGGGGGCCTGCCCCGGCTCCAGCCGGGCGGGCTTCCGGCTGAAGCGCCGCACGAAAGCACCTCTACCGCAGTGCCCCTACGCCGATCGACACTCCGCGAGCCGCTTTTCCAGAAATCTCCGCTCGGCCGCGTTCTCCACCCGTGCGAGGGCCCTGTCGTACGCCTCGGCGGCCTCCACCGTGCGTCCGGCACGGCGCAGCAGGTCCGCGCGGGTGGCGGGCAGCAGGTGGTACGCGTCCAGCTCGCCCTCCGCCTCCAGTTCGGCGACCAACGCGAGCCCGGCGTCGAGGCCTTCGGCCATGCCCACGGCGACCGCCCGGTTGAGCCGGACCACGGCGGAGGGCACGAAGCGCCGGAGCTCGCCGTAGAGGCCGGCGATGTCGGCCCAGTCGGTCTCCTCGGCCGTGACGGCGGTGGTGTGGCAGGCGGCGATCGCGGCCTGGATCTGGTACGGGCCGGGGCGGCCGCGGCGCAGGGCGGTCTCCAGGAGTGCGGCGCCCTCGTCCGCCTCGGACGTGTCCCAGGCGCTACGGTCCTGGTCCTCCAGCGTGACCAGGTCGCCGGAGGCGTCGACGCGGGTACCGCTCCGGGCGTCGTGGAGCAGCAACAACGCCAGCAGCCCGAGGACTTCGGGCTCGTCTGGCATCAGGCGGGCCAGGACACGGGCGAGGCGGATCGCCTCGGCGGAGAGGTTCGCGCGCACGAGATCGGCGCCGGCCGTGGCGGCGTACCCCTCGTTGAAGAGCAGATAGAGCACG
This sequence comes from Streptomyces sp. NBC_00328, assembly GCF_036139655.1. Taxonomy (NCBI): domain Bacteria; kingdom Bacillati; phylum Actinomycetota; class Actinomycetes; order Kitasatosporales; family Streptomycetaceae; genus Streptomyces; species Streptomyces sp. NBC_00328. Next base: position 1,544,299 of record NZ_CP108013.1, read on the forward strand.
CCGAGGACACCGGTGGTGCGTTCGGGCAGGAGGTGCGCGGGCGGTACGCGGTAGGGGATGCCCGCGTTGCGGATCTTCCGCTTGGCGCGCACCAGCCGCTGTGCCATCGTCGCCTCGGGGACGAGGAAGGCGCGCGCGATCTCCGGCGTGGTCAGCCCGGCCAGGGTGCGCAGGGTGAGTGCCACCCTGGCCTCGATGGCCAGCGCCGGATGGCAGCAGGTGAAGATCAGCCGCAGCCGGTCGTCGCCGACCCCGCTCCCGTCGCCGGAATCCGGGTCGTACAGGTCGTACGATTCGTACGCGTTGTACGGGTCGTACGGCCCCTCGTCGCGTGCCGACACCGCCACCTCCCGCAGTTTCCGCGCGCCGACCGCCTCGCGGCGCAGCACGTCCAGGGCACGGTTGCGGGCGGTCGTGGTCAGCCAGGCGCCGGGGCGGCGCGGTACTCCGTCGCGCCGCCACCGGTCGAGCGCCTGGGCGAAGGCGTCCTGCGCGCACTCCTCGGCGAGGTCCCAGTCGCCGGTCACCCTGATCAGGGTGGCGACGACCTGGCCCCACTCCTCACGGAACGCGGCCGCGACCGCCTCCTCGACTCCGTCGTTCACTCCCAGAGCGGCCGCACCTCCACCGAACCGCCGCCCAGCGCCGCCGGATGCCGGGACGCGAGCGCGATGGCCTCGTCGAGGTCGGCGACCTCGATGATGTCGATGCCCGCGACGTACTCCTTCGATTCGACGAACGGTCCGTCGCTGAGCAGGACTTCGTCACCCTGGACCCGGACGGTGGTGGCGTCGGAGGCAGGCCGCAGGCGGGTGCCGCCGATCACGGTGCCGCGCTCGCGCACCTCCTGGACGTACGAGGTGAACCGGGGGTCGTCGGCGAGCTCCTCGGGGCCGAGTTCCTCGCCGTCGGCCGGCGTGCAGATGAACAGGGCGTACTTCACGACCGTGTCTCCCCGGCCGGCGGGCGGCCCGCGGCGGACGGCACGGACGTGTGCTCGTGGACGATCTGCCAGCGGTCGCCGGCCGCGCGGTAGCCCGTGGTGACGCGTGCGGTGGTGTCGAGAGTGGTGCCGTTGACGAGCGGGGCGCGCAGACGCACCAGGGCGTGGCTGAAGGCGACGCTCTCGTCGATCCGCACCCGGAAGTCGAGCACCTCACGGTCGGCGGGGCCTGCGAGCGTCGCGAACCACTGTTCCTGCGCCTTGCGCAGGGCGTCGGCGCCGCTCTGTTCCATGCCGCCGACGGGGTGGAACACCTCGACGTCGGGGGCGTAGCAGGCCATCGCCCGGTCGATGTCACGTTCGCGGAGGGCCTCGGTGAGACGGCCGTCGAGGCGGCGGATCTCTCCTTCGGCGTCCTCGTCGTCCCAGAACGCGCGGATCTCCACGGCGCCGATCGTCGCGACGGGGTGTTTCGCGGCGGCCTCGATCGCCTCCTCCATGTCGGCGCAGTCGAGGATGTCGAAGCCGGCGACGTACTCCTTCGTCTCGGCGAACGGCCCGTCGGTGCGCAGCACTTCGCCGTCGCGCACCCGGACGGTGACCGCGTCGGCGGGCAGTCGGAGCCGGTGGCCGTGCAGCCGGACGCCACGCTGGGCGCCCAGTTCCTCGACCCACGGTTCGACGGGCGCCATCCCGGAGGCGTCGGCGGTGTCGTCGCCGCAGACCAGCAGCATGTACTTCATGGTTCCTCCTGGTACTCGTGAGCTTCCTACACCCCACCGACGGACGGCGCCCCGGCGAATCGACAGGCGGTGAAATCTTTTTTCTCGAACGCCGTCAGACGCGGGAGGTGCCGGGCCGCACGGGAAGGACCTGGACGCTGTTGCCGACGAAGCTGGTCTGCCGGGTGAGTTCCGCCTCGGACACGGCGAGGTCCAGGTCGGGGAAGCGGGTGAACAGCCGTTCCAGGGCGATGGTGGCCTCCATCCGGGCGAGCGGGGCGCCGAGGCAGTAGTGGGCGCCGTGCCCGAGGGAGAGGTGGCGGACGGCGTCGGGCCGCCGGGAGCGGGTGATGTCGAAGCGGTCGGCGTCCGCTCCGTGGGCGGCACGGTCGCGTCCCGCGGCCGAGTAGCCGGCGAGGACGGGCGTGCCCCGGGGAATGACGGTCCCTTCGACGGTCAGGTCCCGCACGGGGTAGCGGAAAGGGAAGTAGCTGACGGGGGCGTCCCAGCGCAGGGTCTCCTCCACGACGTCCCCCCAGCTCGATTCGCCCTTTTGGACGGACTCGAGCTGGTCCCGGTGCCCGCACAGCGCCCGTACGGCGTTGGTGATCAGGTTCAGGGTGGTCTCGTGCCCGGCGATGATCATGAGTACCAGGGTGCCGATGAGTTCCTGCTGGCTGAGCCGGTCGCCCTCCTCGTCCCGGGCGGCGATCAGCGCGCTGGTGAGGTCGTCGCCGGGGTTCTCGGCGCGGGCGGCGGCGACGGCGCTCAGCACGGCCACCAGTTCCCGGTTGGCGGCGACGGCCTGCTCGGGGCCGATGTCGGTGGCGACGACCTGGTTCGTCAGATGGTGGAGCCGGTCGCGGTACTCGGCGCCGACACCGAGGAGTTCACCGATGACGCTCATCGGCAGCGGGAGCGCGAAGTGCTCGCGCAGGTCGGCCGCTCCCCCGCCCTCCTCGGCCGCCGCGTGCAGGCCGTCGAGCAGCCCGGCGGTCAACTCCTCTATGCGGGGACGCAGTTGCTCGACCCGTCGGGCGGTGAAGGCCTTGCTGACGAGGGAGCGCAGCCGCCGGTGGTCGTCGCCGTCGGCGGTCGTCATCCCCTGCACGGTGGCGAAGGTCATGAGCGGCCAGCCGGCGGCTATCCTCCCCTCGCGCAGGGCCGTGAAGTGCCGGGCACCCTTGGCGACGTCCGGGTGGGCGAGGAACTCCTTCAGCGCCTCGTGCCCGAGCACCACCGCGCCTTCCACCGCGCCGGGCAGCTCCACCGCCGCGACGGCTCCCCGGGCGAGCAGCCGCTGGTTGTCGGCGTGCGGGCAGCCGCCCGCGGGGTCCGGACGGTGCGGTGTGCCGGCCGAGGTGTCCACCGTGTTCTCCTTGCTGCTGGGCCGAGTTGACGGTCGTACGACCCCGTCGGCGTCGTACGACGATCGATTGTGCCTGCTCAGATCAGCATGCGCAGCAGCTCGGCGAAGCCCTTCGGGTGGGTCAGGTTGCCGTTGTGACCACCGGGGAAGTGGACCGGTGCGACACCGAGCCCGGCGGCGAGTTCCTCGGCGCAGCGGTAGTCGAACACCTGGCGTGGCGTGGTGCGTCCGGCCGCCGGGACGATGCGGACCGGTCCTCGCCCGAGCGCGGCGATCTCCTCCTGTCCGAGTTCGGCCCGGCACATGGTCAGGGCGTCGTACTCGATGAAGAAGGTGAAGTTCGCCTCGCGGGTGGCGTCCAACGGGGGCATTCCGGCGCCTGGTTCGACCTCCTGACGGGCCGGGTCGATGCCGAGGATCTCGCCGATCCTGCGCACCCCGGCGATCCACCCGTCCTGGTGGAAGACCTCACGCATCTCGTCCAACTCCCGCCGCGCGCGCAGCTTCTCGTCCTCGGGCAGCATGCCGGGGATGGCGGGCTCGTGGGCGACCAGGACGCTCAGCCGCTCGGGCCGCCGCCGGGCGAGCCGGAGTCCGATGACGGCGCCCATACTGCACCCGAGCATCCGCGCGGGACCGTCGGCGAGGTGGGCCAGCAGCCGGTCCACGTCGTCCACGTGCTCGTCGAGCGTGGCGCCGCGGGCCGGGTCGTCGAGAACGCTGCGGGACAGTCCGCGCCGGTCGTACGTCACCACGGTGTACGCGTCGACGAGGTGGTCGACCATCGTGTCGCTGCGGTTGGCGTCGCCCTCGCCGCTCTGCGACACGAGCAACAGGGGCCCGTCACCGCGCACTTCGTAGTGGAGGGCGGCGCCGGGGACGGACAGTCGGCCGGTTCGGGTGGCAGGCATGACGGGCTCCTCGGCTGGTCGCTCGCGTACACCGCTCGATGTCGCGTGCCCCGAACGTACTCCATCATTTTTGATACATCAAGAGAGATGCATTATTCCTGATGCATCTCGCTTGATACGATCCGGGCCATGAACGGAGCGGAACTCTTCCTTCTCGGCCGGACCCTGATGAAGATCGGCGAGGAGGCCATCCCCGCCGAGGGGGCCGGACGACGGTCCACGAGCACCCGGTCCATGCTGATCGTGATGCTCGACGTGTACGCCAACCCCGACACGACGGTCGGCGAGGTCGCCGTCCGCACGGGCCTGCCGCAGAGCGCCGTGTCCGCGTGCGTGGCGCGTCTCAGGGAGGCCGGCTCGGTCCTCACCGCGACCGACCCCGCCGACCGCCGCCGCTCCCTGATCCGGCGCAACCCCGAGATCACCGGCCGCCGGGCCGAGGTCGTGGCGACCCCGATCGACGCGGCGCTCGGCGCCGCCCTCGGCACCGAGGACGGCGCGGCGATCACCGAGACGGTCGACCTCCTGGAGCGGCTCGCCGAACGGCTGTCTCCGGACGTCCTCGGGCGCCTGCGCTGACGCCGGGGCATCGCCGTCAAGACCACGCCGGCTCGGAGGCGATGAATCCGGCGGAGGCCCGAACAGGCACGCCACCGGCCCGGACAGCCTTCAGCGGTTCGCGCCAACCCGGGCCGCACACCGGGCCCACGACGCACTGAGACCCGGATCACACCTCAACCACCCCAACCGGTGGTACTCTGCCATCAGCACTCGTGTACGCCACTCTTCAGGCGCCGGTGCCAGTTCCTTTCTCCCGTTGTCACGCCGTCGATTCCGACGGGCGGACCGGCTTCTCTGCACCGCCTCCCGCACACACCCGGGGATCCCTCCCGTCGTGTCCGAGGTGATGTTCCCGCCGCAGCCACAGGCGCGCCCCGCGCCCTGCCTTCGCGGCCTCCCCCTTCCTCACGCATGCCCATGCGATCCCGTCCCCGAGAGGACACCTCATGACCACCACCACACTCGAACACCCTCCCGTACAGCAGCGGCCCCAGGCCCGGACCGCCACCGGTGTCCTCGACATCGACGGCAGCGGGAAGGGGCACCTGCGCTCCCCGAACCTCCTTCCGTCACCCGACGATCTCCAGGTCTCCCCCGCGCTGATCCGCCGTCACGGCCTGCGCAAGGGCGACACCGTGGAAGGTGTCCGCGGCGGGTCCCGGACCCTCACCGAGGTCGAGCGGATCAACGGCCGCACCCCCGAAGAGCTGCGCCGCCGCCCGCACTTCGGCGACCTCACCCCGCTGCACCCGCGTGACCGGCTCCGGCTGGAGCACCCGGCGAGCGGACCGGCCGGACGGCTCATGGACCTGGTCACGCCCGTCGGCAAGGGCCAGCGCGGCCTGATCGTCGCCCCGCCCAAGACCGGCAAGACGGTGCTGCTCCAGCAGATCGCCGCCGCCGTGGCCGGCAACCACCCCGAATGCCATCTCATGGTGGTGCTGCTCGACGAGCGGCCCGAGGAGGTCACCGACATGCGGCGCTCCGTACGCGGCGAGGTCTACGCCTCCACCTTCGACCAGACGCCCAGGCAGCACATCGCGCTCGCCGAGCTCGTCGTCGAGCGGGCCAAGCGGCTCGTCGAAGCGGGCCAGGACGTCGTGATCCTGCTCGACTCGCTCACCCGGCTGTGCCGGGCGCACAACAACGCGGCCGCCGCCGGCGGCCGCACCCTGAGCGGCGGAGTCGACGCCGCCGCCCTCCAGGGCCCCAAGCGGGTCTTCGGCGCGGCGCGCCTCGCCGAGGAGGGCGGCTCGCTCACCATCCTCGCCACCGCCCTGGTGGAGACCGGTTCCCGCGCCGACGACTTCTTCTTCGAGGAGCTCAAGGGCACCGGCAACATGGAGCTCCGGCTGGACCGGACCCTGGCCGCCCGGCGGGTCTTCCCTTCGGTCGACATCACCCCCTCCGGCACCCGCCGCGAGGAACTCCTGCTGTCGGCGGCCGAGTCGACCGCGGTACGAGGGCTGCGCCGGGCCCTGCTGACCCGGGACGGGCAGACCGGCCTGGAAACGCTCCTGGAACGGCTGCGCGCCACACCGGACAACGCGACCTTCCTGCGCCACATCCAGCCCACCCTGCTGTCCTGACCCGCCGCGCCTGCGGCATCCGGGTGCTCGACGGCGCCGCTCGGCCCGGCCACCCCGGCGTGTCCCGCGTCCGTTCCTACGTTTGCGGTATGACCATCGGATTCTCATTCCGGACCGTCGCTTCTCGCTCCGCGGTCGCGCGGACCGCCCTGACCTGTTCCGCCGTCTGCGCGGCCGGTCTGCTGGCCGCGGCGCAGAGCCCGGCCACCGCGCTCTCCGACGCGGGCCCCGGGGCGCCCCGGCCCGCCGCGCCGCCGCCTTCGACGCTCTATCAGCAAGGCACACAGGTACGGCCCCGGGCCGACGCGCCCGAGGTCCCCGACGTCTCCGCGCTGTCCTGGGTGGTGGCCGACGCCCGCACCGGCGACGTCCTCGGCGCACACAACGCCCACCGCAGACTGCCGCCCGCGAGCACCCTCAAGACCCTGTTCGCCCTCACCGTCCTGCCGACCCTGCCCGGCACCACCCTGCACACCGTCAGGGAGCCGGAACTGGAGGGCATCGGCGCCGGCAGCAGCATGGTCGGCGTGGCCGAGGGAATCACGTACCGCGTGGCGGACCTGTGGCGCGGTGTCTTCCTCAACTCGGGCAACGACGCCGTGCACGTCCTCGCCTCGATGAACGGCGGCTGGACGAGCACCGCCGCCCAGATGCAGGCCAAGGCCCGCTCCCTCGGCGCGAACGACACCCACGTCGTCTCGCCCGACGGATACGACACACCCGGGCAGGTCTCGTCGGCGTACGACCTGGCGGTGTTCGGGCGGGCCGGACTGCGCAACCCCGACTTCGCCCGTTACTGCTCCACCGCCGAGGCGATGTTCCCCGGCGAGGGCAGCTCCACGTACGGGATCCAGAACACCAACCGGCTGCTCACCGGCGCCAACGGGGTGGAGCGGTACCCGGGTCTGATCGGTGTCAAGAACGGCTACACCACCAACGCGGGAAACACCCTGGTCGCCGCCGCCAGGCACGGCACGCGCACCCTCGTCGTCACGGTGATGAACCCTCAGGCGGGCGGCGGACTGGCCGTGTACGAGGAGGCGCGCTCGCTGCTCGACTGGGGCTTCGCGGCGGCCGGCCGTGTCGATCCCGTGGGGACACTGCTCGACACACGTGCCGTCCCCGCGGCCGGACCCTCCGCCCCCTCCGGACCCGCCACGCGCCCCGGTCGCGCGGCCCGGCCCGCTACGACCGCCCGGCCCGACACCGCCCAGCCCGTGAACAGCGCACGGCCGATGGCCGCCGCGCCCCCCGAGGACCAGGGGCTCGGCTGGTCCGGCGCGGCCGAGATCGCCGGGGCCGCCGTGCTGGGAGCGGCGGGCGTAGCGCTGGCCCTGCGGCTCAAGGCGGGCCGGTCGGGGCGCGGCTGACCCACCGGCAGCCACAGCAGCAGCCCGAGTGTGATCCACGCATACGTGTTGCTGCCGAGGAAGCCGTCGAGGCCCGAAGCGTCGTCGAACCACAGCCACACCACGCTGCTGCACAGCACCGCGTACAGGGCCGCCGCGAGCCGCAGCCGGCGCCGCCGCAGCAGCACGGCGAAGGACGGCAGCAGCCAGACGAGGTGGTGCACCCAGGTGATCGGGCTGACGAGACAGGCGGCCAGCCCGGTCAGGGCGAAGGCGGCGATCCAGTCCTCGTCGGCGAGGGCACGCGAGGTCCGCCGCGCCCAGACGCACAGGACCAGCAGGGCCAGCGTCGCCCACAGCGCCCTGCTCGGCTCCTCCGGTGCCACGAGCCGTGCCAGCACCCCCTGAAGCGACTGGTTGGAGACATAGTCCAGACGCCCGATGCGGGTCGTGTCCCACAGCGCGTCGGTCCAGTAGAAGCGCGAGGCGTCCGGCATCGCCCAGGCCGCCAGGGCGGTCGCCGCCCCGGCGACGGCGGTAGCGACACCGGCGGGCCGCCGACGGCGGCCGAGCAGCAGCAGCACGATGAACAGCGCCGGGGTGAGCTTGACCGCCGCGGCGAGACCGATACCGACGCCCGCCCAGCGGCCCCGCCCGCGCGACAGCAGCCAGGCGTCGCTCAGGACGAGGGCGAGCAGCACCAGGTTGACCTGGCCGAAGCTGAAGGTGTCGCGGACCGGTTCGAGCAGGGCCAGCAGACAGGCCGCCAGAGCACAGCCGAACCAGCGGTAGCGGCGCAGTTCGGGCCCGGCCAGGATGCCCGTGACCAGCGTGAGCGCGGCGAGATTGAGCAGCAGGGCGGCGGCGATCGCCGCGTGCAGCCCGACCAGGGCCATCGGCAGCATGCCGAGAGCCGCGAACGGCGGGTAGGTGAAGCCGTACGTTGTTCCGGGCACCCGGTAGTCGTAGATGCTGCCGCCGTGGTGGACCCAGGTGTCGACCGCCCCGTAGTACACGCGCAGGTCGAACCAGTCGCGCAGCAGGGGCACGGTGGCCGTGAACACGCCGACGACGACGGCCAGTCCGAGGACGAGGAGGAGTCGCCGACGGTCGGTGGCGAGCAGCGCCGCCATGCCGCCGGAAACCCGCCCGGCGCCCGGCGTTCTCGCTCCCGTCGTGCCTGTCGTGCCCTTCACCGTGCTCCTCGTGCGGCTCGTGCTGCTTGTGCCGCTCGTGCTGCTTGTGCCGCTCGTGCTCATCGCCCTCGTCCCGATCGCCCCGCTCGCCTCCCCCGTACCACTCGTCCCGCCCGGGTCCGTGCCGCGCTCCGTGCCGTCCGTCATGCCGTCCGCTCCAGTCCCGGTGCCTGCGGCTGTGCCGCCTGGCGGGCCTGCAGGAGCACGACGAGGGCGAGCAGGCCTCCGGAGACGGCGAGGATCACCTGTCCGGCGTCCGCGGGCGAGCCGCTGGGCAGCACCGCGAGCGCGAGCACCGCGCTGGCGGCCGCGACCCGCCCGCGCACCGAACCCGTGGGCGCCGCCGCCGCGATGAGGAACAGGCCCCACAGCGCGTACCACGGCCGGATCGCCGGACCGAACAGCGCGACCGCGGCCAGGCTCAGGCCCAGCGCGTAGACCGGGTGCGGGCGCAGCCGCAGCCATATGAACAGCAGCAGTCCCACGGTCGCCACGAGTCCCGCGGCGTGCCAGACGGGCATCGCGAACGGCGCGAGTCCGCTGCCGAGCTTCTGGAGGAGGGCGCCGGTGGCGCGCCCGAGGACGCTGGTGGGGGACCAGTTGTGCGGTGAGACAGGGGTCTTCAGGGCGGCTATCCAGCCGTAGCCCGTACCGGCCACCGCCGTCGCGGCGACGGTCGTGGCGGCCGCGACCACGACGGTGGTCGCCGTGGCCCGCGCGATGCCCCGGTGCCCCTGTCCGCGCCCGCGCAGCGCGATCACCGCCACCAGGCCGAGCGCGGCGGGCGCCTTGACGAGGGCCGCGAGGGTGACCAGGACGATGCCCGCGAGGGGCCATCGGCCGCGCGCGGCCACCAGGCCGACGCCGAGCAGCCCGAGCATGATGGCGTCGTTGTGCGCACCGGCCACCAGGTGCAGCAGGACCAGCGGGTTCAGCGCGCCCAGCCACAGCGCGGCGGCCGGATCGGCGCCGCTGTGCCGGGCCAGGCGGGGCAGGGCGGCCGCCATCAGGGCCACACCGAGCAGGGCGACCACGCGCATGCCGAGGAGTCCGGCCGGTATCTCCCCGCGGGTCAGCGACGACAGTCCGCGGGCGACGGCGAGGAAGACCGGGCCGTACGGGGTCGTCGTCGTCTGCCACACGGGCGCCACCTCGTCGGCGAGCGGGCCGCCGAGCCGGGCGGGGCCGTAGGCGTAGACGTCGATGTGGGCGTCGACCATGGCGCCCTGCGCGAGATAGCTGTAGACGTCCCGGCTGAAGAGGGGCGGCGCGAGCAGCAGCGGTGCCGCCCAGGTGGCCAGAACGAGCAGCAGGGAACGCGGGGTCGGCGGTTTCGGCCCGCGCACGACGGTGCCCAGCAGCGCCCAGGCGGCTATCAGCAGGACGACACCGAAGTACACCCCGACCAGGCCCAGTACGGCCCGCCCGGACCCGGGGGCGATAAGGTCCCGCGCGGGCAGGGCCCCCGCGGTCTCGCCGCCCAGCGCGAGGACGGCGGAACCGGCCAGGCCCAGGGCCTGGCAGCGGCGGAGATCGACGGGGAAAGCCATGGCCAACACTCCGCAAGCGTGTCAACGCCGGGTGGCCGGAAGGCGACGTGGCGCTCTCCGGGCGGGGTCAGGAGCGTGACCTCCGTGTGGTGGGGCGCGCCTCAGAACACCGACAGGCCGGTGAGGGTCGTGAAGCGGTCCAGGGCCGCCACACCGGCCACCGAGTTGCCGCGTTCGTCGAGACCCGGGCTCCAGACGCACAGGGTGCACCGGCCGGGCACGACGGCGATGATGCCGCCGCCGACCCCGCTCTTGCCGGGGAGCCCGACCCGGTAGGCGAAGTCGCCCGCGGCGTCGTAGGTCCCGCAGGTCAGCATGATCGCGTTGATCTGCTTGGCCTGGCTGCGGGAGAGCAGCCGGCCGCCGTCGGCCCGGATGCCGTGCCGGGCCAGGAATCCCGTGGCGAGGGCGAGATCGGCGCAGGAGGCGGCGATCGAGCACTGGAGGAAGTACTGGTCGAGCAGGTCCGGCACCGGGTTGTCGATGTTGCCGTACGAGGCCATGAAGTGGGCGAGTGCCGCGTTGCGGTCGCCGTTCGCGGTCTCGGAGGCGGCGATGCCCCGGTCGAAACCGAGCTCCGCGTTGCCGCTCTCGGCCCGCAGGAACTCCAGCAGGACGTCGGCCGCGTCGCCGGTCCGGGTCTGGAGCCGGTCGGTGACGACGAGGGCTCCGGCGTTGATGAACGGGTTGCGCGGGATGCCGTTCTCGTATTCGAGCTGGACCAGGGAGTTGAACGGGTTGCCGGAGGGCTCCCGCCCGACGTGCTCCCACAGGGCGTCGCCCTCGCGGGCCAGGTCGAGGGCCAGGGTGAAGACCTTGGTGATGGACTGCGTCGAGAACGGCTGCCGCCAGTCCCCCACGCCGTACACCGTGCCGTCGAGCTCCGCGACGGCCATGCCGAAGCGGCGGGGGTCGCAGGCGGCCAGCGCCGGGATGTAGTCGGCCGGTCTCCCGCGTCCCGGCGTCTGCGCGATCTCGGTGGCGACGCGCTCCAGGATCGGCTGGAAGGTGTGGGAGGACGGGTACGGCGATTTCCCGGGCATGATCGCCATTGTGCCGTCCGCCCCGTCCCGCGGCCCGGCGTCCTGGTCGGACGGGGCGCGGGGAACAGCACAGGGGGCGCGGAGCCGGAATCCGGCTTCGCGCCCCCTGTGAGCGGACCGTTCGTGCCCGGAGCCGGTTCGCACCGGCGCCCGGAGCGGTGTCAGCTGTCGATGACGCCCGCGCCGAGCAGTCCGAAGAGCAGCACGCCGATGACGATGCGGTAGATCACGAAGGCGTTGAAGGAGTGCTTGGCGACGAACTTCAGCAGCCAGGCGATCGAGGCGTAGGCGACCACGAACGACACGAGGGTGCCGGCGATCAGCGGAGCGGCGCCCACACCGGTGCCCAGGGCGTCCTTGAGCTCGTAGATGCCCGCGCCGGTCAGGGCCGGGATGCCGAGGAAGAAGGAGAGCCGGGTGGCGGCGACGCGGTCCAGGTCGAGGATGAGGCCCGTCGACATGGTGGCGCCGGAGCGCGAGAAGCCCGGGAAGAGCAGGGCGAGGATCTGGGAGCTGCCGACCAGCATCGCGTCCTTGAACGAGACGTCGTCCTCACCGCGCTTGTGACGGCCCATCTGGTCGGCCGCCCACATCACGCCACTGCCGACGATCAGCGAACCGGCCACCACCCACAGGGAGGCCAGCGGACCCTCGATGAGCTTCTTGGCACCGAGACCCACGGCCACGATCGGGATCGTCGCGTAGATGACCCACCAGGCGAACTTGTAGTCGTGGCTGTGTCGCTCGTTCTTGTCGCGCAGGCCACGGCCCCAGGCGGAGACGATCCGCACGATGTCCTTGAAGAAGTACACGAGCACGGCGGCGATCGCGCCGACCTGGATGACCGCGGAGAAGCCGACGACGGCGTCGTCGTCGACGGGGATTCCCATCAGGCCCTCGGTGATCTTGAGGTGGCCGGTCGAGGAGACGGGAAGGAATTCGGTCACCCCCTCGACGACTCCGAGGACGACGGCCTGACCGACGTTGATGACGCTCATGGGATCCAGTTCTGAAAGTTGGTCGACAGTGCTGTAGACGGTGCAGGAGACAGTGTTACGTATCCACGAGGACGCCCGACACCTAGGTCCACAAAGCTTGTGCAAACGAGACCCCGGCGAACGCCGCGCCCAGGCCCGCCGTCACGCTCACGATCACGTTGGCGGCAGCGTAGAACGCCGCCCCCGTCTCAGTCAGCCGCAGGGTCTCGTACGAGAACGTCGAGTACGTGGTGAGCGCCCCGCACAGGCCGGTCCCGATCAGCAGTTGCAGGTGTCCGGACACCTGCCCCGCCGAGACGGCACCGGTCAGCAGACCGAGGATCAGGCACCCTGTCACGTTCACGACGAGGGTGCCCCAGGGGAAGACCGTATCGTGCTTCCGCTGTACCGCCCGGTCGGTCAGATACCGCAGAGGTGCGCCGACCGCGGCGCCGATGATCACCAGCAGCCAGTTCACAGCGGCGTCCCGCCTTCCCCTGCCGGGTCACCGCCGGTCGGGCCGGAGTCGTCGTCGGCTGCGGCGCCGCGGCCTGTGTAACGGATCACCTCACAGGGGTCGAGGACCACCAGACCCTCGGTGACCAGTTCGTCGAGCTCCGGCAGGAACGCCCGGACCCGCTCCTCGGTGTCCACGACGATCACGGCCACCGGCAGGTCCTCGCTCAGCGAGAGCAGCCGCGAGGTGTGGACGAGGGAGGAGGCGCCGAATCCCTCGATGCCCCGGAAGACGCTGGCACCCGCGAGGCCCGCGGCGTGGGCGCGGTGCACGATCTCGGCGTAGAGCGGCTTGCGGTGCCAGGTGTCGTTCTCGCCGACGAGGACCGTCAGCCTCAGGGCGCCGCCGGTCAGCCTTGTCATCGCTGCCTCCGTACCAGGGCGCGGCGGGCCGTCGTCGTCCCGAGCCACACCGCCGCGAGGGCCGCGCACAGGGTCGCGGCGAGATAGCCGAGCCCGGTGCCCGGGTGGCCGGTGCCGACCAGGTTCCGGATGTCGACGGCGTACGTGGAGAAGGTGGTGAAGCCGCCGAGGACTCCGGTGCCGAAGAAGGGGCGCGCGAGGCGGTGCACCGCCCGCATGTCGGTGATCAGCACCATGAGCACGCCGATGGCGGCGCAGCCCACGACGTTGATCGTGAACGTGGTCCAGGGGAAGGCGCCGTCCGGCGTGGGCCACAGCAGTCCCGCGCCGTAGCGGGCCGAGGCGCCGATGGCGCCGCCCAGTGAGACCGCCGCGACGACCGGGCCCTGGCCGTGCCAGGGGGACGCCGGGCGCGCGGGCGCGCGGGCGGGGGTGCCGGACTCGCCGACGCGCTCGGGATGCGGGACTGTCATGTTTCCGGGCTCCTACTCGCCGGGCCGGTGCGGGCGCACGGCATCGCAAGCAGGGACCGTTGGCGACATCCGTGCCGCGGTTCGGGTACGGCGGGCCCCACCGCCGCGCCGCGCTGCAAGATCGCGGCCGGTGACCAGGGTAACGCCGGGCACGCGGGCCGCGCACACCTGGCCCTTCCCCCGAAAGGCCCGGACGCTCAGCCGGTGGCGCCCGGAAGGTCACAGACCGCGAGGCCCCGTTCCCAGATGCTCCCGAGGATCAGCCGGCCGTCGCACTCGCAGACGCTGGTCACCATCCGGAACCGTGCCCGGCGGCTCTCCAGGTGGTGCAGGACGGCGCCGTCGTCGTCGACCGCGAGGACACCCGTGGTGCCCGGTGGTCTGAAGGGCGCGCGCACGGCGATCCGGGCCGCGGCGCGCCGGACGGCCGGGCCCCGACGGTGCAGATATTCCAGGGCACCGACGCGGGGGCCCGCCAGGGCCACCCAGATCGGGCCGTCCGGGGCACGCCAGAGATTGTCCGGCTGGCCGGGGAGGTCGTCGGCGAAGGTCTCGGACCGGCCCGCTCGCGGTCCGGTGAGCCAGTAGCGGACGAGCCGGAACGCGCCGGTCTCCGCGACGACGAGGAACGACTCGTCGGCCGAGGCGGCGAGGCCATTGGCGAACTGCAGCCCCTCCAGGAGCACTTCGGGTTCGGTCTCCCCCGGCGCCAGACGCAGCAGACAGCCGGATGCGGTGTGTTCGACGAGATCGCCGATCCACTGCTTCAGGGGGTAACTCCGGCTGGAGACGGTGAAGTACACGGTGCCGTCCGAGAGGGCGACCACATTGCTGCAGAAGCGCAGCGGTACTCCGGCGACCTTGTCGGCAAGGACGCGGACCACTCCGTCCTCCAGCCCGACCCGCAGCAGTCCGCGTTCGGCATCGCACACCAACAGGGCGTTGTCCGGTAGGAGTTCGAGGCCGAGCGGCCTGCCGCCCGTCTCGGCGACGACCCTGACACTTGTGCGGTCGGGGTCGCCGAGGCCTTCGACGCGTACGATGCGGCCGTCCTCCAGACCGGTCAGCACCCCGCCCCGGGAGTCGGCCACGACGTCCTCGGGGCCGCGGCCGCCGAGCGACACCGCGCGCCGGGGCGAAAGGGCGGTGACCGCCGCGGTGTTGGACCCGTCTCCCACGCGTCTACCAGCCCTTCTCGAAGTAGTGGCTCACTTCGGCGATACGGTACTCGTCCGGGCGGTAGTAGGTCCGTCGCCCCACCTTCCTGGCCCGCAGCAGACCGACTCCGGTGAGGAGGTCGAGGTGGGTGCGTGCCACGGCCCGGCTCACTCCGAGTTTGACGGCGAGGGCCTCGGGAGTGACGCCGTCCTCGAGGAGGTCGGCGGGGCGCCGGTGCGGGAAGTGCGCCACGGGGTCGCGCAACCACTCCAGGATGTCCAGCCTTTGCCCGCTGCCGGGCCCCTTGAGCATGTCGTCCCCCTCCGTCGTGACGGTCTCCCGCCACTGTCCCGCAGCCGGCGGGGGCACGCACGGTCTTCCCGCGACCGTGGCCGGAGCCGAACGCATCACAAGACGCACGGGGCCCGGCCGCACCGGCGGCCGGACCCCGTCACGGCTCAGCGGTGACTGAACAGGGACATGGCCGGAAGCGCCTTGTCGTCGAAGCCGAACAGGGCCTGGTTCTCCCATCCGTTGCCGGAGGCGGAGTCGGCCGGGTCCCAGCCGTTGCCGGTGACGGCCGTCCAGGTGGCCTCCCAGTAGAAGACGCCGAGACCGCGGCCGTTCGGCACGGCCTCCACTACGTTCATGACGTCACGCAGCCAGTTGGACTGCCCGGCGGTCGTGGCCGCGTAGCCGGAGACCAGTTCGGCGGTCGTGTCGATCTGGTTGACGAGCGCGTCGTCGCTGTCGAGACGGAAGGGGTAGGCCGTCTCGGCGAGGAAGACCGGCTTGGCGTAGCGGGAGGCCGCGTCGTCCAGGGTGGTCTGGAAGTCGTAGAGCGAGCCGTGCCAGTAGCCGTAGTAGGACAGGCCGATGGCGTCGAACTTCACGCCGTTGGCGAGGGCGGTGTCGAACCACCAGCGGGTACCGGTGAGATCGCCGCCCTTGGCCAGGTGCAGGGCCACGACGGTCGAGGAACTGACGGCCTTGGCCGCGTCGTAGCCGGAGTTGAGCAGTCCCGCGAGCTGCGCGAAGTTGTCCGTGGAGCCCTCGGACCAGAGCATGCCGCCGTTGATCTCGTTGCCGATCTGCACCATGTCGGCCGTGGTGCCCTGCGCCTTCAGGGCGTTCAGGACGTCGTACGTGTGGTTGTAGACGTCCGTCTTCAGCTGGCTGTACGAGTGTCCGGCCCAGGCGGCGGGCTTGGTCTGGGTGCCGGGGTCGGCCCAGGTGTCCGAGTAGTGGAAGTCGACCAGGAGCTTCATGCCCTGCGCCTTGATGCGCTTGGCCATCGCGAGGACCCGGGCCTTGTTGTTGTAGCCGTCGGCCGGGTTCACCCAGACCTTCAGGCGCGCGTAGTTCATCCCGGAGGACTTGAGGATGGCGAGCGCGTCGCCGGTGGTGCCGGAACTGGTCTTGTACACCCCGCCGTAGGCCTCGCTCTTGGCGAGGGAGGAGATGTCGGAGCCCTTGACGGTCAGTCCGGTGGTGCCGGAGGTGAACGTCAGGTCGTCGACGTTGATCCAGTTTCCGGCGTTGGCGTCGGAGTAGACGCTGACCGTGCACTGGTTGCTCGTCACGGCGACGGGCACGACCAGGTGGATCCACCCGCTCGCGGAGACCGGCAGATCGGTGCGCTGCTCGGTGCCGCCGCAGTTCTTCAGCGCGAGGTAGGCGGAGTTCTGTCCGCCGCCCGAGCGCACCCACGCGGTGAGCTTGTAGTTCCCGTTGGTCAGTCCGGAGAGGTACTGGTAGGTCTCCACCTTGTAGGCCGAGGCGGAGTAGTGACTGAGGCGGTAACTCCCGCCGTGGCCACCGGCTTCGACGTACGAGGCGGCGGTGGTGCCGGACTCCGACCAGCCGCTGGGAACGGCGGCGCCGGTCCCGTCGGCCTCGAATCCGGCGTTGGTCAGGGTGCTCGCCGCCTGCGCGGTCTGCGCGGGGAGGGCGGTGAGGGCGAGCCCGGCCGCGAGCGGCAGCAGCAGCAGAGCCCTGAGTGTGCGTCTGGGATGGAACATCATCGTCCGTCGTCCCTTCGACGTGGTGGGGAGAGGTGCCCGGCGGATCCGGGGGTGGATCCGGGGGCGGACCCCTCCGCCCGCGGCTTCACGGCTCGCACGGGCGGAGGGGGGTCGGGGCGCCGCCGAGTGCTGTGACGCGGGCGGCGGTTGAAGCGACCGGCGGGCCGTGCGGCCCTTCCGGATGGGGGGATCGCCGGGTGGTGACCCGGAGGACTCGGTGCGGGCGCCGGGAGTGCGGGCCCGGAAGGTGATCGGGCGTGCCCCGCACCGCTCCGGACGACCGGCGCAGCGGGTGCGGCAGGTACGGCTCGTGCAGCCGGCACGGCTGGTGCGGTAGGTGCGGTCGAAACGGGCGCCGACCGGTGTCCGATGGATCGGCCTGGTCAACGTTCTTGCAAACGCGCCCGGTTGGACACGGATCCGGGCACAACCCGTGTCGTGAAGGCCGGTTGACCTGATCCCCCGGGACAGACCCGCGTCCGGGGCGGCCGGTCATCCCAAGGCCCGGGTGAGGCCCGAACCCGTCTCCGGTCGCGCCGGGACCCGGTCAAGGCGCGTGCAGGACGGGCTGGTTGGGCCCGGCCACAGGGGAGAACGAAACCCTGCGGACCGCGCCCCGGTCAGCCGTCGAGGCGTACGACCCGTACCGCGCCCGCCGGGACCGCGAGCCGGCCGGCGGCGCGTTCGCCCGTGAGGAGCTCGGTGCCGTGCGCGTCCAGCGGCACCTTGGCGTCGGAGGCGGTGTGGTTGACGACGAAGACGTAGGTGCCGGACTCGCCGGTACGGCGCACCACCTCGACATCGCGGGGCAGATCGGCGCGCGGCGCGATACGCGCGTCGTCGGCCACCCAGCCGATCAGGGCGTCCAGTCCCTCGGCCGCGAGGCGCGTGGACACGTACCAGGCCGAGCCCGCGCCGCTCTGGTGCCGGGTGACCGCCGGATGCCCGGCGGTGAGCCCGTCGGCGTACGTCCACACGGTCTCGGCACCGCGCGGCACCACGAACTCGGTCCACACGTCACCGGTGAGTTCGGAGCCGTCGGGCCCGGTGATCCGGACGAGTTCCCCCTGGAGCAGCGGGGAGAACTCCTCGACGGTCAGGCCGAGTACGTCCCGCAGGGCGCCGGGATGGGGGCCTTCGTGGAGGGCGTCGTGCTCGTCGACGATGCCGGAGAAGTAGGAGACGAGGAGGGTGCCGCCGCTGTCGACGTACTCCCTGAGGTTGTCCGCCGCGGCCTCGGTCATCAGATAGAGGGCGGG
The DNA here is from genome assembly GCF_036139655.1 of Streptomyces sp. NBC_00328. Lineage (NCBI taxonomy): Bacteria > Bacillati > Actinomycetota > Actinomycetes > Kitasatosporales > Streptomycetaceae > Streptomyces > Streptomyces sp. NBC_00328. The sequence goes on from NZ_CP108013.1 coordinate 1,562,302, forward strand.
TACGACGACAAGGGGATAGGCCGACAAGTCGGCTTCCGGGTGGGCGAAGTCGACGGTGAGGTGACGGTCGTAGAGGGCCTCGTAGAAGGCGTCGGCGCGCTCGCGGGCGTCGTGGTCCTCGCTCGGGCGCCATTGCAGGCTCTGCGCCCACCAGGACTGCCAGTCCCACAGGACGGCCACGTCGGCGACCGTGCGGGTGCCCTTGACGGAGGCCAGCGAGTCGACGGACGCGCCCAGTTCGACGACCTCGCGCCACACCCGCGTGTCGGTGCCGGCGTGCGGCAGCATCGAGGAGTGGAACTTCTCGGCGCCGCTGCGGGACTGCCGCCACTGGAAGAACATGGCACCCTCGGAGCCGCGGGCCACGTGGGACAGCGAGTTGCGGGCCATCTGGCCGGGCGCCTTGGCGGGGTTGCGGGGCTGCCAGTTGACGCCCGAGGTGGAGTGTTCGAGGAGCAGCCAGGGCGCGCCGCCGGCGACCGAGCGGGTGAGGTCGGCGGCCATCGCGAGGTTGACGTGGGTGCGGCGGCCGTCGGTCATCAGATAGTGGTCGTTGGTGACGAGATCGACCTCGCGGCCCCAGGCCCAGTAGTCCACGGAGTCGCACTGGCTGAGGGCCGTCATGAAGTTGGTGGTGACGGGGATGCCCGGCGCGAGGCGGTGGAGGATGTCCCGTTCGGCCACGAAGTTCTCGCGCATGGTGGCGTCGGCGAACCGCTTGTAGTCCAGCGCCTGGGCCGGATTGCCGACGGTCGGGGTCAGGCGCGGCGGGTCGACCTGGTCGAGGTCGGTGTACCGCTGCCCCCAGAAGGCCGTCCCCCAGGCCTCGTTGAGCTCGTCGACGCTCCCGTAGGTGCCGGTCAGCCACCGGCGGAAGTGCGCGGCGCAGGAATCGCAGTAGCAGGCCGAGACGGGGACGCCGTACTCGTTGTGGACGTGCCACAGGGCGAGTGCGGGGTGGTCGGCGTACCGGGTCGCGAGCCGGGTCGTGATGGAGGCGGCGGCGGCGCGGTAGTGGACGTTGCTGTGACAGATGGCGCCGCGTGAACCGAAGGCGTAGCGCGTGCCGTCGGCGGCCACGGGGAGCGCCTCGGGGTGTTCGCGGTAGAACCAGGCGGGCGGTGCGACGGTCGGGGTGCCCAGGTCCGCGCGTATGCCGTTCTCGTGGAGCAGGTCGAGGACGCGGTCCAGCCAGCCGAACTCGTAGGTGCCCCGGGCCGGTTCGAGCAGGGCCCAGGAGAAGATCCCGACACTCACCATCGTGACGCCCGCCTCCCGCATCAGCCGGACGTCCTCGGGCCAGACGCTTTCCGGCCACTGCTCGGGGTTGTAGTCCCCACCGAAGGCGAGCCCGGTGAGGCCCTTGGGGTTGGTCTCCGGCATGGATCTCTCCCATGTAATCGATCATTTGGGAACGTGCACACACAACGCCAGCGGCGTGAGTCCAACATAACCGCACAGCAACAACCATTGACAAGTGTCCGGGATGTTTCTCTACTGTGAACGCTCACAGAAGCACCGCGAGTGAGCCGAAGGGACGCTCAGGTGTCGGCAGGCGAGCGCGTGAAGGCCCCAGGGCCCGGCGTGCGCTCGCGGTCACCGGTACCGGCCGGCGCACCCCCGCAAGCGAATCGCGCAAGAACAGGGCAGGCCTCCGCAGCAGGCGGAGGCCCAGGTCAGGGGAGAACGTTCCATGCCCAACACGAAGCACAACCGCCTCGTGGCCAGCACCATCGCCGTCGTCCTCGGCGCCACCTCACTCGTCGCCTGCGGCTCGTCCGACGACGACAAGAGCGAATCCCAGTCCGGACCCGCGACACTGACGTTCTGGACCTGGGCGCCGGGCATGGACAAGGTCGTCGACCTCTGGAACAAGGGGCCGGGGAAGAAGCAGCAGATCACCGTCACGGTGAAGAAGCAGGCGTCCGGCGACACGCTCGTCACCAAGATCCTCACCGCGCACAAGGCGAAGAAGGCACCGGACCTGGTCCAGGCCGAGTACCAGGCGCTGCCGACCCTGGTCAGCAATGACGCGCTCGCCGACATAGCCGCCGAGTCCAAGGAGGCCAAGTCCAAGTTCGCCGACGGCGTCTGGCAGCAGACGACGCTGGGGACGGACGCGGTCTACGCGATCCCGCAGGACATCGGCCCGATGATGTTCTACTACCGCGCGGACCTGTTCAAGAAGTACGGCCTGACCGTTCCGACCACCTGGGAGCAGTTCGCCGAGACCGCCCGCGCACTGAAGAAGAAGGCCCCGGACAAGGCGCTCACCACCTTCTCCGCCAACGACTCCGGCCTGTTCGCGGGTCTGGCCCAGCAGGCCGGCGCCAAGTGGTGGACCACCTCCGGCGACAAGTGGAAGGTCGGTATCGACGACGCGGCCACCCAGAAGGTCGCCGACTTCTGGGGCGGTCTCGTCAAGGAGGGCGCGATCGACAACCAGCCGATGTACCAGCCGGCCTGGAACAAGGCGCTGAACACCGGCAAGCAGATCGCCTGGGTCAGCGCGGTGTGGGCGCCCGGCACCCTGACCACGGCGGCCCCGCAGACCACGGGCAAGTGGGCGATGGCCCCGCTGCCGCAGTGGTCGGCCGGCGAGAACGTCACCGGCAGCTGGGGCGGCTCCTCGACCGCCGTCACCACGGACTCCCCGCACAAGGCGGCCGCCGCGAAGTTCGCCGCCTGGCTGAACACCGACCCGCAGGCGGTGGCCGCGCTGGCGAAGGAGAGCGGCATCTACCCGGCGTCCACCAGCGCCCAGAGCGGTGACGCGTTCGCGCAGCCGCCGGCCTTCTTCTCCAACCAGCCGGACTTCTACACCAAGGCCTCGGAGATCGCGAAGACCACCGCCCCGTCCGCGTGGGGCCCGAACGTGAACGTCGCCTACACGACCTTCAACGACGCCTTCGGCGCCGCCGCCAAGAACAAGTCGGACTTCGGTACCGCTCTGACGACCATGCAGGACGCCACCGTCGCCGACCTCAAGAAGCAGGGCTTCGGGGTCGCTCAGTGACCAAGGCACGCCGGAAGCCGTACGGGGTCAAGGGGGCCCCGTACGGTTTCCTCCTCCCCGCGGCGATCCTCTTCGTCCTCTTCTTCGCGCTGCCCATCGGCTACGCGATCTGGCTGAGCCTGCACAAGGTCCAGGTCAAGGGCCTCGGCCTGGGCGCCGGTGCCCGCAAAGAAGTCTGGGCGGGCATCGGGAACTACGCCGACGCGCTGACCGACAGCGAACTGGTCGCCGGTGCGCTGCGCGTGGCGGGCTATGGCGCCATCGTGGTGCCGGTGATGCTCGGCCTCGCGCTGCTCTTCGCGCTGATGCTCGACGCGGAGAAGGTACGCCTGGCCCCCTTCACCCGGCTCGCGATCTTCCTGCCGTACGCCATCCCCGGCGTCGTGGCCGCCCTGCTGTGGGGGTTCCTCTACCTCCCGGACGTCAGCCCCTTCTACTTCGTCCTCGACAGGCTGGGACTGCCGCAGCCGAACCTGCTGGACGGCGGCCCGCTGTTCCTCGCGCTGTCGAACATCGCGGTCTGGGGCGGCACCGGCTTCAACATGATCGTCATCTACACCTCGCTCCAGGCCATCCCGGCCGAGGTGCGCGAGGCGGCGAAGCTGGACGGCGCCACCCCGCTGCAGACCGCCCTGCGGATCAAGATCCCGATGGTGGCGCCCTCCCTGGTGCTCACCTTCTTCTTCTCGATCATCGCCACGCTCCAGGTGTTCAGCGAGCCGACCACCCTCAAACCCCTCACCAACTCCGTCTCCACGACCTGGAGTCCGCTGATGAAGGTCTACCGGGACGCGTTCAACACCGGTGACATCTACGCGGCCGCCGCCGAGGCAGTGATCATCGCCGCGGTCACGCTGGTGCTGTCCTTCGGTTTCCTGCGCGCCGCGAACTCCCGTACCAAGCAGGAGGAAGCACGATGAGTTCTCTTGCCGTCCGCAAGGCCGCTCCGGCCGCGGGCACCACCCCCGGCACCGCCCAAGGGCCGCCCCTGCGCGGCCGGATCGCCCTGGTACCGACCCTCACCCTGCTGCTCGGCGCGCTCTACTGTCTGCTGCCCGTCGCCTGGGTGGTGATAGCGGCCACCAAGTCGGGCCGCGAGCTGTTCTCGACGTTCACGTTCCTGCCGGGCACCGGCTTCACCCAGAACGTCACGGACCTCAACGCCTACCGTGACGGCATCTACTGGAAGTGGATGGGCAACTCCGCCCTCTACGCCGGGCTCGGCGCCCTTCTGTCAACGGCCGTCTCGGCGATCAGCGGCTACGCGCTCGCGATCTACCGCTTCCGGGGCCGCGAGACCATCTTCAGCGTCCTCTTGGCGGGCGTGCTGATGCCGCCGGTGATCCTCGCGATCCCGCAGTACCTGCTCCTCGCCAAGGCGGACCTGACGGATTCGTACGCCTCCGTGCTGCTGCCGCTCGTCCTGTCCCCGTACGGCGTCTACCTCGCCCGGATCTACGCCGCCGCGGCCGTCCCCGGTGACGTGGTCGAGGCCGGCCGGATGGACGGCGCGGGCGAGTGGCGGATCTTCACCCGGGTCGCGCTGCCGATGATGGTGCCCGGCCTGGTGACGGTGTTCCTGTTCCAGTTCGTCGCCGTGTGGAACAACTTCCTGCTCCCCTACATCATGCTCAGCGACGACGAGAAGTTCCCGATCACCCTCGGCCTGTTCACGCTCCTCGAACAGGGCTCCAACACCCCGGCCCTGTACACCCTGGTCATCACCGGCGCCCTGCTGGCGATCATCCCGCTGGTCGCGCTGTTCCTGGTCATCCAGCGCTTCTGGAGCCTCGACCTGCTGTCCGGAGCCGTAAAGTCATGACCATGAGCAACACGGGGGGCCGGCGCAAGCCGCCGACGATCCACGACGTCGCGCGCGAGGCGGGTGTCTCGAGGGGCACCGTCTCACGCGTCCTCAACGGCGGGCACTACGTCAGCCCCTCGGCGGCAGAGGCGGTCAACGCCGCCATCCGCAGGACGGGCTACGTCGTGAACCGGCACGCCCGCTCCCTGATCACCGGACGGTCCGACTCGGTCGGCTTCCTGCTGACCGAGCCGCAGGAGCGGTTCTTCGAGGACCCGAACTTCAACGTCCTGCTGCGCGGCTGCACCCAGGCACTCGCCGCGCACGACGTGCCGCTCCTGCTGATGCTCGCCGGCACCAAGGACGAGCGGCGGCGCATCACGCGGTACATCACGGCCGGCCACGTCGACGGAGTGCTGCTGGTCTCCAGCCACTCCGGCGATCCGGTCGCCGAGGAACTGCGCGAGGCGGGCGTGCCGCTCGTCGCCTGCGGCAAGCCCATCGGCCTCGGTTCCAAGGTGAGTTACGTGGCCGCCGACGACCGCGACGGCGCCCGGGACATGGTCACGCACCTGCTCTCCCTCGGGCGGCGCCGGATCGGCATGGTCACCGGCCCGCTGGACACCCCCGGCGGTGTCGAGCGTCTGGCGGGCTACCGGGAGGTGCTCGCCGAGGCGGGCGTCGAGGCCGACGACCGTCTCATCGCCTCCGGCGACTACAGTCGCGCCAGCGGCGAGGCGGGCGCCGAACAGCTCCTGGACCGCGCACCGGACATGGACGCCGTGTTCGTCGCGTCGGACCTGATGGCCCAGGGCGTGCTGACCGCGCTGCGCAAGGCGGGCCGCCGGGTCCCGGAGGACGTCGCGGTCGGCGGCTTCGACGACTCCCCCGCCGCGACGGCCGCGACCCCGGCCCTCACCACCATCCGCCAGCCCTGGGACCGCATCAGCTCCGAGATGGTCCGGGTCCTCCTCGCCCAGATCGGCGGCGAGGATCCGGCGGCGGTGATCCTGCCGACGGAGCTGGTGCGCCGCGAGTCCACCTGAGAGCCGCACCGGTCAGGATTCGAGAAGCCGTACCCGCCTGCCCCGGCTTAGCGTGAAAGGGCCGCCGGACCGCCGACGGCACCACATCCGGCCGCCACGGCCGCCACGCACCGCACAGGAGTCGAGATGACCGCCGGAGTCAAGACCATCATCTACCCCGTCAAGGACATCGCGAAGGCGAAGGCCCTGTTCACCCAGCTGCTGGGGGTGGAGCCCTATGTGGACGAGCCGTACTACGTCGGCTTCAAGGACGCGGGCCAGGATGTCGGCCTCGACCCGAACGGCCACTCCAAGGGCCTGACCGGGCCGGTCCCCTACTGGCACGTCGACGACATCAAGGCGACCCTGGCGGCCCTGCTCGCAGCGGGCGCCGAGACGCTCCAGGAGCTCCAGGACGTGGGCAACGGCCGACTGGTCGCGTCGGTGAAGGACGCGGAAGGCAACCAGTACGGGCTCATCGAGGACCCCACCACCTGACGGGGGCGCGGGCCGGAAACGGGCGGGGCGACTGGATGCAGGCACACTAATTGCACACTCAACTAGTGGCCGGATCTCTGTTACCGTTCAGTTATGGCAACGAAGACGCCCGGTTCCCGGCTGGAGGACCAGTGGCGGGACATCCTCTCGGTGCACGCCCGCACGATGTGCGAGATCGACCGCGTGCTGCACCCGCACGGCCTGGGAGCCAGTGACTTCGAGGTCCTGGACATCCTCGTCTCGGAGACGGTCACGGAGCCCGGCGAGCATTGCCGGGTGCAGAACATCGCGGACCGGGTCCATCTGAGCCAGAGCGCGCTGTCCCGTCTCATCGGCCGGCTGGAGAAGGACGGCCTGGTGGAACGCACGATGTGCCAGGAGGACCGCCGCGGCGTGTGGGTCGCGCTCACCCGAAAGGGCCGCGAGCTGCACGCCGAGGTACTCCCCCTTCAGCGGTCCGCGCTCGCCCGCATGCTGAACGGCTGATCCGCCCGCCCCGCCCTTCGCCGCTATCGCGCCAGCAGCGTGCGCACTCCCTCGGAGGTGAGCGTGAGGCCGTGCGGTGAGGCCGCGTCGATGACGAGGTCCAGATCGCCCGAGGGCCACTGGGAGGCGAGCGCGGCCAGGGGCACGAGACGGTAGCGGGAGACGGAGGGCAGGAGCTCGGCCAGTTCCAGCTCCGAGGTGAACACCGGAACCACCTGTCCGCCTTCCGGGTCGTCCAGGACGGGCAGTGCCACGGCGTGAGGGTCGGCGATGTCCTCGTCCGAGGCGTCGTCCGGCACGGGCACCAGGACGTCGCTGCCGGCGAGGGTGTCCAGCGCGGCGGTGTCGTCGGTGTCCACGGCGAGGGTGTCCAGCGCCTCCTGTGCGGGTGTCGCCGCGGGTGCGGTGGGGTGGTTGTTGTTCAAGGGCGTGTCCATGGCAGATCCCCGGATCGTGGCGGGCGGGCGGCCACCCGGGCCGGTCTCGCTCCCGGGCATGTCGACGGTCGCGTACCCAGCGCTCCGCACGCCATTCATCCTGGGCCCCGCCGGCTGCGGTGGCGGCGGGGCCGGGTGTCCCGCCCGGGCGTGGGGCGCCCGGGCGGGACCACGGTGACCGCCGCTTCCGTACGGGTCCGACGGTCGCGGGCTACTTGAGGTAGGGCCCGTCCGTTCCGATCTTTCCGGGACCGTTCAGCACGTAGACCCGCAGGTTCCCCTTCCCCGGCGCGGCCACCGACAGCGTGCCGCCGGTGACGGTCTTCACCGCGCCGGTGACGGCGTCCGTGTAGGTGCCGTTCGGGATGCCGGTGAACGTCGCGTCGCCGGTGACCGTGACGAGGGCGAAGCTGTCGGTGGACCCGCTGGTGTAGCGGCGCTTGAAGGCCATCGAGCCGCTGATGCCGTCCGTCGAGTACTGCCCCGACTGGAGGGCCGGGATCGCCCGGCGGATCTGGTTGAGCCGCTGGAGGTGCTTGACCAGCGGCTGCGCGAGGGTCGTCGCGACCTCACCGCTCGCGGAGTCGGCCTTGCCGAAATCGGAGGCCGTGACGCTCCCCGCGAGATGGTCGCCGTAGTAGGCGCGCCCGGTCGTCGCCAGCGGGCAGGTCGGCCCGCAGTCGATCTGCTTGCCCGCCTGGAACTCGATCTCCGATCCGTAGTAGAGCGTGGGAATGCCGCGGAAGGTCCACATCAGGGACATGTTCTCGGCCCAGGCGTCGGTGCCGCCGCTGTAGCGCGTGCTCGACTTGTTCGGTCCGTAGTCGTGACTGTCGACGTAGACGACGTTGTACGTGGCGTCGTTGACGGAGTCGTCGGAGTCCTTGCCGTTGCTGTAGGCGTTCTGCGCGTCACCGAAGTTCATGTGCATGCGCATGTCGATGATGTTCATCCCGGAGAACTGGCTGCGGTCCGGGGTGTGGTAGCTGTTCCCGCTCAGGAAGGCGTTGGCCGAGGTCGGCTGGCTGCCGGTGCCGAGCTGCTCCTCGTAGTTGTACTGCTCGATGGCGGCCGTCTCGTCGTCGGCGCTGTAGTCCTTGCGTTCCTTCCAGGTGAAGAACTGCGCGGAGTGGTTCACCGAGCCACGGTTCCACTTGTCGTTGACGAAGGCGCCCACCTCGCCGAAGACGAAGAAGTTCTTCGCGGCGTCCGTGCCGAACCGCTGGGTGACCCGGTCGTAGATGGCGGGCAGGAAGCGGCGGTTCCAGGTGACGCGCGGGATGTGGACGGCCGTGTCGACTCGGAATCCGTCGACGCCCATGTCGATGTACTTGTCGTACGCGCCGATCAAGTAGTTCTGGACGGTGGCGTTCTCGGTGTTGAAGTCGGCGAGGTCCTCGTGCAGCCAGCACGAACGGGAGTCCTCGCCCTCCCAGTTCCCGATCCAGCACTGGTGGTAGTACGCCTTCGGGAACATGCCCGAAGTGGGGCTGGGCCACTGGCAGTTGTACACGGTGTAGCCCTCGGCGCTCTTGCCTCCGGTGGGCTTGCCCCAGTTGAGGCAGGTGTTGCCGGAGGGTTCGGCGGTCGACCACAGGTCGCCGTTGTAGTACGACTTCCCCGACTTGGGCTCGACGGTGAGGCCGTCGTACTCGAAGCCCTCGTTCTTCTCGTCGTAGTACCAGCTCCACTGGGAGTCGCGCACGCCGTAGACGGTCGGGGTGAACAGGCCCTTGGCGCCCCAGCGGGAGCTGTGGTTGTAGACGACGTCCTGGTAGATCTTCATGCCCTTGGCGTGGGCCGCGTTGATCAGGTCCTGGTAGGAGGCGCCGGCCGACTCCAGGCGCGGGTCGACCTTGTAGAAGTCGTAGCCGTGATAGCCGTGGTAGTCGTAGTCGGAGCGGTTGAGGACCACCGGGGTGATCCAGACGGCCGAGAACCCGAGCGCCTTGATGTAGTCGAGTTTGCCGACGAGACCCTTGAAGTCGCCGCGGAACATCGGGTCGTTGTTGGCCGCGTTGCCCGACTTGACGTCCTGGCTGCCGCCGCGGTCGTTGGAGCTGTCGCCGTCGTAGAAGCGGGCGGTGAGGACGAAGTAGATCGGGTCCTTGCGCGGGTCGGTGCCGAGCGGCGTCCCCGAGGCCGGTGCGGGAGCCTTCTCCCCGGTCGTGACGGTGGCCGCGGCGGAGGCGGGCGAGGTGTTCCCGGCCGCGTCGACGGCCTTCACCGTGTAGGTGTACTGGGTCTTCTCCTCAAGCCCCGTGTCGGAGTACACCGTCGAGCCGACATCGGTGACGACGCTTCCCTTGGTGCCGCCGGTACGCGTGAGTTGGTACTTCGTCACGGCGGTGTCGTCGGTCGCCGGGTCCCAGCTCACGACCACCGAGGTGTTGGTGGCGGTCGCCGTGACCTTCGCGGGCGCGGTCGGTGCCTCGGTGTCGGGCTCTTCGGCGGCGCACGGGTCCTTGGCGTCGGCGGTGACGGTCCGGTCCTTCACCGTCGTGGTGCCGGCCTGGATCGCGTAGTCGGTGCCGTTGTTGTTGTCCCAGACGCCGTTGCCGTTGTTGAAGGCCGCCTTGAGCGAGGACGCCGTACCGATGTCGAGGGTCTTCTTCCACCAGCCGGTGCAGGCGGTCTCCATGCCGACGCCGGGGACCGTGGTCCAGGAGCCGCCGGTGGGCGCGTAGTGGATGTTGGCCGTGGTCCAGCCGGAGGTGGCGGTCGAGTAGTACACGGTGGCCTGGTTGCCGCTGCCCGTACCGGTATCGGCGCACGGGTCGCTGTGGGCGATGACACCGTCCTTGACGGTGATGGTGCCGGTGCCCAGCGCGTAGTTGCCGCCGCCGTTGTTGTCCCAGGTGCCGCTTCCGTTGTTGAAGGTGGCCTGGAGCCCGGTGGCCGAGCCGAGGTCGACGGTCTTCTTCACCCAGTCCGTGCAGGCCGCCTCCATCTGCACTCCCGGCACGGTGGTCCAGGAACCGCCGTCCGGGGCGTAGTGCAGGTAGGTGGTCGGCCAGTTCTTGGTCTTCGTGTAGTAGAAGACGGTCGCCGTCGTGGAGGTGGCGGCCGTGCTCTCCACGGGGACGGCCCCCGTGTCCGGCGGGGTGAGTCCGAACAGTCCGGTCACCGCCAGGAGCGCCATGAGCACTCTCAGCGGTGGTCGTTGACGTCTGCGGCGCATGGTGCGGCTCCAATGCGGGTGAGGGGAAGGGGAGTTGCCTTGCAAGAAGAACCGGCAAGTTCCTGAAAGGGTTTGCGGCCCGGAAGCTACAGGTCCATGACAGCCACGTAAAGAGATGTGACACGACCTCCACGCGCGGTGCGCACCGGCGCCCCCGGTCCGGTGAAGGTCAAGAAACCCCCGGGCGCGGGCAATCCCCTCGTCACGCGGTGAGAAGCTGTGGCCGGACCGGCGTATTCAGAGCGGGAGGGCATCCTCGGCCGCGCCCTTCCCCGACCGGAGGTACCTCGCGCATGACCGTCACCAAGGAAGCCCCGCCGCCGGTCCGGCGGCGGGACGCGGACGACCAGGGCCGGCAGGGCTGGCACCTCGACTCCCCGCTCGCCCTGACCATGCTCCTGCTGCTGGTCGTCGCGTCGCAGGGGCCGATCCGCGGAGCGCTGTCCGCACCGGTGATGCAGAGCTGGATGACCGTGTTCGTCGCGGTGGTGGTCCAGGCGCTGCCCTTCCTCGTCCTCGGCGTCCTGCTGTCCGCGGTCATCGCGGTGTTCGTCCCGCCGTCGTTCTTCGCCCGCGCGCTGCCGAAGCGGCCGGCGCTCGCGGTGCCGGTCGCGGGGATGGCCGGGGCGGTCCTGCCCGGCTGCGAGTGCGCGTCCGTACCGGTCGCGGGGGCGCTGGTGCGCCGCGGGGTCACTCCGGCCGCGGCCCTGGCGTTCCTGCTGTCCGCTCCGGCGATCAACCCGATCGTGCTGACCGCGACGGCCGTCGCCTTCCCCCGCGACCCCGAGATGGTTCTCGCCCGCTTCGTGGCCAGTCTCCTCGTGGCCTGTTCGATGGGCTGGCTGTGGCAGCGTCTGGGCCGCACCGACTGGCTGCGTCCGCCGGCCCGCCCCGCGCACGACGGCCTCGGCAAGGGGGCCGCGTTCTGGGGCTCGGTGCGGCACGACGTCGTGCACGCGGGCGGGTTCCTCGTGCTGGGCGCGATGGCCGCCGCCACGCTCAAGTCCGTCGTACCGGCGAGCTGGCTGCACGCCGCGGCCGGGAATCCGGTGGTGTCTGTCCTGGCCCTGGCGATCCTGGCCGTGCTCCTGTCGATCTGCTCCGAGGCCGATGCGTTCGTGGCCGCCTCGCTGACCCAGTTCTCGCTCACCGCCCGGCTGGCGTTCCTCGTCGTCGGCCCGATGATCGACCTGAAGCTCTTCGCCATGCAGGTCGGCACGTTCGGCCGCGGGTTCGCGGCACGGTTCGCACCCACCACCTTCGCCCTGGCGATCCTCATGTCCGTACTGATCGGGGCGGTACTCCTGTGAACAGGCAGGCCCAGGCGGCCGTGCTCTTCCTCCTCGGCGCGGCGGTGCTGCACGCGAGCGTCACGGATCTCTATCTGCGGTACGTCAAGGCCGGGTTGCGGCCCCTGCTGCTCGCGGCCGGTGTGGTGCTCATCGTCACGGCCCTCGCCACGGTCTGGTACGAGGTACGCGAACACCGGAAGGCCTCCGCCGACCGGTCCGGCGACGGACACGACGCCGAGGACGGGCACGGGCACGAAGACGCCGAGCACGGCCACGGGCAGGAGCAGGACACCGGGCACGGACACGGACACGCGCAGGACGCCGAGGACGGGCACGGGCACGCGCATCGGGAACCGCGGATCTCGTGGCTCCTCGTCCTCCCGCTGCTCGCGCTCATCCTGGTCGCCCCGCCCGCCCTCGGCTCCTACAGCGCGATGCGCACCGGTACGGCACTCCAGGCCCCCTTCGGCTACGCCAAGCTGCCCGCCGGTGACCCGGTCCCCCTCGGGCTGGTCGACTACGCGAGCAGGGCGGCGTACGGCCACGGCCGCTCCCTCGACGGCCGGCAGGTCAAGATCACCGGCTTCGTCGCGCTCGACAGCGCCGGCGCTCCCTATCTCGTCCGCATGGCCCTCAACTGCTGTGCCGCCGACGCCCAGCCGGTCAAGATCGGCCTGTCCGGACGGACACCGCCCGTCCTGCGGCCGGACACCTGGCTCGAAGTCACCGGCCGCTACACGCCCAAGCGCACGAAGGACCCGGTCAACGGCGGGCTCATCCCGTACCTCGACGTCAGCTCGGCGAGGCCGGTCCCGACGCCGCACGATCCGTACGACGAGAGCTGGAACAACTGAGCCGAGAGGGGCGGAGCGGATCCACGACGGTCCGCCCCGGGCTCAGGCCTTGCGGTCCGGGAGATAGCTCGCCAGGCCACGCAGGATGATCTCCAGACCGATGTCGAACCTCTCGTCGGAGGAGTCCGTCACCATCGTCCCGGACAGGGCTCGCAGATGGGGGAAGTCCTCTTCGGGCAGGGACGCGAAGTAGTTCTGCATCTCGTCGGCCATCTCACGCCAGTCGGGGCGGGCCATCGAGCCGCCGCCGGCGTGCTGGGCGGCCCGGTCCTGCCACATGCCCTCCTCCAGGACGAACCCGTCGATGTAGGTGGAGATGAGGTCACCGGCCTCCGCCGCGATGCGGTCGGGCAGTCCCGCGGTCCGGAAGATGGCGAGCAACGACTCGACGTACGGCAGCAGCTCGGCGGTGAAGGGGACGTGCGCCATGGAGATCCTGGCCATGTCACGGTGGGACAGCAGACGCCACCGCCAGGAGCGCGCGTAGTCCCGCACCTGTTCCTGCCACCGCTCGGGGTCGGGCTCGGGCAGCGTGAAGCTGGCGAAGAGCCGGGTGTACATCAGCTCCAGGAGGTCGTCCTTGGAACGGACGTAGGCGTAGAGGGCGGAGACCGCGACCTCCAGTTCGGCCGCCACCTGACGCATCGACAGCTTGTCGAGACCGGACCGGTCCAGCACGACGAAGGCGGCCTCGACGATGCGTTCGCGCGACAGCGGCTCACGCGCCGGGGTGACGCGGGCGCGGACGGGACGCTCGCGCTCCCAGGGGGACGGCGGGGGTGATTCGGGGGTGCCGGCGGCCGCGTCACTCATGACGTCAGTCTAGGCGCCGGAGAGCAGCGTTCTCCCCTGGAGAGCGGCGTTCACCACCACGCAACGCGATATATCTTGTCCTCGTCGCAGAGTTGCGCTATATCTTAATGAACGCCGTTCTCCTGATGAGCACTGTTCTGTTAAGGTGAACGGCGTTCACCGGCGCTCGTCTGCTGCTTCTCCCTCGTGACGTCAAGCCGGGCAGCCACATCCATCCGCCCCACCGCGCCCCGGCCGTACCCCGGCGCGGCCTCTTCGCGAGGAGTTCCCGATGTCCACCACCGGTGTCGCGTCCGCCGAGACGCCCATCGACTCACCAGCGCCCTACCGGTGGCGCTGGGCTGCGCTGTTCGTGATCCTCGCGGCCGAGGTGATGGATCTCCTCGACGCCGTCGTCACGAACATCGCCGGTCCCTCCATGCGGGCCGACCTCGGCGGCGGCGCCTCCACACTCCAGTGGCTCGCCGCCGCGTACACCCTCTCGATGGCCGTCGGGCTCGTCACCGGAGGACGGCTCGGTGACATTCACGGGCGCCGCACGATGTTCCTGGTCGGAGCCGCCGGCTTCACCGTGGGTTCGCTGCTGTGCGCGGTGTCCGTGTCCCCCGGGATGCTGATCGGCGCGCGGGTCGTCCAGGGACTGTTCGGCGCCGTGATGCTGCCGCAGGGCCTCGGCATGATCAAGGAGATGTTCCCGCCGAAGGAGTCGCAGAAGGCCTTCGGCATGTTCGGCCCGGTCATGGGCCTGTCCGCGGTGTGCGGACCGATCCTGGCGGGCTGGCTGGTCGACGCCGACTACTTCGGTACCGGCTGGCGCATGATCTTCCTCATCAACCTGCCACTGGGCGCCGCGGCGATCCTCGGTGCCGTGCGCTACCTGCCGAGGGGCAGGTCCGACAGCAAGCCGCGCCTCGACATCCCCGGCATGATCCTGGTCTCCCTGGCCGCGCTGCTCATCATCTTCCCGCTGGTCCAGGGGCGTGAGTACGACTGGCCCGTGTGGACGTTCCTGATGATGGGCGCCTCCGTCGTCGTCTTCGTCGCCTTCGCGGTGTACGAGTCGCGGCGCAGCAGGGCCGGCCTGGACCCGCTGGTCGTCCCGAGCCTGTTCCGCAAGCGCGGCTTCAGCGGCGGCATGATCCTCGGGCTGGTCTTCTTCTCGACCATGCAGGGCTTCATGCTCGTCTTCAACCTGTACACCCAGATCGGCCTCGGCTACTCGCCGCTCAAGGCGGGCCTGGTGATGGTGCCCTGGTCGGGCGGCATGATCGTCGGCTTCGGCATCGCCCAGGGGGTGGTCCGGTTCGGCCGGACCGTGCTCCAGGCGGGCGCGCTGGTCATGGCCCTCGGTGTCTTCGGCGTGTGGCTGACCCTCGACCAGGCGGGGTCCGGCGTCGGACCCTGGCAGCTCCTGCCCTCGCTGCTCGTCACGGGCATCGGGATGGGCCTGCTCATGGCTCCGTTCTTCGACATCGTGCTCGCCAGCGTGGAACAGCACGAGACGGGGTCGGCGTCCGGCACGATGACCGCGGTCCAGCAGCTCGGCGGCGCCTTCGGCGTGGCCATCCTCGGCACGGTGTTCTTCGGTCTGCTGGGCGGCGGGATCGCCACCGCCGTCGACCAGCGCTCGGACGGCCTGCGAGGACAGCTGACCGCCGCGCATGTCGCGCCCGCGGCCCAGGAACGCATCGTGTCCGGCCTGCGCACCTGCACCTCGGACCGTGCCACGGCCAAGGACCCGGCCGCGACCCCGGCGTCCTGCGCGCGCCTGGAGAAGGACACCCGCTCCGCCGTCACCTCGCCCGAGGACGGCGCCCGGATACCCGCCGCGCTGCAGGCCACCGCGTCGTCGGCCTTCCGGAGCGGTTTCGGCTCCGTCATGCAGACGCTGCTCTGGATCGTCGACGGCATGCTGGCCCTGACGTTCCTGCTCGCGTTCCTCCTGCCGCGCCGCGCGCGCCCCGAGGAATCCGCTGGACACTGAGCCCCGGCGACGCCGACGGCTTCGGCTTCGGCTTCGGCTTCGGCTTCCGAACGGGATCGGTGAACGGAATCGGTGAACGGGACGGCCGGGCACTCCCCAGGGGTGCCCGGCCGTCCCGTTCCCTGTGCGGCCGACCCCCGGGCCGACCCCCGGGCCGACACCCGGGGCCAACCCCCGAGCCGGTGCGCGCGGAGCGCGACGCGTACCGTGCAAGCGGGTGAAAACGCGCCCGGGACGGCGGGAAGAGGTGATCCGGGCACGTCACCCCCGCGGCACCGCTCACCCGGCGGACCCGCCGTCACACCCGGCCGACGCGCCCGTCCCGAACGTCCCGAACCGCCCCGCACCGTCCCGAACCATCTCGAACTACCCGCACCGTCCCGGAGGAACGAGCCCGTGCTCACGTCGTACGCAGCCCACTTCGACACACCCGCCGGGTATCTCGACTTCGCACGGTTCGGCCCGCCGTCACGGGACGCCGTGGCCGCCACCGCGCGAGCCATGCAGGAGGCCGCCCGCGCCGATCACACCACCGTGGACGGCCTGATGCGCGCGGAAGCGGTCGCACGGGACACGGCCGCGCGCCTCGCGGGCACCGACGGCCGGCACACCGTGCTGCTCCCCAACGCCTCCACCGGACTGTTCCACGCCGCCCTCGGCATCCCGGAGGGTGTGGTCCTCGCGCCGCGCTCCGACTTCCCCGCCAACCACTATCCGTGGCGCCGTACGGCCGGCCTGGGCCGGGCCACACCCCGCTGGCTCGACCCGGCGACCGGCGGCGGGGTCACCCCCGAACTGGTCCGTGCCGCCCTGACCGACGACGTCGTCGCCCTGTCCGTCAGCGCCGTCGACTTCCGTACCGGATTCCGCGCCGACCTCGCGGCACTGCGCGAGACGATCGGACCGGACCGGCTGCTGATCGTGGACGCCATCCAGGCGTTCGGCGTGGCCGCGATGGACTGGGACGCGGCCGACGTGGTGGTGGCGGGCGGTCAGAAATGGCTGCGCGCGGGCTGGGCGACCGGTTTCGCGGCACTGTCCGACCGCGCGCTGGAGTCCCTGGAACCGGTCCTCACCGGCTGGACGGGCGTCGAGGACGTCGGTCTCTTCGACGGCGCGGAACACCCGCCGTCGGTGGACGCGCGGCGATGGTCGATCACCAATCTCAGCCCGGTGACGGCCGCCGCGTTCGCGGCCGCGCTGGAACTCGTCGAGCGGCACAGCGTCGCGGCGATCGAGGCCGCCATCGCCACCCGGATCGCCGAGCTCACCGAGACAGTCGAGGAACACGGCGGCCGCGTCCTCTCCCCCGCCGACCCGGCACGGCGCGCGGGCATCCTCTCCTTCACCGTGCCGGACCACGATCCGTCCGTCGTCGCGAAGGCCTTGCACGCCGAGGGCGTCACCCCGACGGTACGCGCCGACTCGCTCCGGCTCTCCCCGCACGCCTCGACCCCGCCGGAGGCCTCCGAACGAGTGGCGGCAGCCCTGTCGTCGCTGGGGAACTGAATCCACGTCAGCCCACGGATACGGCGGGAAGGTTCCAACGACGGCACCGCCAGCACACCGGACGGGGCCGGCACGGCACGATTGAGGTACGCCGCGCGATGATGGTGCTGGCCTCGGCGTCGGGGAACACCGACGAGGCGATTCCCGCGCTGGTGGCCGCCGGCCCCGACACCGTCCGCGATGTCATCCACGCGTTCAACGACCGCGGGCTTTTGCGCCTTGATCCGAAGTGGGCGGGCGGCCGCCCGCGCCGGATCACCGCGGACAACGAGGCGTACATCGTCGCGGTGGCCCAGCAGCGGCCGATGGCGCTGGGTCGGCCGTCGCCGTCCAGCGCCGAGAACGCGCCGCATCCGCCTCCGCAGCGAGAAGGGCATCCGCTGGAGCCGCCCGCGCACCCGAGCAGCCTGATCACCCCAACTGGCGCACCCTCACGGACAACGCACGAGCTGGAAGGGGTTGCCCTCTTCCCTCGCGATACGGTCCTGCCATGTCTCGATCAGTCGAAACCGGATCAGTCTTGTCTCCCGTCACCGCGGACGACGTCGACCTTGCCGTGCGGCTCGCCGTGGGCGTCCTTCGGGACGCACCCCCGGAGGGGTGGGGCGGTAAGGCCGGTTCGCTGGAGTGGGACTGCTGGGAGACCGTGGAGCATCTCGCCGACGACCTGTTCTACTACGCCGTGCAGCTGGGGCCGCAGAGCCCGCCGCTGGACACCCATGTGCCTTTCGTGTTGAGCCGGAAGAGGCCGGACGGACCCGCGAACTTCCTCTTCGCGGACCGTGATGCGGGTCCGGCCGGCCTGGTGCAGGTGCTGGAGGCGAGCGGCGCGCTGCTGGTCGCCATGGTGCGTACGACGCCGCCCCGGGTCCGCGCCCACCACGCCGCCGGGGTGTCGGACCCCGAAGGCTTCGCGGCGATGGGGGTGGTAGAGACGCTGGTGCACATGCACGATGTGGCGGAAGGCTTCGGGCTTGCCTGGACCCCACCCTCCGCTCTCTGCTCGCGGGTGCTCAACCGTCTGTTTCCAGAGGCTCCGGGCGGCGCGGATCCCTGGCTCACCCTGTTGTGGGCCACCGGCCGCGCCGAGCTGCCGGGGCACCCTCGTCTCACCACGTGGCGCTGGGCCAGCACACCAAGGTCATAGGAGCGGATCGGTTTCAGCCGCGGCCAGGCTGATGATCGTGCCCTTACGCGGCGAGAGCAGGACTCCTCAGTGGCTGCAGCCAGTAGCCACCATGGAGTGAGCTGCAGCAGGGAAACCCGTACGCTGCGAAGGTGACCCGCTTGGTCGTGGCAGATGGACGCCCTCGACGCATGGGGCGAGGACTCCTCAGGGGTGGAGGGCCGGCGGAATCCGTTCCTGTTCTGCGACACCGACCTGTCCCCGGACGGTTCTTCGTGGCGTTCAGGCACGAGCGACACCGAAGGCTGGAGCGAAGATCCGCCGTTCTGACCCGACCGGCCCATGAACACCGGCGTCTGCCGGCCACTGAGCGACAACCTTCCTTACTGGTGCGACGGCCGCCCTGCAGTATTGGGCGCCGTCGCGCCTTCCGGGGATCCGATTGCCTGAGCTTGGGCGCCTGACCTGAGGCCCGGATCAAGTATGGCTTCATGTCTGGCACCGGTTGGCCTACCTTCTTGGCGCCGACGGCACTGTCAGATCATCGCAGTACCGTCGGGCCGTGACGTTTGACGGCGGAGCGGCCAGGCGGTTTCGGTCCAGGGATGCGGACGACGATCCTTGGCGGGGTGATGAGCGTCATCGTGTGATGGCCGAGGCGCTGAACCGCTACGGATTGTGGGATCACCTGTCGGCTGAGCTGCGTGAGTCCGCGATGACCGAGACCGCGACCGGCTGCCATCCGCTGCATTTCGACCTCTACTTCGAGCAGGTCGAGTTCTCCGCGGACGGAGAGGGACTGGCCGAGGGCGGGGTCGAGAGGTTCCTTCGAGAGCTGGCACCGGCACTGGTGCGATACGGCGTGGTGCTGGAGGTCGAGACAGTCCGGGATGTCGACGACTACACCGTCTCGATCAACGGGATCCGTTGCGTGGTCTTGAGGCCCGCGGACTGGGAGAGCGAAAGTCCGTGGGCTCTGGCAACCGTCCGTCCCCTGACTGTCGTCAACCGACTGCTCGCCGCTGCCGGGCGTAGCGCGCTGCGTGCTCACACCCTCTACACGGGTGGGAATGATGGACTCGTCCTCCTGATGGATCCACGAGCCGCCGAGGCGATGCGGGCCAGCGGCTTGTTCCCCGAGGACGAAGTGCCGGCGCCGGCCGACGGGACAGTGAGTGCCTCCTGAGGCTGTTTGCGGGGTGTCGTCGGGGCGAGTCGGGTTCCATACATGTTCCGCCTCTGGGGCGAGATGGTGGATCAGCCAGTGAGCTCTTTCAGCGTTGCCGCTCCAGGGTGAGGACCGCAGCCGCGATTGACGACATTCGATTTGGGCTGCAGCGCGCGTGGTGGAAGATCCGCCAGGACTTCAGGCGCGCCACGCCTCGCTCGACCGGTGCCCGTGTTGTCGACAGCGCGCGGTTGATGGTGCGCTGGGTCGGTGACAGGTCACGTTTGGGTGGGCGTCTGACCGGTGTCGTCACCCAGGGGCCGGCTCCCAGGTAGGCGCGGTCGGCGAGGACCGGGACGCCCTGGCGTTCGCAGATCCGGATGATCCGGTGGGTGCGGGCCGCGGTCAGGTCATGGGTCCGACCTGGCAGGGCGGGCGAGAACCACAGGACCCGGCCGGCCGGGTCGGTCACGACCTGGACGTTCACCCCGTGGCTGCGGTGCTTGGCGGAGTAGTCGGCCCGGCCGTCGCCCAGGCGGTCGCATGCGGCGAGGGTGCCGTCGAGCAGGACGAAGTCCGGGTCGGCTTCACGCAGGACCTTGAGCAGGCCGGGGGTTCGGGCTGCAAGCAGGTCGACGACGCTTCGGATGTAGGCGTGGGCGGTGCCCACCGAGATGCCGAAGCCGGCGGCGATCTGCGCGAGCGTGTCGTGCTTGCGCAGGTGCACCAGCGCGACCAGGGCCCGCTGGTGCGGCGGGAGCTTGCAGCGGCGGTCACCTTCACGGCTGACGATGAGCATGGTGACCCACTCAACCAGCGCGTGCGGCAGGTCGAGTGCGGCAGGATGGGGAACCAACGAGGCTCCTTGGCCGACGGGTTAGGACTTCGAACACCTCCCCCAACGGCACAGGAGCCTCGTGCGTTGCGGGTCCCGCCGCCGTGAGGCGAGCGGCCTGTCACACCCTGGCTCGGCGGCACTTCTGTCACCGGCTGCGGGAGGGTACGTAACAGGCCTGGCAGCTCACTGGATCAGGTCGGTGTGGGGATGCTCGGAGGAGGTCGGGCAGACGTAGATCTGCATGTTGTCGGTGCTGCCCACTTCTACCTGGGTCGGCTGCGAGGGGTCCTGGCCACAGCAATGACCGCTGGCGTGGGCGGCGGCCTGATCTTCGCAGGGTGCCCAGCTGAGTCCCTCGTCGCCGTCCCATTCGAAGGAGGCGATAGTCAGCAGCGGCACCATTTGCGCGTCGCAGACAGTGCAAAATAGGGGCTTGGGGTCGGTGCGGCCCCACGGAGGCCAGCCGCCTACCTCCAGCCGGGCGCGTCTGCCAGGACGGGGTCATAGAAGTCCCGTGGATAGTCCGCATAGGAGCTGTCCACATCGGCGCCGGCTGCCTGCCATCTGCTCCAGTCCTCCACCATCAGCTGCATCTGCGGGCTCAGATCGAGGCTGTTGGGGTATTCGGTGATCGCTTCCGGTGCCAGCACGCACGGCTCGGGCAGATAGCCGTCATCGTTCACCTCGTACGGCTCGGGCGGTGCGGCGAGGATATCGACGACCTCGGCGGCGGACCGCCAGAACAGCGCGGTCAACGGCTTGCAATACGGTTCGTGGTCGTAGGGGCACCACAGAACCTGGAGTAGATCGGCCTTGCCGGGCGGCCGCAACAGGGGTATGTCGCGCAGATACAGCTGGGCCACGGGCAGCATGGGGACCGAGCAGTCCGCAGGCAACGGAGCGCCGGTGCCGAGCCGCTCCGCGAGCACCGCGGCGTTCCGCTCCTTGACCGCCTGCTCCTCGGGCGTCATCCCGGGACCACTGTGATCACCGTGCCACCGGGCCGCCCTGCGCCTCATGAGCCGGACGTCGGCCGGTGACTGGCGGAACCCACTGTCATAGTGCAGGTGCGAGGCTTCACAGTGCGGCCACTGCTCGTCCACCGGCCACAACAACGGCCCCCCGACCGAGCTCTCCTCGACCGAAGGCGACCCGGGACGGGGATGCAGCCGGATCGCAGGACGCGCCAACGGCGCCAGCTCGGGAAAGACCGCGGTCACATCCAGCGGCCGCGGCGGAGTCGTACGTACGAAGACCATGCCGGTGATCCTGCCACCATCCACTGACAACCCCTGGCCGCCTCAACCAGCTTCGGTGGCATCGGTGTTCAGCTGGTCAAGTCCAACGCATGCAGCCTCGGCCACAGCGACAGCAAGCCTGTCTATGTGACAACTAGCGTGCTCCGGCTCAGCCATCACTCGATCAGTGGCCACTCTGAAAAAGCTCACTGAGCATTTTCAGCGTTGCCTCTCCAGGGTGAGTACGGCCTTGGCGATTGACGTCATGCGGTTGGGGCTGATCCGGGATCTTCGGAAGATTCGCCAGGACTTCAGCAGTGCCATGCCCCGTTCGACGGGTGCCCGGAATGTGGCCAGTGCCCGGTTGACCGTCTGCTGTGTCGGGGAAAGCTGCCCGCCGGGCGGCCGTCTGCGCCCGGTGGTGACCCAGGGGCTGGCGCCCTGGTAGGCGCGGTCGGCCAGGGCGGGGACACCTTGGCGTTCGCAGATCCGGATGATCCGGTGAGCGCGGGCCGCGGTCAGGTCGTGGTACCGGCCTGGCAAGGCCGGAGAGATCCACAGAATCTGCCCGGTCGGGTCGGTCACGACCTGTACGTTCACGCCGTGGCGACGGTGCTTGTGCGAGTAGTCGGCCCGGCCGTCACCCACCGGTCGCACTCGGAGAGGGTCCCGTCGAGCAGTACATACTCCGGTTTATGCTCGCGCAGGACCTTGAGCAGACCGGGCGCCCGGGCGGCCAGGAGGTCGATCACCGCGGCGGTGTAGGCGTGGGCGGTGCCGACCGAGATCCCGAAGCCGACGGCTATCTGGGCCAGGGTGTCGTGCTTGCGCAAGTACACCAGAGCGACGAGCGCGCGTTGGTGCGGTGGGAGCTTGCAGCGGCGGTCACCCTCGCGGGTGGCGATGAGCATGGTGACCCACTCGACCAAGGCGTGAGGCAGGTCGAGTGCGGCAGGATAGGAGACCAACGATGCACCCGTGCTGATGAGTTGAGACTTCGAACATCTCCCTCAACGGCGCGGGTGCCTCGTGCGTTGCGCTCTCGCCGCCGTCACTCCATCGGTAGCCACCCTGAAAACGCCCACTGATGCCAAGGCAACTCCAACCCAGAGCCACGCCGCCAAGTCTGCTCCTATGATCCGAGTGTGAAGTGGAAATGGGTGGGGGCCGTGGCCAACGCGGTGGGGCTAGCGGCTGTCGGATGGGGCCTGGCTGGCTTGGTCGACTTAGGTTGCGACTGGCACCGGTCAAACGGCAGGACAGCCTGCGGAGTACCTGACGGTGGCGGTTGGTACTTCACAGCCTTCTTTGTACCGCCGTGGCTGCTGGTGGTGCCGTTCAAACTGGATCTTTACGCTGCCGATTGGCGTCCAACGCTGGGCTTCCCAGTTGGTGCGCTGGTCGGCTGCGTAGCCATCTTCTTCGTAGGCACATCAGCGGGGTTCTGGATTCTGGCCCTTGCTCTGCTCGCCGCCGGCACGGCGGCACCCTGGGCGACACGGCGTCACAGCATCGCCTCGCAGCGGCGGGCCCGTCGGCGCCGGTCATCCTAAGAGCTCGTAACAAGATCTTGCCGATGTGTCCTGCTCGGGCGTGACCGATGTGATGATTCGGCCGTTCGCGTCGTGTGACGACGCGGCCTTGGATTGTGAATGACGGCTTGTGGGCACGGATTGAACCGCTGCTCCCGCCCTGGCCTGAGCGGTCACCGGGGCCGAAGCCGGTGGACGACCGGCTGTGCTTGCAGGGCATCTTGTACGTCCTGCATCAGGACATCGCCTGGCAACTCCTGCCCCTGGAGCTGGGGTTCGGCTCCGGACAGACCTGCTGGCGGCGTCTGGGTCGATGGCAGCAGGCCGGAGTCTTCGAGAAACTGCACCGCCTCTTGCTCGCCGAGCTGAACGCGGTCGGCGAACTCGATTGGTCCCGTGCGTGCGTGGACGGCTCTCACGTCCGCGCAAAAAGGGGGAGCTGCGACTGGTCCGTCGCCGGTCGACCGGCGGAAGACGGGCAGCAAGCACCACTTGATCTGCGACGGCAAGGGCACCCCGCTGCATGTCGTCACCACTGCGGCGAACGTCAACGACATCACCCAGGCCGTCGACCTGGTCGACGGCATCCCGCCCGTCGCCGGACGGCCCGGCCGCCCACGACGGCGCCCCGAGTCTGTCCTGGGCGACAAGGCGTACGACTCCAAGGCTGTACGTCGACAGCTGCGGCGCCGCAGGATCCTGCCGGTGATCTCCCGCAAGGGTGCCCCGAACATCAAGGGTCTGGGCCAGCTGCGCTACGTCGTCGAGCAGACGTTTGCCCTGCTCCACCAGTTCAAACGCCTGGCCATCCGATGGGAACGACGCCTCGAACTCCACGACGCCTTCGTCTCGTTGGGCTGCAGCCTTATCTGCTGGCGGCGCCTCAAGAAGGCCGAATCATGATCACGTTAGGAGCTCACATGGTGGGGCAGGTCAAGATGTCACCCGATCGCGCTGCAGATCCAGACCACGTGCGATGGGTTTGCTGTTGGGGCGTCTACTGCATCAGCTCGGTGTGGGGGTGCTCGGGTGAGGCTGGGCAGACGTAGAGCTGTTGTTTGTAGCCGCGGCCGATCTGGATGGCGGCGGGCTGAGCGGGGCGAGGCTCACCGCCCCTGGCGGGAATCATTGGCTCTTGCAGTTCGTACGGGATCCAGCTTCGGTCGCTGCTGCCCCATTCGTGCGAGGGGATGGTCAACAGGGGGTTCATCTCGGTGTCGCATGTAGGGCAGGACTGAGGGATCGGGTCGGTCAGGCCCCAGGAGACCCAGCCGCCAACTTTCCAGCCCGGCGCCACGGAGAGGTTGATCCCGTAGAACTCCGCCGGGTACGACGCGTAGCGGCTGTCCACCGCGTCACCGGCGGACTCCCACCTGCCCCGGTCATCGAGCAGGCTCAGTATGTCCGGGCTCAGATCCGAAGGGTGAGGGTACTCGGTGATCTGCTCCGGGAGGAGCAGACACGGCTCGGGCAGATAGCCCTGGTACTGCACCGCGGGCGGCTCCGGGGGCGCGGCGAGGACGCTGGTGACCTCGGCTGCGGACCGCCAAAACAGCACGGTCCTGGGCATGTAGCTCTTCGGAGGATGGTCGAAAGGACACCACAGCACTTGGAGCAGATCCGTGCCGGCGGGCGTGCGCAGGTCTGGGATGTCCCGTGTGTAGAGCTGCGCCAGCGGCAACAGCGCTATCGACCCGTCATACGGTCGGAGGCTCGGCTTCGGTCTCGGATAGGTACTCGGGGGCTCGATGCGGGCAAGGGTCTCCCGTTCCTGCGGGGTGAAGTCCCGGCCCTGCGCGGCGGCGCGGATCCGGCGTAGCAGTCTCAAGTCCGCCAGCGGCATGAGCGGGTCCGTTCCGTACCACTCGTGTGGTCCTTCGCAGTGCGGCCAGGGCTCATCGGCGGGCCACAGCAGCGGACCGCCGACCGAGCTGTGACGCGGGGACGGGGATGCGGGAACGGGGTGCAACCGGGTCGCCGTTCGTGCCAGCGGGGCCAGTTGGGGAAAGAGCGCGGTCACGTCGAGTGGCCGCGGCGGCGTAGTACGCGTGATCTTCATGGCGGGTGATACTGCCAGCAGCCACTGACACTGGTGCAGATCAGACCACCCACCACAGTCCGATCGTTCAGGCGGCCCCGAGTCGTCACACGACGTGAGCGGCCAGATCATCACATCGGTCACGCCCGACCAGGGCCCATCGGCAAGATCCTGTTACGAGCTCTAAAAGGTGTTGCACAAGGCTGAGTATGGGCAGGTCGGAGCAAGTGGCGAACACTTCACTCATGCCGCCTCCGTCACCCGATCGGTGGCCACGTTGAAAACGCTCAGTGAAAGGCGTTGAGGACAGGTTCATGGACGTTTCAGAGTCCATGGATGAACTCGTCGGCCCTGTTTGGTCATTGAACGAATTTCATCCTCGGCGACAGGGGTGCGACTTCCTGGCAGGTGGCGGCAGTCCGGGCATCGCGCGCCACGTCGAGGCCCTGCGTCCCTGACCAGCGGCGACAGGGGGCACGGCCGCGGTGTCAGTCTGCTGAAGTATCCTTCCCGCCACCGCACACCGACTGGGAGGACCGAGAGAATTGACTGGCCTGGCTGCTTTCCCACTGCCCTTTCATGCTGCCCGTTCCATATCGTTCGCGACACCGCGAACGCTGCGGGAACTTGAGATGATGCAGTGCAGCGCACACATTCGGGCGAAGCCGGCGTGGTTCGACAAAATGAACGACGCCGACATCGTGGCCCGGTGGACGCAAGAGGCGGTCGCCCAGGGCCTCACCGAAGCGCAAGTCTCGTATGTGCTTGCCGAACTCGCGCATTACGCCGCGCTGCGGGACGGACGAACCGGCGTCGAGGTGTCCGACGTCGACGGGGTGTGGCAGTCGGACACCCTGGTCGACGACAAGCTCAGAGCCCGACTGCGCGAAGCGGTTCAGGTTCTGGAACAGGTCCCCGAGGCAGAACGGGACTGGCATCCCGGATCCGACGGCCAGGTACTGGATCTGGTTCATCCCTCGCTGTTCTGCCTGGTGAGAGGGGTGAGCGGCGGGCCCGAGCGGGCATGGCAGAACCCGACGAGCCGCTACTCGAAGTACGAATTCTCGGAGAAATTCCAGTGGCTCCCCACGGACGTCGACGTCAGTGACGACGGCGATGTCACCTTCCGTTCGTACGTCAACAACGTCCACCCCGAGACTCATCGCGAACTGGCCTCCGTCCTGCCGGACTTGTTCGCAGGCATGCGCCCGCTGCTGGAGAACGTGCTCACCGATCTGCGCCATCCGCGGCCCTTGCGGATCAAGGCCGATCCTTACAGGTGGTACGAGTCGCGGGAGCCGGAGTATCCGGACAAGTCCTCCTACAGTGACGGCGAGGCCTACGAAGAAGCCTTCCGTGTATGGGAAGAGGCGCATGACCTCTGGTGGGAGACCCGCCGCCCGACCATCCCGGACGCCCCGGCCTTCACCCCGCCCGAGTTGCCTGATGAATCCGCCCGAGTCGACCTGCGCGGTCGCCGTCTCCAGGTCATCGTCAAGCTCGCCACCATTCATCTCACCCCGGACAAGCCCGAGTACGCCGGCGGATCCTGGCATGTCGAGGGGATGTTGAACGAGCGGATCGTCTCGACCGGCATCTACTACTGGGACAGCGAGAACATCACCGAAAGCCGGCTGAGCTTCCGGGCGGCGCTCGACGACCCGAACTACGAGCAGAATGACGACAACGGGCTGCGTGAGGTCTATGGCCTGGAGAACGAAGACGCACTGAACCAGATGCTGGGATCGGCGTCGACCCCAGAGGGCCGCTGTCTGGCGTTCCCGAACATCCTGCAGCACCGCGTCGGTTCATTCCGCCTCATGGACCACACCCGCCCGGGACATCGCAAGATTCTCGCCTTCTTCCTGGTCGACCCGTCGGAAGAGATCACCTCGACGTCCGACGTGCCACCGCAACAACCATGGTCCGACGCCTCGACCATGACGCTTGAACAGGCCAAGAGCCACCGCGAACAGCTCATGCAGGAACGCAAGTTCTTCGTCGACGAACACAACGAGCAGCTCTACGAACGAGAGTTCTCCCTCTGCGAGCACTGAATCTCCCGGCGGCCCGGTCACTGTGCCGGCCTGCGACGGCGCCCAGCCGCCGCAGGCCGGCAGCCGACTCGACTCGGCCTGCGGTCGAGCAGGTCTAGCAGGTCTTCCGGACGTAACCGCTGCTGCCCGCCGGTTTGACGTCCACGTCTCGCTGGACGATGCTCAGCGTGCTGCCCCATCCGTTGCAGGCCTTCGACCTGCCGGAGTTGGTGTACTCGATCACTATCACGTTGTTTCCGAAGGCGCTGGTGTAGTCGCCGCACTCGTCGTACTGGCCGCACTCCTCGGCCACGGCGAAGTCCAGGCCGTTGGCGGTGTGGTTGCCTGCCAGCTCGGGAGTGTTCTTCTGGCCGATGGCCAGGTTGTCCGCGTGGGCGCGGGCGGAGAGCAGCTTGACGAACGCCTGCGCGTTGCCGGCCGTCAGGCGATTCCCGGAACGGGTGTAGCTGTCGTAGTTGTCGGGCTCGATCGCCTGGAATCCCTTGGTCCTGCAGCTGTCGATCAGGCTTCCGATCTTGCCGGCGATCCGCTGCCGCTTGCCGTCGGTGCTGATGTCGAGGAAGGCCTCGCCCCAGTCCTCGTCGTAGACGACCTTGCCGGACGCGTCGCGCAGCAGCAGGTCGGAGTCCCACTCGTTCTCGGCACCCGGCTGCGCCTGGAAGGCGTTGACGTAGCAGATGTTGTACAGGCCTGCCGCCGGGGAGGCGGCGTTGTCCCGGGTGACGACCTTCACCCCGGCCGGCGGGGTGTAGGCACCGCCGATCTGATAGTCGAAGCCGACGTGTGTGGGCGGCAGGGGCACGGATGCGGCCTGCGCGGTGGCCGCCGGGACGACCAGAGCGCCGACCAGCGCTGCCGCGCCGATGACGGTGCCCGTGAGCTTGCGGGAAGGGGGGCTGAAACGGCTCATGTGGATGAGCTCCCAGGGGGAAGAGGGCACGTCCCCGCCTCGGACGCGTGAGGACGTCCTGGCGACTTGGGCCGGGCTCGTGGCGCGAGGCCTGCATACCGGCTGGGCGTGTCTCTGAACCGGAGCACGACTCCGGTGTTGTCCGCGAGTAAAGCGACCGCCTGTAAAGATGTCAACGCCGGGACTCCACGCTGACCGGTTCCCGCGTTTCGCGGCGCGGCGGCAGTACTCGGCGCGTGAGGCATCGGCGTGGCGCCGGAGCGGGCTCTCACACGAGAGCAGCCACCGACCCTCGTGCAACGGGCTGCCGGGCCAGTCGATGAGGTACTGCGCAATGCGGTGGGCCCACCGTTGCGGGCTGCCCGCCAGGGCGCTGCCCGCATCGTCACGCACATGGCTCGCTTGAACGTTTTCACCCGGTCTACGTGCCCTTCTACGCCTCCGGAGCTCCAGGGCAGGGCTGAGCTGGTCCTGGGTGACGGAGACCTTGGCCCGGCCGAGTCGGTCGGCGATCCGGTGGGCGACGTGATCCGCCTCGTCGAGGGCGGTGGCGGTGGTCTTGCCGCTCCGGTTCGTGCCGGCAGTCGACTCATGGGTCACAGAATCGGCCGGCGGGCTCGGGCCGCCTCGATGTCCGGGACATGCTCTTCGGCCCAGAGTCGTACGGCGCGGAGCGGGATGAGCAGAGAGCGGCCCAGGGGTGTCAGGGCGTACTCGACTCGGGGTGGGTTCTCGTCGTACTCGTGGCGGCTGATCAGACCGTCGGCTTCCAGGGCGCGCAGGGTTTCGGTCAGGACCTTCGGGGTGATGCCCTGGATGTGCCCCTTCAGTTCGGTGAAGCGGCGAGGTCCGTCGTCGAGGGCGTTGACGACGAACACCGTCCAGCGGGCGCCGATACGGTGCAGCACCGTGCGGCTCGGGCAGGTCGCCGCCATCACGTTGTACGCCTTGCCCATCGCTGCTCCCAGTTTCGTTGAAGATACCGGTATCAAAACCATACCGTGGTGCTCGATCCTACGAGAGGGAGTCGAGACACATGGAAAGAATCCTGGTCATCGGTGGTGCACGGGCGCTCGGCGCGGCCGTCGCGAGGCGTGCGGCGAAGGACGGGTACGAGGTCGTTGTCGGTGGCCGCGACCTGGCTGCGGCCGACGGGCTGGCGCGCGAGATCGGCGCCACAGCGGTGCGGGTCGATCTTCAGGACGAGTCGACACTCGCGGCCGCGGCGGAACGGCTGAAGGACGGAATCGACCACATCGTGACGACCGGTTCGGCACCGCACGATGTTCGCGCGACCGAGCTGGATCGCGACAAGCTGCTGGCCGCGTTCACGGCGAAGGTGGTCGGCCCGATGCTGGTCGCCAAGCACTTCGCGTCGGTCCTGCGGCCGACCGGGTCGATGGTGCTGTTCTCCGGTGTTGTCGGCTGGCGCCCTGGGCCGGGATCACTCGTCAAGGGCGTCACGAACGGTGCGGTCGAGTACGCCGCCCGCCACCTGGCGGCGGATCTGGCGCCGGTACGGGTCAATGCCGTCTCGCCCGGGGTCGTGGACTCGGGCGCGTGGGATCGCCTTGGTGACAACAAGACCGGCTTGTTGAGCAAGAGCGCGGCCGGGACCTTCGTCGGACGCCACGGCGAGACCGACGACGTCGTCGACACGGTGATGTGGCTCCTGCGTGCGGGTTTCGTCTCCGGCGAGACGATCCACATCGAGGGCGGCGCCCGCCACAAATCCGCCTGATGCCTGGAGCGTATCTCTTTGGTGGCTCGGTCAGTTGATCGGATGTGTCTGTCCGGTCAGTGATCACTGATGCGATGCGGGACCGGATCGAGCCGTTGACGGCGGCCGGTCCGGTCCGTGGACGACGGTGGGCCGATCACCGGCGAACCCTCGAGGCGATCGTGTGGTCCGCACCTGCTCACCTGGCGTGACCTGCCCGAGGAGCTCGGCTCTTTCAGGACCGCCCACAAGCGCCTGGCCAGGTGGGCCGTGGACGGCACGTGGGAGCGGATCTTTGCGGCCGTCCTTTCCGCGGCGGACGGGGATGACGACGCGGGCTGGACGGTGTCGGTGGACTCCACCGTCTGCCGGGCTCACCAACACGCGGCCGGAGCCAGGGAATAGGGGGCACCGGTTCGGCTTCCTCGCAGCCCGGAAGATCCGCCGCGGCGCACACAAGAGCGTGCGTTCCCTGCAAGCCGACATCCGCGCCTGGGTCAAGGAATGGAACGCGAACCCGACCCCATTCACCTGGACCAAGACAGCCGAAGAGATCCTCGACTCACTCGCCCGCTTCTGCCAACGGATCTCCGGCGCAGGACACTAGCCGAGCTTTTGCAGCACCTCGGCGATGGTGGTCCGGTACGTCCGCAGCGCCTGCAGTCCGGCGGCGTAGCGGTCGCGGTGGTGTGTGATGTCCACGGCCTGCTTCTGGGCCCGTACGGTGTGCCAGAGCTCGGCCGTATGGTGGCGGCGCTTGCAGGTGACGTCCGCGACGGCGGTGGACCGCTCCCGCTGCGTATGCCGGGTGTTGCCGTTCCCGTCCCGCTTCCAGGTTGTGTCCGTGTACGCCGCGACGGGGTCGGGATAGCGCGTGAATCCTTGTTCTGCCACGCAGCGGGACCATATCTCCCAAGCCGAGCGGAGGCGCGGGTCGCGCTTGACCGCCTTGTCGACCTCGATCGACCGTCTGGTTGCGTAGAGCCAGTCCCGCTTGAGGTCGATGCCGCGCATCAGCCGCCGGTTCGCCTTGGCGTTGCAGGCAGGGAGCTCCGCGTACTCGGCGTTGGTCATCCGGCGGCCCTTCGGCTGGCGGGCCAGGGGCCTTGCCGGGTCCCAGCCGTAGCCCCAGCGGCGGGCGGTGGCGAGATCCAGGGCGCCGTAGTCGGTGCTGACCGCGACGGCGACGATGGGATCGCTGGGGTAGCGCGGGTCGAGCGGGAAGTCCGGGTGACCACGTTCCGCCATGCACCGCCGGACCAGCAACGCCGATGCCCGATGCCATCGCTGGTAGTCCTGCGGCGTGTAGTCGTAGCGGTCGGCAGGCAGGGGGCCGAGGTCCGACGCCGTACGGATGACCTCCGGCCGTCCTGGACCGGAGACACAGACCGCCGCCAGCACCGCCACGGCACCCAGCCGCCAACCCCGCTTCGTCATGCGAAGAGATGCTAGCGATCGGTGCGCGGCGATCGGCCGTGGCCCCCGGGGACGGCCGCCAGGCCTTGCGGCGCGGGCACCGGTGGTGTCGTCGGTGACGAGCCGCTCCAATCAGCGGTCGAAGTCCAGCTGACGCCGCAGGCGTCAGAATTGTGCGAGGAGCGTACTCGGTTCACGCCAATGTGGCTGACGGCCCCTCCACTTCATTCGCGACGCCGAGCGGCGACCGTGATGCCGAAGAACACGGCGCCGCTCCACGAGCGCGACAGGCATAGGGGACAACGCCGAATCGGGTCAACGTGGTTGAGTGCGACAAAACCCAGCTGATCAGCGTCCGGAGCGGCCCCGCCGCGATCAGCCGGCGCGCATGCCTCTACACTCCGCAGACCTGTTCACCCGTCGTCATGGATCATGCCGGTGGACGTGCCTCCGTACCGCGACCACGGCCTCCGCCACGGTCGCGGGCGCGGGCGCGGGCGACTACGTCGACACCAAATAGGCAACGAACCGACAGCGGCTGGTCGCCCACCCTGCGGCCCGGAGCACGGATCTCCCATCAGGCCCGACATTCCGAGGATTCACCTTTGATTCGCTACCGGTCGGCGACCGTGTTTCTGACACTCTCGGGGCTGCTGTTCTCGGCATGCACCGACGGCTCGGCTGCGCGACCGAAAACCGGTCGGCAAACGGTCCGCGACCGGCTGGCCGCAGCCGACGACGCCCCCTACTCGGCCGCCCTCGACTCCGTCACCCAGACCGGGACCAGACGTCTGCAACACATGGCCGGACGGATCAACCTCAATGCGCCTCTGACGGGGCGCACGACGGATGAGACCGAGCAGTACACCGAGGACGTCGTGATCACCCGGCAGAAGGTGTACCGCCGTGCTTCCGGCTCCCACGGGGTGTGGCAGGAGTTTCCCGCGTCGGCTGCCAAGGGCGCCATTCCCGTGGACCGGCTTCCACAGTACGTGCGCCTCGTCCTCGAGCGTGGCGGCTTGGTGCACCGCGGGAGCGAGCCTGTCAGGGTCTCCGCTCGCCTCACTCCGAAGGACATCGAGTCGATCGACAGAATCAGTGGACGTAATCTGCGATCCGCCACCGCGATCGACACCGACGTATGGGTCGACAAGGAAGGCCGGATCGTACGCATACGCCAATCCATCCACTTCGCGTCCGACTCCGACATTCAGAACACACTCACGCTGACCGATTTCAAGAGCGCCGTTCCGGTGACCGCACCCGTCGCGAAGTAAGGAACACTCGGAGGCCTGTCATGGCTGCCTCGCATGAACCGCCCTCTCAGAACAGAACCGGGGCGATCGGTTCCTCCAAGTCGAGGTCCGTCGCACAGCCTTGACTGCATTGGTCCGGTCCAATAACGTCACCCCGCACAGAACTCCACACGGCTCAACACCCGCAGCCGTCACCTGCGCTGATGGTGTGTCCGCCGGCCAAGGGACGGGAGCCCGGCCGCCCGCTGTGGGCCTGCCTGTCCACGGCAGCCCAGGTGCCGGTCCTCGCTTGTTCGTCGTCATCCAGATCCTCAAGCGCGCGTGCACTGCTCACCGTTGGTGGAGATCACCGGGGCGCCGTAGCGGACAAACACGATCACGCCTTTTCTTCGAAGGTCGGACATATGCAATTATCCTCTGCAAGATCACGGCGCCGCGGATGGAAGAGGGCGCTGACCCTGATTCCCGTCGCCGTCGTGACGATGGCGGCCACCGTCACCGGGACGCTGAACGCCGAAGCGGCAGTGCCCCCGACGCCGTCGGGCTTCACGCTCACCTGGAGCGACGACTTCAGCGGTGCGTCCGGCACCGGCATCGACCAGAGCCTGTGGAAGTACGACACCGGGCCGGGCAGCAATTTCGGCACCGGTGAGATCGAGACCATGACCAACAGCACCTCGAACGTCTACTACGACGGCCAGGGGCATCTGGTTCTCCAAGCGCTGCATTCCGGTTCCGACCCGCGAGGCGGGTGGACCTCCGGGCGTGTGGAGACCCAGTCGGCGGCATTCGGCGCCCCGGCCGGCGGAGTCGTACGTATCGAGTCCGTCCTCCAGCAGCCCAACGTCAGCACTGCCAACGGCGCGGGCTACTGGCCGGCGTTCTGGATGCTCGGCGCGCCGCTGCGCGACGGTGTGACCTGGCCGAAGTCCGGCGAGATCGACATCATGGAGGACATCAACGGCCGCAGCTCCGTTTTCAGCACCCTCCACTGCGGCGTGAACCCGGGCGGGCCGTGCAACGAGTCGACCGGCATCGGCTCGGGTGAACGCGCCTGCGCCGGCTGCCAGACCGGGTTCCACGACTACGCGGCGGAGATCGACCGCTCCGTGTCGCCGGAGCAGATCAGGTTCTACCTCGACGGGAACAACTTCTTCACCGTCAGCGCCAACCAGGTGGACGCGACGACCTGGGCCGACGCGGTCGACCACCCCTTCTTCATCATCTACGACCTGGCGATCGGCGGAGGCTTCCCGGACGCCTTCGGTGGGGGCCCGAACGCGTCGACGGTCTCCGGCGGCAAGCTGGTCGTCGACTCCGTGGCCGTCTACAACAAGGGGCCTGGCTCCGGAGGTGGCGGCGGCGGTTCGTCGACCGGCCAGACGATCACCGGACCGGGCGGCAAGTGTGTCGATGTGGCGGGTGACGACACAGGCGGCGACGGCACCGCGGTCCAGCTGTGGGACTGTCAGTCGGCGGCCAAGGACCAGCACTGGACCTGGAGCGGCCAGACTCTCCAGACCCTCGGCAAATGCCTGGACATCGCCGGCGGCAACAGCGCCGCGGGTACGAAGTTGCAGCTCGCCACGTGCAACAGCGGCGGCTACCAGGCATGGGTGCGGCAGACCGACGGCTCGCTGAGGAACCCGGCCAGCGGCCGGTGCATCGACTCTCCGTCGGGTGCCACCGCGAACGGCACACGCCTCCAGATCTGGGACTGCAACAGCTCCGGCGCCCAGAACTTCGCCATCGGTACCCCGGTCTACGGACCGGGCGGCAAGTGCGTGGACGTGGCGGGTGACGACACCGGCGGCGACGGCACCGCGGTCCAGCTGTGGGACTGCCAGCAGGCGACCGCGCTCGACCAGAAATGGACGTGGAACGGTCAGACCCTGCGCACGCTGGGCAAGTGCCTGGACATCGCGGGCGGTGTCAACACGGCAGGCACAAAGCTCCAGTTGGCCAGCTGCAACGGCGGTGCCTACCAGAACTGGGTCTCCAACGCCGATGGCTCGATGTCCAACCCGGCCAGCGGCCGGTGCATCGACTCGCCGTCGGGTGCCACCGCGAACGGCACACGCCTCCAGATCTGGGACTGCAACACCTCCGGCGCCCAGAAGTTCGCCCTGGCATGAGAGGGAGGAGGCTCACCGCCCCCGGCAGAAGCCTCCTCCTTCCCTGGCTCCAGACCCTGTGTGAACCGAGGTCGGGTACATCGAAGGGCAGCACCTCAGCGGTGAGGCTCTTCGATGTATCGCCGGTGCGCACTGGCGCACTGGCGCAGGACACGAGTCGCGAGTCCGTCAGGGGTGACCATGTCGTCCGCCGCACCATGCGGCGTGCCGCGGTCCGGCCGAGACAGGCCCGGGCAATCCCTCTAGCCGGCCCGGCAGTTCAGGACCGGCGTCCCGGCGCCACCCGGCGTCGCACCGAACCCGAAGCCGGTGGAGGCGCCGGCCGCGATGGCGCCGTTGTGGTCGGCATTGTTCGCGGTCACCGTCCTGCCCACTTGGCTGTAGGAGGCGTTCCACATCGCGGAGATGGTCTGGCCGCCCGGCCACTCCCACGTGACCTGCCACGACTTGGTCGCCGAGGAGCCCGTGTTGGTGACCGTGATGTCGGCGTTGAAGCCACTGCCCCAGTCGCTGCTCACCTTGTAGGTGGCGTTGCATCCGCTGGAGCCGCCCCCGGTGCCGGCGGTCGTCGCGGTGACCGACGCGGACGCCGCTGAGGTGTTGCCGGCCGCGTCGCGAGCCCGCACGGTGTAGTCGTAGCGGGTCCCCGCGGTGAGGCCCGTGTCGGTGAAGGACGTACCGGTGGCCTCACCGGCCTTGGCGGTGCCACGGTAGACGTCGTAACCGGTCACCCCGGTGTCGTCGGTGGAGACCTTCCACGACAGGGACACACTCGACGCGGTGGTACCGGTCACGGCAAGTCCGGTCGGCGCCGAGGGCGCGGTCGTATCTCCGCCTCCCCCGCCTCCGGCGAAGCCCGGGGCCTTGATGGCTGCCAGGTAGCCGTCCTTCACGGTGTCCACGGTCTGCCAGTCGTCCTTGAGGATGCCTCCCGTGTCGCCGGAGTTCGGATTCCACGACCAGAAGGTCCAGTTGAAGCTGTCGGCCCCGTACGTGTTCGTGGGGCGCAGGTAGTCGACGAGCGCCGCGAGCCACTTCTGGTCGACCGTCGACTGCAGGGTGGTGCCGAACTCGCCGAGCCAGACAGGGGCGATGTTCTGTTTGAAGATGTAGCCCCAGTTCTTGTCCCAGACGGCCGGCATGTTCGCCGGGAACGACGGGTCGCTGAACCACGGTTGCTGCGCGACGCTGGTGGCGTAGTCGTGGGCCGAGTAGACCAGGCGGTTGGCGACACTCAGCCGCACCGGCGCGGTGGCGACCCCGGAGAGATTGCCGCCCCACCAGGTGCCCTGACCGTTCACCGTCTGAACGCCCTCGACGAAGATCAGCAGGCTGGGGTTGACGGACAGGACCGCGTTGCCGGCCCGTTCCGCCGCGAGCCGCCAGTCGGTGCTCGTGTCGCCGCAGCCCCAACAGGCGGGATCGTGCGGCTCGTTGTGCAGGTCGATACCGATCACGGCGGTGTTGCCCTGGTAGCGCCCTGCCAGGGCCTTGAGGTCGGCGATCCAGGTCGCCTCGGGGACGGCGGAGGTGTACCAGAGCGCCGACTGGGCCGAGGAGTCGGGCCGATGACGGTCGAGTACGACCTTGAGGCCGGTCGAGCCCGCGTAGCCGACGATCTTGTCCATCACCTGGAGCGAGCTGAGGCCTTGCAGGTCGGAGTTCAGACCGTTGGCGTACGTGATGCCGTTGGGCTGGGTGCCCTTGAAGATGTCGTCGCTGTAGGGCAGGCGGATGGTGTTGTAGCCCAGGGACTTCATCTGGTCGACCATCGACTTGTAGTCACGCGACCAGAGGCCGTGGGCAACGTAGTTGGACGTCTCGAACCCGAACCAGTTGACGCCTGCCATGCGCACCGGCTGGTTCTGCGCGTCGAGGATCCGGCGGCCCTCGGTGTGCCAGTATCCGGCGCCGGACGCGGCTGCCGCGGGCGACGGGGACGAGGGGGCGACGGCCGCCTGCGCGGGCACCACCACCGTGAACGGAACGAGAGCCGCGAGGGCCGCGGTGAGGAGCGCGACCAGGGTGCGCCTGACGCGGAATGAGGGTGGGTGACGCATGGTGTGGGGGTCCTCTCCGGGTGGGAGCGCTCCCATTCTTGGGCGCACGTCTCCGGGCGGGCAGGCGGATGGGCATCCGGCATGGCTGCTCCCGCGGACCGGCAGGAGTGTCCCGCTCCCGACGGCCGGCTCGTCGAAGCCGGACTGCGCACATGGAAGCCACTAAGCGTGTTCGCGTCAATACCTCACGCGATGATCGTGTTCCTCCGCGGAGTTGCCGACCGCGGGCACGCTCCCTTCAACGCCCGCCCGCGCACCACTGCGGCCGCGCAGGGCGCGCCCCCGCTTTCCGGATTCTCCGCGTGCCGCTCCCTGGGTCCGCACGCCTTCGCGCCCCCTGCAACCCGGCGCGCACCCTCGCGGTCCACGAGCGAGCCAGGCCACGGCACCGATAAGTGACGGATCGTCAGCAGGGCATCTTTCGCACGAGTGTTGACATCCACAGGTCGAACGCCGCACCTTGGGAGCGCTCCCACCCGCACCCCCATGTCCCCGCCTTCACATCAGTGGCCGGGCACCGTCCACGCGCGCCGGCCAGATGCCGGGTCCACGTCCGGACGACGCCGCGGCGCGCTCATGTTCGGCGGCCTCCAGCTCGCGCGACGCACGCGGTCGCACCTTCGTCATGCCTGAACGCAACGCCCGTCCGGCGGAGTTCCGTCCGGTGTGCCCGAGCCGCGGCGCACCGGGGGCCGCCGGCGCACCCGCTCGCCGACCGTACCCGCCTGCTCTCCCCAGGAGATGGCCGATGCCTTCCCGTAGACCCGACTCCACCGTGCGCCGAGGCGGACCGAAGCGGACCGCCGCTCTGGCCGTCGGTGCCCTTCTCGGAGCCCTGTCCGTCGCAGCCCTTCCGGCCACCGCGACCGCGGCCGCCAAACTCGACAATCCCTACGTCGGCGCGAAGGCCTACGTGAATCCCGACTGGTCGGCCAAGGCCGCTGCCGAGCCGGGCGGTTCGGCCATCTCCGACCAGCCCACCTTCGTCTGGCTGGACCGGATGGCCGCGATCCAGGGCACCGCCGACGCCCGTGGTCTGAAGGCGCACCTCGACGCGGCCAAGGCGCAGGGCGCCAACCTCGTCCAGTTGGTCATCTACGACCTGCCGGGCCGGGACTGCGCGGCTCTCGCCTCCAACGGCGAACTCGGCCCCGACGACCTGGCCACCTACCAGAGTGACTACATCGACCCGATCGCGGCGATCCTCGCCGACCCGGCCTACGCGAGCCTGCGGATAGTCAACCTCATCGAGCCCGACTCGCTGCCCAACCTCGTGACCAACGCGGGCGGCACCGCAGGCTCCACGGCCCAGTGCGCCACCATGAAGGCGAACGGCAACTACGAGAAGGGCGTCGGTTACGCCCTCCACAAGCTCGGCGCTCTGCCCAACGCCTACAACTACATCGACGCCGGCCACCACGGCTGGCTCGGCTGGGACAGCAACCTCACTCCGTCGGCCCAGGAGTTCAAGAAGGCGGCCACCACCAACGGCGCCACCGTGAACGACGTGACGGGCTTCATCGTCAACACCGCCAACTACTCCGCCACCAAAGAGCCGTACGTGAAGGTGACGGACACGGTCAACGGGCAGACGGTGCGCCAGTCGAAGTGGATCGACTGGAACCAGTACGACGACGAGAGCTCGTACGCGCAGGGCCTGCGCACCGCGCTCGTCGCGCAGGGCTTCGACGCCGGCATCGGCATGCTCATCGACACCTCGCGCAACGGCTGGGGCGGTTCGGCCCGGCCGACCGGTCCCGGCCCGACGACCAGCGTCGACGCCTACGTGGACGGCGGTCGCATCGACCGGCGCATCCACGCCGGAAACTGGTGCAACCAGAGCGGGGCGGGTCTCGGCGAGCGCCCGGCGACGGCACCCGACACCGGAATCGACGCCTACGTGTGGGCCAAGCCGCCGGGCGAGTCCGACGGGGCCAGCCAGGCCGTCGACAACGACGAGGGCAAGGGCTTCGACCGGATGTGCGACCCCACGTACACCGGGAACGGGCGCAACGGGAACAACCTCACCGGGGCACTGGCCAACTCCCCGCTCGCCGGGCACTGGTTCTCCGCCCAGTTCCGCCAGCTGCTCGCCAACGCCAACCCGCCCTTGAGCG
Source organism: Streptomyces sp. NBC_00328 (assembly GCF_036139655.1). Classification (NCBI taxonomy): domain Bacteria; kingdom Bacillati; phylum Actinomycetota; class Actinomycetes; order Kitasatosporales; family Streptomycetaceae; genus Streptomyces; species Streptomyces sp. NBC_00328. Next base: position 1,600,812 of record NZ_CP108013.1, read on the forward strand.
GATCGGGTGGCGGCGGCGGTGACACGCAGGCCCCGACCGTTCCCGGCGGTCTCGCGGTCGGCTCCACGACGAGCAACAGCGCCACCCTGAGCTGGAGCGCGTCCACGGACAACACCGCGGTCACCGGATACGACGTCTACCGCGACGGCACCAAGGTCGGCAGCGCCACCACCACGTCCTACACCGACAGCGGGCTCGCCGCCTCCACCACCTACACGTACACCGTCAAGGCCAAGGACGCGGCCGGCAACGTCTCGGCCTCGTCCACGGCGGTGTCCGCCACCACCAAGGCATCGGGCGGCGGAGGAGGCACCTCGGGCCTCAAGGCGCAGTACAAGAACAACGACTCCTCCACCGGTGACAACGGGATCAGGCCCGGTCTCAAGCTCGTCAACGGCGGTTCCGGCGCCGTCGATCTGTCCAAGGTGACCATCCGCTACTGGTTCACCGGGGAGTCCACCTCCGCCGGCTACCAGACGTTCTGTGACTGGGCGCAGCTCGGCTGCTCCACGGTGAAGACCTCGGTGAGCGCCGTTTCCCCAAGCCGCACGGGCGCGGACCACTACCTGGAGGTGGGCTTCACCTCCGGTTCGCTGACCGCCGGAGCGGACAGCGGTGATCTGCAGCTGCGCATGGCCAAGTCGGACTGGTCGAACTTCGACGAGTCGAACGACTACAGCCGGGGCGCCGGCACCTCCTACGCGGACGCGGCGAAGGTGACCGTGTACGTGTCGGGCACCCTCGTCTGGGGCACCGAGCCGTAGAGCGGGCGGAACGGACAGGGGCCGGGGCGGTGACGCTCCGGCCCTGCGCCGTCCGTGCAGAACGCCGCCGCTCTTCCTTCCGGGCGCAATGCGGCAGCACCGACTTCACCGGCCGGGACAGCTGATCCCGACGCGACGGTGAACCCGGCAAGGGACTGCTTCTCGCTCTCTCATGAGTGTCGGTGATAGGCCTTGTTGGCGATGCGCCACCCGTCGTCGACTCGGACCAGCAGGAAGATGTCGGTGAAGGTGTCCGCGCCGTGTGCCGACTCGGGTCACTGTCGGCGGCGGCCGCCGAGCTCCATCACACGCAGTCGGCCGTCTCACGGCAGATCGCCGGGCTGGAGCGGCAACTCGGCGTGCCTCTGGTGGAACGCCATGCGCGCGGTGTGCGTCCGACGCCTGCCGGCGAGGTGTTCCGGCACCACGCCGTGGCCACGCTGAACGAGGCGGACCGCGCTGTTCGTGCCGTACGAGACGTTCGTGACGGGACGTTCGATCGGCCACTGGCCGTCGGCGCGACACCGTCTCTGGCCGCAGGGATCGTTCCCGAGGCCATCCGGGGTCTGCTCGAGCGAGCCGGATCCATCCGGTGGAACCTGCTGCCGGGCCTGAGCGCGCAACTGCACAGCCGCGTGATCGCCGGCGATCTCGACATCGCTGTTGTCACCGATGCACCCCCAGGGCTGCCCCATGACCCCCGGGTCGAACGCCGGTTCCTCGGGCTGGACGACATGGTCGTCGCACTGCCGGTCGGCCATCCGCAGGCCGGACGCGGCCCGGTGCGCATGCAGACGCTGGCCGACCGGACCTGGGTCGAGGACAACGACGGCTCGGCGGCCCTGCTGCGCCAACACGCCGCCCGCGCCGGGGTAAGCGCCCGCATCGACCTCACCGCAGCCGATCTGGCCGGCAAGCTGGCCCTGGTCGCGACCGGTCACGCCATCGCGCTGATACCCGGCGTGCTGACGGGCGCCCTGCGGACCGACGTCACCACCACGCCCCTCGTCGACCCTCCGACCCGTGGCGTCTACGCGATCACACCACGTCGTGATCCCCATCCCTCCTCAGCGCTCCTGCTCGACCAGCTCGCCACAGCCTTCGCCTCGGTCCGTCCCGCCCACGCCCCTCATCGGCCGACCGAGAAGGACGCCCGTCCCGCTGCTCCGGCGTTTCACGACAGCGTCACGGAAACGCCCCGCGTCTGAGGTCGCGCCGGGAGCACCTCGGCGCCGCCCTCATCACCGCGCTCAGTGCGCGGGCGATGTGCCGGAGCGCGCGCACCCTCCGCCGAGGGTGCGTCGGCCCATCGCCGGAACGTGGACGGAACCCAGCCCGGCACATGGCTGAGGTGTCCCGGACCCGTCTGATCCCGCGGATGTGCAAACACGATCCGCGCAGGAGCCTGGCCTCGAAGGTGCCGATGCTAGCCGCCGCCGGGCCCGTTCACGGGACGCCGCTCCGGTCGACGTCCTGGCCAGAAGGCACTTCAAGCCACATTGTCGGGCGCCCGATTCCGGGCTGCGCCACGGCAGTTCGAGAATCCTTTCTTCCTGCTTCGCCCCAGGTCATCGGCCCGCAGCAGTGCGGACGGGCCTGGAGACACCGCCGGGTCGGATTGTCCGGATCACGGTGCCCTGCCCCGCTGATTGTCGGTGGCGTGGGCGAGGGTGCCATTCGCAGAGCACACCCACACCTCCCCGAAGGAGACCGGTGCCGTCGACACCGTCACGCAATCCCCCGCTCGGGCTACGACCGCTCCACTGTCCCCTTGACGAGTGAATCGAACGGGCAGGTGCCTCGCGCCTGGGCCGACAGCACTTGCCCTCCCCGCCCGGCATCGAACTTGCACTCGACCAGTCGCCCGGGGCTGCCCGTATCCGCCCCTTGATCAGGGACGTTGTGCTGGTGCTCCGCTCATTTCCCGCTACCGAGGAGAATCCGTGAATCCCGTCCGCGTGCTTACCGCCCTTCACCCCGTGTTCGAGAATCCCCCCGCCCAGGTCGCCCGGGCCACCGCGTTCCGGCGTCCCGTCGACGTGCGTCGCACCCTGTTCGCCCGCGCATCACGACCGTCATCGGGGTGGGCGGCATGAGCGAGCCCAGCGATGCATCAGCCGACAGCGTCCCGGGCCCGCGCACCACCCCCGTGGCGCCCCCGGCCGCGACACCGCCTCCCGAACCGCGGAACGAGCCGGGCGCCGCCCCGGAGCCGCAGATGCGCTACGTCGACCTGACCGGCAGCCGCGAAGCGGCCGGCCGGTCCATCCGGATGCGCGACATGGCCCGGCGCCTGCCCCGGCTGGTGCGCCGCTCGCTGGCTCTCGCCTGGCGGGTCGACCGGAGAGCGACCACCGGTCTCCTGCTGTGCCAAGCCGCCGCGGGCGTGATGCAGGCCCTCGGCCTGGTCGCCATCAGCGGCACCCTCACCGCACTTTTCACCGGCGGAGACGTGTACCACCGGCTCCTCGAAGCCTGGCCGTCCGTAGCCCTTCTGGCCGGAGCCTCCGGAGCACGTGCCCTGCTGGGGATCACCGTCAGCTGGCTGTCCTCCCGGCTCGGCCCGCTGATGTCGCGCGAGGCCGAGCAGATGCTGCTCACCGGCTGTGCCGAGGTCGAGTTGTGCGCCTACGACGAGCCCGACTTCAACCGCGACCGCGAGGCCGCGGACCGCGGAGCGCAGGTCACCGGTGACCTGATCGACGAGGGCCAGGACCTCATCGCCTCGGGCGCGAGTTTCCTCGCCGGGGCGGTGGTACTGGCCAGCGTGCACTGGGTCCTTCTCCCGCTTCTGGTGGCGGCCGGCCTTCCCCAGGCCCTGGCCCAGGTCAGTGCCGCCCGTGTGCGCTACCTGGCGAACCTGCGCAGCAACGGTGACCAGCGCATGCTGAGTGTGCTGCGCTGGCACATCTACACGAAGGACGCCGCCGATCAGATCCGCGCCGGCACCATGGCCGGCTTCCTGTCCGGCCGGTACCGGCAGACGGTCGCCCGGATCAACCGTGAGGACCGGGCCGCGGCTGACAAGGGCGCCCGGATGTCCCTGTTCGGCGCGCTGTGCGGAGGGCTGGGATCGGCGGTGGTGTGGGCGGCGGTCGTGTGGCTGCTCGCGACCGGCCGTATCACCGTCGGGCGGGCCGGAACGGCTGTCTTCGCTCTGCAGACGGCAGGCATGTCGGTCCGCGGTCTGGTGTCGGTCGGCGCGCGCGCCATGCGCACGGGCCTGTACATGGACGACTGGAGCGGCTTCCTGGACAAGGCCGGCGGCTTCCGCATGCGCCGGGGCCCGCACCGTCCCGCGCCGCCGGAGACCATCGAGGTCACGTCGGTCACCCACCGGTACGCCGGCAAGGACCGCGACGCGCTGTCCGACGTCTCCCTCACCTTGCGCCGCGGCGAGGTCACCGCTCTCGTCGGCTTCAACGGTTCGGGGAAGTCGACGCTGTCGAAGCTGGTCAGCGGCCTGTACCTGCCCACGGACGGTCAGGTGCTGTGGGACGGCGCCCCCACCTGCGACGCCGACCCGCAGGCTCTGTGGCAGCAGGTCGCCCTGGTGCCACAGGACTACGCGCACTGGCCACTGACCGTGCGCGAGAACGTGACCCAGGGACAGCCCACGGCGCGCGGCGACGCGGCGGTACGTGAGGCGTGCGAGGCGTCCGGTGCCGACGAGGTCGTCGACAGGCTCGGTGCCGGACTGGACACCCTCCTGGCCCGCGAGTGGCTCAACGGGGAGGAACTCAGCGGCGGTCAGTGGCAGCGCATCGCCCTCGCGAGGGCCTTCTTCCGCCAGGCCGGGCTGCTGGTCCTGGACGAGCCGACCGCGAACCTCGACCCCCGCGCCGAGTACTCCATCTTCCAGCGGCTGCGGGGTCTCGCCCAGGACCGCGTGGTGCTCCTGGTGACCCACCGCATCACCAACGTCGCCGTCGCCGACCGGATCGTGGTCCTCGACGAGGGCAGGATCGTCCAGGAGGGAACCTACGCGCAGCTCGCTCAACAGCCGGGCCCATTCCGGCAGTTGCTGTCCTACCAGATCACGTCCGAGCCGGACGGCGAGAAGCACGGGACACCCGCATGAGCCGCCGCGGTGCCACCTCGGCAGGCCCCGCCGTGACGGCCGAGCCCACGGCCACGGACTTCTCCGCCCCTCCCACGCTGTCCCGAGGAGATGACGTGCCGCCCACCCGTCCCCACATCCGTGCGACCGCCGAGGCGTACCCGGCCCGGCCTCCGCATGAGCGGGAGGCCGAGGCACCGGGCGGACCGGTGCCCTTCGGCGTGCTCGATCTCGGGCGCCAGAACGAGGAGCAACTGCAGGCGGACGCCCGAGCGCCGCGGCAGCCGCTGAACTGCCCCGGCCGGTCGGTGGTGCGGGGATGAGCGCCCGGTCGGACGTGATGGTCGCGGCAGGCGGATCGCTGGTGGAGGAGACCGTGTTCACGGCCCTGCTCGCCCGGCGTCCGGGTGGTGCGCAGTGAGCGGGCAGCGGCACACCGAGCCGGTGGACGTCCATCTCGTCCTGCGCCGGGAGACCGCCGAGGGGCCGGAGGTCCTGCTGTCGCGGCGGGCCGGGCAGGTGTACGCCGCCGGCCTGTGGCATCTCCCGTCGGGGCATCTGGACGGTCCGCACGAGGACATCGTCACCGCGCTGGTACGCGAGGCGCGGGAGGAGACCGGTGTCGTCATCGACCCGGCCGACGTACGGGCCTCGGTGACCGTGCACCATCGCAGCCCCGGCGGTTCCTCCCGCTCCGGATACTTCTTCGAGGTCCGACGGTGGCAGGGCGAGCCCCGGATCAGGGAGCCGGACGTCTGCGATGCCATGGACTGGGCGCCCCTTGACGCTCTGCCCGCCGGGATGGTGGCGTACTGCCGCGCCGGCCTGGACGCCTACACCGCCGGCGCGCACCTTGCCGTGCACTTCCAACTGCCCGGCGACCCCATCGCCTTCGACCCCGACGCCGATCGGTTGCGTCTCGTCCCGGACGTGACCGGCCGGGCGTTCGACCGCCGTCCCGACGTCCCGGTCGTGGAGTTCGCGGAGCGGGCGGTCGGCCGGATCACCGAGTGGACGGATACGTCGTGGGCGCGCGAGGACAGCCGCGTGTGGCGGGCCCAAGGCGCGCAGGGCGGCACCTGGTACGTGAAGGTCCACCGGAGCGACAGGTTCCACTGCAGGGAAGTACGGGGGCTGCGGACGTGGGCACCGGCGCTGGGGGAGGCGGCGCCCCGGCTGGTGGCCGCCGACGGGAAGCTGAGGGCGGTGGTGCTCACCGCGGTGCCGGGCCGTCCGCTGCACGGCGCTGTCCTCACCCCGGAGCGGGAGAGGGCTGTCTTCCACCGGATCGGCGCGCTGGCCCGCCGCATCCACCAGTCCTCTCCCCCGCGGCCTGCTCCTGCCGGCAGCGGCCCGGCCGTCGCCAAGGCCGACCGGCATCTGGCCGGGGCGCGGTCTCATCTGCGTCCGGGCGACGAGGAGTTCGTCCGCGAGCTCGTCCGGCAGTCCGAGGGCCTGCGGCCGCTGGAGTGGGTGGAGACCCACGGGGATTTCCAGCTCCGCAACATCCTCTGTGTCGCCGACGCTGCCAACCCCGACGCGGGATACGGAGCCGACGATCCCGACGTCTTCGTGGCGGTGATCGACCTCGAGCGCAGTGAGCCCGGGCCGGCCGTACGGGATCTGGTCCGTCTGTCCGACGCCTGGGTCGGCCGCCCCGACCTGTTCGAAGCGTTCCTGGCCGGGTACGGCAGGTTCCTGACTGACGCCGAGGAGGCACGACTGGTCATCGACATGGCCCTCGACGCCGTGAGCGGGATCGCCTTCGGCACTGCCCACGGTGATCCCGAGCTGGTCGAGCGCGGCCGGCGGACACTGGCCCGGCTGCGCGCCGAGCACCACGCACCACTCTCTTCGACAGGAGATGTCCCGTGAAAGCCGACACGGCACCCGCCGCCGCGACCGGACCCCAGGATGCCGCCGGGCGACCGCCGGTCCGCGCGGCAACGCCCGCTGACGCCGAAGCCGTCATCCGGATGCGCTCCGAGCACGTCCTGTCCGCGCCCTTGAGCGAGGAGTGGATCCGGCGGTGCACGGACGAGCTGGCACCGCGGCTGACCGAACAGGGGGACGCGCGGGCCTTCGTCATCGACACCCCGGACGGCACGATGGCCGCCTGCGCCCTCGGCCTGATCCATCCCGTGCTCCCGGCACCGGCCTACCCCCGGGGCCTGGCCGCCCGCGTGCACGTGGTCGCCACACACCCGGACTTCCGGCGCCGCGGCTACGCCCGGGCCGCGGTCTCGACACTGCTCGACCACCTCTCCGGCGTCGAGCACGTCACGCTGTTCGAGCTCCACGCCAGCGGGGAAGCGCAACCGCTCTACCGTGAGCTGGGCTTTACGGGCAGCCCGGCGCTCATGCGGATGACGCGTCTCGCAGAACCTGCTCCCGCGAGCGCCACGGAGAGCAGCCCCACCTGGCTGCCTCCCGAGCAGTACGCCGAGACGGTCCTCAAGGCCACCGCGTTCGCCTGCCTGTACTTCACCGACGAGGACGACCGGCCCCTCCAGCTGCACTCCGTCTACTCCCCCGCGCATCCCTGGCAGCTGGTCGGCGGGACGATGGACAAGGGCGAACGGCCCTGGGAGACGGCCGTGCGCGAAGGCCGGGAGGAGACCGGCCTGACCGTGTCCGGCCCGCCCCGGCTGCTGGCCAGCGTGTACGGGCTGCCCGGCGCCGAGTGGCCCTACAGCACGATCGGGATGGTCTTCGACGGCGGCCGACTCACCGCGGCACAGATCCGCGGCATCACCCTGGATCCGCAGGAGCACGACGAGGTCCGCGTCCTGCCCCTGGCAGGGTGGAAGGCGCTGATGCCGCCCCGCGACTTCGCGCGCCTGAGCGCGGTGGAGGAGGCCCGCCGCACCGGCGAGGCCGCGTACTTCGGCACCTGGGACTGGGGAAACGAATGAGCAGCGCCATCGTGTTGATGTCCGACCGGAGGGTGGCCGCCATCCCCCTTCAGGACTGCGGCGAGGACCTCGTCGACGTCCGTATGAACGGCCTGAAGATCGACGACCGTAAACGCGACGAGGCCGGGGCCTGGGCCCACGTCCGGCAAGGCGTCCTCACCCGGCTGCTGCACGCCCAGTCACTGCTGCCCACCGGCGTGATGCTCCTCTTCGTCGAGGGTTTCCGGCCCCCGACCCTGCAGCGGCGGTACTTCGAGGAGTACTCCGACCAGCTGGCCCGCGCCCATCCGGACTGGCAGGCCGCCCAGCTCCGGGCGGCCGCCAGCCGCTTCGTCTCGCCTCCGGAGATCGCACCGCACTCCGCCGGAGCGGCCGTCGACGTGACGCTGATCGACCACCTCGGCCGCGAGCTGGACATGGGCACGCGCGTCAACGCCTCCCCGGAGGAGTCCGAGGGCGCCTGCTACACCGACGCACCCGGGCTCGGCGACCGGGCCCGCACGAACCGGGCCACGTTGGGCGGTGCGCTGTCCGTCGCAGGCTTGATCAACTACGGCACGGAGTGGTGGCACTGGTCGTTCGGCGACCGGTACTGGGCGCTGCAGACCCAGCAGCCGGCCGCCCTCTACGGCCCCGTCGAACTGCCGTGACGCCGCACCACCGGCCCGCCTTCACCAACGAGGAGCGATCTGTGGGACACACCCCGGCCGAATGGTCCGAGCACTACAACGACGGCCGCGGTTTCCGGCGGCTCGGGGACGAGGAGAAGCGCCTGTTCGTCGAGCACGCGCCGGCGCCCGAGGGCGGCCGCGCTCTCGACGTCGGCTGCGGGACCGGCGAGACGGCCGCGTACCTCGCCTCGCTCGGGTACACCGTCGACGGCGTGGACTTCGCCGAAGGGGCGCTGGTGCGGGCCCGCGCGGAGCAGGCCGAGGCGGAGGGAGTGCGCTGGCTGTGTCTGGACGTGGAGCACGACGACCTGGACGACCTCGCCGAGGACGGCTACGACCTGGTCGTCCTGCGGCTGTCCGTGGTTTTCATCCGCGATCGTGCTCGTGTCCTGCGCCGTCTGGCCGCACGGCTGCGCGAGGGCGGGGTGCTCGTCATCATCACGCCGGTCGTGGGGCACACCGCGGAAGAGCGGCGCCACGTCGCGCTGGACGAGAACGAACTCGCCGCGCTCACCGACGGGTTCGAGCAGGTCAAGCGGTTTGACGCAGAAGGTCTGGCGGTGCTGGTCCTGCGCGGGCCGGCCGGGTCGTTCAGCGCGTAGGAGAAACCGCGGCCCGAGCCGCAGGCCGTCTTCGGTACCGCGGCGGTGGTCATCGACACGTTCGGCCGGGTCCTGCTGGGCCGCTCGACCCGGAGCTTGGGGGGCTGTCGCGGGCCGCATCGAGACAGGCGAAGCCGCCCCGGCGGCCGCTGTACGGGAGTTGACGTAGGGGACAGGGCCGACGGCGCGCGTGAAGGACGCATACGTCATCAATGTGCTCCACTACGACCGCCTCGACTCGGCGACGATCCTGGGGGTGTCAGCCGACCTCTACGGTCGCTTTGTCGGAACGGGCTGAAGCCCGGGCCAGCGAGCGAGCATCCGTTGGCGCATGGCGGTGCTGAGGCTGCTCAGGCCGCTGAGGGAGGTGTGGTCGGCCGTCATCCGGCCGACGACCCCGAGACGGTGGACGAGCCGTTGCCGGGCGGTCGCGGTGCCCCACGTCCAGTCCCGGTGCGGAATCCGGGCCAGGTGATCCGTGCTTTCGCGGTGTGCCCGCTCAACCAGCGCGTCGCCGCGGAGCAGCCAGCCGGCGCATGCGTCGGCGAGCCCGTCTTGGGTGTCGGAGCCGGTCAGGGTGCGCCACTCGTCGCGGTATGCGCTCTCCGCCCGTTCCAGCAGTGACTCCGATGCTGACGTGACACACCAGCAGGTCGGAAACCCGATGCGCAGGTAGGCCAGTTCCATCAAGCCGCTGCCCAGTGACGCTTGCTCGAAGTCGATGAATCTGATCCCCGTGGCGGTGTGGAGATCATTACCAGGACAGGGATCCCCGTGGAGAAGGGCATACCCGGATGCCTGGGCGAGCCGGTTCACGAGGTCATCGAGTTCGCCGGACACGCCAGGCGTGACAGGAACCTCCAGAGCCTCGGCCAGCCGCACGAAAGAGTCGACGTCGGCTTGGTCCGGGCCCTGCCACCGGGGAAGTACCCCAACGTCCTCCGGACGGGCGGTGGCATGCAGCCGTGCCAACCCGCCCGCATAGTCGACGATCCAGTCGCCGGCCGGGCGTCGGTGATCCAGATGCTCCAGGACCAGGATCCGCTCGCCGGGATCCGTCGCCAGCAACGCGGGCACCACGGGAGTTTCAGCTCGGGCGGCGAGACGCAGGGCGGCAACCTCGCGGGCGTATCGCTCGTCGGCATCAGGACCGTCGACGATCTGCTTCACCACCGCCGTCGCCTCCGGCAACTCGACGCGCCACACACGCGAGCGAGGGCTGCTGCCCAGTCTGTGAGAGCGCCCGGGCGCTCCCAGCTCGGCCCGTAGCTCGTCCCCGAACGGCAGTCGCAACGACACGCGCCCATCCTTCCACTCAGCCGAACGATCCTGCGGTTACTACGCACAACTGACCGTCCAGCTTCACGCCGCCGAGGACCGCCGCCCCGCAGCGAGACATCTGGCACTGCCTACGTGCTGCCAGTTCGCATCGACGTTCCCGGACAGCTCGATCACGAAGCGGTGCCAGTCTCCGCCAAGAAGCGCTCCGTTCTCGGTTCCGGCTCACTTTCCGGATGCTGTTGGCGGTCTTCACTCAGCCGGGTGGCCGGGGCCGTGTCCGGGCCGGCCTGCGAAGACCGCGCCCTCACATGCAGCTGGTCCCGCGGACCGGGAAAGGCCTGCGGGACCAGGAAGCAGCGTTTGTCAGATGAGGTGCGCGCTTGTCAGATGAGGTGCTGCATGGTGCTCCAGCCGTGGCCGATCTCGACGCCGGACTTCAGGCTGGTGCCGGTGCTGGTGTACTGGAGCAGGTCGCCGGTGGAGCCGCTGATGGCGACGACGTCGTCCTTGCCGTCGTTGTCGATGTCGGAGAGGGTGAGCTTGGTGATACCGCCCCAGTTGCTGCCGATCTTGGTGGTGCTGCTGATGCCGGAACCGTTGCTGGTGTAGAGGTTGAGGTCGCCGGTGGTGTTGTTGGCAGCGACGATGTCGGCCTTGCCGTCACCGGTGAAGTCACCGGCCGCCATCTGCGAGATACCCGTCCAGCCGGAACCGATCTTCGTGGTGGACTCGAACCCGCCGCCGCCGTTGCCGAGATAGAGGAACAGCTCACCCGTGGAACCGTTGGTGGCAACGATGTCGGCGTCACCGTCGCCGTTGAAGTCACCGGCCGCGACCTTGTCCATCGCCGTCCAGCCCGGACCGACGTCATCACCGGACAGGGAACCGGCGTTGTTGCGGTAGATACGCAACACACCGTCCGCAGTCACGCCCGCCACATCGTCGACCCCGTCACCCGTGAAGTCGTGTCCCGTCTTGCTGCCGCCCGCGATGTTCACATAACGCAGTCCGAAGTAACCGGAGGCGGGGTGGCCGGCGATCTCGCCGTCGCTGCCGCCGTCGAGATAGTCGCTGCCGCGCACCATGTCATTGGTCGGGCTGGACTCGGCGATGTAGGAGAACTGGCCGCCGGCCTTGTCGATCCACTTCTCGAAGGCGAAGGGTCGGTACACGCCGGCACGCACCGACCGCCCTCACCCCGGCCCCGGCCCCGGCGAGACGGTCGGCCGGCATGAAGACGCCCGGCGCGGGCCGGATCTGCACCAACAGCATCCGGAATGGACGCTGTCGCCCACAGCGGCACCTGCCGACGATTCCTCACCACGCTCACGGCGCCCGGCGGTCCTGGCCTCGGACGCCGATCTGAGCTACGGCGAGCTGAACGAGCGGGCCAACCGCCTGGCCCACCACCTGATCGCGCACGGGGTCGGCCCCGAGCAGTTCGTCGCTCTCGCTCTGCCGCGTACCGCGCAGACGCTGGTGGCGCTGCTCGCCGTACTCAAGGCGGGAGCTGCGTATATGCCCCTCGACCCCACGTACCCGGCGGACCGGATCGCCTACCTGCTGCAGAATGCCGATCCAGCGCTTGTCCTCACGGTCGAGGAGACCGCGCGCATGCTCCCGGACGGCTCCCGGACTCCGCGCCTGATCCTGGACGCTCCCGAGGTCGTCGCCGCCCTGGAAAGCCGGCCTGCCACCGATCCGACCGACCGTGACCGGATCAGCGTCCTGCAACCGCTGCACCCGGCGTACATCATCTACACCTCGGGCTCCACCGGCCGCCCCAAGGGTGTTGTCGTCACCCATGCCAACGTGGCCAACCTGGTCGCCTGGGTTCGCGCCGAGTTCGGTGAACGGTCTTTGGCTCACGTCTTGTTCACGACGTCACTCAACTTCGACGTCTCCGTGTTCGAGATGTTCGGCCCGCTGCTGACCGGTGGTCGCATCGAAGTGCTTCGCGATCTGCTGGCCCTGGGCGCCCGGAACGGTGACAACCGTTCGGCGGTCCTGGTAAGTGGAGTTCCGTCCGCGCTTGCCCGGATCGTTTCCCAGAGCGACGTACGCACCACTGCGGAGACCGTGGTGTTCTGCGGCGAGGCCCTGACCGCCCAAGCAGCCGCCGAGGTCAAGGACGGACTCCAAGCCGGCCGCGTATACAACATCTACGGCCCGACCGAGGCGACGGTGTACGCCACTGCCTGGTCCACTGATGCCCCCGTCACGGAGGCGCCTTCGATCGGCCGCCCGCTGCACAACACGCAGACCTACATCCTGGATGGCAATCTGCAGCCGGTTCCGGCAGGAGTAGCCGGGGAGCTGTACATCGCGGGTGCGGGTTTGGCCCGGGGGTATTTCGGGCGTCCGGACCTGACGGCGGAGCGGTTCGTGGCCGATCCCTTCGGCCCGGCCGGCAGCCGCATGTACCGCACCGGCGACCTGGCCCGCTGGTCCGGCGAAGGCCTGCTGGAGTTCGTGGGCCGGGCCGACGACCAGGTCAAGATCCGCGGCTTCCGCATCGAACTCGGCGAGATCGAAGCCGTACTCGGCCGCTTCCCCGGGCTGTCCCAGGTCGCGGTCACAGCCCGCGAGGACCAGCCGGGCGACAAGCGCCTGGTGGGTTACGTGGTCGCCGGGGCCGGGAACGACGGGGTGGACACCGAGGCCTTGCGCACCCATGCGGCCGGCCTGTTGCCGGAGTACATGGTGCCCTCCGCGTTCGTAGTGCTCGACCGGCTCCCGCTGACCACCAACGGCAAGCTGGACCGGCGGGCTCTGCCGGCACCCGTGTACGAAGCGAACCTGGCCGGGCGCGGTCCGCGGACCCCGCGGGAGGAGATCCTGTGCGGACTGTTCGCCGAGGTCCTGGGCGTGCCCACGGTCGGCATCGACGACAACTTCTTCGAGCTGGGCGGCCACTCCCTGCTTGCAGTTCAGCTGATCGGTCGCATCCGGGATGTCCTTGGCGACGAGCTCGCCATTCGAGCTCTCTTTGCCGCGCCCACCGTTGCCACTCTCACTGAACAGCTGGGCCGATCCTCGGTCGGGGAGGCGTTCGACGTGCTCCTGCCCATCAAGGACAACGGGGGCGGCTCGGCAATCTTCTGCGTCCACCCCGTGAGTGGTATCGGCTGGTGCTATTCGCCATTGGCTGGAATCGCCTCCCCGGAACACTCTGTCTATGCCCTCCAAGCGCGAGGCCTGGACGGCAAGGACGCGCTCCCGGATTCGATACGGGAGATGGCGGCCGACTACGTCCGACAGATTCGTGCTGTACAGGAATCGGGTCCGTACCACCTGATGGGCTGGTCCTTCGGCGGTGTCGTCGCCCATGAGATGTCCGTCCAGCTACGGGCACAAGGCGAGCAGGTAGAGACCCTCGCGTTGCTGGACTCCTACCCTGCGCACGAGACCGCGACGCCGCTCCCGATCACGGAGGAGGAAGTAGCGGCGGGACTTGCCGAATTCTTTGGAGTGCAGGCCGAGAACGGCGAGGAGCCACTCACGATGGCAGGGATCGTGGCGGCACTGCGCCGGGATCGCAGCCTGTTCACCGAACTCGCCGAGCAGTATCTCGCAGAAATCGCTGCGATATACAGGAATAATCACCGGATCATGCTGGAGCACATTCCCGGAGAATTCGATGGCGCTGTCCAATTCTACGAGGCGGACCATGGAAGGCCCACCGACGTGTGCGCTGCGACTGCATGGAAATCGCACATATCAGGCCGACTCGAAGTCGCGCGCGTCGCCTGCAGTCATGCGGAAATGACTCGCCCCGACTCGCTAACCGAAATATGGCAGGACATCGCTCGGGCGGGCGGACGGTAGGTATTCAAGGATGGATGCGGATCCGCCTGTCATGGTGACGGACGAGTCGGCGGGGAGCAGGCACGCGTGGCCAGAAAGAGGGAGACATGACACCCGAAATAGATCAGATCTTCCAGGACGTGAAGGACCGGCACGGCGCCGGCTCCATCACGCGCGTCGAGGAGATGGTGTACGCCAAGCGGCAGGAGCGTCATCCGCTGCAGAAGGACGCCAAGTGGATCATGCCCGGGATATCCCGGACACCCTGGCACGATCCCTACGAGCACCCCGAGATCGAACCCGTTGTCCGCGCCTTCGAAGCCGGACACGGCGCCATCAAGCGGGAGCTCGCGGACGCGTGGTCCGGTCGCAAGAGCGCCTTCTCCGACTACGAGCACTATCTGAGCCGCCAGGAGAACTGGCAGGCGCTGTACCTCTTCCGCGACGGCGGGCCGGTCGAGTCCTCGGCCGCCCTGGTGCCCACCGCGTACACCATCCTCACCCGCGAGGTCATCGAGCAGGGCAAGCTCTGCCCCCTCCTGGAGAGCCACTTCTCGACGCTGCTTCCCGGTGCCTCGATCGCCCCGCACTGCGACCTGTGGAACTTCAGCATCAATCTGCACCTTGCGGTCGACATCCCCGAGGGGTGTGGCATTACGGTCGCCGACGAAACCCGGCGCTGGCAGGAGGGCGAGTGCCTGCTGTTCGACTACTCCTTCGTGCACGAGGCGTGGAACAACGGCGCCAGGCCGCGCACCTGTCTCCTCGTGGACCTGTGGCACCCGGAAACGACTGTCCCCGAGCGCGAGGCGCTCGTCGGTCTCATCACTGAGATCCGCAAGCTGATGGGCTAGAAGGCTGCTGAAGATCTCGTCGAGGGCTGCCCGGCCGTGGATCGGGCGGCCCTCTTCGCTACGCGGTGGCGGGTGTGCGGTGTCAGGTGGGGCAGGTCAGCCTGGAGCCCAAATGGTGGGGCAGGTCAATGCCGGCGGCGGCATCGTCCAGGGGGCAGTCGGCGGCTTCCGCGGAGGCCGGCCGGAGGCGCTCAGGAGCGCGTGCTGGGCGAGCTCTGAGTGCACCCCTGGTGCTCAATTTGGGCAGGAGCAGTCGATAAGCGGTTCTCTTGCGCTTACACATGGTCACTGGATGTCAGCCTCGGAGATGCTCCGTTGGCGACTCGGGCATGCGCATACGGTGCGGTCACGCGGCAGTACCGGCAGTGCCCGTCGTGCCGCGTGACCGACAACCAAGGGGAGACGCCATGGCGAGTGTGGAAGTGTCGCTGAAGGAAATGATGACCGAGGCCGAGGGGGCACTGGGGGCGGCCGTGGTCGACTACACCAGCGGCATGGCCCTGGGCACCCTGGGAGGGGGCAAGGATCTGGACATGACGATCGCCGCTGCCGGCAATACGGATGTCGTCCGCGCGAAAGTGCGCACCATGGAGCAGCTGGGCCTCAAGAGCCGGATCGAGGACATCCTGATCACCCTCGGAAACCAGTACCACCTCATCCGGCCGGTTACCGGGCGCAGCGGCAACGGCCTGTTCCTGTACCTCGTGCTCGACAGGGGACGTTCGAACCTGGCAATGGCCCGCCACCACCTCAAGCGCGTCGAGGGACAGCTGGAGATCTAGACCGGCCGGAGCCCTGGGCCGACCCGCGCCCACGATATGAAGAATTCTTCAAGTCGCCATATCGGCATGATCTCAATTCGGCATGATCTCAATAGTGAATGCGCGTGGGCAAAGGCGAGAAGGACCGGTACGGCGGACACGTCCTGCGGCGGCGCTCTCCCGGGCGTCGCCGCACCGTGGGGAGCAACTGGCCACCGGTCAGGGCGGATCTCCACACGTAGCCGATCAGGATGAACGGATGACGGGAGTGGCAGGGTCCCGCGCGGCCGCGAGGCACCCATGCCGAGGTGGTCTACGAGCTGGCGGCCGGCGATGCCGTGGCTACCGGTCGCCTTCGGGAGGGCCGCCCGAGCCGCAGGTCAGGCCTTCTTCACCACGCTGGACTTGAGCTGCATGGCCCCGAAGCCGTCGACCTTGCAGTCGATGTCGTGGCCGTCGACGCCGTCGACCAACCGGATACCTCGCACCTTGGTACCGGCCTTGATCCCCGAGGGGCTTCCCTTGACCTTGAGCGCCTTGACGACGACCACGCTGTCGCCGTCCCGCAGCACATTGCCGACAGCGTCCTTGACGACCCGCTCCCCGGTGGCGGCCCCGACCTCGGCACCGCTTTCGGCGGGAACCCACTCGTGGCCGCATTCCGGGCACACCACCAGGGCGTTCATCTCGTAGGTGTACTCGCACGAGCACGTCGGACAGGGAGGAAGATTTTCGATCATTCCGTCAGAATATCCGGCCCTCGCCGTCAGGCGGCGGTGAGCTTGGCCAGGAGCTCGTGATGCCCGGCCTTGAGCTTGTCGGGCCTGGTCAGCGGCATCCGGGCGAGCCGGCGCGGGGAGATGAGGCCGAGGTGTCGGACGCCCCCGGCGTCGGGGGTGAACCGGCTCCGTCCCCCCGTTCGCGATACGCACTCTGCCTGTCCTTGCCCCGGGGACCGGTGTGGTCGGCCCGCTTCAATGCGGGCATGAGTCTTTGTGCGTTGTCGCGGTAGATGCCGCGACGCTGGTGCTCGGTGAACGCATGGTCGGCCTCGACGGCAGGCACCGTGAAGTCGGTGATGATCTCGGCGGAGGCGGCAGGCCAGTCCGTGCCGAAGAGGATCCGCTCGGCACCGGCCGTCTCCACCAGAGTGCACGCCGGAGCGAGCGGGCCCGCCGTGTCGTAGTGGAAACGGCGGAGGGCCTCCCTCACACGGGCTGCGTCGAGAGGCGGGGTGCAGAAGTCGCCGAAGGCCTCGAGGCGGGTGGCGATCTGGGGAAGGAATCCGCCGGCGTGCGGCAGGACGACGGACAGGCGGGGATACCGGTCGAGTGTTCCTGTGCGGATCATGTTCACAGCGGCACGCGTGGTGTCCAGCAGGAAGTCGCACATGAAGTTCGGGATGCCGGGAACCGTGGGCACCCCCGGCGGTTTCCCCGGAAGATCGAGTGGGTGGGTGACGAGAACCCCGGAACGTTCGTCGACCTCGGCGAGGAAGCGGTCGTACGAGGGATCACCCAGGTACACGCCGTTGTAGCTCGCCTTCACACCGACTCCGACGGCACCGAGTTCGTCGAAGGCCCGCCGGAGGGCCCACGTGGTGACTTCGGGGTGATCCAGGAGGGCAGGGCAGAGGAAGGCGAAACGGCCCGGGTGTTCGTGCATCAAGTCGGTCAGTGCCTCGAAGACGACGGACAGCCCCTCCCTGGCCTGCTCCGCGGAGCGATACCGGTCCTGCATGGTGGGGTTGAGAACGGCGGTCGCGATCCCCACCCGGTCCATGAGCGCGAGCGTGGAGTCCACATCCCAGCGCGCCCACCACAGCAGCTCCTCCCGTCGCACCACCCCTTCGCGCTCCGCCCAGTCCACCCATTGCGGTGCGGTGAAATGGTGGTGCACGTCGATCTTCGCCCGCCAGGCGTCGTCACCTCCCCCGGTGCCACTCGAACCGCTCCCTCCCCCGGTAAGGGCGCGGGACTTCCGCGTGGTGCTGGACGCCATGGCCCCACCGGCTATGAGCAGACCGCGCCGACTCAAGTGCGACATTCGAACTTCCCTTCGCGGCACCGTCCCCTGGCTCACCACGGTGCCCTGGCAGCAGGAGTGGTGCCTCGCCGGGCGCCGCCGCCGGAGGGACGAATTCCGTCGTACGGAGCAGTCGGCTGCCACCGGACCGGCACGATCCCATGGCGGCAGTTGCAGCACACCGGCGCCGACAACTGCGGCTCGGCCCTGACCCGGTCGCCGGAGACGTCCTCCGGGCCCGTCGGAGCCGGGCCCTGTCTCGCATTCGGTGGTGACGGAGCGTGCCGCTGTCCGAGGAGGACGCGGTGGCGAAGGAGGATGAAGCCTGCTCGTCCGTGCATCTGGCGCGCGATCCGCTTCCCGGTCGGGTCCCGGCTCATCAGTGCCATGTAGATGCACTTGAGGGCGGCTTCGTCGGGGAAGTGCCCACGGGCACGAACAGCCCTGCGGATGCGGGCGTTGACGCTCTCGATCGCGTTGGTGCTGCAGATGACCTTGCGGATCTCGACGTCGAAGGAGAGGAAGGGCACGAACTCGTCCCAGGCGTCCGACCACGGCTTCACGATCGCCGGATACTTCAGACCCCACGCTTCCTGAAACTCCAGGAACCGCTCCGTCGCCGCGTCCTTGCTGGGCGCGGTGTAGACGGGCGGCCTGAGGGCCTTGGCGACCTTGTCCCAGTCCTGAGGAGCCGCGTAACGGAACGAGTTCCGCCCTCGCCGCCGTCGGCGGCCCGGATGCCGAGGATGTCGCGGGTGCCGTCCACGGTCACCGCCATCACGACGTAGACCGGACGGTTCGCGATGGTCTGCTGTCGCGGCCGAGGACGCGAGCGGCCCTCGTCAGCCTATCGGCTCGGCCTGTTGGGTGGCCTGGCACTGGGAGACCTGCTCAGCGAGGGCCTCGTCACCGACCGCGATCTGCCCGGTGCCCACGCCGTAGGCGGGGGCGGTGATCGGGGCGAAGCGCTCGGCGAGCGGGATCCCCTGCTCCGACAGGAAGGTGACGTACGCCATGAAGGTCACCTCACGGTCGTTGGGATTCTGGACCTCGACGGTGGCGTACGGATTGCCGGGCGACGCGCATCTCACCAGGATCGCCGAGGCACTCTGGGCGGGCTTCTGCGCCGAGTCGGCCGTCGAGCCGGAACTCGACCCCGAAGACCTGCCGCCACCTGTCGTGGACGTCGAACTGCCGTCGTGGTCCTGGCTGGAGCTGCTGCACCCACCGCCCCCGCCGTCGTTGCCGTGACGGGTCTTGTGACTTGCGTCGGAGAACCCCGTGAGGGCCATCACCACCGTCGCCGTCACAGCCGTCAGTCTGAGAACTCTCCCCGTTTGCGTGCGCATGCCACAATCTTAGTGACCGCCGGACCGCTCGGAAGCCGCACCGTCCGCTCACGACAGAGCCGTTACGAGGACGTGTTCACGCCATGCGTGCCGTGCCCGTTTCCCAGTGGGCGTCGGTGTCCTCCGGCCCCTCGAAGCAGCCGGCGACCACGAAGGTGCCGGTCGGCCCTGCGATGCCGGTCAGCGCGGCCGGCCGGGCGCCGAACAGCAGCCAGCCCACGGTCAGGCACCCCACGAGCCACAGCACGGCAAACCCACCGACCACCCGCCCGGACCACGTCCGGCCCATGCGACGCCCCGCCACTCGGTCATCCGTCCGAAGACGCCCTACCGGCAGCGGCGCCGCCGAACCGCACGGGCTTGCCGAGAGCAGACAACTTCACGACGCCCGTCACCGGCTCGCCTTCGCGGCAGCGGAGACGTCGACCTCGCCGATCCGACTCGGCCGTGGTCACCGCCCACGGGCATGGTGCCGCGTCGTCGCACCCCATGTGCCCGCGGACCTGTGCTCCTTGCACCGGCCGGGGGCGAGACCATCGACTCCGCTCCCACGCTCCTCGTCACCTTCGCGCCGGCATCCGTACTCGTCGGCACCGCGCAACTGCTGTGAGGATGCGCGCTGTTCAACGCCGGCGTTTCGATCCCACGATCTTCGACAGCCTGACGGGGAGAAGTTCAACCGCGCGGTCAGCCGGGACACGGTCCTGCGCGTCACCGAACGGCACTTCGCCACGGATGTGGCCTCCGCGGCGTCGGCCACCTGGCCGGCGAGGCCGTGCGGCCGGGCCTCGCTGCGGCAGGCCGCGACCGGGATGGCGCCCAGCTCCAGGAGTGCGCGCGTCGCCCCTTCCCCGCTGACACCGCCTGCGCCGACGACGAGCACGGTACGGCCCCACAGAAAGGATCCCTCAAGGGGTACCGAATAACTGGTCATTTCGAGCGGGGCAGCCATCGGCAGCACCAATGACCAGATGTACATTAAGAGGATCAGTAAGGAACCTCCCGGCACCCCTGCCGTAGTCAGGAAACGGGTCCGCGCCCCCGAGGCCCACCGCGAGGCGATTCTGGAGGCGGGGCGGGCCGGTGTCACTCACGGTCTGCTCATGCGGCACTTCGGCTCGAAGGAACAGCTGTTCCTCATGGCCGTGCCCGGACCCCGAGACCTGCACGAACTGCTGCCCGGCCCGCCCGAGACCATGCCGGAGCGGCTCGTGGCGTACCTGACGCGCACTCTCCGGCGCCTCCTCGAGCCCGTCGGTCCTCCTGAGTCCTCCGAAGGGACCTCCCCGTCATGACGGAACAGAGCCTCACCCACGTCGCGTTACCCCCGTCCCTCACCGGCCGGACGGTCCTGCCGTCCGACGCCCGCTACGAGCGGGTGCGCCACGGATACGTGCACCGGGGCGCCCCGGCCACGGTGATCTTCCCCGAGAGCGTGGAGGAGACGGCCGTGGCACTGGCGTACGCCCGCACCAGGGGCACGGTGGTGTCCGTGCGCAGCGGCGGGCACGGCATCAGCGGACGGTCGACCAACGACGGCGGTGTCGTCGTTGACGTCTCCCGCCTCGACGACGTCGCGGTGCTGGACCGGACGCGACGCCGGGTCCGGATCGGCGCGGGTGCCCGCTGGGGGAGAGTCGCACAGATCCTCGCCCCGCACGGACTCGCCATCAGCTCCGGAGACACCGGCGACGTGGGCGTGGGCGGGCTGGTCACCGCGGGCGGCATGGGCTGGTTCGCGCGGCGGGACGGGCTGACCATCGACCATGTGACGGCCGTCGAAATCGTCCTGGCCGACGGCACTTTCGTCCGCGCCGACGCGGAGCACCACCCCGACCTGTTCTGGGCGGTCCGGGGCGCGGGCGGCAACTTCGGCGTCGTAACGGCGGTGGAGCTGGAGGCGTCCGAGACCGGCGATGTCGTTTTCGCCAACCTGGTCTTCGACGCGCGGGACACCGCGTCGCTCGTCGAGGAGTGGGGAGCCGTCCTCGATGCCGCGCCCCGCGAGCTCACGAGCTTCCTCACCCTCATGCCCGCCGCACCGGGCCGCCCGGCCATGGCCCACGTCGCCGCGGTCTACGCAGGAGACCGACCGGACGCCGCCCAGCGGGTGTTGACTCCCCTGCTGGGGCTGGGCCCGCTGCTGCGCCAGGAGGCGATGCTCGCCCCGTACCCGGCGCTGCTGCCGGTCGGCGGCGCCCCGCACCACGGGCAGGGCCTGGGCGCCACCCGCTCCGGACTGCTCGACCGCGTCTCCACGCACACCGCGCGCTCCCACGCGGACGCGCTGGCGTCCGGGCAGGTACTGATGGGGCAGTTCCGTTCGGTGGGCGGCGCGGTCAACGACGTCAGTCCATCGGCCACCGCCTACGCCCACCGCACCCAGAACTTCCAGCTTCTCTCCGCGACCGTGCCCGAACGGGTGCGCTCCCTCGACGCCCACTGGGCACGGCTCGCCCCGGAGGTGAACGGCATGTACCTCAGCTTCGACACCCGCCGCTCCCCCGAGGTCCTCGCCGAGGCGTTCCCCGAGCCGGCCCTGACCCGGCTGCGCGCGCTCAAGACGCGGTACGACCCGGACAACGTCTTCGACCGCAACTTCCCGCTGCGGTGAGAGCCGGTGAGAGCGGTTTCCGGGGACTTACCGGGGCTGTCAGGCCTCGCCGTGCGTGCGGGCGCCGTCGATCGCCGCCTGGTACGACGTGGCCGCCATCTCCTTGAACTGGAGGAGCCGGGGCACGTGCGCCGACTTGGTCAGCTCCGCGTGCAGGAACGTCAGGTCGGAGGCGAGGCCCACCATGCTGAGCGCCGCCTTCAGGTACGGCTCCTGGTGGTCGAAGTCGTGGCGGGGCGTGCCCGGCCCGTAGGCGCCGCCGCGCGCGGAGGCCACGACGACCCTCTTGCCGGAGAGCGGGCCCTGGCCGGTGGCCGGGTCGGCGATCAGCGGCGCGATCAGGACGCGGTCGAACCACGCCTTGAACGTGGACGGCACCGAGAAGTTGTACATCGGCACGCCGAGCAGGATCGTGTCGGCCGCGAGGAGCTCCTCGATCAGCGGCCAGGTCACCGCCCAGCTCGCCACCTCCTCGGGTGTCCGCGCCGCCTCGCGGGCCGCCTCGAGGTCGCGCACGCCCTCCGCCTCCAGGCGGTGCATGACCTCGATCTGCGCGTGGTCGACGTGCGGTACGGGGTCGGCGGCCAGGTCACGGTAGACGTAACTGCCGTCGGGGTTGGTCTTGCGCCAGGCCTCCGCGAACTCGCCCGAGATCTGGCGGGAGACCGAGCCCTGACGGGGGCTGGAGTCGAGATGGAGCAGTGTGGGCATGGCGGAAGTCCCTTGTCCGGTTGGCGCGTTGGAGGAGTCGATCTCCATTGAAGTCGCCGCCAGGACCGTTGTCTCGTAATCTGGCGTGATACTTCTTAACCAGAAGCGTTAGCGAGGATGACGGTGCTGGACGTACGGAAACTGGTGCTGCTGCGCGAGGTGGGGGCCCGGGGCTCGATCGCCGCGGCCGCGCAGGCACTCAACTACACGCGTTCCGCGGTCTCCCAGCAGCTGTCCGCCCTGGAGTCGGAGACCGGCGCCGCGCTGCTGGACCGCGGCAGCAAACGGGCCGAACTCACCGCCGCCGGACGACTGCTGGTGGCGCACACCGAGCGCGTCCTCGCCCAACTTGAGGCTGCGGAGGCGCAGTTGCTCGCCCGAGACGGCAAGGTCACCGGCGAGCTGCGGGTGGGCGTACCGCTGCACGAGGGGCCGGCCCTGCTGGTGCCGGCGTTGAACCGGTTGCGCGCACGTCATCCGGAACTGCGCATCACCCTGCACGGCGTCGATCCCGACGAGGGCCGGCAGACGGTCCGGCTGGGGCGTCTCGACGCCGTCCTGGCCTCCGGCTACCCGCAGGTGCCCGAGCCGCGGGTGCCGGGGCTGTACGAGGAGGAGGTGATCAGCGACCGCATCCGCCTGGCCATCGCGCCCGGTCACCCGCTCGCCCGGAGCGAGGGGCCACGTGACCTCGCCGAGTTCGCGGAGCAGCCGTGGCTGCTGGACCGGACGTCCAGGCTCGGGCAGCTGGTCCTGCATCTGTGCGCCGACGCCGGTTTCGTCCCCGACATCGTCTCCGACATCGGGGACATGCAGGCCGTGTTCGGGCTGGTCTCGCTGGGCTGGGGCGTCGCGCTCGTCCCCGACCTGGTGCCCGAGCGGCCGGGGCATCCGGTCGCCCGCATCGCTCTGAAGAGGATCCGGCCCATCCGCCGGATCACCCTCGTGGTGCGCGAGGGCGCCCTGGACAGCCCGCCGGTGGCGGCCCTGCTGCCGGCCGTACGGGAGGCGGCCGACGAACTGCGTCGGTCCTCGGCGGGCCCGATCCGCCACCCCACGACAGACGAGCTCCACCCGCCGGGGGCCGACGAGCTGTGCCGAGGCGAGGCCGGCCTGCACCCCCGACCCGCAGCGGACGAGTCGCGCCTGCCGGCGGCCGAAGAACCTCCTCGGCCCACGGCATGAGGGCCTCGTCAGCCGCCGGCTGACGACTGCCTCCGCGCCGACCGACCAGCCGCTTCCGCCCCGGCGACCGGTTCGCTCCCGCCCCGGCGACGGACCGTTCATCCGGGCGCGGCGGACCAGCGTGGATAGCTGCCCAGGAAGCGCACCTCCAGGCCCCGAGCCTCCACGGCCGCCATGGCCAGGCGCAGCGGGCGGGTGTCGATGTGGGCGTCGACGTCGAGGAACAGGTCGTAGCTGCCGAGTGCCCGGCCCGTCGGCCAGGACTGGATCCAGGACAGGGCAATGCCGAGGGTGCGGAACTCGTTGAGGACGTTGGGGACGAGGGCCGGGCCCGCGGTACTCAATGACACCAGCAGGGAAGTGCGCTCGCGTGCGGTCCGGGCCGGGTGGGACCAGCGGGGGGCCACCGACACGAACCGGGTCACGGCCCCCGCCTCCCGGCCCAGGCCGGTGGCGAGGATCCGCAGCCCGTACAGGCCGGCGGCCGGCGCGGCCGCGATGGCCGCGTGGGCGGGGGCGCCCGCCTCCGCGACCTCCCGGGCGGCCGCGGCGGTGGAGGCGGCGGTCCGGGTGCGGGCCCCGGGCAGCCGGGTGCGCAGCCAGTCCTCGCACTGGCCCAGCGCGTGCGGGTGGCTGTGCACCACGGTCACCTCCTCCGCCGCGACACCCTCGGGGGCCATGAGCGCGAAGGACACCGGCACCTCGACCTCGGCGTTGATGTGCATCTCCGCCGAGGCCAGCTGGTCCATGGTGGCGGGTACGACGCCGCGCACCGAGTTCTCCAGCGGCACCACCGCCGCTTCGCACTCACCCCGGCGGGCCGCCTCCAGTGCGGCGGGCACGCTCGGGAACGGGCGGTGCGCCGGTTCGCGGCCCGGAGGGACCGCCGACAGGAGCCGGCGCAGCGCGGTCTGGGTGAAGGTCCCCTCCGGGCCGAGGTAGGCGTACGTCATCGTCGCCCGTCAGCTCTCGATCACACGGTGGAACGCGACGGTGTCGAAGATGTCCTCCATGCGGACGGCCCGTCCGCCGCGCAGGACCCAGGAGTGCACGAACGGCTGAGTCTCCGTGTACCCGCTCAGGGAGGTGATGTCCCGGTGGCCGAAGACGACCACACGCTCGCCCTCGCGGACGAACTCGGCCGGGTGCAGCCGCATGCCGCCGAGGACGGTGGGCACGCGGGCGAGGAACTCCTTGACGCCGGCGTGCCCGTACTTGGCGCCGCCGAGGCCGTACTTGTCCATCCCCTCGGGATGCACCCACTCGATGTCCGGGTCGAAGGCGTCCAGGAGTGCGCCCGCGTCGCGGGCTGCGAAGGCGGCGTAGGCGGCGTGGATCGGTGCCAGCGGATCGGTGCTGTCGGTCATGACGGGAGCCGCTCCTCTCACTTCTTGAGGTGTTCGGGGTAAAGGGCCGCGAGGGTGCGCCGGATGCCCTCGCGCCACGGCACCCTGCACGGTCCGGTGAGCGATCGGCGCAGCGTCGGGTTGAACTGGTAGGTCTCGCGGGTGACTTCGCTCGGTACGAGCTTCGCCTCGACCCCCGTGAGCTCCTCCAGGTAGCGGACGCAGTCGGTGACGCCGACGGACTCGTCGCCGCCCCAGTTGGTCAGGGTCACCGGGACGCTCGCCGCGTTCCACAGGTGCGGGACCTGCTCGACGAGGTCGTCTGTGTACAGCAGCGAGGTCCAGTTCTGGCCCTCCAGCGGGACCGGGATCGGCTCGCCCGCGAGCATCCGTTTGAAGTAGAGCATGGGCACGCCGCCGTAACCGCCCGGCCCGTAGGCGATGTTGAGGCGGGCTATGACAGTCGGCAGGCCGAGGGTCTGCGCGAACGCCCGGACCGTACCCTCGGCCGCGATCTTGACCACGGGATAGGCGGGCAGCCAGTCGGCCTTGCCGTCCAGCGGGTCGGTCTCGGTGTACTTGTGGTCGAGGGTCTGGCGGGCGTACAGGGCGCCGGTGGAGACGTACAGGAACGCCTCCGCGGTACGGCAGTGGGTCATCAGGCGCCCCACGGCGACCGAGTTGACCTCGACGGCCGCGTTGAAGTCGCCGTCCTCGCCGCGGCGCACCGCTGAGTGGAAGACGTGGGTGAAGTCCTCCGGCAGGCCCTTGAGGGAGCCAGCGCCGGTGTCGTCCATGTCCCAGTGGAAGGTGTGGATGCCGTGCCGGGTCAGCTTCTCCTCGGCCCCGGGGGCACCGAAGCGGCCCAGCGCCCACACCTCGTTGCCGTCGGCCAGCGCCTCGGCCACCGGTCCCGCCACCTGTCCGGTGGCACCGGTCACCAGGATCTTCTTGCCGTTCACGTACTGCCCCTCCTCGGGGTCGGGGGTCGGTGGTCTGTGGGGTTCAGGCGTCGCCGAGGGCGCGGTCGAGCTCCTTGCGCAGGATCGACTGGAAGGCCGCCACGTGCGCCGGGCCCATCAGCGTGTAGTGCTCGCCGGGTACGTCGATGTAGCGGTTCTCGCCGGTGGCGTGTTCGTCCCAGCGGCGCAGCTCGTTGTCCAGCCAGTCCTCCTTGGTGCCGCGCAGCGGGATGGCGTAGAAGACGCTCATCGAGCGGACTCTGCCGCCGGGCGAGTAGCCGCGTCCGAGGTTCGTGAGGCCGTCTGCGAGTTCAGCCCATGCCTTGAACCTCTCGAAGGTGAGGTCGAGTTCGGCGAGGCGGCCCTCGGGCCCATGCTCGATGAAGTGTGCGAGCTGCTCATCCTTGGACAACGACCGCAGCTGTGCGGGCAGTTCGAGCGACTGCTTCTTGTCGATCAGCTCCAGGAAGAACGCCAGGTTGGCGGCGGTCTCGACGAAGTCCAGCTCGTTCATGCGGTACTTGATGTGCGGCGGCAGGTTGAAGCTGCCGACGAAGTCGACGCGCTCGCCCTGCGCTTCGAGTACCTTGGCTATCTCGAAGGCGACCGCGCCGCCGTACGAGTACCCCGCGACGGCGTACGGGCCGTGCGGCTGGCGGGAGCGGATGGCTCTGACGTACGTGTCGACCATCTCGGCGAAGCTCTCGAAGGGCTTCTCGCCGGGGTTGAAGCCGCGGGCACGCAGTGCGTAGAACGGCCGTTCGCCCACGAAGTACTTGGCGAGGTTGACGAAGACGAGGACCTCGCCGACGCCCGGATGGACGCAGAACAGCGGGGTTTTGTCGCCGGTGACCTGCATCGCCACGATCGGGTCGTACTCCCCCTCGCCGTCCGCGGCCCCGTCCAGGTGGGCGGCCAGGGCACGCACGGTGGGGGCCCGCAGCACGGTGATGATCTGCAGGCCGTCCGCGCCGAGGCGCTGGGCGACCAGGGAACGCAGGCGCAGGATGTCGAGTGAGGTGCCGCCCAAGTCGAAGAAGTTGGCGGTGACACTCATCCGGTCGGGGCCGGTGTCGAACATCTCTGCGTAGATGCCGGCGAGGGCTTTCTCCGTGTCGCCCTTGGGCGCGGTATAGCCGCCGAGCCGACGCAGAACCAGGTCGTCGACGACGCCCTTCACCTCGTCGTACGCCCCAGCCTCCAGCCGCTTGCGCATCAGCGCGCGCTGGATCTTGCCGAGGCTGGTCTTGGGGAAGGCGTCCTTCGGCAGCGGAAGGATGAGTGCGGGCCGGAAGCCCCAGTGCATGACGACGCTGCTGCGCACCGCGCTCAGCACCCGGTACAGGGCGAGCTCGTCGCCGTCGGCGCACTCCGGATGGAAGGCGACCACGAGTTGCTCGGTGTCGCTGCCGGGGGCGCGGGTGGGGAAGGCGGCGACAAAGGAGTGGGCCACGTCGTCGAGGCCTTCGAGGAGGGTCTCGATGTCGTGGCTGAAGTAGTTGACGCCATTGACGATGACGCTGTCCTTGTTGCGCCCGACGAGGGTGAGCCGGCCGTCGTCGATCCGGCCGAGGTCACCGCTGCGGAACCAGCCGTCGGGGGTGAAGGCGTCCTGCGTGGCCTGTTCGTTGTTGTAGTAACCGGTTGTGATCATCGGGCCGTTGAGCTGGAGCTCGCCCACCCCGCCCGCGGGCAGTTCGCGGTGCGCCTCGTCGGCGACGCGGATGCACAGCCCCTCGACGGGCCGTCCCAGGTTGGCGAACTCCTGGGCCTGGTCGGCAGCCGGGAAATCGACGGAGTAGATGCTGCCGGCGCAGGTCTCCGACATGCCGAACGCGGGCCACAGGGCGTCAGCACGCAGCCCGTACGGCGCGAAGCGGCTGAGGAAGGTCTCGCCGGTGGTGCGGACGACGGCCTCGCCGCCACTGATGACGTGCCGTAGCCGGGACAGGTCGATCTCGTCGCCGTCCTCCTCGTCGAGCCGGTCGGCCTGCGGATTGATCAGCCCCAGCAGGAAGTTGGGGGTGAAGGTCATGGTGACGCCGAAGCCGGAGATGATCCGAAGGAAGTTCAGCGGCTCCTGGAGCACCACGGGCGCTTCGACGTGCAGCTGGGTGCTGCCCGCGTACAGCGGCAGCAGGTGGCATTCGAGGAGGGCGGCGACATGGTCGAAGGAGACCCAGTTGAGGCTGATGTCCTGGGCGGTCAACCCGTGGTAGCCGTTCTTGGCGGCCATGGAGGCGAGCAGATTGGCATGGCTGAGCATCACGGCCTTGGAATTGCCGGTGGAGCCGGACGTCAGCACGAGGACGGCGGTGTCCTTGGGATCGGCCTCGTGGAAGGAGTCCGCGGGGTGCTCGGCGTGCAGATCCTCCAGCGGGACGATGGACAGGCCCTTGGCACGCGGGAGTTCGGCGGCGAGGGTGGCGCTGGTGACGATCAGCGGATGGCCGAGAAGGGTGTCGACGTGCGTAAGCTGGGCCGCCCAACGCTCCGGGTCGCCGCCCAGGGCGGCCATCGGGCATGGCACGAACCCGCCGAGCTGGCAGGCCCAGAACGCGGCGAGGAACTCCCGCGGTTTCTCCAGGAGCAGGACGACCTTGTCCCTTGGGGCGAGGCCGCGCTGCCGCAGGCCGGTGAGGACCGAGCGGGCCTCGTCGAGGAGGCCGGAATAGCTCTGCAAGGGTGCGTCCTGGCCGTCCGCGCCCCGGGGGTAGCGCAACCCGGACTCCGTGTGGTCCCGGGCGGCGTCGCGTAACAGGTCCACGATGGTCCGCGTCCTCGTCACGGCTGTGGTCATGCGGGATGCCTTCTTCCTCTGTGTCGGCCGTCGCGCCCGGGATCACCGGAACGGCGTGCCGAACGGTGTACGGAAAGCGGAAAGTCGTTCGGACGTGCTGGTGAGTCACGCTCGAACGCGTGCGGAAAGGGTGGCGGTGACAGCGGCCGGGAAAGCAGGGCGGCGCGGCGGGCGCGGCCCCTCCAGAGAGCTAGTAAGCGGAAGGGTCGGATCCGATTTCCGCCGGCCGATTGGGCAAGCACCTGTTCATCGTCCCCCGCCGACCAGGCCGGCCCCTGGAGCCGGAGCCACGGCATCGGGGCTCCGAATATTCGCCGAGAATAAGAACCGGCGGTCGGGCTTGTCAAAGGGCTAAAAGGGGAAGCAGAAAGTGCCAGAAACGAGGAAAAAAGCCCGCCAAACCTCACTGGACGTGAGGGAGAACACACCGACAGGACGGAGTTCTGCGGAAAATCGACAAAGGCGTCCCATTTCTGACCTGCGCACCATCGATCCAAGCAACCTGCCCGTCACATCGCCGCTTCCGGATGCGCTGCAAAAGAACCCGGTGCCGTTTTTTCTGACGGTGGGCGTAAGTAATCGAGACATGCACCGGAAAGAGACGGCGCGGCATCCGGATCCTTCCCTTCCGTGCGCCTACACCTGGGAGGAGACCAGCTCCAAGTGGTCCAGGTCGTGCAGGTCGTGCAGGTCGTGCAGGTCGAGGATCTGGAGACAGAAGCGCCGGGAGCCGGCCTCGGCGTAGCGGCCAGTGTTCCCGACGACCTGGGGGGAAATCCGGCCAGACCGTTGGACCTCAGCTCGTCTACCTCGCGGCCGATCGCGGCGGGCCGGTTGAGCTGCCCCGAGTTCCACAGAGTCCGCCGGTCACGGTTTCAAGCGGTCAGCAGTCCTGCTTCCGGAATCCGCCAGTGGTCCTGCAGTGTCTGTACTCTGCAGTCGGTACGTAGTCGAGTTGGGGGCGGAGTGGAGACGTTCTTCGTTTTGCCGCGTGACCTCCTGGAAGATCACCCACTCGATCTGGCCGACACCCTTCCACGGTCACGCATTTCGATCGGCTCAGTCTTTAAGATGCCGTTTCGGCGCCTCGGACATCGCGTTGTCGTACGAATCCGCGACGGAGCCGACCGACACTGAGCCGAACCGCGGCCTTGGTCGCGCCGAGCGCGAGAGCCTTCTCCTCGGCCTCGTCCAGTTTCGGCGCACCGAAGTCGAGGTGGAAGTGCTGCGGCACATTCTGCTCGGGCCGCTCAGGGGCTCGATACAAGACGTACCCGACCGCCTCCAAGAGCCGGGTTGGCACCGGCTCCAAGAACGCTGTCGTAGAGCACGGCGACCGCCTCGGAATCGAAGTCGAAGTCGTCGACAGAAACCCCGGAGTTCGCGGCTTCCATATCGTGAAACGGCGTTGGGTAGTCGAGCGAAGTCTGGGATGAATCATGTTGCGCCGACGCCTCGCCCGCGACCACGAGACCCTCACCGCCAGCTCCGAAGCCATGATCCACATCGCGCGACAACCTCAACCTCGCCAAGCGCATAACGGTGACTGCGGGCCCTGACCGATCGATCCGCGGCGCTGACCGGATGACATGGACGTCTCGTCGACCAGAGCAACGACCCGGGATGGTTGATCCACCCCGTCGCGACTTCCGGCGTTACGGCCGGTGCTCGCAGTCGCCTTCCTCTCCGTTGACGGGGAATCAGTTCAAGCTTGGGTGTTCCAGACATCCCAGGCCTTCACCGACCCGCCTCCCCAGGCCATGGTCGCCCGACTGCGGGCGAACCGGGAGGTCGGCCTGCCGGCCGCCTCGTTCACCTATCCCACCGCCGCGGCCGACCACGGATACGCCGCGCGCCGGATCGTCCAGCCGGAGGTCCGCGTGGAGTGTCGATCCTGTGGTCCGCGCGCACCCAATCCGCCGCCGTCGCACGTCTCGTGGGAAACGCCCGGCGATGCCCCGAGGAGCACGGATGGCTGCTGGCCACGCACAACGAGACCAGCGCCGATGCCCAGGCCCCGAGACCTTCCCAGTAACGTCGGGGCCGGCGCTAAGCGATCCGTGCACGGGAGTCCCTGTTCGGATTCCCGCCTCGCCCGTTCCTAACGCATCACCAGGCCACCGTCGACCGTGAGTACCGGCCCGTCAGCACGGCGGCGTCCTCTTCGACGAGCATCGCCACCACGGCTGCGGTGTCGTCGGGGGTGAGCGGCCGGGGCAGCGCCTGGAGCGCCGCGACTCCTCGAACTCCGCCGTCGGCACGACGCCGGTAGCCGAAGTGCGAGTCAGCCCCGGGGTCACAGCCGTGACCGCGATCCCGTGGCCGCCGAGCCCGACGGCGAGGGCGTGGGTCATGCCGATCAACGCCCCTTTGGACGCCACGTACGCGCGCATGTGCGCGCCCGGGGGACGCCAGAACGTGTTGGACACGATGAAGACCACCCTGCCGAAGTCCCGCTCACGCATCCCCGCCGGGAAGGCCTGGTTGAGCAGCAGCGCCACCTCGACGTCCACTGCCTGGACCGGACGCCACAGGTCGAGTTCGAAGTCCTCGAACGGTCCGAAGGCGACCATTGCAGCCGAGTGAACCAGGACATCGCACCTGCCGTAGCGGTCCAGCACCAGTTGCGCGGACCGGCGCACATCGGCCGGATCACCTAGATCGACCGGGACATCGCCGGTGCGGTCGAGCACGACCACGGTGTGGTTGACCGCAAGCCGCGCCGCGATCGCACCGCCGATCGCACCAGCGCCGCGGGTTACGACCGCGACCCGCCGGCTCCCAACGGTCACAGTAGACGAGGTAGACACTGCTCAGCGCTCCTCTCACTGCCGAATCCGTCGGCACCCGGGCTGCCCCACCGCGGCGACCAGCCGCCACAGAGAACCCGTCCGCTTGCACCTGATGAACACGCGACCCGACGAACGTCCAGGTCGGGTGGTGTTCGACATCGAAGAAATCAGCACTGCGGAGGTGGGCGTCGCGCTGGGGCTGACCGGCCGGTGTACACCTGGGTCGCGTCAACCGTAGCCTCGACGCGCGCCTTCTCCGGCTCGTCGGCATCGACCTCCAGCAAGCCGTGCACGTTCTTGAGCTGCCCCCGCACGTAGGTGACCATCATGTGCCTGGCGCGGAACTCCGCCGCAGTATGACCGGGCTCGAAGAACCATTTGGCCATGGCCACATGCTCCCCTGACCTACCCCCCTTCAACCAGGACGGATCCGATGACGGTCACGGAGCGCGTACGGCAGCCGTGGGGGCTGACGCGCTCGTGGTGCGTCACGGGTGTTCGTACACACCCTCGGCGATGAGAGAGACGCCGATGCCCAGCATCCAGACGTCCTTGGCCAGCGCGATTCCCTGCTCGGTCGGGCGCAGGCTGCCTTCCTGTCGCATCCCCGGCGTACGCAGGTAGAGCCCGAGGGTGCCAACGGAGAATGCGGTGAGCGCAACCCCGGCGACAGCGGCAGGGACGACCGGCAGGAGCAGTGTCGTGGCAATGGCGAGCTCACCGGCGGCGAGCAGCCGTACGAACTTGTGGGAGTCGTGCCTGCCCAGGAACGGGTAGGTCATGGCGGCGAACTGCTGCAGCCTCTCGGCGGTGGCCTCGTCCGCACCGAGTTTCGAGAGCCCCGAATTCAGGAAGAACGCGCCGCTCGTGAGCCTGAGCGGAAGTTGCCGAGCCGCGGAAGATCGTGCCCAACCGAATGCCATGCCGAGCCTCCCAACATTGGCCCCGGATACAACCCTGCCATCCGTTCGAAGCATGTCAAACGGGGGCCGATTCGATTCTCCCCCACCGGCTGGGCCCCGGAGGCCCAGGACCAGGTCAGTGCAGGTGAAGCTGCCAGTCAGCCGATCCCGGGGCATTGCCCCACGGCCCCGGGATCGGCTGCGAGGTCGGGGTACGTGTCGCCGCATCGCAGGTGGGCCAGGGCGAGCAGGGCCTGCCAGCCGACGGGCAGGCGCCGCCATCGCGTGGCGATCTCCCGCCGGTGATCGGCCGGTTGCCTGGCCAGGTGCCGCAGCGTCCGGCTGGACAGATCGATCGACGACGGGTGGACCAGCACGCCAGCTGACCTCCCACGCAGCTCAAAGCGCAATCGGTCGGTACTTCAGAGCCTCATCGACAATCTGCTCCGCAGACGATGCCCGAAGGTTGTCCAAACGGTGGAAGACCAGGTCACTCACCCGGGGATGCGACACGTTCGTCTCCAGGAGCCGCAGATAGCAGTCACTCTCCGGGTCGGCTTTCAGGAGTCTGCGAACGATCTCCACGAGCTCGTCCCGGGCGATGTCCGCAACCATGGGGCGAGCCGGCCGGGCCGCCTCCCTGCCGAACTCCTCCAGGCTCCTGCTGCCGTAGTACTCAGCGAAGTCGAGGGCCACGTAGTCGTGCCCGGTCATCGCGTTGAAGGCCGCGATCGCCTCTCCTGCCGCCTCCGGACGGGCTTCCGACAGGTCAGCGATCCGCTCCACCTCGGCGCACGGTTCTCACTCCCGCAGCGCGTGCCGCGTCGGTGGCGCACGGCGTGGCGCCCGTCACCGTCACCCGGCTCAGCGGGTTCGCTGCCCGGCTGCTCGCACACGCGCCGGGCAGTGAAGGCGACGCCGACGGCCCAGCCGGAGACGGCATCGCGCATGGACACGGCATCGCCGTGCCGCCCATACGTTGACGGAAAAAGGTACGCAGTTGGGGGGAGCCTGCTCAACCACCGGGCCGCGGGCCGCCCGCCGCTACAACCAGCACACGCCGGGTCCCCCGACCAGCCGTTGACCCGCATTCGACGACGACTCCCCGCGGGCCGACCCTACTTCTGCTGGGACCAATGGTTCGTGGACCCACTGGACGCCACCGCGCCGGACCCCCGCCCCGACGAGGGGCCGGGGAGGGGGACCGCCCCCGTCCCACGAGCCCCAACAGCCCGGCTGGCCCAGGGCATTACGAGCCATCCGTTCCTGGCTCACCCCGCCATCACCCTCAACCGATGGTGGCAATCCTGGACAGGCACTGACCCCCTCCGAGCTCCATGGTCCCCGCGCAGGCGCGGATTATCCGACGCCGGCCGATCGGGAGGACCGTAAGACCACACCGGAGCGCGAGCGGTGCGGCAGGATGCCCGTCATCAGGCTTCAATCGCTTCATAGCGCCGGGCAGGCGGTCCAGCAGGAACGGCACTCTTCAACACCGGCCGCCAATCTGGGTAAGACCCGAAGATCCCTCCAGACAAAGACCCAGCCCGAGGGAGCGCGTCGGCCAAGGTCCGGACCGTTCCCGGGCCGGTGATCCTGCCCCCACTTCTCGACGGCGCCATGTGCGCTGCTCAGCGATGCGCTACCCCTGTGCCACCAGCAGACGAAGAATCTTCTGGGACGAACGCGCACCGCGCCCAGGCGCAGCACCTTGCCCATACCCACGGCGGCTGGGCGGCAAGGCCGGGCTCGGTCCCTCAGCCCGGTCGCGTACCACGCAACGACCCTGAGCCGATCAACCCCAGATGTCCGAATTCCACCGAGCGTAGTCGGCACCAAGTCGGCACGGGAGGGGTGAACACGGGTGATGACATGGGCTTTTGGTCAGCACCGAACCAGCACGGGTACGCTGCCTGCTCACTGATGACGTGCGACCCAGCGCGCTCGTGAGTCAAGAGACCGTGTTTCAGGACCAAGCACCTTTTCGCTCTCCGTGGTCACCTTCATCTGCGTCATAGGGTTGAAGAGCAGGTAGCGTCGGTCGGCGGGGCCGGCGGAGCGGAAGTAGTCGACAGCGCGGTCACTGAACGACTTCATGCCGACGAGCCTGACGTACGTGTCGGTCAGCTCGCGCCGCACGTGCGGGAAGCCGGTGACGGAACGGCCGTAGAGGATGCGGTTGTGGGCATGGGTGACGGCGTCGTACATCGCGTGCTCGCAGATGCCAATCGATCCGGAAGCCGCCGTTGCCGTCGGGTTCGAGCAGCATGTCGGTGGAGCAGATGTCGGCGCCGTGGGTCTTTTCGAACAGACCGAAGGCGAAGACCTCTCTCTGAGTGAGGAGTCCCGCAGTGCGGGAGCGGGCGGCGGCGTGGTCGCTCTGCCAGATCGGACCGAGGCCGAGGATCGTGACCCTGCCAGGCGTACCAGTGGTCCAGGCCGTAGAAGCCCAGGAACTCGTTGAGCGCGGCGATCCGGGCGGTGTCCCACCGCTTGTCCGGTTCCCCCTCCCCCCAACGGACGACGGCGTCAGAAAGCGGCGAACAGGTTCTCCTTCGCTGCGAAGGAGAGGAAGTCACAGAGCCACGCGCGGGTCCGGTCGTCCTGGATCAGCCGCTCCAGACGCAACACCGACACGCATGGCTCAACACCACCGGCACCCCAAAGCAACGGCTTGGAGCGGATGACCCAGGGGGTGGTGTCACCGGTCCCGAGAGGCGTTGTCGGAGACGCTGATGAGAGGTCCGGCTACCGCCCCGCCGAGCGCAATGCCCTGCATCCCCCGGGCGGCAGGTCTGCATAACGTGGGGGCGGCCTGATCATGCTGCTCCTGTGCGCGCCTCTACAGCGATCTCGGACCGGCCATCACCGTCGGCGCCGGCGCCCGGTGGTCCTGCGGCGGTCGTCGCATCCTGGCGGGCGACGCCCCCGGCAAGGTGAGCACGGCCCCACCGGCCGCGGCATTGCACCTCATGGTCAGCGTTCACCGCGCGATCCGCTGATGTGGGCGAAGCGACCCCCGGTGTTATTCAATGAGGTGTGCGGTCAGGGATCTCGGTGCCCCGACGCACGGGTCCGAGTGCAGCCCCGACGCACGGGTCCGAGTGCAGCCCCGACGCACGGGTCCGAGTGCAGCCCCGGCGCTGCGCCGGGGATTGCGAGAGAGCCGCATGGACTCCACACCCTCCCCCTCGTCCCCTTCGCCGTTTGACATGGTCAGCAGTGCCCTCGGGCGCTACATCCCGCGCGGCGGAGCGGCAGCGGCAGTCGGTCCTGCGAACGCGCAGGGCGACCGCGCCACCCGCCAACGCGTACCCGACAACCCGGCAGCCGACCGTCAGGATCAGATTCTCGGCGTGGTCAACCTGGACAGGGATCTGAGAATCATCGGCTGCAATCTGGACGCCCCCGTATTCGCGGGTCTGGACGCCGTGGCCGGGAGTCCTTTCGCCGATCTCCTGCCCGCCGGGGACGTACCGACGGTCACACGGCGGTTGCGGCAGGTCCTGGAGATCGGTGAGGCGCACGTCGCCCGGATCCAGCGCCTGCGGCGCGGCGACGGGTCGGAGCTGGTGGTCTCGCTGAGCATCCTTCCCGCCGCGGCGCCTCAGGAGGGCTTGACCGTCTCCGTGATCGCCATGGCCAGGAGGCTGCACCTGTACGCCGCCGAGACCGCGATCGGCACCTCGCTGGACATCGGCGAGACCGCGCAGTCGCTGGCGGAGTCCCTGCTGGCTTGGGGAGACGTGGCCGCCGTCGACCTCGACTTCGCCGTGTGGACGGGCGAGGGAGTCACCGAGCATGCGCAGGGGCGCATCCGGCTACGGCGGGCAGCCCTGGTGCCGGACCGGGCGTGGCCCGAGGGTTACGTGACTCCGGGCGGCGATCTTCCGAGCGACGCGAGTCGCCTGCTGGCACAGGCGGTACGGCGGGACGATGCGCCGCAGCCCATCGTCATACCCGACCGGGAGGCGGTCGAGCGGCTGCTCGGCAGTCAGCGAGTGATCCGTGCCCTGGTGCCCGGTGACCGGTCGGCGAGTGTGGCGTGCGTACCGCTGGTCCTGGACGGCGCGCCACCCGTCGTGCTGGGCTTGGCGGAGGTCTGGCGGCGGGCGGACCGCCCCTTCCGCGACAGCGAGTTGTTCGACCTGCAAGAACTCGTGGCCAGGACCGCCCATCACGTCGACCTGGCCCGTCAACACCAGCGCGAGCATACGCAGGTGCTGGCGTTGCAGCGCCGGCTGCTGCCCCGGACCGGCGGCCACACCATTGAGATCGCCAGCGTCTACCAGCCCGCCACCCCCGACAGCGCGGGCGTCGGCGGCGACTGGGTGAACAGCTTTCCTCTCCCGGACGGCCGTACCGCGCTGGTGGTCGGTGACGTCGTCGGGCACGGCCTGGGAGCCGCGGCAACCATGGGCCAGCTGAGCATGGAGGCCCGCGCGCTGCTGTCCGCGGGGATGGCACCCGACGAGGTGCTGGAGCACCTGGACGAGACCGTGACGCTGCTGGACGACGCGGAGTCCGGGCTGGCGGCCGGCTACAGCGCCCTCGGCTCCACCTGCTGCATCGCCCTCTACGACCCGGTCAGCCACCACGTGACGCTCTCCAGCGCGGGCCACCTCCCTCCGGTCCTGGTGCTTCCGAACGGGCACGCAGGCCCGCTCGCGGTCCGCCCTCACCCCGGACTGGGCGCAGAGTTCGCGCTGCGGGAGCCGTTCGACGTGCACACGTTCGGCGTGCCCCCGGGCTCCCTGCTCGCCCTCTACACCGACGGCCTGGTGGAGGATCCGGCCCTGTCGATCGACGAGGGCATCAGCAGGCTGGCGGATGCCGTTTCCACGGTGCACCCCTGGGATGCCCTGCAGCAGGCCGCACGGCACGTCGTCTCCGCGCTGGCGCCCGTGCGCCAGCGCGACGACGTGACCCTGCTGCTCGCGCGCATGATCGGCTACCGCAAGGGGGACACCGCGACCTGGCGGCTACCCGCTCGCGACGACGCGCCCGCCCGTGCCCGCGCGCACGTCTCCGCACTGCTGCGGCAATGGCACACCAGGAGCGACACCCAGGACGACGTGGCGCTGCTGGTCAGCGAGCTGGTCACGAACGCGGTGCGCTTTGCCGCCGGTCCCATCACGATACGACTGATCAGGGCCAATGGTCACGGCCTGCTGTGCGAGGTGGGCGACACCGGCAACGGCAGGCCGCGTCTGAGCCGGGGCGGCCTCCTCGACGACGGCGGGCGTGGCCTGCACATCGTGCACCGGCTCACCACCCGGTGGGGGGTGCGGTGGACGGACACCGGCAAGGTGGTCTGGGCGGAAGTCGCAAGATGACGCGGCTGCGGGGCGCGGCCGGGCGTACGCGAGCGCGGCAAGGGCAGGGACGGCGTGCGCGTCAGCCGGCGCCACCGACGGTACGGACGGCGCCCTCAGCGGTACGGGTGGCGTGACCGGTGATGCGGGCGGCCCGTTCGCTGCTACGGGTGGCGCGGGCTCTCACTACAGCCACTCCCCTTCCAGGGCGGTGGCGGTGAGGCCCGGTGCCGCCGCGTACAGGACGGCGCGACTGCCCGACTTCTGTCCGGCGTCGTGCGCCCGCCTCAGGATGTCGAACACGGCGGCGCCTCCGCGGTTGCCGCTGGTGTAGCTGTCCCGGCTGTAGTCCAGCAGCCCGGACGGCCATGCGTCGGGCATCGTCTGCTCCATGTACTCCAGCACCCGGGTCCCGCCGGGGTGCGCGAGCAGCACGTCGGGGTGCCAGGAGTCGGGGTCGTCCTGGTAACGGAGACGCAGCCACTCCCACATCGCGGTGACCGTCTCCTGTACGGCGCGCGGCCCGCGCCGGTCCATCACGAAGTGGGTGCCGTCCGCCCGTGTTTCCAGGCAGTGCAGGTCTTGGGTGTCGGGCACGGTGTGGTGCCAGGCCGCGTCCAGCCGCAGGACCGACTCGCGCCTCGGGCGGCCCGTAACCACCGCGGCGACCGCGGTGTCCGCGAACAGCAACCGGACGATCAGGGACTCGAGGGTGTCGTCCGCGGGCTGGTAGGTCGTGCTCAGCGCCTCCGCGATCACGACCAGGACCACCCGATCGGGGTCCGCGGCCACGAGATCAGCCGCCAGGGCCAGGGAGCGGGTCCCCGCGACACAGGCCCACTGCGTGGCCGGCAGCAGCATCACGTCGTCGCGGAGCGCAAGCTTGTTGGCCAGGGCGATGTCCAGACCGGGCAGCGCCGGGGTGGTGGAGTGACTGGTGATCAGGCAGTCGATGTCTGCGGCGTCCAGCCCGGCGATCTGCAGGGCCCCGCGCGCCGCACGCTCCCCGTAGGACTGCACGGCCTCCCAGGCCGGCGCGGTGCGCTCCTGGACGGTCTGCGGCGCGGGTATCGCCTCGAGGGCGGCGATCACGCGGTCCACGTCCTGCTGGGTGAACCCGTCGCGTGCCAGCGCCTCTTGGGCG
This sequence comes from Streptomyces sp. NBC_00328, assembly GCF_036139655.1. Lineage (NCBI taxonomy): Bacteria > Bacillati > Actinomycetota > Actinomycetes > Kitasatosporales > Streptomycetaceae > Streptomyces > Streptomyces sp. NBC_00328. Next base: position 1,639,672 of record NZ_CP108013.1, read on the forward strand.
GTCCCGATGCCGACAGCCTGCAGGCCGCTGCCGTCGCCGGGCGCGACGGCGGTCTCCAGCGGCAGCATCCACCCGCGGGTCTCGATGCCCGTACTGGCCGCGATGCCGTCGATCCGCGGCGCCCACGCCGCATGCGGGTGCCGGTCGCGCACCTCCGCCACGATCTGGCTGGTCTCCACGGCGTGCTCGCCGTGTATCACGGCAGGAGGGCAGAGGTAAGCGGCCATGAGGGGCACCTTTCCAGAGGAACGAGGAGGAACGTCACGAGGGCTGCGCCATGGGCCGCTTCGGAACTTCGCGCCCATGCCGACTGGCTCCGCTTCGGGAGTCGCTGTCCAGGTCGAGCATGGACACGAAAGGGACATTTCCGCTGTGACTAAGCCAACTTGGGCGGCTTTGAAGGGCGTGATACGGCACACACCGCCGAAACAGAGGGGCCCTCAGAGCGGTCCACAGGTCTTACCTGACTAGCCGTCAGCCAGAGGGCTTGCCAGGTCCGGGCGCGCACCGCCGGCGGGCTGGTGTCGGCGCCCGCCGTGACGGTCCCTCGGAGGCGGCCCTGCCGGAGACCATCCGGCTGATGACGCGACACGACATCGAACGACTCCCGGTGGTCGACGAAAAGGACCGGCTCGTCGACATCGTCAGCCGCCGTGACCTGCTCCAGGTCTTCCTCTGCTCCGCCGAGGAGATCTGGCAGGCCGTGCGACGTGAGGCGTTCGCCGACGCGCTCCAGGTCAGCCCCCAGATCTCCGAAGTCGCCGTCCACGACGGTGCGGTCACGCTCACCGGGCAGCCGGAAAGCGGCGCAGCGCCGCCGTCGCGGTGGGTCCGACGCGCCCGCTGGACGGTGTCGTCGACGTCGTGGACGACCTCACCTGCCGCTTCGACGACAGGCACACACAGGCCCGCGGACCGACCGAGCACGGAATGGCCGACGACTGGCTGCGCGGGTCATGAGCCCACGGACCCACCCGCTGTCCGCCGACCTTGCGGCCACGGGGGGGGCAAAAGCCCTCGGACATGGTCGAGATGGCCCACAGATCGGGGCCGGTCGCCCGCCCAGCCGCTGGTCCGGCTCAAAGGGGCCCGCACCCCGGCCCACTGGGCGCCGCTGCCCGACGGAACGTATCCGACACGGATCAACGGGGGTCCGGCTGCGGATCATCGACGCGCACATCGCCGTGGCGTGCTGCCTGACGGAGAACCAGGCCGGATTGGACAGGCTGTTCCGGAGAACCTGTTGCCGTCGCGTCGGCCGCGAATCGCCCCGCGCCGCGTCAAGTGTCCGATCTCCCGGCACCCGTCACCACCGGACCAGGCCCAGGTCCTCGGCGCGGCCCGCATCAGCGACGTGACCATCACCGTGGACCAGAGTCAACAGGCCCGGTGGGTCGACGTGACCGGACGCTGCAGTTGATGGGGACCGACCCGGCACGTTCCTGGCGCGCCTGCGAGATCACCCGGGGGTCGGCTTGGACGACGCACTCGGACTGCGTGCCGAACTCGGCCGGTGGGTCCACGAGGGCATCCTCCGCAGGATCGCCCGCGGCGTCCACGGGCTTGACGACGAGTGAAAACGTCCGGCTGCCGGCACGACCCCGTCTCCGGGGCGCTGACAACCGTGAACTCGCCCTGACCACGCGGCCTTGGAAGTACCCCGACGAGTTGCGTGAGCGAGCCGTCCGCGAGGTGAGGACCTCAGGCCGCCCCGTCTCGCACGCCGTCCGGGACCTGGGCATCCACAAGGAAGCCCTGTCGCGACGGGTCCGCCGGGCCGAGGCCGACCACGGCGAGCGGCCCTATCTGCTGACCACTGCAGAGAGTCAAACTGCTGCGAGGCCACCGCGGTGGCCTCGCCGACCCTCAAAGCGCGGCCCCGCTCCCGGCGGCCGTCATGCCAGCTCCAGGACGAGCTTGCCGACGTTCCCGCCACGGAAGAGCATCTGCAGCGTCTCGGGGAAGTCGTCCACGCTGCCTCTCACGACGTGTTCCCTGACCTTGATGCGGCCGTCGGCGATCCAGGCGGAGATGTCCTGCGCGGCCTGCGGGTAGCGCTTGGCATAGTCGAAGACGACGAATCCCTCCATCCGGGCGCGGCGCACCAGCAGTGTCAGGTAGTTCGAGGGGCCCTCGACCGGGGTGGCGTTGTTGTACTGACTGATCGCACCGCAGACCACGACGCGCGCGTGCATCGCCAGCCGGGTCAGGGCAGCGTCGAGGATGTCGCCGCCCACGTTGTCGAAGTAAACGTCGATGCCGTCGGGGGCGTGCCGGCGCAGCGCCTTCCTGACGTCGTCGGCGCGGTAGTCGATCGCCGCGTCGAATCCCAGTTCGTCGGTGAGCAACGCACACTTCTCCGGCCCCCCGGCGATGCCCACCACCCGGCAGCCCTTGGCCTTCGCGATCTGACCCGCGATGGTACCGACCGCGCCGGCCGCCCCCGACACCACGACGGTCTCGCCGTCCTTCAACGCCCCGACGTCCAGCAGGCCGAAATAGGCGGTCATACCGGGCATGCCCAGTGCGCCCAGATACGTCGAGGACGGAGCGAGGGCGGTGTCGATCTTCATGGCGCCCTCGCCGTCGGAGACCACGTGCTCCCGGACGCCGAACATTCCGACCACGTGATCACCCGGCTGGAAGTCGGGGTGGTTGGAGGCGGTGACCTCGATGACCGATCCGGCGCGCATCACCTCACCGATGGCCACCGGCGGCAGGTAGGAGGGACGGTCGTCCAGCCAGCCCCGCATCGCCGGGTCCAGGGAGATGACGCGCGTGCGGCCCGCGAACCGGCCCGGGCCCGGTTCCTCGACGGGCCCCGCACAGTGCTCCCAGTCATCGGGTTGCACCTCGCCCACGGGGCGGGCTGACAGACGGATCTGGCGGTTGGTCGCGGACATCGCGCCTCCTGTCGTTGCGGCTCCCCCTGACCATACCGACCAGTAGGTACGCCGGTGGTCGTGACATGCGCCACAGGCCGCCCCGCCCGGCGGGCACCCATGGTTCGCGGGCCGTCGAGCCGTCGACCGACAGCGCCGGCCGGATGTCACGTCGAGCCCAAAACGTGACGCCCCACAGACTGTCCGGCGTACCAACCAGTCGGTATCGTGCGCCGCCACCCCTCCCCCCAGCCCTCCACGGAACCGAGCCGAGCCGAGCCGGAAGGCCACGCGATGACATATCCCCATGACCAGCGGTACCCGCAGGAGGAATGGCCGCAGCCGCGGACCGAGCCGTACGGCCGTGCCCCCGGGTACGAGTCGTACGGGCGGGATCCGGGGCAGGAGCCCTTCCCGTCCGGATACGACGACGCCCCGTACGACTGGTACGGGCAAGCCACCCGGCAGGAACCGTACGCGCACGAGACGCATCGGCACAGCGCCGACCTCGCCGCCCTTCGCTCGGCCTACCGCGTGCTCCGCCGGGTCTCCACGATCACCGCACTCGGCTCCTTCGTGGTGTACGTGCTGCTGTCCTGCTACGCACCGGAGCTGATGGGGGCCCGGATCACCGGGGAGCTGAGCCTGGGAATCGCCCTGGGGATCCTTCAGCTCGTCGTCACCTTCGCGGCGGTCTTCTCGTACGAGCGCAGCGCACGACGCTCGGTGGACCCGTTGGCCCGCGTCGTCAGGGAGCGGGCGGCCGACCGGCCCGCGGGGGTGGCGAGATGACCGACTTCGACTCCGGGTCGCAGGCCACCGTCCTCGTCCTCTTCACCGCCCTGGTCACCGTCACGCTGCTGATGTGTGTGATGACGGGACCGGACCGCGACGACCTGACGAACTTCTACACCGGCTACCTTTCGCTCACCCCGTTCAAGAACGGCCTGGCCATCGCGGGCGACTACATCTCCGCGGCCACGGTGCTGAGTACCAGCGGCATCATCGCGCTCGCCGGATACGACGGCTATGTCCTCACGGTCAGCACCGCCTTGTCTCTGGTTCTGCTGATGTTCCTGCTGGCCGAACCTCTGCGCAACGCCGGCAGGTTCACCATGGGCGACGTCCTGGCCCGCACCATGCCCGGGCGGGCCGTGCGCATCGCTTCCTGCGTCGTGACGCTTTCGGCGACCCTGCCCTTCCTGGTCGTCCAGCTCTCCGGGGCCGGGTCGCTGCTCACCTTCATCCTGAACATCCCGCACGGGGCGGGCGCCAGGACGGCATGCATCGTCATCGTCGGCAGCCTGATGATCATTTACGCGGCGCTCGGCGGTATGCGGGGAACCGCGCTCCTTCAGATGATCAAGATCGTCATCCTGCTCGGCACCAGCGTCGTCGTCGCCGCCCTGGTCCTGCACCGCTTCGGCTGGAACCCCGGAGACCTGCTCAGGGCCGCCCAGCACGGCAGCGGCACGGGCCCCGCCTTCCTTCAGCAGGGCCTTCAGTTGGGAACCTCGGCCGGTGACCGGCTGGACTTCGTCGGTCTCCAGATCACCGTGGTCCTCGGCGTGGCCTGCCTGCCCCACATCACCATGCGTCTGTACTCCGCGCAGGACGCACCGGCCGTGCGTCGCTCCATGTCGTGGGCCGTCGGCACGGTCACCACCTTCTGCCTGCTCGTGATCATCTTGGGCACGGGCGCGGCAGCCCTGGTGGGATCGCGGTCCATCACTGCGGTCGACCCGCACGGCAGGACGGCGGTGCTCATGCTGTCGCAGGTGCTCGGCGGGGCCCCCGCCTCCGCGGGTGCGACGATTCTCTACTCGGCCGTGGCGGGAATGGTGTTCATCACTCTGCTGTCCTCGGTCGCGGGAATGACGCTGGCCGCGGCCTCGTCGCTCGCTCACGACCTGTTCGCCCATGCGGCGCGACGGGGACAGGCGGAGCCGCGTACGGAGATGACGGTGGCGGCGTGGACGAGCGTGGCCGTGGGAACCGTGGCCATCGGGCTCGCCACCCTGGTCCAGAAATGGGACGTCGGCGTGCTGACCACTCTGGCCGTCTGCATCGGGGCATCCGCGGTGGCTCCCGCGCTGACCTACTCCCTGTTCTGGAGAGGATTCACGCGCACCGGCCTGCTCGCCACCCTCTATGGCGGCGCGGCCTGCGCGCTGGTGCTGATGGTCTTCTCCAAGGCCGTCTCGGGCACGCCGTCCGCCGTCTTCCCGAACGCCGACTTCCACTGGTTCCCCATGCAGTCCACCGGACTGGTCTCCATCCCGTTCGGATACCTGGCGGGCTGGCTGGGCAGCCGTCTGGACCACCGGCGCCGCGCCGCCGGCAGTCGGGAGAGCCGGAGGCTGTACGAGGAGAGCGAGGAACGTCTGCTCGCCGCAGCCGAATGACCAAGGTGGCGGGGGCGGACCGGGCAGGCCGCCCCGGCGCCGCCACAGTCCGCCCTGGGGCCCAGGCCCTCACACGGGGCCCCAGGGCAGCGAGATGCCGACACGCACGCCGCTGTGTGAGGCGGCGACCGAAATGGCCTGCGACGGTCAGGTGAGCATGCCGGCCAGCGGTTGCTCGGTCCACACCGTTTTGCCTTCGCGGGTGTAGCGGGTGCCCCAGCGTTCGGTCATCTGGGCCACCAGGAACAGACCGCGCCCGCCCTCGTCGGTGGTACGGGCGCGGCGCAGGTGTGGTGAGGTGTGGCTGGTGTCGCTGACCTCGCACACCAGAGACCGTTCACGGATCAGCCGCAGGGTCGCAGGGCCGCTGGCGTAACGGTAGACATTGGTGATCAGTTCGCTGGCGATCAACTCGGTGGTGAACGCCAAGTGCTCCAGCCCCCATTCCGTCAACTTGGCCGAGGTCAACGCCCGGGCCCGGGCGGCGCTGGCAGGCTCCAGCGGCAGACTCCACGAGGCGACATCGTCCGGTGGCAGGACGTGGGTGCGGGCGATCAGCAGAGCGACATCGTCGATGGGGCGCGATGGCACGAGCGAGTCGACCACCGCTTGGCATGTCCGTTCCAGTGCGTCCGCAGGGCGGGAGAGCGCCGCACACAGTTTGGTCAGGCCGACGTCGGCATCGATGTGGCGTTCGCCGATGACTCCGTTGGTGTACAGGCACAGCAGGCTTCCCTCGGCCAGCTCGATCTCCCGAGCCTCGAACGGCAGCCCGCCCAGGCCGAGCGGCGGGCCGGCGGGCAGGTCGAGCGGTGCCGCCTGTCCGTCCGGAGCCGTCACCACCGGCGGCGGGTGGCCGGCACGGGCCACGGAGCAGCGCCGGGATACCGGGTCGTATACGGCGTAAAGGCACGTGGCGCCGACTACCTGCTCGCCCACGGGCCGTTCGCCGGCCCCCTCCTGTTCGGCCGCCAGCAGGGTGACCAGGTCGTCCAGGCGGGAGAGGACCTCGTCCGGTTCCAGGTCGAGGCTGGCGAGCGTATGTACGGCGGTACGCAGCCGGCCCATGGTGGCGGCAGCATGGATGCCGCGTCCCACCACGTCGCCGACGACGAGGGCGACCCGGGCCCCGGACAGCGGAATGACGTCGAACCAGTCGCCGCCCAGACCCGGTGCCGCGCTGGCCGGCAGGTAGCGCAGGGCCACCTCGACGGCCGACTGGTCCGGAACCGCCCGGGGCAGAAGGCTGCTCTGCAAGGTGAACGCGGTCTGCTGCTGCTGGGTGAAGCGCCGGGCGTTGTCGACGGCAACGGCGGCGCGCGAGGCGAGTTCCTGGGCGAGGGTGAGATCGTCCGCCTCGAAGGGATCGGGGCGGAGCGAACGCCACAGGGTCATCACACCCAGCACCAGGCCACGCGCGGCAAGAGGTACCACGATCAGCGAGTGGACGCCCAGGTCCGGAGCGTGGACCCCCTGGTGGCCTTTCACTGAGAACCAGTCGGGCGAAAGAACCGGTTCCAGGACGGGCCGCCCTTCGGCCAGGCATCTGGCCTGGGGTGTGTCGGGCCCGAACTCCACCGGCTCCCCCTCGGGGTGGGACGGGCCGGGTTGCTGGGCGCCGACGCTGCAGGCACCCACTCGTACCACAGGCCCTGCGATGGCCTGCGCCAGTTCCTCACCGCGCGTCACCGGCTGAAGCAGGTCCACTGACGCATGGTCGGCGAGGTGAGGCACCATCACCTCGGCGAGTTCACGAGCGGTCTCTGCCACGTCGAGGGTGGTTCCGATACGGCTGCCGGCCTGGTCGAGGAGCGCGAGCCGACGCTGGGCCCGATGGCGTTCGGTGATGTCCTCGATCATCTCGGCCACACCCAGGATGCGGCCGGAGGGGTCCTCCATCCGGAAGGACGAGACCATCGCGACCCGCTCCTGTGCCGGGTCCCGCTCCAGGCGAACGAACTGCTCCGAGTAGACCAACGGTCTTCCGGTCTCCATCACCTGGTGCACACGGTCCACGGCCTTGCGTGCGTCATCGGCTACGAGGAAACAGCCCGTGGGCAGCCCCCGGAAGTCCGCTGCCGGGACGCCGGTGACGCGTTCGATGGCCCGGTTGACCCGGAGAAGGGTCAGGTCAGGCCCGTGGACGACCAGGCCGACCGGGCTCCGGCGGTACAACCCGTCGAGAACCGCGCGGTCTCTTTGCCACTCCAGGAGGTCAGCCGCGAGTGCCCCGGCAAGAATCCACTCACGGACCCGGTCATGGCGTGAGAGCGCATGGGCCCTGAGCCCCATCTCGACGAGTGTCCCGTCGCGGTGCCGCACCTTGAGCACGCCGAACCAGCCGCCGGCTCTCCTGCAGTTTGCCGCGGCCTCCGTGACAGTCGGCAGATCACGAGGATCGACAAGGACCTCGAATGCCGGACGCCCGATCACGGCCGCGTCCGGATGGCCGAGCAGTTCCTGGGCCCGCCGGTTCCATCCGACCACGACTCCCCGGTCGTCGAGCACCGCCAGGGCGGCGAAGTGCGGGGCGAACGGATCGTCGTGGCTTGCGCTGAGCTCCGTCATCCGCATCTCCACCGCCGGCTGACCCGCTGATACACCTAAGCCTAGTGAACCCGGTGGGGCCGCGCGCGCGCCGACCGCGGCCGGCGCGGGTGATCACGGCAGGCCCGCCGGGCCGCTGTCAGCGGCCCGCGGACACCCAGCCGGGTGTGGCTCCTGCGCGTCCGCTGGACAGCGAGCCTCCTCCACGGCCGGCGGCCCGGTCCGGCGCCGCCGTGCCCGGCGGACGTCGGATCGCAGGCACGCACGGCTCCGGGCTCCCGTGACGGGGCGAGGGCGGTCCCCAGGCGTCGGAGCATCGACGCGGACCGCCCCGCCGGCTCACTTCGCCGTCGGGCCGAACTCCTTGCGGGTGTCGACCGGCTCGCCGAACAACTGCCACCGTTCGCCCTTGAACCGCATCAGCTGCATCGTCTCCAGCGGGAAGGCGTCACCGTGGCCGGTGGACATGGTGACCCCGGGCAGCAGCATGCCCACCTTCACGTCCTTCAGGCTGCGCACCGCGTCCCGCAGTCCTTCCCTGGTCGGGCACTTCATCGCGTCCAGGGCCTGGTGCAGGCTGGAGGCGACGGCCCAGCCGTAGGCGTTGAACTGGTTGGCCGGGTCGGCGTCGGGTGCGTACTTGTGGAGCGCGTCCTTGTACGCCTTCATCTCCGGGTCGGCGGCCCACTGCGGGTCGGCGGGGTCCTTGAAGTAGGTGGCCGAGACCACGCCTTGGACGTTCTTGAACCCGACCGGCTTGAGCACGGCGGCGGACGAGGCCACGTTGTTCACGATGTGCAGCGGGTTCCACTTGGTGTTCTTGGCGTCGGCGGCGAGGGCCTGGCTGCCGAACTTGGGGGTGGTGACATCCAGCAGCACGTCCGCCTTGGAGCGTGCGAGGCTCGCCATCTGTGCCGACACGGAGGGGTCCGTGACCTCGTAGCTCTCCTCGGCGACCACCTTGACGCCGCTGCCGGCGACGGCCTTCTTGAACCCGCCGAGCAGGTCCTTGCCGAAGTCGTCGTTCTGGTAGAGGACCGCGACCTTGGCCTTGGGCCTCGCGTCCTTGAGGTACTTGGCGTACACGCGTGCCTCGGCCACGTAGTTGGGCTGCCAGCCGATGGTCCAGGGGTGCTGGTCGCCCGTGCCCCAGGCGGAGGCGCCCGTCGCGACGAAGGGCTGCGGCACCTTCTGCTTGTTGAGGTAGTCCCACACGGCTGCCGTGGACGGGGTGCCCAGGGTCTGGAACACCGCGAAGACCTTTTCCTGCTCGACGAGTCTGCGGGCCTCCTCGACCGCCTTGGGCGGCTGGTAGCCGTCGTCGCGGACGACGAACTCGACCTTGCGGCCGTCTATGCCGCCCTTGTCGTTGACGTGACTGAAGTAGGCGGCCACGCCCTTGCTGATCGTGCCGTACGCGGAGGCAGGTCCCGACAGCGGGTAGATCCCACCCAGCTTGATGGTCTTGTCGGTGATGCCGGTGGTCTGCTGGCCCTTGCACGCGCCACCGGCGGTGGTGTCCTGGGCGTCCTGACCTCGCTGGCTGCTGCAGGCGGTCGCGGTGAGCAGTGCGGCGGTCGCGGCCGCGGCCGCCCGCAGAGCGGTCGTCTTGCGCATGTGGTTCATTCCTTTTCCGTGCGGGGCGGTGCGCCCACGGGTTCGGCGTCGACAACTGCGGGGTCCGCAGGAGTGTGGGTCTCGGAGGGTCCGGACAGGGCCTGGGACTCCGGCTCCGCATCGGGCGCGGATTCGGCCTCCGGCGTCCGGTCGAGGGCAGCGGTGGTGCGAGGCGGGCGACGGGCGACTACGCCCAGGACACGGCCCGGCAGACCGGCCAGTCCCGTCGGGGCCACGAACATCACCGTGATGATCAGCAGGCCGAACACCACTCCCGGCGCCGCCTCGCTGACGTCCTGGGACACGCTCGGCACGTACATCACGAACGCCGCCCCCAGCAGGGGTCCGTACAGCGAGCCGAGACCCCCGACCACCAGGCCGGCCAGCAGGGTGATGGACAGAACGAAGCTGAAGGAGTCGGGCGAGACGAAGCCGATCACCCAGGTGTACAGACACCCCGCGACACCCGCGAACATCGCGCTCCACGCGAAGGCGAGGGTCTTGTGCAGCGCCAGCCGCACGCCCATGACCTCGGCGGCGCTCTCGTTGTCCCGCACGGCCAGCAGGGCCCGGCCGACCCGGGACCGCAGCAGGTTGCGGGCGAGCAGCAGGGCCACCGCGGTGACGGCGAGGACGACGAAGTACATCCACTGGTCCTCGGCCAGCCCGCTCCACGCCGGCGGCTGCAGCTTGTTCACGGTCAGCCCCATGGAGCCGCCCGTCACCGGTTCGAGCCGCTTGAGCAGGGGCGGCAGGAACACCGCGAACGAGAGGGTGACCAGGGCCAGGTACAGCCCGCGCAGTCGCAGCGCGGGCACGCCGAACCCGAGGCCCAGCAGGAAGCATCCGGCGGCCGCGGCCGGCAGCGTGGCCAGGTGGCCGGTGTCGTACCGGTCGAGCATGACCGCCGCCGTGTAGGCGCCCGCCGCGAAGAACGCGCCGTGTCCGAGCGAGATCTGCCCGCCGAAGCCGGTCAGCAGGTTCAGGCCGGACAGCGCCACGGCGTACACGAGCACCATGGTCAGCTGGAAGACCTGGAAGGGGGCGAAGTAGAACGGTGCGCCGACGGCGACCGCCGCCGCGACGAGGACGGTGAGCGTGGGCCGCAGCCACCGGACCCGGTCGGTGCCGAGTGACGCTGTGATGGTGCTCATGCGCGCTCCACCGCCGCCCGTCCGAAGAGGCCCTGTGGCCGCACCAGCAGCACCGCCAGAATGATCACCAAGGGGACGCCCACCTTCAGATCGGCGCCGATCACGTCCACGTACGCCCCGGTCAGGGTCTCGGCGACACCCACGAACAGGCCGCCGACGACCGCGCCGACCGGGCTGTCGAAGCCTCCGAGGGTGGCCGCGGCGAACGCGTAGATCAGCACCCCGCCCATCATGTTGGGCTCCAGGAACAGCACCGGGGCGACGAGCACGCCCGACACCGCGCCGACCGTCGCGGCCAGGCCCCAGCCGAGCATCAGCACCCAACCCACCCGGATGCCCGACAGCCGGGCGGAGGCCGGATTGCAGGCGACCGCCCGCATCACCAGGCCGATGGAGGTGTGCTGGAACAGCAGATACAGCAGGCCCATCACGACGGCCACCACACCGATGATCCCGAGCGTCGACCAGTCCATACGCACACCGGACAGGTCGAGTCCGCCGTCGGGGAAGGGCTGCGGGAAGTCCTTCACGGTGAACGACCAGATCAGGCCGGCCAGCGCGTTGACGAAGATGAACAGGCCGACCGTGACGATGACCACCGTCAGCTCGGGCGCGCCCTGTACGGGGCGGATGACGATCCGCTCGAGCAGCATGCCGCCGGCGAAGGACACCGCGAGGGTGACCGGCAGTGCCAGCCAGTACGGCATCCCGGACGCCACCAGCTGCCAGGCGACGTACGTCGAGAGCATGGCCAGCTCGCCCTGCGCGAAGTTGACGATCCCCGTGAACCGGTGGATCAGTACCAGGGCCAGCGCCAGGCTGGCGTACACGGCGCCGGAGCCCAGTCCTTCCACCACTTGCTGGAGCAGATCGGTCACGGCGCTCACCCGGCCTTCCGGGAGAGGACGGAGACCCCGAGGTACACCTCGGCGACCTGCCCGTCCTCGCGGATCTGCGCGGCCGGTCCGGACAGCACCAGCCGGCCGGCCTCCAGTACATGGGCTCTGTGCGCGATATCCAGCGCGAGCTGGGCGTTCTGCTCGACGACGACCACGGTGGTGCGTTCCTCCTCGTTGACGGCACGGACGATCTCGAACAACTCGCGGGTGACCAGCGGCGCGAGCCCCAGGGACGGCTCGTCCAGGAGCAGCAGCGAGGGCCGCAGCATCAGCGCCCTGCCGACGGCGAGCATCTGCTGCTCGCCGCCGCTGAGGCTGCCGGCGGCCTGCCGCGACCGCTGGCGCAGCTTGGGGAAGTAGTCGTAGATCCGTTCCAGGTCGGCCACCACGGCCGCACGCTCGGTGCGGCCCCGCCGCCGCAGGCCGGTGCGCAGGTGGGCGCCGATGCGCAGGTTCTCCTCGACGGTCAGGTCGTTGAAGGTGCCTCGGCCCTCGGGCACATGCGCCACACCGAGCCTGGCGGCCTGCTCGGGCGAGCGGCCCAGGAGTTCCGTGCCGTTCAGGGTGACCGACCCGCGACCGCGGACCATGCCGCACAGCGCCCGCAACGTCGTGGTCTTGCCCGCGCCGTTGGGTCCGAGGATCGCGCACACCTCACCGCGGGCGACGGAGAAGTCGAGGCCCTGGAGCACGCGGGCCTGGCCGTATCCGGCGTGCAGGTCGGAGACCTTCAGGAAGTCCGGCTCCGCACCCGCCGCGGACTCGGTGCTGCCGGTGGTGGGCTCGCTCACGCGGCCACCCCCAGGTACGCCTCGACGACCGCCGGGTCGCGCTGGATCTCCTCCGGCGTGCCCTCGGCGATCTTGCGGCCGAAGTCGAGGCAGACCACCTTGTCGCACAGGCCCATCACGAAGGCCATGTGGTGTTCGACCACAACGAGCGTGAGGTCGAACTCCTGGCGCACCGAGCGGACCAGATCCGCGAATTGGTCCACCTCGCCGTGGCTGAGCCCGTTGACGGGTTCGTCGAGCAACAGCAGCCGGGGCCGTACCGCGAGGGCCCGGGCGAGTTCGACGCGTTTGAGCGTGCCGAACGGCAGTCCGGAGGCGGGACGGTCGGCGACGTCCGCCAGGCCGAGCCGTCGTAGCAAGTCGTCCGCCTGGTCACGTAGTGCTCTCTCCTCCCGCCGGACGCGGGGCAGCCGGAGCGCCGCGGCGAGGTGTCCGGTGCGCCCCCCGCTGTGGGCGCCGACCATGACGTTCTCCCGGACCGTGAGCTGCGGGAACAGGCCCAGGTTCTGGAAGGTGCGGGCGATGCCGCGCCCGGCCACGGCGTGCGGGGGGAGGGCGAGCAGGTCCTCGTCCTCGAACCGCACCTCTCCCCCGTCGGGAGCGCAGCGCCTGGTGAGGCAGTTGAACAAGGTGGTCTTGCCGGCTCCGTTCGGCCCGATGAGCCCTACGGCGGTGCCCGGCTCGACGGTGAAAGCGACACCGTCCAATGCCGTGATCCCGCCGAAGCGCACGGTGATGTCTTCGACCGCGAGCATGAGTGACGCCCTTTCCGATGTGCTGGGGGGTGGGCGAGCGTCACAGTAGGTGGGGGCGTCGCGGGCGCACATTGGGTGTGAGCACCCAACTTCTCGGTGGCCGAACTGTGCGCCGCGCACAGGTGCCGGGAGATGTCTCACGTGGAACCTGTTGACGAAGCACGAGGAGGGCGGCGACGATCGGCCCCATGCCGCGCGGTCCCGCACTGGGCAATCCCCGACTCTCCGAACCGCTCCGCCGCGAGCGGCGGCGGATCCTGCACGCCGTCCACGACCGGGTCGAGGAGGTGGCGGAGACCGCCGTCGAGGTGATGCGCGCGGAGATCCCGTCGTACGCACTGCAGGACGAACGGTTCTTCGGCGACGTACGGGACCAGGTGCTCGAGCACTACCAGATGCAGCTCGCGGCGCTGGCCGGCGATCGGGACATGACCCCCGAGGACCTGGTCTTCAGCCGCGCGGCGGCGATGCGCCGAGCACGTGCCGGGTTCGCCCTGGAGGACTGGATCAGTGCCTTCCGGGTCGGCCGGCAGGTGCTGTGGGACGCGCTGCTGGACTGCGCGGGCACGTCCGCCGAGGCCCAGCAGGCCGCGCTGTCCCTCGTCACCCCGCTGATGCGGTACGTCGACTACGCCAGCACCCATGCCGCGCAGGCTTACGTCGAGTACCAGCAGCACGTGGTGGCGGACGCGGACCGGGAGCGCCGCGATCTCCTGGACCAGCTCCTGGCCGGGGTGGCACCCACGCGCGGTCCGCTGATGGCCGCGGCTCAGGCGTACGGCGTCGGACCGCGCTCACCGATGATGGCGGTCGTGGCGGTGTGCGTCGGCGACACCCGCACCGGCGACCCGACCTCGGCCGAGAACGGGTATGCCGCCAGCGCGTCGATCAGCGTCGCCGGGCCCTGGGCCGGCAGAACGCTGGTCGTCGTGCGCCACGGCGAGGTGGTGGCCGTTCCCGTGGTCCGGGCCGGCATGGACGCAGAGGACATCTGCGCCCACTTCGAGACCGTGCAGCGGCGGCTCGCGCGGGCCGGGACCATGCTCTCCATGGGAATCAGTACGGTCGCCCAGGGCGCAGGTGAACTTCCGCGTGCCTACCAGGAGGCGCGGGCCGCCCTCGACCTGGTGCCGGACGGGGGCGGGGTGGCAGCGCTGCCACGGCTGTCCCCGTTCGACTACCTGGCGCTGCGCGCCGACGACCTCGCACGCCAACTGGTCGATCCCCGAGTGCGGTTGATGCTGGAGGAGGACCGCAGACGTGGCGACACGCTGGCCGCCACCATACGGGCCTTCGCGGAGGCGGACCTCAACCTGCGGCTGGCCGCCGAGCGCTTGCGGGTGCACCACAACACGGCGCACTACCGGTTGCGCCGGATCGAGGAACGCAGCGGCCGCAATCCGCGCCGGATCGCCGACCTCCTGGAACTACTGGTCGCCCTCGCCATCCGCGACGGGGCCGAGGAAAGCGGGGATTGCGAGTGAGCGGCATCGGGGAATCTGCCGGGCCCGAGGCGGCACGTCAGCTGCCGGGCGGGCAGGGGGACACGGGCCTGCCTGAGGAAGCCGCCGGGCAGGACGGAAGCCTCCGGCGCACGCTGCTCGACGCCGCGCTGGAGGTGTTCGCCGAGCGCGGTTACACCGACGCCGGTCTCACCGAGATCGCGGCGCGCTGCGGCATCCCGGTGGGCAGCCTCTTTCAGCACTACGGCGGAAAGCGGGGGCTGTATCTCGCCCTGTGGGAGGAGTTCCGGGAGGAGCAGGAGCGTCGAACCGCGGCCACACTGACCGCCGAGCGCAACCGCGGTGTGGAGGACCCCGCCGCCCTCTTCATGGCGGGAGCCAGGGCCTACCTGGAGGGTGCCTGGGACAACCGGAGGCTCGGCAGACTCCTCGTGGAGGACGACGGTCCCGCGGGCTTCGACGCGCTGCGCCGACAGTGGGACCGCGCATGGGTACGGCGCAACGCCCGGCTCCTGGAGATCGACGAGCGGCGACGCGCCGGCCGGGTCAGGGTGAGCGTGCTGACCACCGTCATCGGAGGAACGGCGCGCGAGCTGGGTGACTGCGGGGACGAAACGGAAGCCCGCGAGATCGTGGACGAGGTGTGCGGCATCCTGATCCATCTGTCGGCGCCGCCCGGCTGAAACGCCCGGCACCGGGCGGAAGCGACAGGAGCGGCCCCTGCCCGACGACGCCTCACTCCCCGGACAACCCGCGCCGAGCGCCGCCATCGACCTCGCCCGCCGCCTCCACGCCGATGACCTCCTCACCGAACTGCCTCAGGGCAACAGCGGCCACGGGGGTGTACGCCTCGGCGTCGATCGCGACGCGGTCCGGGCCAGGACCTGTCCGGCCGATCAAGTCGCAGGAAAGGGACGGCGCCTGTCCGGCGCTGTGTCCGCGGCGTGATCGGCCGGCCAGGTCCTGGTGCCGCAGCAGGCAACGTTCGCACCGTCGCGACGCCCGGCACGCTCCCCCAAGCTCTCAGCTTCGCTCGAGCAGGGGGGACCCCCATGACGCCGCTCCTTAACGGGCAAACGTTGCCCGCCACGGCACTAGCCTCGCTCGGCCGGCTGACCTTCATCGAATTCGAGACCGTCATGACCACACCGGCCCTCCAGGTCGCGTGACCGAACCTGTCACCCAAACCTGCAGTAGACCCGACCTACGGTTTTACCTCATGGGTGGCCTTGAAGTCAGCGCGCACCCAGCACCGGAGCTCAACCGTGCTGGTGAGGGCGGCGGAGGGAGCTCGGGGCAGAGAGGACGGGGATCTGGAGGCCGCTGGAGGTCGCAGTTTGTCGATCTCCCGGGCCTCGAACGGCAGCCCGGCCAGGCTGAGCGGTGGGCCGGCGGGCAGTCGACGGAGCCACCCCCGTGCATCCGGAGCGGTCACCCCCGGCGGCGGGTGGCCGACGGGGGCCACGGACCGGCGCCGGGAGACCGGGTCGTACACGGCGTACAGGCAGGTGGCGCCGACGAGCTGCTCGCCCACAGACCGTCGGTCGGCCCGAGCATCCACGGGGTTGAGAGGGCAGCGCCCTCCAGTGCGGCCAGAATCCGCGCCTCGCGGGCCACGTCGTGCGCCGACGCCGGTAGGCGACCCAGCGGTGGGCATCGCAGCACCCACCTGCGGCCCTCCTGGTCTCGTACCAGTTAGGTCAGACTCGACTGGCCGGGCCCGATCCTGTCAAAGACAGGCAGCCCTGCGAAGTCGACGCCCAGGGTCTTGAAGTCGCAGGTGCTTGCAGATGACGTGCGTGGTTATGGATGGGGACCTTGCTGACGTCAGGTTGTGGGCGAGTGAACTGGATGCTGGGCACGAGCAGTTCGTGCACGGGTTCAACCGGTCCGAGCCACGGGAGTCGCCGCCGGCCTCCGGGGCACCACACACCTGCTGGCCATCCGATCCGCCGGCCACCACCTGGCTGCCGCGCCCCTGGGTGTCCAGCGAGCCGGTGGACGACGGTGCCGTGCCCACTTAACCTGCGCGACGGCGGGCGCGACCGAGGCAGCTCAGCCCAGCAGCTCAGCACTGCCGGCCGGTTCGCGCCGCTCTTGCCCATTGATGCGGTGCCGTTCGATGGACGAGCGCCGGTACACCTCCTGCCGCACCCGCTGAATCTCGCCGATGGGCCGGTGGTCCTCGCGTGAACGCCACGGCGTGATCGACGTGGCGTCGGCGGCCGCCAGGTTGTCGTCCCCGCCGATAGCCTGGCGCGGGAGATCCACCCGGGCGACCGTCACCCAGGGGGACAGGTCCTCGGGCCACTTGACGGACGTGTTGTCCACCTGCATACGGGCCAGATCGGTGTTGAGCTGGACCTGGAGCTCGAAGGAGTGGTCTCGCTCCGCGGCCTCGGCCACCAGGGTGCGGCGGAATGCCTCATTGTCCGCACGCACGTCCACGATCTGCTGCGTGATGGAGGCCAGGGACGCGGCGGTCGGCACGGTACGGATCTTGGCGATGTGTTCGCCGTACCGGAAGGCGCCCATGCTGTTGTAGCTGTACGACAGCAGGTTCCTGCGCGGGACACCGGTGAACGACAGCATGGCGAGCAGTTCGTCCCACAGCCAACTGTCGGGATCGGTGAGCGTCAGCCGACGGGTCAGGAACTCCGCCATCCAGGTCTTGCGGCGTGCTGGGTCCACGAGGGCCTCGGGCAATTCGGCGAACAAATCCTCGATCACCATGTAGTCGTAGGCCGTGTTCGCGAAGAAGACATCGTTGTTGATCAGGTTGAGGTCGAAGGTGCCGCTGTCTCGTTCGTCGTCCAGCAGCGAGGGGCCGGCAACTCCGAACAGCTTGATGCCCATTCCGCAAGCCGCGCCCAGCTGGTGGTCGGGGCGGTCGTGGCCCAAGCCGTTCGAGTAGCGGACGACGGCGTCGTACGCGGTCGGCCGTGCGAAGATTCCCTGCCGGTAGAAGCCAGGATTGTCACCAACCGTGACCGTGGCCTTGAGGAGGCCGTAGGTCTTGCCGTGGGCCGTGCGGACAGCGCGGCCGACGGTCTCGCGCTCGACCGAGGCGCGAGTACGACGCGCCACCTGGGCGATGACTGCTTCCATCTCCTCCTGGTAGGAAGGGCGTTCGATGGGCCGGTAGTCCTCGTAGCGAACAGGATTCATTGCGCCGCCTCCCTCTCGTGGTGTACTGCGCACAGACGCTATTACGCAATTTAATTGTGCACAACGTAACTGTGGGCGATCACACGTTCCCAGCACCGAATCGTCGGTGCCGGCTACTCGTCAGTGCCCAGTGCGTGGGGTGCAGCGCAGAGGGACGACGGACAGAAATGAACGGCCCCCGCAAGCAGTCCAGTCACCACCTGGTCTGTCCAGCCAAGGTCCGCCGGCGCATCGAGCACGACTACCGCGAACTCAACACGGCCTGGGCCCGGAGCACTTCGAAAGCCGATCCTGGCCGGCCGGCACCACCACGTCACCCTCGTGACCGCCGCCCACGTCTTCCTCACCGAACAGCGCCTCGCCCCAAAAGCACCCGGACCGGTCTCACCCTCTACCAAATCCTCGACACCCTCCGGGACGTTCCGAGGTGCTGGACCGGTGTCTGCACCACCTGCCACCAAGCCGCCCTGCCAACCTGGTGTGCCGCGCGCTGGGCGGCCGCCGCAACCCCATGACCACTGGAAGCGCGAGACCCACCTCTTCACGGCGCACTGGGGCAATCGATCACCGTTCAGAATTGCCGATGTTCGCGTCCTCGTCGCCGGCGCCCGGGCCGGTGAGGGTGACGCCATCGCCACCGTTGAACTCCTGGCCACAGTCCACGTGCCGCACGTCGTTGACGGCAGACGGGTGCGTGGTTGTGGCCTCTGTTGGCGCCGGCGAGCCCGCTGCCGATCAGGCGGATGCCGTGCGCGGACCAGGTGGAGGTTTCTGCGCTGGGGAGCCCTGCCAGTGTTTCAGCCACCGGCTTCCCCTTTACTGCTCGGCGAGCCACTAACTGGTAGAAGAGGCGCTGATGCTGCCGGAAGGACTGACGGAAGGACTGGCGGAGGAACTGGCGGAGGGCCTCGAGGAAGGGGTTGCCGTCTGCGAGGGCGAGCTGGGGCGGCGGCCGCTGGAGGCTCGGGGGGTCGGCTTCGCCTTCACTGGTGGCGGCGCACTGGTGGTGGGAGGCCGAGAGACCGGTGACGTGCTGCGAGTCGCCGTTGGCAGAGGACGCCGGATCCCGTCACCGTTTCGGTCCCGGACGCCCTTTCGGGCCGGGTGCGTGGTCACACGCTCCGGTGAAGCCTGTGAATCGGGAACGCGGACCCCGGGCTCTTCGGGGGACGGCTGTTCCGGGATCGAGGCTGCTCGTGGGGCCGTCGACTGGGGAAACACCGATGCGGTGGCCAGGCCTCCGAGGAGGGTGAAGGCGGCTGCGGCAAGAGACCGGACGGCATACTTCTTCAGTCGCGCCGGACGGTCGTACCGGTCAGCCGACAGGTCTTGCGAGGCAGTCGGTGACCCGGGAAGGGGCGACCCGGAGGAACTCGGTCCCCGACTCGAGCGGACCTCCGGCATCGCGGCCTCGACGGCCGGAGCACCGCCTCTCCGATCGCTCGGCTGTGTCATGCCGGGGTCGTATGCCCCACACTCTGGGCAGGTAACGGCGCCGTTGAGCGTGCGGCTGCACGGGATGCAGTAGTCCATGAAGCGACCGTCCTCAGTCCTTGAGTTGACGGGAGCAAAGATGCACCCAACCCGGGCAGCAGTCAGCGGCGGGGAGACGCCGCTTGGTTTGTTTCGGACCGATCTTTGACATGTACGAACCTCACTTACCGGTCTATAGGTGGGTCACCGGTTACTGGGTTCAACGGGGCGCATCGAATGAGTACTCACCCGCAGGCTGAAAAGTGGGGTATGTAACTCTGCGGGAAGGGACGTTGATGACCGGGACGGCGCGGCAGCCTCGGCGTACGAGCCGAACGGTTGCGGCTCGATCCGGGCCGAGTGCTGCTCACTTCCCACGGCTCGACGTCCCCTGGGCGCATTTTCTTCGCTCCTGCGATGCCCTGGGGCAAGGTGGTCAGGCTGAGGAGAGTCCCACGGGCAGCAGCAACCGCACTGCGACCACAGCCGGTCGTCTTGGCGGCCGCCGCGAGTCTGCTCCCACCTTCGAGACCTGCCAGACCGTGGGAGGGCAACCAGAATTGAGCACTTACCGGCATGGAGGTGAGGCGCGCCAGACTGCCGGGGCCGACGCGGCGGCAGCAGTCGCATCAGCGTCGACGCTGCGGAACACCACCCTGATCACGCAGCACGCGGCCAGGTTGTGAGCACCGGGGTCAGGGTGCCGGACCGCGCAGCCGCACGGCCCAGCACCTTCCGGCCATCCAGCGGTGCCGGTCGAGGGGCAATTGTTCAGGGGCAGTTGACAGCCGAGTCCCCTGTGTCACGGTTGCAGGTGTCGAAGCCGAGGCCGCCGTCGAGGGTGTCGTTGCCGGGTCCCTTGGAGTGCAGTCGCCGGACGGTGCGACGGTGTCCCTGGTGCTGTTGCCGGTCTGCCCAACGGTGATGCCGTTGCCCCGCCCCACCCCGGAAGTGACGGTGATGGTGGTGCCGGTCTTGTTCACCAGCGTGGTGAGAATCCCTGCCGGCCGTGCTGCGGCAGCCGCGGTGGATGCGTCCGTGAGGTACAGAGTGAAACCGCGCACCGTGGCCAGAAGCGCGACGGTGCGATGGGCCCTCCTTCTCAAGACCTGCCCCCTCACTGGGAAGCCGCGCTGAAGGTGGAGTCGACCATGCGCACCGGTTACGAGCACGGCTTCCGGGTGATCACTCTGACCGACTGCGTCACCGTCACCTCGTAGGAGAAGCAGGACAACGCCATCGCCTACAACTTCTCGATGTTCTCGCTGCCGATGGCCTCTGCCGACGTCATCGCCGCCCTGTAGCCCCGCCGTCGCCCGCCCCAGCGGCTTGGCCGGCCAGAGGCGCTCCTTCGGCTTCGGTCTCCCCGCCGTCGGCCGCCCTAGTTGTATTTCCCTGTGAGGTTGGGGACGCGGCTGGCGGGTGGTTGGCCTTTCAGCGCGGTGTGTCCGCGGTGGTGATTGTAGGTCTGCAGCCACTGCGGGTAGGCGTCGCGTCGTTCGGTCTCCGTGCGGTAGGGGCGAGCGCAGGCCCACTCGTCCAGCAGGGTGCGGTTGAAGCGCTCGACCTTCCCGTTCGTCCGCGGCCGGTAGGGGCGGGTTCGCTTGTGGGTGATCCCGGCTGCGGCGAGGGCATCGCGCCAGTCGCGTGAGCGGTAGCAGGAGCCATTGTCGGTCAGCACCCGCTGGACGGTGATCCCGACCTGGGCGAAGAACGTCTGGGCCCGGTCCCAGAAGGCGGTTGCGGTTTCCTTCTTCTCGTCGGTGAGGATCTCGCTGTAGGCGAGGCGGGAGCGATCGTCGACGGCGTTGTGCAGGTAGCTGTAGCCCATGCCGGAGCGGGTCTTGCGGCCGGCCTGGCGGCCCAGGGTCTTGTGTCCGCCGCCGTCGGGGATGTTGCCGAGCTTCTTGATGTCCACGTGCACCAACTCGCCCGGCGCGGACCGTTCGTAGCGTCGGATCACCCGTCCGGTGGCGCGGTCGACATGAGTGAGACGGGCCAGCTTGTAGCGGGCCAGGACCCGGTGCACGGTGGACGGGTTCAATCGCAGCAGGTAGGCGATGCGGGCCGGTCCCCAGCGGCGCAGGACACGGACCTTGATGATCCGCCGCTCGGGGCGGGTCGGGTCCGGCTCGGGCTGCGATGCGGTCTGGACAAGCGGTCACTCATGCCCGCCGCGCCGAGCTTGCGGTAGCGGTCCGCCCAGCGCTGGGCCGTGGTCGGCGAGACCTGGAAGCGTTCGGGGCCCTGCGCAGGGTCCAGCCGTCCTCGACCACGCAGCGGGCCAGACGCAGACGGCCGGTCCCGGTCAGAGGTGCATTACGGTGGGGCACGAGGGCCTTTCTGTTGGTGTAGACGTCGCAATCCACACCGAACCGGAAGGCCCTCACCTGTTCAAGATCCCTCAGCCGAGACCTGGCTCACCCGTCCACAGCCTCCCGAGACAGAACACCAGCACGCAACGACTCTGAGCCGATCAACCCTAGATGCCCGAGTTCAACGGAGCGTAGTCAGCACCAAGTCAGCACGGGACAGGTGAAGACGGGTGATGACATGGGCTTTAGTCAGCACCAAACCAGCACGGGAGTCAGCACCGCACCGCCAAATCACCCCGAACTGCGCGTCCCGGACGGCGCTCGTTTCGACCAACTTCGAGCCCCTGAACCGCCCTTCCGTGAGCTGGCATGGTGGCCGCACGCATAGCCACCCCTCGAACTATGTCGCCCCACCACATGTGCCCCTGACGTGCGTCTTCCTACCGTGTGCCAACACGTACCCGTCCCCACCGCACACGAGGAAGTGGCGCACATGGCCTCCGGAACCACCGCTCCCCCACCCCCCGCCAGCCTCAAGCGCATCGTCGCCGCCAGCCTCATCGGCACCACCATCGAGTGGTACGACTTCTTCCTCTACGGCTCGGCCGCCGCCCTGGTCTTCAACAAGCTGTTCTTCCCCGACTCCGACCCGCTGGTCGGCACGCTGCTCTCCTTCCTGACGTACGCCGTCGGATTCGCGGCCCGGCCGCTGGGCGCGCTCGTCTTCGGACACTACGGCGACCGGCTCGGCCGCAAGCGGCTGCTGGTACTGAGTCTGCTGCTGATGGGCGGGGCGACCTTCGCCATCGGTCTGCTGCCCACGCACGCGACCGTCGGTGCGGCGGCCCCCGTCCTGCTCACCGCACTGCGTCTGGTGCAGGGCTTCGCGCTGGGCGGCGAATGGGGCGGTGCGGTCCTGCTGGTGTCCGAGCACGGCGACGCGAAGCGGCGGGGGTTCTGGGCGTCGTGGCCGCAGACCGGAGCTCCCGCGGGCCAGCTCCTGGCGACGGGCGTCCTGTCACTGCTCACCGCCACGCAGTCGGACGCCACCTTCCTTTCCTGGGGCTGGCGCGTCCCGTTCCTCCTCTCCGGTGTGCTGGTCGTCGTCGGTTTGTGGATTCGTCTGTCTGTCGACGAATCACCGGTGTTCAAGGAGGCGCTGGCGCGGTCCGAGGCCCGCAAGGCGGCCGGAGCGGACGAGCCGGAGAAGCTTCCGCTGGTCTCCGTCCTGCGCAACCACTGGCGTGACGTACTGGTCGCGATGGGCGCCCGCATGGCCGAGAACATCAGCTACTACGTGATCACCGCCTTCATCCTCGTGTACGCCACCACCTCCGCCGGCGTCTCCCGGCAGACCGCGCTCAACGCCGTTCTCATCGCCTCGGCCGTGCACTTCGCCGTCATTCCGGCCTGGGGTGCCCTCTCCGACCGCATCGGCCGCCGCCCCGTCTATCTGCTCGGCGCCGCGGGTGTCGGCCTCTGGATGTTCCCGTTCTTCTCCCTCATCGACACCGGCGGCTTCGCGAACCTGATCCTCGCCGTCACCGTCGGCCTGGTCCTCCACGGCGCCATGTACGCGCCCCAGGCCGCGTTCTTCTCCGAGATGTTCGCGACCCGGATGCGCTACTCCGGTGCCTCCATCGGGGCTCAGTTCGCCTCCGTGGCGGCGGGCGCGCCCGCACCTCTCATCGCGACGGCCCTGCTCTCCTCGTACGACAGTTCCACTCCCGTCTCCCTGTACGTGATCGGGGCGGTTCTGCTGACCCTGATCGCCGTGGGCTTCGCGAAGGAGACCCGCGACCGCGACCTGTCCGCCGTCGAGGACGTGACCGACGATCAGCCGGCCCCGGTCGCGCCGGCGGACGCCCGTACGGTCTGACCGCGCGTCGGCGCTCCCCGATCCCCGTACGCGATGCCGTGTGCGGGGATCAGCGCGGTCCGTGCGACGACAACCGGTGCAGCCGCAGAGCGAGCTGGATCTCCAATATGCGGGCCGGGCTCTGCCAGTCCTCCCCGAGCAGGCGCCCCACCCGCTCCAGCCGCTGCGCCACGGTGTTCACATGCACATGCAGGGCGTCCTTCGTACGCGCCGGGCTCATACCGCTGGCGAAGTAGGCGTCGAGGGTGCGCAGCAGGTCGGTACCACGCCGTTCGTCGTAGGCGACAACTCCGCCGATCGTCCGGCCGACGAACCCGGAGATGTCCCGGTCCCCGGCGAGCAGCAGTCCGAGAAAGCCGAAGTCCTCGGCGGCCGCGCCGTCGCCGGCCCGGCCGAGCAGACGCAGCGCCTCCAGGCAGCGCTGCCCCTCGGTGTATGCCGCGGCCACCGCCTCCGGGTGCGTCGCGAGCCGGTCCAGGGGTGCGGAGGCGCCCACGGTCACCGCCTCCTGAACGGCGGTGCCCAGCTCCTTGGCGGTGCGGCGGGCCAGTGTCGTCGCCGTGTCGCCGGGCCCGAGCGGGAGCAGCAGGACGGTGCCGCCGTCGCGGGCGGCGGCCAGTCCATGGCGGGTGGCGGCGAGATGGGACGCGGCCGACCACAGGCGTCGCCGCGCACCCGCCTCCTGGCCGGCGTCGGCGGCCACGATGTCGAGCCGGGCAGCCAGCACGACATGGGGACCGTCCAGATCGGCGTGCAGCCGCGCCGCCCGCTCCCGCAGCAACCCCGGATCGCGGTCCCGGGTGTCCAGCAGGTCGTCCAGCAGCTCGCCGCGCACCCGCTGTTCGGCCTCCGAGGCCGAGCGTCTGGCCAGCAGGAGCAATGACGTGACCATCGCGGCGCGCTCCAGCGTGCGCTGGTCGACGGGGTCGAGGCCGGGATGCCCGCGCAGCACGAGCGCGCCGAGCAGTTCGCCTCCCGCCGCCACCGCGGCGACCCAGTCGTCGCCGTGCCGTACGGCGTGGCCGTCGGCGCGGGCCGCTTCCACGGCCATGGGCGGTGTGCCGCCCGGCTCGGTGAACTCGACGGTGCCGTCCAGGACTTCGGACACCGCGGCGGCGACGTCGTGGACTCCCCCGCCGCGCAGCACGAGTTCGGCCAGCCGGTCGTGGACGTCCGAGGCGCGTTCGATCACCGCGCTGCGGTCCCGGATGATCTCGTTGGCCCGGCCGAGGCGGTCCAGGGCGGAGCGTGTCTCCGTGAGTGCGTTCGCCGAGTCGATGGCCGCCGCGGCCAGGGCCGCGAACGAGCCGAGCAGGGCGATCTGTTCCCGGCCGAAGACCCGTGCCCTGCGGTCCGCCGCGAACAGCACGCCGATGACCTGGGGCCCGATCATCAGCGGCACTCCGAGGATCGCGACGAGCCCCTCGTCCTGTACGCCCGCGTCGATGGTCCGGGTGTGCTGGAAGCGCTCGTCCTTGAAGTAGTCGTCGGTGACGTACGGGCGGGCGGTCTGTGCGACGAGTCCGCCGAGGCCCTCTCCCATGCCGAGCCGCAGCTGCTGGAAGCGTGCGGCGACCGAGCCCTCGGTGACCCGCATGTAGGTGTCACCCCTGGCCGCGTCGTTCAGACTGAGATACGCGATGTCCGTGCCCAGCAGCGACCGGGCCCGCTGCACGATCGCCCGCAGTACGGCGTCGAGGTCACGCAGGCCCGCGAGGTCGTGCGCGGTCTCGAAGAGCGCTGAGAGTTCGGCCTCGCGGCGGCGCCGTCCCTCTATCTCCGTGCGTACGCGCAAAGCGAGCAGCTTGGCCTGTTCGAGCGCGGCGACGCGTCCGTCGGGCAGACCCTCGGCGCGGGCGAGCAGCACCGGCTGCTCGTAGGCGTCGGCGGTCGCTCCCCGGGCCAGGAGTTCCAGGAACGGCGCTTCCGCGCTGTCGGCGGAGCGCTCGGCTGATGGCAGGTGATCGCGAGACATGGCAACAGGATCGCGCAGAAGCGGGCCGGCGCCCCGGCCCTGTGGACAACTATCCGCAGGGCAACGCCTCGGACCTGTGGACAACGCGTCCCCGGCCCGGGTGCGGCACGGTTCGAGCGGGGCCGGCTCGGGCTCAGTGCGCGGTCCAGCCCCCGTCCAGCGCCAGCGACGTTCCGGTCATGAAAGCCGCCTGTGGACCGCAGAGATAGGCCACCGCCTCAGCGACCTCCTCCGGCTCGATGAGCCGCTTGACCGCGCTGTCCCGCAACAGGACCTCGGTCAGGACGCGCTCTCGCGGGATGCCGTGCGTACGCGCCTGATCGGCCAGCTGCTTCTCGACGAGTGCGGTGCGCACATAGGCGGGGTTCACACAGTTCGAGGTGACTCCGTGGGGGGCGCCTTCGAGGGCCGCGGTCTTCGAGAGCCCCTCGAGTCCGTGCTTCGCGGCGACATACGCCGATTTGAAGGCCGAGGCGCGCAGTCCGTGGACCGAGGAGACGTTGACGATGCGGCCCCAGCCCTGCCCGTACATATGAGGCAGTGCCCCGCGGATGAGCCGGAACGGCGCCTCCAGCATGACGGTCAGCACCGTGTGGAACACGTCGGGCGGGAATTCCTCGATGGGGCGGACCATTTGCAGACCGGCGTTGTTCACGAGGACATCGGTGCCGGCCGCGGCCTGCTCCGCCGCGTCGAGGTCGGTGAGGTCGAGAACGTGCGGCTCGACCGTGCCGGCCAGGCCGTGGGTCCGCTCGGCCAGGGTTTCCAGGCCTTCGGCGTCCCGGTCGACCGCTCTCACCTTGGCCCCGGCGGCGGCGAGCCGCAGCGCGCAGGCGCGGCCGATGCCGCCCGCGGCGCCGGTGACGAGGGCGGTGCGGCCATCGAGGTCGAGTGCGAAGGCGTGGGGGCCCGGGAGGGCGCTGGGCGCGGTCATGCCTCGACCCTAGGCAGTGCCCAGGCGACCACCGATGTGGTCAGCACACACACTTCGCCCTCAGGTCATGGACTCGAACCATGTGGGTTCGTCAAGCAGCGCCTGCTTGATCCGGATGAGGGCGTCGTCCTGCAGCTTCGGCAGGGCGTCCACGGCGAACCAGCCCACCTGGAGCGACTCGTCGTCGTTGACGCGGGCTTCCCCGCCGATGGCCCGGCACCGGAACGTGGTGTCCATGAACTGGCAGACGTCGCCGTTGGTGTAGGTCACCCGCTCCCCGGCCGCGATCATGACGACGCGCTCGACCTCGACGCGCACCGCCGTCTCCTCGTACACCTCGCGGACCGCGCAGAGCGCCGGCTGCTCCCCCGGCTCCGGAATGCCGGAGATGAGCGCCCACCTGTGGTTGTCGGAACGCTGGCCGAGCAGAACACGGCCTTCGTCGTCGAAGACCACGGTGGTGACCCCGGGAAGCCAGAGGAGCTGGTGGCCCGCGAAGGCCCGGATCTCACGGATGAAGTCGGGAGTAGGCATGTCCCCGACCCTATCCGCGCGATTCGTCCGCCTCCGCGCGGGCACGGAGACCGGCCTGAAGGGTGTTCCGCCGCGATCGGACCGCCGTCGTGGCGGCCCAGCCGAGGCCTCCCGCCGCGACGAGCACCAGGATCAGTTCCGGGACGATGCCGAGCTTCGTGGCCGGGGTCTCGGAGGAACGCAGCGGAACCTTCTGGACCAGCGAGTCGGCGACGAACATGCCGGTCCTCTGGGTGATCTTCCCGTCGGGCATGATCACGGCGCTGACACCGCTCGTCACGGGCACCGTGACGGTGCGGCTGTGCTCGACGGCGCGGATGCGGGACATGGCGAGCTGCTGGTAGGTCATCTCGCTGCGGTCGAAGGTCGCGTTGTTGCTGGGCACCGAGATGATCTGCGCGCCGTCGGTGACGGTGCTGCGCACGGCCCAGTCGAACGCCGCCTCGTAACAGGTGACGAGTCCGATACCGGTGCCGTTCATCTTGAACACACCCGGCTCGGTGCCGCGGCTGAAGTCCTGGCGGACCATGCTCGTCCAGTCCTTGTTGATGGCCCCGAGCAGCGGACGCAGGGGAAGGTACTCGCCGAACGGCTGGACCTGCCGCTTGTCGTACGTGTCCACCGGACCCTTGTCCGGGTCCCACAGGATCTGCTCGTTGTAGAGCTTGCCGCTCCGCTTGACGACCGCGCCGACGGAGACGGGGGCGCCGATCGCCTTGGCCGCCTGGTCGATCACGTAGCGGGCGTCCGCGTTGGCGAACGGGTCGATGTCGGAGGAGTTCTCCGGCCACAGCACCAGGTCGGGCTGGGGCTTCTTGCCCGCCTTGACCTCGGCGGCCAGGCGCTCGGTCTCCCGCACATGGTGGTCGAGGACGGCACGCCGCTGGGCGTTGAAGTCGAGTCCCGCGCGCGGGACGTTGCCCTGGATGACCGCGACCGTCGCCGTGCCGTCCTCGGCCTTGTCGCTGACGAGCATCCGCGCGGCGAGCGCTCCGACGACGGGGACGGCGACGCTGAGCAGCGCCACCACGGCCGCGCCGCGGCGCAGGACGCCGGTGTCGCGCCGTTCGACGGCCAGACGGACGATCTCGTACAGCCCGAAGCCGCACAGGACGACGGCGAAGCCGAGCACCGGAGTGCCACCGACCGCGGCGAGCGGCAGGAACACGCCGTCGGCCTGGCCGAACGCGATCTTCCCCCAGGGGAAGCCGCTGAAGGGCGCACGCGCGCGTGCCGCCTCCCCGGCGATCCACAGGGCCGCCGCCCACAGCGGCCATCCGGGCAGCCGGGAGACGAAGGTGATCCCCGCGCCGACCAGTGCGACGTAGACCGCCTCCACGGCGACGAGCGCGAGCCAGGGACCGGAGCCGACCTCGACGCCGGTCCAGACCAGCAGCGGCAGCAGGAATCCGAGGCCGAACAGATAGCCGAGGCCGAGTCCGGCCTTCCAGGAGCGACCGCGCAGGATCCAGCCGAAGACCGCGAAGGCCGGCAGGGCGAGCCACCACAGGGTCCGTGGCGGGAAGCTGACGTACAGCAGCACTCCGGAGAGCGCCGCGGCGGCGGCCGGGACGAGGCGACGCACCAGGGCTGACCCGCGCGGGGCGGGCACGGCCTGGGGTTCGAGCTGTTCCGGCTCGTCTACGGTGGTTGCGGTGGCGGTCACTCGGGGAGTGTACGGCGCCTGACCAGGGCGCGGACAGCTCGGCCCGCGCGGTCCCAGCGCTCGCCGGGTCACCGCGCACGGGCCTGCCGCAACGTTCCTGCACAACCGGTCCCCAAACCGGCGCATCACCCGTTACGGTGTGGCCGAGCCTCTGACGTGCGGCCTGATGCGGTGACGGCGCCCGGGGCCGGGCAGAGTCGGGGGGCGACGGGGGTGGGTTCCGCGGGGACGACGTCCACGGCCGAAGCGGTGGCCACGGGCGAAAGACGCAACGCTTCGGACGTCGCCGGCATGATCGTGCTCGCGGCCTGCGCCGCCTGGTCGCTGATCACGGCGGCGGCTCACGAGGGCCGGCCCGAGGGCATGCTCCTCGCGGTGCTCGCCGTGGCGGCCGGCTATGCCGCGGGACGGATCTCCGGAGCGCTCCTGCCGGTGGCGGCCCCCTGCGCCGCGGCGGCGGCCGGACTCGGCCTCGCGATCGCCACGCCCGGCCCGCAGATCAGCCTCCAGCTCGGCCACACCGGTGCCACGGCCGCGCTGCTCACCCTCTCCTGCGGCGCCGCGTGCTGCGCGGCCTGGGCCGCGCGCCCGCCCGCCCTGCGGCTCGCGCTGCGTCTGTCGGCCGCCGGGACCGCGGTGACGGCGGCACTCCTCGGTTCCACCACCGCGGTCGTCATGTGCACCGGGGTCCTGCTGTGTTCGCTCGCCACCGCCCGGGTACGCCGCCGGGCCCTCGGCCTGACGGGATTCGCGGCCGCCGCGGCCCTGGTGACCGGGGCGACCTGGGCGGTCGGCGAGGACGCGCTGCCGGCCGGGCTGACCGCCTCCCTGGAGGGCCAGCTCACCGAGCACCGCGTCCTGCTGTGGCACGACGCCCTGCGCATGGCCCGCGCCGACCCCGAGCTGGGGGTCGGACCCGGCCGCTACGGAGAGCTCAGCCCGACGGTGACCCAGTCCCTGCTGCCCGACGGCAAACCCCACTCCGCACCCCTCCAGCAGGCCGCCGAACAGGGTCTGACCGGAGTGGTCCTGCTCGCGGTGGCGTTCTGCTGGGTCCTGTACGCGCTTCTGCGCTCGCCGCGTACCACGCCGATCGCGCTGACGGCGGGCGCGGCCCTGACGGCGGTGGCCGCGATCGCGTCGATCGGCAACGCGCTGAGCTTCATGACGGTGACCGCGGGTGCGGGACTGCTGGCCGGGTTCGCGACCGCACGGCCGCTCACCCCGGAGGAGCCGGACACCGTCCCTGTCCCGGACCGGCGCCCCGGCGATCACCTCGCTATGTGAACGGCACCCCGGCAGTCACCTCGGTACGGGAGGGACGGCCTGGCCGCCGGGCCGTCAGCGCGCGACGCGGGTCGTGTCCGGGCGCAGACGGCCGCGGATGATCCGGACCGCCGCCTCGGCGTTGTCCACCGTGATCGTGAACGTGTGGCCGTCGCCCAGGCGCAGCACCACGCCCTCGCCCCGCCGGACGACGACGGCGGTTCCCTGTTCGGGCCGCCAGCGATACCCCCAGCCGCCCCACTGGCGCGGGTTGACCTGGGGCGCGAAGTCGGCACCGACGACCGTGGAGAGCGGGATGCGGCGCCGCGGCACTCCTATGTGGCCGCAGCGCACCTCCAGACAGTCCTCGTACACCTTCACGGCGACGTGTACGAACGCGAGCGTGCCGAAGAGGATGAGCAGTCCGGCGGCGATGCATCCGACGACGGACATGATCAGCGGTGCCGCTCCCGACGTCCAGCCGGACGTCACGGCCAGCTCGATCCCGAGCGCCAGACAGGCCACGCCGCCCAGGGCGGGCAGCCACTGGACGCGGTTCCTCGCACGCCCGGTCCAGATCGCCGGGTGCGGGGAGGTTTCGCCGTGGGGGTGGTCCCTCATGCCATTGAGACTACTCAGATTCCGCTGCGCGGGCACCGGGTCGCGGAGCGTCACTCCGCCGGGCGGGCGAGAATGCCACCGAGGGTGTCTCCGCGCTCCCCTGGCGTGCCCTGGAGCGGACGCGAGCCCCGTCGCTCAGCGTGCGGAGCTGACCGCCGACAGAATGCGGCCCTCCTCGTAGGTGAGCGCCGTGGCGGGCAGCGCGCCCTCGCGTCCGCTCAGAAGCACCGTGACCGTGGAGTCGGCGGGGGCTCCGGGGTCCGGAAGCTGGCCGATCCGGCGCAGCGCCTGGGCGGCGACCGCTTCGGCGGAACCGTGCAGGACTAGCGGCGGGCGCCCGGGACGCTGCACGGCGGCGCGGATGCGCTCGGCGACGAGCTCGTAGTGGGTGCATCCCAGGACGACGGTCGTGACGTCCTCGGGGGTGTGCGCGGCGGCGGCCTCGATCGCCGCGTCGATGGCCGACTGATCGGCGTACTCGACGGCGTCCGCGAGCCCGGGACAGGCCACCTCGGTGACCGCCACTCCGTCGGCGAACTCCTTGATCAGGCCCCGCTGGTACGGGCTGCCCGTGGTGGCCGGCGTGGCCCAGATGGCGACGGGTCCGCCGCCCGCGGCGGCCGGCTTGATGGCCGGGACGGTGCCGATGACGGGCACCTCCGGCTCGAGACGGGCGCGCAGGGCCGGCAGGGAACGTACGGAAGCGGTGTTGCAGGCGACGATCAGGGCGTCGGGCCGGTGCAGCGCGGCGGCCTCGGCGACCGCGAGGGCGAGCGCGGTGACGCCTTCCGGCGTGCGGGGTCCCCAGGGCATGCTGCCGGGGTCGGAGGAGAGGACGAGATCGGCGTCGGGCCGCAGTCGACGCACCGCGGCGGCAGCAGCGAGCAGTCCGATTCCGGAGTCCATGAGCGCGATCTTCACCCGGTCACCATAGACGATCCGTCTTTACGGGAGACCGTGGTGGGGCAGACTGCGGCGGGTGAGCGCCCTCGTGTGGATCGCCGTCGGATCACTGGCAGCGTGGCTGTGGCTCCTGCTCTGCCAGGGCTTCTTCTGGCGTACGGACGTACGACTGCCCGTCTGCCGTGAGCCGTCGGACTGGCCTGTCGTCTGCGTCGTGGTGCCGGCCCGGGACGAGGCCGCCGTCCTGCCCGAGAGCCTTCCCTCGCTCCTGGCCCAGGACTATCCGGGGCGGGCCGAGATCTTCCTCGTCGACGACGGCAGTTCGGACGGCACGGGCGAGCTGGCCCGCGAACTGGCGCGCCAGCACGGCGGGCTGCCGCTCACCGTCGGCTCGCCGGGAGAACCCCCGGCGGGCTGGACGGGCAAGCTCTGGGCCGTACGCCACGGCATCGGCCTCGCCCGCGCGCGGGAACCCGAATTCCTGCTGCTGACCGACGCGGACATCGCGCACGCCCCGGACAGCCTGCGGCTCCTGGTGGCGGCGGCCCGCACAGGTGGCTTCGACCTCGTCTCGCAGATGGCACGGCTGCGGGTGGGGAGCCTCTGGGAACGGCTCGTCGTGCCCGCCTTCGTCTACTTCTTCGCGCAGCTCTACCCGTTCCGCCGGATCGCCGTGAAGGGTTCACGGACGGCGGCCGCGGCGGGGGGATGCGTCCTGCTGCGCGCGGACACCGCCGAGCGGGCGCGGATCCCGGACGCGATCCGGGATGCCGTCATCGACGACGTGGCGCTCGCCCGTGCCGTCAAGCGGGGCGGCGGCCACATCTGGCTGGGGCTGGCCGAGCGGGTGGACAGCGTGCGTCCCTATCCGCGGCTGCGTGACCTGTGGCGCATGGTCTCGCGCAGCGCGTACGCGCAGCTGCGGCACAGTCCGCCGCTGCTCGCCGGGACGGTCGCCGGGCTCGCCGTGGTGTACCTGGCGCCGCCGGTCGCCCTCGTGGCGGGCCTGGCCGCGGGGAGCGCTTGGGCGGCGGCCGCCGGGGGGCTGGCCTGGCTGGTGATGACGGCGACCTATGTACCGATGCTCCGCTACTACCGGCAGTCCTTGGCGCTCGCTCCCCTGCTGCCCGTCACCGCGTTCCTCTATCTCCTGATGACGGTCGACTCCGCGGTGCAGCACTACAGGGGACGCGGCGCGGCCTGGAAGGGCCGCACCTACTCACGTCCCGGCGCCGCCCTCGACGAGAGCTGAGAGACGGAGCGTGCGGATGGTCGTTGCTTCCGTTTCGGTCTCCCGCCGGGCGGGAGGGACACCTCCCGCCCGGCGGACGCGTCATTTCCTGCCGGGCGTCCAGTTCATGCCCCAGCCGTAGACCTGGTCGACGGTGCGCTGCGGACTCACCCCGCGCGCGGGGATCAGGTACCGGGCCTCGCGCTGGACGACCAGGTCGGCGCCGTCGCCGGTGATGAGGGCGAGCGCGCAGACCGTGGAGGGCACCGTGCACTCGTCGAGCGAGAAGTCGATGGGCGCGCCGTTCTGCGGCTGCAGGGTGACCGTGGCATGCAGATCGGCGAAGGAACGCGCGCCTTCGTAGATGGTCACGAAGATGAGGATGCGCCGGAAACTCTGCTTGTGGTCGAGGTTGACGGTGAGGTTCTCTCCACTGGCCACGGCCCCGGTGCGGTCGTCCCCGTCGAGATGGATGAACGGCGGCTGGTGCAGTGCCCCGAAGGCGTTGCCGAGTGCCTGTACGACTCCCTTGCGGCCGTCGGACAGTTCGTACAACGCGCACAGGTCGAGGTCGAGGTCCGCGTGCATGGCGACGGCCCGGCCGCGTTTGCTGCCCCACCCCGAGAACTGCTTGCGCACTTCCCAGTTGAGGTTCACGCGCATGGAACCGGTCGTACCCCCCTGCTTGGAGAGCGAGACGGAGGGCGCCTCCTTGGTCAGCGTCACCTTGGAGAGACGGACGGGTGCCGGAGGGGCCGCGGGCGGCTGCGGGACTATGGGTGGCGGCATGGTGACCGGCGGTGGCACGGTGACCGGCGGCGCCACGGGGGGCGGGGGCCCCTGCACGAGGGTGGCGGGCCCCGGGGGCGCGGCGGCGGGCGGCGCCGCCCGCTGCGGCTCGTCCACGGTGATCCCGTAGTCGGTGGCCAGCCCTTCGAGGCCGCTTCCGTAGCCCTGGCCGACGGCGCGGAACTTCCAGGCGCCCTGGCGCCGGTAGAACTCGCCCAGGACGAAGGCGGTCTCCACGGTCGCGTCGGTGCTGTCGAAGCGGGCGATCTCGGTGCCCTGCCGTGCGTCGAGCACCCGGATGGACAGGCCGGGAACGCGCCCGAAGGAGCCGCCGTCCGCGGACGCGGCCAGGACCACGGTCTCGACGACGGGTTCCACGCGCGTGAGGTCGACGACCAGCGCGTCGGTCACCTGGCCGCCGTCGTTCCGCTTGCCCTCGTGGCGCACGGCGCCGGAGGAGTGCGCCGGCTGGTTGTAGAAGACGAAGTCTCCGTCCGAACGAACCTTTCCGGCCACCAGCAGAAGGGCGGACGCATCGACGTCGGGCACCCCCTGTCCTGAACGCCACCCCAATTCCACCCTGAGTGCGCTCGTCGGGACAGGAACATTAGATCCTTTAGGCATTGACATGTACGCCCCCATCACGTGTCTCCGCGCCGGTGCGAGTCCCGAACGGACCGCCGGCTCCGTTCCCGCCAAACCTAATCCCCAGGTCCACCCGCACCCATGACTTGCGCAGGAAGATCCTGGTCAACCGCCGGTAACCCGTCCGAAGCTCGGCCTTTACACGATCTCAACCATCTTTGACGTCCTTTTTTGCCAAGTTCGCTCGCATTGGGGATCCCGCGTCACCCCGCACACGGAAAACAACCCTCTTATCGGTCTCCCCAACCAGCACATCGTGGGCTTAACTTATGTGCCATGACCTCCCCCCGCTCCACCTATGGCGGCGGTTACTACTCCGCCTTCCAGGACACCCCGATCTACGACTCCCTCGTCGCCGAGCGGGGTACCCCTCAGATCGCCCCGATCCGGGTCCCTTCCGCCTACGACCCGGGCATGAGCAACAACCTCCCGGCACTGCCGTCCGCGCTCCCCGCGCTGCCGGCCGGCCCGTCCTCCTACGGGTACCAGCCCGCCCAGCAGCCCTCTCCGCTGCAGCAGGCTCCCGCGCCGTACATCCCGCAGCAGGTCGGCGCGCCTCGGGGCTATCCCAGCCCCCAGCCGCAGCAGCCCCGCCCGATGGCGGCCGGCACGGGCTTCGAGGCGATGCGCCCCGCGGCTCCCCGCCCCGCCCCCGCTCCCTACCAGGACCCGTACAACGGTCAGCAGTACCGCGGGTACTGACACCCTCGAACCGCATTGTCGGTACTCCCTGGCACCATGGCGGTCATGGGGAACGCGGTACTGCACTCGATTCACGTCCATCCGGTCAAAGCCTTCCGGAGCACAACGCTCCAGGAGGCCGAGGTCGAGCCCTGGGGGCTGGCCGGAGATCGACGCTGGATCCTGATCGACGACGGGGGAAAGGTCGTCACGCAACGCGAGCAGCCGCGTCTGGCGCTGGCCGCCGCCGAGATACTCTCCGGCGGCGGCCTGCGCCTGTCCGCCGAGAACCGCGAGCCCGTGACGGTTCCCGTGCCCGAACCCATCGGTACGACCACGGTGGAGATCTTCGGCGACAAGGTGGAAGCCGTCCTCGCCGACAGGGCCGCGCACGACTGGTGCAGCACGTACCTGGGCACCGGCGTGCGCCTCGCCCACATGGACGATCCGGCCTCCCGCCGGCCCGTCGACCCGGACTTCGCGCTGCCGGGCGAGACCGTCAGCTTCGCCGACGGCTATCCGCTGCTGGTCACCACGCTCGGATCGCTGGACGCGCTCAACTCCCTGATCGCGCGGGGCGACCGGGCCGAGGAGGGCCCGTTGCCGATGAGCCGTTTCCGGCCGAACGTCGTCGTCTCCGGAACCGAGGCCTGGGCCGAGGACGACTGGTCGAGGATCGCCATCGGCGAGGTCACCTTCCGGGTCACCAAGATGTGCGGCCGTTGCGTCGTCACCACGACCGACCAGGACACCGCCCGACGCGGCAAGGAGCCCCTGCGGACCCTCGCCCGGCACCGGCGCTTCGCCGGAAAGCTGGTGTTCGGGCAGAACCTGGTGCCCGAGACCCGCGGCTCGCTGCGGGTCGGCGACCCGGTCACGGTCCTCGCGTAGCCCGCCCGATGACATTCCGCCAGAGCCGGGCCACCGGGAACCCTACGGCCGGGCGGGATCGTTGAGTCCGCGTGAGATGTTCCTGAAGGGCCCTGGGGGAGGGTGATGTCGGCCTCTCTTCCGGGCATCGTGCGTGAACGGCTCCGCTGCTGGTAATGACGGAGGCGGAAGGGGGTGCGGGACGATGCGCGCGATCATCGGTCTCTGGCGCTGGCGGCGCAATCCGCTGCGCCGTACGACAGATCTCGTGGAGGCCTGGCTGGCCCTGGCCGCGCTCCTGCTCGTCCTGTTCGCGGCACCCCTGGCCGGAGCGGCCGTCGGCGTCTCTGTGCAGGAAACACTGCAGAAGGCCGTGCGGGACCAGCGCAAGGACCGGCACCATGTGGCGGCCGTCGTCGTCAGGAAACTGTCCCGGGGCCCGCTGGCGCCCGACCCCGAGACCCCGTCGGGGCGGGACGCGCGCAGCCGGGTCGTGGCCGACTGGACCGCGCCCGACGGCACCCCGCGCCGCGGCACCGTGATCGCCGACCTGAAGTCGCCGCTCCCGGGGGACCGGTTCTCGATCTGGACCGACCGGCACGGCCGAATAATGGGCCGTCCCCTGGACGCCGCCACCGCGACCGCGCACTCCGCTCTGGCCGGCTTCGGTGCGGCGGTGCTGTCGGCCGGACTCCTGGAGGGCGGCAGACGGTTGATCCTGTGGCACATGATCCGCCGGCGTCACGCCCGATGGGACCGGGCCTGGGCCAAGGCGGGTCCTGACTGGGGCAAGGCAGACACCGGCAGCTGACGGCCTTCCCGCTCCGGTCAACCGGGCACCCCCGCGCACGCTACGGTGGACCGGCCGAACCGATCGGCACCGTCGTGAGAGGCTGTCCGGCAGGGGCCGGGAATCCCGACCGACGGGGCATCAGCACGACCGCGCAGGACCCGCGTACGACGAGGTGGGGGCACAACAGCGCCATGGCACAGGGCACGGTCCAGGTGACGCACACCGGAACCTCGCGGTGGCGGCGCCGCACGGGTGAGTACGCATCGCTGGCCGCCGCCCTGGAAGCCGCGGCCGACGGTGATGTGCTGACCGTCGCTCCCGGCACGTACCGGGAGAACCTCGTGGTGGAGCGCGCGGTGACACTGCGCGGCCCCGAGGGTTCCCCCGGCTCCGTGCGCATCGCGCCGGTCGACGGCGTGGCCCTGACCGTACGCGCCTCGGCCGTCGTCCAGGACCTGCACGTCGAGGGCCAGGACTCGGCCTCGCCCGCGCTGCTCGTCGAGGACGGCACACCGGAACTGCTGGACATACGGGTCGTCACGCGCTCCGCGGCCGGGATCGAGGTCCGCGGGGGCGCCCGGCCCACGGTGCGCCGTTGCACCGTCGACAACCCGGCGGGCGTCGGCATCGCCGTACTGGACGGCGGCGGCGGGGTGTTCGAGGAGTGCGAGGTCGTGGCGGCCGGTCAGTCGGGGGTCGTCGTCCGCGGGGGCGCGCGTCCGCGCCTCGAGCGCTGCCGAGTGCACCACACTTCCGGTCCTGGGCTGTCGGCGACCGGCGAGAACTCCTCGCTGGAGGCGGTGGGTTGCGAGGTGTACGAGGTCAAGGGCTCCGGGGTGCAGATCACCGCCCGGGCCACGGCCCACCTCACCGACTGCGACGTGCACCGGACGACCGCGGACGGCGTCACCCTCGACACCGACGCCGTGCTCACGCTCGCCGACTGCCGCATCCACGACATCCCGGAGAACGCGGTCGATCTCCGCTCGCGCTCGGTGCTCACCCTGACCCGTACGAGCGTGCGGCAGTTCGGGCGCAACGGCCTGTCGGTCTGGGACCCGGGCACCCGCGTGGACGCCAACCAGTGCGAGATCTTCGACAGCACGGGCGACTATCCCGCGGTCTGGGTGAGCGACGGCGCGACCGCCATACTGGACTCGTGCCGGGTGCACGACGTGCCGGACGCGCTGTTCGTCCTCGACCGCGGTTCACGCGCGGACGTCGTGGACTGCGACATCTCCCAGGTACGCAACACCGCGGTGTCGGTGAGCGACGGAGCGACCGCGCAGCTCGACGACTGCCGCATCCGGGACGCCGCCACCGGAGCCTGGTTCCGCGACCACGGCAGCGGCGGCACGCTGTCCAGCTGCGTCATCGACAGCACACAGACCGGCGTGATCGTCACCAAGGGCGCCGATCCGGCCTTCGAGCGCTGCACGGTCACCTCCCCCGCCGAGGCGGGCTTCTATGTCTCGGCGGACGGCCGGGGCAGCTTCACGAACTGCCGGGTGGCGGACAGCGGGGGCTACGGCTTCCACGTCATCGACGGCTGCCGGTCGACCCTGCGCAAGTGCCGTACGGAGCGATGCGCGCGCGGGGGCTACGAATTCGCCGACGCGGGCTCGGCTCCCGGCTCGGGTCCCGTCGTCGAGGACTGCGCGAGTGACGAGAGCGCGTCGCTGCGCACCCCGGCGCACGAGGCGGCGGTCGAGACCTCGGCCTCGGCCGTGAGTCTGCTGGGGACGATCCCCGGTCAGCGCAGCACCGAGCGGGAACCGGTCGTCACCGGCGCGGAGACCGCCCAGCCGGCCCGTGGACCGAAGATCGTCCTCGGTGAACTCGACACGCTGGTAGGCCTGGAGAACGTCAAACGCGAGGTGCGGGCCCTCACCGACATGATCGAGGTGGGCCGCCGCCGGCAGCAGGCGGGTCTCAAGGCGGCGTCCGCGCGGCGCCATCTCGTCTTCACCGGCTCCCCCGGCACCGGCAAGACGACCGTCGCCCGGCTGTACGGCGAGATCCTGGCCTCGCTGGGTGTGCTGGAGAAGGGGCACCTGGTCGAGGTGTCCCGGGTGGACCTGGTCGGTGAGCACATCGGGTCGACCGCGATCCGCACCCAGGAGGCGTTCGACCGGGCGCGCGGCGGTGTGCTGTTCATCGACGAGGCGTACGCGCTGTCCCCGGAGGACTCGGGCCGCGACTTCGGGCGCGAGGCCATCGACACGCTGGTGAAGCTGATGGAGGACCACCGGGAGGCAGTGGTGGTGATCGTCGCCGGGTACACCGCGGAGATGGAGCGGTTTCTGTCGGTCAACCCCGGGGTGGCGTCCCGCTTCTCACGGACGATCACCTTCAACGACTACATCCCCACCGAATTGCTGCGAATCGTCGAGCAACAGGCCGAGGAGCACGAGTACCGGCTGGGTCCGGGCGCGCCCGAGGCGGTCCTGAAGTACTTCGCCTCCGTCCCGAGAGGGCCCGCTTTCGGCAACGGCCGCACGGCGCGACAGACGTTCGAGGCGATGGTGGAACGGCACGCGGGCCGGGTCGCCAAGCTGACCGAGCCGAGCACGGACGACCTGACCCTGCTCTACGCGGAGGACCTGCCGGAGCTGCCCTGAGCGTCCTCCCGGGGCCGCTGGTCCGGCACCTCGGGCAGCAGCCGCTCCAGCAGGAGTTCACGCTCGACGGCGAAGACCGGGTCCGCCTGGTAGTCGGAGTGGCCGAGAACCGGCGCGGGCAGCGGCTGCCGGTCGGTGCGCCCGTAGGCGAGCGGGTCCTTCAAGGGCTCGTGGTCGACTTCGGGACCGCAGTCGCCGGGCAGCCTGACGGGGCCGCCGATCGGGTCGGTGCGACGGTACAGATTGCGCCAGCAGGCGACTTCGCGGTGCAGCGACGCCAGCGCGGCGGGGCCGAAGTGGGCCGGGAACCAGCGTCCGTACAGGCGCTCCAGCGGTGAGCCGTAGGTGAGGAGCGCGACCTTCCCGCGCACCGAGGGCTTGAGCTGCCAGGCCGCGGCGGCCGCCAGCACACTGCCCTGGGAGTGTCCGGAGAGCACGAGCCGTCCGCCGGTCGCCCGGGTCCAGGTGGCCATCCGCCAGGTGAGGTCCGGCACCGCGCGCTCGGCGTAGCAGGGCGGTGCGAAGGGGTGGGCCGCGCGCGGCCAGAAGGTGCCGACGTCCCAGAGGATGCCGATGGTGCGGCGCGCGGCGGGGTCCTTGTAGGCGCGGCGGCCCCAGGTGACGAACAGGATGAAGCCGAGGCCGATCAGCCAGGAGCCCAGGGCCTGCGCGGTCTCGGCCGCGCCGTGAACGAACCCGTTCGCCCCGCGCGCCGCCTCGCTGGGAGCGTCACCGGTGGCGAGGGCTCCGGCCAGGGCACAGGCTCCGAGCAGCAGGGTCACGGACGACAGGACGCCGACGATGAGCGGCGCGCGGTCGGTGAGCGCGGCCATCGCGCGGGTGCTCGCGATACGACGGGTGCGGGCGGAGTCCTTGGGCTCGCCCGCGTACTCGCGGTCGACGGCGGTCATCTCCTGGCGGCGAAGCTGCCAGGTGCGGCGGGCGAGCCAGCCGGTGAGAGCGAGCAGGACGAGGAGCAGCGGCGGGATCACGGAGGCCTGCCAGGTCAGCAGGACGGGCGGGCCGGGGATCGAGTGACGGGTGCCGTCGAGCCAGTCGGCGACCCGCTGGGACACTCCTCCGGACATCACGCCGCCGAGCGCGCAGCCGAGCATGGCGACGGCGGGTCCCGCGAAGCCGCGCATCGCGGTGCGCGGGCCGGGGGTACCGTCCGCCGTCCCGGGCGCTTCGAGGACCTGCGGGGTGGTGCCGTACAGAATGCGGGCGACCACGCACAGTGCGATCACGAGCAGGCCCTGCACGAGGGTGAGGCCGCCGAACGTGGCGTCGCCCGGCAGACGCCCCGCCGAGTGCCAGTGGGGCCGCGACCAGCCGGCGTACACCAGCGCGAGGGCGAGGAGGGCGACCGCGCCGAGCGGCAGCCGGCGCACGAGTGCCAGGTCGCGTCCGTGGTCGATCCGGTTCTCGCTGCGGCCGCGACGGCAGACCACCCACAGCACAACAACCCCGCCCGCGACGAGCGTTGCGTTCAGGAGCACGCCCAGCGTTTCCAGTACGGCGGACCCGCCCGGCGCGCGGTCGTGACGGGCGGCCGGAGCGCCCACGGCGGCGGCGACGGTCAGGAATCCCGCGGCGGTGTGCGCGGCGCGCAGCCGGGCCACCAGGCGGCGCCCGTACCAGAAGCCGGGGCGGCCGAGTCCGGTGCCGTCGGTCTCCTCGTCGGTCTCGGCCGCGCGGGCCATCGGCTGCTGCGACTCGTAAGCGCTCCAGGTGCGGTGGGACAGGTACCACAGGAGCGTGGTGAGCGCCGCGGGCACCAGTCCGGCCAGGGCGAGGCGGCGGCCCGGCAGGCTCCACCAGCCGGCGTCGGGCCCGTCCGGGGAGAGGAATCCGAGCCAGGAGTGGTTGCGCACACACGCACGGGTGCCCGCGCACTGCCAGGCGGCCAGGTCGAGGGCGACCTCGCAGGCGGCGGCGACCAGCAGGACCGTGAGCGTGAGACCGGCGAGACGGACGAGCAGCCCGTACAGGCGCACCGTCCGCCCGTGACCGTGCGAGGCCGGACGCATCCAGTGCGCGAGGTTGACCACCATGAAGGGCAGGAGGAGGAGCCACAGGGCGCGGGCTCCGTTGCCGGACGTGAGGTTGCACCATACGTACGCCTCGCGCACCGGCCCGCCACGGTGGTCACCGGGGCGTTCCTCGGCGTCGGTGTCGTCGGCACGCCGGAAGACGGCCGCCGTCGCGTCGCCGGTGATCCGGACCGTCCGCGGATCGTTCAGCATCTCCTCCGGCGTGGTGCCGCCGACTCCGTGGACCAGGAGTTCCAGGGCGCTGCCTGCTGCTTCGGGCCGTGGTGCGGGGCTGCCGGGCTCCCCGTCGACGGCATGTTCCCGTGCACGTTCCACTGTTCCGCACTTCCCCGTGCCACGCGTGTCTCAGGTGTCATGTGCAGGCACAAGGGTCTCGCGCTCCGGGCCTCCTGCGCACCCGAAGGCACGGAATCTCCCCGATACGTGTGAATACGGTGGCACAGGAGGGGCACAGCGGGCGCACGGGCAGTGGCGCGACCGAGGGTGTCCCGTGCGAGGATGGGTCGTCCTCCAGACCTCGGGCAAGGAGAATGTCCACGTGGGAGCGGGTTCGGGCGGAGTGTCGGGCAGGCAGCGACGAAAGGACCTGAGCGGTCGTGAGTGAGAATCAGAACCTCCTCGCGGAGCAGCGTCGCGCTCTGATCCTCGACGAGGTGCGCCGCCGCGGTGGCGTCCGCGTGAACGAGCTGACGCGAAGACTCGGTGTCTCCGACATGACGGTCCGCCGTGACCTCGACGCGCTGGCCCGTCAGGGTGTCGTCGAGAAGGTGCACGGCGGCGCGGTGCCGGTGGTCGAGGCGAGCACACACGAACCGGGTTTCGAGGCCAAGTCGGGTCTGGAGCTGACCGCCAAGGAGGACATCGCGCGCACCGCGGCCGAGTTGGTCGCACCGGGCTCGGCGATCGCCCTCTCCGGCGGTACGACGACGTACGCCCTGGCTCATCACCTGGTGGACGTCCCGGACCTGACCGTGGTCACCAACTCGGTGCGTGTGGCTGACGTGTTCCACTCGGCGCAGCGCACCTCGGGTCAGCGTCAGGGCGCCGCGACCGTCGTTCTCACCGGTGGGGTGCGCACGCCGTCCGACTCGCTCGTCGGACCGGTGGCCGATCAGGCCATCGCGGCCCTGCACTTCGACGTCCTCTTCCTCGGTGTGCACGGCATATCGGCCGAGGCCGGGCTGTCGACGCCGAACCTCGCGGAGGCGGAGACCAACCGGCGGCTCGTGCAGTCCGCGCGACGCGTCGTCGTGGTGGCGGACCACACCAAGTGGGGCACGGTGGGCCTCAGTTCGTTCGCCACGCTCGACCAGGTCGACACGCTGGTGACCGACGCCGGGATGCCCGCCGCGGCCCGCGCGGAGATCTCGGACCACCTGCGCCTGGTGGTGGCCGGTGAACCCGAGGACGATACAGACATCTGACGGCCCGCCAGCTATGGTGACGCTGCCCGCGCCGCCGTCCGTGGCGCGGGTGCGCCCGGCCGTCGCTCGCGGCCGGTTCCAACGGACGGCCTGTCGAGTCCGGTTCATGAGACCGCCACCGAGTCCGGTGCCGTGAGCGGGTCGGACCGGACCGGGTTCGCGGGGGGGGCGAGCGGGCTGTGACAGGTGTTTTCCGCGTACATGGAGACCGAGACCGGAACCCCGTTCCGGTGAGGGGGTTCGTTCATGGCACGTCGACTGCGTCCGGTGGGACCCGACTTCGTCGAGACCGCTCCGCTGCGTCTGGTGTTCGCGCGGGAAATCGCCGCGCCTCCCGAGGCCGTCTTCTCCGCGCTCGCCGAGGACGTGTCCGGCTGGAGCGAGTGGTTCTCGGCGGTGACCCTCGTCCGGCCCACCGCCGACGGCGCCGGGCGCGAGGTACGACTCCGCGGCGGAACGCGCTTCGAGGAGACCGTCCTGGTCAGCCAGGGACCCGAGGTGTACACGTACCGGGCGGACGTCACGAACGCGCCGGGGCTCCGCGCTCTGGCCGAGGAGTGGCGGCTGACGCCCGCGGGCACGGGGACGCGCGTGCAATGGACCTTCGCCGCCGACGGAACGGCCTTGTTCCGGGCGGCACTCACCGTGGGGCGGAGCGGCCTTGGGCATGCCTTCCGCGGCGCGGCGTCGGCGCTGGACCGGCGACTGGCATCGGCACCGGCCTGAACCGCAGGGGTCCGAGACGTCGGGCTTGAGGCATGCTGAAAGGCGTCCATTTGCGCACAACCGCACCGGACCCCGGCCATCCGCGGTGTACAAGCCAGCGGCGCCTGCCGCACCCGGGGCGGGAGGACCGCCGTGGCCGTGACTGGTTGGTTGAAGGACCCATGCTCACGGTCGCCGCCGGGCAGAGGTCACGCACGCGCTCCCGGGGCCCAGCGCCGATGGCCGGGTGAACCGGGCCCGGACTACCGCCCGTCGAGCGCCTTGTCGAGGGTGAGGGTCGCGTCGATGAGCGCGAGGTGGGTGAACGCCTGGGGGAAATTGCCGAGTTGGCGGCCCGTCGGGTCGACCTCCTCCGAGTACAGGCCCAGATGGTTGGCGTACCCCGCCATCTTCTCGTACACCAGTCGTGCCTGGTCCGTCCGCCCCGCCCGGACGAGGGCGTCGACGTACATGAACGTGCACAGCGAGAAGGTGCCCTCCGAGCCGCGCAGGCCGTCGGGCGAAGCCTCCGGGTCGTAACGGTAGACGAGACTGTCGCTGACCAGTTTCCGCTCGATGGCGTCCAGGCTCGAGGCCCAGATCGGGTCCTCGGGGCTGAGGAACCCGACGGTGGACATGCGCAGCAGTGAGGAGTCCAGTACGTCGCTGCCGTAGTGCTGGACGAAGGCCTGCTGTTCCTCGCTCCATCCCTTGGCCATGACCTGGTCGTAGACGGCGTCCCGCTCGGTCTGCCACCGTCCGTACGAGGACGGCCAGCCCTTCGCCTCGGCGAGGCGCAGGGCGCGGTCGAACGCCACCCATGACATGACCCGGCCGTAGGTGAAGTCCTGGCGGCCTCCGCGGGTCTCCCAGATCCCCTCCTCCGCCTGGTCCCAGTGGTCGGCCAGCCAGTCCAGGTTCTCCCGCATGGAGGTCCATCCCGCGTGCCCGATCTGGAATCCGCGCCGGTGCGCGAAGTACATGCTGTCCAGCGCCTCGCCGTAGATGTCCAGTTGGAGCTGCGTCGCGGCGCCGTTGCCGATCCGTACCGGCGCGGAGCCCGCATAGCCCTCCCAGTGGCCGAGTATCTGCTCCTCCAGGTCGGACGAGCCGTCGACCTTGTACATGACGTTGAGCGGGCCCGTGGTCCCGCTCTCGCCGGCCCTCTCCTTGACCCGGTCGCTCAGCCAGGCGATGAACGCCCGGGCCTCTTCGGTGAAGCCCAGCCCCAGC
Organism: Streptomyces sp. NBC_00328; assembly: GCF_036139655.1. Classification (NCBI taxonomy): domain Bacteria; kingdom Bacillati; phylum Actinomycetota; class Actinomycetes; order Kitasatosporales; family Streptomycetaceae; genus Streptomyces; species Streptomyces sp. NBC_00328. The sequence continues at coordinate 1,683,965 of NZ_CP108013.1, forward strand.
AGGGCGTACACGGAGAAGGAGGCGTCGCGGATCCAGGTGAAGCGGTAGTCCCAGTTGCGTTCGCCGCCCAGTTGCTCCGGGAGAGCCGTGGTGGGCGCGGCCACCAGGGCGCCGCTCGGTGCGAAGGTCATGAGCTTGAGCGTGATCGCGGAACGCTCCACCGTCTCGCGCCAGCGCCCGGTGTAGCGGGACTGCGCCAGCCACGAGCGCCAGAACGCCACGGTCCGGTCGAAGAGCCGCTGGTACGCGTCCAGGCGGATCTCGGCCGGCGGCCCCTCGGCGCCCATCTCCAGCACCAGCCCGCGCTGTTGACCGGCCCGCAGCGTCACCGACAGGCGCAGGGCGCCGTCCTGGTCCGTGAGAACGTCGAGGAGCCGCTCGTCCTCCGGTTCGCGGATGGGGTGCATGGTGAGTTCGGTGCCGTCCTCCGCGGCGAAGACCGCTCCGTGCCCGGTGATCTGCGCCCCGTGCTTCGCGCGTCCGTAGTCGAACCGCGGGGCGATCTCCACCTCGAACGTCATGCTGCCGCGCACACAGCGGATCAGACGCACCAGACGGTGGCGGGAGGTGACCGTCGTGCCCGTCACCGGCATGAAGTCGACCACCTCGCCGGCGCCCGCCCCGGTCATGAACCGTGTCACCAGGATCGCCGTGCCGGGCAGGTACAACTGCTTGGTCGCATGGGTCGGATGCACCGGCCGGACCGTGCAGTGACCGCCCTTCTCCTTGTCCAGCAGCGCCCCGAAGACACTGGGCGAGTCGAACCGCGGGGAGCAGAACCAGTCGACCGTACCCTCGGTGGTCACCAGCGCCGCGGTCTGCAGATCGCCGATGAGACCGTGGTTCTCGATCAGTGGATAGCCGTCCATCACAGCGCCCCTTCCGGTTGTCAGAGGTGTTCGTCGTCCTCGGTGGTCTTGCGGTTCCGGTTGGCCATTTCCTCCCAGAAGGCGTGCAACTCCCTGACGGGGACGCTGACCCATGGCGCGGTGTGCCGGCTGACGGCCGGCAGATGCCAGCGGAAGCGGCTGTGCAGGAGCGCCTGTTGCTGCCGGCAGAACAGCTCCGCCATCTCCGCCTGCGCGTTTCCGGCCTTGGGGGGATAGGGGCACAGACGGAACTCGCACGGGGACGTGCAGGTGGTGCGGGATTCGCCCTTGTCGGCCCGGCCGATGCTGCGTTCGGGGTGGAGCAGGCTGCGGTCGTGGGTGAGACAGTGCGGGAGGCCGGCCTTGTTCGAGAGCTTCAGACGTTCCTCGATGTCGTCCGGGCTCCCGTTGCCCTCGGTGAGGTTGAGCAGGACCATGACGTCGGCGAGGAGGCGCTGCGCCCGAGGGTGCAGGCTGCTCCAGCCGACGGACGGGGAGATCCACAGGTTGTGCTTGCGGTAGCGGTCCGGGTCGGCCGGGGTGGAACCGACGCTGTCGCTGACTTCGTTCTCGTCGATCCAGATGAACCGCTCGGGGTGTCCCGTCTCCAGGGCCAGGGTCACCAGATCCCCGGCTTCGGCGATGAACGGGTGGAGGACCTTTTCGCCGTGGTGCCGGTACGCGGCGCCGATGTGGGCCGGGGTCTCCTCGTGTGCGCTGCCGGCCATCGCGAGCCACCGGGTGACCGACTTTATGGGCTCCACGGGGCCACTGGATGTCACGTCGTCGTCCTTCGTGAGGCTGGTGGCCGGTGGCGTGGAACGGCTCCGCCGGTTCGTCGCGCCGGACCCGGCGGTGCGTCCGATCGCGTCGGGAAGCTCCCAGAGGCACAGCGCCTGAAGCAGACTCAGTTGCGCGTACCAGTAGCGACTGCAGGTGAGCATCTTCTCCGCCTGCTCCACCAGGTGGGCCCGGGTCTCCTCGTAGGCCGCCGGGTGCCGTCTCCTGCGGTTCGCCGCGTTCTTGAAGCCCTGGGCCAGAGCGTTCTCCAGGGAGAGCGGCATGGGCGGACTCTGCTGTCCGGTCTGGGCGGTCAGGTTGCGCAACCAGAGGCTCAGCCGCTCCTTGGCCTCGTCACGGTACTTTTCGGAGACGGACCCGACGGCCATGGGAACGAGCCAGGCCCGGAGGGTGAAGTGGCGCCACCATGTGGTCCGGCACTGCTCGTACTCCCTCACGATCCAGTCGTGCTCCCGCTGCCTCTTTTCCGCCGCCTCCGGGCCGGCGGCGGGGTCCGGATCTTCTTCATTGAGCCAGGCGGTGTAGTCGCGGTCGAGTTTCTGCTTGGCGTCACGGATCTTTCCCAGGTACTGGGATATGGGATCGGATCCGAGGGGGAATTCCGTGCGCAGTTCCTGGAAGGCCGCGTCACCACCGGCGGCAATCTGATGGGCGATCGCGATCCGGACCGTATGAGAGGGCTCGTGCGTGCCGATCTGGAAAAGGTGCTTGTAGGGAAGAGTCGGGCGTGCGGGATCCTGTCCCGGACATTCCGGGAGGGGACGACTCGCATTGCTGCGACGATCCCGTTCCCGCAGTGCGGATCCGAAGTTCCGCACCAGCCTCAGTTTCGCGCTCTCGATGGTCCGCTGATCGCCTCTGATGTCCAGGCCCGCCCATTGTTCATCGAGTTCGTGGGCCAGTTTGTCCTGTATCGGTACCGGATCGACACAGTCTATTTCCAGGGCCGCGGCGTACAGGTCGAAGTACTTCGCGTCATGCCGGGCCGCGGCGGCGTTGCTGAGCAGCTCGGCCAGTTTCGGCGACGTTCCATGACGGTTCCGGGCACGAGGAGTGGCGCGCCGCACGGCGGCCGACCGGGAAGCGAGAGGGGCCGCCCGGTGACGTGAGAGCAGTACGAGAGCGATGAGAAGTTCCCGCGACGGACCCGGGCTGTGAAGCGCCGGTTCGACGACCGCGGCGATCTTGTCGTCCGGCACTTCCCTCAGCAGGCGATAACCCATGTACGCCTGGAGGATGCTGTGCGGGAACCGAACCTTGTTCTTGCGGCCGTACACGAGTCCGAGGAGTTGTCCGTTGGCGGTGTGTCTCGCCAGCTCGGTCCGGCACTCGTTGGGGTAGTCCAAGGTGTTGAGCCAGTGCGCCGACCCGCCGATCTTTCGGCACATCACACCCCAGATCTCGTCGCGCTGCGCCGGGGAAATGGCAAGGCGGGTTCCATACCGCTGGGCGGCGCCCGGCGATTCCTGGTGATTTCCCTGGGATTGCGCGCGGCCGCGAAGGTCGTTCGCGTGTGCGCTGACGAAGTCGTCGAACGTGACCTCGATGCTGTCCTGCAAAAGTCCCAGGCAGGCCATGGCGGACACGACCCACATGGTCTCCCGGCGTTCCTCGCGGCCCATCACCAGATCGTCGAATATGCGACCGTCTTCAATGGCCTGACGATAGGTGTTGAGGAATCCGAGCCTGAGAGTGGAGCAGTCGTTGCTCCGGGTGTCCAGGCGGTCCTTTTCGTCGCGGAGGGTGAGGTGATCCAGCAGCCCGCACTGCTGCAGCAGGCGGGCGATCCGCAGATAGATCGGTGATTCCACGACCTTGGCGGTCTCCACCACCCAGTCGAGGCGGCGTTCGTCCAGCTCGCCCGGTTCCCGTACCAGGTATTCCAGGGCCGCTTCCTCGCTCAGCGGTTCCATGTCGGCGATCGCCGCCCGGGTGCCCTCCAGGGGCGTGTGCGGGCGCGAGGCGATGACCAGGGGCAGCTTCTGCCGGTCCGCTCGCTCTATCGCCCGTCGGATGATGTTGTCGCGGTCGTCCTGGTACTTCTCGTCGAGAAGGGCCTCTTCCAGCCCGTCGGCGATGACGACGACCTTGCCGTCGAGTCGAAGCTGCCGCCAGGTCTTGTCGATGTTGCTGCCGGCGAGTACTCCCTGGTCCGCTTCCTCCTGGAAGCGGCGCCGTGCCATTTCCTCGAAGTCGAGCTCACCGTCACCCTTCATGTCGCGCAGACTTATGGGCACGGGAACGGCCGACTGCTGTGCCAGCATCCGGGTGAGTTCCACCAGAACGGCTGTTTTGCCGACGCCCACACCACCGACGAGCAGATAGGGCTTTCGGGTTTTCCCGTTGCGGAGTGTCTGCGCTATCACCTGGGACAGTTCGCGGCGCCCGACGATCCGATTGCCGAAGGTCCCGGCGGTGGAGACCAGCTCATGCGGACGCGAACGCGCCTTGTCGATGAGCGGCTTCTTGGTCTTGTGGTACCAGTAGAGAAGGAAGAAAGTCAGTATCAGGGAACCGGTAAGGACTGGCCCCGCGATGTGGTTTACAGCGTCAAACCAATCGGATCCCAGCACCTCATGGAACTGCGATTTACCGTCCTCCACAAAATCATAAACAGCCGCTGCCACCCAAATGAAAAGCAGCACCGTCCCGATGAGAGCGTACGCGCGCAGCAGAGGTCCGAGCGAAAACAGCCCGGGGCGCCAACTGCGAGCCGCGGCGATACTCTTGTGCGCCTCCCTCTTCGTCCTGAAGGTGCGCCATTCCTTGCGCGTCGCCCCTGAGAGCCGGGACCACCATCGCCTCGGGTACAACGTGTACCAGGGGGCGTTGTGCGGCCGTTCCTTGCCTTCCGGACGGCGGATCACCTTGGTGGGCATGAGGCCGTTCCCTCCGGGCTGCACTTCATTGACGGGACGTCATACGAGCGCCGGGTGCGGACGCACAGGGAAACCAGCGAGCCGTACTCGTGGCACCACGCATCACAAGCGTGTTCTCCGCCCCACACCGCCACAGCGCGATATCGCCGCCCCGCGTCGAGGTCATCTGCCCGCGAACGTCGAGGTCGCCTGCCCCGCGAATATTCCACTGGCACGCAGGCCTTCATTTCCATGAAAGCACTGGTGGGGAAGATCGCAACACGACCGCCGGTCGGCCGCGGGCGGGCTCCCGCGCAACCGGGGAAACAGGCGGGGACCGTCTCCGGACCGGAGTGCGACCGACCCGTGGACCGGCAGCGCCCGGCTCCTGGCGTGATGCTGCGCGAGGAGGTCTTTTCCAGGGCAGGGGCGCGCAGTTGGGTCGCGAGAGCCGGCCGATCGCCGTTGACCGTCTGCCGGGTGGCGAACGCGGCGAGCGTCCATCAGGCGCGCAGAACAGGCGTGTTGGGCGTGCCGAACGTGTGGCTGCCCATGGTGACCCATCGCGGCGTCCAGGAAATTGTGCGCGGAAAAGGTTTCCTGAGGCTCCTTCAGGTCCCTCTCGCCTGGGGGCGCGGCGTGCGGCAGGGGCCCGCGGCACATGCAGCGATCTTGAGGCTTCGCGCGTATCGTTGCTGACGCGACAGTGGCTTGTGCGCCCCGTCAGCAGCAGCGACACCAACACGCAGCTCGACCATCGAAGTTGCCATGAACACTCTGCGCTCTCTTGCGCCGTTCATCGGCTCGCTCGCAGAGTCCCCACACCTACCCGCGGCGGCAGCCCATGGACGCACTCGGCGTCCACAGCGATCCTCGGTCGTCGGCGACGTTTCCCATGTGTCCCGCCACTCACGTTCGGGCCGAGGCCGTGTGAGCGCGGCCGGCCGACTCGAACGCAGGCCGCCACGCCGGTCCCGGCTGCGCCTGGCAGCGGAGGAGTGACTGCCCATGTATGCGAAGTTTCCCAAGGGGGCGGCGAACCGCACCGACCCCGGGGCGGCGGCCGAGGTTCTCTACGACGCCGTCGTCGTCGGCGGCGGGATCTCCGGCGCTCTTGTCGCCCTGCGGCTGAGCGAAGCCGGCAGGAGAGTGCTGCTGCTCGAAGCGGGCCCGGCCGAAGACCTCACCCTGAGGGGCTACGAGGGCTACCTCGACCGGTTCTACTCAGCCGTCGGCAAGGACAACCAGGCCCCCTATCCGGCCGTCGCCAATGCCCCGATGCCACGCGGCACCGACGTACGGCGCATCACCCCGGGCGCGCCCGACGCCTCGGCCTACCTGGTCCAGAGCGGGCCCTTCGCCACCGACACCACCTATACGCGGGTCCTCGGCGGCACCACCATGCACTGGGAGGGCAAGGCGCTGCGGATGCTGCCCGAGGACTTCCGGATGCGAACGCTCTACGGCGAGGGGGCGGACTGGCCGCTCACCTACGAGGACCTCGCCCCGTTCTACAACGAGGCCGAACGCGAGATCGGCGTCTCCGCCGACGTGGAGGACCAGGCCTACCTCGGGATCGCCTTCGACAAGGACTACGTCTTCCCCATGAAAGGGCTGCCCCTGTCCTACCTGGACCGGACGGTCGCCAGGGACCTGGACGGGATGCCGGTCGAACTCGACGGAGAGCGGAGAGAGCTGCGGGTCCGGCCGTTCCCCCAGGGCCGGAACGGGATACCGAACCCGGCCTACGACGGCGGGCAGGGCTATGTGCCGCGAGGGGCGGTCAGCGCGTACCAGGTCGAGGTCGGCGAGCGGTGCCAGGGCAACAACAACTGCGTGCCCATCTGCCCGGTGCAGGCCAAGTACAACGCCGGCAAGACCCTGGCTCTGGCCCTCCAGAGCGGGCGGGTCGACCTGGTGGCCCAGGCGGTGGCCCACAAGGTGCACGTCGACGAGCACACGCACCGGGTGACCGAGATCGAGTACCGCCGCTACGACCGGCCCGACAGCCCCGGCTTCACGACGATGAGAGCCCGCGGCAGGCTGTTCGTCCTGGCCGCCAACGCGGTGGAGAACCCCCGGCTGATGCTGGCCTCCGGTCTGCGTGGTTCGAGCGGCCTGATGGGGCGGAATTTCATGGACCACGCCTACCTGCTCGCGTGGAGCCTGCTGCCGGAGGTGGCGGGCACCTTCCGCGGCACGATCTGCACGGGCGGCATCGCCGACCTGCGCGGGGGCAGCTTCCGCAGCCGCCAGGCGGCGTTCACCGTCGACATCCACAACGACGGCTGGGGCTGGGCGCGGGGTGCGCCGATGACGGACCTGATCGGCCTGGTGGACTCCGGTGGCCGCTACGGCGAATCCCTCCGCCAGGGCCTGGTGGACCGCGTGTCCCGTCAGCTGCAGCTCGCGTTCATGGTCGAAGTCCCCGCCGACCCGAGCAACCGGGTCACCGTGAGCCCGGACTACACCGACAAGCTGGGCAACATGCGGCCCGTTCTCACCTACAGCATCCCCGAGTACACGATGCGGGGCGTGGCGTACGCCCGGCAGCTCTCGAGGCGGATCTTCGCCCGGCTGGGGGCCGAGGACCATACCGCGTACGACCCGGGCTTCTGGGGCTATGCCGTCCACGACGGCGAGGGGTACGAGATCCGCGGGGGCAACCACCTCGCCGGCACCCACGTGATGGGCCGTGAGCCGTCGACCTCGGTGGTCGACGCGGATCAGCGGTGCTGGGATCACAAGAACCTCTACATGGTCGGCGGGGGAAGCATGCCCACCGTGGGCACCTCGAACGTGACGCTCACGCTCGCCGCCCTGTGCCTGCGCAGCGTCCGGGCCATGCTGGCCCAGCTCGACTCCGAGACCGCACCGATCAACGTGGCCTCCGACCGGCACCAGGCGGCGCCGACCTCAGGGGAGGCGGCCTCATGATCGCGCCCACCATCGAGAACCGTGACGACCTGCTCAGCTATCTGAACGCGGCGATGTCGCTCGAGCACGCGACCATCCCGCCGTACCTGACCGCGTACTACTCCATACACTCCAGCACCAACTCCGACGCCGCCCACATCATCCGGGTGACCGCTGTGGAGGAGATGCTGCACCTGACCCTCGTCGCCAACGTCCTGAACGCCGTCGGCGGGGAGCCCGACCTGACCCGCCCCGGTTTCGTGCCGTCCTATCCGGCCCATCTGCCGGACGGGGAGGACGACTTCACCGTCGACCTGCGGCCCTTCTCCCCCGAGGCGGTGGAGACCTTCTGCCTGATCGAGCGGCCGGGCAAGGCCCCCAGCGCCGACTCGCGGCTGGTGAGGACAACGGACAGCAGGGCCCGGTTCCTGGTCTCCAGCCCCACGGCCGAGGCGGTGCGCTTCTACAGCATCGGTGAGTTCTACGAGGAGATCATCGAAGGGCTCGAAAAGGTGGCGGCCAACGACCCCACGCTCTTCCGCGGGGATCCGGCCCGTCAGGTGGGGCCCGAGTACTTCTACTCCGGCGGCGGGGAGGTGACCGTCGTCTCCGACCTGAAATCGGCGCAGCAGGCGCTCCGCTTCATCGCCGGCCAGGGCGAGGGCCTCGACTCCGGGATCTACGACGCGGAAGGGGAGCTGGCCCACTACTACCGGTTCCGGCAACTGCAGCTCGGGCGCTACTACCAGGTGGGCGACCGCCCCGACGCGCCTACGGGGCCTTCGCTGAGCATCTCCTGGGACGACGTGTACAAGGTGAAGGTGAGCGTCCGGCTGGCCGACTACCCGCCGGGATCGGAACTCGCCCGTGTCGCCCGGGACTTCAACGCCGACTACGGGGCCTTCCTCGCCCTGCTCACGGAGGCGTTCAACGGACGGCCGGGCCTCTTGCAGGAGGGCGTCTGCGAGATGTTCCGCCTGCGCGACGGGTTCAACCGGCTGGTGTGCAACCCCCTGCCGGGCAGCGGCGGCCTGCACGCCGGTCCCACCTTCGAGATTCCGGCCGCGGTCGGACCCGGCCCGCAGGCCCCGCCCGGCGCCGGCGTCGGCGCCGACGGGACAACCCGGACGGTGACGCGATGACTGCCCCGTCGTTCGAGAAGTTCCTCTTCCTGTCGGTCGACCTCACCGCCTTCGAGGAGACGGATCTGCTCGGCACCGGCATGGCCCACAAGTACCTGGCGAAAGTGCGGGCCGCCTGCGGCGACGAGGTCGTCACCGCCCTCCTGGACGCCCACGGGGCGGCCCGGGACGACGCGGCCGGCGACGCCGGAAGCCATGCCCGGAGCCCGCTCGACCGGGATCTGTTCGACCGGGCCCTGCGCCACCGGATCTTCGGCGACGAACGGCTCGGCCCGGTGGCCCGCAACGTGATCAAGCTCTGGTACGCCGGGACGTGGTACGCGCTGCCCGCCGAGTGGACCGACCGCTACGGGGCCCAGCCGGCGGCGGAGACCTCCACGGTCACCGCCGCGGCATACCAGGAGGGGCTGCTGTGGCGGGCCATCGGGGCCAATCCCCCAGGTGCCAAGGCACCCGGATACGGCTCCTGGGCTCAGCCACCCCGCATCGCGGACCGCTACCTGAAAGGGGCGACGAGATGACGGACACCCTTCACCGTCTCAGCCCGGACAAGGTGAAGCTCGGCGTCTGCTGCACCCTGTGGTGGAACGACGACTTCCCCGCCATCGACGCCGGCATCTCCTTCGGCCAGGCCGTGAGCGACATGGCGCTCGCCGGCTTCCAGGGCTGCAGCATCGGGCACAAGTACCCCTCGGACGCCGACGAACTCAAGGCCGCCCTCGATCTCCGCGGTCTGAGTGTGTCCGAGCCCTGGACGAGCACGTACTTCACGATCGGCAGGATGCGGGAGAAGACGGTCGCCGCCTTCGAGGAGACACTGGCCCATATCAAGGCCCTGGACGGGACCGAGCTGGTCGTGGCCGAGTTCGGCGCCTCGTCGCACCTGCTTCCCGTGGACGTGTTCGCCAACCGCCCCGTCTTCACCGACTCCCAGTGGGACGCCTTGACTTCGGGCCTGGACGAGCTCGGCAGGATCGCCGCCTCGGCCGGGCTGAAGCTGAGCTATCACCACCACATGGGCACCGGCGTCATGACCCGGGCCGACGTCGACCGGCTGATGGCCTCGACCGATCCGGAGCTGGTCCATCTGCTGCTCGACACCGGCCACATGGCCTTCGCCGGCGACGATCCGCTGGACCTGGCCCGGTCCTACGCCGACCGCATCGGCCACGTCCACCTGAAGAGCGTCCGGCCCGAGATCGTGAGCCTGGTGCGGGAGGAAGGCCTGTCGTTCCAGGAGGCCATCCAGCGCGGCGTCTTCACCGTGCCCGGAGACGGCGGGATCGACTTCCGGCCCATCCTCGAAGTGCTGGCCGCCGCCCACTACGAGGGGTGGCTGGTCGTGGAGGCGGAGCAGGATCCGAACAAGGCCGTGCCGCTCGAGTACGCCAAGAAGGCCCGTGCCTACCTCGCCGACATCCTGGGCTGGTGACCATGAACGCGAAACTCGGACGAGACGTCTTCTTCAGCTTCTTCATGTTCACGGCTGATCTGCGGCCACAGGACACGGGGTACAGCCGGGTACTGATCGATCACCTGAAGGTCCTGACCGACATGGGCTACGACGGCTTCGACGTGCATATCGCCGCTCAGCCCACGAGTGTCGATCACAAGCTCGAGGTCGACCGTTACGCGGGCCTCAAGAAGGCGTTCGAGCGGGCCGGGCTCGGGGAGGTGAAGTTCACCACCAACGTCGGGACCACGCGCACCTTCGACCCGACCTCTCCCTACGAGGAACAGCGCGGGCAGGCCCTGTCCTACCTCAAGTCACGCGTCGACATCACACGCGTCCTGGGCGGCGACTCGATCATGTCCGGGCCGTTCATCTACCCCTACGGGGTCTTTCCGGTCACGGACACCGATGAGCCGATCTGGAGCGACGCCCTGCAGGACTGGATGAAGCCGCGCTACGACGCGGCGCGTTCCGTTTTCGAGGAACTGCTGGAGTACGCCGCGGCGCGCGAGGTGAGGCTCGCCGTCGAGCCCGTCAAGAGCTGGGAGACGCCGCCGCCCAACATGGTCTCGGAGGTGCTGGACTTCCTGGAGGGCCTCGACCACCCGGGGGGTGGCGTGACGATCGACACGGCGCAGGTCGTGATGGAGAGCCAGGGTCCGTCGGTCCTCAAGGAGAACGTCGCGAGAGCGACACGACAGGACCGGCTCTACTACGTCCACATCTCCGCACCCGACCGGGGAGCGGTGAAGGACAGCTGGGTCCCGTGGGACGTCCTCTCGCGCGAGATCGAGCCGGTGTACCGCGGGCCGTACCTGATCGAGGTGTTCAACGCGATTCCGCCCTTCGACCGTTCCATGCGCATGGCACGCCGGCGTTTCTGGCGGCCCGGCGAGGACGACCCGGTGCCCGGCAGGGACAGCGCCTACGACGTCGCGCGGGCCGCGTTGGAGGAACTGCGAGAGAAGACCGCCTAATCGAGGAAAGGGGACTCCCGTGCCGGCTCAGGTGTCGGATCCCATCACCATGGTCGTGAAGCAGACGGGCGACGTCCGTATTCACACCTTCGTCGCGTCCTTCACGGGCAGCAACATCGCGAACGCCACGCATGTCATCGAAACCAGGAACCAGCTCGTTCTCGTCGACTCGCAGTTCCTCTCCCCCTACGCGAGAGCCTTCAGGGACTACGCGGACAGCCTGGGCAAGCCGATCGAAAGGCTGTACATCTCCCACAGGCACCCCGACCACTGGTTCGGCCTCGGGACCGCGTTCACCGACGTCACGGTCCACGCGCTGTCCGAGACCATGACGTTCATCCACGATCATGGTGAGGACTCGCGAAGCGACCACTGGAAACTCGGTGACCTCGCCCCGGAGCGCATCGTGGTTCCGGAACAAGTGGCCAGTGCCGGCGAAGACAAGATCGACGGGGTCAGGTACGTCTTCGACCGGGTGACGGACACCGAGATCGACTACCACCTCACCATCAGGCTTCCCGATCTGGGCGTGTATTTCACTCAGGATCTGGTCTACAGCGGCACCCATCTGTACCTGACGAAACACATGGCCCACTGGATCCGGGTGCTGCGCGACATGCTGCTGTCGGACTACGAGTTGTTCCTGCCGGGCCACGGTCTCCCGGCCGACAAGAACGAAGTCGCCCGCAACATCGAGTACCTTTCCGCCGCTCGGCAGGCAATCGGTGACGGGCTGACAGGCGACGCCTTCAAGAGCTTCATGCTGCAGCGGTATCCGGAGCGCAAGTGCCCCGGGATCTTCGACATCTACCTGCCCCGGCTGTTCGGCGGCGCGAGCGACTACTGACCACGGAGGTGCCTCGACCATGACCGAGAGCTGCACTGTAGGACAGTACTTGGTGGACCGGCTCCGCCAACTGGGGCTGGAGCACCTGTTCGCCATCGCGGGAGACTACTCGATCGAATGGCTGAACCGGTACGTCGCGCCGAGCGGCACGAAGATCATCGAGGAAGTCAATGAGGTGAACGCCGGTTACGCGGCGGACGGATACGCGAGACTGAGGGGAATCGGCGCGCTCTGTGTCACCTATTCCGCGGGCGCGCTGTGCGCCGTGAACGCGGTCGCCGGCGCCTACGTCGAGAGGGTGCCCCTCGTACTGATCAACGGAACACCGAGCGTCAAGAAGACCATCACCTTCGAACAGACCGGCTTCAGCGCGCATCACTTCATCAGCGGACGGGAAACGGATCTCCAGTCGTTCGAGCACCTGACGGTGGCGGCCGTACGGATCGACAATCCCGACCTCGCGCCGACGCTGATCGACTACGCACTGACCCGGTGCATCAGCGAACGGCGCCCGATCTACATCGAACTGCTCCAGGACATGGTCGACTTGGAGTGCGAGCCGCCGGAAGGCGCTCTGAAGCCGGTCAGGGTTCTGTCGGACGAGACCAGCCTGGAACAGTCGGTCGCCCGGATCGGCGCACAGCTCGAACGCGCCGAGAATCCTCTCGTATGGCTCGGCGTGGAGATCGACCGTCTCGGCCTTCAGGACAAGGCCATGCGTCTGATCCAGCAGCTGAACGTCCCGTTCGTCACGGAACTTCTCAGCAAGGCCGTCCTCTCCGAGGACGACGCGCTGTTCGTCGGCGTGCTCGACGGCCAGGCGTCGTCGAAGGTCGTGACGGATCTGGCCGACACGTCCGACTTCGTCCTGGCGCTCGGGGTGTGGCTGACGGACATCAACTCGTTGGGCTGGGACCCGGACTACGACAAGACCGCGTTCGCGTCGTTCGACGCGGTCAAGTTCGGAACCTATTTCGGCGGGCAGGTCGCGCTGGAGCACCTGATCGACGGCATCCTGGCGGAAAAGATCGCGCCCAAAGAACGGAAACTCCCGGAAATCCCGGCTCGCAGCGCGCCGACCATGGAAAAGGCCGAGCTCATCACGTACCAGGGGTTCTACGACTACATCCAGCGGTACGTCGACAGGAACACCATCGTCGGTGCCGACGCGAGCATGAACTACTTCGGGAGCCTGCTGCTCGATGTGCCCAGCCCGGGAGGTTTCATCGTCCAGTCGTCCTACTCCTCGATCGGCTACAGCGCGCCGGCCGCGACGGGTATCTGCCTGGCGAAGGGTCCCGAGCAAAGGGTCATGGTCTTCTCGGGTGACGGCGGCTTCCAGATGACGGCCCAATGCCTCTCGACCCAGACCCGGTTGGGGCTCGATCCGATCATCTTCGTCATCGACAACGGCGTCTACGCCGTGGAGCAGTGGCTCGCCGACGCATCGGTGTTCCACTCCGACGAACCGTTCTACAAGCCCTGCGAGCTGCACCGGTGGAACTACAGCAGGCTGGCAGAGGTCTTCGGTTGCCGGGGATGGGAAGTCGGCACGTACGGCGAGCTGGAGGATGCCGTGACGGATGCGCTGGGGAACTCGACCGGTCCGTCCATCGTCCAGGTACGCGTGCCTGAGAAGACGATCCCCGACAATGCGAACTGGAAGGCCCGATAGTGGGAGGGGTGCTGCTCCTTGCTCCGGCGCGCGACGAGGGCACATGAGGGGCCCGTCCCGGGTCAGGCAGGCCAGACGCCCGTCTCCAGCAGGGAGTTGATCGCCGTCATGTACGGCGCGATGTCCAGGCCCTGTTCGGCCAGCCACGCGTCGGAGTAGTACTTGTCGAGGTAGCGGTCGCCGGGGTCGCACAGCAGCGTGACCACGCTTCCCCTGCGCCCCTCGGCCACCATCTCGGCGACGATCTTCAGGGCGCTCCACAGGCCGGTGCCGGTCGAGCCGCCCGCCTTGCGGCCGATGGCCTGCTCCAGCGCGCGGACGGCGGCGACGCTCGCCGCGTCCGGCACCTTCATCATGCGGTCGATCGCCCCGGGCACGAAACTCGGCTCGACGCGCGGTCTGCCGATGCCCTCGATGCGCGAGCCGCGGTCGCAGGTGACGTCCGGATCGCCGGTGGTCCAGCCCTCGAAGAAGCACGAGTTGTCCGGGTCGGCGACACAGATGCGGGTGTCCGCCTGCATGTAGTGGACGTAGCGGGCGAGGGTCGCCGAGGTGCCGCCGGTGCCGGCCGTGGCGACGATCCACGCGGGTTCCGGGAACCGTTCGAGGGCCAGTTGGCGGAAAATGGATTCGGCGATGTTGTTGTTCCCGCGCCAGTCCGTGGCCCTTTCCGCATAGGTGAACTGATCCATGTAGTGTCCGCCGGTCTCGGCCGCGAGGGCGACGGACTCCGCGTAGATCTTGCGCGAGTCGTCCACGAAGTGGCACTGCCCGCCGTGGAATTCGATCAGCCGGCACTTCTCGGCACTCGTCGTGCGCGGCATGACCGCAATGAAGGGCACACCGACGAGGCCCGCGAAATAGGCCTCGGACACGGCCGTCGAGCCGCTGGACGCCTCGATCACCGGGCGGCCGGGCCGGATCCAGCCGTTGCACAGGCCGTACAGGAAGAGCGAGCGGGCCAGACGGTGCTTGAGGCTGCCCGTGGGGTGGGTCGACTCGTCCTTCAGGTACAGGTCGACACCCCACTCCTCGGGGAGCGGGAAGCGCAGCAGATGGGTGTCCGCCGAGCGATTCGCATCCGCTTGGACTTTGCGCACGGCCTCTTTGAGCCAGCTCCGGTACTCCGGGTCGCTGCGGTCGACATCGAGGGTCTCACCGGTCCGGATCGGCTGGGGAGTGCTCACGGGAAGGCTCCTAACGCATGGCGCCGACACCGCTTCGGCTGGTCGGACGCCTCGATCATAAGCACCTTCCGCACGCTCCTCACCTGCATAAACACACCTTTGAGCGCCCCAAAGCCGTCCCTGGGGGGACGCAGGGAATCCGCATCCGGGATCAGGGAACCCGTCCTCAGGGGGGCGCATCCCGGCCTTTGCTCCCGTCACCGCCACCACCTCGCCGTACGCACTGGTGCTCGGCGCGACCTGCGGGCAGACTGCACCGCGCGGGGCGGTCGCTCCCGACGTGGATGCACACTGGGTCACGACAGGGCACAGCCGGAGCGCACAAGGGGGCGGAGCATCATGGCGGAGCCGGAGTTCACGGCCACGGGCGTGCGGATCGGGAAGAGGCTGCGTTCGCTCACCCGGGCCGGACAGGTCCGGATCAGCGACGGCAGGCTGGAACTGCTCACCAGCTACGGCAGCGAGATCGACAGCGCGCCGGTGCAGGCGGTGCGCGCCTCGAAACCCTGGTTCGCTCACGAGGACCGGGCGTTGGCGGATGTCAATGGCACGCGCTACTCGCTCACGCTCGGCGAGCACGATCCGGCACCCGGCCGGCCGGGACCCCCGTCGGCGCGCCGCTTCATCGAGGCGGTCCGCAAGGCGGCGGGACGCAGCCGCTGAGGTGCGCCGACCGCGCCGGCCCCACGTCCTGAAGCACCGCGAGTTGCGGGACCGTGGCCCCTGAGTCACTCTGATGTCACATCACTCTGGGTTCACCGGCGATAACGCTGCGAACCAGCCCGCCGGTCGTCACAGCAGGCGGCCGTTCAACTCAGCCACTCTGCTGGATCCGATCTCCGCCTTCTTCCGGACCTCAATTCGGGGAGTCGCAGCCGTGATCAGCCAGCCAAGCAGGCATTGCACGGTGGAGCTCCAAGCCCTGCCGTCGCGGATCGGCCAGGTCCGCAGAATCGTCTCTGCGCAATTGCGCTACTGGCATCTGGACCCCTTGATAGACCGGGCCGCGCTCGGGGTGACCGAGCTGTTGTCGAATGTCCACCGGCACGCCCAGCCGGACAAACTCTGCACCGTGGAGATCGAGCTGCTGCTCGACCGGCTCACGGTCTCCGTGCACGACCACGATCCCCGGCTTCCCGTGATACGCGAAGCCGACCCCGGCTCCACCTGCGGACGCGGCCTGGCCATGGTCGCGGCGGTCAGCGAGAGCTGGGGTGTGCGCCCCGACGGCGAGTCGGGCAAGGTCGTATGGTTCACGCTTCCGGCGTCCACCCCCGTGGTGGCGGCTTCACTGCGTCCGCCGTACGAGACCGCGAGCGAGGTCACGCTCCGGCACACCGTCGACGTACTCAGGCCGGAACACGCTCCCGCCCGGTCGGCCGTTGCCGGCTGACCGGGCGGTGACCCCCCTCTCGTGCGCCGCTCGCTCACGGGCGCCGTACGGCATCGGGTGGCTCACTCCGTGGCGATGGCCCGCAGCACGTCGAGGCGGGCCGCCCGCCGTGCTGGACGCAGTCCCGCGAGGGCCCCGGCCGCGAGACCCACCAGCGCCACCACCGCGAGACGCAGCGGCGGGACCGCGAAGGCGAAGGCGCTGTCCGACGCTCCGTCGGAGGCCTCGACCAGCACCCAGCCGAGGAAGGCACCGAGGGCGAGCCCGCCCGCCGTGCCGAACGCGGCGACGAGGACCGACTCCCAGCGGACCATCGCGCGCAGCTGCGCCCGGGTCTGTCCGACGGCCCGCAGCAGACCGAGTTCCCGAGTGCGCTCGTGGACCGCGAGCGTGAGGGTGTTGGCGATGCCGAGCAGGGCGATGAGCACCGCGAGGGCCAGCAGCGCGTAGACCAGGGTCAGCATCATGTCGATGCCGGCCGCCGAGGACTGCGCGTACTCGTCCCGGGTCTGCACCTCGGGGTTGCCGTACCGCTCGGCGACCTTCTGCACCGCGGCCTTGCCCTCCGCCGGGCTCACGCCGTCCTTGAACGAGACGGCGACGACCGTGTCGGCGTCCTGGGTGCGGTGCGGGGCCCAGGCGGCGCGGGTGATGACGTAGTCGCCCGCGAGTTCCGACCGGCCGTAGACGGCACGGACGGTGAAGTCGGCCTTCCGCCCGTCGGTGAAGGCGAGCCGGGCCGTGTCGCCGGTCGCCAGGTGCTGCTTGTCGGCCTCCGTACGGGTGATGGCGATGCCGTCGGTGCCGAGGCCGTTCAGGGAGCCCTGTACCTGGCCGAGGTCGAAGACCTTGCCGAGCGCGACCGGGTCGGTGACCGTCAGCGCACGGCCCTGACCGTTGACCTCGGCGACCCCCTTGCCCAGTCCCACCGCGTACTCGACCGAGGGCTGACGCACGAGGGCCGGAGCCAGTTTCGGGCTGAGACCGCTGCCGCCCGCTCCGAACGACGGCGTGCTGACGGCGACGTCACCGGCGAAGGAACGCGAGACCGTCTGGTCCATGGTGGCCTTGAGCGAGGCGCCGAAGACCGTGAACAGCGAGACGACGGCGACGCCGATCATCAGGGCGCCCGCGGTGGCGGCGGTCCGCCTGGGGCTGCGCAGCGCGTTGCGCCGGGCGAGCCCGCCGGTGACGCCGCGCAGCCTGTCGAGGGGCGCGCCGAGGACCCGTACGGCGGCCGAGGACGCGACCGGACCGAGGACGACGAAGGCGGCGAGGGCCAGTACGGCGCCGAGTCCGGCGAGCCACAGCGACGGGGTCAGCAGGACTCCGGTCAGGGTGACGCCCACCGCCAGGGCGGCCAGTCCCCCGCCCGCCGTCGCCCGTACCCGCGAGGCACCGGACTCGTCGACCGCGGTCTCCCGCAGGGCGGCGAGCGGAGCGGTGCGTCCCGCACGGGCGGCGGGCAGCAGGGCGGAGCCGAGACAGACGACGACGCCGACACCCAAGGGCAGCAGCATGGACAGACCGCTGATCACCAGGCCCCCTTCCGGGAAGGGGAACCCGATGGCCGGGAAGAGGGCCTGGAGTCCGGCCGCGATCCCGATGCCACCGGCGATCCCCACCGCCGAGGCGGCCACGGCGACGACGCTCGCCTCGGCCAGGGTCGACGCGGTGACCTGCCTGCGCGAGGCGCCGAGGGCGCGCAGCAGCGCGTTCTCACGGGTGCGCTGGGCGACGACGATCGCGAAGGTGTTGTGGATGGAGAAGGTCGCCACCAGGAGTGCGATGCCGGAGAAGACGAGCAGGAGCGTGGTGAAGAGGGTGAGGAACTGGCTGGAGACCATGTCGGTGTTCTCCCGCGCGGACTCCTGTCCCGTGATGGCCTCGACCCCCTTCGGGAGTACGGGAGTCAGCGCGGAGACGAGTTCGTCCTGACTCATCCCGGGACCGGCCCGCACCCGGATGCCGGCGGCCTCGCCGGGCCTCGCGGTCAGGTACTTCTCCGCGTCGGCCCGGGTCATCCCGGTGAAGGTCACCTGGGCCATGCCGTCCTCGCCGCCGAAGGTCGCGAGGCCCACGATCGTCACGCGGACGGGGTCGGGCGTGCGCAGGACCGTCGTGTCGCCGATCTTCAGGTGGCCCTTCTCGGCGGCTCCCCGGTTGACGACAACCTCGCCGGACTTGGCGGGGGCGCGGCCTTCGGCGAGCCGGTACGCGTTGAGTTTCGGGTCGTCGATCCAGTTGCCCGCGAGGGTGGGCGGGCCCTGTCCGCCGACGGGTTTCCGGTCGGAGCCGACGAGCTGGCCCGCGCCCTGGATGTCGGGCGCGGCGGCCGCGACTCCTGGGACGTGCTCGATCGTCCCGACCAGACCGGTGCCGACGGGCGCGCGGACGCCCTGGCTCTCCCCCGGGGTGGTGATGACGCCGGCGCTGCGGACGACGGCGTCGGTGCCCTGGGTCGCGTTGCCGAACATCGTGTCGAACCCGGCGCGCAGGGTGTCGCCCATGACAAGGGTGCCGGCCAGAAAGGCGACGCCGAGGAACACGGCGAAGAACGTCCCGGCGAAGCGGCGTCCGTGGCCGCGCAGCGACGAGAGGCTGAGGCGCAGTGCGGCGTTCATACGGCCGCGCCTTTGCTGTCGAAGGCCTTCATGCGGTCGAGGACCTTGTCGGCCGTCGGGTTCTCCATCCGGTCCACGAGGCGTCCGTCGGCGAGGAAGACCACCTCGTCGGCGTGCGCGGCGGCGACCGGGTCGTGGGTGACCATGACGACCGTGCGGTCCATCCGGCGCACCGCCCGGCCGAGGAGGCCGAGGACTTCCTGGCCGGAGCGGGAGTCGAGGTTGCCGGTGGGTTCGTCGGCGAAGACGACGTCGGGTTCTCCGGCGAACGCCCGTGCCACGGCGACGCGTTGCTGCTGCCCGCCGGACAGTTCGCTCGGCCGGTGGTGGAGCCGGTCGCGCAGACCGACGACATCGACGAGGGTGTCGGTCCAGGCGCGGGAGTCCTTGGTCCCGGCGAGGTCCATGGGCAGGGCGATGTTCTCGGCGACCGTGAGCGTCGGAATCAGGTTGAACGCCTGGAAGACGAAGCCGATGCGGTCCCGGCGCAGCAGGGTCAGACGGCGGTCGTCGAGGGTGCCGAGCTCGGTGTCGCCGATGTACGCGGCTCCCGAGGTGAGGGTGTCGAGACCGGCCGCGCAGTGCATGAGGGTGGACTTGCCCGAGCCCGAGGGTCCCATGATCGCGGTGAAGCGGCCGGCCGGAAAGCCCACGCTCACCCCGTCGAGGGCCCGGACGGCGGTGTCGCCGCTGCCGTAGATCTTCACGGCGTCGACGACACGTGCCGCGTCCGGGCGGGCGGTCGCGGTGGTCATGCCGCACCGCCCTTGCCCGTACGTCCGAACTGCTCGTCCAGGACGGACAGCCGGCGCCAGTACTCGTCCTCGTCGATCTCTCCGGAGGCGAAGCGGCGGCCGAGCACGGCGATCGGCGAGTCACCGGTCGGCAGGGACCCGCCGGGGCCGAAGCCGCCCGTCGCCCGCCAGGGGCCACGGCGTCCGCGCCAGGCGGTGCGCCGCAGCACGGTGACGACGCCGATCACGACGGCCGCCCAGATCAGCGGGAAGAACAGGATCCACGGGCCGGGGCCGCCGTCCCAGTGCGCCAGGGTCTGCATCTCGAGTCATCTCCTCGGTGGAACCACGCGTCTGCGCGGGATCTCTTGGTGATGTCTCGAGACTCGCCCCGGCAGGGGGGTCAAGTCGTCGTACGGCCAGCGGCCGTGCGCCTACCTCCGCGGGAGTACGCCGGGCGACCCGGGCTGCTTCCCGCGGCGGCTCGCTCGTTCGACGGCGGCCCGGGGATGCCGTCTCTCGGGCCGCGACTTCGCCGTCCCCCGGCACTCCCGAGGGTCAGACGGGCAGCGCCTTCAGCGGATCGTCCAGGACCGGCTGCCAGGCCAACTCGGCCGCTCCGACCAGGCTGTTGTGGTCCAGGGTGCAGGCGAGGATCGGTACCCCGCCGCTGCGTCCCCACAGGCTGCGGTCGGCGACGACGGCACGCAGCCGGTCCGGGTCGGCGTCCAGCAGGGCGCGGTGCAGTCCGCCGAGGATGATGCGGTCCGGGTTGAGAATGCTGATGAGACCGGCCAGGCCGAGGCCGAGGCGGTCGATCAGCGCCTCGATGGCCGTGCGGACGGACGGATCGTGGCTCTCGTCGCGGATCAGCTCGTTGGACTGCTGGAGCAGCGACACCTCGGGGCCGGGGGCCCGGCCGGCCGCGGTGAGGAAGGCCAGCGGGTCGGCCTCGACGTCGAGACAGCCGCGGCTTCCGCAGTGGCAGGGGCGGCCCTCGGGATTGACGGTGAGGTGGCCGACTTCGAGGGCGAGCCCCGAACTACCGGTGTGCAGACGCCCGTCGAGCACGAGGGCACCGCCGACGCCACGGTGTCCGGTGGCCACGCACAGCAGGTCGCGGGCGCCTCGCCCCGCTCCGTGCCGGTGCTCGGCGAGGGCGGCGAGGTTGACGTCGTTGGCGGCGAACGCCGGCCCCTCGATCCCGGCCGCGCGCACCCGCTCCGCGAAGATCTCCCGGACGGGGGCCCCTGCGGGCCAGGCCAGGTGCAGCGGATTGAGCGCGAGCCCTTCGGGTTCGGTGACGGCCGACGGTACGGCGAGCCCGGCGCCCACACAGCGGCGCCCGGTCTCGCGGAGCAGTTCGGCGCCCGCGTCGACGACCGAGCCGAGCACCTTCGCCGGATCGGCGTCGACGGTCTCGCAACCGGGCGCGGTCGCGACGATCCGGCCGCCGAGGCCGACCAGGGCGGCCCGGAACCCGTCGGCGTGCACCTGTGCGGCCAGCGCGACGGGCCCGTCGTCGGCGACCTCCAGCCGGTGCGAGGGCCGCCCCTGCGAACCCGCGGCGGCACCGGGCCGCGCGTCGACGCGGATCAGCCCCAGCGCCTCCAGCTCCGCGGCCACCGCGCCCGCGGTCGCCCGGGTGACCCCCAGTTCGGCGGTGAGCACGGCACGCGTCGGGGCGCGCCCGGTGTGCACAAGTTCCAGCGCCGGTCCGAGCGCTCCGCGCCCCCGGTCGAGCCGTGTCCGCGTGCTGCCATCCCCCGCCGTCCGGGGGCCCGCCTTGCCGTTCATGAGGGCGAGTCTCCCATGATCCGCTCCCGCGGGGCCCGTCCGGTCGCGGCCGCCGCGCGACCGTGACGGCGTCCGCCGCCCGGGGCTGCCCGACGATTCGCGTCGTCGCCCGTCGCACGGCAGACAGGAATCTCCGGGACAGGCTCTACGGGGCGGGCTCCGGCGGGAAGCCGCCGGCGCGGAGCGTGAGGTTCAGCCGCCCGGTCAGTCCCAACTCGGGGGGCGCCGTGCCCCCGTACACCTTCGGTACTCCGTGGTACGCGAGCCGTGACGGGCCGCCGAACACGAAGAGATCGCCGCTGCGCAGCTCGATGTCGGTGTACGGCCGAGTCCGGGACTCCGTGTTGCCGAACCGGAAGACACAGGTGTCGCCCAGGCTCAGCGACACGACCGGGGCGTCGCACGATTCGTCGCTGTCGCGGTGCATGCCCATACGGGCTTCGGCGTCGTAGAAATTGATCAGCGCGATGTCGTACGCGGCGGACGGATCCGAGCCGGGGGCGTCGGCGCCGAGGGCGTCCGTGACCGCGTCACGGGCCAGCCGGCCGAGCCGGTCGGGGAAGGGCTTGACCGGCGAACCGTCGCCGTCGACCACCGTGCGCGCGTAGCCGTACGGGTACCAGTGCCGGCCCAGACAGACCTGGCGTGCGGTCATCGTGCCTCCGCCGGGGGTACGGACGGTGCGCAGGCCCGCAGGGGGCCGGGCCCAGGCGCGGCAGGCGTCCACCATCAGGCGCTGGCCTCGGGCGTCCAGCCAGTCCGGAAGGTGCACGGCGCCCGGCGCGATCTCCGTCCTGCCGCGCGGGAACAGCTCCGCGTCCATCGACATACCCCCATCGTCGCGCACCTCAGGCCCTCCGGGTCGCTTAGCCTTGACCCACGATGAACGACCGGATGACGACACCCTGGGGCGAGCACGAACTCGCCCGCTTCCCCGAGGACCCGCGCGACCGGCTGCGTGCCTGGGACGCCGCCGACACCTATCTACTGCGGCACCTCGCGGAGAGCGGCACCCCGCTGACGGGTTCGGTCGTGATCGTCGGCGACCGCTGGGGCGCCCTCACCACGGCGTTGTCCGAGCGGCGGCCGACGCAGATCACCGACTCCCACCTGGCGCGGGAGGCGACCCGCTCCAATCTGGCGCGGGCCGGTGCCGAGGAGTCCGCGGTCCGGCTCCTCACGACCCAGGACCCGCCTCCCGGGCGGATCGACGTGCTGCTCGTACGGGTGCCGAAAAGCCTCGCCCTGCTGGAGGACCAACTGCACCGGCTGGCACCCGGCGTGCACGAGGGAACGGTGGTGATCGGCACCGGGATGGTCAAGGAGATCCACACCTCGACGCTGCACCTCTTCGAGCGGATCCTCGGTCCGACCCGCACGTCGCTGGCCGAGAAGAAGGCCCGCCTGATCTTCTGCACCCCGCTCCAGGGGATCGCCCGGAGGGCCAACCCCTGGCCGTACAGCTATCTGCTGCCCGACGACGTCGGCCCGGTCTCCGGCCGCACGGTCGTCAACCACGCGGGGGTCTTCTGCGCCGACCGCCTCGACATCGGCACCCGCTTCTTCCTCGGGCATCTGCCGAGCAGCCGGGGCCCCGAGCGGGTCGTGGACCTGGGCTGCGGCAACGGCGTGGTCGGTACGTCCATGGCGCTCGCCAATCCCGAGGCCGAGGTGCTGTTCGCCGACGAGTCGTTCCAGGCGGTGGCCTCGGCGGAGGCGACGTACCGGGCGAACGCCGACGGAAAGGCCGAATTCCTCGTCGCCGACGGGCTGGAGGGAGTGCCTTCCGGGAGCGTCGACCTCGTCCTGAACAATCCCCCGTTCCACTCCCACCAGGCGATGACGGACACGACCGCCTGGCGGATGTTCTCGGACGCCCGGCGCGCGCTGCGGCCGGGTGGCGAGCTGTGGGTGATCGGCAATCGCCATCTCGGCTACCACCTGAAGCTGCGCCGCCTCTTCGGCAACAGCGAACTGGTCGCGGGTGACGCCAAGTTCGTGATTCTCCGGGCCGTGAAGAAGGACGCCGGGCGATAGGGCTCGTCCGAGGCCGTCCGACCGGGGCGGGGCTGCCCCGGGGGACGCCCGCGCTCGACCCCGCGGACAGAATCCGATCACTTTTTGATCACCTCTGGACACCTGCGCCTACAACCGTAAAGTGATGCCGATCACCAATGACAACTGGGGGAACCATGTCGCGCCGCGCTGTCGTCATCGGCGGGAGCGTGGCCGGCATGCTCGCCGCCGCGGCCCTCTTCCGGTCCATGGACGAAGTGATCGTCCTGGAGCGCGACGAGCTGCCCGACAGACCGTCCCCGCGCAAGCGGATCCCGCAGGCACGGCACGCCCACGTCCTGCTGCCCAGCGGACGCGACGCCATCCAGGAACTGCTTCCGGTGGCGAACGTGCACCGGCGCCTGCTCGCCGCGGGTGCGCGCGAGCAGCCCATGACCGACATGCTGGGTTTTGGCCCGCAGGGCTGGCAGCGACGCTGGCCGACCGTGACCGACGACCTCCTGCTCACCTGCTGCAGCCGTGACCTGCTCGACTGGACCCTGCGTGACGCGGTTCTGAGCACCACTCCCGTCGTCGTCCGCCGTGCCGAGGCACTGTCCCTGGTGGGAACGGCGGAACGCGTCACCGGTGTACGGGTCCTCTCCGAAGGCCTCGAGGAGGAACTGCGCGCCGATCTCGTCGTCGACGCGAGCGGACGGGGTTCACGCGTCGAGCACTGGCTCGAGGGGCTCGGCGTGACGGACATACCCACCGACGAGGTCGACTCGGGGCTCGTCTGCGCCAGCCGGGTCTTCCGCGTCCCGTGGGGCGCGGAGGACTTCCCGCTGACCCAGGTCGAGGCGGACCCGACGGATTCCCGGCCGGGGCGCTCCGGGACGCTGGTGCCGATCGAGGACGGCCGCTGGCTGGTCACGCTCGCGGGCACCCGCGGCGGCGAACCCACCGCCGACCCCGACTACTTCACCGACTTCGCCCTCCGCCTGCGCCACCCGCTCATCGGCCAGCTCGTCTCCGTCGCCGAGCCGCTCGGCGAGGTGTTCCTCAGCCGCAGCACCCGCAACCGGCGCCGTGACTTCGAGAAGGCCGTGCTGCCCGAGGGCCTGGTGGTGCTCGGTGACGCCGTCGCCACCTTCAACCCCGTGTACGCGCAGGGCATGTCCGTCGCGGCCCTGGGTGCCCAGGCGCTGAGCCGGCAGCTGCGGCAGACCGATGTCACCGCCCCGGGCTTCGCCCGCGACGTCCAGCGGGCGGCCGCCAAGTCCGTCTCGGCCGCCTACACGATGAGCACGTCCCAGGACCAGTGGTTCCCGGAGGTCGTCGGCAGGGCTCCGAGCCTCGCGGACCGGCTTCTCAGCCAGTACATGGGCCGGATGGCACGTGTGGCGACCACCTCGTACGCCGTGTCCGCGGCCAGGTGCAAGGTCGCGACGCTCCAGGCCGACACGAGCCGTCTGCTGCACACCGAGCTGCTGGTGGCCACGTTGAAGGGCCCTGTCATGGAGCCGTTGACCGGGCCTCCGCTGACCGCCGAGGAGAGCGACTTCCTCGACTCCGTGGGCCCGCTCGCCGTGTGACGGCGCGTGCCGTACGGGCGTGCGTCCGACCGGACGCACGCTCCCGGCCTCCGCCCCGCCGTCGTACGAGCGTCCGGAGCGCCCGCAGTGCCCACTGCGCGCGCCGCCGCGTCGGGCGCGGTCAGGACAGCTGTCGCACCGCGGTCCTCCGGGACTGGATCGCGGCGTCGACGATCGGCGTGCGTACCGCTTTGGACAGGCTCAGCAAGGACGGCTGACCCGTGTCCAGCGACCGCGAACAGCCCGCCGGCCGTCGTACGCGCGCGCTGACCGAGACCACCACATCGACGTCGCCGACCACGATGCCGATGGTGCCGGTCTCCGCCATGGGGGTCGGCGTCTCGGCCAGAGCGGCCACGGCGACCATCGCGGCCATCCCGATCACCTCGGCCTCCGCCGCCGAGAACCCGGCGGCCAGCGCGTCCCGGCAGGCACGGCTGCGTACCTGGTCGTCGAGCTGCCCGGCGAGCCGTTTGAGGCCGTCCCGGATGGCGGTCTCCCGTGTGGTGAGCTGCAGTTCGACGTCGCCGATCATTCGCCACGACAGTGCGGTGACGCAGCGCCGGCGGCCGGTCGGTCCCGCCAGCAGACGGAACAGCGGACGCAGCCGCACGAACGCGACGGCCGAGTCGATGCGCGGACCGACGAGGGGGAGGATGTAGCCGGCCGAGGCCAGACAGGAACCGACGGCCACCAGCGGTGCGACGCTGGTGCTGAGGCTGTCCCAGCGGTGCCCGAGCCAATGAGCGCTCAGCGCCACGGACTTGACGATGCCGTAGGCGCTGGTGAACAGCCAGCCCAGCACGAGCAGGGCCAGCGAGCCCCGGGTCCAGCGTTTCACCTTCCGTATCCAGCTCCAGCACAGCAGGGTCGTCGTCACCGCGGCCACCATGTGCGCCACCAGGTACAGCACGATCATCTCCCGGATGAACGGCGTCGAGGCGTAGTAGGTGTCGAAGTCGGCCCGGCGTTCGACCGGAGCGTCGCCCAGCGAGAACAGCACGCCCTCGGCGGCGATCACTCCCAGATAGCTGAACAGCCAGGCCCGGGCGGTGCGGCGTACCTGGGCGGGGTCGTTGCCCCGCCAGTGCACGATGAGGATGAGGGATGCCGCGCCGAAGGCGGTCACCGCGCCGTACGTCAGCGGCGCCGCGATGTTCGGAATGCCCGTGAGCCTGTTGACGAGAATGACGGTGGGCGGCGCACCGAGCACGAAACAGAGTCCCGACAGCAGGATGACGGCGCAGAACGACCGCTTGAGCGGGTCTCTGCGGTGGCGGCGCAGGTCGGGCAACTGGGCGGCGAGTCCCATCCAGAGGACGGCCGCGGCCAGGTAGTAGATCAGTCCGTTCACATCGGGCCCAGAGGTACGCGTGGGCCGGGTTCCCGGTGCGCGCCGGGGGACTGGCACAGTCCCCGACGCACGCTGGAGTGCCGGCCGGTTCCGGGCAGCGCCTCGTTCACCGGGGCATACACCCCGTCGTCGCGCGCCGACACACGGATACCAGCCAGAAGTTGACCGCTCAAGGCCTTCTCCGTCCTGCGCCCGGCCCGGTGTCGGCCCTGCCCCGAAAACACCGCAAACCCCTGATCCCAGCGTCCATGGGGCATACGGACGCGCGCCCGAGTGACCTCCGGGGCGAAGCTTCACCCGCGAGCGTACCGTGCCCTTTCGGCCTCCTCATGGTGGTTCACCCTAGCCACCTTGTCACCCGCTCGAACTGCCGTCGGTGCAAAAGCACATACGTGGAAACCGGCTTCCACACGACCCGTACCCGCCGAGCGGCCGCTTTGGGGGCGCATATCCGGCTGTAGCGGCACCTGGACGGCTCACCCCCGCAGCACACCGATGAGCCCCGCCACCGTCCGCGCCATCGCCTCCCGTCCCACGCCCAGGTACGTGCGTGAGTCCACGGCGTCGGGGCTGGCCGTGAGGAACTCCCGGATGGCGCCCGTCATCGCGATGTTCAGCGCGGTGCCGACGTTGACCTTGGTGATACCGCCTTGGACGGCCGCTCGGAGCTCCGCGTCGGGCACCCCGGAGGAACCGTGCAGGACGAGAGGGACGCCGAGAGAGGCCGCCAGGCGCTTGAGCAGGTCGTGGTCGAGCGCCGCGGTCCGGGTGGTCATCGCGTGCGAGCTGCCGATCGCCACGGCCAGCGCGTCCACACCGGAGTCGGCCACGAAGGCGTGGGCCTCCCCCGGGTCGGTACGGGCACCGGGCGCGTGCGCGTCCCGCGGGGGTGCACCGTTCTTGCCACCGATCTCTCCCAACTCCGCCTCGATCCAAAGGCCTTGGGCATGCGCCCAGTCGGCGGCGGCCCGGGTCGCGGCGAGGTTCTCCTCGTAGGGCAGGTGCGAGGCGTCGTACATGACGGAGCTGAACCCGGCCTCGGGCGCCTGGCGCAGCAGTTCGCTGCTCTGCACGTGGTCGAGGTGCAACGCGACGGGCACCAAAGCCCGTTCGGCGGCGGCGGTCGCGGCACGGGCCAGTGGGAGCAGTCGCCCCTGGCGGAACTTGACCGCGTTCTCACTGACTTGGAGGACGACTGGCGCGCCGGCCGATTCCGCCCCCGCTATGACGGCCTCTATGTGTTCCAGCGTGATGACGTTGAACGCGGCGACGGCGGTCCGGGCCTCGGCGGTCCGGACGACCAGCTCACCGGTTGCGGCGAGGGGCACAACTCCTCCTGCTCCATGGGGGATCGAGCCGGTTCGGCGACTTCGGCGGCGGCAACGGCGTATGCGTCGGCGTCGGCAACGGGCTCAGGGGCGCAGCAGCTTCAGCGGCTGAAGTAGCTTCAGTGGCCGAGAATCACCGAGCGGGTGAGGTGGCGGGGCCGGTCGGGGTCGAGGCCGCGCGCGGCGGCGACGGCGACGGCGAGGCGCTGGGCGCGGACGAGTTCGGCGAGCGGGTCGAGGCCGCCGTCCACCCACAGCCCGCCGGTCTCCCGGACCTGCTCGGCCAGCCCCTCGGGTGCTTCGCCGAGCATCCAGGTGGCGGTGCCGTGGGTCGTGATGCTGATGGGGCCGTGCCGGTACTCCATCGCGGGGTAGGACTCGGTCCAGGCGAGAGAGGCCTCCCGCATCTTGAGCCCGGCCTCGTTGGCGAGCCCGACGGTCCAGCCACGGCCGAGGAAGGTGAACTGCGAGCAGTCGACGAGCCCTTCGGGCAGCGGGGTGCCGAGCGCGGTGCGCGCGTCCGCGACGACGGTCTCGCCGTGCAGGCCGAGGTGGGCGCGGAGCAGGGTGAGCGCGGTCGTCGCGAATCGCGTCTGCACGACGGAGCGCTCGTCGGCGAAGTCGAGCACGACGAGGTCGTCCGCGCACTTCATCACGGGCGTGTGCGGATCGGCGGTGACCGCGGTCGTACGCGTGTGTCCGCGCAGTCGTCCGAGAAGGTCGAGCACTTCGGTGGTCGTCCCGGAGCGTGTCAGGGCGACGACGCGATCGTACGAGCGGCCCGCGGGGAACTCCGAGGCGGCGAAGGCGTCCGTCTCCCCCTGCCCGGACTCTTCACGGAGCACGGCCGCGGCCTGTGCCATGAAGAACGAGGTGCCGCACCCCACGATCGCGACGCGTTCCCCCGCCTCCGGCAGCGCGGCTTCGTGCGTTGCCGCCTCGTCGGCGGCGCGAATCCAGCACTCGGGCTGGCTGCTCAGCTCTTCCTCGACATGCGTCATGCCGTACCCCTCCCACCGATGCTTGTTTCTGCAAGATATAGCGAGGTTTCGAGCACAATCAAGCATTTGAACGCGCTGGGGGTGCGTTAAGGTCGCGAAGGACCGAGGAATGGAGGGCGCTGATGTCGCGGGACGCCCGGTGGAAGGCACTGCTGGAACTGCTCGTCGAGCGGGGCCGCCTGGACGTCGAGGAGGCCGCGGCACGACTGGAGGTCTCGGCGGCGACGATCCGGCGCGACTTCGACCAGCTCGCCGAGCAGCAGATGCTCGTGCGCACCCGGGGCGGAGCGGTCGTGCACGGCGTCTCCTACGAACTCCCCCTGCGCTACAAGACCGCCCGGCACGCCTCGGAGAAGCAGCGCATCGCGAAGGCGGTGGCGGACCTCATCGCCCCCGGCGAGGCGGTGGGCCTCACCGGCGGCACCACGACGACCGAAGTGGCCCGCGCTCTCGCCGTACGCCCGGACCTGGCGTCGGGCTCCCCCGCACTGACCGTGGTCACGAACGCGCTGAACATCGCGAACGAACTCACCGTGCGCCCCCAGTTCAAGATCGTGTTGACCGGCGGGGTCGCCCGGCCGCAGTCGTACGAGCTGATCGGGCCGCTGGCGGACGGCGTACTCAAGCAGATCACCCTGGACGTCGCCGTGCTCGGCGTGGTCGCGTTCGACGCCACGCACGGCGCCGCCGCCCACGACGAGGCGGAGGCGGCGATCAACCGCCTCCTGTGCGAGCGGGCCGAACGCGTGATCGTCGCCGCCGACTCCAGCAAACTGGGGCAGCGCGCGTTCGCCCGTATCTGCGCGGCCGAGTCGGTGGACACGCTCGTCACGGACGCGGCGGCGGGACCCGAGATGATCGGACGGTTCGAGGACGCCGGGGTCGAGGTCAGGGCCGTATGACCCTCCGGCACCTCTTCCGGCCGGTCACCCGCGCCTGAACCGACGGCGCACACGCCTCCCGAAGGGCCGGAACCCCCTGCCCTGGAGGCCTGGCGGACGCCTGCCTCCCCACGAGTGGACACCGCATGAACATCAAAAGGAGGGTCCGGTTACCATATGAGCGCCACCTAGCTCGAAAGATGATTCCTGTGACTGTCAACGACGACGCGTTCACCAACTGGAAGACCCGCGAAGAGATCGCGGAGTCGATGATCCCCATCATCGGGAGGCTGCACCGGGAGCAGGACGTCACCGTCCTCCTGCACAGCCGCTCCCTGGTGAACAAGTCGGTGGTGAGCATCCTCAAGACCCACCGCTTCGCCCGGCAGATCGCCGGCGAGGAGCTCTCGGTCACCGACACGCTGCCGTTCCTCCAGACGCTCACCACGCTCGACCTCGGCCCGTCCCAGATCGACATCGGCATGCTGGCCGCGACGTACCGGGCCGACGACCGCGGCCTGTCCGTCGAGGAGTTCACCGCCGAGGCGGTCTCCGGCGCCACCGGCGACAACAAGATCGAGCGCCGCGAGGGACGCGACGTCGTCCTGTACGGCTTCGGCCGCATCGGCCGCCTCATCGCCCGCCTGCTGATCGAGAAGACCGGCTCCGGCAACGGCCTTCGCCTGCGCGCCATCGTGGTGCGCCAGGGCGGCGACCAGGACATCGTCAAGCGCGCCTCGCTGCTGCGCCGCGACTCCATCCACGGCCAGTTCCAGGGCACGATCACCGTCGACGAGGCGAACAGCACGATCATCGCCAACGGCAACGAGATCAAGGTCATCTACGCCGGCAACCCGTCCGAGATCGACTACACGACGTACGGCATCAAGGACGCCATCCTCGTCGACAACACCGGCAAGTGGCGTGACCGCGAGGGCCTCTCGAACCACCTGCGCCCCGGGATCGACAAGGTCGTCCTCACGGCTCCGGGCAAGGGCGACGTCCCCAACATCGTGCACGGCGTCAACCACGACACGATCAAGCCGGACGAGCAGATCCTGTCCTGCGCCTCCTGCACCACCAACGCGATCGTGCCGCCGCTGAAGGCGATGGC
Organism: Streptomyces sp. NBC_00328; assembly: GCF_036139655.1. Lineage (NCBI taxonomy): Bacteria > Bacillati > Actinomycetota > Actinomycetes > Kitasatosporales > Streptomycetaceae > Streptomyces > Streptomyces sp. NBC_00328. The sequence continues at coordinate 1,714,506 of NZ_CP108013.1, forward strand.
CGAGGAGTACGGCGTTCTGCGCGGCCACGTGGAGACCGTCCACTCGTTCACCAACGACCAGAACCTGCTGGACAATTACCACAGCTCCGACCGCCGGGGCCGCTCCGCGCCGCTGAACATGGTCATCACGGAGACGGGTGCCGCCTCCGCGGTCGCCAAGGCGCTGCCCGACCTCAAGGCGCCCATCACCGGAAGCTCGATCCGTGTTCCGGTGCCGGACGTCTCGATCGCGATCCTCAGCCTGCGCCTGGGCCGCGCGACCACCCGCGAGGAAGTCCTCGACTACCTCCGCAATGTCTCGCTGACCTCCCCGCTCAAGCGCCAGATCGACTTCATCAGCGCCCCCGACGCGGTCTCCAGCGACTTCATCGGCTCGCGCCACGCCTCGATCGTCGACGCCGGCGCCACCAAGGTCGAGGACGACAACGCGATCCTCTACCTCTGGTACGACAACGAGTTCGGCTACTCCTGCCAGGTCATCCGTGTCGTCCAGCACGTCTCCGGCGTGGAGTACCCGACGTTCCCGGCTCCGGCGGTCTGAACCGCCGGTCTGCCCAACGGTTCCCCTCGGGTCGGCGAGGGGGTACCTGGGCTGTAGCGGCACGCGCCTGACCAGCGCAATCTATAGGGCCGCTACACACTGAGGGCCGCCATCCGTGTTCCGGGTGGCGGCCCTCAGTGCTCGCACGAACGGCGAGGGAGTCCTCGGGGCTCAGGTGACCTGGGTTCCACTCGCGGGCCTGCCGGCGCGGCGACGGGGTCAGGGACAGATCCAGCAGTAGAGGCGGGCATCCCGCGAGACCGCTCGGCCGGCGAGCTCGGACAGCCGTTCCAGGAAGCCGGCGAGATCCCCTGGATCAGCCGGGTGGTAGAAGGTGCCCTCGGTGCTCGACCAGTCGGAGGCGACGTCGCGCAGAGAAGTGGCTTCGCAGGTCGCGAGCGCGTCCCGGAAGGTGTCCGTCAGCGACACCGCGACCAGTTCACCGTCCCCCGGCATCCCGATGAGGCCGCCGTGTCGGGGGTCGGACCGGACATCGGCGGCGGACCGTCCCGTCATGAGCGCCTCGGCGGGCGTCAGCTCCACCACCGGATCGATGCCCTTGATCACCAGTTGGTCATAGCCGGTCCCGCTGGGCTCACCGTCGTCCCGGACGACGGCTCGAACAGCGTCGTCGTCATCAGCGGCGGCGAAGTAGCCGTAGAGAACACCCATGGGCAGATCGTCGCATCCGCCACTGACAGCGCCGAAGGCCGGGACTCTCGGTGAACTCCACAATCGTGCGCGCTCATCAGCCGGGGCCCGCAAAAAAAGGGCGCCGGTGGCGGAGCCGCACGACCACACCATCGGCCGGTCGCGCGGGGACCTGCAACGAAGATCCGTCTTGCTGCCGACGGCCGCTGCCGTCCCCTCGTGTTCGTCCGCACCGGCGGACAGTGGCGTCCTGCCGCTCCGGGCCGGCCTCGATCCGGACGGCGCAGGGGCAGCGGTGACAGCACGGCGTTCACGGTTCCGCAGCACCCACTCGCGCCGGCTTCCCCGGCCGACGCACAGGTCGGCGGCGATGCCCATGCACACCGCCCCGGGTGTGGACTCGTACAGGGCCACAGCATCGGCCCTGAACCCGTCCGAGTAGCCCTTCATCGCCATCGCCGGTCGTCCCGCTTCCTCCGGATCAAGCAGACCCGTATCAGCGTGTCCACCACTCAGGGGGAGGCCCCGCCCTGGAGGGACTTGAGCACCGCATCGGGCGGTCCGAGCCCGGGCACCGGAAGATCAACTCCAGTATGATCCCGCCTCACGGCCGGGAGTTGAACACGGGGCGGGATCTGCGTGAACGACGCAGAGGAGGCGGGACACGGGCCGTGAGCGGAGGAATCCGCCTGACGCCTGGTCGCACTTCGTGCAGCCGCGTCCGTGACCACTCCAAAGTGATGCGCTCTCCGGTCGCAAGTGATTGCGCACTACGAAGAAGGGGGAATCATGCGTCGCTTCATAAGACTGCTGGCAGTGCTATGCGCTCTGTTGGCAGGAATCAATGCGTTGACCGTCATGCCGGCCAGCGCGTCCGAGATCTCCGAGGACGCCGATGCCGTCAGCAAGTCAGCAGGTCAGAAGTGGGCACTCAAGACCGTTCTGACCGGTAAGTACGTGTCCGTGGGCATGAACGAGACTGACGAAAAGGAAGAGTGGATTCTGCGGGCGCAGGGCGCCGCTCCGAAGAAGTGGGAGCTTTTCACTCTTCACACCAACCACGCCGGCTACACGATCGGCATGCGGTTCATCGCCACGGGATTCTTCGCGTCCTCTGAGTTCTCGGACGTCGACCCGCGGACCGGCTTGCTCCGCGCCCGCGGTATCCGGCTGGGCCAGTGGCAGCAGTTCTACCCGGAATACCTGAACGACGCCCCGCCGCCCGGCTCCCCACCGGGTTCGGTCGTGGTGGCCCTCGGGACGAAGGAGGCCGACACGGACCCAGCGGTGAAATACGTGTCCGCCGACCTGAGTGCGTCGGGCGACGGACGGCTGCGATCCCGCGCATCGAAGATCGGCTCCTGGGAGAAGTTCGTCCTGGAGCCCGTCCCGAACGAAGAAGGAGCGGCCGACGAGTCGGAAAATCCTCCGGCCGTCACCGCAGCGCCTGCCGACAAGGTCAACGTGATGACCTGGAACGTCTGCGCGAACGCCAAGCAGTGCACGTGGAGCGGAGGACTGGCCGGCTACGAGGAACTGGCCGACGGGATCCAGGCACGGCTGCGCAATCCGGGTAACAACGAGCTGCCGGACGTGATCTTCTTCCAGGAGTTCTGCGAGAAGCACGCCAAGCGCATCGAGTGGATGCTGGAGAAGCCTGTCTCGGAAGGCGGAACCGGACGCGGCTGGGATGTCCGGTTCGCACCCATTCACCAGCAGGCGGGCAGTGGGCCGCTGATCCAGAAGCAGTGTTCCATCACGGACAAGGACGGCCAGACCATCGCCGACCGCGGCGCCTACGGCGTGGCCATCGCCGTCCCGGACACCAACACCTGGTACAAGCGCTACGACCTGCCCTCCCCGGAGTTCGAGAAGCGCACGGCCGTCTGTGCCGTCATGCCCGCCCAGGCACTCGCCACCTGCTCCGCGCACCTCAGCTCGGGCTACACGGAAGACGACCCCAACGCGACGTACCGCTCCAAGCAGGCACAGAAGCTCGTCGAGATCACCAAGACATACGAGAAGCAGGGCTACCGGGTCGTCTTCGGAGGCGATTTCAACCTCGTTCCGCCGTATCCCGATGCCGACCTGGCGCACGGGGGGCCGAGCGACACATTGAACGTGGTCTACGACAGCTACCAGGAATGCGGGCAGTTGGGCGACCCGGGGGCGCTGCGCGGTGGCAAGCCGACAGCCAACGGGGCCGATGGGCACCCCACCAGGAAACTGGACTACATCTTCTCGCCCAAGAACGCACCCATCTCCGACTGCACGGTCTCCGCCACCACGGGACACTCGGATCACTGGACCTTGTACGGCAGCGTGCATCTGCCGACCGGATGACCTGATCACCCGGAACGCCGTCCGGCCGGCTGCGAGCACCATGGCCGGCCGGCGGCTCAGGAGCATCAGAATTCTGGGGCACCGCGGCGGTCAACGCCTTGTGCTGGATTCCGCTTTCCGTGCGTACACGTGCTGGCGGCGGGGTGGTTCGGGTGCTCGTGGGCGGGTGCTGGGCGGTGGTGTCACGGGCACGGCCAAGCCGTGATGAGGATGAGCGGGCAGCGATACGTCGGCTGTCGCGGGCCCGCGAGGCGCCACGGGATGTGGGGATGCGGGCCCGGATCGTCGAGCCGAGCCGGGCCGGGCGGCAGGTTCCGGCGATCGCGGACGAGGTGGGCTGCAGCCGGAAGACGGTGCGGCGTCGGCTGCACCGCTTCAACCGCTCCGGGCTGGAGGGGCTGGAGGATCTGGGCGGGCAGGGCGGCAAGCGGCGGATCACCGAGGCCGAGCGGTCCCGGATCATCGCCCTGGTCAAGCAGGTGCCGCCGGGAAGACTGGAGGTGCAGCCCGGCGGGGACCTATGGGCGGCCGCCGAGTCGGGGCCGGCTGCGTGACATCCATCCTGCGCGACGCCGGTCACTGAGCGCCGGCCGCCCCACGCCCCGGGGGCGCCCCACTCGCCCCTCGCCCGACCCACACCCGCTGCCCCCGGCCCACGCCTGCCCCACCAGGGCTCGACCGGGGCCAGACCAGGGCTCGACCGGGACCGGACCAGGGTTCGACGGAGGCCCGAACGGGGCTCCACCCCGCTCCCACCAGCACGTTCGTACGGCGGCGCCTCTCACGTCCCGCCCCGACGCCCCCTTGCCCCGAGCATGGCAGCCGTCTAACGTGAATTTGTGCCGCAAATAAACAAAACGGTTTCGCACAGCGTCGTGCCGGATCGCTCCCTCACCCGACTCCGCGTGATCATCACCGCCTTCTTCGCCCTCGACGGCTTCGTCTTCGCCGGCTGGGTCGTCCGGATCCCCGCCATCAAGCACCAGACCGGCGCCTCCGCCGGCGCTCTCGGCCTCGCGCTTCTCGGCGTCTCCGCCGGCGCCGTGATCACCATGATGCTCACGGGACGGCTGTGCCGACGGTTCGGCAGTCACCAGGTGACCGTGGTCTGCGGGGTGCTGCTGTCCCTGAGCATCGTCCTGCCCCCACTCGCCGGCTCGGTACCGGTTCTCGGACTGTTCCTGCTGGTCTTCGGCGTCGGCTACGGCGGTATCAACGTCGCCATGAACAGCGCGGCCGTCGATCTCGTGGCAGCGCTGCGACGCCCCGTGATGCCCGGTTTCCACGCGGCCTACAGCCTGGGCGGCATGCTCGGAGCGGGTCTCGGCGGGCTGGTGGCCGGGTATCTGTCACCGACACGCCACCTGCTCGGCATCGCCGTCATCGGCCTGCTCGTGACCGGCATCGCGGGACGCGCGCTGCTTCGCGAGGACGCCCCGGTGTCACCGGATCGCCCACGGGGTGACACCGCCGAGGGTCGACGACCCCTTGTCGGCTCCCACGCCCGTGGCCTGGTGGTGGTCTTCGGACTGATCGCCCTGTGCACCTCGTACGGCGAGGGCGCGCTCGCCGACTGGGGCGCGCTCCATCTCCAGCAGGACCTGGACACACACCCGGGGACAGCCGCCGCCGGATACTCGTGCTTCGCCCTCGCCATGACGATCGGCCGGCTGAGCGGGACGGCACTGCTCGAACGACTGGGCCGGACCCGCACCTTGGTCATGGGCGGCACCATGGCCGGGCTCGGCATGCTGCTCGGTTCCCTCGCATCCTCCGTCTGGCTGGCCCTCGTCGGCTTCGCCGTCACCGGGCTCGGCCTCGCCAACAACTTCCCCGTGGCGGTCGACAGGGCCGGCGCGCTCGCCGGAGCGAGCGGGGTCGCGGTCGCGTCCACCCTCGGGTACGGGGGCCTGCTCATCGGGCCGCCCGCGATCGGGTTCATGGCCGACTGGTACTCCCTGCCGACGGCACTCACGAGCGTGGCGGCGCTGGCGGCCGTGGCGGCTCTGATCGGATTCGCGACGCGCCGGGCCGCGGTGGGCTGACGGGGACAGCGGCAGGAGCGAGCAGCGGCAAGCCCGAACTCGGCCCCCCTCCCCCGCACTTCGGCCTCGCACTCCGCGTGCCCGGCCCGCGTCGGGCACAATTCCCGGCATGGAGATTCGGGAATTCGTGGAAACCGTGGACCGGGAGGGCCGGTCGCTGGCCGCTGCCGCGGAGAAGGCGGGCGTCGACGCCGAGGTCGTGACCTGCGCGGGCTGGCAGGTAAGGGATCTGGTGCGGCACACGGGCATGGTCCACCGCTGGGCCACCGCGTTCGTCGCCGAGGGGCACACCTCGTACCACCCCGACGGCGGTCTGCCGGATCTGGACCACGACGAGCTGCTCACCTGGTTCCGCGACGGGCACGCCCGGCTCGTGGACACCCTGGCCGGCGCCTCGCCGGACGTGCGGTGCTGGAGCTTCCTGCCGGCACCCTCGCCGCTGGCCTTCTGGGCACGCCGGCAGGCGCACGAGACCACCGTGCACCGGGTCGACGCCGAGTCGGCGCTCGGCGTCGAACCCACCGCCGTCCCGCCGGACTTCGCGGTCGACGGGATCGACGAGCTACTGCTCGGATTCCACGCGCGGGACAGGAGCAAGGTCCGGACCGAAGAGCCCCGCGTACTGCGCGTACGCGCCACGGACCGCCCGGACGCCGTGTGGACCGTACGCCTGTCGTCCGAAGCACCGATCGCTGAACGCGGCGGTCAGGCAGGTCCGGACACCGACGAGAACGCGGACGTGGACTGCGAGTTGGCGGGACCGGCCGCGGGCCTCTACCTGGCCCTGTGGAACCGCGCGCCTTTCCCGGGCGTGACGGGCGACGCCTCGCTCGCCACCCTGTGGCGGGAGAAGTCCGCCATCACCTGGAGCTGAGGACACAACCGGCCGGCCGCCCCCAGGGGGCGGCCGGCTCCAGGCACATGGACCCCGTGAACGCAGCAGCGGGCAAGGCGACCGGGCAGTCCGGTCAACCGCAGGACGGCGCCGGACCGCCCGCCAGCATCCGGGACAGGACCGCGCGCTGCAACGGCAGTACCTCGCCGTGCAGTTCGCGCCCCTTCGGCGTGAGGCACACGCGTACACCCCGCCGGTCCTCGGCGCACATCCCGCGCGTCACGAGGCCGTCCTTCTCCAGGCGTCCGATCAGCCGGGACAGGGCGCTCTGGCTGAGGTGGACGCGCTCGGAGATCTCCTGGACCCGGAAGCTGGGGCCGCCGTCCGCCGCGGTACCCGCCACCAGCAGGTCCAGGACCTCGAAGTCACTGGCTCCCAGGCCGTGGGGATGCAGCTCGCGATCGAGCTCGCACAGGGTGCGGGCATGCACCGTCAGGATGTCGCGCCACTGGTCCACGAGCCCTTGCTCGGCATTCTCGGCCGCCATGCACGCACCGTAGCAAAGAATCAACTTTGTTGCATCGGAATTAAATGCGCTTGCACTCAATGCATGTGCATGTACCGTCGGCGGCATGACCTCTCCGCTCACCCACCCCGTGCCGGGACGCTGGACCCCCCGGCTGTGGGGCACCTTGCTCGTGCTCTGCGCCGCGATGTTCCTGGACGCGCTGGACGTGTCGATGGTCGGCGTGGCACTGCCGTCCATCGGCTCCGAACTCGACCTCTCCACCTCGACTCTCCAATGGGTCGTCAGCGGCTACATCCTGGGTTACGGCGGGCTGCTGCTCCTCGGCGGACGCGCCGCCGACCTGCTGGGCCGCCGCCAGGTCTTCCTGGTGGCCCTCGCGGTGTTCGCGCTCGCCTCGGTGCTCGGCGGACTCGTCGACTCGGGCCCGCTGCTGATCGCCAGCCGTTTCATCAAGGGTCTGAGCGCCGCGTTCACCGCACCCGCCGGCCTGTCGATCATCACCACGACGTTCGCCGAGGGTCCGCTGCGCAATCGCGCGCTCTCGATCTACACCACCTGCGCGGCCACCGGATTCTCGATGGGCCTGGTCCTGTCCGGTCTGCTCACCGAGGCGAGCTGGCGGCTGACCATGCTGCTGCCCGCGCCCATCGCCGTCGTCGCCCTGTTCGCGGGCCTGAAGCTCATCCCGCGCAGCGAGCGCGAGAAGAACCACGGTGGTTACGACATCCCCGGCGCCGTCGTCGGCACCGCCTCGATGCTCCTGCTCGTCTTCACCGTCGTCCAGGCGCCCCAAGCCGGCTGGGGATCGGCCCGGACCCTGCTGTCCTTCCTCGCCGTCGCCGTGCTGCTCAGCGTCTTCACCGCCATCGAGCGACGCAGCCCGAGCCCGCTGGTCCGGCTCGGCGTGCTGCGCTCCGGCAGCCAGATCCGGGCCCAGCTCGGCGCGATGGCGTTCTTCGGCTCGTACGTCGGCTTCCAGTTCCTGGTCACGCTGTACATGCAGTCGCTGCTCGGCTGGTCGGCCCTGCACACCGCGCTCGCCTTCCTGCCGGCCGGCGCGCTGGTGGCGCTGTCCTCGACCAAGGTCGGAGCCGTCGTCGACCGGTTCGGCACACCGCGGCTCATCGCGGCGGGCTTCGCCCTGATGGTCACCGGGTACGCGCTCTTCCTGCGCGTCGACCTCGACCCGGTCTACGCGACGCTCATCCTGCCGACCATGCTGCTGATCGGCGCCGCGTGCGCCCTCGTCTTCCCGTCCCTCAACATCCAGGCGACCAACGGCGTCGACGACCACGAGCAGGGCATGGTCTCGGGCCTGCTCAACACCTCCGTGCAGGTCGGCGGCGCGATCTTCCTCGCGGTCGTGACGGCCGTCGTCACCGCGAACTCCTCCGAGGGGTCCTCGCCCCAGGACGTCCTCGACAGCTACCGGACCGGCCTGATGGTGGTGACCGGCATAGCGCTGGCGGGACTGCTGATCACACTGCCCGGCCTGCGCGCCCGGCGGCCGCGGGAGTCCGTCGTCGTCGCCCGGTCGGAACAGATCGACCAGGTCGGCCCGTCCGCCCCGACGAGCCTGTCCAGCCGGTCCGTTCGCTCCGACCGGTCCGGCCGGACGGTGGGCGAGCCGGGGGCGGAGCGGGTCGGCGTCCACGATCGGTGAACACCTCCGGCGTGTGCCCGGCGGGGTCCTTGCCTCGCCGGGCACACGGCTGTTGACTTGGTCCATGAGCAACAACGGTGGACACCCCGGCAGTTACGGCGGCAGTACGGGAGCAACGCGCGCGCGGCGCACCCAGGCGCAGCGCGACGCCGTCACCGTCGAGATCGGATACGCCCTGGCCAGCGCGGTGTTCGTCGCGGCGGTCGCCTTCGGGGTGGTCACCGGGCCCGCCCTCTTCCTGGACCTGCCGTCCGGCGCGGTGCACGCGCTCATGGCCGTGGGCGGCACCCTGGCAACCGTCCTCTTCGCGCTACGGGTCGCCACCGTACTGTTCCACTTCCGCCGCGAGGCCGCCGCGCCTCAGCCCAGCCAGCCGGGCCGCACCAGCCCCGACTCGTAGGCGAGTACCACCAGTTGGGCGCGGTCGCGTGCCCCGAGTTTCACCATCGTCCGGCTGACATGGGTCTTGGCCGTGAGCGGGCTGACGACCAGGCGGCGGGCGATCTCGTCGTTCGAGAGCCCGATGCCGACCAGCGCCATCACCTCCCTTTCCCGCTCGGTGAGTTCGGCCAGGGTCGCGTCCGACTCCGGCTCCTTCGAGCGTGCCGCGAACTCGGAGATCAGCCGGCGCGTCACCCCGGGCGAGAGCAGGGCGTCGCCCTCGACCACCGCCCTTACCGCGCGCAGCAGTTCATCGGGCTCGGTGTCCTTGACCAGAAAGCCCGAAGCACCGGAGCGGATGGCCTCGAAGACGTACTCGTCCAGCTCGAAGGTGGTGAGCATGACCACCTTCACGTCCCCGAGGGCCGCGTCGCCGGTGATCCGGCGCGTGGCGGCGAGGCCGTCCAGCACGGGCATCCGGATGTCCATCAGGACGACGTCCGGGCGCAGTTCACGCACCGCGCGCACCGCCGCCTCGCCGTCGGCGGCCTCCCCGGCCACCTCGATGTCCGGCTGCGCGTCGAGCAGCGCCTTGAAACCGGCTCTGACCAGCGACTGATCGTCGGCGAGCAGTACGCGGATCACCGGTTCTCCTCCTTGGCCTTCCACGGCAGTACGGCCAGCACCCGGAACCCTCCGTCGTCACGCGGACCAGCCTCGATCGTGCCACCCAGCGCGGCCGCCCGCTCGCGCATGCCCGCGAGCCCGTTTCCGCTTCCGCCCGCGTCCGCGCCGGTGGCCGGACCGTCGTCGTCGATCCGCAGCCGCAGCACACCCCGCTCGTGATCGAACCGCACCCGTGCCCGGCGCGACCCCGAATGCCGTACGACGTTGGTGAGCGCTTCCTGGACGATGCGGAACGCGGCGAGGTCCGTGCCGGGCGCAGGTGCCGGGACCTCACCCTCGATCTCGACCGTGAGACCGGCGCTCGCCGCCTGCTCGACCAGTTCGGGAAGCCGGTCGAGCCCGGGAGCGGGCGCGCGCGGTGCCTCCCCCGGTGTCCTCAGGGTGTCGAGCACTTGCCGGACCTCGCCGAGCGCCTCCTTGCTGGCCGCCTTGATGGTGGTGAGCGCCGTGCGCGCCTGTTCGGGGTCGGAGTCGAGGAGCGCGAGGCCGACGCCCGCCTGGACGTTGATCACCGAGATGCTGTGCGCCAGCACGTCGTGCAGTTCGCGGGCGATCCGCAGCCGTTCCTCGTCGGCGCGCCGCCGGGCGGCCTGCGCGCGCTCGGCCCGCTCACGGCTCCACTGCTCACGGCGCACGCGCACCAGTTCCGACAGTGCCACCACCGCCACGACCCAGGTGGCGATGCCGATCTCCTGCATCCAGGACGGAGGGTGGTCGCCCGTCGGGGGCAGCCGGCGGTACAGCCAGTGGGCGACCAGGAGATGCCCCGCCCACAGCAGGCCGAGCGCCGTCCAGGCCGCTCTGCGGTGCCCGACGACCACGGCGCTGAAGCAGCCCACCGCGACGGGAAGGAAGACCGGCCCGTAGGGATAGCCCGCGGCCACGTAGACCAAGGCCACCGCGGCCGTGCCGAACACGACGAACACGGGGTGGCGCTGTCGCCAGAGCAGCAGGCCGGAACCCACCAGAAGGAGAGCCCGGGAGAAGGCGTCCAACGCGAGCCGGTCGCCGTGCTGGGCGTGGGCAGCGAAGTTGGAGCCGATGAGCACGAAGGCGGTCAGCAGCAGCGTGGAACGCCACGGCCATCGCGCGCGGCGTTCCTCGTCGTCCCAGCGGTCCCGCCCGTGCGGCCCGTGCCACCATCGCGACGGACCGCCCCACGATGGTGCCGCGGGTGTGTGCTGCTCTTCCATGGCCGTCACGCTAGACGGCCGACCGCGGCGGCGGCGTCCGCCGGGCGAGGTGATCACCCGTACTCCCCACGGAGTACGACGCCGTCGAGGCGCGTCCTGCGCCGAGCCGAAGGCGGCTTGCTGCGCCGAAGGCGACGAACCGGGCCGCACCGAGGGCGACCGGGTCTCCGTCGAGGGCGGCCGGTCAGCGCCTGTGACGGCCCTGGCAACGCCGAAGGAGGCCCCCCTCTACGCCGGAGGCGACCCGGCGGCGGTCCCGCCCGGCTCCGGGTACACCAGGCCCACCTCGTGAGCGAGCCGTCCCACGGCGTGACGGAAGAACGGCTCGCGGTCCTCCACGACCCGGTTGAACTGGCCGAACAGTTCGAACCCGATCAGCCCGTAGAGCTGCGCCCACGAGGCCACCAGCGCCACCACCACCTCGGCCGGCAGATCGGGCGCGAGATCGGCGGCCATCCGCTGTGCCTCGGCCTTCAGTCCGACAGGCAGCGGCGTACGGGCCACACCCTTGCCCCGGTACGCGTCCCGGACGACTCCGATCAGGAGCAGGCCGACCCGGGAGGCGGACGGAACGGTCTCCTGCGGTGCGACGTACCCGGGGACGGGCGAACCGTAGATGAGCGCGTACTCGTGCGGATGCTCCAGCGCCCAGCGTCGCGCCGCCGTGCACACGGCGATCCAGCGCTCCCGGGGGCCCTCGGCGGCCACCTCGGCGTGCGCCGACTCGGCCGCCTCGCCCAGGGAGTCGTAGGCGTCGATGATGAGCGCGGTCAACAGGTCGTCCCGGCTGGGGAAGTACCGGTAGAGCGCGGAGGAGACCATCCCCAGCTCGCGGGCGACGGCCCGCAGGGAGAGTTTGGCGGCGCCCTCCGCGGCGAGCTGTCTGCGCGCCTCGTCCTTGATGGCCGCCGTGACCTCGATCCTGGCTCGGGCACGTGCCCCTCGCGCGGTACTCATACGGTGCAGTGTCCCATGATTTCAGAGCAGTGCACACAAACGAGAGCAGCGATCCGAAAGTGGATCGATGCTCCACTTCATGATCGGCAGCAACAAACGAGAGCGGCGAACAAAAACGAGAGCACTGCTCTTGCATTGGATCATCGATTCGATGCAGACTCTTCTCAAGCGAGAGCGGTGCTCACAAAACAGATCGGCGCTCTCAACACACGCCCCGAGAGGTAACCGTGTCCACACACGTCCAGAAGCCCGGCTGGTTCACCGTCAACGTCTTCAACCGTGCCGTGGCCTGGATCACCAGGCGCGGACTCAGTGTCTGGGGCTCACGCGTCCTGGCCGTCCGGGGCCGCAAGAGCGGCGAGTGGCGGACGACCCCGGTCAATCTGCTCATCGTGGACGGTGAGCAGTACCTCGTCGCACCCCGCGGTCACGTCCAGTGGACGCACAACATGCGGGCGGCCGGCGGAGGCGAGCTGCGCCTCGGCAAGAAGGTCGACACCTTCACCGCCGTGGAGGTGACCGACGACGACAAGGTGTCGCTGCTGCGCGCCTACCTCAAGCGCTGGAAGGCCGAGGTCGGCGTGTTCTTCGGCGGCGTCGGCCCCGGCTCGTCGGACGAGGAGCTGCGGCGCATCGCCCCCGACCACCCGGTCTTCCGGATCACGGTCACGAGCTGACACCGGCCACGCCCCAAGGGCCTGTTCGACGATTCCCGTCCGCTTCGCGACGCCCCTCGGTTCGCGACACTCCTCGGGCGACGACGGGAATCGTCGGACAGGCCCTTGGGCCAGTCCTCCTAGTCCTCCTGGTCCTCGGCTCCTTCAGCCACCTGAGGCCGGCGGTCGAGGGCGGTCAGGGCCCGCCCGACCGTCGGGTGGGTCCGGATGATCTCCCCGAGCGTGGTGGAGCCGCGGGTGATCCCGGTGAAGGCCTTCCACACCGGGCGCAGGCCGGTGAGCCCCGCGTGGAACATGCCGGGGCGGCGCTCGAAGGCGCCGAGCAGGCGCTTGCCGACGCTCATCTCGACGCCGAGCCCCGCCTTGATCGCGAAGGCGTAGTTCAGTGCCTGCCGCCGTGCGTCCACGGCGTCGTGCGCCTCGGCGATCCGTACCGCCCACTCGCCCGCGAGCCGCCCGGAGCGCAGCGCGAACGAGATGCCCTCACGGGTCCAGGGTTCGAGCAGTCCCGCCGCGTCACCGCAGACGAGCACCCGGCCCCGCGACAGCGGCGAGTCGTCGGCACGGCACCGCGTCAAGTGGCCCGAGGAGATGGACGGTTCGAAGCCGGCCAGGCCGAGCCGGGCGATGAAGTCCTCCAAGTACCTCTTGGTGGCGGCGCCTTCACCACGCGCGGAGATCACGCCGACGGTGAGCGTGTCCCCCTTGGGGAAGACCCATCCGTAACTCCCGGGCATGGGGCCCCAGTCGATCAGGACGCGCCCCCGCCAGTCCTCGGCGACCGTCTCCGGCACCGGGATCTCGGCCTCCAGGCCGAGATCGACCTGGTCGAGCTTCACGCCGACGTGCGCTCCTATCCGGCTGGCACTGCCGTCGGCACCGACCACCGCCCGCGCCAGGACGGTCTCACCGCCCTGAAGGACCACGGCCACGGTGCGCCGGTCAGGCACCGCCGAACCGTGCTGCTCGACGCGCGAGACCGTGGCACCCGTACGCAGCTCGGCGCCCGCCTTCTGCGCGAACTCGACGAGTTGCTGGTCGAACTCCGGACGGTTGATCAGCCCGAACAGCATGTGCCGGGACCGCCTGGTACGGGCGAACCGGCCGTCCATCGAGAAGGTGACCGCGTGCACCCGGTCCCTGAACGGCAGCTCGAAGCCGGGAGGCAGCGCGTCGCGCGAGGGACCGATGATGCCGCCGCCGCATGTTTTGTAGCGGGGCAGTTCGGCTTTCTCCAGAAGCAGGACGCTGCGTCCCGCGACCGCTGCCGCGTAGGCGGCCGAGGCACCCGCCGGCCCTCCACCGACGACCACGACGTCCCACACCCGCTGTTCGTCGTCCGCCGTACGCCGCTCGTCGTCCGCCGAAGAGTTCTCGCTGCTCACGTTGGTCTACTGCTCCCAGTCCAGCCGTTGCCGCACCTGTCCCCCGCATCCTACGGCGGGCGTCACCGCAGGCCGCTGTGGGAGGATCGGCAGCGGATGCGTCCTGTACACCAGTCCGCATCACTCGATCATCTGTACACAGAAGTACAACGTCGCACCTACAAGGAGCGTGCCCATGTCGTCGAATCCGGTCGCCGAGACCGTCGCCTCGCTCATGCCCCGGGCGAAGGCGGAACTCACCGAGCTGGTGGCTTTCAAGTCGGTGGCGGACTTCGACCAGTATCCGAGGAGCGAGAGCGAGGGCGCCGCGAACTGGATCGCCGACGCGCTGCGCGCCGAGGGCTTCCAGGACGTGGCACTGCTCGACACCCCGGACGGCACGCAGTCGGTGTACGGCTACCTGCCGGGCCCCGAGGGCGCGAAGACGGTCCTGCTGTACGCGCACTACGACGTGCAGCCGCCGCTGGACGAAGCGGCCTGGACGACGCCTCCGTTCGAGCTGGTGGAGCGCGACGGCCGCTGGTACGGACGGGGCAGCGCCGACTGCAAGGGCGGTGTCGTCATGCATCTGCTGGCGCTGCGTGCCCTGAAGGCGAACGGCGGCGTTCCGGTGCACGTCAAGGTCATCGTCGAGGGTTCGGAGGAGCAGGGCACCGGTGGTCTGGAGCGGTACGCCGAGGAGCACCCGGAGCTGCTGACCGCCGACACCGTCGTCATCGGCGACTCCGGCAACTTCCGGGCGGGCCTGCCGACGGTCACCGCGACCCTGCGCGGCATGACCCTCGTACGGGTGCAGGTGGACACCCTCGAAGGGAACCTGCACTCGGGCCAGTTCGGGGGTGCGGCGCCCGACGCGCTGGCGGCGCTGATCCGCCTCCTGGATTCGCTGCGGGCGAAGGACGGTTCGACGACCGTGGACGGCCTGGCGGGCGAGGCCGCGTGGGACGGGCTGCAGTACGAGGAGCAGGCGTTCCGTGAGGACGCCAAGGTCCTCGACGGGGTGGAGCTCATCGGCTCCGGCACGGTCGCCGACCGGGTCTGGGCGCGTCCGGCCGTCACGGTGCTCGGGATCGACTGCCCGCCGGTCGTCGGCGCGACGCCGTCGGTACAGGCGGGTGCCCGTGCGCTGATCAGCCTGCGGGTGCCGCCGGGCGTGGACGCGGTCGAGGCGACGAAGCTGCTGGAGGCGCACGTCGAGGCGCACACGCCGTGGGGCGCGCGGGTGAGCACCGAGCGGATCGGACAGGGCCAGGCGTTCCGCGCCGACACGTCCAGCCCCGCGTACGCGTCGATGGCCGAGGCCATGGCGGTCGCCTACCCGGGCCAGGAGATGCAGTCGTCGGGCATGGGCGGCTCGATCCCGCTGTGCAACACGCTGGCCTCGCTGTACCCGGAGACGGAGATCCTGCTCATCGGCCTGAGCGAGCCGGAGGCGCAGATCCACGCGGTGAACGAGAGCGTCTCGCCGGACGAGCTGGAACGTCTGTCGGTCGCCGAGGCGCTGTTCCTGCGGAACTACGCGGCGGGCTGATCGTCCCGGGACGCAGCCAGGGCCCTCGTCGGCGCGCGAGGGCCCTTGCCCTGTACGGTCGTTCACCGCGAGAGATCCCGCGAAGGACCCATGGGTCACCTCGGCGGAAGTCGGCCCGGTGAAGGGCGCCTCGGCGGAAGTGGGCTCGGCGTCCGCGGATGGGGCGCTGAGCCCGATGGGGCCACGCCGATGAAAGCCGCGGTACCCATACCGCCAGTGCGGGAACCCCTCGCGCCGGCGGTACGGGCCGGTGTCAGCCGAGCGGCACTCCGGCCTCCAGGTACAGCGCCGCGCCGCGCTCACGGGCCCGCAGAGCCCAGCGGAGCCGTTCGTAGCGCACGGGCGGCAGCAGGTCGGCCGCCTCCTGCTCGGTGACGAAGCGCCAGCCACGGAGTTCCGGTCCCGGCAGCAGGAGCCCCCGGACGGCCTGTTCGTCGAGGTGTCCGCCGTCGAAGAGGAGCCGCAGACCGCCGTATCCGGGCGGTGCGGGCGATTCCCAGTCGACGACGAGCAGCGTGGGCACCTCGTCGAGGGTGATGCCGGTCTCCTCGGTGACCTCGCGCATGCCCGCGCGGGCGGGGGCCTCCCCGGCCTCGACGACCCCGCCGGGGAACTCCCATCCCGCCTTGTAGGTGGGGTCGACGAGCAGGACCCGGTCGTTGTCGTCGAAGAGGAGCACTCCGGCGGCGACCGTCTCGGCGGTGGGTTCGGGAGTCTGCACGATGTCGCAGACGGGTGCCTGCCCGGTGCGTACGGCCTCGGCGACGCGCAGGGCGGTGTCGTACGGGGTGAGCGTGCTGGTGTCGACGGGGTGGGCGTCGGCCGTCAGCCAGGGGAGCGCGGCCCGGTAGGGCTCGATGTGGTCGTAGGACCACTGGCGCACGCGCATCTCGCCGTCGGGCAGGTCCGGGGGCACCTCCCGCCCGGCTATTCGCTCCCGCAGGATCGTTTCCGCCGGGGCGAGAAGCACATGGCGTACGGGAATCCGGCGCGCGGCGAGCCCGCCGAAGATCTCGTCGCGGTACTCCTGGCGCAGCAGGGTCATGGGGACGACGAGGACGCCGCCGAGCTCGGCGAGCAGGGCGGCCGCGGTGTCGACCACGAGCCGGCGCCAGACCGGCAGGTCCTGGTAGTCGCCGACCTCGGCGAGGTGCTTGGCCGGGAGCAACTGCGTGAGTGTGCCCCCGACGACCTCGGGGTCGAAGAGCGTGCTGTTCGGGATCAGCTCGATCAGTTCCCGTGCGGTGGTGGTCTTCCCCGCACCGAACGCACCGTTGATCCAGACGATCATTCGTACTCCAGGACAGGAAGGCCGCTGAACAGCGGCGGAGCCGCTTTCACAAGGTCATCTAGGAGCGGCGTGGGAAAAGAAGGAGTCCACAGGCCCGCGCCCACTACTTCCTTCTCCCACACCCGCTGGAGGTACACCACGATCCGCTCCTCAATCGCGACAGTCACCTCACTGTAGGTCCCCTCGACCCCCGGCAGCTCATGCCCCATCCGGCCCTCGACAGCCACCCGCGGAATGTCGCCGGGCTCGTCCAGCTTCGCCTTGTGCCAGTGCCGCAGGCGATAGATGTCCTCGCCGGCCAGCTCCTCTACCGCCGGCATGGCAGGCCGCGCCCACCGCTTGTACCGCACCCCCGAGTCGCGCTCCGGCGCACCATCACGAATCGGATACCAGTAGTCCCGCTCGAAGTCGGATCCCAGCATCGGCTTACCGAGCACAGTCAGGAACGCCCACGGCTTGTCGTGGGACGCCAGAAGCTCCCCACGCATGTCATGGAGGAACGGCGGTATCACCAGTGTTCTCCACGAGTCGTACTTCGGCGCCGCCAGAACCTGCCGCCTACTCTCGGCGTACGTCTGGTACTGCACGCGCATAGCGTGCAGTACCTCGTACCGCTGCAAAGACTCTTCACGCAGCTCCGGGTCCGGCTCGGACGTCGGCCAGTGAGGCGAGCAGTAGCCACGCTGGAGGCCGAACATCTCGCCGGGAGGCCTTGCGCCGGTGAAGGCGACGGTCCAGATGTACGTCCAGCCTGTGAAGCCCCACACCATGTGGGCATTTGTGGCGGCCTGGTGGATCGCCTCGATGGACAGCTTGCGTTTGACCCGGCGGGTCTGCCGCTTCTTGTACAGGCCGCGGCGCCGCTGCTCCACGATCGGGCTCTCGTCGCGGAGCTTGTATTTCACCACCGCGTCGTCCATCAGCATCTTGAACAGGCCGAGAACGTTTTTGCTGTAGTTGTGCGAGTACTTGCCCGTGACGAACTTGCGGAAGGCCTCGCAGTTGAAGCTTCCCCTTGATGTTGGACACCTGGAGACTGGGACGTGAGGTTCCAGAGGAAGTAGTGCCAGGTGGGAAGCAAGAGCAACCGCAGCAGGCGGTATACGGAGGAGTTCAAGCGCGACGCAGTCGCGCTGGTCCGGTCCTCCGGGAAGACCGTCACCGAGGTGGCCCGGGGGATCGGGGTCAGCGCCGAGGGTCTGCGGAACTGGGTGAGGCAGGACACGGTCGACCGGGGACAGGGAACATCCGGGGAGCTGACGAACGCGGAGCGGGAGGAGTTGCGGCGGCTGCTGAAGGTCGCCCGGTCTTCCTTCTACGCCTGGCAGGCCGGGCACCAGGCCCGCGCCGCCCGCCGGGCCGCCGACGACGCCCTGGCCCACGAGATCACGTTGCTGCACATCGCCTCCCGGTGCACCTACGGAGTGCCGCGTATCCATGCCGTGTTGCGCAGGCTGGACCGGCAGGTCAACCGCAAGCGGGTGGAACGGATCATGCGTGAGCGCGGCATATGCGGGGTCACCCGGCGCAAGCGCCGGTCGCTGACCCGTCCGGCGAAGAGGGCGGTGCCCGCCGCGGACCTGATCGGCCGCGACTTCACGGCCGACGCCCCGGGCCGGAAACTGGTCGGTGACATCACCTATATCCCCACCGGCGAGGGCTGGCTGTATCTGGCGACCTGGCTGGACCTGGCCACCCGCGAGATCGTCGGCTACTCGATGGCCGACCACCACCGGGCCTGCCTGGTGGTCGACGCGCTGACGATGGCCGCCGGACGCGGCCTGCTCCAGCCCGGCTGCATTGCACATTCCGATCGCGGATCGGAGTACACCTCTGACGAACTCCGCCGAGAAATAAGTCGGTTGGGCCTGCGGCAGAGCATGGGCCGAACCGGCTCGTGCTATGACAATGCCGCCGCCGAGAGTTTCTTCGCACTGCTCAAAGAGGAGATCGGCACCCGCCGCTGGCCCGACCGGACCGCTGCCCGCGCGGAGATCTTCGCCTTCATCGAGACCTTCTACAACCGCAGACGACTGCGGAAGCACCCGGCCTGGGGCTACCTCACCCCGCTGGAGATCCGACAGCGACACGAGCAAGGACACACCCTCGCAGCGTAAGCAACGAGTGTCCAGCATCACGGGGAAAGTTCACTCGCCGGATAGACCGCCAAGCCGTACAGCAGCCCACATGCCCGAGGCCACTCAGAGATCATTTACGGGACAGCCCTTAGCGCACGGTCGGTGCCGCGGCCTCCACGAACGCGTTCAGCGCCGCCTTGCAGTCTTGCGAGCGGCGGTGCCGTTCGGGCTCGTCGGAGGACTCATGCAGACAGTTCGCCAGTTCAAATGCAGTGTCGGCGAGTTGACGCAGTCGTGTGTCGTCGCAGACCAGCTGGACGCGGACCAGCGCCTGGCGGGCGGCGACACGGGACTCGTATGAAGCGAAGCGCGCCTCCTCCGCCGCGGGCGCCGGCGGGTCCTCGCGGGCGAGGATCCACCGGGTGTTCTGGCTGCGTCGGTAGCCGAAGAGGACGCCCGCGAACTCGCTGTAGGTGGAGATGCGTTCCTGGCGCAGTTGCTCCGCCCGGGCCAGTTCCGCGCTGCGCACGGCCGCGCGTTCCTGGAAGTAGTGTGTGACGACCGATCCGAGCAGGGTGCCGAGCACCGCTATCAGTGCCGCGTCCAACGTTCCATACTCCTCAACGTGCGGGAAAATGAGTTGGTCCGGCCCGCCCAGGCCGGCAAATGCCATGGGCGTGTCCGCAAGACTCAAGCAGATCATCGGTGGAGAGGCCAAGGTCCACCAGGAGACGAACTGGTCACCTTCACCCACGACGGCCAGGTGAAGCTCGGGACCTGCAGGCCCCGCAGAAACACCTGCTGACGATGTCGACCCGAGGGCCCTGTGGCGATGTTGGGCGGAGTCCCGTCGAACCGGTCGACGCGCTGGGAATTGCCCCTCAACAGCTCTGTCCGTGTGTTCGCTGCGTGGAGTCTGGCAGGCGCGGAGATGGCGTCCCGCCGAGTGGTGCAGCCGATCAAGGCGACGGAATCCGCAGGTCGGGGACGGTGGCTCAGTCCGGTCGGGTGTCCAACTCGCCTCGGCAGGGTGCCTCGTGGACCGCTGCGTTTGCCGAGATCGTCAGGAGCCTCGTACCGGAACGCGTAATGCTTGATCCCCTACACCACGACGCGGGACACGACCGAGGAGACAGGGGATCCGTCGAGGCCGTATCGGCTGCTCGACCGGGACGGGGTCGAGGTAGCGGCGGTCAGCGAGTTCTTGCTCGACATGCTCGCCGACGACGACAGTCCGGCCTCTCTACGCTCGTACGCGTACGAGCTGCTGGCTTGGTTCCGGTTCCTGTGGGCTGTCGAGGTTTCGTGGGAGCGTGCGAGCCGGGTGGAGGCCAGGGACTTCGCCCTGTGGCTGAAGACGGTCAAGAAGCCGCTGCAGCCCCGGCGGCCGGATGCTCCTTCGCCCGGATCGATCAACCCGGTGACTGGCAAGCAGTACCGGGCGAGCACTACGCAGCTCGGACTCGGCGTGAGGTCGTCGCGCACGTTCTGGCGCATCACGCCAGGAGGGCCGCCGAGTCGGCCCGGCCGGTGGTGCCCGCCCCCGGCTACCGACGGCAGCTGACGGCCATCCGGCCGCGGGCTCTTCGCGCCTGGCCGACCAATGGCCTCAGACGCGAGGCGGCAGGACCTCGATGATTTCGGCGATGCCGACGGCGGGTTGGGTCTCGTGCATGGTGATCACATCACCGGGCTTCAGATGCTGCCACTGCTCGGGCAGCAGGGGAGCCAGACGGACGTCGGCTGTCTCGCCCGGGGCGAGTTGCGGCGCGAACTCCACCCAAAGTCGCGCGATGTTCAGATCTTGCTGTCCGGCTGCGGTGCGGTGACCGATGTCCCACAGAGGCCTGAGCCGGCCGTCTCCTGAGAAGGCACTCTGGCATCCGCCCTCCTCCGCACCCAGCAGGGTCAGGGTCGCACGGATCGTGCCGTGCTGGACCTCCCAGCCCCGCCACTCGCACCAACGGCGGCTGTGGTCGAGCATCATCTGCCGAGCAGCCTCGGAGAGCAGCTCCCAGAAGGTGACGGAGACCGGATGGACCTCCGCGATATCGAAAAGCACGTCGAGCGCTATCTCCCATTCCTGGAGCTCGATCTCCTCTCGAACATCTCCGACCGTCTGGCCGAACTCTGACACGGCGTCCTCGGGCAGCAGGTCGGCAGCTCGCCGAAGGAGTGTGAACACGTCATTCATGTGCTGGATTGTCGCCTGGTCCTGGGCGCCTTGTCACAGGTGACCATGCAGGACGCAGCGGCGCGTTACCCGCCCGGACACTCCAAGACTCCGAGATTTCTGACCACTACCCTCCGTGACTCGACCCGCTCATGCCCCTGTCAGGTCGTCAGCTGCGCTAGTTCGGATAAGGCCTGCGCTGCTACGACTGCAACCACCTCGAGGCCCTGCACGCCCGCGATACCGCGCTCGGGCATCCACCGCGGCAAACGCTGCTGGTTCCAGTCCTACTGGGACCACCCGCCCGGCGCCGCCCTCGCCTGGTACTGGCCAAAGGAGAACCGCTCCACGGCCTCGCACTTCCTCACCTCCTCACCCTCATGGGCGCCGAAGGAGAAGGCCGCGCCGCACTGCAAGGCGGCCTGCTCGATGGTGACCCGTGAGCTCTTGAGCAACGGAGTACTCCTGACCGGTCAGCGCCCGTAACGTCCAGGGGCTGTCTTCAAAGAGATCTCACGCGGGAGCCGTCCCACTCGGGCCCTGACGCGTGGAGCGCGAAGACGCGTTGACGTAGGTGGCGTTCGTCTGCCCGGGGTTTCGTCGAGGGAGGCGGTGCCGCTCCCATCACCCTGGGCCGGCTGGCAGCGCCAGCTGCCCTCCGTAGGATCAGCGCTCGCTGCGACGGTTGCGCCAACGACCCCGGGGAGACATCATCTGTGCAGGTCACGGCCGTACATCGGTTCAGGGAGTGGACCGCGGCCGAAGATCGACAGCCGCTATTCTCCCCGTATGTCCCCATACGATGCGCAGTGGCTGCTGCGTAGTGACCCGCGCACCGCCATTGTGGCCACACGCGAGGTCGTCCTCCCTCCGTTCCACATGGCGCAGGCTCTGCACCGTACGCTTCGGCCCAGGGAGCGGGTGCTGGCCCTCTACTACCACGGACTGGGGTACGCGGCGCTCACCGAGAAGGCGCTCATTCTCCTGAGCATCGGGGGGGGGCGCCCTCGCGGGTCGCGAGGCCTCTGGTGATTCTGCGCCCCGCGTACGAAGACGCGTCACGCGTGGACGCGTCACGCGTGGACGCGTCACGCGTGGACGTGTCCGTGGACGGACGACGGATCACCCTGTGGGGATCGCGGATCGACGGTTCCGGCACGCTCTTGCAGGGGACCCGAAAGGCGAGATCCGGCTCCCCTGCCGGTGATCCGCGCCTGACCGCGGCGGCCGGGGAAGTCCTGCCCGCCGACTCCTCCGCACGCCCCCGCGGCAGGGCCCGTTTGTCCGCATGGGTCCGCAGACGCTCCGTCCTCGCTTCCGTGGTCGTGGCGACCCTGGTCTTCGCCGCCTGGGGAGCGGGACACGAGATATCCGCCCTCGTGGGTACTGAAGACCGTTCCGTGGTGGTGCCGGACTTCGCGGGAGCTGCTCTCACCACGGCCGTCGCGGACGCGCGACGCCAGTCCTGGATGACGGTGTCGACCGCCGATGCCTCATCGTCCACGCGGCCGGTGGCCGACAGGGCGCCCGGCTGGCGGGTCTGCTTCCAGACGCCCTCCCACGACGAGACGGTTCGTTCGTCCGTGAGCGCGCTGAAGCTCTACGCAGTCCCCGAGAATGAGGCGTGCCCGTCGCGGCTGCTCGCCCCACGACGGATCATCATGCCGGACGTCGTCGGCTATCGGTTCGACGAGGCCTCACGTGCCCTGGACGACCTCGGGCTTGCGCACACGAGCGCCTTGAACGCCCACACGGGTGAGCGCCTGTACTACGGCGCTCAGGACGTGAATGACTGGCAGGTGTGCCGCCAGGAGCCGGAAGCCGACCACGAGGTGTTGCTGTCGACCTCGGCCGACCTCTGGTTGATCGGTCAGGGCAACTCCTGCACCAAACCCAGTCCGAAGCCCACTCCGAAGCCGAAGCCGAAGCCCAAACCGAAGCCCCAACCCGAGCCAAGGCCGCGCACCGGGGGCACGAGCGGCTCCACCACGGGAGGTGGCACGTCAGGCGGCGGCTCCAGCAGCGGTGGGTCCAGTGGAGGCTCTTCCGGGACCTCGGGCGGAACCACCGGTGGCACGGGAAGTCAGCCCGGCATCCAGTTCGGGGGGTACTGCTCTCCCGTGGGCGCCATCGCGACCACCGCCGACGGGCGACCCGCGAAGTGCTTCATGGGCAGCGACGGCCGGGCCCGGTGGGGCTACAACTCCGGCTGATCCAGTCACACCTGGGACACAGGGACGGCCGTGGTCATGGCGGTGATCATCCCGGCACTCAACGCGGTGCCATCCGCCATCACCGCACTGCTCCGAGACCGGGACCGTCCAGCACGGCCCGGCACTCAGCTCGACGCCGCCCCGCTCCCACCAGACAAGCACCCACCGGACCAGATGTCAGCACCCCTCCAACATCACCACCAGAGTCACGACATTGGGGCTAGCGGAGCGTCAGTCCCGCGGCACCGGCCTGCCGTGCAGCGCCGACGCGCACCCGCGAGGGCCCGCTCCGTCGAAAGGAGTGGGCCCTCACCCGACTTTTCCCTGTTCGAGGGATTGCCGGAATGGATCACCGGGGTCTTGGGTGAAGGCTCCATGCAATTGCAAGGGGGCGCCGTATGAACCAGATTGTGCGATCCCAGGAACTGCCGCACTGCTCACGCTGCGGTGGTGACCATCTCCTCACCACGGCGGTGATGCCGCAGAAGGACACGTTCGGTCAGCCGATCCATCTGGAGCTGTGCAAAATCTGCGATGCGAACCAGCCTGCGGCCGCGTCACTCATCCGCTTCTTCACCGACGGCGGGGGCCACGACACCAGTCGTTCTGCGGAAGGTGCGCAGCTGCTGATGGAGTGGACGAAGGAAGGCATGGCCGCCCACGGCTGGTACTGGGCGAAAAAACGGCACCGGGTCTCAACTGAGGCGCGGCCAACCGAGCTCAGGGGGCTGGGGCAACGGGCGCCCCCAGCCGACTGCGCTCAGCCCGGAAATCGGGCGGATACGGCTGAGTAGCAGGCCGTCGACGTCCTGCCCGTTGCCGGCCAGGTAGGCCCTCGACAGCAGGTTTTCCTCGGCACCCACGACGGTCTCCTGGCCTTCGGATCGCCGGCCCGGCTCGTCCGTGGCTGCGGTCACAGGCTCAGAAGCAGGTCCCTGACCGCGACGGGCTGGGACAGGAACGGGTGGTGGCCGGCGTCGAGTTCGACGACGCTGCCGGCCCGGCGGGCGAACTCGCGCTGCAGCCGCGGCGGGGTGCCCCGGTCCTGGGCGCAGATGAGGTACGTCGAGGGCAACTGCTGCCATGCGGCCGCCCCGACCCGCTGCCCGGTCACCTGCACGCTCTGCCGGGTGAGGTGAGCCGCCGCCTGCGCCTGGACCTCGGGGTCGCAGTCCTGCAGGAATGTATCCACGAGCAGCTCGGGGCGGACCCCGAATGTGCCGGCGCCGGGGTCGACGTCGAGAAACGGGGCGGGGCTGCCGTCCCCGAACTCCGACAGGCTCTGCCCGACCTCGGGCAGGTAGCTGGAGACCAGCAGCAGGTGGCGCACTGACCCGATTCCCGCGGCGGCTTCCGCGGTGATGATGCCGCCGTAGCTGTGGGCGACCACGATGGTCGACTCGTCGCTGTCCTGCAGCACCTGCCGCACCGCGGCAACATCCTCAAGCAGTCCCGGACCGCCGACGCCGCCGGGCAGGCCCGCCTCGCCACAGCTCGGCAGCGCCGGGGCCACGCTCGACACTCCTCGCTCCTGCAGCAGCTCGGCGGTGCGGTGCCACCACCACGACCCGTCCCGCACGCACGCCCCATGCACGAACACGACCCTCATCGCTACCTCCACGTCTGCGGTGACTGCCCCCTGCCGACGATAGGGCTACAACTCCGGCTGATCCGGTCGCATCTGGGACACCGGGACGGCCGTGATCATGGCGGTGATCAACTGGGTACTCATCGCGGTGCCAGCCGCCATCGCCGCACTGCTCCTGATGGGAATCTCTGAATTCGACCAGGGGCGCTCGTCGCCTCACATGCTCCGGCGGTCAACGGAGTGGGGAGCTTCAGCGAGCGTCGAGTGCCTCCGCACAGTCACCGCGACCGCACCGGCGCCGGGCCCGCACAGCCGCTCACGACCAGCTCAGGAACACCGTGTGTACGTCCAGTTCCGCGTCGGCGAGATCGGTCGCCGTTCCTCCCCGTGTGGCCGGCACCACCCGGAAGTCGGGCGCGTTGTACCCATAGTCGGGGTCCTGCTCGGCATTGAGTTGGTGGACGGAGACGATGAACTTCGTCCCGTCGGGCGATACCAGCATCCCCTCCGCGACGGTGCCGTCCTGCGGGCCGACCACGCTGATCGGGGCGCCCGCGGCGCGACCGGTGCGGGCGTTCATGGTCCGGAATGAACTGGACGATGTGCGGCACAACACCCGGTCGTCGCCGACCCAGCCGACGACGGCGGCGCATCCGCTGAGCAGTACGGCCTCGCGTGCCGACGTCCCGCTGAGTGGGCCTGAGGAGTTCCAGGTGTCGAAGACGGTGCCGAAAACCTTGGGTGCGGTCGCTGTGAGCCGGCGGCCGTCCGGCGCGAGGTGCACCATGTTGGCCTGGACGGCGCGCGCGGGCTTGCCCGTGATGGTCAGGGGCAGGTCGTTCCCCGCGCCCGGGCTCTCGGCCGACAGGTGGTGGTCGCCCTCGGTGGACCGGGAACCGATCCTCTTCCGGCCTTCCCGGTCCGTGTAGGTGAACCACACAGTGCGCCCGTCCGGCGACATCACGGCGTTCTGCTCGTCGTCGCCCGCAGCACCGCTCAGGTGCACGAAGTCATCCTGTTCTGCGTCGCTCTTCACGAAACCGACGTGAGAGACGGTCTTGCTTCCGGGGTCGCGGAGGACCACTGCCATGCGTGTGTACGACAGGTCGAAGAGCGCGCGGACCCGGGGAGCGATGTGTTCCAGGCTGTCCATGGGATAGGCACCCGGTGCGTCCGATTTCCCGTCGCAGAGGTCTACGAGTGGGCTGTGGACCTTCTTGGCGCCGGGATAGTTGTTGAACGCTGCGTCCTCGGGAACGGCGAACCACCGTGTCGCGCGCGGCTTCCAGCTCTGCGGATCCCACGCCGTCACCACGACGCCGACGTAGCGGGCGCCCATGTCGCACCCGGCGGTGACGACCGTGTCCTTGCGGGTGAAAGGACTGTCCGGAAGAGCGTATCCGCGGTTGCCCAGGTAGGGTGCCGAGCGCGCCGAAGACCCGGATGCAGGCTTCTCCGAGCTCGGTTGAGGTGTGCAGGCCTGAAGGGACAGGACCCCGAGGGCCGCGAGGACCGCGGCCTTTCCAGCTAGACCATGTCGCACAACGACGCCTCCTCGGGCTTCTGGTGGCACGCCGTCCAGGGGACGGCCCCGAAGACCCACTTCTGCCGGGGGTCGGCTGGGACGGACTCCGTGCGGATACGCAGCGCGTTCCCGGCGCTGTCCTTCAACTGGAGCCACCGCGCCTTCTGGTAGGCGTCGACGTAGTGGACCTTGATCCCCCACTCGCACGACTGTCCTTGTGGCGCGATCGCCTCCACCCGCATGGCGCCCGAGGACTGGCCGTTCCCGACCTCAATATTGTGGGTGTCGAAGTAGGGCTCGCCCTGTCCCTCGTCGTCATCGGTCAGCACCGGCTCGCCGCCCCGGGGCGGGACGTGGACCCGGATCCCCTGGTAGGCGACTCCGCCCTGCGACGGATAACCGACGACCGTCTTGGCGGTGCTCGGCCGGCAGGTGACGCCGGTGGCTTTCCAGCCGTCGATGACCACGGCGGCGGACCGGGTGCTCAGCAGTCTCAGCTTGAAGGTGCGGGAGAATTCCATGTTGCCGGTCGACGTCCCCTGCGTGTACCGCTTCGGGGCATGTTCCAGGTAGGACGCGTAAGTGAGCAGGCGGCCGCCGAGTGACCTGAGGTACGCGAAGGCGGCGGCGTCATCGCTGGAGGTCAGTTTCCGCGTCTCGCCCTCGGTCAGTTCGCGGTCGAGGACCATGACCCAGTCCTGACGGGGGTCGCCCAACTCGGTTTGCACGGACGCCGTGAAAGGCGCCTGGGAAGCGTCGTACCCCTTGTTGGAATCATTCTCCCTGGTCACGCTCGGCTTGATCATGTAGTAGCCAAGGAGCGCTCCGCCCAGGACGCTCAGGAGACCGACCGTCGCCGTCACCGACACCCAAAGGATCTTCTTACGCCGGGAGGCAGCAGGGTCCACTCCGAGAACTTCGGAGGTGATCGCCCCTAAGCTCTCATCGGCTCCGCCTCCCGTATCGGCGGACCTCTGCGGCGGGGGCTGATCAGCGGCGGACGGCGCGGGCGCGTCCGAGCCTGCTTGCTGCCCCGTCGGCTCCGAAGCGCTGTCTCCGTCGGCGCTCGGCTGCGGTTCCGGTGTCCCGTCCGTTGGTGCGCTTGCCGTCATGCCGATTCCCCCACGTCGCGATACGTCCTTTGCGCCCGGTACCGGACGCGCCCCGTACAGAACCCAGCTGTACGGGGCGCCCGCCGCGCCTCGCGGCCACATCTCGTCGTCCCGGTCTTACCCGCCCGTCGCGTCCACGGCAACGCCCGAAGGCGCCAATGTCCTTCACCTCACCCCCGAGGCACCTGTCTGGCCCGGCTGTTGGTCGCGCAGTACCTGGACCCCTGACACCATCCCTACGACAGCGATGTCAACGAGATGCCGGCCGCTCCTGTCGATCGGTGGAGAGATCCAGCGAGCAAGTCTGGGGTACCGCCGAGCAGCGGTTGGCCGTTTTCAAGGAGCGCCATCACTCCGGGACCGGGAGCCGTCCCGCATCGGCTGCCCTGGGGGCAGGTCACCTGAGCTCAACGCGGTGGGCGCGACCCTCGCTGCCGGGCGCGGCCACGTCTTCGGCGTGACCGAGGGGCCTGGA
The DNA here is from genome assembly GCF_036139655.1 of Streptomyces sp. NBC_00328. Lineage (NCBI taxonomy): Bacteria > Bacillati > Actinomycetota > Actinomycetes > Kitasatosporales > Streptomycetaceae > Streptomyces > Streptomyces sp. NBC_00328. The sequence continues at coordinate 1,742,379 of NZ_CP108013.1, forward strand.
TGCAGGACCGTCCTGGCGTTCATGCCCGACCATCCCGAGGAAGGCGTCGGCACGCTGGCCCGGGTCCGCATCAGCGAAGGCCCGGACGGCGACGTGGTCTTCGAGCGGAGCGCGGAACGATCGATGGGGCTGTGGGCCGAAGTCGGGGAGAACCTCCTGCGGATCGTGCCGCTGCTCGGTCCGGCCACGCCCCCACCCGACTTACTCGCTCAAGGCAACCGTGACCAAACCGTCATCAAAGCCTTGCCTTTACATAAAACACCTGCGCACGCTGGTGACGACGAGGTGGGAGCAGACGATGGGCGACAAGGACGAGCGAAAGTACTTTGGTGAACAACTCCAACGAGCCTTGCGCTTGCCATACGACAGGGACACGCGATACCTGCCCGATGGCCCTATCGCCCCCGTGAACGTCGAATGGTGGCTTGCCCACGAGGCTGAGCGGCGACGCAAGCGCGAGCAGCAGCGCGTGCCCAGACTCAAAACTCCCGCCGACTTCCCAGGCGAGATAGTGGACCGAAGGGCTGAGTTGCAACGTGAGCGCGAACGCGAGGAACTCCTCAAGCTGCTGGACAAGCACGAGGACTGGATCATGGGTCTGCCGCACGAACGGGTGACGTCTGATCTGGCTTGCCCTGTGGGGCGGGTGGGAAGGATGCCGCTGTGCCCAAGCCTTATCCGGAAGAGTTCCGCAAGGATGTCGTACCGGGCCCGTCGCTCACCCTGTTCATCAAAGAGCGCAGCCGCGGGCCAGGCTACGTCGTGGACTTCCTCTACAAGGCAGCCGATCTGCCGGTCACGGCGCACGGAATCCTGGCCAACCAGGGTTCCGGACTCGGCGTGATCGAACTGGAACTGTGGCGCCCGGGTTGGGGGTACTGGGACGGCTTCGGAGACTTCGTCGGTCCGCCAGAAAACGATGAAGACGCGCCGGACCAGGATGAGCGGCCGGCAGTGTTGGTGCCGATCACCGGCGACATGCTGCGTCGCATCCCTGTGGGCCAGATCCTCGCCCGAGCCCAAGCCGAACTGGCTGACCAGTCCTGGAGAGACGAGGGCGTCATCTTGGGCGAAGCACCGGGGCGTAGACCGATCGGATGGGAGTGTCGAGACGGCTGCAGGAACCGCAGCCGTCTCGACATCACTTCTTTGGCTTCCCTGCCGGTGGTCGGGCTTGTTCTACGGCCGCACCGAGCGACCACTCTTCGAGGGCCCTAACCATGTCGAGCACCACCATTTGGCGGCGCTCGGAGAGGAAGGGCCAACAGATCCATGCTGGCGCCGAGAGGAGGACAATCACCATGAGTGGCAGCGTTTTAAGAACTACAAGCAGCCACTTCGAAGGAAAAGTGGGCAACACTTTGGACACTCTCCGTTTTAGGCGTTTTTTTAGGAGAGCGCCGTTTCCCGCGTCACCAACATTTTCCTAGATTGCCCCTTTTGGCACCTCGATTCACCGGAGAGCGTGACAGCGCGCATCGCGGTCACCGAGCGCTAACAGCGAGTTACCCAGAAGCTGGAACGTGGAAACCGGCATGTGCCTGTCCTGAACCGTCCTCGGGCGATCCCGGGCGGCGGGACCAGACCTGGCGCCCCGAACCGTGCAAGCACTGGAGAACGCACACCTCCTCGCCACACCGGCGCAGCGAGAACGACCGCAGCTCGACGAAAGCCTCTTGCACAGGGTGGCCCACGCATATCTCCGCGAAGCCATCAACGGACCTGTGCTTACCCGGCGCCTGGCCAGCCTGTTCGACCGGCCAGAGCCCACCATCAAGGACTGGATCAAAGCAGCCCGGGAACGCGGCTACCTGTCCCCCGCAGTCCCTGGTCGCCGAGCTGCCGGCCCAGGTCCGCTCCTCCGCCCCCCGAGGAACACTCGCCGTCATCTCCCTGAGCGCTCTACGTCTCAGTCGCTCACGTCGCTGTCCTCCGCGCGGCGCGAGATGACCGTTTATGACCGTTGGCCCGCCCCATGCCACCACAGAGGTGGAATCACATGCTGGCCTCACTCGTACGTACGGACGCGGCGTGCGGCGCCTGCCGAACGGGCTCACTGTGGAGTGCAGTCGGCCCGACGCGATCCCTGTGGCCGGCTCCGGCCCGAACCACGTATCCGTTGCCCCCGGCCACGTACATCGGGCAGGGCGCACCGGTCGATGCGCGAAGGGTGAGGACCCGGGACCGTGGCGGCACTGGGTCCTCACCCACGACACCGAAGCTCACCTTGACCAGCACCCTGACGGCCTGGTCAGGTCAGGGCCCGCGCGCTACGAAGATTCTGATTTCGCGGTGATCCTGCACGGGCCCCGTCGACGGGAGGGCAGGATCATCGGGCCGGGAGCGTGTCTGCCGTATGGAATGCATGCGATAGCCCCGGTCAGTTCGCCGTCTGCTCGTCAGTCGTGGTCGGGTGGTACGAGGCTCAGGTGAGGCGGCGGACCGGGGGACGCTTCGGCCTGGGGAGAGCGTTGTCCAGCCGTGGGCGTGCATGGTCTCGGTCTCCCAGTCTTCGAAAATTCTGGCCAGCGACACGTTCCTCGGCCTGGGCCAGGCCTCGCCGATGCTCCAGTCCTCTTCGGCCAGCTCCAGGTAGGCGTACGCGGCCCACCACCGGACCGCCTCCACGATGGTCATGAAGGCGGTGCGTACCTCCCGGAGGCCTCGCATAGATGCTGTGCGCTCCAGGCGGGGAGAGGAGTCAGGGTCTATTCATCCCGCCGGTAGGGGTGCTGGGGGTGGCTCGGAGATCCCCGGGGAGCGGCCGACCGCCGGCCGCTTCCGCCAGAGTGTGAGCCCGATGTCGACGAGCCCCACCCGGTCCAGTGCGGGTACCTCCTCCAGCGGGTGCCAGGCTGCCATGTCGGTGGAGCCGTCCGTTTCGTGACGCAGGTCGCCGCCGGTGACCCGGGTCTCGTAGACGATCCGCAGGCTCTGGAAGTCGGCGGTGGCGCCGATGAGCTTGTGGCGGACGGGCTCGGCGAGGACGTCCCCGAATGGGTCGCGTACTTTGACGCTGCCGAGCACGCCGGTGCCCGCGCGGTCTCCGCCCGGGACCTCACCTGGCTTGGCCGTCCCCGCAAACGAGCGAGCACCCACTTCGAGGATGCGCTGAGACTCAGGAAGCCGGGGTTCGACCGCGTCCGCGTCATGGACCGCATTGGGCTCGCCGCCGCGCTGTTCGACGAGGGCGAGGCCGAGAGGGGCGCCGCGGCAGCCCAGCAGGCGCTCGACGACGCCGCTCGGGTTGACTCCACACTGGTGGCCTCCCGGCTCAACACCCTGCTCGACGCGGCCCGCGCCTACGAGATAGCCGCCGTCGACGAGGTGCGTACGAGGGCGAAAGATCTCGCCGCCGCTCGGCTGACCACCATCGCGGCCTGAGACCATCGAGCGTATGGGCAAGCACAGCCGTCCCGGACCGCCGAACCAGCCGTCGCGCGCTCTCCCGCGCGTCGATGCCGACGACCCGCTCGCCGCGTACACCAAGCGGCGCCGTCCCCCGATGGACCAGTACCGGCGTCACCGACCGCTGCACGGCGGTGCCGGCCACCTTCGGCCCGAAGAGCCCAGGGCCTTGGAGGAGTGGAATGGTTTCGTCTACGTCCCCGTCGGCACTGCCCCCGACCTCGCAGCAGCCACAGCCTGGGCTCACGGGCTCGACTCCCACGAATCGACCGATCAGGAGTAGGACCTCAGCAGAGGCGCCCGGGGGCGGAGGGCACTTGGCCAACACCGCCGCCGGGCTCGGAATCAGAACAGACAGGACTCGGCGGCGTCAACGGTCACTGGTACGGCTTTCGCCCCGGATCATACGGCGGAGGCTGGTACGAGCCGCCGCGAGGTCGTCTTCGGCTTCCTCCAGACGCTGACTGAGCTGAGTGTTGTCCTGCGGCACCTGCTGGAGCTGGGTGGACAGTTCGTGGTTACGGCTGGTCAGCTCATCGATCCGGGCGACGAGGTCCTTCGTCGCAGCCTGGGCGAGCTGCTAAGCCGAGAGGAATAGTCAATACCTGTGGATCAGGTCAGTTCGGTGGTTGCTCCGGTCGTTCCATCCGTCGGCTTGCCGCGTTGCGGACGCGGCGGGTGCGTCCCCGTTCCGCGAGCAAGCCGAGGGCGTCGGATGAGGTAATGATCCGCGCGGTCGTGGCCGTGCGTTGGAACCAGTCGGATGCGGCGGTGAGCTCCTCGGCCGCCCATGGCTCGTTCATGGCGATGGTCCTGAGAAGGGTCCACTCGCGCAGGCGGCGGCTGAGGTAGTCCCGGTCCCCGATGATGGCGGCCATGCGGTGGGCCCAGGCGGTGAACTCGGTGTCGGTCAGCAGCTGGGAGGCCCGGCGGTCCAGGTGGTGGACCACCGCGGCCTGCGCCATCGCCACGTCCTGGTCGCGCAGCACCGCGGCCACCAGATCGGCCTCCTCCGGCTCCGCGACAGCGTCGAGAGCCTGCAGGTAGTGCGCGTAACGCAGGTGCTCGGCGGGTTCGGAGTCGTGCTGCGGGTCGGTCATGCGGCCATCCCTTCGGGCCGTTCCACCAGGTGGCCGCGCTCGAAGCGGGCGCCGGCCCGGACCAGGGCGACGAGGTGGGGTGCGTTCACCGCTCGCCAGCGGGCCTGGGCGGACTCGATGAGCTTGAAGACCATCGCGAGGGCGGCGGCCCGGCTCCCGGCACCCTTGGTGACCTTCGTTCGGAGCCGCACGGGGGCGAAGGTAGATTCGATGGGATTTGTCGTGCGTAGGTGGATCCAATGTTCGGCCGGGTAGTCGAAGAACGCCAGCAGCTCGTCCTCGTCGTCCGTGATCCGCTTGACGACCTTGGGGTACTTCGCGCCGTACTGCTTGGCGAAGGCGATCACCGCCTTGACCGCGTGCTCCTTGTCCTCGGCGTTGTAGATGTCCTGGATCGCGCGCTTGGCCGCGGGCTGCGCGGACTTGGGCAGGGCGTCCAGGCAATCGGCTGTCTTGTGAACCCAACACCGCTGGTGGCGGGCGGTGGGGAAGACCTCGCTCAACGCGTTCCAGAAGCCGAGTGCACCGTCGCCGACGGCCAGCACTGGGGCACGCATGCCACGGCGTGCGCAGTCGCGCAGCAAGCCGGCCCACGCCTCGGACGACTCCCGGTAGCCGTCGATCATCGCGATCAGCTCCTTCGTGCCAGCCGCCCGCACGCCCATCAACACCAGCACCGCGGCCTTTGCCTCTTCCAGGCGGATCCGCAGGTGGACGCCGTCGGCCCAGACGTAGACGTAGTCGGTGCTCGACAGGTCGCGGTCCTGGAAGGCGGTGTGTTCAGCCTGCCACTGAGCGGTCAGCCGCGTCACCGTCGCGGGCGAGAGGCCGGCGGCGGAGCCGAGGAACTGCTCGAGTGCGGGCACGAAGTCGCCGGAGGACAGCCCGTGCAGATAGAGCAGCGGCAGCACCTCTGCGATCTTCGGAGACTTGCGGCACCAGGGCGGCAGAATCGCTGAGGAGAACCGCCGACGCTCGCCAGTCCCCTCATCGACGCGCTTGTCGTTGACGCGCGGCGCCTTGACCTCGCCCGACCCGGCCGCGGTAGTGACCTTCCGCGGCTGGTGAAAGCCGTTGCGCACCACCATGCGGCGACCGGCCTCGTCCCGCTCGTCAGCCAACTCGGCTATGTAGCTGTTGACTTCCGCCTCCAGCGCGGCGGCCAGCATCCGCCGCGCGCCCTCCCGGACAATCTCATCAATCAGGGAGCCGTTCGGGGTGGAGCCATCGGCATTGACTACGCTCAGCACAGGCGTGCCTTCCCGACCGACGTTCGCAGCGTCGGCCTACTCGGTGACCATCAATCGATCACTCGGGAAGGTACGCCCTTCGCGCGCCTCCCGAGCCCCGATCCACAGGTCCTGAGCATTGCTCGGTTGGATCGGCTCCTGGTCGACCGAGATTCCCCTCAACCTCTCCAGCAGCAGAGGCAATAGGACTGGTGTCCGTGCGGACGCGGTACTGCAGGCGCCGGAGGCCGGGTTGCCGGTGCTGTTTGTTGAGGTCGACAACTGCACCGAGTCCGCCGACACTCTCGCGGCGAAGTTCGAGAAGTACCTGCGCTACTTCCGGTCGAAGACCAAAAACTCCCTCGGCGGGGAGATGCCGGCGTGGCGCTCCTTGTACCGGCCTAGCGACAGGGACGGACACCCGCCTCTCGTGGTCGTCTTCAACCCTGGCACCGGCCTGGCCCGCAGGCGTTGAAGAACCGGATGAACACCGTCCTGGAGCAGACCCGGCTGGTCTGGTCCGGCGAGTACCACGCCGACCGGGGATACGGCTTGGAGGAGAAGGACGGGTACTACGACTACCCCGACGCCATCCCCGTGCTGTTCACGACTCTCGAGCGTCTCCAGGCCGGCGGTCCCCGCGGAAGGGTGTGGTGGCGGTGCGGACACGGCCGGTGGGAAACCCTCTCTGACGCCCTCGCCAACCCCGCCGACCACACCGCCTGGCACGTCCGCGACGAGCAGCGCCGCCTGCGCCACAAGGAAACAGAGCAGGCACGGCAGCAGGAGTGGGCAGCGCAGAGAGAACGCTGGGCACCGGAGCCGGCCCCGGATCCCGAGCCGGAACCTGTGATCGCGCCGTGTGAGCGGTGCGGACAGCCGATCACCGGCCAGCCCGGCCACGACCACCAGTCCGCCCCGCCCGGGGACGGCCGGAGCTGCCCGGAATGCCGCACCGACCTCAGCCAGCAGCACCCGACCCTGCGCCAGGCCATATTCAGCCGCCGACGAACCCGATGACCTCTGTCCGTCAGCCGCTGCGCTGGGCACCGTGTACAGGGGAGAATTCGATCATGAGCAGCACGCGACGCCTCCTTGGCCCTGGCCCGAATATCGCCACGAACGCACCCACGACAAATCCGAGTTCGCGGCTTCTGGCCATCGAGCGGGTCGAGCCCAATGCGCAGCCGTGGGACGTTCCGCAGGACACCAGCCGTGGACGGAAAGGCTGGCGGAGTCTAGGACCGGGCGGCGGCGAGAGCGGAGCGATTCGCTAGGCGCCCTCGCGTCGATGACGACGGCGCCTACAGCCTCGTCAGCAGTAGCCCCAAGCAAAGCAAGTAGCCCGGCCCCGCAGATGGCACGGGGCCGGGCTCAAGCTGAGGGCCCGAGACCGGACTGGGTGTGACATGCCGCTGGTGGCGTAATGGGGGTGCCACGTTGGCTGGCAGGGTGACTCTGTGTTGCGCCGGAGGAGGGGTCCCAGCCCGTGGGTGCACCCGTCACGTGAGTGGATCTTTGAGTGGATCCGGCCGAGAGGAGCCGGGGATGGTTGAAGGGTCTGTGGGCCTGGCGGGACTGCTTACCGCGGCGGAGGCCGGGATGCCTGTCGAGTCGGCTGAGGTGGTCGCCGTCGAGCTGGCGAGGACTCTGGGCGCCCGGTCCGTGTCCTTCTTGATCAGTGACTTCACCGGCAACGCCGTTGTGCGCTTGAGCAACGCCGACGCCGGAGAGGAGCGGGAGCATATCGGGTTGCCCGGTACTGTCTACGAGCAGGTACTGCGCGACCAGCGGGTGTCCGTGCGGGAGGGGCAGGACGGGCAGGTCCAGATCGTGGCTCCGGTGACCAACCGGGGGGATGCCATCGGGCTTCTCGAAGCCTTCCTCCCTCAAGCCCCCGAACCGGCAACGGTGCAGACCATCGTGGAAGCAGCCCACGCTCTGGCGTACATCCTCATCGCCAACCGCCGCTTCACCGACCTGTACCAGTGGGGTCGGCGCACCCTCCCTGTGGTCCTGGCCGCTGAGATCCAGAACACTCTCCTTCCTGACTGCCTTACCTGTGAGGCGCCGCAGTTCACGGTCTCCGGCGAGCTGATCCCCGCCGAAACGGTCGCCGGCGATACTTTCGATCACTCCCTGGACCGCCACACGTTGCATGTGTCCATCACCGATGCCATGGGCCACGACGTCCGGGCCGCCCTGTTGGCCACTCTGCTTGTCGGCGCTCTGCGCATGGCCCGCCGCACTGGTGCTGACCTGGCCGAACAGGCCCGACAGGCCCATCAGACTCTGCTCGACCACGGCGCAGTCGGCTCTTTGGTCACCGGCCAGCTCTTGCGGATCGATCTGCGGACGGGAAGTGTCGGTTTCGTCAATGCCGGCCACCCATGGCCCTGGCTTCTGCGTGGGGGACGTCTTAATCGCCTCACTCCCGAGGTCGATCCGCCCTTTGGCGCCCCCCTGCCGCACCCACACCGCGTTCAGACTCGCCAACTGCAACGGGGCGACCGTCTCATTCTGGTCACCGATGGGATGCTCGAGCGCAACGCCATCGCCGAGGATCTTCCCGCCCTGATCGAAGGCACCCGCGACCTGCACCCTCGCGACACTGTTCATGTGCTTACGCAGGCCGTCCTGCGTGCCCAGCAAGGCGTCCTGCACGACGACGCCACCGTGGTCTGCCTGGACTGGCGAGGCACCCGGGGCTAGGCAGTGGATCCGTGCCACCGCAGCTGCACGCGGAATGCGTACGACACCCAGCGTCTTGTCTGTGCCCCACCCAGGCGGAGAACGACCAGCCCCTCCGGGGGTGTTCGCCCCCTGCCCCAGACGCCGTTTCTTTTGGCTGGATGGCTCGTTGGGCCGTTCGTGGTGGATTTGGTGGAGCGGCTGGTGCCGGATGAGTTGTGGGCATTGTTCCGGCGGTGGTGCCGCCGACGGAGGTGAGGCGGCCGCAGGGCGGGGGGCGGCGTCGGGCGGGCGACCGGGAGACGCTGGCGGCGATTATTTTCGTGGCGACCTCCGGTTGCACTTGGCGGCAGTTGCCCCCGGTGTTCGGTCCGGCCTGGCCCACGGTCTATCGACGCTTTGCGCAATGGAGCCGGGCCCGGGTCTGGGCCCGGCTCCATCGCGTCATCCTCGACGAGCTCGGTGCCCGTGGTGAGCTGGACTGGTCGCGCTGCGCGATCGACTCGGTCAGCGTGCGGGCGGCAAAAGGGGGCCCTTGACCGGACCGAATCCGACTGACCGCGGCAAGTTGCGATCGAAGATTCACCTCATCACGGACCGGAACGGGCTGCCGCTGTCGCTGGGCATCTCCGGTGCCAACATGCACGAGCGCCTGGGCTTGGAGCCACTCGGGCGCGGCATCCCAGCCATCCGCTCCCGCCGCGGACCCCGCCGCCGACGCCCGGCCAAGCTCCACGCCGACAAGGGCTACGACTACGACCACCTGCGGAAATGGCTTCGCGAGCGTCGCATCCGCCACCGCATCGCACGCAAGGGCATCGAATCCTCCACCCGGCTCGGCCGACACCGCTGGGTCGTCGAAAGAACGGTCTCCTGGCTGGCCGGATGCCGCCGCCTGCACCGCCGCTACGAGCGGGACTGTAAGACGTTCGGGTCTGTTCCGTAGTCGGTGGTGACGGAGGGTGTGGTCAGCCCAGAAGGATGCGGTGGCGGAGGAGGGGGAAGCTCGCGCGGCCGTACATCTGGCGCTTGATCAGCTTGGTTTTGTTGTTCACGCCTTCGGTGCCGCCGTTGTGGTGCGGCAGGGTGAGGGCGGCGTCGACTGCGGCGCGGTCCTTCTCCTGGCCCCGGGTGAAGGCATGCAAGTGGGGCAGGTCCTCGGCCTTTGCCGAGGTGATTCAGGTGCTCAGCAGGGAGGCATTGCCGTCGGCGGGGTCCAGCAGTACGGCGAAGTGGTGGATGAGGTCGGTCAGAGCGGTCATCTCGTGGCAGGCAGCGCGGGCGGCCTCGATACATTCCCGCTGGTGATTCTTGAGGCGGTCGGGGCGGGTGAGCAGGTAGCGGGCCAGGCGACAGCGCGGGCCGGTCGGCCTCGACACGGCCCTGGTTGATGTAGCGGACCAGGAGGTTCGAGCTGCCGGTGTAGCCCAGTTCTCTGATTTCTTGGAGGAGATGGGTGACGGGGACGGCCGGATCCTCCAGCCGGCGCTTGCGCAGGTGATCGCGGTAGGGATCCACCAGGGTGGACTGGTACTTGGGGGCGGGGATGAGGCGTTCGGGCTCGGCTACCCGGTCGTAGCGCTTGACGGTGTTGAGAGCCAGGTTCAGGCGGCGCGCACTCCAGCAGGCCGACTCCGCGCTCGCGCAGGGCGTGGACCTGCTGCCGGCGCTCGCGGGTGGTTGCGGCCTGTCTCCCCTTGGCCGGGGGCGGGCCCGCTTTCGCCCAGCAGGTGCTGTGCGCGGCGACTTCTTTACGGACGGCCTCGGCGAGGTCGTGCCACAGGTGCCAGCGGTCGCTGATCTGGACCGCATCGGGCAGAGCTCGACGGACCGCCTCTGCGTAGGTGGCCGATCCGTCCCGGCACACGGCCTCGATGCCCGGATGTCCGCGCAGCCAGGCCTCCAAAGTGGCGGCTTCGCGGCCGGGCAGTACCTCGATCCGCTCACCGGTCTCGGCGCTGATGATGATCGTGGCGTGGCTGTGTCGGCGCCGCAGGGCGAAGTCGCCGACCCCGATCACCCGCGGGATCTGCACCTCCGGCACGGGCACCCGCCGCAGCAGCCGCAGGGCGGAGGCGTACGACACGGGCACGGCCAGGGATCGGGCGACTCGCGCGGACGCCCGGCCGCATAACTCCTTGACCAGCTCGGAGAGCTGGCCGGTCAGACGTGTGGTGCGGCGCTGATGGCGCTCCAGGAGCCCGGGGACCTGCTCTCGGAAGGTCTGCCGCCTGCAGCCCAGGACCGGACAGACCAGTCGTCGCATCCTCACCCGGACCACGACCTGCCGGCCGTCGATCGGCACATCCCGCACCGTTTGGCCGTGATACTCGTGGACCCTCCCCGTCACCACCCTGCACACCGGACAGGGAACGGGAACATCCCGGGTCCGAGCCGCAACCCGGACTATCTCGCCATCGTCCGCCACATCCTCGATGACCAACGCCGACAACCCCGAAAACACCGTTCCCACAAGCGTGTTCGCATCATGCACGCTCAATGATCACAGGCGAGCACTCACCGTCACCACCGACTACGGAACAGACCCACTCGTTTGACAGTCCCATACCGGTCCCGCGCGGTACCCAGGACAGCCCACTCGCCCTCGACGACGCGGCCGTCCTGCTCGAACTGCAACCGGGCAAGGTGCCGGATTTCCATGGCGCCGCTCCCCGCCTTCGTGCTTGCTTCCCATCCCCCGGCAGGCTGCCGCTCTCCTGCAGGGAGGGCCTGTCGAGAGGATGGAGGGCAGGGGCCCTACTCGCTGGCCTTCTGCGCATCCGGGGCAGTGTTGCGCAGCCGCTCGGCCGTGTATCGCAGACGGAAGGTCTCGACCTTCACGGTGGGGGGCCGCCCGGCTCCCTCGTCGAGCGGTCGGACGCCCAGGTCGACGACGCGGGCGACGTCGCCGATGCCGCCGTCCAGGATCCCGACTTCCGGAGATGAAGAGGGGGTGCGGTGGGCGGACCGGCGGGCACTGGCAGAGCCCGCCGGTCAGGTGGGGTCGAGCGGGGTAATGCCGGTTCCGGTGTAGAGGGCGGGTTCGAGGGAGAGGACGGTGAGGGGCTCACCCGCCTTGACGGCCTGCCAGGCGATGGCGGCGGCATGGGCGACGGGTTCCTCGATCGCGGGCCAGTCCATGGCGTCCACGGCGTGCGCGGCACTGAACGGCACACTTTCCGTGAACCGCAGGGACGCGGCGTGCCGGCCCGCTCCCGGGACCGCACGCTCGGCGGCAAGAAGGGACAGGGACGGGATAAGGACGCGCCCCGTCCCGCGGGAGGCCTCGATGTACAAACCGACGAAGAAAGGATCGGCCCGGTACAGGGCCGTCAGTGCGGTGTGATCGAGGACCGCTGTCAGACTCACGCAGCCCTGCCGTCCTGGTGGGCGCGGATCCTGGCCCAGGCATCCTGGCCGGCCTGCACGGCCTGCTCGGTGTAGTCGACGCCCAGCTCGCGGGCCGCCTCGCGGGCCCGCTGCTCCTTCTCGGCAGCGGTCGGCTCACGGGAAGCCAGTTCTTCGAGCAGGTCGGTGATGGTGGTGCCGCGTTCCTCGGCCAGGGTGCGCAGCCGGTCGCGCACCTCTTCGCTGGTCTTGATGCTCGTCGCCTTGCCCATACCCGTGATTCTACCGCCGGTAGAGCACATCGGGCAGCCGCCTGCCCAGATCTGTGACTGAGCATTACATCTGGCCCGGATGGGCAGCACTGGTGCTCAGAATCGGCCCGATGGCGACTCGCAATTCGCTGTGACTGGCGGACGCGGCGCTCTTTCAGTATCCCCAGTTGGCGTAGATGATGACGTTCTCGCCGTTGTCCCTGGCTCCGATGCACACGTCACGCCAGTCGAGCAGCCAGCCGTTGGAGTGGCAGCTTTCCTGCTGGAGGCCCAGTTCGCGGATGATCTCCGGGTGGGACAGGCCGTCCTTGCTGGTGACCGTCGCGGCGCGCCAGCAGCCGCCGGAACCGCAGCTGGTGCCTTCGTCAATCATGGTGATGCCTGGCGGTAATGAGGGGAGGGCTTTGGACGACGGGGCGTCCGAGCCTTCGCTGATCATCAGGGCGTACAGGAGGCCGACCACGAGGGTGAGGGCGAACTGCGTCCCCAGGAAGCCGATCGCTCCATTGCGGCGGGGGATCCATTCCGGGGGAGGGGAGTCCTCGTGCCGTCCTTCCAGTCCCGCGCCGCAGGCGATGAGCAGGGGCGCGAGAGCCGTGAACACGAGATGGGCGTCGGGCCTGGGAGCGTTGATCCAGCCCTGCTGGACGCTGATCAGCAGACCGGCTCCGGTGAGCAGCGCGCCGCCGATCGCGAAGCCGACGGAGCGGGTGCGGGCGATCGTCACCCAAACGACGGTGGGCGCGACGGCGAAGAGTATCCCCAGGATAGTCAGCATGCACGGGAGACGTGCGGCTCCGAGCGCTCGGTTCCACACGGCTGGGGCTCCCCCGCGTGACTGAGCACTTCAGTTGGCCCTTTCGGCCAACTGAAGTGCTCAGTCACAAGATCCCTGACCGACCAGTCGGCGGCCCGGCGTGGGGCACCATCCCGCTCGGCGAGGACGACCTTGACTGGTAGGCCCGCATGTTCAGGTGTCGCGTATTCGCCGTAGCCGTCGGTCGATCGTCACCCTGTGTCGGTGCTCTGCGGCATGATGACCGGCGTGGACACCGAGATACTGAGCCTTTTCCAAGCTGGCGGTGTTGACCGCGAGTTGGACAGTCCTGCGCAACGACGAAGCTCCTGGTAGACGGATTCTCGACCAAGATCACCCGTGTCCGCCAGGAGCTTCGCGTGCTTGTCTACCCGTCCTCGATTGATCTGTCCAGCCGCACCTTGCGATTCCTGACCGGGCAACTGACAGCCAAGCGGCAGGAGATCGGGACGCGGTGGCGACGCCTTTCCGCCGCACGTCAGGCCCTGCTCGCCCTGGCCCATCTACGGTGCGGTGACACCTACGCCCAACTCGCCGCCGAATTCGGCATCGGGATCGCGACCGTTTACCGCTACATACGTGAAGCCGTCGATGCCCTGTCCGCCCTTGCCCCGCCCCTGGCCGAGGCGATGAGGACGATCCGGGCGAAGGCGTTCGTCATCCTCGACGGCACCCTGCTGCCGATCGACCGCATCGCCGCCGACACCCCGTACTACTCCGGAAAATACAAACGCCACGGCATGAACGTCCAGGTCCTCACGGATCCGTTCGGACGGCTGCTCTGGGCCTCGCCGACTCTGCCCGGTTCGACTCACGACCTGACAGCCGCGCGACAGCACGGGATCATCGAAGCCCTCGCAGATGCGGGGCTCAAATGCTGGGCGGACAAGGCGTACCAAGGAGCCGGTGGGCCCGTCCGGGTCCCATTCCGGGGCCGCCGGCTGAAGAGATAGAAGCGCCGTCACAACAGCAGCCACGCCAAGATCCGCTGCCTTGGCGAGCGGGCCATGGCCACCCTCAAGAGCTGGCGCCTCCTACGGAAGCTCCGCTGCAGCACCAACCGAATCACCGACGTCATGAAGGCTGTCCTCGTCCTCCACCACGCGTCAGCGTGAGGTTGGAAAACGCTCACCGTCCCCAGCCTGCTGCCGGAGCAGCCCCGCCCGTTCTCCTTCGGCAAGACCACCCGGGCGAAGATCTCCGGCTGGGCGCAGAAGATCGTCGGTGACCGGAAGTTGCGCAAGAAGAAGCTTGGCGCCGCCACGTGACTTCTGGCCCTGTATACCGCCGCCCACACCCGCCCCGACGGCCGCCTCGGACACCCTGAAGACGATGGTCTCCTCCTGGATGAGGCCACCGTGTTCTGCGCCCTGATACCCGAGGAAGTCGCCGAACACGCCGCGCTGCTGGTTGCCGCCGACTGGCTCACCGAAGCCGACACAGCCGGCGGCAGGCTGCACGGACAGCTCGCCGAGCAGGTCCTGCCTCCGGCGGGCCGCTGTAGCCGGACCGTCGTGCCCCATGCCTCATCCAGAGGGGCGACCGCCAGCTCCGGTCGATCGCCGATGCTCGCGAACCGTGCCCCGCTCCCTGGCGTGGAACGCGCCGTATGGGTGCGGATCATCCGTCAGGGGGGTCACGCACCCAGGAGCGGGTTCAGGCAGTCGCGTTGGTCTTCGCTGATCCGGGCGGGCCGCTGCTGGACGATATCGAAGGAGACCATGGCGGTCAGGGCCGTCTTGTGGACGTCATCGCCGCAGTTCGATCAGCCCGAGTCCAGCTGCCTTGGTGTTATGCGGTGGCGTAGGGGTTGATGATGCGGTGCGGTCGGCGTGAGGTCGCCATGACGTTCTGCGGGAAGCGGGGGCCGGCGACGTAGTGGCGGCCCTTCGTCTGCCCAATCGCGGTGAGGACGTCGGCCTTCGTGAGGGCCTGCAGGTCCCGGGTTGCCTGCTGGGTGTTGATCGCTTCCTGCCGCTCGTAGCGCGAGCGGCGTACCCGCCCCACCATCGCGACCTCGTGGAGGGCGGTCACTTGCCGCTCGCTGATCCCGTTGGTGTCGGCGTGCTCCATCAGCTCGATCCAGACCTGGTTCGAGCGGTCGACCCGGTGCTGCACCCGCTGCGCCTGCTCGTGGTAGGCGCGCAGGTTGAACTTGATCCAAGGCAGGGTGTCGCGTTCGGGCGAGTACACAGGGCCGCCGACCTCGCGGAGCACCTTGTAGTACTCCCAGGTGTTGCCGGGCATCCCGAGCCATTCCTCGATCGAGGAGAACTCAGGTGCGAGAACGCCGCCGCGGGCAATCAGCAGGGTCTGCAGGGAACGGGACATACGGCCGTTCCCGTCGGACCACGGATGGATCTTCACCAGGTTCAGGTGCGCCATCGCCGCCCGGATCAGGACGTGCGCTTCGGTGTCGCCGTCATTAAGCCAGTCCACCAGCTCGGCCATCAGGCCGGGCACGAGATCCTGGTCGGGTCCGTCGTAGTCGGTGGCGAGCTCGTCACCGGGCGCGGTGATCCGGATCGAGGTCTTACGCCACTGCCCGGCGATGCGCAGCGGGTGGTGGCCCTGGAGCATCCAGTGCAACGCGTTGAGGAGTTCCTTGCTGTACCGGAAGTCGGCGACGTCGTGGAGGGACTGGATGTACGTCATCGCCTGCTGGTAGGCGAGGGTCTCCGCCTTGTTCTCCTCGCTGGCGTCGACCTCACGCTCCCCGTCCATCAGGTCGGCGACGTCCTTCGCGTCAACCTGATAGCCCTCGATCGTGTTCGATGCCGCGATCGCGCTCGCGGTCAGCGCCTTACGCAGATCCTGAGTCCACTTCATCGGCGCCTGCTGCACCGCGTCACGCAGGTGCTCGCGCAGGCCGTCCACCTCGTGCAGAACCTTGAGGTCCGCGGCGTCGAGCGCGGGAGTCTTATACAGCATGACTCAATGATACCAGCCACCTATCATTCCGGTAGGAGTCGAGAGCGCTGACCACGCCAACCTGCAGAGACGCAGGCAGCTCCGCCTGCCGTACAAGCCACCGACCACCGCTACGCCCGCGTGCGCGGGGAGCAGTCAATAGCTGCGGTCCACCCCACCACCGTGTCCGTCCGTGAACCGTTCTCGGTAGCTCCAGCTGCCACGCCGCACGCACGGGGGGCTGAACACGTGTGAGGGGCCAGCACATTGTGCTGGCCCCTCACACATCAGTAGCGGGGACAGGATTTGAACCTGCGACCTCTGGGTTATGAGCCCAGCGAGCTACCGAGCTGCTCCACCCCGCGTCGGATGACCCCACCCTACTCCAGCTGGCTCCGCCCCGAGACCATGATCGATAGCCTGCCCGCGAGGTCGGCGGTCGCGGCAGCCGCTTCCTCCGGACTGGAAGGACTCATAGCGAGTCCCTACAGCCGCTTGCCGTACGAGAACAGTGCTGCCTCCACCTGGTCAGGCAGGACGCCACGGGCCCCCGCGCAGTCGTGCACCATGGTCACATAGCGGTCGTACTGGGCTGTGGTCCATCCGTTGTCCGGCCAGCCGGCCTCCACCGCGCCCACGGCCCTGAGAGCCCGTGACACGACGCTGTCCAGGATGACCGGACGGTGGTGCGCCGCAGCGTTCTCGTGCCCGGCGAAGTAGAGCACTTTGGTGAAGAACGCCGGCCCCAGATAAGGGATGTGCTGCTCGTTGTTGAAGGCACGGTATGCGGCGACGGCACCCTGTTCTCGGAGAACGTCGAGCGCCTCGTACAGTCGGGCGTCGAAGTCCGCGCGGGTGGAGTTCTGGAAGACGCGTGCGCTGCGCCGGACTGATCGCGCCTTGGTGCCGTTCCCCCAGACCAGGGCGGCGACCAGGAGGTGACGTCGGCCTTCCGCGGTGTCTGCCTGGCGGGCGATGCTGAACACGGTCCGCCGGTCCACACGGGGCCAACGACCCGTCTGCGGACACTCGTCGAGCGCGTCCGGCCACCAGGTGGAATCCGGGAGCTGAGAGATCCAGCGGGCCCGGTCGAAAGGGATCGCCTGACCGAGAACCGCCTCACGGTCGGGAAGACGGGCATCGTCGGGTACTACGGGCACTTGTGCTCCTTGCTCGGGGCTGAAGACAGGCGCATTGCCACGCGGCGAGAACCACGCCCGCTATACGGTGTGCAGGCCGACGGCAGACGGGATGCAGCCGCAGCGACAATGGCGGCTGCGCGGGCTACTTCCAGAACCGCTCGTCTTCTTCTAGGCGAATTCGGTACTGGCAGTCGTCGCACAGTAGTTGCCCGGCAGCCTTGAACGTCTCGTCATTCTTGGGCCAGAAGCAGCCGCAACCCACGCACACGCTGAGATTGTCGAACTCCTTGGTGCAAGCGAGGCAGTACATCGCGGTGCTACTCGACGGCTTGACGAACACAGCGCAATCGAGGAGTGCGTGGGCATGGCAGGAGGGGCAGTCCATACCCGGGCTGCCTTGAGGGTCGGGGTCGCGCCAGACGTCAGCCAGTAGCTCCTTCACGGTCCAGGTTATGGAGCAGAAATGGCACTGCGCTCCATCAGAGTCGACGACTAGGGCGCGTATCGAGTCGTGATCAATCTTTGGGATTCGCCCTCACTCCGAAGCCTGATCCGATAGATCCTCTTGCGTGACTCGAGTGCAACTGGCAGACACAGATTGGGAGTTCATCGAGCCGTACCTGCCGATCGGCGAGTACGGCCCGTACCCCGAGCGGCTGCGACAGCAGTTCGAGGGCGTGATCTGGCGGTTCAAGACGGGCGGGCAGTGGCGGGAGATGCCGCAGGAGTTCGGTGCCTGGTCGACCGTCTCCAACCGCTTCCGGCAGTGGCGTGACGCCGGCGTCTTCGAGGTCCTGTTGGAGGGCCTGATCGCGGAAGCAGCGAAGAGGGGTGAGGTGGACCTGTCCCTGGTCAGCATCGACTCCACCACCGCCCGGGCCCACCATGACGCGGCCGGGATGCACCTGGGCCAAGATGTGATCACTGTCCTGGAGGAGGCGGCCGCCGAGGAGAAGAAGGCCAGGTCAAAGGGGGCAGCCTCAAGGAGCGAAACGGGCAGGTTGCCGAAGCGGATCCCGAGCGGGAGTTGCGACGACGCGTCCTGCATCGCCGAAAGCTCCGACTGCAAGCTGCCCTCCTGGGACGCTCGCGGGGCGGGCAGACAAGCAAGGTTCACCTTGCCGCCGACCGCAGGTGCCACCCGCTGGCGTTCGTCCTGACTGCAGGACAGGCCGCGGACAGCCCGCAGTTCATCCCCGTGCTCGAGAAGGTGCGTGTCCGGGGGCCCGTCGGCCGTCCTCGCACCCGACCCAACGCGGTTGCCGGGGACAAGGCCTACGCGTCCCGAGGCAATCGCGCCTACCTGCGGAAACGCCAGATCAAGGCTGTCATCCCGGAGAAGAAGGACCAGGCTGCCAATCGGAAGAAGAAGGGCCACAAGGGCGGTCGGCCAGTCACCCACGACGCTGACCTGTACAAAGAGCGCAACACCGTTGAGCGCCTGATCAACAAGCTGAAGGCCTGGCGAGGTATCGCCACTCGCTACGACAAGACACCCGAGAGCTACCTCGCTGGCCTCCACCTTCGCGCCTCGATCATCTGGATCAAGGACCTCACGCGGACCGCTCCTTGATCCAGCAAGGTGTCACGATGCCTGTATTGGCCGCACGTGGCCGACTGATACCCGGTCGAAGCTGGGCTGGTCATCATGTTGGATGAGCAGCATGAATGAGCATGCTGCAGTGCGACTTCGTCAGGCCATCCGCCGTATCGAAGAGGCCACTCGTGACCGTACCGCCACAGGGTGCCGACCGGAGGACGCTGATGACCTCACCGGAACGTTCGCCACGGACGGGGCACTCGGTTTTGACCCGATCCCCTTCCTGCGCGCCCTGCACGAGGCCGGCTCGCACGCGATGGTCATCGGCCAGGTCGCTGGCATCATGCACGGATCCGCCGAGCTGACCGGGGACCTCGACCTGCTGTGGGACGGCACACCTGCGCAGGCCCGAGCCTTGCGAGATGCCCTCGCCGCGGCTGGCCGCACCGATCTCCCCGACCTCGACCGAGCCCAGGTGGGATACCAGGTGACCGGTGCCGCCGGGGATCTGTGCACGCCTGCCTTGTCCTGGGGCGACCTTGATGTCACCGACTGCCTGGCCCGAGCACAAGGCGCCGACGACTCCTCCGGTTTCACGATCCGCTATGCGTCGCTTGACGACCTGATCCGAATGCGGCGGGCCATCGGACGGCCGAAGGATCATCGCCGCGCCGACGAACTCGACCGCCTGCACACCTGAACACACCATGCCGACGGCGAACGATCGAGGGCGCCTGCCCGGGGTGAGGCACTGTTCAGCGCGGCGGCCCCGGCATCCTTCAGCAGAGCCACCAGCCCACGGTTCCCGAGTAACTGCTGAATCAAATCCTGACTCGAATCCGAATCCCACAGAGTGATCACGACCCGATACGCGCCCTAGCGCATCCTGGCGGCATTCGGTGCAGTGGGCGGTTCGGTGCTCAACACCAGCCAGTTCGTTGCCGCGCAGCCTGTTCATGCGGTGGCGGACGAATGACTTGATGTCGCTGAGACTCCCCCGAGCCGTGTCGAGGTCCGGTTGGATCGTCACCAGTTCGTCGGGGCCAAGTTTTGGAAGTAGCTCCGTGTCGAGGAATCTCATCAGGAAGTCGAGGACGATGGCTGCGCGAGATTCGACCGCGCGCACGTTGTGTTGGAATCCGTAGTGCTGAAGAGCGTTCCGGTCTCGCGCCAGGAGGACGAAGGCAGGATCTTCCTGGCGCAGAGTCTTCAGCAGGCCCGGACATGGTCGGCAAGCAGATCGACGACGGCGGTGACGTAGGCGTGGGCGGTGCCCACGGATATCCCGAAGCCGTGCGCAATCCTCGCCAGGCTGTCGTGACGACGTAGGTGCACGAGTGCGACCAGGGCGCGCTGGTGCGGCGGGAGTTCGCACCGTCGGTCACCCTCACGGGTGACGATGAGCATCGTGACCACTCGACCAAGGCGTGAAGGAGGTCGAGTGCGGCAGGATAAGGAACCAACAGGGCTCCTGTGTCGGTGGGTGAGACTTCGAACACCTCCCTCAACGGCGCGGGAGCCCTGTGTGTTGCGGGCATCCACCTCATGCCACCGCCGTCACCCGATCAGTGGCCACGCTGAAAACGCTCAAGGGCTGACCGTCGTCCGACTGGTCGCGGAGGAGCACGGCCCGGCCGTCGACCCCCACCAACTTCGAAGACCCGTCAATATGCGTGCCCTCCACTGCTGCCATCGACGCCCTGCAGGCGACGCCTCCGGAGGTCGGCTGGGAGTGACTTTGGAGCATCCGGCCATGCCCCCTCGCGCCGCTCGTCAAGCCGGCCGCGCGGCCTAATGAAGACATTCACCAGCGAAAGTAAGGATCAGTGTCAATCCGGTGACGGTCCGCCAGGTCCGGTGAACCGGGATGGCGAACCCGCACGGAGATCCCGTGCCCATGGCTTGCACGGCGGCCAGTGGCCAACGCCGTATGGCCGAACGAGGCCGGTGTATGGCAGCGACTGCACGAGGTGCTGCCACGGTCTGCGCCGGAACCTCCGGCAACCCCTCCGGCCGCATCGACAACCGCATCACCCCCACGGCCGCACGACAGGACAACGACCGCACGGACGATCATCCCGCGCCCACCATCACCCCGCACGCAATTGCGCAGCAGAGTCCTCTGCCACAACCCCTCCATGCACCAGATCGGATGTGTCCCCACATCCAACCGGCCCACGGCCCCTCACCGCCAACCACAACCCGGTGAACCATCCCGGTCAGAGCAGTAGCGTGACCTGACCACCCATCACCATGGAGGGATATGACACCTTATCAGGTCGTTCGCGCCCGTCCGGCGCACGCGGCCGCCCGCCGGACACCGGTGATTTCGCCGATGCCCGCCGGTCCGCCCGGTCCCACAATGACCTCACGGCGACGAGAGGCGCCACACCTGCCCCACGCACCTCCCGACGTACCGTCACCCCACCCGCCAACCACCCCATCACCGAACCGCGACGAAGAGCCGCGACGACGACAGTGACGGGACACGGCGGCGCGCGAACAGTCCCAGCAGTCACCGGAAGTACCGGCAAGCACTGCCAAGCACCGCCGCCCGGCTCCGGATCCCCCACATCCCCCACACCTCTACCAAGGACGTGACGAGCTGTGAATCGGCAGACCTCCCCCACACCCTCCGCCCCGCCCGCGCCCGCCCGGGCCGGGCGTTCCCGCCTGATGCGCGCGCTGACGACGCTGATGCTGTCGCTCGGCCTCGCGACAGGTCTGATGTTCGGCTCCTCCGGAACGGCGACGGCCGACGAGATCGGCCAGGCCCCCACCAGTTCCAACATCACCGGCAGCGGCAGCTTCACCGTGACCAGCGCCGCCGTCACCGGCCAGAGCGGCTTCGGCGGGGGCCAGGTCTACTACCCCTCCACGGCCGGCGCCTACCCGGTCGTCGCCGTCTCCCCCGGCTTCACCGCCTCCTGGTCCAGCATCAGCTGGCTCGGCCCCCGACTGGCGTCCTGGGGATTCGTGGTCGTCGGCATCAACACCAACTCCGTCTACGACCAGCCCGCCAGCCGGGGAACCCAGTTACTGGCCGCGCTGAACTGGGCGGTGAACTCCGCGCCGACCGCGGTCCGGTCACGGGCGGACGGTACCCGGCGCGGGGTGATGGGTCACTCGATGGGTGGCGGCGGCAGCCTGGAGGCGCTGGCGGCGGACACCACCGGCTTGGTCAAGGCCGCTGTACCGCTGGCCCCCTGGGACAGTGACAAGACCTGGAACAACGTCAGTGAGCCGGTGGCCATCGTCGGCGGCCAGTCGGACACCGTCGCATCGCCGAGCAGCCACGCGATCCCCTTCTACAACACGCTCGCCGGGCAGAAGGAGTACGTCGAGATGTCCGGGGCCTCGCACGGCGCGCCCGCGGCGTCCAACACCACCACCTCCCGGGTGATGGTGTCCTGGTTCAAGCGCTACCTGAACAACGACACCCGCTTCACCCCGTTCACCTGCGGATATTCCGGCAGTGCCATCTCTTCCTTCCTGACCAACGCCTGCTGAGCATCCTGCGGGCGTCGCACGGTGCCCCCGTCCTCCGGGCGGGGGCACCGGTCTGCCGCGGGACCGCGCGTACCGCTGCGGCACGGCTCCACCGGCCGACTGTCACCCCGGGTGGCCCGGCGGCTCAGCGCGCGGCCGACGCGGGCACGGGAGTCCCGTTCACGTCGAGGC
Source organism: Streptomyces sp. NBC_00328 (assembly GCF_036139655.1). Lineage (NCBI taxonomy): Bacteria > Bacillati > Actinomycetota > Actinomycetes > Kitasatosporales > Streptomycetaceae > Streptomyces > Streptomyces sp. NBC_00328. The sequence continues at coordinate 1,764,517 of NZ_CP108013.1, forward strand.
GCCAGTCGCGCAGGGCGGCCAGCAGACCCGCCAGCATGAGCCCTTCACCGAGGTTGCCCAGGGGCGGCACCCTGAACGCGAGCGCGGAGGCGACGAGGACGGCGAGGGCGCCCAGCGCGACCCACGGCATCCCATGACGTCTCCACGTCACCAGACCGATCACCAGCAGCGCCAGGATCGCGAGGACCGCGGCGACGGGAGCCCCCGCGTCGCCGGCGTCCGTGTAGCGCAGGGTGTCCGCCCAGGTGCGGGGCTCCAGTTCGAGGCCGGGCAGGGTGGTGAGCACCCCGAGCACCGAGAGCCCTCCGGCGACCGCCCAGGCCCACCGAGCCGTACGCGGGTCCGGTCCGAGCAGCAGCGCCCCGCACACGACGGCCAGCGGCGTCAGGACCGCGTGCACCAGGAACCAGCCCGTGTTGAGTGCCTCCAGAGCCTCCCCCTCCCCCATCGCCGCCCCCATGGCCACGACCAGCGAGTCGTACGCCAGGGTGACGCCGAGGATAGTGATCCAGCATCCTGGACCGCCTCGCCTCCGTAACGCGGCCCAGGCGAGCAGCAGTTGGGCAACCCCAGTCGCCACCAGCGCAGTCGAGACCATCGCACGCTCCCTTCCCTCACGAATCAGCGTTTCCCCATGGGGTCACGGGCCCTTGCCCCGACATCACCACCGAAGGGGCTTCGACCGTCCGCGATCCGGGAAGGGTGTAGCTCCTTTGGAGGGATGGCTTCGCCAGCACCGACCTGCGGATCCATAAGAAGTCATCTCATTTGGAGTGTTCGGTAGGCTTCCGATGTGGGGATCGTTGAGCGGCTGGTGCCGGATGAGTTGTGGGAGTTGTTCCAGCGGGTGGTGCCGGAGGCGCCGAGTCGACCTCAGGGAGGCGGCCGGCGTCGGCACGGGGATCGGGAGGTGCTGGCCGCGATCGTGTTCGTGGCCACGTCGGGCTGCACGTGGCAGCAACTGCCCTCCGCCCCGTTCGGACCTTCGGGAGCGACAGCCCACCGGCGTTTCGCCGAGTGGTCGAAGGCCCGGGTGTGGGCGAAGCTCCATCGCCTGGTCCTGGACGAGCTCGGTTCCCGCGGGGAACTGGACTGGTCCCGCTATGTGATCGACTCGGTGAACATGCGGGCCACGAAAAAGGGGATCTGACAGGTCCGAATCCGGTAGATCGCGGCAAGTACGGGTCGAAGATCCACTTGATCACCGAACGGACCGGACTGCCCCTGTCGGTCGGCATCTCGGGTGCGAACATGCACGACAGTCAGGGCCTGGAGCCGCTCGTGCGGGGTATCCCGCCGATCCGTTCGCGACGCGGTCCACGCCGTCGCAGGCCCGGCAAGCTGCACGGCGACAAGGGCTACGACTACCGCCACCTGCGGCAATGGCTCCGCAGCCGGGGCATCACGCACCGCCTGGCCCGACGCGGCATAGAGTCCTCCGCCCACCTGGGCCGCCACCGCTGGGTCGTGGAGCGATCTGTTGCCTGGCTCGCCGGCTGCCGCCGACTCCACCGCCGCTACGAACGCAAAGCCGAACACTTCCTCGCCTTCGCCGCCATCGCCTGCACCCTCATCTGCTACCGCCGACTCACCAAATGAGATGACTTCTTACTGACGGTCGGCTAGGTGACGTTGAAGGTCGAGGTGCCGGAACTGGTACACGGCTCCGACGCGGCGAAGCACTGCGTGTTGCTGGTGGGCTTCGACGAGGAAGCTCATGATGTTGCGGGGTGCCTTGCGGCGGAGGGCCAGGTACCAGCACGTGATCGTCAGAGCCGGCGAAGCTGTATGCCGGAAGGCCACCGCAAGGCCCCCGTAGAGGCTGAGGCCAACCAGGCCCAACGTGGTCAGGGCCACCTCCGTCAAAGGGAGCTCGGCAGAAGCACCAGCGAAAGCAGCTGGCCCCTGCGTCACGAGCCCGAAGATGAGCAGCCCAGCGATGCCGATCAGGCCCAGGAGCGGAGGGCCAAGGATGATGGTGCGTGCGGTCTTGCGGTCGCGCTCCAGGAGGGAGAGGGGATCCATAGCAACGACTGTGTCGGCGTCCTGAGTCGCCTTACGGCCGAACCCCAAGAAGACGATCACTACGGCTACAGGAAGTATCAGGACCCCGGTCCCCACATCTTCCCGGTAAGCCGCGAAGCAGCTGATCGCGACCACCATCGCGGCGCTCGGCCAAGAAACACGGATCCGCGCGGCGGGCTCCGGCTTAGGCTCCAAGAAGGCGTAAAGGGTGCCCAGGACCCAACCAGCGGTCACGACGCCAGCCGTGGCGACCAGCCAAGCAGGCGCGGAAGAAGCGATGGCCAGCGGGGTGGCTACTGCGATCGCTACCCAGAACGGCATCCCGATTACCACGGCATGGATAACACGTGGAACGGCCCGACGCAGATTCCACCATTCGATGTCGGTCGTGCCGCTCACGTTGTCCCTCAGATGACCAGCCAGGAATCGTAGGCTTCTCTCGGCCTCCTCAGCCGTCCACCGGGTCGCACCCGGGCGACCCGGGTCGTATGCGGATGGCACAAAGCCAGCGAGAAGTTGGTCCTCGACTTCGGCGCGCGTGCGGGGTGTGCCGGTGGCCGGGTCGATGATGAGATCAACGGGGGACGGGCGCCCTGCAACGGCCTCACCAGGACGGATGCTGTAGATGTCGGCGGCCAGTGAGGCCATGAGGGGGGTGCGGAGTGCGAGAGTGACGGGCCTGGTTGCGTCGGACAGCTCTTCCATGACCGGCCGCCAAAGCTGTGACAGGAAGTCGTCACTGGCGCCTGCGCACAGGTGGGCCCGCACTGTCTCTACGTCAAGGTCCTGGAGTTCGATGCCAGCAGCCTGCGCGAGTGGTAACGGCCGGGTCCCCGAGTCAGCCGGCTCGTACGACAGGGCGTTCTGGTAGTCCTCGGTGCGGCAAGCGAGAACGATTCCTTGGCCAGCCAGCAGCGCCGCGTTGATTCTCCGCAGCGCCTCCATCCGAAAGCCTTGTTTGATCTCATCGAAGCCGTCCAGCAGAGGAAGTATCCGCCTATCGTTGAGCAGAGCTCTGGCACGGCTGATCGAGCCGTCCGGTGCCGGGGCGGCCAGGCCCAGGAGTTCATAGTCGATCGACAGCCTGCGGTCCATCCAGGCGAACAGATCACCCTCCTCCACTGGATTCCAGGACGCCAGGGAGAGGAGAACCGGGACGGGCTGCTCGCTGTTCTGACCGCGCAGTGCAAGGAGTTTCCGTAACAGCTGGACGAGCAGCACTGACTTCCCCGCTCCCTCTCGCCCCAAGACAACCAGGCGGTGTGTGGGGACCTGTTTGGAGAACACCTCCGTGATCCGCTCGGCACCGGCTCCCCCCAGACCGGCGGAGTCAGCAGCCCACTCATCCCGGTTCGGCGCGCCGCCCGTAGGCCAATTCTCGGCCGCCGCACAGATGCTCGCCCAAGGCTCGGTCAAACCCGCAGGGGCCTGCTGCCACGAGACGGTCAAAGATCCATCTTCGTCCAGCCCTCGCACTTTTGCCTCGGCCTCCCAGCCCTGGCTGACCTTGCGCGCCAGGTCATTGGCGATGCCGGCCAACTGGACGCTGTCCGCCGCATCCCGGCGGTCTGCCTTGTATGCCTCCCACGCAACGGCCAATGAGGCGATCCCGATCACCAGGCCAAGCACGCTTACACCGAAGCTCAAAACCCGGGTCTGATGCAGGGTTGGGTGACAGGTTGGGTCACGCGGCCTGGAGGGCCGGTGTGGTCATGACGGTCTCGAATTCGACGGGGGTCAGCCGGCCGAGGGAGGCTTGTCTGCGGCGTCGGTGGTAGGTCCGCTCGATCCAGGTCACGATCGCGATCCGCAGTTCCTCGCGGGTGGCCCACGCCCGGCGGTCGAGGACGTTCTTCTGCAGCAGACTGAAGAACGACTCCATAGCCGCGTTGTCGCCTGCCGCCCCGACTCTCCCTATCGAACCGGTGATCTGGTGCCGGTCGAGCGCCTGGACGAACTTCCGTGACCGGAACTGCGATCCACGATCGCTGTGCAGAACACACCCGGCGACGTTCTCTCGGCGGGCCACGGCGTTGTTCAAGGCTGCGACGGCCAGGCGGGACTTCATCCGTGCGTCGATGGAGTAGCCCACGATCCTCTTGCTGAAGACATCCTTGACCGCGCAGAGGTACAACTTCCCCTCACCCGTGGCGTGTTCGGTGATATCGGTGAGCCACAGCCGGTTCGGGCCGTCGGTGGTGAAGTCCCGGCGGACGAGGTCGTCGTGGACCGGCGGGCCGGCCTTCTTGGTCCGGCCGCGCTTCTTGCCGAACACGCTCCACCAGCGGTTGTCCCGGCAGATCCGCCAGGCGGTCCGGTCCGCCATGCCGGATCCCGCGCTGCGGGCTTCGTCGGCCAGGAAGCGGTAGCCGAACTCCGGATCCTCACGGTGGGCGTCGAACAGCGCGTTCGCGCGAGCGGCCTGCTCGAACTCGGCATCGGTCACCGGCCGCTCCAGCCAGCGGTAGTAGGGCTGTCTGGCGAGCTTCAGGACCCGGCACGTCACCGTGACGGGCACACCGTCCCCGGCCAGCTCTTTCACGAGCGGGTAGATCCTTTTCCCGGCAGATGTGCCTGCGACAGGTAGGCCGCGGCCCGGCGCAGGACCTCGTTCTCCTGCTCCAGCAGCTTGATCCGCCGACGTGCTTCCCGCAGTTCTGCGCTCTCCTGGCTGGTCGTCCCGGGCTTTGTCCCGTCGTCGATGTCCGCGCGGCGCATCCATTTCCACAGCGTCATCGCGTGGACTCCGAAGTCGGCGGCCACCTGCTCCACCGTCACGCCCGGGCCGCGGTTCCTCGCGACCCGCACGACGTCCTGGCGGAATTCTTCCGGATAAGGCTTGGGCACAGCGACATCCTTCCCACCCGCCCCACAGGGCAAGCCACTTCAGATGTCACCCGATCGTGCAGCAGACCCGGGTGCCCCGCAGTTGAGGAGTGACTGCGGGGCACCGTAGATACGGGCGTTGGCTTCTATCAGAACGCCGGAGTCTTCGGCTTGTTGACGTGCCACTCGTAGACGGCGAAGCGGAAGCTCTTGAGGTCGCCCTGATCGTCGAAGCTCAGGTCACCGGTCGGGGTCTTGAAGGTGCCCTTGTGGATCTCCGCCGCGACCCTCTCGGCATCGTCCGATGTCCCGGCAGCCTTGATGCCGTCGGCGATCAGCTGGACCGCAGAGTAGGAGGGAAAGACGTAGGGGCCGCTCGGGTCCTTGCCGTCAGCCTTGATCGCCTCGACGATGGCCTTGTTGGCGGGGTCTTCGTCGAACGCCACGGGGGTGGTCACCAGCAGCCCCTCCGATGCGTTCTGGGCGATCTGGGAGATCGAGTCGTTGGCGCAGGCGTCGCCGGCCATGAACCCGGCCTTCAGGCCCTTCTCCAGGGCCTGACGGAGGATCAGGCCGAGCTCGGGGTGGTAGCCGCCCCAGTACACGAAGTCGACGTTGTTCTGCTTCAGCTTCTGGATGATCGAGGTGAAGTCCTTGTCGCCGGCGTTGACGCCCTCGAATACGGCCACCTTTACGTTCTTGCCCTCCAGCGTCTGCTTGACCGCGGTGGCCAGGCCCTCGCCGTACTGCTGCTTGTCGTGGAGGATCGCGACCGTCTTCGGCTTCACCCGGTCGGCGATGTAAGCGCCGGCCGCCGGGCCCTGGGCGCTGTCGAGGCCGATGGTGCGAAAGCTGAGTTTGTAGCCGCGGGCAGTGATCTCGGGACTGGTGGCGGCAGGCGTGATCATGATGACGCCTTCGTCCTCGTAGAAGTCCGAGGCCGGCTGGGTCGCGGACGACGCCATGTGGCCGATGACGAACTTCACGCCGTCGTTGATGACCTTGTTCGCGACGGCGACTGCCTGCTTCGGGTCGGCCGCGTCGTCGTACTCCTTGGCCTCCAGCATCTTGCCGTCGACACCGCCCCTGGCGTTGATGTCCTTGATGGCCTGCTTGGCGCCGATGAACTGCATGTCGCCGTACTGCGTAACCGGGCCGGTCTTCGGACCGGCGATTGCGATCTTGATCGTTTCAGCCACTGCATCTCCCACTAAGAAGTCATCTCATTTGGAGTGTTCGGTAGGCTTCCGGTGTGGGGATCGTTGAGCGGCTGGTGCCGGATGAGTTGTGGGAGTTGTTCCAGCGGGTGGTACCGGAGGCGCCGAGTCGGCCTCAGGGAGGCGGTCGGCGTCGGCACGGGGACCGGGAGGTGCTGGCCGCGATCGTGTTCGTGGCCACGTCGGGCTGCACGTGGCAGCAGCTGCCCTCCGCCTCGTTCGGACCTTCGGGAGCGACAGCCCACCGGCGTTTCGCCGAGTGGTCCAAGGCCCGGGTGTGGGCGAAACTCCATCGCCTGGTCCTGGACGAACTCGGTTCCCGCGGGGAACTGGACTGGTCCCGCTGTGTGATCGACTCGGTGAACATGCGGGCCACGAAAAGGGGGATCTGACAGGTCCGAATCCTGTGGATCGCGGCAAGTACGGGTCGAAGATCCACTTGATCACCGAACGGACCGGGCTGCCCCTGTCGGTCGGCATCTCGGGTGCGAACATGCACGACAGTCAGGGCCTGGAGCCGCTCGTGCGGGGCATCCCGCCGATCCGCTCGCGACGCGGTCCGCGCCGCCGCAGGCCCGGCAAGCTGCACGGCGACAAGGGGTACGACTACCGCCACCTGCGGCAATGGCTCCGCAGCCGGGGCATCACCCATCGCCTGGCCCGGCGCGGCATCGAGTCCTCCACCCACCTGGGCCGCCACCGCTGGGTCGTAGAACGGTCCGTCGCCTGGCTCGCCGGCTGCCGCAGACTCCACCGCCGCTACGAGCGCAAAGCCGAACACTTCCTCGCCTTCGCCGCCATCGCCTGCACCCTCATCTGCTACCGCCGACTCACCAAATGAGATGACTTCTAAAGACGGATCGTCAGCCTGCTACCGGGCATCGGGCGGCGACTCCAGCGCGCAAGCCGCTCACCGAACCCGGTCGAAGTCCACCGGCATGATCAACTGACGGCCCGACGCCATGCCGCGCGCACGCTGCGTTCACTCGAACGGATCCGGGCGGGCCGATCTCGGACCGGGGCTGCGGAAACCTGGCCGACTGTGCGCGGCCGCCGCGGGGACACTCTCCAGCGCTGTTCCTTCTCAGGCTCTGGCTCAAATTCCGTGATGCGGGCCCGCTGAGTGACGGTTCGCGGTCGTACCGGCCTCTGGGAAGTCGCCCGAAAATGATCAGAGGTGATCTCGGGTAGCTGACAGTTCGAGGCCGTGGAAGAAGTAGTCCTCCAGCTGGAGGAGTTGCTGTTCCCGTCGATCGCGGACGTGGCGGTGGTGGCGGTGGACGTGAGCAACAAGACGGTGCGGGTCGAGGCCCGCGGTACAGCGTACGGCTGGGCGTGTCCGGGCTGCGGGAGCTGGTCGAGTCGAACTCATAGCTCCTACCTGCGGTTTCCGGCAGATGTTCCCAGCGCGGGGCTTCGGGTGGTGCTGTGTCTGCGAGTCCGACGGTTCGCCTGCCGGGTCGCCTCGTGCCCGCGGCAGACGTTCGTTGAGCAGGTACCGGGACTGACCCGGAGGTACGGCCGGTGGACCGAGCGTCTGCGTTCGACGCTGGCGGCGGTCGGACTCGCCCTTGCTGGTCGTGCGGGCGCCAGGATGGCGGGTGTGTTCGGGGTATCCGTCAGCCGCAGCACGGTGCTGCGGATGGTCGAGGCGCTGCCCGAACCGGATCTGCCTGCCCCGCGAGTGGTCGGCGTCGATGAGTACGCGACGCGCAAGGGCCGCCACTACGGCACCGTGCTGGTCGACGTTGAGACGCGACGGCCGGTTGACCTGCTGCCGGACCGGGAGGCATCGAGCCTTGCCGCCTGGCTTGCCGAAAGGCCAGGGATCGAGATTGTCTGCCGGGACCGAGCCCCGTTCTTTGCCGAAGGCGCCACCGTTGGCGCACCCCAAGCGGTGCAGGTCGCGGACCGCTGGCACCTCTGGCACAACCTCAGCGAAGCCGCCGAACATTGTGTCGCCGAGCATCGGGGCTGCTTGCGTGGCAGCGCGCCCGACCCGCCCCAACAGGTCAAGAAACCGGAAGAGCCGGCTGACCCCACCGGCTCGCCGTGGCCGACGGGCCACCGGTTCGCCGACAGAACCCGGGCCAACCACGCCGCCGTCCATTCGCTGCTCGCCGCTGGTAACAGCCGCCGCTCAATCCAACGTCAGCTCGGCATGACTTACCGCACGGTCAAACTCCTTGCCGACGCCACCACCCCGGAGGACCTCTTCCACGGCCAGTGGCAGGGCCGACCCTCTGTCCTCGACGAGTTCAGACCCTACCTGGACGACCGCTGGAACCAGGGCTGCACCAACGCCTGGAAGGCATGGGAGGAGATCGTGCCACTCGGCTACAAAGGCAGCTACCAGCGAGTTCGCGCCTACTTCCGCACCAAGCGCCTCTCGGCCGACCCGGTCACCGCACCCCCGCCCGCACCCCGCACCTTCGCCGGCTGGATCCTCCGGCACCCCGAGCCCCTCTCCGAGGGCGAACAGCTCCGGCTCAAGGCCGTCCTGGCCCACTGCCCCGAACTGGAAGCCCTCACCAGACACGTCCGTTCGTTCGCTCAGATCCTCACTGAGCGACAGGGCCAACGGCTGCCCGAGTGGCTCGATGCCGTCCGCCAAGATGACCTGCCCGGTCTCCATACCCTCGCCGCCGGCATCGACCGCGACCGTGACGCCGTCGTCGCCGGCCTCACCCTTCCCTGGAGCTCCGGAGTCGTGGAAGGGCACGTCAACCGCATCAAGATGCTCAAACGCCAGATGTTCGGCCGAGCCGGCTTCGACCTCCTCCGGAAGCGAGTTCTCTTGGCGTGAAGAGCCCCGGGAGAAATTGCTAGGCGGGCTGGACCGCCCGAGGCGAGAATGACGCGGTGTTGATCGTGAATGCCGTCCTGGAAACCCCAGACACCGTTGACTTCTCTTTCTGGCCAGTGGCTGGCCTGCCTCCGTACCAGTTCATGGCCCTGTCAGGCAGTATGTCCCCGCTCGAAGTCGGCAGCGCGCTGGCGATGCTTGCTGACTGCAACTCGCAGACAGGTGACGACGATCGCCCCTTGACGGACGCCAGCGAGGCGATCCGCCGCCTGCTGGAGACAGACAAGGTCATCGCACCAGGAGGCTTGCGCGTCCACGACACCCGAACCAACGTCACCGTCCGGCCAGGATGCTGTTGTGGCCTGGAGGACTGGCGCGAGTGGCTCGACATCGCAGACGGCGAGACCCTGTGGCTCGGACATGACCCTTCACCAAGGCTTGAGCATGCCGGCGAGGTCTTGCAGCTCTGGCCGGACATCGGCGACGCTCAAGAAACTCCTGCCGGGCAGCCCATCGAGATCGTGGTGGGTGACCTACCGGGGATCCTGCATACCGTGCAGGAGGGACTGCAAGGCTTTCTCTATCTCACCAAGCAGTGGGCCACTCACCATGTTCCGACTCTCGCCGAGGACCTGGCAGCCAGACTCGACGAAGATCTGGCCATCAATGCACCACTGCCGGGTACCAGTGGCCAGCACGCACCGTAACCGATCACGAAATCTGTGCCAGAGCCCCTTCTGGTTCTGGCACGACTTCTGTGACGCCATCACTGCCCGTCACGACGACAGGACTCTGTTCCGCAGGAGTTGGGAGCCAGAGTGGCCGAACATCTGTGCCGGGCACGGCCGGCGCCGGTGGTTCGGCACCTGCCCATGGACTCGGCCCTGACCTGGACCGCTTCCAACTCCTTTGCTGTCCGGCTGAGTACGCGTACTCAGGTGCTGGCTGCCGGACTCCTCCATGCTGGGGCGCGAACGCCGGACCGTCTCAGGGGGACGTACGCATGGACCAGGCCCTGCAGCTGCGCACTGCCACGCCTCGGGATCACGACTGGATCCACGAACTGCGCCACCGCGTGTACGCGGAGGAGCTCGGTCAGCATCCGGTGGATCCGTCGGGAAGGCTGAGTGACGGACTCGACGGCGACAACATCTATCTCGTGGCCGCGCGCGGCGAGACGCGGATCGGCTTCGTCAGCCTTACCCCGCCGTGGGTCGGCCGCTACTCCCTCGACAAGTACCTGACGCGCGAGGAGCTGCCGGTCCTGACCGAGGAGGCGCCGTTCGAGGTCCGCGTCCTGACCGTCGAGGAACACTGGCGGTCCACCGCGGTGGCGCCACTCCTCATGTACGCGGCGCTGCGCTGGGTCGCGGCGCGGGGCGGCCGCCGGGTGGTGGCGATGGGACGCACGGAACTGCTCGACATGTACCTCGCCGCCGGGCTGCGGCCGGTGGGACGCACGGTCCGCTCGGGCGCGATCTCGTTCGAGGTCCTCAGCGGCTCCGTGGCCGAGCTGACGAGGACGGTCGCGGAGCGCCACGGCCGGATCCTGGAGCGGCTGAGGACGGGCCTCGACTGGCGGCTCGACGTGCCCTTCGCGCCGCGTGCGGACGGCTGTGAGCACGGCGGGGCGTTCTTCTCGGCGATCGGCACGGACTTCCGGACCCTGACCCGCCGTCACGAGGTGGTCGCGGCGGATGTGCTGGACGCCTGGTTCCCACCGTCCCCAGGCGTCCGCGCGGTCCTCTCAGAGGATCCCGAGTGGGTGGCCCGGACCTCGCCACCGACGGGCGCGGAGGGACTGCTCGCGGAGATCGCCGCGGTCCGCGGGCTCCCGGTGGAGTCGCTGGTCGTCGGGGCGGGCTCGTCCGATCTGATCTTCCGCGCGTTCGGCCGGTGGCTGACGCCGGGGAGCCGGGTGCTCTTGCTCGATCCCGGCTATGGGGAGTACGCCCATGTCACCGAGCGGGTGATCGGCTGCCGGGTCGACCGGCTCCAGCTGCGCCGGGAGGACGGCTGGCTGCTCGACCCGGCCCGGCTCGCCACCGCGACCGGCGACGGACGGTACGACCTCGTGGTGGTGGTCAATCCGAACAACCCGACCGGCCGCCACGCCCCGGCCGACGCGCTGCGCGCGGTGATCGAAGCCTCGCCCGTGCGGACCCGGTGGTGGATCGACGAGGCGTACCTGGGGTATGTCAATCCGGCGGACTCGCTCGCCGGGCTCGCCGCGGTCGACGCCCGGGTCGTGGTCTGCACCTCGCTGTCGAAGATGTACGCGCTGTCGGGGATGCGGGCCGCGTACCTGGTGGCTGGTCCGGAGACGGCCGGGGATCTGCGGCGCTGGACGCCGCCGTGGCCCGTGAGCCTGCCGGCCCAGCTGGCTGCCGTGACGGCGCTGCGCGACCCCGCGTACTACGCGGAGCGCTGGGCCTGCACCCATGTGCTGCGCCGGGGACTGGCGTACGACCTCGAGGAGTTGGACGGGTTCTCCTCGGTCGACGAGGGGGTGGCGAACTTCCTCACGGTGACCCTGCCGCCGGACGGACCGAGCGCGGCGCGGCTGGTGCGCGAGTGCCGGCGGCACGACGTGTTCCTGCGTGACCTGTCGCCGATGTCCCCGGCGTACGAGGGGCGGACCGTCCGGATCGCCGTCCGCGACGCGGCGGAGAACGCGAGAATCGTGGCGGCGTGCCAGAGCGCCCTGGACGCGCTGCGCACGCCGACCGCACGGGTGTCGGCCGCGCCGGGACGGGCCTCCCGGTGACGACGGTCGCCGATCTCGTACCGTACCTCGGCGGGGCACTGGCGGTCGGAGGCGTCACCGTGGCGGCGACCCGGCGCCGTGAACTGATGGTCCGCTGGTGCGTGTGGGCGCTCGGAGTGCCCCTGGTGACCGCCGCGTTCTGGCTCGGTCCACCAGGGATCGCGGTGCTCGTGGCTGTGGTCGGTGTGGTCGCCGTGGCGGAGTTCGGCGGGCTGCTCCTGCTGGGTCCGGTGGACCGGGCAGTGCTGGACGCGGCGATCGTCGGACTCGTCCTCACCGCCTGGCTGGCCCCCGGGGAGGTGCTCCGGGTGGCGGCGGCCGGGGCGCTTGCCATCGCCGGGGTGCCGTTGTTCTCGGGCGACGCGGAGCACGGGCTCCGCCGCCTGGGGGCGGGCCTGCTGGGGCTCGTGTGGCTGGGCGCCCTGGCCGGCCTCGTATCGTCCGGCGCCCTCGGCCTCGTCCTGTTCGTGGCCGTGTCGATCGCCGACATCGTCGCGTACGCGGCGGGTCGCCGAATCGGCGGCCCCCGGCTCTCCCGGCTGTCGCCCGCCAAGCGGTGGAGCGGCACGCTGGCTGGGGCCGCGGCCGGTCTCCTCACGCTGGCCGTGCTGTCCTCCCTGACGTGGCAGACGGCGGTGGCCGTGGCGGTCGGCGGCCCGCTCGGGGACCTGCTGGAGTCGATGATCAAGCGGGGCGCCGGCGCCAAGGACGCCGGCCGGTGGCTGCCCGGCTCCGGCGGCATCCTCGACCGGATCGACTCCCTCCTCGTTGCTCTGGCGGTGCTGTTGGTGCTGAAGTGAGCCACGGGGCGGTGATCCTGGAGGCAGCCTCCGCGCCTACCTGCATGAACAACTCCAGCTCAAGACCGTCCGCACTCAATACCCCGAGCTCAACGCCCTCACCCGCCACGTCCGCTCCTTCGCGACCGTGCTCACCGACCGCCAGGGCGAGCGTCTCCCGGAGTGGCCCGACGCCGTCTGACAGGACGACCTGCCCAGCCTCCACACCCTCGCCGCCGGCATCGACCGCGACCTCAACGCCGTCATCGCCGGATTGACCCTGCCCTGGAGCTCAGGCGCGGTCGAGGGGCATGTCAACCGGATCAAGATGCTCAAGCGCCAGATGTTCGGGCGTGCTGGCTTCGCCCTTCTGCGGAAGCGCGTCCTGCTCGCACAGTGATCGCAATGTCAGCGGCTGATGCGAGGATCCCGGCGACACGAGGAGATCAACATGGGCACCTGGGACACTGGCCCCTTCGACAACGACACGGCCGCGGACTTCGCCAACACGCTCGACGACGCCAAGCCCGAGGAGCGCGAGACGCTGATCCGTGGCGTCCTCACGCGCACCGTCGACGCCATCGGCTGGCTCGACGAAGGAGAAGAAGCGGTGGCCGCCGCCGCACTGATTGCGACCCAATGTCCAGGCGGCGACCCAATCGACACACCCTACGGCCCTGAGAAACCCATGCCCGCCTTTCCCAACGATCTTCGGACGCTCGCGGACGAGGCCCTCGCCCGCGTCATCAGCGACGAGGCAGGGCCTGCCTCGAACTGGGTCGACCCGGCAGACTGGAAGCAGTGGCGAGCCAACCTCACCCGCCTCCGCACAGTCCTTGCCCCGCCTCCACCGTCCATCCCGCTGTTCGATGTCGAACAATGACAGAACGTCACTCGCCACAAAACCTGAGCCAGAACCAGGACTCGTGATTAGAGGTCATCTCATTTGGGGGCTACGAATCCGCGACAAGCCGAGCCATCTCGTGCAGCCGGTGCCAGTACTCAGGGTCGTCCGCTTCGCTGAGTACAGGCATGACCCGGTCCAGGCGGGCGATGCAGCGAAGCAGGCCGCTTCGACCTTGCGCTTCGAGTTCGCCGCCGTTCTTGATCCAGATGAAGACCCAGGCTGCGGTGTCCGAGTCCAGCATCACCAGGTCGAAGCCGGCCCGGTCTGCGCCAGCCAATCTGGGAGGAAAGGGCAGTTTCATGAACTCTTGGTACAGGCGCGAGACGGTCTCAAACGCGGTTTCTTTGCTCACGCGGGCCATCATGGCGCAGCTATCGGAGTTGTCTTGAGTCGGCGGTAGCAGATGAGGGTGCAGGCGAGGCTGGTGAAGGCGAGGAAGTGCTCGGCCTTGCGTTCGTAGCGGCGGTGGAGTCGGCGGCAGCCGGCAAGCCAGGCCATGGTCCGTTCTATCGTCCAGCGGTGTCGGCCCAGTCGCTGTGAGGTCTCGATGCCCTTGCGGGCGATGCGGTGCTGGATGCCTCGCTGTGACAGCCATTGCCGCAGGTGGCGGTAGTCGTAGCCCTTGTCGGCGTGGAGCTTGCCGGGCTTGCGCCGGCGGGGTCCTCGGCGGGACCGGATCGGGGGGATGCCCTTCACGAGAGGGATCAGGGCCTGGCTGTCGTGGACGTTGGCGCCGGAGATGCCGACGGACAGGGGCAGACCGGTCCGCTCGGTGATCAGATGGATCTTCGACCCGCATTTGCCCCGGTCGACAGGATTCGGACCTGTCAGATCCCCCTTTTCAGGGCCCTCATGTTCACCGAGTCGATCGCGCAACGCGACCAGTCCAGGTCGCCGCGGGAACCGAGTTCGTCGAGAACCAGGCGGTGGAGCTTGGCCCACACCCGGGCCTTCGTCCACTCGGTGAACCGGCGGTGGGCCGTCGCACCGGACGGCCCGAACGACGCCGCAGGCAACTGCTGCCATGTACAGCCCGAGGTCGCGACGAACACGATCGCGGCCAGGACCTCCCGATCGCCGTGGCGACGCCGGCCGCCGCCTTGTGGCCGCGACGGCGCCTCCGGTACCACCCGCTGGAACAGCTCCCACAGTTCATCCGGCACCAGCCGCTCAACGATTCCCGCCACGGCAGCAGCCTACTTGGCCAAATGAGATGACCTGTTAAAGCCACATACGCTGCTGTAGCGTCCTGGCCTACTGCCTGAACGGTGTCGTCAAGGACATCCCTTGGACGGTTGCAGACCCCGTTGTTTCCAGGACCGGAGCTTCGACTTCCGTCATTGACAGCTTCGGCCGTGCGGCAGAAACGACCGAAAGACAGCTCACACGGCCGGAGGCCCTCGTGATGCGCTACCAGGTGTGGAGGGGATCATCGCCGGCGCCATAGCCGTGGTCGGCACCTTGCTGGGCTCTGTCATAGCGCACCACTACCAGGAGAAGTCCGCCCGCCGGGCCGAGACCCGCGCCCGCTCCGAACAGCGACAACAGCGCCTGTTCGACAGCTGCGCTGCCTTCATCGCCCTCGCCGAGGACTATCGTCGCGCGCAGTACGACCGATGGTCACGCTGGGATGCCGACCCGGGGAGCGAAGATGCTGCGGCTGCCCGGGCCGAGTCCTACCGGCTCTATGTGGAGACACGCAGCAGCGCCTCGCGCCTCAAGCTCATAAGCGGCCAGGGAGACGTTCAGCAGCTTGCCGATCAGGCCGACACCGTGCTGGAGCTCACCAGCGCGATCATCCGGACCGATGACAAAACAGAGATGCTCCAGCATGGCAGTGCAGCTCAAGCAGCATGCGACGCGTTCGTCGCCAGGGCCAACGCCGTGCTGCACGGATCAGCACCTCCCGAAGCATCCGGATGAGGGTTGATTTTCGACCAGACGACGCAGTCAGACCGAGCCGCCCCGGCCGCTGCCCGGCATGCTCACTTCCTCGGCCCCGCGCCGACCGCGCTCTCTTTCGCGTCGGTGAGCTGGAGCGCACCGGCCTGCCCGACGGCTCCGCCCAGGACATCGTGTGCGTGGACGCCCTGGGCGGCGCCGCCGACTAGGGGGCGGCGTGGCGCGAGCAGGTCACCGCCGTTGGCCTGGCGCAAGAGCACCGTGCCAAGTCGGCCCCGCTCTGGCGGCCCACCCCGCCCCCGCCGCAAGGCGGGGGCGGGGTGGGCTGGTCGTGCAACCCTGCCGCACCAGCGGTTGGAAGAAACGAGAGACCGTCCTCAAGCCGAGTCCCTGAAACTCTGGTGATGCGGCGGACCTCCCGGGCCTAAATGCCCGGAATGCTGAGACTTGACTATGGACTCAGCAACGGGAGTTATTGCAGGAAGCCGTCGATGGGCACCTCGTTGTATTCCGTCGCGCCGGTCGTGGTGATGCCGCCGGCTGAGCCGGGCAGCCGCAGACCGCTGGTGGCGCTCACGTAGAGGTCAGCCTTTTTGTCACCGTTCGTGTCGCGCAGCCGTACCAGGCCACCGAACTGATCGTAGGCCGTCAACGCACCGGGCACGCCGGGGGTGTTGCGGGCGAACCACTGCGAACCGGTACCGGACAGGCCGCTCGCCCGTCCCTTGAAGATGTGCACGCCGCCCGCGTTGTCCTGGCCGTCGATCTTCTCGTCCCGCACGCCGACCGCGAGATCGGCGTAGCCGTCGCCGTTGACGTCGCCGGCCGAGATGGATGAGCCGAACTCGTCGTAGTTCTCCGGGGTTCCGGCGACGCCACTGGTCGCCTGGGTGAGGCGGGTGTTTCGGGACGGGCCGGCGGAGGAGCCGTACCAGACGCTGACGCGGCCCTTGTGCTTGGAGTAGATGGATGTGCCAACGGCGATGTCGCCGTAGCCGTCCTTGTCGAAGTCGGCGATGACACCGTCGCCTCCGCGCTCGACGCCGCTTCCGTCACCGGACTGGGACTCCAGGCGAAGGCTGCTGCCCGGGGTGAGCGAACTCGCGCCGCCCTTGATGAACCAGACGTCGGACGCGACGTAGTCGCGGGCGGTCACGTCACCGATGATCGCGAGGTCGGTCTTCGTGTCGCCGTTGACCTTGCCAGAGATCAGGGCCGTGGCGTAGAAGGACGTTGTCTTGTCGAGCTTGGTCACGGTGCCGGTGGTGCCGGAGCGCTTGATCGGGCCGCGGTAGACGTAGGTCATGGATTCGTTGATGACGGCCAGGTCCTGCTTGCCGTCTCCGTTGAAGTCGCCGGCCGCCAGATCCTTGCCCATGTAGTTGCCGCGGCCCGGGTTCTTGTTCGGGAGAGTCGTGCCCGTGGACAGGCCGGAGGCGGAGCCCCAGAGAACCGTCACGGCGCCCTGGTCGGCGCCGTGGGAGCCGTTCTCGCCGACCGCCGCCACCGCGAGGTCGCCGTATCCATCGCCGTCGAAGTCCGCGGCGGCCCGCACCTCGCCGAACATGTCGTCGGCCTCGTCGGAGCCGGGCACGCCGGCGCTCGACTGGGTGATGCGCTGCTGTGTGGAGCCGGGCCCGGTGGCAGTCCCGAAGACCACGGTGACGCCGCCGCCCCCTCTGGCGCTGAAGCTTGAGTACGCGTAGTCGCGGTAGCCGTCGCCGTTGAAGTCGTCGCCGTGCTTCGCGGGCGCGGCGCTCGCTGTCGTGACGGGCAGGGCGAGGGGGATTAAGCCCGCTACCAGGAAAGTGGCGAGCGTGGTCGCTGTGCGGTTGGGCATGGGCGTTGGGGTTCCTTGTGAGTCGCGGAGGCGGTGGGTCAGTCGGTGATCTGGGCGCCGAAGCGGAATGCGTGGCCCGGGGTGCGTGGGGGCGCCACGTCGTTCACCGAAAGTTGCCCGGGTGACGCGTGGGGTTTGCGAACAGGAGACCAACGATGGGGTCGAACGGTTGTACGTGGTCGCAGAGAAAGCGTCGTACGTGCTTGAGCCTTGGTTTTCGGCAAGCTGTACCGCAACGGTGCGGGAGGTGGCGGCGGCCGAGGTGCCGCGCGGCAAGCTGGAATGTCCGGGCGGCTTTCAGAGGGCGTTTGAAGTAGGCGGATTGCCCTTTATGCCCTAGTAAGTGCCTCGCCAGGTGGGGGTGGTCTCGTCCGTTATGCGCCTGGTGAGGTTGTCAACGGAAGCGATGTGGATCATGGCTTCGGAGCTGGCGGTGAGGGTCTCGTAATCGCGGGCCAGGCGGCGGTGCATCATGATCCAACCGATACTCCGCTCGACCACCCAGCGTCTTTTCACGACGTGGAATCCGCGGGTGCCCGGGTTTCTGTTGACGACTTCGACATCGATTCCGAGGCGGGCGCCGTGCTCGACGACGGCGTTCTTGAAGCCGGTGTCAACCCAACTCTTGGAAATGGTCGGGTACTTCTCCTTCGCCTGGTCGAGGAGGCGCATTCCCAGGACGTTCTCCGAGAGGCCAGCCGCAGTGACGGTTACGGCAAGGATGAGGCCGATCGTGTCGGTGAGGATGCCTCGCTTCCGCCCGACGATCTTCTTGGCCGCATCCGTTCCCTGGCTGGTCAGGGGTACGTTGCTGGAGGTCTTCACGCTCTGAGTGTCGATCACGGAGGCGGTCGGCTCGGGCTTGCGCCCCTCCTTCACCCGGGCCAGTCCCGTCAGGTCGTAATTGAGCTGGGCAAAGATTCCTTCGTCCCGCCACGCGGCGTAGTAGGCATAGACGGTGCCATGGTTCGGGAAGTCGTGCGGGAGGTATTTCCAGGGGATTCCGGTGCGGTTCACGTAGAGGATCGCGTTGAAGACGTCGCGTAAATCGACCTTGGCCGGCCGCCCGGTCGGCCTGCGGTCGAGCCGGGCCTTTCTCCAGGCCGTCAACGTCGGCTCGATCAGGGCCCATCGGGCGTCAGACAGGTCGCTGGGGTACGGCTTGCGCTCGCTCACGGCGTAGCGTGATCACGACTGAGGCGGAGGGCCTGGTTCCGCTGCCCATCAGGCGATTCCGTGGCATCTTAAAACCAGACAGACTTCCGGGTATAGAAGCGAACAAGACGCATGACCAAGCCTCCGCCCCGGAGAAGGTCATTCGACGCCTACGGGATGAAAGCCCTTGAAGCAGGGCAGGAGCGAGAGCCGCATATAGGGCTTGACCTGCATAAACGCCCTCTGAGAGGGTGTTTAGCGCCTATTTAGGTTGTTATACGGCGGTTTGGATCTCGGCTTGTCTGGGAGTGCTGAGGCTGGCGTGAGTGATGGTGCACGAGTTGCCGTTCCGGCGTCGCGTTGGCCCGGCTTCTCCTGTTTCATCCCAGGACGCCGGGTTGTGCGCCGTGTGCTTCGGGCGCCGATGTGTGCGCCCGGGCCTGCCGGGTCGTGGGTGGGTAGCCCGGAATCGTGCCTGAACGTCGCCGTTATCCCAGTGATCTGTCCGATGCCCGCTGGAAGTTGGTCGAGCCGGTCCTGACCGCCTGGCGGTCCGAGCGTCGCGGCCGCGGCCTGGACATCGGCCGGCCGCCCGATCACGACCTGCGGAGCCTGCTGGACGCGGTCCTCTATGTGAACCGGACCGGGATCCCCTGGCGCTATCTGCCGCACGACTACCCGCACTGGAACACCGTCTACGCCTACTTCGCCCGATGGCAGGAGGAAGGCGTCTTCGACCAGCTCAACAGCCTCCTGCGCCGACAAGTCCGCAGGCAGGAAGGCCGGAGCGAAGAACCGAGCGCGTGCGTCATCGACTCCCAGAGCGTCAAGACCTCTGCCAACGTCCCCGCCTCCGGGCAGGGTATCGACGCCGGGAAGAAGATCGTCGGGCGGAAGCGGAGCATCGTCATCGACACCGTCGGGCTTCTCCTCGGAGCGCTGGTCACCGCTGCGAGCGTGCAGGACTCGGTGGCCGGCCAGATCCTCATCGAACGGGTGGCCGCAGAGCATCCGACCGTCCGCAAGACCTGGGTCGACGGCGGCTACCGCCAGCACCTCGTCGAGCACGCCGCCACCCTCGGCATCGACATGGAAACCACTCAACGCAGGCCCGGGAAAAGGGGATTCACCCCCATCCCGAAACGCTGGGCGGTCGAGCGGACCTACGCCTGGCTCATGCTCCACCGCCGCCTGGCCCGCGACTACGAGACCCTGCCCGTCCGCTCCGAAGCCATGATCCACATCGCCATGACCGACCTCATGGCCCGCCGCCTCACCGGTGAGAGCGTCATCTCCTGGCGCGACCCAACACCACAGACCAAACACCAGATTCCGGGATGAAACAACGGGAGAAAACGACCTCTGATGGATGCCGAGTGGACGCGGTTGCGGAGGCCACGGCGCCGCCGAACCCGTCACCGGCCTCGGCGGCGCCCGGAACGCCCGAGCTGTTCTGATGCAGGACGCTCTTCTTGGTGGTGCTGAGACCGCTCGACGAGCTGTACAGAGCTCGGCGAGGTCGCGCTGAGCTGCCTTCTGCCGGTCGTCAGTACACCCCTGTGCCAGGGCGACGACTTCCTGGCGGGGCGACTTGAGCTTCCTGTTCGTTGAACAGCGTGTCCCCGTACGGATCCACCCAGCCGAGCTTGCCCGAGCTGTTTCGGTCGAGAGTGCTCAGCATCCTCGCCAACGCTTCACCGTGCTCGTACGAGCCCGGCAGAAGGGTGTCCCGGAACGACCCCTTTCGCCTTGGACGCCCGGAGTGCAGCTCCAGCTCGATACCCATGACCTCTCCCTCGGTCTCAGACACCGAAGTTTCGCAGAGATCAATTGGCGGAGGCGACCTGGGCCAAGGGCTGATCCGGCGAACGAGTATCCCGCGCGCCCAGGCTGTTCAGGCCGGGGCGGACCCGTGCCCCGCTGTCGCCGAGGATGCGCGGCGCCGCGTTGCCGTGGAGACTCGGGATACCGGCGCGAGAAGGAACACCACTCGACGGGAGACGGCCGCGCATGGCGACACTCATCGCGGTGAACGTGGGGTTGCCCCAGGATGTGGCCTGGAAGGGCCGCACCACTCGCACAGGCATCTGGAAGCGGCCGGTCGAAGGACCGCGCATGGTCCGGCGGCTCAACATCGACGGTGACGGGCAGGGTGACCTGGGCGGTCACGGCGGCCCCTTCCGTGCTGTCCTGGTCTACCAATTGGACTCCTACCGGTACTGGCAGGACCATCTGGGGCGGGACGACTTCGTCCACGGTCAGTTCGGGGAGAACTTCACGGTCGACGGCCTGCCGGACGACGAGGTCTGCATCGGGGACCGGTACCGCATCGGGGACGCGCTGTTCGAGGTCACACAGCCTCGGGTGACGTGCTACCGCGTGGGCCTGCGCATGAACGAACCCCGGATGCCCGCTCTGCTCGTGGCCCACGGCCGTCCCGGCTTCTATCTGAAGGTGCTGGCCGAAGGACTCGTGCAGGCGGGTGACGACATCATCAAGATCGCCGACGGTCCGGGGGGCATGACCGTGGCGGACATCGATGCCCTCCTGTACAAGGCCGACCACCCCCAGGCGCATCTCGAACGGGCCCTGCGCATCACCGCGTTGAGCCCCGGCTGGCGGGCCTCCATGCAGTTGCTCCTCGATGAGGCCCACGGCACCGGGGCGTCCACCGGCAATGCCGGGCTGACCGGCGCGGGGGCGGTTCCCCCACCGGCCTGGCAGGGATTCAGGCCTCTCACGGTCACCGCGATCGTCCCGGAGAGCTCCGACGTCTTCTCGCTCCTCCTCGGTGCCCCGGACGGTGATCCGCTCCCCGCCGCCCTGCCCGGCCAGTTCGTCACGGTCCGCATGCAGCCGGACCCGCAGGGCCCTTCCCTCATCCGCAGCTACTCCCTGTCGGGGCAGCCCGGTGACCCGTCGTACCGGATCAGCATCAAGCAGGAACCACACGGCGTCGGCAGCGCCTATCTGCGGCGGCACGCCGCCGTCCACGACACCCTGGACGTGGCGGCGCCCCGAGGGGCCTTCGTGCTCGGTGAGACCTCGGCGCCGGTGGTGCTGATCTCGGCGGGGGTAGGAGTCACTCCCGTCCTGGCCATGCTGCACAGCCTGGCCGCGATGAAGCACCCCCATCAGGTGTGGTGGATCCACGGAGCACGCGACGGAGTCGAACATCCGTTCGCTCGGGAGGTCGGCGCCCTGCTTTCGGGTCTGCCCGCGGGCCATCGCTACATCGCCTACAGCCGTCCGCGTGACGACGACCGCCTCGGCGAGGACTACGACGGTGTCGGCAGGCTGTCCGGCGCGGTCCTGACCGGCCTGGACCTGCCGCCGGAGGCGCGGGCGTACGTGTGTGGGCCGACCGCGTTCATGGACGACATGACCGCGGCCCTGGTGGGCTGCAGGCTGGAGCCGTCGCGGATCCATACCGAGATCTTCGGGTCGGTCTCCGCGATCACGCCCGGCGTGCTGCCGGCCGACGCCCGCGCTCCCCACGCGCCCGCCTCGCCGCCCGGGCCGGGCACCGGGCCGTCCGTCTCGTTCGCCCGCAGCAGCCTCACCGTGCCCTGGGACTCCGGCTACGGCACTCTCCTCGATCTGGCCGAAGCCTGCGACGTTCCCGTCCGGTGGTCCTGCCGCAGCGGGGTCTGCCACACCTGTGAGACCGCCCTCGTCTCCGGCCGGGTCGACTATTCCCCCGACCCTATCGACGCCCCGGCCGACGGCAACGTTCTCATCTGCTGCTCGCGGCCCCACCAGGACGTGATCATCGATCTCTGACCATAGGTGGCCACGTAAGCCGGGTCGTCCACGTGTACGTGCCGGACTCCGCGGGCCGGCGTCATTCGGGTCCTGGCGGCGAATGAGTGGAGGCGAACCCTTAGCCTGAGTTGCCATGAGTCACAGCGGTTCGCAAGCGGCGGCATTCTTCCGAGACGTCAGTCGAAGCAGGGTGGTCTGGTTCGTCCGGGATGACGACGGATCGCCGACTCGCCTCGCCGCGGACGGCACACGCAGCCTTCCCTTCTGGTCGACCTCGGCCCGCGCCCAGAGGGCAGCGAAGATCTGGGGGAACGGCCTACGCGTTGAATCCCTGTCGCTGGACACCTGGCGCGATCGCAAAATGCCCGATTGCGCCAGGGACGGCCTCAAGATCGGCATCAACTGGAGTGGGCCACGCCTGATCGGCTGGGACTTCACCCCCCAGGGGGTTCTCAACCGACTGGCGGTGGCCGGCTAGGCCGGTGGCTGCGACGACGACGCCGTCCGGTGGAGGCACGTACCCAACTACGCAGTGCCGTCATGGGGTTCGACCAGTGCGGTGCCGACGTGTGGACCGAGCAGGCCGACGCCGAGCTCAGGGCGGCCGGAGAGGCGCCCACCGCCGTGACCTCCCCTCGATCCGAGACAGGACGGCTGGCCGAGCTTACCCCGCAGCAGCGCCCAGTCGGTGGCCCAAGGCGCCACCAACCGCGAAGTGGCACGCCAGGTGTCGATCAGCACTCCCACGGTCGAGTACCACCTGCGCAACATTTTCACCCAGCTCGGAGTCCGCTCCAGGTCGGCCTTGGCCCCGCACCTCGACCTTGATCGCGTCGATGGACCCCACGAGCGCGCGGTCTGCCAGGCCCACGACGTATGAGGATGAGCGAACTGCCTCCTCCCAGGCGTAGGGACTGCGGTGGTGGTTCTTGTGCCCCGCGGCGAGGACGTGGCGCACTTCGGCCAGGTGCCAGGTGCCAGGTGTTTGAGGAGAGATCCAGTTGGTCGAGCAGGGCCAGCGTGGCAGCCGGTTCCAAGTCGCAGTAGACGCCGTGGAAGCTCGCCCGAAGACCGAGAAAGACGGCTGAGTGCAGGGTGGGAAGCCGCAGGGCGGTGCGATACGTCGACTCCTTCGTGGTGGCCGAGCGATTGGAAACCCTGCTGCTCCGAGCCCGTCGGGTTCTGCGGTGTTCGGGCCCGGTGCGCTGGACGGCCGGCCTCCGCGAACCGGATTTCGCACGTCACCAAGTAGTCGTCGAGGAGGTCCACTCATCCCAAGGCCAACCGCACGTGGTCGGCCGCATTCAGGTCTTCGGGGAACACGTCAGTAGCCCAGGAATGCGCCACCTGGTCGGCTGTGAGCAACACATCAGGCTTCTCGTCGCTCACCCATCCGTCGCGCACTTCGACCATCGCGTCGCCGGCGCAATGCCGAAAACTTGTCACCCACTGCGGGGAGTTGCCGGGTTCGCGTCCTCGGAGGGCGTTCCTCAACGTCCCTTGATACTGCGAAATGTCCGACAGCGACCTGCGCTTCCTGAGGTGCGCCGTGATGTCCGTTGAGGATCGCAGTCAAGGTGTCCATCCTATGGATGGCCGGTGAACTTCCGGTGACGCAAAACTGCCCCTAGGCGCTGAGTGGAGGGGCGCATTCCGAGCCCCTTCCGAATCATGTCCTCTGGGGAATTCTCTTGATCACGAAACGGTCCGGCGGCCGTCACCGTCGCCGGATACGCCTTGCCCTGCCCGTCGCCGCCGCAGGCGTCGCCGCGGCCCTAGCCGCCGCGATGATGACCTCGTCCGCCGGCGCGGCCACCGCCCTGCCGACCCCGACGGTCGCGCCGGCCATCGGCTCGACCTCGCTCTCCACCCTGGAGAAGCGCGTCGCGGGCGCCATGGCCGACGACGGCGCCAAGGCCCGCGCGACCGCGAAGTCGTCGCTGAGTGGCGGCACCGTCACCTCGGGCGTCGACCCCAAGGTCATCGGCGGCACCACGACCACCATCACCACCGCCCCCTGGATGGCGCAGCTCTGGTACCACGACGACCGGGGCACCACCGACACCACCGCCGACGACGTGAGCTTCTTCTGCGGTGGCAGCGTCGTGGCGCCGACGAAGATCCTGACGGCAGCCCACTGCCTCATGAACGAAGACAACCAGATGTACGACTGGCAGGCCCACGGTGCCGTCGTCACCGGTACCGACCAACTGCCCACCACGTCCGCCGGCACCACGGACCTGCACGGCGGCCAGGTCACGGCCGTGCTGCGCCAGTGGAAGCACTCCGAGTACGCCCCCATGGACAAGGAGGTGGCGGAGAACGCCGGCGACCTTGGTGTGCTCACCCTCGACGCTCCGGTCAAGGCCACACCGATCCGCATGGTCGAGGCCGGCGACACCGCCTCGTACGCCGTCGGCACGAAGGCCAAGGTCTACGGGTGGGGCCGTACCAGCTCCACCATCCAGGACCTCTCCCAGACCCTGCGGACGGCTTCGCTGACCCTCCACGCCGACAGCACCTGCTCGGGCCTCTACGACACCTCTTTCGCTTCGAAGCAGATGGTCTGCGCCGGCACACAGAGCGGCAGCGACAGCGGTACCACCGCGGCGTGCAACGGCGACTCCGGTGGCCCGCTCGTGGTGGGCGGCCGGCTCGCCGGAATCGTCTCCTGGGGCGTCAAGGACTGCGTGGCGAAGGGCTACTCCAGCGTCTTCACGAAGCTTGCCGTCTACTACGTCGGCGATGCCTACGCCCATGTCGACGACGTGAGCCTGAGCATCTTCAACAAGAAGCCCGACGGCAAGGCCGACCTCTTCGTCCGCGAGGCCTCCACGAAGACGGGCTACGAGAAGGACTCCAACGGCACCGGCTTCGGCGCCCGTGCCTCCTGGGGCAACTGGGGCGGCGTCAACATGGTCGTCCAGACGGACCTGAACCGGGACGGCTTCCAGGATCTGATCTACCGGGTCAGCTCCAGCGGTGACGTGTACTGGGAGCACTTCGTGCTCAACAGCGCCCGTACGGGCGGCTCATGGACCGACACGAAGATCGCCACCAACTGGAAGACCCGCACCCGGATCATCACGCCGGGTGACGTCAACGGTGACTACCTGCCCGACCTCCTGTCCGTCGACTCCGGCGGCACCATGTGGGTCTACCCGGGCAAGGGCAACGGCACCTTCGGCACCCGCTACTCGGTCCGCACCGGCTGGAACCAGTACAACTCGGTACGCGGTCACGGTGACTTCACCGGCGACGGCAAGGCCGACCTGCTCGCCCGCCAGTCGGGCAGCGACGACCTGTACCTGTACAAGGGCACCGGCAAGACCGGCTCCGAGGCGTTCTCCTCCCGCATCAAGGTGCGCAGCGCCTGGACCGGCTACAACGCCTTCGACGCGGTCGGCGACATCACCGGTGACGGCAAGGCCGACTTCCTGGCCCGCACCCCCGGCGGCACGCTCTATCTCTACAAGGGCACCGGAAAGGCCACCAGCGAGATCTTCTCCGCCCGGGTCTCGGTCGGCAACGGCTTCCAGTGGTACGACGTCTGGGGCTGAGATCCGCAGGCAGGAATCAGTTCCGGAACGGGGCGGCGAGGGTCGGTGTGTGTACGACTCGCCGGAATGTGAGTGGATCTTTCAAGGTGCACAGCGCGTTCACGGCGGCCCTCGCCGCCGCCCTTCCGCTGTTCGGCGCGGTCACCTGGCTGCCGAGCGGCCTGCGTCGGCGGACTGCGGGAGCTGTCTATGTCGTTGCCCGCTGCACGCGGTAGCTCCAGTGCGCGAGTGACCGGATGACGGTTTCGGCCCCGATGGGGTTGGCGCTGTGGACGAAGACCGTTCCGATCTCGAAGGGCCGTCCGTTGAAGGTGGCTTCTTCGAGGAGGGTGACCACCGGCATGATGGTGTCGTCGCCGCCCAGGTCGTGGTCGAGCCACAGCTCGTCGATGAAGCTGTCGCGATGCTCTTCCAGGAGCCGGACACCTTCACCACTGGTGCGGGCGATCCTTGTGCATCGGGGGAGCGGTCGAAGGTCGTCTATCCCGAGGATGACGGGCATCGACGCGGTGGGGGCTTCGCTCATCGGGCCATTGTCACAGCACGTGGGTGGGCAAGCGCGAGGCATTGAAGTTCAGGATCCGTCCGGATTCCTTTCCCCCGTCAAGGCGGACCGGAAGCGACGAGCCTCCGCGCGTCATGACAGCGGCTGGGCCTTCGGCACCGTCCACTCCGCCGGTGTCTGCGGCGTCTTCGAGGTGTACAGCACCCGTACCGGCCGTCGTTCTGCCGGCACCGCGAACACCGTCTTCCCGCGAACGCACGTGCCGGCCTTCACGGTCGCCATGCGGGGATACTCCGGCCGCGGGAAGTCGTCGTACGTCACGCCGACCAGCTTGACGCGCACTCCGTCCGCGTACGCGAGCACCCATGAGTTGCGGGTGACCACGGCGAAGCCGTTCTTCAGGCACGCTTTGATCTCGACAGCGGCCCACGTGTACCCGGTCGCACCGGACTCCTCGTCGGCGGACCGTCGGAAGTCGAACTTCCCCTGCTCGTAACGGAGTACGGGTAGTGGATTGCGGTCCCTGCATGGTCGGCTGGACCGGTCAGAGACAGGCTTCATTGACGGTCCGACCCGATGGTGGCTGCCCTCGCCTTCTTCGGAAAACAACCGTCGATTGTGTGCTTCCCGTGGCGTGGGGAGTTGCCCAGGCGTGGTCTCGGAGTTCGCGACCTCTCCTCAAGGGGGTGCGCTCGCGCAGCTGTTGTCAGAACAGCCGCGCGTCGTCCTGCTGATCAGGTTGTTCGGTCCGCTCCGGCCGCCACTTCCACCCCGGGCGCGCTTCGAGTTCCCCGACCCGGGTAGCCGGGACCTTTCCCTGCTGATAGGCGGCACGGATAGAAGCGACTTTGGCCCCGAGCGGATACCCGTCCTCCATGTGTCCGTACGGGGCGCGGGCATGGCCGGTTCGGGCGACGAACGAATCCAGGGCATCGGTGAACATCTGCCAGCGGAATGCACTCCAGTCCCACACCCACCCGGGTACCGCTTCGAGTAGCTGGATCTGCACTGGGGGAAGCTTCCCGGCGCGGTACAGGCGCCGCTGTTCCATGACCCACCCGCCCAACGCGCAGTCGCCCTCCCAATGGGTGCCGGTGGGACGGCCGTGCCCTTCCCGTCCCGCGAATATACGAAGGGCCTGCAGTCGCTCCTCGAATCGCGGGGGCGGGGGGACTGGGTCGCATGATCGTGTTACGACCTCGTAGCAGTGCGTCAAGCCAACTAGCTATTGATCAGAAACTCATGGGGTTCTCGTCCAGGACGTAGCGGACGTGTGGGCCGCCGAAGTAGCCGCGGACGATGTGGGGTTGGCGTTGGCGTCTGCGGAAGAAGCGACGGGTCTCTGCGGCGAGTTCGGCCTGATCCCGGACTCGGTGCTGCCTGGGCAGACTGTGTTTGAGGTCGGCATTGACCAGTTCGTCGGGGTTCAGCTCGGGTGAGTACGGCGGTAGGAAGTGCAGCTCGACGTCGTTGGGGTGAGCGGCGAGCCAGGCCCGGACTTTCCGCGAGCGGTGGGCGGAGTGCCCGTCGACCACGAGGTGGATCTTGTGGTCGAAGTGGCCGGCGCGCCGGTCCAGGAAACGGCACATCACCTCGGAGGTGAAGCTCTCGGTGAAGACCATGAAGTGCATCCGGCCCTTGGTGCTGATCGCCGACATCGCGTTCACCGAGAACCGGTTGCCCGTGCGCCGCACGACGGGCGTCTTCCCCTTCTCGCCCCAGGTCCGTCCGGTGACCTGGTCGGCGAAGAGGGCCTCGCCGCCCTCGGCTTTCGCCTTCGCGCGAATCCTCGGCCAGGTCTCGGCATGCCAGTGCGCGACGGCCTCGGGATCCTGCTCGATGGCCCGCTTGTCCGGCCGCTGGAAGGACAGCCCCCAACGCTTGAGGTACTTGCCCACACCAGGCTCCGGTCGGCGTCAGCGGGACATTACGGTGGAACACGAGGGCCTCCTGCGGTCAGGCGTAGATGTCGCAATCCACACCGAACCCAGAAGGCCCTCACCTGTTCAAGCACCCAGCACGCGTGTCACCAACATCCCGGGACAGCACAGCTAGCGCCGGGGCTCGCTCCTGCCTCCATGGGAGACGAATGGGAGAACGATCTTGCCCATCAGGGCCAAGTAAAGCTAACTCAGGCTAGATGCGTGCAAGACGTTCCAGCAGGAAAGCAGCTGACCAGCGACTTTCCAGGTTGCACCGTTGATCCAGACGATCACGATTCCCCCTCTTCTGCTGGACCCCTGAGGCTTGCCCGCTCCACCCTGCCACGGAAACCAGCCGCTGATGAGGGCACCGGCAAGGCGACGCCGGTGCCCCCGTGGCGGGGACACCGGCGTGACGCGGCGGTCCTTCAGCCGTTCTGGTCGCCGAGGGTGCCCTCGGCGACCGCCAGGCTGTCGGTACCGGCGGTGTGATCGACCGAGCTGAGCGTGTCGTTGGCGTTCAGATCGCTCAGGGTGTCCCCGCTCAGGGCGTGGGACGGGGTGATCGCCGCGACGACGAACCCGGTGGCGAGGGAGGCGATGGCGAGCATGCTGCGCTTCTTCATGCCCGGTTCAACTACGAAGGCCGGACGGAGTCACGGTGCACCGGCCACGTTCATCCGGACACCTCCACCGCGGACCGTGCCTGGGCACCACCAGGTCAGACCCGAGCCCAACCCGACACCTCCCGCTCACGCCCGAGCCCAACCCGGCACCATCAGGTCACGCCCCACCCCACCGGATCAGAGGCGTGCCCGGCCCGAGGCCACCGCACGGCAGGCGTGACGAGCTCAAGGCGGCCACCGAATCAGACGGGTGACAGGCCCGACGCCACCGCACCACACGCGTGACGGGCTCAAGGCCACCGAATCAGAGGCATGGCAGGCTCGACGCCACCGGATCAGACGCGGGCCGCAGCCGAGCGCGAGCTGCGGGTGAGTGCCGCCGCGGCCGCGCCGACCAGCCCGGCGTCGGTGCCCATCAGGGCGGGCTTCACGGTCAGCCGCTGGACGAAGGACAGCGTCGCGTAGTCGGCCAGGGCCCGGCGCAGCGGTGCGAGGAGCACGTCGCCCGCCTTGCCCACTCCCCCGCCGATCACGGCGATGTCGATCTCGACCAGGGTCGCGGTCGCCGCGATGCCCGCCGCGAGAGCCTGCGCGGCCCGCTCGAAGGAGGCCACGGCGACCGGGTCACCGGCGCGGGCCGCTTCGGCGACCGCCGCGGCCGAGGTGTCGCCGTCGGGACCGGGCCGCCAGCCCGCCTCCAGCGCACGGCGGGCGATGTTCGGGCCGCTGGCGATGCGCTCGACGCAGCCCCGGGAGCCGCACGGGCACAGATCGCCGTCCAGGTCGACACTGATGTGCCCGATGTGGCCCGCGTTTCCGGTGGGACCCGCGTGCAGCTGCCCGTTCAGGACGAGCCCGCCGCCCACGCCGGTGGACACCACCATGCACAGCGCGTTGTCGTGGCCCCGGGCGGCGCCCTGCCAGTGTTCGGCCGCGGTGATCGCCACACCGTCGCCGATCAGCTCGACGGACAGCCCGCCCGCGGCCTCGGAGGCCCGCTCGACCAGCGGGTAGCCCCGCCAGCCGGGGACGTTCACCGGGCTCACCGTGCCCGCGGAGGCGTCCACCGGCCCGGCACTGCCGATGCCCAGGGCTCCGGCCCTGCTCCACAGCGGGGAGACCGCGAGCTCACCGATGACGTCCTCGACGGCGCGCATCACGGTGTCGCCGTCCTCCTTGGCCGGCGTCGGGCGCTGCGCGCGCAGGAGAATCCGGCCGTGGCCGTCCACCAGCGCTCCGGCGATCTTGGTGCCGCCGATGTCGAGCGCGGCCACGAGGTCGGTGTGCATCAGTTTCAGGTCTCCCATGGGGTGTCGTGACGGGCCCGCCGCGCCGCGGGTCCGGGGCCTCCGGCCGGGAAAGGTTCAGGATCGGACCCCGTCGTACGCCGCGCGGGGTGCGCCGACGGACCACGGGGACCGTGCGCCCTGGGGAGACGCAGGCCGGAGATTGCGGTGGACAGTGTCTCCCGCATCTGACAACGTTGTCCAGGCTCTATGCTCGACGCCACATCCTCATACAACCCCATGGACCTACGCATCCCCGTGGACGACAGGACAGGACAGCACATCGTGGCCGAGACCGCCCGCCGATCCGAGAACCGCTACGGAAACCGTCCGACCATGAAGGACGTGGCGGCGCGTGCCGGAGTCGGTCTCAAGACGGTCTCCCGCGTGGTCAACAGCGAGCCCGGGGTCACCCCGGACACGGAGCGGCGCGTCCAGGAGGCCATCGAGGCACTGGGCTTCCGCCGCAACGACAGCGCCCGGGTGCTGCGCAAGGGCCGTACGGCGAGCATCGGGCTGGTCCTGGAGGACCTCGCGGACCCGTTCTACGGGCCGCTGAGCCGCGCGGTCGAGGAGGTGGCCCGGGCGCACGGAGCCCTGCTGATCAACGGTTCCAGCGCGGAGGACCCGGACCGGGAGCAGGAACTGGTCCTCGCGTTGTGCGCGCGCCGAGTGGACGGGCTGGTCGTGATCCCGGCCGGCGACGACCACCGCTATCTGGAGCCGGAGATAAAGGCGGGCGTGGCCACGGTCTTCGTGGACCGCCCGGCCGGGCGGATCGACGCCGACGTCGTCCTATCGGACAGCTTCGGCGGCGCCCGGGACGGTGTCGCCCACCTGATCGCCCACGGCCACCGCCGGATCGGCTTCATCGGTGACATGCCCCGCATCCACACCGCCGCCGAGCGGCTGCGCGGTTACCGGGCCGCGATGGAGGACGCCGGGATACCGGTCGAGGACGACTGGATGTCCCTCGGCGTCACCGATCCGCAGCGGGTGCGCAAGGCGGCCGAGGACATGCTGTCCGGCCCCTCCCCCGTCACCGCGGTCTTCGCGGGCAACAACCGGGTCACCGTGACCGTCGTCCGGGTCATCGCCGAGCGCGGCCGTTCCGTCGCCCTCGTCGGATTCGACGACATCGAGCTCGCCGACCTCCTGGAGCCCGGGGTCACCGTCGTCGCCCAGGACGCCGCCGCCCTGGGCCGCACCGCCGCCGAACGCCTGTTCCGCCAGCTCGACGGCAGCCTCATCGCCCCGGAACGCATCGAACTCCCGACCCGCCTGATCACCCGAGGCTCGGGGGAACTGCCGCCGGCGCGCTGAGCTACGACCTCCGGCCGAACAGGGGGACGGACCCGCCCGCTCGGGCCCAGGGATCCCGTCCGCTCGGGCCCAGGCAGTGCCTGAGCCCCCCACGCGCGTTCCCCGGGAACCACGACGGCGGGACGAGTCACCGGCCAGGACGTGTCGTTACTGGCCCGACGTGGTCAGATCCCCACGCCGCGGCCGAGCGAACCCCTCCAGTTCGTGTCGGGTCAGGCCCGACTCGCGGGTCACCTCCGTCGGCGTCAGGGCGCCGCAGTCCAGGCCGCGGAGGAGGTAGCCGCTGAGGGCCTTGGCGGTGGCGGGTTCGTCCATGACGTCGCCGGAGGCGTGGCCGGCGTAGCGGGAGAGGCGGGCGGCGGCCTGTTCGAAGCCCTCCCGGTAGAAGGCGAAGACGGCCGCGTAGCGGGTGGGAATGTGGGCGGGGTGCATGTCCCAGCCCTGGTAGTAGGCGCGGGCCAGGGCGCGGCGGGTGAGACCGTAGTGCAGGCGCCAGGCGTCGTGGACCTTCTCGGTGGGGCCGACGGGCAGGACGTTGGTGGAGCCGTCCGAGAGGCGTACGCCGGTGCCGGCGGCCGCGACCTGCATGATCGCCTTGGCGTGGTCGGCGGCCGGGTGGTCGCTCGACTGGTAGGCGGCGGAGACGCCGAGGCAGGCGCTGTAGTCGAAGGTGCCGTAGTGCAGTCCGGTGGCGCGGCCCTCGGCGGCCTGGATCATGCGGGCGACGGTGGCGGTGCCGTCCGTGGCGAGGATGGCCTGGCTGGTCTCGATCTGGATCTCGAAGCCGATCCGGCCGGGTGCCAGGCCGCGGGCCTTCTCGAACTCCTCCAGGAGCCTGACCATCGCGGTGACCTGCCGCGCGTACGTCACCTTGGGCAGGGTGAGGACGAGGCCCTCGGGCAGGCCGCCCGCCTCCATCAGGCCCGTCAGGAAGATGTCGAGGGTGCGGATGCCCCGGTCGCGGACCGGCGCCTCCATGCATTTCATGCGGATGCCCATGTACGGGGCCGCGGTGCCGTTCTCGTACGCCTCGGCGATCAGCCGGGCCGCGCGGGCCGCCGTCGCGTCCTCCTCGGTGTCCGGGCGCGGGCCGTAGCCGTCCTCGAAGTCGACGCGCAGGTCCTCGACGGGTTCGCGCTCCAGCTTGGCGCGTACGCGGTCGTGGACGGGCCCCGCGAGTTCGTCGCCGAGGCCGAGGACGGCGGCGAAGGACGCGGCGTCGGGGGCGTGTTCGTCGAGGGCGGCGAGGGCACGGTCGCCCCAGGCGCGGACGGTGTCGGCGGCGAACGCGTCTCCGGGGACGTACACGGTATGGACGGGCTGGCGGGTGCCGGGGTCTCCTGGATAGCGGCGCTCCAGCTCGGCGTCGACGGGGGCGAGGGAGGCGCCGACCGCTTCGGTGACGGCGCCCGAGAGGGTCGTCGCCACCTTCTCCTGCTGACCCTGACCCATCCGGCACCCTCCTGTTTTCCGCAGTACGGAATCAACAATCCGTTGAATGAAGTTATCCGGCGGGCTTCCCGCGGGTCAACACCTTCTTGGACCGCGGGACACGCCACGGCCCCGCCGCGTTCACTCCCGCACCGGTCGCCCGGTACAGAATCCCGTCCCGGCCGCCCGGGACAGACTTTCCCGGTTCCTTCTTCCCCTCCCGTGGTGCGCGCCCCGTCCTGACTCGCGAGCGAAGGAGCACACGTGCCCGACTCCAGCAGAGTGATCCGACGCGCGGGGCTCAGAAACGCGGTGGCCGCCGCCGTCGCCCTGCCCCTGCTCACCACCGCGCGGGCCTCCGCCACCCGACGCCCCCGCCCCCGTCTCGACGTCATGACCTACAACCTGCGCTTCGCGAGCGCCGTGGAGCCCAACAGCTGGGCGGTACGCCGTCCGGTGATGCGCGAGCTGCTGCGCCGTACGCGGCCTCACGTCATCGGCACCCAGGAAGGCCTCTACCAGCAACTGCTCGACATCGAGGCCGACCTCGCGCCGCACTACGAGTGGATCGGCACCGGCAGGGAGGGCGGCAGCGGCGACGAGTCCGTGGCGCTCTTCTACGACACCCGGCGTCTGGCCCCGCTGGAGCACGACACGTTCTGGCTCTCCGACACTCCCCGGGTGATCGGCTCGAACACCTGGGGCGCCGCGCTCCCCCGCATCGCCACCTGGGTGCGCTTCCGCGACCTGGCGGACGGGGGACGGCAGTTCCACGTCCTCAACACCCACCTGGACCACGCAAGCCAGTACGCGCGGGTACGGGCGGCCGCTCTCGTCGCCGAGCGGATCGCGGAGTTCGATCCGTCCCTGCCGTGCCTGGTGACCGGCGACTTCAACGCGCCGGCGCACCGGAACGAGGTCTACGACATCCTGCTGGGCGCCGGACTCGCCGACACCTGGGACACGGCCGCCTCGCGGAGCAGGCTCTACGCGACCTTCCACGGCTACGCGCCGCTGACGCCGGACGGCGACCGCATCGACTGGATCCTCGCGGGCCCCGGCGTCGAGGTGCACCGGGCGTCGATCGACACCTTCTCGCTGCACGGCCAGTTCCCGAGCGACCATCTGCCGGTGCGGGCCTCGCTGACCCTGGGATGAAGGGGGCCGGTGGCGGGATGCTCCTCGGATGCGCGAAGGCCCCCGCGACCGGTGCGGTCGCGGGGGCCTTCGTCAGCGCTGCGGGGATCAGCCCTTGCGGGTGTTGATCTCCTCGGTGAGCTGCGGGACGACGTCGAAGAGGTCGCCGACCACTCCGTAGTCGACCAGGTCGAAGATCGGCGCCTCGGCGTCCTTGTTGATCGCCACGATCGTCTTCGAGGTCTGCATGCCGGCGCGGTGCTGGATGGCGCCGGAGATGCCGGAGGCGATGTAGAGCTGCGGCGAGACGGACTTGCCGGTCTGGCCCACCTGGTTGGTGTGCGGGTACCAGCCGGCGTCCACCGCGGCACGCGAGGCACCCACGGCGGCACCGAGCGAGTCGGCGAGGTTCTCGATGATCGAGAAGTTCTCGGCGCCGTTGACGCCACGGCCGCCGGAGACGACGATCGCGGCCTCGGTCAGCTCAGGGCGGCCGGTCGAGGCGCGCGGCGTGCGGGCGGTGACCTTGGTCCCGGTGGCCTTGTCGGAGAAGGTGACCGCGAGGGCCTCGACGGCGCCGGCGGCCGGGGCGGCCTCCACGGCGGCCGAGTTCGGCTTGACCGTGATGACCGGGGTGCCCTTGGAGACACGGGACTTGGTGGTGAAGGAGGCGGCGAACGCGGACTGCGTGGCGACCGGGCCCTCGTCACCGGCCTCCAGGTCGGTGGCGTCGGTGATGATGCCCGAGCCGATGCGGACCGCGAGGCGGGCCGCGATCTCCTTGCCCTCGGCGGAGGACGGGACGAGCACGGCGGCCGGGGAGACGGCGTCGTACGCGGCCTGGAGCGCGTCCACCTTCGGCACGACGAGGTAGTCGGCGTACTCGGCGGCGTCGTGCGTGAGGACCTTCACCGCGCCGTGCTCGGCGAGCGCGGCGGCGGTGTTCTCGGCGCCGGAGCCGAGGGCGACGGCGACGGGCTCGCCGATGCGGCGGGCCAGCGTCAGCAGTTCGAGGGTGGGCTTGCGGACGGCGCCGTCCACGTGGTCGACGTAGACGAGAACTTCAGCCATGGGAATGATCTCCTGCGGATTGCGAAGTCTGAGGGGCGGTAAGCGGGGTGGCCGTGATCACTGCGCCGGGCCGTGGACAGAGCCCCGGACCGTCGGCGACTAGATGAACTTCTGGCCAGCGAGGAACTCGGCGAGCTGCTTGCCGCCCTCGCCCTCGTCCTTGACGATCGTGCCTGCGGTGCGCGCCGGACGCTCGGTCGCGGAGTCGACCTTGGTCCAGGCACCCTCGAGGCCGACCTCGTCCGCCTCGATCTCCAGGTCCTCCAGGTCCCAGGACTGAACCGGCTTCTTCTTCGCGGCCATGATGCCCTTGAAGGACGGGTAACGCGCCTCGCCCGACTGGTCGGTCACCGACACGACCGCGGGCAGGGAGGCCTCCAGCTGCTCGGAGGCGGTGTCGCCGTCACGGCGGCCCTTGACCACGCCGTCCTCGACCGAGACCTCGGAGAGCAGCGTGACCTGCGGGACACCCAGGCGCTCGGCCAGCAGCGCCGGGACGATGCCCGCGGTGCCGTCCGTGGACGCCATGCCCGAGATGACCAGGTCGAAGCCGGCCTTCTCGATCGCCTTGGCCAGCACCAGCGAGGTGCCGACGGCGTCGGTGCCGTGCAGGTCGTCGTCCTCGACGTGGATGGCCTTGTCGGCGCCCATGGACAGCGCCTTGCGCAGCGCGTCCTTCGCGTCCTCGGGGCCGACGGTCAGCACGGTGATCTCTGCGTCGTCCGCGTCATCGGCGATCTGCAGCGCCTGCTCGACGGCGTACTCGTCGAGTTCGGACAGCAGGCCGTCCACGTCGTCACGGTCGACGGTCAGGTCATCGGCGAAGTGCCGGTCGCCAGTGGCGTCGGGCACGTACTTCACAGTGACAACGATCCTCAAGCTCACGCCGGCTCTCCTACTGCATCGTCATTTCTGGGCTGCCTTCTTTCAGGCAGCATAGGCGCCTGAAGCGGCCGATCCCGGTCGGGGCGGCCCGCGCTCCGAACGAAATATTACTCACCAGTACACCCACTGGGCGCACACTAAGCAAGCGCTTTGGACTGTGACCTTCGCAACGCTGTGTAACCAGTGAGTAGAACCGATCAGTAGCAAA
This sequence comes from Streptomyces sp. NBC_00328, assembly GCF_036139655.1. Taxonomy (NCBI): domain Bacteria; kingdom Bacillati; phylum Actinomycetota; class Actinomycetes; order Kitasatosporales; family Streptomycetaceae; genus Streptomyces; species Streptomyces sp. NBC_00328. The sequence continues at coordinate 1,800,460 of NZ_CP108013.1, forward strand.
CCCACTGCCCCCGGCCTGCGGGTTCAGTCGCGCAGGCCGTTGAACCGGCCCTGGTGGTACAGGAGGGGTCCGCCGGCACCCGAGTGATCGCCCAGTACGACCTCCGCCAGGACGATGCGGTGATCGCCCGCCGGCACCCGGGCCACGACACGGCACACCAGCCAGGCGAGGACGTCGTCGAGCACGGGAACTTCCTCGGGCCCCTTACGCCAACGGGTGGGCGCCCCGAACCGGTCGGCGCCGCTGCGGGCGAAGGTGGCGGCCAGCTCCCGCTGGTGTTCGCCGAGCACATGCACGCCGACATGGCCGGCCTCGGATATCGCGGGCCAGCTGGAGGCGCCGGTGCCGATGCCGAACGAGACGACCGGGGGCTCGGCCGAGACCGAGGTGAGCGAGGTGGCGGTGAAACCGACGGGACCGCGGGCACCCGAGGCGGTGATCACGGCCACACCGGCCGCGTGCCGCCGGAACACGGAGCGCAGCAGATCCGGTGAGGCGGGCCGTGGGGTACCGAGGCCGGGCATGGCCGTCATGGAGCTGTCCTTCTGCGAGAGCCGACGTGAGGTTCCCGCCGCTCGGGCGGAACCGGGAGCGGGAAGCGGTCCGTGGCCGCTCAACGGCCCGGACCGCGCGCACCCGCGGTGCGGGCCGGGTCCACGTCGACGAGCTCGGGGAGAAGGATTTCCGGTGACATACGGTCAGGCTGACGAGAGGCGACGGGCGCAGTCAAGGGCGTACCGGCATGTGGGAGATGCCTCACCATGATCGCCATGGGTCAGACGGCCTCGCCGAGCGCCGCGATGACGTCCGCCCTGCGCGGCTGCCCCGTCGCCCGCCGCACGATGCGCCCGCCGGCGTCGAGCACGAGCACGGTCGGTGTCTTGAGGATGCCGAGATCGCGTACGAGGTCCAGGTGGTCCTCGGCGTCGATCTCCACGTGCGACACGCCGGAGACCATTCCGGCCACCTCGCCCAGAACCCGCCGGGTGGCCCGGCAGGGGGCACAGAAGGCGCTGGAGAACTGCACGAGCGTGGCCCGTTCCCCGAGTGCCTGACCCAGCTCCGCCGCGCCGAGCCGCTTTCCGCCGTCACGTCCGCGCACGCGGACCCTCCCGCTCCGCCGCCGGTGCAGCACTCCGTAGACGCTCGCCGCCGCGAGCACCAGCACACACACCACAAGTCCGTTCATCACATGCACAAGCATTCATGAGACCGCAAAGATTCCCGGGGCCACCCGGCGTACTCCATACGGAATGCTTGATTCGTGACTCCTCCCCCTCGTAACGAGGGGGCTTCCCACTCGGCTCCAAGGAGTTTCATGACGGCCGAGCCCTGACCGCTGCCGAAGGCAGATGCAAAGCGTACTACGCCGTTTCGCGGCTCCGGCCGGGATTCCCGCACAAGGAGAGAGATGGACATCGATGTGAGAGGGCCGCGGTTCGGGGCGGCCGTGACGAGCGTCGTGCTGGCGGTGACGCTGATCACCGGAAGCGTCTGGCTGCTGGCGTGGCAGACGTTCGCCTTCGCCCTGGGCGCCGCGGGCGGTGTGACCCGCTCGCCGTACGGCTGGGTCTTCAGGAAAGCCGTACGGCCGCGGCTCGGCCCGCCGGCGGAGTTCGAGCCGCCGGAGCCCCCGCGGTTCGCGCAGGCGGTCGGCCTCGCCTTCGCGGCGGTGGGCCTGATCGGCTGGACCGTGGGGCCCGCGTGGCTGGGTTCGGCGGCAACCGCGTGCGCCCTCGGCGCGGCGTTTCTCAATGCCGCGTTCGGGTACTGCCTCGGGTGTGAGATGTACCTGGTCGTACGACGCGTGACGGTACGAGCAAAGTAAAGGTGAGTTAAAACCCCGAGGTGGATCAAGGGGCGACGTGACGAGGATCTCGCCGTTCCACGGCACCAGGGCTGGCCACCCGTCCGTTCTTCGGGCACGATCTGCGCATTGCCGTAAACCTACGGCAGCGTAACTTTCCCGCCGGGAGACCCCTTCCCAGGCAGAGAGAAGGGTCCACCCCGTCCATGGCAGAGCTTGTCTACCGTCCCGTCGTCGGCCTCGCCCAAACGCTCTTCAAGGCGTGGGACCTCAAGATCGACTGCAAGGGATCGGAGAACATTCCGCGCTCGGGCGGCGCCGTGCTGGTCAGCAACCACATCAGCTATCTGGACTTCATCTTCGACGGCCTGGCCGCTCTGCCGCAGAAGCGCCTGGTGCGTTTCATGGCGAAGGAGTCGGTCTTCAGGCACAAGATCTCCGGTCCGCTGATGCGGGGCATGAAGCACATTCCCGTGGACCGCCAGCAGGGCGAGACGGCGTACCAGCACGCGCTGGAGTCGTTGCGTTCCGGTGAGATCGTCGGCGTCTTCCCCGAAGCGACCATCTCGCAGTCCTTCACCCTGAAGAGCTTCAAGTCCGGTGCCGCGCGCATGGCCCAGGAGGCCGGCGTGCCACTCATCCCCGTGGCCCTGTGGGGCACGCAGCGGCTGTGGACCAAGGGTCACCCGAAAAACTTCAAGCGCAGCCACACCCCGATCACCATCCGGGTCGGCGAGGCGGTGGAGGCCCCGAAGGACCAGTACGCGGGCGCCATCACCCGGCGGCTGCGCGAGCGGGTCCAGGAGCTGCTCGAATCGGCCCAGCGCGCCTATCCCGTACGCCCCAAGGGGCCGGACGACACCTGGTGGATGCCCGCCCACCTCGGCGGCACCGCACCGACCCCGGAAGAGGTGCGCGCGGCCGAGGCCCGCTGACCCCTTCCCCTCACCGCGAGGGACGCTTCCTCCCGCCTCACAGCACGAGGGGAAGCGTCCGGAGCAGGACCTCCCGGCCCGGGGCGGCCTTCATGGCGCCGACCACGGCCGGGTGAGGTTCGGCGTACAGCTCCGGGTAGTCCAGCTCGCCACCGTCCGGGTCGGGCGTGAAGGCGAGCCGTTCGCCGTCGAGCGAGAACCGGGCGTCCACACCGGGCTTGTTGCCCCGGGGGTCCTGCCGGTGCCAGGCGCCGTCGAGACGTACGGCGACGAGACCGTGCAGCACCTCGAACTTCTGGTAGCAGAACGCGGTCGGAATGTCCTCGGCCCGCAGCAGCGCGGCCAGCGCGTGCGCCTTGGCGTGACAGATGCCCGTGCGCTGCTCCAGGACGTCGGAGGCACGCCAGGTGACCCGCGGATCGCCGGAATCGGCCGAGTGCGGGATGGTGTCCCGCACGAATGCGAACGCCGATCGCGCATAGGCATACGAGTCGACGGATCCCCTGGCGAGTCGCGCGGCTGTCTCGCGGACGAGGGGATGACCGTGGTCGACAACCTCGTCGGCGGCCAGATAGGCGGACAGGTCGCTTGTTCTCTGGATCAGCTCCATACCCGCAGAGCATAGGAATGCGGCCACCCGAAAGCAATAACTTTTCGGTTGGCCGCATACCCATGCATGCTGTGCGGTCCTCCTGCTGGTCCTGCTACTGCTGAGCCATCTCTTCCTTGAGCGCCGCCACGAAACCGTCGACGTCGTCCTCGGTCGTGTCGAAGGCGCACATCCAGCGGACGTCGCCCGCGCTCTCGTCCCAGAAGTAGAAGCGGAAGCGCTTCTGGAGCCGCAGGCTGACGTCGTGCGGGAGCCGGGCGAAGACCGCGTTGGCCTGGACCGGGTAGAGGATCTCGACTCCGTGGACGGCGCGGACGCCCTCGGCGAGGCGCTGGGCCATCTCGTTGGCGTGCCGGGCGTTGCGCAACCACAGATCCTTGGCCAGCAGCGCCTCCAGCTGCACCGACACGAAGCGCATCTTCGAGGCGAGCTGCATGGACAGCTTGCGCAGGTGCTTCATGTGGCTGACGGCGTCCTGGTTGAGGACGACGACCGCCTCGCCGAACAGCGCGCCGTTCTTGGTGCCGCCCAGCGACAGGATGTCCACGCCGACCGCGTTGGTGAACGTCCGCATCGGGACGTCCAGGGAGGCGGCGGCGTTGGATATCCGGGACCCGTCCAGGTGCACCTTCATGCCGTGCGCGTGGGCGTGGTCGCAGATCGCACGGATCTCCGCGGGCGTGTACAGCGTGCCCAGTTCGGTGCTCTGGGTGATCGAGACGACCTGCGGCATCGCACGGTGCTCGTCGTCCCAGCCGAACGCCTGCCTGTCGATCAGCTCGGGCGTGAGCTTGCCGTCCGGCGTGGGCACCGTGAGCAGCTTGAGGCCGCCCATGCGCTCGGGGGCACCGCCCTCGTCGACGTTGATGTGCGCGCTCTCGGCGCAGATCACCGCGCCCCAGCGGTCGGTGACCGCCTGGAGCGCGACGACGTTCGCGCCGGTGCCGTTGAAGACCGGGAAGGCCTCCGCTCCGGCACCGAAGTGACTGCGGATGATCCCCTGGAGGTTCTCCGTGTACGCGTCCTCGCCGTACGCGACCTGGTGCCCGCCGTTGGCCAGGGCCAGTGCGGCGAGCACCTCGGGGTGGGTCCCCGCGTAGTTGTCGCTGGCGAAACCGCGGACGGCCGGGTCGTGATGACGGCGGGCGTCGGTCTTCGGAGGGTTCACGGCTTCTCGGTCAGCCACAGGCGCTTTCCGTTCACTTCGGCGGCGGGCCGGTCCCAGACGCCGACGATGGCCTCGGCCAGTTCCGTGACGTCCGTGAAGCCCGCGAACTTCGCGTTCGGTCGCTCGGCGCGCATCGCGTCGTGCACCAACGCCTTCACCACCAGGATGGCAGCGGCGGACGTCGCGCCCTCCGCGCCCTCGGCGATGCCGGCCTTGCGGAAGTAGTCCCCCATGGCCAGGGTCCACGCCTCGGCCGCGGCCTTGGCCGCGGAGTAGGCGGCGTTGCCCGCGGTGGGGTTGCTCGCGCCGGCGGCGCTGATCAGCAGGTACCTGCCGCGGTCGCTGGCCTGCAGCGCCTCGTGGAAGGCGAGCGTGGTGTGCTGCACCGTGCGGATCAGCAGGAGTTCGAGCAGGTCCCAGTCGTCGAGAACCGTCTTGGTGAAGGTCTCGCTGCCGCGCCAGCCGCCGACGAGGTGGACGAGCCCGTCCACCCGGCCGAAGTCCTTCTGGATGCGCGCGGCCCAGTCGCGGGTCGACTGGAGGTCCAGCAGATCGACGGTGTCACCGACGACGGTGGAGCCGCCGTGCGCGTAACGGGCCGCGTCGACCGCCTCCGCCAGCCGCTCCGGGTCGTTGTCCGCGCCGATCACGGTCGCGCCCGCCTCGGCGAGCCTGAGCAGCGCCGCACGGCCGGCGGGTCCACCCGCACCCGCCACCGCGATCACCGCACCGCTGAGAGCCCCGTTCCCCATGGTCTTCGCCTCCTGAGCAATGTTCTCGCTACCGCGGTCGGTCACGCGGCGACCCGCTCGGAGCCGGCCGCGGTGATGCCCTTGGTGGAGGCGATCACGTTCTTCAGTTTCTTGGAGAGCGCCTCATAGAACATGCTCAGGGGAAACTCGTCCGGAAGCACGTCGTCCACGAGCTTGCGCGGCGGCTGCGACAGGTCGAGCGCGTCCGGGCCCTTGGCCCAGCGGGAGCCCGGGTGCGGGGCGAGGTAGGTGGAGACCAGCTCGTACGCCTTGAACCAGTGGACGAGCTTGGGGCGGTCGATGCCGGCCCGGTAGAGGTCCTCGATCTCGGAGCACAGCTGGTTGGTGACCTGCGGGGCGCGCTGCCAGTCGATGTGCAGCTTGTTGTCGGTCCAGCGGACGACGTCGTGCTTGTGCAGGTAGGCGAAGAGGAGCTGGCCGCCGAGACCGTCGTAGTTGCGGACACGGTCGCCGGTGACGGGGAAGCGGAACATCCGGTCGAAGAGCACCGCGTACTGCACGTCGCGGCCGTGCTCGTTGCCCTCGGACTCCAGCTTCACGGCCTCCTTGAAGGCGGTGAGGTCACAGCGCAGCTCCTCCAGGCCGTACATCCAGAACGGCTGGCGCTGCTTGATCATGAAGGGGTCGAACGGCAGGTCGCCGTGGCTGTGGGTGCGGTCGTGGACCATGTCCCAGAGCACGAAGGCCTTCTCGCAGCGCTCCTGGTCGTGGACCATGGCGGCGATGTCCTCGGGCAGTTCGAGGCCCAGGGTGTCCACGGCGGCTTCGGTGACGGCGCGGAAGCGGGCGGCCTCACGGTCGCAGAAGATGCCACCCCAGGAGAATCGTTCCGGCGCCTCGCGTACGGCGATGGTCTCCGGGAAGAGCACGGCCGAGTTGGTGTCGTACCCGGCGGTGAAGTCCTCGAAGGTGATGCCGCAGAACAGCGGGTTGTCGTAGCGGGTGCGCTCCAGCTCGGAGAGCCATTCGGGCCACACCATGCGCAGCACGACCGCTTCGAGGTTGCGGTCCGGGTTGCCGTTCTGGGTGTACATCGGGAAGACGACCAGGTGCTGGAGGCCGTCCTCACGCTTCGCGGCGGGCTGGAAGGCCAGCAGCGAGTCGAGGAAGTCGGGCACCTGGAAGCCGCCGTCGGCCCAGCGGCGCAGGTCCTTCACGAGCGCCTCGTGGTAGGCGACGTCGTGGGGCAGCAGCGGGGAGAGCTCGTCTATCGCCTCCGTCGCACGGCGCACGACGGCTTCGACGTCGGCGGCGGCGGGAGCGCCGTCCGCCTCGAAGGCGATGGAGCCGTCCTTGGACTGCCAGGGCCGGATCTGCTCCACGGCAGCCTTGAGCACGGGCCACGCCGGGTGCTCCACCACCCTGGCCACGGGAGGAACCCGCTCCTCCGAACCCACCTGCACAAGAACTTCCGTCATGTCCCATCCTCCACAGGAAAACCTCGCGTATGGACACCGTATGTATGCGAGGTTCCGTTACGCAAGTGCGAACCCGGGAGATTATCCTGCGCACCCCCCACCTTCACCGCTCTTTTTCCTGTTCGACACTGTCGATGCGAGACATGCACCACAGCGACCCGTCGGCCGACGGCTGTCGCCGCCCGGTCCTCCGGCTTCCCTCACCCTGGCGGCGCACGCGTGGCCCTCGTCACGAAGGGGATCGCGGGGTCGCTTCGCGCGTCCGTACCCCCGCTGCGGCGCCCGGGGCGGGACTCGCGCCGCGCCGTGTGAATCCGACACTCCCATTGGACGGCGTAGGAACGGGTACACAGCACAGCCAGGCCATTAGGCTGCGGCCTGGCGCGTGGCCGCCCCGCCGGAACCACGCGCGCGCCGAGCCGCCGTCGACGGAAGCGAGTCGAATCTTGAACTTCCTCACCATCGGTCATCGCGGAGTGATGGGCGTCGAGCCCGAGAACACCCTCCGTTCCTTCATCGCCGCCCAGAACGCGGGCCTCGACCTCATCGAACTCGATCTGCATCTGAGCAAGGACGGCGCCCTCGTCGTCATGCACGACGCCGACGTGGACCGTACGACCGACGGCTCGGGACCGATCGCCGACAAGACGCTCGCGGAGCTGCGCGCGCTGGACGCGGGACACGGCGAGCGCGTCCCCGTCTTCGAGGAGGTCCTGGAGGCGGTCAGGACGCCGTTGCAGGCCGAGATCAAGGACGTGGCGGCGGCCAGGGCGCTGGCCGAGGTGATGCACCGCAAGGACCTGGTCGGGCGCGTCGAGGTGTCGTCCTTCCACGACGAGGCGATCGCCGAGACCGCCCGGCTGGTGCCGGGGGTCCGTACCGCGCTGATCGCCAGCCGCTACGACACCGACGTGGTGGACCGCGCCGTCGAGGCCGGCGCCGCGACCGTCTGCCTCAACATCCGCAGGCTGAGCCTGGAGGTCGTCGAACACGCCCGCAAGGCCGACCTGAAGATCATCGGCTGGGTGGTGAACACCCAGGACCACCTCCGGCTGGTACGCGCCCTGGAGCTGGACGGCGCCACGACCGACTACCCCGAGATCAAGCGCACCGGCCGCTTCACGGCGTAGCCGGACGAAGCGCGCCGCGCCGTCCGCGGCGACACGCACGGGCCGTTCGGCGGGGACGCGCCGAGCGGCCCGGCCGACGGCGGGTGCCTTCCCGCCGAGCGGCCCGGGCCCGGACAGGTCCTAGAAGAGCGGCTTGACCAGCAGTTCGAAGCACAGGTCGTCGCGCTGGGGAACACCGAAGCGCTCGTCGCCGTAAGGGAAGGGCGTCATCTGTCCGGTACGGCCGTAACCGCGCCGCTCGTACCAGGCGATGAGGTCCTCGCGTACGGAGATCACGGTCATGTGCATCTCCGTGGCACCCCACACCTCGCGGACGGTCCGCTCCGCCTCGGCGATGATCACCTTGCCGAGCCCGCCGCCCTGGAGCGCGGGGCTGACCGCGAACATGCCGAAGTACGCGTGGTCGCCGCGGTGCTCCAACTGGCAGCAGGCGACGAGCGCGCCGTCCCGCTCCACGGTCAGGAGCCGGCTGCCGGGTGCCTCGACGACGGCGCGGATCCCCTCGGCGTCGATGCGCTGACCTGCCAGGATGTCCGCTTCCGTGGTCCAGCCGGCCCGGCTGGAGTCCCCTCGGTACGCCGATTGGATCAGCGCGACCAGGGCGTCCACATCGCTGTCGACGGCGTCGCGGAAGGTCAGTGCGGTGGCGGCGGCGGTTTCCATGGCGGTGGTTCTCCGATCGGTGACGCGGCTGGGCACGCCCGAGCGTAACGCGCCCCTCGGGACCGTCCGGCCTGCCGGTCGCGGGGGATGCCGCCGTGCCCCGGACGGCACCACGGCAATGTGCACACCCCACACAGGCCGTAGGCTCCGGGCGCATGGTGCATGTACTGAGCAGCCGGACTCTTCTGCGTCCGAGCGACCCGGAACGCTCGCGCGTCTTCTACGGTGAACAGCTCGGCCTCGCCGTCTACCGCGAGTTCGGTACGGGACCCGAGCGCGGGACCGTGTACTTCCTCGGCGGTGGCTTCCTGGAGGTCGCCGGACGCTCCGGGACGCCGCCCTCCCCGGCGCTCAAGCTGTGGCTCCAGGTCGCGGACATGGCGGCGGCCCACGAGGAGCTGACGGCCGCCGGTGTCGAGGTGCTGCGGGGGCCGGTGCGGGAGCCGTGGGGGCTGATCGAGATGTGGATCGCGGACCCGGACGGGACCGAGATCGTGATCGTCGAGATCCCGGCCGATCATCCGCTGCGCTACCGGCCCTGAGTCCCCGGCCGGCCGAACGGGCCCGCCGGACCCGCGGCTCGTCCCGCACCACCGGTGTACGGGCCAGGGGTTCCCGGCGCGTGCCCGGCACACGGGGACGAGCCACCGGTCCGTCGCGGCATCCGGAACCGGCATCCGGAACCGGCGTCCGGATGGCCGGTGCCGCACCGCAGGATTAGCGTGCTGAGGGGGTCCGCTGCGGAAGGAACGTCATGAAGCTCGACAGGCCGGTGCCCGGCGGACCCTGCTGGACGGAGCTCGGCACCGACGACCTGGAGGGCGCCAAGCGCTTCTACGCCGACCTGTTCGGCTGGCGCCCGGAGACGGACCCGCGCCAGGAGGCGGGCGGGTACACCGTCGCGCACCTGGGGGACCTGGCCGTCGCGGCGATCACCCCGATCTACCAGGAGTCGCAGCCCGTCGCCTGGAACGTGTCGTTCGCCGTCACCGACGTGGACGCGACCGCGGCGGCCGTGCAGGCCGCCGGCGGAACCCTCGCCCTGGCCCCGATGGACGTGCTGGACGTGGGCCGTTTCGCGGTCGCCTTCGACCCGGGCGGCGCCGTGTTCCAGATGTGGCAGGCGCGGGCCTTCCCCGGTGCGGGGCTGTTCAACGCGCCCGGCGCGCTCGGCTGGGTGGAACTCCTGACCCGGGCCCCGGACCGGGTGACCGAGTTCTACACGACGGTGTTCGGCTGGACCGTGAGGCCTTCGGAGGACTACCCGCAGTGGGGCGTCGACGGCGCCGACTTCGGCGGCATGGTCACGATGGACGAGAACTTCGCGCACGAGGTGCCCTCGCACTGGCTGCCCTACTTCGCCGTCGAGGACGTGGACGAAACGGCGAACGCGGTCCTCATGGCGGACGGCCACCTGCTGATGGAGCCCGTCTCCCAGCCTGGCGGCCACCGCCGCCTGGCCGTCGCCCGGGACAGACAGGGCGCGGCCTTCGGCCTCTACTCGGAGGGCGCGAAGCACTGAGCCTCCGCCACCTTGAAGTCGCAGGTCAAAGGACTGTGTGACCGGTGCTCGGGGTGCGCGCGCCGGTCGTGGGCGGCAGTCCGCGGAGTAGATCGTTCGACGGAGCCGGACCCGCCTCCCGCGCGCCCTACTCGTATTACTCGTGGGGACGAACCTCGAAGTCGTCCGCTGACAGACGATCCGCCCCGCAGACCGCAGCCCTCGGCTTGATAGGCAAGTCAGTACTTGCCTATCCTGTGGTCGTGGCCGACGACCTGTTCAAAGCCCTGGCCGACCCCACCCGCCGCATCATCCTCGACGAGCTCACGGAGAAGTCCGGACAGACGCTGTTCGAGATCTGCTCGCGACTGAGCATGAAGCACCGGCTCGGCATCTCGCGCCAGGCCATCTCCCAGCACCTCGCCCTGCTGGAGGCCGCCGGGCTCGTCGAGACCAGACGCGAGGGCCGCTACAAGTTCCACGACCTGAACACAGCCCCGCTGCGGCAGATAGCCGAGCGATGGCCCACGCCCGACCCATCCGGACCGGAGAAGAGCACTCCATGAAGATCCATCTGACCAGCGTCTTCGTCGACGACCAGGCCAAGGCCGAGCACTTCTACACCGAGATCCTCGGGTTCGTGAAGAAGCACGACGTCCCGCTGGGCGGGCAGCACCGGTGGCTGACCGTGGTCTCGCCCGACGAGCCCGGCGGCACCGAACTCCTCCTGGAGCCCGCCGGCCACCCGGCCGTCAAGCCCTACCGCGACGCGCTCGTCAAGGACGGCATCCCGCTCGCCCAGTTCGCCGTCGACGACGTAGAGGCGGAGTACGAGCGACTGCACGCCCTCGGTGTTCGCTTCACCCAGGAGCCCCTGGCGATGGGCCCTGTCACCACCGCCGTCTTCGACGACACCTGCGGCAACCTGATCCAGATCGCGACACAGCCGCAGTAAGCGGTACGCCTCGCGCGGGGGCCGACCGCCACGGCAACCAGGACCCCGCACCGACGGCCCCTCCGGTCGGCGTCAGGCGCGCGGCAGTCTCAGCCGGCCCTCCAACTGCCCGAGCAACTCGCCCAGGAGGCCCGCCAGTTCACGCTGACGTTCCCGCTCGATGCCGGACAGGACCCCGGTCTCGTAGGCGAGTTGGTCGGGAAGGACGGAGTCGACCAGGTCCCGTCCGGCCTCGGTCAGCCGGACGTGTGCGACGCGGCGGTCACGGGTGTCGCCGCGCCGCTCGACGAGGCCGCGTTCGGTCAGCTGCTTGAGCCGCTTGGTGACGGCGGCACCCGAGGAGAAGGTCTCGCGGGCGATGTCGCTGGGGGTCAGCTCGTGGCCGGTGCGGCGCAGCGTCCCGAGCACATCGAACTCGGGGCGGGTGAGCCCGGCCCGGCGCAGCGGCGCGTCCTCGGCCTGCTGAAGCAGCGCGGCACAGCGGTTGACCCGCCCGATCACCTCCATGGGCCCGGTGTCGAGATCGGGCCGCACGTTCTCCCACTGACGAACGACGGCCGCCACCGTGTCGGCTACCACCTTGTCACCGGGGGCCGGCGTCGGATCATCGTCCGGCGTCGGGTCGCCGTCCGCCGCTCTCCGCCCGTCCGCTGTCGTCATGCCTGTGCGCCCTCCCGGCAGTGCAGTCCCTGGCGTCGTACCGTCGCGGCGAGCGTACGATGTCCGGCCTGTTCGGCCCGCATCACCCGCTCCTCCGGCAGGGCGCGCCTCCGCCATTCGCCCGACGCGGCGTCCGCGGCGGAGCGCAGGTGCACGACGGCCGCGGACAGACCGCGGCGGGCCGACTCCAGGGCGCCGGGTTCGGGCCGCTCCTCGGCGAGCAGTCCGGCGGCGTGTTCCTGGGCCCGCCCCACTGCGGCGAGCGCCTCTTCGATACGGTCGCCGGCCCGCCTGTTGGTCACGGCGACGGCCGCGAGGAAGCCGACCAGCGCGCCCACGAGAGTGTCCAGGACCCGGTCGGTCATCAGCTCTCCGGGCTGCTGGGAGTGCGCGAACTCGGTGATCAGCAGGGCCATGGGGGTGACACAGACGCTGCCGAGCCAGTAGTTGCGGCCGATCAGTGCCTCGGCGCCGAAGTTCAGGGCGAGGCAGCACAGCACGAGGGCCGCCCGGCCGGCGTGGGCGAGCGGGAGGAGGACGGCGAAGGCCGCGACGCCGAGGAGGTTCCCGGTCACACGCTGGACGCCGCGGCTCCAGGTCAGGGTGACGTTGGCCTGGTAGAGGGAGGCGGCGGTGACCAGGGCCCAGTAGGGGCGGCCGACGCCGAGCGCGAGCGCGGCGTATCCGGCGAGGGCGCAGCCGAGCGCGGTGCGCAGGGCGATGGGGGCGAGCGGGCCGAGTCGGGCGAGCAGGGGCGGTTCCCCGAAGGCGAGGGCGGCCTCGACGCCGAGGAGTTCGTCCGCGGCGTCGCCGAGTCCGTCGGGGCGCGGGACGGGTCCGGTGCCGGACAGTTCGCGGGCCCAGCCGCGCAGCCGCCGGGCATCGGTGCCGGAGGGTGCGGCGAGCGCGACCTCGGCCCGTACGACGAGCCGTTCGAGAGCGCGTCGGGGCTCGGAACGGGCTCCCGTGGACAGCAGCGACTGCCAGGCGGTGTGCACGGCGGCGGCCGCGGCGGCGCGGGCACGGGCGTCGTCCGGGGCCCCGACGGACACGGCGGCGGCGTTCAGCGCGTGCGCGGTGGAACGCCGTTCCGGGCCGTGCGGGCGTACGAGCCCGGGGGCCATGCCGACGATCCAGGCCCAGACTCCCGCCGCCGCGCCCAGCGCGAGGTGGCCCGGCACCTGGCCGAGACTCTGCGGTGCGAACAGGGACGCCGAGGAGATGAAGGCGAGGACGACATGCCCCGGCGGGCCGATGCGCGTGGCGTCGCACAGGGCCTTCTGAGCGGCGGCCAGCAGCGCGCCGACGGTGACCAGCGCGACGGCGTTCGTGGTGAGCGAGGCCGCGACGAGCGCTACGCCCAGTCCGCCGAGCATTCCGGCGACCACCCAGGCGAGGACTCGGGCCCGTGCAGCGTACGGGCGGCTGTGGGCGTAGAGCGCGCAGAGGGACCCGGCCATGGTGTACATCGCCAGGTCCAGCCGGCCGAGCGCCAGCAGCGTCAGATTCGGCGGGGCGACCGCGACGACGACGCTCAGGGCGGGCTTGAACCAGATGTCGGAAGGCCTGCCGAGGCGCAGCACGCCGGCCAGCGGAAGCCGCCGGACGCGCGGGGGACGGAGAGGGGGCGCACTGCTCATGACGATAACCTTAGCAGGTGTTTTATCTGTAAAATAGTTTCTCGAAGCGGCTCCCACCTGCGGTGCACTCCCGCACGCTCCCCCGTGTACAACCCTGCGCCCGTATGCGCACCGATCGCCCGGGGCATGCCCTGACCGACCGTCCGATGTCCGGCACCGCTGCCCGGCACCCTCCGCCCGGCATCGCGTGTCCCGCGTCGCGCGTCCGACATCGTCTTGCGGGGAGGTACGCGGGTGCACGGACCGGCTTCACCCGGCTGGCTGCTCGTCGCGCTGTGCGCGGCGACGGGGGCCTACTGCCTGCTGCGCATGCGCAGCCCCGTCGAGGAACAGCGCCGCACCGCGGGCGGCGAGGCGCTCATGGGGTTCGGCATGGCCGCGATGGCCGTACCGGCGGCCGTGGTGACGCCGCCGCGCTGGGCCTGGCTCGCCTGCGCGGCCGTCTTCGGCGTCGCCGCGCTGCGCGCGCTGTTGACGGCCCGCGGCGGCGGACACCATCTGCACCATCTGATGGGCACCCTCGCGATGGTCTACATGGCCGCGGTGATGACCACCGCCCCGGCCCACCACGTCCACGGCGGCACCGGCGCCCCCGTCCTCACCGGCGCGCTCCTGCTGTACTTCACCGGCTACGTACTCCGCTCGGGCGTCCGTCTCCTGCCGGCGGCCGTAGCGTCGGGCCCGACGGCACGCGCCGTCGGCTGGGGCGACCGCCCCGAACTCTCCCAGGCCTGCCGCCTGTCGATGGGGATCGCGATGCTGGCGATGCTCGTCACGCTCTGACGTCGGTCACGCTCCGGCTTCCGGAGACCCGGGGCCGCACCCCTGACGCGCGGTCACGCTCCGAGGCCGGGGGTGCCCGGGAGGGAGTCCGGGCACGGTACGAACCCGTGGCGTACGTCACTTGGAGTCGTTGACCGTATCCAGCGGCGGGCCCCGCTCATAGGCTTCGGCCATGATGGTCCCCGCGGCACTGTTGCTGCTCGGCGCCCTTGCCTCCGTGGTCGCTCCGCGACTGCTCGCACGGGCCGACTGGCCGGACCGGGAACCCGTGGTCGCCCTGTGGGTGTGGCAGTGCGTGGTGGCGGCCGTGCTGCTGTGCTGCGCCCTGTCGATGACGCTGAGCGCGTCCGCCGCCTGGGTGGCCGTGCGCGGCCATGTCTTCGGCGGCGCACCGGCGTCGGTCGTCGACGCCTACGCGCCGGGCGCCGGCGGACCCTGGGCCGCCGCCACGGCCGTGGCACTCGCGTGCGGCGGCGCCTGGACCGCGGCGATGCTGGCGCGCGAGATCGTACGGGCGCGGCTGCGCCGTCGGCGGAGCCGGTCCGAACTCCTGGTGCGGTCCCCGCTGTTGCCCGGCGAGGAATCCGGAGAAGATCGTCTGGTGGTACTGGAGGGAGAGCGCCCCGACGCCTGGTGGCTGCCCGGCACGGCTCCCCAACTGGTCATCACCACCGCCGCGTTGCGCCGTCTCAAGGGACGTCAGCTCGATGCCGTACTGGCCCATGAGCAGGGACACGCGCGGGCGCGGCACGACTGGCTGCTGCACTGTTCGGCCGCTCTGGCCAACGGGTTCCCGCAGGTTCCCGTGTTCGCCGCGTTCCGTGACGAGATGCACCGGCTGGTCGAACTCGCCGCCGACGACGTGGCGTCGCGTCGCTTCGGCCGGCTCACGATCGCTCTCGCCCTGGTCGAACTCAACGAGGACCGGGGCGTGTTCGGACCCGGACAGGCCCCGGGCACCCATGTCCCCCAGCGCGTGGACCGCCTCCTCACCCCCCGGGACCGGCTCACGGCGGCCCGTCGGCTGCAACTGACGGCGGCGGCCGCGCTGGTACCGGTGGTCCCGGTCCTCGTGGCCTTCGTACCGGGCCTGCGAGCACTGGGTTAGGCCCCGTCCGTTCCGCCGGGTTCGTCGGCCCGGTCGGCGGCACCTCGGACTCCCGTGCGGGGTTCGCGGGACCGGGGCTCCTTGACCACCGCGGGATACCCCGCGAAAGATCTCCCGCATGACCTTCAACGGTGTGCTCTTCGATTTCTCCGGGACCCTCTTCCGCGTCGAGGACACGGAATCATGGCTGCGCGCGGTGCTCGCGGAGACCGGTCACCCGCTCCCGGAGCCGGAGTTGGCCGAGAAGGCGCGCGCCCTGGAGGCGGCGGGCGCGCTCGCGGGCGGAGCCCGCCCGGCGCGGCCGGTGCCGGATCACCTCGTCGCCCTGTGGGAGAACCGCGACCGCGGTGCCGAGCAGCACAGAGCGGCGTTCACCGGTCTGTCCCGGCAGGTGCCGCTGCCCGATCCCGCGCTGCACGACGCGCTGTACGAGCGCCAGATGCGACCGGCCGCCTGGAAGCCCTACCCCGACGCCGCCGAGGTGCTCGGCGCGCTCCGCGAGCGGGGCCTCGCCGTCGGGGTGGTCAGCAACATCGGCTGGGACCTGCGGCCCGTCTTCCGCGAACACGGCCTCGACCCGTTCGTCGGAACCTATGTCCTGTCGTACGAGCACGGCGTCCAGAAACCGGATCCGCGGCTCTTCGCGACCGCCTGCGCCGAACTCGGCATCGCCCCGGGGAACACCCTGATGGTCGGCGACGACCGCACGGCGGACGGCGGTGCTGCGGCTCTGGGCTGCGCCTTGCATTTCGTCGACCACCTGCCGGCGACGGACCGCCCGGACGGACTGCGGCCGGTGCTCGACCTGGTGGACACGGACTGACGTACCGGCGCCACGGGCTCCGGACACCCGCGGGCCCGGGCACCGTTCGTCAGACTGGTGGCTTCTGGCCCCAGGCGGGCCGATGTGGTCAAGTTTTGGCCAACACAGGCCAAACGCCTCGCAATTCGGGATCCGTGGCTAAGTTGGCGCCCCCGTCATACAGTCCCGAGGTCCGTAATGAAGACAGCGCTCTGGATCCTCCTCGCCGGCTTCCTCACCTGTGTCACCGCCGCCGGTCTCCTCAACACGGTTCGCAGCGACGACAGGGAGACCCTCGTCGGCAATGTGCTGCTGAGCCTGTCGGTCGGCTGGTACATGGTCACCAACTGGCGACGCGCCTACCGCTCCGCGCACCGGCGCCCGCATCAGGGCGTCATGGGCGAGACGCCCGGTACGGGGAACCACGGTCCGTGAAGCCCGTGGACGGCCGCGGAGCGAACAGCACTCCCCCGGCGCTCGCTGCCGCACGTCCGACCTGAGGCGATCCCCCGCGTCGCCCCAGGTCGGCGGCAGCCCGGAACCGACCCGCGAAGGGTCTGGATCCGAACGCGTTGAGTATAGTTGGCTGGCAGCCAGTCAACGCAGGAGTTACAGCATGTCCCCGCGAAGCCCCTCGGTCAATGAAGAGTTGCGGCGGCGTTCCCGGGAACGTTTGCTGCAAGCCTCGGTCGAGCTGGTGAGCGAGCGTGGTTACGACGCCACGACGCTCGGGGACATCGCGGATCGCGCGGGATCGGCGCGTGGACTCGTCTCGTACTACTTCCCCGGCAAACGCCAGCTCCTGCAGTCCGCGGTGCACCGGCTGATGCATCGCACCCTGGAGGAAGCCCTCGAACGCGAACCGCGCAGCGAGGACGGCCGGGAGCGGATGGCGCGGGTCATCGACGCGATCCTGGGCCTGACCCGGGATCAGCCGGTGCTGATGCGGCAGCACATGGCCGGGCTGCTCCAGGCCGAGGGTTTCGTCCAGTGCCCCGAACAGATGCGGCTCTCCGAGGTGCTCGGGGACACCGTGGCACGCTACGGGTCGCAGCAGGTCTCGGCCGACTACCCGATGCTGCGCGCCCTGCTCATGGGCGCGGTCTACGCGGCGCTGGTGCCGGGTGTGCCGATGAAGGTCCCGGTGCTGCGGGCCGAACTCTTCAAGCGCTACCGGCTGGACTGGGAGATGGGGGTGCCGCCGGACGCCGAGGCGTCGGACGGCCCCCGCGCGACGGATCTGTCCCGCTTCTTCGCGACCGATCCGGAGCCCTAGGCCGGTCCGTCCAGGTAGCCGGGCCGCGGGGGGGCGAGCGCGGTGTGCCGCCGGGTCCGGACGCCGGGCTCGCGCGAGGGAAGCGCGAGCGGGCGTCCGCTCCCGGGGGTCAGCGGCGGGCGTGACGAGGTGTCAGGAACCCCGCGTCCCGCGCCCCGGCGATCAGTCTCAGGGACTTGCGGCGGCTGTGGCCGGTGGCGTCCATGACGGCGAGCACGGGGTCCGCGCCCTCCTTCTGCGCCGCCCGGTACTCCTCCGCAACCAGCATCCTGCCCTCGACACCACGCGGCCAGGCGGGGCGGGCGCGCCGGGCCTGACTCTCCCGGTCCTGGTCGTGGCCGGAGCCGAGGCGGCCGCGGCACGCCTCGGACAGTGGCTCCTCGATCCACTCGGCGACCACCGCCAGGTCGTCCAGCGAGAGGGGCGGCTCGGCTCGTACGTCCTCGATGGAGAGGGCCTCCTCCGACAGCACGGCGAGCAGATCGACTCGGGCACCGTCGGTGAAGGCCAGCCGGACGTTGAACCAGGACGTGACGCCCGACGCGGACTCCCGCACTTCCCAGGCGGGCCACACGGACACGTCGCCGTCCGCGCGGCAGCGGTCGGACAGATTGAGGAACGATGCGTCTAGCACAAAACGGAACGTAACCGCATCATCACATTCCCTCGAACGGACACGCGCGCGACCGGCACGGTCCGCACCCTGTCAGCGGAGCACCGGGTGGTGCGATCCTGGGAGCACCAGCGATGTCCTGTCAGCGATCTTCCTGATCCCTCGGGTAAGGAGTTCCGCAGTGCTGCGTGTCGCCGTCGTCGGTTCGGGGCCCAGCGGGGTCTACAGCGCACAGGGTCTTGTCCAGCGGAGCGGACCTCCCGACGTCCGCGTCGATGTCCTGGACCGGTTGCCCTGCCCGTACGGGCTGGTGCGCTACGGCGTGGCACCCGACCACGAGAAGATCAAGTCGCTCCAGAACAATCTGCGGACCGTCCTGGAGGACGAACGGGTGCGCTTCCTCGGCGGCGTCGAGGTGGGACCCCGCGGAGTGCCGGTGGCACGGCTGCGGGAGCTGTACCACGCGGTCGTGTACTGCGTCGGCGCCTCCACCGACCGGCATCTCGGCGTGCCCGGCGAGGATCTGCCCGGCAGCTGGTCGGCGACCGAGTTCGTCTCCTGGTACAGCGCGCATCCCGACGCCGCGGCCGGCGCTTTCGTGGCCGGCGCACGCTCGGCCGTCGTCATCGGTGTCGGGAACGTCGCCGTCGACGTGACCCGGATCCTCGCCCGCACCGCGCCCGAACTGAGCCCCACCGACATACCGCAGGCGGCGCTCGGCGCGCTGGCCGCCAGCGAGGTCACCGAGATCAGCATGGTCGGGCGGCGCGGACCGTCGCAGGCCCGCTTCACCACGAAGGAACTGCGCGAGCTCGGCGGCCTGCCGGAGGCGGACATCAGCGTGGACGAGGCGGAGCTGGCGCTCGATCCGGCCTACCTCGATCCGTCGGGGCTGCCTGCCGCGCAGCGCCGCAACGTGGAGGTCCTGCGGGGCTGGGCGGCGGCGGCGCCGCAGGGCCGGCCGCGTCTCATCCGCCCGCGGTTCTTCCTGCGGCCCGTCGGGCTCCTCGCCGACGGCGGCCGGGTGGGCGCGGTGCGTTTCGAGCGGACGGTGCCTGACGGGGCGGGCGGGGTGACGGGAACCGGCCGGTTCGAGGAGATCGAGGCCCAGTTGGTATTGCGTTCGGTGGGTTATCGGGGGGTGCCGCTGGACGGACTGCCGTTCGACGCCGACCGTGGCACGGTTCCGCAGCGGGCGGGACGGGTCCTGCGGGACGGCGTCGTCTCGCCGGGCGAGTATGTGGCGGGCTGGATCAAGCGGGGCCCGACCGGTGTCATCGGGACCAATCGCCCGTGCGCGAAGGAGACGGTGACCTCCCTGCTGGAGGACGCCCCCGGCCTCGTGAGGCGAGAGGCCGCCGATGATCCGCTCGCGGCGCTGCGGACCGAGGGGATACGGCCGGTCGAATGGGCCGGATGGCAGGCGATCGAGCGAGCCGAGGCGGAGCTGGGAGCACGGCTGGGCCGCGAGGTGGTCAAGCTCCCAGACTGGGACGCACTCTGGACGGCGGCACGAACGTCCGGGTTCTGACGCGGCCCGGGTGGACGCCTTCCGGCGGCTCGCCGTGCGGCCGATTCCCGACAACAGCGTGTACGGCCGACTCCCGACGACCGCACGGACGGCGGCTCCTCACGACCGCGGACGCACGTGTCTTCACGAGGGCACGAATGGTCGGGTTCTGACGTCGGGACGAATGGCCGGATTCTGACGTCGGCACGAACGGCTGGGGGCCGGCCGCCGTCGCGGGGGCGTGACGCGTCCCGGCAGCGGGCGGGTACCGCGGGGCACGGCATCAGCCACACCCCGCGCCTCCACCGCCCGCGCCGGCCCGAGACGCGTCGGCACCCGTGCCCGCCTGCACCTGTCCGCCGGCACCGTGTCCGCTGGCGTCAGGTACTCGTGAGGATGACGAGTCGCTGCGTCGCCCGGGTCATCGCGACATAGCGGTCGACCGTGCCTTCCACGCCCGTGCCGAACTTCTCCGGGTCGACGAGGACGACCAGATCGAATTCGAGCCCCTTCGACAACTCCGGTGTCAGCGAACGGATCCGGGAGGTCGCCCGGAACGCGGGATCGCCGATGACGCAGGCGATCCCCTCGGCGTGTTCGAGCAGCCAGGTGTCGAGCACCGACTCCAGGTCCGCGACGGAGCCGTGGACCACGGGGATGCCGGAACTGCGCACGGAGGTGGGCACGTTGGCGTCCGGAAGCGCGGCCCGGATGACGGACTCGGCCTCCGTCATGACCTCTTCGGGCGTCCGGTAGTTGATGGTCAGCGAGGCCACGTCGATCCGGTCGAGTCCGACCCGCCCGAGCCGTTCCTGCCAGGACTCGGCGAAACCGTGCCTGGCCTGGGCGCGGTCCCCGACGATGGTGAAGCTCCGGGAAGGACAGCGCAGGAGCAGCATCTGCCATTCCGCGTCGGTCAGTTCCTGGGCCTCGTCGACGACGATGTGCGCGAACGGCCCGGCGAGCAGGTCCGGTTCGGCGACGGGCAGTCCGCCCTCGTCGATCAGGCTGTCCCGCAGGTCCTGTCCGCGCAGCATCGTCACCGCGCCCTCGCCGTCGTCGTCGGCCGCGAGCACGTTGTCGATGACGCCTGACATGCGCTCGCGTTCCGCGGCCGCGGAGGCCTCGTGGCGGCGCCTTCGCAGGGACGTCTCCGGGTCGCCGAGCCGCTGCCGTGCCGCGTCCAGGATGGGCAGGTCGGACACCGTCCACGCCTGGGCGTCCGGACGCTGGAGTCTGCGGACGTCGTCGGGGCCGAGCCACGGGGCGCACAACCGCAGGTAGGCGGGTACGGACCACAGGTCCGCGACGAGGTCGGCCGCGTCGAGCAGCGGCCAGGCGCGGTCGAGGGTGCCGACGAGTTCCTGGTCGTGCAGCAGCGACCTGCGCAGCAGTTCGGGCGGGACGCCCTCGTCGTGCTTGTCCGTCAGGATCGCGAGCAGCGCCTCCCGGACCTGGTCGCGTGCCTCGTTGTGCGGGGTGCCCGGTTCCGCCGCCTCGAACGCCTCGGCCCAGTCGTCGGCGCTCAGCCGGACGTCGGCCCACGGGGTCGTGACCGTCATCCCCCGGGCAGGCGGCTCCTCGTAGAACCTGACGGCCGTCTCGATCGCCTTCACCATGTCCGCGGACGACTTCAGGAGGGCCACGTCCGGGTCGGGCTCGACCGTCGCTCCGGACCCCTCGGCGACGAGGTCGCGCAGGGTGCAGGTCTGTACGCCCTCTTCGCCGAGGCTGGGCAGGACGTCGGCGACGTAGGCCAGATAGGGCTGGTGCGGACCGACGAACAGCACGCCGCCGCGTCGGTGGCCGAGCCGGGGGTCGGAGTAGAGGAGGTAGGCGGAACGGTGCAGTGCGACGACCGTCTTGCCCGTGCCCGGACCGCCGTCGACGACGAGAGCGCCGCGCGATCCCGCGCGGATGACGGCGTCCTGGTCGGCCTGGATGGTGGCGAGCACGTCCCGCATCCGCGCCGACCGGCTGCCGCCGAGACCGGCGATGAAGGCGGACTGGTCGTCGAGCGCGGCGTGCCGCTCCAGCCCGTCGGCGGTGAACACCTCGTCCCAGTAGTCACTGATCCGGCCGCCGGTCCAGCGATACCTGCGGCGGCTCGCCAGGCCCATCGGATGGGCGTGGGTCGCGGCGAAGAACGGCTCGGCGGCGGGAGAGCGCCAGTCGGTGAGCAGTCGGCGGCCCTCGCTGTCGGTGAGGCCGAGACGTCCGATGTACACGGGTCCCGAGCCGTCCGCGGCGACGATGTGTCCAAGGCACAGGTCGAGTCCGAAGCGGCGCAGAGCGCGGAGCCGGCCGGTCAGCCGGTGGATCTCCAGATCTCGTTCCATCGCCTCGCGGCCGAGGCCGCCGGGCGCCCTGCGCTCGGCGTCGAGGCGGTCCGACAGTTCACCGATCGCGCGTTCGAGGCTCTCCGCGACGGCCGCGAAGTGCCGCTCGTCTCCGGCGGTCAGTGCCGGGTCCGCCTTGGCGGAGAGCCGGCCGGGAAGGCGGAACGCGCTGGTGGTCAGAGGGCTCATGTCAACTTTCCGCAGGTTCTGGCTTCGGCCAGTGATTCTGCGGGACCACCGGGGCCTTGCCGCAAGCCCCCTGGTGCGCTATAAGTTGAGAGTGGCAAGGGATGACTTTCCCCCTTGCCTTTTCTTTTGCCCGGAACCCGGAGGCAGCGGAAGCGGCTCCGCGAGGCAGCGGAAGCGGGCGCCGTGAGACGTCACGGCGCCGGGCGCGCGGCCTGTTGTGCGGCGGCTTCCAGGACACGGCCGAGGAGTCCGGGGAAGAGTGCGTCGAGGTCGTCCGCCCGCAGGCCGTTGAGCTTCGCCGTCCCGCGGTAGACCTGACGGACGACCCCGCTCTCACGGAGCACCCGGAAGTGGTGCGTCGTCGTGGACTTGGTGACCGGCAGGACGAAGTCCGAGCAGGAGAGTTCACGGCCTTCGGCGGCGAGCTCACGGACGATCTGGAGCCGCATGGGGTCGGACAGCGCGTGCAGCACCGACTCCAGCCGGATCTCCTCACGGGCGGGATGCGGCAGATCACGGCCGCTCGGGGTGGTGGCGGCGGTCGTCACGGCGGCTCCACTTCGTCCGGGGACCTCGGCCTTCGCCCCGTCACCTTCGGCATCGTCCGGCGGCTTCACCCGACACCGCCATTGTACGAGAGACGTCGTAGTTTGACACTCGCCGTACTACGAGGCCTATCGTACGAGGCATACACCGGTCCCGCCACGAATGGAGTCGGTCGTGAGCGCTCTCTTCGAGCCCTGCGTCCTGCGCGAAGTCACCATCCCCAACCGGGTGTGGATGCCCCCGATGTGCCAGTACTCGGCCGCGCCCGAGGGCCCCTCGGCGGGCGCCCCGCACGACTGGCACTTCGCCCACTACGCGGCCCGCGCCACCGGAGGGACGGGACTGGTCATCGTCGAGGCGACCGCCGTCTCGCCCGAGGGCCGGATCTCCCCGTACGACCTGGGCATCTGGAACGACACCCAGGTCGAGGCCTTCCGTCGCATCACGCGCTTCCTCTCCGCGCAGGGAACGGTGCCGGCCGTGCAGCTCGGCCACGGTGGCCGCAAGGCCTCGACCGACCGCCCCTGGAAGGGCGGCGCCCCCGTCGGCCCGGACGCCCACGGCTGGCGGGCGCTCGCCCCGAGCGCGCTCGCGTTCGACGAGAAGCACCCGGTTCCCGACGAGCTGACGGTCGACGGGATCCGGGAGATCGTGGGCCAGTTCGCCGACGCGGCACGCCGCGCCCTGGCGGCCGGCTTCGAGATCGTCGAGATCCACGGCGCCCACGGCTACCTCATCAACGAGTTCCTCTCCCCTCACTCCAACCACCGCACCGACGCGTACGGCGGCTCGTACGAGAACCGCACCCGGTTCGCCCTCGAAGTCGTCGACGCCGTACGGGAGATCTGGCCGCAGGACAAGCCGCTCTTCTTCCGCATCTCCGCGACCGACTGGCTGGAGGACGCGGGCTGGAGCGTGGACGACACCGTCCGCTTCGCCGCCGAGCTGCACGAGCACGGCGTGGACCTGCTCGACGTCACCACGGGCGGGAACGCCTCCGGCGTGCGCGTTCCCGTCGGCCCCGGCTATCAAGTCCCGTTCGCCGCACGGGTGAAGAGGGAGACCCCGCTGGCCGTCGCCGCCGTCGGTCTCATCACCGGGGTGGAGCAGGCCGAGAAGATCGTCGCCAACGGGGAGGCCGACGCGGTGCTGCTGGGAAGGGAGTTGCTGCGCAACCCGTCCTTCGCCCGGCTCGCGGCACACGAACTCGATGCCGAGGTCCACGTGCCCGATCAGTACCACCGGTCCGTGTAGGCGTCGTCCGGCGCGGAGACGGCGGGGCAGGGGCCGGCGCGGAGACGGCGGAGCGGGGGCGGCCTTCGGTGAGGGTGGTCGACGTGCCGCGCCACCATCCGTGCCGAAGGCCGGCCCCTGCCCCGCCCGGTCAGGCGGCGCTCGGCGCGGCCCTGTCGGCGGTCACCTCGGCCGTCACCTCCGCCTCCGCTTCGGCGAGCAGCGCGATCAGGGTCGCGCGGGCCCGTGCCACGCGGGAGCGGACCGTTCCGACAGGACAGCCGCTGACCAGGGCGGCGTCCGCGTAGGGCAGACCCATCATCTGGGTGAGGACGAACGCCTCGCGCCGCTCGCCCGGAAGCGCGGCCAGGAGTTCGAGCAGGGCGACGCCGTCGTCGAAGCCTGGCAGACCGGTCGGCTGCGCGTGTTCCACCGCGGTCTGCCAGTCCCCGGTACCTGTCGACCGTGGCCGGACGGCGGCGTACCGCAGGCTGTCGATCACCGCTCGACGGGCGATGGACAGCAGCCAGGTCCGCGCCGACGAGCGCCCCTCGAACCGGTGCAGACTGCCCAGCGCCCGCAGGAACGTGTCCTGGGCGAGGTCTTCGGCGGCCTGTGGATCGGCGGACAGATGGGCGACATAGCGCACGACATCGCGGTGCAGCGCGCGGACGAAGCGCTCGACGGCGACCGGGTCACCGGCGCGGGCGGCCAGTGCCCAGGCGGTCGCCGACTCGTCGGCCGACACCGCTCGGCCGTCTTCGTTCCGCCTCTCGTGTCCGGGGCGGGAAACAGGCAGGGCAGGAGTGATCACCAGGTGTCCTTCTCGGGTCATCCGTGATCCGGACGGGCGCGAGGCCCATGGGTCCGGTGGTGGGGTGCGGCCGTACAGGAGGTACGACCGGTGCCCGAAGCGCACAGGTGGCGCTTCGGGGAGCGGGCTGTCTCAGGCGACAGCGGTCCCCACGGGCGGACCCCGGGAAGTGATCGCGTGAACGAGAAGGAGAAGGCGCGGGGCGCGGTCCGACGAGCGTCGGCGCACCCGCGGTGTCGGCCTGTACGGCGGCACCGGGAGGGCGAGCAACAGCCTCAGGGGCGCGGCCAGTCGGCCGGCCACTGCCCGCAGGACACGGAACGCGGCGCGCTCGCCGTGCGCGAGCCAGAGGCCGCACAGCAGGGCCGCGAGCAGGTGGGCGGCGAACATGCCGAACGACGAGGGCGAGCCCGCGTCGGCTCCCCAGGGGAACAGATGCGCCATGGTCCCTGACCCCATGGTCCCGGAATCCATGGTCAGGGAACCCGTGGAGCCCATGCCCATGGACCCGATACCCATGACGTCCATCGAGCTCATGTCCATCGAGCCCATGGCGTCCATCGACATGCCGTCCATGACGCCCATGGCGCCCCTGCCGGATCGAGCCGGTCCGGCACCCGAGCCCGTACCCGCGTCCGCGGCGAACGCGAGGGACTGGGCCATCGAGAACGCGCTGTGGAGGGCGCCCTGGGCGAGCACCACGACGGACACGACGAACGGAAGGCCGCGCTCACGCCCGGCCAGGCACCAGCCCGCTCCGGCCGTCCCCGTTCCCGCGCCCGCCAGCGCCCACCAGGCCACCGGAGAGCCGGACATCATCACGTGACCGAGGGCGGCGAGCACCACACAGACGGCCGCGAACATCACGGCCCGCAGCATGCGCGTACACCACCCGGCAGTCATGACGGCCTCATCCTCGCATCCGGGGCCCGGACGTCATGAACGGGTACGGAAATCCGCGGGCGCGGGACGGGGGGCGCACCCGTGATCCGGATCACGCGGTCCGGGCACCCCTGCCCCGCATGGCGGCCGTCGTCCGGGGTAGTCGCCGCAGCACCGTGGAAGCACGGCCAGGACAGCAAGACCCTACGTACTGTAGGGTCCCGGCGGTGAGCGTCGTACGGCAGGGGGAGCCCGTGAAGGATCGCGACACCGGGCGCGCGGCACGCGGACCGGCGTCCGTGCTGGCACTGCTCGTACCGAGCCTCGGGGTCGCCGCGCTGGGCGTCTACCACCTGTGCGGCTTCGACGCGCACGCGCTGCACGGCCGCCCGCACCTCGGCGACGGACTGACCATGGCCGGGGTGATCACGGCCCTGGTCTCGGCGGGCGCGGCGCTCGGTGACCTCCTGTGGTGGGCGACCACGCGCGACCGCCCGCTCTGCGACGACGGAAAGCCGCGTCCGGGCGGACCGTTCGGAAGCTCCGGCGGCGACCAGGGCGTCTCGCGCCACCGCTGAGGAACCGCGACTGGCGCCGTCGAGAGGGACGAGCGTCATGGAGCCACCGGGCTCACCCCTGCCCACACCAGCTCACCCCCGCCGGCACCAGCCCTCGTCTGCCGAACCAGCTCTCCCTGCCAAGACCGGTTGCCCCCTGCCGAGACCGGCTCTCCCCCGCCAGCACCGGCCCGGCCATCGCCAAGACCGAGCCGCGGCCCGCAGTCGGCGCCGAACGACGTCCGTCGGGCCGGCCCGACGCGGACCCGCTCCCCGCATTCTCAACACCTCCTTACCTCTTCACCCCGCCTCTGACTGGCCATAACCTCTCTCTTCCCTACAAGATGTAGTGTTCCGGCCTCTGTCCCCACCGGTTCTCCCGGCCTCTCCCCAAGGTGATGCTCCACGGTGTCCGTACAACAGTCAGTGCTCATCCCGGAACAGCGGAACGCGAGCCCGCGCCGCGGGGCCAGGTCCGCACGAGCAGGGGACGGAATCCGGCCACGAGCCGCCGCGTTCACGGTCTGGTATCTGCGGCTGCTCGCCGTCCTCAACATCGTCGCCGTGATCTCGCTGCCCTTCCGCGAAGAGGTGCACGAACACAACGGAGGCGAGTTCTTCACGCCCTATCTGGCCACCGCCGGGCTGATCTCGGCGGCGCTGGCCCTGTTTCTCGCGCTCGTGATGCGGCGCCGCAAACGAGCCGCCTGGATCTTCAACCTGCTGCTCGCCGGACCGCTCCTGGCGCTCTACACCGCGGCGCTGACCCAGGAGCGCTACCAACAGCACGTCTTCAACTGGATCTCGGTCCTGCTCACCGCCCTGTTCGTCCTCGCCCTCCTGCTGGGGCGCAAGGAGTTCCAGGCCGTCGGGGACCGCTCGAATCCCCGTCTCGCGCTGGCCGTCGGCGCGGGCGGTCTGGTCGTCAGCGCCACCCTCGGCACCCTGCTCGTCAGCGCCACCAACCGCGTCACGGGAACACCGCTGAGCGACCGGATCGCGTACACCCTGCTGCGTGGCATCAGCGTCGGCCCGCTCGCCGACCGGTTCGACAGCGTCGTCGCCCCGCGCTGGGTCGACATCCTCGTCAACGCCCTGGTGGCCGCCACGTTCCTGCTGGTGCTCTACGCGTGCTTCCGTTCGCCGCGCGGTCTCGAACTCCTCGGCGAGGAGGACGAGACCCGGCTTCGAGCCCTGCTGGCCCGGCACGGGGAGCGCGACTCGCTCGGCTACTTCGCCCTGCGCCGCGACAAGGCCGTCATCTGGTCCCCGAGCGGCAAGGCGGCCATCGCGTACGGCGTCGGCGGCGGCGTGACCCTCGCCTCCGGCGATCCCATCGGCGACCCGGAGGCCTGGCCCGGCGCGATCGAGGCGTGGCTGCGGGAGGCACGGCGGCACGCGTGGACACCCGCCGTGATGGGCGCCGGCGAGGAGGCCGGGACCGTCTACGCCCGGCATGGCCTGGACGCCCTGGAGCTCGGCGACGAAGCCATCGTGGACCGGTCCGACTTCACCCTGGAGGGACGCGCCATGCGGGGCGTCCGACAGGCGCACAAGCGGATCCGGCGCGCCGGTTACACGGTCCGCGTACGACGGCACGAGGACATCCCCGAAGCCGAGATGGCCGCTGTGACCGACAAGGCGGACCAGTGGCGCGACGGAGCTACCGAACGCGGCTTCTCCATGGCGCTCGGCCGATTGGGAGACCCCGCCGACGGACGGTGCCTGATGCTGGAGTGCCACGACAGCGAAGGCGAGCCCCGGGCCGTGCTGAGCTTCGTGCCGTGGGGTGAGCGGGGGCTCTCACTGGACCTGATGCGCCGCGACCGGAACTCCGACAACGGGCTCATGGAGTTCATGGTGATCGAACTGCTGCTGCGAGCCGAGGAGTTCGGCGTCGAGCGGATCTCCCTGAACTTCGCGATGTTCCGGTCCGTCTTCGAACGCGGTACCCGGCTGGGCGCGGGACCCGTGCTGCGGCTGTGGTGTTCGCTGCTGACGTTCCTCTCGCGCTGGTGGCAGCTCGAATCGCTCTACCGGGCCAACGCCAAGTACCGGCCGGTCTGGGAGCCTCGCTATCTCCTGTTCGAGAAGAGCGCAGACCTTCCCCGTATCGGCATCGCGGCGGCCCGCGCGGAGGGCTTCCTCGCCCCGCCGGCCCTGCCCCGGTTCGCCTCCCGGCGCCCGGCGCACCCGGACCGGCGGTCCCCCGAACCGCCCCCGGCGGCATCCTCGGCCGGCTCCGGTCGTCCCATGTCGTCCGCACCGCGCGACTAGGACAGGCAGGACAGGTCCCGGACAATCGGCGCGAGCGGCCGCCGCGTTCCGCCGACACGCACGCCGGGCACCCAGGAGGGTGCCCGGCGGCGCTGTCTCACGACTCGCACCTCCCCCGGCCGGGTCCTCCCGTCGGCGGCGTCGCTGCGGCCGACCGTCGGGAAACGGCCGTTCGCTCCGTAGTTGGCCGGACCGACGCCGTCGACGGGACGGCTCCCGGGCGTCACTGTCAGTGCCGTGGTGCACACTCACGATCAATGGCCGTACGCCTGGGGAGGACACCGTGTTCAGGGGGATCGACGAGGTCGACTGGGCCTCGATGGAGCATGCCTACGGAAGCGCCGCGGACGTGCCGGAGCTGCTGCGGGGACTCGCCTCGCCGCTCCCCCAGGACCGGGAGACCGCGCTCGACGGGATGTACGGAGCCGTGCACCACCAGGGCGATGTGTACGACTCGACGCTCGCGTCCATCCCCTTCCTCTTCGCGCTCGCCGGACACCCCGGACTTCCCGACCGGGGCGGAATCGTGGAGCTGCTCGCCAGCATCGGGGGATCGGAGGACGGGGAGATCCTCGGGGACGGTTTCGGGGACGGCGAGGACGGGGCCGGAGGCGGACAGGGTGCGGAAGACCCCGAGGACGACAACTACGCGATGGCGCAGGCGGCGGTCCGGGCGGGTGCCGCGGTCTTCCTCGGCCTCGTCACGGACGCGGACCCGGAGGTGCGCCGCGCCGCGCCGTCGGCGCTCGTACGCTTCCACCACGAAACGCCGCACGTCCTGGCCCTGTTGAGCGAGCGGCTGCGGGACGAACAGGAGGACGGTGTCCGGCTGGCACTGGTCGAGAGCCTGGGGCTTCTCGCCCGGCTGCACGGCGGTTCCAGGGCCGCTGCGGTGGACTGTCTGGTGTCGCTGTGCGGCTCGCCGCACGACCCGGGACTGCGGCTCGCGGCGCTCGGACAGCTCGCCTCGTGCGCCCCCGACCGGCTGCCCGCCGACCTCGTACCCACCGTCGTCGCACTGCTCCACACCAGGTCACAGCGGATCCGGCCGTCCACAGAGCCCGTCCGGACGTCGACCGACACCCTCATCGGCAGTCTGCGCCGGATGCGCCCCGCGGACGAGGAGGGCGCTCAGCTGCTCCGGACGCTCCACAAGGCGCTCGGCGCCCGCACCACGGACCGGATCGCCCTCCTCAAGGGACAGTTGAGCAGCCGGAACACGGCCGACCGGTGCAATGCCGTGTGGATGTCGGCGGTCCTGTTCCGTGAATGGCGGGCCTCCTACGAGGAGCCGGTCGCGCTGATCGGTGAGCAACTCGACTCGGACGAGGAGCGGTTGCGCTCCGCCGCGGTGTCCGTCCTGGAGTTCCTGTTCACTCTGGCGGCTCCGGCGGCCGACCGGCTGGCCGCCCTCGTGGAGTCGGGCACGGACTCCCGGGGGCGAGGCACGGCGACGCTGGACCGCCCCCTGAAAGCCCTCGCCCGCTGCGGGGACGCGCGGGCGATACCGGCCCTCGCCGAAGTGCTGCGCCACCCGGTCGTGCCGAACGAGACAGGTGACACGATCCGACATCTGGGCCCGGCGGCGGCGCCGCTGGCTCCGCTGCTGCGCGAGCGGCTGGCCGAGGTCCCGCTCGACTCCCCGGACACCTACGACCGCGCCGCGCCGCTGCTCCGCGGTCTCGGCACACTGCAATACGCCCCTGCCGTACCGGAAGTGCTGCGGCTGCTGCACGGCACACCACGCGAGCTGCGGCTCCGGGACGCTCTGGTGAAGGCGCTGGCCAGGACGCTCGGCGCGTTCGGTCCGCGGGCGCGTGAGGCCGTACCGGCGCTGCGGGACCTGCTGACGGGCGAGAACGCCGTGACGGCGGCCGACGCGCTGCGGTCCGTGGAGGGGGACACGGAGGCCGTCCTTCCGGTGCTGCTCGGGGCACTGGCCCCGGAGGGGGACCCGGGAAGCCGCCGGGCGGCGGCCGACGCTCTCGGCCGTATGGGGGCGGCGGCCGCGCCCGCGCTCCCCGGACTGCGCCGCCTGACGGACTCCGCCGGAGTGTGGGAGCGGACGGCCGCCGCCTGCGCCCTGTGGGACATCGCCGGAGATCCGGAACCGGTCCTGCCGGTGTTCCGTGAAGCCTGGCGGCACAACCCGTACACCCGGGGCAGCATCGCCGCGTGCCTCGTCCGGATGGGCGTCGCGGGCGCGCCCGTCCACGACCTCGTCCGTACGGAACTGGCCTCACCCCGTCGGCACCGGGCCCGCTCCGGCGGTCACGGCAGCCACGACGTGCTCGATGACGAACTGCTGCTGCGGGCCTGCCGGACGGCGCTGGAGGCCTCGTGACGAGACCGCGGACCCGGAGATCCGCAGACCCGGGGATCCCCGGAGTGGTGTCGGCACGGGGTACCGAAGGTGAAGAGGACGAAGCCGGGGATCCGCAGCAGCGGAGCCGGCACAGCCTGCCGAGGGCGACGAAGCCGTAGCCCGGATGCCCCGGCAGAGAAGTGGGGTCGCGCGCGGAGGCGCTCGGTCCGTGGTCGCGGCCGAGGGGCACGGGGTGCCGGGGTGTGACGCGGGCGAGCGGCCCGAGCCGGCGCCCGCTCAGCTCGTCATCCGGCCCCACAGCGGTCCGATCCGGTCCCACTCCTCGTCCCATCGGTCCATGCGCCGGCGTTCCAGGCTGCCGCGGAGAAGACGGCCGGCGGCGAAGGGGACGCCCGCCACGCCCGCGCCCGCGAAGATGCCGATCAGCCAGGCCCGCAGCCGGGCCACCTCAACGGTGGTGGGCTGGTTGACGAGACGCCCGTCGGGATCGGTCCACACCAGGACCGGGGTGTCCGCCGAGGTGCCCGCCGCGACCCGTACCTGGCCGGAGCGAAGGGTGCCGTCCGGCGCCGTCCAGCGGACCTTCGTCCACACGACGCGACCGGTGAGCCCGTTCGTGCCCGCGTCCGGCGCGTCCTCGACGAGCCGAGCGGTGACGGTGCGCGACTCCGCACGATCCCGCGCGAGACTGTTCTCCACGGCGTCGACGGTCACCAGGCCCGAGACCACACCGCCGAGCACCGTGAACACCCAGGCGGCGAGCAAGATCCAGGCCTCCAGGACATCGCTTCGCCGCCGCAGCGGGTTGCGCCGCCACCGCCACAGCCAGACCTTCGGACCACGGAACGCCGCCATCAAGGGCATCCTCCTCACGACCGCACGGACACGCCACGTCCCCCTCCCTTACGCGCGCACTCCGCGCGATGCTCACTCCCCGTGCCCGCCGGCTCGTCGGGCACGGGGGCCGGCGGGCAACGGCACGGCGTGCCTGCGGCCGCGGGACTCTCCCGCGAGCGGCCCGGAGAGCGGCGCGGCGCACCCTTGCCGTCCGCCGACACGGCACGTCCGACCTGCGCAGACGCCAGGCCGAGGGGTGACTGTCAGTGCCGGGGTGCAGACTGGCCCGTAGCGCAGACAACGACGTCGCGGAGGTGGCCGGTCATGGCCGACATACTGCTCACGGTAGGCACCCGCAAGGGTCTCTTCATCGGGCGACGGCGCGGCGGCGCCTGGGAGTTCGACGAGAGTCCGTACTTCAACGCGCAGGCCGTGTACTCGGTCGCGATCGACTCGCGGGGCGAGAGGCCGCGGCTGCTGGTCGGCGGGGACAGCGCCCACTGGGGCCCGTCCGTGTTCCACTCCGACGACCTGGGCCGTACGTGGACCGAACCCGAGCGCCCCGCGGTCAAGTTCCCCAAGGAGACGGGCGCCTCGCTGGAGCGGGTGTGGCAGTTGCATCCGGCGGCCGCCGAACCGGGCGTCGTGTACGCGGGGACGGAACCGGCCGCGTTGTACCGCTCGGAGGACCGGGGCGAGTCCTTCGAACTCGTCCGCCCCCTATGGGAACACCCCACCCGCTCGAAGTGGGTCCCCGGAGGCGGCGGCGAGGGGCTGCACACCATCCTCACCGACGAACGCGACGCGCGGGCCGTGACGGTGGCCGTGTCCACGGCCGGGGTCTTCCGCACCGCCGACGGCGGCGCGAGCTGGGAGCCCGCCAACTCCGGTGTCTCCGCCGTGTTCCTGCCGGATCCGAACCCCGAGTTCGGCCAGTGCGTGCACAAGGTCGCGCGTGACGCGGCGAACCCGGACCGGCTCTATCTGCAGAACCACTGGGGGGTGTACCGCAGCGACGACGGGGCCGGGCAGTGGACCGACATCGGCGCGGACCTGCCGTCCACCTTCGGATTCGCGGTGGCGGCGCATCCGCACCGCGGGGACACGGCCTACGTCTTCCCGATCAACGCCGACGCGGACCGGGTCCCGGCCGACCGGCGGTGCCGGGTCTTCCGTACGGACGACGCCGGCAGGACCTGGGAACCGCTGACCTCGGGACTCCCCTCCGAGGACCACTACGGCACGGTGCTGCGCGACGCCCTGTGCACGGACGACGCCGACCCGGCGGGCGTGTACTTCGGCAACCGAAACGGCGAGGTGTACGCGTCCGCGGACGACGGCGACAGCTGGCAGCAGCTCGCCTCGCATCTCCCGGACGTCCTGTGCGTCCGCGCGGCGGTCGTGGCCTGAGACCCGGGAGGCTCCGACGGCCCACCGCGACGGGCGCCTGCCGGGGTGCCCGGTGCCGAGGGTGCCTGGGGCCGAGGGTGCCGGCCCGGCTCACCGGAGAGTCGGGACCTCCCGACGTCCGACGGCTGGATGGCTTCACAGGCGTCGAGCGCGCTCTCCGCACTCGATCGGGTGCGGAGAGCGGCCGACGACCGTCCAAGCACCGGAGGCCCCGGCCTCCCCTGTGAGGCCAGGCCGGGAACACTCCGCGTGGCTGCTGTCAATCGGCATCGGCCGTCTGCGTCCGAGCGACGCCGGCGATCTCGTCGTACTCCTTCTGCAGGTGATCCGGACGCCCCGCCTGGACCGTCAGGAATCCGCCGATCCCGAACAGGCCGCTGTTCTTCCGGGCCGCGAGCTTCTCCTCGAAGACCGGGCGCGGC
Organism: Streptomyces sp. NBC_00328; assembly: GCF_036139655.1. Classification (NCBI taxonomy): domain Bacteria; kingdom Bacillati; phylum Actinomycetota; class Actinomycetes; order Kitasatosporales; family Streptomycetaceae; genus Streptomyces; species Streptomyces sp. NBC_00328. The sequence continues at coordinate 1,833,644 of NZ_CP108013.1, forward strand.
ATCCCTTTGGTGTAGAGGGACTTGCCCATGAGCGGAAGCGGGATCCGCACATTGGCTTCGGGTTCACGCACGGTGCCCGGCGGGTCCTCGCCCTTCTCGACCTGTTGCATCGCCTCGAAATACCTGCGCCGCAACAGGGTGATGCCCTTGTCGCTGCGCCCCAGACTCTCCGTGGTCCGGTCCGCGACGACCCCTTGGCCGACCCATGCGGCGAAGTCCTGGTTCCCGGTGTGCGAGGTGAGGATCTCGCCGGTCACCGGGTCGGTGAGCGGGCCGTACCAGAACGGAATGCTGTCCTGCTCCTGCTTCCCGGCAGGCACGTCGTCCGGCAGCACCGAGTACTGCCACGTGATGTTGAGCGTGCGCCGGTCGTCCATCGGGACGCGGAACTCGATCGTGTTTCCTGAGGCGAGCGTGTAGGGCCAGAGGCAGAGGATGCCACCCTCGGTCACATCGTTCGTGCCCGCGTACGTTCCCTTGGGCGGAACGACGGGAGTCTCCACGACCCGGCCGTTGACGAAGCCGTGCTCGAACTCCAGGAAGTCGATGGACAAGTGACTGGGCACGTACTCGGGGTCATCCGGGTTGCTTCGTACGGCGTTGCCGTTCAGGTGCAGCCACTCGAAGTGCACGGGGTCCATGCCGTTCTCATGACACTGGAACCAGTTGCAGGGGAGCTCGGTCATGATGATCTCGACGAAGCCGTGACCCCAGCTGAAAGGCTCGAAGTCGGGCAGCAGCGGCGCCTGGTCCGGACCCATGTAGGCCCAGATCAGACCGCCGAGTGTGGCCGTGGGGTAGGCGGTGACGCCGGCCTTGTCGCGGAACCCTCCTGACGGGCCCGCCTCTTCGAACGGCTGGCTGGCGCACCGTCCTTCCGAGTCGAACGCCCAGCCGTGGTACGGGCACCGCATGACGTCGCCGTCGACCCATCCGACACTCAGGTCGGTGCCCCGGTGGGGGCAGTGGCGGGCGATCAGACCGTGGCTTCCGTCCGGCTTGCGGAACAGCACGAGGTCTTCGCCGAGCAGCTTGACGGGTTTGACTCTTCGCCGGCTCAGTTCCAGGATCGGCGCGACCGGATGCCAGTACCGGCGCAGCAGTTCGCCCATCGGCGTACCGGGCCCCACTTCCGACAGGATCTGGTTCTTCTCGGCTGAGAGCATGTTGGTCCCTTCACCTTGCGGAATGCGGTCGTACGGGAACTCCGGACAGTCCATTGCGCGAATGGACTGTCACACCGAGGAATGTCGTGCCGTCACCACTGCGCCCAGGACGCCGTTCCCGCACCACGTCCGGCAGGAGACACCCGGCCGTGGATGACGCCCCCGGCGTCGAGGCGTCCCCCGTTGGGGCGGCCGGCTCCGGAGCCCACGGAATCAGGTCACGCTCGCGATCCCGGACACAGCCATCATGCTGCGACCGGCACCGCTTTATCCACCCACAGCTTTTTGACCCAAGAACGGCATGCCTTTATTGAACTTGCGCTGGTGAGCGGGCATTTGCCGTGGAGCGGGCCAGGAGACGCGTAGGGGCCCGTCCTGGCCACCGACCACGGAAGGCCGGTCACACACGCACACGCAAAGCGAACCTCAAGTCTCCCTCAAGTGATCACAATGTGAGATCGTTCCGTCGCAAGATGACCACGAACTGGCACCACCATGACTACGCCAACACAGGGGCATGACACCCCCTGCGGATATCGCCAACGGCACCGGACCACGCCTGACCAGCCGTTCCACCAGCCGTTCCACCAACCGAGATGGACCTGGACGCCGCACCTCGACGTCCCAGGTCCGAACCATGCACCGAGCACCACCGCACACCACGATTCACGGGGGTCGGTAACACATGTGGAAGTTTCGATGAACGCGAAAGCACTGCGGGTGCTCCTGACAAAACGACGAGCCTCGGTGGCACCGGAAGCCCACGGGCTCAGGCGCCCCAGCGGCAAGGGCCGACGCGCGGCCGGACTCGCCCAGCATCAAGTCGATCTCCTGCTCAACCGCGGCCCGGGAACCTACCAGCGCCTTGAGTCGGGGAAGTACAGGAACCCTCCCGTCGACCTGCTGCACGACCTCGCTCGCCTCTTGGACCTCTCCGAGCTGGAATGGATCACGCTGTGCCGTTACGCCGGCATCGGCGATCCACCCTGTCCTCTCACTCCACAGTCCGGCGAACAGGTTCCCCACCTCTGGAACGACGCCGTCAAGGGCATCTCCCACGCGGCATGCGTCATGAGCGCCTCGTGGAACATCCTTGCCCACAACCGGCCGTTCGAAGACATCTTCCCTCCCGGGAAATGCCCCACGAACACGATGCAGTGGATGCTGTTCGACGGCCGGCATCTGCTCTCCAACTGGACCACCGCCTGGGCGCCACACCTCCTGTCCCTTCTGCGCGCCGACCTGGCCGCCCGCCCCGAGGACGAGGTTCTGCGCCGGCTCGAATCGGCCGTCATCGCGGACCCCACCGCTGGGCAGCTCTACGAATCGGCCGGCGTGGTCGTCCACCCCTATGAGGTGGAGCGCCCCCTGCTGCATGCCCGGCTCGGCCCGGGTTCGATCAACATGTGCGTGGCACAGCCCCTGTCGTCCCCCGGAGCACGTCTGTGCATCCTCATCTTCACGCCCGTCGGCCACTCCCCCGGCCCTGCTCCCAGAAGCCAGGAGTCGGCCATCTCCCTCATTGAGCAGGTGAAGGTACCCGCCTGAGAACGGCGGACGACTTCGGCCAGGCGCGGCGATACGGTTCTCCCACCACCCGGGAACCGTATCGTCGCGCCTCCTTTTTATTCCTCCGTGAGGCAGCGAATAACCCAGCTGTCTTTTGGGAGTAAAAGACGGCAGTGGATAACACCGCACCAGCCACGTGATGATTACCGGGGTGAGCACGCCGCGCAGTCCCCGACTGGTCGGTGGTCCACCGTCCGTCCTGCCGCAGCCGGTTCCGACGCAACGGCACCTCCATCGAACGGGAGTTGCGGCCACCCCCTCTGTATCGGCAACCCCGATGCAGTCCACCTATCGCCGCCGGCGTTTCCCTAACGGAGGGCTTACTGATGCGAACTTCCGCTGTCAAGAGCGTGCTGTTTGTCGGAGGGAAGCGGACCGAGGCACTCGAGGCAGCCCGGAACTCCGGTCTGCAGGTCATCTACGTGGGCCCCAAGACCGACATGACCGCACGGCATCACGAACTGGTCGACGCGGCGTTCCTCTTCCCTGAGTTCTCTCCCGAACTCGCCCTGCGTGCCGCCATCGCGCTGCGGGAACTCATTCCGTTCGACATCGCGTACACCGCCGGCGACCCGTACCTGGAGACGGCCGCACGGATCAATCATGAACTCGGCCTGAAATCGAATCCGCTGCGCACGGTCTCCGCCGTCAACGACAAGGCTCTTATGCGGGACATCCTGCGCGACACGGGCGTGCACCAGGTTGCGTCCGCGAAAATCCGCAATCGGCTCGACCTTGAGGAATTCGTCACGTCGAACGGCTTCCCGCTCATCCTCAAGCCCACTCGGGGCAGCGCGAGCGAAGACGTCCGCATCATCTCCGACGCCACCGAACTCGCCGACGTGGCCGCCGGGCTGGAGTCCGCCGGGAACGCTTCCTCCGACAGTGCGGCGCCCTGGGTGGCCGAGGAGTTCCTGGAGGGGCGGGAATTCAGCGTCGAGACACACAGTGCCGCCGGTGAACACCAGATCCTCGCCGTCACCGAGAAGTTCAAGACCGAGAGCTTCGTCGAGATCGGCCACGTGGTGCCTGCGCGGATCACCGCCGAGGAACACACCATGCTCACCGACGAGACGAAGGCCGTCCTGACCGCCCTCGGCGTGGAGGAAGGGCCGGCCCACACCGAACTGATCCTCACGGCCAAAGGCCCCGGCCTCGTCGAGACGCACACCCGTCCCGGGGGCGACGCGATCGTGGAACTGATCCGGATCGTGGCGGGATACGACATCCACGAGATGACCTTCTCCTGGCTGTCCGGAGAGCGCGCGGACGTGTCGCACAAGCCGCTGGCCGGGGGTGCGGCCATCTGGTTCCTCACGGCCGAGCAGGGCCGGGTGACGGCCGCCGGGGGCGAGACGGAGGCCCGGACGTCCGAGGGAGTTCAGTTCGCCTCGCTCTCGGCGGCCGTGGGTGACGTGATCTCCGAGGTCCGCAGCTCCGCCGACCGGCACGGCGAAGCGCTCGCTGTCGGCGAGGACGCGGACAGCGCGCTGCGGAACGCACGGGAAGCCGTGGCCCGGTTCCTGGTCGAGGTCGAGCCGCTCAACCCCGCGGGAGACCCGGTTCAGGGCTGACACCAGGAGTGTCGGCCAGCCCCGCCCGAGTCCCGGCCGGCCTCATGACGTCCCTCCGACAGAAGAACCAAGGAAACGAGCAGACATGACGACGAACCCCACACCCGCCGGCGCGCCGACACCCGAGAAGCCGCTCCTGCTCCTGGTGGGCAGCGGAGGCCGGACATGGCGCGAGTACGTGCTGCGGGCCATCGTGACCAAGTACCGGCTGCACCTCCTGTGCCCCGCGCCGCCCTCCTGGGAGAAGCCGTACATCGACGGGTACACCGTGGTCGACACGCTGGACGCCCCGGCGATGGACGACATCGCCCGCGCGCGCACCGAGAGCTTCGCCGGCGTGCTGACCTATGAGGAAACGCGCGTCGAGTCCGCCGCCGAGCTGGCCACCGCGCTGGGGCTGCGGACCAGTCCGCGAGCGGCCGTGAGCGCCTGCCGCGACAAGTACCTCGGCCGCCAGGCCCTCAAGGAGAGGGGCGTGCCGCAGGCCGAGTCCATCGCCGTCACCGATCTGGCGCAGGCCCAGGAAGCCGCCGAGCGGATCGGCTACCCCGTGGTGGTCAAGCCCCGTGCGCTCTCGGCCAGTTGCGGAGTGACCTTCGTGCCCGGGCCGCAGCAGCTGGAGGAGGCCTACCAGGAGGCGGGCAGGATCTGGTTCGACGAGGTACCTCGCTCCGAAGCGCCCATCCTCGTCGAGGAGTTCCTCGACGGGCCGGAGATCAGCGTGGAGGCCCTCTGCCGCGACGGGCAGGTCACCGCTCTGTTCGTGGCGCGCAAGGAGCTCGGCTACGCCCCCGGCTTCGAGGAGGTCGGCCACACCGTCCGGGCGGACGACCCGCTCCTGCACGACGAGACGCTGCTCAAGGTCCTTCAGGACGCCCACACCGCGGTGGGCCTCACCGACACCGTGACCCACACCGAACTCCGGCTGACCGCGGCCGGACCGAAGGTCGTGGAGATCAATGCCCGGATCGGCGGCGACCGGATCCCCTACCTGGGCGGACTCGTCACCGGGATGGAGATCGGGCTGGTGGCCGCGGACCTCGCCGCCGACGTGGTGCCGGACATCCCGCGGACCACCGGCTCGGCGACGGCCGGCGTCCGCTTCCTCTACCCCGAGCGGGACCTGAAGCTCGAGTCCATCGAGATCGACGAGGCCAAGCTGCCCGCGTCGATCCATGAAGTGACGCCCCTGGCGGACCCGGGCAGGGAGCTCTGGCTCCCGCCCGTGGACAACGCGCGCTCGCGCTACGCCCTGGTCATCGCCGTTGCCGAGACCGAGAAGGACTGCGCTGCCGCCCTGGACGAGGCGGCCGCGGCGGTGACGGCCACGGGCGTCCCGCTCTCCTGACACCAGAGAGCAGCAGTTCGCACCACCCACCATCGAATCCTGGGGGAAAGCACAGTGCCGAGGATCATCGCCATCGTGTCCGGTGGCATGGATTCCGTGACCATGGCTCACCAGCTCAAGGAGCAGGGCAACGATGTCCACCTGCTGTCGGTCGACTACGGCCAGCGCCACCGCAAGGAGCACGACTTCGCCGCGGCTGCGGCCGAGCGGCTCGGAGCGGCGCACCAGATCGCGGACCTGAGCGCCGTTGGGGCCATGTTCCGCGGCTCCTCGCTCACCGACCCCACGGTCGATGTGCCCGAGCAGACCTGGGACGGGTACGGCGAGAGCCCCAACATCGTGCCGAACCGCAACGCGCTGCTGCTCGCCGTCGCCTTCGCGATCGCGGTCGTGGAGAAGGCCGAAGCGGTGGCGATCGGCATCATGGCCGGCGACGCCACGTCGGTCCCCGACAGCACCCCCGCCTTCCTCGACTCCTTCATCGCCATGGAGCGACTCGCGACCAAGGGGTACGCACATCCCGAACTCGACCTGCTCGCTCCGCTGGCGGGGCTGCAGAAGAGCGATGTCGTCCTGCTCGGCGAACAGCTCCGCGTCCCGTGGACCCGGACGTGGACGTGTCTGCGCGGCGAAGAGGCGCACTGCGGCCGCTGCGCGGCCTGCTGGGAGCGCCAGGAAGCCTTCACCGACGCCGGAGTCGACGACCCGACCACCTACCAAGGGAACAGAGGATGACTCTCCGTATCACCAAGCAGTTCGCCTTCTCGGCCAGCCACCAGCTGGACGGCCTGCCCGACGGACACCAGTGCGGTCGCCTGCACGGCCACAACTACCAGGTGGAGATCGAGCTGAGCGCCCAGCGGGACCAGCTCACCGCACCCGGATTCGTGCGCGACTACGGCGATCTGGCCGGATTCAAAGGGTGGATGGACGAATTCCTCGACCACCGGCACCTGAACGACGTGGTGAAGGAACAGAATCCGTCGGCCGAGAATCTCGCCGTGTGGATCTATGAGCAGTGGTACACGGTCTATCCGGAACTCACAGCCGTACGCGTCTCCGAGACGCCGAAGACCTGGGCCGAATACCGTCCCTGATTCTCCATCGCGCACGTCACCTGCAACAGAATTCAGTGAAGGGGGTGGTGCCTTGTGGAACCGGAGCTTGTAGTCAATGAGATCTTCGGCCCCACCTAGCGCCTTTCAAGGCGAAGGGCGCTCGATCGGCCGTCGATGTGCATTTGTGCGACTGGGCGGCTGCAATCTCTCCTGCCGGTGGTGCGACACTCCGTACACCTGGGACTGGACAGGATCCAGTGACACGGGAATCAAGTTCGACCCCAAGAAAGAACTCCACCGGATGCCGGTCGGCACGGTCGCGGAGAAACTGCTCGCCTACGGTGTCGAGCTGGTCGTCATTTCCGGCGGAGAGCCTCTCAACCAGCAGAATCGACTCGTTCCGCTCGTCGATGAACTGATGCGGCACGGCGTCGAGATCGAGATCGAGACCAATGGCACGCGGGTTCCCGACGAGCGTCTGATCGAAGCCGGCGTACGTTTCAACGTCTCCCCGAAGCTTTCGCACGCGGGAGATCCTGTCGAACAGCGCATCGTTCCCGATGCCCTGCGGAGCCTGGCCCGGCTTCCCTCCAGCACATTCAAGTTCGTCTGCCGGGAATTGGCCGACCTCGACGAAGTGGCCGAAGTGGCGGACGCGTTCGGCATCACCTCGGTCTGGATCATGCCGGAGGGGCAGACCAGCGAAGAGGTAAACGGCCACATGCAAAAGCTGGTGTCCACCGTCATCGACCGTGGCTGGAACACCACAACCAGGCTGCACACTCTGGTCTGGGGACAGAAGAGGGGTGTCTGAGAGTGCTCGACAAGATGATCGAGGATGAGGTCCTTACCGTCCGTCCCGGTATCGCCGAAGAGGCCGTGCCGGATCCGCTCGAGGGCCTGGCCCGGGAACTTCTCACGGAGATAGGTGAAGACCCGGACCGCGAGGGTCTCCGGGACACGCCGGCACGCTACGCGCGTTGGTGGCGCGAGTTCACCAACTACGACCCCGGCACCATCGACACGCTCTTCGAGACGACGTCCTCGGGGCAGATGGTGGTGGTCTCGGACATCAAGGTGTGGTCGCTGTGCGAGCACCACCTGCTGCCCTTCAACTGCTCGCTGACCATTGCCTATCGCTCCGCCAAACAGCTGCTCGGGCTGTCGAAGTTCGCCCGGATCGCTCATCAGCACGCCCACCGGCTGCAGGTCCAGGAGCGTCTGGTGTCGGGCATCGCGGAAGACGTCATGCGCATCACCGAAGCACCGGACGTCGCCGTCATCGGCCAGGGCGAGCACCTGTGCATGACCATGCGCGGGATCAAGACCGTCGGCCTGATGACCTCCACCTCGTTCCACGGGGTGTTCGCCGAGGACAGCTCCGCCCGGTCCGAGCTGCTGTCCCTCGCGCGCGGGGTCTGAAGTCCCGGCAGTGATCGGGCCGCCGTGGGATTCCCGGGCCCGGTCGGTTCCCGCGGACGGCCTGCGCAACGTCAGTTCGTCGTCGCGTCAAGAGAGTGGAACACCTTCATGTCAGACACGTTTCCTGTGATCGACCTCCGGGACGCCGAACGCGGCCCTGAGGCACGGGCCGAGTTCCTGGACCGTCTACGACGGGCCGTCCACGACATCGGCTTCTTCCAGCTGGTCGGGCACGGCGTGACCGGTGCGGCCGAACTGCTGGACCTGTCCCGGGAGTTCTTCGCGCTGCCGGATCAGGAGCGCCGCGAGCTGGACATCCTCAACTCCCCTCATTTCCGCGGCTACTCCGAGCTCGGCCGGGAACGGACACGCGGTGTGCCCGATCAGCGCCAACAGCTCGACATCGGGCCCGAACGGCCCGGCGGACGCCCGGCCCCGGGTGAGCCGGCGTATCGCTGGCTGGTCGGCCCCAACCAGTGGCCGGCCGGCCTGCCGGGCCTGCGGCCCGCCGTCATCGACTGGATGGACCAGCTGACGGGCGTCTCCCACCGACTGCTCAACCTCATTCTCGAGTCGCTGGAGACGTCTGCGGACTTCCTGGACACGGTCGTCGATCCCGATCCACAGGTCCACTTCAAGCTGCTGCACTACCCGGGTCCCGCCGAGTCGGTGGACATCGACCCCTCGGACCAGGGAGCGGGCATCCACAAGGATCTCGGGCTGCTCACCCTGCTGGTCCAGGACGATGTGGGCGGGCTCCAAGTGGCCGTCGAGGACGACCACTTCGTGGACGTGCCGGTGGTCCCGGACGCGTTCGTGGTGAACCTCGGCGAACTCCTCGAGGTCGCCACGCGCGGCTATCTCAGGGCCACCGTCCACCGGGTCGTCCGCCCGGCGCCGGGGGTCGACCGGTACTCCATGCCGTTCTTCTACAGCCCTCGCCTCGAAGCGTCGATGCGGCCGCTCCCGAGCCGCCACGTCAGCGAGGCGGGCGGTGTGGTCGTCGACCCGGACAATCCGCTGTTCGCCTGCTACGGCGACAACGTGATGAAGGGCCTGACCCGGGGGTTCCCGGAACTGATCGCCCGCCACCACCCCGATCTGCTGACCGCGGCCGGCCAGTGAGGGTCGGACGGACCACGCCCCGGCAGCACTCTCCCGAAGGAGCAAAGCAGTTGAGCAACCGCAAGCCGGCCGTTCTCCTGGTCGACCCTGTGTCGGTCGGAGCGGGCTACAAGCAGGCGGTCCGGGACATGGGCATGGACGTCGTGTCCCTCTTCACCAACGAACCGGCGGACCTGAGGGCGACCTGGCCGGACCACGCCAAGGGCGACGACGCCTCCCTGTACGCCACCGAGGCGGCCGAGGTCCTGACCGCTCTCACGGGGCTCGACCAGGAGATCAAGGCCGTCGTCCCGGGCTCGGAGTCCGGGGTGCACCTCGCGGGTGTCATCGCGCACGAACTGGGCCTGCCCTGCAATGACGTCGAGCTGGCACGGGCCAGGCACGACAAGGCCCTCATGCGCGACCACGCCGCCTCGCAAGGGCTCCGTATCCCGGCCTACCGCCTGGTGCGCGACCCCTCCGAGGTCCGCGAGGCCGCCGAGAGCATCGGCTACCCGGTCATCGTCAAGCAGCGCGAGGGCGCCGGCTCCATCGGCGCCACGCTGGTGCCCGACACCGCGAGCGCCGAGAACTTCGAAGTCGTCGACAAGACCAACTACTTCGGCTGGACGGTCGACGCCTGGCTGGTCGAGGAGTACATCCGGGGACGTGAGTTCGCGGTCAACGCCTTCAGCAGCGACGGCGACCACCGGGTGATCGACATGTGGGAGTACCGCAGGCCCGACGACCGGGACTACGACTTCCCGCTTTGGGACAACGTCCAGGCCGTGCCGGACGATCCCGACTGGGCGAGGATCGAGGAGTACGTCGTCCGGGTACTCACCGCGTTCGGGGTGCACCGCGGTCCCAGCCACACCGAGGTGAAGGTCAACGCGGACGGCGTCTTCCTGATGGAGGTGGCCGCCCGGCTCCCCGGCGGCCCCGCCACCGACCAGTGGTCGGAGTTCACGGACATCCGTCCGTTCCACGACACCCTGGAGTGCTACCTCGGGCGGCGACCCGCCGTCATGGACAAGCCGGTCAACAGCCGCGCCATGTTCGGGGCGATCGCCCTCCACAACGAGGTCGGCCCCGGCACCCTCGTGGCCATGCACGGCCTGGAGCAGGTCAAAAACCACCCCGGTGTCGACAAGGTCCTGGTCTCCTACCAGCCGGGCGATCATGTGCCGCTCACCCGCGACATCCTGTCGATCCCGCTGGGCGCCTGGGTCTCCGGCCCGGACCAGGAATCGGTCGTACGGGTGCTCGCGGAGATCAGGGCCATGGTCGACCTGGAGATCACGCCGGACACGCCGGCCGTCTGACTGCGTCCGCCCCCGTTCCCGGGCGGTTCTCGCGATCCCATCCCATCAGCACAGGAAGAAGGACTCAGCATGGACATCAGCAAGATCGACGAGACACTCGGCAAGTTCCTGGCCGAGAACTACACCCCTGAGCGCATCGAGCAGCTGGCGGACCGGTTCCACCACAAGGGAGTGGTGAAGTTCGACAAGGACGCGCGGCTCGTGCCCGAGGAGATAATGACCGCCGTCCGCGCGGAGGCCGATCAGCTGATCGGCGAGCACAAGGAGCGCCGGGACCTGCTGCTGCGCACCACGGGCAACACCCCGCGCAAGATGAGTGTGGTCAAGAGCGAGGACATCGAGCAGAGCGAGCTCATCCGCACCATCGCCACGTCGGAGTCGTTCCTCGGCTTCCTCGGGCGCGTGGCCCGTGAGCCCGTCATTCCCCAGGTCTCCGAGGACGAGCGCTACCTGATCACCCACCAGGAGTTCAAGGCGGACACCCACGGATGGCACTGGGGCGACTACAGCTTCGCCCTCATCTGGGCCCTGCGGATGCCTCCCATCTCGTGCGGCGGCATGCTCCAGGCCGTCCCGCACACCCACTGGGACAAGACCGACCCCCGTATCAACGAGACCCTCTGCGAGCGTCGGATCGACACGCACGGCCTCGTCACCGGGGACCTCTACCTCCAGCGCACCGACACCACGCTGCACCGGACCGTTCCGCTGACCGAGGACGGCGCGGCCCGCACCATCCTCAACATGACCTGGGCCGGCGAGCGTGACCTCGACAAGCCGCTGATCGGCAACGACCGCTGGTGGGAGGACCCGGAGGCGAAGGCCGCGCAGTCGATGATGTAAGGCCGGCTGCCGACCTGGAGGTGCGGATGCGGCGCCGCGCCGCGGCGCCGCTCCCGAAGGGCCAGGCCGCGCGCAGGAACGCGCGCCCGGCCCTCTTCATCTGAATTCGGACGGGACCTGTCTGACGTGTCCAGTAGCCAGATCACAGCTTTCTTCCTCGACGTCGCGCTGATCGCCGGGTTGGCATGGGTAGGTGGCACCGTGGCGCGACGGTGCGGCCAGCCCGCCGTCATCGGTGAGATCGTGGCCGGAATCCTCCTCGGGCCCACGCTGCTGCACGCGTCGTTCACCGAGGCCCTCTTCCCGATGGAAGTACGGAGCGAGCTCAGTGCCCTCGCCGACATCGGTCTCGCCCTGTTCATGTTCGCGCTCGGTACGGAGTTCGAGTGGTCCGCCAAACGCTCGGTCCGGCGTACCTCGTTCGCCATCGCCGTCAGCGCGATGGCGGTCCCGTTCACGGTGGGAGCGGGTCTCGCCCTGTGGTGGGGGCCGGGCGAATCCTCGGCGAGCAGGTTGCCGCAGGTCATGTTCATGGGAATCGCGTTGTCGGTGACCGCGTTTCCCGTCCTCGCCCGAATCGTCGAGGACCGTGGCCTCTCCCGAACGCCGCTGGGGCAGTTGGGGGTGGCCAGCGCCGCGCTCTGCGACATCTTCGCGTGGGTGCTGCTGGGCGCGGTCATGCTGCTCTGCGGCAGCGGCGCACCCTGGCGCCTCCTCTGCTTCGTCCCGTACCTGATCCTGATGATCGGCGTCGTACGGCCGGCCCTCCGTGCGCTCATGCGCAGGGCGAGCGGCGAGGCCGATCTGGTCGTCACGTTCGTGGGAGTGCTCGCGTCCTGTGCCGCCACCGAGTGGATGGGGCTGCACTTCATCTTCGGCGCCTTCGTCTTCGGCATCGTGCGGACCAGCGCCCGGCGCGGGCTGCCGGAAAAGGTGGATGTCCGGCTGCGGCAGCGTCTGGGGTCGCTGAGCAGCCGGCTCTTCATGCCGGTCTATTTCGTGGTGGCCGGCTGGAACGTGGACCTGTCCAGCCTGGGTCCGTCCCAACTCCTCGACCTCTCTGTGCTGTTGGCCGCCGCCGTGGCCGCCAAGTTCCTCGCCGCGGCCGGGGCCGCCCGGCTCTGCGGGATGACGCCGAGGGACTCGGCGGCGATCGGTGCCCTGATGAACACGCGCGGGCTGACCGAGCTGATCGTGCTGACCGCGGGCCGCGAGATGGGGTTGCTGGACGGCACCCGCTACACGCTGCTCGTGGCCATGGCCGTGCTCACTACAATGTCCACCGGCCCGGTCCTGAAGCGACTGCTGCCTCCCGGCGACCGGCCCGGACCGGACACCGCACCTGCCCCGCTGTCCCCGGACTCGGAGCATGCCGGACGGTCTCAGGGCGTCGGGGAACCGGCACACGACGTACCGCGCGAACCCACCGCGCGTGACGCCCGAGAGCCGTAACGCCCTACCGGCCCCGCCGTCGGATGCCCGCCGCACCACAGAGCAAGGAGCCCAGAGGATGTCTGCCGAGCCCGAAGTCTTAGGGGAGACGACCCCGCGCGGTCCGCTGCACAGTTACCGGGAACTGAGGAAGGTGCCCGGGTTCTGGCGGATCGTGGCGGTCGGCATGGCGTCGAAACTGCCGAACAGCATGGTCGAGTTGAGCCTGCTGCTGATGGTGGGCCGGGCGTACTCGTACACGACAGCCGGCCTTGCCGTGGCCTGCCTCGCGGTCGGCACGTGTGTGACGTCCCCGCTGCGCGGCCGGCTCATCGACCGGCACTCCCCCCGCGTGGTGCTGCTCGGCTGTCTCGCCGGCTACGGGGTGGCGACCGGCCTGCTGATCCTGGTGGTGTCCGACCACGGGCCCACCGCCTGGGTCCTCGTGACATCGGCGGCCCTCGGGGCGACGGCGCCACCGATCGCCGTCCTGATGCGGACCGTCTGGTACAACGCCGCCGACCAGGCCATGCTCAACACCGCGATGGCCCTCGACTCGGCGATGATGGGCACCGCGCTGGTCACCGGCCCCGTGCTGGCCGGCTGGCTCAGCCTGTCGTTCTCGGGTGCCGCGCCGCTGGTGGTCATCGTGGTGCTGACCACCTTGGTGGTGTGCCTCCTGCTCGACACTCCGGCCTCACCGCAGCCGGACAGGCGACGGCACTGGCTGGGACCGCTGACCTCCGCGCCCCTGCGGCGCCTGCTGATCGCCGACGGGCTCTTCGTCCTGGCCGTGACCGCGACCGACGTGATCCTGCCGATCTACGCCAAGGAGTACGACGCCGCGGTGTTCACCGGGGTATACATCGGGGCCCTGTCCGTCGGCAGCGTGCTGGGCAGCCTCGCCCTGGGCGCCATGCCCAACCTCCTGGCCCGCGGCCCCAAGCTCTCGGTGCTGCTCTGTGTCTTCGCGGCGGGAGTCGGCACGCTGGCGCTGGCCACCCGGCTCTCCCCGCTGGCGGTCCTCTTCCTCTGTCCGGTGGCGGGACTGGTCATCGGTTCTGTCTTCGGCACGCTGCGTACGGTGGGCGGGGACCTCGCGAGGAAGGGCGAGATCACCGAGACGATGTCCTGGCTCACCAGCCTGGACATGGCGGGCGGCGCTGTGGGAGCGGCGGTCTTCGCGCACCTCGCCGTGGTCCAGGGGAGCAGGACGGCAATCGTCCTGGTGCCGTTGGTGATCCTCCTGAGCGCCGTGGTGGGCTGGACCGCGCGGACCCCGGCGGTCAAGCAGGCATGATCCTCCGGCCGCCGCCCCGTGAACCCGCCCTCACCCCAGATGAGTTCGCGTTCGCGCGGTCGTCGGCCTCCAAGTCGGCGGCCGACGGTGGCCGACGCTGCATCCACCGCGGGCCGTGCCCCGTCCGACGGCCCTTCCGGGGCTTGGCCGGCGACGGCTCCCGCTCGACCGGCGTCGAGGCAGGCGCCCGGCGCGAGCCGGGCGCCCCGGGCAGGAGACCCCTGCCCTCCGAGCCGTACCGCGCCCCGTGCCCTGAGGCAGTCGCCAGTCCACCGGCTCGGCTCCCTGCCGCAGCAGCAGGTCGTTGGCCCGGCTGAAGGGACGCGAACCGAAGAAGCCCCGGTCCGCCGACATCGGAGACGGATGCGCGGACTCGATCGCCGGAAGATCCCCCAGCAGCGGCCGCAGGTTGCGCGCGTCACGCCCCCACAGGATGGATACCAGGGGGTTGCCGCGCGCGGCCAACGCCCGTGTCGCCTGCTCCGTGACCTCTTCCCAGCCCTTGCCCCGGTGCGCGGCGGGCTTGCGCGGAGCCGTCGTCAACGCCCTGTTGAGCAAGAGCACACCCTGCTGCGTCCACGGCGTCAGATCGCCGTTCGACGGCCTGGGCAGCCCGAGGTCGGAGTGCATCTCCCGGACGTCCTCTGCGTCCGCGCGGCGGTCATGGCCTGAGCGTGGTCACCCGGGAACTCCAATGGCCCTCGGCGGTAGGCGTCTTGTGCCCGGAGACGACCGATTCGGCAACGAATCGGTCATCCCCGGACGCTGGACGGCCACCAGTTTGATCTCGGCCATGTGTACGGCAGTAGGGTGACGCCCGTGGCACCACGACCGTTGCATGAGATCGTCGAACCGGGCTGGGCGAAAGCCCTCGAACCCGTCGCCGGACGGATCGCCGAGATGGGCGACTTCCTGCGCGCGGAGATCGCCGCGGGACGCACCTATCTACCGTCCGGGGCGAATGTCCTCCGGGCCTTCCAGCAGCCCTTCGACGAGGTCCGCGTCCTCATCGTCGGGCAGGACCCCTACCCGACCCCGGGACAGCTGAGCGTTGGATCTGCACACAACTGCGCGCTCAGGTAAGGGAGTTCCTTCCCACATTAAGGATGGGACGGCAAGGGCCCTCGGTCCGCGCCCGAGGACCCTTGCATTACGCCAGTTGCCAGTTCACCGGTTCGGCGCTTTGGCGGAGAAGGAAGTCATTCGCCCGGCTGAAGGGCTTCGATCCGAAGAACCCGCGGTCGGCGGACCGGGGTGACGGGTGGGCCGACTCGATGACCGGGTACTTGTCGAGCAGCGGGCGCAGCTTCCGTGCATCAGCGCCCCACAAGATGGAGACAAGGGGCTTGTCGCGGTCGGCAAGGGCTCGGATCGCTTGCTCAGTGACCACCTCCCATCCCTTGTCGCGGTGCGAGCCTGCGCCGCGAGGGCGCACGGTCAGCGCCCTGTTAAGGAGGAGTACCCCCTGGCTGCTCCAGGGGGTGAGGTCTCCGTTGGAGGGACGAGGTGTCCCAATGTCGTGGTGCATCTCCAGGAAGATGTTCTCCAAGCTGCCGGGGAGGTTCCGTACCTCGGGGGCGACAGCGAAGCTGAGGCCGATGGCCATGCCTGGGGTGGGGTATGGGTCCTGTCCGACGATCAGGACCCGGACGTCGTCGAAGGGTTGCTGGAAGGCCCGCAGTACGTTCGGGCCGGCAGGCAGGTAGGTGCGTCCGGCCGCGATCTCGGCGCGAAGGAAGTCGCCCATCTCGGCGATGCGTCCGGCCACCGGTTCGAGGGCCTTCGCCCAGCCTGCTTCTACGAGTTCATGTAGGGGTCGTGGTGCCACGAACATCACTCTAATGGCGGGGTCTGACACGCTCGCCCCTTCCTCTTATTACGCTAGTCATGCAACCTGCTCGCCTTCTTCGGCTTCAGCGAGGACGTCAAGCAGTTCGCGCAGACGTTCCGCCGGGATGAGGGAGGCTCGTTGCGTCCAGTAGTCAACCCACTCACTTGCCGTCATCACGCCTGGTCAGCCTCTCGTTCCGAGTACCTAGATCTCGGAACCCCCGCACACGCGGTGGGTCTGTCCTTCTCGGTGGCCCCGGACGTCCGTCCGCTGCCGCCCAGCCTGATCAACATCTTCCGCGAACTGAACACCGACCTCGGCGCGCCCCAGCCGTCCAACGGGGACCTCACCCCCTGGGCCGATCAGGGCGTGCTGCTGCTCAACAGGGCGCTGACCACGGCACCCCGCAGCCCCGCCGCACACCGCGGCAAGGGCTGGGAGGACGTCACGGAACAGGCCATACGGGCGCTGGCCGCGCGCGGCCGGCCGCTGGTGTCCATCCTGTGGGGCCGCGACGCCCGCAATCTGCGCCCCCTGCTCGGCAGCCTTCCCTCGGTCGAATCCGCGCACCCCTCGCCCATGTCGGCCGACCGCGGCTTCTTCGGCTCGCGCCCCTTCAGCCGCGCCAACGACCTGCTGACGAAGCAAGGAGCCGAGCCGGTGGACTGGCGCCTGCCGTGACACTCGACGGAGGACACGGCCGACCGCACGACGGGCAGAGCCCTGCCGTGGTGCTGGCCGTGGACTCCGGAGGCTCGGGACTGCGCGTGGCTCTCGCCGCGCACGCGGTGCCGGGCGATGACCGCTCTCCCGTACGCCGAGGGGCCCCGGCGCACCCTCACCCGGCCCCGCTCGGTGCCCCGCTGACCTCAAGGGAGCCGGTCCGTACCGGGCCGCGCGGGATCTCGGCCGGTCATCTGCTGGAACAACTGCTGCCGATGGCACGGCGGTTGATGGCCGAGGCGGGCGCCGAACGGCTCGGGGCCGTCGCCGTCGGCGCGGCCGGCCTGGCCACGCTCGGCGACGAACTGCGGGACGAGCTCCCGGCCGCCCTGGCCCGTGAACTGGGAGTACGGCGGCTCGCCCTGGCCGCCGACGCCGTGACCGCGTACACGGGCGCCCTGGGTGCCCGGGCGGGTGCCGTGATCGCGGCGGGCACCGGCATGATCGCGGTCGGCACCGATCTCACGTCGTGGCGCAGGGCCGACGGGTGGGGACATCTGCTCGGCGACTGCGGCGGCGGCGCGTGGATCGGCCGCGCGGGCCTGGAGGCGGCCCTGCGCGCCTTCGACGGCCGCCCGGGCGGCTCGGCCGCGCTGCTGGCACGGGCGGCGGAGATGTTCGGGCCGATGCCGGAACTGCCCGGCCTGCTCTATCCGCGCAGCGACCGGGCCGCCGTGCTCGCCTCCTTCGCCCCCGAGGTGGCCGGCCTCTGCGGGCGCGATCCCGTGTCCTCGCGCATCCTGCAGACCGCCGCACGGCACATGGCCGAGTCGGCCGCCGCGGTGTGCCCCGCCGACGGCGAGCCCCATCTCGCGCTCACCGGGGGCGTGTTCAACATGGGCGCCGCGATCCTCGGGCCCCTGACCGAGGAGTTGGGCGAGCGGCTGCCGCACGCCTGGCGCGTGCCGGCCCTGGGCGACCCGCTCGACGGCGCTCTGCGGATCGCGGCCGACCTGGCGGACGGCCGGCTCGCACTGCCCCCGGACGACCGGATGTTGTCCGTGGTGGCCGAAAAGCCGTACGGGGAAATCTATGGCCCGAATTCTCCGTAGGGCCGACAAGTCGTCGACTACTGATCACTTCTGCCCCGTACGTAACTCATCAGACAAAAGCGGACGGATACCGCTCACCTGCACCCTCCCCGAACAGGGGAACCCGAGAAACCAGTAACATGCGGCGCCATGAGCTCCCCCACTGGGCCCGCGTCCGGCCTGCCAGTACGAATGCCGCGACCCCGCCAAGCCGGGCGGCACCGCCGTCCGGAACCCCTGGCGGCTCCTGAGGGCGCGCCCGCGCTCGTCCTCGCGGTGCCGGGCACCCCCAGCGCCGCCACGCGCAGCCTCGCCGAGGAGGTCGTGAGCATCGCCCGCTCCGAGCTCCCCGGCCTCGATGCCCGCATCGGTTACCTGGACGGGAACGACGAGTTCCCCACGCTGCAGTCCGTGCTGACCCACGCCGCCGAGGAGCGCACCGCGCGCTTCGAGCAGGCCCGCGCCGCCGGTTCCGACGTCTCCGCGCCCGACGGCCCTGTCGGCATCGTGGTGCCGCTGCTCGCCGGTCCTGACGGCGCCCTGCTGCGCCGGATCCGCCAGGCGGTCATGGAAAGCCGTGTCGCGGCCGAACTGACCGATGTCCTCGGTCCGCACCCGCTGCTCGCCGAGGCCCTGCACGTGCGCCTCTCCGAGGCCGGTCTGGCCCGCGCCGACCGCGCCCGGCTGTTCACCGTGGCGACCGCCGCGGACGGCATCGTCCTCGCCACCGTCGGCGGCGAGGACGCGGTGCAGGCGGCCGGGATCACCGGCATGCTGCTCGCCGCGCGGCTCGCCGTGCCGGTCATGGCGGCGGCGCTCGACGAAGAGGGTTCCATCGCGGCCATCGCCGAGCAGCTGCGCGGCTCCGGTTCGCAGCAGCTCGCGCTCGCCCCGTACCTGATCGGTCCGGAGCTCGACGCGGGTCTGCTCGACGCGGCCGCCAAGGAGGCCGGCTGCAGCGCCGCCGAGGCCCTCGGCCCGTACCCGGCGATCGGCAAGCTCGCGCTCTCCCAGTACACGTCGGCGCTGGGCATCGCGCCGCCGCAGACCCAGGGAGCGCCGGCCTTCTAGTCGGCCGCCGCCCACCCGCACCACCCGTACCGCCCGCACATCGAAAGGGCCCGCTCCTGAACCAGGAGGGGCCCTTTCCCGTTGGCGCGGGGCGTACCCGGCCTGATATCAGCCGCCTGATCAGGCGAAGATCACACAGGACGCGGCGGGCACCTGGACGGAGCCGCCTCGGCGCGGAACGCCGGTGTCCGGTTCGACGGTGAACCAGGTCACGTCGCCGGAGCGCTCGTTGGCCGCGTAGAGGAAGCGCCCCGAGGAGTCGAGGGCCAGCGCACGGGGCCAGACGCCGCCGCAGGGCACCTCGGCGACGAGCGTGAGCCCCTCGGCGCCCGCGTCGACTTCGAGCACGGAGACACTGTCCTGCCCGCGGACGGCGGCCCAGACGAAGCGGCCGTCGGGCGAGACGACGATGCCCGACGGGTACGCGTCGCCGTCCGGGACACCGGAGAGGAGCGGCGTCTCGCCGACGGGTCGCAGCGAGCCCTCCGCGGCGTCCCAGCGGCAGACGGTGACGGTCGGAGCGAGTTCGTTGAGGACGTACGCGTGCCCGCCCCGCGGGTGGAAAGCGAGGTGGCGCGGCCCGGAGCCGGGGCGCAGGGCGATCTCGCGGTGCAGGGTGAGCGTTCCGCCGTCGAGGGCGCACACCCGGACCGAGTCCGTGCCGAGGTCCACGCTGACCGCCCAGCGGCCGGTGGGGTCGGGCTGCACATGGTGGGCGTGCGGTCCCTGCTGTCGCTGTGTGTGCGGACCGGAACCGGTGTGCCGCAGCACGCTGGAAGCGGTGGGCGCCAGTCCGCCGCCGGGGCGGACGGGTACCGCGCTGACGCTGCCCGAGCCGTAGTCCGCGGTCAGGACGTGTCCGTCGAAGACACTGAGGTGGGTGGGGCCGCTGCCGCCGGTCCGGGTCGGCGGACCGGTCAGTTCCGGCTTGTCGCCGTGCGCCCGGAAGGCGGCCACCGCACCCTCGGCGGTCTCGCTGACCGCGTACAGGACGTCGTGCGCGGGCGCGAACGCGAGATACGAAGGGTCGGGTACGTCGTCGACGGCGCTCAGCACGGTCAGTGCCCCGGTGTCCGGGTCCACGGCCGCCGTGAGGACACCGAGGCCTCCCGCCGCCGTGAACGACCCGATGAACGCCCGCTGTCGCCGTCTGCCGCCGTACGCCACTTCTGTCCCCTCTCGGTCCCGCGTCGTCGGGGCGACGGTAGCAGTCACGACGCTGCGGTCTAGACCAAAGCGGGCCGGGCGGCCGGCGGGGACACGAGGGTGCGTGGAGCCCGTGAGGCGGCCACCACGAGCATCCTCGGCGCGCGTCGGAGGCTGGGCGCCACAGACCGCCGCGAGGCCGTCCAGCGGGCACCCACGCCCTCTCTGTGGATCTTGAGGGCGCCTGTGGCCGGCGGAGCTCACCGCATCGGTGTCCACATCGGTGTCCACAGACGAAAAAACGGCCCCCTGAGGTGCCGGAGAGCATCCCAGGGGGCCGAGAGAAGAGCCCGACGGCGTCAGGCGCCGACGAGCCGCGAGCCGCGTCGCGGTCCGCGCAGCGGTGTCGCCATCGCGACGAGCGCCCGCTCCAGTCCGTGCAGGTGCACGAGCGCCTGCTCGGCACCGGGGTGGTGGCCGGGGACGCCGTGGTGGGTTGCCGAAGCACCCCCCGGCACGGCGCCGACCAGGGACTCCATCGCGGTCTCGACCCGTCGGCAGGCCGCCGTGAGGCGGGCGTCGTGCGAGGCGTCCGGGTCGGCGGCGACGGCGGCGAGACCTCGTACCTCGCGGGCGCAGTCGTCCAGCAGGGCGAGGATCGCGCGGGCCCGCTCCTTGCGCTGCCGCATCGGGTTGAGCGGATGCACCAGGGGTGCGAGAGCCATCCGTACACGCCCCAGGAGTGCTTCGAGCTCCCCCGCGAGCGGCGCGGGGTCGGCCTGGGCGTCACCCGCGAGC
Organism: Streptomyces sp. NBC_00328; assembly: GCF_036139655.1. Taxonomy (NCBI): domain Bacteria; kingdom Bacillati; phylum Actinomycetota; class Actinomycetes; order Kitasatosporales; family Streptomycetaceae; genus Streptomyces; species Streptomyces sp. NBC_00328. The sequence goes on from NZ_CP108013.1 coordinate 1,854,384, forward strand.
CGCCGGGCGGCCGCCGAGGTACAGCCGTGCACGGCACGCAGGGCGCGCTCGATCCAGCGGTCGGTGACCGTGTGCGTGGTGATCGGCAGGACGAGCGCCACCGCGAGTGCGGCACCGAGCGCGCCGACACCGGTCTCGGCGAGCCGGAGGGCCAGCAGTCCCGGATGCAGGACGCCCAGCAGCCCGTAGAGCAAGCCCGCCATGACGGTCACGAAGAACATCATCCAGCTGTACGAGAGCGCGGCCGTGTAGAAGATCCCGAAGACGCTCACCGCGACGAGGGCGGCGGTGGGCACGGGCGCGCCGTGCAGCGGTACGGCGACCAGGAGCCCGGCCCCGATCCCGACGAACGTGCCGACCACGCGCCGGAAGCCGCGGACCAGCGTCTCGCCGCGCGAGGCCGTGTTGACGAAGATCCACCACGCGGTGCCGACGGCCCAGTACCAGCGGTCGTGCGAGAGCAACTGGCCCGCGGCGAGCGCGAAGGCGCAGGCCGCGGTCGCCTGGAAGGCCTGACGGGTGGCGGGGCGCGCCAGCCCGCGCCCCTCCAACGGCAGGGGCGCGGCCGGCAGGGGGCTGCGCCGCTCGATGCACCAGGCGCCGAACCGCACGGCCGAGGACGCCGCGAGCGACAGGGCGACGGCGGCGTACAGCTGCGGGAGCTGGCCGGGCACGGCGTGCAGGAACTGGGTCGTGAAGAACATCATGAACGCGAAGATGCCGAGCGCGTGCCCGCGCGGGCCGAAGCGGCGGGCGTACACCCCGGCGAAAACCACGGCGAGCCAGATCGTGTCCCGCAGCATCGGCGCCCCGTGCAGGGAGGTCGCCACCACGAGAACCGGGAAACCGGCCACGGGGAGCAGCGCGGTGGTGCCGGCCTGGCCGCGCACGGTCGGGTCGCCGACCGTGAACATCGCGAGGAGCGCCGCGAGCCCGCCGGCGATCGAGGCGGGGAGCGAGAGTCCGGCCAACTGGCACAGCGTGACCGCCAGGCCGATGCCGAGCACCGCCCGGATCGAGACCCGCAGCCGGAAAAGTCCCGGATCCGGCGCCATGAACATCTTCTTCACCTTCGGCGTCCCGCCCCCACTTCGCAGTTCAACACAGGTTTCGGCATGCGCGGCGCACATGCGAAAGGCGCCGCGGGTCCGGTACGGCGTCCTTGCCGTCCGGCGCTGCGCAGCGCCATCGATACGGACAAGGTACGCGGCAGCCCGGAACTGGCTCAACCGGCTCGGTTTCGACTGCGCCATTGGTACAGTCGAAGGGGAACATTGTCGGCCGCGAGGAGGCCAACGGACCATGCCCGTGGACGAGCTCGACACCCGCATCCTGCGGCTGCTCCTGGAGCAGCCGCGCACCAGCGTCCGTGAATACGCCCGCGTCCTCGGTGTCGCCCGCGGCACGCTCCAGGCCCGCCTCGACCGGCTGGAGCGGGACGGGGTGATCACCGGGACCGGACCCTCGCTGTCCCCCGCGGCCCTCGGCCATCCCGTGCTCGCGTTCGTGCACATCGAGGTCACGCAGGGCCATCTGGACGACGTGGGCGACGCGCTCGCCGCCGTACCGGAGATCATCGAGGCGTTCTCGATCACCGGCGGCGGCGATCTGATCACCCGGGTCGCGGCGCGCGACAACGCCCACCTGGAGGATGTGATCCAGGCCCTGATCAGCCTGCCGGGCGTGGTCCGCACCCGGACCGAGGTGGCACTGCGCGAACGGGTCCCGCACCGGCTGCTGCCGCTGGTGGAGTCGATCGGCCGGGCGGCACAGGGCTGACCGCGCCGCGGTGGGATCACTCCCGGGCATCCTTGGCCTCATGAGCACCCTCGGCGGCACTTCGGTCATCTTCGATCTTGACGGAACGCTCGTGGACAGCGAGCCGAACTACTTCGAAGCCGGGCGCCGGACCCTCGCCGGGCAGGGCGTCACCGACTTCACCTGGGCCGAGCACGAGAAGTACGTCGGCATCAGCACCCAGGAGACGGTCGCGCTCTGGAAGGAGCGCTACGGTCTGACGGCCCCGCTCGAAACCCTGCTCGCCGAGAAGCACCGCCGCTACCTGGAACTGGCCCGTGCCTCCACCCGCGTGTACCCGGAGATGCGGGCGTTCGTGGAACTGCTGGCCGCGGCCGGCGTCCCGATGGCGGTCGCCTCCGGTTCCTCGCCCGAGGCCATCGAGGCGATCCTGGCCGGCACGGGCCTGGACTCCCGGCTCACGACCGTCGTGTCGGCGGACGAGGTGGCGCACGGCAAGCCCGCCCCGGACGTGTTCCTCGAAGCGGCGCGCCGGCTGGGTGCCGCCCCGGCGGACTGCGTGGTGCTGGAGGACGCCGCGCCGGGCGCTGTCGCCGCGCGCGCGGCCGGTATGCGCTGCATCGCCGTCCCCTATCTCGCGGGGCAGGCCGACGATCCCGCCTTCGCCCGGGCCGATCTGCTCGTGCGCGGCGGCCAGGCCGGGTTCACGGCGCGGGCCGCGTACGACTGGCTGGCGAGCGGGGCCCCGCGTTCCTGAACCGGAACCCGTCGTCGGCCATTTCGGAAGTCTCCGGCCGGAATTCCGCCGGGTGCGCCAGAATGCCGGTCGGCGAGAGGTTCCGGACACCGCGCGGAGCGGTTCGGCCACCGCGGGGGCGGGCCGGCCGCTTCGGCAGGCGCTGGGCACACGGTTGTCCGCGATCGCCCGCCTCGTGCCGGCCGTCCCGTCGCCGAGGGCGGTCCGGCCGTGTCACCGGGAGAGATCCGGCCGTCGTTCCGGAAGGAGTAGGCGTGCACCCCGACAAGGACGCACCCGCGGGCTCGGGGGCGCCGGCAGATCAGGACGGACCGCTGCGTTCGGACGCGCGACGCAATCGCGAGCGCATCCTGGCCGTGGCCCTGGCGGAGCTGACCCGCTCCGCCGACACGCCGCTGAGCGCGATAGCCAGGAAGGCGGGGGTCGGTCAGGGGACCTTCTACCGCAACTTCCACCATCGCGAGGCCCTCATCCTGGAGATCCACCGCCACGAGGTGCGGCAGGTGACCGACGCGGCGGCGCATCTGCTCGCCACCCGACCACCGGATCGGGCACTGCGGGAGTGGACGGACCGGCTCGCACGGTTCGCCATGGCCAAGGCGGGCCTGGCCGAAGCGCTGCGGACGAGCACCGGCACGCCTCGGGGCGTTCTCACGAGGCTCGACCACAAGCCCCTGAGCTCGGCCGTGGCACTCCTGCTGCGGACCAACGAGGAAGCGGGCACCATCCGGCCCGGTGTGACCGCCGACGACTTCCTGCTCGCCGTCGCCGGACTCTGGCAGCTCGACCGCCACGGGGACTGGCAGGCGCACGCCCGCCGTCTGCTGGACCTGGTGACGGACGGCCTGCGCGTCGGCGCACCCGGACCGGGCAGGCCCGCGCGGAAGGACTGAGCCCGCCGCTCGCCCACGGAGGCCGGCCGTACCGCCCGTCACCGCACCCGGGCCTGATCCTGGCCCTGGCGCTGGCCCTGATCCTGGCGCTGGCCCAGGCGCTGGCCGGGCCTGGAAGGCGACCAGGTCAGCGGCGGACCAGCCGGACGTGCGTCGCGGCCGGTGATCCGACCAGCTCCGCCACCCGGTAGCCGTCGATCCCGTCCCCGAGGTTGTCGAGCAGGCGCTCTCCCCGGCCCAGGAGCCGCGGGACGACGGCCAGGTGCAGTTCGTCGAGAAGTCCCGCGCGCAGGTACTGCTGGACGGTGCCCGGTCCGCCGCCGATCCGGACGTCCTTGCCCGCCGCCGCCTCGAAGGCACGGGCGAGAACCGTCTCCACGGGTTCGTCGGTGAAGTGGAAGGTCGTTCCGCCCTCCATGACGACCGAGGGCCGCAGATGGTGCGTGTGCACGAACACGTCGTTGTGGTAGGGAGGGTTGGGGCCCCACCAGCCCGTCCACGACTCGTCCTCCCACGGTCCGCGCCGAGGCCCGAACATATTGCGGCCCATGATGGTGGCACCGATGTTCTCCTCGCTGCGCTCCACGTACTCGACGTCGATTCCCCCCTTGCCGTCGGCCAGGTCGCGCATCGCGGCGAACATCCACTCGTGCATGCCCTCGAAGCCCTCGCCGAGCGGATGCTCGAGGCACTGGCGGGGTCCGGCGGCGTAACCGTCCACCGAGACCGTGATGTTGTGTACGCGCAGCTTGGGCATGACCGTGCTCCTTGGGTCCGTGGTTTCCCGCTCTCGCCCGTACGTCGAACGGGACGCGCCCGGATCGACGGCTTTCCGGAAAGTCCCCCGCCCGTGCGCGACGCGCCCCTCCGTCAGCGAGCCGCCGAAGGGGGCGGCAGGCGCAGTTCGGCGAGGTCCGGGGGGATGGGGGTGTCGGGGCGGAAGAACGGGGCGGGTTCGGCGTCGGCGGCTGTGGCCGGCGCGTCGGTGAGGCGGAAGCGGTCGCGCAGCCTGCCGTAGAAGTCGGTGGGGTGCAGGCGGATCAGACGGACCCGCTGCGGAGCCCGGAAGACCCCGATCCAGTCGCCGGGGTCGAGCACTCCGCGCAGCTGGCCGTCGATACTGACGGCGGCCTGGCCGGAGTGGGGCAGCACCCGCAGGGCGACGGGCTCGTCCGGCGCGGCGACGACGCTGCGGTTGAAGGTCATGTGGGGCGCGATGGGGGTGAAGACGACCGCGTCCATGTGCGGGGAGAGCACGGGACCGCCGGCGGCGAAGCTGTAGGCGGTCGATCCGGTGGGGGTGGCGACGGCGAAGGCGTCCGCCGAGTAGGAGGCCAGCCGCCGTCCGGCGAGATAGACACCGACGCTGACCTGACGGTCCCGGGCCAGCTTCTCCAGGACGACGTCGTTCAGGGCCGCGACGTCCAGTGCCACCCCCCAGCCGTCACCCTCCGTCGTGTCGGCTCTGACCTGCGGCGGCGGCAGGGCGGGCCCCCGCCCGTAGCAGAGCACGGCCTCCATCGATCCGGGGACCTCCAGGACCCGGGAGGCACGCAGGGTCAGCGTCATCCGTTCCTCGACGATGGCCTTCCCCTCGTGGACCGCTTGCAGCGCCCGCGTGACGTCGGCCGCCGGCACCTCGGTGAGGAACCCGACCTTGCCGAGGTCGACGCCCAGGACGTTCGCACCGCTCTTGACGGCGATCCGGGCGCCGCGCAGGAAGGTGCCGTCGCCACCGAGCGTGACGACGAGGTCCGGGTTGCCGGCCGCCTCCGCCTCCTCGCGTCCGCCGCGACGCCGCTGGTCCTTGGCCCAGACGTCGATCTCGGTGCACCGGATTCCTCGCGCGTCGCACCAGTCGTGCACGGCGCGGGCGGCATCGCGGGCCGCCGTCCGCCCCTGGTGGACGACCAGGCCGACACGGTGCACGGACACAGCGACCTCCAGGTCCACGTGGGGCATGACTCGATCCTTCCACGAATACGACATTTCGGTACGGGCAGACGGGCAGACGGACCGTCCGGCCGCACCGGGCGCCCCGCAGAGTGGTCGGAACGCCCGGGCGTCCCGCAGAGTGGTCAGACCGAGGGGAGCCGCCGTGCGGGCGTCACTTCGCGGGCGGGAGGGGCGAGGGGACACCGGCCTCCGCCACCCACGCCACGGCCGCACGGTCCGGCACCGAAGAACGGGACGTGCGAATGCCCAGAGCCTCACAACTCGGCGCATGGAGCGCCGACTTCGTCATTCCACCTGCCTACAGGCAGAAGTTGGCGCCAGAAGCCGCATCAGGTCACCCGTTTCCTCCGGACGGATTCCAGCCGTATCGACGCCATCGGGTGCGGCGACTCGCTTCCGTTCGCGGCCCGTTCGGGTGCTGTCAGCGGCGGAGCAGAGGGCAAGGGAACGGTTCCGCGGGCCGAACATTTTTGGACACTTAGGCATCCTGCCGAACACTGAACGACTATCGTCTCGAATTGACGTCTCCTGAGCGACCGACATGGCTCGGAGATCCCGTCATGGCCGTTTTCATCCACATCACGGACCACTTCGACAGCCCCCCATGAAAGGTTCCTTTCGTGATCAACAGCAATCCCGGGACTGATTACGAGAGCATCCTGCTCGACCGCGAAGGCCAGGCCGAAGCGTTCGACGCCATCGGTGACCGCTACGACGAAGCCTTTCCGCACAAGGAAGGCCAGGTCACCGCGGGCGAGTGGCTGATCGGATCACTGGGCGAGGGGGCGCGGGTCCTGGATCTCGGCTGCGGCACGGGCGTACCGACCGCACGCCAGCTGACGGACGCCGGGTTCGAGGTCGTGGGGGTCGACCTCTCCGGCAACATGGTGAACCTCGCGAGCGCCTACGTCCCCGACGCGACGTTCCATCAGCTGGACCTGGCCGACCTGCGCCCGGGCGGACCGCGCGACCTCGGCCGCTTCGACGCCGTCGCCGCCTTCTTCTCGCTGCTGATGCTGCCGCGCGCGGAGATTCCCCTCGCTCTGCGGACCGTCCGTCATCTGCTGGTGCCCGGCGGCCGGTTCGTCCTGTCCATGGTCGAGGCCGATGTGGACAACTTCGCGATCCCGTTCCTCGGGAACACGATCAGGGTCTCCGGCTATCTGCGGGAGGACCTGCACAGGGTCATCGAGGAGGCGGGCTTCGAGATCGTCAAGGAGACCTCGTACACGTACGCCCCCGCGGTGACCGATGTCCCGCCCGAGGAACAGGTCTTCCTGTGCTGCCGGCGATGTGACTGAGGAGGCGGAGTCCGAGCCGCGGACCCGCGCCACCCACCGGACGGGACAGAACGCGTGACCGAGCATCACACCCACCACGAGGGCACCGCCCCGGCACAGGGCCTGCTCCCGCCTGCCGTGGCGGCGGACGGCGGCCCGCCGCAGACCGACCGCCTCCGGTATCTCGACGTGGCGACGCGGCGGATCGCCCGCGGGATGGACCTCGACGAGACGCTGCGGGAACTGCGGCAGGCGGCCGTACCGGCGTTCGCGGACGCGGTCTTCATCCACCTCGACGATCCGCTGCCGGTGGGCAGGGAGCGGTCGACGGCACCCGTCGTACTCCGCCTGCACAGCTCCGAACGGGCGCCGGCGGCGCCGCCGCACGCCGACGCGGCCCCGCACGCCGGTTCGGCTCCGCCTCCACCGCCGTTCCCCGAGGTCGCCGAGCGCGTGGATCCGGCCGGCGGCGGCCGGCTCGCGGAGCTGCTGCGGGACGGGCGTCCCGCGTTCGGTGACGCGCCGGGCAACGCGCCCGCCGTCGCCGAACTGCTCGCCGCGGGGACCGGCCCACGGTGCACCCTGCCGCCGGGCCACCGTCTGATCATCGCGCCGCTGCGCGGCAGCCATCACGTCATGGGCACGGTCGTCCTGTTCCGGGGCGCCGAACGCCCGGACTTCACCAGCGACGATCTGCTCGTCGCCTCGCAGCTGGCCACGCACACGGCACTCGGGGTCCAGAAGGCGGTGATGTACGGCCACGAGGCCGCCGTGGCGGACACCCTCCAGCACACCATGCTCCCGTCGTCACTGCCCGAACCCACCGGGATCCGGCTGGCCAGCCGCTACCTGCCCGCCTCGAAGACCGCCCAGGTCGGCGGCGACTGGTACGACGCGATCCCGCTTCCCGGCAACCGCGTCGCACTGATCGTCGGCGACGTCATGGGCCACTCCATGACCTCCGCCGCGATCATGGGCCAGCTGCGCACCATCGTGCAGACCCTGGCCGGTCTCGATCTTCCGCCCGACGAGGTCCTGCACCATCTCGACGAGCAGGCCCAACGGCTGGGCAGCGACCACATCGCGACCTGCCTCTACGCGATCTACGACCCGATCTCGCACCGCCTGCTGATGGCGAACGCCGGCCACCCGCCCGCGGTACTGCTCCACGAGAACGGCCGGGCCGAGGTACTGGGCGTTCCGCCCGGTGCCCCGATCGGCGTCGGCGGTGTCGTCTTCGAGTCGGTGGAGATGGCCGCGCCCACCGGAGCGACCCTGGTGCTGTACACCGACGGACTCGTCGAGTCCCGCGACACGGACATCGGAAGCGGCGTCGAGGCACTGCGGATCCGTCTCCAGAGCACCGCCCAGGGACTCGCCTCACTGGAAGTGCTCTGCGACCACGTGCTGGGAACCCTCGGCCCGGGGTCCCGCGACGACGACATCGCCCTGCTCGCCGCCCGGTTCGACGGCTTCCCGCCGGACAGCGTCGGTTACTGGTACCTGGCTCCCCACCCGATGACCGCGGGCCAGGCACGCCGGCTGACCCGCAGGGCCCTGCGCCGCTGGGGTCTCGAATCCCTGGTCGACCCGACGGAACTCATGGTCAGCGAGATCGTGACGAACGCCGTGCGGTTCGCCTCGCGACCCCTCTCGCTGCGGCTGCTGCGCACCGACGTGCTCCGCTGCGAGGTGACCGACGACTCGCCCCAGGTGCCCAGGTTGCGGCAGGCCGGCTTCGGGGACGAGAGCGGTCGCGGCCTGTTCCTGGTCAATCAACTCGCCCTGCGCTGGGGCGCGACACGCCTGAGCAGCGGCAAGGTCGTCTGGTTCGAGCAGAAGATCCCGGCGAAGTAGCGGCCGCTCCGGTCCCATTCGACCGATTCCTGATCGACGGTTCCGGGGCGCGCATACCCGGCCAGGGTATCGTGGCGGTCCTAGGGCCTGCCGTTCGGATCATGCCACGGGACGCGGGGCCTGATCCGAACGACAGGTCCTAGCTCGCAGGAAGTGCGGACGCCCCTGATGACGGTACGAAGGTTGCCCCGGGCCAGGCTCGACGGCGCCGCCCGCCGGGTTCGCGGCCCGGTCGTCACACCGTGCCCCGTGGCCGCCGTACCGCTCCGTCACGACATCCCCGGCACGGTCGCCGGCGCGATGCGGCCGGCTCCACCGCACGCCCTGCCGGGATCGGTCGCCCGGCCCGCAGTTCCTCTTCCCGTCGCGCACATAGGCAACGTCCCCACGGCTCTCCGCGTCGCCTGACGCCGTCCGTCCAGCCGTGTGGACCGTCCCGAAACGCCTGTCGCGCATCGAGAAGAGGACTCTTCGTGAACAGCATCAACCGTCGCACCGTCCTCGCGGGCCTGGGAGCGGCAGGTACCGGCCTGCTCGCCGCCTGCGGCAAGGACGTCCCCGAAACGCCCTCCCTCCTCAGCCCCACCGGATCCCAGGTCGCCCGCGTGGAGAAGAAGCGCGGCGCCACGGGCAGGGTCGTGAGCCTCAACGTGACCGCCGCGCCCGCCACGCTCGACCTGGGCGGCGGCGTGACGACCAAGTCCTGGGCCTTCAGCGGCCAGGTTCCCGGCAAGGAGATCCGCATCTCCGCCGGCGACACGCTCTCCGCCGAGCTGTCCAACCAGCTGCCCGGTGCCACCACGACGTCCCTCCACTGGCACGGCATCTCGCTGCGCAGCGACATGGACGGCGTTCCGCCGGTCACGCAGGACCCGGTGCGGGCGGGCTCCAACTTCACGTACCGCTTCGTCGCCGACAAGCCCGGCACATACTTCTTCCATCCGCACGTGGGTGTCCAGGTCGACCGCGCCATGTACGCGCCGCTGATCATCGAGGACCCCAAGGAGCCGCTGTCGTACGACGACGAGTGGGTCGTCGTCCTCGACGACTGGCTCGACGGCGTGACCGGGACGCCCGACGACGTCTTCGCCGAGCTCAGCCATCACATGTCCGGCATGGACATGAACAGCACGGGATCGAGCCGGGCGACGTCCTCGCGGTCGCCGTCCCCGTCCATGCCGATGTCCGCGTCCACCCCCGGGTCCCCGTCCGCGTCCTCCGGCGACGGCCCGTCGACACGCTTCAGGCTCAGCGACACCGCCAGTCCGCTGCTCGGCCGTGACGCGGGGGACGTGAACTACCCGTACCACCTGATCAACGGACGCGTGCCGACCGACCCGGCCGTCTACAACGGCACGCCCGGCAGGCGGGTCCGCCTCAGGCTCGTCAACGCGGGCGCGGACACCGCGTACCGTGTGGCGCTCGGCGGCCACAAACTGACCGTCACCCACACCGACGGCTTCCCCGTCGAGCACGAGGAGGTCGACACCCTGCTGGTCGCCATGGGCGAGCGGTACGACGTACTGGTCACCCTCGACGCCGGCGTCTTCCCGCTCGTCGCACTCGCCGAGGGCAAGGACGTCACCGGCATGGCCCTCGTGCGGACCGGATCGGGAGGCCTGCCGGATCCGGCCGTGCGACCGAAGGAACTGGACGGCCGCACGGTGACCGCCGGGCAGCTGCGCGCGAGCGACGGCGTACGGCTGGAGGCGAAGGATCCCGACCAGGTCGTGCGCGTCAAGCTCACCGGCAGCATGGGCGCGTACGACTGGGCCATCAACGGCAAGCGGTTCGACATGGCCAACCCGACCGCGAACCCGCTGCTGGTCCAGGAAGGCCAGCGGGTCCGGCTCGACTTCGTCAACGCCACGAACATGTGGCATCCGATGCACCTGCACGGCCACACGTACCAGCTCGGTGATACCGGACCGCGCAAGGACACGACCATCGTGCTGCCCAGGTCGAAGGTGTCCGTCCTCTTCGACGCCGACAACCCCGGGTTGTGGATGCTGCACTGCCACAACGCCTACCACAGTGAGGCCGGGATGATGGCGCTCGTGGCCTACGGGGCCTGAATCCACGGAGCGTTGGCATGTGGTCGTGGCCGGGACGCAACGCCGACGCACTCGCTCTCCTGGTCCCACGGGTCACCGGGCACACCCCGGTGACCAGCGGACCGTGGCTCCGGCAACAGGCCGCCCAGCCGTCAGGCGAAGGCGACAGGCGAAGGCGAATGTCGCGGTTTTCAACAAAACTGCCGGATCCTGCCGAAATCGCCTGCGGCTGAGGACGTTTCTGGCAAGATCCGTCCATGCACACCAAGGGGGACGGACTTCGCACCTGGGTGACCGGACTGGACGACCGCACCCTCCGAGAACTGCTCATGATTCCGGGCATGTTGGCGCGCATTCCGGGGATCGCGACCGCCTTGAACGGGCAGCCGCCGCGTCTGAGGCGCCGCGAGATCCTGGCCGCTCGTACCTGGCTCAGCCGCACCGGCGCAGCCGGCCTCGCGGCGATCGTGCAACACGCGACGGACTGGACGCTGTTCCGCCTGGAGCGGTGTTACGGACATCCGGCGGAAGAACTGTCGGCACCCGCCACGGAGCATCTGCGAGAGGTGCTGCGAGAGGTCGATTCCGTGCTCGCCCAGATAACCCTGTACGGCCTCTCCGACAGTCCCGTCGCCGACGGCGGCTCGGTCGGGGACCACTGGGACGACCTGTGGGCGGCCGCGTCGGCCGCCGGGGCACCTTGCAGGTGCGAGCGGGGCGACGGAGCGTGCCGCCCGGCTGCCGGGACCGAGGACGGATCCGACGCCGCAGAGGAGACCACCGAGCCGGATGCCACACCCGCGGGAAGGGGCGAGTCGTTGACCCTGGAGATCACCGCCGAGCAACTGCTCGCGTCGCGCCAGGTGCTGAGCGAGCGGTCCGCGGAACTGGGCCGGGTGCTGGAGGAGACACTGCGGCAGGTCCGGGCGGGACGGGGCGTTCCCGGCCTGCTGGCCGTGCAGTTGGAGGAATGGCGGCAGGTTCGGTCCAGGATCACGGACAGGCTCGCTGTCAACGGCCTGGAGTGGGCCGGGGAAGCGGGTTTCGCCGAACTCGACGAGATCGTGCAGGAGTTGCGGGACGCCGCGGCAGAGCGTGCCAAGGAACTGCGCGGACTGAACGAGGACCGCGAGGACCTTCTCGTCCTACTGGAAAGGACAGCGTCCGACGCACCGCACCGCATACCGCTGCAACAGTCGCTGACCGCGCTGGAGACGCGCATCAGCGAACTCGCCGCGGCAGGGGCCCATGCCGCCCTTCCGCCGGACCGCGCTCTGCTCGCCGCGATACCCGAACAGGCAGGGGCCATCGATCCGGGCGAGGGACCCCGGCCGGCGACGGAACCGACTGCGGATCCCACAGCGGAGCGGGACCACACTCCTGACGTGGTCCCGGAGCCCACGGTCGAGAGCACCCCGATCGTGGTGCCGACCGAACCCTCGGATACGGATTCGGACTCGGATGCGGACTCGCAGTCGCAGTCGGACTCGCAGCCGGAGCCCGAAGCGGTCCCGGACGTGGTGCCGGCCGCCGCCCGATCGCCGCAGGCCGACCCGGCCACGGCATCCGCGCCGGTGCAGCCTGCGGAGGAACCCGTCCCCGCTCCGGAGGTGAAGGCCGACCCCGCGTACGAGGCGGCGAACGTTCCCGAGCCGGTTGCCACCGACCGAACCGGTCCGCTCGCGGCAGGGGCGCAGGCCCCGCTGCCGGACGGGACCGACGCCGAAGCCTCCGCCGCTCCGGCGGCCGCGGACGACCCTGGCCTCGATCCGGCGGCCACGGCAAAGTCGTCCTTCCTGCCCTGGAAGCCGCTGACGACGCCCGGCGACGGCGAAGCCGCAGTGGCCCGGCTGATCGGCCAGGGCCGTTTCCAGGAGGCCTACTGGACGACGCTGGGCTCGGCCGAGCTCCCGCACCGCACCGCCTGCCTCGCTTTCGCCGAGGCCGCCTTCGCCTGTGGTGACGAGGGGGAGGCCGTGGCCGTGATGACCGGCTTCGACCCGGAGGTCCATCTGCTCCAGGCCGACCGGCCCGCTCTGGTTCTCGCCGCCGTGGCCTCGCTGCGAGCCGGTCTGCTGGCCGGCTGGCCCAACGACCTCCTGATCCAGACGGACCTCGCCTCCACCGTGCCCGGGAACTGGGGCAAGCTCCTCGAGCGGGCCGTCCACGCACTGCGCCGCTACCACCGCCTCGACCTGACCGCGACCCGCCTGACCACCGACAGCATGGTGGGACTCACCGCGGACCAACTCGCCTCCGAGGCCGCCGCGCTGCGTGACGCGCTACGACGCCAGCGCATCGGCTACACCCGCGCGACCCAGGTCAGAACCCGGCTTATCGGCTCGGACCAGCCCTTGGGGAAGGCCCTGGACGGAGTCAGCGACTGGGCGAACGGCACTGCCGGAGCGGCCGCCCTCGACCAGATCTGGGAGCTCTTCCGCAAGCGTGGCTCCGCGGAACGCATGATCGAGGAGGCCGACGCCGAGATCCGCACGCCCAAGCAGGCCAAGGAACCGATCGAGGCCGCCGCCAAACGGGCTCTCCTGCGCAGCATCGAGCAGGTGTCCGATCTGTTGTCCCGTGCCCGGGCGCTGGCCGCCCCCGCCGTCGACGAACGGGCGGACAGTACGACCGGCCTCCGCCACGCCTTGGACCAGGTACGTCACGAAGCGCCCCCGCGGGGCGTCGAAGGGGCGGCTCTGCTGCGGCTGCGCACCTGGCTGCTCGAGGGCGACCGGTCACCCGGCACCGCGGTCCCCGCACGTGACCCCGACGCCGTGCGGGTGACGGACCAGCCTCGGACGGAGGCCCTCCTCGCGGCGCCGGAACTCCCGCGGTCGGCCGAAGGGGCTCCCCTGCCCGACGAGGAGGGTTTCGGGAAGGCGATGCTCACGCTGCTGGAGCCCGTCGACGTGCGCGCGGTCCTCCGGAGGTACCTCGAGCGGGGCGACCTGCATCTCGCCGACGCCCTGGTCTCCTCGCTGGAACAGGACCTCGTCCCCGCCGTCCCGGAGGGCCTGGAAGCCGTTCCTCGCGACTGGCGGCAGTTGCGCGACCCCGAGTGGACGCGCTGGCGCGCCGTTCACCGCACGGCGCACGCCACAGCGAGCGCACTTCTCGCCGAACTGCGCATCCAGCAGCTCGACATGCAGACGGAGCGAGAGCTCGTCGGCCGCCTCGAAGAGCTGCGCCGGCCCGCCCCCGAGGGCGCGTTCGGCCGCGCCTGCGCCGGAATCGGCGTCCTCGACGGCGAGATGCGGGCGATGGTCCAGCGGTACGTGGAGCGCCTCCGCGAAAGCCTGACGGCGTTGAACCCTCCGGCCGAGGAACTGCAAGCCCTCACCTCACGGCTCGACGCCGGGGACACCGTCACCGCCGAGGAGTGTCTGGCGCTGCTGCGCGAGGGCAAACCCCTTCTCGACTGGAGCATCACCGACTCGGGGGCGGAGCTGGAACGCTTCACCGCCGGCATCGAGCTGACCGTCGGGCGCAAAGCCGGCGCCCAGGGCTACTCCGCCCGGCCCTGGGCCGACCACTACCTGGACGGGAAGCCCCTCACCGAGGGCGCCAAGAGCGGACTGGACTCGTGGGAAGCGCTGTGCCGCCCCGCCACCCGGGGCTCGGAGTGGCAGCGCCACATCCCGTCGGTCCTTCGCGTGCTCGGGCTGGAATGCCCCCAGACGCCTGTCCGGGACCAGCGGCACGAGGTGCGCGGTGTTCTGCGGCTCAGCGCCCGAGCGCGGGCGAGCGAAACGGCTCCCGGTTACGTGGCCGCACTGGGGTCGGCCGCATCCTCGTACACGATCCTCGTGGTCTCCGACGAACAGCGCGGCCGCAGCCCGTTGGAACTGCTGGACAGCAGTGACTCCGGGGCTTGCCTGATCCTCTACCTGTATCCGCTCGGGCTCAACGGGCGCCGGGAGATGGCGGCACGCGCGCGCACCGCCTCCTCCCAGCAGGCGCTCGTGGTGGATCCCGCCGTGTTCGGCTGGGTCGCGGCGCGCTCCCCGAGATCCTTCAGGGCCACTCAGCGGGTAACCCTGCCCTGGACGGCGTACAACCCGTACACGCCCTTCGTGGCCGGGCTCGTCCCACCGGAGATCTTCTACGGCCGGCAGGAGGAGATCGCCGCCGTCACCGACCCGCTCGGCGCTCTGTTCCTCTACGGCGGACGCCAGTTGGGCAAGTCCGCTCTCCTGCGCAAGGTGCAGGCGTCGTTTCCCGGCACTCCCGGCCACAAGGCCATCTACGTCGACCTCAAAGCGCGTGGAGTGGGTGAGGCCGAACCGGCGGAACGCATCTGGGCCGTGCTCGAGGACGAGTTGAAGCGCGTGGGCGTGCTGAGCGAGTCCGCGGATTCCGGCCACACCCCGGACACGATGCTCGACAGGGTGGAGCGGTGGCTGGAGGAAAGCCACGACAGGCGGGTGCTGGTGCTCGCCGACGAGGCCGACGCCTTCCTGACCGCGGACTCCAAGGCCGTACGGGGGAAGGGCGGGGACGCCACCTTCTCCAACGTGCTCCGGCTCAAGGGGCTGATGGACCGCACCGACCGTCGCTTCAAGATCGTCTTTGCGGGTCTGCACCAAGTCCAACGCTTCAGCCATCTCTCCAATGTGCCCCTGACACACGGTGGCCCCGATGTACTGATCAGTACACTGAAACCGGCCGAGGCGCAGCGCTTGGTCGTCGAGCCGATGGCGGCCTTCGGGTACCGCTTCGAACGGCCCGAGCTGGTCTGGCGGGTACTCGCGGCGACGAACTACCAGGCGTGCCTGGTCCAGATCTTCTGCGAACGGCTCGTCGCCACCCTCCGCGGGAAGTCCCTGGCCTCGGCGAAGTGGCCGATCACGGTCACGGACGAGGACGTCCGGTCCGTGACCGGATCCGCGCAGGTCCACCGGCACATCGCCGAACGGCTGCGCATCACCATCAACCTCGAGGACCGCTACCGGGTCCTCGCCCTGGTGATCGCGTTGCGCAGCCAGAAGGACCGCTATCGGGGTGGCTACGACGCCGACGAACTGCTGAGGGCGGCCAAGGAGCGCTGGCGGGAGGGGTTCAGTTCGCTCACCGCGAGCGACGTACGGATCTACCTGGACGAAATGGTCGGCCTGGGCCTGCTCATCCAGCTGGCCGACGCGCGTCGCTACGCCGTCCGCAGCCCGAACGTCGTCAGCATGCTGGGGACCAGAGAGGACCTCGAACTCGAGCTGCGGCAAACCGAGTTCGACCTCCCTTACGACTACAACCCGCGCTTCTCGAGGCGCTTCGTCGGGCCGGACCGCGAGGGCATCGCCCGCTACAGCCCCCTGACGGAGCATCAGCTTCACCAGGTGACGGCGCCGGGAGTGGCCGCGGTGTGCCTGACCCAGGCCCACGGCCCCGCGCTCGTGAAGGGCGCGGTGAAGTCGTACTCCACCGCGCGCGGACTGGAATTCCGGGAGGCGGCGCCCGGAGCCGTGCCCCAGTCTCTGACGAAGGACGCGGAGGGACGACCGTTCCTGATCCTGGCCGACGTCCGGGGGCGCGGGGCCGCCGAGGCCGCCGACTGGGCCCAGGCCCTGCACGCCCACACCTCCCCGCCTGAGGGGGGAGTGCCTCATCGGACAGCCGTCCTGCTGGTGGACCCGGCCGAGCTCGGCGAGAAGGACGACCTCATCACCTGTGTGGTACGTCCCGAACGCTGGACCGCGGACAGTCTCCGCGCCTGGCCCGAGTGTCCGTTCGACACCCCGGACAAACGGCGGCGGGTCATCGAACTCACCGGTGGCTGGCCCCACCTGCTGGAACGGACCGTGCACCGCATCACCCGGGAGGGCTCCACGCTGGAAGCGGCCTTGGAGGACGCCCGGTACTTCATCGGGCAGCGTGACTTCGCCCGTGGGCACCTGGAGCGGGTCGGAATCGACACCGGTCTGACAGAGGTGCTGCCCGAGTGGAGCCAGTACGTGGAACCGGGCGAGGGATGCGCCTATGCCGACATCGCGGCGGTCACCGGGATGCGGATCGAGGAGGTCGGATCGCTCGTCAGCCGGCTGCTCGAACACGGCGTGCTGGACGACGGCCCGGAGGGCTGCTCGCTGGACAGGATCACTTTCCGGGCGCTCCAGGTCCTGTCGGAGTCGTCGTGACTCTCGTGTCGCACGCTCTCTCCGGGAACCTGGTGACCACCCTGCCCGGAGTGCGGTTGTGGATGCGACGGCTGCTGGGCGACCTCCGGTCGGGAAGGAGCTGCCTCTGCCTGTTCCCCCAGGCCCGGTCGACCGGTGTACCGGCCGTCGCCGAAGTCCTGCTGGACGAACTGCTCCACGAGCTGGCGGACTTCGTCCTCGTCCCCGGACCCGGCGACGGGGTGGCGCCCGGCAGCCTCGGCCCGGCCGCACCGCCTCCCGGGCCCGCGGACCCCTGGGGCGGGATGGACCCGATCCTGGACTACGACGACGGGCTGTCCGCCTTCTCAGCCGTGGCGACGAAGAACTCGACGGTCGCACAAGCGCGCTCGGCCTCGGCACAGGACAGCCGGCCGGAGGAACCCGGCCTCCACACCCTGGGGGACCGGATCGTCAAAGAGCTCGGCGACCCGGCCTCCGGCACGGGCCCGGAGCACACGGGAATCGACGGACTCCTTGAACGCCTCACCACCGCTCCGGGCCGCCCCGACGGGACCCGGGTGATCGTGGTGCGTGGTTGGCAGGAACCGGCTCCGACCGCGGCGACCGACCTGCTGCGGCGGCTGTCCGCCACGGTCAAGGCGGCCGGCCTGCCTCCGGGAAGCCGCCCGCGGTTGCTGGTGCTGGCCACGTCACACGGGCTGCCCGTGGAACTGCCGGAGCAGATAGCGCGCGAGGACATCGGCGTGCACTGGTGGTGGGGTGCCCTCGGTCGGCTGGACACCGCCACAGTGGTCGCCATGGCCCGGCCCCGCCTGTCCGGTCCGGCCGCCCGGCACCAACTCCTCGAAGCGGTGGCGCAGGCCACCGTGGTCGAAGTGTGCGGGCCCTTCCTCGATCTGGCCGAGCGGCTGGCGGTGGAGTGGGACGGACTCCCTGACAGCCTCCCCACACAGTTGCTGCGGCTCACCGCGGCCGGACCAGCGCCCGGCCGGGTCCCCGTACCCGGGCCTCGGAGGACGGAGCCGACCACAGCCCTGCTCCATCCGAACGCCGCCCTGCGCCCCGAATGGAACCTGGGCACGCTCGACAGGTGGGACGAGCGGCTGCGCCGCCGTCCCGACGGCGGGAGCGATCACGAGCACAGCGTGCGCACCCGGATCTGGCTGGCGCAGAATCACGCTCTGCTGCCCCTGCTGGACGAGGCCCGTGAGCAGTTCGCCGAGGTGATCGGGATCCGCTCACGCGTCTCCGGGAGCGAACTCGCCGCTCTCTACGGTCGGCAGACCGAAATGGAACTCGGCGCGATGTGGCGGGCTCATCTTCAGGGCCACGTGCGGCTCACCCTGCCGGAGGCCGACCGGCTGCGGACCCTGTGGCTGTCCCGCAACAAGCTCGCCCACCGCGACGTACTCGACGACACAGCCCTGAACGCGCTCGTGCACGTCCTGTGCTCCTGAGGTCGCGGCGACCTGCCGACCTGCCCGGGTGACGGGCGTCGCGACCACAGCCGTCGGGGCCGACCGCTCAGCCCAGGAAACTCAGCCGCACCTGGCGATTCGGGTTGTCCCGGTTCGTGTCCACCAGGCACACCGACTGCCATGTCCCCAGCTCCAGAGCCCCGTCCACCACCGGCAGGGTCGCGTGCGGCGGGACGATGGCGGGGAGGACGTGGTCTCGGCCGTGCCCGGGGCTGCCGTGCCGGTGCTGCCAGCGGTCGTCAGCGGGGAGCAGGGAGTGGAGCGCGGTGAGGAGGTCGTCGTCACTGCCCGCGCCGGTCTCGATGAGGGCGATCCCGGCGGTGGCGTGCGGGACGAAGACGTTCAGGAGGCCGTCACGGCCCGCCGCGACCTCGCGGAGGAAGGCCTCGCAGTCGCGGGTGAGGTCGACGACCGTCTCCGACGAGCCGGAGGAGATGTTCAGGACCTGCGTGGTGAAGGCATCGGACATGCCTCAATCCTCTCCCATACGGGGGCTCCCGGCTTGCGGCGACGGGGCTCGGCGCGGGTCGTGGACGACCGGCTGCCGACCACCGGCGGTTCACGGCGCGCGGCACGCGGCACGCGGCACGCGGCACGATTCGTTCGTCAGGTGGCTCACAGCGAGGTACCCGGCGGGAAGATCCCGGACCCCGGTCCGGTTCGTAGAAGGGTGAACAGCACCGGGGTGAGCGCGCGTGAGGTCGAAGTGGTCGTCGTCGGGGCCGGTCAGGCCGGTCTGGCGGCCGCCTACCACCTGCGACGCACGGGCTTCGAGCCCGAGCGTGACTTCGTCGTGCTCGACCACGCGCCCCACCCGGGCGGAGCCTGGCAGTTCCGCTGGCCGTCGCTGACGTACGGCAAGGTGCACGGGATGCACTCCCTGCCGGGCATGGACCTGACGGACGCAGACCCGGACCGCCCCTCCTCCGAGGTCATCTCGACGTACTTCGCCGCCTACGAGCGAACCTTCGACCTGCGCGTGCAAAGGCCGGTCGACGTCAGGACCGTCAGGGAGGGGACCGGCGGCCGGCTGCTCGTGGAAGCCGGCGACCGTACGTGGTCGACGCGGGCGCTGATCAACGCGACGGGTACCTGGGACCGCCCGTTCTGGCCTCGCTATCCGGGCCAGGAGACCTTCCGTGGGCGGCAGTTGCACACGGCGCAGTATCCGGGCCCCGAGTGGTTCGCCGGGCGCCGCGTGGTCGTCGTGGGCGGTGGCGCCTCCGGGACCCAGCATCTGATGGAGATCGCCGCCCACGCGGCCGGGACCACCTGGGTCACCCGGCGTCCCCCGGTCTTCCGCGAGGGCCCCTTCACCGAGGAGTTCGGGCGGGCCGCCGTCGCTCTCGTCGAGGAGCGGGTCCGGCAGGGGCTGGCGCCACGGAGCGTGGTCTCGGTCACCGGGCTGCCGCTGAACGACGCGATCCGCCAGGCGCTGGCCGACGGCGTGCTGGACCGGCGGCCGATGTTCGACCGGATCACCCCGGACGGTGTGGAGTGGGCGGACGCTACGCGTGTGGACGCGGACGTGATCCTGTGGGCGACCGGTTTCCGGGCGGCCATCGATCATCTGGCGCCGCTGCGGCTGCGCGAGCGGGGTGGCGGCATCCGGGTCGAGGGAACGCGCGCGGTCGCCGACCCGCGCATCCACCTGGTCGGCTATGGGCCCTCCGCGAGCACCATCGGCGCCAACCGGGCCGGCCGGGCGGCCGTACGGGACATCAGGCAGTTGCTGGCGAACGCGCCGGTCGCCGTGTGATGCCCGTACGCCTGTCAGTTCGTGGGAATGACCGTGGGAGTCACCGCGGAGGTGCCCGCGGGGGTGACCGAGAGCGTGACTTCGGGAGAAGCCACGGGAGGGGCTGCGGCAGAGGTCTCGGGCGTGACCGCCGGAGAAGCCGGGGACGTGACCGCGGGAGAGGCCGCCTGGGGAAGCTTGGACGAGGCGGACGCAGTGGGCGCGGTGGACGAGGCGGACACGGTGGGCGGTGCGGCCGTGGGGGGCGCGCTCTTGCGGTGCCGCCGGTTGAACTCGGCCACGTTGCGCTGGTGTTCCTCGTAGTCGGCCGTGAAACGCGTGTCGCCCGGCTTGACCGTGACGAAGTACAGCCAGTCGCCCGGCGGCGGATTGACCGCGGCGCGCATCGCCTCCTCGCCGGGGTTGGCGATCGGCGTGGGCGGCAGGCCCATCCTCCGATACGAGTTGTACGGGCTGTTGAGCCTGGTGTCCGCCTCGCTGGTGCTCAGCGTGGAACGGTTCAGCGCGTAGTTGATGGTCGAGTCCATCTGCAACGGCATACCGCGCTGCAGGCGGTTGTAGATGACCCTGGCCACCTTGCCCATGTCCGTCGCGGTCGCCGCCTCCGCCTGCACGATGCTCGCGACGGTGACCGCCTGATAGACGTTCATCGCGTTGCGCTGCGCTCCGGCGGCGATCGGCGCCCCGTTGAACCTCTTGTTCGCGGTGTCGACCATGAACGTCAGCAAGGACTCCGGAGTCGCCTTGCCGCCGATCGGATAGGTCGCCGGGAAGAGATAGCCCTCGGGGTTGCCCCTGGCGTCGTCCGGAAGTCTGAGGTGGGCTTTCGCCAGGGACTTCCTGGTGGTTCCCGCGGGAACCCGGAGGGCCTTGTCGACGGCCGCGTAGACCTGTCCGGAGCGCCAGCCCTCCGGAACGACGAACGACGTCGGGCGGGCGTCGTCGTCCCCCATGCTCAGCAGCGGCACCGCCACGGCGGTGGCCGCCACGACGGCGCCGGTCGCGATGAGGGCGACCCGGCCCCGGCGCGTCAGTCGAATCGTGCTCCGTGGCGGAGTGTTCATCTGCATAACGGGCACGGTAACGCGCTATTGCCAACAAACCCGGCATATCGTCATCTTGTCGGCGTCAGTTGGGCGTCCCGGTGGACGAGAGCGGCATAGCGCCCCTCCCCCGCCAGCAACTCCTCGTGCGTGCCACGCTCGACCGCTCGGCCCGAGTCGAGGACGACGATCTGGTCGGCGCCGCGGATCGTGGACAGCCGGTGCGCGATGGTGAGCGTGGTGCGGTTGGCCGACAGGGCGTCGATGGCCTCCTGGACGGCATGCTCCGTGCGGGTGTCCAGGGCGCTGGTCGCCTCGTCGAGGATGAGCACGGGCGGATCACGCAGGATCGTGCGGGCGATGGCGAGGCGCTGCTTCTCGCCGCCGGAGAACCGGTGACCGCGTTCACCGACGACCGTGTCGTACCCGTCGGGCAGCGACGCTATGTGGTCGTGGATCTGGGCCGCCCGCGCCGCCGCGTGCAGTTCCTCTTCGGTGGCGTCCGGCTTGGCGAAGCGCAGGTTCTCGGCGACCGAGGCGTGGAAGAGGTACGTCTCCTGGGAGACGACGCCGACCGCGCGCGCGAGGGTGTCGAAGTCCAGGTCCCGGACGTCGACCCCGTCGAGGGTGACCCGCCCGCCCGTGACGTCGTACAGCCGGGGCACCAGATAGCTCAGCGTCGACTTTCCGGAGCCGGTCGGACCGACGACGGCCAGGCTGCCGCCGGCCGGGACGGTGATGTCGATGCCGTCGAGGATCGGGGTGCCCTTGTCGTCGTAGCGGAACTCGACGTCCTCGAAGCGGATCTCACCCTTGACCTGGTCCAGGTGGACGGGGTTCTCGGGCTCGGTGATGTCGATGGGCAGGTCGAGGTACTCGAAGATGCGCTGGAACAGCGCGAGCGAGGTCTGGATCTGCACACCGGTGGACAGCAGGCTGACCGTCGGCCGGAACAAGCCCTGCTGGAGCGAGACGAAGGCGACGAGCGTGCCGATCGATATCGAAGGTCCGCCGAGCTGGAGGGCGACGCCCGCGGTCCAGTAGATGACGGCGGGCATGGCGGCCATGACGATGCCGATGACGGACATGCGCCAGCGTCCCGCCATGTTCGACCTCACCTCGAGATCGACGAGGCCCTCGGACTCCTCCGCGAACGACTTCGTCAGCGAGTCGGCCCGGCCCATGGTGCGCCCGAGCAGGATGCCGCTGACGGAGAGCGATTCGGTGACGGTGGCGGCCATCGCCGCCATCTGCTTCTGACGCTGGGTGGTGATCTTCTTGCGTTCGCTGCCGACGCGGCGGCTGATCCACACGAACACCGGCAGCAGGAGCAGGGAGACGAGGGTCAGGCGCCAGTCCAGGGCCACCATCGCGACGATCGTGGCGACCACACTGGTGAGGTTGGAGACCAGCGAGGTCGCGGTGGACGTGACGGTCGCCTGCATGCCGCCGATGTCATTGGCGATGCGGGACTGGACCTCGCCCGTGCGCGTCCTGGTGAAGAAGGCGAGCGACATGCGCTGGAGGCGGCCGTAGACCGCCGTGCGCAGGTCGTGCATCACGCGCTGGCCGACGGTCGTGGAGATCAGCGTCTGCAGGACGCCGAAGACACCGCTCAGGACGGCGCTCGCGATCATGCCGAGCGCCAGCAGGGTCAGCAGGCCCGTACGCCCTTGAGGGATCGCGGTGTCCAGGATCGCCTTCAGCAGGAAGGGTGTGGCGACGCCCACGAGGGACGCGGCGCCGACCAGCAGGCCGACGACCGCGAGGCGGCCTCGGTAGGGCCGGAAGAGACTCAGGATGCGGCGCACCTGCCGTGGCTGCTGGCTGTCGGCGGGTGGCGGGCTCCAGGCGGACAGTTCGGGGCGCAATGGACTCCTAGGAAAACGGGAGGACAGGGACATCGATGAGGATCCGACGACTGACGGACCCTAGCTCATTGTTACCTATACTCACAATGAACGGCATCCTGATATTGTTCCCGCATGACCACCCCCGATGCCGACGGCCTGCTCGCCGAGCAGCTGCTGCGTCTCACGCGCCGCGTGCACCGCATCCAGAAGCGCCATCTGGAGCAGCGCGAGCTGGGCATCACCCCCGCCCAGTCCCGGCTCCTGCGTACCCTCGCGCACTACGCCTCACCTCCCCGTATGGCCGATCTCGCGGAGCGCCTCGAAGTGGTGCCGCGTGCCGTTACCACGCTGGTCGACGGACTGGAGGCGAGCGGCAAGGTGCGCCGGGCGCCCGATCCCACCAACCGCCGGGTGATCCGTATCGAGGTCACCGACGAGGGGCGCAAGGCGCTGCGCGAGCTGCGCGCCGCGCGCCGCGGCGCCGCGGAGGAGATCCTGGCTCCATTGACGGACGAGCAGCGCGAGGTGCTCGGCGGGTTGCTGGACACGTTGGTGGACGGCATGCCGAGGGTGGAACAGGTGGAACACCGGTGCTGAGCCGGCTCGGGGCGGTGCGTCGCCGCTGAGGCGGCTCAGCCGGTTCAGGGCGGTGCATCGCCGCTGAGGCAGCCCAGCCGTTTGGGGACGGCACGTCGCCGCTGAGGCGACTCGGCCGGTTCCGGGCGGTGCGTCGCCGCTGAGGCGGCCCAGCCGACTCAGGGCGGAGTGGGCGCTTCTGGGCCGGTCGGGCACGGCACACCGCGCCGCCGCCGGTCGGCCGAGCATGTGAGGAGTGGTCCGCGATGCCGCTGCTGGAGCCCGATCCCGACGCCCTGCGCCCCGACGCGCGCCCCGAGGTCCCGGCGGCCGACCGGGTGCCCGAGGACCGGGCCGGCGGGACTCCCGAGCCGCTGCGCGGCGACCTGATCGCCCTGCTCGGCCACGAGAAGGTACTGACCGGGATCTCCGACCTCGTGCGCTACGCGTCCGACGCCAGCCCCTACCGCTTCGTGCCGCGGGTCGTCGTGGTCCCCGAGGACATCGACGACGTCTCGGCGGTGCTCTCGTACGCCCACGGCAAGGGCCGCGAGGTGGTGTTCCGCGCGGCCGGGACCTCGCTCAACGGCCAGGCACAGGGCGAGGACATCCTCGTCGACGTCCGGCGGCACTGGACGGGCGTCGAGGTCCTCGACGGCGGAGCGCGGGTCCGGATCGCTCCGGGCACGACCGTCGCCCGCGTCAATGCCGCGCTCGCCCGGCACGGGCGCGTGCTCGGCCCCGACCCGGCGAGCGCGGTCGCCTGCACGGTCGGCGGCGTGGTCGCGAACAACGCCTCCGGCATGACGGCGGGCACCACCCGCAACTCCTACGTCACCCTCGCCTCGCTCACGTTCGTCCTGCCGTCCGGCACGGTCGTGGACACGGCCGAACCGGACGCCGACGAGCGGCTGGCGCGTGCGGAACCGGCCCTGTGCGCCGGACTCGTGGAGCTCAAGGCGGAGATCGAGGCGGACGCCGCGCTGGTCGACCGGATCCGCGCCAAGTACACGATCAAGAACACCAACGGCTACCGTCTGGACGCCTTCCTGGACGGCTCGACGCCCGTCGGGATCCTGCGCGGTCTGATGGTCGGATCGCAGGGCACCTTCGGCTTCATCTCGGAGGTCGTCTTCGACACTCTGCCGCTGGACCGCAGGGTGTCCGCCGCGCTGCTCTTCTTCGGCTCACTGCCCGCCGCGGCCGCCGCCGTGCCCCTGTTCACCGCGGCGGGCGCCTCGGCCGTCGAGCTGATGGACGGCAACACCCTGCGTGCCTCGGTGGCCGTGGAGGGGGTGCCCGGTGACTGGGCCGGTCTTCCGGGTCCGACGACCGCTCTGCTCGTCGAGTTCCGCGCCCCGGACGAGGCCACGCAGGAGGCGTACGAGGAGCGCGCCCGCGCGGTACTGGAGGGGATTCCTCTGGTGTCGCCCGCGCCCTCGGTGACGAACGCCCTCACCCGGGACCAGCGGACCGTCGCCGGCTACTGGAAGGCCCGCAAGGCGTTCGTGACGGCGGTCGGCGGAGCACGCCCCTCCGGTACGACACTGATCACGGAGGACTTCGCGGTACCGCCCGAGCGGCTCGCCGAGGCCTGCGAGGCGCTGCTGGAACTCCAGACCCGGCACGGCTTCGACGCCGCCGTCGCGGGCCATGCCGCCCACGGCAATCTGCATTTCCTGCTGGCCTTCGACGCGTCCAGGCCCGCCGACGTGGAGCGGTACGCCGCGTTCATGGACGCGTTCTGCCGGCTCACGGTGGAACGCTTCGACGGCTCACTCAAGGCCGAACACGCCACAGGGCGCAACATCGCACCCTTCCTGGAGCTCGAATGGGGGTCCAGAGCGACGGAGTTGATGTGGCGCACCAAACGGCTGGTCGATCCGGACGGCGTGCTCGCACCGCGCGTCGTGCTCGACCGGGATCCGCGTGCGCACGTACGGGGCCTGAAGACGATCCCTCGTGTCGAGGCGATCGCCGACCCGTGCATCGAGTGCGGCTTCTGCGAACCGACCTGCCCCAGCCAGGACGTGACGACGACACCGCGCCAACGGATCGTGCTGCGCCGCGAGATGATGCGCCAGCCCGAGGGCTCGCCGGTCGAGAACGGGCTCCTGGAGGCGTACGGATACGACGCCGTGGACACCTGCGCGGGCGACTCGACCTGCAAGCTGGCCTGCCCGGTCGGCATCGACACGGGCGCCCTGATGAAGACGTTCCGGCATGCCCGGCACACTCCGCGCGAGGAGAAGGCGGCCGCGCTGGCCGCGCGGCACTTCCGTGTGCTCGAAGCCTCCGCGCGGCTGGCCGTCGCCGTCGCCGACCGGATCGGCGACCGGCGGGTGAACACCGTGACGCGGGCGGTCCGCAGGGCCGTACGCCCCGATCTCGTGCCCGAGTGGCTGCCGCGGATGCCCGGAGCCGCCCCCTCCGCCATGCCCCGCACCGCACGCGTGGGGGCCGTCGCCGTCTACTACCCGGCCTGCGTCAACCGCGTCTTCGGCGGTCCGGGGGACGTCTCGCTCGCGCGGGCCGTCGTCGCGGTCTCCGCGCGAGCGGGAAAGCCGGTGTGGATTCCGGACGATGTCCGGGGGACGTGCTGCGCGACGATCTGGCACTCCAAGGGGTACGACGCGGGCAACGCCGTGATGGCCAACCGTGTCGTCGAGGCGGCCTGGGGCTGGACCGCCGGCGGCAGACTGCCGCTCGTCGTGGACGCCTCGTCGTGCACGCTCGGCATCGCGCGCGAGGTCGTACCGTATCTGACCCCCGACAACCGGGAGCTGCACGCCGAGCTGCTGGTCGTCGACTCACTGGTGTGGGCGGCGGAGGAACTCCTCCCCCACCTCACCGTGCGTCGCACCCTGGGCTCCGCGGTCCTCCACCCGACCTGCTCCATGCGGCACTTGGGCGACGAGGCGCAACTGCGCGCCGTGGCCGAGGCGTGTGCGGACGAGGTGGTGGTGCCCGACGACGCCGGATGCTGCGCCTTCGCGGGCGACCGCGGCATGCTCCACAGGGAACTGACCGAGTCGGCCACCCGCGAGGAGGCGGCGTTCGTGACCTCCCGCGACTTCGACGCGCATCTGTCGGCCAATCGCATGTGCGAGGTGGGCATGGATCACGCGACGGGACGCGGCTACTACTCCGCGCTCCTGGCGCTGGAGCACGCGACCCGCCCGGGCGCCGGACGGGCCGACCGGTCCCGATGACCCGGTCCCGGTGACCCGGCCGGCCCGCGTCCGTTCCTCGTCCTCACCCTGGACGGCCGCACTCGTCACCCCCGCCGTCGGGCCCGTCGCCCGGGCTCAGCAGCGGGCGCGGTCCTGCGTGAGCGTCCCTTGCACGGTGACCAGGGAGCGGTCGTAACAGCCGGCCGAACCGTGGCGCCGGTAGCGCTCGCTCGTCGTGGCGACCGCGTGACGCTGGTCGCGCGGCACGCCGGCCGTGTACGTGGCGTCGCCCGTGTAGGTGTCGTCGAGCCGTGACCACGTGGTGGGCCGGCCGCCCGAGTCCTCGGCCACGGAGGCCCGGTCGCCGAGCGTCAGCACGGTCCGCAGCCGGTCGTCCGCGCCGAGGGTCGTCGTGCCGTCCATCGTGTACGCGCGCCGGGTGCGCGTCGTCGTGGCGGGTCCGCGTCCGTCGACGGTCACCACCTCGTCGTCGGTCCACGTCGCCTCGAGGCCGTCCGTGTTCTCGCCCTCGGTCCAGCGGTGCGTGGAGTTGTTCGCCAGGGTGCGGCTGACCGTCGTCACCACTCTGCCGTGCGAGGTGTCGAGGTACCCGGCGACCGTCAGCCGGTGCCGTCCCGCGGTCTCGACACGGTGCTCCGAACCGGGTGTGTACGTCGAGGAGTCGGCGAGATCGCCCGCCTCGGCCCGCAGGAGCGCACCGCTCACATGGCCGCGCCGGGCGTCCTGCCGGACCAGCACGTTGACGGGCAGGCTCCAGCCCGACTGCCCCTCCGGTACGCCTACGACGGAGACGTCGATCCGGTGCGGACGCCCGTCGTTGAGCAGTCCGGCGAACGGGGTCAGGTCGTACTCGATGGGCTTGACGGCGAAGGCACGGGGCCCCGGAATCACGTACCAGAGGAAGGGATTGGACCAGCCGCCGGTCCACACGGTCGGGAACGGTTCGGCGACACCGGCGAGTCGGCCGTCGACCTCGATCTGCACCTCACGGTAGGGGCCGTTGTCCGCCTTGCAGGAGTACGGTGCCGCGTCCGGGACCGTCAGATACCAGACCTCCTCACAGCCACCGCCGGACCCGGTCGCGTACACCTCGGCGATCACGCGTTCGCTGTTGCGCGGGGTGGTCAGGGTGCCGTCCTTGAGGGTCAGGACACGGTCGGGGGTCACGGCGGGCCTGCCCGCGTAGAACGTCAGCGTGGCCTTGACGTCGAGAACCCCGGTGTACGTGTCGTCGACGACGTTCCCGATCAGCATCTCGACGTCGTGACTCCGCCGGAACGTGTCGCTGTAGCGCGTCACATCCGTCTCGACGGACCACTCGATCCCGTCGGGCGACGGCTCCGGGGTGGACGTACGGAGAATCTCGACCCCGCCGACGTGCAGATAGCCGAGACGGTCGAACTGGCGCCCCTTGACCTTGCCTTCGAGCCGGAGCACGACCTCGCTCCAGCGGTCGCCGCAGCCCGACGGCGGGGTGTACGTGCCCGTGTAGGGCGTGAAGTCGCGGAACTGTGCCTCGGCGAGCGTCACTTCACAGGACGGCGCGGACGGCCTGGCGACGGGCGGGGCGGCGGTGACGGGATCGTGCCAGTCGCTGCCGAACTCGACGGGCACGTCGGACGATCGGGCGACGGACGCGGTGGAGGCCGCGGACGCACGAGCCGCGACGGACGCGGTGGCCGCCGGAGCCGGGCCCGCCCCGAGGAGGGCGCTCGCCACGAGGATCACTCCGGCGAGCATGGACATGATGGCCGGTCTACTCATGTGCGGTGTTCTACGGGGCGGTCGCGCCGACCGCAATGGCGCACCGGCGACCCCCGGCCACCCCGCCCGGGGCCCGGCGGCGCGGCCGGGGCGCGCCGGACCACTAAGCGTTCAGGTCGGCTTTGTCCCCCATCACCACCACGGGGTGCTCTTCCGGGTCGAGTGTGCGCAGGAGGTACTCCATGCCCTCCTTGGGCAGACTCACGCACGCCGACGTGCCGCTGCCGTGGTCCATGTGCAGCCAGATGCCGCCGCCCTTGTCATCGCCCCAGGGCCGGGTCGGATCGTCCGGAGGATCGCCCTCGACGCGGTTGTAGTCGATGGCGATGACGTAGTCGAAGTCGTGCCAGTACGACTCGGGCCAGTCGTGGGGAGCCTGGTACGTCTCCGACTGCGTGTACGGCAACCGGGCACCCGGGTCGTCGAGCACGCCACCGGCGTCGCTGAGCGTGAACACACCGACGGGGCTGCGCTTGTCGTCCTCGTGATGGTCGGTGGTCCAGCCCTTCGTCCCGTTGTGCGCCGCCCAGCTGCGCGTCCTCTCCCAGGCCGTACCGGACTTCGTGTACAGCACGGCCGTGGATTCCGCGGAGTCCTTGCCCTCGCCGTACACCGCCAGCACCTGGCCCGAATCGGAGGGGATCCGCCGCTGGAGCCGGTCGCCCACGTCGGGGATGCGTGTCGGGTCGACCGCGGGCGCACTCGTACGAGCGACAGCGCCGGGGGCTCCCGCGCGACCCTTCGCCCCGCTGCCGCTTCCGCCCTCCACTCCGCCGCAGGCCGTGAGAGTGACCGCGACGGCTCCGCAGACCATGGCCGCGAGCCCCGTGCGCATCGCGCCGTTCTTTCGCATGCCGTCCATCCTCGCACCACGTATCGGGCGAATCGCCCTTCCCTCCCGTTCCGGCCGGTCGCGGTCGCCGCGGTCCGGTTCGCGGTCCGGTTCCTTGCGGCAGGGCGGAAAACCGTTTGCTTTCGACCACGCTCCGAAGCGAACCTTTCACGGTTTGCTGTCGGCCCCCCGGCCGGACGGCTGCCGAAATCCGGAGCACTCTCCATCGCCTGACACGAGCCACTGGGACGTCATGCAGATCCAAGACCTTCCGTATCCCGACCCGGGTGTGCCCGACGCGCGCTCAGGTCCCCGATTCCTGTGGTGGCTCGGGCGTAATCAGCTCGGCGGACAGTTCAAGGCCCTGGCCTGGGGTCTGCTGCACTTCCTGGCCGTCTCCACGCTGCCGTTCTGCGTCGGTCTGGCCGTCCAGTCCGTCGTCGACCACTCCGGCACCCGGCTCGCCCTGACCGGCGCGCTGATGGCGGTGTGCGGCGTGTGCATCGCCCTCGGCGAACTCATGCTCCACCGCACCGCGGTCACCAACTGGATCACCGCGGCCGCGCGCGTCCAGCAACTGCTGGCCCGCAGAACCGCGCTGCTGGGCTCCGCGCTCACGCGGCGCGTCGCGGCCGGCGAGGTGGTCGCGGTCTCCACCGGCGACGTCGAGAAGATCGGCTGGTTCGTGGAGAGCGTGTCGCGGTTCTCGGCTGCCGCCGTGACGGTCGTGGTGGTCTGTGTGGCCCTGGTCGTCTACCAGCCGGCCCTGGGTGTGATCGTCGCCGTGGGCGTGCCCGTGCTGGCGTTGGCCGTACTGCCGCTGCTGCCCCGCGCCACCCGGCGCGCCGACTTCCAGCGGGAGAAGGCCGGCCGCGCGACCGAGCTGGCCTCCGACACCGTGGCGGGCCTGCGGGTACTGCGCGGCATCGGCGGCGAGGAGCTCTTCCTCGACCGCTACCGCCGCGCCTCCCAGGAGGTGCGCCGGGCCGCCGTACGCAGCGCGCGCATGTGGTCGGCGATCTCGGCGATCCAGGTGCTGCTGCCCGGTCTGCTGATGATCGCCGTCGTCTGGCGCGGTGTGCAGTTGGCCCGGGACGGCCGGATCGAGGTCGGTGAACTGATCACCGTGTACAGCGCCGTCATGCTTCTCACGTACCCGTTGCGACATTTCGAGGAGATCGCGATGGCCTACTCCTTCTCGCGTCCGTCGGCCAGGCGAGCCGCCCGGGTGCTGTCCCTGGAACGGGCCATGGACAGCGGCGGCTCACGCGCCGCCGAGGTGCCGGGCGGCGATCTGTACGACCCAGTGACCGGTCTGCTCGCTCCCGAGGGCAGGTTCACAGCCGTGGTGTGCGGGGACCCGGACGCGGCGGGACTGCTGGCCGAGCGGCTCGGCGGCCACGCCTCCCAGCAAGGTGAGCCGGCGCGCGCCGAGGGCGGGCCGAGGAGCACCTCGGTGGTCCTCGGGGGCGTGCCGCTGGACGATTTGCCCCTGGAGTGCGCCCGCACCGCCGTCCTCGTCCAGGACAAGGATCCGGTGCTGCTGTCGGGCTCCCTGCGCGAGCTGCTCGATGTGCCGGCCTCGGGTCTCGTGAGCGCCGAGGCAGCCCTGTCCTCGGCCCAGTGCGGCGATGTGCTGAACGCGCTCGCCCAGGGATCGCTCGACACCGAGGATCCGATGGACGCCCGCGTCACGGAACGCGGCCGCTCCCTGTCCGGGGGCCAGCGCCAGCGGCTCGCACTGGCCCGGTCCCTGATCACGGACCCGGAGGTACTCGTCCTGGACGAGCCGACGTCCGCGGTCGACTCACACACCGAGGCCCGGATCGCCGACGGAGTGCGCTCCCTGCGCGCTGGGCGCACGACCGTGGTCTTCACCTCCTCACCGCTGCTCCTGGACCACGCGGACCGGGTCGTTCTCATCCACGAGGGCGAGGTCGTCGCGGTCGGCGTGCACCGCGAACTGGTACACAGCGAGCCGCGATACCGGGCCGTGGTGACCCGCGAGACCGAGGAAGAGGCCGCCGCGGAAGCCGCGGACCGGACCGCTCTCGGCGCGGTGACCGTGGACGACGAGGCCGTTCTCGACGGCGTACTGGAAGAGATCGAGGAGACCGCATGATCGGCGTGGCACCACCCGCGTACGACCCGGCCGCCCCGACGACGGCGAACACGTTGCCCGTCGGCGCGCCCGCGACCGTACGCGCCTACGTGAGCGAGCTGTTCCGACGGCACCGCAGGGCCTTCCTGCTCCTGGTCGCCGTCAACACCGTGGCCGTCGTGGCCTCGATGGCCGGGCCCTATCTGCTGGGCTCGGTCGTCGAACGTGTCTCGGACCACGCGGACGACCTCCATCTGGAGACCACGTCCGCCTTCTTCGTCGTCGCGCTCGTCATCCAGGCCGTGTTCGTCCGGCAGGTGCGGCTGCGGGGTGCCATGCTCGGCGAGCGGATGCTGGCAGATCTGCGCGAGGACTTCCTCGTACGGTCGGTCGGTCTGCCGCCCGGCGTCCTGGAACGGGCCGGGACGGGCGACCTGCTGTCCCGCATCACCACCGACATCGACCGGCTGGCCAACGCGATGCGCGAGGCCGTCCCACAGCTGGCCATCGGTGTCGTGTGGGCGGCACTGCTGCTCGGCGGACTCGCCGTGACAGCCCCCGTACTCGCTCCCGCCGTCCTGGTCGCCGTTCCGGTGCTGGTGATGGGCTGCCGCTGGTACTTCAAGCGGGCGCCCGCCGCCTACCGCTCGGAGGCGGCCGGCTACGCCGCCGTCGCCGCCGTCCTCGCCGAGACGGTCGACGCCGGGCGCACGATCGAGGTGCACCGTCTCGACAGGAGCCGCATCGAGCTGTCGGACCGCCGGGTCCGGGAATGGACGGCGTGGGAGCGCTACACGCTCTGGCTGCGGTCGGTTCTCTTCCCGGTCGTCAACATCACGCATGTCACGGTGCTCTGCTCGGTCCTGATGATCGGCGGGTGGCTCGCTCTCCAGGGCTGGATCGGGGTGGGCCAGCTGACGACGGGTGCGCTGATCGCCCAGATGCTCGTCGACCCGGTGGGACTGATCCTGCGCTGGTACGACGAGCTCCAGGTAGCCCAGGTGTCGCTGGCGCGGCTGGTCGGTGTCCGGGACATCGAGCCGGACGCGGGCGACCCGGCCGTGAAGCCGGAGGGCCGCGACGTCCACGCGGACCGGGTGCACTTCGGCTACCGCGCGGGGGTCGACGTGCTGCGGGAGGTCTCCCTGGCGGTGCCGCCCGGCACGCGGCTCGCCCTGGTCGGCCCGTCCGGCGCGGGGAAGTCCACCCTGGGCAGGCTGCTCGCCGGGATCTACGCGCCCCGGGACGGCCGGATCACCCTCGGCGGCGCCGAGCTGTCCCGGATGCCCGCGGAGGAGGTCCGGGCGCACGTGGCTCTGGTCAACCAGGAGCACCATGTGTTCGTGGGCTCCCTGCGCGACAACCTGCTGCTCGCCGTCCCCCGCTCCCGGCAGCATCAGGACGACGAGCAGGATCAGCGTCAAGAACAGGCTCCGGCTGCTGGCACTGGCGCTGAGGCTGGTGCTGGTGCCAGGGCTGCGGGCGATGGCGCCGCTTCCGTCGACGCCCGGCTGTGGGCGGCTCTCGGCGCGGTCGACGCGACCGGCTGGGCGCGAGCGCTGGACGACGGTCTGGACACCGAGGTCGGCTCGGGCGGGTTCGCGCTCACGCCGGCCCAGGCCCAGCAGATCGCGCTGGCCCGGCTGGTGCTGGCCGACCCGCACACCCTGGTCCTGGACGAAGCGACCTCGCTCCTGGACCCGCGGGCGGCCCGCCATCTGGAACGCTCGCTGGCCCGTGTCCTCGACGGCCGCACCGTCGTCGCCATCGCCCACCGCCTCCACACCGCTCACGACGCCGACGTCATCGCCGTGGTCGAGAACGGCCGCATCAGCGAACTCGGCAGCCACGAACAACTGGTCGCGGCGGACGGCGCGTACGCGGCGCTGTGGAGGTCCTGGCACGGGTGAGCGGGATGCCCGGCCGGGGCCACCGTTCCGCAAGCCGGCTGCCGAGCGGGACCACCTGCCCGCGACGCGTGGGGTAGGTGTCGGCCGGGGCGGCCAGGACTGCCAGGCCATGCGACAGGCGTCGCACCGGTCCGTTCCCACGTTCACCGCACCCCGCGAGGGGCCCGGCGGGCGGGCGTCGGTCCCTGCGACGCTGCTGGTCGGCCCCTGTGGCGTTGCGCGGTGCCGAAGGGGGGTGGAAGGCTGGACGTGGGCACCCGCTCGGGGGACTCCCGCGAACCAACCGGTTCGCGGGGAGCGACGACCGTGTCCTCGGGTCCGCGCGCCCGCCGTCGAACACGGCGGCTCCGGTCCCGTCCGCACCCCCTGGAGGTACCCGTGGACAGCGCCGACGGATGGGGAGACGACGTCTACCAGCCCGACGGATCCGAGGTACAGGACGACGCGGGGCTGCTCGACGCCGAGGACACACTGGTGACGGACGGCGTCAGTGACCCCCTGGACCGCGGCTGGTCCCCGCCGGAGCGGCCGTGGGCGGTGGAGCACCGTGGGGTGACCGCCTCGGAACGCCGGGCGGGCGAGACCCTGGACGAGCGCCTCGCCGACGAGCTGCCCGACATCGCCGCATCCGACGGAGACGGCATCGGCGACTGCGAGGGCACCGACGGAGAGCCCCTCGACAACGAGGTGGGTGCCCTGCGCTCCGGCCGGCTGGTGGCCCCGAACGAAGGCGCGCACGAGGACGAGGAGAGCGGGCTCATCGCCACGGACATCGGCATCGACGGCGCCGCGGCCTCGGCGGAGGAAGCCGCGATGCACATCGTCGACGAGGACGCCGTGTCCGGCTGACCGGCACGCGTCCCGCTTCTCCCCCAAGGAGTCGCCATGCAGCAGGACAAGCAGCCCGACTACCGCCCCGTGGTGTTCCGCGACCGCGTCGCCGGATACGCCTTCCTCACGCGCTCCACCGCCACGAGCGACCGGACCATCGACTGGGACGACGGCGAGACCTACCCGGTCGTGGACGTCGAGATCTCCTCGGAGAGTCATCCCTTCTACACGGGCAAGGCCCGCACGGTGGACTCCGAGGGCCGCATCGCCCAGTTCGAGCGGCGTTTCGGAGGCGGGGACCAGGGGTCCGGCACAGGGGACGACGGCTGACCGTGACGGGCGCCCCGCGTCAAGCCATGGGCGCCGGTACGGCCACGAAGGAGTCGCGCGACGGTGGCGCGATCCGGGAGACTCCGGACTCAGATGTAGTTCAGCGCGGCCGCGCAGCCCACGGCGCCCAGCACCATGAACACCGGCGTCAGCACCTTGAGCTCCACCCAGCTGCCCGCTCGGAAGCGCATCGCCTTGGGCGGGCCTATCGGGTACCAGCGCTTGCGGCCGATCGGGATGGGCCAGAGGACCGGGCAGCCGGACACCGTCAGCGCGTCCCCGATGTCGTGCACCAGGGCACCGAGAATGACCGGCAGCCCGAGCCAGAGGTACTCCTGGCCCGGCGCGGTGAACAGCCAGTCCGAGCCGTTGCCCGGCTTGTCCAGAGTCTGCGCGAGGATCCACGAGCTCGTCGCGGCGAGCAGCCAGACCAGGACGTTGCTGCTCGAACCGCGGGCGGCCCGCCACAGCAGACCCTCGATGGCGAGCACCATGTGCACGAAGAGGATGCCGAGGACCGCCCAGCGACCGCAGGTGATCGCCAGCACCGCCGTGCCCGATCCGATCGCCACCGCCCACACCCAGGTGTGCGTCAGCGTGCGGTGACCGCCGCTGCGCCGGGGGTCGCCCGGCTTTCGGGTCCCCTTGTAGGCGGCGTAGGAGAGCTTGTCGACGATCTCGCACAGCCTTCGTGACACCGGTCCGAAGGCATTGGAGATCGTGGCAGCCTTGTGGTCCAGGTCCGGGGCGAGAGCGGCGCCCGCGCAGATCAGGGCGCCGACAAGCAGGACCGGCCAGGGCATGGCATGGCCGGCCGCGGCTGCCGCCGCTCCGACGCCGAGCCAGGCCGCGGCCCCCGACAGTGAGTGTGCTGGTCCCATCATGGCCGTTCCCCGCCCCATTCCTCTTGTAACGCTGTCCAGTTGCCCGTGCACGCTGACGCGTCACCGGCGCCACAGCGTAGCGGTCGTGATCTTTGCCCGAACATCCGATTCCCCCATCACGTGCATCGACAGGCAAGATGGGGGCGTGACCCTTATCGATCAGCTGCCGCAGACCGCAGACCCCGACGCCCTCTACGAAGCCTTCGAGTCGTGGGCCGGGGAACGCGGTCTCACCCTCTACCCCCATCAGGAGGAGGCGCTGATCGAGGTTGTCTCGGGTGCGAACGTGATCGTCTCGACGCCCACCGGCTCGGGCAAGAGCATGATCGCCGCGGGTGCGCACTTCGCCGCGCTCGCCCGGGACGAGGTCACCTTCTACACGGCGCCGATCAAGGCGCTCGTCTCGGAGAAGTTCTTCGAGCTCTGCAAGATGTTCGGCACCGAGAACGTCGGCATGCTCACCGGCGACGCCTCCGTGAACGCCGACGCTCCGGTCATCTGCTGCACCGCCGAGGTCCTCGCGTCCATCGCGCTGAGGGACGGCAAACACGCCGATGTCGGTCAGGTCGTCATGGACGAGTTCCACTTCTACGCCGAGGGCGACCGGGGCTGGGCCTGGCAGATCCCGATCCTGGAGCTTCCGCAGGCGCAGTTCATCCTGATGTCGGCGACCCTCGGCGACGTCTCGATGTTCGAGAAGGACCTCACGCGCCGCACCGGCCGGCCCACGACTGTGGTCCGCTCGGCGACCCGGCCCGTCCCGCTCTCCTACGAGTACGTGCTCACTCCGCTGACGGAGACCCTCACCGAGCTGCTCGCCACCAAGCAGGCCCCGGTCTACATCGTGCACTTCACCCAGGCGCAGGCCGTGGAACGGGCGCAGGCGCTGATGAGCATCAACATGTGCACGCGTGCGGAGAAGGACCAGATCGCCGAGCTCATCGGCAACTTCCGGTTCACCACCAAGTTCGGCCAAAACCTCTCCCGCTACGTACGCCACGGCATCGGTGTGCACCACGCCGGCATGCTGCCCAAGTACCGGCGACTGGTGGAGAAGCTGGCCCAGGCCGGTCTCCTGAAGGTCATCTGCGGCACGGACACGCTCGGTGTCGGCGTCAACGTCCCCATCCGCACGGTGCTGTTCACCGCGCTCACGAAGTACGACGGCACTCGGGTGCGCACGCTGCGCGCCCGCGAGTTCCACCAGATCGCGGGACGGGCCGGACGCGCGGGCTTCGACACGGCGGGCTACGTCGTCGCTCAGGCGCCGGAGCACGTCATCGAGAACGAGAAGTCGCTCGCCAAGGCGGGCGACGACCCGAAGAAGCGCCGCAAGGTGGTGCGCAAGAAGGCTCCCGAGGGCTTCGTGGGCTGGACCGACAACACCTTCGAGAAGCTGATCGCCTCCGATCCCGAGCCGCTGACCTCGCGCTTCCGCGTGACGCACACGATGCTGCTCTCGGTGATCGCACGGCCCGGCAACGCCTTCGAGGCGATGCGGCATCTGCTGGAGGACAACCACGAGCCGCGCAAGCAGCAGCTGCGGCACATCCGCCGGGCCATCGCGATCTACCGCTCGCTGCTCGACGGCGGCATCGTGGAGAAGCTCGACGAGCCCGACCCGACGGGCCGCGTCGTGCGGCTCACCGTCGATCTCCAGCAGGACTTCGCGCTGAACCAGCCCCTGTCGACGTTCGCGCTCGCCGCCTTCGACCTGCTGGACCCCGACTCCCCGTCGTACGCCCTCGACATGGTGTCCGTCGTGGAGTCCACGCTGGACGAACCGCGGCAGATCCTCGCGGCCCAGCAGAACAAGGCCCGTGGTGAGGCCGTGGCCGCGATGAAGTCCGACGGCGTCGAGTACGAGGAGCGCATGGAGCGGCTCCAGGACGTGACGTACCCCAAGCCGCTGGAGGAACTGCTCTTCCACGCGTACAACACCTACCGCAAGAGCCATCCGTGGGTCGGCGACCACCCGCTGTCGCCGAAGTCCGTCATCCGTGACATGTACGAACGGGCCATGTCCTTCACGGAGTTCGTCTCCTTCTACGAACTCGCCCGCACCGAGGGCATCGTCCTGCGTTACCTGGCCAGCGCCTACAAGGCCCTCGAGCACACCATCCCGGACGACCTGAAGTCCGAGGACCTGGAGGACCTGATCGCCTGGCTGGGCGAGATGGTGCGACAGGTCGACTCCAGCCTGCTCGACGAGTGGGAACAGCTCGCCAACCCCGAGGTGATGACGGCCGAGGAGGCTCAGGAGAAGGCCGACCAGGTCAAGCCGGTCACCTCGAACGCCCGAGCTTTCCGTGTCCTCGTCCGCAACGCGATGTTCCGCAGGGTCGAGCTGGCCGCTCTGGACAACGTCGACGAACTCGGCGAGCTGGACGGCGACTCCGGTTGGGACGCCGACGCGTGGGGCGAGGCCATGGACAAGTACTGGGACGAGTACGAGGACCTCGGTACCGGTCCCGACGCCCGTGGCCCCAAGCTGCTCTCGATCGTGGAGGAGCCGCAGAACGGTCTGTGGCGCGTCCGTCAGACCTTCGCGGACCCGAACGGCGACCACGACTGGGGCATCAGCGCGGAGGTCGACCTCACGGCCTCGGACGCCGAGGGCCGTGCCATCGTCAAGGTCACCGACGTCGGACAGCTGTGAGCACAGGAGAATCCCACCGATGACGAACCCGGCCGAAAGGCTCGTCGACCTGCTCGACCTGGAGCAGATCGAGGTCAACATCTTCCGCGGCCTCAGCCCGCAGGAGTCGCTGCAGCGGGTCTTCGGCGGCCAGGTCGCAGGCCAGGCGCTGGTCGCCGCCGGCCGCACCACGGAGGGCGACCGGCCGGTGCACTCGCTGCACGCGTACTTCCTGCGTCCTGGCCGGCCCGGCGTCCCGATCGTGTACCAGGTCGAACGGGTGCGGGACGGACGGTCGTTCACCACACGGCGCGTCACCGCCGTGCAGCAGGGCCGCACGATCTTCAATCTGACCGCCTCCTTTCACAAGCCCGAGGAAGGGAGCTTCGAGCACCAGCTGCCGCCGGCCCGCGAGGTGCCGGATCCCGAGTCCCTGCCGACGGTGACGCAGGAGATCAAGGAGCATCTGGGCGCTCTGCCCGAAACGCTGGAACGCATGGCACGGCGCCAGCCGTTCGACATCCGCTATGTGGACCGGCTGCGCTGGACGCCCGAGGAGACCAAGGACGCCGAGCCGCGCAGCGCCGTATGGATGCGTGCTGTCGGGCCGCTGGGTGACGACCCGCTCGTGCACACCTGTGCCCTCACCTACGCGAGCGACATGACGCTCCTGGACGCCGTCCGGATCCCGGTGGAGCCGTTGTGGGGACCGCGCGGTTTCGACATGGCGTCGCTGGACCACGCCATGTGGTTCCACCGGCCGTTCCGCGCGGACGAGTGGTTCCTGTACGACCAGGAGTCACCGATCGCGACGGGCGGCCGTGGTCTGGCCCGCGGGCGCATCTACGACCTCGAAGGACGCCTGCTCGTCTCGGTCGTGCAGGAGGGACTGTTCAGAGCGCTGTAGGCGGACTCGTCCGGGCTCCTTCGGCGCAGCCATGCGAGCAGCTTCCGCGACCGCGCGGACTCCGGCGGCGTGAGCGGGGCGTCCGTGGCGGTGAGGCGCTCTCGCACGGCGCGCGGAGCACCGGTCGGTGAGAGCCGGGCGGCCGCCGGTGGAGCCGCGGCCGGCCGGCTTGGCGACGACGCGTGTGCCGGGGCCGGCGCCGGGACGGTCGAGGGGTCCGGTGCCGGACGGGGCACGGGGCGGTCCTCCCTGGCTTCCAGAACGCTCTGCCCCAGGTCGGCCCTCAGCCAGCCGATCTCGTCCGGGTCGTCCGCCGTTGTGATGCGTTCGACGATCAGCGCTCCGGGCGAGTCCGGTGCGGCCTGTGAAACAGGCGCGGGACGAAGGCGGTTGAGATGTGCGCGCTCGTAGGGATCCTTGACGACCTCGGCCACGTGGACGGGGTCGAGCAGGGACGCCACCACCGCGGCACGGGCCCAGGGATCCTGTGTCTGCCTCAGCAGGAACCCCAGGTGGCGGCCACGCCAGTTGCGGGGGCGAAGGTCCAGTCCTTCGCTCAGCTGGTCCCGAAGGGCTTCCGGTGTCCGGCCGCTCAGGAGCGGCGCGTTGTGCTCGTCGGTCGCGAACTGCCGTAGTTCCGCGGCGAGGTAGAGCCAGACGACCATCCTGTAGCGGTTGAGGTAGACCTTGACCGGCACCACCAGTCCCAGGCGTGCGAGGCGGGTGAAGCGGGCGTTCGTCACGCCCACGAGGGCGGCGCCCTCCGTGGTGCCGACGGCCTTGATCCGCTCGCGCAGCGCTTCCGGGAACCCGGATTCGGCTCGCACTCGGTGGATCTCCGCGCGTGGGATCCGGCGTCCCCCGCCTCCCTCGTCGGGCACCGAGCGCACACAGCCGAGGTTCAGGGCCAGGTCGAACTCGCCCCGCCTGAGCTCCAGTTCCCGTGCGGCCCGGCTGAGCGAGAGGGTGGCGGACTGTGTGACGGTGGTTCCGGACATGACGGTCTCCCCTGAGGTGTGGGAGGCTCGCGCCGGTGTGCGCTCGCCTCGGGAAAAACCGTATCCGGCTTGTCGGACTTCGTGGCGAGCCTGTGGAAAACCTCAGCCCCGGCACAGTCTCTGCAGGTCAGCGAACCAGCGCACCTTCGGTGCGTGCCGGGGGCGTGGTAAATCCCGTGGCACGCGCCGAAGGTGCTTCTGTCTGCCCTGACATGGGGTGATGTCGGTCCGGGACGCTGGAGGGGTTCGTTCCGGACGAAGCCGATGTCTCTGTGATGCCGGTGAGCTCGCAGGTCAGCGTGGCGCTGAGGGCCGTCCACGGGAACTGCACGAACGCTGCGCTGGTGTGGACATCAGCAAGAAGGATGCCGAGGTGTGTGTTCGCACGCCGAGTACGAAACGGCGGGGGTCGTTCAGCACCGAGATCACGACGTGGGGTTCGATGACGAACGCGGTCCTCGCGCTGCGGGATCACCTGCTAGCCGCCGAGGTCACCCTGGTGGTGATCGAGGCAACCAGCGACTACTGGAAGCCGTTCCACCACCTGCTGTGCGAGGACTTGGCCGTGGTCCTGGTCAACGCTCGGCAGGTCAAGAACCTGCCCGGCCGTAAGACCGACGTCTTCGATGTGGCCTGGCTCGCCCGGCTCGGTGCCCACGGGCTGGTCAGGCCGTCGTTCGTGCCCGACCAGCCCGTGCGTGAACTGCGGGATCCGACCCGCGCCCGAACCCAGCTCACCCGTGAGCGCGGCCAGATCGTCCAGCGCCTGGAGAAGCTGCTGGAGGACACCGGGATCAAACTCGCCGCGGTCGCCTCCGACATCATGGGCGTCTCCGGCCGGGCCATGCTGGAGGCTCTCGTCTTGGGCGAACGCGAACCGCAGACCCTCGCGGAGCTGGCCAAACGCAAGCTCCGCAACAAGATCCCCGAACTCGCCGAGGCCCTGACCGGCCGCTTCCGCGATCATCACGCCTTCCTGGTCCGGCTGCACCTGGCCCACTACGACCAGCTCACGGATGCGGTCGGGCAACTGGATGTGCGGATCGAGGAGGCGAGGGCTCCTTTCGAGGCGCCCTCGACCTGCTCGACGCCATCCCCGGGATCAACCGCGCGGTCGCCGAGGTGATCGTCGCGGAGACCGGCGGCGACACGGCCCGGTTCGCCTCCGCCCGGCACCTCGCCTCCTGGGCCGGGGTCTGCCCCGGCCACCACGAGTCCGCCGGCCGCACCAAGAG
The DNA here is from genome assembly GCF_036139655.1 of Streptomyces sp. NBC_00328. Classification (NCBI taxonomy): domain Bacteria; kingdom Bacillati; phylum Actinomycetota; class Actinomycetes; order Kitasatosporales; family Streptomycetaceae; genus Streptomyces; species Streptomyces sp. NBC_00328. Next base: position 1,895,388 of record NZ_CP108013.1, read on the forward strand.
CACCAGGGTCCGCCCCGGCAATCCCTACCTGAAGGGAACACTCGGGCTCGCGGCGTTCGGCGCGGTGAGGACCAAAGGAACCTGCCTGCAAGTCCGTTACAAGCGGATCGCCGCCCGCCGCGGCTCGCTCGGGGCCCTGGTCGCCGTCGAGCACTCGATCATCACCGTGATCTGGCACATGCTCACCGACAACGTCATCCACCGCGAGCTCGGCGGCGCCTACTTCACCCAGCGCGACCCCGAACGCGCCACCCGCCGCGCGATCGACGTCCTCAACCAGCTCGGCTACACCGTCACCCTCAACCCGCGGAAGCCACAGCCTGACCGTCCCACGACCAAACACCCGCAAGCCTCTGCAGCCACCGGACACCCAGCCCTGCCCAAACAACCCCTGACCTGGACCTATTTACGCGTCAGAGGTCCGAAACGGGCTTGCCTTCCGGCTGTCGAGCGTCCACGCGAAGGTGTTCTCCGACGCGGTTCACCAGCAACGTCATCTCGTAGGCGACCTGGCCGATGTCCGCCTCCGCCCCGCTGAGGACGGACAGACAGCTCCCCGTGCCGGCCGCGGTGACGAAGAGCACCGCGTCGTCGAATTCGACCATCGTCTGCCGTACCTGCCCGGCGCCGAAATGACGGCCGGAGCCCTTGGCCAGGCTGTGCAGTCCCGACGAGACTGCGGCGAGGTGTTCCGCGTCCTCGCGTCGGAGTCCTGTGCTCGCGCCCGTCACCAGCCCGTCGTTGGACAGCACCAGCGCGTGCCGAACGTGCTCGACGCGCTCGGTGAGGTCGTCCAGCAACCAGCCGAGTCCCGTGTTCTGTTCCATGATCCGGTCTCCCCGTGTGGTATTCCCCCCTGGCCGGAGGATTCGACCAGCAACCCTTCCCCACTGCCGCCGTCCGGGCAAGGCGGATGGGTGGCATGGCAGAGAAGATGGCCGACGAGCAGACGTGAGCCGTGGCGCCGGGCGGGGCCGACCCGGATGACGGGCAGCCTCAGCTGACGGATTCGAGCAGCCGGGCGGTGTGCACTCTCCCCGCGTATTCGACGAGCCGGATCAGCACCTCCTTCCCGGATTCCCGGTCGCGGGCGTCGCAGAGGACGACCGGCGTACCGCGGTCGAGGTCGAGGGCGCGGGAGACGTCCTTGATGCCGTACGTACGAGCCTCCGGGAAGCAGTTGACCGCCACCACGAAGGGAATTCGGCGGTGCTCGAAGTAGTCCACCGCCGGGAAACAGTCCTCGAGCCGTCGGGTGTCGGCGAGGACGACGGCACCCAGAGCGCCCGTCGACAGCTCGTCCCACAGGAACCAGAAGCGGTCCTGACCGGGTGTTCCGAAGAGATAGAGCGAGAGCCCGGACCGGATGGTGATGCGTCCGAAGTCCATCGCCACGGTCGTGGTGATCTTCTGGCCCACGTCCCCGGTGTCGTCGACGGACCGGCCGGCCTCGCTCAGCAGTTCCTCGGTACGCAGCGGCCGGATCTCACTGACCGCGCCCACCAGGGTGGTCTTCCCGACGCCGAAGCCGCCGGCGACCAGTATCTTCAGCGCCATGGCGGACGGGTCGCCACCCGTGGCGTCGGAGTGCTCGGAGACCATGGATCACTTCTCTCGGGAGTGCCGGCGGCCGCCGGCATCGGTGCGTGTGGTACGGGTGAACGAAGCCAGCATCATGACAACTACGGTTCCGTCGGGCGGGCTTGGACCGGACATTGCCCCTTGTGACCGGAACACGCCCGTTCCGTGCCCAGGAGTGAGCTCGAAGGGCCGTTGTACCGACCGATGTTCATCGTCTAGAGCGCCTTCAGCCCCTCGATCACCTCGCGGAGGATTCGTTCGTCGGGCAGGTACGCGGGCGGCACCGGCCGGCTGACGATGACGCAGCCGCGTTCCAGGAGGTCGCCCAGAAGCACCCTGACCACGCCCACGGGAAGGCCGGTGCCCGCGGCCAGTTCGGCGACCGACAGGGTCTCTGTACGGCACAGTTCGACCAGGGTTCGGTGCTCCGGGCCGAGCGAGCTGTCCCCATCGGCTCCCGGCGCTGCCCTGTCGAGCGTGACCAGGGCGATCAGATCGAAATGCGTCCCGGCGGGGCCGGCTTTGGTGCGCCCGCCCGTCACGGCGTAGGGGCGGACGAGTGGGCCCGCCTCCTGGTCGTACCACTGGCTGCCCGGCAATGGCGGGGTGCCCGGTGCGTCCTCGGTCATCTGTACCGGCCGTCCTCGGTCATCCTGCCGCGGGCGGCTGTGCGCCGACCCGGGGCGGGGCGTGGAGATGCTCGCCGACACGCTTGACCAGAAGCGCCATCTCGTACGCCACGAGTCCGATGTCGGCGGTGGCGGTGGTCAGGACGGCGAGGCACGAGCCGTCCCCCGCCGCGGCCACGAACAGGAAGCCCTCGTCCATCTCCACCATGGTCTGGCGCACCCCGCCCGCGCCGAAGTGGCGGCCGGCTCCCTTGGCCAGGCTGTGGAATCCGGAGGCGACGGCCGCGAGGTGTTCGGCGTCCTCGCGCCGCAGGGCGGTGGACGCGCCCACCGCCAGTCCATCGTTCGACAGCACGACGGCGTGCCGTACTTCGGTCACACGCAGCACCATGTCGTCCAGCAGCCAGTCGAGTTCGCCGGACCGCTGGGCGCTGCCCGTGCTCGGGTCCTGGATCATGAGGGGTCTCCTTCGCTGCTGTCGCCGCCCGCTTCGGGGCCGGCGGTTGCTCCGGCGCCGGGGGACCGGCCGCCGCCACGTGCCCATCCGGCCCGGTACGCGGCCATGCGCGCCCGTACGAGTTCGGGTGTGCGCTCGTCGTCCTCCGGGGACACCGGGGGTTCCGCCGGCTCGTCGGAACGCTGTCCGCGCAGTTGGGGGGCGAGGTTCGCCTGGCGCACCCGGCGTGGAAGTGCGCCGGAGTCCGCGGAGTCCTCCTCGGGGCGGTGCAGGCGCAGCGGCGCCACTCCCGAAAGCGCGGTCTCCTTCGTACCGTTCGCCTGGGGCGGTGCTCCCCGTGATCCGTTCGCCGGCTCCTCGGAAGCCCTCGGTCGCGGTGGGACCAGCGCGGGGCGATCGGTGACGGACCGGACGGCGTCGCGCACCGGGGCGACCGGCACGCGCGCGTACTCCCTCTCCGGCGGCAGGTCCGTGTCGTGTTCCTGGAGGGAACGTTCCATCGGGCCGTCCTGCAGCAGTGCCGTGGGCAGCAGTACGACCGCGGTCGTACCCCCGTAGGGCGAGGTCTGCAGGTGCACCTTGATGCCGTGCCGGGCCGAGAGCCGGCTGACCACGAAGAGGCCCAGCCGGTCGCTGTCGTACAGGTCGAGGGCCTCGGACCGCTCGATACGCAGGTTGGCCTCGGCGATCCTCTCCTTGCCCATGCCCAGTCCCCGGTCCTCGACCTCGATCGCGTAGCCGTTCGCGACCGGTTCGCCGGTGATCCGCACCCGGGTGTGCGGGGGTGAGAACTGGGCGGCGTTCTCGACGAGTTCCGCCAGGAGATGGGTGAGGTCGGCGACCGCTCCGCCGGCCACGGCCGCCTCGGGGAGTTGCCGTACCTCCACGCGCGCGTAGTCCTCGACTTCGGAGACCGCCGCCCGGACCACGTTCGTGAGCGAGACGGGCCTTCGCCACGCCCGTCCGGGCGCGGCTCCGGAAAGGATGATGAGGCTCTCCGCGTGACGGCGCATCCGCGTGGTGAGGTGGTCGAGGCGGAACAGGTCGCTCAGCTCGTCCGGGTCGTCGGACCTGCGCTCCATGGCGTCCAGGAGATTCAGCTGGCGGTGCACGAGTACCTGGCTGCGCCGGGCCAGGTTGACGAAGACTCCGGAGATGCCGCCGGCCAGCTCCGCGCGCTCGACCGCGGCCCGCAGGGCGGCCCGGTGCACGGTGTTCAGCGCCTGGGCGACCTGCCCGGTCTCGTCGTCCGAGGGCCGTCCCGGCGGGGCCTCGTCGTCGACGTCCACCGGCTCTCCCGCGCGCAGCCTGCGCATGGCTTCGGGGAGTTTCCGGCGGGCGATGTCGAGGGCGCCGTCGCGCAGTCCCACGAGTTCGACGACGAGGTCGCGTCCGATGCGTACGGAGATGATCAGCGAGGCGATGACGGCGGCGAGACCGAAGAGGACCGCGGCGCCGGCCGGGGTGAGCAGGGCGTGCCCGAGCGGGTCGGTCGCGTCCGTGGCGCGACGGCCCGCGTCGGCCTCGACCGTACGCATTCCGTCGCTCACCCGCTCGTGAGCGATGCTCCAGGCGGCCTCCGGCGCGGCATCGAGGGCCTTGCGGCCGGGGCGCGAGAGGAGCACCTTGTCCTCGACGGCGCGCACGTCGTCGTAGGCGCTCCCCTGCACGAGGTCGTTCCAGGCGGTTCGTTCGGGCCCGCCGAGGTCCGGCGTCGCGGCGTCCGTCAGAGTACGGCGCGTGTCCACGGCCCCCGTGAACAGCCGTAGCCGTTCACCGTCGAGGGTCCCGGCGAGCCGGGCCCCGCCGAGCACGGCGTCCTCCTGGGCGAGCGCCTCTCGCGCCCGGGAGAATTCGAGGAGGACACGTGCGTCCGTGCGCAGGCCCGTTCCGGAGATGCCGGTGAGCGCTCCATCGACTCCGAATGCCGTCGAAATGGCCCTGGTGTACTCGGCGTACGCCTCATCCCATCCGGTACGGCGCTCCAGCACACCGGTGCGCAGCGCCCGCAGTCGCTCCGTGTCGGCGACGAAGGCGGCGAGGCGCCCGGCGACTCCGGCCGGCAGGTCCGCGCCGTCGGCGACGGTGTTGTGGTCTCCCAGGCGGAGCCTCGCCACGGCGCGGTCGGTGAGTCGTGAGAGGTCCCTGAAGTCGCTCGGCGACGACGCGGCGGGGCCGGTCGCGTAGCGGACGGCTTCCGCCCGTTCGGCCTGGAGCGCGGCGACCGCGGCGTCCACGGGGGCGCGGACCGTCGAGTCCACGCGCTGCGACTGCCGCAGCCGCGCGACGTCCTGCGCCGTGCTCACGGTGGCGTAGGCCCACAGGGCGAGCAAGGAGACGATGGGCACCATCAGCAGGCTGACGATCTTGGCCCGGACGGTACGGGGCCGGACATGCCACCGTCCCGCGCGCGCGAGCGCTTCGGGCGAGGGTCCGGCGAGGAGGTCGCCAAGGTCTCCCTCGTCCGCCGGCGGACCGGCGTGCGCGCGCCGGCCCCGCCGCGGGGGCGGCGGCTGGGCGCCTGCTGTGATGGTCCTGCGGGGTGTACGCATGGCCTCCTCGATCGGAGAGGTTAGGGGCGTGCCGTCCGGGCCGTGCGGCTCCGGTACCGGCGTCAACGGGCGGCGCCCTCCACCGGGCGCCGGGCCGGCGGGGACGCTTCGGTTCGGCCGGACATCGGGGACAGTGCGACGAAGGCCGCTGTCAGGAAGAGGTAGGAGCCGAGGCCGACGGCGAGGGGGAAGATGAACTGCATCGCCGTGGCACCGGACAGAGGTACGCCGGAGGGGGTGACGCGTACGCTCACGGCCATCATTCCGGTGTAGTGCATGCTGCTCACCGCGCCGCCCATGACGAGGGAGGCGGCGGCGACCGCCGCGGGGGACCTGATGGAGAGCGCGGCCCACAGCGCGGCGGTCGCCGCCACCACGGCGATCACGACGGAGAGGGCGACGAGTGCGGGGTCGTAGCGCACCTGGCCGTGCAGCCGCAGTGCCGCCATTCCCAGGTAGTGCATGCTCGCCACGCCGACCCCGGTGGTGAGCCCGCCGAAGACGAGTGCGCGGTGCCGGTCGCGACCGTAGCCGACGGCGAAGAGGCCCGCGCCGACGACGGCCATGGCGACCAGCAGACTGAGGATCGTCAGTGGCACGTTGTAGCGGATCTGCGTGCCCGTGACGCCGAAGCCCAGCATCGCCACGAAGTGCATCGTCCAGATGCCGGTGCCGATCGCGGAAGCAGCCGCGAGCAGCCAGTTGCGGCGCGACCTTCCGGTGGTGTCGAGTCCGCGGACCGTGCAGCGCAGGCCCAGTGCGGAGCCTGTGCACGCCATCGCGTACGACAGTACGGGGGTCAGCCAGCCGAAGGCGGCGTGGTCCAGGTGTCCCATGACCCCGGGACGCTAGTGCGCGCTGGGGCGCACAACTGGGGCGCGTTTCGAAAGCTGTTGCAAAGTGACGAAGGTGTGCGCCCGGGCGATCGCGACAGGCTCGAACATGTGCACCGCGTCGTCCTTCGTGTCGGTGAGAGATCATGCGGCACATGAGCGACGACCACACACACGTCCAGGAGTTCTTCGGCGCGCGCGCCGCCCACTGGGACAGCCGTTTCCCCGACGACGGACCCGCCTACGCGGCAGCGGTGGCCCGTATGCGGTTGCGCACGGGTGACCGCGTGCTCGACGCGGGCTGCGGCACCGGGCGCGCCCTGCCCCCGCTGCGAGCGGCCGTCGGCGGCACCGGAGTGGTCGTGGGAGCCGATCTGACCCCGGCCATGCTGGAGGCCGCGGTCCGGGCCGGACGGGACCACGACGGGAGGCTGCTGCTGGCCGATGTCACCGCGCTGCCGCTGCGCGACGAGTCGCTGGACGCGGTGTTCGCGGCCGGGCTCGTCGCGCACCTGCCGAACCCCGCCGAGAATCTGGTGGAGTTGGCCCGGGTGGTGCGGCCCGGCGGCGCACTGGCGCTCTTCCACCCCATCGGCCGGGCTGCGCTCGCGGCCCGCCAGGGCCGGCAGATCTCTCCGGACGACCTGCGCGCCGAACACAACCTGGGCCCCTTGCTGGCCGCTTCGGGCTGGGACATGACCTCGTACGTGGACGAGGACGCCCGCTTCCTCGCGCTGGCCGCACGCAGGGTATGACCGCCGGCCCTTCGCCGGAGACCGCGGGCCCTCCACCGGGGACGACCGCCGGCCGGGTCCGGTGATGAGTCGTCAGGCTGTACCGGCGACGGCCGCCGCGAACGCGTCGGGGTTGTCGAACATGATGTTGTGTCCGGCACCCGGCACGGTCACGACACGCACCCCCGCCGATTCCAGACCATCGGCACCCGGCAGTTCACCGCTGAGCTCGCCCTGAAGGAAGACGCGCTCCGCCGTCAGTCCCACGAGCATCTGACGCATCGTCGGGGTGCTGCCCTGGGCGAGTCCTGTCGCCGAGCGGTGCAGGGCGCGTGGATCGGCCAGTCGCATGGTCGCGGCCCAGAGGGGGCCGATCTTTTCGAGCACGCGCGCGTGACCGCCGTTGTCGACATAGTCGTGCTCCTCATAGGAGGTGATGCCGCTGCTCCCCGCGGTGGCCGGGGGATGCGGATCGAGATTGGCCTCCACCAGGACGAGCCGTGAGACGAGCTCGGGGCGGCGATGGGCGAGCACGACCGCGACGGAGCCGCCCATGCTGTGCGCGACGAGTTCAGCCCCGGCGACATGGGCCGCCTCCAGGGCTGCCGCCAGAGCGGTGGCATGGTCCTCCAGCGTGTAGCCGAAGCGGGCGGGCCGGTCGCTGATGCCGTGGCCGGGCAGGTCGACGAACAAGGTGCGCCGCCCCGCCAGTTCGGGCCGGGCCGCGATGTGGGCGTTGTACACCGTCGAGGCCGACCCCAGGCCGTGCACGTACACGCGCGCGGGTCCACCGCCCGCCGCCTCCGTCCAGCGGATCATGCTTCCCCTGCCGTCGAACTCCGCCTGCCGCATAACGCTCTCCCCTGTCGCAGTTGCTTCGTTTTCCACAGCCCGAAGAGCATACATCGGTTCCGATGTATGCATGGAGCGATGTACAACGCTGGTGCGGCAGAATGTGGTCATGCTGGAGCTGGCCATCCTCGGATTCCTGTACGACGCCCCGTTGCACGGCTATGAGCTGCGAAAGCGCATCACCGCGCTGACGGGGCACGTGAAGCCGGTGGCGGAGAGCACGCTGTATCCCGCGATCAAGCGGCTGGAGAACGCGCAGCTGCTGGAACGCGCCACACAGCCCGGCTCCGTCGCCGCCCCCCGTCACGTCCTGACGCTCACCGAGGAGGGCCGGCGCGAGCTGCGCCGCAGGCTCGCGGAGCCGTCGCGGCGGGACATCACGGACGAGAACCGCTGGTTCGCGGTGCTCGCCTTCTTCAGACATCTGCAGGACCCCGAGGCGCAGGCCGCCGTGCTGCGCCGCAGGCTGGCCTTCCTGGAGGAGCCCGCGAGCTTCTTCTACGACGGCGACCGGCCATTGCGAGCCGAGGAGCTGGACGACCCCTTCCGGCGCGGCATCCTCACCATCGCGCGGGCCACCAGCCAGGCCGAACTGGCCTGGCTGCGGACCACCCTCGACTCCCTCGACGCGGCCGGCCACTGACACCGGATCCCGGTTCACCGGGCCGCCCCTCTTCTGCCGCCGCAGCTCCATCTCTACGTTGAGTAGCAGCAACCGTACGATCGGCGATCACGCAGGGGATGGTGACCGGATGTCCGGCATATTCGGCAGGCTCCGCTCCATCGGGCGCAGGACCGCGGCCGAGCGGCCCGAGGGGTCCGCGCGGGAGCCGGCCCGGAAAGAGAGAAAGCGCACATACAACCTGTTCGAGGCGGCCGCGGTGTACGTGGCCGCGTACGCGGAGGACGACCAGGAGCAGATCGACGAGGCAGCCGCCTGGGTGTCGCCGGAGGCGCTCTCCTTCGGGGTCAACGAGCTGGCCTGCCGGGCCGTTGTCGCTCTCGCCCGCGAACGCGACGAGTCGCCGCAGGCGGTCGCCCGCACCCTGCTCGGACTGCCCGCGGCCTGACAGGGCGGGTCCGCGAGGGCGTTTCGCCCCCGTCCAGCCGGATAGCTGCAGCTCCACACGGGTTTCGGGCCCGTGACAAGCGCCTTCCCGTCGCTTAGGGTGCGCCGACAGATGGAGCGATCGGGAGGCTGGAATGGCCGGGACGGACGAAGACGCCGTCGCCACCGGGGACGACGACGCGCTGTATGTGCTGACGGCGGTGTTGCTGACACCGGCGAAGTTCCCCAGCGTGCTCGGTGACGACTACCCGGAGGCCTGCGCGACGCTCGACCTCGCGCCTCTCGCGGAGGGGTACGGGCTGGTGCTCGGCCAGGACGGGGAGGGCGCGCGCTGGACCGTCGTCATCGACGACGTCTCCCTGGTCGCCGTCGCCATCGCGTCCTGGGACTGCGGGATGGAGCACGAGCTGTCGCCGGACGAGCGGACGGTCGTGGCCGCGCTGCCCGGCTGGCCCCTCGATGTCGCCGTCTCGGCCCCCGGGGTGCCGGCTCCGCACGACCCCTCGGCCGAACTCACGGAGCGGCCTCCGCTCAGCCCGCCGGACACCAGCTCCTGGGGGCCGGCCCAGCGACGCCTCGGCGCCGACGAGATCGCGCTCCAGTGGGCCACGTGGCGCGACCAGATCGACGACAGCGAGTTCGCGTCCTCGGAGGGCGCCGAGAACGCTTCTGACGACGCTCAGGACTCCCAGGACGGAGACGGGAAGGAGGGCGAGGACGAGAAGGGCGTGAACCGTGCCGGGATCCGCCGCGTTCTCGCCGAGGCCCGCTCGTACGTGGACACACCGCCCCCGCTGGGCCGTGTCCGCTCGTCCTTCGCCACGGGCGACGCTCGTACCCTGCGCGCCGACGGCCCCGGCTGGTCACTGGTCGCCAGGACCGACGACATCGCTTTCGTCCTGCTCGACGAGGAACCCGGCGAGGTTCTGCCCGTCGGACGCGGGCCGGAGCTGCCCGGCCTCCTGGAGGCCCTGGACAAGATGGCGGTGCGCCCGAGCTGAGTGGCCGCGTCACACGGAATCCCGGTGACGCGGCCTTGCCCGCTTCCCTGCGTCAGTCGCGTCGGGCCCTCCGGCTCTCACCGGCCACAGCGAGAGCCGGAGGGACCGCCGACGGAACATCTGGCTCCGGGCGGCCACACCTCAGCGGCCGAGCTCCTTACGGGTGACACGGCGCAGCCTGCGCCGCTGCGAGGGATCCAGCGCCAGATACGCGGCCGCCGGAACTCCCAGCACGATCAGGAAGGCGGCCCACCAGGGCAGCCAGATCCACAGAATCAGGCCGACCGCCACACCTCCTGCGGCGATCTTCGCGTTCTTCGACATGTGTCGCCTCCTCCGCGCCTGCTGGCGCTCTCTGTCCTGAGAACGGGTCCCCGCGTCCCACGGTTCCGGACCGCGACCCTGATACGTCCCTGACGCGCACCCCCTACTCAACCCTGAGAGGACCCCGGGTGGCCCCCGCGCACCGGGGCCATCGGGCCCGGTGCACAGGATCATGACTGGACGCGCGGCGTTCGAGGGAGACCCGATCATTGGTTGACGCGCGGCGTTCACCCTCACGTCGCAATCCGTTCGGCATCGAGGCCAACTCTGGCCGCTGTCAACGAAGTTGTGGCTCAGGAGGCCTGATGTCCCCGCATGTCGCCGGCAAGCACCGCATCCACCGGTCCGTCACCCTGGGCGTGCCGCTCGCCGTGCTGGCCGCCTTCGTAATGGCCGGCACCGCGGACGCCACGTCCGGACCGGCGCAGCCGCGCGTGACGCACACCTCGACGCTCGGGAACATCCCGCTCGGCACGTTCAGCAACGCGCTGCTGCCCGGCACCGTGGGCGACGACCGCGGTGTCGACCTCGGCGGCATCGGCAGCGACATCTACCCGGCCGGACGCAAGGGCGAGTTCTGGACGGTCACCGACCGGGGGCCCAACGGCCAGATCAAGGTGGCCGGCACGAAGCGGCGGACGTTCCCGGTCCCGGGCTTCGACCCGGCGATCGTGAGGATCCGGGTGTGCGGTGACAGCGTGAAGGTCATCGACTCGATCCCGATCACCACATCGTCGGGAAAGCCGGTCACCGGGCTGTCCAACCAGGCGGGACGCGACGAGGCGCCGTACTCCTACGACGCCCAGACCTCCCTTGCGTACAACGCGAACGGTCTGGACACCGAGGGCATCGTGCGGGCGAAGGACGGCTCGTTCTGGCTGGTCGACGAGTACAGCCCGTCGCTGGTGCATGTCTCCGCGCGCGGGAAGGTCCTCACGCGCTATGTTCCCAAGGGCCTCAAGCTGACCGGCACGGACTACCCGGTCGTGGAGGCGCTGCCGGCCGTGCTGCTCCACCGCAAGACCAACCGCGGTCTCGAAGGGCTCGCCCAGCTCCCCGACGGTGATCTCGTGATGGCACTGCAGAGCCCTCTCTCGCTGCCCGACACGGCGGCGGGCGAGGCGTCGCGCACGACGAGGCTGCTGCGCTTCTCCCCCAGGAAGCACGCCGTGACCGCCGAGTACGCGTACCGCTTCGACCCGGTGAACGTGGTCGACCCGAGCGAGGACGACACGTCCGAGCTGAAGATCTCCTCCGTGGTGGCCATCGGCGGCGACCGGCTGCTCGTGGAGGAGCGCACCGACAAGGCGGCCCGGCTGCAGTCGGTGCGGCTCACCCGGGACGCGAACATCCTCGGTGGCCCGTACGACAGCGACACCACGTCGCCGTCGCTGGAGCAGCTGGGCGACCCGGCGTCGGCCGGCGTTCCGGTGCCGGCGAAGCGTCTGGTCGTCGACCTGGGGACCGTCGCCGGGGTGCCCGGCAAGATCGAGGGCGTCGCGCGCGTGGACCACGACACCCTCGCCCTCATCAACGACAACGACTTCGGGATGACCGACGGGACGGGCGCCTTCGACGCACAGGGGCGGCTCGTGGACAGCGGTATCGAGACGACCGTCACCTACGTGCGGCTGCCGCGCGGGATCTGATCCCGAAACCCTTCAGGGCGGCACGCGCGCGTGGACGATGGACAGACACGCACGCGTGCCTCTCACTTCAGCGGCCCGGTGAGCCTGTGGGTCCCCTCGCCGACGCCCGCGGCCAGGCTGCACGCGACTTTGTCGATGCCGGTCTCGTAGCTCCCGGTGTCCGGGTACTGCACGAGTGTCTCGCGCACCGTACCGGCCGCTTGATACGACGCCTTTTGCTCCAAGGGGGCCTTGCACAGCGCGGACGCTGCCTTCTTGAGGGCCGCCTCCGTCGTGTAGGTACCGTCGAGCTCGGTGACCTTCACGACCTCGGCGTCGTGCGGCCGGGTGCACTCGCGTCTGGCGGCCTGTCCGGGCAGGGCGTCGTCCGTGTCGAAACAATCGCCCTTCCGGAGCAGGTAATAGGGCACCTCGTCGTCCGCGAGGGACGGGAAGAGGGACCGCAGGTCGCTGGGCAGCAACCCGGTCGGCAGGTCCGAGGGAAGCGACGGCACGACGCTGGGCAGGCTCGAGGGAAGCGACGGAAATCCGGACGGGAGACTCAGCGAGGGACCGGGAGACCGCTCGGTGCTCTCGGTGGGGGACTTCTTGCCCTTGCCGCCGCCACCTGCGGCCGCAACGGCCACGGCCACGATGATGCCGACGCCGACGATCACCGCGATGACGAGGAGCAGGCTGTTGCGCCGCCGCCCTCCGCGGTGACCACCGGGCCCGAACGGTGGTCCGGGCGGCGGTCCAGGTGGCGGAGGTGGCGGCCATCCGCCACCGCTCTGCCCAGGAGGCAGGCCGCCGCCTTGATCCGGCGAACCGTGGTCCCCGGACGGAGGGCCGTAACCCCCCGGAGGAGGGCCGAAGCCACTCGGTGGAGGTCCGTACCCCCCAGAGGACGGAGAGCCATAGCCACCCGACGACGGAGGACCGTGCCCCCCGGATTCCTGAGGACCGTAACCCCCTGATGATGGAGGCCCGTAGCTCCCTGAACGTGAGCCTTGGACATCACTCCCAAAAGGGTCTGTGTCTCGCTGCGACCGTGGAGACTGAGGCGGTTCGGGCGGTATGGCCATACCACCAAGAGTCGACTCGAATCCGGTCATCGCGCGACCCCTGTGCGGAAGTTGATACGGACTCATGCCCTGGATCGCATGATTCCGGGAATCTCCACACGAGGATCGGACACCGAGGCGTGCGGGCCGGACCCGCCGGAGGGCGGGTCCGGCCCAACGGGAGCGGTCCGGTCAGCGGCGCGTGCCCAGGAGGTGGTCCATCGCCAGCTGGTCCAGCTGCTCGAAGGCCATGCCGCGCGCGGCCGCAGCCTCGACGTCGAAGTCCTCGAAGGCGACACGGTCGGCGAGCAGCCCCGCGAGGCCGTCCTCGGCGGTCGGCTGCGCCAGCTCGTGCAGACGCGAGGCGCGCAGTGCCGCCTGGACCTCGGGGTCGGCACGGAACGCGGCCGCACGCTCGCGCAGGATCAGGTAGTTGCGCATGCAGCCCTCCGCCGACGCCCACACGCCGTCGAAGTCCTCGGTCCGCGGCGGCTTGAAGTCGAAGTGCTTCGGGCCCGCGTAGCCGGCGGTCTCCAGGAGGTCGACCAGCCAGAAGGCGGACCGCAGATCGCCCGCGCCGAACCGCAGGTCCTGGTCGTACTTGATGCCCGACTGGCCATTGAGGTCGATGTGGAACAGCTTGCCCGCCCACAGCGCCTGCGCGATGCCGTGCGCGAAGTTCAGTCCGGCCATCTGCTCGTGGCCGACCTCGGGGTTGACGCCGTACAGCTCCGGACGCTCCAGGCGCTCGATGAAGGCGAGGGCGTGGCCGACGGTGGGGAGCAGGATGTCGCCGCGGGGCTCGTTCGGCTTGGGCTCGATCGCGAACTTCAGGTCGTAACCCTGCGAGGTCACGTACTCACCGAGGAGGTCGAAGGCCTCCTTCATGCGGTCGAGGGCGACCCGCACGTCCTTGGCCGCGCCGGACTCGGCTCCCTCGCGGCCGCCCCAGGCGACGTACGTCTCGGCGCCGAGCTCGACCGCCAAATCGATGTTGCGGACGGTCTTGCGCAGCGCGTAGCGACGCACGTCACGGTCGTTCGAGGTGAACGCGCCGTCCTTGAAGACGGGGTGCGTGAACAGGTTGGTGGTGGCCATCGGCACCTTGAGGCCGGTGGCGTCCAGGGTCTGCCTGAACCGCTTGATGTGCGACTCGCGCTCGCTGTCCGAGGATCCGAAGGGGATCAGGTCGTCGTCGTGGAAGGTCACTCCGTAGGCGCCGAGCTCGGCCAGTCGCTGTACGGACTCGACCGGGTCCAGGGCGCGCCGCGTGGCGTCGCCGAACGGGTCCCTTCCCTGCCAGCCGACGGTCCACAGGCCGAAGGTGAACCTGTCATCGGGGGTGGGCTGGTAGTTCATGCCGCGGCTCCTTGCTAGCTCCGACTATTTCGTCATGGCAGTTTACAAATTAGTATGCGGACGCATCTCTGGGAAGAGACGAAGTAGGAAACCTGGTCACATCGGTCCGGGGACGAACCGCGGGATCCGGGCCGCGGCGGGTCCGGACACCCCCGTGACCAGCACAGATCCCATGACCAGCACAGATCCCGCGGAGCCGCGGAAGAGGGAGAGTCCGATGTCAGCAGCCGAGGGTCCGCTCGTCATCGGGGTGGACTCGTCCACCCAGTCCACGAAGGTCCTGGTCGTCGACGCGTCGACCGGACAGGTGGTGGCGAGCGGCCAGGCGCCGCACACCGTCACCACCGGGGCGGGCCGCGAGAGCGACCCCCGCCGGTGGTGGGACGCGCTCTGCGAAGCGCTGCGCCAGTGCGGCGACGCCGCCCGTGAAGCGGCGGCCGTGTCGATCGGCGGGCAGCAGCACGGGCTCGTGACGCTCGACGCCCGGGGCGAGCCCGTACGCCCCGCCCTGCTGTGGAACGACGTGCGCTCGGCGCCCCAGGCCCGTCGGCTGGTCGAAGAGCTCGGCGGCCCGAAATCCTGGGCCGAGCGGACCGGCAGCGTGCCGGCCGCGTCCTTCACGGCCACGAAGTGGGCCTGGCTGGCCGAGCACGAGCCCGACGCCGTCCGGGCGACGGCAGCGGTGCGGCTGCCCCACGACTACCTCACCGAACGGCTCACCGGACAGGCCACCACCGACCGCGGCGACGCCTCGGGCACCGGGTGGTGGGCTTCCGGGAGCGAGGCGTACGACGAGGAGGTCCTCGCCCACATCGGGCTCGACCCCGCCCTGCTCCCCCGCGTCGTCCGGCCGGGCGAGGTGGCCGGGACAGTGCATACCCTTGGAGAACTGCCGTTCTCCAAGGGCACCCTGGTCGCGGCCGGAACCGGGGACAACGCGGCCGCCGCACTCGGCCTCGGGCTGCGCCCCGGCACCCCGGTGGTCAGCCTCGGCACTTCGGGGACCGTGTACGCCGTCTCGACACACCGCCCGGCAGACCCGACCGGCACGGTGGCCGGATTCGCGGACGCGCGCGGTGACTGGCTCCCGCTGGCCTGCACGCTGAACTGCACGCTGGCCGTCGACCGGTTCGCCGCGCTGCTCGGCCTCGACCGCGAGGCCGTCGAGCCCGGTTCATCGGTGACGTTTCTCCCGTTCCTGGACGGCGAGCGCACACCGAACCTGCCGCACGCCTCGGGGCTGCTGCACGGACTCAGGCACGACACGACGGGTGGGCAGCTGCTCCAAGCCGCGTACGACGGCGCCGTGCACTCCCTGCTGGGCGCCCTCGACCTGGTACTGGACGCGGACGCCGACCGTTCGGCGCCGTTGCTCCTGATCGGAGGCGGGGCGCGGGGCAAGGCCTGGCAGCAGACCGTACGCCGGCTCTCGGGTCGGCCCGTGCAGGTGCCCGAGGCCAGAGAACTGGTCGCACTCGGCGCCGCCGCGCAGGCGGCCGGTCTGCTGACGGGCGAGGACCCGGCGGCGGTGGCCCGGCGCTGGGACACCGCCCGCGGGCCGGTGCTCGATGCCATCGAACGGGACGAGGAGACGCTGGCGCGGATCACCGGGGTACTCTCCGACGCGGCCCCGCTGCTCGAACGGGAGCCGAACACGAACTGACCAGGACCAGGCGTGCCGCCCCGGCGTGACCGGCTCTCGCGAGTGGCGTCCCCTCGCGCGTGAGCGGTACCGGCCCGGGGCGGCCCGGTGGCCCCGCCGACGCGGGACCGCCCGGTGGGAACCCGCACCGAGACAGGCCGACGGGACGGCCGGACGAGGATCGACGGAAGCATGACCGCACCGCTGCACGAGGCCCATCCGACCGGTTCCGGCCGACGACTGCCCGACACCCAGCAGGGCATGCGCCGCCGCAACCTCTCGCGCGTCATGCACACCGTCAGCGACGAGGGACCGCTGTCGCGCGCCGCCGTCGCCTCCCACATCGGTCTGACCCGGGCGGCCATATCCACCCTGGTGGACGAACTGATCCGCACGGGGCTCCTCGAAGAACTGGGGCCCGAGCGGCCGGGCAGAGTGGGACGTCCGGGCTCGGCGCTCGCCGTCAGCGGGCACGGTCCCGCCGGGATCGGCGCCGAGGTGGGCGTCGACCATCTCGCGGTGTGCGCGGTCGATCTCCGGGGCGCCGTGCGGGCCCGTGCCGTACGGCACGGCACGAACCGCGGCCGGGCGGCCGGGCCGGTGATCCAGGAACTGACGGCGCTGGTACGGCAGGTCGTCGCCGAGGCCGACCGGGAAGGGCTGTGGCCCGCCGGCCTCGCAGTCGCCGTCCCCGGGCTCGTCGCCCGTGACGCCCGGACGGTGGTCCAAGCCCCGAACCTCGACTGGCGCGACACGGACCTCGGTGAGCTGCTGCCCGCCGAGTGGCCCTTGACCGTGGACAACGAAGCGAACTTCGGCGGCCTCGCGGAGCTCTGGCTCGGCGACACGACCCCGCGTGACTTCCTGCACGTGTCCGCGGAGATCGGCATCGGTGCCGCGGTACTCGTGGACGGACAGCTCCTGCGCGGGACCCGTGGTTTCGCGGGCGAGTTGGGGCACGTTCCGGTCCGTCCGGAGGGACCGGAGTGCCCGTGCGGCGGCCGCGGCTGCCTCGAACAGTACGCGGGCGAGGAGGCCGTTCTGCGTGCCGCCGGTATCGAACCCGGCGAGGACCGGGTCGGGCTGCTGTCCCGGCGTGCCGCCGACGGCGATCCGGACGTGCGCCGTGCCCTGCGCGACGCCGGCACCGCGCTCGGCATCGCTCTGACCGGGGCGGTCAACCTGCTGGACCCGGAGACGGTCGTGCTGGGCGGGGCCCTCGCCGGGCTCGCGCCCTGGCTGCTTCCTTCGCTGGAGGACGAGTTGGCGCGGCGTACGGCGGGTCCCGCCTGCCCTGTTTCCGTATCCCGTCTGGGATCCGAGGGGCCGCTGCTCGGTGCAGCGCATTCGGTGGTGCGCGCGGTGCTCGACGACCCGGCGGCGGTGGCGGGCCGGTCGCAAGCGGCACGCCGACCGGCCGTGTAGGGGACGCCGGAGAGGCGTTGCCCGGAACGGCCGGATGGACACGAGACATCGGCCGGGGGCGTTCCCCCTTGTGGGTGATCGTGTTGTCCACAATCCGCGGGCCGTCCACGGACTCGCGCCCGCCTCTTCCTGCCCAACCGGCAAGCGCCGTACCGTAATTCACGCGAGGCGCAGCCGTCCTGCCGGAGGCTGTGTTCCGGTCGGATCGGGGGGTTCAGATGTCGGAGGAGGCGGTTCCGGGTCTGCGGCGTGAGGCGATCGGCCTGCGCGAGGTCCTGTTCCAGAGCATCACGGCGATGGCGCCGGCTGCGGCCGTCGCCGCGTCCATCCCGTCGGGAGCGGCGTTCGCCGGCGGCAGTCTGCCGCTGTCCGTGCTGATCGCCCTGGTGGCATGCCTGTTCACCGCGTCGTGCGTGGCCGAACTGGCGCGGGAGATGCCCGCCGCGGGGTCGGTGGCCACCTATACCGCGCAGGGACTGCACCCGTCCGCGGGATTCCTCGTGGGCTGGGGCTATGTGTTCGTCGAGGCCCTGGTGCCGCCTCTGCTCCTTCTCCAGCTCGGGTTCACCACCGCGGGCACACTGCACCAGGAATGGTCCTCGTACCCGGGCGACCTGTGGTGGCCCTGGTCGCTCGCGGGCGCTGCGGTCATCGCGTTGGCGGGCTACTGGGGGGTGCGCGCCTCGGCCCGCTTCGGCACCGTCCTCGGCGTCTTCGAGGTGCTGGTCTTCCTCGTCTTCGCGGTGTGGCTGATCGTCAAGGCCGGGGGTGACAACACGCTGTCGGTGTTCGGCACGTCCCACACCGCCACGGGCTACGACGGGATCAGCGGCGTGTTCGCGGGATCGGTGTACACCGTGCTGGCCTTCGCCGGGTTCGAGGCGGCGGCCCCGCTCGCGGAGGAGACCAAGGACCCGCGCCGCACGATGCACCGGGCCGTCCTCGGCGCGGCGCTCGCCATCGGTCTCGTCTACGTCCTGACGACGTACGCCATGTCGGTGTACTTCGGCCCCGACCGGTTCGCGGGATTCGGGGCCTCCGGTGCCGCCTCGTGGGAAGGAGTCGCTCGCACCTCGTTCGGGCTGTTCTGGGTGCTCGTGTTCCTCGCGGTGGTCAACTCGACGATCGCCAACGCCAACGCCTGTGCCACCGTCTCCACGCGAACGGCCTTCGCCTTGGCTCGGATCCGGGTCTTTCCCGCGCTCTTCGCGCGCGTGCACCCCAGACACCGCTCCCCCGCTGCCGGGGTGGCCGTACAGTCCGCCGTGACGGTGGCGGCGATGCTGGGTCTCGGCCTCGCGTACGACCCCGTGACCGCGTTCCTGCTCCTCGCGACCGTGATCGTCACCGTGGTGATCGGCGTGTACATCGTGGTCAATCTCGCCTGCGCGGGCTACTTCCTGCGCCGCAGACGCGAGTTGCTCAAGCCGGTGCGGCACCTGGTGTTCCCGCTGCTCGGCATCATCGCCTTCGTTCCCGCCCTGCTGACGGCCGCGGGTCTGCCGGTCTTCGACTTCGTGACCGAGCTGACCCCGCCCGTGTCGTACGCCGGACCGGTCGTGGGTGTCTGGATGTCGGCCGGTGTCGTGATATTGATCTTCCTGCTGCGCCGCCACCCCGGACGCATAGCCGAGACCGCCCGTGTCCACCTCGACGAGACCTCGACCCCCGCCCCTTCGCAGAGCGGAGTTGTGCAGTCATGAGCGACCCCCGGATCCTGACCGTGCGCCCCACACCGGACGAGTTCGCCTGGACGTTCGGCGGGGCACCTCCCGTGGCCCGCATCGCACCGGGCACGGTCCTCGATCTCTACACCGAGGACTGCTTCGCGGGACGGGTTCGCTCCGAGAAGGACTTGGTCTCCGAGGTGTGCGAGTTCCCGTTCCTGAATCCGCAGACGGGTCCCTTCCATGTCGAGGGAGCGGAGCCCGGTGACACGGTCGCGGTCCACTTCGTCTCGATCGAGCCGGCCCGTGACTGGGCGGCGTCGACGACGGTCCCGCTCTTCGGTGCCCTGACCTCCACGCACACCACCGCGTCCCTCCAGCCACCGCTGCCGGAGACCGTGTGGATCTGGCAGCTCGACCGGCAGCGGCGGACCGCGCTGTTCAGCGCGCGGGACAGCGACCTCCAGGTCGAACTGCCGATGGATCCGATGCACGGCACCGTGGGTGTGGCGCCCGCGAACCTGGAGGTGCGCTCCGCCCTGGTGCCCGACGCGCACGGCGGAAACATGGACACGCCGGAGATGCGGGCAGGAGTGACCTGCTACCTCGGGGTGAACGTCGAAGGCGCCCTGCTCAGTCTGGGCGACGGGCACGCGCGCCAGGGTGAGGGCGAGACCTGTGGAGTCGCGGTCGAATGCGCGATGAACACGGTGGTGATCGTCGAGCTTCTCAAGGGCGTCTCCACCCCCTGGCCGCGGATCGAGTCCGACACCCACATCATCTCGACCGGCTCGGCACGCCCGCTGGAGGATGCCTTCCGGATATCCCAGCTCGACCTCGTGCAGTGGCTGGTGCGCGACTACGGGTTCAGCGAGCTGGACGCGTACCAGTTCGCGACACAGACGGTCGAGTCCCCCCTCGCGAACGTCTGCGACACCAATTACACGTGCGTCGCCAAGCTCCGCAAGGAATGGCTGCCCGCGCGTGAAACCCATCGCGGACTGCACGCCCGGCTGCGGGAGACAGCCGCGGTACTCCGGCACTGATCGTGCACTCCGCGCGGTCCGGAACCTGAACCGGCACTCCGCCGCGTCCGGTGTCCGCGCCGACATGCCCGACTCCGGGCCGCGGATTCACGGCCCCGCCCCCCACCGACGAAAGGCCAACTCTCCATGGAACGAGCACGGCCGTTCCCGAGCCGACGGCGGCTGCTCAAGGGCGCGGCCCTCGCGGCCCTCCCCTACGCGTTGCTACCCGATGCCAAGGCGGCCGCGCATCCGGCGGCCGTCGACTATCCGGGCGCTGACTGGAATCCGGCAACCAGCTCCAACTACACGGAGTCGGACCGCCCCTACAGCTACGAACTCGACTATGTGGTCATCCACGTCACCCAGGCCACGTATGCCACGACCCTGTCCATCTTCCAGAATCCGCAGAAGAAGGTGTCCGCGCACTATCTCGTGCGCTCGGCCGACGGCCATGTCACCCAGTGCGTGAGGGAGCGCGATGTCGCCTGGCACGCGGGTAACTGGGACTACAACACCAGAAGCATCGGTATCGAGCACGAGGGCTGGGTGGACCGGCCCGCCTACTTCACCAACGCGCTCTACGAGGAGTCGGCCAGGCTCACCGCCACGATCTGCGACCAGTACGGGATCCCCAAGGACCGCGCCCACATCCTCGGCCACTACGAGGTACCGGGCACCGATCACACGGATCCCGGGCCGAACTGGGACTGGACGCGCTACATCAGGCTCGTCAACTTCGCCTGACCAGGGGCGGCCTCGCGGTGATCCGGACGGACTAGCCGCGAGGCACCGGGCGGAAGGGGAGCGTCACACGGGTTGTCCAGGCCCGCACCGGGAGTGACGATGGGACCCATTCGCATCGCCTTCCGGGAGGCCGAGTTGACCGATCCTTGGGTGGCCCTGGAACCGGGCGCCGATCCCGCCGAGCGGGTTCGGCTGATGCGCCGCGCGTACGAGTCGTTCACCGAGGCCGGCACGGTGCCGCGGCCGGTTCGTGCCGTGGTCGCCGAGTCGTGGCGGCGTTCGGCGCGGGCGGGCGTCGTTCCGGAGGGCACCGCGAGGGTGGAACTCACGGACGGGGAACTCGGTTCCTACCGGGCGGAGCATCCGCTCGCGCGGGTGATGCCGCTGTTCCGGGAGCTCATGGGGACGTTCGCGGCGGACGGGGAGCACCTGCTGGCCGTATGCGACGCGCAGGGCAGGCTCCTGTGGGTCGAGGGCCATCCCGGAACACGACGGCAGGCCGGACGGATGAACTTCGTGCCGGGCGCGCGGTGGTCGGAGTCGGCGGTCGGAACGAACGCGCCGGGCACGGCGGTCGCCGTCGACCGGCCGGTGCAGGTGTTCGCGGCCGAGCATTTCTTCCGGCGGGTGCAACCCTGGACCTGTGCGGCAGCCCCTGTGCACGATCCACGCACCGGACGGGTGCTCGGCGCGGTGGACATCACCGGCGGGGACGGGCTCGCGCATCCGCACAGCCTCGGCTTCGTGCAGGCGGTGGCGCGAGCCGCAGAGGCTCATCTGGCGCTGCTCGCACCGTCGCAGGCCCTGGCCGGCTCCCTCGAACTGACCGCGCTGGGACGCGACGAGGCTCAACTGGTGTCGGACGGGCGGAAGATCAGGCTCAGCCGCAGGCACAGCGAGATCCTGGTGCTGCTGGCCCGGCACCCGGAAGGCATGACGGGCGACGAGTTGCAGTGCGCGCTCTATGAGGACGAGTCGGTGACGCCGGTGACTCTGCGGGCCGAGCTGGCGCGGCTGCGCAGAATCCTCGGTCCCGGGCTGCTGGGCTCACGTCCCTACCGGCTCACCCGGCCGGTCGAGTCCGATGTGGCGGTGGTGGAACGGCGGCTCGGCAGCGGCTCGGTGACGGCGGCCGCGGCGGTGTACGCCGGACCGCTGCTGCCGGGCTCGACGGCACCGGCGGTGACCCGGTTGCGGCGACGGCTCACCGACGGGCTGCGCACGGCGATCATCGCCCGGCGGGACCCCGACCTGCTGGCCGACTGGGCCCGTGCGCCCTGGGGCGAGGACGATCTCGACGTCTGGCGGGCACTGTCCGCGCTGCGCCCGGCGGCGGCCGTACACGCGCGGGTGGCGGAGCTGGAGTCCGAGCAGGCCGCACCGGCCGGATGGGCACACTCCGCGCGCGACGGCCGGATGCGACCGCCGCCGCGCTGACGGAGCGGGACGGGCCACTTGCGGGGCGGGGCGGAGTGGCATGCCTGGGCCCAAGTCCGAGACCGGGCCCAGGGCCGAAGCCAGGCCCCGGGTGCGGGGTCCGGGCTCAAGTTCGGGCTCTGTTCCAGGTACGGGCCTGGTCCCAAGTCCTGGGTCCGAGTCGGGCGCGGCTCAACTCCGGGCCCGGTTCCAAGTCCCGGGTCCGGGTCCAGGTCCAGGCTCGGGCTCGGGCTCGGTCGCAGATCCCGGTCCCGGTTCCGGTCCTGGTCCTGATCCCGGTCTTGATCCCGGTCCTGTTCCCGGTCCTGGTCCTGGTCCTGGTCCGCGCAACGTCCTTGCAACGTCCGGGTTTCTAGCCTCGTGGCGAGAGCTGCCCAACGGCGGGCAGCGCTTCTCCGGGAGGCAACCAGCATGACCCGTTACGCGGCACCCGGCACCGAGGGCGCGATCGTCTCCTACCAGGCGCGGTACGACCACTTCATCGGCGGGGAGTACGTGGCGCCGGCTCGCGGTCAGTACTTCGAGAACCCGAGCCCGTTGAACGGGCAGCCGTTCACCGAGGTCGCGCGAGGCACGGCCGAGGACGTGGAACGCGCACTGGACGCGGCCCACGCGGCGGCGCCCGCGTGGGGGCGCACCTCCGTGACCGCACGCGCCGACATCCTGCTCAAGATCGCCGACCGGATGGAGGCGAACCTGGAGAAGCTGGCGGTCGCGGAGAGCTGGGAGAACGGCAAGCCGGTCCGCGAGACGCTGGCGGCGGACATCCCGCTCGCCATCGACCACTTCCGCTACTTCGCCGGGGCGATCCGCGCTCAGGAGGGTTCGCTCGGCGAGGTCGACGACGACACCGTCGCGTATCACTTCCACGAGCCGCTCGGTGTGGTCGCGCAGATCATTCCGTGGAACTTCCCCATTCTGATGGCGGTGTGGAAGCTCGCTCCGGCCCTGGCGGCCGGCAACGCGGTCGTCATCAAGCCGGCCGAGCAGACACCGGCGTCCATCCACTACTGGATGAGCCTGATCGCGGACCTGATCCCGCCGGGTGTGGTGAACATCGTCAACGGCTTCGGCGTGGAGGCGGGCAAGCCCCTGGCGTCCAGCCCGCGGGTGGCGAAAGTCGCGTTCACGGGTGAGACCACCACGGGGCGGCTGATCATGCAGTACGCCTCGGAGAACATCAAGCCGGTCACGCTGGAGCTGGGCGGCAAGTCACCGAACATCTTCTTCGACGACGTGTGGGCGCAGGACGACGACTTCCGCGACAAGGCGCTCGAAGGCTTCACGATGTTCGCGCTCAACCAGGGCGAGGTGTG
Source organism: Streptomyces sp. NBC_00328 (assembly GCF_036139655.1). NCBI lineage: Bacteria > Bacillati > Actinomycetota > Actinomycetes > Kitasatosporales > Streptomycetaceae > Streptomyces > Streptomyces sp. NBC_00328. Next base: position 1,918,730 of record NZ_CP108013.1, read on the forward strand.
CACGTGCCCCTCGCGCGCCCTCGTCCAGCGAGGCCACTACCGCGAGTTCATGGAGGCGGCGGTCGCCCGCACCGAGCTCATCAAGCCCGGTAACCCGCTCGACACGGACACGATGATCGGCGCCCAGGCGTCCAACGACCAGTTGGAGAAGATCCTCTCCTACCTGGACATCGGCCGCCAGGAGGGCGCCAAGGTGCTCACCGGCGGTGAACGCATCGAGCACGACGGCGAGTTGAAGGGCGGTTACTACGTCCAGCCGACGATCTTCGAGGGCGACAACCGGATGCGGATCTTCCAGGAGGAGATCTTCGGCCCGGTCGTCTCGGTGACGTCGTTCGACGACTTCGACGACGCCATCAAGATCGCGAACGACACGCTGTACGGGCTCGGCGCCGGCGTGTGGACGCGGGACATCAACACCGCCTACCGGGCGGGCCGTTCCATCCAGGCCGGCCGCGTCTGGACGAACTGCTACCACGCATATCCGGCACATGCCGCATTCGGCGGATATAAGCAGTCCGGCATCGGCCGCGAGAACCACAAGATGATGCTGGAGCACTACCAGCAGACGAAGAACCTGCTGGTGAGCTACTCACCGAAGAAGCTGGGGTTCTTCTAGAGACAGAAGAAGGGCGCCTGAACAGGTACTTCACCTGTCAGGTGCCCTTCCTGGCCCACGTCCGGGCCGCGGAGTGAGATACAAGGTTCCTCCCGATATCTCCCACTTCTATCCCCTGACCAGCTGTTCCGGGGCATTTCCGGGCCAAGGCGCGGTTCACACGTCCTGCGGTGGGACATCGGGCCCCTCCCACCGTCGCATCGAGTCCTCTATGTTCGACGGTGTTGCGGTCCTTGTGCAGGTCGGGATCATGCCCGACCGGGCGGCCACCGCGCGAGCCTTTCTTCTTGCGGTTGGCTGCCTGGTCGACCTTCTCCGGGATGACACTGCGGATGCGGCGTCGCCGCAGGTAGGCGCGGTTCGCGCGGGAGGAGTACGCCTTGTCGGCGGCGACCGCGCCGGGCCGGGTGCGCGGGCGGCCGACCGGTCCGCGAACCCTGACGCCCTCCAGCACCGGGATGAAGCGGGGGCTGTCGACGGCCTGACCCGGGGTGACGACGAACGACAGCGGCCGGCACCGGCGGTCGGCCGCGAGGTGGGTCTTGGTGGTCAGACCACCGCGCGAGCGACCCAGTTCGGCCGCGCGGAGCCGGGCTTTGTGACGTCGGCGTGTTCGGCGGCGTTCCTCGCGCGCTGCCTGGTCGTCCTCCTCTCCAAGCGGGGCTATCGGGGCGCTTTGCCCCTTTCGAGGAGCCCCTTTTCCTCGGCGACGGCCTTATCCAGGTCCTTGAGGAGTTCGGGGTCGACCACCATCCCGGCCGCGTGATGATGAGCGCGCGAAACCATGGAATCCACGCTGACCAGGTCGAGATCCGCCTGCCCGCGGGCCGCGGCCTCGGCGATCATCCCGTCCATCAGCATCCGGAAGGTCCCGGCCACCGCCCAGCGCTGGAACGCGCCGTAGACGGTCGACCAGGAGCCGTACTCCTCCGGCACGTCACGCCAGGGGCTCCCGGCCCTGAACCGCCACATCGCACCGTTGAACTGCCGCCGCAGGTCAGGGATCGGGCCACGCTCACCCACCGGCAAGAACGGCTCGACCAACTCCCACTCGGCATCCGAGAGATCACCACTCGCCATCCTCGACAACCACCAGGCCCAGGCTGCCGCACATCGGCAAATCCAGAAACCGATGATCTGAACCTGGAACAGGCCCTAGGCCGTGATCCGTCCGGTCGTGCCGGACGGATCACGGGCCGGCGTCGTGTCGACGGGGCGGCTGTCTGCCGGTGCCACGGGATCACGTGCCCGGAGGAAACGGCGCCTCGGTCCGGTACCCGGTCAGCGGACGCGGATGAAGACCACGTCGTAGGTCGAAGCCGTGGTGCGGTTCTTGATGTAGACACCGTCCGGCCCGTTGCCGTTGGGATCGCTGGTGTTGCCCTCGACGGCGGTGAAGCTGGAGCCGCCGCTCACCGTGCGCACGATGCCGATGTGCTCATGCCCGCCGGTGTAGTCGTTGCCGCCGTTCCAGTCATAGGCCACGATGTCGCCGGGCTGCGGGTCGGTCGTCACCGAGAGGTGCCGCTGGCCGGCCCGTGCCTTGTTGACCCAGCCCGAGACGTAGGTGTCGTTGAAGGTGGTGGCCCCCGTCTGCTTGGCCACCCAGCTCACGAAGGTCGCGCACCAGGCATAGCCGTTGGTGGACTTGGACATGCCCACGGCGGAGCCGTAGCTGTTCGCCCGGGCGCTGCCCTGGAGCGTGCCGACCTCGGCCGCGGCCACGTCGAGCATCTTGCTGTAGCCGCCGCCGGGCGGGGTCGTGGCCGGCGGGGTGACCGCCCCGTACAGGGCCGACTTGGTGCCCGGCCCGACCCTGCCGTCGACCGTGAGGCCTTTCTCGGACTGGAAGTCCCGCACCGCAGAGTCGGTCATCGCCCCGAACTCGCCGTCCACGGCGAGGTCGGCGCCGTGGTGGTTGAGCAGGCTCTGCAGCTCGGTGACACAGCCGCTCTTCTGGCCCTTGACGATCTCGTTCGGGCAGGACGCCGAGGTCAGGTTGATCGGCGACGGGGCGCCGTTGCCGCCGCCACCGCTGATGTTGGCGTACAGGGCGGCCTTGGTGGCCGGGCCGACGTCGCCGTCGGGCTCCAGGCCGTGCGCGGTCTGGAACGCCTGCACGGCCACGAAGGTCTCGGCGCCGAACTGGCCGTCGACGGCCACGTGCTGCCCCTGACCGTTGAGCAGGGCCTGCAGGGTCAGGACGCAACCGCCGCTCTGCTCCTCCGTGATGGTCGCCGGGCAGGCCGCCGAGCGCAGGTCCAGAGCCGTCGACCCGGACTCGTCGGTGTTGTAGAGCTCGGCCTTGGTGCTCGGCCCGACCTGGCCGTCGGCCGTCAGGCCGTGCCCGGACTGGAAGGACTTCACCGCCGCCAGGGTGCCCGCCCCGAACTCACCGTCCGCGTCGACGCTGTAGCCGAAGTGGCGGAGCAGCCGCTGCAGTTCGGTGACGCAGCCGCTCTTGTTGCCCTGGACGACGTTCGCCGGGCACGAGGAGGACAGGAGGTTGATCGGCGCGGGCGCCGAGCCGCCGGTGGCGTAGAGCTTGACCTTGGTGCCGGGGCCCACCCGCCCGTCCACGGCGATGGCGACGGAGGACTGGTACACGCGGACCGCGTACAGGGTGGCGGCACCGAAGCTGCCGTCCACCGTCAGCCCGGCGCCGTGGGCGTTGAGCAGGTTCTGCAGCTCGGTGACGCAGCCGCTCGACTGACCCTGCAGGATCTCGGTGGGACAGGAGGCGGAGGTCAGCTTGATCGCCGCCGGCGCGGCCACCGCCGGACCGGCACCGAGCAGAGTGGCCGTCGAAAGGACCGCCGCAGTAGCGAGGAAAACCCCGATCCTGTGGCGATTCCGGACATGGAATGTACCGGCAGGTGAAACCACTGTGTTTCTCATGGGTACGAAATATCCTCTTCAATGGATCTACGGATTGTCGGTGGCGCCGGATTTGCCGGTCATGGAAGATTTCACACGCCAGCAGACGCCCCCTTCGGGCCGGGGTCGGTAAATCATGGCGAAGTCGGCGTTTCGTTCCGTAGTGGCGTATTTGCGAGCCGACGTCTACCGCGCTCGACAACGGAGTCGAGGCAGTCGAATATCGTGATCGAATTTCCATTCCGCGCACGACGGTGACAGCCCACCCCATACGCACAATGCCGTGCGACACAAATGGCCGAATTTCGCTGTCTTGGAAACAGGAAAATCGGCGGCGGGCCTCGACCCCGGATTTGAACACGTCCATGCGGCTCGGGTCAGGGTAGAAGCTCGAGCGGGCGATGCCCAGGATGTCGCAGAGCCGCTTGACGCCGAACCGGTGCTGGTGGTCCTCAACGAACTGGCAGCAGTTCACCAGCACGTCGCCGAGCAACCGAGGGGGATTTCGCCCCTCGGCCCTCACAGAACCTTGCTCAACAGTCTCCCGTTACATAGCTCTTGTCGTCCTGATCATCAAACCAGTACGGCGCTCACTGTTGGGGCAAGGCGCCAGTGCGCGAACATGCGAGGATATCGCCGGGCGATTTCCTGCAGCTTCACAAGTGCCTTCCATTGGCCGCGAGCCGTTTCCCCACCGCATCCAAGGTGGACCGTCCGGGCCGGTATCCGAACCGGAGCCGAAAGAACACCCCGGTTTTAATGTCATCTGATTTCGTTTCGACACGTCAGCAGCGATTCACTCTGAACCGTGTCATCACCAGGCCGCGGCGCCACCGCAGGTGTGGAGTAAGCGCCGGACCTGCGTCCGTCGGCGGCCCGGATCCGGTTCCGCAGCGTCTCGGTGTTCACTCCGAGATCAGCGGCGACCGACTTGACCGTCGCTCCAGGACGAGACCGGTACAACGCGACCGCATCCGCTTTGAACTCGGCGGGGTAGTGTGCTTCATCCCCACAGGGACTCCGTTCTCCTGGACCATCAAGATCCAAGTCTCTCCGGTGTCCAAACTCCGGGGTCAGGGCCCACGGTGCACGAGGTCGCCGCGGTGTACGAGCCGCACAAACCGGCGTCGTACCTGTACCGACCGGCCTCGCACCTGACGACGTTCTACGACCAGTGCCACGTGCTGTCCCCCGGCAACACGCCGGAGGCCGTCGAGAACCGCCTGCTCCTGGTCGACCTCACGGCCCGCACACTCCACCAGGGCATGGCACTCCTGGGCATCCGGACGCCCGAGCGTCTCTGAGACGACAGGCTGCGGCCCGTCCGCCCGGAAGGGAGGACGGGCCGCAGCCGCTCAGTCAGCCGTTGGCGAACCGCGCGAACGCGTCCTGGGTCCCGGATCCGGCGATGCCGTCGATGTCGCCGGTGTAGCCCCAGTTGTTCGCCAGTTGGCGCTGAAGCGCCTTGATCGTGTTGGTGCCGACGATGCCGTCGATGTCGCCGGTGTAGCCCCAGTACTGCTTGAGTTCGCGCTGGAACGCCTTCCAGCTGTTGGTGCCGAGCTTTCCGTCGATGTCGTCGGTGTAGCCCCAGTACTGCTTCAGCCAGGTCTGGACCTTCTTGGCCTCCGCGGTGGACAGGCCGAGGTTGGTCGTCGTGGCGGCAGCGGACTGAGAGGTCACCGCCGACTGGGCGGCCGGCGCGGACGCCGCGTAGCTGGTGCCCGCGGCGGCCAGGCTCCCGGCCGCGATGCCGGCGACGGCGGTGAGGCTGACGATGGTCCTGGCCAGGACGTGCGATCGCATGTGTTCCTCTTTCGGATCGTGGGTGAGCACCTGGCCCGACGGAGGAGCAGGTGACGACTCGATAGTGCGGGGCGGTCGGCGACGGCCGCCACAGCCTCTGCCCAAGTGACGGTCACCTGGGACACATCACCCGCTGACCTGCGCGAACGCCATCCACGGGGACGGTTCGGCGGGACGGCTGTGGCAGACGTCGTACTGCTCATGCAGAATGCGACGAAGCGGGAGACCGCTGATCATGGTCATGACCGCATCTGGGGGGAACATGCCGCGCCGCAAAGCGCTGCCCGCCGAACTGGACCCGCGTGTGAGGCAGTTGGTGACGCAGCTACGCCGGCTGAAGGATCACAGCGAGCTGAACATGCTCCAACTGGCGGCGAAGACGGGGTACAGCCAGAAGTCGTGGGAGCGGTATCTGGGCGGCAGGTCGCTCCCGCCCCGGGAAGCCGTGGAGGCGCTCGCCCGGATCGGCGGCGTCGATCCGGTCCGGCTGCTCGCGCTGCACGAGGTCGCCGCCGACACCTGGAACGGCGGCCGTGCACCCACGCCGACTCCAGCGCCTTCGCCTTCGCCGGAGGAGCCGGCGCAACCCGGGTTTCCGGTGGTGTCGGACACCTTGGCGACAAGAGCCGGACCCAGGCCTTCCCTCGGTCGTTCGCTGCGCATCGCGCTCGTGGCGGGAGCGGTCGCCCTGGTACTGGCCGTCACCTCGACCGTCCTGCTCGTCCTGCGTCTCAACGCCCACGAGAACGGGCCGTCGGTGACTTCCCCCGTCCCGGCCGCCGCCTCGGCGTCCGCACCGCTCGTGTACACGTGCAGGATCCAGCAGATCGACGGTCTCTGGTACGCGGGCATCAGCCGCACCCGGGACGCCGAACTCGCCTACGGCGGCGCCGGTTCCGACGTGGCCGAGGCGCAGTGCCTGCTGCGCCGGGCGGGCATCTCACCGGGCGGCATCGACGGGATGTTCGGTCCGCTGACACACCGAGCGGTCATGGCCATGCAGAAGCGCGCCGGTCTGGACGTGGACGGCATGGTCGGACCGCGCACCTGGCAGGCCCTGCGCGGATGACCAGGCCCGAGCCGTCACCGGAGAGTGCCAGACTGGCCGCCGGACTCAGGGAATTGAAGGACCGCACCGGCCTGAGTCTGGCGGGGCTCGCGGCGAAGACCACGTTCAGCAAGTCGTCCTGGGAGCGTTACCTCAAGGGCAGGACGCTGCCACCGCGCCCGGCGATACAGGAGCTGTGCCGCCTCGCCGGGGAACCGAACGGCCGGTGTCTGGCGCTGTGGGAGATCGCGAGGTCGGAGAACAGCGGGCCGAAGGAGCCGGCACAACCACAGCTCACCGCCCCGCCCCCGACTCCTGGTCCCACCCCTGCGCCCACGCCTACGCCTGAAGCATCCCCGTCCTCCGGCCAACGGGGGGCGACGGCCGCGGCGGTCCTCGCGGCGGTTTCCGCCCTGGTGTTCGGGGCGGTCCTGCTCAGCCTTCTCCTCGTCCCCCACCGGAGCGATCCGGCACGGCCGTCGGCGTCGGCGTCCCCGTCCGCCACCGGCCCGAGCTGCCGGGACACCGACTGCGAGGGCAGAGATCCGGCGGTCACGAAGTGCAGCGCCGCGCCCGAGACCCTGACCGAGCACCTCACCTCCACGGGAGCCTCGGTGCAACTGCGGTACAGCAGGGTGTGCGGGACCAGTTGGGCACGGATGTGGGGTACGCGGATCGGCGACGGGGTCGAACTGCGGGGCCGCGTCGCCCGGGTGAACAACCGTGCCGAGGCGGACACCTACGTCCACACCCCCATGACGGCGACCCGCCCGGGAACCGTAGTCCAGGCCTGCTTCCTGCCCGCGACGGGCGGCGGGAGGGAATGCTTCGAAAGCGAGGTGGACCAGCGTCCGCTGTCAGTGCCTGCCCCTACAGTCACCGATACGGCGACTCTTCCCAATCCGCTGCCCACACCGGCGACCGACCCGAGCGGCCGTTCCCTGGGCCTGCGGCTCCCGCCCGGGAGACTGATCGAGGCCTCGGCGGACGACCCGTCGGACAAGCCCCGGCTGTGACACTCCGGCAAGTCCGCCGCGCCCGGAAACTGGAGCGCTCTGGGCGGACAGGCCGCCCGGGCCGGGCTGCTGCCGGTCCTCGTGGACGTCGGTGGCAGTCAAGGCGGCCCGGCGGACCGGGAGTTGCAACCGCAGGAGACGTCCTACCCCGGTGACCACGACGCCGACGAGGTGCTCGCGGAGTTCTGGGAGGAGAACGCGGAGGACGAACTGGGCGAGGGGACCGAGCCCTTCGGACCCGACTGGCCCGGTCTGGCCCCCGCGGCGCCCGCCGGGTTGGACGGCCTCCGTGTCGCCCTGATCACCGACACCCACTACGGACCGCTCGATCGCGCCCGCTGGTCGGCACGGGTGTGCGAGACGGTGAACACGCTGGAAGCCGACCTGGTCTGCCACACCGGCGACATCGCGGACGGCACGGCCGAACGCCGCCGCGCCCAGGCCGCCCCGCTCGCAACCGTGCGGGCCACCCGGGCCCGCGTCTACGTCACCGGCAACCACGAGTACTACAGCGAGGCCCAGGGCTGGGTCGACCTGATGGACGAGCTGGGCTGGGAGCCGCTGCGCAACCGCCATCTGCTGCTCGAACGCGGAGGCGACACCCTCGTGGTCGCCGGCGTGGACGACGTCACCGCCGAATCCTCCGGCCTGGCAGGCCACCGCGCCCACCTCACCGGAGCCCTGAACGGCGCCGACCCCGACCTGCCCGTCCTGCTCCTGGCACACCAGCCCAAGTTCGTCGACCGGGCGGCAGCCGAAGGCATCGACCTCCAGCTCTCCGGCCACACCCACGGCGGCCAGATCTGGCCCTTCCACCACCTGGTCCGCATCGACCAGCCCGCCGTCGCCGGCCTCAGCCACCACGGCACCCGCACCCTCCTCTACACCAGCCGCGGCACCGGCTTCTGGGGCCCGCCGTTCCGCGTCTTCGCCCCCAGCGAGATCACCCTCCTCGTACTCCGCTCCCCGCACCCGCCCACCTCGCCGTAGCCCCGGGCGGGCCAGCACATCCGCTCGGAACTGTCCACGAGCCGAGGGGGTGCGGCCCCCGTCAGGTGGTGGCGGTGCGGCGATCACGCCGAGATCCAGCGGCTCCCACTCCTCGATGCCCTGCTCGCTGCTGGCCAGCGTCAGCAGTGACTCGACCAGGCGTTCCTGGGCCGCGCCGAGCATCAGGAGTTCCTCGCAGGTCGACCTCAGCGCCTCCGCGCTCGCGTCCGGATCGGCGGGCGCCACCTGCAGCAGCGCCCGCTCCACGGTCAAGGGTGTCCGCAGCCCGTGGGAGGCGTTGGCGACGAAATGGCGCTGCGACTGGAACACCGCGTCGAGCCGTTCGAACAGATCGTCGAGGGTCGCGCCGAGTTCCTTGAACTCCTCGTAGGGACTGTCCAGCCCGATCCGCGAGTGCAGGTTGCTGACCGAGATCGCCTGGGCGGTCGTCGTCATCGTACGCAGTGGCCTCAAGGCCCGACCGGCGATGATCCGGCCGAGGACGACCGAGGCCACACCCGTCACCGCAAGAGCGATCCCGGAGGAGACCAGCAGCGTGTGGAGGTCGTTGCCGGGCTGGCGGTCAGCGATGGCCGCGCCGCCGGGCACCTGCCTGCCGTCCAGTACAGGTGCCGTCTCGCGCGTCGAGCGTCCGGTCCAGAACAGTCCGAAGACGAAGGCAAGCAGGATCGTGCCGGAGACGAAGAACACGCTGCCGTACAGAAGGGTCAGCCGCCCGCGCAGCGTGCGGCGCATCACGGGAGCGCGATCCGATAGCCGCCCTCGCGGACGGCTCCACAGTCTGGGGCGGTACCGCATGGGCGGAGAACAGCACCGCCTGCACACCCCTGAGGTTCCCGGGCAGTATCACGACGCCGAAACCGCCCTGAACTACAACTACTTCCGCTACTACGACGCCGAGACCGCCCGCTATCTCAGCCCCGACCCTCTCGGGCTGGTCCCGGCACCGAATCCCAACACGTACGTAGACAACCCTCACCGGTGGACCGACCCCCTGGGGTTCGCGCCCGAGGAATGCCGCGAACTGGGGCCGCGCGACGACTCACTGAATGCCATCACCAAGCTTGAGAACATCAAGAAAGACCCGATCGGGTCCATCAACCCCCAGCCGAATCACAACCATTACAGCGCCGCTCGCCGCGAGGCCAGAGGAGAAGTCGTGGCCCGAAAGCCCGACGGTACCCCCTTCGGCCACATCAGCGACCTGAAGCAGGCCAGAAATGGCCTGGAGGGCATCCGCAGGATTCTGACAAAGGAATTGCAGAAGCCACCGGAGACGATCACTCCGCGCGGCATGGAAGTGCTGAGCCGGAAGCGGAAGACGCCATCGTCGAGCTCGAACGGCTGAACCGCTTCCTGAAGTCCATCGGCCATGGGTGAGGGCAGCTGCGGATGACGCCGATCCGTACCCTGAACAATGCGGACGCAGAGACGCACTCCAGAAGTCAAGCCTTCGCACCGACGACTGCGGAGCACGGAAGGACCCGACAATGCCCGAAGACTTCGACCGCGGTTGCTCCCTCGAAGAGCTGGAGGGCCTGCGCTGGCCGGCTCCTCCCTCGGACACGACCCCCATGGTCCGGAACGTGTACGAGCTGCGGCGTCGACCGGTCGCAACCCTGGAGCCGCACGAGCTGGCCCGGCTGATCGGACAGGATGCGGGGCTGCCCTGGCTCCTGCTCCTGGCCGTGGAAATCCTGCGGGACACCGCGTCGAAGCAAGCCGAGGGCGGCTGGTTCGACGATGACCTGCTGTACGCGGCCATCACCAGGAAGCCGGAGGTCTGGGCCACCGCCCCGGAGCTGGCTCACGAACTCAAGGAAACCGTCGCCGTCCTGACCGACATCTCACGCTACGTCCGCCAGGACATCGACGCGTTCCTCTCGGCCCTGCCCGGGAACGATGCCTGACAGCGAGTGGACTTCCCGCGATGCCGGACACTCGATGCTTACGCCGCGAGGGCATACCCTCGCTCGTCAGCCCCCTGGAAACATGGAGAACTTCCTCGGACCATGTCCTGCATGGCGAGTTGGCCGTTGAGCTGACCATGGGGCGGGGTACGTGGAGTTGGATTGTTCCGGCCGGTTCCTGCCATCAGCCGTTCGGCTGGAACGGTATGTCGCTGCCTGTGCGACACCAGAAGGTCGCATCATACGTCCCTCCGCGATACGGGACTTCGAGAACCCGTTCCGTCCACTCACCCCAGAAGTAGGCATGCGGGCGAATGCCGAACCCATGCAGGCCGGCAGTGAAGTGGGCTGTTCGATCGCGGGTCCGGGATGCCGTGAAACAGAGCGGCCGCCGCCTCGATCACAGATCGCGAACCGGTAGCCCTCCCCGGCCTCGCCCGACAGCCCTCGCCCCGGCCCGGACCGACCGCGTGTACGTCCGGGCCCACGGCGATGGACGTACCCACGGGCAGGACCGGCGCCGCGCCGGGGGCGGGTGCGGCGGCGATCCCGGGTCCGGCAGCGTGCCGGGGACATCTGACGCGGTCCCTACGTCATCGACGCCAAACCCTATGTAATTTCCTGGCCACGATATTCGAATGTGCCCCTGTTACTAAAAGTGCAGCACATGCTTTGTGGTACCGGGGCGGCGGAAGGGATCAGGACGGGCCCGCAGGGGCCCTAGGCAAGAACGGCGCTCGATGGTTTAGTCGGAAACCACGACTGAGTGTCGCCACTTCGGGGGAATATGGCCAAGCATCTCAAGCTGGTTCTACTCGCCACGGGAGGAGCTGCCGTCCTAGCGCTGCCGGGGATCTTGGCGGCAGCTCGATTCAAGTCGCCGGTGATCGTCGCCAGTGCCCTGGGACTGGCCGCAGTGGTAGCTGTTTTCGCCGGTTTTTGGAAGGACAGCCTTTTCGAAAGGTTCCAGCAGGACCGGGAGAATGCGACCTTCGTAAGAGACGGCTGCCTCACCACCAAGGGGAATCTGCCGCTCGTGCGTCAAGTGGTAGAGCCCACCTGGCTCGGTGTGCACGCGGCGCGCCGCACGACGGGCCGGACCACGACCAGCCAGCCCCCCTACGTTCCACGCGATATCGATGATGAACTGAAGGAGCAGTTGGCCGCTGGAGCCTTCGTGCTCATCGTTGGTGACTCGACGGCGGGCAAGTCGCGTGCCGCCTACGAAGCACTTACCGCGACCTTGCCTCAGCACACGCTCGTCGCCCCGCAGCAGCGGACCGCTCTGCCGTATGCGATAGAGCAAACCAGCGGCACGCCGCGCGCCGTGCTCTGGCTCGATGACCTGGAGCGGTTCCTCGGCGACGGCGGAGTCTCACGCAACTTGATCACCAGGTTCCTGGACTCGAACGGGCAGCACCGCGTCGTCCTGGCTACGATCAGGGCCTCGGAGCTCGACACCTATTTGCGGGCGGACAATGCCTCTCGTCCGCTTCACCGCGATGTAATGGATGCCTTGGCGCTGGCCCACCGCATCGATCTGCCGCGGATGTTCTCCCCCGCAGAGCGGGACCGAGCCGCGACACGCACCTGGGATCCGCGCATCACGGCGGCGCTGAACCAGGCGGACCGATTCGGTATCGCAGAGTACCTGTCCGCCGGCCCAGAGCTGCTGCACCTGTGGCACGCGGCACGGGACGGCGGAGAGCACGTACGCGGCGCAGCACTCGTCTCCGCAGCGGTCGACTGCCGCCGTGCCGGTGTAACCGCTCCCCTGCCGCGGATGCAACTCGAAGAACTCGCCGCCCTCTACGTCCCCAACCGGGGCGGCATTCCCTTCCAGGGCGAAACGCTGAACCAGGCCTGGGAGTGGGCGACGGAGGTCCGCACGACAACGGCTCTGCTTACGCCGGTGGGTCACGACTCGGTGGATGTCTACGACTACCTCGTGGACGAGACGACTCGGACCGCCGCTTCACCGGTTTCCGACGCCGTGCTCACGGCGGCCCTGGGCTTCGCGGATGCAGCGGATTCCATGCGAATCGGAACCATCGCCCGCGCCCATGGCAAGTACGTCATCGCGCTGAGAGCGTACGAGAGCGTTCGTAATGCCAGGATCGCCTCGCTGGGAGAGGACGACCCGGAGACCCTCACCAGTCGCGGCAACTACGCTGCCGTGCTGCGGGTGCTGGGCAAACTGCGGGAGGCCGAGGCCGAACATCGGGCCGTGCTCGAAGCCCGCATACGGGTCTTGGGCATGGACGACCCCGCCACGCTGGTGAGCCGTAACAACCTGGCCCTCGTCTTGCACGACCTGGACAGGCTGGAGGAGGCGGAGGCGCAACATCGGATAGTCAGCGACATCCGCAAGCGGGACCTGGGCGAGGATCACCCGGCCACACTGACCAACCGCAACAACCACGCGTTCGTCCTTCACGACCTCGGGCAGGTTGCCGCAGCCGAGGCGGAGCACTGCGCCGTCATGGCGGCGTACCAGCGGCTGCTCACTACCGCAGAAGCCGAACTGACCGCGGGTTCGCCGAATACCGCCGCGGTACTGAGATCGCTGGGCCGGCTGGAGGACGCCGAAGCGGAACACCGGACTGTCCTCGACACGAGCACGCGGGTCTTCGACCCGGATCATCCAGATGCGCTGACCAGCCGCGGCAGCCCGACGCTGGTCCTCCACGCGGTCGAACGCCTGGACGATGCCGAGGAGATGCACCGATCGGTGTACGAGGGCTACGCGCGCGTGCTGGGCCCCGACCACCCCTCGACGCTCACCAGCCGCGAGAATCTTGCCGTGGTGCTACAAGCACGCGGCAAGGTGGGGGAGGCAGAAGAGGAGCACCGTGCCGTCGTCGACGGATTCGCCCGGGTGCTCGGTCCCGATCATCCGTCCACGCTGACCAGCCGTTCCAACCTGGCCGTCGTCCTTCAGGCTCTGGGCCGGACGACGGAGGCAGAGAAGGAGCACACGGCGGTCGTAGCCGACTTCTCCAGAGTTCTGGGGCCCGACCATCCCTCCACTCTCACCAGCCGCAACTTTCTCGCAGCCCTGCTTCTGTTGTCGGGCAGGACGGCACTGGCTGAGAACGAACAGCGAGCTGTGCTGGAGGGTTTTCGACGGATCCTTGGCCCTGGACACTCATCAACACTCACCAGTCGCGGCAATCTTGGTGTGGTGCTGCACGGTCTTGGGCGGTTTTCTGAGGCCAGGGCGGAGCACACCGAAGCTCTGGACGGCTTCACGCAGCTGCGCGGCTCGTTGCATCCGTCGACTTTGACGAGCCGGTCGAATCTTGCGATTGTGCTGCACTCCCTGGGCTTGGTCACCGAGGCCGAGGCTGAGCACCAGACCGTCCTGGACGGCTTTATGCGTGTGCTGGGGCGTGATCATCCCCGAACTGTGCGCGCCCAGGAGGTGATGCGACAACTGAGGCGTCGTCGTTGAAGACGGCCGCGCAGTCAGAGAAGGATGCGGGAGCGAGGTACGGATTCACCGAGGCGTACGAGCAGTTCGGTGAACTCGTTCGTGAGCTGATCGCATTCAGTGGCCGAGCGGCCGATCGCAGTCACCCCGATCTTTCCGAAGCGGTCGAGAGCCGGCCAGAGGTGCGGGACAACGCCCCGCCCCTGCTTGGTGTCGAGAGACAATCGTGGGGAGCGACGCAGTGCCGAGATGAGATGTGCCGCTGGCAGACCGCGGCATGAGGGGATCAGGACACTGTCGGTCGCGCTGAAGAAGATCTCATGTCCGTCCAGCGCCACGAGTTCCCCCGCAGCTCCGAAGGCGTGCGGGACTACGGCTCGGACGGTGCGGTTCGGGTGGGTGCTGCCGGTCTGGCGCAGGTTGATCTCCGTGGCGTAGAGGACGGGAATCCCGCTCCTGTCCAGAGGCGGGGCGGCGATGAAATCGACGCCCACGTGGCCCACGACGCCACGCGCGGCCAGCGCCGAGAACGCCTTGGCCGCCTGATCAGCCGCTTGGGCCCGATAGTCGAACCGCGCCGGATAGCGGCACCCGAGGTAGTCCCCTGCGGCTCCCACGAGTTGGTCGTGTATCCCCAGTAACACCATACGAGCCTCAGAGGTAGGGCCGACGCTGAGATGGCCCAGGGCGCTGGGCGCACCGACGCTGGTGCCTGGGGGGTACTGCACTCGCCGTTCCGCGATGGCGCCCACCCTCTGGAGCCACTCGAGGAATTGCTCACGGCGGACGCCGGCGCCGGCTGGGCGCAGAGAGGTGAGCAACTCCTGCTCGATGCCGGCCCGCGAGCTGCTTTGGAGGTCCACGAAGGCGTTGCCATGCCCCGAGCCGAATCCGCGATCCAGCTTGACGACCCACTGACCGGGACCGTGTTCGCGTACCAGCGTGGCCAGTCGCGCGGCCAGAGACGGGACGTCGCGGTCTGCCATGTAGGAGCCGGGCAGATGGCGCACACCAGCGGCGCGGAACAGTTGCCTGCTCCCCGACTTGTCACCCCAGCCGAGCAGCCGGGGATCGGCCTCCAGGAGGCCGAGGCCGAGCACGTCGGCCAGGGCCGCCATGCGCCGGCTTGAAGCGAAGCACGCCAGCCCGTCAACCCTATGGCCTGCCCGCCTGGCCAGTTGGATAGTTCGTCGCAGTCTCCCGACGAGCCGAGCGTCCGCAAGTACCTTCTCGCTCAGATGCCGCTCACTGTCATCGTCGATCTCCACCAGGGCATGACGGGCGCGGCGGTCGGCACGGGACGTGGCACCCGGCCGCACGAGTCCCAGAAGATAGCCCTCGACCGCCCTCCCCACCGGCGGAGCCTGAAGCACGACGAGGGCGGCGTCAGGCTCCGATGCGACCCTGAGCGACTCCCACAAACCCCGCGAGGATGACAGCCAGCGCCCCAGGCCGAAAGTCATCTCCTCGGCGGAGAACTCCTGGGACGGGCATACGACACGAAGGCGAAGTCCCGGGCGGGCTGCCAGTGTGGCGTCCAGTCGATCGAGCGACTCCGTGACAGCCGACCCGGTCATGCCCTCAGGGCCCAGTCCAATGCCGACTGGACGTGGATGAGAGTGGTGTCGAAGACGGGCAGCGGACTGGTGTGCTCGTCAATCAGCAGGCCGATCTCTGTGCACCCGAGGATGACTGCCTCGGCTCCTCGGACAGCGAGCGATTCGACGATCCGCAGGTAGGTGTCCCGAGAGGAGTCGAGTACCTGCCCGAGACACAGCTCGTGGTAGATGATCTTGTGAACGCGTGCCCGCTCCTCCGGCTCCGGGACCAGAACCTCGAGCCCCCGCGCCGTTAGACGGTCCCGGTAGAAGGCCTGTTCCATCGTGTACCGCGTGCCGAGAAGCGCGACCTTCTCGATGCCGGCCCGCTCCAGCGCGTCCGCAGTGCCATCCGCGATGTGCAGGACGGGAATACCGACACTGTCCTGCACATCGGGGTAGACACGGTGCATGGTGTTCGTGCAGATCAGAACGCAGTCGGCACCACCCAGTTCGAGCTGCCGTGCACGCTGGCCGAGGTATTTTCCGGCCTCTTCCCAGGCCCCGTTCTCCTGGAGTGCCTCGATTTCTGCGAAATCGACGGAATGCAGAAGAATCTTGGCAGAGTGCAGGCCGCCGAGCCGCTCCCGCACTCCCCGGTTGAGTTGCTGGTAGTAGTAATCCGTCGACTCCCAGCTCATACCACCCAGCAAACCGATGACCTTCACCTTTTACTCCCTTTCCTGTGACACCCTTCCAGGGCGTCACCCAGTCTTTCGAGTATGATTTCGAGGCGCGCCGCAGAGGTGCCGAAATTGAGCCTGACAAACTCACCCAGAGAGGCTCCGAAGAGGCTACCAGGGTAAAGCGCAATCCTCCCGGCGCTCTCCAGGAACGACCCCGCGTCAGGACCGATCCCCGCAGCACGTAGATCGATCCAGGCAAGATAGGTAGCAGCCGGCGGCCGAACATGCACTTGATCGAAATTCGACAAGAATTCCAACAATCGGGCACGATTCGCGCTCAACTGTGTGCGCAGTTGTTCCAGCCACTCGTCACACGATTCCCAGGCTGCGATCGTTGCGGCAAGACCCAAAGCGCTCGCACCACTGCGCAGGTGCCACGGCAGCCTCCGGAACCTCGCATGCAGCTCGGCGGTCCCGAAGTGCCCTACGGCGCAGCGGAGTCCGGCGATATTGAAGCTCTTCGCGGCGGACGTAAACACTATGGTCCGGTCGGCCGCGGCACCGACAGAAACAATCGAACGGAACTCCGTTCCGGCATAGAGTATATCTGCATGAATTTCGTCGGAAAATACGACAGCGTTGCGACCCACGGCCAGCCTGGCAATCTCCTCCAGGGTGCCGAAGTCGAATACGTGGCCAGTCGGATTGTGTGGCTGACAGAGAACTATCATCCGAATATCTCGTTCTTCTGCGGCTTTGGCCCACGCAGTCGCCACAGCTTCCTCGCTCAGGTTTCCCGCCGGCACCAGCACCGGGCGCCGACCGAGTGACCGGATCGCCTCGATGAAGGGTGGATACGTCGGGCTGTGTGTGAGTATCTGGTCACCAGGCCGAGTGAATGCCAAAATCGCGCAGCACAGAGCCTGCGTGATCTGCGCGCAGACCTCCGTTGCCGCGGGATTGGCGCGCCACCCCCATTGCTCTTCGCTGCGATGTGCAAATAGTTCGGCCAGCTGGGTCGGCGCGCCGGTCGTGTAATCGGGATAGCCCAGGTCGGACCGGTCCACGGCATCCCACAGGGCCGCGCGTATGGCCGGCGCCACCGCGAAGTCGAGTTCGGCAACATCCGCCGGGATCACTTCGGGGCGTGCCCGGCCCCATTTCAGGCCCGGCCCGGCCCGCAACTGCTCGTCAGACAGCGCGACCAGGCGTGTCACCGTTCGCTCCCAACATCACATGACCGGCCTCGTGAGCGCACGCCTCGGACTCGGGTTGTATGCCGGATCTTCTCGTCGTCACCTGGACCACGGAGACGACTCGGACCTTAGACCCCGCGGGAACGTCTTCGACGATTCGCGCGCCAGCCTCGATACGACAGTCGTCCCCAATCGTCACCGGCCCGAACACGGCGACGTTTCCCGCAATCTCCACCCGGTTGCCGATGCGCGGATGCCGTCGGCCGGTCCACTGGTCGGGCGTGCTCCTGATCGCGCGCGCGCCGAGGACGACGTTCTGCAGCAGGTAACAATCGGCGCCGACGCGTACCTGCTCACCGATGACCGTCCCATAGCCATGGTCGATGACCATCCGGCTGCCGATCATGGCAGCCGGATGGATCTCGACGCCCGTTTCCACTTTCGCCGCCTCAGCGATGCAGCGAGCGGCTGTGGCGAGACTGTGTCCGACGCCCTGCCTGTCTGGCATGCCGGCACCGAGCCGGTGCAGTTCATGAGCAACGCGGTGGGCTACCAATGCCCGAAAACTGAGGTAACTCTCGTAGGCATAGACGGCACTCGACCGAGCTGCCGGATCCCTGGTGGTGAGTGCGTACAGATCCTCAAGCACCGTCAGCGGAACGCCGGGCATCAGCTCCACCGCCCTGGCCGGAGTGAGTCCGGCACGAGCGAGTCCTTTCGACACCGGTTGCAGAATCGTCCGCATGTCCGCCTGGATCCGCCGGATAGGTACCGTGCCCTTCACTCGTAGTCCTCTCCACGGTCGAAGAGAAAGGAAACGTATACCGCATCGGACAGCGAGGCATCGGTTCTTGAAGAACGAAATTTTTGGACGGCAGCATAATTTGCGCAGCTACTGGGGCCGACGAAGAACCGGTATTTTTCGGCGAGTTCCCGCCCGGCGTCGGCGACTTCAGCGTCGGTGACGGGAATTATCTCGTCGAGTTCCGCGCTCGGGAAAAATGGGGCGGGTTGCCCAACGGAGAATCCCTGGAGAGCGTGGATGCCGTGGCGACCGGCCCTCAGATCACAGTTGGGGGGCTCGACCCCGATCACCATGACCCGGCGGAACCACTGCCGGAGCACAGAGGAGACACCTCGAGCGGTCGCCCCCGTCCCGAGGCCGCTGACCAGCGCCAGCGGAGTGCTCCGCCCGTATCCACGGGCGATGAGCTGCGCGAGGATCTCGGCCCCCGTGCCCTGTTCGTGGGCTAATGGGTTGGCCGTGTTGCCGAACTGGTTCAGGTAGAGGAACTTCCCCGGCTGCTTGCGCAGGAGCATTTGAACGGCGGCTTCGTTGTCCTCACACTCGGGATAGGAAGCACCCCGGTCTACCACAGTGGCACCCAACCGGGCAGCCAGTTCCTTCTTTATCTTGGAGTACCCGGGGTCCGTGACAAGGACGAGTTCATATCCCCGGATCCTCGCCTCGGCGGCAAGGCCGATGCCGAGATTCCCTCCGGTTCGCTCAAGCAGGACTTTACGATCTCCGGGCTTCAGGTGGCCGCGCTCTTCCGCGTCACTGATCAATGCGCGGGCAACCCTCGCCTTATGGCTGCGCCCAGGGTGCAGGAATTCGCATTTTAACAGGATGCCCGGTATCGCTTCGAAGAGCGGTGTGGGCGGCAGCGGGTCCGACATGACGAGAGGGTAGTCCTGGACTATGCGAACAGCAAGCACACCCAGATTTTTCAGCCACGCAAACATTCGGATCTTGAGAATCGGCATACAGGGACACAGAAAGAAGTGGAACGTGAAATTCTCATTTCACGTGAGCCTCAGATGTCGCGCCGTGTCACGCACCTACGCACAATGTCTGAATTCCCTTGGGTACAGGGCAGAGTGCCGAGACATCACTGGTCGCTGCCGTTGCCGACGCACGAGCCCTGCCATCAGCGTGGGGGTCGGTCGTTGATGTGCTCGGCAAGCACGCCGGCTCCCCACCGACGTGGGAGTCTCTCGCACCTGCACGAGCACGGGATCCACCTGCGCCACGACGGTCGGCGCGAGTCGATCCAGCCGACAACCGAGCGTCTGCCGCACGGGAACATGCGGGTCCTGCAGCAGTTCGTGATACCAGGCGCCGTGCGACCCGCTGCCGATCAGGCAGCGGATCGCACGGCGGCTGACCGGAGTTGTCAGGCCGAGGGTATGGGTGATCGGCAATGTGTCGTTCCCCAACTGCGGAAAGGAGTCGGTCGGGGTGGCCCGCCAGTACTGCGGAGAGGTCAGGAGCGCGCCCCGTCCAGCAGGAGACCGTCAACTGGCCCACTGCTCTCCCGCTACCAACGAGCACTGATCGTGACCACCTTGCCTCGTAGGCGGCCCCGGACAATCTGTGGCTCCGCGTCTCCGGTGTGACCTCCTGTGGGGAGAATCCGGGGAGTACGACAGCTGCTGGGGAGCGCATGGGGAGAACGAACCGCGTGACACCAGATGAAGCTGAAAGCCCCTGACAGGCGCACTCGCGCAGGTCAGAGGACGACCGAGGCCGTCTTGCCCGGGCGGGCCCAGGTCAGAGCATGTCTGACCTGGGGAGGTTTCGTGCTGCCCCTTCGTCTCGGTCAGACTGTCCCGGCAGAGCGTGCGTGGCGTACCCCGTTGATGCGACGCGCTGTTGCGAACAGGGGAAGCACCGCTGCGAGGGTGAGCTGGAGAGCGCAGCCGGTCACCAGGAGGATCTCGGCGCCGGGGATGTCCGCGGCCCAGGCAACCAGGCAACCGATATTGACGGCCGCCCACGCCACCGTCGCGACGGCCATCGGGCCCGTGGGCTTGGGGTACTCGACCCTGCTCACCATGAGCCAGGCGACACCGAGGACCGCGATCAGCGTGACCACGAAGGGCAGTTCGAGCAGGACGATGGAGACGACGGTAAGCGCGGCGAACGGGATCGGCATGCCCTGGAACATGCCGTGCTGCATCGTGGTGACAGAGAATCGTGCGAGCCGCAGCAGACCACTCAGCAGCACCGCGACGGCGGCCACGACCACGAGTCCCAGATGGGCATCGTCGCTGACGAGTCCCCACACCAACACGAAGTATGCGGGCGCGAGGCCGAAGCTCACGAGGTCCGACAGGTTGTCGAGCTCCGCCCCCATCCCGGAGCTGCGGAATCTCCGCGCGACCAGCCCGTCGCACAGGTCGAAGAGCGAGGCCATCAGAATGAGCATCACCGCAGCGGCCGCACCATGCCTCACCGAGCCGTCGCCACGACCGTTCGTGAGGTACGGGACCAGAACGGCGGTCGTGATGAAGTAGATCGAGGAGAATCCGCAGACCGCGTTGCCGAGCGTCAGCACATCAGCGACCGACAGTCTCGACGGAGACGGCTGGCGTGTTGCCTCCACGGGGGGCTCTTCAGCCCACGATGGTGACATCTCGGGTTCAATGAGGGTCAAAGTTCTCTCCTACGTACGACTCTGGCTGACAGTCACCAGTGGCGAGCATCATTGCAGTAGAGCGAAGGTAACGGCAGCCGGGGTCTGGGTACCGCCTCGGGGACCGAGGGTGCCTCCACGCCTTTTGTCAAGCAAGTCCGCTCCCGTGAACCGCCCGGCACTGCGCCGGACCGGACGGCGACCGGACCTCTCATCAGCGTCTCCGGCAACGCCTCCGGGCCCGGTGACACCACCTCCACGTCATCTGATCGACAGGGGTGACAGTCGTCCGGGCCCGGATGCGGGCGGCCTCTTGAAGTATCGCTAAGGACATCACGGGGTCGCATGTCCAGGAGCAGCACCCGGACCGCGCCCGCTCGGTCAGAGCAGAAGCCCGGTCAAAACGATATCTCCGTCAGCCAGTCCGCGTGGTCCTCGGACGCCCCCCGCACCACCCGGGCGTACGCCTCGTCCAGCGCGCGGGTGACCGGCCCTGCACTCCCTTCCCCCACCTTGAGTCCGTCGACCCAGTTCACCGGGAGGATCTCCCATCCCGTGCCCATGAAGAAGACTTCGTCCGCGAGGTACAACTCGGTCCGGTCGACGTCTCGCTCCACGACCGTGTACCCGAGTTCCCGCAGCAGCGTGATCGACGTGTCACGCGTCAGGCTCTCGAGGATTCCGCTGGTGGTGGAAGGCGTCGAGACCACACCGCCGCGGACGACGGCGATGCACGCCCCCGGGCCCTCGCTGACCTTCCCCCGTTCGTTCAGGAGGATGGGCCAGTCATGACCGTTCTCCCGTGCCTCGATCATGGCAAGCCGGCCATTGTGGTAGTTGGAGAACGCCTTCACCCGTGGTGGCATCGATGCCTCGTTGATGCGGGTCCAGGAGCTCACCGCGGCACGGCAGCCGCGCTCGGTACCGAGTCCGCTCTGGAACGTCCAGCTGTCCACGACCAGTTCGCACACCACGCCCGCGGGCACCATCTGTTCTTGGATGATGCCCGCGGGGAAGGCCCAGGGCCGCAGATAGACATCCTCCCGATAGGCATTCGCCCGGAGGACATCGAGCACCGCGGCGCGCAGCGTGTCGAACTCGTACGGGATGTCGAGCCGGACGATGCGTGCGGACTCGTAGAGACGCCGCAGATGCTCGTCGAGACGGAATGCCAGCAACTTGGTCCCGTCGTGGGACACGTATGCCTTGATGCCCTCGAAGACAGCGGCAACCGAAGCGTGGCCCACCGCGTTGATGTGGACGTTCGCCTCCGCCCACGGAACGAGCGAACCACTGCGCCACAGCCATTCGGGGCGGGCGCGATCGTTTCGCACCAAGGAGTCCATGATGGACATGTCTCCAAGGCCGAGTTCCTGTTCCATCGTCATGCGTCCATCACCTTTGTCGTCTTACGCGGAACGTCGAACCGCTCCAGCTGTTCCAGACTGTCGAGGACCATGTCGGCCTTGATCAGCTCGGTCCGCACCCCTCGGGCCCCCGGCACCGCCACACAGGTCAGTCCGGCTGCCTTCGCCGCCGCCACACCGATCGGCGAGTCCTCCAGGGCGAGGCCCGTGTCCGGGCCGGTGCCCAGCAGGTCCAGGGCACGCAGATACAGGTCCGGGGCGGGCTTGCGGGCCTCGACCTGCTCGCCCGTGACCACCAAGGTGAACCGGTCGAGCACCCGCAGCCGCTCCAGGTGGCCGCGTACCCAGTCCCCGTCAGAACTGGAGACGACGGCGCACCGGATCCCCCGTCGTCCGGCGTTCTCCAGCAGCCGCGCCACCCCGGGCCGCAGGGGTTCGGCATCCGCGAGCCGGGCCTTCACGGCGCGTCGCTCGGTCATCTCCTCGACGGACAGGTCCCGGCCGAGACGTCCGGCCAGGTCCTGTGCGGCGTGCGACTCCCCGGTGGCCCGGCCGGCCATCGCTTCCCATACCTCGTCGGGGAAGACCTGGCCGTGCCGGGCGTAGAGCAGTTCCCAGGACCGGTACGCGGCCCTCTCGGTATCGCAGATGAGACCGTCGAAGTCCCACAGCAGCGTGTCGGTGGGCATCAACGCGCGTGGCGTGTACCGCCGAGCACACGCCTGAGGTAGTCACTCGTGAACATGGACTCGGGGTCGAGTTCGGCTCGGATGTCCTGGAACGCCTTCCAGCCCGGATACAGGTCCGCAAGGGTGTCCACCGTCGCAGTGTGCGCCTTGCCCCAATGCGGCCGTCCGTCGTGCTCCCGCAGGGCAGCTTCGAAGACGCGAAGGAGCTCGGTGTAGCCGACGGTGCGCGGGACGGTGATGTTCACATAGGCCGTCGTACGTCCCTGAGCAGGACTGAGCAGGTAGTCGTCACCGGCACCGAAGCGCACGGTGATCGAGTAGGGCGTCCGCAGTCCAAAGCGCTTGACGTCCTCGTGGACGTGGCGCACCGCGTCGGTGGCCCTCTCCAGCGGCAGGGCGTATTCGAGGGAGAGGAACTTGACCGGCTGCGGGAAGGTGAACGCGTTGTAACTGACGTCGACGTAGTCGGCAGGTCCCGAACTGCCGCCCAGCTGAGCGGTCATGACGCGCTGTACGGCCCGCTGGTCGAGCCTCCCCACCAGGCCGGCGGTGGCGCACCGCACCTCGCCGAGGGTGTTGGCGCGCCGGCGGCGCGCGGCGTCGGCGGAGACGGGAGCGTCGGAGGGTTCGAGCTTGAGGGTCGACGCGTTGTCGCTCCACCCCTTGAGGGAGAACGTGGCGTGCTCCGCGCTGCCGGCGTACGCCTCGATGTCTTCAAGGATGCTCTCCAGCGGCTGACTGCCTTCCGTCACCCGCAGGTTGAACTTGGGAACGCAGCGCAGGGTGACGGTCGAGATCACACCCAGCGCTCCCAGGGAGGTGGCCGCCGCCCGGAAAAGCTCCGGGTTCTCCTCGAGGCTGCAGGAGCGGACGCTGCCGTCCGCGGTCACCAGGGTGAGCCCCAGCACCTGGCCGGAGAACGGACGGTGGTGCAGCCCGCTGCCGTGGTTGCCCGTGGAGATGGCTCCCGCGATGGTCTGCTCCTCCAGGGTTCCCATGTTGGACAGTGCCAGACCGGCCTTGTCCAGGGCCCAGTTGAGCTCTCTGAGCAGGGTCCCGCCCCGGACGGTCACGGAGGGCGCCGCGGGGTCGAGCGCGACGATTCCGGTGTAGCCCGTGAGATCGAGGAGCACACCGCTGGTGGTCGCGATGGGGTTGAAGGAGTGCCCCGTCCCCGCGGCCCTCAGGGTCAGGCCGCGGCTCGCGGCCTGCCGCACGGCGTCGACGATGTCGCCCTCGTCGGTCGCACGAACCAGACGATGCGGGGTGCACTGGGCGGAGCCGGCCCAGTTGCGCCACACATCCGTGGCACGTGAGCCCCTGGTCAGCAGTCTCATGCGGTGGTCCTTTCGGATGCAGCCCGACCGGCCAGCACAGTGCAGTGCCGGTCCACGGCGTCCCGCCATACGGGCATGGCGAAGCCGAGCTGCGCCAGTCGGTCGGTGTTGAAGGCGGAGACCTTGGGCCGGCCTCCGACGAACTCGCAGTCGTCGAAGGAGATCGCGGTCGGAGGGTGGTCCGCGCTGAGCTTCGGGTCGTACTGCATCAGGGCGTAGGCGCCGAGTTCGTAGCGGGTCGCCCTGCCCTCGTTGGCGGCGTGCACGATGCCGGTCGGGAACTCGTCCTGTGTGATCAGGTGGATGATCGCGCGGGCCAGGTCCACCGTGTAGGTCGGGCGGCTGTACTGATCGTCGATCAGCTCCTGCTGTTCGCCGCGCTCGGCCGCCCTGATGGTGGCCAGGACGTCGTCGTTGTTCTCGGCGGCGCCGCCGAAGAGCCACGAGGTACGTATCACCAGGTGCTCAGGAACATGCGCCGCGATCTGCTCGCCGGCGAGCTTCGTCAGGGCGTACACGCTCAGCGGGTTGGGAACGTCGTTCTCCCGGTATCCGTCCGCCGAGGCCTTGACGCCGTCGAAGACGTAGTCGCTGGACATGTAGACCATCCGGCTGCCGTTCCTGCGGCAGGCCTCGGCCACCTGGTGGACGCCCGAGACGTTGACGCGCAGAGCTAGTGCGGGGTCGGTCTCGCAGGGGGCCACGATGGAGATGGCGGCCAGATGCAGGACGATGTCGGGGCGGAAGCTGTCGATGGATGCGGCGACCGCGGCTTCGTCGGCGATGTCGAAGTCGTGGACGGAGACGCCCTGGACGGTCCAGTCGACCGTACGGGCATCGACGCCCAGCTCCTGTGCCAGGGCTTTGCCGAGACTTCCGTCCGCACCGGTTATGTAGAGGCGCACCGTTTCTCCTTAGAGGTTGCCGAACTCGGCCCGCAGGTCCGCGGCGGTCGCACCGGAGGCGATGCGGTCGCGGATCTCGTTCTCCCGGCGCGCCACGTCGCGGGCGCTCTCCAGCACGTCCTTGGCGCTCGCCGACGGCACTGTCGCCACGCCGTTCTCGTCGGCCACGATGATGTCGCCGGGGAAGATGACCTGGCCGCCGACCGACACGGGCACGTTCACCTGGACCGGCTCGATGCGGTCGTGGACGGCCCCGGGCGACTGCCGCGGCGACGTGGTGCGGTACCAGAGGGGGAAGCCGATGTCGCGAATCTCGTCGATGTCCCGTGCGGCGCCGTCGATGATGGCCCCAGCCA
This sequence comes from Streptomyces sp. NBC_00328, assembly GCF_036139655.1. Lineage (NCBI taxonomy): Bacteria > Bacillati > Actinomycetota > Actinomycetes > Kitasatosporales > Streptomycetaceae > Streptomyces > Streptomyces sp. NBC_00328. Next base: position 1,943,943 of record NZ_CP108013.1, read on the forward strand.
CGCCGAACTTGTGGGAGACCGTTGCGGTCAGGCCACCCCACATCGCCGTGGTGGCCAAACCGTGGCAGGCCATGACGATGACGTCTCCGGGCTGGGCACGGGACAGGATCGGCAGCGTGTTCACCCAGTCGTCGATCGAGAGGTTGATGGTGAACGCGGGACCGGCGATCTTCTGGTCGTTCCGTACGACCTGGAATCCGCCGATGGCGCCGGCGCGGCGCTGCCCGTCGGTGACCACACAGCTGGGGCTGTACTCGGCCAACAGCTCCCGGAAGCCGTCGACGATCTCCTGCGGGGGGCGGGTCACGTCGTTGTAGATGGTGTCCATGAGGTCTTCCTGTTCTGGTGAAAAGGCGGTCCTGGCAGGTGGGTCAGTGGTGCTCGTTCGGGCGGATCCGGGCCAGGAACCGCTCGGCGAGCCGTTCGGCGCTCAGTCCGTGGGCATCGAGGACTTCCGCCTCGGTGCCGCACTTCGGCACCTCGGTCAGGCCGATTCCGGTGAAGGCGGGGATCCTGTCGTCCCTGTGCTCCAGCAGTGCCCTGGCGATCAGGTCCGCCTGGCCGCCGTGGGTGTAGTGGTTCTCGACGACGAAGAGCTCGTCCGCCCCGGCGGTCAGGTCCGCCAGCCAGTCGGAGTCGACGCGGTTCAGCCAGGGCAGGTCGACGACGGTCAGTTCGATGCCTCGTCCCGCCAACAACTCCGCGGCGCGGATCAGTTGGGTGAGGACGATCGGCCCGGAGCCGATCGCGACCGTCGCGCCGCCAGAGCGCACAACGCGGCCGCGCCCGAGCGTCAGCGGCTCCGCGCCGAGCGCCTCGGCCTCCGCGGAGACCGGAGTGCTGACGAGTCGCAGGTACGTGCTCGACTCGTGGGCGATGCAGAAGTCGAGCGCCGCCTCGGTCCCGGCCGAGTTGGCCGGCTCCAGTACGACAAGGCCGGGAATGGCGCCCAGTGCGCTGATGTCCCGTACCGCCTGGTGGGAATGGCCGGGAGCGGCCGGGATCAGACCCGCGAGCGAGCCCACGTAGACGATCTTCCGGTGTTCCGAGGCGTTGGTGTACATCTGCTCGTTGGGCCTGGCGTGCAGGAAGCAGGAGAACGAGTGCACGAAAGGCAGCAGGCCGCGCGAGGCCAGACCGCCGGCCATCGACACCATGTCCTGTTCCGCGATTCCGCACTCGATGAACCGCTGCGGCAGCGTCTGGGAGAACGGGATGAGGCCGGTGTCGAGCACCAGGTCCGCGTCCAGGGCCACGATCCGCTCGTCACGCAGAGCGCGCTCCACCAGGGCACGGCCGTAGACCTGCGGAAGCTGGGGGCCCGTCGCCTTGGCCGGCAGGGTGACATCGGCCGTGGCCGGCTCGACCGGAACGAGACCGTGCCTGCCGAGCAGCGCGTTCAGCGAAGTGAGCAGCTCCTGGTGGGCGCTGCGGTAGTCCTCCACGGAAGGCGCGCCGCTGTGAAAGCGGTAGCGCCACTCCCCCTCGGGCATCGACGTGGCCGCGAAGGTGCTGGCACCGGCCCCCTTCACCGTGTCGGCGATGATGACGGCAGGTGATCCGGAGTGCTCCTTGTGCCGCAACCGGAACGCGGTGTCCAGCTCCCGCGCCGAGTTTCCGTCGCAGCGCAGGACACCCCAGCCGAAGGACCGGAACTTCCCCTCCAGATCGCCCAGGTCGCTCACGTCCGTGACCCAGGTGTCGGACTGGATCTTGTTGTGGTCGACGATGACGGTCAGTTCACCCATGCCGTGGTGGACCGCGCCGGCCAGCGCCTCCCAGTTCTGCCCTTCCTGCAGTTCGCCGTCGCCGGTCAGGACGTAGACACGACGGCTCGCCCCGGCCAGCCGGTCGGCGAGGATCATGCCCTTGGCCCGGGAGATCCCCATTCCGAGGGAACCGGTGTTGGCGTGCATGTGCGGGATGCTCACGTCGGGGTGGCCGGGCAGACCACCCAGCCTGCGGAGCTGGTGCAGCTTCTCCTCGGGCAGCGCGCCGAGCCCGATCAGGGACGCGTACAGGCCGGGAGCGTCGTGCCCCTTGGAGGAGAAGTAGACGTCTCCGTCGGGCTCGAAGGGCGAGCGCATCTCGTGCAGCATCAGCCAGGCGACGGCGTCGGCCGCGCTGAAGCTCGATCCCAGGTGCCCGGATCCGGCGCGCATGATGCTGTACAGGGTGTTGATCCGTGAGGCGTCCGCGAAGGCTCGACTGCGATCGTGCGGATCGTCGATGCCGTCCAGGATGCGTGTGAACTCGTCGGCGGGCAGCCAGGCGAGAGAGATGTTCATGACTTCTCCAGAAGTACGGGCGACAGGTCGGCTCACCAGCAGACGTAGCCGCCGTCGACCAGCAGCTCGGTGCCGGTCACATAGCTGCTCATGTCGGATGCGAGGAAGAGCAGCGGCCCGGTCAGGTCCGCGGCCTCGGCCATACGCCGCAGCGGGACACGATCGCTGAACTTGCCGCGGAAGAGCGGGTCCTGGTTTCCCAGCACCCCGCCCGGCGAAAGGGTGTTGACTCGTATGCCCTGCGGGCCCCACAGCGCGGCGAGGTACCGGGTGAGCGCGGCGGCGGCCGCTTTGGACATCCCGTAGGCCGGCGGCTTGAGGAACGGCGGATCCTGCGGCAGGTGTTCGTACAGCCGCGGATCCGGCGCCATGCTGCCGTACAGGGAACCGATGTTGATGACGGACCCGGCGCCGTTGCGCGCCATCTCCGCGCCGAACACCTGACAGACCCGCAGCACTCCGAGGGCGTTGACGTCCAGGACGGCCTGGGAGACCTCGGTGGGGATGTCGCCGAAGAGCCAGCCGCCGCCTGTCGCGCTCGGCGGCTGGTCGATCCCGGCGTTGTTGACGAGGACCGTGGGGGATCCCGCCTCGGCCAGGCACGTCTCCAGGGCCCTGCGCACGCTCGTCGTGTCCGTGACATCGGCTTCGACGAGATGGAAGCGGTCCCCGGGATGACGGGCGAGCCGTTCCCGGAACTCCTGGGGAACCGTCAGGGTGCGGTCGAGGCCCACCACGACGGCACCCGCCTCGAGGAGGGCATCGGTCCAGATCCCGCCGAGACGGCCCAGCACGCCCGTCACCACCGCGACCTGTCCGCTGAGGTCGATGTGCGTACTCACCCGGCGCTCAGCCGAGGTTGTCGAACTGGACGGCGCCGTCGGCGGCGAGCGGAGCCAGCAGCGGGCGGCCGAGCACCTGGTCGATGAGGTACGGACGCAGGCCGTCTCCGGGGGACTTGATGGCGATGTCCTCGGCGGTGAGGACGTGACCGGCACTCAAGTCCCGGGCAGCGACGATCTTCTTCGCCATCTTGCGCAGGGCCGGTGCCTCGACGGGCAGTTGACGCTTCTCGGGACTGCCGAGGGAACGGCGGGTCCGGTCCAGGCTGTCCACCAGCTCACGCAAGTGGCCGGCCTCCAGCGAGAAGTGGTGGTCGCTGCCCGGCAGGGTGCGGTCCATGGTGACGTGCTTCTCGATCACGCGCGCGCCCAGCGCGTAGGCGATGACGCTCGACTCGGTCTCGATGTCGTGACCCGACAGGCCGACGACCACGTCCGGGAACTCCTCGCGGTAGGTGTTGATCACCGAGAGGTTCAGTACGTCGGGCGTGGCGGGGTAGGCCGCGGTGCACTGGAGCAGCGCGAGCTGGTCGTTGATCGGCGCGACGGTGTCGACCGCCCTGCGGACCTCGTCCATGTCCGCACCGCCGGTGCTCACGATAAGGGGGATGCCCGTCTTGGCGGCGTAGGTGAGCAGGGGCGTATTGGTCAGATCGCCCGAGGCAATCTTGATGGCGGGCATACCGAGTTCCGCAAGGAAGTCAACGCTCGGCAAATCAAAGGCAGTCGCGAAGAAATCTATTCCCAAATCGCGCGACAGAGAGGCGAGTTGCTGATATTCGGCGACCCCGAACTCCACTGCCTCACGGTGCGCACCGTACGTCGGACCGAAGCTGTTCCGGCCCGTGTAGGGCTCGTCGTACATCGCCTTGGTGAACAGGGCCTTGTTGTCACGCTTCTGAAGCTTTGCGGCGCTTGCGCCGGATTCCGCGGCCATGCGGATAAGCTCGGCCGCTTTCTCCACGTCACCGCCATGGTTGTGTCCGATCTCGGCTATGACGTAGGCACTTGCACTGTCAGTGACGAGGTTGCCACCGACAGTGATATCGCGAGACATGGGTATGCGCTTCCTATCGTGCGTATTACCCCGGGCGATCGACGAGACAAAGTGCACATCTCGCCCCCCGGACGATTGACCGACCGAACGTTAGCATGATTTGATCATGGCCGGAACGCATCCGCCTCGCTCCAATTGCCCCTGCCGTACGCTCAGTTGGCCTGTGCGGCGATGCATCGTCCAGAGCTGAACGCGCTCGATCATCGAGGCGGCCCAAGCCCCTTCCGTCACCTCGATGCCGCGCGGCACTTCCACCGATCGAGAGACGGAATCATGAGCATTATTCTTCTCCATACCAGGAATCTCAGTCGCCGCAATCACCTGGCTCGAGTGCGGGATTACGCCCGAGAACACGGCGAGCGCCTTCTGATGGTCATGAAGGACGCGACATGGGAAAGCTCCTACGTCGATCGCGTGGTTTCCGCGGATACAACCAGCATCGAAGAGACAGTGGCCGCGGTCCGCTCGCTCGTCGCCGAGGAGGACGAACCCGTACGCGGGGTGGTGACTTTCGTCGAGCAGAGCGTGCCGGCGGCGGCCGCGGTGGCCGCGGAACTGAACCTTCCGTCCAACGACGAGAAGGCCGCGTATCTCGCTCGCGACAAGTACGCGATGCGTTCCGCATTCGACCAAGCGGGCCTCGTGCAGCCGGGATTCCGCCTCGCCGCAACTCTGGAAGAAGCCGTCGAAGGCGCGGGACAGCTCGGATACCCCTTGGTGCTGAAGCCGTTGATCGGGGGCGGCAGCAAGTACGTGCGCCGGGTGAACAGCGACGCGGAGCTGGCCGAGCATTTCGGGACCATCCAGAAGGGCGCCTGGACCGGCTTCACCCACGACCCGCTGCACACCCGCACCCGGGAGCAGTACAACGACGCCGTGCTGCTGGAGGCATACGTCCCCGGTTCCGAGATCAGCGTCGAATCGGTCGTCGTCGACGGCGGGACCAGGGTCGTGGCCATCCACGACAAGCCACTCCCGATGGAAGGCCCCTACTTCGAAGAGGTCTACTACACGACGCCGACGCGGCTGGCCGCGGAACTGGTCGAGCGCATCACCACAGCCGTCGAAGCCGCTCACGACGCGCTCGGAATACGCGCCGGCGCCACCCACACCGAGTTCCGCATCACCGCGGACGGGGAACCGTACATTCTCGAAACGGCGGCGCGCCTGGGCGGCGGGCCCGTATACCAGTCCGTTCTTCTGAGCACGGGCATCGACATGGTCGATGCCGTGCTCGACGTCGCCACCGGACGCGAGCCGCGGCTCGACCTTCCGAACGAACCGACTCCCACCGGCTTCTACCTCTTCTTCGCCGAACGGGCCGGTGAACTGGTGGGCGTATCGGGCCTGAACACGCTGGAGACCGACAGCCGGGTCAGCGAAATCATGCTGTACGGACAGCCCGGCGACCAGGTTCTCGTTCCGCCGCACGCCTCGGCGGCCCATGGACACATCGTCTTCTCCGCCACCGCCCCTGAGGCCGTTGACGCGGCATTCCACGAGTTTCGCGACGCCATCACGGTGGAGGTCCGATGAGATACCTGGTGCTCAACCGGACCCCGCTCACCGGGCGCCGCTTCCCCGACTGGCTCGGCGCCGATCACGAGGTCGTTCTCCTGACCGATGCGGCCGCCGTCTCTTCCGACCCGCAGGTGCGCTCCGCCCAACTCGCCGGCTACGCGCACGTCGACATCGTCGACGACTTCCATTTCAACCCCCTGGTGGAGAACCAGGCTTTGACGCTCCATCAGAAATGGAAATTCGACCGGGTCGTCGCGCTCTCCGAGTTCGACATCATGCGTGCTGCCCGCCTGCGTCAGCTTTTCGGTGTGCCCGGGCAGGACGTCGCCAGCGCCACCGCGTTCCGGGACAAGCTGACGATGAAACGCATACTCGAGCGGGCCGGAGTCCCCCTGGCCCCCTATGCTCCGGTGGCCAACCTCGCCGACCTCCTCGGATTCATCGACCGGCAGGGATATCCCGTCGTCGTCAAGCCGAGGTGGGGCGGCGGCTCCATCGACGTCCACGTCCTGAACGACCAGCAGGACGTGGAAGACCTCCTCACCACCCACCGCGACCTGGGCACCGACGACGGCGCCCAGCTGCTCGCCGAGAAGTACATCGAGCACGAGCTCATCCACGTCGACGGCATCGTCGTGGCCGGTGAAACACTGCTGATGTGGCCTTCGACGCATGGCAGTACCACCTGTATGGACTTCAAGCACGGGAAAGTCCTGCAGAGCTCCCTTCTCGATCCGGCCGACCCGCTGCTGGCCCCCGTACGGAATCTCACCCGCCAGGCCCTGGCCGCGCTGCCGACCCCGGACACCTCCATGTTCCACGCCGAGGTCTTCCTCGATGCGGACCGTCAACTGGTGTTCAACGAGATCGCCAGCCGGATGGGCGGCGGCCTGATCGAAGGGGTGCTGCAGCTGGGCTTCGGCATCACGCTGCCCGAGGTCTACGTCGGAGCCCTGAGCGGCAACAAGCCGCCGCAGATCCCCGCCGAGCCCGTTCAGATCGCCGGCTGGTCGCTGTTCCCGCCCACAGCCGGCACCGTGACCGAGATCCCCGCCGACTGCCCCGTCCCCGGCGTCACCCGGTACCGCCGGCATGTCGAGCCGGGAACCGCCCTCACGGCTGCCCGCACGAGCGTGGACAAGATCGGCTCCGTGCTGGCCACCGGAGACACCCGCAGCGAGGTCGAGACGGCCCTGGAGGAGGCCCTGAGCTGGTTCGAGCGTTCCACTGTCATACGGCCGGAAGCCGAGGGCGGCGAATGACCGGGGCGTTGCGCCGGGTACTCCGGCCGGACCTCTCCGTCACGGAGAAGTGATCACTCCGTCGGCCACCGGCGGAAACCCTGGAGTGCCTCACCCGTGACGCGTGTCCGACTCCGCTGCGGCAGACGGCCGCACGGTCGTTGAACGCGAGGCCGCCCGCACCGAGCTCTTGCCGGCGGAGCCGGTCTTCCTGGGCAGCGGCCGGGGGATCCTGCTGGTGGCCTCGGTGGACGGGCTCCTGGTGCGGGACGGGTCCGCCGGCCCGGTCGCGCGCTCGACCACGGCGTAACGCGTCCGCGGTGAGGAGCCGAACCCACGGCGACCAGGACTGGCTGGTCAAAGTCCTGTCCTGATCGACGTGTTCGGTGGTGCCGCTCCAAATTCCGTCCCTGATCACGCAGTTCGCTGTCGTCGGCGTCGCCCGTTCATGGCCGGCCGGGTCGAGCACCTGAAGCCGGAGGGCATGCCTGCGGTCGCTAGGATCGCGTGGCAGACAGTCACCATCGGTTGCCTGGTCGCCGACGCCGCCGGGACCGAGAAGTTTCTGGTGATCCGCCGCGCCCGCAGGTCGCGCCGGCAGCCGGGCTGCCACTCTTCGCCACCGGGCGCCGGATCAGCGCCGTGCGACAACGGCGTTCGTTCTGAGGTCCCTCGTCAACATCACCTTTGGAGTGCAGCACAGATGTCTTCGAACCACCTGGCGCACGAACGTGTCCGTCACCTGCTGGTCGTCGGTGACGAGCGGGACATCGTCGCGTATGCCAGGGAGCTCCAGCCCGACCTCATGACCAGCGTCCTGTGTACGCATCAGGAGGCTCGCAAGATGCGGACCACGGATGCCCACCGCAGGGTTGTCATCGTCGGGGACGATGCCCCGGTCGACGAGTGGGTCGCCGCGGCACGCTTCATCCACTCGATGGATCCCGTGGACAGGGTGGTGAGTTACGGCGAGGAGGGCCAAGAGCCCGCCGCGTTCATCGCGATCGAACTCGGCCTGCAGTGGCACTCCCCCGAGACGGTGCGGGCGGTCAACAGCAAGCGTCTGATGCGGGAACGCCTGGCGGACGCGGGGGTCGACGACACACCCTGTCTGGAAGCGACAACGGCCGAAGAGGTCACCGCCTTCGCCGACCGGGTGGGTTACCCACTGATCTGCAAGCCGGGGCAGGGAGCCGGCAGCCAGGGCGTGGTGCGCCTCGAGGGACCCGACGACGTCGCGGCGAAGCTCGAAGCCACGTTCTCGGCAGCGGCTGGACTACGTCATTCCGACGTGCTGGTCGAGCCGTTCCACGACGGCGAGGAATACAGCGTCGAGTGCGTGAGCGAGGCCGGAGAGCACCTCCTGCTGTGCGTCACCAAGAAGTTCCTCGTCCCCGGCCAGTTCGTGGAGCTGGGCCACGTACTCCCGGCCCCTCTCTCCGTGTCCGACGAACAGCGGATCCTGCGGACCGTGACGGCGGCTCTGGACGCGCTGGGGATCACGGAGGGCGCCACCCACACCGAGGTCATCGTGAACGACCGTGCGGTCAGGATCGTCGAGACCCACCTCAGGCAGGGGGGCGACCGGATCCCCTACCTGCTTCGCGCGGCCCGCGGTTCCGACATCGTGGCCGTCCTCGCGCGGCAGAGCATCGGCGTTCCCTCACTTGGTGACGCACGCGCCGAACTGGAGAAGGCCGCCGACGACCTCACGTCCGCCGCCATCTGGTACGCGGTACCGCAGGCGGCCGGCGAGGTCCTGGAGGTACGTGGGACCGAGGACATCAAGGCGCGTCCGGGCGTGAGAGACGTCGTCGTCCGCAGCGCGCCGGGCGACCGCCTCGGGCCCATCACCTGCTCGGGTGACCGACCGGCCCATGTCTGGGCCGTCGCGGAGAGCCCCGAGGCCGCGCTGAACATCGCGCAAAGCGCTGTGGCGGACCTGCAGTTCATCGTCGCAATACCGGGCCGTGTCGGATGACGCCCGGTGCGCGCGGTTCGGTTCTGAGCAGACTCGGTACCTCCCTCAGAAGCAGCCCGGCCGCAGAACGTACGCTCGTCGTCAGCGCGCTGTCCGACTCCATGGGGACGGGACTCTTCGCCGCCCTGGCAGCGGTGTTCTTCACACGGATCAGTAGCCTGACGGCCTCTCAGTTCGCGCTCGGTCTCTCTCTCGCCGGAGCGGTCGGGTTCGTCCTCACCATCCCGGTCGGCGTGGTCGGCGACCGTTTCGGGGCACGCCGGACGCTGATCGTGCTCAACCTCTGGCGGGCCGCGGGTTTCGCCTGCTACGCCTTCGTCACTTCTTTCCCCGCCTATCTCGTCGTCGTGCTGCTGACTGCGATCGCCGACCGGACCGCCGGCGGGGTCGGTCAGGCCATTGTGGCCGACGTGGCCGGTGACGACAGACGTGTCCGGCTCATGGCGATCATGCGTTCCGTCCGGAACGTGGGTTACGCGGTCGGGGGACTGGCCGCCGGTGTCGCGATCGCCATCGACAGTTCCTGGGTCTTCCGGGGCACACTGTTCGGCATCGCACTCTTCTATGTGCTGTGTGCGGCCCTGCTTGCGCGGCTCAGAACCGCGGACGCCGGGCGGGTGCCCGTCCGGACCAAGAGGACATGGGCCTTCCGGGACCGCCGGTACCTGGCGTTCACGGGCCTGAACGTGTTCCTCGCCCTGCACGTCACCACTCTCAACGTGCTGCTGCCCCTGTGGATCCTCTCGGTGCCCGCGATCCCCGAATCGTTCGTCGCGTTCCCGTTGATCCTCAACACCGTGATCGTCTCGGTCCTGCAGCTACCGGCTACGCGGCACATCGTCAGTCTTCGCGGGGCGGGGCGAGCCGCACTCGCGTCGGCGGCGCTCCTGGCCGCGGCGTGCTGCTTCTTCGCGTTCTCCGCGTGGTGGAACGATCCGGCCGGCGCAGTGCCTGTTCTGCTCTGTGGCGTGCTCGCGCTGACAGCGGCTGAGATGTGGCAGGCGGCGTCCTCGTGGCAGATCTCCATGGATCTCGCTCCCGAGGGCAATCGCGCACAGTATCTGTCCACGTTCAACCTCAGCAACACGGCGGAGCGAGTGGTAGGGCCGGCGGTCCTTCCCGCCCTTGTCATGACGTACAGGTCCTGGGGCTGGCTTCTGGTCTGCGCTGTGGTTCTGCTGAGCGGAGTCTCCACATGGTGGCTCGCCCGCACGGCCGCCCCCGCCACCCCGGATGGGGAAGCCGACAAGGAGGCCGTCGGCGGCGTCGGGGTGGCTTGACGTCCCCGTACCACCAGCAGACGCCGTCTACGACAGGACGCCTGACCGGGGTTTCCCCCTGTCAGGCGCCTTTCCATCAGCCCCCTCACGACCGAGCCCGTCCCGCCCGTCACCCCGTCAGGCAAGGGGCGACGTTTCGCCAGGCGCGCTCGATGTACTCCTCCTCGCGGGTGGCGATACCGCTCCCGACGATGACGGCGTCAGCGGCGCACGCCTCCTCAAGACAGTGCGCCGCGTCGCCGTCGAGGACGCCCGCACGTGACGTCGCAGGACGCCCTGCCCGGCTGTGGTCACCTGGGGCCGCACTCATGAACGCCCATCCGGTGAACTCCCCTCCGGGCAGCCCGAGGACGACCGGATACAGTGCGCGGGACGGCAGCCTGGTCAAGGAGGGGAAGCGTGACCGACATCAGCAACACCCGACCCGCCGACAGCGAAGCGCAAGAGCCGCGGCCGAGCCGACTGCACCGCCTGATGCGCTACATCCCCCTGATCGCCCCCGTCCTGCTCTGGGCCGTGCCCTGCTGGGTGCTCCTGTACACCGGCCAGCACTGGCCGCTGCCCGTCGCTCCGGTCGGCACCGCGCTGTTCGCCCTGGGCCTCGTCGGGATGCCGCTCGCGATGATGCGCGGCCACGGCCGGCGTCAGCAGGACTGGGCGGCGATCGTCGGTGACAGCTTGCTGGGCGCCGGCTGGGTTCTGTTCACCTGGTCCGTTCTGCTCGGCGTCTTCTTGCGTCTCGCCCTGACCCTGGCCGGCGTCGGCGAGAGTCAGGACCGGGCCCGAATCGTCACGTGGGCCGTCCTCGGCGTAACCGCCGTGCTGCTCGTCTGGGGGTACGCCGAGGCCCGCCGCGTGCCACGCGTGCGCCGTCTCGACGTTCAACTCCCGCGGCTGGGTGCCGGGTTGGACGGCCTCCGTGTCGCCCTGATCACCGACACCCACTACGGACCGCTCGATCGCGCCCGCTGGTCGGCACGGGTGTGCGAGACGGTGAACACGCTGGAAGCCGACCTGGTCTGCCACACCGGCGACATCGCGGACGGCACGGCCGAACGCCGCCGAGCCCAGGCCGCCCCGCTCGCAACCGTGCGGGCCACCCGGGCCCGCGTCTACGTCACCGGCAACCACGAGTACTACAGCGAGGCCCAGGGCTGGGTCGACCTGATGGACGAGCTGGGCTGGGAGCCGCTGCGCAACCGCCATCTGCTGCTCGAACGCGGAGGCGACACCCTCGTGGTCGCCGGCGTGGACGACGTCACCGCCGAATCCTCCGGCCTGGCAGGCCACCGCGCCCACCTCGCCGGAGCCCTGAACGGCGCCGACCCCGACCTGCCCGTCCTGCTCCTGGCACACCAGCCCAAGTTCGTCGACCGGGCGGCAGCCGAAGGCATCGACCTCCAGCTCTCCGGCCACACCCACGGCGGCCAGATCTGGCCCTTCCACCACCTGGTCCGCATCGACCAGCCCGCCGTCGCCGGCCTCAGCCACCACGGCACCCGCACCCTCCTCTACACCAGCCGCGGCACCGGCTTCTGGGGCCCGCCGTTCCGCGTCTTCGCCCCCAGCGAGATCACCCTCCTCGTACTCCGCTCCCCGCACCCGCCCACCTCCCCGTAGCCCCGGGCGGGCCAGCACCCCTACTCCGGGAGGATGAAGCGGTCGAGCAGCGCGTCGAGGCCTGCCGCCAGACCCTCCGGTCCACCCCGGTCGGCGAGCGAGGGCGCGATCTGCCGGAGCGTCGGCAACTCCCGCGGCGACAGGTGGTGCAGACCGAGCCGGAAGGCAGGATCGGATTCGTCCGGGTTGTCGACCATGGGTTGCAGCTCGACGGACACATAACCGAGCAGCCAGGCGGAGTAGGCGCGGAAGACGGCCACCGTGCGGGCCGGGTCGAATCCCGCCGCCCGCAGCAGGGCGAGCACCCGCTCGTGCTCCCGCAGCACGGCGCCCGGCCGTCGCGCCAGCGGGACCGCCAGCATGCGCGTGGCAAGCAGGGGAACCGCCTGGGGGTGGGCGAGGCACACCTCGTAGGTCGCCCGTGCGGCCCGGTGCAGTCGGGCACGCCAGTCCGGCTCCTCGGCCGCGGCCTCCGGCACGGCCCCCAGCTTCTCCTCCAACTCGAGGTACAGCGCCTCCACCAGCCCGTCGAGGAGGGCGTCCTTGCCGGCCGCATACCGGTAGAGCGCCATGGCCTCAACACCGAGTTCGGATCCCAGCCGCCGCATGCTGAGCGCCGACAGGCCCTCCTGGTCCACCAGTTCCAGCGCGGTGGCGAGCACCCGTTCGCGGCTCAGCCGGCCGTAGTGCCCACGGTCGCTGGCGCGGCGCGCCGGCCGTTCCCCCTCGTTCATCGCCTCGTCCTCCACGCCGATGACCCTCGCATACGTAGCGAACTCGACCATAAGCCATCGGCCCCGGGCGGATGCGCGAGGCGGACCTGCAGCGGGAGGGCGAGGACTGCGCCCCACCTGAACGAAGGGGTCAACAGCGCCTATTCATGCGGCGTTTCCCGGATCACGGCGAAGAACGCCCGGTCCGTGGGGAGGCCGCCGGCGTCGAAGGCGCGGTGCCGGCCGAGGTGTTCGACCCGCCCGCCGCTGCAGTTCTTCCGCAGATACTCCGTGAGCCAGACATCAGGCGTCGGCACCATGCGCGGCAGCCCGAACGACTCGGGCATCTCGTCCTCGCCGCTGTCGAAGAACATCACCTTGCCGGTCCGGGCCCAGAGCCCTCGCAGCAGGTCGGTGGCGGTGTCGAAACCCAGCTCCCGCACCAGGTGGTGCCAGAGGGACAGCAGGAGGGTGCAGTCGGTCGCCGGCAGAAGGGCGAGCGTGTCGGGGCGGAACTCGAGGCTCATCACCGCCACGTTGTCCAGCTGGTTCCGTCGCACGGCCGTCGTCGCCGTCCGGACACATTTCGGATCCGACTCCAGGGCGACGGAGGGTACTCCGCGCTGGGCGAGCCGGATCGGGAAGTAACCGACGTTCGCGCCCACGTCCAGCGCGCTCTCGACTCCGAGCCGCTCGACGACCGGTTCCATCGCCGCCCATCGCGACCCGGTACCGACGGATCGCTTGGCCCTGCGCACGCGTATGCCCGGGACCGGCTGATAGATGCCGTCGGGCAGCGCGTCGAGCTTGAGGCGGAGCAGATCGATCCCGTCGTCGAGTTTGCGACGAGCGCCGCGCATCAAACGAATCGAGGGGAATCGCTGATGGACGCGCACCATGCGCGTGGAGGTCTGAGTTCCGGCCAACTGGTCCACGGATACCTCTATCGACTGGCGATATTCGGGCACTCGCATTGCCACATCGAATCAATAATAGCTTTTGCCCCGATGTTCCACAATTTGACCCCGCGGAGTCGGACGGTCTGCGGACGCCCCCGGGATGCGGCCTGGTCAGCGACAGAGCACCCTTGACGGGTGAAGGTTCAGAACGCCTACCGTTCGCGACGCGTGAGGAACTGGCGCCATGCGCTTTTCGGGCTCTCGAACCTCGTCGAGCCGGGATTTTCTCGACGTGACGACTCCGGCGCCCCGGGAGAATTGGCAGCGCTTGGTCGACCATAGCGACAAAGCGCTGATCACCCAGACCCCGGGCTGGCTGGACTGCATTTGCGCGACGGATTCCTATGACGACGCCAGCCGCTTTTACGAATTCGGAAATTCCGGCGGGATCGTCGTGCCGCTGGCCCGCCGACGCGGCTGGCCCGGCCGTCTGATCGCCCAGGACGCCTGGCCCTCCGAGTGGGGCATCGGAGCTCCGGTCACCGCCGAGGCGCCCGACCCGCGGCACGTGCGCGCCGTCTTCGAGGATCTGGCCCGGCTTCCCTCGAATCGCGTGTCCGTGCGGTTCGGGCCGAACACGGACCCCGTGTGGCTGTCGTCGGTGCCGTCCCGCTTCACCACCTCGCGCCACACGACGTACATCCTGGACCTCGACGGCGGCTTCGGCGATGTCTGGGGGCACTTCAAAGGATCGGTCAGAACCGCCGTACGCAAGGGCGAGAAGGCGGGGGTCGACGTGGAGGTCGACCGCACCGGGCGCCTGGTGCCAACCTTCTACGCGCTCTACCAGCACTCGGTCGCCCGTTGGGCACAGCAGGCGAACGAGCCGCCGGTGCTCGCTCACTGGCGCAGGAATCGGATCGACCCGCTGCGCAAGTTCCAGAACGTCGCGGAGACGTTCGCGGAGTCCTGCGCCGTGTGGCTGGCCTCGTACCAAGGCCAGCCCGTGGCGGCCATCATGGTGCTCCGCCACGGGCCTCACGCCAAGTACTGGCGAAGTGGCATGGTGAAAGAACTGGCTCATCCGATTCGCGCCACCACGCTGCTGCACAAGCTCGCCATCGAGGATGCCTGTGCGGCCGGTTGCCGCTTCTACCACTTCGGCGACTCCGCCCCCGATTCCTCCGTCAGCGTTTTCAAGGAACGGCTCGGCGCTCACGGCTACCCGTCGTTCGGCTACCGCAGGGAAGTGCTTCCCCTGACAGCGGGCGATCAGCTGCTGCGGAGCGCGGTGAAGCGTCTCATCGGTTTCAAGGACGAGTGACACCCGGTCCCACCGAGATGCCCGGCCCGGATGCCCCACCTAGCATCGGTGGTGGGCACGTGGGTCCTCGGTCCGCGAGCGTCGTCCTCGCGGGGCCCTTGCGCCGGGCGGGAGAGGCCCGTGAACGCACCTGCTGAGCTCCTGATCGACACTCCGGCCGGTCTCGCGCACATCACCACCCCGGCTCCACGTGCCGTCTGGTGGGAGCTGGCGGGCAAGGATCCGGACACCAACCCCAGTCAGACCCCGCTCTGGCTGGACTGCCTGTGCGCCACAGGGCCGTACCGGGACGCGAGCCGCCTCTACGAGTTCGAACGAGGCCGACGGCTCGTACTCCCCCTGGTCGCCAGAAGGCACCGCCCGCGGATCCTGGGCACGGAGGAGTCCTGGCCCGCCCAATGGGGCATAGGAGGGCCGGTGTCTCCGGAAAGCGTGAGTCCGGCGGAGGCACACGCGGTCTTCGCCGACCTCGCGCGGCTGCGCGCGCTCCGGGTCGGCGTGCGGCTTCGGCCGGCGGACCAGGCCGTATGGGCGAGCGCCGCGACCGGCTTCGGCCTCGAGCCCCACATGACGCAGATGGTGAACCTCGACGGCGGCTTCGGCACCGTCTGGGAGCAGCGCTTCGGACGTCGTATGCGACGGGAGATCCGCCGGGCCGAGCGCTCGGACGTCGACGTCGAGGTGGATCGTAGCGGCCGGCTCGTTCCCGCCTTCTACCACCTGTACCGGAAGTCGATCGTGCGCTGGGCCGAACAGCAGCACGAGCCGCTGGCGTTGGCCCGCTGGCGCAGAACGCGGGAGTTCCCCCTGAGCCGGCTGGAAGAGGTGGCTGCCCGGCTCGGTGACGGGTGCGCGATCTGGATGGCCTGGCGCGCCGGTGAGCCCGCCGGGGCGTCCATCGTCCTGCGCCACGGTGGTCACGCCAAGATGTGGCGCAGCGCCATGGACCGGGAACTGGCTCATCCGGTCCGCGCCGTCCCCCTGCTCTACCGGCTGGCGATCGAGGACGCGTGCGAGGCGGGCTGCCGGACGTTCGACATGGGAGAGTCCGCCCCGGGGTCCTCCCTCGCCGAGTTCAAGGCGGGGTTCGGAGCGGAGAGCTTCTCCTCCCCGCGCCTCCTCCGGGAACGGCTTCCCGTCTCTGCGGCCGATCGCCGTCTGCGCACGGCCGTCAAACGCCTGATCCGCTTTCAGGACCCCTGAGGTCGCCTCCCTCCCGTGGTCACCCCACGTCGACGGGTTCCACGTCGTCGCTGTGGTGGAGGGGTTTCAGGCCGTACGCGTCCAGCATCATGCGCAGCAGTCCGAACTGATTGTTCGGTTGGTCATGGTCGCCCGGCCGGACATGTTCACCCACCAGGACGGTGGGGACATGGTTGGGTCCTTTCGCATCGTCCTCGTCCCAGGTGACGACCAGCAGGCTGTTGTGGGTCATCGCCCAGTCCGCGTAGCCGCCGAGATTGTTCCGCAGCCAGGTGTCCGCCTGCCGCACACCGCCGTCGTGCATGTCGTGTTCGAGGTCCGGGACGACGAACGAGACCGTCGGCAGATCCGTGAAGTCGCGAGGGAAGTCGGTCCACGGGCGGTTGACGGACGCGGGAAGGTTGGTGAAGTTCACCCACGGGGTGTGCCGGCGCACGTAGGCGCCGTCGGCGCAGCCGGTGAACCCGACGCGCGGCATGCTCTGCGCGTAGCCCACGAAGGTCAGGCCGGACTGGAGGAGTTGAGTGCCGAGATTCCGCGACGTGAGCCTGTGCGGGCAGGAGTCGTCGTCGACCCCCAGGAAGGAGCCCGCGAAGAGCGCCAGGTAATTGGGCTGACTGGGGTGGGTGAGGGCGTAGAACTGGGTGAGCGAGGCGCCCTGCCGGGCCAGTTGGTTGAGGTACGGGGCCTCCGCGCTTCCGATGACGGCGTCGTACGACTGGTCCTCCTCGATCACCACGACGATGTGGTCCGGCCGGGGAAGCCCGGTTCGAGCCGGTGAATCGTCACAGCCCGCTGTCGTCAGGAGCGTCGCCATCACGGCCGCCCACGCGAGGAGCCGTCTCGCCGGACGACGGCCCGGCCTCAGTCGTACGCCTCTCACTTGTGCTTCTCCGCTCTCTGTCCGGGGACCGTTTCGACGCGCGCCGCGCGTGACCGCCGCGAACTGCCACTTGCAGCAATCGGAAATACCGTCACAATCGGTATTGATACCTCTTCCTGGTCGACATCCAGCGCTGATGTGGACCGACCAGCGGGAGTCGACGGCCGTGTCGCCCATGGCCGCCACGCCGGGGCGGGAGACCGACAGGCCGGATCCGGAAGGTGCCACATGCGTCGAGTCAACGCCCCTGCCGGCCGCGGTGGGAGGACGGCCGGCCCCTTCGAGGAGTCGGCGTTCCGCGTCTTGAGAGCCGTCACGGGAACACGGGTTCCCCGGGAGACCTCTTCATGGGCAAGCTCCAGACGCTGACAGGCGGGCGCGTGGCGTCCTTCACCAACGCCGTGGCCCGGCGGCCCGGTGCCGCCGCCGGCGAGCGGCGCCCCTCCGACCGGGCCACAGTGCTCCAGTGGGCGACACGCCTGATCCTTCCCTCGGCCCTCGCCCTCTGGCTGCTGTCCCTGCGCCATGTGGATCTCGCCGGAATGCGCGACTACGGTCTGCTGCAGGTGCTGCCGGTGCTCTTCTGGGTCGCCGTCGTCCTGCTCACCCTCGGCTTCTGCCTGGCACTGACCGTCCGGCGAACCGGCGGTGGATGGTTCGCGGGATACGTCCTGGGGCTGATCGCTGTCATCCACGCGACCCCCACACTGCTCTACCCGACACTGCGCTACAGCTGGGCGTGGAAACACGTGGCGGTCGTCGACGCGGTGATCCGCCATCACGGCGAGGTGCCCCACGCGGACAAGCTCGCCATCTACAACCAGTGGCCCGGATTCTTCGACCTCAACGCGTTCTTCCTGCAGGCCACCGGTCTGCATTCGGCGCTCGGCTACGCGACGTGGACCCCGCCCGTGTTCAACGCCGTGCTGCTCGCCCCTCTGCTGCTGTTCTTCCGGACGGTGACGCATGACCGCCGGCTGATCTGGGGGGCGGCATGGGTCTACTACTCGTGCTCCTGGGTGGGGCAGGACTACTTCGCCCCCCAGGCCTTCGCGTTCCTGCTCTTCGTGACGATGATCGCCCTGGTCATGGGGCAGTTGCCCACCTCGACGCTGTACCGGACGGGCGACACACGCGCGGGCCGATGGCCCGTCGGCCGCTTCGTGGCGGTCATGGTGATCGCGGCCGTCATCATCTCCTCACACCCGCTGACACCGCTCATGCTGGTCAGCGCACTGGTGGCGCTGTCGCTCCCGCGCCGCAACCGGCGGGTCGTCCTGCCCGTCCTGGCCGGCACGGTGGTGCTGGCCGTGGTCTGGGACGCCACCGTCGCCCGCCCCTACCTCTCGGAAAACCTGAACGACTTCGTGGGCTCCCTGCTGAAACCCGACACCAACGTCGTCTCCGGGCTGGCCGCCCTCGGCGCCGCGGCCCCGGGTCAGATCGTGGTGTCCTGGGTCGACCGGGGCCTGTCCGCCGCGGTCTTCGTTCTGGCGGCCGTCGCCTTCCTGACCCATCCCTGGGTCCGCCGCACCGGCCTGCCGCTGCTCGTCGTGGCTCCGCTGCCGCTGCTGGTGGCGAACGCCTACGGCGGAGAGATGATCTTTCGCGCCTATCTGTTCGCCCTGCCCGCGGCCTCGCTCCTGATCGCCGTCCTCCTTCTCGAGCGGAGCAGACGTTTGCGCGTTCAGATGCTGGCCGTCTTTCCGCTGATGCTCGCCCTGCTCGGGGGACTCATGTTCGGCTACTACGGCAAGGAGTCGGCGAACTACTTCACGAAGGACGAGGTGGCGGCCGGCCGCTTCGTCGCGGCCACCGCTCCTCCGGGGTCCACCATCGTCTCCCTGACGTCGGCCGTGCCCGGCCTGTACCTGCGGTACGACGAGAACCCCCAGCTGCAGTTGGACGAGCAGGACATCCGCGACCGGCGGCGCCTGGTGAACGATCCGGTGAACGGCCTGGAGGGATTCATCCAGCGGGCCAGCCCGCAACAGCCCGCCTACATCATCCTGAGCCGGGCTCAGGCCGCCGACCTCTACCAGAGGGGGATCCTGCCCGGCGGTACGGTGCAGCGCCTGGACTCGGCCCTGTCGAAGACCCCGGGCTACATCCCCGTCTACCGGAGCAAGGACGCGGTGGTCTACCGGTATCAGGGCGCGAGGAACTGAGCGGGCCATGGCCTCCCTGCGCTGGGGACTCGCGCTGTCCGGCTGGGTGGCCCTGGCCGTAATCACCTTCCTGCCGGACGCCCTGGTCCTGCGTGCCACGGTGACAACGGCGTTCCTGCTCGCCTGCCCCGGCCTGGCGGCCTCGCGGTGGGCCCGGTCGGGCGTCCGGCGTCTCACGGACCGCACCGCGGTTCTGGAGACGGGTGTCCTGGCCCTGGTGCTCAGCCTGTCGATGGCGGTACTCGTCGTGGAGCCCCTGTTCCTCGGTGGCGCGTTCACCGTCACCCGGGCGCTGCTCGCACTCGCCGCCGTCACCTCCGCCCTGGCCCTGCTGCCCCGGCCCGGCGGAGCCCGGCGCCAGAAGCCGCGTGGCGCCCCGGACCCGGACCCGCCGACGGCCGACAACGGCCGATCCGAGCCGCCGACCTCCGAGTGAGATGCCGCGGCGGCCTCGCCGGGTGCCGCTGCGGTCCAGGTGGGGGCTTCGCGGCGATCCCACACTCCCGGAAACGCCATCTCCGCCCTGCCCTGCCCGGCCTGGGCGGATCCGAGTCGCCCGGAGAACTCCGCCGCTCGCTTGACGTCGCTCACAAATCGGGTAAAGGTGTAGATATACGTCGTAAACATATGCCGTATGGGCGCACTCGGAGATGCATGATCATGTACAACGACACGATCACCGGTAACGAGCGTGAAGCCGGGGCACAGGCCACCGTCAGCCTGGTCGTCCCCGCCCTCAACGAGGCGCGCAACATCGCATGGGTCTTCGAACAGATCCCGGCGTGTGTGGACGAGGTCATCCTCGTCGACGGCAACTCCACCGACGCCACCGTCCCCATGGCACAGCACTGCCTGCCAACCGTCCGCAACGTGCGGCAGAACGGCCCCGGCAAGGGAAACGCGCTGCGCACCGGCTTCCTCGAGGCCAAGGGGGACTACGTGGTGATGATGGACGCCGACGGCAGCATGTCACCGGCGGAGATCCCCCACTTCGTGCACTTCCTCGACCACGGCTACGACTTCGTCAAGGGCTCGAGGTTCGTCGCCGGCGGTGGTTCGCTCGACATCACCCCCATCCGCAAGATGGGCAACCAGGTGCTCCTGCTCGCCGCCAACCGGCTGTACGACGCCTGCCTGACCGATCTGTGCTACGGCTTCTGCGCCTTCCGGCGCAGCTTCCTCGACCAGCTGGACCTGCACGCCGCCGGTTTCGAGATCGAGGCCGAGATGATCGTGCACGCGCTGCGCTCCGGTCTGCGCATCGCCGAGGTCCCGAGCCTGGAACTGCCCCGGCGCAGCGGCTGCTCGAACCTCCACGCCATATCCGACGGGCGCCGGGTGCTGCGCACCCTGTTCTCGGAACGGCCGGGTGCCCGGTCCTCCGCCGCGCGACCCGCGCGACCCGCGCGGAGCGCATCGTGAGTTCCGCCCCGGTCCGCTCCCCTCTCGTCCGGCCCCCGATGCCGGTGGTCGACATCGACCTGGCCCGTCCGGGCGAGTTCCGGCTGCCCGGTGACCGGGGACCCGCCCGGCCGAGAGAACAGGCCAGGGCGCTCGTACGCCTGCACGGTCGCCCCCTGGGCATGGTCAGCGCCGCCGACGCCTCGGGATCCGAGGACCTGTGGCGGGCGCTGGCCGACACCGCCCACCTGGAACTGGCCGGGCAGCTCGCCCGGCACCGTGCCATGGACCGGACCGGACCCGCGGACGGTGGCGACCGGCGCCACACACTCCGGCAGACACCCGTCATCAGCGTGGTCGTGGCCACGCGCGACCGTCCGGAGAAGCTGCGGCACTGCCTGCACTCGCTGCTGCGCTCGGCATATCCCGAGTTCGAGATCATCGTGGTCGACAACGCCCCGGCGGACGACACGGCCGAAGTCCTGGTCCGCTCGGAGTTCACCGGGCGGGTCCGCTACGTCCGCGAACCCGTCGCCGGGCTGGCCCGCGCCCACAACCTCGGGCTCGGCCGGGCGCGCGGATCCGTCGTCGCCTTCACCGACGACGACACGCTCGTCGACCCCGGATGGCTTTCGGCGCTGGCCGAGACGTTCGCACACGACACGCGGATCGGCTGTGTCACCGGGCTGATCGTGCCCGCCGAACTGGAGACCCAGGCCCAGACCGCCCTCGAACGTCAGGGCGGATTCGCGAAAGGGTACGTGCCGCGCACCTGGTCCCTGTGCGATCCGCCGGCGGACCCGCTGTTCCCGTTCACCGCCGGACGCTTCGGCTCGGGCGCCAACATGGCGTTCCGTACCACCGTGCTCCGCGCCCTGGGCGGCTTCGACACGGCGACCGGTGCCGGGACCCCCGGCCGGGGCGGTGACGACCTGCTCGCCTTCTTCGAGATCCTGACGGCCGGTCACACACTCGCCTACCAGCCGAACGCCATCGTCTGGCACTGTCATCGCCGCACGATGGACGCCGTGGCCGCACAGGCCTTCGGTTACGGCGCTGGCCTCGGCGCCTATCTCACCGGCGCGCTGCTGAGCAACCCGCGCCGGCTGCCCGCCCTGCTACGACGGCTGCCCCGCGGCATCCGCTACGCCATGACCCGATCACGCGACCGAGGCGCCGATCCCGAGGCCGACTGGTCCCGGCACCTGGCGCTTCTCGAAGTGCGGGGGATGGTCTACGGCCCCTGCGGCTATCTCCGCGGACGCCTCACCGGCGCCGGCGCCGGAACCTGATGACGAGGTGAGCGGCTTGTACACCCGTCGGGTGACCGAATCGGCAGCAGGAGGCGCCGGTATGCGACGACGGCCCCTGGACATGCTGCGCGCCGGTGTCGCCGCCGCGCTCCCGGGTGAGCCCGTACTCCGCACGGGACACGTCCTCGCGGTCAGTTCCCTCGTCAACGCGGGCCTCGGCTTCTTCTTCTGGACCTTCGCGACGCACTGGTACGACGAGCGGACCGTGGGCCTGGGCTACTCGGCACTCATGGCGTCCCTCCTGCTCACGGGCATCGGCCAGCTCAACCTGAACGACTTCCTGGTGCGGTTCGTGCCGACCGCCGGCCGCCGCACCCGCCGTCTGGTCCTCACCTGCTATGCGGCGAGCACGTCCTTCAGCGTGGTGGTGGCCGTGGCATTCCTCGCGCTGATACCGGTGGTCGAACCGGAGCTCGGCTTCCTGCTGACACCGGTCACCGCGATCTGCTTCGTGGTGGCGACCGCCGGCTACGCCGTATTCGTCCTGCAGGACGGCGCGCTGACCGCGGTCCGCATGCCGGGCTGGGTCGTGGGCGAGAACCTGATATTCGCCGTCGTGAAGATAGTGCTGCTCGCTCTGGCCGCCGCTCTGGGCTTCTTCTCCGGGATACTGCTGTCCTGGGCGGGAGCTCTCGTGGTGTCGCTGGTCGTGGCCAACTACGTCCTGATGCGCAGAGGCGTTCCCCGGCACGAGCGGACGACGACGACCGCGCCGCCACCGCCGCGCATGCTCGGGTACGCCGCGGCCGACTGGGCCGGCTCCCTGTTCCGGGTCGCCGGCTACACCCTGGTCCCGCTCATCGTGCTGAACACCTGCGGTGCCGAGGCGAGCGCCTTCTACTCGGTCGCCTGGGGCGTCGCGTACGTGCCCTACCTGATCGCCCGCAACATGGGAACGTCGCTGCTCGCGGAGTCCGTGCGCGGGCCCGAACGACTCGTGAGGCACTCCCTGCGCGTCCTGCGTCACTCGGGTCTGCTGCTGGGCGGCATCACGGTCGTCCTGGTCGCCGCGGCCCCGCAGATCCTGTCGATCTTCGGTGCCTCGTACGCCGCCGAAGGAACCACGCTGCTGCGGCTGCTGGCCCTGTCCGCGCTGCCGAACCTGCTGCTGAGCGTGGCCATCGACGTGGCCCGGGCGCGGCGGCGTCTGCACTGGGCGGTGTGGCTGCAGGCGGCGATGTGCGTCCTGGTGCTCGGGCTCACCCGGCTGCTGCTGCCGGAGTTCGGCGTCGCGGGCGCGGGCCTCGCCTGGCTCGTCGCGCAATGTGTGATCGCCGTGTTCCTGCTCGTGTCCTGGTCCCGCTGGCTCGTCCCCGTCACTGAAGGGTCATCATGAACAGCGCACTCTCCACCGGGCGCACCGTCCTTACCCTGTCGGTCGTCATCTGCGCCTACACCCTCGACCGTTGGGAGGATCTGCGGGCCGCGATCGGGTCGGTGCTGGTCCAGGACCCGCCCGCCGACGAGGTCGTGCTGGTGGTCGACCACAACCAGGCCCTCCTGGAACGCGCCGAACGCGAACTGTCCGGCGTCCACGTGGTGCCCAACCAGCGGCGCCGCGGTCTGTCGGGGGGCCGCAACACCGGAGTGTCGGTGTCGCGGACCGACGTGGTCGCCTTCCTCGACGACGACGCCACCGCGGAACCGGGATGGACGGGCCGTCTGCTGGCGCCCTACCGCGACCCCCGTGTGGTGGGCGTCGGCGGGTTCGTCCGGCCGTGGTGGGCGACCGCGCGCCCCGTGTGGTTCCCCCCTGAATTCGACTGGGTGGTGGGCTGCTCCTACCGGGGACAGCCCCGGCAGGCCGCCCCCGTCCGCAACTTCATCGGCGCCAACATGTCCTTCCGCAGAAGCGAACTGCTCGCCGTCGGCGGCTTTCTCGACGCCCTCGGACGCGTGGGCAGCCGTCCGGCGGCGAGCTGCGACGAGACGGACCTGTGTCTGCGGCTCGCCGCCCGCGACCCGGAGGCCGTCCTGCTGTACGAGCCCGCCGCCGAGATACGGCACCGGGTCCCCGAGTCCCGTACCAGCTGGTCCTACTTCCGCAACCGCTGCTACATCGAAGGACTGTCCAAGGCGCTGGTGGCACGGCGCTGCGGCCGCGGGCCGGCCCTGGCCAACGAGCGCGTGTACGTGCGGTCGACCATCTCGCGGGCCCTCGCCCGCAACGTGAGCCGGATCCGGCGACCCGGCGCGCTGCGCACGATCGGAGCGCTGTCCGGAGGTGTGTGCGCGACCGTCACCGGTTACCTCGTCGGATCGATCCGGCCGTTGGGCTCCCCGGCCCTCTCCCGGCGTCGCCGCGGAGTGGCGACGCCGACGACGACGGCCCCGTCATGAGCGTCGTGCCCGTCTTCCTTTACCACGCGGTGTCGGACGACCCACCGCCGTGGCTGGCCCCGTTCACGGTGAGTCCACGCACGTTCGCGGAGCACCTGGACATGATCGCCGACAGCGGACTGCGCGTCGTCCCGTTGCGGCAGTTGGTCGCCGCCCTGCTCGGCGGTCCTCCGGTGCCACCGCGGTCCGCGGTGCTGACCTTCGACGACGGATACGCGGACTTCGCCTCCACGGTGGCTCCGCTGCTCGCCGCACGGGGACTTCCCTCGACCCTGTACGTGACCACGGACGCTCTGAACGCCGCCGGCCGGCCGTCGGGCGGCGGGCCGTTCCCGTCCGTGGCGACGCTCGAATGGAACCAGGTCAGGGAGCTGGACGCGGCCGGGGTCGAGATCGGCGGACACTCCGTGACGCATCCGCAACTGGACACGCTGCCCCGGACCTCGGTGCGGGAGGAGGTGACCGGGTGCAAGCAGCGGATCGAGGACACGCTCGGGCACCGTGTCGACGCCTTCGCCTACCCACACGGCTATTCCAGCCGCGCCGTTCGCGCGCTGGTGCGGGAGGCCGGCTGGACCTCGGCCGCCGCCATCCGGGCGGACTCGGCCTTCAGTTCGGAAGGGGACGACCCGCTGCGGTTCGCCCGGCTCATGGTCCGGGCCGACACCGGCCGCAACCGCTTCGCGCTCTGGACCGGCGGCGAGGGGGCACCTGTGGCACCGTTCGCCGAAGGACTGCGGACCAGGGGCTGGCGTGCCTACCGTCGGACGAGAGCGATGACCGGGCTGCCCTACCGGGCGATACCCGCCTGACCCGACTGCCGGCCAAAGAGCACGAACGCGCGGACCGCTGACGGCCCGTCAACGCTGCCAGACCCGGACCCAGTCCACGAGCATGCGCGCCGAGTCGGTGCCCGGCGGCGGAGTGTAGGGGAGGCCGACGGCCAGGTTCAGAATGACTTCCATGGGCACGTGGGGAATGCGCTCGGGGGCGGTCACCCGGAACCGTTCGACCCCGTCGACGTACCAGACGAGTCTGTCCTTCTCCCAGAGCAGCCCGAAGAGGTGGTAGCCGTCGGGGAAACCGGACGCGGTGAAGGTCCCCCGCTCCTTCCTCTCGGCACCCTCGGCGTTCCTCCAGTGCACGAACATCGACAGCCTGCGCGTGGTGCCGAGGAACTCCATGATGTCGACCTCGGGCGGGGTGTAGCGGTTCGCGGGCATCATCCAGAACTCCGGTGCCATCCCGCCCTGTTCCGGGATACGGACCGCCGCCTCGAAGTAGCCGTAGGTGAAGGTCTTTCGGGGCTGGGCGTACCAGTCGTCCCGGCCGGTGGAAATCATGCCGGACACCCAGGGGTAGACCTTTCCGTCGCTGCCGCGGACGGCCCGGCGCTGGGCGGTGAGGCTCAGTTTCCCTCCGCTCACGGTGACCTGACCGGGCTGGTACCACTCCAGTTCGTTGTTGGTGCTGATGGTGCAGCCGCGCTCGTTCCAGTCGTAACACGTGGTCCAGCGGCCCTTGTCGAGACGCGATCCGTCGAAGTCGTCGTGGAAGACCAGTCGCCAGTCGCCGGGCACCACGGGCCGGGGGACCGCCGTTCCGGGCGGGGATCCGCAGGCACCGCATGCCACCAGCAACAGCATGAGCACGCCGAGCACCGCGCCCCGTGACGTCATGGGCGGGCACGGGTCCCGGCCGCGACCGAGCCGGCCAGACGGCGCGCGGCGAATCCGGTGCCGGCGACGAACCGCAGCACGGGTCCGAAGGTGGGAGCGGCGGCCAGTCCGGTGAAGAACAGTCCGGGCACGGAGGACTCGAACCCGGACGACAGCCCGGGTGCGCCGTGGAACGTCTCGACCTCGCGGCGGAGTTCGGGTGCCAGCAGCTCGAGCCGGTCGACGTCCACCCGGTACCCCGTGGCCAGCAGCAGATGGTCGGCGCGCAAGGTCTCCGTACGTCCGCCGGTGTCCATGCCCCCGAGCTCAAGACGCACCATGCCGTCCTCTACCCCCGCGGAGCGGACCGTGCGGCCGCACAGCACCGGGATCCGGTCGTCGACGCGTTCTTTCAGCCACCAGCCGCCGGAGGGACCGAGCACGTTGTGCAGCAGCCGCAGCCGCAGCCCTTGCGGCAGCCGGCGAATCGCGCGGCCGCCGTGGCTGCACGCCAGCAGCGACCAGCCCGGTCCGAGCGGGGAACCCGGCTTGAGGATCCGTACCGGACGCGGCCGGTCGCGGGGACGGTCGGTGTCGGGCGGGCTGCCGAAGGCGACGGACGCCGCGCGGGCGATCACTGTGGGAAAGGCCCCGGCCTCGTGCAGCAGCGCGGCGCTCTCCAGGGCCGACTGCCCGGCGCCGAGGACAGCGATCCGCTGTCCCGAGAACCGGCCCAGATCGCGGTGCCGGCTGGTGTGGGAGACCCGCTCTGCCGGGAGGAGCCCGGCCAGTTCCGCGGGCTCGTGGGCGAACGGGACCAGTCCGGTGGCCATCACCACGTTCTCGGCGAGGAACTCTTCCCCGGAGTCCAGGGTGACGCCGAACAGCCCGTCGACAGGCACGACGGTACGGACCCTGCGGCGCTCCAGTTCCGGTACACGGCGCTCCTGGAACCACCGCCCGTAGGCGATCATCTCCTCGCCGGGGATGGGGTACCGGTCGCCGACGGGGCCGCGTCCCCGCGCGGTACGGAAGTCCTCCAGACGGTATCCGGACTCCGGCGCGGAGAGGGAGGAAGCGGCGGGGACGGACTTCAGGAACATGCCTTCGGGCATGTTGGCGTGCCAGCACTCCATGGGTTCACCGAACACCCGCCGCGGTGTCCCCGCCGCGCTCAGCCAGGCGGCCGTGGCGAGCCCGTAGGGGCCCGCCCCGATCACGACCGTGGGCAGCCGCTGCGGAGCGTCATGGATGCCCCTGCTCCCGGCCGCTCCGTGCCGGGCGCCGAACCGGGTGTTCATGGGCATGGTCGCTCCCTCTCGTCTCGGGTGGCGCCGCGGCCGTCACGGCCGCGTACCGGCCCAACGCGCGCATTCGTCGAGCACGGGGGCGACCGTGTGGGTGAGCCACCCGTAGCTGTGGCCGAACCTCGGAGACTTGCAGACGTTGTTCACCACGTGCCACAGCCAGCTCAGCAGGGGAACGGCCACCGGATCGGCGACACCGTCGTCCGGGTCCAGCCCGGCCAGCGCGAGCAGGGCGCGGTCGGCGTCCGGTATCCGGCCGGCGCGCAGCGTCTCGGCGACCAGGCGACCCAGCGGGCGGCCGGTGAGGGTACTGCGCAGGGCCAGGACGAAGGAGTAGGCGTCGATCTCGCACGGCCCGTCGGCGCGGCCGCTGCTCCAGTCGAAGACACCGGTCACCCGGAGGGGGACGCGGTCGAGCAGCACGTTGCCGGGGTGGTAGTCGCCATGGGTCCAGCCCTCCGTCAGCACGGCACCGGTCAGGGCCGCGTCCAGCCGGTGGCGCAGGGCCTCGAATTCGACCGCTCGACGGCCGGACCGGTAACGGGGCATTCCTGCGGACAGAGCCGTCAGCTGCGATTCGCACCAGGCGGAGGCCCGGTCGGCCGCCTTGCGGGGACGCCCGGTGGCGGACCGTATGTCCGCCAGCAGCCGCATGGCGGGCGCCATGGCGGCATACGGGTCCCCGGAGGTGTCCAGGATCAGCCGCTCCGCCGGGACGCCCGGGAGCGCGGTCTGGGCAAAGGTCCCCTCGGGCCCGGGCGAGCCGACGACCCGAGGCAGGAGAGCACGCCATGGGGCGAGCCGGCTGTCGGCGGCGAGCTCCCGCAGGACCTCCCACTCCCGCGCCGTGACGGCGGCGGCGGCCTCGTCCCTGGGGTGTTTGATCACCAGGCTCTCCCCGCCGTGCCGCAGCTCGAACACCAGCAGGCCCGCCTTGGGCAGCGAGGGGCGCCGGACCACGGTGATGTCCCTGGGACCGGCGCCGGGTACGAGCCAGTGAGCCCGGAGGCGGTCGTCGAGACCGGCCAGAGCGCGCGGGAAGTAGAGGGGCAGCAAACCGGAGAGCGAGGACATCTTGGCGGGTGTCTTCATACCAGACCTTGCCGGGCTGTCAGCGGCACGACCCCTGATTGTCGGGGATACTGAATGCGGGCGATTCACCACTGTCGAGTGGATCTGCGAGCTTCGTCCATGTTAGTTCCTTTCAGGAGAAGCGTCCCGGAGTGGTGCGGGTGGTCGTCTTGCTGGACACCGAGGTACCCGTACTCCTCGCCAGAATCGGCAACTATCCGTTGCACCACGGCAGTCTGGGCGTGGTGCGCACGGTCGGACGGCTGGGCGTCCCGGTCCACGCCGTTGTCGAGGACCGCTTCACCCCGGTCGCCCTCTCGCGCCATCTGACGAGCAGATTCGTGTGGCCGACGACCGGTTGCGAGGAACCGGAGCAACTCGCGGACGGTCTGCTGTCCATGGGCCGGGCGATCGGCGCCCGGTGCGTGGCGGTGCCGACCGACGACGAGGCGGCGATCCTGCTCGCGGAGTACG
Organism: Streptomyces sp. NBC_00328; assembly: GCF_036139655.1. Classification (NCBI taxonomy): domain Bacteria; kingdom Bacillati; phylum Actinomycetota; class Actinomycetes; order Kitasatosporales; family Streptomycetaceae; genus Streptomyces; species Streptomyces sp. NBC_00328. The sequence continues at coordinate 1,972,527 of NZ_CP108013.1, forward strand.
CGCACCGGCTGGAGGAGTGTTTCCTGATTCCGCCCGTGCCGGCCCACCTGCCGCGCCTGCTGGCCTGCAAGGCGAGCCTGCACCGGATCTGCGCCGAGGCAGGTGTGCCCTCGCCGTCGTCAAGGGCTCCGGAGAGCCGCGACGAGCTGGTCGACGCAGGCCGCGAGCTCGGCTATCCGCTCGTGCTCAAGAATCTGGCGCCGTTCAGCAGACTCCGCACCCCGGCCGTCAGCGGCACCACCACCGTCGTACCCACCGAACGGGCGCTGCTCGACCGCTTCCCGACGGGCCGTCCGCCGCCCGTCCTCGTGCAGGAGTACATCCCCAGACAGCAGGCGGAGGACTGGATCACCCACATGTACTGCGGTACGGGCGGTGTTCCGCGCGCTCTGTTCACCGGCCTGAAGCTGCGCTCCTGGCCTCCGTACGCGGGGATGACCGCCCGGGCGGTGGGACTGCGCAACCCCGAACTGGCCCGCCTGGCGGAGCGGCTGTGCCGCCGTACCGGTTACAGCGGACTGGCGGATCTCGACTGGCGTTACGACCGCCGGGACGGACAGTACAAACTCGTCGACTTCAACCCGCGCGCCGGCGCCCAGTTCCGCCTCTTCGAGAGCGTCCACGGAGTCGATGTCGTCCGCGCCATGCATCTCGACCTGACCGGCCGGGCCGTGCCGGACGGCGCCCAGGCCGAGGGGCGGGTCTTCGTCGCCGGCCAGCTGGACTTCGCGTCGACGGTGGCGTGGCTGCGCCATGAGCGCCGGCTGCCGTCCGATCTGCTGCACGTGCGGGCCACCGAGCGGGCCTGGCTCTCCTGGGACGATCCCCTGCCGGCCGCGGCCGAGGCGCTCCGGTTCACGGGGCTGGTGACCTGGCGCCTGCTGCGGCCGGAGCGCTCCGGCCCGGCCGGGTGCCGCTGACCGGAGATCTCACCGGCGCCGGGTCGGCGCCATGGCCGACGGGGCGTTTCCGTCCGCGACCGGCCGGGCCGTGCGGCCGCCGGGTTCATGGATCCGTCCTCGGCCCGCGTTGACCTCAGCCCGTCCTGGGGCGACCATGTACGTATACGTCGTAAATATACGGAATGGCGGTCCACGGCTCGGCCGAGCGGAAGGACGAATCTCATGCGTGTGGCGGTGTCCGGTGGCAGCGGCTTTCTGGGGTCCCATCTGTGCGAGGAACTGCTCCGCAGGGGTGACACCGTCTACTGCCTGGACAACTTCTCCTCGGGCCGAAAGGCCAACATCGCCCGCCTGCTGGACCGGCCGGGCTTCCACTGCGTGCCGTGCGACGTCACGGAGCGGTTCCGCTTCCCCGGGACCGTCGACGCCGTCGCACACCTCGCGTCTCCCGCCTCCCCGGCCGACTACCACCGCCATCCGCTCGAGACGCTGGCGGTCGGCAGCCGGGGGACGGAGAACATGCTGCGGCTGGCCGAGAACCAGGAAGCGCGCTTCGTCCTGGCGTCCACCAGCGAGGTCTACGGGGATCCGGCGGTGCATCCGCAGGACGAGGACTACTGGGGACACGTCAATCCCATCGGCCCCCGCAGCGTCTACGACGAGGCCAAGCGCTTCGCGGAGGCCCTCTCCATGGCGTACCGGCGCAGCCACGGGGTCGGCGTGGGGATCGTCCGGATCTTCAATACGTACGGCCCTCACATGCGCCCGTACGACGGCCGCGTGATCTCCAGCTTCATCCGGCAGGCACTCGACGAGGAGCCTTTGACGATCTTCGGCGACGGCTCCCAGACGCGGAGTTTCTGCTATGTCGACGACCTGGTCCGCGGCCTGGTGGCCATGCTCGACTCCGCCGAGCCGGGACCGATCAATCTCGGCAATCCGGAGGAGCACACGGTGCGGGAACTGGCGGAACTCGTGACGGGTATCACCGGTTCCAGCGGCGAGCTGCGCCACCTCCCGCTGCCTGTCGACGACCCGGTCCGCCGGCGTCCTGTCATCACCAGGGCCCGCGAGGCACTCGGCTGGCAGCCTCGGGTGCCCCTGGAAGAGGGGCTTCGGCACACCGTCGACTGGTTCGTGGCGGAGGCGCGGGCCTGCGCGCGACCGCCGGAGCGGGCCGTCGCCGCCGGGCCGTCATGACGTAGGACGGCGCGCCTCGAAAGCCGCGCCGCCACAGGGGAGTCGGCTGCCCGGGGGCCGACAGCCCGAAGGGCGCCGGCCGCATGATGCGGCCGGCGCCCTGACATATCGGTGGGGTCAGTGCTGCCAGGCCCTCACGTAGTCGACCATCATGTCCGCGGGAACCACGTTGGTTCCGCTGTGACTGGGGTTGATGGCGTTGTTGAGGATCAGATACATCGGGGCGGAGGTGATCCCGGAGGTGATCTGACCGACCTGCTTGCCGTCGTAGTAGTAGGTGACGGAACCCTGTTTCCATTCGGCGCCGAACGTGTGCCAGCCGCCGGAGTAGGTACCGGAAGCGCAGCCTCCCGGACCGCCCGCCGTGGAATGGAAGTGATAGCAGGCGGAGCCGCCCAGGCCTTCGAGGACGTCCAGCTCGCCATCCGTCGGCCAGTTCTGCCCGTCCAGCCAGAAGGAGGGCCAGTTGGCCATCTGCGTCCCGGACGAGGGTGTGTAGATGCGGGCCTCGAAAGCGCCGTAGGTGAACTGGGCCTTTCCGTTGCTGGTCACCAGGCCGGAAACGTTGGAATACGTCTTGCCGTCGACGGTGGTCGGCTGCTGGATGAGCTTGAGGTGGAGCGATCCGTCGCCGACCGTGACCTGTGACGGAGAATAGGCGGACCCCTCGGCAGAGTTCACCGGCTTGGTGGCACACCCGGAACAACCGAACCAGTTCGAGTTCCACTTGGAACCGTCAAGAGCGGTGCCGTTGAATTCGTCGCTGAACGCCTGGTGCCAGGTGCCGGGGATACCGACAGGCGCGGTGGCGGTCGCGGACGGCGCGGAGGACGTCGGCGTCGAAGTCGACGGTGGCGTTGTCGTTGCCGCCGGTGTGGGGGATGCGGGCGGTGTGGTCGTGCCCGCGGGAGTCGAGGCCGTCGGTGTTGGTGTCGCGGTGGGCGTCGGTGTCGCGGTGGGCGTCGGTGCCGCGGTGGCGCCGGTGTCGGATCCGGTGGTGAGGGATTTCACCGGAGAGAGGCTGTGCCAGCGGTCGTGGAACTTGTACGCCACGAAATACGTATAGGTGCCGGCCGGGAATGCACGGGAGCCCGAGGTGTATGAGGTGGACCGGGTTCCCAGCGTGGCCGCGGCGGCTCCGGGGAAGTCGTAGTTGCCACCGTCGGCGGATCGCACGGCGACAGTCAGCGCCTGCAGTTTGATCGTTTTGGCGCTGTGGACGGTAGCAGTGGCTTTGGACTGTCCGTTCGGGGCCGCCGACACGGACAGGGAATCGACCACGACGCCGGGAGTGGCGGCCTCCGCCTGATCGGTTTGCGTAAGGACGCCTCCGGCGAGCGCGGCGGTGGTGACCGCCAGCACACCCAATTTTGTTCGCATGGCGCGAGGACGACGGTGTTTCCGATTATCAGTTGTGCAATTCATTGGCATGTACGCGTGACCTTTCGCCCCCATGCGACAGCTGGACCATTCGTAGAACACGTGAGCAATGGCGGACCGAACGGTCATGGACTCTGCGCGAGGCAAACTCGATCCGCAAGTGCCTTGCCGGCGCCGAAGCGCGCCCATATCCCCTGGAAATTCTTGTCCCGCAACCGAGTTGGCCACGTCGGGCCGGGCCCAGTGACGTCCGACACGCATGGGGATAATTCGGTCATATATATCAAATCGCACGTTACTGGTGGGATCTGACGCCCAGTGAGCACCTTCCCGAGTCACCGCCCCGGGGCGAGAGCGGCCGCGGCGCGTGACGCGCACCCCTCACGGGGCGCCGGAAACACCTGAGCCACCCCCGGACGTGCCGCCATCTCCCTTCGCCCGCAAGGAAGTTGGCAGCTCGGACCAAAGCGGCGGCATACCCACGGCCACCTCGGCCCCTCCGTTACGTCCGGAGTATTGACGCCCGATGAAACAATTCAATAGTTTCAGTATCATCGACTCACCCTGGGGGCACTCGCTTCGTCGCCCCGACCCGAACGCCAGCAGTCCGCAGATCCGACCGCTCACGCCGCGATTCCGGCAGGAGGGATCCCCCATGGGCCGCTACAGCCGGCTACGCCGTATCCGGCAGATGGATCCGCAGCAGGACTTCGAGCAGATCTACCGGTGGGTCATCCACTACGAGTTCCCCCGCGACTATCTCCACGGGACATCGATCGCGTTCCTGCGCGACTACGGCATCCCGCGCATCTCACGGCTCCTGGACCGGACCCAGGAATTCGAACGCGCCGGTCAGAAGCGGTACGACGACACGGTCCTGATCACGTACGAGATGGTCCGCGAGGGGATGGACTCCGAGCACGGCCGGGCGGCAGCCCGCCATCTGAACCGCATACACGGCCGCTACCGGATCGCCAACGAGGACTTCCTGTACGTCCTGGCCACCACGGTGGTGGGGCCCAAGCGATGGATCGACCGGTTCGGCTGGCGGCGCCTGTCCGAGCAGGAGACCGAGAGTCTGGCACTGGTGGGCCGGCGGATGGGCGACCTGATGGGCATCTCCGGCGTGCCCGACACCTACGCCGCGTTCGAGCGACTCCACGACGACTACGAGCGGGAGATGTTCGCCTACGACCCCGCCAACCGCAGGGTCGCCGCCGCCACCCTGCGGATCATGGCCTCGTGGTACCCGGCACCGGCACGGCGCCTGGCGTCCCGGGTCGCCCTCGCCGTCCTCGACGAACCGCTGCTCAAGGCACTCGGCTTCCCCCGGGAGCCGCGCCTGGTGCGGGCCGCCGTCCACCGCGCGTTCCGTATCCGGGCCGTGCTGATCAGGCTGCTGCCCGGGCGTCCGGAGCGGTTCCCGCGCAAACCCAAGGCGCGCACCTACCCCTTCGGCTGGACCCTGGACGACCTGGGTCCGCACTGGGCGCACTCCCGTCCGCCGGCCCCGCTCCCGGACGAGGCGCCGCCCGGACAGGCCTCCGCTCCGGCGCAGTCGTCCGCTCCCCCCGCTCCCCGTCAGGAGACCCGATGACCGACACCACCCCGGCCGCCGCACCACGCGCCGCGACCTTCACCACGCACTCCCCCGCGACCGGTGAACCGATCGCCTCGCACCCGGTGAACGGGCCGGCGGAGGTCTCCCGCGCCGTGGCACGGGCCCGGAGCGCCCAGGCCGCCTGGGCGGCGCTGCCCGGGTCCCGGCGCCGTGACCACCTGTTGCGCTGGAAGAAGGCGCTCGCCTCCGACCTGGACGCCGTGGCCCGGGTCATCGCCGAGGAGACCGGCAAACCGGCCGGCGACGCCGCGCTGGAGGTCGTCCTCACGCTGGAGCACCTGGGCTGGGCCGCCCGCAACGCCGATCGCGTGCTGCGCCGGCGGAAGGTCCGCACCGGGCTGTTCGCCGTCCACCAGCGGGCCTCGCTGGTGCACCGGCCGCTGGGCGTGGTCGGTGTGATCGGCCCCTGGAACTACCCCCTGTACACCCCGATGGGTTCCATCGGTTACGCCCTGGCCGCGGGGAACGCCGTGGTCTTCAAGCCGTCCGAGCTGACCCCCGGCACCGGCGTCCTGCTGGCAGAACTCTTCGACTCCGCCGTGCCCGGGCATGCGGGGCTGCTCACCACGGTCACCGGCGCGGCCTCCACCGGCGACGCCCTGGCCCGGTCCGGGGTCGACAAGCTGGCGTTCACCGGATCACCGGGGACGGCCCGCAAGGTGATGGCGGTGTGCGCCGAGACGCTGACACCGTTCCTCGCCGAGTGCGGCGGGAAGGACGCGGTGATCGTCACCGCGGACGCGGACCTGGAAGCGGCCGCCGACGCGATCGTGTGGGGAGCGCTGAGCAACGCGGGACAGACCTGCGCGGGGGTGGAGCGCGTCTACGCGGTGCGTGAGATCCACGGGGCGCTGTGCGAGCGGGTGGTCGAGCGGGCCGGGGCGCTGCGCCCGGGTGCCGGGGCGGACGCCCCCTACGGCCCGATGACCCTGCCGGGCCAGGTTTCGGTCGTCGAGCGCCATGTGACCGACGCGGTCTCGGCGGGCGCGCGGGCCCTGCTCGGCGGGCCCGAGTCGGTTCGCGCCCCGTATGTCGCGCCGGTCGTGCTGACCGGGGTTCCGGAGGACGCGGCGGCGATGGCGGAGGAGACCTTCGGTCCCGTCGTGTCGATCAACCAGGTGGCAGACGTCGACGAGGCGGTGGAGCGGGCCAACTCCTCGCGCTACGCCCTGGGTGCGGCGGTGTTCTGCCGCAACGGGCGCGCCGGTGCGGCGATCGCGGCGCGGCTGCGCGCGGGGGCGGTGTCGGTGAACTCGGTGCTGGGCTTCGCCGCGGTGCCGGCGCTGCCGTTCGGCGGTTCGCAGGACTCCGGTTTCGGACGGATCCACGGCGAGGAAGGGCTGCGCGCCTTCACCTCCGTGCAGTCGACGACGGTGCAGCGGTTCACCCCGCCGATCGTGCTGACGTCCTTCACGGTTCCGGCCGCCACGCGGGAGCGCGCGGTGCGGCTGGCCCAGGCACTGCACAAGCGCCGCTGAACGGCCGCTCGCAGGCCCGTCCGGTCCGGGGGCCGGTCAGGCGTCCAGCAGCGGGGCCAGATAGCGGCGGGCGAAGGCCCGAGCCTGGTCCTCGTCCTCCATCTCGATACAGCCGGCGGGGTTGAGCAGGAAGGACACGGCGACCCGGACCATCAGCTCGGCGACCGGACGCGGGTCGTCGTCGGGACGCCCCTCGACCTGTTGCGCGCGGCGCAGATGGACCGTCAGATACTCGACGGTGGCGGAGAGCGAGGAACTGCCCTGCACCGTCAGATAGGGCAGCACCACCTCGGGTTCGAGGCGCAGCAGGCCGCCGAAGAGCGGATGGGCGCGGGTGTGGCGCAGCGCGACCACGAAGCCCTCGACGACCCGCTCCTTCATGGTCGGCAGCGCCGCCACCGCCGAGTCCAGCCGCTGGAAGAACCGGCTGAGCTCGCGCAGCAGGGTGTCCTCGACCAGCTTGTCCTTGGTCCGGAAGCGCCGGTAGACGGTGACCCGGGAGACGCCGGCCCGCTTGGCCACGTCGTCCACGGAGGAGCGGCGCAGCCCCAGGAGGGTGAACTGTTCCAGGGCCGCGTCGAGGATCCGGCGCTCCGTACGGTCCTCCGGCTCCGGCTGGGCGAGGGCCCGGGCGAGCCACGAGTCGTTCGTGTCAGCTCTCATGGTGCTCCACACGATACCGGCAGAGGATTCCCCGAGAGTCTCTGATACGTCCCACATGTCTTTGTAACTCACAGAGGCGGGAAAGCGGCCGGCCGCCCACCCCGAGGCGAGGGTGGGCGGCCGGCCCGGTGCACGGGAAGCAGTGGGCTGTACGGGGGCGGGGGTACGGAGGGAACGTGGCCGAGGTCAGTCCTCGTAGAGCCCGGACAGCTCGTCGGTGTACTTGTCCCGGATGACCCGGCGCCGCATCTTCAGTGACGGTGTCAGCTCGCCGGTCGCCGGACCCCACTCCTGCGACAGCAACGCGTAGCGCTTGACCTGCTCGGTGCGGTTGAGGCGGGTGTTGGCGGCGGCCACCGCGCGGTCCAGCTCCGCCCGGACGGCGGGGTGTTCCGCCAGCCCGGCCGGTCCCCCCTGCGCCTCGACGCCGTTGGCCGCGGCCCAGGCGGGGGCGGCTTCCGCGTCGAGCACCAAAAGGGCTACCAGGTAGGAGCGGTTGTCCCCGTGCACCATCGCCTGGCCGATCAGCGGGTGTTCCTTGAGCGCGTTCTCCACCAGGGCCGGCGAGACGTTCTTGCCGGTGGAGGTGATGATCATCTCCTTCTTCCGGTCGGTGAGCCAGAGGTAACCGTCCTCGTCGATCCGGCCGATGTCGCCGGTGGCCAGCCAGCCGTCGGCGTCCAGAGCGGACCGCGCCGAGCCGTCCGGACGGAGGTAGCCGGAGAAGACGGTCGAGCCCCGCACCAGGATCTCGCCGTCCTCGGCGACGCGGATCTCCACGGACTCGACCGGGCGTCCCACCGAGCCGAGCCGGAAGCCGGTCTTCGGGCTGTTCGCGGTGGCCACGCCCGTGGTCTCGGTCAGCCCCCAGGCGTCCATGATCACGATGCCGAAACCGGCCCAGAACCGCACCACGTCCAGCGGCATCGGCGCCGAGGCGCTGGCCGACCAGGTCACCCGGTCCAGACCGCCCGCGGCCAGCATGGGCAGCAGCACGTCCTCGCGGGCACGGAGATAGCGCTCCTCGAGCCCGGCGGGCGGTGTCTCGCCTCGCTCGCGGTACGCGACGTGCTCGCGGGCGATCTCGAAGGCCCGGTCGATGGCCGCCCGCTGCTCGGCGGGCATCAGCGAGAGGACGGCCCGTACGGCGGCGGACAGTTTCTCCCAGATTCTCGGCACGCCGAAGAACTGCGCGGGGCGCACCTCGCGGACCACCTCGCCGACGCGCGCCGGATCGGCGCAGAGACGTACGTGCGAGGCGCGGTGGCAGGGCAGATAGATGCCCAGCATCCGCTCGGCGATGTGGGCGAAGGGCAGGTAGCAGATGTGGTCGACGTGCGGGGGCAGCTCCACCACGGCGTCCAGCGCCAGGGCGTTGGACATCACCTGGCGGTGGGTCAGGACGACGCCCTTGGGCTCGCCGGTGGTGCCCGAGGTGTAGACGACGGTCAGCGGGTCCTCGGGGCGGGCGGTGTCCAGCTCCTTGGCGAACTGCTCCGGCACCGGTTCGCGGAGCAGGGCCTCGTACGGGAAGTGGCCCTCCTGCGCGTCCGGCTCGACCACCACGAGACGCTCCAGCGGGGTTCCGGCGTCGGCCAGCAACGGCTCCCACACCGCCACCTGGGCCGCCCCCTCCACCACGGCGAGGCGGGCCCGGCAGTTACGGGCGATGTGGGTGATCTGTTCCGGGGCCGCGGTGCCGTAGACACTGACCGGGACCGCGCCTAGGCGGACCAACGCCAGGTCCGACAGCCAGTGTTCGGGCCGGTTGGCCATCATCATCAGCACATGGTCGCCGCGGCCGACGCCGAGGGCCCGGTAGCCGGCGGCGAGGCTGCGGGTGTGCTCGTGGATCTCCGCCCAGCTCAGTGTCGTCCACTCACCGTCCGGGGCCGCCGACTGCCAGGACAGACCCGGGAGTCGGGGGTGGTCCCCCGCGTTGCGGACCAGCAGCTGCGGCAGGGTCCGGTCGGCCGGGTCGTCGGGCAGGTCGCCGGTGGTGCGGGGTGCCGATGTCATCGGGGCCTCCTTGCGGGCCGGAAGGGAAACGTCCGGGTTCCTTATCTCGGCACAGGACGAACTCACTGCCGTCGACCGGCGGCTTACCGATCGTTCGCTAAAGAACGTAGGAGTGCCGAACCGGGCGGTCAACTCTGCGTGCAGCAATAGTTTTTGGGGATCCACACCGGGGAAGGGACATCACGTCGGACGCCGGATGCCGGATTTCCCTGATCGATCGCTAAGCGGCCGAAGAACGCGTACCGGACGCACGGCCGTACGATGCCGCCGATCGCCGCCTGTCCCGAGGAGAGTCGTTGAACACCGCGCCGAGCCAGGACACCACGCCCCCGGCGGAGCACTGGCGCTCGTACGGACCGCTCGGACTGCACCCGATCCTGACGCACGCCATGGAAGCCTTCAACGAGCACGGGTACCACGGCACTTCGGTCCGCGACATCGCCGGCCGGGTCGGAGTCACCGTGCCCGCGCTGTACTACCACTACGAGAACAAGCAGGCCCTGCTCGCCACCCTGCTGGAGACGTCCGTCAAGGACGTCCTGGACCGCTGCCGGGCCGCTGCCGGGGAGGCCGGGGACGATCCGCTGGAGCGGTTCTGCGGCATGGTCGAGTCGATCGTTCTCTCTATGGCCCACCGTCGGCAACTGGCCTTCCTGGACACGGAGATCCGCAGTCTGGAGCCCTCGAACCGGGCGCGCTACGTCGCCCTGCGCGACTATCTCGAGCACATGCTGCTGGACACGGTCGAGGCGGGCCGCGCCCAGGGCGTGTTCACCACGCCGATCCCGGCGGACGCGGTCCGTTCGGTGCTCGTCATGTGCCAGGGGGTCGCCAACTGGTTCCGTGACGACGGCCCGCTCACCGCGGAGGAGGTCGCCGAACGCCACGTGCTGCTGAGCCTCGGCACCGTGGGCCACCCCGGCACGGTCACCGGCGACTCTCCGCTGCCGTTCCCCCGGCGCTTCTCCGCTGTCCGGACCTCCGTCTCCCGGCGGTCCGCACCACGCACCTCGGGGTGACGCGGCGGGCCACCGTCCCGACGTTCCCCTTCCACGGTGCCCGCCCCGACGAGAGGACACCCGCATGGACGTGATCGAGGCCCGCGCCCGGTTCCGTGAACTCCGGAAGCGGGACGGCATGGTCGACCCCGCCGAACTCGACGAGATCTGGGCGGCGTTGGCCACCGTCCGCCCCGAGGAGATACTCGGCGCGTGGAAGGGCGGCGAGTTCCGCACCGGCCACCCCCTCAACGGCGCCTTGGAGAAGGCCGGTTGGTACGGCAAGACGTTCAACTCCGTGTACGACGCCCAACCGCTGATCTGCCGTGACGCCACGGGCGCCCTGTACTCGAACCGCGAGCTCGGCAAGGGCGAGGCCGGCCTGTGGACCGTCGAGTTCCGCGGCGAGCCGACGGCCACGATGATCTACGACGGCCAGCCGGTCCTCGACCACTTCAAGCAGGTGGACGACACCACCCTGATGGGGATCATGAACGTCAAGGGAGTCCCCGCCGAGGGCCCCTTCTTCTACTTCTTCCTCGAGCGCGCCCCCGAGGCGCCGTCCGGGGACCCGCGCGGGGGCCCGGGAGCCGGAGATGCCTCGTGAGACGCGTCCGTGCCGCGATCGCCGAGGCACCGGGCATCCCGTTCACCGTCCGGGACGCGGACGCCTCACCCTCGCCGGCTGCGGGCGCCGGCGAGCAGTGCGCGGGGGAACCACCCCGCCTACTGCCGCGCCGCGCGGGACCGGAACTTCTCCGGTGGCCGCGACGACGGCACCGATCCAGCTCGGGGACGGCGGTGCCCGACGAGGGGGCCGGGCCTTGTGACGGCGTGTGATTCACTGATCCGCATGGCTCCCGCCTCCTCGTCCGCCCGTTCGGCAGCGACCGCGAGACCGGCCGCGGCGACCCGGCCCCGCAACCGCAAGCAGCTCATCCTCGACGCGGCCGGGCGGGTCTTCAGCGAGCGTGGCTACCACAACGCGTCGATGGAGGAGGTCGCCGCCGGCGTGGGCATCACGGCGGCCGCTCTGTACCGGCACTTCCCCAACAAGTACGCGCTGTTCGCCGCGTGCGCCCACGTCATGGTGGACGGACTGGTCGCCGCGCTCGACGAGGTGCCGGCCGAGGCGTCCTTGACGGAGGTACTCACCGCCGTCACCCGGATCACCGTCGTTCATCGCGCGTCGGGCGGCGTGTACCGATGGGAGGCCCGGTACCTCGACCGCGAGGACCGCCGACGTCTCGCGGTGAAGTTCGGTCGCCTGGTCGAGCGGGTCGAGGAGGCCGTGCAGCGCGAACACCCCCTGTCCGACCGGCGCCTGCGGGCCATGGCGGCCCTCGGTGCGATCGGGTCCATCACGATGCATCACACCTCCATCGCCGGGCGCCGGGCCGAGGACCTGCTGCTGGCGTCCGCGCTGCGCGTGGCCGCGACGGATCCGGCGGCGGGCCCGGCCGGGGCGCGCCCCGTCGAGCTGCCCGCCCGGCCGGTGCCGCGCACGCGACGCGCGGAGATACTCGCGGCCTCCGTCCCGCTGTTCGCCCGGGACGGGTTCGCCAACGTCACGAACGGACAGATCGCCGAGGCGGTGGGACTGACCCCGTCCGCGCTCTACCGCCATTACCCCGGCAAGATCGACATTCTCGCGGCCGCCTGCCTCCAGGCGGCCGGACTGCTGGCCCAGGGAGTGGAGCGGAGTCTGCACGAGGTGACCGGCCCGCACGAGGCAGTCGTGGCGCTGGCCTCGACGTATGTGGCCTACAGCTTCGAGTGCACGGAGCTCAACAGCGTCGCCGAGGCGGAGCTCGCCGGCTTGCCGACGGACCTGCGGCGGCCCCTGGTCCTCGCGCAGCGGGAGCACATCGCCGTCTGGGAGCAGCAGTTGCGGCTGGCCCGTCCGGAGCTCGATCCGCGCCAGGCCCGGGTACTGGTGCACGCGGGGTTCGGCGTGGTGGTCGAGGCGGGACGCAGACTGCGGTGGCAGGACGGCCCCGCCCATCGTGAGGCCGTCACCGCTCTGGTCGTGGGGGCTCTGGGCCTCTGAACGGTCTCCTCCTGCGAGTGCGCCCCCGGTACCCGCCCCGTGGGGCGTCTGCCGCGGGGCGGGTACCGGGCGGTACCCGATCGACGGCTCAGGCCGCCCTGTTCGCGGTGGGGATCGTGATGGGGGTGGTGCTCCCGGAGGCGCCCTTGTTGAGGAACAGCATCGCCAGGGCGCGTATGAACTGGTCGAACACGTAGAAGCTGCCGGGCATGATGGGCGACAGGCCCTCACGGAACAGGACGTACGCCGGCCACGCGGTGCGGATCAGGGCCGCCGACGCGTAGTCGCGCGCCAGGCCCAGCCAGTCGCCGACCTCGTCGCTGAGGACGTACCGCACGAACTCGTTCAGGAACCCGCGCGTGACGCCGAGGTCGACCTGCGCGGTCAGGCCGAGGAGGTCCTCGGCCAGGGCGATGCCCTCGGTCGTCGGGGTGAGGATCGGGGTGAGCACCTGCGCGGACTGCTTCTCGGCGGCGGCCCATGTCTGGGGGATGTGCTCGTCCGGCACACCGAGCAGGTGGACGGCGACCTGCCACGAGTGCAGGAACGCCTCCTGGTCCGCGGCCGGGAACGGGATCTTCCAGTCGAGCAGCTTCCGGTGCACGTAGGTGCCCAGACTGTGGAAGGTGACCAGGATGTCGGCGGCGCTGATCGGAGTGGTCTCGTCGGTGACCGCCCTCCAGTGCGGCGACTGCGGCAGCAGGTGACGCACCGCCGCGTGCACCACGCGTGTCTTGTTGGCGGTGACGACGAACTGTCCCGTCGGCTCGAAGGCTCCCAGCTGGGACAGGTCGTAGCCGAACGTGAACGTCTTGGCGGCGCGGTCCTGCATGTTGGCGCCGCCGGCGGACCAGTAGACGCTCTTCGCCTCGCGCGGGATCACGGTGCTCATGATTCCGCTGCCGAGGCCGTACAGCATGAACAGGTACGTGTCCCTGCGCCGGTTGAAGTCGGCGGCACGGGCCAGCTTGGCGGGGTCGGCCCAGGAGGGCAGTACGTTGACCTGCCGAAGATAGGCCGCGAATTCGGCCGGCACACCGCTGGGCAGCGGGTCGTCGTTGTTCACCCATGACGCCCATGCCGAGTTGATCGCCGGCACGTGCCCGTTGTCGAGCATCGAGGCCATCAGAGGGTCCGCCGCGCTGTCCCAGATCCACTCGGGACCGGTCGCCGCGGCGGCTCCGGTCGCCGAGCCCGTCGACGCCCACGCCTGGGCCGGGCTCGTCACGCCCACGAGGCCGAGTGCGACACCGAGCGACAGAGCCTTCCGCCTGCTGAGGTTCTCCATTGACTTACCTGCTTCCCTGAAGGGCCAGACAGTTCCAAGTGCCGTGACAGCCTTGCCAGTTGCATGATCAATGCGCGATGAACCATGTCACGCAGATGTGATTTTCGATTAACATAGCGAGGTGCGATGCGGTCGGCAATGGTGGTGACCGAAGGCTCACCGCCCATGTCGGCCCGGGGCCCGCCGGTTCTCCGCGGCCGCTCGGCCGTGAGGGGCGGAGCGTTGTCAGTGGCGGGTGGCAGCATCGTGTCCATGAGCGAATCCACGGCATTCGACTGGCGTTCCTTCCTGCTCAAGTGCAGCCGGGAGTGGGCGGATTCCCTGCCCGACGACGAGTCGCGGGGCGAGGACGACGAGGCCGCCCGGCAGGCACGGTGGCTGGGGTTCCCGCCCGCGTCCGAGGAGCGCATCGCCGCCATGGAGGCACGCCTGGGCCGGCGGATGCCCCCTTCGTACCGGGAGTTCCTCCAGGTCAGCGACGGGTGGCGGCACGCGGGTGGATTCGTGTGGCTGCTGGCGGGGACCCAGGACGCGAGCTGGCACAACGACGCGTCGGGCCTCGGGGACTCGCTCGAGGAGTATCTGGACGAGGACGCCGGGCCCGAGGAGCGGCGAGAGGTGGACATCTGGCGGCGAGGGCTGCAGCTCGACGTGGAGTCCGACGCCACCTACGTCCTCATGGATCCCGAGGACGTGGACGAGAACGGCGAGTGGGCCGTGTACACATGGGCGGGCTGGCGGGCCGAGCCACCCGAGCGGCACGCGAACTTCCTGGAGTTCATGCGGGAGATGCACCGGGAGTTCCACAACCTGCGGGCACGACGGGGCGAGGGCGAGCCGGCGTTCGTCAACGACACGACGTGCGAGCAGGACTCCCGGGTGGAGGAGGCCCGCCGGGAGGCTCTCCTCGGCGGCTGGCAGCGGGCCGTGGAGATGCTGGACGAGGCCAAGGAGTACGGCAGGCCAGGGGCCGCCGGGCTGGGTGACCAGATACGGCGTCTGCTCGGGAAGACCTCCACGGTGTATTTCGAGGACCTGGTGACGGATCCGCGGTACGCGCCCGATCTGCTGCCGCCGCTGGTCGCCGAACACGCGGCGCACTCGAACCACGACGACTCCACGCTGAAGTTCCGCCTTCGGGGCGCCGACGACGACCTGGAGTCCCTTGCCCACGCGACGCTGGAGCAGGTACGGAACGGCACCTACCGGTACGCGCCGGCCGGGCCGTTCGGGGAGGCCGTCGAGCGGGCGCGGGAGCTGGCGCGCTGGGGAGACGGCGACGAGGCGTGGCGGACGCTGATGAACGCCGTGCCGCTGTGGGAGCCGCTGGGGCCCGACCACCTGGCGCCGCTGGGGTGGGTGGCCGACCCCGTGCTCGGGCCACTGCTGACCCCGGAGCGGGGCCAGGAACTGCTGTCCACGCCGAGGGGCGGGCAGACCGGTGAGGCACCGCGTCCGACACCCGGGCTCGACCCGGGCGGCCTCGCGTGGCTCGCGGAGCCGGACAGGGGCAACAACCGCACGTCGTACCGGTTCGTCCTGGTGGAAGGAGTGGAGCCACAGGAGCTGCCCGGGCGCCTGGCGGACGCGGACGGGAACGGGGACGGGAACGGGGCCGGCGCCAGAGGCGGGGACGGGAACGGCACCGGGGGCGGGGACGGCACCGGGCTGACCGAACCCTTGACCCTCTGGGAGGCGCGCGGCAGAGCGCTGCGGGGCAAGCGGGAGTTCTCCTCCTACGACGACAGGGCCCTCATGGCCGTCGGGCGGGCCGGCAGCGGCTGGAGCTTCGCCTTCGACGGAGTTCCGGCCCCGTTCGGCCGGCAGCGCTTCGTCTCCCCCGCCCCGGGCGCCAGTACGGGCACCCGCTCGGTGGTGGTGTGGAGCGGCCTGAGGACGGGGCACGGCGAGCCGTTCTTCCATCTCTCGGTGGCGCGGGGCGGTGCCGAGGAATACGCCTTCACGTACACGGACGGAGAGGTCCGACGGAGCGGGGAGATACCGGAGGCGCTCGACCCGGACCGGTTCTTCGGTGCCGTGGAGGACAGCGCCGAGGCGGAACGGCCGCTGCTCGAAGCGGTGGCCGCGGAGTTCGGCGTCCGTCTGCCGCGTCACGCGATCGTGCGAGGGCGGCTGCACACGTTCACCACCCGCTCCTGGACACGGCCTCCCGGGAAGGGAGAGGGCTACATGGTGATCCGGACGCAGCCGATGACCTCGGGCCCGACGGACAGCGAGCGGAGGGAAGCCGACGGCTCCGTGCCCGAGTAGGGGCACGCGGGAACGGCGGCTCCGTCCGGTGCGGGGCCCCGCCCGCCAGGACGGGACCCCGCGCTCGGCGATCGCTCACGCGGTGCGGCCGGCGCCGTGGCGGGCGATGCCCGGCACCGCCGGGCGGACGTCGCCCGCCACGGCGCTAGCGTCCGGCGGAGCCGTGGTGAGGAGTGGCGAGCGGGTCGCCGGCCTTCCTGACCACGTCGGCGATCCAGGCCATGGCCTCCGGCACGTCGTAGTTGCCTGCGTGCGGCTGGTTCCAGGCGAGCCGGTAGTCGACGTTCTTGACCTGCTTGTCCGCCTCCAGCGCCCGGTCCAGGTTGATCGAGATGATGAACGCGGTGTCCCGGTCGCGCGTGCCGTTGCGCACGTACCAGTTGGGCGCGGTGTCGGCGCTCGTGCCGACGAAGTCCATCGGGTCGATCAGGTGGATCTGGTCGTCGAGGTCCGTGCTCTTCTCCCTGGTGTACTGGTCCCAGGTCAGCCCGGTGTCGTCGAGGCCGCTGCCGTCACCGGCGACGTCGTTGTGGTTCCAGCTCCACTCGGTGTAGTTCATGTACGTCTGGGTGTACGGGCCGAAGAGGTTGGTCTCCGTCCGGCTGATGGTGCTCCCGTGCACGCCCACGGCGTCGAAGGCGGGCGTCGTCTTCAACGTGGCCTGGGTGGCCACGAACTTCAGGTACTTCGCCATGTCGACCGACAGCACCTTGTCCGCCGCGTTGTCGACGTCGATCCAGTCGTTCACGTACGACTTCGTGGTGGACCCGCCGGGCCCGCCGGAGGTGATGTCGAAGGTGGCGCCGAGCGCGGGCACGGCGTTGGCCGGGTCGGCCTTCATGTAGGTCTCGGCGGAGCGGACGACCTCCTTCTTGATGGTGTCCAGCATGGCGTCGGCGGTGAGCTTGGATCCGTCCGGGTTGCGGAGCCCGAGGCTCTTCTCGTACGCCGGGAACTGTGCCGCGATCTCGGCGGCGTCCCCGGGCGTGGCGTTCGAGCCGGTCGCGTCACGGGTGCCGAGGACGTTGTAGAGCCATTCGTAGGCAGCGTCGGCGTTGCCGAGGTCGGTGATCGGGCAGTACGCGTCGACTGCGAACACGTCGTCGCGCAGGGTGCTGCGGCCGTTGGAGCCGACGCCCGCCGCGCCGATCGCGGCGAGGTAGGAGTCGTACTCGGCGCTGTTGCCCGAGGCGCCCAGGATCGAGGAGAGCGCACCGCCGCCGCTGGTGCCGTTGACGACGATCCGCTCCGCGCTGCCGGGCATGGTGGCGTCGTTGAGGCGGAGGTAGCGGACCGCGGCCTTGGCGTCGACCACCGCGGCGGGGGCCTTGCCCGGCGAGGAGCCGTCGGCGCCGATCAGCCCACGGCTGCGGTTGGCCACGTCCACGAAGACGAAGCCGGCCTTCAGCGCCGCTCCGACGTTGCTCGTCGCGCTGTTGTAGGACGAGCCGTCGGTGACGCTCGCTTTGATGTAACTGGCCATCCAGCCCGCGTTGTTCACCGCGAAGTACACCGGCGCACGCTGGTCGTCGAAGGCGCTCTCGGGCACGAAGACGTTCATGCTCTGGTAGCCGCAGCGGGTGTTGCTGATCGTGGTGGTACCGGACATGCCGGACTGCTGCGCGGCCGCGGCGACCGGGGCGGCGACGTAGCAGAGTTCCTTGTAGGAGCGAACCTTGACCGGTTGGCCGTCGACCGTGACGGTGAGCGTCGTGTAGGCGCCGGCGTCGAAGGTCAGGGCGGCGTCCTCCGGGTCCACGACATGAGCGTGCGACGCGGACGGGCCCTGGGCCGCGACCGCGGACGAGGGCACCGCGAGCGCCGTCAGGGCGAGGGAGCCCGCTATCGCCATGCCCCTCACCCGGCGCCCGCGGCCGGGGGCGCGCTGTGCCCGTTCACCCGCCGGACGGGCGGAGGCTGCTCGATCGGAGGACTCCGAGAGCCACTGCATGGGGTCTCCTCTTGTTGTGTACCGAGTCTTGTTGCGTACCGAGTGATCCACTGACACCTCGGGCCCAAGGCGTCACGCACGCTACAAGATTGTTAACAAAATACCCAGCAATTTTGCAAACATTTCGCGCCATCCCGGCGGCGCCGACGCACACCCACGCACAGGCCACGCACAGGCCCAGGCCCATGAGGGTGCGCGGCGGCGATAGGGCCCGTTCGCACTTACCGCCGACGCTCCCGGGCGGTAACCATGGGAGAGGCTGTTTGGCCAGTTATGACCTGAATGAGCTGACTCCAGGAGGGCTCATGAACGCCCCGACCGCGACGACGGCGGGCCCGGCCGCGCAGGACGACGCGCAGGAGGACCCGACCGTCCACATTCTCTGGATCAACGCCGGGCTGAGCTGCGACGGGGATTCGGTCTCGCTGACCGCCGCGACCCAGCCGAGCATCGAGGAACTGGCGCTCGGTGCCCTGCCGGGACTGCCCAAGGTGGCGGTGCACTGGCCCCTGATCGACTTCGAGTGCGGGCCCGTGGAGGGCGCCGACAATTTCGTGGAATGGTTCTTCAAGGCCGACCGGGGCGAGCTGGAGCCCTTCGTGCTGGTCGTCGAGGGGTCCATCCCGAACGAGCGGGTCAAGCCCGAGGGCTACTGGTGCGGCTTCGGGGACGATCCGGAGACGGGTCAGCCGATCACCACCAGTGAGTGGCTGGACCGGCTCACCCCCAAGGCGCTCGCCGTCGTCGCCATCGGGACCTGTGCGACGTACGGCGGTATCCACGCGATGGCGGGCAACCCGACCGGCGCCATGGGAGTGCCGGACTATCTGGGCTGGGAGTGGAAGTCCAAGGCGGGCATTCCGATCGTCTGCATCCCGGGCTGCCCCGTACACCCGGACAACGCCTCCGAGACGCTGCTCTACCTGCTGTACCAGGCGGCGGGCGCGGCGCCCATGATCCCGCTGGACGAGGAGCTGCGGCCGACCTGGCTGTTCGGCGCCACGGTGCACGAGGGCTGCGACCGCGCCGGCTACTACGAGCAGGGGCAGTTCGCGAGCGAGTACGGATCGCCGGAGTGCCTGGTCAAGCTCGGCTGCTGGGGCCCGGTGGTCAAGTGCAACGTGCCCAAGCGTGGCTGGATCAACGGCGTGGGCGGCTGCCCGAACGTCGGCGGGATCTGCATCGCCTGCACGATGCCGGGCTTCCCCGACAAGTTCATGCCGTTCATGGACGAGCCGCCGGGCGGGCATGTGTCCGCGACGGCGAGCGGGATCTACGGATCCGTCATCCGACGACTGCGGAACATCACCGCGAAGACCGTCGACAAGGAACCGAAGTGGCGCGGCAGGAGCGAGGAGCTCACGACCGGCTACAAGGCCCCGTGGTGACCACGGTTACCCGCTGAGCAGGACACTCGACAGGAAGGTGGCGCGGCACCATGGCGACGGCGACGAACAAGCCGGCCGGTGACGGCCTCACGGAGATGTCGTGGGACCCGATCACCCGCATCGTGGGCAGTCTCGGTATCCACACCAAGATCGACTTCAAGGCGAAGCGGGTCGCGGAGTGCTACAGCACCTCGTCCGTCTTCCGCGGGTACAGCGTGTTCATGCGCGGCAAGGACCCGCGCGACGCGCACTTCATCACCAGCCGGATCTGCGGAATCTGCGGCGACAACCACGCCACGTGCTCGGTCTACGCCCAGAACATGGCGTACGGCGTGGCACCCCCGCACCTCGGCGAGTGGATCATCAACCTCGGCGAGGCCGCGGAGTACATGTTCGACCACAACATCTTCCAGGAGAACCTGGTCGGCGTGGACTACTGCGAGCGGATGGTCCACGAGACCAACCCCGGCGTGCTCGAACTCGCCGAGCGCACCGAGGCCCCGCACGCGGCCGACCACGGCTACCGCACCATCGCCGACATCATGCGCTCGCTCAACCCGCTGGAGGGCGAGTTCTACCGTGAGGCGCTCCAGGTGAGCCGCTACACACGGGAGATGTTCTGTCTGATGGAGGGCCGTCATGTGCACCCCTCCACGCTCTACCCGGGCGGGGTCGGCACCGTCGCGACCATCCAGCTCTTCACCGACTACCTGACCCGGCTCACCCGCTACGTGGAGTTCATGAAGCGGGTCGTCCCGCTCCACGACGACCTCTTCGACTTCTTCTACGAGGCACTGCCCGGCTACGAGGAAGTGGGCAGGCGCCGGGTGCTGCTGGGGTGCTGGGGCGCGCTGAACGACCCGGAGTACTGCGACTTCCAGTACGCCAACATGGAGAACTGGGGCCGGCGGATGTTCGTCACCCCGGGTGTCATCGTGGACGGCAAGCTGGTCACCAACAGCCTCGTCGACATCAACCTCGGCATCCGCATCCTGCTCGGCAGCTCGTACTACGAGGACTGGTCGGGCATGGAGAAGTTCGTCGAACAGGACCCGCTCGGGAACCCGATCGACGAACGGCACCCGTGGAACCAGCACACCATCCCGGCCCCGCAGAAGCGGGACTTCGACGACAAGTACAGCTGGGTCATGTCGCCGCGCTGGTTCGACGGCACCGACCATCTGGCCCTGGACACCGGAGGCGGCCCGATCGCCCGGCTGTGGTCCACGGCGCTGTCCGGACTCGTCGACATCGGATACATCAAGGCCACCGGGCACAGCGTGCAGATCAACCTGCCGCGCACGATGACCAAGCCGGAGATGGCGCTGGAGTGGAAGATCCCGCAGTGGAGCAACGCCCTCGAACGCAACCGGGCCCGCACCTACTTCCAGGCCTACGCCGCCGCGGCCGCCCTCCACTTCGCCGAGCAGGCGATGGAGGAGGTGCGCGCCGGACGCACCCAGACCTGGGAGAAGTTCGACGTGCCGGACGAGTCGATCGGCTGCGGCTTCACCGAGGCGGTCCGGGGTGTGCTCTCCCACCACATGGTGATCAGGGACGGCAAGATCGCCAACTACCACCCGTACCCGCCGACTCCGTGGAACGGCAGCGTGCGCGACTCCTACGGCACACCGGGCCCGTACGAGGACGCGGTGCAGAACACCCCCATCTTCGAGGAGAACCCGCCCGAGAACTTCAAGGGCATCGACATCATGCGGGCCGTCCGAAGCTTCGACCCGTGTCTGCCGTGCGGCGTGCACATGTACGTCGGCGGCGGGAAGACCGTCGAGCAGACGCACATGCCGACGGGGCTGAGCGGACTGGCCGGCTGACCTTCCCGGGATCCGACGTTCATCGCGACCGACCTTCCTCGCGATCGACCTTCCTCAGGAGAGGGGCCTGCCGATGGCCGGACAGGAGACGGGTGAGCGGATAGGCGCACTGCTCGACGAGCTGGCGCGGCAGGCGGGACCGGAGGCGCGCGACGTCGCGGACGAACTGGTGCGCTGTCTCGTGGAGTTCTACGGCGAGGGCCTGGCCCGGACCGTACGCCTGCTGCGCTCCGCCCCGAAGGGTGCGGATCCTCTCGCCGTCCTCACCGCCGACGAACTGGTCAGCGATCTGCTGATCCTGCACGATCTGCACCCCGAGGACACCGCGACCCGGGTGGGCCGGGCCCTGGACAAGGTCCGCCCCTACCTCGGCTCGCACGCGGGCGACGTCGAGGTGGCCGGGCTCGACATGGAGGCCGCCGACGGCCCGACGCTGCGGCTCAGGCTGCGCGGCAGCTGCGACGGCTGTCCGTCCTCCACCCAGACCGTGCGCTGGACCATCGAGGAGGCGGTCGCCCGGATCGCCCCCGAGGTCGCGCACATCGAGGTCGAGGGCATGGCCGCCGAGAGCCCGCAGCCCGCACTGCTCCAGATCCTGCCGCACCGCCCGGACGACGCTCCGGGCGAGGCGGCGCCGTCCGGGGAACCTGGTGAGGCGGCGCGCTGGTACGAACTCGGCCCGCGCTCGCTGCCGGCGGACGACGGCGCCACCGGGGTCACCGAGGTCTCGGGCCGCGCCCTGCTGCTGGTCCGTCTGCCCGGCCAGTTGTACGCCTACCGCGACCGCTGCCCCCTGTGCGCCGCGGGCCTCGCGCCCGCGGTCCTGGACGGCGAACTCCTGCGCTGCGCGGACTGCGACGCCGCGTTCGACGTCCGCCGGGCCGGCCGGGGCGACCGGGGCCACCTGGATCCCGTACCGCTGCTGGAGGAGAACGGGTCGGTGCGGGTGGCGCTGCCCGGCGAGCTGCTGGGGGCGGGGCCATGACCGCCGACGTCCTCAGGCAGTTCACCCGCAGGCCGCCGCCCGAGGGCGAGCGCTGCGACCTGTGCGGGGAGCCGCTGCCCGCCGAGCACCGGCATCTCGTCGACACCTCCCGGCGATCCCTCAAGTGCTCCTGCCCGCCCTGCCATCTGCTCTTCACCCGGCCGGGCGCGGGGCAGGGCCGCTTCCGGGCGGTCCCTGACCGGTATCTCGCCGATCCCGGGTTCGTCCTGGACGAGGCCGACTGGAACCGGCTCCAGATCCCCGTCGCGCTCGCCTTCTTCTTCCGCAACTCCGAACTCGGCCGGCTCGCGGCCTTCTATCCGAGCCCGGCGGGCGCCACCGAGAGCGAACTCGATCCGCAGACCTGGGACTCGGTGCTCGGCCGCAGCCGGCTGGCGGAGCTGCTGGAACCCGACGTGGAGGCGCTGCTGCTGCACCGCGGCCGGGACGGCTCGGTGACCTGCACCCTCGTCCCGGTCGACGTCTGCTACGAACTGGTCGGCCGGATGCGGCTGCACTGGAAGGGCTTCGACGGCGGTGCCGAGGCACGCGCGGACATCGCGGAGTTCCTGGAACGGATCACGACGGCCGCCCGGCCACTGGAGAACTCCGGGGGCGCCCCGTGACCGATCTCCGGTTCACCTGCACCGGCGTGCGCCCCGAACCGTACGGAGCCGGGCCCACGCTGCTGTTCGGGCTGCGTATCGAGGAGGCGGACCACCGGCCGGTGCACGCCGTCGCGCTGCGCTGCCAGATCCGTATCGAGCCCGCCGGACGTTCGTACGAGCCGGAGGAGGTCGGCATGCTGGGCGACCTGTTCGGCGAGCCGAGCCGCTGGAGCAGCACGCTCAAGCCGCTGCAGTTCGCCCACACCTCCATCACGGTCCCGGGGTTCACCGGTTCGACGGAGGTCGATCTCCCGGTGCCCTGCACCTACGACACCGAGGTCGCGTCCGCCTCGTACTTCCGGGCGCTGTCCCGCGGCGAGGTCCCGCTGCTCCTCCTCTTCTCCGGCACGGTGTTCACCGGCCACGACGGCTTCCGGGCCGAGCCCGTGCCCTGGCACAAGGAGACGTCGTACCGGATGCCGGTGGACGTGTGGCGGAACATGATCGAGGAGTACTTCCCCAACTCGGGCTGGCTGCGCGTCCGGCTGGACGTCCTGGACGCGCTGCGCCGCTACCGGTCCGCGCGCGCCCTGCCGTCCTGGGAGCGGGTCTTCGACGAACTCCTCGCCACCGCCGACGCGAAGAAGGGGGCCGACTGAGATGAGCAATCCCCTGGAGGACCGCTTCGAGCAGGCCCGCACGGTGGCGGACGCCGTCCTGTTCGAGGGATACGTCCTCTACCCCTACCGCGCCTCCGCCGCGAAGAACCAGCTCCGCTGGCAGTTCGGCGTCCTGGTGCCGCCCGCCTGGACCGCCACGACCGGGGAACACTCCGTCCAGCGCACCGAGTGTCTGCTGGAGCCCCGCAAGGGCGACCGCCTCCACGCCGAACTGCGCTTCCTGCACGTCCGGCGGCGCACGGTCGAACGGCTCGACGCCGACGGCGGATACACGGAGGTTCCGGAACTCGACCTTCCCGACCGGGTGTTGGTGCCCTGGGACGAAGGGCACGAGGAACGCGTCCTGATCCATGAGTCGCTCGAGGAACTGACGGGCGATCAGGCATCGCTCCATGCCGTACGGTTCGACCTCCCCGACGCCGTCGAGTACGAGCCGGTGGCCGACGCCGAGGGCCGGACGCTGGGCCGACTCGTGCGGCGCAGGCTGCGGCTGACCGGCGAACTGCGCCCGCGCGTCGAGGAGTTGCCGGGGCCCTACCGGGTGCTGCGGCTCACGGTGAGCGTGCACAACACCACCGTCGTACCGGAGGACGCCGACGCCGACCGCGAGACCGCGCTCGCCCACAGCCTGATCGGAACCCATCTGCTGTTCGGCGTCCCCGGGGGACGGTTCCTGTCGCTGACGGACCCGCCGGAGTGGGCCCGCCCGGCCGCCGCGAGCTGCCGCAACGACCGCACCTGGCCCGTGCTCGCGGGCCCGCCCGGCACGGACGACGTCATGCTGTCCTCGCCGATCATCCTGGAGGACCATCCCGCCGTCGCCGAGGAGAGCCCGGGGCCCCTCTACGACGCCACCGAGATCGACGAGATCCTCTCGCTGCGCACGGCCGCGCTCACCGACCGGGAGAAGCGGGAGGCCCGCGGCACGGACGCCCGGGCCGCCGGGGTCATCGACCTGGTCGACGACATGCCGGACGCGGTCCGCGAGCGGCTGCACGGGGCGATCCGGGGGCTGCGCGAGATCACCGGCGAGGACGGCGCCGGCGAGCCGCTCCCCGCCGCCCCCGACACCGGCCCGAGTCTGCCCCGGGGCCCGGGGCATCCCTGGTGGGACCCGGAGCAGGACGCCGGGGCCGCCGAGGTGCCCGCCGCCGTCGTCATCGACGGCGAGACGGTACGGGCCGGCAGCAGGGTCAGACTCACCCCCGGCGCCCGGCGCTCCGACGCCCAGGACTCCTTCCTCCGCGGCCGGCGCGCCACGGTCGAGGCCGTGGTCGGTGACCTCGACGGCGAGACGCATCTCGCCGTCGTCGTGGACGACGACCCCGGCACCGACGTACGCCGGGCCCAGGGCCGCTTCCTCTACTTCAAGCCCGACGAAGTGGCACCGCTGAACGAGCGGGAGGAGGAGGCGACATGACCGGACCCGTCCGCACCGGCGCGTCCCGTCCTGCCGAGGAGCACGGGACCGGCCGGGTTCTCGTCGCCGGGGTCGGCAACGTGTTCCTCCAGGACGACGGCTTCGGGGTGGAGACCGTACGACGGCTCGCCGCCCGCACGCCCGAACTGCCGCCCGGCGTCGAGCTGATGGACGCCGGCATCCGCGGGGTGCACCTCGCCTACCGGCTGCTGGAGGGCTACCGGACGCTCGTGCTGGTGGACCTCGTCAGCCGCGAAGGTCCGCCGGGCACGCTCTACACGATCGACGTCGGCCCCGGACCCCCCACGGCACGGTCCGCACCCGGCCCGCTGGACACGCACGCCATGGACCCGGCCAGTGTGCTGGCCCTGCTGCACGATCTGCACGCCGGCGCGGGCGGCACCCTCCCGGAGGAGGTGTACGTCATCGGCTGCGAACCCCGCGACACGGGCGAGGGCATGGGCCTGACTCCCCCGGTGGCCGGTGCCGTGGACGCCGCCGCCGACCTGGTGCTCGACCTGGTACGCCGCGCTCCCTCCGTAGCCCGGAGGAGCTGACACCGATGGAGGCAAGGATGGAATGGCAATGGGTTGGCCTGGCCGCGGGCCTCGTACTGGCCTACGGAGTCGCGAGGAACCTGTCGGACGTCCGCCGCTACTTGCGCATGCGGCGCATGTGATCCGGCGGACGCGCATGATCGGGCGGACGCCCGTGATCCGGCGGACGCTCGTGATCCGGCGGACGCCCGTCGGCGCGCGGACTCCCGCCGTCGCGGCCCGCGCGGCCGCCGACGTCCTCGAGCTGGACGTACCGCTCCAGGAAGAGATGCAGGGCGCCGTGCAGTTCACCCAGGCGCACGAACCACAGGGCGAGGTTCATGGCGCCCTGCTGGGTGATCGCGTAGACACGGCGCGCGGGGCCGCTCTCCGAGGCGCGCCAGTGCGAGGTGACCTCACCGCTGCTCTCCATGCCCCGCAGCAGCCGGTACACATGCGCCTGATCCGCGTCGCCGCAGCCGAAAGCGCCCAGGCGCTGCACCAGTTCATAGCCATGACCTTGGCGTTCGGCCAGCAACAGGAGCAGCACCGGGGTGAGCAGAGCGCGTCGCTCGACCTCTTGCCCGGTCATCGTGCTCTCAGGGTAACCAGCCATGCGCGGGCCTCACATCCGGGCGCGACGGCGCCGGGCGACGGGTCGGCGGCGGGAGGTGAGGGCCGTGCATGAGCTGTCGATCGCCGTGGCGGTCGTCGAACAGGTCGAGGAGGCCGTGCGGGAACAGGGCCGCGCGGTGGCGTCGCTGACCCTTCGGATCGGCGAGCTGGCGGGGGTGGTGCCCGAGGCGCTGGACTTCTCGTTCGGGCTCGCCACGGAGGGCACCGCGCTGGCGGGGGCACGCCTGCTGATCGAGACTGTCGAGGCACGGGGCCGCTGCGAGGGCTGCGGCCGCGAGGCGCCGACCGGGATGCCTCCGGTGCTGTGGTGCGCCGGGTGCGGGCGGCCGCTGACCCTGCTCAGCGGCCGGGAGCTGGAGATCGTCCGGGTGACGCTGGCCGACGAACCCCTGGACGCGCGGAAAACCGTGGACGGGAAGGGTGCCGGGCCCCCGGGCGGGAAGGGCGCGGACGACGGGCCGCGGCCCGCGCCGTCCGGGCTGCCGGTACGCGACGAGGAGGCGAGCCATGTGCCGCACCGTTGACCTGCATCAGGCCGTGCTCGCCAAGAACGACGAGAACGCGCTGGCGCTGAGGGGCTATCTGGGTGACCGCGGCACGGTGGCGGTGAACCTGCTGTCCAGTCCGGGCAGCGGCAAGACGGCCCTGCTCGAACAGCTGCTCGCTCGCGCCGTGGCGGGCGGCACCCCGGCCGCCGCCGTCACCGCCGACCTGGCGACCGAGAACGACGCGACCCGGCTGGCCCGCTCCGGCGCGCCGGTGCGGCAGATCCTCACCGACGGCCTGTGCCATCTGGAGGCGGGCATGCTCCAGCGGCGGCTGGAGGGCTGGCTGCCCGAGGGCACCCGGCTGCTGTTCGTCGAGAACGTCGGCAATCTCGTCTGTCCGGCCTCCTACGACCTCGGGGAGACCCTGCGTATCGCGCTCGCCTCGGTGACCGAGGGCGAGGACAAGCCGGTCAAGTACCCGACCGCCTTCGGGCTCGCGCACCTGGTCGTGGTCACCAAGACCGACATCGCGGACGCCGTCAGCTTCGACCGGGAGGCGTTCCTGGGGGGTGTCCGGCAGGTCAACCCCGGGGTGCCGGTCCTGGAGACCTCGGCGCGCACCGGCCAGGGGGTCGACGCCCTGCTCGCGCACGTCCTGCGCTGCGCGGCCGGCGAGGAGGCGCACGTACCGGTCCTTGCCCGGCAGCACGAGCGCTACCTGCACAGCCACGGGAACGGCCACGAACACCCGCGTGCCGACGTCCACCCGCACCCCGGCGCGCGACAGGCCGGGGCCGGGCCGGGCGGGGAGCAGGAGCGGGCCCGGGGGCAGGAGCGGTGAAGCGGGCCCCGGGGCGCGAGCGCCGGCACATCACCGTCACGGGCGTCGTCCAGGGAGTGGGGTTCCGGCCCTTCGTCTACACCCTCGCGCAGGAACTCGGGCTGACCGGCTGGGTCACCAACAACGCGCGGGGCGTCGAGGCCGAGGTGGAGGGACCGGCCGCCGACGTGGCCGAGTTCTGCGCCCGGATCGGGACGCGTCCGCCGCCGCTCGCGGTCGTCGAGTCGGCCGAGCACCGGGCCGTGCCCCTGGAGAACGACGGCTCGGTGTTCACCATCCGCCCCTCCTCCGGCGGGCCGGGCCGCACCCTGGTCTCCCCGGACACCGCGACCTGCGACGACTGTCTGCGCGAGCTCGCGGACCCCGCCGACCGGCGGTACCGGCACCCGTTCATCACCTGCACGCACTGCGGTCCGCGGTTCACGATCGTGACCTCGCTACCGTACGACCGGGACAGCACCACCATGGCGGGCTTCCCGATGTGCGCGGACTGCGCCCGTGAGTACGCGGACCCGGCCGACCGGCGCTTCCACGCCCAGCCGATCGCCTGCCCGGCGTGCGGTCCCCGGCTCACGCTGCGCACGGGGGCGGGCGATCCGGGCGAGCTGCGCGACGGCGAGGCGCTCGCGGAGGCCCGCCGCCTGCTGGCCGAGGGCGCCGTGGTCGCGGTCAAGGGGATCGGCGGCTACCACCTGGCGTGCGACGCGGGCGATCCCTCGGCCGTGCGCACCCTGCGCAAGCGCAAGAACCGCGGCGGCAAGCCCTTCGCGGTACTGGCGGATTCGCTGGAGACCGTCGAACGGCTGGCCCATGCCGGTCCGGAGGAGCGGGAGCTGCTGCTCGGGCCGCGCAAGCCGGTGGTCCTGCTGCGGCGGCGGGCGGGGGCGGGCGAGGAGATCGCGGCGGGGGTCGCGCCGGGCAGCCCCGACCTCGGCTTCATGCTCCCGTACACGCCGGTGCACCGGCTGCTGCTCGGTCTGCCCGGTGATCCGCCGGGTCCCGCCGTCCTCGTGATGACCAGCGGGAACCGCTCGGGCGAGCCCATCGTCACCGACGACGCCGAGGCGCTGACCCGGCTGGCGGGGCTCGCCGACGCCTGGCTCGCCCACGACCGGCCCGTTCATGTGCCCTGTGACGACTCGGTGGTCCGGGTGTGCGCGGGAGCCGAGCTGCCGGTGCGCCGGTCCCGCGGCTACGCCCCCTTCCCGATCGCGCTGCCGGTGCCGGTGGTCCCGGCGCTGGCGGTGGGCGGGGACCTGAAGAACACCTTCTGCGCCGGGGACGGCCGCTACGCCTGGCTGTCCGCGCACGTCGGGGACATGGACGACCTGGCCACCCTGAACGCCTTCGAGCGGGCCACCGGCCATCTGACGGACCTCACCGCCGTCGCGCCGCGCCTGCTCGTCGCCGACCGGCATCCCGGCTACCGCGCCACCCTGTGGGCACGGCGCACCGCCGCGGCCCGCGGACTGACCCTGCGCCAGGTGCAGCACCACCACGCCCATGTCGCCTCGGCGATGGCCGAGCACGGTCTGGACGGTTCGGAGCCGGTGATCGGCGTCGCCTTCGACGGCACCGGCTACGGCGACGACGGTGCCGTGTGGGGCGGTGAGGTGCTGCTCGCCGACTACGACGGATACCGGCGGTTCGCCCATCTGGGCTATGTCCCGCTGCCGGGCGGCGACGCGGCCGTACGCAACCCCTACCGGATGGCGCTGTCGCATCTGCGGGCCGCGGGACTGCCCTGGCGGGACGGGCTGCCGTGCGCGGCGGCGGCCACCCCGGAGGAACGGCGGCTGCTGGAACGGCAGCTGGAACGGGGGTTCAACTGCGTTCCCACGTCCAGCATGGGACGCCTCTTCGACGCGGTGTCCTCCCTCGCGGGCGTCTGCCACCGGGTGGAGTACGAGGCGCAGGCGGCCATGGAGCTGGAGAACGCGGCACTGGCGGACCTGGCGGGGCCGCTCGCCGACGACGAGCGGAACGACGCGTACCGGTTCATGCTGAGAGCGGTCCGTCAGGACCCCGAGGTGCCGCTGATCGCCGATCCGGCGCCGGTCCTGGCCGCCGCCGTCGCGGACGTCCGGGCCGGTGTCACGGCCGGGCCGGTGGCCCGTCGGTTCCATCGGGCCGTGGTCGATCTGGTCCTGGAGGTGTGCACGGTGGCACGAGTCAGGACCGGCATCCGCACGGTGGCCCTCAGCGGCGGGGTGTTCTGCAACGCCCTGCTCACCGAGGGCTGCGGCGCCGTCCTGGAACGGGACGGCTTCACCGTACTGAGGCACCACAGGGTTCCCCCCAACGACGGCGGTCTGGCCCTCGGGCAACTGATCGTCGCCGCCCGAGCACGGGACTAGCGCGACAGGAGCGCTGGAGCGAGTCAGGAGCGAGTCATGTGTCTGGCCGTACCCGGCCGAGTGCTGGAGATCGAGGAACGCGACGCGACGCGGATGGCCAAGGTGGACTTCGGCGGCGTCGTCAAGGACGTGTGTCTGGAGTACGTGCCGGACATGAAGGTCGGTGACTACGCCATCGTCCATGTGGGATTCGCGTTGCAGCGACTGGACGAGGAATCGGCGAAGCAGACCCTGGAACTCTTCGAGAACCTCGGGGTGCTGGAGGAGGAGTTCGGCGACGCCTGGGGCAAGGCCGCCCGGGACGCCGGCGCCGAACGCCCCGCCGGAACCGGACTTCCGCCCCTGGAGGGCGCCGAGAAGGAGGCGCGGTCATGAAGTACCTGGACGAGTTCAGCGACCCGGTCCTCGCCAAGCGGCTCTTCGACGACATCAGGGCGGTCACCACCCGGCCCTGGTCCATCATGGAGGTCTGCGGCGGACAGACGCACTCGATCATCCGCCACGGCATCGACCAACTCCTCCCTGAGGAGATCGAGTTGATCCACGGGCCGGGCTGCCCGGTCTGTGTGACCCCGCTGGAGATCATCGACAAGGCGCTGGAGATCGCCTCCCGCCCGGACGTGATCTTCTGCTCCTTCGGCGACATGCTGCGGGTGCCCGGCAGCGGACGCGACCTGTTCAAGGTCAAGAGCGAGGGCGCGGACGTACGCGTCGTCTACTCGCCGCTGGACGCGCTGAAGATCGCGCAGGAGAACCCCGACCGGCAGGTCGTGTTCTTCGGCATCGGCTTCGAGACCACGGCGCCGCCCAACGCGATGACCGTCTATCAGGCCAAGAAGCTGGGCATCGGCAACTTCAGCCTGCTGGTCTCGCACGTCAAGGTGCCCCCGGCCATCGACGCGATCATGAACTCGCCCGACTGCCGGGTGCAGGCGTTCCTCGCCGCCGGGCACGTCTGCACCGTGATGGGCATGGGCGAGTACCCCGAACTGGCCGAGCGCCACCGGGTGCCGATCGTGGTGACCGGTTTCGAACCGCTCGACATCCTGGAGGGCATCCGCCGCGCGGTACGCCAACTGGAGGCGGGACAGCACACCGTGGAGAACGCCTATCCGCGCGCGGTGCAGGCCGAGGGAAGCCCCGCGGCCCGCGCCATGCTCTCCGACGTCTTCGAGGTGACCGACCGGGCCTGGCGCGGGATCGGCATGATTCCGCAGAGCGGCTGGCGGCTGTCGCCCAAGTACCGCGAGTACGACGCCGAGCACCGCTTCTCGGTGACCGGCATCGACACCGAGGAGTCGACCGTCTGCCGCAGCGGCGAGGTGCTCCAGGGCCTCATCAAGCCGCACGAGTGCGCCGCGTTCGGCAAGGAGTGCACCCCGCGCAATCCGCTGGGCGCGACCATGGTCTCCAGCGAGGGCGCGTGTGCCGCCTACTACCTCTACCGGCGGCTGGAGACCCCGGACAAGGAGGCGAGCTCCGTTGGCTGACTCGGCATACGCTCCCGTCGACTTCTCCTCCTGGACCTGCCCGGCGCCGCTGCGCGACCACGACAGGATCGTGATGGGGCACGGTGGTGGCGGCACGCTCTCCGCCGAACTGGTGGAGCACCTGTTCGCGCCCGCCTTCGGCAGTGACGTGCTCGCCGAGCTCGGCGACTCCGCCCATCTGCTGCTGGGCGGGGCCCGGCTCGCCTTCTCCACCGACTCCTTCGTCGTACGGCCGCTGTTCTTCCCCGGCGGCAGCATCGGGGACCTCGCCGTCAACGGCACGGTCAACGACCTGGCCATGGCGGGGGCCGTACCGGCCTACCTCTCCTGCGGGTTCATCCTGGAGGAGGGCGTCGAGCTCTCCGTCGTGGGGCGGGTGGCCGAGGCGCTGGGCGAGGCGGCCCGGACCGCCGGGGTGGTGGTCGCGACCGGTGACACCAAGGTCGTCGACGCGGGCCACGGCGACGGCATCTTCATCAACACCGCCGGGATCGGCCTGATCCCGGACGGCGTCGACATCCGCCCGCAGCGCGCGGCCCCCGGTGACGTGGTGCTGGTCAGCGGGCCGATCGGCGTGCACGGGGTGGCGATCATGAGCGTGCGGGAGGGACTGGAGTTCGGCGTCGAGATCCAGAGCGACACCGCGTCGCTGGCCGGTCTGGTCGCGGACATGCTGGCGGTCTGCCCCGACCTGCATGTGCTGCGCGATCCGACCCGCGGCGGTCTGGCCACCTCCCTGAACGAGATCGCCGCGGCGGCGCGGGTCGGCATCGCGCTCGACGAGCGGTCCCTGCCCGTCCCGGAGACGGTCGCCAACGCCTGCGCCTTCCTCGGTCTGGACCCGCTGTACGTGGCCAACGAGGGCAAGCTGGTGGCGTTCGTGGCGGCCGAGCACGCCGACGCCGTGCTCGCGGCGATGCGCGCCCACCCGCTGGGCAAGGAGTCCGTGGCGATCGGCCAATGCGTCCCGGACCATCCCGGCATGGTGGTCGCGGCCACCGGCCTGGGCGGCACCCGGGTGGTGGACATGCCGCTCGGCGAGCAGCTTCCGCGCATCTGCTGACCCACCGCGTCCGCGCCCACGGCTGACACCTCGCCGGCCGGCACGAACGCTCCCGAGGCCGGTCCTCGGTGACGACCCGCACCAAGCGGGGTGTCACCGGGGGCCGGCCTCTCGTGCGTCCGGGGCGTGCAACCCTCTCGCAACGTCCGGTCTGGTCGGCTGGTCCGCGACAGCCGTGAGACCCGAGGGGGAGAGCCGATGGACGTCGTCGTCCCGCGCGTGGAGCTGACGCCCGCGGCCGCCGAACTGCTGCGGCGTCTGCGCGTCCAGCACGGACCGCTGATGTTCCATCAGTCGGGCGGCTGCTGCGACGGCAGCGCGCCCATGTGCTTTCCGGAGGGCGAGTTCCGCACCGGCGGTTCCGACGTGCTGCTGGCCGAGCTGGAGATCGAGGGTGTCGAGGAGCCGGTGACGTTCTGGATCTCGAAGAGCCAGTACGAGCTGTGGAGCCACACGCGCCTGATCGTGGACGTCGTGCCGGGCCGGGGCAGCGGCTTCTCCCTCGAAGCACCCGAAGGAGTGCGTTTTCTGATCCGTTCCCGCGTCGTCGGCGCCTAGCCACCGGCCCGGGTCCCTGTCTCTGGTGCAATTCCCCTGGGTCCTGGCACAGTTGACGAGACATCAGGGGGCACCGTGACGCGTCTTGGCAGACGGTTCAGAACGGCACTGACGGTCTTCACGGCAACCGGAGCGCTGGCCGGTGCGGCCCTGACGGGGGCGGCACCGGCCGACGGCGCGGAGAGCGCGACGGACATCGCGCCCGGCGTCGAGTACACGCAGCTGGACATCCCGGCGGCCAAGGGAGTGGCGCACGCGCATGTGCTGAACGTCGATCTGCGCAATCCCCATGTGCGCGTCGATCTCCTCTACCCCGGCGCCGTGGCGTCCCGGGAGCCCGTGTCCGAGCTGGCCGGCTCCCGGGGCGCGGTCGCCGGGGTCAACGGCGACTTCTTCAACATCACGGAGACCCAGCATCCGGGCGTCGAGGCGACGGGCGCGACCGTGGGTCCGGCGATCGCGAGCGGCCGCGGGCTCAAGGCAGCGGTCCCGAACGGCCAGCGGTTCGGACCCGCGCTGCCGCCCGGCACGACCACCGAGGACGTGTTCGGTGTGGGCGTCGACCGCCGGGCCCGGCTGGACAGCGTGGCCCTCGACGGGTCCGTCCGCAGCCCCGACGGCACCTGGCCGCTCGGCGGGTTCAACCAGTACGCGCTGCCGGTCGGTTCCGTCGGCGCGTTCACCGCGGACTGGGGCAGCGCCTCGCGGGTGCGCGCGACCTGCGGTACGGACACGGACCGGGCCGCGCCGTGCAGCACCGACACCTACGAGGTGACGGTCAGCCGCGGGCGGGTCGTGTCCGCCGCCGGCACTCCGGGCGGCGGAGCCATCGCACCCGGCACCACCGTGCTGGTCGGCCGCGAGGCGGGCGCCCAGCAGCTGCGGAAGCTGTCCGTGGGCGAGTGGGTCGGGGTGCGGCACCGGCTGGTGGCCAAGTCCTCCCGGGTGCCGTACCGGTTCGCGGTCGGGGGTTATCCGATGATGACCGGCGGCGTGCCGCTGCCGGGTCTGGACGACAGGACCTCCGCCGTACGGACCGCGGTGGGCTTCTCCGACCACGGGCGCCGGATGCAGCTCCTCGCCCTCGACGGAGCCCCGGAGTTCCGCGGCGGTCTCACCATCGCCGAAGTGACCGCGGCGATGGGGCAGCTGGGGTCACAGGACGCCTTCAGTCTGGACGGCGGCGGATCCACCACGATGGTCGCCCGGCAGGCGGGGGCGGACACCGTCAGCGTCCTCAACCACCCGAGCGGCGGCGCCGAGCGTCCCGTCCCGAACGGTATCGGGGTGTTCACGCGCCCGTGAAACGGCGGCACGTCATGGCGTCAGACTGCCCACGATGTCCGCGGTCGCGGTGAGACCGCTGTGGATCGTCGGGGCCATGCTCGTGCTGGCCAGCAGGAACCCGAGCAGGGCGCAGATCAGCGCGTGGGACATCTTCAGCCCACCGTTGCGCAGGAAGATCACCGCCAGCACCAGGAGAAACAGCACCGCAGAGATGGAAATGGCCATTGTCAACCTCCTCCGCCACGTCCACTTCGCGGCGTTCGGCCGTAAGTGTGGCGTAGCGGAGGGATCGCCCGGGCGGCTGACGTGTCCCCCGAACGGGTGGTCTTCTACCGTCGGTCGTGGGCGTCCAGGAACTCTTCGAGACCGCCCAGGTCATCGGTGTTGAGGTAGTCGACGTCGGCGGCGAGAAGTTCGCGCCAGAGCGCCTCGCGTGTCGGACCCGCAAGATCGGGGGTGGCCCAGAACCGGACCTTCTGCCGACGCGCGTGCGCGGCCGCCATGATGCCCCGCAGTTTCTCGCACTCGGCGCCCGGGAACGGGCCCTCTCCCAGCCAGCTGAAGTTGAGTGTCCAGTTGTCGCTGATCAGCGGGATGAAGGAGGCGGGGGCGGCGCTGCCGAGGTCGGCGAGCCGGCCGTCGTAGAAGGCGAGCCGCTCGGTCTGCGCCTCCATGGGCACGCGCGCGGCGCGGTCCCCGGAGATCACGGCCGTGACCGGGCCGCGGTGCACCCGGCCGTGCGCGTACCTCGTGAACAGGTGCCGGTAGCGGCGCAGATGACGGTCGAGTTCGAGGTACGTCGAGGAACCCTCGGTCTTGATGTCGACGAGCAGTTGCAGCGGCTCGTGATATCCCCGGTACACCGAGCCGTGGTTGGCCCTGACGCGAGCGGCCAGCGGTTCGAGGTAGAGGGATTCGAGCGTGCGGGTGGGGTCGAGGTCCACCGGGTCGTGGGCGACCAGGAGTTGGTCGCCGACGAGGTAGATGTCGGCCTCGACGCTACCGAAGCGGTGGCCGAGCGCGTCGAGGAGGGGGCGCGGGTGCTCGTAGTCGTTGTGCGCGTGGGCGCGCCACTGGGGGCGCGTTCGGGGCTTCGCCTCGCCTGCCAGGGCCCGCGACGCGGGCAGGGCGACCGAGCCCGCGAGGGCGGCGCCGAAGGTGGTGAGGGCTCTGCGACGGGTGGTTGGGGCCATGCTCCGCCTCCCTTGAGGGTGCCGTACGGGACCTCAGGGAGTATGCGGCCGGTGGGGCTCAAGAAACCGTGCTCTCAGGGGAGTTGGCCGGACCGACGCTGCGCGTTCACTTCACCGGATCCGGGCGGGACCGGGGCGTTCCTCCCCTCCCCTCCCCTCCCCTCCCCTCCGCGTGTGTCGCGGGCGCACGAAAAAAGCCCGCCCCAGGTGGGGCGGGCTTGGCTCGGAGCGGTGTCAGGGCGCCTGGAGATCGACCAGTTCGGCCAGCGCCGCGCGATGCGCGCCCGCCGTGCCGTAGGCGATCGAGTCGGCCTTGGCGCGCTTCAGATACAGGTGGACCGGGTGCTCCCACGTCATGCCGATGCCGCCGTGCAGCTGGAGCGCCTCCTCGGCGGCGTGCACGGCGACGGGTGCCGCGTACGCCTGGGCGACGGCGACGGCCACGTCGCTGTCCGCGCTGCCGGTGGCCAGCGCGTCGGCGGCGTTCCGCGCGGCGGCACGGGTGTTGACGACCTCCAGCCACACCTGGGCCAGCCGGTGCTTGAGCGCCTGGAATCCGCCGACCGGCCGGTTGAACTGCTTGCGTTCCTTGAGGTAGCGGACCGTCTCCGTCAACGACCAGTCGGCGAGCCCGAGCTGCTCGGAGGCGAGCAGTCCGGCGCCGGCCCGCAGCGCACGCCGTACGGCCGCGGGCGCGTCCGCGGAGAGCTGCCGCGCGGGCGCGGAGTCGAAGGTGACGCGGGCGAGCGGCCGGGTCTGGTCGAGGCTGACCTGCGGGACGATCGTGACGGCGTCCGCGTCGACGGCGTACAGCCCGCCGTCCTCGGCCGGGACCAGCAGGACATCGGCTGCCGCCGCGTCCGCGATGCCCGTCAGCTCCCCGTGCAGGGAGCCGTTCTCCAGCCGTACGGCTTGGTAGGCGCCGCCCGGTCCGACGTTCAGCGGGACGGCGAGGGCGCCCACCGTCCGGCCGGAGGCGAGTGCGGCGAGCAGGTCGGCCGCGACCGGTCCCTCGCAGGCCAGCAGCGCCTCGGTCGCGACCACGGCGCTCGTCAGATAGGGCACGGGGGCGACCGCGCGGCCCAACTCCTCCAGGACCACGGCGGCTTCGCGGTGCGTGGCACCCTGGCCGCCCCGCTCCTCGGGCACCAGCAGGCCCGCGAGGCCCATGCTCTCCGCGAGGGCCTTCCACAGCTCGGGGTCGTGCGGAGCGCCGGACTCGCCGCGGGTGATGACGTCCGCCGCGGCGCAGCGGTCGGTGAGGAGGTCGCGGATGGCGGCGCGCAGCGCCTCTTCCTCCTCGGTGTAGAGCAGATCGGGCTCGGTGCTCACCTGGCTCATCGGGCGAGGTCCTTCCATGCGACGTCCTTGTCGGTGCGCGGCTCGGACGGCAGGCCGAGGACGCGTTCGGCGACGATGTTCAGCAGGACCTCGCTGGTCCCGCCCTCGATGCTGTTGCCCTTGGAGCGCAGGTAGCGGTATCCGGCGTCCCGGCCGGTGAAGTCGACCAGTTCGGGCCGGCGCATCGTCCAGTCCTCGTACAACAGGCCTTCCTCGCCGAGGAGTTCGACCTCCAGTCCGCTGATCTCCTGGTTCAGCCGGGCGAAGCCGAGCTTCATGCCGGAACCCTCGTGGCCGGGCTGGCCCTGGGCGAGCTGCTGGCGCAGCCGTTCGCCGGAGAGCCGGGCGACCTCGGCCTCGACCCACAGCCTCAGCAGCCGCTGGTGCGTGTCGTGGGTGCGCAGTTCGGGCCGCTCGCGCCAGGTCCTGGAGACCGGGCCGATCATGCCGCCCTCGCGCGGGATGCGCATGCCGCCGATGGAGACGCGCTCGTTCATCAGGGTGGTCTGCGCGACCCGCCAGCCGTCGCCGACCTCGCCGAGGCGGTGTGCGTCGGGGATGCGGACGCCGGTGAGGAAGACCTCGTTGAACTCGGCCTCGCCGGTGATCTGGCGCAGCGGCCGCACCTCGACGCCCGGGTCGGTCATGTCGCAGATGAAGTAGGTGATGCCCCGGTGCTTGGGCACGTCCGGGTCGGTGCGGGCGATGAGGATGGCCCAGCGGGCGAGGTGGGCGCTGGAGGTCCACACCTTCTGTCCGTTGATCACCCACTCTCCCCCGCTCCCGGCCCCGGCGGTGTCCGAGTGGACGGCGCGGGTACCGAGCGCGGCGAGGTCCGAGCCCGCGCCGGGCTCGCTGAAGAGCTGGCACCACACCTCCTCGCCGACCCACAGGGGCCGCAGGAAGCGCCGCTTCTGCTCCTCGGTGCCGAAGCCGAGGATGGTCGGGGCGGCCATGCCGAGGCCGATGCCGATCCGCCGAGGGTCGTTGTCGGGTGCGCCCGCGGCCGCCAGTTCGGCGTCCACGACGGCCTGGAGACGGCGCGGGGCGCCGAGTCCGCCGAGGCCCTCGGGGTAGTGCACCCAGGCGAGGCCGGCGTCGAAGCGGGCCCCGAGGAAGTCGAGCCGGTCCGTTTCCCCGGGCGGGTACGCGGCCAGCAGCTCCTGGGTGCGGCGGCGCAGTTCGGCTGCGTCGGTCATGCGGCGGCTCCGTTCTCCAGTGTGGGCACCACGGCGATCCGTCCGGTGGTGACTCCGTCGGCGACCCGCTGCACGGCGGCGGCGGCCCCGCTCAGCGGCACCCGCTCGCTCACCAGCGGCTTGATCGCGCCCCGTGCGGCCAGTTCGGTGAGCTGCTCGTGGCAGTGCAGGACGAGCTTGGGGTTCTTGGTGTTGTACAGGCCCCAGTGCAGGCCGAGGATCGCGTAGTTCTTGACGAGGGCGTGGTTCAGCGCGGGGCTCGGGATCGAACCGCTCGCGAACCCGACGACCACGATCCGGCCCTCGAAGGCGACGACCTTGGTGGACTGGGTGTAGGCCTCGCCGCCCACGGGGTCGTAGATCACGTCCGCGCCGCGTCCGCCGGTCGCCTCCTTGACGGCGGCGATGACGTCCTCGGCGCGCCGGTCGACGACGACGTCGCAGCCCAGCCCGCGCGCCACGGCGGCCTTGTCGGCGCCGCCCACGACACCGATGACCCGCGCGCCCGCCGCCTTTCCGAGCTGCACGGCCGCGCTGCCGACCCCTCCGGCGGCCGCGTGGACGAGCAGCGTCTCGCCGGCCTCCAGGCGGGCCCGGCGGTGCAGGCCGAACCAGCCGGTCTGGTAGCCGATGTGCAGGGCCGCGGCCTCGGCGTCGTCGAGGGCGTCGGGGGCCGGCAGCAGGGCGGCGGCGTCCGCGACCGCGTACTCGGCGAAGCCGCCGTGCGGCAGGGCGGGGTTGGCGATCACCCGGCGGCCGTCCTCGGTCTCGCCGCAGATCTCCACTCCCGGCGTGAACGGCAGCGGGGGCCTGACCTGGTACTGGCCGCGGCACATCAGCGCGTCCGGGAAGTTGATGTTCGCGGCGCGCACCTTGAGCAGGACCTGGCCGTCACCGGGCGTCGGCCGATCCACCTCCAGGAGGCGCATCGCCTCTGCGGGCTCGCCGTTCTGGTGCACTTGCCATGCCTGCATGCGGGCCTCCAGGGGACTGTGTCGGCTGACCGGGGTCCATCGCATACTAAGCGGTCGCTTGCCGCCCTGGGAACAGCGGACGCCCCGCGTCTTCGCCGAGCCCCGGCGCCGGCGCCCGCTGCCGCGCCGCCGCCCCCTCTCACAGCTCCTTGGACCGGGCCTTGGGGCGCGCCCGTACGTGCATCCGTTCCCCCTGCGGGCCGAAGAGGCTCAGGAACTCCGCGGGCCCCTCCCCCGCCGACCCGAACCAGTGCGGCACACGCGTGTCGAACTCCGCCGCCTCCCCGGCCTCCAGCACGACGTCGTGCTCGCCGAGAACCACCCGCAGCCGCCCGGAGAGCACGTACAGCCATTCGTAGCCCTCGTGCGTGCGCGGATCGGGTTCCGTCGTCCGCTTCGGTTCGAGCACCTTGTAGGCCTGGAGTCCGCCGGGCTGGCGGGTCAGCGGCCAGTACGTGCGGCCATGGCGCACGATCGGCTCGGCCCGCACCCGGGGATCGCCCACCGGCGGGGCACCGACCAGTTCGTCCAGCGGGACCTGATGGGCCCGCGCGATGGGCAGCAACAGCTCCAGGCTGGGCTTGCGCAGCCCCGACTCCAGGCGCGAGAGCGTGCTCACCGAGATGCCGGTCGCCTCGGACAGCCCGGCCAGGGTCGCCCCGCGTTCCTTCCTGATCCGGCGCAGCCGCGGACCCACCTCGGCCAGGACCTCGTCCGTCGCCGCGTCGCCGGTCACCCCGCGCCCGCCGCCGTCGCTCTCGCCCGCACGGGCCGCGTCACTCATCCCTCTATTGCAGAATCGGCAAAGACGTTTGTCAATCCGGAGGGTACGGGGCGACCTTCTCCATGGAGGTGGTCACCATGACCGGGACAACGACAGGAACATCGGCCGGAACGTACGAAGCCGTCGTCGTGGGCGGCGGCACGGCGGGGCTCTCCGCGGCCCTCGTCCTCGGCCGGGCGCGGCGCCGGACGCTCGTCGTCGACGAGGGCGCGCCGCGCAACGCGCCCGCCGCGCACATGCAGGGCTATCTGACCCGCGACGGCATGCCGCCCGCCGAGTTCCTCGCCGAGGGCCGGCGGGAGGTCGAGGGGTACGGCGTGGAGATCGTCCGGGGCCGCGTCGTGGACGTCGTCCGGGACGGCGCCGGCGAGTTCGACGTCACGCTCGGGTCCGGGGACACCGTCCACGCGCGCCGGCTGATCGTCACGACGGGTCTGGCCGACGAGTTGCCGTCGGTGCCCGGCGTCGCCGAGCGCTTCGGGCGCGATGTGCTGCACTGCCCGTACTGCCACGGCTGGGAGGTCCGCGACGAGGCCTTCGGCGTGCTGGCCACGACGCCCATGAGCGTGCACCAGGCGCTGATGGTCGGCCAGTGGTCGAACGACGTCACGCTGTTCCTGCACACGGTGGCCGAGGACGAGCTCACGGACGACGACCTGCGCCGGCTCGCCGCCGCCGGGGTCGCCGTGGTGCCCGGCGAGGTGGCGGAGCTGGTGGTCGCCGGGGACCGGCTGACCGGCGTACGGCTCGCGGACGGGACCGCGCACGACCGCTCGGTGCTGTTCGTGGCGCCGCGCCCGGTACCGCGGACCGGCCTGCTCGAACGGCTGGGCGCGGAACTGCGGGAGACGCCGTTCGGCAGCTACCCGGTCGTCGACCCGACCGGGCTCACCAGCGTGCCCGGCGTCTGGGCGGCCGGCAACGCCGCCGGTTTCGCGGAGCAGGTGGTGAACGCGGCGAGCGGCGGATACCGCGCGGCGGCCACGCTCAACGGCGAACTCCTGTTCGCGGACCTCGACGCGGCGATCGCGCGCGGGCAGGGCTGAAACACGTCGGCCGGGGGCGCGCACCGGATCCCGTACGGGTGTGAAATGGGCGCTCGCGTTGCACGATGGCTGCATGCTGCTGAGCAGGCTCGCCCATGTGTCCCACGAGGTCGCCGCCACCTCGGCGCGGTCCCGGAAGACCGCTCTGCTCGCGGAGCTGTTCCGGGACGCCGAGGCGGACGACGCGCCGATCGTGATCCCGTATCTGGCGGGCCGGCTGCCGCAGGGCCGCCTCGGCGTCGGCTGGAAGGTGCTGAGCACAGAGGTCGCGCCCGCCGCCGAACCCACCCTCACCGTGCGCGAGGTGGACGCCCGGCTCACCACGCTCGGCAAGGTCTCCGGCACCGGTTCGCAAGCCGAACGGGCCCGCCTGGTGGGCGAGTTGATGGAGGCGGCCACGGAGGAGGAACAGCGCTTCCTGTTCGGGCTGCTCACCGGCGAGGTGCGCCAGGGCGCGCTGGACGCGCTCGCGGTGGAGGGACTCGCGGAGGCGACCGGCGCACCCGCGGGGGACGTACGCCGGGCGGTGATGCTGGCGGGTTCCCTGCGGGCGGTGGCGCGGGCCCTGCTCGCGGACGGTCCGGGCGCACTGGACGGCTTCCGGCTCACCGTCGGCCGCCCGGTGCTGCCGATGCTGGCCCACTCCGCCGCCTCGGTCTCCGAGGCGGTCGGCAAACTCGGCGCCTGCGCGGTCGAGGAGAAGCTCGACGGCATCCGGGTGCAGCTGCACCGGGACGGCGAGGACGTCCGCGTCTACACCCGCACCCTCGACGACATCACCGACCGACTACCCGAACTCACCGCAGCGGCCATGGAATTGCGGGGCGAGCGGTTCATCCTGGACGGCGAGGTGATCGCGCTGGACGACCGGGGACGGCCGCGTTCCTTCCAGGAGACGGCCGCGCGGGTGGGGTCCCGCGTGGACGTGGTGGCGGCCGCGCGGACCGTGCCCGTCTCCCCCGTCTTCTTCGACGCCCTGTCCGTGGACGGGCGGGACCTGCTGGATCTGCCGTTCACCGATCGGCACGCGGAACTGGCACGGCTGGTGCCCGAGCCGATGCGGGTCCGGCGGACGCTCGTGCCGGGGCCGGGCGATGCCGCGCGGGCCGAGACGTTTCTCGCCGACGCGCTGGCCCGGGGGCACGAGGGTGTCGTGGTGAAGGCCCTCGACGCCCCCTACGGCGCGGGCCGGCGCGGTGCCGCCTGGCTCAAGGTCAAACCCGTGCACACCCTCGACCTGGTGGTCCTGGCGGCCGAATGGGGTCAC
This sequence comes from Streptomyces sp. NBC_00328, assembly GCF_036139655.1. NCBI lineage: Bacteria > Bacillati > Actinomycetota > Actinomycetes > Kitasatosporales > Streptomycetaceae > Streptomyces > Streptomyces sp. NBC_00328. The sequence continues at coordinate 2,014,321 of NZ_CP108013.1, forward strand.
GGGCGGCGCACCGGCAAGCTCTCGAACCTGCACCTGGGCGCCCGTACCGCCGACGGCTCGTTCGCGATGCTCGGCAAGACGTTCAAGGGCATGACCGACGCGATGCTCACCTGGCAGACCGACCGGTTCCGGGAGCTGGCCGTCGCGGACGACGGCCACGTGGTGACCGTACGGCCCGAGCTCGTCGTCGAGATCGCGTACGACGGTCTGCAGCGCTCCACCCGCTACCCGGCCGGCGTCACCCTCCGCTTCGCCCGGGTCGTGCGTTATCGCGAGGACAAGCGGGCGGCCGAGGCCGACACCGTGGACACCCTGCTGGCCGCCCACCCGGAGGTGACGCGATGAGCGCAGCGCAGCACGGACGCAGGAGCGCGGGACTCCTGTTGTTCCGGCACACCGACCACGGCATGGAGGTATTGGTCGGCCATATGGGCGGCCCGTACTTCGCGCGGCGCGACGCCGGGGCCTGGACCCTTCCCAAGGGCGAGTACGAGCCCGACGAGAGTGCCTGGGACGCAGCCCGCCGTGAGTTCCGGGAGGAGCTCGGGCTGCCGCCGCCCGACGGCGAGGCGCTCGCGCTCGGCGAGGTCACCCAGACGAACGGCAAGGTGGTCACGGCCTGGGCGATCGAGGCGGACCTCGATCCGGCGGCCGTGGTCCCCGGCACGTTCACGATGGAGTGGCCGCCGAAGTCGGGGCGGCGGCAGGAGTTTCCCGAACTCGACCGGGTGGAGTGGATGACCCCGGAGCGGGCCCGCCCTCTGCTCGTCAAGGGGCAGACCGTGTTTCTCGACCGGCTGGCTGAGCACTCGGCCTGAGAGCCGGCGTTCGGCCAGCAGCGTCGGCTCACCTCGGGGCCCGCCCGCGTTGCGCCGCGCGGCACCGCGCGGGAGGGTCGGGGAACAGCCAGCTTTCAGGAGGTCGGCCATGCCCATCGCGACGGTGAACCCGGCGAACGGCGAGACGCTCAAGACGTACGACGCCCTCGGCGCCGAGGAGATCGAGCGCAGGCTCGCTGCCGCCGAGGCCACGTTCCGTACGTATCGCACCACCCCGTTCGCTGAACGGGCCCGGCTCATGCACCGCGCGGCCGGTCTGCTGGACGAGGACCTCGAGGACATCGGCCGGGTGATGACCACCGAGATGGGCAAGCCGGTCAAGCAGGCCCGGGCGGAGGCCGCCAAGTGCGCCAAGGCCATGCACTGGTACGCCGACCACGCCGAGGACCTGCTCGCCGACGAACTGGCCGCCCCCGCCGACGCCGCGGACTCCGGGGCCTCCCGGGTCCTCGCGCGCTACCGGCCGCTCGGCCCCGTGCTCGCCGTGATGCCCTGGAACTTCCCGCTCTGGCAGGTGGTGCGCTTCGCCGCGCCCGCGCTGATGGCGGGCAACGTGGGACTGCTCAAGCACGCCTCGAACGTTCCGCAGACGGCCCTGTACCTGGAGGACCTGTTCCGGCGTGCGGGCTTCCCCGAGGGCTGCTTCCAGACGCTGCTGATCGGGTCGGGGGCGGTCGAGGGCGTCCTGCGCGACCCGCGGGTCAAGGCGGCCACCCTCACCGGCAGCGAACCGGCCGGCCGGGCGGTCGCCTCGGTCGCCGGGGACGAGGTGAAGAAGACGGTGCTGGAGCTGGGCGGAAGCGACCCGTACGTCGTGATGCCGTCCGCCGATGTGGAGCGCGCGGCGACGATCGCCGTGACGGCGCGTGCGCAGAACAACGGGCAGTCGTGCATCGCCGCCAAGCGGTTCATCGTGCACGCCGACGTGTTCGACGCCTTCGCGGAGCGGTTCGCGGCGGGTATGCGGGCCCTCAAGGTCGGCGACCCGCTGGAGGAGGACACCGAGATCGGGCCGCTCTCCACCGAACAGGGCCGTGCCGACCTGGAGGAACTGGTCGACGACGCGGTCGAGAACGGGGCGACGGTGCTGTGCGGTGGCGAACGCCCCGACGGTTTCGGCGGCGGCTGGTACTACGCGCCGACCGTGCTCACCGACATCACGCCCGCGATGCGCATCCACCAGGAGGAGACGTTCGGGCCGGTCGCCACGCTGTACCGGGCCGCCGGTCTGGACGAGGCGGTGGCCCTCGCCAACGACACCCCGTTCGGGCTCAGCTCGAACGTGTGGACGCGTGACGAGGCCGAGGTGGAGCGGTTCGTGCGCGATCTGGAGGCGGGCGGGGTGTTCGTCAACGGGATGACGGCCTCGCACCCGGCGTTCCCCTTTGGCGGGGAGAAGCGGTCCGGCTACGGGCGCGAACTGTCGGGGCACGGAATCCGCGAGTTCTGCAACATCACCACCGTATGGCACGGAGCGTGAGCGTTCCGCAGCTACGATCCCTCGTGTGAACCGCGAAGTGACCCTCCCCCTGATCGTCGACGACCGCGGCACGTTGCAGGTGGCCGCCGGCGACGTCAGCAAGCTGCTGCGCACGGTGGGCGGCCGGTGGCTGCATCTGGTGGAGGCCGGCCAGGACGGCCTCGACGAGGACACGGTGGCCGCGCTCACGATCGAACTGGCCAAACTGGCCGATCGGATCGACGTGGCCTGCATCGCGCACAGCAGCGGCCCGACCGGCCGCTGAACGGGTCGGTGACGGCGCCGGACCGGATCGAGCGGCGGACGCCGTTCCGCTTCCGAACCCCCCGGCCCCGCCGGAGGCCGGGCGGGACCGGCGAGTGTGCCGCGCCCGGCCCGGTGTCCGGCCGGAGCCGGGTTCAGGCGACCCGCTGGTCCAGTTCCCACAGCGCGTGCCAGAACTTCTCCTCGTAGGCCTGGAGCAGCCGCCCGTGGCGCAGGACGTCGTCCAGTGAGATCCGTTCGGCGTCGAGCCCCGCCTGTACGGCGGCCAGTGCCTTGATCTCCAGGTCGGGCGCGGGCTCGGCGAAGAAGTCGAAGAAGCCGCAGACCTCGTCGTCGAAGCCGTAATGACGGCGCAGGGCCTCGGCGATGGTCTCGCAGTAGCCGCCCCAGGCCGCGATGTTGGCGCCGAGCGCGATGACCACGTCGGCCGGCTCCCCGTTCAGGGCGAGCCAGGCGACGTACGCGGGATAGGCCTGGCAGTCGGCGAGGGGTTCGTACTCCGCCGCCCGTGCCTCGTCGGCTCCCACCGCGGCGGCGAACGCGGTGAGCCGGTCCCCGGCCACCGCCTCGCCCTCGGCGAGCGTCGCGAAGAAGGCGGCGCTCTCCGCGTCGGCGGCCGCCGAGCGTTGGGCCAGATGAACGAACGCCCGGTGATCCGCGGCGATCACAAGACGCTGTTCCAGGGCGAGGGCGGCGAGCGTGCCGAGCTGGGCGGCGCCCCGGGCGATCAACGGCAGCAGCCGATTGGCGTGCGGGTCCGGGGCGAGGTTCCCCGTGACGCCCTCCAGCAGTTCCCTGGCCGTCCGCGTCATCACACGCTCCTTCGGTCCGGCTGACTCCGAGCCCCCGCGACCAGAGTGCACGGTCACCCCCGGTTCCCCGCGGTCCGACGCGAAATCCCAGGTCCGGTGGGGTGACGAGAGCCACCCGGGAGCAAGCCGGCCCCGCTCGCCCACACGCCGCGTCTCGTTCCCCCCGGCCCGGCACCTGCGTAGCCGTCGCCGTCGGGGGTGTGGTCGTGCACGGTGCGGCTCCTCGGCGGTGGTACGGGAAGCTTGGCCATGCCCCGAGCCAGTTGTGCACGAGGGGGCGTGACACTGCGGTCCGATGGCAATGCCGATGTTGCGAGACCCCGGGCGCGTGCGGCTCGGGGTCTCGGCGTGCTCTGCGGTGGATACGACTGTCAGAACTGGGCGTTGGCGAGCATCTGCCCGTTCTTGTCGTAGACGGTGACGAGCCCGTTGTCGGACTCGTAGCAGGACGTGAACGCGGTCGCGATCAGCTTTCCCTCACCTGAGTGAGGGCCTGCAAGTCCGCCGGTGAAGTCGGTGTACACCTCGGCGGAGTCGAGGATGTCGTTGCGCTTGTCGGCACCGGTGACTTTGGTGACGTGTTTGACGGCGGCCTTCTCGGTGGGGGTGCCGTTCTTGGTGACGCAGGCTGTGAACTCTTCGGCCTGGCTGGCGGTGTTCTTGTTGTCGGCCGCGCCGGCTGCGGGTTTGGCGCTGTCGGTGCCGGTTTTGGTGCCGCCGCTGTTGTTCATGGCGGCGTTGCAGCCGCCGATGGCGATGACGCCGATGATGATGCCACCGAGAATTTTACCTTTGGCCACTGTTTTTCCCTGAGTAGTGCTGTTGGTACTGGTTTGTGATCGGTGAGAGTAGGGGGCATTCATGCGGGGCGTGATGCTTATGACGGGCCTGTGACCGGAACGGGTGGTAGCGGGCACAAGCGAGGACCCCGACCGGGGACAGTCGAGGCCTTTTGCTGCGCGGGGGCAGGCGGCCGCGACGGATCGCCGACGGCCTGTAGTTCAAGCTCGTCCGATTCGTCAGCTCGGCCGTCTCAACGACCGGGCCGGCGGCGAGGGTGCGAACGAGGGAAGACCCCACCGCCTGGGAGACGATGGACAGGGACCAGGTCGTCCGGTCGCCGGAACACATTGGATCTTTCAGCGGACGAACGAAAGCGGCCCTCCCCGATGATTGGGAGGGCCGCTTTCGCAGCATCGATCTACGCGTGTCCCGCTGGGAACACGCCTCAGCGGATCGGCATCCCGGACAGGGTGCGGGCGATCACCAGGCGCTGGATCTCGCTGGTGCCCTCGAAGATCGTGTAGATGGCCGCGTCGCGGTGCATGCGCTCCACCGGGTACTCCCGCGTATAACCGTTGCCGCCCAGGATCTGGATCGCCTGACCGGTGACCTTCTTCGCCGTCTCGCTGGCGAACAGCTTCGACATCGATCCCTCGGCGGACGTGAACGGCTTGCCGTTGACCGCCATCCAGGACGCCCGCCACACCAGCAGCCGCGCCGCGTCGATCGAGGTGGCCATGTCGACGAGCTGGAAGGCGACACCCTGGTTGTCGATGACCGGGCGGCCGAACTGCTCACGCGTCTTCGCGTAGTCGAGGGCGACCTCGTACGCGGCGCGCGCGGTGCCCACCGCCATGGCGCCGACGGCCGGGCGGGAGGCCTCGAAGGTGGCCATCGCGGCGTTCTTCACCCGCTCGCCGCCACCGGCCCTGGCGCGCTCGCGGGCACGGGCGAGGCGCTCGTCGAGCTTCTCCTTGCCGCCGAGCAGGCAGGAGCCGGGGATACGGACGTTCTCCAGGACGACCTCGGCGGTGTGCGAGGCGCGGATGCCGTGCTTCTTGAACTTCTGGCCCTGCGACAGGCCGGGCGTGCTCGGCGGCACGATGAAGGAGGCGTGGCCCTTGGAGCCGAGGTCCGCGTCGACGACCGCGACGACGACGTGGACGTTGGCGATGCCGCCGTTCGTCGCCCAGGTCTTCGTACCGTTCAGGACCCACTCGTCCTTGGCCTCGTCGTAGACGGCACGCGTGCGCATCGAGGCGACGTCGGAGCCGGCGTCGGGCTCGGAGGAGCAGAAGGCGGCGACCTTGACATCGTTGGCATCCCCGTACATCTGGGGGATCCAGGTGCCGATCTGCTCCTCGGTGCCGTTGGCGAGGACGCCCACGGCGGCGAGGCCGGTGCCGACGATGGACAGCGCGATGCCCGCGTCGCCCCAGAACAGCTCCTCCATCGCCATGGGTATGCCGAGCCCGGTGGCGTCGAAGTACTGCTGCGCGTAGAAGTCCAGGGAATAGATGCCGACCTTGGCGGCTTCCTGGATGACCGGCCAGGGAGTCTCTTCGCGCTCGTCCCATTCGGCGGCCGCGGGGCGGATGACATCGGCGGCGAAGCCGTGCAGCCAGTCCCGGACCTCCTTCTGTTCGTCGTTGAGCTCCATGGTGAACTCGGCCATGTCCCCTCCAGCGCTGCACTAAGCTGTTACTTGCGGTAACTGGAGTGTGTTACCGGCTAGTAGGAAAAGTCAACTCCCGAACCCGGCTCGGGATCCCGTTCGATACCCATACGACGATCAGTGTTAGTTTGCGCAGGCGTCACCGAATCACCACGGGTGGGGAGAGCACATGGACACCACACAACGGACGGATCAGCAGAGGTCCGCCGACCGCCGCCGGCGCGAACTGCTGGAAGCCGCCGACAGAGTGGTGCTCCGCGACGGCCCCGGGGCCTCCATGAACGCCATCGCCGCCGAGGCCGGCATCACGAAGCCCATCCTGTACCGCCACTTCGGCGACAAGGGCGGCCTGTACGCGGCACTCGCCAAGCGGCACACCGACGCCCTCCTCGAAGCGCTGCGGGCGGCACTGGACGCCCCCGCCGAACGACGTGAGCGCGTGGAGGCGACCCTCGACACGTACTTGGCCGCCATCGAGGCACGACCGCAGGTCTACCGCTTCCTGATGCATCCGGCGGAGGGCGGCCAGCCGGGCGACGCCGGGTTCGACGTGGGCAAGTACTCGGCGCCCGTGCTGCGTCGCATGGGCGAGGAACTGGCCGAGGTCATCGAGGAGCGGGTGGACCTCGGACCGGGCAGCCAGCAGCTGGCGCGGGTGTGGGGCCACGGCATCGTCGGCATGATGCACGCCGCCGGGGACTGGTGGCTCGGCGAACGGCCGTGCACGCGCGCCGAGTTGGTCCGAAGCCTGGCCGACCTGTTGTGGGGCCGTCTCGCGGCGGCGGGTGACCGCGTCGGCGGCCCGGGTTTCTGACCGGGGCTCATACGGACACCCCGTCAGCAGGCGTGCCGCCCGCCGCGGGAGACGGTCGGCGGCACCGGACGGCCCTCAGCCGCTCCAGGAAGCCCGCGCCACCTTGCGCAGAAGACGCCGCCGTCGCCACCCGGTGACCCGGTCCGCGTACACCCCGCCTTCGAGGTGGTCGCACTCGTGCTGGAGGCAGCGAGCGAACCAGCCGGTGCCGTGCACGGTGACCGGCTCGCCGGTGACCGTGCGGCCCTCGACGACCGCGTGGTCGAAGCGCTCGGTGCCGGCCTCCAGACCGGGCAGCGAGAGACAGCCCTCCGGTCCGCGCAGGACCACACCGTCCGCCTCGACAAGACGGGGGTTCACCACATATCCGACATGACGGACATCGTCGTCGTCCGGGCAGTCGTACACGAAGACCCTCAGACCGACGCCGATCTGGTTCGCGGCGAGACCGACGCCCTCGGCGGCGTACATCGTCGCGAACATGTCCTCGACGAGCTCCGCGAGTTGAGGACCAAAATCTGTGACGTCCTCGCAGGCTGTACGCAGGACGGGGTCACCTAGCAGGATGAGGGGCCGGACGCGCCCGTGGGTGCCGGGGATGGAACCGTGTCGCATGGCGGCAAGGGTACGGTCCTGGCAGGCGCGCGCATGTCGCGCCGGCACCGAGATGGTGCCGCGATTCGGGCCCGTGAGTGGATCTCGATAGGCTGACCCCCACATGTGCCGGGGGCAGGGGCGCGGCGCGTACGCAAGGAGGATCGAGAAACGATGTCAGGCAACTCGGACCCGCTGTCGCCGCGGGCCAAGCTGGCCGTGACGGCGGGCAAGGCGGCGGCAGCCGTCTCGCGAGCCGCCGGACGCGGCAGCGGATCGGTGATCGGCGGCCGGGTGGCGCTCAAGCTCGACCCCGACCTGCTGGCGAGGCTCGCCACACACCTGGACGTGATCCTGGTGTCGGCGACCAACGGCAAGACCACGACGACCCGGCTGATCGCGGAGGCGCTGCGCGCCGCCGGCCCGGTCGTGTCCAACGCGCTCGGCGCCAACATGCCCGCGGGCATCACCTCGGCGCTGGCCGGCGGCTCGGACGCCAAGTTCGCGGTCATCGAGGTCGACGAGAAGTACCTCGCCGGTGTGGCACGTGACACCGACCCGAAGTGCATCGCGCTGCTGAACCTCTCGCGCGACCAGCTCGACCGGGCCGCCGAGACCCGGATGATGGCCGAGCACTGGCGCGAGGGGCTGGCCGGCTCCAAGGCCGTCGTGGTCGCCAACGCGGACGACCCGCTGGTGGTCTGGGCCGCGTCCTCCTCGCCGAACGTCATGTGGGTGGCGGCGGGCCAGATGTGGAAGGAAGACGCCTGGTCCTGCCCGTCGTGCGGTGGCGTGATGCAGCGCCCCGGCGACGACTGGTTCTGCGGCGACTGCGGCTTCCGCCGTCCCACGCCGACCTGGGCCCTGTCCGGGGACCACGTCCTCGACCCGCACGGTTCCGCGTGGCCGATCCACCTCCAGCTGCCGGGCCGCGCCAACAAGGCGAACGCCGCCTCGTCGGCCGCCGTGGCCGCCGTCTTCGGAGTGCCGCCGCAGGTCGCCCTGGAGCGCATGTACCAGGTGCAGGCCGTGGCCGGACGCTATGACGTGGTCCAGTTCATGGAGCGCGATCTGCGTCTGCTGCTCGCCAAGAACCCCGCGGGCTGGCTGGAGACCTTCTCCCTGATCGACCCGCCGCCGACCCCGGTCATCCTGTCGGTGAACGCGCGCGGCGCCGACGGCACGGACACCTCCTGGCTGTGGGACGTCGACTACACCCGCCTGACCGGACACCCGATCTTCGTTCTCGGCGACCGCAAGCTCGACCTCGCCGTCCGCCTCGAAGTCGCCAACCAGCAGTTCCAGGTCTGCGACACCCTCGACCAGGCCGTGCAGATGGCGCCGCCCGGACGCATCGAGGTCATCGCGAACTACACCGCATTCCAGGACTTGAGGCGTCGTGTCGGCAACTGAGCCACGGAGGACGAAGAGAATGACGGACAACAGCCTGCGCCTGGTGTGGATCTACCCGGACCTGCTGAGCACCTACGGCGACCAGGGCAACGCCCTCGTCGTGGAGCGCCGGGCGCGTCAGCGCGGCCTCGACGTGGCCCGTGTCGACGTGCGCAGCGACCAGCCGGTCCCGACCTCCGGTGACATCTACCTCATCGGCGGCGGCGAGGACCGGCCGCAGCGGCTCGCCGCGGAGCGGCTGCGCCGCGACGGCGGTCTGGAGCGCGCGGTCGGCAACGGCGCGATCGTGTTCTCCGTCTGCGCCGGCTACCAGATCCTCGGGCACGAGTTCATCAACGACCTCGGCCAGCGCGAGCCGGGCCTCGGCCTGCTCGACGTGGTCTCGGTGCGCGGCGAGGGCGAGCGGTGCGTCGGCGACGTCCTCGGCGACATCGACCCGCGGCTCGGTCTGCCCCAGCTCACCGGCTTCGAGAACCACCAGGGCGTCACCCACCTCGGGCCCACCGCCCGCGCGTTCGCGAACGTGCGGCTCGGCAAGGGCAACGGCACGGGTGACGGCACCGAGGGCGCGTACAACGACACCGTGTTCGGCACGTACATGCACGGGCCCGTCCTCGCCCGCAACCCGCAGATCGCGGACCTGCTGCTGAAGCTGGCCCTCGACGTCAACGCGTTGCCGCCGACCGACGACCGCTGGTACGAGGCGCTGCGCTCCGAGCGCATCGCGTCCGCCCAGCAGCCCGCGTAGGGCCGGCCCGCCCCGGCGGGTGAGAGGAACCGTTTCTCGAGGAGGAACGGTTCCTCTTTGCGTTTCCCGGGAAGAACCGTTTCTGCTCCACCGAACAGGCCCGTCCGGCCCCGCCCGGAGCCCGTCTGAAACCGCATCCGCACAGGTGAGCGGGCACGTCCAGCAGGCGGACGCACGGTAGGGCGCGGACCCCTCCCGCCGGTAGGGTGGCGGGGATCCTTGCCGGACAACGTGGTCCGGTCCCCGGACCACGTTGAGAAGGTATTTCGGGCTATGCGCATTGGTGTCCTCACGTCCGGCGGCGACTGCCCCGGCCTGAACGCCGTCATCCGGTCGGTAGTACACCGCGCCGTCGTCGACCACGGCGACGAGGTCATCGGCTTCCGGGACGGCTGGAAGGGTCTCCTGGAGTGCGACTACCTCAAGCTCGACCTCGACGCGGTGAGCGGAATCCTGGCTCGCGGCGGCACCATGCTCGGCTCCTCCCGGGTCCAGCCCGCGCATCTGCGTGACGGCGTGGAGCGGGCCAAGGGGCACGTCGCGGACCTCGGGCTCGACGCGATCATCCCGATCGGCGGCGAGGGCACGCTGAAGGCGGCCCGCCTGCTGTCGGACGGCGGCCTGCCCATCGTCGGCGTGCCGAAGACCATCGACAACGACATCGCGGTCACGGACGTCACCTTCGGCTTCGACACGGCCGTCGGTGTCGCGACCGAGGCCCTGGACCGGCTGAAGACCACCGCGGAGTCCCACCAGCGTGTCCTGATCGTGGAGGTCATGGGCCGCCACACCGGCTGGATCGCGCTGCACTCCGGCATGGCCGCGGGCGCCCACGCCATCGTCGTACCGGAGCGGCCCTTCGACATCGAGGAGCTGGCCGCGAAGGTCGGCGAACGGTTCGAGGCCGGCAAGCGGTTCGCCATCGTCGTCGCCGCCGAGGGCGCCAAGCCCCGCGAGGGCTCCATGCGGTACGACGAGGGCGGCAAGGACATCTACGGCCACGAGCGCTTCGCGGGCATCGCCCGGCAGCTCTCCATCGAGCTGGAGGAACGGCTCGGCAAGGAGGCCCGCCCGGTCATCCTCGGCCACGTGCAGCGGGGCGGCACCCCGACGGCGTACGACCGCGTGCTCGCGACCCGGTTCGGGTGGCACGCCGTGGAAGCCGTGCACCGGGGCGAGTTCGGGAAGATGACCGCGCTGCGCGGGACCGACATCGTGATGGTGTCGCTCGCCGAGGCGGTCGAGACCCTGAAGACGGTTCCGGACGAGCGCTACGCCGAGGCGGAGTGCGTGCTCTGAGCCGTACGCCGTCGGAGCCGCCCCCGGTCGCAGTCGCGGCCGGGGGCGGTTCTACTCTGGTGCGGACAGACAGCGCACAACCTCCCCCAGTGCCGTAAAAGGGCCGGGGAGGCACCCCAGAAACAGGAGCCGGCGGATGGATCACAGCGGGCACGGCATGACCATGGATCTGCCGCCGTTCACGCTGGGGCGGGGGCTCGAGTGGTCCGCGGACCCGTTCTTCCTCGTCGCGTGCCTGCTCGGGCTCGGCCTGTACGGCTGGGGAGCCGTCCGGCTGGCCCGGCGCGGCGACGCCTGGTCGTGGGGCCGTACGGCCTCCTTCGTCATCGGCGTGCTGACCGTGATGCTCGTCATGTGCACCCGGCTGAACGACTACGGCATGGTCATGTTCAGCGTGCACATGGTCCAGCACATGGTGATCAGCATGCTGTCCCCGATCCTGATCCTGCTCGGGGCTCCGGTCACGCTGGCGCTGCGCGCGCTGCCGGTGGCCGCGAAGCGGGGCAGCAAGGGGCCGCGTGAACTGCTGATGATGTTCCTGCACAGCCGGTACATGCGGGTCGTCACGCACCCGGCGTTCACCATCCCGATGTTCATCGCGAGCCTGTACGCGCTGTACTTCTCCCCCATCTTCGACTTCCTGATGGGCTCCACCGCGGGCCACATCGTGATGATGTGCCACTTCCTCGCCGTCGGCCTCTTCTTCTTCTGGCCGATCATGGGCGTGGACCCGGGCCCGCACCGCCCGGGCTATCTGATGCGGATGCTGGAGCTGTTCGCGGGGATGCCGTTCCACGCGTTCTTCGGCATCGCGCTGATGATGGCCTCGGGACCGATGGTCGAGTCGTACAGGAATCCGCCGGCCTCCCTCGGCATCGACGCGCTCGCCGACCAGACCGCCGCCGGCGGGATCGCCTGGGCGTTCAGCGAGATCCCCTCCGTACTCGTCCTGCTCGCGCTGCTCTTCCAGTGGTACAGCTCCGAGCAGCGCCAGGCCAAGCGCATGGACCGCGCCGCCGACCGGGACGGCGACAAGGAACTCGAGGCCTACAACGCCTACCTGGCCTCGCTCAACGCACGCAGCCGCTGAATTCCGGCTCCGCCCGGGTGACCGGGAGTCCGCACGGCCCTGGCGAAGCGCGTCCCTCCGGGTGAAAATGGCCCCAAAGGCCACGGCCCGCGCCGCGGACCCGCCTCGAGGAGGGTGCTGCGATGCCCGGTTCGACGAAGACGATGGGGGTGCTCACCGTGGGCGGGCTCGTCGTGGTGACGGCCTACACGGTGGCGCTGGGCAGCAACGGCTGGCTGTGGTTCGGCTGGGTCGTGCTCGGTCTGATCACACTGGGGATGGTGGCCTCCCACGGCACCTGACCGCGAGCCCGTCGCACCGGCCGGCCTCTCCCCCGGTCCGCCGGGTCCGTCCGCCGGGTCCCCCCGTCACGGCCAAGGGCGGCCGATCCGTCACTGCCGGGGACGGCCGGCCGCCGAGTGCACGCCGGGCTGGTACTTGGGGAGCCGGGCGGTGATCTTCATTCCGGCTCCCACCGCGGTCTCGATGACCAGGCCGTGATCGTCGCCGTACACCTGACGCAGCCGTTCGTCGACGTTGGAGAGACCGATTCCCCCGGCGGGGCCGGCCTCGCCGGACAGGATGCGGCGCAGCCGTTCGGGGTCCATGCCCACGCCGTTGTCCTCGATGACCACGAGTGCCTCCGCACCGGCGTCCTGTGCCGTGATGCTGATGTGGCTCTTGTCGGTCTTGCCCTCGAGTCCGTGCTTGACGGCGTTCTCCACCAGGGGCTGGAGGCAGAGGAAGGGCAGCGCGACCGGCAGCACCTCGGGGGCGATCTGGAGGGTGACGGACAGCCGCTCGCCGAAGCGGGCCCGGACGAGTGCCAGATAGTGGTCGATGGCGTGCAGCTCGTCGGCGAGCGTGGTGAAGTCGCCGTGCCTGCGGAACGAGTAGCGGGTGAAGTCGGCGAACTCCAGCAGGAGCTCGCGGGCGCGCTCCGGGTCGGTGCGGACGAACGAGGCGATCACGGCGAGCGAGTTGAAGATGAAGTGCGGGGATATCTGGGCGCGCAGCGCCTTGATCTCCGCCTCGATCAGCCGTGTCCGGGACCGGTCGAGGTCGGCCAGCTCCAGTTGGACGGAGACCCAGCGCGCGACCTCGCCGGCGGCGCGTACGAGGACCGCGGACTCGCGGGGCGCGCAGGCGACGAGGGCTCCGTGCACCCGGTCGTCGACGGTGAGCGGTGCGACGACGGCCCAGCGCAGGGGGCAGTCGGGCTCGTCGCAGGCCAGCCTGAAGGCCTCGCCCCGGCCGGTCTCCAGCGGACCGCCGAGACGTTCCATGACCTCGGTGCGGTGGTGGGAGCCGACGCCGTCCCAGGCGAGGACCGTCTCCTGGTCGGTGAGGCACAGGGCGTCCGTGCCGAGCAGGGTGCGCAGCCGGCGGGCGGACCGGCGGGCCGTCTCCTCGGTGAGTCCGGCGCGGAGCGGGGGCGCGGCGAGCGAGGCGGTGTGCAGGGTCTCGAAGGTGGCGTGCTCGACCGGGGTGCCGAGTCCGCCGAGGTTCTCGGGCCGGGCGGTACGCCTGCCGAGCCAGAATCCGGCCGCCAGCAAGGGGAGCACGGCCACACACAGCCCGGCGATGAACCCGCTCACCGGCTCACCGCTCCTGCCCCGAAGCCGCACGCCGACGCCCGGCCCGGCTCGGACTCGAACCCGGACCCGGATCCGGACGACCAGCGCGCGGCCCACCGGCACAGCCACCACGACCACCGCCCGGACGGCCCGCGCGACCACCGCTCGGAAGACCGGCTCAACCCCCGTCCCCGCGGCCGGCGGGATCGCGGCCACCCGGCCCAGGACCTCTCGCCCCGCAGCCACCCTCCACGTGGCAGCCCCTTGCCCCGCGACCCGTCGGCCGGGGCCCTCATGGCCCCGCCTCCTTCGTGCCCGCCGCCATGCCCGCCGCCGCGCCCGCTGTCCCGCCGACCGCGGCGCGGACCTGGCCGTCCGTGAGTTCCTCCGGGAGGTGGAAGCGGGCGAGGATCGCGGCCGTGCCGGCCGGTACGCGGGCGGCGGTGGCCAGCGAGACCAGCACCATGGTCACGAAGCCGAGCGGCACCGACCAGAGGGCCGGCCAGGCGAGCAGGGCGCGCAGGGAGCCCGTCGTCCCCGGATAGCCGGCCATGGTGGCGCCGACGGCGACGAGGGCCGCGCCGCCGCCGCCGATCATCCCGGCCGCCGCCCCGGGCGGGGTGAGCCGCCGCCACCAGATGCCGAGGACCAGCAGCGGGCAGAAGGAGGACGCGGACACGGCGAACGCGAGCCCCACCGCGTCGGCGACGGGCAGCCCTCCCACCAGCACGCTCGCGGCGAGCGGTACGGCCATCGCCAGGACGGTGCCGAGCCGGAAGTGCCGTACGCCGCGGGAGGGCAGGACGTCCTGGGTGAGCACCCCGGCGACCGCCATGGTGAGCCCGGACGCCGTCGAGAGGAACGCGGCGAAGGCGCCGCCCGCGACGAGCGCCCCGAGCAGGTCCGCGCCGGCTCCGCCGATCATCCTGTCGGGCAGCAGGAGGACGGCGGCGTCCGCGTCGCCGGTGAGGCTGAGTTCGGGGGCGTACAGCCGGCCCAGCGCTCCGTAGACGGGCGGCAGGAGATAGAAGGCGCCGATCAGGCCGAGTACGGCGACGGTGGTGCGGCGGGCGGCGACACCGTGCGGGCTGGTGTAGAAGCGGACGACGACGTGCGGGAGGCCCATCGTGCCGAGGAAGGTGGCGAGGATCAGGCCGTAGGTGGCGTAGAGGGGGCGTTCCTCGCGGCCGGCGGCGGTCGGGGAGGCCGACAGGGCGTCGTCGCTGCCGCGTTCGGCCGCCGGGACCGGAGTGCCCCGGTCGAAGGTCAGCCGGGTGCCGCCGTCGACGCGGTGGGTGCCCCGCGGGAGCCGGACGCGCGTGGCCTCGTACCGACGGCCGTCGACCGTGCCCGTGGCGGTGACGGTCAGGGGCCGGGTGAGCTTCAGGTCGAGTGTGGAGTCGATCTGGACGAGGCGCTGTTCGCGGAAGGCCGGCGGTTCCTCGAAGGCGTCGCGGGGGGCGCCGTGGGACTGCCAGGCGAGGATCAGGAAGAGCGCGGGCACGAGCAGGGCGGTGAGCTTGAGCCAGTACTGGAAGGCCTGGACGAAGGTGATGCTGCGCATGCCGCCCGCGGCGACCGTGGCCACCACGACGACGGCGACCAGTACCCCGCCGAACCAGTCGGGGGCGTCGGTCAGCACCGCCAGCGTCAGCCCCGCTCCCTGCAGTTGGGGCAGCAGGTAGAGCCAGCCGACGCCGACGACGAACGCCCCGGCGAGCCGTCTGACGGCCTGGGAGCCGAGCCGGGCCTCCGCGAAGTCGGGCAGGGTGTAGGCGCCGGAGCGGCGCAGGGGGGCCGCGACGAAGAGGAGCAGCACGAGATAGCCGGCGGTGTAGCCGACCGGGTACCAGAGCATGTCGGGTCCCTGGACGAGCACCAGGCCGGCGATGCCCAGGAAGGAGGCGGCGGAGAGGTACTCGCCGCTGATCGCGGCCGCGTTGAGCCGGGGGCCGACGGTGCGCGAGGCGACGTAGAAGTCGGAGGTGGTCCGGGAGATGCGCAGCCCGAACGCGCCGACCAGGACGGTCGCGAGGACGACGAGGGCGACGGCGGGAACGGAGTAGTTCTCGTTCACGGTTCAGCGGTCCTCGACCAGGCGCACGAGGTCCCTCTCGTTGCGTTCCGCGCGCCGTACGTACCAGCGGGCGAGCAGCACGAGCGGCGGGTAGAGGCAGAAGCCGAGGACGGCCCATTCCAGGGCGGCTCCGTCCGGCATCGCGGCGAAGACCAGCGGCAGTGGTCCGACGAGCAGGACCAGGACGGCGAACGTGACGCATGCGGCCCGGAGCTGACTGCGCATCAGGGAACGCACATAGGTGTGGCCGAGGGTGGTCTGTTCGTCGATCTCGGTCCTCGGCCGGTAGTAGCCGGACGTCCGGCGAGCGCGCCGGGGCGCTCCGGTGACGACCACGCGGCGTTCGGTGGGGTCCTGCGGCACGCGGTGCTCCTCAGCTCGTGGTCCGGCGCAGCAGCAGATCGCGCAGTTGGCGGGCGTGCCGGCGGCTGACCTGGAGTTCGACGGAGTCGACGAGGACACTCACCGTGCCCGCGTCCAGGCGGAGTTCGCCGATGTGGCGCAGGGCGACGAGGTGACGCCGGTGGATGCGGACGAAGCCGCGGGGGCGCCAGCGTTCCTCGAGGGTGGACAGCGGGATGCGGACCAGGTGGCTGCCCTGTGCGGTGTGCAGCCGGGCGTAGTCGCCGTGGGCCTCGACGTGGGTGATGTCCTCGACGGCCACGAAGCGTGTCACTCCGCCGAGTTCGACGGATATGTGGTCGGGGTCGGGCTCGTGGACGGGGATCAGGGGTGCGGTGTCCCGCAGTTGGGCGGCCCTGCGGACCGCCTCGGCGAGCCGTTCGCGGCGTACGGGCTTCAGGACGTAGTCGACGGCCTTGAGTTCGAAGGCCTGCACGGCGAACCCCTCGTGGGCGGTCACGAACACGACGAACGGCGGCTGGGCGAACCCGCCGAGCAGCCGGGCCAGGTCGAGCCCGTCCAGGCCGGGCATGTGGATGTCGAGGAAGACGACGTCGATCGCCTCGGGGCCGCCGGGGCCCGACTGGAGGGCCCGGTTGATGCGGCGCAGCGCCTCGGTCGCGTCGCTCGCGCCCTCGGCGCTGCCGACCCGGGGA
Organism: Streptomyces sp. NBC_00328; assembly: GCF_036139655.1. Taxonomy (NCBI): domain Bacteria; kingdom Bacillati; phylum Actinomycetota; class Actinomycetes; order Kitasatosporales; family Streptomycetaceae; genus Streptomyces; species Streptomyces sp. NBC_00328. The sequence goes on from NZ_CP108013.1 coordinate 2,030,823, forward strand.
TCGGCGTTGAGCAGATACAGCAGCTCTTCGAGGGAGGGTTGTTCGTCGTCGACGGCGAGCGCGCGCAGCATGAGAGTGGAGTGTAGGAGCGATTCGCGTGGCTGGACATGTGCGGGACACGGCCGTCGGCGCCGGCCGGGTGGTGGCCGCCGCTGGATACAGTGCGCCAATGAGCAGCAAGCCCGCGATGTTCGACGAGCTCGACCGCAAGATCATCACCGCCCTGATGGCCAATGCCCGGACGAGCTTCGCGGAGATCGGCGCGGCGATCGGACTGTCCGCGACGGCGGTCAAGCGCCGTGTCGACCGGCTGCGCGAGACCGGCGTGATCACCGGGTTCACCGCCACGGTGAAGCCCGCGGCGCTCGGCTGGCGCACGGAGGCGTACGTGGAGGTGTACTGCGAGGGCGCCGCCCCGCCCAGGCGGCTCGCGGAGGTGGTGCGCAACCATCCGGAGATCACCGCGGCGATGACGGTGACCGGGGGCGCTGACGCGCTGCTCCATGTACGGGCCGTCGACGTGGAGCACTTCGAGGAGGTCCTGGAGCGCATCCGGGTGGAGCCGTTCATCCGGAAGACGGTCAGCTACATGGTGCTGTCCCATCTGCTGCCCGAGGCCCCGGAGGCCGGGGCGACCCACGCGGCTCCCGATGACGCAGGAAACGTGCGCTGAACCTGCCTATCACGCAGCGGTCCTGCGTATATGCGCAGCTCTCGTCGCTTGTCGTGCCTGGCCCTCGCTTCTTACCGTGGAGGCATCCCACCAGCCGACACCGCAGGAAGCGGAGGAACCTCTCTGTGTCCGAAAGCCGTGTGCCGCGCCCCCGGCGCTTCCTCGTCTGCGACCCCAGACACTTCGCCGTGCAGTACGCGATCAACCCATGGATGCGTCCCGACACCCCCGTGGACGTCGATCTCGCGCGAGATCAGTGGCAGGCGCTGATCAGCGCCTATCGCGCGCACGGCCACACCGTCGACTCCGTCGAACCGGTCCCCGGGCTTCCCGACATGGTCTTCGCCGCGAACTGCGCGCTCGTCCTGGGCGGCCGTGTCTTCGGCTCGTCCTTCCACGCACCCGAGCGCCGCCCCGAGTCCACCGCGTACGAGACCTGGTTCAAGACGGCCGGTTTCGACGTCTACCGCCCGGAGTCGGTGTGCGAGGGCGAGGGCGACCTCGTCCCGACGCGCCGCTACATCCTCGCCGGTACGGGTTTTCGCACCACGCCCGAGGCCCATCGCGAGGTCCAGGAGTTCTTCGGCGTCCCGGTCATCGGCCTGCGCCTGGTGGATCCGCACTTCTACCACCTGGACACCGCGCTCTTCGTCCTCGACGACGACAACATCGCGTACTACCCGGAGGCGTTCTCGCCGGGCAGCCGCGAGGTGCTGAGCCGGCTGTTCCCCGACGCGGTGCTCGCCACCCGTGAGGACGCCCTCGCCTTCGGCCTCAACTCCGTCTCGGACGGCCGCCATGTCTTCATCGCGCCGCGCGCCGAGGCCCTCGCCGACCAGCTCGTCCGCCACGGCTACGTCCCCGTCCCCGTCGACCTGTCGGAGTTCCACAAGGCCGGCGGCGGCATCAAGTGCTGCACACAGGAGATCCGTTCATGACCGCTCCCGCCCGTGCGACCGAGCCCGCCGGCGCAGGCGCCCGCAGCTCCGAGGAACTGATCCGGGCCGAGGGCCCCGTCCTGGCGCACAACTACCACCCGCTGCCCGTGGTCGTCGCGCATGCCGAGGGCACCTGGGTCGAGGATGTGGAGGGGCGGCGCTATCTCGACATGCTGGCGGGCTACTCCGCGCTCAACTTCGGCCACCGCAACCCGGTGCTGATCGAGGCGGCGCACCGCCAGCTCGACCGGCTCACCCTGACCTCACGGGCCTTCCACAACGACCAGCTGGCCGGATTCGCCGAGTCCCTGGCCGCGTTGACGGGCCTGGACATGGTCCTGCCGATGAACACGGGCGCCGAGGCGGTGGAGAGCGCCATCAAGGTGGCCCGCAAATGGGCGTACGAGGTGAAGGGCGTCGAGCCCGACCGGGCCACCATCGTGGTGGCGGCGGACAACTTCCACGGCCGGACCACCACGATCGTCAGCTTCTCCACCGACGAGACGGCCCGCACCGGCTTCGGCCCCTTCACGCCCGGCTTCCGGGTCGTGCCGTACAACGACCTGGCCGCGCTCGAAGCGGCGATCGACGAGACGACGGCCGCGGTGCTGCTCGAACCCATCCAGGGCGAGGCGGGCGTGGTCATCCCGGACGACGGCTATCTCGCCGGCGTCCGCGAGCTCACCCGCCGCACCGGCTGCCTCTTCGTCGCGGACGAGATCCAGTCCGGGCTCGGCCGCACCGGCACCACCCTGGCGGTGGAGCACGAGTCGGTCGTCCCCGACCTGCTGCTGCTCGGCAAAGCACTGGGCGGCGGCATCGTGCCGGTCTCCGCGGTCGTCGGCCGCCGGGACGTGCTGAGCGTGCTGCGTCCGGGTGAGCACGGCTCCACCTTCGGCGGCAATCCGCTGGCCGCGGCGGTCGGATCGGCGGTCGTGGGCCTGCTGGAGACCGGCGAGTACCAGCGCACGGCGGCCGAGCTGGGCGCCTTGCTGCAGGAGGGGCTGACGGCCCTGGTGGGCCGGGGTGTGGAGGGCTTCCGGTCACGAGGGCTGTGGGCGGGCGTCGACATCGATCCCTCCATCGGCACGGGCCGCGAGATCAGCCAGGGTCTGATGAACGAGGGAATTCTGGTCAAGGACACCCACGGTTCGACCATCCGGCTGGCGCCGCCGCTGACCATCACGGCCGCGGAACTCCGGTCGGCTCTCGGGTCTCTCGAGAAAGTCCTGACGCAAGGAGTCTGATACCGGCCAAGTGGCCACAGAGAGTGACACCACGCTGGTTACGCCCGGCGACGGCCGCGCCTACACTGATCGCTCCCGGGGAAAACGAGGAGTGCCCCAGTGTTCTATTACGTGCTCAAGTACGTGCTTCTGGGTCCGTTGTTGCGAGTGGCCTTCCGGCCCCGGATCGAGGGCCTTGAGCACGTACCGTCGTCGGGCCGGGCCATCGTGGCCGGCAATCACCTGTCCTTCGCGGACCACTTCCTGATGCCGGCGATCCTGAAGCGCCGGATCACCTTCCTGGCGAAAGCCGAGTACTTCACCGGACCCGGCATCAAGGGGCGGCTGACGGCGGCGTTCTTCCGCAGCATCGGACAGATTCCGGTGGACCGGTCGGGCAAGGAAGCGGGACAGGCCGCCATCCGCGAGGGCCTCGGCGTGCTGAACAAGGACGAGCTGCTCGGGATCTACCCCGAGGGCACCCGCTCGCACGACGGACGCCTCTACAAGGGCAAGGTGGGTGTCGCGGTGATGGCCCTGCGGGCTCAGGCCCCGGTCGTCCCCTGCGCCATGATCGGCACCTTCGAGGCCCAGCCCCCGGGCAGGAAGCTCCCGCGGATCCACCCCGTGGTGATCCGCTTCGGCAAGCCGCTCGACTTCTCGCGCTATGCCGGGATGGAGGGCGAGAAGGCCGTCCTGCGCGCCATCACCGACGAGATCATGTACGCCATCCTGTCGCTCTCCGAGCAGGAGTACGTCGACCGGTACGCGGGCGAGGTCAAGGCCGAGGAAGCGGCGGAGAGGGCCGAGGCGAGCCGCAAGTTCCCCCGAATGCCGATGAGTTGACCCGACCGGGAACCCATACGTACGTCCTGTACGTTTCTTGCGTATGAGACGTGCTGTGGTGATCGGAGCGACAGGACAGATCGGACGCGCGGCCGTGACGGCGCTCGCCCGGGACGGCTGGGAGGTGACGGCCGCTTCGCGCGGCGGCCGTCGCGACGACGGCTGGCCCGCCGAGGTGCGCACGGCGGCGCTCGACCGGGAGGACGGCACCGCGTTGGCCGCGGCGGTCGGCGACGGCTGCGACGTGCTCGTGGACATCGTCGCGTACGGAGCGGACCACGCGCGGCAGTTGACGGGGCTCGCCGGCCGGGTGGGCTCGGCCGTCGTCATCTCCAGCGTGTCGGTGTACGAGGACGACAAGGGGCGCGGGTTCGACACGCAGTCGGAGCCGGACGGCTTCCCCGCGTATCCCGTGCCGATCCCGGAGAGCCAGGGGACCGTGCGACCCGGTGAGGGCACGTACAGCACACGCAAGGCGGCCCTGGAGCGTGAACTCCTCGCCGCGGGCGACCGGTTGCCGACGACGCTGTTGCGGGCGGGAGCCGTCCACGGCCCGTACGGCCGCACGCCCCGCGAGCTGTATGCCGTCAAGCGCAATCTGGACGGACGCCGCAGGCGGATCCTCGCGTACGGCGGCGCGAGCCGTTTCCATCCGGTGAGCGTCCACACCCTCGCCGAGCTGATCCGGCTGGCCGCCGCACGACCGGGCTCGCGCGTCCTGAACGCCTGCGACCCCGACGCGCCGACCGTGGCGGAGATCGTCCGGGCCGTCGACGCGGTGATGGGCACCCGGACGGAGGACGTTCTCGTCGACGGGCCTCCCCCGTCCCCGACGGTCGGCGACACCCCCTGGTCGGTCCCCCTGCCCGTGGTCTGCGACATGAGCGCCGCCGAGAGGGAGCTGGGCTACCGCCCCGTGACCCGGTACGCCGACAGGCTCCCGGAGACGGTCGCCTCGATCGAGCGGCAGCTCGCGGGGAAGGACTGGCGTGAGGCGTATCCCGCGATGGCCAGGAACTACGGGGACCTCTTCGACTACGCGGCGGAGGACGCCTGGCTCTCCCCCTGAGGCGGCGCCGTCACGGCGTACGCCAAAGGGGGCGGCCGGTCGGACCGGCCGCCCCCTCGTGGGCGAGTACTACGGCTGCGGAGTGGCGTGCGGCGTGCACGTCACGTCGGCGGCGTCCGTCTTGCCGGTGAGCAGGTAGGAGTCCACCCGCCCGTTGATGCACGGGTTGACCAGTCCGGTCACACCGTGCGAGCCCGCGCCCTGCTCGGTGATCAGGCGGGAGCCCTTGAACCGCTTGTGCAGCTCGACGGCACCGACGTACGGAGTGGCGGCGTCATTGGTGGACTGCACGATGAGGACGGCGGGCAGGCCCTTGCCGGTCTTCACCTCCACCGGGGACTGCTGCTTGACCCCCCAGGTGGCACACGGAAGGTTCATCCATGCGTTGGCCCAGGTCATAAAGGGATATTCGGCGTCAAGTCGGGTGTTGTCCCGGTCCCACTTCTTCCAACTGGTGGGCCACTGCGCGTCGGTGCACTCGACGGCCGTGTACACGGCGTTGCCGTTCTCCGAGGAGATGTTGCCCGCCGTGTCCGTGAGGTCGGGGGACGCGGCGTCGACGAGCGCCTGGGTGTCACCGGCGACGTACTTGCTGAACACCGAGGCGACCGGCACCCACGAGGAGTCGTAGTACGGAGCGCTCTGGAAGAAGGAGATCAGCTCGGCGGGGCCGACGACTCCGCCCAGCGGGCTCTTCTTCGCGGTGGCACGCAGCTTCAGCCACTGGTCCTGCACCTTGGCGCGGGTGTCACCGAGGTGGAAGGCCGCGTCGTTCTTGGCGACCCAGTCCTCCCAGTCCTTCCAGCGGCCCTCGAAGGCGACGTCCTGCTCCAGGTTGGCCTGGTACCAGATGTTGTCGCGCGACGGGTTGACGACGCTGTCGACGATCATGCGGCGCACGTGGCCCGGGAACAGCGTGCCGTAGACGGCGCCGAGGTAGGTGCCGTAGGAGACGCCCAGGTAGTTGAGCTTCTTCTCGCCGAGCGCGGCCCGGATGACGTCGAGGTCGCGTGCCGTGTTGGGCGTGGTCATCTGCGCCAGCACGGCCTTGCCGCTGCGCTCGGCGCAGCCGTCGGCGTACTCCGCGGCCAGCTTGCGCTGGGCCCGCTTGTCGGCCTCGGAGTCCGGGACCGGGTCCGCCTTGGGCGCCTTGACGAACTCCTGCGGGTCGATGCAGGAGATGGGCGCCGAGTGGCCGACTCCGCGCGGGTCGAAGCCCACGAAGTCGTACGCCTTGGCGGTGTTCGCCCACAGCGGGGCCTTGGTGGTGACCCGGCGCGGGAAGCGCATGCCGGAGCCACCGGGGCCGCCCGGGTTGTAGACGAGCGCGCCCTGGCGCTCCTCCTTGGTACCGGTGTTCCCGATGCGGTCCACGGCCAGCTTGATCTGCTTGCCGTAAGGGTGCGCGTAGTCCAGCGGCACGCTCACCCAGCCGCACTGGATCGGCTTCTCGAAGCCCCAGTCGGCCGGGCAGTCCTGCCAGTCGATCCCGGCCTTGGCGGCCCGCTCGGCGGCGACGGCCGCTCCGCGCTGCTCGCGGCTCTGCCCGTAGCTCCGGCCGTCCCGCGAGTCGGCGGTGGCCGACGGAGCGGCGACGGCTCCGGCTATCAGGGTCGCGGTGACGAGCGCTCCGGCCGAACCGAGCGCTGCCACCCGTTTCGTCGGTCTCTTGGACCTCAAGTGTGACCTCCCCGTACATCATTGCGATTGGTACGAGGATCCTTTCTGCTGTGAGGTCCCCGGCAACAGACGTGACCGGTGTTCTTTACCAATCCGATAGCCGGTACGACGTGTTCCGGTGAGCGGTGAACCAGATGTGAAAGGCCTTTCGCAGCAACATAATTGACGTCACGTAAGTTCGCGCAGCGCCTCGTCCAGCACCCGTCGCAGCAGCAGCGCGTCGGGGGCGAGTGCCGTCACGAGCACGGCGGGTCCGGCGAGCGGGGTGAGCGCGGCGTACTCCCCGAGCGGTCGCGCCGCCGGCGCCGCCCTCTCGAACTCCGGTCGTACGACGACGAGTTGTCCGAGTGCCCGATGCCCGGCGAGGACAGCGGGCCCGTCCCAGCCGGCGGGCGCACCCGGACCGCAGGCCACCTCCTGGTCGAGCAGGGCCCGTCCGCCGCGTCGCACGGTGAGACGGCTGGTGAGCCGCCCGGGTTCCTCACCGACGCGCCCGAGCACCTGTTCCTCCCGGAAGACGAGCCGGGCGCCGGGTTCGAGGTCGATGCGCGAGGCGACGGAGAGATCGCTGCCGCCCGCGGAGATCAACTGTTCGGGCAGCCAGCACAGTTCACCTCCGTCGGCCACGTTCAGGCGCACGTCGTAGCGGGCCTCGCCTTTGGCCTGGCCGGGCAGCGCGATGGTGGCGGCGGCCGAGCCGACCCGCAGTCGCGCGCCCGGACCGACCCGGGCCTCGACGGCGAGGTGATCGCCGCCGAGCGGTCCGCTCATCGCCCCGACCAGCATCACGCGCGCCTCGGAACCGCCGCTCCGGATCCGGCGCAGGGCGAGCGGCCCCTCTCCGTCCAGCACCGGCAGCGAGGTCCCGCCCCGGCCGTCGTCCCTGGCCTCGATCCGCGCCGTGGCGCGCACTCCCGCCGTCGTCACGCCGTCCACGCCGCGAGCCGTTCCCGCACCCAGCCGGCGACCGCCGTGACGCCGGCCTCGGTCCGCAACGACTGGAAGACCACGGGCAGTTCGGCCCGCTGCGCCTTGGCGTCGGTGGCCATCCGCCCCAGGTCGGAGCCCACGTACGGCGCCAGGTCGGTCTTGTTCACGACGAGTAGGTCGGCCGTCGTGACACCGGGCCCGCCCTTGCGTGGGATGTCGTCCCCGCCCGCGACGTCGATCACGAAGATCTGCGCGTCGACGAGTCCCCTGGAGAAGGTCGCGGTGAGGTTGTCGCCGCCGGACTCCACGAGGATCAGATCCAGCGGCCCGATCTCGTCCTCCAGGTCCTCCACCGCTTCGAGGTTGGCGGAGATGTCGTCCCGGATCGCGGTGTGCGGGCAGGCGCCCGTCTCGACGGCGGTGATCCTCTCGGGGGGCAGTACCGCCTCCCGCAGCAGGAATTCCGCGTCCTCGCGGGTGTAGATGTCGTTGGTGACGACGGCGAGGGACAGTTCGTCGCGCAGCGCCCGGCAGAGCGCGGCGACGGTGGCGGTCTTCCCGGAGCCGACGGGGCCGCCGAGCCCGATGCGCAGGGCACGGCGCCTTCCGTCGGGCCGTCGGGCGTCGGCACTGACCGCGGACGGCCCGTGGTGAGAGTGGTCGAGATGCACGGTACGGCTCCAGCTTCGTTCGTGGCGTGGGTGTTGGGGTGGGGAGGGGGTGGGGGTGGGGGTGGGAAACGGAGTCGGTGACGCTCCCCCGGAGGCCAGGGACCCCGACCGGTCGACGGGCACCGACACCTGCGGGGCGGAATGCCCCGGGGACGCGGCCCCGTCCGACTTCGGGCCGCCGCCGGGCTCCTGACTCCTTGCTCCTTGCTCCTTGCTTCTTGCTCCTTGAGCGTGACGTCCCACGAACGTCCGCGAAGCGAAGGTGCTGGGGACCCGGGAGCCCGGAGCCGACGGCGGGACGGTTCGCGGGTTCCCGAGGGGTCCGAGAGCCCGCGGCCCGCGTCCGCTAGGAGGCGAAGAGCCGCACCGGCCAGGCCGCGTGCGCCTCCGCACCGATCTCCAGCAGTGGCGCCGACGCCGCGGGAAGCGCCTCGACGCCGTCGTCGAGGACCCTCCGGGCCGCACTCGCCGCCGCGTGGGCGACGACGTCCAGTTCCGGTGCGAGCCGGGCCAGCGCGGCCGTCGCGTCGAACGGGTCGAGGCTCAGCAGCCGCACCGTCGCCGACGCGGGCCCGCTGACGCACTCGTACGCGGAGCAGTACGCGGCGTCCTCGGGCCCGAGACCGGCGGCCCGAGCGGCCACGCCCAGCACGACCGGCTGATGCGCACCCTTCGGGAACTCCCGCGCCAGCGCGTCGAGTTCACCGGAGGGCCAGGTGGCTCTGGCCGCCCGCATCAACTGCCGTCCCAGCCGCCGCGCGGTGACCCGCAGGGCGAGCGAGGGCGTACGGGCGTCGGCGGCCGCGTCCAGGGCCACCGGATCGACCCCGAGTGCGGCCGCCGCGGCCAGTGCGGCCGAGACGAGTCCGCTCGTGTGCAGCCGCCCCCGGCAGAAGTCCTCCAGGTTCTCCGCTCCGGTGATCCGTCCGGCCCTGACCGCCGCCTCGGCCCCGCCGGAGTGCGCGTGCCCTCCGGCGGGGAAGCGGCCGTCGGACAGGACGAGGAGCGCTGCCCGGGACATCAGAAGAGGAAGTAACGCTGGGCCATGGGCAGTTCGGCGGCGGGAGTCGCCTCGACGAGCTCCCCGTCGATGTGCACGGCGAAGCTGTCGGGGTCGATCCGCACCTCGGGCCGTGCGTCGTTCTCCCGCATGTCGGCCTTGGTCACCGCCCGCGTGGACTCGATGGCGACGAACCGCTTGCCGAGCGAGAGCCGCTCCGGCAGCCCGTCCTCGATGGCCAGCGGTGCAACGAAGTTGAAGGAGTTCGCGGCCGGGGCCCGCCCGATCGCCCCGAACATCGGCCGGGGCAGGACCGGTTGCGGTGTCGGGATGGACGCGTTGGCGTCGCCCATCTGCGCGTACGCGATCATTCCGCCCTTGATGACGAGATGCGGCTTGACCCCGAAGAACGCGGGCTCCCACAGCACGAGGTCCGCGAGTTTGCCGGTCTCCACCGAGCCGATCTCGCGGGCGAGTCCCTGCGCGAGCGCCGGGTTGATCGTGTATTTGGCGACATAGCGACGTACGCGGTGGTTGTCGGCGCGGCCGTCGCCCGGCAGGGCGCCCCGGCGCCGCTTCATCACATGGGCCGTCTGCCAGGTCCGCATGATGACCTCCCCGACACGGCCCATGGCCTGGGAGTCCGAGGAGATGATCGAGATGGCGCCGAGGTCGTGGAGTATGTCCTCGGCCCCGATGGTCGAGGGCCGGATGCGGGACTCGGCGAAGGCCAGGTCCTCGGGCACCGCCGGGTTCAGGTGGTGGCAGACCATCAGCATGTCGAGGTGTTCCTCGGCGGTGTTGACGGTGTAGGGCCGGGTCGGGTTGGTCGAGCTGGGCAGGACGTACGGCTCGGAGACCACGGTCATGATGTCCGGCGCGTGCCCGCCGCCCGCACCCTCCGTGTGGTAGGCGTGGATACCGCGTCCGGCGATGGCGGCGAGGGTGTCGGCGACGAACCCGGACTCGTTCAGCGTGTCGGTGTGGATGGCGACCTGGATGCCGGTGCGGTCGGCGACGGTGAGGGCCGCGTCGATCGCGGCGGGCGTCGAACCCCAGTCCTCGTGGATCTTCAGGCCGAGGGCGCCGCCCCGGATCTGCGAGAACATCGCCTCGTGCGAGACGGTGTTGCCCTTTCCGAGCAGACCGAAGTTGAGCGGGTACCCCTCCATCGCCTCCAGCATCCGGGCCAGATGCCAGGGACCGGGCGTGACGGTGGTCGCCTTGGAGCCCTCGGCGGGTCCCGTGCCGCCGCCGACGAGCGTCGTGATGCCCGAGGCGAGGGCCTCGTCGGCGATCTGCGGACAGATCAGATGGACGTGCGCGTCGATGGCGCCCGCGGTCAGGATCCGCCCGTTGCCCGCGATGATCTCGGTCTCGGGGCCGATCACCAGGTCGGGATGGACGCCGTCCATGGTGTCCGGGTTGCCGGCCTTGCCGATGCCGGAGATCCGGCCGTCGCGCATGCCGACGTCGGCCTTGACGATCCCCCAGTGGTCGACGATCACGACACCGGTGACGACCGTGTCCGGGGTGCCGTCCGCGCGCGTGGCGCGTGCCTGGCCCATGGATTCGCGGATGACCTTGCCACCGCCGAACACCGCCTCGTCGCCGGCGAGTCCGGGCCCGCCGGAACGGTCCTCCTCGATCTCGATCAGCAGGTCGGTGTCGGCGAGGCGGATACGGTCGCCGGTCGTCGGACCGAACAGGTCGGCGTACGCGGCACGCGAGATCTCAGGCATCGAGGGCACCTCCGGTCTCCCCGCGCAGTCCGGGCACCACACGGGCGCCGGCGAGCGGGACGAGTTCGACCTCGACGGGGATCCCGGGCTCGAAGCGCACGGCGGTCCCGGCGGCGACGTTGAGCCGCTTGCCGTGCGCGGCGGCGCGGTCGAAGTCCAGACCGGGATTGGCCTCGGCGAAGTGGTAGTGGGAGCCGACCTGAACGGGGCGGTCGGCGGCGTTGAGAACGGTCAGCCGGGTGGTCTCACGGCCCTCGTTGAACACGACGGGTTCGTCGGCGAAGAGGAACTCTCCGGGAATCACGGCGCTTGCCCTCCGTCAGACGATCGGGTCGTGGACGGTGACCAGCTTGGTTCCGTCCGGGAAGGTCGCCTCGACCTGGACGTCGTGGATCATCTCGGGGATGCCCGTCATGACGTCGTCCCGGGTGAGGATCTTGCGCCCGGAGGACATCAGCTCGGCGACGGTACGGCCGTCACGGGCGCCCTCGAGGATGTGCGACGTGATCAGGGCGACGGCCTCGGGGTGGTTCAGTTTCAGTCCGCGGGCCCGGCGCTTCTCGGCGACATCGGCCGCCACATGGATCAGCAGCCTCTCCTGCTCGTGCGGGGTCAGTTGCACGGCGTCCCACCTCACATCCTCGCTCCGGACCGTGCGGGGCCCGGTGGCCGTGGCCACCAAAACCCCTGGTGGCGTGGATGCGCACGCTAGTTGGCCGGAGTTTCGAGGACGTTAACCAGCCTGTGATCCCTTCCGGGCCGGGCCGGGTGAACCCCTCGGGTCCGCGATGCCGCCCCGCTTGCCCCGTTCCGCCCGACCGGGCCGGGGTGGCACCCCTGGACGCCGTGAGGCCGTCGGGGACAGGACCGTATACGGCGTACCGGGCGACTCGCGGGGATCCTCCCCGCCGACCGGTGACGGCACGGCACGACACGGCACCGGCCACGGTCACGTCGGCGGCCAGTGCGCCAACGGGCGGCGTCCGCCTCGTCACGACGCCCGGCACGCGCCTCGACGGGCAGACGTGACCCGCCAGGGGACCTAGGAAGCGCTGGGCCCGCGGTGCTCCGCCGCGATGCCGAACCGCTGGCGCTCGCGGGGCGCCGACGCCACCTCCCGGACGCTGGACAGGGAGCTGATCACCTGGCCGTCCGCGGGGTCCGGGAGTTCTTCGAGGCGCTCCAGGTCGGCGGCCGAGACCAGGGCGACGAGCGGCTTGCCGTGCCGCGTCACGACGACGCGCTCACCGCCGTACACGACGCGGTTGATCAGTTCGGCGAGCTCAGCCCTGGCTTGCGTCACCGGAATCTCGTAGGCCATGACGTCCAGCTTAGACCGGGCCTCCCGCGCGCCGCGGGGCTCGGGATCCTCCGTCCGGCCGCGTACGGCACCGCTCGGACGGTCCCCGGACAGGGGCAGGGCCGATTTCGCTCTCAGCATGTCCCCTCCCCCGGAGACGTACGTCCTGTACATTTTTTACAGACGTCGATCTGAGGAGGCGCGCCATGCGCAGCCCGTCCGCCCGCCATGTCCTGCCGGAGTTCACCGAACGCACGAGCTCGGGGCACCGGACCCTGGATCCGTACTCGAAGCTGCTCAGCGAGCGGATCGTGTTCCTCGGGACACCGATCGACGACACGTCGGCGAACGACGTGATGGCGCAGTTCGTGTACCTCGAACACCAGGCGCCCGAGCAGGACATCTCGCTGTACATCAACTCCCCGGGCGGCTCCTTCAGCGCGATGACCGCGATCTACGACACGATGCGGTTCGTCACCTGCGACGTGGAGACGGTCTGCCTCGGCCAGGCGGCGTCGTCTGCGGCCGTCCTGCTGGCCGGCGGCACCCCGGGCAAGCGGCTCGCCCTGCCGGGAGCGCGCGTCCTCCTGCACCAGCCGTCGGTCCCGGAGCCGGTCCAGGGACAGACGAGCGACCTGGTCATCCGGGCCGGGGAGTTGCTGCGCACCCGCGAGATCCTCGAGGACATGCTCGTACGGCATACGGGGCGGAGCCCGGAGCGGGTCGCCGCGGACATCGAGCGGGACAAGATCTTCGACGCTCCGGCGGCACTGGCCTACGGGCTGATCGACCGGATCGTCCCGAGCCGCAGGGCCTCGCACGAGACGCCCGGCGCGAGGTGAGCGGCCGATGATCCCGGACCTCCCCCCGCTGCCCGCGCTGACCCGCGCCGAGGCCGAGCTGATCGACCGCTATCTCGACGTGGTCGACCTGGTCGGCCGTATCAACCCGTCCCGTCCCGGAGACACCTATCGCGGCCTGAGGGCGGCTCAGGCACTGGTCGGCAAGGCGGCGGCCCTGCGGGACGCTCTCACGCTGATGCACCAGCGGGGCGAGAGCGAGGTGCACGCCCCGACGCTGGCCCAGGCCCTGCGGGTGCTCGACGGGGAGCGGCGGGCGAACCGGGTCACCTTGCCGCCCGAGTCCGGCAGTTGACGGACCCGCACCGGAAGGCCGGTACGCGCCGTGGCCGCCGACGTCCGGACCGCGACTCAAACGGACCGGATGGTGTACCCCCCGTTGGCGTATTCGCCCAACCTTTCTACGACCCCTCCGAGTTGCGCAACACGCGGCGTCCGAAGGCCGGATGAGGCCCGTCGTCGCAGGTGCGGGCCTCATCCACGTCCCCAACACGTGCTCGAACGGAGGGGTGTTCACTCGAACGGGTGAGTGGTGAGTAAGCCCACAAAACACCGGTTCCGCTCGGATTTTCCTACTCCCATGAGTGAAGATCCCTTCCGACGACAAGCCCCCGCCACAGCGGCGGGGCGGTCCGGGCGGACGCCGAGTCCTGCCGCCGCCCGGATGCCCGGTCGACAGAAGTGGATCGGCAGGAGTGGAGGACCCAGCTAGACGGGCCGCCGGAACAGTTCCGGGCGGTCCTTGGGGTGAAGCCGCAACAGCGGCCGGGCAACTTCGCCAGCCCGAATCCGACAGGTCATCCTTCACAGGCGGCTGACGAAGGGTTGCGCATGACTGCGCTCAATCGTGTCCCGTCGCTGTGGACCCGGGCCGGTACGGCCTCGGCCCTCACCCTTGCCGCGGTGGGCGGCAGCCTCGTGGTACCCGGCGCCGCGCCGGACGCCGAGGCGGCCACTCTTGCGACGAGGGCACTCCACGTCGCGGCATCGAAGCACGGCTCCCCCTACCAGTGGGGCGCCACGGGACCTCACCGCTTCGACTGCTCCGGGCTCACGCTCTACTCGTACAAGAAGGCGGGCAAGAAGCTGCCTCGTACGGCCGCGGCCCAGTACAACAAGACGCACCACGTCTCGGCCTCACACCGCAAGGCCGGTGACCTCGTGTTCTTCCACTCCGGCCGGAACGTGTACCACGTCGGTATCTACGCCGGGAAGGGGAAGATCTGGCACTCTCCGAAGACCGGGGAAGTGGTGAAGCTCCAGAAGATCTGGACGAGAAGCGTCTGGTACGGCAGGGTCGGCTGACCTTTCGCCCGGGGCGGCGGCGCGTGCCGCCGCCCCGGAGCGGGCCCTCCACGGGCCGCCCGACGCCCTCTCAGCTCCTCAGCGGCTCCAGCACCAGGACGACGCCCAGAACGGTGAGAGCGCCGCCGGTGGCCCCCGCCACGGCGCGCGCGGCACGCGGCCCGCGCAGCCACCGTCCGAGCCGGTCGACCAGCAGCGCGACCGCCGGGAACCACACCAGGGCCAGGACGACCACGATCAGCGCGAGCACCAGCGTCCGCGGCACCACCGCGCTGCCCGCGGGCACGAACTGCGGCAGCAGGCTCAGGAAGGTGACGGGCGCCTTCGGGTTGAGCACGTTGGTGACGAACCCCTGCCGCAGCGGACGCGGGCCCGCCCCCTCGGTCACTGCCCCCTCGCCCGCCGGTCCGTCAGCCGCCGCGCCGCGCGGACGGTACAGCGAGTGGAGCGTGCGCAGGCCCAGGTACAGCACATAGCCGCCGCCGAGCAGCTGGAGCGTCCGGAACAGCGTGGGCACGGCGGTGAGGACCGCGGCGACCCCGGCGACGGCGAGCGCGGTGTGGACGAGCAGGCCGCCCGCGATGCCGAGGGCGCAGGCGACCCCGGCACGGCGCGAGACGAGTGCGTTGCGTACGACGACGGTGAAGTCCGCGCCCGGCATGGCGACCATCCCCGCGGCGACACCTGTGAAGGCGATGAGCTGTGCGTCCATGCGTCCAGGCTGCCCGGAGCGGGCCTTCAGCAGGTATGTCGAATATCCTGGGCGGGCCTTAAGCAATCGTTTAGGCCGGGCGGCGTGCCACCGGTCCCGGGAGGCCGCGATGTACGACCCGACACGGCTCGCGGCGCTGGTGGCGGTCGCCGAGGCGGGGTCGATCACCCGGGCCGCCGAGCGCCTCGGATACACCCCGCCGGCGCTGTCCCAGCAGGTGGCGAAGCTGGAGCGGGAGGCGGGGGCGACGCTGCTGGTGCGCTCCCACCGCGGAACGCGGCTCACCGACGCGGGTGAACTGCTGGTCGTACGGGCCCGCCGGGTCCTCGACGAGATGGAGCTGGCCCGGCACGAACTGGCCGGTCTGACGGGACTGTCGGGCGGCACGCTGCGGCTCGGCACCTTCCAGACGGCGGGCACCCATCTGCTCCCGCCGGTACTCAGCGCCTTTCGCCGGGCCCACCCGGACGTGGCGCTCGCGGTCGCCGACTACGAGCCCCCGCTCGGGATCGCGGCGGTCGCGGCCGGCGAGGTGGACCTGGCCCTCACGCACACCTACCGGCCCGCCGCGCCGGTACCGGTCCCGTCGTCCGTGGGCGTCGAGCCGCTCCTCGTCGAGGAGCTGGTGCTGGTGACCGCTCCCGGCCACCTCCTCGCGGACGGTACGGCACGGCTGCCGCTCACCGAGCTCGCCGGACAGCCGCTGATCAGCATGGCCCCGCACCACCCTCCCCGGCAGGGTGTGGAGGCCGCGCTCGCCCGGGCGGGGGCCACACCGGCGGTGCTCGTCGAGACACCGGTGTACGCCCTGGTGTGCGCGCTGGTCAGTGCCGGGCTCGGGGTCGCGGTCGTGCCCGAGATGGTGGCGGCGACCGCGGCGACGCCGGTGAGCGCCCGGCTGCTGGAGCCGGGAGACCTGCGCCGCACGATCTCGGTCGTCCACCGGGCGGATGTCACGGTCCCCGCTGCCGACGCGTTCCGCGCCCTGCTGCGCGGGGCGTTCGGACGAGCCGGAAGGCACCGGCTCTCCGGCCGGCCGGAGACCCGGGGGCGTCGGGACAACATCCTCTAGTGCGACTCCTGGTACGACTCCGTCAGGTCTGCGTCGATCCCGGGATCCCCCTGGGGTCTGCCGTCTGGATCGGACCCTAGGGCTCTTCCGGCCACCCCGCCGGCACCGGCTGGACGGGGACCGTCCACGGGAGTTCGATGGAGACCGTCTTGCCGCCCTCCCGGGTCGGCACGACGGTGAGCCTGCCGCCGCACTCGGCGGCCAGCCAGCGGATGATCACCATGCCGCGGCCGTTGTCCTGCTGGACGGCCGCGGGCAGCCGCTTCGGAAAACGCGGATGGCTGTCGGTGACACCGATACGCAGACGCTCCTCCCGGTCGAGGCGCACGCCGACCGTGAAGGTGGGTGACTGCCCGAACGTGTGCTGGACGGCGTTGGTGGCCAGTTCGGACACGATCAGACGGACGGTCTCGGCGACTTCGCAGTCGCCCGGCAGGCCCCATTCGGACAGCACTTCGGCGACGAATTTACGGGCCACGGAAACCGAGACCGGTTCGCTCGGCAGGGTGACGGATGCTTCCTGATGGTCTGCCATGGCGACGTTCGTCCCTTTCCCACGGGACCGGAGCCCGACACCGAGCGGATGGTTCGAGTACGGTCCCGGACTGGTGCTTGCGCCAGACTGCCATTACCGGGCCGGTCGCGGGTGCGATCCACCGACTAATGCATATATCTGTCGCTCGATGCGGTGAACTCTGCGTCGGCAGAGCATATTCGGGCGACTTGGAAGGAGTAAGGAGAACAGTCATGCAGCACGGTCCCGCGGTGCGCCGCCGCAAGCTCGGTGCCGAACTGCGCGCGCTCCGCGCGGGTACGGGCCTCACGAGCGGTGAGGCGGCCCGCCTGCTCGGCTGGCACCAGTCGAAGGTGAGCCGCATCGAAACCGGCACCAGCGGGGTGAAACCGGCCGATGTGGAGCGCCTGTTGCACGCGTACGGCGTCGATGATCCCGAACTGCGTGAACTTCTCGTCGTATTGGCCGGATCCGAGGGCAACGGGCGCCACCACTGGTGGCACGCGTACCGCGGTGTGCTTCCGCCCGCCTACCGCGACTTCATCAGCCTGGAGTCGGGCGCCAGCGCCATGCGCACCCTGGAGACCTCTGTCGTACCCGGACTGCTGCAGACGCCGGAGTACGCCCGCGCGGTCACGCGGGCCGCCGTGGACGGTCTGGAGGAGAGCAAGCTCGACGCCCTGGTCGAGGTGCGCCTGGCCCGGCAGGACGTCCTGCGCTCGAACCCGCCGCTGGAGCTGTCCGCCGTCCTGGACGAGGCGGTGTTGCGGCGGGAGGTCGGCGGCCCCGACGTCATGGCGAGCCAACTGCGGCGGCTGCGGGAGGCCGCCGCCCTGCCCCAAGTACGGCTCCAGGTACTGCCGTTCGCCGCCGGGGCACACATCGGAGTTACCGGGCCTTTCGTTATTTTCTCATTTCCGAACACAACCGATCTGGATGTGGTTGTTCTCGACCACTTGACGAGTAGCCTCTATCTCGAACGGAAAGAAGACCTCCAGGCCTACACCGAGGCCTTCAACACCCTTCAGTTCCACGCCCTTTCGCCCGAGGACTCGTTGGACTACATCGCCGTGATAGGTGACGGCGCGTAAGGAGGCACGTCATGTCAGCAATGCCTCGGTACGTACCTTCCAGCACTTCACTGCACCCTGTGCGATGGCTGCGCAGCAGCCGCAGTACCGGGATGAACAACTGCGTCGAGACGGCACGCCCGAGCACCGGACCCTGGTCCGGAATGGTCGCGGTGCGCGATTCCAAGAACACGGCGGGACCCGCCCTGCTGTTCACCCCGGACGTCTGGAAGGGGTTCATCACCAGGCTGGACTGACCCCGCACGGATCACCGCTCCGACAGATCACCGGCCGGCCGCTCCGGCGGACCACCGGCCGATCGCTCCACCGGTTCACCGGTTCCGGCTGATCACGTCCACCGCGTGCTCGATCTGCTCCTCGGAGAGGTCCGCGCGGGCCGTCAGCCGCAGTCGCGAAACGCCGTCGGGCACCGACGGGGGACGGAAACAGCCGACAGCGAGGCCCGCCTCGCGGCAGTCGGCCGCCCATCGCACCGCCCGTTCGGGGGACGGTGCCCGCACGGAGACGACCGCGGCGTCCGGTCGCACCGCGGAGAGGCCCTCCGCCGTCAGCCGCGTGTGCAGTGCCCTGGCCACCGCGCGCGCCCGCGCCGCCCGCTCCGGTTCACGGCGCAGCAGCCGCAGCGCCGCCAGCGCCGCGCCCGCCGCCGCGGGCGCCAGGCCCGTGTCGAAGATGAAGGTGCGCGCCGCGTTGATCAGATGGTCGATGACGGCCGCCGGGCCGAGGACGGCGCCGCCCTGGCTCCCGAGCGACTTGGAGAGCGTGACGGTCACGACGACGTCCGGGTCCCCCGCGAGCCCCGCGGCGTGCGGAGCACCCCTGCCGCCGCGGCCCAGGACACCGAGCCCGTGCGCGTCGTCGACGATGAGTCCGGCGCCGTACTCCCGGCAGGCCAGGGCGAGTTCGGCGAGCGGGGCCGCGTCGCCGTCCACCGAGAAGACCGTGTCGGAGACCGTGACCGCGGGTCCGTCGTGGGTGCCGAGCGCCTTGCGCACGGCGTCGGGGTCCACGTGGGAGACCACCTGTGTGGTGCCGCGGGCGAGCCGGCAGCCGTCGATCAGGGAGGCGTGGTTGCCGGCGTCGGAGACGACCAGCGAGCCGTGCGGCGCGAGCGCGGTGACGGCCGCGAGGTTGGCCGCGTAGCCCGAGGACAGGACGAGCGCGGACTCGAAGCCGCAGAAGTCGGCCAGTTCGCGTTCCAGCTCGCCGTGGAGTTCGGTGGTGCCGGTGACGAGCCGGGAGCCCGTCGCGCCGCCGCCCCACCGGCGCGCGGCCGCGGCCGCGCCCTCGGTGACCTCCGGGTGGCGGGCGAGCCCGAGGTAGTCGTTGCTCGCGAGGTCGAGGAGCGGCGAGTCCGCGGGACGCGGGCGCAGCGTTCGTACGAGTCCGGCCCTGCGGCGCGCCTCGGCCTGCTCGTCGATCCAGCCGAACGCCATGTGTCCTCCGGGTCTCGCCGCATGCGCGGTGGCGGTGATTTGTAGGCAGTGCACAGACCCTAGCGGTCGCTCCGCGGGCCCATGATGTGGCAATACCCACACGTCGAACCATCTCTGTTGTGCAAACTCTCCTTGGCCGGAAGCGGTCGCATAGGCCAGGATCGGACCTCATGGACCTGCTGAACACGCTGGTGGACAAGGGGCTTCGGCGCGAGCTGCCGACCCGCGACGAGGCGCTGGCCGTACTGGCCACCTCCGACGACGACGTACTCGACGTGGTGGCCGCGGCCGGCAAGGTGCGCCGTCACTGGTTCGGGCGACGGGTGAAACTGAACTATCTCGTCAACCTGAAGTCGGGCCTGTGCCCGGAGGACTGCTCGTACTGCTCGCAGCGTCTGGGCTCCACGGCCGGCATCCTCAAGTACAGCTGGCTCAAGCCCGACGAGGCCTCCCGGGCCGCGGCGGCCGGACTGGCCGGTGGCGCCAAGCGGGTCTGCCTGGTGGCCAGCGGGCGCGGCCCGACGGACCGTGACGTGGACCGGGTCTCCGACACGATCAAGGCGATCAAGGACCAGAACGAGAACGTCGAGGTGTGCGCGTGCCTCGGCCTGCTCTCCGACGGCCAGGCCGAGCGGCTGCGCGCGGCGGGCGCGGACGCCTACAACCACAACCTGAACACGTCCGAGGGGACGTACGGGGAGATCACGACCACCCACACGTACGCCGACCGGGTGGACACCGTCCAGAAGGCGCACGCGGCCGGGCTGTCCGCCTGCTCGGGTCTGATCGCGGGCATGGGCGAGTCGGACGAGGACCTCGTCGACGTCGTGTACGCGCTGCGCGAGCTCGACCCCGACTCCGTTCCGGTGAATTTCCTGATCCCGTTCGAGGGAACCCCGCTCGCCAAGGAGTGGAACCTCACCCCGCAGCGCTGTCTGCGGATCCTCGCGATGGTCCGCTTCGTGTGCCCGGACGTCGAGGTCCGGATCGCGGGCGGCCGCGAGGTGCATCTGCGCACGCTCCAGCCGCTGGCCCTGCACCTCGCCAACTCGATCTTCCTCGGTGACTACCTCACCAGCGAGGGCCAGGCGGGCAAGGCCGACCTGGAGATGATCGCGGACGCCGGCTTCGAGGTGGAGAACGCGGGCGAGGTGACGCTGCCGGAGCACCGCGCGCCGTCGGGCGGCGGCTGCGGATCGCACGCGCAGGACGGGTGCGGATCGCACGACGGCGCAGGGTGCGGATCGCACGCGCAGGACGGGTGCGGATCGCACGACGGCGCAGGGTGCGGATCGCACGCGGAGGTCGGATGCGGGTCCCACGAGGGCGGCGGCGTCTGCGGCTCGGTGCCCGCGGCTCCGGCCGAGGTGCCCGCGGCTGTCGCCGAGGCGCCCGCCGACGCCCGTACGGACCTGGTCTCCGTTCGTCGTCGCGGTGCCGGAACGGACCTCGCGCCCAATGCCTGAGCTGTCCGTGCGGGAACTGCTCGACCTCGACCGGCGGCACGTCTGGCATCCGTACGGGCCCATGCCCGGGCGCCAGGAGCCGCTGGTCGTGGAGTCGGCGAGCGGGGTCCGGCTGCGGCTGGCCGGCGGCACGGGCGAGCTGATCGACGGCATGTCGTCCTGGTGGTCGGCCATCCACGGCTACAACCACCCGGTCCTGAACGACGCGGCACGCGGCCAGCTGGACCGCATGAGCCATGTGATGTTCGGCGGGCTCACCCACGAGCCCGCCGTCCGGCTGGCGAAGCTGCTGGTCGACATCTCGCCGGAGGGTCTGGAGCACGTCTTCCTCGCCGACTCCGGCTCGGTCGCGGTCGAGGTCGCCGTCAAGATGTGCCTCCAGCACTGGCGCTCGCTCGGCCGACCGGGCAAGCAGCGGTTGCTGACCTGGCGCGGCGGCTATCACGGGGACACCTGGCAGCCCATGTCGGTGTGCGACCCCGAGGGCGGGATGCACGAGCTGTGGCAGGGCGTGCTCCAGCGCCAGGTCTTCGCCGACGCGCCGCCGGCCGGGTACGAGGAGTCGTACGCGGACCGGCTGCGCGAGCTCGTCGGGCGGCACGCCGACGAGCTCGCCGCCGTCATCGTGGAGCCGGTGGTGCAGGGCGCGGGCGGGATGCGTTTCCACTCCCCCGCGTATCTGCGGGTGCTGCGCGAGGCCTGCGACGAGCACGACGTCCTGCTGGTGTTCGACGAGATCGCGACGGGTTTCGGCCGCACGGGTGAACTGTTCGCCGCGGACCACGCGGGGGTGACCCCGGACGTGATGTGTGTCGGCAAGGCGCTGACCGGCGGCTATCTGACGATGGCGGCCACGCTGTGCACCTCGCGGGTGGCCGACGGCATCTCGCGCGGTGAGGTCCCGGTGCTCGCGCACGGCCCGACCTTCATGGGCAATCCGCTCGCCGCCGCGGTGGCGTGCGCCTCGATCGACCTGCTGCTGGGCCAGGACTGGCGGACCGAGGTGAAGCGGATCGAGGCCGGGCTGCGGGAGGGCCTCGCGGAGGCCGCCTCGCTGCCGGGCGTCCGGGACGTCCGCGTACTCGGTGCGATCGGAGTCGTCCAGCTCGACCACGAGGTGGACATGAAGGCGGCGACGGCGGCCGCGGTGCGCGAGGGCGTGTGGCTGCGGCCGTTCCGCGACCTCGTCTACACGATGCCGCCGTACGTCACCGGCGACACGGATCTGGCACGGATCGCCCGCGCGGTGTGCGCGGCGGCGCGGGAGGGCTGAGATGACGGTACTGGTGATCACGGGTACGGGCACGGAGGTGGGCAAGACGGTCGTCACGGCCGCCGTCGCCGCCACGGCTCTCGCGGCCGGGCGGTCCGTGGCCGTCCTGAAGCCCGCGCAGACGGGTGTACGACCGGACGAGCGCGGCGACGCGGACGAGGTGGCCCGGCTCGCCGGTGCCGTCACGACCCTCGAACTGGGCCGTTATCCCGAGCCGTTGGCGCCCGCGACGGCCGCACGGCGGGCCGGACTGACGGCCGTGTCCCCGCAGTCGGCGGCGGAGGCCGCGGCGAAGCTCGCCACCGAGCACGATCTGGTGCTGGTCGAGGGCGCGGGCGGTCTGCTCGTCCGGCTGGACCACGAGGACGGGACGCTCGCGGACGTGGCCCGGCTGCTGGACGCGCCCGTGCTGGTCGTCGCTTCCGCTGGGCTGGGCACGCTCAACACGACGGAACTGACGGCCCGTGAACTGCGGCTGCGGGAGCTGGAGTTCGCGGGGGTCGTGATCGGGAGCTGGCCGGACTCCCCGGATCTGGCGATGCGGTGCAATCTCGCGGACCTCCCGGCCGTGTCCGGGGCGCCCCTGCTGGGCGCGGTCCCGGCGGGCGCGGGTGGCCTCTCGCCCGCGGACTTCCGTGCCGGAGCGCCGAGTTGGCTGGATCACCGGCTGGGCGGACGCTGGAACGCCGGGGTCTTCACGGCGGCGCACACAGCCTGAGGCGGCCGCCGCACGTCCCTGTCACCGGTGACAGGTGACCCGTCACCTGTCACCTGTCACCCGCACCGGCCATCGGCGCGTCACCGGTGGCGACACGCCACTCGCGGCCCCGCGGCCCGCGTCGCACGTCCGTCAGCAGTCACGGGTAACCCGGCGACCGCCGCGTTGTCGTGTGTCACGCGTCGCGCGTCCGTCCGGCGGGCACCGGTGACCCGGCAGCCGCCGTGGGTTCACCCGACCGGATTCCCGGTCGGGTGAACCCGCCTCGTACGCGACGCGCGGCGCGTGCGGTGGACGTCCCGGGGGGACAATCCCGGTGAACCCTGTCTCCCGGGAGGTCCGAAATGCCGTTCAAGCCGCTCCGGCCGGCCGGCCCCGGCAAGGTCTCCGCGCACGCCGTGCACCACCCGGTGTTCGCCCGCTACTACGCCCGCTTCAGCACCGGCGCCGAGACCCGGATGGGGATCGGCCGGCTGCGTGAACGGCTGCTCGCCGGACTGTCCGGTCGGGTGATCGAGATCGGCGCGGGCAACGGCCTGAACTTCGCCCACTATCCGGGCACCGTCTCGGAGGTCGTCGCCATCGAACCCGAGCGGCTGCTGCGGCAGTTGGCGGTGGAGGCGGCGATGCGCTGCGAGGTGCCCGTCGATGTGGCCCCGGGCGCCGCGGAGGCCCTGCCGGTCAAGAGCGAGGCGTACGACGCCGCCGTGCTCTCGCTGGTGCTGTGCAGCGTGCGGGACGTACCGAAGGCGCTCGCCGAGGTGCGGCGGGTGCTGCGGCCCGGCGGCACGGTGCGGTTCTTCGAGCACGGCCGGGGCGGCGGACGGGTCATGGGGTCCGTCCAGCGGGGCCTGGACGCCACGGTGTGGCCGCGGTTGTGCGGCGGCTGTCACGTGGCCCGCGACCCGATCGCCGCACTGCGTGAGGCGGGGTTCGAACTGGGCCCGTACCGGCGGCTGTTGATACCGGAGAAGGGACCACGCCTGCCCACGTCGTACTGCGTCCTGGGCACCGCGCGCCGGCCGCTCGACTGACGAGCGCGCCCCCGGCGCCCAGGACAGCGGGTGTCACAGACTCCAGCGGCGCAGTTCGTGGGCGATGTCGTGCACGGTCGCCTCGCCGCTCTTCACCAGGCGGGCCAGTTCCCGCACCTGTTCGGGCGAGGTGACGACCTTCAGGCCGCTGGCGACGAGATAGGCGTAGGCGACGGCCGAGGCGAACATCGCGTTGGAGCGTTCGAGCGCCGGGACGTGCAGCAGGAGCTGGAGCAGCGCGGCGGCGCGGGCGTGCGGGGTGTCGTAGACGGGAATGCCGAGGATCTCGGCCTCGTGCCGGCTGACCGCGGCGACGAGGGATCCCCAATCGGTGACCTGGGGGTCTCCGGGCGTCTTCTGTTCGGCGATCATAAGGAGCCAGGCAAGATCGACTCTGAGACTGCTCAAGGGATCAACGACGACCTTCGCTGGTGCCTTCGCGGTCCGCGCCGAACTCCTCGACGAAGACGGACTCGTACTGCTTCATGAAATCGGCGGCGGCTTCCACGAAGGTGTGGCCCACTTCCCCGGTGTCCTGCCGGACCAGTTCCTCGATATAGCGGTTCACGCTCATCCCCCGTTCCAGGGCGCGCTCCCGAGCGGCCCTCGCGGTGCCTTCGTCCACCCGGACGTTCAGCTGAGTCTTCGCCATCCTTCGAAGCTAGCGCGATATCGCTAGCACCGGCAAGGGGGCCTGGTCCAGGGTGGAGAGCCAAGGGTATGGGTCGGGGCGTGAAGCCGGGTGGAGAGCCGCGGTGGAGATTGCCCCTTACATCGATATCAGGGGCACACCCTGGGACGGAGACGGTGCGGCACCTAGGGGGGATACCGGGTGTGCCTCCGATCACACTACGCTCGGGCCGGACGAGGAGTCCGGACCATCCATCACAGAGGAGGCGGTCTTGTCCACAGCTGCTGCGGAGCAGATTCCGGGCCGCGCGGAGGGGGACGGGATCGCCGCCCGCGCCCGCGGCCTGACCAAGGCGTACGGTTCCGGCGAGACCGCCGTACTGGCCCTCGACTCGGTCGACGTGGACATCGCGCGCGGCCGGTTCACCGCCGTCATGGGCCCCTCGGGCTCCGGGAAGTCCACCCTCATGCACTGCCTGGCGGGCCTGGACACCGTCTCGGCCGGGCAGGTGTGGCTGGGCGACACGGAGATCACCGGGCTGAAGGACCGCGAACTGACCCGGCTGCGGCGGGACCGGATCGGCTTCATGTTCCAGTCCTTCAACCTGATCCCCACCCTGAACGCGGCCGAGAACATCACGCTGCCCATGGACATCGCGGGCCAGAAGCCCGACCAGAAGTGGCTCGACCAGGTCATCGACACCCTCGGGCTGCGCGACCGGCTGAAGCACCGGCCCGCCCAGCTCTCCGGAGGACAGCAGCAGCGTGTCGCCTGCGCGCGGGCGCTCGCCTCCCGGCCCGAGCTGATCTTCGCCGACGAGCCGACCGGCAACCTGGACTCGCGGGCTGGCCTCGAAGTCCTCGGATTCCTGCGCGAGGCCGTGGACGAACTGGGCCAGACCGTCGTCATGGTCACGCACGACCCCGGCGCCGCCGCCCACTCCGACCTGGTGCTCTTCCTCGCGGACGGGCGGATCGTGGACGAGATGGAACGGCCCTCGGCAGACGCCGTACTGGAGCGGATGAAGCGTTTCGACACGGTTCGGGTGACCTTCGACGGCGGGCGCGGCGGGCCCGGTGGAACGGCGTCCGAGGGCGACGCGGCTCTCGCGGCCGGCGTCCACGGCGCGGATGACACGGCTCCCGCCGCCGGCGACACGGCCCACGGCAGCCCCGGCGGCGGCTCCGGTGACGTAACCCCCGACAAGGACTGAGGCGGTCGTGCTCAAGGCGACACTGCGAAGCTTTCTCGCGCACAAAGGGCGACTGCTGCTCTCGGCCCTGGCCATCGTGCTGTCCGTGGCCTTCGTCGCGGGCAGTCTCATCTTCTCGGACACGGTGACCCGTACGTTCGACCGGCTCTTCGCCTCGACCGCGGCCGATGTGACCGTGGAGCCGAAGAACGACCTCAAGTCCCAGCTGCCGACCGGCGCCACCGAGACGGTTCCGGCCTCCCTCGCGGACCGGCTCGCCGGGGTCGACGGAGTCGCCGCCACCCATGTGGACGCGTCCGTGGAGAACGCCCCGGTCGTCGACAGCGCGAACAAGTCGGTCGGACCGACGACCGGCGCCCCCACCATCGTCACCAACTGGGAGATCACCGAACGCAGTCCGGTGAAACTGACCTCCGGGCACGAACCGCACGGCGGCGAAGAGGCACTGCT
Organism: Streptomyces sp. NBC_00328; assembly: GCF_036139655.1. Taxonomy (NCBI): domain Bacteria; kingdom Bacillati; phylum Actinomycetota; class Actinomycetes; order Kitasatosporales; family Streptomycetaceae; genus Streptomyces; species Streptomyces sp. NBC_00328. The sequence continues at coordinate 2,056,673 of NZ_CP108013.1, forward strand.
CGACGCGGACACCGCCGACAAGAAGCACCTCGGCATCGGCGACACCCTCACGGTGCAGGCGCAGCCCGGCTCCTTCGAGGTACGGATCGTCGGGATCGCCACCTTCACCACCACCAACCCCGGTGCGGCGCTGGTCTTTCTCGACACCCCGACCGCGCAGTCGAAGCTCCTCGGCCGCTCCGACGCCGCCACGAGCATCTCCGTCGACGCCGCGCCGGGTGTCGGCGACGCGGCGCTCAAGCAGCGCGTCTCCGCCGAACTCGGCAGCGGGCCCTACGACGTGAAGACGGCCGAAGAGCAGGCGAAGTCCTCCGCCGAGGCGCTCGGCGGATTCCTCGACGTGATCAAGTACGTGATGCTCGGCTTCGCCGGGATCGCGGTGCTCGTCGGCATATTCCTCATCGTCAACACCTTCTCCATGCTGATCGCCCAGCGCACCCGGGAACTCGGGCTGCTGCGGGCCCTGGGCGCCGACCGGCGCCAGGTCCGCCGGTCGGTGCTCACCGAGGCGCTGCTCCTCGGCCTGGTCGGTTCGACGCTCGGCCTCGCGGCCGGGATCGGGCTGGCGGTCGGGCTGATCAAGCTGATGTCCGCCTTCGGCATGAACCTCAAGTCCACGGAGATGGTGATCGGCTGGCCGACCCCCGTGGCGGCGTACGTCGTCGGGGTCGGCGTCACGTACGTCGCGGCCTATCTGCCGGCCAGACGTGCGGCGGGCGTCTCCCCCATGGCTGCCCTCTCGGACGCCGAAATCGCGGGCGTGGGAAGGCCGTTGCGGGTACGGGCCGTGGTGGGCGGGGTCGTCGGCGCGGCCGGGGCGGCGGCCCTCGCGGGATGCGCGGCCTCGTCCACGACGTCGACCGCGGCCTCACTGCTGGGACTCGGTGTCGTCCTGACACTGATCGCCACGGTGATCGCCGGACCACTGCTCGTCCGCCCGGTGATCCGCGTCCTCGGCGGCGCGTTCCCGGCGATCTTCGGCCCGGTGGGCCGGATGAGCCAGCGCAACGCGCTGCGCAATCCACGGCGCACCGGTGCCACCGCCGCCGCCCTGATGGTCGGGCTCGCCCTGGTCGGCGGGATGTCCGTGGCCAGCGCGTCCATGAGCAAGTCCTTCGACCAGCAGATCGACAAAACCCTCGGCGCCGACTTCGTGCTCCAGAACGCCAATTTCGTGCCGTTCTCGCACGAGGTCACGGACAAGGTGCGCGCCACCGACGGGGTCGGACTGGTCGTCAGGCAGCGGTTCACCCCGGTCGCGGTCGAACTGCCCGACGGCAAGCGGGTGGAGACGACCGCCGCGGCCTACGATCCGCGGCTCGACGACGTCGCCCACATCACGTACGCGGGAGGTGACACGGCGGCGGCGCTCGGTGAGGGCCGCATCGCCATGGACGTGCAGTTCGCGAAGGACCACGACGTGCGGGTCGGCAGCACGATTCCCGTCGAGTTCCCCGCAGGGCGCAAGACCGAACTGACGGTGGGCGCGCTCACCGACCAGGCCGGCAGCGGAGGGTTCGGCATGCAGGGCGGACTCTTCTTCGGTTTCGGCACGATCGAGAAGTACGTGCCCGGCGGACAGGACTCGTCGCTGTACGTGAACGCGGCCCCGGGCACCGCCCCGGACCGGCTGCGCCCCCGTCTGGAGAAGACCCTGGAGCCGTATCCGCAGGTCCAGGTCCGAGACCAGGCCGACTACAAGAAGCTCGTCCACGACCAGATCGCCGTCCTGCTGTACCTCGTGTACGCGCTGCTCGGGCTCGCGATCGTCATCGCCGTGCTCGGGGTGGTCAACACCCTCGCCCTGTCCGTCGTGGAGCGCACCCGTGAGATCGGACTGCTGCGCGCCATCGGTCTCGGCCGGCGCCAACTGCGCCGGATGATCCGTCTGGAGTCCGTGGTGATCGCCGTGTTCGGCGCGATCCTCGGGCTGGCGCTGGGGATCGTCTGGGGCGTCTGCGTGCAGCAGGTGCTCGCGCTCCAGGGCATGGAGGCGCTCGCCATCCCCTGGACGACGATCGTCGCGGTCGTGGTCGGCTCGGCCGTCGTCGGAATCGTCGCGGCGCTGCTTCCGGCCCTGCGCGCGTCGCGCATGAATGTGCTCGCGGCCATCGCCCACGAGTGACCACGGGCTCGCCCCGGTCCACCAGGGCCGGGGCGTGACCACCGGCTCCCACCGCTTCCCGGTCCACCGGGGCCCGGGACCGGCCACCGCTCGCCCCGGTCCGCCCGGCCGGGGCAGGTCCCGCTGAGAAAGGGATGGTTCATGTCACGCCCGTTCCGTTTCGGTGTCAGCCTCATCGCCCCGGCGACCGCCGCCGAGTGGGCCGCCAAGTGCCGCCGAGCCGAGGAACTCGGCTACGACGTGATCACCGTGGCGGACCATCTGGGCATGCCCGCCCCCTTCCCCTCGCTGGTCGCCGCCGCAGCAGCGACCCAACGGCCGCGGCTCGGCACGTTCGTGCTCAACGCGGCCTTCTGGAACCCCGCGCTGCTGGCGCGGGAGGTGGCCACCACGGACGCGCTGACGGACGGCCGTCTCGAACTCGGCCTCGGCACCGGATACGTACCGGCCGAACACGAGACGGCGGGTCTGCCCTTCGGCACCCCGCGCGAGCGGGTCGACCATCTCCTGCGCACGGTCGATGAGTTGGAGCGCCTGCTCGGCCCGGACGGACTCTCCTCCGGCACCCCGTGGCCGGGCGGGAAGGCGCCTGAGCGGCCGAGCGGCGGGCCGCCGCGGGTGCCCCTGCTGATCGGCGCCAACGGCGACCGGATGCTCGGCATCGCCGCGGAACACGCGGACATCGCGTCGTTCACGGGAGCGCGCACCGGGCGGAACGGCACGCTGGAACCGCTCACGGCCATCGAGCTCGACCAGCGTGTCGCGCTCTACCGGAAGGCGTCCGCCGCCCGCGGGGAACCCGCCGAGCTCAACCTGCTGATCCAGATCGTCACCGTCACCGACGACCGCGACGCCGCTGTGCGGCCGTGGCTGCCCCGGCTCCCGCAGCTGACCGAGCGGGAGGTGCTGGAGCTGCCCATCGTCCTGATCGGCACGGTGGAACAGCTCGTCGGCCGGGTCCGGGACCTGCGGGAGCGCTATGGATTCTCGTATCTGACGGTGCTGGAGCCGAACCTGGAGGCCTTCGCTCCCGTGGTCCGCGAACTGAGCGGCCGGTGATCGTCCGCATGACGGAAATGCCGTTCCGGCGCCCGGCGGGCGTGATGGGATCGGATCATGACCGACTTGCGGATACGGGCCGCTCGGCCCGAGGACCTCGACGCCGTGCTCGCCTTCTGGAAGGCTGCCGCCGAGGGCACCAGCATCAGTGACGACCTCAGCGGCACGGAACGGCTCGTCACCCGGGATCCCGGGGCACTCCTGCTCGCGGAGCACGCCGGGGAGCTCGTGGGCACGGTGATCGCCGGCTTCGACGGCTGGCGCTGCCATCTGTACCGGCTGGCGGTCCATCCGGACCGGCGGCGCCTCGGCATCGGCTCCGCGCTGCTCGCCGCGGCGGAGGAGCGCTTCGTGACGCTCGGGGGGCGGCGCGGGGACGCCATGGTCCTGGAACGGAACGAGACCGCCCACCATGCCTGGCGGGCCGCCGGGTATACGCCGGAGGAACAGTGGCGGCGCTGGGTGAAGCCGCTCACCGAGCAGCCATGACTCCTGGTCGGCGGCGGTGGGCGGCTGTCCGCGGGGGCGGTGGCCGCTCCCCCGGGCCCGGCGGGGGCGGCCGGCACCGGCCGCGGGGCCACCACCCGGAAAGGTCACTTTGCCGATCCTTTACCCTTGTTGGACCATCGTTCCTCCGACGAAAGGCGTGAGCGTCCATCCATGGGCGAGCCTCCCAGTTCCCGCGGCCGTGATGCGCACGGCGGCCCGGGACATCGCGCGATCCCCCAGTCCCTGGCCGATCATGGGACGGAGGTGACCCGATGACCGAAGTGTTCCTCCTGCTGGTCGCAGTTCTGCTGTCGCTGGCCTGCGGCGGCTTCGTGGCGGCCGAGTTCTCCCTGACCACCGTCGAGCGCAGCGAGCTGGAACGTGCCGTGGAGCGCGGCGAGCGGGGCGCCTCCGGGGCCCTCAAGGCCGTACGGAACCTCACCTTCCAGCTCTCCGGCGCCCAGCTCGGCATCACCGTGACGAACCTGGTCGTCGGCATGCTCTCCGAGGCGTCGATCGCCAAGCTCATCGCGGGCCCTCTGGAATCACTGGGCGTCCCGCCCTCCGCGTCGAACTCGGTGGCGCTGGTCATCGGTACGGCGCTCTCGACCGTCTTCCTGATGGTCGTCGGCGAGCTGGTGCCCAAGAACTGGGCGATCTCCTCACCGCTGGCCGTGGCCAAGCGGGTGGCGACGCCGCAGCGCTGGTTCAGCGCGGCGTTCCGCCCGTTCATCGCCCATCTCAACAACACCGCGAACCACGTCGTACGCCGCTTCGGCCTCGAACCGGCCGAGGAGCTGGCCTCCGCCCGCGGGCCCCAGGAGCTGGTGGCGCTCGCCCGGCACTCCGCCAAGGAGGGCGCCCTGGAGGCGGACACCGCCGAGCTGTTCGTGCGCACCCTGAACCTCGCCGACCTGACCGCGGAGAACGTGATGACACCGCGCGTCCAGGTCATCGCCCTGGACGTCCAGGCGACCTGCGAGGACGTGGCGAACGCGACCCGGGCGACCGGCCTGTCCCGGTTCCCGGTCTACCACGGGAGCCTCGACGAGGTCGTCGGCGTCGCGCACATCAGGGACGTGCTGACCGTGCACGCCTCCAGCCGGACCCAGACGCCGGTCTCGCAGATCATGCGCGAGCCGCTGCTCGTACCGGAGTCGCTGACCGTCGACAGGCTCCTGGACCGGCTGGCCGGCAAGCGCACGATGGCCGTGGTCATCGATGAATACGGCGGTACGGCTGGCGTCGCCACCCTGGAGGACATCGTGGAGGAGGTCGTCGGCGAGGTACGCGACGAGCACGACCCGCACGAGACGCCCGACCTCGCCCCGGTCGGCACGGACGCCGAGGGCCGGACGCTGTACTCGGCCGACGGATTCGCCCGTACCGACCAGCTCGCCCGGGTCGGACTGCGGGTGCCCGACGGACCGTACGAGACCCTGGCCGGTTTCATCGCGACCGAGCTCGGCCGGATCCCCGCCGAGGGGGACAGCGTCGCGGCCGACGACTGGCGGCTCGATGTCGTGGACGCCTCGGGACGGCGGGCCGCTCGGGTGCTGCTGCACGCCCCCAACGCCGAGGAGAGCACGCGATGACCGCCGTACAACTGCTGGTCGGACTCGCGACACTCGTCGTGAACGCCTTCTTCGTCGGCGCCGAGTTCGGCCTGATCTCGGTGCGCCGCAGCCAGATCGAACCGCACGCCGAACGGGGCGACCGGCGGGCACGGAGCGTTCTCTGGGGCCTCGAACACGTCTCGGCCCTGCTCGCGACCGCGCAGCTCGGTATCACGCTGTGCACCCTGGTGCTCGGCATCGTGGCCGAACCCGCCATCGCGCACCTGCTGGAGCCGGTGTTCCACGCGGTGGGCGTCCCCTCCGGCGCGGGCCACGCGGTCTCCTTCGTCATCGCGCTCACCCTGGCGACGTATCTGCACATGCTGCTCGGCGAGATGGTGCCGAAGAACGTGGCACTGGCGGAGCCCGTACGCACGGCCCTGGTGCTCGGACCGCCGCTGGTCACGCTCTCCCGCGCGCTGCGCCCGGTGATCTTCGCGGTCAACGCCTTCTCCAACGGGCTGCTGAAACTGCTGCGGGTGGAGACGAAGGACGAGGTCGCGGCGACCTTCTCCGACGACGAACTCGCCCGCCTGGTCAAGGACTCCAGTGCTGCGGGGCTCATCGACCACCGTGCCCAGGAGCGGCTGCGTGACGCCCTGGAGCTGGGCCGCCGCCCGGTGCACGACGTCGTGCTCCCGGTGGAAAGCGTCGTCTACGCGCGCGTGGGCGTCACTCCGGAGGAGCTGGAGCGGTTGTCCGCCGAGTCGGGGTTCTCCCGCTTCCCCGTCGTCGACGAGGGGCGCCGGATCGTCGGCTACCTGCACGTCAAGGACGCGCTCGACGCGGTCCCTCGCGAGGTGCCGTTCCGTGTGGAGGACATGCGGCACATCGCCCGTGTCCGCGAGAGCACCCCTCTGGACGACGTCCTGACCGCGATGCGCCGCAGTCGTACGCATCTCGCGGCGGTCATGGGCAGCGACGGACGGCTCACGGGACTGGTGACGATGGAGGACGTCCTGAGAGAACTGTTCGGACAGCCCGCGTAGGAGACGCTCGGGCTCCGGTGCGGGAGAGCGCGCTCGTGCTCCGGTGCGGGACAGCGGCAGGAACCCGGGGCCCGCCCGGCGCCGGGGTCACCCTCTCCGCTCCGGTGGGACGGTCCGACCGACCGATGGGTATGTGTTCGGGTTACCATCTTTCTCGCCATGCAGATGAATGCCTCATACACCAGCCTCGTCGCGGTCGGCGACTCCTTCACCGAGGGCATGTCGGACCAGTTGCCCGACGGTTCGTACCGAGGATGGGCCGACCTCCTCGCGGGCCGGATGGCGGCCCGGACGCCCGGTTTCCGCTACGCCAACCTCGCGGTGCGCGGCAAACTGATCGGGCAGATCGTCGACGAGCAGGTCGACGTGGCCGCCACCATGCGGCCGGATGTGATCACGCTGGTGGGCGGTCTCAACGACACCCTCCGGCCCAAGGTCGACATGGGACGCGTCCGCGGCCTTCTGGAGGAGGCCGTGGAGCGGCTCGCCCCGGCCTGCGAGCAGCTCGTCCTGATGCGCAGCCCCGGCCGCAACGGTCCGGTCCTCGAACGCTTCCGGCCCCGCATGGAGGAGCTCTTCACCGTCGTCGACGCCCTCGCCGAGCGGCACGGCGCTCTGGTGGTCGACCTCTACGGGGCGCCCTCGCTCGCCGACCCCCGCTCCTGGGACGTCGACCGGCTGCACCTGACCGCCGATGGACACCGCCGGGTCGCGGAAGCCGTGTGGCAGACACTCGGCTACGAAGCCGAGGACCCGGAGTGGCACGTCCCGTCGGCACCCACTGCGCCTCCTGGCTGGGTCTCCCGCCGCACCGCCGACGCCCGCTTCGCACGGCAGCATCTGCTGCCGTGGATCGGGCGACGGCTGACGGGGCGCTCGTCCGGGGACGGACTGCCGGCGAAGCGGCCGGAGCTGCTGCCCTACGAGGATCACGTCACGGGCGGCCACGGCGGCTGAGTCCGCGATCCACCACCGAGGTGCCTCCGGACGCCGCGGACCCTGTTCGCGTGCCGACGTACCCGAGCACGGTGGCCGCAGGGGCTGGGCGAAGCGCCTGACGGGCGGCTTCCGCCGTGCCGCTCTCTCGAGTGACACGGCGGCCCATGCTCCGCATAGAGGAGGACGCTACCGGTTCCCCCCGCGACCGCCACAGGGCGCACGGGGGGCGCTCGACAGCGCGGGAGCGCCGCTGGATGCGCCCGGAACTACGGCTGGGCCCGGCGCGTACGCCGGGCCCCGCCGACGGCCCCTCCAGCTTTGCGGAGCATGGAGAGGAGCCGTCTCGCCACCCCTGAGAGGATGGCAAGTAACAGGCCAGCGGGGAGTTCCCGCTGGAATCAGCATCCAAGCACTGAAGCGTGGGCCTGAGAAGTACGCCCCTGAGCACTGCCCGAGGAACTTGTCGGCACCTGTCCATGGGCGTGGCCGGGGCAAAGGCAAGTGCGTACCTTTTGGCACCGACACACCACCGGTGGACCGATCAGGGCCGATGTGCCCCATCGGCACCCTTGGGACGGACTTCCGGCAGGGTGGGAAACCAGCCATACCGAGCAACCTCGCCTACAACAGGCCAGTGTCGCTCTGCGCCAGGTGCAGTACACGGACTGTGAGCAAGTGTGGACGCGTCGCCCCGGTTCACCTCATGCAGAGGCGCGGTGCGCCACGAGTGAGAAACAGTCAGCCGAAGCGGCGCCCCCGGCTGCGATCAAGCGCTGTCCCCGGTGATTCCGCCGGAGGGCAGGGGGGTCGCCGTCAGCGGGCCGTGCGCCATGACGATCGAGGCGAGCGGATAGGGGGGACCGTCCGTGCCGCGCAGGACCAGCAGGGGCATCCCCCGCTCGTCCTGGCGCCGGCCGAGCGACAGCCAGATGCGGTCGGCGCGGTCGACCTGCCCCACCCCGAGGTCGTAGATCCGCCCCCAGAGGAAGAAGGGATCGGCGGCCGTGTCGCTCGCCTCCTGGAGGAGTTCGGGGACACCGTGCGCGGTGAGGTGGACGGCGACGCCGTCGAGGGTTCCCGCGGCCACCTGAGCGTGCCCGGCCGTCCTGGTCCGGACGTTGCGGGGAGCCCCGATCGCGTCGAGCCAGTACTCCCAGTCGTCCAGACAGGTGGCCTTGATGGCCACCGTCACCCGCTCGCCGTCCGCCTTGATCTGCATGGCTTCCAGGCGTGCGAGGTGGTCGGACTGAAGGCTCGCGGCGACGGAGACCGCGCGGGCGGAGGCGCTGCCCCATCCGACGGGCCGTGACCGCGCGGCGGCCGGCCTCACCCGGGGAACCTGGCCGTCGACGCGTTGCGGCACCGGCGCCGCCCCGTGCTCCGCCATGGCCCTTCCGGCACCGCGGTCGGCGAGATGCAGGACGATCGCACCCCGCGCGGGCGGCACGAGCGGCGAGGCGATGGAAGCCCGGTCGTGCCGCGCCCCGGGGTCCGCGCCACCGGGAACCGGCTCCCTGTGGTCCGGAACGGGCGCGGGAGCGCGATCGTGCCGGGGCTCGGAGTCCTCGTCCCCGGGAACGGGTTCCTCGATGTCCGGGCCGGGCGCGTGGGCATGGTCGTGCCGCGCGTCCGACCCGGGCGCGTGCGCGTGGTCGTGCCGCGGCTCGACGTCGTCGCCGGGGATCAGTCCCTTGCGGTTCAGCGCGGTGGCGATCCGCATCGCGACCTCGCTCGGGTAGCCGCAGTCCTCGACGATCGTGTCGACAGCCGCGTGATAGGCCTCCGGACAGTTCTGCCCGGCCTCGACCTGTGTCCGCAGCCGTTCGAGGACACCTGCCCCGCCCGCTTCCACCAGACGCCCCTGCGCCTCCAGGTCGGCGACGAACTCCCGGGCGAACGCGCTGAGTTGCTCGGCGAGATTGACTTCGACAGCCGAAGGGATCCGGGGCGCGGTGGTCATGCCGCCACCCCCAGATACTCACTGCGCAGCTTGGCCAGAGCCCGGAACTGCAGGGTCTTCACCGCGCCTTCGGACCGTGACATCTGACGCGCGGTCTCCAACACCGAGAACTCCATGAGGAACCGGCGCGTGAGGACCTCGCGTTGCGGCGGCCGCAGTTGCTCCAGGGCCCGGCGCAGCAACTCCTCGTCCAGACTGATCAAAACGGTGTCCTCGGTGCTGACCGTGAGATCCTCGTCGAAGCCGAGCATGTCCTCGACGACGAACTCACGGCGCTGAGCACTCTTGCAATGGTCGATGACCTTGTTCCGGGCGATGGTGATCAGCCACCCGACGAAGCCGATACCGCGGTAGGTGAAAGTCTCGCGTTTCATCCATGCGTTGAGAAAGGTCTCGCCGGTGATGTCCTCGGCGACCTGCCGATTGCGTACACGGCGCTGTACGTAAGCCAGTACCGCGGGGTGATGCAGAGCGTAGAGCTCCCCGAACGCGTCCCGGTCACCCGCGAGCGCTCGGGCGATAAGGGCCGGTTCTCTGGTGTCGAACCGCGGTGTGGCGGCGTTAGCCTCGGCGATCAAGGCCTACTCCGTTCATGAGTGGATGAACTGTGGCGGGCATGTGCTGCGACGGTCCGCGCCGGCCATGGCCGGGCTCGGGCGCCGGATGACCGGGTCGTCGTGTCCGAAGGTTTCGAGGCGTCCCCCGCAGATGCCTCGCAGCTCCGGAGCCTGGTCGAGCCGATGCCGAGGCGGTGCAATCAGGGTCCCCCCAAAGGGACTTGCATACGTGCGACTAACTCACAGTCATGCAACATATGCAACTTGCGTACACGTGCGCAAGTTGCTTCGCCGGTATCACGGCGAGACTTTTTGGTGGGAACTGGAGTGCGAGGCGTCCCCCTTGGCCTGGCATGACACATAAACGCCTACTGACCTGCGAAGATGCACGCATGCAAGTCGCGTGCAACTTGCATACACGCGCGCTACTCTCCGGAACATGCGGAGCATGGAAGAGTCCCCCCACGAGTCCCGCGGTGAGCGACAAGCTCTCGCAAGGAGGGTGGGCGAGTACCTCACAAATGCCGCGACAGCGGCCGGGTACGACGTACGCCCACGAGCCGGTGGCCGGGCTCAGCTGGCCATCGCGATAGGAGTGAGCCTGACGACGATCAGCAGAACACTGGAAGGACGGACCCTCCCCCTTCCCTCGCAACTGACCACATGGGCGTCAGTACTTGGCCTCGACCAGCGAGAGATGTTGGTCAACAGCGGGATGCTTCCCCCGGAACACGGGCCTCAGCCCGCGGTGCGGAGGGTAGCCTCAGTAACACTCACCCCGGAGGAGGCCATGGACGCATGGGGAATCACTGATCTCAGAATCCGCACACTGCTCAGCGGGAACATCGTCCAAGCTATCGAGCTCCAAAAGGATCTCGACGCCGACGACAGCCGGGGGGCCACTGCAAGGGGGTAACGAAACGTGGCGTACAGACTGGCATCCGCGTCCACCGCCAGCTGCACAGCCGGCTGGACATTCGTGGGCGCGGGTGTCTGGCACCATACATGGGAGTTGGCGACAGTCGGGATCGGCCTGTTAACCATGGGCTTGGCCGGAGCACTTGCGGCCGTGCTCCGTCACATGGTGACGCAGGTCGACGCCCGCACACGACATGATCTCAGCGTCATGGCGGAGCACAGACGCCGCCTGGAGCTGGACATGCACAAGCGCGAGCTGGACCTGGCCCAGCGAGAGAAAGCCATGGCCCGCAGGGCCACCGTCACAGCCATCAGACTCGGCAGCCATGCCAGAGCCCTCGACGAGGCGCGGAATGCGAACACGGCACTCCGCGCCAAGAACTCCCAGCTCATGCAGGAGATCGAGGAAGTCAACGACGAGCGCAACCAACTGATCACGGCAGAGCTCACCTTCGCCCACGACCGGTTCACCTCGAAGACGTACGGGGGTCTGCGCGCTGTTGTCGGCAGCGAGCGGCCCCACCCCGACCCACACGCACAGGCAGGTTACGGAAGCCGTCCCCCGCGATCTGGATCCTGAACACCACCCTGCGAAAACGTTCCACCGAACCGTCCACCCATCCATACGGTGAACAACTCCCTTCCGTTCAAAGGAGTTGAGCGTCAATCCGCCGGAGTCACCGGCGGGCGCAGGAGCGACGACGTGGTCTGCGGTGCGCACCGAGCGCGACACCTCCGTCCCGTCCCCGCACCTCTCACGCACGCCCCGGTCCGCCGGGGGGTGCCGCTCCGCCACGACCTGCGCATCCGGGACGCCCCGGACATAACAGGAGCCGCGCCGGACAGCCGGTATGCTCCATGCACGTGACTGCCGCGCCTGCAAAGCCCCGTATCCCCAACGTTCTCGCCGGACGCTACGCCTCCGCCGAGCTCGCCACGCTCTGGTCCCCCGAGCAGAAGGTCAAGCTGGAGCGTCAGCTCTGGCTCGCCGTGCTGCGGGCCCAGAAGGACCTCGGGATCGAGGTGCCCGACGCCGCCGTCGCGGACTACGAGCGCGTCCTCGACCAGGTCGACCTCGCCTCCATCGCCGAGCGCGAGAAGGTCACCCGGCACGACGTGAAGGCGCGGATCGAGGAGTTCAACGACCTCGCCGGCCACGAGCACGTGCACAAGGGCATGACCTCCCGCGACCTCACCGAGAACGTCGAGCAGCTGCAGATCCGGCTCTCCCTGGAGCTGATGCGCGACCGTACGGTGGCGGTCCTCGCCCGGCTGGCCAAGCTCGCCGGCGAGTACGCCGAACTGGTCATGGCCGGCCGCTCGCACAACGTGGCCGCGCAGGCCACCACCCTGGGCAAGCGCTTCGCCACCGCCGCGGACGAGATGCTCGTCGCGTACGGCCGCCTCGAGGAGCTGCTCGGCCGCTACCCGCTGCGCGGCATCAAGGGCCCGGTCGGCACGGCCCAGGACATGCTCGACCTGCTGGGCGGCGACGCGGCCAAGCTCGCGGACCTGGAACGGCGGATCGCCGGGCACCTCGGCTTCTCGCAGGCCTTCACCTCCGTCGGCCAGGTCTACCCCCGCTCCCTGGACTACGACGTCGTGACCGCCCTGGTGCAGCTCGCGGCCGCCCCGTCCTCGACCGCCAAGACCATCCGGCTCATGGCCGGGCACGAGCTGGTCACCGAGGGCTTCAAGCCCGGCCAGGTCGGCTCCTCGGCGATGCCGCACAAGATGAACACCCGCTCGTGCGAGCGCGTCAACGGTCTGATGGTCATCCTGCGCGGCTACGCGTCGATGACCGGCGAGCTGGCCGGCGACCAGTGGAACGAGGGCGACGTGTCGTGCTCGGTGGTCCGCCGGGTCGCGCTGCCGGACGCGTTCTTCGCGCTGGACGGCCTGCTGGAGACGTTCCTGACCGTCCTCGACGAGTTCGGCGCCTTCCCGGCCGTCGTCGCCCGCGAGCTGGACCGCTACCTGCCGTTCCTCGCGACGACCAAGGTCCTGATGGGCGCGGTGCGCGCCGGTGTCGGCCGTGAGGTCGCCCACGAGGCGATCAAGGAGAACGCCGTCGCCTCCGCCCTGGCCATGCGCGAGCAGGGCGCCGAGCGCAACGAGCTGCTCGACAAGCTCGCCGCGGACGAGCGGATCCCGCTGGACCGTGCGCAGCTCGACGAGCTGATGGCCGACAAGCTGTCCTTCACGGGCGCCGCGGCCGACCAGGTGGCCGTCGTCGTCGGCCGCGTGGAGGAGATCGTGAAGCAGCACCCGGAGGCCGCGGGCTACACGCCCGGGGCGATCCTCTGACGCGGCTCACCCAAGCGGACCTGGAGGCCGCCCGCGACCGGCTCGTGCCGGATGTCGTCGCGGACGGCCTCTCGGTGCTTTTCTGCGGCATCAATCCGGGCCTGATGACGGCGGCCACCGGCCATCACTTCGCCCGGCCCGGCAACCGGTTCTGGCCGGTGCTGCAGCTCTCCGGGTTCACTCCGCGGCTCATGAAGCCGTCCGAGCAGGACGAGCTGCTCTCCTACGGACTCGGCATCACCAACGTGGTGGCCCGGGCGACGGCCCGCGCCGACGAGCTGAGTGCCGAGGAGTACCGCGAGGGCGGGCGGCTGCTCGGCGAGAAGGTGGAGCGGCTGCGCCCGAGGTGGCTCGCGGTGGTGGGGGTGACCGCGTACCGAGCGGCGTTCGACGACCGCAAGGCCCGCATCGGCGCGCAGGAGCGGGTGATCGGGTCGAGCCGGGTGTGGGTACTGCCCAACCCCAGTGGACTCAACGCGCATTGGACCGCGGCGACGATGGCCGAGGAGTTCGGCCGCCTGCGGGCGGCGGCGCGGACTCCCTGAGTCAGGGTGGGTCCGTCTCGGTGATCACCGCCAGCAGCTGGAACGGCAGTTCGCTGTCCCACTGCGAGATACCGAGGGCGACCCAGCGGTCGTGCCCCTCCGGCTTCCAGAGGTGCACGTCGGGCACGTGCGAGCTCAGGACGCCCCAGGGCTCGGGTATGTCCTCGCCGTCCGTCACCCGGTCGAGAACACTTGCCAGGCTGAAGACGTACGGGCTCCCCCAGCGGCGGGTGAGCACCTCCGAGAGGCCGTCCCGGTCGGCCTCGTACTGCTCCTCCGTCTCCTCGCGTGCCGCGCCGTCGGCTTCCCAGAAGTCCTCGCTCGTCACTAACTCGGCGATGTGGTAGCCGGGTCCACCCGTGCCGACATCCGACCGGCTGGACTCCGCGGGAAAGTCCTCGGAGCACAGCCGGTCGATCAAGACGAGATGCTGCGCGATGGTCACGAGTTCCAGTAAAGCGGCCGCCACTGACAATTGGTGAGGCGTCAGGAGGCCCGTGCGGTCAGGCGTCCCGCCGCCGGACGCACCACGCGCCCGCGCCCAGGGCCGCGGCGGTCCACAGCGCGGTCACCGCGAGCCCGCTCCAGGGGCCCAGAGCGCCGTCGGCCGTCTCGTGCAGGACCGTCTGCCCCGCCTTGTCCGGAAGGAAGTCCGCCACGCTCCCCGACGCTCCCCCGACGACGAAGGACACGATCAGGAGGAAGGGGATCAGGATGCTCAGCGTGGCGACTCCGCTGCGCAGGACGGCTGCCAGGCCCGCCGCGAACAGTGCCATCAGAGCCAGGTAGATCGCGCAGCCGACCACTCCCCGGAGTTCTTCCGCCCCGGTCAGCCCGTTCGCCCGGGATCCGAGCACGGACGTCCCCACGACCAGACTGGCCACTCCCGTGACCAGGCCGATGACCAGGGCCGGTACGCCGATCGCCACCGTCTTGGCCAGGAACCAGCGCCCCCGGACGGGCACCGCGGCCAGCGAGACGCGGAGCGCGCCGCCCTGGTACTCGGCCGAGACCGCCTGGGCTCCGAAGGCGATGGCCGCGATCTGGCCGAAACTGACACCGAAGAAGGTGGAGAAGAGCGGGTCGAACTCCGGGTCGTCGGAGGTGTCGAGTCCGGCGAGCGCCGAGAACGCGACCGTGGCCACGAGGACGGCGAGCAGCCCCCAGGTGAGCGAGCGCAACGTCCGGATCTTGATCCATTCCGCGCGGAGTACGGGTGCGAAGGACACGGTCAGACCTCCTGAGGCTGTGTCGGGGCGGCGGCGAACTCGGTCTCGGCGGCCGTCAGATCCAGATAGGCCTGCTCCAACGTCCCTTCTTCCGAGGCGAGTTCGAGGATGGAGAGACCGGCGGCCGAGGTGAGGCGCCCGATGTCCTCCAGTCCTGCGTCGAAAGCGGTCCAGCGGCCGTTCTCGCCCTCCACGGCCTCGATGCCGTGGTCCGCGAACAGGCCCCCCAGGGCACGGCCGTCCGTGCTGCGGACCCGGACGCGAGGCCGCACGCGCGCGTCGATGAACGCGCGCATGGGCATGTCGGCCAGGAGTCTGCCGCGGCCGAGGACGACGAGCTGGTCGGCGAAGGAGGCGGTCTCGTTCATGAGGTGGCTGGAGACGAGGACGGTGCGCCCTTCCCGGGCCAGCCGGCGCAGCAGTTCCCGGATCCAGATGATCCCTTCGGGGTCCAGGCCGTTCGACGGTTCGTCCAGGAGCATCACGGGCGGGTCGCCGAGGAGGGCGGCCGCGATGCCCAGACGCTGACGCATGCCCAGGGAGTACGTCTTCACCCGGTGCCGGGCCACGGGGGCGAGCCCCGTCTCCTCCAGCACCTCGTCGACCCGGCGTTCGGGGATGCGGTTGGTGGCGGCGAGGGCCCGCAGGTGGTTCCGGGCGGTCCGCGATCCGTGCGCGGCTCCCGCGTCGAGGAGGGCGCCCACCTTCCGGAGCGGTTCGTCGAGGGTGGCGTACGCGTGGCCCCCGATGGTGGCGATGCCGGAGGTGGGCCGGTCCAGGCCCAGCACGAGCCGCATGGTGGTGGACTTTCCGGCGCCGTTGGGGCCGAGGAATCCGGTGACACGGCCGGGGAGAACGCTGAAGGTCAGGTGGTCCACGGCGCGCTTGCTGCCGTACTCCTTGGTCAGGTCTTGGACGTCGATGCTGGTCATGGGCCCAGCGTGGCGGCCGCGGACCGGCTCCCGCCTCCCCCACGGGTGGAGATCCTCTCCCCCGCCCGGGGGAGGTCCGTTGTCAGTGGCGGCTGACACGATGGCGCAATGGCCCGATTTCTGCGCCCGCTGCTGTGGGGGACGACGTACACGCGTTTGCTGCACCTGTGGGTGCCGATGCTGTTCGTCAGCGTGTGGCTGTTCATCGACAGTACGAGGCCGTGGGTGCCCGCGCTGATGCTCGTTCCGCTGGGGCTGATCCCGGCCGTGCGGCGGGGCGAGGGTGTGCAGGCGCGGTTCATGCTGGCGCCGGGCGAGCGAAGTGGTGAGGACACGGCGTTCTCGGTCGCGCCCTCGGTCGGCCTGAGGGACCGGTGGCGGACCGTGCTCTGGCTGGAAGCGCGCATGCTGCTGAGCGTGGTGACCTCCATGATCACCATCTGGCTGCCCATGTTCGCCGTCGACCTCACCAGGGCGGCCCTCGGCTACTGGCCGTCCGGCGACCCCGTGATCCGGCTCCTGGACCCGCACTGGAGCTGCGCGCTGCTCGTCCCGCTGCCCCTGCTCGCCCTGTACGGCGCGGTGGTCGGCCTCGGCGAGCTGACCACGGTGTTCGCTCGGCGGCTCCTCGGCCCCTCCCCCGCCGAGCGGCTCGCCGCGTTGGAGGAGCGGACCGAACAGCTCCTGGAGCGCAACCGCATCGCCCGGGAGCTCCACGACTCCATCGGCCACGCGCTCACCGTCGCCGTGGTGCAGGCCGGCGCCGCGCGCGCGGCGGGCGACCCGGAGTTCACCTCCCGTGCCCTGGCCGCCATCGAGGAGACCGGACGGTCCGCCCTGGAGGATCTGGAACGGGTGCTGGGTGTGCTGCGCGAGGCGGAGCGTCCCGTGAGCGGCCGTCCCACGCTGACCGACGCCGACCGGCTGCTGGAGTCGGCGCGCGTCTCGGGGGCCAAGGTGGACGCCGAGGTCTCGGGCCCGTTGGAGACGGTGGCGGGACCGGTGTCCAGAGAGGGCTACCGCATCCTCCAGGAGTCGCTCACCAATGTGATCCGGCATGCCGGGAGTGTCCCGGTGCGCGTCCGTATCGAGGTCAGGGACGGCACGCTCTCCCTGGAGGTCCGCAATCCGCTGCCGGACGGCAGATCCGGTGCCGGGCGGGGCAGCGGTCTGCGCGGCATACGGGAGCGGGCCGCGCTGCTCGGCGGCAGCGCCCGGACGGGCCCGCACGAGGGTGACTGGCAGGTGCACGCCGAGCTACCGTTGCACTGATCTACGCTGGCCGGATGCCGGTCACCGTTCTGCTCGTCGACGACGAACCCCTCGTACGCGCGGGGCTGCGCGCCGTGCTGGAGGCGCAGCCCGACATCGAGGTCGTCGGGGAGGCCGCCGACGGCGCCGCCGTGATCCCGCTCGTCCGGCAGTTGCGGCCGGACGTGGTCGCCATGGACGTCCGGATGCCCCTGATGGACGGCATCGAGACGACCCGCGCGGTACTGCGGACGGTCGCCGACCCGCCCAAGATCCTCGTGGTGACGACGTTCGAGAACGACGAGTACGTCTACGAGGCGCTGCGCGCGGGGGCCGACGGCTTCCTTCTGAAGCGGGCGCGGCCGGCCGAGATCGTGCACGCGGTGCGGCTGGTGGCCGAGGGCGAGTCCCTGCTGTTCCCCGCCTCCGTGCGGCAGTTGGCGGCCGAGTACGGGGAGAACGGTGGGAATCCGGCGGCGCGGGCGGCCATGGATCGGGCCGCGCTGACCGAGCGCGAGGCGGACGTACTGCGGCTGATGGCACGGGGGATGTCCAACGCCGAGATCGCCGCGCGGCTCGTCGTCGGCACGGAGACGGTCAAGTCGCACGTCAGCTCCGTACTGGCGAAGCTGGGTGCCCGGGACCGTACTCAGGCGGTCATCGCGGCCTACGAGTCGGGGTTCGTGGCGCCGGGCTGACGGCGGCCCGTGCACGGGAAAGGGTCCCCGGCCCTCGCCGGGGACCCCCGCGACGAGTACGATCCGGCCAACACGCGTACAAGCTGGGAGGACGGACGTTGGGGCGGTTGACCGGCGGGGATCCCTCTCTGCTGCGACGGATCAATTCCGCGGTGGTCCTGCACGCCTTGCGTGCCACGGACTGCGCGACCCTCACCGAGATCACCCGGGTGACCGGATTGTCACGGCCGACGGTCGAAGGGGTCGTCGAGGGGCTGATCGAGAACGGGCTCGTCGTCGAGAAGGCGGCCGAGGAGGGCGCCGCACGGCGCCAGGGGCGTCCGGCGCGCAGGTTCCGGTTCCGGGCCGAGGCGGGGCATCTGCTGGGCCTGGAGATCGGCCCTCACCGCGTCGCGGCGCTGCTCGCGGACCTGGACGGGCGCGTGATGGGCGCGATGGCCAAGGACGTGGACGAGACGGCGTCCGCCGACGAGCGGCTGGAACGGCTGCGGGTGGCGGTCGCCGAGCTGCTGCGCAGGGCGGGTGTCGCCCGCAGCTCGCTGCGCGCGGTGGGCGTGGGAAGCCCCGGCATCGTGGAGGCGGACGGCACCGTGCGCCTGGGCACGGCGCTGCCGGAGTGGACGGGCCTGCCGCTGGGCGAACGGCTGAGCCGCTCCTTCAAATGCCCGGTGCTCGTGGAGAACGACGCCAACGCGGCGGCGGTCGCGGAGCACTGGAAGGGCGCGGCGACCGACTCCGACGACGTCGTGTTCGTCCTGGCGGGGCTGAGTCCGGGTGCCGGCTCGCTGATCGGCGGGCGGCTGCACCGGGGGTTCGGCGGGGCGGCCGGCGAGATCGGAGCGCTGCATCTGCTGGGCCGTGACGTCACCCCCGAGACGCTGCTGTCGACGACGGACGAGCCGTTGCACCCGCTCGACGAGCAGGCCGTCGCCAAGGTGTTCACGCTGGCCCGGGACGGCGACCAGCGGGCGCGTGCCGCGGTCGACCGCTTCATCCAGCGGCTGGTGCACGACGTGGCGGCCCTGGTCCTCGCCCTCGACCCGGAGCTGGTCGTCATCGGGGGCTGGGCGGCCGGCCTGGACGGCGTACTGGAGCCGCTGCGGAGGGAGTTGGCACGCTACTGCCTGCGTCCGCCCAGGGTGGCCCTCTCGATGCTGGGGGAAGCGGCCGTGGCGACCGGTGCGCTGCGGCTGGCCCTCGACCATGTGGAGGAGCAGTTGTTCGCGGTGGAGGGAACCGTGACCGCGCGCCGCTGAGGCGCGGGTGACGCGACGACGCCGACCGCCGCCACAGCCACAGCCACAGCCACAGCCACAGCCACAGCCACAAAACCCGTCGCGCTCCGAAGTGTTCCGGGGTGCGACGGGTGTGGTCGGACGGGTGTGGTCAGGGACGCGGCTCGACGAGCGGGGCGGTCCGGGCCGGACGGCTCAGGAGGCGCGACGCTCCGGGTCGTGGTGGATCTCCACACCGCCGGAGTCACCGAACGTGAGCCGGCAGGTGTCCGCGCGGTACGTGGCCACGGACACCGCCGCGGTGCGCCCCTCGGTGAAGAAACGGGTCGTGACCACGAGAACGGGCGCCCCGGGAAGGCGGTCGAGCTCCTTGGCGTCGTCCGCGCGGGCCGAGCCCAGCTCGACGGCACGGTCCTGGCCTTCCAGTTCCAGCCGCTGGAGCTCGCGCAGCACGGCACGCGCGCGTGCGGCACCCGAGGGCGCGTCGATCGCCGACAGGTCCGGCACCGAGGACGCCGGGATGTACAGAAGTTCGGCGGCGACGGGCTGACCGTGTGTCACCAGCGAGCGGCGTACGGTGTGCACCGGCTCGCCGTCGGCGGTCTCCAGGATGCCGGCCACTGCCGCGGGCGGCGCCGCCACGGTGCAGTCCGCGGCGTGCCAGGCGTCCCCGACGGCCCCCGGCCACACGTGCTGTTCGGTTCCGACGGCCACGCCCACGCGCGGTGGCGCGACGGTGGTGCCCACGCCGCGACGGCGCTGCAGGCGGCCGTCCAGTTCGAGCTGTTCGAGTGCTTGGCGCAGGGTCGCCCGAGCGACACCGAAGCGGGCCGCCAGGTCACGTTCGTTGGGCAGGATCTCGCCCACCGTGAACTCGGAGTCCAGCGCTTCACTCAGCACGGTCCTCAGGTGCCAGTACTTCGGTTCCGGCACCGATTCCAACTGCGTGGTCCCCACCCTGTCCTCCGCAATCGCCGTGGCCCGGCGGCGTTTTCACGCCCTTGTTTATTAAAGGTTCCTGCACTATCCCTGCGACGATAGGGCCGCCCCCACCCTTGGTCAAGACCAATCCTCGAACCCTTACGGATTGCACAGGCGCCCCGCCGCGGAGCGTTCACGGGGTGTTCTCGCCGGGCGACGTTCGCGACACAACGCCGAAAGCCCCCGTACAAAGACGGGGGCTTCCGCTCTTCTGCGGCGCCTCGGACGGAGGCGTCCTCCGGGGCATCAGGCCGCGGGGATCGACATCAGCTTCTCCGGGTTGCGCACGATGTAGACGCACTGGATACGGCCGTCCGCGACATCCAGCTGGATGATGCTGTCGGGCTTGCCGTCGGACAGCGCGAGCACCGCGAGACCGCCGTTGACCTCGAGGAAGCGCAGCGACAGGCCGGACGCGCCCTTCTTGGTGACGCCGACGACGAAGCGGCCGACCTTCTCGGCCGTGTCGAGGATCCGCAGCGGCGCCTGCGCGCGGCCTCCGCTGTCGCCGATGAGCCGCGCCTCCGGTGCCAGCAGGGACACCAGTCCCTCCAGATCGCCCTCGCCCGCCGCGGCGAGGAACCGCTCGGTGAGGTCACGGCGTTCGGCCGGGTCGACCTCGTAGCGCGGCCGCCGTTCCTCCACGTGCCTGCGCGCCCGCCCGGCCAGTTGACGCACCGCCGGTTCGCCCCGGTCGAGGACGGCGGCGATGTCGGCGTACGGATAGCCGAACGCCTCTCTCAGGACGAACACCGCGCGTTCCAGCGGTGACAGGGACTCCAGGACGACGAGGACGGCGAGGGAGACGGAGTCCGCGAGAACGGCCCGCTCGACGCTGTCGGGCACGGCCTCGCCGAAGTCGGTGACGTACGGTTCCGGGAGCCACGGTCCGACGTAGGCTTCACGACGCGACTGGACCTGGCGCAGCCGGTCGATGGCGAGCCGGGTCGTGACGCGGACCAGATACCCGCGTGGTTCCCGCACGTCCGACCGGTCCTTGCCGGACCAGCGCAGCCACGCTTCCTGGACGACGTCCTCCGCGTCGGCCACCCGGGCGAGCATGCGGTACGCAACACCCATCAGCAAGGGGCGGTGTTCTTCGAAGACATCGGTCGCCGTGTCGCCTGCCACCGAACCATCCCACCCGACACTTTCCCCGGTGTCCAGGCGAATCGGCCGCCCCGGAGCACAATGACCGCGGGCCTCCGGTGGCCGGCGGTCCCGAAAACGGGAGGAACGACGATGCGATACGGGGTACTGGGCACGGGCGACGTGGGGCGCGCCCTTGCCGGCAAGCTGGTCGAACTGGGCCACGAGGTCTCCTTGGGCTCGCGCACCAAGGACAACGCGGCGGCCGTCGAGTGGGCCGACGGCGCGGGTCCCACCGCCCGTCACGGCACCTTCGCGGACGCCGCGGCGTTCGGCGAGGTGGTCGTGAACGCGGTGGGCGGGCGGATCGCGCTCGCCGTACTGCGGTCGGCCGGGGAGGAACACCTGGACGGCAAGGTGCTGTTGGACGTCTCCAACCCCCTGGCGTTCGAGGACGGCGAGCTGCGGCTCTCCCCCGTCGAGTCGGACAGTGTGGGCGAGCAGATCCAGCGGGAGTTCCCGCGGGCCCGGGTGGTGAAGAGTCTCAACACCGTCAACTGCCAGGTGATGGTCGAGCCTTCCAGAGTGCCCGGCGAGCACCAGATCTTCGTCTCCGGTGACGACGAGAGCGCCAAGGAGCAGGTGACGGCGCTGCTGGGCGAGTTCGGCTGGCCCGCGCAGCGTGTGTTCGACCTGGGGGGCATCCGCACCGCGCGGGTCGTGGAGATGTACGTGCCGCTGTGGGTCAAGCTCATGCAGGGCATCGGGCACGCGGACTTCAACGTGGAGGTGCGCAGGGCGCGTTAGTGCCCCACGGAGACGTGCGACCGGGGCGGCGGCTGACGCGTGATGACTGACGTGTGATGACTGGCGCACGGTTCGTGACGGTTCGGGGCTACCCGTCGGTAGCACTTGCTGACAAGCTGTCTACAAGATGGTTCGTCACAGCGTTCAGACGAGGAGCAGTCCCATGTCCGACACGGTCACCGTCAGCCTCCCCTCACCGCGCGGCCCCAAAGCGGTCACCGTGTCCTACGCGCGCGTGGGCACCGGCGAACCGCTGCTCCTGCTGCACGGCATCGGCCACCACCGTCAGGCCTGGGACCCGGTCATCCCCATCCTCGCCGCCGAACGCGACGTGATCGCCGTCGACCTTCCCGGCTTCGGCGCGTCCCCGGCGCTGCCCGAGGGAATGACCCACGACCTGCCGACGGTGGTGCCCCTGCTCGGCGCGCTGTGCGAGGCGCTGGGGATCGAACGGCCGCACGTCGCCGGCAACTCGCTCGGCGGGCTGCTGGCCCTGGAACTGGGGCGCGAGAAGCTCGTACGGTCCGTCACCGCGCTCTCACCCGCCGGCTTCTGGTCACCGGTGGAGCGGCGTTACGCCTTCGGCCTGCTGATCGCCATGCGGCAGGCTGCCCGCCGCACGCCCGTCCCGGTCATCGAGCGGCTCTCCCGCTCGGCGGCCGGACGGGCGGTGCTGACCAGCTCCATCTACGCCCGGCCCGGCCGCCGCTCACCTGAGGCGGTCGTCGCCGAGACCCTCGCCCTGGCCCACGCCGAGGGATTCGACGAGACCTTGCGGGCAGGTACGAACGTCCAGTTCACGGACGACATCCCGACGCTCCCCGTCACCGTGGCCTGGGGCACCCGCGACCGGCTGCTGATCCGCCGCCAGGGTGTCCGGGCCAAGCAGATCATCCCGCGGGCGCGGCTGGTGCGGCTGCCCGGCTGCGGCCACGTCCCGATGAACGACGACCCGGCGCTCGTCGCCCGCGTCATCCTCGACGGAAGCCGCTGAGCCGTCCTCGGCGGCAGCGGTCTTACGGCCCTGGTTGGTAAGGGTCGTACGGTCCCGGTCGGCAGTAGTCGTACGGTCATGGGCGACGGCGGCCGTACGGCCCTGGTCGGTAATGGCCGTACGGCCGTGGGCGACTGCTTTCGATCGGTCATGGGCGGCTGTCGTCGAGCGGCCCCTCGCGGCAGCCCGGCGGCCGCGCCCGACGACGAGGCTCAACGCGCCTGATCCGAGGGCGACTCCGGTGCCCACGAGGGCAGATCCCGCGGCCTGCGCGATCCCGTAGGCGCCCGTGCCCACGAGCGGCGCGGTGCAGGCGGCGGAGACCGGGATGAGTCCGGAGAAGAGCGTGGCGCGCTCCGCACCGATGCGCTGCACGCCCGTGTACCAGCACACGAAGCCGACGACCGTGACGACCGCCGCCTGCCACACCAACGCGGTCGCCTCCGTCGCGTCCGGCACCCGCAGCCATCTGCCGCCGCCGGTGATCACCCCGACCACCGCCGACTCCGCCGCGGCGACACCGCACACGGTGGCCGACAACAGCCGAGGCCCGAGCGGACGCAGGACCGGTACGGCCAGGACGGCGAAGCCGACTTCCCCGGCCAGCGCGCCCAGGGAGTACGCGATCCCGGCCGCGTCCGTGCGGCCCCACCCCTGAACGGCGGACGCGCCGAGAGCGACGAGCAACGCCCCGTACAGGACCCGGCGTTGCGGACGACGCCCCTCCTGAAGCGGTACGAGCACCGCGACGACGACCGGGGCGCAGCCCACGAAGACGCCGGGGACGGCCGGTTCCGCCGTGCGCTCGGCGGCGAGCACGGCGAGGTTGAAGCCGACCATGCCGACGGCCGCGATCAGCGCGAGGCGCCCCCACTGGCGGACCGTGAGCCGCCGCAGCGGGGCGGCTCCGCCCCGGCCGACGAGAGGCAGCAGAAGGACACAGGCGAGGCCGTAGCGCAGGAACTGGCCGCCCGCGTAGGGATAGTGGCCCATGACGCTGTTGGCGGTGAAGGAACCTCCGACGAGGACGCAGGCGAGGGCGGCGAGCAGCGCGCCCCGGGTGGTGGTGGCGTTCATGACTCCGACGCTATGGGCGGGCGTGGCCCGGTTTAAGGTCCACTTCCATGACGTCATCGGGGACCAATCGCGGCGGGCCGCCGCGTCCCGCTCCGACAGCGGCTGCACCCTCGTGGACGGCCGCGTGGGAGCTGCTCCTGCCGGCCGCGTCGGCTCCGCCCCGCGCGCGTGGCCGCACCCTTCAGGCCGCGCTGCGCGAGGCGGTCCGCTCCGGGCGTCTCGCCCCCGGCACCCGGCTTCCGTCCAGCCGCGAGCTGGCCGGTGATCTCGGCGTGTCGCGGGGGCTGGTCACCGAGGCGTACGAGCAGTTGACCGCGGAAGGGTATCTGCGCAGTGACCGCGGGGCCGGTACCTGGGTCGGTGACGCGGTCCGGGCGGTCGGCCCGCGCGCGCGTGACCGTGCCCCGCGGGCGGCCGGGGTGCGGGCCGACTTCGTCGCGGGAACCCCCGACCTGTCTCTCTTTCCGCGTTCCGCGTGGGCCGCGGCGCACCGCGGAGTGCTGGCCGAACTGCCCCACCAGGCACTGGGCTACCCGGATCCGCGTGGTCTGCCGGGACTGCGGACCGCCCTCGCCGAACTCCTCGTACGCCGCCGGGGCGTGGTCGCGGACCCGGAGCGCGTCGTCGTGGTCTCCGGGGTCGCCCAGGCGATGACACTGCTCGGACTCGTGCTCCACGCGCGCGGGACACCCACCGTGGGCCTCGAGCAGCCGGGCAGTCCGGAGCTGGGCTCGCTGTTCGCCTCGGCCGGCGTCGGCACCGTACGGCTGCCGCTGGACGACGAGGGCCTCGCGGTCGCTCCGCTCCGTGCCTCCGGTGTACGAGCCGTGGTGACGACGCCGGCCCACCAGTTCCCCACGGGGATCGCGTACTCGGCGCGGCGCCGCGCCGAACTCCTCGACTGGGCCCGGTCCGTGGACGGACTGGTGATCGAGGACGACTACGACGGCGATTTCCGCTACGACCGTGCCCCGGTGGGCGCCCTTCAGGGACTCGACCCCGAGCATGTCGGGTACACGGGCTCGGTCAGCAAATCGCTCGCTCCGGGGCTTCGACTGGGCTGGCTCCTCGTTCCGGCGCGCCATTTCGAGGAGGTCGTCGAGCGCAAACGCACCATGGACCTCGGTAATCCGGTCCTCGATCAGGCGCTCCTGGCCCGTTTCGTGGAGCGCGGCGACTACGACCGTCAGCTGCGCCGCTGCCAGCGCGCCTACCGGGAGCGGCGAGACGTCCTGGTCGCGGCCCTGGAGGAGCATTTTCCGGGCACGGAGGTCTCCGGCATCGCGGCCGGCCTGCACGTCGTCGCCGCGCTCCCCGGCCGGTACGGGCCACAGGACCGCTTCGTCGTACGGGCCGCGGCGGCCGGGGTCGTGGTCCGGCCATCGGCACACTACGGAGCAACGGCCGCGGACGGCGTACGGCTCGTGCTGGGGTACGCCCATCTGCCGCCCGCGCGGATACGGGACGGCATGCGACTGATGGCGGAGGCCGTACGCGGCCGGGGCGCACTTGGCGAGTCCTCGGGGCCCTGAAACGCCGCACCCAGGTTCGGGGCGGGCTTCTCCGGGCCCACGCCGTCGACCGGTCCGGCTCCGCAGGATGATCCACGCCGATTCCGCACATCCCAGGCCCGGTTGTTCACCCGTGGTTTGCGTGCGCGCTGCGGCGTACCAGTAGTTGTGGCTCTGCACACTGGCCGAATCCGTCCCCGGAGGCGTATCCATGTCGCACCGTCCGCTCAGCTCGATCCCCGGCCGCCGCAGCGTGCTGCGCGGCTCCCTGGCCGCGTCGGCGGCGCTGGCCCTGCCCACCACGCTCGGCTCGGCACCGGCACTCGCCCTGTCCGGCCGGCCGAAGGCGGGCTGGGGCGTCCAGACCGGCGACGTGACCACCGACTCCGGCCTGGTGTGGGTCCGCTCCGACCGGCCCGCACGGATGATCGTCGAGACCTCGGCGACCGCGTCGTTCCGCGACTCGCGCAGATGGCACGGTCCGCTGCTGGGCGCGGACACCGACTTCACGGGGACCACCCGGCTGCGCGGACTGCCGTCCGGTGAGCAGATCCACTACCGCGTCCTGCTCGCCGACCCGGACGACCCCCGGCGCGCCGGGGAGCCGGTGAGCGGGACCTTCCGTACGGCTCCGCACAGCCGGCGCGGCGGCGTGCGCTTCCTGTGGTCGGGCGACCTGGCGGGACAGGGCTGGGGCATCAACCCGGACATCGGCGGCTACCGCATCTACGACGCGATGGCCCGGCTCGACCCGGACTTCTTCCTGTGCAGCGGTGACAACATCTACGCGGACGGCCCGATCGCCGCGACGGCCACGCTCCCCGACGGCAGCACCTGGCGGAACATCACGACCGAGGAGAAGTCCAAGGTCGCCGAGTCGCTGGCGGAGTTCCGCGGCAACTTCCGCTACAACCTGCTCGACGAGAACCTCAAACGGTTCAACGCCCGGGTGCCTTCCGTCATCCAGTGGGACGACCACGAGGTGCGCAACAACTGGTACCCCGGTGAGGTGGTCGCCACCACGGACACGCGCTACACGGAGAAGAGCGTGGACGTCCTGGCGGCGCGAGCCCGGCGCGCGTTCAGCGAGTACTTCCCCGTGTCGACCCTGCGCCCGGGCGACCGGGACGGCCGCGTGCACCGGGTCATGCGTCACGGTCCGCTCCTGGACGTGTTCGTCCTCGACATGCGCACCTACCGCAACGCCAACTCCCCGGACAACCAGACGACGGATCCGCAGGGCATCCTCGGCGCCGGGCAGCTGGAGTGGCTGAAGCGCGAGCTGTCGCGCTCGCGGGCCGTGTGGAAGGTGATCGCCGCGGACATGCCGCTCGGCCTCGTCGTGCCGGACACGACCGAAGGACAGCCGAACATCGAGGCCGTGGCGCAGGGGGACCCCGGCCTGCCCCTCGGACGGGAACTCCAGCTGGCCGAGCTGCTGCGCTTCATCAAGCACCGTCGGATCACGGGCACCGTGTGGCTCACCGCGGATGTGCACCACACGTCGGCGCAGCACTACCAGCCGTCGCGGGCCGCGTTCACCGACTTCGAGCCGTTCTGGGAGTTCGTCTCCGGTCCCCTGAACGCCGGAGCCTTCCCGGCCAGCGTGCTGGACAACACGTTCGGTCCGGAACGGGTGTTCGTGAAGGCACCCGCCGCCTCGAACGTCTCGCCCGCCGGCGGCTACCAGTTCTTCGGCGAGGTCGACATCGACGGCGACAGCGGCGAGTTGACGGTGCGGCTGCGGGAGCAGGACGGGACCGTGCTGTTCTCACAGGTGCTCCAGCCAGGGCGCGTAGGCCAGTAGGGGCAGCGGTCCGCCTCGCCCGGGGCCACACCTCGCGGGCTTGACTCGGTCATGATGTACCGGGTTCACATCGCAACGAGCGGTAGACCACGGACAGTTACGGGAACACCGGCCGCCGGCCGGAGGATCTCAACCGCATTCGCCCCCTCGGCGGATCGTCGCCGCAGGTCAGAGGTGATTGTCAGTGGTCACCTCTACGGTTTTTCCATGACGCGATCGTTGCAGGCCGTGGCCTACACCCGACCCTCCGCCCTGGAGTCCGCGCCCGGCGGGCAGCGGCTGGGACTCGAGACCTCGCGGGGCTCGACGCCCACGGGTTTCGAGGACCATCCTCGGTTCTTCGCGGGCTTTCTGACGTCACCCCAGGTGGCCGCCGCGGGGCTGCTGGCGGTGGCCGATGTCGCCGCGGCGCGTTACTACCAGCCTCAGCTGCGCGCGTCCCTCGACCCGGTGGTCACGGGCAACGGTGACCGTCTGCGGTTCGAGTCCTTCTCCGGCTGTGGCGGGGTGTACGCGCGTCTGGACGTGCTGGCACCGGGCCTCGACGGCGACGAGATCGGGCACGGGACGACGAATGTCGACGTCAACAACCCGCTGCGCGAGGCCCTTTCCCGCATCGGCACGGACGATCCACTGCATCTCCGGGTCGGCCCCGACGAGATGGCCGTGACCACGCTGGACGGACCGGTGGTGGAGAAGAAGGTGCCGTTGCCCGACCGCTGGCTGCGCGGATTCGCGGAGGCCCAGGTGACGGCGGCGGGATTCGATCTGCGGGCCGAACTCCCCGCGGCCGAGGCCGTGCGGTTCCTGCGTTCCCTCCCGCGTGGCACGGTACGCGGCCGGTCGGGCGGCGCCCAGTGGGTGGTGCCGTCGGGCCGGGGTCTGCGTCCGACGACCCGGCCGGTTCCGGGAGCCGTGTGCCTGCCCGGGCCCGACCGGCTGATCGCGCTCCAGCGGGTGCTGCGCCATGCGACGGCACTGCGCGTGTACGGCCCACCGGTCACCGGAGACACCGCCCTGGCCGGCGCCTGGGAAGCGGTCCTGCCCGGAATGCGGCTGACGCTCACGCTGTCGCCCGATGCCTCCCGGGGCTTCTCCGGAGAGGGCGGGGTGCTGGACGCCCTCGCCACCGACGAGGCCGCCGAGGACGCGGAGCTGATCGCGGTGCTGCTGGCGTGGGAACCACGCGTCGATGTGGGCGAACTGGCCGCCGCCTCCGGCCTGCCGGCCGAGCGGGTGAGAGCCGCCCTGGTCCGGCTGGGCACATCGGGGCGCGTGGGCTACGACACCGCGGAAGCCGCGTACTTCCACCGGGAACTGCCGTACGACGCGGGGCGGGCCGAGCGGCACAACCCTCGCCTGCGGTCGGCCCACGCCCTGGTCGGCGCGGGCGCGGTCTCCCTGGACGGAGCCATCGGCACGGTGACCGCGGACGACGGACATGTGCACCGCGTCCGCGACGACGCGGGAACGCTGAGCTGTTCCTGCCTGTGGTGGGCGAAGTACCGGGGCGGCCGCGGGCCGTGCAAGCACGCTCTCGCGGTGCGGATGGTGCGGCGGGGCGCTCGGGCCGAGCACAAGAACGGGAGCGGGAGCGCGAACGGGAACGGGAACGGTCGGGCTACGACCACGACTGCGGCCCTGGCTCCGGTCCCGACTGCGGCCCTGGTTCAGGTCCCTGTCCCGGGTTCGGCCCCGGCTCCGGCTCCGGCCGTGGAACGACATGAGGAATTCCCGGAAGTTCGGTTCGACGGGGGCGATGGGCGATGAGTGGCGAGGCACTGCTGAAGGCGGTACGGGCGGGGCGGACAGTCGAGGCCGCCGGACTCCTGGACGGGATGACCGACGGTGAACGCCGGTCCTGTCTGCCCGCGTTGAAGGAACTCCGCAAGGAGCTGCGGTCGGCGCCGTGGAACGCGGCGTCGCGCGTGGCCCATCCCGCGCTGCACGCGGCGGGAGCCGCGTGTCACACGGGCGCCGCTGGTGCGGCGACCTGGATCGCCGGCGTGGACATGCGCTGGTTCCAGGCCTCCCCCGGTGTCCTGCTCCACGTGCTGGGCGATCGCGAGACCGACTGGCTCGCCGATCTGACGCACCGGCTCGCCGCCCGGCCGGCGACGTCCCGGGTCCCGTTCGCCCTGCTGTCGGGCCTGGTGGCCTTGTCCGGGTGCGAGGTTCCGACGACCGACGCCTATGTGCGGGGCTGGTTGGAGCACATCGGTGGTTCCTGGCACGGCGGAGGCACGGTGGCGCAGCGACTGCGCAAGGAGCCCCACGTGTCCGTGATGGTCACCGCGCTCTTCGAGTCGCTGGAGGTCACGAGTCAGATCGCCTGGCTGTTCGGCGACGGACCGGGCAGTTGGTACGACGCCCTCGCCGAGCTGTCCGAGGAGGGCACCCTCGACCGAAGGGTCGTGTTGGACGCCTGCGTCGCGCGGCTCCTGCGCGGTGGCGCCCCGGCCGACCAGCGGGTCTTCCTGCGTCTGCTGTCGTCGCTGGCTCCGGCGCGTGACGAGGAACGCGAGCGCTCCGCCGACTGGACGGTGCTCGCCTGCCAGGCCGTGCCGACCGTCGCCGGGTACGCGCAGTCGGTGCTCGCTTCTCTCGCCCTGGACGGTGAGTTGACGTCCCGGCAGCTGGCCGAGATGTCCTCGGGGGTGCTCTTCCGTACGGAGAAGAAGCTGGTACGCGCCCAGCTCGTCCTGCTGGGGAAGGTCCTCAAGCGTGATCCGTCCACGGCGGATGTGCTGCTGCCCGCGGTGGCCGAAGCCTTCGGGCACGAGGACACCGACGTGCAGGAGCGTGCGCTGAAACTGGTGGAGCGCCATGCCGGCGCGCTTCCCGACTCGTTCGACGTGCGAGCTCGGCTCGAAGACCTCAGTGCCGACTTGAGCCCGGGGCTGCGGCTGCGGGCGCAGCGCGCCCTCGGTATCGAGGCTCCGGGCTCCGCTTCGACGGTCCAGGAGGAGATGCTGCCGCCCGTGCCTGAGCGGGCGCGGCTGGCGGCGGCGCCGGATTCGGTGACCGAACTGGCCGAGGAGGTCAGCGCGATACTGGCTTCCGGTGGCGGAGTCGCGGCGTTCGAGCGCGCTCTGGACGGCCTGGTCCGCCACGCCCACCGTGATCGGGACGCTCTGGTGGAGGCCCTCGGCCCCGTGGTCGCGCGCTGCTGGTGGAAGGACCGCGATCCGAGCTACCCGGTCGTGGACCGAAGCTTCCGTGAGTCGGCACAGGGTCTCGAAGTCGTCCTGGCGGCCCTGTTCGAGGGGGTCGGCATGGAAACGCTCCATGCGGCGGTACAGCAGGGACCGACGAGCGGGAACTGCCATCACAGCGCGCTCTCCCGCGCTCTCGACGCGCGCCTGTGGGAGGCGGGCCACCGCCTTCGCACCGACCCGATGCCGTTCCTGCTGGCCACTCCCACCTGGGACACCGGGCTGCTGGAGCCGGACGAGCTGGTGGAACGCCTCACCGAGTACCGGCGGCTCGACACCCGGCCGGGCACGGCCGACTTCGCGCAGGCACTTCTGCGCGTACGGCGCGACGACCGTGCGACGGCGGAGGCGGCCGCGGCCCGGGCCCGCGCGCTCGGCAGCCCCGAGGGGTACCGGCTGGCCCAGTGGCTCACCGCCGAGGGGCCGCTGCTCCCGACGAGCCGCCGACGGACCTCGGGCGCCCGCATCCTTCTGGAACTGGGCGAACTGGAAGAGATACAGGGCTTGTTCCCCAAGGAGTTCCGGCTGCTGGGACGCCCCCTCACGGTGTTCAAGGACCACCGGTACTGCCGGCACTGGGGTGTCACGGAGCAGCGGTACTGGCCGGCCGTCGTACCGGGACGCCGGGAACTGGTGGCGGCGCGTCTGCTGCGCGACATCAGCACGGCCGCGGTGGAGGACGGCCGCATGGTCGCCGCGATGCTGCCGCTGCTCGCCGAGGCCGACGGCACAGCGGGCGAGGCGCTGCACCTGTGCCTGGCGTACGGGCTCGGGGCCCGGCATCCCGAGGACCGGCTCGCCGCTGTGGACGCCCTGCTGGTCCTCGCCGCCCGGGGACAGCTCGACGCCGGGCGGCTCGGCTCGGACATCGGGGAGCTGGTGCGCAGGGGCGCGCTGAAGAAGTCCCGGCTGGCCGAGTCGATACGCACGGCGGCGGCCACGGGTGCGTACGCCACGGTCTGGTCGGTGCTGCTCGGCCTGCTGCCGGCCCTGCTGGCCGACCTCGCCGCCGACGGGGCGGGCGGCGGCGCGGCGCGGGGGCTCGGTGAGCTGCTGGCCGTCGCCGCCGACTGCGCCGAGCGATCCGGGGCGCGCGGTGATCTGGCCCATCTCGCCGGTACCGCCGAGCGGCACGGCTCGTCCAAGGTCGTGACCCAGGCCCGACGACTGCGGACCGCGCTGAGGGGGGAGGCCGCCGCCTGACACGGGCGACCGGGAGCGGGAGCGGGAGCGGGAGCGGGCCGCCGCACTTGTTACGCAGGACGATCAAGGATCCGCCGGCCCTGACCAGGTGGGCAGCGAGGACCCGTGTTCGAGGCAAAAGACCCGTAAAAAGAACTGCAAAAAGGGCAGAACGACACTTAACCGATCAGTCACAAGCCGTTCGTGATCACGCAACACCATTCCTTCACAGTGAAGGTATGACTCCAGACATGTCTGATGTGACGCGTGCGAAGCACGGACGGCCCGTTCACCACTGGCGACGGGACCTCGTCGAACTCGCCGCGCTGTTCACGGCCGTGGCGGTCGCGGACGGTGTGGCCAATCTGATCGGGCACGGGCCCGACGGCCCCGCGCTGCTGGTGATATCGGCGGTGCTCCTGGCCGCCACGGCCGGATTCCACACATGGTGGGCACGCCGCCACGGTCACGCCCCGCCGACGAGCGATACCGGCGCCCGGCCGCCCTCGGAGGGGCGAACGGGCGTGCTTTCCGGGGAGGACGCGGCAGCCTCCGCGCCACTGCCCGCCGTGGGGGCGACCGTGCTGCTGCGGATGCGTACGACGGTCCAGGACGCGCCGGGTTCGCTCGCCGCGCTGTGCACGGCGCTCGCACAGCGCCAGGTCGACATCCTGAGCCTCCAGACGCACCCGCTGGCGGACGGAACGGTCGACGAGTTCCTGCTGCGCGCGCCCGCCGAGCTGGCCATCTCCGAGATCACCCGCAGCGTGGCGCAGGCGGGCGGCACCTCGACGTGGATCGAGCGGGCCGACGCCCATGACCTGGTGGACGCGCCGACCCGGGTGCTCGGTCTGGCCACCCGCACCGCCCTCGACGCCTCCGAACTGCCGCTCGCGCTCAGGCAGTTGCTCGGCCGGTGCACGATCCGTTCACTGCCCGCCACCTCTCCCGTCTCCGGCCGGGCGACGCAGGGGGCACCCGTGGAGGGGGCCCTTGAGGACACGGTGATGCGGCTGCGCGCGCCGGAGGGCGGGGTGATCACGGTGGAGCGGCCGTATCTGCCGTTCACACCGACCGAGTTCGCGCGGGCGCGGGCGCTGGTCGAACTGGACGCGCGGCTCGGCCCCCGCGTTCCGCGCGGGCAGGACATGCTGACGCTTCCCGAGGGCAACCCGATCACCGTCCAGCGCGCGGACGTCTCCGACCTCGAGGCCGCCAAGGCGATGCACGAGCGCTGCTCGCCGCGCACGTTGAGCATGCGGTACCACGGCCCCGTCGGGGACGCGGACCGATACCTCAACCACCTGCTCAGCCCCAGTTTCGGGCGCACGCTCGCCGTCCGGACGGCATCCGGCAGGATCGTCGGACTCGGTCACCTCCTCTGGGACGGCGACGAGACGGAGGTCGCGCTGCTCGTCGAGGACGAATGGCAGCGGCGGGGAATCGGCGTCGAACTGCTCGGCCGCCTGGTGGCGATGGCCGTCGAGGCGGGCTGCGCGAGCGTGTACGCCGTCACGCAGGCGTCGAACACCGGCATGGTCGCCGCCATGCGCGGCCTCGGCCTCCCGCTCGACTACCAGATCGAGGAGGGCACCCTGGTCATCACCGCCCGCCTGGACACGACACCGGTGACATCGCCGCAGCCGTACGCCCAGGACCACGGTCACAGCCACGCTCCGCACGCCATCGGGAACGGGATCGGCCAGGGAAGCAGGGGCACGGGGCGGGCCTAGCCCGAAAGCCCCGGTCCGCACCCACATCCGCTGCGGGGCGTGCGCCCGGCACCACCGGGCGCACGCCCCGCACACCGGGAGCTCGTCCCCTCACTCTCCGCCGTGGAACCCCAGTGCGGTGTCCAGGTCGGACCACAGGTCGTCCACGTCCTCCAGGCCCACCGACAGGCGCAGCAGACGGTCGCTGACGCCCGCGTCCTGGCGGTCCGCCGTGGGCACGATGCGGTGGCTTATGGAGGCCGGGTGCTGGATGAGGCTGTCGACGCTGCCGAGGCTCACGGCGGGGGTGATCAGCCGGACCCCGGCGATGACGTCGTGCGGGTCGCCGTGCACCTCGAAAGCGATCATCGCCCCGCCGATGCGCGGGTAGTGGACGCGGGCGACACGGGGATCGTCGGCGAGCCGGCGGGCAAGCTCCGCGGCGTTCGAGGAGGCGGCCCGGACCCGGACGGGCAGGGTCGACAGGCCGCGCAGCAGCAGGTAACCGGCCAGCGGATGCAGGACGCCGCCCGTCGCGAACCGCACCTGGCGCAGCTTGCGGGCGAACTCCTCGTCGCACGCGACCACTCCGGCCATGACGTCCCCGTGGCCGCCCAGGTACTTGGTGGCGCTGTGCAGGACCAGTCGCGCGCCGTGCTCGGCGGGGCGCTGCAGCACGGGGGTGGCGAAGGTGTTGTCGGCGAGGAGCGGGACGGACCCGCAGGAGTGGGCCACGGCACGCAGGTCGAGTTCCGCGAGCGTCGGGTTGGCCGGGGACTCGACCATCACGAGACCCGTGTCGGGCCGCAGCGCGTCGGCGATCCCGGCCGGGTCGACCCAGGTGACCTCACTGCCGAGCAGCCCGGCGGTCAGGAGGTGGTCGCTGCAGCCGTACAGCGGACGTACGGCGACGACATGGCGCAGGCCCATCGCGTTGCGTACGAGGAGGACGGCGCTCAGCGCGGCCATACCGCTCGCGAAGGCGACCGCGCTCTGGGTGCCTTCGAGGCGCGCGAGGGCGGTCTCGAAGCGGGCCACGGTCGGATTGCCGAGGCGGGCGTAGACCGGCGGTCCCTCGGGTTCGGCGCCGTCGGCCGCGAAGGCGTCGATCCGGGCGGCCTCGCCGCGGCTGTCGTACGAGGGGTACGTGGTGGACAGGTCGATCGGGGCCGCGTGCAGCCCGAGGGCGGCCAGGTCCTCCCGGCCGGCGTGCACGGCTTCCGTGGCGAGTGCCCGGGTCGGAGCCGTGATGACCTGGCCGCTTCCGCTCAGGTCGTCCTGCGCGTCCTGCGCGCCCTGCGTGTCGTACACAACGGAGTCCATGCGCCGAAGCCTGAACACCGGGCGGGGTTTCGGCGCCGCATCCCGTGTTACGTTCGCGCCATGGCTGATTCCGTCGTACTCGATCCGGTCGATCTTCATCTGTTGCGGCTGTTGCAGAACGACGCACGGACGACCTACCGGGATCTCGCGGCTCAGGTCGGCGTCGCGCCGTCGACCTGCCTCGACCGGGTGACCCGGCTGCGCCGGGCGGGAGTGATTCTCGGCCATCAGCTGCGACTGGACCCGGCGAAGCTCGGACGGGGCCTGGAGGCGCTGCTGTCCGTGCAGGTCCGGCCGCACCGCCGGGAACTGGTGGGACCTTTCGTCGACCGCATCCGGGTGCTGCCGGAGTCGCGGACCGTCTTCCATCTGACCGGCCCCGACGACTACCTCGTGCATGTCGCGGTCGCGGACATGGCGGATCTGCAGCGACTGGTGCTCGACGAGTTCACCTCGCAGCGTGAAGTGGCTCGGGTCGAGACGCGGTTGATATTCCAGCAGTGGGACTGCGGCCCCTTGCTGCCGCCCGCCGCGCCGGGCCCGTCGTCCCCGGCCAAATCCGGCTGATGTGGTGAAAAGCCCGGTTGGGCGGGCTGACGCGGCGCGTCTGCTCGTACGAGGATGTGCGCATGTCAGAGACGAAGAAGCCGCTGCCCCGCGAGGTCGCCGACACGTACGTCGACGAGCTCATCGCCCTCGACCCGGTTCTCGGTACCTACCTCGGCGTGAAGGAGAGTCACAGCAGGCTGCCCGACACCTCGCCCGCCGGTCAGGAGGCCGTCGCCGAGCTGGCGCGGGTGACCCTCGCGCGGCTGGACGAGGCGGAGCGGCTGCCGGACGCGGAACGTGACATCGAGCGCCGTTGTGCCCGGCTGCTGCGGGAGCGGCTCAGCGCCGCACTCGCGGTCCACGAGGCCGGCGAGGGCCTGCGGGCGGTGGGCAACCTGCACACACCGGTGCACTCCGTGCGCCAGGTCTTCACCCTGACGCCGACCGAGACCGACGAGGACTGGGCCGCGGTCGCCGAGCGGCTGCGCGCGGTACCGGCCGCGCTCGCCGGCTACCGGGAGTCCCTCGCGCTCGGGCTCGACCGCAAGCTGTACGCGGGGCCGCGTCCGACCGCGACGTTCGTCGAACAGCTCACGGAGTGGTCGGACACGGACGGAGAGGGCCGCGGCTGGTTCGAGGACTTCGTCTCGGCGGGCCCCGGCTCCGCGCGCGAGGACCTGGACGCGGCGGCGCGTACCGCGACGGAGGCCGTGATCGCCCTGCGGGACTGGATGCGTGACGTGTACGCGCCCACGATCGAGGGTGCTCCGGACACCGTGGGCCACGAGCGGTACGCGCGGCTGGCGCGCTACTTCAACGGCACGGATCTCGACCTCGACGAGGCGTACGCGTACGGCTGGGCCGAGTACCACCGTCTGCTGGCCGAGATGAGGACCGAGGCCGAGAAGATCCTCCCCGGAGCGGCGACCCCCTGGGTGGCCCTCGCGCACCTCGACGAGCACGGCCGTCACATCGAGGGCGTCGAGGAGGTGCAGCGGTGGCTCCAGGGGCTGATGGACGAGGCGATCGCGGCCCTGGACGGCACGCACTTCGAACTCGCCGAGCCGGTACGGAAGGTGGAGTCCCGCATCGCCCCGCCCGGCGGTGCCGCGGCCCCCTACTACACCGCCCCGTCGCAGGACTTCTCACGGCCCGGCCGCACCTGGCTGCCCACGATGGGACAGACCCGCTTCCCCGTCTACGATCTCGTCTCGACCTGGTACCACGAGGGGGTGCCCGGCCATCACCTCCAGCTCGCGCAATGGGCGTACGTCGTCGACGACCTGTCCCGCTACCAGGCCACCGTCGGCCAGGTCAGCGCCAACTGCGAGGGCTGGGCGCTGTACGCGGAGCGGCTGATGGACGAGCTCGGCTTCCTCACCGACGCGGAGCAGCGGCTCGGCTATCTCGACGCGCAGATGATGCGGGCCGCCCGGGTCATCGTCGACATCGGCATGCACCTGGAGCTGGAGATCCCCGCCGACTCCCCCTTCCACCCGGGCGAGCGGTGGACCCCGGACCTGGCGCAGGAGTTCTTCGGCGCGCACAGCAGCCGGCCGGCCGACTTCGTGGAGAGCGAGCTGACCCGCTACCTCACGATGCCCGGCCAGGCCATCGGCTACAAGCTCGGCGAGCGCGCCTGGCTCCTCGGCCGTGAGAACGCGAGGAAGCGCCACGGTGACGCGTTCGACGCCAAGGCCTGGCACATGGCCGCCCTGTCCCAGGGGTCGCTGGGCCTGGACGACCTGGTGGACGAACTCTCCAGGCTCTGACGGCCCCGCGCGGCGGCCGGATCCCGGCCGCCGCGCGCGCATCACCATGGTGCCCCGACATCAGCACACCCCCGCACCGGAACGCCTCCGATGCCCGAAGCGTCCCCGCGTCAAGAACCTCAGGACCTCAAGGCGTCAGGACCTCAGAGCCCCAGGGCGTCAGGGCGTCAACCGACGCAGTTGTACGAGGCCCACCCACGTCTCGGGTCCCGGTTCGACGCGCGCCGCGCGGACCCCGTACCGGCCCGGTTCGAGCGCCACCCTCAGGTGATCCGTGCGCCCGGAGGCGGTGCCGGGCCACGCGGCGTCGAAGAGGACGACGGGACCCGGCACCGTCCACACCACTTCCCGCTCCCACCGTGCCTGCGACAGCGCCGCCGGCACGACGGCGAGCAGTTCGTCCTCGGAATCGGCGGCGCACCAGCGGACGAAGGCGCCGTGCTCGGGAAGGTAGGTGGTCGAGGCGGGATCGTCGCCCAGGACGAGGGCTCGGGTGTCGCCCACGGGCAGGAGGCCGACGAATCCGTCGATGTCACAGGCCCGGTCGTAGTCGCAGGACATGTCGTCGCCGTCGGCCCCCGCCCAGAACGGGAGCACCGTCTCCGGAATCGCTATGAGCGGCCCGCCGCCCGACTCCACCCACTGGACCGCCCCGGGGTCCGCGTATCTTGGCATGCGCAGAAGTTACACGGCACGCGTCCGCCCCCGTATGCCAGCCGGTCCAGGGAAACGGATTCCGGACACCGGCGGCAACACGGGGGCCAGAGCGCCGGTTCGGCCCCCTTCCTCAGGTCAGCAGCCGCAGTCCGCCGCGTCCACGGGCGCCGTCAACGGGTCCGCCGTGGGGCGCTCACGACCCTGCCAGGTCTCGAACTCGAAGCCCTCGCGCACCCAGTACTCGAAGCCGCCGAGCATCTCCTTGACCTGGAAGCCGAGTTCGGCCAGGGCGAGGGCCGCGCGGGTCGCGCCGTTGCATCCGGGACCCCAGCAATAGGTGATGACCGGAACCGACTTGTCCAGAAGCCGCTCGGCCTGCTCGGGGATGAGCGCGGTGGGCAGGTGGACCGCGCCGGGAACGTGGCCCTGGTCCCACGAGGCGGCGGAACGGGAGTCGAGCACGACGAACCCGGGGTCGCCGCCGGCCGCGAGGACCCCTGCCACGTCGGACACGTCCGCGTGGAACGCGAGGCTCGCGCGGAAGTAGGCGGCGGCCGCGGCAGGGGACGCCGGCGGCATCCGCAGAACGGGGTTCGCCGCCGCCGCGGAACCGGCCGCGGAAGCGGTGACCGCGTCCGCCCCGGCCGTGCCCGGCGTGGAACCGTGCGGCGCGTCGGCCCCCACCGTCGCCTCGGTCGTCGACGTGGAACCGGTCGCCGTGCTGTTCGTGATGCCTTCGGCAGTCGTAGTCATGGCCTGGCCTTTCCTTGAAACGTGGCCCCGCCGGACCGATGCCGCCCTTGCCACCCCGGTGCTTCCTCCGCACCGCATCCCGCGGGACTTCCCGACCAGAAATCTACGTCCGCCGGTGTTCTTCCTGAAGTGACGATCCACGGCAGTACAGTTGATCAGCCGGTGATTCCCCTGGTATTCATTGTGGATGACCGCGTATTCCCCGGACGCCACCGACTGGCGCATCCTCGACGTCCTCCAGCGCGAGGGCCGGGCCAGCTTCGCCGAGCTGGCACGGGCCGTCTCCATGTCCGCGAGCGCGGTCACCGAGCGGGTGCGCCGCCTGGAGGAGGCGGGCGTCATCCAGGGGTACGCGGCCGTCGTCGACCCCGAGAGCCTGGGACTGCCGATCCTGGCGTTCGTCCGCCTCAGATATCCGAACGGCAACTACAAGCCGTTCCACGACCTCGTCGAGGTCACACCCGAGATCCTGGAGGCACACCACGTCACCGGTGACGACTGCTTCGTCATCAAGGTCGCGGCACGGTCGATGGGGCATCTGGAGACGGTGTCGGGCAAGATCGGCACGCTCGGGTCGGTGACGACGAGCGTCGTCTACTCCTCACCGCTGCCGCGTCGGCCTGTGGGTCACTGAGACCGCCACGACGAGGGCCGGCGCAGCCCGTTCCCGGCGACGATCGGCACAGCCCGTTCCCGGCGCCGGCCGGGACAGTCCCTTCCCGGCGACGATCACGCGCCCCGCTGCCGTACGACCGACCCCGTTCTCCCCTTCACGACCTCCAGCTGAGCGTGGATGCGGCGGCGCAGGTCGCCGACGTGGCTGACGATGCCGACGCTGCGGTCGCGTTCCCGCAGCGAGTCCAGGACGTCGAGCACCTCGTCGAGGGTCTGGTCGTCGAGGCTTCCGAAGCCCTCGTCGATGAAGAGCGTGTCCAGCCGCACCCCGCCGGCCTCGTCGGTGACCACGTCGGCGAGGCCGAGCGCCAGGGCGAGGGAGGCGAAGAAGGTCTCGCCGCCGGACAGCGTGGCCGTGTCGCGCTCCCGTCCGGTCCAGGCGTCCACGACATGCAGTCCGAGCCCGCTGCGTCCGCGGCCCGCCCGGTCGTCGGAGTGCACCAGGGTGTAGCGCCCCGAGGACATCCGCTGGAGGCGGACCGTGGCGGCGGCGGCGACCTGCTCCAGACGGGCGGCGAGGACGTACGCCTCCAGGCGCATCCTGCGTTCGTTGTCCGCCGAGGTGCCGGCCGCCAGACCGGCGAGGCGGGCCACACGTTCGTACTCCTCGCGCAGCGGGGCGAGCCGGCGGGCTCCGCCGGTCGCACGGGTGGAGAGCGCGTTCAGCTCGGTGCAGCGGCGGGCCGCAGCGTCCTGCGCCGACGCCGTGTCCCGCAGCCGTCGGGAGGCGGACTCGGCCGCCCGCTCGGCGGCCCGCAGGTCGACGGGAGGGCGCCGCGCCGCGGCCGCGGTGTCCGCCTCGGCGAGTACGGCGCGCACCGAGGACTCCTCCGACTGCCAGGCGTCGAGCTGCCGTTGGAGATCACGGTGGGCCACGTCGTCGAGCATCGCTGCGGCCGCGGCCTGCGGGGTCTCGAAACCGGCGCGGAAGGCGGCGTCGGCGAGACGCGCGTCGGCGTCCTTGAGGCGCCGCGCGATGTCCTCCGCCGCCCGGACGCCGTCCGCGGCCTCGGTGAGCAGCGCGACCTGCCGCTCGAGCTGCGTGGCCCGGGCGGACACACTCACGGCGGCGCCTCGCGCCTGCTCCAACTCCCCTTCCAGTGAAGCCTTTTCGCGGTCGAGGGAATCCCGGTGCGAGGCTCGTGCGGCGACCCGCCGGGCTGCCTCCTGCTGGGCGGTCAGCCGCCGCTCGTGTTCCCGTTCGGCCTGCTCACGGGCCTCGCGCGCGGCATGCAGCCCGGAGGCCACCGTACGGGCCTCGCTGTGCAGCCGCTCCAGCTCCTCGGCCCGTTCTTCGAGTTGGCGGGTCGACGCGTCGCCCGCCTCCGCGGTCGCGGCGGCCAGCGCCTCGCGTACGAGGCCGAGCCGGCGCTCGGCCTCGGCGCGTTTCTCGTCGGCGCTTCGATAGGCGGCGAGCGCCCGTTCCTCCGTCTCACGGTCGACGTGTCCGGCGATCTTCCGGGCGGGCGCCGGGTGTTCGGTGGCACCGCAGACGGCGCAGGACTCTCCGTCCACCAGACCGGCGGCGAGTTCGGCGGCGATGCCCCGGAGACGCTGTTCCTTCAGGTCGAGCCAGTGGGCGTGTACCTCGGTGGCCTGCTCGCGCGCGGCCAGGCTCCGGGCGTGGGCGGTCTCCGTGTCCTGGGCCAGCTCGTCGCGCAGCCGGGCCGCGGCAAGCCGCTTGAAAGCCGGTTCGCGCTGCACGGCGAGTTGCTCGGCGCGCGCCGCGGCCTCCTGCGCGGTGTCGACCCGCGCCTCGACTCCCGCGCGGGTCTCCTCCCAGTCGGCCAGCCAGCTCTCGGCGTCCTGGAGGACGTCCTCGTCGGCGCGTTCCTGCCGGTCCAAGGAGGCGCGTTCCGTGCCGAGTTCGCCGAGGCGTCGTTCGGCCCGGCGTGCCGATTCCAGGCCGCCCAGTTCCTCGGCGGCCTTGCGCGCGGCGGCCGCGAGACCGGGCGCTCCGGCACCGGCGTACGTCTCCGGCAGGGCGGCTCGCGTGCGGGTCTCCTCGGTGGCCGCGCGCCGGTGCTCGGCTTCGGCGGCGTCGCGCAGTTCGAGTGCGGGGGCCACGGTCTCGGCCTTGTGTGCTCGCTCCATGCGCGTGCGGGCGTCCCGGTGGGCGTCGGCGCGCTGCTCCAGCCGTGCGGCCCGCTCCTGTGCCTCGGCGAACCGGCGCTGCAGCCGGTCGACTTCGCGTACGTCGTCGAGCGCGCGGTCGGCCGCGGCCTGCGCCGATTCGGCGGCGCCGCGGGCGCAGCCGGCGACGGCCAGCACCTCGCGAGCCGTGCTGCGGGCCACCGCGGCCCAGGCGAGCACCGAGCCGGCGAGGCCCGGATCGCCGGGCGCGAGGTCGGGCAGCGCCTCCTCGACGATGTGTCCGGCCGCCTGCTGCATCCGGTGCGCGTCGGCCAGCAACGCGGTGTCGCCGGCCCGCACTTCGGCCTCGGCGGCGCGCCGCCGCTCGGCGAGGCGCTTTTCGACCTCGGCGAAGCGGTGGGTGTCGAAGAGCCTGCCGAGCAGTTTGCCGCGGGCCTCGGCGTCGGCCCGCAGGAAGCGTGCGAAGTCTCCCTGGGGCAGCAGCACGACCTGGCAGAACTGTTCGCGGCTCATGCCGAGCAGTTGCGTGATCTCCTCGCCGATCTCCTGGTGGGACCGGCTGAGGCCCTTCCAGGAGCCGGCCGCCGAGTCGTATTCGCGCAGCCAGCTCTGGGCCTTGTCGGTCGTCATGCCCTTGCCGCGCAACTTCGGGCGCTCCCAGGGCGGCTGCCGGATGACTTCGAGACGGCGTCCGGCGACGCTGAGTTCGAGGCGGATCTCGGTGCGGACGTCGGGTGTCGCGTGGTCGCTGCGCAGTCCGAGGCCCTGACCGCTCTGCCGGGCGCCGGGAACCGCTCCGTACAGCGCGTAGCAGACGGCGTCGAGGACGGAGGTCTTGCCCGCGCCCGTCGGCCCGTGCAGCAGGAAGAGCCCGGCGGCGGACAGCTCGTCGAAGTCGACCCGCTGGGCAGCGCCGAACGGGCCGAAGGCGGTGATGTCCAGGCGGTGCAGCCTCATCGGGTTCCCTCGGTCTCCGGGCGGGTGGCCCCCTGGGTGTGCGGCGGACGTGTCGTCACCGGGCGCTCTCCCGTACGTTCTCGTCGGCCCGGACGGCGTCGAACGCGTCCTGGAGAACGGCCTGTTCCCGGGCGTCGGGACCCGCGCCGCGGACATGGGCCACGAAGTCCTCGGCGATCTGCTCCTCGCTGCGGCCCGCGATCCGGCGGGCGTACGAGACGCCCGGGGCCTGCGGGGAGCGTTCCGGGTCGAAG
Source organism: Streptomyces sp. NBC_00328 (assembly GCF_036139655.1). Lineage (NCBI taxonomy): Bacteria > Bacillati > Actinomycetota > Actinomycetes > Kitasatosporales > Streptomycetaceae > Streptomyces > Streptomyces sp. NBC_00328. The sequence continues at coordinate 2,098,931 of NZ_CP108013.1, forward strand.
ACGAGGCTGAGCGTGTGGGGGAAGCGCCCGGCCAGGCGCGCCATGGGGTCGGAGGGCCGCACCGGGTCGGTGAGGGTCGCCTCGACCCAGGAGCCCGTGTGACGGTCGAGCGCCGGGTCGGCGAGCAGGTCCTCCAGGTGCCCGCGCAGGCGGGCGAGCGGGCGGGGCACCGGGCAGTCGATCCGCTCGGCGGCCAGGGAGCCGTCGGGGCCGAGATCCACGAGCCACATGCTCTTGCGGTGGTCGGCCTCGGAGAAGGAGTACGGCAGCGGGGATCCCGAGTAGCGCACGCGCTCGGTGATGACCTGGCTGCCGTGCAGGTGCCCGAGGGCGGTGTAGTCGACTCCGTCGAAGACTCCGGCGGGCACGGAGGCGACGCCGCCGACGGTGATGTCCCGCTCGCTGTCGCTCACCTCGCCGCCGGTGACGAAGGCGTGGGCGAGGACGACGGAGCGGGTGCCCGGCGCACGGCCGGCGAGGTCGGCGCGCACCCGGTCCATGGCGGCGGCCAGCACGGTCTCGTGACCGGCCTTCTCCACCCCGAACTCGTCCTTCACCAGGGCGGGTTCGAGATAGGGCAGGCCGTAGAAGGCGACATCGCCGTGGGCGTCGGCCAGCACCACCGGTGTGCCGCAGCCCGCGGGGTCGGTGCGCAGATGGACGCCCGCGCGCCCGATGAGTCCGGCGCCGACGCCGAGCCGGCGCGCCGAGTCGTGGTTCCCGGAGATCATCACGGTGGGCACGCCGAGGTCGGCCAGGCGGTGCAGGGCGTCGTCGAAGAGCTGGACCGCGGCCAGGGGCGGCACGGCACGGTCGTACACGTCTCCCGAGACGACCACCGCGTCGGCCTCGCGCTCGCGCGCGGTCGTGACGAGGTGGCCGATGAAGCGGGACTGGGCGTCGAGCATGTTCACCCGGTGGAACGCCCGGCCCAGATGCCAGTCGGAAGTGTGCAGGAGCCTCATGATCCCCGAAGAGTAACGGCCGGGTCTGACATCACGGGCGGTTACTCCCGTATCGGCCCACCCTGACCACCTCCGGAACGCGACGATCAATCCCGGTTTACCCGGATTGTCACGCGTCCCCGTAGGCCTCCCCGCCCAGCTCGAAGCCGGCCGTCCCCGCGGTCGCGTCGGCCAACCAGGCCCGGAAGGACTCCACATCGGCGTCCGGCAGCCCGATCTCGATGGTGACGGCCTCGCCGTAACGCACATCACGTACCTCGCGGCCGGTCGACCGCAGATCGTTCTGCACCTTGCCGGCCCGCTGGTGGTCGACGGTGACCGTGGCCAGCCGGAAGCGTCGCCGGGTGATCGTGCCCACCGCGTCCAGCGCCTCGCCCACCGAGCCGCCGTACGCCCTGATCAGTCCGCCGGCGCCCAGCTTGACCCCGCCGTAGTAGCGGGTGACGACGGCGACGACGTACCGCATGTCGCGGCGCAGCAGCATCTGGAGCATGGGGACGCCCGCGGTGCCGCCCGGTTCGCCGTCGTCGCTCGCCTTCTGCACGCCGCCTTCGGCTCCGATGACGTACGCGAAGCAGTTGTGCGTGGCGTCCGCGTGCTCCTTCCTGACGGCCGCTACGAAGTCCTGGGCCTCCCGCTCGGTGGCGGCCGGGGCGAGGGCGCACAGGAATCGGGAGCGGTTGACCTCGGTCTCGTGCACGCCCGCGTGGGCCACTGTGCGGTACTCGTCCTGCATCACGCCAGCGTATGCGCTGCACGCGCACGCAGCCGACGGGCCGGCCCCAGGCCCGCTATCAGGCACCGCACCGCACGCGCGCGTGGCCGACGAACGGCGGACGGCAGGCGGCGGACGGCGCGAGCTCGTCCGCGTCCCGCGGGCACGCGTGCGTGGCGGATGACGGACGGGGAGCGGTGGACGAAACGAGCTCGTCCGGGCGAGCGGCGCGGTCACGTCGCCTCCCCGCTCGGCCACCGGTGGGCACCCTCGTCCCGCACGGGCGCGCTGTCACGCGCGAGGTACAGCTCCGGGTACCGCGCCGGGTGACGGCCGGCCCGGCCCGTCGGCCCCCGGCGCACGTCGGTCGAGATTCACTCCTTCTTGCCCCTCGGCACGACGACGTCCGTCAACAGCGCTTCGCCGGGACCGAGTTGGTGCCAGGCCCTGCCGTGCCAGACCAGGACCGCGACGGCGGAGGTCGGGAACTTCGTCCGGACATGGTCCAGCGTGTCGTCGAAGCCGTCCCCCGCCAGTTCGAGAACCAGCTCCTCAAGGCCCGGGTTGTGCCCGACCAGCAGCAAGGTCCGTACATGTTCCGGGACTTGGCTCACGGATTGCAGCAACTCCGTTATGTCCGCCCCGTACAACCGCTCATCGAACCGTACGGGCGGCGGAGTACCCCACTGCTCGGCCGCAAGCTCCCAGGTCTCCCTGGCGCGTACGGCGGTCGAGCACAGGGCGAGGTCCGGCAGCAGGTCGGCTCCCGCCATGGCGCGTCCGGCGGCGGGGGCGTCTCGACGGCCGCGCGCCGCGAGCGGCCGTTCGTGGTCGGGCACTCCGTCGGGCCAGGCGGACTTGGCGTGCCGCAGGACGACCAGTCTTCGCCTCGGGCCCGCGGTGGCGCGCGTGTTCACAGCGACGCTCCGATCTCGCGGGTGAGTTCGAGGCCGAGCAGCCGGTCGGCGTAGGCGTACGTCTCGAAGCGCGCTCCCTCCGCGACGTCCGACGTCTCGACCCACCGCAGCACGTCCAGCACGGCGAGGACGTCCAGATCGTCCTCCCAGGCGGCGCGCAACCGCAGGCGTACGTCCTCGGGAACCGGCTTGGAGGGACGGGTGGCCCATCCGGCGACGGCGGAGCGCCACCGCTTGAGCGTGCTCTCCGCCTCTGCCAGGGCGTCCGCGTCGAGGCGCAGGGGCAGGTCCCGGCGCCACGCGAGCAGAGCCAGCCGCAGCACGGTGGGATCCCCGGGAAGGGGCGCGGGACCGCTCCCGGTGTCGACGGCCGCCACCTCGACGCGCGGCCCGTCCGTCCCCGCGGCTCCCGGAGCGAGGACGCTCACGGTCCGCGTCGCCGCCGGTCCCTGCTCCGTGTCGCGGTGTTCCTCGAACGGCCGGATTCCCAGTTCGGCGGCGCGCGCCCGAAGTCCTGTCTCGCCCCAGGGGCCTGCCGGGTCCGCCGGGTCCGATGCGTCGGACGGGTCCGCGGGATGTCCCGGGTCCCGGGCAGCCGCCCCTTCGGGCGCCGAAGTCAGCGTCGCCCAGACGGGGTTGCCGCCGATCTCCAGGGCGCGTACCAGGACATCGGCGACCAGGAGCACCCGTAGACCCGTGAGGTCGAACCCGGGCAGGTGCGCGTGGACGCGGACCAGGCCGCGGCGGGCGAGGGCTGCGTCGATGGGTTCGCCCGTGCGGGCGTCGAGGATACGGAGCACGAGGTGAGCCTAGGCGGAGGTACGGGTGGATGCAGGGAGGTGGGGCCGTTCCGGACACGCGCCCGCACTGCGGGCCCCGACCGCCGCCGGACCCGGGCCCGCGGTGCCGGTGGGCGGGGTGACGGCAACCGTGAACAGCGGGTGCCGTACGGTCCGTTCGGGTTCGAGGGGCAGGACCGGACGTTCGTCGCACGGACGCGGGCGCGGCCTTGACAATCCGCTTCCGTCGCCGAAAGGCTGACCGACCAGTCGGTATGAAGGAGTGGGTCGTGAACGGCATGCGTATCTCCAACGCCGCCGGTGTGTTCGACGCCGTCGCGGCGGGTACGCACGACGGTCGCCCGGTACTGCTGCTGCACGGTTTCCCGCAGACGGGTCGGGCCTGGCGGCGGCAGACCGCGGCGCTGGCCGCCGAGGGCTACCGCGTCGTGGCGCCGGACCAGCGCGGCTACTCCCCCGGGGTCCGCCCGGAGCGGGCCGAGGACTATCGGATCGGCGTCCTGGTCGCGGACGTCGTCGCGATCACCGAGGAGCTGGGCTGGCCCACGTTCGACCTGGTCGGTCACGACTGGGGCGGCGCGGTGGCCTGGTGGACCGCCGCCGGCCATCCCGGCCGCGTACGCACCCTGACGGTCGTCTCCACCCCGCACCCGGGCGCCCTCGCCGAGGCTCTGCGCTCGGACGACGACCAACGCGCACGGTCCCAGTACATGAAGGACTGGCGCGAGGCGCCCGCGACCGAGAACCGCCTGCTCGCCGACGACGCGGCGCTCCTTCGGGCGCTCTACGCGGGAAAGGTCCCGCAGGCCGGCGCCGACGCCTACGTTCGCCACCTGTCCCGGCCGGGCGCCCTCACCGCGGCACTGAACTGGTACCGGTCGGGCCGCCCCGACGGCGAGATCGGCTCCGTCGAGGTGCCCACGCTGTACGTCTGGAGCACGGAGGACACCGCCTTCGGCCCGGGTCCCGCACAGGAGACCGGACGTTGGGTCGACGGGCCGTACCGGTTCGAGATCCTCCCCGGCCTCAGCCACTGGATCCCGGAAGAGGCACCCGAGACACTGAACCGTCTGCTGCTCGACCATCTGCGAGCGGACGGCGGGCGGAATCATCGCGCTCCGCTCACCGTTGAGGAGAACGGCAGACACTGACCGATACCCCCGGAGGCCGAGCGTGTACGGCGACTCAGAGACGATCCGCAGGATCCTGACCGAGCAGGGCGGCACCTGGGCGATCGTCGGGCTCTCGTCGAACCAGCGCCGCGCGGCCCACGGCGTCGCCGAGGTCCTCCAGCGCTACGGCAAGCGGATCGTGCCCGTACACCCGAACGCCGAGACCGTCCACGGGGAACAGGGGTACGCCTCTCTCGCGGACATCCCCTTCGAGGTCGATGTCGTCGACGTCTTCGTGAACAGTCACCTCGCCGGGCCGGTCGCGGACGAGGCGGTCGCCATCGGCGCCAAGGCCGTCTGGTTCCAGCTCGACGTGATCGACGAGGCCGCGTACGCGCGGACGCGTGCCGCCGGACTCGACATGGTGATGGACCGCTGCCCGGCCATCGAGATTCCGCGACTGGGCTGACGCGACGGGGTGGGGCGGCCCCGCTTCCGACGGGGCCCGCCGGCGGCTCGGGCCGACGCTGTTGACGGGGGGCGGCCCGCACCGGTTTCCTGCTCCGGTGCCCATCCTTCGCATTGAATCGCCGGACGACGAGGCCCGCCTCGCGGACTGGCGGCACGTCCACAACGTGATCGTCCCGCCCGCCGCGATGTCGCTCGCCGAGGTGCGCGAGCGCGTCCGGCGCTACCGCCTGGAGGTCGCCTACCTCGGCGACGTCCTCGTGGGCTGTACGACCGTGCGTCCGCCCACCGGCGACAGCGCGACCGCGACCGTGATCGCGCGCGTGCTGGCCGAGCACCGCGGGCGGGGTCTCGGCGGGGAGCTGTACACACGCGGCCTGGAACAGGCTCGCTCGTCGGGGGCCCGGGTGATCGAGACCGTCGTCCTCGCGGCCAACGAGGACGGACTGCGCTTCGCCCGGCGACACGGTTTCGCCGAGATCGAGCGCTACGTCCTCCCCGGTGAGACCGCCGAGTGGGTCGACCTGAGACTGGGCTGAGCGCCCCGGGCGAGCCGGGTTCCGTCCGCGGAGACGAGAACCGGCACGCCTGTCGTCGTCATCCGTACGGCTTCACCCGGGCAAGCTGTCTGACGACTCGTCAAACTACGCGCGGCACGCAATGGTTGAGGCATGCGGTCCTCGTGCGTGCGGGCATCTCGACTCCGGCTCGCGTCGCCTTCGTCTCCGGTTCTCCCGCCGTACGCCTCCGATTGCTTCCATCGAGGAACGGACCACATCACGTCAGCGCGCTTCCCCGGCCGCGCGGCCGTGGTGGCGTACGGGATCCATCCGGCCGTTCCGTCATTCCGGTGGAACGGCATGAACAAGGTGATCGGCGGACAATCGGAGCACGGGAAGAGGAGGGCCGGATGACGGAACTGCTGACAGGGATGCGGGTGGACTACACCGACCACGACGACCCCGTACTGATCCGGCCGGACGGCAGCCCGGTGGACACCTGGCGGGAGAACTACCCGTACGAGCAGCGAATGGAACGCAAGGAGTACGAGTGGCACAAGCGGCTCCAGCAGATCGAGCTGCTGAAGCTGCAGAGCTGGATCAGGGAGACCGGCCGACGGCTCGTCATCGTCTTCGAGGGGCGCGACGCGGCGGGCAAGGGCGGCACGATCAAGCGGTTCACCGAGCATCTCAACCCGCGCGGCGCGCGCGTGGTGGCGCTGGAGAAGCCGACCGAGCGGGAGCGCGGGCAGTGGTACTTCCAGCGGTACGTGGAACATCTGCCGACCGCGGGCGAGATCGTGATGTTCGACCGGTCCTGGTACAACCGGGCGGGCGTGGAGCGGGTCATGGGCTTCTGCACCGACGACGAGTACCGGCGGTTCATGCGTCAGGCACCGGCCTTCGAGCGGATGCTCGTCGACGACGGTGTGGACCTGGTCAAGTTCTGGTTCTCGGTCTCGCAGAGTGAGCAGCGCACCCGCTTCACGATCCGCCAGGTCGACCCGGTACGGCAGTGGAAACTGAGCCCCATGGACCTGGCCTCGCTGGACCTCTGGGACGAATACACGGCGGCCAAGGTCGCGATGTTCCGTGAGACGGACACCACGCAGGCGCCATGGTCCGTGGTGAAGAGCAACGACAAGAAGCGGGCCCGCGTCGAGGCCATGCGCAGTGTCCTCGCCCGCTTCGCCTACGCCGACAAGGACGAGGAGGTGGTCGGCAGCCCCGACCCGAGCATCGTGGGCGCGGCGGCGAACCTGCTGGAGGAGGGCGAGGAGAGCGAGGACGACGCCACGCCCGCGGCCGGCCACGCGGTCACGGGCGACGGCACGCTCACGCGCTGACGGCCGCGCCCCCACCCGGACACGGCTGCACGTGGCCTCAGTCGTGCGCCGGGCGGTCGGAGAGCCGGTGGTCGGCCAGGCTCAGCGCCTCGTCGACCACCCGGCGCAGATGACCGTCGCCGAGCGAGTAGATCACCCGGCGTCCTTCCTTCCTCGTGTTGACGAGCCCGGCGAGACGGAGCCGGGCCAGGTGCTGGCTGACGGCCGGGCGGGCCGCTCCGCACCTCTCGGTCAGCGTCGTGACATCGGCCTCGCCACCGGTCAGGGCGTGCAGCAGCGTAAGTCGGGTGCGGTCGGCGAGGAGGGCGAGAAGTTCGGCCGCGAGCGCGAACTGTTCCTCGCCAGGGGTGCGCGGGTGCGCATCGTGCGCAGGTGATAGGTGCATGCGTGCGCTCATACGCACATAATGGCCTCGTGGACACCAGCGCGTCCACTCCCGCGCACGGAAGGGGACGCACGTGAACGAGCGGCACGGCCACGACCATCACGGGGACGGCGGCCACGGCCATCACCACGGGGAAGGTCGCGGCGGCGACGGCGGCGACCACGGCGGCAGCAACGGCAGTCACCGCAGCGACCACGGCGGCAGCAGCAGCCACGGGGGCGAGGGCACCGGCGGGCGGGCACACCGTCACAGCCACCCGCACCCGGACGGGAACGGGCACGCTCACGACGACGAGGACGGCCACGGCACGGGCCACACCCACGCGCACCCCCCGGGCCGGCCGCACGCGGGTACGCGTCCGGGGGGCCACAGTCACCCGCACGGCCACCGGAGCCGGCTGCGCCATCTCCTCACCCCGCACTCCCACGAAACGGCGGACAAGCTCGACTCCGCGCTGGAGGCGTCGGCCCGGGGCATGCGGGCGCTGTGGGTCTCTCTGGCCGTCCTCGGCACAACGGCCGTGGCGCAGGCGGCCGTTGTCGTGCTGTCGGCGTCGGTCGCGCTGCTCGGCGACACCGTTCACAACGCGGCCGACGCGCTGACCGCCCTGCCGCTGGGAATCGCCTTCACTCTGGGCCGCCGCGCTGCGACACGGAGCTTCACCTACGGCTACGGGCGGGCGGAGGACCTGGCGGGCATCGTGATCGTGCTGACGATCGCGGCCTCCGGCGCCTTCGCGGCCTGGGCGGCGGTCGGCCGGCTGCTCGATCCCCAGCCCGTGCGGCACCTCCCGGCGGTCGCGATCGCCGCGCTCATCGGCTTCGCCGGCAACGAGTGGGTCGCCCGGTACCGCATCCGCGTCGGGCGCGAGATCGGCTCGGCCGCTCTGGTCGCGGACGGACTCCACGCCCGTACCGACGGGTTCACCTCACTCGCCGTACTGGTGGGCGCGGCCGGCGCGGCCCTCGGGTGGCAACTCGCCGACCCGCTGGTGGGGCTGGCGATCACCGCCGCGATCCTGCTGGTGCTGCGCGATGCCGCCAGGGAGGTCTTCCGGCGCGTGATGGACGCCGTGGAGCCGGAGTTGGTGGACCGGGCCGAGGAGGCACTGCGGCGGGTCGAAGGCGTGCGCGACGTGGGGGAACTGCGGCTGCGCTGGATCGGGCACAGGCTGCGCGCCGAGGTGGCGGTGGTGGTGGACGGCGAGGCGACCGTTCGCCAGGCCCACGCCATCGCCGTGGACGCCGAACACGCCCTGCTGCACGCCGTCCCGAGGCTGACCGCCGCCCTGGTCCACGCCGATCCGGCCCCGGCACCCGGCGAGGCGGACCCGCACCGGACGCTGGCGCATCACGCCGCCGCGTGAACGGACGACGCCACCCGGCCGGATCCCGCACACGGCAGAGACCCCGCTTCGCCGACGACGGTCGGCGGACCCGCCGGGCAGGCACGCCTCACGGGCGGACGTGCGTCATCCGGCGATGCCCAGGCCCTCCAGGACCACCGCGTTCGGCAGCTCCGTGAACGCCTTGCCCGGCACCAGGAGTTTGCCGCGCCGACGGCCGCTGCCCACCAGTACGTACGGCAGCTCGACGACGGCCGAGTCGACCAACACCGGCCAGTCGCCCGGGAGTCCGACGGGGGTGATGCCGCCGTACTCCATGCCGGTCTCGCCGGTCGCGAGGTCCATCGGGGCGAACGAGGCCTTCCGGGCGCCCAGTTGACGCCGTACGACGCCGTTGACGTCGACACGGGTGGCGGACAGTACGACACACGCGGCGAGCGTGGTCTCGCCGCCCCGCTTGCCCGCGACGACCACGCAGTTGGCGGACGTGTCGAGCAGCTCCTTGCCGTAGTGCTCGACGAAGACGGCGGTGTCGGCCCACTCGGGGTCCGTCTCGACGTAGACGATCTGCTCGGCGGGGGTGCCACCGCGCCACCCGCGCACCGCGTCGGCGACGGGGCTGACGAGGTCGTCCAGGCGGTCGGGGGCCGGGAAGGCAAGGTCGAAGTGTCCGATGGGTGCGCGCATGACGGCACGCTAACAGCCCCGCGGACCCGCCCGGCGGGAAGCCGCCGCGCCCGCCGGGACCGGCCCGTCCGGGGCGGACCGAGCGACGCCGGGACAGGCCCCGTCAGAGGCGGACCGAGCGGCGCCGGGCCTCAGTGCACGAGCGGGACCGACACGGCCATGACCATCTCGACCGGGACCTCGCCCTTGTTGGCGTACGTGTGCGGGGTGTCGGCCTCGAACGAGGCGCTCGCCCCCTCGGGGACGCGGTGCTCGACGCCGTCGACGGTCAGGGTCAGGTCGCCCGAGATGACATGCACGAGTTCGACGGTGCCGGAGGGGTGCGGGTCGGAGGGGCTGCCCTCGCCCGGCATGAGCCGCCAGTCCCACATCTCCAGCGGGCCGGGCGCCTCGGTGCCGGCCAGCAGCCGGTTGTAGCTGCCCGCTTCGGTGTGCCACAGCCGTACGGCCTGGTCGGAGGGGACGATCCGGACCCGGGGCCCCTGCTCGTAGTCGAGGAGGGTGGTGATGCTGACGCCGAGCGCGTCCCCGATCTTGACGACGGTACCCAGGCTGGGATTGGTCCTGGCCTGCTCGATCTGGATGAGCATGCCACGGCTGACTCCGGCGCGAGCGGCGAGCGCCTCCAGGGTGAAGCCCCGCTCGGTGCGCCAGCGCTTCACATTGCGCGCCAGGGACTGAGTCAGCAGGTCGAGATCCGACACATTCCGTCCAATATTTTGAATGACAGAGTTCAATCCGGTGAACTATCGTGTGATGCACCTGATCGTTCACCGAACTGTACTGCGAGGCCCCCGTGACAGCACTCTTCGCCCTGGCCACCAGCCTCCTGTGGGGCCTGGCCGACTTCGGCGGAGGCTTGCTGACCCGGCGCACCCCCGCTCTCACGGTGGTCGTCGTGTCCCAGTCGATCGCCGCGGTGGTCCTCGGCGCGATCGTCCTGGCCACCGGCGGCTGGAGCGCGGCGGGACCGCAGCTGTGGTTCGCGGTCGCCGCGGGCCTGGTGGGCCCGGTCGCGCTGCTCTCCTTCTACAAGGCGCTCGCGCTCGGGCCGATGGGCGTGGTCTCGCCGCTCGGCTCGCTGGCGGTGGCCGTCCCCATCGGCGTCGGCCTGTTCCTCGGGGAGCGTCCGGGACTGACGCAGGTCGCGGGCATCGCGGTCGCCGTCGCGGGGATCGTCCTCGCCGGCGGGCCCCAGCTGCGGGGCGCGCCCGTGCAGCGGCAGGCGATCCTGCTGACCCTGATCGCGGCCGCCGGCTTCGGCACGGTGTTCGCGCTGATCGCGGAAGCCTCGTCGTCGGTCACCGGGCTCTTCCTGGCACTGTTCGTGCAGCGCCTGACGAATGTCGTCACCGGCGGCGCGGCTCTGGCCTTCTCCGTCCGGCGCGGCGCCGCGGCCCTTCCCGAGGGCGGCTTCCCCTGGGCCTCCCTGCCCGCACTCGCCTTCGTGGGCCTGGCCGACGTCGCGGCCAACGGCACGTACTCGGTCGCCGCCCAGCACGGCCCGGTCACCGTCGCCGCCGTCCTCGCCTCGCTCTACCCGGTGGTCACGGCCCTGGCCGCGCGTGGCGTCCTCAGGGAACGGCTGCGAGGGGTGCAGGCCACCGGAGCGGCGCTGGCGCTGGTCGGCACGGTCCTGCTGGCGACCGGCTGAGCCGGCTCCGGGCGTCGGGACGCACCGCCGGGACGCGCCGTCGGAACGCACCGCCGGGACCGCGGCCCGTCCGCCGCTCCGCGGTCAGGACTCGGCGCGGACGTCCCCCGACTGCGCGTGCACGTCCCCGGCCGCGTCCCGCGGGTCGAGGTCCAGCTCGGCGAGCCGCGCGACGGTCTCCTCGTCCAGTTCCGCGAGCGCCTGGAGCTGTTCGGGGGTCACCCCGTCGGGGATGGGCACCGGCGGCGGTGTGCGCAGCGGCGGCTGCCATCCGGCGACCGGGTCCCAGCGCCGGACGACCTTCGCGGGCGCTCCGGCGACGACGGAGTGGTCCGGCACCGAACCGCGCACCACCGCACCCGCGGCGACCACGACGTTCCGTCCGATCCGCGCCCCGGGAAGGATCACCGCACCGGTCCCGATCCAGCAGCCGGGGCCGATCTCCACGGGCTCCATCCGCGGCCACTGCTTGCCGATGGGCTCGTGCGGATCGTCGTACGAGTGGTTCGTGGACGTGACGTACACATAGGGCCCGAAGTAGCAGTCGCTGCCGATCGTGACCGTCGTGTCGGCGATGACATGGCTGCCGCGGCCGAGCACCACGCCGTCCCCGATGCGCAGGATCGGGTCGGGACCGAGGTCCAGATCGGGCATCAGGCCCGCGGTCAGCGTGACCTGCTCGGCGACGATGCAGTACGAGCCGAGGTGGATCCAGGGTTCGCCGAAGACCGTGCCCAGGGGGAAGGCCAGCCTGGTGTTCTCCCCTATGGCACCGAAGCGGAAGCGGCCCGGCCGCTCGGCCGAGACCGTACCCGCGCGCCGCACCCAGGCCCAGCCCGCGTGGACGGCGCGCTGCGCGAGGCGTCGCCGCCATGATGAGAACGTGTTCTTGCTCCTGGACACCCGCTCACGGTACTCAGCGCGGGACATGTGGACGCGGCCGGGCGCCTGTGATCTTCGCCCCACCGGAGGTACCCGGGGGCGATGGCATACGGTGCCGGTGTACTCAGAGGGCCGGACCACGAGACGACGAGACGGTGACACGGTGACGACGCATCAGGCGCTGATCAAGGGGATCGGCGGCAAGGATCCGCAGCTGGACGAGGAGGCGTTCGTCTCCCCCACCTCCGTGGTCATCGGAGACGTCACGCTGGGGGCGGGCGCGAGTGTCTGGTACGGCGCGGTGCTGCGCGCCGACTGCGGCCCGATCGTCATCGGCGCCGGCAGCAATGTGCAGGACAACTGCAGTCTGCATGTGGACCCCGGATTCCCCATCACCGTCGGGGAGCGGGTCTCGGTCGGCCACAACGCCGTCCTGCACGGCGCCACCGTGGAGGACGACTGTCTGATCGGCATGGGGGCCACGGTGCTCAACGGGGCCGTGATCGGGGCCGGCTCGCTGGTGGCCGCGCAGGCACTGGTGCCGCAGGGAATGCGGGTCCCGCCGGGCTCACTCGTCGCGGGTGTCCCCGCCAAGGTCAAGCGCCCGCTGACCGACGAGGAACGCGAGGGTCTCTCGCTGAACGGCGTCTTCTACGTGGAACTGGCGAAGGCGCACCGCGAGATCCACGAGTAGACCGCTCTACTCGGCGGCGGGGACGGGATCCGTCTCCGCCGTGGCGTGCTCCGTCGCGGTCTGCTTGGCCTTGCGGCGGACGAGCAGCATCGAGGCGAGACCGACGAGCACCGCGGCGACCAGGCCGAGGTACGAGAAGCGCTTCAGCCAGGACTCGGCGACGACTCCCACGTAGTAGATGACGGCGGTGGTGCCGCCGGCCCAGATGATGCCGCCGAGGACGTTGGCGATCAGGAACTTCCAGTACGGCATCCGCAGCACACCGGCGAGCGGTCCCGCGAAGATCCGCAGCAGGGCGATGAAGCGGCCGAAGAAGACGGCCCACATGCCCCACTTCTGGAAGGAACGCTCGGCCGTGGCGACATGGGCCTCGCCGAAGTGTCTGGGGAACTTCGCGCCGAGCCAGGCGAGCAGCGGGCGTCCGCCCTTGCGGCCGATGGCGTAGCCGATGGAGTCGCCGATGATCGCCCCGAGGCTGGCGCACACGCCGAGCACGACGGGGTTGATGCCGCCGTGCTGCGAGGACAGCAGCGCCGCCGAGACCAGGACGATCTCCCCGGGCAGCGGGATACCCAGGCTCTCCAGGCCGATGACCAGGGCCACGAGCGCGTAGATACTGACCGCAGGCACCGTCTCGAGCCAGTCCTGGACGTGCAACGCCGCTTCCTCCCGTTTCGGTGTACGTGACCCGGGCGACCGCGTTTCGCGTGATCACCGAGGTGCGCTTCCCCGGAGCGCCCGCCAAAGAGACTACCTGCTCGTCCTGAACAGCGGCCCGGACGTGGGACTCGTCACGTCCGCCGCCTCCAGCTCTCGTAGTGGTCGAGCAGGGTCTCCCCGACCGGTCGGTAGGTGATCCCCAGTTCCCGCACGCTGCGGCTGTTGTCCACGCGGAACCGGATGCCGAGGTGCTTGCGGATGTAGTCCTGGGTCAGTCCGAACGCCGGGCCGAGGACGCGGACCGGCCAGTGCGGGAGCGCGGTGCGGGGCAGCCGGAGGGCTCGGGGGTACCGGCCGCGGATGACGCGTGCCATGTCGTGGAAGGACGTCATCGTCTCGGCCGCCACGATGTACCGGCCCTTGGCGCCGTCGTGCTCCGCCGCCGCGATGTGGGCGTCCGCGACCTCGCGGACGTCCGCCGTGGTGAAGCTGAAATCGGGTGCGCCGTAGAAGAAGTAGCCCTTGAACAGTTCGTCCAGCAGGAACAGGCTGCCGGATTGCGACGCGGGGGTGAGCGACGGGCCGAGGACCAGACCGGGGTTGACGGACACCAGGCGCCAGCGGTCCTGGGCCGCCTCCGCCTCCCAGGCCGCGCGTTCCGCGAGCGTCTTCGCGTAGTGGTACGGGTTGTTCTCGACCGTGCTGGTGGTGTTGAAGTACTTCTCCGACAGGACACCGCCGTCCATGCTCCGGACGTCGGCGTAGTCGCCGAAGATCGCGCCGACGGTGGAGGTGAGGACGAGTTTCCCGACCGTCGGTGTCCGTTCCACCCCGGCCAGCACGTTGCGTGTGCCGAGCAGCGCCGGGTCGACCATGTCCCGGCGGCCGTCCTTGATCTTCTCCGGCATCAGGAACGGCGACGCCACGTGGAAGACCACGCCGCAGCCGCTCATCGCCGCGTCGAAGGACCCGTCGGCCAGCAGATCCGCCTCGAACAGCGTGAGCCTGCCGGGAAAGGCCTCCTGCATCTCCCGGAGCGGCGACACCTTCGCCGTGTTCGCGGTCGTCCGTACGGTGGTGTGGACCCGGTAGCCCCGTTCCAGCAGCCGCCGCACCAGATGGCTTCCGACGAACCCGCTGCCACCGGTCACCAGAACGGCACCCCGCCCGCGTACACCCACGCTCGCACTCCTCGATCCCGGTACCCCGCTCCGGCTGTCGGGCGGTGCGCGCACCGCCCGATGGCCAGAGTCGGGCATGGACGGCCGGAAGGGAACAGATGCTCTAGGACGGAGGCTTGAGAAAGTCCCGTACCGGCAGGGCGCGGTCGACGACGCGGGTGTCACCGATCCAGCCGTAGAAGCCCTGACCGAAGCTCTCGTCGAACTGGGTGGCACCGATGACGAAGGGCTTGCCGAGCGTCGCGATCCCGGTGGACGGCTGCGCGGGGTTGCGGGCGATCTTCGAGCCGTCGACGTGGAGCACGGTGCGGCGGCCGTCGTTCACGACCGCGACATGGGTCCAGCGGCCCACCGGGAGCGCGTGGCTCCACGAGGTCGGGTCGGCGTCCTGCCGCTCGGGATACACGACGAACTGCAGGAACCGCTCCGGCGACAGATTGAGGCTGCAGGTGGGCTCCAGCGGAGACCAGCCGGTCGTCTTGCCCGCGTCCCCGTTGCGGCCCTCCCAGCTCAGGATGCCCATCCAGGCGTGGTCGCCCTCGAAGGGATCCGGCAGTTTGATGAACGTCTCGATGGTGTAGCCCCGGGTGAACCTCGCACTGTTCAGGGCGGCCCCGGCGCGCGTCGTGAGGATGGCGCCGCGGTCGGGGCTCTTCCCGCCGTCGAAGCGGAGGCTGGCGTGGGCGGGCTGGCCCGGATGGTGGTCCGCCGACCAGGTCAGGACGGCCGGGCCGCTCCCGTGCAGCCGGCTCACGGTCAGGTCGTTGCCGTGGCCCGTGAGGTCCCGTACGACCGTGCCGTCCTCGACGGGAGCGCCCGGCGCCGTCCCGGAGTCGTCGAAGCGCCAGTAGGCCACCGTGCCGTGCGGCATCACCGCGGAGGCCGGGCGCGGCTTCGGCGGGACGACGGGCGCGAAGCCCTCGAAACGCTCGTCGAAGTCGATGCTCAGGCTGAACCGGTCGGCAGGGCCGGTCAGTTCGATCGTCTCGGCCTCCAGCGGGGTCCTCTTCTCCGGGTCGCGGGCGAGGAACCACGGCGCGAACGTCTCGACGTCGACGACGCCCCTGGCCAGGTCGAAGGAGTAGGTGCGGATCATCCCGGCGCCGCCGTAGTAGCGGTCCTGGTAGTTGGTGACGTGGACGTGGACATCGTTGTCGTCGTCGTTGGTCAGGACCGTGCGCCCGGGCGGCCAGTAGTGGCCGCCGAGGGCGAGGAAGATCTGGTCGTTGCCCCGGACGAGCCCGTCCCACAGGCGCTTGCCGTTGTCGGAGAGCCGGGCCTTTCCGTCGTCGTCCGACCACGCGATGTCGTGTGTGGTGAGGACGGCGGGAAGCGTCGGATGGGCGTCCAGGACACCCTGGGCCCAGCGCAGCCCCTTGTCCGACACCCGCCAGTCCAGGGCGAGCACCAGCCACTCCCGGCCGGCGGCGCGCAGCACGTGGTAGCTGTTGTAGCCGTCGGGAGAGGCACCGCGGAAGGTGGGCATGGAGGCGTAGCGCTCGGGGCCGAACGCGGCCAGGTAGGCCGTGGCTCCGCGCTGGTCGTCGGTGGACGAGGGAATGTCGTGGTTGCCGGCCAGGACGCTGTAGGGGATCTTGCCGTGGAGGGTGCGGAAGGTGTCGGCGGCGCGTCCGATCTCGTCCCCGGTGCCGTGTTCGGTGACATCGCCGAGGTGCGTCATGAAGGCGATGTTGGCCTCGGCCCGCTCCACCACGAGGTACCGGAAGGTCTCCCGCAGCGGCTCCGGGTCCGCGCTGTCGGCGTCGAAGAGGTACTGCGTGTCGGGAAGCACGGCCAGCGCGAAGCGCGGGCTCTCGGTGTCGAACCGGCCTCCCCCGCCCGTGGTCGCGGCCCGTGCCGGGGCCGTCGTGAAGGCCGCCGTCGCCGCGCCGGCCGCCGGGACGGTGACCGCCGCGCGCAGCAACGCCCGTCTGTCCGGCCCGTTCTGCTGTCCTGCCGTGCCCATGTGCCCTCCAGGTGAGCGGGATCGGTGTCAGGGGGCACGCTGGTGACCGGCCATGACCGGGCGGTGGCAGTGAGCTGAACGACGCGTTGTGATCGCCGCACGATTGGCGTCCGGCACGCCGGCGCGGCGGACGACCGGATCGCACACACTCTCCGCACCGCCGGAACTCCCCCTGGAGGCAAGGGAGTTGATAGAAAGGATCACCGACTTGCGTCCCGCCGTTCCCACAAGGAGCCCGATGTGACCGTGACCGCCGACGACATCTACGCGATGGCCCCCTACGCCAGGACCCTGGGCGTTCGCTTCACGGCTCTGTCCGCCGAGGGAGTGGACGCCGAACTCGATTTCGTGCCCGAACTGTCCACCGTGGGAGGCGGGTTGCACGGGGGTGCGCTGATGGGCCTGGCCGACGTCGCCTCGGCGGTGTGCGCCGCGCTGAACGGCCCCGCGGGCGCGGTCCCGGCCACCACCACCTCGACCACGCACTTCCTGCGGCCGGTACGCGAGGGAGCCGCGCATGCGAAGGCCCGCGTGCTGCGGGTGGGACGCGACACGGCGGTCGTGGAATGCGACATCGAGGACGACAGCCACCGGCTCTGCACCCGGGTCACCCAGACGGTGAGCATACGAGTGCCGCGCGGCTGAACGGGCACCCGCCGGTTCAGGGCCCCGATCGCCCATACTGACGTCTCCGGGTGAGCTACGGCTGGTCGAGCGTGCCCTCGAGCACCTTGTCCTTGTCGAAGTTGCCGTCGTCGTCGAGCCAGCCGAGGTTGCCCATGGCCGCGTTGACGACGAGCACGTCGTAGTCGTCGCCCTTCACGCCGTCACAGGCGGAGGGCTTGCCTCTCCCATCCGCCTGGTACTGAGCGACGAGGGCTCTCTGGCATCCCTTGACGATGTCGTCGTAAGACGGCCGGCTGATCCAGTAAACGCTTCCGCCGACGGCGAGGGCGCCTGTGACGGCGGCGACCAGGATCAGGTTGCGGCGCTTCGTCGCGGTCGGCTTCGGTACGACGGGGGGCGGGGTGTCGGGCATCGGCGGCAACTGGTTCGTCATGGCTGTCCCCAAGGTTGTGCGGATTGGGGATGCTAGTGCCCCGGCAGGCAACGTTCGCCCGTCAAGGAGCGGCGCCCGGTGCGTGCTCTCGGCGTGCCGGCCGGAAGTCCTCGTACTGGATGTACTTGGGCTTTCGGCCGGTGCGGCGAGTGGGGGTCCCCCCTGCTCGAAGAGCTTGGGGGAGCGTGCCGGGAGTCGCGACGGGGCGAACGTTGCCTGTCGCGGCACTAGCGACGGTGGAGCGGCTCCGGCTGCCGGTTGGCCGGGTTGCACCGAAACGAGGAACGTGCGGATCTCTGCGCATATGACGCCCAGGACGGACGGCCGAGGGCGCGCCGCGATGGACGGGGGCTCGCAGTCGGTCCGTAGAAGGTCACCCTGGCCGCCCCCTGAGGCTCGTCGTGAACCTCAAGGGAGCCAGGATTTCGCAGGCCGGCGGATCAGCCGTTCGGGCGGAGGGTCCAGACGACGGTCATCTCGCCGGTCACCGCGCCGTCGCCGCGCTGGATGGCGACGGCGACCGGGAACTCGGGGCGCTGACCGGCGTCGAGCTCGGCGACGACGTCGGCGGCGGGCCGCCCGAGCGTGGCGGTGGCCGTGACGGGGCCCATCGCGAGCTTCTTGTACGCGATCTCGGCGCTGACCGCGAGCGGCACGGCGCGGGAGAGCTGGTCCCCGAAGGCGGCAAGCACGATGGCCCCGCTCGCCGACTCCCCCAGCGTGAACATGGCTCCGGCGTGCGGTCCGCCGACATGGTTGTGGAAGTCGCCCTGGTCCGGGAGCGCCACGACGGCCTTCTCCGGAGTGGTCTCCACGAAGTCGAGGTTCAGGGTCCGGGCCATCGGCACGGTCGCGGCGAGCATCTCGCCGATCGTCATCTGGTCTGCGCTCATACCGCGAGGTTACCCATGAGTAGCAATCCTTGGCCAGCCCCTCCGCACGGCATCGAAGCCGGGACGGCGCCAAGGGCCGGAGCCGCACTCCGGTCGGCACTCCGGTCGGCACCGCGGTGGGCACTCCGGTACAGGCCTGACGAAACGCGGTGACAGAAACGTTTCACAGGCGCCACTAACGTGACTGCCCATGTGGCCAGGACAGCAGCCGCCCGGAGGCGAGCAGAACCCGCAGGGACAGCAGGGACCGACCCCGCAGGGGCAGAACCCGTACCAGCAGCCGGGGTACCAGCAGCCGAACCCGTATCAGCAGCCCGGATACCAGCAGACGGGGTACCCGCAGCCGGGACCGTACGGACAGCAGCCGGAGCGGCCGCAGCAGCCCGGCCCGTACGGAACGCGACCGGGGCGGCAGCCGTGGGATGCGGCCGCCCCCGCGGGCGGATCCGTGCCGCCGCGGGGGAACGGGAACCGGACGAAGGTGATCGCCGTCGTGGCGGCCACCGCCGTGGTCGTGGCCGCCGGGGTGACCGGCGCCGTCCTGCTCGGCGGCGGGAAGGAGGACCGGGCCGGCGACGGCGGCAAAGGCGCGGGCTCGAAGCCCCCGGCGAGTGCTCCGAAGAGCCCGGGCGCCTCCCCCTCCGACAGCGACCCGCGCGGCGGGGCCGCCGAGCAGCCGACCGTCCCCGGCTGGAAGGTCGTCGTCAACCCCAAGCGGGGCACGGCCTTCGACGTCCCCGCGGACTGGGAGGTGGCGTCGCCCGGCACCTCGATCGGCTTCGAGAAGGACGACGCCAAGGCGGACGACAAGCCGCTCATCATGATGTCGGCGCCCGCCTACTTCAAGTCCAAGTGGTGCACCACCGACGGCGACAAGGACGGCCGTACGGAGGACACCGCGCTCGGCGCCGCGGGCACCAAGGGCGCGAGCGGGGCGAAGAGCACCGACGAGGTCGCCGTGAACCAGGTCCCCTGGTGGGTGTTCGGCGGCTACACCCAACCGGACAAGAAGAGCCTCACCTTCGACAAGAAGTCCAAGCCGTACACCACGGAATCGGGCGTCACGGGCAGCGTCGCCTGGGCCAGGTCCAAGAACACGCCCCGGAAGGGGAAGTGCGCGAGCGACGGCAAGGCCGTCACGTTCGGATTCAAGAACTCCGCGGGCGACTACGTCGCGTGGAATCTCTACGGAGCCACCGGCGTGACGGACGAGATCCCCGACGCGACCATCATGAAGATCCTGAGCACCGTCCGCCTGCACGGTGACCCGACGGGGTCCTGAGCCGGCATCAGACACGTGCCGAGCCGGGATCAATGGGACAAATGGTCTGATGGCGTCGTCGTTTCGGGGACCGCCGTGGCACCCCGGTCACAGGCCCCTCTATCGTTACCAGCCATGTGGCCAGGACAGCAGCCGCCCGGGGGCGAGCAGAACCCGCAGGACCAGAACCCGTATCAGCAGCCGGGTTACCAGCAGCCGAATCCGTATCAGCAACCGGGATACCAGCAGACGGGGTACCCGCAGCCCGGCCCGTACGGACAGCAGCCGGGGCAGCCGCAGTGGGGAGCGCCGTCGGATCCCCTCGGCCCGCCCCAGGTGCCCGGCGGCAACGGCGGTGGCGGCAACAAGACGAAGATCACCGCGATCGTCGCGGCCCTTGCCGTCGTGATCGCCGCCGGGGTCACCGGTTTCCTCGTCCTGGGCGGAAACGGCGACTCGGACGACAAGGCCGGCGGGGACACCTCCAAGTCCCCGAAGGCGTCCGCCTCAGCGTCGGCGAGCGCGAGCGAGGCCAACCCGCGCGGCGGCGACGGCGAGAAGGCGACGGTCGACGGCTGGAAGGTCGTGGTGAACCCGAAGTGGGGCACCGCCTTCGACGTTCCGCCGGAATGGAGTGTCAGCAGTTCCGGCACCTTCATAGGCTTCGAGGACGACAAGAAGGGCGACGGCTCCCTGCTCATCGGCATGTCCGCGCCCGCGTTCCTCAAGGAGAAGTGGTGCACGTCCGACGCGAACAAGGACGGCCGCACCGAGGACACCTCGCTCGCCGCCTCGGGCACCAAGGGCCAGAGCGGCGCCAAGAACACCGACGACGTGGCGCGCAACGACTCCGCGTGGTGGGTCTTCGGCGGCTACACCGACCAGAAGGACGCCTCGAAGAAGCTGCTGAAGATCGGCAAGCCCAAGGCGTACACCACGGCCGCGGGCATCAAGGGCAGCGTCGCGACGACGTACTCCAAGGGCGTCGTCAAGAAGGGCAAGTGCGACTCCGACGGCAAGGCGACCACCTTCGCCTTCAAGAACTCGGCGGGCGACTTCGTGTCCTGGACCCTCTACGGCGCCAAGGGTGTCTCCGAGGAGATCCCGGACGCGACCGTGCGGAAGATCCTCAGCACCGTACGGCTGCACGGCGAGCCGACGGGTTCCTGAGCCCCGGCCGAGGCGCGCGACTCCGGAACGGGCTCCCGTCCCCGGCCGGAACGCAGTCCCGGCTGAGCGGAGCCTGTTCTTCCGCCGCTGCCGTGGGCGCGCACGAGGGACGGGGGCGCCGGCGCATGCGGGGCCGGTGCCCGGTGGGCCGGTCGGCGCATGCGTGCCGATGCCGGGCGGCATGAGCGCCCGGAAGGGTGTTCAAGCACGGGTTTGGCAAGTCGGGCACCGGGCGGCGATAGTCTCCCGGTGACCTCAGCCGCCGACCTCGCCCGACCCTCCCGCCGCCCCTCCTGGGCGGGCCGGAACTACACCCTCCTGACCGCCGCCGCGGTCGTCACCAACCTGGGCAGCCAGGGCGCGCTGATCGCCGCGGCGTTCGCGGTGCTCGGAGCGGGCGGCGACGGAGGCGACGTCGGCCTGGTGGCCGCGGCGCGCACGCTGCCGCTGGTGCTCTTCCTGCTGATCGGCGGAGCGGTCGCGGACCGGCTGCCACGGCATCGGGTGATGGTCGCGGCGAACGCCCTCAACTGTGTGTCGCAGGCGGCGTTCGCCGTACTGGTCGTCTCCGGCGACGCACGGCTGTGGCAGATGATGCTGCTGTCCGCGCTCGGCGGCACCGGGCAGGCCTTCTTCAACCCGGCCGCCGAGGGCATGCTCATGTCCTCCGTCCGCGGTGAGCAGGCGAGCCGCGCGTTCGCGATGTTCCGGATGGCGATGCAGGGCGCGGGCCTCGGCGGCGCGGCCCTGGGCGGCGCGCTGGTGGCCGTGATCGGACCGGGCTGGGTGCTCGCCGTGGACGCGGTCGCCTTCGCGGTCGCCGGTGCGCTGCGTTGCTTCCTCGACGTGAGCCACATACCGCCGCGTGAACCGGGCGGCGGTCTGCTCGCCGACCTGCGCGACGGCTGGCACGAATTCGTCGGACGGCCCTGGCTGTGGACGATCGTCGCGCAGTTCTCCGTGGTGGTCGCGGTCGTCGGAGCCGCGGACGCGGTCTACGGTCCGCTGGTCGCCCGGGACAGTCTCGGCGGGGCGGGACCCTGGGGTCTGGCGCTCGGCGCGTTCGGCGCCGGGACCGTGGGCGGCGCGCTGCTCATGACCCGCTGGAAGCCCCGTCGCCTGCTGCTCGCGGGCACCCTGTGCGTCTTCCCGCTCGCGGCACCCGCCGCCGCGCTCGCGGTCCCCCTGCCGGTGGGACCGCTGTACGCCGTGATGTTCGTCAGCGGTCTGGCGATCGAGGTCTTCGGTGTGTCGTGGATGACGGCGCTCCACCAGGAGATCCCCGAGGACAAGCTCTCGCGGGTCTCGGCGTACGACTGGTTCGGCTCGATCGCGATGGTCCCGCTGGCCACGGCGCTGGCGGGCCCGGCGGAGCAGGCCTTCGGCCGGACGCCCGCGCTGTGGGGCTGCGCGACGCTCGTCGTGGTGGTCACGGCGGCGGTGCTGTGCGTCCCGGACGTCCGGAATCTGACGCGGCGGTCCCGGCCGGTGGCACAGGGCACCCCGGTGTCCGACGCCGGCCGGGCGCCGGCCGATGCCGAGGGCTCCGTCGACTCCGTCGGGCGCCTCGGGTGACGAACCCGCGGCCTCGTCACCCACCGGAGCAGCCCCACCGTCCGGCTTGAGCGGGCCGCTACGGCCTTCTCGACCCCACCCGGCGGACATTCGACCGCGCCCGTCCGGCATCCCCCGCGCCCGGCAGGCATTCGGCCGCACTCGGCGGCCGAGCCGATCCGGCGGTCCCAGCAGTGCCGGCGGTACTGCCGACCCCGACGAGTCGCGATCGCATCACCCCCGGGCCGCAACCGCGTCCCGCCCGCCCCCTCAGTCGGACAGAAGCGAGGACAGCTGGGGAGAGTACGTCGCGTGCAGGACCAGCGCGGCGCTGCCCACGACGGCGGCGTCCGCACCGAGCGGGGACGCCGCGACCTGCACCGTACGGATGTGGCGGGCCAGCGGTCTGCCGGCCAGCGCTTCGGCGACGATGCCGACGTATCGCGACTCCACGTGGTGGATGCCGTTGCCGCCCAGGATGATGAGGTCCACGTCGATGAAATTGGCGATGCTGACCGCGAGCGAGGCGACATGTCCCGCGGCCTCGTCGATGACCGCGGTCGCGACGGGGTCGCCGGCTCCCGCCGCGAACCGGATCGCGGCATGGTCGACGGAGGCCGGATCCCGGTCGAACATGTGCGACAGCGCACTGTCTCCGCCGGTACCGGCGGCAAGTCGGCGATGCGTCTCGGAGACGATCGCGGAGGGATTGACCAGCCCTTCCAGGCATCCCCGGTTGCCGCAGTAGCACTCCGGCCCGTCGGGCAGCACCGACGAGTGGCCGAACTCGCCCGCGTTGAACGAGCCTCCCCTGTACACCTGGTGATTGAGGATCAGGCCACCGCCGATGCCGGTGCCGAGGTAGAAGTAGGCGAAATTCGCGACGCCTTTGCCCACCCCGGACCAGCGCTCGCCGATGGCGGCGGCGGTGGCGTCGTTGTCCAGCGTCACCGGCAGACGGGTGACCTCGCTCAGCATGCTTTGCAGGGGCACCCGCGTCCAGTGCGCGAGCTGGGGCGGAGCGACGATCATGCCGAGCTCCTGGTCGATCGGTCCAGGTGTGGCGAGTCCCAGTCCCAGCACCTTCTCGCGCGGCACCTTCGCCTCGTCGAGCACATCGGCGACCAGCTCGGCCATGGCCGACACGACGTGCGACGGGTCGGTGCCGGGCGGCGTGGGCCGCCGGATGACGACCAGAGGCCGGCCCAGCAGGTCGACCACGGCACAGGTGAGTTCGACCGGGTCCAGCACGAGCCCGACGGCACAGCCCGCGTCGGCGTTGATCCGCAAGGTGGTGCGGGGCTTGCCGCCACTGGCGACCCGGCTGGCTCCGTCCTCGCGCACGATCCCCTCGCCCAGCAGCCGGCGCACGATGCCGGAGACCGTCTGCGGGGTGAGGCCGGTCCGCTGAGCGATCTCGACCCGGCTGATGCCGTCCGTGAGTTGGATCTGGTCGAGGACCACCGCCCGGTTATATCGCCCGACCTTGGGGAGATTTGTTCCTGCTTGCCGCACGAATCGTCCTCTCTTGTGCCAGCTCGACGACGATACCGCCGCCTGGGCCGTTGACTTAGTAAAACAAATGGATTTAAAGTCCGGCCGCAGACGAACACGCAGGACCTGGAGACACGAGCCGTGTCATCGGAGGCAAGTTGATGTCCACGAAATGTCGTATCCCACAACGCCCGGATCCGCGTGCTCGGCGCGGCCTCCGCGGCGTGGGGCTCTGCTCATGAGCCGGCCCGAGGTCTTGCTGGAGATGCGGGCGATCACCAAGACGTTCCCGGGTGTGAAGGCCCTGGCAGACGTCAGCCTGGTGGTGAAGCAGGGCGAGATCCATGCGATCTGCGGCGAGAACGGCGCCGGCAAGTCCACCTTGATGAAGGTGCTGAGCGGCGTTCACGCGCACGGCAGCTACACGGGCGACATCGTGTACCGGGGCGAGAACGTCCAGTTCCACGACATCCGGGCCAGTGAACAGGCCGGCATCGTCATCATCCACCAGGAACTGGCACTGGTCCCGAACATGTCGATCACCGAGAACATCTTTCTCGGCAACGAGCCGCGCAGGCGCGGCTCGATCGACTGGAAGACCGCGCAACGCCGGGCCCTGGAGCTGATGGAGCGCGTCGGGCTCCAGGAGGACCCGGACGCGCTGATCAAGGACATCGGCGTCGGCAAGCAGCAACTCGTCGAAATAGCCAAGGCGTTCGCCAAGGACGTCAAGCTGCTGATCCTCGACGAACCGACGGCGGCCCTGAACGAGGCCGACTCGCAGCATCTGCTGGAACTGCTGCGCGGCTTCCGCGAGCGGGGGATCACCTCGATCATGATCTCCCACAAGCTCAACGAGATCGAGGCGGTCGCCGACACCATCACCATCCTGCGGGACGGCCGGACGATCGAGAGCCTCGACGTCGAGGCCGACGGCGTCAACGAGGACCGCATCGTGCGCGGCATGGTGGGCCGCGAACTCGACAGCCGGTTCCCCGACCACACGCCCGACATCGGCGAGGTGTTCTTCGAGGTCCGCGACTGGACCGTGCGGCACCCCAGCTCGGACGACCGGCTCGTGTGCAAGGGTTCCGGCTTCACTGTCCGGCGTGGTGAGATCGTCGGCTTCGCCGGACTCATGGGCGCGGGGCGCACCGAACTCGCGATGAGCCTGTTCGGCCGCTCGTACGGCCAGTACCTCTCCGGCCAGGTCTTCAAGGACGGCAGCGAGATCCAGCTGAAGTCGGTGGCGGAGGCCATCGGACACGGTCTCGCCTACGTCAGCGAGGACCGCAAGTCGATCGGCCTCAATCTGCTGGACGACATCAAGACCTCGATGGTGGCCGCCAAGCTGTCGAAGATCGCCCGGCGCCGGGTCGTCGATCCGGTGCGGGAGCACCGCGTCGCCGAGGAGTACCGCCAGAGCCTGAAGATCAAGACCCCCGGCGTCGACGAAGGGGTCGTGAAACTCTCCGGCGGCAACCAGCAGAAGGTGGTCCTCGCGAAGTGGATGTTCACCGATCCCGACCTGCTGATCCTCGACGAGCCGACCCGTGGCATCGACGTGGGCGCCAAGTACGAGATCTACGGGATCATCCAGCGGCTCGTCGGCCAGGGCAAGGGCGTCATCGTCATCTCCTCGGAGCTGCCCGAGCTCATCGGACTGTGCGACCGCATCTACACCGTGTTCGAAGGTGCCATCACCGGTGAGGTGACGCGGCGCGACGCGAACCCCGAACTCCTCATGAAGAAGATGACCTCACTCACGAAGACAGCGACCACATGAGCCGCATCACAGAGCTGCAGAAGAACCTCTTCGGAGGTACGACCTCCAACGCCCGCCAGTTCGGCATGATCTCCACGCTCGTGGCGATCGTCGTGCTGTTCCAGATCTGGACGGGAGGGCTGACCCTGACCTCCGGCAACCTCATCGCCGTGGTCAGCCAGTACTCCTACATCCTGATCCTCGCCATCGGCATGCTGATGGTGATCGTCGCCGGCCACATCGACCTCTCGGTCGGCTCGGTCGCCGCGTTCACCGGAATCGTGGTCGCCAAGGCGATGCAGGAGTACTCGATACCGTGGCCCCTGGGCATCGTGCTCGGCCTGCTCGTCGGCGCGGCGATCGGCGCCTGGCAGGGCTTCTGGGTGGCCTACGTAGGGGTGCCTGCGTTCATCGTCACGCTGGCCGGAATGCTGTTGTTCCGCGGCGGCAACCAGTACATCGGCAACGCCGACACGGTGCCGGTGCCCAGCGGCTTCCGTGACATCGGCGCCGGGTTCCTCCCGGAGGTCGGACCGGAGACCGGATACAACAACCTGACCCTGCTGCTCGGTCTGGCCGCCTGCCTAGGTGTGGCGTGGCGGGAAGGGAAGGCACGCAGGACCCGGCGCGAGATGAACGCCGACACCGCGCCCCTGTGGGTGGCGGGGATACGGCTGGCCGTGATGGTGGGCGTCATCGTCTTCGCGACGCTTCGGTTCGCCGGCGGCCGCGTCGGGACGAGCCTCCCCATCTCCGGCATCATCCTCGTCGTCCTGGTGCTCGTGTACTCGTACTACACGCGCAACACCATCGGCGGCCGGCACATCTACGCCGTCGGAGGCAACTCCCGCGCGGCCGAGCTGTCCGGTGTGAAGCTCAAGCAGGTCAACTTCCTCGTCATGATGAACATGTCCGTGCTCGCCGCACTGGCCGGCATGATCTTCGTGGCCCGGTCCGCCGCTTCCGGCCCGCAGGACGGGCTGAGCTGGGAACTCGACGCCATCGCGGCCGTCTTCATCGGCGGCGCGGCGGTCTCCGGCGGCCTCGGAACCATCAGCGGCTCGATCGTCGGTGGCCTGGTCATGGCCCTGCTCAACAACGGGCTGCAGCTGGAGGGCGTCGGCTCCGACATGGTCCAGATCATCAAGGGCCTGGTCCTCCTGCTCGCCGTCGCGTTCGACGTCTACAGCAAGAAGCAGGGCCGGTTCTCGATCATCGGGACACTGGCCCGCCCGTTCCAGCGGGACGAGGCGAACGGCCCGGCCGATCCGCCGGATCCGGTCTCCGACACCGGCAAGGCAAAGGTCGCAGGCTGAACGCCGAGTCGTCACCGATCATGCCGTGTCCCACGGCGTGCCACTCACCCCGCACCACCGTAAGAAAGGCTCATTCCACCATGCGCAGAGGCATCATCAGAGGCATCGCCGCCGTCGGCGCCGTCGCACTGCTCGGCCTGGGCACGGCGTGCTCCAACGAACGCGAGGGCTCCTCCTCGGACAAGGGCGCCGCCGCCAAGGGATTCGCGAAGAACTCCCTCGTCGGGGTCGCGCTGCCCGCGAAGACCTCGGAGAACTGGGTGCTCGCCGGTGACCTGTTCACCAGCGGCCTCAAGGACGCCGGCTTCAAGGCGGACGTGCAGTACGCGGGTGCCTCGACCACCGTCGCGGACCAGCAGGCGCAGATCTCCTCCATGGTCACCAAGGGTGCCAAGGTGATCGTCATCGGTGCGACCGACGCCGCGCAGCTCTCCACCCAGGTCGCCCAGGCGAAGGAGGCGGGCGCCACCGTCATCGCCTACGACCGCCTCATCACCAACACCAAGGACGTCGACTACTACATCGCGTTCGACAACTTCAAGGTCGGCCAGCTGCAGGGCCAGGCCCTGATCAACGGCATGAAGGCCAAGAAGCCGAAGGGCCCCTGGAAGATCGAACTGTTCTCCGGCTCGCCGGACGACAACAACTCCAAGGTGTTCTTCGACGGCGCGATGGAGGTGCTGAAGCCCCTCATCGACAAGGGCGACATCGTTGTCGGATCGGGCCAGACGGACATCAAGCAGACCGCGACCCAGGGCTGGAAGGCGGAGAACGCCCAGCAGCGCATGGACGGACTGCTGACCTCGACGTACCACGGTTCCACCAAGCTCGACGGTGTCCTGTCGCCGAACGACACCCTCGCCCGCGCGATCATCACCTCGATCAAGGGCGCCGGCAAGCCGGTCCCGGTCGTCACCGGTCAGGACTCCGAGGCCGAGTCGGTCAAGTCGATCATGGCCGGTGTGCAGTACTCGACCATCAACAAGGACACGCGCAAGCTCGTCGCCGAGACCGTCAACATGGTCAAGTCCCTGCAGAAGGGCGACAAGCCGCAGATCAACGACACCAAGTCGTACGACAACGGCTCCAAGGTCGTCCCGTCCTACCTTCTCCCGCCGGTCATCGTGACCAAGGAGAACGCGGCCGAGGCCTACGCCAACGACCCGAAGCTGTCGCCTCTCACCAAGTAGGCGAATCCCCCAGCGCCGCTGTACCGGCCCGGAGTCCACCGGGTGCGGGACAGCGGCGCTCGGTCGTTCCCCCGGGCTGCGGCGGACACCCGGTGTCCGCCGCCGGGCGGGCCTCAGCCGATACCGAAGGATCCATGGGGCGGCTCCGGTGACGGAACCGCGTCCTCGTCGCGCACCGGAGCGGCTCCGCCGATGAACTTCCGTACCCCAAAGCCGTGTTCGACGCGTGCGGGAAAGGCGTCGGCGGCGGTACGGCGGGCCAGGGCCGCCGTGTCGAGCGGTCGGTGGGAGGCCACGAGCACTGCGTTGCCGAAGCGCCGCCCGCGCAGCACACCGGGTTCGGCGATGAGGGTGATCTCCTCGAACACCGTGGAGAACGTGGCGAGTTGGGAGCGGAGGAAAGCGAAGGGGGCGGCGTCCGCCAGGTTGGCGAGGTAGACGCCGTCGGGGCGCAGCACGCGCTCGGCGGCGTTCGCGTAGGCGGTGGACGTCAGATGTGCCGGTACGCGCGAGCCGCCGAAGACGTCCGCGATCAGGATGTCGGCGGAGCCCGGGGCGGCGGCCTCGATCCAGGCGCGGGCGTCGGCGTGGTGCAGTGCGATGCCCGTGCCGCCGGGTACCGGAAGACACTCGCCGATCATGGCCAGCAGTCCCTGGTCCGCCTCGATCACGTCCTGGCGTGAACCGGGCCGGGTGGCCGCGACGTAGCGGGGCAGGGTCAGCGCCCCGCCGCCCAGGTGCAGCACGTCCAGAGCGCGTCCCGGTTCCGCCACCGTGTCCAGCACGTGCCCGAGCCGCCGGGTGTACTCGAACTCCAGGTACGTCGGTTCGTCCAGATCGACGTACGACTGGGGTGCGCCGTCCACGGTCAGCAGCCATGCCCGCTCGCGGTCCACGTCGGGCATCAGCTTGGCGGTCCCGTGGTCCACGGCCCGCATCACGGGTATCGGCTCGTTCACGGGTCCATTGTGCGGTACCCACGGCGACGCCCACGGGGCCGGGCGCGGCGACCGGACCGGGATCGGGGCCCGCCAGGGTGTGGCGGGCCCCGATCCCGGGTCCGGCCGTGCGTCAGCCGACCGACGTCACCGTCCCGGCGCCGACCGTGCGTCCGCCCTCACGGATCGCGAAGCCGAGGCCCGGCTCCAGCGGCACCTCACGACCGAGCTCGACGGTCATGACGACGGTGTCGCCGGGCCGGGCGACGACCTGCTCGCCGAGGTCGACGTCGCCGACCACGTCCGCGGTGCGGATGTAGAACTGCGGCCGGTAGCCGGTGGAGACCGCTGTCGTACGGCCGCCCTCGCGCGTCGACAGGACGTAGACCCGCGCCGTGAAGCGACTGCTGGGCACGACGCTGCCGGGCGCGGCGACGATGTGCCCGCGGCGGACCGCGTCGCGGGGCACACCGCGCAGCAGCAGCGCCACGTTGTCGCCGGCCTGCGCCTCCTCCATGGGCTTGCCGAAGGTCTCCAGTCCGGTGACCACCGTGTCGACGCCGGCGCCGAGCACCTCGACGCGGTCGCCGACACGGATCGTGCCGCGCTCCACGGCACCGGTGACGACCGTTCCGCGTCCGGTGATGGTGAGCACGTTCTCGACCGGCATCAGGAACGGCGCGTCGAGATAGCGCTCGGGCATGGGCACGTAGGTGTCCACGGCGTCGAGCAGCGCGTCGATCGCGGCCGTCCACCGGGGGTCCCCCTCAAGGGCCTTGAGGCCGGACACCCGTACGACGGGTACGGAGTCGCCGCCGTAGCCCTGCGCGGAGAGCAGCTCGCGGACCTCCAGCTCGACGAGGTCGGTGAGCTCCTCGTCCCCCGCGTCGGCCTTGTTGAGGGCGACGACGATGTGGTCGACGCCCACCTGCCGGGCGAGCAGGACGTGCTCGGCGGTCTGCGGCATGATCCCGTCCAGCGCGGACACGACGAGGATCGCCCCGTCGAGCTGGGCCGCGCCGGTGACCATGTTCTTGACGTAGTCGGCGTGGCCCGGCATGTCCACGTGCGCGTAGTGCCGGGTGTCGGTCTCGTACTCGACGTGCGCGATGTTGATGGTGATGCCGCGGGCGGCCTCCTCCGGCGCCCGGTCGATGCGGTCGAACGGGACGAAGGTGCCGGAACCCCGCTCGGCGAGGACCTTGGTGATGGCGGCGGTCAGGGTGGTCTTTCCGTGGTCGACGTGACCCATGGTGCCGATGTTCAGATGCGGTTTGGTGCGCACGTAAGCCGTCTTGGGCATGACTGTTCCTCGAAGCCTCTTCGGTGTCAGCGGAGCTGAGTGATGGCCCCGGCGCGTTCCGGCCGGGACGGGGACCCCCAGGAGTTACCGACCCTCCCCCTGCGGGGTCCGCCGGACGATCCGGGAAGGGTCAGCTTCGGGCGCCGTCGACGGCTGCCGTGATGATCTGGACGGCAGCCTTCGGCGCGTCCGCGGCTGCGGATGCTGCGAGGAGGAAGGCGTACCGGAACATGAGGAGATCATCTCCGACGTGTCCCGCCGCGTCGAACGATTTTCGGTGCCCCGCGGACCGGTGTGACGCGAGGGGCGTCGGCGGTCTCAGGGACCGATGTTCTTGAGCGCCTCACGCACGGACAGCGGCGCGAGTCCCGCCCGCTGCGCGGCGACGAAGTCCCGTACGGCGCTCGGGTCGGTCTTGGCGTATTCGCGCAGACACCATCCGATGGCTTTGCGGATGAAGAAGTCGGGATGGCCGGACTGCCGGACGCAGTACGCGAAGAGCCGCCCGGTGTCGGTGGCCTCCTTGTACCGGAGCTGATGGAGCAGCGCCGTACGGGCGGTCCACAGATCGTCGTCCTCGATCCAGGCGTCCATGTCGGTGCGCAGGCGCGGGTCGGCGGCCACCAGTCCTCCCACCACGTGCGCGGCGAGCGCGTCGACGGTGTCCCACCAGGAGACGGTGGAGACGAGATGCCTGGCCACTGGCAGGAAGCCCGACGACAGGCGTGAGACATGGCGGCGCAGATAGTCGACGGCGAAGTACTGGTACTCGCGTTCCGGCAGTCGCCAGCAGCGCAGGGCGAGCGCGGTGCAGTCCCGCTCGTCGGGCGGGGCGGTGTCCAGGAGCACGGTGCGGGACAGGGTGCGGCGCTCGGGTGTCGTCAGCCCGAGGAAGGGGGCGATGTCCTTCATGTAGGCGCGCATCGACGCGGCCCGCCGTGGGTCGGCCGCCGCCGGATACACGGTCGTGAGCCGCTCCAGGAGAGTGTCCGCGAGCACGCTGTCCGGCACGTCGAACCGCGCACCCGACGTTCCGGAAGCTGTGACGCCCATGAGACGAACCATACGGCGATCACACACACGCGTCGGCTAGTGTCACCGGAATGCTCGATGCCACCACCCGCTCTGGGGGCACCGCCACGGCCACTCCCCAGGCCGCCGCCACGGAGCTCACCGTCGCCGCCGACCCGGTCGGCGGCCCGGAGATCTCCGTCGCCGCACCCGCGGTCCCGACCGCCGTACGCGCCGACCCGGCCTCCCGCTTCCTGAGAGCGCTGCTCTCGCCGTGGTCGCGGCTCTCGCTGCTGGTCGTGCTGCTCGCGGCGGCGGCGTCGAGTGTGCTGCTCTTCGACCCGCAGCGACTGCTCGCCGACGGCTGGTCGCCCCAGCTCGGCGGCGCCGCGGCGGCCGTCACGTTCACCGTGGCGTACGGGCTGTGCACGGTCGCCTTCGTGCCCCGGCCGCTGCTCAATCTGGCGGCCGGAGCCGTGTTCGGCTCCCAGCTGGGGCTGGGAACCGCGCTGGTGGGCACGGTGCTCGGCGCGGGGGCCGCTTTCGGGCTCGGCCGGATTCTCGGGCAGGACGCGCTGCGGTCGCTGCTGCGGGCCCGCTGGCTGAAGGCCGCGGACGGCCAGCTCAGCCGGCACGGCTTCCGCTCGATGATGGCGGCCCGGCTGTTCCCCGGTGTGCCGTTCTGGGCGGCGAACTACTGCGCGGCCGTGTCCCGCATGGGCTGGCTGCCCTTCCTGGCCGCGACGGCGCTCGGCTCGATCCCGAACACCGCCGCGTACGCCGTCGCCGGGGCCCGCGCGTCGTCACCGACCTCCCCGGCGTTCCTGATCGCGATGGCCTTGATCACGGTCCCGGCCCTGGTCGGAACGGTGGTGGCCTGGCGCAAGCGCCACCACCTGCGCGGCCGCTGAGACACGCACGGCACCGGTACGCCGGACCGAACGCGCCCGCTACGGACGCACGGCCTCCAGGATCATCGCGTTCGCCAGTCCGCCCGCCTCGCACATCGTCTGCAGCGCGTAGCGGGCACCCCGGGCGCGCATCGCGTGGACGAGGGTCGTGGTCAGGCGGGTGCCGCTCGCGCCGAGCGGGTGCCCGATCGCGATCGCTCCGCCGTGCACGTTGACCTTGGACAGGTCGGCACCCGTCTCCTGCTGCCAGGCGAGAACGACGGCGGCGAAAGCCTCGTTCACCTCGAACAGGTCGATGTCACCGAGGTCGAGACCGGCCTTGCGCAGCACCTTCTCGGTGGCCGGGACGACACCGGTGAGCATCAGCAGCGGGTCGGAACCGGTGACGGCGAAGCTGTGCAGCCGGGCGACGGGCCGCAGGCCGAGGCGGGCGGCGGTCTCGCTCGACGTGATGAGCACGGCGGAGGCGCCGTCGTTGACCGGGCTCGCGTTCCCGGCCGTGACGGACCAGTCGATCTGCGGAAAGCGCTCGGCGAAGCCGGGGTCGTAGTACGCGGGCTTCAGTCCGGCGAGTATCCCGGGGGTGCTGCCGGGGCGGACGCTCTCGTCCCGGACCAGGCCTTCCAGGGGCGCGACCTCCGCGTCGAACAGGCCGCCGTCCCACGCCTGTGCCGCCTTCAGGTGCGAGCCGATCGCGAAGTCGTCCATCCGTTCGCGGGCGATGCCCCACTTGGCGGCGATGAGCTCGGCACTGATTCCCTGGGGCACCAGGCCCTCGGGGTAGCGCTCCGCGACCCCGGGCCCGAAGGGGTCCGCGCCCGCCGGCACGTTGGACCACATCGGCACACGGCTCATCGATTCCACGCCGCAGGCCACGACCATGTCGTACGCCCCCGACATGACGCCCTGAGCGGCGAAGTGCACCGCCTGCTGCGACGACCCGCACTGGCGGTCCACGGTGGTCGCGGGGACCGTCTCGGGGAATCCCGCGGAGAGCACGGCGTAGCGGGTGGTGTTCATGGCCTGCTCGCCGACCTGGTCGACGGTGCCGCCGATGACGTCGTCGATCAGCGCCGGGTCGACCCCTGAGCGCTCGACGAGCGCGCGGAGGGTGTGGGCGAGGAGTTCCACCGGGTGGACGTGGGCGAGCGAACCGTTCGGCTTGCCCTTGCCCACGGGGGTGCGTACGGCTTCGACGATCACGGCGTCACGCATCGGATGCCTCTCAGGTCGGTCGGATCTCTTCGGTCGGATCTCTGAGGTCGGTGAACCGGCGACCGGGCGGGCCGGCCACCGAAGCAAGTGAGTTGGATTTCCAAACCCACTAAGTGACCCAAGAGTAACCCAGTGAGTTGGAACATCCAACCCACCTTCGTAGACTGGCGGCATGAAGGACCCCCGCCCCTGCTCGATCGCCGCGACGCTCGCCCTCGTCGGGGAGAAGTACTCCCTGCTGGTCCTGCGCGAGGTGTCGCTCGGCGCCACACGCTTCGACCAGCTCGCACGCAACATCGGCGCTCCTCGCGACGTGCTGACCGCCAGGCTGAAGCGCCTCGTCGACGCCGGGCTGCTGGAGAAGGCGGAGTACAGCGACCGTCCCAAGCGCTACGAGTACCGGCCCACGCCGGCGGGCCTCGAACTGAGCCCCGTCCTGCTGATGCTGATGTCCTGGGGGGACCGGCACCTCCAGGAGGGCGGCTTCCGGCCCATGGTGCTGGAGCACACCTGCGGCCACGAACTGGTCCCCCAGGTCGTCTGCCGGGAATGCGGCGAGCAGGTCCGGCACGAGTCCCTCACCTCCCACCCCCAAGTCCCGGGCTGGACGGTGACGGGCCCCGTGTCGGAGTAGCCACCGCACCCCGAAACCCCCATGGCCGGGCTGTCACCGGCGGCGGTTAGGCTTCCCTCAGCGTCCACGATCGCCTTTCACCGCGATCGGGCGTGCCCATCTCCCTTTCCGCGATCAGCACTTGGACCACGTAACTTCATGTCTTGGTTTCAATCCCTCGTCCTCGGGCTCGTCCAAGGGCTGACCGAATTCCTTCCCGTCTCCTCCAGCGCGCATCTGCGGCTGACCGCCGCCTTCGCGGGATGGGACGACCCCGGTGCCGCGTTCACCGCGATCACGCAGCTCGGCACGGAGGCCGCGGTGCTGATCTACTTCCGCAAGGACGTGGGCAGGATCCTGTCGGCGTGGTTCCGCTCGCTCGCCGACAAGGCGATGCGCCGCGACCACGACGCCCAGATGGGGTGGCTGGTGATCGTCGGCTCCATCCCGATCGGGGTGCTCGGGGTCACGCTCAAGGACCAGATCGAGGGGCCGTTCCGCGATCTGCGGGTCACCGCCACCATGCTGATCGTGATGGGCATCGTCATAGGCATCGCCGACCGGCTCGCGGCCCGCGACGAGTCGGGCGGCAGGCACCGGGCGGCCAAGCAGCGCAAGGGACTCGAGGACCTCAACACCCGGGACGGCCTGCTGTACGGCGTCTGCCAGGCCATGGCCCTGGTCCCCGGCGTCTCCCGGTCCGGCGCGACCATCAGTGGCGGCCTGTTCATGGGCTACAGCCGTGCGGCGGCGGCCCGCTACTCCTTCCTCCTCGCCATGCCGGCCGTCCTCGCCTCCGGCGTCTTCGAACTCAAGGACGCGGCCGCTGAGGGCCATGTCTCCTGGGGGCCCACCGTCTTCGCGACGATCATCGCCTTCGCGGTCGGATACGCCGTCATCTCGTGGTTCATGAAGTTCATCTCCCACAAGAGCTTCATGCCGTTCGTCTGGTACCGGATCGTCCTCGGCTTCGTCATCATCGGCCTGGTCGGCACCGATGTCCTCAGCCCCCACGCGGCCGAGTCGTCCGGCTGAGCGGAGCGCTGATCGCCGCTCCCCGAGGGAGAGCCGAGGCCGTATGCCGACTGACGACGCGACGGTCGCCGGCGCGGTGATCGTGCACGCCGGGCGCGTGCTGATGATGCGCCGCAGCGTGCCCGCGGGTTCGGTTCTCTGGACGTTCCCGTCGGGGAAGGTCGAGGCGGACGAGTCTCCGGCGGACGCCGCGGCCAGAGAGGCCTTGGAGGAGACGGGGGTCACCGTGGAGCCGGGGCCGCTGCTGGGCGAGCGCGTACATCCGGTGACCGGTCGGCGGGTGGTCTACGTCGCCTGCCGTCTCGTGTCCGGTGAAGCCTGGGCGGCCTCTCCGCGGGAGGTGGCGGAGGTCACCTGGGCACGGTTCGGGGACCTTCACCGGCTGGTTCCGGACGGCGTTTTCGAGCCCGTGCGGAAGTACCTCTCCGACGTGCTGCCACACTGAAACGGCGCTCCAGGTACCCGTCGTGCCGCGGCGACCGTGGCGGTAGGCCGTCTGGCCGAACGCTTCTGCGGTTCGTGTTGCGGCGCTTTAGCGTGGTCTCTCCGACTGGAGGTGGAGCATGCCGAAAGATCCCGCGCTGGGCCGGTTG
The DNA here is from genome assembly GCF_036139655.1 of Streptomyces sp. NBC_00328. Lineage (NCBI taxonomy): Bacteria > Bacillati > Actinomycetota > Actinomycetes > Kitasatosporales > Streptomycetaceae > Streptomyces > Streptomyces sp. NBC_00328. The sequence continues at coordinate 2,134,530 of NZ_CP108013.1, forward strand.
GGCACAGAAGCGCGCAGTGTGAAGTTCCCGGACGGCAGCCGCGGGGTCATCCTGGTGAGCGCCGGTATTCCTCAGGAGGAGGCGGAGGCGCTCGCGGCGCGAGTCTGGGCGGAACGGATGGAAACGGGGGAAGACGGGCGGGCCGAACGCTTGACACCCTGACACCCCCCGGCATCGACGACACACCCCGGCATCGACCGCCCGGCCCGTCCCGGCGAACCCGTCCGTCCGGCCCGTCCCGGCCATCCCGCCCGTCTCGCGTGGATGCCGCCGGCGACGGGCCCGCACGTTCCCCGGCCGATCGACCCCCTCCCGGGGAACAGTTGCCACCACGACCAACTCAAGCCACCGGCAAAGGAGTTCGGCCACCGAAGAGGCTTCGCGCGTAAACACCGTGACGCAGCACATACGACTTGAGTAGCCGCCCGGTAGCGCAGTGTCAGTCCTTGCGCCTAGGCTGGTCCGCATGTCCCCCGATGTCACTCCGCCTGGTTCCGTGCGGTCTGCCGCCGCGTTGAACGAACAGATCCGCGCCCTGTGGACGCGGACGGGCGGCTCCCTGTCCGCACAGGAGCGGGCGGAGTACGAGCTCTTGATCGTGAAGTGGGCCGAGGCCATACGCGGCGAGATCATCGAAGCGGCGTAGGCCCCTCCGAGCTTCCGCCACGCACAGGCTCACCGCCCGCCGACCCCCGTGACACCACACGGACTCCTCCCGAGCCCGGCCGCCGCTTGTCCCACGAGCCCCCGCGACCGTACGAGCGACGCCGAACCGAACGCCGCCGGACCCGGAATACCCCCGCCCAGCCCCTTGGCGTGGGAAGCACAGTGGCCAACACTGAGCCGATGACGCAGCGTGTGGAGCTCGCGACCGTGCTGGACCGGTTCTCCGTGGACGAGATCGTCACCGCGTACGCGGTGGCCGTGGACGACGGCGACTGGGAGGGATACCGGGGGCTGTTCGCACCGAAGGGCCGCGCCGACTACCGTTCGGCCGGCGGCATCGAGGGTGACGCGGCCGAGGTCGCCGAGTGGCTCGCGCAGAGCTTGGACCTGTTCGCCATGCGCCAGCATCTGATCGTCAACCGGCGGGTCAGGTTCGACGTCCTGGACCAGGACACCGGCGACACGGCCGAGGTGCGGGCGGACTACATCAATCCGATGCGGTTCGCGGGGCAGGACGGCGACTCCACCGCGCCCGACCTCGTGTGCGGCGGCCGCTACACCTTCGGCCTGCTGCGCACCCACGACGGCTGGCGGCTGCGCCAGGTGGTCGTCCAGGAGAAATGGCGCCGGATGCCAGAGCCCCGGCACACACCCGCGAACACCTGAGTCACCGGCGCCCGGTCCCTGCCCCCGGGTTCCCGCCCGGCCTCCACGCCCCGGGATGCCTGGCCACCGGCGGGTTTCCGCCCGGCCTCCACGCTCTGGGGCGCCCGCCCAACGGCGCGCCCCCTTCTGATCACCACGCCCCCTGTCGTAGATCGCCGCCGACGCGCACACTGGAGACACCTCGGGGCAGGGAGGCGAAGGATGAACAGGCCCGACCGTGCGTTCGGCCCATGGCTGGTCTCCCCCTGGCGGCGCGGTGTCGTCGCCGCGCTGGCGGGCGCGCTGCCGATGCTCGCGTTCCCCGCCCCGTCGTGGTGGTGGTTCGCGTACGTGGCTCTGGTGCCCTGGATCCTCCTGGCGCGCTCGGCCCCCACGGGCAGGCGTGCCGCGTACGACGGCTGGTTCGGCGGGTTCGGTTTCATCCTGGCCGTGCACCATTGGCTGCTGCCGAGCCTGCATGTCTTCACGGTGGTCATAGCGGCGCTGCTCGGCGCGCTGTGGGCTCCGTGGAGCTGGCTCGTCCGGCGGTTCCTGGCCGGGGTGCCGTCTCCTGGCCGGGTCGGTGCCGCCCTCCTCGTCCTGCCGTCGGGGTGGCTGATGGTGGAACTCGCCCGCTCCTGGCAGGGTCTGGGCGGTCCCTGGGGTCTGCTCGGATCGAGTCAGTGGCAGGTGGAGCCGGCGCTGCGGCTGGCCTCGGTCGGCGGGGTGTGGCTTCTCAGCTTCCTGGTCGTGGCGGTCAACGTCGTGGTCGCCGTGCTGGTCTCGGTGCGTGAGTCCCGTATGCCCGCGGTGGCCGGACTCGTCGTGACGGCCGCCGCGACCTCGGCGGCCTGGGTGTGGTCGCCGCGCCCGGACATCGACGGCCGGGTGCGGATCGCGGTCGTGCAGCCCGGTGTCGTGGACGGGAGCACGAGCGGCGACAAGCGCTTCGCGCGTGAGGAGGAGCTGACCCGTGAACTCGCGGGCCAGGGCGCGGACCTGGTCGTCTGGGGCGAGAGCAGTGTCGGTTTCGACCTGGCCGACCGGCCCGGTCTCGCGCTCCGCGTCGCGGCGTTGTCCCGCGAGGTCGGCGCCGACATCCTGGTGAACGTCGACGCGCGCCGCTCCGACCGGCCGGGTATCTACAAGAGCTCGGTCCTGGTGGGGCCGCACGGCACGACCGGCGACCGCTACGACAAGATGCGGCTGGTCCCGTTCGGCGAGTACGTGCCCGCGCGTTCCCTGCTCGGCTGGGCCACCTCCGTCGGCAAGGCCGCGGGCGAGGACCGCAGGCAGGGCACCGAACAGGTGGTGATGAACGTCGGGCACGGGCTGCGCGTCGGTCCCATGATCTGCTTCGAGTCGGCGTTCCCCGACATGAGCCGCCGCCTCGCCCAGGACGGCGCCGAGGTGCTGGTGGCCCAGTCCTCGACGTCGACTTTCCAGCACAGCTGGGCCCCCGAGCAGCATGCCTCGCTCGCCGCGCTGCGTGCCGCCGAGACCGGCCGGACCATGGTGCACGCGACGCTCACCGGCGTCTCCGCCGTCTACGGCCCGGACGGCGAACGCATCGGCTCCTGGCTCGGCACGAACACGAGCGGCGCGACGGTCTACGACGTGCCGCTGGCCCGGGGCGTGACGCCCTACGTCCGGTTCGGCGACTGGCCGGTGCACGGCGCCCTGCTGGTGATGGCGGCACTGTGCGTGGCGGAAGGCGCCCGCACGTTCAGGCTGCGGCGGACCGCTCCTGAATCGCTTGTACCACCTGCTCGCACAACTCGTGAGTCGCCAGCGCGTCCCGGGCGCTGAGCACCTTTCCCGAGCGCACGGCGTCGAGGAAGGCGAGGACCGCCTGCTCGATGCCGCGCTGTCGGGCCACCGGCACCCAGTCGCCGCGCCGGCGCACGGTCGGCTGCCCCTTGTGGTCGATCACCTCGGCGAGGTTGACCACCTGCCGCTTGGTGTCCTGGCCCGAGACCTCGAGGATCTCCTCGCTCGACCCGCTCAGCCGGTTCATCACTCCGAGTGCCGTGAATCCGTCCCCGGCGAGCTGGAGCACCACATGATGCAGCAGCCCTTCCTCGGCACGGGCCCGCACCGTCACGTCGTCGACCGGACCCGGCACCAGGAAGCGCAGGGTGTCGACGACGTGGATGAAGTCGTCGAGGACCATGGTGCGCGGCTCCTCGGGCAGCCCCGTGCGGTTCTTCTGCATCAGGATCAGCTCGCGGGGGTGTTCGGCACACTGCGCGTACGCGGGTGCGTGACGCCGGTTGAAACCGACCGCGAGGCTGACGTTCCGCTCCTCCGCGAGCCGCACGAGCCGCTCCGACTCGCCCAGGTCGTACGCCAGCGGCTTGTCGACGTACGTGGGTACGCCCGCCTCCAGCAGCCGGGTGACGATCTCCGGGTGGGCGGCGGTGGGCGCGTGCACGAACGCCGCGTCGAGGTCCTGGGCCAGCAGCGCCTCCAGGTCGCCGTGGCGCCGGGCCGGTGGCAGGTGCAGGCTGTCGGCGACCCGGTCGAGCGTGGCCGGCGTCCGCGTCTGGAGATGCAGTTCGATCTCGGGCTGCACGCCGAGCACCGGCAGATACGCCTTCTGCGCGATGTCGCCGAGTCCGATGCAGCCGACCTTCACAGGAGTCTCCTTCAGTCGCCGACGCGGGTCCGTCGGAAGCATACGGCCGCCGCCTCGGCCCCACGGCCGGTGTTCGCGCGAAAGGCCCACGGCACGGGCGCGGACGGTGTTCAGCCTGTCAGCCCGCCGACGTCCGTGCCCGCCGGAGGAGCGGAAGGATCACCCGTGCGGGGGTATCCTGCGCCTCTCCGCTCCCTGGAAGCGGTCCGGAACCAGCAGAGTTGGGCGGGTGCATCGAACGACGACTTCCGCAACGCTCCTGGTCGCCGTGGCAGTCACCGCCCTCACCGGCTGTGTGACCGTCCAGCGGCAGCCCGCCTCCGGACTTCCCGCCGCCCCGGCGGGGCGTACCGCGCCACATCCGGACAGCAAGGGGGGACCCCGGACCGTGCAGGCTCCGGCCCGGGAGGCGCTGCAGCGCGTCGGCCCCTCTCGGGAACCCTCACCCGACGCGGCGGCCCGGCACCGGGTGGCTCCCCCGCCCCGGGCGGTGGCACCCCCGGCGCCTCCGCGGCACGCCCGTCAGCTCCCGCGTCCCGAGCCGCAGCAGCCCAGGCACCGTACGGCTGTTCCGCCCGGCGTCCCCGACCTGGGGAAGCATCCGGACGTGTGCGCGCTCGGCAGGAAGTACGGGGGCTGGAACGCGGACAGCCCGCAGGCGGTCATCTGCGCGAAGACGTACGGACGATGACGGCGCCGACCCGGGGAAGGCTCCGTACCCCGGGACCCACCGAGGCCGGAACCCGGCACCGGAACACCTGAGCACCGCAGCACCACGTCCCGTGGACCGGCGCACCGGCGCTCGGTCCCTGGACATGCCGGGCGGGGCGGGGTTCAGGGCCGCTGTCTCGGCGGCCCCAGGGTCTCACCGCCCGGTCCGTCGAAGCGGCCGGATCCGCCGGCCTCCGCCGCGGTGCCGGTGTCCCGGAGCCGCAGCTCCAGGCGGCCGATCGCCGCGCGGACGCCGTCCCCGTAACGGTCGTCCGCGAGGGCGCCGGCCGCACCGCGGGCCCGGCGCAGATGAGTGCGGGCGGCCTCCGAACGGCCGAGCTTCGCGTAGTCGGCCGCGAGGTTCAGATGCAACGAGGGGTAGAACGCGCGCACGGCAAGCGACTGGTGGGGCTCGGCGGCGCTGCCCTCGCTCAGTTCCTCGGCCGCCGCCAGGGCCCGCAGGTCCCAGGCGAGTTCGTCGGCCGGGTCGTCCTGGGTGTCGGCCATGTAGTGCGCCAGCGTGCAGCGGTGCAGTGCGTCGCCGCCGTCCCCGATCTCCCCCCACAGATCCAGGAAGCGGCCCCGGGCCTCCTCGCGGTCACCGGCGTGGTGCAGCATGACGGCCTGTCCGATCCGGGTCATCATGGCGTCCGGCGCCGCCTGCTCCTGCTGCTCCGCCACCGCGTCCTCCAGGCTCGTCACTGTCCCTCACGAAGCTAGCCGCAGCCGGTGACAATCCCGCTCAGGCGCCCCCGTACGCCGCTGGGCCAGGCCGGTGACGGTCCTGGCCAGCGGCTCGGCGGTCAGCCCAGGTCCGGGATGCTCCAGTCGATCGCCTCATGACCCTGGGCGGCCACGGCCTCGTTGATCTGCGTGAAGGGACGCGAGCCGAAGAACTTCTTCGCGGACAGGGGTGAGGGGTGCGCCCCCTTCACCACCACATGCCGCTCCTCGTCGATCAGCGGGAGCTTCTTCTGCGCGTAGTTGCCCCAGAGGACGAAGACGGCCGGGTCGGGGCGGTCGGCCACCGCGCGGATGACCGCGTCGGTGAACTTCTCCCAGCCCTTGCCCTTGTGCGAGTTCGCCTCGCCGGAGCGGACCGTCAGCACCGCGTTGAGCAGCAGCACGCCCTGTTCGGCCCACGGCATCAGATAGCCGTTGTCCGGGATCGGGGTGCCCAGCTCCTCCTTCATCTCCTTGTAGATGTTCCGCAGCGACGGCGGGGTCTTGACTCCAGGACGGACGGAGAAGCACAGGCCGTGCCCCTGGCCCTCGCCGTGGTACGGGTCCTGGCCGAGGATCAGCACCTTCACCCGCTCGTACGGAGTGGCGTCGAGCGCGGCGAAGACCTCCTCCCTGGGCGGGTAGACGGGACCCTTCGCGCGCTCCTCCTCGACGAACTCGGTGAGTTCCTTGAAGTAGGGCTGCTGAAGCTCGTCGCCCAGGACTCCGCGCCAGGACTCGGGCAACATGGCGATATCGGTCACGTCAACTTCCTTCGATGTGCGGTGACTTCCAGACCACAGAACCTACCGTCGCCCACTGACAATCGGTCCCGGGCCCGTGCGGAGGCCGAATGACGGGTACGGTATGCCTCCGCACGCACCGCGGGGGTACGCGGGCGGGCCGTCCGTCGCCCCTGCGTCACCCGGTCCCCGGGGCCGCTACCAGCTGGTCTTGCGGTCCAGCTCCCACATCATCATGATCGTCGAGGGGTCCAGGGCCCGCTCTCCGCCCGAGATCTCCTCGCTCGTGGCCACATACTGCCTGCCCTGCCACAGGGGCAGCAGCCGGGCGTCGTCGACGAGGATCCGCTGGGCCTCCTCGAACTCCTCGGCCACCTCCCCGCGATCGCGCACACGGCGCGACTCCGGCAGCAGGACGTCGGTGATCCGCGGGGCCGGGTAGGGCGTCCCGAGGGCGTTCCGCTCCCCGACGAAGGGCGCGATGAAGTTCTCGGCGTCGGGGAAGTCGGGGAACCAGCCGCGGCCGAACACCGGGTACTCGCCGCTGCGGTAGCCCGCTTCGTACGTCTTCCAGGGGCGGCTCCTGAGCGTGACGGTGAACAGCCCGGAGCCGTCGAGCTGGCGCTTGAGCTCGCTGAACTCCGGGGCGGTCTCGGAGCCGTAGCGGTCGGTGGTGTACCAGAGGGTGAGCGGGACGCGTTCGTCGATGCCCGCGTCGTGCAGGATCCTGCGGGCCTTGGACGGGCTGGGGCTGCCGTACTGGTCGAAGTAGCCGGTGGTGTGCCCGGTCAGTCCCGCGGGGACCATCGAGTAGAGCGGGTCGACGGTGTCCTGGTAGACCTTGTGCACGATGGCCGGTCTGTCGACGATCTGTGCGATCGCGTGGCGGACGGCGGGCTTCCCCGCCCACGGGTCCCTGGGGTTGAAGACCAGGTAGTTGATCTCGGTGCCCGCCCCGTCGATGAGCTGGATGCCCTTGCCGTCGCCGTGGCCCTGGAGGGCGACGACGTCCGAGGCGGCGAGGCCACGGTAGGTGACGTCGATCTTCTTGTCCCTGAGAGCCCCGACCAACTGGGCCGAGTCCTGGAAGTAGCGGATCGTCACCGCGCTGTTCCTGCGCTCGGCGAAGCCGTCGTAGTGGTCGTTCCTGACGAGTTCGGCCTGCTTGCCCTCCGTGTAGGAGCGCAGTGTGTAGGGCCCGGAGCCGAAGGCCTTGCCGTCCTCGCGCAGGGCGTCGGCAGGGTAGTCGTCGGGGTCGACGATCGACATCGCCGGCGTGGCCAGCACCAACGGAAAGGTGGCGTCCGGCTTGCCGAGGTGGAAGACGACGTCACGGCCGCCCAGCACCTGGACCCGCTGGAGACTGCCGAGCAGCCCGGCGGGTCCGCCGCTCACACCGATCCTCCTGATGCGGTCGATCGAGTACTTGACGGCCGACGCGTCGAGCGGGTCGCCGTCGGAGAACGTCATGCCCGGGCGCAGCTTGCAGCGGTAGACGGTGTTGGTTCCATCCGTGAACCCGCACTTCTCGGCGGCGTCGGGCCGCGGGGTGACCGAGCCGGTCGGATAGCTCAGCAGCGTCTGGTAGATGTTGCGGAACAGCTCCCACGATCCGTCCCAGGAGGCCGCCGGGTCCAGGGTGCTGGGGGCACTGGTGGTGCCCACCACGATCGGCCCCTTGTCGGCCGGTGAACCCGAGGAGAAGGCACCGCACCCGGCCACCAGGGTTATGGACGTGATCGCCGCCAGCTGTCGCAGGTATCGGTTCCGGTTGAACACGTACACGCTCCTCGATCCGCCGTACCAAGGTCGGCAGACCATACCGCGGCGCCCTGCCGAGGGAACCGTGTTTCCCTGGCAGGGCACTTGATCAGCATGTATGTGACTACGTTGTCAGGATCCCGTGAACACGTCGGCACTCCGGACACCCGGACTCCGTACCGCTCGACGCGGGCTGAGTGTTTGTCAACTTTCAACAAAAGGCCGGTCGGACGTTCCCCGCACGCGGGGAACGTCCGACCGGCCCTCGTGTCACTCGACTCCGGCGTTGAGGAACATCCCGCCGTCGACCACGAGCGTCTGGCCGGTGACCCAGTCCGACTGCTGCGAGGTGAGGAACGCGGCCGCGCCTCCGATGTCGGAGGGCACGCCGAGCCGGCCGAGCGGGTAGGCCGCGGCGGCCTCCGCCTCCCGGCCCTCGTAGAGTGCGGCAGCAAACTTCGTCTTCACCACGGCGGGCGCGATCGCGTTGACCCGCACCTTGGGCGCGAACTCGTGCGCGAGCTGCACCGTCAGGTTGATCATCGCCGCCTTGCTGACGCCGTACGCGCCGATGAAGGGCGAGGGCGCGAGACCGGCGACGGAGGCGATGTTGACGATGGCGCCGCCGTTCTCGCTCTGCCAGGCCTTCCAGGTCTGCTGGGCGAAGCCGAGCGCGGAGATGACGTTGGTCTCGAAGACCTTGCGCGCCACGTTGAGGTCCAGCTCGGCGATCGGCCCGAACACCGGGTTCGTACCGGCGTTGTTGACCAGGAAGTCGACGCGTCCGAAGGCCTCCATGGCGCGCTCCACGGCGGCGGCCTGGTGGGCCTCGTCGTGGGCCTTGCCGGCCACACCGATGACGCGGTCGGCGCCGAGCGTCTCGACGGCCTCCTTGAGGGCGTCCTCGTTGCGGCCGGTGATGCAGACACGGTCACCGCGGGCCACGAGGGCCTCCGCGACGCCGTAGCCGATGCCGCGGCTCGCGCCCGTGATGAGCGCGACCTTGCCCGAGAGTTCGGGGAGCGTGGTCATGTGTGTTTCCCCTGCGTCTAGTTGAGCGGTCCGCCGGCCACGTACAGCACCTGGCCGGAGACGAATCCGGCGGCCTCGCCGGTGAAGAAGGCGATGCTGTTGGCGATGTCGTCGGGGTTCCCGACACGCTGCACGGGGATCTGGGTCGCGGCCGCGGCCTGGAAGTCGTCGAAGTCCATCCCGACGCGGGCGGCGGTGGCGGCGGTCATGTCGGTGACGATGAAGCCGGGCGCCACGGCGTTCGCGGTCACGCCGAACTTGCCGAGCTCGATGGCCAGGGTCTTGGTGAGGCCCTGGAGACCGGCCTTGGCGGTGGAGTAGTTGGCCTGGCCGCGGTTGCCCAGCGCCGACGAGGACGACAGGTTGACGATGCGGCCGAACTTGGCCTCCACCATGTACTTCTGGACGGCCTTCGCCATCAGGAACGCACCGCGCAGGTGCACGTTCATGACGGTGTCCCAGTCGGACGCGCTCATCTTGAACAGCAGGTTGTCACGGAGGACACCCGCGTTGTTCACCAGGATGGTCGGCGCGCCGAGCTCCTCGGCGATCCGCGCGACGGCGGCCTCCACCTGGGCCTCGTCGGAGACGTCACAGCCGACCGCGAGAGCCTTGCCGCCTGCGGCGGTGATCTTCTCGACGGTGTCCTTGCACGCGGCCTCGTCGAGGTCGATCACCGCGACGGCGCGGCCCTCCGCGGCCAGTCGTACGGCGGTCGCGGCACCGATGCCGCGCGCGGCACCGGTGACTACGGCGACGCGCTGCTCAGTGGTGGACATTGCTGGTTCTCCTCGCCCTTGGAAAAGCCGGCCCAAGCCCGGCCAAGCTGTCTCGACAACCTTGCGGCGCCTTCGGTGATCCCGAAAGACCTGCGGCTCATACGGTACGCCCATCCGGTGAGCAACCGCTTAGTACCTTCAGCAGACGTGACGCTAGAAGCCCTGGCACCCGGTGTCAACGGCGCACCGCGCGCATGTGATCCATTACCTGACCAGGAGCTGGAGCAACCGCTCGGTCTCGGCCTCGGGATCGGCGGTCAGGCCGGTGTGCACGGGGCCCGGCTGGACCACGGTCGAACGCGGCGCGATCAGCCAGCGAAAGCGTCGGCCGGCATCGTCGTGCGCCGCTTGACCAGCGGCTTCCCCTCCGGTGCAGACACCTTCGACGGCGCGCAGCGCGGCCCGTACGCCCCGCACGTCCGCGTCCGGGTCGAGCGCGAACAGCTTGTTCTCGTCCAGATGGGTGCGGGCCGCGACGAAGGAGTGGGCGCGGCAGTACACCAGCACGCCCGCGTTGAAGCACTCGCCGCGCTCGACCCGTGGCACCACGCGCAGCAGCGCGTACTCGAAGACGTTCCGCTCGTTCACTTCTCCCCCTTCGTGCCGTCGATGCCGTCGACGCCCTTGATCCGTTCGTGGATGACGACGGCGCGCGCCAGCAGCGGCCGTGCGTAGGCGCGTCGCAGCGCGTCCACCGTGCCGAAGCCCGGCTCGCCGGCCAGCCAGGCCTCGGGGATCTCGGCCGTGACCTCGGCGAGCAGGTCCTCGGTGACCAGCGGGGCCAGTTCGGCGGCGGCCGAGGCGATGTCGGGGCCGAAGGGTGCGAGCGCGTGGTCGGAGATGTCGTACGGCTTGGCGGCGGAGGTCTCGGCGCCGGGCCAGTGGTGGTGCCAGATCATCGTGGCGCCGTGGTCGATGAGCCACAGATCGCCGTGCCACATCAGCAGGTTGGGGTTGCGCCAGGAGCGGTCGACGTTGTTGACCAGGGCGTCGAACCAGACGATCCGGCCGGCTTCCTCGGCGCTCACCTCGAAGGCGAGGGGGTCGAAGCCGATGGCGCGGGGCAGGAAGTCCATCCCGAGGTTCGGCCCCCCGCTCGACTTCAGCAGGTCCTGGACCTCCTGGTCCGGTTCCCCGAGTCCGAGGACCGGGTCGAGGCCGATCGTCACCAGTCCGGGCACCCGCAGGCCGAGCCGGCGGGCGAGTTCACCGCAGACGACCTCAGCGACGAGCGTCTTGCGACCCTGTCCGGCGCCGGTGAATTTCATGACGTACGTCCCGAGGTCGTCGGCCTCGACGAGTCCCGGCAGCGAGCCACCCTCGCGCAACGGCGTGATGTAGCGGGTCGCGGCGACCTCTTTCAGCACTTTCCCAGGCCACCAATCTCTTCAACCTTGCAATGCACGATCGACTCCGGAGGGGGCTAACAGCGGGATTTCCCCGCCGGCAGCCCTGGGGAGAATCTGGGGAGTTTCGGCCGACAGGCAGATCTCCCTGTCTCCCCAGCAGTCCGTCAATGACCGTCCGGCCCTTGCTTCCGGCCTCCGGCATGAAGTGAGCATAGTAACCGAGGGTGATCGCGGGCGAAGAGTGCCCGAGCCACCGCGCCACGGTCACCACGGGCTCTCCCGCCTCCAGCATGATCGGGGCACAGGTGTGCCGCAGCACGTGGAAGCCGTCCTTCGGCGCCGCACCCATTGCCGGTTCTTCGCGGGAACAAGCCGTCGCTTCCGGTTCCGGGATTCGTTGCCATGGTATGGGGAGTCCGGAGGGATCGAGGCGGCCCCGGCGGCGACCGGCTGACCCATCCCGCCCTCACCGCATCCCGCACGAGCAGTGGGACTCGCTGGTCACCGAGTTGGCAGCGGCCCGCGCGGCTCAGAAGCTGCACAAGAAGTACGGCGACCTGGTGGCCGTCGACGACGTCTCCTTCACCGTCGAGGAAGGCGAGATCTTCGGGATCATCGGCCCCGACGGCGCGGGCAAGACCACGACCCTGGAATGCATCAAGGGCCTGCGTCCGTACGACAGCGGGGAGATCCGCGTGCTCGGCGGGGACCCCCACGCCCAGCGGGCCACGTCGCCCGTACGGTAGAAGCGGCCGTACCCGGGATGCACGCCGAAGCGCTGCGCGTTGAGCTCCGCCCGGCCGTGGTAGCCGATAGCCACGCCGAGGCCCGAGATGCAGAGTTCCCCGCGCACACCCACGGGCAGTTCGCGACCGTGCTGATCAACCACGTGAACCTGGGTGTTGCGGATCGGCCCGCCGACGTCGAGGCGGGCCCCCGGGCCTTCCGTGACCACGCGTGACGTCGACCAGATGGTCGTCTCGGTGGGCCCGTAGGCGTGATGCAACACGCACCCGGCGGCCACGAGCCGCTCGGCCAGGGCGACCGGCACGGGCTCACCGCCCACGATGACGCCACGACCCCGCAGACAGCCCTCCACCCGCTCGATGACCAGCCGTCAGGTCGTCGGCGTCGCCTCGACGAACCGCACCCCGTACCGCTCCAGCAGCTCCCGCAGAACCCGGCCGTCGCTCCTGGCCCGGTCGGGGGCGGCCACCAGGCGGCCGCCGGAGACCAGCGGCACATGCAGTTCTGTGCCCGACATGTCGAAGGCGAACGTCGTCGTCCAGAGCATCGTGTCGCCGGGCGACGCCCCCAGCTGCTCGGCGAAGTGCACGACCACATTGGCCAGGGCCTCGTGGGTGGTCAACGTGCCCTTCGGCCGGCCCGTCGATCCCGAGGTGTAGATCAGGTACGCGCAGGACGCCGGGTCCACCGCCGCGGGCGGGGCACCGGCCGTCTCCGGGTCCCGGGCGGCGTCGACCGCCGGCGCGGTCAGCACCACGAGCCCGTCGCCGGCGAAGCGGGCCGGCTCCTCGGTCGTCACGAGCACCTTCGCGGCCGAGTCGGAGAGCTGGTACCGGATCCGCTCTTCGGGATGCGCCGCGTCGACCGGCACGTACGCCGCGCCCGCCAGCCAGGTTCCCAGGACCGCCGCGACCAGCTCGGGCCCGCGCGGGAGGGCGATCGCCACCCTGTCCCCCGCCCGGATACCGGCGCCGCGGACGAGAGCGCTCATGGCGTGTGCCGCGCTCCACAACTGCCCGTAGCCGAGCTGCCGTTCACTGTCCACGACGGCGACGGCGACGGCGTCGGGCGACCGCAGGACGTGTGCGTGTACGGCATCGAGGACCGAGGCGGGTTCAACGGGCCGGGCTGTGTCGTTGGCCGCAATGATGACCTCGTGGTCGACGGCGCTCCACCAGTGGACGTCGCCCACAGGACGGCCGGGATCGTCCGTGAACGAGAACAGCACCGCCTCGTAGCGTGCCAGCAGCAGGTCCGCGCAGGACCGTTCGAACAGCTCGGTCCGGTAGACGGCCCCCACCGAGACGCCGTCGTCCGTCGAGGAGGCACAGAGGTGGAGGTCCAACCTGGCGGCACCGCTCGCGGCGGGAAACGGCCGGGCCTTTCGGCCGTCCACCGTGAACTCGGCGTAATAACGGCCCACTTGGTGGTCGAAGCCGTGCCGGAACGGCAGGGACCGCCGGCCGGACCGCGCTGCGGGCATGAGGTCGGCGTGCGCGTCCACGGCCACGTCGGCGTGCTCCACGGTCGTCAGCAGTCGCTCGCTGCTGCACGCACCAGGTCACCGACGTGCCCTCCGGCACGTCCTCGACGGTCTCGACCGCACCGCCCATCACTCGGGCGTCGGTGCAGAACGCGATGACGTCCAGTTCGTGGATCCGGCCGCGGACCACCGCCGTGCTGACGGTGTCGCTGTCGTGCACGACGGTGAGGGATTCCCGGTCCAGCAGCCTGGCGAGCCGGACGAGCGGGTCGCGCGGGTCGCCTTCGGCGCGGGGTGTACGGCTGTCCGGCTCGTCACGGGTGCCCGCAGGACCCGGTGGAACAGCTGTGGGCAGCTCCGTCATGGGTAAGCCCCGCCCTCTCCGTTGGTTGACTGGCTCGGTTGAGTGGCTCACGTACGTCCGGCGTCAACGGGACGGGGAGGGCCGGGTGCTTCGGGGGGGTGCACCCGGCCCTGGTTCGGGTGCGGACTCGGCCCGTCCTCCGGTCCGCCCGTCCCGTCAGTCCTCGACCCAGCCGTGCCGTCGGCCGAGCAGCGCGAACTGCTTGCGTACGGCCGTTATTTGATGGCCTGCCAGTTCCGGGGTGGCGGTCAGCAGCAGCTCGATCACCTCACGGGTGAACTCCGCCGAGCCGAGCACGTCACACATCGGTTCCTGGCCCTCCACGGCAGGCGAGCCGGCCACCGGGGTCCGCGGTGCGGGTGCCGGCGCGGGAGCACCCTGCTCCGCAAGGCTCTCCGTGTCGTGGGCCAGCCGGACCTCGGACGCCTTGAGGCCGCGGTCCCCGTCCTCGACCTCGAATTCCACGACGAGTCCGGGACGCAGCGTCGACTCGGGAATGAGCAGGTCGTTCACATGCAGGAAGACGTCTTCGCCGCCGTGCTCCGGCGCGATGAAGCCGTATCCGCGTATACCGTCGAGCCGAACCACTCGACCTGCGGCCATGCCCCGCCCTCACCTCTCGTGCACTTCCAACATCTTTCGCCCGATCGTAATCACGGCCGTCTTCAACTTCACGATCGCAGTTGAACACTTCGATCAGCACGTCTTCGTCGCAGGTCAGAGGTGGTGCGGGCGGGCTTGCACCAGTTACGCACCCACCCCGGAACCGGCAGACACCTCGGCGGGCTGCCGGTCCGGCGTGGAGCGGAATGTCCGGCCTTGCCTCGGCACCGAGCTGCCACACCCACGTTACGGAGAGCTCCTGCGGCTCGGGGGGATCCGGTGCTCAAGCCCCTCATCAGCGGTCCGTCGATGCCTCCGGACCCGAAGGCCGGAGGCTCCCATGCGGAGCCACGAAGAAGGTACCGGGGGGGGAGGAATCGAGACCTGCCCCAGCACACGTCAGCGAGACCGCGGGCAAAAGGCCCACCACAGTCTCGGGGCACTACGTCCACACGACCCAAGATCCGGACCATTTCCGGACCACCGAGCCGTGGCGCAACGAAGATGAAGCCGTTGGTCCCGCCCCGGGGACGCGACCCGGTGGTGGCGACGGGAGCGGTGCCCCGTGTCCGGGGCGGGGCGGATCGTGACCACGCACGCCCGGCTGTCGGCGCGCTGTGGATCAGGTCAAGAAGTCGCCATTGCCTGAACAGTACGCACTGGTGGACCGTACCTCTGAGCAGATCCAGATCATGTCCGCTGAAGGGAAAGCCAGCATGACCAGCGAATCGCTTCACTCCGCGCAGACACCGGCCCGGCGCACCGTCGTGGCGGCGGTCGGCGCGGCAGGGCTCGCCGTCGCGCTGACCGCGTGCGGGGCGGACGACAAGGCCTCCGACAACGGCGCCGCCGGGAACGCGGCCGGCACGGAACTCGCCAAGACCAGCGACATCCCGGAGGGCGGGGGCAAGGTCTTCGCCGACAAGGGGGTCGTGGTGACCCAGCCGACGGCGGGCACGTTCAAGGCCTTCTCGTCCAAGTGCACCCATCAGGGCTGTGCGGTCAAGGGCATCGCGAACGGTGTCATCACCTGCCCCTGTCACAACAGCGAGTTCTCCGCCACCGACGGCAGTGTGAAGAAGGGGCCCGCGACGACCGGACTGGCCGCCACGGCCATCACCGTCGACGGGGACGCCATCAAGCTCGCCTGACCGCCGGCGCCGGCCGCGGGGCCACGCGCGGCGCCGGAGCGTCAGCGTCGTCGTTCGAAGCAGGCGAGCACGTCGTCGGTGGTCGTGATGGTGGCGACCAGCGCGAGCGTGTTCCGGACCATCGCAGGGGTGTACTCGGAGGGCACCCCCGCGATGGCGTCCGCGGGAACGACGACGGTGTAGCCGCGGTTCACGGCGTCGAACACGGCGTTGGGAACGGCGATGTTGGCCGAGACTCCGGTCACCACGAGGGTGCGGCAGCCCAGGTTGCGCAGCAGCGGGTCGACGTCGGTGCCCGAGATCGGCGACAGACCGTGCAGCCGGCGTACGACGAAGTCCTCCTCGGCGACCTCGACGGGCGGCGCGATCCGCACGGCCGCCGTGCCGGTCAGCTGCCGCACGGACAGTCGTTCGGCGGCCCGGAACAGCCGGGCGTTGCGGTTGGCGCCGCGGCCGTCCGGGCGGCGCTCGGCGACCGCGTGGATCACCTGCACCCCGCTCTCGTGCGCGGCGCCCACCAGACGGGCGATCCGGCCGAGCGCTCCGGACGACCTCGCCTCCTGGGCGAGTTCGGGCAGCGCGCTGTCCGGGCCCACGACGCCCTGCTGGCACTCCACGGTGAGCAGTACCGTGCCGGCGGGGTCGAGGAGTTCACTGAGGTGCTCGAACGACGGCATGGCTCTCCTTGTCGTCGCGGTTCGGGACGGCGGAGCGTAACGACCATTGCGCGAGGACGGAAGACGGCTCATGATTTCCTGACGGAACGTCAGAAAGCTTTACCGGAAGCTCGGCGGACAGTCCGGTACACACGACAAGATCGGCAGGACCTGGCCGATCCACAGGACAGGAGAGGACCGTATGACCGTCACGCAGCGCAGAGGCCGGAAGATCATGATGACTCCGGGTGAACTGGACGAGTTTCTCACCACCCAGCGCACCTGCCGTGTCGCCTCCGTGTCGAAGGACGGAGTCCCGCATGTGAGTGCCCTCTGGTTCACCTGGGACGGCACCTCGTTGTGGCTGTACTCGGTGGTGCGCAGCAAGCGCTGGGTGCAGCTGCGGAACGACCCGCGGGTCGCGGTGGTGATCGACTCCGGCGAGGAGTACGGGGAGCTGAGGGGTGTCGAGCTGTCCGGCACGGTGGAGTTCGTCGGCGAGTTCCCGCGTACGGGGGAACTGTGCGCCGAACTCGACGTCCCGGAGACGCTGTTCGCCCGCAAGAACTTCGGCCTGGAGGAGATGCCGCACGACGGCCGGCACGCGTGGATGCGACTGACCCCGGCGGCGATCGCCTCGTGGGACTTCCGCAAGCTCCCCCCGCTGTAGCCGGGTCGAACCCCGTACCGCCGCAGCCGGACCGAACCCGCTGCCGACGCAGCCTGGGCCGAACCTCACCCCGCTGCAGCCGGGGCCGAACAGCCCCGCCCGCAGCGGGAGCCGAACAGCCCTGCCCGCGCGGCCCGAGCCAAACAGCCGCACAGCCCCACAGCCCCAACCGGAGTCGGAGCCGGAGTCGGAGCCGAACCGCTTCCTCCCGCTGTTCGCCTCCCGCTACTCGACGGCCGCTCCGGCCCTGCGCAAGGCGTCCACCGCCGCCCTGATCGAGGGCCGGCGGTCGGCGTCGGCCCGCCACACGACATAGACATGGCGGCGCACACGCTGCCGGACCGGCACCGTGACGACCCCCTCGGGCATCGGACGGCGCCCGAGGAGCGGGGCCACGCACACGCCCAGCCCCGCTGCGACGAGGCCGAGCTGGGTGTGCGTCTCCCCGGCGCGGTGCCCGATGCGCGGCTCGACGCCCTGGGAGCGCAGCGTGAACATCAGCCATTCGTGGCAGAACTCGCCCTCCGCCCAGGTGATCCACTCGTCGTCGGCGAAGTCCCCGAGGTCCACCTCGTCGCGGCCGGCGAGCCGATGGCCGGCCGGCATCGCCACATCGGCGGGGTCGTCGAGGATCGACGCCTTCACCAGTCCGTCGGGCAGGGGCATCGGCTTGTTGTACCAGTCGAGCACGACCGCGAGGTCCAGGTCCCCGCGCACCACTCCCGCGACCCCGGCCTCCGGCTCCAGCTCGCTGGAGCGCACCCGCAGCGCCGGGTGCTCGGCACGCAGTTCCGCGAGCGCCGCCGGGAACAGTCCGCGCGCCGCGGTCGGGAACGCGGACAGTCTCAGCTCGCCGGCCACCTGACCGCGCTGTGCCTCCAGGTCGGACTGCGCGAGCTCGACCTGGGACAGGATGCGGGCCGCGTGCTCGGCGAGAAGCCGCCCGGCGTCGGTCAGACGGACTCCCCGGCCGTTCTTGGCGAGCAGTTGCTGTCCCACCTCGCGCTCCAGCTTCGACATCTGCTGGGAGACGGCGGAGGTGGTCACGTGCAGCCCCTCGGCCGCGCCGCTCACCGAGCCGTGCCGGGCGAGGGCGTCGAGGGTGCGCAGTCGCTCCAGATTCAACATGTAAGCAATGCTACGAGATATCGCTTGAGCATTCTCGCTTGTGCTACGAGATTGTTCTGCCTCATTCTTGACCGCATGAGCACCGTCGCCTCTCCCCGCCCCGTCACGCCGAACGGCGTCGCACCCCGCCGCCGCACCGCCCTCGACTGGCGGATCCGCTTCGGCGTCCTGTCGCTGATCTGGGGCTTCAGCTTCCTGCTCATCAAGGTCGGCACCGACGGGTACGCGCCGTTCCAGGTCACCTTGGGCCGGCTGCTGTTCGGAAGCGTGGTGCTCGTGGCGGCGATGGCGGTGAAGCGGGAGCGGCTGCCGCGCGGGGCGCGGACATGGGGGCACCTCGCGGTCGCGGCTCTCCTGCTGAACGCGCTGCCGTTCTCCCTCTTCGCCTACTCCGAGCTGACGATCCCGTCCACGCTCGCGGGGATCTGCAACGCGACGTCGCCGCTGTGGGGCATGGCCCTGTCCCTGGTCGCCCTCTCCGAGGACCGGCCGACCCGGCGCAGAGTGGCCGGTCTCGGCATCGGCTTCCTCGGCGTCCTGACGGTCCTCGGTGTCTGGCAGGGCTTCCACGGCCTGGACGCCACGGGCACGGCGATGGCCCTGCTGGCGTCGCTGAGTTATCCGGTCGGCTGGATTTACGTCCGCCGGACCCTCGCGGGCACCGGCCACTCGCATCTGTCGATGACCGGCGCCCAACTGCTCCTGGCCACCGCCCAACTGGCTTTCGTCACCCCGCTGTTCACCACGTTCCCGAGCCGGGTCGCCTGGGTGCCGCTGCTGGCGATCGCGGCCCTGGGGGCGCTCGGCACCGGCCTGGCCATGCTCCTCCAGTACGGCATCGTCGCCGAGGTCGGCCCGACGACGGCCCAGATGGTCACGTACTTCATCCCGGTCATCGCCACCGCGGCCGGGGTCGCGATCCTCGGCGAGTCCCTCGCCTGGTCGACGCCGGTCGGCGCGGTGATCGTCCTCGCGGGCGCGGCGCTGACCCAGGCGAAGCCGCGCCGCTGACGCCCGCGGCACCCTCCGCCCACTCAGCCGCCGCCCCGGCTCAGGGACACAGCTCAGACGTAACGGCGTGCGGGGGCCGGTCCCACGGCGGACGCGACGGCGTCCGCGAGCGGCCCGGCGTCCTCGGGCCGCAGCGTCGAGACGGTGATCCGGATACCCGGCGGCGAGCTCATCCGGAAGCGGGCGCCGGGAGCGACCGCCCATCCGCTGTGCAGCAGCCGGGAGACGGCCCCGGTCTCGTCCGGAACGGGGATCCAGACGTTCATCCCGCTGCGCCCGCGCGCTTCGACACCGCGTTCCCGCAGCGCGTCGATCAGCATGTCGCGGCGTGCCCCGTAGGCCGCCGCCACGGCCCCGGCCTCGACCGTGCCGGAGGTCCACAGGTGGACCACGGCCTTCTGGAGCAGCCGGCTCACCCAGCCGGGGCCGAGCCGCTGCCGCCCGTGCACACGGTCGACCGTGACGGGGTCCCCGGTGAGCACGGCGAGCCGGAGATCGGGCCCGTACGCCTTGGCGACGGAGCGCACGAAAGCCCAGTTGTGTGTGATTCCGGCGAGCGGATGCAACGGCAGGTCGACGATCCGATGGCCGTGGTCGTCCTCGACGAGCAGGGTCCGCGGGTACGCGCGAAGGACCGAGCGCAGGTCACTCGCGCGGGCGGCGGTGACCGCGGCGCCGGTGGGGTTCTGCGCCCGGTCGGTGACGATCAGGGCCCGCGCCCCTGCCGCCAGCGCGCGCCGTACGTCGGCGGGAAGCGGGCCCTCGTCGTCGACCCCGACCCCGGCCGTACGCAGCCCCAGCGCCGGTAGCAGGTCGAACAGGCTGCCCCAGCCGGGGTCCTCGACGGCCACGGTGTCGCCGGGCCTGAGATGGGCCATCAGGACACGCTCGATCGCGTCGAGCGATCCGGAGGTGACGACGACGGGCCCCTCGGGCACTCCGTCCGCGTCGAGCCCGGCGCGGGCGAGGCGCTCCAGCTCCGGCTCGACGGCGTCCTGCCCGTACTGCACGGGGTCGCGGTCCGACTGCCGGGCCGCCACCGCGAAGGCCTCGGAGAGCGCCGGCAGCAGGGCTGGATCGGGATTGCCCTCGCCCAGGTCCCGCACACCCTCGGGCGCCTCGACGCGCAGGCGTTCCCGGCCCGTGGTGGCCGGCTTCGGGCGCACCCGGCTGCCCCGGCGGCCGTCGGTCTCGATGACCCCGCGTTCACGCAGCGTGCGATAGGCCGCCGCGACCGTATTCGGGTTGACCCCCAGTTCCTCCGCCAGCTCCCTCATGGGCGGCAGGAGTCGACCCGGCTCCAGCTCCCCCGCTCCGACCGCCCGCTCGACGTCGGCGGCGATCTCCGCTGCGCGACGCCCTTCGATCCGATACTCTCCTAGCACAAAAGAGATTATGCACTAGTGCAATGGAGATGGCAATGTCGGAGACGAGCACCCAGCAGCCGAGGACGACGGCGTCCGCCGCCTACACCCCGACCGACCGCACTGTCCCCACCCGGTCCAAGGAACGCGCCTCGTACGACAGGGAACGGGTGCACGCGATACTCGACGAGGGGTACATCTGCCATCTCGGGTTCGTCCGTGACGGCGCGCCTGTCGTCCTGCCCACGCTGTACGCACGGGCCGGCGAGCGACTGTACGTACACGGATCGACGGGTTCACGCCCCCTGCACATGACGAGCCGGACCGATCCCGGACTGGCCGTCTGCCTCACCGTGAGCCATGTCGACGGGCTGGTGCTGGCCCGCTCGGCCTTCCACCACTCGCTCAACTACCGCTCCGTGGTCGTGCACGGCATCGCCCACCAGGTGACGGACCCCGAGGAGAAGCGCCTGGCGCTGGACGCGCTGGTCGACCACGCCGTCCCCGGCCGCTCGGCCGACTCACGTCCCGCCAACGCCAAGGAACTCGCCGCCACGGCCGTGATCAGCCTGGATCTCGACGAGGTCTCCGCCAAGCTGCGCACCGGCGGCCCGAACGACGATCCCGAGGACCTCTCGCTTCCGCACTGGACCGGCGTGGTCCCGCTGACCAAGGGGCACGGCGTCCCCGTCCCGGCGGACACCCTGGCACCGGGCATCGAACTGCCCGACTACCTGAGGGCCCTGTGAGCGCCGGAGCCGGTCGTCCCTCGGACTGAGACGACCCGCGAGCCCTGCGCCTCGACCCGCCACCGGCACCGGCCTCCGCCGGAACCGGTGGCGTCAGGGGTCTGGGTCACACGAGAAGCGCCTCCTGGGGCACCGCGAGCCGTTCGGCGCCCGCGGCGCGCGCCTCCGCCACCGCGAGTCCGGCGACCGAGCCGAGCATCAGCAGGGTGCCGATGAGTGTCGCCGGGGTGAGCCGCTCGCCGAGCAGCCCGACGGCGAGCACGGCCGCGCAGACCGGCTCCAGGAGCATGATCACGGACACGGTGGCGGAGCGGACGACGGCGGCGCCGGCGAAGAAGAGCGCGTAGGCCAGCGCCGTGGGGACCGCGGCGATGTAGGCCAGCAGCGCCAGCAGGGGAACAGGCTGGGCGGTGTGCGGGATCAGCCCCTCGGCGAGCCCGGGCGACAGCAGGCACACGGTGGTGACGGCGAACGCCCACACCGTCGTGCTCGACCCGTCGACGCGGCCGTCGCGCCCCCACCACCGGGTGAGCAGCGTCATCGCGGAGTATCCGGCCGCGGAGAGCACCGCGAGCAGGACACCCCAGGGGCGCACGGTGGCGTCCCCGCCGCCCAGGACCAGCACGCCGAGTCCGGTCAGCGCCCCGACGACGGCGGCGCACCCGCCCCGGCCGAGACGCTCCCCCATGGTGAGCCGGGCGCCGACCGCGATGAGAACGGGCCCCGCGCCCAGGGTGACCACGGTCGCCACCGCCAGGCCCGTAGCCTCGACGGCGGCGAAGTAGGCGGTCTGGAAGAGGGCCAGCGCGAGGCCGGTCAGACCGATGCGCAGCACCTTGGGGCCGAGGAGTTCCCGCCCGGTGGGACGGGCGCCGCGCCGGTCGGGGAGACGGCGCGGGCGAAGGCCCGGGCCACGGCGCAGGCGTACGGCGAGCAGCAGGGCGAGTCCGCCCGCGCAGCGCCAGAAGGAGAGGGCGACCGGCCCCATGTCACTGGCCCGGTAGACCAGTGAAGCGGCGGCGCCCGCGGTGCCCCAGGCGGCACCGGCGACGATCAGATAGAGCAGGCCTCGCCCGACGGGCAGGCCGACAGCGGTGTTCGACACGTGTTCTCTCCGCAGTTCCGCAGAAGTTCGGGAAGGGACCGCGTCGCAGCCCGTGCCACGGGGGCAGGGGCGTACGGAAGGTCCTCGGACTTCTTCTGCGGGCAGCGCCGTTCCGCCCGGCACGGGGCCGGACGGTGTTCCGGTACGCCCGCCTCAGGCGGCCGGAGGCGGAAGAACGAGCGTCGCAGGCATGATCAGCACCTTAGACGGCGGTTCCGTTGGCCGACAACTCCCGTCCGGTCTCGCTCGTCCCCCGCGCGACCGGCTCCTGCGAGGGCTTCGCCGGTGCCGAGGACTGCGCGATGAACGCGCCGAGCAGGACCACCGCTCCGCCGGCGATCTGGGGCGCCGAGAGGTGTTCACCCAGCAGCACCCACGCCAGGACCGTGGCGATCACCGCTTCGAGACACGCCACCACGCCCGCGACCTGCGGGGAGAGCCTGCGCACGGAGAGGACACCGGTGGCGTAGGCGACGACGGTGGCGACGAGGACGATCCAGCCGAGGAGCAGCGAGGCGGGCACGGACGTCCCGTCCATGTCCGCGCTGCCGCCGAGAACGGACCACCGCATGGTCCAGGGACGCGCGACCGCGGTCAGCACGAGGGTGCCGACGAGGAGCCCGTACGCGATCACGCCCAGCGGGTCAGGTGCCTCGTCGCCCGCGTCGCTGCCCTGGTCGGACAGGACGAAGTAGCCGACCTGGCAGCAGGCGGCTCCCAGCGCGAGCAGCAGTCCGAGGGCATCGAAGCCGAGCCCCGACCACACCTCCACCACGCAGGCGAGTCCGCCGGCCGCGAGGACGACTCCGAGAGCCGCGGCACGTGTGACGGGCCGGCGCTGCACGAAGCGCACCCAGCCGAGAACCAGCGCGGGGGCGAGGTACTCCACGAGGAGGGCGACGCCCACGGGGACACGGGATATCGCGGCGAAATAGCAGGCCTGGACACCGGCGACGCCGAGGAGTCCGAACCCGGCGAGCAGCGCGGGGCGCCGCTTGACCAGCGCCCGGTGCCGCACGGCGAGCGGCAGCATGACGAGGGCGGCACCGGCGACCCTCAGCCACACCACGTGGAGCGGGTCGAGACCTGCCTCGATCAGCGGCTTGGCCGCGACACCCGATCCGCCGAAAGCGACCGCCGACACGAGCGCCAGGCCCAGACCGACGCCTCTTCCGTGGTTGCCCTGACTGCCCTGAGACGTATGCACCGGCACATGATGACAGGCGACGACATGACCGTCACCCCCGAAGACACCTGTCTCAGCCGCTGGACTCCGGAAGGGACCCACGACGACTGCCGCGGGCTCGCCGGGTCAGACTTCGCGTCCAGGGGTTCCGGGCGTCCGGCCCCTCCCGCACCCACGCCACCCCACCCACTCCGGAAGGCCCACTCCGACAGACCCGCTCCGACGAGCTCACCCCGGCAGCCCCACCCGAGAGACCGGCTCCGACAGGCCTCGCTCGAAAGGCCGTCGAGTTCCGGACGCGCGTCAGCCGGCGCCCTCCCGGCCGACGCGCTCCCCATGTCCGCTCTCGACCCGCTCCCCAGGGCCGCCTTCGACGCGCTCCACGTATTCGCTCTCGACGCGTTCCAGCAGCCGCGGGACATCGGCACCGGCCCGTCCGAGCACCTCGACGGCCCGCGACCGGGGATCGGCGACGAGCGCCGCGAGCAGGTCGAGACCCCGGGCCCGCTCGTCACCGCGCAGCACCGCACGCTCGTACGCCTCCCCCATGGCATCGGCCGCCACCGGGGACCAGTTGTTGCCTCCGGCCGCCACCGGTCCGGCGCCCGAGTTCTCGACGGCGCTCTGCCAGCGGAGTCCGTATCCGATGCTGCGCTGCACGAGGTAGCCGAGCAGCCGGGCGAGCTGCGGCCCGCCCTCGAAGACGGCACGTACCTCGGGGTCGCATTCCAGCAGGGAGTGGAGCAGATGAGCCGTGTCGATCTGCCGGTCCCCGTCGCGCAGGGCTCTTCTGCGCGCGCCGGAGACCACCGGGGCCAGCTCTGCGCCGAGTCCGGCCTCGATGCCGACAGGCTTCGGACCGCTCGCGGTGGCGGACTGCTGGGGAATACGGGGCGGCACAAGCTCCACCCCATCAGTCGCGCCACGCCACGTCATCCGCGGCAGGCAGCATCTTCGGGTCCGACACAGGGTGGGCATCCCTGTGCGGATTCTCCTCCTTGCGGATGACTTCGCGCCGATTTCCCCCAGGGAGCGCGCGCCGCCCTGCCTCACGCTTTCCCGGTCGACCTCCCCGCCCCCGGCCCCGGTGCGGGGCAGGGATCGGCCCTCTCCACATTTCCTGACGGTCCATCAGTATTGAATGTTCCAGGACCTGGAGCTACGTTCCGCGACACCGTAGCTGCGCCGGGCGCAGCGCCCGACACGAAGGGGTGGTCGCATGGCCGAAGTCAGCGCGGAAGCACGGATCGAGGCGCCCGCCGAGAAGATCTGGTCCCAGCTCACCGACTGGTCCGCCTACGGCGAGTGGAACGCGACGCACACCGACTTCCCCCAGGGCGGCCCGGAAAAGCTCGAGGTGGGCGGCACCTTCGCGGAGAACATGAAGCTCATGGGCTTCCCGGCCGAGGTCACCTGGACCATCGAGGAACTGGAGCCCGGCCGCACCCTGGCCATCCGCGGCAAGGGCCCGATGTCGGTGAACGTCACCACGCGCTACACGCTCACCCCCGACGGCGACGCCACCTCGGTGCGCATCGACGGGGAGTTCACGGGTGCGGCCGTCTCGTTGATGGCCGGAAAGCTCAAGGACTCGGCGACGGCCGCCCTCGACGAGTCGCTGCGCAAACTGGCCGGGCTGGTCGCCTGAGTCTCGCGCGTCCGCGCGACGCCCGAAGCGGCGCCCGGCGCTCCGTATACCGACAGGCGCCCCGCGGAAACACTTCCACGGGGCGCCGGCAGGTACCACAACACGCCGTCAGTCCTCGTCGGCGAGGATCAGGTACAGCTTCTTACGGGCTTCGTTGATGACCGCCAGCGCCTTGTCGCGCTGGCCCTTGCTGCCGGTCTTCCAGACCTGACCGAAGGCCTCCATGAGACCGAATCCGGCCTGCCGGATCTCGTGCAGCGTCTCCCAGTCGACCCCGCGCCCGGCCTCTTCCCACGGCGCGTCGGGACCCTCGTCGGCCGCGCTGCGGCCTGACTCGGTGAGCGAGAACAGCTTCTTGCCGCCCTCGGCCTCGCTGGTGATCAGGCCCTCGTCCTCCAGCAGCTGAAGGGTCGGGTACACCGAACCAGGGCTGGGCTTCCACGCCCCGCCGCTGCGCTCGGCGATCTCCTGGATCATCTCGTAACCGTGCATCGACCGGTCCTTGAGCAGGGCGAGGATCGACGCGCGTACGTCGCCGCGCCGCGCCCTGCCCCGCGGTCCGCCCCGGCCGCCGCGCCCGCCCCAGGGGCCCGGTCCGAAGCCGGGCCCGCCGAAGCCGGGGCCACCGGGACCACCCGGCCCGAAGGGCCCGAAAGCCCCCCGCAGCCCCTCGAAGCCGCCCCGACCCCGATGGCCGGGTCCGCCGTGGTGTCCATGTCCGTGTCCGTGCTCGTATCCGAAGTCTTCTCCACGGGAACGCATCGCAATCACTCCATTCCATCGTTGATCGGTCGCGATGCGTCAACGATATATCGCTACCGTTCGCATGACAACCCCCTTCCGCGTGTCCTTGGTGACTTGTCTCATCGAAGCTGGGGCGCGTCTCAGCGAAGGTGGGTCGACGACGGTTTGTCTCACCGAAGGTGGGCCACTGCTCTATCCGTCTCATCGAAGATGGGCCGAATTGTCCGGCCCCAATGAAGGCGGGCCAGCCTCCGTGGGCCTGGGCATCTGCCCGTACGCCTCGCCCCTCGCCGTTGAACAGAGCCACTGAACGCGATTGGGTCTACGGCTGTTGCCCGGGCCGTCCAACGGGAGAAGATCTTCCCGTGAGCCAGCCCCTGCCGCAGTTGCCGAAGCCCGAGTTCGTCTTGATTCGCATCGAGGCTCCACCCGAGGTGCAAGGCCAGAATGCTGTCGATCTCGGTCAGACTGGCGTTCCAGGCGGGTTGATCGGATACGAGTACCGGCCGCTGAGTGAGCCGGTGTTCCTCGGGGGGATCGGTGAGCGGGGGCTGGTCGCCATTGCGACGAGTGGTCTGTTCGGACGCATCGCCGTCGATGTGGCCACCGGTCACGTGGTGCAGATTCCAAAGATCGACTCAGCGAAGGCCAGTCACGTGAACAGCGACCTCGGCTCCTTCAACCGATGCGTCGCGGCCGTGATCGCACGCTTCCCGTTCGATGTGGACGGCGACGAGGACGCGTACGAGGCGGTGGCGGAAGAGCTTCGCGATCTCATCTCTGGCATCGACGAGACCGCTCTGGTGCACGACGGGTTCTGGGAGACATTCTGCGACGACGTGGCGATCGGGGACTATCCGGACTGGGATGCGTGATCCGGCGGCGATCCCCGACTGCGGCCAGCCGTCCAGGCTCAGGGCGCTGGCAGCGAGGCAGCCGTCGACGAGGTCGGAGCGGTACTGGATCGTCTTGAGCCGGCGTTTCACGGCTCGGCGAAGACGAGGATGCTCGGCGTAATCGGGAGGCGAGATCGGCGACGGATGAGGAACACTTCGCCTGGTGATCGTGATGCAGCCCGTCCTGGAGATGAACACCCCCGATGGCTTCGACCTCTGGCCAGTCGCCGAGACCGAACGGTTCAGTTTCCTGCCGCTCAACGGTGAACTTTCACCCGCCGAGATCGGGACGGCGCTCATGCGCATCGCCACCTGCAATGACGTGGACCCCGACGACGATGGCGACCTCCCGCCTCGGCCGACCGAGCCTCTCAGCGGCTTCCTCCACGGACTACTGAACCTCGACAACCTTTACGCGGCGGGCGGCCTGCGCGTCACAGACAACTCCACGGGCATCACCTTCTCGCCCGGCTGCTGTGACGGACTGGAGGACTGGCCCGACTGGCACCAGGTCGTCGATGGCAGCGGCATCATCGGATACGGCCACGATCCTGACCCGTCGCTGGCCGAGCGCCTCGGGGATACCATCCGCCTCACCGTCGGCACTGACCGGAATGACAGTCCAGTGATCGAACTGTCAGTCACCGAGCTCCGCCATCTGCTCGCCAGCGCCGAGCGCGACCTGGCCGAGTTTCTCGCGGCAGCAACGGACTGGATTGCCGAGCACCTACCTGACCACTCCGTTCCTCTGACCGCCGCCCTTGCCCGCGTTCTCGCCCTTCCCACGCCGGGCATACCGCCAACACCGCTCGGCACGGAACGGACGTGACGACCAGCATGCGCATGACCTGGACGCTCGACGGACATGGCTGGGCCAACTGCACAGTTGAAGATCAACAGGCCAAAGTCGAGCTCACCGCCTCCTACATCACCAGCGCTCCAGAGGAGTTCCTGACTGCCATGGCCCGGCTCGTCTCAGGCGAGACGGACACCCGCGCGCAGTTCGAAGCCGAGCCCACCGCCTTCCGGTGGATCTTCTACCGCCAAGGCGACGACGCCTGGATCCGAATCCTGGAACTTCGCCGCGGCAGCGACCACGACAACAAGGGCACCGAGATCTGGTCGAGCCAACTTCGCATCGACGCGCTAGCCCGTGCCGTGATCCGCTGCTTCGACGAGGTAGCTCGGACCTACGACGAGAGCGGCTACCGAGGCAAATGGGGTGAGCATTTCCCTCGAACCGAACTCGAAGCCCTCAGACGCCTCTGGAATGCTCATCCACCCAGCGATGACACATAGTCCAAGGGCGCCCGCTGCTCACGTCTACTGAGACGGGACACGATCGGCGGTGTCCGCCCTGCGGGTACTGAGTTCCTTTCGCCATCGGACGGCTTTCTGACGACACGCTCCTGAGCACCAGCGCCGGGTGTCGTGCGGCCTTCGGTTGCTCAGGGATGTTGCGCAGACACCGCATGCGATCTGCTGCAACCGTTGGTTGAGCGCATCGTTCCAGCATCGGGTTGAACACCATGGGCAGCCGCGGGAAGCGGTGCTCTCAAACGAGTCCTCGCAGCGGGGGCAGTTCAGGGTTGCGGTCTTGACCTGCCTTGCGGCTGGCGACTTGGCGGGCCTCGGCGGTGCCTGGAGAGCGCGGGCCTGAATCCGGCATTGGGTTGAGCACCAGCGACGAGCCCTGCCAGACGATCCTCGCTCGAAGGAAGTCTGGCAGTGCTCGCAGGTCAAGAGCCCGAGGTAGGCGGTTGGGTCGAGGCGCCGGTAACCCCGCTGGCGGCATCGGCTAGAACACCAGCGGCGAAGTGGCGAGGCGGGAGGGTCAGACTGGATCGGGGTTCGGCAGAATGCGCAGGCCGAGAAGGAGCCGGAAGGATGGTCTCTCTCATCGAGCTGCTTCCAGCGGATGACCTGCTGCCGGCAGGGGTTTGAGCAAGTGCGGCGAGAAGCAAGAGAGCCGGGCGCCAGTGGGCGCTCGCAGGCGAGGCAGGCGCGGTCAGCCGCCGGCTCCTCGCCCTCGGCTGTCAGGGCACCTTGCCGTATGAGGTAGGCCCTTCTGCGGCAGGGAGAGGAACACAGCCGGTGACGTTGGCCGATCCGGATCCTCATCGGTTTCTGGCAGATCCTGCAGGGGGCCTTGGTGAAGCGCTTCCGGGAGATCCGGTCGCGGCAGCGGACCGAGCAGAGGAAGGCCCGACGGCCGAAAGCGCTGGAGGGTGGGATGTCGGTGCCGCACTCTCTGCACTGCCTCGTCTCCAGCGTCACCCGCAGTTGGTCGGCGTCACGGCCGGTGACTGCCGCGAGGCGGTCCCATGACGGTATGCCGCGGTGCAGCGGCGGCTTGGCGAGGAACTTCCGCAGATAGGCGGGCGGGAGCTGGTTCGCGCGGGCCAGACGGGTAATGAAGGCCGGGCCCCCTTCGCCGGCGATCGGGCGGATCTGGAAGGGGAGCTTGGCGATCGGAGGGCCGTCCCCTGGCCCTGGGATCACGTCTGCGGGTCCGGCGCCGAGGGGCCTGGGCCTGGGGGACGCTTGCGTCGTGAGGCGATGTCGAGGTCGACGGCCAGCAGTCCGGCCTTGGTGATCTTCTGTGTGCCGGTGAGGATGGCGTCGACCGCGGCTCCGCGGATCTGGTGGGAGAGAGTGCCGATCATGCCGCTGGTCCTGGTGTGGATAAAGCGGTCCAGGCGGGTCAAGGTGCCTGGTTTGTGCTGGTCCAGCAGCAGGTTCGCCTCCATCTGGGCGACCAGGGCCTTCCATTCCGCGTTGTAGGGGAACGGGTGGGTGGCCACCGAGGTGAAGCGGCCAGCGATCTGGTCGCCGCGGGTGCCCGAGAGCAGACCGCCTTCCTCGATGTCGATGCCCGCATAGGCGAAGGTCGCCGGGATGCGCTCGGAGAAGTACTTCAAGGTGTCGGAAGCCTCGGCGCCATGGCGGGTCTGCAGGGAGATGTTGTGGATCTCGTCGACCAGGACCAGGCCGCTGCGGGCCTTGGTGCAGACTCCGACGACAGCCTCGGTCAGATCGGTGATGTTCGAACTCCGTAGGACCGGAAGGCCGAGGAACCTGGCGAACTCGGCGGCGATCATGCGGGGTGTCGCGGCCGGCGGGACGGTGATGTAGATGACCGGTATGCGTTCGTCTTGTCCCGGGTGGCGGCGCCGGTCCGAGATTTCGTGGGCCAGGCCGAGCTGGGTGAGCGCGATCGTCTTGCCGGTATTGGCTGGGCCGGAGACGATCAGACCGCGGCGGGCGCTGATCGAACCCCGGTTCAAGATGATCAGTCGGCGGCCGCAGGTGACGGTGTGCCTGACCGTGGAGGTGGCGACCACCTGCAGGCGGGCATGGTGGTCGAGCCGGTCCTCGTCGTAGGCGTACTTGTCCTCCTTGCTGAGTGAGTTGTACTCGGCAAGGGAGAGCATGGTCATCTGTTCGGCGGTCGAGGAGGCGACGAACTCACGCCAGCCGGTCAGGACGGTTAAGTAGCGCCCGAAGTCCTCGTGCGGGCTGTCGGGAAGCGTTGTCACGGGCGTCTCCAGGGGTCTTCGAACGGGTCGAAGAGCCCCAGCGGGATCACCTCGGCCAGTGTTTCCTCGTCCTCCGCGGGGTCCTCGGAGGCGTCTTGCATCCGAGGCTCAAGTGGCGCCGGAGGTTCGGTTGGCGCGGTGGCCCGCGTCCTGGCGGCGACCTTGCGGTCGCTCTTGGAGGACTTGTCCTTCTTGCCGCTCTTGCCCTTGGCTGCCGGGACGGGGCCGGCGTGGGCGCGGGTCAGCAGTGCGGCCACGGCCTCGGCGAGTTCCTCCTCGGTGGCCTTGGGTAGTTGGTGGCTGACGTGGTCCCAAGCCAGGTCACCGAAGGGGACCGGGGCCCGGTTCAGGTACTTCCAGGTCGCCTGGACCCAGCCGCCGTCGCCTCGGTGATCGCGGACCCAGACTCGGGAGGCGTCGTAGGGGTCACGGTGGATCTCCCACAGTCCGCGCTTGGCGGTGACGCCGGAGTCCCGCCGGCGCATCGGCCCCAGCTCGGGGCTGTCGTAGGTACGGTTGTTGATCCGGATGCCGTAGGCGTTCACGGCCCGCCAGGCAGCTGGCAGGAGTTCGATGTAGTCCTGGCCGCTGAGGGCGACCGGGACGTAACCGCAAGACTCGACCAACGCGGCGTACTTCTGGTTCGGCGTGAACAGCCGGCTGGGGTGGTCGGCATCGCGCAGGCCCTCGTGGGGCCGGTTCTGCCAGTGGGCGACGACCCACTCGTCGAGGAGGTCTTGGAGCTCGGGCAGCGACCAGAGGTTCTCCTGCTCGGGGTGGCGGCCACGGTTGTCGGTGTTGCGTCCGGTGTACCCAGGGAGGAACTGTGTGAACTGGGTGGCGATCGAGCCCAGCATCTTCTCGATGTGGCCCTTTTCGAAGGGCGCCCCTTTGTGGGTGGGCTGGAAGTCGATCTCCAGGAACCGGCAGGAGGCCCGGAAGTTTCGGGAGATGAACACCTTGCCGTGGTCGCAGACGATCGTCTCGGGGACGATCACGGGTTTGGCGGCGGCGTGTTCCAGCCGTTCGTCCAAGGTCAGCAGCCGGCGGTGCGGCAGCACCGAGCGGGACATCTTGAGTGCGTCGACCCAGCCGGGTCGCATCAGATCCGGGGTGACGGTGCGGGCCAGCAGCACGCATGCGTCGACCGATTTGGTCGAGGGCCGCAACACCGCCGCTGTCAGCGTCCTGGTCGCGACGTCGATCATGCCGGTCAGCTCGACCTTGCCGACCACCCCGTTGTCCAGTCGGACCATGACGTCCAGCGGAGTGGAGTCGATCTGGACGACCTCGCCCGGGGCGGACACCGTCAGTTCCCCGAACGGAGCGGCCGCCCCGTGGGCCTTCGAACGCCGCGTGACCGCCGATCCGGTGGCATGGGTTCCGGCTGTGAGTTTCGCCAGCAGACGGTAGAGAGTGGGCCTGGACGGCCATTCGACCTCTGGGGCATCAGCCTGCTCGCTGCGTGACTGCCGGAGGATTTCGCCTGTTCGCCAGATCAGGTAGGCGCCGTTCCTGGTCGAAGTGTCGACGCCCTCCTTGATCGCCTGACGCATCGCGTCGACGACGGCCGGATCAACTGACCCGAATTCCTGGCGCTTGCGGACCGGACGGTGGTCAGCAAGCCCGACAAGCCCGTTCGTGAGGTAGCGGCGCCGCCAGTTTCCTATCGTCTTGGCGGCCACCGTGTGTCCGGCCGCCGTCAGCTCGGCCGCTTTCAGCTTCTGCCGAGAGGTCATCGACGACCCTGGTCCGTAACCAGGACGCGGGGTGGCTCCCGGTTCCGCGTCCGGCGGCAGCCCGTGGATCACCTCCAGAATGTGGCCCTCCACCCAGAACGCCTGCTTGACGGCCTCCGCCGGAAAGGTCTCCAGCAGCCCAGACGCGGGCAGCGGAACTCGCTCCGGTCGGAACAGGACCTCGAAGCCCTCCGCCTCAAACAAGTCGATCAGGGCCACGACCCGGTGGGACTCCTCGGCATCCTCCAGCATCACGGCCTGGGCCGTGACCTGCAGGACGCCCCTCACCTGTCCGTCGAACCGGACTCTCTCCCCGATCGCCAGAGTCGGTGGCCGCCTCAATCCGCCCACTGCCGCCTCCTCCTCCAGACCAGGCTGTCGGACTCCATCAGCCCTCCCACCAGGTCCGTTTCCAAAGCCCCGGACCACAAAAGGTGGAAGAGCACGGGCAGAACCTGCAACCGGTCTCCGACCAGTTCGGCGCCCTGCCACATCGCCTTCGGCTCACTGAACACGTCCAGGAGCCGGGCCGCCGTCGCGGCTGGCCGGGCGGACCGTGCCCGGCGATACCGGGCCAGCCAGCGGACATTCGCCATGAACACCGGATCCGGTCTGCCCGCCCACTCGAACTCCCACCCCACCATCGAGCAGGCACGTTCCGTGGCGGCGAACGCCTCACGTGTCCTCTCGTCCATGTCGTCCTCGGCACGGACATCGACCACTCGGACCCGCCCGCCGGCCAGCCGAACGAAGTAGTCAGGAGCGTGACGGCGCGTCCTCTCCCCGGTGTCCCAGTGCAGCCAGAACGGCTGCGAGATGATCGAAGCGACCTGTGGATCACGGTCGAGCAAGATCAGCCGGTCGCGCTCCAGCCATGACTCGTAACCCACGTGATCGCCAGCAGTCACCGAGTAGTACCAGCCCGCGAACCCCCGGCCGCCCTTACGCCAGCTGAACTCCCGAACCGGCTCGACGTCCTCGAACCGCGTGTCCCAGCCCACCGCCAACGGACGCTGTACACGGGTCCCGTTCAGCAAAAAGGCCAGCTCGAAACCCGCTAGCCCAGCATCCGCTAACGCACCAGCCGGTGCCCCCACGACGCCCCCACCAGATCAGACACCAATCGGCCCAACTTCGGTGAAACTAACGGGCATCCGCCCGTCTTCGCTGAGAAACAGCCCACCTTCACTGAGACGGGTCACTTGGATGAGACTTTCAGCGAGACCTGGCACTTTTCAGGCACGACTGGCACCAAGATCACCAGTCGCCAAGCCCGAGCCCCGCCCTTCGAAAACTGTCGTGTCCTGCTCGCAGCCGACGGCCTTGACGCAGGGGCGGCCTCAGATGTCTTCGGCAGTGCCGGACGAGAGCAGTTCGCAGCTGTCGAAGTTCATGCACCCGCAGGCGAGGCAGTCGGCGACGGCGTTCCGCAGCGCCTGCGTATCCTGGATGAACTGGTCCAGTTCGGGGAGCTTGCGTTCGGCGAGTGCGCGCCATTGCCGGGTGGCGCCCCGGTCAGCGTCCGCATCCAGCAACTGGCGGATCTCGGCCAGGGTGAACCCGGCCCGTTGCGCCATTTTTATCAACGCGATCCGCCGCACCGTGCTGGCCGGATAGACACGCCGACCTGCGACGCGCCCGGCGGGCGGCAGCAAGCCGACGCTCTCGTAGTAGCGCAAGGCCGAGGGGCGCATCCTGACCTGCCGCGCAAGTTCCCCAATGCCGAGCTCTCGCACTGATCCCCCTTGACCTCAAGCGCGCTTGAACCACAAGTCTGGCCGGGTGAAGCCTCCACGGACAACTCGCCTTCTGCCGCGGACGTATCAGCCCCTGTTCGCTCACCTTGAGTTCCGACGCCTCTTGCCGGCCCTGGCAGCCTCCGATCTCGGTGACGGGATGAGTGTGGTCGCCGTGGCATGGCTGGCCATTCAGATCGCACCACCAGGTCGGTCCGGCCTGTTCGTCGGTGCGGCGATCGCCGCGTATGCCCTGCCTGGGGCTGCTGGCGCGCTGGTCTTCGGCCGTTGGTTACGTCGCTTGCCCGCTCAGCGGCTGCTGGCCGCGGACAGTTGGCTCCGTGCGTCACTCCTCGGCTGCGTGCCTTTGGCCTGGACGGCAGGGGTGTTGAACCCGGTTCTGTACGTCGTCCTGCTCGCCGGTTCGTCAGTGCTGCATGCCTGGGGAAGCGCGGGAAAGTACTCGCTGCTCGCCCAGATCCTTCCCCCGGATCAGCGCCTGGCGGCCAACGCGTTGGTCAGTTCAAGCACTTCGGCGTCTGTCATCATCGGCCCCGCACTCGCCGGATTCCTCGCGACGGCCGTAAGTCCAGCCTGGATCATCGGGCTCGACGCGGTGTCCTTCGCCGTCCTTGCCGTCCAGGTCGGTCGGCTGGGCGGAGCGGCCAAGTCGATAGCGACGTCTGCGCCAGTCGACACCGGCCGATCGGCAGCCGGCCTGCACTTGTTGCGCAGGCAGCCCGAGCTTCTTGGGGTCCTCGCCCTGACGTGGTTCTTCAACTTTCTGTACGGACCGGTGGAGGTCGCGCTGCCGTTGCATGTCACCGATGACCTGCACGCCGAGTCCAGCCTTCTCGGGCTGTACTGGACGCTCTTCGGGGTGGGTGCCGTTCTGGGCAGCCTGGCTGCCGGTGCCCTTCGCAAGCTCCCCCTCTGGCCCGTCACCCTGGCCATCGTTGCCGGTTGGGGCCTCACGCTCGTGCCCTTCGGGCTGGGGGCACCGGCCTCCGTCTCTGTCGCGTGCTTTGCTCTGGGCGGCGTGATTTACGGACCATTCACGGCGCTGTCGTTCACCCTGTTCCAGGACCGCACGCCAGCAGCTTGGCTGACCACGGTCCTGGCTGCCCGAGGCGCCGCCCTTCTCACCGCCGCACCGGTTGGCACCGCGCTCGGCGGCCCCCTCACCGCTGCCCTGGGCCCGCGGCTGGTGCTGGCTGCCTCGGGGATCACGACCATCGTTCTCGCCGTCGTTGCCACCGGGGTGCGGGTCTGGGGAAATCAGCGGGCCGGTTCGAGGCTCACTTGAGGGGCTGCCTCGATCGGCATGCGACTCACATCGGCGGCCGGATGCGGCCACGTCACGCGAAGATCGAGCCGGTGGATTGGCAGCAGGCGAGGCATGTTGCTGGGCTCGCTGGCACCGACGCTCAACAGCATCAGTTCCCGTGAGACAAGGTGATTGCAGAGATGACGTCCCACCTGTAGGTAGCGTTTTCTCGACGCAGTTCCACAAGGTCCGCGTGCGAGACGTGAACCGGGAGAGCTGGCTGGCCTCGGAGCGCTGCCACCTGGCCGATCACCGAATCTGCGGGGCGGTTCGTATTGCTGTAGGCGATTCCAAGATGTGGACGGAAAGATTCCGTGGATCTTCCTCCGGGGGCTCCAGCCAACGCCCCCGCACGAGCGAGCATCGCGTGAAGGCCGATCAGCGGGTTCCACGGGGCGACGCTGTAGCGCAGGGCACCTCGTGATCCCGCCAGCGGGCCGACCTGCAGGTCGAAGGCTTTGGGCGCCATGTCCTGAGCCACTTGCACGACTCGGGCCAGGTCCCTCTCACTCATGGCGGCGCTGTCGGCGACTTTGTTCAATGTGATGTGCAGGCCATCTGAAGGCACCAGGTCCAGTGCCGGGTCGGCAACGGCGTCCTGACAGGCGCGAGCATCGTTTATCAGCGCGCGCTCATCGGGGAAAGTCAGCATCAAGTAGTAGGCCCGGCCCCCGTTCCAACCGGGACGGTCCCAGTGGTTGGACATGTGCGACACGGCTTGGAACGCCGCCCAGTCGTGTGCGGCAATCGCGTGGGGGTCGACGAGGTCACGCGGAGGGTCGGGCGGGAATGCCCGCTGGTCCCGACGCAGAATCGCGCTCATTCATACCCCCTCGGCCGGACGGCGTTCGGGCCGTCTGCGTCGCTGTCCAGAGTCGCGCCCGCAGTGGGGCGCTGAGTCACCGAGCCTAGCCACCCGTCTCGTCTGTTCCAGGTCGCGGCGGCCGGGGTAAAGCTCACCGGAACTGCGGAGACGAGCTGCGGGTGTCGCCCGCGCGGTTCAGCGCACCGCAGTGGTGGTCGCGGTCCACGGGGCGATGCCCGGCGGGGCGGTGCCGCCCTTGTCGATGATCGGGGCGAGGAACGCGGCGTACTGGGAGAGCAGGGAGAGCCAGTTGTTGTCGGTGGTGCCTGTGGTTCCGTGCTGGATGCGTGCCCAGAATGCGCTGTCGCTCGTCCGCCAGAGGTGGTGAGTTCCCCGGGGCTGCTGGTCGCGGATGGGGTGCGGAGAATACACATGCTCGCCTTGAGTCAGGATGGTCCACGTGACAATGGACGCGGTCTGGCGTTTGCGGTCGCTGAAGTCGGGGCGGCCACCCCGTCCAGTCGGGATGGGGATTCTGGCGGTGATCTCGTTCCAGGTCGCCGGGTCGATGCACCAGTGGCGCAGGGCATCGCGTCGGCGACGGTAGTCGATCAGATCGTTTCGGCTGTCGAGTTCGTCGGCCAGGGCGTGGACGGCGAGTTCGAACTCCTGCGGGTCAGGCCGTGTCCGGGCCCAGTTGTGGACGGCCTTCGCGTTGTCGGAGGCCCGGTGGGTGCCGGCGGGGTTGAGTGGCAGTCCCAGGAGCGTCCCGGACTTGAAGAGCGAGCCGCCGACTGCGATCTGGCACAGGTGGAGCACGGCTGCTCGCCGGATGCTGGACGCCGGGATTCCGTCCATGTGCGCGAAGTACCTTGCGTACCAGTCGTCTTCGAGGAAATGGGGGATGTGCTGGGGGCCGAAGCGTGTCCTGCGGATGGGACGTTTCAGCGCGCGGGGCCGTAGTTCCCGGGCGTAGGTCTGCAGCACGGGGGCGACGGCTTGCAGGAATCCTTGGGAACAGTCGGGTCTGGTGTCCAGGAAGTCCCTGCGCCATTCGCCGCTGCTTCGACGGCGAAGGCCGGACGACGGCCTAGCGTCGGCGGCTTTCGGCCGGGTCTCCGCCGTCACGGTGATCTCGCAGGACGACGTATCCCGGTCCGCCACGCTCGGTGCAGTACGGACCATGCAGGTCCAGCGCGCTCAGGTCGGCGGTGACGGCCGCACCCGAGCCGAAGTACGCCGGGTCCGGCTCGAAGGCCACCCGGGTCCCGGAGTCGGGCGGGGTCTCGAACTCCTCGGGCGCCCTGGTGGGCCGCAAACGGGCGAGTTCCTGGCGGAAGCCACGACCCTCTCGCCACACCTCGACGACTGCGCGTGAGCTTACGACCGCACCGGCGGCACTCAGCCATCGGCCGCTGCCGAGCAGAGAGCCGTAGTACCCCAGCCGGGTCATCCCCTTTTCGTCCAGGAGACCGGCCTGATCATCTGTCACCGAAAACGCGAGATCGGCGGAGACTTCAACGAACACCCGCACCCTGACCGCCCGCGCGGCAAAGGGCCAGATCCCCCGGATTGGCCTTGGCCCGTGGCCGGCAGGCGCCGCTAACTTCGAAGCATGCGGATTCGTATCGTCGACGCCTTCACCGACCGCCCCTTCGCCGGCAACCCGGCAGGGGTTCTCCTCCTCGACTCCTTCCCCGACGATTCCTGGCTCCAGAGCGTCGCCATGGAGGTCAACCACGCGGAGACGGCGTTCACCCACCGCTTGCCGGAGGGCGGCGAGGCCGACTGGGCACTGCGCTGGTTCACCCCCGCCACCGAGGTCGCCCTGTGCGGACACGCGACCCTCGCGGCAGCACACGTCCTCACCACCACCGGCGCCCATCAGGGCCCGGTGCGCTTCGCCACGCGCAGCGGTGTCCTCGTCGCCACCCCGGAGGCCGACGGCTCGATCACCCTCGACTTTCCGACCGCGCCCCTCACCCCGGTCGAGACCCCCGACGGTGTCGCCGAGGCGCTCGGCACCGAGCCGCTCAGCACCCTCGACACCGGACCGAACACCGGTGACCTGCTGGTCGAGGTCGCCGACGAGAAGACGGTCCGCGCGCTCGCCCCGGACCACAAGGCGCTCGCCCGCTACTCCGAGCGCGGCATCATCGCGACCGCCCGCGCCGAAGACCCGTCACGCGGCTACGACTTCGTCTCCCGCTGCTTCTTCCCGAACGTCGGCATCGACGAGGACCCGGTCACCGGCAGCGCCCACACGGCCCTGGCCCCGTTCTGGTCGGATCGCCTCGGCCGCCCCGCCCTCACCGGCCTGCAGGCCTCCCCCCGCTCCGGCCTGGTCCGCACCGAAGTTCGCGGCGACCGCACCCTGCTCTCGGGCCACGCGGTCACGGTCATCGAGGGCGACCTGCTCGTCTAGCGAGCCCGCGGGATCCGGCGCAACGACCCCCGGGACCCGTACGACAGGCCCCGCACGGGCACGACGGCACACGAGAAGGGGCGTACGGGACGGTCGTACGCCCCTGCGGGAACAGGCTCCGCCGCTCAGTCCTCGCGAGCGCGGCTCAAGCCGTCGGGAGCCATCCCACCTTCCCCGCGAGCAGCGCGTACCCGACGAAGGCACCGATGTCGAGCAGCGAGTGCGCGACCACGAGCGGCCCGACCCGGCCCCAACGCCGGTACAGATACACGAAGACCACACCCATCACCATGTTGCCGACGAACCCGCCGATGCCCTGGTAGAGGTGGTACGAGCCGCGCAGCACCGCACTCGCCATCAGCGCCGTCCCCGGTGTCCAGCCCAACTGCCCGAGCCGGCGCAGCAGATACCCGACGACGATGACCTCCTCCAGCACGGCGTTCTGCACGGCCGACAGGATCAGCACGGGGAACTTCCACCACACGTCCGGCAACGCCTCGGGCACCACCGTGAGGTTGGCGCCGAATGCGCGCGCCGCCAGATAGAAGGCGATTCCCGAGCTGCCGATCACCGCCGCGACCATGGCGCCGCGTCCGAGGTCCGGCCAGGGGCGCGTACGGTCGAAGCCGATCACGCGCATGCCCTGGCCCTCGCGCAGCAGCAGGTGCGCGACGAGCGCGACCGGCACCAGGGCGGACGCGATACCGAAGAGCTGCCACGCCAGGTCGAGCCAGGGCCGGCCCGGCGCCGCCGAGGCGTTGAGGGTGGCCGCCTGATCCTTGAGACCTCCGGGTTTCGTGACCGATCCGACAAAACTGATCAGCGCGGACACTCCGCTCGCACCGAGCGACAGCGCCAGGACGAGCAGCGTCTCGTCCCGGAGAATCCGTCGGGTCAGCCTCTCCCCCGGAAAAGAATCGGCCACCGATCCCGCCTCCACCTGCACTCCCGCCTCCAGTTGGGTATTCCCGCCGCATCCCCGTCCTCGCCCCGCTAGGGTCTCGAAAGAAGTTACGAAGATCGTGCGCGACAGGCCGTCGGGGGGCGGGCACCGTACGGGGCGCACGTCCCCTTTCGCCTGTTCTGCGGCTGTCTCACGGCTCAGGCTCATCTGGGAGGACCTCACCGTCATGGGACGTCACAGCTTGCCCGACGCTCGACGGGCGGGCTCCGCCGACCCCCGGATCCGCGCCCGCCGCCGCAATACGGCCCTCGCGACAGCACTCGTCCTCACCGTCGTCGGAGGCACGGCCGCCGCGGTCCGCGGGGGTCTGTTCTCCTTCGGAGGCTCCTGCGAGGACGATGTCGTGCACATCGAGGTGGCCGCCTCGCCGGACATCGCGCCCGCGCTACGGGCCGTCGCGAAGGACGCCCGCGAGAAGAACGTCACCTCCGACGGCCGCTGTCTCGACGTCGGCGTGACGGCGCGCGAGTCGTACGAGGTCGCCGCCTCGCTCGGGGCGGGCAAGAAGTCCGACGTGCAGGTGTGGGTGCCGGACTCCGACGCGTGGGTGGAGCGGGTCGCCGACACCGGCTCCGCCACGCAGGTCACCAGCCTGGGCAACGTCGCCTCCTCACCCGTCGGCGTCGCTGTCGTCCCGTCGGCCGCCAAGAGGCTGGGCTGGCCCGCGAAGACGTACACCTGGACCGAACTGGCCGGGGAGACGAGCCGGGTCAAGAAGCTCGAACTGGGCGCGGTCGATCCCGCCCGCAGCTCGACGGGACTGCTCGCGCTGGCCAGGATCAGCGCGGCCACCTCCGACGTCAAGGACGGTGACGTCCGGGCGGCCGCCATGGCCAAGGAGCTCTCGCGGCACACGTCCGACAGCGACACCGAACTCCTCGGCACTCTGCCGCACGACGGCTCGGCCTCCGGCGGGAACAGCGCCGGCCGCAATCAGGCGCTGATCCTCTCCGAGCAGGCGGTGTTCGCGCACAACAGCGCGCCGGACGGCGACCAGGACCTCGACCTCTTCTACCCCGAGGACGGCTCGCCGCTGCTCGACTACCCGTACACGCTGGTCGACGAGCCGCGGCTGAGCACCGACGAGGGCCGTGCGGCCCTGCGGTTCATGACCCTGCTCGGAGAGGCGGCACCCCGGCAGTTCCTGCGCGTGTTCGGGTTCCGCACGGACGCGGAGAGCCCGTCGGCCTCACTCGTAGCCGAGGCCGGCGGCAGGTCCCCGCAGCCGTACACGCGGATCCTGGCCGACTCCGCGTCGAAAGGCGCGGTCCAGGAGGCCCTCGGGATGTGGACGATCACGGTGGAGAGCGCCCGGATCACCACGGTCGTCGACGCCTCCTCCTCCATGGGCGTGACGCTGCCGGGCGACGGCCGTTCCCGTATGGACGTCACGAAGGAGTCCCTGCTCCAGGCCCTCGCCACCTTCACCGCCGAGGACGAGATCGGGCTGTGGACGTTCTCCACGAAGCTCGACGGCGACAAGGACTACCGCGTGCTGGTGCCGACCGGACGGCTCGGGGACAGCAGGAAGAAGGGCGGCCAGCGCGCGAAGCTGACCGCCGCGTTCAAGTCCCTGAAGCCTGTCCCGCACGGAGAGACCGGTCTGTACGACACCACGCTCGCCGCGTACAAGGAGGCGGTCGCCTCCTACGCGAAGGGCCGGTTCAACGCGCTGGTCGTCCTCACGGACGGGGTCAACCGGGACCCCGGCAGCATCTCCCGGTCCGAGCTCGTCTCCGAGCTCCAGAAGCTGGCCGACCCGGAGCACCCGGTACCGCTGATCGCCATCGCGGTGGGCCCCGACAGCGACCGGCGGGAGGTCGACCAGATCGCCAGGGCGACCGGCGGCTCCGGCCAGCGGGTCAACGAGCCCTCACAGATCCACGCGGCGATGCTCAAGGCGATCACAGCCGCCGGCGCCGGCAACCCCGGCTGACCATACCCACGCGTACAACCCGGGCTGACCACACCCACACGGGCGACCCGAACCGACCACGACCACGCGTACAACCCGGGCTGACCACACCCACGCGGGCGACCCGGACCGACCACGACCGCCTGGACACGCGAGCCACGCGAACGCCATCACCAGCCACGACCGCCCGCCCCCACGGGCCCGCTGTCCCGCCTCCCCTGCCGAACCGCCGTAAAGACGCCTCGACGACACACCCCGAGGCCGGATGCCCGGCGCGGCCGAGCGCACCCGCACCACCGCGCGTCACCCCAGCGGAACCGGCTCCGGCAGTCCCACCGGCCAGGTGTGCACGGGCTCCCCGAGATGCATCAGCTCGCCGTAGCGCCGCGTCGTCGCGGCCAGCGCGGCCTCGCGGCCGAGGCCCTTCTCCAGCGCCCGGTGGAACGTGGCCGCCTGCCAGGTCGCGCCGTTGACACGCAGTCTGCACCGGTCCTCGATCACGCCCAGATAGAAGTCCCGGTCGGCGGGCTCGACGCCCCAGGCGTCCAGGCCGGCGGCGGCCAGCGGCAGCAGTTCGTCGCGCACCAGGCTCACGGCGTCCACCTGCGTGGTCCCGCCGTAACGGCCACGCCGCGGCCACTCCAGGCGCGCGTCGATGCCGTGCCGGCAGGCCGCGTCGAAGTTGGCGGCGGCCGCCTCGAAGGACAGCCGGGTCCACACCGGACGCTGCTCCTCGGCGAGCGCGCGGACCAGACCGTAGTAGAAGGCCGCGTTGGCGAGGACGTCGGTGACGGTCGGTCCCGCGGGCAGCACCCGGTTCTCGACGCGCAGATGCGGGACGCCGTCGGCGATGCCGTACACGGGCCGGTTCCAGCGGTACACCGTGCCGTTGTGCAGCACCAGTTCGGCGAGCCTGGGCACGCCCCCGGCATCGAGGACACCGAGCGGGTCCTCCTCGTCGCAGATGGGCAGCAGTGGCGGGAAGAACCGCAGGTTCTCCTCGAAGAGCTCGTACGCCGAGGTCACCCACCGTTCGCCGAACCAGGTGCGCGGCCGGACTCCCTGCGCCCGGAGCTCCGGCGGCCGGGTGTCGGTGGACTGCTGGAAGAGCGGGGGCCTCGACTCCCGCCACAGCTCACGCCCGAACAGGAAGGGCGAGTTGGCGCCGATCGCGACCTGTGGGGCCGCGACCGCCTGCGCCGCGTTCCACACGTCCGCGAACCGGTCCGGTGTGACCTGGAGGTGCAACTGCACGGAGGTGCAGGCGGCTTCGGGGGCGATGGACGCCGACCGGCAGACCAGACGCTCCACACCGTCGATGTCGAGTTCGAAATCCTCTCCGCGCGCGGCCACGATCTGATCGTTGAGCAGCGTGTACCGGTCGACGTCCGACAGGTTGGAGGACACCAGATCGTCCTGGCCGAGCGTCGGCAGAATACCGATCATGACGATTCCGGCGTCGACCTCACTGGCTTTCCGGTGGGCGTAGGCGAGCGAGGTGCGGATCTCCTCGGCGAGCCGGTCGAATACCCGGCCACCCAATCGGTGTGGGGCTATGTTGACTTCCAGGTTGAACATGGCGAGTTCTGTCTGGAAGTCGCGGCTCGCAATCCTTTCGAGCACTTGCCCGTTCATCATTCTGGGCATGCCGTCGGGGCCCGCGAGATTCAATTCGATCTCCAGGCCCATCAGGTTCTTCGGGCGGTCGAACCGCTTCTCCTCCAGCAGTCGCTCCAGCCCCGCCAGACACTGTCGGAGCTTTTCACGGTGGCGCTGCCGATCGGACAGGCCGAACGTCCCTGCCACGACCTTCTCCCCCATCGAAGTGTCCCTCCTCGGATGGGCAGGCCGACTTTCCGGCCCTGGCGTCCCGGGTCACGGGGGATGATGCCCAGGCAACACGATCCATAACGTCCCGCGCGCGCTCTTCGGCCGCTAGTCTGGACATCGGCCCCGGGCACATTCACGAGGCATGGAGCATTCAGCAAGTTTGCCGTCCGAAACGATCTCGTGAAAAACGCCGACGAGAATCGGCCGACCGCTCGGGCGAAGTATTCCGAGGTCACCGCGATTCGATCGCGCAGAACCGGGATGAATCCCGCATTTCGCCGACCGGATATCGACTTGTTCTTCGAATTCGGGGCGACTAGACGAAACACCGGCTGAACACGCGTCGTATAAACTCCGCTACCGAGGCAGAGAGTTGGCGCTCGCGGTCCCAGGTCCTGTCGTCACGGTGACGGCGGCAGGCGACACCCTGTCGGCAGATCCAGACCCCTCGCCCTCTGACCCGAGAGCTGACAGCGCCGTCCGCCCCCGCCCTCGCGCCACTGTGCCTGTCGAATGAGAGGCGACCCACCATGCCGCTGCACGTACCCCCGGCTCCCGCGCCCGCCCTGCGCACCGTACTCACGGCACTCGGTTCCCCCACCGCTGTCCGCGAAGCCCGTACCCCGTCCCTGCGCCTGGCACAGGGACCCGTCACCCCCGAACTCCCGCTGCCCGTCCACGTCCTGGATCGCATCACTCCCGCGGGCGCCTCCGCCACCCGGCTCGCCGGGTGGCGTTTCCTGATCCGCGCCGGCGATCGCGCGGTGGCCGCCGCCGACACCATGCTGACCCCGGACGGCTGGGCCTTCTCGCGCTTCTTCGAGGGCCCTTACGTCACCGCCACCGAGCTCGCCCTGCGGCAGGCCGAGACCATGCAACAGTCCTACCAAGCACGCTTGCTGTCCGTGCCGGAGCTGTACATGCTGACGCTCTGGCTGCACGGCGACTGCACCGCGGACGGCGCCACCGGCCATCCGGCCGCCACCGACCTCCTGGTCCCGCTCGCACCCGCCCCGCCCGGTATCGCCGCGCACCGGCCGTATCTCGTCACCGAACTGCTGCCGGTCCTCACCCACCGGGTCACCCCGGCACCGCTCCTCAGCTCGCCGGCCTGAATCTCCGCCCCTCGCGTCCGTGCCCCGCAGCAGTGCCCCACACGGGTAAACCTGCCGCGGGGCACGGCGCTGTCACGAACCCCGAGAGCGGCTCGCTCGTTAGGGCCGAAGACCGCTCGTACGAGGGGAAACGCGCCGAACGCCCAGCTGGACTAGCCCGATCCGGCCCCCTCGAACCACCCGAAAGGACAGCGCAGTTGGGGTGAACCCTCCGCACGGGTGACGCGTCATAAACCTGTGAGAAGCGGTGCCCCCAAATCCCTGCGGATTGGCGCCCGTGGGGCAACACTGGGGTCAGACCACACAC
The DNA here is from genome assembly GCF_036139655.1 of Streptomyces sp. NBC_00328. NCBI lineage: Bacteria > Bacillati > Actinomycetota > Actinomycetes > Kitasatosporales > Streptomycetaceae > Streptomyces > Streptomyces sp. NBC_00328. The sequence continues at coordinate 2,178,784 of NZ_CP108013.1, forward strand.
CAACGGGGGGCGGCCATGAGTACCTCAAGCCGCAAGACAGACACCACAGCCAACACTCACATCTCGACCCAGCGAAAGATCCCATCCATGTGCCAGCACCAGCCACCGTGTCCGTCAGCCGAATCAGCCGACCGGGAGTCCGCCCGCCTCGCGGCGCACCACCCGGAGCAGGGATGGAGCCTGCTGTGCAACGGCGTTCTGCTCTTCGAGGACACCGGTGAGCTCCTGCCCGACGGCCAGATCATCGCCCCGCACCGCCCGCTGGGCGGCGCACAGGTGATGACGGCCGCCTGAGCCGCACCACCCCGGGCGGCCCTGACCGGCCGCCCAGACACACGAGGGGCCGGCCCGGAGACGTACTCTCCGAACCGGCCCCGACGCATGTCCGAGGATGGTCACTCCCCGTAGGCGTCCACGTGCCGAGCGCTGATCAGTCCTCGTAGGCGTCCAGCGGCGGGCAGGAACAGACGAGGTTCCGGTCGCCGTACGCCTGGTCGATGCGGCGCACCGGCGGCCAGTACTTGTCGGCGGCCGAGACACCGGCCGGGAAGACGGCCGCCTCGCGGCTGTACGGGTGCTCCCAGTCGCCGCCGAGCGCGGCGGCCGTGTGCGGCGCCCCGCGCAGCGGGTTGTCGTCCACCGACCACTCGCCGGAGCCGACCTTCTCGATCTCCGCGCGGATCGCGATCATCGCGTCGCAGAACCGGTCGAGCTCGCCCAGGTCCTCGGACTCGGTCGGCTCGATCATCAGCGTGCCGGCCACCGGGAACGACATCGTCGGCGCGTGGAAGCCGTAGTCGATCAGGCGCTTGGCGATGTCGTCGACACTCACGCCGGTCGCCTTGGTGAGCGGGCGCAGGTCGATGATGCACTCGTGCGCGACCAGACCGCCGGGGCCGGTGTACAGCACCGGGTAGTGCGGCTCCAGGCGCTTGGCGATGTAGTTCGCGGAGAGCACGGCCACCTGCGTGGCGCGCTTGAGGCCCTCGCCGCCCATCAGCCGGACGTACGACCAGGAGATGGGCAGGATGCCCGCGGAGCCCCAGGGAGCGGCCGAGATCGGGCCGACACCGGTCTCGGGACCGGCCTCCGGCTGGAGCGGGTGGTTCGGCAGGTACGGCGCCAGGTGCGCGCGCACGCCGACCGGGCCGACGCCGGGGCCGCCGCCGCCGTGCGGGATGCAGAAGGTCTTGTGCAGGTTCAGGTGCGAGACGTCGCCGCCGAAGTGACCCGGCTTGGCGAGGCCCACCAGGGCGTTGAGGTTGGCGCCGTCGACGTAGACCTGGCCGCCGGCCTCGTGCACCTGGGCGCAGATGTCGGCGACGTGCTCCTCGAACACACCGTGTGTCGAGGGGTACGTGATCATCAGCACCGACAGCTCGTCGCGGTACTGCTCGATCTTGGCGCGCAGGTCCTGGACGTCGATCTCGCCGTCGTCCGCGGTCTTCACGACGACGACCTTCATGCCGGCCATCACGGCGCTGGCGGCGTTGGTGCCGTGCGCGGAGGACGGGATGAGGCAGACGGTGCGCTGGTCGTCACCGTTGGCACGGTGGTAGCCGCGGACCGCCAGCAGACCGGCCAGCTCGCCCTGCGAACCGGCGTTGGGCTGGAGCGACACCTTGTCGTAGCCGGTGACCTCGGCGAGCTGGTCCTCCAGCTCGTGGATCAGCGTCAGGTAGCCCTGTGCCTGCTCGGCGGGCACGAAGGGGTGCAGCTGCCCGAACTCGGGCCAGGTGACCGGCTCCATCTCGGTGGTCGCGTTGAGCTTCATGGTGCAGGAGCCCAGCGGGATCATGCCGCGGTCGAGCGCGTAGTCGCGGTCGGAGAGCTTGCGCAGGTAGCGCAGCATCGCCGTCTCGGAGCGGTGGTCGTGGAACACGGGGTGCGTGAGGTACTCGTCGGTGCGCAGCAGCGCGGCCGGCAGGGTGTCCTCGGTGCTCGCGTCCAGCGCCTCGACGTCGCCCTCGACACCGAACGCGGTCCACACGGCGACGAGCTGCTCGCGCGTGGTCGTCTCGTCGCACGAGATCGACACCTGGTCGGCGTCGACGGGGTGGAGGTTGACGCCGTTGTCACGGGCGGCGGCCACGACGGCGGCGGCACGGCCCGGGACCCGCACGGTGAGCGTGTCGAAGTACGCGCCGTGGACGACCTCGACACCGCCGGCGGTGAGACCCGCGGCCAGGACGGTGGCGTAGCGGTGGGTACGCCGTGCGATGGTCCGCAGGCCCTCGGGGCCGTGGTAGACGGCGTACATGCCGGCCATCACGGCGAGCAGCACCTGAGCGGTGCAGATGTTGCTGGTCGCCTTCTCACGGCGGATGTGCTGCTCACGCGTCTGCAGGGCGAGGCGGTACGCCTTGTTCCCGTCGGCGTCCACGGAGACACCGACGAGACGGCCGGGAAGGCTGCGCGCGAAGTTCTCGCGGACCGCCATGTAGCCGGCGTGCGGACCGCCGAAGCCCATCGGGACGCCGAAGCGCTGCGTCGTACCGACCGCGATGTCCGCGCCGAGCTCGCCGGGCGAGGTCAGCAGGGTCAGGGCGAGCAGATCGGCCGCGACGGTGACGACCGCGCCCAGCTCGTGCGCCTGCTCGATGAGGGGCTTGATGTCGCGTACGGCGCCGGAGGCGCCCGGGTACTGGATCAGCACGCCGTTGATCTCGCGCCCGGCGAGGTCGGCCGGGATGCCGTCGGAGAGGTCGGCGACGACGATCTCGACACCGGTCGGCTCGGCACGTGTCTCTATGACGGCGATGGTCTGCGGCAGCGCGTCCGCGTCGACCAGGAAGAGGCCCTTCTTGTTCTTGCCCATCCGGCGGGACAGCGCCATGGCCTCGGCGGCGGCGGTGCCCTCGTCGAGGAGGGAGGCGCCGGAGGTCGGCAGCCCGGTCAGCTCGGCGACGACGGTCTGGAAGTTCAGCAGCGCCTCGAGACGGCCCTGCGAGATCTCCGGCTGGTACGGCGTGTACGCGGTGTACCAGGCAGGGTTCTCCATGACGTTGCGCAGGATCACCGGCGGCGTGAACGTGCCGTAGTAGCCGAGGCCGATCATCGAACCGAGCACCTGGTTGCGGTCCGCGAGGGAGCGGAGCTCGGCCAGTACCTCGGCCTCGGTGCGCGCGGCCGGCAGCTTCAGGGCCTCGGCGTTCTTGATCACATCCGGCACCGCGGCGGCCGTCAGCTCGTCGAGCGAGCCGTATCCGACCTGCGCGAGCATCTTGGCCCGGGCTTCGGAGTCGGGTCCGATGTGGCGCTGCTCGAAGGGAATTCCCTGTTCGAGCTCGGAGAGCGGTATGCGAGGGGCGGTCATGGCGGAGGCCTCCTGGTCTGACGCGACCTTCGAGGGGCACCCCGGCACGGGTACCCCGACGGCCTCCCCCTCTGTCATCTCAACCTGAGAGTTTCACCGGATGGTCCCGTGGACGATCCGGCTTTCACCGTCGGTGAGGGCGGAGGCCATCGGCACCCGCCCTGCTTTCCAGAGTGACCTCGTCCGTGCGGTACGTGAGCCTGAGAGATTCCGGGGAGGAGTTGCTCCTTCGGCGCCTCCGCGAAATCCGGAGGACTCTCCCGCACGGGATCAGCAGCCACTTGCCAGACTACCAGCGAGGACAAGGCGACAGCCTTCGAGTGGCCGCCTTCACAAATGTGCTCTTTTGTAGTACTTACGGATGAGTTTGCGACCACTGGAGGGACCGTGCAGACCGACATCGATCCGCGCAACCTGATCGGCCGCAAGGCGTTCGACAGCAACGGCACCAAGATCGGCACGATCGACGAGGTCTACCTCGACGACGCGACCGGTGTCCCGGAGTGGGCGGCCATACGCACCGGGCTGTTCAGCAGGGACGCCTTCGTGCCCCTGGAGCCCAGCGAGATCATCGAGGGGACCCTGCGCATCCCCTTCGACCGGGCCCTGATCAAGGACGCCCCCGACTTCGGCGTCGGGCGGCATCTCTCCCCCGAACAGGAGCTCCAGCTCTACCACCACTACGGACTCGACGTGGCGTCCCCTCCGCCGCCGGACCGGGACTTCGGCCGGCTCGCGGGGTCGGAGGACACCTGATCCCCAGCGCCGGGGCCGTGCGTCCCGACCGCTGACACCGACGGCCCGGGACCGGTCGGCAGCCCGCCGGCTTCCTCGGGTCTTCGCTCCACCAGGGGCAGCGGGTCGGCCGGTTCCAGCTGCGCGTCGTCCGTCCGGAAGGTCCGCACCCGGCCGGGCCCGGAGTACGGCGTCTCGAACCTCACCGTGACCCGTCCCAGCCCGCTCCCCTGCACCCAGCCGTGCCCGAACTCGGCATGCCGCACGTCGTGCCCGGAGGGCCATCGTCGCTCCGCCGGCGCCGTCTCCCCGTCCGCGGCGGCCACCTCCGCCGGTTCGTCCCCGGCGTGCTCCTCCGCCGCCGGTTCCCCCGCGGCCGCGGCCTGCGCCTGCGCGAACAGATCCTCCTGCGTGTAGTCGGCGAGCCCGGTGACGCCGACCCCCAGCAGACGGACGCCACCGGTCGTGTCCACGCCCTCCAGCAGCCGGGCGGCGGCCTCCCGGACGACTCCGGGGTCGTCCGTGGGCCCCCGCAGCGTCTCGGACCGGGTCAGCGTCGAGAAGTCGTACCGGCGTACCTTCAGCACGATGGTCCGGCCCGACAGGCCGGCCCGGCGCAGCCGCCGCACGCACCGGTCCGCGAGCCGCTGCGCCTCCAGCTCCACCCGGACCCGGTCGTGGATGTCCACGTCGTACGTGTCCTCGACCGACACCGACTTGGTCTCCCGCTCGGCCACCACGGGCCGCTCGTCGTGGGCCAGCGCCATCGCGAACAGCGCGTGCCCGTGGGCCTTCCCCAGCAGCCGTACGAGCTCGTCCTCGCCCGCCTCGGCGAGCTCCTCGACGGTGGTGATGCCCGCCCGGCGCAGATGGTCGCCGGTGGCCGGCCCCACGCCCGGCAGCGTCCGCACCGGCATCGGTCCCAGCAGCGCGCGCTCGATGCCCGGCTCGATCAGGACGAGACCGTCCGGCTTGGCCTGCTCCGAGGCGATCTTCGCCAGCATCTTGGAAGCGGCGAGCCCCACCGACCCCGTGAGCCCCGTCACGGCCCGGATGTCCGCGCGCAGCTTGGCACCGGTCAGCCGCGCCGACGCCTCGTCCCACGCAGTCCCGCCCGCCTCCAGGTCCACGAACGCCTCGTCCAGGCTCAGCGGCTCCACCAGCGGCGACAGGGCCCGCAGCAGCCCCATCACCTGCTCGCTGACCTCTCGGTACAGCCCGAAGCGCGGCACGAGGTAGGCGGCGTTCGGTGCCCGCCTGCGGGCCTGGGCCATGGGCATCGCGGAGTTCACCCCGAAGACGCGGGCCTCGTACGAGGCGGTGGCGACCACTCCACGGGGCCCGAGCCCGCCCACCACGACGGCCTTCCCGCGCAGGCTCGGCTTGGACGCCTGCTCCGCCGAGGCGAAGAAGGCGTCCATGTCGAGATGCAGGATCGTGGGCGCGGTTCTCACATCTCCGATGCTGCCCTACGCCACTGACAATGCCCCGGCGCGCCGGGGCATCACGTCATCGGAGCGGCTCACACCGCGCGGTTGCGCCTGCGCGCCAGTTCGTCGGCGGGATGGTGCGCGAGAAGCGTCTCACCGGTGTCCACGCGCTCTCCGTGCAACTGGGACAGGGCGCCCTCGACGTCCCGCCACACCACTCCCACGGCGATGCCGAAGACGCCCTGGCCGCCCTGCAGCAGGGCGTGGACCTCGTCCGGGGAGGTGCACTCGTAGACCGTCGCGCCGTCGCTCATGAGCGTCATGCGCTCCAGGTCCTGGAAGCCGCGCTCCCTCAGGTGCTGGACCGTGGTGCGGATGTTCTGCAACGACACCCCGGTGTCCAGGAACCGCTTGACGATCTTGAGGACCACCACGTCCCGGAAACTGTAGAGGCGTTGCGTCCCCGACCCGTAGGCGGGACGCACGCTGGGCTCGACCAGTCCGGTCCGCGCCCAGTAGTCGAGCTGCCGGTAGGTGATGCCCGCGGCGGCGCACGCCGTGGGCCCCCGGTAACCGACCTCGTCGGGAACAGTCCCTTCCTCGTCGGACACTGCCGCCGGCCGCACCGGAACGTGATCGGCCGCGCTGCCATGCTGAGGGCGCCCCCTGCTCGAGCCGAGCCGAGAGCTTGGGGGAGGGTACGGGCCGCTCTCTCCCGGACCGTGTCCGGGAGCACCCCCAGCCGTACCGTCGCCGCTGCTTCTCACGCCGACCTCCGTCCTTGACCTGCCTTCTCGACGGTAGGCAGTCACCAGGGGCGCGTCAACGATCGCCACACTCGGCACGCCGAGTGATTATCACCCTAAGAGTGGTTTCCCGTGCCCTACCGCGGGGAAAGGCTAGCCGAATGCTCCCGGCGCGGGCCGCGGCACACCACACTCGCCGCGGGCAAATGCCACCCGGAGAGGCGTCCGCCCGGCCGGCTCACTGGCTGTTGGTGCCGAAGTCCTCGGGCGAGATCTGGTCGAGGAACTCGCGGAACTTCTCCACCTCGTCCTCCTGCTCGTCCGGGATCGCGATGCCCGCGTCATCGAGCACCCCGTCGCTGCCGTAGATGGGCGTTCCGGTGCGCAGCGCGAGCGCTATGGCGTCGGACGGCCTGGCACTCACCTCGACCCCGCTGGCGAAGACGAGCTCGGCGTAGAAGACGCCCTCGCGCAGGTCGGTGATGCGTACTTCGGTGAGCTCCTGGCCGACGGCCTCCAGCACGTCCTTGAACAGGTCGTGGGTCAGCGGTCGTGCGGGGGCCATGCCCTGCTGGGCGAAGGCGATCGCCGTCGCCTCCCCCGGTCCGATCCAGATGGGGAGGTAGCGGTCGCCTCCCACTTCACGCAGAAGCACGATCGGTTGGTTGGAGGGCATTTCGACCCGGACACCTACGACATCGAGCTCGTTCACACAGCAACCCTAGGCCGTGCCCGGGACGTTTGGGTAGTCGGGCACAGAACGGGTGGACGATCCGCGGCCCGCGCCGGTGGCACGGATCAGCGCAGACGCACGCCCAGCGCCGTCTGCACGAGCGCCGCGTGCAGCTTCACCGTGAGGCCCGCCAGTTCCTTGGTACGGGCCTCCGCGTGGGCCCGCGTCTGCGGATTGCGATGGCGCCGCAGGGGGGCGACCACCTGGTCCACCAGTCCCGCGTCCCGCTCCGCCGCGGCCTTCATCGCCCGCAGATGGCGCGGCTCGATCCCGAAGCGTCCCAGCTCGACGACGAGCGCGGCGACGGTCACCGCCTCCGCGTCGTAGACACCGTCGGGCAACGGACCGATCAGTCCGTACGACTCCCACTCCTGGAGCTGCTGCTCACCGATCTCGGCGGCGGCCAGCAGCTCCTCACGGCCCACCCGGGCCACCGTGGGCCCCTCGGGCTCCCCGTAGAGCTCTCCGGAGGGTTCATCCTCCCCCGCGTCGCGCTGGCGGCCCACGGAGGGCAGACGCACCTGCTCACCGCGCGCCAGGGCATCCAGGTGTTCGCGGATCACCTTGAGCGGGAGGTAGTGGTCACGCTGCATCCTCAGGACGTGGCCGAGACGCTCGACATCGTCCGCGCTGAACTTGCGGTACCCCGAAGGGGTCCGCCGCGGCTCGACGAGCCCCTCCGACTCCAGGAACCTGATCTTGGAGATGGTGACTTCGGGGAACTCGTCGCGCAGCAGGCTGAGCACCGCGCCGATGCTCATCAGCCCACTGTCCGCGGCGGCGGTACCGCTGCCGGCACCGCCGCTCGGTGTTTGAAGCATGGACATTCCCTCGGTGTCCCCCCGGACGGAGTTGGGGGAGGGTCAGATGCCCCGCTGGCTCGCGTAGAACACCAGCCGGTACTTGCCGATCTGTACCTCGTCACCGTTGGACAGAGGGACCTGATCGATCCGCTCCCGGTTGACGTACGTACCGTTCAGGCTGCCGACGTCGGCGACCGTGAACGAACCGTCCGCGACACGACGGAACTCCACATGACGACGCGAAACCGTCACGTCGTCGAGGAAGATGTCGCTCTGCGGATGACGTCCGGCCGTGGTCAGCTCACCGTCCAGCAGGAAGCGGCTGCCCGAGTTGGGACCACGGCGCACCACCAGGAGCGCCGAGCCGACCGGCAGCGCGTCGACCGCAGCCTGAGCCTCCGGGGAGAGCATCGGCGAGGCGGTCTGGCCCGTCACCTCGGCGTCGTAGGCCTCGATGCCGGAGATGGAGATCGTGGACGTCTGCTCCGACGGACGCTCCGGTCCACCCCGCAGCGGCGCACCGCAGTTGGAACAGAACCGGCTGTTCTCCGCGTTCCGGTTACCGCACCTCGTACACACCTGGGCCGACATGGACGGATCCTCCTGCCGCGGCTGCCCACCAGGGGCATGGGACGCATACGGATCGGAGGCGAACCCTCCACCCGCGCTCGAGGCTGACGGTTCCCCGAAACCTATGCGGCCGGGCTGGCCAGGGTCAACAGACGACGCGCCCTGACCACCGGGACCGGTGACCTGGTCCCGGAACAGCGGGCGGTCGCCGCCCTGGGCCTCCGCGTCTCCCTGGCGCGGTGCGCGATGACGGGCGGACGCGTTGTCGCCACTGTCCTCTCGCGTGCTCTTGCCGAACAACTTCGCAAACAACTTCACGGGCGATTCCCCTTGACCGAAACAGACCCGCCCGTGGGGCAGGACGAACCCTGATTGAACACACCGGTCGACCCGGACATCCTCACAACGTCCGTATCCACCAGACAGTTTCCACCACGCACCACCCATTCGGTGCGCCGACCCCCCGCAACCTCCTGCCCTCGCCCGACGGCCCCCATCCGACCGCCGTTCACCGGGAGGACGACCGAGCGTAGTCAGGGCGCTCGGCCGGTCGCAAGGCATCTACGATGATCTTCGTGGAGCGGTCCACCGTGACGGTGGCCTGCTCCTTCTCCAGTGTCTGCACCACGCCTCCCGGAATGTTCAGCGCCGGCTCCAGGTCCTGCGGCTTGCCGATGACCTTGAAACGATAGGGCTGGGTGATCTTGTTCCCGTCGACCTTCACTCCGCTTCCGGAGTCGGACAGATAGGTACCGGCGACCACACGCACGCCGTTCACCTGGATCGCCTCCGCACCGGCGGCGCGCAGCTCCTGGACGGCGTCGAGCAGCATGTCCGCCTTGACCGTCCCCTTCGCGTCGTCGATGGTCAGAGTGATGCCGGGCCCCTGAGCGGCCACGGTGCCCGCCAGAATGCCGAGTTGCTTCTCCTTCTCGACCGTCTGCTTGCGGGCCTCCTCGGCCTGGTCCGAGCTGTTCTCCAGCTCGGTGCGCTGATCCTCGAGACCCTGCTTCTCGTCCTCAAGACGCTGAGTCCGGCTGTCGAGTTCATCGAGAATGCGCACGAGATCTTCCTGACGCGCGCCGCGCAGCGCGCTGTCGCCGTCGCTGTTGGACGCCACCTGGACGGCCAGGCCGAACCCGAGGCCGAACAGCAGCACGGCGACGATGAGTTGGGCACGCGACACCCGCGGCGGCCACAACCCCTTGACCAGCCTCTGACGGCCGGACAGCAGCGGCACGCCACTCTCCTCGGCCACCTGCGGCTCGGGCTCCTCCACGGCCGCGGGGACCTCTTCCGGCAGCTCCCTGCGCAGTGGGTTCTCGGGGGTCTCGGCTTCGTTCTCGTCGCTCATCGGCCTCACGCCCGGAACACGTGCCGGCGGATGGCCGCGGCATTGGAGAAGATCCGGATGCCGAGGACGACCACGACACCCGTGGAGAGCTGGGCGCCCACACCCAACTTGTCACCCAGGAAAACGATCAGCGCGGCGACGACCACGTTCGACAGGAACGAGACCACGAAGACCTTGTCGTCGAAGATGCCGTCGAGCATCGCGCGCAGACCGCCGAACACGGCGTCGAGCGCCGCCACGACGGCGATCGGAAGGTAAGGCTCGACGACCGCCGGGACCTCGGGCCGGACCAACAGTCCAGCCACGACTCCCACGACGAGGCCCAGTACGGCGATCACGGTGTGCCCTTCTCTGTTCTCGGCTCTGCTGTACGTACGATCACACTCGGTGCGGCGGACAACCGGACGTCCCCCTCGACGGAGATACCGGTCCTGATGCCGTAGTTCTCCTGCAGGGCATGCAGATACAGCCCGTCGGCACTGTTCTGGAACCTGGTGCTGAGCCGCTGGCCGTCCCCCACCGCGAGCACCGTGTACGGCGGCACCAGCGGCTTGTTGTCGACCAGTATCGCGTCACCCGCGGCCCTGATGGCCGACAGAGCGGTCAGCCGCTGTCCATTGACGGAAATGGCCTCGGCACCCGACTCCCACAGGCCGTTGACCACGCGCTGCATGTCACGGTCCCGCACCCGTCCGGTGTCGGAGAATCCCGAGGTCTCCCGCGGGTTGGTGCCGTCACCGCCCGTGCTGGCTTCCTTGGCGTCGTTGACGACGAGCTTCACACCCGGTCCGTGCACATCGGTGGCGCCGGACAGGACGCTCACCAGATCGGCCTGCTCACCGCCGTCCTTCTTCAGCGCCGCACGCTGGCGGGCGCTCACATCGGCGCGCAGGGTGTCGACGCCGCTCTCCAGCTTGTCCGCGGCCGTCGTCTCGCGCTCGATGCGGTCGATGAGCTCCTGGCGCTCCCTGGCGACGACGGGGGCCGCGAGCCGGGCGTTCGCCGCCCCGACGGTGACCACGAGCGCGGCGAGCACCAGACCGGCCGCCAGAGCCAGCTTGGCCCGGACCGTCTTCGGCAGGCCACCGGCGCCCTCGGCCTCCTTGCGGGCCGCCGCTTCGGCGTAGCCCTCGTCGAGGCTGTGGTCCATGACGTTGGTGAGCAGCGACATGGAGGCGTCCGGGCGCGAGGGGCGCGGAGCGCTGCTCCGAACGGGGGGCTGCTGCGGCATGCCGCACATCGTCGCACGTCGCGGGTGCTACCTCCGAATGGCCCCACCAACGTGCCGGACAGGCGCCCTTGAGGGCACTTGTCCGACACGTACGGGTGAAGATCGTTTCAGCGGCCGGCGCTGTCCACGACGGCCGCCCACTCGTCGAGCAGGGCCTCCGCGGAGGCGTCGTCCGGCCCCTCCGCCCACAGATGGGTGACGGCCTCGGCGGGGTCCGGCAGCACCATCACCCAGCGCCCGTCCGTCTCCACGACGCGGACACCGTCCGTCGTGTCCACGAAGCGGTCTCCCGCCTCCTCCACGACCCTGCGCATCACGAGCCCCTTCACGGCCCACGGAGTCGCGAGATCCCGCTTGAGGACATGCGCCCGTGGAATCCGGGCGTCGATCTGGCTGAGCGTGAGCTGAGTCCGCGCGACCAGACCGATGAGCCGTACGAAGGCGGCCGCGCCGTCGAAGACGCCGCTGAACTCGGGAATGATGAACCCGCCGCGCGCGTCGCCGCCGAAGATCGTCGACTCCTCGCGGCCGACCCGGGTCAGGTCGTCCGGCGACGTGGTCGTCCACTCCACCTGCGTGCCGTGGTACGCCGCCACCTGCTCGGCGATCCGTGTGGTCGTTACGGGCAGCGCCACCCGTCCGCTGCGCCGCTCCGCGGCCACCAGGTCGAGCATCACGAGCAGAGCCCGGTCGTCCTCGACGATCCGCCCCTTCTCGTCGACGAGCGAGAGCCGCTCGCCCACCGGGTCGAAGCGCACGCCGAACGCGGCCCGCGCGGACGCGACGATCTCACCCAGCCGCACCAGGCCGGCCCGCCGCGTCTCCACCGTCTCGGTCGGCCTCGACTCGTCGAGACCGGGATTGATCACCAGGGAGTCCACACCGAGCTTGCCCAGCAGGCTGGGCAGCACCAGTCCGGCACTGCCGTTGGAGGCGTCGACGACCACTTTCAGCCCGGAATCCGCGATCCCGGTGGTGTCGACGTTGCGCAGCAGCGATCCCGTGTAGGAGTCGAAGACACTCGCGGGGAAGTGCAGGTCCCCGATCTCGCCGGGGAAGGCACGACGGTACTCCTGCCGCGCGAACACCCGGTCCAGCTTCCGCTGACCGCCCTGCGACAGGTCGGCACCCTGCCCGTCGAAGAACATGATGTCGACGGAGTCCGGCACTCCTGGCGTCGTCCGGATCATGATGCCGCCGGCACTGCCCCGGGCCGTCTGCTGCCGGGCCACGGGCAGCGGTACGTTCTCCAGGTCGCGTACGTCGATGGCGCTGGCCTGCAACGCGGAGATCACCGCCCGCTTCAGCGCGCGAGCGCCTCGGGAGTGGTCGCGGGCCGTGGTGACGGTGGAGCCCTTCTTGAGCGTCGTCGCGTAGGCACCCGCCAGACGCACGGCCAGCTCCGGGGTGATCTCGACGTTCAGGATCCCGGAGACGCCACGAGCGCCGAAGAGGTGGGCCTGGCCCCGCGACTCCCAGATCACCGAGGTGTTGACGAAAGCGCCGGCCTCGATGGTCTTGAACGGATAGACGCGGACGTTGCCCTGAATGATCGATTCTTCACCGACGAGGCACTCGTCGCCGATCACGGCGCCGTCCTCGATGCGGGCGGCTCGCATGATGTCGGTGTTCTTTCCGACCACACAGCCGCGCAGATTGCTGTGCTGCCCGATGTACACGTTGTCGTGCACGACCGCCCGGTGCAGGAACGCGCCGGTCTTGACGACGACGTTGGAGCCGACGACGGTGTGCTCACGGATCTCGGCGTCGGCCTCGACCTTGGCGTAGTCACCGATGTAGAGCGGCCCGCGCAGCACCGCGTCGGGGTGCACCTCCGCGCCCTCGGCCACCCAGACACCCGGGGAGATCTCGAACCCGTCGAGTTCGACGTCGACCTTGCCCTCCAGGACGTCCGCCTGGGCCTTCACATAGCTCTCGTGGGTGCCGACGTCCTCCCAGTAGCCCTCGGCGATATAGCCGTAGACGGGCTTGCCTTCCTTCATCAGCTGAGGGAAGACGTCACCGGACCAGTCGACGGAGACATCGGCCTCGACGTAGTCGAAGACCTCGGGCTCCATGACGTAGATGCCCGTGTTCACGGTGTCCGAGAAGACCTGGCCCCAGGTCGGCTTCTCCAGGAAGCGCTCGACCTTGCCTTCCTCGTCCACGATGGTGATGCCGAATTCCAGCGGATTGGGAACGCGCGTCAGACAGACGGTGACGAGGGCGCCCTTTTCCTTGTGGAAGTTGATGAGTTCGGTGAGATCGAAGTCGGTAAGGGCGTCACCGGAGATGACGAGGAAGGCGTCGTCCTTCAATGCCTCCTCGGCGTTCTTGACGCTGCCGGCAGTACCGAGTGGCTTCTCCTCATTGGCATAGGTGAGCTCCATGCCGAGCTCTTCGCCGTCACCGAAGTAGTTCTTGACCATTGAGGCCAGGAACTGGACAGTGACGACGGTTTCGTTGAGCCCATGCCTTTTGAGCAGCCTCAGCACATGCTCCATGATCGGGCGGTTCGCCACGGGCAGGAGCGGCTTGGGCATGCTTGAGGTCATCGGACGAAGGCGTGTGCCTTCGCCTCCGGCCATCACGACGGCCTTCATGTCGGAAGCGTCCTCCTTGAAGAGACGACGGTACAGCCGACTTCACCCGTCCTGATTGTCCCGCAGATTTCGAGCGGGGGCCATCGGGCACTACTGCCGCCCAATCGGGCCGAGCTCAATCGGCCATGGCGTCCGCTCGGATCAACCGGCGGACCTGTACCACGTAGAGGACTCCTGCCCACCAATACAGGGTTGTACCCCATCCGGCGAACGCCCATCCGAAAATAGCTCCGAGTGTCGCGATCCAGCCGCTGGCGTCACTGAGCAGCAGCAACGGGAAGGCGTACATCAGGTTGAAGGTGGCCGCCTTCCCGAGGAAGTTCACCTGTGGGGGCGGATAGCCGTGGCGCCGGAGGATCCACACCATCACCAGCAGAACCAGCTCGCGTGCGAGAAGAGCGGCCGTGAGCCAGATCGGAAGAATCTCGCGCCAGGTGAGTCCGACAAGCGTCGACAGAATGTAGAGCCGGTCGGCCGCGGGGTCCAGCAGCCGGCCGAGGCTGCTGATCTGGTTCCAGCGCCGGGCGAGTTTGCCGTCCAGATAGTCGCTGATACCGCTCAGCATGAGGACGAGCAGCGCCCAACCGTCGCTGTTGGGACCACCGAACTCCGGCCTGAGGATCAACCACAGGAAGAGGGGCACGCCGGCGAGGCGCGCCATGCTGAGGATGTTCGGGATGGTGAGGACCCGGTTCGTCTGAACGCGGGTCTCCTGGACCTCCACCCGGGGGCCTCCTGTGGGAAACGAGCCAACGATGCCCCCTGACCTTACCCGCAGCCCCGGCGCCACAGCGCAGAGGGGGAGGCAAGAGCGGGGGCGTCATCGGAAAATTCTGCCGGAAAACAAAAAAGCTCCGGCTCCCGGGAAATTCCCGAGAGCCGGAGCTCTAATTTTTGTTCGGCGGCGTCCTACTCTCCCACAGGGTCCCCCCTGCAGTACCATCGGCGCTGTGAGGCTTAGCTTCCGGGTTCGGAATGTAACCGGGCGTTTCCCTCACGCTATGACCACCGAAACACTATGAAACTGTCAACCGCACCACGCTCTGTGACAAACGTGGGGTTGTTCGTGGTTTCAGAACCAACACAGTGGACGCGAGCAACTGAGGACAAGCCCTCGGCCTATTAGTACCAGTCACCTCCACCCGTTGCCGGGCTTCCAGATCTGGCCTATCAACCCAGTCGTCTACTGGGAGCCTTAACCCCTCAAGGGGGTGGGAATACTCATCTCGAAGCAGGCTTCCCGCTTAGATGCTTTCAGCGGTTATCCCTCCCGAACGTAGCCAACCAGCCATGCCCTTGGCAGGACAACTGGCACACCAGAGGTTCGTCCGTCCCGGTCCTCTCGTACTAGGGACAGCCCTTCTCAATATTCCTACGCGCACAGCGGATAGGGACCGAACTGTCTCACGACGTTCTAAACCCAGCTCGCGTACCGCTTTAATGGGCGAACAGCCCAACCCTTGGGACCGACTCCAGCCCCAGGATGCGACGAGCCGACATCGAGGTGCCAAACCATCCCGTCGATATGGACTCTTGGGGAAGATCAGCCTGTTATCCCCGGGGTACCTTTTATCCGTTGAGCGACGGCGCTTCCACAAGCCACCGCCGGATCACTAGTCCCGACTTTCGTCCCTGCTCGACCCGTCGGTCTCACAGTCAAGCTCCCTTGTGCACTTACACTCAACACCTGATTGCCAACCAGGCTGAGGGAACCTTTGGGCGCCTCCGTTACTCTTTAGGAGGCAACCGCCCCAGTTAAACTACCCATCAGACACTGTCCCTGATCCGGATCACGGACCCAGGTTAGACATCCAGCACGACCAGACTGGTATTTCAACGACGACTCCACCTGAACTGGCGTCCAAGCTTCACA
Organism: Streptomyces sp. NBC_00328; assembly: GCF_036139655.1. Classification (NCBI taxonomy): domain Bacteria; kingdom Bacillati; phylum Actinomycetota; class Actinomycetes; order Kitasatosporales; family Streptomycetaceae; genus Streptomyces; species Streptomyces sp. NBC_00328. The sequence goes on from NZ_CP108013.1 coordinate 2,194,178, forward strand.
GTCTCCCAGCTATCCTACACAAGCCGAACCGAACACCAATATCAAACTGTAGTAAAGGTCCCGGGGTCTTTCCGTCCTGCTGCGCGAAACGAGCATCTTTACTCGTAGTGCAATTTCACCGGGCCTATGGTTGAGACAGTCGAGAAGTCGTTACGCCATTCGTGCAGGTCGGAACTTACCCGACAAGGAATTTCGCTACCTTAGGATGGTTATAGTTACCACCGCCGTTTACTGGCGCTTAAGTTCTCAGCTTCGCCACCCCGAAGAGTGACTAACCGGTCCCCTTAACGTTCCAGCACCGGGCAGGCGTCAGTCCGTATACATCGCCTTACGGCTTCGCACGGACCTGTGTTTTTAGTAAACAGTCGCTTCTCGCTGGTCTCTGCGGCCACCCCCAGCTCACCGAGTAAATCGGATCACCAGTGATGGCCCCCCTTCTCCCGAAGTTACGGGGGCATTTTGCCGAGTTCCTTAACCATAGTTCACCCGAACGCCTCGGTATTCTCTACCTGACCACCTGAGTCGGTTTAGGGTACGGGCCGCCATGAAACTCGCTAGAGGCTTTTCTCGACAGCATAGGATCATCCACTTCACCACAATCGGCTCGGCATCAGGTCTCAGCCTTAATGTGTGACGGATTTGCCTATCACACGGCCTACACCCTTACCCCGGGACAACCACCGCCCGGGATGGACTACCTTCCTGCGTCACCCCATCACTCACCTACTACAGGTCTGGTCCGTCGGCTCCACCACTCCCCTTTGCCCGAAGGCTCCGGGGCGGCTTCACGGACTTAGCATCGCCTGGTTCGATGTTTGACGCTTCACAGCGGGTACCGGAATATCAACCGGTTATCCATCGACTACGCCTGTCGGCCTCGCCTTAGGTCCCGACTTACCCTGGGCAGATCAGCTTGACCCAGGAACCCTTAGTCAATCGGCGCACACGTTTCTCACGTGTGTATCGCTACTCATGCCTGCATTCTCACTCGTGAACCGTCCACCACTGCCTTCCGGCGCGGCTTCACCCGGCACACGACGCTCCCCTACCCATCACAGCGGGCGTTGGCCCTATTGCTGCAATGACACGACTTCGGCGGTACGCTTGAGCCCCGCTACATTGTCGGCGCGGAATCACTAGACCAGTGAGCTATTACGCACTCTTTCAAGGGTGGCTGCTTCTAAGCCAACCTCCTGGTTGTCTGTGCGACTCCACATCCTTTCCCACTTAGCGTACGCTTAGGGGCCTTAGTCGATGCTCTGGGCTGTTTCCCTCTCGACCATGGAGCTTATCCCCCACAGTCTCACTGCCGCGCTCTCACTTACCGGCATTCGGAGTTTGGCTAAGGTCAGTAACCCGGTAGGGCCCATCGCCTATCCAGTGCTCTACCTCCGGCAAGAAACACACGACGCTGCACCTAAATGCATTTCGGGGAGAACCAGCTATCACGGAGTTTGATTGGCCTTTCACCCCTAACCACAGGTCATCCCCCAGGTTTTCAACCCTGGTGGGTTCGGTCCTCCACGACCTCTTACAGCCGCTTCAACCTGCCCATGGCTAGATCACTCCGCTTCGGGTCTTGAGCGCGCTACTGAATCGCCCTATTCGGACTCGCTTTCGCTACGGCTTCCCCACACGGGTTAACCTCGCAACGCACCGCAAACTCGCAGGCTCATTCTTCAAAAGGCACGCAGTCACGACGCATTGAGTAAACTCAATGCGCGACGCTCCCACGGCTTGTAGGCACACGGTTTCAGGTACTATTTCACTCCGCTCCCGCGGTACTTTTCACCATTCCCTCACGGTACTATCCGCTATCGGTCACCAGGGAATATTTAGGCTTAGCGGGTGGTCCCGCCAGATTCACACGGGATTTCTCGGGCCCCGTGCTACTTGGGTGTCTCTCAAACGAGCCGTTGATGTTTCGACTACGGGGGTCTTACCCTCTACGCCGGACCTTTCGCATGTCCTTCGCCTACATCAACGGTTTCTGACTCGTCTCACAGCCGGCAGACTGTGAAAGAGAGATCCCACAACCCCCCAAGCGCAACCCCTGCCGGGTCTCACACGCTTGAGGTTTGGCCTCATCCGGTTTCGCTCGCCACTACTCCCGGAATCACGGTTGTTTTCTCTTCCTGCGGGTACTGAGATGTTTCACTTCCCCGCGTTCCCTCCACATACCCTATGTGTTCAGGTATGGGTGACAGCCCATGACGACTGCCGGGTTTCCCCATTCGGAAACCCCCGGATCAAAGCCTGGTTGACGGCTCCCCGGGGACTATCGTGGCCTCCCACGTCCTTCATCGGTTCCTGGTGCCAAGGCATCCACCGTGCGCCCTTAAAAACTTGGCCACAGATGCTCGCGTCCACTGTGCAGTTCTCAAACAACGACCAACCACCCATCACCCCGAACCAGTAGTTCGAGTGCACTGGGGCCGGCACTGAAGGCAGCCACACGGGCCGTACCTTCAGACACCCAACAGCGTGCCCGACACCCTCGCCACTCATGATCAGCTTTCCACGCTCCGAAGAGCAGTACTTGCAGCCCGAGATGACTGAGAGTGCCGAATAATCAACGTTCCACCCATGAGCAACCACCGTCGAACATCTGCCGACGTAATGGCCCTGGACCACCGGGCAAGCCCGGCGGCCTAGATGCTCCTTAGAAAGGAGGTGATCCAGCCGCACCTTCCGGTACGGCTACCTTGTTACGACTTCGTCCCAATCGCCAGTCCCACCTTCGACAGCTCCCTCCCACAAGGGGTTGGGCCACCGGCTTCGGGTGTTACCGACTTTCGTGACGTGACGGGCGGTGTGTACAAGGCCCGGGAACGTATTCACCGCAGCAATGCTGATCTGCGATTACTAGCAACTCCGACTTCATGGGGTCGAGTTGCAGACCCCAATCCGAACTGAGACAGGCTTTTTGAGATTCGCTCCGCCTCACGGCTTCGCAGCTCTTTGTACCTGCCATTGTAGCACGTGTGCAGCCCAAGACATAAGGGGCATGATGACTTGACGTCGTCCCCACCTTCCTCCGAGTTGACCCCGGCAGTCTCCTGTGAGTCCCCATCACCCCGAAGGGCATGCTGGCAACACAGAACAAGGGTTGCGCTCGTTGCGGGACTTAACCCAACATCTCACGACACGAGCTGACGACAGCCATGCACCACCTGTACACCGACCACAAGGGGGGCACTATCTCTAATGCTTTCCGGTGTATGTCAAGCCTTGGTAAGGTTCTTCGCGTTGCGTCGAATTAAGCCACATGCTCCGCTGCTTGTGCGGGCCCCCGTCAATTCCTTTGAGTTTTAGCCTTGCGGCCGTACTCCCCAGGCGGGGAACTTAATGCGTTAGCTGCGGCACCGACGACGTGGAATGTCGCCAACACCTAGTTCCCACCGTTTACGGCGTGGACTACCAGGGTATCTAATCCTGTTCGCTCCCCACGCTTTCGCTCCTCAGCGTCAGTAATGGCCCAGAGATCCGCCTTCGCCACCGGTGTTCCTCCTGATATCTGCGCATTTCACCGCTACACCAGGAATTCCGATCTCCCCTACCACACTCTAGCTAGCCCGTATCGAATGCAGACCCGGGGTTAAGCCCCGGGCTTTCACACCCGACGTGACAAGCCGCCTACGAGCTCTTTACGCCCAATAATTCCGGACAACGCTTGCGCCCTACGTATTACCGCGGCTGCTGGCACGTAGTTAGCCGGCGCTTCTTCTGCAGGTACCGTCACTCTCGCTTCTTCCCTGCTGAAAGAGGTTTACAACCCGAAGGCCGTCATCCCTCACGCGGCGTCGCTGCATCAGGCTTTCGCCCATTGTGCAATATTCCCCACTGCTGCCTCCCGTAGGAGTCTGGGCCGTGTCTCAGTCCCAGTGTGGCCGGTCGCCCTCTCAGGCCGGCTACCCGTCGTCGCCTTGGTGAGCCACTACCTCACCAACAAGCTGATAGGCCGCGGGCTCATCCTTCACCGCCGGAGCTTTTAACCCCCACCCATGCGGGCAGGAGTGTTATGCCGGTATTAGACCCCGTTTCCAGGGCTTGTCCCAGAGTGAAGGGCAGATTGCCCACGTGTTACTCACCCGTTCGCCACTAATCCACCCCGAAGGGCTTCATCGTTCGACTTGCATGTGTTAAGCACGCCGCCAGCGTTCGTCCTGAGCCAGGATCAAACTCTCCGTGAATGTTTTCCCGTAATCGGGACGACACCACGAGAGCGGAACCAAGGGGAGGAATAATCCCCCGGTTCACAGCGTCCTCGCTGATGCGCCTGCCGGAACAATGCCCGGCAGGACTTTTTCAAAGGAACCTCGTCCCGACCGAACGGCCGGAGACGGGGTATCAACAAATCTGGCGTTGATTTTTGGCACGCTGTTGAGTTCTCAAGGAACGGACGCTTCCTTTGTACTCACCCTCTCGGGCTTTCCTCCGGGCGCTTCCCTTCGGTCTTGCGTTTCCGACTCTATCAGACCGTTTCCGTATCCGATTTCCTCGGCGCTTTCCAGGTTTCCGCTTTCGCGTTTCCCTTTCCGGCGAGTCCAAACTCTATCAGTCCTTTTCCCTCTCGCTGACCACCGTCCCGCAGACATACGGAACAGGACCCCGAGATAGGATCTGACAAGTTGGGTGCTGCCGGGCAACGACGCCTTGGTCACGCCGCTCAGCCTCAAGCAGGAGTACGACTCTACATGGGGTGCGGGAGCAGGCGCAAATCGTTTGCCCTGTCCTCTACGGCGCCAACCGGGATCTCTCGCGCGGAACCGGCACTTCATATGACATACCCTGCTCAACAGTGCGCTGTCCGGGACAGGCAGTGACGGCCCGTATAGATCTCCACCCCTCGGAGGCTTCCCATGACCACCGTGACGTCCCCTCTTGCAGGACGCGCCATCGGACTCGCCGCGGTACCGGACCCCGTCTTCTCCGGAGCGATGGTCGGCCCCGGCACGGCGATCGACCCCGTGCGTGAGCCCTCGGAGGCTGTCGCCCCCGTGGACGGAGTGATCGTCTCTCTTCACCCGCACGCGTTCGTCGTCGTCGACGGTGAAGGCCACGGCGTGCTCACGCACCTGGGTATCGACACCGTGCAGCTCAACGGCGAGGGCTTCGAGCTGCTCGTCAACAAGGGGGACACCGTGACGCGCGGCCAGAGTGTCGTGCGGTGGAACCCCGCCGCCGTCGAGGAGGCCGGCAAGTCCCCGGTGTGTCCGGTCGTGGCCCTCGAAGCCACGGCGGACTCCCTCTCGGACGTCCGTGAGGACGGCGATGTGAAGGCCGGCGACGCGCTCTTCGGCTGGCAGTGACATCGACGCTGTCCTGGACGGCGCTTCGACAACCATCACGGCGGCGGTACACGCCGCACTATTCGGAGACGGGTGAGATGGAGACAACGCTGCGAGGCGTCGGCGTGAGCCACGGTGTGGCCATCGGCGAGGTTCGGCACATGGGAACGGCGGTTCTCGAACCGCCTGCCAAACAGATCCCCCCGGAGGACGCGGCCCGCGAACAGGCACGCGCCCGCAAGGCTGTGGAGGACGTGGCGGCCGACCTGATTGCGCGCGGCAATCTGGCGGGGGGCGAGGCCCAGGCGGTGCTCGAAGCCCAGGCCATGATGGCCCAGGACCCGGAGCTGACGGCTGACGTGAACCGGCGGATCGCCGTCGGCAGCACGGCCGAGCGTGCGGTCTACGACGCGCTCGCCGCCTACCGGGCACTGCTGGCCGGCGCCGGTGAGTACCTCGCCGGACGCGTGGCCGACCTCGACGACGTGCGGAACCGTATCGTCGCTCGGCTGCTCGGTGTACCCATGCCGGGCGTCCCGGACAGCGACGAGCCCTACGTTCTTATCGCGCGTGACCTCGCGCCCGCCGACACGGCACTGCTGGACCCGACCCTGGTCCTCGGCTTCGTCACCGAGGAGGGCGGGCCGACCAGCCACAGCGCGATCCTGGCGCGTGCGCTGGGCGTGCCGGCCGTCGTGGCGCTCCCGGGCGCGGGTGAGATCGCCGAGGGCACGGTCATCGCCGTCGACGGCAGCACGGGGGAGATCTTCGTGGAGCCGAGCGCGGAGAAGAAGGCGGAGCTGGAGGCCGCGGCGGCGCGGCGCAAGGCGGCACTCTCCGCCTCGACGGGCCCCGGTGCCACCTCCGACGGGCACAAGGTGCCGCTGCTGGCCAACGTCGGCGGCCCGGCGGACGTGCCGGCGGCCGTGGAGGCCGGGGCCGAGGGCGTCGGTCTGTTCCGTACCGAATTCCTGTTCCTCGACGACAGCAAGACGGCGCCGTCCGAGGAGAAGCAGGTCGAGGCGTACCGGAAGGTGCTCGAGGCCTTCCCCGAGGGCCGTGTCGTGGTGCGAGTGCTGGACGCGGGCGCGGACAAGCCGCTGGACTTCCTGACGCCGGCCGACGAGCCGAATCCCGCGCTCGGCGTGCGGGGTCTGCGTTCGCTGCTCGACCACCCCGATGTGCTGCGTACGCAGCTCACCGCTCTCGCGAAGGCCTTGGAAGGGCTGCCGGTCTATCTCGAGGTGATGGCTCCGATGGTCGCGGACCGTACGGACGCCAAGGCGTTCGCGGACGCGTGCCGTGCGGCCGGGCTGCGGGCGAAGTTCGGCGCGATGGTGGAGATCCCGTCGGCCGCGCTGCGGGCGCGGTCGATTCTGCAGGAGGTCGAGTTCCTGTCCCTGGGGACCAACGACCTCGCGCAGTACACGTTCGCCGCCGACCGGCAGGTGGGCGCGGTGTCCCGTCTGCAGGATCCGTGGCAGCCGGCGCTGCTCGACCTGGTCGCGCTGTCCGCCGAGGCGGCGAAGGCCGAGGGCAAGAGCTGTGGTGTCTGCGGTGAGGCCGCGTCGGACCCGCTGCTCGCCTGTGTGCTGACCGGTCTGGGTGTCACCTCCTTGTCGATGGGTGCCGCGTCGATCCCCTATGTGAGGGCCACGCTGGCGAAGTACACGCTCGCCCAGTGCGAGCGCGCGGCCTCGGCCGCACGTGCCTCGGACACGGCGGAGGAGGCGCGCACCGCGGCGCAGGCGGTGCTGTCGGGCGAGTAGCCGGACGGCGCGCCTTCGGGTGACAGCGGTTTCGGTACGGAGGGGCGCTCCATCTGCGGATGGGGCGCCCCTTTCGTTTCAGTGCGTGTGGCCCGTCCCGTTTCCCTCGTCTCCGAGGTCGGGCGGTACGCAATAGTCGACGCCCGATTCCGGGGAGACCAGATCCCCGGAATCGAGGTCGGTGCAGTAGGCGTCGAACACCTCGCCCGCCGTGAGGGGCTCCAGGTCTTCGCCGCGCAGGCGCCATCCGTAGACGCGGTCGGCGGTGTCGGGGGCGGTGGTGCGCATGACGAGTCCGCAGGCGCTCCGGGTGGCGATACCGAGGGCCAGGACGGTGGTGAATTCGAGGGCTTCGGATTCGTCGAGGCATGTCGGGCCCTCGATGCGTCCCTCCGTCCGGAGTACGGCGACGAGCGTGTCGGGGGCGGAGGTGACGCTGCACACGAGGTGGAGTTCTCCCGGTCCTGCGGTGTCCACGACCCGGGTGAGGAGGTGGGCTGCGCGGATGAAGGAGGCTCGGCCGATGTCCTCGCCGCAGGTCGCGCAGGTGCCGATGCGGGCCAGGAGCGTGGTGGCGTACTCCCAGGTGGCCCGGCGGACCGCTTCGTCGACGAGGTCCGGGACCAGTTCGTCGAGGGGCTGTCCGTCGTAGGGGATGGTGGGGCCGGTCGCCGCCAATTGGGCGGTGAAGCGGGTTCGGCTGACCGGGGTGTCGGGTTCCAGGCCGCTTTCGGCGCAGAATTCGGCGTATTCCTCGGGGTCGAAGAGGGCCACTGTGGTGTGGCTGCCCTGGGCGGCGAGCGTCTTGAGCAGGGTTTCGACCTGCTGGAGATAGGTCGTGTGGTCGTCGAAGGCGAAGGTGCGATAGCGCCGCATCGCCCGGAAGTCCTGTTCGTCGGTCAGCAGCCCGATGGTGCCCGCGATCTCGCGGCGCAGGACGCGTCGCATGGTGTGGTGCTGGGTGTGCGCCATTGAATTTCCCCCTGTGCACAGTCGATCAATGCTCACTCACAGTAACGGGCGGCACTGACAACGCGGGGCGGGTGAGCCGGTCGCGCACGAGGTGGTGCTGGAACATGCAGGTCGTGGCTATGGTCGCGCCGAAGAGAGTCCAGCCGAGGGGGCCGGCCGCGATGGCTGCTGTGACAGCGAGTGGCCCGACGCTGCGCTGTACGGCTTGCGCGAGTCCGTGGACGCCGAGGTAGCCGCCCTGCGTGGTGTCCGGGGCGAGGGCCACGGAGAGTTCCCACGAGACGGTGGCATGGAGCATCTCCGTCACCGTGAAGGTGACGGCCGCCGCGGTGAGGAAGAGGGTCACGGCCACGGTTCCGCCCGTTGCGGACAGCGCCAGGACGACGCCCCCGAGGACGGAGAACACGGAGAGCGGGACGAGTAGGGCACGGGCCGCGGCAGTGGTGGCGCCGAGCCGGGCCAGGGGGACCTGGAGGGTCACGACCATCACGTTGTTCAGGACCATCAACAGGGGCGCGAGGCCGTGAGGAGCCTGTTCGGAGTGGGCGACGCACAGCGGCAGCCCGACTTTGAACACGGCGTCGTCGAGGAAGAGGACGGCCTCTGTGGCGACGTAGGCGAGGTAGGTGCGGTCGCGCCACGGGCCGGCGGGTCGGGTCGCGGGAGCCGGGTCCTTCGATGTGGCGATCGTGCGGGCGGCCGAGGGCGGTTCGCCGCAGCGGGCTGTCGCGAGAGCGACGGCCACGAAGGAGACGGCGTCGCCGACGAGCAGCCACTGGTACGCGGCGGTGGTGCCGATGGTGAGGGCTCCCGCCGCGGCGAGGCCTCCGAGGGCCCAACCGGCGTTGGCGACCGTGCGGTTGACGGCTTGGTAGCGGACGCGGTCGGGGCCCGAGACGCGGGTGGCGTACAGCTTGGTGAGGACGTTGGCGGCCCGGTCACCGAAGCTGCCCGCGGCGGAGTACGCCAGCAGGAAGGCGTAGTTGTCCGTGGTGAGCAGGGCGAAGGAGGCGAGGGCGCGCAGGAGTTGGAGCGCGATCAGCACGTGGGTCAGGGGCAGCCGGTCGGCGAGGCGCCCGCCCAGGGGTGCGCCGGCGATTCCGACCGCTCCGGCCGCGGCCGCGAGGGTGCCGATCTGTGCGACCGAGAGACCGGCGACGTAGGTGAAGTACAGGACGGAGACGGATGCCCACAGACCGCTGCCGATGCGGTCGACCAGGGCGATCCAGAGCATTCTTCGGCCGTCGAGGCCTCCTGGAATGCGTGTCGACCATGCGGCTGCGCGGCGCATCGGGCTCACGACTCCCCCTTGCTCCCCAGTATGTATTGATACATACTTAGTAACGTGGCAACACAATATTCGATCAGTGGTACGACGGCCAAGGGAATTGCCGCGTCCGTGGAACGAGGCGTGGCCGAAGGTGCCCTGGAGCCGGGCACGGCGCTGCCCCCGGTGCGCGGCCTGGCCGAACGGCTCGGCGTCAGTCCCGGGACGGTCGCGACGGCGTACAGGGAACTGCGGCAACGGGCGATCGTGGTGACCCGCGGACGTGGTGGGACCGTGGTCGCCGCCGCGCCCGCCGTGGCGTCACGGCGCCCACCCCGCGTGCCGGACGGACTGCGCGACCTGGCGGGCGGGCATCCGGATCCCGCGCTGCTCCCCGTCCTGGTGCCGCCGTCGCAGCTCTCCCCCGGTGCCCGCTCACATCGCGGCACGCCGCGTCTGGCGCGACTGGAGGAGGCCGTACGCGACTGGCTGGAGCCCGATGGGGTGCCGTCGGAGCATGTGACGTTCGCTCATGGCGCGCTCGACCTGATCGGGCGGTTGCTGTCGGTGGAGCTGCGTCCGGGGGACGCGGTCGCGATGGAGGACCCCGGCTATCACCATCTGCTGGACCTGGTCACGGCGCTGGGACTGCGCACGGTTCCGGTCGCGGTGGACGACCAGGGCATCCGACCGGATGCCCTGCGGACGGCTCTGCGGGCGGGGGTGCGCGCGGTGGTGTGCAGTCCGCGGGCGCAGAATCCCTGCGGCGGCAGCTTCTCGGCGGGACGGCGGGACGCGCTCGTCGACGTGCTCCGGGAGATGCCCGATGTGCTGGTCGTGGAGAACGATCACGCGTCGTCCGTCGCCGGCGCACCGCTGCGCACACTGACCGCGGGCGGTCTGAACCGCTGGGTCCATGTGCGCACGGTGAGCAAGTTCCTGGGAACCGACCTGCGGTGGGCGGCCGCGGCATGTGACCCGACGACACTGGCACGGCACGACGGACGCATGCTGCTGACGTCGGGCTGGGTCAGTCACCTGTTGCAGGAGACGGTGCTCGGACTCATGACGGACGCGAGCACGCGCGCGTTGGTGGGGCGTGCCCAGGAGACGTACACGCTGCGCAGGGACGCGCTGCTCCGTGAATTCGCGGATCGCGGCACACAGGGCCACGGCGTGAGCGGGCTGAACGTCTGGGTGCCCGTGCGGGACGAGTCGGCGGTGGTGAACGGGCTGCGGTCGTACGGATGGTGGGTCGCGGCGGGCGCGCGCTTCAGGACTTCGGCCGCGCCCGGTGTACGGATCTCGGTGGCGGAACTCTCAGCCGCCGACGCCGTGCGGCTGGCCTCCGACTTCACCGCCGTGCTCGGCGAGTCGGAGGCCACCTACGGAGGCTGATCAGCCGCGCTCGCGGGCCAGCTTCTCGTAGAAGCGCAGAAGTTCGACGTTGTCCACGGACCCGACGTTGACGGCCTTCTCCATGGACGCGCCCTGGAGGAGGCGCTTGACCGGGACCTCGATGCGCTTGCCGGTCAGGGTGTGCGGCACTCCGGGTACTTCGATGACCTCGTCGGGAACGTGACGCGGGGAGAGCTGTTCACGGATGGTGCCCTTGATGCGGTTCAGGAGGTCCTCGTCCAGCACGGCTCCGGGTGCGAGATGGACGAACAGCGGCATCCAGTAGCCGCCGTCGGGCTGTTCGACACCGATGACCAGCGACTCCTTGATCTCGGGAAGGCGCTCGACGGCCTCGTAGATGTCGGCCGAGCCCATGCGCACGCCCTGCCGGTTGAGCGTGGAGTCGGAGCGGCCGTGGATGACGACCGAACCTCGTGAGGTGACGGTGATCCAGTCGCCGTGGCGCCACACTCCGGGGTACGTGTCGAAGTAGCTGTCGTGGTAGCGGCTGCCGTCGGGGTCGTTCCAGAAGCGGATGGGCATCGACGGCATCGGGTTGGTGACGACCAGTTCGCCGACCTCGTCGGTGAGGGGCTTTCCACTGGGGTCCCAGGACTGGAGGTCGGTGCCGAGGCCGGCGGCCTGGAGTTCGCCGATGTACACCGGGAGCGTCGGTACCGCCCCGGCGAAGCAGGAGCACACATCGGTACCGCCGCTGACGGAGGCGATCCACAGGTCCTCGCGGACCTCGTCGTGCAGCCAGCGGAATCCGTCGGGCGGCAGGGGCGAGCCGGTCGTGGCGACGCACCGCACCCGGCCGAGGCCGAAGTCGCGCGAGGGGTGGACCTCCGCCTTGCGGCAGGCCATCACGTACGCGGCGGACGTGCCGAAGAGGGTCGCTCCCGTGCGTTCGGCGATACGCCACTGGGCGCCCGTGTCCGGATAGCCGGGGCTGCCGTCGTACAGCACGATCGTGGTGCCCGTGAGCAGGCCGGAGACGAGGAAGTTCCACATCATCCAGCCGGTGGACGTGTACCAGAAGAAGCGGTCCTCGGGCCCCAGGTCGCAGTGCAGGCCGAGCTGCTTGAGGTGTTCGACGAGGATGCCGCCCTGGGACTGCACGATCGCCTTGGGGAGGCCCGTCGTGCCGGAGGAGTAGAGCACCCACAAGGGGTGGTCGAAGGGGACCTGCTCGAAGACGGGCTCCACGTCGGCGGAGGTCAGCGCCGACCACTCAAGGGCATCCTCGGGCGCCTGCGTGCCCAGCAGCGGGATGTGCACGACTGCGTTCAGGGTGGGCAGTTCACGGCGCAGCTCGGCGACCGTGTCACGGCGGTCGTGCTCCTTGCCGCCGTAGCGGTAGCCGTCGACGGCGAACAGGACCACGGGTTCGACCTGCTGGAAGCGGTCGAGGACGCTGCGGGCGCCGAAGTCGGGGGCGCAGGAGGTCCAGACCCCGCCCACGGCGGCCGTGGCCAGAAGGGCGACCACGGCCTCGGGGATGTTGGGGAGATAGCCGCTGACCCGGTCTCCGGGGCGTACACCGAGGGCGCGCAGCTCGGCGGCCAGGGAGCCGACCTGGCGGCGCAGGTCGGACCACGTCACGGGGACGGACTCGTGGGTCTCGTCGACATACAGGAGGGCCGGTTCGTCCGCGCGGGTCTCCGCGGCGCGCAGGGCGTGCTCCGCGTAGTTGAGGGTCCCTCCGGGGAACCACGCGGCACCGGGCATGGCGCGGTCGCCGAGCACGCGCGCGTAGGGAGTCGAGAACCGGACGTCGAACCACTCGGTGACGGCCTTCCAGAACGTGTCCAGCTCGTCGACCGACCAGCGGTGCAGGGCCGCGTAGCCTCCGTCGGCCGGCGCTCCGTGCCGTTCGGCCGCCCATGCCTGGAACTTCGTGACCTGCGCCTGGGCGATGCCCTCGGCGGAGGGCTGCCAGAGCGGTGAGGGGTTCGTGGTGGACATGGGGCGGCTCCCGGGCTGTACGCGTCGTGTGCGTCGGTCGCGCACGAGCGGGGGTGTGCGCGTCACGCGGCTGACACGGACGATGCCATGTGATCGACTTCTTTACCAGGGCACACCGCACATAGTCGGCGACATGAAGATGTGGCGTGACAACAGGTGAACGACAGTTGAACGGCTCACTCAACGGGCGACGGTAGTGGCAGGGTGAGCAGCATGGACGGTCGTGACCTGGTGCGTTCGGTGAAAGCGGTCGGCTCGGGGGGTACCACTCAGGGGTTGCTCACGGTACGAGCCGCGTGGCGGAGGAGGCGTGCCGACGCCGCCGGGTTGCCGCAGCGGGGGGCCGAGCGCGCACGGGTACCGGGGCCGGTGCTCGGTGTGGAGCCGGGCCCCGGTGGCGGCGTCGTCCGCTTCACCCGATCGGAACTGCGGATCACCGTCACGGTGGGCGGGGCGGTCTTCTGGGGCTGGGACGCGGTCGCGCCGGAGCCGTCGTACGCCCTCGCGGGCCGCTCCCCGGAACCCGACCCGCGGGCCGTTCTGGAGCCGGACAAGGACGGCGGCTGGCGCGTCGTGGCCGAGCGGGTCACGGTAGCGGTCTCACGGCACGGCGCGGTCCAGGTCCTCACGCCCGGTGGTGTGGTCCTGCGCCGGGATCTGCCGCCCCGGTGGTGGGAACCCGTCGACGGCGGCACCGCCCGCTGGATGCAGCGTTCCGAAGTGGCGGCCGACGCACGGTTCTTCGGTCTGGGCGGCCGGGCCGCGGGGCTCCGGCTGCGCGAGGGGACGTACCGGTTGTGGAACACGGATCCGGGACAGGCCTTCGGGCCGGGCGACGATCCGCTGTACCTCACGATGCCTGTGCAGATGGTCGTGGCCGACGCGGGCACGCATCTCGTGTTCCACGACACGACCTGGGACGGCACGGTGATCCTTCGCGAGGGCAAGGAAGGCGCCGGTTCGGGGCACGACCGGGCCGGATCGTGCGAGCTGCGCATGGACGGCGGACCGCTGCGCTGCTGGATGATGGTGGGGACTCCCGCGCGCGTGCTGCACTCCTGGGCGTCGCTGACCGGTGCCGCGGCTCTGCCGCCCGCGTGGGCGCTCGGTCACCAGCACGCGCGGTGGGGCTTCGGCAGCGAGCAGGAGGTACGGAGGATCGTCGCGGGCTACCAGGAGCGGGGCCTGCCGCTGGACGCCGTACACCTGGACATCGACCACTACGACGCCCACCAGGTGTTCACCGTCGACCGCGACAGGTTCCCGAAGCTTCCCGTGCTCGCCGAGGAGCTGCGGCGCGACGGAATCCGGCTGGTGTCCGTCATCGACCCGGCGGTCAAGGCGGAGCCGGGCAACGCCGTGTACGACAGCGGCCTCGCCGAGGACGCCTTCGTCCGGGACTCCTCGGGGCGGCTCGTGCGGGGCGTCGTATGGCCCGGGGAGGCCGTCTACCCGGACTTCACGGACGCGCGGGCGCGCGCGTGGTGGGGCGGTCTCTACGAGGAGCGGCTCGCCCAGGGGTTCGCGGGGTTCTGGCACGGCATGAACGAGCCGACGTCGTTCACGGCGTTCGGGGAGCCGACGCTGCCGCGTTCGGCGCGGCACGCCCTGGAGGGCCGCGGGGGTGACCACCGCGAGGCGCACAACGTGTACGCGCTGGGCATGGCCCGGGCCGCCTACGAGGGCCTGCGTGAACTCGCGCCCCAGGAGCGGCCGTTCCTGTTCTCGCGTTCCGGCTGGGCCGGACTGCAGCGCTACGCGGGAACGTGGTCCGGGGACGTGGCCACGGGCTGGCCGGGGCTGCGGGCGTCGTTGTCCCTGGTGCTGGGGCTCGGCCTGTGCGGGGTGCCCTACTCGGGACCCGATGTGGGCGGTTTCGACGGCAGCCCGTCGCCCGAGCTCTATCTGCGGTGGTTCCAGCTCGGGGCGTACCTCCCGCTGTTCCGCACGCACGCGAGCCTGCGGGCCGGGCGCAGGGAGCCCTGGGAGTTCGGTGACGAGGTGCTGGAGCACGCGCGCGTGGCGCTCGTCGAACGGCGGCGGCTGCTCCCGTACTTCATGACACTGGCGCACATGGCGCGCCGCACGGGCGCTCCCTACGTCCGGCCGTTGTGGTGGGGCAGTCCCGAGGACCGGGCGCTGCGCGACTGCGAGGACGCCTTCTTGCTCGGCGACAGCCTCCTGGTGGCGCCGGTGCTGGACCCGGGTGCGCTCCGGAGGACGGTGCAGCTGCCGCGCGGGCGCTGGTACGACACGGTCACCGAGGAGGCGTACGAGGGACCCGCTCAGGTGGTGGTCGACGCCCCCATGTCGCGGATTCCGGTGCTCGCGCGGGCCGGTGCCGTCCTGCCCGTACGCGGTGCCGACGGCGGTCTGGAGCTGGAGGCGTGGGCGCCCCCGCGGGGAAGCGGCGGAAGCGGTCTCCTCGTGCCGGACTCGGGCGACGGGTGGGAGGAACCGGAGGCCCAACGCCATGTGTCCCGCTGGCAGGAGGACGAGGTGGTGGTGCGGCGGGCCGGCGGCGATGGGGGCCTGAGCGCGCCGGCGTACCCCGTGCGGGTGCGGGGACTGGGGGGACCCCGTCCCTGACCCTCAGATGTACCGCCCGTCGAACCAGGCACGGGCCGCCAGGGTGTGGAGCGGGAAGGCGAGTTCGGCGGGCCGGCGCAGCAGATGCCAGCCTTCGGTCTCGTCGGTGGCGGCGGACCGCGGAAGTTCGGCGGCGGGGCGTTCCGGGAGGAGCCCGAAGAGCAGCAGATGGCCCGCCGGAGAGCTCATCGCGTCGGCGAGCCGCACTTCCCTGCTCGCCGCGTCGATGCCCGTCTCCTCCTTGAGCTCGCGCACGACGGCCTGCCGCCAGTCCTCCCGGTGGTCGATGAATCCTCCGGGCAGGGCCACACCCCCGCGCGCGGGGGCGATGGTCCGGGTGATGACGACCAGGGCGGCGCCCCGGTCGTCGTAGACGGGCTGCAGGGCCACCGCGACCGGCAGCGGATTGCGGTAGGCGACCGTGCCGCAGGCGGCGCAGGTGCGGGGCCAGCCGGAGATGCCCTCTCCGTAGGGGGCGCCGCAGCTCGAGCAGTGCGAATCGGGCGCGAAGTCGGCAGGTGGGTGCGGGGTTTCGGACACGCCGCGGACTGTAGTCCATCACCGGACCGACGTCTTCAGGTTGGACCCGATGAGGCGCCCGAGGTGGAACGGCTCGGTCGGGGCGGATGAGGCGGCCGAAGGTACACCCCGCGCCACGGCCCGCTGCGGCTGGTGCTCCGGCGTCCGCAGGCACCCGTCGGTCCGTGCGGACGCCCTGCCCAATCGCCTCCCCTCGTGGCACACTTCTGACGTTCCGTCAGATCGAGTGTCCTGGAGGGACCGTGTCGCCCACACGCACACCCGTCGTCGCCGGGTGGTTCACCGGGGAAGGGAACGACTTCCGCCTGCTCGGCACACGGTGCTCGGTGTGTGCCTCGGTGTTCTTCCCACGCGAGGATGCCTTCTGCCGCAATCCGGGGTGCGCGGGCGGCGAACTGGCGGAGGTGCCCCTGTCCCCCCGAGGACGCGTCTGGTCCTACACGGACAGCCGGTACCGGCCTCCGTCACCGTATGTCACCGATCCGGAACTCGAGTGGGAGCCCTACGCGTTGATCGCCGTGGAACTGGAATCCGAGCGCCTCGTGGTGCTCGGCCAGGCGGTTCCCGGGATCACCGTCGCCGATCTGACGGTGGGCATGGAGGTGGAGGTCGTCCCCGGTGTGCTGCACGAGGACGAGAAGACGACCTGGACGACGTGGCACTGGCGGCCTGCAGAGGTGACGGCATGAAGGACTCGGGGCGGACGGGGGTGACGGCGTGACCGGTGATGTGGCGGTGCTGGGTGTGGGGATGCACCCGTGGGGCAAGTGGGGTCGCCGTTTCGTCGAGTACGGGGTCGCCGCGGCGCACGCGGCACTGACCGACGCGGGGATCGGCTGGCGGGACGTCGACTCGGTCGTGGGCGCGTCCACCGTGCGCGGAGGCTATCCGGGGTATGTGGCGGGGGCGACGTTCGCGAAGGCCCTGGGGTGGCAGGGAGCACGCGTGGCGAGTGTGTACGCGGCCTGCGCCTCCGGGGCTCAGGCGCTCGGCACAGCACGCGCCCAGATACTCTCCGGCCTCGCCGAGGTGGTCCTCGTGGTGGGCGCGGACGCGGCGCCCAAGGGGTTCTTCCGCCCCGCCGGCGGGGACCGGCCGGACGATCCGGACTGGCTGCGCTTCCGTGTCCTCGGGGCGACGAATCCGACGTACTTCGGGCTGTACGCGCGCCGCCGGATGGCTCTGTACGGCGACACCCCGGAGGATTTCGCCCAGGTGAAGGTGAAGAACGCGGCCCTGGGCGCGCTCAACCCCAACGCCCGCTACCGCAAGCCGGTCACGGCCGAGGAGGTCGCCGCGTCGGCCGTGGTCGCCGATCCACTGCGACTGCTCGACATCTGCGCGACCTCGGACGGCGGCGCCGCCGTCGTGCTGGCCGGCATGGAGTTCGCACACCGACACGGGGTCGCCGACCCGGTGCGGATCCGCGCGGTGTCGACCGTGTCGCCGCACTACCCGAACACCGTCCTGGATCTGCCGGACATCGCCACGGACTCGGCGGCCACCGTCGAGCCCGCGGCCGGAACCTTCCGGGCGTCCATCGCCCGAGCGGCTTACGAGGAGGCGGGTATCGGCCCCGAGGATCTCTCGTTCGCGGAGGTCTACGACCTGTCGACCGCGCTGGAACTGCAGTGGTACGAGGACCTCGGGCTCTGCGGGGAGGGCGAGGCCGCCAAACTCCTGCGGGAAGGCGCCACGGCACTCGGCGGACGCATACCGGTGAACGTCAGCGGCGGTCTCGCCTCCTTCGGAGAGGCCGTTCCGGCGCAGGCCATCGCCCAGGTGTGCGAGCTGACCTGGCAGTTGCGCGACGGTGCGGGTGACCGGCAGGTCGCCGGGGCACGGGTGGGGATCACCGCGAACCAGGGGCTGTTCGGCCACGGCTCTTCGGTCGTGGCGGTTCGGTAGCCACGCGGCGGCCCTCACCCCACCGGGGGGATCCGGAGGACCTGGCCGGCCCACGGTCGGCTGCTCCCTGGGATGTTCCGAGCGTCTTGTCCGACACGGGCCGCACCGCGCGCGTGTCACTCCGGGAGCGATGCGCGCGGCGCGCCCGGAGCCTCCTCCACACCTACTGTGACGACCCCGGAATCCTGCGTGAACACCTCGTGAATCGCCCACCGGCGTACGCCGTCGGCGGGACCATGCTGCTGTGACCTCCTGGACGGATATGGTCCGTTTCGCCTTCCAACCGGTCGTCAATCTGACGACCGGAGGGGTCGCGGCGCTGGAGACGCTCGCCCGTCCGGAGTCCGGCGACATCCTGGCGCGAGCCCGCCGCGAGCCCGAACTGGACGGCCGGCTGGCCGCGTTGGCCATCCGGGCCGCCGCCCGCAGGGAGACACTGCTCCCCCTGCACGTCAACGTGTTCGCCGGAACCCTGGCCGACCTCGGCCGGCTCTCCGCGCTGCGCAACGAGGTACGGCAGGCCGGGCGGCTTCCCTGGGAGATCACCGTCGACATCGTCCCGCCGTACACGCACGTGCCGCAGCACGCCCTGCTGGAGGCGGTGGCCGCCGTGCGCGGCGAGGGCTTCCGGATCTGCGCGGACGGGATCGGCGACGGCGACATACCGCTGCGCCTGCTCACGGATCTCGCCCCGGAGCTGATGAAGCTCGACGTGTCTTTGCTGTCGCGGCCCGCGGCGGTCCGGGCGATGCGGACACTGTGCGAACAGCTCGGCGCGCTGCTGTCCGTCGAAGGCGTCGAGACGGAACTGCAGTGCGCCGCCGCGGTGTCGGCGGGCGCACAGCTCGCGCAGGGCGATCTGTTCGCCCCGCCCGCCCGGCTGCCCTCGGCGGACGTATACGTTCCGGCGCTGTCGCCCGCCGTCCGCGGCGTACCCCGGTCCGGGCCGTCCGTGGGGCAGTTCGTCCGCCCGGCCGCGCTGCTGCCGGCCACCGCGTCGGCCGGAGAGGTCAGAGCCCTGCTCACCGGGTCGCCCGAGGTGTCCGGTGTGCTGCTCGTGGATCCGTTCGGGATACCGGTCCGCTCGGTGCACCGGTCACGCTTCCTGCTGTCGATGTCCGGGCGCTACGGGCACGCCCTGTACGCCGACCGGCCCGCCGCCAAACTGGGTGACGCGCCACGTACGGTCGGCGTCGACGCCACGGCCTGGGAAGTGCTCGACGTCGTCGCGGACGGGGACCGGGAGCGCACGTCCGACGATGTCGCGGTCGTCGACCGGTACGGGCGGTGCGTGGGCGTCGTACGCCTGGCGGACCTCGTACGGGCGCTGTCGGAGAGCCGGGTCGAGGAGGCGGCGGGGCTCAACCCGCTGACCCGGCTGCCTGGTTCGGACACGATCACCGGGGAGGTGGACCGGCGGATCGCGGACGGCCGGATGTTCGCGCTGAGCTGGCTGGACATCGACCATTTCAAGCAGGTCAACGACGGAGCGGGGTTCGCGGCCGGCGACGAGCTGATCCGGGCGGTGGGCCGGATGCTCCAGCACTCGGCGTCCGAGGCGACGTTGGTCGGCCACATCGGCGGCGACGACTTCCTGGTCCTCGCCGACCCCGACACCCTCGACCCGCTGGCCGCGTCGGTGCTCGACACACCCTGGTCCGCGGGCGGCCGCGCGGTCACACTGTCACTGGCCACGGTGCTGTGCGCGCCCGGCAGCGTGATCGACCACCGGCAGGCGGCCACCTCTCTGGCGCCCCTCAAGCAGGCCGCCAAGGCTCTGGACGGGGCGAGCTGGGTGCTGGGGCGGGCGGGGCTGCCCGGGCATGAGATCCGGCGCGGCACCGGGGCCGGTCCGACGGAGTCGTACGGGCAGACGCTGACCGGCTGAACCGACCGAGCACCTCGCCCCGCCCGACCGGTCGATCATCCGATCACCTGACGGCCCGACTGTCCGATCACTCGACAGCCTGATCATCCGGCTCCCTAACGACCGATCACATGGCCGTCTGGCCGTCTGGCCGTCTGGCCGTCTGGCCGGAAATGGTCCACTCGTACGGCGCCGGCACCCCTCCGCGGCACGTCCATTTCGCGCCTCCAACCGGTGCGGTCCACGACCTTGACGCCCCCTGGGCGCCGGTGAACACTTCCGGGTGTCGTCGGCATCGCCGCAATCGGGCGCCATCAGGCACCGCACCGCTCGGGTTCCGACCCGAGCCCAGGGTGGTTACCCACGGGCGATTCCACAGCGACGGCACGCTCGTCACGGACGCCGGGCGGGGCGCGGGAACTCCCTGCCTTCGGCTGAAGCAGCCATGGGAACGCACTCTGCACGGTGACCCGGAGCGGATCGTTCCGGGCGAGAGTCCAGGAGCCGCCATGAGCAACGGAGACATCTTTGTCGGCGAGTTGATCGGCACAGCGATTCTGATTCTCTTCGGCGCGGGTGTGTGCGCCGCTGTCACCCTGAACAGATCGAAGGCCCAGGGAGCGGGCTGGATCGTCATCGCCTTCGGCTGGGGCTTCGGCGTTCTGGCCGGTGCCTACACCTCGGCGCCGCTGTCGGGAGGGCAGATCAACCCGGCGGTCACCATCGGGTTCGCGATCGAGGGTTCCACGAAGTGGTCGGACGTGCCCTTCTACATCCTCGGCCAGTTCGCCGGCGCCGTCATCGGCGCGGTCCTGTGCTGGCTGCTCTACCTCGGACAGTTCAACCTCAACGCCGAGGACGACAAGGCCATCGAGACGCTGGGAATCTTCTCGACGCGTCCCGAGATCGACAATCCGGTACAGAACCTGATCACCGAGATCATCGCCACCGCCGCCCTGATGCTTCCCATTCTCGGACTCGTCGGCGGCGGCAAGCACGTCGCCGGCATCGGCGCCGCGGGTCTGCCGGTCCTGCTCATCTCCTTCCTCGTCGTCGGCATCGGTCTCTCGTTGGGCGGCCCCACCGGGTACGCCATCAACCCGGCCCGCGACCTGGGGCCGCGCCTCGCCCACACGCTCCTGCCTATCCCCAACAAGGGCACTTCGGAGTGGAGATATTCCTGGATCCCGGTGGTCGGCCCGATCGCGGGTGCCGCCGTCGGCGCCGGGATCTACAACGTGGCCTTCTGACGTATCGCCACCACCCGAAGTGCGGCCTCCTGACGAGACAGCAGCCTCCTGACGAAGAACACGTAAGGGGACGACATGACGGACACATCCGAGAAGTACGTCGCCGCGATCGACCAGGGCACCACCTCCAGCCGCTGCATCATCTTCGACCACGGCGGCGCGATCGTCGCCGTCGACCAGCGCGAACACCGCCAGATCTTCCCCAAACCGGGCTGGGTGGAGCACGACGCCACCGAGATCTGGTCCAAGGTGCAGGCCGTGGTCGCCGGAGCGCTCGCCAAGGCCGGACTGCGCCCCGACCAGCTCAGCGCGCTCGGCATCACCAACCAGCGCGAGACGACGGTTCTGTGGGACCGGGCCACGGGCAAACCCGTCCACAACGCCATCGTCTGGCAGGACACCCGCACGTCGGCTCTGTGCAACGAACTGGGCGGCCCGGACGGCCAGGACCGCTTCCGCGAGCAGACCGGACTCCCGCTGGCGAGCTACTTCTCCGGGCCCAAGGCGGCCTGGCTGCTCGACAACGTCCCGGGCCTGCGCGCCCGCGCCGAGCACGGTGAGATCGCCTTCGGCACCATCGACTCGTGGCTCATCTGGAACCTCACCGGCGGCACCGACGGCGGGCGGCACGTCACGGACGTGACCAACGCCGGGCGCACCATGCTGATGAACCTGGACACTCTCCAGTGGGACCCGTCCATCCTGTCCGCGATGAACATCCCGGAGGCGGTGCTCCCCGAGATCAGGTCCTCCGCCGAGGTGTACGGGACAGCCGTGGGCCAACTCGGCGGTGTGCCGGTCGCGTCGGCGCTGGGCGACCAGCAGGCGGCGGTCTTCGGCCAGGCCTGCTACGAGGTCGGCACGGCCAAGAACACCTACGGCACGGGCAGCTTCCTGCTGTTGAACACCGGCAACAGGCCCGTTCCGTCGAAGAACGGACTGCTGACCACCATGGGGTACAAGATCGGCACCGAGGCCCCGGTCTACTGCCTCGAAGGGTCGATCGCGATCACGGGCGCCCTGGTCCAGTGGTTCCGGGACCAGTTGGGCATCATCCGTTCCGCCGACGAGATCGAGACACTGGCGGCGAGCGTCGAGGACAACGGCGGCGCGTACATCGTGCCCGCCTTCTCGGGCCTGTTCGCCCCCTACTGGCGCTCGGACGCGCGCGGTGTCGTCACCGGGCTCACGCGGTACGTCACGAAGGCGCATCTCGCACGGGCGGTCCTGGAGGCCACGAGCTGGCAGACGCGTGAGGTCGTGGACGCCATGTACCAGGACTCCGGGGTACGGATCACCACCCTGAAGGTGGACGGCGGCATGACCAAGAACCATCTGCTGATGCAGCATCAGGCGGATGTCCTCGGCGTGCCGGTGATCCGTCCGAAGGTCTCCGAGACGACCTGTCTGGGTGCCGCGTACGCGGCGGGGCTCGCGACCGGGGTGTGGAACGACCTCGACGAACTGAAGTCGCACTGGCAGAAGGACGTCGAATGGACGCCGTCCATGGAGGCCTCGGTGCGCGACAGCGAGTACGACAACTGGCGCAAGGCGGTGGAGAAGAGCTTCGGCTGGCACGACGACACCGTCGAATGACCTCGGCGCCCACGCGCGCGCGGCTCGGGTGAGGCACGCGCGCGTACATGACCGCGGCCCGTACCCCGGTCGGCGGGGGTACGGGCCGCACCCATGCGACGTGACGGCCGCGGGACCGTGCGTGCGTCAGGTCGTGACGGCCTCACGGGCGGCGGCCGCCTGCGCCATGGCGTGCTGGACGACGCGGATGAGGACCTCCTTGACCGACTCGCGGTCCCGCGCGTCGCACAGGACGACGGGCACATCGGGGTCGAGGTCGAGGGCCTGGCGGACGGCGTCCGCGGGGTAACGGGACGCGGCATCGAAGCAGTTGACTCCGACCACGAAAGGAATGGAGCGCCGCTCGAAGTAGTCGACCGCGGCGAAACAGTCCTCCAGGCGGCGGGTGTCGGCCAGCACGACGGCGCCCAGGGCACCGGTGGCGAGCTCGTCCCAGAGGAACCAGAAACGGTCCTGTCCGGGGGTCCCGAACAGATAGAGCACCAGGTCCTCGCGGAGCGTGATCCGGCCGAAGTCCATGGCGACGGTCGTGGTGTGCTTGCCCTCCACACCGCTGATGTCGTCGATGGGCCGGCCCGCCTCGGTGAGGACTTCCTCGGTGCGCAGCGGCCTGATCTCGCTGACCGCGCCGACGAGGGTCGTCTTGCCCACGCCGAAGCCGCCCGCGACAAGGATCTTGAGCGTGACGGGCTCGACCGGAGGTTTGCCGCGCTCAGAACGCCCGAAGATCATCGATCTCTTCTCCTGCTGTGTGGGGGTCGTGCGACGGTGGGCCGTAGCCCCCGCCGCCGGGGGTTTCGATGACGAGTACGTCTCCGGGTCCGACGTCCGCCGCATCGCTTCCGCCGAGTTCCGTGACGGTGCCGTCGGCGCGCTCGACCCGGTTGACGCCGAGAGCACCGGGCCCGCCGCCCGCCATGCCGTACGGCGGCACCCTGCGGTGCTGTGAGAGCGTCGAGACGGTCATCGGCTCCAGGAAACGGATACGTCGTACGGCGCCGTCGCCGCCCCGCCAGTGTCCGGGGCCGCCGCTGCCGTGTCGAATCGCGAACTCGTCGAGCCTGACGGGCAGTCGCCACTCGAGGACCTCGGGGTCGGTGAGCCGCGAGTTGGTCATATGGGTCTGCACGACGGGAGCGCCGGGGAAGCCGTCACCCGCGCCCGAGCCGGAGGCCACGGTCTCGTAGTACTGGTGGCGCTCGTTGCCGAAGGTGACGTTGTTCATGGTGCCGGAGCCCTCGGCCTGCACGCCCAGGGCCGCGTAGAGGGCGCCGGTGATCGCCTGGGACGTCTCCACGTTGCCGGCGACGACGGCGGCCGGGGGCTCGGGGGCGAGCATCGACCCCGGCGGCACCACGATGCGCAGGGGGCGCAGACAGCCGTCGTTGAGCGGGATGTCGTCGTCCACCAGGGTGCGGAAGACGTACAGGACCGCGGCGTTGACGACGGCGAAGGGTGCGTTGAAGTTGGTGGCGAGCTGTGCGGACGTGCCCGTGAAGTCGACGGTGGCCGAGCGTGCCGCGCGGTCCACGCAGACACGGACCCGGATGACCGCCCCGGAGTCAGTCTCGTAGGCGCACTCTCCGCCCTCGAGCGTGTCGATGACGCGGCGCACCGCTTCCTCCGCGTTGTCCTGGACGTGCCTCATGTACGCCTGGACGACGTCGAGCCCGAAGTCCTCGATCATGCGGCCGACTTCGTCGACGCCTTTCCGGTTGGCGGCGATCTGGGCGCGCAGGTCGGCGAGGTTCGTCTTCGGGTTGCGCGACGGGTGAGGCGGCGCGGTGAGCAGGGCCAGTGTCTCCGCCTCCCGGAACTGTCCGTTCTCGGCGAGCAGCCAGTTGTCGAAGAGGATGCCCTCCTCGTCGATGGTCCGGCTGTTCGCCGGCATGGAGCCCGGGGCGATACCGCCGATCTCGGCGTGGTGGCCGCGCGAGGCGACGTAGAACAGGATCCGCTCACTCTCCGTGCCGAAGACCGGGGTGATCACGGTGACATCGGGAAGGTGGGTGCCGCCGTGGTAGGGGTCGTTGACGGCGTAGGTGTCGCCGGGCCGCATGGTGTCGCCGCGCCGCCGGACGACCTCCTGCACGCTCGTGCCCATGGAGCCCAGGTGGACAGGGATGTGAGGGGCGTTGGCCACCAGGTTGCCGTCGGGGTCGAACAGGGCGCAGGAGAAGTCCAGGCGCTCCTTGATGTTGACGGACTGGGCGGTCGATTCGAGTCGGGCGCCCATTTGTTCGGCGATGGACATGAAGAGGTTGTTGAAGACCTCGAGCAGAACGGGATCCGCTTGCGTGCCGAGATCGGAACTCTCCGTGACCGTCGCGCGTTCCATGACCAGATGCCCGTCGTCGGTCGTCGCGGCCCGCCAGCCGTCGTCGACGACGGTTGTCGTGCCTGCCTCGGCGATGATCGCGGGTCCGTCCACGGTCTCACCGGGCGGGAGTTCCTCGCGGCGGTGCAGGGGCACTTCGCGCCAGGAGCCGTCGGTGTGGAGTCGGACGGTCGGCGCGGTGGCCGGGCGGGACGCGGGTCCGGCTTCGCGCGGTGCGAGGGCGGAGAGGTCGGGGGGTTCGGTGAGACCGGTGGCTTCCACGGAGAGGGCTTCGACGACGACCGGACGGTCGAGGGTGAAGGAGTAGGTGGCGCGATGACGTTCTTCGAAGGCGTGGGTCATGGTGTCGGGTTCGGTGAGCTCGACGGTCAGTGCCGTGTCCGTGCCGTCATAACGGAGCTGGGCCCGACGGGTGATCCGGATGCGGTGTTCGGGGACGTCCTCGGCGAGGAGTTCGGCGCGGGTGGCGTTTTCCAGATCGTCGGCGGTTTTGAGGATGCCGGGCATCGAGGACGGTTCGAGGCGTGCTTCGACGGACTGTTCGCGCATGGCCGTGGTGTCGGCGAGTCCGATACCGAGGGCGGACAGGACGCCTGCCATGGGCGGGACCAGGACGGTGCGGATGCCGAGCGAGTCGGCGACCATGCACGCGTGCTGGCCGCCGGCGCCACCGAACGTGGTGAGCGCGTAGCGGGTGACGTCGTGGCCCTTCTGTACGGAGATCCGCTTGACGGCGTTGGCGATGTTGGCCACGGCGATCTGCAGGTAGCCCTCGGCGACCTGCTCGGGGGTGCGGGCGTCGCCGGTTCTGTCGTGGATCTCCCGCGCGAGGGCGGTGAACCGGTCCCGGACGAGAGTGTCGTCGAGGGGCTGGTCCCCGCCGGGGCCGAACACCTTCGGGAAGTGTGCGGGCTGGACGCGGCCGAGGGCGACGTTGGCGTCGGTGACCGTCAGCGGACCGCCGTTGCGGTAGCAGGCGGGTCCGGGGGCGGCTCCGGCCGAGTCGGGGCCCACGCGGTAGCGGGAGCCGTCGAAGTGGAGCACCGATCCGCCGCCCGCGGCGACCGTGTGGATGTCGAGCATGGGGGCGCGCAGCCGGACCCCCGCGATCCGGGTGGTGTAGGTCCGTTCGTAGTCTCCGGCGAAGTGGGAGACGTCCGTGGACGTTCCCCCCATGTCGAAGCCGATGACGCGGTCGTAGCCGGCGAGCTGCGACATCCGGGCCATGCCGACGATGCCGCCCGCGGGGCCCGACAGGATGGCGTCCTTGCCGCGGAACTGTCCGGCCTCGGCGAGGCCTCCGTTGGACTGCATGAACATCAGCCGTACGCCCCGGAGTTCCGCGGCGACCTGCTGGACGTAGCGGCGCAGCACGGGCGACAGGTAGGCATCGACGACGGCAGTGTCACCGCGCGGCACCAGCTTCATCAGCGGGCTGACCTCGCTGGAGAGGGAGACCTGCGGGAAGCCGACACGTGTCGCCAGCTCGCCCACGGCCTGTTCGTGGTCGGGGTGGAGATGGCTGTGCATGCAGACCACGGCGACCGCGCGGATGCCGTCGTCGTACGCCTCCTGGAGGGATGCGGCGAGGGCGTCCAGGTCGGGGGCACGAAGGACGGTGCCGTCGGCGGCGATCCGTTCGTCGACCTCGATCACGCGTTCGTGGAGCAGTTCGGGGAGTTCGATCGCGCGGGCGAAGATGGCCGGGCGGTTCTGGTAGGCGATGCGCAGGGCGTCGCGAAAGCCCCGGGTGGTGACGAGGAGGGTGCGCTCCCCCTTGCGTTCCAGGAGAGCGTTGGTCGCGACGGTGGTGCCCATGCGGACGGCGTCGACCCGGGCGCCCGCGTCGTCCTCTTCGCCGCCGAGGAGTTCACGGACGCCCGCGACGGCCGCGTCGGCGTAGCGGTCCGGATTGTCGGACAGCAGTTTGTGCGTGAGCAGCCGGCCGTCGGGGCACCGCGCGACGATGTCCGTGAAGGTCCCGCCCCGGTCGATCCAGAACTGCCAGCCTGTCACGTCTGTTCCCCGTTTCCGCCGAGCTCAGAGCGCCCGGAGGCCGCTGATCACGTCGCGCAGAATACTCTCGTCCGGCAGTTCGGCAGGGGGAACGGGACGTGTCACATGGACCATTTCGTCATCCACCAGGTCGCCGATCAGGACCCGCACCACTCCGATGGGCAGATCGAGTTCCGCCGCGAGTTCGGCGACCGACTGGGGGACACCACGGCAGAGTTCGACGATGTCCACGTGTTCCGGGGACAGCGTGTGGTCCGCCTCGGGGTCCTCGGCGTGCTGTTCCGTGACCACCAGCGCGATCAGATCGAGGCGGTGCTGGGCCGCGCTGGTGGTGCGGCCGCGGGTCATGGCGTACGGGCGGACCACCGGTCCCGCCTCGTCGTCGAACCAGTGGCGTCTTCCCTGACCGTCTCCGCTCATGTCATCCCACTACCCGCCCGAGGGCAGATCGGTGCGCGGGCTGGAGGCCAGATGTACGCCGACTCGCTTGACGAGCAGCGTCATCTCGTACGCGACCTGGCCAACGTCGGAGTCGGCGTCCGAGAGGACGGCGAGGCAGCTGCCGTCGCCGGCGGCCGTGACGAACAGGAAGGCCTCGTCGAGTTCGACGACGGTCTGGCGGACGCTGCCCGCCTCGAAGTGCCGGCCGACGCCCTTGGCGAGGCTGTGGAAGCCGGAGGCGACGGCGGCCAGGTGTTCGCTGTCCTCCCGGGTGAGGTCCTTCGAGGCCCCGGTGGGAAGGCCGTCGCCGGAGAGCACGATCGCCTTGTTGATACTGGCGACACGGTCCACCAGTTCGTCGAGCAGCCAGTTCAGCTCACCGGACACATTGCTGGTCTCGGTGGGCCCTGCGGCCTTCGGTGCGGTCATCGACCATCCCCCTTTGTCGTTCCTCGTGCTGAGCCGTCCTGGGCCTGGTCGCCCTCGGCGTTCTCTTCGCGGCCGCGCTGCCAGCCACGCTGGAGCGAGGCCATACGGCTGCGTACTTCTTCGGCGTCCCGTTCGGCGGGGTCCGGGCCCGTGCCGTCGCGGCCCTTGCCGCGTTCGGCGAGCCGTGCCGGTCCGTCCTTCAGCTGCGGGGCCAGGTTCGCCTGCCGGACACGCCGGGGAAGCGGGGCCGTACCCGCTTCCGCCTGCCCCGCCGCGGTGTCGCGGCGCAAAGTCGTTTCCTCCGGGCTCGCGGCGGACGCCGTGGTACGAGTGCGCCGGGGCAGAGCCGGGGCGTCGTGGCGGCCAGGCGCGTCAGGACGGTCGGTGCCCTCTCGGAGACCGGGAGTTCCTGGAGGTTCGGGGGCCTCGTGGAGAGCGGGTCTGCCGGGTGCGCCGATGGCTCCGCGTGTCCCGGGGGCACCGGAGCGTTCACCGCCGCGCCGGACCGAGGCGGCGGACCGCTCGCCGCGCCGCTTGGGCAGTGGCTTCGTGCCTTCGAGTTCGGGCACACGGTGTTCCCGGTGATCCG
Source organism: Streptomyces sp. NBC_00328 (assembly GCF_036139655.1). Classification (NCBI taxonomy): domain Bacteria; kingdom Bacillati; phylum Actinomycetota; class Actinomycetes; order Kitasatosporales; family Streptomycetaceae; genus Streptomyces; species Streptomyces sp. NBC_00328. Next base: position 2,222,406 of record NZ_CP108013.1, read on the forward strand.
CGTTCTCGCCCGGGTCCCGCCGCGTTTCGAAGTCCTGGGCCGTGCCCTCGTCCGACTGGTCGCGCCAGGATCTGGTCGTCGTGACCGGACGGCCGTGGGAGCTGACGAGTTTGGGGGTCCCGCGTCGAGGCAGTGGGACTGGAGCGCCGTCCGGACGGTCGTCGTCCCCCGGGCCGGCGGGCTCGTCGCCGTCGCCGGTCTGCTGGTGCCGCCCTGCGGGAACCCCGGTGATGGAGCGCCGCGGCCGGAACAGTCCGCCGCGTTCGCTGTCGTCGTCGCCGAGTGCGCCGGGGAATCCGGTGAGCGTGTCCAGGTCGACGGGCGCGTCCAGCTCGACGGGGCCGTCGAGGACCGAGGCGGGCAGACCGGGCAGACGCGCCGACGACTCGGTGAGTACCGCGCCGGCCCGCTCCTGGGTCTTGCGCTCCTTGGCGGGCAGGGTGCGGTCGAGGCGGAATCCGATGCCGTTGGTGTCCGGGACGTCGTCGGTGAGCAGTGCGTCCGGCATGAAGACGACCGCGGTGGTGCCGCCGTACGGGGAAGGCTGGAGCGAGACGCGGACGTTCTGCCGCTGGGCGAGCCTGCTGACCACGAAGAGGCCGAGCCGGTCGGTGTCGGAGAGTTCGAACTCGGGGGTCTCGGCGAGCCGCAGGTTGGCGTCGAGCAGCGCCTCGGCGGTCATGCCGAGGCCGCGGTCGTGGATCTCCAGGGTGAAGCCGTTGGCGACGCGTTCACCGACGACGTGGACGGCCGTGTGCGGCGGCGAGAACACCGTCGCGTTCTCCAGCAGCTCGGCCACGAGATGGGTGACGTCGGCGACGGCGGGACCCGTGACGGCGACGCGCGGCAGTCGGCGCACCTCGACGCGTTCGTAGTCCTCCACCTCGGCGACGGCGGCGCGGACGATGTCCATGAGCTGGACGGGCTTGCGCCACTGCCGGGACGGCGCCGCGCCGGACAGGATGACGAGTCCCTCGGCGTGGCGGCGCATGCGGGTGGTCAGGTGGTCGAGGCGGAACAGGTCGGCGAGTTCGTCGGTGTCCTCGGTCCTGCGTTCCATGGTGTCGAGGAGGGTGAGCTGCTTGTGGAGCAGCACCTGGCTGCGGCGCGCGAGATTGACGAAGACCTCGGAGACACCCTCACGCAGTTCGGACTGCTTGACGGCCGCCTCGACGGCTGCGCGCTGAAGGGTGTTGAGGGCCTGGCCGACCTCACCCATCTCGTTCCTGTCGTACTCCAGGCGCGGCACTTCGGTCTCGACGTCGACCTGCTCACCCGCTGAGAGCCGGCGCATGACGCTGGGAAGCCGTACACCGGACGCCTCGTGGGCTTCCATGCGCAGGCGTCGCAGGTCGCGGATGAGGCTCCGGCCGATGCGGACGGACATGACGAGAGAGATCAGCAGGGCGATCAGTCCGACCACGCCGGCGCCGACGGCCTGGAGGATGACGCCCAGGGCCACGGGCCTGACGCGGTCCCGGTAGTGGTCGCCCGCCCGGTCCTCGAGTTCACCGAGCTCGGCGAGCACGTGCCCGGCCGCGCCGTCCCAGCTCTTCGCCGTGACGCCGCTCGGCGAGCCGTCCGTGGAAGCGGCGACCGTCTGTTCGGCCGCGCGCAGCGGCCCGGTGCCGGCGTTGCCCCAGTAGCGCTCGAAGCGGGCCCGGTCCGCGGCGGGAAGGAGCGGCAGGCTGATGTCGTACAGCAGCGTGCGCTGGGCCACGAGGTCGGAGACTTCGCGGAGTTCGTCCCGGGTGATGTGACCGGCGACCAGTGCGGAACCGAGAAGGGCGTCCTCACGGGAGAGCAGTTCGCGGGCGCGGGACACATTGACGAGGGCGCGGCTCTCCTTGTCCAGTTCCACGTCGTCGACCACGTGCAGGTTGGCCAGCAGCACGTAGCAGGGATCGATGAGACGGTCGTAGAGGCCGAGGGCCTGGACGCGGTCGAAGGTGCCGTCCTCGATGCCGCTGCGCAGCGAGGAGATCCCGTCGACGGCGTCCAGGAGAGAGGTGAGGCGCTCCGCGGTGCCCCCGCCGAGTTCCTGGCTCACACTCTTGTCCTTGGCGTTCCTGCGGACCTTCGCCAGGACGCGGTCCGTGGCACCACGGCTGCGCTTGAGCGCCGCGAGCCCGTCGGACGCGCGGGGATCGGCCAAGTAGACGAGCGTTTGCCGGCGTTCCCGCTGGAGAACCCTGACGGTGTCCTCGGTCGGGTAGCCGATCTTCTTCACGACTTCGGAAACGCTGAAGAGTTGGCTGGCCTCACGACCCGTGAGCAGGGTGGCGAAAGCCCAGATCGCGGCCAGCGACACCAGCGGCACGAGGAGCAGCGCCACAATCTTCCGGCGGATGGACTTCCCGCGAAAGCGCATGGCCTCCCCCAGCTCGACCCCCTCCAGGCCGGGGGTACACATGTGCGTCAACAAACGGCGTGAGCCTACTACTGACACGGAGCCGACTCGAAGAGCGTCCGGAGGGTGATTCCGGCTCGACGGGGAACGAGACATGGGGAGTTGTCCGTTCATTGGGGGAGATTGCTCCCCTGGATATGGCAGTTGGGGCCGGATCCCATCGGATCGGGGAACTTTGTCAGTTGGCCGAAATTCTTCGCTCGGCGGGAATCTTCGGGGCAGGCCGTTCGTCTGTCTGTACGGGAATTGGGGGCGGAATCGGCCACAGGTGCCGCATGCCGCGCTCAGTCGGCGTAAAAGGACGCAAGCCGGGCAGCCACTGGGGGGCGGGGGTCGCGAGACACCCGTGCGAGAGAACTGCTGGGCGGTGGGGAGTGACAAGTTGATGGGCACGGCGGAGCGGAGCGGGTCACCCGCTGCAGAGGTTGCGACACGGAAGGCGGCACAACTGGCCACCCGGTCACCGGATGACGGCATTCCGGCAGCGGGGCAAGGCAGTCCGGACGCGCGGTCGGCGGCGGACGGGCCCGGCACGGCGGACCTCCAGGACACGGCCTCCGACAGGGGCGGCCGAGCCGAGGAGAAGGCCGCTGCCACGAAGGGATACGAGGACCACGAAGACCGGGCGTACTACCGGCCGTTGTGGATCGAGGAGCCCGCGCGCAAGCGCCGGTTGCCCGATCCGGTGCGTACGTCCGCCGTGCGTGCGGTGCTCGTCATCGCGGTCACGCTGATACAGGCCGTGGTGGCGTTCCTGTGCACGATGGCGGAGTCCTGGCTGGCTTTCCCGATGGTTCTCAGCAGCGTGGCCAGTACGGTCGTCGCCACCTGGGCCGCCCTTGACGTCTGGGTGACGCGGCAGGTGTGGAACCAGCGGAACGGCGTGGTGTCGGTACCGAGCAGCACGGCGCGGGCGCTCCGACGCGAGCGCCGCAAGGCCAGGCGTCAGGCACGGATCACCGCGCGGGCGCAGGAGCGGATACGCAGGCGGGGCGGGGCCGGACAGCTGTCGCACTCGTAGCGGAGCGGCAGCCACCGACATCGGTTATCACGACTCACGCGTGCGGGGAGCGGCCGCCGGACAGTTTCACTCCGGCGGCCGTGCCGGGAGGAAGCAGCCGGGGTGGACGAGCACACCATGAGGAAGAGTGCGGGGAACCGCGTCGCCGACGGCCGGTGGCCGACGGCACGCGATTCCCCCACCCACCCCGTCCCACGGCTCCGTCCCTACGGGGTGACCGGCGCCGGTCGCTTGAACATCCTTGTCGCGGTGATCTCGGTGTGCACCGTTTCCCCGGCGGGGGCCTCGCGTGGCAGTCCCGGCCGCAGATGTTCCTCCACGCTGATGTACTTCAGCCCGGCGCGAAGGTCGGCGTCATTGCGCAACCGGATGACAAGGGGGAACTCGGCGAGCGCGGTCGTGTCGAACAGGCCGGTGGTGTAGAGGAGTTGGACGCCGAGCGCATCCGAGACGGCCCGCTGGAGCTCCAGGAGATACGTCGCGTTGGCGCGCCCGATGGGGTTGTCGAGGAACAGGGTGCCGGCGTGCCGGTGCTTGTCACGGCCGCGGTCGTTGCTGCGCAGCGCTGCCATCGTGCAGTACAGGGCGATGGCAGCGGTGAGGAGCTGGCCACCGGAGAACACGTCGCCCATCTGTCCGACGGGAACGCGTTCGGCGCGCAGCACGGCGTCCGGCTTGAGGATCTCGACGGCGACGCCCTTGGGCTGGAGCGCGGCGCCGACTCCGCGCAGCAGCAGCGACATGCCGTCGCGCCGCATGTCGGAGTTCTTCTTGACCGCCGCGCGGGTGGCTTCGTCCACGACCTCGCCGAGCCGCTCGGTGAGGGTGGCCTGGTCGGGTTCCTCGAAGCGGATGCGCAGGAACTCCTGTCCGGACCACTCCCCCAGTCCCTCCGGCAGTCTGGACAGCCGCTGGGCGGACCGAAGGGTGGCGAGGGAGGACTCGACGAGCCCGCGCAGCCGGTCCACGATCGAGTCCCGGTTGCGCTCCAGCTGCGCCAGTTCGTCGGTCAGCACACGCAGCCTGGGCGCGAACGCGTCCGACCACTTCTGTGCGTGCTCGGGCAGGGAGGAGGCGGGCAGCTCGCGGATCTGCTGCCGGGCGGGGGTGCGTACCTGCTCGTAGCGGGTGGAGTTGGCGTGGCGCACGAGGATGTCGCAGGCCTCGCGGACGGCGGCCTCGGCCGTGGTCAGGTCGGCGGCGCAGCCGCGCAGCGAGCGGCGGCTCTCGGCGGCGGAGTTCCGTGCCTCTTCGAGCGTGCCCGGATAGGGCTCGGGCTCGTCCTGCTCCTCGTCGACGTGTTCGCGGAGCAGGTCCCTGAGCAGTGCGGCCGTCTCGTCGAAGCCGCCGGCCCCGTCCTCGGCGGACCGGTGTGCGTCGAGGAACTCCGCGTGCGCCTCGCGGGCTTGGTTCAACGCCTCGGTGCGGGAGGCGAGTTCGGTCGTGGCGGTGCGCAGGAGGGCCTGGGCCTGCTCGGCGTCGACCGGAACCAGTTCCTCAGCCAGTTCGGTGTGGGCCTCCCCCTCCTCGGGGGCGTGCCGCTCCGCCTCGCCGCGCAGCCGTCCGAGCTGTTCGCTCGCGGTCGACATCCGGGTCTCCAGGAGCTGCACCAGTTCCTCGGCCCGTGCCACGGCGGCCTGACGGGAGGGGCCGTCCGAGCCGTCCGGTGACTCCAGGAGCTGCCCGGCGCGGGTGCGGACCTTGTTGCTGAGCCGGTTCAGCTCCGCGAGGGCCGCGCTCTCGTCGCTCTCGGCCCGTGCCTGCTCGGCCCGCAGGTCGGCGCCCACGCCGACCTTCTCGTAGAGCTGCGACGCGGCCCGGTAGGCCTCGCGCAGAGCGGGCAGCGAGGCCTTGGCCGCGGCCGTCCCTTCGTGTGTCACCTCGTCGGGGGCCCCGGCGATCTCCGCGCGTTCGGCGCGCAGCGCGCGGGCCGTGCGGCGGGCGTCGTCGGCGGCACGCTGAGTGGCGCGGCGGTCCTCGTCGGCGGCGCGGGCGCGCTCCAGGCATACCTGGGCGCGGGCCTCCGACTCCGCCGCCTCGTCGGCGAGTTCGCGGACCTTGACCTGCCATCCGGCGCGTTCACGCAGCCGGAAGGCGAGTCCGGCGAGCGCGTCGGCGGCACGCCGGGCCTTCTGCGCGGCCTCCTGCCGCTCGTCGCGTACGTGGGCCGCTTCGGCCGCCGTCTCGTCGGTCTCCGCCCGGACGGTGCGGGCCTCGGCCAGCTCGGCCTCGCTCTCTTCCGCGAACGCGCGCGCGTCGCGGGCGGTCGCGGCCAGCTCGGCGAGCCGCCCGGCGGGACAGCCGGTGCGCCAGGACGCGAGGCGCGCGGCCAGCTCCCGGTCCTTGCCTAGGCGAGCGGCGAGCGTGCGGATCTCTTCGTCCCGCAGGCCCGTCCGGGCCCGCAGGGCCTGGCGCTCCTCGTCGGCGGCGTGCTCGTCGTGCATGGCCGGGTTCGGCGGTACGAGGAAGACGCCGCCGTCGTCCGCGTCGGCGGCCGGGGTCGGGGCGAGCAGGGCGGCGGCCGTGCCGACGGCGACCGTCGAGCGGGGCAGCAGCGCCGCGTCGCCGAGGACCTCGCGGGCCCGTGCATGGGTGTCCGGGTCGGTGATGATCACACCGTCGACGAGTTCGGGCCGGGCGGCCAGGACGCGCGCGTGGTCGACGGGGTCGACGGCCTGGGCGAGGTAGCGCCACCCGGGCAGCGCGGGGATGCCGTGCTCGCCGAGGTACTCGACGGCGGCGAGGACGTCGGGGCCGGGCGGCAGCAGCCCCCCGTCGCCGAGCGCCCCGAGAATCCGGGCGTCGTCGGCCGCGGCGGTGCGCAACTCGAAGAGCTGCCGTTCGGCAGAGGCGACCGTCTCGTCGAGAAGCCCGCGGAGTTCGTCGGCGCACCGGTCCAATTCTTCGGCAGCCAGCGGCGGACCGGCCGGCGAGCCGACCGGGCCGTCGGAGTCCGCGTCACGGCCCGGCTGGGGAGCGCCGAGTCGGGGGGCGGTGCCCGGCAGGCTGAGCAGCTCCGCGAGCCGTTCCTCCTGGGCCAGGGCCTCGGCCGTGCGCCGCTCCGCTTCGTGCGACCGCTCCGCGGCCGTCGCCGCGTCCGCCGCGCGGGCGGCCGTCAGCTCGGCGCGGGACTCGGCGGACGCCGCTTCCCGCGCCTGGTCGGCGGCGCGCCGCGAGGCCTCGCGCGCGGTGTCCCAGGCGGCGACGGCGTTCTTCTCCGCGTCGCTGGCGGCGAGGGCGGCCCTGGCCGGGTCGGCGTCGGGGGCGCTGTCGTCGAGCCAGCCGGCCCGGACCGCCTCGGTGGTCTCCTGCTCGACCTCGGACAGCCGCTGGCGCAGATGCCCGACCTCGCTGCGGGCGCGCTGCGCGGCGGTGGCGGCGGCCGTCGCGTCGGCGTGGGCCGTCTCGCCGGCCTCCTGGAGGCCCGCGGACCGCTCCTCCTCCTCGTTGGCGAGCGCCTCGGCGCCCTCGGCGGCCCGGTGCAGCGCGCGGACGAGATCGACGGCGGCCGTGGCACGGGCCGCGAGCGCGGGAGCGGCGTCCCGTTCGGCCTCGCGGATCGCGTCGGCGACGCGGGTGGAACGGTCGGCGGCGGCACGGTGGCGCAGCACGGCCTCGGCGGCCTGCCAGGCCGCGTGCAGGGTCCGCGCGTCGGCGAGCTCGCGCTTCTGTGCGGCGGCCGACTTCTCCGCGCCGGCGAGGGCCAGCGAGGCGTGACGGTAGGCGAGTTCGGCGGCGATCAGGGCGCTGCGCTCACGGGCACCCTCGGCGTGGGTGACACCGTACGCGGCGGCGGTCACGCGCTGGGCGAGCTCACCGGCGCGCACGCGCTCCCGCACGGCCCGCGCGGACAGCCGGCGTGCCAGGGTCCTGGTCCGCCGCTCGGCGCCGGTGTGGATGTCACGCGCGCGTGCCCTTGACCCGGCGGCGTCGACGATCCGGCCGAGCAGATCCACTGAACCGGCGGTGAAGTCGCGCTCGGCGATGAGCTCGGCCCTGCGCCCCAGCTTGTTGCCGAAACCGCCGACGAGGTCGGCGAGCCCGTCGGTGTCGCGGGTGTCGGTGACGGCGCGCAGCAGCAGATCGGTGAAGTCGGAGTCCTTCTTGACCGCGAAGAGGCCGGCGGCCTCGCCCTCGTCGGCGTTCATCTCCCGCTGGTAACGGAAGAGTTCGGGGTCCAGGCCCAGGTCGCCGAGGTGCTCGTTCCAGCGGTCGTGGATCTCCTCCCAGTGCACCTCCAGGTGCGGGTAGGCCTTGCCGGCCTCGGTGATCGCGTCGCGGAAGCCCTTCATGGTGCGCCGTCGCCCCTGCGCTCCGGAGGCGCCCTCGACGGGCGGCCGTACCGAAGTGGCTTCGGCGACGGGCAGGTTGTCCAGACTGAGCCCCGGTCCCGGCCGGAACGAGTACCAGGCTTCGGCGAACTTCCGCGGGTCGTTCGAGACCTGCCGCCCCCGCCACTCGCTCGCCTTGCCGACCACCACGCACTCACCGGTCAGCGTGTGCTGCCACTCCAGCGCGACGTGTCCGCAGTCGTCGGCGAGCAGGAACTTGCGCAGCACGCCGGAGCTGGCGCCGCCCAGGGTGTTGCGGTGGCCCGGGAGCATGACCGAGAAGATCAGCTTGAGCAGCACCGACTTGCCGCCGCCGTTCTCCAGGAAGAGCACACCGGCGGGCGCGGGCCGGCGCGGCGGGCCGACCGGCTCCTCCGCGAAGAACTCCGCCTGGGTGGGCGCGGGGTCGGGCACGGGCTCGCCGACTCCGCGCAGGTCCAGCACGGTGTCGGCGTAACGCGCACCGGCGGGCCCGATGGAGTAGAGGCGGACCCGGGACAGCTCGTACATGGCGGCGGACTCTCGTAGTCGAAAGGGGGGAGGTCGTGGAGGGGGAGCCGGAGAGGGCGGGCGGACGTCAGGAGTGGAACGGAAGTCCGGCTCCGGCCACGAGCTCCAGGTCGTCGGTGTCCTCGGCGGGCAGCAGGCTCGCCGTGCCGTCCGTCACCGGGACGATGCCCAGTTCCAGCAGTTCGGCCATGGCCGCGCTGCCCGCCATGTCGCGGACCTGGAGCTGATAGCGGGCCGTCGTCCGGTAGGTCCCGCCGGATTCGTCGCCGGTGCGCTGGAGGAACCCGGAGTCGGTGAGGAAGGCGACGGCCTTGGCGATGATGCCCGTCGTCGAGCCGGCCAGTCTTCGCGCGTCCTTGGTGGCGCCGGTGGAGCTGCGCCGTGCCCAGATCCGCCAGGCCGCCTCCAGTCCGGGCGCGTCGGTCGCCGGGTCGGTGTTCTCGCCGGTCTCCTCGGCCCGCTCCTCCAGGCGCCGGCAGGCCTGTCGTACGAACGCGTCGACGCCGTTGACCGAGACGCGCCCGATGTATCCGTCGTCGGCGAGGTCCTCGGGGCGCGGGAAGGCCAGGGCGGCCACGGCGAGGTGGGCGAGTCCGTGCAGGAACCGGTCCCCGGAGTCGGTCGAGGCGCGACGCGCGTAGTCGCCCATGCGGACGGCGAAGACCGAGTCCTCGGCCGCGGTCACCGCCATCCCCGCGCGCGGGGACACCTCGAGGACGACGAGGCCGAGACCGGCGGCGACCGCGTCGGCGAGCCGCGCGAAGGGCGGGTCCTCGCGGTAGCGGCGCAGCAGCTCGGTGTACTCCTGATCGCGCGCGGGCTGGAGTTTGGGCTGGAGCCCGAAGGCGACGAGCCGCGCCGCGTCGGCGGCGTCGGCAGGGGTGACGGGGGCGTTCGCCGGTGCGGCGGTGGCCTCCGGTTCACTCCACTCGACGTGCTCGGTCACGGCTGGGACTCCTTGGTCGAAAGTACGAGGGTACGTGCGGGGGTGCGGGCGGGTGCCCCGTGCGGGGCTCGCGGACCGGAGGCGCCCGGCTCCGCAGGACCGGCGTGCGCCGTCACCGGAGCGGTGCGGCCGGTGGCGGGGGTCCGGGGTGTCCCGCCGTGCCCGCCCGCGGGGGTCCGGGGTGTCCCGCGGTGCCCGCCGGCTGGGGTCCAGGATGTCCCGGGGTACGTCCCTGCGGAGGTCCGGGGTGTCCCGCCGTGCCCGCCCGCGGGGGTCCGGGGTGTCCCGGGGTGCGCGTGCTCTCGCGGTGGATGGTTCATGCCCGGTCCGCCTTCATCCCGGCCGCGTCGAGCAGCGCCATGCCCACGATCAGATCGGCCCCGCCGAACTCCGGGTCGTCCAGCTCGGTCCCGTCGTCCACGGCGAACAGCAGGCGCTCCTCGCCCTGCCGGTAGGCGGTGCCGACCGGCGGACTCGCGGCGTGCACGGCCAGGAGGGCCACCAGGTAGGGCAGCTCGGGATCGCGGCGGCGGGCCTCCGCGAGCAGTCCGGACAGTCGGCGGGGCGCGTCGGGCGGCAGGTTCAGCAGTTCCTTGGCGGAGGCGAGCTGCTCCTCGCTGAAGCGGCTGTCGTCCGGTGTGGCGATCAGGTCGGGCTCGGGCATCTCCGCGCCGAGGTGCTCTCGCTCCAGCGGCGGCGTCAGCAGGATGTCGACGAGATCCGCGACCCGTACGGCGACGGGGGTGCGCAGGCCCGTCCCGCGCTTGAAGAAGGCGTCGGTGACGCGCAGCGCCCGCTCCACCGGCAGGGGCAGCACCGGCGCGACGAGATGGCCGTAGAGGTCGATCCCCGAGGTGGTCATGGGGGTGCCGAAGGCCTGCCGGTCCTGCTCGGCGCGGAACAGCGGGCCGGCTTCGAGCAGGCGGGACTGGAGCTGGGTGTGCCGGCGGATGCAGTCCTTGACTATGTCGACGAGCTCGGCCGCGCGCCGCTTCTGCTCGGGGTCCTCGGACTCGTCACGGGCCTTGCGGATGTTGGTGAGGATCGCGTTCTCGTGGCGGTACCGGTCGGCCACGTGGTCCAGGGCCTCGGCGATCATGTCGGGCACGGCCTGGAGCCAGTCGACGGCCCGGACGTTGCGCCGGGTGGCGTCGAGGGCCTTGCGCAGCGTTTCCGCGTACTGCACGGTCCGGTAGCGGGCCTGCTCGGCGGCGAGCTGCGCGTCGGCCAGCCGGCCGCGGCTGATCAGGACCTCCAGCTTGACCTCTGCGGCGATCTGCGCGCTGGTGACATCGGTGTCGAGGGCGCCGACGAGGACGTTGACCGCTTCGTCGGTCGTACGGAGGTAGACGCTGCCCCCGTAGCCCGGCACTTCCTCGATCAGCTTGAAGTCGTAGTCGCGGCGCACATAGGTGCCGTCGGGTGCGAAGGTGCCGTACACGGCCCGGAAACCCCGGTCGACACTGCCGACGTTGATCAGGTTCTCCAGGACCCAGCGGGCCACGCGCTCGTGCTCGGCGACCGGTCGCCCGGGAGCCTGGGCGGCGATACGCGGGATGAGCCTGGCCACTATCTGGTCGTGGTCGGCGCCCGTGTCGAAGTCCATGTTGAGTGTGACGAGATCGATGGCGGCGAGGGCGACCTCGGCCATGCCGTACACCGTGTACTCGCCCGCGAGATTCGCCTTGCGCATGTCCAGGTCGTGCAGCGGCGCGGTGCAGGCGAGCGCGCGCAGCCGCCGCGCCAGGCCCTCGTCGGCGGCCGGGCCCGGCGCCGGGCGCCGCGCCGCGCTGAGCTGGGGCGGAACGCTGTCCGTCGATGCAGGCGATGTCACGCTGCACAGACTAGGTCCTCGGTCCGACAACGGTCGAAACGGCGCAGAAGCGACCGCCGTCCCCGCCGGACCACGAACCGGCCGACCCGGTCGCCGTGGGCACGGCCGGACACACGGACAGCCGCCGTGCGTCTCGCCGTGGGCACGGCCGGACACACTGACGGCCGCCGTGCGTGTCCGGGCCAGGGCACCGGCCCCACGTGGCCGACGCCACACACCGGACCCACCCGGCAGGCACGCGGCGCGAGGCCGTCAGCCCGTGCCCCCGCCCCCGTCGGCCACGCGGCGCGCGTACACCTCGACGAGGCTGGCGAGCGAGTCGTCGAGATACGCCGCGAGGAGACGTTCCGCGCCGTCCCGGTCGCCGGCCCGCAGGGTCTGGAGGATCTCGTGGTTGCGCGCGAGGTAGGGCTCGTGGAGCCGCTGGGGGTCGTCCACGACGTGGAAGGCGAGACGCAGCTCCGCGAAGACGCTGCGCATCACCTCGTCGGTACGGGCGCTGCCGGCGAGCGCGACCAGTTCGCGGTGGAAGTGGATGTTGGCGGTCGCCACTCCTTTCCAGTCACCTTCGCGCGCCGCCCGCCGCCCGGCGGAGACGGCTCCGGCGATCCCCTCCACGGCGTAGGGCGGAGCGCCGAGCCCGCGGACCACGGCGCACTCGACGAGGGACCGGGTGCGGTAGATGTCCTCGACGTCCTCGACCGTGAGCACCCGTACGAAGACCCCTCGGTTGAGTTCGTGCACCAGCAGCCGCTCGTGCGTGAGCAGCCGGAACGCCTCGCGCAGCGTGTTGCGGGAGACCCCGAGGGCGCCGCCGATGCTGTCCTCCGACAATCGCGTCCCGGGCGGGAAGAAGCCCTCGGCGATCCGGCTCCTGAGGATGTCCGAGACCCGCTCGGCGGTGCTGGTGCGGCCCAACAGGGCTCGGTCGTCGGCCAGTTCCGTCAGCTCTGCCATGCCCGGAATTCAACCGCAGACACGAGAACGAAACAACACGGGTATTGAGGGATCGTTCAACGATCCTCTACCTTGTCGGACAGGCGCTCTCCGCACCACCGCGAACTGCCAAGCGCCCAAAGGCTTCCGCACGGCCCGGCTCAGTCCTCATGCACTCTCCGTCCCTCAATGCGAGGTGCCCATGAGCACGACCCCTCCACCCCAGGCCCTGACCCCCGGCACGCAACCCGCCACAGGTGAACCCGCCGCCCGGGAAGGCGCGTTCGGATGGCTGCGCGCCCTCGGCCCGCGGGGCCGGCGCGCGTTCGGCGGCGCGTTCGGCGGCTACGGCCTCGACTCGTACGACTACTTCACCCTGCCGCTGAGCATGGTCGCCCTCGCGACGTACTTCGGCCTCGACAGCGGCCAGACCGGCCTGTTCACCACCGTCACACTGGTCGTGTCCGCGGTCGGCGGTGCCGTCGCGGGTGTGGTCGCGGACCGGATCGGACGCGTCAAAGCGCTGATGATCACGGTGATCACCTACGCGGTGTTCACCGTGGCCTGTGGCTTCGCGCCGAACTACGAGACGCTGCTGGTGTTCCGTGCCCTCCAGGGTCTCGGCTTCGGCGGCGAGTGGGCGGTCGGCGCCGTCCTGGTCGCCGAGTACGCGAGCCCCCGGAACCGCGGGCGTACGCTCGGCGCGGTCCAGAGCGCCTGGGCCGTCGGCTGGGGCCTCGCCGTGGCCGTCTACACGTTGGTCTTCCAGCTTCTCGACGACGACCTCGCCTGGCGCGTGATGTTCTGGACCGGCGCGCTGCCCGCTCTGCTCGTGGTCTGGGTCAGGCGCGAGGTGCGGGACGCGCCCGAGGCGGCCGCGGCGCGCGAGAGGAGCGCCGACAAGGGGTCGTTCGCCGCGATCTTCAGGCCCGGCACGGCCGAGGCCCCGGGCCTGCTGCGCACCACCTTCTTCGCGGTCCTGCTCTCCACCGGTGTCCAGGGCGGCTACTACACGCTGGCCACCTGGGTGCCCACCTATCTGAAGACGGAGCGTGGTCTGTCCGTCGTCGGCACCGGCGGCTATCTGACGCTCCTGATCTCCGGAGCCTTCCTCGGCTACCTCACCGGCGGTCTCCTCACCGACAGACTGGGCCGCAAGCGCAACATCCTGCTCTTCGCGATCCTCTCCGCGACCTGCGTCCTCGCCTACGCGAACATCCCGAGCGGCGCCAACACCCTTCTCCTGCTGCTCGGCTTCCCCCTCGGCTTCTGCATGTCGGCGATCTTCAGCGGTTTCGGCTCGTTCCTCAGCGAGCTGTACCCGGTGGCGGTGCGCGGCACGGGACAGGGCTTCGCCTACAACACCGGTCGTGCCGTCGGCGCGGCCTTCCCCACCACGGTCGGCTTCCTGGCCGACAGCTGGGGCGTCGGCGGAGCGCTGGTCTTCGGCGCGATCGGATACGCCCTCGCCGCGCTCGCCCTGACCGGACTCCCCGAGACGCGTGGCAAGGAGCTCCTGTGAACGACACCGTCCAGGTCCGGACGCCCGCCCTCCCCGGGGGCGGCTCACCGGGCCCGCTGAAGACCCCCGGCCACGCGCGCGCGTGGACCCCCGGGAGGGCCCGCAGGCGGTTCCGTTCGGGACTGTCGGTTCCCACCGCCGGGATCGCCGCGGGCCACGCCCAGGCCAACCTCGTGTCGGTGCCCGCCGACTGGGCGTACGAGATGCTGCTGTTCTGCCAGCGCAACCCGAAACCGTGTCCCGTCCTCGACGTGACCGACGCCGGTTCCTGGACCACCGTGCTCGCCCCGGGCGCCGACCTGCGCACCGATCTGCCGGGCTACCGGGTGTGGGAACACGGCGAGTTGGTGGCCGAGCCCACGGACGTCCTCGACCACTGGCGGTCCGACCTGGTGTCGTTCCTGATCGGGTGCAGCTTCACCTTCGAGTGGGCACTGAGCTCCGCGGGTGTCCCGCTGCGCCACATCGAGCAGGGCCGCAACGTCTCGATGTACGTGACGACGCGTCAGTGCCGGCCGGCGGGGCGGCTGCGCGGCCCCATGGTCGTGTCGATGCGTCCGGTGCCGCCCGAGCACCTGGGCACGGCGATCCGGGAGAGCAGTCTGCTGCCCGCCGTGCACGGCGCTCCGGTGCACTGCGGCGATCCCTCGGGGCTGGGCATCGAGGATCTCTCGCGCCCCGACTTCGGCGATCCGGTGGTCGTGGCCCCGGACGACATCCCGGTGTTCTGGGCCTGCGGAGTGACGCCGCAGGCTGCCGTGATGGCATCCCGTCCGCCGTTCGCGATCACCCACGCGCCCGGCCGGATGTTCATCACGGACACCCGTGACGAGCAGTACCGAGTGGCCTGAACGGGCCGGAGGAGGAGGAACGGCAGCCCATGACCCCCATCGATCTCAACGCCGATCTCGGCGAGGGCTTCGGCCGCTGGCGGCTGACCGACGACGAACAGCTGCTGTCCGTCGTGACCAGCGCCAATGTGGCCTGTGGTTTCCACGCCGGGGACGCGCCCACCATGCGGCGGGTGTGCGAGCTGGCGGCGGAGCGGGGGGTACGGATCGGCGCCCAGGTCTCCTACCGTGACCTGGCGGGGTTCGGGCGGCGGGCGATGGACGTGCCGCCCGACGAGCTGGCGGCCGAAGTGGCGTACCAGATCGGCGCCCTGGAGGTCTTCGCGCGGGCGGCGGGTTCGCGGGTGGCGTACGTGAAGCCGCACGGAGCGCTCTACAACCGGGTCGTGCACGACGAGGAGCAGGCGGCGGCGGTCGTCGACGGTGTCCTGCTGGCGGGCGCGGATCTGCCCGTGCTCGGTCTCCCGTCCTCGCGCTTCCTGAAGATCGCCGAGGGGGCCGGGCTGCCCGTCGTCCCCGAGGCGTTCGCGGACCGCGCGTACACCGAGGAGGGCACTCTGGTGCCGCGTACGGAGGAGGGCGCGGTCATCACGGAGGCCGAGGCCGTCGTCGAACGCTCCCTGGGCCTCGCGCGCTCCGGGGTGGTCACCTCCCGTTCCGGGGAGCGCGTGCAGGTCCGCGCGCGCTCCCTGTGTCTGCACGGGGACACACCGGGCGCGGTCGAACTGGCCCGCCGGGTGCGAGCCCGGCTGGAGTCCGCGGGCGTGCTCGTGCGGGCGTTCGCGTGAGCGCCCGGCCCGCCGACGGCGGGAGGGCCCCGGTGCCGGCCGGCGGCGACCCGCAAGGCCCCGGCCTGAAGACCCTGCCCGTCGGCGACCGGGCGCTGCTGGTCGAGGTGTCCTCGGGGGAGGCCGCCCAGGCACTGCACGCCGAGCTGCTGCGGCGCCGCGCGGACGGCTCGCTGTCCGTACGGGAGATCGTCCCGGCGGCCCGCACGGTGCTCCTGGACGGACTGGACGACCCCGGCCGGCTCGCGGAGCTGCTGCCCGGCTGGGAGATCCCCCCGCTGACCGCGCGCGCGGACGACACCGTCGAGATCCCGGTGCGGTACGACGGTCCCGACCTGGCGGATGTGGCGGCCATGTGGGGAGTGGCGGTGCGCGAGGTGCCGGAGATCCACGCCGCGGCCGGGTTCCGGGTCGCCTTCTGCGGGTTCGCGCCCGGCTTCGGCTATCTCACGGGACTGCCGGCACGGTACGACGTGCCGCGCCGGGCGACCCCGCGTACGGCGGTGCCCGCGGGCTCCGTGGCGCTGGCGGGCCCGTACACCGGTGTGTACCCGCGCAGTTCTCCGGGCGGCTGGCAGCTCATCGGCACGACGGACGCGTTGCTGTGGGACCACGCGCGCGTGCCGGCCGCGCTGCTGGCCCCCGGCGCGCGGGTGCGCTTCGTACCGCAGAGGTGTTCATGAGCGACCGGGCCCTCGCGGTGGTGCGGGCCGGGGCCCTGACCACCGTCCAGGACCAGGGGCGGCCCGGGCACGCCCATCTCGGTGTGCCGCGCTCCGGAGCGCTCGACGCGCCCGCGGCGGCGCTGGCCAACCGGCTCGTCGCCAACCCCGCCGACGCCGCCGTACTGGAGACGACGGTCGACGGCTGTGCCCTGCGTCCCCGTTCGACGGTCACGGTGGCCGTGACCGGAGCTCCCTGCCGGGTACGGGTGGACGGCCGCCCGGTCGCCTGGGGGGCTCCTGTCCGGGTGCCCGCGGGGGCGCTCCTGGACGTCGGCTCCGCGCGCGGGGGGCTACGGAGTTATGTGGCCGTGTCCGGCGGCGTGGCGGTCGATCCGGTGCTCGGCAGCCGCTCGACCGACCTGCTCTCGGGGCTCGGCCCGCCACCGCTGACGGACGGCGCGGTGCTTCCCCTGGGGAGTCCCGGCGCCGTTCACACGCGCGTGGACGTCGTCCCGCACCGCGCCCCGCCCGCCGAGCTGGTGCTGCGCGTGACGCTCGGCCCACGCGACGGCTGGTTCACCGAGCCGGCCCTGCGGACGCTCACGACGCGCGTGTACCGGGTCTCGTCGGCGAGCAACCGCATCGGCCTGCGCACGGAGGGGCCCTCGCTGGAGAGGGCCGTCTCCGGCGAACTCCCCAGTGAGGGCCTGGTGCTGGGCGCCGTCCAGGTGCCGCCCGACGGCCGCCCGGTCGTCTTCCTCGCCGACCATCCGACCACCGGGGGCTACCCGGTGATCGCGGTCGTCCGGTCCGCCGATCTCCCGGCGGCAGCTCAGGCGGTCCCGGGAACCCCGGTGCGGTTCCTGGCCGTTCGCCGTCGCTGAGGCCGCCGCGGGCCGTGCGCCGGCGAAAGGGGCACCGGCCGCTTCCACCGGTGCCCGCCTCGCGCGCCCGCCGGGCCGCGTCCAGCCGTCAGACCACGTCCGGCCGTCGGGCTTCCTCCGCCCGTCAGGCCACGTCCGGCCGTTCCGCCACGGACAGGGCCGCCAGGGCGGACGCGACGGCGTGCGAGGCGCTCAGGTCGAGGCGGGCGCTGGTGCCCCGGGCCCGGTGGCGCACCTCGGACGCGGCGAGGGTGAGCAGCTGGGGCAGCAGGTCCGTGCAGCGCCTGGCCACCCAGCCCGTTCCCGCCGTGGCCAGCCACAGAAGGCTCGCGGCACGCGTCGGCGCGGGGAACTCGGCCTCGGCCGACGGGGTGATCCCGTCGGCGACGCCTTCCTCGGCGAGCAGCGCGTGGAAGCGCAGGGCCAGTTGACGGTGCCCCAGCTCCCCCGGGTGCAGCCGGTCGGCACTCCACACGGCGCGGCCCTTGAGCCAGTCCTCCTCCGCCGCGTGCAGATGCATCGCCCCGTGCCGCTTCGAGAGGGCGTGCACCACCGCGTTGACCGCGTGCTGACGCCGGGCCAGCGGGCGGGCCAGCGCTCCCGGGAGCCCGAGCATCGAGCCGGGGTCCGGGAGGCAGGCCGTCAGCACGATCGTGTCCCGCGCGCGGAAGGCCGCGTACACCGTGTCGAGCCGTTCGGCCACCGAGTGGATGTCGAAGGTGTACCGCAGGGTGTCGTTGACGCCGATCACGACGGAGACGATGTCCGGCTCCAGGGCGAGCGCCGCCGGGGTCTGCCGTTCCAGGACGTCCCGTGTCTGCGCCCCGCTGACCGCGAGGTTGGTGAACCGCACGGGCGCGTCCGCCGGGGCGAGCCCCGGAGCGAGCAGCTCGGCCCACCCCCGCCAGCCGTCCCCGACCGGGTCGCCCACACCTTCCGTGAGGGAGTCCCCGAGAGCGACGAAGCGAACCGGTCTCATGCGACACCCTCCTGAAGACGCGGCCGGTTCACGGCCACCGCGTCGTGCGCGGCGAGGAAACCCGTCACGGCGGCGTCCCAGCCGAAGCACTCGGCACGCGCGCGTGCGGCCTGCCTGCGCTCGCTCTCGGCGCGGCCGAGCAGCAGCCGTACGGCGTCCGCGAAGGAGTCACCGCTGTCGCCGGCGGTGGCCCCGGCGGAGCCGACGATCTCCGGCAGGGCGGAGAGCGAGCTGGCGACCACGGGGGTGCCGCAGGCCATCGCCTCCAGGGCGGCGAGCCCGAAGGTCTCCGCGGGCCCGGGTGCCAGGCACACGTCCGCCGAGGCCTGGAGCGAGCCGAGCAGGGCCCGGTCGGATACGTGCCCGAGGAAGGTGACGGGCAGCCTCCGATCCCGGGCGCGCTGTTCCAGCCGGGCCCTGAGCGGTCCGTCCCCGGCGATGACGAGCACGGCCCGCTCACCGCGCCGCAGCAGCGCCTCCAGCGCGTCGAGCGCCGTGCCGGGGCGCTTCTCGACGGACAGGCGGGAGCACATGACGAGCAGGACCTGGTCCGGGCGCGCGTGGCGGGCGCGCAATGCCGGGTCGCGCAGGGCGGGGTGCCGGTCCACCAGGTCGACGCCCAGGGGGGCTCGTACGACGTTGCGGGCGCCGATCCGCACGAACTCGCGCTCGGCGAACTCGGTGGTGCACACCACGCGCGCGTAGGAGTGCGCCGTACGGACGTTGAGGGCGTCGGCGGTCCGCCGGGCCATCGCCTCGGACAGTCCCCAGGTGCGCAGCACACCGTCGGCGGTCTCGTGGGAGACCATCACGGCGGGCACCCGGGCCCGCCGTGCCCACACTCCGGTCCAGCGCAGGGTGGTCCGGTCGGAGACCTCCAGGCGGTCGGGGGCGAGCGACTCCAGGAGCCGGGCGACCCGCCGTCTGTCGGTGAGGACGCGATAGCCGCCGGTGCCGGGCAGCAGCGGGCCGGGCAGCGTGATCACCCGTCCCTGCTCGGTGTCGCGGTCACCCGCGCGCTCGCCGGGTATGACGAGGACCGGTTCGTGGCCGGCCGCCCGGTATCCGGCGCCCAGCTCCCGCAGTGCGGTGCGCAGCCCTCCGGAGGAGGGGGCGACGAAGTTGGCGAGCCGTACGATGCGCAGACTCATGCCGCCACCAGCTTCCGTGCGGAGAGCACATCCTCGTAGTGAGCGATGAGCTGGTCGCCCACCGCGGCCCAGGTGCGGCCCTCGACCAGGGCGTGCCCGGCGGCGCCGTAGGCCGCCCGCAGGGCGGGATCGGCGGCCAGGGTGCGCACCGCGTCCCGTACCGCGTCGGCGTCGCGCGGCGGGACGAGCAGCCCGGTGCGCCCGTGGTCGACCAGGTCGAGCGGTCCGCCGGCGGCGGGCGCCACGACGGGCACTCCGCTGGCCATGGCCTCCTGCACGGTCTGGCAGAAGGTCTCGAAGGGGCCGGTGTGCGCGAAGACGTCCAGCGAGGCGAAGATCCGGGCGAGTTCGTCGCCGGTGCGGCGGCCGAGGAAGACCGCGCCCGGGAGCGCGCCGCGCAAGGTGGCCTCGCTGGGCCCGTCGCCGACCACGACGACGCGGACGCCGTCCATCTCACAGACCCCGGAGAGCAGTTCGACGTGCTTCTCGGGGGCGAGCCGGCCGACGTAGCCGACGATCAGCTCGCCGTTCGGAGCCAGTTCGCGGCGGAGCGCCTCGTCGCGGTGGCCGGGGCGGAAGCGGACCGTGTCGACGCCGCGCGCCCAGAGCCGTACCCGGGGCACGCCGTGCGTCTCCAGGTCGTGCAGGGCCGCACTGGACGGGGCGAGCGTCCGGTCGGCCGCGGCGTGCACCGAGCGGATGCGCCGCCACGCGGTGCCCTCGCCCGCGCTGATGTACGTGCGGGCGTATCCGGCGAGGTCGGTCTGGTAGACCGCCACGGCGGGGATGCCGAGCCGGGAGGCGGCCGCCATGCCGCGGACGCCGAGGATGAAGGGGCTGGCCAGGTGGACGATGTCGGCGCGGTGTTCGGTGATGGCCGCGGCGACGCGCCGGCTGGGGAGGGCGACGCGGACCTGGGGGTAGCCCGGGAGCGGAATGGAGGGGACACGGACGACCGGGCACGGCGCGAGGGCGTCGGGCCCGCTCCGGGTGAATGCGCTTCCCTGTTCGGGGGAGGCCGAGAACTTGGGGGAGGTGGCCGGGGCGACGACCAGGGGAGCGTGACCGCGATCGACGAGGTGCCGGGCGGTCTGGAGCGCGCAGTGGGCCACGCCGTTCACATCGGGGGGAAAGGATTCGGTCACGATGACGACTCGCATACGGGTGTTCTCGCCCCGCTGGACGTGGCCGCGTCAACGTGGATCTATGCGAACGATGAACGTCCCGTGAGCGTTGCACTCCGCACCCGGGCAGGTCAGCCCCCGTCCACGCGCTCCTGACTCCCGGGTCACCGAACGTTCATACGGCCGGCATGTCGGGCCCGATCCGGCTCCGTACGGCTGTCTGGACTTCGGCCTCCTCGGCCGGATCCGCCGCCAGCCGGCGCAGCTGATCCACCACGCGCGCGTCACCGGTCTCGGCGTGCCGGGCGGCGATCTCGCGGGTGGTCTCCTCGCAGTCCCACAGGCACTCGACGGCGAAGCCGGCGGGGAAGGAGGGATCGGTGACGGCCAGGGCACGGGCGGCGCGCTGGCGCAGATGCGATGACGCGGTCTCCCGGTAGACGTGCCGCAGCACGGGGGCGGCACAGGCGATGCCGAGCCGTCCGGTGCCGTCGACGAGGGTCCACAGGGTCGGTGCGTCGGGGCCCTCGCCCCGTACCGCCTCGCGCAGCGCGGCCAGGACGAGGTCGCGGTCCTGTGCCCCGCCCCGGCAGGCGAGCATGCGGCCGGCGGCGGCGCCGAGGGCGTCGGGCCGGTGCGCCCAGCCCCGGGCCCGGTCGACGGCGGCGACGCTCCGCATCCGTTCGAAGGCGTCGACGGCGGCCTCGGCGACGGGCGTCGACCCGTCCGCGACGGCCGCCGCGATCAGGTCGAGGGCGTCCGGATCGTTGCCGTCGGCGAGGTAGCGCAGAGCCGTGCAGCGCGCGCCCTCCCCGCCGTGGCGCGCGGCCTCGACGATCTCGGGACGGTCCTCGGGTCCGGCGACGGCGGTCAGGCAGCGGGCGGCGGGGACGTGCAGCGCGGCTCCGCGTTCGATGCCCTGCTGGGCCCATGCGAAGACGGCTTCGACGCTCCACCCGGGGCGGGGCCCCGCGGGTCGCATCTGCCGTTGCCAGCGGTCGAAGGACCCGGCTTCCTGGGCGGCGCGCACACGGGTGGCGATGGACGTACGGGAGTCGTCGGCCCACAGCCGCCACGGCCGTGGCTCGAAGGAGTCGCGTACGACGGCGGCGAGGGCGGCGTCACCCTCGGGATCGGCCGGGAACCGGGCGAGCACGGGGGCGGCGAGGGCGCGCAGGCCCGCGTCGTCGTCGCGCAGGGCCAGCTCGTCCAGGGCCCAGGCCCAGTTGGAGCCGACCGCGGCGTACCGGCGCAGCAGCGCGAGCGCGTCGCGCCTGCCGTAGGAGGCGAGGTGTCCGAGGACCGCGAGGGCGAGCCCTGTGCGTGACTCGCAGTCGTCGAGGATGTCCTCGGCGTCGAAGAGGTGCCGCTCGATCTCGTCGAGCTCGCCACTCAGATCGAGATAGAGACGGGCGTAGTACAGGGAGCGGTTCTCCACCTGCCAGTCGTGGCGCGGGTCCCTGAGAACGCAGTGGTTCAGTGCCGCGAGCGCTTCGGCCCGCGGTGCGGTGAGTGCGTGCAGCGTGCCGTCGCCGCGGCCCCTCTGGAGAAGGCCGAGCAGGGTTCCGCTGGGCGCTATGACCGGATCGAACATGGGAAACAGCCTCACATCAAGCGTCGACGCAACCGGGATCCTGCATTACCTGGCCGCGTGACAACACGTCGGGGCGCCCGCCGTCTCTTGCTTGCTGTAGACCATCTTCCTCTGCCTCTCGTCGGTGGCCCATGCGGGCCGAGTCACGGCCCGCGCGGTGCGGCAACTTCTGCCCAGCCATCGCGTCCGTGAATCACGTCGTCATGATGACTCGGCGGTTCTTCCTGCCGCGACCGTATTTCCGGCGGCCCCGTTCCGCCTCCCTTTTTTCCTGCGTTTCGCCTGGTCAGGGCGTTCGATTCATGACGTGCCGAACAATTCGAGCAGGTCCGTCTTGGCGAACATGCGCGCCGTGTCGACAGCCGACGGGGTGCCCGCGGCCGGATCGGCGCCGGCGGCCAGGAGGACCCGGATGACGGCCTCCTCGCCCTTGAAGACGGCTCCGGCGAGGGGGGTCTGGCCCCGGTCGTTGACACGGTCGGCCTCGGCGCCGCGCTCCAGCAGGGCGCGGACCGCGTCGGCGTGCCCGTGGTAGGCGGCGAGCATCACGAGCGAGTCGCCGCGGTCGTTGGTGAGGTCGGCCGGGACACCGGCGTCGACATACGCCACGAGCGCCTCCGTCTCGCCGCGTCGCGCCAGATCGAAGATCTTGGTCGCGAGCTCCACGACCTCGGGGTCGGGGGCTTCGCTCATCTGCCGGACCGCCTCTCACTGCAACCGTTCGGGTGAATCGACAGGGTACTGGCTCCAGCGGCACATCACAGGCACCCTCCGCGCCAAAGATCACAAAGTGCACATCAAGCGCGACAGAGCAGCTCAGGCGGCGCAAGACAGCTCCGTCGCGCGGGTGAAATCAGCCACTTTTCACTCAGTTGCACCTTTTATCGTATGGATACATGCTGTGATCCTGGAACAACTCATGGTGACCGTCCCCACGAACCAGGAGAGCTCAAATGATTCTGTCCATGTCCGGCGTCGTCCTTCTCGGCATCATCGTCTTCCTCTTCTTCAAGAAGGACGGGCTGAAGGCGTCGCACGCCTTCGTGGCCGCGCTCTTCGGCTTCTACCTCGCCAGCACGGCCATCGCGCCGAGCATCAAGGCAGGCGGGGAGAGCCTGGCGGGCCTCCTCGGCGGGATCAAGTTCTGACGACGTCCCCACCTCGTACGCACCTCCAGGAGACAGCAGTGGCCCGGCGCCCTCTCCCCCGCATCCTCAGCAACGGCACCGCACAGATCGCCAGGAGCCGGGAGCTGGCCCGGACGGCAGCCGACAGCGCCACCGATGTCCTCCATCCGCTGATCACGGTGACCCGTGGACTGCGCCGGCTGGCAGCCGCCGGACGGCGCAAGTGGGCCGCCACCCCCAAGGACCGTCGCGGACCGCTGCTGTTCCTGGTGGCCTCGGTGGTCCTGATCGTGGCCCTGGTGCCGTACGGACCTCTGCTCGCCGTCATCACTTTGATGGCGGCGGCGGCCTGGGCCGGTCGCGAGCGCACCCCACCGCCCGCGACCGGCCCGGACGAGGCGCAGACCGGACGCCTCCAGTCGCTCTACGAGGCACTCGTCCCGTACTTCTCCACGGCCGACGACCCCGCTCCCCTGTACGCCCACGGCGGCGACTGGGAGAAGGCCTTCGCCTCGTACGGCTTCGACGACGACGGACGGATCTCCCGTCTGCACCTCCACTACCCGGCGTACTTCACGGACGGCGAGGCGGACTCCCGCGCGCGTATCGAACAGCTCCTGCACGCCAAGTCGGGCCGCGGCCGTGAGTACCACTTCGACTGGGACGAGGAGGGCAACGAACTCACCGTCACGGTCCTCGCGCCCCTGCCCACCGACATCGCCGCCCAGCGCTTCGTCACCGCCCCCGGCGAGACGGTTCTCGGATTCACCGATCCGGCCGATGTCCAGCGCACGCTCCCCCTCACCCACGGCGAGGAGCAGCGCGACGTTCCGCCGGTCGTCTGGCGCACGGGCCCCCGCTCCACCGAGCCGCACCTGCTGATCACGGGCGAACCGGGCACCGGCACGACCACACTCCTGCGCTCCATCGCCCTGCAGTCCCTCCAGTACGGCGATGTCGTCGTCGTCGACGGCGGAGGCACCGGCGAGTACGCGTGCCTGACCGGGCGGGAGGGCGTCCTGGCCGTCGAGTGCTCGACGGGCGGGGCACTCGCCAGCCTGGAGTGGGCGGCGCACGAGACCGAGCGGCGGCTGATCGCCGCGAACCGCGCCCGCCAGGCGGGACACCCCGCCCCCGACGACATCAGGAACCCGCTGTGGATCCTGCTGGACCGGCCGAGCGCGCTCGGCCATCTGGCCGCCGCCGACGGGCGCAAGGACCCGCAGTCGCTGCTCCAGGTCCCGCTGCGGCACGGCCGCGCGGCGAACGTCACGGTCGTGGTCGCCGAGCACTTCGAGAACCTCGACTTCCTCAGCGACGCGGTACGCCGGCACACCCGCGCGCGCGTGGTGCTCGGCACCGCCTCGGCCGCTCAGCTGGAAGCGGTCCTGGGCGCGCCCCCGCACACCACCCCGACCCGGGACGTGCCCCCCGGCCGGGGCTACGCGCGCCTGGGCACCGGCCCCGTCCTGCGCCTCCAGGTCCCCGCCACACCGGACCCGTACGACGACGCCACGAGCGAGGCGCAGCGGCGGGCCGTGCTCGCCCTGCTGCCGGAGCGCACGACCCCGGCGGACGCGGAAAAGGTGCCCTCCGAGGTCGCAGAGGTCGCAGAGGTCGCCGGGGTCGCGGTGGCCGAGGGGTAGAAGTGAGGCAACGAATCCGAGGTCCACGCGCTCCGGCGGGGCCGGAAACCCAGGCGGGTCTCCGGCCCCGTCGGCATCTGTTCCTCGCCCGGACATCCCCGGCGTCCGCGCACCCGGATACCGCCCCTGGACTCGGCGCCCGGGACTCGGCCTCCCGAACTCGGCTCCTGACTCCGCTCCCCGGGGTTCCGCTCCCCGGGGTCCCGTACGGCTACGCCACGAACGTCCGGGGCCCCTCGCCCCCTCCGCTCGCGCCGGTCTCCACCAGCCGGGCCGCCGCCGCCAGCCGCGTCGCCGCCTCGTCCGCGACCGCGCCGCCCACCGTGAACGGCAGCCGCACATATCCCTCGAAGGCGCCGTCCACGCCGAATCGGGGCCCCGAGGGCACCCGCACGCCCACGCGCTCGCCGACCTCGGCCAGCCGCGACCCGGACAGACCGCCCGTACGCACCCACAGGGTGAGACCGCCGCGCGGGACGGTGAACTCCCACCGGGGCAGCTCCCTTCGGACGGCCGCGACGAGGTCGTCCCGGTTCTCGCGGGCCTGGTCGCGCCGGATGTCGACGGCCTTCTCCCAGCCCCCCGTGCTCAGCAGCCAGTTCACGGCGAGCTGTTCCAGCACGGGAGTGCCGAGGTCGGCGTAGGCGCGCGCGGCGACCAGGCTGCGGATGACGTCGGGTGCGGCCCGCACCCAGCCGATCCGCATGCCCGCCCAGAAGGCCTTGCTCGCCGAACCCACGGTGATCACGGTCGAGCCCGCCGGATCGAAGCCGCACACGGGGCGCGGCATCTCCAGATCGTCGTCCAGGTGCAGTTCGCTCATCGTCTCGTCGACGACGAGGACCGTGCCGGCCGAGCGCGCCGCGTCCACGAGCCCGCGCCGCTGGTCCTCGCCGGCGAGCGCGCCGGTGGGGTTGTGGAAGTCGGCGACGACGTACGCGAGCCGGGGCGCGGCGTCGCGCAGGACCTGGCGCCAGCGGTCCATGTCCCAGCCGGCCAGCCCCTCGGCCATCGCGACGGGCACCAGCCGGGCACCGGCCTCCCTCATCAGCTGGAGGATGTTGGCATAGGAGGGGGACTCGACGGCGATGCGTTCGCCGCGGCCCGCGAAGAGATGACAGATCGCGTCGATCGCGCCCATCGCCCCGGTGGTCACCATGATCTGTTCAGGCATGGTGGGGATACCGCGCGCCGTGTACCGCTCGGCGAGCATGGCGCGCAGCGCGGGGAGGCCGGCGGGGTAGTCGCCGTGCGTGTGCGCGTACGGGGGCAGTTCCTCCAGGGCACCCTGGACGGCTCGGGTCAGCCACGGCTCCGGCGCGGGCAGCGCCGCGCAGCCGAGATCGATCATCGAACCGAGGGTCTCGGGGGGCAGGGGTTCGAGACCTCGCGCGGGCAGCGGATTCCCGGCGGGGACCGCGGTCCAGCTCCCGGCTCCGCGGCGCGACTCCAGGAAGCCCTCCGCGCGCAGCGCCTCGTAGGCCGCGGCGACGGTCGTACGGCTGACGGACAGGGCCAGCGCCAGTTCCCGCTCGGCGGGCAGCCGCGCGGCGACCGGCACCCGTCCTTCGAGCACGAGCAGCCTGACACCGTCGGCGAGCGCGCGATACGCGGGCGGACGCCGGGTCCCCGGGCCCGCGGGGCGCTCCTGCTGCGAGTTGAGGAGGCGGGCGAGCTGCGCGGCCCCCACCGCCGAAGTCCACTGCGCCATGATTCCAGTCCACCTTCCCCGAATTGGCCATGGTTGAAGCCACTTCTCAAGCCACAGAGTGTCATGCACCAGGCCACTACCACCACCGGGGGCATCCCTTGTCCACACGCTCCGAGTCCGCACCCTCCGGGACTCCCGGGTCCGGGCGGCTCCCCCGCCGTCTCGTCCAGCTCTACGCCGGGCTCGCCCTGTACGGCGCGAGCTCGGCGCTCCTCGTGGAAGCGGGTCTCGGCCTCGAGCCGTGGGGCGTGCTGCACCAGGGCCTCGCCGAGCTGACCGGTCTGACGATCGGTGTCGTGTCGATCATCGTGGGGGCCGCGGTGCTGCTCCTGTGGATCCCGCTGCGCCAGCGGCCCGGCCTCGGAACCGTCTCCAACGTCTTCGTGGTCGGCCTGGCCATGGACGGCACCCTGGCGCTGATCCCGGACGTCCACTCGCTGGCCCTGCGGATTCCGCTGCTGGTGGGGGGCGTCGCGCTGAACGGCGTGGCCACGGGCCTGTACATCTCGGCCAGCTTCGGCCCGGGTCCCCGCGACGGCCTGATGACGGGACTGCACCGGCGTACGGGCCGCTCGGTCCGTCTGGTGCGCACGGTCCTCGAAGTGGCCGTCGTCGCGACGGGCTTCGCGCTCGGCGGGACGGTCGGAGCCGGCACGGTGCTCTACGCCGTCGCCATCGGCCCCCTGGCCCAGCTCTTCCTGAAGGTGTTCGCCGCCCGTCCGGCACCGCTCCGCAGCGCCGTTGTCGCCCCAGGTCAACCCGAGCGCGCCATACTGCCCGGGTGAGCACGCGCACTCTTCACCCTTACCTCGACCACCCCGGCCCGATCCCCTTCGCCCACCGCGGCGGGTCCGCGGACGGCCTGGAGAACACCCTCACGCAGTTCCGGCGGGCGGTGAACGCCGGATACCGCTACATCGAGACCGACGTGCACGCCACGGCGGACGGCAGGCTGGTCGCCTTCCACGACACGACCCTCGACCGGGTGACCGACGGCGCGGGCCGGATCGCGGACCTCCCCTGGGACGACGTGCGCCAGGCGCGCGTGGCGGGCAAGGAACCGGTCCCCCTCTTCGAGGACCTGCTCGAAGAGTTTCCCGAGACGCGCTGGAACGTCGACGTCAAGGCCGAACCCGCGCTCGTCCCGCTGCTCGACCTGATCGACCGCACCGACGCCTGGGACCGCGTCTGTGTCGGTTCGTTCTCCGAGGCCCGCGTGACCCGTGCCCAGCATCTCGCCGGGCCGCGCCTGGCGACCTCGTTCGGCACCCGGGGGGTGCTCAACCTGCGGCTGCGCTCGTGGGGCGTGCCCGCCGCGGTGCGCCGCTCGGCGGTCGCGGCCCAGGTCCCCGAGACACAGTCGGGCGTGCCGGTGGTCGACCGCCGCTTCGTACGGGCGGCCCACGCGCGCGGGCTCCAGGTGCACGTGTGGACCGTGAACGAATCGGAACGCATGCACCGGCTCCTGGACCTGGGAGTCGATGGCATCATGACCGATCACATCGACACACTGCGCAAGGTCCTGGAAGACCGGGGCACCTGGTTCTGAGCCTCCTCGCGCGGTCCGTTCACGGAGAAGCGAGGGCGCGGGTGAGCACGGACACCGTGCGGGCGGGGGCGGCCGAGGAGGCCGCGGAGCGCCGGCGAGAACAACGGGGCTGGTACTTCTACGACTGGGCCTGCTCCGTCTACTCGACGAGCGTGCTCACCGTGTTCCTCGGCCCCTATCTGACGGCGGTGGCCAAGCACGCGGCGGACGCGGACGGGTTCGTCCACCCGCTGGGGGTACCGGTCCGCGCCGGCTCCTTCTTCGCGTACGCGGTCTCCGCCTCGGTGATCGTGTCGATCGTCGTGATGCCGATGGCCGGCGCCGCCGCCGACCGCACGGGCCGCAAGAAGCCGCTGCTCGCGGCGGCGGCCTACCTGGGCGCCGGAGCCACCACGGGCATGTTCTTCCTGGACGGCGACCGCTATCTGCTGGGCGGACTGCTGCTGATCGTCGCGAACGCCTCGCTGGCAGTGTCGATGGTGCTGTACAACTCCTACCTCCCGCAGATCGCCCCGCCCGAGGAGCGCGACGCCGTCTCCTCCCGGGGCTGGGCCTTCGGGTACGCGGCGGGCGCCGTGGTACTGGTCGCGAACCTGGCCCTCTTCACGGCCCATGACAGTTTCGGCGTGTCCGAGTCCACGGCCGTGCGCATCTGCCTGGCCTCGGCGGGTGTCTGGTGGGGCGCCTTCACGCTCATCCCGCTGAAGCGGCTTCGCGACCGCCGTACCGCCTCCACCGGCCAGGCGTCCGCACACGGATGGCGGCAGCTGGCCGCCACGGTGCGCGACATGCGCCGCCAGCCGCTCACGCTCTCCTTCCTGCTCGCCTACCTCATCTACAACGACGGCATCCAGACCGTCATCTCGCAGGCCTCGGTCTACGGTTCCGAAGAGCTGGGCCTCAGTCAGTCGACCCTGATCACAGCCGTACTCCTGGTCCAGGTGCTCGCGGTCGGGGGCGCACTGGGCATGGGCCGGCTGGCCCGCACGTACGGCGCCAAACGCACCATCCTCGGCTCACTCGTCGCCTGGACGCTCACCCTCGCCGCCGGGTACTTCCTGCCCGCCGGCGCGCCCGTGTGGTTCTTCGTCCTCGCCTCGGGCATCGGACTGGTCCTGGGCGGCAGCCAGGCGCTGTCGCGCTCCCTGTTCTCGCACCTCGTGCCGAGCGGCAAGGAGGCCGAGTACTTCTCCGCGTACGAGATGAGCGACCGCGGGATGAGCTGGCTCGGCCCGCTGCTGTTCGGACTGACCTACCAGCTGACGGGAAGTTATCGGGACGCGATCATCTCGCTCGTGGTCTTCTTCGTCATCGGCTTCGTCCTGCTCGCGCGGGTACCCGTGCGCCGGGCCGTGCGGGACGCGGGCAATCCCGTACCCGAGAGGATTTAGCGCCGGGGGCCAAAGAGCGGTAGTGTACGCGTTTGGCCTGCCTGCCGTACCGTTACTGCGCGTCAATGATACTGAAGCGTTGGGTGACATCTGATGTCAGATGTGACAAACCGGGCGACGGTGGGTACAACAAGGGGCGGCTACGACGGCGACGCATGACCCAGCAACGGGAATCTTTACCGCCGACCGGACGTTGACCGGATGACGACGACAGCGACACCTGTCCTGTGGGCGACAAGCCCGGGAGGCACGATTCATGAGTGAGCGAGCTCTTCGCGGCACACGCCTCGTAGTGACCAGCTATGAGACGGACCGCGGCATCGACCTGGCCCCGCGCCAGGCCGTGGAGTACGCATGCGAGAAGGGGCATCGTTTTGAGATGCCCTTCTCGGTGGAGGCCGAAATTCCGGCGGAGTGGGAGTGCAAGGTCTGCGGGGCCCAGGCACTTCTCGTCGACGGCGACGGCCCTGAGGAAAAGAAGGCGAAGCCCGCGCGCACGCACTGGGACATGCTGATGGAGCGGCGCACTCGCGAGGAGCTCGAAGAGGTCCTCGAGGAGCGTCTGGCCGTTCTTCGCTCCGGCGCGATGAACATCGCGGTGCATCCGCGGGACAGCCGCAAGTCCGCCTGACCCCTTCGAGGGTCGAGCGGCATACACCGCACGCCGAGACCGCGGGCACCGTACTTCAGGTACGGGGCTCGCGGTCTCGTGCGTTCCGGTGCCTTCGGTACGGGAAACGGCGCGCCTGAATCCACCGGAAGCCGGAAGTGGATTCAGGCGCGCCGTTTCCCGTACCGCCGCGGGGGCACCTGGCGGCGGTACGGCAGGGGCTGCCGGAGGGGCTGCTAGCGGTTCAGCGGCGGGTAGGTGCCGCCGGGCTCGTGCGGGGACTCGTCCCTGATGACCTCGCCCTGGACCACCTTGCCGTCGGGGCGGTGGATACGGACCTGCTGGAAGGCGTCGCCGACGGTGCCGGGCGCGGCGAGCCGCATCTTGCGCTCGAAGGCGCTCTGCGCGAAGCGGCTGACGCCCTTCTGGACCGGGGGGACCAGCAGCAGCAGGCCGATCGCGTCGGAGATCAGACCCGGGATCATCAGGAGCAGGCCACCGAGCATCGTCAGGCCGTTGCCCCTGCCGCTGTCGCCGCCCGTCGGCGTGACACCGCCCTGTGCCTGTTGCAGCGTCTGGCTGAGATTGCGGAAGGCCCGGCGGCCGGCCCGCTTGATGACCACGGAACCGAGGACGAACCCGGCGACCAGCAGCAGGAACACCGTGAAGCCGCTCGTGGCATGCGCGACGAGCGTCAGCAGCCAGATCTCCAGCACCAGCCACACCGCGACACCGAGCGGCAGGAACGTGCGCAGCCGCGAGCGCCGCGGGCGGGAGGGGGTGGGGGTCGGAACGCCTGTCGTCATGCTCCCAGTGTGCCTGGGCGTGCCTCAGTTCGGGATAAGCGGACGCTCAACCGCGTCGGCGGACGCCGGTGCCCGCCTCGGTGGCACCGCTCACGCCCCCTGACCGTGGCCGGCCGCCGCTCGCCGCGCCCCTCGGGCGTCGGCGCGGCTCACGGGCCCGTCGTGTCGCCTGGACGGACCGGTGAGCCCCGCGTGGTGCCCGGACCGTGTCAGGACTGCCTGCGGCGGGCGGTGATCCGGCCGACCCGCTCGCCCACACCCCAGGTGGTGACCCGCCACAGCGCCTCCACGAGGATGTCGCGGCTCATCTTGGAGTCGCCCAGTTCCCGCTCGACGAAGGTGATCGGGACCTCGACCACGTGGTAGCCCGCCTTCACCGCGCGGCGGGCCAGATCGACCTGGAAGCAGTAGCCCTGGGAGGCGACCTCACTGAGGCCGAGGCCTTCGAGGGTCTCGCGGCGGAAGGCCCGGTAGCCGCCGGTCACGTCCCGGATCGGCACGTCGAGCAGGACACGGGAGTACAGGCTGCCGCCGCGCGAGATGAACTCGCGGGACTTGGGCCAGTTCACCACGCGGCCGCCGGGCACCCAGCGCGAGCCGAGTACGAGGTCGGCGCCCTTGAGCGCGGTCAGCAGGCGGGGAAGTTCCTCCGGCTGGTGCGATCCGTCGGCGTCCATCTCGATGAGTACGCCGTACCCGTGCTCCAGGCCCCAGCGGAACCCCGCGAGGTAGGCGGCACCGAGCCCTTCCTTGCCCTTGCGGTGGAGGACCTGGACGTTCTCGTCGTCGGCGGCCAGCTCGTCGGCGAGCTTGCCCGTGCCGTCGGGGCTGTTGTCGTCCGCCACCAGAACGTGCGCCTCGGGCACGGCGGATCGCACCCGGCCGACGATCTTCTTGATGTTCTCCGCCTCGTTATAGGTCGGAATGATCACCAAGGCCGTGCCGAGCGGGCCGAACCGCCTCCCCTGGGCTTCCGCCGCGAGGGTCCCGTCGCCGTCGTTCACTGCTGCCCCTTCGTATCCGTACGCAGGGCTCCACCATAGTGCGCCCAGCCTGCGCCATTGCGTCGCGGCGGTCCTACAGGGGTGTCGATTCGCCAAGAGGCGGGTAAGAGCGGACGCGCCGGAGCGGAAATCGCGTCCTTCGGATCGGGGCCCGGCGCCCTTCGGGCCGACCTGGGACCCGCTGGCTGCGGGTCGACCGAAAGCCGTTGTCTACTGAACGTCCGGGCCCCACCCGGGTCGCACCTGCCGACGTGTCGGAACGTTCCCTCGCCTCGCGGCGCCGACGCTGGGCCTGGCTTCCCAGTGGCGGTGCGCCGGTGCGGCGCACCACCCCTGACCCAGCGGCGCCGCGAGGCCGTGCGGAGTTCCCCGGTCGGCCGTCCGGTGGTGGACCCGGCCGAACCTACCCGCCTCCCTCGGCAGGCTGTCAACACTGGCTTGATCTGCGCCTTTTCCGACAAAGCCCAGGTCAGCGGCGAGGATGCGCAGGTCGAACGACGGGGTGCCGGGCCCTGGAGGAGCACCGGGCACCCGGGGACATCACTCGTTAGGCCGTACGAATACCGTCCGTCCGCCGACCACGGTGCGCAGGCAGACGGGCAGGTCGCCGCCGGGGGTCAGATCCGGGAGTCCGGGTGTGCCGGAGCGAGGGTCGGTGGACCAGCGCGCGACCCGGTCGTCGGGGGCCTGCACCACGAGACGGCCGGTGCGCCACACGGCGTAGTCCGCGGGCGCGCCGGGCACCAGGACGCCCGCGTCGTCGCGTCCGACGGCCCGCCAGCCGCCCCGCGTGTGGGCCGTGAAGGCGGCCCGCACGGATACCCGGTGCTCGGGCGTGCGGTGGAAGGCCGCCGCCCGCACGGTGCCCCACGGATCGAGCGGGGTCACGGGGCTGTCGGATCCGAAGGCCAGCGGCACCCCGGCGCGCAGCAGGGCCGCGAACGGGTTGAGGGTGCGGGCCCGCTCGGCGCCCAGGCGCTGGGCGTACATGCCGTCCTCGCCGCCCCACAGCGCGTCGAAGGCGGGCTGCACGGAGGCGGTGAGGCCGAGTTCGGCGAAGCCCGCGACGGTCTCCGGGGTGAGCATCTCGGCGTGCTCGACGCGGTGCCGGGCGGCGCGCACACGGGCCAGGCCGACCTTCTCGGCGGCGGCGCGGACGCCCTCGGTCACCGAGGCCACCGCGGCGTCCCCGATGGCGTGGAAGCCCGCCTGGAGGCCCGCCTCGGTGCAGGCGACGACATGCGCGGCGACGGCGTCCGCGTCGAGGTGGACGACGCCCGTGTGGTCCGCGTCGAGGTACGGCTCGTGCAGACAGGCGGTGTGCGAGCCGAGGGAGCCGTCGACGAACAGGTCGCCGGCCGCTCCGACCGCGCCGAGGGCCCGCGCCTTCTCGACATCGCGGTCGGCCCAGTAGCCGACGACCCTCGGGCCCGGTTCCTCGGCGGCGAGCCGCAGCAGTCCGGTGAAGTCGTCCTCGGAGGAGATCTCGGGACCCGCGCACTCGTGCACCGAGCCGATGCCGAGCGAGGCGGCGTGGGCGAGCGCGGCGCGCTGCGCGCCGGCGCGCTGCGCGCCGCCGATCGCACCGAGCGCCGCCGCGCGCACGGCGTGGTGGGCGTCGCGGGTCAGGGGGCCGTCGGGCACGTACCCGGCGAGCGCCGTGACGCCGGGGACCAGGTCCAGGAGGGCGGTGGTGGCGACGGCGGAGTGCACGTCGATGCGGGAGAGGTACAGCGGACGTCCGCCGGTCGCGGCGTCGAGTTCGGTGCGGGCCGGGGGGCGTCCGCCGGGCCAGCGGGCCGCGTCCCAGCCGTGGCCGAGCAGCACCCGGTCGGCCGGACGGGCGGCGGCGAAATCACGGACGAGGGCGAGCGCCGCGTCCAGGGACGGCGCGTCGGACAGGTCGAGGCCGGTGAGGGCCAGTCCGGTGGCGGTGGTGTGCACATGCGCGTCGGTGAACGCCGGGGTCACCAGGGCGCCTTCGAGGTCGACGACCTCGTCGACGCCTTCGGCGAAGGCGTCCGCCGCGCCTTCCGAACCGACCCAGGCGACTTGCCCCCGTTCCACGACCATGGCGGTGGCGAAGGGGTCGGCGGGGCTGTGGACTTCTCCACCGCGCAGCAGCACGGTGTCCGACGGGGCGGTGCTCTCACTCATGGGAACAGTCTCGCGCCTGCGGGCGTCCGGTCGTCGCCCGGGTGGGGTCGGCACGGCGTGGCGGCCGGGTGCGCCCGTCCGTCCGGAGGGATCCGCGTGATCGCGCGCCCGGGTCCCGGCGGTCCCTCAGATGCGGGGCGGGCGGGATTCGTACGGAGTCGACAGGACGACGGTGGTACGCGTCGACACACCGGCGAGCGCCCGCAGCCGCCCGAGGAGTTCCTCGAGTTCGTGCGGGGTCGAGACACGCACCTTGAGGATGTAGTTCTCGTCGCCCGCGACACTGTGGCAGGCCTCGATCTCCGGGACGCCCGCGAGGCGTTCGGCGATGTCGTCGGGGGCGCTGGGGTCGAACGGCTTCACCGAGATGAAGGCGGTCAGGGGCAGCCCGACGGCCTCCGGGTCCACGACCGCGCCATAGCCCCGGATGACGCCGCGCTGCTCGAGGCGGCGCACCCGCTGATGCACGGCGGACGTGGACAGGCCCGTGGCCTTGCCCAGGTCGGTGTAACTCATCCGCCCGTCTGCGACGAGCAGCTGCACGATCTGTCGGTCCAGCTCCTCCATGGCGCAAGAACCTACAGGGCCGCCGATCCCCCGGGATACCTCAGCGGCGCAGGTCATACCCGCTTTGTGATGTGGACGGGCGTCGTTCGCACGTCATCCGGCCGCCAACTTCCGCGGGGCGCCGGGCACCTGCGGACGGCATGTGACGAACGACACATGAATGCAACCGCGTCGGCGATGTTCACGTGATTACCTCGGAGACCGGACGGGAAGTGCTTGCTGTGGTCGAGGTCGCAGCGCCTTGTCGGCCCACCCGAGGGGGAGAATCCCATGCAGAGTCTTAAGCGCCCTGGTCGTACCGCACCCAAGCGGCAGCAGGCCGTTCTCGAACCCGAGCCGGAGGGCGTCGAATCCGACGACCTGGACGGTGACGAGTTCGACGCGTACGACACGTTCGAGATGTACCGGGTGATCTGCCCGGACTGCGCGCAGCCCATCGCGCTGCTCGCGGACGAGGAGGTCCTGCCGGAGCACGCCCTGTGCGCCTCCCCGTGGAACCCGTTCGGGCTCACCGTCTGTTCGGGCACGGGCCGTGCAGCTGCCGAGGCGCAGTCCGCGGACGACTCCGCGGAACCCCAGCAGCAGGACACCGCCCTCCTGTTGACGCTCCCTCAGGGGCTGGACTGGCGTACGCAGCCGTTCTCCCACGTGGGCGGTCCGGGCTCGGTCCCCAGGCGGGTCTCCGAGATGCGGCGCGCGGCCTGACGGCTCGGCACGTTCAGCGGGCGTCGCCCGCTTCGTCCCAGTAGCTGCCCTGCACCATGGCCCGCAGGCTGCCGTGGTGCAGGACCAGTGCGTCCGGATCCGTGGGACGCCAGGTCGCCGAAGTACACCTGGCGGTGGGCGATGCGCAGCAAGATGATCGCCTGCCGCACGTCGCCCGACAGGACGCGGCCCCCGGCGGCGGAATTGACGGTTCGTCAGATGCGTGCGTCAGATCTCTACGCCAGATGTCTGCCGAGGGCCCGACAGCGCGCCTCCGCGGGGCCCTCGCAGGGGTCCCGTCGCGAACACACACCCGATTCCGCGCGCGGGTGACCTGTCCGCCCGCCGGCACGTTGCCCCGGTATGAGCCCCACACCTTCCGCCACCGGGCGCCGCCGCCGGATCCTCGTCCCGGCTCCGGCGGAATCGGTTCACTGGGTCCCGCCGCCACCGCCACCCCCGCCGGCTCAGGATCCGCCCATCTACCGCGCCCTGATGCGCGCCTGGGCCGATCACGGCCGCACACTGCCGGGGCATCACGACCCCGAGTGGGTGCGCCTGTCGGCGCCGTCGGTGATGTACGGGCGCGGGCAGTTCGGCGCGCTCACGGAACCGCGGGGTGAGGAGCGCTTCACCCCGGGCCGGGACCCGCGCGGCGACGGCCGGTTCGACGCGTCCCGGGATCCGCGGAACGAGTTCGGCATGAGCGCGGACCCGCGCGGCGACCTCAGCCCGTCCCGGGACCCACGAGGTGCCGCGCGATGACCATGCGCTGGATCTGATTGGTGCCCTCGACGATCTGCAGCGCCTTCGCCTCACGGAGGTACCGCTCGGCCGGGAAGTCGGCGGTGTACCCGTACCCGCCCAGGACCTGGACGGCGTCCGTGGTGACCTTCATCGCCCCGTCCGTGCACAGCAGTTTCGCCATGGCCGCCTGCCGGGAGAAGGGCCGGCCCGCGTCGCGCAGCCGGGCGGCGGACAGACAGAGCGCGCGGCCGGCCTCGACCCGGGTGGCCATGTCCGCGAGCAGGAAGCGGAGCCCCTGGAAGTCCGCGATCCGCCTCCCGAACTGGCGCCGGACGGTGGCGTACGCGACCGCCTCGTCCAGCGCGGCCTGGGCCAGGCCTGTCGCGCAGGCCGCGATGCCGAGCCGCCCGGCGTCGAGTGCCGACAGGGCGATCGCGAAACCCTGGCCCTCGTCGCCGAGGCG
Organism: Streptomyces sp. NBC_00328; assembly: GCF_036139655.1. Classification (NCBI taxonomy): domain Bacteria; kingdom Bacillati; phylum Actinomycetota; class Actinomycetes; order Kitasatosporales; family Streptomycetaceae; genus Streptomyces; species Streptomyces sp. NBC_00328. The sequence continues at coordinate 2,258,435 of NZ_CP108013.1, forward strand.
GCGGCCGTCGGTGACGCGTACCCCGTCGAAGTGGACCTGTGCGGTCGGCGAACCCTTCAGGCCCATCTTCCGCTCCGGCGGCGAAGCGCTCAGCCCCTCGGCGTCGCCGGGCACCAGGAAGGCCGTGATGCCCCGCGCGCCCTCGCCGCCGGTTCGCGCGAACACCGTGTAGAAGTCGGCCACCCCTCCATGGGTGGTCCACGCCTTGGTGCCGGTGACGATCCAGTCGTCCCCCCGCCGCACCGCCTCCGTCCGCAGCGCGGCGGCGTCGGAACCCGAGGACGGCTCGGAGAGGCAGTACGCGCCGAGCAGACCACCGCCGAGCATCGCGGGCAGGTGCGCGGCCCGCTGCGCCCCGGTCCCGTGGTTCGCCAGCGCGTGGCAGGCCAGGGTGTGGACGCTGACGCCGAGGCCCACGGTGAGGCGGGCCATGGCGAGTTCCTCGAGAACCTGGAGGTAGACCTCGTACGGCTGGCCGCCGCCACCGTGGGCGACGTCGTAGGGCAGTCCGAGCAGTCCGGACTCCGAGAGCAGTCCGAAGAGCTCACGCGGAAAGCGCCCGGCGTCCTCCTCCTCGGCGGCGTCCGGGGCGATCTCGCGGCGCGCCATGTCACGGACGAGCGCGATCAGGTCCCGGGCCTCGTCCGTGGGCAGCTGACGGTCCACCGGCCGCGGGGCGGGATCGGGCACGGCGGCGCTCCTCCCTGGTCGGGCACATCGCCGTCGCTCCCCCGGGAGCGACGGGGCCGGGTCTCACCCGGCCCCGCCGATGCTCCCGGTCCCGGTCACGGAACCCGGCGAACGGCGGCCGTGGCGCCGGGAGTACGCCCGAAAGGAGGACCATCCGCTCATCCGCTCCGGATGCCGGCCGGTCGCCGAGGAGACCTGGCCGATTGGTCCAAACCATTGACAGGGTGGTCTAGTCCTCATAGTGTTCCGTCAGTCGTCCCGCCGGGCGTCGGGCGGGGCCACGTATGTGGGGTCGAGTTCTTCGACGGCACGCATCGCACCCCCCAGCATCTTCACCAGCAGTTCGCGCATGGTGTCGCGCGGCAGCACCGGGTGGCCGATCCAGTCGAGGGTGGCTCCCTCCACGCTGTGCAGCCAGCCGAGCAGGGCTATGCGCGGCAGCGGTCCGACCCTGCCCCTGCCGTACGCGCCCTCGGCGATCGTCGCGACGATCGCCTCGCGCACCCCGTCGCGGATCGCCTGCACCTCGGCGTCGAAGCCCACGCCGCCCGCGATGATCGTGCGGTACGCGGCCTGGTTGTGCTCGGCATAGCGGAGATAGCCGTCGATCGTGCGCTGGACCCGTTCCACCGGAGGAAGATCCCGGCCGTCGGCGGCCCGGGAGACCAGATCAGCGACCGAGTCCTCGACGATGGCGAGGTAGTAGCCGCGCTTGGACTTGAAGTAGTAGTAGATCAGCCCCTTGGCGACATGAGCCTGCCGTGCGATGTCGTCCATCGACAGGGCGTCGTACGACGTGTCGGCGAACAACTTCCGCCCGATGGCGATGAGTTCGGCGCGGCGCGCCAGTGAGCGGTCGGTGCCCCGCGCTCGGGGGCGGTCGATCTCACGCTGTTGACTATTATTCAATTCCGGCCCTGGTCTCCAACTGCCGACGGAACATCCGCAGTATGGCAGAACCGTGCCGACCGTCATCCGGGGGCGATCGCCGCCCTGGCCGTCATGCGGGGCAGCGTGCCGTGGGCCCCTGGCGCCGGCGCCGTCTCAGAGCAGACCGAGCCGCGTCACCAGCATCGCCACGACCACCACGAAGATCCAGCCCAGGACGTGTTCGAGGATCTTCGGGCCGTTGTCCTCGGGGCCTCCGGTACGGGTGCGGAGACGAGGGGCGGTGGCGGAACTCACGGTCATGGCATCTCGCTGACGTAGTGGTGCGGTGACGTCCCCCGCCTCCCGTCGGCTCCCCACCGACCCGACCACCTTGCCACCGGAGCCGCCGTCACCGGTAGAGACCCAGGTCACCTCGGCGGCCCGGCGGCTCCCGATCCCGCCGGATTCCACCCGGCGGGCCCGCGTGTGCGTCTCGTCACACGGCGCCCAGGACGGCCGGAAGCCCGCCGCGGGCCAGGTTCCGGCCGGCCCGCAGCGGGCTTCGGAGTGACTCAGGCCGGCCCGCGCACGGGGGTCCGGGCAAGCCCGGTCCCGCCCGGCGGGGCCGCGCCTTACATCAGCGGATACCCACCGCCGCGAGCGCCTTGCGCTGACGCGGCGAGGGATGCGCCGGGAAGTACAGGTAGCAGACCCCGCCGGTACCGGAGACGACCTTCCCGGAGGCGTTGTAGCGCTTGGTCCGCAGCCAGATGTTCTCCCACTCGGAGCGCTTGTAGATCCTGCGCACCGCGGCGTCGCCGGGCGACGCCGGGTCGTTGGCGATCACATCGCCGTCCGCGGTGAACCCTATGACCGTCATGAGGTGGCCCGAGGTGCCGTAACCCGCGCCCGTCAGCTCGGTCTTGAGGAACGACTGGGACGTTATGGCCGGGATGCCGGCGGCGATCAGCGTCTCCAGGTCGGTGAGCGAGCCGAGCCGGGTCACCACGCCCTGGAGGTCCTTGTACGTGGCCGCGTAGGCGGCGTTGAAGGGCCAGTTGCCGCAGCCGGCGTACTGGTAGTCGTAGGTGGAGCGGGCCGCGAGGCACACCTGCGGGTCGGTGTACGCCGGGTCGACCCAGGCGAGCTGCTCGGCGGTCGGCCTGCGTCCCCAGTACTCGATGATCATCTGCGAGGAGGTGGGGCTGCACCATGCCTCGCCACCGTTGTCGTACTCCGGGTACTGACCGGCGTGGATCTCCTGCGAGTAGCGCGGAACGTTCAGTTCCCGGGCCAGGCCCGGGGCCGAGGCGGGGACGGTGAAGCGGTCCGGGATGTCGGAGCCCATCGCGCCCAGCCGCCACACGGTGGGCGTGATCCTGGTACCCGGGGTGCGGTAGAGGGTCAGGCGCAGCCGGTACGAGACGAGGCGCAGGCCGGAGGCGGCGTCGTCGATGGAGAACGTGTCCGTCCAGATCGTGCTGCGGCCGTCGGTCTGGTCGTCCACGGAGGTGCGCCTGATGTCCTGGTCACCGGAAGCCCAGCGGCCCATCACGTACCAGGGCGTGTCCGTGCCGTCGGAGTAGGTGCCGCTCAGCTCGACCTGGAGCCAGGTGCCGGCCGGGGTGTGCGCGTTCCAGGAGGCGATGACCTCCGTGGAGGGGACGGCGAGCCGGTGGACCGGCGAGGTCCAGGTCGCGTGCTCCCAGGTGGCGGTCCTGCCGGTGTGCGGGTCGGTGTAGTCCGTCGTGCCGGCCGGGGCTGCGATCACCAGCCCGGGGCGGGTGCCCGGCACGGCCCGCGCGCCGTGCGCGCTGCCCGCGCGCCAGTCGCCGTACGAGGTCCAGGCGCGGTTGTCGACAAGGCGGCCGGGCGCTCCGGTCCGGCGGGCCGGAGCGGCGGCGGCCGGCGGGCCCACGGCCCCCACCGTCGCCGCGGCCACCGCGGCGGCCAGGACGATTCTGCGGGACGGCTGTTCGGCTCTGCTCATGGGTGGAGAACCCCCAGGTGTCCGGAACGGGCGGGCCCAATGCTCTGTCGTGCGCCAACTATGGACGCCGGAGGGTGACTTCTGCCAGCACTTCGGCCCGTGCCACGCCCACCAATATTGGTCGGGACCACTGGCATGACCTGGGGCGCCTCGCCCCCGGCCCCCGGCCCGGCGGGTGCCGGGCCGGGGGCCGGGCCGGGGGCCGGGCGGTCAGACGAGGTCCATGGCGGCGACCTCGTCGGGGCGGCCGTAACTGACGGGGCCCTGGAAGCGACGGCGTGCCGTGGCGAACCACCACACCGTCGCGACGATCAGCACCACGGCCAGGGCGATCGAGGCGTAGTTGAAGTTGTCCCCGGTGATCGGTGAGACCTGGGGCAGCATGAAGAGCACGCTGCTGGCGAGGATCCAGGTCACGGCCACCCAGCCGACGGGCTTGCTCCAGCGGCCCAGGTTCCAGGGGCCGGGCTGGAACTCGTCGCCGAGCCGCAGCCGCAGGAAGACCGGCACGGCGTAGGCGAGGAAGAGCCCGACGACGTTGACGCTGACGATGGCCGTGAACGCGGTGTGCGACCACCATCCGGGCAGGACGAGGACCAGCGAGCAGGCGACCGCCAGCCAGACGGCCTTGACGGGTGTACGGGTGCGCGGCGAGACGGAGTGCCACCAGCGGGAGCCCGGCATCGCGCCGTCCCGGGAGAAGGCGAAGATCTGCCGGGTGTTGCTGGTCAGGTTGGCCAGCCCGCAGAACAGCATGGAGCCGATCACGACGAGCAGGATGGTTTTAGCCATGCCCATGCCAAGCCCATCGATGAGGATCTGCACGGGCGGCGCCGACGATCCGGCGACCCGGTCATAATCATGAATGCTGTACACAAGGGCAAGCATCAGGATGAGCCCGGTGATCGCCGAATAGGCGATCGAACGGGTGATCCCCTTTGGTGCGTTGACCGTGGCCCGCACCGTTTCCTCGGACATGTGGAAGCTGCCGTCGAAGCCCGTGAAGGTCCAGCTGGTGACCAGCAGGCCGAGCATCCCTCCGTAAATCCCGTTCGTGAAACCGGTGTTGTTCGCGAAATGCGTGACGAACGAGGCCGACTGGTGGTCGTCGGGCATCACGATGAGTGTGCTCACGATCACGACGAGCCCGACCAGCAGCCACCACACGGAGATCCGGTTGAGCACGGCGACGAGCTGGACGGTGTAGGTATTGGCCAAACCCTGGAGCACGATGATCACCGCGGTGATCAGGACCGTCTGCTGGGCGGTCGGCTCGTACGAGTCCCACTGCAGGGCGACGAACGCCTGGATGAAGGTGGCGGCCGCGTATCCGGTGGCGGCCGTGCCTCCCACCTGACCCACGAAATTCAGCCACCCCGTGTACCAGGACCAGGCACCCTTGTGCCGCTTGGCGAGCTTGCCGGCGGAGAAATAGAGCGCCCCGCTCGTCGGATAGGCGGAGGCGACTTCCGCCATCGCGGCACCGATGAAGAGCACCATCACGGATACGCCGATCCAGCCGAACACGAGAACGCGAGGGCCGCCTGCATTCAATCCGAAACCGAAGGACGAGAAAATACCCGAAATGATGTTGATGATGGTGAAGGATATCGCGAAGTTGTCGAATGCCTGGAATCGACGGGTGAGCTTTCTCGGATATCCCATCGCGTGCAACGTGGCATCGTCGTCGAAGGCGGCGGATTCCTTTCCGGCGTCGGTTCTCCGACTTGGGGCCGATATTCGTTCCGACACAGCTGACCTTTCTCTCGGGGGTCGATGAGGACGTCGGGGAGGGCCGCCGTTCAGCCGGCCCCCGGCACGGGCAGGCCGCAGGCGCGGCGGGCGCGGGAGAGCTGCTCCTCGGGTTCGCCGAACACGCTCCACGGCATCCGGCAGGCGTACGGTCCCATCGCCATGAGCACCGCGCGGGCCTCGAACTCGCGCTGCGCCATGAAGAGCGCGTGCGCCAGATACGCCAGGTCGAGCACGGGCGTGAAGCGGTATCCGGTCACCTCCGGCAGCCAGTTCTGGTAGATCGCGAGCGCCGTGGAACGCCACTGCGGCTGCTCCCAGGTGCGGTCCACCAGCAGCTGCGTGGGGTTGTAGCTCTCCACCAGGGCCACCAGCGGCAGCAGCCGAAGGGGCGAGGAGGCGGGGGCGCGCTGGCTCAGGAAGGCGGCGACGTCCCAGGCGGCGTTCACGGAACCGCCGTAGCGCGTGAAGAAGAAGGCCAGGAACCGGTGATGGCCCTCACGGTTCCAGGGGTCGAGGCGCAGGACGTGCGAGAACAGGCGCCAGGGGCCGAGAGGCTGGGTCAGCAGCCCCTGCGGGGCCGGGTCGCGCAGGTCGTGCAGCCGGGCCATGGACAGCCGGGCGACCCAGGGCGTGGGGTCGGCGCGGTCCATCACCGCGGCCCGGTCGCAGGCGGTCAGCGCTATGCGTTCCAGCGCCTCGGCCCGGTCGTCCTTGGCGTCGGCCGCGCGTAACGCCCGCAGCACGGCCACGCGGGCCCACATCAGGGCGGCCTCGGGGGTCTGCTCCTCCGCCAGCCAGCGTTCGGTGAGATCGGAGTCGGCGGCCTCGGAGGCGAGGACCAGGGATCGATGGGCCCGTAATCCGTAGTCGGAGCGGGTCTCCTTCAGGGCTTCGTGGGCGCTCAGATAGCGGCCGGCTCTGATGTCCGTGCAGACGCTCGCGAGTCTGCGGTCGTCGGCCGCCGGATGCCACACATACTGCCCCTCGAATAACTCCGCGGCCATCTTCCCCAGTCCGTCCCCGTACGACGCTTGCGTTCCCCGACAGGAACCCTACTCAGCATCCACGAGTACCGGAACGCCCTATCCGAAATACCTGGTTCCGCGGGGCCGGGAATTTTCGGCGCGGCCCCCGAAGCCCTTGAGGATTGTTCAATGAATGGTTCAATACGGCACCATCCTGAACCCATGGGTCCGCTGTGGACGGCGCCTCGATAGAATGTTCCACAGGACTGTGCCGACCTCGCACCTCACCCCGGGAAAACCCATTCACGACCTCGCCTCACGGCTGCGCCGGCTGCCGCCCTCCTGCGGGCCCGTCCGCCTCGTCGGCGTGGACGGTCACGCCGGCTCCGGAAAGACCACGTTCGCCGGGAGACTGGCGACGGCGCTGGACGGCGCGCCCGTCCTGCACCTCGACGACATCGCCACCCACGAGGAGCTCTTCGGCTGGACCGAGCGCCTGCTGAGCGGGGTGATCGAGCCGTTCGGGCGCGGCGAGCCGGCACGCTACGCCCCCTACGACTGGACGACCCGGGAGTTCGGAGCGGTGTGCGAGCTCCCGGCCGCGCCCGTGGTGCTCCTGGAGGGCGTCGGCGCGGGACGCAGTGCGCTGCGGCCGTGGCTCGCGCGACTGCTGTGGATGGAGTTGCCCCACGAGCAGGCCTGGGCGCGGGGGCGGCGACGGGACGGGGAGGCGCAGAGCGAGTTCTGGGACGGATGGGTCCGCGCCGAGCGCCGGCACTTCGCCGAGGACCCCACGCGACCGTTCGCGGACCATGTGGTGCGGCAGTGTCCAGAGGGATACGAGGTGCTGCCGGGGCCTGCTGGGACGTCTGGACCGGACCAGTTCATCACGCACCGTGATGGACCATCCGCAGCGTGCTGAAGTTGTGAAGACCCACTCCGGAGAAGTTGCCTCAGTGCCCCAACTCTGCTTGACCAGGGGGCCGTACAGGTCTTACGTTCTGAAGCAGCGGCCCTTCGGGAGCCGCCCGCAGTCGCGAAGCCCCCGGTTGTTCCCCCGTGATCGGGGGCTTCGTTCTGCCCACACCCTCTCTTTCCGGGCGCCCCACGGCGTGATTCGCTCACCCTGGGTCACCGTTCGCAGTGCGCCCCATATGCTCCCACCTCGTGGAACGGGCTGTGCGGCACCCTTCGGCAGGCCCGTCCACCGCAGGTACGATGCCTCTCGGTGCGACTTTCGGACGGTTGCTGTGCCGCACCGCTTCAACTCCCGTCCGCGGCACAGTCGTTCGACCAGAGCTGCCGACGGGCACCGGCCCGGCGGCAAGGGGATGTCCTGATCCGCGAGGCACTCCCCGACCATCGGGGGCACGGTTTGTGGGGGACGGATGGACTTCGGCACGCAGGGCCCCGAGGCCCCGGCCGACCTCGCCTGGCTGCGGGGCGTGGACGCCTACACGATGGGCGCCTACCCGCAGGCGGAGGAGGAGTTCCGCGCCGCGGTCCGGATGGACCCCGGTATGGCGGACGGCTGGCTCGGACTGCACGCGCTACGGGTGGACACGACGACCGCGCTGCTGCGGATGTTCCGGCACCGGGACCGCTTCGGCGAGCAGCGCTCCCGCCACCGGCGCACCCTCAACTCCTGGTACTGGCTGGGCTGGTGGGTCCAGCCCGTGCTGGAGAGTCCGCGCGACCTGCTGCTCGCGCACGCCTCGCACTGGCTCGACGGGCGTCATGTCCCCGAACTGGACCGGGCGTTGGCCGGACTGCCGCCGGTCGACGCGGACCACCAGGTGCGGTTCCTGCACGCGTGCCGCGCCTATCTGGTCAAGGACTGGGAACAGCTGGTGCGGCACACCGATCCGCTGATCAACGACGCCATGCTCGGCATCGAGGCCGGACTGTTCGGCGGCATGGCGCGGGTCCGGCTGGAGATGTACGGACAGGCCGAGCCGCTGCTGTCGTCCGCGCTGATGCGCTGCCGCAGCGAACAGCCGCAGCGCAAGGAGCTGCGGTACTGGCTGGCCCGCGCCCACGAGGGCACCGGACGGTCCGCCGCCGCGCTCCCCCTGTACCGGGCGGTGCACCGGGTCGACCCCTCCTTCATGGACACCTCGGCCCGGCTCGCCGCCATCGCCGAGGGGGACGGGTACGACGACGCCGCCGCCGACCTCGCGGCGATCACGCTCGCCGGGATCGGGCAGGACGTGCTGGAGGGCCCGGACGGCATGGACGCGCTGTTCGGCACCGAGGGGCGCGACCTGAGGCTCCCGGACGCCGATCCGTCGCCGCCCGGCGGGCTGCCGGCCCAGACCGACGGCTTCCGGGAGAAGGCCGTGATCCCGGTGCAGCCGATGCCGGCGGGGCCGACCGACCCCGCCCTGCTCGACGAGGCGCTCGCCGAACTGGAGCGCATGGTGGGCCTGGAACCGGTGAAACGTCAGGTCAAGGCGTTGTCGGCGCAGTTGAACATGGCCAGGCTGCGCACGGGGCAGGGTCTGCCGGTGCAGCCGCCGAAACGGCACTTCGTCTTCTCCGGCCCCTCCGGCACCGGCAAGACCACGGTGGCGCGCATTCTCGGCCGGGTGTTCTACGCGCTCGGGCTGCTCGGCGGGGACCATCTGGTCGAGGCCCAGCGAGCCGACCTGGTCGGCGAGTACCTCGGCCAGACCGCCGTGAAGGCCAACGAGCTCATCGACTCGGCGATCGGCGGCGTCCTGTTCGTGGACGAGGCGTACTCGCTGTCCAACTCCGGCTACGGCAAGGGCGACGCGTACGGCGACGAGGCCCTCCAGGTGCTGCTGAAGCGGGCCGAGGACAACCGGGACCACCTGGTCGTCATCCTCGCCGGCTACCCCGAGGGCATGGACCGGCTGCTCGCCGCGAACCCCGGTCTCTCCTCGCGCTTCACCAGCCGCGTGGACTTCCCCTCCTACCGCCCGCTCGAACTGACCTCCATCGGCGAGGTGCTGGCCGCCGAGAACGGTGACATCTGGGACGAGGAGGCGCTGGACGAGCTCCGTTCGATCGCCGGGCACGTCGTCGACCAGGGCTGGATCGACGAGCTCGGCAACGGCCGCTTCCTGCGCACCCTGTACGAGAAGAGCTGCGCGTACCGCGATCTGCGGCTGTCGGGATACCCCGGCACACCGTCGCGCGACGACCTGTCGACGCTGCGTCTGCCCGACCTCATGCAGGCCTACGGGGAGGTCCTCTCGGGCCGGGGCCCGCAGGATCCGTCGGCGATGTGAGAAGGCCCCGGTTCCCGGGGGCCGTACGACCGTCACGGGTCGTACGGCCCCCGGGAACCGGGGCCCACGCTCGCGGTCAGCTCGCCAGCGCCTCCTCGGCCTGGCCGACGCGCGGCTCCGTGACCCGTACCGGCGTGACATCGCGGTGCGCCGGGTCCCGTACCTCGCCGACGAGCAGTTCCAGTACGTCCTCCAGCGTCACGAGGCCGAGGACCTTCCCGGAGGCGTCGGCGACCTGGGCCAGATGGGTGGCGGCACGGCGCATCACGGTGAGGGCGTCGTCCAGGGGGAGTTCGGAGCGCAGGGTGGCCATCGGCCGCCACACCTGCTGCGGGACCGCACGCTCCGACCCCTCCAGGTCGAGGACGTCCTTCACATGGAGGTAGCAGCCCATGGAGGCGCCGTTCTCCGCGACCACCGGGAACCGGGAGTACCCGGTGCGCGCGGTGAGCGCGACGACCTGCCCCGGGGTGACCGAAGGGTCCACGGTGACCAGCGAGGCACTGTCGAGCAGGACGTCGGTGACCGGACGGGAGCCGAGTTCCAGGGCGTCCTCGAGGCGCTCCTGCTCCTCGGGGTCGAGGAGTCCCGCCTGTCCGGAGTCCTCGACGAGCCGGTTGAGCTGCTCGCTCGTGAAGACCGCTTCGACCTCGTCCTTGGGCTCGACCCGGAACAGCCGGAGGATCAGCTGGGCGCAGGCGCCGAGGCCCACCGTGACCGGGCGGCACACCCGTGCGAAGGCGACCAGTCCGGGGCTGAGCCACAGGGCCGTCTTCTCGGGCGCGGCCATCGCCAGGTTCTTCGGGACCATCTCGCCGATGACGAGGTGGAAGAAGACGACGAAGGCGAGCGCGATCACATAGCCGAGGGGGTGGATCACCCCGTCCGGCAGGTGGACCGCCTCGAACAGCGGCTCCAGCAGACGGGCGACCGTGGGCTCGGCGACCGCGCCGAGCGTCAGCGAGCACATGGTGATGCCGAACTGGGCCGCCGCCATCATCTGCGGGAGCCGCTCCAGGCCGTACAGGACCTGCCGGGAGCGGGCGGTGCCCAGCGGTTCGATCTGGCTGCGCCGTACGGACACGAGCGCGAACTCGGCGCCGACGAAGAAGCCGTTGGCGAGCACCAGCAGGGCCGCGAACAGCAGTTGGAGCACGGTCATCGGACGGCCTCCGGGGCGAGCGCGGTGCGCACGAGGCGGACGCGTTCGGCACGGTAGTGCCCGACCTGTCGCACGACGAGGCGCCAGCCCGGGAGCTCGGCCTTGTCACCGGGGGCCGGGATCCTGCCGAGCAGGTCGGCGACGAGGCCCGCCACGGTCTCGTACGGTCCCTCGGGCACGTCGAGGCCTATGCGCTGCAGGATGTCGACCCGGCAGCTGCCGTCGGCGTCCCAGGCGGGCCTGCCGTCCTCGGGGGGCGCGGCCGCGAGCTCGGGCGGCTCGCCCTGCTCGTCGTCGTGCTCGTCGCGGACCTCGCCGACGAGTTCCTCGACGATGTCCTCCAGGGTGACCACGCCGGCCGTGCCGCCGTACTCGTCGACGACGACGGCGATCGGCTGTTCACTGCGCAGGCGCTCCAGGAGGGGCTGCACGGGCAGGGTCTCCGGGACGAGCAGGGGGACCTGGGCGATCCGGCCGACGGGTGTGCGCAGCCGGTCGCGCGAGGGGATCGCGAGGGCGTCCTTGAGGTGCACCATGCCGACGATCTCGTCGATCCGCTCCCGGTAGACCGGGAAGCGGGAGAGGCCGGTGGCACGGGTGAGGTTGACCACGTCCTCGGCGGTGGCCGACGACTGGAGGGCGCTGACCTTCACCCGCGGCGTCATGACGTGCTGCGCGGTGAGGTCGGCCAGGGACATCGTGCGGACGAAGAGGTCCGCGGTGTCCTGCTCCAGGGCTCCCGCGCGGGCGGAGTGGCGGGCGAGGGAGATGAGTTCGCCCGGGGTGCGGGCGGAGGCCAGCTCCTCGGCGGGTTCCACGCCCAGGGCGCGGACGAGCCGGTTGGCGACCGTGTTCAGCGCGGCGATCACCGGCCGGAAGAGGCGGGAGAAGACGTGCTGCGGACCGGCGACGAAGCGGGCCACCTGGAGCGGCTTGGACACCGCCCAGTTCTTGGGCACGAGTTCCCCGACCACCATCTGCACGGCGGAGGCCAGCAGCATGCCGACCACCACGGCGACGCCGGGCACGGCGCCCTCGGGCAGCCCGATCGCCGTGAACGGGCCGTGCAGGAGCTCGGCGAGCGCCGGTTCGGCGAGCATGCCGACGACGAGCGAGGTGATGGTGATGCCGAGCTGGGTGCCGGAGAGCTGGAAGGACAGCTCCTTGAGCGACTCGACGACCGTGCCGGCACGTCTGTCGCCGTCGGCCGCGGCCTTCTCGGCATCGGGGCGCTCGACGGTGACGAGGCCGAACTCCGCGGCCACGAAGAAGCCGTTGGCGAGAATCAGCAGGAACGCCGCGCCAAGGAGCAACAGGGGGATGGTCATGCCGCCGCCTCGCTATGTCGGAAGGGGGCGGCGCAGGTACTACAGGACGATCCGTCCATCGCTGGAGGGAATCACTCCTCGGGTAGCAGGGGGCCTCTGAGGGCGGGAGCACATCGGAGGCGGAGGCGCGATGAAAAACGCCTCCGCCGACAGATTAATCAAGACATGGGCTCTCAGGGCAGGGTGGAAGGCCGAGAGTCAGCCCTGATGTTCGTCACGTTGCCCGTCGGGCTCCTGGATTCCACGGGCCGAGGCCAGGGCGCGCAGGGCGCGGGCGTCCTCGATGGCGCGCTGCCGGGCGATGCCCGGCTGGATGCCGAGGACCGGGAGACTGGTGCCGTCACTGAGGTCGAGGAACACCCAGGGGTCGCCGGGACGCAGGTTGACCTGGACGATCTCCGCCCAGTCGAGGTGCCGGCGGCTCGTGATGTTGACGACCGTGACACCGCTCTCGTCGGCGACGACCTTGGGCCGCGAGAGCAGCAGGAGCACTCCGAAGAGCAGCGCCGCGGTGAAGATGAAGCTGAGCCGCTCCCCCGGGCCGAGTTGCTCCAGAAGCATGGCGACCGTGGTGATGACCACAAGGATCGACGCGCCCGCGGTGAGCAGCACCGCCCGGGTACGGGAGGGGCGGAAGGTTATGGGAAGGGTGGGAAGGTCCGACATGTGCGTTGATCCCGTCAGAGCCGGCAGGCGTGGATGGCCGTGGTCAGGATGGCCCGCGCGCCGAGCTCGTACAGGTCGTCCATGATCCGCTGGGCCTCCTTGGAGGGGACCATGGCGCGGACGGCGACCCAGCCCTCGTTGTGCAGCGGCGAGATGGTCGGCGACTCCAGTCCGGGAGTGAGCGCGACGGCCTTCTCCAGGTGCTCGGCGCGGCAGTCGTAGTCCATCATCACGTAGGTCCGCGCGACCAGCACGCCCTGGAGGCGGCGCAGGAACTGCTGGACCTTGGGCTCGGCGTCCTCGGTGGGGCCGGCTCCGACGCGCCGGATGACGACGGCCTCGGACTTCATGATCGGCTCGCCGAAGATCTCCAGGCCCGCGTTGCGCAGCGAGGTGCCCGTCTCGACGACGTCCGCGATGACCTCGGCGACACCGAGTTCGATGGCGGTCTCGACGGCGCCGTCGAGGTGCACGACGGAGGCGTCGACGCCGTGGTCGGCGAGGTGCCCCGCGACGATGCCCTCGTAGGAGGTGGCGATCGTCATGCCGTTCAGGTCCGCGATGCCCTTCGCGGTGCCCGGCTTGGAGGCGAAGCGGAAGGTGGAGCGGGCGAAGCCGAGCGGGAGGATCTCCTCGGCGTTGGCTCCGGAGTCGACCAGCAGGTCGCGGCCGGTGATGCCGATGTCGAGACGGCCGGAGGAGACGTAGATCGCGATGTCGCGGGGGCGGAGGTAGAAGAACTCGACCTCGTTGTTCGGGTCGACGATCCGCAGTTCCTTGGACTCCCGGCGCTGCTGGTAGCCGGCCTCATGCAGCATGTCCGCCGCAGGTCCTGAGAGGGAACCCTTGTTGGGGACGGCGATGCGCAGCATGAGGTCGGCTTCCTTTGCTGGAGATTCTTCGGGTGGGTGGGACGGACGGGCGTGCTCGGTGGGGGCGCTGCTGAGTTCGCCCCTACAGATGCGCGTACACGTCGTCGAGGGAGATCCCGCGCGCGACCATCATCACCTGGACGTGGTAGAGCAGCTGCGAGATCTCCTCGGCGGCGGCGTCCTTGCCCTCGTACTCGGCGGCCATCCAGACCTCTGCGGCCTCTTCGACGACCTTCTTGCCGATGGCATGAACACCCTTGCCGACGAGTTCGGCGGTGCGCGAAGTGGCGGGATCGCCCGTGGCGGCCTTGTGCTGGAGCTCGGTGAAGAGCTCCTCGAACGTCTTCTTGGACATGGTGGTCCTCACCCTACGCGCTCGGTGCCGTACCTCAGTGCCAGGGTTCAGATACTGAGCGGAGGGTGGCCGCGGTCGCGACGGCGGCCGTCACCGCCTCGTGGCCCTTGTCCTCGTTGGAGCCCTCGATGCCGGCACGGTCCAGGGCCTGCTCCTCGGTGTCACAGGTCAGCACACCGAAGCCGATGGGGACGCCGGTGTCGATGGAGACCTGGGTGAGGCCCTGGGTGACGCCCTGGCACACATACTCGAAGTGGGGGGTTCCGCCGCGGATGACGACGCCGAGCGCCACGATCGCGTCGTAGCCGCGACCCGCGAGGACCTTGGCCGCGACCGGCAGTTCGAAGCAGCCGGGGACCCGCAACAGGGTCGGCTCGTCGATTCCCAGCTCGCGCAGGGCGCGCAGGGCGCCGTCGACGAGACCGTCCATCACCTTGTCGTGCCACTGTGCCGCGATGACCGCGACCCGCAGGTCGCCGCAGTTGCGTACGGACAGTTCAGGTGCACCCTTGCCGCTCACGTCTCTCCTTCAGTCCCGCTGTGCCGTGTTGCCGATAGTGCTGTGCCGCCGGTGCTGCGCCGCACCGGTTGTGCTGTCGTACCGATGGTGCTGTGGTGCCGGTGGTGCCGTGTCCCGCGGTGGTGCCGGGCGTACGGGGTCACTGGCTCCCGCAGGCCGACACGGTGGTCGCGTCGAGCCAGGGGAGGTCGTGCCCCATCCGGTCCCGCTTGGTGCGCAGGTAGCCGAGATTGTGCTCGCCCGCCTGGACGGGCATCGGCTCCCGTCCGGTGACCCGCAGGCCGTACCGGACGAGCGCGTCGGTCTTGTCGGGGTTGTTGGTCATCAGGCGCAGGCTGCGGACGCCGAGGTCCTCCAGGATCCGCGCGCTCGCGCCGTAGTCCCGGGCGTCGGCGGGCAGACCGAGTTCCAGGTTGGCGTCGAGGGTGTCCCGGCCGCGCTCCTGGAGCTCGTACGCGCGGAGCTTGGACAGCAGCCCGATGCCGCGGCCCTCGTGACCGCGGAGGTAGACGACGATGCCGCGGCCCTCGGTCTGGATGCGCCGCATGGAGGTCTGGAGCTGGGGGCCGCAGTCGCAGCGGTGCGAGTGGAAGACATCGCCGGTGAGGCACTCGGAGTGGACCCGGACCAGAACGTCCTCGCCCTCGCCGATCTCGCCGTGGACGAGGGCGACATGTTCGACGCCGTCGGCGGTGGAGCGGTAGCCGTACGCGGTGAACTCGCCGAAGGCGGTGGGGAGACGGACCTCGGCCTCGCGCCGGACGGTGGGTGCGGCGGGGGCCGTCCCGGTCCCGGCCGCCAGGGTGCTCTCGGCCGAGCGGCGGTAGGCGATCAGGTCCTCGATGGAGATGATCGTCAGGCCGTGCTTGCGGGCGAAGGGGATCAGTTCGGGCAGCCGGAGCATCCGGCCGTCCTCGCCGGCGATCTCGACGATCGCTCCGGCCGGGCGAAGTCCCGCCAGCCGGGCCAGGTCGACGGCGGCCTCGGTGTGGCCGTTGCGGGCCAGCACGCCTCCAGGCCGGGCGCGCAGCGGGAAGATGTGGCCGGGGCGCACGAAGTCGTCGGCACCCGAGACGCCGTCCGCGAGGAGCCGCAGGGTGGCGGCGCGGTCGGCCGCCGAGATGCCGGTGGTGACCCCGTGGGCGGCGGACGCGTCCACCGACACCGTGAACGCGGTCTTCATCGACTCGGTGTTGTCGTCGACCATCTGCGGAAGGCGCAGCCGCTCGAGTTCGTCGCCTTCCATGGGCGCGCAGATCAGTCCGCGGCACTCGCTCATCATGAAGGCGACGATCTCGGGGGTCGCCATCTCGGCGGCGACGACGAGGTCTCCCTCGTTCTCCCGGTCCTCGTCGTCGACGACCACGATGGGGCGGCCGGCCGCGATGTCGGCGATGGCCTGCTCGACGGGGTCGAGCGCGAAGTCCGAGGCATCCTGATCGTGCCCGGTGCTGTACCAAACCGGCGCCGTTGTCATGCCGGGGCTCCTTCCATGACGGGCTGCCCGGCCTCACGGGAGCGCAGCCACCAGTCGCGCATGCCCCACAGGACGAGCGCGCCGTACAGGACGTAGACGAAACCGGAGAAGGCGTAGCCGTTGGCGAAGTTGAGCGGGACGCCCACGACGTCGACCAGCAGCCAGGCGAACCAGAACTCGACCATGCCGCGGGCCTGCGCGTACATGGCGACGATCGTGCCGACGAAGATGTAGGCGTCGGGCCAGGGGTCCCAGGACAGCGTCGGGTACGCGTGGAACAGGCCGCTGACGGCGAGGGTGCCCACGACGGCCGCGCCCGCCATGTACGCGCGTTCGCGCCAGGTGGCGAACCGTACGGAGACGCGTCCGTCCTTGCCCTCGCCGCGGTTCCACTGCCACCAGCCCCACAGGGCGACGACGATGACCACGACCTGCTTGCCGGCGCTGCCGGTGAGGTGGCCGAAGAAGGCGGCGAAGAGGACGACTCCGGAGAGGAGCTGGACGGGCCAGCTCCACACGGAGCGCCGCCAGCCGAGCGCGAGGGCGATCAGACCGATCACGTTGCCGATCATGTCCGACCACATGATGTGCTGGTCGAGGAGGACGAAGGCCTCGGAGTTCAGCCAGTTCACTGCCCGGCCCCCTGGACGCCGGGCAGACCGGCGGACTGCCCACCGCGTGCGCCCAGCAGCCGCTCGACGTACTTGGCGATCACGTCGACCTCGAGGTTGACCGGGTCGCCGGGCTGCTTGTGGCCCAGTGTGGTCAGGTCGAGGGTGGTGGGGATGAGGCTCACGGTGAAGAAGTCGGGGCCGGCGTCGACCACGGTCAGGCTGATGCCGTCGACGGTGATGGAACCCTTCTCGACCACATAGCGCGAAAGGTCGGCGGGCAGCGAGATCTTGACGATCTCCCAGTTCTCGGACGGCTTGCGCTCGATGACCGCGCCGGTGCCGTCGACGTGTCCCTGCACGATGTGGCCGCCGAGGCGCTCGCCCACGGCCATCGGCCGTTCCAGGTTGACGCGGGAGCCGACGGTGAGGGCCCCGAGGCTGGAGCGGTTCAGGGTCTCGGCCATGACGTCGGCGGTGAACTCGTCGCCCTCGTGCTCGACGACGGTGAGACAGACTCCGTTGACGGCGATGGAGTCGCCGTGCTGCGCGCCCTGCGTGACGACGGGGCCACGCAGCCGGAAACGCGAGGCGTCGTCGAGAATCTCGACGGCGGTGACCTCACCCAGCTCTTCGACGATTCCGGTGAACACTTCCCGGGTCCTCCTGCCTCATGGGGCACGGACTCCGGGGCTGTCGATGACGACACAATGAGCGGACCGCGGTACACCGGGAGCGATACCGGAAGGACACCCGTCCCGTAGGACGAGCGGCGACAAACGGCAGCGCGCACGACATACCCGCCCGCCGCGCACTGCCTCCCATCCGGACTTTAACCGTCGGTCCAGGAATTCCACCTGGTCAACCGGCCGCTGGAAGCGACCGGGTCGCGGACTATAACCGCCGGTTCGGAATTACACCGACCCCGGAGTGCGCTGCTTCTGGTACATGGCCAGTGTGCCACGCCCGATCGTCGGCCAGAGGGCCGTACCTCTGTGGGGTGGCTCACAGCCGGCCTCCATGGACTTCCACGGAACGGTTTCGCCGTCAACCTCCTTGGCTCCGGGCGGCCTTGTGACACGGCCCGGACCTACCCGACTGGTCCATACCTATTGACGCTCTGGTCTAGTCCTCTTAGTGTCCTCGATCAAGACTGCGTGATCATTCATTGCCGGTCCCCCCACGATCGACCCGGCGGCGGTGACGAAGGCCCTTGCCCCGCCGCCGGGTCTCCAGCCGGCCCCGCGCCGAGCCCGCCGGGACGGCGGAGCGAACAGGCCTACCGCGACGACGGCGGGGCGAACAGCTCGTCCTGGGCGCCGTCGCGTGCGGTCAACAGGGCGCCGCGCAGTACCGCGCCCCCGCCCAGCGGGCTCGCGCGCACCTCGGTCGGGAGCGGCGACATACGGGCGAGCCGTCGCCCGACCCGAGCGGCGAGCGCCGCGCCGCCCGCCTGTCCGACCTCGCCGCCCAGGACCACGCACCCGGGGTCCAGCACGGCACTGACGGAGGCCGCCCCGATGGCCAGGCGGTCGGCGAGGGCGCCGAGGAAGCCGTCGGCGGCCGGCGAGCCGGCGGCCGCCAGCGCCTGCCGCACCAGCGCCGCGGCGTGCGGTTCGTAGCCCTCGGGCCGCGCCGAGACACCGTGCTCCGCCGCCAGCTCCGCGATCGCCGCGGACCCGACCAGCGAGTGGAAACCGCCGCCGCAGTCGGTCGCCGAGGGGAGACTCGTGGTGCCCGGCACCGGAAGGAACCCGATCTCCCCGGTGCCTCCGGAGGCACCGCGGCGCAGGGCGCCGTCGAGGACGACGGCGGCGCCGGTGCCGTGGCCGAGCCACAGCAGGACGAACGTGTCGCGGTCGCGGGCGACTCCTTCGCGCTGTTCGGCGAGGGCCGCGAGGTTGGTCTCGTTCTCGACGAGGACGCGGGCCTCGGGAAGCCGTTCCTGAAGGGCCGCGACCAGCCGCCGGTGCCACGCGGGCAGGCCGGTGGAGTTGCGGAGTTCGCCACTGGCGGGGTCGATCAGGCCGGGCGCCCCGATGCCGACGGTGTGCAGCCGGCCCCACCCCGGGACGGGTTCGCGCGGGGGCGACACCCCGAGGGAGCCGGCCTCCTTCGCCGCCCGCTCGACCAGCGCGACCGCCTGCTCCACCGCCGGCCCGGTCCCGGTGCCCTCGCCGATGGGCACCGACGCCTCGGCCAGGACCCGGCCGACCAGATCGGAGACGACGACCGAGACTCCCTCCGTACGGACGTCCAGCGCGGCCAGATGCGCGCGGTCCGCGACGATCCCGTAGACCCGGGCGTTCGGGCCGCGCCGCTGCTCCCCCGATTCCCCGACGACGGTGACGAGACCGGAGGCGGTGAGGCGTTCGACGAGGTCGGCGACGGTCGGCCGGGACAGGCCGGTGAGCTGCTTCAGCCGCCCTGCCGTCAAAGGGCCTTCCTGCTGCAACAGCCGCAGGGCGAGCCGGTCGTTGATGGCCCGTGCGGTGCTCGGGGATGCGGGCATGGCGGGAATCCTCCCAGACCGGCGAGGCCCCCGGTCGACCGGGCGGCGAGCGGTCATCTATTTATCAGGCAGGGTTCCTGATAGTTTACGGCGGCACGACGTGGAACCATCACCTGGGGAGGGCCCGAGCATGAGTGAAGTGGTCTACGACCAGCGCGAGGTCAGGCGCGCCCGGTACGCCGTGGCGGCCGTGTTCGCCGTGCACGGAGCCGTCACCGGGTCCTTCGCGACCCGGGTGCCGTGGATCCAGGACCATGCGTCGGTCAGCGCGGGGCAGCTCGGTTTCGCGCTCGCCTTCACCGCGCTCGGCGCCTCCTGCTCGATGCCGCTGGCCGGCCGGATCACCCACCACTTCGGCAGCCGTACGGCGCTGCGCGGGCTCATGACGCTGTGGACGCTGGCGCTGGTCCTCCCGTCCCTCGCGCCGAACCTGCTCACCCTGTGCCTCGCGATGTTCGCCTACGGCGCCACGGCGGGAATGGCGGATGTCGCCATGAACGCGCTGGGTGTCGAGGTCGAGAACCGGCTCGACAAGTCGATCATGTCCGGGCTGCACGGCATGTGGAGCGCCGGCGCACTGATCGGCGCGGCGGCCGGCACCCTCGCCGCCCAACTGGGCGCGGACGCGCGCCTGCACCACGCTCTGGCCGCGGCGACCCTCACCCTCGTCGGACTGCTCGCCTGCCGCTGGGTGCTCGATCTGCGGCCCACCGAGGACGAGGAGCCGCCGCCGCGCTTCGCGCTGCCGCCCCGGTCGGCGCTGCTCATCGGCACAATCGGCTTCTGCGCGGTGTTCGCGGAGGGCGCGAGCCTGGACTGGTCGGCGGTCTACCTGCGCGACCGGCTGGACACCTCGGCCGGTCTCGCCGCGGCCTCGACCACCGGCTTCATGCTGACCATGGCGGTGGCCCGACTGGCCGGCGACTCGGTGGTGAACCGGTTCGGCGCCGTGCGCACCGTGCGGGCGGGCGGTGTGCTGGCCGTGCTCGGCGGACTGCTGATCGTCGTCGCGGAGCATCCGGCCGTGGCGATGGGCGGCTTCGCGCTGCTCGGCCTCGGTATCGCGGTCGTCGTCCCGCTCTGCTTCGCGGCGGCCGGGCGCAGCGGCCCCAACCCCAGTCAGGCCATAGCGGGCGTCGCGACCATCACGTACACCTCGGGGCTGATAGCGCCGAGCCTGATCGGGTCGGTGGCGCAGGCGACGAACCTGATGGTGTCGTTCGGGCTGGTCACGCTGCTGGCGCTCGGGCTCACCGCGCTCGCGGGTGTGCTGCGGGCGGGAGACCGCGTCACGTCGAAGGTCAGTCCCCCGAGCGCAGCAGTTCCCGGCCCACGGCCCTGAACCGGTCGCTCCAAGGCGTCGGGCGCAGGGTCCCGGCGTCGAGCCGTACGAGCACCCGGGTTCCGTGCGCGTAGGTGACCGCGCCGTCGAGGGAGCAGAAGCGGAAGCCGTACGTCAGTCCGGTGTTCCCGAGCCGTTCCAGCCAGAGGTGGACGGCGTACGCGCCGGGACGGCTGACCGGGGCCTCGTAGGTGATCCGCAGTTCCTTGACCGCGTTGCACGAGTCGCCCGCCGCCTCCCAGTCGCCCTCGAAGCCGAAGCCGCGCTCGTTCCACAGCGCGGTCCAGGCGCGTTCCACCATGACCGGGTAGCGGGCGTTGTGCAGCAGTCCGAGCGCGTCGAGGTCGTCGAAGTGGACGGTGACGGGCAGGAGGCGTCCGTACGGGAGGGCGGGGGCGGCGGGGGCTTCGGTGGTCACGGGCGGGGCTCCTGGGGCGTACTGCGGCACGCGGACTGGGCGGGCCTGGCTGAAACGACGCTCCCCATCCTAAGCAAACGCTCAGGAACCCCGTCCGGGCGGGATCAGCCCGCGATGGAGTCGAGCTGCTCGGCGGCCGGCCGCAGCTCCCACAGATCACCGCCGGGCGGCGCTTCGAGCCCCGGCACGGCGGCCCGCGCGGCCCGGTCCCCCGCGTCGGCCGCGGCATGCACCACGTCGGTCGCCGCGAAGCGGTGGAACTCCAGCTCGGGGTGGCTCCACGGCCCGGCTCCGGTCGCCGCGGGCAGCAGGTAGTCGACCGCCTTGAACAGGCTCTGGCCGTCCGGTCCCCGGTACGCCCACAGGTCCACGCCGACCTTCCGGCCGACGGCGGCGAGCCGGGTGTACGCCACCAGGTCGAAGGTCGAGTAGTGCCAGCTGCGGGTGCGGGCGAGCTCCTGGGGCTGGCTGCCGTCGGCGGCGATCTGCGGGTCGATACGCAGGCCGCGCGCGGCGAGCACGGTCCGCCGGGCGAGGTCCTTGTCGCCGGTCGCGTACGCGAGGGCGGCGAGCTGCATGTCGTAGAAGGTGCCGTGGTTGTTCCGCGCGGCGCCCTCCTCCTTGCCGAAGGAACTGTCCGTCAGCCAGTCGCGGTAGCCGGTGTTCCAGGCGAGCATCGCGGCCCGGTCGCACCGGGACCAGCCGGGGGCGCCGGTGTCGAGGAGGGCGATCGCGTCGAGGACGCTCGTGTAGGACTGCGAGAAGTCGATGACGCCGATGGCCCGGCCGTCGTACTTGCAGGGGATGAACTGGCCGTGGTCCAGGTTCGGGTTCATCCGTGTGGCCGGGTCCAGGAACCAGGTGCGCAGAACCTGGGAGGCTTTCACGGAGTACCGCTTCTCGCCGGTGTAGTACCAGGCGAGCGCGAGGTCGTACGTCGAGTCGAAGACCTTCTCGACGTCCTGGCGGTCGGTGCCGGTGTCCACCTCGGGATTGCGCTGCCCGTCACGCTGGACGTACGGGCAGCCCCAGGGATTGCCGGCGGTGGCCGGCTGCGAGGGCCACCAGTAGGGGGCCTGGCTGAGGTAGTCGTGAACGTCGCCGCCGGGGGCGGGTTTCGGCTTGTCGACGACCGTCCAGGGGCCCTGGTCCAGCCAGTTGTCGGCGCGGGCCGTCAACCGGCGCAGAGCGAGGGCGAGTCGGCCGTCGCCGTGGTCCAGGCGGGCGCGGGTGCGCCGCAGCCGACCGCCGTCGAGGACCACGGTCCTCGGCAGCCCGGGCGCGGCCCGTCCGGACGGCATTGGGCCGCCCGTGGACTCCGTACGTGCCGACACCGCTTGGGTGGCCGCGGACGCCGTACGAGCGGACGCCGAGGGGGCGACGAGGGTCGCGAGCGTGACAGTGACCGCCACGGCCACCAGGCCCAGTCCGGATCGTGCACTCACGGAACACTCCGATCAGACATATGAACGATGTTCATGAGAAGGACCGTGTGAGCGTAGAACGGCTGGTTGGACGTGACAATGGGCCGGACAAATTCACGTACAGAGAAAGCGAACCCTCACCATGGACCTCGGCGTGCGCTGGACACTGCACGGCGACGGGCGGACTCCCGCCCCAGGAGCGGTCGTCCGCCCCGATGAACGCCTCTCCTGGCCCCGGACCTTCGGGCTCGGCGCCCAGCACGTGGTGGCGATGTTCGGAGCGTCTTTCGTCGCGCCCGTTTTGATGGGACTTGACCCGAATCTTGCGATCATGATGTCCGGTGTCGCGACGGTCATCTTCCTGCTCTCCACCCGCGGCCGGGTGCCCAGCTACCTGGGCTGTTCGCTCTCCTTCGTCGGCGTCGCCGCCGTGATCCGTGCGCAGGGCGGCACCAGCGCCACGGTGACCGGCGCGTGCTTCGTGGTCGGCGTCGCGCTGTTCCTGGTGGGCCTGGCCGTCCAGCGGTTCGGGGCGAGGATCATCCACGCCGCGATGCCGCCGATCGTGACCGGCGCGGTCGTCATGCTGATCGGCTTCAACCTGGCGCCGGTGACCGCCTCCACCTACTGGCCGCAGGACCAGTGGACGGCCCTGCTCACCATGCTGGTGACCGGCGCGGCCGTGGTGTGCCTGCGAGGTTTCTGGTCACGCATCGCGATCTTCCTGGGGCTGCTCTTCGGTTACGCCGTCTCCTGGGCCTTCGACCGGATCTTCGGCCGGATCCACGCGGTGGACGCGAGCGGCAAGGTCACCGACCACTGGCGCCTGGACCTCTCCGGGGTCGGGAAGGCCGACTGGATCGGACTGCCGTCGTTCCACGGGCCCTCCTTCCAGTGGTCCGCGATCCTCGTCGCCCTGCCGGTGGTCATCGCGCTGGTCGCGGAGAACGCGGGGCACGTCAAGGCCGTCGGCGAGATGACCGGAGACCCGCTGGACGACGAGCTGGGCACCGCGATCTCCGCGGACGGAGCCGCCTCCATGCTCTCCACCGTGGTCGGCGGCCCGCCCAACACCACGTACTCCGAGAACATCGGCGTGATGGCCGCGACCCGGGTCTACTCCACCGCCGCCTACTGGGCCGCCGCCGGCTTCGCCCTGCTCTTCGGGCTGTGCCCCAAGTTCGGCGCGGTGGTCGCGGCGATCCCGGGCGGTGTCCTCGGCGGCATCACCGTCATCCTCTACGGCATGATCGGCCTGCTCGGTGCCCAGATCTGGCTCAACGCCCGGGTGGACCTGCGCAATCCGCTGAACCTGGTGCCCGCCGCCGCGGGCATCATCATCGGCATCGGCGGCGTCACCCTGAAGTTCACGGACAACTTCTCGCTGAACGGCATCGCGCTGGGCACCATCGTCGTGATCACCGGCTACCACGCGCTGCGGGCGATGGCCCCGGCCCACCTCCGCCAGGAACCGCTGCTCGACTCGGGGACCTCGGCGTACGACGGGCCCGGGGATCAGCCCGCCAGCTCATAGGCGTACTCGGCCGAGAAGGTTCCCGGTTCGCCCCGGCAGCCGTCCGACTCCCCCGGCGGCTTCACCCACAGATAGGCGTCGATCCCGGCCTCCCCGGTGCTCAGGGTCGGTGCCGGACCGATCCTGCGGCCCGGCGGATCGCACCACGCTCCGCCGGGGGCGGCGCCGTTGCCGTTGCGGCTGGTGTCGATGACGGCACCGAGGCCCGAGGGCCCGCCGAGCGCGGCGAGGACGCGCCGCACGTAGGCGATCTCGTCGGTCGTCCGGTTGAAGTTGGAGACGTTGGTGAAGACACCGTCGGAGGAGGCTGCGGAGGCGGCGCCCGCCCGCCGCAGCAGCGCGGCCTGCGCGGCCGCCGGGTTCCAGTCGGAGTTGCCCGCGTCGTAGTAGACCCGGGCCCTGGGGTCCGCCGCCTTCAGGACGCGTCCCGCGCGGGCCAGGGAGGCGAGGCGGCCCGCCCGCTCCGGCCCGGTGAGGCAGTCGGACTGGGCGATCGAGTCGGGCTCCAGGACGACGACGGCCTCGCGGGAGCCGAGCCCCGCCGCGAAGCCGTCGATCCAGCCGTCGTACGCGGCGAGGTCGGGCGCCCCGCCCTCCGAGGCCCCGCCGCAGTCGCGCCGCGGGACGGCGTACGGCACGAGGACCGGCACCCCGCCCCGCTCGGCGGCGGCCGAGGTCACGGCCTCGACCCGCGCGGTGATCGTGGACGGTGAGAAGTCCGCGAACCACACCGCGGCCGGGCGGTCGGCGATCCGGGACGCGATGACCGCGCGCCGGGGATCACCGGGGTGGCCGTCGACCCACGCGCGCACCTGGGAATCGGGGTGGCGGTAGAAGGGCGGGCCCCGCCGCGGTCCGTGGCCCGCCTTCCCCGGGCGAGGGACCGGCGGCCGGTTCCGGGGAGGCCGACCGCGAAGGGGACGGCGTGGCCGAACCGCCCGCCGGTGTCCGCGCACCGGTGGGTGAGGGGGCGGACGAGCGGGTCACCGGCGCGCGCGCCTCCGGCGACGGGCTCCCGTCGCCGAGAGCGGACACGGTCCCCGTCACGGTGCCGGCCGCGACCACGACCGAGGCGACGGCGACCATGACACCGCGTCCCACGGCTCTGCCGCTCTCCGCCCCGCGCTCGACGAGCCGTTGGACACGTAAGCCTGACACGTACGGTTCCCCCACTCCGGCCCCGTCCGCGTTCCCCCGTTCTGGGGAAGCCGTCGGCCCGGCGGCACGCGGGCCACCCTAGGACTGGGACGCTGCCCCCATGGCGCAGTCGGCACAGTTCACCGTTCCCGTTGACACGGTCGTCGCCCGTATGCGCGCCCTGGACGAGACCCTCCCCGAGCGTGACGGTCTCGCGGTCTTCAACCGCGTCTACCTCACGGTCACCGAGGAGTTCGACCGCCGTCTGGACGCCGGGGTGTTCCCCGACCGACGGGCCGCGCAGACACTGGACGTGCGGTTCGCGGAGCGCTATCTGACGGTGGCCGAGGAGGGCCGGGCGCCCGCCTGCTGGCGGCCGCTGCTGCGCTTCCGCCGCCATCCGGGGGTACGCCCCCTGCAGTTCGCGCTCGCGGGCATCAACGCGCACATCGGGCACGATCTCGCGCTCGCCGTGGTGGACAGCTGTCGTACGCTCGGCTGCGAACCGGCCGACCTGGAGGACGAGTTCGACCGCGTGGGCGATCTCCTCGTCTCGCTGGAGGAACGCATCCGCGAAGAGCTGATGCCGGGCCCCGACCTGCTCCAGATCGCCGATCCGCTCACCCATCTGCTCGGCTCCTGGAGTCTGGAGCGGGCTCGCGAGGCGACCTGGGCGGCGGCGCGCGCCCTGTGGGCGCTGCGCGGGATCCCCGACCTGGCCGAGGAGTTCGGCGACCGCCTCGACGCGGCGGTGGGCCTGGCCGGCCGGATGCTGCTCACTCCCCTGCGGGCCTGATCCGGCCACGCGCCGCGGTCCTCGCCGGAACGACCGGACGCTCACTGTACGTTGACACCTCGGCACACCCCGATGCGAAGGAGTACAGCTGTATGACGACGCGACTCGGCCTCGCCCTCCCGCAGATGAAGCAGTACGACCTCGGACGGGACGTGCCCGCCGTGGCACGCGCCGCGGAGGCCATCGGGTTCGACAGCCTGTGGGTCTTCGAGCGGGCCCTGTTCCCGGACCCGCCGACCCAAGGGCTGTACGGCGTCGAGGGACTGGCCTGGCCGGACTCCTACCGGGCCGTCGCCGACCCGCTGGTGACCCTGACCCTCGCGGCCGCGGCGACCGAGCGCGCCGAGCTCGGCACCAGCGTCCTGGTCGCTCCGCTGCACACGCCCTTCCAGCTCGCCAAGTCCCTCGCCTCCCTCGACGCGGCCAGCGGCGGCCGGGTCGTGGCGGGCCTCGGCACGGCTGGTCGCTCGACGAGTACTCGGCGGCCTCCGCGCGGCCCTTCGCGGAGCGCGGCGACGCCCTGGACGAGGTGATCGAGGTGTGCCGCGCGGTGTGGGGCCCCGACCCGGTGGTCTACGACGGCACCCTCACCAGGATCGCCTCGGCCGTCGTCGGCCCCAAGCCGGCCCGGCCGATCCCGATCCTGCTCGCCGGCAACACGGGCAAGGCGCGCCGCAGGCTCGTCGACCACGCGGACGGCTGGATGCCGATCGGCATGGGTGTCGACCGACTGACATCGCAGTGGCGTCAGTTGCAGGACCTGGCCGCCGAGCGCGGGCGCACCCGGCCGCTGCGGACCGTGCTGCGCACGAACCCTCGCTACACGCCCAAGCCGTACGCGGGTGACGACCGCCAGGCCTTCCAGGGTGACGTCGGGCAGATCGTGGCGGACCTGGTCGCCCACGCCGAGATCGGCCTCGACGAGATCTTCCTCGATCTCCAGAGCGGGATGCGGGACGCCGAGGAACTGAAGGAAGTGGCGGCCGAGGTGTACGAGGCGGCGCGGGCGGCCGGGGTGTGACCCGAACGCCCGCGCCCCCGGTCGAGGATCAGTCCTCGGGCAGCTCCACCGGCGCGATCTCGTCGTACACGTCGCCGGGCCCGGGGTTGGTCGGGTCGGTCGTCCCGCCGAGCTGGTGCATGACCCCCCAGACCGCGTTCAGCGCGGTCTGGACGGCGCCCTCGGCCCAGCCGGCCGTCCAGGAGATGTCGTCGCCGGCGAGGAAGATGCCCCGCTTGTCCTCGGGCAGCGACTCCTGCATGAAGTGCGTGAACAGGCGTCGCTGGTAGCGGTAGTGACCCGGCAGGTTGGCCTTGAACGCGCCCATGAAGTAGGGCTCGTTCTCCCAGGACACGGTCACCGGGTTGCCGATGACGTGCTTCCTGATGTCGACCTTCGGATAGATCTCGCCGAGCGACTTCAGCATGACCTCCATGCGCTCGCTCGCGGACAGCGGCAGCCACTTCAGGCTGTCGTCGCACCACGTGTACGAGAGGCAGATGACGGCGGGCTTGTCCGGGCCCTCGTCGAGGAGGTAGGTGCCGCGCGTCATACGGTCGGTGAGCGTCATCGACATGACGTCACGCCCCGTCTCCTCGTCCTTGTCCAGCCAGAACGGCCGGTCGACGGGCACGAAGAGCTTGGAGCTCTCCATGTAGTGCGTGCGCTCGATCGCCGTCCAGTGGTCGATCGGGAAGAGCGAGTCGTCGCAGGCGACCTTGGAGAGCAGCATCCAGGACTGGGCGGTGAAGATCGCCGCCTTGTACGTACGGATGTCGCCGTTCGCGTCCGTCACCGTGATGCCGTTGCCCGCGGTGCGGTTCAGCCGGGTCACGGCCGGACGCGGGGCGCCGTCGTGCAGCGTCGACAGCGAGGTGCCGTACGCCCAGTGCACGATCTTCTCCGGCTCGCGCTCCCACAGCCGCAGCGGGAGCTGCTGGGAGCCGCCGACGATGCCGCGGTGGTGGTCGTCGGCCTCGGTGTAGACGACCCGCAGGATCTCCAGGATGGAGTTCGGGAAGTCGGTGTCCCAGCCTCCGGTGCCGAAGCCGACCTGACCGAAGATCTCGCGGTGGCGGAAGGACTTGAAGGACTCCGAGTCGCACAGGAAGCCGTAGAAGGTCTGGTTGTCGAGCTTCTCGACGAGCTTCGACCAGATCTCCCGGATGCGCGGAACGTCGCGCTCCCGCATGGCCTGGTTCATGTCGGAGAAGTCGGCGCCGTCCTCCAGGCAGGCGTTCCAGGCGTTCATGACGTCGCGGTAGACCTGCGGGAGGTCGTCGACGGAGGTCGCGTAGTGCGACTCGCCCTTGAGGTCGACGACCGTCGAGGGCGTGGACTCGGCAAGGGGGTTGGGGAACGGGCGGGTCTGAAGGCCGACCAGGTCGATGTAGTGCTGGAGGGCGGTGGAGGAGGGCGGGAAGCGCATCGCGCCCATCTCGGCGGTCAGCGAGGGGTCGCAGCCCTCGAAGCCGACCGTACGCAGCCGGCCGCCGATCTCGTCGGCCTCGTACACGACGGGCTTGAGGCCCATCTTCATCAGCTCGTACGCGGCCACGATGCCGGACAGTCCGCCGCCGATCACCGCGATCTCGGTGCCGTGCTCGGTCGCGGGTATCTGCCCGAGGCCCGCGGGGTGCGCGAGGAAGTCGTCGTAGGCGTAGGGGAAGTCCGGGCCGAACATGGTGATCGGCGGCTGCTGCACGTCGGCGTGCTGGACGGCGTTGGGCACGGTGGACGTCATGGGGTACGGACTCCTTGCGCGGAAACTGGTGAGGGGAGGGCTTGCGTGACCGGCCGGGGACAGGCCGGGCGGGAGGTCAGACGAGGGACCCGTAGAGGCCGGGGCGGCGGTCCTTCAGATACGGGTTCGTCTCGCGCGAGGCGGCCAGGAGAACCGGGTCGGCGTCCGCCACGACCAGTTCCTCGCCGCGGCCGGCGCGGGCACGGGCGACGCCGTCGGGACCGGCCAGCGTGGACAGTCCGACGAACTCGAACTCCCCTTCCGGGCCGGTGCGGTTGACGTAGGCGACGTACATCTGGTTCTCGAACGCGCGCACCGGGACGACGGACTCGGCGACGAACTGGAACGGGTGCATCTGCGCGGTCGGCACGAGCAGCAGGTCGGTGCCGGCGAGAGCGTGCCCGCGGACGTTCTCCGGGAACTCGACGTCGTAGCAGATCATGAGGCCGACCCGCAGGCCGTTCAGTTCCGCCTGCACGACGGGCTGGTCGCCGGGTGTGAAGTGGTCGTGCTCGAAGCAGCCGAAGAGATGGGTCTTGCGGTAGTTCGCGAGCCGGGTGCCGTCCGCGGAGATCAGCTGCACGGAGTTGAAGACCCTCGCCCCGCCGTCGGCCCCGGGGACCTCGCTCCCGGACCGCGCGGACTCGCGCTCGGGGTAGCCGTAGGCGACGGCGACGCCGTGCCGGGTGGCGATCTCGGCCACCGCGTCGGCGGAGTCGCCGTCGGCGGGCTCGGCGAGGCGCGCTATGCCGTCGCCGATGGCGTAGCCGGTCAGGAACATCTCCGACGTCACGATCAGCCCGGCGCCCGCTGCGGCGGCACGACCCGCGGCCTCGTCGAGGACCTTGAGGTTCTCGACGACCGAGCCGGGGCGGCCGGAGCTCTGGAGCAGGGCTGTGCGCATACGGGTTCTCCACCGGTACGAGGGGGGTTTGGGGGCCACCTAGACGGTACGGTCGGCCGGATCGGGGGGACAAGAAGGACCCGTTGCGCGCCACTGAACGATTCGTTGCGTGCCCTCGGCCCCCGGCGGCGATTCGTTGCGCGCCCCGCCGCGCGCCCCGCGGTCAAGTCCCGAACGTCCTGAACCCCGGGAGACGCAGGTCACAGGCGGGGGCGGTCCCGGTGACGGGACGGACGCGGCCCGACGCCGGGACGAGGCCGCCGGGGCGGGATCCGCCGGCCCGGGATCCCGGCTCGGGGTCCCCGGGGCCGGGATCCCCGGCCCCGGGATGCCCTCCCGGCCGGGGTCACAGCTCGCGCAGCCGCTCAACGATCTCGCGGAGCAGCTCCGGGTCGGCCGCGGGAGCGCCGTCCGGCGGACGGTACGGCTCGTCGATGGTCAGCAGACCGGCCTCGGCCAGGTCGCCGAGCAGGACACGTACGACGGTCAGCGGCAGGTCGGCGTCCGCGGCGAGCTCGACGACCGGCCGGGGGCCGCGGCGGGCCAGGTCGAGCAGCGCGGCCGCCGCGTGGTCGAGACCGGGCCGCCCGGCGTCCGTCTCCAGGACCGTGACCCGCGACATCAGGTCGATGACGTGCCGCCGCGAGGGCCGGGTGCGGCCCCCGGTGACGGTGTAGGGCCGCACCATCGGCCCGGTCTCGTCCTCGTACCAGTGCTCGTCGGTCACAGCCGGATCAGTGGCCCGCGGGGTCGGCCGCCGAGCGTACGGCGGCGGCCATGTGGCGGCCGACGCGGCGGACGAGCAGTTCCATCTCGTGCGCGAGCTGGCCGACGTCCGTCTGGACCTCGCTCAGCACGGCGAGCCGGCTCCCGTCACCCGCCGGGGTGATGAAGAGGTAGGCGTCGTCGAGCATCACCATGGTCTGGCGCACCCCGCCCGCGGCGAAGCGCTCGCCCACCGAGAGGGCGAGGCTGTGGAAGCCCGAGCAGACCGCGGCGAGGTGTTCGATGTCCCGTCTGCGCATGCCGTCCGAGCAGCTCAGCGGGAGGCCGTCGGCGGTGAGGAGCACGGCCTGGCGGACGTGGTCGGTCCTGGCCACGAGATCGTCGAGCAGCCACCCGAGATCGGTGCCGGGCCGGTCGGCGTCGTCCCCGGACCCGAGGCCGCCGCCCGCCGGATCCGGGTGCCGGGCCTCCAGGGTCCGGACGGGGTGCTCTGGGAGCTGGTCAGGGCGCATCGTCGGCGTCCGTCCCTTCCTCTGTGTCGGTTCGCTGCGCGGGGCCGGACGGCGCGGAGCCGGGCCCGCCGGTGTCCGGCTCCGCGGGCAGTCCCTTGCGGCCTCGGTCGAGACCACGCTGGAAGGCTCCGAAGACCGCGCGCATCTCCTCCGGCGTGATCTCACGTTCCGGCGTCTCGTCGGCCACCGGTGCCGCGGTGCGCAGCTCCGGGGCCAGGGCCCGCTGACGGACCCGGGTGGGCAGCACGGGCGGCTCCGGGGCTTCCGGCGGCACGGAGCCGGCCTGCTGTTCCCCGGACGCCTTGCGCTGTGCCGGCAGGAGCGCGGTGGCGGTCCGGGTGGGAAGCGCCGCCGGAGCCGTGTCCGCCGCCAGGAGCGTGGTCTCCACCGGTGCGAGGACGGCCTCGGGGAGCAGCACCACCGCCGTCGTACCGCCGTACGGGGAGCGGCACAGCGTGACCTTGATGCCGTGCCGTGCGGCGAGCCGGCCCACGACGTACAGGCCGAGCCGGTCGTGCCGGGTCGGGTCGAAGTCCTCCGGTGTGGTGAGGGTGCGGTGGGCCTCGTCGATCTGGTCGGGTTCGAGGCCGAGACCCCGGTCGTCGATCTCCAGGACGAACCCGCTCCCGGCCCGCCCGGTGCGCAGGGTGACCTGGGTGCGGGGCGGCGAGAACACGGTGGCGTTCTCGACGAGTTCGGCGATGAGATGGACGACGTCGGCGACGGCGTCCGCCGCGACGCCCACCTCGGGCATCGGGGGGACCACGACACGCGTGTACTGCTCGATCTCGCTCACCGCGGAGGACACCACCTCGGCGACGGGCACCGGCCGTCGCCAACGGCGGCCCGGGGCCGAGCCGGAGAGGATGATGAGGCTCTCCGCGTGGCGCCGCATGCGGGTGGTGAGGTGATCGATCCGGAACAGGTCGTCCAGGACGTCGGGGTCGTCGGTACGGCGCTCCAGCGTGTCGACCAGCTTGAGCTGGCGGTGGACGAGCGCCTGGTTGCGGCGGGCGATGTTCAGGAGCACCGCGAACAGCCCGCGGCGCAGGGTGGCTTGCTTGACGGCGGCCTCGACGGCGGCGAGCCGGGCGGTGTTGAAGGACCGGCCGACCTGGCCGATCTCGTCGGCCACCGCCTCCACGTCCGCCAGCGGCGGCGCCTCGGCGGCCGCGTCGACCTCCTCACCAGCTCCCAACCGTTCCATGACCTGAGGCAGTTGGCGGTTGGTCAGCAGGTCGGCGGCGTCGCGCAGCGACTCCAGACGGCGCGAGATGCGCCGGGCGCCGCGCACCGCGAACCAGAGGGACAGTCCGACGGCTGCCAGTCCGAGCACACCGACGATCGCCGCCTTGGTCAGCTCCCGGTAGGCGAACGCCCGCCCGCGGGCGGCGGAGTTGATCGCGGACTGGGTGCACAGCCGCATGTACCGCTTGACGGCACGGTCGCTGGTGGTGCGCCAGGTGCCGGCCGCGACGGCCTCGCCCGCCTGCCGCGCGCCCGCCCGCAGCAGGGCGTCCTCGCCCCGGGTCAGTTCCCGGTGCAGGTCGTCGCGCTGGAAGGTCTCGAAGAGGGCGCGCGAGTCGGCCGGCAGGTCGGGCACGTAGGTCTGCTCGAAGACCCGGCGGTCCTCGATGGTCGCGGTGAGGGTGTCGTACTGGCGGTCGGTGAGCGTGCCGGCGGCCCGTGCCCCGGCGACGAGCGCGTCCTCGCGCGACACGAACTCCCGTACCCGCACCAGTTCGACGACGACCTGGGCCTCACGGGCCAGTTGTCCCGCCTGGAGCGCCGTGAGCGCGGACTGGACGTCGAAGGACGGTTCCACCAGGGTGCTGTATTCGGCCACGGCCCGGTCCCAGGTGACGGTGTGTGCCAGCACCCGGCCGCGCAGCCCCTCCAGCCCGTCGACGGAGTGCAGCAGGGCGTCGAGCGCCCGGCGCTGCTGTCCGGAGAGGCTGCCGCGGTCCCCGTCCCTGACCGCCGCGCGCAGGGCGGTCACGGCGCGGTCGGTGCGGCGTTCCTGTGCCAGCAGGTCGACGCCCGCCGTCGTCCCGCGCTTCGCGCCCAGGTACGCGGCGGCGAGGCGGCGTTCGATCTGGATCTGGCCGATCGCCGTGTCGGCCGGGGTGCCGAAGGTGTTGTAGACGTCCTGCAGACGGACGAGTGCGCGCAGATCGCCGGTGACGGACACCATGGCGAAACTCCACAGCGTCATGAGGGCGATCACCGGAGCGATCGAGAGGGCCACGATCCGCGAACGGACCGTGGGCGTACGGCCGAAGGGCCAGCGCATGGTCTCCCCAGGACGACGGGACGGTCGGGTGGCCGGGTGACGTGTGGTGACCCGTGTGTTACTCGCGGGTAGCGGGCGCGCGGCTCAAACTAGTCGATGTCGCGCCCGGACCGCAATGGTCCGGACTGACTGAGCGTTCAACGCGCGCTGCGCGCCGTCACCGGATCCGTCCCGTCAGTCGCCCCTCGGCACGGTGAAGACGGTGACGACCGCCGCGTGATCCGAGGGCCAGTCGTTGCCCGCGACATCCGGCCAGGGCCGCGGATCACCGCTGACCAGGGTGCGGGAGTCGAGGACGGTCAGGCCCCGGTGCAGGACGAAGTCGATCCGGTCCTGCGGCTCCGGGCGCCCGCTGCCGTCCTCGTGTTCGGCGTGGACGGGCGACCAGGTGTGTCCCGGCTCCCGTACCGGGTCGGGGTGGGCCTCCCGGTAGGAGTCGCGCAGGCCCGCCTCCTCGGCGGCCCGTGTCACCGGCCAGGCGACATCGGGCCGGTCCAGGTGCGAGGGCGCGTTGAAGTCACCGGTCAGGACGACCGGCACGGACTCGTCGCGGGTGTCGGCGACCCCCCGAAGGATCTCCCGCATCCGGGCGAGCCGGCCGCTCTCGTGCGCGATCAGTCCGGCCGCCGGGAGCCCGTCGAAGCGGGCCTCGTAGGGACCGTACGGGGCACAGTCGAGGTGGACGCTCCAGACGTCCACCCGCTGCCCGCCGTCCAGTTCGATCCGGACCCCGGTTCCCCCGTAGAAGCCGACGTCCGGGTCGCCGAGCACGGAGGTGATCGGGTGGCGGCTGATGACGCCGAGGTTGTCGCCCGCCCGGTGGTGGTACCAGCCGAGGGCGTCGGCGAGTTCGCGGGCCGCGTCCCCGTACGTCTCCTGGAGACCGACCACGTCCACGCCGGTCTCCGTGATGACCTTGAGCTGCTTCTCGCGGTACCCGTCGACCCTGGTGCCGCCGAACCAGAGGTTCCAGCTCATCACCCGCAGCTCACCCGGGGCGACCATGGCCCGCAGCCGGGCCGGGGAGACGCCTTCCAGGCTGCCGAGCACGGTCCGGCCCGCCGCGGGCTCGATCGGCGCGAGCGAGGGCACCGCGAGGACGGCACAGCCGGCCGACTCGGCCGAGGTGACACCGGTCTGGGTGTCCTCGACGGCGACGCAGGCCGCGGGGTCGACACCGAGGGCGCGGCAGGCGGCGAGGTAGGGGTCGGGGGCGGGCTTGGTGCGCCCGGTGTCGTCGGCGGTGACGGAAACGGCGAAGTGTCCGGTGCCGAGTGCCTCCAGCACGGTGTCGGCGACCGCGCGCGGGGAGGCGGTCACGAGGGCGGTGGGCACGCGTTCGCGGGCGAGCGCCCGGAGCAGTTCCCTCGCCCCGGGGCGCGGCACGACGCCCGTACGGACCCGGTCCGCGAACTGCCGGTGCAGTTCGACGGCGGTCTCCTCTGCCGGCGCTCCGGTGACACCGGCCAGCCATGCGGCGGTGTGCTCGACGGGCCGTCCGAGGACATGCGGCTGATCGGCCGCCGTCAGTACGTGCCCGAGCCCGCCGGCCACCTCCTCCACCGCCTCCCACCACAGCCGCTCGGTGTCCACGAGCGTGCCGTCCATGTCGAACAGAACGGCCTGGAGGGGAGGTCGGGCGGTGGTGCGACGGGTCACGGTGATCTCTTTCATCGGTGGGGGGATCGAGCGTGGTGCGGTGGCCCCGCCCCGGGGGTCGGGGGACCGCCTGCCGCCCCGGGGCCGGGGCGGAATCCCGGCCACAGGCACCGGGGCGGCACGTGCGGCCGGCGGCGGGGGTCGGGTTCAGGGGTCAAGGGTCGGGGCAAGGGTCGGGGTCGGGAGCCGGGGCCAGTAGCCAGAGGCGCGAAGCCGGAGGCCGGGGCTGGAAGCCGCTGCCGGGGCCAAGAGCCAGGCCGGAAGCCGGAGGCCCTGAGCCGAGGATCGGGCCGAGGCCGAGAGCCGTGAGCCCGAGGCCGGAAACCAAGAGCCGTGCTGGAAGCCAAGGCCGGGAGCCGGAGCCAAAGGCCGGTACCCGGAAGCCGCTGGCCGCTGGCCGCTGGCCCGGGAGGGTACCCGTGGTCCGGGGCGGCACCGGGTGTGCCTCAGCTCGTGCGCTCGGCGACCAGGACCGGACGGTCCGGCAGGGTGACGGTCACGGCGGCGCCCGACGCGAGCGTCGCGGCCTCGTGCGTGGGCAGGTCGGCCTTGACCTCGGTGCCGTCGGCGAGCCGCACGGTCACCCGGGTGGCCGCGCCGAGGAACGCGGTGGCCACGACCCGTGCGTCACCCGCGTCGTCGGCGCTCACCCGGACCGCCTCGGGGCGTACCAGCACATCCACCTCCCCCGGTGCGGGCGCGTCCCCGTCCACCGGCAGCCGTCGGCCGAGCACCTCGACCCGGTCGCCGTCGAGGGTCCCCGGGATCCGGCTCATCGTGCCCACGAACTCGGCGACGAAGGCGGTGGCGGGACGCCCGTACAAGTCGGCGGGCGACGCGCACTGTTCGAGCCGTCCGGCCCGCATCACCGCGACCCGGTCCGCCATGGACAACGCCTCTTCCTGGTCGTGGGTCACGAACAGGGTGGTGATGCCGAGTTCGAGCTGGAGCCGGCGGATCTCCTCGCGCAGCGAAAGCCGCACCTTGGCGTCCAGCGCCGACAGCGGCTCGTCGAGCAGCAGGACACGGGGCCGCAGGGCGAGCGCGCGGGCCAGGGCGACCCGCTGCTGCTGGCCGCCGGAAAGCTGGTGCGGGAACCGCCCGCCCTTGTCCCCGAGGCCCACCAGATCGAGCAACTCGGCCGCACGGGAACGCCGTTCGGCCGTACGCACCTTGCGCATCCGCAGTCCGAAGGCCACGTTGTCCAGTGCGTTCAGATGCGGGAAGAGGCTGTACGACTGGAAGACCATCCCCGCGTCGCGCCGGTGCGCCGGAACCCGGGTGATGTCCTCGCCGTCGACCAGCACCTCGCCGGAGTCGGGGTGTTCGAAGCCGGCGAGCATGCGCAGCGCGGTGGTCTTGCCGCAGCCGGAGGGACCGAGCAGGGCGAGCAGTTCACCGGGCCGGACGGTGAGGTCGAGGCCGTCGAGAGCGACGGTCGGGCCGAACTCCCGCCGGAGCCCCCGGAATTCGACGGTGGCGGCCTTGTCGAGCGTGGCGACGGTCATGTTCATCCCCGGGAGGCGGAAGCGGTACGGGAGCGGCCGCCGAGGACGGCGAGCGCGAGGAGGAGTGCCCAGGTGAGGAACAGGCTGAGCACGGAGACGGCGACGGACATCTGGGCCTGGGAGCCGCCGACGCTGTAGATCCACACGGCGAAGGGCTGATAGCCGAGCAGGGCGGCGACCGTGAACTCGCCCAGCACCAGGGCCAGGGTGAGGAAGGAGGCGTTGAGCAGCGCGCCGCGCAGATTGGGCAGCACCGCGCGCACGAGTGCCTGCGGCATGCTCGCGCCGCAGCTCCGGGCCGCCTCGACGAGCGTGCGCACGTCGACGGCGCGCAGTCCCGCGTCCAGGGCCCGGTACACGAACGGCAGCGCCATCACGACGTACGCGAGGACGAGGACGACCGGGAAGCCGGGATCCTGGATCGCCACGAACGTCTGGAACAGCGGAGTGCGCGAGAGGTGTTCGGGTCCCCACTTGAGGACGGTGGAGATACCGGCGACGAACGCGATCGGCGGCACGACGAGCGGCAGGGAGCAGACCACCTCGACGACCGGCCGCAGCCGGGGCGAGCCGAGCCGCAGCGCGACCGTGGCGGGCACCATCAGGAGCAGCACCACGGCGATGGTCACGGCGGCGAGTTCCAGCGAGAGCAGCAGGCTGGAGACGAATCCGTCGGCGGACACGATCGAGCGGTAGGCGTCGAAGGTGACGCCCTGTCCCGGCACGTCGACCGTGAAGATCACGGACGCGGCCATGGGCACCAGGAAGTACAGCGCGGCGAGGGCGAGGACGGCCCAGCGCCACAGGTTCAGGCGAGCCATCGCGCGCTCCGTCGTTGCAGGGGCAGGTACACGGCCATGACCAGGCCCGCGATGAGGACCATGTCGAGGCTGAGGGCGAGCGCCACGTTCTCCTGGCCGACCAGCACGTTGCCGGAGATCGCGTCGGCGATCTGCAGGGTGACCAGCGGCACCGCACTGCCCACCATGGCGGCGGCGGTGGCGTACGCGGCGAAGGCGCTGCCGAAGAGGAGCACGAGCCCGCCGAGGAGCGAGGGCGCGAGGACGGGCAGGGCCACGTGCCGCCAGTACTGGACGGAGGTCGCGCCGTTGTTCCGCGCCGCCTCACGCCACTGGGGGCGCAGGCCGTCGAGGGCGGGCGTGATGGTGAGAACCATGAGCGGGATCAGGAAGTACAGGTAGACGACCACCAGGCCCCAGAAGCTGTAGAGGTTCCAGCCCTTGTCGGTGAGGCTCAAGTGCCGTGTCAGTACACCGGAGTTGCCGAGGGTGGCGACGAAGGCGAAGGCCAGCGGGACACCGCCGAAGTTCGCGAGGACCCCGGAGGCGGTGAGCACGGCCTCGCGCAGCGCGCGGAAGCGGGAGGTGACCACAGCCTGGGCGAGCGGCAGTCCGAGGACGGTCGCGAGGCCCGCGGAGACGGCGGACAGCTTGACGCTGCCGATCAGGGCGGTCAGGTACGCGCCCTGGAACGAACCGGTCAGGTTGGCCGTGGTGTACGAACTGGCGCCGGTGGCCTGGTCCTTGACGGTGAACGCGCCGTTGAGCATGGCGAGCGCGGGGACGCCGAAGGAGATCGCCACGAAGACGAGCAGCGGGAGGACGGCGAGCGGGCCGGTGGCGCGGCGGCGCCGCCGCTGCCGGTGGGCAGCGGCGGGCGCCACGTCGGCCGGGGCCTCGGTGAGGGCGGTGGTCATCCGGAGACGGCCTTGCCCCAGCCCTGGGCGAGCACGGTCTTGGCCTTGCTCTGCTGGGCCTCGGTCGGGAAGCTCGGGGTGCCCGAGACCGCGGGGAGCTTGGCGGCGGCGGTCTTGTCGAGCGTGCCGGCCTTCTCCAGCGCGGTCATCAGGGCCGGGCGGGCGTATCCCTTGAGCCAGAGGTTCTGGCCCTCGGCGCTGTACAGGTACTCCTGCCACAGGCGGGCGGCCGCCGGGTGCGGGGCGTCCTTGTTGATGGCCTGGGAGTAGAACATGGCGTACTGGCCGTCGGAGGGGATGGCGACCTTCCAGTCGACGCCCTTGGACTTGAACTCGTCGGCGTATCCGGCGTTCAGGTAGTCCCAGTCGATGCTGATGGGCGTCTCGCCCTTCTCGACGGTGGCCGGGGTCGACTCGACGGGCGTGTAGTTGCCGTTCTTCTTCAGCTGGGCGAAGAAGTCGAGGCCGGGCTGGATGTCGTCGAAGGAGCCGCCGTCGGCCAGGGAGGCGGCGTACACGCCACCGAAGGCGGAACCGGACTTGGTGGGGTTGCCGTTGAGCGCGACCTGGCCCTTGTACTGCGGCTTGAGCAGGTCCTTGAAGGTCGTCGGGCACTCCTTGACCTTCTTGGCGTCGCAGCCGATGGAGATGTAGCCGCCGTAGTCGTTGAACCAGCGGCCCGCGGTGTCCTTCTGCCCCTCGGGGAGGTCGCCGAAGGCGGTCACCTTGTAGGGGGCGAGCAGCCCCTGCTGGGCCGCGCTCAGAGCGAAGGAGCTGCCGAGGTCGAGGACGTCGGGGGCGCGGTCCTGGCCCTTGCGCGAGGTGACGGCGTTGATCTCGTCCTGGCTGGAGCCGTCGGGGCTCTCGACCTGGATCTTGATGCCGTACTTCTTGGTGAAGCCGTCGATGAGAGCGCCGTAGTTGGCCCAGTCGCGGGGAAGGGCGATCGCGTGCAGCGTGCCCTCCTTCTTCGCGGCCTTGACCAGGGCGTCGAGACCGCCGAAGTCCGCGGCGGAGGTCGCGGTGGCCGCGCTCTTGCCGTCGGCGGTGGCCGCCTTGTCGTCGGGAGCGGCGCCGCAGGCGCTCAGGGTGAGTGCTGCGGCGACGGCGAGGCCGCCGGTGAGGAGGGCGGTCCTCGGCAGGAACACGGTCACGGTCTCTCCAGGGTGACGCACGAGGGTGGGATGAAGCGAAAAACTTGTCTGAACAAGTTGGCCCCAGTAGGCCCGCCGCCGGTGTCCTGTTCATGAACGTCGGTGAAACCACAGCCCCCTATTCCCTGCATAGTTCCGGCCACCGCGGATCACGGTCCGACGTCGATTAGGCTGATCAGACTGTGCACAGCGGTCGAACCCGAGGGGAAGAATGACGGCGCGACACGAGGAGATCGCCGAGGAGCTGCGGCGGGCGATCGACCGCGAGGAGTACACCGTGGGCAGTCTGCTGCCGGCGGAGACGGACCTCGCGGCCCACTACGGCGTCGCGCGCGGCACGGTCCGCCAGGCCGTCGCGGCCCTGACCGCCGAGGGCCTCATCGGGTCGCGCCAGGGCGCCCGGCGCGTGGTCCTGGCCGGCCGTCGCAGCCAGAGCTTCGCCGAACTGCGCAGCTTCGCCCAGTGGGCGCGGGCGATGGGGCGCGAGGCGACGGGGCACGTGGTGGCCCAGGAGTACCGTCCGGCGACGGCTGAGGACGTCGTCCGCCTCCAGCTCCAGGAGGGGACGCCGGTGTTGCACGTGCTGCGGGTCCGGGGACTGGACGGCGAACCGGTGCTGCTGGAGCGCACGGTGTACGCGGACTGGATCTCCCCCGCCGTCGCGGCGATCGAGCCGGAGTGCCCGTCCGTCACCCAGCGGCTCCTCGAGGACACCGGCCTGGTCTTCGCGTACGGCGAGCACGTCATCGACGCCGTCGCGGCGAGCGCCCAGGACGCCGACCTCCTCGGAGTCCGCCGCACCAGTCCCCTGCTGCGCGTCCGCCGGGTCACCACCACCCGCGAGGGCCGCCCGGTGGAGTGGTCCGACGACCGCTACCGCTCGGACGCCGTGAGCTTCAGCGTGCACAACTCCATCGGCAACAACGCCCTGGCCAGGAAGACGGCCGAGTAGAGGCCCCCTGGGCCGAGGGGGCCTCGTCACGCGGGCCGCCGGGAGCGCCCCGTCAGGGGCGCGGGGAACTGCGCGCCCAGCCACGACGGGCCCGCGGCCGCGCAGAGGCACAGCCCCACCCCCTGCGGCGCACCTGCGGTTATGGGGGCGCCGACTAAGTAGGCGACCCCGAGGAAAACCTTCGCAGCAGCGGCGACAGCACGAGCACGGACTTCGTCCGCTCCACGAACGGCTCCCCCGCGATCCGTTCGAGCACCCGCTCGAAGTGCCGCATGTCGGAGGCGAACACCTGCACCACCGCGTCCGCCTCCCCGGTGACGGTGGAGGCGGCCACGACTTCCTGGTACCGCTCCAGACCGCGCTGGATGGTCTCCGGCGAGGTGTTCCGGCGGCAGTAGATCTCGACGAAACCCTCCGTCTCCCAGCCGAGCGCCGCCGGGTCCACCCGTACGGTGAACCCGGTGATGGCCCCGGTGGCCCGCAGCCGGTCGACCCTCCGCTTCACGGCGGGGGCGGACAGGCCGACCAGTTGCCCGATGTCCGCGTAGGAGCGACGGGCGTCCTCGGCGAGGGCGTGCACGATGCGTTCGTCGAGATCGTTCAGCACTGCGGGTGGTTCACTTTTCTGCGAGGGGTTCCTGCGACGGTTCTACGGCTGCTCGGCGACGGCTTCCGCGGTCGCCATCCGGGACCGGCGGTAGCCGTAACTGAAGTAGAACACGAGCCCGACGGCCATCCAGACCCCGAAGACCGCCCAGGTGACGGCGGAGAGACTGGCCATCATCCACACGCACAGCAGGAAGCCGATCCCGGGCAGCACCGGCGCGAGCGGAACCCGGAACGTACGGCGCATGGCCGGGCGCGTCCGGCGCAGTATCACGACGGCGACGTTGACCAGCGCGAAGGCGAACAGCGTGCCGATGCTGGTGGCGTCGGCGAGCTGGCCGAGCGGGATCGCGGCGGCGAGGACGCCGCAGAACAGCGACACGATGACCGTGTTGGCGCGGGGCGTGCCGGTCTTCGGGTGCACCCGGGCGAACACCTTGGGCACCAGGCCGTCCCGGGCCATCGCGAAGAGGATGCGGGTCTGGCCGTAGAGCACGGTCAGCACGACACTGGCGATGGCGATGACGGCGCAGGCCGCCAGGAGGGTGCCCCAGAAGGTCTGCCCGGTGACGTCCTTCATGATCCCGGCGAGCGCGGCCTCCGAGTCGTTGAACTGCCGCCAGGGCTTCGCGCCGACGGCGACCGCGGCGACGAGGACGTACAGGGCGGTCACGATGACCAGCGAGAGCATGATCGCGCGCGGCAGGTCGCGCTGCGGGTCCTTGGCCTCCTCACCGGCGGTGGAGGCGGCGTCGAAGCCGATGTAGGAGAAGAACAGGGTGGCGCCGGCGGCGCTGACGCCCGCCATGCCGAGCGGCATGAAGTGCTCGTAGTTGCCCGAGCGCAGACCCTGGACGCCGATCGCGCAGAACAGCACGAGCGCGGCGATCTTCACGGCCACCATGATCGTGTTGGCCCGCGCCGACTCGCGCGCTCCGCCGAGCAGGAACGCCATCGCGAGCAGGACGACGATGAGCGCGGGCAGGTTGAAGATGCCCCCGTCACCGGGCGGCGCGGACAGCGCGTCCGGGATGGTGACGCCGATGGTGCCGTCGAGCAGCTCGTTCAGGTACTCGCCCCAGCCGACCGCGACGGCCGCGACCGAGACGCCGTACTCCAGGACCAGGCACCAGCCGCAGATCCAGGCGATGAGCTCGCCCATCGTTGCGTACGCGTACGAGTACGAGGATCCGGCGACCGGGATGGTGCCGGCGAGCTCGGCGTAGGAGAGGGCGGAGAAGAGGGCCGTGAGGCCGGCGATGACGAAGGACAGGGTGACCGCGGGCCCGGCCTTGGGGACGGCCTCGCCGAGGACCACGAAGATGCCGGTGCCGAGCGTGGCACCGATGCTGATCATGGTGAGCTGCCACAGGCCGAGGGAGCGCCGCAGCGAGCCCCCTTCACCGTGTCCGCCCTCCTCCACCAGGCGTTCCACCGGCTTGCGGCGCATGAGACGCGCGCCGACACCCGGGGCGGGCGGGGCTGACGTGGGTGGGGACTGCGGGGGTGCGCCTTGGTCGAGCACGCGCTGGCTCCTTCATCGCTGCCGGTCGAAGAGGACGGGAACCGGCGGCACCCCTGACAGCCGGGACCCGCCGAGCGGGGTCCCCGCCACGCCTGTGTACAGCGCTCGACCCTATGAGTTCGGGCTTCCCGGGCGTAATGCAGCAACCTTGCGCATCTCCGCAAGATCGTTGCGTTCATCCCATCCCGGCGTACGTTCGTTGCGCGGGCCTTTTCGATGGTTGCGCGAGGCGACTTCCGGCCCGCGCGTGGGAGCTCTCCCACGCGTGCGGCCCCCGCTCCCGGCAGGGGAACAGGGGCCGTACGGGAACTGCGGCGGATCAGCTCCAGCTGGCGTGCAGCGGCTGGCCCTCGGCGTAGCCGGCCGCGCTCTGGATGCCGACGATCGCGTTCTCGGCGAACTCCTCCAGGGAGTTGGCGCCCGCGTAGGTGCAGGAGGAACGGACGCCCGCGATGATCGAGTCGATCAGGTCCTCGACGCCCGGACGGGACGGGTCGAGGAACATCCGCGAGGTGGAGATGCCCTCCTCGAACAGCGCCTTGCGGGCCCGGTCGTACGCGGACTCCTCGCTGGTGCGGTTCTTGACGGCCCGCGCGGACGCCATGCCGAACGACTCCTTGTACAGGCGTCCGCCGGCGTCCTGGTGAAGGTCGCCCGGGGACTCGTACGTGCCGGCGAACCACGAGCCGATCATGACGTTGGACGCACCGGCGGCCAGCGCCATCGCGACGTCACGGGGGTGACGGACACCGCCGTCGGCCCACACGTGCTTGCCGTACTTCTTCGCCTCGGCCGCGCACTCCAGGACCGCGGAGAACTGCGGCCGGCCGACGCCGGTCATCATGCGGGTGGTGCACATGGCACCCGGGCCCACACCGACCTTGATGATGTCGGCACCCGCGTCGATGAGGTCCTTGACGCCCTCGGCGGCGACGATGTTGCCCGCGACGATCGGCACCTGCGGATCCAGCGCGCGCACCGTCCTGACGGCGCTGAGCATCGACTCCTGGTGGCCGTGCGCCGTGTCGATGACGAGCGTGTCGACGCCCGCGTCGAGCAGCTGCTTGGCCTTGCCCTCCACATCGCCGTTGATACCGACGGCGGCGGCGATGCGCAGCCTGCCGTTCGCGTCGGTGGCCGGCGAGTACAGCGTGGCGCGCAGAGCGCCCTTGCGGGTGAGGATGCCGGCCAGCTTGCCGTCCGCGTCCACGGCGGGGGCGTAGCGGCGGTTGGCGTTGTCGAGACGGTTGAACGCCTCGCGCGGCTCGATGTCCGCGTCGAGGAGCAGCAGGTCCTTGGACATGACCTCGGACAGCTGGCTGAAGCGGTCCACGCCGGTGAGGTCGGTGTCGGTGACCACACCGACGGGGCGGCCCTCGTCGTCGACGACGACGCCCGCGTTGTGCGCGCGCTTGGGCAGCAGCGCCAGCGCGTCGGCGACGGTCTGGTGGGGCGCGAGGACGATCGGGGTGTCGAGCACCAGGTGGCGTCCCTTGACCCAGGAGACGACCTCGGTGATGACCTCGA
This sequence comes from Streptomyces sp. NBC_00328, assembly GCF_036139655.1. Taxonomy (NCBI): domain Bacteria; kingdom Bacillati; phylum Actinomycetota; class Actinomycetes; order Kitasatosporales; family Streptomycetaceae; genus Streptomyces; species Streptomyces sp. NBC_00328. The sequence continues at coordinate 2,301,940 of NZ_CP108013.1, forward strand.
TCGGGATGTCCTGCGGAATGACGACAAGGCCACCGCGGCGGGCGACGGTCTCGGCCATCCGGCGGCCGGCGATCGCCGTCATGTTGGCGACGACGAGCGGGATGGTGGTGCCGGTGCCGTCGGGAGAGGTGAGGTCCACTCCCTGACGCGAGCCCACGGCGGAGCGGCTGGGCACCATGAAGACGTCGTCGTACGTCAGGTCGTACGGGGGCTGGATGTCGTTGAGGAAACGCACGTGCTGCACATCCCAGTCGATCAGAGGTGGCCCCCGGACAGGTCAGCCAGGGGGAAGAGCACGTACCTCATTGTCCCATGACAGCCGGTATGCGGTCCCCGGGCGGATCATCCAGGCTGGTCAGGGGGCAGCTGGTCGGATCCTCCAAGGGAGAGGACGACCGCGAGCGCCGCGTCGGAGGCCTCGTAGTGACCGGAGGCCGCCGCCAGCACCCCCTGCACGGTCTCCCACTCGTCGGGCCGTGCTCTCGCGTAGGGGCGCCAGCCGGTCACCACGATCAGTCTGCCCGGACTGGCCGGGCCCCAGTCGGGGTCGCCCAGGACGTCGCCGAGCGCGTCCCAGTTCCGCCCGAACCACTCCGGCAGGCCGAGGTCGCGGACGCAGCGCGCCATGAAGGCGCCCTTGTCGAGGACCCCGGTGAGGTCGAGTTCGGTGACCTGCCACCCGGCCGAACGGCATACCGCCGCGAGCGGACCGTGCGTCATCTCAGCACCGCCTTGAAGGAGTTGTAGTGATCGTCGGTGTAGAAGATCTCCCCGCCCCGCCCCGTGACGATGCGCCGGGCCCCGCGGTCGCGCTCGCCCGGGGTCCGCACCGTGTACTCGTGGTAGTAGCCCCTGGCGTGCCCCGGCAGCTCCCGCTCGAAGTTGCCGAAGACGGCGCCGTCCTTGGCGTACGGGAAGGGGCCGCCCCGGTCGATGAGGGCGAGGGTCTCCCGCGCCTCGGCGGGGAGCGCGGCCGCGGAAACGGCCGGCAGGCCGCCGGCCCAGGACGGGACCGCCGTGGGACGGCTCGCGACGGTGGCCGCCGGGTCTCGCGGACCGGCCGTGCCCGTCGGCGAGCAGCCCGCCAGCAGGACCGTCAGACAGACCAGCAGGCCGGCGAACAGACGGCCCGTGAACGCGCGAGGGGACGGCCGCAGCGGCATGTCGTAGATGCTGCCACGGCCGTCCCCTCGCGGCGCGCGCTGTGTGCTGTCCTCAGACCCCGTCCGGGTCCGCCCGGTTCAGCGCCGGACGCGGCGGCGGGCCCGCCGTCATCAGCGCGTCCGCGGCCGCGGTGTCCGTGACCAGGCTGGTGACGAGCCCGGACCGCAGTACCGCGTCGATGGCGGCCGCCTTGCGGTGCCCACCCGCTATGGCGACGACCTCGGGGATACGGCGCAGCCGGTCGGCCTCGACCGTGATGCAGCGCTCGCCCAGGTCACGCCCGACCCGACGGCCCTCGGCGTCGAAGAGGTGCGCGGACATCTCGGCGGCGACACCGAGCGACGCGTAGTGCGCGCGCTCCTCGTCGCTGAGCATGTCGTGCACCGTGGAGATGCCGGGCTCCCAGGAGCCGATGGAGACGCAGGCCACCGTCACCTTGTCGAAGTACTCGAAGGCGCGGGCGATCCCCGTCTGGTTGCGCAGCGCCGCCGCGGTGGCCGCGTCGGGCAGGAGCATCGGCGCGTAGATGGGGTGGGCGTCGCCGCCCGACACCTGCGCGGCACGCCGTACCGCCTCGACGGAGCCGCGTTCGGCGGTCCCGGCGTCGTACACCCCCGTCAGCTGCACCACGGTGCAGGGCGGCAGCCGGTCCAGGGCCGCCGCCATGTGGATGGTGGAGCGGCCCCAGGCGAGGCCGAGCACATCGCCCTCGTTGACGAGCTCGCCGAGCAGGTCGGCGGCCACCTCACCGAGGTTCTCCGGGTCGGGCGACTCCTCGGCCTCCGCCGGGGACTCGACGACCACGGCGTGCCGCAGGCCGTAGCGGGCGCGCAGCGCGTCCGAGCGCTCCGCGTCCAGCTCGGCGGGGACGCGGATCTCGATCCTCACGAGATCCCGTTCGAGAGCGGTCTCCAGGACCCGGGCCACCTTGAAGCGGCTGACGCCGAACTCCTCGGCGATCTGGATCTTGGATTTGCCCTCGAGGTAGAAGCGGCGGGCCATGGCCGCCGCCTGGACCAGCTCAGCGGGTCCCATCCGCATGGCTGACCGGCCCGCCGACATACCCGACACGGCGATCTCCTCACTTCTGTTCACACTCTGGATTCGCCGTTCATCCTTGCAGATCCGGCGCACTTGATCCGCCCTGATGGGCGGCGTTCACGTTCCCTTGGCTCAGTGGCCGCACGCCCATGACGCACGGGCCGTCGCCTCCTCGGCCTGGGTGCGCAGTGCACGTACCGCCTGAGCGGGGTCCGCGGCCCCGTACACCGCCGAACCGGCGACGAACACATCGGCTCCCGCCTCCGCGCACCGCTCGATGGTCGAGGCCGACACGCCACCGTCGACCTGGAGCCACAGTTCCAGGCCGTGCTTGCTGATCAACTCGCGCGTACGGCGGATCTTGGGGAGCATGATGTCAAGAAAAGCCTGGCCCCCGAATCCGGGCTCGACCGTCATGATGAGCAGCATGTCGAGCTCGGGCAGCAGATCCTCGTACGGCTCGATGGGGGTCGCGGGCTTGAGCGCCATCGAGGCACGGGCTCCCTTGGCCCGGATCTCGCGGGCGAGCCGGACGGGCGCGGCGGCGGCCTCCACATGGAAGGTGACGGAGCCGGCACCGGCTTCCACGTACTGGGGCGCCCACCGATCGGCGTCCTCGATCATCAGATGGCAGTCCAGCGGAGTGTCCGTCGCACGGGCCAAAGACTCTACGACCGGTACCCCGAGGGTGAGGTTCGGTACGAAATGGTTGTCCATGACGTCGACATGGAGCCAGTCCGCGCCTTCCACCGCCTTTGCCTCCTCGGCAAGACGGGCGAAGTCGGCGGACAGGATGCTGGGGTTGATCTGCGCGGCCATGCCCCAAGACTGCCATGCCCCGGGCCCGTTGCCCGCCCCGGTCCGGACCTGGATCGTCCCGCGGACACCGTACGAGGGTCCGCCGTGCCATGCTGGACGGCCCAGCGGCGCTCCGTCCGGTCTCGGGGGTGGGCATGAAGCGGCTCGACGTCTGGAAGCGCGGCACCATCGGAGTCGTGTGCGGCCGGCGGTCCAAGTGGCTGGTCCTGGCCCTGTGGCTGCTGATCCTGCTCTTCGTGGCACCGCTCGGAGCGAAGCTGAGCGACGCCCAGGACAACGACGCCCAGTCCTGGCTGCCCGGCTCGGCCGAGTCCACCCAGGTCCTCGACATCTCCAACGGGTTCAGGCCCGAGCAGATACCCGCGGTCGTCGTCTACGCGCGCCCGGACGGTCTGACGGTGCAGGACCGGCGGCAGATCGCCGAGGACGTCCAGCAGGTGAAGACGCTGCGGGAACACGGCATCCGCGGCGCGGAGACCCGGGGACCGGTCTTCGACCGGCAGCCGGACCCGCGCGCGGCGCAGATCTACGTCCCCATCACCATGGACGCGGCGGGCTGGCAGCGGATCGCCCCCGCCGTCGACTCCATCCGTGACCAGGTCGGCAAGGGCGGCGGCGGGCTCTCGGTGCACATCACCGGGCCCGGGGGTACGGCCGCCGACTCCTCCAAGGCCTTCGAGGGCATCGACTCGACGCTGCTCTTCGCCGCGATGACCGTCGTCATCGTGATGCTGCTGATCACCTTCCGCAGCCCGATCCTGCTGTTCGTCCCCCTGCTCGGCGTGGTCGTCGCCCTGTTCACGGCGCAGGCGCTGATCTATCTGCTGGCGAAACACGCCGGTCTGACCGTCAACGGCCAGAGCGCGGGCATTCTCACCGTGCTCGTGTTCGGCGCGGGGACCGACTACGCGCTGCTGCTGGTCGCCCGCTACCGCGAGGAACTGCGCCGTCACGAGGACCGGCACGAGGCGATGACACTCGCCATGAACCGGGCGGGGCCCGCCGTCCTCGCGTCGGGCGCCACGGTCGTGCTGAGCATGCTGGTGCTCCTGGTCGCCGAGATGAACTCGACGCGGGGCCTCGGCCCGGTCGCGGCGATCGGCGTGGCCGTTGCCCTGCTCGCCATGCTCACGCTCTTCCCCGCCCTGCTGCTGGTCTTCGGACGCTGGATCTTCTGGCCGGCCGTCCCGCACCTCGGCTCGGCCGATCCGACCAGGAGCGGCGTCTGGGCGCACATGGGCCGGCGGATCGCCCGCCGCCCCCGGACGTTCTGGGTGGCCACGGCGCTGGCGCTCGGGCTGCTGTCCCTCGGCCTGATCCAGCTGCGGGCCGCGGGCATCCCCAACGCCGACCAGTTCACCGGGAAACCGGACTCGATCGTCGGCCAGGAGGTGTCGGCGCGCTACTTCCCCGCGGGCGACGGGGATCCCCTGGTCATCGTGTCCAACACGGCGCAGGGCAGACAGGTCGGCGAGGCCGTGGCGGCGGATCCGGGCGTGGTGCCGGCGAGCATCGGTGTGCCCCCCGGCACCGCGCCGGTGCACGACGGAAAGGTGCTGTTCGAGGCGACCACCCGCGCCCCGGCCGACAGCGCGGCGGCGAAGGACACCGTGGAGCGGGTGCGCGACGCGGTGCACGCCGTACCCGGGGCCGACGCGAAGGTGGGCGGCGGCTCGGCGGCCCTGCTGGACATGGAGAACGCCCAGACGCACGACAACTACCTGGTCATCCCGCTCGTCCTGGTGGTGGTCCTGCTGGTCCTGAGCGTCCTGCTGCGCGCGCTGGTCGCTCCGCTCCTGCTGATCGGGACCGTGGTGCTGTCGCTGGCCACCGCCCTCGGTGTGAGCGCGCTGGCGTTCCGGCACGTCTTCGACTACGCGGGCGAGGACGTGGCGTTCCCGCTGTTCGTCTTCGTGTTCCTGGTGGCGCTCGGCATCGACTACAACATCTTCCTGACCACCCGTATCCGCGAGGAGGCCGGCCGCCACGGCACCCGGCAGGGGGTGGTGACGGGCCTCGCCACCACCGGGGCGGTGATCACCTCGGCCGGCCTGGTTCTCGCGGGCACGTTCGCGGCACTGGGCACCCTGCCGATCGTCGGGTTCGCGGAGATCGGCTTCGCGGTCGCCCTCGGCGTGCTCCTGGACACCTTCGTGGTGCGCTCGGTGCTGGTCACCTCGCTCTTCCTCGATGTCGGCCCGAAGGTGTGGTGGCCGAACCGGCTCGCCCACGAGGACGGCGGCTCCCGGCACCCGGACACCCCGGCCCCGGAGCAGTCCGGGGAGCTCGCGGCGTCCCCGGGGCCCGCGGGACCCCAGGACACCGGGGACCCGGACGACTCCACGAGACCCGTCCGGCCGCCCGACTGACGGGACGCACCGGAACGCGGGCCGATGGCCCGGAGCGACCCGGACGACGGACCTGGGAGCGTCGGGTCAGGCGGTTCGGCGGATCAGGGCCAGGTACATCGCGTCCGTCCCGTGCAGGTGCGGCCACAGCTGGATGTCCGGCCGGTCCCCGAGCGCGGGCACGCCGGGCAGCAGCGGGCGGGCGTCGAGCAGTTCGGCGGAGCCGTCCTCGAAGTGCTTGAGGACGTCGTCGACCACCGCGCGGGTCTCGGCGAGGTGCGGCGAGCAGGTCGCGTAGCCGACGACACCGCCGACCCGCACCGATGCGAGCGCCGTGCGCAGCAGTCCGCGCTGGAGCGGCCCGAAGCCGTCGAGGTCCTCGGGGCGACGCCGCCAGCGGGCCTCGGGACGGCGGCGGAGCGCGCCCAGGCCCGTGCAGGGCACGTCCATGAGCACCCGGTCGAAGGTGCCGGGCCGCCACGGCGGGCGGGTGCCGTCGGCGGCGATGACCTGGTAGGGGCCGGGATTCCCGGCGAGTGCCTTGGCGACGAGCCCCGCGCGGTGCGGCTGCTTCTCGGAGGCGAGCAGCGTCGCTCCCCGCTGGGCGGCGAGGCCGGCCAGCATCGCGGCCTTGCCGCCGGGCCCGGCGCACCCGTCCAGCCAGGCCCGGTCGGGGCCGTCGAGCGGCGCGTTCGCCAGGGCGATCGCCACCAGCTGGCTGCCCTCGTCCTGGACACCCGCACGGCCCTCCCGTACGGCGTCGATGGCGCCCGGCTCACCGCCCTCGGTGAGCCGCACGGCGTACGGGGACCAGCGCCCGGGAAGCGCCGAGTCCTCGTCGAGGGCGTCGAGGAGTTCCCCGGCGGTGGAGCGTCCGGGCCGGGCGACCAGGGTCACCTCGGGCCGCTCGTTGTCGGCCTCCAGCAGGTCCTCGATGCCGGCCCGGCCGCCGCCGAGGGAGTCCCAGAGCGCGGAGACGACCCAGCGCGGGTGCGAGTGCACGACGGCGAGGTGGTCCTCGGCGTCCTCGTCGTAGGGCGGCGCGACCTGTTCCAGCCAGGCGTCGAGGTCCTGCCGCGCGACCTTGCGCAGCACGGCGTTCACGAACTTGGCCCGCCCGTCGCCGAGCACCACCCGGGCCAGCTCGACCGAGGCGGAGACGGCCGCGTGCGTGGGGATGCGGGTGCCGAGCAGCTGATGGACCCCGAGGCTGAGCACATCGAGGACCGGCGGGTCGACCTCCCGCAGCGGGCGGTCGACACAGGCCGAGATGACGGCGTCGTACGTCCCCTGGCGGCGCAGCGTGCCGTACACCAGCTCGGTGGCGAGCGCGGCGTCCCGTGCGTCGAAGTCCTCCTTCTGCCTCGCCTTGCGCAGCAGCGGAGGCAGGACGAGGTTCGCGTACGCGTCCCGCTCGTCCACGGCCCGCAGCGCCTCGAAGGCGAGCATGCGGACCGGGTCCTTCTGGGGGCGGCGGTAGGGCTTGCCGGGCTTCTGCGGCCGACGGGGCTGCTCACTCACGAAAAAGGTGCTCCGGATCCAGGAAAAAAGATGCGCTTATCAGCGTACGCCGCAGGTCCGGCGTCAGACTCCGAGCCGCTCCCCGGACGGAATCCGCACCCCGCGGGCCCAGTCCGCCGCGCGCATCGGCTTCTTGCCCTGGGCCTGCACCCAGAGCAGCTCCACGGCGAAGGAACCGGTGCCCACGTACACATTGTTCTTGGCGACCGACAGCTCGCCCGGGGCGAGGTCCGTGCGGTCGGGCACCATCGCGACCTGGATGAGCTTGAGACGCTCGTCGCGGAAGACGGTCCAGGAGCCGGGCGCGGGCGTGCACCCGCGCACCACGCGGTCGACGCGCAGCGCCGGGGCCGCCCAGTCGACGTGAGCGCTCTCCACGGTGATCTTCGGCGCGGTGCTGATGCCGTCGGCGGGCTGCGGCACGGCCTTGAGCGTGCCGTCCTCGATCCCGTCCATCGTCGCGGCGAGCAGTCCCGACCCGGCGAAGGCGAGCCGTGTGAGCAGGTCCCCGCTGGTGTCGGTGGGCCGGATCTCCTCGGTGACGGTCCCGTACACCGGCCCCGAGTCGAGGCCCTCCTCGATCAGGAAGGTGGAGGCGCCGGTGATCTCGTCCCCGGCCATGATCGCGTGCTGCACGGGAGCCGCGCCGCGCCAGGCGGGCAGCAGCGAGAAGTGCAGGTTGACCCAGCCCTGGGCGGGGATGTCGAGGGCGACCCGGGGCAGCAGCGCCCCGTACGCGACGACAGGACAGCAGTCCGGGCCGATCTCCCGCAGCCGGGCCAGGAATTCCTCGTCCCGGGGCTTCGCGGGCTTGAGCACCTCGATCCCGGCCTGCTCCGCCCGCTCGGCGACCGGACTCGCGACGAGCCGTCGCCCCCGTCCGGCCGGCGCGTCCGGCCGGGTCACGACGGCGGCCACCTCGTGCCGCCCGGAGGCGATCAGGGCGTCCAGGGCGGGAACGGCGACCTCGGGGGTACCTGCGAAGACGAGCTTCATGGGTGGTGGTTGGCCTCTCGGGCGGGAGTACTTCCATCCCCCGCGCGCGTACCGGTTCAGGCCATGCACGGGGCAGCGCACCAGTCTATGCCGCGCGGGGCCCGAGGGCCCGGGCGTTCTCCACAGGGTCATGTCCCCGGGCCCGCACGGGCGGTACGGCCGCGCGGGCGGGGCACGGGAACGGGCTGTGGGCGGCGTAAGGGAACGGGCTGTGGGCGGCGTACGCGGGAGGCACTTGGCCGGGCGGCTGCGCGTCGGCCCGCCGCAGCCGGGCTCCGGCGGTACGTGCTGTCCGCGCCGTCCGCGCACGGGCCCGGGTGGTGCGGACCGGCCGTCGGCACAGGCAAAGGGGTCCGCCCATAGGCGCACGGGGCGCGTCGATCGCACGACGGGGGGCGTACAGCTCGGGACACGCCCCGTTCATATGCTCTTGCGCCCTTGCACCCGTGACCACTCACCCGTCCACGCGTTGGTCAAGAAAGAGTTGACCACAGCGGACCGCAGACCAGCGGCCCGATCCCTTTCAACGACGGTTCGAGAGGCTTGTTCATGGCCGACCATGCAACCCACGACGCCCAGGCTCGGGCCAGCCTGCACTTGCTGGTGCGGGACATCGAGCGGGTCCGTCGGCAGGTGGACGCACTGCGCACGCTCACCGCCCAGTTGGGCAACGTCTACCGCCCACGCCGCGCCGGCCCCTCCACGGGCTTCGTCGTCTACGGACGCGCCCCCGCCCCGACCGTCCGTCTCGCCCAGGAACTGCGGGACAGCGTCGAGACCCTGGTCACCGCCGCCGTGGACTTCGACCGCTCCCTCGGCTTCTCGTGGGACGCGGTGGGATCGGCCCTCGGGGTCACCAAGCAGGCGGTGCACCGGCGTTACGGTGCCCGCCGAGCCGCCGCCCAGGCCGCCGCCGAGGCGGAGCGCGCCACGGAGACCGCCGACACGCGTACGGTCGCCGTCAACGCCGCTCTGCCGTCGGTGCCGACCGTCCCCGGCGCCCGCTCCATGCCGACCCAGCCGACGGCCGGCAGCCCGACGCTCCGCGACGAGGCCAGGTCCACGGCCTTCCCGGGCCCGCGCAACGGCTGACCCGACTCCCCGAGACGACAGCTGCCTCCCGGCGCCAGGCCCGGGGGGCAGTCCCCTGCGCACGCCCGTGCCCGAGTCCGCCTCCCCCTCCAGCCCCCGGCCCGGCCTGCACCCCCTGCCGACGTGCGGAGGCATGCCCCCTGGCATCGGGCCGCCCGGTCACCCGCCCCCGGTCACCCACACGGTCCGCAGCGGGCACCTGTGCGGCACACCGTCCGCGACCCGTGCTCGGCGCGACCCCACCGGATATCAGCAGGTCTCACCCGATCCCACCCGGCCTCACCCGATGTCGGGCGGATCGATCCGGATGCGTACGGGGTCACCGCCCCCGCGGGCCATGCGCGCCGCCTGCGCGCTCTTCAGCGCCGCCGCCAGAGCGGCGCCACTGCCCGGGGGCACGCGGATGAGCACCCGTTCCCCGGGCTCCCCGGGAGGCGGTCCACCGGGCCGCCCCGGCCGCCCCGCCTCACCGGCCGACAGCGGCACCGGCCCCAACACCTCGGCGTCGCCGGGCAGTTCGGCAGCCGCGAGGAACCCGGCGAGCGCCTCCGGTGCCCCGGACACCGCCGCCATCCGGGAGACGGGCGGAAATCCCAGCTCGGCCCGCTCGGCGAGTTCACGCACCGCGTGGCCGACCGGATCCCATCGCACGAGCGCCTGCACGGGCCGCAGGGTCGGTTCGGCCACGACCGCGACCGTGCCGCCCGCTCCCTGCGGACGGACCAGCGCGGCAGCCGCCGTCCACCGGCGCAACGCGTCCTCGCCGGCCCGCAGATCGGGCCGTCCGAGCATGGCCCAGCCGTCGAGCAGCAGGGCCGCCGCGTACCCGCCCTCGGCGACCGGTTCGGCCCCCGGCGTGCTGACCACCAGGGCGGGTGCCGCGGACACCGTGTCCAGCACCTGCTCCCGCCCGGACGTGCGCACCGGCACGGCCGGGAACGCCCGCCCCAACTCCTCGGCGGTCCGCCGGGCACCGACGACCTGCGCCCGCAGCCGGAACCCGCCGCACTCCTGGCAGTGCCAGGCCGTCTCGTCCCGCCCGCACCACCCGCAGCGCAGCGCCTGGGCGTCCTGCGCCTCCAACGGCCCCGCGCAGTGCCGGCACCGCGCGGGCTCCCGGCACCGCGCACAGGCCATCCGGGGCGCATATCCCCGCCGGGGCACCTGGACCAGCACGGGCCCGTGTTTCAGCCCCTCCCTGACGGTCTGCCAGGCGAGCGTCGGCAGCCGGGCGGCCCGTGCGGCCTCGTCGCGGGCGAGATCGCCGTCCGAGACGGTCCGCACCAGCGGTGCGGCGGCACGCACCTGGTCCCGGTCGGCGGCCAGCGGCAGCGCCCAGCCACTCTCGACCAGTTGTGCCGCCTCCACCGTGCACGTCCAACTCCCCAGCAGGAAGCCGCACTTGTCGCGCGAGGCGCGCAGCTCCAGGACTTCCCGGACATGCGGGAAGGGAGCGTTGTCGTCGCTGTGTCCGTCGTCGCCGTCGTCCCAGACGACGACCAGGCCCAGGTCCCGCACCGGCGCGAACATGGCGGCCCGGGTGCCGACCACGGCCCGGACCGACCCGCGCCGTACGGCGAGCCAGTCCCGGTAGCGCCGCTCCGGTCCGGCGTCGGCGGTCAGCACGGCGTGATGCCCCTCGCCCAGCAGGGACTTGAGGGCCGTGTCGACGCGGGCCGCGGGCCGGCCCGCCGGGACGACGACGAGCGCGCCGCGCCCGGAGGCGAGCGTCGCCTGCACCGCGCGGGCGATCTCCTCGGCCCACTCGGGACCGGGCAGCGCGGTCCACACCGCGCGCGGGGCACCGCCGGAGGCGAGCGAGGCGAGGAAGTCGGCACCCCGCCCGTAGCGCCGCCAGGTCCCGGGGTCGGGTGCGGCGGGCGGCGGCGGGGGCGCCGGCGACTCCCTCGCCTCGGCACGGGCGTGCCGGGGCGGCACGGCCAGTTGCAGCACGTCGGCCAGCGAACCCGCGTACCGGTCGGCGACGGCGCGGGCCAGCCCCAGCAGTTCGGGTCCGAGGACGGGTTCGGGCGAGACGACCTGGGCGAGGGCGGCCAGCGGCCCGGAGTAGTCGGACTCGGCGACCCGCTCGACGAGATATCCGTCGATGAGACCGCCGCCCTCGCGCCGCCCCTCGCGCACCGTGCGCCCGCCCGCGCCGAAGCGGACCCGCACCCGCACGCCCGGCTGCGCGGCGGCGTCGAGGTCCTCGGGCACGGCGTAGTCGAAGTACCGGTCGAGGTGCAGTACACCCTTGTCGACGAGCACCCGCGCGACGGGCAGTTCCTTCGCCAGCGGGGCACCCCGCCAGGTCCGCGGCTTCGCCTTCGGTGCCTTGGCCTGCCGCACGGCTTCCCGGATCAGCGCAAGCTGCTCGGGCGGTGCGCCGTCCGCGCCGCCCGCGCTGTCCTCGGATCGCTCGTTCGCGCTGCTCACAGCAGTATTCCTACCAGACCGCACTGACAGCGCCGCCCGCCCGAGATCGGGCCGGACGCGGATCGCGAACGCCTTGAAGGCGCTTTTGCCATGGACCGCTCGGCCATACCGGTCGGGGACCGGCAGCAGGATTCGAACCTGTGAGGGGCCATCGCCCCGGAAGTATCCGCGGCCGTCGCACCGGGCCGGACGACACCGGTTCTCCCGAGATCAGGGCGGCAGCGGAACGTGATCCAGATTCACCGCACGCCGTGGGCGTACTCCACCGAAGTAACCGCGGCCATCGCACCGGAAGATCATCAGCGTACGAACTCAGGCCCGGACGGGCCACCGCTTTTCCGCGGTCGGCCCGGACCGGCCACCGCTGCTCCGCGGACGGCCCGGCACGGCCACCGCCTTTCCCAGCCACGGCTCTTCCGGGCAGCCGTGAGGCCCGGCACCCCTCGGGGTACCGGGCCTCACGGCTGTGGCGAAGCGTTCGCGGACTACAGGCCCGCGGCCTTGCGCAGCGCGTCCACCCGGTCCGTCCGCTCCCACGTGAAGTCGGGCAGCTCACGGCCGAAGTGGCCGTAGGCGGCGGTCTGGGAGTAGATCGGGCGGAGCAGGTCGAGGTCGCGGATGATGGCCGCCGGACGGAGGTCGAAGACGTCCGTGATGGCGGTCTCGATCTTCTCCGCGTCGACCTTGGCAGTGCCGAAGGTCTCGACGAACAGACCGACCGGCTCGGCCTTGCCGATCGCGTAGGCGACCTGGACCTCGCAGCGCGAGGCGAGGCCCGCGGCGACGACGTTCTTCGCGACCCAGCGCATCGCGTAGGCGGCGGAGCGGTCGACCTTGGACGGGTCCTTGCCGGAGAAGGCGCCGCCGCCGTGGCGGGCCATGCCGCCGTACGTGTCGATGATGATCTTGCGGCCGGTGAGGCCGGCGTCGCCCATCGGGCCGCCGATCTCGAAGCGGCCGGTCGGGTTCACCAGCAGGCGGTAGCCCTCGGTCTCCAGCTTGATGCCGTCGTCGAGGAGGGCCTTCAGCTCCGGCTCCACCACGAACTCGCGAATGTCGGGAGCGAGCAGGGAGTCCAGGTCGATGTCCGAGGCGTGCTGCGAGGACACGACGACGGTGTCCAGACGGACCGCCTTGTCGCCGTCGTACTCGATGGTGACCTGGGTCTTGCCGTCGGGACGCAGGTACGGGATGGTCCCGTTCTTGCGGACGTCGGACAGCCTGCGCGCGAGCCGGTGCGCGAGGTGGATCGGGAGCGGCATCAGGTTCGGGGTCTCGTCCGTCGCGTACCCGAACATCAGGCCCTGGTCGCCGGCGCCCTGCCTGTCCAGCTCGTCCTCGTCGCCCTCGACACGGGACTCGTACGCCGTGTCGACACCCTGCGCGATGTCCGGGGACTGGGAACCGATCGACACCGAAACGCCACAGGACGCTCCGTCGAAGCCCTTCTTCGAGGAGTCGTAGCCGATCTCCAGGATCTTGTCGCGGACGAGCTGGGCGATCGGCGCGTACGCCTTGGTCGTGACCTCTCCGGCCACGTGCACCAGGCCGGTGGTGATGAGCGTCTCCACGGCGACCCGGGATGTCGGGTCCTCGCGCAGAAGGGCATCGAGAATGGTGTCGCTGATCTGGTCAGCGATCTTGTCGGGGTGACCCTCGGTCACGGACTCCGAGGTGAACAGGCGACGGGACACAACGCTCCCTGTGGTTGCAGCGGCTGCTGGCTGATCATGGGTGGACGGGTCGGGGGCTGCGCCCGGCGTCGTCCGAGAACAGTTTATCGGTCGCACTCGGCCGCGGGACCCCTGTCTCGCCTCTCGGAAGGCCTGTGACCTGCGGCACGGGCATTCTGCGCCATCGTCGGGGCTCTCCGCCAGGGTCGCCACGCCCGATTTTGCGGGCTTTGTGGTGACGGGTGTGATGGATGAGCTTTTCACACGAGTCGGCGTGCCACCAGGTCCCACACCGTCTCGGCCAGCGCTTCCTTGGGTCCGTGGGGCACCGCGGTCTCACTTCCGTCGGCTCCGAGCACCACGGCCTCGTTCTCCTCGGAACCGAAGGTCTTGCGCTCCCCCACCTCGTTCACCACCAGGAGATCGCAACCCTTGCGCTCCAGTTTGGTCCGTCCGTTGGACAGGACGTCGTCGGTCTCGGCGGCGAATCCCACCACGACCTGGCCGGGGCGCGCGCGGTCCGCGGAGATCTCCGCGAGGATGTCCGGATTACGGACCAGAACGATCGGCTCCGGTTCCTTGCCGTCCTTCTTCTTGATCTTCCCGGACGCGTACGCCTGGGGGCGGAAGTCGGCCACCGCGGCCGCCATCACCACCGCGTCGGCGTCCGGGGCCGCCTTCAGCACGGCTTCGCGCATCTGCACGGCGGTGCCGACCTGGACCACGTCGACCCCGGCCGGGTCCGCCAGCCCCGTGTTCGCGGCGATCAGGGTGACCCTGGCGCCGCGCGCGGCCGCGGTGCGGGCGAGCGCGTACCCCTGCTTGCCGGAGGAGCGGTTGCCGAGGAAGCGGACCGGGTCGAGGGGCTCGCGGGTGCCGCCGGCGCTGACGACGACGTGCCGTCCGGCGAGATCCGGCTCGGTGACCCCGCGGGCGAGGACACGGCGGCAGACCTCGAAGATCTCTCCCGGGTCGGGCAGCCGCCCCTTGCCGGTGTCGACGCCGGTCAGACGCCCCACGGCGGGCTCGATGACGACGGCGCCGCGCCGCCGCAGCGTCGCCACGTTCTCCTGCGTCGCCGGGTGCTCCCACATCTCGGTGTGCATGGCGGGCGCGAAGACGACCGGACAGCGGGCGGTGAGCAGCGTGTTGGTCAGGAGGTCGTCGGCCAGCCCGTGGGCGGCCCTGGCGAGCATGTCGGCCGTCGCGGGGGCGACCACCACGAGGTCGGCGTGCTGTCCGATGCGGACGTGCGGGACCTCGTGGACGTCCGACCAGACCTCGGTGGACACAGGGTGGCCCGAGAGGGCGGACCAGGTGGCGGCGCCGACGAAGTTCAGCGCGGAGGCGGTGGGCACGACGCGTACGTCGTGTCCCGACTCCGTCAGTCGTCGCAGCAGCTCACAGGCCTTGTACGCGGCGATGCCACCGCTGACCCCCAGAACGACCTTCGGCTTGTCCACCGTTTCTCCCCGGGCTCGGAAATCTACGACTCCATGACACACCACAGGCCCGACAGTCGCGCCGCCGGGCCTGGGATGAGCAAGTGAACGACTACTGAGCGGGGCCCTCGACGGCCTCGGAGGTCAGCAGTCCCGCGTTGATCTCGCGCAGGGCGATCGACAGCGGCTTCTCGTGGACGTGGGTGTCGACGAGCGGACCGACGTACTCGAGGAGGCCCTCGCCGAGCTGCGAGTAGTACGCGTTGATCTGGCGGGCACGCTTGGCCGCGTAGATCACCAGGCTGTACTTCGAGTCGGTGGCCTCGAGAAGCTCGTCGATCGGAGGGTTGATGATGCCCTCGGGAGCAGTGATGGAAGAGGACACGCTCTGCCTTCCGAAAGGTGGAAATTGACCTGAAAGATCAAACAACTGCCACCAAGGCTAGCAGCTCACGCGCCACGTCCTCGACGGAGGTGTTGACCAGGGTGACATCGAACTCCGGCTCGGCGGCCAGTTCGATCTTGGCCGCGTCCAGCCGGCGCTCGATCACCTCGGGCGGTTCGGTGCCGCGCCCGGTGAGCCTGCGCACCAGCTCCTCCCAGGAGGGCGGGGCCAGGAACACGAGCAGCGCTTCCCGCATGGACTCGCGGACCTGCCGCGCTCCCTGGAGGTCGATCTCCAGGAGGACCGGCTTGCCCGACTCCAGGTGCTCCATCACCGCGGCACGCGGGGTGCCGTAGCGGTTGCCGGCGAATTCGGCCCACTCCAGGAGCTCGCCGTTGGCGATCAGCTTGTCCATCTCGTCGTCGGAGACGAAGAAGTAGTGGACTCCGTGCTTCTCGCCGGGGCGCGGCTTGCGGGTCGTCGCCGACACCGAGAGCCAGAGCTCGGGGTGCGCCTTGCGCATATGAGCGACGACCGTGCTCTTGCCGACCCCGGAGGGGCCGGAGAGCACGGTCAGCCGCGGACGTGCGTCCGGGGGTACGGGGGACGTCCCCCGGGGTGTTACAGCCATGCAGCGATTATTCCAGCAATCCTGGTGTGTCCAGGACTCAGGCGCCGGAACCGCCGAACTCGCGCTCCAAAGAGGCGATCTGGTTCGAGCCGAGACCGCGAACGCGGCGGCTCTCGGAGATCCCGAGTCGCTCCATGATCTGCTTGGCGCGGACCTTGCCCACGCCCGGCAGGGACTCCAGGAGAGCGGAGACCTTCATCTTGCCGACGACGTCGTTCTCCTGGCCCTGCTTGATGACCTCGTGAAGAGAGGCGCCGGAGTGCTTGAGTCGATTCTTGACCTCGGCCCGCTCCCGGCGAGCCGCGGCGGCCTTTTCGAGCGCGGCTGCGCGCTGTTCAGGGGTAAGGGGCGGAAGAGCCACGCCTACGTCACCTCGGATGTCGAACTGTCGGATACGGACCGGTGAGGAACCTAGTCGCCCCACACCTGGGAGCCACGGGCAACACGCTCGCCCGCTCTCCTCCCACTGCCTTGTGGCGGTGGGAGCTGCCCCCACTCGACGGAGACTAGCGGGCAAGTGCGCCGGAGTCAGCGAGAACAGAGGAAAAGTCCTGGTCAGCCTCCCTGGGGCCCGACATTTCCGACATAACTCCCCGGATTTGAGAATGTATTCAGACTCGGGACCCTCGGAAGGCACTCCTCGGAGGACTCTCGAACGGCTGTCGGAGGTCTCAGGCCGCCGCCACGGCCGCCCTGATCTCCTCCGCGAACCCCTCGGCCGACTCGCGCAGGGCCATCACGTCGGGACCGTGACGCAGAACACCCCGGCTCACGTTCGGGACGACGTTGCGCACGGCGGACCCGAAGACCCCCGCCAGATCGGCCGCGGTCGCTCCCTGGGCACCGATGCCGGGCGCGAGGAGCGGGCCGTTGATGTCCAGGTCGTAGGAGGAGAGATCGCCCAGGGTGGCGCCGACGACCGCTCCGAAGGAGCCGAGCGGACTCTCGTCCGCGTTCTCGGCGGCCAGGTGCCCGAGCATCGTCGCTCCGACGGTGCGTCCGTCCGCGCGGACGGCGTGCTGCACCTCGCCGCCCTCCGGGTTGGAGGTGAGCGCGAGGACGAAGAGCCCGGCCCCGCTCTCGCGCGCCAGCTCCACCGCGGGCTTCAGCGAGCCGTAGCCGAGGTACGGCGACACGGTCAGCGCGTCCGAGAAGAGCGGCGCGTCCTTGCGCAGGAAGGTCTCGGCGTACGCGGCCATGGTCGAGCCGATGTCGCCGCGTTTGGCGTCCATCACGACCAGCGCACCGGCCTCCCGTGCCTGTTCGACCGACTTCTCCAGGACGGCGATCCCGCGCGAGCCGAACCGCTCGAAGAACGCGCTCTGCGGCTTGAGGACGGCGACCCGCTCGGCGAGCGCCTCGACGACCGTACGGCTGAAGCGCTCCAGGCCCGCGATGTCGTCGCCGAGCCCCCAGTCGGCGAGCAGGGACGCGTGCGGGTCGATGCCCACGCACAGGGGACCGCGCTCGTCCATGGCGCGGCGAAGGCGCGCGCCGAAGGGTTCCAGGCTCATACGGACTTCCTCACGTCGGCGCCGACCGCGTCGGCGAGGGTGGCGTACGGACTCGTCCGCAGGCGGGCGGCGAGACCCTTGTGGATGGCGCGGCCCCAGAAGGGGCCCTCGTAGATGAAGGCGCTGTAGCCCTGGACCAGGGTGGCGCCGGCCAGGATGCGCTGCCAGGCGTCCTCGGCGCTCTCGATGCCGCCGACGCCCACCAGGGTGATGCGGTCGCCCACGCGCGCGTAGAGGCGTCGCAGCACCTCCAGGGAGCGTGCCTTGAGCGGCGCGCCCGAGAGGCCGCCGGTCTCCTTCACCAGGGAGGGATCGGCGGTCAGACCGAGCCCCTCGCGCGCGATGGTCGTGTTCGTGGCGATGATCCCGTCGAGGCCGAGTTCGACGGCGAGATCGGCGACCGCGTCGACGTCCTCGTCGGCGAGGTCGGGCGCGATCTTGACGAGGAGCGGGACGCGCCGGTCGGTGACGGCACGGTCGGCGGCCTCTCGGACGGCGCTGAGCAGCGGGCGCAGCGCCTCGGTGGCCTGGAGGTTGCGCAGGCCGGGGGTGTTCGGGGAGGACACGTTCACGACGAGGTAGTCGGCGTGCCGGGCGAGGCGTTCGGCGGACTTGACGTAGTCGCCGACGGCTTCCGCCTCGGGGACGGTCTTGGTCTTGCCGATGTTGACGCCCACGACGGTCCTGAACACGGGCGTACGGGCCGCCAGGCGCTCGGAGACGGCCGCGGAACCCTCATTGTTGAATCCCATGCGGTTGATCAGCGCGCGGTCCGGCACGAGGCGGAACAGCCGCTTCTTGGGGTTACCCGGCTGCGGCTCCCCGGTGACCGTGCCGATCTCGATGTGGTCGAACCCGAGCATCGACATCCCGTCGATGGCCACGGCGTTCTTGTCGAAGCCCGCCGCGAGGCCGAAGGGCCCGTGCATACGCAGGCCGAGCGCCTCGGTGCGCAGCTCCTTGTAGCGGGGCGCGAGCGCGGCGGCGACGAAGGTGCGCAGGACGGGGACGCGGGCGACGAGCCGGATCCAGCGGAAGGCGAGGTGGTGGGCCTGCTCCGGGTCCATCCGCTTGAAGACGAGGTTGAAGAACAGCTTGTACATGATCATGTCCTCGAAAGTGCCCGGTGAAGGGCGCCTCTTGAAGGGGCAGGGGGCCTCGCGAAGAGGGGGGCCTCATGAAGAGGGGGACACCGTTTCCGGTGTCCCCCTCAGGGCTGCTAGTCGCGCGCCGCGGTCAGATGTTCGGCGTGTTCCTGGAGTGAGCGCACGCCCACGTCTCCGTGGTTGAGCGCGTCGATGCCCTGGACGGCGGCGGCGAGCGCCTGCACCGTCGTCAGGCACGGGACCGAGCGGGCCACGGCCGCCGTGCGGATCTCGTAGCCGTCGAGGCGGCCGCCGGTGCCGTACGGCGTGTTGACGATGAGGTCGACCTCGCCGTCGTGGATGAGCTGGACGATGGTCTTCTCGCCGTTGGGGCCCTCGCCCTCGCTCTGCTTGCGCACGACCGTGGCGTTGATGCCGTTGCGCTTGAGCACCTCGGCCGTGCCGGAGGTGGCCATCAGCTCGAAGCCGTGGGCCACGAGTTCGCGCGCCGGGAAGATCATCGAGCGCTTGTCGCGGTTGGCGACCGAGATGAAGGCGCGGCCCTTGGTGGGCAGCGGGCCGTAGGCGCCCGCCTGCGACTTGGCGTACGCCGTCCCGAACGCCGAGTCGATGCCCATGACCTCGCCGGTGGAGCGCATCTCCGGGCCGAGCACCGTGTCGACGCCGCGGCCGTGGATGTCGCGGAAGCGCGACCACGGCATGACGGCCTCCTTGACGGAGATCGGCGCGTCGAGCGGCAGGGTGCCGCCGTCGCCGTTCGCCGGGAGCAGGCCCTCGGCGCGCAGCTCGGCGACGGTCGCGCCCAGCGAGATGCGGGCGGCGGCCTTCGCGAGCGGCACCGCGGTCGCCTTCGAGGTGAAGGGGACGGTGCGGGAGGCGCGCGGGTTGGCTTCGAGGACGTAGAGGATGTCGCCGGCCATCGCGAACTGGATGTTGATCAGGCCGCGGACGCCGACGCCCTTGGCGATGGCCTCGGTCGAGGCGCGCAGCCGCTTGATGTCGAACCCGCCGAGGGTGATCGGCGGCAGCGCGCACGCCGAGTCGCCGGAGTGGATGCCGGCCTCCTCGATGTGCTCCATGACGCCGCCGAGGTAGAGCTCCTCGCCGTCGTACAGCGCGTCGACGTCGATCTCGATCGCGTCGTCGAGGAACCGGTCGACCAGCACCGGCCGGGAGGGGCTGATCTCGGTCGACTCGGCGATGTACGAGGACAGCCGCGTCTCGTCGTACACGATCTCCATGCCGCGCCCGCCGAGGACGTAGGAGGGGCGGACGAGGACGGGGTAGCCGATCTCGTCGGCGATGGCCTTGGCCTCGGTGAAGGTGGTGGCGGTGCCGTGCTTGGGGGCCGGCAGACCCGCCTCCGCGAGGACCCGTCCGAAGGCTCCGCGGTCCTCGGCGGCGTGGATCGCCTCGGGCGGGGTGCCCACGATCGGCACACCGTTGTCCTTGAGCGCCTGTGCCAGGCCGAGCGGGGTCTGGCCGCCGAGCTGCACGATCACACCGGCGATCGGGCCGGCGAGCGACTCCGCGTGGACGATCTCCAGCACGTCCTCCAGCGTCAGCGGCTCGAAGTACAGGCGGTCGGAGGTGTCGTAGTCCGTGGAGACGGTCTCAGGGTTGCAGTTGACCATCACGGTCTCGTAGCCCGCGTCGCTGAGCGCGAAGGAGGCGTGGACGCAGGAGTAGTCGAACTCGATGCCCTGGCCGATGCGGTTCGGGCCGGAGCCCAGGATGATCACCGCGGGCTTCTCGCGCCGCGCGACCTCGGTCTCCTCGTCGTAGGAGGAGTAGAAGTACGGCGTGTTGGCGGCGAACTCGGCGGCGCAGGTGTCGACCGTCTTGTAGACCGGGCGCACGCCCAGCGCGTGCCGCACCTCGCGGACGACGTCCTCGCGCAGCCCGCGGATCTCGGCGATCTGGACGTCGGAGAAGCCGTGCCGCTTGGCCTCGGCGAGCAGCTCGGGATAGAGCTTGTCCGCGGCGGCCAGCTCGTCCGCGATCTCCTTGATCAGGAAGAGCTGGTCGACGAACCACGGGTCGATCTTCGTGGACTCGAAGACCTCCTCCTGTGTGGCGCCCGCGCGGATGGCCTGCATGACGGAGTTGATGCGGCCGTCGGTGGGCCGGACGGCCTCGCGCAGCAGCTCGTCCTTGTCACCGGGCTCACCCACGAAGGTGAACTGGCTGCCCTTCTTCTCCAGCGAGCGCAGCGCCTTCTGCAGCGCCTCGGTGAAGTTGCGGCCGATCGCCATGGCCTCGCCGACCGACTTCATGGTGGTCGTGAGGGTGGAGTCGGCGGAGGGGAACTTCTCGAAGGCGAAGCGCGGGGCCTTCACGACGACGTAGTCGAGGGTCGGCTCGAAGGAGGCCGGGGTCTTCTCGGTGATGTCGTTCGGGATCTCGTCGAGCGTGTAGCCGACGGCGAGCTTGGCCGCGATCTTGGCGATGGGGAAGCCGGTCGCCTTGGAGGCGAGGGCCGAGGACCGCGAGACGCGCGGGTTCATCTCGATGACGATGATGCGGCCGTCTTCGGGGTCGATCGCGAACTGGATGTTGCAGCCGCCGGTGTCGACGCCGACCTCGCGGATGATCGCGATGCCGATGTCGCGCAGCCGCTGGTACTCGCGGTCGGTCAGCGTCATGGCCGGGGCGACGGTGATGGAGTCGCCGGTGTGGACGCCCATCGGGTCGAAGTTCTCGATGGAGCAGACGACCACGACGTTGTCGTTCTTGTCGCGCATCAGCTCCAGCTCGTACTCCTTCCAGCCGAGGATGGACTCCTCCAGGAGCACCTCGGTGGTCGGGGAGAGCGTGAGGCCCTGGCCGGCGATGCGGCGCAGTTCGTCCTCGTCGTGGGCGAAGCCGGAGCCGGCGCCGCCCATGGTGAAGGAGGGGCGGACGACGACGGGGTACCCGCCGAGCGTGTCGACGCCCTTGATGACGTCGTCCATGGTGTGGCAGATGACCGACCGGGCGGACTCGCCGTGGCCGATCTTCTGGCGCACGGCCTCGACGACGCCCTTGAAGAGGTCGCGGTCCTCGCCCTTGTTGATCGCCTCGATGTTGGCGCCGATGAGCTCGACGCCGTACTTCTCCAGCACACCCTGCTCGTGCATGGAGATCGCGGTGTTGAGGGCCGTCTGGCCGCCGAGCGTCGGCAGCAGGACGTCGGGGCGCTCCTTGGCGATGATCTTCTCGACGAACTCGGGGGTGATCGGCTCGACGTAGGTGGCGTCGGCGATCTCCGGGTCGGTCATGATCGTCGCCGGGTTGGAGTTGACGAGGATGACGCGCAGGCCCTCGGCGCGCAGGACGCGGCACGCCTGGGTGCCGGAGTAGTCGAACTCGGCGGCCTGGCCGATGACGATCGGGCCGGAGCCGATGACCAGGACGGACTGGATATCGGTGCGCTTAGGCACGCTGGCCCTCCATCAGAACTGTTTCCATCAAAGACGTGAAGCGGTCGAACAGGTAGGCGGCGTCGTGCGGTCCTGCCGCCGCTTCGGGGTGGTACTGGACGCTGAAGGCCGGCTGGTCGAGCAGCTGGAGGCCCTCCACCACGTTGTCGTTGAGGCAGACGTGGGAGACCTCGACGCGGCCGAAGGGGGTCTCGGAGACCTTGTCGAGCGGGGCGTCGACGGCGAAGCCGTGGTTGTGCGCGGTGACCTCGACCTTGCCGGTCGTACGGTCCTGCACCGGCTGGTTGATGCCGCGGTGGCCGTACTTCAGCTTGTACGTGCCGAAGCCGAGGGCGCGGCCGAGGATCTGGTTGCCGAAGCAGATGCCGAAGAGCGGGGTCTTCCGGGCGAGCACTTCCCGCATGACCGCCACGGGGCCGTCGGCGGTGGCCGGGTCGCCCGGGCCGTTGGAGAAGAAGACGCCGTCGGGGTTCACCGCGTAGATGTCCTCGGCAGTGGCCGTGGCGGGGAGTACGTGCACTTCGATGCCGCGTTCGGCCATCCGGTGCGGGGTCATGCCCTTGATGCCCAGGTCGACGGCGGCGACGGTGAACTTCTTCTCACCGATCGCGGGGACGACGTACGTCTCCTTGGTGGCGACCTCGGCGGCGAGGTTCGCGCCCTTCATCTCGGGCACCTGACGCACCTCGGCGAGCATGGTGCCCGCGTCGGGCAGCGCGTTGCCGGAGAAGATGCCGACGCGCATGGCACCGCGCTCGCGCAGATGGCGGGTGAGGGCGCGGGTGTCGATGCCGCTGATGCCGACGACACCCTGGCTCCGCAGTTCCTCGTCCAGGGAGCGCCGCGAGCGCCAGTTGGAGGGCACGCGCGCGGGGTCGCGGACGACGTACCCGGCGACCCAGATCCGCCCCGACTCGGGGTCCTCGTCGTTGACGCCCGTGTTGCCGACGTGCGGGGCGGTCATCACGACGACCTGGCGGTGGTAGGACGGGTCGGTGAGGGTCTCCTGGTAGCCGGTCATGCCGGTGGAGAACACCGCTTCGCCGAAGGTCTCCCCCACGGCCCCGTAGGAACGGCCGCGGAAGACCCGGCCGTCCTCCAGGACGAGTACGGCAGGAAGCGCCTTTTCCCTCTGTGAGGCGTTCCCCTGAGTGGAGGTCGTCATCGTGCGCCTTCCGTTTCCGTCTTGTTGATCATGTCGTTCAGGGTGTCGGCCCATTCGTTGTGCTCGGCCGCGTGGTCCGAACGGAATCCGGAGTCGAGGAGCCTGTCGCCGTGCGCCCAGGTGACGACGAGGAGTCCGCCCTCGGTGAGGACCTTGCCCGCGATGCCCTTGTCGAGCCGGGCCTCGCGCAGCTGCGAGACCGGAATGAAGAAATCGCCGGCTCCGGGGCGTACGACGTCCAGTCCCGCGTCCGTCAGGGTGAGCTCGACCCGGCTGCGGGTGCCCAGGCCGTGGGCCACGATGCGGTCGAGCCACTGCCCGGCGGTGGTGGAGCCGTGGTAGCGGCCGCTCATGCTCAGTCTCGCCGGACCGGGGTCTTCCGGCGCGTCGGGAAGCTCGGGCAGATCGCCCTGGAGGGTGCCGCGCCACTTCCAGCCCTCGCGCATCAGCCAGTAGACGAGCGCGACGAAGAGCGCGAGGCCGACGAGCCAGCCGACCCGGGCGGGCCAGTCGGTCACTTCCGCGGACTTCTGTGCGGCGGCGATGGAGAGGAGAGGTGTCACGCGAGCTTCCCGTCGACGAGGGTGGCCTTGCCCCGCAGCCAGGTGTGGGTGACCCGGCCCGGCAGCTCACGGCCCTCGTAGGGGGTGTTGCGGCTGCGCGAGGCGAAGCCAGCGGGGTCCACCGTCCCACGGTATGCGGTGTCGACGAGGGTGAGGTTGGCGGGCTCACCTGCCGAGACGGGACGTCCGTGGCCGGTGGCCCGGCCGATCGCGGCGGGCTTCACGGACATGCGGTCGGCGACGCCGGCCCAGTCGAGCAGTCCCGTCTCGACCATCGTCTGCTGGACGACGGACAGCGCGGTCTCAAGACCGACCATGCCCATGGCGGCGGCGGCCCACTCGCAGTCCTTGTCCTCGTGCGGGTGCGGCGCGTGGTCGGTGGCGACGATGTCGATCGTGCCGTCGGCGAGGGCCTCGCGCAGCGCCATGACGTCGCGCTCGGTGCGCAGCGGCGGGTTGACCTTGTAGACCGGGTTGTACGAGCGCACCAGTTCGTCGGTGAGGAGCAGGTGGTGCGGGGTGACCTCGGCGGTGACGTCGATGCCGCGGGACTTGGCCCAGCGGACGATCTCGACGGAACCGGCGGTCGACAGGTGGCAGATGTGGACGCGGGAGCCGACGTGCTCGGCGAGCAGGACGTCCCGGGCGATGATCGACTCCTCGGCCACCGCGGGCCAGCCGCCGAGACCGAGCTCGGCGGAGACGACGCCCTCGTTCATCTGGGCGCCCTCGGTGAGGCGGGGCTCCTGGGCGTGCTGGGCGACGACACCGCCGAAGGCCTTCACGTACTCCAGCGCGCGGCGCATGATCACCGCGTCGTCGACGCACTTGCCGTCGTCGGAGAAGACCGTGACACCGGCGGCGGACTCGTGCATGGCTCCCAGCTCGGCGAGCTTCTTGCCCTCCAGGCCGACGGTGACGGCGCCGATGGGCTGCACGTCGCAGTAGCCGTGCTCCTGGCCGAGCCGGTAGACCTGCTCGACCACGCCGGCGGTGTCGGCGACCGGGAAGGTGTTGGCCATGGCGAACACGGCCGTGAAGCCGCCGCTCGCCGCGGCGCGCGTGCCGGTCAGCACGGTCTCGGAGTCCTCGCGGCCGGGCTCGCGCAGATGGGTGTGCAGGTCGACCAGACCCGGCAGCAGCACCTTGCCGTCGGCCTCGACGACCTCCGCGCCCTCGGCCGACAGCCCGGTGCCGACGGCCTCGACGACCTCGCCGTCGATCAGGACGTCCTGCGGCTCGCCGCCGAGCACCCTCGCACCACGGATAAGGATCTTGCTCATGTTCTTACTTCTCCTCGGTACGGGTGTGGGTGACGGCGGGCTCGTTGCCGCCCAGGAGCAGGTACAGGACGGCCATGCGGATGGAGACACCGTTGGCGACCTGCTCGACGACGGTGCAGCGCTCGGAGTCGGCGACCTCCGCGGTGATCTCCATGCCGCGGACCATCGGACCGGGGTGCATCACGATGGCGTGCTCCGGCATTTTCGCCATGCGGTCGCCGTCGAGCCCGTAGCGACGCGAGTACTCGCGCTCGGTGGGGAAGAACGCCGCGTTCATCCGCTCGCGCTGCACGCGCAGCATCATCACGGCGTCGGACTTGGAGAGCGTGCTGTCGAGGTCGTACGAGATCTCGCAGGGCCAGCTCTCCACGCCGACCGGCACCAGGGTGGGCGGCGCGACGAGGGTGACCTCGGCCCCGAGGGTGTGCAGCAGGTCCACGTTGGAGCGGGCGACGCGGCTGTGCAGGACGTCGCCGACGATCGTGATGCGCTTGCCGGACAGGTCCTGGCCGAGCCCGGCGTCCCGGCCGACGAGGCGGCGGCGCATGGTGAAGGCGTCGAGCAGGGCCTGTGTGGGGTGCTGGTGGGTGCCGTCGCCCGCGTTGATGACGGCGGCGTCGATCCAGTCGGAGGTGGCGAGCCGGTAGGGGGCTCCGGAGGCGCCGTGCCGGATGACGACGGCGTCGACACCCATCGCCTCCAGGGTCTGGGCGGTGTCCTTGAGGGACTCGCCCTTGGAGACGCTCGACCCCTTGGCGGTGAAGTTGATGACGTCCGCGGAGAGGCGCTTCTCTGCGGCCTCGAAGGAGATCCGGGTGCGCGTCGAGTCCTCGAAGAAGAGGTTGACGATCGTGCGGCCGCGCAGGGTCGGCAGTTTCTTGATCGGCCGGTCGGCGACCCGGGCCATCTCCTCGGCGGTGTCGAGGATCAGGACGGCGTCGTCGCGGGTGAGGTCGGCGGCCGAGATGAGATGACGCTGCATCTGTCAGGCTCCGTAGGGAAGTTCAGGGAGGATTCGGGCATGCGGGCGCGCGGGAGCGCACGTCGCGGCACGGGCCGGAGTGCTACTGGCGCTCGCCCGGGGAGGTCCGCTTGGCACCGAGCAGCACGGTGTCGCGACCGTCCTCCTCGGCGAGCTGGACCTTGACCGTCTCCCGCAACGACGTGGGGAGGTTCTTGCCGACGTAGTCGGCGCGGATGGGCAGTTCGCGGTGGCCCCGGTCGACGAGGACCGCGAGCTGCACGGCGCGCGGCCGGCCGATGTCGTTCAGCGCGTCGAGCGCGGCGCGGATGGTGCGGCCGGAGAAGAGCACGTCGTCGACGAGGACGACGAGGCGGCCGTCGATGCCGTCACCGGGGATCTCGGTGCGGGCCAGCGCACGGGGCGGGTGCATGCGCAGGTCGTCGCGGTACATGGTGATGTCGAGGGAGCCGACCGGGATCTTGCGGTCGGTGATCTCCTGGAGCTTCTCGGCCAGTCTGCGGGCCAGGAAAACGCCCCTGGTCGGAATGCCGAGGAGCACCACGTCGTCGGCGCCCTTGGCGCGTTCGACGATCTCGTGGGCGATGCGGGTCAGCACCCGCGCGATGTCGGGCGCCTCCAGAACGGGCCGCGCATCGGCTTCGTACTGCTGCTTGTCGTGCTCGGTGTCCATAAGAAACGGACCTCCTTCTCCGCCTCACGGGACGGATCATTAAAGGACGTCGGATTTGCGCCATCAACGGTACCAGCCCGGCAACGGACCTGATCACCCCCCTTTGAGCCACCCGTGGTGACCCCCGTGCGGGGACCGGTCGAAAATCCTTCGGCTTGACGGGGGAGAGTAACGCTGCGTAACCTCACAGTGAGTTACCAGCCGCGCGGCGGAGCCGCACGTTGATACAGCGTCCGGGGAGCTATATGTCCAGCGAATACGCCAAACAGCTCGGGGCCAAGCTCCGCGCCATCCGCACCCAGCAGGGCCTTTCCCTCCATGGCGTGGAGGAGAAGTCGCAGGGCCGCTGGAAGGCGGTCGTGGTCGGTTCGTACGAGCGCGGCGACCGCGCCGTCACCGTACAGCGTCTCGCCGAGCTGGCGGACTTCTACGGGGTTCCGGTCCAGGAGCTGCTGCCCGGCACCACTCCGGGCGGGGCCGCCGAGCCGCCGCCGAAGCTGGTCCTCGACCTCGAGCGGCTCGCGCACGTGCCGGCCGAGAAGGCGGGCCCGCTCCAGCGCTACGCGGCGACGATCCAGTCGCAGCGCGGCGACTACAACGGCAAGGTGCTGTCGATCCGCCAGGACGACCTGCGCACCCTCGCCGTGATCTACGACCAGTCCCCCTCGGTCCTGACCGAGCAGCTGATCAGCTGGGGCGTCCTGGACGCGGACGCGCGCCGCGCAGTCGCCCACGACGAGGGCTGAATCCCTTAGGACAGCTCAGCAGAAACGTGCCGCCGGGGTGGCCGGAACCTGATGGTTCCGGCCACCCCGGCGGCCGTCTGCGGGCCCGGAGAATCTGTTCTGCGGGCCTGGGGAGTCGTCGGGGTACAGGAACGCCGGAGGGCCCGCAGCGATCACGCTGCGGGCCCTCCGGCGTTCCGTACGCCCCCTTGGGGCCGTACGGCTACGGCGGTTGCTGCTGCCGGTCAGTCCTCGTCGCGGCGGAGCGACGGCTTCAGGTCCTTCAGCCGGCCCAGCAGGCCGTTCACGAACGAGGGCGACTCGTCCGTGGAGAACTCCTTCGCCAGCTGCACCGCCTCGTCGAGCACCACGGCGTCCGGGGTCTCGTCGACCCAGATCAGCTCGTAGGCACCGAGGCGCAGGATGTTGCGGTCGACGACCGGCATCCTGTCCAGCGTCCAGCCGACGGCGTACTGCGCGAGCAGGTCGTCGATCCGCCGCACCTTGGTGGCGTAGCCCTCGACCAGCTCCATCGTGTATTCGCTGACCGGCGGCTGCCGGGTGTCAGACCGGGAGTGCCGGATCCAGTCCGCGAGGACCGTCAGTACGTCCACACCGCGCTGGTCGCCCTCGAAGAGGATCTGGAAGGCGCGCTTGCGGGCCGTGTTGCGGGCAGCCACGGTTAGCTGTTCACCCGGCCGAGGTAGTCGCTGGTGCGGGTGTCGACCTTGATCTTCTCACCGGTGGTGATGAAGAGCGGGACCTGGATCTGGTGGCCGGTCTCCAGGGTGGCGGGCTTGGTGCCACCGGTGGAGCGGTCGCCCTGGACACCCGGCTCGGTCTCCTGGATGACCAGCTCGACGGCGGCCGGCAGCTCGACGAAGAGCACCTCGCCCTCGTGCTGGGCAACGCTGGCCGTGAAGCCCTCAATGAGGAAGTTGGCAGCGTCGGCGACGGCCTTGCGGTCGACCATGAGCTGGTCGTACGTCTCCATGTCCATGAAGACGAAGTACTCGCCGTCCATGTACGAGAACTGCATGTCGCGCTTGTCGATCGTGGCCGTCTCGACCTTGACGCCGGCGTTGAACGTCTTGTCGACGACCTTGCCGGAGAGCACGTTCTTCAGCTTGGTGCGCACGAAGGCCGGGCCCTTGCCGGGCTTGACGTGCTGGAACTCGACGACGGACCAGAGCTGGCCTCCGTCGAGCTTGAGCACCAGGCCGTTCTTGAGGTCGTTCGTGGAAGCCACGGTTGCGGAATCTCCTGGACTGACGTGGACGACCCCGGCGCACGCACGCAGCTCGAAAGCTAGAGCGCGAGCAGTTCCTTGGTCGTGATGGTGAGTAGCTCGGGTCCGCCGTCCGCCTCAGGGCGTACGACGAGCGTGTCATCGATCCTGACACCGCCCCGGCCCGGAAGGTGGACCCCCGGTTCGACGGTGACCGGCACGCAAGCGTCCAGTTTACCCATGGCCGCGGGGGCAAGCTGCGGGTCCTCGTCGATTTCGAGCCCGACCCCGTGTCCCGTCAGGGGCGGAAGGCCTTCGGTATGGCCTCCGGCGTCCAGTACCTGACGGGCCGCGCGGTCCACGTCCCGGTAGGCGGCGCCGGGTGCCAGCGCCTCCCGGCCGGCGCGCTGGGCGGCGAAGACGAGGTCGTACAGCTCGATCTGCCAGTCGGCGGGCGAGGTGCCGATCACGAACGTACGACCGATCTCACAGCGGTAGCCGCGGTAGGTCGCACCGAGACAGACGGAGAGGAAGTCGCCTTCCTCGACACGCCGGTCACTGGGCCGGTGGCCGCGGCGTCCCGAGTTCGGGCCGGTGCCGACCGAGGTCGCGAAGGCCGGTCCGTCGGCGCCGTGGTCGACGAGCCGGCGCTCCAGTTCCAGGGCGAGATGGCGCTCCGTGCGGCCGACGAGAATCGACTCGAGGAGTTCGCCGAGCGCCTGGTCTGCGATCTCGGCGCCGATCCGCAGCGCGGAGATCTCCTCCTCGTCCTTGATCACGCGCAGCTGCTCCACCGCGCCGCCCAGGTCGTCCAGGCGCAAGCGCGGCGCGACCGAGCCGAGGGCGCGGTGCCGGGTCACGGTCAGGTGGTGTTCCTCGACCGCGAGGGACTCGGCGCCCTGATCGGCCGCCAGTCCCGCGGCGGCGACGGCCGGATCACCTCCGGCACGCGGCAGCACCCTGACGTCCAGCGCCTCGTCGGGGCGCCCTTCCATGGCTTCGCCGGACGGCGGGCCGGCGCACAGCAGCATGTCCTCGTCGCTGCCGAGCAGCAGCACCGCGCCGAGCGGCGCGGCGCCGGCGAGATACCTCACGTTGGCGGGACGGGTGACGAGCGCTGTCGCGCTGCCGCCCGCCGTACAACGCTCCCGGAGCCGCTCTCTGCGGGTCGCGTACACCTCTGGCATGAACCGAGCCTACGAGCGGTGGCCGGATGTCGCCGGTTCAGAGGGCCGGACGGGTAGGTCCGGCGCCGGACGGGCGGCCACGGGGCCGCGGGCCGGACCGTTTCAGCACCGCGGCGGGCCGGACCGCTTCAGAACCGCGACCGGCCGAACCCTTTCTTCACCTCGGCGGGCCGAACCCTTTCACCACTGCGGCGGGCTGGCGATCGAGCGGGCCAGGACGTCGTCCAGGACGCGGGCCGTGGCCGCCACGTCGAGCTGGGAGTTGTCGATGATCGGGAGCCCGGAGCCGTACCAGCCCGCCATGCGGCCGTGGATGCGCGCGACCTCCTCGTCGCTGAGCCTGCGGTTCCCCGAGCGCTCCGCGTTGCGCTCAAGGACCACTTCCAGGCCCGGCAGGAGCACGACCGGCAGCAGCCCGGGACCCACGTGCCGCTTCCAGCCGCCGAGGCCGACGACCGGCCGGTCCGGGAAGACGGCGTCGTCGAGGATGCACGAGATGCCGTTGGCCAGGAAGTTGCGGGCGGCGAAGCCGCAGGTGCGGCGGGCGAGACGATACTGCGCCTCGGAATGGTCGTTCCAGCCCGACTGCGGGTCGGCGAAGCCCGAGCGCACCCATTCGCGTACGTCGTCGAGGCTGATGTGGGCCGTGGGCACCCGGCGGTGGTCGGCCCAGTACTTGGCGACGCTGGTCTTCCCGGCGCCCGCGGGCCCGATGAGCAGGACCGCGAGCGTGGTCGCCGCCGGGTCGGGCGCGCCCGTGGCGGGCGGCAGGCTCGGCATGGCCACCGACACACCCGGAGGCAGCCGCACATGCCCGG
This sequence comes from Streptomyces sp. NBC_00328, assembly GCF_036139655.1. Classification (NCBI taxonomy): domain Bacteria; kingdom Bacillati; phylum Actinomycetota; class Actinomycetes; order Kitasatosporales; family Streptomycetaceae; genus Streptomyces; species Streptomyces sp. NBC_00328. The sequence continues at coordinate 2,332,154 of NZ_CP108013.1, forward strand.
TGGTGTCCGGCGCGGGCGGCACCGGCGGGTGCTGCGCCGACGGATGCTGCGGAGGCTGCACCGACGGGTGCTGCGGAGGCTGCACCGACGGGTGCTGCGGAGGCTGCTGGGGCATCTGATGCGGTGGCAGATGATGCTGCGGCACCTGGGCCGGTGGGGCGCCGGGCGGCACCGGCGCTCCGGCGAAGCCCGGAGCGGGCGCGGGGCCCTGCTGCCCCGGGTACTGTCCGGCCGGCGACCATCCGGCGGCCGGCCCTTGCCCCGGCTGGTGGGGCGGCGGCAGCGGAGCCCCCACTGCGTGCTGCATCCGGTGCCACTCCGTCTCGTACAGGCGATGTGCGCTGGCGGACGGGACGCCGGTCCCGTCGCTACCGAACGGTACCTTCCCCGGCCGCCGTTGTGTGAACGGCCGGGGACCGTGCGAAGTGCCCGGTGAGGAGAGGCAAAACGGGCTGAGCAGGTGTTCTCCGGACCATACGTCCTCGCCGGGCGCCGCCCGTTACTCGCCGACCTCGCCGTAGGCCGCGAGCAGGACGGCCGGATCCGGGCCCTCCAGGACGGTCGGCTTGGCCAGTCCGTCGAGGACGATGAAGCGCAGCAGGTCGCCCCGGGACTTCTTGTCGACCTTCATGTTCTCCACGAGCTTGGGCCACTGGTCGTAGCGGTAGCTCAGCGGGAGACCGACGGACTCGAGGATGGTGCGGTGCCGGTCGGCGGTCACGTCGTCCAGCCGGCCCGCGAGACGGCCGAGTTCGGCGGCGAAGTGCATGCCCACGGAGACGGCCGCGCCGTGGCGCCACTTGTAGCGCTCGTTCTTCTCGATGGCGTGGGCGAGGGTGTGGCCGTAGTTGAGGATCTCGCGCAGCCCCGACTCCTTGAGGTCGCCGGAGACGACCTCGGCCTTGACCTTGATGGAGCGTTCGATCAGCTCGGCGGTGTGCGGGCCGGCGGGCGTGCGGGCCGCCTCGGGGTCGGACTCGATGAGTTCCAGGATCACCGGGTCGGCGATGAAGCCGGCCTTGATGATCTCCGCGAGCCCGGAGACGTAGTCGTTGACCGGCAGCGAGTCGAGCGCGGCCAGGTCGCACAGCACGCCTGCAGGCGGGTGGAAGGCGCCGACGAGGTTCTTGCCCTCGGCGGTGTTGATGCCCGTCTTGCCGCCCACCGCCGCGTCCACCATGGCGAGCACCGTGGTGGGGACGGCGATCCAGCGGACCCCGCGCAGCCAGGTCGCGGCCACGAAACCGGCCAGGTCGGTGGTGGCGCCGCCGCCGACGCCGACGATGACGTCGGTGCGGGTGAAACCGCACTGGCCCAGTGCCTTCCAGCAGTAGGCCGCGACCTCGGCGGTCTTGGCCTCCTCCGCGTTCGGCACCTGGATCGCCACGGCCTCGAAACCCTGCTCGGCCAGGTCGGCGCGCAGCGCCTCACCGGTGCCGGCGAGCGCCTCGGGGTGGATCACCGCGACGCGCTTGGCCCGGTCGCCGATCAACCCGCCCAGCTCACCGAGGAGCTGACGGCCGATCAGGACCTCGTAGGGGTCGGTTCCCGCACTGCCGCCGACCTGGACCCGGGTCACTGCCTGGCTCATGCTTGCTTCAACTCCAGTGCGTCGAGGACCCCTTGGGCGACCTCATCGGGGGTACGGCCGTCGGTCGCCACGACCGCCCGGGCGACTTCGGTGTACAGGTGACGGCGGGCCTCCATCAGCTCGCGCCACTGCCGGCGGGGGTTGACGGCGAGCAGCGGCCGGGCCGCGTTCAGGCCGGTGCGCTGCACCGCCTCCTCCACGTCCATGGAGAGGTAGACGACCTGGTGGCCGGCGAGCAGCGCCCGGGTGTCGGCGTCGAGGACCGAACCGCCGCCCAGCGCCAGCACACCGTCGTGTTCGGCGAGCGCCTCGCGCACCGCCTGCTTCTCGGTCGCGCGGAAGGCCGCCTCGCCCTCGTCGAGGAAGATGTCGGCGATCGTGCGGCCCTGGGCGGCCACGATGTCGTCGTCGGTGTCGCGGTAGGCGCAGCCGAGCCGTTCGGCGACGAGCGCGCCGACCGTGGACTTGCCGACCCCCATCGGACCGACCAGGACGACAAGCGGGGTTGCGGTCACCGGATGGCCAGGTTCTCGAGGTAGGAGCGGACGTTGCGGCGGGTCTCGGTGACCGAGTCGCCGCCGAACTTCTCGGCCACCGCGTCCGCGAGGACGAGGGCGACCATGGCCTCGGCGACGATGCCGGCGGCCGGTACCGCGGAGACGTCGGAGCGCTGGTGGTGGGCCTTGGCGGCCTCGCCGGTGGCGACGTCGATGGTGGCCAGCGCGCGCGGCACGGTGGCGATCGGCTTCATCGCGGCGCGCACGCGCAGCAGCTCGCCGGTGCTCAGACCGCCCTCGGTGCCGCCGGCGCGGCCCGAGACACGGCGGATGCCCTCGGGCGTGTTGACGATCTCGTCGTGTGCCTGGGAGCCGGGCACCCGGGCCAGTTCGAAGCCGTCACCGATCTCGACGCCCTTGATCGCCTGGATGCCCATCAGGGCACCGGCCAGCCGGGCGTCCAGCTTACGGTCCCAGTGCACATGCGAGCCCAGACCCACGGGAACGCCGTAGGCGAGGACCTCGACGACGCCGCCGAGGGTGTCGCCGTCCTTGTGGGCCTGGTCGACCTCGGCGACCATCGCCTTCGAGGCGTCCGCGTCCAGGCAGCGCAGCGGGTCGGCGTCCAGCTTCTCGACGTCGGCCGGGGTGGGGTACACGCCCAGCGGGGCCTTCACGGCGCAGAGTTCGACGACGTGCGAGACGATCTCGATGCCGGCCGTCTCCTTCAGGTACGAGCGGGCGACGGCGCCGAGGGCGACGCGGGCCGCGGTCTCGCGGGCGGAGGCGCGCTCCAGGATCGGGCGGGCCTCGTCGAAGCCGTACTTCTGCATCCCGGCCAGGTCCGCGTGACCCGGCCGCGGCCGGGTCAGCGGCGCGTTGCGGGCCAGACCGTCGAGGATCTCCCGGTCCACCGGGTCGGCCGCCATCACCTGGTCCCACTTGGGCCATTCGGTGTTGCCGACCATGACCGCGACCGGGGAGCCGAGGGTGAGACCGTGCCGGACACCGCCCAGGAAGGTGACCTCGTCACGCTCGAACTTCATCCGGGCACCGCGTCCATAGCCCAGGCGCCGCCGGGCGAGGTGGTCGCCGACCATCTCCGTCGTGATCGGCACGCCGGCGGGAAGACCCTCCAGCGTCGCGACAAGTGCGGGACCGTGGGACTCCCCAGCGGTCAGCCAGCGCAACCTGCTCAACGGTGCTCCTCATGCTCGCGCCCTGTACTGCTGCTGCGTACACGTGTCCTCGCGTACGGCGACGGCGCGACCGGGTGCGCGGCCCAGGCCCGCCATGTCCGATCCTCCCACGTCCGGAGGCGGGAACCGGCCGCAGGTCCATCAGGCGGGACGGCCGGGCACGGACGGCGGCTTCAGCGCGCCCCGTCCTGCCCCTGCCCGGGCGCGTAGCCGCCGAGGAAGTCGGCACCGCTCTGCCCGGCCGGTGCCGGGGTCTGCGCGGGCTGGTTCTGCCCGCCCTGCTGGTTCTGCTGCGGAGCGTAGGCGCCCAGGTAGTCCGCGCCGCGCCCCTGTCCGTACTGCGCCGCGGCGTGCACGGGCACACCCGCCCGCACGGCACGCCAGTACCGGATCTTGCGCGTGAGCTTCAGGATCCACGAGCCGAGGACGGCGAGCACGATCAACGCGAGAACGGTGACCTGCACCCAGTCGGGCAGGAACTTCAGAACGAGCTCGAAAATCTCACCCTTGCCGGACGCCAGTGGCACCCCGGTGGACACGCTGGTCATGTACCTGACTCCCCCTACCCCGCGCTCCGCTCCCTGCGGACCTCAGCGGATATTACGGGAAGCGAGCGCGTGTTCCCCGGCTTTTCTCATGGCGCCCACGGGGGCCGGCTGCCGCCCGGTCATCTGCTCCACCTGGAGCACGGCCTGGTGCACGAGCAGGTCGAGGCCGCCGACCACGGCTCCGCCGTACGCGGACCAGCGTGCCGCGAGGTCGGTCGGCCAGGGGTCGTACAGCACGTCGAAGAGGGTCGTGGGGCGCCCCGGGACGGCGGCGGCCAGCGCGTCCGTGGTCCCGGCCGGAGTAGTGGCGATCACCAGCGGCGCCCGCAGCGCCTGTTCGGCGTCGCCCCAGTCCTCGGTACGCACCTCGATGCCGAGGCGCTCGCCCCACCGCCGCATCTCGGCGGCCCGCTCCCGGCTTCGTACGTACGCGACGACCTCACCGGTGCAGATCCGGGCGAGGGCGGCCAGTGCGGAGGAGGCGGTGGCGCCGGCGCCGAGAACGGCGGCCGAGTCGACCTGCTCGATCCCCCGCTCGCGCAGCGCGGCGACCATCCCGGGGACGTCGGTGTTGTCGCCGACGCGCCGCCCGTCCTCGGTGAACACGACGGTGTTGACGGCCTCGACGGAGGCGGCCGTCTCGCTGATCTCGTCGAGCAGCGGCATGACGGCCCGCTTGAGCGGCATGGTCAGCGACAGCCCGGCCCACTCCGGTCCGAGGCCCTCGACGAAAGCGGGCAGCGCCGCCTCGTCGATCTCGAAGCGGTCGTACGTCCACGCGCCGAGGCCCAGTTCCCGGTACGCGGCGCGGTGCAGCACCGGCGAGAGGGAGTGCGCGATCGGCGAACCGAGCACGGCAGCCCGGCGAGCGTCAGTTGCCCGAGCTGTCATTGAACTTGTCCTTGAGTACCTCGAACTCGGCCAAGGTCTTGGCGAATTCCGTATTGTTCTGACCGTCGGTCGCCACGAAATACATCCAGCCGTCCTTCGTGGGGTTGAACACCGCCCTGAAGGCGTCGTCGCCCGGATTACCGATCGGACCGGGCGGCAGACCCCTGTGGTAATACGTGTTGTACGGGTCCGGATTGCTGTTGATCTCGGACTCGCCGATGTTGATCTTGCTCTGGCCCTTCAGGTAATTGAAGGTCGAGTCGAACTGCAGCTTCTGATTGGTCTCGGTGTTGGTGCTCTTCAGACGGTTGTAGACGACCTCGGCCATCTTGCGGTAGTCGTCGTGCGTCTTGCCCTCGGCCTGGACCAGGCTCGCGACCGTGACCACCTGAAGGGGGTTGTCGAGCTTGAGCGCCTTCGCCTTCGCCGCGAGTCCCAACGCCGTGTACCTCTTGTTGGCCTGCGCGACCATGCTCTTCAGCACGACCTCGGGCTTCATGCCCTTGGCGGCGGGATACGTGAGCGGATAGAGGAACCCCTCGAGGGGGTCCTTTATGTCCTTGTCGCTGTTCGCCCAGCTCGGCAGCCCGAGGCTCTTGTACTTCTTCTTCGCCACGGCACTGGTGGTGCCCTTGGCGAGTCCGAGCTTCGTGTCGATCAACTTGTACACCTGGGCATTGCGCAGACCCTCGCGCACGGTGACGTTGTTCTGGCTCTTGGGGTCGAGCATCAACTCGACGGCGCTCTTGGCCGACATCCCCTTGCGCAGAATATAGGCACCCGCCTGGATCGACTTGCCCTTGGGATTCTCCGCCTGGGCGGACACGAACGCGTCCACGCTCTTGACGACACCGGCCGCTTTGAGCTTCTGGCCGATCACATAACCGACCTCGCCCTTGGAAATCTCGACGGGGACTTGCCCCGAACCCTCGCCCGCGAAGTCGGGAGCCGCGCTGAAACGATTCTGGTAGTACTGGTACCCGAAATACCCGGCTCCGGCGATACCGCCGCCGAAGACCATGACGACCACCAGACAGGCGAAGCCGTTGCGGCGCTTCTTGCCCTTGCCGTCGCGCTCCTTGCCGCCGCCCCGCGGCTCCTTGCGGTCCCCGCGGCCCCGGCGCTTCTTCGGGTCGTCGTCGTCCTCGTCGAGGTCGTCCTCGTCGTCGCCGCCGGCGAAGAAGGCGTGCTCGCCCTGGTCCGGTCCCGGGTCCCAGTCCGGCTCGGGTTCGGGCTCGGCCCGGCGCCGGGCCGGCGGCTCGGGCGGCGGATAGGCGTCCGGGGTGTTGTAGGCATCGGGCTGCTCAGCCGCGTACTGGCCCGCGTAGGGGTCGGCGGGGTCGGCCGCGTACGGCACCTGGGACTGCGCGCCGGTGCCGTTGTCCGCGTACTGCTGCTGCCCCTGGTTCGGGTACTGCTGCCCGCCCTGGGTGTCGTACTGCTGCTGACCCTGCCCCGGATACTGCTGCTGCCCCTGGTTCGGGTACTGCTGCCCGCCCTGGGTGTCGTACTGCTGCTGACCCTGGTTCGGGTACTGCTGCTGACCCTGGCCGGGGTACTGCTGCTGCCCCTGGTTCGGGTACTGCTGCCCGCCCTGCCCCGGGTACTGCTGCTGGCCCTGGTTCGGGTACTGCTGCTGGCCCTGGAACTGCTGGTCCTGGTACTGCTGCTGGTCCTGGTACTGCTGCTGGCCCGGGTACTGACCGTGCTGGCCCTGCGGCGGGTACTGCTGGCCCTGGTACTGCTGCCCCTGGCCCCAGTCGCCCTGCTGCGGATAGTGCTGCGGCTGGCCGCCGTCGTAGGCGGACTGGCCGTCGGCGGCCTGCCCGCCCCATCCGCCGTCCCCGTACAACGGGTCCTCCGGATGCCACGGTTCGGAGCCAGAGCCCCGGCCATACTCAGTCATCGATCCCCTACGAGCCGCGAGCCGGCAACGGCCGGCTCCTATGGCCCGGCTCCCGTCCGCCTCTTTACTGTGCGACGGCTGTTCGAACACCACCGCATCGGGCGGAACGTTACCGTATCGCGATCACATGACCACTTCGACGCCCTCGCCGGGCGACTTGCCTGACACCCGTTCGGATTCGAGGGCCTGCTGAAGGATGACGACGGCTGCCGCCTGGTCGATCACGGACCGGCCCTTCTTCGACTTCACGCCCGAGGCGCGCAAGCCCTGACTGGCCGTGACCGTGGTCATCCTCTCATCCACGAGCCGTACCGGAACAGGAGCGATCCCTTCCGCGAGCTCCTGGGCGAAGGCGCGGACCTTGACCGCGGCGGGACCCTCGCCCCCCTTGAGGGAGCGAGGGAGTCCGACGACGACCTCGATCGGCTCGTACTCCTCGACGAGCTGCCGCAGCCGGCGGTGGGCGGCCGGGATGTCACGCCCCGGGACCGTCTCCACCGGTGTCGCCAGGATCCCGTCGGGGTCGCACGACGCGACCCCGATCCGGGCGTCCCCGACGTCGATCGCGAGCCGACGTCCTCTGCGCATGTCCGCGGCCTCTACTTGGCCGTCTCGGCGACGAGGCGCTGGACCGCGTCGATGGCCTCGCCGACGGCGGCGGGGTTCTGGCCGCCGCCCTGGGCGACGTCCGGCTTGCCGCCACCGCCGCCGCCGAGGGTCTTGGCGGCGGCGCGGACCAGTTCGCCGGCCTTCAGACCGCGCTCGCGGGCGGCCTCGTTGGTGGCGATGACCGTCAGCGGCTTGCCGCCCGCCACGGTGAACAGGGCGACGACAGCGGCCCGTCCGCCCTGGATGCGGCCGCGCACGTCGAGGACCAGCTTGCGCAGGTCGTCGGCGCCCGTGCCGTCCGGGACCTGGCCGGTGACCAGGGCCACTCCGTTGACGTCCTTGGCGGACTCGACGAGACCGGCGGCGGCCTGGAGGACCTTCTCCGCGCGGAACTTCTCGATCTCCTTCTCGGCGTCCTTCAGCTTGCCGAGCATGGCGGAGATCTTCTCCGGAAGCTCCTCCGGGCGGCCCTTGACCAGTTCCTGGAGCTGGGCGACGACCGTGTGCTCACGGGCCAGGAAGTTGTACGCGTCCACGCCGACCAGAGCCTCGATGCGCCGCACGCCGGAGCCGATGGACGACTCGCCGAGCAGCTTGACCAGGCCGAGCTGGGAGGTGTTGTGCACGTGGGTGCCGCCGCACAGCTCCTTGGAGAAGTCGCCGATGGTCACGACGCGGACGCGCTCGCCGTACTTCTCGCCGAACTCGGCGATGGCGCCCTGCTTCTTGGCCTCGTCGAGGCTCAGGATCTCGGCGTGCACGTCCAGGTCGCGGGCGAGCACCTCGTTGATCTGCTGCTCGACGTCCGTCATCACGGCCGTCGGGACGGCGGACGGGGAGCCGAAGTCGAAGCGGAAGCGGCCGGGCTGGTTCTCGGAACCGGCCTGGGCGGCCGTCGGGCCGAGAGCGTCGCGCAGCGCCTGGTGCGTCAGGTGCGTGGCCGAGTGGGCGCGGGCGATGGCCGTACGACGGCGTACGTCGATGGTCGCCTGGGCCTTGGCGCCGACGGTGACCTCGCCGACCTGGACGACGCCCTTGTGGACGTACACGCCCGGGACGGGCTTCTGGCAGTCGCGGATCTCGATGACGGCACCGGTGTCGACGCGGATGCGGCCCGTGTCACCGATCTGACCGCCGCCCTCGGCGTAGAACGGGGTGCGGTCGAGGACGATCTCGACCTCGTCGCCCTCGGTGGCGGCCGGGGAGGAGACACCGTCGACGAGGATGCCGACGACCGTCGACTCGGCCTCGGTGCGGTCGTAGCCGATGAAGTCGGTCTCGCCGGCGGCGTCGGCGATCTGACGGTAGGCGCCGAGATCGGCGTGGCCGGTCTTCTTGGCGCGGGCGTCGGCCTTGGCCTTGTCCCGCTGCTCCTTCATCAGGCGGCGGAAGCCGTCCTCGTCCACCGACAGGCCCTGTTCGGCGGCCATTTCGAGGGTGAGGTCGATCGGGAAGCCCCAGGTGTCGTGGAGCAGGAAGGCCTTGTCGCCGGCGAGGACCGTGCCGCCGGACTCCTTGGTGTCGGTGATGGCCGTGTCGAGGATGTTCGTGCCGGCCTTCAGCGTCTTGAGGAAGGCGGCCTCCTCGGCGAGGGCCACGGTCTCGATCCGCTGCCGGTCGGTGACCAGCTCCGGGTACTGCTGGCCCATCATCGCGATCACGACGTCGATGAGGTCCTTGACGACCGGTCCGGTGGCGCCGAGCAGGCGCATGTTGCGGATGGCGCGGCGCATGATGCGGCGCAGCACATAGCCGCGGCCCTCGTTGCCGGGGCTCACGCCGTCGCCGATGAGCATCACGGAGGTGCGCATGTGGTCGGTGACCACACGCAGCGAGACGTCGGAGCCGTGGGCGGCGCCGTACTCGACACCCGTCAGCTCGGTGGCCTTCTTGATGACGGCCATGGAGGTGTCGATCTCGTACATGTTCTGCACACCCTGCAGAATCATGGCGAGGCGTTCCATGCCGAGACCGGTGTCGATGTTCTTGCTGGGCAGGTCGCCGAGGATCTCGAAGTCGTCCTTCGAGGTGCCCTCGCCGCGCTCGTACTGCATGAAGACCAGGTTCCAGATCTCCACGTAGCGCTCGTCGTTGACGGCCGGGCCGCCCTCGACGCCGAACTCGGGGCCGCGGTCGTAGTTGATCTCGGAACACGGGCCGCAGGGGCCCGGGACGCCCATGGACCAGTAGTTGTCCTTCTTGCCCAGGCGCTGGATGCGCTCGGCCGGGACGCCGATCTTGTCGCGCCAGATGGTCTCGGCCTCGTCGTCGTCGAGGTAGACCGTGATCCACAGACGCTCGGGGTCGAGGCCGTAACCACCCTTGTCCTGGGGCGAGGTGAGCAGCTCCCAGGCGTAGGTGATGGCGCCTTCCTTGAAGTAGTCGCCGAAGGAGAAGTTGCCGCACATCTGGAAGAACGTGCCGTGGCGCGTGGTCTTGCCGACCTCTTCGATGTCGGGCGTGCGCACACACTTCTGCACGCTGGTGGCACGCGCCCAGGGAGCCTTGACCTCACCGAGGAAGTACGGCTTGAAGGGGACCATGCCGGCGGGGACCAGGAGCAGAGTCGGGTCGTCCGCGATGAGCGACGCCGAAGGGACGACGGTGTGACCGCGCTCCTCGTAGAAGCTCAACCAGCGGCGGCGGATTTCAGCCGACTCCATCAGTGGTCCTCATTCCGGTTGTACGAGTACGTCGTGTTGTCGATGTACTTGATCTGCTTGTTGTCGCCCGGCTGCTCGCCGCCGCCGATCGCGGCGATGCGGCGCTGCGTGGGCAGTTCGGGATCCGGGTGCGCGTTCAGGCCGAGCACCTCGCCGAGTTCGGCCTCTCGCTGGGCCATCCCGTCGCGGACGTCGAGGGCGAACTCCTTGAGCCGGTGGCCCGCGTCGATCGCCTTGTTCGCGGCCTGTGCCGCGAGGCTCTCGGGGGTCAGCTTCTTGAGCTTGCGGTTGACCTTGGTGGTGGCCCATACACCCGCGGCTGCGCCCGCGGTGAACCAGAACGTACGGCGGAACATCGCTGCGTCAGTCCTTCTTCCGCTTTCCCCGCCGCGCGGACGGGACGGTGCGGCCCACGATCACGGTACGCCGGGACGCTTTGTCGGGCACATTCTCTCGACGGCCTCCGATGGCCCGGCGCACGCCGTACCCGAACGCCGCGACCTTGACCAGCGGGCCGCCGAACGTGGAGGCGACGGTCGTCGACAGCGCCGAGGCGTTCGACGTGACCTCCTGGACGTCCGACGCGATGGCGTCGACCCGGTCGATCTGCGTCTGCGCGGAGCGCACCGCCGCCGAGGCGTCGGCCAGGAGCGGGACGGCCTGGTCGGTCACGTCCGCCACGAGCTTGGTGGTCGCCCTGAGCGTCTGGGCCAGCCTCACCAGCGCGACAGCGAGGAAGGAGACCAGGATCGCCCAGAAGACGGCCACCAGGATCCCGGCCACCTCACCACCGGACACTGTGCACCCGCTCCCTGACTGTGTGCCTGAACATCGAAAAGTCGTCACCCGAGCCTATCGCGCCGGGGCCGGGGCTCTGTACCGCATTTATCCGCTCCGGAGTGTGGAGTTGCGGGAACCGATTGTACGGAGCGCTAACGCTTCAGTACGCTCCGTATCTCATGCAGCGTTCTCAGTCCGCCCGACACTCCGGTCCTGCCGCACCCGGCAATCTGCCCCTGGAACTCGACGCGTTCGTGGGGCGCTCCGCCGAGCTCGCGCGGCTGGCCGGGGCACTGGAGACGGTCCGCCTGGTGACCGTGACCGGCATGGGCGGCGTCGGCAAGACCCGGTTCGCCACGCACGCCGCGGCGGGGACGTACCCGCGCGACGGCGTGTGGCGCGTGGACCTGTCCGCGGTGCAGGAACCGGAACTCGTCGAGTACGCCGTGGCCGAGGCCCTCGGCCTGACCGACCACACGGCGAAGCCGGTACTCCGGACGCTGCTCGACCACCTCGCCGGGCGCCGGCTCCTGCTGGTCCTGGACGGCTTCGAGCACCTGGTCGACGTGAGTGCCGCCTTGGCGGGCGAGTTGCTGCGGCGGGCGCCGGGACTGCGGGTGCTGGCCGTGGGCCGCAGACCGCTGGGCATCGCGGGCGAGCGGGTGTTCCCGCTGGCTCCGCTGGCCGCGGCGGAGGCGGTCGAGCTGTTCGCGGACCGGGCGGCGGCCCGGGTGCCCGGCTTCGCTCTGGACGAGGGCAACGGCTCCGACGTCCGGGAGCTGTGCCGGCGGCTGGACGGGATCCCGCTGGCGCTGGAACTGGCGGCGGGACGCGTCGGCGCCCTGTCCCCCGCGCAGCTCCTGGCCCGCCTGGAGGACCGGTTCCGGCTGCTGACCGGCGGTGTGCGCGACGCGCCGCCGCGGCACCAGACCCTGCGGACGGCGATCGGCTGGAGCCACGAACTGTGCACACCGGCTGAACGGCTCCTGTGGGCCCGTCTTTCGGTGTTCGCCGGGCAGTTCGACCTGGAGGCCGCCGAGTACGTGTGCAGCGGGGACGGGCTGCACGCCGACGACGTGCTGGACGTGCTCGGCGAGCTGCTCGCGCAGTCGGTGCTGTCGCGCGAGGAGACCGCGGCGGGTGTGCGCTACCGGATGCTGGACACGGTCCGGGCCTACGGCGCGCACTGGCTGGAGGCGACGGGCGACGCGGAGCGGCTTCGCCGCCGCCACCGCGACTGGTACATGGGCCTGGTCACCTGGTGCGAGCTGGACTGGTTCTCGCCGCGGCAGGCCGAGGTGGCGGTACGCGTCGAGACGGAACTGCCGAATCTGCGCTGCGCGCTGGAGTACTCGCTCGGCGAACCCGACGAGGCACATCTGGGCCAGTATCTGGCGGGCGCCCTGTGGTTCTACTGGGTCGGCTGCGGCCGGATCTCCGAGGGCAGGCACTGGCTGGAGCGCAGTGTCGAACTCGACGGCGACCGTGACCAGTCACGGCTGAAGGCCCTGTGGGTGCTCGGCTATGTGGCGGTCCTCCAGGGGGACTCGGTGCCCGCGCTGTCCGCGCTCCAGGAGTGCCGTGAGGAGGCGGAGCGCTGTGAGAACGCCGTCGCGGTCGCCTACGCCGAGCATCGCACCGGCTGTCTGGCCCTGGTCACGGACGACATGGCGCGTGCCGAGGAACTGCTGCGCTCGGCGCTGGACCGCTATCACGAGATCGGCGAGCTCAACAGCAATGTGCTGATGGCCCAGGTCGAACTGGCGATGGCGCTCGCCTTCCAGGGCGATCTGCCGGGCGCGGTGAAGCTGTGCGAGGACGTCCGCGGGGTCTGCGAGGACCACGGGGAGCGCTGGGCGCTGGGGTACGCGCTGTACGTCCTCGCGTACGAGGCCCAGGTCGAGGGCGGTCAGGCGCGGGCCCGCGGACTGCTGGAGCAGGGGCTCGGTATCGCGCACGGCTTCCACGATCTGCTAGGTGCCGTTCTCGCGGTCGAGCTGCTCGCCCTGGTCACGGTGGCGGAGGGCGATCCGGCCGAGGCCGCGGTGCTCCAGGGGGCGGCGTCGCGGATGTGGCCGTCGGTCGGCCTGCCGCTGTTCGGTTCGGCGTACTACAACGCGCCGCACGAGCGCTGCGCGGCTCTTTCCCGGCAGCAGCTGGGCGACGAGCGCTACGAGGAGTGCGTACGGGCGGGAGAGCTGCTCGGTCAGGACGCGGCGGTCGCCCGTGCGCTGGGCGGTGCCGGGGTGCCGCCGCTCGGGGCGGTGCCGTCGCCGCGCAGACTGCCCCCGGATATGCGAGAGCCCGCCGTCTCGCCCACCTCGAAGGGCGGGGAGACGACGGGCTGACACTGACGCGCAGGTGGTACCGCGTCCGCTGTAAGAAGATCAGCGGGCGTAGTACTCGACGACGAGCTGCTCGTCGCAGATCACCGGGATCTCCTTGCGGTTCGGCTCACGGTCCAGGCGGAACGCCAGGGCCGGGAGGTTCACCTGGAGGTAGCGCGGGGTCTCACCGTCGGGGGCGAAGCCGCCCGCGCGGGAAACCTCGAACAGCGTCTTGCTGCGGCTGCGCTCGCGGACCATCACGACGTCGTCGGGACGGACGCGGAACGAGGGCTTGTCGACCTTCTGGCCGTTGACCTCGATGTGACCGTGAACGACCATCTGGCGGGCCTGGTAGATCGTGCGGGCGATGCCCGAACGAAGGACCAGCGCGTCGAGACGACGCTCCAGCTCGATGATCAGGGCCTCACCGGTCTTGCCCTGAACCTTGGAGGCACGCTCGTAGGCGCGGACGAGCTGGCGCTCGGACACGTCGTACTGCGCGCGCAGACGCTGCTTCTCGAGCAGACGGACCTTGTAGTCCGAGTTCTGCTTGCGGCCACGGCCGTGCTCACCCGGCGGGTAGGGGCGGGCCTCGAAGTACTTGACAGCCTTCGGGGTCAGCGCGATACCGAGCGCACGCGACTTCTTGACCTTGGGGCGGGACTGGTTCGCCATGAACCAAACACCTCGTGTTTCTGATGCGAATACGGCTTCACCAGGGTTAGGGGAGGTCGCAATCCGCAGCCCGGGAAACCCTCCTCGCCGCTGTGGCGAACCACGTGGACGGGGCGGGCAGCCGCTCCTGGGTCTGGGCACATACGTGCAGCACGCGAATAACCCACCGGCCGGTCCCGGAAATCCGGGTGGTGGTGGGCTGCCCGCGACACCTTCGACGGTGCGCGACGCTCCTGGAATCCCCCCGTGGAGGCAGGGGCTCCGGCTGGATGTCCCGTTCTGGTGGTGCCGACCGGAGCCGGACACGGGACGCAGCGCTTCGAGCCATGCTACAGGGTGCTCAGGACCGCCCTCTACCCAGGCGTTTCCTGGTCCACTCCACCGCGTCGGCGTACCGGGCCTCCGCGCCGTGCCGGGTCGGCGTGTAGTACTCCCGGTCCGCGAGCTCCTCGGGCGCGTACTGCTGGGCGGCGATGCCCTCGGGCAGGTCGTGCGGATACACGTACCCCTGGGCGTGCCCGAGCTTGGCCGCGCCCTTGTAGTGCCCGTCGCGCAGATGCGTCGGCACCGGGCCGGCGTGGCCCTTGCGCACGTCCTCCATGGCGGCGCCGATGGCCATGGTCGCGGCGTTGGACTTCGGGGCCAGCGCGAGGGCGATCGTGGCGTGGCTCAGGGTGAGCGCGGCCTCGGGGAAGCCGATCATCGCGACGGCCTGGGCGGCGGCCACGGCTATGGGCAGCGCGTTCGGGTCGGCGAGGCCGATGTCCTCGCTGGCGGAGATCATCAGGCGGCGGGCGATGAAGCGGGGGTCCTCGCCCGCCTCGATCATCCGGGCCAGGTAGTGCAGGGCGGCGTCCACGTCGGAGCCGCGGATGGACTTGATGAGCGCGCTCGCCACGTCGTAGTGCTGGTCGCCGTCACGGTCGTACTTCACGGCGGCGCGGTCGACCGTCTCCTCCAGCGTCTGGAGGGTGATCTCCGGCTCGCCCTTGTCGAGCGCGGCGCCGGCCCCGGCCTCCAGGGCGGTCAGGGCACGCCGGGCGTCGCCGCCCGCGATCCGCAGCAGGTGCTCCTCGGCGTCCCCGGGCAGGGCGACGGCTTCCTTGAGACCGCGCTCCGAGGTGAGGGCCCGGCGCAGCAGGCCGCGCAGGTCGTCGTCGGTGAGCGGTTCGAGGGTCAGGAGGAGGGAGCGGGAGAGCAGCGGCGAGATCACCGAGAAGTACGGGTTCTCGGTGGTCGCGGCGATCAGGGTCACCCAGCGGTTCTCCACGGCGGGGAGCAGGGAGTCCTGCTGGGCCTTGCTGAAGCGGTGGATCTCGTCCAGGAAGAGGACGGTCTCCTTGCCGTAGCCGCCGGTGGCGCGGCGGGCCCCTTCGATGACCGCGCGCACTTCCTTGACGCCCGCGGTGATCGCGGAGAGCTCGACGAAGCGCTTGTCGGTGGCCTTGGACACGACGTACGCGAGGGTCGTCTTGCCGGTGCCCGGCGGGCCCCACAGGATCACCGAGGACGGTCCGGCGGGGCCGCCGCTCCCCTCGGCGACGAGTCTGCGCAGGGGTGAGCCCGGCTTCAGCAGGTGCTGCTGTCCCACGACCTCGTCGAGGGTGCGCGGACGCATCCGCACCGCCAGCGGGCTGGCGGACGGGTCCTTCTCCTGGCGCTCTTCGGCGGCGGCGGTGAACAGGTCGGGCTCCACGTGCGAAACCCTATGTCACCCCGCTGACAAACCCCGCGGGACCGTCAGCTGGTCCAGAAGTCCCACCAGCGGGTCAGGATCAGCATGCCGATGATGCCGATGTGCAGCGTGGGCAGGACCCAGGTGAACTCGCCGAAGAAGCTCTTGGCCCAGCGCGGGGCGGGCAGGAAGCCGTTGCGGACGTTGAAGGAGGTCACGTACCAGAACATGATGATCGTGGCGACCCAGGCCAGGCTGCACCACAGGCAGAGTGAGTTGATCCGGTACAGCGACTGGAACTGGAGCCAGGTGCAGAACGCGACGCCGAAGAGCGTGCCCGCGTTGAAGGTCAGCCAGTACCACCGCGGGAAGGTGGCCCGCGCGAGCAGGCTCACGCCGACGCAGATCACGATGCCGTAGGCGACGAGCCCCATCATGGGGTTCGGGAAACCGAAGGCCGAGGCCTGCTCGCTCTTCATGATGTTGCCGCAGGAGACCACCGGGTTCAGGCTGCACCCCGGGACGAAGTTCGGGTTCTCCAGCAGCTTGAACTTGTCGATCGTGATGACCCACGCGGCAAGGAGACCGGCCGCACCCGTGATCACCAGCAGCACGGCGAGGGCGCGGCTGCCGCCGGCCGTCCGCACGGCGGCGGCGGGGCGTTCCCGATCGGTCGGGACGTCCTTGACTGTCGTCTTGTTCATCACGCCGTTTCCGTAGCTTCGAAGGGGCTTGCGGGCAGGCTCATTGTGCCGCACGCGCCCGCTCGTCCATCGTTCGGTGGACATAAGAAGGTACGCACGGTCGTTCCGGAGCGTTCGGTTCGGCGGGAGGCTCGCCTTCATGACAACAGACGCGGACCGGCTCGTGGTGGACGTACGGGGACTGCGCAAGCGGTACGGGGACGTGACCGCCGTCGACGGCATCGATCTCGGCATCCGGCAGGGCGAGGTGTTCGGCCTGCTCGGACCGAACGGGGCGGGCAAGAGCACCACCGTGGAGATCCTCCAGGGCAACCGGCGGCGGGACGCGGGCGAGGTCTCCGTGCTCGGCTCGGACCCGGCGACCGCCACGCGCTCGTGGCGGTCCCGTGTCGGAATCGTCTGGCAGGACGAATCCGCGCCCGCCGAGTTGACGGTGGGCGAGACGGTGAGGCATTTCTCCCGTTATTACCCGAATCCCCGTGATCCGGAGGAAGTCATCGGCCTGGTCGGTCTGGAGGAGAAGGCGGGCAGCAGGATCAAGTCGCTCTCGGGCGGCCAGCGGCGACGGCTCGACGTGGCCCTCGGCGTGATCGGCGGCCCCGAACTGCTGCTCCTGGACGAGCCGACGACGGGCTTCGACCCGGCGGCGCGACGGCAGTTCTGGGACCTGATCCGCAAGCTGGCCGGCGAGGGCACGACGATCCTCCTGACCACGCACTACCTGGAGGAGGCGGAGGCCCTCGCGGACCGGCTGGCGGTCGTCGCGCGGGGCCGTGTCGTCGCCGAGGGCGACCCGGCCGCGCTCCGCGAGCGCTTCGGCACCGGGGCCACGGTCGAGTGGACGGAGGCCGACGGCAGCCCGCGCAGCGAACGCACGGACACCCCCACCAGGACCGTCGCCGCGCTCACCCGCCGCTTCGACGGGGAGATCCCGGGGCTCCGGGTGAGCCGCCCCACCCTGGAGGACGTCTATCTGCGACTGACCGGCCTGGAGGACGCGCGATGACCACGACCGACGTACGACCGGGCACGAAGAACGCGTCCGGCCGGCTGCCCGGCACCTGGGGACTGGGGCTGCGCCGCGGCGGCCTGGAGCTCCGGCAGTTCTTCCGCCAGCGCGACCAGGTGGTGTTCACCTTCGCCTTCCCGGTCGTCTTCCTGTTCCTGTTCGCGTCGATCTTCAGCGACGACGTGGCGGGCGCGGGCATCACCGCCTCCCAGCTGTACGTCCCGGCGATGATGGCCGCGGGCATCATGTCGACCAGCTTCCAGTCCCTCGGCATCTCGATCGCGATCGAGCGGGACGAGAAGGTGCTGCGCCGGCTGCGCGGGACACCGATGCCGCCGGCCGCGTACTTCCTCGGCAAGATATGGCTGGTTCTCGCGACCGGCGCCCTGGAGACGGCGGTCCTGCTGCTCGTCGGCACCACGCTGTACGACGTCGACCTGCCCTCGGACCCCGGCAAGTGGGCGGACTTCGCCTGGATCTTCGTACTGGGGCTCACGGCCTGCGCCCTGCTCGGCATCGCGATCAGCACGGTCCCGAAGTCGGGCAGGAGCGCCACGTCGGTGGTCGTCCTGCCCTTCCTGGTCCTCCAGTTCATCTCCGGCGTCTACATCGCCATCGACACCATCCCCGACTGGATGCTGAACATCGGCGCGCTGTTCCCCCTCAAGTGGATGTGCCAGGGGCTGCGCGGGGTGTTCCTGCCCGAGTCCGCCAAGGTCCTCGAACAGGCGGGCGACTGGGAGTTCGGGCGGATCGCCCTGGTGCTCGGGGCATGGTGCGCCGGAGGATTGCTGCTGTGCCTGCTGACCTTCCGCTGGAAGAACCGGCGCGACGGATGAGGACTCCGGCCGCGCGCCCCGGCCCGGCGCCGGACGCGGTGCGTACGGCGCCGGAGCCGAGCGGGGCTCAGGCGCGTCCCGCGCCGGGCGGGGCCCGCGCCTCGAACACCTGGGAGCTCTCGTTCCGGCTCTGGGACTCGTACTTCGCGGTCGTGTGGGTGGCCACCCTGGTGTTCGTGCTCGGCACGGCGCACCCGGGGATACACGTCCGTCTCGCGGCCGGCGGGCTCCTTCTGCTGCTGATCCCCTGGTACCTGCTGGTCGGGCGCCCCGTCCTCACGGCCGAGGACCCCGACGAGCGCCGCGGCCTCGGCTACATCGCAGGCGCGGTCCTGCTCTTCCTGCCCCCCGGGGTGCTGGTGGGCGAGACCCGCCTGATGACCTTCGCGCTCATCCCCCAGTGCTTCAACGCGCTGCGGCTGCGCCGGGCACTCGCCGCCACGACCGTCATCAACATCGCGCCGGTGGCGGGCTGGGCCCTGCTGTGGCGGCCCGAGGGACAGGTCCTCTTCCTCAACACGGTCTTCGCCGTGGTCACGCTCGTGTTCTCGGTCGCCATGGGCAGCTGGATCATCCGCATCATGGAGCAGAGTCGGGAACGGGCCGCGCTGATCACCGAGTTGGACGCCAGCCGTCACGAGATCGCCCGGCTCTCGGCCGCGCACGGAGCGCTGGCCGAGCGCGAACGGTTCTCCAGGGAGATCCACGACACCCTCGCCCAGGGCTTCACCAGCCTGCTGATGCTGGTCCAGGCCGTCGAGGCCGAGCTCGACCACGACCTGCCGCAGGCCCGCCGCCATCTGGCCCTGATGGACGAGACCGCCCGGCAGAACCTCGCCGAGGCACGGGCCCTGGTGACCGGGGGCACGCCCGCCGACCTGCACGGCGCCACGCTGCCCGACGCGCTGCGCCGGCTGGCCGCCCGCCACGACGCGAGCGTCGACGTGACCGGCCCGGTACGGCCGCTGCCCGCGGGCCCCGAAGTGGTGATCCTCCGCTCGTGCCAGGAGGCGCTGACCAACGCCCGCAAGCACGCCGGGAGTTCCCCCGCCGTCGCGGTCACCCTGACCTACACCGCCGGCTCGCTGGCCCTCTCCGTACGCGACGACGGCAGGGGTTTCGACCCCGGTGTGCCGGTCGGCGGGTACGGTCTTGCGGGGTTGCGCGCACGGGCCGCCGAGGTGGGCGGTACCGCGCTGATCCGCAGCGCGCCGGGCGACGGCACGACCGTCACCGTGTGCCTGCCCGTCCCCAGGAGTGACGCGTGATCCGGATCATCCTCGCCGACGACCATCCCGTCGTACGCGAAGGGCTGCGCGCGATGCTCAGCGCGGAACCCGATCTCGAAGTGGTCGCCGACGCGTCCAGCGGGCCCCGCGCGGAGGCGCTGGCCGCCGAACTCCGGCCCGACATCGTGCTCATGGACCTGCGGATGCCCGAGGGCGGGGGCGTCGACGCGATCGAGCGGATGACGCGGGCCGGGCTGCCCTGCCGGGTGATCGTGCTGACGACGTACGAGACGGACCGGGACATCCTGCGGGCGGTGGAGGCCGGGGCCGCGGGGTATCTGCTGAAGGATCTGCCCCGTGCCGAACTGGCGGACGCCGTCCGGGCCGCCGCACGGGGCGAGACCGTGCTGGCCCCGTCCGTCGCGGCCCGGCTGGTCGATCAGCTCCGTACCAGGCCGGAGCGGCCCCGCCTCTCCGCGCGGGAGACCGCCGTGCTGCGACTGGTGGCCGAGGGCTGCACGAACGCGGAGATCGGGCGCCGGCTCTTCATCGGCGAGTCCACCGTGAAGACGCATCTGCTGCGGGCCTTCGGGAAGCTGGGGGTGGACGACCGGACGGCCGCGGTGACGAGCGCGATGCGCTTCGGGCTGCTGGAGTGAGGCTCCCCCGCCCTGTCCTGCCGCTTCCCCGGGGCCGGTGAGGCCGAAGAGTCCTCCGGCCCCTCCGGCGTTCACGGAGAGGGGTCCGGGGTGGAACCCCGGGGCCGGACGGACACCGGAAAGCGTCCGCCCGACACCGGGACCCCGGGAGGATCCCGTCGCAAGAGGCGGCCCGGCACCCGACGGGGTCGGCCGGGCGACCGGCCCGGACCCGCCTCAGCCCAGGCGCGAGCGCAGCTCGGCCACGATCTCGCCGGTCCCGACCGCCGTCTGCTCCCCGGACTCCATGTCCTTGAGCTGCACGACACCCTCGGCGAGGTCACGCTCACCGGCGACGACCGTGAAGCGGGCCCCGCTGCGGTTCGCGTTCTTCATCGCGCCCTTGAGCCCCTTCGCACCGTACGAGAAGTCGGCGGCGACACCGAGCCTGCGCAGTTCGGTGACCACACCGAAGAGCACCCGGCGGGCCTCCTCCCCGAGCGGCACCGCGAACACACTGGTGGCCGCCGGGAGTTCGAGCTCCACGCCCTCCGCCTCCAGCGCCAGCACCGTACGGTCGACACCCAGCGCCCAGCCGACGGACGGCAGCGCGGGGCCGCCGATCATCTCGGACAGCCCGTCGTAGCGGCCGCCGCCGCCGACCGCGGACTGCGAGCCGAGACCGTCGTGCACGAACTCGAAGGTGGTGCGCGTGTAGTAGTCCAGACCGCGCACCAGCTTCGGGTCGTCCTCGAAGGAGACGCCCGCGGCCGTGATCAGGTCGCGCACCTCCTCGTGGTACGCCTTGCAGGCGTCGCACAGGTAGTCGCGCAGCAACGGCGCCCCGCCCAGCTGCTTCTGGACGTCCTCCCGCTTGTCGTCGAGGACGCGCAGCGGGTTGATCTCCGCGCGGCGCAGCGTCTCCTCGTCGAGTTCCAGACCGCGCAGGAAGTCCTGCAGCGCGGCCCGGTACACGGGACGGCACTCCTTGTCGCCCAGGCTGTTCAGCAGGATGCGGAAGTTCCGCAGACCCAGCGAGCGGTACGCCTGGTCGGCCAGGATGATGAGTTCGGCGTCGAGCGCCGGGTCCTCGGCTCCGATCGCCTCGGCGCCCACCTGGGAGAAGTGGCGGTAACGGCCCTTCTGGGGGCGCTCGTAGCGGTAGTACGAGCCCGAGTACCAGAGCTTGACGGGGAGGTTGCCGGCCTTGTGCAGGTTGGCCTCGAGGGCCGCGCGCAGCACGGAGGCGGTGCCCTCCGGACGCAGGGCCAGCCTGTCGCCGCCCTTGGTCTCGAAGGCGTACATCTCCTTGGTCACGATGTCGGTGGACTCACCGACACCGCGGGCGAACAGTTCGACGTTCTCGAAACCGGGCGTCTCGACGTAGCCGTAGCCGGAGTTGCGCAGCGGGGCCGCGATGGCCTCGCGTACCGCGAGGTACTTGGCGCTGTCCGGCGGAATGAGGTCGTACGTGCCCTTGGGGGCCCTGAAGGTGCTCACGGAAGTCTGGTCACATTCCTCGTCGAGGAGCGGATGTCGGGTCCGCTCCGCGTTCTTGGCGGCTCGCCGCCACCTGCCGCAGATACGGGTTGGTGGCGCGCTCCTGGCCGATGGTCGTCTGGGGGCCGTGGCCGGACAGCACCACGGTCGAGTCGTCGAGCGGCAGGCACACACGGCCCAGCGAGTCGAGCATCTCGTCCATGTCGCCGCCCGGCAGGTCGGTGCGTCCGATGGAGCCGGCGAAGAGCAGATCCCCGGAGAAGAACACGGACGGGATGTCCGCGCTCTCGGGCATCCGGAACGCCACCGACCCCTTCGTATGGCCCGGCGCGTGCGCGACGGAGAGGTCGAGGCCCGCCAGCTTCAGCTCGACGCCGTCGGTCAGCGTCCGCACGTCGTCGGGCTCCCCCACCGTCAGCTCGCCCATCAGCGGCATGCCGATGGACCGGCCGAGCGCCTTCTCGGGGTCGCTCATCATGTACCGGTCCTCGGGGTGGATCCAGGCCGGAACGTCGTGCGCTCCGCACACCGGGACGACCGAGGCGACGTGGTCGATGTGGCCATGGGTGAGGATGACCGCGACGGGCTTGAGCCGATGCTTCTTGAGTGCGTCCTCGACTCCCTGGGCGGCCTGATGGCCCGGGTCGATGATCACGCACTCCTCACCCGCGGCGGGGGCGACCAGGTAACAGTTGGTCCCCCAGGCCCCGGCGGGGAACCCGGCAATGAGCACGATCGTCCTTCGTGGTGGCGTACGCGCGAGTGTCGTACGGGCGGGTGGCTGTGGATCAGAGCCTACCGGCGCTGCCGATTACTCAGCTAACCCATATACGGTACGGGGCACACGCAGGCGGTCGGCTCAGGCGACGCACGCGTCCCACTCGACGTACGAGACGCACGAGGAGAAACCCGGTGGTCAGCCAGGAACAGCGGCGGCGTCAGCTCGCCCGGGAGAAGTTCTTGCGACAGCAGCAGCGCCGCACATCCGCTCGACGAAGGACCCATACACGTAACGCGGTGATCGCGGCGGTCGTCGGCGTGGTCGTCGCGGGCGGTGCGACGGCGTACGCGACCGGGGTCTTCGAGAGCGACGGCAAGAAGGCCAACGCGGGCGCCGGGGCGACGCCCAGCGCGACGCCGACGAGCAAGGCACCCGATCCGTGCGAGAAGCCCGCGGAGGGCAAGGTGAAGTCGCTCACGTGGAAGAAGGAGCCGGCGGTCACCATCGACAAGGCCGCCGCCTACACCATGAAGATGGCGACGACCTGCGGCGACATCGACATCGCTCTCAAGGCTTCCGCCGCCCCGCACACGGTGAACTCGTTCGCGTTCCTCGCCGGCAAGGGGTACTTCGACCACACCAAGTGCCACCGGCTCACCCCCGAGGGCATCTACGTGCTGCAGTGCGGTGACCCGCAGGGCACCGGCGCCGGGGGTCCCGGCTACACGATCCCGGACGAGAACCTCAAGGACAAGGTCCTGAAGGGGAACGTGTACCCGGCGGGCACCGTGGCCATGGCCAACCAGTACAACGCGCAGACGGGGCAGGGCCGCAACACCGGCGGCAGCCAGTTCTTCCTGGTCTACCAGGACAGTCCGCTCCCGCCCGACTACACACCGTTCGGGACGATCTCCAAGGACGGAATGAAGGTTCTCAAGAAGATCGCGACCGCCGGCGCGCAAGCCGCCGACCCCGCGACACAGAACACCGCCCCGAACGCGACCGTCGTGATCAACAAGGCGACAGTCGTCAAATCCTGACCCCTCAACTGCGAGATTTCGGTCGCGCGGGATGCGGACAGCCGCCCCGCCGGTCGCCTATGTTGGCCGTGACGAACTGTGGACGATGCCAGGGGGCGCTGAAGCCCCACGCAGGCATCATGTGGAGGAGGCGCTGTGAGCAGCGACCCGTGGGGCCGCGTCGACGAGACGGGGACCGTGTACGTGCGTACGGCCGACGGCGAGCAGGTCGTCGGTTCCTGGCAGGCCGGCACCCCTGATGAGGCGCTGGCCTACTTCGAGCGCAAGTACGAAGGCCTGGTTGTGGAGATCGGCCTCCTCGAAAAGCGAGTGAAGACCACCGACCTGTCGGCGAAGGACGCCCAGACCGCCATCGATCACATCCGCGGGCAGGTGGACGCCCACCACGCGGTCGGTGATCTGGACGCGCTGAAGGTGCGGCTGGACAAGCTCGTGGAGACCGTCGACGCGCGCCGCGAGGAACGCAAGGTCCAACGGGCCAAGCAGTCCGACGAGGCGAGACACTCCAAGGAGGCGCTGGTCGTCGAGGCCGAGGAGCTGGCGCAGAGCGACCAGTGGCGGGCGGCCGGTGAGCGGCTGCGCGCGCTGGTGGACACGTGGAAGGGGCTGCCGCGACTCGACCGCAAGTCGGACGACGAGCTGTGGCACCGCTTCTCGCATGCCCGCTCGGCGTTCTCCAAGCGGCGCAAGGCGCACTTCGCGTCGCTGGACGCGCAGCGCGAGGACGCCCGCAAGACCAAGGAGAAGCTGGTCGCGGAGGCCGAGTCGCTGTCCGGCTCGTCGGACTGGGGCCCGACGGCGGCCCGGTACCGCGAGCTGATGGCGGACTGGAAGGCCGCGGGCCGTGCCCAGCGCGAGCACGAGGACGACCTGTGGAACCGCTTCCGCGGCGCCCAGGACGTGTTCTTCGCGGCGCGCAGCTCGGTCTTCGCCGAGCGCGACGCGGAGCAGACGGAGAACCTGAAGCTCAAGGAGGAGCTGGCCGAGGAGGCCGAGAAGCTCGTCCCGGTGCAGGACCTGAAGGCGGCTCGTGCGGCCTTCCGTTCCCTCAACGAGCGCTGGGAGGCCATCGGCCACGTGCCGCGCGACGCCCGCCCGAAGGTCGAGGGCCGGATGCACGCGGTGGAGCGGGCTCTCCAGGAGTCGGAGGAGACCGAGTGGCGCCGGACGAATCCTGAGGCACGCGCGCGTGCCGAGGGTCTGACCGGTCAGCTTCAGGCCGCCGTGGACAAGCTCCAGGGCCAGATCGAGGCGGCGCGCTCCGCGGGCAACACCGCGAAGGCCGACAAGCTCCAGAAGGAGCTGGACGGCCGTCAGGCGCTGCTGGACCAGGCTCTGAAGGGTCTTCACGAGTTCGGCGGCTGACAACGCTGCGGACACGCGAAGGGGCTCCCGCACGGTTCGTACGGGAGCCCCTTCGCGTGTCTCCGCCCGGCTGCCCGTCCACCCGGCCGAGTGGCCGGGCGGACGGCGGGTGTCAGGCCTCGGAGGGCCTGCGGGCCGACGTCACGCGGTACACGTCGTAGACGCCCTCGACGCCTCGTACGGCCTTCAGGACGTGCCCCAGGTGCTTGGGGTCGCCCATCTCGAAGGTGAACCGGGAGGTGGCGACCCGGTCGCGGGAGGTCTGGACGGCCGCGGACAGGATGTTGACGTGCTGGTCGGACAGGACGCGGGTGACGTCCGACAGCAGCCGGGACCGGTCCAGTGCCTCGACCTGTATGGCGACCAGGAAGACCGAGGACTGGGTGGGCGCCCACTCGACTTCGAGGATGCGTTCGGGCTCGCGCGAGAGCGAGTCGACGTTGACGCAGTCGCTGCGGTGGACCGAGACACCGCTGCCGCGGGTGACGAACCCGATGATCGGGTCGCCCGGCACCGGCGTGCAGCAGCGGGCGAGCTTGACCCACACGTCGTCGACGCCCTTGACGACCACTCCGGGGTCGTTGTTGCTGCGCCGCTTGCGGCCACGGCCCCGAGCGGACGGTACGGCCTCGTCCATCTCCTCGGTGGCCGCCTCCTCGCCGCCGAGCGCCTGGACGAGCTTCTGGACGACGCTCTGGGCGGTGACATGACCCTCGCCGATCGCCGCGTACAGCGACGAGATGTCGGGGTAGCGCATCTCGTGCGCGAGGGTGACCAGGGAGTCGCCGGTGAGGATCCGCTGGATCGGCAGGTTCTGCTTGCGCATCGCGCGGGCGATGGCGTCCTTGCCGTGCTCGATCGCCTCGTCGCGGCGTTCCTTGGAGAACCATGCGCGGATCTTGTTGCGGGCCCGCGGCGACTTCACGAAGCCGAGCCAGTCGCGGGAGGGGCCCGCGCCGGCCGCCTTGGAGGTGAAGACCTCCACCAGGTCGCCGTTGTCCAGGGTCGATTCGAGGGGCACCAGGCGGCCGTTGACCCGTGCTCCTATCGTCCGGTGGCCGACCTCCGTGTGGACCGCGTACGCGAAGTCCACCGGTGTCGCACCGGCCGGAAGCGCTATGACGTCGCCCTTGGGCGTGAAGACGAAGACCTCGTTGCGCGACAGGTCGAAGCGCAGCGACTCCAGGAACTCGCTGGGGTCCTCGGTCTCCTTCTGCCAGTCGAGCAACTGGCGCAGCCACGCCATGTCGTTGACGGTGTCCTGGCCCGCGCTGCCCTTGGCCGCCCGGGGCACGTCGGTGCGGATCTTGGAGGAGCCGGCGACGGTCTCCTGCTTGTACTTCCAGTGCGCGGCGATGCCGTACTCGGCACGGCGGTGCATGTCGAACGTACGGATCTGGAGTTCGACGGGCTTGCCGTTGGGGCCGATCACCGTCGTGTGCAGCGACTGGTACATGTTGAACTTCGGCATCGCGATGTAGTCCTTGAACCGGCCGGGGACCGGGTTCCATCGCGCGTGCACGGTGCCGAGTGCCGCGTAGCAGTCGCGGACGGTGTCCACGAGGACGCGAATGCCCACCAGGTCGTAGATCTCCGCGAAGTCGCGGCCGCGGACGATCATCTTCTGGTAGACGCTGTAGTAGTGCTTCGGGCGGCCGGTCACGGTCGCCTTGATGCGGGCCGCGCGCAGGTCTGACTGGACCTCGTCGGTCACTATGGCGAGGTACTCGTCGCGCTTGGGGGCGCGCTCGGCGACCAGGCGCACGATCTCGTCGTACATCTTGGGGTAGAGGATCGCGAAGGCGAGGTCCTCCAGCTCCCACTTGATGGTGTTCATGCCCAGGCGGTGGGCGAGCGGCGCGTAGATCTCCAGGGTCTCGCGCGCCTTCTTCTCCTGCTTCTCGCGCTTGAGATAGCGCATGGTGCGCATGTTGTGCAGGCGGTCGGCGAGCTTGATGACCAGGACGCGGGGGTCCTTGGCCATCGCCACGACCATCTTGCGCACGGTCTCGGCCTGGGCGGCCTCGCCGAACTTGACCTTGTCCAGCTTGGTGACGCCGTCGACGAGCAGCCCGACCTGGTCACCGAAGTCGCGGCGCAGGGTGTCGAGGCCGTACTCGGTGTCCTCGACCGTGTCGTGCAGGAGGCCGGCCATGAGCGTCGCCGGGTCCATGCCCAGCTCGGCGAGGATGGTGGTGACGGCGAGCGGATGCGTGATGTACGGGTCGCCGCTCTTGCGCTTCTGGCCGCGGTGCCAGCGCTCGGCGACCTGGTACGCGTTCTCGATCTGCCGGAGCGTCGACGTCTCGATCTTGGGGTCGTTGCTGCGGACTATGCGCAGCAACGGCTCCAGAACCGGGTTGTACGGGTTCGAGCGCTGGACGCCGAGACGGGCGAGGCGGGCCCGGACGCGGTTGGAGGAGCCGCCGGAGCGGGTGGGCTGCGCTGCCGTGGGACGGACCGCCGGGGTGTTCGCGGGGCGCTCGGGCGGCACCGGCTTGGGACGTGCTCCCTCGGCCGCCGCTCCGTCGGGCGCGGACTGGGCGTGCTCGACCGGCCCGCTCGCTCCGTTCCGTGCGGGCTTCTCCACGGCACCCGGGGCGGGCTCGGGCTGGGTGGAGGCGGTTCGCCCCAGGCGTTCCGCGCTGGGGGCGAGTGGCTGGGCCTCGTCTGGCAAGAGGGCTCCTCGTGCGCGATCCGGGTCCCCCGGTCAGGCTCCGGAAACCCCATGGTAGCGATCCTTCGCGCCGGACTCGCTGTCGGCCGCCGGCAGCGGCCTCACAGGGGAAACGCCGGAGGCGGGCGCCGGATTCCTCCGGGCCCGCCTCCAGGGTGTCCTACGGGTGCCTCAGGCCTTTCGGGGGCCTTTCCGGGAGCGGACTCCCGGGTGGCGCGCACGCGGTCCTCAGACCGTCAGGAGCGCCTCCAGGGGAGCCCCGGCCAGAGCCGGCTCCAGACGGCCGCGGCCGCCCAGGAAGCCGAGCTCCATCAGCACGGCGACGCCCGCGACCTCGGCGCCCGCCCGGCGGATGAGCTGGAGCGAGGCCTCGGCGGTGCCGCCGGTGGCGAGGACGTCGTCGACGACCAGCACGCGGTCGGCCGCGCTCAGGTCCTCGGCGTGCACCTCGATCTCGGCGGAGCCGTACTCCAGGTCGTACGCCTGCGACAGGGTCGCTCCGGGGAGCTTGCCCGCCTTGCGCACGGGGATGAAGCCGATCCCCGCGTGGACGGCGACCGGGGCCCCGAGGATGAAGCCGCGGGCCTCCAGACCGACGATCTTGGTGGCGCCGGTGCGCACGGCGATGTCCGCCAGGGCGCCGGTCAGGGCGCCGAACGCGGCCGGGTCGGCCAGGAGCGGGGTGATGTCCTTGAACATCACTCCCGGCTCCGGGTAGTCGGCCACGTCACGGATACGGCTGGTCAGCAGCTCTTCGATGCCGGTCATCGGCGCTTCCCCGAGGGGCGGCCGCGGCCGCGGGCGCGGGACGCGGGCTGGTTGCGGGGGCCGACGACCGCCGGGGTGACGTCGTCCGGCTCGCCGTCCTCGTACGCCGGTTCGGTGGCCTGCGGCTCCAGGGACTCGCCCTTGGCGGCCGCCTGGGCCCGCTTGGCGAGGACCCGCTTGCGCAGGGCCTTCATCTCCGGCTCGCGCTCCTTGAGGTCGGCGACGAGCGGCGTGGCGATGAAGATCGAGGAGTACGCGCCGGCCGCGAGACCGACGAACAGCGACAGCGAGATGTCGTTGAGCATGCCGGCGCCGAGCACACCGCCGCCGATGAACAGCAGGCCGGCGACCGGCAGGAGCGCGACCACCGTGGTGTTGATGGAACGCACCAGGGTGCTGTTGATCGAGCGGTCGGCGACGTCGCTGTAGGTCCAGCGGGTCTGCTTGGTGATGCCCTTCGTCTGCTCCTTGAGGCTGTCGAAGACGACGACCGTGTCGTAGAGCGAGTAACCGAGGATCGTGAGCAGACCGATCACGGTGCCCGGGGTGACCTCGAAGCCGACCAGGGCGTAGATGCCGACCGTGATGGTGATGTCGTGGATCAGGGCCACCAGGGCGGCGATGGCCATGCGCCACTCGAAGGCGATCGCCAGGTAGATCACGACCAGGACCATGAAGATCGCCAGGCCCTCCCAGGCCTTGTTGGCGATCTGGTCACCCCAGCTCGGACCGACCAGGTCGGCGTTGATGTCCTCGGCGTCGACCTTCAGGTCCGTGGCGAGCTTCTGCTTGATCGTGTCGGACTTGTCGGTGTCGATACCGGCGATCTGGATGCGCAGGCCGCCCTTGCCGAGCTGCTGGACGATCGCGTCGTGGCCGGAGGCCTCCTCCGCGAACGTCTCGGCCTGGCTCACCGAGACGCTGCTCTTCCCGGTGGTGGTGAAGACGGCGCCGCCCTGGAACTCGATGCCCATGTTCAGGCCCCGCACCGTCAGGCCGAGGATGGCCGTGATGGTGATCAGGATCGAGATGCCGTACCAGATCTTGCGCTTGCCGACGAAGTCGTAGCCGATCTCGCCGCGGTGGAGCCGGGCGCCGAGGGTGCCGAGTTTCGACATCTCACGCCTCCTTCGTGTCGACGGGGGCGGACGCGCGACGGGTGCGGCGCAGCGGCGGCTTGGCGCCCAGTCGCTTCGGGTCGAGGCCGGACCAGCTGTGACCCTCCGCGAAGAACTTCCTGCGGGCGAGGAGAGTCATCAGCGGCTTGGTGAAGAAGAACACGACGACGACGTCGAGCACGGTGGTCAGACCGAGGGTGAACGCGAAGCCCTGGACCTTGCCGACGGTGACGATGAAGAGCACCGCGGCGGCCAGGAACGACACGAAGTCGGAGACCAGGATGGTGCGCCGGGCACGCGGCCAGGCACGCTCGACGGCCGGACGCAGGGTGCGGCCCTCGCGGATCTCGTCCCGGATGCGTTCGAAGAACACGATGAACGAGTCCGCGGTGATACCGATCGCGACGATCGCACCGCAGACGGCCGGGAGGTTCAGCGCGAAGCCGATGGCCGGGCCGAGCAGCGCCATGAGCACGTAGGTGAGGATCGCCGAGACGCCCAGGGACGCGATGGCGATGACCGACAGGCCCCGGTAGTAGATCACCAGGTAGAGGATGACCAGGGCGAGGCCGATGGCGCCCGCGATCAGACCGGCGTGCAGCTGCTCGCCACCGAGCGCGGCGGTCACCGTGGTGACGCTGGACTCCTTGAAGCTGAGCGGCAGGGCGCCGTACTTCAGCATGTTGGCCAGGTCTTCGGCCTCGGTCTGGGTGAAGCTGCCGGAGATCTCAGCGGGGCCGCTCAGCGACTGGCCGACCGAGGGGTCGGAGACGACCTGGCCGTCGAGGACGATCGCGAACTGGTTCTGCGGCTGCTGGTTCTGGGCGAGCTTGCCGGTGATGGCGGCGAACTTCTTGGAGCCACCGGACGTGAAGTCCATGGTGACCTTCCAGCCCGCGGCGGTCTGCGTGTCGAAGAGCGCGCCGGCCTTCTTGATGTCCGTGCCGGCAACCTCGGCCGGGCCGAGGATGTACTTCTGCCACTCACCCGCGGAGTTCTTGTCCTGGCCGCAGGCCACGATCGGGTCGGTCGGCTTGGTGCCGGCACCGGCCTTGGCGCGGACCGACTTGTCGGTGCAGTCGATCGCGGCGTACTCGGCCTGCAGCTTCGCGGTCGCCGGGTCCACGCTGGCGCTCGCGGACGGCGAGGCGCTGGCGGAGGCGGAGGCCGAGGCGCTCGGGGTGCTGCTCGCGGACGGCGAGGAGCCCGCCTTCAGGGCGTCGGTGACCACGCGGCCCTGGGTGGTGGCGGAGGCCGACGGCGTCACGGAGGACGAGGAGGACGGGGTCGCCTTGTCCTCGGCCTTGCCGGAGGCGCTGCTGGAGGCGCTCGGCGACGGGCTGGACGACGCTGCCGCACCGGAGACGTCGGTGGTCAGCACGGGACGGAAGTAGAGCTTGGCGGTGGTGCCGACCTGCGCGCGGGCCTGCTCCGAGTTCGTGCCCTTGGGGATGTTGACAATGATGTTGTCGGATCCCTGGGTCTGAACCTCGGCCTCGGAGACACCGAGACCGTTGACACGGCGGTTCATGATGTCGACCGCGGTGTCCATGTTGGTCTTGTTGATCGCGTTGGGCTGGCCCGGCTCGTTCTTCGCCGTGAGCGTGATGCTCGTGCCGCCGGCGAGATCGATGCCAAGACGCGGAGTGGTGTGCCCGGAGGCGAACATCCCCCCGGTGAGCGCCGCGATGGCGATCAGGATCAGGGCCAGCGAGCGCCCCGGCCTGCTCTGGGCGCTCGCGCTCCGGCCCTTCTTCGGTGCTGCCACCTTCTCGTACTCCCTCTCGGGCCGCCCTGCGCCGGGTGAGCGCGGAACGGCCATGCCATGGTGTCGGGACTCCGTGCGAGAACAGCACGTCCCGGGAGGTGTGCGGCGCGAGCGGATCGGGCCGTACTCCCGGGTCGTGACTACTTCGCTTCGGCCCCGCCGTCGGTCTTCTTCGGCTCCGCGTCGTCGGCGACGGCCTCGTCGGCCTTCGCCGCGACGGCCTCGTCGGCAGGCTTGTCAGCCGCGTCCTTCTTGCCGAGGTCGAGGGGCTTGTCGTCGGAGGCGTCGGAAGAGGCGTCGGCGGCGGGCTCGTCGGTCTCGGTGAGGGAGGAGGCGTCGTCCGGCACGACGGTTCCGTCGGCCTTCAGGTCGTGCTCGATGCCGTGGACGATGCGGTTGTACTCGTCGTCCGTGAGGACGGCGCCGATCGCGTTCTTCGCGAAGAGCAGGTCGACGCCCGGGGCGGCGTCGAGGAGGACCGTGTCCTCGTTGACCTCCTTGACGGTGGCGTACATACCGCCGATCGTGCGCACGCCCGAGCCTGGCTGCAGCTCATTGCGCATGGAAGCCGCCTGCTGCTGCTTCTTCTTGGCCGACCGGGTCATCAGGAACATGGCCCCGATGAGCACGATGAACGGGAGGAGGGTCAGAGGACTCACGGGTCGGGACTTCCTTCTTCAACCGCAAAGGTGAGCGGCCTGCTGGATGGGGGTATGTATGCCGTCGACAAGGGCGGCATCGGCGGAGTCTAAGCGAGTCCGCACTCAGGGAACAACGCTCAGCATGGCACCGGGGTTCCTGCCCCGGTACGTACGCACGCCGTCACGCCCCGAACAGGTCTTCTTGTCCGTTTCCGCCTGCCGAACGGCGGGGCGGCGTGAGGCCGAGATGCGCCCATGCCGCGGGTGTCGCCACCCGGCCACGGGGAGTGCGTGCGAGGAGTCCCTCCCGTACGAGGAAGGGCTCGGCGACCTCCTCCACGGTCTCACGCTCCTCCCCCACAGCGACAGCAAGTGTGGACAATCCGACAGGGCCGCCGCCGAAAAGCTTGATCAGGGCTTCGAGAACTCCACGGTCGAGCCGGTCCAGACCCCGCGCGTCGACCTCGTAGACCTTCAGGGCCGCGTTGGCGATCTCCCGGGTGATGATCCCGTCCGCTCTGACCTGCGCGTAGTCGCGTACGCGGCGCAGCAGACGGTTGGCGATGCGGGGCGTGCCACGGGAGCGGCCGGCGATCTCCGCGGCGCCCTCGGCACCGATCTCGACGTCCAGAAGGCCGGCGGAGCGGTGGACGACCCGCTCCAGTTCGGCGGGTTCGTAGAACTCCATGTGCGCGGTGAAACCGAAGCGGTCGCGCAGCGGCGGGGGCAGCAGTCCCGCGCGGGTGGTGGCGCCGACCAGCGTGAACGGGGGCAGCTCCAGCGGGATGGCGGTGGCGCCGGGGCCCTTGCCGACGATGACGTCGACGCGGAAGTCCTCCATCGCCATGTAGAGCATCTCCTCGGCGGGCCGGGACATGCGGTGGATCTCGTCGAGGAAGAGGACCTCGCCCTCCTGGAGGGAGGAGAGGATCGCGGCGAGGTCGCCGGCGTGCTGGATGGCGGGGCCGCTGGTGATGCGGATGGGGGCGCCCATCTCGGCCGCGATGATCATGGAGAGGGTGGTCTTGCCGAGGCCGGGAGCGCCGGAGAGCAGCACGTGGTCGGCGGTGGCCCCGCGCGCGCGTGCGGCACGCAGGACCAGGTCGAGCTGCTCGCGGACCTTCTCCTGGCCGATGAACTCGTCCAGGTCCTTGGGGCGCAGCGCGGCCTCGACGGCCTGGTCCTCTCCGTCGGCGACCGATCGCACCAGCCGCTCCGCGGTGGCGCCGACGAGCCGCTCGTCGGCGGCTTCGTCTGTCGTGTCGTCCCAGTTCATCGGTGGTGCCTCGCGGTCTCGTGGTGGTGGGGCGGTCGGCGGTGCGGCGGGCGCGGGCCGCACCGGGGCGCGCGCCCGTCCCGGGGGCCCGGGCCGTTCAGCGTGTCCGGTTCAGGGTCTGCAGGGCGGCCCGGAGGAGCCGGCCGACCTGCGGGGTGCCCTCGGCGGCCTCGGCCTGCGGGGCGACGGCGGCGACCGCCTCGTCGGCCTCGCGGGTGGCGTACCCGAGGCCGATGAGCGCGGCGTGCAGCTGGTCGCGCCAGCCGGCGGTGACCGCCGTGCCGATGGCGGGGCCGCCGGGGCCGAGGGGCTCGCCGAGCCGGTCCTTGAGGTCCAGCAGCAGCTTCTGGGCGCCCTTCTTGCCGATGCCGGGGACGGCGATGAGGGCCTTCTCGTCTCCGGTGGACACGGCGCGGCGCAGGGCGTCGGGGCTGTGCACGGCGAGCATCGCCTGGGCCAGGCGCGGGCCGACGCCGCTCGCGGTCTGGAGCAGCTCGAAGACCTGGCGTTCGTCGTCGTCGGCGAAGCCGTAGAGGGTGAGCGAGTCCTCGCGGACGACGAGGGAGGTGGCGAGTTTGGCCTGCTGTCCCGTGCGGAGCCCGGAGAGCGTGTTGGGCGAGCACTGGACGGCGATGCCGATGCCGCCGACCTCGACGACCGCGGAGTCGGGGGCGAGGGCGGCGACCGGGCCACTGACGAAGGCGATCATGCGGTACGGCCTTTCGATGCTGGGTTCTGGGCGTGCGCGGCCGCGGCCTGCTGGAGTCTGTTCTGCGCGACGGCCCGGTCGGGCCCGGTCCGCGCGGCGGCCTGCTGGAGTCTGTTCTGGGCGGGGGCGCGCCAGATGTGGCAGATGGCGAGGGCGAGGGCGTCCGCCGCGTCCGCGGGTCTGGGGGGCTCGGCGAGCCGGAGCAGGCGGGTGACCATCGCGCCGACCTGGGCCTTGTCGGCGCGTCCGTTGCCGGTGACGGCGGCCTTGACCTCGCTCGGGGTGTGCAGGGCGACGGGGATGCCTCGCCGGGCCGCGCAGAGCATGGCGACGGCGCTGGCCTGGGCGGTTCCCATCACGGTCCGGACGTTGTGCTGGCTGAACACCCGTTCCACGGCGACGACTTCGGGCTCGTAGTCGTCGAGCCACCGCTCGATGCCCTGCTCGATGGCGACCAGGCGAAGGCCCAGCTCGGCGTCCGCGGGGGTACGGACGACTCCGACGCCGCGCATGGTCAGCGGCCGGCCCGCGACTCCCTCGACCACCCCGACGCCGCACCGGGTCAACCCGGGGTCAACACCCAGCACCCGCAACCGAGCTCTCCTTCGATTTCCCTGGCCACCACTGGAGGTATCCCCAGTTCGTGCAGGCTATCGGGTGCCACTGACAGAGCGACGGGCCGACGGGGGTGTCCCGTCGGCCCGTCGCTCCTTGCAAGCACTCGATCAGGCGTCGACCTTCTCCATGACTTCATCGCTGACGTCGAAGTTGGCGAAGACGTTCTGCACGTCGTCGCTGTCCTCCAGGGCGTCGATCAGCTTGAAGATCTTCCGGGCGCCC
The DNA here is from genome assembly GCF_036139655.1 of Streptomyces sp. NBC_00328. Lineage (NCBI taxonomy): Bacteria > Bacillati > Actinomycetota > Actinomycetes > Kitasatosporales > Streptomycetaceae > Streptomyces > Streptomyces sp. NBC_00328. The sequence continues at coordinate 2,366,357 of NZ_CP108013.1, forward strand.
TCCTCGTCGAGCTCGACCTGCATGGTCGGGACGAAGTTGGCGTCGGCGGAGTCGTAGTCGATGCCGGCTTCCTGGAGCGCGGTGCGCACCGCGACCAGGTCGGTGGCCTCGGACAGGACCTCGAAGGACTCACCGAGGTCGTTGACCTCCTCGGCACCCGCTTCGAGCACGGCACCGAGGACGTCGTCCTCGGCCAGTTCACCCTTGGGGACGATGACGACGCCCTTGCGGTTGAACAGGTACGAGACGGAGCCGGGGTCGGCCATGTTCCCGCCGTTGCGGGTCATGGCGACGCGGACGTCCGAGGCCGCGCGGTTGCGGTTGTCGGTGAGGCACTCGATGAGCACGGCGACACCGTTCGGGCCGTAACCCTCGTACATGATCGTCTCGTAGTCCGCGCCACCGGCCTCGAGACCGGCGCCGCGCTTGACCGCGGAGTCGATGTTCTTGTTCGGGACCGAGCTCTTCTTGGCCTTCTGGATGGCGTCGAACAGCGTCGGATTGCCGGACACGTCGGCGCCGCCCGTGCGTGCCGCGACCTCGATGTTCTTGATCATCTTCGCGAAGAGCTTGCCGCGCTTGGCGTCGATCACGGCCTTCTTGTGCTTCGTCGTAGCCCATTTAGAGTGGCCGGACATCTGCCTGTCTCCTTCGCGTAACCCAACCTGTACGGACGCCCCCAGACATTGGGAGCCTGGGAAGACCCCACAGATCCTACAAGGACGCCGGTGTCCGGTTCGCGCGCACCATGTCGACGAACAAACCGTGAACACGGTGGTCGCCCGTCAGCTCCGGGTGGAACGACGTGGCGAGCGCGTTTCCCTGGCGTACCGCGACGATGTGGCCTTCGTGCTCGGCGAGCACCTCGGCCTCGGCGCCCACGGACTCGACCCAGGGTGCGCGGATGAAGACGCCCTCCACAGGATCGCCCTCGACACCGCGGACGTCGATCGCCGCCTCGAAGGACTCGTTCTGCCGTCCGAAGGCGTTGCGGCGCACGATCATGTCGATGCCGCCGATGGTCTCCTGGCCCGAGCGCGGGTCGAGGATCTTGTCGGCGAGCATGATCATGCCGGCGCAGGTGCCGTAGACGGGCAGGCCGTCGCGGACCCGCGCGCGCAGCGGCTCCATCACTCCGAAGAGGACGGCCAGCTTGGAGATGGTGGTGGACTCGCCGCCGGGGATGACCAGGCCGTCGATCTCGGCGAGCTCCTCGGGGCGCCTTACCGGCCTGGCCACGGCGTCCGCCGCGGCCAGGGCGATCAGGTGCTCCCGTACGTCGCCCTGGAGGGCCAGGACGCCAATCACAGGAGTGCTCATGTGACTACCAGCCGCGGTTGGCGTAGCGCTCGGTCTCGGGGAGCGTGTCGCAGTTGATGCCGACCATGGCCTCGCCGAGGTTGCGGGACGCGTCCGCGATGATCTTCGGGTCGTCGTAGAAGGTGGTGGCCTTCACGATGGCGGCGGCGCGCTTGGCCGGGTCGCCGGACTTGAAGATGCCGGAGCCGACGAAGACGCCCTCGGCGCCGAGCTGGCGCATGAGCGCGGCGTCGGCGGGGGTGGCGACACCACCGGCGGAGAACAGGACGACCGGGAGCTTGCCGAGCTCGGCGACCTCCTTGACGATCTCGTACGGGGCGCGCAGCTCCTTGGCGGCGGCGTACAGCTCGTTGTTGTCGAAGCCGCGCAGCCTGGCGATCTCGTTCTTGATCTGGCGCAGGTGACGGACGGCCTCGACGACGTTGCCGGTGCCGGCCTCGCCCTTGGAGCGGATCATGGCCGCGCCCTCGGCGATACGGCGCAGGGCCTCACCCAGGTTGGTGGCACCACAGACGAAGGGGGTGGTGAACGCCCACTTGTCGGAGTGGTTGACCTCGTCGGCCGGAGTGAGGACCTCGGACTCGTCGATGTAGTCGACGCCGAGGGACTGAAGGACCTGGGCCTCGACGAAGTGGCCGATGCGGGACTTGGCCATGACCGGGATGGAGACCGCCTCGATGATCTCCTCGATCATGTTCGGGTCCGACATCCGGGCGACGCCGCCGTCCTTGCGGATGTCGGCGGGGACCCGCTCCAGGGCCATGACGGCCACGGCGCCGGCGTCCTCGGCGATCTTCGCCTGCTCGGCGTTGACCACATCCATGATCACACCGCCCTTGAGCTGCTCGGCCATGCCGCGCTTGACGCGGGCGGTACCGATCGCAGTGTTCTCGGCGGAGTTGGGGAGGGTGCTGGACACGGGTTGACCTCACTCGGTGAAAGAGGATTTCTGCAGCTCCGAGGAAACGCGAGGCGACCAGTCCACTGCAAGGGCCAATGAGGAGTCGGTGGATCGTTTTCGTTCCGGTCCACCGGTGTACATCAGTTCGTCGGGCGGTCCGCCAGAGCCGTCGGGGGCTCGTCGTCCATCTCGAAGGCCATGGGGAACGGGGCGTGGCCCGCGAGACGGAACCAGCGGACCTTGCGGTGCCGGCGCAGGGCACGCGCGGCGCGGACGGCGTCGTTGTGGAAGCGCCGCGCCATCGGCACCCGGCGCACGGCCTGGGCCAGCTCGCCGGCCGCCTCCTCGCCGCCGGGCACCGCGCGTACCGCCTCGACCTGCTGGGGCTCCCCGAACACCGCGCGCAGGGCCTGGCTCAGCTCGCTCTCGGCCACCTCGCGCTGCTCCTCCTCGGCCTGCCGGGCCGCGTGCGCCGCTTCGTAGAGCACGATCGAGGCGGCCGGGTCGAGCACCCCGGAGGTGGCCAGCTCCTGCGCCACGGAGGCCCGGCGCAGCAACTGCGCGTCGAGGGCGGCGCGGGCGGCGTCGATACGGGCGTGCAGCCGGTCGAGACGTCCGGCGGTCCAGCTCAGGTAGAGGCCGATCGCGACGAGGCCGACGAGGGTCCAGATGAGGGTTGCGGTCACGGGCGGCAAGGCTACCCGTGCCGGTCACCGGCCCGCCGGGGCCCGCACCACGACGTGGGCGCGCCTCGCCGGCGCCCGCACCACGACGCCGGCCGACCCCGTCGGGACGGGTCGGGGCGCGACGGGTTCCCGGCCGGTCCCCGGCGGGTGAAGCGGCGCGGGACCTGCCGCTCGGTGCCGCATCTCGACAGGCGCGGCACCACAGGGGCACGGCCGGAGCGCAGCCGTCGCGGCCCGCCGGGCCCGGGGCCGAGCGGCAACGGTCCGGACAGGGCCGCCACCGCAGTCCGCACGGGAGGCCCGCGCGGGCCGGGGCGGTCCGTCCCGCCGGGACGTGCGTGCGGGGTGTCAGTCCCGGGCCAGGCCGAAGCGGGCCCGGAGGCCCGTGCGTTCGTCCGTGGCCACCGCGGCGGCGCCGTCCGTCACCGTCTCGTACACGGACAGGATGTCCGCGCCGACCGTCGACCAGTCGAAGCGCCGTACGTGCTCGCTTCCCCGCTCGCGCAGCGCGGCCCGGCGGTCCGGGTCGGCGAGCAGCCTCAGCGCGGCGGCGGCCAGGTCGTCGGCGTCCTCGTTGGCGAACAGCTCACCCGCCGCACCCTGGTCGAGGACCTGGGCGAACGCGTCGAGATCCGCGGCGAGCACGGGTGCTCCGGCGGACATCGCCTCGACCAGGATGATCCCGAAGCTCTCGCCGCCCGTGTTGGGCGCGACGTAGAGGTCGATGCTGCGCAGGAAGCGGGCCTTGTCCTCGTCGCTGACCATGCCGAGGAACTCGACGCGCGAACGCATCTCGGCGGGCAGCGACTCCACGGCCTCCTTCTCGTCGCCGCGTCCGGCGACCAGCAGCCGCGTCTGCGGGCGCTGGGCCAGGATCTTCGGCAGGGCCTTCATGAGCACCGGCAGGCCCTTGCGGGGCTCGTCGATGCGGCCGATGAACCCGATGGTGTCGCCCTGCCACTCGGGCTTGGGCTTGGCACGGGCGAAGAAGTCGACGTCGACGCCGTTCGGGATGACGACGGCGTCACCGCCGAGGTGCTCGACCAGGGTGCGCCGGGCGTACTCGCTCACGGCGATCCGCGCGCTGATCTTCTCCAGGGCGGCCTGGAGGATGGAGTACGCGGCGACCATCGCCCGGGAGCGCGGGTTCGAGGTGTGGAAGGTCGCGACGATCGGGCCCTGCGCCGCCCAGCACGTGAGCAGGCCGAGCGACGGCGAGGACGGCTCGTGGATGTGCACCACGTCGAAGGTGCCGTCGTGCAGCCAGCGCCGTACCCGGGCCGCCGACAGGAAGCCGAAGTTCAGCCGCGCCACCGAGCCGTTGTACGGAACCGGCACCGCGCGGCCCGCCGAGACGACGTACGGCGGCAGGGGCGTGTCGTCGTCCGCGGGGGCGAGGACGGACACGTGGTGCCCCAGGCCGATGAGGTGTTCGGCCAGGTCGCGGATGTGGAACTGGACGCCGCCCGGGACGTCCCAGGAGTACGGGCAGACGATGCCGATCCTCACGAGGCCCTCTTCTCGGGATCCGCAGTCCCGGACCCCTCTCGGGGAGCCTTCCCGGCGTCGAGGTCCTTGAGCCACAACCGCTGCAACATGTGCCAGTCCTCCGGGTGGTCGGCGATGCCGGTGGCGAAGGCGTCGGCCAGCGCCTGTGTCATGACAGACGTCTTTTCGGCACGGGTACCTGCCTCGGGGACCTCGACGGGCGGATGAATCTGGCCCCGCATGACGGGCGAGTCGTCGTACCAGAGCGTCACGGGCAGCAGGAGGGCTCCGGTCTGCTGGGCGAGCAGGGCGGGCCCCGCGGGCATCCGGGTCGTCTCGCCGAAGAACTCCACCTCGACGCCCGAAGCGGACAGGTCCCGTTCGGCGACCAGGCAGATCAGTCCGCCGTCGCGCAGGCGCCGGGCCAGCGTGGCGAACGCGGCACCCCCGCTGTGCGGCAGGACCTCCATACCGAGGCCCTCGCGATAGGCGACGAAACGGTCGTACAGCGATTCGGGCTTGAGGCGCTCGGCGACGGTCGTGAACGGCGTCTTCAGACCGGTGGTGACCCAGGCGCCCGCGAGATCCCAGTTCGCCATGTGCGGAAGCGCCAGGATGACGCCCCGGTCGGAGGCGATGCCGTCGGTGAGACGGTGCGCGTCCTTGATCTCGAAGCCGTTCGCCACCCGCTCCTCGCTCCACGCGGGAAGGCGGAACGACTCCATCCAGTAGCGCAGGTACGAACGCATGCCGGCCCTGGAGAGCTCCGCGAGCCGCTGCGGCGTCGCGTCCGGCACCACGCGCGCGTAGTTGCTCTCCAGACGCTGGACCCCCTTGCCGCGCCGCTTCCAGGCGATGTCGGCGATCGTGCGGCCGAGGCCCACGGCGACCTGCTCGGGAAGCTTCTTGACGACGCTCCAGCCTACGGCGTAGGCACCGTCGGCCAGCCTGTCCCGCAGGCTGGTCACGAGGTGGCCTCACTGCTCTGCCCGGCGACCTCGGCGTCCGCCTCGGCGGCCTCCCGGCGGACGGTGACGACGCGCTGGATCAGCGTGACGAGGCTGCCGACGGCGACGATCCACAGCGCGATGGGCAGCAGCACCTGGATGCCGGGCACACCGAACGTGTGCAGTCCCGCCAGACCGGCCGCGACCAGCGAGATCACCAGCCGCTCCGCGCGCTCGACGAGACCGTTGACCGCGACGGGCAGGCCGATCGACTCGCCGCGGGCCTTGGTGTACGACACCACCTGGCCGCTGGCGAGACAGAAGATCGAGACGGCGCACAGGACGTTGTCGTCGCCGTTGCCCGCGTACCAGAGCGCGAAGCCGCCGAAGATCGCGCCGTCGGCGACCCGGTCGAGGGTGGAGTCCAGGAAGGCGCCCCAGCGGCTGGAGCGGCCGAGCTGGCGCGCCATGTTCCCGTCGACCAGGTCGGAGAACACGAAGAGCGTGATGACGATCGTTCCCCAGAAGAACTCTCCCCGGGGGAAGAAGACCAGCGCCCCCGCCATGACTCCGGCCGTGCCCAGGAGGGTGACCGTGTCGGGGCTCACCCCCCGGCGGACGAGAAACGCGGCGAACGGTGTGAGGACACGCGTGAAGAATGCACGCGCGTACTTGTTCAGCATGGCCTTCCCGAGGGTCGGTGTCGCCGGGGGCCCCTGCTGGCCGTCGGCTGGCCCATCGTAGTCACGCGTGCGCTTGTGCGATGGCCGGGCACCCGCGCCCCGTGTCACGACCCGATGCCGCCGGTGTCACGGCGCGATCGCGTCCCTTGTATGGACGCACAGTGACGCGAGTGCAAAGCTCGAAGGACCGCGGGCGTCACCGGTGCCGCCACCGCACGCGGCTTCGGCATGTCCCGCGCCCACAGTGACCTCACCGTGCACGGGAGGCAAGGCCATGGGCGACAAGGCGAACACACACACCGGAGCCGCCGGCAGGGCTACGGCGGCCGACCACCCCGCGTCCGTACGGAATGTGGTGCTGGTCGGCCACAGCGGATCGGGCAAGACGACATTGGTGGAGGCTCTCGCGCTGACGGCGGGAGCGGTGAACCGGGCGGGCCGCGTGGAGGACGGCGGCACCGTCTCGGACTACGACGAGATCGAGCACCGGCAGCAGCGTTCGGTGCAGCTCTCCCTGGTACCCGTCGACTGGGACGGGCTGAAGATCAACCTTCTCGACACCCCTGGATACGCCGACTTCGTCGGCGAACTGAGGGCCGGTCTGCGAGCGGCGGACGCGGCCCTCTTCGTCGTCTCGGCCTCGGACGGGGTCGACGGCTCGACCCGCATGCTGTGGGAGGAGTGCGCGGCCGTCGGCATGCCCCGGGCCATCGTGGTCACCCACCTCGAATCGGCCAGGTCCGACTTCGAGGAGATGACCGCGGTCTGCGCGCAGGCGTTCGGCGGCGACGACCCCGACGCCGTCCTGCCGCTGTACCTTCCGCTGCACGGCGCGGCGGGGCCGGACGGGCACGCGCCCGTGACCGGCCTGATCGGCCTGCTCACCCGGCAGTTGTTCGACTACTCCTCCGGGGAGCGCAAGGAGGCGGATCCGGGGCCCGAGCAGCAGCCGTTCATCGACACGGCCCGCAACCGGCTGATCGAGGGGATCATCGCCGAGAGCGAGGACGAGACGCTCATGGACCGCTACCTCGGCGGCGAGGAGATCGACCTCAAGACGCTCGTGCAGGACCTGGAACAGGCGGTGGCCCGCGGGAGCTTCTTCCCCGTGCTGGCCGCCGCGCCCGCCGCCGAGGGAGCCCGGCAGGGCCTCGGCACGGTCGAACTCCTCGAACTGATCACCGGCGGCTTCCCCACCCCGCTGGAACGCCCGGCGCCCGCGGTGACCACGCCGGACGGCGCACCGCGCGAGGTGAGGGCCTGCGACCCGGACGGGCCGCTGGTCGCGGAGGTCGTGAAGACGGCGTCCGACCCCTACGTGGGCCGGGTCTCCCTGGTCCGGGTCTTCTCCGGGACCCTTCGCCCCGACGCGACGGTGCACGTCTCCGGGCACGGGCTGACCGACCGCGGACACGAGGACCACGACGTCGACGAGCGGATCGGCGCCCTGTCCGCGCCGTTCGGCAAACAGCAGCGTGCCCTCACCCACTGCATCGCGGGCGACCTCGCCAGCGTGGCGAAGCTGAACCGCGCCGAGACGGGAGACACTCTTTCGGCCAAGGACGACCCGCTGCTGATGAAGCCGTGGCGGATGCCCGACCCGCTGCTCCCGCTCGCCATCGAGGCGCACAGCAAGGCGGACGAGGACAAGCTCTCCCAGGGGCTCGGCCGGCTGGTGGCCGAGGACCCCACGATGCGTCTTGAGCAGAACCAGAACACCCATCAGGTCGTCCTGTGGTGCCTGGGCGAGGCGCACGCGGACGTCGCCCTGGAACGGCTGCGCAACCGCTACGGCGTGCAGGTCGACGTGGTGCCGCACAAGGTCTCCCTGCGCGAGACGTTCGCCGGCCCGTCCACCGGGCGCGGACGCCATGTCAAACAGTCCGGCGGGCACGGTCAGTTCGCGATCTGCGAGATCGAGGTCGAACCGCTGCCGAACGGCTCGGGCATCGAGTTCGTGGACAAGGTCGTCGGCGGCGCCGTGCCCCGGCAGTTCATCCCCTCCGTCGAGAAGGGGGTGCGCGCCCAGGCGGCCAAGGGCGTGGTCGCCGGCTATCCGCTCATCGACGTACGGGTCACGCTGAAGGACGGCAAGGCGCACTCGGTGGACTCCTCCGACGCCGCCTTCCAGACGGCGGGCGCGCTCGCGCTGCGCGAGGCGGCCCGTGACGCCACGATCCATCTGCTGGAGCCGGTGGCGGTGGTGACCGTCCTGGTCGGCGACGACTACGTGGGCCCGGTGATGAGCGATCTGTCGGGACGGCGCGGCCGGGTGGTCGGCACCGAGCAGGCGGCCGCCGGGCGCACGCTCGTCCGTGCCGAGGTGCCCGAGATCGAGATCGGGCGGTACGCCGTCGATCTGCGGTCCGTCTCGCACGGCACCGCGCGCTTCGACCGGAGCTACGCACGGCACGAACCCATGCCGCAGCACATCGCCGAGCGGCTCCGCGAACAGGAGGCGAGCGCCTGAGGCCAGGGGGACTTCGGGCGCTCCGCCGGGGGTTTCATCCGTCGGTGGGCGGCTTCGGCCGTCCGCCGACGAATGTCGGCCGCGGCCGATACTCTGAGAACTGATCAAGACGAAGACCTGATCAACAGGTGTGCGGGACACCGAAGTCGGGAAGGCCGCAGGAGCGGGTGCGGCGGCGATGGGGGCGGAAGTGGCGTTCGACGGTTTCGATTTCACTCCCGGGGCGCAGGTGCCGCTCACGGGCTCCGCGGGGCAGACGGCGGCGACCTTCGCCCTGGCCTCGGCGGCGTACCGCGACAGTCCGATGGAGGAGATCCTCAAGGCCGACAACGAGTGGCACCAGTCCACGGTGAAGGCCGGCCGGATCAAACTGTTCACGCCGAATCTCGGCGAGGCCTTCGCGGGGGCCGTCACGGCCCGCATGCTGGGCGCGGGCCGCGGTGCGCTCATCCAGTCCTTCGGCACCGAGCCGCAGGTCGTCGTCGAGCACTGTCTCGCGGCCACCAACATCCGCCGGGAGCGCGACAATTGGCTCTCGGCCGTCATGGTGCTCTGCGGGCTGCTGTTCCTGCCCGGACTGCTGATCTGGCTGATGGTCTTCCAGATCCGTACGCAGATCGCCAAGCGCGCGGACAAGCGGGGTTCCGCGCTCGGCACCACGCTCCTGTTCGCCGTCGGCGCCCTGGCCGTCCTCTTCCTCATCCGTATGCCGTTCACCGGCTTCTGGGCCTGGTACGCGCGCGCCGCGGTGGTCCTCCCGGTCGTGGGCTGGCTGTGGGCGAAGCGGATCTGTGAGCGCACCGCCAAGGATCTGCGAGAGCGCTGGGACAGCCTGCTGTCGGGCGGCGGCATCGGCGCCAAGATCCCCGAGGCGGTGCCCGGCAGCCCGGGTGAGACGGCGGCGGAGCAGCTGCGCCAGTCGCTCGCCCGGCTCACCGCGGAGCAGCAGTCCAACTCGGTCTTCTACGCGGGCCCCAAGGGCATACTCGGCATGGGCACCCGCTGGGGGAGCTGGCAGCTCGCCGAGAACCTGGTGGCGCAGGACCCGAAGAAGGAGATCCACCCGTTCCGCAGCTGGGACGTCATCCGCAGCGTCCACGACCAGTTGCGCATGCTGGAGCGCGGCCCGCTCAACACCGGTGGTTTTCCGGCGCCTTCGATAAAGCACTGGATCGTCACACCGATCGGCGAGAACGCGAAGGCGGTGTCCCGGCCGGGCGGCACGGATGTCGACGCCTACACGATCAAGACGCACGCCGTGCAGGACATCTGCAACAAGCAGCAGTTCGGCAGCGGCGACCGGCACTATCTCGGGGTCCAGTGGACGCTCTGGGACGGCCAGTTGATCATCACGATGATGATCACGGTGACCGTCCTGCACGAGACGCTGCGCATCGAGGTGACCGGGCACGCGCTGGGACCGGTGAACCCGCTGTTCACCAGCAAGCCCGAAGCCCCGTCCAAGCAGATCGCGAAGACCGTCAAGTTCTGGGAGACCCGCACGGTGAGCCTGCCGCTGGTCACCGCGGACGAGGTCGTGCGGCTCGCGGCGCGGGCGCCCCTGACCTGGTATCCGCCGCTGCTGAACTGGCTCGGCGGCAGCCTCGCGCTGCCCGAGCCGTTCGGGCTGCGCCACGCCTGGGCCGATCAGCCCTGGCGGCACCGTTTCATGGCGGACGACGCGCTGCGGGCCGCGACGCCCGTGCTGCGCGTGGTGCACGCGGCGGCGATCAGGGTCCTCGAGGAGAACGGCGTCGACACGGAGAAGTTCGGCAGCCGCTCGGCGTTCCTGAGCACGGCGGTCCAGGACCCCTCGCCGCGCAAGGCCGACGTGTACGACGCGTAGCCGCCCGACGGGGCGCCCGGTGGGGCGCCCCGGGCCCGGCTACGCGGTGGGCCAGGCCTCCGCCAGCATCTTGCGGGTGTCCGCGAGAAGCTGCGGCAGGACCTTGGTGTGGCCGACGACCGGCATGAAGTTGGTGTCGCCGCCCCAGCGGGGCACGATGTGCTGGTGCAGATGGGCGGCGATGCCGGCGCCCGCGACCGTTCCCTGGTTCATGCCGATGTTGAAGCCGTGGGCGCCGGAGGCGGTGCGCAGGGCGGTCATGGCCTGCTTGGTCAGCTCACCCAGTTCGGCCGTCTCCGGCCCGGTGAGGTCCGTGTAGTCGGCGACGTGCCGGTAGGGCACGACCATCAGGTGTCCACCGTTGTACGGGTAGAGGTTGAGCACCGCGTACACGTGCTCCGCTCGCCTCACGATGAGCCCGTCCTCGTCGGACTTGGCCGGTATCGAGCAGAACGGACAACCGTCGTCGGCCCCCGGGCCGGTGGGCTTGTTCTCGCCCTGGATGTAAGCCATCCGGTGGGGCGTCCAAAGGCGCTGGAACGCGTCCTGCGTTCCCACTCCGATCTGCTGCTCCGGCTCACTCGTCATGTGTTGCAGCATATTGCTTCGCCCGTTCGCGGCGTGTCGGCGGGTGCCGGGCAAAGGAGCCTGCGGCCAAGCTGTGGCCATGGACGACGACAGCCCGATGACCCGATGGGAGCACCGCACCGAGGTACCGCTGGCGGTCGCGTCTCTGCTGTTCCTCGCCGCCTACGCCGTGCATGTGCTGGCGCACGGCCTGTCCGAGGGCGGGCGCGACGCCTGCCTGGCGGTGATCGCGGCCGCCTGGGCGGCGTTCCTCGTCGACTACCTGGTGCTCTGGCGGCTGAGCGGACAGGGTCCGCGGTTCGTCCGGACCCATCTGCTGGACACCGTGGTGCTCGTCCTGCCGCTGCTGCGCCCGTTGCGGGTCGTCAAGCTCTACGACGCCGTACTGCGACGCCGCGGAGAGCCCCGTCTCCCGCTGTACGCACGGGTGATCTTCTACGCGAGCATCGCGGTCCTGCTGCTCGGCTTCTCGGGTTCCCTCGCCGTCTACCAGGCCGAGTACCAGGCGCCGCACGCGACGATCGTCACCTTCGGCGACTCGGTGTGGTGGGCCGCCTCCACCCTTTCGACGGTCGGGTACGGGGACGTGACACCGGTGACCCCTCGGGGCCGCACGATCGCCGTCGCCATGATGGTCTGCGGTCTGGCGCTGCTCGGCGCGGTGACGGGTTCCTTCTCCTCGTGGCTGTTGCAGCTGTTCTCGCGCGAGGGCGACGAGAAGCCCCCGGGAAGCTGAGCTTCCCGGGGGCTTCGGGCCCGGCCGAAGGGGCCGGTCAGATCTGGGCGCGCTCCTCGACGACCTTCGCGATCTTGGCGATGGCCTCGTCGAGCGGGATGCCGTTCTCCTGGGAACCGTCGCGGTAGCGGAAGGAGACGGCACCGGCCGTCATGTCCTCGTCGCCCGCGATGACCATGAAGGGCACCTTCTGCTTCTGCGCGTTCCTGATCTTCTTCTGCATCCGGTCCGAGGACGCGTCCACCTCGACGCGCAGGCCCTTCTTCCTGGCCTCGGCGGCGAACTTCTGGAGGTACTCCACGTGCGCGTCGCCGATCGGGATGCCGATCGCCTGGACGGGCGCCAGCCACGCCGGGAACGCGCCCGCGTAGTGCTCCAGGAGCACGGCGAAGAAGCGCTCGATGGAGCCGAAGAGCGCGCGGTGGATCATGACCGGGCGCTGCTTGGAGCCGTCGGGGCCGGTGTACTCCAGGTCGAAGCGCTCGGGCAGGTTGAAGTCGAGCTGCACGGTCGACATCTGCCAGGTGCGGCCGATGGCGTCCTTGGCCTGCACGGAGATCTTCGGGCCGTAGAAGGCGGCGCCGCCCGGGTCCGGGACCAGCGGGAGGCCCTGCTTCTCGGCGACCTGGCGCAGCGTCTCGGTGGCCTCTTCCCAGATCTCGTCCGAGCCGACGAACTTCTCGGGGTCCTTGGTGGACAGCTCCAGGTAGAAGTCGGTGAGGCCGTAGTCGCGCAGCAGGTTCAGGACGAAGGTGAGCGTCTTGTCGAGCTCGTCCGCCATCTGCTCCTTGGTGCAGTAGATGTGCGCGTCGTCCTGAGTGAAGCCCCGGGCGCGGGTCAGGCCGTGCACGACGCCCGACTTCTCGTACCGGTACACGGTGCCGAACTCGAACAGGCGCAGCGGCAGTTCACGGTACGAGCGGCCGCGCGCGTCGAAGATCAGGTTGTGCATCGGGCAGTTCATGGGCTTGAGGTAGTAGTCCACGCCCTCGTCGAGCTGCATGGGCGGGTACATGCCGTCGGCGTACCAGTCCAGGTGGCCCGAGGTCTCGAAGAGCTTCCCCTTGGTGGCGTGCGGGGTGTAGACGAACTCGTAGCCCTCCTCCTCGTGCCGGCGGCGCGAGTAGTCCTCCATGACCCGGCGGATGATGCCGCCCTTGGGGTGGAAGACGGCGAGGCCGGAGCCGATCTGGTCCGGGATGGAGAACAGGTCCAGCTCGTTGCCCAGCTTGCGGTGGTCGCGCTTCTCGGCCTCGGCGAGGAAGTCGAGGTGCGCCTTCAGCTCCTCCTTGGAGGGCCAGGCGGTGCCGTAGATGCGCTGGAGCATGGGGTTCTTCTCGCTGCCGCGCCAGTACGCGGCGGCGTTGCGCATCAGCTTGAACGCCGGGATGTTGCGGGTGGTGGGCAGGTGGGGACCGCGGCAGAGGTCCTTCCAGCACAGCTCGCCGGTCTTGGCGTCGAGGTTGTCGTAGATGGTCAGCTCGCCGCCGCCCACCTCGACGTTCGCGCCGTCGTCCGAGGAAGCGGGGCCCTTGATGCCGATGAGCTCCAGCTTGTACGGCTCGGCCGCGAGCTCCTCGCGGGCGCCCTCGTCGGTGACGACGCGGCGGGAGAAGCGCTGCCCGCGCTTCTGGATCTCCTGCATCTTCTTCTCGACGGCCTTGAGGTCCTCGGGCGTGAAGGGCTTCTCGACGTCGAAGTCGTAGTAGAAGCCGTCCTTGACCGGCGGACCGATGCCCAGCTTGGCGTCGGGGAAGAGCTCCTGCACGGCCTGGGCCATCACGTGCGCGGTGGAGTGGCGCAGGATGTTCAGGCCGTCCTCGGAGGAGATCTCGACGGGCTCGACCTCCTCGCCGTCCTGCACCTCGTACGCGAGGTCCCTCAGCTCGCCCGCGACACGGGCGGCGACGATGGTGCGGTCGCCGGTGAAGAGGTCGGCGGCCGTAGTCCCCGTCGTCACCACGCGCTCTTCCCGCTCGGAATCGCGTTGGATGATCACACGGACGTCTGACACCGGTCTCTCCTGACTGAAGGGGTGCCACACCACATACGGGATGGCATGGCAATGCCCCGAATCCTACCGAGCCCGGGGTGCCCTCCGCGAAACGGTTGTGGACAGTGCGTCTCGGCCCTCCCCGCACGACCCCTCGGTCCTCGCCGCAGGCGTGCCTCGGTCCTCCCCGTGCGACCGCCTCAGTCCTCGCTGCACGCCTCCTCGAAGAAGTCCAGATTCTCCTGGAGCGACTTCATCAGCCGGTCCCGTTCGGCCTCGTCGACCTGGACGGGTACGACACCGGTGGCGTCCGTGAGCCTGCGGAAGCCGCCGCGGCTCTCCAGGCGGCCGTGCACCCGTACCGGCAGCCCCACCAGATGGGCCTGGCCCGCTATCCGGTACGCCTCCTCGTCCAGGGTCATCCGGACGTGCGGGACCTCGGCGCCCGCGATGACCCGCAGCCGTACCGTGCCCGCGCCGCGCGGGCCCGACCTGCGCATCCGGACCACGGCACCGGTGAGCCGCACCGGCACGGACGGCTCCTCGCGCAGATAGCGGGCCCCGGCCTCGCGCAGCACAGGCAGGTCGCCGGGCGAGAACTCGACGGGCTCGGCGGGGTTCGCGCCGCCCTCGGGGACGCCCGCGGCCGGTGACCACTCGACGGTGATCCGGGCGCCCTCGGTGCCCCGGACGAGGGCCACCAGGGCTTCCATCAGTTCATGGCTGACGCCCGCCTCCACGGCCGCGTCGAAGGCGTCCATACCGCCGGTGGCCCGCTGGTAGTCGATGGCCTCGCGGGCCGCGCACAGCGCCTCGTGCAGGCGTACGGCGAGCGGCCGGCCCGTGGTGACGGGCACGAACGCGGTGAGACCGCGGCCGCCCGGTTCCGCGCCCACCAGGACGTTCTCCAGGGAGGCGGTGGCCGCCCTGCGGTGGCGGGCGCCGTAGTAGCCGGCACGCGCGTGTGCCGCGAGCGCGCCGGCGACCAGGATCTGGCGGGCGGCCCCACGCGTCTGTTCCTCGACGGTCCAGGGCGCCGCGCCCACGGGACCGGTCGGTACATCCCGCCACCAGCGGATCTCGTCGCTGGGCACGGCGAGGGCGACGAGCACGTCCCGCGCGGCCGGGGAGCCGCTGCGGGAGAGCGCGACGAGTGCCTCGCCGAGGAGGTCGTCGCTGTCGGGGAAGGCCCGGTTCTCCGGCACCAGCAGGCTGGTGCCGCCGCCCCCGGGCCCGGGTGGGGTCCACCGGCCGTACCGCCCGGCGGCTCCCCCGCGGCGCTGCCAGCCGTGCCGCCGCAGCAGCGCGCCGAGCACGGCCGGGTCCACCTGGTCGGGGGCCGGCGGATCGTTCCAGAAGGCTTCGGCGGGGTGGGGCCTGACCGGCCGGAGCGCCTCGTCGGTGGGGCGGTGTGTCATGGTCTGCCTCCCGTCCCGACCCTCGCCATGATCTCGCACAGGGCCCGGTCGTCGAAGATCCGGGCCGTCGGGATACGGACGGTGGTCCGGCGCCGGCCCGTGATGGCGTGTCCGGCGAGGTTGATCCAGTAGCAGCAGTGCCTGAGGTCGAGCCGGTCGTGGCTGGCGCGCAGCCAGTCGTCCTGCGATCTGGGCACGAGCATCACGACCAGGATCTTGTGCACCGAGACCGGGGTGCGCGCGAGCTTCGCCAGGTGCTCGTTGTCGAGCGTGAAGGAGAAGGCGGGCCCCGGGGGGTTGGGCGGGATCTGGTACGTGCACTTGAGCTGCACCTTGATGGTGACTTCGTCGTCGACCGTGTGCCCGGGGGCGCTGTGGCTGACGTGCCAGTCGATGCCGTTGTCGGGAAACGGCTGGGACAGCGAACAGCCCGCGGCCGCCGCGACCGCGTGAAGGTAGCCCACCTGCAAGGTCTCCATGCAGGCGGTGGTGGCGAGTGATCCACGATGGGGTGCCGTCCGCTGGGGCAGCAGCCCGCCCCGTTCGGGCTGCGCGAGTGCCATGAGTCCAACAGCCTTCCAGGCTTGATGTATCCCCGCGACGGGTCGCTGAACTGCAAAGACCCGTACCTCTGTTGTCTCCTTCCGGCGTACGGCGCAAACAGCCCGGGTATCACCAAACAGGCAGAAGACGGTGCGTCAGCTGCCGTGGGTGAACGAGGAGTTGTGTGCGTATGACGTGCTGGTACGAAGGCCCTTTGGCCGCGTTCGACACGGAGACCACGGGCGTGGACGTCGAGACCGACAGGATCGTGTCGGCCGCCGTCGTCGTCCAGGACGCCCCGGGTTCCCGTCCGCGGGTGACCCGATGGCTGGTGAACCCGGGAGTGCCGGTGCCCGCCGGGGCGACGGCGGTGCACGGGCTCACGGACGAACATCTGCAGCGCAACGGCCGCTGGCCGTCGCCCGTCATGGAGGAGATAGCGAGAGAGCTCGGTGAGCAGGCCGCGGCGGGCCGGCCGCTCGTGGTGATGAACGCCCCGTTCGATCTGACGCTGCTGGACCGGGAGTTGCGCAGGCATCGCGCCTCGTCCCTCGACCACTGGTTCGAGTCGACATCGCTGCGCGTGCTCGATCCCCGCGTCCTCGACAAGCATCTGGACCGCTACCGCAAGGGCCGCCGCACCCTGACCGATCTGTGCGCGCACTACGAGGTGGCGCTGGAGGGCGCGCACGACGCGGCGGCCGACGCACTGGCCTCGTTGGAGGTCGTCCGTGCCGTGGGGCGGCGTTTCGCGGCCCGTCTCGAGCGGTTGTCGCCGTCCGAGCTGCATACGCTCCAGGCGGTGTGGCACGCGGCACAGGCGCGCGGGCTTCAGGCCTGGTTCGCGCGCAGCGGTACACCGGAGGCGGTCGATCCGGCGTGGCCGCTGCGCCCGGATCTGCCGGCGGCGGCAGCCTGACCGGGCGCGATGCCGTCGGGCACAACGAAAAAACCGGTCCGTCGATGACGGACCGGTCTTCTCCCGGTGGGCGATACTGGGTTCGAACCAGTGACCTCTTCGGTGTGAACGAAGCGCTCTCCCACTGAGCTAATCGCCCGGGAACGCACTGAACAATACAGGTCCCGGCGGGTGGGGTTCAAACCGCTTCGAGGCGAGCTGTGAGGCCGCGCCGTCCCGCACGCATCATCAGGGCGTGGTTGGCACGGAAGAACGGGCGTCCCGGTACCGCGAGCCGCCGCAGCAACGGCGTGGTGACGTGCACGTTCTGGTCGTAGCGGGCACGGGTGCCCGGACCGGCCGCGTCGAGCGTCCAGCGTGCCCAGCCTTCGAGATCGCCCGACATCCCCATCTCCAGGACGCCGGCCGCCGGGTCCCGGCGCGCCTCGCGCGCGGTGATGGTGATGTCGTACGGCAGGACCGAGCGGATCCGGATGACGGCGCTGTGTTCGTCGAGGGGGGTCACCTCGCGCACCTGGGGCCACCAGCGCGGGTAGGTCTCGGCCTGTTCCAGGACCGTGTAGACGTCCGCGGGCGGCGCGGGCAGCTCCCACACGGTGTGGAAGCGGTAGTGCGTCCAGTCCATGGACCGAGTGTGCCGACGCGGCGGAGGTACCGGAAGTACCTGCCGGGCATGTCCGCGTATCTGAGTACGGCGTGAGTACGCGCGCTCATGTCCGGGGGCGTGACGCGGACCACACTCCGAACCATGACCCAGATCCCGTCCCCGGTCGAGGAGTTGCGGCTCCTGGACACCGAGCTGTGGCAACTCGACGCACGCCGGGCCATGTTGCTGACCCGCCGCGCCTGGCTGGTCCACGCGCTCCGGCCGACGCCCGTACCGACCGCGCCTCCGGCGCCCGGGGTCCGGCGGCCCGAGACCAGCGCACCCGGGGTGCAGAACGCGCTCCTGCTCCTCGGCGGCATCCTGCTGGCCGTCGCCGCCGTCGCGTTCACCCTGGTCGGCTGGGGGCATCTCGGGATCGCGGGACGGTCGCTGGTGCTCGGCGCGGTGACGCTCGCCGCGCTCGGCGCTCCCGTGCCCCTGCTGCGCCGAGGCCTGCGCTCGACGGCCGAGGCGCTGGCAGGGACCGGCCTCGTACTGACGGTCCTGGACGCGTACGCGCTGTACGCGGTGGCGCTGCCCCGGACGGACGGCGTCGGCTACGCGGCGCTCGCCTCGACGGCGCTGGCCGCCGTGTGGGCGGCGTACGGCATCGTGCTGGGCGCGCCGCTCCGGACGGCCGGCCCCGGTGCGCGTGCGTCGCTGCGGCTGCCGCTGCCCGCCGCCGTGGTCGCCGCACAGCTTCCGCTGCTCCTGTGGGCGGCGGCCGCCTCGGCGGGCGCTTACGCCGTCACGGCCGCCCTGCTGGTCACGGCGGCGCTCGACACGGCGCTCGCGCTGCGCCTGCCCGTGCGGTCCGTCCGCGCCGTCGCCGCCGTCGGGGCGTACGGCCTGGGCGGCTGGGGCGCCTTGGCCGCCGGCTGGCTGTCCTGGACGTCGGCCGGCCCGAGCGCCGCCGCCCGTGCGGCGGCGCTCCTCCTCCTCGGCGCGTCGATCGCGCTGACGGCGGCGTGGGGCGCCCCGAAGCCGGGCCTCACCACGAACACCGCGACGGGCGTCGCGACGGCCGGCGGACTGATCGGTGTCACCGCGTTCGGCGGTCTGCTGCGCACGTCCCTTCCGGGCGAGTGGACGGTACCCGGTCATCTGGCGTGCGCGATCGCCCTGCTGGCCGTCGCCGGAGCGGGTGTCCCCACGCCGGTGCGGCGCGGGATCGCCCTGGCCTCGGGATGCGTGGGGGCCCTCGCCGTGGCCTGGGCCCTGCCCGTGGTCGTGATCACCCTGCTGGGCCCGGTCGGCCGGGCGGGCTCCGTCTGGTCCGGTGCTCCGGAGAACGCGCGGGACGCGGTGACGAACGGCCTGCCCTGGCCCGCGGACGCGGTCACGGCGCCGCTCGTGCTCGCGCTCGTCGCCGCCGTCCTGGTGGTGGCCGTCCGCGCAGCCGCCTGGCGTCCGTACGCCCTGGCCTGCGCGCTGACCCTGGCGTGGGCGGCGGTCCTCGTCCTTCCGGCGACCCTCGAACTCCCTTACACGGCCGCGCTGTCGGTCCACGGCCTCATCACGGCGGCCCTGCTCGGGTACGCCCGCCGAACCGTCCTGTCGCCGCCGACGGCGCTGGTGCTCGCCCTGGTCACCTCCCTCGGTCTCGCCTTCCTCGCGCTGGCCTCCGAGGGCGCGACCCTGACGGTGCTCGCCGCGCTGGCCGTCCTGTTCGCGGCGGCCGCCGTGCGGCCCGGCCAGGGCCCGGTCGCGGCGCCCGCCGCGCTCGGATACGCGTCGGCCCTCGCCTGCGCGGCGGGCGCCTCACTGGGCCTGCAGCCCCAGCACACGGCGCTGCTCGTGCTGGTCGTGCCCGTGGTCGCCGCGCTGCTCGCCGCACGCGCCGAGGACGTGCCGACGACCGTGTCGATCGAGATCACCGGTGCCCTCGCCGGGCTGCTCGCCGTCGGGCTCGCGACGGCCGAACCGGCGCTGCTGGCCACGGTCCTGGCCCTGTGCGGACTGATCGCTGCGGGTACGGCCGTACGGGAGGACCGGCGCGCCGTCGGATACGCGGCCGCGACCCTGTTCGTGCTGGCCTCATGGGTGCGGCTCGCTTCCTGGGGCGTCGGCTCCCCGGAGGCGTACACGCTGCCGGTGACCGTTCCGGCACTGCTCCTGGGCGCGTTCAGGCGCCACTCGGACACCTCGGTGTCGTCGTGGACGGCGTACGCGCCGGGCCTGTCCGCGACGCTCGTGCCGAGCCTGTTCGCGGCGTGGGGCGACGGGCAGTGGCCGCGTCCGCTGCTGCTGGGCGCGGCGGCGCTCGCCGTCACCCTGCTGGGTGCCCGGCACCGGCTCCAGGCTCCGCTGGTGCTGGGCGGCGCCGTGCTCGTCCTGGACGCCCTGCACGAACTCGCCCCGTTCATCGTGCAGGTGGTGGACGCGCTGCCGCGCTGGACGCCTCCCGCACTCGCCGGCCTGCTGCTGCTCGCGCTGGGCGCCACCTACGAGCAGCGGATCCGCGACGCACGGCGGGTGCGGGAGGTACTGGGGAAGATGGACTAGCGGGCGGTCATCGGGGACCGGTCACGAGGGCATCCGGTCCCCGAGGAGTGCCAGGTTCTCGATGGCGGCGAGGCCGTAGAGCGCTGTGTCGTTCGTGTAGACCCAGTTGGCCTCGCTGCCCGGCACCAGGGTGACCGGTCCGCTCAGTTTCTCCGTCTTCCAGGGCGAGGCCTCGGTGTAGCCGTCGGAGCTGTAGAACTTCGCCCAGGCTCGGGTGGCGAGTTGGGTGTCACCGGTCTGCACGGCGGCGTACGCGTCGAGGCGTGAATGGCCCTGGAAGAGCAGCAGGGTGCCGAAGTTGGTGCCGTAGCGGGCCGCCTGTTCGGCCTTGGTGGCGTTGAAGTAGCGGCAGTAGTCGAGGTAGGCCTCCTTGAAGGCGGGCATGTCGACGAGATCGATGAGCTCGGCGCACAGTTCGTTCAGGCCGAAGACCGCGGACAGGTGCGAGACGCCGACCACCGGCTCGGCGGCGACGGCGAACCGTCCGGTGTCGAGGTCGTACAGGCCGCTGCCCTGGACGAATCCGTTGGGCTGCGCGGCGATGGTCTCCATCGTCGACAGCACGCGTGCCCTGGCCTTCTCCCACTTGGGGCCCTTGCGCTCCCACTCGGTCAGCCACGCCGAGACGAGCCCGCTCCAGTCCGTGCCGAAGCCGATCGACAACGCGTGCCGGTCCGGTGTGTAGGGCTCGGTGCGGATCTTGCGGATCGGGTCGAGGACGAGGAAGGTCTCGTCGGAGTCGACGTTGGCGTGCATGAGGTCGCCGACCCGCTCGTCGGCTGTGAGGAAGTAGTAGTAGCGCCGGTAGGTGGTGTTGGCGATGCGCTGCTGTTTGGCGCTGTCGGCGTAGTGCTGCACGCCGTGCCGGGTGCCGAGGCCCGCCCAC
Source organism: Streptomyces sp. NBC_00328 (assembly GCF_036139655.1). NCBI lineage: Bacteria > Bacillati > Actinomycetota > Actinomycetes > Kitasatosporales > Streptomycetaceae > Streptomyces > Streptomyces sp. NBC_00328. The sequence goes on from NZ_CP108013.1 coordinate 2,386,932, forward strand.
TGGCCGAGGTGGTAGACGTCGACCTCGCCGGTGTGCCGGGTCATCGCCTCGGCGAAGCGGAAGATGTCCGCGCGGCCGCTGCGCAGGTACGCGAACCACAGCCAGAGGTCCGGCGACAGCTCGGAGTTGTCCCAGGCGTAGCCGCCGACGTCGTAACGCCACTGGTGTCTGACCGGGTCGTAGGAGTGCATGATGTCGCCGTAGTCCCAGAAGCCGTACCAACGGCGCATCTCCACCTGGTCCTTGTAGTAGGTGAAGAGGAAGTCGAGGTGGTCCTCGATCTTCGCCTTGGCGGGGGTGGACCGGTCGGGCTCCGAGTAGAGACCGGGGCCGAAGACCTGCGCCTTGATCAGCTGCCTGGGCGGGGCGGCGAGCTGCGGCAGCACGCGTACGGCGTCGACCTGTTCGGCGAGCTTCTCGGGCGTGGGCGTCGACTCGTTGGCCCAGAAGAGCAGTTCGGAGGTGCGGGCGATGCCGTAGGGGGTGCCGAAGCCCGGTTCGTAGTCCTCGTAGGTGATGTTGAGGCCTTCGAGCTGTTCGGCGTACGTGTCCTGGCCCATGCCGTCGTGGTAGAAGCGCAGGTCCATGGGCTGCGCCTCGGGCGACCAGAGCCAGAGGGTGACCTCGGCCTCGTCGGTGTGGGCGTCACGGATGTCGAGCTGGGCGGGGAACTTCTCCCAGAAGTCCCGCAGCCCGAAGGAGAACCCGCCGCTCGGCCCGCCGACGTATCCGAAGCCGGAGGCGCGCCGGCCACCGCCCGCGGCGATCCAGCCGTGCCCCTTCTTGGTGCGCTTGCGCAGGGTGAAGCCGTCGGCCGAGAGCTGGGAGAGGGTGTAGTCGCCCCACTCGGGGATGTACTGGAGCCGGGTGGTGACCCGCTGGTCCCAGGTGGACGGGTCGGCGAGTTTCTCGCCGGCGAACTGGGCCGCCTGAACGGCCGCTCCGGGGTCGCGGCGCAGCCCGGTGACCCCCTTGACCGCCTCGCGCAGCAGACCGGTGCCGTCTCCGCCGATCCGGATGTGCCGGTCGTAGGCGGCGTCCCGCATCGGCACGGTGAAGCGGACGCCGAGCCCGCCCACGAAGTCGCCGCTGCTCTTCCCGGGTTCCTGCTTCCCGTCGAAGGTGATCGTGTGCACCATGCGGAAGGAGTCGGCGCCCGCGTAGAAGTACAGGCGGACCGAGAAGGGCAGCCAGCTCCGGTCGCCCTTGCGGTGTTTGCCGTCGATGCGGACGACGGCCCGCACCGGGCCGTCCTGTTCGACCTCGGCCGCGGAGATCACGCTCTCGAAACGCTCGGACTTCGCGGTGCCCTGGTCCTCGTCCTCGATCTCCGGCCGGCGGATGAGGACCAGGCGGCCGTTCCTGGCGATCTCGGCCGTACCGCGTGTCACGGACTTGACCAGTGCCGAGCCGCTCCTGCCGATCTTCGCGGTGATGACCCCGGTCGAGACGGTGACGGTGCCGCCGCTCTTGTCGACGGTGACCTTGCGCTCCGGCGTGACGGGTTCCCCCGCGGTCAGCGTGAGCTTCCCGGCGTCCGAACTCACCGCGTGGGCGGTCCACTTGAGGGAGCCGTCCGGCCAGTAGGCGATCGGCCAGGACTGCACGGGGACGGCGTTGCCGTCGGCATCCGCGAGCGCGAACGTCTGGTCCTGCTGATGGGTCCCCCTCGGCCAGGGAACACCGACGGTGGAGCCGGGGGCGGCGCCGAGGCCGCCGTCCTCCAGCCAGTCGAGGCCGACGGGATCCGGGCCGGCGTCCTCGGCTCCGGGGGCGGCCTGCGCTTTCGTGGTTCCGAGGGCCCAGCTGAACTGCGCGGCGGCTCCGGCGACGGCGGCCGCCTTGAGAAGGGACCTGCGAGGGATGGGCGACATGGCCTTTCCTCTCCTTACGGGATAGTCAGGGGCATGACAGTCATGAGGGCGCGGCGGAACAGGGCCGGGCGCTCGGCGCTCCGGCCCGCGGGAGTGCGCGCTCAGCGGCGCCGCCGGCGCTCCTCGACGGCGACGGCCGCCGCGGCCAGGGCCCCCAGGACGGGAACCGCCAACGGCGCGACGAGCAGAGCGGAGCAGACCACCACGGCCAGCCCGCCGACGAGCAGGAACGACCCGGCGGGATCGAGCACGGTCCGGCGTCCGGCGTCCGCGAGCAGCCCGCGCCAGACCGCTCCCGGCTCCCAGACAGCGGCCGCGCGCAGTCCCGCGACGACTCCCCCGATCAGCGCGAGGATCCCGACGGCCCCGACGAGCGGACCTCCGGGGATTCCGGCGCGTACGGCCTGGACGTCCACCCAGACCGCCGCCGCCCCGGCCCATCCGGCGGTTCCGACGAACCAGCCGCCCCGTACGGCCGCCCGGAAGTCGGCCACGAACTCCCGCCGCCCGCCGCCCTCATGAGCCGTGCGCCGGCGCAGATGCCGCGCGCCGGCCGCGAACGCGGCGGGAACGGTCACGAGAGGCAGCGAGGCCACCGCGATCCACACACCCGTCAGCAGACACTCCGCGAAGACGGCGAACCTCTCGGCGAGAACGGACTCCCGGGGCGCCCGGCGGGCCCGCGCCCCGGCGCGGGCCTTCGGCTGAGTGACCGTCATGTCAGCCCTTCAGTCCCGAGGTCGCCATGCCGTCGATCAGATAGCGCTGGAAGGCGAGGAAGAAGAGGAGCACGGGCAGCAGCGCCACCAGCGACATCGCGATCATGCCGCCGTAGTTGGCGACCCCCTCCTGGTCGCGGAACATCATCATGCCGAGCGAGACCGTGTACTTGCCGGGCTCGTTGAGGTAGATCAGCGGGCCCATGAAGTCGTTCCAGGCGTTGATGAAGGTGAAGATGGCGCTGGTGATGAGGGCCGGGCGGCACAGCGGCAGCACGATCGACCAGTAGATCCGCAGGTGCCCGCAGCCGTCGAGCCGCGCCGCCTCGTCCAGTTCGCGCGGCAGGTTCCGCATGAACTGCACCATGAGGAAGACGAAGAACGCCTCGGTGGCCAGGTACTTGCCGATCAGCAGTGGCACATAGGTGTTGATCAGCCCCGCCTTCTGGAACATCACGTACTGCGGAATGAGGAGCACGTGATACGGCAGCAGGAGCGTGCCGATCATCAGCGAGAACAGCACGTTCCGCCCGGCGAACCGGATCCTGGCGAAGGCGTACGCGGTCAGCGAGCAGGAGATCAGGATGCCGGCGACGGAACCGAGCGCGTAGAAGAGGGAGTTCTGGAAGAAGGTGGCGATCGAGATGTCGGCGATCCCGTCGGCGAGCCCCTTGAAGTTGGCCAGGATCGGGCCGGCCGGGAACAGTTCCAGGCTGCCGATGATCTCGCGGCTGGGCTTGAAGGAGGCGCCGACGACCCAGAGCACGGGGTAGAGGACGACCGCGAGGATCAGCAGGGCCCCGATGTGCCAGCCGAGGGAGCCGGCGCGCTTGCGTCCGGACCTCCCGGGGCTTGCCGACGCGGTCGCGGCGCCGGAGCCGAATGCCTTGCCGGTGACGCTGCTCATCGGGCGTCCTCCTCGTAGTGCACCCAGCGCTTCTGCGACCAGAACAGGACGGCCGTCACCAGTGCGACGGCGAGCAGCAGCATCCAGGCCATGGCGGAGGCGAAGCCCATCTGGGACTCCCTGAACCCCTTCTGGTAGAGGTAGCAGGTGTAGACGAGCGTGGCGTCGGCCGGACCGCAGGTGGCGTTGGAGACCACGTACGCCGAACCGAAGATCTGGAACGAGTGGATCGTCTCCAGGAGCACGTTGAAGAACAGCACCGGGGACAGCAGCGGCAGCGTGATGCTCCAGAACCTGCGCAGCGGTCCGGCGCCGTCCACCTCGGCCGCCTCGTACAACTCCTTCGGCACCTGCTTGAGCCCGGCCAGGAAGATGACCATGGGGGCGCCGAACTGCCAGACGGTGAGCGCCACCAGGCTGTAGAGCACCCGTTCCGGGTCGCCGACCCAGCCCCCGGAGGAGAAGCCGAGGAAGGACTGCGTACGGTCCACGACGGCGTCGTCGGAGAACAGCGCGCGCCAGACGAAGCCGACCGAGACGCTCGCGCCGATCAGCGACGGGGCGTAGAACGCGGCCCGGTAGAAGGCCTGGCCGCGGCGGCTCTGGGCGAGGAGCAGGGCCACCCCGAGCGCCAGCAGCAGTTTGAGCGGCGTACCGATGACGACGTACTTGGCCGTCACCTCGACGGACTTCTGCCACCGGGGGTCGTCGAACATGGTGGTGAAGTTGTCGAAGCCGATCCACCGCGGCGCGTCGAAGAGGTTGTAGTCGGTGAAGGCGAAGTAGAGGGAGGCGGCCATCGGGCCCGCGGTCAGGAGCAGGAAGCCCGCGATCCAGGGCGACATGAAGAGATAGCCGGCGAGATTGTCCCCGCTCCGCCGGCGCTTGTCGGCGCCGGGGGACTCGGGGCGTCTTTGTGCCGCGTCGGGCGGGGAGTCCTTGACGAGCGTCACGGCGGTTCCCATCAGACGGCGAGGCCGGTCTTCGCCTCGGAGAAGAACTGCTTCACCGCGTCGGAGACCTTGGTGGTGCCCTGCGACATGTCACCGCCTATGCGCAGGAAGGCGGATTCGACGGTGTCGGCGCCTGCCGGATGCGGGGTGATGGTGCCCAGTACCCCGGCAGCGGCGACGTCCTGCTCGTACTGCGCGATGGCCTTGCTGGGGGCGTCGGCGGGCTGGAACGCGTCGAACTGCTCGGTGGTGGCGAGAATCCCGCGGTCGTAGCCCATGATCTTGCCGACCTCGGGGTCGTGGACCATGAAATCGATGAACCGGGCCACTTCTTTGGGGTGTTTGGTGTGCGCCGACGCGCTGAGCATCAGCGAGGCGAGGTACTGGCCGGTCTGCTTGCCGTCGGTCGTCGGGATCGGCGCCAGACCGTAACTGCTGTCACCCTCGGCCGTATAACGGACCGTGAAGTTGTCCCAGGTGAACTCGGAGGCCGCGTGACCCGCCGAGAGGGAGGACTTGGGCTTGTCCTGTTCGACCCGCTTGGGATCGGTGATGATGCCGGCCTTCACACGGTTGTAGCCGTCGGTCCACCACTCCGTCAGATCGGCCTCGTCGAAACCGAGTCCGTCCGCGGTGAAGAACGCCTTGCCGTTCTGCCGGAGGTAGAGGTCGTACAGGTACATGATGCTGAAGTAGCCCGTGTCACCCGCGACCTTCTGCGTGTCGTGAATCTTCTTGAGCGCGGCGAAGTACTCGTCCCAGGTCCAGCCCTGCTTCGGCTTGATACCGGCCTTCTCGAACACCTTCTCGTCGATGACAAGTGACATGGTGTTGGATCCGACGGGAATTCCGAGCTGTTTTCCGTCGACCTGGCCGACCTTCTCCACGCCGGCACGGAAGCCTTTCAGGCTGAGATTTCCGGCGTCCATCTGGGACTTGAGGTCGAGCAGGATCCCTCGCTTGTCGTACTTCCGCAGAAATCCGACGGCGTTCTGGAATACGTCCGGCGGATTTCCGCCGGCGGCCTGGGTCTGGAACTTCTCCCAGAAGGCCACATAATCCTGGAAGTCCGTCTGCACCTTGATCTTCGGATACTTCTTCTCGAAGAGCGCGATGGACTGGTTGATCCGCTTCGCCCGCTCGTCCGCACCCCACCAGGCGTAACGGATCGTCACCGTCCCGTCCCCGGCGCCGCTTCCGCTCCCACCGCAGCCCGTCGTCGCCGCCAACCCCAGCGCGGCCACCGAAGCCCCGGCCGCCTTGAGCACCGTCCGCCTCTCGACACTCCCGTTGTTCCCCACTGCCGGGCCTCCCCGCAACGTCGACGCCGCCTGCATGAATCGTTTCAAGTAAGCGCTTGCTGGCACAAGTTACGGAGGCACTCGGGGCGCGTCAATGATTCGGACAGGAATTGATGTGCGGCGGTCGGATCCCGTCGCAGCGGCCGCCGCACCCCTTCCGGGGCACTCGCACGGGAGTACGCAGGTCCGGCCCGCGCGGTCGGCCGGCCGAACATCCCGTGGACGGCGTGACGGCTTGGCGGCGCGGCCGAAAACGTACTGCAGCGAGGGGTACTGACGGGGTGTCGGTGGCCTCGACGGAAACGGAGCGTGAGCTTGCAGCAACGCTACCGGGACCCCGCCTCCCGCCCCCGGGCGCAGCCGCAGCCTGCTTTCGCCCCCTCCCCGCCTACCCGACCCGCGCGTGCAGCTCCGCCCGGCACCGGTGCTCCACCCCAGACCCCGCTCCCCAAACGCCGGAGGGGCCGAAATTTCCCCCGCGCTGGAGGGGTGCGCCGGAGGGGCCGAATCTTCCCCCGCCACGAGGGGCGGGCCGGAGGGGCCGGAGCCACGACGCACCCGCAGCCGGGAGCGCACGGGAGGGGCCGTGCCGGTACATCAGATGCCCGTCGCTTACGCCCGGATCGAGCAACGGCTCCCCAGAGAACTCACGTCTGATCCAACGGCGACGGGCGGATGTACCGGCACGGCCCCCGCCCCCACCGGACCGACACCGCCAAGGGCCAGCTCAACGAACCCGCACCGCAAACGCCGGCGCAGCGAACCCGCACGGCCCCGACCCACCCACCGGAGCCGCACCGCAGACGCCAGCGCAGCGAACCGGCACGGCCCCGGAACCACGAAAACGGCCCCGGTCCACGGTGTCGTGGACTGGAGCCGTCTTTCCTACGTGTGGGCGATACTGGGTTCGAACCAGTGACCTCTTCGGTGTGAACGAAGCGCTCTCCCGCTGAGCTAATCGCCCGGGCGCAGGAAGAACATTACCCCATGTCAGGGGGTGGCTTCGACCAGCCGAGACGGCCCGGACGGCGTCCGGGCCGGCCGCGTCATTCGGAGATGCTCCACGGCATCACGAGGCCGAACTTCCAGAGGTACACACCCACCAGGACGGCGACGATCACGAGACCGATCGAGGTGAGGATGATGTTGCGACGCCGGACCCTGGGGTCGAGCGCCCGCTGCGTGGCCTCCGTGACCTTGCGCTTCGTCCAGCGAAGCACCAGCTGGGCCCAGACGAACTCGGTCGCCCAGATCGCCATGCCACCGAAGATCACCAGCCAGCCGGGCCCCGGCAGCGGAAGCATGATCACGCCCGCGGCCACCACCGCGAGCCCGACGACGAAGACACCCACCTGCCAGCTCACGTGCAGCGCCCGGCGAGCCTTGATGAATTGAGGCGCCCGTGAACCGAGCGCTCGCTCATTGTTCGCCCCGTCGCCCGCCGTGGCGACCTCGCCCGACTCGTCACTCCCCGTATTCATACGACCAAACCCTACCCGAGAGAAACCAGTCACCGGAATGGCCCTATCCGGAGAACGCACCCTCGGCCGGATGAGTTACATAAAGACAGGCAAAACCCTCAGAGGGGTTTACAACGGCACCGTAGGTGGCATGTCGATTTCGCCGACGTGCGAATCCCCGAGCGCACACTGAGCGAAAGGCCCTGGCGCTTATGAACACCACGGTCAGCTGCGAGCTGCACCTGCGCCTCGTTGTGTCGAGCGAGTCCTCACTGCCTGTACCCGCAGGACTGCGGTATGACACGGCCGATCCCTATGCCGTGCACGCCACCTTCCACACCGGAGCCGAGGAAACCGTCGAGTGGGTGTTCGCCCGCGACCTCCTCGCCGAGGGCCTCCACCGGCCCACCGGTACCGGCGACGTCCGAGTCTGGCCGTCCCGGAGCCACGGCCAGGGCGTCGTATGCATCGCCCTGAGCTCTCCGGAGGGTGAAGCCCTGCTCGAAGCCCCAGCGCGGGCCCTGGAGTCATTCCTGAAGCGAACGGACGCAGCCGTGCCGCCCGGCACGGAACACCGGCACTTCGATCTCGACACGGAGCTCTCACACATCCTGGCCGAGAGCTGACGCGTCACGACAGAGCCGCCCGGCGCCGTCCACTCGGGGAGACGGCTCGGGCTCAGACAACCGCATAGGGAAGGCGCCGGCGTCGGCACCGCGGAAGGTTCGCGGTGGCGGCGCCGCTGTGCGTCCACCAGTACGGACTCCCCGCTCTCGCACCCAACGCCCCCACGCCCGTCTCGGCCGCGCCGGGAAGCCACTACCATCGGCCAGCATCGGGCGGGCGCCCTCGCCCGACCCCCAGGCCAGGGAGCGAAACGTGCTGATCACCCACGACACCCGGTGCGCACTCGACGCCGTGGTGGATCTGGTGAACACCGCGCCGGAGGACGAGACGGCGGACGGGCTCGCCGATGCGCCGTCCCTCGCCGATTTCGTACGAAAGCACGACATCAGCGATGTCGGGGTGCTGTCGGAGCGGGATCTGGCGGCCGTACGGGACGTTCGCAGCCTGTTCGCCGGGATCTTCGCCGCCGATGATCCACGGACCGCCGCCTCACTCATCAACGAACTGGTCGCGGCTGCCGGCACCACGCCCCGGCTGACGGACCACGACGGCTATGACTGGCATGTCCACTACTTCGCGCCGGGCGCCTCGGTCGCCGACCACCTCGCGGCCGACTGCGGGATGGCGCTGGCCTTCTTCGTGGTCGCCGGAGAGCAGGACCGGCTGCGCCGCTGCGAGGCCCCGGACTGCCGACGGGCCTTCGTCGATCTCTCCCGCAACCGCTCCCGCCGCTACTGCGACAGCCGCACCTGCGGGAACCGGCTCCACGTGGCCGCCTACCGGGCACGCCGCAAGGAAGCCGCGGGCTGAGCGGCTCGCACCAGGAGGAGGAGTCCGGCCCCTGGCCGGACCGACGGAGCCCTCGGCGGGTGACGCCAGGGGCTCCGTGTACAGCTCAGAGCAGCAGCAGGTCGTGCAGCGAAGCCATGAGCAGCAGACAGCCGATCACCGCAAGGAAGATCATCAGCGGCGGCTGGGAGAGCGCGAAGAGACAACCGCGCCGCTCCTCGGGCGGAGCAGCGGTGTCGCTCGTTGTTGTGTCCAGCATCTCGCGGGCGATGATGACGCAGAGGGCGCCTGCTTCGCGATCAACACGCCCGGAATACACGGGAGTTCGCTGGATGATGTGACAGGCGCGCTCGAACGTGAACGGTTCCGCGCGTTCCCTGTGTCACGCATGTGATCTTGTGTCGTTTCTGCCGGTCAGATGCCGTGCTTCTTCAGGATCGCCTCGATGTCACTGAAGTCGTCCCCGGAGCGCTTCGCCCCCGGTGTCGCCGCCGGCCGGGAGGCGGGAGGGGCACCCTGGCCCACTGACGGGGCCGAAGCCGCGGGAGCCGCCGCCTCGCGCCGGGCAGAGGCCTTCGCGGCTCTGCGTTCCTTCCGGGTGCCGCCGCCGCGTCGCTCCACGGCACGGGTGATCATGAACAGCGCCCAGGCGCCGCCGAGCACCAGGAAGCCGGCCCAGGCGGTCGGGCTGAACGCGGTGTCGGCCAGCCAGCCGACCACTCCGGTCATGACCAGGCCGATCGGCACCAGGGAATAGGCGGCGATCCGGGCCGCCGCCAGGAAACGCTTGCGGTAGGCCGTCACCGCGGCGATGCCCAGGCCGGCGACGGAGACTGCGGAGCAGACGGTCTCTGCGATCATTCCGGTCCTCCAGGCAGGGCTCGGTGCGACATGTTTCCCATCCCTTCCATCCTGCACCGCCCCATGCCCGGTATGCCACGGTCCGGGCAGACCTCAGGGACATCTCGGGGTCGCCGTCCTCCTCAGGTCCCGGTGCGGCCTCCTCCTCACCGGACTGGGAGACTGGATCCCATGAACGACTCCTCCGGCTCCTCCGCCGCGCGCCCGGCCCCCGTCGTCCTGGACGTCTGGTGCGAGCTGCAGTGCCCCGACTGCCGTGACGCTCTCGCCGACCTGCGCGCGCTGCGCGCCCGCTACGGCGACCGCCTGGAGCTGCGGCTGCGGCACTTCCCCCTGGAGAAGCACAAGCACGCCTTCGCCGCCGCCCAGGCCGCCGAGGAGGCCGCCGAGCAGGGCAGCGCCTGGCCGTACGTGGAGGCCGTACTCGGTCGCGTCGAGGAGCTGGACCGCAAGGACGGCGAAGCCTTCCTGGTCGAGGTCGCACAGGAACTCGGCCTGGACGCCGAGGAGTTCGACACGGCCCTGATCGACGGCCGGCACATCCTGATCGTCGACGCGGACCAGGCCGAGGGCAAGGCGATCGGCGTCACCGGCACCCCGACGTACGTCATCGGCGGTGAGCTCCTGGACGGCGGCAAGAGCCAGGAGGGACTGCGCGAGCGGATCGAGGAGATCGCCGACCGGCTGCTCGCCGAGCAGGCCTGACACCCGAGCAAGAGCCCTGCCCCGCTCGGCCCGGCCGGCGACGCACCGCGCCTCGGTGCCACCTGCTCCGAACGACGGACCCTAGAGCAGCGTCTTGTACAGGTGGTACTCCGTCGTCTCGTAGCCGAGCGACTCGTAGAGCCGCTCGGCCGGGGTGTTTCCCGCGAAGACGTTGAGGGCGATGCGGTTCAGTCCGGCACCGGTCGCGCGGGCCTCGGCGAGCCGCATGAGCGTCCGGCCGTGTCCGCGGCCGCGCTGGTCGGCGCGCACCAGGACGTCGTAGACGAAGGCGTGTCCGCTCCGGCGCCCCAGCCACAGATCGCCCACCGGGACGCCCTCGTGCTCCAGGACGCTCAGCCACATGTTCGCGGTGTCCGGGCCCTGCGGCAGCGCACCGCCGTAGTCGCGGTCCGCCTTGGCGAGCGCCTCGGCCTCCGGCACACCGCGCCGGATCCAGTCCTCGGCGTAGTCCCGCCTGCCCGCCCGGTCCCAGATCTCGTACTCGTCCTGCGTCATGGGACGGTCGGCGCTGCCCGGGGGGAGTACGACCGCGGGGCCGTCGAGCGTCTTCGCCATGATGCGGTTGCGCAGGACGTATCCGAGCGCCCTGGTGAGCTCCAGGGCCGCGGCGGCTTCTCCGGGCACGGTCACCTCGATCTGCCGGCAGCCCCATCCGCGGGCGACCTCCTCCGCCGCCAGCGCGGCCACGGTGCCCCGGCCCCTGCCCCGGTCCGGCTCGTCGATGCGAAGCTCGTGGATCCTGGCCGCGGGCGGTCCCGCGCCGGGTTCCGTGGCCAGGTGTACCCGGCCGACGGGACGGCTGTTCACGCACACCTGGTAGCGGCGTGAGAGGGTCCCGTCGGCGGCGCGATGGAGCGGCTCGGTCGGCCGCAGGGTCGTGGTCATCAGGGGTGTTGTACCCGCTGACGCACGCGTCGTCAGCCGAATTACCGGGCGGTCGCCAGCAGACCTACCGGACGGCCGGAGGCCGGTGGCCCCGAAACGGCCGGTCAGGGATCGAGGTCGTCCCCGGCCCGCTCGTCGAAGACGCGCATCGCCTTGGCGGTCACCGGGCCCGGTGCGCCCGGCAGTTCACGGGTGTCGACGCGGTGCACGGCCTGCACATCGCGCAGCGTCGACGTCAGGAAGACCTCGTCGGCGCGCTCCAGGACGTCCAGCGGCAGGTCGGTCTCCTTGGCGCCGGTCCATTCGACCGTGAGGGCACGGGTGATGCCGGCGAGGCAGCCGGAGGCGACCGGCGGGGTGTGGATCTCGCCGTCGAGGACGACGAAGACGTTCGACCCGGTGCCTTCGCAGAGTTGGCCCACCGTGTTGGCGAACAGCGCCTCGGACGCGCCGTGTTCACGCGCGCGGGCCAGGGCGACGACGTTCTCGGCGTACGAGGTGGTCTTGAGGCCGGTCAGGGCACCGCGCTCGTTGCGGGTCCAGGGAACGGTGACGACGGCCGTGGAGTCGGGGCGCGGGGCCGAGCCGCCGAGCGCGACGACGAGGGTCGGACCGTGCTCTCCGCGGTCGGAGCCGAGCGGACCGTGACCGCCGGTGTAGGTGATGCGGAGCCGGCCGAGCGGCATCGGATTGGCGTCGAGGACGGCGGCGCAGGCGCGGCGCACCTCGTCGGCGTCGGGCTCGGGCAGACCGAGGCCGCGCGCCGAACGGGCCAGCCGGTCGAGGTGGCGGGTCAGCGCGAAGGGCCGGCCGTCGACCGCCTTCACGGTCTCGAAGATGCCGTCACCCACGGTCAGTCCGTGGTCGAAGACGGAGACGCGGGCGGCCTCGATGTCCTGGAGCCCGCCGTCGAGCCAAAGCTTCACTGGTCTACCTCGCATGTGAATGTGCCGGACGTCTCGTCCGGCACGGCGTTCCGGCCCCGGTCCCCGCCTCGTCCCCGCAACCGGGTCAGTCGGTGAGGGTCCCGTCACCCGCGTCGTACGTTCCCGACGCTACCGCGAGCAGCCGGGACGCCTTCAGCTCGGTCTCCCGCCACTCCCCCTCGGGGTCGGACCCCCAGGTGATGCCGGCCCCCGTACCGAAGCGCAGGACGCCGTCGGCACGGTCGATCCAGAACGTGCGGATGCCCACGGCCAGCTCGCCGGTGCCGCGGTCGGCGTCGACCCAGCCGACACCTCCGCAGTACGGGCCGCGCGGCGCGGTCTCCAGGGTGTCGATGATCCGCAGGGCGCTGGACTTGGGCGCGCCGGTGACGGAACCGGGCGGGAAGGCGGCGGACAGGAGTCCGGGCCAGCCGACGTCCTCGCGCAGTTCGCCGCTGACGGTGGAGACGAGGTGCACGAGCCCCGGGTGCTTCTCGACCACGCACAGGTCGGGCACGGTCACGGTGCCGGTGGCACAGACCTGGCCGATGTCGTTGCGGACGAGGTCCACGATCATCACGTTCTCGGCGTAGTCCTTGTCCAGGAGGTCCGCCTCGGTGCGTCCGGTGCCCTTGATCGGCCCCGACTCGACGGATCGGCCCGCGCGGCGCACGAAGAGCTCCGGGGAGGCGGTGGCTATCTCGACACCGTGGTCCGGCAGCCGAATCGTTCCCGCGTACGGTGCCGGGTTGCCGCGGGCCAGCAGAGCGGTCAGCGCGTCGACGTCGGCGTCGGCCGGGACGGGCGCGGAGAGCACGCGGCAGAGGTTCGCCTGGTAGACCTCACCGGCCGCGATGTGCTCCCGGATCCGCCGGACACCCGCCGTGTACGCGGCGCGGTCGAGGGACGACGTCCAGTCACCGGCCGCCGGGCCGTGCCAGCGTCCGGGCACCGGCGCGGGCACCGGCTCCTCTCGTACGTCGCGGAAGCGGGCGCAGGTCAGCCGCCCTTCGAAGTCGGCCGAGACGGCCCAGAAGCCGGACGAGTCCAGGGCCGCGGGATCGCTGGTGACATCGAGGAGACCGGTTGCGACGAGGCCGCCGAAGCGGGCGAGAGGAGGGAGGTCGAGCACGCAGACGAGTCTAGGGCGGGTGTCCGGCGAGTGCCCCGACCATGTCCTCGGGCGGACAGACCGCAGCACGCTGCACAAACGCGTTTTTGTGCTGGCCCGGGAATCCGCTAGAGTTCAACTCGTCGCCGGGACGCGCAAGCGAAACGGAAACGACAAGCGGACGTAGCTCAGTTGGTAGAGCGCAACCTTGCCAAGGTTGAGGTCGCCAGTTCGAACCTGGTCGTCCGCTCGCAGGAAGTGGGGGATCTTCCCGAACCCGCACTCCTGGTGGAGTGGCCGAGAGGCGAGGCAACGGCCTGCAAAGCCGTCTACACGGGTTCAAATCCCGTCTCCACCTCCAAGGACGATTAGCTCAGCGGGAGAGCGCTTCCCTGACACGGAAGAGGTCACTGGTTCAATCCCAGTATCGTCCACTGGTCCGCAAGGATCCCCGCGCGATTAGCTCAGCGGGAGAGCGCTTCCCTGACACGGAAGAGGTCACTGGTTCAATCCCAGTATCGCGCACGCAGTACCAGCAGCAAGTGCGGCTCCGACCGCGTGACCTGCGCGATTAGCTCAGCGGGAGAGCGCTTCCCTGACACGGAAGAGGTCACTGGTTCAATCCCAGTATCGCGCACAAGCAAGCCCCCGGTCGTCTCGACGACCGGGGGCTTTGTCGTGCCCCGGCCGGCCTGCCGGACCTGTGACCTGACCCACGGGGGCCTGGACACGCCGAAGGGGCCCCTCCGTTCGGGAGGAGCCCCTTCGGGTGGCTCAGGACGAGAAGAGCATGTGGCCGAAGCTCTTGTGGCGCTGGTGGCCGCCGTGACCGCCGTAGTGGCCTCCGTGACCGCCGTGCTGCGGGGCGCCCCATGCGGGAGCCGGAGCGGACGGGTACGCCTGCGGGGCGCCCTGGGGCGGCGGCGCGGGCTGGGACCACTGCGACTCCACGCGGGTCAGGGCCTCCAGCTCGCCGTAGTCGAGGAATATCCCTCGGCAGCCGCTGCACTGCTCGATCTGGACGCCATTGCGGTTGTACGTGTGCATCGGCGCATGGCATTTCGGACACTGCATGCTCGGCTCAACTCCTCGCCGGTCGGTACTGCTTCCGCCAGGACAGACACCGCCCGGCTTCGGTCGGTTGCAGCCTACGTGGCGAAACCTCGGGTCAACTCGGGCGGGATGGCACTCATTCGGTCACAGGCGTCGACCACGGCCTGCTGCACCTCGTCCAACGGCCGTTCCGCGGCGGCGGATTTGGCGACCGCGAGGGCCGCGGCCTGCACGGTGAGGGCGCGGGCCGCGACGTCCAGGGCGGGCCAGGGATCGCCGTCGGCGGGCACGGCGGGGCCGCCGGCGTCCCGGTAGGCGGCCAGGAAGCGGAACCACTCGTCGGGCGGCAGCAGCCCGCAGGCGTACCAGGCGGCGGGGCGGGCCAGGTCCCAGGCCGGGGCGCCGACGCCCAGGTCGTCGACGTCGATGAGGAGCCAGGGACCGTCCGGTGCGGGGTGGCGTACGAGCTGGCCGAGGTGCAGGTCTCCGTGGCACAGGGTCGTGACGTCCGGCATCGGGGCCTCGGCCCGCGCCCAGCCGGGCAGGGCGGCCCAGGCCCGCAGGACCGGGGCGGTGGCCGGGTGCGGGCCGGCCGCGCGCATCCGGGCCATCGCCCGGGCGGCCTTGACGGGCCCCCGCATGGGCGGCAGCCCGTCCGGGGCGGGAGCCCGGTGCAGCCGGGCCAGCAGGGTCGCCGCCGCCTCCCAGGGGGCCGCCTCCGGGATGTCGGGATCGACGGGAGCGCCGTACGGCCAGAGGGTCACCCGGCGGCCGAGGAGCTCGGCCGGGGCCGGGTCCGACGGCGGCAGGAGGATGCCGGGAAGGCGCGTGGCCGCGGCGACACGCCGGGCGAGCGCGTGGGGTTCCGTGTCCGGGGCGTGGGCCTTGGCGACGATGCCGCCGTGACGGACCACGGTGCCGTCGTCGCGGTCCGCGAGGAGTGTGTCCTCGGCGCCGCAGGAGCAGGCTCCGCGGGGGCCGGGCACAGCCGCCACCGGGTGAACCGCGCCGCGCGCCGCGGCGGCGAGCGCGGACACCAGGCTGGGTACGGTCACGGATCCCCCCTGTGCTGGACGACGTGCCGGTACGACCCTGACGCCGGGGGCGCCCGCCGGTCAGGACGCCTGCCGGCGAGAGTACGCACCCAAGGCCGACGCCCGGCACCCGGCACCCGGCACCCGGCACCCGGCACCCGCGACAGGACGGCCCCCGGTCACCCACCGCCGCACCTGCCCCGGATCCCGGGGCGGGACGGGTGCCGACCACCCCGGTGCCCGGCCCGGCCGGCCGGGTACCCCCTCGCCGCACCGGCCCGGCACGAAGCGAGTCCATGAGCGGAGGGTCCGCTGTGAAGCACCCGGCCTCACGGCGGACCTTCGCCCAGGCCCCGCTGCCCAGCGCCGGGCAGCGGACACGGGCAGCAGACACCGGGCACAAAGAGATGCCCGCGCAGCTCCCCAGCTGCGCGGGCATCTTTCTGCCGTCCGCCGCACCCCCGTCCCCACGGGGTTTCATGGCCGGATGTCCCCGCCCGGACCGCTCTTCCGGGCCTGGGGCGCCGCTCAGCGCCCCAGCATCACGCCCACGGACGACGCCTGTGTGACCACCGCGTCCCAGCCGCCGAAGACGACCACGAGCAGGGCCGCCAGGGGAAGGACCATCGCTGTCGCCACCAAGGGGTGGCGCTGACCCTGGCGGGTGCCGAACGCGGCGGTGTACGCCTTGCGTCCCTGCGTGCGGAGCTCTGTCCGCGGTGCCATGTGGGCCATGGTCCCTCTCCTGACCGAGATTCTGTTGTGCCTGGCAGCGGCGGGTGTCTGACCTCGGGGGACGAGTGCTGCACCCGCCGCTTGACCTCAAATCTAGGCGCGCGACGACGTCGGGTCGTCATGCCCTCGTACCGATTGCCGGGCCTCCCGGAGGATGAGCCATGACCTGCCGAGTACTACCGTGGGTGGAGACGCGGACCCAGGTCTCAGGGTCTTCCCGGAGGCGGACGTCCGATTGGCCCTACTGTTCCGAGCTGTCCTCCCGGGGAACCGGCTGCTCGACGAGTGCCAGCACCCGAGTCGCCATGAAGCGGGCGGTCCGTACCACTGTTCCGTTTCGAGTGACTTCGCTCACTTCTACGACACCTCGGCGCACCGCCGTCTCCACCCGGCGACCCGCCCTGCTCGCCACCACCTCGTACGTACGCGTCGTGTCCCCTGCGTCCACGACTATCTCCACGCGGTCACCCCTCACGGGCTCAATCCCCCTTCAACGATGGATGGTTGGGATCAAGGGCAGGCCAAAGAGGCGCTGTTCGCACGCTCCCTGACCACCTCTCAAGTTTCCCACCCGGCACTGACAATCGATCGGAACGAGAGGGCGCGGCCTCTGCGCGCACCCGGCCGCGAAAACGTAAGCTGTGGCTCGTCAAACGGACCGGGCAGCGGGGATGGACATGGCGATGATGCGCCTGAGGCGCGAGGACCCGCGTGTCGTCGGCTCGTTCAGGCTTCACCGGCGGCTCGGCGCGGGGGGTATGGGTGTTGTCTACCTGGGCTCCGACCGGCGTGGCCAGCGGGTCGCGCTGAAGGTGATCCGGCCTGATCTGGCGGAGGATCAGGAGTTCCGTTCCCGGTTCGCTCGCGAGGTCTCGGCGGCCCGGCGGATCAGGGGCGGCTGCACGGCACGGCTCGTCGCCGCCGACCTGGAGGCGGACCGGCCGTGGTTCGCCACCCAGTACGTGCCCGGTCCCTCCCTGCACGACAAGGTCGCGGAGGAGGGTCCGCTGTCGGCCGCCGACGTGGCCGCCGTGGGTGCCGCCCTCTCCGAGGGGCTGGTCGCGGTGCACGAGGCCGGGGTCGTCCACCGTGACCTCAAGCCGTCCAACATCCTGCTGTCCCCGAAGGGGCCGCGGATCATCGACTTCGGCATCGCATGGGCGACCGGGGCGAGCACCCTCACCCACGTCGGCACCGCGGTCGGCTCCCCGGGCTTCCTGGCGCCGGAGCAGGTACGCGGCGTCGCCGTCACCCCGGCCACGGACGTGTTCGCGCTCGGGGCCACGCTCGCGTACGCGGCGACCCAGGACTCACCCTTCGGTCAGGGCAGTTCCGAGGTGATGCTCTACCGGGTGGTGCACGAGGAGCCGCATCTGCACGGGGTCCCGGACGCGCTCGCTCCGCTCGTCCGGGCCTGTCTGGCGAAGGACCCGGAGGAACGGCCCAGCACCCTCCAACTGTCCCTGCGGCTCAAGGAGATCGCGGCCCGCGAGGCCCAGGGCATGGTGGACGCACGGCCGCCCGCGCCGCGCTCGGATCCGGACCGGCCGACGGGACGCCTGGCCGAACAGTACGCCGAGCAGCGCACCCAGCGGCGGCCGGGGACCACTCCCCCGCCGCGCACCGGCGGGACGAACGGCGGATCGCGGTCGGGCTCGCGTCCGGCGCCCGCCCGCAGCACCGGCCGCACCGGGAACAGGCCCGCGCCCCGCAGCGGCGCCGGACGGCCTGGTCCGCGCACCACCGGCACCGGCAGGCGGCCCGCCAATCCGCGGCTGCTGCGCCAGCGGCTCTTCGTGTTCGTGGTGGTGACGCTGCTGGTCGCGCTCGGTATCGCGGCGGCGCAGGGGTGCCAGGGGCCGTCCCGCGGACTCGACGACGGGCCGCGGGGCGGCGTACACCAGGAACAGTCGGCGTCCGGGCGACTGCCCGCGGGCGACGCGATCACCGATCCGTACGGGAGCGCGCACCGAGCGGAGAGCTAGTGCCGCGCGGCCGTCAGCTCGCGGGACGGCCCGTCGCCACCGCGTAGAAGGCGACCGCGGCCGCCGCGCCGACGTTCAGGGAGTCGACGCCGTGGGCCATCGGGATGCGCACCCATTCGTCGGCCGCCATCAGGGCCCGGGTGGACAGCCCGTCGCCCTCCGCGCCCAGCATCAGCGCGACCCGGTCCATCGTGTGCGGGGCGGCCTCGTCGAGGGACCTCGCCTTCTCGTCCGGGGTGAGGGCGAGCAGGTTGAACCCGGCGTCGCGCACCGACTCCAGGCCCTTGGGCCAGGTGTCGAGACGGGCGTACGGGACCGAGAACACCGCGCCCATCGAGACCTTCACCGAGCGGCGGTAGAGGGGGTCCGCGCAGTCCGGGGACAGCAGCACCGCGTCCATGCCGAGGGCCGCGGCGGAGCGGAAGATGGCGCCGATGTTGGTGTGGTCGTTGACCGACTCCATGACGACGACCCGGCGCGCGGACCGCAGCAGCTCCTCCGCCGTCGGCAGCGGCTTGCGCTGCATCGAGGCGAGCGCGCCCCGGTGCACGTGATAGCCGGTGACCTGCTCGGCGAGCTCGGGGCTGACCGCGTAGACGGGTGCCGGGAGTTCGTCGATGACGTCGCGCATGACGTCGACCCACTTGGCGGACAGCAGCATCGAGCGCATCTCGTAGCCGGCGTCCTTGGCCCGTCTGATGACCTTCTCGCCCTCGGCGATGAACAGGCCCTCGGCGGGTTCGCGCTTGCGGCGCAGTTCCACGTCGGTCAGGCCCGTGTAGTCGCGCAGACGCGGGTCGTCGGGGTTCTCGACGGTGATGAGATCGGCCACAGGGTGATACTGCCTTGTCCTGGGTGCGGTGCCAACGGCTGGGAACGGGTGGGTTACCCGTGGTTACTCGGGAAGCCCGGAGCCGACGCCCACGACCTCGCCGATGACGATGACCGCGGGCGGCCGCACGTCCTCGGCGCGGACGGTGTCGGCGACGGTGGCCAGGGTGGCGTCGACGCGGCGCTGTGCGGCGGTCGTGCCCTCCTGGACGAGGGCGACGGGGGTGCCGGCCGGCTTGCCGTGCGCCACGAGCGTGTCGGCGATCCTGCCGATCTTGTCGACGCCCATGAGGACGACGAGGGTGCCGCGCAGCTTGGCGAGAGCGGACCAGTCGACGAGGGAGCGCTCGTCGTCGGGGGCCACATGACCGCTGACCACGGTGAACTCGTGCGCGACGCCCCGGTGGGTGACCGGGATGCCCGCGGCGCCCGGCACCGAGATCGAACTGGAGATGCCGGGGACGACCGTGCAGGCGATGCCCGCCTCGGCGAGCGCCTGGGCCTCTTCCATGCCACGGCCGAAGACGAACGGGTCGCCGCCCTTCAGCCGGACGACGGCCTTGCCCTGCCTGGCGTGCTCGATGAGCGCGTTGTTGATGGCCTCCTGGGCCATGAACCGGCCGTACGGGATCTTCGCCGCGTCGATCACCTCGACGTGCGGCGGGAGTTCGGCGAGCAGGTCACGGGGTCCGAGGCGGTCGGCGATGACCACGTCGGCCTCGGCGAGCAGCCGGCGTCCGCGGACCGTGATCAGGTCGGGGTCGCCGGGACCTCCGCCGACCAGGGCCACTCCGGCGGTACGGGTGCGGTGGTGCGGTGCGACGAGCGTCCCGTCCCGCAGCCCCTCGACCACGGCGTCGCGGATCGCGGCCGTGTGGCGGGGGTCGCGGCCCTTGGCGTCGGTGGTGAGGACGGCGACGGTCACGCCCTCGCTGTGGCCGGTGGCCGGGGTCCACGCGGTCGCCGCGTCGGCGTCGTCGGAGCGGACGCACCAGACACGGTGGCGCTCCGCCTCGGCCGACGCCTCGGCGGCGGCCCGCGGGTCGCTGGTGGCGATCAGCGCGTACCAGGCGTCGGCGAGGTCGCCCTCCTCGTACGGGCGCCTGGTCCAGGTGATCTCGCCCGCGTCGGCCATGGCCTCGACGGACGGGGTCGCCTGCGGTGACACGAGGTGGATGTCCGCGCCCGCCGCGATGAGCGCGGGAAGCCGTCGCTGGGCCACCTGGCCACCGCCGAGGACGACGACACGACGGCCGGCGAGACGGAGGCCTACGGGGTAGGCGGGGTGTTCGGCCATGGAGGTGCGGCTCCTCGTACGGGCAGGCGGTACGGGCGGGCGCGCTGCGGCTTTGGAGCGGCCCTGACGTGGGGTTCTTCGGTACGGGTCCGGACAGGGGTCCAGACTACGGCGGGGCCGGGTGGGCAGCTCGGGACGCCTGCCCACCCCACCGGTGCCGGGGGCCTACTTCTCGGTCACCCCGGCCGAGTCGAACGTCGCGACCTCGTGCATCGCGCGCGCCGCGCTCTGCACGATCGGCAGGGCGAGCAGGGCGCCGGTGCCCTCGCCCAGGCGCAGGTCGAGGTCGATCAGCGGGCGCAGGCCCAGCTTGTTCAGAGCGGCCACGTGACCGGGCTCGGCGCTGCGGTGGCCCGCGATGCAGGCGGCCAGGACCTCGGGGGCGATGGCGCGGGCCACCAGTGCGGCGGCGCCCGCGCTGACGCCGTCCAGGATCACCGGCGTACGCAGGGACGCGCCGCCGAGGAGGAGGCCGACCATGGCGGCGTGTTCCAGGCCTCCGATCGCCGCGAGAACGCCGATCGGGTCCGCCGGGTCGGGCTGGTGGAAGTCGATGGCCCGGCGGACGACCTCGGTCTTGCGGGCCAGGGTCTCGTCGTTGATGCCCGTGCCGCGGCCCGTCACCTCGGCGGGGTCGGCCCCCGTGAAGACCGAGATCAGGGCCGCCGACGCGGTCGTGTTGGCGATGCCCATCTCGCCGGTCAGCAGCGCCTTGTTGCCGGCGGCCACCAGGTCGCGGGCCGTCTCGATGCCCACCTCCAGCGCGGCGACGACCTCTTCCCGGGTCATGGCGGGACCCGTGGTCATGTCGGCGGTGCCCGCGCGGACCTTGCGCGGCAGCAGCCCCGGCGTGGCCGGCAGGTCGGAGGCGACGCCCACGTCGACGACACAGACCTCGGCGCCCACCTGGTTGGCGAAGGCGTTGCAGACCGCGCCGCCGCCGAGGAAGTTGGCCACCATCTGACCGGTGACCTCCTGCGGCCAGGGGGTGACACCCTGCGCGTGGACACCGTGGTCGCCGGCGAAGATCGCGACGGCGGCCGGCTCCGGGATCGGCGGCGGGCACATCCGGGACAGGCCCGACAGCTGCGCGGAGATGATCTCCAGCATGCCGAGGGCGCCCGCGGGCTTGGTCATCCGCTTCTGACGCTCCCAGGCCTCGCCCAGCGCCTTCGCGTCCAGGGGGCGGATGCTGGAGACCGTCTCGGCGAGCAGGTCGTGCGGCTCCTCGCCGGGCAGGGCACGGCGGCCGTACGTCTCCTCGTGCACGACCCACGACAGGGGGCGTCGCTTGGACCAGCCGGCCTGCATCAGCTCGGGCTCGTCGGGGAACTCGTCCACGTATCCGACACAGAGGTAGGCCACCGCTTCGAGGTGCTCGGGCAGGCCCAGCGCGCGGACCATCTCGCGCTCGTCGAAGAAACTGACCCAGCCGACGCCGAGACCCTCGGCGCGGGCCGCGAGCCACAGGTTCTCGACCGCGAGGGCGGAGGAGTACGGCGCCATCTGCGGCTGGGTGTGCCGGCCCAGGGTGTGCCGGCCGCCCCGGGTCGGGTCGGCGGTGACGAGGATGTTGACCGGGGTGTCGAGGATGGCCTCGATCTTCAGTTCCTTGAACTGCTTGGCACGGCCCTTGGGAAGCGATTTGGCGTAGGCCTCGCGCTGGCGCTGGGCGAGTTCGTGCATGCTGCGCCGGGTTTCGGCGGAGCGGATGACGACGAAGTCCCAGGGCTGGGAGTGGCCGACGGACGGAGCGGTGTGCGCGGCCTCCAGGACGCGCAGCAGCACGTCGTGCGGGATCGGGTCGCTGCGGAAGCCGTTGCGGATGTCACGGCGCTCGCGGATCACGCGCAGGACGGCCTCGCGTTCGGCGTCGTTGTAGCCGGGGGCCGCCGGACCGGTGGACTCGCGTACGTCTTCCACCACGGCCGTGCTCTCTTCCTGGTCGGCGACCTGGGTGCGCAGGTCCTCCGCTTGCTGTGCGGCCACGGGTTCCGGCTCCGCGGTGAGGGGCTGCGGAACGGGGGTGGTGGCCTCGGACTCGGCCTCGGCTTCCCGGGGGGCGGGCACCGACGCCTGCGCGACCGGCTCGGCCTGCGCCACGGTGGTGTCCTCCTCCGCCGGGAGGGGCGCCGGGGCGGCCTGGGCGGGCTCCTGGGCCGGCGGCTGCTCCTCGGCGGCCTCCGGAGCCATGGTCATGCCGTGCGGCGGGGTCGGGGCGAGGTGCGCGGCCGTGGGCACCGTGCCGTCCACGGGCACGAACCCGCCGAGGCTCTGGTCGGCCTGGGGTACGACGGGGGCGCCGGGGAATCCGGGGGCGCCCGCCGCGTCCGGGGCGCTCTCGGGGTACTGGTCGCCGAGGGCCGGGAGGTACGGGTCGCCGACGGTCTCGTGGGCGGCCTCGGCCTGCGCGGCCACGCCGGCCGGTACGGCGTGCGGGGCCTCGGTGGTGCCGGACGCGGACAGGGCGATGCCGTCGTGGGCGACGGCGTCGTCCTCGGACAGGGCGGTGCCGTTCTCGGCGACGACGGGCGGACCGGTCAGCCGCTGACCCTGGGTCTGGCCCTGGACCTGGACCTCGTCGGGAGCGATGTCCTGTCCGCCCTGCGAGGCTTCCGCCGAGCGCGCGGAGAGCGCCGACAGGGCGGACTCCGGGGTCTCGTAGACGTGCGGGGCCGGTACGTCGGCGGGCTGCTCGGCGCCGGACAGGGAGGCTTCGTCCACGAAGAGGACAGCGGGTTCCGGGAGGTGGACGGCGGGCTCCGCGAACCCGGCCTCCTGGACACCGGGTGCGGCCAGGCCGGCTCCGTGGGTGTCCTGGCCGGCGAGCAGCGGCGGGACCTGCGCGGCGGCGGGGTCCTCGGCGGGTACGAGACCCTCGGCCGGGGCGAACGACTGCGCGGGCACGGCAGGTCCGAGGTCCTCGGTGATCTGCGCCGGTACGGCCTCGGGCGCGGAGGTCTCCCCCTCGCTCGGGGCCGGTCCGCCGACGTCGGCGGTGTCCGGCCCGCCCAGGACGTCCGGGACGTCCTGGAAGTGCGGGGCTCCGGGAATCTGCGGGGCGGCCGAGCCGTCCGCCGCGGGCACCGCTTCGGGAGCCGGGGTGCCGTCCACCGGCTCCTGGAGGTCGAGCGACATCCCGTCGGCCCCCGGTACCGGCGCCTGGGCGGCGTCGAAGTCCGGGGCCGGGTCGTGGACGAAGGGCGCCGCCACGACGCCGGGCGCCTGCTCGGCCTCCGCGGCCTGCGGTGCCTCGGGACCCGGTGCGGGTTCCGTCATCACCGCGGAGGCGGGCAGCTGTGCCGCCTCGGGGACGACGGTGTCCGCGGAGGCGGGCAGCTGTGCCGCCTCGGGGACGACGGTGTCCGCGGCCGCGGCCTCGCCGCCCGCCGGCACGGCCCCCCACACCGCCGCACTCTGCGGCAGGGCGTCGCCGGCCTGCGGCAGGTCCAGGTACTCGGGGCCTGCGTTCGCCGGGCCGGCGTGGCGCAGCGGGGTGACCGGGGTGGCCATGGAGCTCGGGCGGGCGCCCGCGGGTCCGCGGTCGGCCAGCGAGCGCACCGGGCTGGAGGAACCGTCCGGCGTGGGCGGGCCCAGGTGCAGCGGACGGCGCG
This sequence comes from Streptomyces sp. NBC_00328, assembly GCF_036139655.1. Taxonomy (NCBI): domain Bacteria; kingdom Bacillati; phylum Actinomycetota; class Actinomycetes; order Kitasatosporales; family Streptomycetaceae; genus Streptomyces; species Streptomyces sp. NBC_00328. Next base: position 2,410,620 of record NZ_CP108013.1, read on the forward strand.
GCGTCACGGGCTGCGGAACCGGCTGGGGCACGGGCGCCGGGCTCGGCGCGCGCACGGCGCCGAGGTCGATCGCGCCGGTGTCGCGTCCGTCCGTCTCGTGCGGGCCGGGTTCGTCCGTGAAGGGCATCGGGGCCGGCGGCGGCACCTCGTTGCCCCAGGCACCCTGGGCACCGGGCGCACCCGGCAGGAGAAGGAGGTCGTCCTCCTCGACAGAGCTCTCGGAGGAGTCGAGGTAGGTGTACGCGCCCGGCGCGGTGACGCCCGGCTGCTCCACCATGCCTGCGTTCTCCGGCAATCCCTCGCCCGGGACCTGGCCGGTGTCGGTCATGCGTACCCCTCGCCCATCGGTTAGTGCTCCAAAGTCCAGCTCGCCGGGGACGGCGCACCGACCGCCCCACAGTGAAGAACGAGCGTGCATGCCCAGCGGCACGTACGACCGGCCACCAAAGGCGACAAAGCCATTAACAGGCATTGTCCCGGTCATCCCGCCCTCGCGACAGCGTGATCCGCGAGTGGCCGCTGTGGACTGCGCCACGTTGCGCGTCCTCCGGTTCTGCCGTACCACACACGCCTCAAAACGGGCGGGTTTTCCGGACATTGACCTACGAAAGGCCGACTCCCGGGAGCGGTACAACGATCGGCCAGCCTACCGCGCGCAGTACGACAACAGGATCACGGGGCGCGATCCGGCAGACGGCCGCTGAGCAGGAACGCGACGCTCCGCTCCTTCTCCGTCCAGGCCCGTGTATCGAGTTCGACGGACTGAATGAGAGCGCACTCGACGTCATAGCCGTGTTCGGTCAGATCGCGGCCGATGAGTTCGGCGGCGTCACGGGTCGCGGCGTCCGCGACGATGCGCTGGGGACGGCGGTCCGCGACCGCCGAGACGACCGCCGCTCCCCCGCCTCCGACCCGCACGACATCGGGTTCGGGCAGGTCTTCGAGGACGTGCGGGGCGCTGCCGTGCACGATCTGCATCTGCACGCCGTAGCGGCGGGCCGAGTGCTCGGTGCGGGCGCAGGAGCCCGGACTGCGGTCGACCGCGATGACGGCGGCACCGGTGCGGGCCGCCTCGGTGGCGAAGGCGCCGCTGCCGCAGCCGATGTCCCAGACGAGGTCGCCGACGCGCGGTCCCAGCCGGGCGAGCTGGGCGGCGCGCAGCAGATCCGTCTCACCCTCGCCGAGCGCGCCGCCGTACGCGCGCGCGGGCAGTGCCCAGCCGCGCGGCCCGGCACCGGGTTCCCGTCCGGCGATCCAGCCGCCGCCCTCGGCCGCGGCCACGAAGCCGCCGATGACGATCACGACGTTCGGGTCGCGCCAGGTGTGGTCGGCCGCCTTGTCAGAGGTGAGGATCGTGACCTGTTCCCGGGCGGTGCCGAGTTCCTCGCAGATGACGAAGGAGCGGTGCACTCCTTCGAGCAGCAGCCCGAGTTCGGCGGGGCCGGCGCCGGGCGAGGTGAGGACGGCGACCTTGGTATGGGCGCGGCATACATTCACTGCGCGTCGCAGGGTGCGACTGTGTGCCACGACCACTTGCGCGTCGTCCCAGGGCATTCCGGCGCGGGCGAAGGCGGCGGCCACCGCGGAGACGGCGGGCACGACTTCGACCTCCAGGCCGAACTCGGGTGCGCGCAGGGTGCGTACGACACCGAAGAATCCGGGGTCCCCGTCGGCGAGGACGACGGCGGTGCCCCGGTGGCCCGCGATACGGCGGGCGGCGAGGGCGACGCTGCCCAGCCGGACGCGTTCGGCGTTCTCGGGCACTTCGGGGAGTTCGAGATGGTGGGCCGCGCCGGCCACCAGCGTGGCGGCACCGAGGGCGGAGCGCGCCGCGTCGGCCAGCGGCGAGCCGTCCCAGCCGATCACCGTGACCCGGTCGGCCATCGTCGTCAGTCTCCAGAAGGTCTTCGCAGGTCTCAGGTGCAGCCCGGGCGGGCTTCGTGAGGGTACCCCGGTGCGGTCCGGCGGGGGTGTGGCGGTCGGTGTGGCGCGGGGAGCGGTCCCGCCGTGCCGGGTCGCCGGGTCCGGGTACGTGTCCGGACCCTCGGGGCCGGGATCCGGTGAGGTGACTCCCGTACACCCATGTGACTCGACCCGACCGTATACGACCCGTCGTGACCGGACGCGACATGCCGTGACGGTTTCCGCTCGTCGGAGCGGCCCGCGCACGGGCTGCCGCGCGTCGGCCGGGACCCTCAGTTCCAGTCGTTGAAAGAGGAGTAGCGGCCCGTGTCGGTGAGGTGCCCGTCCATTCCGTCGAGGTCCTCGGGCAGCAGGCTCCACACGATGAAGTCGGTGCGCAGGTCGACCCAGGTGCCCTCCTCGGTCCGGGTGCGCGCTATGCAGGCGTTGCGCAGCACGCCCTCGCTGATGCAGCCGATCTTCTGGGCCACCTGCTGCGAGGCGGTGTTACCGGCGGCCGTGCGCAGTTCCACGCGCTCGAACTTCTGCTCGCGGAAGAGCCAGCGGGCTGTGGCGAGCGCGGCCTCGGAGGCGTAGCCCTCGCCGCGCGCCCAGGGGGCGATGATGTAGGACAGCTCGGTGGAGCGGACCCGCCAGTTGGTCTTGCCGAGCTGGATGACGCCTACCAGACGCTGGGTGAGGAACTCGGTGACGGCGAGGTCGAGTCCGCGCCCCCGAGCGCGTTCCGTGGGCGCGTAGTCGGTGATCCAGTCGCGGGCACCGTCCTCGGTGAACGGCTGCGGGATCGACGTCCAGGCCGCCACCATCTCGTCGTTCATCATCTCGGTCAGCGCGGGCACGTCGTCCTCGTCGAGCGCACGCAGGACCAACCGCTCCGTGCTGATGGAGATGTCGGGGAAGGTGCTCGTCATGCGACGCTCCGTAACCGTCGGGGACTTCGGACCTGATGTACCGTCGGGTCCGCTGAACTGCCCAGCATGCAGCATGAAACCACCGAACGGCACAACGGGGTCCACTCCGGGTAATGGAGTGGACCCCGTGCGGTGACTAGTCGGGCCACGGGCCGCAAATCGGCCCGGCCTCCGGCCTGTTTAGAAGGACGGGATGACGGAGCCGGCGTACTTGTCCTCGATGAACTTCTTGACCTCGGGCGAGGTGAGGAGCTTCGCGAGCTTCTTCACGCGCGGGTCGTTCTCGTTGCCCTTCTTGACGGCGAGGAAGTTGCCGTACGGGTTGTTCGTCGCCGACTCCAGGACGAGTGCGTCCTTGGCGGGCTTGAGGCCGGAGGATATGGCGTAGTTGCCGTTGATCACCGCGGCGTCCACATCCTCCAGGGAGCGCGGGGTCTGCGCCGCCTCAAGCTCCTTGAACTTGAGGTTCTTCGGGTTCTTGGAGATGTCCCGCGGGGTCGCCTCGCTGCCGGCGCCGTCCTTGAGGGTGATGAGCCCCTTGGACGCGAGCAGCTTCAGGGCACGCGCCTCGTTCACCGCGTCGTTCGGCACCGCGACGGTCGCACCGCTCTTCAGGGCGTCGGCGCTCTTCACCTTGTGCGAGTAGAGGCCGAGCGGCTCCAGGTGCACCGTGACGACGGGCACGATGTGGGTGCCGCGCTTCTTGTTGAAGTCGTCGAGGTACGGCTGGTTCTGGAAGTAGTTGGCGTCCACCGAGCCGTCCTCGGTCGCCGTGTTGGGCACGATGTAGTCCTGGAACTCCTTGACCTCCAGGTCGAGTCCCGCCTTCTTCGCCAGGTTCTTCTCGATGAAGTTCAGGATCTCGGCGTGGGGGACCGGGCTGGCGGCGACGACGAGCGGGCCACTGTAGTCGGAGGACGAGGAGGAGGAGTCCTTGCCCGAACCGCAGGCGGAGAGACCCAGGGTGAGGGCTCCGGCGACGAGGACGGCGGTGGTGATCTTGGCAGTGTTACGCACGAAAAGTGCCTTTCCTGAGGGGTGGAGCGACCCCGTCATGGGGTGGACGGGGAAAACGGTGGGTGGGGCCGGGGACCGCGCGGGTCCGCGGTGGTTCAGGCGGCCTCGCCGACGTCCGCGGCCGCGGGCCGGCGGGACTTCAGCAGGCGCAGCCTCGGGGCGGGACCGGAGTGGCCGCCGCGGCGGTCCAGGGTGCGGGCCGCGTGGTCGCCGGCGAACTGGATGGCCGAGATGACCACGGCGAGGAGGGCGACGATGATCCACATCAGCTCGGTCTCGAAGCGCTGGTAGCCGTAGCGGATGGCGAGATCGCCCAGTCCGCCCGCGCCGACGGTGCCGGCCATCGCGGAGTAGCCGATGAGGGCCACGACCGTGGTGGTCGCCGAGGAGATCAGCGAGGGCAGCGACTCGGGGACGAGGACCTTGCGGACGACGGTCCAGGTGTTGCCGCCCATCGCCTGCACGGCCTCGACGAGCCCGCCGTCCACCTCGCGGACGGCCGTCTCGACCAGTCGCGCGAAGAACGGGATCGCGCCGACGGCGAGCGGCACGATGGCGGCCTCACGGCCGATGATCGTGCCGGTGACCCACCGGGTGAAGGTCATCAGGGCGACCATCAGGATGATGAAGGGCATCGAGCGGGCGACGTTCACGACCTGGCCGACGACCTTGTTGGCGACGACGTTCTGCAGCAGGCCGCCGCGGTCCGTCAGCACCAGCAGGAGACCGAGCGGCAGGCCGCCGGCGATCGCGATGAGGGTGGACCAGCCGACCATGTAGAGCGTGTTCCAACACTCCTCTGACAGCAGCGGCTGCATCTCGGACCAGCTCACTTGGCACCTTCCTTGACCAGCGTGGGCTGCTGCCCCTGGATGTCGATCTGCAGGCCCTGCTCGCGCAGGAATCCGATCGGCACGACGTTCTCCTCGTAGCGGCCGGGAAGTTCGATGCGCATCCGGCCGACCTGCCGGCCCGCGACGGTGTCCATCGCGGCGCCGAGGATCGAGATGTCGATGTTGTAGGTGCGCGAGAGCTGCGAGATGACCGGCTGGGTGGCCGACTCCCCGTGGAAGGTGACGTCGATGACCGTGCGGTCGTCGCCCGAGGCGGTACCGCTGACCGGGAAGAGCGCGGCGGCCAGTTCGGAGCCGGGCGTCGCGAGCAGTTCGCTGACGGTGCCGGACTCGACGATGCGGCCGTTCTGCATCAGCGCCGCCGAGTCGCAGACGGTCTTCACGACGTCCATCTCGTGGGTGATGAGCAGGACCGTCAGACCCAGCTGGCGGTTCAGGTCGCGCAGGAGCTGGAGGATGGACCGCGTGGTCTCCGGGTCGAGGGCGCTGGTCGCCTCGTCGGAGAGCAGCACCTTCGGGTCGCCGGCCAGCGCGCGGGCGATGCCGACACGCTGCTTCTGACCGCCGGAGAGCTGGGCCGGGTAGGACCCCGCCTTGTCGGACAGGCCGACCAGGTCCAGGAGTTGGAGAGCCTTGTGGCTGCGCGCCCTCCTGGAGAGGCCGAGGATGTCGAGCGGCAGCTCGACGTTCTCCTGGACGGTCCGCGAGGACAGCAGGTTGAAGTGCTGGAAGACCATGCCGATCCGGCTGCGCGCCTGGCGGAGCTCCCGGCCCGCGCGCGGGCCGCGCCCGGCGAGGGCGGTGAGGTCCCGGCCGTCGACGGTGACCGTGCCGGAGCTGGGACGCTCCAGGAGGTTGACGCAGCGGATGAGCGAGGACTTGCCGGCGCCGGACTGGCCGATGACGCCGTACACCTCGCCTTCGCGGACGTGCAGATCGACGCCGTCGAGGGCGGTCACTTCACGGCCGCGCGAGCGGTAGACCTTGGTGAGGCCCGTTGTCGTGATCACTGGGGATTCCGTCACTGTCGAGTGCGGGCGTGGGGGTGCGCCGGGCACGGGTGCATTCGGTCGGAACACGGCACGGTTCTCGCGATGGCGATGGAACCGGAAGGAGAACGTGTGCGCGGGGCAGCCCGGTCACGTACGCGGTACGGACACAGGGCGCGGCGATCCCGCTTCGGGGCGCGGGATCAGGCGGTGGAGCGAGGGCCCTCTAGCAGGCACACATTCGACACATACAACGAGCACCGGGCGTCATGGTCGCCTCGGTCGCAAGGATGCGGTCGCTCGTCGTGGTCATGGAAGGAAGTAAAGCAGACCGGGGGCCGGGGGCCGCCACCGCTGTCCGAATAGCGGACAGCCGTGGACGGCGGTGGACACTTTTCAGCCTCGGACGGAGATCTCCATCCCCTTGTCCGTCACCAGTACGGACAAGGCGGAGAGGTCCTCGACCACGAGGTCCGCGTCGAGTTCGCCGGCCTGGTGCGTTGTGGCCAACGCCACGGTGGTCATACCCGCGGCGCGGCCCGCCCGGAGCCCGGCGGGGGCGTCCTCGAAGACGACGCAGCGGGCCGGGTCGACGCCCAGTTCGCGGGCGGCCAGCAGATAGGGCTCGGGGTCGGGCTTTCCCCGGGTGACGTCGTCGGCGCAGACCATCGTCTTGGAGCGGATCCCCACCTCGTCCAGCCTGGCTTCGGCGAGCCTGCGGGTGGCGGAGGTCACGACGGCCCAGCGCTCGGCGGGCAGTCCGGCGAGCAGCGCGAGGGTTCCGGGCAGCGCCTCGACCCCGCCCGGCACGTCGTCGACCTCCAACTGCTCGATGCGGGCGAGCGCCTCGGGGACGAGGGCGGCGGGCAGCAGGTCGGCGGCTATCTCGACGGCGGGGCGGCCGTGCAGGCCGATCGCGGCGAAGTCCTCGGCGGTGATCCCGTACTCCTCGGCCCACAGGGTCCAGCAGCGGTTCACCGACTCGAGGGACGAGACGAGGGTGCCGTCGTTGTCGAACAGGAGGGCTTCAGCGTGGATCTTCATGGCTTCGACCCTACGGGGGAGCCCGGGGGCGAGCGCATCAGGTCTTTTGGCCCGTAATAGGGTCACGGCATGTTTGATGCCCTGACGGTCGCGACGGCCGTCGCCGCGCTCGTGCTCGCCGCCTGGTGCGGCTGGGCCGCCCATCGCGATCAGCCCACCAAGGACTGGCACTTCATCGGCATGGCCGTGGTGAGCGTGCTGGTCCTGGTCCAGCTGGTGATCGGCGTCGTCCAGCTGGCGCGCGGCGAGAAGCCGGAACAGGGCACGACGATCTTCGTGGCGTATCTGATCGGCGCCTTCGCCTGCATCCCCGCCGCGGGATTCATGTCCCTGGCGGAGCGCACCCGCTGGGGTTCGGTCACGGTGGCGGCCGGCGGCATCGTGCTGGCCGTGCTCGAAGTCCGGCTCTACGACATCTGGGGAGGCTGAGATGACGGCCACGGAGGAGAACACGAGCGTGCCTCGGGACGAGCGGAACGCGCAGGGCGTGCAGGGCGTGCAGGGCGTGCAGGGCGGAACGCCGCCGGAGCCTGCCGCCGGCACGAAACGCGCGCGGCTGATCGGCGGCCCCGGGATCCTGCTGGTGTGGCTGTACGGAGTGATGGTGGTCGGCGCCGTGTCACGGTCGGCCGTGCAGATCTCGACGCAGTTCGACAAGGCACCGCTCGCCTACTCGCTGTCCGCGGCCGCCGGTCTCGTGTACGGATTCATCACGTACTCGCTCGTGCGCGGCGGCGAGACGGCGCGCAGGGCGGCGCTGGTGTGCTGCGCCGCCGAGCTCGCGGGTGTACTGATCGTCGGGACCTGGACGCTGGCCGAGCCCTCCGCCTTCCCCGACGCCACGGTGTGGTCGGACTACGGCATGGGCTATCTCTTCATCCCGGTCCTGCTGCCGCTGTCGGCGATGTACTGGCTGCGCAAGGCGCGTACGACCGCCGCCGTCTGACGAACCGGCCGAAGCCGGCCGGGCTCAGGCGCTGGTCGCGTACACGCCGGTGTCGGCACCCTTGGCCAGGGTCACCAGCGTCATGCGCTCGCCCACCCGCTCCTGCGAGACGGGCGCGTAGCCGTGCTTGCGGTACAGGCGCAGGTTGCGCTCGCTGCGGTGGCCCGTGAACAGCTGGAAGGACTTGGCCGTTCCTTCGGCGCCGAGGCGGGTCTCGATCGCGTCGAGCAGACGTCCGCCCAGGCCGTGCCGCTGCATGCGCGGGTGCACGATGAGCTTGTTGATGCGGCCCGTGCCGTCGGTGTCGACGGCGCCGCGCACCGAGGCCACCACCTCGTCGCCGAGCCGGGCCACCAGTACGGTGCCGCCCGCCAGTTCCGCCCTGAGCGAGTCGAGCGGCTGGGTGAGCGGCTCGATGCCGTAGTCGCCGTACAGCTCGGCCTCGCTCTGATAGCAGAGGTACTGCAGCTTCAGGATCGATTCCGCATCCTGCTCGGTCGCCGCCGAGATGGTCACGCTCATGCCCATGTGTGCATGCCTCCCGCTCACCTGTTCCGGTCGTCCCCCACTCCTATCCCCGTCGTCAGCGGGCCGCAACCTCCGCGGTCAGCAATCGACGAAGACATCCAAGACATCTGGAGCGTTCCGGACCAAGACTGCCCTGTGAGATACCCAACTCGCCCGCGATCTCCTGGTAGGTGAGGTCCCTGGGGGAGAGCAGGGCGGCCATCAGGCCCGGGCAGCGGCCGGGCAGCCGGCGTACCGCCTCGTGCAGCTCGCGGCGGCGGACGGCGGCCATCGCCCGCTGCTCCGGGCCAAAACCGCTGTCGTCCGCGGGCTCGGTGGCGTAGGGCTGCTCGACGCGGGCCGTGCGGCGGCTGCGGCGGGCCTCCGAGCGCACGGCCCGGCGCACCCAGCGCCGCGGGTCGGCGGGCGGTCCCGACACGTCCAGGCGTTCCAGCAGCCGAAGCCAGACGGCCTGTTCCAGGTCGCCCGGCTCGGCGCCCGAGGCGTGGGCCTCCGCCGACGCCTCGGCGGACAGCAGCGGGCGCAGGGCGGTAACCAGCTCGTGGGTCATGTGCGGCACGACGCGGCCGCCCCGGCACGAGGTTGCCGGGGCGGCCGTTTCTCACCCCATCCGGGGTGAGGGGGTCGTCCGTTGACGGAGGACGGGCATCCGTCCCATTCGGTGCCCCGGTCCGTCGGCGGACCGGGGCCGCGGCCTCATCGCCCGAGGAAGTCCGCGCGGGCCAGCACCGCGGTGTCCGCGTTGTCGGAGAACACGCCGTCGATGCCCGTCTCGAAGTAGACCTTGAACGCGCCGAAAGGGTCCCCGTAGGCGTCCGCGGCGGTGCCCTGGCGGAAGTCCGCGGGCAGGAAGGGGTTCTCGTTGCGCATGGTGTAAGGGTGCAGGATGAGGCCCGCGCGGTGCGCGTCGGCGACGAGCGTGGTCGGCGTGGTCAGGTTGCCGGCCGCGTCCTTCGGGATGACCAGGTCGAGGGTGGGGCCGATGCCCTGCGCGTACGAGGCGATCCACTGCAGCCCCGCGGGCGTGACGAGGTCGGCGACCGTGCGGGGGTCACCCGCCGCGACGAAGTCCCAGGGGCGGGTGTTCGCGGCCGAGAGCAGGACGACGAGCGGGTTGCCGACGAGCTTGTCCAGCCGCTGGATGCTGCTCGGCTCGAAGGACTGGAGGATGACCGGCGAGTCCTTCCTGTCCTTGCCGTACGTGCGCAGCAGTTTCGCGACCCGCTCCTCCAGGCCGAGGCCGAGGTCCCGGAAGTAGGTGGGGTGCTTGGTCTCGGGGTAGATCCAGACCTGCTTGCCGCGCCTGCGGGTCTGCTCGTCCTGCCAGCGGAGCACCTCTTCGAAGGTGGGGATCTCCCAGCGGCCGTTGTAGAGGGTGTTGTGCGGGCGGTTCGCGGGGATGCGCTCGACGGCGCGCAGGGTCTTCAGCTCGGCGAGGGTGAAGTCCTCGGTGAACCATCCGGTGGTGGGGACCCCGTCGAGCGTCTTGGTCGTCCTGCGGCCCGCGAACTCGGGGTGCGCCGAGACATCCGTCGTCCCGCCGATTTCCGGCTCGTGACGGCATACGAGATGGCCGTCCCTGGTGGGCACCAGGTCGCCGGCCTCGACGACGTCAGCGCCCAGGTCGAGGGCGAGCTGGTACGAGCCGAAGGTGTGCTCCGGCCGGTAGCCGCTGGCTCCGCGGTGACCGATGACGGTCGGTCTGGGCAGACTCCGGTAGCCGCCGCCTCCGTGGCGTCCGTCCGCGCTCGCGGTGCCGGGCAGGCCGAGGGCCGCTCCGCCCGCCCCGAGCACCGCGGCTCCCAGCAGCGTCCGCCGCGCCGTGCCCCGCTCCTGGCCGTTCGACTCCTGCGCCCGCATGAGCGCTCCTCCCGCCGTAGGTGCCTGCCTGTCGAAGCGGGACGATCGTAGGTGTCCTGGCGTGACGGGAGGGAGGCCCGCGGCGGAACAGTGGGTGACCTCGGATCCCCCGCAGGATGCGGAACATGACGGTCCGTCGGCATCGGCCGGGCGGTCGCGGGTAGGCGTGAGGCGGAGGGGGGCGTACGGCCCTCCGCCGGGCGCTCACCCGTTCGCCGGTACCCGCGCGCGATGTCCGTCACACCGGACCGGACCCGTGTCCACCGCTCACCGGCACACAACCGCAGGTAAACGTAGGTCAACAGTGCGTATCCGGTCGATGAACCCGATGTGCAATCGACCGGGAACCGCGAGTATCGTCCTCACCTGCACAGACTCCATACCGACCCCCTGACACCGGAGGGCCCGTTGTCCCGCTTCGCGCTCATCAAGGCAGTGCTCGGAACGATCATCCGCCTGATGTTCCGCCTCAGGGTGGAAGGCGTGGAGCACATCCCCGGCAAGGGTCCCGTGATCCTGGCCGGCAACCACCTCACGTTCATCGACTCGATGATCCTTCCGCTGATCTGCGACCGCCAGGTGTTCTTCATCGGCAAGGACGAGTACGTCACGGGCAAGGGCCTCAAGGGCCGGCTCATGGCGTGGTTCTTCACCGGCACCGGCATGATCCCGGTGGACCGGGACGGCGCCAACGGCGGCGTGGCCGCGCTGATGACCGGCCGCCGCGTCCTGGAGGAGGGCAAGATCTTCGGCATCTACCCCGAGGGCACCCGCTCCCCCGACGGCCGCCTGTACCGCGGCCGCACCGGCATCGCCCGGCTCACCATGATGACCGGCGCCCCTGTCGTCCCGTTCGCGATGATCGGCACGGACAAGCTCCAGCCGGGCGGCGCGGGCATGCCGCGACCGGGCAAGGTCACCGTCCGCTTCGGGCCGGCCATGGAGTTCTCCCGCTACGAGGGCATGGACCGCGACCGGTACGTGCTGCGCGCCGTCACCGACTCCGTGATGACCGAGGTCATGCGGCTCTCCGGCCAGGAGTACGTCGACATGTACGCCACCAAGGCGAAGGCCGCCTGACACACCGGCCGCGCGAAGGCTCCCCGCTCTTCGCCCCGCGCCACGACATCGCGCACGGGTGGGCCCGGCCGGAAGCTTCCGGCCGGGCCCACCCTTTGCGTTCAGGTCGCAGCGTGCGCCCGGACCGTTCAGGACGGGACCGTGCTCCGCCGAGCCGCTCCGCGCCCGTGAACCCCGACCGCGGTCCTACGCGTCCAGCCTCTGGCCGCGCAGCAGGAACCAGGCCGCCACCGCGGTGGCCAGCAGGACCACCGCTCCCGCCGCGGAGGCGAGTGCCAGGCCGTCCACGAAGGACTCCCTGGCCGCGGCCAGCAGCGCCTCGGCGGTGTGCCCGGGGAGGCTTCCGGCGGCCTCCACCGCTCCGCCCAGCGAGTCGCGCGCCTCGGCCGGTGTGCCCGCGGGGCCGGTGAAGCCCGCGTAGACGCCGGTCACGACGGAGCCGAGCAGCGCGATGCCCAGGGCCGCGCCGAGTTCGTACGCCGTCTCGGAGACCGCGGACGCGGCGCCCGCCTGCTCCTTGGGCACGGCGGAGAGGATGACGTCGGCGGTGACGGTGAACGAGAAGCCCGCGCCGACGCCGACGACCAGCAGGGCCGCGCCGAGCAGCGGATAGCCGGTGGACCGGTCCAGCACGGTGAGCGCGCCGAGCGCGAGACCCACGGCGGCGAGTCCGCCGGACACGACGGTCCGCACGGAGAAGCGCCGGGCGAACCGTCCCGCGACCAGACCCGCCGCCACTGCGCCCACGGCGGCGGGGACTTCGGCGAGCCCCGCCTCGAACGGCCCGCGCCCCTGCACGAGTTGCAGGTACTGGGAGAGGAAGAACACCAGCCCGGACATGCCGAGCACGGTGAACAGGTCGGCGAGCACCGCGCCGGAGAATCCCCGGTTGCGGAACAGACGGACGTCCAACAGCGGTGCGGGAAGTGTCAGTTGGCGGCGTACGAACCAGATGAGGGCGCCCGCTCCCAGCAGACCGGCGGCGAGCGCCTCGCCGGAGGGCCCGTGCGCGGCGAGCTCCTTCACCCCGTACACCACACCGATCACTCCGACGAGCGAGAGCGTCACGCTGATCAGGTCCCAGGGCCCGGGGTTCGGGCTCTTCGACTCCGGGAGCAGCCTGCGCCCGACGAGGACGAGGACCACCATCACCGGAAGGTTGATGAGGAAGACCGAACCCCACCAGAAGTGTTCGAGCAGAAGGCCGCCGACGACGGGACCGACCGCCGTGCCCGCGGAGGCCGTCGCGCCCCAGACGCCGATGGCGAGGCTGCGTTCGCGCGGGTCGTGGAAGATGTTGCGGATCAGGGCGAGGGTGGCGGGCATCAGGGTCGCGCCCGCGACGCCGAGCAGCGCCCGCGCCAGGATCATCGTCTCGGGTGTCGTGGCATAGGCGTTGAGCACGGATATCAGGCCGAACGCCGTGGCACCGGCCAGCAGCAGCCTCTTGCGGCCGATGCGGTCGCCGAGACTGCCCATGGAGACGAGCAGACCGGCGATGACGAAGGAGTAGACGTCACCGATCCACAGAAGCTGGGTGCCCGAGGGTTCGAGGTCCTCGCTGATGTACGGGGTCGCGAGGCCGAGGACGGTCGCGTCGACGGCCACCAGCAGCACGGCGAGGACGAGGACGCAGAGCGCGAGCCAGCGGCCCGGGCGCTTCGGCGTCTCCGTCACAACGGCCGGCCGCAGGGTGCTGGTCATGGTTCCTCTCTCCTGAGCGCGCCGCCGAGCAGCAGCTCGACGATCATGTGGTGGAAGTCGTTGGCGGCGACCCGGCCCTCGGTCACGGCCCAGGCCGCCGAGGCCATCAGCCCGTAGAGCGCCTCGGTGAGCCAGGCCGGGCTGAGGTCGATGCGGAACTCGCCGCTCTGCTGGCCGCGCCGGAACAGCGCGGCCATCCGGGCGTCGAGCCGGGCCCAGCCCTCGTGCTGCCCGTCGCCCTCGAAGAGCTGGTTCTCCGTGTAGAGGAAGGCGAGCAGTCCTGCCACCTTCTCCAGCTCCCGCACCAGACGGCGCACGGCTTCCTGGGCGGTGCCGTCGTCGAGGCGGGCCGCGTCCAGGGCGGCCTCGCACTCCTCGATGCCGAGCGCCTCCAGCGCGCGTACGAGCGCGTCCCGGCCGGCGAACTGGCGGTGCAGCGTGGCCCGGCTGATCCCGGCGGCCTTGGCGACCTCGTCCATGGTCGCGGTGGATTTCCGGGTGAGCAGGGCGGCTGCGCTGCGCAGCACGTGATCACGGTCGACAGCCATGAGACAACAGTACTGCACATGAGACAGTGGTGTCTCACGCGGGGCGCACACGTCTCACACTCGCATCACCCGGGGGCGCTCAGTGCCAGGGGAGCTGCCCGCGTCGCTCCCAGTACGCCCGCGGTTCCTCCACGAGGGCGGCGAGCCGGGAGAGCTGGCCGTCGTCGAGGTCGACGACCGCGGCGTGCAGGTTGGAGGCGAGCTGGTTGGCGGTGGCCGCCCCCGACAGGACGACGCCCGCCCAGGGCTGCCGCAGGATCATCGCGAGGGCGACCGCGTCGCAGCCGAGGGAGGTCTCCGCGGCGATGGCGCGCAGCGCCTCCGGCGCGTGAGGACCGGCGAGCCGGCCATTGCCCATGCCCTCCTTGACGATCACCGTGAGCCCGGCGTCGTGGGCCTCGGCGAGCGCCGGGGCGGCGGAGGTCTCCAGGACGTTGTACGTGGACTGGACGGTACGGAAGAGGGGCTCGCCGTCGACCCTGACGGCGAGCGCGGCACGGATCGCCTCCGCCTGGGCGGGCCCGCTGGTGGAGAAGCCGATCGACAGGCCCTGGGCGGCCGCTTCGGCGAGGGCCGCGTGCAGTTCCTTGTCGGTGAGGGCCGGGCTGTCCGGGGTCACCGAGTGGATCTGGTAGAGGTCGAGCCGGTCGCCGAGCAGCTCCGCGCTCTCGGCGCGCTGGCGCTCGTACATGGCGAGGCCGTGGTCCTTGACCTCGTGCGCCTCGGCGTCGGTGCGCCAGTCGGCCGTGTAGGCGTAGCCCCACTTGCTGCCGATGACGACGTCGTCGACGTCCGGGCGGCTGTTCAGCCAGCCGGCGAGGAACTCCTCCGAACGGCCGTAGGAGCGGGCCACGTCGAAGTAGCGCACGCCCTGGGCGTAGGCGGCTTCGAGGAGTTCACGGGTGCGCTCGCGCAGGGCGTCGACACTGCGGTCGGCCGGGAGGTCCTCCTCGCGCCCGAGGTTGATGTAGCCGGGGCGGCCCACGGCGGCGAGTCCCAGGCCGAGGTGTGCGGTGGGAGTCGTGGCTGAGGCGAGACGTGCGAAGGGCATCGCGGCTCCGTTCGGTCGGCTCCTTTACGGCTCCCGGCCAACGTAACCCGCGACACCCTCCGTCGTACGCACCCGCCCCGGTCCGCGGACCGTGTCCGCTCCGCGGCGGTGGGGCAGGGTGCCGTCGCGCTACTTCTTCCGCTTGGCCGCCGCCCAGGTCTGCTGCGCGGCGACGTCCGTCTTGATCTCGGCGAGCTGGACGGCGACGGCGCTCGGTGCCGTACCGCCGCGGCCGTCGCGGGAGGCGAGGGCTCCGGGGACGTCGAGGACGGTCCGCACCTCGGGCGTCAGGTGGGCCGAGATCTTCGCGAACTGCTCGTCGGTCAGCTCGTCCAGTTCCTTGCCGTCCGCCTCGGCGACCTTCACGCACTCACCCGCGACCTCGTGCGCGACACGGAAGGGCACGCCCTGCTTGACCAGCCACTCGGCGATGTCGGTGGCGAGCGAGAAGCCGGCCGGGGCCAGCTCCTCCATGCGCTCGCGGTGGACGGTCAGCGTGGCCATCATGCCGGTGAAGGCGGGGAGCAGGACCTCGAGCTGGTCACAGGAGTCGAAGACCGGCTCCTTGTCCTCCTGGAGGTCGCGGTTGTACGCGAGGGGCAGGGCCTTGAGCGTGGCCATCAGCCCGGTCAGGTTGCCGATCAGCCGGCCCGACTTGCCGCGCGCGAGTTCGGCGATGTCCGGGTTCTTCTTCTGCGGCATGATCGACGAGCCGGTGGAGAACGCGTCGTGGAGGGTGACGAAGGAGAACTCCTTCGTGTTCCAGATGATGACCTCCTCGGCGATCCGGGAGAGGTTCACGCCGATCATCGCGGTGATGAAGGCGAACTCCGCCACGAAGTCGCGGGAGGCCGTGCCGTCGATGGAGTTGGCGACGCTGCCGTGCTCGAATCCGAGGTCCTTCGCCACCGCCTCGGGGTCCAGGCCGAGGGAGGAACCGGCCAGGGCGCCGGAGCCGTACGGCGAGACGGCCGTCCGCTCGTCCCACTGCCGCAGCCGTTCCGCGTCCCGGGACAGGGACTGGACGTGGGCCAGGACGTGATGCGCGAACAGCACGGGCTGGGCGTGCTGGAGGTGGGTGCGCCCCGGCATCGCCACGTCCGGGTGGGCCTCCGCCAGACCGATCAGCGCCTCCTGGAGGTCGGCGATGAGACCGCCGATGATCCGGGCGTGGTCGCGCAGGTACATCCGGAAGAGCGTGGCCACCTGGTCGTTGCGGGAGCGGCCGGCGCGGAGCTTGCCGCCGAGGTCGGGGCCGAGGCGTTCAAGGAGGCCGCGCTCGAGAGCCGTGTGCACGTCCTCGTCGGCGATCGTGCCCACGAAGGAGCCGTCGGCGACATCCGACTCCAGCCGGTCGAGGCCCCCGATCATGCGTGTGAGCTCGTCCTCGGTGAGCAGGCCCGCCTTGTGCAGCACGCGCGCGTGGGCACGCGAACCGGCGATGTCGTACGGCGCGAGGCGCCAGTCGAAGTGGACCGAGGCGGACAGCTTGGCCAGGGCCTCGGCGGGACCGTCGGCGAACCGTCCGCCCCAGAGCCGGACGTCACCGCTGTTGCTGCTCACTTGCGTTACTCCTCGAAAGGTGTGGATGTGCCACCGCCTCCCCACGCGTACGTGAGGAGGCGGCAGTCAGGCTAGTGCTCGGGGGGCTTCGAGGCGGCGGACACGACACGGCCGCGCCAAGTCCCGTACGGCTTAACCCAGATCCCGCTTGGCGGCGATCTTCGACGACAGGCTGTAGATGTCGATGAAGCCCTTGGCCGCGGCCTGGTCGAAGGTGTCGCCGGTGTCGTACGTGGCGAGGTCGAAGTCGTAGAGCGAGGTGTCGGAGCGCCGGCCCGTGACGACCGCGCGGCCGCCGTGGAGGGTCATCCGGATGTCGCCGTTGACGTGCTGGCTGGCCTCGTCGATGAAGCCGTCCAGGGCGCGCTTGAGCGGGGAGAACCACTGGCCGTCGTAGACCAGTTCGCCCCAGCGCTGCTCGACCTGCCGCTTGTAGCGGGCGAGTTCACGCTCGACCGTGACGTTCTCCAGCTCCTGGTGCGCGGTGATCAGCGCGATCGCGCCCGGAGCCTCGTACACCTCACGGGACTTGATGCCCACGAGCCGGTCCTCGACCATGTCGATCCGGCCGATGCCCTGGGCGCCGGCGCGCTCGTTGAGCTGCTGGATCGCCTGGAGCACGCTGACGGGCTTGCCGTCGACGGCGACCGGGACGCCCTGCTTGAAGGTGATGATCACCTCGTCGGCCTCGCGGTGCTCGGCCGGGTTCGAGGTGTACTCGTAGATGTCCTCGATCGGGGCGTTCCAGATGTCCTCCAGGAAGCCCGTCTCGACCGCGCGCCCGAAGACGTTCTGGTCGATGGAGTACGGGGACTTCTTGGTGGTGGCGATCGGGAGCTGCTTCTCCTCGCAGAACGCGATCGCCTTGTCCCGGGTCATCGCGTAGTCACGGACCGGCGCGATGCACTTGAGGTCGGGGGCGAGGGCGACGATACCGGCCTCGAACCGCACCTGGTCGTTGCCCTTGCCGGTGCAGCCGTGGGCGACCGTGGTGGCGCCGTGCTTCTGGGCGGCGGCGACGAGGTGCTTGACGATCGTCGGCCGGGAGAGGGCGGAGACCAGCGGGTAGCGGTCCATGTAGAGGGCGTTGGCCTTGATCGCCGGGAGGCAGTACTCATCGGCGAACTCGTCCTTGGCGTCCGCGACCTCGGCCTCGACGGCACCGCAGGCGATTGCCCGCTTGCGGATGACGTCCAGGTCCTCGCCGCCCTGGCCGACGTCGACCGCAACGGCGATGACCTCGGCGCCCGTCTCCTCGGCGATCCAGCCGATGGCGACGGAGGTGTCCAGACCGCCCGAGTAGGCGAGTACGACGCGCTCGGTCACGGGATTCTCCTCACAGTGCATTCGCTGACATGCATGAGTATGCAGCACTCTGCATGATTCGTCAATCGCGACCCGCCCCGGCACGCTCGGCCGAGGAATCCTCACCGAGGGTTGAACACTCGTAATCGTTTCCGCGTATCTCCCGCTGAACGCAGGCGCCGCGTTCACGCACGGCAGGCACACGGACATTGACCGACCGGCCGAACGCCGGGTGGTCGTCCGCCCCCGACCCGAGTGAGGATTCCGCATGTCCAGGGCTCTCCCGAAGTACAACAAGCGGCGCGTCGTGATGATCGGCGGAGCCTCCGCCGTGGTGCTGTCCGCGGCGGTCATCGCCGGCAGCGCCCTGGCGGGCGAGGCGCACAACAATGCTCAGAACGCCACGACGAAGGCCGCCGCGAACACGGTGAACTGCCCGGCGGTCGCCCCGAGCCTGCCCCCGGTCCCGGCCTCCGCGAAGGCCGAGGTCGACCGGAACCTCGCCCTGCTGAACACCCAGATCGCCGAGGCCAACAAGCGCCTGGTCGACACCGTCGGCCAGGGCGGCCCGAACTTCGTCCAGAACGCGATCCTCGGCCCCCTCAAGGACAAGCGGGTCGCCACCGTCAACCGGATCGCGACGGCCATCGGCCGCACCGCCGCCAAGCCGCAGGGTCTGGACGCCCTCGCGCCCTGCACACTCAACGGCGCGGGAGGCGCGGCCGCAGGCGGTGCGGGCACCGGCGCCACCGCGCCGAGCGCGCCGGCCACCGCGCAGGCGGGCGGGGCCGGCTCCGGAACGGGTGCCGCCACCGCCGCCGGCACCATCACCTGCCCGGACGTCGCCTCGCAGCTGCCCGCCGTGCCGGCCACCGCCAAGGCCGAGGTCGACCGCAACCTGGCCCTGCTGGACACCCAGATCGCCGAGGCCAACAAGCGGCTGGTCGACACCGTCGGACAGGGCGGCCCGAACTTCGTCCAGAACGCGATCCTCGGCCCCCTCAAGGACAAGCGGGTCTCCACCATCGACCGCATCGCGATCTCCATCGGCCGCACCGCCGCCAAGCCCACCGGCCTGGACAGCCTCGCCGCCTGCACGCTCAACAAGTGACCTGACCCGCCATGCGGCCGCCCCGCCGGCAAGGGCCGGGGCGGTACGCGGGTTCCGGCGGTGCCCCTGAACGGCGCCGCCGGAACCCGCAACCCCTTAGACAGGCGAAAGGTTTTCCCCGATAGTCGTTGGACATGGGAAAGACCTATGAGCGCATCGACGGCCGCCTCCGCACCTTCATCGAGGCACAGCCCCTCTTCTTCACCGCGACCGCGCCCCTGTCCGGGGACGGCACGGTCAACCTCTCCCCCAAAGGGCTCAGCGGCTCGTTCGCCGTTCTCGACGAACTGACCGTGGCCTACCTGGACTTCGCCGGGAGCACCGCGGAGACGATCGCGCATCTGCGCGAGAACGGCCGGATCACCCTGATGTGGTGCGCCTTCCAGGGACCGCCCAACATCGTCCGGGTGCACGGCCGCGGCGAGCCGGTCTTCCGCGACGACCCGCGCTTCGCGGAACTCCTCACCCACTTCGGCGGTATCGACCCGACCGCGCACGGGCTGCGCGCGATCATCGTCGTGACGGCCGAGCTCGTCCGCGACTCCTGCGGCTACGCGGTGCCCTACATGTCCTACGACGAGGACCGCGACCTGCACGGCAGGCGCTTCGCGCGCGAGGACGACGCGTCGCTGAACGCGTACTTCACCAAGAAGGAGCACATCGCGACGAGCCTGGACGGACTTCCCGGGCTGCCGCTGCCGTTGCCCCCCAGTACGGTCTGAGCCATGCGCCTCGGAGCCGCCGCCCTCGCGTCCGTGTCCCTGCTCGCCCTGGCCCCGGGCGGGCCGCCGCCCGTCGCCGTCCTGCCCTCGCGGCTGGCCGGCACCGGCGGCGGGAGCCAGATCCTCACCGCCGAGGCACCGCGCGCGAACGCGACCTCGGGGACCCTCACCTGGTGGGACCTGCGGGGTGGGCGGTGGGTGCGGGCCGGCTCCGCTCCCGCGCGGTTCGGGGCGCGCGGACTCGTCGAGGGCGGAGCCCGGCGCCAGGGCACGAACACGACACCCACGGGGCTGTACGAGCTGCCGTACGCGTTCGGGACCCGGGCGGCGCCGGACGGGACCTCGATGCCGTACCGCCGGGTGGACCAGGACTCCTGGTGGTGCCAGGACAACGCCTCCCGGTCGTACAACCGGTGGACCGAGCCGCGTCCCGCGGACTGCCGGGCCGGGGAGTCCGAGCATCTGATCGCCTACGAGAAGCAGTACGCGTACGCCCTCGTCATCGGGTTCAACTACGCGCGGCCGGTGCGGGGACGTGGCGCGGGGATCTTCCTGCACGTCGACGGGAGCGGTCCCACGGCCGGTTGCGTGTCCGTGCCGGCGGACGCGATGCGGCGGATCCTCGCGTGGGCCGATCCCGCGCGCAGGCCGCACATCGCCATCGGCACGACGGGCGGGGCGACGGCGGTCACCCGGTACTGACGGCGCCGAGGGAGCGGCGGCGACCCGGTACGGGGTGCGCGGGCCGTGGTTCAGGCGGCGGGGAGACCGACCGTGAACGTGGTCGCTCCCGGGCCGCTCTCCAGGGTGACCGTGCCGTCGTGTGCCTCGACCACGGCCGCGACGATCGACAGGCCGAGCCCGGCTCCGCCGCCGGAGCCGTCGGCGCGGCGGCGGTCCGCGCGGGTGAAGCGCTCGAAGACGCCGGGCCGGACCTCCTCGGGAACCCCGGGGCCGTCGTCGTGGACCTTCAGCACGGCCTCCTTGCCGACGCGCTCCAGGGACACCGTCACCCGGGTGCCCGCGGGCGTGTGGACCCGCGCGTTGGCCAGCAGATTGGCCGACACCTGCTGGAGCCGGTGCGCGTCGCCCGTCACGATCACCGGCTCCTCCGGCAGTTCCAGGACCCAGCGGTGGCCGGGGCCCGCCGCGCGGGCGTCGGCGACCGCGTCGAGGACGAGGTGGGTGAGGTCGACGGGAAGGCGTTCCAGGGGGCGGCCCGCGTCGAGGCGTGCCAGCAGCAGCAGGTCGTCCACCATCTCGCCCATGCGCGCCGACTCGGCGGCGATCCGTTCGAGGGCGCGCGTCACCTTCGGGGGCACCGGGCCGGGGTGCAGCAGCGCCAGCTCGGCGTGGCCGCGGACCGAGGCGACCGGGGTGCGCAGCTCGTGGCTGGCGTCGGCGGCGAAGGTGCGCAGCCGTTCCTCGCTCGCGTGCCGCTTGGTGAGCGCGTCCTCGACATGGCCGAGCATACGGTCGAAGGCGCCGGCGACGCGGCCCACCTCGCTGCGCGGGTCCGACCCGGGCGCCCGTGGAGGCAGCGCCACCTCCCCACTGGCGAGCGGGAGTTCGCTCACCCGGGTGGCGGTCTCGGCGACCCGGTTCAGCGGTCGGAGCGACCAGCGCACCCACAGGGCTCCGGCGACCCCGGTGACCACGAGGGCCACGCCGAAGACCAGGGCGGCGACGAGTTCCAGACGGTGGACGGCCGCGTCGACCGGCTCCGTGGGCAGCCCGGTGACCAGCACGTCACCGTCCTTGCCGGGTGTCGCGAGGACGCGGTAGCCGCCCAGGGCCGAAAGACGGACGGTGTGGGCCCGGCCGTCCGCCGGAACCGCGGCCAGGACCGCCTCGTCGTGAGCGGTCGGATCCACGTTCCGCACGGCCGTGCCGGAGCCCGGCGGCACAACGGCGGCGTTGGTGACGTCGTCGCCGACCAGGCGTGCTCCGAACGTGCCGGTGGCCTGACGCCGGGTGTCGCCGTGTTCGTCTCCGTCGTGGTCGGACGGCTTGCCGGACGGCATCGCCGAACCGTGCTCCAGGCTCGCCGGGAACCGCGGCCCGGCATCCTGGAGCTGCTGGTCGAGGCGGCCGGTCAGGAAGCCGTCCAGTTCGTAGACCGCGGCCACGCCGACGGCCGCGCAGCTCACGGCCAGGAGCACCACGAGGCCGGCGGTGAGGCGGGCGCGCATCGTGCGGGGCCGCGGCAGCGCGCGCAGGGCCGCCGCCGGCCGGGCCCACCAGCGGCCGGCCCCGGCCCGGTCCCGCGTGTCCGGGTTCACCGGCCCACCACGGGTTTGATGACGTACCCGGCGCCCCGGACCGTGTGGATCATCGGGTCCCGGCCCGCGTCGACCTTCTTGCGCAGGTAGGAGATGTACAGCTCGACGACATGGGCCTGGCCCCCGAAGTCGTACGACCAGACGCGGTCGAGGATCTGTGCCTTGCTGAGCACGCGGCGCGGGTTGCGCATCAGGAAGCGCAGCAGCTCGAACTCGGTCGGCGACAGCTCGACCAGGTCGCCGCCCCGGGTCACCTCCCGGGCCTCCTCGTCCATCGCCAGGTCCCCGACGACGAGCCGCGGTCCCTCGTCGGCGCGGCGGGCCATGCCGGCACGGCGCAGCAGTCCGCGCAGCCGGGCGACGACCTCTTCCAGGCTGAACGGCTTGGTGACGTAGTCGTCGCCGCCCGCCGTGATGCCGGCGATGCGGTCCTCCACCGCGTCCCGTGCGGTGAGGAAGAGGACGCAGACGTCCGGCAGCACGGTGTGCAGGTCGCGCAGCACGGCGAAGCCGTCGGTGTCCGGGAGCATCACGTCGAGGACGACGGCGTCGGGCAGCAGCTCGCGCGCCCTCGCGGCGGCCGAGGCGCCGTCGCAGGCGGTGCGGACCTCCCAGCCCTCGTAGCGCAGCGCGCCGGACAGGACCTCGGCCAGGTCCGGATCGTCGTCGACGACGAGGACACGCACGGAGGTGCCGTCGGGCCGGGTGAGCGAGGGCGGCCTGCCGGTCCCACGGGACCGGACGGCACCGGCGCCGGGGTCACCGACGGCACCGGACACCGGGGAACCGACGGCACGGGACACCGGGTCGCGGAGAGCGCCGGAGTCCGGGTCCCGGGGAGTGCCAGGGGCCGGTGCCGGGTCCCGGGAGAGGCCGGGGGCTGGGGCGGGAGTGTTCATGTCGCCTTCCAGCATCGCTCCTCCCGGCGGCCGCTCCCCGCCCCGCGACCTCTGAGTTCCCTGTGAGTCGGCGCGGAAGGGGCCGGT
The DNA here is from genome assembly GCF_036139655.1 of Streptomyces sp. NBC_00328. Lineage (NCBI taxonomy): Bacteria > Bacillati > Actinomycetota > Actinomycetes > Kitasatosporales > Streptomycetaceae > Streptomyces > Streptomyces sp. NBC_00328. The sequence goes on from NZ_CP108013.1 coordinate 2,433,044, forward strand.
TCAGAGCCTCCTCAGAGGTTCACCACGCACAGTTCTCTTCCGGACGGCACGAAAGAAGGGCGGACAGATGACCACGGTGTACCAGCGGGCGGCTCCCCCGCGCACGACGCGGGGAGGCCGGCGGCCCCGGCCCTCGCCCGCCGGGCCGCTGCTCGCCCTGCTGTGGGCGGGAGCGGCCGGGGTTCTCGCCCTGTGGTGGACCGACACACGGTCGGTGGTGGGCCTGGCCGGCTGGCTGACGGACGCCGGACGGATCGCCGGGCTGCTGTGCGGCTACGGCTGCGCCGTTCTGGTGGCGCTCATGGCGCGGGTCCCGCTCCTGGAGCGGCGCGTCGGCTCCGACCGCGTGGCCCGCTGGCACGCCATGGCCGGCCGGTACACGATCTGCCTGCTGGTCGCACACGTGACACTGATCCTCTTCGGCTACGCGGCCCAGGACGGGACCGGCGTCGTCCACGAGACGCTCAGCGTGGTGTTCGACTATCCGGACATGCTCAAGGCGACGACCGGCACGCTCATCCTGTTCGCCGTCGGGATCACCTCGGCACGCCTGGCCCGCCGCCGGATCAGTCACGAGTTCTGGTACTACGTGCACCTGCTGACGTACGCGGCGGTCTTCCTGGCCTTCTTCCACCAGCTCGCGCTCGGCTCCGACTTCGTCGGCGACGCGGCGGCGCGGGCCGCCTGGTACGCCCTCTACCTCGGTACGGCCGGGCTCGTCGTGTGGTTCCGGCTGCTCGCCCCCGTACGGCTCAACCGGCGCCACCGGCTGCGCGTGGAGTCCGTGCACCGGGAGTCCCCCGGGGTCTTCTCCATCGTGATCCGCGGGGAGCGCCTGGACGAACTGGACGCGCGGGCCGGTCAGTTCTTCCGCTGGCGCTTCCTCGCCGACGGGATGCGGTGGACCTCGACGCCGTACTCCCTGTCGGCACCGGCCCGTCCCGACCGGATGCGGATCACGGTGAAGGCACTCGGCGACCACAGCGCGGCCGTGGGAATGCTGCGCCCCGGCACCCGGGTGTGGGCGGAGGGACCCTACGGCTCGCTGACGGCGGACCGGAGCACGGCGCCGAAGGCGCTGCTGATAGCGGGCGGCGTCGGCATCACCCCGCTGCGCGCCCTCTTCGAGACCCTGCCCGGCCGGGTCACGCTGCTCTACCGGGCGCGCACGGCCGAGGACTTGGCGCTGGGCGGCGAGCTGGAGGACATCGCGCGGTGGCGCGGGGCCCGCGTCCTGTACGCGCTCAACGCCGCCGACGGCACCCGCCCGCGGCTCACCGCCGAGTCGCTGCGCCAGACCGTGCCCGACATCGCCGAGCACGACGTCTATCTCTGCGGACCTCCCGCGATGGCGCGGGACCTGTACGGGGAGCTGCGCGCGGCGGGGGTCCCCGACCGCCGTATCCACCACGAGTCGTTCGAGCTGTGAGGCCGCCGTGCACGCCCTGAAGAAGAACCGTCCGCTGCGCCGGGTGACGCTGGCGGCCGCCGCCACGGTCACCGGTTTCGTCCTGCTGCTGTCGCTGAAGCCGCACACAGCTCCGGCAGCGGCCGACGCCGCGTCGTCCGCGGGCCGTTCCCCGTCCTCGTCCTCGTCCCCGTCCTCGGGAAGCCCCTCCGGGGACTCCTCGGGAGCGTCCGGGGGCTCTAAGAGCACGGGGACGGGGACCGTCACCGGCGACTCGGTGCAGACCCGTTGGGGGCCCGTCCAGGTGCGGATCACGCTGAAGGACGGCAAGATCACCGAGTCCACGGCGGTCGTCTATCCTTCGGACAATCCCAGGGACCAGGAGATCAACAGTTACGCGCTTCCCGAGCTCAGGCGCGAGACGCTGGCCGCACAGAGCGCCCAGATCGACTCGGTGTCCGGAGCCACGTACACCAGTGACGGATACAGGCAGTCGCTGCAGTCCGCACTGGACTCGGCGGGCTTCTGAACGCACGGGCGTCGCGGACCGTATCTCTGGGCCAGGGGGCCACTCCCCTCACCCCGTCTCTCCAGGACGAACACGGAGGAACCGTGTCCACGATCGCCGGTGGTCGCGCCGCGCGGCGCCAGACCATGCGCCGAATCCGCCCTCGCCGCTCGCCCGCCGTCCCGCTGTTGATCGCCGTCTGGGCCGGCGCCGCCGCGGTCCTGTGGCTGTGGTGGAACAACACCCCGTCCATCGCGGACAACAACAGCAGGATCCTCAACGCCGGCCGCATCACCGGGCTGCTCGCCGGATATCTGATGGCCCTCGTGGTGCTGCAGATGGCCCGCGTCCCCGCCCTCGAACGCCGGGTGGGATCCGACCGGGTGGCGCGCTGGCACGCCATGACCGGCCGCTACACCATCTGCCTGGTCCTCGCCCACCTCTTCCTGACGATGTGGGGCTACGCCCTGCAGTCCGGCAAGGGGCTCGGCCAGATCGTGCAGCAGACCGTCGACTCGGTCAACCAGCTTCCCGACATGGGCAAGGCCGCGATCGGCACGGGCCTGCTCGTGCTCATCGGGTTCATATCCGTCGGCTGGCTCCGCCGGCTGATCCCGTACGACACCTGGTACCACGTCCACCTGCTGACGTACGCCGCGGTGTTCCTGACGTTCTGGCACCAGCTCTCCACCGGCAACGACTTCGCGGTCGAACCGGTCGCCAAGACCGTCTGGTACGGGCTCTACGGATCGGTGACCGCGCTGGTCGTCTGGTACCGAATCCTTTCTCCGATCCGGCTGAACCTGAAGCACCGGATGCGGGTCCAGGCCGTCATCGAGGAGACGCCCGGCATCGTGTCGGTGCTGATCAGCGGACGCAAGCTGCACCGGATGGGCGCCGAGGCGGGGCAGTTCTTCCGCTGGCGCTTCCTGGCACCCGGGATGCGGTTCAGCTCCCACCCGTACTCGCTCTCGGCGTCGCCCCGCCCCAACATGCTGCGCATCACCGTGAAGGCGATCGGCGACCACAGCGCCGCCCTGCGGGATCTGAAGCCGGGCACCCGGGTCTGGGCCGAGGGCCCCTACGGCGCCCTGACCGCCGCAAAGCGCAGCCGCGGAAAGGTGCTCCTGGTGGCGGGCGGCGTCGGCATCACCCCGATGCGGACGCTGTTCGAGACCCTTCCCGGCGCGTCGGGCGACCTCACACTGCTCTACCGGGCCAACACCACCCAGGACCTGGCCCTGTGGGACGAACTGGCCGCCATCTCCAAGGAGCGCGGGGCGCGTCTGATGTACGCGGTGAACAGCCCCGAGGGCGAACGTCCGGACATCTCGGCGGACTCCCTGCGCCGCAAGCTGCCCGACATAGACGACCACGACGTCTTCATGTGCGGGCCGCCCGGCTTCGCCCAGGAGGTGTACGCGGCACTGCGCGGCGCGGGTGTCCCCGCCCGCCGCATCCATCACGAGTCGTTCGAGATGTGAGCGACGGGAGTCAGGAACGATGAAGACAAATCACCCCATCCGGCGGTTCGTGCTGGCGAGCGCCGCCACCGTGTCCGGGATCGTGCTGCTGCTGGCGCTCAAGCCGGCGACCGACTCGGCCGCCGCGTCGGCGCAGGCGGGCGCGGCGCCCCAGCAGAGCGCCGCCGGGCAGGGAACGCCGCAGGGCGGCACCGCTCAGCAGTCGGGTACCGCCACCGTCCTCGGTGACGTGGTGCAGACGCAGTACGGGCCGGTCCAGGTGCAGCTCACCATGAGCGGCGGCAAGATCACCAAGGCGGACGCGGTCCAGGCGCCCTCCGGCGGGACCAGCTCCCAGAAGACCGAACTCTCGGTACCCAAGCTCAACCAGGAGACCCTCGCCGCGCAGAGCGCCGACATCGACGCCGTCTCCGGGGCGACCTACACCAGCGGCGGCTACCAGAAGTCCCTCCAGTCGGCCCTGGACAAGGCGAAGGCCGCCGGCGGCGCATCGGGGTCCTCCGGGTCCTCGGGCAAGGCCGGAGCGTCCCCGGCGGCACCGGCCGCGCAGGCGCGCGTCGTCACCGGGACCGTGTCCGACACCCAGTACGGCCCCGTCCAGGTCCGGCTCACCCTCGACGGCAAGAAGATCACCAAGGCCGAGGCGGTCCAGGCACCCTCCGGCGGGACCAGCTCCCAGAAGACCGAACTCGCCGTGCCCAAGCTCAACCAGGAGGCCGTCGCCGCGGGCAGCGCCCAGATCGACACCGTCTCCGGCGCGACCTACACGAGCGAGGGCTACAAGAAGTCCCTGCAGTCGGCGCTGGACAAGGCCGGTGTCTGAGCCCGCGCAGGACGCACCGCAGGAGCTGCGCCACGCCGAGGAGGTGATGGGCACGGTCTTCTCCTTCGACGTGCGCGGCGGCGAACCCGATGCCGTACGGACGGCGCTGGAGCAGGCGATCACCCAACTGCACCGCGTGGACGCGGTGTTCAGCACCTATCGCGAGGACAGCCAGATCTCGCGGCTGGTGCGCGGAGAGCTCACCGTCGAGGAGTGCGACCCGGAGGTCGCCGAGGTGCTCGACCTGGGCGCCGAGGCGGAACGGGCCAGCGACGGCTGGTTCAGCACGCGCTACGAGGGACAGCTCGACCCCACGGGGATCGTCAAGGGCTGGGCGGCGGAGCGCGCGGCCCTGAGTCTCGCCGCGGCCGGGGCGAGCGGGGTGAGCGTCAACGGCGGCGGCGACGTCCAGCTCTGCGGCGTCCCCGGGCCGCACCGCCCCTGGCGGGTGGGCGTGTCCGACCCGCTCCGCCCGGGCTCGCTCGCCGCGGTGGTCTCCGCGGCCGGCGTCGACCGACTGGCCGTCGCGACCTCGGGCACCGCCGAACGCGGTGCCCATATCGTCGACCCGCGCACCGGGAAGTCGGCGGTCACCGACCTGCTGGCCGTGACCGTGGTGGGCCCCCGTCTGACCTGGGCGGACGCCTGGGCGACCGCGGCCTTCGCGATGGGTTCGCGGGCGGGCCTCGACTGGCTGGAGTCGCTCCCGGACGTGGAGGCGCTGCTCATCACGGCCGGCAACGAGGTCCGGTGCACCGGAGGCCTCGCCCAGCGCCTGGGATGACCGGCACCCGTGCACCGGCGCGGTCCCCCGGCGCACCCGCGACGAGGCGTACGACGGTGGAGGCGCACCCCGCTCCGGGGTGCGCCTCCACCGTCGTACGGGTCAGTGGTCGTTCTGGGCCAGCCGCAGCAGATGGTCGGCCAGCGCCTGGCCGCCCGTCGGATCGCGGCTGATCAGCATCAGGGTGTCGTCCCCCGCGATCGTGCCCAGGACGTCGTGCAGCTCCGCCTGGTCGATCGCCGAGGCGAGGAACTGCGCGGCGCCCGGCGGGGTGCGCAGGACCACGAGATTCGCCGAGGCCTCCGCGGAGATCAGCAGCTCCGAGGAGAGCCGGCGCATCCGCTCCTCCTTCGCCGACTCCCCCAGCGGTGCGCGCGGAGTGCGGAAACCGCCCTCGCTCGGCACCGCGTAGATGAGGTCGCCGTCGTTGTTGCGGATCTTCACCGCGTTCAGCTCGTCGAGGTCCCGGGAGAGCGTCGCCTGGGTGACGTTCAGCCCGTCGTCGGCCAGAAGCTTCGCCAACTGGCTCTGCGAGCGCACCGGTTGCCGGTTGAGGATGTCCACGATCCGGCGGTGGCGTGCGGTGCGGGTCTGCGGCACGGCAGGCCCTGCGTGCTCGTGGTCCTGCGCCTGACTCATCGTCGTCGTCCCATTCCCGGGATCACCCGTCCCCGTTGGCTGCGTCGAGGATGCCGGGAAGGGCCCGGAGGAACGTGTCCACCTCGTCGTCGCCGAGGTTCAGCGGCGGCATCAGCCGTACGACATCGGGGGCGGGCGCGTTCACCAGGAGACCGGCGTCCTGAGCCGCCCGCTGCACCTGGAGCGCGAGCGGCTCGGTGAGCACGATACCCAGGAGCAGGCCGGCACCCCTGACGTGGTCGATCAACGGATGGCCGGAACCGTCCCCGAGCCCCTCGATCCCGTCCCGCAGCTTCTCGCCGGCGCGCTTGACGTTCTCCAGGAGTCCCTCGGACCCGATCGTGTCGAGCACGGCGAGTCCCGCCGCGCAGACGACCGGGTTGCCGCCGAAGGTCGTGCCGTGGTGGCCGGGCTTCAACAGCCCGGCGGCGCGGCCGAAGGCGACCGTGGCACCGAGCGGCAGTCCGCCGCCGAGCCCCTTGGCCAGCGTGACGATGTCGGGCAGGACGCCTTCGTGGGCCTGGTACTCGAACCAGTGGCCGGTGCGGCCGATTCCGGTCTGCACCTCGTCCAGCACGAGCAGGGCGCCGTGGGCCGCGGTGATCGCGCGGGCGGCCTTCAGGTAGCCGGGGGGCGGGACGACCACGCCGTTCTCGCCCTGGATCGGCTCGATGATCACCAGCGCGGTGTCCTCGGTGACCGCCTGGGCGAGGGCCTGCGCGTCGCCGTACGGGACGTGGGTGACGTCGCCGGGCAGCGGCAGGAAGGGCTCCTGCTTGGCGGGCTGGCCGGTGAGCGCGAGGGCGCCCATGGTCCGCCCGTGGAAGCCGCCGGTGGTGGCGACCATGTGGGTCCGGCCGGTCAGCCGGCCGATCTTGAACGCGCCCTCGTTGGCCTCGGCGCCCGAGTTGCAGAAGTACACCCGGCCCTCGCGGCCGAAGAGCTGGAGCAGCCGTTCGGCGAGCGCGACGGGCGGTTCGGCGACGAAGAGGTTGGAGACATGGCCGAGGGAGGCGATCTGCCGGCTCACGGCCTCGACGATCGCGGGATGGCCGTGGCCGAGCGCGTTGACCGCGATGCCGCCGACGAAGTCGAGGTACTCGTTGCCGTCGGCGTCCCACAGCTTGGTTCCGGCACCGCGGACGAGCGGCAGCCGCGGGGTGCCGTAGTTGTCCATGAGCGCGCCCTGCCACCGCTCGGTGAGCTCCGCGTTGCTCGCGCTGCCGGTCATTCGGCGTCCCCCGCTTCCTCGTCGTCCGGCACGACCATCGTGCCGATGCCTTCGTCGGTGAAGATCTCCAGCAGGATCGAGTGCTGGACCCGGCCGTCGATGACACGGGCGGTGGTGACGCCGTTGCGCACGGCGTGCAGACAGCCCTCCATCTTCGGCACCATGCCGCTGGCCAGCTCGGGAAGGAGCTTCTCCAGTTGGGTGGCGGTGAGGCGGCTGATCACCTCGTCGCTGTTCGGCCAGTCCTCGTAGAGGCCCTCGACGTCCGTGAGGACCATGAGGGTTTCGGCATCCAGTGCGGCAGCGAGTGCCGCAGCCGCCGTATCAGCATTGACGTTGTAGACATGTCCGTCGTCCTGGCTCCGGGCGATCGAGGAGACGACCGGGATCCGGCCGTCGGCGAGCAGGGCCTCGATCGCGCCCGTGTCGATCGCGGTGATCTCGCCCACCCGCCCGATGTCGACCAACTGGCCGTCGATCGTGGGCTGGTGCTTGGTCGCGGTGATGGTGTGCGCGTCCTCGCCGGTGAGTCCGACGGCGAGGGGTCCGTGCTCGTTGAGGAGTCCGACCAGTTCGCGCTGGACCTGTCCGGCCAGCACCATGCGGACGACGTCCATCGCGTCCTCGGTGGTGACGCGCAGGCCCGCCTTGAACTCGCTGACGATGCCGTGCCGGTCGAGGGCTGCGCTGATCTGCGGGCCGCCGCCGTGCACGACGACGGGCTTGAGGCCCGCGTGGTGCAGGAACACGATGTCCTGGGCGAAGGCCGCCTTCAGCTCGCTGTCGATCATGGCGTTGCCGCCGAACTTGACGACGACGGTCTTGCCGCGGTGCCGGGTCAGCCAGGGCAGCGCCTCGATGAGGATCTGCGCCTTGGGCAGAGCGGTGTGCTTGCGGGTCACATTGCTCATGAGGAATACGCGCTGTTCTCGTGGACGTAGTCGGCGGTGAGGTCGTTGGTCCAGATCGTGGCGGTCGCGTCGCCCGCGGCGAGGTCCGCGACGATGTGGACCTCGCGGTAGCGCATGTCGACCTTGTCGCGGTCCTCGCCGACCCCGCCGTTCTTGCAGACCCACACGCCGTTGATGGCGACGTTCAGCCGGTCCGGCTCGAAGGCGGCCCGGGTGGTGCCGATCGCGGACAGCACGCGGCCCCAGTTGGGATCCTCGCCGTGGAGGGCGCACTTGAGGAGGTTGTTGCGGGCGATGGAACGGCCCACCTCGACGGCGTCGTCCTCGGTCGCGGCGTTGATCACCTCGACCTTGATGTCCTTGCTGGCGCCCTCGGCGTCGCGGATCAGCTGCTGACCGAGGTCGTCGCAGACCGCGCGGACCGCCTCGGCGAACTCCGCGTACTCCGGGGTGACTTCACTGGCCCCGGAGGCGAGCAGCAGCACGGTGTCGTTGGTGGACATGCAGCCGTCGGAGTCGACGCGGTCGAAGGTGGTACGGGTGGCCGCGCGCAGCGCCCGGTCCAGGTCCTCGCCGTCCACGTCCGCGTCGGTGGTGAGCACGACGAGCATGGTGGCCAGGCCCGGCGCGAGCATGCCGGCACCCTTGGCCATCCCGCCCACCGTCCAGCCGCCCTCGGTGACGACCGACGTCTTGTGCACGGTGTCGGTCGTCTTGATGGCGATGGCGGCCTTCTCGCCGCCGTGCGGGCCGAGTTGGGCGACGGCCAGGTCGATTCCCGGAATCAGCTTGTCCATCGGCAGCAGCACGCCGATGAGGCCGGTCGAGCACACGGCGACGCTGCCCGCGCCGGTGTCACCGAGCGCCTCGGCGACCTTCTCGGCGGTGGCGTGGGTGTCCTGGAAGCCCTTGGGTCCCGTACAGGCGTTGGCACCGCCCGAGTTGAGGACGACCGCGGTCAGCTCGCCGCTCTTGAGGACCTGTTCCGACCACAGGACCGGCGCGGCCTTCACGCGGTTGGAGGTGAAGACGCCCGCGGCGGCGCGGCGGGGCCCGTTGTTGACCACGAGGGCCAGGTCCGGGTTGCCGTTCTGCTTGATCCCCGCGGCGACTCCGGCCGCGGTGAATCCCTGTGCTGCCGTGACGCTCACGGTGCGACTCCGATCGTGGAAAGTCCCAGCTCCTCGGGGAGGCCGAGGGCGAGGTTCATGCTCTGGACGGCACCGCCCGCGGTGCCCTTGGTCAGGTTGTCGATGGCGCTGATCGCGATGATGCGGTGTGCGGCGGCGTCGTACGCGACCTGGACCTGAACGGCGTTGGAACCGTAGACGGACGCCGTGGCGGGCCACTGCCCTTCGGGCAGGAGGTGGACGAAGGGCTCGTCGGCGAAGGCCTTCTCGTAGGCGGCCCGGACCGATTCGGCGGTGACCCCCGGCTGCGCCTTGGCGCTGCACGTGGCGAGGATGCCGCGGGGCATGGGCGCGAGGGTGGGGGTGAAGGAGACGGTGACGGGCTCACCGGCGGCGGCGGTGAGGTTCTGGATCATCTCGGGGGTGTGCCGGTGGACGCCGCCGACGCCGTACGGGCTCATCGATCCCATGACCTCGCTGCCGAGCAGGTGCGCCTTGGGTGCCTTGCCGGCCCCCGAGGTGCCTGAGGCGGCGACGATCACGGCCTCGGTCTGCGCCAGCCCGGCCGCGTACGCGGGGAAGAGGGCCAGCGAGACGGCCGTCGGATAGCAACCGGGTACCGCGATGCGCTTGGACCCCTCCAGCGCGGCGCGGGCACCCGGCAGTTCGGGGAGGCCGTACGGCCAGGTCCCGGCGTGGGGGGAGCCGTAGAACCGCTCCCAGTCGGCCGGGTCCTTCAGCCGGAAGTCGGCACCCATGTCGACCACGAGGACCTCGGGACCGAGCTGTTCGGCGACCTCGGCGGACTGGCCGTGGGGCAGCGCGAGGAACACCACGTCGTGGCCGCTCAGCGCCTCGGCGGTGGTCTCGGCGAGGACGCGGTCGGCGAGCGGCAGCAGATGGGGCTGGATCCCCCCGAGCCGCCGGCCCGCGTTGGAGTTGCCGGTCAGGGTGCCGATCTCGATCTCGGGGTGTGCCAGGAGCAGGCGCAGCAGTTCCCCGCCCGCGTATCCACTCGCTCCCGCCACCGCCGCACGCATCGCCATGGAACCCTCCTCTTGGATGGCATGACTATACGTTTCCCTGCACGTTTATGCAATCCTCCCCGGGCGACCACCGGGGCACGCGCGACTCCGCGACGCCCCCGTCCGTCGGCACGGTGGGAGTCATGCCCAGAGTCGCTGTCCCTCCACTCGGACACCACACGATCGGATCCGGTGGAACAGCACGCACACTCCGGATTGATTCCGGTCGAAGCCCGGCATCACCTTCGCCGGAGGGCACCGAGCGGGAACCGTCCCCCGCATGCGTCTCCCCGGGGCCCCACGCAGGGTTCTCCTCTTCTGGGTCACCCTTCGCCGCGGCGGACGCACGGCGGTCCGTGGTGACGTGGCGCTCCCGGCGCGCTTGTCCGCGCTGGACCGCGCGGCACGGGAGAGGCGCTCGACGAGGCGGGAGGGCGCCGCGCGGGGCTCGGTCGCGGCCTGGGGGACCGCCGGTGGCGGATCCGCCGCCCACGCCACGTTTCGGGCTGGGGCCGACGGCGGTGGACGGGACTCATGTGACCTCGGCCAAGGCGGTGCTCGGCCGGCAGACGAGGGGCCGGCTCGTGCGGCTGCGCCTCGACTCCGCGGGCGCCCGGCAGTTCTCCGCCCTGACGGCGAGCGCGTCCCGGAACGCCCCGCCGCAGAACCAGCCGGCCATCGTCCTGGACGGCGCCGTGATCTCGGCCCCGGCCGTGAACCAGGGGCTCGGCGACGGCACCGCCGACATCCACGGAAGCCTCACGCGGGAGTCGGCCGAGCGGCTCGCCGCCACCCTCGGCCCGGGCGGCCTCTCTTTCGGACACGCGGGTGGGCAGGGCTCCCCGCTCGGCGCGAACGGCCCCGGAACGCCCGGTGCCGGCGGGCCCGGCACCCCGGGGACCGGCGGCCGAGATCCCGGCGCGGGGCGGCTCGGGTGCCCCCGCCGGCGTCCGCGGCGGGGGCGATTCGGGTCAGGAGCGCTTGGCGTCCCGCTCCGCGTTCTTCTCCTTGATGCGTACCGTCTCCTTGCGGACGTCCGCCTGGGTGGCGCGCTCGCGCCGCAGCCACTCGGGGTCCTCCGTCTTCAGCGCCTCGATCTGCTCGGTGGTGAGGGCCTCGCTGACGCCAGCGCGGGCGAGTCCCGCGATGGAGACACCGAGCTTGGCCGCGACGACCGGCCGCGGGTGCGGGCCGGTGCGGCGCAGTTCCTGGAGCCACGCGGGCGGGTCGGTCTGCAAGGCGTTCAGCTCGGCACGAGAGACGACACCCTCCTGGAACTCGGCGGGGGTGGCCTCGAGGTACACACCCAGCTTCTTCGCCGCTGTGGCGGGCTTCATCGTCTGGGCGGTCTGGTGCGAACTCATGGGTCAAGGGTATCGAGCGCACGGGCCCCCGCCGACCATCGCCGGTACGGTGCCGCGGCCACGCCGGGTAATCTGACGTGGTGACCGGCTCCGAAGCATCCCCCTCGTTCAGGCTCGCCTACGTTCCGGGGGTGACGCCCTCGAAGTGGGTGCGGATCTGGAACGAGCGGATGCCCGGCGTGCCCCTGGCCCTCGTCCCGGTGTCCGCCGACGAGGTGTACGACGTCCTGCGGCGCGGCGACGCCGACGCGGGCTTCGTCCGGATGCCGGTCGACGGGACCGACCTCAGCGCGATCCCCCTCTACACCGAGACGACGGTCGTCGTGGTCCCGAAGGATCACATCGTGGCGGCGGTCGAGCAGGTCAGTGGCGAGGACCTCGCCGACGACATCGTGCTGCACCCCCTCGACGACCCGCTGGAGTGGGAGCGTCTGCCGGGCAGGCCCGCGCTGGAGCGCCCGGCGGCCACCGCGGACGCCGTGGAACTCGTCGCGGCGGGCATCGGGGTCGTGGTCGTGCCGCAGTCCCTCGCCCGTCTGCACCACCGCAAGGACCTCACGTACCGGACGGTCACGGACGCCCCCGAGTCACGGGTCGCGCTGGCCTGGCCCGAGGAGCGGACCACCGATCTGGTGGAGAACTTCATCGGCATCGTGCGCGGACGCACGGTCAACAGCACCCGAGGACGTTCCCAGACCCCGCCCGCGGCGGCGCAGAAGGACCGGGGCGCGGCGAAGTCCGCCCCCCGGAAGTCGGACTCGGGCGGCGGCGCCCGGCGCAAGCCCGCGCCCGGCAAGACGGGCGGCAAGGGCGGCGGCAGGACCGCGGCCAAGAACACCCGGGGTGGCGGCACCGGCGGCCCGAAGGGCGGCGCGAAGCGCGGCAAGCCCCGCCGCAGTTCCTGACCGGGCTCCCCTCCCCGGCCCCGCCCCGGAAGTGACCGGGACGGCAGGATAGGGGGAGGCCGGGCGCGCCTCAACGGGTCGCGCCGCATCGGAGGGGACGGGGAACGGGACGGCATGGGCGAGTTCTGGCCGGTCGAGGACGTGCTGACGTACCTGGGCGGAAACTGGCGGGTCGAGCGCACCGTACGGGACCTCGCGAGCGACGCCGAAGGGCGCTTCACCGGCACGACGGTGTTCGAGCCGCTGGAGGAGGGCGGGCTGCTGCACCGGGAGTCGGGCACGTTCGTGTGGCAGGGCGTCGCACGGCCCGCCGAGCGGACACTGCGGTTCCTGCCGGGCCAGGGCCCCGGGACCGCGCTCGTACGGTTCTCCGACGGCCGCCCGTTCCATGACCTGGACCTGACGACCGGGCGGTACGTCGCCGACCACCCCTGCGCCGCGGATCTCTACCGCGGCGAGTTCACCGTCAGGGACGAGCACCACTGGCGGTCCGTCTGGCGGGTCCGGGGACCCGCGAAGGACCTGGTGCTCACCACCGGTTACGCGCGCCCGACCTGAGCGGGCGCCCCGTCGACGCGCAGGTTCCAGCGGCCCGCCCGGCCCGTCACGGTGATCGCCGACAGGGGACGGACATCGATGTTCCAGTACGTCGACGGCGGCGCCTTCAGCGCGTAGACCAGCGCGGCCCGTACCACCGACGGCTCGGCCACCGCGACGATGCTGCCGCCGTCCTCCCCCGGACGGGTGTCGAGCCAGGCGCCGACCCGGGCGATGAAGGTCAGCAGACTCTCACCGCCGTGGGGCGTGGAGCGCGGATCGGACAGCCAGGAGTCCACGGCCTCGGGCTCGCGGGCCATGGCCTCGCCGAGGGTGAAGCCTCGCCAGCGGCCCATGTCGCAGTCACGCAGCGCGAGCTGAACCAGTGGCGCGTAGCCGAGGACGTCACCGGTGGCCCGGCTGCGGGGTGTCGGCGCGCAGTAGCGCAGCTCGGCCGCCGCCAGGGGCAGCAGCCCCGCGGCGGCGCGCCGGGCTTCCTCCCATCCCGCCTGGTCCAGCGGCCGGTCGTCCTCGAAGCGCTCCGCCAGCAGCGCGGAGCTACGCGCGGCGGCGACGAACGTGACCCGAAGATGCATGCGCAGATCGTGGAGCGCCGGACTCCGCAGGTCAAGGGTGTTACGCAGAGTATCCGAATATTCACGGAACATCGGCTTCTGGTCTGTGCGCCGACTGTGCCGGCGCCCTGTACCCGCGTCTTGTCGCCGTCGCGCCCCCGCGGCTCCCGCGGCACGTGGTCCCGCCGCCTCCGCTCAGGCCCGCACCTCGTCGTACGCCGCCGTCAGTCGTCGTACGCCCTCCGTGATCTCCTCCGTCCCCGCCACCGCCGCGAAGCTCAACCGGATCTGGGCGGCCGGGGGTTCGGCGCTGTAGTAGGGGCGGCCGGGAGTGACGGCCACCCCCGCGCGCAGGGCGGCGGCGACGAGCGCGGATTCGTCGGTGCCGTCGGGCAGCCGCGCCCACAGGTGGTAGCCGCCGAACGGGATGTGGGGCAGGGCGAGTTCGGGGAGCCGCAGCCGCAGTGCGGCGGTCATGGTGTCCCGCCGAGCCTTCAACTCGGCCGAAACGGTGCGCAGATGACGCGGCCAGGCCGGCGAGCCGACGAGTTCGAGCGCGGCCTCCTGCAGCGGGCGCGGCACGAAGAAGGTGTCCACGACCTGGATGGCGCGCAGTCGCTCCAGTACCGGACCGCGCGCGGCCAGGGCGCTCACCCGGAAGCTGGGCGAGGTCGCCTTGGTCAGGGAACCGACGTGCACCACGACCCCGTCGGGGTCCTCGGCGGCCAGCGGCCGCGGCAGCGGGCCCGCGTCCTCGTGCACCAGGCGGCGTACGAAGTCGTCCTCGACGACGAAGGCTCCGGCGTCCCGCGCGATGCGCAGCACCTCGCCGCGCCGCTCGGGCGCGAGCACGGCGCCGGTCGGATTCTGGAACAGCGGCTGGCAGACGAAGACCCGGGCGCCACTCGCCCTGAAGGCGTCGGCCAGGAGCTCGGGTTTCACGCCGTCGGGGTCCACCGGGACCGGAACGGGGCGAAGACCGGCGGCGCGGGCGATGGCCAGCATGCCCGGATACGTGGGCGACTCGACCAGGACCGGGGCGCCGGGCGGCGCGAGCGCGCGCAGGGCGGTCGTCAGGGCGGTCTGGCCGCCGGCCGCGACCAGTACCTCGGCGGCGCCGATCGCCCCGCCGATACCGCGCGCGAACCACTCGCGCAGTTCGGGCAGTCCCTCCATGGGCGGCCGTGACCAGGCCCCGGGGCGACGGCCGGCCCGGGAGAGGGCCGCGCCCATCGCCCGCTCCGGCTGGAGCGAGGGGTGCAGATAGCCGCCGTTGAACTCGACGACACCGGGGGGCGGCGCGGCGAGCGAGGCGAGGACGCCGGAGGCGTCCACGGTGCGCGGGACGGCCTCCGTCGCGGCGTCCGCGCTGAGCGCGACCTCCTGCCAGGAGGTGTCCCCGGTGGAGGTGACGGCGGGCCGGGGCCTCGCCCGGAAGGCGCCCGCACCCGGCCGGGTGATCACGAGCCCCTCGGCGGCGAGTTGCGCCAGCGCCCGTGACACGGTCACCGGGCTCACTCGGAACCGCTCGACGAGCGCCCGGCTGGATGGCAGCTTTCCACCTGGAGAGTAGCGATTCAGCTCCTGCCGCAGCTGATCCGCCAGATCGCCCACACTGCTACGCTCATGCATGAGAGCAGAGAGTAGCGCTATCGACCGGACCGGGATAGCGGTCAGCACCGGCATCGAGCCCCCGGCCTCCGCCCCGCCCCGGAGCCCCGCTCCGGCGGACCGCCGTTCCGGCACCCTTCAGGCGGCCCTGGGGGTCACCGCCTTCTCCCTCACCTTCCCCGCGACGGCCTGGGGCCTGGAGGGCTTCGGCCCCTGGTCGCTGGTGACCGTGCGCTGCGTCCTCGCGGCGGTCCTCGCGGGCGGCTGCCTCCTCGCGCTGCGGGTCCCCCGGCCCGCCCGCCGGCATCTGGCGGGCCTCGCCGTCGTCGCCGCCGGTGTCGTCCTCGGCTTCCCGCTCCTGACGACACTCGCCCTGCGGACGTCGACCACCGCCCACGCGGCCGTCGTCGTCGGGCTGCTGCCGCTGACGACGGCGCTGTTCTCGGCGCTGCGCACCGGCGCGCGGCCGTCGCGGACGTTCTGGGTGGCGGCCTGCGCGGGCGCCGCGGCCGTGATCGCGTTCACCGTGCAGCAGAGCGGTGGTGCCCTGACCGGTGCGGACGCCTATCTCTTCGGGGCCCTGCTGATCTGCGCGGCGGGCTACACCGAGGGCGGCCGGCTGGCCCGGGTGATGCCGGGCTGGCAGGTCATCGGCTGGGCCCTGGTCCTGTGTCTGCCGCTCAGCGTTCCGGGCGCGCTGCTGGCGCTGTCGCACGAACCGGTGCGGCTGACGGCGCACAGCCTGACCGGGCTGCTGTGGGTCGCGGTCGGTTCGCAGTTCCTCGGCCTGGTCGTCTGGTACCGGGGGATGGCGTCGATCGGGATTCCCAAGGCCAGCCAGTTGCAGCTGGCCCAGCCGCTGCTCACACTGGTGTGGTCGGTACTGCTCCTGGGCGAACGGCTCACCCCGGCGGCACCCCTGACGGCGGCCGCCGTCCTCGTCTGCATCGCCCTGACCCAGCGGGCACGGGGCTGACCCGCACGAACAGGCCGCACCGACCCGTGCCCCGGGCCTCTCGGCCCGAGGCCACGAACCGTTGCTCCCGTACAGGCGAGGAGACCGTTCAGATGCACGCAACCAAAGGCGACCAGCTGGTGCAGCACGGCAGGACCGTCGGCCAGCACGACAAGGTCGCGGAGATCACCGAGGTCATGGGAGCCGAAGGCGCTCCCCCCTACCGCGTGCGGTTCGAGGACGGTCACGAGGCCGTGTGCTCGCCGGGGCCGGACTCCGAGATCCGCCACCGGGACATGCCGCCGCGGTAGAACGGCGGGAGCGGACGCCGGGATGCCGGCGTCCGCTCAGCGCGGGGGCTTCGCCGGCTGCCGGTAGTGGTCGGCGACGACCCGTGCCATCGCGCCGTTCCGGTCGGTGCCCGCCTCCGAGGCCGCGAAGAAGACATGCCCGCGCACTTCGGCGTGGCCGCGGGCGAGGGTGAGATGCCGGGAGAGTTCGGCCGGGTCCCGCCAGGCGGCGGGCTGCGCCGGGTCGCCCGCCTTGTAGAGCGCCTCGCCCGCGTACAGGTGCACGCCCGTGCCCCGGGTGACCCGCGCCCACCAGGGCAGCAGCTTCGCGTAGTCGGCGGCGGCGAAGCCGATGTTCCAGTAGAGCTGGGGGCAGATGTAGTCCACCCAGCGCCGCCCGACCCATTTCCTGGTGTCGGCGTACAGGTCGTCGTAGGTCTCGACGCCGGCCCGGGTCGGCGAGCCGAGCGGGTCGGTCGACGCGTTGCGCCAGACGCCGAAGGGGCTGATCCCGAAGCGGACCCCGGGGCGGGCCTTCTTGACGCCCTCCGCCATCTCCCGCACCAGCCGGTCGACGTTGTCGCGCCGCCAGGCCGCCCGGTCCGGGAACCCCGCGCCGTGTTCGGCGTACGCCGCGTCGTCGTCGAAGCGCTCGCCGGGCACCGGGTAGGGGTAGAAGTAGTCGTCCCAGTGCACGCCGTCGAGGGGGTACCGGCGCACCGCGTCGAGCATCGCGGCCCGGACGAACGTACGGACCGGGGGCAGTCCGGGGTTGTAGTAGAGCTTCCCGCCGTACCGCACGGTCCAGTCGGGGTGGAGACGCGCGGGGTGCGAGGGGGCGAGCCTGCCGGGGTCCGGCTGTCCGGACACGCGGTACGGGTTGAACCAGGCGTGCAGTTCCAGACCGCGCGCGTGGGCCTCGCGCACGGCGGTGCCCAGCGGGTCCCAGCCGGGATCCTTGCCCTGGACGCCGGTCAGGTAGCGGGACCACGGCTCGTACGGAGAGGGCCACAGCGCGTCGGCGGCGGGACGGACCTGGAGGAACACGGTGTTGAGGCGCAGGCGTACCGCCGTGTCCAGATGGCCGACGAGTTCGGCGCGCTGGCGTGCGGGGCTCAGGCCGGTGCGGGAGGGCCAGTCGCGGTTCGAGGCGGTCGCGAGCCACATGCCGCGCATGGCGCGCGGGGCCGCCGACCGGTGCGGTGGGGCCGTGTCCTGGGCGGCCGCCGCGGCGTCCCCCGCCGTGCCGAACCCCGACAGTGTCACGAGCGCGGCCGCCGCGAACGTCCGGCGTGGCAGTCGCCCCATACCCCTACCCCCTACGCTGCGTATCCGTCCGATCACATGTCGTACCGGAACCCAGCATGCACCACCCCGACGATCGATCATCGATACTTGGGAGTAACGTGCACGTTCGGAGCAGGGCCCGAACAACGGACTACCTGCCGGGCCGTACGGATCAGCGAAGGGGACGATGTGACCGACATCGAACGCGTCGGAGTGGTGGGCTGCGGCCAGATGGGAGCGGGCATTGCCGAGGTGTGCGCCCGCGCCGGACTGGACGTGAAGGTCGCCGAGACCACCGGCGAAGCCCTGGAGATCGGCCGGACCCGGCTCTTCTCCTCCCTGTCCAAGGCGGCCGAGCGCGGAAAGATCTCCGAGGAAGAGCTCAAGGCCACCCAGGACCGGCTGAGCTTCACCACGGACCTCGGCGAGTTCGCCGACCGTGACCTGGTGATCGAGGCCGTCGTCGAGAACGAGCAGGTGAAGACCGAGATCTTCCAGGTGCTCGACCAGGTGATGACCAGGCCGGACGCGATCCTGGCCTCCAACACCTCCTCGATCCCGCTGGTGAAGCTGGCCGTCGCGACCTCGCGTCCCGACCAGGTCATCGGCATCCACTTCTTCAACCCGGCCCCGGTGCAGCAGCTCGTGGAGCTGATCCCGGCGCTGACCACCTCCGAGGGCACCATCAGCCGCGCCCAGCTGTTCGCCGAGAAGGCGCTCGGCAAGCACGCGATCCGCGCCCAGGACCGCTCGGGCTTCGTCGTCAACGCGCTGCTGATCCCCTATCTCCTGTCCGCGATCCGGATGTTCGAGTCGGGCATGGCGAGCCGCGAGGACATCGACAACGGCATGGAGATGGGCTGCGCCCACCCGATGGGCCCGCTCAAGCTGTCCGACCTGATCGGCCTCGACACGGTGGCCTCGGTCGCGTACTCGATGTACGAGGAGTACAAGGAGCCGCTGTACGCCGCTCCTCCGCTGCTCCAGCGCATGGTCGACGCCGGCCGCCTCGGCCGCAAGTCCGGTTCGGGGTTCTACACCTACGGCTGACCAGGCCGAACATCGAGTGAACACCCGCTCCGCTCAACGGAGTTCGCACGGGCCCGGCACCTTCTGCGGTGCCGGGCCCGCGGCGTTCACACGCCGTGTGCGCGCCGGGCCCGCATATGCCTGGCGCACACTCTCCTCACGTGCCCACCAGGCGAGTTGACTTTCCGTGCACAGACAAGGGATGTGCCGACCACGGAAAGGAGCGGACTCGTGACCGCCGACCCCGAGCATCCCGTTGCACCGAAGGAACTCGCGGAGTTACGCCGGTCTCTCGAAGTGGGGTTCACCCGCATCGAGGGAGGACTGGCACTGCTCACCCAGCGCGACGACCAGACGGCCAAGGACCTCGATGACCTCAGCACCCGGATTGTCGCGCTCGAACACACCCGCTGGCCACTGCCCACCGTCGCCGTCGTCGCGGCCGTGGGCGCACTGGCCGTGGCGGTCTGGCAGGCTCTGGGGCACTAGGACCTGTCCGGCCCGAGGGGCTGTGAGAGGGGACCGGATCAGGGCAACGCGTCCTGCCCGAGCCTGAGATGGTGCAGGAGGAGCAGTGCGGCCGCCATGTTGGCGGCCGGGACCTCACCGCGGGCGACCATGTCGGGAACGAGCTTCAGGGGCACCCACTCCCGGCGGTCCGACTCGAAGTCGTCCACGGGGTGTCCGATGTAAGCGCCCTCGTCGGCCCAGTAGATGTGATGCCGGGCGTCGGTGAGCCCGTTGCAGGGCTCGACACTCATCAGATGCCTCAGGGGTCCCGGCCGCCACCCGGTCTCCTCCTCCAGTTCGCGGGCCGCCGCCACGGCGATGTCCTCGCCGTCCTCCACGACGCCCGCCGGGAGCTCCCATCCCCAGCTGTCGGTGATGAAGCGATGCCGCCACAGGAGCAGCACCTCGTTGGCCTCGTTCACCACCGTGGCCACGGCGACGGGCCGCAGCCTTATCAGGAAGTGATCGAGATGCCGCCCGTCCGGCAGCTCCACATCCGCGAGATTGACGCTGAACCAGCGGTTTGCATACACAGTTTGTTCGTTCCGTTTCGTCCACTGCACGGTTCTGCCACCTTCCGCCGAGTGATGGCAATATCGCAGCAGCCGCGTTCCGGCAGCAGGGCTCACTGGGGTCGGGGCGCAGCACAGCGGCGCCTGAACACGGCCGGGCGAAACGGTGGCCCGCGTTCAGGCGCCGCTCGTGCCTCGGCGCTCCGGCGCGGCCGGTGAAACGGCTTGCCGGACTGCTCCCTACAGCGGTACGCGCAGTGCGCCGTCGATGAGTTCGGCGGCCTCGGTCGTGCCCGAACAGCCGCTGCGCACCAGGTGTTCGCGTACCGCGCGCAGTCTGTCGCGCAGCCGCTGGGACTCCATCCCCCGCGCCTGCTCCGCCATCTGGACGGCCGTCGCCACCGCTTTGTCGGCGTTGCCCTGGCGCAGTTCGATCTGGCTGAGCATGGCCAGCCGGTGCACACGCCCCCGGTCGTGCGCCGGAGTGTCGACCGCGGCCGCCGCGTGCTCCGCGGCGGCCACCAGGTCGCCGAGGCTGAGCAGGGCCTCCGCCACCTGTACGTTGACCAGTCCCGGCTGGACATAGCCGGTCTCGTCGGGCTCGTAACCGCGCCGGATACGCTCGGCGGCCTGCTCGGCACGCCGTATGCAGGACAGCGCGCTGCTGCCGTCGCCGAGGTGTGCGTACGCCTTGGCCTGCATGGCGTAGAGGTCGGAGGCGAGGGCCGGGGTGATGTGGCGCCCCGCCGCTCGCAGCGCTGCCTCGGCGAACGCGACCGCCTGCCGGTACTCGCGCATGAACAGCGACTGGTTGACCAGCAGAGCTATGACGTACGCGCCGAGTCCCCTGTCCCCACTGGCTTTCGCCAGACGCAGTGCCTGGTGGAAGTAGCGCTGCGCGAGTCCGTGCGCGTCGGAGTCGTAGGCGCAGATGCCCGCGATGGCCACCAACCCGCCTGTCGCGCGGTGCAGTTGGCGGCCGGTGGCGTCGGTGTAGCTGCCGCGCAGCAGGGGTGCGGTCTCGGAGTTGAGGAAGCCGACGATCCGGGTGCGGGTCGCTATGCCGCCGGCCTTGCGGTACATCTGCTCGTAGTGGGCCCGCGCCGCGCGCAGCATCTCGATGTCGGCCATGCTGACCTGATGGCGCCCGCCGCGGGAGACGTCCACGTCCTCGGGCGGGTTCTCCCACTCCCACACGGGCATCACTGCCGGGGTTCCGGTGACGGCCGGGGCGCCGAGTATGTGCGGTCGCTGCTGTTCGTCGGAGCGCCACAGAGCGGTGGCGCGTTCGACGAAACCCGAGAGCGAGCCGGCGTGCGGGGTGGAGGGCTCGCCGGGTACCCCGAGGCCGATGTCGTCGAGCGTGACCGGCCGGTGCAGGCGTCCCGCGAGCACCTCGCAGATCAGGTCGGGCACCTGACCGCGCGGTCGCTGGCCCTTCAGCCACCGTGCCACGGCGGTGTGTTCGTAGCGCAGGGCCAGACCGCGGGCCCGGCCCGCCTGGTTGACGTGGGCGGCGAGTCCCGCGTGCGATATGCCCGCCTCGTCGAGGATCGAGTCGAGCAGAGTGTTGGGCTGCATGGGAGGCCCCCCAGTGGCTCGTTGCCGACGGCGCCGGTCATGCCCGACCGCGCCCGACCGCATCAGAGAGAGTAGTGCGTCCCCTTTCACACGGGGTGTGATGGGAATGCCCGTATCCGCGCTGTGCGCGCGCTGTCGCGGAGAGTTTCGTACCGGTTGACTGAAATGCCTCGCAAGAGGCCGGCCGGGCCGCCGGGCTCCCCCTCGTACAGTACGGCGGCCCGCTCCGCGTCGTCCGTCCGGCCGCCTGCCCGACACTCCGTGGCCGGGCGGACGGCAGAGCCGGTTCGGCCGGGGCGACCGCGGGACTCCGGTCGTCCGGGTGCGGGTCCCGTGGCCGGTCGCCCCGGCCGGGAACGCGAAGCGCGACCGGTGACCGCCCGTGCTCGCCGCGCGCTAGTGCCGCGGCAGGCAATGTTTGCCCGTCAAGGAGCGGCGTCCGGTGCGTGCTCTCGGCGTGCCGGCCGGAAGTCCTCGTACTGGACGTACTTGGGCTTTCGGCCGGTGCGGCGAGAGGGCGTGCCGGGCGTCGCGACGGGGCGAACCTTGGCTGACGCGACACTAGCGAGGCACGTGCTGGGACACACGGCCCGGCTTCAGGGCGAGGGGACGGCGGTCGTTGTGGAGCACCAGGAGGGCCACGTCGTCGGCGGGCCGGCCGCCGGTGTGGCTCAGCAGGCCGGTGAGCACCGCGCGCAGCACGGCCTGCGGTACGACGGGTCCGTCGCGGACGGCCGCGGTGAGCGCCGGCAGCAGCGGAAAGAACCGCCCCCGGGTGTCCCGCGCGTCCTCGGCACCGTCGGTGTGCAGGAAGAGACCCTCGCCGGGCCGGAGCCGGCCGCAGGATTCGGCCGGGAGACGGGCCGGCAGCGGGAACGGCCCGAGCGGGGGCAGTGGTTCGGCGCGGACGAGTGGCCGCACGCGGCCCCTGGTGAGCAGATACGGCCACGGGTGGCCGCAGTTGAGGGCGTGCACCTCGCCGTCCCCGCGGATCTCCAGGAGCAGGACGGTGACGAACTCCTCGGCGGTGTCGCTGTCGGAGCCGGGCCCGGAGGAGGGGTGTCCGGCCCGGTCCCGCTCGCACAGGTGCCGGGCCAGCGCCCGCTCCAGTCTTCTGAGGACGCCGCCGAGTTCGCCTTCGTCGTGCGCTGCCTCGCGGAAACTGCCGAGGACGGCGGCGACGGTCCCGATGGCCCCCAGTCCGTGCCCGCGCACGTCCCCCATCACGACCCGCACACCGTGCTCGGTGGCGATCGCCTCGTACAGATCGCCGCCGATGCTCGCGCCGTGGTCCGCGGAGAGCTGGGCCGCCGCGATGTCCAGCCCGTCGATACGCGGTGGCAGCGGGCGCAGCAGGACGCTCTGCGCGGCTCCCGCGACCTTGCGGATCTGCCGGAGCTCACGCAGCAGCACTCTTCTGACGTGGAGTATCAGACCGGCTCCGACCGCGAAGAAGACGGCGCTGGTGACGACGCGGGCGCCGAGCCCGCTCTCCTGAGCGAGCGGACAGGCCATCTTGTACGAGATCGCCAGCGCGCCCCAGACCGCGGGCAGCCCCAGGTTCACCGCCCGGCGCAGCGGCGGCTGGTCGGCGGTGCGCAGGACCCGGTGGCCGAGCGCGCCGCGTCCGCACGCCGCGCGGGTGAAACCGAGGCAGGGACGGCGACCGCGCACCGCCCGGTCGAATCCGGCTCTCAGCCGGTCACGCCGGCGAAGCGGGCCGAGGACCGCCCGGGCCGGGTTCCGCGAATGCGTGTGGAGCGTCGCCCTGCGGGGAGCCCCAGCCTTGATACGGATCATGCCGATTGGCCCCCCAATAGGCCCTGACAGCACAGACGGCCTCGGAGAGACCGCTCCGATTCTGTCGACCGCTCGGCCCGCCCGGGCCCGATCGCCCGGGCATGTCACCCGAATGAGTGAGGTGCCTTCGGAGACCCGCATTTATGCAGGCAGGGGCCACGGAACGGCCGGGCAGGAGCCACGGAACCCCCGGACCGGAGCCGGTGGGACCCGCTGAAACGGGTGCGGGGAACCGTGCGCCAGGCCGCGAAATGATCCACGGCCCATCGTGGCGCACAGTTCCCCGGCACACCCGGTGGAGCGGTCAGGCTCCGCGCAGCACCGCCCCCGTGCGCTCTGCGGCGAGCGCCACCGCCGCGTCGCGGGCCGCGGAGGCCTCGTCGACGGTCAGCGTGCGGTCGGCGGCACGGAACCGCAGCGCGTAGGCGAGGGACTTCTTGTCCGCGCCGAGCTGCTCGCTCTCGTACTCGTCGAACAGCCGGATGGACTCCAGGAGTTCACCCGCGCCCTCGTGCAGGGCCGCCTCGACGTCCGTGTGCGGGACGCTCTTGTCGACGACAAGGGCGACGTCCTGCGTGGCGACCGGGAAGGTCGAGATCTTCGGGCCCTTGGGGTGGCCCGAGCTCGCCCGCTCCAGCGCGTCCAGGTCCAGCTCCATCGCGCAGGTGCGCACGGGCAGGCCCAGCGTCTTCAGGACACCGGGGTGCAGCTCACCGGCGTACCCGATGACCTGCTCCGCGCCGTCCACGAGGACCGCGAGCTCGGCGCAGCGACCCGGGTGCCACGGCCCGTACTGACCGGAGCGGACGAGGAGTTCGGTCCCCGACTCGCGGGCCAGGGTCCGCGCGGCCTCGATCGCGTCGGCCCAGTCGGCCGGGCGTCCCTTGCCCCACCAGCCGGCCTGCTCGCGGGCGCCCGCGAGGACGACGGCGGCATGCCGGGGCTGGGCGGGAAGCGCGGCGGTCAGGGCCGCGACGTCCTCGTCGGTGGGACGGCGGTCGACGGGCAGCCGCCCGGCGACACGCAGTTCCTCCCGGGGGTGGAAGACCAGGCCGGTCTCGAAGAGCGCCAGGTCGTGGCTGCCGCGTCCGTCGTTGCGGCGCAGGGCGTGCAGCAGGCCCGGCAGCAGCGTCGTACGGAGCGCGGGCTCCTCGTCGGACAGCGGGTTGACCAGCTTGACGACCTTGCGCTTCGGGTCGTCCTCGGCGAGGCCGAACTGGTCGAAGACGTGCTCGCCGATGAACGGGTAGTTCAGCGCCTCGACGTATCCGGCGCCGGCCAGCGCGCGGCCGGCCCGGCGGTGCAGCCGCTGCCGGTCCGTGAGGCCGAGGCCCGCCGGGGGCTTGGGCAGCGTGGAGGGCAGGTTCTCGTAGCCCTCGAGCCGGATGACCTCTTCCGCGAGGTCGTTCGGGTCGGTCAGGTCGGGCCGCCAGGACGGCACGGTGACGATCAGCTCGTCCTGCCCGTAGACATCGCAGCCGACCTCCTGGAGGCGGCGGACGACGGTCTCGCGGCCGTAGTCGACACCGGCCACCTTGTCCGGGTGGTCGGCCGGGATGGTGATGGTGTGCGGCGCGGACGGCGCGATCACCTCGGTGACCCCGGCGTCGGCGGTGCCGCCCGCGAGGAGCACGAGGAGGTCCACGGTCCGCTGGGCCGCGGCCGAGGTGGCCTCGGGGTCGGCGCCGCGCTCGAAGCGCTTGGACGCCTCGGAGGCCAGCTTGTGACGGCGGGCCGTGCGCGCGATGGTGATCGGGTCGAAGTGCGCGGCCTCGATGACGACCTCGGTGGTGGTGCCCTCGGTGTCGTCGATCTCGGTGTGGGCGCCGCCCATGACGCCCGCGAGGCCGATGGGGCCGCGGTCGTCGGTGATCACCAGGTCGCCGGCGTCCAGCGTGCGCTTGACTCCGTCGAGCGTGGTGAGCTTCTCGCCCTGCTCGGCCCGGCGCACGCCGATCGTGCCCTGGACCCGGCTGCGGTCGTAGGCGTGCAGGGGCTGGCCGAGCTCCAGCATCACGTAGTTGGTGATGTCGACGGCGAGCGAGACCGGGCGCATGCCGGCCTTCTGGAGCCGGCGGCGCAGCCAGATCGGGGACTGGGCGTCGGGGTCCAGGCCGGTCACCGTGCGCGCGGTGAAGCGGTCGCAGCCCATCGGGTCGGAGACCTGCACCGGGTGGCCGAACGCGTTCGGGGCCGGTACGTCCAGCAGCGCGGGGTCGCGCAGCGGCAGGCCGTACGCGATGGCGGCCTCGCGGGCCACACCACGCAGCGACAGGGCGTAGCCGCGGTCGGGCGTGACGGCGATGTCGAGGACCTCGTCGACGAGCTGGAGCAGCTCGATCGCGTCGGTGCCGGGCTCCATCTCCGGCGGCAGCACGATGATGCCGCCGCTGCCGTCGTCGCCCATGCCCAGCTCGTCGCCGGAGCAGATCATGCCGTGCGAGGTCTTGCCGTACGTCTTGCGCGCGGCGATCGCGAAGTCGCCGGGCAGGACGGCGCCGGGCAGGACCACGACGACCTTGTCGCCGACGGCGAAGTTGCGGGCGCCGCAGACGATCTCCTGGGGCTCACCGGTGCCGTTGGCGGTGCCGACGTCGACGGTGCAGAAGCGGATGGGCTTCTTGAACTCCGTCAGTTCCTCGATGGTGAGCACCTGGCCGACGACCAGGGGGCCCTTGAGGTCGGCGCCGAGCGGCTCGACGGTCTCGACCTCGAGGCCTGCCGAAATGAGCTTGGCCTGGACGTCGCGCCCGGTCTCCGTCGCCGGCAGGTCGACGTACTCCCGCAGCCAAGAAAGCGGGACCCGCATCAGATCTCCATCCCGAACGGCCGGGTGAACCGGACGTCACCCTCGACCATGTCTCGCATGTCTTCAACGTTGTGACGGAACATCAGCATCCGCTCGATGCCGAACCCGAAGGCGAATCCGCTGTACTTCTCCGGGTCGACGCCACAGGCGACCAGCACCCGCGGGTTGACCATGCCGCAGCCGCCGAGCTCGATCCAGCCCTCGGAGGAGCAGGTCCGGCAGGGGCGGTCGGGGTTGCCGACGGACTCGCCCTTGCAGACGTAGCAGAGCATGTCCATCTCGGCGGACGGCTCGGTGAAGGGGAAGTAGTTCGGGCGCAGCCGGGTCTTCATGTCCGAGCCGAAGAGCGACTGGACCATGTGGTCCATGGTGCCCTTGAGGTCGGCCATGGTCAGGCCCTCGTCGACGGCCAGCAGCTCGATCTGGTGGAAGACCGGGGTGTGCGTGGCGTCGAGCTCGTCCGTGCGGTAGACGCGGCCGGGGCACACGACGTAGACGGGCGGCTCCCGGTCGAGCAGGGCGCGGGCCTGCACCGGCGAGGTGTGGGTGCGCAGCACGACACCGGACTCGTCGCCGTGGGTGCCCTCGGGGCCCTGGACGAAGAAGGTGTCCTGCATCTGCCGGGCCGGGTGGTCGGGCGTGAAGTTGAGGGCGTCGAAGTTGAACCACTCCGCCTCGACCTCGGGGCCCTCGGCGACCTCGTATCCCATGGACACGAAGACGTCCGCGACCCGTTCCATCATCGTGGTGAGCGGGTGCCGGGCGCCGGACGGTACGCGGTCGTACGGCAGGGTGACGTCCACCGCCTCCTCGACCAGTACGCGCGCGTCGCGCTCGGCCTCCAGTTCGGCCTGGCGGGTGGCGAGGGCCTTGTTCACGGCGCCGCGGGCCTGGCCGACGAGCTTGCCGGCCGCGGCCTTGGCCTGCGGGGGCAGTGCGCCGATCTCGCGGTTGGCGAGGGCCAGCGGAGAGGTGCCGCCGGTGTGGGCGACCTTGGCCTCCTGGAGCGCGTCGAGGTCGCCGGCGGCGGCGAAGGCGGCGAGCGCCTCGTCCCGCATGCGCTCGATCTCTTCCGGTTTCAAGGCCTCGACCTCTACAGGGTCGTACGACTTATTAGGTGCCGACATCTCTTCCCGTGCTTCCGGTTGGCTGGCTGAGGGTCCCCGTCATCGACTCGGAGACGAATCGTCCGCAGATGAGAGGACGCAAAGGTGCCAAAGGCCGAGTCTAACGGGGGTGGGGGCCTGCCCAGGACTGGGCGTCCTCGCGGTGCTCCCGTGCGGATGCGCCCGTGGGGGCCGCTGTGGCGTTACAGAAGGTACGCCGGGGTGCCCACGGGCAAGGTAAATCGGAACTCCGCTCCCCCGCCGGGGGCGCGGCCGACCGTGATGGTGCCGCCGTGGGCTTCGACGATCCCCTTGACGATGTAGAGCCCGAGGCCGGTGCCGCCGCGCTTGCTGCCCCGCCAGAAGCGGGTGAAGACGCGGTTCATGGACTCCTCCGGGATTCCGGTGCCCTCGTCGCTCACGGTGACCGACGTGACGGCGTTCGCCGTGCCCTCCTCGTCCGGCCGCTCGCGCGGGGAGGTGGAGGGTGCCACGTCAATGGTGACGGTTCCCTCGCCGTGGCGCACCGCATTTTCGATCAGGTTGCTGAGCACCTGGTCGACCTTGTCGGGGTCGGCCCACAGGGCGGGCAGAGGCTGCTCGATGCGCAGCAGGAAGCGGTCGGCGGGCTGGCCGGAGGCGACGTACGCCTGGATGTGCCGGCCGACGGCGGCCCCTATGTCGACGGGCTGGCGGCGCACTTCGAGGCGACCGGAGTCGATGCGGGAGATGTCGAGGAGCTCGGCGATGAGCCGGGTGACGCGGTTCGCGTCGGCGTCGACGGTCTCCAGCATCAGTTTCTTCTGGTCGTCGGTGAAGCGTTCCCATTTGGCGAGCAGGGTCGCGGTGAAGCCCTTGACGGAGGTGAGCGGCGAGCGCAGTTCGTGGGCGACCGTGGCGATCAGCTCGGCGTGGCTGCGCTCGGTGCGGCGGCGGGCCTCGGTGTCGCGCAGGCAGACGACGACCCGGCGGACCGGTCCGAGGGGGCGGGTGCGCACATAGCGGGCGGAGACGAGGATCTCGCGGCCGCCGGGGAGCAGCAGGTTCCGTTCGGGCTGGCCGTTGCGGATGGCGAGTCCGCCGTAGGGGTCCGTGAGCTGCCACCAGCGCCGGCCCTCGAGGTCCTCCAGCGGGAGCGCCGCTTCGAGCCGGCGGCCGAGTGCCTCGGCCGCCGGGACCGCCGTGATCCGGGCGGCGGCGGCGTTGAAGCAGACGACGCGGCCGTGCTCGTCGGCGACGACGATCCCGTCGGGCAGGTCGTCGGGGTCTATGCCGAGACCGGGAGCGGCTTCGGCGGTGTCATCGTGCAGGGGCGCGGATGTGCCGCGCGCGTCCCGTGCTCGCAGCGCGCTGTGGGCACCGCCCGTGCCGACACTCATCCCCGTACCCCACCTCTCGTCTGGCGCAGAGGGCCCCCGGGCCCGTCACCCTACTAGCTGCCGGTGACGGAACGGCACCCTGTGGAGGCGCGCTGTGCACGGGCTGACGCGTAGAGACATACGGCGGCGGCCGTGGCCAGGTTCAGGCTCTCGGCCTTTCCGTGGATCGGAACGCGCACGACGGCGTCGGCCAGCGCGCGTGTCTCCTCCGGGAGCCCCCAGGCCTCGTTGCCGAAGACCCAGGCGGTGGGGCCGCCCATGGTCCCCTTGTCGAGTTCGTCGTCGAGGTCGTCCTCACCGGCGCCGTCGGCGGCGAGGATGCGGACGCCGGCGGCCTTGAGTCCGGCCACGGCCTGCTCGACGGGCACGCCGACGGCGACGGGCAGATGGAACAGGGAGCCGACGGAGGCGCGTACGGCCTTGGGGTTGTAGAGGTCGACGGACGCGTCGGTGAGGACGACGGCGTCGGCTCCGGCGGCGTCCGCGCAGCGCAGCACGGTCCCGGCGTTCCCGGGGTCGCGGACATGGGCGAGCACGGCGACGAGGCGGGGCCGGGTCTTGAGAATGTCCTCGAACGGCGTGTCGAGGAAGCGGCAGACGCCGACGAGGCCCTGCGGGGTGACGGTGGTGGAGATGTCGGCGATGACCTGCTCGTCGGCGAGGTGCACCCGGGCGCCGGCCCGGCGGGCGCCGTCGATGATGTCGGCGTAGCGCTCCGCGGCCTCGACGGTGGCGAACAGTTCCACCAGCGTCGCGGTGGCGTCGGCGCGGTGCGCGGCGGCCTCCCGGACGGCCTGCGGCCCCTCGGCGAGGAACAGCCGCTCCTTGCCCCGGAAGTTCCGCCGGGCGAGCCGCCGGGCGGCCTGGACACGCGGCGAGCGCGGGGAGATCAGCTCGGGGGCGGCGGGGGGCATGTTCTGGTTCACCTTCGGTATCTGGGGACGACTGCGACCCACTGGGGCGCGGGCCCGTGTCGATCTGCGGCTCCGCCGCGATGGGGGTCCCCCCTGTTCGAGCGGAGCCGAGAACTCGGGGGAGCGATCGGACCCCGACAGCCGGCACCCGAACGGACAGCCTCCGCGGGCGTCAGCAGCAAAGGACCCGCAGGCTGAAACCTGCGGGTCCTTCAGTCACGTCGGCTAAAGCCAGCGCAGGGTCACGCGGCCTTCGGCGCGTTGACGTCCGACGGCAGCGCCTTCTTCGCGACCTCGACGAGCGAGGTGAACGCGTTGGCGTCGTTGACGGCCAGCTCCGCGAGGATCTTGCGGTCCACCTCGATGTTGGCGGCCTTCAGACCCTGGATGAGGCGGTTGTACGTCATGCCGTTCTGGCGGGCCGCAGCGTTGATGCGCTGGATCCACAGCTGACGGAAGTCGCCCTTGCGCTTCTTGCGGTCGTTGTAGTTGTAGACCAGGGAGTGGGTGACCTGCTCCTTGGCCTTGCGGTACAGGCGCGAACGCTGGCCGCGGTAGCCCTTGGCCGCCTCGAGGATCGCCCGGCGCTTCTTGTGTGCGTTTACTGCCCGCTTGACGCGTGCCACTTTTTAACTCCTTGTAGCGGGGCCGTGGTTGGACTCACACGGCCCGAAATCGATGGGGTCCCGGATCAGACGTGCGGCGCCTGGGCGCCGGTACGTCACTTGCCGAGAAGCTTCTTGATCTTCGCGGCGTCGCCCGGGGCCATCTCGGCGGTGCCGGTGAGACGACGGGTCACGCGGGACGACTTGTGCTCGAGCAGGTGGCGCTTGCCGGCGCGCTCACGGAGCACCTTGCCGGAGCCGGTGATCTTGAAGCGCTTGCTGGCACCGCTGTGCGACTTGTTCTTCGGCATAGCGCCGTTCTCTCCTCGTCAGTGGCGTTCCGGTGCCCGGTCGCAAGACCGGGCACGGTGGAACGTCATATGTATGGATTGGCGTCCCGGGGCGTCAGCCCTGGGATCAGGCCTCGGCTGACGCCTCGGCCGGTGCCTCGGCGGACTCGGCCTCGGTGGTCTCACCCTCGATGGCTTCACCCTCGATGGCTTCACCCTCGGCGATGTCGTCATCGGCGGCGTTCTGCGAGCGACCCGGGTTGGCCTTCGCTTCCGCCTTGCGAGCCGCCTGAGCCTCACGGGCCTCGGCCATCGCCTCGGTCTTCTTCTTGTGCGGACCGAGAACCATGATCATGTTTCGGCCGTCCTGCTTCGGGTTCGACTCGATGAACCCGAGGTCCTCGACGTCCGTGGCGAGACGCTGCAGCAGTCGGTAGCCGAGTTCCGGCCGGGACTGCTCGCGACCACGGAACATGATCGTGATCTTGACCTTGTCGCCCTGCTTGAGGAACCGGACGACGTGACCCTTTTTGGTGTCGTAGTCGTGCGGGTCGATCTTCGGCCGGAGCTTCATTTCCTTGATGACCGTGTGCGCCTGGTTCTTGCGCGCCTCACGGGCCTTCATGGCCGACTCGTACTTGAACTTCCCGTAGTCCATGAGCTTGCAGACCGGCGGGCGTGCGCTCGCGGCCACCTCGACCAGGTCGAGGTCGTACTCCTGAGCAAGCTCCAGGGCCTTGGCAAGCGGAACAATCCCGACCTGCTCGCCGCTGGGACCGACAAGTCGCACTTCGGGAACGCGAATCCGGTCGTTGATGCGGGGCTCGGTGCTGATGGATCCTCCTCGGTAGCACCACACGGCGGTCTGGCGGACAGCCGCGTATGTCTCTGATGACAGTGGACCAACCATCACGGCACATGAAAAATGCCCCGGACGGGACACAGGCGGGGCTCCATGGCTAACCGGAGCACCGCCGCGGTCAACCGCGGGGCGCGCATTCGGGCGACTCCACCGTCCGTACGGAACGGTGGTGGCCACCTGACCGGATGACCCGCCGTCCCGGAGGACAGTCGGGTGGGAGATCGGAGCCTCCACTTGTGGGCTGAGCACATACGTGAGCACATACGTGTCCAGCCGGTCGTTACACAAGGTTAGCAGTTCCGCCGGGTACGCGCTAACCGGAGGCCGCCTCACCGCCGCTCACCGGGCGGAGGGCTCCCGTGGACGGGGTCACGCGCGCCGGGGCCTATCGTGTGAGGCATGAGTGACACCCCTCCCCAGAACCCCGACTACGACACCATGACCCGCGACATCGCCGAGGTCCCCGCGGTCGAGGTCATCGTGACGGTCGCCGTGAACCTGATGAGTGCCGCCGCCGTGAAGCTCGGTCTCACCGAGGAGGGCGATGAGCACAAGGACCTGGACGAGGCGCGCAAGCTGGTCACCGCGCTCGCCGGACTGCTCGACGCGAGCACGACCGAGATCAGCTCCTTCCACGCGGCGCCGCTGCGCGACGGCCTGAAGTCCCTCCAGCTGGCCTTCCGCGAGGCGTCCCTCGTCCCGGACGAGCCGGGCCAGGGCCCGGGCGAGAAGTACACGGGACCCGTCTACGGCTGACAACGGCCGACCCGTGTCCGTCCGTCGTACGGACACGGACCACCCGCGTACCTATCCGCGTACGTACAGGGGCTCGCCCGGAGGCGTGACCTCGGCCGGCAGGAGTGCCAGGTCGAGGCCGCGCACCAGGCGGGCCCTCAGTGTTTCGTCGGCCGCGAGCCGCTCGGCCACCGCGCGGGCCGCCTCGGCGGGGGCGGCCGACGGGTCGAGCACGAGCGCCAGGGTGCCGTCCGCCGGACCGGGGCCGAGATGGGCGCGGACCACCAGGGGCTCCGCGGCGACCACGGCGCGTACCGCCTCGACCACGGCGGGATCGGCGAGCGGATCGGCGGTCGTACGTCCCTCGGCGAGCGCCAGCAGGGCGGAACCGGTCAGCTCGTAGGACACGGGCCCGGCCAGGTCCAGCACGATCGTGTCGGCCTTCTCGTGCGCCGCGGCCTCCAGGACCTGGTTCAGGCGTACGGCGACGGGGCGGGCCTCGGGATCCCAGCGGGCCAGCGTGTCCGTGGACGTGAAGGCGGGCAGGGCCGTACGGTTCCCCGCCTTGAGCGTGGGCACCGCCATGTCGCTGGTCTTCTCGCGGCGCAGCCCGTTCTCGTCCTCCTCGACCTCGCCGAGGATCGCCACGACGGGCACGAGCAGCCGGGCACCCGTGAGCGCCTCCAGGACCGGCGGTACGGCGGCGCGGTCGGCGGACCAGGCCGTGAGGGCCGCACTCAGCCGGGGGTCTGCGGAGCCGTCGTCGTCGGGGAAGCCGGGGTCGGGAATGTTCTTGTTCGCCACGGTCCCCGACCCTATAGGGGGGATGCTGCTGGGCTTGTGCGGCCCCTGAAACCCCGGGTTGACGGGATTAACGAGTTTCTCAGTCTTCCCTGACACACCTCTAACACTCGTCTAACCGCAGACACAGCCCGGCCGTCCAGCATCAGCGGATGGACCGTCACAGAGCACGCGGGCGCCGAGCCCGGCCCTCCCGACGCAAGCCACTTCTGTACACCGCGGTGGCCTCGGCCGTCCTCGTGGGCGCCACGGCGGCCGGGACGGTGTACATGAAGGCACAGGCGCACGACGGTCCCGCCGTCGTATCGTCGGCCGCGTCGGCGTCACCCTCGCCGTCGCCGGCCGTGAGCGAGGAGGCATCGGTGGAACCCGTGGCGGAACCCTCCGTGGACCGGGACGCACTGCTCGCGAAGGCGCTGAAGTCGGTGACGGTGGCGGCCGGAGCGAAGACGTCGGTGGCCGTCCTCGACGTGGACTCCGGTGAGAGCGCCGCCTACGGTGACGCGGCCTTCGACACCGCGAGCATCGTCAAGGTGAACATCCTGGCCGCGCTGCTGCTCCAGGCGCAGGACGCGGACCGGCATCTGACCGCGCGGGAGAAGACGAACGCCACCGCGATGATCGAGAACAGCGACAACGTGTCGGCGACCGCTCTGTGGGCCTCCATCGGGCGGGCCGACGGTCTGGACGCGGCGAACAAGCGCTTCGGCCTGAAGGACACGCAGGGCGGCGACGGCGAGCTGTGGGGGCTGACCCAGACCACCGCGAGCGACCAACTCACGCTGCTGCGCCAGGTGTTCGGGGACGACTCCGAACTCAGCACGGCCTCGCGGTCCTATCTCCAGGGACTCATGGGCGAGATCGAGACCGACCAGCAGTGGGGAGTGTCGGCCGCTGCCGACGGTTCTCAGTGGGCGCTGAAGAACGGGTGGTTGGCACGCAGCACGACCGGGCTGTGGGACGTCAACAGCATCGGGCGGATCTCGGCCGACGGCCACGACTATCTGGTGGCGGCGCTGTCGAACGGGAACTCCACGCAGGCGAAGGGCATTTCGCTGGTGGAAGCGGTGTCGAAGACCGCGGTGTCCGCGTTCCAGGACACGGCCGAGGACTGAGGCCCGCCACCACGGGGCCGGCCGGAGGGAGTCGGTGTGCAGGGAGTGCGGGGTTCTTCGACGACCCGCACGGTCAAGGCTGCCGGAAGGGATTCGTGTCTCTGCGGCCGCGCCACAGGAACACCGCGGCGGTCAGCAGGGCGAGGCCCAGGCCGCCCGCGAGGGGGGCCACCCATACGGCCGGACCGCCGCCGTCGTCGGGGGCGTCGGGGCCTGTGCCGAAGTACTTGTGGCCGTACTCGGCCGACGTGAGACCGCTTTCCGGCTTGAGCCGGCCGGCCGCCTTGATGGCGGCGGCCGGGTCGACGAAGCCGTAGCCGCGGGAGTCGTCGCGGCCCCCGGAGGGAACGTTGCGGGCGGTGTCCTCCAGCAGCCGTTTGATCTGCGCGGGCGACAGACCCGGGTGGGCGGCCTTGACGAGCGCGACCGCTCCGGAGACGAACGCGGACGCCGCGCTGGTGCCCCAGCCCTCGTAGTACCGGTCGTCCGGGTCGGCGATGACCACGTCGACGCCCGGGGCGCTGACGGTGGCGTACCAGCGGCGGGTGGAGAAGGACGCGTGGGTTCCGTAGCGGTCCACGGCCGTCGCCGCGATGACGCCCGGGTAGGCGGCGGGGTACGAGATGTGGTCGCCCTTCTCCCCGCCGTTGCCGGCGGAGGCGACGACGGCGACGCCCTTCTTCAGCGCGTACTGGACGGCTTCGTCCTCGGCGGGTTCGGGGTGGGCGGACCTGGAGTCGTCGCCGAGGGAGAGGTTGATGACGTCGGCGCCGTGGTCGGTGGCCCAGCGGATGCCGTCCGCGAGGGCGTTGCCACGAGTGTTGCGGGCCTTGGAGCGGGCCGGGTCCTTGTCCTCGAGGATGACGCGCACGGGCAGGATCTTCGCCTCCGGGGCGATTCCCATGACGCCGTTGGCGTCACCCGGACCGTGACCGTGCCCGGCGATGATGCCCGCCATGGCGGTGCCGTGCCGGGCCCAGGTCACGTCGCCGCGGCCCGCGCCGAAACCGACCAGGTCCTTGTCCCCGAGCACATTGCCCTTGAGATCCGGGTGCAGGGCGTCGACGCCGGTGTCGAGGACGGCGACGGTGATGCCCTTGCCCTTGGTCGTGCGCCACGCCTGCTGCGTGTGCATCGCGTCGAGGCCCCACTGCTGGGCGCGTATGCCGTCGGCGTGCGCGGCGGCCGAGGGCACCAGCGCGAGGGAGGCGGCGAGCAGGACGGCGAGGGTGCCGGCCCTGCGGAAGGTCCGGGGCCCGCGGGCCTCCGGGGCCGGGCGCGGGCGCCGGGCCCGGCCGACGGGGGGCGTCGTACCGGTCGTATCGCCAGGACCGGTCGTGCGGGACTGGCGGATGCGGCCGTAGGGGCCGTCGTCGCGGGTCATGACGGCTTCTCCGTGGACGAGGTGACGGTCTTGCGAAGGCCTCGCTCGACCCGGTCGGCGAGGCCCTGCGCCTCATGGCCGAGGCCCGCCTGGGCCGCGGCCGTGGTCGAGTCCGGCTTCATGGCGTCGGCGGCGGGCTGCGGGGCGGCGACCGTACGCCCGTCCGCGAACCCGGAGACCGCGTACACGACGACGGGGGCGTCCGTGAGGACCGACTCGGTCCAGGAGGCACGCTGGGCCTTGCCGAAACCCTCGGCCTCGGTGCCCTCGACCGCGTAGGGCAGGGGCAGCAGGTCGGTGCGCCGGTCCAGGCCCTCCTTGCGGAAACGGGCCTTCAGGGAGGTCATGCCCGCCGCGTCCGCCTTGGTGAACAGCAGGCCGACGGTGGTGACATGGCTGCGGGTCGCGTCCACGTAGGTGGCACGCAGCAGGCGCAGGCAGCCGACGGGGGCGAGGGCCTGGCGCAGCAGCGGGTCGAAGGCGTCCTTGCAACCGGCGTCGGGGGCGACGGCGATCCGCGTCCAGTTGCGGTCGGAACCGCCGGGGCCCGCGCCGTCCCCTCGCACGGTCGGCGGGAAGAGCTGGTCCACGGGCACGCTGTGCCAGAGCTCTCCGGCCGACGTGAAGGCGCCGGGCGAACCGGGTGCGTCCGTGTTGTCGCCGGTGAGCCAACTGCCGGTCACCGCGCCGCCGATGAGCCCGAGTCCGAGCACGACACAGGTCGCGGCGGTGACGACGCCGGGCCGGGCCCGCCGGCGGAACGGACGCACGCGCGCGGTGCCGCCGCCGTGCGTCTCGGGCTCCGCGAACGACACGAAGGGGCGCTGTACGTGAGGGGTCGCCGGAGTCGCCTCGGCGGGCGCCGCCGACGGGGCCGACGGGGCCGGAATGAACGGCTGTGCGGCCGCTGAGGCCAGGGGTGCCTGATCGTTCCGCCCGGGCCGCGTCTCCGGCGTCTCCCAGGCCGCCTCCGCGACCCGCTCCCCGGAACCGGGGCCGCGCCCTGCCGCCCCGGCCCGCTCGGACGCCCCGGACTCGGAGGATCGCGGGGGCTCAAAGGGGCGCGGGGGCTCGGAGGCACGCGGGGGCTCGGACGGGCGCTGAGGCGCCGCCGGGTGCGACAGCCGGGCCGGGCGCGGCGCGGGACGCTGTGTCCCGCCGGGTCGCGACGGCCCTGCGCTGTGCGGCGCCTCGTCGGGACGTGCCGGGCCGGCGGACCCGGGGGGCGCGTCCGGGAAGCGTGCGGAGGCCGCGGGGGGCGGCGGGGCCGCCGGCCCTGTACGGCCCTCGGGGCGCAGGTGGGGGTAGCGCCGGGCCTCCGGCCTCGACGCGGATCCGGGACCCTGCGGAGCCGCGCCCGACGCGGAGCGCCGTGAAGCCGCCGACGGTGGGACCGGGCTCTCCGGCGGGGAGGTCGCGGAGCCGTACGGAGTGGCTTGCGACCCGGGGCGCGGCGCGTTGGACGGCGTCGCCGGGCGCGGCACGGCGGACGATGCCGAACCGGTCGGGGCGGACCATCGCGGGTCGCGCTCCGGCGTTCCGGACGGGTCGGAGCCCGGCGTGTCGGACCCCTGGGTGCCGGTTGCGGTGTCCTCTCGGCGGCCGGCCCCCGGCGTCCCCGTCGGAGTGGACCGCGGCGCGTCGGACCCTGAGGTACCGGACGAGGCCGACCATGGCCTGCCGGGCGAGACGGACTCCGGTGCGGCAGGTGAGGCGGACCCCGGGGCGCCGGGTGAAGCGAACTCCGGCGCACGGGACGCGCCCGGCTCCGAGGAGTCCCCCGCGCGGGTCGAGGCGGATGCCGGCCCGCCGGACGAAGCCGTCCCAGGGGTACCGGACGCACCGGCCGAAGCAGCCCTCGGCCGGGCGAGCGCGTCGGGCCTCGGGGCACGGGAAGCGGCTGAATCCGGCACGCCGGACGTGGCGGCACCCTGCCTGCCGGGCGAAACGGCACCGGTCCCGCCGGGCCCGGTGGACGCCCTTGTACCGGACGGGGCCGGCCGCGGCTCGGACGGCGAAGCAGGCCTCGGGGCGTTCGTCGTACCGGACGGTGCCTCGGGCTCCGTGGACATGTCGAAGAAGTCGAAGGACGGCGGCGGCGCGGGCACCCGAGGGGCGTGTCCGGGCCTCGGCCCGGCGGATGAAGCCGGGGCGGAACCCGGCGCGGAGGCATCGCCGGAGGAGCGGAAACCGCCTCCGCCGGCGGATCGTCCGCCCGGCGCACCGGACCGCGTCGGCGCGGACGGCGGCCCTGCGGGCTGGGGCGGCACCGACGGGGCCGCGCCACGGGGCGGGCTCGCGGGGCGCGGCGGGACCGCCGCAGCGCGGTCGGACGCCGACTGCCCGGATCCGGAGGGGGAGCCCTGAGTGCTCGGCGTGGGGTCCTCGGCGGACCAGTCCTCCCCGCCCGACAGGTCCGGCCCGGGCGACCGGACCGGCTTCGGCGGAACCGGCGGGTGAGCCGGAGCCGGACCGCCCGGTGGGTTCGCGGGGGGCGGCGGAGTCCGGGAGGCCTGCGGCGCCGAGGCGGGCGGGACGGAGGGACGCTGGGAATGCGAGGCGCGCCGCGCTTCCGTACCCATGCACCCCCCGTTTCCTCGTACCGGGCTGTCGGACGCCCCGTGACCCGGCGAGCCGTTCCGTGTGCGCTGAAGGTTCGCCACGGGCACGCATACCCGCACCGGTGGACCGTCACCCGGGCAGGGTCCGCCGGGGCAAGGTCGTTCCTCCCTGCGTCCGCGTCACTCTACGGGTTGACGCGCCCCGGGCGGGAACCAGTACGAGGCCCCGGGGCATCTGCCCGGAACGTCCCCCTACCCTGCGGTAATGGAGTCTGGCAGTCTTCGTCCATGACTGCCCGTGCCGCCGACAGGGCCCGCTACGACCGGGCCACCGCTCACCTCGACGCCCCCGTCGCCATCGTGGACCTGGAGGCCTTCGACGCGAACGCGGACGATTTGGTCCGCAGGGCCGGCGGGAAGCCGATCCGTGTCGCCAGCAAGTCCGTCCGCTGCCGCACTCTCCTGGAACGCGTCCTGGCCCGGGAGGGCTTCGCGGGGATCATGTCGTTCACTCTCGCCGAGTCGCTGTGGCTGGCCAGGTCCGGTTTCGACGACGTCCTGCTCGCCTATCCGTCGGCCGACCGCAAGGGCTACGCGGAGCTGACCGCCGACCCCAAGCTCGCCGCCGCGGTGACCGTCATGGTCGACGATCCGGCGCAGCTCCGCCTCATCGACGAGGCACGCGAGGGTGGCACCGAGGTCGTGCGGGTCTGCCTGGAGCTGGACACCTCGCTCAAGCTGTTCGGCGGCCGGGTCCGGGTCGGGGCGCTGCGTTCGCCGCTGCACTCCCCCGCCCAGGTGGCCGAGATGGCCCGTTTCATCGGACGCGCCCCCGGGTTCAAGCTGGTGGGGATCATGGCGTACGAGGGCCACATAGCGGGCGTCGGCGACGCGGTCTCGGGTCGGCCGCTGCGCTCGCGTGCCGTACGGCTGATGCAGGCCACGGCACGCAAGGAGCTCGCCGAGCGGCGCGCGGAGGTCGTCCGGGCCGTACGGGCCGTCGAACCGGACCTCGAATTCGTCAACGGCGGCGGCACCGGCAGCGTCCAGCACACGGCGGCCGAGGACGCGGTCACGGAGATCGCGGCCGGGTCGGGACTGTATGTGCCGAGGCTCTTCGACAACTACACGTCCTTCAGCGGACGCCCGGCGGCGCTGTTCGCCCAGCCCGTGGTGCGCCGGCCCGGTGTGGGTGTGGTGACCGTGCTGGGCGGCGGATATCCCGCGTCCGGGGCCGCGGGCGCGGACCGGCTGCCCGTCCCGTATCTGCCGGAGGGACTGTCGTACGACCCCCAGGAGGGTCCCGGCGAGGTGCAGACGCCGCTGCTCGGCTCCCCGGCGGACGATCTGCTCATCGGCGACAAGGTGTGGTTCCGGCACGCGAAGGCCGGTGAGCTGTGCGAGCGGTTCGACACCCTGCACCTCGTGGAGGGCGACACCGTCACGGCCTCCGTCCCGACGTATCGCGGCGAGGGCCACACCTTCCTCTGATCCGCGGGATCACGCCCGCCGGGCCGGAGGACGCCTGTCCCCCGGCCCGGCGGGCGTCGTTCACTGGGACGGGCCGATGCTGCTGCCCACACCGCCGCCGGTGTCCTTGTCGCCCACCGAGCGGATGCCTTCGGTGATCCGGTCCATGTCGGACAGCGGCGGCCCGTCGGCACCGGCGTCGAAGGCGAACCGGACGATGACCAGGGACTGCGAGCCCACGCTGGACGGGAAGGCCAGCGACTCGACGTAACCCCCGGGCCCCACACCGGTCTTGACCTTCCAGCGGACGAGATATCCGGCGCGCCCGGCGACGGCGACCGAGCCGGACTTCACCAGCCGGTGGGAGGTGATGCCCCGGAAGGGGCGGCTGCCGACGAGGTCGTGTCCGTACGCGCTGTCGGCGGCGTCCTCGATGTCCCCCTCGGCGAGGGCCTTCGGCGACGTCTCGTCGGTGGCCGTCGCGGTACGCGCCTCGACCCGTCCGTGCCGGCAGAGGCCGGGGTCGCCCGGGCAGTCGTAGGTCCGCGGGGTCGTCAGCACCATGTCGTGGTCGGCGACGTACTGCGGTTTCGCCCAGCCGTCGAGGACCGGGAAGGTGATGCCGTCGAGTTCGTCCACGACGACGGACGGGTCACCGGCCGACGGCGAGGGGCCGGACGGTGACGGTGAGGGGCCGTCGCTCCGGGTGGGGGAGGCGGCCGCGGGCGTGGTCTGCGCCGCGGCCTCGTCGCCGCCGTCGTCGCGGCGCAGCAGCACGGCGCCGGTGACGATCGCGGCCACGAGGACGACGGCGGCCGTCACGAGGGCGACGGCCTTGGCGCGTCCGGAGCCGCCGGGCGGCGGGGTCTGTATCAGGGGCTGTTGGGGGGTCTCGGGCTGACGCCGGTGGTCGGTCCACGTGGTCCCGTCCCACCAGCGCTCGACGAGCGGGTACGAAGGGTCGCGGTACCAGCCGGGTGGAGGCGTCATGCTCATCCCGGCACTCTAGGACGTGCCGGGACGAGCGGTACAACGGGTCCGCGGGATCGCCCCACGGGGCCGCACCCTGGGGCCTGCCGCCCGCGGACCGTTCGCGCGTGCGGGCTACAGCGGTGTGACGTAGGCGCCTGAAATGCCCCCGTCCACAAGGAAGTCGGTGGCGTTCACGAAGGAGGAGTCGTCGCTGGCGAGGAACGCGACGGCCGCCGCGATCTCGTCCGCCTCGGCGAACCGGCCGACCGGGATGTGAACGAGCCGGCGCGCGGCCCGCTCGGGGTCCTTGGCGAACAGCTCCTGGAGCAGTGGGGTGTTGACCGGTCCGGGGCACAGGGCGTTGACCCGGATGCCCTCCCGGGCGAACTGGACGCCCAGTTCACGGGACATGGCCAGGACACCGCCCTTGGAGGCCGTGTACGAGATCTGGGACGTCGCCGCGCCCATCCGGGCCACGAAGGAGGCGGTGTTGATGACGGAGCCCCTGCCCTGGCGGCGCATGTAGGGGATGGCGGCCTTGCAGCACAGGTAGACGGAGGTGAGGTTGACCTCCTGGACGCGCTTCCATGCCTCCAGTCCCGTGTCCAGGATGGAGTCGTCGTCGGGCGGCGAGATGCCCGCGTTGTTGAAGGCGATGTCGACCGAGCCGTAGGTGTCGTACGCCGTCCTGAACAGGGTCTCGACCTGTTCGGGGTCGGTCACGTCGACCTTGACGAAGGTGCCGCCGACCTCCGCGGCCACGGCCTTCCCGTGCTGTTCGTCGATGTCGCCGCAGACGACGTGGGCTCCCTCGGAGGCGAGCCGGCGCGCGGTGGCGAGGCCGATGCCGCTGGCGGCGCCGGTGATGACGGCGGTGCGGCCCACCAGGCGGCGGCAGATGATCTCGGGGGTGTCTGAAGTCACTGTGCGGGACCCTCCGTGCTGATGAAGACGTTCTTGGTCTCGGTGAAGGCGGTGAGGGCGTCCGGGCCGAGTTCGCGGCCGATTCCCGACTGCTTGAAGCCGCCGAAGGGGGTCCAGTAGCGGACGCTGGAGTGGGAGTTGACGGACAGGTTGCCGGCCCGGACGGCCTGGGAGACGCGCAGGGCGCGGCCGACGTCGCGGGTCCAGATGGAGCCGGACAGGCCGTAGTCGGTGGCGTTGGCGAGCCGGATCGCGTCGGCCTCGTCCTCGAAGGGCAGCACGACGGCGACGGGGCCGAAGACCTCCTCGACCGCCACGCGCGCGCCGGGGTCGACGCCGGTGAGGACGGTGGGCGCGAACCAGAAGCCGGGGCCCTCGGGGGCCTTGCCCCGGATGCCGGGCGCGTCGGCGTCGACGTAGGACCGTACGCGTTCCAGCTGAGCCCCGGAGATCAGCGGGCCCATCTGGGTCCGCTCGTCGGAGGGGTCGCCGACGACGATCGACTCGACGGCCGGGGCGAGGAGTTCGAGGAACCGGTCGTGGACGGAACGCTGGACGAGGATGCGGGTGCGGGCGCAGCAGTCCTGGCCGGAGTTGTCGAGGAAGGACATGGGGGCGGCGGCCGCGGCGGCCTCGATGTCGGCGTCGGCGAAGACGATGTTGGGGCTCTTGCCGCCGAGTTCGAGGGTGACGCGCTTGAGGAGGGCGGAGCCCTTCGCCAGCACCTGCTTGCCGACGGCGGTCGACCCGGTGAAGACGATCTTCGCGACGCCGGGGTGTCCGACGAGCGCGTCGCCCGCGACGGGACCCGCGCCCGGCAGCACCTGGAAGAGGTGTTCCGGCAGTCCTGCCTCCAGGGCGAGTTCGGCCAGCCGCAGTGCCGTGAGCGGGGTCGTCTCGGCGGGTTTGAGGATGACTGCGTTGCCCGCGGCGAGGGCGGGTGCGGTGCCCCAGGCGGCGATGGGCATCGGGAAGTTCCAGGGCGCGATGACGCCGACGACGCCGAGCGGTTCGAGAAGGGTGATGTCGAGACCGCCGGGGACGGGGATCTGACGGCCGGTCAGCCGCTCCACTCCCCCGGCGGCGTAGTCGAGCAGATCGCGGACGTTGCCCGCCTCCCAGCGGGCGTTGCCCAGGGTGTGGCCGGCCTCGCGCACCTCCAGGCGGGCCAGTTCCTCGATGTGGCCGTCGACGACGGCCGCGAAGCGGCGCAGCAGCCTGGCCCGGTCGGCGGGCGCGAGGGCGGCCCAGCCGGCCTGCGCCCGGCCGGCCCGGACGACGGCGTCCGCCACGTCCTGGGCGGTGGCGGCCGGGACGGTGGCGACGACCTCTTCGGTGGCCGGGTCGAGCACCTGGAGTTCGTGGTCG
This sequence comes from Streptomyces sp. NBC_00328, assembly GCF_036139655.1. NCBI lineage: Bacteria > Bacillati > Actinomycetota > Actinomycetes > Kitasatosporales > Streptomycetaceae > Streptomyces > Streptomyces sp. NBC_00328. Next base: position 2,475,238 of record NZ_CP108013.1, read on the forward strand.
TACGGGGCCGAGGTGTACGGGTACGACGGGCGCGGCACGTCCGGGTGCGATGCGTGCGGCTGCGATGCGTGCGGGTGCGGCAAGGGTGTCCTCACAGGCGTTCGAAGGAGCGGCGCAGCTCCCAGTCGGTCACCGCGGCGTCGAAGGCCTCCAGTTCGACGCGCGCCATGTTGCGGTAGTGCTCGACCACCTCGTCGCCGAAGGCGGCCCGGGCGATCGGGCTGTTCTCCCAGAGCCCGGCGGCCTCGCGCAGGGTGGTGGGGACGTGCGCGTACTCGGCGGTGTAGGCGTTGCCCGAGCACGCCTCGGGCAGCTCCAGCTTCCGCTCGATGCCGTACAGACCGGCCGCCACGAGTCCGGCGACGGCCAGATGCGGGTTGACGTCGCCGCCGGGCAGCCGGTTCTCGAAGCGCATCGACCGGCCGTGGCCGACGACGCGGAGCGCGCAGGTGCGGTTGTCGTGGCCCCAGGCGACGGCGGTCGGGGCGAAGGAGCCGGGCTGGAACCGCTTGTACGAGTTGATGTTGGGCGCGTAGAGGAGGGAGAAGTCGCGCAGGGCGGCCAGTTGTCCGGCGAGGAAGTGGCGCATGACCTCCGACATGCCGCCCGGGTCCTGCGCGGAGCCGGCCATCACGTTGGCTCCGTCGGCGTCGGCGAGCGAGAGGTGGATGTGGCAGGAGTTGCCCTCGCGTTCGTTGTACTTCGCCATGAAAGTGAGGGAGACGCCCGCCTGGGAGGCGATCTCCTTGGCGCCGGTCTTGTAGACGGCGTGCTGGTCGCAGGTGACGAGTGCCTCGTCGTACTTGAAGGCGATCTCGTGCTGGCCGGGGTTGCACTCCCCCTTGGCGGACTCGACGGTCAGGCCCGCGGCCTGCATCTCGTTGCGGATGCGGCGCAGCAGGGGCTCGACGCGTCCGGTCCCGAGGACCGAGTAGTCGATGTTGTACTGGTTGGCCGGGGTGAGTCCCCGGTAGCCGGTGTCCCAGGCCTGCTCGTAGGTGTCCTTGAAGACGATGAACTCCAGCTCGGTGCCGACCTGGGCTGTGTAGCCGAGCGCGGCGAGGCGTTCGAGCTGGCGGCGCAGGATCTGGCGGGGCGCGGCGACCACCGGGGAGCCGTCGTTCCAGGCGAGGTCGGCGATGAGCAGGGCGGTGCCGGCGTTCCAGGGAACGCGCCGCAGGGTGGCGGGATCGGGGTGCATGGCGAAGTCGCCGTAGCCGCGGTCCCAGGAGGACATGGCGTATCCGTCGACGGTGTTCATGTCGGTGTCGACGGCGAGGAGGTAGTTGCAGCCCTCCGTGCCGTGCTCCAGGACCTCGTCGAGGAAGAAGGCCGCGGCGAACCGCTTGCCCTGGAGCCGCCCCTGCATGTCGGGGAAGGCCAGGACGACCGTGTCGATGTCACCGGCCTCGACCAGACGGCGCAGTTCTTCGACGGAGAGCGGGGGTGTGCGGTCTGCCACCGGAAAAGCCTCCTTGGGTCAGCCGAGGGCCATAAGGTATTGCGGAGAACCATTGCTTGGGAAGGGGGCGCGACCTGATGACGCGGGCGCAACCCGACCGCGGCACGGACGACCGGCTGACGCCGGTCCTGCGGCCGGTGCGGGCGGGCAACGGCTTCGAGGAGGCACTGGAGCAGATCCTCCAGATCGTCCGGCTCGGCCTGGTGCCGGGCGGTGGCCGGCTGCCCTCGGAGCGGGAGCTGGCCGAGCGGCTCGGCATCAGCCGGGTGACGCTGCGCGAGGTCCTGAAGGTGCTCCAGGACCAGGGTCTGGTCGAGTCGCGGCGCGGCCGGTACGGCGGCACCTTCGTGCTGGCGCGCACCGACACACCGGGCGAGCACGAGCTGCGCCGCCGGGTGGCCGCGGTCGACATCGAGGACGTGCTGCGCTTCCGTGAGGTCCTGGAGGTGGGCGCGGCCGGGCTGTGCGCGGCACACGGGCTCGACGCGGAGCAGGCCGGGCGCCTGCGCGAGGCGCTGGAGCGCACGAACGACGCCCCGCTGGCCGACTACCGGCGCCTGGACACCAGGCTCCACCTCACCCTCGCGGAGTTGTGCGGCTCCCCTTCCCTCACGGAGCGGTACGCGGCCGTCCGCGCCGGGGTCAACGACCTGCTCGACTGCATCCCGCTGCTCGTCCGCAACCTGGAGCACTCGCAGCGCCAGCACACCGCGATCGTCGAGGCGGTGCTCGACGGGGACGCGGACGGCGCGCGGGAGATGATGCGGGAGCACTGCGCGGGCACGGCGGCCCTGCTGCGGGGATTCCTGGCGTGAGCGGGACGCGCGGGTCCCGGCGCGAGAGGGGGCGCCGCGTGGAGTCCCGCGTTGCGCCCCTCGCGCCGTAAAGGTATGAGATCTTTCCATTGGCGTCGCCGTTCATGGGCGCCGTGGTGACCCGGATCCGAGGGAGTAGCGCGTGGGCAGGCCGCTGATCGGTGTGAGTACGTATCTGGAGGTCGGGGCACGCTGGGGCGTGTGGGAGCTGGAGGCCGCGCTGCTGCCGGCCGGCTATCCGCGGCTCGTGCAGCGGGCGGGCGGACTCGCCGTGATGCTGCCGCCGGACGATCCGGCGCTGGCGCGCGAGACCGTCGCCCGGCTCGACGCGGTGGTCGTCGCGGGCGGCCCCGATGTCGATCCCGCCCGGTACGGTGCCGAGCGCTCACCGCGTACGGGCCCGCCCGCCCCCGAGCGCGACGCCTGGGAACTCGCCCTGATCCGGGCCGCGCTGGACTCCGGCACCCCGCTGCTCGGCATCTGCCGGGGCCACCAGCTCCTGAACGTGTCCCTCGGCGGCACGCTCGTCCAGCACCTCGACGGGCATGTGAAGGACACCGGCGTCGTCGGGGACCACGAGGTGATCCCTGTTCCGGGGACGCGGTACGCCGGTCTCGTACCGGAGCCGTGCGCCGTGCCGACGTACCACCATCAGGCGGTGGAACGTCTCGGGGACGGTCTCACGGTCGGCGCGCACGCGGCCGACGGCACCGTGGAGGCGATCGAGCTCCCGGGCCCCGCCTGGGTGCTGGGGGTCCAGTGGCACCCGGAGATGGGAGACGACCTGCGGGTGATGCGGGGCCTGGTCACGGCGGCGTCGAAGTTCAGCCCGTCCGGCGATTGAGGTGCGGGGCGCAGGCTTTCCCGCCGGCGCCGGAAAGTCTCAGCACGTCCGGCGATTGAGGACAAGGCCGTTCAGGCCGGAGCGGGGGTCCGGGGGCGGCAGCCTCCGGGTACGGGACGGGCAGGGGCGGAGGGGGCGAAAAAAGCCTGCGCCGCTACGCCCCCCGCGTCAGCGAGAGCAGGTCGCGGGCCGGGCCCGTGGGCCGGTGCCCCGTCGGCCAGACGGCCCGCAGGGCGCGGGTGAGCTGCACGTCGGCGAGCGGGATGCCCACCAGGCGGTGGGCGGACAGCTCCTCACCCAGGGCCAGCTCGCTGAGCACGGCGGGTCCCGCGCCGCTGACGGCGGAGGCCTTGACCGCCGTCGTCGACGACAGCTCGATCAGCGGGCGCGCGAGCCCTCCGAGCGCGGAGTCGAGGACCTGACGCGTGCCCGACCCCTCCTCGCGCAGGATGAGCGGCGTGGCCGCCAGCTCCGCCGCCGCCAGGGGCGCCCGGCGACGCGCCCAGGGGTGTCCGGGCGCCGTCACCACGATCAGCCGGTCGTGCGCGATGACGGTGGCGTCGAGACCGGACGGCACCGAGAGCCCCTCGACGAACCCGAGGTCCGCCTCCCCCGTCAGGAGCCGCTCGGCGACGCCGGCGGAGTTCCCGGCGAGCAGGGACACGGCCGTGTCGGGACGCTGGGCGCGCAGGGCGATCAGCCAGCCCGGCAGCAGGTACTCGGCGATGGTCATGCTCGCGGCCACCCGCAGCCGGGAGTCGCGCCGGTCCCGCAGCGCCTGCGCCCCCGCGTCGAACGCCTCGGCCGCGTCCACCACCCGACGGGCCCAGTCCGTGACGAGCGCCCCCTCACGGGTGAGCCGGGACCCGCGCGGCGAACGGTCGACGAGCGCCACCCCGAGCAGCCGTTCCATGGAACGGATACGGCTGCTGGCCGCCGGCTGGGTGATCCCCACCTCACGGGCGGCGCGCCCGAGACTGCCGAGGCGCGCCACCGCCAGCAGCAGTTCCAGTGCGCCCAGATCGGGTACCCGGTGCGCGATCCCGGCGCCGGGCCGGTCCTCAGCACCGCTACTCATGGCGATCCTCAGCGCTGCTGCTCATAAAGCCAGCTTATGCCGTCATAGGCGCGCACTCCCTGGTGGGGAACCCGCGGCGGCGCGACGGTGGTGTCATGGTCACCGCAGCCCAGCCCTTGTCCGCCCATCAGGCGGGAACCCTCCCCGACACGAGAACCCCCCGTGTCCCGGGAAACCGCGCCGTCGCCGCTGTCCGGCATCTCGGCCCGAACTGGTACGCCTCCGTGATGGGCACCGCCATCGTGGCCACGGCGGGGGCCGGGCTCCCCGTCGACGTGCCGGGCCTGCGCACCGCCTGCACCCTCGTGTGGGCCCTCTCGCTCACCCTGCTGGTGGCGCTGCTCGCCGCCCGCGCCCTGCACTGGACGTACCACCGCGACCAGGCCCGCGCCCATCTCCTCGACCCGGCCATGGCCCCCTTCTACGGCTGCCTCTCGATGGCCCTGCTCGCCGTGGGCGGCGGCACCCTCCTGGTCGGCCGGGACTGGATCGGGACACCGGCGGCCGTCGCCGTGGACACCGTCCTGTTCACCGCCGGGACGCTGATCGGACTCGTCGCCGCCGTGGCCGTCCCGTACCTCATGGTCGTCCGGCATCGCATAGAGCCCGGACAGGCGTCCCCCGTGTGGCTGCTGCCGATCGTCGCCCCCATGGTGTCGGCGGCCGTCGGCCCGCTCCTCGTTCCGCATCTGCCGACCGGCCAGCCCCGGGAGACCCTGCTCCTCGCCTGCGTCGCGATGTTCGGGATCAGCCTGCTGGCCACCTTCGTGATGCTGCCGGTCATCTTCGCCCGGCTCGTCACGGCGGGTCCGCTGCCGCTCGCGCTCACCCCGACCCTGTTCCTGGTGCTCGGCCCGCTGGGCCAGTCGACGACCGCGGTGGGCAAGTTCGCGGACGCCGCGCCCGGAGTGGTGCCCGCCCCCTACGACCAGGGCTTCGCGCTCCTGGCCGTGCTCTACGGCGTCCCCGTGCTGGGCTTCGCGCTGCTGTGGCTCGCGCTGGCCGTCGCGATGGTCGTACGGGCCCGCCGCGAGGGCATGGGTTTCGCGATGACCTGGTGGGCGTTCACCTTCCCGGTGGGCACCTGTGTGACCGGCGCGGAGGGCCTGGCCCGGCACACCGGACTGGCCGCCTTCGAGGTGCTCGCCGTCGCCCTGTACGTCCTGCTGGTGACCGCCTGGTCGGTGGCCGCCGTCCGCACGGCCCACGGCCTGATCAGCGGCAAGCTGCTCGCGGCGCCTTCGCGGACGTAGCCTCCCGCGGCCGCCTTGCCACGCCTTGGACGACGCCCTGCCCTTCGGACGATGAGAATCCGGAGGGCAGGGTTTCCCGTCGGGGGCATCGGCATACTCGTCCGAGTTCCGGGCGGATGCCGTCGCGCCGTACCACGCCGGTCCGGGTGGAACGTAGACGTCGGTGACCAGGACCTGCTCACAGTGGGGCAGTGCGACGCGTCACAGACAACACCGCGGCGCTGTGGGAACTTCAAGTGCCCTTCCTGTCAGCCGAGTTACTGAAGAGGCGCGTGTGAGGTCCGGCCGACCGCACGGAGCGCGTCGCTCGTCCCGCGCGTGCGCAAGAGGTGGAACCGCGGGCCGGCGAGGGAACCGACGAGAGGGGCGGCCCCGCATGTGGAGAGGATCGAATGCGTTCTTCGGAATCCCTGACCCTTGATCAGTTGGTGGACACGGCCCGCTATCCCCTGTCGGAACTCGCGAGCCCCCGGGGACAGGCCGTGGTCTCCCGTGCCCGGCACGACCTGTCGGCTCTCGGCTGCACCGTGCTGCCGGACTTCGTCCGCCCGTCGCTGCGCGATGTGCTGCGGCAGGAGTGCTCGGCCATCGCCCCCCGGGCGCACCACGACGTCGAGACGGTGAACGTCTACAACATCGCGGTGGACTCGGCGCTGCCGGAGAACCATCCCGGCCGGAGGACCTTCGAGCGGGGTAACGCGTTCGTCGCGCGGGACCGCATCCCCGCCGACTCCCTCATCAGCCGGCTCTACTCCGACCTGACGTTCCGGCACTTCATCGCCCGCTGCTTCGAACTGCCGGAACTGCACGAGCTGGCGGACCCGCTCTCCGGGCTGGTGCTCAACGTCGTCGCGCCGGGCATGGAGCACCCCTGGCACTTCGACACCAACGAGTTCACCGTGAGCATGCTGACCCGGCAGGCGCAGGACGGCGGCGTCTTCGAGTACTGCCCGAACATCCGGACCGCGCGGGACGAGAATTTCGACGACGTCCGGGACGTGGTGGACGGCCGGGGCGAACGGTTGACCCGGCGCCTTCCCCTCCAACCGGGTGACCTGCAGTTGTTCAAAGGGCGCTACTCGCTGCACCGGGTGAGCCCGGTGCGCGGCGAGGTCGCGCGCCACTCCGCGATATTCGCCTACAGCGAGCGCCCCGGCGTCATCGGGAGCGTGGAACGGACCCGGCAGCTCTTCGGCCGGGTGCTGCCCGAGCATCTGGCGGCCGAGGGCAGGGCGGTCCGCGGCGACCGGCTCCTGGACTAGCGGACGGCGGGAACGCGCAGTCGCCGCAGTCCGTCTCCCCTCCTTCCCCCTCCCCCCTCTCTCCCCCTCCTTCCCCCTGCTCGATCCACGGAGGAGTAAGCCCTGTGCGTTTCGACGTGACCGGAAAAGTCTCACTCGACCACATCTACGACCAGCCCGACCCGCGAACCTATTTCAGGGCGCTGCGCCCGCTCGACTACGGCGTTCCCCAGCAGGCCAAGCCCTACTTCGCCAAGTTCATCACGGAGTACCGGGAGTCCCGGCACGTCGCGGTACCGAAGGTGCTGGACATCGGCTGCTCGTACGGGATCAACGCGGCCCTGCTGAAGTACGACGCGACCATGGACGAGCTGTACGCGCGCTACGGCGACGAGGAGCGTGCGGGTGAGAGCCGCGAGACTCTGCTGGCCCGCGACCGGGAGCTGGCCCGCTCACGCCAACCCCCGCAGGCCATCAGCTTCGTGGGCCTCGACACCTCCGGCAGCGCGCTGTCCTACGCGCTCGAGGCCGGGTTCCTCGACGCCGTGGTGCACGCCGACCTGGAGCGGCACGAGCCCACACCGCGACAGCGCGCCGAGCTCTCGGGTACGGACCTGGTGATCTCTACGGGCTGCGTCGGCTATGTCACCGAGCGGACGCTCACGCGAGTCGTCCGGGCGCAGGGCGTCCGCCGGCCCTGGATGGCGCACTTCGTGCTGCGGATGTTCCCCTTCGACCCCGTCGAGCGCGCTCTGGCAAGTCTGGGCTACCGGACCGTCCGCGTCGACGAGGTGTTCAGACAGCGACGGTTCGCCTCCCCGCAGGAGCAGGCGCTCGTGCTCGACAGCATGTCGGCCGCGGGGGTGGATCCACGGGGCCTGGAGGCGGAAGGCTGGCTGTACGCACAGCTCTACCTTTCCCGGCCGCACAACGACATCACAGGTCCGCGCACAGGTACCGACGATCCGAATCGAGAACAGAGTTGACAACCAGTCAGGACGCGTCAGACAACCCGGCCTTCGCCCAGGAGGACAGCCTCCCGCGCGTGCCGCTGCCTACGCTGGACGCGAGCTGCGAGAGGTTTCTCGCGTGGTGCACGCCGCTGCTGACCGCCGGCGAGCGGTCGGCGACCGAGGCGGAGGTGGCCGCCTTCCTCCGGCCCGGCGGCCCGGGCCGGGTGCTGCATGCCGCGCTGGAGGAGTACGACGCCACGGAGGGCGTGCACAGCTGGCTCGACGACTTCTGGCCGTACCGGTACCTGGGCCGCCGGGACCGGATCGCCCTCAACGCCAACTTCTTCTTCCTGTTCAAGGACTCCGGCCAGGCACAGGTGGAACGGGCGGCCGGGCTCGTCGCCGGGGCCCTCAACTACAAGCGGCAGCTCGATCAGGGGCTGATTCCGCCGGTGGTGCAGCGCGGAGCACCTCAGTCGATGGTGCAGAACAAGTTCCTGTTCTCCAGCACGCGTATCCCGGGGGCGCCCCAGGACACCGTCCGCGCCCCCCACACCGAGGAGTGGCCGGGCCCGTCCGGGGCGAGGCACGTCGTGGTGTTCTTCCGGGGCGGCATGTTCCGGCTGGACGTGCTGGGTCCCGACGGCGTCCCGCACAGCCTGGACGACATCGAGGCGGGGCTGCGCGCCGTGATGAAGGCCGACCCGGCCGGCGCGGACACCTCGGTGGGCCACCTCACCACCATGGCCCGCGCGGAGTGGGCGGCCGCCCGGGAGTCCCTTCTCGCCTGCCACCCCCGCAACGCCGAAGCCCTGGACGATGTCGAGACCGCGCTGTTCTGCGTCGCTCTGGAGGACTTCGCCCCCGCGGACGTCCAGGACGCCTGTGACCAGCTGCTGTACGGCGACCGCGGCAACCGCTGGTTCGACAAGGCCGTGTCGTTCGTCGTCTTCGCCGACGGACGGGCGGGCATCAACGTCGAGCACTGCGAGCTGGACGGGACCACGATCCTCACCTTCACCGACGCCCTGCTCGACACTCCGGCCGAGGAGCAGTCCCGGCAGTCCGGAGCCCGCTCCCAGGGGCTGCCGGCAATGGAGCCGATCGTGTTCGCCCTGGACGACGCGCTGCGGGACCAGGCGCGCTCCGCCGCCGACGCGTTCGCGGCGTACGGGGAGAACACCGCGACCAGCACGCTGTCGTTCGCGGACTTCGGCAGCAGCGCGGCCAAGGCGTTGGGGGTCTCGCCGGACGCGTTCGTCCAGGCCGCCTACCAGCTCGCCCACCAGCGCGCCAAGGGGCACCTGGGCGCCACGTACGAGTCGATCGCCACGCGGCAGTACCGGCACGGGCGGACCGAGGCGATGCGCGTCGTCACCACCGAGATGCTGGCTTTCGTGGCGGCGATGGAGGACCCGGCGGCGGACGCGGACGCCCGGCGCGCCGCGTTCCGGGCGGCCACCCAGGCCCATGTGGCGCGCGCGAAGGCGTGCCAGGCCGGGCAGGTGCCGGAGCAGCACCTGTGGGAGCTGGAGCTGATCCAGCGCCGGCGGGGGGCCGAGCTCGGGGTGACCGAGCAGCCCGCGCTGTACCGGACACCGGGCTGGCTGACCATGCGGGACGACTACCTGAGCACGAGTTCCGCGCCGTCCGTCAACATCCAGTACTTCGGCTTCGGGTCGACCAGCAGCCAGTGCATCGGTGTGGCCTATGTGCTGCTTCCCGACCGGTTCAACCTCTACCTGAGCACGCCGGAGCCGGTCGCCGCGCAGATGCGGACGTTCGCCGACCGGCTCCGGGAGGCGCTGGACGAACTCCGGGAGCTGCTGGCGGCAGAGGGGCCCAAGGACTGAACGGACCCCGCCGCCGGACCGGAACTCCCCGTCGGGAACCCCGGTCCGGCGGCCCGGACGGCTCCAGCGGCCGAGCCTGTGGTCACGGCACTGCTGCCCGCAGGGCTTCCCCGAGCCGCGCCGGCGCCTCGGCCAGTGACGGTCCGTACCAGGTCAGCAGGCGGCCGTCGACCAGGGCGCAGGGAGTCTCCGCGAAGGATTCCGGCCCGTCGTCGGCAGTGAAGCGGTACGGCTCGTCGGGCAGCACGACGAGATCGGGGACCGCCGCGGTCAGCTCGGTGAGCGGGACGCGGGGGTAGCGCTCCTCGTGGCGCGCGTAGACGTTGTCGACGCCCAGCCGGGCGAGCACGTCTCCGGCGAAGGTGTCGCGGCCCAGCACCATCCAGGGCCGGCGCCACACCGGCACGATCGCGGTCCTGCGGCGGTCCGGGGCGGCCGGCTCGGCCCAGGCGGCCTCCGCCGCGTCCAGCCAGCGCGGACGGCCGCGCGCGCCGCAGGCGGCGAGCACCCGGTCCAGCTCGCGAAAGGCCCCCGGCACGTCCCGCACCTCGGTGACCAGCACCTCGATCCCCGCATCCCGCAGGGCGGCCAGATCCGGCTCCCGGTTCTCCTCCTCGTTGGCGACGACGAGATCGGGCCCCAGCCGCAGGACGGCCTCGACGTCGGGGTTCTTGGTTCCCCCGATCCGGACGACGTCCAGGTCCGCCGGGTGGCTGCACCAGTCGGTCGCGCCGACCAGGACGGCGGACACGGACACGGCCACGGCCTCCGTCAGCGAGGGCACGAGGGACACCACCCGCATCGCCGTCCGCCTCTCCCGCGCCGTCCTGTCTCCCGCCATCCTCTCCCGGGCCGCCCGCGCCCGCCCGGTCCGGCTCCCCGTCGTCCGCGCCGCTCAGCGCTTGCCGAAGGTGTGCCGGTCCTCCACCGCGTCGATGTGGTCGGCGACCTCCACGACGACGACCCGGGTGTCCGGCACGGTGGCACGCCAGCGGTGCCGCACACCGCCCGTGAGGTAGAGGGTGTCGCCCCGTCCCAGCCGATGGGCACGCCCCTCCGCCTCGACCTCGACACCGCCGTCGGCGACGTACATCAACTTGTCGTTGCGGTGCTGGAGTTCGCGGGCTTCCTCGTGGTCGCCGGTGAACTCGGTGGCGTGCAGCTGGTGGTGACCGCGCACCAGGGGGCGCGTGTGGGCTCCGGGAGTGAACTCGGCCCCGGCGTCGGCGCGCACGACGTCGACACTGCACGCCGGGTCGGCGGCGGCGAGCAGATCGACGGCCGTGGTGCCGAGGGCGTCGGCGACCCGCTCCAGGGAACTTCGGCTGGGCCGGGCCCGCTCGTTCTCCACCTGGCTGAGAAAGGGCACCGACAGGCCGCTGCGTTCGGCCACGACGGCGAGGGTGAGCCGCAGTGCCCGGCGCCGTCGCCGTACGGCCGCACCCACCCGAAGGGGCTGTTCTTTGTGGTCGCCCATCGCTCCGGCTCCCTCCCTCGCGTCGTCGGTCCGCGAACCGTGCGGATTTCCGGCCCGCCGCTTCTGTTGAGTTGTTTGCACCCTACGCATGTTCGGCAAACCGTTTCATGGACCCGTCACATCGCTGTCACTTCGAGGGAGTGTGAGGGTTACACTTCGCGCCACCGCGCGAGCCGTCGCGCGCCTGGCGCCGCCGCCCCTTCGCACGGGGCAAAAGGGCCGATCACGGGGGCGGGACACCCTGCCCGGACCCTTCGCCGACGCGATCATGACCTGAACTGCCTTGCCCCGGCGCGCAGTTGCCTGTCGGGGCGCCGACCGGGGGCGCGTGGTGGCGGTCGGGTTCGGCCGGGACCGCGCGCACGGAGCTGATGTGCGGCGAACCCCCGGAACGGCGCCGGGGAACGGCCGGTTCGACGGACGCGCGGCCGGCGTCGTGGCCCGGATCGCGTCGGCGGGGTGCGGTCGCGGACCTCGGCACGGTTGTCCGGATCCTTCCCGTACGCCAGTACGCGACCACCGGCGGCTCCGCCCGCGCGTGCGGACCGGCGGCCGCCCCGGGGAAGTCCGCGGGCCCGGGGAACGCGACGAGGCGTGGACGGCTCGTCCGGACTCAAGCCTGGATGACACAGGTGCCTCCCGTCGGGGCAGGGGAACACGCTGGAGGGATGATTTCCGTGCCCCCGGCTGCCATTGACGGTTGAATGCACAACCGCGTTCGTCCAGTGGCCGCGCTGCCGCCGCCCACCCGGAGCGAACACGGGAGTGGTCCAGGTCACTGTCAGTGGCGTACGGCATGATGCGGAAGGTGACACTTCCGACGCGACGACTCATGCTCCTCGACACCGCCTCGCTGTATTTCCGCGCCTATTTCGGCGTGCCGGAATCCGTGAAGGCCCCGGACGGCACACCGGTGAACGCCGTGCGCGGACTGCTGGAGTTCATCGACCGCCTGGTCAAGGACCACCGTCCGGACGATCTGGTGGCCTGCATGGACGCGGACTGGCGTCCGCAGTGGCGGGTCGACCTGATCCCGTCGTACAAGGCGCACCGGGTCGCGGTGGAGACGGAGACCGGCCCGGACCAGGAGGAGGTGCCGGACACGCTCTCCCCGCAGGTGCCCGTCATCGAGGAGGTCCTGGACGCGCTGGGCATCGCGCGCGTGGGCGTCGAGGGGTACGAGGCGGACGACGTGATCGGCACGTTCACCGGTCGCGCCACCGGTCCGGTCGACATCGTCACCGGCGACCGCGACCTGTATCAGCTCGTCGACGACGCGCGGGGGGTGCGCGTGCTGTATCCGCTCAAGGGTGTCGGCACGCTCCAGCTCACCGACGAGGCCTGGCTGCGCGAGAAGTACGGCGTCGACGGCCCGGGGTACGCGGATCTGGCACTGCTGCGCGGCGACCCGAGCGACGGGCTGCCCGGAGTGCCCGGCATCGGCGAGAAGACGGCGGCCAAACTGCTCGCCGAATTCGGTGACCTGGCCGGCATCATGGCCGCGGTCGACGACCCGGAGGCCAGGCTGACGCCCTCGCAGCGCAAGCGGCTCGACGAGTCACGGCCGTACATCGCCGTGGCGCCGACCGTCGTCAAGGTCGCCGGGGACGTGCCGCTTCCCGAGGTGGACACGGCGCTGCCGCACGCGCCGCGCCGTCCGGCCGCGCTGGACGAACTGGCCGCGCGCTGGGGACTGGGCGGCTCGCTGCACCGTCTGCTCACGACACTGCGGGTCTAGCCGATCACGACAGTGCAGGTACAGCTGAACCGTTCTGACATGACTGCTACCGGTTCATCCGTGGATATTGCACAGACAGAGGTGCTAGCTTAGGTAAGCCTAAGCAGGTGAATCAGGAGGCAGTCATGGCAGAGCGCCCGGAACGCAAGCCCCGGAAGCCCCACTCCGCGAAGGTCGTGCGGACCGAGCGGCTGACCCCTCACATGCAACGGGTGGTGCTGGGCGGTGACACTCTCGCCGACTTCGCCACGGGCGGCAGAACCGACCACTATGTGAAGCTGCTGTTCGGCCCCGCGGGTGTCACCTACCCCGAGCCCTTCGACCTGGAGCGCATCCGCGAGGAGTTCCCGCGCGAGCAGTGGCCGGTGACACGCACGTACACGGTGCGCGCCTGGGACCCCGGGACGCGCGAGCTGACCCTGGACTTCGTGGTGCACGGGGACGAGGGACTCGCCGGACCGTGGGCCCTGCGGGTACAGCCGGGCGAGGTCGTCCGGTTCATGGGCCCCGGTGGCGCGTACGCGCCCGACACGAGCGCCGACTGGCACCTGCTCGCCGGTGACGAGAGCGCGCTGCCCGCGATCGCCGCCGCGCTGGAGTCGCTGCCGGACGGCGCCACGGTCCGCGCCTTCGTCGAGGTCTCCGGGCCCGAGGAGGAGCAGAAGATCGACTCCGACGCGGAGGTCGTCTGGCTGCACCGCGGCGACCGGCCTGTCGGCACGGCCCTGGTAGAGGCCGTACGGGCCCTGGAGTTCCCGGAGGGCCGGCTGCACGCGTTCGTGCACGGCGAGGCGGGCTTCGTGAAGGAGCTGCGAGGGCTGCTGCGGGTCGAGCTCCAGATCCCGCGCGAGGACCTGTCCATCTCCGGCTACTGGCGCCTCGGCCACAACGAGGACGGCTGGCAGGCCGCGAAACGTGACTGGAACGCCCAGGTGGAGGCGGAGCAGGAGGTACCGGCCTGACGCCGGACACTTCCCGTACCCGGTCAGGAGGTTGACCGGCTTCGTCAGCCACCCCCGCACCGAACGTCAGGAGGCGGATCCGCGTGATGCGGGTCCGCCTCCTGACGTTTCGTGCGGGTGCCGTTCGTCCGGCAGCCGACCGCCCGACGGGCCGGGCCGGGCCGGGACGACCGCCCGACGGGCCGGAGCGAGCACCCGACGGGCCGGAGCGAGCGCCCGTACGACCGGAACGTACGGATCGACGGCCGGACCGCCGCCACCTCCAGCAGGAGCGCAAGCGCGAGCGGCGCGCCCGTCCGGCTGAGCACCTCACCCCGGTCGGGGGGTTCGGACATCGCCGAACGGCCCGCGACCACAGCCCGGTTGAGCTCGTCGAAGCCGGCGATGTGCCGGATCCGGCCCGGCTCCCGGGACAACGGTCGGCAGGCCGTGAGGAATTGGGCCCGCCGCCGATACGGCCGCGTCACGCGGGTGAAACAGGGTCTCCCTAATTTCTGTCACCCGACAGGAATCCCGCTCATCCTCCGCGCCGAAGGCAGGTGCCGCCGTGACCACCACCGCTCCCTCCGACGTACGCCCCGATCCGCCCGACTCCCCGGACGACCGCTCCCTGACCGAGTTCGGCTACCGCCAGGAGCTGCACCGCAGCCTCGGCCGGTACGCCTCGTTCGCCGCCGGGTTCTCCTTCATCTCCGTGCTCACCACGGTCTTCCAGTTCTTCGCCTTCGGGTACGCCTTCGGCGGCCCGGTCTTCTTCTGGACCTGGCCGGTCGTGTTCGCGGGCCAGCTCGCCGTCGCCGCCTGCTTCGCCGAACTCGCCGCGCGCTACCCGATCTCGGGCGCGATCTACCAGTGGTCCTCGCGTCTGTCGAACCCCTCGTTCGGCTGGTTCGCCGGCTGGATCATGGTGATCGGGCAGATCGTGGTGGTCGCGGCGGCGGCGCTCGCCCTTCAGATGGTCCTGCCCGCGATCTGGCCGGGATTCCAGCTCATCGGCGACGATCCGGCCCCGACCAGCCCCGACGGCGCCGCCAACGCGGCCGTCCTGGGCGTCGTCCTGCTCGTCCTGACGACGCTGGTGAACGTCCTCGACAACCGGGTGATGTCGGCGGTCAACCGGATCGGCGTCACCGCCGAGATCATCGGCGCCGTCCTGATCATCGTGCTGCTGTTCACCCACTCCGAGCGCTCCCCCGGCATCACCTTCCACACCGGCGGGGGCGGCACCGGACTGTTCGGGGTGCTGATGGTGGGCTCGTTCATGGCCGCGTACGTCATGATCGGCTTCGACAGCGCCGGAGAGATGAGCGAGGAGACCCACCACCCGAAGCGGACCGCGCCCCGCACGATCCTCACCGCGCTCGGCGCGGCGGGCCTGCTCGGCGGACTGATCGTGCTCGGTGGACTGCTCGCCGCCCCGAGCCTGACCGACGGCAGGCTCGGCGTCGACGGACTCAGCTACGTCCTGACCAGCAGCCTCGGCGACGGGGTCGGCCGGGCCCTGCTCGCCGATGTGGTGGTCGCCATCGCGGTGGCCACCCTGGCGATCCAGACGGCCGCCTGCCGCATGCTCTTCTCGATGGCCCGCGACAACCAGCTCCCCTTCTCCGGGCGTCTCGCGAAGGTCGACCCGCGCACCGGCATGCCGAGTGCCCCCGCCCTGGTCGTCGGCGTCCTCGCCGCCGCCCTGCTGCTCCTGAACTTCGTCTCCCCGGACGCGTTCCTCGCGATCGGCACCACCTGCATCGTGATGCTGTACCTCGCGTACGCGATGGTCACCGGGCCGCTGCTGGTGCGCCGTCTGCGCGGGCAGCTCACCGCGGAAGGCGCCGACGAGACGGGTGCCCCGCTCTTCTCCCTCGGCCGCTGGGGTGTCCCCGTCAACGCCCTCGCGCTGGTCTACGGCCTCTTCATGACGGTCAACCTGGCCTGGCCGCGTGCCGAGGTGTACGACCCGGCGGGCGGGCACTGGTACTTCCAGTGGTTCACCGTGCTGTTCCTCGCCGTGACCCTGGTCGCGGGAGCGGGGTACCGGGCGTACCGGGCGCGGGCGACGGCGGCGGGGTCTCCCGAGGTGGTTCCGGCCTCGTACGCTTGACCGGGTGAGACGCAAGCCCAGGATCCCGCCCTCTCCCCTCCCGCAGCGCCACGGGGTCGACCCCGTGCGGATCAGACTGCCGCGGGAGGGGAGCTGGGCCACGGCGCGGGCGTACCTGGTGGAGCGGCTCGCGGCGGGCGACGGAGTCATCGACACGATGATCGGCGAGGGCCTGATCGTCCGCGCGGACGGACGGCCGCTGACCGCCGAAGCCGCCTACGCGCCGGGGATGTTCCTGTGGTTCCACCGGGAGCTGCCCCACGAGGAGCCGGTGCCGTTCCCGCTCGACGTGGTGTACCGGGACGAGCACATCGTCGTCGCCGACAAGCCGCACTTCCTGGCGACGACGCCGCGCGGCAGCCACGTCGCCGAGACGGCTCTGGCCCGGCTGCGACGGGAGCTGGACCTGCCGGAGCTGGGCGCGGCGCACCGCCTCGACCGGCTGACGGCGGGGCTCGTGCTGTTCACCGTACGGCCCGGGGAGCGCGGCGCGTACCAGTCGCTGTTCCGCGACCGGCTGATCGGCAAGGAGTACGAGGCCGTGGCGCCGTACGACTCCGGTCTCGCTCTGCCGCGCACGGTCAGCAGCCGCATCCTGAAGGAACGCGGGGTGATGGCCGCTCGGGAGGTGGCGGGCGAGCCGAACGCGGTCAGCGGGATCGACCTGGTCGAGCACCGGGACGGGCTGGGGCGCTACCGGCTGGCCCCTCGCACCGGGCAGACCCATCAGCTCCGGGTCCACATGAGCGCGTTGGGCGTGCCGATCCTCGGCGACCCGCTGTACCCGGTGGTGACCGGACCCGTGCCGGCCGGTGACTTCCGGCGTCCGCTGCAACTGCTCGCGCGGAAGCTGGAGTTCACCGATCCGGTCACCGGCCGGGCCCACCGGTTCGCCAGCGGACGGACGCTGGAGGCGTGGACCTCGTACGACGCCTGGTCGGCCCGGGGCGCCGGGGTTCGCTAGCCCGTGCCGCGGGCGCGTGCGCCGGGGATCAGTAGCCGCGCCACCAGCGCAGGAGGCGCTGCCAGGCGCCGAGCCGGCCGGCGGGCGGCGTGGCCGGGACGGGCTCGGGGGCCGTCGGCTGCGGTGCGGGTGCGGCCGGTGCCGTGCTGTCGGTGGTGACCTGCCAGTGGGACCGCTGGGGAGGCAGCGCGCGCACGGACGGCCGCTGCGTGACCTCCTGCGTCGGCTTGGGCTCGAAGCGTACGGGCAGATCGACGAGGTGGCGCGAGGACATGGTGCTCCGCCAGCGCAGGTCGCTCTCGTCGCAGTCGAGTTCGACGTCCGGCAGCCGCAACAGCAGGGCGTCGACGCCGACATCGGCGATGGCACGGCCGATGTCCTGTCCCGGGCACTCGTGGGGGCCGCCGCCGAAGGCGAGGTGGGAGCGGTTGCCCTGCATGCTCGCGGCCAGGTCGGGACGGATCCGGGGGTCGACGTTGCCGGGCGCGATCCCGAACAGCAGTCCGTCGCCCTTGCGGATGCGCTGACCGCCCAGCTCCGTCTCCTGCTTGGCGAAGTAGCCGAGGACGGCGCTGAACGGCGGCTCGTTCCACAGGGACTGCTCGACCGCCTCGGGCACGGTCATCTGGCCGCCGTTGAGCTGGGCACGGAAACGCGGGTCGGTGAGCAGCATGCGCAGCACGTTGGCGATGAGGTTGGCGGTGGCCTCGTAGGCGGCGAGCAGGACGAGCCGCAGGTGCTGGGCCACCTCGTCGTCGGTGAGCCGGGCCGGGTGGTTGATGAGGTGGCTGGTGAAGTCGTCCTCGGGCTCGGCGCGGCGCCGCAGGGTGTGCTGGGTCAGCACGCTCATGACGTACTCGTTGCTGGCGATGGCGGTGTCGGTGCCCTTGAGCAGGTCACGGGTGGCGTGCACCATGCGGTCGTTGTAGTCCTCGGGCATGCCGATGATCTCGCAGAGCACGGACATCGGCAGATGCTCGGCGAACTGTCCGACCAGATCGGCCTTGCCGAGCGGGCAGAACGCGTTGACCAGGCGCTGTGTGGCGCGGTTGATGTAGCGCCGCAGGCTGCGGAAGTCGATGGTCGACATGGCGCCGGTGACGGCGCCGCGCAGTCTGAGGTGCTCGTCGCCCTCGGCGTGGGAGCAGATGGGCTGCCAGGCGATATGGGGGGCGAGCGGATGGTCGGCTCCCGCCGTGCCGTCCCGGACGGCGGTCCACAGCCGGCTGTCGCGGGCGTAGTGCGCGGGAGTGCTGACCATGTGCAGGTTCTCGGCATGGCCGAGGACCACCCAAATGGGTACGTCGTTGTGCAGCAACACGGGTGCGACGGCGCCGTGTTCGGCTCGCAGCTTCTCGTACAGCGCGCCCAGATCCTCGGCCTCGGGCCCGTACAGGCGACGCAGTCCGCCCGGAGGGTCGCCGGGGCCGATGCCGTGGGCCGGGCAGCCCGGCGGGGGGCCGAACGCGGGTTCTTCCGTACCGGCGGGGGAATGGGATTCGGTCGTCACAGTGATCGCTCCGAAGCTCAAATACGTTCTGTGGATGGGCAGTTGGCGTACGGATGCCGTCCTCACGGTACGGCGTTCAGCTGTGCGCCGAGGTCATCGCCAGGGAATGCAGGAACCGCATGAGGGTCATCAAGGTGTCCCGGCTCGACGCCCTGCGGCGGGCGTCGCACCGCACGATCGGGATCTCCTCGGCGAGGTCGAGCGCGGCCCGCAGGTCCTCGACCGGATACCGGGGCGCGTCGGGGAAGTCGTTGACCGCGACGACGAACGGAACACCGCGCTCCTCCAGGCGTCCGATCACATCGAAACTGACTTCCAGTCGGCGGGTGTCGATCAGGACGACCGCGCCGAGCGCTCCCTCGAACAGGCCGTTCCACAGGAACCAGAAGCGCTCCTGGCCCGGTGTGCCGAACAGATAGAGCACCAGCTGGTCGGTGATCGAGATCCGGCCGAAGTCCATGGCCACCGTGGTGGCGGTCTTGGTCTCGGACCCGTAGTTGTCGTCGACTCCGATGCCGGCCTGCGTCATGGTCTCCTCGGTCGTCAGCGGCTTGATCTCGCTGACGGAACCCACCATGGTCGTCTTGCCGACTCCGAAGCCGCCCACGATCACGATCTTCACCGCGGCCTGCGCCGTGTGCGGGAGGTGGTCCTCGGCGCGAGGGCCCGTGATGGTGTCAGAGCTTTTGAAGTCCATGCATCACCGCTTCGAGGAGGGAACGGTCGGGGAGCGCCTGACGGACGATCGGGGCGCGCGCCTGGACCAGTTCGGCCGCCAGCAGCTCGGTGAGCAGGACGGTCACCACGCTGAACGGCAGATTGAGATAGGCCGAGATCTCAGCCACGGACAGAGGGGTCCTGCACAGCCTCAGCAGTGCCGACTGCTCCGGCTGGGTGGCGGGCGGCGGCGGGAGGGCACGGGCGACGACCAGGGTGACCAGGTCGACCTCGGCCCGGTCGCCGCCCTCACCGCCGCCCGTGAGCACGTACAGGCGCTCCGGGTTCTTCGGTTTGCCCTGGCCCTGCTCCCCCTCGGGGCCGCGCGGGCCCGCGAGAGGGGCGGGCGGCGCGGGAGGTTCCGGGGGCCGCTCCCTGGGTTGGCGCCTACGGCGTTGCGGAGGAGTCATACGGTCTGCCCGTTGCGGCGCGGCGGACTGGTGAGATGGGCGCCGATCCGCACGACGAGGTCGCGCATGCGGTTGCTCATCAGGCCGGGTTCCGCGGTCTGGTTGGCGAGCACGGCGAGGTAGGCGTTGGGCCCCGCCGACATCAGGTAGAAGTAGCCGCCGTTGATCTCGATGATGACCATCCGC
Source organism: Streptomyces sp. NBC_00328 (assembly GCF_036139655.1). NCBI lineage: Bacteria > Bacillati > Actinomycetota > Actinomycetes > Kitasatosporales > Streptomycetaceae > Streptomyces > Streptomyces sp. NBC_00328. The sequence goes on from NZ_CP108013.1 coordinate 2,494,799, forward strand.
ATCCGGCCGTCGCTCTTGGGGATCTCGCCCGCGACGGCTCCCGCCAGGCTCTGCAGGCCCGCGCAGGCGGCCGCGACCCGGTCGGCCGCGTCCGGGTCGCCGCCGTAGCGGGCGATGCGCAGTCCGTCGGCGGAGAGCACCACGATCTGCTGGATGCCCGGCACTCCGTCGGCGAGTTCCTTGAGCATCCAGTCGAAGTTGGCTCGCTGCTGGATCACTTGCGGTCCCCTTCGTCGTCGGCCTCGGCAGGGGCCGGCTGGTTGTCCGTGCTGAACGCGGTCGGGTCCGGGTCGCCTTTGAGCCCGTTCATGAACGCCTCGACCCACAGCCCGGGTTCGGGCTCCTTCTCCTGCGGACCGGGGTCGGGTGTCCACGAGGCGGCGGCCTCGGCGGCCTCCTGCTCGGCGCGCGCCTCGGCGTACCGCCGGCTGAGCGGGACCTTCATCCGGCTGCGGCGCTGCGGGAGGCCGCCCGGCGTCCATTCCGTGACGACCGGGACGTCGTCCTCGCGGGGGTCGCCGCTCGACGAGGGGATGCGGGGACCGGTGGTGGGCTTGCGCTTCTTGGGCTTGCGCGCGGGGCCCTCGACCCCGCCGTTGTCGATGCCGGCCACGGAGGTGGCCCCGATGCCGTGCGCGAGACCGGGGGCGAAGTCGGTGGTGAGCATGCCACGCGGCGCTACGAGGACGGCGCGGACGCCGCCGTACGCGGACTGCCGCAGCGAGATCTGCATGCTGTACATCTGCGCGAGTCGTCCGACGACGGCCATGCCGAGCCGGGGCGCCTGGCCCATGATGTTCGGGTCGACACCCGCCGCGGCCAGCCGGAGCAGTTCCTCGATCTTGCCGCGGGCCTCGTCGCTGAGGCTGACGCCGCCGTCCTCGATCTCGATGGCGATGCCGGTCTGCACCTCGATCGCGGTGACGTGCACCTTGGTGTGGGGCGGTGAGTACCGGGTGGCGTTGTCCAGGAGCTCGGCGAGGGCGTGGATGAGCGGTTCGACGGAGACGCCGTTGACGGCGATGTCGACGATGTTGTGCAGCTCGATGCGCCGGTACTCCAGGATGCGGGACATCGCGCCGCGCAGGACGCTGAACAGCGGTACGGGTTCGGGCCATTGGCGTCCGGGACGGCCGCCGCCGAGCACGGCGATGGAGTCGGCGAGCCGGCCGATCAGCGCGGTGCCGTGGTCGATGCGCAGCAGGTCGTCGAAGACCTCGGGGTTGCGCCCGTGGTCCTCCTCCATCTCGCGGAGTTCGTTGTTCTGCTGGTGGACGATGGCCTGGACGCGCCGGGCGATGTTGACGAAGGAGCGCTGTGCCGCGTCGCGCATCGACTCCTCGGCGTCGATGATCTTGAGCAGCGTCTTGAGCAGGTCCTTCTGGGACTTGGCGATCTCGTGGTAGTCCGGGTTGTCGCGGCCCAGGGTGCGAACGACCTCCGAGGGGGAGTCGCCGTCGTGCAGCCGGTCGATCGCGTACGGCAGGACCTCCCGGGTGAAGCGCACGATCTCCTGGTCGTGCGCGGCGGCGCGCTGTTCCAGGGAGGCGGCGCGGCGCGCGAAGTCGGCCCGCAGTTCACGGGCCACGCGACCGCGGCGTACGGCTTCGCCGCCGATCGCGATGACCAGCAGCGTGGCGAAACCGCCGCACAGGGCCACCGCGCCCTTGGCCTGCTCCGTCACTGCGGCGACGGCGGCGCCGGTCGCCACCGCCATGAGTACGGCCGGCAGCAACAGCACGCGCGCGTAGGGAAGTTCACTGTCACCGGGAGGCGATTGAACACTCACCATGTAGACCCTCTGAGACAAGTCGGCTGGGGGTGGGGGAGGTATCCGGGGGAAACGGAACAGATCGGCACGGGTCAAACCCGATCTTCGGAACTTTGGGGAACAAGCGCACGAATACATCCCAACTCGGTGCGCTGCGGGCGAGCTTAGTCCGACCGGATCAACGCTGTGTCATATTCAGCAAGCACCTGAAACCGCCCATAAGACTGGAGTACCCTCAGCCCCATTTGCACGCTGCGCCCCCATCCGCACACTCTGCGTGATGACGTACGGGCATACGAACAGCGCGGGTGAAGCGGTGCGGAGGCGTCAGACCCCGGCGATGCGCAGCGCCGCGTCCGCCGTGGCCTCGGCGAACGCCGACACCGGGCGCTGCGGATCGGAGCGGTGCACGAGGATGACACCCTCGATCAGCCCGAACAGCAGATCCGTCCGCAGATCGAGCTCACTCTTGGCGAGCGCGCCACCGGCCGCCGTGGCCGCCAGCAACTGGCGGTAGGTGTCCTTGAGTTCGGCCCGCACTGCGTGGAAGCCGGCGAAGCGTTCGGTGCGCACCTCGGGCAGCAGATAGAGACCGCCGAGGTTGTGCGGCCCCCCGCAGAGCACCTCCACGTCGGTGCGGCACAGCTCCCACAGCCGGCCCTCCGCGGGCGCCGCGTCGTCGGCGAGGAGTTCACGGGCGTACGCCAGGGAGGGGGTCACCGTGGACTCCAGGAGCTCGGCGAGCAACTCCTCCTTGCCGGTGACGTAGTGGTACATGGACGCCTGACGCATGCCCGCCCGCTCGGCGACGGCACGGGTGGTGGTGGCCGCGTATCCCCGCGTCGTGAACAACTCGGCCGCGGCGTCCAGCAGTTCGGCGCGCGGCGCCAGCCCGCTGTCCGGCCGCTGCGCGGCCCGGGGCCTGCCGACCCGCCGTCCGCCACCCGTTCCCATGCGTTCGATCCTCGCACACCCGGCAGGCCCCGACAGGGCGCCCCGGCGCGCTCCGCGGACACCGGTCCGCGGCGCGCGGGGCCCCTCACCGGCGGCGCGCCCCACGTGAGGGACCGGTAACCGCGCGGCAACACGCGGGACACGGTCGTGACCCACCCCGCCCCTAATTTCTGTCGCGCGACAGAAATGACCGAGGAGCCGGAGGACCCGCGATGGCGACAGCGACCACCCACGGAGCACGCGATCACGCCCGCGCCCAGCAGGGAACCCGCGCCGAGGCCATGCCCGTGGTCCCCGCGGACGACTGGCCGGCCCCGCCGCGCGAGGCGGGCCCTCTCGTCTGGGCCGAGACCGTGGCGGGCGGCAACTACACGCACAAGGTGCTGGCCCGCGGCACGGAACTGCGCCTGACCGACCTCACCGGCGACGCCTGCGCCCACCTCCTGCTGTACGTCGCCGACCGGCCGTGGGAGCGCCTGAACGTCGCCGACACCGTCAAGGTCCAGTGGAACGCCTATCTGGGCCAGGGGCAGTTGCTCCTGTCCGACCAGGGCCGGGTGCTCGCCTCGGTGGTCGGCGACACCTCCGGCCGGCACGACGCCCTGTGCGGAACCTCCACGCTCGTACGCAACACCGAGCGCTACGGGGACGGAAGCCCGCAGTCCGCGTCCCCGGCCGGCCGCGAGCTGTTCAAACTGGCCGCCGCGAAGAACGGGCTCGGTCCTCGCGATCTGCCGCCCTCGCTCTCCTTCTTCCAGGGCGTGGAGATACGCGACGACGGATCACCGGCCTTCACCGGCTCGGCCGGACCCGGCGCCGCCGTCACCCTGCGCGCCGAACAGGACGTCACCGTGCTGATCGCGAACGTGCCGCACCCGGCCGACCCGCGCCCCGACTACACGAGCACCCCGCTGGAGGTGCTGGCCTGGCGCGCACGGGCGACCGCGGCGGGCGACCCGCTGTGGGAAGCCACACCCGAGGGCCGCCGCGCCTTCCTCAACACCGCCGAATTCCTTGCCACGAGGGGGCTCGCATGACGCACGTCACCGTACCGGCCCGGGCCGCCTGGTCCGCCGTCGTCCGCGCCGGCCAGACGCTCACCGTCACCGACCTGCACGGCAACCAGGCCGTCGACTTCCTGGTGTACGACGCCGTGGACACCGCCGTCCGCTACAGCGCCCCCGACACGATCCAGGCCCAGGGCAACATCTTCCTGACCACGGGCAGCGTGCTGATGTCGAACGAGCACACGCCGCTGATGACCGTCGTCGAGGACGAGGTCGGCCGGCACGACACGGTCGGCGGCGCCTGCTCCAAGGAGTCGAACACCCTGCGCTACGGGCACCACACCTGGTCCCAGCACGCCTGCGTCGACAACTTCCTCGCCGAGGGCGCCCGTTACGGCCTCGGCAAGCGCGATCTCGTGTCCAACATCAACTGGTACATGAACGTGCCCGTCGAGAAGGACGGCACTCTCGGCATCGTCGACGGCATCTCCGCCCCCGGACTGCGGCTGACCCTGCGCGCCGAACGCGATGTGATCGTGCTGGTCTCCAACTGCCCCCAGATCAACAACCCGTGCAACGGCTTCGAGCCGACCGCGGTCGCGATGACGATCGGGGCCTCCGCATGAGCTTCGACACCCTCCTGGTCGCCAACCGCGGCGAGATCGCCGTCCGGATCATCCGCACGGCCCGTGAACTGGGCCTGCGCACCGTCGCCGTGTACTCCGACGCCGACCGCGCGGCGCCCCACGTCCGCCTCGCCGACCAGGCCGTACGGCTCGGCCCCGCCCCCGCGAAGGAGTCCTACCTCGACGGCGACCTGGTCCTGAAGGCCGCCAAGGACACCGGGGCCGGGGCCGTCCACCCCGGATACGGCTTCCTGTCCGAGGACGCGGCGTTCGCGCGGCGCTGCGAGGACGCCGGGATCGTGTTCGTCGGACCGACGCCGGAGCAGCTGGAGCTGTTCGGCGCCAAGCACACCGCGCGGGCGGCGGCCGAGGCGGCCGGGGTGCCGCTGGCTCCGGGCACGGGACTGCTCCCCGGCCTTCCCGAGGCGCTGGACGCGGCCGGCCGCATCGGTTACCCCGTCATGCTCAAGGCCACCGGCGGTGGCGGTGGCATCGGCATGTCGGCATGTCGGTCCGCCGGTGAACTGACCGAGGCCTGGGACCGGGTGCAGCGCGTCGCGGCGGCCTCCTTCTCCTCGGCCGGGGTCTTCCTGGAGCGACTGGTCGAACACGCCCGCCATGTCGAGGTGCAGGTCTTCGGCGACGGCCGGGGCCGTGTCGTCACCTTCGGCGACCGCGACTGCTCGCTCCAGCGCCGCAACCAGAAGGTCCTGGAGGAGGCGCCCGCCCCCGGCCTGCCCTCCCGCGTACGCGCCGAACTCACCTCAGCCGCACGCGAGTTGTGCGCCTCGGTCGGCTACCGCTCGGCCGGGACCGTCGAGTTCGTCTACGACGCCGCCCGCGAGGAGGCGTACTTCCTGGAGGTCAACACCCGCCTCCAGGTGGAACACCCGGTCACCGAGGAGATCTACGGCGTCGACCTCGTCGCCTGGATGCTGCGCCTGGCCCAGGGCGAGTCCGGTGTCGTACGGGACCCGGGGGCACCGCGGGGTCACGCCGTCGAGGCACGGGTCTACGCCGAGGATCCCTCGCGCGAACACCGGCCCAGCGCGGGCCTGTTGACGCGGGTCGAGTTCCCCGCCGGGGTCCGCGTGGACGGCTGGGTCGAGACGGGCACCGAGGTGACCACGTCGTACGACCCGATGCTCGCGAAGGTCATCGCGTACGGGGCGGACCGGGCCGAGGCCCTGGACCGCCTCGACGAGGCACTGGCCGGGACCCGGGTGGACGGGATCGAGACGAACCTGGGTCTGGTGCGGGCCGCGCTCGCCGAACCGTCGTTCCGGCGCGCGGCGCACTCCACGGCCACGCTGGCCGGCGTGAACGATCCCACCCCACGCGTCGAGGTCGTGTCCGGCGGCACGCTCACCACCGTGCAGGACTGGCCCGGACGCACCGGCCACTGGCAGGTCGGGGTACCGCCGTGCGGCCCCATGGACGACCTCTCCTTCCGGCTCGGCAACCGCGCGCTGGGCAACCCCGAGGGCGCACCGGGCCTCGAATGCACCCTGCAGGGACCGGCGTTGAGGTTCACCCACGCCACGACGGTGTGCGTCACGGGCGCGCCCGCGCCGGTCACCGTGGACGGGGCCGCCGTCGCCCAGTGGGAGCCGGTGACCGTCCCGGCCGGGGCGGTGCTGGAGGTCGGCGCGCCCGCCGGGCACGGCCTGCGTACGTACGTCCTGTTCGCGGGCGGCGGCCTGGACGTGCCCGCCTTCCTCGGCAGCGCCTCCACCTTCACGCTCGGCCGGTTCGGCGGCCACGGGGGCCGGACCCTGCGGACCGGTGACGTCCTGCACGGCGGAACGGTCACCGAAGCCGGGGCACCCGTGCCACCCGCCGAACGGCCCGGCCTCACCGCCGAGTGGCGGATCGGCGCCCTCGAAGGACCGCACGCCGCACCGGAGTTCTTCACCGAGGACGACATCCACGACTTCTACGCCGCCGACTGGAAGGTCCACTTCAACTCGGCCCGCACCGGCGTACGGCTCATCGGTCCCAAGCCCCGCTGGGCCCGCACCGACGGCGGCGAGGCCGGACTGCACCCGTCCAACATCCACGACACCCCCTATTCGGTCGGGGCCGTCGACTACACCGGCGACATGCCGGTGCTCCTCGGTCCGGACGGCCCCTCCCTCGGCGGCTTCGTGTGCCCGGCGACCGTCGTCAGCACGGAACGCTGGAAGCTCGGCCAGCTCCGCCCCGGCGACACCGTGCGCTTCGCACCGCTCGCCGACGACGGTTCGGCGCGGCCCGCGATCGCCGACGGCGGGGTGCTCGCCCGGGACGGCGACGTGACGTACCGCCGCAGCGGCGACGACAACCTGCTGGTCGAGTTCGGTCCCATGCAACTGGACCTCGCCCTGCGGATGCGGGTCCACGCGCTGATGGAAGCGGTGGCGGCCGCGGATCTCGACGGCGTCACCGACCTGACGCCGGGCATCCGCTCGCTCCAGATCCAGGCGGACCCGCGCCGGCTCCCCCAGCGCGAACTCCTGGACACCGTACGGCGAACCGTCCGGGCCCTCCCCCCGAGCGACCAGCTCGTCGTCCCCTCCCGCACCGTCCATCTCCCGCTGTCCTGGGACGACCCGGCCACCCGCGAGGCCATCGCCCGCTACATGGCCGGCGTCCGCGACGACGCTCCCTGGTGCCCCTGGAACATCGAGTTCATCCGCCGGGTCAACGGCCTGGACTCGGTGGACGACGTCTACCGCACCGTCTTCGACGCCGAGTACCTGGTCCTCGGCCTGGGCGACGTCTACCTGGGCGCGCCGGTCGCCACCCCGCTCGACCCGCGCCACCGGCTGGTCACCACCAAGTACAACCCCGCCCGCACCTGGACCGCCGAGAACTCGGTCGGGATCGGCGGCGCCTACCTCTGCGTCTACGGCATGGAGGGCCCCGGCGGCTACCAGTTCGTCGGCCGTACGACCCAGGTGTGGTCCGGGTGGCAGCAGCGCGGCGCGTTCGAGCCGGGCTCGCCCTGGCTGCTGCGCTTCTTCGACCGGATCAAGTGGTACCCGGTGGAGGCGGACGAACTCCTGGAGCTGCGGGCCGACATCATCTCCGGCCGCTTCGTACCGCGTGTGGAGGAGGGCACCTTCTCGCTCGCCGCGTACGAGACCTTCCTCGCCGAGAACGCCGAGTCGATCGCGGAGTTCCGGGGCCGGCAGGGCGGCGCGTTCTCCGCCGAACGGGACGCCTGGGAGGCGGCGGGCGAGTTCACCCGCGCGGCGGCGGCCCAGGCCCCGCCGGCTCCGGCCGCCGAGGTGAGCGTCCCGGAGGGCGGCCGGCTGATCGAGGCCGAGTTCGCCGCGTCGGTGTGGCAGCTGAACGTGGCTCCGGGCGAACAGGTCACGGCGGGGCAGCCGTTGCTCGCCCTGGAGGCGATGAAGATGGAGTCACGTGTCCCCGCCCCGGCCGACGGCGTGGTCCGGCAGATCCTCGCCCGACCGGGCGACCAGGTGGAGGCGGGCACGCCACTGCTGGTACTCGCCCCCCTGGAACCGCCGGCGTCCTGACACCCCACCACCCGCCCGACCCCGTATCCACCGGCCCGGCCCCGTATCCGCCCGTGCACGAGCCCCGTCCCGCACCGCCCTCACCACCCGCTCCACCCGCTCCGCCGGCCGACACCGTCCACCCTGGGCCGGACCCGCCCTTCCGCGCCCTGCCCGCAGCCGTCCGCCCGGTCCGAACCCCACCCCCTCCGCCGTCCGCACCTCTCAGGTCCGCCGTCGAGCCCCGGTCCGCCGGGGCAGAGATCCGAGAGCGGCCCAGGGTGCGCGCCACGGCCGCCGGACCGTCGGCGGGGGCGTCCTCCCAGCACAAGGAGTTCCGATGTCCGCCCTCACCCGAGTCCGCTTGGCGTACGCCCGCATCGAGGCCGTGGACCGCCCCGAGATCTGGATCGACCTGCGCCCCCGGGCGGAGGCCGAGCGCGAGGCCCGTGCCGTCGACGAGCGGGTAGCCGCCGGAGAGCGCCTCCCGCTCGCCGGCAGGCTCCTGGCCGTGAAGGGCAACATCGACGTGGCGGGCCTGCCCACCACCGCCGGCTGCCCCGCCTACGCCTACACACCGGAGGCCGACGCCCCGGCGGTCGCCCGCCTCCGCGCGGCCGGAGCCGTCGTGCTCGGCACCACGAACCTGGACCAGTTCGCCACCGGCCTGGTCGGCACCCGCTCGCCGCACGGCGCCGTCCGGGGCGCCCTGGACCCGGAAAGGATCAGCGGCGGCTCCAGCTCGGGATCGGCCGTGGCGGTGGCCCTGGGCATCGTCGACCTGGCCCTTGGCACCGACACCGCCGGCTCCGGCCGCGTACCCGCCGCGTTCAACGGCATCGTCGGCCTGAAACCGACCCGCGGCCTGGTGCCGACGACCGGCGTCGTCCCGGCCTGCGCCTCCCTGGACTGCGTGACCGTGTTCGCCCGCACCCTCCCGGAGGCCGAACAGGCCCTCGCCCATCTGACGTCGCCCTCCGGGCGCGAGCTGCCGCCCCTGGCACAGCGCGCGCCCGGCCCCTGGCGCGTCGCCGTCCCGCCGACGGCGCAGCTCGGCGAACTGGACGAGGGCTGGGCGCAGGCCTACGAGGCGGCGGTGCACCGGCTCATCACCGCGGGGGCGGAGGTACGCACCCTCGACCTCACCCCGTTCACCGAGGCCGCCGCGATGCTCTACGAGGGCGCCTTCGTCGCCGAGCGCTACACCGCGGTGGGGAGCTTTGTCGACAAGCTGACCTCCGAGGGGGGTGCCGGGCTCGACCCGACCGTCGCGGGGATCATCACCCGCGCGCGGGACATCCCGGCCCACCAGCTCTACGCGGACCAGGAGCGCCTGGCCTCCCTGCGCACGCGGGCCCTCGCGGAACTGGCCGACGCCGACGCGCTGCTCCTGCCCACCGCGCCCGGCCATCCCACGCTCGCCGAGGTCGCCGCCGACCCGCTGGGCGCCAACGCCCGCCTGGGCCGCTTCACCAACTCCACGAACCTGTTCGACCTGGCGGCGGTCGCCGTGCCGGCCGGGCGGACACCCGCGGGAGGTCCTTTCGGCGTGATGCTGATCGGACGTGCGTTCACCGATGAGCGGCTCGCACGGATCGCCCGCCTCCTGGAACCGGAGACCCGCCTCGCCGTGCTGGGGGCGCATCTGTCCGGCCAGCCGCTCAACGCCCAGCTGCTCTCCCTGGGCGCCCGCCTCGAACGTACGACGACCACCGCCGCCGCCTACCGGCTGCACGCCCTGGCGACCAGTCCGCCGAAGCCGGGTCTCGTCCATGTCGGCGCGGGCGGCGCCGCTGTCGAGGCCGAGGTGTGGAGCCTGCCCGCGGACGGCCTGGGCCGGCTGCTGGCCGCGCTCCCCCGCCCGATGACGCTGGGCAGCGTGGAACTGGCCGACGGCACCCATGTGACCGGCTTCCTGTGCGAACCCGGCGCACTGGCCGAAGCGCCCGACATCACGTCCTACGGCGGCTGGCGCGGGTATCTCGGCCGCGAACGGGACCGGTGACCCGACCGGGCCACGCAAGCCGCGTGAACCGCTCACGGCACCCGCCGAGAGCGGACCGGCAGGAAGGCACCTGCCCCGACCTGGCCGGGCGGGCGCCGGGTGCCCGCCGGAGCCCCTGAGACAGGCGTGGCCGGTGGCGTGCCCCTCCCCCGACGGGAGGACGGCACACCACCGGCCAGGCCGGCTCCGGCGCCCGGATCGCTGCGCGAGCGCCGGCCCGCGGCTCGTCAGCCCACCGACGAGTAGGCCACCACTCCGCGCAGCAGGGCTTCGACCGCCTTGCGGGCGTTCTTGGCGACCGTCGACCTCTCGCCGCCCGAGACGGGCGCGGCGGCCGCGATCTGGCCGAGGACGTCGATGACCTGCTTGCACCAGCGCACGAAGTCACCGGCGGGCATCTCGGCCTCGCGCAGCACCTCGTCCAGGCCCTTGCCCGAGGCCCACTCGTGGGCGGCCCAGGCGAAGCCGAGGTCCGGCTCGCGCTGGCCGACCCCCTCGGTCTGGCTGATCCCGAAGTCCTCCTCCACCCCGTCGAGACGGCCCCAGATGCGCACCATCTCGCCGAGCGCTGCCTTGGCCTTGCCGGACGGCACCTTCGGCGCCATGGCGTCGTCGGCGGCCCGGGACTCGTACACCAACGCCGAGACGCAGGCGGCCAGTTCCGCGGGGGCGAGCCCGTCCCAGACTCCGGCGCGCAGACATTCGCTGGCCAGCAGGTCGAGTTCGCCGTACAGGCGGGCGAGCCGCTTGCCGTGCTCGGTGACCTCGTCGCCGCGCAGATAGTCCAGCTCGGTGAGCAGGGCGACGATCCGGTCGAAGGTACGGGCGATGGTGTTCGTCCGGCCCTCGATCCGGCGCTCCAGTTGCGAGGTGTCACGCTGCAGCCGGTGATACCGCTCGGCCCAACGGGCGTGGTCCTCACGGTCGTTGCACCCGTGGCAGGGGTGCGCGCGGATCGCCGTGCGCAGCCGGGCGATCTCACGGTCGTCGGCGGCCTCGGAGCGCTTCTTGCGGTGCCGGTCCGGGACGATGTGCCCGGCCTTGGTGCGCAGGGCGGAGGCGAGGTCCCGACGGGACTGCGGCGAACGCGGGTTGAACGACTTGGGGATCCGCATCCGGTCGAGCGCCTCGACAGGCACCGGGAAGTCCATCGAGGCCAGCCGCTTGACCTGGCGCTCGGCGGTCAGCACCAGCGGGCGCGGCCCGTCGTGCTGCTCGAAACCCCGGTGGCCGTTCGAGCGGCCGGCGGGCAGCCCGGGGTCCAGCACCAGCGCCAGTCCCGCGTACTTGCCGGTCGGCACATGGATCACGTCACCCGGCTTCAGCCTCTCCAGGGCGACGGCCGCCTCGGCACGGCGCTGCGACATCCCCTGCTTGGCCAACTCGGTCTCGCGGTCATTCAGTTCGCGCCGCAGCCCCATGTAGGCGTCGAAGTCCCCGAGATGGCAGGTCATCGACTCCTTGTAGCCCTCGAGACCCTCCTCGTTGCGCTGTACCTGCCGGGAGATCCCGACGACCGACTTGTCGGCCTGGAACTGCGCGAACGACGTCTCCAGCAGCTCGCGCGAGCGGTGCCGGCCGAACTGCTCGACCAGGTTCACCGCCATGTTGTACGACGGCTTGAAGCTGGAGCGCAGCGGATAGGTGCGGGTGCCCGCGAGTCCCGCGAGATGCTCGGGACTGAAGCCGCGCTGCCACAGCACGACCGCGTGGCCCTCGACGTCGATGCCGCGGCGGCCGGCACGGCCGGTCAGCTGGGTGTACTCGCCGGGCGTGATGTCGGCGTGCTGCTCGCCGTTCCACTTGACGAGCTTCTCCAGCACCACCGAACGGGCAGGCATGTTGATGCCCAGCGCGAGGGTCTCCGTCGCGAAGACCGCCTTGACGAGGCCACGGACGAAGAGCTCCTCGACGACCTCCTTGAACGTGGGCAGCATGCCCGCGTGGTGGGCCGCGATGCCGCGCTCCAGACCCTCCAGCCATTCGAAGTAGCCGAGGACGTGCAGATCCTCGTCCGGGATGGAGGCGGTGCGCTCCTCGACGAGTTCACGCACGCGCGCCCGCGCCGCGTCGTCGTTCAGCCGCAGACCGGCGTACAGGCACTGCTGCACGGCGGCCTCACAGGCCGCGCGGCTGAAGATGAACGTGATGGCGGGCAGCAGTCCTTCGTTGTCGAGCCGCTCGATGACCTCGGGCCGGCCGGGCGTCCAGATCCGCGAGCGCTGTCTGCGCTCCCGCTCCCGGTCGGCCTCGCGCATGGCGCGGCCCCGTTTGCGGTCCTGGTACGACGGACGGCTCGCCTCCATGCGCGCCATCCGCGTGAGGTCGGGGTTGACGGCCTTGCGCTGGCCCTCGCCCTCCTCGAAGAGGTCGTACATCCGCCGTCCGGCCAGCACGTGCTGGAACAGCGGGACGGGCCGGTGTTCGGAGACGATCACCTGGGTGTCGCCGCGCACGGTGTCCAGCCAGTCGCCGAACTCCTCCGCGTTCGACACGGTCGCCGACAGCGACACCAGGGTCACCGACTCGGGGAGATGGATGATCACTTCCTCCCAGACGGCGCCGCGGAAGCGGTCGGAGAGGTAGTGCACCTCGTCCATCACCACATGGCCGAGACCGAGGAGGGTCTGCGAGCCCGCGTACAGCATGTTCCGCAGGACCTCGGTGGTCATGACGACCACCGGAGCCTCGGAGTTGACGCTGTTGTCGCCGGTGAGCAGACCGACCTTGTCCGCGCCGTACCGGCGGCACAGGTCGGCGTACTTCTGGTTGGAGAGCGCCTTGATCGGCGTGGTGTAGAAGCACTTCTTGCCCTGCTGGAGGGCGAGATGGACGGCGAACTCGCCGACGATCGTCTTACCCGAACCGGTGGGCGCCGCCACCAGCACACCCTTGCCCGCTTCGAGCGCCTGGCAGGCCTCGATCTGGAAGGGGTCGAGGCCGAATTCGTACATCTCGCGGAAGGAGGCGAGCGCGGTGGCCTGCTCGGCAGCGCGCCTGCGTGCTGCCGCGTACCGCTCGGCCGGTGAGAGGTCCTCTGTCATCGTGCTTTCGAGACTACCGGGAGGCACTGACACAAGGACGATCATTATCCGTATCAGCGGCTGTGAAACCCCGGATCCCCGCAGCTCAGGGAAGTGCGACGCGCACAGCGGCCCGTATGCACTCCGCGGTGAGCGGCAGCGGGCCCAGCGGCTCGCCGTCCGCGTACCCGGTGACGCCCTCGGCGAGGAGCTCGACCCGCGCCGCCCGGTGCACGCTCACCACGGGATGGCTGACGTGGGTACCCCGGTAGACCCGCGGGAAGATCTTGAGCAGGGTCGAGCGGGAGCAGTCCCCGACCACCGTGATGTCGAACAGTCCGTCGCCGAGGCTCGCACCCGGACAGATCCTCATGCCGCCGCCGTACGACGAGCCGTTGCCGACGGCGACCAGCGTCGCCTCGGTCTCCAGCGTCTCGCCGCCGTCCAGCGTGATGCGGTACCCGACGGGCCGGAAGGCGGCCAGTTCGGCGACCATGGCGACGTCGTACTTGAAACGGCCGACGGGCAGGCGCATCCGGTTCCCGCGGTCGTTGACCCGGGAGTCGAACCCGGAGGCGAGGACGGTGCCGAACCAGGTGCCGTTCACCCGGCCCAGGTCGACCTCGCGCAGCCGCTCGCCCCGCAGCGCCTCGGCGATCATCCGTCCCGCCGCCGCGGGGTCGCCCACGGGCAGGCCGAGGGCGCGCGCGAAGTCGTTGCCCGTCCCGGCGGCCACCAGACCGAAGGGGGTACGGGTCCCGGCGACGGCCTGGAGGGCCAGGTTCGCCATGCCGTCACCGCCGACCGCGACGAGGGCACCGGTGCCGGAAGCGACCGCCTCGCGCGCCCGCGCGAGGGCGTCCACCGGGTCCTCGCCCTGGACCGTCTCGACGGAGAATCCCGCGGCACGCAAAGCGGAAGCGGCCGGCAGCGCCGCTCGGGCGCCCCGGCCGCGGCCCGCGGTGGGGTTGACGAAGAGGGTGATCTCGCTGGTCACAGGCTGACCCTACGAGGTCACGGACTCCGTCAGGTCACGTCGTCATAACCGTTGACCCGGTCCGTACTGGTCTGCTCCGGAAGAGTCGGGGCGGTCGTCACGTTCTCGACGCCGCCGATGTCCTCGGGCGTGAGGTCGAGGTCGGAGGCCTCGTCGTCGGCCGGCCCGGACTCATCGCGCCGGCGCTTGCGCCGGTCGTTGAGCAGCGAGAACGCGGTCGCGGCGAAGTACAGGATCCAGATCGGCCCGGCGAGCGCCAGCATGGTCGGCGGGTCGGTGCTCGGGGTGGCGAGCGCCGCGAAGACCGTGATGCCGATGATCATGCCGCGCCACCAGCTGAGCATGCGCCGGCCGGTGAGGATGCCCGTGAGGTTGAGCATCACCAGGAGCAGCGGCAGCTCGAAGGAGAGGCCGAAGACCACCACCATGCGCGTGACCAGGTCGAGCAGGTCGTCCAGCGGCAGCAGGTTGTTGACGCCGTTCGGCGTGAACTCCATCAGTACCTTCGCCGTGGTGGGCAGCACCTTGTAGGCGAAGAAGGCACCGCCGAAGAACAGCGGAACACCCGATGCGACGAACGCGTACGCGTACTTCTTCTCGCTCTTGTGCAGACCCGGTGCGACGAACGCCCAGAGCTGGTAGAGCCAGACCGGCGAGGCGAGCACGACGCCCGCCATCAGGGAGACCTTCAGCGCCAGGGTGAACGGGGCGAGCAGACCGTTGATGGTGATCTGCGCGCACTGATGTTCTTTGGGCTGCTTCGCCAGCTCGGCGAAGGTCTCCGGACACCCGACGGAGTCCAGGACCGGCTTCGTGAAGAAGTCGATGATGTCGTTGTAGTAGAAGGCCGCGACGATCGTCACCAGGACGATGGCCAGCACCGCCTTCGCGAGCCGGTTGCGGAGCTCGCGAAGATGGTCCGCGAGAGGCATGCGCCCTTCGGGATCCCTCTCCGTGTTGCGGGCAGACTTGAGCAACCCACATCCTCATCTCATGCGGCGGGCCGGATGTCACCGGCCCTGCGTCAGCGCTGGGTCGTGTCCGTCGGCTCGTTGACCGGGCGCGAGCTGGTCACGTCGCCGGGAGCGGCCTGGATGGTGCGCTGAGCGGGGGTCTGCTCGTCGGTGCTGGGCGGGCCGGCCGGGGCCGGGGTGCTGCCCTCGTCCTTCATCGCCTTCGCCTCGCTCTTGAGGATCCGGGCGGACTTGCCGAGGGAGCGCGCCATGTCCGGAAGCTTCTTCGCGCCGAACAGCAGGATGATGACGACGAGGATGAGAATGATCTCGGGAGCTCCGAGCCTTCCGAACATAAGTCTTTACCTTCTCACCGAGGCTGCATGGTCGGGGTGCCGGCCGATCGATCGGACGTGTGTCCGATCATCGTGCTGTCAGCGATCGTAACGCTCAGGGGTAAACGCGGGGCAATCCCTGTGCGTACTCCCAGTTCGCGGCCCGCGCCTCATTCTCCGGGCTGCGCCCCTGAGCGTACCTGGCCGCCGTAACAAGTCGACAGGCTGTCGTGACTCATTGCGCATCCATGGAACGACTCATACCGCGTCCATGGAGCGTGCCGCCCCGACCGCGGCTCTTTCCAGGTCTTCGGAGGCTGAGCTGATACGGCGGGCGGAATCGGCGACCTGGCGGCCCAGACGCTCCGCTTCCAGGAAGACACGGACGGCGAGAACCCCGAGAACCGTGATTCCCAGGAAACCCGCGGCGATCGCAAACATCGGCCAGAACATGACGACGACCCTAGTACCCCACTAGAGAGTGGAGTGCAGCCGCAGCGTGCGGACCCCGCCCCCGGTGAGGAGCTCGACGATGCGTTCTCCGGCGGGCTTGCGGACGGCGGACCCGCAGGCGGGGCAGGTGAACGAGTAGAACGTCGTGCGGCTGCTGGCGCCGATGGCCAGGCGCAGGGCACCGGGCGTGAGCTCGAAGCCGGCCCGGCAGTCGGGGCAGGCGGCCTTGAACATCACCTCGACCACCCGGCGCATCCCGGCGAAGGCCGTCCCCACCGACATCTCCGGCGCGCCCGGGGCCGACCCGGCCCGTCCCGCCGTACCCGTGGCAGACCCGGCGCGCCCCGGCGCCCCCGCCCGCCGCACGGAACCCGGCTTCTCCGGGCTCCCCGGCCTTCCCTGCGCACCAGACGACGACGTCCTCAAAGCCCCTGCTCCCGCCCCTCGTACGGCCTGTCCGGGACCGCCCCGAGCCCGTCCGGCCCGTCGTAGGCGGCGAGCGCCTCACGGGCCGCGCTGCGGGCGCTGTCCGCGAGAGCCTGCGGCGAGACGATCCGGCCGTCACCGCCGAGACGCAGGGCCAGCCGCCGCAGCGACGTGGGATCGGGGGTCCGCAAGGTGATACGCAGCCCGCCGTCCGGCAGCTCATCCGCGCTGTCGTGCGGGTAGTACTCGGCGACCCAGCGCCCGCCGGGACCCACCTCCACGACCACCTCCGGATCCTCGGCCGCGGGCTGGACCAGCCCCTCGGACAGGTCCCGCAGCTCGATCTCCGGCGGCGCGGACGGCTCGTCCAGGATGCGGATCTCGGCGACCCGGTCGAGCCGGAAGGTCCGGCGCGCCTCGGAGCGGCGGCACCAGGCCTCCACATAGGTGTGCCCGACGCTGACCAGGCGGATCGGGTCGATCTCGCGTTCGCTCAGCTCGTCCCGCGAGGGCGAGTAGTAGCGGATCCACAGCCGGCGCCGCTCGGAGATCGCCCGGTCCACGTCGGCGAAGACGCCGCCCTCGGACTCGAAGGTCACCGACAGCCGGGAACTGGCACCCGCCGCCTCGCCCGAGGCGGCCTCCACCTTGGCGGTGGCCCGCAGCAGCGCCTGCCGGTCGCCCTCGCGCAGGCCGGGCAGGGTGGACACCGCGCGGGCGGCCACCAGCAGCGCGGTCGCCTCGTCGGCGGCGATACGCAGCGGCTCGGCGACGTCGTCCGGGTTGTGCCACCAGATCCGGTCGCCGTCGGTGTCGATGTCGAGCAGATCCCCGCCGCGGAAACTGGTCCCGCACAGCGGCAGCACGTCGAGGTCGGAGATCAGCTCGTCCTCGGTGATTCCGAAGGCGCGGGCGACATCACCGACCCGGGCGCCGGGGCGCTCGCGCAGATACGTCACCAGCGAGAGCATCCGCCGGGTCTGGTCGATCGCGTTCGTGGGCCTGGCCGGTTTTCCTGCCACTTTCTTACTTTCCCCTCAGCCCTTGGCCACGGCGCGCAGCCGGTCGACCACATCGGCCCGCAGTTCGGCGGGCTCCACGACCACCACGTCCGGCCCGAACTCGACGAGCCAGGCGTCCAGACCGTGCCCGTACGGAATCTCCAACTCGTCCCAGCCGTCGCCCAGTTCCCGTACGGAGGCGGCCTTGGAACGCAGCGGGTAGCCGGCGCCGGAACGCAGCCGGATCAGCGCCGAACGGTCGGTGATCTCCCCCGCCCAGCCGGCCACCGTCTCGCGCACAGTCACGACGTCGGGGACCTCGGCGGTGTAGCGGCCCGCACGCGCGCGGACCTTGCCGGTGATCCGGGAGAGCCTGAAGACGCGCTCGGCGCCGCGGTCCCGGTCCCAGCCCGCGAGATACCAGTGGCCGCGCCAGCACTCCAGGGCCCAGGGCTCGACATGCCGGGTCCCGGGCTGCGCCGCGTTGCCCTTGCGGTAGTCGAAGACGACCGGGCGACGGTCGCGGCAGGCGAGCATCAGGGGCTCGAAGGCCGCCTCGTGGACGGGGATGTGCGGTTCGAGGGCGCCGTGGGATCCGTACGGGTCCACGTCCTCGGGCAGACCCGCGGCGCGCAGCTTCTGGAGCGCGCCGCTCGCGGCCCCGGCCAGCCGTGCCTGCTGCCAGACCTTGGCGGCCAGACCGAGGGCGGCGGCCTCCTCGGCGTCGAGGGTGATCGGCGGCAGGCGGTTGCTGTCGCGGCGGGCGAGGTAGCCGACGTCGCCGTCGAGGTTCTCCACCGTCTCGATGACCAGGCCGAGTTCGCGCAGATCGTCCTTGTCCCGCTCGAACATCCGGTTGAAGGCGTCATCCGATCCGGCTTCGAGGTAGGCCTCGATGGACCCGCGGAGTTCCCGCTTGCTGAGCGGCCGCCGCGTCCCGAGCAGACACAGTGCGAGGTTCATCAGCCGCTCGGCCTTGGCAATGGCCATCGACGCCCTTCCTATGGTGCTTCCGACCGATGACCGTACCGCTCCGGAGTGTCGCGGCAAAAGCCGAGGGCCCATGCCCGGACGGACATGGGCCCCAGATGATCGGATCCAGATCGGATCCGGTCCGCCTGGATCAGACCGCGATCAGGTCGACCACGAAGATCAGCGTCTCACCGGGCTTGATCGCCGGGGTCGGGCTCTGGTCGCCGTAGGCGAGGTGGGCGGGGATCGTCAGCCGGCGACGGCCGCCGACCTTCATGCCCTGCACACCCTTGTCCCAGCCCTTGATGACACGGCCGCCACCGAGCGGGAAGCGGAACGGCTCGCCCCGGTTCCAGCTCGCGTCGAACTCCTCGCCCGTGCTGAACGCCACACCCACGTAGTGCACCGTGACGTTCTGACCCGACTTGGCCTCGGGGCCGTCGCCCTCCCAGATGTCCTTGATCTCAAGGTCCGCCGGCGGCTGGCCCTCGGGGAAATCGATCTCGGGCTTCTCGATGCTCACGTCTTTGCTCCTGCTTTGTGTACGTAAGGACAACATGGACAGTCTTACATCCCCGGAGGGGTCAGAACGTCGCCAGGATGTCGACCGAGAAGACCAGGGTGGAGTCCTTCTTGATACCGCTGCCCGCCGGCGGGTTGTCGCCGTAGCCCAGAGCCGGCGGAATCACGATGAGGACACGGCTGCCCACCTTCTTGCCGGTCAGCCCCTGCGCCCAGCCCTTGACGACCTGCTGCAGCGAGAACTGCGTCAGCTGGCCCCGCTTGTACGTCGAGTCGAACTCCTTGCCGCCGTCCCACAGCACACCCTCGTACTGCACCAGGACGCTGCTGTCGGCCTTGAGCTCGTCGCCGTCGCCCTCGATCACGTAGTTCGCCACGAGCTTCGTGGGAGCGGCCTTCTTCGGCACCGTGATCTTGGGAGCGGCGCCGTCCGTGTTCGTGCCGACCGTCGGCAGCGAGGCGTCATCCTGCGGCACGTTCTTGCCCTTGGCGGAACTCTTGGAGTTGAACGTGTCCACGATGTCCACCACGAACACCAGCGTGTCCGTGCCCTTGATACCCGCCTGCGCGTTGCCCTCCGAGCCATAACCCCAGGTCGGCGGCACCGCCATCTCGACGCGGCTGCCGGTCTTCTTGCCGACCAGACCATAACGCCAGCCGTCGATGATGCTGCCCTGCGCCAGCTGGATGACCAGCGGCGCCCCCCGGTCGTAGGAGTTGTCGAAGACCTTCGCCGTGGCCCAGATCTGACCCAGGTAGTTGGCCTGGATGTAGTCGTTCTCCGCGACCGTCTTGCCGTTGCCCGCGATCACCGTCCGGACCGCGAGATCCTTCGACGGCTCCCCCGTGCCCTTGGCCACGGTCGGCTTCTCACCGAACTTCGTACCGGCCGTGATCGCCGGCAGCGGACCGTCGACGATCTTCGGCGGGGGCGGCGCGGACGCCGCCGCGGAAGCCGAGGGCGACGGGCTGTTGCTGGACTTCGCCGTGTCTGACTTGCCGTCGTCACCGCATCCGGCGAGTGTGACCAGTCCAGCGGGTACGGAGAGAAGGAGTGAGCGTCGGCGCACGGTGGGGGCCTCGTATCGGTCGATCTTGGTGGATGGCGTGCGCGCAACTCTACGACGTGAGCAGGGCGCCGTACGGAAAACGTACGGCGCCCCGCGTTGCGTTCCGCGTCACCCACGAAACTCCCGGCTCACATTCCGGCGATCAGCTTCTCCACCCTGTCGTCCACCGAACGGAACGGGTCCTTGCACAACACCGTGCGCTGCGCCTGATCGTTGAGCTTCAGGTGCACCCAGTCGACGGTGAAGTCCCGCCGCTGCTCCTGGGCCCGCCGGATGAAGTCACCGCGCAGACGCGCCCGAGTGGTCTGCGGCGGCACCGACTTGCCCTCGAAGATCTTCAAGTCGTTGCAGATCCGCGCGGCTTGCCCCTTCCTCTCCAGCAGGTAGTACAGGCCACGACGGCGGTGGATGTCGTGGTAGGCGAGGTCTATCTGCGCGACCCGGGGGTGCGACATGGTCATGTTGTGCTTCGCCCGGTACCGCTCGATGAGCTGGTACTTCATCACCCAGTCGATCTCGGTACCGATCCGGTCGAGGTCCTCGGCCTCGATCGAGTCGAGCACACGGCCCCACAGTTCGAGGACCTGTTCGACGGTCCCGGTGCGGATACCGCGGCGCTCACAGAAGTCCACGGCCTTCTCGTAGTACTCGCGCTGCACCTCCAGCGCGGAGGCCTCACGGCCACTGGCCAGGCGCACCTTCCGGCGGCCCGTGATGTCATGACTGACCTCACGGATCGCCCGGATGGGGTTCTCCAGAGTCAGGTCGCGCATGACGGTGCCCGCCTCGATCATGCGCAGCACGAGGTCCGTGGCACCGACCTTGAGGAGCATCGTCGTCTCGGACATGTTCGAGTCGCCGACGATCACATGCAGACGGCGATAGCGCTCGGCGTCCGCGTGCGGCTCGTCACGCGTGTTGATGATGGGCCGGGACCGGGTCGTCGCCGAGCTGACGCCCTCCCAGATGTGCTCCGCCCGCTGGCTGACGCAGTACACGGCACCGCGCGGAGTCTGCAGCACCTTGCCCGCACCGCACAGCAACTGCCTCGTGACCAGGAACGGAATGAGAATGTCCGCGAGCCGGGAGAACTCCCCGTGCCGGGCCACCAGATAGTTCTCGTGGCACCCGTAGGAGTTTCCTGCCGAGTCGGTGTTGTTCTTGAACAGATAGACGTCGCCCGCGATCCCTTCCTCGTGCAGGCGTCGTTCGGCGTCTACCAGGAGACCTTCGAGAATGCGCTCGCCGGCCTTGTCGTGGGTGACGAGCTCCGTCACGTTGTCACATTCGGGTGTCGCGTATTCCGGATGTGATCCCACGTCGAGATAAAGGCGGGCACCGTTCCGCAGAAAGACATTGCTGCTGCGGCCCCATGACACGACACGGCGGAAGAGGTACCGCGCCACCTCGTCGGGAGACAGCCGACGCTGTCCCCTGAACGTACACGTGACGCCGTACTCGTTCTCCAGCCCGAAAATGCGGCGGTCCATGACTGAACATTACGCCCGATCCCCTGAGCTGAAACGGGGTTCGACGGCTCGGTTTGGATCATTTTCCGATGAGACCGCAACAACCTCGCCCCTCCCGGTACCTGCGAGGACCCGGCCCGTGGCCAGCAGAACCACCAGCGCGGCAGCTCCCGCGACCCCCGGAACGGCGAAGCCCCGCCCCGCCCCGCCCCACTCCACGACCGGCCCCGCGACACCCGTTCCCACCGAAGCACCCACGGTGAAGGTCGTCACGAGCCAGGAAAAAGCCTCGGTGACCGTACCGGTGGGCGCGTGCCGGTCCACCAGCACGAAGGCACACGCGATGCTCGGCGCGAGGAACACCCCCGCAAGCGTCGCAAGCCCCGTCATGGCCACCGGACCCGGCACCAGCACCAGCGGGACGTAACACACCGCCAGAAGGGCCACCAGCACCCGCAGTCGCCGCTCCGGCGCCCCGCCCCAGCGACGCGCGCCGTAGACCACACCGCCCAGCAGCGCCCCGAGCCCGATGCCCGCCATCAGCCAGCCGTACACCACGTCCCCGCCGTGCGCGTCGGCGTACGGCACCGCCGCCACCGTGATCGAACCGAGCGCGATCCCGATGAACAGGAACGCCCCGAGCAGGGCCAGCAGCCCCGGCGAACGCAGAGCGCCCAGCCAGTGCGCCTCGCGCGGAGCCGAACGCCACGTGCGCGAGGGCTCCGAGACGACCACGGAGAGGGCACCCAGGACACCGATGACGGCCAGGATCAGCAGAGCGGCCTGCGCGGACCAGAGCGACACGCACAGCGTCACCAGCAAGGGCCCGACGGTGAACATGACTTCCTGCGCCACCGCGTCCATCGCGTACGCGGTGTGCACCTGCTCCTCCTCGCCCAGCACGGAGGGCCACAGCGCCCGCAGGCCGCCCTCCAGAGGCGGCGTGAAGAGGCCGGCCACGGCCATCGCGGCGCAGGCGAGCCCCACCGGCTCCGTTCCGGCCAGGGCGAAGACGCCCATGCCGAGCGCCGAGACGACCGCGGCGGGCAGTTGCACCCGGGGCTGGCCGTACAGGTCCACCAGCCGGCCGAGCAGTGGCTGCCCGACCGCGTTGGCCACCCCGTACACCGCCGCGAGCGCGCCCGCCAGGCTGTACGTACCGCCCCCGGCCCGCACGAACAGCACGACGGCGATGGCCGCCGTGGCGTTCGGCAGCCGCCCCACCAGCGTCCCCGCGAGCAGCCTGGCGGCATGCCTCGCCCTGAGGATCTCCAGGTATCCCGCGGCCATGGCATGCCCTTCCGGTAGCGCGTGACGTCCAAGTGTTACGTATAACGCCTCCCTCAATACGTACCATGTGCGCTGACCGGGAGTCCAGACGAAGGAGCAGGCCCACGGTGGCAAGAGGTAGCACGCGCCCCACCAGCCGGGACGTCGCCGAGGCCGCCGGGGTCTCCCAGGCAGCCGTCTCCCTCGTCCTGGGCGACAAGTGGCGCGGCCGCGTCTCCGCCGCGACCGCCGACCGCGTCCGCGACGCGGCCCAGGAACTCGGCTACCGCCCCAACCTGGCCGCCCGCAACCTCCGCCTCGGCCGCACCCGCACCGTCCTGCTGGTCGTCCCCGCCCTCACCACCGAATTCTTCGCGGGCGTCTACACCGGCGCCGCCCGCGTAGCCGCCCAGCACGGCTTCGGCGTCGTCCTCTACCCCTCCCCCGAAGGCATCGGCCCCGCCCGCGACCCCTTCGGCTCCGCCCAGGCCGCCCTCGACGGCGTCATCGCCTCCTCCATGGCGGCCGACGCCCTCACCGCGATCCGCGGCGACCAGCTCCCCCTCGTCATGCTCGACAGCGACCCCGCCGGCAGCCAGGGCGCCGCCACCGTCAACCTCGACATCGCCGACGGCGTACGCCAGGTCACCGACCACCTCCTGGCACTCGGCCACCGCCGCTTCCTGCACCTCGCGGCCGACATCCCCTCCTGGACCTTCGAGGTCCGCGCCCGCGAACTGGCCTCCTGCCTCGTCGAAGTCCCCGGGACCAGCCTGCGGGTCGCCCGCGCCCCCATCTCCTTCGAAGACGCCCTGGCCGCCGCCCAGACCGCACTCTCCACCCCCGGACCCCGCCCCACCGCGATCGTCTGCGACGACGACAAACTCGCCGCGGGCGCCTACAAAGCCGCCCGCCGCCTCGGCCTGCGCATCCCCGACGACATCTCCGTCACCGGACTCGACGACCTCGCCCTGGCCCGCGCCCTCGACCCCGAACTCACCACGGTCCGCCTGGACGCCGAACGATTCGGCGAACAGGGCATGAAAGCCCTCCTGGCCGTCCTCGACGGCCGCACGCCCCCACAGGAGGACATCCCCGTCGAACTCGTCGTACGGGGCTCCACGGCCCCTCCTGGCGCGTAGGACCTGTCCGGGACAGCCCCGCCTCCCACCGCACACGGAAGGGGCCGCACCGGTCTGCACCGGGGCGGCCCCTTCCGTACGAACACCCGGACGGACACGAGGTCCGACCACGACCTCACTCGTCGTCGTCGGCGTCCTCGGCCTCCGTCGCCGTCTCCGCGCCCCCGGCCTCCAGCAACCTGTCCAGCTGACGGCCCACGATCCGCTTGAACTTCCGCTGCTGCGGCCGCGTCCGGTCCAGCACCGCGACCTCCAGCCGCTCCGCCGGAATCTCCCGCTCGCCACCGTTCGGCTCCCGGGACAGCGACTGAACAGCCAGCTTCAGCGCCCCGGCCAGCGACATGCCGTCCTGGTGCTGCGTATCCAGATACGTACTGATCTGCTCGGCGTTACCGCCGACAGCGACCGAGCCGTGCTCGTCCACGATCGAACCGTCGTGCGGCAACCGGTAGATCTGGTCACCGTCGGGCGTCTCCCCGACCTCGGCGACCACCAGCTCCACCTCGTACGGCTTCTCCGCCGCCGACGAGAAGATCGTGCCCAGCGTCTGGGCGTACACATTGGCCAGACCACGAGCGGTCACATCGGCACGGTCGTACGTGTAGCCGCGCAGATCGGCGTAACGCACACCGCCGATCCGCAGGTTCTCGTACTCGTTGTACTTACCGGCGGCCGCGAAGCCGATCCGGTCGTAGATCTCGCTGAACTTGTGCAGCGCGCGGGACGGGTTCTCGCCGACGAACACGATGCCGTCGGCGTACTGCAGCACGACCAGGCTGCGGCCACGGGCGATGCCCTTGCGGGCGTACTCCGCCCGGTCGGCCATCGCCTGCTGGGGTGAGACATAGAACGGCGTCGACACCGGCTATCCGTCCCTTTCTGTCGAAGTCACTGGATCACCTGGGAAAAGAGGCCGGACTCAGAGCAGCGCGGCGCGCGGGCCGTCGGGCTGCTCCAGGCGCCGCTCCAGGATCGCGCGGGCGATCTCGGAGGACTCCTCGTCGGTGAGCCGGCGGAAGCCGCTCTCGGTGATCACGGTGACGATCGGGTAGATCCGGCGCGCGACATCGGGACCACCGGTCGCCGAGTCGTCGTCGGCCGCGTCGTACAGGGCCTGGATGACCAGCGTCGTCGCCTGGTCCTCCGTCAGATCCCTGGCGTAGAGCTTCTTCATGGCACCGCGCGCGAAGAGCGAGCCGGAGCCCGTGGCCGCGTAGCCGTGCTCCTCGGAGCGGCCGCCGGTGACGTCGTAGGAGAAGATGCGGCCCTTGCCGCGGTCCACGTCGAAGCCCGCGAACAGGGGGACCACGGCGAGACCCTGCATGGCCATGCCGAGGTTGGAACGGATCATCGTGGACAGGCGGTTCGCCTTGCCCTCCAGGGAGAGCTGCGCGCCCTCCACCTTCTCGAAGTGCTCCAGCTCCAGCTGGAACAGCTTCACCATCTCCACGGCCAGGCCCGCCGTGCCGGCGATGCCCACCGCCGAGTACTCGTCGGCCGGGAAGACCTTCTCGATGTCGCGCTGGGCGATGACGTTCCCCATCGTGGCCCGCCGGTCACCGGCGAGCACGACTCCGCCGGGGAACGTGACGGCGACGATCGTCGTGCCGTGCGGGGCCTCGATCACACCCTGGACGGGCGGCAGTTGCCGCTTGCCCGGGAGCATCTCCGGCTGGTGCTCGGACAGGAAGTCCATGAAGGACGACGACCCGGGCGTCAGGAAGGCAGCCGGTAGACGCCCGGTGCTACGAGTGTTGGCTTCCACGCGTTTCCTTCCAGGTATGTCGCAGCCCGTCTCATGACGTCGGGCCGATCCTTGAACTGCCCCAGTGCAGCGTTGCAGCTGAAGCACAGTACGCCTCGGACCCTACCCGTCTGGTGACAGTGATCCACATGTTCGGCAGGGGCGGTTAGGCAGATACAGCAGATTCCCCGCTGCTCCGCGACCATCGCGTCCAACTCGGCTGGTGTGAGGCCGTACTTGCGCTGGAAATAGCTGATTCGGTTCCGCTCCGCACGGCACTCACGGCAGTAGCTCGCCCAGCCGTCCGAGGAGGACTTGTTGCGCTCCCACGCGGAGTGCGGCTTCACGACCTGGCACTGCGGGCAGCGCTTGTGGCCCCGCGGCACAGGCACCTTGACCCGTACCGTTCTGCCCTTGGCCTCCTGGCGCTGCCGGTAGTACTCCGCGGAGCATTCCCGGCAGTACGCCTGGAGACCGTCGGGCATCGACCTGTTGCTCGCGAAGGCCGCCCGCGGTTTGTTCTGCTTACACCGCGAGCAGCTTCGCGCTTCCACTTCTTCAGCCACGTTCGGCTCGAACCTTCGATTCGATGGAAAAAGTGGCTTTACTGCCCGCCCTTCTGAACGAAGGACCTCACGAAATCCTCGGCGTTCTCTTCGAGTACATCGTCAATTTCGTCAAGAACCGAGTCGACGTCGTCGCTCAGCTTTTCCTGGCGTTCCTTGAGGTCGTCGGTCGCTTGCGCGTCCTGTGTCTGCTCCTCGGCCTCCTCGGTGGAACGCGTCGCCTTCTGCTGTCCGCCGCCGGTGTCCTTGGTCGCCATAACCCTCACCCCGCTCGGTTCGACGTTCTTGATCAGACCCTACAAGCAGGGTCCGACATCGGCCCCGCAGTTGCCACAACGTACGGGGACCATCTCGATGATTCCCGTAACGCCGGGTATTCCACCCTGTCCGGCCGGTGCCGTCCCGGGGGAAGCTCAGTTGCCCGACAGCACCCTGACCAGGTCCTCGGCCGTACGGCAGCGGTCCAGGAGCGCCTTGACGTGATTACGCGTTCCGCGAAGCGGCTCCAGGGTTGGGACGCGTTGGAGCGAGTCCCGGCCGGGCAGGTCGAAGATCACCGAGTCCCAGGAGGCCGCCGCAACGTCGTCCGCGTACTGTTCCAGGCAGCGTCCGCGGAAGTAGGCGCGGGTGTCCTCCGGCGGTGTCGTGCGGGCCCGCTCGACCTCGCTCTCGTCCAGCAGGCGCTTGATCTTGCCCCGGGCCGCCAGACGGTTGTAGAGGCCCTTCTCGGCCCGTACGTCGGCGTACTGGAGGTCGACCAGGTGCAGCCGGGCGGCGTCCCAGTCGAGGTCGTCGCGGCGCCGGTAGCCCTCCATGAGCTCCCGCTTGGCGACCCAGTCGAGCTCTCCGGCGAGGCTCATCGGGTCGTTCTCCAGGCGGTTCAGAGTGTCCTCCCAGCGCAGGAGGACGTCCTTGGTCTGTTCGTCGGCGTCCGCCCCGAACCGCTCCTCCACGTATTTGCGCGACAGCTCGAAGTACTCCATCTGCAGTTGCACGGCGGTGAGCGTGCGGCCGCTGCGGAGCGTGACCAGGCGCTTGAGGGTCGGGTCGTGGGAGACCTGGTGGAGGGTGCGTACGGGCTGGTCGACGGCCAGGTCGACGGCGATGAAGCCGTCCTCGATCATGGAGAGGACGAGTGCCGTCGTGCCCAGCTTGAGGTAGGTCGAGATCTCGGAGAGGTTGGCGTCTCCGATGATCACGTGCAGCCGGCGGTACTTCTCGGCGTCGGCGTGCGGTTCGTCGCGGGTGTTGATGATGGGGCGCTTGAGGGTCGTCTCCAGGCCGACCTCGACCTCGAAGTAGTCGGCGCGCTGGCTGAGCTGGAAGCCGTGCTCGTGTCCGTCCTGGCCGATGCCGACGCGGCCCGCTCCGGTGACGACCTGGCGTGAGACGAAGAACGGCGTGAGGTGCCGCACGATGTCCGAGAAGGGGGTCTCCCGCTTCATCAGGTAGTTCTCGTGCGTGCCGTAGGAGGCGCCCTTGTTGTCGGTGTTGTTCTTGTAGAGGTGGATCGGCTGGGCGCCGGGAAGCTGGGCGGCGCGCTCCGCGGCCTCGGCCATGATGCGCTCGCCGGCCTTGTCCCACAGGACCGCGTCCCGCGGGTTGGTGACTTCGGGGGAGCTGTATTCCGGGTGGGCGTGGTCGACGTACAGCCGTGCACCGTTGGTGAGGATGACATTGGCGAGGCCGATGTCCTCGTCGGTGAGCTGGCTGGTGTCGGCGGCCTCCCGGGCGAGGTCGAAGCCTCGCGCGTCCCGTAGCGGGTTCTCCTCCTCGAAGTCCCAGCGGGCGCGGCGCGCCCGGTGCATCGCCGCCGCGTAGGCGTTGACGATCTGGGACGAGGTGAGCATGGCATTGGCGTTGGGGTGACCGGGGACGGAGATCCCGTACTCCGTCTCGATGCCCATTACTCGCCGTACGGTCATGCGGCCCTCCTTGCCCGGCGGCGCCCTCGGTCGGGGGCGCTGCTCAAGTACCGCTGGCGCTCCGGTGCGTGTGCGGTGCCCGTCCCCGCACTGCGCGACTCGGCGGTACGAAAGAGCCTAGAACGCCACTGCGCTGGTGGGGAGATCATTTGCGTCATTGCTGTGCTCCGGCCTTGTCCTGAAAAACAGTCGGCTGCGGATACCCGTCGAGGGCACCCGCAGCCGCCCTGTCTTTTACAGGTATTGACCGGTGTTGGCCACCGTGTCGATGGAGCGTCCGGTGTCCGCGCCCTGCTTTCCGGTGATGAGCGTACGGATATAGACGATCCGTTCGCCCTTCTTTCCGGAGATCCTGGCCCAGTCGTCCGGGTTGGTGGTGTTGGGCAGGTCCTCGTTCTCCTTGAACTCGTCCACGCATGCCTGGAGGAGGTGGGAGACCCGGAGGCCCTTCTGGCTGTGCTCCAAGAAGTCCTTGATGGCCATCTTCTTGGCGCGGCCGACGATGTTCTCGATCATGGCGCCGGAATTGAAGTCCTTGAAGTAGAGGACTTCCTTGTCACCGTTGGCGTAGGTGACCTCCAGGAAGCGGTTCTCCTCCGATTCGGCGTACATCTGCTCCACGGCTGTCTGGATCATGCCGTGGACGGTGGCCGCCCTGTCGCCGCCGTGCTCTCCCACGTCCTCGGGGTGCAGCGGGAGACGCTCGGTGAGGTACTTCTGGAAGATGTCCTTCGCCGCCTCGGCGTCCGGGCGCTCGATCTTGATCTTCACGTCGAGCCGGCCGGGCCGCAGGATGGCGGGGTCGATCATGTCCTCACGGTTCGAGGCACCGATCACCACCACGTTCTGCAGGCCCTCCACGCCGTCGATCTCGGCGAGGAGCTGCGGGACGATGGTGTTCTCCACGTCCGAGCTGACGCCTGATCCACGGGTGCGGAAGAGGGACTCCATCTCGTCGAAGAAGACGATGACGGGTGTGCCCTCGCTGGCCTTCTCCCGGGCACGCTGGAAGATGAGCCGGATCTGCCGCTCGGTCTCACCGACGTACTTGTTCAGGAGCTCGGGGCCCTTGATGTTGAGGAAGAAGCTCTTGCCGGTGGCCTGTCCGGTCACTTCGGCGACCTTCTTGGCCAGCGAATTGGCCACGGCCTTGGCGATGAGCGTCTTTCCGCATCCGGGGGGCCCGTACAGCAGGACGCCCTTGGGCGGCCGCAGTTCGTGCTCCTTGAAGAGGTCGGGGTAGAGGTACGGGAGCTCGACCGCGTCGCGGATCATCTCGATCTGGCCGCCCAGACCGCCGATCTGCTCGTAGCCGATGTCCGGGACCTCTTCGAGGACGAGTTCCTCGACCTCGCTCTTGGGAACGATCTCGTAGACGTAGCCGGAACGGGGTTCGAGGAGCAGGGCGTCCCCGGGACGGATATTGACGTCCAGGAGCGGCTCGGCGAGCCGGACCACCCGTTCCTCGTCGGTGTGCCCCTGCACGAGGGCGCGCTCGCCGTCCTCCAGGATCTCCTTGAGGGTGACGATCTCGCCGACGCTCTCGTACTCCATGGCCTCGACCACGTTGAGGGCTTCGTTGAGCATCACTTCCTGGCCGCGCCTGAGCTCGTCGAGCTCGACGCTGGGGCTGACGTTCACCCGGAGCTTGCGGCCCCCGGTGAAGATGTCGGCCGTGCCGTCCTCGTTCGCCGTGAGGAAGACACCGAAGCCGGCCGGCGGCTGTGCGAGCCGGTCGACCTCCTCCTTGAGGGCCACGATCTGGTCGCGGGCCTCACGGAGTGTGTTCGCCAGTCGTTCGTTCTGTGCGGACACGCCTGCCAGGTTGGTCTGCAACTCGACGATCCGCTCTTCGAGAATCCTCGTGTGTCGCGGAGAGTCGGCGAGCTTGCGTCGCAGGACGGCGATCTCCTGCTCAAGGTAGGCAATCTGCCCGGCGGGGTCATCGGACCCTCTTCCCGGGCGGATGCCGCGGTTCATGTCGTCGTCGTGGGCTGCCACGGTCCTCACCTCCTCCAAGGGGAGCTGGACGCTTCCAGACCCTACCTGGGTGGGTGTCGATTGAAACCCCTAGATCACAAAGACTGTCGGGGTGTGTCCGATCTTCACCCTTGCGCTCTCCCTCACGCCAGGGGAATACCCACCGAACATGCTTGGGAAGCGGACGGAGGTAGGGTCGAAGTGTTCAACACCCGTCAGAGCTGGCCCGATTCCCCAGTCTTCGGTCCGCTCGACGCAGAAAACGGCAGGAGAAATGACCGTGCAGCAGGAGGCCGGAGTCGACGGCGAGGCGCTTGAGGTCTGGATCGACCAGGATCTCTGTACCGGCGACGGGATCTGTGTCCAGTACGCGCCCGAGGTCTTTGAGCTGGACATTGACGGCCTGGCCTATGTGAAGAGCGCCGAGGACGAGCTTCTGCAGGCCGTGGGGGCCACAACGCCCGTGCCCCTGCCGCTTCTGCGCGATGTGGCGGACTCGGCGAAGGAGTGTCCGGGGGACTGCATCCATGTCCGTCGCGTTTCGGACAAGGTCGAGATCTTCGGTCCCGACGCGGAGTGACCGTCAGGGCACCCCGCGTCATCGCGTGACCGGTTCCTCGCACCCTCCGCGTCGCGGAGGGTGTTGTCTTTTGTTCGGGTCTTGCGCCGGGGGCGCGTTCAGGCACCGCGTGCTTCGGACGGTGTCGAGCGGATGAACGCGCCGTTCTTCCACTGCCACTTGGCGTTCTGCCTCAGGTCGGGGCAGCAACTCGGTACGTCGGCCGAGGAGTAGCCGAGCAGTGTGGCGGTGACGTCTCCGTCGCTGACCGCGAAGTCCGTGACGCTGAGGCGGTCCTTGGGGTCGATCAGGGTCGCGACGACCCGGGGCCGCTGTGCTCCCTCGGCCTGGGTGAGGACGTAGACGCCGCTGGGCGGGGTGCCCGAGCCGGCGTCGCAGCGGACGACGGCCACGGTCTCCGGGCGGCCGTCGCCGTCCAGGTCTCCGGAGGCCTTCTTCTCGACGAGGACCTTGACGGGTCCGCAGACGATCGGGAAGTCGACGCCGGTCGGGTCGGGGGCTGCCGCCGGTGCCGTCGCCGTGCTGGGTCCTGCGCCGGGCTGGGCCGCCCTCGCCGGGTCGGGCTGGGCGAGGGAGGACAGCGCCACGACTCCGGCGATGGCGGTGGCCGTGGCGACCCACTGGATGGGGCTGGTCTGTGTGTGTGCCAGTTCCGGGACAACGGATTGCTGCACTTGGGGTTTCTCCCGCGAGGGCTGTGCCGGTGGGGTGGGTGTCCCGCATGGTGCCACACGTCACAGGCTGGTGGAACGGCGGGGTCCGGACTTGTGAGGCGTTCCGGCGCGGTCTTCGGCGGGGCCTCTGCACGGCTCCGGCCGAGACGCCGGGAGGGGTCCGGAGGGGCGCGCTGTCCGCCGGGTCCCGGCGGACCGTGGCGCTGCGGTCAGGGGCATGGAGGGCCGGTCGGGGCTCGGGTGCGATGCGGTCCGGGGACGCGTGCGTGAGGGGCGGGTACGGGGCTGCCCGTCGGGCGGGGGCGGCGTCGGCCGCTCACGGGCTGCGGGCCGGCGGCGACTGCGGGCCGGCGGCGCTGCCTCAGGCCCGATGCCCGGCCGGAGACAGTGCCGGAGGAGCTCCGGCGTCGCTCCACCGCGGCCCTGCGGCAGGTACGTGCCGTGGGCATTCCGGGAGGCACTCCAGAAGGCCTGTCGGCGTGCTCCGCGGGCACCCCGCCCCCCGGCCCGCCGGCAGACCGCCGGGGTTTCGCCCGGCGCACCTGGTTGCCTCTTGGCCGACCTTGCCCGTGGACTTCACGGCCCGTCGGCTGCCTGGCGAACGGCCTTGTGAACGGTCCGTCGGCCGGGCTCGGGAGGCTGGTCGCCTCGGCTTCCCGGGGCCGTCCACCGGTTTCTGGTGGCGGGTCAGCCGGTGTGTCAACGCGGAAGCGCTGTGGCCGAGTTCCCGGAGGGTTCCGGGAACTCGGCCACAGGCGTGATGCGTTGGGTCCGTCAGCGGGCGGCGCCGCCGTCGGCGTTGGGACCGGAGTAGTCCTCGCCGTACGCGCCCTTGGCGGGGCGGCGGCGGCGCATGGGCGGCTCGACGCCGTCCGCGAGGCGGCGGGCGGTCAGCAGGAAGCCGGTGTGGCCGATCATGCGGTGGTCCGGGCGGACGGCCAGGCCCTCGATGTGCCAGTTGCGGATCATCGATTCCCAGGCGGTCGGCTCGTTGAAGCAGCCGATCTCGCGGATGGATTCGACGGTCCGGGCGAGCTGGGTGGTCGTCGCCACGTAGCAGCAGAGGATGCCGCCGGGGACGAGTGCCTTGGAGACGGCCTCCAGGCACTCCCAGGGAGCGAGCATGTCGAGGATGACCCGGTCGACGTCGGTGTCGCTCAGGTTGTCCTGGAGGTCGCCGACGGTGAGCTGCCAGGCGGGGTGGGGTCCGCCGAAGTAGCGCTCCACGTTCTGCTGGGCGATCTCGGCGAAGTCCTCGCGGCGCTCGTAGGAGTGCAGCATGCCCTGGTCGCCGATGGCGCGCAGCAGGAAGCTGCTCAGCGAGCCGGAGCCGACTCCCGCTTCCACGACGCGGGCGCCGGGGAAGATGTCGGCGAAGGCCAGGATCTGCCCCGCGTCCTTGGGGTAGACCACGGCGGCACCGCGGGGCATGGACAGGACGTAGTCGGGGAGCAGGGGGCGCAGCGCGAGATAGGCGACGTTTCCCGTGGTGCGGACAACGCTGCCCTCGGGAGCGCCGATCAGCTCGTCGTGGGGGAAGGAACCCTTGTGGGTGTGGAAGTTCTTCCCGGCCTCGAGCGTGAACGTGTAGTGGCGGCCCTTGGGGTCGGTCAGCTGAACCTGGTCCCCGACCTTGAAGGGCCCGCGCCTGCGGGCGGCACCGGTCGGTTCGGACATGTGAACAGCCTACCGGTCCCCGGCGGGGCCGCCGACCACGGTCAGGAGGGGCGGGCCATGGCTTTGACGAAGGCGCGTTCGACGTCGGCGGCGGACAGGACGCCGTAGATCTCGCCGGAGTCCTCGACGACGAGGTATTCGGTGGCGGGGCTGGCGCGCAGGACGTCGAGGAGGTCCTCTCCGGCGAGTTCGGCGGAGATCCGCATGCCGTCGGTGAGGTCCTGGGCGAGGCCGCTGACGGCGACCCAGGGGCGGCGGTGTTCGGGGACGCCGACGATGGCGGCTTCGCGGACCAGGGAGAGGGGTTCGCCGTCGGCGTCGACGACGACGAGTGCGCGGGCGCCGACGTCGTTGGCTCGGCGCAGTGCCTCGGAGAGGGGGGTGGCGGTCTCGACGGGGACGGCGCGGCGGGTGAGGGAGCGGGCACGCAGTTCCGGCAGGTGTTCGCGCAGGCGGGCCGTGCGGAGGCTGTTGCCGGCGCCGGTCCAGATGATGGCCGCGAGGATGGCGGCGAGGAGGGCGTCGGTGATGGTGTCCATGCTGCCGACGTTCTCGGGGGCTGCGCCGAGTGTCCCGGACTGGGTGAGGAGGGGCAGTCCGATGAGTACGGAGACGGCGAGGGCGCGGCCGACCCATGCGGCGGCGACGGTGCCGCTCATGGCTCTGCCGGTGATCTTCCAGACGACGGCGCGGAGCATGCGTCCGCCGTCGAGGGGGAGGCCGGGGAGGAGGTTGAAGGCGGCGACGATGAGGTTGGAGATCATCAGGCCGGCGAGCAGGACGCCGGGGACGGTGCCGGGCTCGACGGGCAGCGTGGCGAGGTAGAAGAGGCCGGACAGGACGAGGGAGAGGAGGGGGCCGACGAAGGCGAGGACGAACTCGCGGCCGGGGGTCTCGGCTTCCTTCTCGATTTCGGAGACGCCGCCGAAGAACTGGAGCTGGATGCGGCGGACCGGGAGTTCGAAGCGGAGGGCGGCGACGGTGTGGGCGAGTTCGTGGACGAGTACGGAGGCGTAGAAGGCGACGGCGAAGAAGAGGGAGACGAGGTAGCGGGCTGCGCCGAGTTCGGGCAGGACGCGGTCGAGCTGGCCGCCGAAGACCCAGGTGATCAGGGCGGCTACGAGGAACCAGCTGGGTGCGACGTACACGGGTACGCCGAAGGGCCGGCCCATGAGGAGTCCGCCGCCGGGTTCCTTGGGCCGGCGCGGGGGGCGTCCTTTGGTGGTGCCGGTGCGACGGGCGCCGGTGAGTCCGTCGTGGTCCTGGCCCTGGACCCGGCCGTAGGCCGGCTCGGAGGGTTCGGAGGGCTGGGAGGGTTCGCCGTGGGCCGCGATCTCCTCGGTGCGCTCGGTGGAGGCGGGTGCCTTCGCGAGGGGGTCGCGGGCCGGTTCGGGGTGGGCCGCGGTCTCGGGCGCGGATGCGGGGGTCGCCTCGGGTCCGGGCCGGCCGCGATCCGTGGTGCTGTCGTGGGGGCCGGTCTCGGGCTGGTCGGGGGCTTCGTCGCCCGGCCGGGGGGTGTCATCGGACCGTGCGGGGGGCTCGCTCGCGGCCCGGGTGCCGGTGTCCGTGCCGGACTGCGTCCGGGTCCGGGAGTCGTGATCGGGGGCCGTGGGGTCCGGCCCGGTGGTCTCGGGCCCTGCCGGTCCGGGGTGCGCGCCGGAGGCCGGACCGGTGGAGGCCGGGGGCCTCCCGTGGCGCTCGGTCGCCTCGCCGGTGCCGGACCGCGGCTGCCCGCTCCCGCCGCTCTCGTCCACGATGTCCCCTCGTTCGAAGCGTCCCCCGCCCCCGGTTCATGCGGAGCGGGAGGGTCTGGGTCGATGGTATGCGGCCGTCGCGGTGCGTTCCGCCCCGGCACCCCTTCTGTTTTGCGTGCCGTCGTGCCCGCCGGGACCGGTTCGCTGTCGGTGGCGGGCCGTATGGTCTGTTGTCATGGAAACCAGCACCGAGGGCGCCGTGCCCGAAGAAGCGGCCGTGACCGGCGGGGCCGTCGCCGACGGTCCGGCTCCCGTGGTCGCGCGCGCGCCCGCCTCGCTGTCGCCCTCGCGTGCCAGTGACTTCATGCAGTGTCCGTTGCTGTACCGGTTCCGGGTGATCGACAAGCTGCCGGAGAAGCCGAGTGAGGCGGCGACCAGGGGGACGCTGGTGCACGCGGTCCTGGAGCGGCTGTTCGACGCGCCGGCCGTGGACCGGACGGCACCGCGTGCCAAGTCGTTGATCCCCGCGCAGTGGGACCGGTTGCGGGAGACGAAGCCGGAGGTCGTGGAGCTGTTCGCGGACGACCCTGAGGGCGAGCGGCTGGCGCGCTGGCTGTCCGAGGCGGAGCGGCTGGTGGAGCGCTGGTTCACGCTGGAGGACCCGACGCGGCTGGAGCCGGCCGAGCGGGAGCTGTTCGTGGAGGCGCGGCTGGATTCCGGGCTGACGTTGCGCGGGATCATCGACCGGGTCGATGTGGCGCCGTCGGGCGAGGTCCGGATCGTGGACTACAAGACGGGGAAGGCGCCGCGGCCCGAGTACGCCGAGGGTGCTCTGTTCCAGATGAAGTTCTACGCGCTGGTGGTGTGGCGGCTGAAGCGGGTGGTTCCGCGCCGTCTGCAGCTGGTCTATCTGGGCAGCGGTGACGTGCTGACGTACGACCCCGAGATCGGGGATCTGGAGCGGGTCGAGCGCAAGCTGCTCGCACTGTGGGACGCGATCCGGGAGGCGACGGAGACGGGTGAGTGGCGGCCGCGTCCCACGAAGCTCTGCGGCTGGTGTGATCACCAGGCGGTGTGTCCGGAATTCGGTGGTACTCCCCCGGTGTATCCGCTCCCGGTCAGGGCGCCCGGGTCGGGCACCGGGTAGCAGGGCAGAATGGGGCCGGACTAGCGAAGGAGACTTACGTGGCCATCCGCGTCCTACTGGTCGACGACCAGCCGCTGCTGCGCACCGGCTTCCGGATGATTCTGGAGGCGGAGCCGGATCTCGCGGTCGTCGGCGAGGCCGGTGACGGTCTCCAGGCACTCGATCAGGTTCGTGCCCTGCAGCCCGATGTGGTTCTGATGGACATCCGTATGCCGCGGATGGACGGTGTGGAGGCGACGCGGCAGATCACCGGGCCGGGACGGGACGGTCCGGCGAAGGTTCTGGTGCTGACGACGTTCGACCTCGACGAGTACGTGGTGGAGGCGCTTCGGGCGGGTGCCAGCGGTTTCCTCCTCAAGGACGCGCCGGCCAATGAGCTGGTGCAGGCGATCCGGGTGGTCGCGGCGGGCGAGGCGATGCTCGCGCCGAGCATCACGCGTCGTCTGCTGGACAAGTACGCGGGTCATCTGCCGTCCGGGGACGATCCGGTTCCGGACACGTTGCACACGCTGACCGACCGTGAGGTCGAGGTGCTGAAGCTGGTGGCGCGCGGTCTGTCGAACGCGGAGATCGCGGCGGATCTGTTCGTCAGCGAGACGACGGTCAAGACGCATGTGGGGCATGTCCTGACGAAGCTGGGGCTGCGCGACCGGGTGCAGGCCGCGGTGTACGCGTACGAGAGCGGGCTGGTGCGTCCCGGGGCGCAGTAGCGCCGGCCGGTACCGGTCTGTCCGAGGCAGCGCGAAGGGCGCCCGTTCCCCTGGGGAACGGGCGCCCTTCGCGTGCGACGGTCAGGTGCGGCGCCCGACGGGACCTCGGACGGTCCCGCGGTGTGCGTGCGGGCATGTGCCACGGCGTGGATGCCCGCACGTGCCGCGGCGTGGCTACGGGCCTGTTCCGCGCCGTCGAAGCCGAAAGACCCGGGACCGTCGGGTCCCGGGTCGGGCCCGGGGCTTCACAGCCCCGGGTCGGATGCTTGGGTCACTCGCTGACGCCGCGGCTCAGCTCCCACAGCTGGAGGGTGGAGGAGGAGTTGAGCGCCCACTCCGAGCCCGTGATGTCGTCACGCGCGGCGATGTACTGCTTGCCCTGCCAGAGCGGGATGATCGGGACATCGTCGGCCACGATGTTCTGGATCTCGGTGAGGCTCTTGGACGCGGTGAGGCGGTCGGCCTCGCGGCGGGAGTCCGGGATCAGGTTGTTGTTGATCTTGCTGTTCACGTACGGCGAGCCAAGGAAGTTGTCCTTGTCGAGGAACGGCGCCAGGTAGTTGTCGGCGTCGGGGAAGTCGGGGAACCAACCCATCCCGTAGACGTCGTAGGCGCCCTTCTGCTCGGCCGGGCGGAACTTGGCCCAGGGGGTGCCCTGGATGTCGACGTCGAAGAGGCCGCTCTTGTTGAGCTGGCTCTTCAGAACCTGGAACTCCTCCGCGGTGACCGCACCGTAGTGGTCGGTCGTGTAGTGCAGGGTCATCTTGACCGGGGTGGTGATGCCGGCCTTGGCGAGCAGCGTCTGGGCCCTGCTGACGCTCGGGTCGCCGTACTTGTTGAAGAAGGCGTTGGCGTGGCCCGTGATGGTCGCCGGGACGAGCGAGTACAGCGGCTCGGCCTGGGAACCGTAGACCTTGGAGACGAGCTCGCCGCGGTTGATCACCTGGGCCATGGCCTGGCGGACGGCCGCCGACTTCACCGACGTGGCGTTGGTGTTGAAGGCCAGGTAGCGGATCTCGAGGCCGGGCATCTCGTTCAGGTTGACGTTGCCACCCGAAGTGTTGTCCAGCTTGTTGATCTGGTCCGGCGTCATCGAGCGCGTCATCAGGTCGATGTCGCCCTTTTCGAGGGCCGCACCCATGGTGTCGGCGTCCGTGAAGGAGCGCAGCTCGACCTTGGAGTTCTTGACCTTCAGCTGACCCTTGTACCGGGAGTTCTTCGTGAAGACGGCCTTGGTGACGGTGTCGTCGCTGGACTCGATCTTCACGCTGTACGGACCGGAGCCGTCCACGGAGAAGCCGTCGCGCAGCTTGCCCTTTTCGTAGTCGTTCGGGTTCACGATGCCGGCGACCGGGGTCGACAGCTTGAACGGGAAGGTCGCGTCGGCGATCTTGAGGTGGAAGATCACCTCGCGGTCGCCGCGGGTCTCGACCGTGTCGATGGTGGACAGCAGGGCGGCCACACCACTGTCGGCATCGAGGGCCCGCGCACGGTCGATGGAGAACTTGACGTCCTTCGCGGTGATCGAGTCACCGTTGGAGAACTCCAGGCCCTCACGCAGGGTGCACGAGTAGCGCTCGTTCCCGCTGTCGGTGAACCCGCACTTCTCGGCCGCCTCGGGCTGGGGCTCGCCGTCACCACGCGGCTGGACCATCAGCGTCTGCACGGTCTGACGCAGGACGTTCCAGGTGCCGACGTCGTACGCGTACGCCGGGTCGAACGGTGCCGGGGCTTCCTTCGACGCGGTGAACTGGTCCGTGGTACCAACAACGATGGCATCGCCGCTGTCGCCCCCGCTGGCGGACCCGCCGCACGCGGCGAGCACTGGGGCGAGCAGGCCGACCACGGCCGGCATCACCAAAGTCTTGCGGTTCATGCTCGTGTTTCTCCAGAGCTGTAGGTTCCGCGAACCGGCATGCAGGGGTGGCGCGGCGGGTCACGGGGTTACGGCGATGTTCTCGCGATGACATTAGTCCGCACCACAGGCTCGGCAATCCGATGCGAGAGCCGTCTTCCGCTCACGCTGCGAAACGGGGCGTGGACGCACCGATAACCCGACACGGGAAGGATTAGTGCAGGGTTTCATCAATCGGGACACAAGGGCACGTCGATGGGTAACGAATGGGCGACGGGGGCACAAGTCGGTCCCACTGTCGACCCTCCGCCACGTGGCGAACGTCACACAGTAAAATTGATTGAGGCTTCCGGAATTAGTCGTTCCGCCCCGATATGCATTCCATCGGGCCCTCGCCCGCGGTTATCACACGGAACGGCCGAGCCCTTTCCGAGCATTCGACTCGGCACGCTGCGTGACGAAAGCGACGACGTTCTGTGATCGTGTCAGTGGGCTTTTGTCATCAGACGATGCAGAAAGGGCAGGTCGACCTCTTCGAGGGAATTCACGACGGTGCGACGGGCGGCCGGGGCGATGGGCGCGACCGAGGGCACCGCGATCACCTGGCAGCCCGCGGCCTCGGCGGAGGCGACACCGGTCGAGGTGTCCTCGATGACGGCGCAGCGTGCCGGTTCGGCGTCGAGCCGGGCGGCCGCGAGGAGGTACGGGTCGGGGAACGGCTTGGTGCGCTCCACCTCGTCGCCCGCGACGGTCAGGTGGAAGAAGTGCGAGCCGATCACGCCCAGGACGCGGTCGATGATCCGCCGGTGCGAGGCGGAGACGAGCGCGGTGGGGATCTCGTGCGCCGCGAGTTCGGCGAGCAGCCGGGCTGCGCCCGGCATCAGCGGCAGGGAGTGGCCGATGCGCTCCTCGAAACCGTCGTTGAGCAGCACGGACAGTTCGGGCAGCGTGATGTCGGCGCCGGTGGCCTCGATGAGGAAACCCGCGCTGCGGGTCATCGGGCCGCCGACCACCACATGGCGCCAGGAGTCGTCCAGCGCGTGTCCGAGAGCCGCGAAGACCGCGACCTCCACGTCCCACCAGAAGCCCTCGGTGTCCACCAGGGTTCCGTCCATGTCGAGGAGCACGGCCTGCAGGGCTGAGCCTTCGGCCGTACGGATTCCGAGCGCGGGGACCGTACTGGTCATCCTGGCGCACCTCCTTGAGGGACGACCAGGCCGGTTGTCCCCTGGAGCGCCAGGGGACAACCGGCCTGCGATGGACCGATAAGTGTACGACTTATCCGATCAGCGTGCGCCGCAGCGCACGCCGCGGCGCGTCGGGACCTCACCGGGCGTTGAAGTACTTGGCCTCGGGGTGGTGGATCACGATGGCGTCGGTCGACTGCTCGGGGTGGAGCTGGAACTCCTCGGAGAGGTGGACGCCGATGCGCTCGGGTTCCAGGAGCTGCGCGATCTTGGCGCGGTCCTCCAGGTTCGGGCAGGCGCCGTAGCCGAGGGAGAAGCGGGCCCCGCGGTACTTGAGGGAGAACATGTCGGCGATCTCGGAGGGGTCCTCCCCCGCGAAGCCGAGCTCGGAGCGCACGCGGGCGTGCCAGTACTCGGCGAGGGCCTCGGCGAGCTGGACGGACAGGCCGTGCAGCTCGAGGTAGTCGCGGTAGGCGTTGGCCTCGAAGAGCTTGGCGGTCTCCTCACCGATCCGGGAGCCGACGGTGACGACCTGGAGGCCGACCACGTCGGTCTCCCCCGATTCCTCGGGGCGGAAGAAGTCGGCGAGGCACAGCCGGCGGCCGCGGCTCTGGCGGGGGAAGGTGAAGCGGGTCCGCTCGTTGCCCTGGTCGTCGAGGATGATCAGGTCGTCGTCCTTGGAGACGCAGGGGAAGTAGCCGTAGACCACGGCGGCTTCCAGCAGGTTGTCGGTCTGGAGGCGGTCGAGCAGCCCGCGCAGTCGCGGCCGGCCCTCGGTCTCGACGAGTTCCTCGTAGGTCGGGCCGTCGCCGGCGCGGGCCTGCTTGAGACCCCACTGCCCCTTGAACAGGGCGCCCTCGTCCAGCCAGGAGGCGTACTCCTTGAGCTGGATGCCCTTGATCACGCGGGTGCCGGTGAAGGGGGCCTTCGGTACGGGGTTGTCGGTGGAGATGTCGGAGCGGACGTGTCCCTCCTGCGGGCGCTCCTCGATCTCGGCGGACGCGGTGGCCCGCACCCGGCGTTGCTTGAGTTCGGGCAGGACCGCGCCGGGCACTCCGCGTTTGACGCCGATCAGGGCGTCCATCAGGCGCAGGCCCTCGAAGGCGTCGCGGGCGTAGCGGACCTCGCCCTGGTAGATCTCGTGGAGGTCCTGTTCGACGTAGGCGCGGGTCAGGGCGGCGCCGCCGAGGATGACGGGGTAGTCGGCGGACATGCCGCGCTGGTTGAGCTCCTCCAGGTTCTCCTTCATGATCACCGTGGACTTGACCAGGAGTCCGGACATGCCGATGACGTCGGCCCGGTGTTCCTGGGCGGCGTCCAGGATCGCGGAGACCGGCTGCTTGATGCCGAGGTTGACGACGTTGTAGCCGTTGTTGGACAGGATGATGTCGACGAGGTTCTTGCCGATGTCGTGGACGTCGCCGCGCACGGTGGCCAGCACGATGGTGCCCTTGCCCTCCGCGTCCGACTTCTCCATGTGCGGTTCGAGGTAGGCGACGGCCGTCTTCATGACCTCGGCGGACTGGAGCACGAACGGCAGCTGCATCTGGCCGGAGCCGAACAGCTCGCCGACCACCTTCATGCCGTCCAGCAGCGTCTCGTTGACGATGTCCAGGGCCGGACGGTCCTGCAGGGCCTCGGCGAGGTCGGCCTCCAGGCCGTTCTTCTCGCCGTCGATGATCCGCCGCTTGAGGCGTTCGTCCAGCGGGAGCGCGGCCAGTTCCTCGGCCTTGCCCGCCTTCAGCGACTTGGTGGTGGCGCCCTCGAACAGCGCCATCAGCTTCTGCAGCGGGTCATACCCCTCGGCCCGGCGGTCGTGGATGAGGTCGAGGGCGGTGGCGACCTCCTCCTCGCTGAACCGGGCGATCGGCAGGATCTTGGAGGCGTGCACGATCGCCGAGTCCAGGCCCGCCTTGACGCACTCGTCCAGGAAGACCGAGTTGAGCAGGATACGGGCGGCCGGGTTGAGGCCGAAGGAGATGTTGGACAGGCCGAGCGTGGTCTGCACGTCCGGGCGGCGGCGCTTGAGCTCGCGGATCGCCTCGATCGTCGCGATACCGTCCTTGCGGGACTCCTCCTGACCGGTGCAGATCGTGAAGGTCAGGGTGTCGATGAGGATGTCGGACTCATGGATCCCCCAGTTGCCCGTGAGGTCCTCGATCAGCCGTTCGGCGATGGCGACCTTGGTCTCCACCGTGCGGGCCTGGCCCTCCTCGTCGATGGTCAGCGCGATCAGCGCGGCCCCATGCTCCCGGGCCAGTCGGGTGACCTTCGCGAACCGGGACTCCGGCCCGTCGCCGTCCTCGTAGTTGACCGAGTTGAGGACCGCACGGCCCCCCAGACGCTCCAGACCCGCCCGCAGCACCGGAACCTCGGTGGAGTCCAGCACGATCGGCAGCGTGGAGGCGGTGGCGAACCGGCCGGCCAGCTCGTCCATGTCCGCCGCCCCGTCCCGGCCGACGTAGTCGACACACAGGTCGAGCATGTGCGCGCCCTCACGGATCTGGTCACGGGCCATCTCCACACAGTCGTCCCAGCGCCCCTCCAGCATCGCCTCGCGGAACTTCTTCGACCCGTTGGCGTTGGTCCGCTCACCGATCGCCATGTAGGCGGTGTCCTGACGGAAGGAGACCGTCTGGTAGAGCGAGGCGGCACCGGGCTCCGGCCGCGGGTCACGCCCGGGGGGCGTAACGCCGTTCACCCGCTCCACCACCCGGCGCAGGTGCTCCGGGGTCGTACCGCAGCAACCGCCCACCAGGGACAGGCCGTAGTCCCGGACGAAGTTCTCCTGGGCGTCGGCCAGCCCCTCGGCGTCGAGCGGGAAGTGGGCGCCGTTCTTCGTCAGGACCGGCAGACCCGCGTTCGGCATGCACAGCAGGGGGATGCGGGAGTGCCGGGTGAGGTAGCGCAGATGCTCGCTCATCTCGGCGGGGCCGGTCGAGCAGTTCAGGCCGATCATGTCGATGCCGAGCGGTTCCAGCGCGGTCAGCGCGGCGCCGATCTCGGAGCCGAGCAGCATGGTGCCGGTGGTCTCGAAGGCCATCGAGACCAGCAGGGGCACCCGGACGCCGGTCGCCTCCATGGCGCGGTGCGCGCCCAGCACGGAGGACTTCGTCTGCAGCAGGTCCTGGGTGGTCTCCACGATCAGCGCGTCGGCGCCGCCCGCGAGCAGGCCCTCGGCATTGGCCTGGAAACCGTCGCGCAGGGTGCCGTAGGAGACGTGGCCGAGCGTCGGCAGCTTCGTGCCGGGGCCGATCGAGCCGAGGACCCAGCGCTGACGGCCGTCGCGGGCACCGAAGGAGTCGGCGACCTCACGGGCGATCCGGGCCCCGGCCTCGGACAGCTCGTGGACGCGCTCGGCGATGTCGTACTCGGCCATCGCCGAGTGGTTCGCACCGAAGGTGTTCGTCTCCACGCAGTCGACGCCCACCTCGAAATACGCCTCGTGCACCGAGCGCACGATGTCCGGGCGGGTGACGTTGAGAATCTCGTTGCAGCCTTCGAGGTTCTCGAAGTCCTCCAGCGTCGGGTCCTGCTCCTGAAGCATCGTGCCCATCGCGCCGTCGGCCACCACCACACGGGTGGCGAGCGCTTCTCGGAGTGCTTCGGTTCGCTTCCGGCCTTCGGAGAGACCGGACGAAAGGGACGGGTTCGGCAACGAGGCCATGAAGGTGCTCCCTGGAGTGCGACGGCTG
Source organism: Streptomyces sp. NBC_00328 (assembly GCF_036139655.1). Taxonomy (NCBI): domain Bacteria; kingdom Bacillati; phylum Actinomycetota; class Actinomycetes; order Kitasatosporales; family Streptomycetaceae; genus Streptomyces; species Streptomyces sp. NBC_00328. The sequence continues at coordinate 2,537,731 of NZ_CP108013.1, forward strand.
TCGGCTTTGCGCTTCCCATGGAAGGCGCACGCCGTCAGGGTATCCGGAGCACCGCGGATCAGGCATGGGCGTCCACGACGCGGACGGGCGTGATGTGGGTGACGGCGGTGTGGAGGCGGACGGAACGTGGGGCGACCACCCATTGGCGGGAGCTCGGTGACGACCGGTAGTGTTCGACATTGCCGAACGGCAGCGGGTAGTCGCGCCGGCGGTCGAAGGGGACGGAGGCAGCACGGCGATGGCACGGAACATCCAGTCGCTCGAACGGGCAGCGGCGATGCTGCGGCTGCTCGCGGGCGGCGAGCGACAGCTCGGCCTGTCGGACATCGCCTCCTCGCTGGGCCTGGCCAAGGGTACGGCCCATGGCATCCTGCGCACCCTCCAGCAGGAGGGGTTCGTCGAGCAGGACACGGTCTCCGGGCGCTATCAGCTGGGCGCCGAACTGCTGCGACTGGGCACCACCTACCTCGACGTCCACGAACTGCGGGCGCGCGCCCTGGTGTGGACCGACGACCTGGCCCGCTCCAGCGGCGAGAGCGTCTATCTGGGCGTGCTGCACCAGCAGGGCGTCCTGATCGTGCACCACGTCTTCCGGCCGGACGACAGCCGCCAGGTCCTGGAGGTGGGGGCGATGCAGCCGCTGCACTCCACGGCCCTGGGCAAGGTGCTGTCGGCGTACGACCCGGTGGCGCACAGCGAGGTCCTGGAGGTCGAGCGCAAGGCGTTCACCCCGCGGACGATCAGCGAACTGGACGACTTCGAGGGCGTCCTCGACGTGACCCGCGCGCGCGGGTACGCGGACGACGTGGAGGAGACGTGGACGGGGGTCGCCTCGGTGGCCGCCCCGATCCACAACCGGCGCCGCATGCCGGTCGGCGCGGTGGGCATCACCGGGGCCGTGGAGCGGGTGTGCAAGGACGGGGAGCTGCGGCCGGAGCTGATCGCCGCAGTGCGCGACTGCGCCCGCGCGGTGTCGCGCGACCTGGGCGCCGGCCGGTTCTGACGCGAACACCGTTCGCCGGGCCGTCCCACCGTGCACCGTCCGTGGGACGCCTTACGCCTGTCACCTGTCACCTGACGTTCGACGCCTGCCGTTCGGCGTCGGCCGCCTGACGCCTGACGTCCGCCGCCTGGGCCCCACCGTTCGACGTTGACGACACGAACACTGTTCGCCCGGCGACGCTGACCGTATACACCGCCCGCCGGGCGGTTTCGACACGTGCGCCGTTCGCAGAACCGCTCCCGGACGCACACCGTCGCGGGCCCCTTCCGGCGCGCGCGTCGGCCTAGGCGTGCGCCGCTCCGGGTTTCGTACTCGCCGAGGTCCGGGATTCACAGGGGCCGAGGCCGGGAAGCGGAATGCTTCCCGGCCTTCTTCGTATGCCCTCGGACGAGCGGCGACGCACCGATAGCACACATCAATCAATAACGATCGCGTTTTCGATAACCGAACCCTTGACGAGGCGGCGAAGCGAGGGCAAGACTCCCGTCCATCGGTCGGCATTGTCGAACACCTACCGGCAATAGACGTTAGGGTGTGGCAATGCCGGGGCCGACATCGCTCTCACTCCCCGAGAGCACGAACCACCGGTGGGACCCGGGGTTCGGCTTCCCCTGGACGAAGGACAAAGGAGTCGCGGGTGTCCAGCTCCGACATCTTCATCGGCGAGACCATAGGTACCGCCGTTCTCATCCTGCTCGGCGGTGGCGTGTGCGCCGCCGTCACGCTGAAGGCCTCCAAGGCGCGAGCCGCCGGATGGCTGGCCATCGCCTTCGGGTGGGGCTTCGCGGTCATGACCGCGGTCTACATCTCGGCGCCGCTGTCCGGCGCGCACCTCAACCCGGCCGTGACCCTCGCCCTCGCGATCAAGGACGACGACTACAGCAACCTCGCCGTCTACTGGGGCGGACAGCTGCTCGGCGCCATGATCGGCGCGGCGCTGGTCTGGGTGGCCTACTACGGCCAGTTCCTCGCCCACCTCACCGACAGCGAGATCGTCGGCGGCTCCGACAAGCCGGCCGTGAAGGCCGTCGAGGCCGAGGAGGCGGCCGCGGGACCGGTGCTCGGTATCTTCTCCACCGGCCCCGAGATCCGTAACGCCGTGCAGAACCTCGCCACCGAGATCATCGGCACCGTGGTGCTGATCCTCGCGATCCTCACGCAGGGACTGAACAACAACGGTGACGGCCTGGGCGTCCTCGGCGCCCTGATCACCTCCTTCGTGGTGGTGGGCATCGGCCTCTCCCTCGGTGGCCCCACCGGCTACGCGATCAACCCGGCCCGTGACCTCGGTCCGCGCATCGTGCACGCCCTGCTCCCCCTGCCCAACAAGGGTGGTTCCGACTGGAGCTACGCCTGGATACCGGTCGTCGGCCCGCTCATCGGCGGCGCGATCGCAGCAGGCATATACAACGTCGCCTTCGCCTAGGAGCCCCCGCTCCAGCACGCTTGGAAGCCGCGCCCCATGCACCATGAGCCGCACAGCACCGCTTTGAAGCACCGCGCCGTATACAGCCCCTCTCCCACGGACACCAGGAGCACACCGTGACCGACGCACACACCGCCGGCCCCTTCATCGCCGCCATCGACCAGGGCACCACCTCGTCGCGCTGCATCGTCTTCGACCGCGACGGACGCATCGTCTCCGTCGACCAGAAGGAGCACGAGCAGATCTTCCCGAAGCCGGGCTGGGTCGAGCACGACGCCACCGAGATCTGGACCAACGTCCAGGAGGTCGTCGCCGGAGCCATCTCGAAGGCCGGCATCACCCGCGACGACATCAAGGCCATCGGCATCACCAACCAGCGTGAGACCACGCTGCTCTGGGACAAGAACACCGGTGAGCCCGTCCACAACGCGCTCGTCTGGCAGGACACCCGCACCGACGCCCTGTGCCGGGAGCTCGGACGCAACGTCGGCCAGGACCGCTTCCGCCGCGAGACCGGCCTGCCCCTCGCGTCGTACTTCGCCGGCCCCAAGGCCCGCTGGCTGCTCGACAACGTCGAGGGCCTGCGCGAGCGCGCCGAGGCCGGGGACATCCTCTTCGGCACCATGGACACCTGGGTCATCTGGAACCTGACCGGCGGCGTCGACGGCGGCAAGCACGTCACCGACGTCACCAACGCCTCGCGCACCATGCTGATGAACCTGCACACCCTGGCGTGGGACGAGAAGATCGCCGAGTCCATCGGCGTCCCACTGGCCATGCTGCCCGAGATCCGCTCCTCCGCCGAGGTGTACGGCGAGGTCACCGGCGGCCCGCTCGGCGAGCTGCTCGGCGGCATCCCGGTCGCCTCCGCGCTCGGCGACCAGCAGGCGGCGCTGTTCGGCCAGACCTGTTTCTCCCCCGGCGAGGCCAAGTCCACGTACGGCACCGGCACCTTCATGCTGATGAACACCGGTGACAAGATCATCAACTCCTACTCGGGCCTGCTGACCACCGTCGGCTACCGGATCGGCGAACAGGAGCCGGTCTACGCCCTGGAAGGCTCCATCGCCGTCACCGGGTCGCTGGTGCAGTGGATGCGCGACCAGATGGGCCTGATCCAGTCCGCCGCCGAGATCGAGACGCTCGCGTCCTCGGTCGAGGACAACGGCGGCGCCTACGTCGTACCGGCCTTCTCCGGTCTGTTCGCCCCGTACTGGCGTCCCGACGCCCGCGGTGTGATCGCCGGCCTGACCCGGTACGTCACCAAGGCGCACATCGCGCGCGCCGTCCTGGAGGCCACCGCCTGGCAGACCCGTGAGATCAGCGACGCCATGACCAAGGACTCCGGCGTCGAGCTCACGGCGCTCAAGGTCGACGGCGGCATGACCTCCAACAACCTGCTGATGCAGACCCTGGCCGACGTCCTGGACGCCCCCGTGGTGCGCCCGATGGTCGCCGAGACCACCTGCCTCGGCGCCGCCTACGCCGCCGGCCTCGCCGTCGGCTTCTGGACCAACACCGAGGACCTGCGCGCCAACTGGCGCCGGGCCGCGGAATGGACCCCCAACATGGACGCGGACGTCCGCGACCGTGAGTACAAGAGCTGGCTCAAGGCCGTCGAGCGGACCATGGGCTGGATCGAAGACGAGAACTGACGAGGAGTAAGAACCCGCAATGACCAGCCAGCCCACCCTGCAGTCCGTGCCTGCCCTCGGTACGCACCCGGCCTCCGGCTCCAACCCGAGCCGCGCCGAGGCCCGGGAGCAGCTCTCCAAGGCAACGTACGACCTCCTCGTCATCGGCGGCGGCATCCTGGGCATCTCCACCGCCTGGCACGCCGCGCAGTCCGGACTGCGGGTGGCGCTGGTCGACGCCGGCGACTTCGCCGGCGCCACCTCCTCCGCCTCCTCCAAGCTCCTCCACGGCGGTCTGCGCTACCTGCAGACCGGCGCGGTGAAGCTGGTGGCGGAGAACCACTTCGAGCGCCGTGCGGTCTCCCGCCAGGTGGCACCCCACCTGGCGAACCCGCTCACGTTCTACCTCCCCGTGTACAAGGGCGGGCCGCACGGCGCGGCGAAGCTCGGAGCGGGCGTCTTCGCCTACTCCGCCCTGTCGGCGTTCGGTGACGGCGTGGGACATCTGCTCAGCCCCTCCAAGGCCGCGCAGGACGTGCCCGAGCTGCGCACCGACAACCTCAAGGCCGTGGCCGTGTACGGCGACGACCAGATGAACGACTCCCGCATGGCCCTCATGACGGTCCGCGCGGCCGTCGAGTCGGGGGCCGCGGTCCTGAACCACGCCGAGGTCACGGGCCTGCGCTTCACCCGGGGCCGGGTGACGGGCGCGGAGCTGCGGGACCGGCTGTCCGGCGACGAGTTCGGCGTGAACGCCCGGCTCGTGCTGAACGCGACCGGCCCGTGGGTCGACCACCTGCGCAAGCTGGAGGACCCGAACGCGGCTCCCTCCATACGTCTGTCCAAGGGCGCGCACCTGGTCCTGAAGCGCACCTCGCCGTGGAAGGCGGCCCTGGCCACCCCGATCGACAAGTACCGCATCACCTTCGCCCTCCCCTGGGAGGACATGCTGCTGCTCGGCACCACCGACGAGGAGTACGAGGGCGACCCGGCGGACGTCTCGGTCACCGAGAAGGACACGGCGCAGATACTCGACGAGGCCGCGTTCTCCATCCGCGACCAGCAGCTCTCGCGCGACCTGATCACCTACTCCTTCGCGGGTCTGCGGGTGCTGCCGGGCGGTCCCGGCGACACGTCGAAGGCCAAGCGCGAGACGGTCGTCACGGAGGGCCGCGGCGGGATGCTGTCCGTCGCGGGCGGCAAGTGGACCACCTTCCGGCACATCGGCCGTACGGTCATGAAGAAGCTGGAGTCGCTGCCCGGCCACCCGCTGGGCGAGGACTTCGAGCCGATGTCCACGCTGCCGAAGAAACTGCCGCTGCCCGGTGTCGCCAACCCGCGCGCGGTCGCCCACCGCCTGCTGGTGGACGGACCGGCTCCCGGTCCGCGCATGGCCGCCGACACGGCCCGGCATCTGGCCACCCACTACGGCTCGCTGGCCTTCGACATCGCCCGGCTGGCCAACGAGAACCCGGCGCTCGGCGAGCGCGTCCACCCGGACGCCCCGGAGATCTGGGCGCAGGTCGTCTACGCCCGGGACAACGAGTGGGCCGAGACGGCGGACGACGTGCTGCGCCGCCGTACGACGCTGACGATCCGCGGTCTGGCCACGGACGAGGTCCGCGGCAAGGTGCAGGATCTGCTCGACGGCAAGTAGGCGCCCACGGCCGGGCTGAGGGGCGGCTCCCACGGGGGGTGCCGCCCCTCAGCCCGTGTGCGGGCTCCGCGCTCTTCGTGGCCGCTCGCCGCGCGGCAACCCTCACGGCTGCCCGGCGAGTTGACCGGGGGCGGCCCGGACGCGCGGGCGGGGCGGGGTGACGGGCTCGCGTGTTTCCGGGCCTTCGACGGGGCAGTGATCCGTTCACTCCCCCGTGCAAGGGGGCTGCGGAGGTCCCCTCGGCACGCCGTAAGGTTGAGGCGTACGCGAGGGCACATCGGAAGGAGGCGCTGGGTGATCGAGCTGGAGGGGGTTCCCGAGCTGATCGACCCAGTCATGGTGGCCGCGTTCGAGGGCTGGAACGACGCCGGCGACGCCGCCTCCGCCGCGGTCGCGCATCTGGATCGGGAATGGAAGGGCGAGGTGTTCGCGGCGCTGGACGCCGAGGACTACTACGATTTCCAGGTGAACCGTCCGACCGTGTGGCTGGACGCCGGCGTGCGCAAGATCACCTGGCCGACCACGCGTCTGTCGGTGGTCCGGATCGGCGGCGAGAAGCCGCGCGATCTGGTGCTGGTCCGCGGTATCGAGCCGTCGATGCGCTGGCGCTCGTTCTGCAACGAACTGCTCGGTTTCGCGCACGAACTGGGCGTGGAGCTGGTGGTCATCCTGGGCGCGCTGCTCGGCGACACCCCGCACACCCGTCCCGTGCCGGTCAGCGGAGTCACCTCCGACGCCGACCTGGCCCGCACGATGGATCTGGAGGAGACCAAGTACGAGGGCCCCACGGGCATCGTCGGCGTCCTCCAGGAGGCGTGCACGCACGCGGGCGTACCCGCCGTGTCCCTGTGGGCGGCCGTACCGCACTACGTGTCGCAGCCGCCCAACCCGAAGGCGACCCTGGCGCTGCTCAACCGCCTGGAAGACCTCATCGACCTGCGCATTCCGCTGGGCGAGCTGCCCGAGGACGCGCGTGCCTGGCAGTTGGGCGTCGACCAGCTCGCCGCCGAGGACAGCGAGGTCGCCGAGTACGTGCAGACGCTGGAGGAGGCCCGGGACACCGCCGAGCTGCCGGAGGCGTCCGGCGAGGCGATCGCCCGCGAGTTCGAGCGTTATCTGCGCCGCAGGGACGGCGGCGGTCCGACGGCGGGGGCTCCGGGCCACGCGACGGAGAGCGGCGAGCCGGCCTCGTACCTCCGCGACACTCCCGGCGGCCGCACCCGGCCGCCGCTGACCCAGCGCCCCGAGTCCGGCAACGGGCAGGACACCGGCCCGGGCGAGGAGTCGGGGAAGGACCGGGAGCCGGGCAGCGACGGCACCGGGCCGGACGCACACGACCGCGGGTCCGACTCCGGGGACACCCCGGGCACGTCGAGCACATCGGGCACATCGAGCGCGCAGGACGCGCCGGACGCGCCGGACGCGCCGGAGTCCACGGACACGCCGGATTCCTCCGGCCCCTCCGACGCGGACGACTCCTCCGAGGACTGACAGGACGACCCGAAGGGGCGGTGCGCGCCACGCGTACCGCCCCTTCCGGCTGTCCGGGCCCATCGCCGCGGCCCCGCCTTCACGTCCCCGCACGCCCCCACACGTCCTCAGGAGTGCTGTCCGGGCGCACCATCGGCGGTCGGCCACCACTGCCGCCCCGCTGCATGACATCCGTCTCGTTGGCCTTCGGCCTGAATTCGGCGTGACATCTGTTTCAGGACGGATTGCACACGTTGCCCAATTCAACTTGTCGGCAAACCAAGTTGGCGAATTCGGGGTGGACGGGACGCCGTGGGCGTGCCAGGTTGTGCCTCGAAGGCGCCGCCCCGGCAAGGGACATGGCGCATGCCGCCGGCCGGAGGACAGCGCACGGCACGGCGTACGGCACACGCAGGGAACGGCACACGCAGGGACCGGCACCCCAGGGATCGAAGGGAGCGGTACGCGATGACCGACCAGGTAGAGCCGGCGCAGGGCCCGGGAACGACCGGGCCGGGGCCCGACGGAGCGGGATTCACCTACCGAGGAGCCGAGCGGGAACTGATCGTCGTCGCCCGTCCGGAAGCCAGGCTGCGCGCACGGGCCGAGGGCGTCCGCTCGGCGGCGGGCGCCGACGTCTCGGCCCTCGACATGTTCCTCAGCGACGAACAGCTCGTCCTGGAGCCGCTGTTCGGCAGCGAGGACCGCCTCCGGCAGTCCACGGCTGCGGGTACCGGGAGCGGTCCCGGCCTCGCGCTCTTCTACCGGCTGCGCGGCGCGGGCAGCCGCGCCCAGGAACTGCGCGCCCGGATCGCCGCGCTGCCGGGGATCGACGCGGCGTACGTGAAACCCGGCGCCGTTCCCGCGGCGCCGGAACCGGGACCGTGGACCGGCGGGAGCTCCGAAGACGGCCGGCGGCTGAAGGAGGGGGCGCCCGTCACCCCCGACTTCACCAGCAGGCAGGGCTACTTGCGCCCGGCGCCCGAGGGCGTCGACGCGTACTGGGCGTGGCAGCGGCCGGGCGGTTCGGGCCGGGGCGTCACCGTGATCGACGTGGAGGGCGCCTGGCAGCTCGGACACGAGGACCTGGCGTCGAAGCTCGCCGGCGTGGTCGTCGGCACTCCGCACACGGACCTCGCGTGGCGCAACCACGGGACCGCGGCCATCGGCGTGATCGGCGGCGGCCGCGACGATCACGGGATCACCGGGATCGTGCCGGACGCCGTGACCGCGGCCGCGTCCGTCCGCGGCATCGGGACGGCCGCGGCGATCCACGCGGCGGCGGAACGGCTGGGCCCCGGCGACATCATCCTGGTCGGACTGCACGCTCCTGGACCCCGGCTCGACTTCGAGGAACGCGACAGCCAGGCGGGCTACATCGCCCTCGAATGGTGGCCCGACGACTTCGCCGCCATCCAGGACGCGACCTCCCGGGGCATCCTCGTGGTGGCGGCGGCCGGCAACGGCGCCGAGTCGCTCGACGACGCGCTCTACGAGCGGCGCCCGCCGGAGTTCCCGGAGTGGTGGCGCAATCCCTTCAACCCCTCCAATCCGTCCTCCGGGGCGATCCTGGTCGGCGCGGGCGCACCGCCGCCCGGCACACACGGCCGCGACCACGGGCCGGACCGTTCACGGCTCGCGTTCTCCAACCACGGCGCGCGCGTGGACGCGCAGGGCTGGGGACGCGAGGTCACGACCACCGGTGGCTTCTGGGACCGGCCCGGCGATCTGCAGGGCGGGGCCGAGGAGATCGCCTGGTACACGGACACGTTCTCCGGGACCTCTTCCGCCTCCCCGGTGGTGGTCGGCGCTCTGGCGGCGCTTCAGGGCATGCTCAGGGCCGCGGGCCGACCGCCGATGTCCCCGGAACGTGCGCGCGAACTGCTGCGGTCCACGGGTTCCCCGCAGCAGGACGCGCCGGACCGGCCCGCGTCCCAGCGGATCGGCAGCCGGCCCGACATCAAGGCGGCGGTCACCCGTCTGCTGCCGGAGGCGGTCGGCTCGGGCCGGGCCGAACGGTACTGGGACGAGTTGCTGCCGTATCCGCGCGAACTCCCGCCGAGGCTCCGGCTGTACGTGTCCGGTGCCTGGCGCAACCTCGACCACCCGTCCCCCGAGATCCGTCAGGCGGTGCACTCCGCCTTCGCGGGAGGACGGCCCGATGTACGGGTCTGGTTCTCGGACGACGAGATCGTCGGCCTGGTCGTGACGGGCTGAGGACGTGGTCCCACCGGACCGAGACGGAACGCAACCAACCATGGATGGAAGGTGGCACCCCGCATGAGCACGATCCCGCAGATGAGCCAGCAGGGACAGCAGGGACAGCAGCAGTACCCGAGCACATCGCCCTACCAGCAGCAGGGCATGGCCCAGCAGCAGCCGTTCGGACAGCAGATGCCCATCGGGCAGCAGACGCTCATCGGGCAGCAGACGCCGACGGGGCAGCAGGCTCAGCAGCCCTTCGGCCGGCACGAGACCGGGCAGCAGGTTCCGCAGTACCTCCAGCAGCAGCTCCAGCAGCTCGGCCAGCAGCAGCCGTTCCAGCAACTGCTCCAGCAGCTCGGCGGTCAGCAGCACCACCAACAGCACCAGCAGATCCAGCAGGGTGAGCCGCTGATCCTGCCGAGCGCGGTCGAGACCCGGGCCCTGTCCATCGGCATGGCCCAGCACTTCCAGGACGTCGTGACGCCGCTGCCCGGCCAGCCGCAGGCCCTGTACCTGTTCATCGACAACGGCTGGCGCAGGCTCGTCCACCCCGACCCGGTGACCCACGACGTGGTCCAGAAGGCCTTCGCCTTCGGGCAGCAGGTCTACGGGATCTACGACACCGGCACCGGCGCCCTCCAGTCCGTCATCGTGACCAGGTAGGGACGGAGGTTCCAGGAACATGGCGAGTGCCGGGCGGAGAATCCCCGCCCGGCACTCGCGTGTCCCGCCGCGCTCGGTGGAGTGCGGCGGGACGAGGTACTACAGGGCGACGCCGAGGAGGGCGTCGACGGCCCGCGAGACGATGCCGGGGGCACCCTCGTCCGTGCCGCCCGTCTCGTGCTGGAGCGCCGCCCAGCGGTCGACCGCGGCGAGCGCGGCCGGTGCGTCGAGGTCCTCGGCGAGCGCGGCGCGGATCTCCTCGACGAGCGCGTCCGCGGACGGACCGTCGGGACGCGACACCGCGGCCCGCCAGTCGTCCAGGCGCGCGAGTGCCTCTTCGAGGACGCTGTCCGTCCACTCCCAGTCGGAGCGGTAGTGGTGGGACAGCAGCGCCAGCCGGATGGCGGCGGGGTCGACCCCGTCTCGCCGCAGCCGGGACACGAAGACGAGGTTGCCCTTGGACTTCGACATCTTCTCGCCGTCGAGCGCGACCATGCCGGCGTGGACGTACGCCTTGGCCATGGGGAACTCGCCGGTCAGCACCTGAGCGTGCGAGGCACCCATCTCGTGGTGCGGGAAGGCGAGATCGGAGCCGCCGCCCTGGACGTCGAAGCTCATGCCCAGGTGGTCGAGGGCGATGGCGACGCACTCGATGTGCCAGCCGGGCCGGCCGCGGCCCAGCGAGCCGCCGTCCCAGCTCGGCTCGCCGTCGCGGGCGGCCATCCACAGCATCGGGTCGAGGGGGTTCTTCTTGCCGGGCCGGTCCGGGTCGCCGCCGCGCTCGGCGGAGAGCAGGCGCATCGTCGCGGCGTCCAGGTTGGACACCCTGCCGAAGTCGGGGTCGGTCTCGACGGAGAAGTAGACGTCGCCTTCGAGTTCGTAGGCGGCTCCGGCGTCCCGCAGCCGCTCGACGAGCGGCACGATGCCGGGTATCGCCTCGACGGCGCCTATGTAGTGGCGCGGCGGCAGCATCCGCAGGGCGGTCATGTCCTCGCGGAAGAGGGCGGTCTCCTTCTCGGCGAGTCCCACCCAGTCGACGCCGTCGCGCTCGGCCCGCTCCAGCAGCGGGTCGTCGACGTCCGTCACGTTCTGGACGTAGTGAACCTGCCGCTTGGTGTCGAGCCACACGCGCTGCACCAGGTCGAACGCGTTGTAGGTCGCCGCGTGTCCCATGTGGGTGGCGTCGTACGGCGTGATGCCGCAGACATAGATTCGGGCGACGGGACCGGGGTCGAGGGTGACGAGCCCACCGGTCGCGGTGTCGTGGATCCGGAGGTCGCGGCCCTCACCAGGAAGGGCGGGGACCTCAGAAGCGGGCCAGGCATACATGGCATGAGCCTAACCGGACGGGACTTCCGTATACGAACTGGGCATGAACTGACGTTGGCAAGACCGTGTCGCGCGGTGCGGACGCGCCGCCGCGCTACACCGGGGGCCAGGGAATCGCGGGCCAGTCCCCGCTCGGTTCCGGGTGCTTTCCGGACGCGAGCATGGCCTCGACCCGCGCGCGCGTGGCCTCGATCTCGACGGCGGTGACGAGTTCGGCCAGGCGGGTGGCCAGGGGGGCGCCCGGGGCCAGGGCGTCGCGCAGGGAGGCCAGGACCTGAAGGGCCTCGTCCGTGAGCGGCTCCCCCGCCCATCCCCACAGCAGGGTGCGCAGCTTGTTCTCGGCGTTGAAGGTGACCCCGTGGTCGATGGCGTAGAGGCGGCCTTCCTGCGCGGGCAGCAGATGGCCGCCCTTGCGGTCGGCGTTGTTGATCACTGCGTCGAGGACGGCGAGCCGCCGCAGCCGGACGTCGTCGGCGTGCACGAGCAGGGCCGTCCCGCCCTCGCCGACCTCGGCGAAACCGATCGCCTTCCAGCCCTCGGCGGGCTCCTCGCCCTCCACGAGGGCGAGAAGCCCCTCACCGTCCTCGGCGGCGGACGGCTCGATCCACATCTGGCACATGCCCTCGCCGTACGGCCCGTCGCGCAGCACGGTGGTGGGCACGAGCCCCCAGCCGGTCGCCTCGGAGACCTCGTAGGCCGCGACCTCGCGCTGGGCGAGCGTGCCGTCGGGGAAGTCCCACAGCGGACGCTCCCCGGCGACGGGCTTGTAGACGCAGAAGGCTTCGTGGCCCTCGTAGGACACGGAGCAGTAGAGCACCGCGTTCGAGGCCTCGCGAATCTGTCCGCGTACCTTCAGCTCGCCCCGGGCGAGCAGCTCGGCGGTCGTCACGCTCCGCGGCGGTATCCGTTCTGGCGCGGACATACGTGTCCTTCCGGGTCGAGCGGGAGGCTGCACAGCGGGCAGGGGGGCCGGCCGGCGTTGACGACGTCGAGTGCGCGCTTGGCGAAGGCTCTGGCCTGCGCGCCGGTGAGCCGGACGCGGAGCATGGGCGGGCCGTTCTCCTCGTCCTGGAGCAGCCGTTCCTCGGCCTCGGCGAGGTCCTCGTCGGACTCCGCCTCGACCTCCACGAGGGCCTGCGCCTCGACGATCATGCGCTGTTCTTCACCGTCCCAGGCCAGCGCCATGGTGCCGACCCGGAACTCCTCCTCCACGGGGGTGTCGAGGGGGGCGGTGTCGGACACCTCGGTCGGGGCCATCGCCGGGACCGGGGCGCTGCCACCGGTGCGCCGGACGACCTCGTCGAGGAGTTCGTCCATCCGCTCGGCGAGTGCGGCGACCTGGGTCTTCTCCAGAGCCACACTCGTCACCCGGGGGCCGGAGGATGCCTGCAGGAAGAAGGTACGGCGTCCGGGCAACCCGACCGTACCGGCCACGAAGCGGTCCGGGGGGTCGTAGAGGAACACCTGACGGGACACGTCCTGTCTCCATTGAATCGGCATGGGGCCGGCTGACGGCGCCGGCCCGCATCGGCTGAGAACGGGTTGACAACTGCTGTGCTGGTTCGACCGCTTCACCCTACTGCGGCCGACGATCACGGTGCGCCCGCACCGCCCCCGACCGGTGCGTCGCCGCCCGGCGGTTCCTCGCGCGGGGCCAGGGAGGCGAGATCACCGGTGTCCCCGAGACGCACGAGAAAGGGCCTCAGACGGGTGTAACGGATCGCGGTGATGGAACACGGTTCGACAGAGATCCGTTGAAAGAGGTCGAGATGAAGTCCGAGTGCGTCGGCGACGAGCGACTTGATGATGTCGCCGTGCGAACACATGAGGTAGACCGCGTCACCGCCGTGGTCGCGCTCCACGCGCGCGTTCCACTCGCGTACCGCCTCGGCGGCGCGGGTCTGCATCGCGCGCATCGATTCGCCGCCCGGGAACGCGGCCGCGGACGGGTGCGCCTGGACGACGTCCATCAGCGGCTCGTCCTTGAGCTCGGCGAGCTTGCGGCCCGACCAGTCTCCGTAGTGGGCCTCCCCGATCCGTTCCTCGGTGTGCACGGGGACGTCGGGGCGGGCCTCCAGCAGCGGCTGGACGGTCTCCCGGCAGCGTTGGAGGGGGCTGGTGACGACCTCGGCGATCGGCAGCCCGGCCAGCCGGCCGGGCAGGGCCGCGGCCTGCTGCGTACCGCGCTCGTCGAGGGCGACGCCGGGTGTCCAGCCGGCGAGCAGTCCCGCGGTGTTGGCGGTGGAACGTCCGTGCCGGACGAGGATCAGGGTGGGCATGCGGCCCAGCGTAAACGGAGGGCCCCGGAAGACGGCGGGCCCTGTGGAAAGCGGCTCCCCGTGTGCGGTGGGGCCCCGACGGCGGGAGAATCCGCACCGTGATCGTCGACTGCGCCATCTACCGTGACGGCCGGCGGACCGAGGACCGCGGTGACCTCTCCGACGCCCTGGACCAGTGCCGCGCTGTGGGCGACGCCTTCGTGTGGATCGGCCTGTACGAGCCCACGGAGAACGAGTTCGAGCTGGTCACGGAGGAGTTCGCGCTCCATCCGCTGGCGGTCGAGGACGCCCTCAAGGCCCATCAGCGCCCCAAGCTCGAGGTGTACGAGGATTCGCTCTTCGTCGTCCTGAAGCCGGTGGCGTACGAGCCGGAGAGCGACACGGTCACCTCCGGCGAGGTCATGGTGTTCGTCGGCGACTCGTTCGTGGTGACCGTGCGGCACGGCGAGGAGTCGCCTCTCAAGGCGGTCCGGGAGCGTCTGGAGTCGGATCCCGAGACGATGCGGCACGGGCCGACGGCGGTGCTGTACGCGATCGCCGATGCCACGGTGGACCACTATCTGGAGGTGGCCACCGAGCTCGGCACCGACCTGGAGCACCTGGAGGCCGAGGTCTTCTCTCCGCAGTCCGGAGGCTCGCGGAACACCGCGTCGCGGATCTACGCGTTCAAGCGGCAGGTCCAGGAGTTCCGCAGGGCGACGGTCCCGCTGGCGGTGCCGCTGGCCCGGCTCTCGGGCCCGGGCCCGAAGGCGGCGGACGTACCGTTCGTGAACGAGAAGGCGAAGCCGTTCTTCCGTGACGTCAACGACCACCTCCTGCGGGTCAACGAGTCGGTGGAGGGTCTGGACCGGCTCGTGTCGGACATCCTCTCGGCGCATCTGGCGCAGATGAGCGTGCGGCAGAACGACGACATGCGGAAGATCTCCGCGTGGGCGGCCATGGCGGCGGTCCCCACGATGGTGGCGGGGATCTACGGCATGAACTTCGACCACATGCCCGAGCTGCACTGGCGGTGGTCGTATCCGGTGGTGATCGGGAGCCTGGTCGTCCTGGAGTTCCTGCTGTTCCGGCTCTTCAAGCGGAGGGGCTGGCTGTAGGCGGGCCGGTCAGGCGAATTCGGGCGCGGTCGTGGCGGGGCCGTCGAGCGCGCCGCGCCGCTCGGGCGTCTTCAGGGTGACCATGCGGCGCCAGCCCGCGGCCCGCTCGTAGGCGTACACGGCGTGGATGCCCGCGGCGAGGACGGCCGCCCTGGACCTGGACCAGCCGAGGACGCGGCCCATGCGGGCCATCACGGCGAGGCTGACGTCCCGGTAGATCCTGATCTCGGCGAGCGCGCACTCGCGCAGGGCCCGCTGGATGGCGCGGCCGTGGCCGGCGTAGGCGAAGCGCAGCAGTTCCTCGTGGCAGTAGGCGAGGTGGTTGTCCTCGTCGGCCGCGATCATCCGCACCGCGCGGCCGATGTCGGGGTGGTCGGCGAAGTGCCTGCGCAGCAGGTCCATCTGCTCGGAGGCGCGCTGTTCGGTGACCCGGCTGTGGGCCAGATAGGTGACGATGTCCTGCACGGTGAGGGGCTGGTCGCCCTTGAGCTTGTCGTGTGCGAGGCCGATGCCGTACCGCTCCAGGAGCATCGTGTAGTCGGTCTCGGACGGTACCTCGACGGGTTCGAGGCCGCGCTTCTTCATGAGGGCGTTGAAGATCCGGCCGTGCTTGTCCTCGTCGGCGCCGTGCCGGGCGATCTTGGGGGCGAGGGCGCGTTCGTCCGCGGGGACCAGTGCGGCGATCCGGGCGTTCTCCCAGCCGCCCTGCGACTCCCCGCTGGCGGCGATGGAACAGAAGAGGCGGTACGACTCGTCGTTGTCGAGGATTTCCTGGAACAGGCTCTTGGCGGACAGCATCTTTGACACCCTCTCTGCAGAGTTGTGCAGAAAACGAGTCAAATGGGTTGCTTGTGGCCTGGCAACCGATGTGTCCGACAAATCCGCCGAACGACGGACGGCGCGGCGGGTCCGGACGCGTAACCAAGCGGCCGTCGGCGCGTTGTTCCCCGTGACGGCCGTGGCGGGGAAGACCCCCGAGCCCCCACCACGGCCGCAGAACCTTCCCGGCGGCGGTTCCGCCGGGGTTACGCGAGTCCGGCCCGCTCCAGGGCCTCGGAGCCCGCCCGCAGCGAGGCGATCCGGTCCTCCAGAGTGAAGCCCGCGGGGGCCAGCGTGAGCGTGGTGACGCCGACGGCGGCGTACGCCTTCATGCGCTCGGCGATGCGGTCCACCGAGCCGAGCAGCGTCGTCTGGTCGATCAGCGAGTGCGGAATCGCGGCGGCCGCCCCCTCCTTGTCGCCGGACAGGTACTTGGTCTGGATCTCGGCGGCTTCCTTCTCGTAGCCCATGCGCTGGGCGAGCTGGTTGTAGAAGTTCTGCTTGAAGCTGCCCATGCCGCCGACGTACAGCGCGGTGTACGGGCGGAACATGTCGGCGAGCGCGGGGACGTCCTTGTCGTCGCCGACGGCGAGCGGCAGGGTCGGGCAGACGTCGAACCCCTCCATCGTCTTCCCGGCCTTCTCGCGGCCCGCGCGCAGGTGGCTGATCGCGGTGTCCTCGAGGTGCTCGGCCGAGGGGAAGATGAGCAGCGCGCCGTCCGCGATCTCGCCGGTCTGCTCCAGGTTCTTCGGGCCGATCGCGGCGATGTACAGGGGGATGTGCTCGCGCTCCGGGTGCACGGTCAGCTTGAGCGGCTTGCCCGGACCGCCGGGCAGCGGCAGGGTCCAGTGCTCACCGTCGTGGGACAGCCGCTCTCGCGTCATGGCCTTGCGCACGATCTCCACGTACTCGCGGGTGCGGGCCAGCGGCTTGTCGAACTTGACGCCGTACCAGCCCTCGGAGACCTGCGGGCCGGAGACGCCGAGGCCGAGGCGGAAGCGGCCCCCCGACAGCGAGTCGAGGGTCGCGGCGGTCATCGCGGTCATCGCGGGCTGGCGGGCCGGGATCTGGAAGATGGCCGAACCGACGTCGATGCGCTCGGTCTGGGCGGCGACCCAGCTGAGCACGGTGGCCGCGTCGGAGCCGTACGCCTCGGCCGCCCAGCAGACGGCGTATCCGAGCCGGTCTGCCTCCTGGGCGACGGCGAGGTTGTCCGCGTCCATTCCGGCGCCCCAGTAGCCGAGATTGATGCCGAGCTGCATGGCCGATCTCCTTACCGATCAGTAACGTCCCTTGTGCCCGAGACCCTAGCGTGCGGGCGCCCCGCCGGGGAGCGGCGCGTTCCCGTTGCCGGTACGGGCGCGGCGCGCCGCCGGGGCCGCCTGTGCCCGGCGCCTCGCGGCCCCTCGCGGCCGTCCGGCGCCGCCTTCGCGCGTGCCCGCGTGCGCCGGTGACGTCCGCCGCCCCGTGGCACCGGCCGTCCCGGGCCGCCCGCGCCGGGATTTCCGTTGTCCACAGGCCCCCACACCGCCGGTGCCGGACAGTAATCTCGGCGTCCATGGAGCAGAGGCATCTCGGCCGTACCGGCCTGCGTGTTTCCCGGATCGGACTCGGCACCCTCACCTGGGGGCGCGACACCGACGAGCATGACGCCGCGGACCTCTTGAAGACGTTCTGGGAAGCGGGCGGGAACCTCGTCGACACGGCGGACGTGTACGGCGACGGGGAGGCCGAGTATCTCCTCGGGCAGCTGATGGAAGGGCTCGTTCCGCGCCGGGATCTGGTCATCTCGACGAAGGCGGGCAGCGTGCGCGAGCCGGACCGCCGCTTCGACGGCTCGCGCAGTCATCTGCTGCCGGCCCTGGACGCCTCGCTCGCCCGCCTGGGCACCGACTACGTGGACGTGTGGCACGTGCACGGCTACGACCCCCTGACACCTCTCGACGAGACCCTCCAGGCCCTCGACCTGGCCGTCAGCAGCGGCCGCGCGCGCTACGCGGGCGTGTCCAACTTCTGCGGCTGGCAGCTCGCCAAGGCTGCCACCTGGCAGCTCTCGGCGCCCGGTATACGCACCCGGCTGGCCAGTACGCAGATGGAGTACTCCCTGTTGCAGCGCGGGGTCGAGCGGGAGGTGCTGCCCGCCGCCCTCGACCTGGGCGTCGGCCTGCTGCCCTCCTCGCCGCTCGGGCGTGGTGTGCTCACCGGCAAGTACCGGGGCGGGACGCCGGCCGACTCCCGGGGCGGTTCGGAACACCTCGCGCCCTTCGTGGCGCCGTATCTCGACGACACGGCGAGCGGCGTCGTGGAGGCGGTGACGACCGCGGCGGACGGCCTGGCCGTGACCGCGCTCCAGGTGGCCCTCGCCTGGGTCCGCGACCGGCCGGGGGTCGTCGCCCCCATCGTCGGCGCGCGCAACGCGCAGCAGCTCACGGCGGCGTTGTCAGTGGAGGCGCTTAGTCTTCCTGACGAGATCTGCCGGGCGCTCGACGACGTGTCGGCCCCGGTGCACCACTATCCCGATCACGACTGGAGCACGCTGTGAGCACGGAGCCCGAGACCACTCAGGACGCGGAGCCGGGGACGCCGGGCGCGGACACGGCCGCCGGCGTCCCTGAGCCGACGGGCGAGGACGTGGACCGGGCGGACCCGCGCCCCGGGGACGGCGACGGGGACGGCTCCGGGGGCGAGGGCGCCGAAGCGGGCGACGGCACGGACGCCGAGGCAACCGCGTCCGCCGAAGGCGCCGCGCAGGTGTCCGAGGCAGCCGCCGAGTTGGCTGCCCAGCGTGTGGAACGGGAGCGGATCGAGCGGCGGAAGGCGGAGAAGCAGGCGCCGATCGAGGCCGGGGCCAAGCTCAGCGGCACGGCCGCGGACCTGCTCGCGGCGGTGCGGGCCGTGGAGAGCGGCGAGAAGCCCGCGGCCACCGCCTTCCGCGAACCGGATCCCGCTCCGCGCAGGGCCGCCCCGGAACCCGCACGGCAACCGCGGCCGGTCGTGGCACAGGCCGCACCGGCACCCGGCGCGGCGCCGGAGGCGGTCGCCGCCGTCCGCGCCGTGCTGGCCGGAACCGGCGCACCCGAGGCGCTCGCGGCGCAGGTCGTCGCGGTTCTGGGCGAGGGCGCCGACGACCTGCTCCGCGAGGATCCCTGGCAGTTGCTGCGGGTGCCCGGAGTGCGCCCCGAGCAGACCGACGGGTTCGCCCGGACGCTGCTCGGCGCGGAGTGCCGCCCGGACGACGAACGCCGCGGCACGGCTCTGACCGTGTGGCTGCTGGAGCAGGCGGCCGTCGCCGGGCACACCGCGCTGGACGCCCCGGCCCTCATCGCCGCGCTCTCCCAGCGCTCGGTGCCGGACCCGGACGCGGCCGTGCAGAGCGCTCTCGCGGAGGGCGAGGCCCTGGCCTTCCAGGACGCGCTGGACGCCGCTCCCCCGGCCCCGGCGGCCCCGGACGACACGGAGGAGCCGCAGGAACAGCCGGTGCGGATCCTGATCGGCCTGGAGCGGTACGCGCTGGCCGAGGAGAGCCTCGCCGACGGACTCGCCCGGCTGATGAACTCGGTGCCGAAGCAGGACGGTTCGGCCGCCGAATGGGAGCGGGCCGCCTCCTCGGCCCCCCGCTCCGCCGGGGAGCTGATCCGGGCGGTCGCCGCCCACGGCCTCGTGCTGCACACCGGCGGCGAGGCCTCGCGGTCCGAGGCGGCGGCGCTGCTGCACGCGGCACGCGCGCTCGGCCTGCGCGGCTGGGCCGCCGCGCACACCTCCGGCGGGCGCGACGCCTTCGCGGCCGGACACAGGCCTGCGGACGGCGCCGCGGAGCACCCCACGGACGGCGCGGCGACGGAAGCCGCCACGGTCGCCGGACTTCTCTCCGGCTCCGAAGGACCGGGCCGGGACGCGGAGGGCGCCCTGGACCTGGACGTCCTGGTCGTCCTGGACGCTCCGCAGCTCGACGTCGAGACGGCGGCGATGCTCGTGGAGTCGCTGCCGGACGGGGCGCGGCTCGTGCTGAGCGGTGATCCGGGCGTGCTGTGGTCGGCGGGCCCGGGCCGGGTCTTCGCGGACCTGCTCGCCGCCCGCGCCTGCCCGCAGGTGGCCTCGCGGACCCCTGACCCCGGGCCCATCGGCGAGCTGGTCTCCGGGATCGGCATCGGCGAGCTCAACCAGGTCGAGGCGCCCGGCAAGGAGGTCGTGATCGTCCCGGTGCGCGACGCGGGCGAGGCGGTCCACCGGACGGTCCAGCTCGTCGCGGACTCGGTGCCGCGCGCGATCGGCGTCCCGGCCGAACAGACGCAGGTCATCACCCCGGGGCACGGTGGCGCGGTCGGCACCCGCGCGCTGAACACCGCGCTCAAGGAGCGGCTGAACCCCGGTCCCGGCCGTTTCGGCGGCTTCGACCCGGGCGACCGGATCGTCCACTCCCCCGCACCGGGCCGGGCGCTGCCGGGCCGGGTGGTGAAGGCCGACGCCGAGGGGCTGCACCTGGACTGCTCGGGCGCCCCCGTGGTCGTACCGAAGGAGAGGGTGGAGCAGACCGTGCGGCACGGCTGGGCGCTCACCGCGCACCAGGCGGTGGGTCTGCGCTGGCCGGCCGCGGTCGTGGTGCTCCCGGGCGACGCCGCGGCGGCCCTGACCCGGCCCTGGGTCTACACGGCCTTCGGGCGGGCCGAGCGTCATCTCTCCGTCGTGCACGGGGTGGAGCAGGCGCTGCCGCACGCGGTGGCCGAGGTCCCGCAGAAACCGCGCACAACCCGCCTCCAGTCCCTGCTGAAGGCGCAGACACCGACGACGGGCTGAATCGGCACCCGCGCTCCCGCGACCCCGGAAAACGCGGGTGGCGGTCACCGGAATCCGGTGACCGCCACCCGCGTACGCCGGTCCGTGCCGGGCCGGCTCAGCGATCCGCGTCCAGCGGGTCCAGGGACTCGGTCTCCCCGTCGGAGCCGAGGTCGTTGTCCAGATCGTCGTCCAGGTCGTCGTCCGACTCCTCGTCGAACACCGCGCTGACGTCGAAGCGGCAGACGACACGCTGCGGGTCGATCGACTCGAAGGGTGTCTCCAGCCATTCACCGGGCTCGGCCGGTTCGTCGGCGGCGGTCACCCAGAGCGTGGAGTCGCCCTCCTCCAGTCCGAATTCCTTGTGCCGGGAGGCGATCTCGTCCGGCTCGAACTCTCCGAAGAGGACCCCGAGCGCGCCGTGAACGGTGCCGGACGCCGCGTCGAAGCCTTCGTCGGCGGTGGCGCCGTCCTCCTCCACCGCCTCCACCCGCTGGGCCTGTGCCAGCAGTCGCTGCGGCTCCACCACCGCGTAGTCCCGGCGGATCACCACGCTCAGCGCGTTCGGCTCCTCGGGTCCGGTGTACGGAGGCAGGGTGTCGTCACCGCCGGGGATCTCGAAGGGCGTGACCTCGTCATAGCGGTCGTAGAGGAGCTCGTCATACTCCTCGGCCGCCGCGGCGAGCTCGTTGAAAGCCTCGTAGACGTCCGGGTCGTCATCGCCCGTCCTGCGCTCGACCGCGGCCAGGTGGCGGTCGAGTGCGGTCTTGACCGCCTCTGCGGCGGCGCGTACCTCGGCAGCGGTGGGCTGCACAGCATCAGACATAGTGCAGACGCTATCCGTACAGGGCCTCTGCCCGCACAATAGATGCGATGCCGGAATACGAATTTGTCGACGTGTACGTACCTCGCGGGGTCTCCCGCAAGGACACGACACGTCTGCTGACGGACCATGCCGAGTACGGACACTGGGAGTTGGACCGCCTGAGCCTGCTCCGTGACGGCAGCCGCAGAGTGCGGCTGCGCCGGCGGATCATCCGCCAGGTACGCGCCACGTGGTGACGGAAGGCCGCTGAGCCGGTGCGGGCCCCGTCATCACGGGGCCCGCACCGTCACTCCATGGGGGGAAGGCCGTGGCGTCCCGGTCCCGGTCGTGCCGCGCAGCGATCAGACCTGCGCGCCGGGTGATGTCCACGCCTCACTTCGCGATGCGATCATCGCACCGTCATCGTGTCAGGCCAGGGCTTCACGCCGCGGCGCGCGCCCGGCGGTAGAGCACGGCGCCGGCCAGCAGCGCGGCGGCTCCCGCCGGTACGACCGCTCCGATCGGCAGCTCACTGCCCGTGTGGGCCAGCTGGGGCGCACCGTCCGTGCCCGGCGTCCGCACGGCGGCCCCCGAGCCGGGCCGGCCCACCTGCACGGCACCGGCGCGGTGCTTGCCGCCGCCCGAGGTGGACGTACCCGGGTGACCCGGGGTTCCGGGGTTGCCCGGGTGACCGGGCTGACCAGGGTGGCTGGGGTGACCAGGGGTTCCGGGATGACCGGGGTGGCCAGGGTGACCGGGCTCGCCCGGGTGTCCAGGGTGACCCGGGTGACCTGGGTGCTCACAGTGACCGTCGTGACCCGGGTGTCCGGGGTGACCCGGGTGTCCGGGCCGGCCGGGGTGGTGTGTCTGGTGGCCGCCGATGGACGCGTCGTTCGCGCAGCTGTCGCCCGCCGCCGCGTTGCCGATCCCCACGACGTTCACGCTGTTGCCGCAGACGTTCACCGGAACGTCGACCGGCACTTGTACGTGGTTGCCGGAGCCCACGCCCGGCGAGTGGGCGGCGCTGCCGGCGGCCCGCGAACCGCCGCCGGAGTGGGTCCCCCGGCCGGCGTGACCGCCCTGGCCGCTGTGACCGCCCTGACCGGACCGGCCTTCGGACGAAGCGCCTCGGCCGCCGTGGTTGACACAGGTGTTGCCCATCGCCGGGTTGAGCAGCCCGACCACGTTCACGGTGTTTCCGCAGACGTTCACCGGCACGTGCACCGGCGCCTGCACCGTGTTGCCCGACAGCACGCCGGGAGAGTCCGACGCGGAGCCGATCGCCCCCGGGTCGGCGTGCGCGGAGACACCGGTGACCGCGAGCACACCACCGGCCGCCACCACGGTCATCAGGCCCTTGCGGGTGATCTGTCGCATAGCTGAAATCCCTGCCTTCAGTCCTTGGGACGTGGACCGACAGTCCTTGGGACGCGGACCGTCGAGAACACGCGCACGCCACAGGACGTGCGCGGGAAAGCCGGTCGGCCCCGGAGCGCATGGCACGCACTCCGGGGCCGACGGACTCAGACCTTCACGAAGTGACCCTCAAGAGGTGACCCGTGGGATCCCCCACAGGGGAAGGGACGCAACGTCAGTCGTTGAAGCAGGCGTTGCCGAAGGCGGGGTTCAGCAGCCCGATCACGGAGACCGTGTTGCCGCAGACGTTCACCGGAACGTGGACGGGCACCTGAACGACGTTGCCGGAGGCGACGCCCGGGGACTGCACAGCGGCACCCTGGGCGCCCGAGTCGGCGACGGCCAGACCCGCACCCGCGAGAACCAGGCCACCCGTGGCAGCGGCGGCGGCGACGATCTTCTTGATCATTATTCCTCCTGATAGGCAAAACGCGGTCCAATGCAGCGGATCGCAACACCTGTAACGAGGAGGAAGTAGTAGGGCTATGGGCTTATGGTCGCATTCACCCATCCCGGGCGATCCCCGCACGCGTGGACGAATGCCGGCGTCAACACCCCGCACCTCCACGGCGGCGCGGCAGGTCAGCCCGCCGACACCGTGCCGGGGCGTGCCGCCGGCGGCACGTCACGACGCGTCGATGAATCGGTCCAGCACTCGGACGCCGAACTGGAGCGCGTCCACCGGCACCCGCTCGTCGACCCCGTGGAACATGCCCGCGAAGTCCAGCTCCGGGGGCAGCTTCAGCGGGGCGAACCCGAAGCAGCGGATGCCGAGATCGGCGAAGGACTTGGCGTCGGTGCCGGCCGAGAGCATGTAGGGAACGGCACGCGCGATCGGGTCCTCGGCCGAGAGCGCGGTCTGCATGGCGTCGACGAGGGCGCCGTCGAAGCCGGTCTCCAGCGCCTTGTCCGCGTGCACGTCCTCCCGCTTGACCCGGGGGCCGAGGATCCGGTCGAGGTCGGCGAGGAACTCCTCCTCGTAGCCCGGCAGATAGCGGCCGTCGACATGCGCGGTGGCCTGTCCCGGAATCACGTTGACCTTGTAGCCGGCGCCCAGCTGGGTCGGGTTGGCCGTGTTCTGCAGCGAGGCGCCGATGAGCTTGGCGATGCCGCCGAGCCTGGCGAGCGTCTCGTCCATGTTCTCCGGGTCGAGCTCGGTGCCCAGGGCGTCGCCGAGCTCGTCGAGGAAGTGCCGCAGGGTCTTCGTCACCCGCACCGGGAACTTGTGCCTGCCGAGCCTTCCGACGGCCTCGGACAGCTCCGTGATCGCGTTGTCCTTGTGGATCATCGACCCGTGGCCGGCGGTGCCGTCCACGGTCAGCTTCATCCAGTGCATGCCCTTCTGCGCGGTCTCCACGAGGTACAGCCGCAGCTTCTCGTTGACCGTGAAGGAGAACCCGCCGACCTCGCCGATCGCCTCGGTGACGCCCTCGAAGAGATCGGGGTGCTTGTCGACCAGATGCCGGGCGCCCCACGTGCCGCCGGCCTCCTCGTCGGCGAGGAAGGCGAGGACGATGTCGCGCGGAGGCTTGCGGCCGGTGCGCATCCGCTCCCGTACGACCGCCAGGGTCATGGCGTCCATGTCCTTCATGTCGACCGCGCCGCGGCCCCAGACCATCCCGTCGGCGATCTCGCCGGAGAAGGGGTGGTGGGTCCAGTCCGCCGCGTTGGCCGGTACGACATCGGTGTGGCCGTGGATGAGGAGCGCGGGCCGCGAGGGGTCCTCCCCCTCGATGCGGGCCACGGTGGAGGCACGCCCCTTGTGCGACTCGAAGATGCGCGGCTCGAGGCCGACCTCGGCGAGTTTCTCGGCGACGTACTCCGCGGCCTTGCGCTCGCCGGGGCCCGAGTGGTCCCCGTAGTTGCTGGTGTCGATCCGGATCAGCTCACGACAGAGGTCCACGACCTCGTCCTCGCCCGTGACGTTCCTGGTCGTGCCGCTCTCGCTCACGCTGCTTCCTCCCGCTGCCGCCGCTGGTGGTCCCCCTCATCCTCTCCCCGACCCGCCTTCCCGCCCAAGGGCGGCCCCCACCCGTCACACGCAGTTCACGCCGCGACGGGGGGTGATCGGGGACCCTCGAAAGCCTGGTAATGTTTCACCTGTCGCCGCGAGGGAAACCCGCGCGACAAACACCTTGTCCGGGTGGCGGAATGGCAGACGCGCTAGCTTGAGGTGCTAGTGCCCTTTATCGGGCGTGGGGGTTCAAGTCCCCCCTCGGACACCAGCGAGACCCCACTGCATGTGGGGTCTTTTGCATGTCCGGACCTCTTCGCATCCACACGTCCGGCCCCCTTCTGACGCCCTGGCCCCTCCGCACCACCTGCCGGACGGTCGGCCGATTTTTCGAAACTTTCGAAGAATCAGTGACCCTTTCCGATCTTGGTCGAGACACCATCGACAGACGGCCGTTCCGGGGCGAGCCATCTGATGCACCTGAGCAGGGATGACACCACTCATCACCATTGCCATCGCGGACGAATGTTTCGGCTTGAGCGTCGAAAGTATTGACAGTTGACAGGGTCGGTTCAAAACTGTCGGCGATTCACAGCGCGCCACCTCACGAGAACGAGGAGGAAACACGCACATGATCGACGCACCCGCACCCCCTCCGGGCCGCCGCGGCGGCCGCTCAGGGGCGTTCCGTCACCTCAGGCTGCTCATCAGCGGTGTCTGCACCATGCTGCTCGTCGCCGTGGCCGCCATGACGCTGCCCGGCACCGCCCAGGCCGACACGGTCGTCACCTCGAACCAGACCGGCACCGACAACGGGTACTACTACTCGTTCTGGACCGACAGCAGCGGCACGGTGTCCATGAACCTGGGCTCCGGCGGCAACTACAGCACCTCGTGGAGCAACACCGGGAACTTCGTCGCCGGCAAGGGCTGGAGCAACGGCGGACGCAGGAGTGTGACCTACTCGGGCACCTTCAACCCGTCCGGCAACGCCTACCTGGCCCTCTACGGGTGGACGTCCAGTCCGCTCGTCGAGTACTACATCGTCGACAACTGGGGCACCTACCGGCCCACGGGAACGTTCAAAGGCACGGTCACCAGCGACGGTGGCACGTACGACATCTACAAGACGACGCGGACGAACGCGCCGTCCGTCGAGGGCACCCGCACCTTCGACCAGTACTGGAGCGTCCGGCAGTCGAAGCGGACGGGCGGGACCATCACCACCGGCAACCACTTCGACGCCTGGGCCCGCGCCGGAATGAACCTGGGCAGCTTCAGCTACTACATGATCCTCGCCACCGAGGGTTACCAGAGCAGCGGGAACTCCAACATCACGGTGGGCGACGCGGGATCGGGCGGCGGATCCGGGGGCGGTGGAACCGGCGGCGGTTGCGCGGCGGCCCTGTCCGCGGGCCAGCAGTGGAACGACCGCTACAACCTCAACGTCGCCGTCACCGGATCGAGCAACTGGACCGTGACGATGAACGTCCCGGCCCCGGCGAAGATCCTCTCGACCTGGAACATCAGCGCCGCCTACCCCAGCGCCCAGGTCCTGACGGCCAAACCCAACGGCAGCGGCAACACCTTCGGCGTCACCGTCCAGACCAACGGCAACTGGACCTGGCCCACGGTCTCCTGCAGCGCGAGCTGACCCCCCTCCCCCACCCCCGAGGCTGAAGGACCCCTTCGCATGACCTTCCGCACGAGAATCCGGACGGCGTCCGGACGACTTCGCTCGTTACGCACGCTGATCACGGGACTGGCCGTCGTCGCGACGGCCGCCGCGAGCCCCCTCGCCCTCGACGCCGGACCCGCGCACGCCGCCACCTGCAACGGGTACGTCGGACTCACCTTCGACGACGGGCCGTCCAGCACCACGTCGACCCTGCTCAACGCCCTCAAGCAGAACGGGCTGCGGGCCACGATGTTCAACGAGGGCCAGTACGCGGCGTCCAACCCCGCGCAGGTACGGGCCCAGGTCGACGCCGGCATGTGGGTGGGCAACCACAGCTACACCCACCCGCACCTCGTCCAGCAGAACCAGGCGCAGATCGACTCGGAGATCTCCCGGACCCAGCAGGCCATCTCCGGCGCCGGCGGCGGCACGCCGAAACTGTTCCGTCCGCCGTACGGAGAGACCAACGCGACGGTGAAGGCCGTCGAGGCCAAGTACGGGCTGACCGAGATCATCTGGGACGTCGACTCGCAGGACTGGAACGGCGCGAGCACCGACGCGATCGTCCAGGCGGCCGGCCGGCTCACCAACGGCCAGATCATCCTCATGCACGACTGGCCGGCCAACACGATCGCCGCGATCCCGCGCATCGCGCAGGGACTGGCCTCGCGCGGCCTGTGCGCCGGGATGATCTCCCCGGGGACCGGCCGTGCCGTGGCTCCCGACGGCGGCGGCTCGGGTGGCGGCGGTGGCGGGTGCACCGCCACCCTGTCCGCCGGCCAGCAGTGGAGCGACCGGTACAACCTCAACGTCACGGTCACCGGTTCCAGCACCTGGACCGTGACGATGAACGTGCCCGCGCCCGAGAAGATCATCGCCACCTGGAACATCACGGCCGCCTACCCCAGCGCCCAGGTCCTGACGGCCAGACCCAACGGCAACGGCAACACCTTCGGCGTCACCGTTCAGACCAACGGCACGTGGACGTGGCCGACGGTCTCCTGCACCACGGGCTGACCCGGCGGGACCGCACCGAGGAACAGCGCCGCCCAGCGTCACCCGGCACGGCGGGCGAGGGCCCCGATCATCGGATCGGGGCCCTCGCTCACTGTGTCCACGGCGTCACGGAAAGATGTGGGGCAGATCTCGTCACGCTGACATACCCCCACGTCACAGCACTGGAGCAGGGGATGGGAAGTCCCCCTCAGGGACGCCTCGCATCGCTGATCCGCAGGTCCGAAGCTAGCGTCGTACTAAAATTGCAGGCTTGTTCGGAGCTGGACCGGAATATCCCCAGGCGTACCTGCGGGCCCACCGGCTCCCCGGAGCATCCGGGAACAACACGTGAGGACCCGATGGCAGCCCTCCAGCAAGGCCCCGCAGTCGCGTTGTCCGACGACGAGGTGCGTGCGGAGTTCGGTGACCAGGCGCGCTTCTCCGCCGCCTCGGCCGCCTCGCCGCGCACGCTAGTCGACATCCTCGATGCCTCCGTACGGGCGTACCCCGACGAGCCCGCTCTGGACGACGGCCGGCGCGCCCTCAGCTACCGGGCCCTGGCCGCCGAGGTCGAGGCCGTGCGGTGGCGGCTCGCGGAGGCCGGGGTCGGTCTCGGCGACCGGGTCGGCGTACGGGTCCCGTCGGGTACGAACGAGCTGTACGTGGCGATCCTCGCCGTCCTCGCGGCCGGGGCCGCCTATGTCCCGGTGGACGCCGAGGACCCGGACGAACGGGCCGAGCTGGTGTTCGGCGAGGCCGGTGTGCGCGCGGTCGTCGGCGCGGGGCTCGAGCTGACCGTCGACGGACGCTCGGAGATTCCCGCCGGGCGGCCCGGTGTCGAGCACGACGCGTGGATCATCTTCACCTCGGGTTCCACCGGCAAGCCCAAGGGCGTGGCCGTGAGCCATCGCAGCGCCGCGGCCTTCGTCGACGCGGAGGCCGACCTCTTCCTGACCGAGGAGCCGATCGGCCCCGGTGACCGGGTCATGGCGGGCCTCTCCGTCGCCTTCGACGCCTCCTGCGAGGAGATGTGGCTGGCCTGGCGGTACGGGGCCTGTCTGGTGCCCGTACCGCGCTCCCAGGTGCGCAGCGGCGCCGACCTGGGGCCCTGGCTGGCGGAGCAGGACATCTCCGTCGTCTCCACCGTGCCCACGCTCGCCGCCCTGTGGGAGCCGGAGACCCTCAACGACGTCCGGCTGCTGATCTTCGGCGGTGAGGCCTGCCCGCCCGAGCTGACGCAGCGCCTGGTGACCGAGGGCCGGGAGGTGTGGAACACGTACGGGCCGACCGAGGCGACCGTCGTGGCCTGTGCCTCGCTGCTGACCGGCGACGAGCCCATCCGCATCGGGCTGCCGCTCAACGGCTGGGAGCTCGCGGTCGTCGACGAGGCGGACGAGCCGGTGCCGATGGGCGGCAGCGGCCAGCTCGTGATCGGCGGGGTGGGACTCGCCCGCTATCTCGACGCGGAGAAGGACGCCGAGAAGTACGCGCCGCTCGCCTCGCTGGGCTGGGAGCGGGCGTACCGCAGCGGTGACCTGGTCAAGGCCGAACCCGAGGGGCTGATCTTCCTCGGGCGGGCCGACGAGCAGATCAAGCTCGGCGGACGCCGGATCGAGCTGGGTGAGGTGGACGCCGCGCTCCAGGCGCTGCCCGGGGTCGCGGGCGCCGCGGCCGCCGTGCGGACCGCTCGCGGCGGCAATCAGCTCCTCGTCGGCTATGTCGTGACCCAGGACGGCTGGGACCAGGCGGCCGCCGTCGAGAAGCTGCGCGCCGAGCTGCCCGCAGCGCTGGTGCCGCTGATCGCGCCGGTCGAGGACCTGCCGACCCGGACGTCGGGCAAGGTCGACCGCAACGCGCTGCCCTGGCCGCTGGAGGGTCTGGAGACCGGCGGGGCCAAGGAGCAGCTGTACGGCACCGAGGCCTGGCTCGCCGAGCAGTGGAGCGAGGTACTGGGCATCCCCGTCGGCGGAGCCGGCGACGACTTCTTCGCGATCGGCGGCAGCAGTCTCGCGGCTGCCCAGCTCACCACGAAGCTGCGCGCCCGTTACCCGAACGCCGCCGTGCTCGACATCTATCAGCAGCCCGTGCTGCGCAAGCTGGCCCGGCATCTGGAGAAGTCCGGCCAGGACGACGGCGCCGAGCGGATCGTCGCGCCGGTCCCGCTGCGCGCCAAGCTGGTCCAGCTGCTCGTCCTGATCCCGCTGTTCAGCCTGCTCGGGCTGCGCTGGACGGTGGCGCTGGCCGCGCTCGGCAACGTACTGCACTGGTTCGGCCCGTATCCGTGGGCGCCGGGCGCCTCGTGGTGGCTGGTGGGCGCCGGTGCGCTGGTTCTCTACAGCCCGCCCGGGCGGCTCGCCGTCGCGGCGGGCGGCGCGCGGCTGCTGCTGCGCGGTGTGAGGCCCGGACGGTACCCGCGCGGCGGGAGTGTCCATCTGCGGCTGTGGACGGCCGAGCGGCTCGCCGGGTTCAGCGGCGCGACCTCGCTGACCGGGTCCTGGCTGGAGCGGTACGCCCGTGCGCTGGGCGCCAGGGTCGGCCCGGACGTGGATCTGCACTCGCTGCCGCCGGTGACCGGCATGCTCAAGATGGGCCGGGGTGCCGCCGTCGGGTCCGAGGTGGACCTGTCGGGGTACTGGCTGGACGGCGACCGGCTGGAGATCGGCCCGGTGAAGGTGGGCGCCGGTGCCGTGGTCGGGACGCGCAGCATCCTCTTCCCGGGGGCCCGGGTGGGCAAGCGCGCCGAGGTGGCGCCGGGCTCCGCCGTGGCGGGCCAGATTCCGACCGGGCAGCGCTGGGCCGGGGCGCCCGCGGTCAAGCTCGGCAAGGCGAAGCACGCGTGGCCCAAGGAGCGGCCGCAGCGCGGCACGTACTGGCGGGTGATGTACGGCGCGACCGGGCTCGCGCTGAGCGCGCTGCCGGTGCTGGCCGCCGTCGCGGCGCTGCTGGTGGCCCGGGTGTTCGTGAGCGCGGACGCCGGGCTCGGTGCGGCGCTGCGCGGTGCCGGGATCGCCCTGGTTCCGGCGACGCTCGCGTTCGGTCTCGCGTACGCGCTGCTGCTCCTGGTCGCCGTACGGCTGCTGAGTCTCGGGCTGCACGAGGGCACGCATCCCACGCACAGCCGGATCGGCTGGCAGGCCTGGACGGTCACGCAGTTGATGGACCTCTCCCGGGAGACGCTGTTCCCGCTGTACGCGGGGCTGATCACGCCGGTGTGGCTGCGACTGCTCGGCATGCGGATCGGCCGGGGCGCCGAGGTGTCGACCGTGCTCGCGCTGCCGAGTCTGACGACGGTCGGCGAGGGCGCGTTCCTCGCCGACGACACACTGACCGCGCCGTACGAGCTCGGTGGCGGCTGGATGCGTATCGGGCGGGCCGAGATCGGCCGCCGGGCGTTCCTCGGCAACTCCGGGATGACCGCTCCTGGCCGCAGTGTGCCGGACGGCGGACTGGTCGGTGTGCTGTCGGCGACGCCGAAGAAGGCGAAGAAGGGCAGCTCCTATCTGGGGCTGCCGCCGATGAAGCTGCCGCGTGCGGCGCAGGGCGGCGATCAGAGCCGTACCTACGACCCGCCCGCCCGGCTGCTGTGGGCCCGCGGTCTGGTGGAGCTGTGCCGGCTGGTGCCGGTGTTCTGTTCGGCGGCGCTGGCCGTACTGACGGTCGCCGCGCTGTGCGCGCTGGGACCGTGGGCTTGGGCGTTCTCGGGGGCCGTGCTGCTCGCGGTGGGCGTGCTCGCGTGCCTCGTCTCCATCGTGGCGAAGTGGCTGCTGGTCGGCCGGCACCGTGCCGGTGAGCACCCGCTGTGGAGCGGTTTCGTGTGGCGCAACGAGCTGGCCGACACGTTCGTGGAGGTCGTCGCGGTGCCGTGGCTGGCGGGATCCGTTCCGGGTACTCCGCTGATGACGGCGTGGCTGCGCGGCCTGGGCGCCCGGATCGGCAGGGGCACGTGGGTCGAGAGTTACTGGCTGCCCGAGACGGACCTCGTGACGCTCGGGGACGCGGTCACGGTCAACCGGGGCTGTGTCCTGCAGACCCACCTCTTCCACGACCGGATCTTGCGGACGGATACTGTGGTCCTCCGTGAGGGCGCCACTTTGGGTCCGGGCGGAATCGTCCTGCCCGGCAGCACCGTCGGGGCCCGCTCCACTCTGGGTCCCGCGTCGCTCGTGATGGCGGCGGAGTCCGTTCCCGACGACACCCGCTGGCTGGGCAATCCGATCGAGGCCTGGCGTTCGTAGCAGAATTGACCTGATCGGACACGAAGGGCGGTACAGCGGCACGTCGAGCACAGGGCAGGGAGCAGTCGCAGCGGTGAGCGTTCAGCAGACAGCGGGACCGGACCCCTATTTCCCGGCGAACGGAGATCCCCGTTACCGGGTGCACCGGTACGAGCTCGCGCTGGACTACCGCCCCGGCCCGAACCGGCTCTCCGGCACCGCGCGGATCAACGCCATAGCGGGCCGTTCCGCGCTGACCGAGTTCCAGCTGAACCTGGCCGATTTCCGGATCGGCCGGGTCCGTGTCGACGGCAAGGCCCCGCACTACACGCACCGGGGCGGCAGGCTGCGTATCCGTCCGCCGAAGCCGATACGGTCCGGCGCCGCCTTCACCGTCGAGGTGCACTGGTCGGGCAACCCCAAGCCGGTCAACAGCCCCTGGGGCGGGATCGGCTGGGAGGAGCTGGAGGACGGGGCGCTGGTGGCGAGCCAGCCGGTCGGTTCGCCGTCCTGGTATCCGTGCAACGACCGGCCGGCCGACAAGGCCGCGTACCAGATCTCGGTCACCACGCCGTCCGCGTACGCGGTGGTGGCCGGCGGGCGTCTGCTGACGCGGACGACGAAGGCGTCGACGACCACCTGGGTGTACGAGCAGTCGGCGCCGACCTCCAGCTATCTGGTGGGCCTGTCGATCGGCAAGTACCAGACGGTGCTGCTCGGCGACCCGGGTCTCGGGGGCGTACCGCAGTCCGGGCACCTGCCCGCGCAGCTGCTCCCGGAGTTCTCCCGGGACTTCGCGCGGCAGCCCGCGATGATGGAGCTGTTCCAGGGCCTCTTCGGGCCGTATCCGTTCGGCGAGTACACGGTGGTGGTGACCGAGGAGGAACTCGACGTCCCGGTCGAGGCGCAGGGTCTTTCGCTGTTCGGCGCCAACCATCTGGACGGGTCGCGGGGTTCGGAGCGGCTGATCGCGCACGAGCTGGCGCACCAGTGGTTCGGCAACAGTGTGACGATCGCGGACTGGCGGCACATCTGGCTGAACGAGGGGCTCGCGAAGTACGCCGAGTGGCTGTGGTCGGAGCGCTCCGGCGGGCGCCCGGCACGCCAGCTCGCCGCTGCCGCGCACCGGAAGCTGTCCGCGCTGCCGCGGGACCTGCTGCTGTCCGACCCGGGCCGCAAGCTGATGTTCGACGACCGGCTCTACGAGCGCGGCGGGCTCACGGTGCACGCGATCCGGTGCGCGATGGGCGACGAGGCCTTCTTCCGCATGCTGCGCGGCTGGGCGACGCTGCACCGGGGCGGCACGGTCACCACGTCCGTCTTCACCGCACACGTCTCGCGCTACGCGGCCGAGCCGCTGGACGAGCTCTTCACGGCGTGGCTGTACGAGACGGCGCTGCCGCCGTTGCCGGAGGCGGCCCCGCAGATTCCCGCCCGGCCCGCCCATCCGCCCACCTTTCCGCCCCCGAACGCGGACCCGGCCCGGGTCCGGGGAGAATGACGCGATGACCAGCCGTTCCTGTCCCTGCGGGCTCGCCGGGCCGTACGCGCGCTGCTGCGGGCGCTTCCATCGCGGTGAGGCCGCGGCGCC
Source organism: Streptomyces sp. NBC_00328 (assembly GCF_036139655.1). Classification (NCBI taxonomy): domain Bacteria; kingdom Bacillati; phylum Actinomycetota; class Actinomycetes; order Kitasatosporales; family Streptomycetaceae; genus Streptomyces; species Streptomyces sp. NBC_00328. Next base: position 2,570,740 of record NZ_CP108013.1, read on the forward strand.
GAGCGCCGAGGCGCTGATGCGGTCGCGGTACTGCGCCTTCGTCAAGGAGGACGAGGGGTATCTGCTGCGGACCTGGCATCCGCGGACGCGGCCGGCCCGGGTGGACTTCGATCCCGGGATGCGGTGGACCGGCCTGGAGATCCTGGACACGGGCCAGGGTTCGGCGTTCCACACCACGGGGACCGTGACCTTCCGGGCCTCCTACCGGGGCGGTTCGCTGCACGAGCGGAGCCGGTTCGAGCGGGTGGACGGGGCCTGGGTGTATCTGGACGGGGAGTTCCTCGACTGACCCGGACCGGCCCCGGGGTGCTCCGGTCAGGGGGCCAGGACGTCCAGTTCCTGGAGCGCGCCGGCCGTGATCTCGCGGGTGAGTTTCTCGGCGCGGACGGCGTCGCCCTCACGGACGGCCTCGGCGAGCTGGACGTGCAGGGTGACGGCGGCGGGGTCGGGGTCCTCGAACATGACGTCGTGATGGGTGCGGCCGGACAGGACCTCCGCGACGACGTCTCCGAGGCGGGCGAACATCTCGTTGCCCGACGCCCTGAGAATCACCCGGTGGAAGGCGACGTCATGGACGAGATACCCCTCCAGCTGGTGTCCGCGTGAGGTGGCGACCATGCCGAGCGCGCACTCGGTGAGCTCCGCGCACTGCTCCGCCGTGGCGTGCCGGGCGGCCAGTCCCGCGGCGACGGGTTCGATCGCCGAGCGCAGGACGGTGAGGGAACGCAGCTGGTGGGGACGGTCGGCGCCGGCCAGCCGCCAGCGGATGACCTGGGGATCGTAGACGTTCCACTCGGACTTGGGACGGACCGTCACGCCCACGCGGCGGCGGGACTCGACCAGGTACATGGATTCGAGCACCCGGACCGCCTCGCGCATCACGGAGCGTGACACCTCGAAGCGCTGTGCGAGTTCGTCGGTGCGCAGCACGCTCCCCGGCGGGTAGTCGCCCGCCGTGATCGCCGGTCCGAGGGTCTCCAGTACGTGTCCGTGCAGACCCCGGCCCCGTGTGCTCATGGGGTCAGGGTACGAGGCATACGCCACGAACAAAAAGTCAGACTTATATGCCACACACTCTTGAATTAGTCGTACCTAATGCAGTTCAGTATCGTCGACATCAGATGTCGACGAGGACGGCGAGAGCGCGATGCAGCACAGTCCCACCCCCCATGTCGTCGTGATCATGGGCGTCGCAGGCACCGGGAAGACCACCATCGGCGCCCTGCTCGCGGCCCGGCTCGGCGTGCCGTACGCCGAGGGCGACGACTTCCACCCGCAGGCCAACATCGCCAAGATGACGGCCGGGACGCCGCTGACCGACGACGACCGGTGGCCCTGGCTGGACTCCATCGGGCACTGGGCGCACGAACGCGCCGGGCTCGGCGGTGTGGTCAGCGGCTCGGCGCTCAAGCGCGTCTACCGGGACCGGCTGCGGGCGGCGGCGCCCGGGATCGTCTTCGTGCATCTGACCGGCACCCGCGAGCTCATCGAGGACCGGATGTCGCACCGCACGGGCCACTTCATGCCCACGGCGCTCCTGGACTCGCAGTTCGCCACGCTCCAGCCGCTGGCGGCGAACGAGGCGGGCGTCGAGGTGGACGTGTCCGGGGGCCCCGCCGAGATCACCGAGCGGGCTGCGAGGGCTCTCGACGGCCTCACACCGCCCCGGATGTGACACCCTCCTCTGCCGCGCCCGGTATCGGCCTCCACCGCCGTCGCCGGCCTGCCGGAGTGCCAAATCGACCGTCTGGCCGGCTGACGGGCCGATCGGCCCGTCAGCCTCTGCTCACGGCCGCCACAGCGGATGTTCGCGGTCGGCCCACACCCGGCTCACCGATCCCGTGCGCAGGCCCCGCCGGGCCTCCGGGTCGCCCAGTGCCATACCGATGTGGCCCCCGAGGACGATGCCGACGGTGAGGGCCAGCCAGTCGTGGACGAAGGTCGCCGAGGTGCGCCACATCAGCGGGGTGAGGTGGGTGAACCACATCAGCAGACCGGTGCCCAGCATCACCAGGGCCGCCCCCGCGATCCACGCGGCGTAGATCTTCTGCCCCGCGTTGAACTTGCCCGCCGGACGGGACTCCGGGTCCTTGTCGCGGCGCAGTGCCGCCCGCAGCCACACCCGGTCGTGCGGGCCGAAGCGGTTCAGGAAACCCAGGTCGCGGCGGAACGCCCGGGAGGCGAGGCCCGCGAGGACCGGGACCGGCAGCATCAGGCCGGCCCATTCGTGGACACGGACGACGAGTTCGCGGCGGCCGACGAGTTCGGCGAGCTGAGGGATGTACAGGCAGGCCGCGGTGGCCACGCACACACCCATCAGCGCGCCGGTGACCCGGTGCACCCAGTGCTCGGCCCGGGTGAAACGCCGTACGCGGGAGGAGTGCACGGCTCCCGCCGGCGACGCGTCAGCTCGTGGGTTCATCGTCGCGTCCGTTCGAACGGCCGACCCAGGCGTCGACGTCGTACCCCCGGTCCTCCCAGTACCCGGGACGGACGTCCTTGGTGACGGTGATGCCGGAGAGCCACTTGGCGGATTTGTAGAAGTACATCGGGGCCACATAGAGACGGACGGGACCGCCGTGGTTGTGGCCGACGGGCTTGTCCTGCATGCGCAGGGCCACCAGGACGTCCGGGCGCCGGGCCTGGCGCATGGTGAGGCTCTCCGTGTACGTCCCGTCGAAGCAGGTGAAGCGGATGGCGCCGGCGGAGTGGTGCACCCCGGCGGCGTCCAGGAGGTGCGACAGGCGTACGCCCTCGAAGGGGGTGCTCGGAACCCGCCAGCCGGTGACGCACTGGACGTCGTGCACCAGTCGGGTCTGGGGCAGGGCGCGCAGGTCGGCGAGGGTGTAGCTGGTGGGACGGTCGACCAGTCCGTCGACGGTGAGACGGTAGTTCGTCTCGTTCTTGTGGGGGACGGACGCCGCCACCGAGTAGTAGCGGAAGCCGCCGCCGTTGGGCAGCAGCCCCGTCAGGCCGGTGGGGTCCTTCTGGGAGGCACCGGCGAGGAAGGCGTCCATCGCGCGCTGGAGCGTGGGCGCGGTCACCAGGCCGAGGGCGCCGAGTCCGAGCGTGCCGAGCAGCACCCGGCGGCCGACGGGCCTGCCGCGCTCGCCGGACGCCTCGTGTTCCTCGCGTCCCGCGCGGACGTCACCGGCCTCGCGGACTTCACGGTCGTCGCGAGCCTCGTGTTCCTCGCGGTCTTCCGGTTCCCGAGGTTCGGGGCGTTCCGGCTCGCGCGGCTCCGGCCGCTCGGGTTCCCGTGGCCGCGGTCGCTCCGGGTCCGGTTCCCCGGGCCTTTCAGTGTTCACCCCTTGATTCGAGCACCCGCGACCCCCAAAAAGCCAGCGGTGGCGGGTGCTCGTCAGCGTTCCGTCATCTCTTCTCACCTGCGGACCGGGAACTTCGGCCCCTGAGAGGACGGCAGGGCCTCATCAGGTGGCGGACTCGGCCGCCTTGTCCAACTGGAACGCCTCGTTGCCGAGGCCGATCCGGGCGTGCGCCTCGGGCTTGCGGGAGCGCAGCAGCAGCCCCTGGACGAGTCCGGCGGCCAGCGCCACCCCGATGACGGCGGGCAGCAGCACGTTCAGGACGGAGTCCGGACCGGAGCCGACGAGGACGTCGAAGTCCTTGACCGTGTAGAACGCGATGACCAGCAGGGCGATGCCCGCGATAGCGGAGGTGACCAGACGCCAGGCCTGGGCGCGGGCCGCGCCGCGGCGGACGAAGAACACGATGACCGAGAGCGAGGCGGCCGCCATCAGGAGCGTGACGCCGAGCGCTCCGACGTTGCCGCCCCAGGTGAAGAGCTGGAGCACGGGGGCGGTCGGGTCGCCGGCCGGCCTGTCGTCGGCCAGGGCGAAGCCGCCGACCACGATGAGCGAGACGACGGTGTGCAGGAGCGAGCCGGTGCCGGGGGCGCCGCTGGACTCGGAGGTGCGGCCGAAGGCGGCGGGCAGCAGACCCTCGCGGCCCATGGCGAAGGCGTACCGCGCGACGACGTTGTGGAAGCTGAGCAGCGCCGCGAACATGCCGGTCACGAACAGCACGTGCAGGACGTCGGTGAAGGTGGAGCCGAGCCGTGACTCGGTGAGGAAGAACAGCAGTCCGGCGCTCTGCTTGTTCGCCGTCCCGACGATCGCGGAGGGACCGGTGGCGACGGTGAGCGCCCAGGAGCTGATCGCGAAGAAGACGGCGACGAAACCGATCGCGAGGAACATCACGCGGGGCACGAGGATGTGCGGCCGGCTGGTCTCCTCGGCGTAGACCGGGGCCTGTTCGAAGCCGGTGAAGGCGGCGATGCAGAAGCACAGCGCGGTGCCGACGCCCGCTCCGGTGAGCGTGTCGGGGTTGAAGGCGTGCAGCGACAGGCCCTCCTTGGCGGGATCGCCGATGGCCGCGACGTCGAAGACGACGACGAGCGTCACCTCGATGACCAGCAGGACGCCGAGCACCCAGGCGTTGACGTCGATCTTCAGCCAGGCCAGCGCGCCCACGACGAGCACGGCGGCCAACGCCGGTATCCACCAGACGACTTCGGTGTCGAGGTAGGTGGCGAACAGCCCGGAGACCTCGAAGCCGAAGAGGCCGTAGATCCCGACCTGGAGCGCGCTGTAGGCGACGAGGGCGACCGCGGCGGCGCCCGCGCCCGGGGTGCCGCCGAGCCCGCGCGAGATGTACGCGTAGAAGGCGCCCGCGTTGTGGACGTGCCGGCTCATCTCGGCGTACCCGACGCTGAAGAGCACCAGGACGATGCCGAGGATGACGAAGAGCAGCGGCTGCCCGACGATCCCCATCACCGCGAATGTGGTGGGCATGACACCCGCGACCACCATGAGCGGGGCGGTGGCCGCGAGAACGGACAGCAGCAGACCCGCCGTGCCCAGCCGGCCGGCGCGCAGGGCCCGGTCCTGTCCCTTGAACGTGCTGATGCCGGCGCCGTCGGCGTCCGGTCTTCCCGTGCTCGACGTACTCGGTGTGCTCGAACTGCCCGTCGTCATCGCGGGGTCGTCCTTTCGGATGTCAGATCATCGGGGGCGTTCACACCGTGCCGAGCACGCGGTCGCGCGCGGCACGGAAGGCTTGGTGTCCGTCGAGGTCCGGATACGACCACGGAGCCGCCGTCGGGTGGTCCGCGATCCGGAGGAACAGGGCGGCGGCCTCGCCGTCCCGGCCCTCGCAGATCTTGGCGTGGGCGAGGAAGTTGAGGTCGACGAGGCGGCGCGGGTGGTCGCCGTGCTCCCACTCCAGCCACCAGTCGAACGCGGCCTTCATCACCTGGCGGGCCCGGCGTCCGGCCCAGTGCCCGGAGGCGACCGGGTCGGCGGGCTCGCTCCCGGCGTCGGCGAGCACGCGGAAGCGCTCGGCGTGCGCGACGACCGGAAGGATCGCGAGCGGCGAGTCGGCGGGCGCCTGCTCGGCCGACCAGTTGGCGAAGTCGTAGACCTCGTGCAGCGGGTCCTGGCCCGCGGCGGCGCGGCGCTCGGCGAGCCGGGCGACCATCAGATGGTGCGCGTGGTGATGGACGGCGTGCCGGTGGCGCACCTCGTCGAAGAGGCGGACCACGTCGTCCTCGGCCCCGAGCGAGCGCTCCAGGAGGAGGAGTCCGAGCCAGGGAGTGGGGTCGTCGGGGGCGAGGGCCGCCGCCCGCCGGCAGGCCTCGCGGGCGCTGTCGGGGCGCTCCTTGCCGTGCAGGGCGCGTTCCACGGCGGCACAGCCGAGGAGCACGGCGGCGTCGGCGGATTCCGGTTCGGCCAGCTGCCAGTCGCGGGCCCAGGCGAGCGTCGCCGGCTCCTGCGCGAGAACGGTGACACGGTGCCCGCGGCGGTCCCAGTCGTCGCCGGTCGCGGCGAGCAGCGCCCGGACGTCGGTCCACCGCCCCTGGTTCAACGCGGTACGTGCGGTCACGAGTTCGGCGTCGTCGAGGGCGGCGTCGAAGGCCTGGGACGCCCGCTTGCGGCCGCGGCCCAGAGGAGGTGGGGGTGGTGACACCGCTGCTCAACCTCACATGCGCGGTTCGTCAAAGGGTGATCACGCACAGCAAACCCGGAGCCACGGGTTCAAGTCAAGCTCGGACCAAGTCACTACACGTGTCAACTAGCCACTTGTACATACCAGTTACCCGCACACCATCCCGCAAAGTCCTGAACAGGCGCCTCGTCCAACCGACTTGGCGAGTCCTCTTGTCGCCGAGCCGCGGGCGGCCGCCACTGTCCTGATGACAACGGCCGCCCGGGGCAGGCGACTTGCAGATCGGGGCGCGATCGGAGCCGGGCGCGATCAGAGCCGGGCAGGACCGCCGGGCGCGATCACTTCACCGCCTTGGCCGCCGCCCGGCCCGCCGTGCGGCCGGAGAAGAGGCAGCCGCCGAGGAAGGTGCCCTCCAGCGAGCGGTAGCCGTGGACTCCGCCGCCGCCGAAACCGGCGGCCTCACCGGCGGCGTACACACCCTCCAGCGGGTCGCCGCCCTCGGTCAGCACCCGCGAGGAGAGGTCCGTCTCCAGGCCGCCGAGGGTCTTGCGGGTCAGGATGTTGAGGCGCACCGCGATCAGCGGGCCGGCCTCGGGGTCGAGGATGCGGTGCAGGGGCGCGGTGCGGATCAGCTTGTCGCCGAGGTAGTTGCGGGCCCCCCGGATCGACATGACCTGGAGGTCCTTGGTGAAGGGGTTGGCGATCTCCCGGTCCCGCGCGACGATCTCGTGGCGCAGCGCAGCCTCGTCGATGAGGGGCTTCTCGGTGAGCGCGTTCATCCCGCGCACCAGGGCGCCGAGATCCTTCTCGACGACGAAGTCGACACCGTTGTCCATGAAGGCTTTGACCGGTGCGGGCACGTCCGCGCGGGCCCGGCCGAGGACGCCGCGGATCGACTTGCCGGTCAGGTCGGGGTTCTGCTCCGAGCCGGAGAGCGCGAACTCCTTGCCGATGATCTTCTGGTCGAGCACGAACCAGGTGTAGTCGTACCCGGTGCTCATGATGTGTTCGAGGGTGCCGAGCGTGTCGAAGCCCGGGAAGAGCGGTACGGGCAGCCGGTTGCCGCGCGCGTCCAGCCAGAGGGACGAGGGGCCCGGCAGGATGCGGATGCCGTGCTTGTCCCAGATGGGGTTCCAGTTCTGGATGCCCTCGGTGTAGTGCCACATGCGGTCGCGGTTGATGAGGCGGGCGCCGGCCTCCTCCGCGATCCCGAGCATGGCTCCGTCGACGTGGGCGGGGACACCGGAGATCATCCGCTCGGGCGGGGTGCCCAGCCGCTCCGGCCAGTTGGCGCGCACGAGGTCGTGGTTGCCGCCGATGCCGCCGGAGGTCACGATCACGGCCTGGGCCTTGAGCTCGAAGGCGCCGGTGACGGTGCGGCCGCTGGCCTGGCCGCGTTCGATGCCGGACGGCTCCAGGATCTCCCCGGTGACGGTGTCGACGGAGCCCGCGCTGCGGGACAGACCGGTGACCCGGTGCCGGAACCGCAGCTCGACCAGTCCGCGGGCGACCCCTTCCCGTACCCGGCGCTCGAAGGGCGCGACGAGGCCGGGCCCGGTCCCCCAGGTGATGTGGAAGCGCGGCACCGAGTTGCCGTGCCCGTTGGCGTCGTAGCCGCCGCGCTCGGCCCAGCCCACCACGGGGAAGAAGCGCACGCCCTGCGCGTGCAGCCAGGGCCGCTTCTCGCCGGCCGCGAAGTCGACGTACGCCTCGGCCCAGCGGCGCGGCCAGTGGTCCTCCGGCCGGTCGAAGCCGGCCGTGCCCATCCAGTCCTGGAGGGCCAGCTCGTGCGTGTCCTTGATCCGCATGCGGCGCTGCTCGGGCGAGTCGACGAAGAAGAGCCCGCCGAAGGACCAGTGCGCCTGGCCGCCGATCGACTGCTCGGGCTCCTGGTCGAGGAGGATCACCTTGCGGCCGGCGTCGACGAGCTCCGCGGTCGCCGCGAGCCCGGCGAGGCCCGCTCCGATGACGATCACATCTGCGTCGTAGGCCATGGGCCCGTCCTCTCGGCAATCCGACGGGTCTGATCGGGTCGGCGTCACGGGGGACGACCTGATGACGTTTGTCACGAACCGATCGGTGGCGTCGCTGGTTGGGGAGACATCGATGCCGGTCGGCCACGCGGCCGACCAGCACTTGTTACTGATCGGTCCGAATCCTTCGGTACGAAAGGTGACCGAGTCAACTGCCTGGTTCCGGTTGTTCCCGGGGGCGGGCGCGCGGACGATGGCACTACAGTCGGCGGGATACGCACCACTGGCCCGCCCCGACTTCTGACGCATCGAGGTACCCAGCGTGTCGGTACTGGTTCTGGTCCTCGCCGTGAGCGCGGCCTGCTGCCTGGGATTCGGGTTCGTGCTCCAGCAGAACGCCGCCTCGCACGCCCCGCTCAGCGACTTCCTCTCGCCGCGCATCCTGCTCGACCTCATCCGGGTCCCCCGCTGGCTGGGCGGCATCGGGCTCATGGTGTGCGGCATGGTCCTCGGGGCGGTCGCGCTCGGCAACGGCGAGGTCTCGCTGGTGGAACCGCTCCTCGCCACCAACCTGCTCTTCGCGCTCGCGCTCTCCCGACATCAGACCAAACAGCCGCTGGGCCGGCAGGGCTGGGCCGGGCTGCTGCTGCTCGCCGGCGGCGTCTCGGCGTTCATCGTGGCCGGACAGCCACAGGGCGGCGAGGCCGTCGACGACCCGCTGCGGCACTGGCTGATCATCGGGATCGTGGTCGGGCTCGCCGTGCTGCTCACCACCTGCGCGAAACGGTCCCGGCTGAGCGCCGGACCCGTGCTGCTCGCCACCGCCGCCGGCCTGCTGTACGGCCTCCAGGACGCGCTCACCCGGGTCAGCGGCCAGCGGTTCAGTGCCGACGGGCTGGCCGAGCTGCTCACCAGCTGGCAGCCGTACGCGGTGCTCGTCCTCGGCGTGACGGGGCTGATCCTCGTCCAGAGCGCCTTCGAGACCGCGCCCCTGCGGATGTCGCTGCCCGCGCTCACCGCCGCCCAGCCGCTGGCGGGCATCGTCTGCGGGGTGGGCTTCCTCGGGGACCAGCTGCGCACCGACGCGGGCGCCCTCGCCTGGCAGGCCGCGGGGCTCGCCGGCATCGTGACGGGGATCGTCCTGCTGGGCATGCACCCGGCGATGCCCTCGGGCACCGCGGAACCGGAACGCTCGCGGGACCTCCAGCCGCACTGAGCGAGCCCCCTCACGGCCCGGGCCGTGACGCCGTACCCGGGCCCCGTGACGCCGTACCGGGCAGCCGTCGAGGCACCGGACGCCGTCGAGGCCGCGCACCACGCCATCCAGCCCACGCCCCGGCCGACGGGCCGGCTCACCACCCCGACGGCCGCGAGCACCGCCACCGCGGAGCCCGGAGCTGCTTGGATGGAGCCCATGAGCGCCGCTGACGAGATCCTCGACATCGTGGACGAGAACGACGAGATCATCGGGCAGTCCCCGCGCGGAGAGGCGTACGCGCGCGGGCTGCGCCACCGGTGCGTGTTCATCGAGGCGCGGGACGCCCGGGGCCGGCTCTTCGTCCACCGGCGCACCCCCACCAAACTGGTGTTCCCCTCGTTCTACGACATGTTCGTGGGCGGGGTCGTCGGCGCGGGCGAGTCCTACGACGACGCGGCGCTCCGCGAGGCCGAGGAGGAACTCGGCGTCTCCGGGCTCCCCCGGCCGACTCCGCTGTTCAAGTTCCTGTACGACGACGGAGCCGGCGCGAGCTGGTGGTCGGCCGTGTACGAGGTCCGCTGCGAACTTCCGGTGAACCCGCAGGCGGAGGAGGTCGCCTGGCACGACTTCCTCACCGAGGACGAGGTGGAGCGCCGGCTGGAGGAGTGGATGTGGGTGCCGGACGGACTGGCGGCCTACGAGCGGCTCACCGACTACCGGGCGATGGACTGATCCGCCCGGCCGGACGCGGTCGGCGCGGCACCGGAGGAGCCCCGCGCGAGGCCCCCCGGTAGGGTCCTGGGCGTGATCGAACTCGTGCGCAATGTCCGGTTGTGGTTCGCGCCGCAGGAGATCCGGTCCGAGGGCAAGACCCCGGACTACCGGTTCTCGCTGGCCAATGAGCGGACTTTTCTGGCCTGGCTGCGCACCGCGCTCGCACTCATCGGCGGCGGCTTCGCCGTGGACCAGTTCCTGCCGGACCTGCGCTGGGCCTGGCGGGCGGGTCTGGCCCTGGCGCTGCTGGCGGCGGGCGTGCTCTGCGCGCTGCGGGCCGTCAATCACTGGGTGTGCTGCGAGCGGGCGATGCGGCGGGGCGAGGACCTGCCGGTGTCGCGCTTCCCGGCGCTGCTGAGCATCGTCGTCGCGGTCGTCGCGGTCGCGATGGTCGTCGTCGTCCTCGTCGGCTGGGCGGGATGACCACCCCTCTCCGGGAGGAGCGCGATCCGGGCCTCCAGCCGGAACGCACGCGGCTGGCCTGGCGCCGTACGACCCTCTCCTGCACCGTCGCCGCGGTGCTCGCCGCGAAGGCGGCCCTGCACGAGCGGAGCTCGGCCGCCGGGATCCTGGCGTTCGCGTTCTGCTGCGCCGCCTGGCTCGCGTTCCTGGCCCTCGCCCACCGTCGCATCCGGACCCTGGCGTCCGCGGGCCCGGCGGGTCCGGCCGCACTCGCGCCCCGGCTCGCCGCGGCGGCGGCACTGTGCACGGTGGCGCTGGCCGTGTTCGCCGTGGCGCTGGTGTTCTAGGCGTCGGGTCTTCCAGGTGCCGGCCGCCCCGGAGCGGCGCTCGTCCGGGGGAGACGCCGATCACGTTTGGCGCAGCGGCTGGACGACATACCGACTGGTCGGCATCATGGTCATGTCCCGATACCCGTGTGCTGAGGAGCGACAGATGAGCCCGGACCACCCGCCAGGTCTCGATCTCGACCGGCTGCGCGGCCTGCTCGACCGTGAGCGGCCCGGACTGGTGAACGGCCCGCTGAGCGGCCGGCTGATCGAGGGCGGACGGTCGAACCTCACGTACGCGGTCACCGACGGCACCGCCCGGTGGGTCGTACGACGGCCTCCGCTGGGCCACGTGCTGGCCACGGCGCACGACATGAGGCGCGAGCACCGGGTGATCAGCGCACTGCACCCGACAGCCGTGCCGGTCCCGGACCCCGTGCTGCTGTGCGAGGACGAGTCGGTGCTCGGCGCCCCGTTCTACGTCATGGAGTTCGTGGAGGGCACCCCCTTCCGCACCGCCGGCCAGCTCGCCCCGCTCGGCCCGCAGCGCACCCGCGACGCGGTGCTCGGTCTGGTGGACACCCTGGTCGAACTGCACGCGGTGGACCCCGCCGCGGTCGGCCTCGCCGACTTCGGCCGCCCCGAGGGCTTCCTCGACCGGCAACTGCGGCGCTGGGGCAAGCAGTTGGCCGCCTCCCGCAACCGCGAGCTGGCCGGCATCGACGAACTTCACGCGGCTCTGGGCCGCGAACTGCCCACCTCCCCCGCGCCCACCGTCGTGCACGGCGACTACCGGCTCGACAACGTACTGATCGGACCCGACGACCGGATCAGGGCGATCCTGGACTGGGAGATGTCCACGCTCGGCGACCCGCTCACCGACCTCGGGCTGCTGGTCATGTACAGCACGCGCCTGGAGCTGCCCGACTCCCCCATCAGCACGACCGCTTCGGCCGCCGGACACCCCCCGGCGAGCGAGATCGTCGAGCGGTACGCCGCGCGCTCGGGGCGCGACGTCTCCGCGGTCTCCTGGTACACGGCCTTCGCCTGGTTCAAGCTCGCCGTGATCCTGGAGGGCATCCACTACCGCTACACCAAGGGCCAGACGGTCGGCGCGGGCTTCGACCGCATCGGCGAGCTGGTTCCCGTCTTCATCGAGCACGGCCTGACCACCCTTCAGGAAGGCTGATCCGCCATGGACTTCGCATTCGACGCGCGCACCGAAGAGCTGCGCGGGAAGCTGCTCGCCTTCATGGACGAGTACGTGTACCCGGCGGAGGCCGTCGCGGAGGAGCAGCGGGCCCTGCTGGCCTCGCCGTGGGACACGCCCGCCGTGGTCGGCGAGCTGAAGGCCGAGGCCCGCAGGCAGGGTCTGTGGAACCTCTTCCTGCCGGACTCCGAGTACGGTGCCGGGCTGACCAACCTCCAGTACGCGCCGCTCGCCGAAATCACCGGCCGCAGCCCGCACTTGGCGCCCACCGCGCTGAACTGCGCCGCTCCGGACACCGGGAACATGGAGGTGCTCTCCCAGTTCGGCGACGAGTCGCAGCGCAAGCAGTGGCTGGAGCCGCTGCTGGCCGGGGAGATCCGTTCCGCGTTCGCGATGACGGAGCCCGAGGTCGCCTCCTCGGACGCGACGAACATCACCACGCTGATCGAGCGGGACGGCGACGAGTACGTCGTCACGGGCCGCAAGTGGTACATCTCCGGGGCGATGAACCCCGACTGCAAGATCTTCATCGTGATGGGCAAGACGGACCCGGACGGCGCCGACATCCGCCGCCAGCAGTCGATGATCCTGGTCCCGCGCGACACCCCGGGCCTGGAGGTCCGGCGCGCCATGCAGGTGTACGGCTACGAGGACCACTCCCACGGCGGGCACGCGGAGGTCGTCTTCGATCACGTCCGCGTCCCGGCGGGCAACCTGATCGGCGAGGAGGGCGGCGGGTTCGCCATCGCGCAGGCGCGGCTCGGTCCGGGCCGGATCCACCACTGCATGAGGCTGATCGGCATGGCGGAGCGGGCCATCGAGCTGATGTGCCGCCGGGCGGTGTCGCGTACGGCGTTCGGCAAGCCGCTGGCCCAGCAGGGTGTCGTGCAGAACTGGATCGCCGACGCCCGGGTCACCGTCGAGCAGCTTCGTCTGCTGGTCCTGAAGACCGCCTGGATGATGGACACCGTCGGCAACAAGGGCGCCCACACCGAGATCCAGGCCATCAAGATCGCCACTCCGCGCGCGGTGGTGGACATCCTCGACAAGGCGGTCCAGCTGCACGGTGCCGGCGGCGTCAGCCAGGACTTCCCGCTGGCCGAACTGTGGGCCGCCGCGCGGACGCTGAAGCTCGCCGACGGTCCCGACGAGGTCCACCAGCGCTCGCTGGCGTACCGGGAGATCAAGAAGTACATGTGACGCCGTGCGGCGCGAGGGGGCTGGTTCTTCGCCCCCTCCGCCCCTGCCCGCCCCCGGGTACGGGACGGGTAGGGCGGAGGGGGCGAGAGACGTTTCTACGGGCGCAGGGCGCGCAGCAGCAAGTCCGCCAGGTGGTCGGCCACCTCTTGGGGGGCGAGGGGGCCGTCGGGGCGGTACCACGTGGACAGGTGGTGGACCGAGCCGAAGTGGTAGTCGACGACCAGGTCGGCGGGGGTGGCCGTGGAGAAGACGCCCTTCTTCTGGCCCTCCTCGACCAGGGCGCGGAAGCGCTCGTGGTAGCGGCGCCGCTCGGACCGCACCTGCTTGAGCTTCTCGGGGCCCAGGTGGTGCATCGACCGGAAGAAGATCGAGGCGTCGTCGAGATTGTCGATGGTCGTGACGACCACGTCGGCCGCCGCGCGCCGCAGCCGCTCCTCGACCGGCGCGTCGGCGTCCGCGAAGGCGTCCAGCCGCTCCTGCTGGAGGCGCAGCACGCGCGCGTAGACCTCGTGCAGGAGGTCGTCCTTGGAGCCGAAGTAGTGGTACAGCGCCCCCTTGGTGACACCCGCGGCCTCGACGATCTCCTGCACCGAGGTGCGGTCGTAGCCCTGCTCGGCGAAGAGCCGGGTGGCGGCGGCAAGGAGCCGCTGCGGGACGGGCGTACCGTCACCGTCCGTCGTCCTGGGCACTGCCGCCACCTGCCTTCCGTGCGTTCACATCGATGTCCGTCGTCCGTGAGGAGTCCTGGAGGAGTCCTGGAGGAGTCCTGGAGACTACGGGGAGTCCTGGTACCGGGAACGCAGTTCCCGACGAAGGATCTTCCCACTCGCCGTCTTCGGCAGTTCGGGCAGGATCTCCACCCGCCGCGGATACTTGTAGGCGGCCAGTCTCTCCTTGCAGTACGCGGCCAGCGCGTCGGGGTCCTCGGTGGCCCCGGGCCGCAGGCTGATGTACGCCATGACGGTCTCTCCGCGGTAGCCGTCCGGGATCCCGACGACGGCCGCCTCGCGGACCGCCGGGTGGGTGTGCAGGACGTCCTCGACCTCGCGCGGCCAGACCTTGAAGCCGGACGCGTTGATCATGTCCTTCTTCCGGTCGACCACGTAGAGCCAGCCGTTCTCGTCCATGAAGCCGATGTCGCCGGTGTGCAGTTCACCGTCCGGGAAGGTCTCGGCGGTGGCTTCGGGACGGCGCCAGTAGCCGGGCACCACCTGCGGACCGCGGACCAGGATCTCGCCCTGCTCTCCGAAGGGGACCTCCTGGCCGAGGTCGTCGACGATGCGCACGACCGAGTCCGGTCCGGGCACGCCCACGGCGAGGGTCCCGGAGGCCGGGTCCACCGGCGCCTCCAGCCCCGGGGGCACGGAGGCGCAGGGCGCGGTGCACTCGGTGAGCCCGTAACCGTTGCGGATGTACGGCCCGAAGCCGGCCCGGAACCGCTCGACGAGGGCGGGCGGCAGCGGGGCCCCGCCGGAGGAGATGTTCACGAAGGAGGAGAAGTGGTCCGGCGTGACGTCCGGGTGGGCGGCCAGCGCCATGAAGGCGGTCGAGGGGCCGACGGTGTAGAGCGGCCGGTGTTCGGCGAAGGCGTCGAGGACGACCCCGGCCTCGAAGCGGTAGGCGAGGACCAGCGTGCCCGCGCTGTCGAGGCAGGCGGCGAGCTGGCAGACCATCCCGGTGATGTGGAACAGCGGTGCCATCGCGAAGTACACGGGCGCCTCGGGCAGCGCGAGGCCGGTCCGCTGCCGCTCGGCGTTGTACATGATGTTGCCGTGCGTGTTGGTGGCTCCCTTGGGGGTGCCGCTGGTGCCCGAGGTGTAGCTGATCAGCGCGATGTCGGACGGGCCGAGGGCGCGGTCGCCGGGGGCCTTGTGCCCCTGCCGGGCGACGGCGAGGAGGTCGTCGGCCGCCTCGTCCACGGGCAGCCGCCCGAAGGCCAGCACGCGTTCGTCGTCGCGGGTCTGGAGATCCCGTTCGCAGGCCGTCAGGACGACGCGTACGGGCGAGCCGGCGGCGGTCTCGCGCAGATACGCGTCCCAGGCGCGGTCGGAGCAGACGAGGGCGACCGTCTCGGCGTCGTGCAGGACGTGCCGGACCTCGCCGGACTTGTACATCGGGTTGACCGGCACGACCGTCGCGCCGGCCTTCCACGCGCCGAGCAGGGCGAGCACGAAGTGCGGGGAGTTCTGGAGCATGATCGCCACGCGGTCGCCGCGTTCCACGCCCCGGGCGGCGAGGTGCCCGGCCACGGAGTCGCTCAGCTCGTGGAGCTCGCGGTAGCTCAGCCGCCCGTCGAAGTAGGCGAGCGCGGTGCGGTCCGGGGTGTGCGCGACGACGTCCGCGAGGGCGTGCACCAGGGTGTCGGCGGGGTTCACCGGACCGCGCTGTGCCTCGCTGAGCAGGGCCGTCCAGGGCTTGTCGGAGTAGCGGGTCACTCGGCGGTCTCCCACTTCTGCTGGAGGTGGTTCATGTTCGTCATCCAGCGGTCGGGGTCGGCGGCCCGCGCCTGGTAGTACCCGGCGACCTCGGGGTGCGGCAGGACCAGGAAGCGGTCCTCCTCGATGCCCTTCATGAGCGCGTCGGCGACGGCCCCGGGCTCGATGGCGGTGGGCTGGAGCACCAGGTCGCCCGCGCTGCCGGTGGCCTCCAGCATGTCGGTGCGCACGCCCTGGGGGCAGATCGCGTGCACCTTCACACCGCGGTGGCGGTACGTCAGGGACAGCCACTCGGCGAACGCGTACGCGCCGTGCTTGGTGACGCTGTACGGCGCGGCGCCGATCATCGTGAGCAGTCCGGCGGCCGAGACGGTCGAGACGAACCGGCCGCTGCCGCGCTCCAGCCAGTCCGGGAGCAGTGCGTGGGCGGCGCGTACATGGGCCATCACGTTGACGTCCCAGGCCAGGGCCCACACGCTCTCGTCCGCCGCCTCGGAACCGCCCGAGGCGACTCCCGCGTTCGCGCAGTAGACGTCGACGGAGCCGTCGAGGGCGTCGCGGGCCTCGGCCACGATCGCGGAGGCGTCGCCCACGACCGCGATGCCGCCTATCTCGTCGGCCACGGCCTTCACCTTGGCCGCGTCGAGGTCGTTGACCACGACCCGAGCTCCCTCGGCGGCGAAACGGCGGGCCAGCGCGGCCCCGATCCCGCCCCCCGCTCCGGTGACGACGACTCCCGCACCCTGCATGGCTTCCACCACGGGTCTCCTTCGACGCGACGTGACACGGCTCTGCTGCGACGCCAGACTAACCGGTCGGTATGTAGCAAGGGAAGGGTTCCCGGCCGCCGCGCGGACGGCGCCGTGACGAGCCACGACAGGCCGGTCGGGTCCGTGCCCTACGAACTTCCCCCGGAAGCCCTTAGCGTGCCTGTGCCAGCCTTCCGCGATCACGGAGGTCCCACCATGCGCATGTCCCGACGGTCACTGCTCGCGGCCGGCACCGCCGCGGCCGCCCTGACCCCCCTGCCCGCCGAAGCGGCGGCGCCCACCGCGGGCCCCGGCACCCGGCTGCGCACCGGCTTCGAGCGTCTGGCCGGGGCCGGGTACGCCCTCCTCGGCGGCGGACGCGTCGGCATGGTCACCAACCCCACGGGCGTCACCCGCGACGTCCGGCACATCGTCGACGTCATGCACGCCGACGCCCGGGTGGACCTGACCGCCGTCTTCGGCCCCGAGCACGGTTTCCGGGGCACCGCGCAGGCGGGCGGGTCCGAGGGACGCCACGACGATCCGGCGACCGGACTGCCCGTCTACGACACGTACGTGAAGAGCGGTCAGGCCCTCGCCGACATCTTCACCGCGTCCGGCGTGGACACCGTCGTCTTCGACATCCAGGACGTGGGGGCGCGCTTCTACACGTACATCTGGACGCTGTACGACTGCATGGAGGCGGCGCGGCTGGCCGGGAAACGGTTCGTGGTCCTTGACCGGCCGAACCCGGTCACCGGACGCTCGGCCCAAGGGCCCGTCCTGCACAAGGAGTTCGCGACGTTCGTCGGGCGGCAGCCGATCGCGCAGGCGCACGGGATGACGGTGGCGGAGCTGGCCCGGCTCTTCAACGGGGAGTTCCTGGCGGCACCCGTGGAACTGGACACCGTGCTCATGTCGGGCTGGAGACGTGACCGGTTCTACGACACGTCGGGGCTGCCCTGGGTGCCGCCGAGCCCCAACATGCCGACGGCGGACACCGCGCTGGTGTACTCCGGGACCTGTCTCTTCGAGGGGACGAACCTGTCGGAGGGGCGGGGTACGACACGCCCCTTCGAACTGCTCGGCGCGGAGGGTCTCGACGGGCGCTGGGCCGCGGCGGCCGCTGAACTCGGGCTGCCCGGCGTGCACTTCAGAGAGTCCTACTTCTCTCCCACCTTCTCCAAGTTCCAGGGGAAGACCATCGGGGGCGTCCAGATCCATGTGCACGACCGGGCCGCGTTCGAGCCCGTCCGTACCGGGATCGCCCTGCTGGTGACCGCGAAGAAGGTGTGGAGCGGCTTCGCCTGGCGCTCCGACAACTGGATCGACAAGCTGACGGGCTCGACGCTGGTGCGCACGATGATCGACGCGGGTGCGGGCACCGACGAGGTCGTGGCGGCCTGGCAGGACGAGTTGGAGGCCTTCCGCAGGGTCCGGAAGCACTACCTCGTCTACAAGTAGGACAGAGCCCGCTTCCACGAACGAGTGAGTCTGCGTGACGGATAGGTCGTCATGTATGGCCAACTCTCCCCGCCGGGTGGACGATGCGCCCATATCGCACCGCCCGCGGGGTCAGGGGGCCTGACATGACGGAATCGGCAGTGAGCGTTTCTCCCTACTGGGAGCTGGCCTTCGACGCGGACGGGGACGTGGACGGCCGCCGACGGGACCGGTGGCTCGAGGAGGTACCGCGGCGAAAGGTCCGCGATCTGATCGTCTTCGCGCACGGCTGGAACAACGACCGTTCGACGGCCACCCGCCTGTTCAGCCAGTTCCTCGAACCCGTCCCCGGTCTCGCGCCCACCGCGCGGCTCGGATACGTGGGGGTGGTCTGGCCCTCGATGCGGTTCTCGGACGAACCGATCCCGGACTTCTCCCCGTCCGTGGCCCCCGATGTCGCCGGGGACAGCGCCTCGCCGCTCGGCAAGAACACCCGGCACGCCCTTCTGGAGGTGTTCCCCGGCCGCGCCACCGTGGTCGAACAGATCGCCCGGCTGCTCGACCAACAGCCTGACGAGGGAGCGTCATTGGAGGAGTTCGGCCGCCTCGTACGGCTGCTCGTCGAGGTCCGGCCACAGGGTCCGCAGGCCTCCTTCGCGGCGGACACCCTCGCGGAGGGCGTACCGGAGAGCGATCCCGAGATGCTCTTCGGGGACACCGCGACGGTGTGCGCCGAGTTCGCGCAGGCGCTCGCCGGGACCGGGACCCCCGGCGCCGAGACGTTCGCGCTTCCCCGGCTGTGGGACGGAGCACTCGAACTGCTGCGCCAGGCCACGTACTACGCCATGAAGAGACGCGCGGGCACGGTCGGCGAGCGCGGGCTCGGCCGGGCGGTCGGTCAGCTCGCGGCGGCGGCGCCTGACGTGCGGGTGCATCTGGTCGGGCACAGCTTCGGCGCCCGGCTGGTCTCCTTCGCGCTGCGCGGACTGCCGCCCGGGGTGCGCGCGGTGAAGTCGGTGACGCTGCTCCAAGGAGCCTTCTCGCACTACGCGTTCGCCCCGCGGCTGCCCCACGATCCGCGCGCGAGCGGTGTGCTGGACGGCCAGTACCACCGGATCGACGGCCCGCTGGTGTGCTGCTACTCCCACTTCGACTCGGCGCTCGGCACGGTCTACCCGCTGGCCTCACGGATGGCGGGGGACGGCCGGTCCGTCGTGGCGGACTTCGGCATCGGCCGCGCGCTCGGCGCGCAGTGGGGCGCGATGGGCCACGACGGGGTGCAGGCGGTGCCGGGGACGAAGTCGTTCACGCTCGCCGAGGCGCTGCGCACCCGGCTTCCGGTCTCGGGGTGCGTGAACGTCGACGCCGCCTCGGTGGTGTGCCGGGGCGGCGCCCCGTCGGGTGCGCACAGCGACATCTGTCATCGCGAACTGGCCCAGGTGGTGCTGGCGGCGGGCCGCGTCAGGTGACCCGCCGCCGTTCAGGGCCTGTCCGGCGGATCATGCCGGACAGGCCCTGAGCGCCGATCGCCCCTAGGGGCGGTCCCGGCGGCGCAGCTCCGCGCTCACCGGTGCGAGGTGTACTCGACGACCTGCTGGAAGGTCGGCCGGTTCTGCCAGGTGATCTTGCCGTGCTTGATGCCGCCGAGCGTCCGCTGGACGATCGAGTCGGCGCACCACTGGTCGCCCGCCGAGCACTGGTCGTCGCCGGGGTACACGGTCGACGCGCTCTTGCCGGCCGCCTCCTTCAGCGAGCCGATCAGGGCGTCCCGGCAGGCGGTGAGGCTGCCCCCGCCGCAGTACGTCTGCGGCAGGCCGCCCTGCACGGGCTCCCCGAGCACCGCCCGGATGTCCTTGTCGACATAGCTCCACCAGCCGTACTGGAAGGAGCTTCCGGCGTGCGAGCCGGTCGGTCCGTGACCGGCGGACGGTGCTTCGTCGACGGGGAGGTTGTTGCCGAACGCGGTGTACAGGTCGCTGCCGAGCCCCGGCTGGAACTCCGCCTTCACCAGCAGCGGCCACCAGGCGTCCAGGATGCGGATCGCGTCGGCGTCGGCGTAGGTGTGCGAACCCGCTGAGGTCTCCTTGCGCCTGGCGCCCGCCGTCACCCAGGCGGACAGCTTGCTCACGGCCGCGGCGGCCGTGGAGTCCGTGACCGGGGAGCTGTTGACGACCTTGAGCAGGCCGGGGAGCACGTCCTCGGCGCGCAGATCGGCGAGTGCCGCGTCGGCCATCGCCTTGACCAGCGCGGACCTGGTCACTCCGCCCGCCGCGACCAGCTTGGACACCCGGTCCTCCAGCAGGTCGCCGCGGTGCACCGAGCCGTCTCCCCAGGAGGCCGTGGTGTAGTCCTTGGCCTGTTTGTTGTTCCAGGAGATGTAGTAGTCCTGGTCCACCGAGTTGGGGTGCGCGGACGCCTGGGTGTAGGAGGCGGTGTTCGTGGCCGGGTCCCAGTTCTGCCACTCGTACGCGGCCTGCGCCCACACCGGGAACTCCGCGTCGACGCCTCCCGCCCGCACCGGGTTGTCACCGCTGTTGTAGTAGGCGGTGTGCGCCGAGTCGGCGTAGAACCAGTTGAAGGTGTAGTTGATGTTCTGCGCCGCGCTCTGGAAGGTGGCCGGACTCTTCACGAAGTCGGGGTCGTTGAGCATCTGGAAGCCGATGATCGAGTCGGCCTCGTGCATGTAGGAGGTGCGCAGGGTGGTGTACGCGACCTTCTTGCCGCCCACCGTCGCGCGGTAGGCCACGGGCCCGTACTTGGTGCGGTAGACCTGCATCCGGTAGGAGCCGGCGGCGGTGCCGTCGGCGGTGGTCGGCTTCCAGGAGTTGGTCCGCTCGACCTTGTCCATCGCCGTGCAGGTGCCGTGGTACAGGTAGTGGTAGTCGTCCTGGCACAGTTCGACGGCGTAGGTGTCGATGATGTCCTGGCCGGAGGTCGTCGCGCTCCAGGAGTAGTCCTGGCCGCGGCCGAGTTCGACGTACATGCTCAGGCCCGCGAAGGAGGCGCCGCGGGCGCTCAGGCCCGGGCCCTGGATCTCCTGGAGCATGAGGAGCTGCGGCGCGAAGTAGCCGGTCTGGGGGCCGAAGACGGCGATCGGGTGGCCGCTCGCCGTGTGCTTGCCGCTGACCACGAGGGCGTTGGACATCCCGCGCCTGGCGGAGGTGAGCGCGGTCGTGGCGGCCGAGGCCGAGGCACTGGCGGCGCTCGCGCCGGCCGCGCTGCCGGTACGGTCGTAGACCAGCGGCTCCTGGGCCACCGAGCCGGCGTCGGGCAGGGCCTGGCCCTGCGCGCTGTCGGGCTTGGAGGCGTACGGGAAGCTCTCGCCGTTGTGCACGGTGAGCGCTGCTTCCGGGTCGTTGCGCTCGCGGAAGGCCTCCCAGACCTTGGTGCCCTCGGTGACGCCGTACTTGGACTGGGCGGCGAGCAGCGAGAGGGCGTTGTTGACCTCGCCGCCGCCTCCGGAGCCGAAGAGCGAGCCGATGACGGAAGCCAGCGCGACCAGGTCGGTGAGCTTGAAGTGGTCGATGGTGCCGGCGTTGGTGATGGAGTCCTTGTGGCCGGTCAGGACGTATTCGCCGGGGAAGTAGCGGCCGCTGTCGGAGGCGTCGATGTAGGCGTTGACGCCGTCGATGTAAGCGTTGGCGTCGGCGAGGGCCTGGACCCCGCGGGCTCCGGCCTTGCTGGTCGCGCTGTCGATCTGGGCCTGCAGATCGGCCTCGGTGTAGGGCGCGTTGCGCCAGAACTCCTGCTCCAGTCCCTGGTTGGAGGGCGCACCGCCGGCGAAGCTGGTGAGCTGGCCGCGTCCGACGTGCCGGAAGACGTCCATGAGCCACAGCCGGTCCTGGGCCGCCGCGAACCCGGCGCCGTACTCGGTGCCGTAGCGGGTGGTGCCGGTGATGTGCGGCACGCCCGTCTTCTTGTCGCGGACGATCGTCACGTCGGTGCGGCCGCCGGGCTTGGTGGTCGACTCGACCTGGTTGGAAGCGACGCCGAAGGAGGCGTCGTTGAAGAAGTCGTTGATCTTGGCGTCGGTGAGCGTGGAGTAGCCGGAGGGCAGGCTGCCGTAGGGGCCGAGCTGGTCCTCGGCGTGCGCGGGCTGGGTTCCGAAGGCCTGGTTGAGCAGGATCTGGGCGAGGGTGGCGTTGCCGTTCTCACCGGGCGGCAGGATGTCGGAGCACTGACCGCCGCAGTAGTCGTTCGCGGCGGCTTCGGCCGAGGTGCCGGCGGCGGCCGCAGGGGAAAGCGGCGACAAAAGACCGGCAATGAGCACGCATAGGGATGCCGCCTTGAGGAACTTGGGGAATCGGCGGGGAGTTCTCAGTCTGTCCAAGGTGGTGCGTGGGGTGCTCGGTGGCATGTCAGCTCCTACCGACGGGGGGTGGGCCGGACGTTACCGCCGGTATCCCCGAGTTTGAAGATGAACATGCGTCAGTTTTTGGGATTCACAGCGAGTGAGGGCGCACCGGCGGTCCGGCGGCGACGGGAGGCGTGGTCGGGACACTCGGCGGATGGCTCGCGGGGGTCGTCGAAAAAATGGATGGAGCCGAATCGCTTGTCGATACGTCTACTCGACGACGTCCGTACGGGACGGCGCCGAAGTGACCGGAGTACAGGTGCAGGTGTGACGGAGGTGCAGGACGATGGCCGGTTTCCGGAGTCTGGCGAGACAGGCGCGAGATCCGAGGTGTGATCTGGCGCTGCGGCGGTACTCACTGCGCAAGTGCCTGGAGCGGTTCGCCCCTTACGGGCATCGGGCGACCTGGGACCATCTGTGTTCCCGGGCCGGGTTCGACCCGGAGGACCGCTCCCCCGATCCGGCGCGGCTCGTGGCCGCACTGGACGAACTGGAGGAGGCCCGCTCCGTCTGGCTCGCCTACGAGGTCGCGTTCGCGCAGCGTCGCAAGAAGGAGAAGCACGACGGGCTGCGCAGGCCGGGCAGTGTCGACGACTGGCACCGGCTGACCTGGGGCGGCTTCGGTGTCGCCTGGTGCGACGACCCCCGTGTCCACCCCCATGAACCACTGGCCGAGGTGCTGCGCCGGCTGATCGCGGCACTGGAGCGCGAACCGGGCACCGTCTGCCCCGTGTGCGCCGGTGAGCGCCTTGTCTGGATGTACGAACTGGCCCACGAACCGTCGTCGGGTCCCGTCTGCACGAGCTGCGGAATCGTGGTGCCGCGGCCCGTCCTGACCCCGGAGGCGCTGGCCGGCGCCAGGCGCGGCCGGCTGCTCGTGTCCGCGTGAGTGCCCCGTCCGGCCGAAGCGGGCCGGGCGGCGGACCCAGGGGGTGAGCCGCCGGCCGCGGAAGGTCCGTGGCCTGGCGCGTACTTGCCGGCACCGGGTCGGCCGGGGAGTGTCCCGCGCCGACGGGGGACTCGGTGCGGCTCCGTGCGCACGGAGCCCGGATCGGCGCGGCGCCACCGTCGTGCCGACGCCGCCCGGACGACGGTCCGGCCGACGGCCGGCGCGGTCTCCGTCCGGGCCCGCGGCCGAGGCGGGATGCCCTCGTTACGGGCCCGCGGCCGAGGAGGCGGTACGCCCTCGCGGCGGGCGTGCGCAGGGATCGCGGTGCCGCGCGGTGACGGTACCAGCCGTAAAACCGCTGGCTCCAGCCGTTTCCCCCACGGACAGTTGGGGGCGATGAAGAATCCCTGAGCGACCCCTGGAGTCCCCATGTCGACCCTGCGCGTCACCGCCGAAGTGCTGACCGTCCACGACCATCCGAACGCCGACGCGCTCGAACTGGCCCAGGTGGGTCTGTATCGGGCCGTGGTCGCCAAAGGCGCGTACCGCACCGGCGAGTGGGCGCTCTACATCCCGGAGCAGTCCGTGCTGCCGGCCCCGCTGATCGAGGAGCTGGGGCTGACCGGGCGTCTGGCGGGCAGTTCGTCGGACCGGGTCAGGGCGGTGCGGCTGCGCGGCGAGCTGTCGCAGGGGATCGTGTGCCGGCCGAAGGCGCTGGCGGACGTGGACCTGGCGCGGGCCGCCGAGGACGGCACGGACTTCGCGGAGTTCCTCGGCATCGTGAAATGGGTGCCGCCGATCCCGCCCACGATGAACGGCGATGTCGAGGCGGCGCCCGATCTGCTGCCCTGGGTCGACATCGAGAACATCCAGCGGTACCCGGACATCTTCATGCCGGGCGAGCCCGTCGTCGTGACGGAGAAGCTGCACGGTTCGGCCTGTCTGCTGACCTACCTCGCCGACGAGGGCCGCGTCCACGTGTCCTCGAAGGGCTTCGGCTCCAAGTCCCTGGCGCTGAAGGAGGATCCGCGCAATCTGTACTGGCGCGCGGTACGCGGGCACGGTGTCGCGGAGGCGGCCGCCGGGATCGCCGAACGGCTGGGCGCACGCCGTGTCGGCATCTTCGGCGAGGTGTACGGGGCCGGTGTGCAGGACCTGTCGTACGGCGCCGACGGCCGCCGCGAGACGATCGGTTACGCCGTGTTCGACGTGTCCGCGGAGATCGGCGGCGAGGTCCGCTGGCTGGACGCGCAGGAGCTGCTGGCGGGCGAACTCCCCCTCGTACCAAGGCTGTACGAGGGGCCGTACGACGTCGAGCGCATCCTGGAGACCGCCTCCGGGCGGGAGACCGTGTCCGGGCGCGGGCTGCATCTGCGTGAGGGTGTCGTGATCCGGCCCGGCGCTCCGGCTCCCGGTGGACCGGAGGGGACCTTCGTCGCCGCCGAGCGGTACAGCCCGGTGACGGGCGGACGGGCGATAGCGAAGGCGGTCAGCCCGGCCTATCTGACCCGCAAGGGCGGCACGGAGTACGAGTGACGTGCTCGCAGGCGGGGCGAGGCGGCTGACGCGTCGGGGGCGGGGCTGTCGAGGACCAGGCGTCAGCGGCAGTCCCCCGCCGCCGGTTCCCGGCGCGGCCCGGGTTCGCACGCGGCCGCCGGCCCACGCTCCCGGGGCGCCGGCGCCGGCTGCGTTCCGGACCGCTCCGCCATGAGGCGGGAGCCGGCCCGGCGCTCGCCGAGGACGTCGTCGGGGTTGGAGAGCACACAGGTCTCCAGGGAGAGGCAGCCGCAGCCGATGCAGTCCGTGAGGTGGTCGCGCAGCCGGCCGAGCTGTTTGATGCGCTCGTCGAGTTCGGAGCGCCAGGCCCGGGACAGCCGGGCCCAGTCCTCCCGCGTCGGGGTGCGCTCCTCGGGGAGCTCGGCGAGCGCCTCGCGGATGGTGGCCAGCGGGATGCCGACGCGCTGGGCGGCCCGGACGAAGGCGACCCGGCGCAGCGCGTCACGGTGGTAGCGGCGCTGGTTGCCCGAGGTGCGGCGGCTGCTGATCAGGCCCTTGGACTCGTAGAAGTGCAGGGCGGAGACGGCCGCGCCACTGCGGGCCGACAACTGTCCGACGGTCAGCTCGTGGACCGTCTCGGGGATCTGGGGCACGCCTCCAACCTACCTACCGCGCCACGCGTCCGGTCCGTTGACATGCGCCGCCCGGCCGACCATGCTAAGCAGTCGCTTAGACTATGAGATGCGGGAGGCCAGGGACATGGCAGAGCCGAGGACGTTCGCGACGGTCGACGAACTGCGGGGCGCCGTGGGCGAGCAGCTGGGACACACGGACTGGGTCGAGATCGAGCAGAAGCGGATCGACCTCTTCGCGGAGGCCACCGGCGACCACCAGTGGATCCACGTCGACCCCGAGAAGGCCGCGACGGGTCCGTTCGGCACCACGATCGCGCACGGCTATCTCACCCTGTCGCTGCTGCCGCTCTTCGGCCCTCAGCTGATCAGCGTCGAAGGCGTGAAGATGGGCGTCAACTACGGGACGAACAAGGTCCGTTTCCCCGCTCCCGTTCCGGTCGGCTCGCGGCTGCGCGCCACCGGGACGATCACCGCGGTGGACGACGTGCCCGGCGGTGTGCAGGTCTCCCTGGCCTTCACCGTGGAGCGCGAGGGCGGCGACAAGCCGGTCTGCGTCGCGGAGTCGGTCTCCCGTTACCACCTCTGAACCGCACCCGGGCCCGGCACCGGCGCGTCCGGGTCGGGCCCGGCACCGGCGCGTCCGCCGGCCCGGCCCCCGCCGAGCCCGGGAACGGGCACAGGACCGGCCGGGTCCTACTCCTTGAACCCCACCATCCGCCGGACCAGGTCGGCGTAGAGCGCGCCGACCTCGTCGGGTGTGCGGGGGCCTTCGACGTTGAACCAGCGGGCCACGTCGATGCACAGGGACAGTACGGCGACGGTGGTGCCGGGGACGTCCGGGACGTCGAACTCGCCGGTCGCGACCCCGTCCTGGATGATGCCGCGGACCTCCGCGTCGACCTGCCTGCGCAGCGCGATGATCTCCGCGCGGGCGTCGGGGCCGAGGGCCTCCAGCTCGTACTGGACGACGCGGGCCGTGGTGTGCTGGCCCGCGTGCCACCGTACGAAGGAGCGCACGGCGTCGGAGAGCCGTTCGGCGGCCGTGCCCTCGGCCTCGGCGGCGGTGCGCACGATGTCGAGCGCCTTGTCGTGGCCGATCCGGCTGATCCGGTGGAGCAGCTCTTCCTTGGTCTTGTAGTGGATGTACAGCGCGGCCGGGCTCATGCCCGCGCGGCCCGCGATGTCCCGGGTCGTCGTCGCGTGGTACCCGCGCTCGGCGAAGGCCTCCACCGCGGCCACGAGCAGCCGCCGCGCCGCGTCAGGGGTCACCTCGGACCACGGCTGCATCTCGCCGCCGGACGTCTCCTGCGCCGCACTCATCGCTGTTCGCCCCTTCTTCACTGACAGGGTGAACACCATACCCCCGAACCTGAGCGAGCGCTTAGCGCCTTCGGCCAGGTCATGGCCGCGCGGGGATCAGAGCTTCTCGAACGGGTCGTACACCCGGGTGCCGGGACGGCCGCCGTCCTGGCGGTCGCGGATCACCTTGGCGAGCGTGAAGGAGGACGTCACCAGATAGAGGACGGCGATGGCCAGGAAGCCCCGTACCCACGCGTCGGCCTGGAGCTTGAAGATGCCGAGCGCGGTGGCGGCCATGGCGACGGAGAAGGAGGCCACGGCCTGTCCGTAGAAGGCGGCCGTGTTCTGCTGCTTGACGGGTGTCTCGGTCATGGGACAAGGGTCGGCGGATGTGGCCGCCGCCACATCCGCCCTCGTACTCAGGGACGTACTCAGAGTCAGAACGCCGAGACACCTGTCAGAGCGCGTCCGATGAGCAGTTTCTGTATCTGGCTGGTGCCTTCGTAGAGGGTCATCACCCGGGCGTCGCGCAGGAGTTTGCCGACCGGGTACTCGTCGATGTAGCCGTAGCCGCCGTAGACCTGGAGGGCGTTGTTCGCGGCGCGCACGGCGGCCTCGGAGGCGAAGAGCTTGGCCTTGGAGGACTCGGTCGCGAACGGCAGTCCGCGGTCGACGAGGTCGGCGACCCGCCAGGTCAGCAGCCGCGCCGCGTCCACGTCGACGGCGATGTCGCTGATCAGTTCCTGGACGAGCTGGTGGTGGGCGATCGTCTTGCCGAACTGCTCACGCTCGGTCGCGTACGTCACCGCCGCGTCCAGGGCGGCCTGGGCGAGGCCGACGCAGCCCGCGGCCACCGACATCCGGCCCTTCGCGAGTGCCGACATGGCCACCGTGAAGCCCTTGCCCTCGGGCGCCAGCATGGCGCTCGCCGGCACGCGTACGTCCTCGAAGGCGAGTTCGGCGGTGGCCTGGCCGCGCAGCCCGAGCTTGCCGTGGATGGTGCGGCGGGTCAGACCGGGGGTGTCGGTGGGCACCAGGAAGGCGGAGACGCCCTTGTGGCCCGGGGCGTCGGTGGAGCGGGCGAAGAGCAGCACGACGTCGGCCCAGGTGCCGTTCGTGATGAACATCTTGCTGCCGTTGATCACATAGCCGTCGCCGTCGCGCACGGCCCGCGTCGACAACTGGCCCGCGTCGGAGCCGGTGCCCGGCTCGGTGAGCCCGAAGCAGCCGACGTACTCGCCGGAGGTCAGCCCCGGCAGCCAGCGTCGCTTCTGCTCCTCGCTCCCCCAGGCGGCGATCGACTTGGCGACGAGCCCGAGCGAGACGGAGACGATCCCGCGCACGGAGGAGTCACCGCGCCCGAGTTCCTCGGTGACCAGGCAGTACGCGAGGTGGTCGCCGCCGCTGCCGCCGTACTCCTCGTCGATGGTGAGGCCGAGGAAGCCGACCTCTCCGAGCTTCTTCACGATGGACCGGTCCACGTCCTCCGCGCGGTCCCACGCGACGACGTGCGGGGTGATCTCGCGGCGCACGAAGTCCTTGGCGAGCTGCCGGACGGCGGTCTGCTCATCGCTGAGCCCAAGGTTCATGCCGGGTCACCCCACAGATAGCTGACATTGAAAGCCGTACATTTAAATTAGCACTGCTAGTTTCCAGTTGCAGCCCTACTATGTGCGCCATGGCCCGACCGCGCAAGCCCCTCCTCAGCACCGACCGCATCGTCGAGACGGCACGGGCGCTGGTGGACGCCGAGGGCCTGGCGGCCGTCTCGACCCGCCGGCTCGCCGCGGAACTCGGGGTGAGCGGGCCCTCCCTCTACAACCACTTCCGCACCAAGGACCAGATCCTGGAGGCGGTCGCGGACTCGGTGAGCGCGCAGGTCGACCTGTCGATGTTCGAGGGCGGCCGCGACTGGCGGACCGCGCTGCACGACTGGGCCGTCTCCTACCGCGCCGCCCTGCGCGACCACCCGAACATCGTCCCGGTCCTCGCGCGCGGGCCGGGACGCAGGCCGGCCGGGCTCCGGCTCGCGGACGCCGTGTTCGGCGCCATGGTCGACGCGGGCTGGCCGCCGGCCCAGGCCACCTCGATCGGGGCGCTGATGCGGTACTTCATCATGGGGTCCGCGCTGGGTTCCTTCGCCGGCGGCTTCGTGGACGACGAGAGCGCGTACGACCCGGCCGACTATCCGCATCTGGGGCAGGCGCACCTCCTCGCCGAACAGCAGGAGAAGATCGACGAGCGGGCCTTCGAGACGGGACTCGGCGCCCTGCTGGACGGCCTCGCCGTGCAGTACGCGAGGCTGGTCCGGGAGGGCTGAACAGGCCTGGCACCGGGCCGCGTCGGGTGCTCTCGCATCCTCCCGAGGCGGCCCGGAGACATCTGCCGGACATGCCCGGATGACCGACGGACCTGCCTAGAAGACCACCAGGGCCCGGCCCCCCTTGCCCGCGATCATGTTGTCGAAGGCCGCGGGGATGCCGTCCAGGGCGATGCGGTCGGTGACCAGGCCCCCGAGGTCGAGACGGCCCGCGCGTACGTGCTCGGCGAGCACCGGGAGATCGCGGGCCGGGTCGGAGTTGCCGTACACGCAGCCTGCGAGGGTCCTGCCCCAGTGGAAGATCTCCAGGGCGTTGAAGGTGACCTGCTGGTCCTTGCCGCCGATGCCGACGACGGTGGTGCGCCCACCGCGCCGGGTCGACTCCCAGGCGGTACGGATGGTGACGGCGCGGCCGACGCACTCGACGGCGACGTCGACGCCCTGCCTGCCGGTGAGGGCGCGGATCTCGCGGGCGGTGGTGTCGGAGGCGACGACGTAGTCGGTGGCGCCCGCCTCGCGGGCCAGTGACTCCTTCTCGGGCGAGACGTCGACCGCGACGATCTTCGAGGCGCCCGCGATCCGGGCGGCCTGGAGGGCGGCGAGCCCGACCCCGCCGGCCCCGAACACGGCGACGGTCTCGCCGGGCCGGACCTTCGCGGAGTTGTGGACGGCGCCGTATCCGGTGAGGACCGCGCAGCCGAGCAGGGCGGCCTCGGTGAGCGGGATGCCGTCCGGGGCGGGCAGGACGCAGGACACCGGCACCACCGTCTCCTCCGCGAACGCGGCGACGTTCAGGCCGGGGTGCAGATCGCTGCCGTCGGAGGCGCGGCGGGCGTACACGGTGCCCGCGCCGGTGAGCGCGTCGGCGCACAGCCACACCTCGCCCAGCGAGCAGGCGTGACAACTCCCGCAGGAAGGAGCCCAGTTGAGGACGACACGGGAGCCCGGGACGACCTGGGTGACACCCTCGCCGACGGCGACGACGGTGCCGGCGCCCTCATGGCCGAGCACGGCGGGCACCGGCACCCGCATGGTGCCGTCGGACAGGGACAGGTCGGAGTGGCAGACCCCGGCGGCGGCGAGTCTCACCCGGACCTGGCCCGGTCCGGGGTCGGGGAGTTCGATCTCGGCGATCTCCAGCGGGGCACCCACGGCGGGAAGGACGGCGGCGCGAACCACGTGAACGCTCCTAGAACTGGAGGGACTTGGTCTGGAGGTACTCGGACAGTCCGTGGGCGCCGAGTTCGCGCCCCACGCCCGACTGCTTGTAACCCCCGAAGGGGGCCAGGGGGTTGAAGCGTCCCCCGTTGATGTCGACCTGGCCGGTGTCGAGCCGCCGCGCGAAGGCGACCGCCTCGGACTCCTCGCCCGCCCACACCGCGCCCGCGAGCCCGTAGACGGTGCCGTTGGCGATCCGCAGGGCGTCCTCGGTGTCCTCGTAGCGCAGGATCGACAGGACGGGGCCGAAGATCTCCTCCTGGGCGATCGTCATCCGCTCGGTGACGTCGGCGAAGACGGTGGGGCTGACGAAGTAGCCCTGCTCACGCGGGGACTCGGGCCCGCCGGCGACGAGCCGTGCGCCCTCGGCGACACCCTTCTCGATGTAACCGCGCACCCGGTCACGCTGCTTGGCGTTGACGACGGGTCCGATGCGGTCGCCGTACTTCGCGGCGGCGGCCGCGGCCAGCTCGACCGCCTCGTCGTAACGCTCGGCGGGAACCAGCATGCGGGTCCACGCGCTGCACGTCTGGCCGGAGTTGGACATCACGTTGGCGACGCCGACGTTCACGGCCTTGGCGAGGTCGGCGCTCGGCAGGATGACGTTCGCGGACTTGCCGCCGAGTTCGAGGGCGACGCGCTTGACCGCGGCGCCCGCGGTCGCGCCGATGCGCCGGCCGACGGCCGTGGAGCCGGTGAAGGAGACCAGGTCGACGTCCGGGTGCTCGGCGAGCGCCTGGCCCGCGACCGGGCCGAGGCCGGTGACGAGGTTGAAGACGCCGGCCGGGACGCCCGCCTCGGCCACGGCCTCGGCGAAGAGCTGGGCGGTGAGCGGGGTGTCCTCGGCGGGCTTCAGCACCACCGTGCAGCCGGCGGCGAGCGCGGGGGCGACCTTGGCGACGATCTGGTGGAGCGGGTAGTTCCAGGGCGTGATCGCGCCGACGACGCCGACGGGCTCCTGGTACACGGTCGAGTTGCCGACCTTCTCCTCGAAGGCGTACGTCGCCGCCAGCTCGGCGTAGGAGCCGGCGACCAGCACCGGGACGCCCGCGTGCACCGCCTGGGAGAACGCGAGCGGCGCTCCCAGCTCGGCGGTGACGGTCTCGGCGATCTCGTCCTTGCGGGCGGCCAGCACGTCCCTCAGGGCGGCCAGGCGGGCGGCGCGTTCGGCGGGCGCGGTCGCGGCCCAGCCGGGGAACGCGGCACGGGCGGCGCGCACGGCGGCGTCGACGTCCAGGGCCGTGCCCGCCGGGACCTCGCCGATCACCTGCTCGTCGACCGGGTTCACGACCTCGATCGTGTCCCGTCCGGCCGCGGGGCGCCATGCCCCGTCGATGTACATGCCGTCATGTGCCTTCATCGTGTTCCTCCCGGGCGGGGCAGCGTCGTCCGGACCCTAAACTAGCGATGATAGTTTTGCGGCGCCAGGGTGACCTGCCGCACGGCGGATCTCCGGCCCCGCCCGGAGTCCGCACCCCGCGCACCCCGGGGAGTCACTCCTCCAGGTCGGGAAGCCGTTCCGGCGCCGGGCAGATCCGTTCGCCGCTCCGGTCGAAGACAAACAGGTGGGCGAGGTCCACGAGGAGCGGGATCTGCATGCCGTGGCGGAGTTCGATGTCGGGCGTGGTGCGGACGACCAGATCGCCGGGCAGCCGCCCCTCGGGCGGTGTCTGCCCGGGGTGATCGGCCTCGTCGTCCGAGGGGTGGTCGAGGACGACGACCGGCCCGGCCCGCAGCGCCCCGGCGCGCCCCCGCAGCCGGTCCAGGACGGTGCCGGCGTCACGGCGCCGTCGGCGCGTCGGCCGGGACGGGCGCGGCGACTCCAGGTCGGGCACGAAGGCCGGCCGCGAGCCCGTGTTGAAGTGGACCAGGACCTCGTGCCCCTGGAACTCCACATGTTCGACCAGACCGGTGATCGCCACCTCGCCCGGCCGGGCGTCGGACGCCCTGGCGAGCCGTATGGCCTCGGAGCGCAGCCCGACGATCACCTCGCGGCCCTGCTGCACCCGGAGCAACTGGTGGTCCAGACAGAGGGGTTCGGGCAGCCGCAGGTACTGCTTGCCGAGACTGATCGTCATGGCGCCGTCGAGCGGGGCCCGGACCAGGCCGCGCAGCAGGTTGATCCGCGGGGTGCCGATGAAGGCGGCGACGAAGACGTTCGCGGGCAGCCCGTAGACCGTGCGGGGCGTGCCCAGTTGCTGGAGGACTCCGCCGCGCATCACGGCGACGCGGTCACCGAGCGACATGGCCTCGGCCTGGTCGTGGGTGACGTAGACCGTGGTCGCGCCGAGGTCCCTGGTGAGCTTGGAGATCTCGGCCCGCAGGTGGTTGCGGAGTTTGGCGTCGAGGTTGGACAGCGGTTCGTCCATCAGGAAGGTGGAGGGGTGGCGCGCTATCGCCCGGCCCATCGCGACGCGCTGCCGCTCGCCGCCGGAGAGCTGGTTGGGGAAGCGGTCGAGGAGGTCCTGGATACCGAGCATCCGGGCGGTGGCGTCCACCCGGGCCCGGGGGTCCTCGCCGGGCGTCTCGATCCGCAGCGGGAAGCCGATGTTGTCGCGGCTGGTCATGCTCGGATAGAGGGCGAAGTTCTGGAACACCATCGCCATGTTCCGCTCGGAGGGCGGCAGGTCGTTGGCGTACTCGCCGTCCAGGCGCACCTCGCCCTCGGTGACCTCCTCCAGTCCCGCGATCATCCTGAGCACGGTCGACTTGCCGCAGCCGGAGGGGCCGAGCAGCACGAGGAACTCGCCGGGCCGGATGTCCAGCGAGAACCGTTCCACGGCACGGGGCCCGCGGGCGTACGACTTGCTGACGTGGTGCAGGGAGATGGCGCGTGTCATGACAGGTGCCCCCGGGGGCGTGCAAGGCGCTGGTGCTCCGCGGCCGGTCGTCCCGTACGGGTCGTACGGGACCTTGAGTCACGGAAGCTAACGGACCGCACACGCCCGGGGGAAGAGACATGGCGGTATCGGACGGGCGGGTTCGGTACGGGCGGAAACGGACGATCGGATACCGGTCGGGCCGGGACCGGGCACGGGGATCCTTCGCCGCGACTCCGGTCCGCCGCACCGCGGTTCGCCTCACCGGGCGCCGGCCCGCCCCAGGATCTGCGTGAGGTGGGCGAAGGCGATGACGTTGGCGGCGTATCCGGACCTGCGGTCGTAGGCGCCGCCGCAGGTGATCAGCCGCAGCTCGGCGCGCCCCCGGTTGCCGTACACCTCCTGGTCGGGGAACTGCGCCTTCGCGTACGTACGTACGACGTCCACCGTATAGACGGCGGTCCGCCCGTCCACGCGCCGCGCCTCGACGCGCGCGCCGGGACGGATGCGTTCGAGCGGTGCGAAGACGGCGGGCCCGGTCCGGGTGTCGCGGTGGCCGACGACGAGAGCCGTACCGCGTTCGCCCGGCGTGGGACCGTCCGTGTACCAGCCGACGGGCTTCGGATCGTCCACGGGCGGCGCGGCGAGCCGTCTTCGGCGGTCCAGCCGGAGACCGATGACCGGTGCGTCGACGCCGAGGGAGGCAATGCGCAGGCGGACGGCCCGGGAGCGGGGCAGCGGTGCGGGCGGAGGCGCGGGCCGGGCCGTCCGGCGGGCGGCCGGGGACGGATGCCGCCGCGGGCCGCGCGCGTCGCCGCCGGGGCGGGCGTCCGGCGTGTGCCCGGTGCCCGCCTTGCCGGCCGGAGCCCGGGAGGCGGCGCCGTCGTCGCGTACGGCGCCGGACGCCACGGTCCCGGCGGGCTCACCGTCCCCCGCCCACCAGACGCCGCCCGCCACCAGTGCGACGGTGACCACCAGGGTCCTCGTCAGGCGGTAGGCGCGCGTCCGGTACCAGGGCCTCCGTCGTCTACGCGGCGCCATTGCCGCGTCGGCGCAGCCGCAGGAACACGACTCCCCCGGCAACGACGAGACCCGCGGCGGCCGCACCGGCCACCGGCGAGAAGTTCCGCTCCTGAGCGAGTCCGCCGCCGCCCGCCGGAGGTCCTCCGTTGGGGCCGCCGGGGTGTCCACCCTGGTGCCCACCCGGGTATCCGCCCGGGTGGGTGGGCGTCGCGCTCGGTGTCGTGCTCGGCGTCGTGCTCGGCGTCGTGGACGGAGACGTGGACGGGGACGGGGACGGGGACGGGGACGGACTGCCGGGGGGGCAGTCGACCTTGAAGACCTTGCTCTTGCCCGCGCCGTTCTCGCCCTGGAAATTCCAGGTCAGCTTGTACTGGCCGTCGGGCAGCGTGAGGTCCCCTGTCCAGCCGTGCCCGGACGCGGGCACGATCAGGTTGCCCGAGAGGGTGGCGCCGTCGGCGACAGGAGGCTGGGTCACGATGGACCAGGTGATCTGCTGTGCCCCGTCGAAGTTGAAGCCGTCGAGGTAGAAGACGCAGACCTTCGGATCGTCCCGCTGGTCGTCGACCGCGGTGTTCTCGTCGTGGACCTTGACGTCGCCGTTGTCACCGGGGGCGGCGACGGCGGCCGGGGCACCGAAGAGGGCGGTGCCCGCGACCGCGAGGGCGGCGAGGGCTCCGGCACCGCGATGTGGCAGGGAGAGGGACGGGGTGGACATGCGAGGCGCCTCCGAGTCAGATGATTTTCATACGAATTTCAGGTCATCTGACTACTTCTCACAGAAGATCCAAAAAGGGACGCAACTGCGCCCTGACCCCCGCCGTCTGTCGCTCCACCGGCGCAAAGGCTCTCCCGGGCCGCGACGGCTCATGGGCATCCGCGGCGGCCCCGGGGCACTCGGCAGGCTCAGGGGCAGGCCGCCAGTTCCACGGGCACCCCGTTGAGGACCGCCGTTCCGGACAGCGGGTCGAGCAGCGAGCCGTCGAGGAGCTGGTTGACGTTGACTCCCGGATCCAGGGCGGCATGGCTCATCCGGGTGCCGGGGCGGTCGTGACCCCAGCCGTGCGGAAGGCTCACCACCCCGCGCCGTACGGTGTCGGTGACCTCCACCGGGGCGATCACCTCGCCGCCTGCGCCCCTGACCCGCACGGCCGCCCCGTCGGCGAGCCCCAGCCGGGCGGCGTCGTCGGGGTGGATGTGCAGGGTGCAGCGGTTGGAACCGCCGGTGAGCGCGGGGATGTTGTGCATCCAGCTGTTGTTGGAGCGCAGATGACGGCGGCCGACGAGGACGATCGCCGCCGGGCGCTCGCGCAGCGCCTCGCGCAGGCGCGGCAGATCGCCGGCGATCGGCTCCGGAAGCAGCTCGACCTTCCCGCTGCGGGTCTTCAGCCGGCGCGGCAGGCTGGAGGAGAGCGGTCCGAGGTCGATGCCGTGCGGGTGCGCCAGCAGCTTGTCCAGGGTCAGGCCGTCGGGGCGGGCGCCGAAGCCGTCGCCGTACGGGCCGAGGCGCAGCATCATGTCGAGCCGGCGTTCGGGACCGTTCTCGCCGGTGAGGGCGGCGGCGAGTTCACGCGGGTCGCGCCCGTGCACCGGGGACGCGCTGTCCCCGGCCGCCTTGGCGAGGGTGCCCTCGACGACCATGGTGTCCACGGCGGACGGGTCCGCTCCGTGCATGCCGGTCGCGGCGAGGACGAGCCGGGCGAGGATCTCGGTCTCCGCCATCCGGCCCTCCTCCAGGGGGACGGCGGGGCGGTTGTAGCGGACCTGGTTGCGGACGGCGAGGGTGTTGAACGCGAAGTCGTGGTGCGCGCTCCGGGAGGGCGGGGGCGGCGGGAGCACGACGTGGGCGTGGCGCGAGGTCTCGTTCAGGTAGGGGTCGACGCTGACCATGAAGTCCAGCGATTCGAGCGCCTTGTCGAGCCGGAGGCCGTCGGGCGCGGAGAGGACGGGGTTGGCGGCGACGGCGATGACCGCGCGGACCGGGCTGCCGTCCTCGGTCGGGGTGTCGATCTCCTCGGCCAGGGCGGCCAGGGGCAGTTCGCCCTTGGCCTCCGGGTGCCGGCTCACCCGGCTGTGCCAGCGGCCGAGGGCGAAGCCGTGGCCGGGGCCCGCCGGGCGGGGTGCCCGGTCGGTGGCGGCCGTCGGGAAGAGGGCACCGCCGGGGCGGTCGAGGTTGCCGGTGAGGATGTTGAGGACGTCCACCAGCCAGCTGGCCAGGGTGCCGTGCGGAACGGTGCAGCTGCCGATGCGGCCGTAGACGGCGGCGGTGGGCGCGGCGGCCAGCTCGCGCGCCAGCTCCCGGATGGTGGCGGCGTCCACGTCGCAGGCCGCGCTCGCCGCCTCGGGGGTGAAGTCCCGGAGCGCGTCCGGGAGTTCGTCGACACCCTGGACATGCGGGGCGAGTGCGCCGAGGTCGACGAGCTTCTCCTCGAACAGGACGTACGCCATCGCCGCGAGGAGCATCGCGTCGGTGCCGGGGCGGATGGCCACATGGCGGTCGGCGAGCTTGGCCGTGCGGGTGCGGCGCGGGTCGATGACGGTCAGCGTGCCGCCGCGGGCCCGCAGCGCCCGGAGCTTGCCGGGGAAGTCGGGGGCCGTGCACAGACTCCCGTTGGACTCCAGCGGGTTGGCGCCGATGAGCAGCAGGTGGTCGGTGCGGTCCAGGTCCGGCACGGGGATCGCGTTGGCGTCGCCGAACAGCAGTCCGCTCGACACGTGCTTGGGCATCTGGTCGAGCGTGGAGGCGGTGAAGACGCTGTGCGTGCGCAGGGCGCCGAGCAGGACGGTCGGATACAGGGCTCCGGCCATGGTGTGCACGTTCGGGTTGCCGAGGACGACCCCGAGGGCGTGCGGCCCGTACCGCTCGACGACCGGGCGCAGTCCGGCGGCCACCGCGTCGAAGGCCTCCTCCCAGGTGGCCTCGCGCAGGACGCCGTCCTCGCGGACGAGGGGGGTGCGCAGCCGGTCGGGGTCGCCGTCGGCGGCGCCGAAGGAGGCACCCTTCGGACAGATGAAGCCCTTGCTGAACACGTCGTCCCGGTCACCCCGGGCACCGGTCACCCGGGTGCCCTCGATGGTCAGGGTCAGCCCGCAGGTGGCCTCGCACAGGGGGCAGACGCGCAGCGCGGTTCGGGAGTCGGGGGTGGTACCGGAGGTACGGGACACGGGGTCCTCCCGGAGGGCGGTGGCTTGGGTGGCACACGGACGCGAGTGAGCATACCGACCGGTACGCATGACGGCGAGGGCCCTCCGGGCGTCCGTCGGAATTCCGCGCACCGGGTTCCCGCGCACCGTGAGCGGCGCCCCGTGAGCGACACGTCACGGATATCGCCGTCCCGGGAAATTGCCGGGGATCCGGGGAGTGCGGAGAGGTACGGGGGGCCCGAGCGGTACGGGAGTCCGAGAGGCACGGGGAGGGTCCGAGAGGTACGGGAAATCCGAAGAGTCCGGGGAGTCCCCCTTGCAGCGCCGGACGCCGGCCGTCAGTCGAGGACCCTGGCCAGATACGCCCGCAGCAGCTCGCGGGTCTCCGCGATGATCCGCTCGTCCCCCTCGGGATCGACCCGGAAGGCGAGGTGGACCAGGGTGTCGGCGCTCTCCACGGCGACCAGGAAGCAGCGGCGGAGGTCGTCGTCCGGTTCGCGGTCCAGGTAACCGGAGAGCAGGTCGGTCAGGCGGTCGGCGACCCGGGTGTTGGGCTCGGCGTAACGGGCACCGACGGGAATCTGGTTGCCGAAGTCGACGAGGGAGAAGCCCGGCGCGGTGCGCTTCATGGCGAGGTACTCGTCGAGCACCGCGTCCATCGCGGCCCGCCAGCCTCCCCCGCCCGCCTCGCGCAGACTCTCGGTGACGCGCTCGCTGTAGAGCTCCAGGTTGCGCTGGGCGAGCGCGTCGGCCATCGCCCGCTTGTTGCCGAAGAAGCGGTAGACGGAGCCGATGGGCACACCGGCCCGCTGGGCCACGGCCCGTGTGCTCAGCCCGTCGTAGCCCACCTCGTCGAGGAGGTCGGCGCAGGCGTCGAGGATTCTGGTCAGCCGTTCTGCGCTACGCCGTTGTACGGGCGCTCTGCGGAGCGAGGTCGCGTGGGGCACGGGCTTCATGATGCCTTTCCGACGGGGTCCGGTGAACCTCGCCCATCAGTACGCACCTCCGTGCCATGACCACTCATTTTCGGCGGGCACATCCGTGCCGTGACCACGCGTCGCGCCTCGGGCCCGCCGCCTGGGAGGTTCCCGAGGCCGGCGGCGTCAGCGCGCCGCGGGCGACACCGTCGAGGCCGCGGCCCCGGCCTCGGGTGTCCGCGATTCCGGGCCGGGTATCGCGCGGGAGCCCGAGGCCGTGATGTCGGCCGTGCTCTCCACGGGACTGCCGTGGACGGCCCAGACGGTGCCGTCGTCCGCGTACAGCCGCGCGGTGATGTGGTGGGTGCCGCGCGGCACGAGATGCCCGGCCAGGCGGTACTCGGCGGCGCGCAGCCGGGCGACGGTCCGGCCGTCGACATAGAGGTGCGCGATGCCGCGCCCGGCGACCGGCACGGCGCGCGTGCCCGCGGGCGAGAAGCGGAAGTCGCGGACGGTCAGCCGCACGTGCCAGCCGTCGGCGGAGTCGGGCTGGATCTCGACAGCGACCTCGGGTGCCCCCTTCCTGTCCACCTCACGGTAGAGCCGTCCCTCCTCGTCCGTCTCGTCGAGCAACGTGCCCACGGGCGAGGCGGAGACCGTGGTCCCCCGCTCGTGCGCATCACCGGCGCCGCAGCCCGTGGCTCCGCCGCACAGGGCGCAGACCACGAGCGCGGTGAGCAGTCCACACATCCACCGCATGTCCGGGAGCGTAGAACAAGGCGCCTTACGGCCGGATCCCCCTGAAGTCGGGTTCTTGGAGCGCCCCCACACCCTTGAGTACTAGGACCTGACCGGGCAGGTCCTAGTCCCCTGGCACATTCCGGACAACCCTCGACCCGCCCCGGCCGGCCTCTTGCGCGGGGCGGGAGGGAATCCTACGGTGATGCATAGGAATCAGGCGCGAGGGAGCGATCATGAGCGGGGATGCGAGGAAGACGGCCGAGGGGCTGTCCTACCTCTCCGGATTCGGCAACGAACACAGCTCGGAGGCGGTCCCGGGGGCCCTGCCGCACGGCCGCAACGCGCCGCAGCGAGCGCCCCTCGGCCTGTACGCGGAGCAGCTGAGCGGTTCGGCGTTCACCGAGCCGCGAGCGTCCAACCGGCGTTCGTGGCTCTACCGGATCCGGCCGTCGGCCGCGCACCCCGCGTTCACCCGCGCCGACAACGGCACGCTGCGGACGGCGCCGTTCACCGAGACGGTGCCCGACCCGAACCGGCTGCGCTGGAACCCGCTCCCCGAGCCCCCCGCCGGGACGGACTTCCTCGCGGGCCTGTGGACGCTCGGCGGCAACGGCGACGCCGGTCAGCGCACCGGGATCGCGGTGCACCTCTACCACGCCAACGTGTCGATGGAGCGGGTGTTCAGCGACGCCGACGGCGAGCTGCTCATCGTCCCCGAGCGCGGCGGCCTGCTGCTGCGCACCGAGTTCGGGCTCCTGCACGTGGAACCGGGCCAGATGGCGCTGATCCCCAGGGGGGTCCGTTTCCGGGTGGAGCTTCTGGACACGGCACCGGAGGGCGGGCGCGCCCGCGGCGCCCGGGGTTATGTGTGCGAGAACTACGGGGCGCCCTTCCAGCTGCCCGACCTCGGCCCGATCGGCGCCAACGGCCTCGCCAACGCCCGCGACTTCCTGGCCCCGGTCGCCGCCTACGAGGACGTCGAGGGCCCCGTCGAGGTGGTGAACAAGTTCTGCGGCAACCTCTGGACGGCGACGTACGACCACTCACCGCTGGACGTCGTCGCCTGGCACGGCAACCATGTGCCGTACGTCTACGACCTGCACCGTTTCAATGTGATCGGCTCCATCAGCTACGACCACCCGGACCCCTCGATCTTCACGGTGCTGACCTCGCCGTCCGACACCCCGGGCCTGGCCGGTGTCGACTTCGTCGTGTTCGCGCCGCGCTGGCTGGTGGGCGAGGACACGTTCCGGCCCCCGTACTTCCACCGGAACGTGATGAGCGAGTACATGGGCCTCATCGAGGGCGCCTACGACGCGAAGGCGGAGGGCTTCGTGCCGGGCGGCGGCTCGCTGCACAACATGATGTCGGCGCACGGTCCGGACCAGGAGACCTTCGACCGCGCCAGCGCCGCGGAGCTGAAGCCCCAGAAGATCGACGACGGTCTGGCGTTCATGTTCGAGACCCGCTGGCCGGTGACCGCGACGGCCCAGGCGGCGCGGGCGGACCATCTCCAGAAGGGCTACGACGACGTGTGGAAGGGCCTCGGGCGGCACTTCCGCCCGGCCGGCTGACCTTCACCGACCGTTGCCTTCCACGCCCGCGACCTGTACGGATACCTCGTGACCTCCTTTGCTCCGGACTCGATCGTCCTGAACCGCAAGCTGCCGCTCTGGTATCAGGTGTCGCAGTCCCTGCGTGCCTCGATACTCGGCCGCTCACCCCAGGACCCCCTGCGCCTGCCCACCGAGGAGCAGCTCGCGGGGCACTACGGGGTGAGCGTGCTGACCATGCGGCAGGCGCTCAAGGAGCTGGAGGTCGAGGGGCTCATCACCCGGCACCGCCGGCGGGGCACGTTCATCGAGCCGAGTGCGCGGCGGGGCGCGCCCGTGCGGCTGCTCGGCTCGGTGGACGCGATCGTGGCCCAGCAGTCGGGCATGACGACCGAGCTGCTGGACCAGGGGAAGGCGCCCGTTCCGGGTGAACTGGCGGAATTCTTCCCGGGTGTCGACGAGGTGGCGACGTACCACCGGCTGCGCAGCGACGAGACGACGGGCGAGCCGACCAACCACGCGCGCAACTACCTCCGGCCGGAACTGGCCGACCGTATCGACCGGGAGGATCTGATCCGCTGGCCGATGACCAAAGTGCTGCGGGACGTGCTCGGGGTCGGCATCAGCCGGATCACCGACACCGTGGAGGCCACGCTCGCGGACCCGGAGACGGCGCGCCTGCTCCAAGTGCCGCTGCTCAGCCCGATCCTGCGCTACACGGGCGTCATCCACGGCACGGACGGGCAGGCGCTGGACGTGGCGGTCATCCACTACCGGGGCGACCGCTTCTCGTTCACGGTCACCCTCGACGCGCACTGACGACGGCGTACGGGGACGGCGCGCGGCGCCCGCGGCGTACGATGCCGGGCGTGACGCCCGACGCCGCTCCGCTGCTCGCGGACCTCATGCCGTGGTCCGTCGCACCGCCGAGGCTGGGCCGGAGGTGGCCGACGGCACCCGACGCGGCCTCCCTGAAAGCCCGCTGGGACACCCTCGTGCGGGCCGAAGGGGAGGACCGCGAGACGCTGTTCGGGCCGACGCGGGCGCGCACGACGCACTCCGCGGTCGGCCAGCTTCCGGGCCAGTCCAGCGGGACGGGCCGTCTCGCCCGGGCGTCGGACCCCTGCCCGGCGCCGGTCCGCGTACTGAGCGCCCCCTTCGACGAGCAGTGGCTGATTCCCGACCACCGGCTGATCGACGCGGCGCGCCCCGAGTTGTGGCGGGTGGCGGACGAGAAGCAGGTGTTCGCGGTCGAGCAGAGCCCGGTGCCCGAGGCCTCCGGTCCGGCTCTGCTGGCCGCGTCCGTACTGCCGTTGAGCGCGGGCCGCGGCGGGCGGGTGCGCCCCCTCTACCGGCGCCCCGGTGGCCGTGAACCGAACCTGGCGCCGGGCCTGCTGGAGCATCTGGGCTCCCGCCTCGGTGACACGCCCGCTCCCCTCGACGTCCTCGCCTGGACGATGGCGGTCGCGCGCCACGGCCGCGACGGATACGCGGTCCCCCTCACCGCCGACCCCGAAGTGTGGGCGTACGGCGTCGAGTTGGGCCGGCGCATGCTGCGGCTGATGCGCCGGGAGGGCGAGCGCCCCAAACTCCCCGGCGGCCGGCGGCCCTACGTCCGCGCGCCGCTGTCCGCCCTCCCCCAGGGACCCCGGCCGGCCGCGGGCCCCCCGTTCACCGACCCGTACTACGACCGCGCCGAGGAGTCCCTGCACCTCGGCGACGGCAGGATCTCGCCCGTCCCGCCCGAGGCCTGGGACTTCGAGGTCGGCGGCGTACCCGTGCTGGAACAGTGGTTCGCGGCGAGGACGGGGGCGGCGGAGCCAGGGACGCTGGAGGCGATCGGCCCCGTCGGCTGGCCGCAGGCGTGGACGTCCGAACTCCTCGAACTCATCACGGTGCTCGCGCTCCTCGCGGAACTGCGCCCCCAG
The DNA here is from genome assembly GCF_036139655.1 of Streptomyces sp. NBC_00328. Lineage (NCBI taxonomy): Bacteria > Bacillati > Actinomycetota > Actinomycetes > Kitasatosporales > Streptomycetaceae > Streptomyces > Streptomyces sp. NBC_00328. Next base: position 2,612,751 of record NZ_CP108013.1, read on the forward strand.
CAGGCCGCGTTGGAGCCGCGGTCACCGATCACCCGGACGGAGCTGCGCACGGCCGGGGTGCTCCCGGTCCCGGACGCGGCGCGCCGCCCGGCCTCGGTCCTCGACCACCACGAAGAGGGCCCGGAGGGCCAGTTCGCGCTGATCTAGTGCCTGTCTTCAGTGGTGATCGGCAGGCGCTCGGTGCCCCGACAGGCGATGTCCGCCCCGTCGCGACGCCCGGCACTCCTTGACGGGCGGACGCCGGCCGCCGGGGCACCGGGAACCGACGGCCGACAGAGTCACCCCGCGGCAATCAGTGGCAATCAGTGCATGACAAAAGTATTGCCGGGGGGGCCATGATCCATCGCATGCAGCCAGAGCCCCTGCCCCTCGAAGGCATCACCGTCGTCGCCGTCGAACAAGCCGTCGCCGCGCCCTTCGCGACCCGGCAGCTCGCCGATCTCGGCGCCCGGGTCGTCAAGGTCGAGCGGATCGACGGCGGGGACTTCGCGCGTGGCTACGACACCGCGGCCCAGGGCCTGGCCTCGCATTTCGTGTGGTGCAACCGGGGCAAGGAGTCCGTCGCCCTCGATCTGAAGGACCCGCGCGGGCTCGACGTCGTCCGCCGGCTCGTCGCGGACGCGGACGTGTTCGTGCAGAACCTCGCCCAGGGCGCGGCGGCGCGGCTGGGCCTGGACGCGGCGACCCTGTGTGCCGAGCATCCCCGGCTGATCGCCGTGGACATCTCCGGATACGGGCCGTCGGGGCCCTACGCCGGCAAACGGGCGTACGACATGCTCGTGCAGTGCGAGGCGGGGCTCGTGTCGGTGACCGGGACCCCCGATCAGCCGGTGAAGGCGGGCATCCCGGCCGCGGACATCGCGGCGGCCATGTACGCCTTCTCGGGGGTCCTCGCGGCCCTGGTCCGGCGTGGCACGACCGGGCGCGGGGGCCCGGTCGAGGTGTCGATGCTGGACGCGCTCGCGGAGTGGATGGGGCATCCGCTGCACCACGTGATGCACGACGGGACCGCACCGGCTCGCACGGGCCTCGCCCATGCCGTCATCGTTCCCTACGACGCCTATTCGACGGCGGACGGCGGGCGCGTGCTGTTGTCGGTGCAGAACGACCGGGAGTGGCGGCGGCTCGCCCAACAGGTTCTGGGGCGGCCCGAGACGGCGGACGATCCTCGTTTCGCGACGAACGCGGCGCGGGTGGCGGACCGGGAGCGCGTGGACGCGCTGGTGGCCGAGGCGCTGGGCGCGCTGGGCGCCGACGAGGCGGTGGCCCGTCTGGAGGCCGCGGGCATCGCCTGCGCACGGCTGCGGGACGTAGGGGAGGTGGCGGAGCATCCGCAGCTGGCGGCCAGGAACAGATGGCGGGAGGTGGGATCGCCTGCCGGGCCGCTGCGGGCCCTGCTGCCTCCGATCACCCTGCCGGGCGGAAAGGAGGCGCGGATGGGGTCCGTCCCGCGGCTCGGCGAGCACACAGGGGTGGTGTTGCGGGCGCTGGGCATGACGGACGCGGACGTCGCCGAGCTGCGGCGGGACGGAGTGGTGCGCTGAGCCTCACGGCTCAGTGAGGGTGGTGACCCGCGCTCCGGATGTGGTGATCACCGGGCGCCGCTGCCCGCCGTGGGGATGACGGACGCGGAGGGGCAGCGTTGCGCCGGCTCGGTGGAGTCGCCGGAGCGCGGGTCGAGAAGGCCGGTAGCGACAGCGGTCAGCGGTCGCCGAACAGCGAGCGGCGCAGCCGCCTGAGCGGCGCGAACAGCGAGACCCGCCGCACGCGCGCACCCCTGGAGCCGCTGTCGTGCGCGTGGTCACGGGTCGTGAGCTCACGCATCAGTGACGTCGCCTCGACCGTCTCGCGCTGCGGTATGGCAGGGCCACCGAGCACCGCGAGATGTCGGTCGAGGCGCGAACTGGTCGCGCTGCTCCCGCACGTGATCGCAGGGACGCGTGCCCTGCTGCGCACCGTTATCTGTTCCATGTCACTCCCCACCCGTACAAGTCCACCCGGCCCGGGCAGACTAACCCTATCGCCCCCTCATGGCGCGCGTGTATCTCGGACAAAGGATTCACCTTCCCCATAAGGGGGTTGACGGTTACTCTCCGAATCCAACCGTTTCCAGGGCGAGTTGGACAACCGGCGAGGTAGTGGGCTGTTCTGAGCCCCCGTGAGGCTCGACAGTCACTGCGAGTGACGTCGCGTTCGTGTTCAGCTCGTCGGCGACGAGGGGCGTGTCGCCGTCGAAGAGGCCGAGGGAACGCGGTTTCTCGTTGGGGCGCATGAGCCACAGCTGATGGACGCGTCCGCCGGAGGGTGTGCCGAGTCCGCTGAGTGTCACGACGGCGCGCCGCTCCGACGCGGAGGCCACTACTCCGATTCCGCGTCCCCCCGCGTCCCGTTCACCGGTCGCCCGCGCGTCCGGTGCCGCGAGAACGTGGGCGATCTCACGCGCCTGGGCGCGCTCCTGGTTCAGTTCGTCGCGCGCCTGGGTCGCCTGCACCGCGAAGAGCGCGGCGACGACGAGCGCCGCGGCGGCCGTGGCGGTGGCGAGCGGGGCGAACAGCGGGCGGAGCCGGGGGGCACGCGCACGCGCGGGCTGACGGGCCGGCCGCGCACGGGGCAGGTCCCGGGCCGTGTGTTCCTGCGGTGTCGTCCGTACGGCGGTCAGCACCCGCGCGCGCAGCGCGGCCGGCGGGGCCGCCGCCGTGGACCAGGCGAGCCGTACCGCGTCCTCGGTCAGCGCCCGCACCTCCTCGGCACAGCGGGCACAGCCCTTCAGATGACGTTCGAAGCGGCGCCTCTCGTCGCTCTCCAGCGCGTCGAGGGCGTAGGGGGCGGCGAGCGAGTGCAGATCACGGCCCAGCAGACGGTCGAGGACGCTCATGCGGCACCCCCCTCTCTTCCGTTCGGATCACGGCCCGGCAGGCGGTCGTCGGCGTTCACGCGACTCCTCCCAGGCAATCGCGCAGGCGGGTGAGCCCGTCGCGCATACGGGTCTTGACGGTGCCCAGCGGCAGGGAGAGCCGCTCGGCGACTTCTCGGTAGGTGTAGCCGTCGTAGTAGGCGAGGGTGACGGACTGTCGCTGAAGGGCGGTGAGCCGGTCGAGGCAGCGGCGGACCCACTCGCGTTCGAGCCCGGCCTCGACCTCCTCGGCGACCTGGTCGAAGGCGGGGTGATGGTTGCGCTGCCCCTCGCGCTGCTCGCGTTCGGTGGCCGCGCGGGCACTGCGCACCCTGTCGACGGCACGGCGGTGCGCGAGCGTGAGGATCCAGGACAGTGCGCTGCCGCGTCCGGGGTCGAACCGCGGCGCGGAGCGCCAGAGTTCGAGCAGCACCTCCTGCGACACCTCCTCCGACTGCGCCGGGTCCCGCACCACGCGGCGCACCAGTCCGAACACCGGCCCGGACACCAGTCCGTACAGCTCCTCGAACGCCTTCTGGTCGCCTCCGGCCACCAGTACCAGTAGCTCGTCAGCCTCCACCCGTCCCCCTCTCCGGCCGTGCACGGCCCGTCCTTTCCCCTACGTCTTCGCAGCGAACCTGTCTACGGATGGGTTACGGATCAGCGAGCCGAAAACGCGCGTCCACCGCTGATCAGTTCCTGTCTCCGAGGCCTGTTCGTCCGCGTGTCCGCCGGCGCCCGTCCCCCTGTCCGCGACCGGCACTGTCGCACGTCTCGCGCCGACCTGTTCGGGCGGCCGTCGGGAAAGAAGCTGCCCCGTCGATGAAACAAGCTGGGAGAACCGCCGTAAAGACGTTTGGGATTCGACCAATCCACCCGGGCGACCGCTCCGAATGGCGTGCGTCAGGCAAGTTGGACAGAGGACGGACGGCATGACACCTATCTCCAGGAGCGGCGCGGGTCGAAGGACTCTCGCGACCTTCGTATGCGGTGCGCTGGCTGCCGGGGGGCTCGCGGCCGCCGGTGCGACGGCGCTGGCGCCGGGGGCGGCCTCCGCCTCCAGCCACCGGGAGGCCCCGCTGATCTCGGGCACTCCCCAGTACGACAACACGGACGTGTACGCGTTCGTCAGCCCGGACAAGCCGGACACGACGACGATCGTGGCGAACTGGATTCCTTTCGAGGAGCCCGCGGGCGGTCCGAACTTCTACACGTTCGCCGACGACGCCCAGTACGACCTCCACATCGACAACAACGGTGACGCACAAGGTGAGTTGATCTACCGCTACACCTTCAAGACGCACCGCAAGAACGGCGACACGTTCCTGTACAACACGGGTCCGGTCACCAGCCTCGACGACCCCGACCTGAACATCACGCAGACGTACGACATCGAGCTGCTGCGGCTGCACAACCAGCGGCTGGTGTCGAAGACCAAGGTCGCGGACGACGTTCCGGTCGCCCCGTCCAACGTCGGCAAGGCGTCGATGCCGGACTACGCGAAGCTGCGCCACCATGCGATCTCCAAGCTCGCGGGCGGCACGACGACGTTCGCCGGCCAGGCGGACGACCCGTTCTTCCTGGACCTGCGCGTCTTCGACCTGCTGTACGGCGGGAACCTGACCGAGGTCGGACGGGACACCCTCAAGGGCTACAACGTCAACTCCATAGCCCTTCAGGTCCCGAACGACATGATCCGTGAGTCGGCCGGACAGCCGGTCGTCGGCATCTGGTCCACCACGCAGCGCAAGGACGCCCACGGCCAGTACCGCCAGGTCTCGCGTCTCGGCATGCCGCTGGTCAACGAGGTCGTCAACCCGCAGAAGGACAAGGACAAGTTCAACGCGTCCGCGCCCTGGGAAGACGCCCAGTTCCTGAAGAACGTGACCAACCCGGAGCTCCCGAAGCTCATCGAGGGGATCTACAAGATCAAGGCCCCGGCCGAGCCCCGCAACGACCTGGTCGACGTGTTCCTGAAGGGTGTCAAGGGCCTCAACCAGCCGCCGAACGTGCGTCCGGCGGAGGAGCTGCGGCTCAACACCTCGATCAAGCCGGCCATGCACCCCAAGCGGCTCGGTGTCCTCGACGGCGACAACGCGGGCTTCCCGAACGGACGCCGGCTCACGGACGACGTGATCGACGCCTCGCTCCAGGTGGTCGAGGGTGAACTCGTCGGCTCCAAGAACGACTTGGGTGACGCGGTCGACAAGAACGACAAGAAGTTCGAGAAGTACTTCCCGTACGTGGCCGAGCCGACCTCGGGTTCGCGCGGCGCGCTCGCCAAGGGCACGACCAGCGGGACCGATGTGCGCAGCCAGCTCGGCGACGCGCTCCAGCCGGCCGGCTCCGGCTCCGGTGGCGGGACCGACACCATGCTGATCGCGGGCTCCGCCGCGGCGGGCGCCGCCGGCATCCTGCTCATCGGCTCCGGTCTGCTGTGGTGGCGCCGACGGATGTACAACCGGGCCTACTGACCCGGCTCACCGACTGGCGCGGCCCGCACGCAGTTCACCCCCCACGGTGCGGGCCGCGCCGCCCCCCACCCCCCACAACGACCATTTCGCCAAGGACTTTGAGGAGAGGGCATGTCCCCGCGTACGAACGACAACGCGACGCCGGACGCCGAAAGGGCCACGCCCGCCGAGGTCACCCCGGAAGCCGCCATCACCGAGGTCGCCGCCGAAGTCTCACCTGCCGAGGCCACCTCCGAGGCAGCCTCCGCCGAGGCCACCTCCGACGTCGCCCTCTCCGAGGCCGCCTCCGATGGCCCGTCCGGTGAGGACAGCGCGGACGGGGCCGACGAGCGGGTGGCCGCCGTGCGCCGGCTGTCGCAGTCGCAGCGGCGCTGGCGGGCCGCTCAACTCGGTTTCTGCGCGGCCGCGTTGGCGGTCGCCATGACGGCGGGCGCGGTGGTGCTCGGCGCTCTGAGGGACAACGGAACGACTCCCGCCGTCGCGGCCGTGTCCAACGGCGTGTCGCCCCAGCTCCTCGCGAGCGGCGACCTCGACGCGAGCGTCCTCTCCCTCCAGGCCCATCTCCGCTCCCAGCCCAAGGACTTCGGCGGCTGGGCCACGCTCGGCCTCGCCTATGTCGAACAGGCCCGGACCAAGGGCGACCCCTCGCGCTATCCGCAGGCGCAGGAAGCATTCAAACGGTCCCTCAGGCTGCGCCCAGACTACGATCCGGCGCTCGCCGGACGGGCCGCCCTCGCGGCCGCCCGGCACGACTTCACCGGCGCCCTGAAGTACGCGGACCTCGCGCTGCGGCAGAACCCCTACAGCGAACGCGCCCTGTCCTCCCGCATCGACGCTCTCGTCGAACTCGGCCGCTACGACGACGCGTCCGAGGCGGCCGACCTGGCGGACTCGCGGCGCCCGGGCGTCCCGGTCTTCACCCGGTTCGCCTACGTCCACGAGCTGCGCGGCGACGTGAAGACCGCCCGCCGGGTCCTGGAGCAGGCGCTCACGACGGCGACCAGCCGCGGCGACATCTCGTACGTGACGTCCGCGCTCGGCCAACTCGCCTGGAACCAGGGCGACTACCACTCCGCCCTCACCTACTACGCGCGGGCGCTCGCCGCCGACGACAGTTATCTCCCCGCCCTCGAAGGCCGGGCCCGTACCCAGGCCGCGCTGGGCGACCGCGCGGCGGCGATCAAGGGGATGGAGCAGGTCGTGCAGCGTTTTCCGCTGCCCCAGCCTCTCGTCGAGCTCGGCGAGTTGTACGAGGCCCGCGGCGCGGCGGGCGACGCGGAGAAGGCCCGTGACCAGTACACGCTGGTCAACGCCTGGATCTCCCTCGCCCACGCCTACGGCGTCAACGCCGACCTCGACACCGCGCTGGCGGCCGCCGACCACGGCGACCACAAGGCGGCGCTCGCGGCGGCCCGCGCCGAGTGGGCCCGCCGGCACACCGTGCACACCGCGGACGCGCTCGGCTGGGCCCTGCATGTGTCGGGCCGCGACGCGGAGGCCCTGCGGTACGCGCGCCAGGCCACGGCGACCGGCTACCGCAACGCGTCCTTCCTCTACCACCTCGGCGTCATCGAGGAGGCCACCGGCCACACCGGCAGGGCCCGCACCGCGCTCAAGGCGGCCCTGGACCTGAACCCGGGCTTCTCGCCGCTGGGCGCCCGCGCGGCCCGTAAGGCGCTGGAGGCCGCACAGTGAGGGCGCCCCGGTTCCTCGCCCTGTGCGGCACGGTCCTGACCGCGGCCTGCGCGCTCGTGCTGGTCCCCTCGGTGCAGGCGAGCGCGCATCCGCTCGGCAACTTCACCGTCAACCGCTACGACGGACTCGTCGCCGCCCCCGGGCAGTTGCGCGTCGATCACGTCGAGGACCTGGCCGAGATCCCCGCCACCCAGGCGAAGCCGGACATCAAGAAGCTCGGCATGGCCGGCTGGGCCCGGCAGCGGTGCGAGACAGCCGCGCGGGGCAGCGAGGTCACGGTGAACGGGCGGACGGTGACACTGACCGCGGGCGCGAGCAGGGCACACCTGCGGCCCGGACAGGCGGGACTCGACACCCTGCGCGTGGAGTGCCGGCTGACGGCGCCGCTGTCCGGCAAGGGCACGCTCACCGTGGGCTTCCGGGGCGCGGGCACCGACCACGGCCCCGGCTGGCGCGAGATCACCGCCCGTGGCGACCGGATGACGCTCGCCTCCTCCGACGTACCGCGGAAGTCCGTCTCGGCGGAGCTGACCCAGTACCCCAAGGCGCTGCTCTCCTCGCCCGCCGACACCGCCACCGCGTCGCTGCGGATCCGCCCCGGCGGCCCCGCCCTCGTCGAGGAACGGCGCGACGCTCCGGCCGCCTCCGTGCTCCCGCGCGGCGCCGACCGCTGGACCCAGGCCCTGAACAACCTGGTGGCCCGCCATCACCTCACCTTCGGCTTCGCCTCCCTGGCCCTGCTCATCGCCGTGGGCCTGGGGGCGATGCACGCGCTCGCGCCCGGCCACGGCAAGACCCTGATGGCCGCGACGGCGGCGGCGCGCGGGGGCCGGGCCCGGTTCAAGGACGTGCTGCCCCTGGCCGCTTCGGTGACGGTCACCCACACCCTCGGCGTCGTCGCGCTCGGCCTGCTGGTCACCGCGGGCTCGGCGGCGGCCCCCTCCGTGATCGCCTGGCTGGGCGTGTCCAGCGGTGTCCTCGTCACGGGGGCGGGCGCCACACTCCTGCGACGAGCCTGGCGCAACCGGCCCTCCGTACACGGACACGACCACGGACACAGCCACGACCACGCGCACGGGCATGACCACGCGCACGACCACGGGCAGCCGCACGACCACACCCACGCGTCCGCCCACGGGCACGACCACGCGCACGAGCACGGCCAGGACCGGGACCAGGCCCCTGGCCACACGCACGACCACGAACCCGGCCACACGCACGACCACGAGCACCCGCCAGCCCCTTCGCACACGCATGACCATGACCACGATCACGACCACGTGGACGCTGCTCCGCACCGGCATGCCGGTCACACCGCGCGCCCCCTGGTACTGGCCCACGCCGGCGCGTCCGTCACGACCGGCACCCCCACCGCGACAGCGACGGCCACGGCCACCCGACCCCACGGTCACGACCATCCCCACCCGCACGACCACAGTCACGACCACGACGCCGGCCATGGTCACAGCCACGACCACGACCACCGCTCGGGAGGCACCCCCCACTCCCCCACCCTCGAACACACCCACGGCGGCTTCACCCACACCCATGAGATCGCCCCCACGCTCCGTGGAACGATCCTGCTCGGCTTCGCCGGTGGGCTGGTGCCCAGTCCGTCGGCGGTCGTCGTCCTCGTGGGCGCCGCGGCGCTCGGACAGGCCTGGTTCGGCCTTCTTCTCGTGCTCGCGTACGGCGTCGGACTCGCCCTGACGCTGACGGCGGCCGGTTTCGCCGTCGTCAAGCTCGGCAGCGGCGTGAACCGCGCCCTCGCAGGACGGCGGCGGTGGGCCGAGGGACGCGTCGTGCTCCTGGTCCGCAGGACCGCGCCCCTCGGATCGGCACTGATCGTCGTGGCCCTCGGGGCCGGATTGGTGCTCAAGGGGGCGGCATCCGTACTCGGCTGAGCTACTTTTGGGGAGAAATCGCGCGGAAGCGAATGGGGGACGCACGTGTCCGAAGATCCGGGCAGTGAACGTGTGATCGCGGGGCGCTACCGGCTGCTCTCGCCCTTGGGCGAGGGCGGTATGGGCACGGTGTGGCGCGCTCGCGACGAAGTGCTGCAACGCGAGGTCGCCGTGAAGGAGGTCCGCGCCCCGGCCGGGCTTCCCGGGTCCGAGATCGAGCGGATGTACGCGCGTCTGGAGCGGGAGGCGTGGGCGGCGGCCCGTATCTCCCACCGCAATGTCGTGACGGTGTACGACGTGGCCATGGAGGACGGCCGGCCCTGGATCGTGATGGAGCTGATCCGCGGCATCGCCCTCTCCGATCTGCTGGACGCCGAGGGGCCGTTGGACCCACAGCGCGCCGCCCACATCGGCGCCGAGGTGCTCGCCGCGCTGCGCGCGGCGCACGAGGCGGGGGTCCTGCACCGGGACGTCAAACCGGGCAACGTGCTGATGGCGAACGACGGACGGGTCGTCCTGACGGACTTCGGCATCGCGACGGTCGAGGGCAGCTCCGCCCTGACCATGACGGGCGAGGTCATCGGATCGCCGGAATTCCTCGCCCCGGAGCGGGCGTTGGGGCGCACCCCCGGACCCGAGTCGGATCTGTGGTCGCTCGGCGTGCTGCTGTACGCGGCGGTCGAGGGCAACTCGCCCTTCCGGCAGCCCACTCCGCTGAGCACCCTGCGGGCCATCGTCGACGAACCCCTGCCGCCGCCCCGTCGCGCGGGCCCGCTCGCCCCCGTCATCGAGGGGCTGCTCGCCAAGGACCCGGCCGAACGGACGAGCGCCGGCTCGGCCGAACACGAACTGCGCGTGGTCGCGGCGGGCGGTAGCGCGCCCACGCGTCCCATGGGCGCCGCGACCCGCTCTTCCGAGGCACCGACGATCGGGGCGTTCGGACTGCCGGCGCCGTCCTCCGCGACACCGCCCCAGGGGTTCGGTCCGCCTCCCGCGACCCTGCCCTCGGCCACTCCCGCACCGGAGCCCGACCGCAACCGCCGGGCGGCCGTCGCCATCATCGCGGGCCTGGTCGCGCTGGCACTCGCCCTCGGCGGGCTGACGTACGCCCTGCTGAACCAGGACGACGGCGACGGCGGGAACACCGGGCAGGGGAACAGCAGCAGCGGGGGCACCACCGACGGCGGGACCTCGGGCGGCCGGAAGAGCGAGAGCGCCACCGCCGGTACCACCGGCGGCAAGATTCCCTCCAGCAGCGCTCCCGCGGGCGGGAGTTCGACCACCGCGCCGCCCGCGCAGTCCGTCCACGTGACGCTCTCGGGGCATCACAGCGACTACCGGGGCAGCTGTCCGCCGCCCGCCGCCCAGGCTCCCTCGTTCACGGCGACGTTCACGGTGGGCCGTGTCCCGGTGGACGTCGAGTACCGCTGGGTGACGAAGACGGGCGAGGTGACCGATCCGGGCTGGAAGACGCTGTCGTTCCCCGCGAACGGCGGCAGAACGCAGCAGAAGACGGTGGTGGCGACGACGTACGACACGAGCGGGGAGTTCGCCAACTCGATCAGCGTGGAGGTGCGCAGCCCGGTGCGCGTGGCCTCCGACTCCGTTCCGTTCACCATCACGTGTGTGACGGAGACCCCGACGGACGGGGCCTCCGCGTCCGTGTCCGCATCCCCCTGACAGGGCGGGCGATGTCCCGGCGGGGCGGACGTCCGCCCTGCCGGGACGGATGTTCTCTCGAAGGGTTTCCGGGGTGGGGGCCCGGAGGTCAGACGGCTCCGGAGAAGGCCGGCAGGTAACCGCCGGAGTGGCCGCTCGCGGTCGGGTGGTACGACACGCCGATGTCGAGCCAGTTCAGGCTGTGCAGCCAGGCGCTGCCGGAGCAGATCTCGTGGCCGGTGAAGGTGCCCCTGACGTCGGCGAACGTGAAGCCGTGGGCGCCGGAACGAGTGGCGATCGCGCTGTCCAGATAGTCGGCGGCGCCGTTGATGGCGGACCGTTCGTTCTCCGAAAGTCCGGTCAGGCAGCTGCCGTTGAGCTTGTAGAAGCGGGGGTAGCCGATGACGACCACGTGCGCGGCCGGGGCTTTCGCGCTGATCGCCGAGTAGACCGAGTCGAGCTTGCCGGGGAGCGTGGAGTCGACGTACGCCTTCGCCGTGGCGATGCGTGCCAGGCAGTTGCTCTCGGACTGCAGGACGCAGGTCGTCATGACGTCCGAGAAGCCGGCGTCGTTGCCGCCGATGGTGATCGAGACGAGGCCCGTGGCGGAGCTGAGCGGGCCGAGCTGGTTCGCCAGGACATCACCCGTACGAGCGCCCGAGCAGGCGGTGAAGTCGAACGACGAGGGTGAATGCGCGGCGTTCCAGAGATAGGGGTACGCCTTCGTGCTGCGGTCGCAGGAGCCGCTCGAGCTGATGTAGCTGCCCGCGCCGACGCCGGAGGAATAGGAGTCACCGAGCGCCACATAGCCGGTGGCGGCCGCGGTTTGCGCCTGCGCCGCGGCCGCCCCGGTGAGGGCGAGGCCGACGGCCAGGAGGAGTGAGGTCATGTATGCCGAAAATCTGGGACGTCTCATGGAACCTCCCTTTAGCAGGATCTCTGCCACAACTTTGGTAGCAGCTACGCATGTTGACAGGAAGTGTCCATGCCAAGACTCTTAACGCATCAACCAGCCGATCCGCCCCCGTTCATCACATATTTCGCTACATGTCCATGACGGTCGGGTGACAGCCGGATGACTCGGGCCGATGGCTCGTCAACTCCCGCAAGCCGCACCGGAGACGGCGGCCGTCCTGTACGGCGAAGCCGTAACGCCCCTGGGAAGATGCGGAGTTGACATTCCGTCCGTGATCCACGGCGCCGGGGGAACCGGCCGTGGGACGGATCCCGTCGCACCGCGGTCCCGCAACAGGACGGCCCCGCGGCGGTAGGGAGGGGATACACCGGAAGGACGGGACGAGCGCGACACATACGACGCACCGCGGAAACCGGGTGCACGGGGCGCCCTTGTGACAGATCATGGCGACATGTCTGCGAACCCACACGACGCTCTGCCGATCAGGCTCAACGTCGACGACAGCGACTCGCCGTCGGACGTCGTCGACGCGCTGTTCCTCGGCCGCTTCGCGACGGGCGAGCAGCCGCACTCGCACGCGGCGAACATCGACCGCGTACGGTCCGGGGCCACTCTGCTCCCGCCGGGCGCCCGGGTGCTGCGCTCCGCGCGCGACGACGACCGCAGCGCCACCCTCGCCGAGGGCGACGGCTGGACCCTGCTGGTGTCCCGCTGGAACCGCGGTGCCGACGTCACGGTGACCGCGACCAGCGTCGAGCTCGCCGAGAAGGTGCTGAAGCAGGCCACGGACGGCGCGGCGGACGAACCCGAACCGCAGCCGGAGAACGTCACGATGGGCTTCTGGTACGTGTCGCCGCGCCGGGGACCGCACCGCACGACCCGGCAGATCTCCGCGGGCACCTGGGAGGAGATCCGCCCCAACTACACGGCGCCGGTGGCGGACGCCATGGACCACCTGATGAAGACGACCCCGGAGGGCATCGCGGGCCGGCTGCTGCTGCTCCACGGGCCGCCCGGCACCGGCAAGACCTCCGCCCTGCGCACGCTGGCCCGTTCCTGGCGCGACTGGTGCCAGGTGGACTGCGTGCTGGACCCCGAACGCCTCTTCTCCGACGTCGGCTATCTGATGGACATCGCGATCGGCGAGGAGGACGGCACCGGCAAGGGCCGCTGGCGGCTCCTCCTGCTGGAGGACTGCGACGAACTGATCCGCGGCGAGGCGAAGCACACGGCGGGCCAGGCCCTGTCCCGGCTGCTCAACCTCACCGACGGACTGCTCGGCCAGGGCCGCAACGTCCTCGTGGGCGTCACGACCAACGAGGACCTGGAGCGCCTCCATCCCGCCGTCGTCCGCCCCGGCCGCTGCCTCGCCCGGATCGAGGTCGGACCGCTCACCCGCCGCGAGGCGGTGGGCTGGCTGGGCACCGAGGAAGGCGTCTCACGCGAGGGCGCGACCCTCGCGGAGCTGTACGCGCTGCGCCGCGGGACGACCCCGACATCCGTCCCGGACCAACGCGAGGGCGCGGACGCGGGGCTGTACCTGTAACCGGCCCGGTCCGAACGGCGCCCGCCTCGGCGCCGGGGTCTGTCGTTCGGATCAGGTGGCGCCGTCCTCGAAGGCTGCCCGCAGTGCGTCTCGTACGGCGTCCAGGGCGGCGTCCTCCGTCAGGCCGAGCCGTCGCGCGCGCTCGGCGTAGGCCTGCGCGGCCGTCGCCGCCTCGCGGGACGCGGCGTCCCCGGCGGCCGCCACGAACGTGCCGTTGCGGCCCCGCGTCTCGATCACCCCGTCCGACTCCAGGGCCCGGTAGGCCTTGGCGACGGTGTTGGCAGCGAGGCCGAGCGACTCGGCCAGCCCCCGCACCGTGGGCAGCTTGTAGCCGACCGGCAGCGCTCCGGACCGGGCCTGCTCGGAAATCTGGGCGCGCACCTGCTCGTACGGCGCGGCCCCCTCTTCGATGCGGATCTTCAGGGTCACGCGGTGATTGTCCCGTACCCGCACGAAAATGAGAGGCACCCGCACGCGGCGCCCGCGTAGCGTGCGATCACATGACCGTGATCGTTCGCGAACTGCGGCACGGAGACCCGGTGGACGCCGCGGGCTTCGCGCACATTCGTCACCAGGCCCTCCCGTTCATGCTCTTCACCCCCGAGTCCGTCGCCTACGACCTGGAGCGGGCCCATCCGGACTCCCACTACCGGCCGCTGGTGGCCGAGGAGGACGGGGAGCCGATCGGCACCGCGCAGGTGAGCCTTGTCCACGACAGCCCCGAGCCCGGCCAGGGGAACCTCAACATCTACGTGCACCCGGAACGGACGGGACGCGGCGCGGGTTCGCTGCTGGCCCGCACCGCCGAGGAGCAACTGGCCGCCCTGGGCGCGACCCGACTGCACGCCTGGGTACTGGACGCACCCGAGAACCGCGCCTTCGCCGGGAAGCGGGGCTATCGCGCCGCCCGCTCGGCGCACTTCCTCCGCCTCGACCTGGCGAACGGCACCCTGCCCCCGCTCCAGTCCCCGCCGGACGGTGTGGAGTTGCGAACCGCGGCGGACTTCGCGGACGATCCCAGGCCACTGTTCCGGCTGGACGCGGAGACAACCCTCGACGAACCGAGCGACATCGAGCACGAGTTCACGGACTACGACGCCTGGCTGACGGAGACCTGGCACCACCCTCTCCTGAACCTTGAACTCACGTCCGTCGCGCTCGTCGACGGCCGCCCGGCGGCGTTCAGCGCGGCCCGCACCGACGGCGGCACCCGCTACGGCACCGTGATGACGGGCACCGGCCGTGCCTTCCGGGGCCGGGGTCTGGCCAAACTCGCCAAGAACCACTCCCTGCACCGGGCCCGCGCGGCCGGGTTCACGGACGCGTTCACGGGCAACGACGCCGGCAACGACCCGATGCTGGCGATCAACACATGGTTCGGCTATGAAATCTGCGCAACGGAGGTGAGGTATGTCCGTGACCTCGGCTGACACGCCCGGCACGTTGGAGATCGTGCTCGTCAAGGCGGGCCGTACGAAGATCAGTTACCCGGCCGAGCTGCTCGCCGACGACGGCACCCGGGTCGTCGTGCGCGCCCCCTGGGCGGGAGACGGCGTCCGTGACTTCGGCTTCGTACGGTTCGAGAAGGGCGACATCTTCACCGAGTACTACTGGCGGGACCGCTGGTACTCGGTGAAGGAGGTCCGGGACGCGGCGGGTGAGCGCAAGGGCTGGTACTGCGACATCACCCGTCCGGCCACCCTCTCCGGCGGCCGGCTGGTCGTCGAGGATCTCGACCTCGACCTGTGGCGATCGGCCGACGGCACGGACGTACGACGCCTGGACGAGGACGAGTTCGCGGAGAGCGGCCTGGCGACCACCGACCCGGCCGCCGCGGCCGCCGCCGAGAAAGCCCTGGACGACCTCGAACACCTGGCCCGCGAGGGCGGCTTCGAGGCGCTGCTGGCCTAGGGGGTGTCGTTTGGATCATGCGGCGGGACGCGGGGCAACCGACAACGCACCGCACCTCGGCGCCACCTGATCCAATCGACAGACCCTGGCCGCCACGTACCCGGCGAGACCGCCGGACGCGCCACTCGGTGACTGGCCCCGCTCGATGACCGACCCTGCTCGATGACCGGCGCCGGTCAATGAGCAGCGCTGCTCAGAAGCGGGCCACCACCGCGTACCGCTCGTCCCCGACGTCGCGGCCCCACAGCCGCGCGTCGGCCGACAGCGGGTCCACCCGCAGGTCGGCGGGGTCGGACAGCAGCGGCCGGAGCAGGGTGGCCATCCGTTCGGCGGATATACCGACCGTGCTCACGGTCCCCCACACACCCTCGACGAGCACCAGCCGTCCTCCCGGGCGCAGCAGCCCGCGCCAGTGCCGCAGCACCCGCCCGGGATCGGGCAGCGTCCACAGCACATGGCGGCTGAGCAGGACGTCGAAGCGCTGCTCCCCGACGGGTGGCGCCACCGCGTCGCCGACGAGGAAGACCGCGTCCCGCCCGGCCAGCTTGGCGCGGGCCTGGCCGATCATGCCCGGGGCGAGATCGACCCCGGTGACCCGGTGCCCCTGCTCGGACGCTATGAGCGACAGGCTGCCGGTGCCGCAGCCCACGTCGAGCAGGTCACCGGAGGTCTCGGGCAGCCAGTCCCGCAGCCGGGCGACCCAGGCACCGCGGACCTCGGGATCGCGCAGCCCGTGGTCGGGTTCCTCGTCGAACGTGCCGGATTCCGCGTCCCAGTCGACGCCCGCCCGTGTATTCGTACCGCCGTCGCTCACCATGCGTTCCACGGTGTCACCCACCACTGACAATCGGCCCGCGCCCATCACGGACGGCCGGCGAGTGACCCGCGCCACAGACATTTCGCGACCGATGAGGAACTCTCCCCGAAACGGTCTACCTCCGTACAACCGCGGAATCCGGTAGACACGAGGAGGCAGCCATGCGCCGTGTGACCGTGCAGAAGCCCCTGAGGAAGTCGGACTCCCGCCGTGTACGGGACGAGCCCGACGAGCGCCCCGCCGAGCGTCCGGAGGTCCGGAAGGACATCGCGCGCACCTGGTGGCCGGACGGCTGAGCCGGCGCGCCGGGCACGGCGCGCGTTCCGCCGGATCAACGGCGGGCGGTGAAGCCCCGCGGTCGGCATGCGGTGAAGGCCTGCCGACCGCTCACCGTGGATCCCGTCAGACCAGCCGCTTGCGGTAGTGGATCCGGTCGTACGGCCCGTCGGCGCGCCGCTCGGCGACCTCGTACCCGTATCTCGGATAGATCTTCTGGTTCTCCCACATCATCGCGTTGGTGTAGAGCCTGATCTCGTCCAGCCCGAGCGCCCGCGCGTGTGCCTCGACGAAGCGCAGCAGCCGGCCCCCGATGCCCCGGCCGTGGGCATCGGGCCGGACCGCGATGATGTCGAGGTACAGATGGTCCGGGCGTTCCTCGACGACCACGAGCCCGAGGACCGGCTCGCCCGTGACGAACACCCGTCCCGCGGCCACGTTCGCCGCGTGGTCCGCTTCCATGGGCACCGGCACGAGCCCGATGCGCTCCACGTAGGGCTGGAAGGCGGCGTCGATCACGGCTTTCACGACGGGCACGTCGGCGGCGCCGGCCGGCCGTACCCCGAACCCCTCGGCCGTCTCCCCGAATTCGCCCGACGTCTCCGCCATGCCCGCACCCACTTACCTGATCGCAGTCACGTACACCCCCTGTATACCGAACGCCGCCCCGAAGCTCCTCAGCCGCGACGGCTGGAGGGCGATGCGCCAGAGCCGCTAGTGTCGCCGCAAAGGACGCGGACGCGCCTTCCTCAGGTGCGCTCGAAAACGCCATTGGTGGAGGAACAGTGTCCTTTGCTGCGGGAAACAGCACCCACGTCTTTCTGAGCGAGACGGAACATCATGGCGGCACTGTCACCGACCCCGGAGGACTACGGGCGCGGATAGTGCAGAACGCTCTCTTCGCCGAGCGGCTGGTCATCACCGATTCCCAGGTGCTCCACAACGTGGCATTACGTTCACTCCTCGACGGGCAGACCCCGTCGACTCCCGAATGGCGTGCGGATCTCGCCGAATTGATCAGCTCGGGCATGCTGGTCATCGTGCGACGCGACTCGGCGGGTTCCTTTCGTGAGATCCGGGACGAACACAAGGCGCGCAATGTCGTCGATGTTCCGACCGAGGAATACGCCGAACTCATGGACGAGATCACCGAAGGACATATCGCCCCGTATTCAGTGGACGAGGTGAGCGCGCGCTTCAAGCGGAGGACGGCGGATCGTCTGTCCGATCTGATCGGACCGCCCGACGATGCCTATTCCCGGACCCTGCGTGCCGCGGTGGAATGGATCCACGGTCAGGATCCGCTTTACTACAACTCCCTGCGCGGATGGATCGCGGAGCGGCGAGCGGCCCATGGAGAGAGCTCCGAAGTCGCGCTGGCGGCCGTCGAGCGGTCGGCGAACTGGTCCTTCAGAACTTCCTTGCCCGCCGTACTGGAGATGCCCGTGGCATGGGGCGCCGTGCGCACGCCGTCCACGGTCGCGCTGCAAGGGGACGCTCTCCAGGGCGAATTGACCCTGCCTGGCTATGCACTGAACCCCTATGTACTGGCGCGCCTCCCCGCGGGCGTGGTCAACGAAGCCGTCGGGCTCGCGTCCCGGAAAGTGGTCGTCGATCAATTCGCGAAGGCGCACAGCGGCCGACCGGTGGACACCGACGCGCCGAGGGACGGCGTCGAAGACTTCTGCATGCACCTCCAGGAAGCCGCGGTCGCCGCCTTCCGAGGCCTCGACGCCGACGCTCTGGCCGCGGTCCGGGACGAGCGGGTCAAGGCCAGGCTCCACGTCTCGGCATCCTCCGTCGCCACAGGTTCCCTCGACACCCTGATCGGATTGATAAGTTCCGGCTTCAACCCTGCCTCGCTCATGCTCAATCTGCTCTCCATGCCCTTCGACATCGCCCAGGACAAGAAGGAGAGGAAACTGAAGAAGGAATCCGAAAGGCTCAAGAACGCCTGGCGGCTGGAGAAGCAGCTCCCCGATCATGAGAAGCTGCTGCGGATCGTCAGTCCGACGGAACCCCCCGAATGAAGTGACCGGCCGCTAGGGCTCCCGTGGCCAAGCCAGTGCGGCGGCGGCGATGATGACCGCACACCGTACTCGCTGCTCCGTGAAGGCTGTCCGCAACTCGGGGGAGCTGAACCAGACCGGTTCCTCCACCGATTCCATGACTTCCGGTGACCGCTTCCCGAACCCAGGGGTCGCCACGAAGGCCTCGACCACCTCGATGGAAGACTCGATCAGGCCGGTGTCCGCGTATAGCACACCCACACGTTTGGTGGTGGTCGCGGTCAGGCCGGTCTCTTCGTTCAATTCCCGGGCCGCGGCTTCCTCGACCGACTCGCCGGGCTCCCGGCCTCCCCGCGGGAATTCCCACGACAGATCGCCGATCGGGTAGCGAAAAGCGGGAACGAGCGCGACGGTGTCGGCCCAGCGGGGCACAACGACAACACCCGGCGTCGAACAATTCCACCGAAGATAGCGTCCCGGTTCCCCGTCCGGAGAGACGACCGCGTCGTCGTACAGGCTTCCGTAGGCGTTCCGGTACACCTCGACAGCCTCTTGTCTCCGGATACGGCGTGGTTGCATCGACTGCCTCCGAGAACAGACTTCGAGAATTGATCCACAAGGCGACACCCCATCAACCGTGCCCGTAGGCCCGGCCGGCCAATCCACGGGTGGCAGTCGGCAGAACACCCCGCCTCCCTCCGGAGACAGCTCCGTGCGAGCCGTACGGGCCACCGCTCGGCTGTCACGGTGACCTGCGCGCGGGAGCGGACGGCCACGGACCGTTCAGCGCCCCCAACACCGGCACCCGGCAGGCGGGACAGCCCCTTCGAACGCCCTTCCTCAGCCCCCCGTTAGCTCTGCCTTAAAGGCACCATAAGGATCTCCGTCACCCGCCTCCAGCAGGCGATTCCACGGCTTCTTGGGGCTAGCTTTCTGATCACCCCCCACGGGATCCCCGCACGGAGTGCCGTGCGGGACTCACCCCACGCACCAGGACCGTTCGAGGAGTTCCCCATGTCCGCACGCCGCAAGGCCGCCGGCGTCGCCGTCCTCGGTATCGCCCCGCTCGCCCTGTCCGCGCTGGCCGCCGCGCCCGCCTCGGCGCACGGCTCGATGGGGGACCCGGTGAGCCGGGTGTCCCAGTGTTACGCGGAAGGTCCGGAGAACCCCCGGTCGGACGCCTGCAAGGCGGCCGTCGCGGCAGGCGGCACCCAGGCGCTCTACGACTGGAACGGCATCCGTATCGGCGACGCGAACGGGCGGCACCAGGAGCTGATCCCGGACGGCAAGCTGTGCAGCGCCGGCAACGCCGAGTTCAAGGGGCTCGACCTGGCGCGCTCCGACTGGCCCGCGACGAGCGTGAGCAGTGGCTCGTACACCTTCAAGTACCGGGTGACCGCACCCCACAAGGGCACGTTCAAGGTCTACGTCACGAAGTCGGGCTACGACCCGTCGCGGCCGCTGGCCTGGGGCGACCTCGACCTGGCGCACCCGGTCGCGACGGCCACCGACCCGGCGGCCTCGGGCGGCTTCTACACGTTCTCCGGCACCCTCCCGGAGCGCTCCGGCAAGCAGCTCCTGTACGCGGTCTGGCAGCGCTCGGACAGCCCGGAAGCCTTCTACTCCTGCTCCGATGTGGCGTTCGGCGGCACAGGTGGCGACAAGGGGACGGGCGGCGGCAGCGCTCCCGCGCCGAGCGCCTCGGCGCCGTCCGAGAAGCAGATCGAGGACGGCAGCGACAAGTCGACCGTGGAGCACCACGGCCACGGTGACGACGATGCCGGTACGTCGGCGGAGCCGGCCGCGAGCGCGGACACCGCCGAGACGGCCGGGGACACCAAGTCGGCCGGGGCGGCCGAGGACTCCGGGGCCACTGCTGATTCCGGTGATTCCGCGGGCTCTTCGGACTCCTCGGAGAACCTGCCGGAAGCCGCCGGTTCCGCTCGGAGTCTCGCCGAGACCGGCGGCGACGCCTCCACCTCGTACATCGCGATCGGCGGTGCCGCCGCGCTCGCGCTCGGTGCCGCGGCGCTGTTCGCCTCGGTGCGGCGGCGCGCGACGCCGGGCAGCCGGCGCGGGCGCTGAGAGCCGGACGACTCCGGGGGCTGACCGGCGGCTCAGGCCGGACAGCCCCCGGCGGCGTGCTCCGCCGTCCGCGTTCCGCACATGCGGGACGCGGACGGACGATCACGCCAGTGTGCTCGGGCGGACCACCATGGACGAGTGGTCCGCCGAGCCGGTCAGCTGAACACCGACGCGCAGGTGGTGGTGGACGCGTGCGCCGGGTCGAGCGCGTTCGCCACCTCGTGGTACGCGATCCGGTCGAAGATCCCGATGGCCACGTGCTCGGAGAGGTCGAGCCCGCACAGGTTCTGCAACAGGACGTTGTGGACGTCGGATCCGCTCAGGAACCCGGAGTCGTACGGCGTGACCACCTCGTCGTACTTGGTGGCGATGACCGTGTAGTGGACGCCGGGGACGGTGTCGCCGCCCGCGTTGAGCTTGGTCAGGAACGCGGAGCCGGCGATCTGGTCCGCGAGTCCCGGAGTCGCCGTGGACAGCAGGTCCTCCGCGCCCGGGAAGTACGGGAGCAGCTTGGTGAGTCCGTTGAGGGACGTGCCGTGGTTGTCGGGGGCGATACCGACGAGGGCGTTCACCTTGGCGGCTCCGCCGAGGAACTTGAGGTAGTAGCGGGGCATCATGCCGCCCTGCGAGTGACCCACCACGTCGACCTTGGCGGTGCCGGTCGCGGCGAGCACTTTGTCTACGAAGACCTGGAGCTGTGCGGCCGACTTGTCGATGGGGCCGAGGCCGTTGAAGAAGGGGACGCCGGGCAGCTGCCCGTAGTCGAGGGAGAAGACGCAGTACCCGCGGCTGGTCAGGTAGGGGGCGAGGGCCAGCCAGTTGTCGACGGAGTTCCCGAAGGTGCCGTGGACGAGGACGACGGGGCGCGGGTGCGTGGCGGACGGCTTGCAGGAGTAGTTGTTCCAGCCACTGCTGGGGGCGGAATCAGCTTGTGCTGTGGCGGCGGGGACGACGGCGACCATGGCGGTCAGGAGCAGCGCGGCCAGGGGTCTGAGCACTCGCTTCCAGGGCAGCATCGGGTGATCTCCTTGCGGCTCAAGGGAGTTGTGGGGGTTTACGCCCTGTGATCCGGATCACGAGGATGCTGTTCACTCGTCAAGTTACGGGCGAGTAGCAGACGTGTGAAGTTACGCGTCAGTAAAAACTTCCAGTGATAGCCGGAACGACCGCCGCCGGTGACGGAACGTCACCAGGTGGGCCTGATGGGACCGTAGGGCGCGATGCTCGCCAAACGCGTGCGCAACGCGCGCATTTCACTCTCCCCCAGCACTTCGGCCCACGCCCGTACGGCGTCCGCGGCCGCCTCTTCGGCCGCCCGGGTGCAGGCCCACCCGAGCTCGGTGAGCACGAGGAGCCGGGCCCGCGCGTCGTCGGGGTGCGGCCGCCGCTCCACGTACCCCTTGCGGACGAGCTCCTCGACGAGCTGACTGGCGGCCTGCTTGGTGACCCCCAGGTGGGCGGCGACGTCGGTGACCGTCGCTCCGTCCGGAGCGAGCCGTGCGAAGGCGAAGCCGTGCGCGGGCCGCACCCCCTCGAACCCCCGGGCGACCACGCCTTCGTGGATACGTTGCGTCAGCTCGCCGGCGGCGGCGAGCAGGGCGGCGGACAGGGCCATGGCCTCGGAGTTCTGCACGCACGCATTGAAACACCCTTGACTATTCGGTCAAGCTGCTTGACCATAATCGCGAGACAGATAGTCAAGCTAATTGACTATGTTCCCGACGGTCGGCGGCCCCGCCGACTCACCGATCCTGGAGGCACCCGTGCCCGTCGTCCGTTCGTCCGAAGCCGTCGCCCACGAGGTCCACGGCGCCCGTTTCGTCTCGTACGCCGCTCCCCGCAGCGGCAGCAAGGAGCTGTGCGCCTGGCGCGCGGAGATTCCCGCGGGGCATCAGGCCCCCGTGCACACCGTCAACCGTGAGGAGATCTTCCTTCTCCTCTCCGGCGAACTGCTGGTCACGCTCGACGGCCGCACCGAGCGGATCACCGCGGGCGACACCGTGATCATCACCCCGGGCGCGACCCTCGGCATCGAGAACCCTGCCCAGGAGGCCGCGCTCTCCTGGGTCACCACGTCCATCGGCCTCCAGGCGCAACTGGCCGACGGCTCGACCCTCACACCGCCCTGGGCGAACTAGGCGCCCCAAAGACGCCGGCCCCGGACGGCGTCACGTGGCCGGCGTCCCCGGGCCGATCACGTGCGGGCCGAACTTCGCCCGCGCCCGGTCGGCGACCTCATCGATACGGCGGACCTTCTCGTCGACCGGGTCGAAGGTGAGCCGACGGGAGGCCTGCGCCGCGGGGGTCAGCCCCTCGGCGCGCAGGGCGATCACACGGACCCGGGCACGCTGGAGGCCCAGCGCCTCGTACATGCGGTACACGGTGCCGGTCAGCGTCGAGGAGTGAGCGGTCGCCTCCGTGAGGGTACGGCTGCGGGTGGTCGCGGAGCGGTCGGCGTAACGCACGGTGAGGGTCAGTGTGCGGCAGACCTTCTCCAGGGAGCGCAGCCGGGTACCGAGGAGCGTCGGCGTTCCTCCCGCCCGGGACTCCCCAGCCGGGAGAAACCGGGAGCCCCGCCCCCGCGACGTACGCGGGAGCGGGGCTCCGCCTTCCCGGGGGAGGCCTGGCCGGGAAGACCGTCAGCCGGTCCGGGCTCCGAAGCCCGTCGGCCGGTCAGCCGGTCAGCCGGTCCGGGCTCCGAAGGCCGTCAACCGGTCAGCCGATCTGGGCGCCGAAGGCCGAGAGCGCCTCGGGCACCGGCTGGAAGAAGGTCTCGCCGCCCGCGGTGCAGTCACCGCTGCCGCCGGAGGTGAGGCCTATCGCGGTGTCACCGGAGAAGAGCGAGCCGCCGCTGTCGCCGGGCTCGGCGCAGACGTCGGTCTGGATGAGACCGTTGACGACATCGCCGTTGCCGTAGTTCACGGTGGCGTCCAGGCCCTTGACCGTGCCGTCGTGCACCTGGGTCGTGGAGCCGCTGCGGGTCACCTTCATGCCGACGGTGGCGTCGCCCGCCTTGGTGATGGGCTGCGTGGAGCCGTTGTAGAGGTCGACCTCGCTCGGGTGGTCCGTGGTCGCCGTGTACTTGACCAGGCCGAAGTCGTTGTCGGGGAAGCTGGACTGCTCGTTCGTGCCGATCTGCTTGCCGTCGGAGTCCGACCAGGTGGAGATCGCCTCGGTGCAGTGCCCGGCGGTGATGAAGTACGGCTGCCCGCCCTTGACCACGTTGAAGCCGAGCGAACAGCGCCCGCCGGAACCGCTGATGGCGTCACCACCGGCGATGAAGGGCTTGAACTCCCCCTTCGTCCGCTTGAGTTCGGCCTTGGCGCCGAGACCGTCGACGACCTTGGCGAGTCTGGCCCACTCGGCGTCGGAGACCGTGCGGTCGGCGGTGACGACGACCTGGTTGGTCTCCGGGTCGGTGGCCCAGGACGTACCGGGGATGCTCGCGTCCTTCTTGAGCGTGGTGCGGGCGCCGGACAGCTCGGCGAGGGAGTTCTCGACGATCCTGGCCCTGGCTCCGGCCGCCGTGACGGTCTTGGCCGCGGTCTCGTCGAGCACGTTGACGACGAGGTGCCGGGACTTCGCGTCGTAGTACGTTCCCGCGGCATCGGCGCCCAGGTCCTCGCCGAGGGCCGAGGCGAGCTTTCCGGCCGCCGTGACGGAGAGGGTGTGCGGTCCGTGGCTCTTCGGGGCCTCGCTCGCGTTCGCAGTCTGGAAGGTGACTCCGGCGGCGACGAGTGCGGCGATGCCCGCGCCCGTCATGAGGGCAGGCCTCTTGGACATACGTCGGTGCTTCAACTCACGTCCTCCTGTGGGGGGTCGGTCCGGGAGGTTGTGGGGACCTCCGGGACCGGAAGGCGTACGGACATGGGCGCCGGGCACGACGAAAAGTCCGTACCGTCGCGTCCATGCCAGTTGTTCCTCGACCACTATTCCGAGACGCACAGGGAACACACAAGGTCGACTTCAGGACGCCTGTACGACAACAGCCGTACCGCTTCTACGTCCTGACTGTGCGTGGTCACGCCCCGTGGATTCGCACAGCAAACACGGAGACACGCGTCGCACCGCACGGCTCACGAGATCCGGCCCTGTCTTGATATCGCCCTCGCGTGGGGCGGATCCAGGAAGGCTCTCCCGCAAGGCGGTTGCTTCCGCACCGGTCGCTCCGCCACCCGGCGGACTACTCGGGCCCGGTCCCGGGCTGCCGCTCCACCACGGGTGACGCACCCGGCGTCCGCTCCGGCCCCGAGTCCGGCTGCGGCTGCGCCACCGCCGGCGGCTGTCCCGACTGGGCCCGTTCCAGGAAGCGCAGCAGTTCGACCGGGAAGGGCAGGACGAGGGTGGAGTTCTTCTCGGCCGCGACGGCCACCACCGTCTGGAGCAGCCGCAGTTGGAGCGCGGCCGGCTGTTCCGACATCACCTCGGCGGCCTGCGCCAGCTTCTTGGATGCCTGAAGTTCCGCGTCCGCGTTGATGATCCGGGCCCTGCGCTCGCGGTCGGCCTCGGCCTGGCGGGCCATGGACCGTTTCATCGTCTCGGGCAGCGACACGTCCTTGATCTCGACCCGGTCGATCTGCACGCCCCAGCCGATCGCCGGGCTGTCGATCATCAACTCCAGCCCCTGGTTGAGCTTTTCGCGGTTGGAGAGCAGGTCGTCCAGGTCGCTCTTGCCGATGATCGACCGGAGGGAGGTCTGTGCCATCTGGGAGACCGCGAAGCGGTAGTCCTCGACCTGGATGATCGCGTTCGCCGCGTCCACCACCCGGAAGTAGACGACCGCGTCCACGCGGACCGTGACGTTGTCCCGGGTGATGCCCTCCTGGGCCGGGATGGGCAGGGTCACGATCTGCATGTTGACCTTGCGCAGCCGGTCCACGAACGGCACGACCATGGTGAAGCCGGGGCCGCGGACCTCGGAGCGCAGCTTGCCGAGCCGCAGCACCACGCCCCGTTCGTACTGTTTGACGACGCGGGCGGCGGCCATCGTGTAGACCAGCCCCACGGACACGACGGAGACTCCCGCCACCACCAGTTCCTCGACCATCACGGCCCCCAGGGTCCGACGTGGCGCACCGGGCGTACGGAGCGCGCGCTTCGAAGGTAGACCCGTCACCGGAGCAAGGGCGAGCCCCCGCACGTCGGTTGCGTGCGGGGGCTCGCCGGTTGGTCCGCCTGCCGTGGGTCCGGTCGCGCGGTGTCCCGTGGGGGGTGCCGGCCCTGTGGGTCGAGGAGTCGACGAACGGCCGGTCCGTCGCGCGACCGGACGGGTCAGCCGACGCTCACGCCGTAGTAGCTGAGCGCCTCGGTGACCGGCTGGAAGAAGGTCGTACCGCCGGAGGTGCAGTTTCCGCTGCCTCCGGAGGTCAGACCGTAGGCCACGCTGCCGCCGTACAGCGGACCGCCGCTGTCTCCGCCCTCGGCGCAGACCGTGGTCTGGATCATGCCGTAGACGACGTCACCACTGCCGTAGTTGACCGTGGCGTTCAGTGCGGTGACCCGGCCGCTGTGCGTACCGGTGGTCGAGCCGCGCCGGTAGACCGTCGTGCCCACGCTGGGCGTGGCCGCGCTGCTGATCGTCTGGCTGCCGACCGCGCTCGGGTGCGCGACCGTGGTGCTGGTGTACTTGACCAGCGCGAAGTCGTTGGTCGGGAAGCTGTAGCTGACGTTCGTGCCCAGCTTCGTGGTCTGGCCCGAGTTGGAGTACCAGGTGGAGGCGACCTCACCGCAGTGGCCGGCGGTCAGGAAGTAGTAGGTGCTCCCGCTGTGCACGTTGAAGCCGAGCGAGCAGCGGTAGCCGCCGCCGTAGATGGCGTCGCCGCCGGTGATCAGCTTCTTGAAGGTGCCCGGGGTGTGCTTGATGGTGAGCGCGGCCGCGTTGCCGCCCGCTTCCTGCTTGATCTTCGCGATCTCCGCCTTCGAGACCGTGCTGTCGACGGTGACGACCACACGGTTCGTCTTGGCGTCGACCGCCCAAGCGGTGCCCGCGATGTCGGACTTGAGTACCGACTGCTTGGCACTGCTCAGCTGGGTGGCGCTGAACGTCTGGGCGTCGGACGCGTTCGCGCTGGGGACCGCGAACGCTGCGGCGGCGACGAGTCCGGTGGTCACGGCGATCAGCCGGCTCCGTCTCGCGATGCCACTGCGGGGGGTGGTGCGCTTGATCCTCACGTTTCATTCCTCCGAAGGGAAGTAAGGGGTCCCGTGTCGTGGGGTCGGGGCCCGTGAGGCGCAGCCGGGAGCCGCCCGTCCGGATTCCGAACAAGCCATGCCCCTGACAAGCGCTGAGGGGGAGTATTCGGCTGTGCGGCCGACAGACGCAAGGGCGCCTTTCGGCCGTGCAGCGTTCAACTTGCCCTCATCCACCGGAGGTTGATCATCGGACCACTGAAGGCGCAGGATTTCCCGCGCGTTTTCAGGAGTCCCGGGGACCTCAGGCCAATCGGCGCTCCCCCGCGGCGACGGCCACGCGCAGCGTATTTCCGGGCGGCGGGAACGGGCAGACGAAATGGTCGGCGAACGCGCACGGCGGAAGCACGGTCCGGTTGAAGTCCACCGTCGTACGCCCCTCGGCGTCGGGCGCCGCGGGGCGCAGGAACCGGAAGCGGTAACTGCTGTCCCCGCTGGTGGTGTCGGCGAAGACGGCCCACAGCGTGCCGTCGCTCTCGACCGACACCTGGAGGGTGAGGTCCTGCCCGTCCAGGGTGAAGGCGAGGACTCCGCCGAGGGCGAGCCCGCGGGTCACCCCGTCGGCGTTCTCGACGCGCACGGTACGGCCCTCGCCGTACGGGGTGAACTGTCCGGGCACCGCCCAGCGCCCGTCGTACGGGGTCGCCTCGATGCCGGCGAAGGCTTTCCGGCCGGGCGCGTCGGGGTCGTAGTCGCGTACGCCCCACGTCCCCTCGCGCGCCAGGACGACGAACCGCCGCTCCCCGCGCCCGACCCGGGCTCCGCCGGCCGGTCCGTAGTCGGCGTCCAGCGCGATGTCGCCGGTGAAGGGCTCGCCGTCGACCGTGAGCCCGTCCTCGGCGGCCGCCGTCAGGGTCACTTGGCCGCCCTTGACGGCCCAACGCCCGGGGATGTCCGGAAGTCGCCCTTCCGGATAGTTCTCGATCCAGTGGGTCCCGGTGAGCGCGAGCGGTCCGTACGGCGCCGAAACCGTCGCCACGCGGTGCTCCTGCCAGTGCTTCCAGTCCTCGGGTGCGTCCGTCGTCATGTGATCAACCCTTCCACACGAGCGGCTCGGCCAGGTCGAGGTGCGGGCGGCGACGTGAGGCCCGTTCATTCGGGTTATTCGGCTATTGGCTATTCGGTGCGGAACGATCCGCGGTCCTGGAGCGGCGGCATCACCCGGTCCACGGACTCCTCTGGTCCGCAGGGCATCGCGGGGGCACGAGGGCGAAGCCGTCGGCGGCACCGCCCCCGTACGCCTTTCCGCCCGTCACAACCCGCAGTCACAGCACGAGCAGCACTCACAGCATTCGCAGCACTTGCACGCCTCGCAGCAACCGCAGTCGCAGTCGCAGTCGTTCAGACACCCTTCGCGCTTCTTGCGCGACCACGGACCCTCGTACTGGTCGGCGCAGCACATCTTGCAGGTGCAGCACAGTCCGACGGCGGCCGCGCAGCCGGCCCAGAATCCGCGCTTGCCGGGGTTGGGTGGCTGGACGGAAGGGCCGCCGCCGAAGGGGTCGCCCCCACCGGTGTACGGATTCCCGCCGTGCCGGGGCGGCCCGAAGGAGCCCTCGGGGCCGAGCAGGACGGCGGATCCCGGCGCGTCGAGGAGACGGCCGGACCCGGGAGAGCCGAGGGCGCCGTGCGGTCCGTGTGCTCCGTCCCCCGCGTGCCCGCACCCCGACGTCCCGAACGCGCGGTCCACCGAGCGGCCCAGTTCGTGGGCGAGCAGCACATGCGCCAGTCTGCCGTCGGTGAACTCGGCCTCGCGCAGCGCGAGCCGTATCCCGTGCAGGGCGTCGTCGGCGAGCCTGCGGGCCTCGGTGAGCGAGGTCCCGGTGGCGGAGAGGGGGTTCCAGGCTCCTGACGCGGCGTCGGTTTCCCTGTCCTCCACGGCGTCCAGCAGATGAGCGAGCCGTCCGAAGAGCCGCCCGGCCTCGGCCAGCGGAGCGGCGTTGCCGGGGCGGCCCGCGAGGACGGCGGTGTAGGCGAAGGCTGCGGCGGTGGCGGTCTCGGTGGGTTCGGTGACGGTCAGCAGCGGTGTTCCGGGCCCGGCCAGCGCCTCGATCCCGACCTGCCGGTCCACCGCGTCGACGAGCACGGCCGTGTCGAAGCCGACGGCGGTTCCCGTTCGCGCCCCGGCCCTGCCCCAGCTCGCGGCCACCCGGCGCGCGGCCAGCGCGACCGGCTTGCGCGCCAGGAGCCCGTCCCCGTCGGCGACATGGTCGCGGACCTTCGCCGAGGCGAGGACCAGGGAGACGGCGGCGGCGAGCCGCGCGCCCTCGCCCTGCGCGACGGAGGCGGTCCGCATGCCGCGCAGCGGACAGGGGCCCGCCGTGCGCCGCCATCCCGTGGCCCGCTCGGCCTGAGCCTCCGTCAGAACCGATACCAGCAGGCCGTCATAGTTGGTGACCACCCGCGCGAACTGACCATGGTCCCCGCGCAGCGCGAGACAGAGCCCGCACAGATGCGCCATCCACTGCGTCTTGAGCCCCTCACCGAGACGGTGGCTGCAGGGCCTCACGATTCCGAACACGACACTCCCCCGTGACCTGTACGACATTGAGGTCGGGCATCGTATCGACCCTCCCGTTCACCCGTACGCACCGCCCGTCACCCGGTCGCCGCGAGAAATCATATTTCACTCTCAGTCAGCAGCCTTACCCCGTACGACCCTTGGGGGGCGCGGGCTCTCGACGGATTCGCTGTGCACCAGTACCGTCACGAAACCCCCACGCGGCGTCTATCCACTTGGCGCGACATCCGCATCATGGACGACCATGGGGATGCGGAAGCACGAAAGACCGCTGTGAGAGGAGGCGTCCATGGGATCGGTGCGCAAGGCGAGTGCCTGGCTTGGCCTCGTCGACGACAACGATGACGAGCGTTACTACGACGACGACTACGCCGAGGGTCAGGACTCCGGCGACGCCTGGGTCACCGACCCTCGCGTGAAGGTTGCTTCCGAGACGGCGGAGGAGAAGGGCCGCCGGATCGGCACGGTCACCCCGGACAGCTTCCGGGACGCACGCGGTATCGGCGAACTCTTCCGGGACGGCGTCCCGGTCATCATCAACCTCACGTCCATGGAGGCCGCCGACGCCAAGCGCGTGGTGGACTTCGCGGCCGGCCTGACCTTCGGCCTGCACGGCACCATCGAGCGGGTGGCGACCCGGGTCTTCCTGCTGACCCCGGCGCACACGGAGATCGTCAGCGGCGACGCCGCGGGCCGTCAGACCGACGGCTTCTTCAACCAGAGCTGAGGCAGGGCCGCTCACCGGCCCTGCCCGGCCGGTGCTTCACACGCGGGACCGTCACCGGAAGGCGTCGAGCCCGGTGAGCGCCTTGCCCAGCACGAGCTGATGCATCTCGACGGTGCCCTCGTAGGTGAGCACCGACTCCAGGTTCGTGGCGTGCCGCATCACGGGATATTCGAGCGAGATCCCGTTGGCACCGAGGATCGTGCGCGAGGTACGGCAGATCTCGATGGCCTCGCGTACGTTGTTGAGCTTGCCGAAACTGATCTGCTCGGGGCGGAGCCGTCCCGCGTCCATGCGGCGGCCCAGGTGATGGGCGAGCAGGATCCCCTTGTGCAGTTCGACGGCCATGTCGGCGAGTTTGGCCTGGGTGAGCTGGAAACCGCCGATGGGGCGCCCGAACTGCTCACGCGTCCTCGCGTACGCGAGTGCGGACTCGAAACTGGAGCGCGCCGCGCCCATCGCGCCCCACACGATCCCGTACCGCGCGTGCGAGAGGCAGCCGAGCGGGCCCTTGAGTCCGACAACGTCGGGCAGGACGGCGTCGGCCGGCAGCCGCACGTCGTCGAGGACGAGTTCGCTGGTCACGCTCGCCCGCAGGGACCACTTGTGCTTGATCTCGGGGGCGGAGAAGCCGGGCGCGTCGGTGGGCACGACGAATCCGCGGATGCCGTCCTCGGTCTGCGCCCAGACGACGGCGACACCGGCGACGGAACCGTTGGTGATCCACATCTTGCGCCCGTTCAGGACCCAGTCCCCGCCGTCGCGCTTGGCGTGCGTCCGCATGGAACCGGGGTCGGAGCCATGATCGGGCTCGGTCAGTCCGAAGCATCCGATGATCTCGCCGGAGGCCATGCCCGGCAGCCAGGCCCGCTTCTGCTCCTCGCTGCCGAACCGGTGGATGGCGTACATGGCCAGGGAACCCTGGACCGAGACGAGCGAGCGGATCCCGGAGTCGGCCGCTTCGAGCTCCAGACAGGCGAGGCCGTACTGCACGGCGCTGGCGCCCGCGCACCCGTACCCCTGCAGCGACATCCCGAGGGCGCCGATCCCGCCCAGCTCCCGCGCCAGTTCCCGGATACCGGGCAGATCGCCCTTCTCGTACCAGTCGGCGACGTACGGCAGCACGCGGTCCGCGGCCCAGCTCCGCACGGTGTCGCGGACGGCCAGCTCCTCCGCGTCCAGCAGGTCGTCGATCCCGAGCGGGTCGGCGGGGTCGAAGGGCGGCAGCTTCGAGGACGCGGACATACGACAGCCTCCGGCAGGGTGACAACTAGCACCGCTAGTTAAGGATCTCGGCCCGACGTTACGACGCAGTGTCCCGCAAGTCCAGGGCACTGGCTCGCAGCACCCGGGAGCCCGGCGCCCGGCCGGCCCGCCCAGTGGGCGACGCGGGGCGACCCGGGCTTCCGGCTCGCGGGTGCGGCACCGGCTCGCGAGCCGGAGGCCCTGCCCAGGAGCGGACCGGGGAACCTAAGCGGAGACGCGGCTCTCGGCGGTCCCTGCGGCGTCACGGGGAACCGGAATACCGGTCGGGCCCGGCGCCACCGGGATACCGGCGGGGCCCGGCGCGGAGGCCGGGACGGCGACGACGTCCGAGGCGGGAGCCGCAACCGCGGCGGTGCCGCACTCCATGACCCGCGGCAGCCGCAGCGCCATCACGGCGCCGAGCAGCAACAGGCCGGCGCTCACCAGCAGGGTCACATGCAGTCCGTGCACGAAGGAGTCCCGGGCGGCCTGCCGCAGGGCACCGCCGGACGCGCCGCCGAGCCGGTCGGCGACCTGGTACGCCTCGCCCAGCGAGTGTCCCGCCGCCGCCGAATCGGCCGCCCGGACCCCGGGGACGGACGACAGTCCGGGCGTGTACGCCGCGTTCATCACGCTCCCCAGCAGCGCGATCCCTATCCCCGCGCCGAGCTGGTACGAGGTCTCACCGATCGCCGCGGCGCCGCCCGACTGCGCCTGCGGCGCCTCACTGAGCATGGACTCGTACGCCCCGAAGAGCGTGGTCTCCAGGCCGAAGCCCAGCAGCACGAAGCCGAAGAGCAGCAGCGCGGCGTTGTCGTTCCCGCCCATCGCGGTGAGCGTGACGACGGCCGCCGCGGTGAGACAGAACCCGAAGGAGACCATCGCGCGCGGCCCGAACCTGCGCAGCAGCTTCGCCCCGGCCAGACCGGCGGCCATCGCCGCGATGGTGAGCGGCAGCAGCCGCAGCCCGGTCTGGAGCGGCGACAGACCGAGCACGAGCTGGAGGTACTGGGCGGCGATCAGTTCCAGGCCCACCAGGGCGAGCATGGCGAGGACGATGCACCCCACCGACGTGCTGAAGGCGGGACGCGCGAACATGCGCAGGTCGACCAGGGGATGCGCGCGCCGCCGCTGCCGCCGTACGAAGGCGGCCATCAGTACGGCGCCGACGAGCAGCGGTACGAGGGTGAAGGGGCTGAAGGGTGCCTCGCCGCCGCCGAGGCGCTTCACGCCGAGGACGAGTCCGAACAGGCCGGCGGCGGCCATGAGCGCCCCGACGACGTCCCAGGGACCGTCGCGGTCGCCGTGGGACTCGGGCAGCAGCAGCCGTCCGACCGGCAGGCTGATGATCATCAGCGGGATGTTGACGAGGAAGACCGATCCCCACCAGAAGTGTTCGAGGAGGAAGCCGCCGAGGAGCGGTCCGACCGCCGCGCCGACGGCGGCGACGGCGCTCCAGATGCCGATCGCGAGCGCCCGTTCGCGCCGGTCGGGGAAGACCTCGCGCAGGATCGACAGCGTGGCGGGCATGATCATGGCGCCGCCGATGCCGAGCAGGGCGCGGGCGCCTATCAGAAGCTGCGCGTTACCGGAGAAGGCCGCGATGCCGGAGGCGACTCCGAAGAGCGCGTAACCGAGGAGCAGGACCCGTCGTCGGCCGATCCGGTCACCGAGCGTGCCGAAGAGGATGAGGAGCGAGGCGCAGACGAGCGGATAGATGTCGACGATCCAGAGCAGTTCTATCGCGCCGGGCTTCAGGTCCTCGGTGACGGCGGGCACCGCGACATGGAGAACGGTGGCGTCGAGGGCGACGAGCAGCAGGCTGACGCACAGGACGACGAGGACGACCCAGCGGTTGGCACCGGCTCCGGCCTCCCGACGGCATCGCGCAGCGGCCGTGGTCGTCCCGGACATGTACGTACCTCCAGAGATTCCCTCGCGTTCTGCGGATCCGCAGGGTGGGGACTCCCTGGGGCTGCGGCCCGGAGAGCGGAGTCCCGGGCCCACGCAACAAAGGCGAGTGAGCCGTCAGCGTACGCGAGTTCTCGCCCGTGACACGTGGCGGACCTCTCACGTTCGCCGGCCGGGTGTGTGGCGTACGCCACGCCGCCCGCACGTCGTCACACCCCGTACGGCCTGCCGGTTCCGCGGTCCGCCGATAATCGAGCCCGTGACCGATCCGGAGAGTCCCGCCGTGATGCCCCGCGGGAGCGCCCTGCGCCGAGCCGCACCCGCGCTCCTCGGTTACGCGGCGGTGCGCGCCCTGGGCCTCGTCACGCTCGCCGTGTGGAGCGCGGCGAGCGGCGGGAGCGCCCACCGGCTGCTGTCGGAGCGCTGGGACTCGCTCTGGTACACGAGGGTCGCCGAGCTCGGCTACGGCTACGAGGTCCGCCTCCCGAACGGTGACGTGCACGCGAATCTCGCGTTCTTCCCGCTGCTGCCCTGGCTGGAGCGGATCGTCCACGCGGTGGCCCCGCTGTCGTACGCGGACGCCGGGCTGCTGGTCGCCGCGGTGGCCTCGCTCGCCGCGGCCTGGGGGATCTTCGCGGTCGCCGACCACGTCCACGGCCGGCGGGCCGGGGTGTGCGCTGCGCTGGTGTGGGCGGTCCTGCCCGTCGGCATCGTGCAGTCGATGGCGTACAGCGAGTCACTGTTCACCGCGCTCGCCGCGTGGTCGCTGTACGCGGTGCTGACCGGCCGCTGGGCGACCGCGGGACTGCTCGCCGCGTTCGCCGGCCTGACCCGGCCGGTGGGGGTCGCGGTGGTCGCGGCCCTGTGGGTGGCGGCGATTAGCTCGTTCGTGGGAGAGCACCGGCGCGGCGGAAGCATGTCGCGGACGGACGGCGCGCGTCCGTGGCGGCGCGCCCTCGCCATGATCATCGCGCCGCTCGGCGCCGCCGGCTACGTGCTGTGGGTGGGGCGGCGCACGGGCAGGGGCCCGCTCGGCTATCTCGACGTCCAGGCGGGGTGGCGCAACGGCTTCGACGGCGGTTACGCCTTCGGGCGCTTCGTGGCCGAGAAGTTCACCTCGTTCCCGTCCGCCCTGGCCGGTGCCGCCCTGATCGCCGGAGTCGTGCTCGTCCTGTGGCTCTACGTGACATGCGTACGCCAGGGGCAGCCGCCGGCCCTCCTGGTCTACACGGGGATCGTCGTCGCGCTCGCCCTGTGCGCGTCGAGCTACTTCGGCTCGAAGCCGCGCCTGCTGCTCCCCGCCTTCCCGCTCCTGTTCCCTCTCGCCATGGCCCTGGCGAGGCTGCGTACCTCCAGGTCGGCACTGGTCGTCGGGGGCGTCGCGGTGGCCTCGGCGGCGTACGGGGCCTTCTGGCTGAACGGCTCAGGACCTCCCTGACCCGCCCGGCGGCACCCCGCCCGGGACCGGTGAGCGGGCGGCGAATTCCACACCATCACCCGGTGAACGAATATAAAAGTGCCATAAAATCGAAGACCCTCGGAGACCAATGGAATTGAAGGCTCCATGGTCACGGGATTAGCGATTCATTGGAAATAAACATGATCCTGAGAGGAATCCCACATCACATCGTCATCACAAACCGAGTGAATCGGCCTGGAACGCAGCTCACTCGCTGTAACGTCGATTGAGTGCGTACCGAACGAAACCTCACCCGTCTGGACCGGGTCTTCGCCCGGCTGGACCGTGAGCCGGAACGACCGGCCCACATCGATGTGCCGAAGATGAGTCGGCACAGGGTTGTCCTCTTCGCGGCGACCCTGGCCTTCTACCTGGCGATCGTGTGGGCCGTTGCGATCACGTCGTGGCTGGTCCGGTTCGACTGGCAGGTCATGTTCTTCCGGCCCTACCAGCAGTGGCCTGAGATCCACGCGTTCCTCGACTACTACGTGGTGCTCGGCCAGCGCGGCCCCACCGCGGTGATGGTCGCCGCGTGGCTGGGCTGGCGCTCCTGGCGCCAGCACACACTGCGCCCGCTGCTCACCCTGGGCGCCTCCCTGCTGCTGCTCAACATCACGGTCGGCGCGGCGAAGCTCGGCATGGGCCGTCTCGGCCCGCACTACGCCATCACCATCGGCTCGAACGAGATGGGTCTGGGCGGCGATATATTTCCGTCGGGCCACACCGCCAACGCCGTCGTGACCTGGGGAATCCTGGCCTATCTGGCGTCGACCCCGAGAGCCAGACGCTGGCTCTCGGCGCTGTCCGCCGTGACCTCGCTGGGCGTCGGCCTCACCACCGTCTACCTGGGTACGCACTGGCTGAGCGATGTCCTGCTGGGCTGGGCCGCGGGTCTGCTGATCCTGCTGGCGCTGCCCTGGTGCGAGCCGCTCATCGCGCGCTCCGAGGCCGGGATCTTCGCGCTTCGCGATCTGTGGCGCACCCGCACCCGTCGCGGCCGTACCGTGCCCGCGCCGGCCCCCTCTCCGGTCCCCGCACCGGTCCTGTCCCCGCAGGCCGTCGCGGTGGACAGCGAGATGCCGGCCCGTGGGGCCGTCGCCTCCCGTCCGCCCAGATCCCCCGCTCACCTGGCGCCGGGCCCGCACACCGCCCGCTCGGAACGCACCCCGGTGACACCGGCGGGCAGTCGCCGTCCGGCGCACCCGGACCGCCCGCCCCACCCGGACCGTCCGGCGCGCGCGGCCGCCGCGACGGCCCGCCCGCTGACGGGCGGCTGAGCACCCGTTGACGGGCGGCTGAGAACTGCGGGGCCCGGTACGCACAAGCCTCTCCCCGCACGGCGAAGGCCCCCGGCTCGTCGAGCCGGGGGCCTTCGCACGTCGTGGCGCGGCGCTCAGCCGCGCTCGGCACGCCGCCGGCCGAAGGGGCCGCGGTCCGCCGGGGCGGGGCGCTCACCCCTTCCAGCAGCGCGTCACCGTGCCGTCCGTGACCTCGAAGTTGAGCCGCCCCACCAGGTACTCCATGGTGATGATCGCGCCGTGGGGCAACGTGCGGACCGTCGGCCAGCCGTGCTCCTGCGCACGCTCCCGCGCACTGCTCACCTCCATCCCGACATAGCTCTCCGGACTGTCCTGCGGCTCTGCGTGAGAGGGGGGAATGGGTGCCATGACCGCCACGTTAGGCGGCACGCCCCGGTGGTGGAAGCCCGATCGGCGACGAAGCGTCACCTGTCCCCCGCCGGTCACACTTCTGTCACAGGATCACGACACGTGTTTCGCCGAACTCGATCCCCCGTATGTGGGGTTCCTTCGGTGTTCCGCACGCCTTCGAACGTAATTCGGAGTCGTCGTCCGGGCGTCCCGAATAGCCCGGCGAAATGGGCGGAGCGGGGGGGTCGGCGCGTGCTCGGCGGCGGATTTCCCTATCCGGTCCGCTCCGATTGCGGCACGCGCCGCGGAAGCTGACGCCGCATAGGAAATACACGCTTCGATCACAGAACCCCCGCACGTTCCCCGGCCGGCACCCGGGACTTCCGCCACGGCACCCGGACCGTGACCGGCACCCCCTCGGGACCCGGCTTCTCAGGCCCTGGCCGCTCAGGCACCGGCCGCTCAGGCACCGGCTTCCCGGGGCCCTGTCTCTCCAGCGCCCGGGACCACCGGTCCGGGCCTCTCCAGTGCCCGGGACAACCGGTCCCGGGCCGTCCTGATCGCGTCGCCGAGTTCGGCGGGCTCCAGGATCTCGAACTCGAAGCCCATCAGCATCACGTGGATGACCATGACATCGAGGCTCGGCGCCCCGGTGCGCAGGAGGCAGCTGTCCTTCCCCGAGGCCTCCAGGGTCCCGGCCGAGGGTGAGATCCGCGCGGCGGCCTGCTCCAGCGGCACCAGCAGCCGGACGACGGCGTTCGTGGCGTAGGCGCCGGTGGAGACGCCCTTGGAGACGTACTCGGCCAGATTCTCGGCCGGTGGCGTCCGGGGCGTGAAGCGCGGTCCGTGCGGCGGCCGGGGCGTGATGCGGTCGGCCCGGAACGTACGCCAGTCGTCTCGGTCGACGTCCCAGGCGACCAGGTACCAGCGGTGCTCGGTGCACACCAGCCGGTACGGCTCGACGGTACGGCGCGTCGAGGAGCCCCCGTGATCGCGGTACTCGAAGCGCAGCCGCTCGCTGTCACGGCAGGCGTTGGCCAGTTCGGTGAGGACGGCGGGGTCGACGGCGGAGGTCCCCGGAGCGCGCAGCATCGGCACGGTGAAGGCGTTCAGCGCGCCGACCCTGCGCCGCAGCCGGCTCGGCAGG
This sequence comes from Streptomyces sp. NBC_00328, assembly GCF_036139655.1. Taxonomy (NCBI): domain Bacteria; kingdom Bacillati; phylum Actinomycetota; class Actinomycetes; order Kitasatosporales; family Streptomycetaceae; genus Streptomyces; species Streptomyces sp. NBC_00328. Next base: position 2,649,781 of record NZ_CP108013.1, read on the forward strand.
ACCTGTTCCAGCTTGGCGAGCGCTCGGACGGAGGACTCGCCGATGCCCTCGATGCCCTGCCCGGCCGCCGTACGCAGCCCTACGGCCACCGCGACGGCCTCGTCGTCGTCCAGGAGCAGCGGCGGCAGCTCGGCCCCGGCGCCGAGCTGGTAACCGCCGCCCGTACCCGGGCTGGCGTTGACGGGATAGCCCAGCTCGCGCAGCCGCTCCACGTCACGGCGGACGGTGCGCGCGGTGACGCCCAGCCGCCCGGCGAGATCCGCGCCCGACCACTCGCGGTGGGCCTGGAGCAGTGAGAGCAGGCGCAGCAGTCGTGCGGATGTCTCCAACATGCCGCCGAGTCTCCCAGCGCTTGCGGACAGATACTGTCCGCAAGCGCTGGGAGGTTCTTGGCACTGGGACGTTCTTCAGGGCCGGTAGGCGATCTGCGGTACGTCGAAGCAGTTCGTGTTCATGTCGCCCTGGGTGACCCAGCCCCTGCCGTCGCGCCAGCGGGCCACCGAGAGGCAGGTCCGACGCGTTCCGGGCGGCTCGGCCAGGCGCTCGTAGGTGACGGGGAGCAGCAGCCCGCCCGCGGTGTAGGGCGTGCCCCGGTTCATGAACGCGTCGACGCACGCCCGGGTGATGCCCGTCCGGACGCAGGACTTCGCCGCGTCCGTGAACCACCGTGCCGCCGCCCAGCCCTCGAGCTGCCACTGGGAACGGGTCGGCAGGGCCTTGGTCGCGTCGCGGAACGCCCGTACGGCGGCGTCGCCCGCGTCCTCGTAGTTCCGGCTCGACCCCGTGGCCCACAGCGCGTTGCGGCAGCGCGGAGCGTCCTTGTAGTCCTCGGGCACGGTGGACGTCCAGTTCTGGACGTTGGTCACCTTGGCGGTGACGTGGGCGCCGACATCGTCCATGGCCTTGCACAGCTGGGCGTTGCCGTGGGTGTCGACGGCGTCGAAGACGAGGTCGGCGCCCTGCGCCTTCAGGTCGGCCGCGGCGGCCCGGAAGTCGGGCAGCGCGAAGTCGACCTGTTCGGTGACGACCCGGTAGCCCTCGGCCCTGAGTCCCTGGGTGACCAGCCGGGCGTAGGCGGCGGAGGCGGACTGGTTGTAGGAGACGACGGCGGCCGTACGGGCGCCGTGGACGCGCTTGAAGTAGCGGTAGACCTCTGTGCCGCCGTAGAGCTCGCCGTTCCAGCCGGGCGTGCCGTCGCGCGGCGCGAGGCTGCCGTAGATCCCGTACAGGTGCGGATAGGTGTCGTACGCGGCGCCGATGGGCTGGCCGCCGATGTCGGGCACGCCCGCGCGGGACACCTGGGAGGCGCCCGCGTAGTCGAAGGCGGTCGTGGCGACGAGGGCGACGACCTTGTCCTGGTCGATCAGCCGGCGCACGCAGGCGCTGTTGCCGACGCCGCTGCCGCCGTCGTCGCACAGCCGCACCTCGATGGGCCGTCCGCCGATGCCGCCCCGGGCGTCGAGCCGGTCGAACCAGGCCTTCGCCCCGTCACGCGGTCCGGTGAACGCGGAGGCGCCGACGGGGCTGGTGGCGCTGCTGATGATGCCGACGCGGATCGGCTCGGCGGATTCCCGGGGCGTGGGCGTGGCGCGGTTCTCGAAGTCGCTCTCGGGGAGCCGGCTGCCGCAGGCCGTGCCGAGCAGGAGCAGCAGGCCCGCGACGGCGGCGCCCGTCGCTGTGCGCCGCACCGCTGATCAGCAGCCCGGGACGGGACTCGACGACCCGTTGCCGCTCAGCTGCACCAGCGCGCAGAGCGTCTTGACGGAGACCTTCCAGGTGCCGTTCTGCTCGACGGCCGTCCCGGAGGCGTTCGGCAGGGCGGTGGCGCCGTTCAGGGTCAGCGTGTAGGTCACGTCCGCCTCGGTCGGCGAGGTGAACTCGATCTTCTCCACATCGGCCTTCACCTGCTGACCGCGCTGGTCGCCGTTGAAGCCCTGAAGCAGCGGGGCCATCTGGTCGCCGTTCTGCAGGACGGCCTGCTTCTCCTTCGCGGAGACGGCCGGGTCGAAGAACTTCTCCCAGTTCTGCCTGATCTCCTGCTGGGCCGCCGCCGGGTCGGCCGGAGCCGTGGCGGACGGCACGCCGGTGGACTGTTCCGCCGGGGGTGTGGGCGAGGCGGAACCTCCGCTGCCGCTGTCGTCGCTGCACGCCGTGAGGGCCGCTGCGAGGGCGAGTACCGCCGCCACCGCCACTCCCCCGGCGTTCCCCCGCCTGAGGTCGCTCCCGAGAACCATCTGGCTCACCACCGGGTGTCGGTCCGGGCCGAAAGCGCCCGGTGCTTTCAGGGTCAGCTTCCAGAAGGCATAGTGCAAGCCATCGGCTGACATGGACAGATACCCGACGTGTGGGAGTCCGGATGCGGACAGCTCGGCTGCGGAGCGTGCACCCCGTCCAGTGGGCCGGCTGGGCCGCGCTGGCCGCCGGTGCGGTGCTGTGCGTCATCGGCTGGTACGGCATCTCGGGTGAGCGGTACGCGGAACGTCAGCTGCCCTACCTCGCCTCCTGCACGGTGCCCGGTGCCGCGCTGATCATCGCCGGCGCGGTGCTCCTCGCCCAGGGCCGGAACGCCTCGGCGGCGGCGCGCGTCGAGGAGCTGTACGGGCTGCTGGTGGCGGCCGGGGCCGCCGACGCCGAGGAGCCGGGACCGGCGGCGGCCGGGCCCGTGGCCGTCAGCGGCGACCTCCTCATGGTGCCCGGCGGCACCCTGTACCACCGCGCGGACTGCCCGCTGGTCGCCGGGAAGCCGGAGGCCCTGCCGGCCGACTCGCGCGTCCTCGCGAGCGGGGACCTGGGACCGTGCCCGATCTGCGAGCCCGACGCCGAGGACGACCCCTCCACCGCCGAGCCGCCCTCCCCCGCCGCCGCGGGCCCGCCCCTCGCCGAACGGCCGTCCGCGCCCGATCGCCCGTCCGCGCCCGATCGCCCGGCCGCCCCCGAGCGTCCCTCCGCCGGTCCCGACGACTGAGGTCCTCCCCGATGTCCTCGCTGACGTACGACCTCACCCTGGCCGGTCTGTCGATCGGCGGTGCCGCGGCGCTCACCGGGATCGGGCTGATCGTCACCTACCGCGCCACCGGTGTGCTCAACTTCGCGCACGGCGCGATCGCGATGGTGTGCGCGTATCTGCTGCGCCAGTTCACGGTCGAGTGGGGCTGGCCGCTCGCGCTCGGCGCGTCGGTGACCCTGCTCCTGGTGGCCCCGGCGATCGGGATGGCCCTGGAGCGCTGCGTGTTCCGGCCGCTGGCCCTTCTCGGCGGCGATCCGGCGCAGACCCTGGTCGCGAGCATCGGGGTCTTCGTGCTGCTGGTCGGCGGGGCGGCGCTCGTGTGGGGCACGGGCGCGCGGGCGGACGCGCCGACGCTGGTGTCGGCGGATCCGTGGGGGCAGCTCGCGGTGGCCGTCGCACTGGCCGCGGGTGTGGGCGCGGTGACACGCTGGACCCGTTTCGGCACGGAGCTGCGGGCGGTCGTCGACGACCGCCCGCTCGCGGTGCTCGGCGGTATCGACGCGGACCGGGTGGCCGCGGCGGGCTGGGCCTTCGGCTCGTTCACGGCGGGCCTGACGGGCGTGCTCCTCGCGCCGTACGTGCGGCTGGACCCGTACGGCCTGCCGCTGCTCGTCATCGAGGTGATGGCGGTCGCGGTGGCGGCCCGGATGCGCAGCCTCCCGGTGGCGATCGTGGTCGCGCTCGGTATCGGGGTGGCGCAGAGCCAGCTGACCCGGCTGCATCCCACGGGCTGGGCGGAGCCGCTGCTCCAGGCGGTCGGCGCCAACCTCTTCGTGGTCGCGCTGCTCGTCGCCGCGCTCGTACTGCCCGGCATCGGTACCCGTGACGCGCTCCCGCGCCCGGCGGCGGTCCGCGTGCCGACACCGCCCGGGGCCTGGGCCGTTGCCGTCGTGCTGTTCCTGCTGCCCCTGGGGTTCGCGGGCTCGGACCTGCGCACGTCGGTGCAGGTGCCCGCGCTCGGTGTCGTCCTGCTGTCGCTGGTCGTGGTCACCGGCCGCGGCGGCCAGATCTCGCTGGGGCAGGCCGCGTACGCCGGTCTGGGCGCCCTGTTCACGGCGCTGCTGGCCGCGGGCCGGTTCCCGGGGCTGCCCCGGCTGCCCGAGCTGGCCGCGCTGGCGGTGGCCGTGCTGCTGGTCGCCCCGCTCGGCGTGCTGACCGGCTGGCCGGCCATCGGACGGCACGGCCTGGCGCTCGCCGTGGCCACCTTCGCGGTGGGCGTGGGCGTCAGCCGGTTCGTCTTCGCGCAGCCGTACGCGGTGTCCGGTCTGTCCCTGGACCGCCCGGCCGGATTCGGCGGCGACCGCGCGTACTACGTCCTCGAACTCGTCCTGCTGGCCGCCGCCCTGCTCGCCGCGCACACGCTGCGCCGGGGCCGGACGGGCCGGGCCCTGGCCGCGATGCGGGACCACGAGGCGGGCGCCTCGGCGGCGGGCGTCCGTGTCCCGGAGCTGAAACTGACCGCGTTCGTCGCGGGGGCCGCACTGGCCGCGCTGGGCGGCGGCATGCTCGGCATGGGGCTGCGTGCCTTCGACGCCACCCAGTACGACCCGGTCCGCAGTCTGCTCTGGTTCGCGGCGGTCGTCGTGCTGGGCGCCGACAGTGTCCTCGGCGCGCTCGTCGCCGCGGCTCTGCTGGTCGGGCTCGACGCGGGGGCCCGGGGCGGGGTGGCGGCCGCGCTGATCGGCCTCCTCGCCGTCCTCGTCGGCCGCTTCCCCGAGGGCCCGTACGAGGCCCTGCGCACGGCGGCGTCCCGGCTCCTGCTCCGCCCCCGGGCGACCTTGACGCCCAGGGGCGTCAGGGTCCGCCGGCACCTGCGCAGCGCCGGCAGGGGTGGCCTCGAAGCACCCGGGCCTCCGGCGGGCCCGGGGGCCGTGCCGACGAAGGGCGCCATGGCGGCGGAGGGCGCCGCAGCGGCTGCGGCGACCGCGGTGACCGGCACCGGCGGGGAACCCGGGCCCCGGCGAGGTCCGGCAGCACCGGCCGGCATCAGGCCGAAAGCCGCACCACGCCCGGGACCTGCCACCCGAACCGACCCGCGCCGAGAAGCCGGACAGGGCCCGAGCCCCACCGCGCCGGCCGGCACCGGCCGGGAGACCGAACCCCACCCGAGCCACCCGGAACCCACCGGCACCGGCCGGGAACCCGGACCCCGCGCGGGCGCAACCGCGTCGGCCGCGTCCACCTCGTCCGCCGGAGGCGTCGGTGTGCGGACGCGGGCCGGCGGCGGAGGCGTTCGGTCCGGGAGTGTGGGCGGGCAGTTGCTGACCGCCCACCGGCTCCGCGTCGCCCATGGCGGGTTCACCGCGCTCGACGGGGCGACTCTCGACGTCCCGCCGGGCCGGGTCACCGCGGTCGTGGGGCCCAACGGGGCCGGGAAGAGCACCCTGTTCCACTGTCTCGCGGGCACGCTGCGCCCCTCGGGCGGACAGGTGCTGCTCGCAGGGCGGGACATCACACGGCTCGCGGCGCACACGCGGACGCGGCTGGGGATCGCACGGACCTTCCAGCAGCTGGCGGTCTTCCCGTCGCTGACCGTGGCCGAGAACGTGCGCGTGGGCGCCGAGCAGGGCCGGACCGCGGATCCGGGGGCGGCGGAGCGGGCGCTGCGGCTGCTCGGGCTCGACGGGCCGGTGCGGTCACTGCCCGCGGCGGGGCTGCCCACCGGGACGCTCCGGCGCGTCGAACTGGCCCGGGCGCTCGCCGGGAACCCCCGGGTGCTGCTGCTCGACGAGCCCGCGGCCGGTCTCGACACCGGCGAGGTGGCCGCGCTGGCCCGGGTGCTGCGGGCGCTGGCCGCGGACGGCATGGCCCTCCTGGTCGTCGAGCACGATCTCGATCTGGTCGCCGACCTGGCGCACACCGTGCACGTCATGGCGGCCGGACGGATCGTCGCCTCGGGGCCCGCCGACCGCGTCCTGGACACGAGGACCGGCGGATGAGCATCGCCCTGCGCGGCGCGCGCGTACGCTACGGCCCCCTGGAGGCCCTGCACGGCGTGAGTCTGGTCGCCCCCGGCCCCGGCCTCACCGTGCTGCTGGGCCGCAACGGCTCCGGCCGTACGACCGTGCTGCGCGCCCTCGCCGGGACCGTGCCGCTGGCGGCCGGCGCCGTCGTCTGGGACGGCGCCGACGTGACGCGGCTGCCCGCGTTCGAGCGGGCCCGGCGCGGACTGTGCCTCGTCCCGGAGCGCCGGGCGGTGTTCGGCTCCCTGACCGTCCGCGAGAACCTGGAACTCGGGGCGGCCGACCTCGCGGCCGCGCTGGAGGCCTACCCGCCGCTGGAGCCGCTCCTCCCCCGCCGGGCGGGCACCCTCTCCGGCGGCGAACAGCGCATGCTGGCCCTCTCCCGCGCCCTGTCGGCCCGCGCGCGCGTGGTGCTCGCCGACGAACCCGCGCAGGGCATGTCACCGGCGGTCGCGGCCCGGACGTACGCGCTGCTGGGCGCTCTCGACGCGTGCGTGGTGATCGCCGAGCAGCGGCTGCCGCCGGCTCTGCGGGAGCGGGCGGGCCGGACTACGTACGTCCACGAACTGCGCCGTGGCGCGGTCGTGTTCAGCGGAGAGGCCACCGAGACGGCGGCGCGGATCGGTGGGCCGCCGGGTTCAGGGGCGGGCCGAACAGGGCGGGACTCCCGGTACGGGAGGCGCCCGCCGCCTTCGGGATGACGAGCTGGACGCCCTTGGCCAGCCTGTCGGGGCTGCCGCCGATCTTCTTCTTGTTGACGTTGTAGAGGGTCTGCCAGCCGCCCGTCACCCGGTACTTGCGGGCGATCGACGCGAGCGTCTCGCCGGTCTTCACCACGTGGAAGGGGCCCTGCAGTCCGTAGGACCTGGAACATTCGGGCCAGGCACCCCAGCCCTGGACGGCCAGCACCTTCTTGGCGACCTTGATCTGCTGGGCGCGGGTGGCGAGATCGGCGCGGGGAGCGTAGGCGAGCCCGCCGAACCGGACCCAGGTGGGCTGCCAGAACTGGAGCCCGCCGTAGTAGCCGTTCCCGGTGTTGGCGTGCCAGCGGCCGCCGCTCTCGCACTCGGCGAGACAGGTCCAGGGCCACTCGTCGTTCGCGCAGTCGGAGGCGCCCCGGGCTGACCCGGGGCCCGGGAGCGGGGGCGGCGCCGCGGCGTCCGCGTCGCAGGGAACGAGGGCGGCCAGTACGGCGGCGACCACGGCCGCGTACCGCGCACGTCCGTTCGGAAGCCGGGACGCGATGCGGGTGCTGGGCGGAATCCGCCTGGTCGGCATGAAGGACATCGGGCCACGCTAAGCAGCGCGTCCCGCCCGCCCGCCCAGCCCGCGCCCGGCGCGCCCAGGGCCCCACCCGGTCGGAGGACCGGGCGGGGCCCGGGGGCTGTCGCCCGGATCACGGGGCGGGACGCGGGGCAGTGCACCGCGCCTCGGCGCCCCCTGATCCGAACGGCAGACCCCTGTGCCCGGCACGAGGGGGAGCGTGGCTCAGATGTCGAGCCGCTGGCCGGGCACGATCAGGTCGGGATCACCGCCGATGACGGACTCGTTGGCGGCGTAGATCTTCCGCCAGGTGGTCCCGTGCCGCGCGGCGATGGCACTCAGGGTGTCGCCTTCGCGGACGGTGTAGTCGCCGCGGGACGAGCCGCGGCCGACGTGGCCCGGTGTACGGGCCGGCGTCTTCGCCGCATCCCGCTTCGCCGGGACGGACTTCCGAGCCGGCTCGTGCGCCGGCTTCGAGGCCGACCCGGTGCTCGCGGATCCGGCGGCCTGCCCGGAACCCGAGGAGCCGGGCGCGTCCCCGTAGGCCCCGGCGCGGGCCGAGCAGGTGGGCCAGGCGCCCCATCCCTGTGCGCTCTGGACCTTGGTCGCGACGGCTATCTGCGCGCTCCTGGAAGCCTTGTCGGCGGTCGGCGCGTACGCCGTGCCGCCGTAGGCGCGCCAGGTGCCCGCGGAGAACTGGAGCCCCCCGTAGTAGCCGTTGCCGGTGTTGATGTGCCAGTTGCCGCCGCTCTCGCACTGGGCGATGCGGTCCCACACTCCACTGTCGGCCGCGGCGGCGTCGCCGGTCGCGGCGAGCAGTCCGAGCGGGGCGAGCAGTGCCGCCCCGGCGAGGACCGCCGTCGTACGTGTCCTGTTCGCCGTACGAGCCTTGTGACCGTTCTCGTGAGTGCTATCGGCACATGCGGACATGTATTTCCCTCTCGAAACACCCGGGGTCCCCCAGGACGGGACGCGGTGACCTGCGCATAGGACGCTGCCCTCGCGCTCCGACCCGTCCACCGGCGGCGTGCTGTGATCCGAAGCGGATCGGCCGGCGGACGTTCCCGAGCGGTGCTCGTTGCACACGGCGAAGGAATCTATGGACCCCGGCGCCCCGATATCAACCAACTCCTTGTCATTCGAGGCCAGTTAGCGGTTACCGCGGGTATCATCGATTTTCGGCCACCCATTTCATTGGGTGATTTCCGGATTTGTCGACCCTCGCCTCTTGTGATCTGTGACCCACTTCACCCAGTCAACTTCCCCCGTACTTCCGGAAGTTGACTGGGAGTAACCGATTCCGGGGGCGCCTTCACCCTGGGCGTCGGATGGTTCGATTCCGTTCGCCCTCGGGCGTGACTCCGGCCACAGATCACCCGTTGACATCTTCATGAGCCGGGAACCCCCGGTTCATGGGCCGGGAGCCACCCGGCACCGCCACGCACCGCATCCCGAGGAGCCACCGTGCCGCGCATGCTCGACGTCAGCGACGACGTACGCGCCGAGATCGGCGACGAAGAAGCCGACCGGCTGCTCGCCGGAGAGAACGCCCCCGGCAGTTACGACTGCACGTCGTGCCGCACCCCGGGCGACTCGGAACAGGAGCGCACCAGCACCGTCCTGTTCATCGGCGACGAGACCGCCGTCCTCGCCTTCGCCCACTCCACCTGCCTGCCCTCTCAGGTCGTGCAGGTCACCGAGGAACAACTCCAGGGCGCCGTCCGCTCGATCCACCCCGACGGCGCGCCCACCGACCCCGCCTTCGCCCCCGAGCAGGCCGTGCTCGGCGTCACCAGCGGACTCGTCCTGATCAACGGCGAGCTGCACCCGGCACTCGTCGTCGAGCCGACCGGCCCGATCGTGCGACCCGGCTCGACCGACATCGGCGACGACTTCCTGCCCCTGCTGATCGAGCAGGGCTTCATGCCCGCGATCGAACTGAACTCGGTGCCGCCGGTCCTGCACGGCTGGTCCGTGCTGCTCGCGGCGGGCCAGCTGCACGCCGTGCTCCAGCCGGGCACCGGCGGCGGCTCGCCCGTCGCCTGGTGGCAGGCCCACCAGGCGCTCCAGGTCACCGACAGCTGGCGCGCCGCCGCGAACAAGCTCCAGCAGGTGCTCCTGTTCGCGGCGCCGGTCGGCTCGATCGGCCGTCAGCCCCGGGAGGACCTGCTGCGCGACGCGCTCGACAAGGCGGCCGCCAACGGCAAGCTGGTCGCGGCGACGATGCCGCTCGCCGGTATCTGAGGACGGCGGGACAGCCGACGGAGCGGGGCGGGGAACCACGGGCGGGTGGCCGACGCCGGCCACTCAGGGGTGCCCGTGCGCTTCCCCGCGCCCCCGCGCGCGCCGCTCACTCCGGACGGCCCGCGAAATGACCGCTCCGGCCGCATCCGTTGGGCGGTGGGGTCGTTGGCACGTACGTGCACACCTACGACGTCCCCGGCCACCGGCCCTTCCAGCCGGTCCTTCCCTCCGGCTCCCCCCTCCGTTCGAGCAGAGAGGTGCCGGCGTCGCGACCGGTGCAGGACCCTCATCAGGGCGGCTCATCGGCCACGCCGATCTACGACGCGCTCCACGCCGAGTGGATCAGAGCGTTCAGGACCCTGCCCGGCGACCGTCACGGTGAGGAGAACCTGGAGTTCAAGGCCTTCGGGATCCTCGGGCGCGGTCCGAACTCGTTCAGCTCGTCGGGCACGTACAGCTCGTACAGCGCGGGAGCGCAGACCGCCCGGCAGATCACCGCACAGCACGGGCACACGACGGCGACGACGGCCGTCTGGCAGCCGGGCGCACGCCAGCACGGCACGGGGATGCATCACATCCCGGCCGCACTCCCGCCCGCCCCGCGCAGGGGCGGCCTGTGAGCGGCGAGATCCATGAGCGGTGAAGCGTGAGGGGCGGCTCCCCCGGGGGAGCCGCCCCTCACGCTTCACCCGTGGGCGTTACTTCTTCTTGTTCGCGCCGCGCTTCTCGCGCACCCGCACCGAGATGTGGATCGGCGTGCCCGCGAAGCCGAACTCCTCACGCAGCCGGCGCTCGATGAAGCGGCGGTAGCCGTGCTCGATGAAGCCGGAGGCGAAGAGCACGAACCGCGGCGGCTTGGTGCCCGCCTGCGTGCCGAACAGGATGCGCGGCTGCTTGCCGCCGCGGACCGGGTGCGGGTGGGCGGCGACCAGCTCGCCGAGGAAGGCGTTCAGACGGCCGGTCGGAACGCGGGTCTCCCAGCCGTCCAGAGCCGTCTCGATCGCCGGGACGAGCTTCTCCATGTGACGGCCGGTACGGGCCGAGACGTTCACCCGGGGCGCCCAGGCCACCTGGGCGAGCTCGGTCTCGATCTCCCGCTCCAGGTAGTAGCGGCGCTCCTCGTCGAGGGTGTCCCACTTGTTGAAGGCGAGGACGATGGCGCGGCCCGCGTCGACCGCCATGGTGACGATGCGCTGGTCCTGCACGGAGATGGTCTCGGACGCGTCGATCAGGATGACCGCGACCTCCGCCTTCTCCACGGCGGCGGCGGTGCGCAGCGAGGCGTAGTAGTCGGCGCCCTGCTGGAGGTGGACGCGCTTGCGGATGCCCGCCGTGTCGACGAACTTCCAGGTGATGCCGCCGAGTTCGATGAGTTCGTCGACCGGGTCACGGGTGGTGCCCGCGATCTCGTTGACGACGACGCGGTCCTCGTTCGCCACCTTGTTCAGCAGCGAGGACTTGCCGACATTCGGGCGGCCGATGAGGGCGATGCGGCGGGGTCCGCCGACCGCGGTGCCGAAGGTCTGCGCCGGCGCCTCGGGCAGCGCCTCCAGGACGGCGTCGAGCATGTCGCCGGTGCCGCGGCCGTGCAGCGCGGAGACCGGGTGCGGCTCGCCGAGACCGAGGGCCCAGAGGTACGAGGCGTCGGACTCGCCGCTCATGCCGTCGACCTTGTTGGCGCACAGGATCACGGGCTTGCCGGCCTTGCGGAGAAGGCGTACGACCGCCTCGTCGGTGTCGGTCGCGCCGACCTTGGCGTCGACGACGAAGACGACCGCGTCGGCGGCCTCGATCGCGTACTCCGCCTGCGCGGCGACGGACGCGTCGATGCCGAGGACGTCCTGCTCCCAGCCGCCGGTGTCGACGAGCTTGAAGCGGCGGCCCGCCCACTCGGCCTCGTAGGTCACGCGGTCGCGGGTGACACCGGGCTTGTCCTCGACGACCGCCTCGCGGCGGCCGATGATGCGGTTCACCAGGGTCGACTTGCCGACGTTCGGGCGGCCGACGACGGCGAGAACGGGCAGCGGGCCGTGGCCCGCCTCCTCGATCGCGCCCTCGACGTCGTGGATGTCGAAGCCCTCTTCCGCGGCGAGCTCCATGAACTCCGCGTACTCGGCATCGCCAAGCGCCCCGTGCTCGTGTTCCGCCGAGCCGTCGGGCTGGATGTGGTCGTTCATGAAGTCCGTACCTCGTCGTTCATTCGTGGTGATCGGTGGACCACCCGTAAACCGGGTGATCCACTACTAAGTGTCGCCTAACGCCCGGCGGGGCGCCCGGCGTTTTCCCGGCGTCCTGTCAGACGCATGGCCTCGTCCAGGTGGGCGCTGAGCTGCTTCTGGATCCGGCCGGTGGCCTCGTCCAGCGCCTGTCGCGTGCGCCGGCCGCTGCCGTCGCCCGCTTCGAAGGGGTCGCCGAAGACGACGTCGACCCTGCTGCGCAGCGGGGGCAGCGCCTTGGTCAGCCGGCTGGCCCGCTCGGAGCTTCCCAGCACCGCCACCGGGACGATCGGGGCTCCGCTGCGCACCGCGAAGTACGCGAGCCCGGCCCGCAGCGAGGCGAAGTCGCCCTCGCCCCGGGTGCCCTCGGGAAAGATCCCGAGGACTCCGCCGGACGCCAGGACGCCGAGGGCGTCGGTGATGGCGGCGCGGTCGGCGATCTCCCGGTCGACCTTCAGCTGGCCGATGCCGAGCAGGAACGGGTCGAGCGGGCCGACGAACGCTTCCTTCTTGATCAGGAAGTGGGTGGGCCTGGGCGCGACGCCCATGACCATCGGCCCGTCGATGTTGTGGGAGTGGTTCACGGCCAGGATCGCCGGGCCGGTCGCGGGGACCTTCCAGGCGCCGAGCACGCGCGGCTTCCACAGCCCGTACATCAGGCCGACGCCGATCCGGCGCCCGACCTCGGCACGTCTCGCGGAGGGTGCGGTCACTTGGCGTCCCGCTTCTCCTCGACAAGGGTGACGACGCACTCGATGACCTGCTGGAGCGTGAGGTCGGAGGTGTCCACCTCGACCGCGTCGTCCGCCTTGGCGAGGGGGGAGGTCTTGCGGCTGGAGTCGGCCGCGTCCCGCTTGACCAGCGCCTCACGGGTCGCGTCGATGTCCGCGCCCTTCAGCTCACCGCTGCGCCGGGCGGCACGCGCCTCCGGGGAAGCGGTGAGGAAGATCTTCAGATCGGCGTCGGGCAGCACGGTGGTGCCGATGTCGCGGCCCTCGACCACTATGCCGGCGGGCGCGGACCCGGCGAGGGTGCGCTGCAGCTCGGTGATCCGGGCACGCACCTCGGGGACGGCGCTGACCGCGCTGACCTTGGAGGTGACCTCCTGCGTACGGATCGGGCCGGCGACGTCGGTCCCGTCGACCGTGATGGTCGGCTCGGCCGGGTCGGTACCGGAGATGATCTCCGGCTTGCCCGCGGCGGCGGCGATCGCGGAGGGGTCCGTGATGTCGATGTCGTTGCTGACCATCCACCACGTGATGGCGCGGTACTGCGCCCCGGTGTCCAGGTAGCTCAGACCGAGCTTCGCGGCCACGGCCTTCGAGGTGCTCGACTTGCCCGTGCCGGAGGGGCCGTCGATGGCGACAATCACAGCCGGAGCGGTACGGGCGGCGCCGTTGTCCACGGTGGGAACACCTTCCTGGTGCGGGGTGGAGGTCTCTGCGGGACGCGATCGCGCCCCGCACAAGGTTACCGGCCCCGCGGACCCCGTATTACTGGCCCTTCCCGGCGGCGGTATCGCCGGCCCTTCCCGGCGGCCGTCTCACTGGCGCAGCGCCCAGCCCCGCTCCCGCAGTGCCGCGCCGAGCACCGGCACCGCCTTCGGCTCCACCATCAGCTGCACCAGACCGGCCTGCTGACCGGTCGCGTGCTCGATGCGCACGTCCTCGATGTTGACGCCGGCCATCCCCGCGTCGGCGAAGATGCGGGCGAGCTGACCGGGCTGGTCGTCGATGAGAACGGCCACGACTTCGTAGGTACGCGGCGCGGAGCCGTGCTTGCCGGGGACACGGACCTGGCCCGCGTTGCCGCGGCGCAGGACGTCCTCGATGCCCGTGGCGCCCTCGCGGCGCTTGACCTCGTCGGAGGACTGGAGGGCACGCAGGGCCTGGACCGTCTCGCCGAGGTCGGCGGAGACGTCCGCGAGGAGGTCGGCGACGGGGCCCGGGTTCGCGGAGAGGATGTCGATCCACATCCGGGGGTCGGAGGCCGCGATCCGCGTCACATCGCGGATGCCCTGCCCGCAGAGCCGCACCGCCGTCTCCTCCGCGTGCTCCAGGCGCGCGGCGACCATGCTGGACACCAGGTGGGGCATGTGCGAGACGAGCGCCACAGCCCGGTCGTGGGCGTCCGCGTCCATGACGACGGGCACGGCACGGCAGTGCGACACCAGTTCCAGGGCGAGGTTCAGAACCTCGGTGTCCGTGTCCCGGGTCGGGGTGAGCACCCAGGGCCGGCCCTCGAAGAGGTCGCCGCTCGCGGCCAGCGGACCGGACTTCTCGCGGCCCGACATGGGGTGTGTGCCGATGTACGGGGTGAGGTCGAGGCCGAGCGCCTCCAGCTCGCGGCGGGGACCGCCCTTGACGCTGGCGACGTCGAGATAGCCGCGGGCGAGACCGCGCCGCATGGCGTCCGCGAGGGTCGCGGCGACGTGCGCCGGCGGTGCGGCGACGATCGCGAGGTCGACGGGCCCCTCGGGTGCCTCGTCCGTGCCGGCGCCGAGCGCGGCCGCCGTACGGGCCTGCTCCGGGTCGTGGTCGGCGAGGTGGACGACGACGCCGCGGGAGGCGAGCGCGAGGGCCGCGGACGTGCCGATCAGCCCGGTTCCGATGACGAGTGCGGTCCTCACTGGGCGATGTCCTTGCGGAGCGCGCCCGCGGCGCCCAGGTAGACGTGCACGACCTCGGCGCGCGGCCGGTCGGACTCGATGTGGGCGAGAACACGGACCACCCGGGGCATCGCGCCCTCGATGTCCAGCTCCTGCGCGCAGATCAGCGGGACGTCGACGATGCCGAGCTTGCGTGCCGCCGCGGCCGGGAAGTCGCTGTGCAGATCGGGTGTCGCGGTGAACCAGATGCTGATCAGGTCGTCCGTGGTGAGCGCGTTGCGCTCCAGGATGGCGGTGAGCAGCTCGCTGACTTGCTCGTCCATGTGGCCGGCCTCGTCCCGTTCCAGTTGGACGGCGCCCCGGACCGCTCGTACCGCCACGGTGATGCTCCTCACGGATCAGTGTGCACGTCGTGTCACACCAGCCTAGTCAGCCCCGGAGCGCCGGTGTGCGGCGCCCGCCTGACGAGACGGGGCCGGGTGCGGGATCCAACCGGGACCGGCTGCCCGGACGCGTCGATGTCACCCGAATCGCCCCATTCCACTGCTTCTGGCGAGAATGCGCCCGTGTGCCTCTGGACGCGGGCGCGCGTGTCCGCTCTCATGGCAGGAGACCGCCCAGGGGAGGACCGGATGAAACGACCAGGGCCCCTTCTCACCCTCCTCGCGGGGCTGGTGTTCGCCGTGTTCCTGCTGACGCTCAACGCGACGACGGGGACGAAGAGCACGTCGAACCCGTACGGGGAGGCGTCGCCGGACGTCTCGGTGTCGGCCACCACGCCACCGGGCTCGACCTCGCCGTCGCCGAGCCTCCCGCCGAGCCCCTCGCCGTCCCGCAGCGCCGTTCCCAACGCCGACTACGCGGGCCGTACCGACGACGACACCTCGGCGGTCGCGGTCTCCCTGCGGGGCGGCAAGGCGATCGCGTACTTCTGCGACGGGCACGACAAGGAGTCCTGGCTGAAGGGTGCCGTCGAGGACGACGGGACCATGAAGCTCACGGGCAGTCACGGCGACGAGCTGAACGGAACCCTCCAGGGCGGCAAACTGATCCGCGGCACCGCCGACGTCGGCGGGCAGCGGTACGCCTTCACGGCCGACAGGGCCGTCAAGCCCTCCGGCCTGTACCGGGCGACGGCCACCGTGCGCGGCGCGAAGGTCGACGGCGGCTGGATCGTGCTGCCCGGCGGACGGCAGGTCGGCGTCGTCGAGCGCGACGGCACCCCTTCGGCGGCACCGTCGATCGACCCGGAGACCGGCGCCGTGACGATCGACGGCCAGAAGATCATCGCCCGCCCTGTCACCCCCTGACCGCCTCTTTCCACCGGGAGCCGTTCATGACCGTGGACCCGAACGCCGCCACCCAGGGCTTCCCCTCCCCGCCGCCCGGCCACGGCCGCGCCGACGCGGCCCGCTACCTCGTCCCGGCCCTGGTCGCCGCGGCCGTCGCGGTCGGCCTCGGTGTCTACGGCAAGGTCCACGACCCCACGGGAACGGCCTTCAACCTCGCCGGTTTCAGCAGCACGGGCGCCGTGAAGTCCTGGCTGGCGACGACGGCGTTCTTCTTCGCCCTCGTCCAGCTCGTCTCGGCGCTCATGATGTACGGGAAGCTGCCGGGCCCGGGCTGGGCGGCGAGGCTGCACCGGTGGTCGGGACGGATCGCGTTCCTGGTGGCGGTACCGGTCGCGGTCCACTGTCTGTACGCGTTGGGCTATCAGACGTACAGCACACGCGTCATGTGGCACTCGCTCCTGGGGTGCTTCTTCTTCGGTGCCTTCAGTGCCAAGATGCTGCTGCTCCGCTCGGAGCGCCTGCCCGGCTGGCTGCTGCCCGTCGTCGGCGGACTCGTCTTCGCCGTGCTCACCGCCGTCTGGCTGACATCCGCCTTCTGGTTCTTCCGTACGTTCGGAGTGACGACATGACCCACCCCTCGACGCGGCGCACCGTGATCCTCGCCGCGGGGACGTCCGCGCTGCTCGCGGGGTGCAGCGAGTACGGCGACAAGAGCAGTTCCCCGGACGAGTCGCCGAAGGCGTCCAGCGGACAGCAGCTCGCCACGACGAGTGACATCCCGGTCGGCGGAGGCACGGTCTTCAAGGACCAGAAGGTCGTGGTCACCCAGCCGGCGAAGGGCGACTTCAAGGCCTTCTCGGCGATCTGTACGCACGCGGGCTGCACGGTGAACAAGGTCGCGGACGGCACCATCGACTGCCCCTGCCACGGCAGCAAGTTCAGTGTCGAGGACGGGGCGGTGAAGGCCGGTCCCGCGCCGCGTCCGCTGCCCGCGGAGAAGATCACGGTGGAGGGAAACTCGATCCGCCTGGCGTGAGAGGGCCCGTAGGCTCCGGACATGCGCTCCGAAGCCCCCGTGCCCCACGCGGCCCCGACAGGTCCGGCACAGCCGGCGTCCCCCGCTCTCGCGGGGTCGCCCGTGCCGTCCGGCCCGCCCGCCCCGGCGATACCGGAGGCCGGGATCCCCTTGGTGCGGGACCACACGGTCTACTCCTGCGTGATGGGGTCACGCGCCTTCGGACTGGCCACGGACGGCAGTGACACGGACCTCCGGGGCGTCTTCCTCGCCCCGACCGCGCTGTTCTGGCGCTTCGAGAAACCTCCGACCCATGTCGAGGGCCCGGCGCCGGAGCAGTTCAGCTGGGAACTGGAGCGGTTCTGCGCGCTCGCGCTGCGCGCCAACCCGAACATCCTGGAGTGCCTGCACTCCCCGCTCGTCGAGCACGTGGACGACACCGGCCGCGAACTCCTCGACCTGCGCCAGGCCTTCCTCTCCCGTCAGGCGCACGAGACGTTCACCCGCTACGCCCTGGGCCAGCGCAAGAAGCTGGAGGCCGACGTCCGTACGCACGGCGCCCCGCGCTGGAAGCACGCCATGCATCTGCTGCGCCTGCTCACGAGTGCGCGCGATCTGCTGCGCACCGGCTCCCTGACGATCGAGGTCGGGGAGCAGCGCGAGCCGCTGCTCGCGGTGAAGCGGGGCGAGGTGCCCTGGAGCGAGGTCGAGCACTGGATGGTCCGGCTGGCGACGGAGGCCGACGAGGCGGCCGTCGGCAGCCCGCTCCCGCCCGAACCCGACACCGCGCGCGTCGAGGACTTCCTGATCCGGGTCCGCCGGGCCTCAGCGCTCCGGGAGACCGCCCGGGACCGCTAGTCCTCCCGGGACCACGTCCTGGCCTCCCCCGAACCCGTCCAGCCGGACCCTGACCACGAAGGCGTGCAGAGCGTCGTACGCGGAGGCGGCGTCCGGCAGTTCGGAGGCCTCCTGCGCCTCGTCGAGGAGTACGTGCAGCCGCTCCACGTCCTCCTCCGCACGAGCGCGCGGGATGTCCGCGGGCCCGTGCTCCCGTTCCGCCTTCGCGGCGATCAGGTCCGCGAGATAGGCGGGAGAGGCGATCTGCCCGGCCAGCGTGGGCAGATCGGCCTGCACCTCGCCGCTGCGCATGAGGTGGATGCCGGTGAGCAGCACACGGAACGTGTAGAGCAGCGGCTTGAGTTCGCCGCTCTTCTCGAAGAGCCGCCACTGCGTGGACGCGAACCCCCGGTAGTGGTGGGCGTGGTGACGGGTGACGACATCGGGGGCGAGCGAGATCAGCTCACGGTGTTCGTCGCTCGTGCGCACGACCAGCGGCGACAGGAGCTGCTCCAGCACATAGCCGTTGCGCCGCAGCATGAGGCGTACGAACTTGCGCAGGTCGTGGGTGACCAGGTCCATCTCGGTCCCGTCCCGGAACCACATGCGCGAGCGGGTCTCCTCCGGCTCGCCCAGCCCGACGAGGGCGGCCGTCGGCAGCATATGGACACCGCGCAGGTCGACATCGGAGTCGCGGGACGGGAAGCCGTACAGGTGCGCTCCGGAGACGGTCGCGAAGAGCACGGGGTCGGGCTGTTCGCCCACCACGCTCGCGAGGTCGGCGCCGGGACCGAGGACGTCTGTCATGGCTCAAGCATCCCAGAGCGCCCCCAGCGACATGAGGTCGCTCTGGTACTCGACGCGGTCGGCCCAGTCGGTCGGCCAGGCCTCGGAGCCGTGGTGGGCGCCCGCGAACGCCCCGGTCAGGCAGGCGATGGAGTCGGAGTCGCCCGAGGTGCAGGCGGCCCGGCGCAGCGCGGTGACGGGTTCGTCGACGAACATCAGGAAGCACAGCAGGCCGGTGGCGAACGCCTCCTCGGCGATCCAGCCCTCACCGGTGGCCAGGCAGGGGTCGTCCTCGGGCGACGCGGTCCGCACGGCCTGGCGGAGGTTGTCCAGGACGGCGATGCACTCGTCCCAGCCGCGGGAGATGTACGCCTCGGGTGTGGCGTCGTGGCAGAAGGTCCACAGGTCGCCGAGCCAGCGGGAGTGGTAGCGGTGCCGGTTCTCGTGCGCGTACGCGAGCAGCAGGCCGATCAGTTCCGCGGGCCGGGCGCCCTGGGAGAGCAGCCGGACGGTGTGCGCGGTGAGGTCCGAGGCGGCGAGCGCGGTGGGGTGGCCGTGGGTGAGCGCGGCCTGGAGCTGGGCGGCTCCGGCGCGCTGTTCGTCGCTGAGTCCGCGGGCGAGCCCGACGGGCGCCACGCGCATGTTGGCGCCGCAGCCCTTGGAACCGGTCTGGCTGGCCTCCTGCCAGCGGAGGTTCCCGTCCTTGAGGAGGTTGCAGGCGGTCAGGCAGGTCCGGCCGGGGGCCCGGTTGTTCTCGGGTGACTGGTACCAGTCCACGAACTCCTCGCGGACCGGCCGTTCCATCCGCAGCGGGCCCAGCAGTCCGCGGTCCATGGCGGTGCGCAGTCCGCTGGCCAGCGCCAGGGTCATCTGGGTGTCGTCGGTGACGATCGCGGGCCTGGGCAGCGCCATCTGCCGCCAGGGGCCGCATTTCTCGAGGATGGCGGGCACGGTGCTGAACTCGGTGGGGAAACCGAGCGCGTCGCCGAGGGCCAGGCCGATGAGGGAACCGGTGGCTGCGCGCTTGGTCAGGGTCGTGCTGGTCATCGGGGCCGTCCTTACGAGGTGGGACGCAGCAGTGGTGGGTGCAGAACCTTGGCGCCGCCCGCGCGGTAGAGGGCGGCGGGTTTGCCGCGGCCGCCGGTCAGGCGTGCGGCACCGGGGACCTGTTCGACGAACCCCGGCGTGGCGAGGACCTTGCGCCGGAAGTTGGGCCGGTCGAGCGTGGTGCCCCACACCGTCTCGTAGACGTGCTGAAGCTCTCCGAGGGTGAACTCGGGCGGGCAGAAGGACGTGGCGAGACAGGAGTACTCCAGCTTGGCGCCCACGCGTTCATGGGCGTCGGCCAGGATCCGGTCGTGGTCGAAGGCGAGCGGGCCGAGCGCGTCGAACGGCAGCCACCGGGCCTGCGCCGCGTCGCCGCCGCCGTGCGGTTCGGGCGGGTCGGGCAGCAGCGCGGCGAACGCGACGGAGACGACCCGCATACGGGGGTCGCGGTCGGGTTCGCTGTAGGTGCGCAGCTGCTCCAGGTGGAGTCCCGAGAGGTCCGACAGGCCGGTCTCCTCGGCGAGTTCACGCCGTGCGGCCGTCTCGGCGGACTCGTGGGGCAGCACGAAGCCGCCGGGCAGGGCCCAGTGGCCGGCGTACGGTTCCCGGCCCCGCTCGATCAGCAGGACCTGGAGTGCGCCCGCGCGTACGGTCAGGACTGCCAGGTCGACGGTGACGGCGAAGGGCTCGAAGGCGTATTTGTCGTAGCCCTCGGGTGCCTCACCCCCGGGCGCGCGGCCTTCCCCTGTCGCCACCCTCGCGCCCCCTTTTTATGGTCACCTTGACCATGGTCATTACGACTATAAAGGGAGCGGGGGGTGTCAACAAGGCTTTCGGCCGGTGCGGTTGTGGCTCGCGACGCCGCCGGCCACCGGGGCGACGAGCGTGTCGGGCAGGGGCTGGAGCCAGGGGATGTCCGCTGCGGGGCCCGCAGCGGCTCCTCGGGCGCGTCTCCCGGCCCGCCGGGCCCGGCGGGCCGGGGGACGGCACCCCCGCCCCTCCAGGGCCGTCAGACGCGCGTTGGCGGCGATCCCGTAGAGCCGGGTGCGCGGGGAGGCCCGTCCCTCGTACCCCTAGCAGGACCGCCAGGCCCGCAGATACGTCTCCCGCACGAGGCCCTCGGCGTCTCGGCCGAGCCGAGCATGCGGTAAGACCGGCGGGGAGCCGAGAACGAATCGGCCGGCCCCGGAGAAGTTCCGGGACCGGCCGTGTCACGCGCGGGATGTCCGCGGGCCGCGGGAGCCGTGGGGGCTCCCGGCCTCAGGGGGCTTCCGGGGTCAGAGACCGACCTCGGCCATGAGCATGCCGACCTCGGTGTTCGACAGGCGGCGCAGCCAGCCCGACTTCTGGTCGCCCAGGGTGATCGGGCCGAAGGCGACGCGCACCAGCTTGTCGACCGGGAAACCGGCCTCGGCGAGCATGCGGCGCACGATGTGCTTGCGGCCCTCGTGCAGGGTCACCTCGACCAGGTAGTTCTTGCCGGTCTGCTCCACGACACGGAAGTGGTCCGCCTTGGCGTACCCGTCCTCCAGCTGGATGCCGTCCTTGAGCCGCTTGCCCAGGTCACGCGGGATCGGGCCCTGGACGTGCGCGAGGTAGACCTTCTTCACGCCGTACTTGGGGTGGGTCAGCCGGTGCGCCAGCTCGCCGTGGTTGGTGAGCAGGATGACGCCCTCGGTCTCGGTGTCGAGCCGGCCCACGTGGAAGAGCCGCGTCTCGCGGTTCGTCACGTAGTCGCCGAGGCACTGGCGGCCCTCGTTGTCCTCCATCGTGGAGACGACACCGAACGGCTTGTTCAGCGAGAAGAACTGGTACGACTGCGTCGCGACGGTCAGGCCGTCGACCTTGATCTCGTCCTTCTCCGTGTCGACGCGCAGACCCTGCTCCAGGACGATCTCGCCGTTGACCTCGACCCTGGCCTGGTCGACCAGCTCCTCGCAGGCACGCCGGGAGCCGTAGCCCGCTCGCGCGAGGATCTTCTGGAGGCGCTCGCCCTCCTCCTCGGCGCCCGGGAAGGTCTTGGGCAGCTTGATGTCCGGCTTGCCCGCGTACCGGTCCCGGTTGCGCTCCTCGGTCCGGGTCTCGTACTCACGGGAGCGCGCGGGCTCGGTGCGGCCGCCGCGCTGCTGGCCCTGCTTGGGGCCGCCCTTGGCGCCACCGCGCGCGGAGGCTCCGCGACCGGACTTCGGGCCTTCGTGCGTGCCGCCGGGGCCTACGTCGTAGCGACGCTCCTCGGGACGGGGCTTGCTGGGACGCTTCGGCTGGTCGTCGCGCCCCTGCGCCGAGCTCCTCGGCTGGAAGCCGCTCCCGCCGGTTCCCCGCGAGCCGCTCCCGCCGCTGCCGCGCGAGCCGCCGCCGCTCCCGCCCGTTCCACGGGAGCCACCGCCCCCGCCGGTCCCACGCGAACCGCCGCTGCCGCGCGAGCCGCCGCTCCCGCCGCTCCCGCCGGTTCCCCGCGGGTTGCCGCGCCCGCTGTTCCTGCCACTGCCGCCACTGCCGCTGCCACTGCTTCGCATCAAAGTTCCGTCGTCGTCGTGTCGTCTGCGTCTGCGTCCGGTGCATCCGGATCGAACGACGGGACCCCTTCCAGCGTCTCGGCCTCGATCGCGTCCGCCTCGGGGAGGAAGGGCGCGAGCTCCGGGAGCTCGTCCAGACCGCGCAGGCCCATTCGCTCCAGGAAGTAGTTCGTCGTCGTGTACAGGATCGCACCTGTTTCGGGTTCCGTGCCCGCCTCCTCGACCAGACCCCTCTGGAGGAGGGTGCGCATCACGCCGTCACAGTTGACTCCGCGGACCGCCGAAACCCTTGATCGGCTGACCGGCTGGCGGTACGCGACGACGGCGAGCGTCTCAAGGGCCGCCTGGGTGAGCCGGGCCTGCTGGCCGTCCAGGACGAAGCGTTCGACGGCGCTCGCGTACGCGGGACGCGAGTAGAAGCGCCAGCCGCCCGCGATCAGTCTGAGCTCGAATCCGCGGCCCTGGACGGTGTACTCGTCGGCCAGTGCGCGCAGCGCGTCCGCGACCTGCCGCCGGGGCCGCTCCAGGATCTTGGCCAGGTGTTCCTCGGTGGCCGGCTCGTCCACGACCATCAGGACGGCCTCCAGGGCGGCCCCGAGATCGAGGTCGGCGACGGTGGGCGGCCCCGCGGGGGTGCCGGTGCTCTCCTCGCTCACGCCTTCTCCTTCTCGCTCCCGCGCCCTGCCGCGTCCTTCGCCGCTTCCTTCGCCCCGTTCTTCGCCGCTTCCTTCGCCGCTTCCGCCGGCCGGTCGAACTCGTCCGTCACCCGCGGACCCTCGTCGTCCTCCCCGCCCGTCCAGCGCACCACGAGGTCCCCGAGAGCCTCGTCCTGGTCCAGGGCGACGGCCTTCTCCCGGTAGAGCTCCAGCAGGGCCAGGAAGCGGGCGACCACGGTGAGGGTGTCGCCGGTGTCCTCCACGAGCGAGCGGAAGCTCGCCTCGCCGAGTTCCCGCAGCCGCGCGACCACGATCCGGGCCTGTTCCTGCACGCTGACGAGCGGCGCGTGGATGTGGTCGACGTACACCTGGGGCTTGGGCCTGGGCTGCATCGCCTTCACGGCGAGCCTCGCGAAGCCCTCGGCCCCGATGCTGATGACGACCTCGGGCAGCAGTTCGGCGTACTGCGCCTCCAGGCCGACGGTACGGGGGTAGCGGCGGGCCTCCTCGTCGAGGCGGGCGTTGAAGATGTCCGCGATCTGTTTGTACGCGCGGTATTGCAGCAGCCGTGCGAAGAGCAGGTCCCGCGCCTCCAGGAGGGCCAGATCGGCCTCGTCCTCGACCTCGGCGGAGGGCAGCAGCCGGGCGGCCTTCAGGTCGAGCAGGGTCGCCGCGACGACCAGGAACTCGGTCGTCTGGTCGAGATCCCAGTCCGGGCCCATCGCCCGGATGTGCGCCATGAACTCGTCGGTGACCTTGGACAGCGCCACTTCGGTGACATCGAGCTTGTGCTTGGAGATGAGCTGGAGCAGCAGGTCGAAGGGCCCCTCGAAATTCGAGAGCCGCACCTTGAAGACACCGCTCCCGGAATCGGCGGGAGCGCCGCCGGAATCCTCGTCGGCCGAGGGGGCCCCTCCGGCGCCCGCACCGTCCGTACCGGGCCGCGGGCGGTCGCCGGGTGCCGTGGGCGCCTCGGTCGTCTCTGAGCCGCCCGCGGGCGGCTCCGCCGGCCCTTCCGGCGCCACGGAGGGCGCGGTGGGGCCTTCAGGCGCCCCCGGGGCCTCGGCCGGTGTCCCGGGCCCGCCGGGCCTCCCGGTGCCCTCCCGGGGCGTCTCGGGCGGCTCTGCGGGGGCCTTCGGGGGTTCGGCCGACGGGCCGGCCGGGACGGAAGGCTCAGGCGGTGCCTCGACCGGCCCCGGCACGCTGCCGGGACCGCGCCCCAGCGCGCGCCGACGGCCGCCGGAGGCGGCTGACGGGGGCGGGACGTTCGAGGTCATAACCGTCGAAGGCTACCGCTACCGCCCGCGCAGTCGCCGGACGAGAATGCTCGCGTCCCCGCGGGACTCCAGATCCGCCAGGACCACGGCGACCGCCTCGCGGACGATCCTCCCGCGGTCGACGGCGAGACCGTGTTCGCCGCGGAGCACCAGGCGCGCGTGTTCGAGGTCCATCAGCTCCTCGGCGGACACGTACACCGTGATCTTCTCGTCGTGCCGCTCCCGCCCGCTGGGCCGGCGGTTGGCGGCACGCGCCCGCTTGCGGGACGACTGCACCGACGTGGAAGGGGCGCCAGAACCTTCCTGCCCCGGCTGACGCCGCCCCGAACGGTCCGGGGCGCCGCCCCGGCTGCGGGACTCCCCCGCGCCGGACGACTCGGCGCCGGCGGCGACATGCTCGTCGCCTTCGCCGTCACCGCCCTGGACGGGCACCGACTGGGGCGCGTCCTCCCCCGCCGCCGCGTCGCTCTCGCCGGCCGGAGCCGGCACCCGGGCCTCGCCGTTGGTCCGGCGGTTGGGGGTGGACGACTGGAGCGCCATGCCCCCGGTGGTACGGAACAGTTCGTCGGCCCCCGGCAGACTCACTCGGCGTGACACCGGGCGAGCACCTCCCTGGCGAGCTGGCGATAGGCGGCGGCGCCGACGGAGTTGGAGGCGTAGGTGGTGATCGGCTCACCGGCGACGGTGGTCTCCGGGAAGCGGACGGTCCGGCCGATCACGGTGTGGTAGACGTGATCGTCGAAGGCCTCGACGACGCGCGCGAGCACCTCACGGCTGTGCACCGTGCGGGAGTCGTACATCGTGGCGAGGATGCCGTCGAGCTCCAGCTCGGGGTTGAGCCGTTCCTGGACCTTCTCGATCGTCTCGGTGAGCAGCGCGACACCGCGCAGCGCGAAGAACTCGCACTCCAGCGGCACGATCACCTTGTGGGCCGCCGTCAGCGCGTTCACGGTGAGCAGGCCGAGCGAGGGCTGGCAGTCGATCACGATGTAGTCGTAGTCGGCCAACAGCGGCTTCAGGGCGCGCTGGAGCGTGGACTCGCGGGCGACCTCGCTCACCAGCTGCACTTCGGCGGCGGACAGGTCGATGTTGCTGGGCAGCAGGTCCATGTTCGGGACCGCCGTCTTCAGGAGCACCTCGTCGGCCGCCATGCCCCGCTCCATGAGCAGGTTGTAGACGGTGAGGTCGAGCTCCATCGGGTTGACGCCGAGTCCCACGGACAGCGCGCCCTGCGGGTCGAAGTCGACGAGCAGCACCCGGCGTCCGTACTCCGCGAGCGCGGCACCCAGGTTGATGGTCGACGTGGTCTTGCCCACGCCGCCCTTCTGGTTGCACATCGCGATGATCGTCGCGGGGCCGTGACTGGTCAGCGGACCCGGGATCGGGAAGTAGGGCAGCGGGCGTCCCGTCGGGCCGATGCGCTCACGGCGCTGACGGGCCGCGTCGGGCGCGAGCGTGGCCGCGTACTCCGGATCGGGCTCGTACTCGGCGTCGGGGTCGTAGAAGTGCCCCTCGGGCAGTTCGTCGTAGTCGGCGAAGTGGGTGTGGATCTCGCCACTTCCGTTGCCGGCCATGGCGTTCACGTGATGGCCATCCATGCTCGGGTGTGCTGTCTGAGTCGTCCGGGGACTCTGGTGGGCTGCGAAGGTGCGGACAGCGACGGAGCCGACAGCCTCGAGCCCCGTGGGGCTCTGGCCCCGCGCCGGCATTCCTGGTTGACCACCCCCGGGAGTAAATGTCGACTCATTCACAAGTCGTCTTACCTCCTTGGTGACCAGGGAACTTCTCGATAGGTCAGCGTGGCACCATGCCGACGATTGGCGACTCTATGGCGTGTCACCGCTCCGCAGCAACACAATCCGCCGGACCCGACCCGATGTGTCGGCAACCGAACATCCCTCTGTCAAGGGCGTAAGGCCGTCGCACGGCAGGTCCCACCGGTGTGCGAATCGGTTGAAGAGTTACGTTCGTGGCGAGTTGAACGAGTGCCGCAAAGTGACCCGACACACACCCGGCCGGACCTTGTCGGGCAAGGTCCGGCCGAGTGTGCGGTGTTGACGACCCGTGTTGACGTATCGCCTTTTCTCAGCGCCGAGTCGGCAGCCGGTGCCGGCTCCTGGAGTCACTCCCGGAGCCGTCGGGAAACTCAGCCGAGCAGGCTCTCCAGCGCGACGTGCTCCAGCCCGTGGGCCTCGGCGACCTCGCGGTAAACAACCTTGCCGTCATGGGTGTTGAGACCCTTGGCCAGCGCGTTGTCGCGACGCAGGGCCTCGGTCCAGCCGCGGTCGGCGAGCTCGACGATGTACGGCAGCGTGGCGTTGGTCAGCGCGTACGTCGAGGTGTTGGGGACCGCGCCGGGCATGTTGGCGACGCAGTAGAAGACCGAGTTGTGGACCGGGAAGGTCGGCTCGGCGTGCGTGGTGGGACGCGAGTCCTCGAAGCAGCCGCCCTGGTCGATCGCGATGTCGACAAGGACACTCCCGGGCTTCATCCGCGCGACGAGCTCGTTGGTGACCAGCTTCGGCGCCTTGGCGCCGGGGATCAGGACGGCCCCGATCACGAGGTCGGCCTCGAGGCAGGCCTTCTCCAGCTCGAAGGAGTTGGACATGACGGCCTTGACCTTCGTGCCGAAGATCTTGTCGGCCTCGCGCAGCTTGTTGATGTCGCGGTCGAGCAGCGTCACCTCGAAGCCCATGCCGATGGCGATCTGCGCGGCGTTCCAGCCGGAGACACCGCCGCCGATGACGACGGCCTTGGCCGGCAGCACGCCCGGGACACCGCCGGGCAGGACGCCGCGGCCGCCGTTGGCGCGCATCAGGTGGTAGGCGCCGACCTGCGGGGCGAGACGGCCCGCGACCTCGGACATCGGGGCGAGCAGCGGCAGGGCGCGGTTCGGCAGTTCGACGGTCTCGTAGGCGATCGCCGTGGTGCCGGACTCCAGGAGGGCGTCCGTGCACTCCTTGGAAGCGGCCAGGTGCAGGTAGGTGAAGAGCGTCTGGTCCTTGCGGAGGCGGTGGTACTCCTCCGCGATGGGCTCCTTGACCTTCAGCAGCAGGTCGGCGGTGGCCCAGACCTCGTCGGCGGTGGACAGGATCTGCGCTCCGGCGGAGACGTACTCCTCGTCCGTGATCGAGGAGCCGACACCGGCGTTCTGCTCGACGAAGACCTGGTGGCCGTGGCGCACGAGCTCGTGCACACCGGCGGGGGTGATGGCCACCCGGAACTCGTTGTTCTTGACCTCGCGGGGGATGCCGACCTTCACGTCGATCACGGTCCTTGACTCAGAGGGCTCTGGGGCTATGCGTGCCGAGGCGATGCAAGCCAGGCAATGCATGTCATACCCGACGTACGGGAGCACACCGGGAGACACCACGGAAGAACGCGGCGGAGCCAGTCTAATGAAGGGATTCCCTCTGTCTAGCCTTTCAATGCATCAATCTTCAGCGGATGAACTACGGATTTCGTAGGCGTTAGCGTCGCGTTCCCCTCCGGACGCGCTCTCCGGGAGCTCATCTCCCAGCATGCGCTCGGCCGCCGCTCGGTGCAGCCGGGCGGCCGCCGGGTCGCCGAGCCGGTCCAGGGTGTCGGCCAGCCTGACCTGGAGCGCGGCCTGCAGACGTACGTCGTCCGCGCGGCGCGCCCACTCGACGGCTTCCTGGCAGGTGCGCAGCGACTCCTCGGGACGCCCCGCGTACTCCTGGACCCGGGCCATCTCGCTCAACGCCCTTGCCTGGGAGGCGACATCACCGTTCTTGCGGTGCCAGGCGACCGCGGCGCGCCAGTTGACCTGCGCTTCTCCGTAGCGGCCCGCGTAGGTGTGCGCGGTGGCGATACGCCCGTACAGCCGGGCGGCGTCGGCGCGCTCGTCCCGGGCGAGCCGCTGGGCGAGCGCCCTGCCGTACCAGTCGGCGGCCCGGTCGTGGTCCCCGAGCTCCTGGTGGGCGCCGCCTACGGATTCCATCGCGCGGCCGGTCGCGTACGGGTCGTTCGCCTCGCGTCCGGCGTCCAGCGCGGCCCGGTAGCGGGCGAGGGCGTCGGTCCCGCGGCCGGTCTGCGCGTCGAGGTCGGCGAGATTGAGCAGGGCCGCCGCCCTCTCGCGCGGCAGGTTCCGGCGCTCGGCGACGTCCAGCACGAGACGGTGGATGCCGTACAGGTCGGACGCCGCGGCCCGGGTGCCGAAATGGGCCGCCATCGCCCGCACCAGGGCGGCCATCAGCCGCCGGGCGAGGGTGTCCAGCTCCCCGTCGGCGACCGCCAGCCGCGCCGAGGCGAGCAGCGCGGGCCGGCGCACACGCAGCCAGTCCTCGGCCGCCCGGGGACCGGAGAAGCGCAGGGCGCGCGGCATCCCCGCGAGCTTCTCGCGGGCGGGCGAGCTGTCGGTCTCGGTGATGGCACGGCAGGACACCAGGAGCCGTACGGTCCGCTCCAGCATCCGGGCGCGGGCCAGCTGCACCTCGGCGGCCCGGTCATGGGTGTCGACGAGCGTCCGGAGCAGGGGATGGAGGCAGCCGGGAACCTCGTACTGCGGCAGCTCCGAGGGGATCGCCCGCACCAGGCCGAGGCCGACGAACTCGTCCAGCGTGGTGTGCGCCGTCTGGACCGAGCAGCCGGCCAGCGCGGAGGCGGTGTGCGGGTCGACGAGGCCCGCGGGGGCCAGCGAGAGCAGTCGCAGTATCCGCGCGGCGGTGCCCGGCAGGGAGGCGTACGAGAGCCGGAAGACGCGGTCCAGCGGTGTGCCGTCCTCGCCCTCGGTGCGCAGCTGCTTGGCGAGATCGGAGACGGCGGCGGTGGGGCGCGCGGCGAGCCAGCCGCCGGCCAGCACCAGGGCGGTCGGCTGGCCCGCGCACAGTTCGACCAGTCCTTCGGCGGCGAGCGGGTCGACGGTGATGCGGACCGAGCCGGTGAAGTGGCCGAGGAGTTCGAGGGCGGACTTGGTGTCCAGGCCGCCGAGCGTGCAGGGACGGACGTCCGCGATTCCGGTCAGCGGCCCGCCGGAGACGGCGACGACCAGGCAGTCCGGGGAGTCGGGCAGCAGCGCGTCGACCTGCTCGGCGTCGGCGGCGTCGTCGAGCAGCAGCACCGCCCGGCGGACCGCGAGGGCCTCGCGCAGCCGCTCGCCGAGGTCGTCGGCGTCGGCTCCGGGGGGTGCGGACAGTCCGAGGGCGGTGAGCAGTTCCCGCGCGGTGGCCTCGGTGGGCACCGGGGTGCCGTCGGGTTCGGTGAGGCGGGCGCGCAGTATGCCGTCGGGGTAACTCTCGGCGACCTGCGCGGCGAGCTGGGCCGCCAGCGCGGTCCGGCCGGAGCCGGGCTTGCCCGCGATCAGCAGCACCCGGGCCCGCGGGGCCTTGCGGCCGGCGATGGTGTCGAGGCCGGCGCGCTCGATGTCCGCCCGGAGTTCCTTCAACTCTCTTGTACGGCCCAGGAACTGACTCTTCGTAGGAGGGGACCCGGCAGCCGGCCGCTGCCCCTGGGACGACACCTTGGTGCCGCCGTCGTCCACCGCCTGATCCGCCACGGGCCACGCTCCCGTTCCACCGCACGCGCAAGCCCGCCGGAACTCCGGTACGGGCGTTTTCCCGAGCCTAGTTCACGCTCTGCGACGATCCGTGCGGAGCGCGGCGGCGATATCCCCCGATCGGATCAGGCGATCGTAGGACCGGTGCCCCCGGACGGGCGTACGCGGCCCGTCCGAGGCCGGCCTCCGGGACGGCGCGGCCGCCCCCGAGGCGGACGTCAGGCCTCGAAGGGGCGCGCGGGCCAGGGCGCCTCGGCCGGGCGCAGGGCGTCGAGTCCGGCGCCGTTTCGCGCGGCGAGCAGCGAGAGGACGCCCACGACCAGGCAGTTGTTGTGCAGGTCGCCGGCGAGCACACCGCTGACGAGTTCACCGAGGGGGACGCGGGCCAGCTCCATGTCGGCCTCCTCGTCCTCGACCTCGAACCGCTCGCCCTCCGCCTGGGAGAGGTCACGGGCCAGGAAGATCCGGATGGCTTCGTCGCAGCCGCCGGGCGTGGTGTAGACGTCGGTCAGCACGCGCCAGGTCTCCGCCTTGACGTGCGCCTCCTCGTAGAGCTCGCGCTGGGCGGCGTGCAGCGGGTTCTCGCCGGGGATGTCGAGCAGGCCCGCCGGGATCTCCCACAGCTTGTGGCGCACGGGGTGGCGGTACTGGCGCAGGACCAGGACACGGTCCTCGTCGTCCAGGGCGAGCACGGCCACGGAGCCCGGGTGGACCTGGTAGTCGCGGCGGACCACGGATCCGCCGGGCATGACCACGTCGTCGGTGCGCACCGAGGTCTTGTTGCCCTTGAAGGGGGTCTCGGTCGCCCGGACCTCCCACTCCTCGGGGGTGTCCTTGATCGTCATGGCCTGTCCTCCCACACGCAGAAAGAGTCCGGTCCGGTGACGGAACCGGGGCACGCGCCCGCGGGAACTCCCGCGGACCCGCACCCCGGTCACCGTACAACCTGGTGCTACTTGGCCCTACTTGCCCGTCTTGCGTGCCACCGCGGCCTTGACCAGGCCCGCGAAGAGCGGGTGCGGCCGGGTCGGACGGGAGCGCAGCTCGGGGTGCGCCTGGGTCGCGACCAGGTACGGGTGGACGTCGCGCGGGTACTCGACGTACTCGACGAGCTTGCCGTCCGGGGAGGTTCCGGAGAACTGGAGGCCGGCCTTCTTCTCCAGCTCGGCGCGGTAGGCGTTGTTCACCTCGTAGCGGTGACGGTGCCGCTCCTCGACGTACTCCTTGCCGTCGTACACCTCGCGCACGATCGAGCCCTCGGCGAGCTTGGCCGGGTACATGCCCAGGCGCATGGTGCCGCCCATGTCGCCCTCGCCCGCCACGATGTCGAGCTGCTCGGCCATCGTGGAGATGACCGGGTGGCCGGTGCCGGAGTCGAACTCGGTGGAGTTGGCGTCGGGGATGTCGGCCAGGTTCCGCGCGGCCTCGATCACGATGCACTGCAGGCCGAGACAGAGGCCGAGCAGCGGGATCTTGTTCTCGCGGGCGTACTGGATCGCGCCGACCTTGCCGGAGACGCCGCGGTCGCCGAAGCCGCCGGGGATGCAGATCGCGTCGACGTCGCCGAGCTGCTTGGCCGCGCCCGCGGGGGTCTTGCAGTCGTCCGAGGTGACCCACTTGATCTTGACGCGGGCCTTGTTGGCGAAACCGCCGGCGCGCAGCGCCTCGGTGACCGAGAGGTAGGCGTCGGGCAGGTCGATGTACTTGCCGACGAGCGCCATGGTGATCTCGTGGACCGGGTTGTGGACGCGGTCGAGCAGGTCGTCCCAGGTCGCCCAGTCCACGTCACGGAACGGCAGGTCCAGCTTGCGGACGACGTAGGCGTCCAGGCCCTCGGTGTGCAGGACCTTCGGGATGTCGTAGATCGACTTGGCGTCGATCGCCGCGACCACGGCGGCCTCGTCGACGTCGCACATCAGCGAGATCTTGCGCTTGATGGCGGTGGGGACCTCGCGGTCGGCCCGCAGCACGATCGCGTCCGGCTGGATACCGATGTTGCGCAGCGCCGCGACCGAGTGCTGCGTCGGCTTGGTCTTCAGCTCGCCGGACGGGCCGATGTACGGCAGGAGCGAGATGTGCACGACGAACACGTTGTCGCGGCCGACCTCGTGACGGACCTGGCGGACCGTCTCCAGGAAGGGCAGCGACTCGATGTCGCCGACCGTGCCGCCGACCTCGGTGATGACGACGTCGACGTCGTCGGTCGCCATACGGCGGATGCGGTGCTTGATCTCGTTGGTGATGTGCGGGATGACCTGCACGGTGTCACCGAGGTACTCGCCGCGCCGCTCCTTGGCGATGACGGTGGAGTACACCTGACCGGTGGTCACGTTGGCCGAGCCGTCCAGGTCCACGTCGAGGAAGCGCTCGTAGTGCCCGATGTCCAGGTCCGTCTCGGCGCCGTCGTTGGTGACGAACACCTCGCCGTGCTGGAACGGGTTCATGGTGCCCGGGTCGACGTTCAGGTACGGGTCGAGCTTCTGCATGGTGACGCGCAGACCCCGCGCCTTGAGCAGCGCGCCCAGGCTGGAGGCGGTCAGGCCCTTGCCGAGGGAGGAGGCGACACCCCCGGTGACGAAGATGTGCTTGGTCGTCGTGGCTGTGCTGTTTCGAAAAGCACTGGGCGGCATGGCCAAGAGGGGGCTCCCGTGGTCGGTCTGGGGTGCGTGCCGGCGTGGGGCCCGGAG
This sequence comes from Streptomyces sp. NBC_00328, assembly GCF_036139655.1. Classification (NCBI taxonomy): domain Bacteria; kingdom Bacillati; phylum Actinomycetota; class Actinomycetes; order Kitasatosporales; family Streptomycetaceae; genus Streptomyces; species Streptomyces sp. NBC_00328. The sequence continues at coordinate 2,681,710 of NZ_CP108013.1, forward strand.
ATTTCCGGGGGTTGCCGTCGCTGCGGTTCGGGGGTTTCTTGCCCACCGGTCCACGGGCTACCAGGGTATCAGCGACCGGACGAGGTCGCTTCCGGCCACGCTCCGCGCACACCTGAGCACCCGGCTCGGCACACAGCTCACACACCGCTCACTCGATCGGCTCAGCCGGGTTGTCCGGAGCGGCACGCGGATCTTCCACGTGCGTCGTATCCTGCTCGGACACTCGCTGCCGAGCCCCTCCGGCACACGGCACCATCCCGTACGTAACCGGAACAAAGAGGGCCTGTCAGTTCGTTCGAAACGACAATCGCATCGCCCATCGCACCGACAACCGGCGTTTCGCAGCGACGCACGACGGACGTCCCCCATCATCGACGTTCCGCAGTTACCGACTCCCATTGCCTACTGTTTTTGCAGTACCTACGTTCCCTTTGACCGCAAGAGCGACCGCCCCGCGAAGGGGCGCCGTGGCCGTTCGACTGGAGATGCACGTGGCCGGGCGCATCGAGGACTACGCACTCATCGGAGACATGCAGACAGCCGCGCTGGTCTGCCGGGACGGCACAGTCGACTGGCTGTGCCTGCCCCGCTTCGACTCCCATGCCATCTTCGCGGGACTGCTCGGCACGGAGGATCACGGCTTCTGGCGGCTCGGTCCCGCGCACGCCGCCGACGCGCAGCCGCCGACGGCCTCGCGCCGCCGGTACCGCGGCGACTCGCTGATCCTCGAATCCGAGTGGGACACACCGCGTGGCACGGTCCGGGTGACCGATTTCATGCCCCCGCGCGACGGCGCGCCGCAGCTGATCAGGATCGTCGAGGGCGTCACGGGCCGGGTGCCGATGCGCTCCACGCTGCGCATGCGGTTCTCGTACGGCCGCGTCGTGCCCTGGGTGCGCCGGCACGAGGGGCGCACGGTCGCGGTCGCCGGACCCGACTCGGTCTGGTTCGACACGAACTGTCAGACGTACGGCAAGGACCTGACCACCTACGCCGACTTCACCGTGGCACCGGGCGAGCGCGTCGCCTTCACCGTGTCGTGGGAGCCCTCGCACAAGCAGCCGCCGCCGCTGCCCGAGCCGGAGCAGTCGCTGGAGGCGACCGAGGAGTTCTGGCGCGACTGGGTCGACCAGTGCACGTACCACGGCCCCTACCGCGAGGCCGTCGTCCGCTCCCTGATCACGCTGAAGGCCCTGACGTACGCGCCCACGGGCGGCATCGTCGCCGCGCCCACCACCTCCCTCCCGGAGGAGATCGGCGGCGTACGCAACTGGGACTACCGCTACACCTGGCTGCGCGACGCGGCCATCACCCTCTCCTCGCTGCTGCGCACCGGCTATCGCGAGGAGGCCCGCGCCTGGCGCGAGTGGCTGCTGCGCGCGGTCGCCGGCGACCCGGAGAACCTCCAGATCATGTACGGCATCGCGGGGGAACGGGAGTTGGGCGAGGCCGAGCTCGACTGGCTTCCCGGGTACGAGGGTTCGACGCCCGTCCGGGTCGGCAACGGCGCCGCGCACCAGCTCCAGCTCGACGTCTACGGCGAGGTCACCGAGGCCCTGCACCTGGCCCATATGACGGGCCTGTCCCGCAACGACTACGCCTCGCTCCTCCAGTTGAAGCTGATCCGCTACCTGGAGACCCACTGGGACCAGCCGGACGAGGGGATCTGGGAGGTCCGGGGCCCGCGGCGGCACTTCGTGCACTCCAAGGTGATGGCCTGGGTCGCCGTCGACCGCACGATCAAGCTCGTCGAGTCCGGGGACGCGCACGGCCCGCTGGAGAAATGGCGCGAACTGCGCGACGACATCCACCGGGACGTGTGCGAGAAGGGCTACGACCAGGAGCGGAACACCTTCACGCAGTCCTACGGCTCGAAGGAGCTCGACGCCTCCCTGCTGCTCATCCCGCAGATGGGCTTCCTGCCGCCGGACGACAAGCGGGTGATCGGCACCATCGAGGCGATCCAGCGCGAGCTGTCCACCTCCGACGGCTTCATCCTGCGCTATCCGACCTCCGGCGAACACGCGGGCGTGGACGGTCTGGAGGGCGACGAGGGCGCCTTCCTCGCCTGCTCGTTCTGGATGGCCGACGACCTCGCGATGATCGGCCGGGTCGACGAGGCCCGCAAGCTCTTCGAGCGTCTGCTGGCCCTGCGCAACGACCTCGGTCTGCTGGCCGAGGAGTGGGACCCGCGTCTGCAGCGCCAGGTCGGGAACTTCCCGCAGGCCTTCAGCCACGTCCCGCTCATCGACACGGCCCTGCGGCTGACGGCCAGCGGGGCGTACGGCGGCTGAGCGGGCCTGTGCCGGGCGCGTGGGGGATCCGTCCCCGACGCGCCCGATGCGCCGTACCCGCCTAGCCTTAAGGAGTCCTGTCCCCTCATGGAAGGGGGCGGCTTCCATGGCTCCCCTTTCGAAGACCGGCGCGGCACTGGCCGCGTTCCGCGCGGGTCTCGCCGGCGATGTGGTCACCCCCGAGGATCCGGGGTACGACGAAGCCCGGACGATCTTCAACGCGATGATCGACCGGCGGCCCGCCGTGATCGCACGGTGCGAGGGCGAGGCCGACGTGACACGCGCGGTGCGCTTCGCGCGTGACCTCGATCTGCCGATCGCCGTACGCGGAGGCGGTCACAGCGTCTCCGGCATGTCGCTCAACGACGGCGGTCTCGTCATCGATCTCAGCCGCATGCAGGCCGTCACCGTCCACCCCGGGTCCGAGACGGTCCGGGTCGAGGGCGGAGCCCTGATGAGCCATCTCGACCGGGCCACCCAGCCGTACGGCCTCGCGACCACCGGCGGCCGCGTCTCCACGACCGGCGTCGGCGGCTTCGTCCTCGGCGGCGGCAGCGGCTGGCTGGACCGCTCCTTCGGCCTCGCCGTCGACAATCTCCTCGGGGTCGAGCTGGTGACCGCCGACGGTTCTCCGGTACGCGCTACCGACCAGGAGAACCCGGAGCTGTTCTGGGCCCTGCACGGCGGCGGCGGGAACTTCGGCGTCGCCACCGCGCTGACCCTCAAGCTGCACCCGCTGCCCGAGTTCTCGATCGCCATGGTGATGTTCCGGCCGGACGCCGGCCCCGACGTCGTGCGCGTCTACCGCGAGATCATCGAGAACGGGCCGCCGGAGGCGGGCGGCGGCGTCCTCTACCTGACCGGCCCGCCCGAGGAGTTCATGCCCGGGCATCTGGTCGGCAAGCGGCTGTGCGGCGCCCTCGTGGCGTACGCGGGCGGCGAGGAGGACATGCGCAAGGTCGCGCAGCCGCTGCTGGCGCTGCCGCACGAGGTCGAGATCGTCACGGCCCTGCCCTACCCCGACTTCAATTCCATGCTCGACGACCCGCCCGGCATGCGGAACTACTGGTCGGCGGAATACGTCACCGGCGCGCCCGACGACTTCGTGGACGTCTTCTGCGCCCTCGGCGAGGCCATGCCCGTCCCCACCGGCAACCAGCACGTGCTGTTCCCGCAGGGCGGCGCGATCGCCGCCGGACCGTCCCGGTTCCCGGTCCCCTACCGCGACGCGCCCTGGGCCGTGCACCCCTTCGGGATCTGGGAGGACCCGGCCGACGACGAGCGGTGTGTCGCCTGGGTCAGGAAGGTCCGCGAGGACGTCCGGCCGTGGAGCACCGGCGCGGTCTATCTGAACTTCATCGGGGACGAGGGCACGGACCGCGTCACGGCCGGGCTCGGCGCGGACAACCTCAGGCGGCTGGCCGCGGTGAAGGCCGAGTACGACCCGGACAACGTCTTCCGCTTCAACCACAACATCGCCCCGGTACCGGCCGCCGCCTGACCTCGGCACTCACCCGGACACCGCCCGCGGCGGCTCCCCCGGTCGCCCGCCCAGGCCCTGGGATGCCTCCCCGAGCCGTCCGCGGGTAGCGTCCGCTCCATGGACAGCCGTTACGACACCCAGGGCGCCGGAATCACCGTGCAGCGGGCCCTTGAGCTGCCCGGACTGCGCAGCGGGCTGCCGGAGATCATCGCGGGGGCCGACCGGCTGCAGCGGACCGTACGCTGGGTGCACGCGGGCGAGGTGCCGAACATCGCCTCGCTGCTCAAGGGCGGCGAACTGCTGCTGACCACCGGGTACGGTCTCGGTACCCGCCCGGCCGACCAGCGCGCGTTCGTCCGCACCCTGGCCGAGCGCGGGATCGCGGCCCTCGTCGTGGAGCTCGGCCCGCGCTTCACCCGGCTCCCGGCCGCGCTCGTGGAGACGGCGCGTTCCACCGGTCTGCCGCTGGTCCAGCTGCACCGCGAAGTGCCCTTCGTGACGGTCACGGAGGAGATCCACACCGAGATCGTCAACGGCCACTACGCACTGCTCCAGCAGGCCGAGGAAGTGCACCGGCGCTGCACCGAGGCCCTGCTCGGCGGCGGCGGAGTGCCTCAGGTCCTGCGCATCCTGGCCGACTTCAGCGGCAGCCCGGTCTTCCTGGAGACGGCCGACGGACAGCTCCTGTACGCGGCCGGGGCCGGCTCCACGGGCGCCGACCCGCTCCAGGTCTGGGAGGGGCTGCGCGGCCAGCACAAGGAGGAGCCGCCCGCGGGGACCATCCTGGTGGACGTGCCCGGCGGCGGCCCCGGCACCGGCTCCGTACGGGCCCGCCTGGTGCTGCTGCCCGTCGGCGCTCCGGTCGCCCCGGTGCACCGGATCGCCGCCGAGCGGGCCGCCGGCATCCTGGCCGTCGTGCTGATGCAGGCCCGCCAGGAGGAGGAACTGGCGGCGCGGGGGCGCGGCGACTTCCTGACCGACCTGGCCGAGGGCCGGATCGAGGCCGAGGACGCGCCGGCACAGGCCCGGGTACTCGGCTTCAAGCCCGGCTCCGGCCCGCTCCTGCCGGTCGTGATGCGACTCGCCGACGGCCTCGCGCCCGGCGGCGGCTGGGCGGTCCTGGCCCGCGCCGTCGCCGAGGAGCTGGCCTCGGTGGGCGTCCCGGTGCTGCTGGGGGTACGTCCCGTCGAGGGCCGGGTCCCGCTGCTGCTGGGCCTGCGCTCGGAGTCGGAACGGGGGGCCGTCGCGGACCGCGTCGCGGCGGCGCTGCGCGCCGGGGTGGAACGCGCGGGCATGCAGCGGCCCGGGGCACAGCCGCCGGTGGTGGTGGTCGGGGTCGCCGGCGGCTGGGCGGCCGCGTCGGCGGGTCTGCGGCACGCGGCGGAGACGGCGACGGCCGCGCAGGGACTGTCGGACCGGCCCTGGTACGACGCACGCCGTCTGGACATCGACCTGCTGCTGTGGCGACTGCGCGAGCACCCCGACCTGGCCGCCTTCGTGGAGCGCGCGATCGGCCCGCTCCGCGACCACGACGTCCGCTCCAAACCGCCTCTTCTTCCCACCCTCCAGACGTACTTGGCGCACGCGGGCCGCAAGGCGGAGACCGCCCGCGAACTGCATCTCAACCGGCAGACCCTGTACAACCGCCTGGCCAGGATCGGTGAGTTGCTGGGCATGGACCTGGACGACCCGCAGACGGTACTGGCGTTGAGCCTGGCGCTGCGGGCACGCAGACACGTTCCCTGAGGCCTGCCCGCCTGCCCGCCCCAGGTCCCGGGTGTCAGACCAGCGGCCGGAACTGGGTGAACTCGTCGTAGACGCTCAGCACTTGGGCGACCGTCTCGTCCTCGGTCGGCCACGTGGCGGCCTGCCGGGCGCCCTTCTCCCGCAGCACCTCCCGGCGCGCCGGATCGGCGAGCAGTCGCAGGACGGCGTCGCCGAGCGCCTTCGCGTTGCCGTACGGGACGAGTTCGGCCGCGTCGCCGACCGTCTCGGGGATGCCCCCGACCGCTGTCGCGACGAGCGGAACACGCGCGTGAAGGGCCTCCTGCGCCAGCACCGAGCGCGACTCCCATCGGCTGGGCAGCAGGACGAGGTCGGCGGCCGCCAGCAGTTCCGTGACGTCCTCGCGCCGCCCGATGAGCCGGACCGGCAGTTCCTCGTCCTCGATCCGGCGCTGGAGAACGGCGCGCAGCGGCCCCTCCCCCGCGATCACCAGCAGCGGCACGGGATCGAGGCGGCACCAGGCGCGCGAGGCGTCCAGGAGGGTGTGGTAGCCGCGGTACCGGTCGAGTGAGCCGACCGCGATGAGCAACGGGCGGTCGGTCGCGCCGAGTTCGGCCCGCGCCTTGTGCCGGAACCGGTCGGGTTCCACCGGCTCGACGGGCAGGCGCGGCGCCGGAAGCGCGACGGCGGCGAGCCGCGCGTCCCGCGCTCCCCTCCTGCGGGCCCGGTCCACCAGGTCCGACGAGGTCCCGAGCACCACGGCGGCGGCTCTGGCGACCCTGCGTTCGAGGAGCCGCAGGACATGGACCCGGGCGCCGTCCGCCTCCGAGCGGGTGTGCCAGGTGACGACGAGGGGAACGCGTCGCCCGCTGAGCGCCAGCACGGCCCGCAGCGCCGCGTGGATCCCGTGCGCGTGCACGAGATCGGCGTCCGCGCAGGCCGCCCGCAGCGCGGAGACCGAGGCGGGGTCGCTGCTGCGGGGCACGGGAACGTGGTGCGCGCCGACCTCCGTGAACCCGTACACGCGGTCCGCCTCGGCGGGAGCGCAGACGGTGACCCGGACCCCTCGGGCGACCAGACCCGCGGCCAGCGACCGTACGTGCGCGCTGCTGCCCGCGCTTCCGCCGCCGAGCACCTGCACGGTGCGCAGCGGCGACTGGCCGTGCGCTGAGTGGCTGCTCACGTGGCTCACGCGGCCGGGGCTCCTGGTTCGGCGTCGGACGGTCACGAGGAAACGTACAGAAGGTCGTGCGGAGGAGGGGTACCGCACGTCGTGCACCGCGTACTACGCCAAGGATGCCAGGCATCCCGGGCGTTCCGGCACCGCCATCACGACGAGGGCACGTCAGACAAGGCAACCCGGCGACGACCGTCACCCGCACGAGTGATGAATAGCCCATTCCGGGGAGGACCGAACCATACGACCGAATAGGCCCCCTGGCACCACAGGTCATCTCGGTCTCCGGAAGCCGCCCGGCGCATCACGCGTCACCTCGGTACCGAAGACGCCCTCGCCCGCGACACCGGTGGCAAAGGTGCACCCGCGCACCGAAAGGCGCGCCGAACCTCACACAGGCGCACCCAAGAGCCCGCACTCCCCGGGCCCGTTCGTCGCATTCAGCCCCTCCGGCGTTTGAGGAGCGGGGTCCGGGGCGGAGCCCCAGGTACGGGAAGGGCAGGGGCGGAGGGGGCGAAAAGAGCAGGCGACAGGCCCACGGAGCCCGGGCGGACCCGCCCGCCCGGATCAGTCTGGACGGGCCCGTCCAGACGGGCAGTGCAGACGGGCGGTCCAGCCCCCGCCAAGGGGGCAGGACCGCTCCTGCTAGGCGTCCGCGCGGGCCGCAGCCAGGAGTTCCTCCGCGTGCGCCCGGGCCGTCACGGAGTCCTCCTGGCCGGCCAGCATCCGGGACAGCTCGCGGATCCGCTCCTCGCCCTCCAGCACCTTCACGCCGGACCGGGTCACCGACCCGTCGTTGGTCTTCTCGACCAGGAGCTGCCGGTCGGCGAAGGCGGCCACCTGCGGCAGGTGCGTCACGACGACGACCTGCGCGCTCTTGGCGAGCCGTGCCAGCCGGCGCCCGATCTCGACCGCGGCCTTGCCGCCGACGCCCGCGTCGACCTCGTCGAAGAGGTACGTCGGCACGGGGTCGGTCCCGGCGAACACGACCTCCACCGCGAGCATGACCCGCGAGAGCTCACCGCCGGACGCCCCCTTGGCGATGGGCCGCGGCGGCGCCCCGGGATGCGGGGCGAGCAGGAGTTCCACCTCGTCGGCACCGGCCGGACCGTAGGCCACCAGGCGTCCGCCGACCTCCACCCCCTCCGGGTCGTCCGTCTGCCGGAGCTCGAAGGACACGCGCGCGTGCGGCATCGCGAGCGAGGCCAGCTCGGCGGTGACGGCGGCGGCGAACCGTTCGGCGGCCTCCGCGCGGGCGTCCGTCAGCGCCTGGGCCAGGCCGCCCAGTTCGCCGCGCAGCGCGTCCCGCTCGGCGGTCAGCTCGCCGAGCCGGTCGTCGTCGCCGTCGAGTTCGGTGAGCCGCTCGGAGCTCCGCTCGGCCCAGGCGATCACGGCGTCGATGTCCGCGCCGTACTTCCGGGTCAGCTGGGTGAGCGCGGCCCTGCGCTCCTCGACGGCCGACAGTCGCAGCGGGTCGGCGTCGAGGTCGTCGGCGTAACCCGCGAGTTCGCCCGCGACGTCGCCGAGCAGGATGGCGATCTCCCCGATGCGCCCGGACAGCGTGGCGAGGGCCGAGTCGTGCGACCCTACGGCCTCGAGTGCCCGGTGGGCGCCCGCGACGAGCGTGGCCGCGTCGATTCCCTCCGGGTCCTCGGGGTTGCCCGCCAGCGCGGCGTGCGCGGCGGTGGCGGCCGATGCCAGCGCTTCCGCGTGCCCGAGCCGTTCCGCCTCCGCCGCCAGCTCCGCGTCCTCGCCGGCGCGCGGCTCGACGGCCGCGATCTCGTCGAGGCCGAAGCGCAGCATGTCGGCTTCCTGGGCCCGTTCCCGCGCACGCGTCGTGATCTCGTCCAGCTCGGCCGAGACGGCCCGCAGCCGGCGATAGGCGCCCGCGTACTTGGCGAGCGGAACGGCGACCGCGTCCCCCGCGTACCGGTCCAGGGCCTGCCGCTGCCGGGACAGCTTGAGCAGCCCCTGCTGGTCGGTCTGGCCGTGCACCGCGACGAGTTCGTCGGCGAGTTCGGCGAGCACGCCCACCGGCACCGAGCGTCCGCCCAGATGCGCGCGTGAACGCCCCTCGGCCGAAACGGTACGGCTGATCAGCAGCATGCCCTCGTCGAGCTCGGCACCCGCTTCCTCGGCCCGTACGACGGCCGTCCCGCCCGCGGGTACGCTGATCCGCCCCTCCACGACCGCGCTCTTGGCGCCGATCCGCACGAGGGCCGGGTCCGCACGCCCGCCCAGCAGCAGCCCGAGGCTGGTGACCACCATCGTCTTGCCCGCACCGGTCTCACCGGTCACGGCGGTGAAGCCGGGTGACAACTCGACGACCGCGTCGTCGATGACTCCGAGCGACCGTATCCGCATCTCCTCCAACACGCCCCCGACCATACGAGGTTTTCCCGGCGCCGTGCGACGCCGCCCCCCGCAAAGAGAACCGAGCGTTACCTTCCGGGGCTGATCTCGTTCGCCGACGGCCCTCGCGGAGGCGGCCCGGCACCCGGGCGGAACCGGGTGCCGGGGTGTGACTGTGGCTAGTGCGGTGCTCCGCGCCACCCGGACACGGGCAGTGCGAACTTGGCGACGAGCCGGTCGGTGAAGGACGCGTGGTGCAGCCGGGCGAGCCGCACGGGCACGGCCCCGCGCCGCACCTCGACCCGCGCGCCCGGCGGCAGCTCCACGGTCCGCCGTCCGTCGCACCACAGGACGCCCGGCGGAACGTGCGGCAGCACCTCCACGGCGAGCACCGAGTCCGGTGAGGTCACCAGCGGCTTGGCGAACAGGGCGTGCGCGCTGATCGGCACCATCAGCAGGGCCTCGACCTCGGGCCAGACCACGGGCCCGCCCGCGGAGAAGGCGTACGCGGTCGACCCGGTCGGGGTCGCGCAGACGATCCCGTCGCAGCCGAACCCGGTGACGGGCCGCCCGTCGATCTCCAGCACCACTTCGAGGAGCTTCTCGGCGGACACCTTCTGCACGGCCGCCTCGTTCAGCGCCCAGTCGGTGTGCACGATGTCGCCGTTGCGGTGCACGACCACGTCGACGGTCATGCGCTCCTCGACCTCGTAGGCCCTGGTGACGACCCGGTCGACGACCTTGTCCAGATCGTCGCGCTCGGCCTCGGCGAGGAAGCCGACCCGCCCGAGGTTGACGCCGAGCATCGGCACACCGGAGGCGCGGGCGAACTCGGCGCCGCGCAGCAGCGTTCCGTCACCGCCGAGGACGATGAGCAGCTCGCAGCCGTCGAGGCACTGCGGAGTGGCCTCCTGGACCAGCTCCACCTCGGCCGGCAGCGGCAGATCGGCCGCCTCGGCCGCGAGGACCCGGACGCCGATCCCGGAACGCAGAAGCCCCTGGACGACCAGCTCCGCGCTGCGGATGGCTGCCGGCCGCCCGGTGTGGGCCAGCAGGAAAACAGTACGAGCTCGGGTCTGTGTCAACGCGGCCCCTCCGCCACTGCACGGTCAACGTCGGCCGGGTCGAGTTCGGGCGCCCCGGCGCTCAGCCACAGAAAGTACTCGACGTTGCCCGACGGTCCGGGCAACGGGCTCGCTGTCACGCCCTTCACTCCGAGCCCCAGCTCCTGGGCCCGTCCCGCCACACCGCGCACGGTCTCGGCGCGCAGCTCCGGGCTGCGCACGACACCGCCGCTGCCCAGCCTGTCCTTCCCCACCTCGAACTGCGGCTTGACCATCATCACCAGGTCGGCATCCGGCACCGTGCACCGCGCGAGGGCGGGCAGCACCAGTCCGAGCGGGATGAAGGACAGATCCCCGACAACAAGGTCCACGGGCTCCCCATCGATCGCCTCCAACGTCAACTCGCGTACGTTCGTACGGTCCTTGACGATGACGCGTTCATCGCTCTGGAGAGACCACGCGAGTTGTCCGTAACCTACGTCCACGGCGACGACACGGGCGGCGCCCGCGCGCAGCAGTACGTCGGTGAAGCCTCCGGTGGACGCGCCGGCGTCCAGTGCCCGCCGCCCCTCGACCTTCAGGCCCTGCGGCCCGAAGACGGCGAGCGCGCCGGCGAGCTTGTGCCCGCCGCGCGAGACGTAGTCGGGGTCGTTGTCGTCCTTGCTGACCACGATCGCCGCGGCGGTCTCGACCTGCGTGGCGGGCTTGGTCGCGAGGGTCTTGCCCACGCTGACCCTGCCCGCGGCGATCAGCTGTCCGGCGTGCTCGCGCGAGCGGGCGAGCTTCCTGCGGACCAGCTCGGCGTCGAGGCGGCGGCGTGCCACTCCTGCCACGTTCGGTTCAGCTCCTGCGGTCGTACGGCGATGGAAAGGGTCGCCCGGGACGTTCCCCGGGTATCCCGAAGGATCTCATTGCGGGGCGGCGGCCGGGCGGCCGGCGGGAGCCGGGGCTCCCGGGCGGACGTCGAGCGCGGTGAGCGCGTCGCGCAGCCCCCGGTGCACATCCTCGTACACCTCGAGGTGTCCGTCCGTGGCGAGGCGGTCGGCGTCGGCGAGGCGGTCGAGCCGGGCGTCGACGTCGGCGTGGCCCGTCGGGACACGCGGGATGTTCAGCGGGGCCGGTGCGGCGGGGTCGTACGCGGGTTCCGGTTCCGCCTGCGCGGCCGGGCCGGGCTCCTGCTCGGCCATGGCCTCGGGAGGCTCGCCCTCGGGGACTGAGTCGTTCATGCCCCGACGCTACCGCGAAGGGCTGCGGTACCGTCGATCACGATGGCGACGACAGAGGAGTGCCGCACCGCACTCGACAAGCTTTCGGACAACATGGCGGGCGCCGACGGGAACGTGCGCGCCGCGGCGGCCCTGGACCGCTCGCTGAGCTGCCGTATCACCGACCTGGACATCACCTTCGTCGGCCGTCTCAGGGGCGGCCGGATCGAGGTCCTCGACACGCTCCAGGGCCCGCCTCCCGAGCGGGCACAGATCCGGCTGACCATGAACGGCGACGACCTGGTGTCGATGGTGAACGGCGAGCTGAACTTCGCGAAGGCCTGGGGCTCGGGCCGGGTGAAGCTGGAGGCGGGCCTGCGCGACCTGTTCCGGCTCAGGACCCTTCTTTAGCGGACGCGGCGGCGGGGACCCTGGCCTTGCGAGCCGCGGGCACCACGAGCGGTGTCCCGGTCTCGGGGTCGTCGATGATCTGGCAGCGCAGCCCGAAGACCTCCTCGACCAGCTCGGCCGTGACGATGTCGTTCGGGGCGCCCTCGGCGATGACCTCGCCGCCGCGCAGGGCGATCAGGTGGGTGGCGTACCGGGCCGCGTGGTTGAGGTCGTGCAGCACGGCGACCAGGGTGCGGCCCCGGGTCTCGTGGAGCTCGGCGCACAGGTCGAGGACGTCGATCTGGTGCTGGATGTCGAGATAGGTCGTCGGCTCGTCCAGCAGGAGCAGCGGGGTCTGCTGCGCGAGCGCCATCGCGATCCACACGCGCTGACGCTGGCCGCCCGACAATTCGTCGACGTAGCGGTCGGCGAGCTCGGCGACCCCGGTCGAGGCCATCGCCTCCTGCACCACGCGCTCGTCCTCCGCGGACCATTGGCGCAGCAGGCCCTGATGGGGGTAGCGGCCCCGGCCGACGAGGTCGCCGACCGTGATCCCGTCCGGTGCGATCGACGACTGCGGCAGCAGCCCGAGGGTGCGCGCCACCTTCTTCGCGGGCATCGACTGGATCGCCTGTCCGTCGAGCAGCACCCGCCCGGCCGAGGGCTTCAGCATGCGCGAGAGGGCACGCAGCAGCGTGGACTTGCCGCAGGCGTTCGGGCCGACGATCACGGTGAAGGAGTTGTCGGGAATCTCCACCGACAGCTTCTCCGCGATGACGCGCTGGTCGTAGCCGAGGGTGACGTTGTCGGCGGACAGGCGGTTCACAGTGCTCCTTGGGGTGTTCTCGTGCGCCTGGTCGTTCGCCCGCGCCGCGTTCTTCGGTTCCCGCACGGCCGGGTCCGCCGGGCCGCTCACAGCCGTGTCCGCCGGGCTCACGGCCGGGTCCGCCGGGCCGCTCATATCCGGCCCGCCTTGCGCTCGGTGACCAGCAGCCATAGCAGGTAGACGCCGCCGAGGACGCCGGTCACGACGCCGACCGGCAGCTGATCGGCGCCGAAGGCGCGCTGCGAGGCCCAGTCCGCGACGACGAGCAGGGTCGCGCCCATGCACATCGACGGCATGAGGTTCGGTCCGGGTGACCGGGTGAGCCGCCGGGCGAGCTGCGGCGCGGTGAGCGCCACGAAACCGACGGGGCCCGCGGCGGCGGTGGCACCCGCGGTGAGCAGCACGGCGGCCACCATCAGCAGCAGCCGCGTCCGCTCGACGCTCACTCCGAGGGCGTACGACACGTCGTCGCCCATCTCCATCATCCGCAGCCCGCGCGCGTTGCCGAGGACGAGGGGGACGAGGACGGCGCACAGGATGAGCAGCGGCCAGACCTGGGCCCAGTCCCGGCCGTTGAGGGAGCCGGTCATCCAGACGACGGCGCGGGCCGCGTCGACGAGGTCGGCCTTGGTGAGGAGGTAGCCGTTGACCGCCGTGACGATCGCGGAGACGCCGATGCCGACGAGGACCAGGCGGTAGCCGTGCACGCCCCGCTTCCACGCGAGCAGGTAGATGGCGAATCCGGTCAGGAGTCCGCCGACGAGCGCCCCGAGGGCGACCTCGGTCGCGCTGCCCGAGTACAGCACGATCATGATGAGCGCGCCGGCGGTGGAACCCTGTCCGAGCCCGAGCACGTCGGGGCTGCCCAGCGGATTGCGGGAGACGGACTGGAACAGCGCTCCGGCCAGCCCGAGCGAGGCCCCCACCAGCAGCCCGACGAGAACGCGCGGCAGCCGCAGGTCGTTGACGATGAACTCCTGGCTGGGGCTGCCGTCGCCGGCCAGGGTCTTGAGGACGTCGCCGGCCGGGATCGGGAAGTCGCCGGTGCCGATGAGGACCACGCTCGCCGCGGCCGCTGCCACCAGCAGCAGGACGACCACGAGGAACGTGCGGACGTCGAGGCGGACGGACAGTCCGCCGCCGGTGCGGACGGCCCGGACACGGCGCCCGGGGAGTGCCGGGACACGCCGGTCGCGTGCGGTTCGGATGCTTCGTGGGGTCGTCACAGCTGCGCCGTCCTCCGTCGCCGTACGAGAAAGATGAAGACCGGACCGCCCAGCACCGCGGTGACGATGCCGACCTGGAGCTCCGCCGGCCGGGCGACCATCCGCCCCAGGACATCGGCGCCGAGCAGCAGCGCGGGCGACAGGACGGTGGCGTACGGCAGGATCCAGCGCAGGTCGGGCCCGGTGAAGGAGCGGACGGCGTGCGGGACCATGAGCCCGACGAACACGATCGGTCCGCAGGCGGCGGTGGCGGCGCCGCAGAGCACGGTCGCGGCAGCCATCGACAGCGCGCGGGTGCGGTTCAGGTTGGCGCCGAGCGCCCGGGCCGTGTCGTCGCCCATGGCCACCGCGTTCAACGGCCGGGCCAGAGCCAGCGCGATGAGCGTGCCGACGGCGAGGAAGGGGGCTACCTGCTCGATCGTCGAGTCGGTCGCCGAGGCGAGCGAGCCGACGGTCCAGAAGCGCATCTTGCCGAGCGCCGCGTCGTCCATGATCATCACGGCCTGGAGATAGCCGTACAGCGCGGCGCTGATCGCGGTTCCGGCGAGCGCGAGCCGTACCGGGGTCGCGCCCCGGCTTCCGCCCAGGAACCAGACCAGCGCTCCGACCGCGGCCGCGCCGAGGAAGGCGAACCAGACGTAGCCGCTCAGCGAGGTGACGCCGAAATAGGTGATCGCGGTGACGACGGCGGCGGACGCGCCCGCGTTGATCCCGAGCAGGCCGGGGTCGGCCAGCGGATTGCGGGTGAGCGCCTGGAGGACGGCACCGGACAGCCCGAGCGCGGCGCCGGCCAGCAGCCCGAGCACGGTGCGCGAGATCCGGTCGCCGACCACGACATCGGCGTACGTCCCCGAGTCGTGGAACAGGCCGTGCCACACCTGGTCCAGCGGTAGCGCTTTCGCGCCGATCGCGATACTCGCCAGCGCGACCAGCAGCAGGACGCCCACGGAGACGAGGAGCCCGAAAGCCCGTATCGCCCGGCGGGTTGGGGGCGCGGGGGCGGTTTCCGCGCGCTGTTCAGGAGGACTCTCGACCAACACGAGGTTAGGTTAGCCTACCCTCGCGTCGCGCTTGGGGGCGCCCGCACACCCGGCCTCGCACCGAGGCCCAGGTCAGCCACCCCACCGACCCCGCCCCGCCCACGAGCGAGCACCGGCAGCACCGGCCCCCATGCGCTTCCCCGGCGCCTGGAGTGCACAGAGACCGGGACAGGGACCGGCCCCTGTGCACTCCAGGTCCGGTCCCAGCGCACTCCAGGTCCGATCCCGGACCGGACCGGACCGGTCGGACTAGCCCTAGAGGCCCAGCCGGGCCAGCGCCTTCCCCCCGTCCAGCTCGCACGCGCTCTCACCCGCGGCCGTCCACGCCGCCGCGCACAGGGCCCGCAGTCCGTCGAGGGCCTCGCCCTCGCCCGTCAGCTCGAGTTCCTGGCCGCCCGCCGTCGCCGTCCAGCCGCCGCAGCGGAACCCGTCGCCCGCCTCGACGACCTCGGGCTGCCCGGTGAGCATCCCGCGCAGATCGGCGTCGACGTACGTCGGCCGGTGCTGCGGAGGCGCGGCGAGGAGCTGTGCCCCGTCCGTCACACCGGTGAGGACGAGCAGCGAGTCCACCTCTCCGTTGAACGCGCCCTCGATGTCCGTGTCCAGCCGGTCCCCGACCACCAGCGGCCGCTCGGCCCCGGTCCGCAGAATCGTCTCGCGGTGCATCGGGGGCAGCGGCTTGCCCGCCACCTGCGGCTCGGCACCCGTGGCGATGCGGACGACCTCCACCGCCGCGCCGTTCCCGGGCGCGATCCCGCGCGCGCCCGGAATCGTCAGATCCGTGTTGGAGGCGAACCACGGAACCCCGCGCGCGATGGCGTAGCACGCCTCCGCGAAGCGGGACCAGGTCAGATCGGGACCGCCGTACCCCTGGACGACCGCCACGGGCTCATCCTCCGCCGAGTCGACCGGCTCCAGCCCGCGCTCGCGAAGGGCGACCCGCAGTCCCTCTCCGCCGATGACGAGCACCCGCGCCCCCGCCGGCACCTGCTCGCTGATGAGCCGGGCCACGGCCTGCGCCGAGGTGATGACGTCCGAGGCCACCGTCGGTATGCCCAGCTCCGTGAGATGCCCGGCGACCGCGTCGGGGGTGCGCAGCGCGTTGTTGGTGACGTACGCGAGGTGCATACCGCCCGCGCGCGCCGTCGCCAGCGAATCGACGGCGTGGGCGATGGCGTCACCGCCCGCGTACACCACCCCGTCCAGGTCCAGCAGCGCCGTGTCGTACACCTCGCTCAGGGCCTGCCCACTGCCCTCGGGCCGCGTCCTGACGGTCTGGCTCATTGCGCATCGCTCCTCGTTCGATCCCGTTGCCCCGATCATCGCGCATGCCACTGACACACTTACGATGCCCCAATGAACTATGCAGGTCCCGAGGAGGAAACACCGGCAGGGAGCGGCCTCGAACTCACCCCGTTCCGAGGCGTGCGCTACGACCCCGACCGGGTCGGCAGCCTGGCCGCCGTGACGTCCCCGCCGTACGACGTGATCGTCCGGCCCGACGGACTGCTCGAACTCGAGTCGGCCGACCCGTACAACATCGTCCGGCTGATCCTGCCGCAGGACGGCACCCCCGCCGCCCGCAACCGGCAGGCCGCCGAAACGCTGCGCCGCTGGCTGTCGGAGGGCGTCCTGGCCGCCGATCCCGAGCCGGGCCTGTACGTGTACGAGCAGCGCGACGGGGACCTGCTGCAACGGGGCGTGATCGGCAATCTGCGCCTGTCCGATCCGGCCGACGGTGTCGTGCTCCCGCACGAGGACGTGATGCCCCACGTCATCGCGGACCGCGCGGCCCTGATGCGCGCCACGTCCGCCAACCTCGAACCCCTGCTGCTGACCTATCGCGGCAACGGTTCCGGGTACGGCACCGCCGCCGTCATCGAACGCACCGCGGCCCTGCCCCCGCTGCTGTCCACCACCACGGAGGACGGCATCAGCCATCGTCTGTGGGCGGTCACGGACCCGGCGGAACTCTCGGAGATCCGCACGGACCTCGGCCGCCACCAGGCCCTGATCGCCGACGGGCATCACCGCTGGGCTACGTATCTGCGTCTACGCGCGGAGCATCCTTCCCCGAGCCCCTGGGACTACGGTCTGGTGCTCCTGGTGGACACCGCCCGCTACCCGCTGCGCGTCCGGGCCATCCACCGCCTGCTGCACGGCCTGCCGGTCACCGAGGCGCTGGCCGCCCTCGGTGACTCCTTCCGCGTACGCCACCTCGACGTGCCCCTCGCCGAGGCGCTGGAGGCCCTCTCCTCGGCCGCCTCCGCGGGGAACGCGTTCCTCCTCGCCGGCGACGGCTCCTTCCACCTCGTCGACCGCCCGTCGCCGGACCTCCTGGCCCGTACCATCCCGGCCGAGCACCCGGAGGCCTGGCGCTCACTGGACGCCACGGTCCTGCACGCCACGCTCCTGGACCATGTGTGGGGCATCCCGGAGGACTCTCCCGCACACATCGCGTACATCCACGACACGACCGCCACGGTCGAGAAGGCGGAACGCGACGGAGGCACGGCCGTCCTGATGCACCCGGTCCGCGAGGACGTCGTACGCGATCTGGCGCGCCAGGGGGTCACGATGCCGCGCAAGTCGACCTCGTTCGGGCCGAAGCCGGCGTCCGGGCTGGTCCTGCGGGCGCTCGCTCCCTGAAAGGGCGCGGTCCCCAAAACGCCACGTGGGCGGCGGCACACCTTCCGGTGTCCCGCCGCCCACGTGTTTGCGCCGTGGTGTCCGGCGTCAGCTCTGCGGACGGTGAGGAGCGTCGTCCTCGTCGGCGTCCTCGTCCTCGTCGAGGTCGTCGACGTCGTCCGTGATCTCGTCCGTGGTCACGGACTCGATCTCGTCGTCCTCGTCCTCGTCTTCGTCCTCGTCGTCTTCGCCTTCGTCGTCCGTGTCCTGGTGCTCGGCCTCGGCCTCGACGCGGCTCTCCGTCGCGGTCTCGGTGGTGTCACCGTTCCCGGCTTCCTCGTCGTCCTCGACGAGGACGTCGACGAACTCCACGCCGTCCAGCTCGGCGAGGCGGTCGGAGGCGTCCGTGCTGCCGTCCTTGTCGGACTCGACGGTCTTGGCGAACCACTCGCGCGCCTCGCCCTCACGTCCGGCGGCGAGCAGCGCGTCGGCGTAGGCGTACCGCAGTCGCGCGGTCCAGGGCTGGACGGAGTTCGAGGCGAGCTCCGGACTCTGCAGGGTGACGATGGCCGCGTCGAGCTGACCCATGTCACGCCGGGCACCGGCGGCCACGAGCCGCATCTCGACCTGGCTAGCCTTGTCCAGCTTCTGCACCTCGGGCGCCCCGGCCATCTCCAGCGCCTTCTCGGGCCGGCCGAGGCCACGCTCGCAGTCCGCCATGACGGGCCACAGCTCCACGCTGCCGGTCATCCGGCGCGCGGCGCGGAACTCCGCGAGCGCCTCGCTGAACTTCTGGTTCGCGTACGCGGCGAAACCGGCCGCCTCGCGCACGGCGGCCACACGCGAGGCCAGCCGCAGGGCGATCCTCGAGTATTCGTAGGCGCTCTCGGGGTCCTCGTCGATGAGCCGGGCGACCATCACCAGGTTGCGGGCGACGTCCTCGGCGAGCCCCTTGGGCAGGCTCAGGAGCTCTTGACGCACGTCCTTGTCGATCTCCTCGCCCGTGACGTCGTCCGGGATGGGCAGCCGCTTGATCGGCTCACGGTCCCGCTCCCGCTCGTCGCGGTAACGGCCGCCACCGCGCCGGTCGTCGCCGCCGCCGCGGTCGTCGCGGCCGCGGAAGCCACCGGGGCGCCCGCCCCGGTCGTCCTGGCGGGGTCCGCCACGGCCCCGGTCGTCACGGTCACGGAAGCCACCGCCGCGGTTGTCGTCACGGCGGAAGCCACCACGGTCGTCATCACGACGCGGGCTGCTGGGGCGCTCGTCGCGGCGGAAGCCACCGCGGTCGTCGTCACGGCGCGGGCTACTGGGGCGCTCGTCACGACGGAAGTCTCCACGAGCATCCCGGTCGTCACGGCGGAAGGGCGGACGGTCGCCGCCACCGCTGCCGCCACCGCGGTTGTCGTCGCGGCGGAAGGGAGGACGGTCGCCGCCACCGCTGCCGCCACGGTCGTCACGGCGGAAGCCGCCACTACTGCCGCCACCGCGGTTGTCGTCACGACGGAAGCCACCGCGGTCGTCATCACGACGCGGGCTACTGGAGCGCTCGTCACGACGGAAGCCACCACGGTCACCGCCGCTGCCACCGCGGTTGTCGTCGCGACGGAAGGGAGGACGGTCGCCGCCGGCACTGCCGCCACCGCGGTTGTCGTCACGACGGAAGCCACCACGGTCACCGCCGGCACTGCCGCCGCGGTCGTCGCGACGGAAGCCGCCACCACTGCTGCCACCGCGGTTGTCGTCACGACGGAAGGGAGGACGGTCGCCGCCGGCACTGCCGCCGCGGTCGTCGCGACGGAAACCGCCACCACTGCTGCCACCGCGGTTGTCGTCACGACGGAAGGGAGGACGGTCGCCGCCGGCACTGCCGCCACGGTCGTCGCGACGGAAACCGCCACCACTGCTGCCACCGCGGTTGTCGTCACGACGGAAGGGAGGACGGTCGCCGCCGGCACTGCCGCCGCGGTCGTCACGGCGGAAGCCGCCACCACTGCTGCCACCGCGGTTGTCGTCACGGCGGAAGCCACCGCGGTCGTCATCACGACGCGGGCTACTGGGGCGCTCGTCACGACGGAAGCCACCACGGTCACCGCCGCTGCCACCACGGTCGTCGCGACGGAAGCCACCACCACTGCTGCCACCGCGGTTGTCGTCACGACGGAAGGGCAGACGGTCACCACCACCACTGCCGCCACGGTCGTCACGGCGGAAACCGCCACCACTGCCGCCGCCACGGTTGTCGTCACGACGGAAGGGAGGACGGTCACCGCCGGCACTGCCGCCACGATCGTCACGACGGAAACCTCCACGGTCCCCGCCGCCACCGCGGTTGTCGTCACGGCGGAAGCCGCCACGGTCACCGCCACCACTGCCGCCACGGTCGTCGCGACGGAAACCGCCGCGGTCGTCGTCACGGCGCGGGCTGCTGGGCCGATCGTCGCGGTTGAAGGCCGGACGGCTGTCGTCCCGACGGAAACCGCCGCCGCTGCCACCGCGGTCGTCACGACGGAACGGCGGCCGGCCGCCCCGATCGCCCTCACGGCGGTCGTCACGGCCACGGGGGGCGCCGCCACCGCTGCCACTGCCGCCGCTGGTGCTGCCGCCACGGCTGTCGTCGCGACGGAAGCCGCCACGGTCCCCGCCACTGCGGTTGTCGTCACGCCGGCCGGAGCCGCCACGGTCGTTGTCTCGGCGCGGGCCGCCGCGGTAGTCACCGCGGTCACCACTGTCACGACGGCGCTGGTCGCGCTCCGGTCGCTCGTCGGGAGAGTTGGTGGACATGGGTGACTCCTGTCATCGGTACCGCAAGTCATTCTCGCGCAGCCAGGTACCCGGCGCGCTTCGGCAAAACAAAAAAAGACCCTTGGTCCCAGCGAGTCGCTGGGACCAAGGGTCCTCTAATTTTAGTTCGGCGGCGTCCTACTCTCCCACAGGGTCCCCCCTGCAGTACCATCGGCGCTGTGAGGCTTAGCTTCCGGGTTCGGAATGTAACCGGGCGTTTCCCTCACGCTATGACCACCGAAACCCTGTCAGACGCCTCGTGATGAAACGAGGCCTCGAACGGGCAGCGAACAAGCACACTTTTAAATTGATTAAGTGGAACTGTTCAGCCAGCACAACCGTTCGTTGTCTGGGAACTACACAGTGGACGCGAGCAACTGAGGACAAGCCCTCGGCCTATTAGTACCAGTCACCTCCACCCGTTGCCGGGCTTCCAGATCTGGCCTATCAACCCAGTCGTCTACTGGGAGCCTTAACCCCTCAAGGGGGTGGGAATACTCATCTCGAAGCAGGCTTCCCGCTTAGATGCTTTCAGCGGTTATCCCTCCCGAACGTAGCCAACCAGCCATGCCCTTGGCAGGACAACTGGCACACCAGAGGTTCGTCCGTCCCGGTCCTCTCGTACTAGGGACAGCCCTTCTCAATATTCCTACGCGCACAGCGGATAGGGACCGAACTGTCTCACGACGTTCTAAACCCAGCTCGCGTACCGCTTTAATGGGCGAACAGCCCAACCCTTGGGACCGACTCCAGCCCCAGGATGCGACGAGCCGACATCGAGGTGCCAAACCATCCCGTCGATATGGACTCTTGGGGAAGATCAGCCTGTTATCCCCGGGGTACCTTTTATCCGTTGAGCGACGGCGCTTCCACAAGCCACCGCCGGATCACTAGTCCCGACTTTCGTCCCTGCTCGACCCGTCGGTCTCACAGTCAAGCTCCCTTGTGCACTTACACTCAACACCTGATTGCCAACCAGGCTGAGGGAACCTTTGGGCGCCTCCGTTACTCTTTAGGAGGCAACCGCCCCAGTTAAACTACCCATCAGACACTGTCCCTGATCCGGATCACGGACCCAGGTTAGACATCCAGCACGACCAGACTGGTATTTCAACGACGACTCCACCTGAACTGGCGTCCAAGCTTCACAGTCTCCCAGCTATCCTACACAAGCCGAACCGAACACCAATATCAAACTGTAGTAAAGGTCCCGGGGTCTTTCCGTCCTGCTGCGCGAAACGAGCATCTTTACTCGTAGTGCAATTTCACCGGGCCTATGGTTGAGACAGTCGAGAAGTCGTTACGCCATTCGTGCAGGTCGGAACTTACCCGACAAGGAATTTCGCTACCTTAGGATGGTTATAGTTACCACCGCCGTTTACTGGCGCTTAAGTTCTCAGCTTCGCCACCCCGAAGAGTGACTAACCGGTCCCCTTAACGTTCCAGCACCGGGCAGGCGTCAGTCCGTATACATCGCCTTACGGCTTCGCACGGACCTGTGTTTTTAGTAAACAGTCGCTTCTCGCTGGTCTCTGCGGCCACCCCCAGCTCACCGAGTAAATCGGATCACCAGTGATGGCCCCCCTTCTCCCGAAGTTACGGGGGCATTTTGCCGAGTTCCTTAACCATAGTTCACCCGAACGCCTCGGTATTCTCTACCTGACCACCTGAGTCGGTTTAGGGTACGGGCCGCCATGAAACTCGCTAGAGGCTTTTCTCGACAGCATAGGATCATCCACTTCACCACAATCGGCTCGGCATCAGGTCTCAGCCTTAATGTGTGACGGATTTGCCTATCACACGGCCTACACCCTTACCCCGGGACAACCACCGCCCGGGATGGACTACCTTCCTGCGTCACCCCATCACTCACCTACTACAGGTCTGGTCCGTCGGCTCCACCACTCCCCTTTGCCCGAAGGCTCCGGGGCGGCTTCACGGACTTAGCATCGCCTGGTTCGATGTTTGACGCTTCACAGCGGGTACCGGAATATCAACCGGTTATCCATCGACTACGCCTGTCGGCCTCGCCTTAGGTCCCGACTTACCCTGGGCAGATCAGCTTGACCCAGGAACCCTTAGTCAATCGGCGCACACGTTTCTCACGTGTGTATCGCTACTCATGCCTGCATTCTCACTCGTGAACCGTCCACCACTGCCTTCCGGCGCGGCTTCACCCGGCACACGACGCTCCCCTACCCATCACAGCGGGCGTTGGCCCTATTGCTGCAATGACACGACTTCGGCGGTACGCTTGAGCCCCGCTACATTGTCGGCGCGGAATCACTAGACCAGTGAGCTATTACGCACTCTTTCAAGGGTGGCTGCTTCTAAGCCAACCTCCTGGTTGTCTGTGCGACTCCACATCCTTTCCCACTTAGCGTACGCTTAGGGGCCTTAGTCGATGCTCTGGGCTGTTTCCCTCTCGACCATGGAGCTTATCCCCCACAGTCTCACTGCCGCGCTCTCACTTACCGGCATTCGGAGTTTGGCTAAGGTCAGTAACCCGGTAGGGCCCATCGCCTATCCAGTGCTCTACCTCCGGCAAGAAACACACGACGCTGCACCTAAATGCATTTCGGGGAGAACCAGCTATCACGGAGTTTGATTGGCCTTTCACCCCTAACCACAGGTCATCCCCCAGGTTTTCAACCCTGGTGGGTTCGGTCCTCCACGACCTCTTACAGCCGCTTCAACCTGCCCATGGCTAGATCACTCCGCTTCGGGTCTTGAGCGCGCTACTGAATCGCCCTATTCGGACTCGCTTTCGCTACGGCTTCCCCACACGGGTTAACCTCGCAACGCACCGCAAACTCGCAGGCTCATTCTTCAAAAGGCACGCAGTCACGACGCATTGAGTAAACTCAATGCGCGACGCTCCCACGGCTTGTAGGCACACGGTTTCAGGTACTATTTCACTCCGCTCCCGCGGTACTTTTCACCATTCCCTCACGGTACTATCCGCTATCGGTCACCAGGGAATATTTAGGCTTAGCGGGTGGTCCCGCCAGATTCACACGGGATTTCTCGGGCCCCGTGCTACTTGGGTGTCTCTCAAACGAGCCGTTGATGTTTCGACTACGGGGGTCTTACCCTCTACGCCGGACCTTTCGCATGTCCTTCGCCTACATCAACGGTTTCTGACTCGTCTCACAGCCGGCAGACTGTGAAAGAGAGATCCCACAACCCCCCAAGCGCAACCCCTGCCGGGTCTCACACGCTTGAGGTTTGGCCTCATCCGGTTTCGCTCGCCACTACTCCCGGAATCACGGTTGTTTTCTCTTCCTGCGGGTACTGAGATGTTTCACTTCCCCGCGTTCCCTCCACATACCCTATGTGTTCAGGTATGGGTGACAGCCCATGACGACTGCCGGGTTTCCCCATTCGGAAACCCCCGGATCAAAGCCTGGTTGACGGCTCCCCGGGGACTATCGTGGCCTCCCACGTCCTTCATCGGTTCCTGGTGCCAAGGCATCCACCGTGCGCCCTTAAAAACTTGGCCACAGATGCTCGCGTCCACTGTGCAGTTCTCAAACAACGACCAACCACCCATCACCCCGAACCAGTAGTTCGAGTGCACTGGGGCCGGCACTGAAGGCAGCCACACGGGCCGTACCTTCAGACACCCAACAGCGTGCCCGACACCCTCGCCACTCATGATCAGCTTTCCACGCTCCGAAGAGCAGTACTTGCAGCCCGAGATGACTGAGAGTGCCGAATAATCAACGTTCCACCCATGAGCAACCACCGTCGAACATCTGCCGACGTAATGGCCCTGGACCACCGGGCAAGCCCGGCGGCCTAGATGCTCCTTAGAAAGGAGGTGATCCAGCCGCACCTTCCGGTACGGCTACCTTGTTACGACTTCGTCCCAATCGCCAGTCCCACCTTCGACAGCTCCCTCCCACAAGGGGTTGGGCCACCGGCTTCGGGTGTTACCGACTTTCGTGACGTGACGGGCGGTGTGTACAAGGCCCGGGAACGTATTCACCGCAGCAATGCTGATCTGCGATTACTAGCAACTCCGACTTCATGGGGTCGAGTTGCAGACCCCAATCCGAACTGAGACAGGCTTTTTGAGATTCGCTCCGCCTCACGGCTTCGCAGCTCTTTGTACCTGCCATTGTAGCACGTGTGCAGCCCAAGACATAAGGGGCATGATGACTTGACGTCGTCCCCACCTTCCTCCGAGTTGACCCCGGCAGTCTCCTGTGAGTCCCCATCACCCCGAAGGGCATGCTGGCAACACAGAACAAGGGTTGCGCTCGTTGCGGGACTTAACCCAACATCTCACGACACGAGCTGACGACAGCCATGCACCACCTGTACACCGACCACAAGGGGGGCACTATCTCTAATGCTTTCCGGTGTATGTCAAGCCTTGGTAAGGTTCTTCGCGTTGCGTCGAATTAAGCCACATGCTCCGCTGCTTGTGCGGGCCCCCGTCAATTCCTTTGAGTTTTAGCCTTGCGGCCGTACTCCCCAGGCGGGGAACTTAATGCGTTAGCTGCGGCACCGACGACGTGGAATGTCGCCAACACCTAGTTCCCACCGTTTACGGCGTGGACTACCAGGGTATCTAATCCTGTTCGCTCCCCACGCTTTCGCTCCTCAGCGTCAGTAATGGCCCAGAGATCCGCCTTCGCCACCGGTGTTCCTCCTGATATCTGCGCATTTCACCGCTACACCAGGAATTCCGATCTCCCCTACCACACTCTAGCTAGCCCGTATCGAATGCAGACCCGGGGTTAAGCCCCGGGCTTTCACACCCGACGTGACAAGCCGCCTACGAGCTCTTTACGCCCAATAATTCCGGACAACGCTTGCGCCCTACGTATTACCGCGGCTGCTGGCACGTAGTTAGCCGGCGCTTCTTCTGCAGGTACCGTCACTCTCGCTTCTTCCCTGCTGAAAGAGGTTTACAACCCGAAGGCCGTCATCCCTCACGCGGCGTCGCTGCATCAGGCTTTCGCCCATTGTGCAATATTCCCCACTGCTGCCTCCCGTAGGAGTCTGGGCCGTGTCTCAGTCCCAGTGTGGCCGGTCGCCCTCTCAGGCCGGCTACCCGTCGTCGCCTTGGTGAGCCACTACCTCACCAACAAGCTGATAGGCCGCGGGCTCATCCTTCACCGCCGGAGCTTTTAACCCCCACCCATGCGGGCAGGAGTGTTATCCGGTATTAGACCCCGTTTCCAGGGCTTGTCCCAGAGTGAAGGGCAGATTGCCCACGTGTTACTCACCCGTTCGCCACTAATCCACCCCGAAGGGCTTCATCGTTCGACTTGCATGTGTTAAGCACGCCGCCAGCGTTCGTCCTGAGCCAGGATCAAACTCTCCGTGAATGTTTTCCCGTAATCGGGACGACATCACGAGAGCGGAACCAAGGGGAGGAATAATCCCCCGGTTCACAGCGTCCTCGCTGATGCGCCTGCCGGAACAATGCCCGGCAGGACTTTTTCAAAGGAACCTCGTCCCGACCGAACGGCCGGAGACGGGGTATCAACAAATCTGGCGTTGATTTTTGGCACGCTGTTGAGTTCTCAAGGAACGGACGCTTCCTTTGTACTCACCCTCTCGGGCTTTCCTCCGGGCGCTTCCCTTCGGTCTTGCGTTTCCGACTCTATCAGACCGTTTCCGTATCCGATTTCCTCGGCGCTTTCCAGGTTTCCGCTTTCGCGTTTCCCTTTCCGGCGATTCCGACTCTATCAGAACCTTTCGGGCCTGACTCCCAGTCAGCGGGGCTTGCCTTCCGGCCTTTCAGCGCTTTCGCGTTTCGCGGCCTTTCGACATTCACTACGTTAACCGATTCCCTCGGCGACTCATAATCGAGTTCCGCGGGTTCGAATTCAGACGTGCAGGCACGCCGAATAGACCCCCGCTGAGGGGAAGTCGTAGGTAGTGGATGGCCGCTCTCGGCTGCTGGCTGAACGCCGTAACCGGTTCAAGCGGCTCGGGCCACATTACGGATCCCGAAGGGGTGCGTCAAGTTGAACAGCGGCGGGGCGCATGCGCTCTATAAGGACTCACCGTCGGGTCGTCGGTGACCCGGAAACGCCTGGGGTGAACACCTCCGTCGCCGCAATCTCCGGTGCGTGGACCGTTGCGTACCTGGTCGGAGGGGACAGGGGTACCTCCCGGCAAGGTCAGGAACGAACCCTCGGGCCGCAGGCGTCCGCTCCGCCGAGCGACCGGTCCACACCCAGTGCCGTCGCGTGGCGCGCCGACCCTTTGGCCGGTTCCCTGCCGTATCGGGCCGAGAGTCGATGTTTACAGGCGAGGTCCGCGTCCTCGGCCGGAGCCACGGACCGGGACCAACGGGACCGACGGCCCCGGCGGAGCCGGCGCACCACAGCGCGTGGTCCATCAGAGGGACGCGCCTCGCACGCGGGCGCTCACGGATCTTCGGGACCGGTTCCGCGCCGACTCGCCTGCGCGGAGTCACGGGCGAGGCACGCGGCGGCTCAGGCTCCGGCGGACGGCTTGGCTCTCGGGCTCAGTCGGTACGCCGAGACCGTTGGATCACCGGCGAGGTAGAAGCGGTGCTGCCAGTCATGGGCTTTGCTCACGCCTACCCGAGGACCGACCCGGATGAGTGCGGCGCGTACCGGCTCGCCCTCGGACAGTGCGACCGAGGCGTCCGTCAGCAGGTCTGTGCCGTTGTGCTCCGCCGTGATGCCGAGCGCCTGGCAGAAGTTCCCCGGACCCCGCGCGAGACGTGGGCTCTCGACCTTGTCCCCCCGCCGCTCGCGTGCCAGGTCTTCCCCTTCGATGACCCTGCCCGCCCGGATGAGGACGGCCGAAGCGATGCCGTCCGCCCCGGTGACGACGTTGGCGCACCAGTGGAGACCGTGGGACCTGTAGACGTACAGATGCCCTGCGGGCCCGAACATGATGGCGTTGCGTGGTGTCCTGCCCCGGTAGGCGTGGGAGGCCGGGTCGGCCGCGCCGGAGTACGCCTCGGTCTCCGTGATCGTGATGCTCACGGTTCCCTCGGGTGTCGCGTGGGTGAGGACGGCGCCGAGCAGGTCGGGGGCGACTTCTTCGGCGGGGCGGGCGAGGGCGGCCCTCATGCCGACCGCCTTGCCGGGCCATGAGTCTCCGCGCGGCGCGGCGCGATCGGACCGCCCGGGGTGGCACGTACGAGGACGCGTCCTGGCAGGTCGGGGATGACGTCCAGGACAGGGCGGTCGAAGGAGTCCCGCGTCAGGGGCGTACGGTCAGGGGCCGCGATCATGGCGTACGAGCGTAGTCCCTCCGCCCTCCCCGGCGCGGTGGAGTCCGAAGCCGTTCGGAGCAGTCCGGACGGATATGTGCCCGCGGGGTGGTCAGGGGTCCTCTCCCTTGTAAGGGTGAGGGCGCGGAACCGGTCGGGGCCGGATCGCGTTTGTAGGGATCAAAGGATCCAGACGGGCAGAGAACGAACAGGCATTGCCTGGGGAGGAAGTGACGACATGGGGTTCAAGCGGCTGCTTGCGAGCTTGGGGGCCGGTGGGGCTTCGGTCGAGACGGTGCTGACCGAGGCCAACACCGTTCCGGGCGGCGTCGTCCAGGGTGAGGTGCGGATCCAGGGTGGTTCGGTCGACCAGTCGATCGAGGGTCTGTCGGTCGGCCTGCAGGCCAAGGTCGAGGTCGAGGGCCACGACGACCAGGAGTACAAGCAGAACATCGAGTTCACGAAGCTGCGCCTCGGCGGGGCCTTCCAGCTCCAGGCGGGCGCCGTGCACACGGTCCCGTTCGGACTGGAGATCCCGTGGGAGACGCCCATCACCATGATCGACGGGCAGAGCCTGCGCGGGATGAACATCGGTGTCACCACCGAGCTGGAGATCGCCCGTGCCATCGACTCGGGTGACCTCGACCCGATCAACGTGCACCCGCTGCCGGCGCAGAAGGCGATTCTCGACGCCTTCATCCAGCTCGGCTTCCGCTTCAAGAACGCGGACATGGAGAAGGGTCACATCCGCAACACCCGTCAGCGGCTGCCGTTCTACCAGGAGATCGAGTTCTACCCGCCGTCGCAGTACCGCGGACTGAACCAGGTGGAGCTGAGCTTCGTCGCGGACGACCGTGCCATGGACGTCATCCTGGAGATGGACAAGAAGCCGGGCCTCTTCAGTGAGGGCAGCGACTCGTTCCGTTCCTTCCAGGTGGGTCTGCACGACTTCCATGGCACCGACTGGGCCGGATACCTGAACCAGTGGCTGTCGGAGGTCGGCAGCAAGCGCAGCTGGTTCTAGGCTCGGAACACGGATTCCGCCGTTCAGGAGGTACTGACGTGACCGAGCTCAAGAGGCCGCCGCTTCCCCACGACTTCCATCCGCCGGTGCCGGCGTTCACGCTCACCAGCGAGGATGTCGAGCCGGGCGCGGTGCTGAAGGACGCGCAGGTCCACGCGGCCGGGAACACCTCGCCGCAGCTGAGCTGGGAAGGCTTTCCGCCGGAGACCAAGAGCTTCGCCGTGACGTGCTTCGATCCGGACGCCCCCACGGGGAGCGGGTTCTGGCACTGGGTGCTGTTCGACGTCCCGGTCTCGGTGACGGAGCTGCCCACGGGCGCGGGCAGCGGCAAGTTCGAGGGTCTGCCCGACGGTGCCGTCCAGGTGCGCAACGACTACGGGTCCCGGGACTTCGGCGGCGCCGCGCCGCCGGCCGGGGACCCCGCGCACCGGTACGTCTTCACGGTGTACGCCGTGGATCAGGAGAAGCTCGGTCCCGACGCGGACGTTTCACCCGCCGTGGTGGGCTTCAATCTGCGGTTCCACACACTGGCGCGCGCCCAGTTGATCGGCGAGTACGCGGCTCCCGCCGAAGACTGACGTTCATAGAACGTTTGCCCGCCTCTGGTCATGGAAGTGATCAGGGGCGGGCATTTTTTATTGCGTTGTCCATCTCGGCGTGCCCGGCCAGAGTTGATCCCAGCCCGCCGCAGGTGGGCCGGTGCGCAATAGGAGGTGGGCTGGATGCGGGACACGCTGGTACTGAACGCGAGCTTTGAGCCGTTGTCGACGGTGACGTTGAACCGAGCCGTCGTTCTGGTGCTGACGGACAAGGCCGTCGTCGAGCAGGCTCACCCCGAACTGCGCATGCGCGGTGCCGCGCTGGACATACCCGTGCCCCGGGTGATCAGGCTCTGCCGTTACGTCCGGGTGCCGTTCCGAAGACAAGCGCCGTGGTCGAGGCGGGGTGTGCTGGTACGCGACCGGCACCGGTGCGCCTACTGCGGGCGCCGGGCCACGACCGTGGACCACGTCGTGCCGCGGGCTCAGGGCGGTCAGGACTCCTGGCTGAACACCGTGGCCTCGTGTGCCGAGGACAATCACCGCAAGGCGGACCGTACCCCGGAGCAGGCCCAGATGCCCTTGCTGCGGCAGCCGTTCGAGCCGACGCCCGCGGATGCCATGCTGCTGGCGCTCGGTCAGGACGACTTCGACGCGCTGCCGGAGTGGCTGGCCCAGCCGGCCGCGTAGCCCGTACGACATGACGATGGGGCCCACTTCCCGCGGGAGGTGGGCCCCATCGTCGTACCGTCGTGCGCGTCAGTCCGTGATGGACGGCTTCTCCCGGCGCTCGCTGCTGCCGCCGGAATCCCCGGAGGAGCCCCGGTTGCCCGAACCCCCGCCCAGGTTGCCGAAGTTGCCCATGGCCCCGCTGAGGCCCTTGAGGGCGTCGCCGATCTCGCTGGGCACGATCCAGAGCTTGTTGGCGTCGCCCTCGGCGATCTTCGGGAGCATCTGGAGGTACTGGTAGGAGAGGAGCTTCTGGTCCGGGTCTCCGGCGTGGATGGCCTCGAAGACCGTGCGGACGGCCTGGGCCTCGCCCTCGGCGCGCAGGGCCGCGGCCTTGGCCTCACCTTCGGCGCGCAGGATCGCGGACTGCTTCTCGCCTTCCGCGGTGAGGATCTGGGACTGCCGGATGCCTTCCGCGGTGAGGATCGCGGCGCGCTTGTCACGGTCGGCGCGCATCTGCTTCTCCATCGAGTCCTGGATGGAGGTGGGCGGTTCGATCGCCTTCAGCTCGACGCGGTTGACGCGGATGCCCCACTTGCCGGTGGCCTCGTCGAGGACGCCGCGCAGGGCCGCGTTGATCTCCTCGCGGGAGGTGAGGGTCCGCTCCAGGTCCATGCCGCCGATGATGTTGCGCAGGGTGGTGACGGTGAGCTGCTCGATCGCCTGGATGTAGCTGGCGACCTCGTACGTCGCGGCTCGCGCGTCGGTGACCTGGTAGTAGATGACGGTGTCGATGTTGACGACCAGGTTGTCCTGGGTGATCACCGGCTGCGGCGGGAACGGCACGACCTGTTCACGCAGGTCGATGCGGTTGCGGATGGAGTCTATGAACGGGACGACGATGTTGAGGCCTGCGTTCAGCGTCCGCGTGTAGCGGCCGAAACGCTCGACGATGGCGGCGCTGGCCTGCGGGATGACCTGGATGGTCTTGATCAGGGCGATGAAGACCAGCACCACCAGAATGATCAGGACGATGATGATCGGTTCCATCGATGCTCCCCGTACCCTTCTCCACTCGGCAATTCCGAAAGATCTTATGGGTGTTGAAGATCTTGCTGGACGAGTCTGACAGAACGTCGTCTGCCACGTGGGGCGTTCGGTTCACTTGCGTTGTACGAGGTCACATGACGATGGCCGTGGCTCCGTCGATGTCCACGACATCCACTTCCTGGCCCACCTCGTAGGCCTGTGCGCCGTCGAGGGAACGCGCGGACCAGATCTCTCCGCCGAGCTTGATGCGGCCGGCGCCCGAACCGTCCACGCGTTCCAGGACGATGGCCTGCCTGCCCTTCAACGCGTCGATCCCGGTCGCGAGTTCGGGGCGCTGGGCACGGTGCCGGGCCGCGATGGGGCGTACGACGGCGATGAGCGCGACCGATACGACGACGAAGACGAGTACCTGGATGACGACACCGCCGCCGAGGCCCGCGGCGACCGCCGCTGCGACGGCACCCACGGAGAGCATGCCGAACTCCGGCATCGCGGTCACCACGAGCGGGATGCCGAGTCCGGCCGCCCCGACCAGCCACCACACCCATGCGTTGATGTCGTTCACGTGGTCATGGTAGGACCGCGCTCCCCCGGCGGACAGAGTGCGCGATCAAGTCGGGTACGCCGGGTGACGGGGGTGCGTCCGCGCGTTGTGACGGTTTCAGGCCATCGGCAGGCCCTGCGCGGTCCAGCGCTCGCCGACCTGCTCGACGACGAGGGGAAGGCCGAAGCAGAGGGAGAGGTTGCGCGAGGTGAGTTCGAGCTCCAGCGGGCCGGCGGCGAGCACCTTGCCCTGACGGATCATCAGGACATGGGTGAAGCCCGGGGCGATCTCCTCGACGTGGTGCGTGACCATGATCATGGAGGGGGCGATCGGGTCGCGGGCGAGCCGGCCGAGGCGGCGCACGAGGTCCTCACGGCCGCCGAGGTCGAGGCCGGCCGCGGGCTCGTCGAGGAGCAGCAGCTCGGGGTCGGTCATCAGGGCGCGGGCGATCAGGGTGCGCTTGCGCTCGCCCTCGGAGAGGGTGCCGAACCTGCGCTCCAGGTAGTCGCTCATGCCGAGGCGGTCGAGGAAGGCACGGGCGCGCTGCTCGTCGATGTCCTCGTAGTCCTCGTGCCAGCCGGCCGTCATGCCGTACGCGGCGGTGAGGACGGTCTGGAGGACCGTCTGACGCTTGGGGAGCTTCTCGGCCATCGCGATACCGGCGATGCCGATGCGCGGGCGCAGGTCGAAGACGTCGACCTTGCCGAGGGTCTCACCGAGGATGGTGGCCGTGCCCGCACTGGGGAACAGGTAGCTGGAGGCGACGTTCAGGAGGGTCGTCTTCCCGGCGCCGTTGGGGCCGAGGATGACCCAGCGCTCCCCCTCCTTGACCGACCAGGAGACCTGGTCCACCAGAGCCCGGCCCTCGCGGACCACGGATACGTCCACCAGCTCCAGTACATCGCTCATGAGCGCGTTGTCTCCCATTGCAGTCTCGGCCGTCGCTTGCGTCTGTGGACGAAGCCCCCAGGGAAAACCTACGCCACCGGTCGGCCACCCCGACCCATCGGCCGGTCCTTAGGGTGGGGGCATGCTCTCGGAACCACGCTCAGGACAGCTGACGGCATGGGGAAATGCCCTATTGGCCGGACTTGTTTCTCCGGACGACGCCGTGCTCGCCATCGTCGGGGACGACGCGGTGCACCGGGTCGAGGGGTTGCCCGGCGAGTCTGCGCCCGTCGGGCTCACGCTCGCCCTCGGCCGGCTGCGCACGCTCGGGGTGACCGGACTGCGGGTCGCGCTGCCCGCGCCGGGGCATCCGCTCGGGCTCAGCGGACCGCCCGAGTTCAACGCGCGCGCTCTCGACGCCGAGGAGGCCGTGGTCTGCCACGGCGCGGCGCTGGGGCTCGTGCCCGAGGTGTACGAGGCCGGGCCCGCCGGCGATGTGCACGTCGAGGTCGTCTGGCACTGCCTCGCCGTACGCGAGGCGCCGCCCGCCGACGTGCCCTCGCTCGGGGAGGCCGAGCGGGAACTGGCGGAGGCGCTCCGCGACGCCACGGAGGTGCTGTCACGGCTGGACGTGGCCGGCTCGGGGCCGGTCGCGGCGGCGGCGGTCGACGCGTTCCGGGCGCGGACGGAACGGGGGCGCGAGGTGCTGGCCCCCGGGTACCCGCCGCGTGCGGTACGGGTGCTGGAACTGGCTCAGCGGGTCGGGGCGCTGATCTTGGTGGCGTACGAGAGCGGGCACGGCGGCGCGGTGAGCGCGTCGGAGATGGCCGCGCGGGCCGAGGCGCTGCGACCGGTGGAACGGACGGCCCGGCGGGCGCAGGTGGCCGCGTACAACGCCTTCGTCGAGGAACGCGAACGCGGGGTGCGCTGAGCGCGGGGCGGCGCGGGGCTGGACATGGCGCTGCGCTGGGCACGGTGGCTTCCTTGCCGTGCAGGTCCTGCGGACCGTCGTCGGAGCGCGGGAGACCGGCGCGCACACCTTGCGCGGTGCGTACGCCGGGTGCTTCGAGTGCTGCGCGTGCTCCAGGCGGGGCGCTCGCGCGCGGGAGCGTGCCGGGCAGTGGGGGCGCCCCACGAACTCCCGCGCCGGGGAGCTTGTGTGCCGGGGGCGGTGGGCGTGCTCCAGGGTGCTCGGTGCTGGGGGCCGCATGCCGAAGGGCCCCACGAAACGTTTCCGTTCGTGGGGCCCTTCCGGACGGGGTGAATCAGCCGTTGACGCCCGCGTTGCCGAACGTCGGGTTCAGGAGGCCGACGACATTGACGGAGTCGCCCACGACGTTGACGGGGACGTGGACGGGGACCTGGGCGACGTTGCCCGAGACGGCGCCCGGCGAGTGCGCGGCGGCGCCCTCGGCACCCGAGTCGGCGACAGCGGCACCGGCACCGGCACCTACGGCGATACCGACGACGGTGACGGCCAGGGCGGCCTTCTTGGCGATGTTCATGGGAAGCGTTCCTCCTGCGTTCACGGCTACGATCCTGTCGCGGGTCGTACGCTGAGCAACGCCGGGGAGCCGAAGACGGCACGGGAAGGCCCTGCCGATTGCCCCGTCCGGTTCAGTCCGCGGATGAGCGGACAAGCCGACCGGCCCCCGGAAAGTCCCCCGGAAGGCCGGTGGTCGTGGTCGCCTCGACGGGGAACCTCAGTGGTTGAGGCCAAGGTTGCCGAAAGCCGGGTTCAGGGCGCCGATGACGTTCACGCTGTTGCCGACCACGTTCACCGGGACGTCGACCGGGGCCTGGACGAGGTTGCCGGAGACGACGCCCGGGGAGCCCACGGCCTTGCCGCCCGCCGACGCGCCGTCCGCGGCCGAGGCCATGCCCGCACCGGCGGCGACCAGACCGCCGGCCACCATCGCGACAGCCGTGAACTTCTTCAGGTTCTTCACTTGCGAAACCCCTCCTCGCGAACACCGCGGCGGACCGCCGCGGCGCACTGGAGAACGGCCGGACCCCACGGAGGATGCGCCATCCGGGTGACATACACACGACGGTATGAATCTCATCCCGGAGCGAAACCCTCCGAATTGACGATCAGTCCGCGATTCCGTGCCGCACCGCCCAGAGCGCGGCCTGGGTCCGGTCGGCGAGGTCGAGTTTCATCAGGATGTTCGAGACGTGGGTCTTCACCGTCTTCTCGGAGAGGACGAGGGCGCGGGCGATCTCCCGGTTGGAGCGGCCGTCCGCGATCAGGCCGAGCACCTCCCGCTCCCGTTCGGTGAGCGAAACACCTCTCCCCTGGCCCGAGTTGACCTCTTCCTGGGACAGCAGGGCGCTCGCGACCTCGGATTGCAGGACGACGTGTCCCGCATGGACCGAGCGGATGGCCCCGGCCAGCGCGTCCGGGTCGACGTCCTTGTAGACATACCCGGCGGCGCCCGCGCGCAGGGCCGGCACCACCGTGCGCCGCTCGGTGAAACTGGTGACGATCAGCACGCGCGCGGGGTTGGCGAGTTCACTGAGCTTGCGCAGCGCGTCGATGCCGTCCATCCCCGGCATCTTGACGTCCATGAGCACGATGTCCGGTTTCAACTCCTCGGCGCGGGCGACGCCTTCGGCTCCGTCGGACGCCTCCCCGACGACCTCGATGTCGTCCTGGACTTCCAGGAAGGTGCGCAGTCCCCGGCGGACGACCTGATGGTCGTCGACGAGCAGCACCTTGATTGCGTCAGCCACCAGGGACCTCCATCTCGATCACGGTGCCCTTCCCGGGCGCCGATTCCACGGTGAGTGTGCCGCCGACCCCGCTCGCCCGGTCCCGCATGGACACCAGGCCGAGATGGCGGCCGGCGCTGCGTATCGCGGTGGGGTCGAAGCCGCTGCCGTCGTCGCGGACGTGCAGCACGGCGCCGGGGCCGCGCCGGTCCAGGGTGACGTCGACGCGGGCGGCGCCGGAGTGCCGCAACGCGTTGTGCAGGGCCTCCTGGGAGACCCTCAGCACGGCCTCCTCCTGGGAGGCGGGCAGTGCTCGTACACCGTGGCTGGAGAAGGTCACGCGCGCGGAGTGGGCGCGGTCGAGGACCTGGATGTGGGTGCGCAGGGTGGCGACGAGCCCGTCCTCGTCGAGGGCCGCGGGGCGCAACTCGACGACGGCGGCGCGCAGTTCCTCGGTGGCCTCCGCGGCGAGCGCGGCCACGTGCTGGAGTTCGCCCTTGGCGCGGGAGGGGTCGCGGTCGACGAGGGTGGCGGCGGCCTGCGCGGTCAGGCGCAGGGAGAACAGCTTCTGGCTGACGGCGTCGTGCAGTTCGTGCGCGAGCCGGGAGCGCTCCTCGGCGATGGTGAGTTCGCGGCTGCGTTCGTAGAGCCGGGCGTTGGTCAGGGCGATCGCCGCGTGCTGGGCGAGGATGGTGAGGAGTTCCTCGTCGTCCTCGGTGAAGCCGCAGCGGCCGTCCGGCCGGGGACACGGAGGCTCCCCCTCGGGCCGCACCTTGTTCGCGAGGAAGAGTGCGCCGATGATCTCGTCGCCGTCGCGGATGGGCAGGCCCAGGAAGTCGGACATGTCGGGGTGGGCGGCGGGCCAGCCCTCGAAGCGGGGGTCCTTGCGCACGTCGGCCAGGCGCTCGGGGCGGGCCTCGCGCAGCATCGCGGCGAGGATGCCGTGCTGGCGCGGGAGCGGTCCGATGGCTTTCCACTGCGCGTCGCTGACCCCGTCGACGACGAACTGGGCGAAGCCTCCGTGGTCGTCGGGCACGCCCAGCGCCGCGTACTGCGCGTCGAGCAGTTCGCGCGCCGAAGCAACGATCGTCTTGAGGACGTCGCGCACTTCGAGATGCCTGCTCATGGCCAGCAACGCGGAGCTCACCGCGTACAGGCCCGACCGGGGTCCGTGACTCATGACCCCAAACTACCGGCGGGGTGTGACACCGCGTATCGGCCCGGTGGCCTCGTCCTCCGGGCCATTGGGCCTAGGACGAAGGGCCCCTGATCATTGCGGCCACCGCACGAGGCGCTCGGGCGGGCCGCGTTCCTACCGTGAGGACACCCGCCGGGAAGGCGGCTGAGCGAGGGGACGGATGTCATGCCGGTAGCGATCATCACAGGGGCCTCGAAGGGACTGGGGAGGGCGCTCGGAGCGGCTCTGGCCGAGCGCGGCTGGGATCTGGTGCTCGACGCCAGGACGGCCGGGGTGCTGGAGGAGACCGCGGAGGCGCTCCGCGCGTACGGGCCGCGGGTGGAGGCTCTCCCCGGGGACGTGACGGACTCCGGTCATCGCGCCGACCTGGTGGCCGCGGCCCGGAAGCTGGGCGGTGTCGACCTGCTCGTGAACAACGCGAGCGCGCTGGGCGCGGAGCCGCTGGTGCGCCTGGAGGAGCTGGATCCCGAGGGGCTGCGGCGGGCTCTGGAGGTCAATGTGGTGGCCGTGCTGGGTCTGGTCCAGGAGGCGCTGCCGCTGTTGAGGGCGGCCGGGGCGGGCGCGGTCGTCGGCGTCAGCTCGGACGCCGCGGTTCAGGCGTACGAGACATGGGGCGGCTACGGGGCCTCGAAGGCGGCGCTGGACCATCTCTCTGCGGTGCTCGGTGAGGAGGAGCCCGGCCTGCGGGTGTGGGCGGTGGATCCGGGAGACATGGAGACGGACCTCTACACGGCGGCCGTACCGGACGACGACGGTCCGCGGCCGGCACCGACCAGTGCGGTTCCGGCCTTCCTGCGTCTGCTCGACGAGCGGCCGGCCAGCGGGCGCTACGCGGCTTCGGATCTGCTGGAGGAGCGGTGACGACGGCGATGGGGGTCTCCCGGGCCGGGCGCGGCCGGGCGTGGGGAAGCGTTCCGGAGGAACTGTCGGCGCGGGTGCCGGCGGAGCAGCGCGGTCCCGGCCGCGACCGGGATTCCGTACGACTGCTGGTGTCGCGCGGTACCGAGGTGTCGCATCACGCGTTCGTGGAGCTGCCCGGGCGGCTGAGGGCCGGGGATCTGCTGATCGTCAACACCTCGGCCACTCTGGCGGCGGCCGTGGACGGGCGGATCGGGCACGCGCGCGTGGTGGTGCACTTCTCCACGCGCGGCGACGACGGGCGCTGGGCGGTCGAACTGCGGGATCCCGACAGCCGGGGGACCACGCGCGCGCGTGCGGGCGGCCCCGGGGGGACAGTGGTGTGCCTGCCGGGGGACGCTCGCCTCGTCCTGGAGGAGCCGCTGACCCCGCGGGGGCAGCGGCTGTGGTGGGGGCGGGTGCCGGACGCGGACGTGCTGGGGCTGCTGCGGCGGTACGGGCGGCCCATCCGCTACTCCTACACGGACCGGGACCAGCCGCTGTCCGTGTACCAGACGGTTTTCGCGCTGCCGTCGGACGACGGGGCGGGAAGCGCGGAGATGCCGAGCGCGGCGCGCCCCTTCACTTCGCGTCTGGTGGCGGAGCTGGTGAGCCGGGGGGTGCAGTTCGCGCCGGTCACCCTGCACACGGGGGTCGCCTCGGCGGAGTCGCACGAGCCTCCGTATCCGGAGCGGTACGAGGTTCCGGCGGTGTCGGCCCGGCTGATCAACGCCGCGCGGGCCGGCGGAGGCCGGATCATCGCGGTCGGTACGACGGCGGTGCGGGCCGTGGAGTCCGCGACCGGTGAGGACGGGCTGGTCCGGGCGGCGAAGGGGTGGACCGGTCTCGTGGTGACTCCGGAACGCGGTGTGCGGGCCGTCGACGGGCTGCTGACCGGGCTGCACGAGCCGGAGGCCTCGCATCTGCTGATGCTGGAGGCGATCACGGGAGGGGCGGCGATCGAGCGTGCGTACGAGGAGGCGCTGCGCGGGCGCTACCTCTGGCACGAGTTCGGCGACGTGCACCTCATCCTCCCCGAGAGGCCTCACTCTGAGCGTTACTCTCGCAACTCCACGTCAGAATGATCGTGGTCCCCTGTGAGCCCGCGCATAGGGTCCACGTCACGTACGAAGGAGCATAGGAGATAAAAGGGACAAGGTGACCAGGGGAGACGTGCCAGTCTGCCCTGATTTGCCCCATCTGCGTCCACTACCCGGCTTCGTAGGTCACACCTTTGCCACGGCATTTTGCGACCGCTAAGAATTGCTCATGTCGCTCAGCGCCTCGGGTTCTCCCCCGGGGCGTTTGTTCCGGAAACACAGTCCCCAACCGGGACGAAGAGCGACCTCCGCGCTATTCGAAGAGGTCTATCAGTCATGCTCAAGAACATTGCCGCTCGTGGTCGTAGTCCGAAGCTGACGAAGCTCCACAAGTACTCGGTCGCCGGTGTGGCCACCCTCGGTGCCGCCACCCTCGCGTTCTCCCTGGCGCCGGGCGGCTCCCACACCACCACGGACGCCGCCGCCTCCACGGCGCCCGTCGCCTACAGCGGAAAGCAGATCAAGGGCGTCGAGTCCGACGTGGCCGGCACGAGCGCCGCCGATCTGAAGGCCAAGACCATCGAGGCCAAGCACAAGGCGGCGGACTCCGCGGCCGCGGCGAAGAAGAAGGCCGCCCAGGCGGCGGCCGCCAAGAAGAAGGCCGCCGCCCAGGCCGCCGCGAAGAAGAAGGCCGCCGCCCAGGCCGACGCGAGGAAGAAGGCCGCCACCGCGAGCCGCTCCACGCAGCGCATCAAGATGCAGACGGTCTCCGCGAAGACGTACGCCAACAACCTCGACGGCTGGATCCGCGAGTCCCTCGACATCATGAAGGCGAAGGGCATCCCCGGCTCGTACCACGGGCTGCACAAGAACATCATGCGTGAGTCCTCGGGCAACCCGATGGCCATCAACGACTGGGACATCAACGCCATCAACGGCATCCCGTCGAAGGGTCTGCTCCAGGTCATCCCGCCGACGTTCAAGGCGTACCACGTGGAAGGCACCTCGTGGGACATCTACAACCCGGTCGCCAACATCACCGCCGCCGCCAACTACGCGGCCGACAAGTACGGTTCCATGGACAACGTGAACAGCGCGTACTGAGGACTCAGCGCGGAGTTCCCACACAGACGCCGAAGGGCGGCACCCCGATCAGGGGTGCCGCCCTCGCGTCGTTCCCGGGCCTCTACTTGCGCATGACCTCGGGCTCGTGGCGGCGCAGGAAGCGGGCCACGAAGAAGCCGCAGGCGACACCGAGGACGATCAGCGCGATCATGTCCACGGTCCAGGCTCCGGCCGTGTGGTCCCACAACGGGTCCGTGCTCGTCGGGTCGTCCTGGTTCGGGAAGATGTTGTTCAGGTCCAGCGTGGCCCCGGACGCGGCCACCGCCCAGCGGGCCGGCATCAGGTACGAGAACTGGTTGACACCCACCGTGCCGTTCAGGATGAACAGACAGCCGGTGAAGACCACCTGGACGATCGCGAACATGACCAGCAGCGGCATGGTCTTCTCCGCGGTCTTCACCAGCGAGGAGATGATCAGGCCGAACATCATCGACACGAAGCCCAGAGCCATGATCGGCAGCGTGAGCTCGACCTTGGGCAGGCTCTTGAGGATCAGGCCCTCGGACGGGACCTCGCGGCTGCCGAAGCCGATGGCGCCGACCAGCGCGCCCTGCAGCATGGTGATCACACCGAGGACGATCACCTTGGACATCAGGTACGCCGAACGCGACAGACCCGTCGCGCGCTCCCGCTCGTAGATCACCCGTTCCTTGATCAGCTCACGGACCGAGTTGGCGGCGCCCGCGAAACACGCCCCGACCGCGAGGATCAGCAGCACGGTCGTGGCGGTGCCGTTCGCGACATGGGCGCCCGACGGCAGGATCTTGTCGTTGACCAGCAGCGTCTTGCCGTTGTCGATGAGCAGGCTGACCGAGCCCAGGACAGCGGGCAGGATCACCGTCAGCGCGAGGAAGCCCTTGTCCGACACGATCACCGAGACATAGCGGCGCATCAGCGTCATCAGCTGGGAGCCCCAGCTCTGCGGCTTCGGCGGCTTCATCGCCTGCGCGGACGGCATCTGCGTCGACTGCGGAGCCACCGCGTCGATGTCCGCCGCGTACATCTGGTAGTGCTGCGAGCCCTTCCAGCGGCCCGCCCAGTCGTAGTCGCGGTAGTTCTCGAACGCGGAGAACACGTCGGCCCAGGTCTCGTAGCCGAAGAAGTTCAGCGCCTCCTCCGGCGGACCGAAGTAGGCGACGGAGCCGCCGGGCGCCATCACGAGGAGCTTGTCGCAGATCGCGAGCTCCGCCACCGAGTGCGTGACGACGAGGACCGTACGGCCGTCGTCGGCCAGGCCGCGCAGCAGCTGCATGACATCGCGGTCCATGCCCGGGTCGAGACCGGAGGTCGGCTCGTCCAGGAAGATCAGCGACGGCTTGGTGAGCAGCTCCAGAGCCACCGAGACACGCTTGCGCTGGCCACCGGAGAGCGAGGTGACCTTCTTCTCCTTGTGGACGTCCAGCTTCAGCTCGCGCAGCACCTCGTCTATGCGCGCATCGCGCTCCCCGCCCGTGGTGTCGGCGGGGAAGCGCAGCTTGGCCGCGTACTTGAGGGCCTTCTTGACGGTCAGTTCCTTGTGCAGGATGTCGTCCTGCGGGACCAGACCGATGCGCTGGCGCAGCTCGGCGAACTGCTTGTACAGGTTCCGGTTGTCGTAGAGGACGTCGCCCTGGTTGGCGGGGCGGTAGCCCGTGAGCGCCTTCAGGAGCGTCGACTTGCCCGAACCCGAGGGGCCGATGACCGCGACGAGCGACTTCTCGGGTACGCCGAAGGAGACGTCCTTGAGGATCTGCTTGCCGCCGTCGACGGTGACCGTCAGGTGGCGGGCCGAGAAGGAGACCTCGCCGGTGTCGACGAACTCCTCGAGCCGGTCGCCGACCAGCCGGAACGTCGAGTGGCCGACGCCGACGATGTCGTTCGGGCCGAGCAGCGCGGAGCCGCCCTTGGCGATCGGCATACCGTTGACGTACGTGCCGTTGTGCGAGCCGAGATCACGGATCTCGAAGCGGCCGTCCGGCGTCGCGTGGAACTCGGCGTGGTGGCGCGAGACCTGGAGGTCGGAGACCACCAGTTCGTTCTCCAGCGCACGGCCGATGCGCATCACGCGGCCCAGCGAGAACTGGTGGAAGGTCGTCGGGCTGCGGTCGCCGTAGACCGGCGGTGCCCCCGCGCCACCGCCGGGTCCCTGCTGCTGCGGAATGCCCCCCGCCTGCTGCGCGTTCTGCGCAGGCGTCGACGCCTGCGGCGTCGGCTGCTGAGCCCAGCCGGGGCCGGCGCCCTGCGCCGCGAACGGCTGCTGCGCCACCGGGGCCGCGGCACCGGACACACTCAGGCGCGGACCGTCGGTCGCGTTGCCGAGAAACACAGCCGATCCGGGACCGATCTCCACCTGGTGGATCCGCTGCCCCTGTACGAACGTGCCGTTGGTGCTCCCGTGGTCGTCGATGACCCAACTGCGGCCGTTCCAGCTGATCGTGGCGTGGCGCCAGGAGACCCTGGCGTCCTCGAGCACGACGTCCCCCTGCGGATCACGTCCGAGGGTGTGAGGCCTGGACGCGTCGAGCGTCCAGGTCCGTCCATTCAATTCCAGTACGAGTTCCGGCACTCCAGCCCCACTGAGTTGTCCCCCGAGTTTCCCCCATCGCAGGGAGTCTAGGGATGTCGAACATCGTGGGGAACTATTTCAGTTCAGGCCCCCTGACCGAAAGTCGGGCCTTGGGAACCTCGGTGACGGGCGGGTCGCCCGTATCCGTTGACGGGGTTGAAACCGGCCCGGAGAGTGGTAATCCCACACGAGGGGGACATGCGCGGGATCACCGCGGCGCTGATCGGGGGGTCTGGCGATGAGCATCGGGACCATGCACCACGGCGGGAGCGCCAGGAGTGTGCCGTGGGGGGACGTGCTGTTGTCGGCGGTCGCCTCCGTGAGCTGGGCACTGATCGGGATGGCGGGCACCGCCGCGCTCGGTCTGCACCTGCTCGGGGCGGACGCGGCGGCCTCGCTCGGCCCCATGACCGCCGCGATGGTGGCGCTCGGAGCGGGCGGCACGGTGACACCCTCCGGCAACGTCTCGGCCTTCGGGCTGAAGGGAGCGCAGGCGCACACCGCCATACAGATCACGCCGCTCGGCGTCGCCCTGGTCGGTGCCCTGCTGCTGTCGTGGTTCTTCCTGCGCTCCCTGCGCGGGGCGGGAGCTGTCATCACACCGGCCGAACTCCTGGCACGGGCGGGCTCGGTGGTCGCCCTGTTCGTGGCGACCCTGGGCGGGCTCGCCTGGGCCGGACACGACGTCATCACGATCGACGGCGACAAGCTCGGACTCGGCAAGGCCGCGGGCGGTGACGGCGGGCTCGGTTCCATCACCGACAAACTCCCCGGCGGTCTCGGGGACCTCGGCGGTCTACTGCCCGGCAAGATCGATGACCTCGTGAAGGCGAAGGCCGCCGTGGGGTTCTCCGTGGACACCGTGCCGACCCTGCTCGGCGGAGCCGCGTGGGCCGCCGCGGTGCTGCTGATCGCACTGCTGGCCTCCCGGCGTACGCCGTTGCCGCGCGGCTGGGACGCCGTGCACCGCGCGGTGCGGCCGGCCGTCTCCTCGCTCGTCACCGTCCTGCTGGTCGCCGTCCTCGCCGGGCTCGCGGCGGCCGCCTACGCGGCGATCGGCGACGACCACCCGAAGCGGATCGCGGGAGCCGCGCTGCTCGGCGCGCCCAACGGCGTGTGGCTCGGCATCCCCCTCGGCCTCTTCGTCCCCTGGGACGGAAAAGCCACCGGCGAGCTCGCCAAGCTGTTGCCCGACCCCCTCGACAAGCTGCTGACCGCCGACGCGTCCCGGCCCGTCACCCTCGGACGGCTCGCCGAACTCGACGGGCGCGTATGGCTGTTGGCGCTCGCGGCCGCTCTGATGATGCTGTACGCGGGCGTCCTGACGGCTGCGCGTACGCCATTCGTACGGGCGGGGAGTGCGGCGGCAGGGGGAGCACCGGGGGGCCCTGGCGTACGGGGGGACAGTGCTCTGCGGTTCGCCGGGCGCTGCGCACTTCGGCTGGGGGTCGTGACGGCGCTGGCGCTGCCGCTGCTCGCCTGGTTGACGGAGGTGTCGGTGGACGCCTCCCTGTCCGTGTTCGGGTTCGACGCGTTCGGAGCGGGGATCGAGCTGCGCGGGCGCCTGGGGACGGCGCTGGTGCTGGGTGCGCTGTGGGGGGCGGGGGCCGGGGGTGCGGGGGCGTTGCTGGCTTGGTCGAGCGGGGCCGCGGGGCGGAGGGCCGCCGGGGCTGCTCTGGCTGCCGGGGTGGCATGGGGGGACGGGGAGGCTGGGGGGTCAGGGGGGCCTGGGGTTTCTGGGGGGTCCTGGGAGGCTGCGGGGTCCGAGGGGCTTGGTGCTGGTGCTGGTGCTGGTGCTGGTGACGATGGGACGGTCGGGCCGTATCGGCCTCGGGGGTCGTACCGGGCGCCCAACCCCGACACCAATCCCTACCTGAGGGTTCCGGACGAGTTGCGGGAACCGGAGGACCGGAGGGCGGCTCCGAGAGGTTCTGGTTCCCGGGCACCGGGTGATGTGTACGGGGCGCCGACCGTGGTGGGACCGATCGGGCCGTCGTCGAAGCGGCGGCCGGACGGGCCGCCGCCGCCGCCTCCCCCGCCCGTTCCGCCGCCGCCGGACGAGGGGCCGCCGCCTCCGCGTCGGCCTCGGCGTTGAGGGCGGTTCGCTGCGCCGGCGTTCGCGGGTGCGGTGTCGCTGCGCTGGCGTTTGCGGTGCGGGTCCGGTGGGTGGGTCGGGGCCGTGCCGGTACATCCGCCCGTCGCCGCTGGATCAGACGTGGGTTTTGTAGGGAGCCGCTGCTCGATCCGGACGTAAGCGACGGGCATGTGATGTACCGGCACGGCCCCTCCCGCCGGATCCCGGCTGCGGGTGCGTCGTGGTTCCGGCCGTTCCATGCGTGAAATCCCAGCCCCTCCGGCGTTTGAGGAGCGGGGTCTGGGGCGGAGCCCCAGGGGTGGGAAGGGTAGGGGCGGAGGGGGCGAAGAAGCGGTTGTGGGGCACGTGGGACCGGGGGTGGGGTGAACCGGAGGGTGCGGGGTGGGTCCCCGGGCCGGCCGGGTGGACGTTCGTCACCCGTGGGTCCTCGGGGCGTCACCCAGTGTTCCGTGTCCGCTAGGCGGACCGGGCGGGCGGGAGGCACTGGGTGCCGGATACGGTGGGA
The DNA here is from genome assembly GCF_036139655.1 of Streptomyces sp. NBC_00328. Taxonomy (NCBI): domain Bacteria; kingdom Bacillati; phylum Actinomycetota; class Actinomycetes; order Kitasatosporales; family Streptomycetaceae; genus Streptomyces; species Streptomyces sp. NBC_00328. Next base: position 2,725,948 of record NZ_CP108013.1, read on the forward strand.
AATACCATGAGCGCTTCACATACCCCTGATGTGCCCACTCTTCTTGTCAAGATCTTCGGCAAGGACCGGCCGGGCATCACCGCCGGACTCTTCGACACCCTCGCCGCCTACTCCGTCGACGTGGTCGACATCGAGCAGGTCGTCACCCGGGGCCGGATCGTGCTGTGCGCGCTCGTGACCGAGCCGCCGGCAAGCCTCGAAGGCGATCTCCGGTCGACCGTCCACAGCTGGGCGGAGTCGATGAAGATGCAGGCGGAGATCATCTCCGGCCTCGGCGACAACCGCCCGCGTGGCTCGGGACGTTCGCTGGTCACGGTGCTCGGACATCCGCTCACCGCGGAGTCGACGGCCGCCATCGCCGCGCGCATCACGAAGACCGGCGGCAACATCGACCGTATCTTCCGGCTGGCCAAGTACCCGGTGACCGCGGTCGAGTTCGCGGTGTCCGGTACGGAGACCGAGGTGCTGCGCACCGCGCTGGTGACCGAGGCCTCGGCACTCGGTGTCGACATCGCGGTCGTGGCCGCGGGCCTGCACCGACGGGCCCAGCGGCTCGTCGTGATGGACGTGGACTCCACGCTCATCCAGGACGAGGTGATCGAGCTCTTCGCGGCACACGCCGGGTGCGAGGAGAAGGTCGCCGAGGTCACGGCGGCCGCGATGCGCGGTGAGCTGGACTTCGAGCAGTCCCTGCACGCGCGCGTGGCGCTCCTCGAGGGGCTCGACGCGTCGGTGGTGCAGAAGGTGCGCGAGGAGGTGCGGCTGACGCCGGGCGCGCGGACCCTGATTCGTACGCTGAAGCGGCTCGGCTTCCAAGTCGGCGTCGTCTCCGGCGGGTTCACCCAGGTCACCGACGATCTGCGGGAGCGGCTCGGGCTCGACTTCGCCCAGGCCAACACCCTGGAGATCGTCGACGGGAAACTGACCGGGCGGGTCACCGGCGAGATCGTGGACCGGGCGGGCAAGGCGCGGCTGCTGCGCCGGTTCGCCGCCGAGGCCGGGGTTCCGCTGGCCCAGACCGTGGCGATCGGCGACGGCGCCAACGACCTCGACATGCTGAACGCCGCCGGTCTCGGGGTCGCGTTCAACGCGAAGCCGGTCGTACGGCAGGCCGCGCACACCGCGGTGAACTTCCCGTTCCTCGACACGGTCCTGTATCTGCTGGGCGTCACCCGTGAAGAGGTCGAGGCCGCCGACATGCACGAGGACGACAGCACTGGCTGAGTGACGGTCCCGACGACGGACGGGGGCCCGGCACCGTGGCGGTGCCGGCCCCCGTCCGTCGTCGGGGCGGGTTCACTCCGTCGGGGCCCAGTAGTCGGTCAGGGTGGCCGATCCGGGTTCGAGGGACTTCCAGGGGCCGTCGAAGGCGAGGACCGCGAACGCGGCGGTGTGGAAGCCGTGGGCGTTCATCCGGGCGCGCGTGTCGCCCTCGGCCTGGCCCGCCAGGATCTCGGCGAGGCCGTGCATGCCCGGGTTGTGGCCGATCAGGATCGCGTTCCGGGCGTCGTCCGGGGTTTCGTTGAGCACCGCGATCAGCTCGCCGGGCGAGGCGTCGTAGATCCGCTCCTCGTAGACCGTTTTCGGCCGGTGCGGGAGCTCCTGGACGGCGTGCTTCCATGTCTCGCGGGTCCGGATCGCGGTGGAACAGAGGGCCAGGTCCAGGGGGATGCCGCTGTCGGCCAGCCTGCGCCCGGCGACGGCGGCGTCCATACGGCCCCGGTCGGCGAGCGGCCGCTCATGGTCGGACATCTGCGGCCAGTCGGCTTTCGCATGCCGGAAGAGGACGATCCTGCGGGATTCTGCGACGCTCATGCGTCCCAGCTTCGCACGAAACATGCCATGGGGCGCAGGGAGTTGATGCGGTCCCCCGGCGAGGGTGACGCCCTGCTCCGTCAGGGGGAACGGCATGCCCCGCGAGGGGGGCCGGGGCGGGCCGGAACTCCCTGGTGCGCGGCGGCCGGGCCCGGGGTCCGGGGCTCAGGGGGCGTTGTGCAGGACCGCTTGCTGGACGCGCTCGAACAGGTGGGTGATCGCCGGGTCGCCGGTCGCGGCGTGCGCGTCCGCCGGGTTGAGGATCATGAGCAGCAGGGTGACGAAGGCGAGCGTGGGCAGGGCGAGGGCCCACCAGGGCAGCCGGATGTCCACGCGTCCCGTGGTCGCCGGGTGGGGGCGGGTGTGCGTAGGGGCCGACATGCCGCCTCCGTGAGTCTTCGAGTGGTCCCTGGCCGCGGTTCGCGGTCACGATTCGAAGCTACGGAATCCGCAGCGCTCGGCCCATCCGGTGATCCACCCACTTGACCCTGACACTCGCCCCCTAGGGGACGGGGGGTTATCCCTACCTCCGGGCGCGAGGGCCGGCCGATGTAGCGGACGGCGCGGGCCGGAGGGGCGTGCGGGGCGTCACGGCACCGGTGCGACGGCGGCCGGCGCGAGGCTGGCGGGGCCCGGGGCCCCGCCGGTCATCGGGAGGCGACGGTCACGGGGAGGCGACGGACGCGATGATGCCGATGATCACTGTGATGGCCAGCATCGCGCCGAGCACGAGCAGCAGCTTCTTCTGGCCGTTCTGGGGGTTCGGGTCGAGCACAGGCATACGGCCAGTCTCGCACCCTTCGTCAGCCGTACCGCCGCCGGGGCCCTTCCGGGAGCCGGGGTCATCCGGCGGCCTCGTCCTCCACCGTGCGGTCGCGGCCCGCCAGGATGCCGACGGCGATCTGCGGGACCATCAGCCCGGCCATCAGCGCGAGCGGCAGGCCCCAGCCGCCGCTGTGCTGGTAGAGCACGCCCACGAGCAGCGGGCCCGGGATCGAGATCAGGTACCCGGCGCTCTGGGCGAACGCCGACAGTTCGGCGACACCGGCGCCGGTGCGGGCGCGCATGCCGACCATGGTCAGTGCCAGCGGGAAGGCGCAGTTGGAGACGCCGAGCAACAGCGCCCAGGCCCAGGCGCCCGCCGCCGGGGCCAGGTAGAGGCCCGCGTATCCGGCGAGTCCGCAGAGGCCGAGGACGACCACGATGGGCCCCTGCCGGGGCAGGCGGGTGGCGAGGCGCGGGATGACGAAGGCCAGCGGCACGCCCATCACCATCGTGACGGCGAGGAGCAGTCCCGCGGTGCCGGCGGCTACGCCCGCGTCGCGGAAGATCTGGGCCATCCAGCCCATCGTGATGTAGGCGGCGGTGGCCTGGAGGCCGAAGAAGACGGCCAGGGCCCAGGCGGTACGGCTGCGGGTGATGCGCAGTCCCCCGGGCGCGTGGCCGGTGACGACGGCGGCAGCGGGCACCGGGACACCTGCGCGGGACGCGGTGGGGGTGCCTGCGGCAGCGGCGGGCGCACCTTTACCGGTACCGGCCGCGGTGGCGGAGGGGGCCGCGGCGGCTGCGGCGGGCGCGGGGTCACCGGTACGGACCGCGGCGGACGCGGCCGGTTCACGGTCACCGGTGCCGGGACCGGCGCCCCGCGCTCGTACCAGCAGCACCCACGGCAGGACGGCCGCCGCCGCGAGTCCCGCCCACACCACGAGGCCGGAGCGCCAGTCGCCGCCGAGGGCGCCGGTCATGGGGACGGTCGCCGCCGCCGCGGCGGACGTGCCCAGGGCCAGGGCCATCGAGTACAGGCCCGTCATGGAGCCGACCCTGTCGGGGAACCAGCGCTTGACGATCACCGGCATCAGGACGTTGCTGACGGCGATGCCCATGAGCGCGAGCGCGGTCAGGGCCAGGAAACCGGCCGTTCCGCCGATGTACGGACGCACGGCGAGGCCGGTCGCGATGGCGACCATGCCCGCGCAGACCACGGCGGCGGGCCCGAAACGGCGGGCGAGCCGCGGTGCCGTCACGCCGAAGACGGCGAAGCACAGAGGTGGCACGGAGGTGAGCAGTCCGGCGGCGCCGCCGCTCATGCCGAGGTCGTCGCGCACCTCTTCGAGGAGGGCGCCGAGGCTCGTGATGGCCGGGCGCAGGTTGAGGGCGGCGAGGACGACGCCGGCCACCATGAGCCGTGTCGTCCACGCGCGCGGGAGGGGCGTTGCGGGTGCCGTGCCGCCGGTGGAGCGGCGTATCGCGGGGGGCCGTACCGGCGTGCGGGTTTCCTCGGGGACCATGGCCCCATCATAGAATCATAGGATGATTGGCTGTCCAATGCCGCTGCGTTAATCTCCGGAATCTCCGGCCCCGCGCGAACGATCACACCCGGGCCCGTACGAAGGACCGTCATGCCGCTGAGCCATCCCCGCCGTTCGGCCCTGTCCGAGCAGGTCATCGCCGAGCTGCGGAACCAGATCACCTCGGGCGAGTGGCCGGTGGGCTCCCGTATCCCCACCGAGCCGGAGCTCGTCGACCAGCTCGGCGTCGCCCGCAACACCGTGCGCGAGGCGGTCCGGGCGCTCGCCCACAACGGGCTGCTGGACATCCGGCAGGGATCGGGCACCTACGTCGTGGCGACCAGCGAGCTGGCGGGCGTGATGCACCGCCGGTTCGCGGACGCCGACCCGCGGCACATCGCCGAACTGCGGTCCACGCTGGAGTCGAGCGCCGCGAGGCTGGCCGCCGAACGGCGCACGGAACGCGATCTCAAGCAGTTGGAGACACTCCTCGTACGCCGTGAGGAGGCCTGGGAGTCGGGCGACGCGGAGGCCTTCGTGGCCGCCGACGCGACCTTCCACCTGGCGGTGGTGGCCGCGTCCCACAACGACGTCATGACGGCGATGCACGCGGATCTGAGCGAGGTGCTGCGCGACTGGCTGCGCGTGGACGTCGGCAAGGAGCTGACACCGGAGTCGTACATGGACCATGCCCTGCTCGTCGACGCGATCAGGACGGGCGACGCGGAGGCGGCGGCCGCGGAGGCCGCGAGCTATCCCTTCCAGTGCCGGCCCGGCCCGCCGGGAGCCCGGGAGTAGGCGCGGAGCGCCGGCCCGGCCCACAGGGAGCAGGCACGGACACGGAGCGCCGGCCCCGGGACGGGCGCGGAGGCCCGGGGCCGGAGGATCTCAGTCCTCGTGGGTGATCCAGACCGCGCGGATCTCCTTCCAGCAGCGGCCGGTCAGCCGGACGGTCGTCGCCGGTCCGACCTCGACCGGGGCGCTGTCGCTGTCGATGTCCCACCAGCGGGCGCATTCGACGTGCAGAGCGACGCGGTCGGTGCCCACATAGGGGTTGTGGCAGTACGCGACGGCCCGGGAGCCGGTGACGGTGATCCGGCACTCGGCGCCGAACGGCTGGGGCACGGCCGGCCGCCGTGCCCCCTCGTTCCCGGCGGCCTGCGACGACCCTTCGTTCACACCCTCCACGCGAGGGTGGGACATCGCGTCGTACGGAACGGCCAGCACCAGGGCGACAGCGGCGAACACCGGAACGAAGCGGCGGGACAGGCGCACAAGGGGACCTCCTCGGCCGTAAGGCTGCGGGGCGGGCGGTGCGTTCTCCCAGAGTGCCGGTCAGGGGGTCCCGCCCGCCCGGCCGACTGGGCCGAACGGGCGACGCCCCGCTCCCCGCGCGCTGCGGGAAACGGGGCGTCGGAACCGGGCGTAAGCGTTTACGCGCCGATGGCGTGCAGACCGCCGTCCACGTGGATGATCTCGCCCGTGGTCTTCGGGAACCAGTCGCTCAGGAGAGCGACGACACCGCGGCCGGCCGGCTCCGGGTCCTTGAGGTCCCACTCCAGCGGGGAGCGGTTGTCCCACACGGAGGCCAGCTCGCCGAAGCCCGGGATGGACTTGGCGGCCATGGAGCCGAGCGGGCCCGCCGAGACGAGGTTGCAGCGGATGTTCTGCTTGCCCAGGTCGCGTGCCATGTAGCGGCTGGTGGCCTCCAGGGCGGCCTTCGCCGGGCCCATCCAGTCGTACTGCGGCCAGGCGAACGAGGCGTCGAAGGTGAGACCGACGACCGAGCCGCCGTTCTGCATCAGCGGCAGGCAGGCCATGGTCAGCGACTTCAGGGAGAACGCCGAGACGTGCATGGCGGTGGCGACCGACTCGAACGGCGTGTTGAGGAAGTTGCCGCCGAGGGCGTCCTGCGGCGCGAAGCCGATGGAGTGCACGACGCCGTCCAGGCCGCCGAGCTCCTCGCCGACGACGTCGGCCAGCCGGCCCAAGTGCTCGTCGTTGGTGACGTCGAGCTCGATGACCTTGGTGGGCTTGGGCAGCTTCTTGGCGATGCGCTCGGTCAGCGTGGGCCGCGGGAACGCGGTGAGGATGATCTCGGCGCCCTGCTCCTGGGCCAGCTTGGCGGTGTGGAAGGCGATGGAGGCCTCCGTCAGCACACCGGTGATCAGGACGCGCTTGCCCTCGAGAATTCCGCTCATGGTGATCAGTGACCCATTCCCAGTCCGCCGTCAACAGGGATGACGGCTCCAGTGATGTACGAGGCTTCGTCCGAGGCGAGGAACCGCACCGTCGCGGCGATCTCCTCGGGCTGCGCGTAACGGCCCAGCGGCACCTGCGACACGATGTTGCCGCGCTGCTCCTCGGTGAGCGCCTGCGTCATGTCGGTGTCGACGAAGCCGGGCGCGACGACGTTGAAGGTGATGTTGCGCGAGCCGAGCTCGCGGGCGAGCGATCGCGCGAAGCCGACAAGGGCGGCCTTGGACGCGGCGTAGTTCGCCTGCCCCGCCGAGCCGAGCAGCCCGACGACCGAGGAGATCAGTACGACGCGGCCCTTCTTGGCCCGCAGCATGCCCCGGTTGGCGCGCTTGACCACGCGGAAGGTGCCGGTGAGGTTCGTGTCGATGACCGAGGTGAAGTCCTCCTCGGACATGCGCATCAGCAACTGGTCCTTGGTGACGCCGGCGTTGGCGATCAGGACCTCGACCGGGCCGTGCTCGGCCTCGATCTCCTTGTAGGCCTGCTCCACCTGCTCGGTGTCGGTGATGTCGCACTTGACCGCGAGGAAGCCGGCCGGCGGCTCACCGGACCGGTACGTGATCGCGACCTTGTCGCCTGCGTCGGCGAATGCGCGGGCGATGGCGAGGCCGATGCCCCGGTTGCCTCCGGTGACGAGAACCGAGCGGCTCAACGGATCACCCTTTCGTTAGCGGACTGAAACCCCTGCAATACAGGCGCCTTCTCCGAAAACCTATCGGTCCGCCAGGCCTCCCAGAGAATCGGGCACCGACAGTGGGTTCGGGTCACTGCTGTCGGATCCCTACAGAAAGCCGGGGCTCCACGGCCTGAAGACGGACGCCTCGCGGCCGAAAGACGCGCCCGGTCACGGCAAAGGCGTGGCCGCCGGACCCGCCCGCGCGACATGATCGGACCCGACGGGCCACGACAGCAGGGAGACCTCGGTGCCTCATTCCATCGACGAAGCCTTCACGGCGCTACCGCTGCGCGCACTCGCCGACGCCGCGCTCGCGCGGGCGCGGGCGCTGGGCGCCGACCACGCGGACTTCCGGTTCGAGCGGGTGCGCAGCGCGTCCTGGCGGCTGCGCGACGCCAAGCCGGCCGGATCGTCGGACACCACGGACCTGGGGTACGCCGTACGGGTCGTGCACGGCGGGACCTGGGGGTTCGCGTCGGGCGTCGACCTGACGATGGACGCGGCCGCGAAGGTCGCCTCGCAGGCCGTGGCGATGGCCAAGCTGTCGGCCCAGGTGATCAAGGCGGCCGGGTCGGACGAGCGGGTGGAGCTGGCCCGGGAGCCGGTGCACGCCGAGAAGACGTGGGTCTCGTCGTACGAGATCGACCCCTTCTCCGTGCCGGACGAGGACAAGGCGGGGCTGCTGGCCGACTGGAGCGCGCGGCTGCTGGCGGCCGAGGGCGTCAACCACGTCGACGCGTCCCTGCTGACCGTGCACGAGAACAAGTTCTACGCGGACACCGCCGGGACCGTGACCACGCAGCAGCGGGTGCGGCTGCACCCGCAGCTCACCGCGGTGGCCGTCGACGACTCCAGCGGCGAGTTCGACTCGATGCGGACGATCGCGCCGCCGGTCGGGCGCGGCTGGGAGTACCTGCTGGGCACCGGCTGGGACTGGGACTCCGAGCTGGAGCGGATTCCCGTACTGCTCGCGGAGAAGATGCGGGCGCCGAGCGTCGAGGCGGGACTGTACGACCTCGTCGTGGACCCGTCCAACCTGTGGCTGACCATCCACGAGTCCATCGGGCACGCCACCGAGCTGGACCGTGCGCTCGGCTACGAGGCCGCGTACGCCGGGACCTCCTTCGCCACCTTCGACCAGCTCGGCAAGCTTCGGTACGGCTCCGATCTGATGAACGTGACCGGTGACCGCACCGCCGAGCACGGCCTCGCGACCATCGGGTACGACGACGAGGGCGTCGAGGGCCAGTCCTGGGACCTCGTGAAGGAGGGCACGCTCGTCGGGTACCAGCTCGACCGGCGGATCGCGAGGCTGACCGGCTTCGAGCGCTCCAACGGATGCGCGTACGCCGACTCCCCCGGGCATGTTCCCGTGCAGCGGATGGCCAACGTCTCGCTGCGGCCGGACCCCGGCGGGCTGTCCACCGAGGACCTGATCGGAGGCGTCGACCGCGGCATCTACGTCGTCGGCGACCGCTCCTGGTCCATCGACATGCAGCGCTACAACTTCCAGTTCACCGGCCAGCGCTTCTTCAGGATCGAGAACGGCCGGATCGCGGGCCAGCTCCGTGATGTCGCGTACCAGGCGACGACCACCGACTTCTGGGGCTCGATGGCCGCGGTGGGCGGCCCCCAGACGTACGTCCTCGGCGGCGCCTTCAACTGCGGCAAGGCCCAGCCCGGCCAGGTCGCCGCGGTGTCGCACGGCTGCCCTTCCGCCCTCTTCAAGGGCGTCAACATTCTGAACACGACGCAGGAGGCCGGTCGATGAGTGCCCGTACGAACAAGCCGCACGAGGTCGTCGAGCGCGCCCTCGAACTGTCCCGGGCCGACGGCTGCGTGGTGATCGCCGACGAGCAGTCCAGCGCCAACCTCCGCTGGGCGGGCAACGCGCTCACCACGAACGGGGTCACGCGCGGCCGCACGCTCACCGTGATCGCCACCGTCGACGGCCGTGAGGGCACCTCGTCCGGGGTGGTCTCGCGCTCGGCCGTGACCGCCGACGAGCTGGAGCCCCTGGTACGGGCGGCCGAGGCGGCGGCGCGGGGCGCCGGGCCCGCCGAGGACGGCCGGGCACTGGTGACGGGCGTACCGGAGTCCCCCGACTTCACGGACGCGCCCGCCGAGACCTCGTCCACCGTCTTCGCCGACTTCGCACCGGCGCTCGGCGAGGCGTTCGCCCGCGCGCGTGCGGGCGGCCGTGAGCTGTACGGCTTCGCCAACCACGAACTCGTCTCCAGCTACCTCGGTACGTCGACGGGCCTGCGGCTGCGGCACAACCAGCCGAACGGCACGCTGGAGGTCAACGCCAAGTCCCCGGACCGTACGCGTTCGGCCTGGGCGGGACGCTCGACGCGGGACTTCAAGGACGTCGACCCGGCCACGATGGACGCGGAGCTGGCGGTACGGCTCGGCTGGGCCGAGCGGCGCGTCGAGCTGCCCGCCGGACGCTACGAGACCCTGCTGCCGCCGACCGCGGTCGCGGACCTGCTGATCTACCAGATGTGGTCGGCCGCCGCCCGGGACGCCGCCGAGGGCCGGACCGTCTTCAGCAAGCCCGGGGGCGGCACCCGGATCGGCGAGCGGCTCACCGAGCTGCCGCTGACGCTGCGCAGCGACCCGAACGAGCCGGGCCTGGAGTCCGCTCCCTTCGTCCTCACGCACTCCTCGGGCGACGACGCCTCCGTGTTCGACAACGGGCTGCCGCTGAAGGCCACCGACTGGATCCGGGAGGGCGAGCTGCGGCATCTGTCCACCACCCGGCACAGCGCCGGGCTGACCGGGCTGCCGGTGACGCCGACGATCGGGAACCTCGTCCTCGACGGCGGCGAGGACCGCTCTCTGGAGGAGATGGTCGCCGCGACCGGGCGCGGTCTGCTGCTGACCTGCCTCTGGTACATCCGCGAGGTCGACCCGGCGACCCTGCTGCTGACCGGGCTGACCCGGGACGGCGTCTACCTCGTCGAGAACGGCGAGGTCGTCGGCGAGGTGAACAACTTCCGGTTCAACGAGTCACCGGTGGGCCTGCTGGGGCGGGCCACGGAGGCGGGGCGGACGGAGAAGACGCTGCCCCGTGAATGGAGCGACTGGTTCACCAGGGCCGCGATGCCCGCCCTTCGGGTGCCGGACTTCAATATGAGCTCTGTCAGCCAGGGCGTATAACCTCGTACCTGATTCACGAGACCACTCAAGGAGATACGAGAACAGTGACGGACATCGTCGACGAGCTGAAGTGGCGGGGGCTGTTCTCCCTGTCCACCGACGAAGATGCTTTGCGCAAGGCGCTCGCGGACGGTCCCGTCACGTTCTATTGCGGCTTCGACCCGACCGCGCCGAGCCTGCACGTCGGTCACCTGGTGCAGGTGCTCACGATGCGCCGGCTCCAGCGGGCGGGGCTGCGGCCGCTCGCCCTGGTGGGCGGGGCGACGGGCCAGATCGGTGACCCCCGCCCGACGGCCGAGCGCACTCTGAACGACCCGGAGACGGTCGCGAACTGGGTGACGCGCCTGCGTTCGCAGATCGAGCCGTTCCTGTCCTTCGAGGGCGAGAACGCCGCGGTCATGGTGAACAACCTCGACTGGACGGCCGGCCTGTCGGCCATCGAGTTCCTGCGGGACATCGGCAAGCACTTCCGCGTCAACAAGATGCTCACCAAGGACTCCGTGGCCCGTCGCCTGGAGTCCGAGGAAGGCATCAGCTACACGGAGTTCAGCTACCAGCTGCTCCAGGGCATGGACTTCCTGGAGCTGTACCGACGCCACGGCTGCACCCTGCAGCAGGGCGGCAGCGACCAGTGGGGCAACCTCACGGCGGGCCTGGACCTGATCCACCGCCTGGAGCCGGGGGCCCATGTCCACGCGCTGGCGACGCCGCTGATGGTCAAGGCGGACGGCACCAAGTTCGGCAAGACCGAGGGCGGCGCCGTCTGGCTCGACCCCGAGATGACGACGCCGTACGCGTTCTACCAGTTCTGGCTGAACGTGGACGACCGGGACGTCTCGACGTACATGCGCATCCTGTCCTTCAGGTCCACCGAGGAGCTGGAGGAGCTGGAGAAGCAGACCGAGGAGCGTCCGCAGGCCCGTGCCGCCCAGCGCGCGCTGGCCGAGGAGCTGACGACGCTGGTGCACGGCGCCGACCAGACGGCCGCCGTGATCGCCGCGTCCAAGGCCCTCTTCGGGCAGGGCGAGCTGACCGACCTCGACGAGCGGACGCTCGCCGCGGCCCTGTCCGAGGTGCCGCACGTCCAGGTCGCCGAGGCGGGTCTCGTGGTGGACCTCTTCGCGGAGGTCGGCCTGGTGGCCAGCAAGTCCGCCGCGCGCCGCACGGTCAAGGAGGGCGGCGCGTACGTGAACAACGTGAAGGTCGCCGCCGAGGACGCGGTGCCGGCCGCGGAGGACCTGCTGCACGGGCGCTGGCTCGTGCTGCGCCGGGGCAAGAAGAGCCTGGCCGCGGTCGAGGTCACGGGCGGCTGAGGCCTCCCGCGTCACCCGTAGGCGTGGACGAAGGGGCAGCTCCTGGCGGAGCTGCCCCTTCGTCGTAGCGCCGTTTCCGGGAAGGCGGGGCGGGGGCCGGTGACCGTCTCAGGTCTTGACCTTGTCGCCCCGCAGGGCCATGTAGAGCATGTCGCCGAGGAAGACGAGCACGATCGCGGCGGCCAGCTGCAGCGCGTGCCGCCCCCAGTCGATGCCCCTGGTCTCGGCGATGCCGATGCCCCGGGCGATCGCGTTGCCGACGATCGCTCCGAGGATGCCGAAGATGGTGGTCAGCCAGAGAGGGCTGTGCTGCTTCCCCGGAATGATCGCCTTGGCGATCAGGCCCAGCACGAACCCGACGATGATCGCCCACAACCAGCCCATGTCCGCCTCCTCGTACCGCTCCCACCGCTCCCCGTGAGCGGTACCGCCAGTCTCTGGCTGTCCTCCATACGGCGCATGTCGGGCGGAGCCGTACGCGCTACGGCGCACCGTGCCCGCCCGGACGGTACATGCCCCGGTCTCGAAGACGGCGCAGACGCGGCGTACCGTGGAAGCAGTCCGGGCCTGCTTCCTCGACGGGTCCGTGCCGGGTACGGACCGGGGAGCGTCCGACACAGGCAGGTGGTGGAGCGTGATCAGGAAGCAGAGCAACGTCCAGGTCTTCCGGATCACGGGAGCCAGACAGAGCCTGGACGACGACGTTCGCGGCCGGCAGCGCCGCTATGTCATCTCGATGTCCGTCCGCACGGTGTCGGTGATCCTGGCGGCCGTCCTGTGGAACGTCCAGCGGCCCGTCGCTCTGGTCGCTCTGGTCCTCGGAATTCTCCTCCCGTACGTCGCGGTGGTCATCGCCAACGCCGGACGCGAGAACGCGCCCTCGCTCCCCTCGACGTTCGTCACCGCTGCGCCGCGTCCGATGATCGCGCCGCCCCGGCAGGACGGCTCCGAGAAGCCGTTCCCCGAGGACCCCGCGAGCGGTCCCGAGGCGCGTTCGGGGGCCGAGCAGCACGACCCGAGCTGAGCCCGGACCGGAGCCGAACCGCGGGTGAACTCGCCCTGGTACAAAGCCGGTTCAGCTCCGGACGGACGTCGACGCATTCGCCGAAAACGGAATATCCGCCTGCGGGCAAGCTCAAGAAAACCTCAGATCAATCATGTTGTTCCAGTGCCGGTCGGCGGGTCACCCGTGACATACTTCGTACGCGCTCCGCATCCCCCGTCGGAGCGAATGACCGACGCCGGGCAGCTCCCCCCGTGGCTGCTCGGCGTCGCCTTTGTCAGCCCTCGGAGCCCCGCTCGCGGACCGTCCGCCCACCGCGCGCGACGCGTGCCGCGTGGCCTCGGCTAGGGTCGGCAGGGTGATCTCGAACGCCCCCGGCTCCGGCCCCGCCTCCCCCGTCTGCTCGGCCAAGGCCTGCCGTGCGGATGCCGTGTGGGTGATCGCCTGGAACAACCCGAAGCTGCACACGCCCGAGCGCCGCAAGACCTGGCTGGCGTGCGAGGAGCACCGCGAGCACCTGTCGTCGTTTCTCGGGGTGCGCGGATTCCTGAAGGACGTCGTCGCCCTCGACGAGTGGGAGGCCTCCGGGTCCGCGGAGCGCGGGGAGGAATAGCCGCTGCCGTCAGCCGCCGATCGCCGACATCGGGCGGTCGGGCTGTACGAACGACGGATCGTCCAGGCCGGCCCCGGCCTTCTTGCCCCACATCGCGACGCGCCAGATGCGGGCTATCTCCTCGTCGGGGGCGCCCGAGCGCAGCGCGGCGCGCAGATCGGTCTCCTCGGTCGCGAAGAGACAGGTGCGCACCTGTCCGTCGGCGGTGAGGCGGGTGCGGTCGCAGGCCGAGCAGAACGGGCGGGTGACCGAGGCGATCACGCCGACGCGCTGCGGGCCGCCGTCGACGATCCAGCGCTCGGCGGGTGCGGAACCCCGCTCGCCGGCGCCTTCCTCGGTGAGCTCGAAGCGGGTGCGCAGCGAGGCCAGGATGTCCCCGGCGGTGACCATGCCGTCGCGCTTCCAGCCGTGCTGGGCGTCCAGGGGCATCTGCTCGATGAAGCGGAGTTCGTAGTCGTGCTCCACGGCCCAGGCCAGCAGGTCCGGGGCTTCGTCGGCGTTCAGGCCCGGCATGAGGACCGAGTTGACCTTGACGGGGGTCAGGCCGGCGTCACGGGCGGCTTCGAGTCCCTCGACGACGTCTTTGTGGCGGTCACGGCGGGTGAGGGTCTTGAAGACGTCGGGGCGCAGGGTGTCCAGCGAGACGTTCACCCGGTCCAGGCCGGCGGCTTTCAGGGCGGCGGCGGTGCGCTTGAGGCCGATGCCGTTGGTCGTGAGGGACATCTGGGGGCGGGGGGCGAGAGCCGCGACCCGCTCGACGATGCCGACGAGGCCGGGGCGCAGCAGGGGCTCGCCTCCGGTGAAACGGACCTCTTCGATGCCGAGGCGGGTGACCGCGATCTCTATCAGGCGGACGATCTCGTCGTCGGTGAGCAGGTCGGGCTTGGCGAGCCACTGCAGGCCCTCTTCGGGCATGCAGTACGTGCAGCGGAGGTTGCACCGGTCCGTCAGCGAGACACGCAGGTCGGTGGCCACCCGGCCGTAGGTGTCGATGAGCACGTGGGCCCCCTCCCTCGACGCCGAACACATTTTCCGGACACCTGTGAGCCTACGTGACGGGACTGACAACAACAGTGGCCCGATCCCACGAGACGCGGCGCGGGCCCGTCGTAGGGACCTACCAGTGGTGATCCACCGGTGGCCTACGCCGGGCCCGCGCGATGCCGGTTTCCGAGCGGTGGCTAGTGCGCTCCGGTGCCGGTGAGGGCGCGGACCTCCAGCTCGGCGTACTTGCCGGCGTCCGGCTCCTCCTTGGACAGGGTGGTCCCGAGCCAGCCCAGCAGGAAGCCGACCGGGATGGAGATGAGGCCCGGGTTCTCCAGCGGGAACCAGTGGAAGTCGACGTCCGGGAACATCGAGGTGGGCTTGCCCGAGACGACCGGGGAGAACAGCACCAGGCCGACCGCGGTGACCAGGCCGCCGTAGATCGACCAGAGCGCGCCCGACGTGGTGAACCTCTTCCAGAAGAGGCTGTAGAGGATCGTCGGCAGGTTGGCGGAGGCCGCGACCGCGAAGGCGAGGGCGACCAGGCCGGCGACGTTGAGGTCGCGGGCGAGGGCGCCGAGCAGGATGGACACGGCGCCGATGCCGACCGTCGCGTACCGGGCGGCCTTCATCTCCTCCTTCTCCGACGCCTGCCCCTTCTTGATCACGTTCGCGTAGATGTCGTGCGCGAAGGAGGAGGACGAGGCGAGCGTCAGTCCCGCGACGACCGCGAGGATCGTGGCGAAGGCGACGGCGGAGATGGTGGCGAGCAGGATCGCGCCCCAGCTGGAGTCCACGCCGCCGAGGTGCAGGGCGAGCAGGGGTGCCGCCGTGTTGCCCGCCTTGTTGGAGGCGATGATCTCGTCCGGCTTGATCAGCGCGGCGGCACCGAAGCCGAGGGCGAGGGTCATCAGGTAGAAGGCGCCGATGAGGCCGATCGCCCAGTTGACCGACTTCCGCGCGGTCTTGGCGGTGGGCACGGTGTAGAAACGGATCAGGATGTGCGGCAGGCCCGCGGTGCCGAGGACCAGCGCCATGCCGAGGGAGATGAAGTCCAGCTTCGTGGTGGAGGTGGCGCCGTACTTGAGCCCGGGTTCCAGGAAGGGCGTGCCCTTGCCGCTGTTCTCGGCGGCGCTGCCGAGCAGGTCGGAGATGTTGAAGTGGAACTTCAGCAGCACCAGGAAGGTGAGCAGCACGGCGCCTGCGATGAGCAGGACCGCCTTGACCATCTGCACCCAGGTGGTGCCCTTCATGCCGCCGATGGTGACGTACACGATCATCAGGACGCCGACGAGCGCGACGATGCCGATCTTGCCGCCGTCGCTGGTGATGCCGAGGAGCAGCGAGACGAGGACGCCCGCGCCCGCCATCTGGGCCAGCAGGTAGAAGATCGAGACGACGATGGTGGAGGTACCGGCGGCCGTGCGGACGGGGCGTTGGCGCATGCGGTAGGCGAGGACGTCGCCCATCGTGTAGCGGCCGGAGTTGCGCAGGGGTTCGGCGACCAGGAGCAGGGCGACCAGCCAGGCGACGAGGAAGCCGATGGAGTAGAGGAAGCCGTCGTAGCCGAAGAGGGCGATCGCGCCGGCGATGCCGAGGAAGGACGCGGCGGACATGTAGTCGCCGGAGACGGCGAGTCCGTTCTGGAAACCGGTGAACTGGCGTCCGCCCGCGTAGAAGTCGGCGGCGTCCTTGGTCTGGCGGCCGGCCCAGACGGTGATGACGAGGGTCGCGGCGACGAACACCGCGAACAGGGTGATGATCAGCGGGCGGTGTTCGCTCGCCTCGCCCGCGGCCAGCACGGTCGTGTGCGCGGTGGTCTGTACGGGGCTCATGCGCCGCCCTCCATCCGGGACTTGATGGCGTCGGCCTTGGGGTCCAGTTGAGTGGCCGCGTGCCGGGAGTACCACCAGGCGATGAGGAACGTGGTGAGGAACTGGGCGAGTCCGAACACCAGGGCGACGTTGACGTTGCCGAACAGCTTGGTGCCCATGAAGTCGCCCGCGTAGTTCGAGAGCAGCACGTACAGCAGGTACCAGACGATGAATCCGACGGTCAGCGGGAAGGCGAAGGAGCGGTGGGAGCTGCGGAGTTCACCGAATTCGGCGCTCTCCTGCATCTCGACGAACTGTTCTGTGGACGGGAGCTGGGCTCCGGCCCGCGCGGGTGGTGGTGCGTCGGTGGCCACGGTGTCTCCTCGCGTTGCGGGTGCGGTTACGACGGTGGACGGGGGCAGGTCGGGGCCCGCGGACAGGGACGGTTCGGGCAGTGGCATGGGACTTCGACCTCACATCGGCGTGCGTCACGTGACGGACTGCTACCCCATGCATCCGTTCCGTGATCCGAACGAGGGGCTCGATCGTCCACGGGCTCCCTGCCCAAGGTCACGGCGCCACGCGTGGACCGGTTCAACTCGCCCCGCTTCTTTCCGAAGTCGTCGCCGCAAGTCATTGCTGGCCCGGTCGGCGGGGGGATAGCTTCGGCCTGCACTGTTCCGTCATGTACCTGCCCGAGCACCATCCGTGTTCGGGCAGCTCCGTTCTCCGGATGATGTGGAGATCCCATGGCTCATCTGCGTTCCCGACACCGTCTCGCACTCGCCGTGCCGGTCGTTCTGTCGCTCACCGCCTCGCTCGGCTTCCTGCCGGGCGTCGCGTCGGCCACACCTCTCAGCACGTCCGCCGCGACGACCGCGGACGGGCCGAACCTCTCGTACGTGGTCAACACGACGACGGACCACCGCACGATCGAGTCGGTGAAACGGGCGATCGGCGCGGCCGGCGGCAGTGTCGTCATCGCGTACGAGCAGATCGGCGTGATCGTCGTCCACTCCGCGAACCCGGACTTCGGCCGGCAGATCCGGACGGTACGCGGAGTGCAGTCGGCGGGTGCCACCCGCACCTCGCCGCTGAAGGCCGCGGGCACGACGGACGAGGGTGCGGCGCAGATGCTGTCCGCCGCCGAGGCCGCCAAGGCCGCGAAGAGCGCCGACGCGGGCCAGGAGCCCCTCGAGGCCGACCAGTGGGATCTGCGCGCGATAGGCGCCGACAAGGCGGCCAAGATCAACCCGGGCAGCAAGAAGGTGACCGTCGCGGTGATCGACGTCGGCGTCGACGACACGCACCCCGACATCGCGCCGAACTTCTCCGCCTCGCAGTCCGCGAACTGCGTGGGCGGCAAGCCGGACACGACATACGGTTCCTGGCGCCCGGCGGACGCCGACCACTATCACGGCACGCATGTCGCGGGAGAGATCGCGGCGGCCCGCAACGGCGTGGGCGTCGCGGGTGTCGCGCCGGGCGTGAAGGTCTCCGGCATCACCGTCGCCGAGCCCGACTCCACCCAGCTGTTCTTCCCGGAGAGCGTCGTGTGCGCCTTCGTCTTCGCCGCCGACCACGGCGTCGAGATCACCAACAACAGCTACTACGTGGACCCGTGGCTGTACAACTGCCTCGACGACCCCGACCAGAAGGCCATCGTCGACGCCGTCAACCGCGCCCAGCTGTACGCGCAGAGGAAGGGCACGCTGAACGTCGCCGCGGCGGGCAACTCCAACGACGACCTCGACTCGGACGCGCTCACCGACGCGTCCAGCCCCGACGACTCGACCGCCACGACACGGACGGTCGACCCGCACAAGTGCTTCGACATCCCGACCCAGTTGCCCGGTGTCGTCACGGTCTCCTCGACCGGCGTCAAGGGCGCCAAGTCGTACTTCTCCAGCTACGGCGACGGCGTCATCGACGTCGCGGCACCCGGTGGCGACCGGTACCAGATCCCGGACACACCGTCGCAGAACGGCCGCATCCTGTCCACGATGCCGAACAACCAGTACGCCTACCTCCAGGGCACCTCGATGGCGACTCCGCACGTCGCCGGCGTGGCCGCGCTCCTGAAGTCCAAGTACCCCTGGGCCACGCCCGCTCAGCTCCAGCTCCTCCTCAAGGTCCAGGCGGACAACCCGGGTTGCCCGGCCGAGCCGTACGACGGGAACGGCGACGGCGTCGTCGACGCGACCTGCGTGGGCGGCAAGCACGTGAACGGCTTCTACGGAGCCGGGATCGTCAACGCCCTGCGAGCCGTCAAGTAGCGCCTGCCGAAACCCTTCGTGGCCCCGGCGCCGCCCTGTGCGGCGGCCGGGGCCACGCCGTCGGGGCCGCCTCCCGTGTTGATCGCGTCCACGCTGCATAGTGCCGGTATGACGCATGCACCGATGGCCGCTGTGTGGGAAGAGCTGGGCGGAGACCCGGCACTGCTCCCCGGGGTTTCGACCGTGGTGCGGGCGGGGGCGCTGGAAGCCGCCCTGCCCGTACGTGAGTTGGCGCGCGCCTGCGTGGGTGCCTGCGCGCTGGCGGCCGCCGAGCTGGGTGCCCGGCGGGCCGGGCTCGCGCGGGTGCCGCGGGTGAGCGTGGACGACGGCGCCGTCGCCACCGCCTTCGTCAGCGAGCGGCATCTGCGGATCGACGGGCGCGCTCCCGTGAACTTCGCCCCGCTGTCCCGGTTCTGGCGGACGGCGGACGGCTGGGTGCGGACGCACGCGAACTATCCGCATCACCGGGCCAGGCTGCTGGACGCGCTGGGCGCGCCGGACGACGCGAGCGCCGAGGACGTGGCCGCGCTGCTCGCCGAGCGGTCCGCGCGGGAGACCGAGGAGAGCGTGTACGACGCCGGCGGGCTCGCCGTCGCGCTGCGCACGCCGCAGGAGTGGGCAGCACACGATCAGGGCCTCGCCCTGGCCCGGCGGCCGCTGATCGAGCGAGGCGGGACGGCCGGACGGGACGGGACGGCCGCCGCACGGCAGCGGGTCCTCGCCCCGCTGTCCGGCGGCGGCCCGCTGCTGCCCGCCGCCGGGGTGCGCGTCCTGGATCTGACCCGGGTCATCGCGGGCCCGGTCGCCACCCGCACGCTGGCCCTGCTGGGCGCCGACGTGCTGCGCGTGGACGCGCCGGGGCTGCCCGAGGACCCGGACGCGCACGCGGACACGGGCTTCGGCAAGCGCTCGACGCTGCTGGACCTGGCGGCCGACAGCCGCGCCCTCGATGAACTGCTGGCGTCGGCGGACGTGGTCGTCACCGGGTACCGGCCCGGCGCGCTGGACCGCTTCGGCCTCTCCCCCGAGGCGCTGGCCGAGCGCGACCCGGGCCTGGTGGTGGCCCAGGTGTCGGCGTGGGGGGCGTACGGGCCCTGGGGCGGTCGGCGGGGCTTCGACAGCCTGGTGCAGGTGGCCACCGGGATCGCGGTGACCGAGGGGTCGCCGGAGCGGCCGGGCGCGCTGCCGGCGCAGGCCCTCGACCACGGCACCGGGTATCTGCTGGCGGCGGCCGTCCTGCGCGCGCTGACCGAGCGGGCGGAGCGGGGCCACGGATGCGTCGTACGACTGGCGCTGGCGCGCACGGCGATGTGGCTGACGGACGGGATCGGGCGGGAGGAAGGACCCGGCGCGCCGGCGGACCTCTCGCTGGCGGAACCGTACGACCGTCCCGACGCCTGGCTGTCGGAGCGGGCCGCCCCCGTCGGCCTCCTCGGACATGCCCTGCCCCCGGTCTCCTTCGCGGGCGGGCCCACCGACTGGTCACGTCCCCCGGGCCGCTGGGGAACGGACACGGCCCGCTGGAGCTGAGGGACCGCGGCGCCGGGCGGAGCACCCGCCCGGCGCCCGCGTTCCCGTGCGGGTCAGGCCGTGACGAGAACCTTCAGGGCGGTCCGCTCGTCCATCGCCTTGTAGCCCTCGGGCACGCGGTCCAGGCCGACGGTCATGTCGAAGACCGGCGAGGGGTCGACGGTGCCGTCGAGGACGTCGGGCAGCAGCTCGGGGATGTACGCGCGCACCGGGGCGACCCCGCCGCGCAGGGCGATGTTCCGGTCGAACATGACGCCCAGGTCGAGGCCCGTACCGCTGCCGTGGGGCACTCCGACGAAGCCGATGGCGCCGCCGTCGCGGGTGATGTTCACCGCCGTGCTCATGGACTGCTCGGTGCCGACCGCCTCGACGACGCACATCGCGCCCTGGCCCCGGGTCAGTTCGCGGACGGCCGCGACGGCCGCTTCGCCGCGCTCGGCGACGACGTCCGTGGCGCCGAAGCGGCGCGCGATGTCGGTACGGACCTGGTGACGGCCGAGCGCGATGATCCGCTCCGCGCCGAGCCGCTTGGCCGCGAGCACGGCGCACAGTCCGACGGCCCCGTCGCCCACGACGGCGACGGTCGAGCCCTTGCGGACACCGGCGCCGAGGGCCGCGTGGTGACCGGTGCCGAGGACGTCGGAGAGCGTCAGCAGCGCGGTCAGCAGGTGGTCGTCGGAGGCCGCCTCCTTGGGGAGCTGTACGAGGGTGCCGTCGGCGAAGGGGACGCGCACGGCCTCGCCCTGGCCGCCGTCGTAGCCGACGGAGCCCCAGAAGCCGCCGTGCACGCACGAGGTGGTGAGTCCGTCCCGGCAGTAGTCGCACACGCCGTCGGACCACATGAACGGGGCGACGACCAGGTCGCCGCGCCGGAAGCCGGTCACCTCGGAACCCGCCTCCTCGACGACGCCGAGGAACTCGTGTCCGATCCGCTGGCCCGGCTGCCGGGCCGCCTCCCCGCGGTACGCCCACAGGTCGCTGCCGCAGATGCAGGAACGCAGCACCCGCACGATCGCGTCGGTGGGCAGCTGCACCATGGGCTCCGGCACCTCCTCCACACGCATGTCGTACGGGGCGTGGATGGTGGTGGCGCGCATGGCGAGGATCCTTCTCGTTGCGGAGCGTGGGTGAGATGCGCTCAGGGGGTGGTCGAGCGCATCTCACCGTACGCCGCCCCGCGCGCGGGACGCGCGGCGAGGGGGCCCGGCACGCCTCGGACCAGCAGGAACTGGGCCGCGAGGAGCAGCCGGGGCGCGCCGCGCGCACCGGCGTACGCGGCGAGCAGCGGCATCAGGAGCGCCTTGGCGATCCGGTGCCCGGGGTCGGCACCGGCGAGCAGCGAGGCGAGGTCGACGGCCGCCGCCAGCGCGAAGCAGACGAGCAGGACGCGTGGGGTACGGGGGCTCACGCGACGGATTCCGTAGCCGGGGCCTGGGCCGGAACCGGGGCCGGGGCGGTGGCCGGCGGCGCGGGCTGCCAGCTGGGGCCGCCGAGGAGCCGTCCGGCGCGCTCGCGCCAGTTCGCCGCCGCCCGCACGTCGCGGGCGATGGCGGTGTACTCGTGGGTGGCCACGCGCAGCGGGTTGTACGTGGAGATGTTCTTGGTGAGCCCGTAGACGGGCCGTTCGGTCTCCGCGACGAACGATCCGAAGAGCCGGTCCCAGACGATGAGGATGCCGCCGAAGTTGTGGTCCAGGTAGCCGCCCTGGGAGGCGTGGTGGACGCGGTGGTGGGAGGGCGTGTTGAGGGCGAACTCGAACCAGCGGGGCATCTTGTCGATGCGCTCGGTGTGGATCCAGAACTGGTAGACGAGACTCACCGACGAGCAGAACGCGAGCGCGGCCGGGTGCACCCCGAGGGCGACCATCGGGAGGTAGAAGGGCCACGACGTCCAGCCCGTCCAGGGCTGGCGCAGCGCGGTGGTGAGGTTGAACTTCCTGCTGGAGTGGTGCACGACGTGGCAGGCCCACAGGAGGCGGATCACGTGGTGGCCGCGGTGGGACCAGTAGTAGAAGAAGTCCTGCGCGAGCAGCATCAGCGGGATCGTCCACCACAGGACGGGCACCCGCAGCGGCGTCAGTGCGTAGACCGCGCCGTAGACGGCGACGATCGGGAACTTCCACAGGAAGTCGAAGAGGAGACTGCCGAGTCCCATGCCGAGGCTCGTCGCGGCGTCCTTCGTCCCGTAGCCCGCGGCGTCCTCGTCCGGATGGATCCGGACGCTGATCATCTCGAGCACGGCGAGGAGGACGAAGGCCGGTATCGACCACAGCACGACATCGGGCAGGTTCGGCATGGGGGAACCGTAGATGCGCTGGTCGGCCGCGTACAGAGGCTGTCACCAACAAGTATTACCCGCGGTACGCGCTTACTTCCCGGCCATCTCCGCCAGGAGCCACGGGTTCACCACACGCGTACCGAGCCTCCTCTCGCGAACACCGGGCTCGTCGCGTCGGCGGGCGGGGTGTCCAGCGGTTCGGCGATCTCGGCGACCGTGGGACCGGCCTTGGCGGCGATCTCGTCGAGGTACGCCAGGTCGAACCCGTAGACGCGGGCCGCGTTGCCGCCGACCATGGCGGCGATCTCGGCGCGCGGCAGGCCCGCGTAGGCGATGCGCAGGCCCTCGCGGGT
Source organism: Streptomyces sp. NBC_00328 (assembly GCF_036139655.1). NCBI lineage: Bacteria > Bacillati > Actinomycetota > Actinomycetes > Kitasatosporales > Streptomycetaceae > Streptomyces > Streptomyces sp. NBC_00328. Next base: position 2,748,311 of record NZ_CP108013.1, read on the forward strand.
GTAGGGATGGGTGCCTTCGTCGTGCGGGTAGTCGCTGCCCCACATGATCTTGTCGAGGCCGATGCGGTCGCGCAGCGGCACCTCGTGGGGGCGCATGAAACTGGCGCCGACGAAGCAGTTCTCGCGCCAGACCTCGGTGGGGCGCTCGCCCATCGTCGCGGCCAGCCCCGCGCCGAACTTCGACTCGGCCGTCGACGCCCTGCCCGCCGCCGCGACGAGCCGCCCGTGGTAGTAGTCCAGCATGTCGAGCACCCCGGGGATCCAGCCCGATCCCTGCTCGGTCAGCACCAGTCTCAGGCCGGGGTGCCGGCGGAACGCGCCGCCGAACACCAGGTGCCACAGCGCCCGGTGCGAGAACCAGGTCGTCTCCACCATGAAGACCGCGCGGGCCGCCGGTTCGTCCCCGAGCGGCGGCGAGGCGGAGCCCGCGTGGTGGTTCACCGGGACACCCAGTTCGGCGCAGGCCGCCCAGATCGGGTCGTACGCCACCGAGTACAGCTCCGGCAGACCCGAACCCGGGGGTGTACCGGGCAGCAGCAGCCCGCCCCTCAGGCCCGCGCCCGCCGAGCGGTGGATCTCCCCGACCGCCGCGTCGACGTCGTTCAGGAGGATCTGGAAGACACCCGCGCGCCGGCCGGGCGCCGCCGCGCAGAAGTCGGCGAGCCAGCGGTTGTGGGCCCGCAGCCCCGCCCAGCGCCGCTCGAACTCCGCCGCCGTCGGGGCCGGTGCCATGAGGGAGGCCGACGGGAAGAACGGCGGGATGGTGTTCGGGAAGACCACCTCCGCGACGATGCCGTCCTCCTCCAGCTCCGCGAGGCGCCGCGCGGAGTTCCAGTTCCGGTCGGCGGTGTCGGCGAGCAGGTCCTCGTACGGGTTGACGTAGTCGGCCGCCCAGGCGTCGAAGTCGTCGTGGTACCGGCGCTCCAGGTACGGCTTGTAGTCGAGGAGATCGGCGCCCGCGTGGCAGTCGGCGGAGATGACGGTGTAGCGCTCCTCGGCACCGGCACGGTCCTCGGCGCCCGCACGGTCCCCGACGCTCGCGCGCTCCACGGCGGTCACTCGGTCTCCGGCGGTCACGGGCTCACTCCCAGTACGGGGAAGTCGTGGTCCGTCAGCCAGTGGCGGCCCACCTCGCGCGAGCGCGCCCAGGACGCCTCGACCGCCGGCTGGTCCTCCCCCTGGCCCAGTTCGGCCGGGGTCGGGCCGATCCGCCGGGCGATCGGGGCCAGTCCGGCGATATCGAAGCCGAACACCTCGGCCGCCGAGAGGCCGAGCATGCGGCGGGTCTCCGTCACCGGGATGTCGTGGAAGGTCCTGGCCAGCCATGTCCGGGTGTCGGGCCAGGTGCCCTCGGGGTGCGGGAAGTCGCTGCCCCACAGGATGTTGTCGACGCCGATCTCGTAGCGCTGGGCGAGTTCGCGGCGCTTGGTGTTGGTCGCGCAGACGAAGACCTGCCGGTCCAGGTACGCGTGCGGGGGCCGCTTCAGCTCGGCGAAGGGCGACAGCTTCTTGCCGCCGTGCGCGCCGAGATAGAGACGGTCCATGAACCACAGCAGGTTGGGCAGCCACCAGCAGCCCGACTCCGCGACCCCGAACCGGAGTCCGGGGTGCCGCTCGAAGGCTCCCGACCAGAGCAGGAACCACAGGGGGCGCGCGGGCCACCAGGTGACTTCGGAGACGTAGATCCCCAGGTGGTCGCCGTACTCGTGGCGCGGCGCCGCGCCGGAGTGGGTGAGCACGGGCATCGCGCACTCGGCGGCCGCCGCCCACACGGGGTCGTAACGGCGGTCGTGGTAGGGCTCCTTGTCGACCCACATGGAGGGGATCATCAGCGCGCCGAGACCCGACTCCTTGGCGCGGTACACCTCGGCGACGACTCTGCCCGTCTCGCCGGTGACCGGCAGCAGGGCGACCCCGCAGTGCCGTTCGGGGTGTTCGGAGACGAAGTCGGCGAGCCAGCGGTTGTGGGCCTGCGCGCCCGCCATGCCGAGTTCCGGGTCCTGGTCCCCGGAGAGGCCGAGGCCCACGCCGAAGGGGGCCGCGGTGCGGCTGTCCACGGCGTCCGCGTCGGGGAAGACGACCTCGGCCGCCACCCCGTCGCCGTCCAGTTCCTTCAGGCGCTGGGCGGTGTCCCAACCGCCGCGCAGGCCTTCCTCGTTGTCCTGGAACCACTTGTCGGCGAACGCCTCGTTGCGGATGCCGAGACGGTTCATCTCCTCACGGCGCCGGCCCTGGCCCGCGAGGAACTCGTCGAAGTCCCGGTGGAACCGGGAGTCCAGATAGGGCCGGTACTCCTCGGTGGGAAGTCCGGCGTGGCAGTCGGAGGAGATGATCAGATACGGGTCCTGTTCGGTCACCGCGCCCCCTCAGTCGAGGATGAAACTTTCCAGGTACGACGGATTCGCCCTCTCGAGCATCGACCGCGACCGCGCCCGGATCTGCCGGTCGCTGTGCTCGCTCTCGGGCAGCAGCCAGAAGCGGCCCTCGCGGATCCCCTCGGCGACGAGGTCGGCGACCTCCTCGACAGGGGTGAACCGCACCTCGTGGCCCGCCTCGTTCATCGCGGCCTCCCACTGGGCGAGGCTGCGGTACGGGGTCCTGCGGGGCCGCTCCTTCGCGAACCGCGCGGGCCGGTTGCGGTGCGACTCCCACAGACCCGTGCGGAGCATGTGCGGTCCGGGGAACAGCACGGAGGCGCCCACGCGCGCGTGCTCCGCCTTCAGATGCGCGTACAGCGACTCGGTCATCGTCACCACGGCCGCCTTGGTGACGGCGTACACGGAGGCGGTGGGCAGCGGGGCGATCCCGCCGTCGCCGGACGAGGTGTTGACGACGTGGCCGGGCTCGCCCCCGGCGATCATCCGGGGCACGAACGCCTGGATGCCGTGGAAGACGCCCCACACGTTGACGGCGAAGGCCCACTTCCAGTCGTTCGGGTCGTGCTCCCACATCCGCCCCTCGGCGCCGGAGCCGACACCGGCGTTGTTGCACAGCACGTGCACCGCGCCGAACGTGGCGTACACGTCCTCGGCGAGCGCGAGGACCTCGGAGCGCTCCGCCACGTCCACCACGCGCGCGTGGACGTCGGCGCCGTCCTCGCGCAGCTCCCCGGCGGCCTTCTCCAGCGCGCCCTCCTCGACGTCGGCGAGGACCACCTTCAGTCCGTCCTGCGCGAACCGCCGGGCCATCGCGAGCCCGATGCCGCTCGCGGCGCCGGTGACGACGGCGACCTGCCCCGCACGCAGTTCCATCAGACGCTCCCGTCGGGCGGCCCGTCGAGGATCTGGCTCGGATCGTCGTAGCGCTGGTGGATGTAGGGCAACAGGGCCCTGCCGCTGACGCGTTCGGCGACCCTGCCCCGCTGGTCGGTGGTCTTCTCGCCGATGGTGATCTCCAACAGCCTGCGTACGGGCAGATCGGCGACCGGGTCGTACATCGACTCACGCAGGACGACGTCCCCGGTGACGCGCTCCAGCCTGCGGACCTTCTCGTTGCGCACGCAGTGCACGAGGACCGGGTCGGCGTCGAAGCCCGAACCGTCCACCGCGGGAAGGAACTTGAAGTAGAAGTCGGTCTTCTGCGCGGGCTCGGGCAGCGGCAGGGCCCCGCTGACCGCGCCACGTACCTCGACGAAGGCGATGCCGTGCCGGGCGAGCACGCCGCGCACGATGAGACCGTCGCGCTCCACCGTCACCTCGCCGAGTTTCTTGGGCTCCCCGAAGACCTCACGGCCGCCGGTCAGGGCCCGCTCGTGGGTCATCGGCATGACGAGCGGATACCAGCCCTCGATGTCGTCGTGCGCGGCCGCTACGGCGAACGAGCCCGCGCCCAGCGGATATCCGGGCAGATCGACCTTGCTGACGCTGACCCGCACCAGGGGCCTCGCGGTGGGCTTCAGCGGCGGGGGCAGGACCGCCGCGACCGCGTCCGGGTCGCTCTCCCAGACGGCCACCACACCGGTGGACCAGATCTCGGGGAGCTTGGAGCTCGCGGCGCGCGAGGCGGCGATCTCCGCCTCGGTCCGTGCGCCGTACCTCACTCGTGCCATGTCCGTACCGCCCTTCGTAGGCGCTACCTGCTGGGGCGCGCAGCACGCTTGCACCGCACGGGCGAAAGGTCCATAGCCATGCGCCGACCGGCCGCACGGGTGCCGGACCGGGCCGCACCGACCGGTTTCACGAACCCCAGGGATATCCGGTGGCCCCGCGGGCCGGTGCCTGCCTGGACTCGGCGATCGCGGGGGCGGCTCCGCGAGCGTGCTTCCTTCCCTTCTCTGACACCCGTGGCGCGCTCACTCTCCGCCCCCGCCTCACGCTTTCCGGATCCCGGGGATTTCCGCTTGTCCGTACGACTGGCCGTCCGCGGACATCCCCGTCCGCGAGACGAAGGCCCTGGTGCTCGGCAGCCTCCCGCTGGACCGGCGCACGCGCGACGCCGTGCGCCCGCTGCTCGCCGCGCACCCCACGACGGCAACGGACGTGCTGCGGCTGCTGCACGTCCGGTCGGGCGGCGAGGCCGATCTCGCCGGACTTCGCCGCTTCCGTTCCCCGCCGCGCCCGCTGCGCCGCCGACTCCTCTCCTCCTGGGGTGCGCACACCGAACAGGCGCTGCGCGAGAGGGTCCTGGCCCGCGCTCTCGGCCTGTTCGCCCGTCGGCCGGGTGAACCGCCGTGCGCGCTCCTGGAGGCCGAGGCCGTGCGCCGGCTGTCGTCCGCCCCGCGCTTCGGCCTCGCCGTCCTCGACGCGGACCTCACGGGCCTGGCCGTCCCCTCCGCCGAGCGCGCGTCCGCGAAGGCGCGCGCGGGGTGGGCGAGACGGACGTGGCCTTCGCCGCCCGGGTGCGGGCACTGGAGCCCCCGGAGCGGCGGCACCCGGCCGAGGACCCGGAGGGGCTCGCCGCCGAGACCGCCGCGAAGAGGCATGCGCTGCTCGCCCTGGCGCACGGAGGTGCAGCCCCGCCCGAAGCGAGCGGATCCGTGTACCGGCTGCTGCCCGGCCCGGTCGACGGCTGCGGTCTGGCCGCCCTGACGGCGGGAAGCCTGGTGGGGGCGCTGGGCCGGCGCGTCAACGCCGGGCGCCGTACCCGGTTGCGGGGCTCGCGGGCGGGTGGCCCGGTGGCGGGCCCGCGGGGGCGCCGGTTCCGGGAAGGCGGGGACGGGACTGTCAGTCACGGCCCGTATCCTCATTGACCATGCTCGAAGACCTCACGACCGCAGCGTCCTCTGCCTCCTGGCCGGCCGCGTATCCGCAGGGATACGCGGTCGTCGACGTGGAGACCACAGGACTGGCCCGCGACGACCGGATAATCTCCGCCGCCGTCTACCGGCTGGACGCGCGCGGCGAGGTCGAGGACCACTGGTACACGATGGTCAATCCGGAGCGGGACCCCGGCCCGGTGTGGATCCACGGCCTGACGAGCGAGATGCTCGAAGGCGCGCCGCTCTTCAGGGACGTCGCCGAGGAGTTCGCCGCCCGGCTCGACGGCCGTGTGCTGGTCGCGCACAACGCGGTCTTCGACTGGTCGATGATCGCGCGGGAGTACGCGCGCGCGGACCGCGAGGCGCCGGTGCGCCAGCGCCTGTGCACCATCGCGCTCTCCAAGGAGCTGGGCCTGCCGCTGCCCAACCATAAGCTGGAGTCGCTGGCCGCGCACTTCGGTGTCGTCCAGCAGCGGGCGCACCACGCGCTGGACGACGCGCGCGTGCTGGCCGAGGCGTTCCGGCCGAGCCTGCGGGCCGCCGCGCACGGCGGGGTACGGCTGCCGCTCCTCGAATGCCTGCCGCTCAAGGAGTGGTCCGACAGCGCCGCGGCTCCGCGGATCGGACGGCAGTCCGGGGGCTACGCGTCCGGCGGTTACCCGTCGGGGAGTTGGCGCCCCTCCCGCAAGCGCCCCGCGTGCCCCTACCCGAACCCCGGACGCTACACGGCGGACAAACCGCTCAAGCAGGGCATGCGGATCGCGTTCTCCGGGGACACGTCCGTCGATCGCGAGCTGCTGGAGGACCGGGCCGTCGAGGCCGGACTGCATGTCGCGACGAGCCTGTCCCGGCTCACCAGCCTGCTGGTGACCAACGACCCGGACTCCGGCACCTCGAAGGTGGTCAAAGCGAGACAGTTCGGGACACCGGTGATCGACGAGGCCGCGTTCGGGCAACTGCTGCGAGACGTCGAACCCGCGTCGGAAGGGTGACGGACGTACGGGTGATTGACGGGCGACTCGCCCCGCGCCCGCTCGCCCACACCGCCCCGGCACCCCACCCTGTGGCGCATGGCGAGATGCGAAGTATGCGGCAATGACTACGGAATGACCTTCGAAGTGCACGCCCAGGGCGCTGTGCACGTATTCGACTGCTTCTCCTGCGCCATCCACCGGATGGCCCCGATCTGCGAGCACTGTCGTGTGCAGGTGATCGGCCAGGGTGTGGAGGTCGAGGGCCACTGGTACTGCGGCGCGCACTGTGCCCGGGCGGAGGGGAAGGCGGGGATCGTCGACAAGGTCTGAGCACCGGCCCGTCCCCCGGACGGGGCATCGCACGGCCCTCGGCGGGACCCTCCCGTCGGGGGCCGAATCATGCCGAGTACCGTCAATGGGGTGTACCGCTTCCTGTTGACCCGCCAGTGGGTGATCCTCACTCTCGTGGCCCTCGTGCTCATCCCGACGATGATCAAGCTGGGCTTCTGGCAGCTCCACCGGCACGAGCACAAGGTCGCCCTGAACACGGTGATCTCCGACTCGCTCGCCGCGAAGCCGGTGCCCGTGGAGACCGTCACCGAGCCGGGCCGGCAGATCCGGGACGACGACCTGTACCGCCGCGTGACCGCGAAGGGGCACTTCGACACCGCGCACGAAGAGGTCGTCCGCCGCCGCACCAACGCCGACGGCGCGGTCGGCTACCACGTCCTGACCCCGTTCGTCCTGGCCGACGGCCGCGTCCTCATGGTCAACCGGGGCTGGGTCCCGGCGGACGGCGCGCAGACCGCCTTCCCGAAGATCCCGGCCCCCGCCCCGGGCGAGATCACCGTCACCGGCCGGCTGATGGCCGACCAGACGACCGCCGACAGCGGCATCAAGAACGTGCGGGGCCTGCCCGACCGTCAGGTCATGCTGATCAGCAGCGGGCAGGAGGCACAGCGGCTCGGCAAGCAGGTCCTCGGCGGCTACGTCGAGCAGACCGCGCCGGCGCCCAAGGGCGGCTCCCCCGAGCTGATCCCGGACCCCGAGCACAGCGACATCGGCCCGCACATGGCGTACGCGATCCAGTGGTGGCTCTTCTCCGCGGGCGTCCCCTTCGGCTGGGTGGTCCTCGTCCGCCGTGAGCGCCGCGACCGGGCGGAGGCCGCCGCCGCGCGGACCGCCCCGGAGGCGGAACCGGCGGGCGTGTAGCGCGGCGGCGGGAGCCCCCTGCCGCCCCGCCCGGCCACGGGCGCCCACACCGCTCCGGCGGCCCGATTGACCGTCACCCCGGTCGGGAACCCGTCCACCGTGCGCCGGCGCATCGAGGACTACGCCCTCGTCGGCGACGAGCGGACCGCCAGGAGTACGGCCCGGTCGCCGGCCGCCGGCTCGGCGACTTCCCGCAGGCCTTCAGCCACATCGGTCCGGTGGTCTCCGCCCTCAGCCTGTTCGGCGTCGACGGGGCGTGGGAAGCACCAGGGGCCGGACCACCGGGATGAGGGAGGATGGGGCCATGGATCTTGGACTGAAGGATCGTGTGTACGTCGTCACGGGAGCCACCCGGGGCCTGGGCAACGCCGCCGCGCGCGAACTCGTCGCCGACGGCGCGAAGGTGGTCGTCACCGGACGCGACGAGGAGACCGCTGCGGGCGCCGCCTCCGCGCTCGGCCCGAACGCCGTCGGCGTCGCGGCCGACAACGGCGCCGCCGAGACCCCGGCCCGGCTGATCGCCGGTGCCCGTGAGCACTTCGGCCGGTTCGACGGCATCCTGATCAGCGTCGGCGGACCGCCGCCCGGGTTCGCGGCGGACAACACCGACGAACAGTGGATGGTGGCGTTCGAGTCGGTCTTCCTCGGTGCGGTGCGGCTGGCCCGCGCGGCCGCCGAGGAGCTCGGCGAGGGCGGGGTCATCGGCTTCGTGCTCTCCGGCTCGGTGCACGAGCCGATCCCCGGGCTCACCATCTCCAACGGTCTGCGCCCGGGCCTCGCCGGCTTCGCCAAGTCCCTCGCGAACGAGCTGGGCCCCCGCGGCATCCGCGTCGTCGGGCTGCTGCCGTCCCGCATCGACACGGACCGCGTACGCCAGCTCGACGGTCTGTCCGCCGACCCCGAGGCCACCCGCGCGGCCAACGAGTCCCGCATCCCGTTGCGCCGCTACGGCACCCCGGATGAGTTCGGCCGTACGGCCGCGTTCCTGCTCTCCCCCGCCGCGTCGTACCTCACGGGCATCATGCTTCCGGTGGACGGCGGGATGCGGGGCGGGTTCTAGGCCGGCGCGGCCACCGGCCACCGGCGACCTGCGGTCCCGTCGGCCGGTCCGCGCGGCAGCCCGTCACCGGTCGACAGGTCCGCTCGTCGGCCGGTCGCCCGGACGGACCGGCCGCACGCCGGGCGGGCAGCTTGTCCCGCGCGCCGGGGCTCTGCCCCGGCGGATGCCCGCCCGGGCCTTCGCCGAGCGGGTGGGGCGGATGCCCGATCAGGTCACGCGCTCGGCGCGGTGCTTGACCCCGCGAAGCCGCACCTCCGCCGGAAGGGCGGCGAGACCGGCCGAGTCCCGTGCGTGCGCGAGCGCCTCCACGGTCAGCAGCCGCAGCGCGTGCCCCGGGTCCACATGCGGTTCCAGCCGGAGCCGCACACGCGCCTCGGGCAGGCTGCGCCGGCCGGTCAGGTGGACGTCGGCACGGTCGACGCCGCCCAGCCGGGCCGATTCGGCGGCCAGCACGCCCTCCAGAGCCCGTCCGCGCAGCAGCGCGCCCGCGCCGTCACCGGTGTCGACGAGCACGTCGGCCAGCCGCCGGCGCCGCACGACGGCGACCAGCCACCACAGGGCGAGCAGCAGGAGCACCGCGAGAGCGGCGATGACGGCGGGCCACCACCAGCCCTGCTCCCGCCACTTGGTCCGTTCGGCGGTACTGAGCAGCACGTCGTGCCGCCCGTCGTGGATCCACCACGACGGCGGCCGTACGCCGAGTCCGACGGCGAGCACGGAACCGCCGAGGACGATCAGCACGAGCCCGATGAAGCCGATCAGTACGCGGTTGACGATCCGCAGCACGGATCTCACCCCTTCCGTCCGGGACGCGCGACACGCACCGCCAGGGCGGGCGAACGGGACAGTCCCAGACCCTTGATGCCGTCGGCGAGGGTGATGTCGAGGTCGGCGCGCACATCGTCGAGCTCCCGGAAGTGCGACAGCGCGCGGACGTCGACCTTCCGGCGCTTCACGCGCACGCGGACCGACTGCACACCGGCGACCTCCATGGCCCGGTCGCGGAGCGCCATCGCGGCGGCACCCCGGTGCAGTCCGGCACGGACGTCGGCGTGGGTGCGCCGCATCGGCAGCACGTCCCGCAGTCCCGGTGTGGCCGCGAGGACGATCAGCCAGAGTCCCACCGCGGCGGCGATTCCGGCGCCGACGAGGACCGCGGTGTCGTCGAGCGGCCGTTCGGCGAGCTGTTCGGCCAGCCAGGTCCGCCAGCGCAGCGCGGACCGTCCGGCGCGCACGGCCACGACGTCGTACAGGAAGGCGCCCGCCGCGACGAGGAGCACGAGCGCGAGGATGCCCGCGGGGACACGGCGCGCGGACCAGAACCGGCCCTGCCGGCCGTCCTCGTCGTCGACGGTGGACAGCGGTTCGTAGGCCGCGGCGGAGGCGGACTGCCCGAGGGCGCCCGCGCCGTCCCCCTTCTCCGGGTGCTCCGGCTTCTCCAGTACGGGCATCTTCCGGGTGTTCTCGGAGCCCTGGGGCTCGCTCATTGCGTCCTCCCCTGTGCCGCGCCGGGCCCGGGTGTCAGATGCAGCCGCTCCACGTGGACGGTCACCTCGGGCACTTCCATCCCCGCCAACGCCTCTACCCGCTCGGCGACATGACGACGCACCTCGCCGCACTGGGCACCGATGTCGGCGGGGTAGCCGAGTTCGAGGCTGAGCCTGACCCGGGCGCTGTGCGTCGGGGTGCCGTCCGTCCCCCCGGAGCCCGACGCCTGGCGCCGCACGACGACCGTCGCGTGCGGGGGCACGGCGTCGGCGGGCGGCGGGGGCAGCGCCTCGCGCGCCGCCCGCGACGCGATCTTCGCGACGACCCGGTCGGCGATCCGGGTGGCGCCCCGCTCGGGTGGCGGGACGGTCGTGAGGCCCGGCCTGGTCTCACCGAGCCGGTCGGCCTGACCTGGCACGCGTCACCGCCGCCGGTCGTCACGGGCGCGGAAGAAGTCGCCGATGTCCAGGTCCCCCTCCAGGAGCCGTCCGACGACGAACCCGACGGCCCCCAGGGCCGCCACCAGGAGGAAGGCGCCGAAGCCGCCGAAATATCCGGCGAAGCCCAGCGCCATTCCGGCGATCATGCCGATCACGGCCAAGCTCATGGTGCGCTCCTCAGCAGTCGGTGGCCGCGGTGATCACTCATGGTGCGGTGGCCGGGTGTCCCGGAGTTCCGGTGCCCCGCCCTGGGGTCACTGAAGCCGTGACTCCGGCTCCTCGTCCTCTTCCTCGGGAAGCTTCACATCACTCACCGCGATGTTGACTTCCACCACTTCGAGCCCTGTCATGCGCTCGACGGCGGCGATGACGTTCTCGCGTACGGCTCGGGCCACTTCGGTGATCGACACGCCGTAGTCGACGACGATCTCCAGGTCGAGCGCCGTCTGCACCTCGCCGACCTCGGCCTTCACACCCCGCGTCACGGATTTGGTGGAACCGCCCGGCACCCGGTCGCGTACGGCTCCGAAGGTCCGGCTCAGCCCGCTGCCCATCGTGTGGACACCGACTACGTCACGGGCGGCGAGCCCGGCGATCTTCTCCACGACTCCGTCGGCGATCGTGGTCCGTCCCCGCGAGGCGGGATCTCCACCGCCGCGCCTGGTGGGCTTACGGGTCTGCTGGCCCTCCTTCTCGGTGTCGGGGCTGTCCGTCCGGTTCCGCTCGGTCATGTCGGTCATCGCCGTACGTCCCTTTCGGTCGTCCTCCTCTGCTCACATTAGGTCGGGTCGCGCGGTCGCGCGCCGTGGATGGGGCACGCTGGAGCAATGACGGCGGACCGGTGGACGCAGGTGGTACGGCATCAGCTCGGGCTCGGCAGGCTCCTGCCGCTGGGTCTCGCGCTCGACGGCGCGTGGATCACGGAGGAGGCGGCCGAGTCGGTGCTGCGGCGGGAGACCACGGCCGTCGAGGGGGTACGGCTCGGGGCGTTGCGGATCGCTCTCGCCGACCCGGACCTGGCCGGAACACCGGCCGTGCCTCCCCCGCCCAGTGCGCTGCCGCCCGGTCCGCTGCGTGTCACCGCCGAGTTCCGCGCCTCGGTGGATCCCACGTCCCCGGGCGCCGAGCCCCTTCCGGCCGTCGCGGCCCGGCTGCGCCTGGCCGTGGTGTCCGCCGCGACCCGGCTCCTGGGTCTCGACGTCACGGAGGTGGACCTGCGGGTGACGGGCCTCGTGGAGGAGGCGGACGAGGCGCCCACGGAACGCCCGGCGGGCGGTGAACGAGGTGCGGCAGTGGCGGTCCCGGCCTACGGCGTAAAGGAGCGGGCCTCGGCACCGGCCGACGGCCTACGGGAACACCCCGGCGGTGTGCCGGCCGCCGGGTCGCGGGACGGGGCCGGCTCCGGGACGGCCGACGACGTGCGGACGGCGTCCGTGCCGAAGGACCCCGAGGAGGTGCGGATCGCGGCGGCCGCCCTGGCCGTCCCGGGCGTCACCCGTCTGACGGACGTCCTGGGCCGACCGGTCCACGTGGGGAGCGCGCCCGCCGCCGAAGCGGCCCTGCCGCGCCGCCACGTCCGCGTCGAGCTGGAGGTCTCCGGGGACGAGCGGGCGGTGGACGTGGCACGCGCGGTCAGAGCCGCGATCACTCAGGCCGCCCAGGACACCCCGTCCGTGGCGGTCCTGGTGACCGCCGTGAACCGGGCCACCCCTTCCCGGAAAACATGACCCGCCACGGGGAGACCGCCGCGGACCGGGGCGCCCCTTCCCGGAAGGCATGACCGCCACGGGCGGGAGCGCCCGGCCCGGGGAACGTGACCCCGTGCGGCGCCAGGCCCGGCCTCACCGGGCCCCGCCGCAGAGGGGTGTCTGGTCAGCGGCCGGAGGCCTAGTCGCCCACGCCCGCGAGGTCGCGGAGCCTGCGGGCCTGGGACGCGCGTTCGGCGGAGCGCTGCTCCTCGTACGAGCGTTCCTGGGCCCCGCGCAGCAGCGCCTTCGTCTCGATCACGGCGTCCCGCGGCGCGCCCAGCAGCGCCGCGGCCAGGTCGCCGACGGCGGCGTCGAGCTGCTCGCCGGGCACGGCGAGGTTGGCGAGCCCGGTGCGCTCGGCCTCCTCGGCCAGGACGAAGCGGCCCGTGGCGCAGATCTCGAGCGCACGGGCGTACCCCACGAGGCCGACCAGGGGGTGCGTGCCCGTGAGGTCGGGCACCAGGCCGAGGCTGGTCTCGCGCATGGCGAACTGCACGTCGTCGGCGACGACGCGCAGGTCACAGGCGAGCGCGAGCTGGAACCCCGCGCCGATGGCGTGCCCCTGCACGGCGGCGATGGACACGATGTCACTGCGCCGCCACCAGGTGAACGCCTCCTGGTACTCGGCGATGGTCGCGTCGAGCTCGGCATCGGAACCGCGCGCGAGGTCGATGAACGACGGTTCCCCGTCGAAACCCTCGGGCGTGAACGCCTGCCGGTCGAGCCCCGCGGAGAAGGACTGGCCCTCGGCACGCAGGACGACCACCCGGACGGAGCCCGGCAGTGACCGGCCGGCCTGCGTCAAGGCCCGCCAGAGAGCAGGACTCTGGGCATTGCGCTTGGCCGGATTGGTCAGCGTCACCGTGGCGGTCGCGCCGTCGACGGTGAGCCGTACGCCGTCCTGGTCGAGTACCGGGTCGAGATCCTTGTCGGGCGAAGCCATGGGGTGCCTCCGATGGGTGCGGTCGGATCAGACGCGCACCTCGCGAAGACACGAGGAACGCACCTAAGTGACTGCACAGTAACCACCCGGTCGGTCACCCGACCGACCGGGTGGTCACCACCGAAGCCGATGGGGACGCCCGGCCTCAGGCCGAGGCGGCCTTCTTGCCCCGCGTCGCACCGCCACGCCCTCGGAGCGTGACGCCCGACTCGCTGAGCATCCGGTGCACGAAGCCATACGAGCGGCCGGTCTCTTCGGCCAGCGCTCGAATGCTCGCACCGGAGTCGTACTTCTTCTTCAGGTCTGCCGCGAGCTTGTCGCGCGCGGCGCCGGTAACCCGGCTGCCCTTCTTCAGAGTCTCGGCCACCCGGTCCTCCTCATGGGAAGTGCGCTCTGGACTCTCATGATCACCCCTTTCGGGCGTCATGGCCACCCATTCGGCAAGGTCCGTAAGACAAGGTTTTGACGACAGGAGCCCGTCCCCACGAGTGGAATCAATGATTCCGGGTGGCGCGGCCCGCACAGCCGAACGGGTTCCTCCGAGAAGTACCTGGTCAGCGACGCAAAACGGCCGAGCCCTTGGGAACAAAGGACTCGGCCGTGAAATCGGTGTACGACACACCCCGGTACGAGGAGATCTCACACAGATGGTGGATCACGGATCGGCCGAATGATCCATACGCGGTGGATCAGTCAATCGATCACGCGGAGCGCGCCCCCTCCAGGAGGCCGCGCTGGACTCAGGCGAGGGCCACCAGGTCGGCGTAGTCGGCGCCCCACAGGTCCTCGACACCGTCGGGCAGCAGGATGATCCGCTCCGGCTGGAGCGCCTCGACGGCGCCCTCGTCGTGGGTGACGAGAACGACGGCGCCCTTGTAGGTGCGCAGCGCGCCGAGGATCTCCTCGCGGCTGGCCGGGTCGAGGTTGTTCGTCGGCTCGTCGAGGAGCAGGACGTTCGCGGACGAGACGACGAGGGTCGCGAGCGCGAGCCGGGTCTTCTCGCCGCCGGAGAGCACACCGGCCGGCTTGTCGACGTCGTCGCCGGAGAAGAGGAACGAGCCGAGCGTCTTGCGGACCTCGACCAGATCCAGGTCGGGGGCGGCGGAGCGCATGTTCTCCAGGACCGTGCGCTCGGGGTCGAGGGTCTCGTGCTCCTGGGCGTAGTAGCCGAGCTTGAGGCCGTGGCCCTCGATGACCTCTCCGGTGTCGGGCTTCTCGGCGCCGCCGAGCAGGCGCAGAAGGGTCGTCTTGCCGGCGCCGTTCAGGCCGAGGATGACGACGCGGGAGCCCTTGTCGATGGCCAGGTCGACGTCGGTGAAGATCTCCAGGGAGCCGTACGACTTCGACAGGCCCTCCGCCATGAGCGGGGTCTTGCCGCAGGGCGAGGGCTCGGGGAAGCGCAGCTTGGCGACCTTGTCGGAGACGCGGACGGCGTCCAGGCCGGCGAGCAGCCGGTCGGCGCGCTTGGCCATGTTCTGCGCGGCGACGGTCTTGGTCGCCTTGGCACGCATCTTGTCGGCCTGCGCGTTCAGCGCGGCGGCCTTCTTCTCGGCGTTCTGGCGCTCGCGCTTGCGGCGCTTCTCGTCGGCCTCGCGCTGCTGCTGGTAGAGCTTCCAGCCCATGTTGTAGACGTCGATCTGGGCGCGGTTGGCGTCCAGGTAGAACACCTTGTTGACGACCGTCTCGACGAGGTCGACGTCGTGGGAGATCACGATGAAGCCGCCGCGGTAGGTCTTCAGGTAGTCGCGCAGCCAGACGATCGAGTCGGCGTCGAGGTGGTTCGTCGGCTCGTCGAGCAGCAGGGTGTCGGCGTCCGAGAAGAGGATGCGGGCCAGCTCGATACGGCGGCGCTGACCGCCGGAGAGCGTGTGCAGGGGCTGGCCGAGCACCCGGTCGGGCAGGTTGAGCGCGGCGGCGATGGTGGCGGCCTCGGCCTCGGCGGAATACCCGCCCTTGGTGAGGAACTCCGTCTCCTGGCGCTCGTACTGCCGCATGGCCTTCTCGCGGGTGGCGCCCGCGCCGTTGGCGATGCGCTGTTCGTTCTCGCGCATCTTGCGGATCAGCACGTCCAGGCCGCGGGCCGACAGGACGCGGTCGCTGGCGAGGACGTCGAGGTCGCCGGTGCGCGGGTCCTGCGGAAGGTAGCCGACCTCGCCGGAGCGGGCGACGGTTCCGGCGGCGGGCTGGCCCTCGCCCGCGAGGACCTTGGTGAGGGTCGTCTTGCCCGCGCCGTTGCGGCCGACCAGGCCGATGCGGTCACCCTTCGTGATGCGGAAGGTCGCGGACTCGATGAGGATGCGGGCGCCGGCGCGCAGCTCGATACCGGAGGCGGAGATCACGGACAGACTCCAGAGCAATGGGGAGTGGCGGGGTGGGCGGCTGAGGCGTTCCCGCCGTCTAATGCGCGAGGAGAATGGCCATGGGCCAAGTCTAACGGGGCCGTGCAACCACTTTTCCGGTGCGCACTGTGATGCTCGCCCCCTTCCGGGATGCTGCGGACGCCTGGATCGCCCGCGGCACGGAGGCCGGGCCGGGCGTCGCCCGTTCGGACCGCGGGCCGGGGCCGGGGGTCCGGGAGCGTACGAGGATGGCGCCACGGAGCGACGAAAGTGGTGTGCTCATGCGGTTCGACGACGACGCCGACCTGGACACCTCCGAGGTCCAGGACGTACGCGGCAGTCGCATCCCCGGCGGCGGGGCGGCCATCGGCGGCGGGCTCGCCGGTCTGATCGCCCTGGTCCTCGGACTGCTCTTCGGAGTGGGTCCCGACCGGCTCGGGCTCACCTCCGGCGGCGAGGAGCCCGGAGCCACCGCCTCCTCCCTCGCCCAGGTGCAGCGGACCTGTCTGAAGGGGCGGGACGCCAGCGCCCAGGAGGACTGCCGGATCGTGGCGGTGGTCGACAGCGTCCAGGCCTACTGGAGCCGGGAGTTCGCGCGCAGGGGCGGCACCTACACCCGTGCCCCGACGGTGGTCTTCAGCGGCCGGGTGAACACCGGGTGCGGCACCGCCACGTCGTCCGTCGGGCCCTTCTACTGTCCCGTGGACCGCGAGGTCCATCTGGACCTCGGTTTCTTCGACGATCTCCGGACGAGGTTCGGCTCCGGCGGCGGACCCTTCGCGCAGGCGTACGTGGTGGCGCACGAGTACGGGCATCACGTGCAGGACCTGACGGGAACGCCGGCCCGGTCGCGGGACGGCGTGACCGGCGCGAACAGCGACTCGGTGAAGGTGGAGCTCCAGGCCGACTGCTACGCGGGGGTGTGGGCGCGGAACGCGACCACCACGCCGTCCTCGTCGACGGGCAGACCGCTGCTGACCGCGCTGACGGACACCGACATCCGCGACGGCCTGGACGCGGCGGCCGCCGTCGGTGACGACCGGATCCAGGCGAGGCACCAGGGCCGGGTGACCCCGGAAACCTGGACGCACGGGTCGGCCGAGCAGCGGCAGCAGTGGTTCTACCAGGGCTTCACCAGTGGCGACATGGCGCAGTGCGACACGTTCCGGTGAGCGGGGCGGCACGCGGTCCGGTCCGCCGGGGGTGGGCCCGGTTCCGGGCCGCGGGGCGTTGTCAGTGGCCGGTGCCAGACTGGGCTGCGGATCGGAATCCGGCAGTTCGTGACGAGACGGAGTGATCGGTATGGCTGGCATGAGCAACGGGCGCCCGAGCATCTACCCCTCGATGCTGTACGCCGACGCGAAGGCGGCGGTCAGGCAGCTCACGGAGGCCTTCGGCTTCACCGAGCTGGCGGTCTACGAGGGTGAGGACGGCTCGGTGATGCACGCCGAGCTCGTGCAGGGCAACGGCGCGGTGATGCTCGGCTCCAAGGGCCGCGGCGGACGCTTCGACGAGGCGATGAAGAGCGCGGGCCCGTGCGGGGTGTACATCGTCGTGGACGACGTCGACGCACACCACCAGCGGGCCGTGGACCACGGCGCCGAGATCCTGATGGCCCCGACCGACCAGGACTACGGCTCGCGGGACTACATGGCCCGCGATATCGAGGGCAACATCTGGAGCTTCGGCACCTACACCCCGGAGATAGGCGCGTAGGACGGCGCGCAGGACCGCTCCGGGATCCGGCCCGCGGCGGTTCCGGGCCGGCCCCGGTCAGCTCCCCCCGGTGTGCACCTGGAAGGCGGCCCTGCGTACGGCCTTGGCGAGCGCCGGGTCCGGGTGGGCGGCGGCGAGCGCGACCAGCACCTGCACCGTGCGCGGGTGCCCGACGGCCCGTACCTCGTCGAGGAGCGCTGGCACGGTGGGCTGCACCGCGGACTCCAGGTGGCGGACCAGGAGCGGGGCCTCACCGTGGTCGGCTACGGCTGCCGCGGTGTCGACCCACAGCCAGGTGGACTCGGCGCGGGTGAGGACCTCGTGGGCGTCCTCGGGGTCGTAGCCGTCGTGCTCGGCGAGCCACAGCAGGGCGTAGGGGCGCAGCGGGGTCTCCTCGACCACGGCGCGCACGTCCGGCTCGGCGGGGGCGCCGACGACGCGCAGTGCCTCGAAGGCGAGGCCGCGGGTGAGGGCGTCCTCGCCGCGGGCCGCGGCGATGAGTTCGGTGACGGCGCCGCCGACCGGGCGGGCGGCGAGCCAGGCACGGTACTCGGCGCGGGCGGCGTTGGGGCGGAGCTGGGCGCAGCCGCGGAGCATGTCCTCGGCGGACTGCTCGATGTTGCCGGCGGGGCTCTGCGCGGCGACGCAGATCTGCTCCAGCTTGACCCAGACCGCCCAGCTGCCGAGCGCGGTGAGGGTGGCCTGTCCTTCGCCGTAGGTCAGCGCGCCGACGGAGGCGAGGGCCTGGAGGGCCCATTCGAGGAGCGGGGCGAGGGGTGCGTCCGGGACCTCGGCGGGCTCCTGGGCGGGCTCGGTCCCGGGCTCGGGGCCGTAGGAGATCTCGCAGCGCTCGGTGCGCAGTTCCGTGACGCGCTGCCCGAGAAGGTCGAGGAGCTGGTCCACGGGGACGGGCCCGGCGGAGAGCTGGAGGAAGGAGAGCACCTGGGGCATCGCGGAGACGACCTCGGCGACGGCCGCGGGCTCGCGGTCCAGCGGTTCGGGGTACGCGAGGGACCAGGCGTCGAAGAGGGCGACCCAGCCGCGCAGGACGGCGCTGTCGTCGCGGCTCCAGGCGCGCAGCCGCCAGCCCGGGCGGGCGTCGTCGCCGTGCACCTCGATGAGGCCGGCCAGGCGTGCGGTGTCCCAGTCGGCGCGGACCTTGAGCGGGGTCAGTCCGAGATCCGTGGCGGCCCGCTCGGCGGTGGCGTCGGACAGGGTGCCCTTGCCGTCGGGGCCGGCGGTGTCGCGCCCCGGGCGCAGGGCGGCGTCGGCCCAGCGCGCCACGCGGGCCGCGTCGGACAGGCCGGTGCGCGCCATGCGGGCGAGTTCCGCGGGCGGCGGTGTGCCTTCCGGCGGACGCGGTGCGGGGCGGCGGGTGCGGCGCTGGGTCACCGCTCGGGGAGCGGTCGCGAGGGACCGGGGGCTGACGAGTCGGAGCCTGGAGTCGCGCGGGTTACGGGACGTCACGGGTGCAGTCTTGCGGTTGACAGTCCGAAAACCCAAACGGAATGCCGTCGCAGGCCGTGGGGCGACGGGAGCGGGGCCCTCTCGGGGTGCCCGGCACGCGGGTGGGAGCGCCGCGCGGAGTTGCCCGGAACCGAACCGGAAGCACACCGTCGCACCCACCGCGCCGCCTCGCCCGGAGCCCGACCCGAGGCCGGGCCTCCCCCACAGGACGGCCAGGGACGGAAGCCCCGGCCCGCCCACCCGGGACCAGGGGCCCGTCCCCACCCGGGGCCAAGGCCCAGCCCGTCCAGGACCGAGGCCCGGCTCCCCCGCCGGACTGGCCGGGACCGGGGGGAGCCGGGCGCCGTGGCTCACATCAGGGGGGTGAGAAAGCGGCGCAGGGCTTCCTCGTAGCTCGCCGGGTCGGCGTTCCACATGGCGCCGTGCGGGGCGTTCGGGACGGTGTACAGGGTGACCAGGTCGGGCCTGCTCGCGGCGAGGCGCCGGGAGGCGCCCCAGGGGGCGATGCGGTCGTCCGGGCCGTGCACGAGCAGGGTCGGCACCTTGACCTGGTCGGGGTGCGCGGCGTGCGCGATGCGGTCTCCGCGTACGCCGGTGCGCCCCTGTGCGGCGCGCACCGCGAGCGGCAGCAGGAATCGCGGGGTGTGGCGGGCGCCGGCGAGAGCGCGCAGCGTCGTCTCCCAGTCGAGGACGGGCGAGTCGAGGACGAGCCCGGAGATCCGCTCGCGCAGCGCGGAGTGGGCGGCCGCGCGCAGGGCCATCGTGGCGCCCGTGGACCAGCCGTACAGGACGACCCGCTCGGCGCCGAACCGCACGGCGTACCGGATGGCGGCGTCGAGGTCGCGCCACTCGGTCTCGCCGAGGTGGTTCAGGCCGTCGGGCGGGCGGGGTGCCCCGAGGTCGCCCCGGTAGGCGAGGTCGAGGACGGGGAAGTGCCGGCTGTTCAGGAACCCCATCAGGTTCATGGGGTGTTCCCGGGTGGCGCCCAGGCCGTGGACGGTGATGATCCAGGTGTCGCGGACCGCGGGCACGAACCAGGCGGGCAGGGCGCCGAGTTCGCCGGGCACGTCGACGTCGGCGTGTTCGAGTCCGAGGGCGGACCCTGGGTCGCCGACGTACAGGTTCGGGGTGAGCCACACCTTGTCGCCGCGCTCCAGGGACCCGTGCGTGACGCGTTCCAGGCTGCGTACGACGGTGTCGGCGGTGTGGGGCACGGAGTTCTGGAGGGGGCCGACGACCGCGTGGGAGCCGTCGCCCGCGAGGCCGTAGATTCCCGGGCGCCGGGACGCGAGGGCCCGGGTCAGGGTGATTCCGCCGGCCGTCGTGGCGTGCACGGTGAGCCGGGGCTCGGTGGGCAGAGGCTTGCCCGGCCTCGTCTTCAGCGCGGCGTCGCTGGCGAACCGGCCCGCCGCCACGGAGGCCGCGCCCGCGGCTATGGCTACGGTGACGGCCGCTGCCGTGGCTCTTAGGGTGCGCACCCGACCAGTTTCCCGGGGGACCCGGCCATCGGCCAGCGGAAGCGCCTCCAGGGGTGATGGCCGACGCCCGCCGGACCCCCGCCTCCGGTACTCGCCGGACCTGCGCGCCGGGCGGCGCTGCGGCGGGGCCTCACTCCTGCCGGCCTCACTCCTGCTGTCCGTACCCCCGCAGCCGCTCCCCCGCCTCCGCGAGCTGGTCCGGTGAGAGCAGGGCGGGCGTGAGCCCGGGGACCGAGGAGGACAGGAGCCAGACGCGGCACATCCATTCCAGCTGGGCCGTGCGGTCGTACGCCTGGTCCAGCGAGTCTCCGTACGCGATGGTGCCGTGGTTCCGCAGGAGGCAGGCGGTGCGGCCGGCCAGGGCCCGGAGGGTGTTCTCGGCCAGTTCCGGTGTGCCGTAGGCCGCGTAGGGGGCGACGCGGACCGGGCCGCCGAGGGCCGCCGCCATGTAGTGGACGAGCGGGAGTTCGGGGACGAGGAGCGAGACGGCCGTCGCGTGGGGTGCGTGGGTGTGGACGACGCCCCGCGCCTCGGTCGCGCGGTAGACCGCGAGATGCATCGGCAGTTCGCTGGTCGGGCGCAGCGATCCGAGCACCTGCCGGCCGTCGAGGCCGACGCCGACGATGTCGTCGTGCGTCAGCCGGTCGTAGGGCACGCCCGTGGGCGTGACCAGGACGGTGTCTCCGACGCGGACGGAGACGTTGCCGGAGGTGCCGACGACCAGCCCGTCGGCGACGGTGCGCCGGGCGGTGGAGACCAGTTCGTCCCAGGCCCGCCGGAGGGTGTCCCGCGCGTGCGGCCCGTCACGCCCGTCTCGCTCGTCTCGCTCGTGGGCCTCGCCCGTCGTCCGTGCGTGCTCGTGCCCGACCCGTGCGTCCCGGTGCGGCTCAGTCATGACGCGATCCTGCCAGGCACCGCTTTCCACACACCCGCGCGAGCGGGCTTCGGGGCGGCTGCGGGCCGCCAACAGCCCACGGTTGTATGTGATGTGCATCACATGCAACCGAGAGAACGCCCACGGCACCCCGGTCGGACATTTGCCGCGGATCACACCCCGTGGTCGGGTCACTACGGACCGACCGGCGCTCGGACTCCATCGACAGGGTGGCCCTTTCGGGCTTCCGGGCGCTGTGACCACGGCTACAGCCTGCGAGTGACAGGGATCTCACCGCTCAAACCTGCCCCGACCAGGACACTCCACCACGAGCCCCGACCCCAAGCGGAGTACGGAATTCCGAATCCGTTCGAACCCGGCAAGCCTCCCGTCGACGCAAGCGGAATGACGATCCGCTATTCAGGACACCGTCAAGTCCGACTCAGTTCACCTTCCGTTCATCCAGGTTGCCTACGTTCCCCCTGCCACTGACGTCCAACAGAAGCCTGGGTAAATGGAACACATCACGCTCCTCCTCGGAATCGTGATCGTCACCGCTCTCGTGTTCGATTTCACGAACGGTTTCCACGACACCGCCAACGCGATGGCCACCACCATCTCGACCGGCGCACTCAAGCCCAAGGTCGCGGTGGCCATGTCCGCCGCCCTCAACCTTGTCGGCGCCTTCCTCTCGGTGGAGGTCGCCAACACGATCTCCAAAGGCCTCGTCGATGAATCCGGCATCCAGCCAGAAGTGATCTTCGCCGCGCTCGTCGGCGCGATCCTCTGGAACCTGGTGACGTGGCTCGTCGGACTCCCGTCCAGTTCCTCGCACGCCCTCATGGGCGGCCTGGTCGGCGCCACCATCGCCTCCGCCGGTACCGGCGCCGTGCACGGGGACGTCCTGGTCGGCAAGGTGCTCCTGCCCGCCGTCGCTGCCCCGATCGTCGCCGGTCTGGCCGCGATGTTCGCCACCCGCCTGTCGTACAAGCTCAGTGGCAACGCCGACACCAAGGCCACCAAGAAGGGCTACCGCGTCGGCCAGATAGCCTCCGCGGGCCTGGTCTCGCTGGCCCACGGCACCAACGACGCGCAGAAGACGATGGGCATCATCACCCTGGCCCTGGTCGCCGGTGGCGCCGTCGCTCCCGACTCCGACCCGCCGGTCTGGGTCATCCTCTCCGCCGGTCTGGCCATCGCGCTCGGCACCTACCTGGGCGGCTGGCGCATCATCCGCACGATGGGCAAGGGCCTGACCGACCTCCAGCCGCAGCAGGGCTTCGCCGCCCAGACCAGCGCGGCGACGGTCATCCTGGCCTCCTCGCACATCGGTTTCTCCCTCTCCACCACGCACTCGGTCTCCGGGTCCGTGATGGGCGCCGGTCTCGGCCGCAAGGGCGGTGTGGTCCGCTGGTCCACCGCCAAGCGCATGGTCGTCGCCTGGGTCCTCACGCTGCCCGCCGCCGCCCTGGTCGGCGCGCTCGCCGAATGGGTGACCGGTTTCGGCGCCTGGGGCACCACGCTGGTCGCCGTCTTCCTGGTCGGTTCGAGCTTCGCGATCTGGCGCCGCTCGCGCCGCGAGGTGATCGACCACAACAACGTGAACGACACCGAGGAGCCCGCCGGTGTGGTGACCCAGGCCATCGCCGCCGTCACCCCGCCCCCGGCCGGCACCGTGGCCGATGGCCTCACGGCCACCATCCCGGCTCCGGCCGAGCCCGCGGTGAACCCGCCGGCGCCGTCCCGAGTGGCCTGAGAACCGAAGGAAGAAACAGCATGAGCATCGACTGGTCAGCCCTCGGGTCCGTCTTCGGGGTCAGCCTCGGAGTGACCGTGGCCCTCGTCGCCCTCTTCACCCTCGGTGTCGCCGGCCTCTCCAAGAAGGAGTCCGCCCAGGGCGGTTCCGCGGTCGCGGCGGCCACCGGCGCGTACGTCTGCTTCGCGGCCTGCGCCGCGGCGGTGGCGTACGGCATCTCCCTGATCATCACCAAGTAGCCGGCAGGCGCCGCCCGGAACCGGGCTGCCTCCGAGCGGTACCGCGCGTGGGGTGCGGGACGGACCACCGTCCCGCACCCCACGCGTATGCCGTCCCGCCCCCACGCGTATGTGGGCCTGCGCACACTGTCCCTCCGCAGGTCAACAGCCAGTTGACGGCCGTTCTCACCCCGTGGTGGACTGCCGGAGCCAAGTACGGCGGCATGAGAGGAAGCCGGTGCGAATCCGGCGCGGTCCCGCCACTGTCATCGGGGAAGAAACTCCCCGGGAGCCAGGAACTCTCACCGCCGGTCTCGTCGAACCAGGGCGTGGACACCCTGAGTGAGGACATATCGCCATGCGCGGCTGCCCGTTGCCCGTTTCGCTGAGTACGAGGGTTCCGCTCCACCCCACGGCCGGCTGACCGCGTGCGTGCCGATCGCGTCTTCGCGTACGGCGCCGCCGCCGGCCTCCTCGGCGACCTGCTGCTCGGCGATCCCCGCCGAGGGCATCCGGTCGCCGCTTTCGGGCGGGCCGCCGCGACCGTGGAGCGGACACTGTGGCGCGACCACCGCGGGTGGGGCGCGCTGCACACGGCCGTCTGCGTCGGCGGCGCCACCGGACTGGCCGCGCTCGCGAGCCGTACCGTACGCCGCTCCCGTACCGCCTCGGTCGCTCTGACCGCCGCCGCCACCTGGGCAGTCGTCGGAGGCACCTCTCTCGGCCGCGAGGCGCGGGCGGTCGGCGGCGCGCTCGCGGCCGGTGATCTCGACGCGGCCCGGGAGCGGCTGCCGCACCTGTGCGGACGCGATCCGCAGGCGCTGGACGCCGACGGCGTCGCGCGCGCCGTCGTCGAGTCCGTCGCCGAGAACACCTCCGACGCCGTCGTGGGCGCTCTGGTCTGGGGCGCCGTCGGCGGTGTGCCGGGACTCGTCGCCTTCCGCGCCGTGAACACGCTCGACGCGATGGTCGGACACAAGTCCCCCCGCCACCGGCGCTACGGCTGGGCCTCCGCCCGGCTCGACGACGTCGCCGGCTGGCCCGGAGCCCGGCTGACCGCCGTCCTCGCGGCCGTGGCCGGATCCGACCCGCGCGGTGCCGTACGCGCCTGGCGCGCGGACGCCCGCAGGCATCCGAGCCCCAACGCCGGGCCCGTGGAGGCCTCGTTCGCGGGCGCGCTCGGCGTGCGGCTCGGCGGCACCCTCTCGTACGGCGGACGTGTCGAGCACCGTCCCGTGCTCAACGGCGCGGGGCGCGCCGTCCACGTCCACGACATCGAACGGGCCGTACGGCTGTCCCGGCGCGTGGGCTGGCTCGCGCTCGGCGTGAGCGCCGCCGGACGGGTTCTGCTCACCGGAACCGGACGGGTTCCGGCCACCAGGAAGGGGCGCACCGCATGAGCGGCGGGCTGCTGATCGCCGGGACCACCTCGGACGCCGGAAAGAGTGTCGTGACCGCCGGGATCTGCCGGTGGCTGGCGCGCCAGGGCGTCAAGGTCGCGCCCTTCAAGGCGCAGAACATGTCCCTGAACTCGTTCGTGACGCGCGAGGGCGCCGAGATCGGGCGGGCGCAGGCCATGCAGGCGCAGGCCGCCCGCGTGGAGCCGACCGCGCTGATGAATCCCGTGCTGCTCAAGCCGGGCGGCGACCGCACCAGCCAGGTCGTCCTGATGGGCAGGCCGGTGGGCGAGATGAGCGCGCGCGGGTTCTTCGGAACGGCCGGGCCCGCGGAGCGGCCGCCGTCGGCCGAAGCGTCCGCCGCGTCCTCCGCCTCCGCCGGGGACAGGCTGCGCGGGGGACGCCAGGAAGCACTCCTGGCGACCGTCCTCGACTGTCTGGCTCAGTTGCGGGGCACGTATGACGCGGTGATCTGTGAGGGAGCCGGCAGCCCGGCCGAGATCAATCTGCGGCGCACCGACATCGTGAACATGGGGGTGGCGCGGAACGCGGGGCTTCCCGTGCTCGTCGTCGGCGACATCGACCGGGGCGGGGTGTTCGCCTCGTTCTTCGGGACGGTCGCGCTGCTGTCGCCGGAGGACCAGGCGCTCGTCGCCGGGTTCCTCGTCAACAAGTTCCGGGGCGACGTCAGTCTGCTGGAACCCGGCCTCGACATGCTGCACGGCCTCACCGGCCGGCGCTCCTACGGCGTCCTGCCCTTCCAGCACGGTCTGGGCATCGACGAGGAGGACGGCCTGCGCGTCTCGCTGCGCGGTGCGGTCCGGGAATCGGCGGTCTCCTCCCCCGTCGGCGAGGACATCCTGCGGGTCGCCGTCTGCGCGGTCCCGCTGATGTCCAACTTCACCGACGTGGACGCGCTGGCCGCCGAACCGGGTGTCGTCGTGCGGTTCGTGGACCGGCCCGAGGAACTGGCCGACGCGGACCTGGTCGTCGTGCCCGGGACCCGGGGCACCGTGAAGGCGCTCCGGTGGCTGCGCGAGCGCGGCCTCGCGGACGCGATCGCGCGCCGGGCCGCCGAGGGGCGGCCGGTCCTCGGCGTCTGTGGTGGCTACCAGCTCCTCGGAGAGCACATCGAGGACGACGTCGAATCCCGCGCCGGTCATGTCGAGGGTCTCGGACTCCTCCCCGTACGCGTGCGGTTCGAGCGGGAGAAGACTCTGGCACGGCCGGTCGGGGAGGCCCTCGGCGAGCACGTCGAGGGGTACGAGATCCATCACGGAGTCGCCGAGGTGACCGGTGGCGAGGCGTTCTTCTCCGATGAGCACGGGCACAGCCTGGACGGGTGCCGGGCCGGCGCCGTCTGGGGCACGCACTGGCACGGCTCGCTGGAGTCGGACGGTTTCCGGCGGGCCTTCCTGCGCGAGGTGGCCGCCGCCGCGGGCCGCCGCTTCGTACCGGCCCCCGACACGTCGTTCGCGGCGCTGCGCGAGGAGCAGCTCGACCTGCTCGGCGACCTGATCGAGGAACACGCGGACACGGACGCGCTGTGGCGGCTCATCGAGTCCGGCGCGCCGCAAGGACTGCCCTTCATCCCACCGGGAGCACCCGCATGAGCACAGTGTTGTTGTTGTCGACCGCCGACACGGATCTGCTGGCGGCCCGCGCCAGTGGCGCCGGTTACCGGATCGGCAATCCGACCCGGGTCGACGTCACGGGCGAACTCCCCGCGCTCGTCGAGGGCGCGGACCTGGCCGTCGTGCGGCTGCTCGGCGGCAAGCGGGCCTGGGAGGACGGGCTGGCCTTCCTGAAGGCGTCCGGCATCCCGACGGTGCTGCTGGGCGGCGAGTCCGTCCCCGACGCCGAGCTGATGGCCGAGTCGTCGGTGCCCGCGGGTGTCGTCGCGGAGGCGCTGCGCTATCTCGTCGAGGGCGGCCCCGCCAACCTCGCCGAGCTGGCCCGCTTCCTCTCGGACACCGTGCTGCTCACGGGCGAGGGCTTCGAGGAGCCGCGGAAGTCGGCCGAGTTCGGTGTCCACGGCGAGCGCGACTTCGTCGAGGGCCGCCCGACCGTCGGTGTGCTGTTCTACCGGGCGCACGAGCTGTCCGGGAACACCGCGTTCGTGGACACGCTGTGCGACGCGATCGAGGCACGCGGCGCCAACGCCCTCGCCGTGTACTGCGGTTCGCTGCGCGGAGCCGACCCGGGACTGTACGAGATCCTCGGCCGGGCCGACGCGCTCGTCGCCACCGTCCTCGCGGCGGGCGGCACCCACGCCTCCGAGGCGTCCGCGGGCGGCGACGAGGAGGCCTGGGACATCGGCGCGCTCGCCGACCTCGACATCCCCGTCCTCCAGGGTCTCTGCCTGACCTCGTCGAAGAGCGCCTGGGACACCTCGGACGCGGCCCTGTCCCCGATGGACGCGGCGATGCAGGTCGCGATCCCGGAGTTCGACGGCCGTCTCATCACGGTGCCCTTCTCCTTCAAGGAGCAGGGTCCGGACGACGTCCCGGTGTACGTCGCCGACCCCGAGCGGGCCGCGCGGGTCGCCGGGATCGCCCTGCGGCACGCCCAGTTGAAGCACAAGCCGAACGCGGAGAAAAAGCTCGGGATCGTCTTCACCGCCTACCCGACCAAGCACTCGCGGGTCGGCAACGCGGTCGGTCTCGACACGCCCGCCTCCGCCGTACGGGTCCTCGACGCGCTCCGCGACGCGGGCTACGCCCTCACCGAATACCCGGACAACGGCGACGAGTTGATCCACCGGCTGATCGCGGCCGGCGGTCACGACGTGGAGTGGCTGACCGAGGAGCAGCTCGCCGCCGCCCCCGCGCGGGTGCCGCTCGCCGACTACCGGGCCTGGTTCGAGACGCTCGACCCCGCGCTGCGCGAGGGCATGCTGGAGGCCTGGGGCGAGCCTCCGGGCTCCCTCTACGTCGACGGCGACGACATCGTGCTGGCCTGCCTGGAGTTCGGGAACGTCGTCGTGATGATCCAGCCTCCGCGCGGCTTCGGCGAGAACCCGATCGCGATCTACCACGACCCGGACATGCCGCCCTCGCACCACTACATGGCCGCCTACCGCTGGCTGGAGAACAGCTTCGGCGCGGACGCGGTCGTGCACATGGGCAAGCACGGCACGATGGAGTGGCTGCCGGGCAAGGGCCTCGGGCTCAGCGGCGGCTGCGCCCCCGACGCCGTTCTCGGCGAACTCCCCCTGGTCTACCCGTTCATCGTCAACGACCCCGGCGAGGGCACGCAGGCCAAGCGCCGCGGGCACGCCACCGTCGTCGACCACCTCGTACCGCCGATGGCCCGCGCGGACACCTACGGGGACCTCGCCAAACTGGAGCAGCTCCTCGACGAGTACGCGCTCGTCTCCGACCTGGACCCGACGAAGGCCCCGGCGGTCCGGGCGCAGATCTGGACGCTGGTCAAGGCGGCCGAGCTGCATCACGACCTGCACGTCGACGAGCAGCCGGACGACGGCGACTTCGACTCGTTCGTGATGCACATCGACGGCTATCTGTGCGAGATCAAGGACGTTCAGATCCGCGACGGCCTGCACATCCTGGGCGGCGGTCCGGAGGCCGAGCCGCGGGTGAACCTCGTGCTCGCCGTGCTGCGCGCCTCGCAGGTGTGGGGCGGCGCGGCGAACGCGCTGCCCGGTCTGCGCGCCTGCCTCGCCGAGCACTTCGGCCTGGTGGAGAAGGAGTTGCTCGCCGAGCCGGGCGCTCCGGCGAAGGTGTCCGTCGAACTGACGGACCTGGTCGAGGGCCCGGCCCGTACGGCGGCCGACGCGATCGACCTGCTGGAGCAGTTGTGCCGCCGGGCGGCGCTGGGCATGGAGGAGCGTGGCTGGGACACGGCCGCAGTGCCCGCGCTCGTGCGCGAGGTGCTGGGCACCGAACTCCCCGACGCCGTCGCGGTGCTGGAGTTCGCGTGCCGCGAGGTGGTGCCGCGGCTCGCCCGTACGACGGACGAGATCGGGCACATCCTCAAGGCGCTGAACGGCGGTTTCGTCCCGGCGGGCCCGTCTGGTTCACCGACCCGCGGGCTCGTCAACGTCCTGCCGACCGGCCGCAACTTCTACTCGGTCGACCCCAAGGCCATTCCGTCACGGTTGAGTTGGGAGGTCGGCCAGTCCCTCGCGGACTCGCTCGTGCAGCGCTACCTCCAGGACACCGGCGCCTACCCGACGTCCGTCGGACTGACGGTGTGGGGCACGTCCGCCATGCGCACCCAGGGCGACGACATCGCGGAGATCCTCGCGCTGCTCGGCTGCCGTCCGGTGTGGGACGACGCCTCGCGGCGCGTCACCGGCTTCGAGATCGTCCCGCTCGACGAGCTCGGCCGCCCGCGCATCGACGTCACGGTCCGCATCTCGGGCTTCTTCCGGGACGCGTTCCCGCACGTGGTCGGTCTGCTCGACGACGCGGTGCGCGCGGTCGCCGAGCTGGACGAGCCCGCCGACCGGAACTACGTGCGCAAGCACGCCGACGAGGACACCGCCGAACACGGTGACCGGCGGCGCGCGACCGCCCGTATCTTCGGCTCCAAGCCGGGCGCGTACGGTGCCGGTCTGCTCCCCCTGATCGACGCCCGCAACTGGCGTTCGGACGCCGACCTCGCCGAGGTGTACGCGGTGTGGGGCGGCTACGCCTACGGACGCGGGCTCGACGGGCGGGCCGCGCGCGGGGACATGGAGACGGCGTTCAGGCGCATCGCGGTCGCGGCGAAGAACGTCGACACGCGCGAGCACGACCTCGTCGACGCCGACGACTACTTCCAGTACCACGGCGGCATGGTCGCGATGGTCCGCCACCTCACCGGGTCCTCCCCCGAGGCGTACGTCGGTGACTCGGCCGTCCCCGACCAGGTCAAGACCCGCACACTGGGCGAGGAGACCCACCGCGTCTTCAGGGCCCGGGTGGTCAACCCGCGCTGGATGGCCGCGATGCGCCGCCACGGCTACAAGGGCGCCTTCGAGATGGCGGCGACCGTCGACTACCTCTTCGGCTACGACGCCACGGCCGGGGTCGTGGACGACTGGATGTACGAGAAGCTCAGCGCGGAATACGTCTTCGACGCGGAGAACCGGGACTTCATGAAGAAGTCCAACCCGTGGGCGCTGCGCGGGATCACGGAGCGGCTGCTGGAGGCGGCGGACCGGGGGCTGTGGGCGGAGCCGGACGCGGACACGCTGGAGCGGCTGCGCGCCACCTATCTGGAGCTCGAAGGCGACTTGGAGGGCGACGACCAGTGAGTACCCCGTTCCCGTTCACGGCTGTTGTCGGCCAGGACGACCTGCGGCTCGCGCTGCTGCTGAACGCCGTGTCGCCCGCCGTGGGCGGTGTGCTGGTGCGCGGCGAGAAGGGCACCGCCAAGTCGACGGCGGTGCGCGCCCTTTCGGCGCTGCTGCCGGAGGTCGCCGTCGCACCCGGGTGCCGTTTCTCGTGCGACCCGGCCGCTCCCGACCCGGCGTGCCCGGACGGGCCGCACGAGACGGCGGCCGGCGCGCAACGCCCGGCCCGTATGGTCGAGTTGCCCGTCGGCGCGTCCGAGGACCGGCTGGTGGGCGCCCTCGACATCGAGCGGGCGCTCGCGGAGGGCGTGAAAGCCTTCGAGCCGGGCCTGCTGGCCGACGCACACCGCGGGATTCTCTACGTCGACGAAGTGAACCTGCTGCACGACCACTTGGTCGACCTGCTGCTGGACGCCGCCGCGATGGGCGCCTCGTACGTGGAACGCGAGGGTGTCTCCGTACGGCATGCCGCGCGGTTCCTGCTCGTCGGGACGATGAACCCCGAAGAGGGCGAGCTGCGGCCGCAGTTGCTCGACCGGTTCGGGCTGACCGTCGAGGTGGCCGCCTCTCGGGAACCCGATCAGCGGGTCGAGGTCGTGCGGCGCAGGCTCGCCTACGACGACGACCCGGCCGGCTTCGCCACGCGCTGGGCCGACGAGGAGGCCGCCGTGCGGGCACGGATCGTGGCGGCCCGCACGCTGCTGCCCTCCGTGCGCCTCGGCGACGGGCCGCTGCGGCAGATCGCGGCGACCTGCGCGGCCTTCGAGGTGGACGGCATGCGCGCCGACATCGTGATGGCCCGGACCGCGACGGCGCTCGCCGCGTGGGCGGGACGCACCGAGGTGATCGCCGAGGACGTGCGGCAGGCGGCGCTGCTCGCGCTGCCGCACCGGCGGCGGCGCAACCCGTTCGACGCGCCCGGACTCGACGAGGACAAGCTCGACGAGACGCTGGAGGAGTTCGCGGGCTCGGACGACACCTCCGGCGAGGGTCCCTCCGACGACGATCCGGACCCGGATCCGGACGGGCCCGGCGGGGGCGGGCAGCCGCCCCAGGACGGGCCGGACGACGGCTCCCCTGCCGGCGACGTCCCGGCGCAGGGCGAGCCGTCGGACGACGGGCAGGCCCCGGCCGGGCAGGGCGCCGGCGAGCAGTCGCCCGTACGGGCCGCCGAGCCGTTCCGCACGAAGGTGCTCAGCGTGCCCGGACTCGGCGAGGGCGCGGCCGGGCGGCGTTCGCGCGCGCGGACCGAGCACGGCCGCACGACCGGGTCGCGGCGGCCCCGCGGGGCGCTCACCAAGCTGCACCTGGCGGCGACCGTGCAGGCCGCCGCCCCGCACCAGCTGGCGCGCGGCCGGTCGGGCCGCGGTCTGGTCGTACGGCGGGACGATCTGCGCCAGGCGACCCGCGAGGGCCGTGAGGGCAACCTCGTGCTGTTCGTCGTGGACGCTTCCGGTTCCATGGCGGCGCGGCAGCGGATGGGCGCGGTCAAGGGCGCCGTGCTGTCGCTGCTGCTCGACGCCTACCAGCGGCGGGACAAGGTGGGCCTGGTGACCTTCCGCGGTTCGGCCGCCGAGGTCGCGCTGCCGCCCACCTCCTCGGTGGACGCCGCCGCGTCCCGGCTGGAGTCGCTGCCGACGGGCGGACGGACGCCGCTCGCGGCCGGGCTGCTGCGGGCGCACGAGGTGCTGCGCGTCGAGCGGCTGCGGGACTCCGCGCGGCGGCCGCTGGTCGTCGTGGTGACCGACGGACGGGCCACGGGCGGCCCGGAGCCGGTCGCGACGGCCGGGCGCGCGGCACGGCTGTTCGCGGCGAACGGAGTCGCGTCGGTGGTCGTCGACTGCGAGACGGGGCCGGTACGGCTCGGGCTCGCGGGGCAGCTCGCGGGGGAACTGGGCGGCACGCCGGTGACCCTGGACGAGCTGCGGGCCGATTCCATCGCCGGTCTCGTCCGGGATGTGCAGGGTGTGCAGGGGACTTCGAGGAGGGCCGCGTAATGCCGCAGGGGCAGCCGAGTGTCGTACCGGACGACGGGCTGACGACCCGTCAGCGTCGTAACCGGCCGCTGGTCGTCGTGCACACGGGGATCGGCAAGGGCAAGTCCACCGCCGCGTTCGGGCTCGCGCTGCGCGCCTGGAACCAGGGGTGGCCCATCGGGGTGTTCCAGTTCGTCAAGTCGGCGAAGTGGAAGGTCGGCGAGGAGAACGCGCTGCGCGTCCTCGGCGCCTCCGGCGAGGGCGGCACCGTCGACTGGCACAAGATGGGCGAGGGCTGGTCCTGGGTCCAGCGCGACGCCCAGATGGACAACGAGGAGAAGGCCCGCGAGGGCTGGGAGCAGGTCAAGCGGGACCTCGCAGCCGAGACGTACAAGCTGTACGTGCTCGACGAGTTCGCGTACCCGATGCACTGGGGCTGGATCGACACCGACGAGGTCGTCGCGGTGCTGCGGGACCGTCCGGGCACCCAGCACGTGGTGATCACCGGCCGCAACGCCCCTGAGAAGCTGGTCGACTTCGCCGATCTCGTGACCGACATGTCCAAGGTCAAGCATCCGATGGACGCCGGCCAGAAGGGCCAGAGAGGCATCGAGTGGTGACGTCCTCCGTTCCCCGGCTGGTCATCGCCGCGCCCTCCTCGGGCAGCGGCAAGACCACGGTCGCCACGGGGCTGATGGCGGCCTTCGCCGCGCGGGGGCTCGCCGTGTCCCCGCACAAGGTGGGCCCCGACTACATCGACCCCGGGTACCACGCGCTCGCCACCGGGCGCGTGGGACGCAATCTCGACGCCTACCTGTGCGGCGCGGAGCTGATCGGGCCGTTGTTCGCGCACGGGGCGCGCGGGTGCGATCTCGCGGTCGTCGAAGGCGTGATGGGGCTGTACGACGGTGCCGCGGGCGAGGGGGAACTCGCGTCCACGGCGCAGGTGGCGAAGCTGCTGCGGGCGCCGGTGGTGCTGGTCGTCGACGCGTCCTCGCAGTCGCGGTCCGTGGCCGCGCTGGTGCACGGATTCGCGTCCTGGGACCCCGAGGTGCGGGTCGCGGGGGTGATCCTCAACAAGGTGGGGTCCGAGCGGCACGAGGCCATGCTCCGGGAGGCGCTGGACGCGTCCGGGGTGCCGGTGCTGGGGGTGCTGCGGCGGGCGCCGCAGGTGGACACGCCGTCGCGGCACCTCGGGCTGGTGCCGGTCGCCGAGCGGCGGGCGGAGGCGGTCGCGGCCGTCGCGGCGATGGCCGCGCAGGTCGCCCAAGGGTGCGACCTGGACGCGCTGGCGGCGCTGGCGCGGAGTGCCGGTGCGTTGCCGGGTGCGGCCTGGGACGCCGCCGAGGCCGTCGAGTCGCCCACCCACGACCACCCGACCCGCTCGGCCGAGAAGCGGGGGCCACTGGTGGCTGCCGCGGGCGGGGAGGCGTTCACCGGCCATCCGACCCGCTCGGCCGGGCAGCGGGCGCCCGTGGTGGCGGTCGCCGGCGGGGAGGCGTTCACCTTCTCCTATGCCGAGCACGCCGAGCTGCTCACCGCCGCCGGGGCCGAGGTCGTCACCTTCGATCCGCTCCGGGACCGGCAACTGCCCGAAGGGACGGGCGGGTTGGTCATCGGCGGCGGGTTTCCCGAGGTGTACGCGCCCGAGCTGTCCGCCAACGAGCCGCTGCGCAAGGCGGTGGCGGAGCTGGCGTTCGGCGGGGCGCCGGTGGCGGCCGAGTGCGCAGGACTGCTGTATCTGGCCCGGGAACTCGACGGGCAGCCCATGTGCGGAGTCATCGACGCGCGGGCCCGGATGCACGAGCGGCTCACCCTCGGCTACCGGGACGCGGTGGCGGTCAGCGACAGCGTGCTCGCCGTGGCCGGCACCCGGATGCGCGGGCACGAGTTCCACCGGACGGTCGTGGAGCCCGGCGCCGGGGCGTCTCCCGCCTGGGGGGTGCGCGCCCCCGAGCGGCGCGTCGAAGGTTTCGTGCAGCACGGCGTGCACGCGAGTTATCTGCACACGCACTGGGCGTCCGAGCCCGGTGTGGCCCGTCGGTTCGTCGAGAGGTGCCTGACGTCATGAGCAGCAAGCTGATCGGGATCGGGGTCGGCCCCGGCGACCCGGAGCTGGTGACCGTCAAGGGCGTCAACGCCCTGCGCGCCGCGGACGTCGTCGTCGTCCCCGTCATGGCTGCGCCGGATGGGAAGGACGGCGGCGAGCGCGGCCGGGCCGAGGCGACCGTCCTGCACTACGTGCCCGAGGAGAAGGTCCTGCGGGTCGTGTTCGCGCTCAACGAGCGGAGCGACCGGGGCCGGCGCGAAGCAGCCTGGGACGCCGCCGGCGCACGGGTCGCCGGCCTTCTCGGCCGGCACGCCACGGTCGCCTTCGCCACCATCGGCGACCCCAACGTGTACTCGACCTTCACCTATCTCGCCCACACGATCGGGGAGCTGGTTCCCGGCACGGTCGTGGAGACCGTGCCCGGCATCACCGCGATGCAGGACCTCGCCGCGCGGTCGGGGGCCGTTCTCACCGAGGGGACCGAGCCGCTCACGCTCGTCCCGGTGACCGCGGGGGCGGCCGTGCTCAAGGACGCGCTGAACGGGCCCGGCACGGTGGTCGCGTACAAGTTCGGGCGGCAGGCCGCCGAGGTGGCCGAGGCGCTGCGGGACAGCGGGCGGATCGACGACGCGGTCTGGGGGTCGGCGCTCGGCCTGGAGGACGAGTCGATCCGTCCGGCCGCCGAGCTCGACGGGGAGCCGCTCCCGTACCTCTCGACGCTCATCGCGCCCGCGCGCCGCGACGGGAAACGCGGCGGAAAGCTGTGACCCGCGCCCACCCGGCGGCACCCGCGCCGCGTCCGGAGAACCGCACCGTCCCGGCGGCACCCGCGGCACTCTCGGCGGAACGCTCCCGCCCGGCGGCATTCGCGCCGGACCCGGCGGGCCGTGCGGGCTCAGCCCGCGAGGCCCACCACCAGCCAGATGAAGGCCACGCCCGCCACCGTGCACAGCAGGGTCGAGCGGGCGGGGTGCTCGTGGTGTGCCTCCGGGAGGATCTCGGCGGCGGCGAGGTAGAGGAGCACGCCGCCGAAGAGTCCGAGGTAGCCGCCGAGCAGCGGCTCGGGGATGGTGAAGAAGAGCGTCGAGGCGGCGCCGATCATGGGGGCCGCCGCGTCCGCGTACAGCATGAGCAGGGCCTTGCGCCGGGCGTTCCCGTACAGGCTCGCGATCGTGTACGTGTTGAAGCCGTCCGCGAAGTCGTGGGCGATCACCGCGAGGGACACCGCGAGTCCCATGCCTCCGCCGACCTGGAAGGCGGCGCCGATCGCGACGCCGTCCATCGCGCTGTGGCCGACCATGGCACCGGCCGCCGTGAGGCCCACCTCGGGCGCGCGTCCGCCGTGCTCCTCGCCGCCGTGCGCGGCCTGGCGGTGGGCGAGGAGACGTTCCACCAGATGGGCCAGCAGGAAGCCGCCCACGAACAGGAGCAGCGCCGCCGGTACGCCGAACACCTCGGTGCCCGCCGCGGCCAGCGCCTCCGGCAGCAGGTCGAGGCCGACCACCCCGAGCATCAGGCCCCCGGCCAGGCCGAGCACCAGATGGCGGCGGTCGGTCACCCGCTGCGCCGTCCAGCCGCCGACCAGCGTCATCAGGAACGCGCCGAGCGCGACGAGGACCGCCATAGGCCCTTGCTATCCGATGCACCCCCCTTCGCGCACCCGGGGCGACGGCCCCGCGCCCACCGAAGCCTTCGCAGCACCCCTGATTTTTCGTAGGAGAGGACCGATTCCCATGGCCGATGCCCCCACCGGCAAAGTGACCTTCGTCGGTGCCGGCCCCGGCGCCGCCGACCTGCTGACGTTCCGCGCCGCGCGCGCCATCGCCGAGGCCGACATCGTGATCTGGGCCGCGAGCCTGGTGCAGGCCGAGGTCCTCGGCCACGCGCGCGAGGGTGCCGAGATCCTCGACTCGGCGACGATGTCGCTGGAGGACGTCGTCGCCGTCTACGAGCGGGCCCGCGCCGAGGGCCTGCGGGTGGCGCGGATCCACTCCGGCGACCCGGCCCTGTGGGGCGGTACGCAGGAGCAGGTCGACCGGTGCGCCGAGCTCGGTATCGGGACGGAGATCGTGCCCGGTGTCTCGTCCTTCTCCGCGGTGGCCGCGATCGCGCAGCGCGAGCTGACGATCCCCGAGGTCGCCCAGTCCGTGATCCTCACCCGGCTCGGCGGCGGCAAGACGCCGATGCCGCCCGGGGAGGACGTACGGGAGTTCGCGAAGCACGGCACGACGATGGCGCTGTTCCTGTCCGCCGCCCGCAGCGGACAGCTCGTGCGCGAGCTGCTGGAGGGCGGCTATCCGACGACGACACCGGTCGTGGTCGCCTACCAGGCGACCTGGCCGGAGGAGCTGATCGTGAAGTGCACGATCAGCACGCTGGAGGAGACCGTCAAGGAGCACAAGCTCTGGAAGCACACCCTCTTCCTGGTCGGCCCGGCGCTCGACGCGAGCGGCACCCGCTCGCACCTCTACCACCCCGGTCACTTCCACGGCTTCCGCAAGGCCGACCCGCAGGCGCGGGCCGAGCTGCGCGCCGCGCGCCGGGGCGGTGCGGGCGGTGCGCAGGGCCCGGCGTCGTGAGCGTCGACGTCACGGGCGCGGCGGGAGGGTCCGCCGGTCCGGTGGACCGCTCCGGGGTGATCACCGTCGTCGGTACGGGCACGGGGGCGCCGCTGTCCCCGGACGCCGGGGCCGTGCTCGCCGGGGCCGGGCTGGTCGTGGGTGCCCGGCGGCATCTGGCGGCGGCCCGGCTGCCGGAGCGGGCGGAGCAGGTGGTGCTCGGACCGCTGGCACCCGCCCTGGACCGCGTCGAGCGGTACACGGACGACGGGGCGCGCGGGGGCCCGGTCGTGGTGCTCGCGTCGGGCGACCCCGGGTTCTTCGGGATCGTGCGGGCGCTCGCGGAGCGGTTCGGGACCGGGCGTCTCGACGTCCGCCCCGGTGTCTCCTCGGTGGCGACCGCGTTCGCCCGGCTCGGACTGCCCTGGGACGACGCGGTGGTGGTCAGCGCGCACGGGCGCGATCCGCGGACGGCCGTCCAGGTCTGCCGGTCGCGGCCCAAGGTGGCCGTGCTGACCGCTCCCGGGTCCGGGCCGGCCGAGCTGGGCGCCGCCCTCGCCGACGCGGGCGCCGAGCGCGTCCTGGTGGTGGCGAGCGCCCTCGGCGATCCGGAGCACGAGCGTGTCGAGCGGGTCACGCCCGCCGAGGCCGCCGCCCGCGACTGGGGGCCGGCGGTCAGTGTCGTGCTGTGCCTGGACGCGTCGCGGTCCCTGGCTCCCGTGCGGACCGTCGCCGGTCCGGCGGCCGGTCCCGGCCGATGGGCCCTGGACGAGAGCGAGTTCGCCCACCGCGACTCGATGATCAGCAAGTTCGAGGTGCGGGCGCTGGTGCTGGCCCGGATCGGGCCGCGGCTCGGCGACCTGGTCTGGGACATCGGCGCGGGCTCGGGGTCCGTCGCCGTGGAGTGCGCGCGGTTCGGTGCCGCGGTGACCGCGGTCGAGAAGACCCCGGACGGCTGCGGCCGGGTCCGCGCCAACGCGGCGGCGCACGGCGTGGACGTGCGGGTCGTGCAGGGGGCCGCGCCCGGCGTGCTGTCCGGCCTGGACGCATCCCACGATCCGGACGCGGTCTTCATCGGCGGCGGCGGGCGTGAACTGCCCGAGATCGTCGCGGTGTGCGCGCGCCGGGCCCGGCGGGCCGTCGTGATCGCGATGGCCTCGCTCGACCGGGTGCCGGCCGCCCGGGACGCGCTCACCGCCGCCGGATTCACCTGCGACGGCGTCCTGTTGCAGTCCTCGCGGCTCGCCCCGCTGCCGGGTGAGGTCTCCCGGCTCGCGGCGGCCAATCCCGTCTTCGTGCTGTGGGGCGTCCGGCCTCCGGCCACTACCGAAGGAGTCCCCCAGTGATCGGCCTGATTTCCGCGACGGCGGCGGGCACGACGGCCCGTGACCGGCTCGCCGCGGCCTGGTCCACGCGTACCCGGGTGTACGACGGGCCCGTGGCGGACGCCGTGCGGCGGGCCTTCGCGGAGTGCGACCAGGTGGTGTGCTTCCTCGCCACGGGCGCGGTCGTACGGCTCGTCGCGCCGCTGCTCTCGGACAAGGGCTCGGACCCCGGGGTGGTGTGCGTCGACGAGGCGGGACGGTTCGCCGTGTCGCTGGTCGGCGGCCACGCGGGCGGGGCGAACGAACTCGCCCGTGAGGTGGGCGAGTTGCTGGGCGCCGAGCCGGTGGTGACGACGGCGACCGACGCGGTGGGGGTGCCCGGTCTCGACACCCTCGGCCTCCCGGTGGAGGGGGATCTCGCCGGGGTCTCGCGGGCCATGCTGGACGGCGAACCGGTGGTGCTGGAGCGGGAGTCGCCCTGGCCGCTGCCCGCGCTGCCGCCGAACGTGGGCAGTCCGGCGGCGCCGGGAGCCGCGGTCGTCCGGGTGAGCGACCGGGTCCGGGAGGGGGCCGCGCGCGAGGTCGTCCTGCGTCCGCCGTCCCTCGTCGTCGGTGTCGGCGCCTCCCGGGGCGCGCCCGCGGAGGAGGTCCTCGGACTCGTCGTGGACGCCCTGCGCGAGGCCGGTCTCTCCGTGCGGTCGGTGGCCGAACTCGCCACCGTCGACGCCAAGTCCGAGGAGCCCGGCATCGTCGGGGCCGCCGGGCGCCTCGGGGTCCCGCTCGTCACGTACACCGCCGAGGAGCTGGCGGCGGTGGCGGTCCCGAACCCCTCCGGCGCGCCCCTCGCCGCGGTGGGAACCCCTTCCGTGGCGGAGGCCGCCGCGCTGCTGGGCGGGGGTGAACTCCTCGTGCCCAAGCGGAAGTCGGTACGGGCGGACGGGCACCCGGCGATGGCGACCTGCGCGGTGGTGCGCCGCCCGGCGCGCGGGCGGCTCGCGGTCGTCGGCCTCGGCCCCGGGGCCCGCGATCTGCTCACCCCGCGGGCGACGGCGGAGCTGCGGCGGGCCGCGGTGCTCGTCGGTCTCGACCAGTACGTCGACCAGATCCGCGACCTGCTGCGGCCCGGCACCCTGATCCTGGAGTCGGGTCTCGGCGCCGAGGAGGAGCGGGCGCGCACGGCGGTGGCCGAGGCGCGCCGCGGACAGGCCGTCGCGCTGATCGGCAGCGGCGACGCGGGCGTGTACGCGATGGCGTCGCCCGCGCTGGCCGAGGCGTCCGACGACATCGACGTGGTCGGGGTGCCCGGGGTGACGGCGGCGCTCGCGGCCGGGGCGATCCTCGGCGCGCCGCTCGGCCACGACCATGTGTCGATCAGCCTGTCCGACCTGCACACGCCGTGGGAGGTCATCGAGCGCCGGGTGCGCGCGGCGGCCGAGGCCGACATCGTCGTGACCTTCTACAACCCGCGCAGCCGGGGCCGGGACTGGCAGCTCCCCCAGGCGCTCGCGATCCTCGCGGAGCACCGGGCGGCGGCGACGCCGGTGGGTGTGGTGCGCAACGCCTCCCGCCCGGACGAGTCGAGCCGGGTCACGACGCTGGGGTCCCTGGATCCGGGAATCGTGGACATGATGACCGTGGTGACCGTCGGCAACACGGCGACCCGCGAGATCGCCGGGCGCATGGTGACCCCGCGCGGCTACCGCTGGCAGAAGGAGACCGATTGAGCCGAGTGAGCGAGGTGTTCCCCGGGACCCGGGGCGTGCGCCTCATCGGGCAGGAGTCCGTCCGGCGGCCGCTCACCCGCCCGGACACCTCGCGGCGTCCGCCTTCGGCGCGCGCCCTGCCCCACCCCTTTGTTCCGCGGGCCCACCAGGCCCCGACGACCACGCGGGCCGAGCCGGCCCCGACGACCACCGCGGCCCATCCGGCCGCCAAGGAGACATCGTGACCACCCCTCCCCCCGCGCTGCTCGTCGCCGGACACGGCACCCGCGACGAGGCCGGAGCCGAGGCCTTCCGTTCCTTCGTACGGGAACTGGGCCGCCGCCACCCCGAACTGCCCGTCGCCGGCGGGTTCATCGAGCTGTCGCCGCCGCCGCTCGGCGACGCCGTCGGCGAACTCGTCGGACAGGGCGTACGGCGTTTCGCCGCCGTGCCGCTGATGCTGGTGTCGGCCGGGCACGCCAAGGGCGACATCCCGGCGGCGCTGGCCCGTGAGAAGGAGCGGCACCCAGGGATCTCGTACACGTACGGGCGTCCGCTGGGCCCGCATCCGTCGCTGCTCGCCGTGCTGGAGCGACGGCTGGACGAGGCCCTCGGCGACACCGCGGCGACCCCCGAGGAGCGGGCCGAGGTGACCGTGCTGCTCGTGGGCCGCGGCTCCACCGACCCGGACGCCAACGCCGAGGTGCACAAGGCCGCCAGGCTGCTGTGGGAGGGCCGCGGGTACGCGGGGGTCGAGACGGCGTTCGTGTCCCTGGCGGTGCCGGACGTGCCCTCCGGCCTCGACCGCTGTGTGAAGCTGGGCGCGCGCAGGATCGTGGTCCTGCCCTACTTCCTGTTCACCGGCATCCTCCCGGACCGGGTACGGCGGCAGACCGAGGACTGGGCCGCCGCGCACCCCCGGGTCGAGGTGGGTTCCGCCGACGTCATCGGTCCCGAGCCCGAGCTCCTCGACCTGGTCATGGAGCGCTACCGGGAGGCCGTCGCGGGCGATCTGCGGATGAACTGCGACTCGTGCGTGTACCGGATCGCGCTGCCCGGCTTCGAGGACAAGGTGGGGCTCCCCCAGCAGCCCCACTTCCACCCGGACGACGACGGGCACCACCATCACGAGGGACACGCGCAT
Organism: Streptomyces sp. NBC_00328; assembly: GCF_036139655.1. NCBI lineage: Bacteria > Bacillati > Actinomycetota > Actinomycetes > Kitasatosporales > Streptomycetaceae > Streptomyces > Streptomyces sp. NBC_00328. Next base: position 2,788,676 of record NZ_CP108013.1, read on the forward strand.
TCCCATGCCCACTGAAGAGGCCGCCGAGGGCGGGCACGATCTGCGGCACCACGGGGACGCCGAGGTGCGCGACGACGGCTCCAAGCTGACCGATCTGGCGGTGAACGTCCGGGCCGACACCCCGCCCGCGTGGCTGCTGGACCGGATCGCCGCGTCGCTGCCGTCCCTCGCGGCCTACCCGGACGGGCGGGCCGCGCGGGCGGCGGTGGCGGCGCGGCACGGGCTGCCGGTGGAGCGGGTGCTGCTCACGGCGGGCGCGGCCGAGGCCTTCGTGCTGCTCGCGCGCGCCCTGAGGGTGCGCCGGCCGGTCGTGGTGCATCCGCAGTTCACGGAGCCCGAGGCCGCCCTGCGGGACGCCGGCCACACGGTGGGCCGGGTCCTGCTGCGCGAGGAGGACGGCTTCCGGCTCGATACGGCCGCCGTCCCCGAGGACGCCGATCTCGTCGTGATCGGCAATCCGACCAACCCGACATCGGTGCTGCACCCGGCCGGGACCATCGCCGGACTGGCCCGTCCCGGGCGGGTGCTGGTGGTCGACGAGGCGTTCATGGACGCGGTGCCGGACGAACGCGAGACCCTGGCCGGGCGGACCGATGTCCCCGGTCTCGTCGTGCTGCGCAGTCTCACGAAGACGTGGGGCCTGGCGGGGCTGCGGATCGGCTACGTACTCGCCGGCCCCGAGACGATCGCCCGGCTGGAGCGCGCCCAGCCGCTGTGGCCGGTGTCCACACCCGCGCTCGCGGCCGCGGAGGCGTGCGTGTCCTCGCAGGCGCTCGCGGAGGCGGCGCACGCGGCACGGCGGATCGCCAAGGACCGGGACCATCTGGTCGCGGGGCTGCGGGAGTTCGCCTGCACCGACGGGCTGCGGGTGGTGGAGCCGGCGGAGGGCTCCTTCGTCCTGGTCCGGCTGCCGCGGGCCGCCGGGGTGCGCCGTGTTCTTCGCGATCTCGGGTTCGCGGTACGGCGCGGGGACACGTTCCCCGGACTCGGGGACGAGTGGCTGCGCATCGCGGTGCGGGACCGGGCGACGGTCAACCGGTTCCTTCAGGCCCTGGACCGGGCGATGACCGTCGGCGGGGGCGGCGGCGGAACGGGGATCGTTCCGCCCCGGCAGCCCCCGTCGCACGGGCCGCCCCCGCCCGGCCCCCGTCCGGAGCCGCCGCGGACCCCCTCCACGGCCTGACCGGCCCGTTCCTCGGGCCCCGGACGTGCTGCGCCCGTTCGGCCCGCTCCGGCGCTCGGGGAGCAAGGGTTCAGGCGCCCGCCGGGGCGAGGCCACCGTCAGTCCCATCGGTGCCGGGGGCGGGGCGGCCCTCGCCCCGGGCCGTGGCGCCCGTCGGCCGCAGCACACCCGGTACGGCGGCCTTCGCCCCCGAGCCCCCGAGCCGCACCAGGGGCGAGCCGACCGTCAGCCCCGGCGGCATCGGGGCACAGCGGCCGTCAGCTACGGCGGCGACGGGAGACGGCGACCGCTCCGCTGCCCGCGGCGAGCAGCGCCACCGCGCCGCCGGCCAGGTACGGCGTCATCGAACTGCCGCCGGTCTCGGCGAGTCCGCCCTCCTCGCGAGCGCCCTGCGGGCTCGGCTCGGCTGCCGGCTCGGCTGTCGGCTCGGCGGACGCCGAGGGACTGGCCGGCGCGGCCTCCCGAGCGGGCGCGGCCGGTGACTCGCAGGTGGCCTTCGCCAGGGTCACCGTTCCCTCGACTTCAGCCACGTTCAGCTTCAACGGGTTGACGGACACGTTGAGTTCGAGCGCCGACGCGGCGGCCGTACGCGAGGTGGTCTCGGTCTTGGAGAGGTCGAGCCGCACCTCACCGACCCCCGGCACCTTCACGTGCGTCGGGCCGCCCGTCGTCAGGGTGACCTTCTTGCCGAGCACCTTGACCGATCCCAGCAGGTTGGCGGTGGCGACGGGCTTCTTCCCGGCCTCGCAGGTCGCCTTCGAGGTCACGTCCTGGACCTCGATGAGCGACAGCAGCGGCAGCCCGGGGACATGGACGGCGGCGTGCGCGAGGCGGGTGGAGCCCTCGGCCTTCTCCGCGGAGACGGTGGCCTCGGCGGTGGCGACGTCCGCGCGCAGCACGCTGAACGGACGTCCGTGGTCGACGCCGTCCAACTCCGCGGTGAGCGCCGTCTTCTCGGCACTCCGTGGTGCCTGCACCTCGTTCAGGGAGACCTCGAGCGGGACGTTCACGGTCTTGTTGAGGAGGGACACGTCGAGTCCGGTGCGGAGCACGACGGCACTCGCGCGGCCGTGGTCGTCACTCGCGTGCGCTGAGCCCGCGCCGGCCAGCGCGGCGGGACCCGCGGCGAGGACGGTGGCGGCCGCTGTGACCGCGAAACGGCGTGCGGGCATGCGGCGGCTGATGCTGTTCAAGGGTGGGACCCCCCTAGGAGAAAGCCTGGGACCCGGAAAGAATTACGCACTGAGAGTGAACAGTCAGGCACCTGACGTGAGTTCACTCCATCGTGGATTCTCCGCGCACGTCTTCGAATCCCTGGGCACGGTTGTTCCCCCTGTCACTCGCTCACCGTATGAGGACGAACGCGCTGGTTGACGCCGCGGCCGGTGCGCCGTCGGCACGCCGAAGCGCCCGATGATGTTCAACGAGCACGCCGCCCCGGCCGTCACGCTCCGTCAACCACGCCCGCCTCAGCCGACGATCCGCCCGTTCAGGACCACCCGCCGCGGATCCGCGAGGACCCGTACGTCGTCGCGCGGGTCCCCTTCGTAGACCACGAGGTCCGCCGGCGCCCCCTCGTCGAGACCGGGCCGCCCGAGCCAGCGCCGGGCGCCCCAGGCGGTGGCCGAGAGCGCCTCGACGGGCGGGATGCCGGCGGTGACGAGCTCGGCCACCTCGGCGGCGACGAGGCCGTGCGCGAGGGAGCCACCCGCGTCGGTGCCCACGTAGACGGGGATTCCGGCGTCGTACGCGGCCCGCACGGTGTCGTAGCGGCGCTCGTGGAGGCGTCGCATGTGCGCGGACCACTGGGGATACCTGGCCTCGCCACCGTCCGCGAGCCGCGGGAAGGTGGCGATGTTCACGAGGGTCGGGACGATGGCGACACCGCGCTCGGCGAAGAGCGGGACGGTGTCCTCGGTGAGGCCGGTGGCGTGCTCGATGCAGTCGATGCCCGCCTCGACCAGGTCGCGGAGCGAATCCTCGGCGAAGCAGTGCGCGGTGACCCGGGCGCCGAGCCGGTGCGCCTCGGCGATCGCCGCCTCGACGGCCGCGCGGGGCCAGCAGGCGCTCAGGTCGCCGGTGCCGCGGTCGATCCAGTCCCCGACGAGCTTGACCCAGCCGTCGCCGCGCCGGGCCTCCTGGGCGACGTACGCGACGAGGTCCTCGGGCTCGATCTCGTGGGCGTAGTTGCGGATGTAGCGGCGGGTGCGGGCGATGTGCCGGCCCGCACGGATGATCTTCGGGAGGTCGTCGCGGTCGTCGGTCCAGCGGGTGTCGGAGGGCGATCCGGCGTCCCGGATCAGCAGGGTGCCGGCGTCGCGGTCGGTCAGCGCCTGCTTCTCGGAGACGTCCGCGGGGACCGGGCCGTGGGCGTCGAGGCCGACGTGGCAGTGCGCGTCGACCAGGCCGGGCAGCGCCCAGCCCTCGACGACGCGGACGTCACGGGCGCCGCCGGGGCGCTCGTACGAGATCCGGCCGCCGACGACCCACAGCTCGTCGCGGACGTCGTCGGGTCCGACCAGGACCCGCCCCTTCACGTGCAGTACCGGGTGATCGCTCATGTCACGCACCTTAGTGAGGCGGCCCGCTCTCCCCGCTCCCCCGGTCCGCTCCCGGCCGGCCTCACCCGGTCGGCACCCGCCGAGTCCCGCCCGGTCACGCCCGGTTCCGCCCGGCCGGTCCTACTCCGGGTCCGCCGTGTCCGGTGTCTCCTCCTCGACGTCGGCCATCGCCGGGTCGAGCAGCCGGGACAGGAAGTGCCGTGTCCGCTCGTGGGCCGGATTGCCGATGACCTGCGCCGGGACACCGTCCTCGACGATCACGCCGCCGTCCATGAAGACGACCCGGTCGGCGACCTCGCGCGCGAAGGTCATCTCGTGGGTGACGACCATCATCGTCATGCCCTCGTCGGCGAGCATCCGCATGACGGCGAGGACGTCGCCGACGAGTTCGGGGTCGAGCGCGGAGGTCGGCTCGTCGAAGAGCATCACGTCGGGTCCCATGGCGAGCGCGCGGGCGATCGCGACGCGCTGCTGCTGGCCGCCGGAGAGCGAGGCCGGATAGGCGTCCGCCTTCTCCGCGAGGCCCACCCGGGCGAGGTTCTCGGCGGCGGTCCGGGTGGCCTCGTCCTTGCTCCGCCTCAGCACCCGGCGCTGCGGCAGCGTGAGGTTCGCGGTCACCGACAGATGGGGGAAGAGGTTGAACTGCTGGAAGACCATGCCGATACGGCGGCGTACGGCGTCGATGTCGACGTCGGGGTCCGTGACCTCCGTACCGCCCACGAACACCTGGCCCTTGGTGGGTTCCTCCAGGAGGTTCACACAGCGCAGCAGGGTCGACTTGCCGGAGCCGGACGGGCCGATGACACAGACGACCTCGCCCCGGGCGACCTCCAGGTCGATGCCGCGCAGGACCTCGTTGTCGCCGAAGGACTTGTGCAGGTCCTTCACCTGGATCTCGGGTGTGCTCACTTGGACACCTCCCCCGACTTCGCTTCGAGACGCCGTACGACGAAGCCGAGCGGGATCGTGACGAGCAGGTAGCACAGGCCCGCGACCAGGATCGGCGTGGAGTTGGCGGTCGTGCTGGCCAGGTCGCGGCCGTACTTGGACAGTTCGCGCTCCTCCAGGGTGACACCGAGGAACAGCACCAGCGAGGAGTCCTTGAACAGGGTCACGAGTTCGTTGGTGAGCGGCGGGAGGATGATCCGGAACGCCTGCGGGACGATGATCGAGACCATGGCCCGCGCGTGCGAGAAGCCCAGCGAACGGGCCGCCTCCATCTGCCCCTTGGGCACGGCCTGGATGCCCGCGCGGAACGTCTCGGCCATGTACGCGGCCCCCACCAGACCGAGCGCGATGGCGACCTTGCCGTACGTTCCGCCCGGGATCTCCGTGCCCGGGAACGCGAGCGGCACCGCGACACCCACGAAGATGAAGATCACCAGGGCGGGCAGCCCGCGGAAGACCTCGATGTAGATTCCGGCGAACCAGCGGTAGGGGCCCACCGAGGACAGGCGCATCAGGGCGATGACGATGCCCAGCACGAGACCGACGACGAAGCCGAACGTCGTGTAGAGGACGGTGTTCTTCAGCGCCAGCGTGATGACGTCCGGGAACATCTGCTTGACCAGGTCCCACTGGAAGAACTGGTTCTTCAGACGGCCCCAGTCCGCCGTGACCGCGAAGGCGATCACGACGGCGGCGAAGACGACGTACTGCGCGCCGCGCGAGAGCGAGCGCTTCCGGCGCCGGCTCAGGCCGGACCTGCGGGGCTGGACGGGTGCACCGGCATCACTCATGAGGCGGACGGGGAGGCGGAGGCCGCTGCCGCGTCGTACGGGCCGATCCACTTCTCGTAGAGCTTCTTGTAGGTGCCGTCGGCCTTCGCGTCCGCCAGGGCCTTGTTGATGGCGGCGACGAGCTTGGTGTTGCCCTTCTTCACCGTGAAGCCGTACTGCTCACCGGTGTTGATGTTGTCGGCGACCTCGAAGGCGTCGGCGTTGGCCTTGTCCTTGAGCCAGCCCTGGACGACCGGGTAGTCGATGACGACGGCCTGCACCTGACCGCTGCGCAGCCCGCTGAGGACCGCGTCGGAGGACTCGAAGGAGACCGGGTCGAAGCCCTGCTGCTTCGCGTAGTCCTCGCCGGTGGTCTGCGCCTGGGCGCCGAGCTTCTTGCCCTTGGCCTTGACGTCGGCGAGGGAGGTGATCCCGCTGTCCTTGCCGACCAGGACGGCCTGGGTGGCGTCGAAGTACGGGTCGGAGAAGTCGACGTTCTTCTTGCGCTCCTCGGTGATCGTCATACCGGCGGCTGCGAGGTCGCACTGGTCGGAGTTGAGGAACGCGCCCGTCTTGAAGTTCTCGAAGGGCGTGTCGACGATGGCCTGCTTCACGCCCAGGTCCGCGGCGACGAGGTCGATCAGCGACACGTCGAAGCCCTGCACCTTGCCGTCGATCTCCGACTGGAAGGGCGGGTACGGCAGATGGGTGCAGGTGGTGAGCTGACCGCTCTTGACCAGCGGGACCCCGCTCGCGGTCGTGGTCTTGCCGCCTCCGCTGTCCGAGGAGCAGCCGGCCACGAGCAGCAGCCCGGCCGTGGCGGTGATGGCGGCCGGAACACGGGTCCGGCGTCCGGTGACCGAGTACACGGGGACCTCCAGTGGGGGGAACAGAGGGTTCTGATTATAAGGAAAGGTTTGGGTCGCTCAAATCAATCCGATGGCCGCTGGGCCGTCTGGCCTCAGAATTCGCCGGTCCGGGTACGCGGGGGGCCGCCGGTTACGCTCTGATCGTCGACCCCACCGTGAGCGAAGAGAGCACCGCCGTGACCCACCCCTTCCTTGACCTGGCGCCGCTGAGCGCCGCCCGCTTCGCGTCGATCGAGGACCGTGTGGCCCGGCTGCTCGGCACCGCGCAGGACGTCGTGATCATGCAGGGCGAGGCGCTGCTCCCCCTCGAAGGGGCCATCCGGGGCACGGCCGGTCCGGGCACCACCGCGCTGAACGTCATCACCGGCCCCTACGGCCAGACGTTCGGGAACTGGCTGCGGGACTGCGGGGCCACCGTGATCGATCTGGCCGTGCCGTTCCACACCGCGGTCACCGCGGAGCAGGTCCGTGAGGCCTTCGCCGAGCACCCGTCGATCGACTTCGTGTCGCTCGTGCACGCCGAGGCCGCCACCGGGAACACCAATCCGGTGGCGGAGATCGGCGAGGTCGTACGCGAGCACGGCGCCCTCTTCTATCTGGACGCCGTCGCGTCGATCGGCGCCGAGCCGGTGCTGCCGGACGCCTGGGGCGTGGACCTGTGCGTGATCGGGGCGCAGAAGGCGATGGGCGGTCCCGCCGGGGTGTCGGCGGTGTCGGTGAGCGAGCGGGCGTGGGCGCGGATGGCCGCGAACCCCGCCGCGCCGCGCCGTTCCTACCTCTCCCTGCTGGACTGGAAGGAGCGGTGGGTCGACGGCGGCCGCACGGCGCTGCTGCACGCGCCGGCCCAGCTGGAGATGCTGGCGCTCGAGGCCTGTGTCGAGCGGATCGAGGGCGAGGGTCTCGACGCGGTGATGGCCCGTCACGCCTCGGCCGCCGCGGCCACCCGGGCGGGAGCGGTGGCCCTCGGCGGGGGCCTGGCCCCGTACGTGGACGCCGCCCGTGACGCGGCGCCCGTCGCCACCACCCTGCGCGTGCCCGAGGACGTGAACGCGTCCGCGGTGGTCGCGAAGGCACTGGCCGCGGATCCCGCGCTGCCGCTCGCCTCGGGCGGCGGCGCTCTCGCGCAGTCGATGATCCGCGTGAACCACTACGGCCCCGACGCCACCCGGGATGCCGTCCGTGCCGGCCTCGCGGGGCTCGGCGCGGCGCTGGCCGAGTCCGGCTTCCCGGTGGACCTGGAGGGAGCGCGCCGGGCCGTGGCACTGGCCTGGGGCTGATCCGGAGGAGACCGGCGGGGGTATCCGCGCCTCCGCCGGGTCACCGGACGGGAACGCGTGCGCGCCGCACCCGCGATGGCGCGGGAATTCCACATCCACTCCCCGTTTATCCTGCTGCCAATTCGGACCCGAATTCTTCCGGATTCCTCGAGTTTCCTTCGGTGCAGCTTCCCGCATTCTTCTGCCCGCTCTCCCCGTGCTTAAACGCAAAGATTTCGCGAACACGAGCAGGCGCGATTCGGGGAGATCTCCTGCACATTTCATTCCTGTGACGCACTCCACAATGCGCCCGTTTTATGTGGTATTTTCTGGGCGAAGCCGCCCATAAAGGCACTCTTCTCGGTGACCTTTCACGGGCGCGTGATAACACATGGGTGCGTCGCGCGTAACCCCGCCCGACGATGCAATCTGAACTTTCCGTCGGTAAATTCAACCCGCATGACCGTCGCCCAAGCAGACCTGTCAGCGGAATTCCTGGAAATGCCGGAGGGCCTTCGGATCGACCGTCCGGAGGTGGCCGACGGGGCCGCCCTCTGGCGTATCGCCAAGGACTCCCGGACCCTCGACCTGAACTCCTCCTACAGCTACCTGCTGTGGTGCCGTGACTTCGCCGGCACCTCGGCGGTGGCACGCGACGCCGAGGGGCGTCCCGTCGGTTTCGTCACCGCGTACGTGCGCCCCGAGCGCCCCGAGACCCTCCTCGTGTGGCAGGTGGCCGTCGACTCGGCACACCGCGGCCGCGGGCTGGCCGCACGGCTGCTCGACGGGCTGACCGCGCGGGTGGCCGCCGAACGCGGGCTGTCCGTCCTCGAGACCACCATCACGCCGGGCAACACCGCCTCCGAGCGCCTGTTCACGTCGTACGCGAGGCGTCGTGGCGCGGCCGTCGAGCGCGAGGTGCTGTTCGAGACGGGCCAGTTCCCCGACGGGCCGCACGACCCCGAAGTGCTGTACCGCATCGGCCCGTTCTCCGTCTGAACCCCCTCCTTCCTCCCCTCCCCCACAGTTCGAGGAGCGAATCGCCTTGACCATCACCCAGCCGGACCTGAGTGTTTTCGAGACCCTGGAGTCGGAGGTCCGCAGCTACTGCCGCAACTGGCCCACCGTCTTCGACCGGGCCCGGGGCAGCCGCATGTACGACGAGGACGGGCACGAGTACCTCGACTTCTTCGCCGGCGCCGGATCGCTGAACTACGGACACAACAACCCCGTGCTCAAACGGGCCCTGATCGACTACCTGGAGCGCGACGGCGTCACCCACGGGCTCGACATGTCGACGACCGCCAAACGCGGCTTCCTGGAGACCTTCCAGAACCTGGTGCTGCGGCCGCGCGACCTGCCGTACAAGGTGATGTTCCCCGGTCCGACCGGCACCAACGCGGTCGAGTCGGCGCTGAAGCTCGCGCGGAAGGTGAAGGGGCGCGAGGCGATCGTGTCGTTCACCAACGCCTTCCACGGGATGTCGCTCGGCTCGCTCGCCGTGACCGGCAACGCCTTCAAGCGGGCCGGCGCCGGTATCCCGCTGGTGCACGGAACCCCGATGCCGTTCGACAACTACTTCGACGGCCAGGTCCCGGACTTCCTGTGGTTCGAACGGCTCCTGGAGGACCAGGGCTCGGGCCTCAACCAGCCCGCCGCGGTGATCGTCGAGACCGTGCAGGGCGAGGGCGGCATCAACGTCGCGCGGCCCGAGTGGCTGCGCGCCCTCGCCGACCTGTGCCGCCGCCGCGACATGCTGCTGATCGTCGACGACATCCAGATGGGCTGCGGACGGACCGGCGCGTTCTTCTCCTTCGAGGAGGCGGGGATCGTGCCCGACATCGTGACCGTGTCCAAGTCCATCAGCGGGTACGGGCTGCCGATGTCGCTGTGCCTCTTCAAGCCCGGGCTGGACATCTGGGAGCCGGGCGAGCACAACGGCACCTTCCGCGGCAACAACCCGGCGTTCGTCACGGCCGCCGCCGCCCTGGAGGCCTACTGGGCCGACGGGTCCGCCATGGAGAAGCAGACCCGCGCCCGCGGCGAGCAGATCGAACAGGCCCTGATCTCCATCACCGAGGAGAACCTCGCCGACGTCAAGGAGTACCGGGGCCGCGGGCTCGTCTGGGGCCTCGAGTTCAAGGACAAGGCCCGCGCCGGACGCGTCGCGCGGCGCGCCTTCGAACTCGGGCTGCTCATCGAGACGTCGGGACCGGAGAGCGAGGTCGTGAAACTGCTGCCCGCCCTCACCATCACCCCCGACGAGCTCGACGAGGGCCTGCGCACCCTCGAACGCGCCGTCCGCGAGACCGTCTGACCGGACGGCCGCACCCCACAAGAAGCACGACCAGCACGAGAGAGGTATCGCACCAGCGTGATAGTCCGTTCGTTCAAGGATGTCGAAGGCACCGACCGGCACGTGAAAGCGGCGACCGGCACGTGGGAGAGCAAGCGCATCGTCCTCGCCAAGGAGAAGGTCGGCTTCTCCCTGCACGAGACGATCCTGTACGCGGGTACGGAGACGCGGATGTGGTACGCGAACCACATCGAGGCCGTGCTCTGCGTGGAGGGCGAGGCCGAACTCACCGACGACGAGACCGGCGAGAAGCACTGGATCGCGCCCGGGACCATGTACCTGCTGGACGGCCACGAGCGCCACACCCTGCGTCCCAGGACCGACTTCCGGTGCGTCTGCGTCTTCAACCCGCCCGTCACCGGACGGGAGGACCACGACGAGAACGGCGTCTACCCCCTGCTCACCGAACCCGAGGAGGTGTGACACACCGATGACCACACCGATGACCACACGCACCGATCCGTACCCCAGCCGCGCCGCCACCGAAGTGGCCGTGCCCCGCCAGGACCCGGTCGTCTGGGGCGCTCCGGACACTCCCGGCCCGATCTCGGTCCCCGAACTCCACTCCTACGAGCGCGACGGGTTCCTCTCCGTCGAACAGCTCATCGGCGAGGACGAGGTCGCCGTCTACCACCAGGAGCTGGAACGGCTCGTCACCGATCCGGCGGTCCGCGCCGACGAGCGCTCGATCGTCGAGCCGAGCACGCAGGAGATCCGGTCCGTCTTCGAGGTGCACCGGATCAGCGAGGTCTTCGCCCGTCTCGTGCGCGACGAGCGCGTCGTCGGCCGGGCACGGCAGATCCTCGGCTCGGACGTCTACGTCCACCAGTCGCGGATCAACGTCAAGCCGGGCTTCGGGGCCAGCGGCTTCTACTGGCACTCGGACTTCGAGACCTGGCACGCCGAGGACGGCCTGCCGAACATGCGGACCGTGTCCGTCTCGATCGCCCTGACCGAGAACCACGACACCAACGGCGGCCTCATGATCATGCCGGGGTCGCACAGGACGTTCCTCGGGTGTGCGGGGGCCACGCCGAAGGACAACTACAAGAAGTCGCTCCAGATGCAGGACGCCGGGACTCCCTCCGACGAGGCGCTCACCGGCCTCGCGAGCCGGCACGGCATCAAGCTCTTCACGGGCAGGGCGGGTTCGGCGACCTGGTTCGACTGCAACTGCATGCACGGCTCGGGGGACAACATCACCCCGTTCCCGCGCAGCAACGTCTTCATCGTGTTCAACAGCGTGGACAACGCCGCGGTGGAGCCGTTCGCGGCACCGGTGCGCAGGCCGGAGTTCATCGGGGCGCGGGACTTCACGCCGGTGCGGTGACGCCTCCGGCGGGGTGAGCGGGAGACGGGCGGCCCCGGGGAGCGCGTTCTCCCCGGGGCCGCCGGCCGTGTCAGCCGGCCAGCACGTCCAGCAGACGGTCGACGTCGGCGGGCGTGTTGTAGAGGTGGAACGACGCCCGCAGGTTGCCGGAGCGGTTGGACACCTCGATGCCGGCCCGGCTCAACTCGCCCTGACGGTGGCCGAGTCCGGGCACGGAGACGATGGCGGAGCCGGGCGCGGGCAGCGCCTCGTGGTCCAGCGCGGTCAGCCCCGCACGGAACCGTCCGGCGAGGGCGAGGTCGTGCTCGCGCACGGCGTCCACGCCGAGTTCCTCGATCAGGGCAAGGGAGTGGCGCGCCCCTGCATGGGTGAACAGGGCGGGGCTGACGTCGAACCGGCGGGCGGAGTGGGCGAGTTCCTGCACCGGGCCGTAACAGGCGTCCCAGGGCCGCTCCGCGGCGACCCAGCCCGCGTACAGCGGGGTGAGCCCGCCGAAGTCCTCGGGCACCACGAGGAAGGCCGCGCCGTGCGGGCCCAGCAGCCACTTGAAGGTGGTGCACACGGTGAAGTCGTAGCCCTCCGCGTCGATCGGCAGCCAGCCCGCCGCCTGGGAGAAGTCGACGTAGGTGCGAGCTCCGTGGGCGCGGGCCGCCTCGCGCAGCGCGGGCAGGTCCGCGATCCGGCCGTCGGCGGACTGGGCGGCGCTGACCGCGACGAGCGCCGTGCCGGGCCGTACGGACTCGGCGAGCCGCTCCAGCGGTACGGCGCGCACCTTGAGGTCACCGCGGACGTGGAACGGGTTCAGCACGGAGGTGAAGTCGTCCTCGGCGGTGAGGACTTCGGACCCCGGCGCCAGCCCGGAGGCGACCAGCGCGGTCTGGGCCGCGACGGACGGGCCGGCTGCGACCCGGGCGGCCGGGACACCGGCCAGCCGGGCGAAGGAGGCGCGGGCCAGCTCGACGTCCTCGAAGAGGGAGTCGATCGGCCTGCCCGCGGCCCGCAGGGCCACCGCCTCGTGCAGGGCCGCGACGGTACGGGCGGGGAGCAGGCCGGTACTCGCGGTGTTCAGGAACGTGTTCTTCGGGGCGAACTCGGCACGGACGAGGGTCTCGAAGGTCTCCATGAAACCACTGTGGGCCCGGACGATGCCCAAGTCCATTGCGGACTTTTACGCGGTTTCCCCAAGCAGCGCTTATGAATGGGCCCCGACCTGCGTCTTCCGGCGCCGGGGCCCTCTCCCGCGCTTCTCAGTTCTGCGGAACGGCGCAGCCGTCCGGGCCACAGGCCTCGGCGTCGCCGGCCTCGTCCTGGATCAGCGTGAGCCCCGGACGCTCGCCCCAGGCCTGGGACAGCGCCTGCGCGAAGACCTCGGCGGGCTGCGCGCCGGAGACCCCGTACGTGCGGTCCAGCACGAAGAAGGGGACGCCGTTCGCGCCCAGCTCGGCGGCCTCGCGCTCGTCGGCGCGGACGTCGTCGGCGTAGGCGGCCGGGTCGGCGAGCACCCGGCGGGCCTCGCCGGCGTCGAGCCCGGCGGCGACGGCCAGCTCCACGAGCCGCTCGTCGTCACCGAAGACGGTCCGCTCCTCGGCGAAGTTGGCCTGGTAGAACAGGCCGATCAGCTCGTCCTGGCGGCCCCGCGCCTTGGCGAGGTGCAGCAGGCGGTGCATGTCGAAGGTGTTGCCGTGGTCGCGGTCCCGGGTGCGGTACGCGAGCCCCTCGGCGGCGGCCTGCGTGCCGAGGTTCTCCTCGCCCGCCTGCGCCTGGGCCTCGCTCATGCCGTACTTCTTGGTGAGCATCGTGATCACGGGCTGGATGTCACCCTTGGCGCGACCGGGGTCCAGCTCGAACGAACGGTGCACGACCTCGACCTCGTCACGGTGCGGGAAGGCGTCCAGCGCCTTCTCGAAACGGGCCTTTCCGACATAGCACCACGGGCAGGCGATGTCGGACCAGATCTCGACGCGCATTCTTCGGCTCTCTCCAGGTCGTGCGGATACGGGACATCCTCCAGGGACGTCGTTTAGGTGAACGTTCAAGCGGCTCGGGTCATTCCCCGGCCACGGCCGCGCGCCCGGCCACGGCCGCGCGCCCGGCCACGGCGTACCGCAGATACAGGTGGTGATCACCCTCCTCGGGCGGGTTCTCCGGATCGGGGACCCAGCCCAGGCGGGCGTAGAAGGCCTGCGCGCGCAGATTGTCGACGTGCACGTCGAGGGTCGCCGTGCGCTTCCCGTCCGCCTGCCACTCCTCCACGCAGGCCGCGTGCAGCGCCCTCCCGATTCCGGCCCGCCAGCGGTCGGGGTCGACGTGGAACTGGAAGAGCCTGACCGTGTCGGCGGGCGCGCCCTCGGCCGTACGGAACGAGGCGATGCCGACCATCCGGCCCTGCGCGACGGCGCACAGCACATGTGCGTCGGGGCGGGCGATGGAGCCGCGCCAGGCCTCGGCCCAGTCGACGTCGCCCTGCGGGACGCCGTCCGGGTAGTACGTCGAACGGGCCCGGAAGTGCAGATCGGCGATGGTCTCGGCCTCGACGGGCACGGCGGTGCGGATCACCAGCGCGCCGGTAACACGTCCACTGATCATGCAACGGAGGACGTCACGGCTCCGGTCACGGTTCCGTGCCGGCTGAACTGGGTCCGGTACGCGCTCGGGGTGAGACCGGTCCGGCGGACCACGTGGGCGCGCAGCGAGTCGGCCGTGCCGAGTCCGCAGGCCGCGGCCACCTGATCCATCGGCAGGGTCGTGGTCTCCAGGAGTTCCTTCGCGCGTTCGACGCGCTGGTGCAGCAGCCACTGAAGGGGACTGACCCCGCTCTCGGCGTGGAACCGGCGGGTGAGGGTGCGCACACTGACACCCGCGTGCCGGGCCAGGTCGGTGAGGGTGAGCGGCTTGTCGAGGTTGCGCATGGCCCAGCCGCGGGTGTCGGCACAGGCGTTGCCGCGCTCGGGGGGCAGCGGGGTCTGGGTGAACTGGGTCTGGCCGCCGGGCCGTACGGGGGCGACCAGGGCCAGGCGTGCGACCTCGTTGGCCACGGCGGCGCCGTAGTCGGTGCGGATGATGTGCAGACACAGGTCGATGCCGGCGGCGTAGCCGGACGACGTCAGGAACGGCCCGTCCTGCACGTACAGCACGTCTCCGCGCAGCTCGACCTGCGGGTAGCGCCGACGCATCACCTCGGCGTGGGCCCAGTACGTGGTGGCCCTGCGGCCCTGGAGCAGGCCCGCCTCGGCGAGCTGGAAAGCGCCGGTGCAGATGGACGCGATGCGCTTGCCCGCGGCGGCCGCCTCGCGGAGCGCCGCCACGATCCGCGGGTCCGGCTCGAACGGCGCCCCGGTGCCCGCGACGACCACCGTGTCCGCCTCCCCCACGGCCTCCAGACCGTGCGGGACGTGCAGGTCGAGTCCACCGGTCGTGGGCACGGGTCCCGGCTCGGCCGTGCAGACGACCACCTCGTAACCCGGCCGGCCGTCCACCACGACCTTGCCGAACAGCATCTCCGGCATCGCGAGGTTGAACAGCGCGACAGGGGAGGGGGCGATGACGGTGACGCGGTGCGGGGCGAGCCGCTCGGGCATGGCCAGAACCTCCGGAAGCATGGCGTTCAGGCCACTACTGTACGGCGCCGCGGGTCCGCAGCATGGGGACATGCCAACGAACCAGATGTCCAGGGCCTCCGAACCCGTCCTCAGCCAGCGGGAGTTGAGGCCGGAGTCGGGGTCGGGGAAGCCCTCCTCCGCACTCACCCTCACCGCCTCGCTGCTCGGCTTCGCGCTGACCTGTCTCGACGCGTCCGTGGTGAACGTGGCCCTGCCCACGATCGGTTCCTCCTTCGGCGCCGGGATGTCCGGCCTCCAGTGGGTGGTGGACGCCTACACCCTGGCCTTCGCCGCGCTGATGCTGTCCACCGGCGCCTTCTCGGACCGGGCCGGGGCGAGCCGGGCGTACGCGCTGGGCACCGTGGTGTTCACTCTCGCCTCGGCGGCCTGCGGACTGGCCCCGAACCTGCCGGCCCTCGTCGGTGCCCGGGTGGTGCAGGGTGTGGCGGCGGCGGTCGTGCTCCCGGCCTCACTGGCGCTGGTGCGGCAGGCGTACGCGGAACCGGCGCGGCGGGCACGCGCGGTGGCCGCCTGGGCGGCGGGCGGTTCGCTGGCGGTGGCGCTCGGACCGGTGGCCGGCGGCGCGCTGATCGCGGCCTGGAACTGGCGGGGCATCTTCTTCGTCAATCTGCCGGTGGGCGCGGTGATCCTGCTGCTGCTCCTCCGGGCCCCGCGCTCGCGGCCCCGCCCGGCCCCGCTGGACCTGCCCGGCCAGCTGACGGCGGTGGTGGCCCTCACGGCGCTGACCTTCGCGGTGATCGAGGGCGGGACGGCGGGCCGCCTCGCGCTGCTGACGGCCGTGGTCGCGGGCGCCGCGTTCCTGCGGATCGAGGCGCGCCAGGCGCACCCGGTGGTGCCGCTCGGTCTGTTCCGCAACCGGACCGTGGCCACGACGGTCGCCGTGGGCTCGGCGGTCAGCGTGGCCTTCTACAGCATGGTGTTCGTCTTCTCGCTCTTCTTCCAGCAGGTCCAGCACCACTCCGCGCTGTACGCCGGGCTGCTGTTCCTGCCGATGACGAGCCTGATCGCGGTGACGAACGTGGTGGCCGGCAAGATCACGGGGCGCTACGGGCCGCGGCTGCCGATGCTGGTGGGACAGCCGGTGGCAGCCGCCGGGCTGCTCGCCCTCCTCTGCGTCGACGCCCGCACGTCCCCGGTGCTGGTGGCTGTCCTGCTGGTCCCGCTGGCGCTGGGGTGCGCTCTGACGGTGCCGCCGCTCACCGCCGCGATGATGGACGCCGTCCCCGCCGAGCGGGCGGGGCTGGCGGCCGGTGTGCTCAACGCGGCCCGGCAGGTGTCCGGGGGCCTGGGCATCGCGGTGTTCGGGGCACTGGTCGCGAGCGGTTTCGAGACCGGGATGCGGCTGAGTCTGGCCGTCAGCGCGGCCCTGCTCACCGTGACGTTCGCCCTCAGCTTCCGTCTCTCAGGTCGCTCGGCCAGTCAGGCCTGAACTCGATGCCGTCGTAGGTCACCACGCAGCCCTCCCCCATCGGCGACTGGGTCATGAAGCCCACCAGCGCGGCCCCGGTCTCCTTCTCGCCGTCCAGGGTGAACAGACGGACGAAGGTCCAGCGCTCGCCGTCGCGGGAGGCGTGGAAGGCGAAGGCGCGGCCCGTGCGGCTGACCCGCAGCCAGACGGAACTGCCGTCCACGGTGAAGGAGTTGGCATCGTCGGAGTGTCCCCGGGTGACCACCGTGCAGACGGTGGGCACGTCCGGGGAGTACTCCAGGCACAGCTTCGCCCAGGCCCGCTCCCCGACATGGACGTACAGCACGCCCGCGTCGAAGGCCGCCCCGAAGCCCACCGTCACGCGGGCGATCAGCTGGAAGTCCCCCTCCGGCGAGCCGAGCAGCCTCGGCGCGTCGGAAGCCGGGTCGAGTCCTTCGCCGGTGGGCGGCACGAAGCGGTCCTGCCGTGGTCCGGCCCAGCCGGTGAGGACACCGTCCTCGTACGACCAGTTCCCGTCGGGACCGTAGGTACGAAGGGAGAAGGGGAGTTCGGGGAGTGTGATGTCCATGGCCGGAAGTCTCTCAGGTTCTCGGCCGGCCGCCCCGGGAGAAGGACCAGGCTCCTTCGGGGGACGAAACCGGGCCGTCCCCCGAAGAGGCCGGCCCGGCACACGACCGACCGCACACGGAACCGGCCCGGCCCGGAACCGGGGCGGCCCGGCACGGAACCGACCTAACGCTCCAGGCGCCCGTCGTACCGTCGGGGCAGCCCCAGCGGGTTGTCGTCGCGCAGTTCGGGCGGCAGCAGCGCCTCGGGCACGCCCTGGTAGGCGACCGGCCGCATCCAGCGCTCGATGGCGGTGCCGCCGACCGAGGTGGACGTCGAGGTCGTCGCGGGGTACGGCCCTCCGTGGTGCTGGGCCGCCGCGACGGCGACCCCGGTCGGCCAGCCGTTCACGAGGACCCGGCCCGCGAGGGGGGTGAGTTCGGCGAGGATCTCCGCACCGCGCCCCTCGCCCGCCGCCTCCTCCGCGGAGAGCTGCACCGTGGCCGTGAGGTTGCCCGGAAGCCGGGAGAGCACCGCGCCCGCCTCGGACTCGTCCTCGTAGCGCGCCACGACCGTGAGCGGCCCGAAGCACTCCTCCAGGAGAAGATCGTGCACACCCTCGGCCGCGAGCCTGCTCGCGGGCACGGTCAGGAAGCCGGGGCTCACCGTGTGCTCGCCGCCCGCACCCGGTGTCACCGGGGCCTGCACGTCCGGGAGCCCGGCGCGCTCGGCCACCCCGGCGATGAAGTTGTCGCGCATACGGTGGTCGAGCAGGACCCCGGAGGCGGTGTCGCTCACCGCTTCGGTCAGGGACTTCAGCAGGCGGTCGCCCGCCGCGCCGGCCGGAGCGAGCACCAGGCCCGGCTTCACACAGAACTGGCCGACACCCAGGGTCATCGAGCCGGCGAGTCCCGCGCCGATCTCCTCGGCGCGCTCGGCGGCCGCGGCCTCGGTGACGACCACGGGGTTCAGGGAGCCCAGCTCGCCGTGGAACGGAATCGGCACCGGACGCGCGGAAGCCGCGTCGAACAGCGCGCGCCCGCCGCGGACGGAACCGGTGAACCCGGCCGCCGTGACCAGCGGGTGCCGGACCAGTTCGACGCCGGCCTCGAAGCCGTGGACGAGGCCGACGACGCCCTCGGGGATGTCGTGCCGGCCGGCCGCGCGGCGCAGGACGGCCGCGACGAGCTCGGAGAGCGCCGGGTGGTCGGGGTGGGCCTTGACGACGACCGGGCAGCCCGCCGCCAGCGCGCTGGCCGTGTCACCGCCGGCCACCGAGAAGGCGAAGGGGAAGTTCGAGGCCGAGTACACGGCGACGACGCCCAGCGGCACCTTGTAGCGGCGCAGGTCCGGGATCGGCGGGGTGGCCGTGGCGTCCGGGTGGTTGATCACGACGTCGAGGAAGGCACCCTCGTCGACGATTCCGGCGAATGCGCGCAACTGGTAGCAGGTGCGGGCGAGTTCACCGGTGAGCCGGACCGGGCCGAGCGCGGTCTCCGCGTCGGCGGCCTCGACGAGCAGGTCCTTGGCCCCTTCGAGCAGGTCGGCGGCGGTACGCAGGAACGCGGCGCGTACGGTGCGGTCGGCGAGCGCGGAACGCGCGGCGTGCGCGGCACGGACGGAGTCGTCCACCTCCTGGGCCGTGGCCTCCACCGCAACCTGTTCCCGCTGCTTCCCGGTACGGGGGTCGACACTCCAGACTGGTGCTGCTGCCACCGCGGGTCCCTTCAGATGTGATGCCACAGTTCTTGTGTCACTCACCAGGGGTGTTCGATATGCTGAACGCTGTCTCTGATGGTGAATCTCCTGTCGGAGACTATTTCCCGTCCAACGAAGGGGTCAAGGGCGATGTCGGCAGGCGAGACAGGTGGCGGGGCGCAGGTCAAGTCCGCGGTGCGGACCGTTGAATTGCTGGAGTACTTCGCCGGCCGGCCCGGAATGCATTCCCTCGCCGCGGTCCAGGAGGCCGTCGGATATCCCAAGTCCAGCCTGTACATGTTGCTTCGCACGCTCGTCGAGCTCGGCTGGGTCGAGACGGACGCGACGGGCACGCGGTACGGCATCGGCGTACGGGCCCTGCTGGTCGGCACCTCGTACATCGACGGCGACGAGGTGGTCGCCGCGGCCCGCCCGACCCTCGACCGTCTCTCCGACGACACCACCGAGACGATCCACCTCGCGCGTCTGGACGGCACGAACGTCGTCTATCTGGCCACCCGGCAGTCGCAGCACTATCTGCGCCCCTTCACCCGGGTCGGCCGCCGGCTCCCCGCCCACTCCACCTCGCTCGGCAAGGCGCTGCTGGCCACGTACGGTGACGAGCAGGTCCGCAAGATGCTGCCGGAGACGCTCCCCGCGCTGACCGAGCACACGATCACCGACCGGGAGAAGCTCATCGAGGAGCTGCACCAGGTACGGGAGCAGGGCTTCGCGGTGGACCGCGAGGAGAACACGCTGGGGCTGCGCTGCTTCGGTGTGGCGATCCCGTACCGCACGCCCGCCCGTGACGCGATCAGCTGCTCGGTGCCCGTGGCCCGGCTCACCCCCGCGCACGAGCAGATGGTCAAGGACGCCCTGTTCGACGCCCGCGACCGGCTCACCCTGGCCACCCGCAGGCTCTGACGGCGGGACGGCCGCCCGGTGGCCCCATGAAGGATTGATGAGAAAACCGGGCGGACGGGAACGATTCGCCCCTGATCGCTCGTCCTTCTGTGCGGGATGAACAAGACGATCAGGCGTGCCGCCGTCTTCTCACTGCTGCTCGTGCTCTCTCTGCTGATCAGGGCGACCTGGGTGCAGTTCTACGACGGACAGGCACTCGCGGACGACAAGGACAACCGACGGAACGCGATCGCGCTGTACGCGAACCCGCTCGGGAACATCATCGTGGCCGGCGACGCGATCACCGGCTCCGCGGAGACGACAGGGAGCGACCTCAAGTACAAGCGGACGTACAAGAACGGCAGCCTGTACTCGGCGGTCACCGGCTACAGCTCGCAGGTCTACGGCGCGACCCAGCTGGAGGGCATCTACCAGAAGCTGCTGGACGGCTCGGACCTCCGGCTGAAGAACCCGCTGGACACGCTCACCAACAGGCGCGCCGACCCCGGTGACGTGGTCACGACGATCGACCCGGCCGTCCAGAAGGCCGCCTACAGCGCGCTCGGGAGCAACAAGGGCGCGGCCGTCGCGATCGACCCGAAGACCGGCAAGATCCTCGCGGTCGTCTCGACACCGTCGTACGACCCGACGTCGATCAGCGCGGGCGACAACAGCGTCTGGCAGAAGCTGACCAAGGACGCCGACAAGCCGCTGGTCAACCGCGCGCTGCGGCAGCCCCTGCCGCCGGGCTCCACCTTCAAGCTGGTCGTGGCCGCCGCCGCGCTGGAGAACGGGCTCTACTCCGACGTGGACGCGAAGACGACCAGCCCGGACCCGTACACCCTGCCGGGCACGACGACCGTCCTGAAGAACGAGAACGCGTCCGCTCCCTGCGAGAACGCCTCGATCCGGGTCGCGCTCCAGTACTCCTGCAACAACGTCTTCGCGAAGATGGCGGTCGACCTCGGCCAGGACAAGGTCAGGGCCATGGCGGAGAAGTTCGGCTTCAACGACACCGAGCAGGACGTGCCGGTGCGGGCGTACGCCAGCGTGTACCCCACGGGCATGGACAGGTCGTCCACGGCGCTGACCGGCATCGGGCAGTTCGACGTCACGGCCACGCCGCTCCAGATGGCGATGGTGTCCGCCGCGATCGCCAACGACGGCAAGCTGGTCTCGCCGCACATGGTGTCGCAGACCAGCGACGCCGACGGCAATGTGCTGAAGAACTACGACGACAGCGCGGACACCCAGGAGATCGTCAGCTCGGAGACCGCCCGGCAGCTCCGGTCCGCGATGCAGACGGTCGTCGAGGACGGCACGGGCACCAACGCCCTGATCCCCGGCGCGACCGTGGGCGGCAAGACCGGCACGGCCCAGCACGGCGAGAAGAACAGCAAGACGCCGTACGCCTGGTTCACGTCGTTCGCGAAGTCCGACTCGAACGGCAAGGAGGTCGCCGTCGCGGTCATGGTCGAGCAGTCGGACGCGGCGCGCTCGGAGGTGAGCGGCAACGGACTGGCGGCGCCGGTCGCCAAGGCGATGATGCGGGCGGCGCTGAAGAACTGAGGCGCGCCCCCGCAAGTGAGCGGCCCCGCACCCCATCGGGTGCGGGGCCGCCGCGCGCAAGGACTCCGCCGGCCGGGCCGTAGCCACGGACACCGGGTCCGCCGGACGGGCCGTCGCCTCAGGAACCGGCTCCCACCGCCTGGCAGGCCGCTTCAGGAACCGGCTCCCACCGGCCGGCCTGTCGCTTCAGCCACCGGCTCCCACCGCCTGGCCGGTCACCTCGGGAACCGGCTCCCTCGCTCGGGCCGGTCACTTCACGCCGAGTACCTGCTCCACCGGGTCGATCGCGAAGTACACCAGGAACAGCGCCGAGACGGCCCACAGCAGCCAGTTGACCTCCTTCGCCTTGCCCAGGACCGCCTTGATGACGACGTAGGCCAGGAAGCCGGCCCCGATGCCGTCGGTGATGGAGTACGTGAACGGCATCACGGCGATGGTCAGGAACGCCGGGATCGCGATCTCGTACCGGTCCCAGTCGATGTGCTTGACGTGGGTCATCATCAGGAACCCGACCGCGATCAGCGCGGGCGCCGCGGCCTGGAGCGGGACGATGGTCAGCAGCGGGGTGAGGAAGAGCGCGAGGCCGAAGAGACCGCCGGTGACCAGGTTGGCGAAGCCGGTGCGGGCGCCCTCGCCGACGCCGGCCGCGGACTCGATGTAGGCGGTGTTGGAGGAGGCGGAGCCCACACCGCCCGCGACGGCGGCGGCGCCGTCGATGAACAGGACCCGGCCGATGCCCGGGACCTGGCCCTGCTCGTCGAGCAGCCCGGCCTCGGCGCTGATCCCGACGATGGTCCCCATGGCGTCGAAGAAGTCCGACAGGACCAGCGTGAAGATCAGCAGGACGGCGGTGAGGACACCGGCCTCGGCGAAGCCGCCGAACAGGCTGAAGTGGCCGACGAGCCCGAAGTCCGGGCTGGCGACGATCTTGTCCGGGACCTTGGGCGTGGTCAGGCCCCAGCTCTTGATGTCGGCGACGGCGTCGATGACGATCGCCACGACCGTCATGCTGACGATGCTGATGAGGATCGCGCCCTTCACCTTGCGGGCGAGCAGCGCGATGGTCAGCAGGACGCCGAGACAGAAGACGAGGACGGGCCATCCGGTGAGGCGGCCCACGGCCCCGAGCTGGACCGGGACGGTGGTGTGGGCGACGTCCGGGATACGGCTGACGAACCCGGCGTCCACGAAGCCGATGAAGGCGATGAACAGACCGATGCCCACGCCGATGGCCTGCTTGAGCTGCTGCGGGATCGCGTTCATGATCGCTTCCCGGAGGCCGGTGAGCACCAGGACGCAGATCAGGACGCCTTCGAGGACGACCAGGCCCATGGCGTCGTCCCAGCTCATCAGCGGCGCGAGCTGGAAGGCCACGACGGCGTTGAGGCCGAGGCCCGCCGCGATGGCGAGCGGAAGGTTGCCTCCGATCCCCATGATGACGGTCATGACACACGCCACCAGCGCGGTGGCGGTGACCAGTTGACCGGTGTCCAGCGTGTGCCCGAACTTGTCCTTGGCGCTGCCGAGGATGATGGGATTCAGGACGAGGATGTAGGCCATGGTGAAGAAGGTGGCGAACCCGCCGCGTATCTCCCGGCCGACGGTGGAGCCTCTGGCGGATATCTTGAAGAAGGCGTCGATCCCGCCTGCCGCCGGTGGGGCGGTACTTGGCCGGTTGTCGACCTTCTGCGCTTCGGACATGGCGATACTCCTCGTTGCCTGCGTGCCTCGTGTGCGGATGCTGGCTGGATTGTTCCCCCGATCAACAGGTTTCAGGTTTTCCCCGTGTTACGGAATCGAGTTCGGCCCGCCATACGCCGTTCGAAGGCCCGTACGACCGGCTGGTACGCTCACGCATCCCGCTCCGCCGGAACTCCCGTGCTCCACACCGGAATCACGGATCCGTACCCACCGCACCCGCACCGGTGCCGCAGCCGAAGCGAGGGGAGACACCCCGTGGGCACGCTCGTCGACGACGCCGCCTCGGTGGAGTTCCACGCCTTCTTCGAGCGGCACTACGCCGAACTGGCCCGGCTGGCGCACCTGTTGACGGGTGAGCCGGACGCCGCGGACGACCTGGCCGCCGACGCGCTGCTCGCGCTGTGGCACCGCTGGGACCGGGTGCGGGCGGCGGACCGTCCGACGGCGTACGCGCGCGGAGTGGTCGCCAACCTCGCCCGCACCCGGATCCGCGCCGCCGTGCGGGAACGCCGGCGGATCACGCTCGTCTGGTCCCAGCGCGAGGACAGGGCCGAGAACCCCGACATACCGGGAACGGTCGATGTCCAACAGGCCCTGCGCCGACTGCCGTTCCGCAAGCGAGCCTGTGTCGTGCTGCGGCACGCCTTCGATCTGTCGGAGAAGGACACCGCGCTCGCCCTCGGCGTCTCCGTGGGTACGGTGAAGAGCCAGACGTCCAAGGGCATGGCGGAACTGAAGCGACTGCTCGGCACGGACGAGGCGTCGGTACGGATGCACGCGGGGGCGCTGCCCACGGGTGGGACCGGAGGACGGGACCGGTGAGGGAGTCGCGGGAGGTGCACGACGAGCTGCGCGCCCGGCTGCGCGAGGCGGCCGGGGCCCACGGGCCGGACCGCGCGCGCATCCTGGCCCGGGTGGAGCGCGGCATGGCGGGCTCCGGCGAGCGGCGGCCCCCGCGGCGCGCCGCGCGCCCGCCGCTGCTCGGCTGGGCCCGTGTCCTGGGCGCCACGGCCGCGGTCGCGGGCGTCCTGGTGGCGGGCGGTTACGCGGTCGCCTCGGCGGTGCGGGACGAGGGGCCGGCACGGCGGACCGTGGCCGTTCCCCCGGCGCCCGACCCGTCGCCGGACCCGGCCGGCCGGGCGCCGGCCACCGCCGGGGCCGGACCGCGTTCCGGGACGCCGAAGGTGTCGGACCGGCCGCGTCCGTCCCCCTCCCGGACCCCCGCGAAGAGCGGCCCCTCGGCCCCGGACCGGGCGCCCGGCGGGGACACCGCGGACGGCCCGTTGCGGTCGGACGGCTCGGTCGACCCGCACAGCGACGACTATTGGGCGCAGAGCGATGTCAGCCTGCGGACCACGGAGCAGCTCACCTCGCTCTCGGTCACGCTGGAGGTCAGGCAGACCGGCGGGGTGAGCGAGACGGGGGCCTGGCTCTCGCTGCCCGGGAGCGACTTCACGACGGCGGTCACCGAGCGGGACGGCTTCCTCGTCTACACCTGGACGCTCAGGCCGGGTCGCACGGTCCGTCCGGGCGCGTGGATCTTCGCCGGCCAGTACGGCCACGATCGTGGCGGCCGGGACGCGAAGGAGGACGGCTACACCGTGACGGCGACCGTGAAGGGCGGCGAACGGGCTTTCGTGGCCGGGGACTTCGCGACCCGGGACAGCGACGGCGGCGATCCCTAGCGAGGCCCGCGGACGCGTTCGCCTTCCGGAGACGACGAACGCCCCCACCGGTGGCGACCGGCGGGGGCGTTCGACGATGGGGGCGTGTCAGCTCACGAAGTACGTGGGGTTCGGGAGCTTGTAGGTCTTGTCGGCGTAGCCGCCGTCGAGGTCCGAGTACTGGTCGCCGAAGTTGGCGACGATGTCGTACCCGAGGGACTCGATGTGCTTGCGGGTGCCGGCCTTGTACTGCACGGTCGTGCAGTTCCAGGCGGTGGCGGTGGCGCAGTCGCTCAGGTACGCGGGCGGGTTGGCCGCGTCCTTGAGGAACATGTGCGCGGCGTCGAGGTTGACGTCGACGCCGACCTTCTTGAGGTTGTCGACCGCGGAGACGCGCTGCGACTCCTTCAGGCCGGAGTTGTAGAACACCTCGACGCCCTTGGACGCGGCGTACTTGACGAGGTCGGGGCTGCCGAAGACGGCCGGACGGTCCGCCTGGGCGACGTACGCGGCCCAGGAGGCCGAGTTGTAGGTGTAGTTGGTCTTCTTCTCGTAGTCGAGGGAGAGCAGCAGCGTGTCGTCGATGTCGAAGACGACCGCGGGCTTCCCGTGGCGGTGGTGGGCCTTGCGGGCCGCCTGGTCGATGTACCGCTTGGCGGAGGCGTCGAGGCGGGCCAGGTCCTTGGCGTACGGGCTGTCGGGGGACGCCTGGTACACCCCGTTGGCGTCGGCCGTGGTGCCGTAATAGGTGTCGATGTCCTTGACGAGAACACCGATGTTGTAAGGCTCGTGCGTCGAGTTCGCCGTGGACTGACCGGCGGTGGCGACACCGGTGCCGTACAGGGCGGCACCGGCGACGACACAGGTTGCGGCGACGGCCGCTATGCGCAGTGACTTATGCATGACAGTTTTCTACGCGCGTCACGTCGCTGGACGCGAGGCCTTTTGCCGGATCGATACATACTTTTCGGCCGACTTGGACCTCGCGTCGCACGGATCGGGCCTCACGGACTGCCCGGCGGGAGTCAGTTCATGGTCGCGCCGATGGTCGTGCTGCCCGTCGTGAGGAAGGTGGTCGCGGGCAGTGTCCCGCTGGAGGAGCGGGAGTTGTACGTGGTGCTCGCGTCCGTGGAGATGAACGACGGGGTGGAGACGCCGGAGTCCCAGTTGTTGCCGGCCGACGTCACCGAGGAGCCCTTGGAGACCGCGGTGCCGTTGCTCACGGCGAGGTTCTTGCCGAGCTTGGCGGCGCTGGTGGCGAAGTAGTAGCCGTACTTCCCGTTGGCGTAGGCGGTGGTGCGGTTGATGACGATGGCACCGGTGTTGGAGTTCTCGGTGAAGCCGCTGCCCGCGTCGTCCCAGGCGGCGGAGTTGTTGACGACGTGGGCGACGACCTCGCCGTCGCCGCCCAGTTTGTAGCCGTTGCCGTCGCCCGCGAAGGCCGAGTCCCCCCAGCGGTTCTTGCCGTTGCCGAAGGACCAGGTGTGTTCGACGGTGACGGGCGAGGAGAACGACCAGAAGTCGATTCCGTCGTCCGAGTTGTTGTAGAGGCGGGCCCCGGTGATCAGGTTGCCGCTGCCCGAGCCGAACTTCACGGCGACGCCGTCCGCGTTCTCGCCGTGGGTGGCGGCGTCGTAGTTGCCGTACGCGTCGATGTTCTTGACCGTGTTGTTCACGGTGCCGTCGCCGGTCAGGGTGAAGCCGGAGTCGCCGCCGTTGATGGTCTTGATGTTGTTCCAGACGGTGCCGGTGCAGGACTGGCAGACGACCGCGCTGTCCGGGGAGTTCTGGAACGTGATGTTGGAGACGTTCCAGTAGTCGGCGGTCAACTTGAAGATCCAGGAGCCCGAGGGGAGCGAGGAGCCGTCGATCTTCACGGTCTCCGAGCCGTACGCCGTGAGGGTGACCGGCGAGGAGGACGTGCCGTTGGCGGTGGACTGGAGGGTGGCCGTCGGGGAGTAGGTGCCGCCGCGCACCTGGATGACGGTTCCGGCGGTGGCACCGGAGATCGCGCTGGTCAGTTGGGCGGTGGTGGAGACGACGACGGTGGCGGCCTGTGCCTGGGTGGGGAGGACGGCGAGGCCCGCGCCGAGCGCCAGGGTGGCGCCTAAGGCGAGAACGGTACGACGGGACATGGAGTGCGGTCCTTTCGTCGTGCTGGGGAATGGAGCGGGGGAATCACGGGCGCCAGTCGCCGAGATACGCGGCACGGGTGTGCCGCTCGGCCTCCGCGTCCGTGAGCTGGGGGCGGTTCTCCGGGACGGTGATCACCGCGCCGGGTCCGGTGTTGCGGTACTCGCGAAAGCGCATGGACTGCCAGGGGTAGGCCGCGCGCATGTCGGTGTAGGGCGCCACCGCGTCGATGCCGGGCCCGAGTTCGCAGCCGCGGACCACGAGCGAGGGCCACGCGGTGGTCTCGTACGACGGGACCCAGGGCCGGGCGATCTTGTACGCCCCGTCCTCGGCGCCCGAGGTGACACGGCCGCCGACGGCGAGGAAGCCGTGGGGGTTCGCGCGGGCGGTGGACGGCGCGAAGACCATGCCCTCGGGCTTGAAGGAGACGTCCCGGTCGAGGGTGTGGAAGCGGCAGCGTTCGAAGACGGCGGTGGCCCGGCCGAACACGAAGTCGACGTCGCCCTCGATGTGGCAGTCGCGGTAGCAGTGCCGGTCGAAGGCGGCCAGGTCCGTCGTGTCCGCGAACAGCGTGTCCTGGTGGGCCAGCAGCCGCACCCGCTCGAAGTACGAGCGGTCGCCGGTGACGTAGGCCGCGACCGCCTGTGTGCCGGTGGTCTCCGGGTGGTCCGCGCGCAGCCAGTCGTTCGCGATCGTCAGCCGGCGCACGGTCAGCCCCGGAGCCGCCGAGGTGAAGGTCGCCGAGCCCGCGGTCCCGTAGGTCCCGGAGCCGTCCGGCAGCGGCGTGCCGTTCGCCCGGCCGAAGACGACGACCGCGTCGCGCGGGTCGCGCGTGGCACCACGGAGCGTCAGCTCCCCCTTGTCGGCGGGGATGCGGACCACCTCGCGGTACGTTCCCGGGTGGATGACGATCGTCTGCCCGGGACCGTCCACCGCGTCCACGGCGGCCTGGACCGAGTCGCCGGGACGCACGTGCAGGACACGGCGGCCGTGGGCGGCGGCCGGGGCCGTGACCGCGGCCGTGAACGACCCCGCCAGACCGGCGAGGAGGGTTCGCCTGCGCATCTCAGCACCCCTTCCACGGAGTCCAGTCGCCGAGGTACGCCTCACGGGTCGCCGAACGGGCCTGCTCGGCCGTGAGCTGGGGACGGTTCTCCGGGACCGTGATCACCGCGCCCGGCCCGGTGTCGCGGTACTCGGCGAAGCGCTGGCTCTGCCACGGATAGGCGGCGGACATGTTCGTGTAGGGCGCCACCGCGTCGATGCCGGCGTCCAGACGGGTGTCGCGGACGGTCAGCATCGGGCGGGCGGTGAGGTCCGAGCCGGGCACCCAGGGGCGGGCCAGCTTGTAGTAAGCGTCCGGCGCGGCGCTGCTGATCCGGCTGCGGGTGACCAGGTACCCGCGCGGGTCGGCGACGGCCGTGGACGGCGCGAAGACGAAGCCGTACGGGGCGCCGGACAGGTCCGTGCGGTCCAGGGTGCGGAAGTGGCAGTACTCGAAGACCGCCGTCGCCCGCCCGAAGACGAAGTCCACGTCCCCCTCGACGTAGCAGTCCCGGTAGTACTGCCGGGCGAAGGTGCCGAGCGCGATCGAGTCGGCGTACAGGGTGTCCTGGTGGCCGAGGAAGCGGCACCGGTGGAACGCCGAGCGGTCGCCCTGCACCTTGACCGCCACGGCCTGGGTGCCGGTGATCCCGGGGTGGTCGGCGCGCAGCCAGTCGTTGGCGAAGGTGACCGAGCGGGCCGTGAACCCGTCGGTGCGCACCGTGGTCGTCGCGGACCCGGTGGTGCCGTAGGTGCCCGAACCGTCGGGCTTCGGCGTGCCGTTGGCGTTGTCGTACACGACGACGACGTCGCGCGGGTCGCCGGAGGCGCCGATCCAGGTCATCTCGGAGCCGGCGGCGCCGGGCAGGCCGGTCGCCGGGTCGACGGCGCCGACCGAGACCGTCTCGCGGTACACGCCGGGTGCGATGACCAGGGTGAATCCGGCGCCGGTCGCGGCGGTCACGGCGGCCTGCACGGTGGTGTGGTCGCCGAGGCCGCCGGGATGGACGTACAGCGTCCGCGCGTCGCGCCGCGCGGACGGCGAACCGTGGCGTCCGAAGGGCGTGCGCCCGGTGGCGCGGGCGGGGGCCGCGAGGCCGAGAGCCAGTGCGGCTCCGGTGCTCGCGGCGACGAACGCCCTTCTGCTGACGGGGTGTCCGGCCATGGTCAGCAGATCTTTCCGGCGCCCGCGCGGTGGTCGACGATGCCGGGAACGGCCCTCGGCGGGTCGACCTTCGTCCGCAGGACCGGTGTCCATCCGGCACCGGACTGGAGCGTCTCCGCCGGGATCTCCGCGTTGTGCACGGCGATCAGGTCGGTGCGTACGCCGTTGACGTAGTTGTCGGCCGCGGTCAGCGGCGCCTCCTTCCACTTCTTGAGGATCAGCGCGGCGCTGACCGAGTCGGGCAGCGTGAACGCGTTGTGCTCGGCGACGAGTTGGGACTCCATGCCGATGCCGTAGCTGTAGCCGTAGGTGGAGTCGGCCACGAAGTGGTTGTTGTAGGAGTCCACTTGCCCGAAGCGGACGCGGGGGGCGCGCTCGACGAGGCCGGTGAACAGGTTGTGGTGGAGGGTGACCTTCAGATGGCCCCGGTCCACGGCGGCGGTCGCCGCGCTGTCGCTGTTGCCGATCAGGATGGTCTTGTCGTGGTCGGCGAAGACGTTCCAGGAGGCGGTCACGTAGTCGGCGCCCTTGACGATGTCCAGTTCGCCGTCGTGCTGTTCGTAGATCCGGCCGTAGTACGTCGGCAGCGAGCTGTCCGGGTGGTCGCCGTCGGTGAACGTGTTGTGGTCGAGCCAGACGTGCGTGGCCCCGTAGACCACCGCGCTGTCGTACTCGGAGTTCCAGTTGCCGGTGTCGCCGTCGGTGGGATCCCACTGCGGGAAGCAGTCGAGGGGGCTCTCGAAGGCGAGGTTGCGGACGATGACGTTGTCGACGTCCTTGATCTGCAGGCTCGCGCCCTTGATGCCGGCGTCGCGGCCGATCCCGACGATGGTGGTGTTGGCGGGGACGTACGCCTTCATGGCGGTGTCCTGGTTGGCGGCGGAGGCGGCGCGCAGATCCTCCTGCTCGCCGCTGACCACCTGGTCGTAGCCCCACACCGCGGGGTCGTAGTCGGCGAGGTAGCGGTCGAAGTCGTAGCCGGGCGCGGCGAAGGAGTCGCAGCCGTCGGCGTTGGCGTCGATCGTGCCCTTGACCTTGATGATCTTCGGCGCGCTGCCGTCGGCGGCGAGCGCGGCCCTGAACTCCGCCCAGGTCGTCACCGTGTGGATCCGAGCGGCCTTGGCGGCCGAGCCGCCGGTGGTGCCGGTCCCGTCGGACGCCCAGCCGTCGCCCGCGGCGAGCGTCTGCCGGGCGGGCTCGCGGGACTGGGCCTGGGCGGGGGTGCCGGTGACGGCGAGCACGAGGGCGGTGCAGCCCATCAGCGCGGCCGTTCTCCGCGTGGCGGTCACGCTCCATGTCATGGCATGCCCATGCCATTTCTGTGTGTTCATCGTGCGACTCTCTTTCCTTCGGCTCAAGGACTCAGGGATTCAGGACTCAGGACTCAGGACTCAGGGACTCAGGCGGTCGGCCAGGTGATCCAGGACTCGGGTATCTCCGCGTCGAGACGGCGTACGTCCCCGGGCGCGAGAACCCGGGAGTGCAGCAGTCCGGCCGCGACGAGACGGGCCACGGCGATGGCACCCGGCGGGTTGAAGTGCGTGTTGTCCTGCTCGGTCGCGGTCCAGTTGAAGTACTTCTTCGTCTCCTCGACGCCGAGCCGCTGCCACAGCGCGATGGACAGGGCCTGGATGTCGAGGAGTGCCACGTGCTCGTCCGCGGCGAGCGCCCGCATCGACGCCGGGTAGTCGCCGTGCGTCGGGACCGCGTTGCCGTCCGCGTCGAACTTTCTGCGCTCCACCGGGGTGGCGAGCAGCGGCCGGGCGCCCCGGGCCCGCGCCCCGGCGATGTACTGCCGCAGGCAGTCCTGGAACGTCGTCCACGGCTCGGTGTAGCGCGTCGGGTCGGCGCTCTTCTCGTCGTTGTGCCCGAACTGGACGAGCAGGAGGTCGCCGGGCCGGATCACGTCGAGGATCGCGGCGAGGCGCCCCTCGTCGATGAAGCTCTTCGAACTCCGGCCGTTCACCGCGTGGTTGGCGACCACGAGGTCCTCACGGAGGAAGAACGGAAGGGCCATGCCCCACCCGGTCTCGGGTGCGGCGTCGGCGTACTTCTGGGCGGCGGTGGAGTCGCCGGCGATGTGGAGGGTGCGCGGCCGGCGGTGCGGGGCGGCGGGCGCGGGGCCCGCCGCGGCGACGCCGAGCGGCAAGGCGGCCACGGCCGCCGAGGTGACCTGTCTGCGCGTGAGGGACACGGGCGTGTGCCTTTCGACAGAGGGTTCGGCTGAGCTTTCTACGGGAGGTCCCGGCCGGCGTTCCGGCAGAGGACCGGCAGAGGACCGGACAGAGGTTCCGGCTGAGGTCCAGCAAAGTTTCCGGCTGTGGTTCCGACGGAGGTGCGGAGACAGCCGCCGGGCCCCGGGCCGGCCGCGGCGCGACGCGCGCCACGGCCGGGCCCTGTGGGCGGACCGGGTCAGTGGTGGGCCTTCCAGTCGGCCTGCGCCTTGTCGAGCTGGTCGGCCAGCGTGTCCAGGAAGTCCTTCACGCTCATCTTGCCGAGCAGCACCTTCTGGAAGTTCGGCTCGTTGTCGGCCTTGGAGATGGTGTTCCAGTCGGGCAGGTAGTACGGCAGCTGCACGATCTTGGTGCCGGTGCCGTTCAGTGCCTCGGCGGCGAGCTTGGTCGGCTCGGCCTGCTGGATCCAGGCGTCCTTCGCCGCGTCGGTGTTCGCCGGGACCTGACCGGCCGACTCGTTGAACTTGGAGTTCTCCGCCGCCGAGACCGCGAACTCGATGAACTTCCAGGCGGCCGCCTTGTTCTTGCCGGACTTGAACAGGCTCAGCCCGTCGACCGGGTTGGAGATCTGCACCCGCGTGCCGTCGTCCAGCGTGGGATTCGGGATGCCGCGGAACTTGCCCGCGCCCAGCGCCTTCAGGTGGTCCTGGTAGGAGCCGAGGTTGTGGCTCAGCATGCCGATGGTGCCGCTGTCCCACTGCGCGACCATCTTGGTGAAGTCGTTGTTGACGTCGGCGGACGGGGTGGACTTCTTGTAGAGGGCGACGTACTTCTCCAGGGCCGCCACGTTCTTCGGGTCGTTGACGGTGGTCTTGTCGCCGTTCCAGAACGAGGTGATGCCGGTCTGGCCGTACGCCGCGTCCAGCGCCGGGGCGATGGAGCCCTCTCCGCCGCGGATGGTGAAGCCGAACTTGTTCTTGCCCGTGTCCGTGAGCTTCGCGGCCGCGTCGTAGAACTTCGACCAGGAGGCCGGCTCGTCCAGGCCCGCCGCCTTGAACAGGTCGGTGCGGTACCAGAGCGTGCCGTTGTTGGCGGAGGTCGGCACCTGGTACAGCGTGTCTCCGCCGCCCGCGGCCCGGCTGACGTCCAGCAGGTTCTGGCTCAGCTTTCCGTTCAGCGCGCTCTTCTCGATCCGGCTGTCCAGCGGCTCCAGCGCCCCCTGGACGGCGACCTCGGCGAGCATCGCGGTGCCCACACCCCCGACGTCCGGCAGGCCGCCGCCCTGGATGGCGGTGTCGTACTTGGACTGGGCGCTCGCGGCCGGGATACCGACGTAGTTGACCTTGATGTCCGGGTACTTCTTCTCGAAGTCGGCGATGATCTGCTTCCAGATGTCGGTGCGGACACCGCCGTTGTTGTCCCAGAAGGTGATCTCGCCCTTGCCGGAGCCCTCGGTCCCCTTGTCCCCCGCGCTGCCGCTGCCGTCGTCACCACAGGCGGTGACGGTCAGCGCGAGCACGGATCCGAGGGCGACGGCCACGGCGGCGCGCCGGGCTCCACGGACACCGGTCCTTCTGGGACCGGGTACCGGTGGGTTGTTCCTGAGCGGGCTGGTCTTCATCGATCGGCTCTCTTCTTCCGGATCCAACGGGGTGGTGGGGTCGGTGCGGTGTCCTCGGAGATCGGCGCCCGGCTGCTTCCGGAAGGGACGCGCCCTTCCCTCCCCATCCGGCAAGCGCTTGCTACGGAGGTGCTTCATTGCGGCTCCCAAAGCGGACGAACGACGGACGACGGCTGACGAAGACCCTCAGGGGGTCGCGGTGACTCGAAAACGCGTGAACGAGGCGGCTCCGGCGTGTCCCCCGCCGGTCGGCGCGAGCGCGAACAGGCCGAGCAGGGCGCCGACCCAGCGCCAGGGCGTGGCGGCGAAGGCCTGCCCGGAGGGCTGCCGGCCGCCGCCGACGTCGTAGGAGAAGCGGCAGCGGGCCCCCGCGCCGATCTCGATCCACAGCCGGGCCCGGCCCTC
Organism: Streptomyces sp. NBC_00328; assembly: GCF_036139655.1. Lineage (NCBI taxonomy): Bacteria > Bacillati > Actinomycetota > Actinomycetes > Kitasatosporales > Streptomycetaceae > Streptomyces > Streptomyces sp. NBC_00328. The sequence continues at coordinate 2,821,621 of NZ_CP108013.1, forward strand.
GGGCGCCGGGCGTGCCGGAGCGGCGTCGCGCTCGCCCTCGCTCCGCCCCGAGCGCACGGCGGGTGCCCCGACGGCGGCGGTCTCGGCGAACCGGTGCACGAGCCGCACCGATCCGTCCGGCTCGCGCTGGAGGCCGATCCAGCCGAACGCGTCCCCGAGCACCGCGATCCCGGCCCGCGCCCCGGGCTCCTCGCTGTCGAGGCACAGGTCGACCCGGACGGTGGCGGCCGCGCCCGGCATCCGCTGGGTGAGGACATGGGGCAGCCGGCGCAGGTCGTGGGCGTCCGCCGTACGGACACAGGTCAGCCGGAGTCCGTCGCCGGAGTGCTGGGTGGCCCAGCCGTCCTGGGGGTTGGCGGTCCACTGCCACTGGCGCCCGAAGCGGCCGCCCGGGAAGTCGTCGTCGGTGGCGGGTGCGGACGGCGGCTGGGCCGGCAGGTCCGGCTTGCGGTGGACGGCCACGGGGGTGCCCCGGTCGCCGAGCACCGGCCAGCCGTCCTCGCCCCAGCTCATCGGCTGGAGGTGGACCACCCGCCCGTAGGGTCCGCGCTGCTGGAAGTGGGCGAACCAGTCCTCGCCCGCCGCCGTGCGCACCCAGCCGCCCTGGTGCGGGCCGTTGACCCGGGTGTCCCCCTGTTCCAGCACCACCCGTTCCTCGTAGGGCCCGAAGAAGCCGCGCGAACGGAAGGCGCCCTGCCAGCCGGTCTCGACTCCCCCGGCGGGCGCGAAGATCCAGAACCAGCCGTCGTGACGGTAGGCCTTGGGCCCTTCGAGGGTGAACCAGCCGGGAACCAGGTCGGCGTCGACGATCACCTTGCCCTCGTCGAGCAGCCCGGTGCCGTCGGGGCGCATCCGGTGCCCGGTCAGCCGGTTCTTCACTCCCGAACGGGACCTGGCCCAGGCGTGCACGAGATACGCCTCGCCGCTCTCCTCGTCCCACAGCGGGCAGGGGTCGATGAGCCCTCTGCCCTCCTTCACCAGGTGCGGTCTCGTCCAAGGGCCCCTGATCTGCTGGGCGTTGACCTGGAAGATGCCGTGGTCGGGGTCGCCCCAGAAGATCCAGAATCGTTCGTCGTGGTGGCGCAACGCGGGGGCCCACACGCCGCAGTCGGGCCTGGGGTTCCTGAACTCGCGCGCGGGCTCCAGGTGTTGGAGAGCGTGCCCGACGAGGGTCCAGTTCACCAGGTCCCGGGAGTGCAGCAGTGGCAGGCCGGGGGCGCGGCCGAAGCTGGAGGCGGTGAGGTAGAAGTCGTCGCCGACGCGCAGCAGATCGGGGTCGGACCAGTCGGCGTCGAGGACGGGGTTGCGGTAGGTGCCGTCACCGAGGTCGGCGGAGGGCAGGGCCATCAGGGGCTCACCGCCTTGCGGACCAGCGCGGCGGCCCCGCTCCGGTCGAGGGTGCCGTCGGCGACGACGGTGACGACCCGGCGTACGAGCGTCTCCCCCGCCCCGACGGCCAGCCGCTCGTCATGGGCCAGGGAGGAGCCGACGCCCGGGTACTCGGCGGTGCGGACGAACCACGGGTCACGGCGGGTCGCGCCGGTCGCCCCGGCGAGGACGAGCGTCCAGCCGGCGCCCGCGAGGGCGAGCCAGTCGGCGGGGCGCGCGTGCACGGCCTCCTCGCCCTCGGCGTCGGCGGTGAACACGTGCGGGGCGTCCTGTTCCTTGCGGGCCCGCCAGAAGAAGCCTCCGTAGGCCGCGCCCGGCCGTCCGTTGGTGGCGGGGCTGCCGATCGACAGACCGCGCGCGGTGACGTTCGTGAGGGAGAAGGTGAAGTCCAGCGCCCAGGCGGTGTCGGTGAGGGCGACGGCCGCGACCGTACGGCGTTCCCGCAGCAGTTCGGTGCCCGCGGCCATCCAGCGCAGCTCCTCCACGAAGCCGTCCGGGTCGCGCAGCTGGAAGCCGGCGTGCCGCTGGGCGCCGTGGTTGTCGAGCTCGGTCGGTCCCTGGTCGCGGACGTAGGTGCGTCCGCCCCAGAAGTTGTGCCCCTCGACGTCGGGTACGGCGACACCGACGCCGAGGTGGTGGGTGTGGTCGGCCGGGCTGAGCTCGGTGACGGCGGTGCCGGCCAGGGTGGTGACGGGGTGCAGATACGGGCGCGGGGAGAGCCGGGCGGGGAGTGCGGGCCGGGTGACGTAGCGGGCGACGGGGCGGCCCGCGATCCGCAGGAGCTGCGAGTCGTCGTTCATGGGGTGCTCACCTCTTTCGGGAGCGCCCAGGAGGCGCCCAGCTCGGAGTAGAGGGCGAGGGTGTCGGCGGCGGCCGCGACGAATCCGTCGACGCCGGGCACGACGCGACGCTGTTCGCCGGGGACCGTCTTCCAGGCGTCCGGGGGCAGCGCGACCGGGTCGGGGGCCTGCCGGATCGCCTCGACGACCTTCATGAAGGCGCCCGTCGACTCGGGCGGGACCAGCAGTGGGGCGCCGCCCGTCAGATGCCCGGCCAGGTTCTCCAGCAGGTCGGTGCGGCCGTACTCGATCTCCTCGGGGCCGTGTCCGGACCGCTGCACGAGCACCCGGTCCTGCTTGTACCAGAAGGTGATCCGGCCGCCCGTGCCGTGCACCAGGACGTACGGTTCGCCGGGGCGTTCGGCGCACAGCGTGGCGGCGACGGTGATCCGGCCCCCGGTGGTCGTCACCCGTACGCACGAGGTGTCGTCGGACTCGATGTCGTTGGCTCGCAGCAGTTCGGTCCGGATGCCGGTGACGTCCTCGGCGCGGGTCGAGCCGTCCAGGGCGAGGGCCGTGGCGACGGCGTGGGCCAGCGGGTTCGTGAGGACCCCGTCGACGACGTCGGCGCCGTCGAGGCGGCGTCTGCCCGCCCAGGGCGCGCGCCGGAAGTACGCCTCGTCGCGGACCCAGGCGCCCGCCCCGCCGATTCCGGTCACCCGGCCGATTGCGCCCTCGGTGATCAGTTTCCTGATCGCCGGCACGGCGTGCGAGCCGAGCGACTGGAAGCCGATCTGGCAGACCGCTCCGGCCGCCGCGACTCCGTCGGCCATCCGCCGGAACTCGGCGTAGGACGGCGCGGGCGGCTTCTCCAGGAGCAGGTGGACGCCCTTGCGCGCGGCGGTCAGCGCGAGGTCGGTGTGGGTGGGGATGGGGGTGCAGATCACCGCGACGGCGGCGCCGGTGGAGTCGAGGAGGGCACCGAAGTCGGCGGACTGCTCGACGCGTCGCCCGCCCAGCTCCTCCTCGGTGAGCGGGGTCAGCTCGCAGACCCCGGCGAGGCGTACCAGGCCCTTGTCCTGGAGCCGGCGGATGTTGTCCAGGTGCCAGCGGCCGTGGCCCCGGGCGCCCGCGAGGACGACTGGCAGCGGGAGCCGGGCCGTCGTGCCCGCCTGGGCGGGACCGGCCGGCCGCGGGAGCCCGGGGCCCGTCACCGCCGCCTGGACGCCGGGCGCGGACGGCCGGCTGTCCGGGTGCGGGTCGCCGCTGCGGCGCGAGGTGGCGGTCATCCCTTCACCGCCCCGGCGCTGAATCCGGTGATCAGCCATTTCTGGATGAAGGCGAAGACGACGACCACGGGGACGGCGGCGACGATGCCGCCCGCCGCGAGCGCGCCGAGGTCGACGCTGTCGGAGCTCAGCAGGGTGTTGAGGCCGACCGGGATGGTCTGCTTGCTCTGGTCGCTGAGGAACATCAGGGCGAACAGGAAGTGGTTCCAGGCGTGGACGAAGGCGAAGGAGCCGACGGCGATCAGCCCGGGCCGCAGCAGCGGGAGGACGACGATCCGGAAGGCGTCGAAGCGGTTGCAGCCGTCGACCCAGGCGGCCTCCTCCAGGGTGTACGGCACGTTCCTGATGAACCCGCTGATGAGGATCATCGACAGCGGAAGCTGGAAGACCGTCTCGGCGATGACGACGCTGACCAGCGAGTTGATCATCCGGAGCTCGGCGAAGATCTGGAAGAGCGGGACCAGGAGCAGGGCGCCCGGCACGAACTGCGAGCAGAGCAGCGCGAGCATGAAGCCGCGCTTCATCCTGAAGTCGAAGCGGGCGAGGGCGTAGCCGCCGGCGAGGGCGACGAGCGTGGTCATCACCAGGGTGGAGACGGCGATGATCACGCTGTTCTGGAAGTAGGTCCCGAAACTGCGCTCGGTCCACACCTTGTCGAAGTGGTCGAGGGTCATGGGCCAGGGCACGAGGGAGGTGGAGCCGGCCGGGCGCAGCGCGAAGAGCAGGATCCAGTAGAAGGGGACCAGGGTGAAGAGGAGGTAGCCGCCCAGGGGGACGTAGATCTGCCAGCGCGGGGCCTCGTCCCAGGCGCGCCGCTTCCTCCCCGCGCGCGGGCGGGGTTCCTCCCTGGGCGGGGCGGGTACGGCCGGGGCGATCGTCCCGGCGTCCTTGGTGATCACTTGTCCCCGCCTCCGAACTTGCTCAGCCGCAGATAGACGATCGAGCAGAACAGCAGAATCACGAACGCGACCGTGGTGAGGGCCGAGGCGTAACCGAAGTTGTGCGCGTCGACACTGGTGTTGGCGATGTAGAGCGGAAGGGTCGTCGTCTCGCCCGCGGGGCCGCCGCCGGTGAGGGTGTAGAGCAGGTCGACGTTGTTGAACTCCCACACCGCGCGCAGCAGGGTGGAGAGGATGATCGCGTCCTTGAGGTGCGGCAGCGTGATGTGCAGGAACTGCCGGACGCGGCCGGCTCCGTCGACCTCGGCGGCCTCGTACAGGTCCTTGGAGACGGACTGGAGGTCGGCGAGGATCAGGATCGCGAAGAAGGGCACCCCGCGCCACAGGTCCGCGACCACGGCCGCCGGGAAGACGGTGGAGGTGTCCGAGAGCCAGCTCGTCCCGTACGAGCCCATGCCCGCGTCGGCGAGGTAACGGGTGATGCCCGTCTGGGAGTTGTAGAGCAGCACCCAGATCGCGGAGGTCAGCACCCCGGAGACGGCCCAGGGCGAGAAGACCAGGGCGCGTCCGGCGGCCCGGCCGACGAAGGTCTGGTTGACGATCAGCGCGAGCGCCAGGCCGAACAGCAGCTGGAGGCCCACCTCGACGACGACCCACTTCGCGCTGAAGGTCAGCGTGTCCCAGAACTGGGGGTCGTCGGTGAAGGCGTGCACGAAGTTGTCGAAGCCCGCGTAGCCGTTGCGCCACGGTTTCGTCGGGTTGTAGTTCTGCAGGCTGTAGTAGAAGACGCTGATGACGGGGTAGGCGATGAAGCCCAGCATCAGCAGCGCCGCCGGGGCGATCAGCAGATACGGAAGCCTGCGCGGGGTCGCTGAGGCACGGCGCCGCCGGAGTGGCGCGGGCGGTTTCGCCACGGCTGCGGCTTGGGCCATGACTGTTCTCCGTTCGCAGTGGGGCAGGTACAGCGGGTACAGGAAGCGCTTGCTACGACGTCATGGGTCGGGCACGTCCACGTGCGGTCGTGGGGGCCTCAGCCCGCGTACGGGTCCGGCACCTTGCCCGGGCGGGCCAGGAACGCGAAGTCGCAGCCGGTGTCGGCCTGGGTGATCTGGTCGTTGTAGAGCGCGCCGTAGCCTCGCTCGTACCGGACGGGCGGCGGGGTCCACGCGGCCCGCCTGCGCTCCAGCTCCGCGTCGTCCACGTGGAGCCGGAGTGACCGTGCCTCGACGTCGAGGGTGATCGGGTCCCCGCTCCGTACGAGGGCGAGCGGGCCGCCGACGTACGACTCGGGCGCCACGTGCAGCACGCACGCGCCGTAACTCGTGCCGCTCATCCGGGCGTCGGAGATCCGCACCATGTCCCGGACGCCCTGCTTCAGCAGGTGGTCGGGGATGGGCAGCATCCCGTACTCGGGCATGCCCGGACCGCCCTTGGGGCCGGAGCCCCGCAGCACGAGGACGCTGTCCGCGGTGATGCCGAGCGACGGGTCGTCGATGGTCCGCTGCATGGTGCGGTAGTCGTCGAAGACGACCGCGGGACCGGTGTGCTTGAGCAGGTGCGGCTCGGCGGAGATGTGCTTGATGACGGCGCCGTCGGGGCAGAGGTTGCCGCGCAGGACGGCCACCCCGCCCTCGGCCGCGACCGGGTTCTCCCGGGTGCGGATGACGTCGTCGTTGTGCACCCGGGCGGTCGCCAGCTGCTCGCGCATGCTGTCGTGGGACACCGTGGGCCGGTCCAGGTGCAGCAGGTCGGTGATCCGGGAGAGGAACCCGGGCAGGCCGCCGGCGAAGTGGAAGTCCTCCATGAGGTACTTCTGTCCGCCGGGCCGGACGTCGGCGAGGACGGGCACGGTCCGGGCGATCCGGTCGAAGTCGTCCAGGGTCAGGGTGACCCCGGCCCGTCCGGCCATGGCGATCAGGTGGATCACGGCGTTGGTGGAGCCGCCGAGGCCGAGGACGGTCGTGACCGCGTCCTCGAAGGCCTCGGCCGTGAGGATGTCGGACAACACGCGGTCCTTGTGGACGAGTTCGACGATCCTGAGCCCGGCCGCGGCCGCCATCCGGTCGTGTCCCGAGTCGACGGCGGGGATGCTCGACGCGCCGGGAACGGTGACGCCGAGCGCCTCCGCGGCCGCTGTCAGCGTGGACGCGGTGCCCATGGTCATGCAGTGCCCCGGCGACCGGGCGAGCCCGCTCTCCAGCTCGGTCATCTCGCAGTCCCCGATGAGGCCCGCGCGCCTGTCGTCCCAGTACTTCCACATGTCGGTGCCGGACCCGAGGACCTCGTCGCGCCAGTGGCCCGGGAGCATCGGTCCGGCGGGCACGAAGACGGTCGGCAGGTCGACCGAGGCGGCGCCCATGAGCAGCGCGGGCGTGGTCTTGTCGCAGCCGCCCATCAGCACGGCCCCGTCCACCGGATACGACCGCAGCAGTTCCTCGGTCTCCATCGCGAGCAGGTTGCGGTAGAGCATCGGGGTCGGCTTCTGGAAGGTCTCGCTCAGCGTGGACACCGGGAATTCGAGCGGGAATCCGCCGGCCTGCCACACGCCCCGCTTGACGGCCTGCGCGCGGTCGCGCAGGTGCACATGGCACGGGTTGATGTCGGACCAGGTGTTGAGGATCGCGACGACCGGCTTGCCCAGGTGCTCCTCGGGGAGGTAGCCGAGCTGCCGGGTCCTGGCCCGGTGGCTGAACGAGCGGAGCCCGTCGGTGCCGTACCACTGATGGCTTCTGAGCTCCTCGGGCGGTTTCACAGGGACCATCCGGCGGCTATGGCGGCGACCTCGGAACGCTCGCTCGCGGGCAGCGGTCTGCTCGGCGGGCGCACGTCACGGCGGCACAGGCCGAGCGAGGACAGGGCTTCCTTGACGACGGTGACGTTGTTCGCGGAGGCGTCGGCGGCGCGCAGTTCCTCGAAGCGCCGGATCCGCTCCCAGACCTTCATCGCGGCCGGGTAGTCGCCGGACCGGAGCGCCTCGATCATGTTCAGCGAGACGGCCGGGGCGACGTTCACCAGGCCCGACGTGAACCCGGTGGCACCGGCCGAGAAGTACGAGGGGGCGTACGGCTCGGCGAGTCCGGCCACCCACACGAACCGTTCGAGACCGGCGTCCCGCGCGAAGGACGCGAAGCGCGCCGCGTCGGGGACGGCGTACTTCACGCCGATGACGTTCGGGCAGGCGTCAGCGAGTTCGGCGAGCCGCGAACCCGCGAGCAGCGGATTGCGGATGTACGGCACGACGCCCAGCTCCGGCACGGACTCGGCGATCGCCCGGTGGTAGTCGACCCAGCCGCCCTCCGAGACGTACGGGTGCACCGGCTGATGGACCATCACCATCGGTGCGCCGAGGGCGCGGGCGTGCCGTGCGGAGGCGACGGCGGTGGGCAGGTCGTGCCCGACGCCGACGAGGACGACCGCGCGGTCGCCGGCCTCCTCGATGGTCAACTCGGTGATGGTGCGGCGCTCTTCGGGGGTGAGGGCGTAGAACTCGCCGGTGTTGCCGTTGGGGGTGAGGGTGCGGACGCCGCCGTCGATCAGCCGGCGCAGCAGGGCCCGGTGGGTGTCACGGTCGATCGTGCCGTCCTCGGCGAACGGGGTCACCGGGATCGCCACGACCTCGGCCAGGGCCGCCCGCTGGGTCTCGAACGTCGCTGTCATTCCTGTCCGTCCTCTTCCTGGCCCTGGGGGAAGGCCCGTCGCACGAACGAGGCGATGTGCGCGTGCAGTGCCACGGCCGCACCGTCGGCGTCACCGTCGAGGGCGAGACGCAGGATCTCCCGGTGCTCGCTCGCCTCCCGCTCCCAGGAGGGATCGGACGCCCAGGCGACCGCCGAGACGAGGGCCGCCTGGTCGCGCACCTCGTCGAGCATCCGGCCGAGCAGTGGATTGCCGCAGGGGACGTAGAGGGCGCGGTGGAACTCCCGGTTGGCCAGGGAACGTTCGGCGGTGTCGGCGGCGTCGTCGGCACGGGTGAGCGCGTCGCGGGCGGCGTCGAGGGAGGCCCCCCGGTGCACCACCCGCCGCAGGGCCTCGGGTTCGAGGAGCAGCCGCACGTCGTACACCTCGCGCGCCATGTCCGCGTCCACCATGCGCACCGTGACGCCCTTGTACTGGTTCATCACGACGAGCCCGGTGCCGGCCAGGGTCTTGAGCGCCTCGCGCACCGGGGTCTTCGACACCCCGAACTGTGCGGCGAGGTCGGTCTCGACCAGGGCCTGCCCTGGGGTCAACTGCCCGGTGAGAATGCGGTGTTTGATCCCCTCCAGCACGAACTGCGTGCGGGACGGGATCGGGGTGGGCACAGAGGTCATGCGCGCCTCTCTGGTCTCACGTCGCGGATCACGGGAGCCGGACATCGGTCGCGGACGCCGATCCCCGGTCTCGCATATCGCGTCTCATATATGACGTACGAAGTACGACGCGTTGAAGGTAGGAGCGTGACCGTGTTTCGTCAACGCTTCCGGCAGAGGAAGTTCAGGAGACACGTGAGGCGCGGGGCACCGGAGGGTCCGGCCCCCTCACGCGGGGCGAGGCCTGTCGGATGTTCGCTCTCGCGATGCCGTCCGGGAGTACACGTACGGGCCGCCCGCTCGGCGGGCGGCCCTTGACGCGTCAGGAGAGCGGTATCTCAGCGGGAAGGAGGTTGGCGCCCCACAGGGGCGCGGCGGTTTCGGGCCACCTCCAGGTCTCACGGACCCTGTGCTCCCGTGAAGCGGTGGCGGCCGACGGCGGCTTGCGTCGACAAGGCTTGCGTCGACGACGGCTCGCGTCGACGGCTCCTCCGTTACGGCTTCCAGCCCGGGTCACGGCCGCTGAGGCCGATCACGCGGTCGAGGAGCGGGGCGTCGTCAGGTACCGGGACGACGGGGCCGAAGATGCCTCCGACGCGGGTCGGGTCGTCGGCCACGCCGGCGAGGAACTGCCGCGTCACCTGAAGGGCGGTGGCGTCGGGTGTGTACTCCTGTCCGGTGGCCCGCGCGAGGTCCCAGCCGTGCACCACCAGTTCGTCGGCGGCGACGGCCGCCGCGACCTCGGCCGGGAGCGTCACTCCGCCCGCCCGGGTCGTGCCGGTCCAGGCGGCCGGGTCCCGCCAGGCGTCGGCGAGTTCGTCGAGCGCCTTCGGCAGGGCCTCACGCCAGCCCGGCTCGATGTCGGGCACCGCGGCGGTCGGGCCGGCGTCGGTCGTCGGGCCCAGGTCCTTGCGCCCGGCGTCGCGGAAGGCGACGGCCAGGCCGGTCAGATGGCCGAGCAGGTTGCGCACCGCGTACTTCGGACAGGAGGTCACCCCGTCGAGCCGTGCGTCCGTGACACCCGCTGCGAGGCGCGCCACGACGATGGCCTGCGGGCCGAAGTCGAAGGTCTGGCCGGTCATCCGATTCTCCTCAGAGGGCGTTTAGCGCCTATTTAGGTTGTTATACGGCGGTTTGGATCTCGGCTTGTCTGGGAGTGCTGAGGCTGGCGTGAGTGATGGTGCACGAGTTGCCGTTCCGGCGTCGTGTTGGCCTGGCTTCTCCTGTTTCATCCCAGGACGCCGGGTTGTGCGCCGTGTGCTTCGGGCGCCGATGTGTGCGCCCGGGCCTGCCGGGTCGTGGGTGGGTAGCCCGGAATCGTGCCTGAACGTCGCCGTTATCCCAGTGATCTGTCCGATGCCCGCTGGAAGTTGGTCGAGCCGGTCCTGACCGCCTGGCGGTCCGAGCGTCGCGGCCGCGGCCTGGACATCGGCCGGCCGCCCGATCACGACCTGCGGAGCCTGCTGGACGCGGTCCTCTATGTGAACCGGACCGGGATCCCCTGGCGCTATCTGCCGCACGACTACCCGCACTGGAACACCGTCTACGCCTACTTCGCCCGATGGCAGGAGGAAGGCGTCTTCGACCAGCTCAACAGCCTCCTGCGCCGACAAGTCCGCAGGCAGGAAGGCCGGAGCGAAGAACCGAGCGCGTGCGTCATCGACTCCCAGAGCGTCAAGACCTCTGCCAACGTCCCCGCCTCCGGGCAGGGTATCGACGCCGGGAAGAAGATCGTCGGGCGGAAGCGGAGCATCGTCATCGACACCGTCGGGCTTCTCCTCGGAGCGCTGGTCACCGCTGCGAGCGTGCAGGACTCGGTGGCCGGCCAGATCCTCATCGAACGGGTGGCCGCAGAGCATCCGACCGTCCGCAAGACCTGGGTCGACGGCGGCTACCGCCAGCACCTCGTCGAGCACGCCGCCACCCTCGGCATCGACATGCACATCGTCCGCCGCGACCCGTCCACCAGGGGATTTACCGTCCTGCCCCGCCGCTGGACCGTTGAGCGCACCCTGGGCTGGCTGATGAACCACCGCCGCCTCGCCCGCGACTACGAAGCCCACCCGCACCGCTCCGAAGCCATGATCCACCTCGCGATGATCAACCTCATGACCCGCAGACTCACCGCCGAATCCACCCCCACATGGCGCGGCACATAAAACACACTCAACACGGCAATCCGGGATAAAACAACGGGACGAAACGCCCTCTGAGCATGGCCTCCGTGTGCCGCGAAGGGCACGCGGAGGCCACAGGCTTCGATTCAAACCCGGCCAGCACGGTCGGCCTCTACTCAGCCCGACCGTGCCCCAGGTAGCCAAGCCTCACTGTCGGGCAGTTTGGGCGCAGGCCCACGCCCGCTCGAATGCAAGGCACATGGGTCATTCCGCACCGACCGTGTACCGGCCAGGTCATCGGCGACGACCACTGAGCCCTTTCCAACCTCAGGTTGAGGCGTGGTGAAGGACGACGACGGCCTTCACGATGTTGGTGATCCGGTTGGTGCTGCAGCGGAGCTTGCGTAGCAGGCGCCAGCCCTTCAGGACGGTATGTGAGGCTGACCCTTTGGAGTGGACACCTTGACAATGGATCTTGATAGTCCAAGGAGGGATGTCCAGGTGGGACGGAAGTCTCCGTATCCGGAGGAGTTCAGGAAGGACGCTGTCGCGCTCTACCGCGCCGCTGCCGGGAAGCGGACGTATGCGGCGGTGGCCGCGGATCTCGGCATCACCGCGGAGTCGCTTCGGACGTGGGTGCGCAAGGACGAGGCTCAGGCCGTGCCCGAGGGCCGCGACGGCAGCGTGAGCGCGGCCGAGGAACGGGCTCGGTTGCGAGCGGAGAACGCTCGGCTGCTCAAGGCCGAGCAGGAGTGGCAACTGGAGCGCGAAATCCTGCGCAGGGCTGCTGCCTATTTCGCCCGGGAGGTGAAGTGAGCCCCTACCGCTGGGACTTCATCTCCGACAACTGCGCCGACTTCGGCGTCAAGCGGATCTGCCGGGTGCTTGGAGCATCCCGCGCTGGCTACTACCGGCACCTGGCCACTGAGCAGGCCCGCATCGAGCGTCGGGCCGAGGAGAAGCGGACCGTGAGCGAGATCCGCGCCATCCACGTCGAGCACCAGGGCGCTTACGGTGCCCCGCGCGTCCATGCCGAACTGCGTGCGAGGGGACGCAGGATCAACCGCAAGCGCGTCACCCGGCTGATGCGGATCAACCACATCGTCGGCCGGCACCTGCGGAAGAAGAAGAAGCGGACGACGATCGCGGACAGGACCGCGCCGCCCGCTCCGGACCTGGTGCGGCCCTGGAGCGGGACTTCCTTCCAGGGAAGGGATTCGAGCTGGCTGCGCAGGTGCTTCTGGTTGCCCTTGACGATGACGATGTAGTGGGCGCCCCGCGTCAGGAGGTAGGTGGCGTGCTCGCGCTGGGTGTGCAGCGCGTCGCTGGTGACCACCGTCCCGGCGAGGTCGGCGACGGCATTCAGCAGGGGCTGGAAGCAGGTGGTCTCGCCTGTCTTCTCGCCGACGTCGAGCTGGGACAGGACCAGCTGGATCGCGTGGTCTAGGATCCGCCTCATACTCCTGTGATGTTGTGATGGAGGCAGCGTTGAAACGCGAGGACGAACCATGCAGTTCCAGGATGTACTGAGCCATCTCGATCGGTGGCTGGAAGTCAACGCGCCGGATGATTTCGGCACACTGAACCCGCCTGCGAGGGCGTCAGATATCGACGCGATCACCGAGAACACGTTCCCGCTCGTCCCCGAGATCCGGACGTGGCTGGAGTACCACAATGGGGTGTCGACCCACTTTCGGCACAGCGGCCCCGGTGGTTTCATCCCGGGTGGCCACTACCCGGTCGACGCCAAGCGCATGCTGCTCGGTCGGCGGGACATGGAGCAGGACGTGGCGTGGAGCCGGGAGGACGGCAACGAGGACTTCGTCGTGGGCCGGACAGCTCACACGAAATGGGTGCCCGTCAGCAGCACGCACGTCGGCACACAACTGATCGTGGACCATCGTGAGGGGCTGACGTACGGCGCCGTCCTGGAGATCGACCAGGATCTGGAGCTGTGGGGGGTCATGCGCTGGAAGAGCCTGTCCGAGATGTTCCAGGAGACGCTCGAAGCCCTGGAGACCGGACGGCCCGTCGTCACGGCGACCGGCAGCGAGATCCGTCCCGAAGCAGTACGTGAGTCGGACGGTACGAGCAACATCGTCTGGCGGTAAGACGGTACGGCCCGTCGTGGGGTGCCGGCCGTACGGCCGGCACCCCACGGCTATCGCCCTAGAAGGGCGGTGACTCAGCGGCGGATGACGCAGATGTCATCGGGGTTGCAGCCCTCCAGGTCCGGGACCTCGATGTAGAACTCCCCGTCGTTCTGGACCCGCGCCTTGGTGAAGAAACCCGACAGTCCCGGTCCCCTTCCCGCATCTCCGTTCTGTTTGCCCGGCATGGAAGCGCGCCCGCAGATCTCCCTCCATGTGGGCGGGTCGTATCTGTCGTCGTCGAAGAGGCGCCAGGTGCCGTCGCCCTGTTTCTGCGCATAGAGCTGCGCGCAGATGCCTCCGTTGACGACCGGGGTGGGAATCCCCCCGCTCTCCTTGGTGGCTGCGAAGGGGAATTCGTCGCACTGCACACCCTGGGTATCCCCTGTGGCATCGTCGTGAGCCGTCCACTTGCCGGTGCCGGTTTTGTTACAGATCGTGTCGCGATTGTGCCTCTGCTGAACCTGGTCCGTCATACGGTGCATCGGCTTGTTGTACTTCTTGCTGCCGGGGTGGTCCTCCAATTTCTCCCGCAGCACCCAGTAGTAGGCGGCGGCGGCCGGATACCGCTTGGTGTTGGTCTGCCACGTCGGTACGTTCTTGGCGAAGATGCAGCCGGTCGAGTTGGGTACGGCGACACTGTTGTCGCATTCGACCTGATCCCAGAACGTCCAGGACGGCTTGATGACCGGGGCCGCTCCGGCTGCCTCGGGGGCAGCCGCCTTGAAGCTCAGGAACGTGCCCCGGTCGAACTTCTGGGACGTACCGGACACCGCATTGTTCCAGGTGAATGTCCTGGTCGCTGATGCCCAGTGGTTGTCCACGATCGGCTCCCACGCGGTGAGACCATCCCAGCCGCCCTGGTAGGCCTCGTCGCAATCCGGTGTACAAACCGCATCCCAGTAGTCCAGGGAGACGGTGCCCAACGAGGCGTCGAGGGACAGCGGGCTCATGAACATCCGCTCACGGAATACGGCCTTGTTCTCCAGCAGAATCTCCTCACGGACTGCGAAGATGGCTGTTCCCACCGTCTTGCCGCCCTGCTCCCACCTGACCACTGCCGCCAGTTTGTGACAGCCCTCGCGGCGCGTGATGGTGTAGCCGGAGACGGTGGGGTCATCGCACCACGACACCAGAGGGGCAGCGGCCGCGGCGACGCCGCTCCTGGCGGGCTTGGGCTGCTGCCACTTGCGAGCGCCGTACTTCTTGAGGTCGTAGTCGAGCTTGACACACTGGCGGGTGCCCTTGTCATCCGCTTCGCCGCAGCTCTCCTTGTTCGGCGCCAGCGTGGTGCCCTCGGGGTTCGGCTGCTTCTGCCGGTCCGTGTCCTCCCACTCCGGGTCGGGAGCGTCGGGATCGGCCTCCGGGATGACGATCTCGGGTACGAAGTCCCAGTCGCCGGGCTCGAATGCCACGGCGTCGAAGGCGATGTCCTCGTCACCGGTGCCGTCGGACGTGATCGTGCTCAGCTTGACCTCGGGCACGATGCCCTTGGTGCGGAAGATCCCGAGCTTCACCCAGCGGTTGCTGTCACCGGGCTGCGAGACGGTCCTGCTGCGCCAGCCGTTACGGGTCTTGATCTGGTATTTGGCGAGCTTGGTCTGCGCGCCGTGATCAGGGAGGTGTACCCAGACCCGGGCATCCTTGTCGAGTTCCCTGTTGAGTTTCCAGTCGGCGGTGATCTTCAGCCGCTGACCCTTGGCGTCGTCCTGGCGAGTGTGGCCGAACCAGAAGTGGCCGCCGAAGCCGGCGCCCAGCTGGTGGAGGTCGACCTTCGAGGGGTAAACCGTCTCGACGGCATTGTTGGCGAAGTCGAAGCTGAACGTGCCGGAGTTCGTCCAGGAGTTGGCGCAACCGGGACGAACGACAGGGGTGTCTGCCGGCACGTCGTCGACGATGAGGGCGTTGCCTGGGAGGCCGCTGGTGATGCAGGCGGGCGGGTAGGCGGTGCCATCGGGCTCCTCCGGCGTGGTGTCGCCGAAGCGGACGAACTCGTATCCGCAGGTGTCGACGCAGTCGGTCTTCCAGGTAACCGATTTGTGCCACCAGCACTTGACGTCGTCACGGCCGCAGGGCCCGCTGCTCGAGGTGTCGTTGGAGGCGCCGTCGGAGATCCGGCTCGGGTCACAGCTGTTGGAGGAATCGCAGAAAGCGTCCTCGGGTGCCTTGAGGTGGGCCCGGTTGTAGAGCGCGCTGCCCTTGACGGTGACGGCCGAGTTGGTGCCGTTCCAGGTGGCGGGGCGGAAGGCGGGGACCAATACGCCAGGAGACTCCAAAAAGGACGGTGGATGGGCGGCGAAGCCGAGGACTTTCTCCTGGTAGGGCCAGTTCTGTGGGTGGGCGGCAGCGCTGGCGTCCTCGCCGCCGGCGGCGTTCTCCATGAACGGCAGCCGTCCGGCGTCCCATTCCGGGTTGGCGGGATTGTTGGCCCAGCCCAGACCCCACGGCGAGCCGTCGCCGGCGTTGGGGTGGAAACCGGAGTTGTAGGCCCACAGCGCGAAGTACCAGTTCTCCGGCCGGCCGGAGGTGCCGTGGTTGGCGATCAGCCCTGCCGCGCGGGTCTCGTTCCACTTGGAGACAAGGGTCTGCAGGCCCGCAGAGATGTTCGCGGTGTAGTCGAGTGCTGCCGCACGCTGCTTCTGGTAGTCCCAGGCCGCGCCGCCGTGGCCGTCCTCCCGCCCGGCCATCCGCATGTGGTCGGTGATCTGTGTGATGCCGTATCCGCAGTCGGCCTTGGCGAAGTCAACTTCCCAGTCGTTGCTGGTGTCGCCGTCGTAGAGGTTGATTCCGTAGTAGTTGCCGATCAGCGGGCTGGCGGTGACTCCGGGAACAGCTTCTCGGCTGGCCTGCCACATGTTCGACTCCTGCGTGGTCACCCCGAGCATGACCTGCGCCATGGTGCGGCCGCCGCCTTCGAGTGCCGGGTTCAGGAACAGAGCTTGCGGCATGTACGTGGGCATGCCCAGGTTCTTCCAGTTGGCAGGGCGCGAGATGTGAGTGTTCAGCAAGCCCTTGACCGCCATGTCGACGGCCCATTCCACCTGGCGAGGCTTGGGCTGCACGGCCTGGTTGCGCGGATCGTTGCGGGGGACGGAGCAGGTGCGCTCTTCCTCCACCGGGTTGCTGGGGTTACCGGCCGCAGTGGTGGCCACGGTGGCTTCGTGTTCTCTTCCGGAGCCCGCGAGCAGGCCCGGGGACGCTTCGTGGCCTTGGCCGGCGTAGGAAGTCGTCCGCCCCGCCGGGTCTACGGTGAAGGATGCCTTGCGGCCGGTGGCACGTGTGGTCAGCGACATCTTCACCTTGCGGGCCCGGCCAGCCTCGCCGGGGAGCAGCAGTGTGCCCTTGCCGTCAGCCCACGCTGTGCGGGTGAGCACGGATTCACCCCTGGTGGAGACAGTGATGTCCGTCGGTGTCGACGCCAGCCTCCGTACGGCGGCGGGCAGCTGCCTCGCCGCCGGGGTTGTTCGCCCGGTGATGTAAGCCGTGCCTGCGCTTCGTGTCAGCCCTGTCCCGGTCGCCGGGCCCTGAGCCAGGACCGCCGCCCGTGTGGTGCGCACGTCGGGGTGTGTCACCGTGGCGGCGGCTATGTGCTTGACCTTGGACGTGGCGCCGTGTTTGTCGAGGAAGGTGAGCCCTCCCGCACCGTCGGGGGTAAGGCGGTAGGGCACGCCCTCGGTACGCACGAGCGCTGTACGCCGCCCGCGTATGTCGACTGCGACGACTTGCCTGCCGAAGGCTCCAACGACGGAACCGTCCACGGTCGGTACGGCTGAGGTGACCTGGCCCTGCAGAGAAATCGGTCTGCCGAACCGGCCTGTGGCGGTGTCGAGGCGCACCAGCCGTGTGCCTGGCAGGTCCTCGCCTCCGGACTGGGTCAGCACTGCCGTGTCACCCGGTCCGCAGCCGGGGTTGTAGTACGACAGAGACGTCTTGAGTCTCAGCTTCGTCACCCGGCCGGATGGCAGGTCGACGACCGCAGTGAATCCCCCGCGTGCCATCAGTTGCGGCTTGTTGGTGAACGTGCGGGGCGCGTATACGACCACTGCCCGGCGGCCGGAGCCGGTGACGCACGCGTTGCCGATCCATGCGTCCGCCTCGAATCCCGGCTCTGAAAGCGAGGCCGTGCTCCGCCAGGCGTATCCGTCCCTCTTGCGCGCGGTGAGGATGTGGAAGCCGTCGGCGTCACCCGAGGTGGTCCACGCCAGGTCCTCTGACTGCTTCCAGGCTTTGCCCAATAGCGCGGCCCGCGATGAGGGAGGCACGCTGTCGTGCTGGACCAGGGCTGCTGTTCTGGGCACTGGGACCGTGGATTCCGGCGCCTCGGCCCACGCCGCCGCCTGAGTCAGTCCGGCGAGCACCGCCCCGGCGGCCACCGCAGCGAGCGGCGCCCGCGTTCTTCTACCTAATCTCAACGCTTCTCCTTCTCGTGCTAGCTCCCGCACACCGCAGGAGATCGGGAAGAAAAAAGGGGCGCGTAAATCACCGCCCGGTGGACTTTTCCGCCCACAGAGAGGAAAGTCGAAATTTCACCGGTGCGACTCTTCGCGTGGTGTATGAAATCGGCCAACATGTCGCACGCAAGTCCCCTGAACCCCTCCTGGCTCCCCATAGGGAAGATGATCCACGGGCGGCGGCCGTGTCAATAAAATTCTCACCGAACCGCATCCCCCCGCCGCCCGAACTGGCCGAATATCGGCGGCTACTCATACACTCGAGAGGGGCAATACGGATCAATCTTCCGAAAATATCGCCACTCTGATATGAAAAGGGATACGTCTGAGATTTTTTTGGCAAATTTCATGCGATGGCGGAATTAGTAGTGCAACGGTGTTTGTTCCGAGGGCTGGGCAGTTTTCAGGGGCTGTGTCCGCGCCGTTTAGCTGGTCCTACCTTCCAAGCGTGGGTCTGAGGGGGCGTTTCGTCCCGTTGTTTTATCCCGGATTGCCGTGTTGAGTGTGTTTTATGTGCCGCGCCATGTGGGGGTGGATTCGGCGGTGAGTCTGCGGGTCATGAGGTTGATCATCGCGAGGTGGATCATGGCTTCGGAGCGGTGCGGGTGGGCTTCGTAGTCGCGGGCGAGGCGGCGGTGGTTCATCAGCCAGCCCAGGGTGCGCTCAACGGTCCAGCGGCGGGGCAGGACGGTAAATCCCCTGGTGGACGGGTCGCGGCGGACGATGTGCATGTCGATGCCGAGGGTGGCGGCGTGCTCGACGAGGTGCTGGCGGTAGCCGCCGTCGACCCAGGTCTTGCGGACGGTCGGATGCTCTGCGGCCACCCGTTCGATGAGGATCTGGCCGGCCACCGAGTCCTGCACGCTCGCAGCGGTGACCAGCGCTCCGAGGAGAAGCCCGACGGTGTCGATGACGATGCTCCGCTTCCGCCCGACGATCTTCTTCCCGGCGTCGATACCCTGCCCGGAGGCGGGGACGTTGGCAGAGGTCTTGACGCTCTGGGAGTCGATGACGCACGCGCTCGGTTCTTCGCTCCGGCCTTCCTGCCTGCGGACTTGTCGGCGCAGGAGGCTGTTGAGCTGGTCGAAGACGCCTTCCTCCTGCCATCGGGCGAAGTAGGCGTAGACGGTGTTCCAGTGCGGGTAGTCGTGCGGCAGATAGCGCCAGGGGATCCCGGTCCGGTTCACATAGAGGACCGCGTCCAGCAGGCTCCGCAGGTCGTGATCGGGCGGCCGGCCGATGTCCAGGCCGCGGCCGCGACGCTCGGACCGCCAGGCGGTCAGGACCGGCTCGACCAACTTCCAGCGGGCATCGGACAGATCACTGGGATAACGGCGACGTTCAGGCACGATTCCGGGCTACCCACCCACGACCCGGCAGGCCCGGGCGCACACATCGGCGCCCGAAGCACACGGCGCACAACCCGGCGTCCTGGGATGAAACAGGAGAAGCCGGGCCAACGCGACGCCGGAACGGCAACTCGTGCACCATCACTCACGCCAGCCTCAGCACTCCCAGACAAGCCGAGATCCAAACCGCCGTATAACAACCTAAATAGGCGCTAAACACCCTCTCAGAGGGCGTTTATGCAGGTCAAGCCCTATATGCGGCTCTCGCTCCTGCCCTGCTTCAAGGGCTTTCATCCCGTAGGCGTCGAATGACCTTCTCCGGGGCGGAGGCTTGGTCATGCGTCTTGTTCGCTTCTATACCCGGAAGTCTGTCTGGTTTTAAGATGCCACGGAATCGCCTGATGGGCAGCGGAACCAGGCCCTCCGCCTCAGTCGTGATCACGCTACGCCGTGAGCGAGCGCAAGCCGTACCCCAGCGACCTGTCTGACGCCCGATGGGCCCTGATCGAGCCGACGTTGACGGCCTGGAGAAAGGCCCGGCTCGACCGCAGGCCGACCGGGCGGCCGGCCAAGGTCGATTTACGCGACGTCTTCAACGCGATCCTCTACGTGAACCGCACCGGAATCCCCTGGAAATACCTCCCGCACGACTTCCCGAACCATGGCACCGTCTATGCCTACTACGCCGCGTGGCGGGACGAAGGAATCTTTGCCCAGCTCAATTACGACCTGACGGGACTGGCCCGGGTGAAGGAGGGGCGCAAGCCCGAGCCGACCGCCTCCGTGATCGACACTCAGAGCGTGAAGACCTCCAGCAACGTACCCCTGACCAGCCAGGGAACGGATGCGGCCAAGAAGATCGTCGGGCGGAAGCGAGGCATCCTCACCGACACGATCGGCCTCATCCTTGCCGTAACCGTCACTGCGGCTGGCCTCTCGGAGAACGTCCTGGGAATGCGCCTCCTCGACCAGGCGAAGGAGAAGTACCCGACCATTTCCAAGAGTTGGGTTGACACCGGCTTCAAGAACGCCGTCGTCGAGCACGGCGCCCGCCTCGGAATCGATGTCGAAGTCGTCAACAGAAACCCGGGCACCCGCGGATTCCACGTCGTGAAAAGACGCTGGGTGGTCGAGCGGAGTATCGGTTGGATCATGATGCACCGCCGCCTGGCCCGCGATTACGAGACCCTCACCGCCAGCTCCGAAGCCATGATCCACATCGCTTCCCTTGACAACCTCACCAGGCGCATAACGGACGAGACCACCCCCACCTGGCGAGGCACTTACTAGGGCATAAAGGGCAATCCGCCTACTTCAAACGCCCTCTCAGAACGCGTATCCGTTGTCGTATCCGATGCGGGGACACCGCGGGGCGAGCCCGCGGGGACACTCCCGTGAACGGGACCCGGGGCCGAGCCCGCCGGGACACTCCCGTGAGGGTTCGTGGGACCAGCTCCTTGGGGCACTCCTCGGAGCACTCCTGTGAGCGGAGAGCTCCGGGGCGAGCCCGTGGGGCCGTCACCGTGGGGTAGCCCCGGCTCGCACCGGAAAGTCATCTGTACCCCGGCCCGGGATTCCCGCACCGGACTCATCGACCCCCGGCCCAGGGTTCACGCACCCGAGCCATCGGCCCCCGGACCGGGATTCCCGTACCGCAGCCATCGATCCCTGGCCCAGGGTTGGTTCCCGCACCGGACTCATCGACCCCCGGCCGAGGGCCCCGCACAGGGCCGGCCGGACGGCCCACCACCGGGCCGCCCGCTCCTCCGTATGCAGCAGCGGCGCAGGCGAGCCGATCACCCCGGACCGAAGCTGGGCGTGCCCCGGCCCCCGCCCGACCCGGGAGGGGGCGTGCCCCGCCCCGACTCGGGAGAACCCATGCCTCTGCCCCGCCGCCTCCGGCCGCGTCCGTCCCTCGGCGTCCTGCTGGCCGCCGTCTGTCTGACCGGTGCCGTGTCCGGACCGGCCGACGCCGGTTCCGGTTCCGGCTCCGCGGACCGTGACCACGACCGCGCTCTGCGGAATCAGCTCGAAGAGCTGGTGCACAGCCCCGGCGGCCCGCCCGGTGTCATCGCCGTCCTGCGCCGCGAGGGCGAGTCCCGCATCGTGCGCGCCGGAGTCGCCGACCTCGACAGCGGACGCCCGATCCGGGCGGACGACCACACGCGGATCGCAAGTACGGCGAAGGCCTTCAGCGGCGCCGTGGCACTGCGCCTGGTGGACCGGCGCGCGCTCTCCCTCGACGACACCATCGGCCGCCGGCTCCCGTCACTGCCCCGGCAGTGGCGCTCCGTGACGCTGCGCCAGCTCCTGAACCACACCAGCGGGCTGCCCGACTACACGCAGTCCCCCGAGTTCCTCGAGATCCTCACCGCCGATCCGCGCCACCACTTCGACTCGCGCCGGCTGCTCGACTACGTGGCCGACGAACCGCTGCTGTTCCGGCCGGGCTCGAAGTACCAGTACTCGAACTCGGACAACATCGCGGTCGCGCTGATGGCCGAGGCGGCTACCGGCCGGCCCTACGAGCAGTTGCTGCGGGACCTCGTCTACCGGCCGCTCGGCCTGCGCGACACGAGCCTTCCCCAGGGCTACGAGATGCCCGAGCCGTACATGCACGGTTACGACGTCGTGCCGCCGAATCCCCCCGAGGACGTCAGCGAGGCGCTCAGCGCCTCGGGCGTGTGGGCGTCGGGCGGGATCATCTCCACCCCGGCGGACCTGACCCGCTTCATCCGCGGGTACGCGGGCGGGGCCCTGATCTCCAAGGCCACCCTGCGCGAGCAGCGCCGGTGGATCGACGGGGCCTCGGAGCCCGCGGGCCCCGGCGCGAACAAGGCGGGAGCGGCGATCTTCCGCTACTCCACCCGCTGCGGAGTGGTCCTCGGCCACACCGGCAACTTCCCCGGCTACACCCAGTTGATCGCCGCCACACCGGACGGCCGGCGGTCACTGACCTTCACGCTCACCACCCAGGTGAACAAGACGAACAAGCCCGAGCTCCTGGAGCGGCTGCGTGCGGTCGAGGAGAGTTTCGTCTGTGCGCTGCTGAAGAACTGACGGAGCCCCCGGAGGGCGTCCGGACCGCGCCGGGGCACCCGCCGCCCGCTGTCCGCCGCCTGCCGCCGGCCCCCGCCGCCCACGGAGCGTTCACCTCAGCCCATTGCAATGCAGGGAACGAGAGGTGTTGCATTGAAACCAGAATCATTGCAATGAAATCTCGGCATCTACCTGCAATGACAACAGCATTGCGCAACAAGCATGTTGCCCGATCTTCGAATGCAACGTAGCGTTTCCAATGTCAGAAACACACGGAACGCACTCACGCAGACCATGGAGAGCATCATGCAGAAGTTCGACACCCCCGCCCCCGTCTCGGCCGTCCTCGACATCCCCGCCGGACGCATCCGGTTCGTCGCCGCCGACCGCGCCGACACCACCGTCGAGGTCCTGCCCGCGGACGCCTCCAAGGGCCGCGACGTGAAGGCGGCGGAGCAGGCCGAGGTCTCCTACGCCGACGGCGTCCTGCGCGTCGAGATCCCGGAGGCGAGGAACCGGAGCATCGGCTCTTCCGGGTCCGTCGAGGTGACCGTCCAGCTTCCGTCCGGCTCCCGGGTCGAGGCGAAGGCGGCCGCCGCCGAGTTCCGCGGCGTGGGACGGCTCGGCGAGGTCACCTTCGAGGGCGGCCACCGCTCGGTCGAGCTCGACGAGGCCGACAGTGTCCGCCTCACCGGCCTCGACGCCGACATCACCGTCGGCCGCCTGAACGGCCCCGCCGAGATCAGCACCCAGAAGGGCGACCTGAAGATCACCGAGGCCGCCCGCGGAACGCTCACGCTGAGCACGCAGAAGGGCGACATCACCGTCGGCGCCGCCCCCGGCGTCTCCGCGGTGCTGGACGCCGGCACCACCTTCGGCCGGGTCAGCAACACGCTCAAGAACGCCGACGCGACTCCCGGCCTGACCATCCACGCGACCACCGCCCACGGCGACATCACCGCCCGCACGGTGACGGACTGAAGTCACGGCCCGCTCCGCCCCCTTCACCCCGTCCGGGGCGCAGGGGGCGGAGTGGGTGCGGCCGAGTGGGTACAGCCCCGCGTGAGGCGGAGAACGAGACCCCTCTAGGTGTCCAGCGCCGCCAGCGCCCCCCGCACCGCCTCCAGATCGGCGTCCGAGGCCAACCCCGCGTGATACAGGCGCAGTTCCGTCGCACCGAGCTCGGCCGCGCGGGCCGCGTCGGCCGCCAGGCCGTCCGGCCGGCCTCCCATCCCGGACACCACGGTGAAGTTGGCGGCCAGGACCCTCCCCCGCGCACCCGCCCGCACCGCCTCCGCGAACGGCGTCAGCAGGCCCGCTCCTCCGGTGCACGGCACGACCACGCCGTCGGCCACGGACAGGATGTGCCCGGGGTCCACCCCGGCGTTGGCCCCGCAGTGGAAGGAGACGGGGTCGGCGTGCAGCAGCACCTGGAACCCGGCCGGCGCGGCGGAACGGACCGCCGCGACCGTCTCCTCCTGGAGCGAGCGGGCCACCTGGTCGCGCCACGCACGGGTGGCCGCCGCCGTCCCGGCCCCGAGCAGCTTCTCCACTCCGGCCCAGCCCCCGCCGGACGGCTCCCCCCGCCACACCGGCTCCAGCGCTCCGCGCACGAAGGACGCCAACTCCTCGGCGTCGAGGCCCTGCCGGTCGTACCCGTCCGCGCACGCGGCGCAGAAGCAGAGGGACATCAGATACTGCCCGGCGTCCCCGAGCGGCACCCCGCCGGTCTTGTCGTGGGCGTGCAGATGGGCGAGCCCGTACCAGCCGAGCGACTCCAGTTCCGTGCCCGCCGCACCGGGCCGGACCGCGGCCTCCACCGCGAGGCCGGCCAGGTAGGCGCGGGTGGCGGGCTGGGCGACGCAGGGAGCCCAGGGGTAGCGGTCCCCATGGGCGTTGACGACGGACGTCGTCGGATGCTCCTCCCCCATACGGGAGTTGTGCGCGAGCACGACCCAGGTGTGGACGTCGAGTCCCGCCCCGGCGAGCGCTGCGGCGGCCTCGCCGTACGCGTCACCGGGCGCCCAGTCGCCGGCCGGGTACGGGCGAAGGGCCCGGCCTCGCCATCGCTCCTCGTCCACCGGGTGGAGCACGGCGGCGTGCGAGGCCGTGACGATCCGGTGCCGGGGATGGCGGGGCGTCAGCGCCCGCGTGGAGTGGTAGGCGGAGGCGAGGGTCACCTGGCGGACGCCGAGCCCGGCCGTCCTGGCGGCGGCCTCCGGGTCCCCGTTGACGTCCCAGGGATACAGGAACGCGGACGTCCTCACAGGTCCTCCTCGATGAGCGCGTACCCGCGCTCGATGAGCTGCGCGAGCTGCTTGACATGGTCCTCGGCCGGTTCGTGCAGCGGGGGCCGGACCTCGCCGACGTCCAGTCCGCGCAGCCGGACGCCCGCCTTGACGAGGGCGACCGCGTAGCCGCGTCCCAGCGCCCGCAGGTCGACGAAGGGCCGGTAGAAGCCGTCCAGCAGCCGGTTCACCGTCGTGTCGTCCCCGGCGTTCAGTGCCCGGTGGAAGGCCAGCGCGATCTCGGGGGCGAAGCAGAAGACCGCCGACGAGTAGAGCGTGATGCCCAGTCCCCGGTAGGCGAGCCCGGTCAGTTCGGCCGTGGGCAGGCCGTTGAAGTAGAGGAAGTCGCCCGGTGTCTCGCTCCGTACGGCGCTGACGATGCGCTGCATCAGGTCCAGGTCGCCGAGCCCGTCCTTGAAACCGATGATCCCCTCGGTGCGGGCGAGTTCGACCACGCTCGCGGGGGTGAAGACGGCGTTGTCGCGCTGGTAGACGATGACGTCCAGGGAGGTGGCGGCGGCGATCTCCCGGTAGTGCCGGAGCAGCCCCTCCTGCCCGGCCGTCACGAGATACGGCGGCATGGCGAGCAGCCCGTCGGCCCCGGCGGCCTCCGCGAGGCGTGCGTAGCGCACGGCGAGGGCGGTCCCGTATCCGGCGCCCGCGATCACCGGGACGCGCCCCTCGGCCGCTTCCACCGCGGCCCGTACGCACGTCTCGAACTCCTCGGGTACGAGCGCGTGGAACTCGCCGGTGCCGCAGCAGGCGAAGACCGCCGCCGCGCCGGCGTCGACGCCACGCCGCACATGCTCCCGGTAGACGCCGGGATCGACGGTGCCGTCGGGGCCGTACGCGGTGACGGGGAAGAAGAGCGGCCCGCTGGGGATGCTCAGCCGAGCGGCAAGAGGGGCTGACGTCACGGACTCTCCCTAAAAAAGGTGCCCACCGAGTGCATGTTTCTGATCCATGTCCATATCTCTGAACTCGCCCACGCTAAGCCGCCACCTCGGGGCCGGTCAAGCACGCAAACCCGCAACACGAAGGCGGATTCCACCCCTCCGCGCGACACTTGACGCGGCACGCCAGCCCTCTTAGCGTGTCCATGGATATGAATGCTATACACGCATACGATTGACGGGCGGAGTCCCCGCCGACCGTCCCGGCACTCGGCCCCGGCACACCGTCCCGCACGGAGGAGACCCCGCATGCCCGCTCCCCGCACCGTTCTGCTCACCGGCGCCGCCGGCGGACTCGGCACCCTGATGCGGGGGCTGCTGCCGGAGTACGGCTACGAACTGCGCCTGCTCGACATGCTCCCGGTCGAGGGCGAACCGGAGGCGATCACCGCGGACCTGGCCGACCGGGCGGCGCTGCGCGAGGCGGTGCGGGGCGTCGACGCGGTCATCCACCTCGCGGGCATCTCCCTGGAAGCCTCCTTCGACAAGATCCTCAAGGCGAACATCGAGGGGACCTACAACCTGTACGAGGCGGCGCGCGAAGAGGGCGTACGCCGTGTCGTCTCCGCCTCCTCCAACCACGCGGTGGGCTTCACCCCCCGCCCGCAGGGCGACGACCCCCTGATCCCGGTCGGCACCCCGCACCGCCCCGACACCTTCTACGGGCTCTCCAAGTCGTTCGGTGAGGACCTGGCCCAGTTCTACTGGGACAAGCACGGCCTGGAGACCGTCTCGGTTCGCATCGGGTCCTGCTTCGCGGAGCCGTCCAGTGTGCGCATGCTCTCGGTGTGGATGAGCCCCGAGGACGGCGCCCGCCTCTTCCACGCGGCCCTGACCGCGAAGGACGTGGGACACACGGTCGTCTACGGCTCGTCCGCCAACACCCGCCTATGGTGGGACCTTTCGACGGCACGGGCCCTCGGCTACGAACCGCGCGACGACTCCGAGCCCTACGCCGAGAAGCTCATCGCCGAACAGGGGGAACTCGACCCCGGCAACCCGGACCACGCCCACCTGGGCGGGCACTTCACGACACACCCGCCGATCTGGCCGTACTGACGCGGCCGGGACGGTGTACGCCGGGCGGACGGCGGAACCGCCCGGCGCAGGAGCGGGCGGGCACCGAACGGGCCCGCCCGCTCCCGTGTTCGGGCACGACCCCTGCCCGATTCTCCTTCCTCACCCGCTCCGCCCCAGGTCCGCCGCGGGCGGCCGCGGCGCCGAACGGGCACAGCCGGGCAGCATCGGGCCCGTAACAGGCCTGGTCAGCGGCAGACACCCGCTGTAGAACTTCCCTCAAGGGCCCACCGGGTCCGAACGGGCAGTGCGCGACGGAGCGCGAGGAAGCGGGTGACGGCCATGACGGCGGAAGAACGGCAGCGCGAGATCGTCCGGGCCGCGCGCCGCACCGGCTCGGTCGACGTCACCGAACTCGCCGGCGAACTGGGCGTCGCCAAGGAGACCGTGCGGCGGGATCTGCGCACCCTGGAGGACCACGGGCTGGTGCGCCGCACCCACGGTGGCGCCTACCCCGTGGAGAGCGCGGGTTTCGAGACGACGCTCGCCTTCCGTACGACGAGCCATGTGCCCGAGAAGCGCCGGATCGCCGCGGCGGCGGCCGAGTTGGCCCGGGACGCCGAGACCGTCTTCGTCGACGAGGGATTCACCCCGCAGCTCATCGCCGAAGCGCTGCCCAGGGACCGGCCGTTGACGGTCGTGACCGCCTCCCTCGCCACGGCCGGGGCGCTCGCCGGAGCCGAGAACACCAGCGTCCTGCTGCTCGGCGGCCGGGTCCGCCCCGGCACACTCGCGACCGTCGACCACTGGACGACGAAGATGCTCGCCGGCTTCGTCATCGACCTGGCGTTCATCGGGGCCAACGGCATCTCCCGCGAACACGGCCTCACCACCCCCGACCCGGCGGTCAGCGAGGTCAAGGCACAGGCGATCAGGGCTTCCCGGCGCACGGTCTTCGCCGGTGTGCACACCAAGTTCGGCGCGGTCAGCTTCTGCCGGTTCGCCGGCATCGGCACCCTGGAGACGATCGTCACGAGCACACTGCTCCCCGCCTCCGAGGCGCACCGCTACTCGCTGCTGGGCCCCCAGGTCATCCGCGTCTGATTCCCGACCCACTCCCCTCGCCACCCCAATGTGAACACCCGACTCACCCCTCCGGGGCACCCCCATGCCCCGCGCCGCCCCTTGTCCCCCCATTCCTCCAGGAGTGATCCATGCGAACCCCGAGCCGACGGAGGCCGCGCGCACTGCTCGCCGCGGCCGCCGCAGGGACGCTGCTCACCCCGCTCCTCTCCGGCTGCTGGACCGGAGCGGGCGGGACGGGCTCCGGCGGGAACTCCATCAACGTCCTGATGGTCAACAACCCGCAGATGGTCGAGCTGCAGAAGCTCACCAGGGCCCACTTCACCCGAGAGACCGGCATCGAGGTGAACTTCACCGTCCTGCCGGAGAACGACGTCCGCGACAAGATCAGCCAGGACTTCGCCAACCAGGCGGGCCAGTACGACGTCGCCACACTGTCCAACTACGAGATACCGATCTACGCCCGCAACGGCTGGCTCCACGAGATGGACTCGTACGTGCGCGAGGACAGCGCGTACGACGAGCGGGACATCCTGAAACCCATGCGGCAGTCGCTCACCGCCGCCGACGGAAAGCTCTACGGGCAGCCGTTCTACGGCGAGTCGTCGTTCCTGATGTACCGCAAGGACGTGTTCGCCGCGAAGGGCCTGAAGATGCCCGCGCACCCCACCTGGCAGCAGGTCGCCGCCCTCGCGGCGAAGGCGGACGGCGCCGAGTCCGGCATGAAGGGCATCTGCCTGCGCGGACTGCCCGGCTGGGGCGAGGTCATGGCCCCGCTCACCACCGTGGTGAACACCTTCGGCGGCACCTGGTTCGACAAGGACTGGAAAGCACGCCTGGACTCCCCCGAGTTCGAGAAGGCCACCAGGTTCTACGTGAACCTCGTACGCGAGCACGGCGAGTCCGGCGCGGCCCAGTCCGGCTTCGCCGAGTGCCTCAACGACATGACCCAGGGCAAGACCGCCATGTGGTACGACGCCACCTCCGCCGCGGGCCTGCTGGAGGCCGAGGACTCCCCCGTCAAGGGCAAGCTCGGCTACGTGCCCGCGCCGGTCGAGAAGACCGGGTCCTCCGGCTGGCTCTACACCTGGGCCTGGGGACTCCAGAAGTCCTCGCACAACCCGGACAAGGCCTGGAAGTTCATCTCCTGGGCCTCCGGCAAGGGATACGAGCAACTGGTCGGGGACACCGCCGGCTGGTCGAACGTCCCCGCGGGCAAGCGCGCCTCGACGTACACGAACGCCGCCTACGCCAAAGAGGCCGCGGCCTTCCAGGACATGACCCGCGCGGCCATCGAGGGCGCCCGGCCGCGCGACCCCGGCGTCCAGCCGCGCCCCGCGCCCGGCATCCAGTTCGTCGGCATCCCCGAGTTCACCGACCTCGGCACCAAGGTCTCGCAGGAGATCAGCGCGGCCATCGCCGGACGCCAGTCCGTCGACTCGGCGCTGAACAAGTCCCAGAAACTCGCCGAGAAGATCTCCCAGGAGTACCAGGGCCGATGACCGTCACGACAACGGCCCGCGTGGCCGCTCCTCCCGTACGCGCCCACGGACGACCGTCGGCCCGGCTGCGCGCCTGGGCCACCCGCGGCCCCCTGCTCCCGGCCCTGATCTTCATGATCGCGGTGACCCAACTGCCCTTCGTGGCCACGCTGGTGATCTCGTTCTTCGACTGGAACGCCCTCTACCCGAAGGCCCGCCACTTCACCGGCCTCGGCAACTACTCGGACGTGCTGACCGACGCCGGCCTCCGGCACTCCGTCGGGACGACGATCCTGCTGACCGTCACCGTCGTCCTGGTCAGCCTCGTCCTGGGTCTCGTCCTGGCCCTGCTCCTCGACCGCAGGTTCCGGGGGCGCGGCATCGTCCGCACCCTGCTGATCGCACCGTTCCTGGTGGTCCCGGTCGCCGCCGCCCTCCTGTGGAAACACGTGCTCTTCAACCCCGAATACGGCCTGCTGAACGGCCTGTTGCACTACGTCGGCGGCCCGCAGCCCGACTGGATCTCGAACACCCCGCTGCTCGCGGTCGAGGCATCCCTGGTCTGGCAGTGGACGCCGTTCATGATGCTGATCCTGCTCGCCGGCCTGCAGAGCCGCGACCACCAGCAGATAGAGGCGGCCCGGGTGGACGGCGCGAACGACTGGCAGGTCTTCCGCCACCTCACCCTCCCCCACCTGCGCCGCTATCTCGAACTGGGCGCCCTGCTGGGCTCGATCTACATCGTGCAGAACTTCGACGCGGTCTTCACGCTCACCTCCGGGGGCCTCGGCACCGCGAACCTGCCCTACACCGTGTACCAGAGCTTCTACCAGGCCCACGAGAACGGCCTCGCCTCCGCCGCGGGCGTCCTGGTGGTCATCGGCTCCATCGTCATCGCGACCTTCGCCCTGCGCGTGGTGTCGTCCCTGTTCCGCGAGGAGGGATCCCGCTGATGAGCGCCACCGCGACACCCGCCCGTCCCCGCCGCACCAGGGGCGCCGGCCTGGGCCTGGCGGCCTGGGCACTCGGCATCGTGTTCTTCCTGCCGATCGCCTGGATGGCCCTGACGTCCTTCCACTCCGAACCGGACGCGGCGAAGAACCCGCCCGCCTTCGGCGCGGCCCTGACCCTCGACGGCTACCGGGAGTTCTTCGGCACGGGCGGCGGCGCGAGCCCCTGGCCCGCCCTCATCAACTCCACCGTGGCCTCGGTGGTCTCCACCGTCTGCGTCCTGCTGCTCGCCCTCCCGGCGGCGTACGCGCTCTCCGTCCGCCCGGTGAAGAAGTGGACGGACGTCCTGTTCTTCTTCCTGTCGACCAAGATGCTGCCCGTGGTGGCGGGCCTCCTGCCGATCTACCTCTTCGCCAAGAACACCGGCATGCTCGACAACATCTGGCTGCTGGTCATCCTCTACACCTCGATGAACCTGCCGATCGCGGTGTGGATGATGCAGTCGTTCCTCGCCGAGGTCCCCGTCGCGGTGATCGAGGCCGCGCAGATCGACGGCGCCCGGCTGCCGACGGTCCTGGCCCGCGTCGTCGCCCCCATAGCTCTCCCCGGCATCGCGGCGACCGCCCTGATCTGCTTCATCTTCAGCTGGAACGAACTGCTCTTCGCCCGGGTGCTCACGGGTGTGGTCGCCGAGACCGCCCCCGTCTTCCTGACCGGATTCATCACCAGCCAGGGACTGTTCCTGGCGAAGGTGTGCGCCGCGTCGCTCGTCGTCTCCCTGCCGGTGCTCGCCGCGGGGTTCGCCGCCCAGGACAAGCTGGTCCAGGGCCTGTCGTTGGGAGCCGTGAAATGAAGGCCGCAGTCATCGAGTCCGTGGGCCGCGCCGTCGTCGCCGAGGTCCCGGACCCGGCGCCGGGCCCCCGCGAGGTCGTGGTCGAGGTCGCCGCCTGCGGCCTGTGCGGCACCGATCTGCACATCCTCCAGGGCGAGTTCGCGCCGAAGCTGCCGATCGTGCCGGGCCACGAGTTCGCGGGCGAGGTGGTCGGCGTCGGCACCCGGGTCACGGAGCTCGCGGTCGGCGACCGGGTGGCCGTCGACCCGTCCCTGTACTGCCACGAGTGCCGCTACTGCCGTACGGGCCACAACAACCTCTGCGAGCGGTGGGCCGCGATCGGCGTGACCACCGCGGGCGGCGCCGCCCAGTACGCGACCGCCCCCGTCGCCAACTGCGTGAAGCTCCCCGAGCACGTGGCCACCCAGGACGCGGCCCTGATCGAACCGCTCTCCTGCGCCGTACGCGGCTACGACGTCCTGCGGTCCCGGCTCGGCGCCCACGTCCTGGTCTACGGCTCCGGAACGATGGGCCTGATGATGCTGGAGCTCGCCAAGCGCACCGGCGCGGCGAGCGTGGACGTCGTCGACGTGAACCCCGACCGGCTGGCCACCGCCCGGCTGCTCGGCGTCTCCGCGTCCGCGGCGAACGCCGACGAACTGGACCGCCCCCAGGGCTGGGACGTGGTCGTCGACGCGACCGGAAACGCGGCGGCGATCCAGGACGGCCTGGACCGGGTGGCGAAGGCGGGCACCTTCCTCCAGTTCGGCGTGGCCGACTACGCGACCCGGGTCACCATCGACCCGTACCGCATCTACAACCAGGAGATCACCATCACCGGCTCGATGGCCGTCCTGCACAGCTTCGAACGCGCCGCGGAACTCTTCGCCGCGGGCGTCCTCGACCCGTCGGTCTTCATCAGCGACCGCCTCCCCCTGACGAGCTATCCCGAGGCACTGGAGCAGTTCGCGTCGGGCGTGGGACGCAAGATCGTCGTCGTGCCCGAGTAGTGCCCCGGGAAGGGCTGAAGCAGCGCCCTGGGAGACATCACGTGACCGGAGCCCTCGGACCGTGGCTTCGTGAACCGGAGCACGCGAACCGAGGCACGCGAGCCGTGGCCGGTGCCCGGGCCGGTCGCCGGCCCGGGCACCTGGTTCACGCCGCTACTCCATGGGCTGGAACATCCATGCCTGGCGTGCGTTGCCGACGTCGAGCGGCCGCAGGGCGAGCCGGGGCGGGAAGATCCGCAGCAGGCTGAGGTCCAGGGCCAGCTCCTGGCCGTCGACGGGACCTCCGGGGACCACGATGTGGAAGATGCCCGGCTGCGCGCTCTGGTAGAGCGCCCATTCGCGCGCTTCGGGGAACCCTGCGATCGGCTTGTTCGCCTCCGGATCGGAGTCGAAGGACAGATACGTCCCGCTCCTGAGATTGCGCAGCGTGCAGTTGCCGTTGCCGAGATTGTCCAGCTGCCACTCCTGCTCGCCGGGGTTGCCGGTGGGCGGCAGCAGCACAACAGCCGTCTTGGGCTCCGACGACCCTCGCTCCATGGTGAGCATCTGCTCGCCGGGACGGGTGATCACACAGGTTCCGTTCGGTACGGGGGTCAAGGCCGACTCCATTTCTGACGTGCGGCGCCCGCGCGGACACCGCTGATCGTTCGGGCGGAGGCATCCCTTCCCCGCCGGCATGGGACCAGGATCGACACAGCCCTGCGTCACTCTTCAGGGGGACATCGAATTCATCCCGGTGTTCGATCAGTCCACCGAAGGAGTGATGCGGTACCGCGCGAACGTCGCCTGCGACCGGGGCCCCGCCCAGACCTCCGAGGACTTCCTTCACGCGCCCGCCAGAAGCGAATCCGAGCGCGCGTCGGGGGCGAAGGAGGACATGGCCCCGCAACTCACCCGTTGGGTAAGGGAACGGTAAAGCGCCTCCGCTCGTTACCCCAGGCATGACAGCTATGACCCCCGGCTCGAACATCCCTCTCCCCGTCTCGCGCGTGACGGTGGACGTCACCGCCCCGGTGCGGCTCGACGTGTCGAGCCTGCTGCTCACCGCCGACGGCAAGGTGCGCTCCGACGAGGACTTCATCTTCTACAACCAGCCCACCGGCCCCGGCGTGACCTACCGCTCCGGCGGCGGCACGGCGCCGGACGCGATCACGGTCGACACCACCGCGGTCCCCCCGGGCATCGAGAAGATCGTCGTCACCGCGAGCCCGGACGCCGCAGGCCAGTCCTTCCAGGGCATCGAGCCCACCGCGACGATCCGCAACGCGGACGACAACGCGGAGCTGGCCACCTTCACCCCTCCCCAGCTGGGCACGGAGACGGCCCTGGTGATC
This sequence comes from Streptomyces sp. NBC_00328, assembly GCF_036139655.1. Taxonomy (NCBI): domain Bacteria; kingdom Bacillati; phylum Actinomycetota; class Actinomycetes; order Kitasatosporales; family Streptomycetaceae; genus Streptomyces; species Streptomyces sp. NBC_00328. The sequence continues at coordinate 2,854,321 of NZ_CP108013.1, forward strand.
GTCGAGATCTACCTCCGCAACGGCGCCTGGAAGGCCCGCGCGGTCGGCCAGGGCTACGCGAACGGCCTGGCGGGCATCGCCACCGACTTCGGCGTGAGCGTGGAGGAACCCGCCCCGGCCGCGCAGCCCGCCCCCGCGGCGCAGCCGCCGGCCCCGGCCGCGGACCCCCGCCTCGCCGCTCCCCGGCCCCCGGCCGCTCCCCCGGTCCCGCCCATGCCCCCCGCGCCTCCGGCCACCGGCAAGATCAACCTCGACAAAGGCCGGGTCAGCCTCCAGAAGAACCAGACGGTGTCCCTGGTCAAGGGCGGCGCCCCGCTCCTCTCCAAGGTCCAGATGGGCCTCGGCTGGGAACCCGCCTTCCGCGGCAAGGACATCGACCTGGACGCCTCGGTCATCGCGTACGGCCCGCAGCGCAACCACATCGACAGCTGCTACTTCGGCAAGCTCTCGATCGTGAACGGCGCGATCAAGCACTCCGGCGACAACCTCACGGGCGAGGGCGGCGGGGACGACGAGGTGATCACCGTCGACCTCGGCCGTCTCCCCCAGGAGGTCACCGGCCTGGTCTTCACGGTCAACTCCTTCTCCGGCCAGAAGTTCACCGAGGTGGCCAAGGCCTACTGCCGCCTCATCGACGCCGCCAGCGGCGAGGAGCTCGTCCGCTTCGACCTCACCAGCGCCGAGGCCCAGACGGGCGTCATGATGGCCAAGCTGATCAAGCAGTTCTCCGGCGAGTGGGACATGACGGCCATGGGCAACTTCGTCAAGTCCCGCACGGTCCGCGGCATGGTGAAGCCGGCAGCAGAGTCCCTCTGACACCCAGCCACAAACCCCCCTGAAATCGCACCCGCGGAACCGGAACCTGTCCGGCAGGCACCACGACGCCCCTCGACCGAGAGCGCGCCCGAGCCGTCGGGCCGATCCCGCAGGCACCACGACGCACCCGCAGTCGGGATCCGGCGGGAGGGGCCGTGCCGGTACATCACATGCCCGTCGCTTACGCCCGGATCGAGCAACGGCTCCCCAGGAAGCCCACGCCTGATCCACCGGCGACGGGCGGATGTACCGGCACGGCCCCGACCCCCCACCGGAGCCGCACCGCAAAAGCCAGCGCAGCGAACCCACACGGCCCCGACCCACCCACCGAACCCGCACCCGGTGACCCCCGGAGGGCTACGCCCGCAACCCCTCCGTCAGCAACAAGAGATACCGACGGATGTACGCCCCGTCCCCGCTCCCGAGCTCCGACGCGGTGGCCACCCCGTGCGCCAGCCGCAGCACATCGATCGGCTCCACATCGGTCCGCAGGGTCCCCTCGCGCTGAGCCGCCTCGACCAGCCGCGCCGCCGCCCCCTTCACGAAGGCCCCGCACCGGTCCAGCAGCTCGGAACTCCCGTCCGCGACGGCCGACCCGAGCAGCGCCTTCAGCCCACGCACCTGGATCATCCCGAGGCTCAGCTCGTTGAGCCATTCCACGAGCGCCTCACCCGGCGGCAGCTCCGCCGCGATCTCGTCCGCGCGCACGGCGATCGCCTCGATGGTGTCCACGTAGACCGCTTCGAGCAGCGCCTGCCGGGTGGGAAAGTGCCGGTACAGCGTCCCGGATCCCACGCCGGCCCGCTTGGCGATGTCGTCCAGAGACGCGCCTTCCCCGTGCTCGGCGAACGCGACCGCCGCCTCCGCGAGGAGCCGCTCATAGTTCCGCCGCGCATCCGCCCGCATCGGCTTCACCTGGGCCATTCAGATACTCCTTGCGAACCGGGGACCCTCTCCGTATCTTGGCGAGGGTTAAACGGAGACAGTCCCCGCTTATTTCGCGGGCAGTCCGTGCTGCCCACTCGCACCGTACCGGGGACGTCGGACCAGGAGAACTCCATGCCCACCGGCACCCCCGCCCCCGACAGCCCGTCAGCCGGCTTACGCCCGGGCCGACCCCGCCCCGCGGACGAGACCGGCACCACCGCCCTTCTCGTCATCGTGACGGCCTATCTGATGGTCGGAATCGACTCCACCGTCGTCAACGTCGCCCTGCCGGACGTCCAGCGGGACCTCGGCTTCACCCCCACCGGCCTGTCCTGGGTCCTCAACACCTACACCCTCGCCTTCGGCGGCCTTCTCCTCCTCGGCGGCCGGATCGGCGACATCGCGGGCCGCCGTCGCACCCTCACCGCCGGCGCCCTCCTCTTCGCCGCCGCCTCACTGCTCGGCGGCCTCGCCACCGAGAGCTCCTGGCTGCTCGCGGCCCGCGCGCTCCAGGGCGTGGGCGCCGCTCTCATCGCCCCCAGCACCCTCGCCCTCATCACGACGGGTTTCCCCGAGGGCCCCCGCCGCCACCACGCCCTCGGCGTCTACTCCTCGATGGCGGGGATCGGCGCGTCGGTCGGCCTGGTCCTCGGCGGTGTGCTCACGTCGTGGGCGTCCTGGCGCTGGTCCCTGCTGATCAACGTGCCGATCGGCATCGCGGTCGCCACCGCCCTGCCGCGCTTCGTCACCGAGACCCCGCGCCACGCGGGCCGCTTCGACGCGGTGGGGGCGCTCACCGGCACGGCGGGCACGGCCTCGCTGGTCTACGCGTTCATCCGGGTCTCGGAGCGGGGCTGGAGCGACACCCAGGCGATGCTGGGCTTCAGCACGGCGGCGGCCCTGCTCGTCGGCTTCCTCCTGGTGGAGACGCGCGCGGAGCAGCCGATCATGCCGCTGAGTCTCTTCGCCGACCGCAACCGGGCGGGCGGTTACGCCGGTGTCCTGCTCCTGCCCGCCGGCATGTTCGGCGCGTTCTACTTCCTCACCCTGGTCAGCCAACAGGCCCTCGGATACAGCCCGTTGCGCACGGGGTTCGCCTTCCTGCCGATGACTCTGGTGATGTTCACGACCGTGCGTCTCGTGCCACGGCTGCTCCAGCGCTTCGGCGCCAAGCCCGTCCTGCTGTCAGGCATGTCCCTGATCGCCGTCGCGGGCGCCTGGCTGTGGCGACTGGAGCCCGGCGACGGCTATCTCGCCGGCCTGCTGGGCCCGTTGCTGGTGATGGGGCTGGGCGTCGGCCTGAGCTTCCTGCCGCTGAACGCCACCATCCTCGCGGGCGTCGGAGCGCGTGAGGCGGGATCCGCGTCCGGACTGCTCCAGACCCTCCAGTGGCTCGGCGGCACCCTCGGACTCTCCGTCCTGGTCACCGTCTTCGGCACGGCGACCCGGCACTCCCGCGGCTCACCGTCGGAGATCCTCACCGAGGGCTCGGCCCGCGCGTTCGGCGCCGGTTCCCTGATCGCCCTGACCGCACTGGTGCTGTCGGCGTTCGTGATCACCAGCACCGCACGCGAACGCGGGGTTTGAGAGGCCGCCCCGCCCGGCCCGGCACGCACGGGGGCGCCGCCCGTACCGAAGTACGGGCCGCGCCCCTGTCCCGGGCCCGAGGGCCTCACTCCTCAGCCGGCCTGGGCCCACGGCCAGTCCGCGTCCCGCGCCGACTCCAGAAGCGGAACCATCCGGAAAGCCGCGTCCGAGAGTCCCCCGAACGTGTGCCGGTTGCCCTTCCCCGAGGGCCCGTGGCCCGCGCTGTAGCCGGCGAGGTTCCAGGTGTAGACCGGTACGTGCGCCGGTACCTGCTCGGTCGGGTCGCCGTAGTGGCTGTACGCGGCCTGCTCGTCGGTGACGACGATGACCCGGTCGTGCTTCTTGTAGTGCGCGCGGACCGCCTCGGTCGTGTTGGTGCCGCCGAGGTCACCGAACCGCCCGATGACCTTGAGCACGGACTCGCCCGCGCTGAAGTCCACCCGCTTGCTGGTGGTGCCGAACTCGACGAGATCCGCGTCCGCCGCCCGCAGCGCGAGCGCCGTGCCGAAGATCGCCGCCGCGTCGGCCCGGTTGAGCTCCGAACGCTCCGACAGACGCGAGTAGAACATCGAGCCCGAACGGTCCACGAGCACCAGCGTCCGGCCGGGCAGCGCGGGCACGTTGGCCAGCGAGTGACCGAGCGCCTGCTCCAGCGGGTACGACCAGCGCAGCGACGGCGCGTGCTGGTAGGCCGCGAGGTAGCGGAACGGGAACTGCCGCGAGCGCGCGACCTCCGCCGGGTCACTGATCTTCGCGGCGACCTGGGCCGCCACCTCGTCGCTGACGCCGGCCTCGTCGAAGTTGCGCAGGTTGCGGACGAGTGCCATGGCACCCATGGACGGGATGACGGCCTCCCAGGCCGCCTTGTCCATCGGCCCCTGAAGCCAGCCCGCCAGCGCCTCCCAGGTCATCCCCGCGTCCGCCAGGCGCCGCGCCCCCTGCGCACCGGTCACGACCTTGCGCCGCTTCGCGGGCCGCAGCGCCATCAGGTCACGGTGGGCGGCCAGCACGGGCAGCGACGTGGGGACGACGGCCGCGTCCGGGTTGTGGCGCCGGTCCAGCGCGTACTGGAACAGGTCGCCCTGCCAGGACTTGTCCGGGTCCGGCGCCGCGTGTACGAGGTTGAGGACGTCGCCGAAGCGGTACCCCTTGGACGCGGTGTCGTACTTCAGCAGCGACTTGCCGTGGTAGAGACGTCGTACGGCGTCGGCGATGCCCCGCTTGACGGGCTTGGGCACGTTGCGGCCGTACCGGGAGGTCCAGTAGGCGAGCAGCTCGCCCGGCTCGTCCGGCCGGCGCAGTACGGAGGCGACGACCTGCCGGTTGGCCGGGCCGTCGGTGGCGCCCGCGTCCAGGCGCGCCTTCACGTACTCGGCGGCGCCCACGAGCGCGGCCGTGCGCAGGTTTCCCTCTCCGCGCAGCCAGCCCAGCAGTCCGGCGGTCCAGGACGGGTCGGAAACGGCGAGCTCGCGCACGAGCGCGGCGAACCGGTCGTCGCGGGCCTCGCCGGTCTCGTAGAAGGTCTGCTGCGAGACGAAGTTGGCGATCGCCAGGAGGAAGAGCTCGGAGCGCGCGTCGCGCTCCTGGCCCCGGCCGCCCTGGTGTGTCCGCAGCACCCGGCCGGTGGACGTCACGCGGGAAGTGGGCTGCGCCTTGGCCGCCTTGGTGTTGAATCGCGCCATGGTGAATTCCCCCGAATTCGTTCTACGACGATGAAGTCGCGTTTCGGAGGGAGGCACAGCAAATGGAGGGTGCCCGAGATCAGGAGTCGGCGACGGACTTGTTCAGACGCTCTGCCAACTGAGCTACACCGACCCGAGGTCGATGACGGGACTTGAACCCGCGACATTCCGATCCCGATGAAGTAACCGTTGCCTGCGCACCGGGCACCCACCATGAGCTGCGCCTCCCGAGATCAAGTCGGCCGCGGCACGGATTCTTTGAAAGAGAAGTAGCCGCGGCCTCGCGCACCGGGAGGTGCATGAAGTTGTGGTGTCCAGAGTTCAGGTTCGGCTGAACCGACGTAGGTGCTCTAACCCCTGAGCTACACCGGCGCGTTGTACCGGTGGCGGGACTCGAACCCGCGGCCGCCCCATTATCAGTGGAAGTAGGTCCTGCCTTCGCACCTGGACAGGCATCACTTTAGGAGGGCGGCCGCGCGTCGGGCGAGCGAATTAAATCGCCGGGGAAACGACGGGAGTTCAGCCGCGCTTCTGGCGCTTCCAGGGGCCGGTGACGGCGAGCATGATGCCCGGCACCTGGATGTTGGCGTAGAGGGTCCGGCCGTCGGGCGAGAAGGTGACGCCGGTGAACTCGCTGTATTCCGGCGCCTCGGCGGTGCCGATGTTCAGCTCGTTGCGTGCGATCGGGTACGTACGGCCGCTCTCGGTGGCGCCGAAGAGGTGCTGGACGCCCTCGCCGTCCTCGGCGATGACGAGGCCGCCGTACGGGGAGACGGTGATGTTGTCGGGGCCGTCGAAGGCGCCGTCGACGGACGGGTCGGGGTTCACGCCGATGAGGACCTTCAGCGTCAGGGTGCGGCGCTTGGGGTCGTAGAACCAGACCGCTCCGTCGTGCGCCTGGCCGGGGCTCTCGGTGCGGGCGTAGGAGGAGACGATGTAGACGCCGCCGTCGCTCCACCACATGCCCTCGAGCTTGCGGGCGCGGGTGACCTCGCCGGCGGCGAACTGCTTGCGGACGGAAACGGTCCTGGCGTCACGGTCCGTGACGTCGACCCAGTCCACGCCGTACACGGTGCCGATCTTCGTGGCACGGGAGAGGTCGTCGACGAACTTGCCGCCGGAGTCGAAGCACTTGAAGGCCTGGAGCGACCCGGCGTCGTCGGCGAGGGTGCGGAGCTTTCCGTGGCCGTGCTCGAAGCCCTGCGGGGGCGTCCAGCGGTACAGCAGGCCGTTGGGGTTCGAGGCGTCCTCGGTGAGGTAGAGGCGGTCACGCTTGGGGTCGACGACGACGGCCTCGTGCGCGTAGCGGCCGAGCGCCTTGATCGGCTTGGGGTTCCGGTTGCGGCGGCGGTCCTCGGGGTCGACCTCGAAGACGTAGCCGTGGTCCTTGGTGAAGCCGTTGGTGCCGGCCTTGTCCTCGGTCTCCTCGCAGGTCAGCCAGGTGCCCCAAGGGGTGTTGCCGCCCGCGCAGTTGGTGGCCGTGCCGGCGATGCCGACCCATTCGGCGACCTTGTCCCGGCGCACCTCGACGACCGTGCAGCCGCCCGCGGCGGCGGGGTCGTAGACGAGGCCTTCGGTGAGCGGCACCGGGTAGGGCCAGTTGGCGCGGGGGCCGGCCAGCTCGTGGTTGTTGACCAGGAGGGTGGCGCCGCGCGGGCCCTCGAAGGTGGACGTTCCGTCGTGGTTGGAGGGCGTGAACTCGCCCGACTCCAGCTTGGTCTTGCCGCTGTGGGTGATGACGCGGTAGGAGAACCCGGCGGGCAGCGAGAGGAGGCCCTTGGGATCGGTGATGAGCGGGCCGTAGCCGACGCCGCCGTGGCGGGACTCCGCCGAGTCCTCACCCGCGCCCCCGGTCTCCGTCTCCGTGGCGGCGAGCGCGTTGGGGGCGGTGGCAAGGGCGCCCACGCTGCCGATCAGGGCCACGCCTGCACCGGTGATCGCGGACTGCCTGGCGAAGTCCCTGCGAGAGAGCGACATGTGATGTCTCCTGTGACGGTGGACTCGGACTGTCTTGGGGGGCGGCTGGCGACCTCGGATCGCGGCCACACCGTCCCGCCCTCCCCTGAACACGAGTTGAACGCGCGCCGACTTCCGAGGGCCCGCTTGCGTGAATCCACTCGACCGGCGCACGGAACGGGCCGCTCCGGGGAGCGACCCGCCCAGGGCCCGGCACACGGCCCCGAACACACGGCGCCGGGTACAAGGTGACCGAGTCACCTCACCGGCGGTGTCACACTCCCTGCTGCGACCGGGCCTTGAACGCCGCCTTGCGGGCCTCCTTGGCGACCCTCTTGTCGGGGTGCAGACGGCCCATGGCCTCCAGGACGTCCGGGGCGGCGGGGTGATCGACCCGCCAGGCCGTGTCGAAGAAGCCGCTGTGCTGCCGGGCCAGGCCCTCGACCAGGGACTGGAGCTCCGCGGAGTTCCCCTCCGCGGCGAGCTGTGCCGCCACCGTGTCGATGGTCAGCCAGAAGACCATCGCCTCGGACGGCGGAGGCACGTCGGGCGCGCCGCGCTCGGAGAGCCAGACCCGGGCGAGTCCGCCCAGTTCGGCGTCGTCGAGCACCTCGCGCAGCGCCGGCTCGGCCTCCGTGCCGACGAGCGCGAGGGCCTGCTGGCAGTGCAGGCGGCGCAGCGGGGCGTTCGGGTCCGTGCCACGCGCCGCGGAGAGCAACTCCTGTGCGGCGGGGAGCGGTTCACGCCGGGCGAGCCATTGCTCGATCTCGGCCTGGGCGGCGGTCGGAGGGAAGCCGACCGTGCCGTCCAGCAGTGTGTCCGCACCCTTGTCGGTCAGCTCGCCGACCGCGGGGGCGGAGAAGCCCGCCTCGATCAGCCGGGCGCGCAGTCCGTACAGACCGAGCGGTGTCAGGCGCACGACCCCGTACCGTGACACGTCCATGTCGTCCGCGGAGGCCGACTCCTCGGCGGCTTCCGCCATCAGGGCCTCGTCGACCGGCTGGAACTCGACGAGTCCGATGGGCTCCAGCAGCCTGAACTGCTCGTCGAGCCGCATCATGGCGTCCGAGACCTGTTCCAGGACGTCGTCGGTGGGCTCCCCCATGTCGTCGGGAAGGATCACCGAGGCGGCGAGCGCGGGCAGCGGCACCGACACCTCGCCGAGCGCGTCCTCGCCGACGGTCAGCAGATACAGGTTGCCGAGCACCCCGTCGAGGAGCGCGGACTCCGCATCCGGGTCCCAGTCCAGCGAGGAGAGGTCGATCTCGCCCTCCTCGTCCATGGCGTCGACGAGACCGCCGAGGTCGGGCACGCTCGCGTCGGCCAGCACGACGTCGAGGGCGCCGAGCCAGAAGCCGAGGACGTCCTGCGGGGCGCCGGAGGTGAGCAGGGCGAGGTCCTCGCCCTGGGTGACGGTGCCCTCCGCCTCGTCCTCCTCGTCCACGATCTCGACGAGCCCGGTGTCAACGGCCACCCGCCAGGCCTCACCGGCGAGGGCGGCCGCGTCGTCACCGGTCAGGCCGAGGACTCCGGCCGCCTCGGGAAGCTGTTCCTCGACGAGTTCGCCTCCGGCGCCGACGCGGGTGGCGGGGCCTGCCCAGCGGGCCAGCCGCGCGGCGCGGGAGAGCAGCGGCGCGGCGAGCGCGTCCCGCGCCAGCCGCGCCTCGGAGTGCAGTCGCACGGGCGGCAGGGAAGAGCTGTCTGACATCGGCTGAGTTCTCCTCCGAACACCATCGGTCACGGCGTGCGCCGGATCCCGCCGGGCGCCGACGGGCCCGAGGCCCGGGGGCGGCCCGGGAAATCCGTGCCGACTGCTCAGCCTAGACGGATTTCCACCCATGCCGCCCGGTTCATGTGTCCGACAGGTCTCGTACACCGTCGAAACCTTGACAACTCCCCCCGCCACACACGAGATTGACGCGCGTAGAAGTTCAACAGCCGTACGGCCAGACCCTTCTACGCGCGTCACTGGCCCGCAAGCAGGTCGCGCTCCCCCCACCAGTCCACCCTCGTCCCGGCGCTCACGAACGTCCCCGGAGGGATTCCCTTGCCGAGCAAGAGAACCGCGCGCATCGGCGCGCTGACCGTCGCCGCGGTCTGTTCCACCGTCTCCGCCGTTGTGCTCACCACACCGGCCCAGGCGGACACCGTCCACATCCACGACATCCAGGGCACCACCCGGACCTCCCCCCTCGCGGGCACGAAGGTCACGGACGTGCCCGGCATCGTCACCGGCGTGCGGACATACGGTTCGTCCAAGGGCTTCTGGTTCCAGGACCCCACCCCGGACGCCGACCCCGCCACCAGTGAGGGCGTCTTCGTCTTCACCAGCTCCGCCCCCAAGGTCGCCGTCGGCGACTCGGTCACGGTGACGGGCACGGTCTCGGAGTTCGTCCCGGGCGGCGTCTCCACCGGCAACCAGTCGGTCACCGAGGTCACCAAGCCGACGGTCACCGTCGTCTCCACCGGCAACGCCGTCCCGGCCGCGACGGTCGTCGACGCCAGGTCCGTGCCGAACACCTACGCCCCCACCGGCGACACCGCCGCGGGCGGTTCGGTGAACGCCCTCACCCTGGAGCCGGCGGACTACGCCCTGGACTACTACGAGTCCCTCGAGGGCATGAACGTCCAGGTCGCCGACGCCCGGGTGGTCACCGCCACCGACCCGTACACGGAGCTGTGGGTCACGGTGAAGCCGCGTGAGCACGCCACGCGCCGCGGCGGCACGGTGTACGGCTCGTACACCTCGCAGAACACCGGCCGGATACAGATCCAGTCCCTCGGCGCGACGGCCGACTTCCCGACCGCGAACGTCGGCGACAAGCTCACCGGCACCACGGCGGGTCCGCTCGACTACAACCAGTTCGGCGGCTACACCCTCGTCGCCAATCAGCTCGGCACCCTTCAGAAGGGCGGTCTGGAGCGCGAGACCACCCGGAAGCAGTCGCGCGGTGAGCTGGCGGTGGCGACGTACAACGTCGAGAACCTGGACCCGGGCGACGGCACGTTCGCCGCGCACGCGTCCGCGATCGTGAACAACCTCAAGTCGCCCGACATCGTGTCCCTGGAGGAGATCCAGGACAACAACGGCGCGACGGACGACGGCACGGTCGCCGCCGACCAGACGGTGCAGAAGCTGATCGACGCGATCGTCGCGGCGGGCGGCCCGGCGTACGCCTGGCGTTCCATCGACCCGGTCAACGACCAGGACGGCGGCGAGCCCGGCGGCAACATCCGCCAGGTCTTCCTCTTCAACCCCGAGCGGGTCTCCTTCACCGACCGCGCGGGCGGCGACTCGACGACCGCCGTCGGGGTCACCAAGGTGCACGGCAAGGCGCAGCTCACCGCGTCGCCCGGCCGCGTCGACCCGGCGAACGAGGCCTGGAAGAGCAGCCGCAAGCCGCTCGCGGGCGAGTTCGTCTTCCGCGGCCACACGGTCTTCGTGATCGCCAACCACCTCAACTCCAAGGGCGGCGACCAGGGGCTGACCGCGCAGTACCAGCCCCCGGCGCGCAGCTCGGAGGTCCAGCGGCACGCCCAGGCGACCGCGGTGAACGCCTTCGTCGACGAGATCCTGAAGTCGCAGAAGAACGCCGACGTCATCACGCTCGGCGACATCAACGACTTCGAGTTCTCCGACACGGCCAAGATCCTGGAAGGCGACGGCGAGCTCTGGTCGGCGATCAAGTCGCTGCCGAAGAGCGAGCGTTACACGTACGACTACCAGGGCAACACCCAGGTTCTCGACCAGATCCTGGTCAGCCCGTCGATCCGCAAGGACTGCGGCCTGGAGTACGACAGCGTGCACATCAACTCGGAGTTCTCCGACCAGATCAGCGACCACGACCCGCAGGTGCTGCGGTTCCGTCCGTAGTCGCTCCGGTACGCGAGAGCCCGGCCCCGTCGTCCGGGGGGCCGGGCTCTTCGCCTGCGCGGAGTGCCGACGGGCGGGTCAGCCGGCGAAGACCCCGTCGAGCCAGCCCTTCCAGGCGGCCTCGTTGCCCTTGGCGTCGGCGCCGGGCGCGAAGTCGTGGACGCTCATGCCGACCGGCGCGCCCCAGCGGCCTCGCCCGAAGAAGCGGATGAGCGCGCTGTCGGTGCGCAGCCCGATGAAGTACGGGTTGCGGTAGTCGAGTACGGCGTCGAAGTCATCGCCGCCGGGTCCCTTCGCCCGCACCCGCGCGCCCCCGGCGGTGTCGCCCGAGAGGCCGAGCGCCCTTCCGACGGCCGCGAAGGCTTCGGAGCCCGCGGACACGCCGGGCCCGTCGAAGGTCGCGAAGGCCACCGGCCGGCCCGCGAAGTGGGTCACGTACTCGCGCAGGGTGTGCAGATAGAAGTCGGTGTGCTTGTCGGCTCCGTCGTACTGGTTGTCCCAGTCGTCGGTGAAGATGCCGCTGTGCACGTACCGGACCCAGGAACTGCGGCCGTCGTCGCGGGGCTCGATGGTGTGGTCGATCTGGTTGAGGCTCTGCGTCGGGAACCCGACGTCCTCGGTGCGCACGGTCAGCCGGTGCGGCGGGTCCCAGGTGGTGATGGTGCTGCCGAAGGGTCCGGCCCCGCCCTCGCGCGGCTCGTACTCCATGGGCCACAGCCAGCCGCCGCTGCCGCTGGTGATCGCGTCCCACACCCGGCCGGGCGGAACGTCGACCTCGTACTCGCGGGCGACCTCGAATTCCTTGGGCATGATGATGACTCCTGGCTGATCAGTGGGTGGTTTCGGGGCCCGAGGGGGCCTCTGCGGCTTCGATCCGCGCCACGGCTTCGGGTTCGGGTTCGCCCACGACTTCGGTCCGCGCCACGGCCTCGGGTCCGGCCACGGCTTCGGGTTTGACCGTGGGGTGGACGGCGACGACGATCCGGTGCGGGCGCCCCGCCTCCGCGTCCCCGTCGTGGTACTTGCGGATGAGCGCGCTCACCCCGGCCGTCAGCTCCTCGATGAACGCGGCACGGTCGGCCGCCGAGGCGAAGGTCACCTCGCCGTCGAGCGCGTACGTCGCAAGCCGCTTGCGGGCCTTCGCGGCTCCGGTGAGCAGAAGGCCGACGTCCCGGACGAGCCGGGCGCCGAGCGCGAGGAGCCAGCGGGCGGACAGCTGGTCCCGGAAACGGTCCGGATCGGGCTGTACGGCGGCCAGCGCCTGGGGCGAGATGACGTACGACGCCGCGGTCGCGCGCATCATCCGCTCGGTGACGTTCCCCTTGCGGCGCTCGCCCGCCAGCTCGACCAGGCCGTGCCGCTCCAGGGTCTTGAGGTGGTAGTTCACCTTCTGCCGGGGCAGGCCGACCTTGCCGGCCAGCATGGCGGCCGACGCGGGCCCGGCGGCCAGTTCGGCGAGCAGCCGGGCCCGTATGGGGTCCAGCGACACGGCGGCGGCCTCGGCGTCCTCGATCACGGTCACGTCCAACATGACTCCAGCCTCCCACCGAAAACTTTTCTTGTCCAGACGATTCGAATCGTCGGTGGGTCGCGGGGCCGGATCCCGGGTTGCTGAAGTTCACGGGGCACCGGAGATCCCAGGGCGCCGAAGTTCACGACGGCCCGCGTCCGGAGCGGCCCGGGCCCTCCCGGCGGGCTTCAGGAGCCGGATCCGGGCAAGACGGCGGTCATGGACGAGAAGCGACCGGAATCGAAGCGGCGAGCTCTTCCGGACCCGGACCCGGTCACGGACACCGGCACCGGCACGAGCACCGGCATCAGGACGGGCACGGGCACGGGGACGGGGACGGGGACGGGGACGGGGACGGCGGCGCCCGCCGGGCACGACGGTCCCGTCAGGCTGCCCGCGCGAGCTTGGTGTTCCGTGGCCTGGCGCACGGTGAAGGAGTTCCGCGACGACGAACTCGCCGACCGTGCGGCGGCATTGACCTACTACGGCGTACTGTCGCTGTTCCCCGCGCTGCTGGTGGTGGTCTCCCTCCTGGGTGTCATGGGGCAGCGCGTCACGGACAGACTCCTCGACAACGTGGGGGACCTGGCGCCGGGCCCGGCGCGCGACATCCTGCGTGACGCGGTGACGCAACTGGCGCACAGCGGCGGTACGGGCGGGGTGCTGGCGATCGTCGGCCTGCTCGCGGCGCTGTGGTCCGCGTCCGGGTACGTCGGCGCGTTCATCCGTGCGTCCAACGCCGTGTACGACCTGCCGGAGGGCCGTCCGGTCTGGAAGGTCACGCCGCTCAGGCTGGCGCTCACCGTCACGCTGATGCTGCTCCTCACCGCGAGCGCGATCATCGTGGTGTTCACCGGGCCGCTGGCCGAACGCGCCGGTACCGCGTTCGGGCTCGGCGGCGCGGTGATCACCACGTGGTCGATCGTCAAGTGGCCCGTCCTGCTGGTGTTCGTGGAGCTGATGATCGGGCTGCTGTACTGGGCGGCGCCCAACGTCTCCGGCCGCGGCTTCCGTTGGTTCAGCGTCGGCAGCGTCCTCGCCACCCTGTCCTGGCTGACCGCGTCCGCGGGATTCGCCGTCTACGCCGCCGGCTACGGCTCGTACAACAAGACGTACGGAACGCTCGCGGGCGCCATCGTCTTCCTCGTCTGGCTCTGGCTCACCAACCTCGCCATCCTCCTGGGACTGGAGTTCGACGCGGAACTGGCCCGCCAGCGCGCCATCACCCACGGCCGGCCCCCGACCGAGGAGCCCTACGTCGAACCGCGTGACACCCGCAAGTGGCCGCCGCGTCTGCGGGCGTTGCGCGCGGCCCGGGAGAAGGTGGAGACAGGAATCGCGCCGGCGCGCGCCGAGGCCGGCCGGGACACCGCCGAGCGGGTGTGAGGGGAGGGGTCGGCGGCGAGCGTATGACGCGGCGGCGGACCGGCGTCCGGTCCGCCGCCGCGTCATTCCCCTCCGGCTCCTTCGATCACCCGGCCCGGCGCGCGCTACCCCTGGGTTCCCCGGTCGTACAACTGGCCCAACTGGCTCTGGAACCAGTCGAGTCGGGCCTGGAGCAGAGCGGCCTCCGCGACCAGCTCGGCCACCCCGGGACCGGCCGTGGCGCCCTCAGGGCCTTCGACGCCGGCCACGGGGCGGCCTGCGGCCCGGACCCGCAGACCCTCACCGGCCAGCCGCGCGAAGGAGGCGAGCGAGAGCGACGTACGGCCTCGCACGCAGCCCGCGCACGCCGCCGTCAGGGCGCGCCAGCCCGGACGCCCCCAGCCGGCATCGGCCAGCGCCGCGGCCACGGCGCCGCAGCCGCAGGGGCCGACGTCGGCGCTGCGCACCCGCTGACGGGCGTAGCGGAATCCCCGCTCGAAGCGGATGTAGGCGCCGAGGACGGAGACTTCGAGGAGAACGGCGGCCCGGTGTTCGGTGGTGCACAGCATCGCCTCGGCGACGGCGGACTCATGCACGCAGTGGAAGCCGCAGTCGCAGCGGCGGTGCGGGGCGCGGTGCCGCCGTCCGTAGACACAGCGCGCCTCGTCGACCACTCCGTACGGCAGGGCGCCACCCAGCGATACGCCGGTGAACCCGGCCCGGGTGCCGTCCTGGGACAGCACCGGGTGGGCGATCTTGTATCCGGTCGGAGGCTCCGTCGGGCGTTCCTCGGGGAGCCGCAGCCTCATCGGCCGGCCGGAACCTCTTCGGGCACGGAGGCGGCCTCCGGCTCCTCGACGAGGTCGGGGATTTCCGCCGTTTCCTCGTGTGCGTGGACCTGTTCCTCCGCGACTCCGGTGGCGAGTGCCTTGCCGAGCCTCATGACGCCTCCCGCTGTGCCGACGACTGCCGTTCAGGCCATGGTGACCCATGACGCCCCGGTTTGGCACCAGTGCCTCGCTCACCCCCACGCCCCTACGCCGTAGCATTCGTTGACGATATCTCGTAGAAGATTTAAGTGGAGCTACACAATGGAGTGGCCGACACTACATTCATGACCGTTCCGAGGACCGCTCCCGCGACGCCCGTCCCCCCTGCCCCGGCCGTCACCGCCACCCCGCACCCGGCGCGACCCGCTCCTCCCTTCGGCCGTGTCCTCTGCGCGATGGTCACGCCGTTCACGCGGGAGGGCGCGCTGGATGTCGAGGGCGCGCAGCGGCTCGCCGGGTGGCTGGTGACCGAGGGCTGCGACGGGCTGGTGCTCTCCGGGACGACGGGCGAGTCGCCGACCACGTCGGACACCGAGAAGGCCACGCTGGTACGGGCGGTACGGGAGGCGGTGGGCGACCGGGCGTCGATCGTGGCGGGGGTGGGGACCGCCGACACCCGGCACACCGTGGAACTGGCCCTGGCGGCCGAGAAGGCGGGCGCGGACGGGCTGTTGGTGGTCGCGCCGTACTACAGCAGGCCTCCGCAGGACGCGGTCGAGGCACACTTCCGGGAGGTCGCGGACGCCTCGGGACTGCCGCTCATGCTGTACGACATCCCGGGGCGCACCGGGACGCGGATCGAGCCGGAGACGCTGATCCGGCTCGCGGGGCATCCGCGGATCGTGGCGGTGAAGGACTGCGCGTACGACCTGCTCGGTACGCAAAGGGTGCTGGCCCGAACGGAGTTGGCGTACTACGCGGGCTGCGACGAGTACGTCCTCGCGCTGTACGCGATCGGTGCGGCCGGCTGTGTCAGCACGGTGGCGAACGTCGTGCCGGGCCTGATGCGGGCCGTGCTCGACGCGTTCGACGGCGGCGACACGGCGGGGGCGGCCGGGCTGACGCGGCGGGCCGTGCCGCTGATCGAGGCGATGATGGCGGCGGGCCTGCCCGGCACGGTCACCGCGAAGGCGCTGCTGGCCACGCTCGGACTGCCGGCGGGCCCGGTCCGGGCACCGCTGCGGCCCGTCGGCCGGGAGACGGCCGACGGGCTGCGGGCGGTGCTCGCCCAGGTCACGGGTCAATACGCCTAGGGCCTGTCGTTCGGGTCGGGCGGCGGGGGCTCAGCGCTCGGCGAAGACGGGTTCCCAGCGCCCCACCGTGCCCTCGGTGCCCTTGAGGAAGCCGCTGAGCGGCACCTCCTTGTCGCTGCCGATGGTGACCAGCACCAGCCGGTTGTGGAACTCGTTCTTGTCACCCTTGGCGATGTCCCAGGCGATCAGGGACCTGTCGTCGGCCCACGCGAGGAGCACTTGGCCACGGACCTCGGCCAGGTGTTTGCCGGTACGCGGGTCGAGGATCCACGAGGAGGTGTGCCACTTCTCGCCCGCGAACTCCCCGGCGAGCCGGGTGCCGTCCGGCGAAAGGCCGACCCCCATGAACCAGTTGCGGTACCGCTCCGCGTCGGGCACGCTCACCGCCCGGCCGGACACGTCGTAGAAGCGATCGCCGGGCGTGACCGACTGCAGGCCCCTGATGGTCTTCCCGTCGCGGGAGAACCCGAAGTCCTGGCGTGCCTGGATCTCGTTGCCCTGGTCGTCCCGGACCACCCCCACGTCTGCCCAGGAGCCCTGGCCCGAGGCCACGTCGAAGACGTAGAAGCCGGTGCGGGAGGGCTTCACCGACACAGGGACTCGGTCGATGTTTTCCATCTTGATCTGCTTGTCGGGATCCTCGCTGTACGTCGTCGCCACGAGTCTCGTGCCGTCGTGCGAGAACTCCAGCCCGCCCACCGGGTGGTCGACCGGAATCCACCGCTCGACCTTGCCGCTGGCGAGGTCGAGCAGTCCGATCCGGCTCGCGGGCAGGTGCCGCTCCAGCACGGCAGCGGTCCGCAGGCCGGGGGCCACGGCGACGAACGACCACCGGGTGTCCTTCTCGTAGTGGCCGGACTTCGGGTCGAGCAGCCAGTACGTGCGCACCCTGATGCCCCTGTGGATGCCGTCGTGGACGCTCTGCCAGTCGGTCTTCCGGGTGTAGTAGGCGGCCATCGCCGTCCTCCCGGCCGCGACCAGCGAGTGCACCGGAGACTGCCCCGGGTGCGCCGAGGGCGCCGCGTGCGTGGTGGCCGGCTTGGGGTGCACCCCGCCCGAGGGACGTACGTCGTGCCCTCCGGAGTCCAGGCCCGGCACCGCGATCGCGGCGGTGAGCAGCGCGGCCGCGGCGACCGCGACGGACGTGATGCGCAGGGTCCGTCGGCGCCGGCGGACGGCGAGCACGCGGTCGGCGAATCCCGGCGGTGTGCGCGGGTCGTCCTCGGCCTGCTCCCGGAGTGTGTCGCGGAGGAGTTCTTCGACGTTCACCGGTGTACCTCCACGGGCGAGAAGTCACGGGACGGCGGCTGCGGCTCGTGCCCCGGGCCGAGCGCGGCCAGTTCGGGGGCGAGCGTCCGCAGCCGGGCGAGCGAGCGATGGGCCGTGGAGCGCACGGTTCCGACGGAGCAGCCGAGGATCCGGGCCACGTCGGCCTCGGGCAGATCCTCGAAGTAGCGCAGCACGAGCACGGTGCGCTGCCGCGCGGTGAGCCGGGCCAGCGCGCCCCGCATGACGATCCGCAGTTCGGCGGCCGCCGAGGCGTCCGTGCCGGGGACCGCGGGTCCGGACGTCTCGGGCGGTTCGGCGACGCTCAGTTCGCGTCTCGGCCACTTCAGCCGCCAGCGGCTCACCTGCTGCCGGTACAGGATCCGCCGTACGTACGCCTCGGGTTCGTCGATCCGGTTCCAGCGGCCGGCCACCTTGATCAGCGCGTTCTGCAGCAGATCCTCGGCGGCGTGCCGGTCTCCCCCGCTGAGCAGCACCGCCGTCTTCAGCAGCGCGGACGACCTGTTCGCCACGAAGTCCCGGAAGGTCTCATCCGCTTCGGCATCCATCGTCACCTTCTCGTCCCCGGCGGCCCCTTGTGACCCACCCCTGTGCCCCTGATGACGCGCGCCCCCACCTCCCGCTATGCCTCCGAGCCGAGAAAATTGCGCCCGCTCCCGCCGCCGGCGCCCTCTAGGGTGACCCGATGAGCCGCCCCCTGCTGTTCCTCGACGTCGACGGCCCGCTCAATCCGTACGCGGCCCAGAAGGAGCGCCGGCCCGCGGGGTACACCACGATCCGCGTGGCGCTGGAGCCCGGCCGGCCGCTGCGGGTCTGGCTCCACCCCGGCCACGGCCGCGCCCTCCTGGCCCTCGGCTACGACCTGTGCTGGGCCACCACCTGGATGGACTCCGCGAACCGCTGGATCGGCCCCGTGATCGGCCTGCCCGAACTCCCCTACGTCGATTTCACCGGCGCCCTCTTCGCCGAGCGCCCCGACGGCGTCCACTGGAAGACGGAGCGCATCGTGGCCTACGCCGAGGGCCGCCCGTTCGCCTGGGTGGACGACGAACAGAGCCCGGCCGACGGGACGTTCGTCTCCGCCCACCACCCTGCCCCCGCCCTCCTGCACCATGTCGACCCCCGGCTCGGCCTGCGCGAGCCCGACTTCGCCGCGCTGACGGAGTTCGCGTCCCGGCTGTGAGAACGCGGACGTCGAGAGGTGACGCACGAGCGCCCTCCCGGGCCGTCCTGGGGCCGTGGAAGGGCGCTCGTCGGTGACCAGCGCTGACAACTGCCGACAGCTGCGCAGCAGTTCGGAGCGGTGATCGATTGGACGGCCGCAGGTCACGGCCGCCGATGATCAGTTGTGGCTGTGCAGGACCTCGTTCAGGCCGCCCCAGACCGCGTTGTTCGGGCGGGCCTCCACGGTGCCGGTGACCGAGTTGCGGCGGAAGAGAATGTTCGAAGCCCCGGACAGCTCACGGGCCTTGACGATGTCACCGTCGGGCATCGTCACGCGCGTACCGGCGGTGACGTACAGCCCGGCCTCGACCACGCACTCGTCGCCGAGAGCGATCCCGACGCCCGCCTCCGCGCCGACGAGGCAGCGCTCGCCGATGGTGATCCGGACGTTGCCGCCACCCGAGAGGGTGCCCATGGTGGACGCGCCGCCGCCGATGTCCGAGCCGTCTCCGACGACGACACCGGCCGAGATGCGGCCCTCGACCATGGAGGTGCCGAGCGTGCCCGCGTTGAAGTTCACGAAGCCCTCGTGCATGACGGTCGTGCCCGCGGCGAGGTGCGCGCCGAGGCGGACCCGGTCGGCGTCGGCGATGCGGACGCCCTTGGGCGCGACGTAGTCCGTCATGCGGGGGAACTTGTCGATGGAGGTCACCTGGAGGTGCAGGCCCGCGGCGCGCGCGTTCAGCCGGACCTTCTCGACGTCGTCGACGGCGACCGGACCGAGCGAGGTCCAGGCGACGTTGGCGAGCAGCCCGAACACGCCGTCCAGGTTCTGGCCGTGCGGCTTGACCAGGCGGTGCGAGAGGAGGTGCAGACGCAGGTACGCGTCGTGCGCGTCGAGCGGCTTGTCGTCCAGCGAGGCGATGACCGTACGGACCGCGACCACCTCGACGCCCCGGCGGGCGTCCGGGCCGATGGCCTGCGCGGCTCCCTCGCCGAGCAGTTCGACGGCCCGCTCGGCGGACAGCCGCTCGGTACCGGCCGGGCCGGGCTCGGCGGACAGTTCGGGTGCGGGGAACCAGGTGTCGAGAACGGTGCCGTCGGCGGTCAGGGTGGCGAGCCCGGCGGCGACGGCGCCGGTGGTACGAGAAGCAGTCGTGTCGGTCATGAGTGCAACCTAACTTGGCGGGGGCCGCGCGGGCGAACCGGTGCGCGGGGCGTCTCGGTGAGCGGGCGTCCGGTCACCGGCCCGGACGCTCCGCGGCCCCCTCGCGGCCCCGCAGGATCCGCGCCAGCGCCTCCCGGGCGTACCCCTCGTCGTACGGCGTCCCGGTCAGCAGCACCTGGAGGCAGATCCCGTCCAGCAGGGCGACGAGCGCCCGTGCGGTGACCGCGTCGGTGCGGCGGGTCAGTGGTCCGACGAGGCTGTCGATCCACTCGGCGGCCACCGGGCGCAGCGCGGGTCTGCGGAGGGCGGCGAGGTAGAGCTCGTACTCCAGCTCCACGCCCGTGCGGTCGCCGGCCAGCCATTCGCCGGTCAGTCCGGCGAGTTCGGCGGCCAGGTCCGCGCGGGTGTCCTCCAGGGTGCCGCGGGCGGCGACCACCTCGGCGAAGCCCTCGTTCGCCTGGCGCAGGGCGGCGACCATGAGTTCGTCGAGGGTCGTGAAGTGGTACGTGGTGGAGCCGAGCGGTACGTCGGCCTCGGCCGCGACGGAGCGGTGGCTGAGCCCGGCGATGCCCTTGGCGCCGACGACTCGGATCGCCGCGTCGATGATCCGCTGCCGTCGCTCGGGGTCATGGCGCCGCGCCATCACGGTGCGCCGTCCGCCGCGCCGGGCCCGGCCATCAGTGCGCCCCGCCCAGGTTCAGCAGGACGACCCCGCCGATGATCAGTACGATCCCCGCGGCCTTCGCGGCCGTGAGCCCCTCGCCGAGGAACAGCATGCCGATCGCGGCGATGGCGGCGGTGCCGACGCCGGCCCAGATCGCGTACGCCGTGCCGACCGACACGGTCTTCAGGGTCTGCGCCAGCAGCGCGAAGGCGACGACGTATCCGAGGACGGTCAGCAAGGACGGCCACAGCCTGCTGAAGCCCTCCGTGTACTTCATCGCGGTGGTCGCGCCGACCTCCGCCGCGATGGCACCGGCGAGCAGTACGTATCCCATGCGTACGACTGTACACATGGAGCCCGCGGATGTGTACGGGTGTACGCATCCGACGCCCGTGGTCGTCCGCGTATGGATCCCGTATATGCCATGGGCACCATGCGTCCCAGCGGATATCGTTCGCGATCACAAGGGGGCCGGAGTCGAACAGACTCCCAACACCATATGGAGCGCGAGGGGCATGTCGGACAGTTCTGGGTGGGGGCCTTCAGGGCCGTCGGGACCTTACTGGGGGACTCCGGGCGGCTGGGGCTGGATGCCACCGCCGCCGCCACCGCCCAAGCCGGGCGTGATCCCCCTGGCTCCGCTCGGCGTGGACCACATCCTCGGTGGCGCCTTCGTCACGATGCGCCGCTACGCGAAGCCGCTGTTCGGGCTCGCCCTCGCCGGCGTCGTGGTCCTGGCGGCCCTGACACTGGGCCTGCAAGTCCTCGTCTACCACTCGACGAAGGATCAGATGGACCGCATGTCCGCGGCGCCCCGGTCCATCGACCCGTCCGATCTGCGCGCCGTCCTGATCACGTTCGGCTTCGTGTGGGCCGTGGGCATGCTGGTCTCGCTGGTGGCGAGCTCCTTCATCCAGGCCTCGTCCGCGGCCACCCTGCACGACGCCGTTCTCGGGCGCCGGGTCCCCCTCGGCGCCGTGTGGAAGCGCGCCTGGTCGCGCACCCCGTCCGTTCTCGGGGTGACCCTGCTGATGGGCGTGTTCATCGCGATTCCGATGGCGCTGTTCGCCTTGATGTTCTTCGGGCTGATGATGGCCGCCTCGAACGGCGAGCCGTTCGTCCCGGCCGGTCTCGCCTTCCTGCTCCTGCTGCTCTCGGTGCCGCTGACGCTCTGGCTGCTCGTCCGGTTCAGCTTCGCCCCGGCCGCCGCCGTACTGGAGGGGGCCTCCCCCTTGACCGCGCTGCGTCGATCGGCGCGGCTGGTACGCGGCGCGTGGTGGCGCACGTTCGGCATCACCCTGCTGGGCGGTCTGATCGCGTTCATCGTCGCCATCGTGGTCAACGTGCCGCTCAGGTTCGCGATGCCGACCCCGCAGCCGTACACCGCCTCGACGCAGACGTCCGTGAGCATGAGCGAGGTCTATGTCCAGATGCTGCCCGACCTGGGACCGGCCCTGGTGCTCTCGGCGATCGCCGGTGTCTTCGTCCAGCTGTTCTTCATGGTGTTCATGCCGCTGCTGAGCGGCCTGCTGTACATCGACCAGCGCATCCGCAGGGAGGGGCTGGCGGACGTACTGATGCGCGCTGCCGGCACGGGGACGCCCGGTGGACCCGAAACCCCCGGGGGACCTGCCGCACCCGGCGGGCCGCAGGCGCCCGGCTCAGTCCATTAGCGACTTCTTCGGGCGCAGCACACAGAACTCGTTGCCCTCGGGATCGGCGAGGACGGTCCACGTCACGTCCTCGCCCTGCCCCACGTCGGCCCGGCTTGCCCCGAGGGCGAGGATCCGCTCGACCTCGGCGGCCCGGTCGTCCGGCGTGAGATCGATGTGGAGCCGGTTCTTGACGGTCTTGCGCTCGCCGACGGGTACGAAGCAGATTCCGGGGAGCGCGTTCGCGTCGGCGCCGATGACGATCTCGTCCTCGTCCTCGAACAGCACCTGCCAGTCGAGGACCTGACACCAGAAGCGGGCGAGCGCCGGCAGGTCGTGGGCGTCGATGACCAGTTGGTAGAAAGAGACAGCCATGAACGGCAGTCTCCCCCGGGGGCAGAGGCTCCGCCACCGCCACCGGGCCACACCTGCGGGCACACAAGAGCGGGCGCTCGGGGACAGCTCTGGCGCAACCGCCGGCGGCCCCTCACCCGGAAGAGACCTCTCCCCCGCCCAACTCCCGTGGCTCTGTGGGTGATTGCCCGAGAAAAGCCGCGGGAGGTTCTCGGTATCGGTGCGGTAAACGACTGCTCAGTAGTCACCGGTTCCACTACTGTTTCACCAGCCGCACACCGGGTCTCCATGACCGCCCGCTCCGTGTGCCGCGTCCTCACCCTCTCGCTTCACCCCTCACGCGCTCGCCCTCCCCCCGCTTAGGAACGCGTATGCCAGAAGTGACGCCCGGATCCGGTCCCGACGGGTCCACCCCCTCCAGGGAGATCGCGCCCTGGCACCCCACCCCGCGCGGCGCGCCCTACCCGGTGTCGACCGACCTCGTACCCGTGTCCCCCACACCCTGGCAGGCACTCGGGGCGGACGACGAGGGCAGGCTGCCGGGGACACGCCGGCTCTGGCTGGCCTGTGGGCTCGCGGCGGTGGTCACGGTCGCCGTCATCGCCGCGATCTCCGTACAGGCGAACTCTTCTGGCGACTCGTCACGTCAGGCGGGCAACAGGACCGTGGCCGACACGGCGAACCCCTTCCTCTTCGGCGCGCCCGCGGGAGCGGCCACCGCCCCGGCGGGCAAGGACGCCTTGTCCTCGCCGGGGACCTCACGCTCGGCCTCGGCGGACTCCGCGTCGCGGGGCGCCGTGTCGCCGGATCCGTCGGACCAGGGCTCCGACAGCGGGACCGCCCCCGGGAAGTCGACGCCCGCCGCCTCCGGCAGCGCTTCCGCGCCCCGGCAGGCCTCGCGGCTGAAGTCCGTCCAGGCGGTCAACTACCCCGACCGCTACTGGCACCTGAGCGACGGTCAGGTGCGGCTCGACCCGGTCGGCTCCGGCAGCCCGGCCGCGACCCGGCGGGCCGCCAGCTTCAAGGTGCTTCCAGGACTGGCGAAGTCCTCCTGCTACTCCTTCGCCACCACCGACGGCTCCTACCTGCGCCACCGCGACTTCGTCCTGCGCGCCGACCGCGACGACGGCTCCGCGATCTTCCGGAAGGACGCCACCTTCTGCCCCCGGGCGTCCTCCCACTCGGGCGCCGTGATGCTGGAGGCGGTCAACTACCCGGGCCGTTTCCTGCGCCACCGCAACTTCCAGCTCGTCCTCGGGCGTTACGAGCGCGACCGGCTCTACGGGGAGGACTCCGCGTTCCGCCTGGTGCGGGGCCTGGCCTGAACCCAGGGCGCCCGCCAGGGAAACGCGACGGGGCGGCACCCGAAGGTGCCGCCCCGTGCGAGGTACTCGAGGGCCGAAGCCCCGGACCGAGGACTCAGACGTTGAACCCGAGCGCGCGAAGCTGCTCGCGGCCGTCGTCCGTGATCTTGTCCGGGCCCCACGGCGGCATCCAGACCCAGTTGATGCGCAGCTCGTTGACGAGACCGTCCGTGGCGGACTTGGCCTGGTCCTCGATGACGTCGGTGAGCGGGCAGGCCGCGGACGTCAGGGTCATGTCGATCGTCGCGATGTTCGCGTCGTCGATGTGAATGCCGTAGATGAGGCCGAGGTTGACGACGTCGATACCCAGCTCGGGGTCGACGACGTCGTAGAGCGCCTCGCGGACCTCTTCCTCCGAGGCGGGCTTCGTCGTCAGGCTCCCGCCCGACGCCGCGGCGGTCTCGCCGGACGCGGCCACAAACTCGTCCGGCGTCACGACGGTCTCGTCCGATGTCACAGTGTTCTCGCTCATGCCGTCTTCCTCTCGGCGCTCTCGCCCAGAGCCTGGGCCGTCGCGTCCTTCCACGCCATCCAGCTGAGGAGGGCGCACTTGACCCGGGCCGGGTACTTGGAGACACCGGCGAACGCGACCGCGTCCTCCAGCACCTCCTCCATCGCGTCGTCGGGCTCGATCCGGCCCTTGGACTGCATCAGTTCCAGGAAGGTCTCCTGGATCTTCTGCGCGTCGGACACGTCCTTGCCGACCAGGAGGTCGTTCAGTACGGAGGCCGAGGCCTGGCTGATCGAGCAGCCCTGGCCCTCGTACGAGATGTCCTCGATCCGCTCGCCGTCGTACTTCACACGCAGGGTGATCTCGTCACCGCACGTGGGATTGACGTGGTGCACCTCGGCGTCGCCATCCCGGAGACCGCGCCCGTGCGGGTGCTTGTAGTGGTCCAGGATGACTTCCTGGTACATCGAATCCAGCTTCACGTTCCCAGCCAGCCCCTCAGCCGAAGAAGTTCCGTACGTGCTCCAGGCCGTCGACCAGAGCGTCGATCTCGGACGGCGTGGAGTACAGATAGAACGACGCTCGCGTCGTCGCAGGAATTCCGTACCGCAGGCAGACCGGACGGGCGCAGTGGTGACCGACCCGGACCGCGATGCCCTGCTCGTCGAGAACCTGGCCCACGTCGTGCGGGTGGATGTCGCCCAGCGTGAACGAGATCGCCGCGCCGCGGTCCTCGGCCGTGGTGGGGCCGATGATCCTCAGGTCGGGGACCTCCGCGAGCCGCTTCACCGCGTACTCGGTGAGCGCGTGCTCGTGGGCGAGGATCTTGTCCATGCCGATCGCCGAGAGATAGTCGATCGCCGCGCCCAGACCGACCGCCTGCGCGATCGGCGGGGTGCCCGCCTCGAACTTGTGCGGCGCCGGCGCGTACGTCGACGAGTGCATCGACACGGTCTCGATCATCTCGCCGCCGCCGAGGAACGGCGGGAGGTCCTCCAGGAGTTCCTGGCGGCCCCACAGGACGCCGATGCCCGTCGGACCGCACATCTTGTGACCGGTGAAGGCCACGAAGTCGGCCTGGAGGGCCTGGACGTCGAGCGGCATGTGCGGCGCGGCCTGCGACGCGTCGATCAGGACCAGGGCGCCGACCTCCTGGGCGCGGCGCACTATCGCCTCGACCGGGTTCACGGTGCCCAGGATGTTCGACACCAGCACGAAGGAGACGATCTTCGTCTTCTCCGTGATGATCTCGTCGATGTTCGACAGGTCGAGACGGCCGTCGTCGGTGAGACCGAACCACTTCAGCTTCGCACCGGTGCGCTGCGAGAGCAGCTGCCACGGAACGATGTTGGAGTGGTGCTCCATCTCCGTGATGACGATCTCGGTCTCGTGGTCCACGCGGTAGGGCTCGTCGGCCCAGCCCAGCATGTTGGCCACGAGGTTGAGCGACTCGGAGGCGTTCTTGGTGAAGATCACCTCGTCGCGGCTCGGCGCGTTGATGAACGCGGCGACCTTGTCGCGCGCGCCCTCGTACAGCGCCGTGGCCTCCTCGGCGAGCACATGCACACCGCGGTGGACGTTGGCGTTGTAGCGCTCGTAGTACTCGTTCAGGGCGTCCAGCACCTGACGCGGCTTCTGCGAGGTCGCCGCGTTGTCCAGGTACACGATCTTCTTACCGTCGTGGACCTGACGGTCCAGGATGGGGAAGTCCTTGCGGATCGCCTCGGTGTCGAGGAGGCCCGGCAGCTGTGTCACGCGGATACGCCACCCTTCGCGTCGAGTGCGTACGACTCGTAGCCCTCGTTCTCCAGCTTGTCGGCGAGCTCGGCGCCGCCGGACTCGACGATGCGGCCGCCGGAGAACACGTGCACGAAGTCGGGCTTGATGTAGCGCAGGATGCGCGTGTAGTGGGTGATGAGCAGGGTGCCCACCTCACCGGTCTCGCGGACGCGGTTGACGCCCTCGGAGACGACGCGCAGGGCGTCGACGTCCAGGCCGGAGTCGGTCTCGTCGAGGATAGCGATCTTCGGCTTGAGCAGCTCCAGCTGAAGGATCTCGTGGCGCTTCTTCTCACCGCCGGAGAAGCCCTCGTTGACGTTGCGCTCGGCGAAGGCCGGGTCCATGGAGAGGCGCTCCATGGTCTCCCTGACCTCCTTCACCCACGTACGCAGCTTGGGGGCCTCGCCGCGGACGGCGGTGGCGGAGGTGCGCAGGAAGTTGGAGACCGAGACACCGGGGATCTCGACCGGGTACTGCATCGCGAGGAACAGGCCCGCGCGGGCACGCTCGTCGACGGACATCTCCAGGACGTCCTCGCCGTCGAGGGTGACGGTGCCGCCGGTGATCGTGTACTTGGGGTGGCCGGCGAGCGAGTAGGCGAGGGTCGACTTGCCGGAGCCGTTGGGGCCCATGATGGCGTGCGTCTCGCCCTGCTTCACGGTCAGGTCGACGCCCTTGAGGATCTCCTTCGTGGCGTTGTCGGCCTCGACGGTGACGTGCAGGTCGTGGATTTCAAGCGTTGCCATGGGTTCCTCAGGACTCCTGGTTGAGGGAGACGAGCACGTCGTCCCCTTCGATCTGAACGGGGTATACGGGGACGGGGCGCGTCGCGGGAAGACCGGACGGCTTGCCGGTGCGGAGGTCGAACGCGGAGCCGTGCAGCCAGCATTCGATCTGGCAGTCCTCCACCTCGCCCTCGGAGAGCGAGACGTTCGCGTGCGAGCAGATGTCGTTGATCGCGAACACCTCCCCCTCGGTCTTCACGACCGAGACCGGCGTGCCGTCGAGTTCCACCCGCTTCGGGGTGTTCTCCTCCAGCTCGCTCAGCCCACAGACGCGCACGAAGGTGCCGGGCATCAGAGCGACGCCTCCAGCTCCTCGTCGATCTTCACGAGAAGGCGCTCTTCGATGTCGTCGACACCGATCTGCTGGACCAGTTCGGCGAAGAAGCCGCGGACCACCAGACGGCGGGCCTCGTCGGCGGGGATGCCGCGGGCCATCAGGTAGAAGAGCTGCTCGTCGTCGAAACGGCCGGTGGCGGAGGCGTGGCCGGCGCCGACGATCTCGCCGGTCTCGATCTCCAGGTTCGGCACGGAGTCGACGCGGGCACCGTCGGTCAGAACCAGGTTGCGGTTCATCTCGTAGGTGTCCGTGCCCTCGGCCTTGGCCTCGATGAGGACGTCGCCGATCCACACCGCGTGCGCGCCCTCGCCCTGGAGCGCGCCCTTGTAGGCGACGTTCGACTTGCAGTGCGGGGTGTTGTGGTCGACCAGGAGGCGGTGCTCCTGGTGCTGACCGGCGTCCGTGAAGTACAGGCCGAACAGCTCGGCCTCGCCGCCGGTGCCCGCGTAGGCGATGCGCGGGTGGAGGCGTACGAGGTCGCCGCCGAAGGTGACCACGAAGGACTTGAAGGTGGCGTCGCGGCCGATCAGCGCGTTGTGCTGGCCGACGTGGACGGCCGTGTCGTCCCAGTCCTGGACGGAGACGACGGTCAGCTTGGCGCCGTCGCCGAGGACGTAGTCGACGTTGGCGGCGAGCACCGCGTCACCGGTGTGGTCGATGACGACGACGGCCTCGGCGAAGGCTCCCAGCTCGATGACCTGGTGGCCGTAGGCGACCCCGCCCTCGCCGTGCACGGCGATCCGGATGGGCTCGGTCAGCACCGTCTCCTTGGGGACGGTGACGACGCCGGCCTTCTCGAAGGCCGAGAACGCCTGGGCGGCGACGCGGTCCACGGGGGTGCCGGCCTTGCCGATCCGCGCGTCGTCCCGGGCGACCGTCTCGACGGTGACGCCCTCGGGGGCCGTCACGTCGATCCGCACGCCTTCGCCGGTCGCGACGGCGGTGCCGTCGTGCAGCCCGCGCAGGCGCTCCAGCGGGGTGAACCGCCACTCCTCCTCGCGGCCGTGGGGGACGGGGAAGTCCGCCACGTCGAAGGAAGGGGGAGCGCTCATGCGCGTGGCGACGGTCGACTCGGCGGCCACCGCGATCTGGCCGGCGGTCGTGCTGCCCACCGGAATATTCTGAGCCTCAGCCATGGCTGTCGGTCTGCTCGCTTTCTTACGTGAGTGGCTTGATGGATACGGCGGCCGGCGCTTAGCCGACCGAGCCTTCCATCTGGAGCTCGATCAGCCGGTTGAGCTCGAGGGCGTACTCCATGGGCAGTTCCTTGGCGATCGGCTCGACGAAGCCGCGCACGATCATCGCCATCGCCTCGAACTCCGTCAGACCGCGGCTCATCAGGTAGAAGAGCTGGTCATCGGAGACCTTGGAGACGGTCGCCTCGTGGCCCATGGACACGTCGTCCTCGCGGACGTCCACGTACGGGTACGTGTCCGAGCGGGAGATGGTGTCGACGAGCAGCGCGTCGCACAGGACGTTCGACTTGGAGCCGTGGGCGCCCTCGCCGATCTCGACGAGACCGCGGTAGGACGTACGGCCGCCGCCACGCGCCACGGACTTCGAGACGATGTTCGAGGAGGTGTTCGGCGCCATGTGGACCATCTTGGAGCCGGCGTCCTGGTGCTGGCCCTCGCCCGCGAAGGCGATGGACAGGGTCTCGCCCTTGGCGTGCTCGCCCATCAGGTAGACGGCCGGGTACTTCATGGTGACCTTGGAGCCGATGTTGCCGTCGATCCACTCCATGGTCGCGCCCTCGTACGCCACGGCGCGCTTGGTGACCAGGTTGTAGACGTTGTTCGACCAGTTCTGGATCGTCGTGTAGCGGCAGCGGCCGCCCTTCTTCACGATGATCTCGACCACCGCGGAGTGCAGGGAGTCCGAGGAGTAGATCGGCGCCGTACAACCCTCGACGTAGTGGACGTAGGCGTCCTCGTCGACGATGATCAGCGTCCGCTCGAACTGGCCCATGTTCTCCGTGTTGATACGGAAGTAGGCCTGGAGCGGAATCTCGACGTGCACACCCTTCGGCACGTAGATGAACGAGCCGCCGGACCACACCGCGGTGTTCAGCGACGCGAACTTGTTGTCACCGACCGGGATGACCGTGCCGAAGTACTCCTTGAAGAGCTCCGGGTGCTCCTTGAGCGCGGTGTCGGTGTCCATGAAGATGACACCCTGCGCCTCGAGCTCTTCGTTGATCTGGTGGTAGACGACCTCGGACTCGTACTGGGCCGCGACACCGGCGACGAGGCGCTGCTTCTCCGCCTCGGGGATGCCGAGCTTGTCGTACGTGTTCTTGATGTCCTCGGGCAGGTCCTCCCAGGACTCCGCCTGCTTCTCCGTGGAGCGCACGAAGTACTTGATGTTGTCGAAGTCGATGCCCGACAGGTCGGAACCCCAGTTGGGCATGGGCTTCTTGCCGAAGAGGCGCAGACCCTTGAGACGGAGCTTGGTCATCCACTCCGGCTCGTTCTTCTTCGCGGAGATGTCGCGGACGACGTCCTCGTTGATGCCACGCTTGGCGGAGGCACCGGCCACGTCGGAGTCGGCCCAGCCGTATTCGTACGTGCCCAGACCCTCGAGCTCGGGGTGGGCAGTCTCCTCGATGGGGAGCGTCATGCGGGGTTCCTCCCGGCGGTGCTTGCAGATGCGTTGTGGGTGTCGTGCGAAATCTTGGGGATGAACGTCGTGCACACCCCGTCGCCGTGGGCGATGGTGGCCAGTCGCTGGACGTGCGTGCCGAGCAGCTGGGAGAAGAACTCCGTCTCCGCCTCGCACAGCTGCGGGAACCGCTCGGCGACGTGCGCCACCGGGCAGTGGTGCTGGCAGAGCTGCTCGCCGACCGGTGCGCTGCGCGCCGTGGCAGCGTACCCGTCCGCGCTGAGGGCCTTGGCCAGGGCTTCCGTGCGTTCCTCGGGCGTCGCGGCCTCGATGGCCTCGC
Source organism: Streptomyces sp. NBC_00328 (assembly GCF_036139655.1). Taxonomy (NCBI): domain Bacteria; kingdom Bacillati; phylum Actinomycetota; class Actinomycetes; order Kitasatosporales; family Streptomycetaceae; genus Streptomyces; species Streptomyces sp. NBC_00328. Next base: position 2,884,067 of record NZ_CP108013.1, read on the forward strand.
GGTACGCCCCGGCCTGCGCGGCGATCCGGGCGCGGGCGAAGGAGAGGATCGCCTCGTCCCCGCCCTCGCGCTCGGCGATCCAGCGCAGGGCGTCCTCGGCGAGCTTGTCGTAGGACTGGTCGAAGGCGTCCCGGCCGCAGTCGGTCAGGGCGAACACCTTGGCGGGACGGCCGCGTGTCCGCGCTCCGTAGACCCGCTGCTCGCGCGCCTCCACGACGTCGTCGGCGACCAGCGCGTCCAGATGACGGCGTACGGCGGCATGGGTCAGGCCCAGTCGGCCCGCCAGGTCGGCGACGGTCGACGGGCCGTGGTCCAGGATGGACCGCGCGACCCGGTTGCGCGTCGAACGCTCACCGGTCGCGAGTTCCTCCTGCGGGGGCCCCGTGGGGGTCTCCCGAGCCTCGCCAACGTTTTTCACAACACCATTGTTGCGTAATTCCTCAGGGCCTGACAAGCCGCGCCCTCCGGAGCGGGCGGTGCGCTGCATCACTTAGGTATACCTAATGTGACCTGGGCAAACGATCTTTGATCGATCAATTCGCTGGCGTCCGGACGCCCTCTCGGGAAGACTCCGGAACCATGCCGACACCCCCTCCGACCGGCCCACTCGTCACCCGGGACACCCTCGCCGGGGACCTGCGCACCCTGGGCGTACGGCCGGGAGAAACGCTTCTTGTCCACTCCTCGCTCAGCTCCCTCGGCTGGGTCAACGGCGGCCCCGTGACCGTCGTAAAAGGACTGCTCGACGTACTCGGTCCGGACGGCACGCTGGTGGTCCCGACACAGTCCGGCGACCTCTCCGACCCGGCGCTGTGGAGCCGCCCTCCGGTTCCCGAGGAGTGGTGGCCGACCATCCGGGCGACCATGCCCGACTACGACCCGCGCGTGACGCCCTCGCGCGGCGTCGGCGTGATACCCGAGACCGTCCGCACCTGGCCCGGCGCCCTGCGCAGCGCGCACCCGGAGACCTCGTTCGCGGCGCTCGGCCCGCGCGCGGCGGCCATCGTGGACGGACACGCGCCCGACTGCCGGCTCGGCTGGGGGTCCCCCCACGCCCTTTAGGCAGTGGGGGAGGAGCCCGCTGGCCCGCCTGGAGGCCGGCGGTGCCCGCGTCCTGCTGCTCGGCGCCGGCTACGACAGCTGCACCAGCTTCCACCTGGCCGAGTACCGCATCCCCTCACCCGTCGTGGAGGTCGGCCGGCCCTCCCCCACGGGCTGGCGGACGGTGCGGGAGGTGTCGATCACCTCCGAGCTGTTCGAGGAGCTCGGCGCCGACTTCGAGCGGGACCGTCCCGTCGTACGGGGGACCGTGGGCGCGGCCCGGGCGCGGCTCTTCCCGGTGGCCGACGCGGTGGCGTACGCGGAGCGGTGGCTGTCGATGCACCGGCCGCGGGACCTGTACGTGGATGCGGCCCCCGGCGGTTCCGGGACGCGCCGACGTCCCTAGACTTGCTCCTCATGCGAAGCGAGCCCGTCGTCCAGGTCCAGGCCCTGGTGAAGCGGTACGGAACGAAGACCGCGGTGGACGGCCTCGACCTGGTGGCCACGGCGGGCGTGACCGCCGTACTCGGACCCAACGGAGCGGGCAAGACCACCACGGTCGAGACCTGCGAGGGTTACCGCACGCCGGACTCCGGCACGGTGCGCGTCCTGGGCCTCGACCCGGCGAGACAGTCCGGCGAGCTGCACACCCGGATCGGCGTGATGCTCCAGTCCGGCGGGGTCTACTCGGGCGCCCGCGCCGACGAGATGCTCCGCCATGTGGCGAAACTGCACGCCCACCCGCTGGACGTGGACGCGCTCATCGAGCGGCTCGGCCTGGAGGGCTGCGGCCGCACGACCTACCGGCGGCTTTCGGGCGGCCAGCAGCAGCGCCTCGCGCTCGCCATGGCGGTCGTCGGCCGTCCCGAGCTGGTCTTCCTGGACGAGCCGACCGCGGGCCTCGACCCGCAGGCCCGCCGCGCGACCTGGGACCTGGTGCGCGACCTGCGTTCCGACGGTGTCTCGGTGATCCTCACCACGCACCACATGGACGAGGCCGAGCAGCTCGCCGACGACGTCGCGATCATCGACGCGGGCCGCGTCGTCGCCCAGGGCTCCCCCGAGGAGCTGTGCCGCGGCGGCGCGGAGAACACCCTGCGCTTCGGCGGCCGCCCCGGACTCGACGTGAACTCCCTGCTCAAGGCCCTCCCGGCGGACTGCACGGCGGCCGAGCTGACACCGGGGGCCTACCGCGTCGGCGGCAAGGTCGACCCGCAGCTGCTGGCGACCGTGACGTCCTGGTGCGCCCAGCACGGTGTGATGCCGGAGAAGATCTCGGTCGAACGCCACACCCTCGAAGACGTCTTTCTGGAACTGACCGGCAAGGAGCTGCGTTCATGAGCCAGGCACAGCTTGGAGCCGACCGGCAGGGAGCCGCTTCCGTGACCACCGCCGGTACGTACACCCCGAAGCCGGGCGCCGCCCCGCTGACCCGCATGATCGGCGCGCAGGCCGCGCTGGAGGCGAGGATGCTGCTCCGCAACGGCGAGCAGCTCCTCCTGACGGTCGTCATCCCGACCCTGCTCCTGGTGCTGTTCAGCTCGGTGGACATCATCGACACCGGCGCGGGCGAGGCCGTCGACTTCCTGGCGCCGGGCATCCTGGCGCTGGCCGTGATGTCGACGGCGTTCACCGGCCAGGCCATCGCCACGGGCTTCGAGCGCCGGTACGGCGTCCTGAAGCGGCTGGCGGCCTCTCCGCTCCCCCGCTGGGGGCTGATGACCGCGAAGACGGTGTCGGTCCTCGTCACCGAAATCCTTCAGGTGATCCTGCTCACCGCGATCGCGTTCGCGCTGGGCTGGTCGCCGCACGGCAATCCGTTCGCCGTCCTGCTCCTGCTGGTCCTCGGCACGGCCGCCTTCTCCGGGCTCGGCCTGCTCATGGCGGGCACGCTCAAGGCCGAGGCGACACTGGCCGCGGCGAACCTCGTCTTCCTGCTGTTCCTGGTCGGCGGCGGGGTGATCGTGCCGATGGACAAGTTCCCCGCGGGCGCCCAGGACGTGCTCGGTCTGCTGCCCGTCTCGGCGCTCTCGGACGGACTGCGGGCGGTGCTCCAGCACGGTGCCCAGATGCCCTGGGGCGACCTGGGAATCCTGGCGGTCTGGGCGGTCCTGGGCCTCGGCGCGGCCGGCCGGTTCTTCCGCTGGGAATGACCGGCTCACCCCACCGGAAGTGGTGGACCTTTCACGGGGAGTGAGTGGCCCCGCCCTGGAGGGCGGCCGGCCCGCCGCTCCCGGGCGGACCCTCGTGAAAGCGTGCACAAGCGGGCCCCTACGATGGTGCGCGTGCAGAACCTGACCCGAGCCGACGCCCTCAGCGCGGTGCGCAACCCGCTCGCCTTCATCGCCGAACGCTGGACCCCGGCCTCCCGGACGGTGCAGCGCGCGGCCCTCGCCGCGCTCGTCATGGCGGTCGTCATCGTGGTCACCGGCGGTGCCGTGCGGCTCACCGGCTCCGGCCTCGGCTGCCCGACCTGGCCCAAGTGCACCGACGACTCGCTCACGGCGACGAGCGCGATGGGCTTCCACGGCGCCATCGAGTTCGGCAACCGCATGCTGACGTACGTGCTGTGCGCCGCCGTCGGGTGGGCGATCATCGCTGCGCGCTCGCGGAAGCCGTGGCGGCGCGGCCTCACCCGGCTCGGCTGGGCCCAGTTCTGGATCGTCATGAGCAACGCGGTCCTCGGCGGGATCGTCGTCCTGGTCGGCCTCAACCCGTACACGGTCGCCGCCCACTTCCTGCTCTCCACCGCGCTCATCACGGTCGCCGCGCTCATGTGGCAGCGCACCCGCGAGGGCGACGCGGCGCCGCGTCCGCTGGTCGGCAAGTCCGTGCAGCAGCTCGTGTGGTTCATGGTCGTCGCCTCGGTCCTGCTGATCGCCGTCGGCACGGTCGTCACCGGTGCCGGACCGCACGCGGGTGACTCGAGCGAGGTCGCCCGCATCCCCGTCGGCTGGGAGAACGTCGCCAAGCTGCACGCCGTGCTGGCCTGGATCGTCGTCACGCTGACCTTCGCCCTCTGGTTCGTCCTGAAGGCGGTGGACGCCCCCCAGGGTCCCCTGCGGCGCACCCGCGACCTGTTCCTGATCCTCCTGGCCCAGGGCGTCATCGGCTACGTCCAGTACTTCACCGACCTGCCCGAGGCCCTGGTCGCCCTCCACATGCTCGGCTCCTGCCTGGTGTGGATCGGGGTGCTGCGGGTGCTGCTGGCCCTGCGCGAGCGCCCGGAGACCGTGGCGGATCTGCCGGGTCCCGCGACCACGTCGGCCCTCACCCGCGCGTAGCTTGTCCGGGCCGCCCAGGCCCGTCCGGGGACACCGTTCACCCGCGCGTGGCCCGTCCAGAGAGCGCCTTCGCACGCGTAGGCCGTCCGGGGGAAGCACGCACACGGCCCGCCGGGGAGGGCCTTCACGCGCGTGAGTCCTCGGCGGGCGCCGGTGCGCTCACCCCACCCCGTACACCCGCCGCGCGTTGCCCGCCGCGACCATCGTGGCCACGCGCTGGGCGTCCTCCAGGGACCACGCCCCTTCCGCGACCCAGCCGCCGAACACCCGGCCGAGCGCCTCCCGGAACAGGCGGGCGCCCACCACGTGCAGCTCGGGCAGGCCGTGCGCCCCGCTGGAGAAGAGGATCTTGCCGAACGGCGCCAGTTCCAGGATCTCGGCGAGGACGGTCGCGGCCCGGGCCCCGGTGCGCACCAGGGCGGCGCCCGAGTCGGCGTAGACGTGCGAGAAGACACCGGCGAGGTGGGCGGCGTGCCGGTGGTACGGGTAGCCGTGCAGCAGGACCAGGTCGGTGCCGAGGCCCGCCGTGGCCCGGACGAAGTCCGTCAGCAGCACCGGGTCCGTGCGGTCGATGCGCTGGCCCGGTTCGCCGAGGCCCGCGTGGAGCTGGAGGGGCAGGCCCGAGGCGACGGCGATCCACAGCAGATGGCGGAGCAGGACGGGGTCGGTGAGCGGGCCGCCGACCCGGCGGCCCGCGAGCCAGCGGCCCGCCGCCCCCCGTACCTCCCCCGGTCCCGGTGGTTCGGGCGCGAGGGCCAGACCGTGCCGCACGCCCGCGACGGAGGTGAAGGCCACCGCGTTCACGGCGGCTCCGTGGACGGACTCGGCGAGATTGGCGAGAAAGGCCTCGACCGTTCCCGAGGTGTCGGCGACCTGTTCGGCGAGCAGCTCCAGACGGACGATCTCGTGCGCCCGCGCGTCTCCCGTGGAGGCCATCTCGCCCGGCCCGGTCAGATCTCCGGGCAGACCGGTGTCGACGAGATACGTGGTGATGCCGCTGCCGCGCAGCAGTCTGCGGCCCGACTCCAGGACGCCGAGTTCGCGGCGCCGGGCCAGATAGCGGGCGGGCGTGCAGTGCGGTTCGAGTCCGAGCAGGGGCGGGCACCAGCGTCGTACGGCGAAGCCGGTCTGGGTGTCGAAGAAGGTGGTGCCCGCGGCCGGCGGCCCCTCGGTCCTGACCAGCTGGGCCTCGAACGTGCCGAGGCCCAGCTCCGTCCGCAGTACGCCGTGGCAGTACTGGTCCACCAGGGACGGCGTTTCGATCATCCGGACTCCCGCGAATGGACCGTTGCTTTTCAGGTCCTAACGGCTGAGCCGGGTGTCAGGTGTTGGTCGCGCACACCCCGTGCGAACAGCCGACGATTGTCGGCCGTCCGTGCGAGGGGTGACGTGTCAGTCGTTGGAGGGACCGCCGACCTGGATGCCGGCCATGCGCTTCCACTCGTACGGGCCGGTCTTCACCTTGGCCGCGAACTCGCCGTCGAACGCCTCGTGGACGGTGATCCCGGCCTTCTTGACGGCGCTCTCGGCGATCTCGTAGCTCGTCGCCACGAGGTCGCCCCAGCCGCCGTCCTCGCCGACGAGGACGATGCGGGCGCCGCGCTGTCCGATGTACGCGACCTGCGCCTCGGCCCCGCCGTGCGCCTTGGAGAAGGCGGTGATCCGCTGCGCGAGCTTGGCGGCGGCGCGTTCGGCCTTGGGGTCCTGGACGGCGCCGGGGGTCTCGTCGATCTGCTGGGTGTCTGCCATGGCCAGGATGCTACCGACGGGTAGATCGAACGGCGACGGGAGGGGTGCGTGGCCTTGACCACGCACCCCTCCCGTCGGGCGTTCACCGGGTCCAGCGGAGGGTCTAGCGGAGGAAGGGGTCCACCGCAACGGCCACGAAGAGGATCGACACGTAGGTGATCGACCAGTGGAACAGCCGCATCTCCTTGAGCTTGGTGCCCGTGGCCTCGGCCTTGGCGCGGTTCTGCAGGCCGTGCGCCTCCCACAGCCAGAACCCGCCCGCGCCGAGCGCGACCGCGGTGTAGAACCAGCCCGTGTACCCGAGCGGGGTGAGCAGCAGCGAGACCGCGACCATCACCCAGCTGTAGAGGACGATCTGGCGGGCGACCACCTTGTTGCTCGCGACGACCGGCAGCATCGGCACGCCCACGCGCGCGTAGTCCTCGCGCACCTTCATGGACAGCGGCCAGTAGTGGGGCGGCGTCCAGAAGAACATGACGAGGAAGAGGATGACGGGCGCCCACGACATGGAGTTCGTGACGGACGACCAGCCGATGAGCACGGGCAGACAGCCGGCGATGCCGCCCCACACGATGTTCTGCGAGGTACGCCGTTTGAGGATCATCGTGTAGACGACGACGTAGAAGAGGAGCGCCCCGAGCGACAGCCAGGCGGACAGCCAGTTGACGGCGAGACCGAACAGCAGGGTCGACACGACCGCCAGCGTGATGCCGAAGGCGAGGCACTCACGGGGGCTGACCATGCCGGTGACGAGCGGACGCTGCGAGGTGCGCTCCATGAGGGCGTCGATGTCGCGGTCGATGTACATGTTGAGCGCGTTGGCGCCGCCCGCGGACAGATAACCGCCGAGGCAGGTGAGGAGCACCAGCTTCAGATCCGGCACACCTTGCTGGGCCAGGAACATCACCGGAACGGTGGTGATCAGCAACAGCTCGATGATCCGCGGCTTGGTCAGCGCCACGAACGCCTTGACACGGGCCCCGAACGGCCGCTGGCCCCGGCTGCTGCTCGTCCCGAGCACACCCGCTGGACGGGATTCGACGGCCGTCACGCACACCCCTGACAGAGACATCCCAGCGGGCCTCGGGATGAATTCCCCGCAAAGGCCCGCGCGTACCACGCCACTGTAGACGTTGCCCAGACCCCGGCATTCGCGGGGGTGGGCCCGTGTTGAGGAGTGCGGCCGGAAGAGCTGCTCGAGACTCGATTGAGCACTCGGACGAGCGGCTCCGTATTCACGTGTCGAACACGGAACGACCCAGTCGGGAGGCGGATCCCGACGAGTCCCGGCAGTCTGGAATGACTCGAAAAAACGCGCGTACTCACGGGGGTAGGCTCGACAACGGCCGGGGCGCCCAGTGCACCGGCATTTCGACATGCGTGACATGTGGAGAGGAGCCCTGACCCAGGGTGAGCACCAAGCCGACCACCACAGACCTCGAGTGGACCGAGCTGGACCAGCGGGCCGTGGACACCGCCCGCGTCCTGGCCGCCGATGCCGTACAGAAGGTCGGCAACGGCCATCCCGGTACGGCCATGAGCCTGGCGCCCGCCGCCTACACCCTCTTCCAGAAGGTGATGCGGCACGACCCGGCGGACACCGACTGGGTTGGACGGGACCGCTTCGTGCTGTCCGCCGGCCATTCGTCCCTGACCCTCTACACCCAGCTCTACCTGGCCGGTTTCGGCCTGGAGCTGGACGACCTGGAGTCCTTCCGGACCTGGGGCAGCAGGACCCCCGGACACCCCGAGTACGGTCACACGCCGGGCGTGGAGACCACGACCGGTCCGCTCGGCCAGGGTGTCGCCAACGCGGTGGGCATGGCGATGGCCGCCCGCTACGAGCGTGGTCTGTTCGACCCCCAGGCACCGCAGGGCGAATCCCCGTTCGACCACTTCATCTACGCGATCGCCGGTGACGGCTGCCTCCAGGAGGGCATCTCCGCGGAGGCCTCCTCCATGGCCGGGCACCAGAAGCTCGGCAACCTGGTCCTGCTGTGGGACGACAACCACATCTCGATCGAGGGCGACACCGAGACCGCGGTCTCCGAGGACACCGTCAAGCGCTACGAGGCGTACGGCTGGCACGTGCAGCGCGTCGCCCCGAAGCCGGACGGCGACCTGGACCCGCACGCCATCTACGACGCGATCGAGGCCGCGAAGAAGGTGACGGACAAGCCGTCCTTCATCGCGATGCGCTCGATCATCGCCTGGCCCGCCCCCAACGCGCAGAACACCGAGGCCGCGCACGGCTCGGCGCTCGGCGACGACGAGGTCGCGGCCACCAAGCGCGTCCTCGGCTTCGACCCGGAGAAGTCCTTCGACGTCGCCGCCGAGGTGCTGGCCCACACCCGTCAGGCCCTGGACCGGGGTGCCCAGGCCAAGGCCGAGTGGGAGAAGGGCTACGCCGCCTGGCGTACCGCCAACCCGGAGCGCGCGGCGGAGTACGACCGTATCGCCGCGACCGAGCTGCCGAGCGGCTGGGAGGAGAAGCTCCCCGTCTTCGAGGCGGGCACGGGTGTCGCCACCCGCGCCGCGTCCGGCAAGGTGCTCCAGGCCCTCGGCGCGGTCATCCCCGAGCTGTGGGGCGGCTCCGCCGACCTGGCCGGTTCGAACAACACCACGATCGACAAGAGCAGCTCGTTCCTCCCGGCGGACAACCCGCTGCCGGAGGCGGACCCCTACGGCCGCACGATCCACTTCGGCATCCGCGAGCACTCCATGGCCGCGGAGATGAACGGCATCGCGCTGCACGGCAACACGCGCATCTACGGCGGCACCTTCCTGGTGTTCTCCGACTACATGCGCAACTCGGTCCGCCTGTCGGCCCTGATGCACCTGCCGGTGACGTACGTGTGGACGCACGACTCGATCGGCCTCGGCGAGGACGGCCCCACCCACCAGCCGGTCGAGCACCTCGCCTCGCTGCGCGCCATCCCCGGCCTCAACGTCGTCCGTCCCGCGGACGCCAACGAGACGGCCATCGCCTGGCGCGAGATCCTCAAGCGCTACACCAAGGTCTTCGGCAAGGGCGCCCCGCACGGTCTCGCCCTGACCCGTCAGGGTGTGCCGACGTACGAGGCGAACGAGGACGCCGCCAAGGGCGGTTACGTGCTGTTCGAGGCCGAGGGCGGCTCGCCCGAGGTCATCCTGATCGGCACCGGCTCCGAGGTGCACGTGGCCGTCGAGGCGCGTGAGCAGCTCCAGGCCGCGGGCATCCCCACGCGGGTGGTCTCCATGCCGTGTGTGGAGTGGTTCGACGAGCAGGACCAGGGGTACCGGGACAGCGTCCTGCCGCCTTCGGTGAAGGCCCGTGTCTCCGTCGAGGCCGGAATCGGTCTCACCTGGCACCGATTCGTCGGGGACGCCGGACGCATTGTTTCGCTGGAGCACTTCGGTGCTTCGGCCGACGGCAAGGTGCTCTTCCGCGAGTTCGGTTTCACTGCCGAGAACGTCGCGGAAGCCGCCCGGGAATCGATCGCCTCAGCCCAGCGCTGACGCCGACATACGACACGTAGGAGATGCAATTTCCATGACAGACGCACTCAAGCGCCTCTCCGAGGAAGGCGTCGCGATCTGGCTGGACGACCTGTCGCGCAAGCGGATCACGTCCGGCAACCTTGCCGAGCTGATCGACCAGCAGCACGTCGTCGGCGTCACCACCAACCCGTCGATCTTCCAGAAGGCGATCAGCAGCGGAGACGGCTACGAGCAGCAGGTTTCCGAGCTCGCCGCCCGCAAGGTCACCGTCGAAGAGGCCCTGCGCATGATCACCACGGCGGACGTGCGCGACGCCGCCGACATCCTGCGCCCCGTCTTCGACGCCACCGAGGGCCAGGACGGCCGCGTGTCGATCGAGGTCGACCCGCGTCTGGCGCACAACACCGCGGCGACCATCGCCGAGGCCAAGCAGCTCGCCTGGCTGGTGGACCGCCCCAACACCCTCATCAAGATCCCGGCCACCAAGGCGGGTCTGCCGGCGATCACCGAGGTCATCGGCCTCGGCATCAGCGTCAACGTCACGCTGATCTTCTCGCTGGAGCGCTACCGCGGGGTCATGGAGGCGTTCCTCGCCGGCCTGGAGAAGGCCAAGGAGCGCGGCCTGGACCTCTCGAAGATCCACTCCGTGGCGTCGTTCTTCGTGTCCCGCGTGGACACCGAGATCGACAAGCGGCTCGACGCCCTGGGCACCCCCGAGGCCAAGGCCGCCCGCGGCAAGGCGGGCCTCGCCAACGCCCGGCTCGCCTACGAGGCGTACGAGGAGGTCTTCTCCACCGACCGCTGGGCCGCCCTCGACCGGGCGCAGGCCAACAAGCAGCGCCCGCTGTGGGCCTCGACCGGCGTCAAGGACCCGGCGTACAAGGACACCCTGTACGTCGACGAGCTGGTCGCGCCCAACACCGTGAACACGATGCCGGAGGCCACCCTGGGGGCCGCCGAGGACCACGGCCGGATCACCGGCAACACGATCGCCGGTACGTACGAGCAGTCCCGCACCGAACTCGACGCCGTCGAGAAGCTCGGGATCTCGTACGACGACGTGGTCCAGCTCCTTGAGGACGAGGGCGTCGAGAAGTTCGAGTCCGCCTGGAACGACCTGCTCAAGTCGACCGAGGCGGAGCTCCAGCGCCTCGCCCCTTCGGAGGGCTGAAATCTTGTCGAGCAGCAACCCGCTGCGTGACCCCGCAGACCGACGGCTCCCGCGTATCGCGGGGCCGTCGGGCCTGGTCATCTTCGGCGTCACGGGCGATTTGTCACGTAAAAAGCTGATGCCCGCGGTGTACGACCTCGCCAACCGGGGCCTTCTTCCGCCGGGCTTCTCGCTCGTCGGGTTCGCCCGCCGCGAGTGGGCCCACGAGGACTTCGCCCAGGAGGTCCACGACGCGGTCAAGGAGCATGCCCGCACGCCCTTCCGCGAGGAGGTCTGGCAGCAGCTCGTCCAGGGCATGCGCTTCGTCCAGGGCACCTTCGACGACGACGACTCCTTCGAGCGGCTGCGCTCGACCATCGAGGAGCTGGACAAGGCGCAGGGCACGGGCGGCAACTTCGCCTTCTACCTGTCCGTGCCGCCGTCCGCGTTCCCGGTGGTGATCCAGCAGCTGAAGAAGCACAAGCTGGCCGACCAGTCGAACGGCCAGTGGCGCCGCGCGGTCATCGAGAAGCCCTTCGGCCACGACCTCAGGTCGGCCGAGGAGCTCAACGCGATCGTGCACGAGGTCTTCGCCCCGGACCAGGTCTTCCGCATCGACCACTACCTGGGCAAGGAGACCGTCCAGAACATCCTGGCGCTCCGCTTCGCCAACACGATGTTCGAGCCGATCTGGAACCGGTCGTTCGTCGACCACGTGCAGATCACCATGGCCGAGGACATCGGCATCGGCGGCCGGGCCGGCTACTACGACGGCATCGGCGCCGCCCGTGACGTCATCCAGAACCACCTGCTCCAGCTCATGGCGCTGACCGCGATGGAGGAGCCCTCCTCCTTCGACGCGGACGCGCTCGCCGCGGAGAAGACCAAGGTGCTCGGCGCGACCAGGCTGCCGAAGGACCTGGGCAGGAGCACGGTCCGCGGCCAGTACGCGGCCGGGTGGCAGGGCGGCGAGAAGGTCGTCGGCTACCTCCAGGAGGACGGTATCGACCCCAAGTCGAAGACCGACACCTTCGCCGCGATCAAGGTCGAGGTGGACAACCGCCGCTGGGCGGGAGTCCCCTTCTACCTGCGCACCGGCAAGCGTCTGGGCCGCCGCGTCACCGAGATCGCGGTCGTCTTCCAGCGCGCCCCGCACTCCCCCTTCGACCACACGGCGACGGAGGAGCTGGGCCAGAACGCGATCGTCTTCCGCGTCCAGCCCGACGAGGGCGTCACGGTCCGCTTCGGTTCCAAGGTGCCCGGCACCTCCATGGAGATCCGGGACGTCTCGATGGACTTCGCGTACGGCGAGTCCTTCACGGAGTCGAGCCCGGAGGCGTACGAGCGTCTGATCCTCGACGTGCTGCTCGGTGACTCGAACCTCTTCCCGCGCACCGAGGAGGTCGAGCTGTCCTGGAAGATCCTCGACCCGATCGAGCAGTACTGGGACAAGCACGGCAAGCCCGCACAGTACCCCTCGGGCACCTGGGGCCCCGTCGAGGCCGACGAAATGCTCGAACGAGACGGACGGAGCTGGCGTCGCCCATGAAGACCGATCTCACGGACACCACGGCCAGCAAGGTCAACAAGGCGCTCGTCCAGGGCCGCCGCGCCATCGGCACGCCCGCCGTCGGCATGGTGCTCACCCTCGTCATCGTCACCGACGAGGAGAACGCGTACGACGCCCTGAAGGCCGCCAACGAGGCCTCGCGCGAGCACCCCTCACGCACCCTCGTGGTCATCAAGCGTGTCTCCCGCTCCCCCCGCGACCGCACGACGTCGCGGCTCGACGCCGAGGTGCGGCTCGGGGCGGAGGCGGGCACCGGCGAGACGGTGGTGCTGCGCCTGTACGGCGAAGTGATCAACCACGCCCAGTCGGTCGTCCTGCCGCTGCTGCTGCCGGACGCGCCCGTCGTCGTCTGGTGGCCGGTGAACGCGCCGCTCGACCCGGCGAAGGACCCGCTCGGCTCGCTCGCCCAGCGCCGGGTGACCGACACCTACGCCGCCGAGGCCCCGGTACGGGAGCTCAACGCCCGCGCCGAGGCGTACACCCCGGGCGACACGGACCTGTCGTGGACCCGCATCACGCCCTGGCGTTCGATGCTGGCCGCGGCCCTGGACCAGGTCACCTGCGACGTGGACGCGGTCGAGGTGGAGGGCGAGGAGTTCAACCCGAGCTGCGAGCTGCTCGCGATGTGGCTCGCGGAGCGGCTGGAGGTCCCCGTCAAGCGGTCGCTGTCCTCGGGCCCCGGCCTGACCGCGGTCCGGCTGGAGACGAGCTGCGGCCCGATCGTCCTGGATCGCGCCGACGGCACTCTCGCGACGCTGTCCATCCAGGGGCAGCCCGACCGTGCGGTGGCGCTCAAGCGCCGCGACACGGCCGAGCTGATGGCGGAGGAGCTGCGCCGCCTCGACCCGGACGACACCTACGCCTCGGCGCTGCGCTACGGGGTGAACCGGCTGAACTCGGCGGACACCGCCGGTTCCCCGGGCGGGACCGCGACCGCCACGAAGGCGGCCCCGGTCGCCAAGGACTCACCCGCCGGGGTGGCCGAGACGCTCGCCAAGAAGGCGGCGGACAAGGCGGCCGCCGAGTGAACACCCCGCAGCTCGTCGTCCACCGCGACAAGGAACTGATGGCCCAGGCCGCGGCGGCGCGGCTGATCACGAAGATCGTGGACGCGCAGGCCTCGCGCGGCTCCGCCTCGATCGTGCTGACCGGCGGGCGCAACGGCAACGGGCTCCTCGCGGCGCTCGCCGCGGCGCCCGCCCGGGACGCGGTCGACTGGGCGCGCCTGGACCTGTGGTGGGGCGACGAGCGGTACCTCCCCGAGGGCGACCCCGACCGCAATGACACACAGGCCCGCGCGGCCCTGCTCGACGCGGTGCCGCTGGACCCGGCTCGGGTGCACGCGATGCCCGCGTCCGACGGTCCGTTCGGCGCCGACGTGGAGGCGGCGGCCGAGTCGTACGCGGCGGAGCTCGCGAAGGCCGCCGGCCCGGAGAACCACGGTCAGGTCCCGGCCTTCGACGTCCTGATGCTGGGCGTCGGCCCGGACACCCACGTGGCCTCGCTCTTCCCGGAGCTGCCCGCGGTGCGGGAGACGGAGCGGACGGTGGTCGGCGTGCACGGCGCGCCCAAGCCGCCGCCGACCCGGATCTCGCTGACCCTGCCCGCGATCCGCTCCGCCCGCGAGGTGTGGCTGCTCGCGGCCGGCGAGGACAAGGCGCAGGCGGCCGCCATCGCCCTGTCCGGCGCGGGCGAGATCCAGGCCCCGGCGGCCGGCGCGTACGGCCGCTCCCGCACCCTGTGGCTCCTGGACGCGCCTGCCGCGTCCCAGCTGCCACGCTCGCTGTACCCGCCGGCGTCCGCCTGAGCGACCGCCACACGGAACGGCTGAACCACCCAAGGGGCGGCAGGGTCACCGACCTTGCCGCCCCGTCCACGGGGTCCCGTCAACTGCCGGCCGTCCGCCGTCCCGGCGCCTTGGGGTCTCGCGCCGGACCCGGCCGGGAGGCCGCCCCCTCAGCGGACCGAGCTGATGCGATCCGGGCCGCCCTCCAGACGGCCCTGTCGGCGCAGTTCCGAGATGTCGGCCGCCAGGCAGTCGCGGATGTCCTTGCCCGTACGGCGCCAGCCGAAGAACTCGCAGGCCTGCTTGATCAGTTCGTCCTCGGACATTCCGGGGCACTCGGCGGCCAGCTCGCACAGCACCACGTGGCGCTCGGCCGGGGCGATGTGCAGGACCTTGCGGACCGCGTCACCGTCCGCCGGACGCCGGGCGCTGACGACGACGTGGCCCTCCGTGTCGAAGAACGCTCCGTCCATGGCGATGAGCCCCGAGCGGACCAGCGTGCGCGCCACCTCCCGGACGTTGTCCCGGATGCGGCTGCCCGCCCTGGCAACGCCCCAGGCCTCGCGGGCCCGCTGCACCAACAGCTCCTCGTGGATGGGCCCTTCGACCTCGATGACCTGTGCCAGCAGCTTGCGCAGCGCGGGCCGGGCCTCCGTCGTGTGCAGTTCGTGGCCCGGCCGCACCACGACCGCGGCGGTCCGGTACGGGGTGCTCCACTCGCGTTCCGCCCCGGTGTCGACCGGCACGCGTTCGTAGACCGGCTCCGCCGGCCCCGCCGGTTCCGGCGCCGACGGGAGGTCCGCCGCAGCCGGCCGCGCTCGGGTGCCTTCCGCGGAGACACGGGGCCCGGGCAGTTCGGGCCGTTCCCCGGCGGCAGCCCCGTCCCCGGACGGCGCCCGCTCTCCGGAGGGTGCCGACGGCCGGTCCGGCACTGTCCGGGACGGGGTGAGCGGCCCCTGGGCGATCGCCTGCTCGACCGCCTCCCGCAGCCGCAGTTCCGCGGCCGCGCGACCGCGGTACCAGTCGGTGCCCCAGATGCGGTACAGACTCCAGCCGAGCCCGTTCAGGACCTGCTCACGCAGCCGGTCCCGGTCCCGGGCCGCCCTGGACGAGTGGTACATGGCACCGTCGCACTCGATGCCGAGCGCGTAGGCGCCCGGCAGTTCCGGGTGGCGCAGACCGAGGTCGATGCGGTAGCCGGCGACGCCCACCTGCGGCTGGACCTGGTAGCCCCAGTCCCGCAGAACGGCGAGGACGGACTCCTCGAACGGGCTGTCCGGCTCGGCGTCCGCCTGGACGAGGTCACGGGCGAGCACGGACGGCCCGCTCTCGGCGTACTCGAGATAGCGCTTCAGGTGCTGCACGCTCTCGTTGGGGCTGTCGGACAGGCTCGTGCCGCGGAAGGAGGAGACGACCTCCATGCGGTAACGGGCCCGGGTCACCGCCACGTTGAGGCGGCGCCAGCCACCGCCCTTGTTGATGGGGCCGAAGTTCAGCCCCAGCTTGCCGTGTTCGTCGGGACCGTAGCCCACGGACATGATCATCACGTCGCGCTCGTCGCCCTGGACGGACTCCAGGTTCTTGATGAAGAAGCCGTCGAGACGGTCCTCGGTGAAGCAGTGGTCGAGGTCGGGGCGGGTGAGCCTCGCCTGCTGCACTGCCTGGTCGATCGCCGACGCCTGGGCCTGGGAGAGCGCGACGACACCGAGGGTCCTGCCGGAGCGGGTGTCGAAGTGGTGGAGGACCCGCCGGGCGACGAAGTCCGCTTCGAGCCGGTTGTCGCGCCGCCCGCCCCTGTCGTACACGCCGTCGGCCTGGAGGAAGGCGACGCCGACGTCGTTGCCCTCGTCCAGCGCCCCGGGGAAGGTCACCATCGAGTTGCCGTAGAACTCGCGGTTGCTGAATGTGATCAGGTTCTCGTGACGGCTGCGGTAGTGCCAGGTCAGCGGCAGTTCCCGCATGGCGCCTGCCTTGCAGGCGTGCAGCAGCGACTCGAAGGAGTCCGGCACGTCCTGCGCGTACTCGTCCGAGTCGTCGTCGACCGAGGAGTCGAAGAACGAGGTCGGCGGCAGCTGCTTGTCGTCACCGGCCACGATCAGCGTGCGTCCCCGGTAGACGCAGTTGACCGCGTCGCTGGGCCGCACCTGGGAGGCCTCGTCGAAGACCACGACGTCGAAGTGGAAGTCAGGCGGCAGGAATTGACTGACTGTCAAGGGACTCATCATGAAGCACGGCTTGATCGACTGAACGACGTCACGCGTTCTGCCGAGCAGTTCCCGTACCGGCATGTGGCGGGTCTTCTTCTCCGCCTCGCGGACGATCACGGCACCCGACCCCCCGGCGAAACGGCGCGGGCGCCGCTTGTTGCAGGCCTCGATGACGGCTCCGCCCGCGGCGGCGATCAGCCGGCGGTCGGCCTCCTGGAAGTCGGTCACCCGGGCGTCGAGGTCGTCGGAGCGCGACCGGCGCAGGCGTATGTCGTCGGCGAGGATGCCGTCGGCCCAGGCACGCAGCAGCGCCTGCTCGACGACATCGGCCAACCGGCCGGGTTCGACCCCTCGCTCGGCCGCGCTCCTCACGACGTCGTCCGCACCGTGCCGGGCAAGCACGGCGAGGCCGTCGGCATAGGCGTGCCAGACCTGTGGTCCCTGTCCGTCGGCGCGCAGGACCGCGATCGACCGGTGGGCCTGGTCGAAGAGGCCCAGCAGGCTGGGCGAGAGCTGGGTCCGGCGGGCGGTGTCGAACAGGTCGAGCAAGGCGTCGACGGACCGTGTCCAGCGATCGGCCCGCGCGCCGACCACGGCGCACCAGGCGCCGAGCGAGTGCCGGACGTTCTCGGCGAGCAGCTCCGGCAGCCGGTCCCTTTCGGCGTCGCAGGCGAGCCGTTCGGCGAGCAGGTCGCGGCGGTCGGCGCCCTGGCTCAGTACGGCGATACGGTCGGCCGTGGCCAGCGCCCGGTCGAGGTCCGCGAGAGCTTCCCGGGTGCGCGGGACATACCGGTCGAGGACAGCGCCGTGTTGTTCGGTCAGCCGGGTCACCTCGGCCGCGGCGTCGCGCCAGGCCAGCGCCTGCTCCAGCCGGCCCAGCAGCGACTTGTCCCAGACGCCACCGCGCGTGAGCGCGGCCACGGCCGCGCGATCGTCCCTGTACCGGGCCGAGAACCGTCCCATCAGGCCACCGTGCCGATCGGCGAACCGGGCGACCAGTTCCGGCAGCTCGGCACAGGTGAGCACCTGCTCACCGAAGACGTCCGAGGCAGCGCCCCGAGCCGCGGCCTCGGCGTCCAGGGCCCGGCGCAGCTCCCCCGCCGCCGCGTGCGCCTGGCGCAGGACCTCGGCGTCGAACCATCCACGCGGCGGCCGGTGGCCGTCGCCCGTCAGATCGGCGAGCTCGCAGAGGGCGAACGCCGTCTCGGCGCGGTCCGCCTTCGGCAGCCCGAACAGGTCGGCAAGCTGGGCCACTTGGGTCGACACGTCGTCCGGAAGAGCTCCGTCCGCCGGCGCCACCTCCTCCGGCCGGCTCGCAGGGTCCGGGAGCCCCTCCCTCAAGGAGCGCACCACCGTACGGACTTCGCGCACCGACCGGGGTTCGTCCTGCGTCGCAGCGAAGGGACGACGGCCCGTCGCCGTCACCAGGGCGTCCAGAGCGTCCGCGGCCTCGGAGACCACCTGGTGCGGGGAGGTACCCGTCAGTCCGCGCCAGGGGAAGGCCTCCCCTTCGAGGGCCGGGCGCCAGGAGCGGCCGATCGTCCGGGAAGCGGTGGCGAGTTCCTGCAGGGCACCGGCGGTCAGGCCACGCACGACCTGGGCGTTCTCCGCGGCCGGCGTCAGCTTCGGGGTGCCGGACTGCTCCAGCAGGACCAGACGCCCGAGCACGTCGTGCAGGCTGCGCTGCAGGGGCTCACGGGTCTCGTTCATGGCGGCGGCGTACGCGGACAGCTCCTCGCGCAGTGAGCGGGCCCGCTCCAGTTCGTGCTCGGCGGCGCCGGTGACGCGGACCTGGGTGGTCAGCACCCGCGCGAGCTCGGCGGCCACCGCCTTCTTGCTCGTGTCGCCGCTGTGCAGTGCCATCACGAAGTCGCCGAGACCCACACCGCGCAGCCGGTTGCGTACGACGTCGAGCGCCGCGGCCTTCTCACTGACGAACAGCACGCTGCGCCCGGCGTGCATCAGCGCGGCGATCATGTTGGTGATGGTCTGGCTCTTGCCGGTGCCGGGCGGACCGCTCATCACGAACGACCGCTGATCGAGGGCGGCGGCGATGCACTGCCGCTGCGAGGCGTCGGCGTCGAGGACCAACGGGGTCCGCTCGGGCAGCTGGACATCGTCGATACGGTCCAGGTCCGCCGGTTCGAACGCGATCAGGTCATCGGGCAGGCCCGCGTCGGGGCCGAGGGCGACGGCCCGGACCAGCGGATGGCCGAGCACCTGCTCCTCGTTCTGCTGGAGGTCCTGGTACATGGCCTCCCGGTGCGAGGCGAACAGCCCGAGCACCACCCGCTCGTCGACCGACCAGCCCTTCAGGCCGGCCGCGGCCGACCGGGCGGCGGAGATCACGGCGGGCACGTCCGTGACATCCGTGGCGGTGACCTCGCTCCAGTCGACACCGAGCCGCTGCAGCTTCACGGCGAGCGCGGGATTGTGGATGCGGTCCTGGTCGTCGGCCAGGTGGAGGCGACAGCGGCGGTTGCCCTCCCTGCGGAGTTCGACCGGGACGAGGAGCAGCGGAGCGGCGCTGCCCTGATCGGCGTCGGCCTCACACCAGTCGAGCATGCCGACGCCGAGCCACAGGACCCACAGGCCGTAGTCGTTGTACATCTGGCCGGACTTCTGCCGAAGCTGGTACAGCGAGCTGTCCAGCGAGGCCTGGGTGGTCTTCTGTGTGACCAGCCCCGTCCGGAACCCCGGGCCGGCAGCTTCGGCCCCTTCGTCGCCCGTCCACTCGACGTCCGCCGTCTCGACGCCCGTCCCGTCGGCGCCTTCCCCCTGAGTGTCCGCGGTCTCGACGACGGAGGCGAACTCCCAGCCCTTGGCGAGACCGGAGAGCAGAACGCCGGCGGACGGCGTGACGATCTCCAGAGTCGCCGTCCGGGTGTGCCGGAAGTTCAGCAGCCGGTTGCGCCCGCCCATGTCCAGCAGGGAGTTGCGCCAGCCGTCCAGAACGGCCTTCAGCCGGTCGAGGCCGGGATCGTCGACAGTGGCGGACACGGTCCGGGACTGATCGGGCATACGGGGAATACCTCCTGAGCGCCATGCGCAGGGGTCGCCACCCTCACAGGCCCCCCTGGAGGTATCTCCCTATCAGCCCGCTCGTTCCGGCACGCTGAAGATCGTCGACAAGATATGTGATCGTTGTGAAGAAATCGAACAGATGATGTGAGGGTGTACGCGCATTCGCCCAGTTCACTTGACAGAGTGCGCTCGCGGGAAGGTCCCGGGAGGCGGGCGGACCCTTGCCGCCCGCTTCCCCTCAGTCATGCTCAACGACCGCGCAGCGTCCGGTACTTGGCGACCAGGGCCTTGGTCGACTCGTCCAGTCCCGGCACGTCGGCGCCTTCGGTGAGGGCCGGCTCGACGCGCTTGGCGAGCACCTTGCCGAGCTCGACGCCCCACTGGTCGAAGGAGTCGATGTTCCAGATCGCGCCCTGGACGAACACCTTGTGCTCGTAGAGGGCGATGAGCTGGCCCAGGACCGAGGGGGTCAGCTCGGCGGCGAGGATCGTGGTGGTGGGGTGGTTGCCCTCGAACGTCTTGTGCGGCACCAGTTCCTCGGGCACGCCCTCGGCGCGGACCTCGTCCGGGGTCTTGCCGAACGCCAGCGCCTGCGTCTGCGCGAAGAAGTTCGCCATCAGCAGGTCGTGCTGCGCGACCAGGCCCGGCAGCAGGTCGGCCACGGGCTCGGCGAAGCCGATGAAGTCGGCGGGGATCAGCTTCGTGCCCTGGTGGATCAACTGGTAGTAGGCGTGCTGGCCGTTGGTGCCGGGCGTGCCCCACACCACCGGTCCGGTCTGCCACTCCACCGGGTTGCCGTCGCGGTCCACGGACTTGCCGTTGGACTCCATGTCGAGCTGCTGGAGGTAGGCCGTGAACTTCGACAGGTAGTGCGAGTACGGCAGTACGGCGTGCGACTGCGCGTCGTGGAAGTTGCCGTACCAGATGCCCAGCAGGCCCAGCAGCAGCGGGGCGTTGGCCTCCGCGGGGGCGGTGCGGAAGTGCTCGTCGACCAGGTGGAACCCGTCGAGCATCTCGCGGAAGCGGTCCGGACCGATCGCGATCATCAGCGACAGGCCGATCGCCGAGTCGTAGGAGTACCGCCCGCCGACCCAGTCCCAGAACTCGAACATGTTCGCCGTGTCGATGCCGAAGTCCGACACCTTCTCCGCGTTCGTGGACAGCGCCACGAAGTGCTTCGCCACCGCCTCCTGACCGGCCTTCAGGCCGGTCAGGAGCCAGTCACGCGCCGAGGTGGCGTTGGTGATCGTCTCGATCGTGGTGAACGTCTTCGAGGCGATCACGAACAGCGTCTCGGCCGGGTCCAGGTCCCGCACGGCCTCGTGCAGGTCCGCGCCGTCCACGTTGGACACGAACCGCACGCTCAGCGAGCGGTCGGTGAAGGAGCGCAGCACCTCGTAGGCCATCGCCGGACCGAGGTCGGAGCCGCCGATGCCGATGTTGACGACGTTCCTGATGCGCCTGCCGGTGTGTCCGGTCCACTCGCCCGAGCGGACCCGCCCGGCGAAGTCCGCCATCTTGTCCAGGACCGCGTGCACGGCCGGCACGACGTTCTCCCCGTCGACCTCGACCACCGCGTCCCGCGGCGCCCGCAGCGCCGTGTGCAGCACCGCCCGGTCCTCGGTCACGTTGATCTTCTCGCCCCGGAACATCGCGTCCCGCAGCCCGAACACGTCCGTGGCGACGGCCAGCTCGCGCAGCAGTCGGAGCGTCTCGTCGGTGACCAGCTGCTTGGAGTAGTCGACGTGCAGATCGCCGACCTGGAGCGAGTAACCGGAGCCGCGTCCGGGGTCGGCCGCGAACAGGTCGCGCAGATGGGTGCCGGCGAGCTCCTCGCGGTGCTTGGCCAGAGCGGTCCACTCGGGTGTCTGGTTGAGCCTGGTACGGCTTTCTGCGTTCATCTCGGACTTCCGCCTTCTTTCCTGCCTGTGCTGCTGCGTACCTTGCCCCGCTGCCGGTCCCAACCTAATTGATCAGGGCTGGACACGAGCTGTCGTAGTGCGTCCACCGGCTCAACAACAGATACGTCCCGTCGGCCCGCAGGTGTCAGCGGGATGACGGCGAGAGGGATGCCGGGGGGGCCGGGACCGCAGGGAATGCCGGGCCGACACACCCGGCTTGATTTCCGGCCCGCACTGCTGCATCGGCGTGACCCGGCCACCGCTCCGCCCGTCACGGCAGGGCACGGCACGGCACGCAGAGCACCGCACCGGGACACGGCGGCTCACCACGGTACGAGGATGCGGGCGCGGTACGAGGACGTGGCGCGCGGCGGATGAGTCGGCCCCTCGCGGCGGGCGTCCTGATGATGCGACAGGGCCGTGGTGCGGGCATCCGGGCACGGCGGATCCGGCGGCGGGCCGGAACGCGGCCGCGAAGTCGCCGTGAAACGGTTCCGGCCAGACATCCATGGGACGCCCGGCCGGCTCTCAACTCTTAGATCTCGCCCCGCAGTTTGGCGAGCGCCTCGGCGAGGATCGCCTCGCCGTCCGCGTCGCTGCGCCGCTCCCGCACGTACGCGAGATGCGTCTTGTAGGGCTCGGTGCGCGGCGGGTCCGGCGGGTTGTCCCGGTCCTGTCCGGCGGGGAAGCCGCAGCGCGGGCAGTCCCAGGTGTCGGGAACCTGCGCGTCGCTGGCGAAGCTGGGCTGCGTCTCGTGCCCGTTGGAGCACCAGAAGGAGATGCGCAGCCGCGGCGCGGACTCGCCGCGCTCGGCCTCGCCCATCGGCCCCGCCCCGACCCGGCTTCCTCGGATCGCGTTGCCACTTGCCACGGTGTAACTCCCTGCGTGATGGTGCCGCGAAGCGAGTCGGCGTTTCGCTTCGTTGCGAGCGCCTCAGTCTACGTAAGGCCCAACGCACGTCCAGTGATTGGAGTTACATCCCCACCCCTAGACGCAAGCCCCATGATAGGCCGCGCTTGGAGGCGCGTACCGGACATGGGGCCTTACGTACGGAATGTGCTTGCGTGATGTGCAGTTGTGCTGTCCTGCCGATGCCGGTCGTCGATCAGTTGTTGATCTTCATCAGGACACCGAGCACGACGATGCACGCGAACCAGAGCAGACCGATCATCAGGGTGATGCGGTCGAGGTTGCGCTCGGCGACCGAGGAGCCGCCGACGGACGACTGCATGCCGCCACCGAACATGTCGGACAGGCCGCCGCCCTTTCCCTTGTGCATCAGCACCAGCAGCATCAGCAGCAGGCTGAAGACGATCAGGGCGATCGAGAACCCCAAAACCACGGCTGGACCAACTTCCTCGGAACTGGATGGACGACGGGGGCCCGGTGCAACGGCACCAGACCCCCGCAAGGGTACGACGAATCGCCGCTACCGCATACTTACTGGTCGCGGAACCGGACGATCTTGACGAACTCGTCGGCGTCCAGCGACGCGCCGCCGACCAGAGCGCCGTCGATGTCGGGCTTCGCCATGATCTCGGCGACGTTGCCGGACTTCACCGAGCCGCCGTACTGGATGCGGACCTTGTCGGCCAGCTCCTGGGAGTACAGCTCGGCGAGCTTGGTACGGATCGCGGCGCAGACCTCCTGCGCGTCGTCGGCGCCGCAGACCTTGCCGGTGCCGATGGCCCAGACGGGCTCGTACGCGATCACGACGGACTCGGCCTGCTCGGCCGGGAGGTCCTTCAGACCGCCCTCGACCTGGGCGAGGGTGTGGGAGACGTGGTTGCCCGCCTCGCGGACGTCCAGCTCCTCGCCGACGCACAGGATCGGGGTCAGGCCGTGCTTGTAGGCGGCCTTGACCTTGGCGCCCACGATCTCGTCGGTCTCGTTGTGGTACTGGCGGCGCTCGGAGTGGCCGACGGCCACGTACGTGCACTTGAGCTTGGCCAGCATCGAACCGGAGATCTCGCCGGTGTAGGCGCCGGAGTCCTGCGCGGACAGGTCCTGGGCCCCGTACTTGATCTTGAGCTTGTCGCCGTCGACCAGGGTCTGCACGGAGCGCAGGTCGGTGAAGGGCGGCAGGACGGCGACCTCGCAGGCCTCGTAGTCCTTGTCGGCCAGGGCGAAGGCGAGCTTCTGGACGTGCGCGATGGCCTCGAGGTGGTTGAGGTTCATCTTCCAGTTGCCCGCCATCAGCGGCGTGCGCGTGCTCATCTAGGTCAGTCCTCCAGTGCGGCGAGGCCGGGGAGCGTCTTGCCCTCGAGGTATTCGAGGGAGGCGCCGCCACCGGTCGAGATGTGGCCGAATGCGTTCTCGTCGAAACCGAGGGTGCGCACCGCGGCGGCGGAGTCTCCGCCGCCGACGACGGTGAAGCCCTTGGACTCGACCAGAGCCTGGGCGACCGCCTTGGTGCCCTCGGCGTAGTCGGGGTGCTCGAAGACGCCCATGGGACCGTTCCAGAACACGGTCTCGGCGTCGGCGAGCTTGGCTGCGTACAGGGCGCCGGTCTTCGGGCCGATGTCCAGGCCGAGCTGCCCCGCGGGCATCTTGTCCGCGTCGACGGCGGTGTGCTCGGTGGGCGCCTTGGCCTTCAGGTCCGGGAATCCGGGGGAGACCACGACGTCGACCGGGAGCACCAGCTCGACGCCCAGCTTCTCGGCGCGCTCCATGTACTCGGTGACGGCCGGGAGCTGGTCCTCCTGCAGCAGGGAGGTGCCGACCTCGTAGCCCTTGGCCTTGAGGAAGGTGAAGGCCATGCCGCCGCCGATCAGGATGCGGTCGGCCTTGCCGAGCAGCTGGTCGATGACGGCGAGCTTGTCGGAGACCTTGGAGCCGCCGAGCGCGACGACGTAGGGCCGCTTGACGTCCTCGGTGAGCTTCTTCAGGACGCCGACCTCGGTGGCGATGAGGTAGCCGGCGTAGTACGGAAGACGGGCCGGGAGGTCGTACACCGAGGCGTGCCCCCGGTGCACGGCGCCGAAGCCGTCGCCCACGTAGACGTCGGCCAGGGCGGCGAGCCGGTCGGCGAACTCGCCGCGCTCGGCGTCGTCCTTGGACGTCTCGCCGGCGTTGAAGCGGAGGTTCTCGATGACCGCGACCTGGCCGGGCTGCAGGCCGTTGACCGCGTCGTGAGCGGCGGGGCCGACGGTGTCCTGCGCGAACGCGACCGGCGCGCCCAGCAGTTCACCGAGTCGCTCGGCGGGCTGGAGCAGGGAGAACGCCGGGTCCGGGGCGCCCTTGGGGCGGCCCAGGTGCGAGGCGACGATGACCTTGGCGCCCGCGTCGGCCAGCGCCTTGACGGTGGGCAGGACGGCGCGGATGCGGCCGTCGTCGGTGATGAGGCCGCTCGCCAGCGGCACGTTGAGGTCGGCGCGGACGAAAACCCGCTTGCCGGCCACTCCTTCGGCGAGAAGCTCGTCGATCGTCTTCATAAAGGGACTCCTAGGGAAGGCTCTTCAGATCCGCGAGGGCTGACCGATCTGCGCTGATCGATCACTACGTGGCGCAGGGCCCGGACAGCGCGGCGTCGCGCTGCCCGAGCCCTGGCTCACATCGAGGTGCCTGCTCCGGGAATTAGAGCTGGCCGCCGACGAAGACCGTGAGGTCGACGAGGCGGTTGGAGTAGCCCCACTCGTTGTCGTACCAGCCGAGGATCTTCACCGTGTTGCCCTCCTGGACCATGGTCAGGGAGGAGTCGAAGGTGCAGGAGGCCGGGTCGCTGACGATGTCCGAGGAGACGATCGGGTCCTCGGTGTACGCCAGGAAGCCCTTGAGGTCGCCGTCCTCGGAGGCCTTCTTGAACGCGGCGTTGACCTCGTCCTTGGTGACCTCGCGCTGGAGCGTCACGACCAGGTCGGTGGCCGAGCCGGTCGGGACCGGGACGCGCATGGCGATGCCGTCCAGCTTGCCCTTGAGCTGCGGGAGGACCAGGGCGGTGGCCTTCGCGGCACCGGTCGTGGTCGGGATGATGTTCTCGGCGGCGGCGCGGGCGCGGCGCAGGTCCGAGTGCGGGAAGTCCAGGATGCGCTGGTCGTTCGTGTACGCGTGAACCGTCGTCATCAGGCCCTTGACGATGCCGAAGTTCTCGTCGAGAACCTTGGCCATCGGCGCCACACAGTTGGTGGTGCAGGAGGCGTTGGAGATGATGTTGTGGTTCGCCGGGTCGTACTGGTCCTGGTTGACACCCATCACGATGGTGATGTCCTCGTCCTTGGCCGGAGCCGAGATGAGGACCTTCTTGGCGCCGCCGGCGATGTGCTTCTCGGCGTCGGCCTTCTTCGTGAAGATGCCGGTCGACTCGATGACGATGTCGACGCCCAGCTCGCCCCACGGGATGTCCGCGGGGTTGCGCTCGGACAGGACCTTGATCGTGTGACCGTCGACGGTGATCGTGTCGGCGGTGTGCGACACCTCGGCCTTGAGGCGGCCCAGGATGGTGTCGTACTTGAGCAGGTGGGCGGTGGTCGCGGTGTCACCCAGGTCGTTGACAGCCACGATCTCGATGTCAGCACCCTGCTCCAGCAGCGCGCGGAAGTAGTTACGACCGATGCGGCCAAAGCCGTTGATGCCTACGCGGATCGTCACGAACCGATCTCCTCGTTAGGTACGCCGACTCAAGTGTCGGCGAGTTGTATGGGATGTCCCCGACCGCCTCCGACCCTACCTCCCTGAAGGCCCCGGAGTGACATCGAGCACGGCCATACACGGCAGGGTGATCCGTACCCGTCAGTAGGGTACGGATCACCCATGTCGATCATGCGATTGTCACGGACTGTCAGTTCTCCAGTGCCGAGAGCGCCTTGCCGATGAGGGCCGCGCGGTCGGCCGCGGCGGCGACGTGCTCCAGGCCGAAGCCCAGCAGCACCGTGCCGTCCGTGGTGACCGCTCCGTACGTCCTGAAGAGTTCACCGGTACGTGCCCAGTCCCGCAGGACGGCGGGGCTGCCCGCGGGCGGACCCGCGACGCTCCAGGGACCGAGGGACGCCTCGAAGCCCTCCGTGTCCACGGCGTTGCCGCCGGCCACGAGGGAGGTGTTGTCGACGAGGAGGCCGTGGCCGCCCGTGCTCGGGTCGGTGATGTAGCTGACCGACACCTCGATCGACCTTCCCGCGTACGCGCTCAGGTCGAAGGCGACCGGCTGCCAGCCGCTGGACGCCCCGGTGAGGCTGTTCCACTGTCCGCTGGACCCCGTGGCGGTGCAGCCCGCCGCGCTCACGGTCAGGTAGTGCTTGATCCAGGGGTGTTCCCGGGCGAAGAAGCCGGCCTCGCACTCGGTCGGGACGGCGGCCGAGGTGGCACCGCCCGCCTCGGGGAGCGTGGTCCAGTCGTCGGCCCCGGTCGTGTGGACCTCGACGACCGCGTGGTCATAGCCGGGCTCGGTGTCCCAGAGCATCTGGGAGCGCAGCGTCGGCTTGTCGGCGGCGGCGACCCCGGTGAGGTCGATGGTGCGGGTCAGACGCTTGTAGGCGTCGTCGGTGTGCACCGCGGCGGCCATGTAGGAGCCCTCGTACGGCCCGTACGGGTTGACGGTCCCGCTGAAGAGGCCCGCTCCCGCGGCGGAGGCGAACTGCGGGTACTGCGCCGCGGAGAGCGAGTCCGAGGTGACGCCGTAGGTGCCCGCCGCGTTCAGCGGGTTGCCGGGCGCGTCGCCCAGCGTTCCGGTGGCGCCGTCGAGCTCGCCGGAGCCGCTGAAGCCCTTGGCTCCGGGCGTGGACGTGCGCGAGTAGGCGCCCAGGTAGTACTGGCTGAAGTCGTTCGAGAGGGTGCCGCCGCCGAGGTCGACGCTGCCGCCGGCCAGCTCGCCCGCCTCGACCAGCTTGCCGCCCTCGTTGAGGTAGGCCCGCAGCTGGAGCTGGGTGGCGTTGCCGGGCCGCAGGGCGCCGGTGTAGTGGACGACGGTCCCGAAGTGGTCGAGGACGCCGAGCGCGTCCGGGGCGCCCTGGGTGGCGACGTCCCAGACCAGGGCCTTCTTTCCGGCGGCCTTCAGCGCGTCGACGTAGGTCTGGGCCTGCGTGGCGGCCGCGCCCTCCTCGGCGACCACGAGCACGTCGGCCCTTGGCCGCTCGGCCACGGTGTAGGTGAAGCGGGTGCTGGAGGTCGGCTTCCCGCTCCGGGTCTCGCCGGTGAACCAGACCTCGACCTTGTCGCCGGGGGCGCCGTCCTCGATCCTGGCGCGGTACTCGTCGAAGTAGAGGTTGTCCCTGCCGCCGTAGCTCTCCCCGCCCCGCCAGGGCCTGAGCGCCGCCTCGTGGGTACGGCCGCCGTCGACGCGGTACTTGAGCTTCTTGTCGCGTACGGACTTGCGGACGACGACGGAGACCTCCTGGTCGGCGCCGCGGGAGTACGACGTCGTGAAGGCGGCCGGGGTGAAGTCGGGCGCGTCGAGGCCCACCGAGGAGGACGGCCGGTCGGGGTGGGCCGCGGTCTCGGCGACGGAGAGCGCGAACGGGACGTTCTTCTCGAACTCCTGCTCGATCAACTTCTCGTCGTCCGGGAAGGTGAAGACCGAGGCGCAGTCGGCCGCGTTCCAGGCGTCGTCCGGGTCGAGGTCCGAGACGGTCTGGCAGGTCGACATCTCGGGGGTGAACATCGCCGTGCCGTTGACGTTGCCCGCGTGGCCGTCGGCCTCACCGTTGGTGGTGTAGAGCTCCGAGGAGACCTGCGGGTGGTAGCCCGGGATCGCGGAGTTCTCGGGGGTTCCGGCGAGCGACTTGTAGAGCACGTCGTCCGGCGTCGGCGTCGCCACCTGCCAGCCCACTCCGTAGAGCAGCAGTTCGGCTGCGGAGTGGTAGTTGATCCCGTACGTGAAGCCGACGCGCTTCTCGAAGGTGTCGAGCGCCTTGGTCTCGGGCTCGGACGCGGGACTCGCGCCGCGGTAGGTCTCGCTGGTGGGGTTGGGTGACGAACCCTCGTCGTCGTAGCCCCACTTGTAGGCGAAGTTGCGGTTGAGGTCGACACCGTCACCCGTGGCGATGACGCCGTCTCCGTTCACGTCCCGCAGGTTCTTGCGCCACTGGCGGGTGTCGGCGTCCTTGAAGGTGTAGTCGTAGCCGTCGGGGTTGGCCGACAGGACGAACCACAGTTCGGTGGAGTCGACGATCTTCTTGACGCGCTTGTCCGTGGAGTAGTTGTCCAGGTAGTAGTGCATCAGCCGCCGCGTCATCTCGGGCGTGATCCACTCGCGCGCGTGCTGGTTGGACATGTAGAGCACCGACGGCTTGGAGCCGTCCTTGGTCTTCCGCGCGCCCTTGGTCAGTTTGACCGCGAGGATGTCCTGGCCGTTCAGGGTCTTTCCGATGGAGACGACCTTGGTCAGGCCGGGGTTGGCCTGACCCGTCCGGATGATCTCCTCCTGGAGGTTGCCCTTCCCGCTGTACGGGCGGAACACCCCCTGGGCGGCGTCCGCGACCCGGTTCTCCGCCTTGGCGGAGAGCGTGTGCTCGGTGAGGTCGACGCCCTGCTTCTCCAGCTTCCTGGCCTGCCGGTCGGTGACGTAGACCTCGACCGTGCTCCTGCCGTTCTTCCAGGTCGTGTCGCCGAGCTCGTGACTGTCCTGGCCGGCCGCGAGCAGCAGGGGTACCTGCTGCTTCGTGACCTCCGCGCGGAACACCTTCACGGCGTTCGCGTCGGGCTCGGGTGAACTGCCGTCCTGCGCCCGGGCGACCGGCGCCACGGCCGCACCGCCCAGCAGGAGCGCGCCGGTAGCGAGGATCGCGCTCGCTCTTCGTCTCATGAGTCCCCCTTGCACTGGTCCGCCACAGCAGCGAACGGATGCCAGGCTCATGACACTTCATGGTCAAGTCAAGGGTGCCTCGCGGGACGACGAAGCCGGTGCCGATCCCCCAAGTGGGCGTCGGCACCGGCACAGTGAGCTTCCGTCAGACAATCCGGCCGTTCTTTCACAGGGCCCTCGCGGG
This sequence comes from Streptomyces sp. NBC_00328, assembly GCF_036139655.1. Lineage (NCBI taxonomy): Bacteria > Bacillati > Actinomycetota > Actinomycetes > Kitasatosporales > Streptomycetaceae > Streptomyces > Streptomyces sp. NBC_00328. Next base: position 2,913,179 of record NZ_CP108013.1, read on the forward strand.
TCCGGAAATCGCGTGCACCTTTCACACGGACCCCGCGGGTCCAGGAACCGCGCGCTTCTCGCGCAGCCCCCGCGGGTCCGGGAATCGCATGCCTCTTTCGCGCCACCCCCGCTGCTCCGAGGGTCCCGCACGTCCGTCACGCCCCCGGACCCGGAAATCGCGCGGTTTCGCGCCACCCGCGCGTGTTGGGACTCGCTCACGTCTCTCACGCCGCCCCGCGGATCCGGGTCAGCCCGCGAGGTTGTCCGCCATCTCCTCGGACAGACTCGACTCCGTCCCGGGGATCCCGAGGTCCTGCGCCCGCTTGTCGGCCATCGCCAGCAGCCGGCGGATACGGCCCGCGACGGCGTCCTTGGTCAGCGGCGGGTCGGCGAGCGCGCCCAGCTCCTCCAGCGAAGCCTGCTTGTGCTCCATCCGCAGCCGTCCGGCGGCGGCGAGATGCTCCGGCACCTCGTCCGCGAGGATCTCCAGGGCGCGCTGGACGCGGGCACCGGCGGCGACGGCGGCACGCGCCGAGCGGCGCAGGTTGGCGTCGTCGAAGTTGGCGAGCCGGTTCGCCGTGGCGCGGACCTCACGGCGCATCCGCCGCTCCTCCCAGGCCAGCACCGACTCGTGCGCGCCGAGGCGGGTCAGCAGCGCGCCGATCGCGTCGCCGTCGCGGACGACCACCCGGTCCACGCCGCGCACCTCGCGGGCCTTCGCCGCGATCGACAGCCTGCGGGCGGCGCCGACCAGCGCGAGCGCGGCCTCCGGCCCCGGGCAGGTCACCTCGAGGGACGAGGAACGGCCGGGCTCGGTGAGCGAGCCGTGGGCCAGGAAGGCCCCGCGCCAGGCCGCCTCGGCATCGCAGGTGGCCCCCGAGACCACCTGCGGCGGCAGTCCGCGGATCGGGCGTCCACGCCCGTCCACGAGCCCTGTCTGACGGGCCAGCTGGTCACCGCCCGCGACGACACGCACCACGTAGCGCGACCCGCGGCGCAGTCCGCCGGGCGCCATCACGATCAGTTCGGAACTGTGGCCGAAGATCTCCAGAATGTCCCGCTTCAGCCGGCGCGCCGCCATCGCGGTGTCCAGCTCCGCCTCGATCACGATCCGGCCGCTCACCAGGTGAAGGCCGCCGGCGAACCGCAGGACGGCGGAGACCTCCGCCTTCCTGCAGCAGGTCCGGGTGACGGGAAGCCGGGAGATCTCATCCTTCACCGCTGCCGTCATCGCCATGGGCCGATCCTTCCATGCATCCGAAAAATACGGTCGTACGCGGCGGCCAACAGCTCCGGATCGTGCCGCGGAGATCCGTCGGTCCTGGCCACCGGCGCCAGCTCGACCGCGGCACCGAACCGCTGGGCGGCGTCGGCGAGAGATTCACGGTCGGGCACGGCGGCCTCGTCGGCCAGCACCACGTCCAGGGCGAGTTTAGGGGCGTGTCGCCCCAAAACCTCCAAATGACGCTGCGGGGAGAAGCCTTCGGTTTCTCCGGGCTGCGGTGCGAGGTTCAGGGAGAGTACCCGGCGCGCCCGGGTCTGGCTCAGTGCGTCCAGAAGCTCGGGCACCAGAAGATGCGGAATGACCGACGAGAACCAGGAGCCGGGGCCGAGAACCACCCAGTCCGCGTCGAGGACCGCGGCCACGGCCTCGGGCACGGCCGGCGGATCGTGCGGTACGACGTGCACGGACTGGACCTCGCCGGGGGTGAGCGCCACGTTCGCCTGGCCCCGGATGGTGCCGATCTCGTCGGGCCGGTCGGGGTCGTGTCCCTTGACCAGGGCCTGGAGCTCCAGGGGCACGGCGGACATGGGCAGCACCCGGCCGTGCGCGCCGAGCAGCTTGCCGACCAGGTCGAGTGCCTGGACATGGTCGCCGAGCTGCTCCCACAGCGCGACGATCAGCAGATTGCCGACCGCGTGTTCGTGCAGTTCGCCCTTGGACTGGAAGCGGTGCTGGATGACGCGGGCCCAGGTCTGGCCCCAGTCGTCGTCGCCGCACAGCGCCGCCAGCGCCTTGCGCAGGTCGCCGGGCGGCAGGACGCCCAGCTCGTCGCGCAGCCGCCCGCTGGAGCCGCCGTCGTCGGCCACGGTGACGACGGCGGTGAGGTCGCCGGTGATCCGGCGCAGCGCGGCGAGCGAGGCGGACAGCCCCATGCCGCCGCCGAGGGCGACGACCTTGGGCTGCGTACCGCGGCGGCGCGGCTTGGCACCGCGCGCCGCGGCCGGCTGGCCGGCTCGGTTCCCGGGAGTCTCCCGGCGCAGCCGGCTCAGCCGCAGGGAAGTACGTCCGGTCACTCGCGCCCCATGTCCCGGTGCACGAGCACGGTCTCCACGCCCTGGGAGGCGAGGCGGGCGGCGAGCTTCTCCGCGGTCGCCACCGAGCGGTGCTTGCCGCCGGTGCAGCCGACCGCGATGGTCACATACCTCTTGCCCTCGCGCCGGTAACCGGCGGCGATGAGCTGGAGCAGCTCGGAGTAGCGGTCGAGGAACTCCTTGGCGCCGGGCTGGTTGAAGACGTACGCCGAGACCTCTTCGTTCAGGCCGGTGAAGGGGCGCAGCTCGGGGACCCAGTGCGGGTTGGGCAGGAAGCGCATGTCCACGACCAGGTCGGCGTCGACCGGCAGGCCGTACTTGAAGCCGAAGGACATGACGGTGGCCCGCAGCTCGGGCTCCTCGTCGCCCGCGAACTGGGCGTCCATCTTGGCGCGCAGCTCGTGCACGTTCAGGCTGGAGGTGTCGATGACCAGGTCGGCGTCACCGCGCAGCTCGCGCAGCAGCTCGCGCTCGGCGTCGATCCCGTCCACGATCCGGCCGTCGCCCTGGAGGGGGTGCGGCCGGCGCACCGACTCGAAGCGGCGCACCAGGGCCTCGTCGGAGGACTCCAGGAAGACGATCCGCCGGGTGACGTTGCGGGACTCCAGGTCGGCGAGGGATTCGCGGAGGTTGTCGAAGAACCGCCGGCCGCGTACGTCGACGACGACGGCGATCCGTGCCACGTTGCCCTGGGAGCGGGCACCGAGCTCCACCATGGTGGGGATCAGGGCGGGCGGCAGGTTGTCGACGACGAACCAGCCGAGGTCCTCCAGACACTTGGCGGCCGTGGACCGGCCTGCTCCGGACATGCCGGAGATGATCACCAGCTCGGGAATGACGGCGTCCGGGACTCCCGCCCCGGCTGTCTCGATGCCCGTACCCACCTGTGCTCCGTCTTCCTGTGGCGCTTCACGCTCCGCGTGATCCTCGCCTGTTTCGCTGTGTGTTTCCCGGCCCTGCGCCGGACGTTCCTCTTCGCGCGCGTCGTTCTCGGTCATGTCTCCTGCCCCCGTCGCTCGTCCGAGGCGCCCGCGGTCACGGGCTCCTCCGCGGGGCCCGCCGTCGTCCCGGGCGCCGCGTCTTCGTCGTCTTCCATGATCTCTCCGGTGGCCGTGTTCACGGCCGGTGCCGCGGGAGCGGCCTGGGCGAGGGCCACGGCGATGGTCTCCGCCGTCTTGCGGCCCACGCCGGGGACCTCGCAGATCTGGTCGATCGTCGCGGACCGGAGCCTCTTCACGGAGCCGAAGTGCTTGATCAGTGCCTGCTTGCGGGACTCGCCCAGGCCCGGCACGTCGTCCAGAGGGCCCGACCTGAAGCGTTTGGCCCGCTTGGCGCGCTGGTAGGTGATCGCGAAGCGGTGGGCCTCGTCCCGGACCCGCTGGAGCAGATACAGGCCCTCACTGCTGCGCGGCAGGACCACGGGGTCGTCCTCGCCGGGCAGCCACACCTCCTCCAGGCGCTTGGCGAGCCCGCAGACGGCGATGTCGTCGATGCCGAGTTCGTCGAGGGCCCGCTGGGCGGCGGCGACCTGCGGCCGGCCACCGTCGACGACGACGAGCTGCGGGGGGTAGGCGAAGCGCTTGGGCCGGCCGTCGTCCTCCGGGAACGTGCTCCCGGAGAGGGGGTTCGCGTCGGCCGACGGCTCCGGGGCCCCCGACGCGGCGTCCTCGCCGTCCGTCCACTCCCCCGTCTTCTCCTTCTCGACGAGGTAGCGCTTGAAGCGGCGGGTGATCACCTCGTGCATGGAGCGGACGTCGTCCTGGCCGGCGAAGCCCTTGATCTGGAAGCGCCGGTACTCGCTCTTGCGCTGGAGTCCGTCCTCGAAGACGACCATCGAGGCCACCACGTCGTCGCCCTGGAGGTGCGAGATGTCGTAGCACTCGATCCGCAGCGGCGCGCTGTCCAGGCCGAGCGCCTCGGCGATCTCCTCCAGGGCACGCGAGCGCGTGGTCAGGTCGGAGGCACGCCGGGTCTTGTGCAGGGCGAGCGACTGGAGCGCGTTGCGCTGCACGGTCTCCATGAGCGCCTTCTTGTCGCCGCGCTGCGGTATGCGGAGCGACACGTTCGATCCGCGGCGGGCGGTGAGCCATTCCTGAACGGGTTCCACCGGTTCGGGCAGCGCCGGGACGAGTACTTCCTTGGGAACGGAGTCGCCCGTCTCCTCGCCGTAGAGCTGCTGGAGCGCGTGCTCGACGAGGTCACCCGTGGTGACGGCCTCCACCTTGTCCGTGACCCAGCCGCGCTGTCCGCGCACGCGTCCGCCGCGCACATGGAAGATCTGGACCGCGGCTTCCAGCTCGTCCTCGGCGACGGCCATGAGGTCGGCGTCGGTCGCGTCCGCGAGGACGACCGCGCTCTTCTCCATGGCCTTCTTCAGGGCGTCGATGTCGTCGCGCAGCCGGGCCGCACGCTCGTACTCCATCTCCTCGGCGGCCTGCATCATCTGCTGTTCCTGCCGGCGGATGTACGTCCCCGTACGGCCCGCCATGAAGTCGCAGAACTCCTCGGCCAGCCCGCGGTGCTCCTCGGGCGAGACCCGGCCGACACAGGGGGCGGAGCACTTGCCGATGTACCCGAGGAGGCAGGGCCGGCCGGTGCGGGAGGCGTTCTTGAAGACACCGGCGGAGCAGGTGCGGACCGGGAAGACGCGCAGCAGCAGGTCGACGGTGTCGCGGATGGCCCACGCGTGCCCGTAGGGACCGAAGTAGCGCACGCCCTTCTTCTTGTGGCCGCGCATCACCTGCACGCGCGGGAACTCCTCGTTCATCGTCACGGCGAGGTAGGGGTAGCTCTTGTCGTCGCGGTACTTGACGTTGAACCGGGGGTCGTACTCCTTGATCCAGGAGTACTCCAGCTGAAGGGCCTCGACCTCCGTGGACACGACCGTCCACTCCACCGACGCCGCCGTGGTGACCATCGTGCGGGTGCGCGGGTGGAGATTCGCCAGGTCCTGGAAGTAGCTCGCCAGGCGCTGACGCAGGCTCTTCGCCTTTCCGACGTAGATCACCCGGCGGTGCTCGTCGCGGAATCTGTACACCCCGGGAGAGTCCGGGATCTGTCCCGGCTTGGGGCGGTAGCTGGAGGGGTCGGCCATGTCACACACCCTACTGGCGCGGGCCGACAGCGCGGCCGGCTCCCGGTACGCCTGTGGAAAACCTCGCGGAGCCGGCCGCGGCGTCGGCGCGGGCGCTGCGGGACGCTCAGGACGAGCGCGGCGGGGGCTCCCGCGACGAACGCCCCCGCGATCTTTGCGCGGCGCCCGGGATGCGTCGTTTCCGGCCACCGGGGTCGCGTCGTGCCGGACTCCCAGGTGAGGGTCGGGAAGGGACGGAGCGCGTCCGGGGGGCTGCGGTGAGCCATGTTGAGCATCAGGTGTTGTCGGGACTTGGTCAACACGCTTCAATGCGGGGGAACTCGGGGCGTGAACGGCGAATCCCGCGCGTGTACAGCCCCCGCGCGCCCACCGGGCGGCGCCGATGAACCGCTCCCACGGTCTGACCAGCCGTGGTGAACATCCACAGAAAGGCCCCTGCATGCGGACCCGCACACAGCACGCGGACGTCGCCACGACGGAACTGGATACGGCCCTGCGGGGCGGCCCCTTCCACGTCGCACTGCGCGCAGCGATCACCGCCCGCGGGCTGCCGCTGCAGCGCGTGCAGCACCATCTGTCGCGATACGGCGTCAGAGTCGGGGTGACGAGCCTGAGTTACTGGCAGCAGGGCGCCCGCCGCCCCCAGCGCCCCGAGTCGCTGCGGGCGGTCCGCGCCCTGGAGGAGATACTCCAGCTTCCCGACGAGTCCCTGATCAGGCTGCTGGCCGAGGCCGAGGAGCGCTCGGTTCCGGAACGTCCCACGGGGCGTTCCTACCGTTCCCTCGTGGAGGCCTCCGGTGTCCTGGAACGGCTGCTGGCCGAACTGGAGTCCCCGCTCGACGGCGGTCTGCACACGCTCGGCCATCACGAGCGGGTGCGCATAGGCGCCCGTCGCGAACTGCTGGGCCGCGAGTCGCACCACATAGTGCGCGCACACAAGGACGGCGTGGACCGCTATGTGGCCACCCATCACGGCGACCCCGGATGCGCACCGGAGCGGACGACGGTCCGGGCCCTGGAGAACTGCCGCACGGGCCGGGTGCGCTGGCACCGCGACACCGGCGTGCTCGTCGCCGAACTGCTCTTCGACACCCGGCTGCGGGCAGGCGAGACGTTCCTCTTCCGCTACGCCTTCGAGGACGGCACGGCCGGGACGTCCAGCGAGTACGTCCGGGGCTTCGGCTTCGCGGGCGGACAGTACGCGCTCCAGGTGCACTTCACCGAGAACGCGCTGCCGGTGCGCTGTCACCGCTTCACCCAGCACTCGGCCGCCGCGCCCCGCAGCGGCCGGCAGGAACTGCCGCTGAGCGGTCACCACCGCTCGGTGCACCTGGTCGAGCCGCGCGTGCGGTCCGGGATCGTCGGGATCGGCTGGGACTGGGAGTGACCGCCCGCCCGGGTGCGGACCCGGCCGGGCCGGTGACCGCACCCGGGCTCAGGCGCCCGGCCCCGCGACGACGTTCCCGTTCTTCTCCTCGACGGACAGTTCGTGGAGCGGCACGGTGGCCGGTGCCCGCAGCACCTTGCCGGTCCCGGCGTCGAACTCGCTGCCGTGACACGGGCACACGAGGGTCGTGCCCTGCAGCTTGTTGATGGCGCACCCCGCATGGGTGCAGATCGAGCTGAACGCCTTGAGCGAACCGTCCTCGGCGCGGCTGACCACGACGTTGTGGTCCTCGTAGAGCTGAGCACCCCCCTTGGAGACCTCTCTCCCCGAGCCGAGGACGACGGGAGCGGTCGGCGTGGCGGGGGTCCCGCCACCACCGCCACCGCCGGAGCACGCGGCGAGGCCGAGCCCGGCGACCGGGGTGAGCGCCGCTCCCCGCAGGACGGTACGACGGCTCGCGGACGGACGGCCGGACATGGCATCTCCACTGGTCAGGGTGCCGGCGGACACTCCGCCGACGGCGACGGGGCTGAACACGGCAAGGGAACCGCGCACCGACCGTACCGGCACGGATCGTCCCGCTCGTCGTGGGGTGGGTTCGTGCGACCCCGGACGTAAACGCTTGCGCAAACGTATGCGTAAGCGTTTACGCGAGGGAGCCGGATGAGATACGTTCACCCGCGAGCGACCGGGTCCGTCCGGCGAGCGGCGGGGCGGCGTCGGCGCCCCGGTTCCGTCCGCCGGCCGGCACCGGGGCTTCCTCACGGTCGGCGACCGGGACCCGGGAAGGAGCGGTATGGCGACGATGGCCGATGTGGCCCGGCGGGCGGGCGTGTCCATCGCGACCGTCTCGCACGTCCTCAACCGCACCCGCCCGGTGCTGCCCGTGACACGCCAGGCCGTTCTCGACGCGATCGACGAGCTGGGCTACACGCCCAACACCCTCGCCCGTTCACTCGTCACCTCCCGTACGCGGTCCATCGGCCTCGCGGTGTCGGCGATCAGCAACCCCTACTTCACGGAGATCCTCCAGGGCGTCGAGGCCGGGGCCCTGGAGCACGGCTACGGCCTGCTGATCGCCGATCCGCACGACGACCCCGGGCACGAGCGCAAAGTCGTCCGGCTGCTGCACGAACGGCGCGTGGACGGAATGATCATCGCGCCGTCGGCGACTCCCGACGCGCTCCTGCGCTACCTCGAGCAGCACGACGTACCCACCGTCTTCCTGGACCGCCTCGTGGATGCCCCCGCCGGAAGCGGCTTCCCCTACGACCAGGTCTGCTCCGAGAACACCGCGCCCATGGCGAGCCTGGTGACCCACCTCGCCGAGCGGGGGCACCGGCGTATCGGGCTGGTCGCGGGCCTGCCCGGACTCAGTACCACGGCGGAACGGATCACCGGCTACCGGCACGGCCTCGCGCGGGCCGGGCTCCCCTACGACGAACGGCTCGTGGCGCACGGCGACTCCCGGACGGAGGCGGCCGAGGAGGCCACCCACCGGCTGTTGTCGCTCGGGGCGCCGCCGGGCGCGCTCGTCACCGCCGACAACGCCATGACCGTCGGTGCGCTCCGGGCCCTGCGCGACCGGGGTCTGTCCGTGCCCGGGGACCTGGCACTGTGCTGCTTCGACGACTTCTCCTGGGCGGATCTGTTCACACCACGGCTCACCGTGATCGCCCAGCCGAGCAAGGAGATCGGAGCCACGGCCGTCCGGCTGCTCCTGGAACGGCTGGCGTCCCCGCACCTGGAGTGCCGCACCGTCCGGCTTCCCTCCGCCTTCGTCCACCGCACCTCGTGCGGCTGCCCCGAAGGCGTCGCACACACCGAGAGTCCCGGGACCGGGATACCGAGGAAAGGACCCGAGTCGTGATCGTCGTCGCCGGTGAGGCTCTGATCGATCTGGTGCCGCGGGACTCCGGCGCCCTGGCAGAACTACTGCCTCGCCTGGGTGGCGGCCCTTACAACACGGCGGTGGCGCTCGGCCGTCTCGGCTCGGCCACGGCCTTCTGCTCCCGCGTCTCCCGCGACGCGTTCGGCGAGGCACTCCTCGACGGACTCGTGGACGCCGGCGTCGACGTGTCGTCCGTACAGCGCGGGGGTGAACCGACGACGCTGGCCGTCGCCACGATCGGGGCGGACGGCTCGGCCGCCTACTCCTTCTACGTCGAGGGCACGGCGGACCGTCTCTTCACCGCCCCGGACCGACTCCCCGTCGGGGCACGGGCGGTGTCCTTCGGGACCTGTTCACTCGTCCTGGAACCGGGCGCGAGCGCGTACGAGGAGCTGATGCGGACCGCCACCGCGCAGGGCGTCTTCACGGCCCTCGACCCGAACATCCGCGCCGGTCTGATCCCCGACCCGGACGCCTACCGGGCCCGGTTCAAGACCTGGCTGCCGTCGGTGTCGCTGCTCAAGCTGTCCGAGGAGGACGCCCGGTGGCTCGGCGGCACCCCGCGCGAGTGGCTGGCCGCCGGTCCCTCGGCGGTGGTGATCACCCAGGGCGGTGACGGTCTGACCGCGTTCACCCGGGACGGCGCGGTGCATTCCGTGCCCGGCGAACCGGTGGACGTGGTGGACACCATCGGCGCCGGTGACACCGTGAACGCGGCACTGCTGCACGGCCTTTCCGTCCGGGACGCCCTGTCCCCGACCGCGCTGGCGGAGCTGGGCCCCCGGGGCTGGACCGGGCTTCTGCGCTTCGCGGCCCGCGCGGCGGCCGTCACCTGCTCCCGCGCCGGAGCCGAACCGCCGTACGCCCGCGAACTCGGCGACCTGTAGGACACCGGACCGCCCTCCCTCGGCCCTCGAACCGCGTGCGGTCGTGTTCGCGACGGACGGCGCCCCGCGGGGAGTTCCCGCGGGGCGCCGTCCGTCGCGACACGGCCGACCGGTCCGGTGGAACGGACCGGTCGGTTCAGGCCTTTCGGGCCCGCGTGGTCTTCTTCGCGGGGGTCACCTTCTTGGCGGTCGCCTTCGTGACGGTCTTCTTGGCAGTGGCCGCCTTCTTGGTGGCCGCGTTGTTGACGGTCTTGGTGGCCGTCTTCCTCGCCGTCGTCCCGGCGGCGACCGTCTTCCTGGCGGCCGTCTTGCGCGGGGCCTTCACGGGAGCGGCGTCGCTGATCCTGTCGGCACCGAGGATCTCGCGCAGGAACTTGCCGGTGTGACTGGCCGGAACGCCGGCGACCTCCTCGGGGGTGCCCTCGGCGATCACGAGACCGCCGCCGTTGCCGCCCTCGGGTCCCATGTCGATGACCCAGTCCGCGGTCTTGATGACATCGAGGTTGTGCTCGATGACGATGACCGTGTTGCCCTTGTCCACCAGACCGGACAGCACCGTGATGAGCTTGCTGATGTCCTCGAAGTGCAGTCCGGTGGTCGGCTCGTCGAGGACGTACACGGTGCGGCCGGTGGAACGCTTCTGGAGCTCGCTGGCGAGCTTGACGCGCTGCGCCTCACCGCCGGAGAGCGTCGGCGCGGACTGGCCGAGCCTGACGTAGCCGAGGCCGACGTCGTTGAGCGTCCTGAGGTGACGGGCGATCGCCGGCACGGCCTCGAAGAAGCCGAGCGCCTCCTCGATCGGCATGTCCAGGACCTCGGAGATGGACTTGCCCTTGTAGTGGACCTCCAGGGTCTCCCGGTTGTAGCGCGCCCCGTGGCAGACCTCGCAGGGGACGTACACGTCCGGCAGGAAGTTCATCTCGATCTTGATGGTGCCGTCGCCGGAGCAGTTCTCGCAGCGGCCGCCCTTGACGTTGAAGGAGAAGCGGCCGGGCAGATAACCCCGCACCTTCGCCTCGGTGGTCTCGGCGAACAGCTTGCGGACATGGTCGAAGACACCGGTGTACGTCGCCGGGTTGGAGCGGGGCGTGCGGCCGATGGGCGACTGGTCCACGTGCACGACCTTGTCGACGAGGTCGTCGCCGTCCACGCGCGTGTGGCGCCCCGGCACGTTCCTCGCGCCGTTCAGCTCACGGGCCAGGTGCGTGTACAGGATGTCGTTGACCAGTGTCGACTTGCCGGAACCCGAAACGCCGGTGACGGCGGTGAGGACGCCCAGCGGGAAGGACACGTCGATGTCCTGGAGGTTGTTCTCGCGGGCGCCGTGCACCGTGAGCCTGCGGCCCGGGTCGGCGGGGCGGCGGACGTCCGGGGTCGGGATCTCCTTCTTGCGCGACAGGTACTGGCCGGTCAGCGACTCGGGGTTGGCGAGCAGCTCCTTCAAGGGACCGCTGTGCACGACCTTGCCGCCGTGCTCGCCCGCGCCGGGGCCGATGTCGACGACCCAGTCGGCGACCTTGATGGTGTCCTCGTCGTGCTCGACGACGATGAGCGTGTTGCCCATGTCGCGGAGGCGGACGAGGGTCTCGATCAGCCGGTGGTTGTCACGCTGGTGCAGACCGATGGAGGGCTCGTCGAGGACGTACAGGACGCCGACGAGTCCGGAACCGATCTGGGTGGCCAGACGGATGCGCTGGGCCTCGCCGCCGGACAGGGTGCCGGCCGCGCGGTTCAGCGACAGATAGTCGAGGCCCACGTCGACCAGGAAGCGCAGCCGTTCGTTGACCTCCTTCAGGACGCGTTCGGCGATCTTCTTGTCGCGCGCGTTGAGCTTCAGCTTCCCGAGGAAGTCCGCGCAGTCGCTGATGGACATGGCGGCGACCTCGGCGATGGACTTCTCCATGACCGTGACCGCGAGGACCAGCGGCTTCAGCCGCGTGCCCTGACAGGTCGGACAGGGCACCTCGCGCATGTAGCCCTCGAAGCGCTCGCGGCTGGCGTCGCTCTCGGACTCGCTGTGGCGCCGCTTGACGAAGGGGACGGCCCCTTCGAAGGGCGTCGTGTACACGCGCTCGCGTCCGTACCGGTTGCGGTAACGGACCTCGATCTGCGTCTTGTGGCCGTAGAGCAGGGCCTTCCTGGCGCGCTGCGGCAGCCCGGCGAAGGGGATGTCGGTCCGGAAGCCCAGCGCGTCCGCGAGGGCGCCGATCAGCCGGCCGAAGTAGTCCTTGGTGTGTCCGTGCGACCAGGCGTGGATGGCGCCCTCGTCGAGGGACTTGTCCTCGTCCGGGACGATCAGCTCGGGGTCGACCTCCATGCGCGTACCGATGCCGGTGCACTCGGGGCAGGCGCCGAAGGGCGAGTTGAAGGAGAAGGAGCGGGGCTCCAGCTCTTCGAAGGACAGATCGTCGTACGGGCAGTACAGGTGCTCCGAGTACATGCGCTCGCGCTCGGGGTCGTCCTCGGGGAGGTCGACGAAGTCGAGCACGACCATGCCGCCGGACAGGCCGAGGGCGGTCTCCACGGAGTCGGTGAGCCGGCGCTTGGCTGAGTCCTTCACCGTGAGACGGTCGATGACCACCTCGATGGTGTGCTTCTCCTGCTTCTTCAGCGTCGGCGGCTCGCTGAGCTGGATCGTCTCGCCGTCGACCCGGGCACGGCTGTACCCCTTGGTCTGGAGGTCGGCGAAGAGGTCGACGAACTCTCCCTTGCGCTCGCGCACCAGCGGCGACAGGACCTGGAAGCGGCTCCCCTCCGGGAGCTCCAGCACCTTGTCGACGATGGCCTGCGGCGACTGGCGCGTGATGGGACGGCGGCACTCGGGGCAGTGCGGCTTGCCGATGCGCGCGAACAGCAGCCGCAGGTAGTCGTAGACCTCGGTGATGGTGCCGACCGTCGAGCGCGGGTTGCGCGAGGTCGACTTCTGGTCGATGGAGACGGCCGGGGAGAGACCCTCGATGAAGTCCACGTCCGGCTTGTCCATCTGGCCGAGGAACTGCCGGGCGTACGAGGACAGGGACTCCACGTAGCGCCGCTGGCCCTCGGCGAAGATCGTGTCGAAGGCGAGGGAGGACTTGCCCGACCCCGACAGGCCCGTGAAGACGATGAGCGAGTCGCGCGGGAGGTCGAGCGAGACATTCTTCAGGTTGTGCTCGCGCGCTCCACGGACGATGAGACGGTCGGCCACGCCGGTCCGTACCTTTCTTGAGAGAAGTGACAGGGGCCGCAGGCCCCCGTCTTCTCAGACTAGGGCGAGCCACTGACAGCGCCGGTTGCTTTCGCTGGTTCACAACAATCCCGGGCCATCCAGCATGCCCGACGCCACCGATGAGCGTATAGCACGCGCATTCGATTTACGGGGGTGGCCGACCAGCTTCACCCGATCGTGTGGCGGGGCTAGGGTCGACCTCATGATGGATCATGTGCGCGACCTGGCGTCTGTACGTGACGCGACGGAACGACTGCTCACCGCGGTCACCAAACTGGACAACGCCGCCGTGGCCGAGCCGTCACGGCTTCCCGGCTGGAGCCGCGGGCATGTGCTCGCCCACCTGTCCCGCAACGCCGACGCCCTGGTGAACGTCCTGGAGGGGCGTCCCATGTACGCCTCCGCGAGCACCCGGGACGCCGACATCGAACGGGACGCGCCGCGCCCCCTGGAATCACAGCTGGCGGACCTGCGGGAGAGCGGGGCCCGCTTCCTTCGGACGGGAGCCGCTCCCGCGGACTGGTCCCGCACGGTGGCGCTGCGCAACGGGGTCACCGACTCCGCGGCCCGGGTGCCGTTCCGGCGCTGGGTCGAGGTCGACCTGCACCACGTGGATCTGGGCATCGGGTACGAGCTGGAGGATCTGCCGGAGGAGTTCGTGACGCGGGAGATCGATTTCCTCGCGGAGCGGTTCGCCGGCCACAAGGACGTGCCCTCCACGGCGCTGGCCTCCGCGGACGGCCAGGAGTGGACCACGGGCGGCGGCGCCGAGGGCGGACCGGTCGAGGTCCACGGACCGGCGGCCGATCTGCTCGGCTGGCTCTGCGGCCGCCGCGACGGCTCCGGGCTGACGGTACGCGGCGGCCCGCTTCCGGCGCTGCCTCCGCTATAGGCTTCCCTCATGACGTACAGCGGAGCGGTGACGGTCGGCGGCCCGGCCGACGTGCACGAGCTGCAGGACCTGATGATCTCCAAGGTCGCGGTCGGCCCCATGGACAACAACGCGTATCTGCTGCGCTGCCGGGCCACCGACGAGCAGCTCCTGATCGACGCGGCGAACGACGCCTCGACACTGCTCACCCTGATCGGCGACGACGGCATCGCGTCCGTCGTGACCACCCATCAGCACGGTGACCACTGGCAGGCGCTGGCCGAGGTCGCGGCCGCCACGGGCGCGCGCACCTACGCGGGCAGGGACGACGCGGACGGCATCCCGGTACCGACGGACGTCCCCCTCCAGGACGGCGACACGGTCAAGGTGGGCAACGTGGAACTCACCGCGCGCCACCTGGTCGGGCACACGCCGGGCTCGATCGCCCTCGTCTACGACGACCCGCACGGTCACCCTCACGTGTTCACGGGCGACTGCCTCTTCCCGGGGGGTCCTGGACGGACAACACGCCCCGAAGACTTCAAGTCGTTGATGTCGGGCCTGGAGGCGAAGGTCTTCGTACTCCCGGACGAAACCTGGATCTACCCGGGCCACGGCAACGACACCACCCTCGGCACGGAGCGGCCCCACCTCGCGGAGTGGCACGCACGAGGCTGGTAACCGTCCAACGTCGACCGGTTCTGTACGGCCGGGCCGCACCCGTGCGTCAGCGATGACGAAGGCTGGTAGCGCCTCGACGCGCTCCTCCTGCGGCACGTGTCGGCGTCCCTCGCCCGGCCCGGTGTGACCACCGCTCGTTGAGCCGACCGGGCCGAGCTGAACGGGTTCGGAGCGGGGTTCCCCTGGGCCCGGCCGACAGCGCCATAGGGTCAGACTCCGCATCCCTGCGCGAGGCAGGACGGCATCCCTGGGAGACCCGGCACGCTGCCGCCCGCCCCCTGGCGCGGTCGCCCCGGCGACGACAGGTGCCTCGTGTGAGGAGTACGGATGAACGGCTGGGCCGTCATGGTCGCCGGGGCTGTGGTCGTCGGATACGGGACGCTCTCCCGGCGCTTGTCAACCACGGTGCTCTCGGGACCGCTGGTGTTCATGCTGTGCGGGCTGGCGATCGGCCCGCTGGGCCTGGACCTGCTGGACCGGGCGAAGGATCCCGAGGTCACGCGGACACTGCTCGAAAGCGCACTGGTACTCCTGCTGTTCGCGGACGCGGCGGGGATCAGGTCCCGGGACCTGCGCCGGGAGGAGTTCCTGCCGCTGCGGCTGCTCGCGGTCGGCCTGCCGGCCACGATCGCTCTGGGATGGCTGGCGGCCTGGCCCCTGCTGCCCGGCCTGGGCGTGTGGGAGCTGGCCCTGGCCGCCGTCATCCTCGCGCCGACGGACGCCGCGCTCGGGCAGCAGGCCTTCTCCAACAAGCGGGTGCCCCCGCTGATCCGCGGCGGCCTGACCATCGAATCCGGTCTGAACGACGGCCTGGCCCTGCCGTTCTTCGTCCTGGCACTCGCCGCGGCGGGCGAGGGCCACGGCCATCCGGGCGTCGCCGACACGTTCCTGCGCGCGTTGCTGCTGAGCAGCGTGATCGGAGTCGCGGCCGGCTGGGGCGGGGCGAGCCTGTTGCGCTGGTCGCTCACGAGGGGATGGAGCAGCTCCGACTGGCGACAGTTCCTGGTACTCGTCGTCCCGGTCATCGCGTACGTCCTGTGCGCCGTGAGCGAGGGCAGTGGCTTCATCGGTGCCTGGGTCGCCGGTCTGGCCTTCGGCATCCACCTGCGCCGCACCCCCGCCGGTCTGGGCGTCCGTCCCGAGGACGCGGATCCCGCGCAGAGCACCAGCTTCACCGAACGCCTCGGCCTCCTGCTCGCCTCGCTCAGTTTCCTCGTCTTCGGCGCGGTCATCCTGGGACCGACACTTGAGCACCTGACGTGGCGCGTGGTCGTCTACGCGCTGCTCAGCCTGACTGTCATCCGGATGCTGCCCGTCGCACTCGCCCTGGTCGGCACCGGCCTGCGCCCCGCCTCCGTCGCGTACATCGGCTGGTTCGGCCCGCGGGGGCTGGCTTCCCTGGTGTTCGGCCTGCTCGCCCTGGAAGAACACCTGCCCGGGGGGACCTTGCTGAGCGAGGTCATCGCCGTGACCGTGGGCCTGAGCATCATGCTCCACGGAGCCTCGGCTCCCTTCCTGGGCGACCGCTACGGCGCATGGTTCACCAGGACCCTCCGCGTCACGCCAAACCTGCGGGAGAACGCACTCGCGGACCACGGGGCCCCACGCCGGGAAGGTGGAGTATGAGCACTTCCGACATCGACTTCGAGTCGGTCTTTCACGCCCTGCCGAGCGCCGTCGCCCTGCTCAGCCCGGACCTGGTGTCCGCCGACGCCAACAAGGCCTACCTGTCGCTGTCCGGCCGCACTCGTGAGGAGGTGATGGGCCGCTACCGGCTCTGACCGGAGTTCCGTGATGGTCAATCTGCAGGGTTGACGGGGCCGCGTGATTGACGGCGCCAGTGTCTCCCCGGCATTGGAGTCGGTATCTTCCAGCCGTACATCAGGGCCAGTGCGATGCATCTCGCGTCGCGTCGGCTGTATTCCGTCGCCTCGCGAATCTCGGTGATCGCTTCGTTCCGTCCTCGCTGCTCAACGAGGTTGCGGGCCCGATCCTGAGCTGCCCGAGGGACGGGCGTCCCAAGGCCGCGGATGATGTCGGAATCCCATCTCTGCCTGCGAGCGCGCCAGATTCGTACCCGTGCTGCTACCGACCCCGACCATCTCATGCGCACGCTCCGGCACGGTCTCCGCCAGATCCAGTACCGCAGCAACCTCATCGACGGATGCCTCGCCGAAACCGGCCTCACGTTGACGACACCACGCCAACAACGTCAGTAATGCTCTGACCGCACAGGTTCCCGGGGGGGGCGTGGGCAACACGCGCAAGGACCCGGAGGCCTTCGCCCGTCTCCTCCACGACGTCGAGACGAGGATCTTCGACGTACTGCCGGACGAGACGTGGGTGTACCCCGGCCACGGCGACGACACGACGCTGGGCGCCGAGCGCCCGCATCTGCCGGAGTGGCACGCGCGAGGCTGGTGAACGTGAGAGCGACCGGCACTCGGGGCGCGGCACCTCGGCCACGCCCCGAGTGAACCGGTCAGCCCACACGCGGGGCACCTCACCGCGCCCCGCGTGAACGGAGCACCACACCGCGCGTGACCAGAGTGCCGCGCACGCCCGCGCGAAACAGACGACCGCGTCGGGTGCGTCGGGCGGTTGTGACGCAAGTGTTCACGGGACTGCAACACACGTTCCCACCATGCGGACAATTACCGCTGTGACCTGGACAAACGACCTGGTTCGCTGCCACTCTCCCGCCATGCATCGACCCCAACGCGCCCTGCGCCGTGCCGCGTCCGCCGGAACCGTCGCCCTGCTCGCCCTCGCCGTGGGCTGTGCCCCGCAGCCCGAGGACAAGGCATCCAGCAAGGCTTCCGGGAGCACCGCCGAGACCTGCGCCAAGGGCTCGTTGAGCACCCAGACCGCGGGCAAGCTCACCATCGCGACCGACGAGCCCGCGTACGAGCCGTGGTTCAAGGACGACAAGCCCGCCAACGGCAAGGGCTTCGAGTCGGCGGTTGCGTACGCCGTGGCCAAGCAGCTCGGCTACGCCGACGGCGATGTCGTCTGGCAGAGCGTCCCGTTCAACAAGGCCTTCGCGCCCGGTGCGAAGAGCTTCGACTTCGACATCAACCAGGTGTCGATCAGCGCCGAGCGCAAGAAGGCCGTGGACTTCTCGTCCGGCTACTACGACGTGCGCCAGGCCGTCATCGCGCTGAAGAGCTCCAAGGCGGCCAAGGCGACGAGCCTCGCGGACCTCAAGGACCTGAAGCTGGGCGCGCAGGTCGGCACCACCAGCCTGAACTACATCGACGACGTGGTGAAGCCGGACCGGAAGGCGGCCGCCTACGCGAAGAACGACCAGGCCAAGTCCGCGCTGAAGAACGGCCAGGTCGACGCCATCGTCACCGACCTGCCGACCGCCTTCTACATCACGGCCGCCGAGGTGACCGACGCCAGGATCGTCGGACAGTTCGAGAACCAGGGCGGTACGCCCGAGCAGTTCGGCCTCGTCCTCGACAAGGGCAGTGCCCTGACCTCCTGCGTGACGAAGGCCGTGGACGCCCTGCGCGCGGACGGCACGCTCGCGAGGATCGAGAAGCAGTGGCTGTCCGAGGCCGTCGACGCCCCGGTGCTCAAGTGACGGCGACGAAGGAGGAGTCGGGAGAGGACGCCGCCGACGGAGAGATGCCCGGCGGCGACACCACCGACGGGCACGAGGCGTACGTCCCCTCGCCGCGCAGGATCGAGCGCGAGCGCCACCGCCGCCGCCGGGCCCGCCGGTCGACGGCGGTGGCCGCGCTCTCCACGCTCGTCACGGCCGTGGTGCTGTACCTCGTCGTCGTCGACGCGCCGGGCTGGCCGCGCACGAAGGAGACGTTCTTCGACGCGTCGTTCGCGCGTGAGGCGTTCCCGAAGGTCCTCGAAGGCCTGTGGCTGAACCTCCGGCTCTTCGTGGTGTGCGGCGTCGTGGTGCTGGTGCTCGGCACGCTGATAGCCGTGGCGCGAACGCTGCGGGGACCGATGTACTGGCCGGTGCGCGCCCTCGCCACCGCGTACACCGACTTCTTCCGCGGTCTGCCGCTGATCATCTGTCTGTCGATCGTCGTGTTCGGCGTCCCGGCGCTCCAGTTGCAGGGCGTCACCAACGACCCCGTCCTGCTCGGCGGTGCGGGACTGGTGCTGACGTACTCGGCGTACGTCGCCGAGGTCGTCCGCGCCGGCATCGAGTCCGTGCACCCCTCGCAACGGGCCGCGGCACGTTCACTGGGCCTCACCACGCGCCAGACCCTGCGCCATGTGGTGCTGCCCCAGGCCGTCCGCCGCCAGGTCCCGCCGCTCCTCAACGACATGGTGTCCCTGCAGAAGGACACCAGCCTCGTCTCGATCGGCGGCGCGGTGGAGGCGATGCGCTCCGCGGACATCATCGTGGGCCGCAGCCTCAACTACACGGCGTACATCGTCGCGGCGCTGCTCTTCGTGGCCCTGACCATCCCCATGACGCGCTTCACCGACTGGGTCACCGCCCGTATGGACCGGCGCCGCAGCCAGGGAGGCACCGTATGAGCAAGGCCCCCGTCCCCGACGGCCCGATGCTGCGGATGGAGTCCGTCCGCAAGACCTTCGGCGAGTCGGTCGTCCTGCGGGACGTCGACCTGGAGGTCGCCCCGCACACCGTGACCACGCTGATCGGCGCCTCCGGATCCGGCAAGTCCACGCTGCTGCGCTGCGCCAACCTCCTGGAGGAGATCGACGACGGCGCGATCTGGCTGGACGGCGAGGAGATCACCGACCCGCGGGCCGACCAGGACGCGGTGCGCCGGCGGATCGGCGTCGTCTTCCAGGCGTACAACCTCTTCCCGCACATGACCGTCCTGGAGAACATCACGCTCGCCCCGCGCCGGGTGCACGGCGCGAGCCGCGCGGACGCCGAGGCACACGCGCGTGAACTGCTCGAACGGCTCGGACTCGGCGCCAAGGCGGCCGAATACCCGGACAGGCTGAGCGGTGGCCAGCAGCAACGGGCCGCGATCGTCCGCGCCTTGGCGGTGCGCCCCAAACTGCTCCTTCTGGACGAGATCACCGCCGCCCTGGACCCCGAACTCGTGGGCGAGGTGCTGAACGTCGTCCGTGACATGAAGGCGGACGGCATGACCATGGTCCTGGCCACCCACGAGATGGGCTTCGCCCGTGAGGTATCGGACCAGGTCTGCTTCCTGGAGGGGGGTGTGATCCTGGAGCGCGGCACGCCCGAGCAGGTCTTCGGGGACCCGCGGCAGGAACGCACCCGGCGCTTCCTCAGACGGATCGTGGAGGCGGGACGCCTGTGAACCCGGGGCGCCCGTGACACTCGGGCGCCGGGGCGCCGGGGCCGAGTGGACTCGAAGCCGGGGACGGTTTCCGGCGGGCGCGAAGTCGGACGTCCGCGGCTGTCCGCCCGGCGAACCGTGGTCAGGTGTCCGCGCGCCCCGTTCCCGCGAGCGCCGCCACCCGCTCCACCCCGAACGCGTACCCCTGTACGCCGCAGCCCGCGATGACCCCGTCGGCACGCAGCGAGACGTACGAGTGGTGCCGGAACTCCTCACGCTGATGGATGTTGGAGATGTGGACCTCCACCACCGGAAGTCCGTCACAGGTGTTGAGCGCGTCGAGGATGGCGACGGAAGTGTGCGAGTAGGCGGCCGGGTTGATGACGATCCCGGCGTGATTCAGCCGGGCCTCGTGGATCCAGTCCACCAGCTCGCCCTCGTGGTTGGACTGCCGGAAGTCCACCGTGCCCCCGTGTGCGGCCGCCGCCTTGGCGCACAGCGCCTCGACGTCCGCCAGCGTGTCGGAACCGTAGATCTCCGGCTGCCGCTGCCCGAGGAGGTTCAGGTTGGGGCCGTTGAGAATCATGATCGGGGCGTTGGCGAGGGTGCGGGGCACGTTTCCTCCGGTCCTTCGGGTCTGCCGGCCCGTCAAGGACCGCTGATCGGAACCGGTTTATCACGATGCACCGAAAGGGTGACGGCTCGTACGCTCTCGCCATGACGACGCCCGCGTACCCTCCCAAGCCCGTACCCGGCGACCGGATAGCCGTGATCTCGCCGTCCAGCGGCCTGCCCGGCCTCCTGCCGCTCCCGTACGAACTGGGCCTGGAGCGGCTGCGCAAGGAGTTCGGCCTGGAACCGGTCGAATACCCGTCGACCCGGAGGATGGGGTCGACGCCGCGGGAACGGGCCGACGACATCCACGCCGCGTTCGCCGATCCGACGGTCAAGGCGGTCATCGCGTCCATCGGCGGCGACGACCAGATCACCGTACTGCCGCTGCTGGACCGCGCGTTGATCCGGGCGCATCCGAAGCCGTTCTTCGGATACAGCGACAACACGAACCTCCTCGTCCACCTGTGGAACGCCGGGATCGTCGGCTATCACGGCGCGACGGTCATGTGCGAACTCGGCCGGCCGGGTGCCATGGACCCGCTGACCGCGGAGTCGCTGCGGGCCGCCCTGTTCACGTCCGGGCCGTACGAGCTGCGTCCCGCCGGCCGTTTCCGCGAGGTGGGCGTGCCGTGGGAGGCGCCGGAGAGCTTCCTCGCCGAGCCGCGGACCGAGCCGGGCACGGGCTGGACCTGGATCCGCCCGGACAGGGTGGTCGAGGGCCGCTCCTGGGGCGGCAACCTCGAGATCCTGTCGTGGCTGCTGATGGCCGACCGCGAGATCGCCCGCGATCCTTCCGTGTACGACGGTCACGTGCTCTTCCTGGAGACCTCGGAGGACATGCCCGGGGCCGACGACGTCTTCTGGATCCTGCGCGCGATGGGCGAGCGCGGCCTGCTGCGGCGCTTTCCGGCCCTCCTGATGGGCCGCCCGAAGGCCTGGTCGTTCAAGCGGCCCCTCGCCCCGGAGGACAGGGCCCGTTACGCCCGCGATCAGCGCGAAGCGGTCCTCCGGGCCGTCGGCTTGTACGCGCCGGACATGATGGTCGTCCTCGATGTGGATCTCGGTCACACCGATCCGCAGGTCGTCATCCCCTATGGAGGGATCGTCCGGGTCGACGGCCCGGCCCGGCGCATCACCGTCACCTACTGACGCACCCCGCGCTCCCGCACGCCCCCGTAACCGCCGGTGACTGTGGGTAGTTGATCCGGCATGCACGACGTACGCACCGTAAGGGCGCCTTCCATGCTGCGGCTCGCCGCCGCGTCGCTGACCGGGACGGCCATCGAGTTCTACGACTTCTTCGTCTACGGGACGGCGGCGGCGCTGGTTCTCGGGCCGCTGTTCTTCCCGACGTTCTCGCCGCTCGCGGGCACGCTGGCGGCCTTCGGGACGTTCGGCGTCGGGTTCGTCGCCCGTCCGCTGGGCTCGGTGCTGTTCGGGCACATCGGGGACCGGCGCGGGCGGCGGCCCGTGCTGCTGGCCTCGCTGCTGCTGACCGGCGCGGCGACCGTCGCCGTCGGCTGTGTTCCGACGTACGACCGCATCGGTGCCGCGGCTCCCGTACTGCTGCTGGTGCTGCGTTTTCTCCAGGGGCTCGGACTCGGCGGCGAGTGGGGCGGGGCGGTGCTGCTGACGGCCGAGCACGCGCCCGCCGGGCGGCGCGGGCTGTGGTCGAGCTTCCCGCAGATCGGTCCGTCCCTCGGGTTCGTGCTGGCCAACGGCGTGATGCTGGCGCTGTCGTCGACGCTGTCCGACGCGCAGTTCGCGCAGTGGGGCTGGCGGGTGCCGTTCTGGGCGGCGGGGGTGCTCGCGGCTGCGGGACTGTGGCTGCGCCGTTCGCTCGAGGAGAGCCCGCGGTTCCTCGAAATGGGTGACCGCGCGCGCGTGCCGCTCGCCGAGGTGGCGCGCGACCACTGGCGGCTCGTCCTGCTGACGGCCGGTGGACTCGCGGTCGGTTACGCCGTCTTCTACGCGGTGACGACCTGGGCACTCGCCTACGGTGTCGACCGGCTCGGCGTGAGCCGCACGGTCATGCTGGTCTGCATCATGGCCGCGGTGGTGGTGAAGGGGGCTCTGACGCCCCTGGTGGCCCTGCTGGGAGACCGCTACGGCCGGCGGCCGCTGTGCATGGCGGGCTGCGCGGGCGCCGCGCTGTGGATGTTCCCGATGATCGGACTGCTGTCGACCGGCGAACCCCTGCTGATGTTCCTCGGCTTCCTGGTGGCCCTGATCGCCTTCGTCACCATGTTCGCGGTGATCGCCGCCTATCTGCCGGAGTTGTACGAGCCGCGGGTGCGCTGCACGGGCGCGGCTCTCGGGTACAACCTGGGCGGGGTCCTCGGAGGCGCGCTCACCCCGGTCGTGGCGACGGCGGTGGCGAGCGGGGAGCGCGTGCCGTGGGGCGTGGCCGCCTATCTGACGGGGATCGCGCTGCTGAGCCTCGGGTGCTTCGCGCTGCTGCCGGAGACCCGGCCCGTGCCCAGGCTGACGGCCGTACCGGTCACGGAGTGACTGCCGGTCACGGGTTGACGGCCAGTTCCAGATAGGCGGCGAACACGACCAGATGAACGCCCCCCTGAAGCGGGGTGGCCCGCCCGGGCACGACCGTCAGGGAGCTCACGACCACGGTCAGCGCGAGCAGCACCATCTCGGTGGCGCCGAGACCGAGAACGAGTGGTCCGGAGAGCCACAGCGAGGCCAGGGCGACGGCGGGGATGGTCAGTCCGATGCTGGCCATCGCCGAGCCGAGGGCGAGGTTCAGGCTGGTCTGCACCCGGTCCCTGCGGGCGGACCGCAGCGCGGCGATGGTCTCGGGGAGCAGCACGAGCAGCGCGATGATCACACCGACCACGGCGGCCGGCATGCCGGCCGCCTCGACCCCGGACTCGATGGTCGGCGACACACCCTTGGCGAGGCCGACCACGCCGACCAGGGCAAGGCCGAGGAGTCCCAGGCTGAACCGCGTCTGGCGGGCGGACGGCGTGTCGGCGTGCTCGTCCACGTCGATGACCTCGCCGTGCTGGGTGATCGGCAGGAAGTAGTCACGGTGCCGGACGGTCTGGGTCGCCACGAACAGGCCGTACAGCACCAGGGAGGCGACCGCGGCGAAGGTGAGTTGCGCGGCGGAGAACTCCGGGCCCGGCTTGCTCGTGGTGAAGGTCGGGAAGACGAGGCTGAGGGTGGCGAGCGTCGCGACGGTCGCCAGGGCGGCTCCGGTTCCTTCGGCGTTGAAGACGGCGAGCCCGTGGCGCAGTGACGCGACGAGCAGACACACGCCGACGATCCCGTTGCAGGTGATCATCACGGCCGCGAACACCGTGTCGCGGGCCAGTGTCGAACTCTTGGCGCCGCCGTCCGCCATCAGGGTGACGATGAGGGCGACTTCGATGATCGTGACCGCGACGGCGAGGACGAGGGATCCGAAGGGTTCCCCCACTCGGTGGGCTACCACCTCGGCGTGGTGCACCGCGGCGAGCACGGAACCCGCGAGGACCAGTGTCACCAGTGCGACGACCGCGCCCGGCAGGTCCCGCCCCCAGGTGAGGGCCAGCAGCACCACCGCGATCACGGGGACCACGGCGGTCCACCGTGTCACGAGTGACCTGAGCCGAACGATCATGCCGCGATCGTCGCAGTCGGCGGCGTGCCCCGCACTCCGGCGGTGCGGGGCGCGGTCCGCAATCGCGGCGGTCGAGCCCGGAGGGGCACCGGGAGCGGTGGCGGGCGATGCCCCGCGCGCCGCTCCCGGGGGTGGCCGTCGCCGCGCCAGACGCGGTCAGGCGTCGATGCTCTCCTTCGGAGCGGTCTCGGACCGCTCGCGTGCCGCCTGCTTCCTGGTGGCGGTCAGGCTGGTGATCGTGGTGACCACGAGGACCGCGCAGATCACGCCGAGCGAGACCGGGATGGATATCTCGGGAACATGGACGCCGGACTCGTGCAGTGCGTGCAGGACGAGCTTGACGCCGATGAATCCGAGGATGACCGACAGGCCGTAGCTGAGGTGGACCAGCTTCTTGAGCAGGCCGCCGATGAGGAAGTACAGCTGTCGCAGGCCCATCAGCGCGAAGGCGTTGGCCGTGAAGACGATGTACGGGTCCTGGGTCAGGCCGAAGATCGCGGGGATCGAGTCGAGGGCGAAGAGCACGTCGGTGGTGCCGATCGCCAGCATCACGACCAGCATCGGCGTCATGACGCGCTTGCCGTTCCGGCGGATCCACAGCTTGGTGCCGTGATAGCGGTCGGCCACGCCGAACCGCCGCTCGGCGGCCTTGAGCAGCCTGTTCTCCTCGAACTCCTCCTCGTCCTCGTCGGCCCTGGCCTCCTGGATCAGCTTCCAGGCGGTGTAGATGAGGAACGCGCCGAAGATGTAGAAGACCCAGGCGAAGTTCGCGATGATCGCGGCGCCGGAGGCGATGAAGATCGTGCGCAGGACGAGGGCTATCAGGACACCGACGAGGAGTACGCGCTGCTGGTACTTCGAGGGCACCGCGAACTTCGCCATGATCAGGACGAAGACGAAGAGGTTGTCGACGCTCAGCGACTTCTCGGTGATGAAGCCGGCGAAGAACTCACCGGCCGGCTGTCCGCCGGCGAAGAGGAGCAGTCCGAGTCCGAACAGCCCGGCGAGGGCGATCCAGACGACGGTCCAGATTCCGGCTTCCTTGATCGATACGTCGTGCGGCTTACGGCCGATCAAGAAGTCGACCGCGATCAGTGCGGCCAGCCCCACGATGGTCAGGACCCACAGGGTCAGGGAAACATCCACTGCGCCTCCGGCAGTTCGTAACGGCAGATTTCAGCGTCGTCGCGCTACCGGAGGTCTCTTCCGCCCGCGGCTGCCGGGGCGCTGGGTGCGCCCGGGAGCCTGCGGGCCGACGCCCCGGGATCTGACTCGATCCGTATTGACGGGTGCGTCGCAGCAGGTAGGGAGTACTCCCCTCCGTATGGAAAAAGAGTACCCGAATCACCAAGGGAAGGTAAAGGGGTTGGTAAAAGAAAGACCAAGTCCCGTGCTCAGAGCACTTTACGGTTGCTTGGTGAAGCCGCTCGGCCTTGCGGTCCGAAGGTTCACCAGGGTCCGGAGGCGCCCGGATCGGATCAGCGGTTCCAGGACCGGCGGGCGGCCGCCACCGCCGCCAGGACCCGCTGGAGCACCTGGCTGTTCGCGGGGACGAGCGAGGGCTCGTACGTCCACGCGTGCCCGACCCACGGATCGGCGAGATGGTCGTCGGGCACCGGTGTGATGCGCAGCAGCGACCGCCACAGAGGGTCGAGCAGCGGTCCGTACGCCGCCGCGTCCTCCCGGTCGGCCACCATCATCAGATGGACGCCGACGGCCGGCCCCTCGTCCGCGAGGTAGCGGAGCTGGGTGACGGCGCGGTCGTCGAAACCATGCGGAAAGTCGTTGACGATCAGCAGTTGCTCGGCGGTGTCGAGATCCGGCGGCAACGAGTCGGCCGCTCCCCCGCGCAACGCCATCTGCACCAGGTCGACGCGCTGGGTGAGACGTCGCAGCACGTCAGCCACACCGGTGGCACCCGCGGCCGGAGGGCTTCCGAGCACCCCGGACTGCGTCAGGGGCGCGAGGGACGAGGCACCGGTGCCGGCCGGGTCGATGACATGCACGGTGAACTCGCCCGGGGGATACACGGCGAGCAGCCGGGCCGCGTGCGCCACGGCGGTGTCCACGGCGAGGCGGCGCACCTGGTCGGAGTCGGCGAGCGTGCCCTCCAGGGAGGTGCGACCGCTGTCGATCCACAGACCCCTCTCCAGCGGCAGACGCACCAGCATGGGGATGCTCAGGTTCTCGGTCTCGGGCAGGCGGAGATCTCCGAGCCGCAGGGCCATGGGTACTTCCATGGGGGCGCGGTAGGCGTGCCAGACCGGATTGTCCCAGCTCGCGTACGCCGTCGGCAGCGCGGGCTCCACGACCTCGGCCTCGGCGGTGAGCTGGGCGAGGTCCCGGTCGAGGGCGACTCGGGCCTGGTCGACCAGCAGGGCGTGTTTGGCGCGGGCGGCTTCGCGAGCGGCGTCGCCCTGCCCTCCGATCCGGCTGCGCGGGTCGGAGAGGACCTGGTCGAGCTCCTTCTCCATACGGGAGTCGGCGAAGTCGACGGCGCTGCGGTACGCGGCGACGGTCCGGGCCAGGTCCTCGAACATCCCCCATACCTGGTTGTACAGCCGCTCCTCCATGGACCAGCCGGTCGCGTCTCCCGCGACAGGCTGCGCGGGCTGTCCGGGCTGGGCGGGCGGAGCGGTCGGCGGGGGCGGCGGAGCGGCGGTCTGCCGTCCGGGGTGGCTGTAGTTGACCGGGCCACCGGCGCTGGGCGACGGCGGCTGGGCGACCGAGGAAGGGTCGGGCTGCGCGGGGCTCCCCGGACGACCGGTCTGCGGAGCCGCGGCTCCCTGCGGGCCGGTCGTGTACGGGGTCTGCTGCGGTGGCACGGTTCCTGAGGTGCCCTGGGGTCCGGTTCCGGCATAGGGCTGGTCCGGTCCCGGGGCCGAGGCGGCGGCCTGCCGTGACCGGTCCGCGTCCGGGGTGCGGGGCGGGGGTGCCGCCACCGACCGCGCCAGGCCCTGGGCCACGGCTTCGTTGATGCCGACCGCGAGCTGCCGGGCCTCCGGAAGCCCCTGGTCGGCGAGGAGTTCGGCGAGACCGCCCGCGTAGCCCTGGCCGACCGCGCGCACCTTCCAGGCGCCCTGCCGGCGGTAGAGCTCCAGGGCCACGACGGCGGACTCGGCGTCCAGCCCGGTGAGGGTGTAGCTGGCGACCTCGAGACCGTCGAGGCCCGTGACCGCGACGAAGGGGGCGGCGACGGCACCGAACCGGACAGGTCCGCCGACACCGGTGGGCAGCGCGAGCAGCACGCTGACCCGGTGCACGGCCTGCGGCAGGGCGTCAAGGTCGAAGGCCAGCCGGTGGTCGGCCGCCGCCTGCTTGGAGACCTCGAGCCCGGGAAGCGTGGGCGCGCCCGGATGGGCCACCCACTCGACGCCCCGGACCCTGCCCTGCTCGTCGCTGAGCGTGGCCCCGGCCACGATCGGCTTCCCGGCCGAGATACGGACCTCGAGACGGACCTGGGAGAGCGGGTGGTTCTGCCCCCTGACCAGCTCGGCCGTCATCGTCTTGTCCCCCTATGTCGCTGTGTACGTGTGCGTCGGCCGCTCAGAGGTGCGGCAGGATGGCGGGCATCAGGTCCTGGAACGTGCGGCCGTTGGCCGGCGTGCCGAGGGCCGTCATCTGCCAGCCGGTTCCGGACCGGTGCACCTTCGCCATGATCTGGGCCGTGTACTGGCCGCCGCCGGCCAGCGTGTAGCGGGCGAGTTCCTGGCCGTTGGTCTCGTCGACCAGACGGCAGAACGCGTTCTGCACTTCCTGGAAGGTCTGGCCCGTGAAGGAGTTCACGGTGAAGATGATCTGGTCGATGTGGACCGGGATGCGCTGCAGGTCGACGAGGATGGCCTCGTCGTCGCCGCCCTGGCCCACGCCGCCGACGAGGTTGTCACCGGTGTGCCGCACTGAACCGTCGTCGCTGACGAGGTGGCGGAAGAACACCACGTCGACGGGCTGCTTGTCCGCGAAGAGCACGGCGGACGCGTCGAGGTCGATCTCCCGGGTGCGCGAGCCGAACAGGCCGCGCCGGGGGGCCGCCTGCCAGCCGAGGCCCATACGGACCGCGGTCAGCGTGCCCCCGTCGTTCTTCTGCAGACTGATGGCCTGACCCTTGGTCATGTTGACCGTCACGCGCTGTTCCCCTCTCGAACTGTCCCCTGTTGCCGCGGAGTCCGCGGATGAACAGAACCCTACGCAGCGGCACTGACAGCGCCGAACCCTGGGGCGGACTTTGTGTCGGTCTTGCAACACACCGCGCGTCCTGCGGGGTCCGGCGCAGGCGGCGGGCCGTCAGGCGATCCCCGCTTCCTTCATCTGCCGCAACTCCTTTTTCATCTCGGACACCTCGTCACGCAGACGGGCCGCGATCTCGAACTGGAGGTCCGCCGCCGCGGCGCGCATCCGTTCCGTCATGTCCTCGATCTGCTGGGCGAGCTCGGCCGCGGGGCGGTCGGTCGGCACGGCGTCCTTGGCCTTGGCGGACTTGGCGGCGCGGGTCGCCTTGGCGCCCAGTGCGGGCACCGGGGCCTTGGCACCCTTGCCGTCCTTCGTCTTGCGGTAGCCGGAGCCGAGCAGTTGCTCGGTGTCGACGTCCTCGCGGGCGATCTGCGCGACGATGTCGTTGATCTTCTTACGGAGGGGCTGCGGATCGATGCCCCGCTCCGTGTTGTAGGCGATCTGCTTCTCCCGGCGGCGGTTGGTCTCCTCGATGGCCTTCTCCATCGCCGGGGTGATCCTGTCCGCATACATATGGACCTGGCCGGAGACATTGCGCGCCGCGCGGCCGATGGTCTGGATCAGGGAGGTCCCCGAGCGCAGGAAGCCCTCCTTGTCGGCGTCGAGGATCGCCACCAGGGAGACCTCGGGAAGGTCGAGACCCTCGCGCAGCAGGTTGATGCCGACCAGGACGTCGAACTCGCCGGCACGCAGTTCGCGCAGCAGCTCGACGCGGCGCAGGGTGTCGACGTCGCTGTGCAGATAGCGCACCTGGATGCCCAGTTCCAGGAAGTAGTCCGTGAGGTCCTCGGCCATCTTCTTGGTGAGCGTGGTGACCAGCACGCGCTCGTCCTTCTCGGTGCGCTTCCGGATCTCGTGCACCAGGTCGTCGATCTGGCCCTCGGTGGACTTGACGACCACCTCGGGGTCGATCAGGCCGGTGGGACGGATGATCTGCTCGACGTGGCCGTCCGAGCGGGAGAGCTCGTAGTTGCCCGGGGTCGCGGAGAGGTAGACGGTCTGGCCGATGCGCTGCTGGAACTCCTCCCACTTCAGGGGGCGGTTGTCCAGGGCGGAGGGCAGCCGGAAGCCGTGGTCGACGAGGGTGCGCTTGCGGGAGGCGTCGCCCTCGTACATCGCGCCGATCTGCGGCACGGTGACGTGCGACTCGTCGATGACGAGCAGGAAGTCGTCCGGGAAGTAGTCGATCAGGGTGTTCGGCGGGGAGCCGGGTTCACGGCCGTCGAAATGCATCGAGTAGTTCTCGACCCCGGAACAGGAGCCGATCTGGCGGAGCATCTCGATGTCGTACGTCGTCCGCATGCGCAGGCGCTGGGCCTCCAGGAGCTTGCTCTGCTTCTCCAGTTCGGCGAGGCGCTCCCCCAGCTCCTTCTCGATGTCGTTGACGGCGCGTTCCATGCGCTCGGGCCCGGCAACGTAGTGGGACGCGGGGAAGACGTAGATCTGGTCGTCGTCGCTGATGACCTCGCCGGTGAGCGGGTGCAGCGTGGACAGGGCCTCGATCTCGTCGCCGAACATCTCGATGCGGACCGCGAGCTCCTCGTAGACCGGGAAGATCTCGATGGTGTCGCCGCGGACCCGGAAGGTGCCGCGGGCGAAGGCGACGTCGTTGCGGGTGTACTGGATGTCGACGAAGCGGCGCAGCAGGGCGTCTCGGTCGATCTCGTCGCCGACCTTGAGGTTGACCATCCGGTCCACGTACTCCTGCGGAGTACCGAGACCGTAGATGCAGGACACCGACGCGACCACGACGACATCGCGGCGGGTCAGCAGCGAGTTGGTCGCGGAGTGGCGCAGGCGCTCCACCTCCTCGTTGATCGAGGAGTCCTTCTCGATGTAGGTGTCCGACTGCGGGACGTAGGCCTCGGGCTGGTAGTAGTCGTAGTACGACACGAAGTATTCGACCGCGTTGTTCGGCAGCAGCTCACGGAACTCGTTGGCCAGCTGGGCGGCCAGCGTCTTGTTCGGCGCCATGACGAGCGTGGGGCGCTGGAGCTTCTCGATCATCCACGCGGTGGTGGCGGACTTGCCGGTGCCGGTCGCGCCCAGCAGGACGACGTCCTTCTCACCTGCGCGGATGCGCTTCTCCAGGTCGGCGATGGCCGTGGGCTGGTCACCGCTCGGCTGAAAGTGGCTGATGACCTCGAAGGGCGCCACCGAACGTTCGATCTTGGATACTGGCCGCATGGATCCACCGTACGACCCCGCACTGACAACCGGGCCGGATCACCTGCTCTGCGGGGTCCTCGAGCGTCGGTAGGCGCGTTCTCTCACGGGGCGGACGGCCGGACGGCGGCCGGTGTGCACGGGGCCGGGGTGGGCCGGGACGCCCGGACGCCGGATCTCCGCCGGGCGCCGGTCGGGCTTGCCCACGATCATCTGCGGATCGAACATCACGACGACGCCCGCGAGACAGAGAAGGGCCAGGGGGCCGATCATCATGGGCGCGAGCAGCGAGGCCGCCGAGTCCCCGGCGGGGGTGCCGTCGGCGGGGCCGTGCAGATGCACGCTGAGCGCCGCCATGCCCGTGTAGTGCATGCCGCTGACGGCCAGCCCCATGACGAGGCTCGCACCCACGCTCCAGAGGAATCCACGCACTTGCCCGGCGGCCCAGAGGGCGGCGATGGCGGCCACGACGGCGATGACGACCGAGGCGGAGACGGTGAGGGTGTTGTAGGCGAGCTTCCCGTTGAGCCGCATCCCGGCCATGCCCAGGTAGTGCATCGAGGCGATACCCAGGCCGGTGACGGTCCCTCCGGTGAAGAGCGCGGTCCCGGTCGCACCCTGGTAGCCGACGATGAAGATCCCGGCGCCGACCATCAGGACCGCGACGCCCAGGCTCGCGAACGTCGTCGGCCGGTCGTAGTGGACGGGGCTCTCCTCGACCGTGAAACCCATCATCGCGATGAAGTGCATCGTCCAGATGCCGGAGGCGATCGCGACCGAGCCGAGTGCGAGCCAGCCGGCCCGCCAGGGGCCGCCGACGAGCATGGATCTGGCGGTGCAGCGCAGGCCCAGTGCCCCGCCCAGGCAGGCCATGAAATACGCCACCAGCGGTGTGACGAGTCCGTAGGTGAAGCCGTCGACCGTGCCTCGCATGCGCGGCTGCCTTTCCCGCCCTGTTACTCCTGGAACCGTCCGAAACACCCCCGCGGCCCCGACCGCCGGAGCGGACCGGGTTGAGGCAGAGAGTACGACCCCACCGGAATGGTCGAACGATAATCCTGCAAACAATCACGACCTCTCCCCAGTTGTGCGGTGGCAGCGAGCGGACTTGGACAACTCCATTCAATCCGCGGCCATCTCCCTTCCCCCCTGCGTCGACTCTCTGCTGTCAATCTTGTGCTGTCCGTGATCGCCCGACGCGAGGAGAACGCATGCACGCGCGCGTTGCCGCCGCCACGACCGCCGCGCTTCTTGGGGGAGCCGTTCTGATACTGCCCAGCCCGCACGCCAAGGCCGGCGGCCGGACCACGGCACCGCTGGTCGTCGCCCACCGCGGCGCCTCCGCCTACGCTCCGGAGAACACGCTGGCCGCCGTCGACCGGGCGGCCGAGCTGGGGTTCGAATGGGTCGAGAACGACGTCCAGCGCACCCGCGACGGCCAGTTGGTCGTCCTCCACGACGCCTCGCTGGCGCGCACGACCGACGTCGAGGCGGTCTATCCCGGCCGGAGCCCTTGGAAGGTCAAGGACTTCACCGCGGCCGAGATCGCCCGTCTGGATGCCGGCAGCTGGTTCGGCCCTCGGTTCGCGGGCGCGAAGGTTCCGACGCTGCGGGAGTACATGGATCGCGTCTCGCGCAACCATCAGAAACTCGTCCTGGAGATCAAGAACCCTGAGCTGTATCCGGGCATCGAGCGGCAGACGCTCAGGCTCCTGAGCAACCAGGGCTGGCTGGAACCCGTGCATCTGCGGGACAGGCTGATCGTCCAGAGCTTCAGCGCGGACAGTGTCCGGGCCGTGCACCGGCTGCGGCCCGGCATCACGACGGCCTTCCTGGGGACGCCTCCGGTCGCGCGGCTGCCCTGGTACGCGCGGTTCGCCGACCAGATCAACTCCGATCACCGCTCGCTCTCGTCCGACTACGTCTCGGCGGTGCACGCACTCCACGGCCCGCACGGCCCGATGAGAGTCTTCGCCTGGACCGTGGACGACGCGGCCACCGCGCGGAGCCTGGCGGCCTTCGGCACGGACGGCGTCATCACGAACACGCCCGACGTGATCCGCGCGGCCCTGCGCTAGCGCGCCGTCGCCCGGGGCGCGGACGGGCTCCGGGTGCGCGCCCCGGGCATTGTCAGTGGCGGGCCGTACCGTGGATCGCATGAACAGCCACGGGCGGTACGAGCAGCAGATCGTGTGGTCCGTCGTCGGCACGGACATCGGTCCGCTGCTCCTCGCCGCGACGCCCCACGGCCTGGTCAATGTCGTCTTTCACGCCTCGGACACGGTGCGCGACAAGGCGCTCGACCGGATCGCGTCCCGACTGGGCTCCGAGCCGGCCGAGGCGCCCGGGTCCCCTCTGCTGGCCGAGGCGATACGCCAGGTCGAGGCGTACTTCGCGGGCGAACGGCACGATTTCGACCTGCCGCTCGACTGGTCGCTGATCTCCGGGTTCAACCGTCAGGTGCTGCGTGAGCTGAACTCGGGCGTTCCGTTCGGTTCCGTCGTGGCCTACGGCGACCTGGCGGGGCGGGTGGGCGCGCCCGGAGCGGCCCAGGCCGTTGGGGTGGCCATGGGTTCGAATCCGCTGCCGGTCGTGGTGCCCTGCCACCGGGTGGTCGAGAGCGACGGCGGCATCGGCGGCTTCGGGGGCGGTCTGGAGACCAAGCGGAAACTGCTGGCCCTCGAAGGCGTCCTCCCGGAACCGCTGTTCTGAGGTCGCCGCGGGGGCCGGCGGCAAAGGGCGCGGTGGATTGTCCGGTCCGCCGATCCTCAGAGGCTGATGTGGTACGCCTTGCGCAGCGTCTCGTGGACGGTCCACGTCGTGCGGTCGCCCTCGCGCAGGAACGCCGCGTCGCCGGGACCCACCTCGATGACGTCGCCGCCCTCCACCTCGATGGTGGCGCGGCCGCTGACCACCACGAAGAGTTCGTCGGCCTCGGTGTCGGTCACCACGCCGGGCGTGATCTGCCAGATGCCGCGCAACTGCTTGCCGTCGGCGGACTCCCACAGCACCTTGCCCGTCACGGCGGGGTCGCCGGAGACGATCTGGGCCGGGTTCAGCGGCTCGGGTTCGAGTTCGGCGTCGGGAATGTGCACAGCGAACGACGGCGTGGCCTGGGAGTACATGGTCATGAGCGGACACCCTAAGGGCTTGTCCTCCACTCGGTGCGCCGAGGGTCGCCCCGAGCCGGCCGTATCGAAACCGGTTCGAAGGTCCCGCTCCCGCGTGTGTGGAGTGCCCTCTCTTTTCCGGGGCGGAGGAGATCCCCGGCGGCCGTTTCGTGGAAGTCGGCCGAGGCGGCCGGATCGCCTGTCGGCACGACGGCATGACCGAGTCGTGGCGAGTTGTCCGTCGTACCCCCGGGGCGAGTGCCGTACGCCGCGGGTCGCAAGGGTTTGGCCGGACGCGCCGCTCGCCAGAGATCAGGGAGAAGAACGTCGACCGACGACAGGAGGCAGGCGCGTGATCGTGACGTCCGAAGAGGTGCGGGAGGCGCTCGACGCGCGTCGGCCGGTGGTGGCCCTGGAGTCCACGATCATCGCCCACGGGCTGCCACGCCCGCGCAATCTGCAGGTCGCCCTCGAACTGGAGGAGGTCGTCCGCGAGGAGGGCGCCGTACCCGCGACGATCGCCGTGCTCGACGGCCGGCCTCACGTAGGCCTGGACAAGGGCCAGCTGGAGCGGGTCGCGAACGAGGACGGCATCCGCAAACTGGGCCACCGTGACCTGCCGCTCGCGGTGGCCGCGGGGGCGAGCGGGGCGACGACCGTGTCCGCGACCGCACTTCTGGCGGCCCGCGCGGGGGTGCGGGTGTTCGCGACGGGAGGGCTCGGCGGTGTGCACCGCGAGTGGACGGTGACCCAGGACGAGTCCGCCGATCTGGGCCTGTTGGCACGTACCCGGATCACGGTGGTGTGCGCCGGGGTCAAGTCGATCCTGGACGTGCCCGCGACACTGCAGCGCCTGGAGACGCTGGGCGTGGCGGTGGCCGGGTACGGCACGGACCGGTTCCCCGGCTTCTATCTGTCCGACTCGGGGCACCCCGTGGACTGGACCCTCGACTCTCCCGAGCAGGTCGCGGAGGTGATGCGTGCCCAGGACGCGCTGCACGCCCCCGACTCGTCGCTCGTCGTCGCGAACCCCGTCCCCGAGGAGGAACAGCTCGATCCCGTGCTGCACGCGCGCGTGCTCGCCGAGGCGCTGCGCGCGTGCGAGTCGGAGGGTGTGACAGGACAGGCGGTGACACCGTTCCTGCTCTCCTATCTGGTCCGGCACACGGACGGCGCGTCACTCGCCGCCAATCTGGCGGCGGTTCGCGGCAACGTGCGCCTCGCGGGACGGATCGCGGCGGCCTGGGCGGGGGCGTGAGCGACACGGCCCCCGTCGTCCAGGCCTGCGGTGGCGAGGCCGCTGACCGGGGCGGCCCCGCCGAAGGCGCTCTGCTCGTCGTCGGGGACGTGGTCACGGATGTCGTCGCCCGGCATCGCGGACCGCT
The DNA here is from genome assembly GCF_036139655.1 of Streptomyces sp. NBC_00328. Taxonomy (NCBI): domain Bacteria; kingdom Bacillati; phylum Actinomycetota; class Actinomycetes; order Kitasatosporales; family Streptomycetaceae; genus Streptomyces; species Streptomyces sp. NBC_00328. The sequence continues at coordinate 2,947,875 of NZ_CP108013.1, forward strand.
GGCGGCCGGCACCGACACGGTCGCCGCCATCCGGACCGTGCCGGGCGGCGCGGGCGCCAATGTCGCGTGCTGGGCCGTGCACGAGGGCTGCGCCGACGTACGGCTGCTCGGCCGGGTGGGCATCGACGCCGCTGCGTGGCACGAACGCGAACTCACGGCGAGCGGCGTGCGGCCTCTCCTGGTGACGGATCCGAAGGTTCCGACCGGGACGGTGATCTGCCTGGTGGACGGCGGTGCGTCGGCGGAGCGTACGTTCCTCACGGACAGCGGGGCGTCACTGCGGCTGGCACCGGGCGACTGGTCGCCCTCGCTGCTCGACGGGGTCGCGCGGCTGCACCTGTCGGGCTACCTGTTCTTCTCCGGGCCGGGCCGGGCTCTGGTGTCCGCGGTGCTGGAGTCGACGCGGGCGCGTGGTGTGCCGGTGAGCGTCGACCCGGCGTCGACGGGATTCCTCACCGAGCTGGGCGTGGACCGCTTTCTCGAACTCTGCGCGGGCGTGGACGTCCTGCTGCCCAGCCGTGACGAGGCTTGTCTGCTGACCGGGCTGCCCGATCCGGCCGACGCGGCCGCCAAGCTGAGCCGCCATTTCCCCCTGGTCGTCGCCAAGCTGGGGAGTGACGGCGCCGTGGTCGCCCGTTCCGGATCCGTCCGGGCCCATCTCCCGGCGCTGCGGGCGACGCCGCGGGACACGACGGGCGCCGGAGACGCGTTCACCGGCGCGTTCCTCGCGGCACTGCTCATGGGCGCCGGCCCCGAAGAGGCCGCGGGGGCAGGGTGCGCGGCCGGGGCGAAGGCAGTGGAACGGGTCGGCGGACGACCGCCCACGGGAAGTGCCCGGCGAGACGAAGGGGAGACACACGGCCACTGAACGCCTCGGCCACGCGACGACACACACGTGCGGCCGACCGGGCCCGCCGTCCTCGCCCTCGCTCAGTTCTTGCGCCCCCAGGCCGAGATCATCGGCGCGGTCGCCAGGTCCATGAAACCGGTGGCGACGTTCGCGAGGTGCTGGTCGATCTCCTCCTGGGTTGCGAGGCCCGCGGTGACGAGCTGGTCGCGGATCTGACGGACCGTGGCGGACTCCAGGGCCTCGCAGGCGGGTGAGGTGACGGGGAAGTACGCGTCGGCTTCCACTCCCCGCAGCCCAGCGTCCCGGAGCAGCCGCGGGAGCTTGCGTCCGTAGGCGAGATCGGCACCGCGCTCGGCGAGCAGTGAGCGAAAGCCCTGGCGCAGCCGGTTCGCGAGCTGCTGCTCGGGGCCGTACTCCTCGGGGCAGAGCAGCGGCTGCAGGGCGGGATCAGCGTCCTCGACGAGGAGCCTGCCTCCGGGCCGCAGGGCTTTGATCATCGACTGCAACGCGCGCTCCCGGTCAGTCACATGGACCAGTACGAGCCGGGCGTGCACGAGGTCGAAACCCTCCCCCGGCGGTTCCTCGGCGCCCACGTCGTGGACGCGGACCTCGACGGGCGAGCGTGCCACGGAGGCCGCCCACGAGGTGTCGATGTCGGTGGCGACGACCTTCCCCGTCGGCCCCACCTTCTTGGCCAGCCAGGACACGACGGACGTGCCCCCCGCCCCGACCTCCCAGCAGCGCCAGCCGGACCCGACGCCGAAGCGCTCCAAGTGCCGGAACGTCGTGGGGTCGAAGAGAGTGGCGAGGGCCTCGAAACGCCGGCCCGCCTCCGTCTGCTGGTTGTCGAGGAGATACCCGTCGGCTCGCGTCATGAGGAGATCATCCCAGTCGACCTGCTCAACGCGGATCGTCGACGCTCCCGTCGTCGGCACGGACGTCGGCGAGAGGTCCGTCCTGCCGCGTCCGTCCGAGCCCTCCGAACACCGGAACGGAATGCTCCGTTCCCACAGGTTTTTCCGGTGTCCGACCAGGCCTGGCACACTGGCGTGCCAGGCGCAAAGTGCGGCCCTGGGAGATCCACGCGAGGAGATCCAGATGTCCATGGCAGGGAATTTGCGGAGGGTGACGGCTCTCGGCGCGGTCGACGGCCTCCGCAGAGTGGCACGGCTGACACGGCGGAGCCGCCGTGTCGACCTGAGTCACCCCGCCCGGTCTCCGCTGGGCTCCTCGGTGGTGAACTGTGTGGCGTACCGGGACGGCGTGCGCATCCCCGAGGGCCGCGATCTGGTGGACACCGTGCAGCGGATCCGCAAGCGCGACGAGGGATTCGTCTGGCTCGGGCTGCACGAACCGACCGACGTCGAGTTCGCGGGCATCGCGGAGCTCTTCGATCTGCATCCCCTGGCCGTCGAGGACGCGGTGGAGGCTCATCAGCGTCCGAAGCTGGAGTGGTACGGCGACACGCTGTTCGCGGTGTTCAAAACGGTCTGTTACGTGGAGCACAAGGAGTTGACGGCGACCAGTGAGGTGGTGAACACCGGCGAGATCATGGTGTTCGTCGGTCCGGACTTCGTCATCACCGTGCGCCACGGGCGCCACGGATCCCTGGGCCCGCTGCGCGAGGAGCTGGAGTCCGACGCACAGCAGCTGTCCAAGGGGCCGGCCGCGGTCCTGCACGCGGTCGCGGACCATGTGGTCGACGAGTTCGTGAGCGTCGCGGACTCCGTCCAGTCGGACATCGACCAGGTCGAGGCCGACGTGTTCGCCCCGAACGGCGCACGTGCCGACGCGGGCCGCATCTACCAGCTCAAGCGTGAACTCCTCGAACTGAAGCGGTCCGTGGTCCCGCTCGCCCGGCCCGTCCAGGAGCTGGCGACCCGGCCGACCCGCGTGGTCGACCCGGAGATACAGGCGTACTTCCGTGACGTCTCCGACCATCTGCTGCGGGTCACCGAGCAGATAGCCGCCTTCGACGAACTGCTCAACTCGATCCTGCAGGCGCATCTCGCGCAGGTGACGGTGGCGCAGAACGAGGACATGCGGAAGATCACGGCATGGGCTGCGGTCATCGCCGTCCCCACCATGGTCTGCGGCGTCTACGGCATGAACTTCGACAACATGCCCGAACTGCACTGGAGGTTCGGTTACCCCATCGTCATCAGCCTCATATCCGTCGGCTGCCTCGTCCTCTACCGAGGGTTCCGGCGCAACGGCTGGCTCTGACACCTGCCTCGCCGGCACGTCCGGCCGGTCGGTCGGGGCGGTGCCGGCGGGAGGACCGCAGGGTCATCCCGTGGCGCTGCCCGCGCCCCTCGCGTAGACACTCTCGACCCACGCGGCGAGTTGTTCGTCACTGAGGTGCTGGGCGAGGTCGGCCTCGCTGATCATGCCGACCAGTCGATTGTCCTCGATCACCGGAAGCCGGCGGATCTGGTGCCCCTTCATCTCCTGGAGCACTTCGCCGACATCGGCGCCCGCGTCGATCCAACGCGGTGTGCCCTTGGCCATCTCACCTGCGGTGACCTGCGCGGGGTCATGGCCCATGGCCACACAGCCGACGACGATGTCGCGGTCCGTGAGGATGCCGCAGAGGCGTTCGTCCTGGTCGCTGATGGGCAGCGCGCCCACATTGAGCTCGCGCATCAGCTGGGCGGCGCGGTCCAGGGTCTCGTGGGCGGGGATCCACTGGGCGCCACGGTGCATGATGTCTCCGGCGGTGGTCATGGAGTACCTCCCGGTGCCGGACGGCCGGCGCGGCGTGGAACACACCGCTAGTCCCGGCGCCCTTTATTCTCGCCGCGCCCCAGGGGCCACGCACCTGGAGATCCGTGGATCCGGACCCCCATCAGCCGTTCCAGGCCGGGTGGCGGGGGTCGTCCGCCCGTACCAGGACGTCGGCGGCGGCGTCCGGACCCACCTCCCTCTCGTAGAGGGCGAACGCGGGCAGGGTCCAGTGCTCCGCCTCGGGAGTACGGCGCCGGAGGGCACCCGGAGAAAGGAGTACGTGGACGCTGAGGTCGAACGGGAACCAGTGACGCAGCAGGAGGGGGCCGTGGAGCAACAGGATTCCACCGGGCGGGAGTTGGACGTACGGACTGCGGGTGGCCCGGTCGGTGACGGGGTCCCGGAGGTCGGGCAGGACCCTGCCGTCGCCGCCCGGTTCGAGGGGCCCGAAGACCTCACGCCACAGGGCGCCGGTGTCGAGCCAGCCGTCGTAGTAGGCCTCGACGTCCTGGTGACCGTGTTCGAGCCGGAGCGACGCGGGACGCAGGAAGTCCTGCGTGGCGACGACCAGCGAGGGACGGCCGCGTACCCGCAGCGCCTCGAAGACGCGCTGGGCGAGTTCGCCGGTGCCGGCGGCCGGCGCTCCGTCGAAGGCGACGCGTGGCCAGGGGCTGCCGTCCTGCGGTTTCAGGTCGAGCAGACGATCGGCGAGGTGGTCGCCGAGCCGTTCCCAGGTGATCGCTTCGAGTCGCACAGGCCCCATGATGCCGCGCGCGTGAGGGGACCAGGCCGGTGCGTCGGACCGCGAGCGGACGTGGAGGGCAGCGGGCCACCGGGGTGTGCGTCATACACGGGTATCGCCCGACGACGTAGATGTGGCACCGGTCCGGGGAAGAAAACGCGTATGGCACCGATCGCTGAGCCCCCGCGCCGGAACGGACTTCTCGTCGTCCAGCCGCTCAGGAAGCGGCACTGTGTCGAGTGCCGGGGCGGGCCGCTCCCGCTGCTGGTGCTGGAGGCAGGGGCGCCTCGGTGTCTGGACTGTGCGGATCTCGGACACCTGGTGTTCCTGCCGCGCGGCGACACGGCGCTGACCCGCAGATCGCGGGAGGGCAGCACGCTGTCGGCGGTGGTGGTGCGGTTCAACCGGCGGCGGGGGCGCTACGAGCGGCAGGGCGTCATGGTCGAGGAGGCGGCGCTCGGCCTGGCCGAGGAACGGTGCCTGGCGGACGCGGAGGCACGGCGGCGACGCCGGGCACGGGACGCGCGGCGCCGGGAGGCTGAGGACGTCCGCTTCACGGAGGCGTTCGCGCGGGAGATATCCCGGCTGTTCCCGGCCTGTCCGGCCGACCGGGCACGAGCGATCGCCGCACACGCCTCGGTGCGCGGCAGCGGGCGGGTCGGGCGCAGCTCGGCGGGCCGTGCGCTGTCCGAGGCGGCGGTGACCGCGGCGGTCCGCGCGTCGGTACGGCACACGGAGACCCCGTACGACCATCTGCTGATGAGCGGCGTCTCGCGTCTCGAGGCACGCCGCCGGATCGCGGCGACGGTGGACACGAGGCTCTGGGAATGGCGCGACGACATCACCGCACAGGCGTGAACGAAGGGGCACCCCGGTGCGGGCGCGGGTGTACGAGCGAGGGCTCGCAGGAGGGAACGCAGGAAGGCTCGAAGGCTCGCATGGGGTAAGAGCCAGGTACGAGCGAAGGGTTCACGCGGGTGCGATCGGACGGTCGGCGGCCGTCGCGGGGCGTCGGCTGCCGAGCGATCGGACGGTCGGCGGGCGTCGCGGGGCGGGCGGCGGCGATGTGAGGAGACGGCCGGCGGCCGTCGCGGGGTGGTCGGCCGGGGCGTGAGGGGACGGTGGGCGGGCCGGCGGAGACGGTCGCGCATGGGTGTGCGGCGCTCGGCCATGGCCGTTGTGGGCGTGGGGGATTTCGCTTGAGATGACGGCCGACGCTGTGCAGGATCTTGGCTCCGGCCGGTTCGACACGGGAGTGGACATGATCGATGGACCGTATTTCGTGCTGACCCTGCTGGGGGTGCTCGGCTGTGGGCTGATGGCCGGGGTGTTCTGCGGCTTCTCGACCTTCGTGATGAGAGCCCTCGCCCAGCTGCCGCCGCCGCAGGGAGTCGCCGCGATGAACGCGATCAACGTCGCCGCGGTCCGTCCCCCGTTCATGGTGGTGTTCATCGGATCGGCGGTACTGAGCTCGGTGCTGGCGGTGGTGACGTTCGTGCTGCTGCCGGACGACGGGACGGTGGAGTTGCTGCTCGGCAGCGCGCTGTACCTGTTCGGGGCGTTCGGGGTGACGATCGCGGCGAACGTCCCACGCAACGACGCGCTGCTGAAGCTGGACCCCGAGACACCGGAGGCCGCCGCCTACTGGCCCGTATTCGTGCGCCAGTGGACGATGTGGAACCACGTCCGCACCGCCGCCTCGGCCGCGGCGGCGGTGTCCTACGCCCTCGCCCTCGCCTGAGCCCTGCGCCCCTCCCCCGCCCCGGTGCGTCGCGCCGCTCCGCCCGCGACCGCCCGGGTCCGAGTCCTCGGCCCGTTGCCGTCCGGGGCGGCGGCGGGTGCGCGGGCGACGTATCGTGGCTGGAAAGGAGTGCTGCCCGGATTCCGTGGCCGAGGACGGCCGACGTCCGTGCGGCTGTGCCCCCTCGTACGCGTCCATGAGGGAGACGGCCATGGCCGATCCCAAGGGTTTCTTGACCACACCACGCCAGGAGTATCCGCGCCGGCCGATCCCGGAGCGGGTACGGGACTGGAACGAGGTGTACGTTCCCGGAAGCCTGCTGCCGATCATCGAGAAACAGGCCGACCGCTGCATGGACTGCGGCATCCCCTTCTGTCACGACGCGTGTCCCCTGGGCAATCTGATCCCCGAGTGGAACGACCTCGTCTCGCGCGACGACTGGCGGGCGGCGAGCGACCGGCTGCACGCCACGAACAACTTCCCCGAGTTCACCGGGCGGTTGTGCCCCGCTCCGTGCGAGGCGGGCTGCGTGCTGGCGATCAACCAGCCGGCGGTCACCATCAAGAACGTCGAGGTCGCCATCGCCGACCGCGCCTGGGAGGACGGGTTCACACCGCCGAGTCCGCCGGACCGCCTCTCGGGGCGGACGGTCGCGGTCGTCGGGTCGGGGCCCGCCGGGCTCGCCGCGGCACAGCAGTTGACCCGGGCCGGTCATACGGTGGCCGTGTACGAACGAGCGGACCGGATCGGCGGTCTGCTGCGGTACGGAATTCCCGCGTTCAAGATGGAGAAGCGGCATCTGGACCGCCGGCTGGCCCAGATGCGAGCGGAGGGAACCAAGTTCCGCACGTCGACGGCGATCGGAACCGACATCGGGGCGGTCGAGCTCAAGGCCCGCTACGACGCCGTGATTCTGGCGCTCGGCGCCACCGCCTGGCGCGAACTGGACGTACCCGGCAGAGAGTTGTCCGGCATCCATCAGGCGATGGAGTACCTTCCGCTGGCCGACCGGGTGTGCGAGGGGGATCTGGAGGTCTCCCCGTTGTCCGCGGCGGGCAGGCATGTGGTGATCGTCGGTGGTGGTGACACCGGCGCCGACTGTCTGGGGACGGCGGTGCGTGAGGGCGCCGCCTCCGTGACCCAGCTCGACATCTATCCGCAGCCGGAGGCCGAGCGCGACGAGGACGCCGAGCCGTGGCCGACGTATCCGAAGGTCTACCGGCTCTCCGCCGCGCACGAGGAAGCCGGCGCGCTGGGCACGGCCCCCGCCGCCGACGCGGACGCCCGGCTCTTCGCAGCGTCCACGCTCCGGTTCGAGGGGGACGCGGACGGCCGGGTGCACTCGCTGCGTCTCGTCGAGGTCGATGAGGGGCGCCGCCCGGTCCCCGACTCCGCGCGGACCCTGCCCGCCGACCTCGTCCTGCTCGCCCTCGGCTTCTCCGGCCCGGACCCGCACGACGGTGTGATCGACCAGCTGCGGCTGGAACTCGAGCCGCGCGGCACGATCGCCCGCGGCGCCGACTTCGGCACGAACGTTCCCGGGGTGTACGCGGCTGGGGACGCGGCGCGCGGGCAGTCGCTGGTGGTGTGGGCCATCGCCGAGGGCCGGGCGGTCGCCGCGGCGGTGGACCGGGCGCTCAGCGGGGCGGCCCGCTCGCGTCTGCCGGCACCGATCGGACCGTACGACCGCCCCATGACCACGTAGTACAGGCCGTGCACGCGGACCGTCGCGCCCGCCGCGGCTTCGGACCGCCGCGCCCTGAGGGACCTACGGTTTGCGTGCCACCGCTCCGTATCCCGGGATGACACCGTCGTCCTGACCCGGGACCGGTTCACCCAGTTCCGGGTGCCACTCGTGGACCACCGCGACGCCCGGTTCGACCAGGTCGAGGCCGTCGAAGAAGCGGGTGAACTCCGCGCGGGAGCGCAGCGCCAGGGTGACGCCCGCCGCCTTGAGCTTCTCGATCGCCGCGGCCGACTCCTCGGGAGTGAAGTCGGCGGTGGCATGCGTGACCATCAGATAGCTGCCGGACGGCAGTTCGGACAGCAGACGGCCGACCAGGGCGTGCGCGCCGTCCGCGTCGGAGACGAAGTGGAGCAGCGCCACGAGGGAGAGCGCCACGGGCCGGCCGAAGTCCAGGACCTTCCGCGCCCCGTCGAGGATGGCCTCCGGATCCCGCGCGTCGGCCTGGAGGTACTCGGTCGCTCCCGCGTCCGAACTGCGCAGCAGGGCTGCCGCGTGGGCCAGCACGATCGGGTCGTTGTCGCAGTACACGACCCGCGTGTCGGGCGCGACGGCCTGGGCGATCTGGTGCAGGTTCGGCTCGGTCGGGATGCCGGTGCCGATGTCGAGGAACTGCCGCACTCCGTTCTGGGCCAGCCAGCGTGTGGCACGGTGCATGAAGGCGCGGTTGACCCGGGCCATCACCGGCACCCTCGGGTCGAGGGCGAGCATCTGGCGGCCCATCTCCTCGTCGACGGGGTAGTTGTCCTTGCCGCCGAGATACCAGTCGTACATCCGCGCCGGATGCGGTTTTCCGGTGTCTGTTCCGGTCGGGGGCTGCCCGGTCATGACGGTCTCCGTAAGTCCGCGCCGTGGTAAGTGATCAACTCAGAACCAAATTCAGGGAAGTCGTGGAAAAGGAGAAAGCAAGTCGTTCAGGAGAGAAGGAAGTCCGCCTCTCCCGCTTTCGCACCCTCGATGAAAGCGGTCATCTCGCCGGGCGTGTAGATCAGGGCGGGACCGTCCGGGTCCGCCGACTGGCGTACGGCGATACGGCCGTCGGCGAGTTTCATCGCCTCCAGGCAGTTGCCGCCGTTGCCTCCGCTCCACGGTTTGTGCCAGCCCTCGCTGCCCAGTTCACGGGCGGGCATTCCGTTGTAGATGCGCACGTTGCCTATTCGCGGGTTGATGCGTTCCGGCGTGACGCGTTCCATTCACAGCTCCTTGCGGAGATCCCGGAGGATCTCCTTCGTGCGATGTGCCGTAGCGGCTTGGGCCGCCATGCGGTCCATGACCTCCAGGTGGGTCGCCACCTCGGAACGCGCGTCCAGGTAGACAGCGCCGGTCAGGTACTCGCTGTAGACCATGTCCGGGAGTTCCGGCATGGCAAATCGGAACAGCACGAAGGGCCCGTACGTGCCGGGATGCGGACCCGAGGAGAACGGGATCACCTGCAACGTCACATGGGGCAGCTTCGTGGCCTGAAGCAACTTGTCGATCTGGGAGCGCATCACCTCGGGGCCGCCGATGGTGCGGCGCAGCACCGTCTCGTCCATCACCACCCAGATCCGGGGCGCGTCCTCGCGTGTGAGCAGATTCTGGCGCTGCATGCGCAGCGCGACATGGCGCTCGATGTCCTCGGGCCTGGTCTGCCCGATGGCTCCCGCCTTCAGGACGCCGCGCGCGTAGTCCTCGGTCTGCAACAGGCCCGGAACGAAGTGCGGTTCGTAGGAGCGCAGCAATGAGGCGGCGCCTTCCAGGCTGACGTGCATGGAGAACCAGTCGGGCAGGATGTCGTGGAACCGCTGCCACCAGCCGGGCTTGTTGGCGTCCTCCGCGAGCTGGACGAAGGCTTCGGCCTCCTGGTCGCCGACGCCGTACGACTTCAGCAGGAGCTGGAGGTACGGGATTTTGAGGGAGACCTCGGCCATCTCCATCCGGCGGACCGTCGCGGGGGCGACACGCAGGATCCGCGCGGCCTCCTCGCGCTTGAGACCTGCGCGTTCCCGCAGGTCCAGCAGTCGCCGTCCGAGAACGACCTGGCCGACCGTCGGCGCGGACCGCGGTTCGCTCACGTCCCACCTCCACTGAGTCCGGGCAGCCCGTTCGGCGCCGTCCGGGTTCTTCCTCGTCCGCCTCGACGATCCCAACTGGCGCCGCTTCGCTAGCTGTTGCCAGCAGTGTGCCACGCGCCCCCACAGCGTCACACGGCACTCTGCATTTTTCAGAGTGAGTCTTGCCAAGTGTTCGCGGCGACGCGATAGTGGCAAGCGTGATTCCGTCCGCGCCGTTAGGAACAGACGCCGCCGAAGACCGGTCCGGTCTCCGTGCCGCCATGGGGCAGCGCCCCCGTGCGGCCGCCGAGCGCCGGTTCCGCTTCGAGTTGGCCGCACACCCGGGCTCCGTGGCACAGGCGAGACGCCTGGCCCGGTCCCGCCTGGCGCGCTGGGCGGTGTGTGAGGACACCTGTGACACGGCGGCCCTCGTGGTCTCGGAACTGGTCACCAACGCGATCGTCCATGCCGCCGGACAACGCGTGATCTGCGAACTGCACGACGCCGACGACGTGGTGCGCATAGCCGTGTGGGACGAGGGGTGCGCTCCTGGCGAGCCGCATCCCTCCCCGCAGCGGCCCGACGAGGAGCACGGGAGGGGATTGCTTCTCGTCGCGGCAGTGTCCAGGGCCTGGGGGGCCCAGGACACCGGGCCCGGTCTGCTGGTGTGGGCGGAGATCCCGCGCTCGGCAGACCGGGCCGAAAACACCCGGCGCGAACCGGGGGTGCCCGATCCGGGCTCGCCCGAAGCGGGCAGCGGCCCGCGGGCGGACCTCGGCTGGAGCGCGAAGAAGCCCCCGAACGACGGCCGGGGCACCGGGGCGGAGGGATCCTGGGGGGCGGGAACCGTGGGGAACCCCCAGCCTCCCTCCGTCCGGAACGGGAACGGCGACGGGGATCGGCGGCGGGACGTGGATCCCTGTGGGGACGGGGATCCACGTCGGACCGGCGATCCCCGTCAGGCTGGGGACCCGGGTCGGGAGCACAACCGGGAACAGGATCGGGATCGGGATCGGGATCGGGATCGGGAGAGCCTGTGAGCCGTACGTCTGCGGCGGGGCCTGCGGCGCGGGTCCTGAGCCTGGACACGCTGGTCCGCGTGAGCCGCGGACGGCGACAGTCCGGGCCGCCGAGGCGGCTCCCCGTTCCCGAGGACATGAACGTGCCGCTGGGCTGCGACGCGGTGTCGGTGCCCGCCCGCTTCGGCCCGTTGCTGCTGTCGCGGCTGCCTCGCGTGGGCTGCGTCTACGCCGACGGGGCTCACTGGTGGTGGATCGTTCCCTCCGACTCCGATGTCGCCCTGGAGTGGCCGACGCCCGCCCACTACGTCACGGGGGCGGTCGTGCCGGACGCACCTCGGATTCCCGGGCTCATCCACAAACCGGATGGCACGCTTCCGTATACCCCGCCGATCCCCTTGTATCTGGCGGTGTGCCAGGTCACGGGCACGACACCCGCCTGGTCACGCCCGATCAGCGCGTGAGACTTCGGTGCCGGCGGTCGCGGAGGCAAGGAGTCCCGTCTCCGGGGGCGACCGGTCCCGCCCCTCACTCGACGCCGTCGGCACCGCCCACGACGACCAGGAACGCGTCGGAGGCGAGATCCATGACGACCTCCGCCGCCTGGCCCTCCTGGCGGCGCGCCTGCGCGAACTCCTCCGCGGGCCACGACCCGCGTGGTCCTCCTGCGGGAAAGCGCTCCAGCACCATTCGCCCGTTCACCGTCTACCTCCATGTCACGACGCTGTGGAGAGTTAAACGCCTGCCATGGGGTGAACGGCTCTGGCAGTGACGGTACTGAGACGAAGTCCACACCAGGCAGCAGCACAGCCGCGACGGACCCCGCGGGTCCTCTTTCTCGTCGCGTGAGCCGGCCACTCCGCCGGCCGACTCCTCGGTCAGTCGCCCCCGGGTGTCCCGTCCCCGAGGCCGTACGGCACCCGCGCCCCGGGCGTCACACCGCGACGGGCCGCGTGGGTGCGGTCCGCAGTCCCGCGCGCTCGCGCCGCTCGGCCAGTTCGCCGAGGAGTTCGGCGATCCGCTCGGTGTGCCGGGGCGTGAGCCGGCCGGTGTCGTCGAGCTGCACGGCGCATGCCGTGGTCGTGTCGACGAGCCGTTCCAGGGTGGCCGCGACCGCGTCGGTGCCCTCGGAGTGCCGTGCCAGGGCGGGGAGTTCGGCCGCGGCGAGATCGATCGCGGCACGGGCCTCGGCGAGCGCGCGATAGGCCTCACGGCGCAGCACCCAGCGGCCTGTACGGTCGCGGGCCGTACCGTCGCTCAGCACATGGGCGAGATAGACGTCCGCCGCCTCGCCGGCCCGGGTGAGCCTCGCCCGCACGGTCCCGCCACGCTGCCCGAGTGTCGGCAGATGTCCGACGAGCAGCACGATCGCGCAGGCCAGCAGGGTCTCCGCGATCCGGTTCCAGGAAGCCTGCGGCTCACCGCCGACCATCACCAGGGCGAGGACGAGGACCGTGACGACGGCGGTCTGCGCGGCGAAGTGCCGGGTGGCGACGGGGATGAGGGCGCCGCTGACCGCGACCAGCGCGACGAACCCCTCCGGCCGCGGCAGCAGAAGAGCGAGCCCCGCGAAGACGACCGCGCCGAGGACGGTGCCGGCCGCACGGCACAGCACGCGGGAGGCGAGCGGTCCCAGATCGGGCTTGACGAGGAAGACGGCGGTCGCGGGGAGCCAGTACCAGTGCGGATGGTTGCCGTACCAGCGTGCGTGGTGCAGGGCCTGTGCCACGGCGACGCTCGCGCCGAAGCAGAGGGCGACCCGGAGGCCGTACTCGCGGCCCGCGGCACCGATCGCGGTGCGGACGAGGGAGGCAGCGGTACGCCGCCTGTTGTGCAGGGCGTTCCCGACGCCCCGGTCGAAGGTCTCGGCTGCATGCAGCAGGGCGTCGTGGAGGGCACGCAGCGCGGGCACGACGGATGTGCCCCCGGGCGGGCCGGACCTGGCGCCGGGGACGGCGGGCGCCGGGAGCGGCCCGGTGGGGGCGCCGGTGCGGACCGCGACGGCGAGCCGCCGTGGGCCCTCCGCGGCCCGTGCGGGCACGGCCTCGCCCGCCCAGGCGAGCGCGGTCGCTGCCTCGGCGAGCGGCAGGGAGGCGGCGTACTGCGCGTGCAGCCGCCGCTCGGCCGCGGAACTGGCGTACCGCCGCAGCCGGGGCCCGTCGAGCGCGTCCTGCGCGTGGTCGAGGGCCGCGGTCAGCGCGACGCGCCGCCGGGTCGCGTCGGGTCCGCCCACGGCGAGCAGCAGCCGGGCGATGGCGTCGTACACACCGCCGACCGCGTCCCGCTCCCCGTCGAAGCGGTAGTCGCCGGTGTTCACCGCGGTCGTCGGCAGCGCCAGCCGCAGCGCGAGCAGCCAGCCGGCCCCGCCGAGGAAGAGCAGCGCACGCACCCACCCCGGCTCGGGCAACGGCATCCCGGCCCCGATCGCCGAGCCGACCAGCAGCTGGGTCGCTGCCCCGGAGGCGACGGGGCCGACCGCGCTGACGGCTCCGGCGAGCAGTCCGAGCCCGGTGAGGACGAGGGTGAGCGTCACGGCGCCGGTGTGCTGTCCGGTGTACGACCCGATGAGCAGACCGGTGGCCCCGGCGAGGGCGGGCACCCCGAGCCGTTCGACGGCGACCCGCCTGCTGCCCGGCCGGTCGTTGATCCCCGTCAGCATGGCGCCGAGGGCGGCGATCACTCCGAGTGAGGTACGCCCGCTCAGGACGGCCGCGAGCAGCAACGGCCCGGAGGCCAGCGCACCCCGCACGACCGCGTTCCAGGGGACCGGTCCGCGCTGGGCGCGCAGGGCATGGGCGAGCCAGGGCGGTACAGCGAGGGGGGTGATGCGCACGGGGCTCCTGTCGGGCGAGGGCGGGTGCCTTCGGGCGACGTCGGCCGGGCTCGTGTCGTTGCCAGGGTAGTGCGTGCCGTCCCCGGACAGCGAACGCGCGGATTTCCGCGACGTGACATTTCACCGGGGGGACGGACGTGATGAGTTTCGGAAGGGAGGAGGAGCGGGTCCGAGGGCGTAGCCGGCCCCCGGACCCTGAGATGCCGCCATGTCGCACGCCGGCACGCTTGAGAACCCAGGTCAGTCGTTATGTCGCCGCGTCCTGCCTTTGGACCACCACGCATCGAGCTGCGCGGACTGGACTTGAACCAGCATCTCGGCGTACTGGGGCCTGGGCCCGGTCGATCCGGCGATCGGCGGCGAATGCTGAGTCTGGAGCAATAGTCTGAGATTGATCACGGTCTGCCTCTGCCGAGTTGGGCTACCGCGGCGCGTGGACACTCCGTGGATCCGGAGTGCCGCTTGGTGCCGCGGGGAGGACTCGAACCTCCACTGGAACCGTGCATTCACGACAAGCCTCAGGTTCAGCTTGCGCTCCTCGCGCACCCCGGCCGCGGTGCGTTGTGGCCGGGGAGTTCAAAAGGCTACCCCTGTGCGAACAGGTAGCCGAAGACAGCGTCGCCGACGCGCTGGTCGACGACATCCGCGCCGTTGGCCTCCTCGCGGGCGAACTTGACCGCCTGCTGCAACTTCTCGACACGGTCGAGGAGTTCGTTCACGCGCCGCGCGGGCAGGGCACCGGAGAACTTGACGGTCGTCCAGTACCCGACGGGGATGTCCTCGTAGTACACCTCGACCTGGGCCGGGTGCTTCTCGGTGGCCTCGGCCTTGACGTGGTTCCGCGGGACCTTCTTCGTACGAAGGGTCCGCACCGGCTCGGTCTTCCAGGCGTCCGTGGAGGGATCCCTCACCCAGGACTCGGAGGCGTCGAGGACGGGCAACTTCCTTACGAAGGTGTTGAGATCGGTGAGCTGCTTCTCGAGGAAGAGCAGATAGGACACCGGCACCTCGGCGACGAGTACGCGCCCGTCCACCACCACATCGGCCCTCGCCGCGCAGTTGGCCCAGTCCTTGGTGGCGGTCACGTCGAACAGCCGCGTCAGGGTCGCCGCGGTGGCCCGCAGCACGTCCTCGGCCTGCACCTGGACCCGGGTCGACTCGGGCGGCAGCTGCTCGCCCTCCTCGTCCTTCGGCTGGTACGTCCGCGAGATGCCCGCGAGCAGCGCGGGCTTCTGCAGGCCATGATGAGCAGCCGTCAGGTCCTGATGGGACTTGGACTTGATGCCCTTCTCCACTGCGATGATCTGATTGAGTTTCGCCACGTCGGTGACCGTAGCAGCGACGACGGGGATCACTCGAAGGATTATTCGCCCGGGAGGGGCCAGCGCCTCCGCCCCCGTGTCGGTTCGCCCCACGCCCGTCCGCCGCGCGTCGGTCGGCCGCGCGTCCGTCCTCCGCGGCCGGCGCGCCGTCGACGGTAATAGAGGTGCGCGGGCCCGTGCCGGACCCGCATCATCGGCAGGTTGTCCGCCACCCGTCGGCGGACCCCACCCACAGGAGCCCCCATGGTCCAGCGCGTCACCGTTCCCAGCCTCTTCGCGCCGCCCGTCTACGCGCACGCGTCCGTCGTCGAGGCGGGGACGAAGCTCGCCTTCCTCGCCGGGTCCGTGCCGCTCGACGCCGACGGGAAGCTGGTCGGCGTCGGCGATCCCGTACGCCAGGCCGAGCAGGTACTGGCCAACCTCGACGAGCAGCTGCGCGCGGTGGGGAGCGACATGGCCCATGTCGTGTCGACCGACGTGTACGTCGTCAGCGGTGAGCCCGCGGTGCTGTCCGCGGTCTGGAATGTCGTCGAGGCCTCGGGGCTGAGCATCGGCCCGCACTCCTCGACCCTGCTCGGCGTGGCCTGTCTCGGGTACACCGGACAGCTCGTGGAGATCACGGCGACCGCCGTCGTCCCCGAGGCCGAACCGACGGCCGGCAGTGGGCCCGACCTCGCCTGACACCCGCGGAACGCTCACGGGGAGCGCGTCGTCAGCCCCGCGGACTCCGCCGCCGTGGTCAGGACCTCCCTCAGCATCGCCGGCGTGAGGCGCCCGGTGAAGGTGTTCCGCTGGCTGACGTGGAAGCACCCGAACAGCTCGACGGAGGCGGGGGCGGCATCGATACCGGCATCGATACCGGTGCCGATACCCATGCCGTCCGGTTCCGGCCGCCGTACGAGCGTCACCCGCGCCCCGTGCGCGAACGCCGGACGTGGCCGGGGCACCGTCCAGCCCGCCTCCGCGAGGGCCGGCAGGGCGGCCTGCCAGCCGAAGGCTCCGAGGACGACCACCGTGCGCAGCGTGGGCCGCAACAGCCCCAGCTCCCTGACGAGCCAGGGCCGGCAGGTGTCCCGCTCCTCGGTCGTCGGCCTGTTGGCCGGCGGCGCGCAGTGCACCGGAGAGGTGACACGCACCCCGTGCAGCTCCAGTCCGTCGTCGGCGCTCACCGAGGTGCCCTGCGAGGCGAGCCCGATGTCGTGCAGCGCCGCGTACAGCACGTCACCCGACCGGTCCCCGGTGAACATCCGCCCGGTCCGGTTGCCACCGTGCGCCGCGGGGGCGAGCCCGACGACGAGGAGGGACGCGTCGGGCGGCCCGAACCCGGGCACCGGACGCCCCCAGTACGTCTGTCCGGCGAAGGCGGCGCGCTTGGTGGCGGCCACCTCTTCGCGCCAAGCGACAAGCCGCGGACAGGCCCGGCAGCCGGCGATCCGCCCGTCGAGCACGGTGAGATCGGCGGAGCGGGCCGCACCTTCCGCCGGAGCGCCGCTGTTCACATCACCACGGTACGACCGCCGCACGACCGCCCTGCACGCCCTGCACCGCCGTTCGACCGCCCTGCACCGCCAAAGACGACCACCGTACGACCGCCGTACGACCGGCCGGCCGCCCGCGCCCGATCCCCCTGCTCGGCGCTCCCCCGCTCCGTTCCCGGCCCCCACTCCCACCGGCGGCTAAGTCATCTCCGCTCCCAGCGCCAGGAACCCGCAGATCAGCAGGAAGAGGAGGGCGAGGAGGGGCCAGATGAAGCGCAGGTACTTGTCGTAGCCGACCTTGGCGAGGGCGACGCCTCCGATGGTGACCGCGGTGGTGGGGACCCAGAGGTTCATCCAGCCGCTGGCGGCCTGCCACGCGGTCACGACGACGGCCCGGGAGACGCCCGCGAAGTCGGCGAGCGGGGCGAGGATCGGCATGGCGAGGGTCGCGTGGCCGGAGGTGGAGGGGATGAGGAAGGCCAGCGGCAGGTTCACGATGAAGACGATGATCGCGAAGAGACTGGAGGAGGTGCCCTCCACGATGCCCTCGATGGAGTGCAGAACCGTGTCGGTGATCTTCGAGTTGTTCATGATCACGGTGACCCCGCGGGCCAGCACGATCACCAGCGCGGGCGAGATGAAGTCCGCGGCGCCCTGGACGATCGTCGCGCTCAGCTTCTGCTCGCCCATCCGCGCCACCACCCCGACCAGCACCGCCGCGCACAGGAACAGCGCCGCCAGCTCCGGGAAGGACCAGCCGAGCTCGAACCCGTACGGTCGCGCGTCCGCCTCGCCGGTGAGCGCGCTGGACCACGGCACGACGGAGAAGATCATGAAGGCGAAGACCAGCGCCGTGGTGACGAGGACCGCCTTGTGCAGACCGGTCAGCTCGGGAACCTCGCCGGCCGCGTCCTGGGCGTGCTCGCGGTCCCCCGGCAGGAACCCGGTGATCGAGCGGTCGGGGCTCCGCTGCACCCGGCGCGCGTACCGGATGACGTACCCGATCGTGACCGCCGTCAGCACGACCCACATCACGAACCGCAGCACGATGCCGTCGCCGAGCGAGATGCCGGCGGCGGACGAGGCGACGCCCGTCGCGAACGGGTTCACCGTCGAGCACAGCACCCCGATGCCCGCGCCGAGGATGATCGTGCCGACCGCCACCATCCGGTCGTAGCCGAGCGCCAGCATCAACGGCACGATCAGCCCGTAGAACCCCAGGGTCTCCTCGGCGAAGCCCTCCACCGTGCCGAGCACCGAGAACACCAGCATGATGCCCGCGATGAGCAACGCGCCGCGTGTGCGCAGCCGGTGGGCGAGGAGGCCGATTCCCCGGTCGAGGGCGCCCGTCGCGAACACCACCGTGATGAACGCCCCGATGGCGAGGACGAAGAGGAACACACCCGCGCTGCCGTACAGTTCACCGGCGAACTCCGGCCCGACCTGCGCGGTCTTCTCGTCCAGGATTCCGTAGAGGCCGTTGACGGGCGAGAGGAAGAGGTCGTTGAGGCGGTCGACGAAACTCTGCCCCGAGTCGACGCGGTGATACGTGCCCTGGATCGGCCTGCCCTCGGGCGTGCGGTCGTACTGTCCTGCCGGGATCAGGAACGCCAGTGCCCACACGGCGATCGTGACGATCGCGAGGACGGTCAGCGCACTCGGAAACGTGAACCTGCGCTGGTGCGGCGGCTCTTCTGTGCCGGCCGGCTCGGTGCCGGTCGGGGTGGTCACCGGACCGTCCCGTCCCGGCTCACGCGCTCTCCCCCGCTCCCTCGCGGAAGTCTGCCGCGTACTCCCTTACGAAGGCACACATCGCCACCACGGTGTTGCGCAGCTCCGAGAAGAGGACGCGCTCGTTGGGTGCGTGCAGGTTGCACATGCTGTCCTGCGCCCCGAAGAGCAGCACCTCTGCGTCGGGTGCGGCTCGTGCGAGCCCGTTGACCAGCGGAATCGAACCACCGGTCGCGATGTACGCCGCCTCCTCGCCCCAGGCCTCGCGCAGCGCGGTCAGCGCGGCGCGATAAGCGGGGCCGCCGGTCGAGGCCTTGTAGCCGGGGCCCGTGTCGCCCGGTGTGACGGTGAGAGGGACGCCGAAGGGCCGCAGCGAGCGCAGGTGGTCGACCAGCTTGGCCCGCGCCTCCTTCGCGTCCTGGCGCGGGTGGAAGCGGAGATTGAGCTTGGCACGCGCGTACGGGACGACGGCGGAGGCCGCGTGTTCGACACTCGGCGCGTCCAGGCCGATCACCGTGATCGCGGGCCCGCTCCACAGCCGCTCGCCGAGACTTCCGCTGCCGACGAGCGGGACCCCGTCGCAGACACCGGCGAGTTCACGGAATTCGTCCTCGGTGTACGTCGTTCCGCTCCACTCCTCACGCCGCAGCCCCGCGACGGCCACATCGCCCTGCACATCGTGCAGCGTGGACAGGGCGGTCAGCAGCACGAGCAGGGCGTCCGGCGCGGCACCGCCGAACTCCCCGCTGTGCCGGGGCTCCTCGAGGGTGCGCACCTCGACCACGACCTCGGCCGCACCGCGCAGTGCGGTGGTCAGGGTGGGGCTGCCGGGGCGGAGATTGCCCAGGTCGGCGATGACCATCGCGTCGCACGCGAACCGCTCGGGATCGCTGGGCGGATAGTCGTCGAAGGGGCTGCCGTACTCCTCCTGCCCCTCGAAGACGATCTTCACCCCGACCGGCGGCCGCCCCTCGTACGCCCGGAGCATCCCCAGGTGAGCGATCACGTTGGACTTGTCGTCGGCGATCCCGCGGGCCCGGAGACCGCCCTCGACGGGGGTCGGCTCGAAGGGCGGCGACAGCCACAGCTTCTCGTCCCCGGGCGGCTGCACGTCGTAGTGCGAGTAGAGCAGGACGGTCGGCGCGGCCGGGTCCGGCGGCGGGATCTCCCCGAAGATCACGGGGGCGGTGCCGGGAAGATCGATGCTCTCGACACGCTCCACTCCGGCGTCCCGCAGCATGCCCACGAGGAGATCGTGGGCTTCCCGCACCGGCCCGGCCGGGAAGCCGGGGAACGCCACGGAGGGGATGGCCGCGAGGCGTTCCAGATCGGCGCGGAGGCCGTCCATCAGCGCGTCGACCTTCGCTGCTGTCTGCACCCTCGGTCCCCTCTTCCTGTTCCCCGGACGGCTTCACCGACAGCCTCCGCCCGCCCCGGGAACGACGCATCCGGTGTGGTCCGTGCGACGGAAAAGGCATGCGGTGTCCCGGGCCGGGGGCATTAGAGTCGGGTCATGGCTTCTCAGGGTGCTGACGGGGAGATGAAGGGCGCGGGGACCGAAGGCGGGCGCGGCGCGAATGCCGGGAAGACCGCCACGGCCGGCTCAAGGGCCGACTCCGGGACCGGGTCCGGGACTGGCCGGACCGGCTCCAGGGCTTCTGCCACGGCGGCCTCCGGGACCGGCCCAAGGGCCGCTTCTGGGGTCGAGTCCGGTGGCGCCTCCGGGATCGAGTCCGGGACCGACCCCGATCCCACTGCCACGGCGGCCTCCGCGACCGCTGCGGCCGTCAGGGCCGCCGTCGCCGCTGGGCCCGCCGGCGGCGAGAGTGTGCGGGTCGACGCCTGGATCTGGTCCGTCCGTCTCGTCAAGACCCGCTCGATCGGTGCCACGGCCTGCAAGGGCGGTCATGTTCGGGTCAACGGGGAACGTGTCAAGCCCGCGTACTCGGTCCGCGTCGGCGACGAGGTACGCGTGTGGCACGAGGGCCGCGAACGGGTCGTCGTCGTGAAGCGCGTGATCCGCAAGCGGGTCGGCGCACCCGTCGCCGCCGAATGCTATGCCGACAACAGCCCACCGCCTCCGCCGCGCGAGGCGGTGGCTCCGGCGGGTGTCCGGGACCGGGGCGCGGGACGCCCGACCAAGCGGGACCGCCGCGACATGGAACGCCTGCGGGGAATGCAGACGGGTTCGTCCGGCCCCGTCCGAACCTCGGGCCCCTCCACGGGACCGACCGGCTCCACCAGGTCCCCGGGCACGACCGGGTCCGGAGGCGCCTCCCGCCACTGAGCCCTCCTCGCGCCCGTAACTTCCCCTCCCGGTCCTCGCCCCCCGCCTCCGGTTCGTCGAGCCGCTCCGGTTCGACGAGCCCTGGTTCGACGAGCCGCACCGGCACCCGTCTCGGCTTCCCGGCCGTCCGGAACGCGGCCGCACCGAGGCACCGGCCGGCTCACCGGCACACGGGCCACTCACCGGTCGGCGCACCGGTGTACAGGCCGTTTCCCCGGCGGGCGTACGGACGTACGGCATCGAGGGGCTCCCCGTCCCGGAGGAGCCCTGCGTCCTTGCTGTGCCGTCACGCCCGACGTCCGGCCCGCCGGCGTACCAGGCGGAGCAGTTCGGTCGTGTGGTCGCGCCTGGCCCAGGCGATCAGGCCGAGCGGCAGCATCAGGATCAGCGGGGTCGCCACGTACGGGCCGTGGACGACGGTGACGTTGACGATGAACGCACCGACCATCAGAGCGCTCAGTGCCAGCGCGGCCACCGAGTCCAGCAGTGGGATCAACAGGGCCATGCCTCCGGCGAGTTCGAGCGCGCCGATGATGTACATGCCGGTGTGGCCCCAGCCCAGCTTGTCGAACGACTCCGTCGCCGAAGGGTGGGCGATCAGCTTGGGAAGGGCGCTCGCGAACGCGTAGAAGAGGCCGAGGACGACCTGGAGGGCGGTCAGGGAGATCCGGGCGGCACGGGAGCGGGGCCTGAGGGCGGCGCGGGTGGCGGTGAGGGGGATGGTCGTCTCGGACACGGTGGTCTCCTCCTGTGGGAAGCGGTAGCTGCTTTCACAGAGGTAGACCTGGGGGCTGCCGGGAACTCATCGGCGCTGAACGGGATTTGTCGCGCGCGGCGGCCGCCGCTCACCCCTTCACGGCCCTCACCCATATCCCGTCGTCCGTCAGATACCGGTCGACCTTGAGCCCCGCCTCCGCCAGCGCCTCCTCGAATGCCTCCTTCGTCAAAGGGCGGGACAGAAACGTCTGCGTCCAGGTGGCGTCCGGGAACGTGTACTCCGCGCGCACCGAGTCGACCCCGTCCCCCACGGGCTCGGTGGACAGGATGCGCACGACGAATCCGGACGGGTCGGCGCGCTCGCGCGGCACATCGGTGTGGTAGTTCTCGCCCTCGCGCTGGATCAGTACGCAGCCGTCGTCCGCGACATGGCGAGCGCAGGTGTCCAGGAGCGCCCGTCGCACCCGGAC
The DNA here is from genome assembly GCF_036139655.1 of Streptomyces sp. NBC_00328. Lineage (NCBI taxonomy): Bacteria > Bacillati > Actinomycetota > Actinomycetes > Kitasatosporales > Streptomycetaceae > Streptomyces > Streptomyces sp. NBC_00328. The sequence goes on from NZ_CP108013.1 coordinate 2,969,569, forward strand.
GTCCCCGGCGTGCACGAGGAACGACGCCAGCAGCACGACGTCGAACGTCTCGCCGAGGTCGAGGTCCTCGATGCTGCTGCGTATGCGGCGCGCCCCTCGGACGTGCTCCAGCATCTCGGCGGACTCGTCCACCGCCGTGACCGCGAAACCGAGTTCCAGGAGCGGGTGGGTCATCCGGCCGACCCCGCTGCCCAGTTCCAGGATGTGCGAGGCGGCGGGCACGGCCGCGGTGATGATGTCCGGTTCGGTTCCGACGGGCAGACGGGTGTAGAGCTCGACCGCGCAGCCGTCCGGTGTGATGGCACCCGGTCCCGTGCCCTCGTATCCCTGACGCATTTCGATCCTCATACCCGTCCAACGGACGGCTTCCGCAAGCCCGTTCCCCTCTCCGGTCACTCGTTCGGGTGACATGTTCGAGGGACATCCGTCCGAGTCAGGGGCCCGACGGGACGGACTACAGCGCGAACCAGCCCCGTCCTCCGTACCAATGCCCGCCCGCGCGCAGATGGTCGACCACCGCGCGCTCCACACGGTTGCGCCGCGGCAGTTCGTCGAGCGGGAGCTCCGGATCACCGAAGACGAAGCCGACGGGCATCGTGTCGTCCGGGGTCCTCTCCTCGTGCACCAGGTGGAAGCGGTCCTGGAAGCGAATGATGTTGGAGTCGGCCGGCAGATATCGCTTGAGCTGCGGGTCGAGCAGCCAGGAGTCGCAGACGGCTGTCCCGTGGCGCTCCTCGGGGTAGTGGCGGGCGAAGAACTCCCGCGCCAGGTCGAGCGAACGGTCGCACGCGGCCGGGGAGAGCGGGCCTCGGAAGTCGGTGATGTGCAGGTTCAGACAGGGGGCGCCGGGGTCCAGGGCCAGCCCCGCCGCCGCGGCGGCACCGGCCGTGCGCCGCCCCAGCAGGACCCGCTGGAACTGGAGCCGGCCCAGCTGGAACAGCTCGCCGTGGAAGTGCAGGGCGATCCACCAGGGGAACAGCAGTCCGGGGCCGCCGGACCGTCTGTGGTGCACGGACACATGACGGCCGAGGTCGGCGAGTGTGCGCCGCGAGACGTCCTCGGGCACCCCGCGCTCCCGGTGATGGGCGCGGACGTACGGAAGCGCCGCTATGAAGACGTACAGATGGAAGCAGCGCCCGAGAAGTCCCGTCGTCGCGGGGAAGGCGGGTGGCTCCCAGCCCTTCCCTATGTCCCCCATGTCCCGCACGAAGCGGGTGACGCAGCGCGCCAGGAGGATCATGGCCTCCGGATCGGCGGCGAACCGGGCCCGCAGTGCGACGAGTTCGTTGATGTGTTCATGGGGCACGGACAGGTCGAGCAGGATGTCCGGCAACGCGTCGGCGTCCGGGAGCGCCGCTTCCCGAAGGCCGGAACTCTCGCTCTCCAGGTCTCTCAGCCACTCGGCGGTCCTCGCGTCCGCCCGCAGCGTCCTCAGCAGCACCGTCGCCTCCCCCGGCGGCCGTCGCCCGACGGCTCTCCCTTGGTGAACGTGCACCACGAAGAGTACGTTTCCTCATAGGAGTGGTGATCCTGATGCGTACGGGCAGTGAACCGGTGACAGCGCGCAGTGCTCTGCGGATGCGCTTCTGGCTGAGCGTCTGGGGCCTGATCTGGGCCGTCTTCGGGACGGTCGCGTTCATCCTGGTGGGGCGGCCGGGGTGGGCGGCCGCGTGTGCCGCGCTGTGGGTGATCGTCACGGTCGACATGACCATGATCCTTCGGCACATCAGGCAGGGCCCGCACTACCAGCCGGGCCGTGACGTCCCGCCGTACGAGCCCGTGGACGACCGGCGCGCGTACCGGCCGCCGCCGGAGCGCCGCCGGCCGTCGAGGCCGTCGCACCCCTGAAACCTCCCGGCGGCCGTGCCGATGCGCGTGAAACGGCGGGGCGGCCGGGCCGCTTCGCGCGGACGCGCTACACGTCGAACCGCGCCGCCCGCAGATACTGCGGCTGCGGGTCGAGCGCGGCCGCCAGTCTGAAGTGCCGCTTCGCCTGCTCGGGGCGCCGCTGGCGCTCGTAGGTCCGGGCGAGCGCGAAGTGCGCGAACGCGTTGTCGGGCTCGCGCTCCAGGACGATCGTGAACTCCAGCTCGGCGGGCCGCAGTTGCGCGGCGGCGAAGAAGGCACGCGCGCGCAGCAGCCGGGCCGCGGTGTTCTCCGGGTGTGCGGCGATGACAGGGTCGAGCAGCTTCACCGCACCCCGCGGATCACGCGCGGCGAGCAGTTGCTCGGCGGCGCGGAAGTCGATGACATGCGTCTCGGGAGTTCGTCCGATCGATCCGCTGGTCTCGGGCACGGCAGAGTCCTTCCCTCGCTGCAAGGGTTCAACGCCCCTCCGGAGGGGCGCTATTCCGGGCGCTGCTCCTGGGGGTGGCGTGCTCTGCGTACGAGATCGCCCCATACGTCCCGTACGCGCCGCTCCAGTGCCTCCAGGGGCACGTCGTTGTCGATGACGATGTCCGCGATCGCCAGACGCTTGTCGCGGGAGGCCTGTGCGGCCATCCGCGCACGGGCGTCCTCCTCCGTCATGCCGCGCAGGCGGACGAGACGCTCGAGCTGGGTCCCGGGACGGGCGTCGACGACGATCACGAGGTCGTACAGCGCGGCCAGGCCGTTCTCCGCGAGCAGGGGTACGTCGTGGACGACGACGGCGTCCTCGGGCGCGGCGTCCTCCAGGGCCCGCGAGCGGGCGCCGACCAAGGGGTGCACGACCGAGTTCAGGACGGCGAGCTTCTGCGGGTCGGCGAAGACGATCGAGCCGAGCTTCGGCCGGTCCAGGCCGCCGTCCGCGGCGAGGACCTCCTCGCCGAAGGCGTCGACGACCGCCGCCAGCCCGGGAGTTCCGGGCGCGACGACCTCCCGCGCGATCCTGTCCGCGTCGATCAGCACCGCGCCGTGCGCGACGAGCAGCCGTGACACTTCGCTCTTGCCGGCGCCGATACCACCGGTCAGGCCCACCTTCAGCATGCCTCGCAGCTTAGGCCCTGTCACTGACAGGCCCTCCGCCCGGGAGCCGGGAAGTCCCGGGAGCCCGAGAGGGGGTCAGGCGTCTCCTTCGCGTTCCGCCAGGAAGCGCTCGAACTCCTGGCCGATCTCGTCCGCCGAGGGGATGTCCACCGGTTCCGCGAGCATGTTGCCGCGGGTCTCGGCGCCCGCGGCGGCGTCGTACTGGTGCTCAAGGCCCTGGACGAGCGCGACGAGTTCCTCGTCGCCCTCCTGGATCTGGCGGTCGATCTCCGTCTGGGTGCGGTGCGCCTCGGTCCGCAGGCCGTGCGCTATCCCGGGGAGCACCAGGCCTGTCGCGGCCGTGATGGACTCCAGGACGGTCAGCGCCGCGTCCGGGTACGGGGAGCGCGCGATGTAGTGGGGCACATGCGCGGCGACACCGAGAACGTCGTGACCGGCCTCCATGAGGCGGTACTCGATCAGCGACTCGGCGCTTCCGGGGACCTGTGCCTCGTCGAAGGGGCTGCGGTGGCCGGGCACCAGATCGGTGCGGTTGCCGTGCGGGGTGAGGCCCACCGGGCGGGTGTGCGGGACGCCCATGGGGATGCCGTGGAAGTTCACGCAGAGGCGGACCCCGAGCCGCTCCACGATCTGCTGGACGGCGGCGGCGAAGCGCTCCCACTCGGTGTCCGGCTCGGGGCCCGACAGCAGCAGGAAGGGCGCGCCGGTGGCGTCCTGCACAAGCCGTACCTCGAGGGTCGGCTCCTCGTACTCGGCCCAGCGGTCGCGCTTGAACGTCAGCAGCGGACGGCGGGCGCGATAGTCCACGAGCCGGTCGTGGTCGAAACGGGCCACGACCTGGTGGGGCAGCGAGTCGAGCACCCGGTCGACGATCTGCTCGCCGGTTTCGCCCGCGTCGATGTATCCGTCGAAGTGGTAGAGCATGACAAGACCGGCCGACTCCTGGGCGAGTGCCATGTCGACCACGGCCAGGCCCTTCGGCTCCCATGCGTACAAACCCTGCGGATCAAGCACTGTGACCGCTCCTCCTCGTGTTCGTACTGCACAACGTGGCGCGGAGCACGGGCATTCCCGTCCCGTGCTCCGCGCCGCTGCCTCATGCCGGTCCATCGGCCTCTCCGAGCGGCCGGAAGGCGTTCAGCCGGCGGTGGGGCACCGTCGGCGGACCGCCACCAGCACAGCACACGGGTGTTACGAGGACAGCACGCGCGCGTGGAGCGCGGTGACGGCGTTGCGGGCGGACGTGAAGGCGCCGTGCTGCCAGGCGTCGGCATAGCTGAGCCAGTCGCCCGCGAAGTAGACCCGCCCGGTGGGCCGGTTCAGCGGCTTGTAGCGGACGTCGTCGGGCCCGCCGGGGGTGTTGTGCCAGGCGCCTTCCAGGTGCGGGGTCTGGCGCCAGTGGTGGGAGAAGGACGAGTCGAGTTCGGTGCGGTACTTCTCGCCGTAGATCTTCACGCCGGCGGCCACCGCGCGCTTCTCGCGCTCCTTGGGGGTGAGCTTCGCGTACGAGTCGGCGTCGGAGCCGTAGTTGTAGTAGCCGATCATGACTCCGCGCCGGCCGTGGAAGCCGTACGAGGGATGCCAGATGTGGGTGACGTCCAGGTCGGTCTCGGTGATGCCGCCGTAGATCCGGTGGTCGAGCTCCCACCAGCGGGACCGGTATTCGAGGCCGATCTTGCCCGCGGACTGGGGGGTGATCGCCTCCAGGGCACTCCGGACCCCGGAGCCGAGGTTGTGCGGGATCCTGGCGAGGATGTTGGGCGGCAGGGCGCCGATGCAGAAGTCGGCGTCCAGGGTCCTGGTGCGCCCGCCCTGGGTGTACGTGACGGTGACGCCGTCTCCCTTGTCGGTGATCCGGGAGACCGCCGCTCCGGTACGGATGCGGTGGGCCCCGATCGCCCTGGTGAGCGCCTTGGGTATCTGGTCCATGCCGCCCACCGGCTGGAACATCAGCATCGCCTGGTCGAATTCGAACTCGAAGGAGAAGTACCGGCCGACGCCGGAGGCGAAGACCTCGGAGGCGCTCGGGACGTCGCCCAGGAGCACGCCCGGGGTCCCGGCGGCGGCGGGGACGGTGGTGTAGCCGCGGCGCGGACCTCCCTCATAGGTGAGCTTGTCGCCGAGTTCGCCGAAGTCCTTGAGGAACTCGACGAGCCTCTCCTGGTCGGCGGCTGTCAGCTCCTTGTCCAGGGCGCCCCTGTCGGTGGCCTTGGCCAGCAGCTCGGAGACGTAGCCGTAGACATCGGCCTTCGCTGTCCGGTGACGCATCGGCCTGGTCATGCCGGCCGACTCGTTGTACATGTACGCGTCCGCGTTCGTGTTCGTGAACACTTCGACGGGGACGCCGAGTTCGCGGCAGTAGTCGAGGGTGACCATCCACTGCGGGAGGCGGGCCGGACCCGCGTTCATGTACTGACCCTCGCCGAACCGGGCCGTCTGCGTGTTGCCGTACAGGTCGGTGGTCGAATCACCGCCGCGCACGGTGAAGTTGCGGCCGCCGGTGCGGTCTCTCGCCTCCAGGACCGTACAGTCGTAGCCCGCCTTGCCGAGCTCGTACGCGGAGGCGAGACCCGCGATGCCGCCGCCTACGATCACGACCTTCGCGGCCCCCCTCCCGGAGAGCGTGAAATCGCCCGGCTTCGGTGCGCGGAAGGGCTGTTCGCGCTGGGCGGCCCGCGCGGTGGGCGCAAGGCCGAGGGCCCCCATGGTGGCGAACATCGCGCCCGCGCCGCCGGTCAGACCGACGTTGCGCAGGAACGCCCGCCGGCTCGCCGCTGTCGATCGCTCGTGTGCTGCCATGCCTTCGACTCCCCTCACGATCTTGAATGACCCGGGGATCCTGGCAACGGCCCGTTACAGCCCTGCAGTTACTCGTGTATCCGACACGTTTCTCTCCTCGCACACCGGCCTGGTCCAGACCTTGACGCGAACCCGCGACCTCCCTACGTTCAGATGGGCACCCTAAGTTCATGTACGAGAACGAGCTTCTTGCGAACCGACGGGAAGGTCACCCCCCACATGCGCATCCGACGCACACTTCTCATTCCCCTGCTCGGCGCGACAGCGGTCACGGCCGTGGCGCCGGCGGCAGCGCTTTCGGCGAACGCGGCCCAGGTCATCGAGGTATCCACCGCCGCCCAGTTGAAGTCCGCCCTCACCTCGGCCGCCCCCGGCGACACGATCCACCTCGCGGACGGCACGTACACCGGCAACTTCAAGGCGACGAGGGCCGCGGGCGCGGGCTCCCGCATCACCCTCAGCGGCTCCTCGAAGGCCGTCCTCACGGCGGGCGGCGGCTACGGACTGCACCTCAACGGCGCCTCGTACTGGACGGTCCAGGGCATCACCGTCACCGGCGGCCAGAAGGGCATCATGATCGACTCGGCGAAGGGTGTCGTCGTCGACAGGGTCACCGTCCACGGCCTCGACATGGAGGGCGTCCACTTCCGCAACTCCAGCACGGACGGCGTGATCAGCAACTCGAAGATCTACGACACCGGCAACGACGGCCGCGGCATGGGCGAGGGCGTGTACGTGGGTACGGCCGGCGGGACCTCGGACAAGAGCGACCGCATCCAGATCACCGGCAACACGATCGGACCGGACGTGGGCGGCGAGAACGTCGACATCAAGGAGGGCACGACGGGGGCGCGCATCACCGGCAACACCTTCGACGGCAGCGGCCTGACCGGCGCCAACTACGACGACTCCTGGGTCGACGTGAAGGGCAACGACGTCCTCGTGGAGAACAACAAGGGCACGGCCACGACGAACGACGGCTACGAGACCCACACCCAGCAGTCCGGCTGGGGCTGCGGCACGGTGTTCCGGGGCAACACCTCGGATCTGCGGGGCGCCACGGGCGACAAGCAGCTGGCGGTCAATGTCACCAACTACGGCACCGACTGCAGGACCACCGTGTACGCCTCGAACACGGTGACGGGCGGCAAGGGGCTCACCAACATCACGGTGACGCCCTGACACCCTCCCGGCGAACGACCCCCCATGGAAGTGGGCCCGCACCGAATCGGTGCGGGCCCACTTCTTTCAGCTACTTGCTAGCGGTGAGCTTTTCAGCTCTGGCCGCCGGCGAGCTTCTCGCGGAGGGCGGCAAGCGCCTCGTCCGACGCCAGGGCGCCGGAGTTGTCGTCCGACTCCGAGGAGTAGGAACCGCCGCCGCCACCGGAGGCAGCCGGAGCCGCACTGGAGGTGCTGGCACCCTCGGCCTCGGCCTGCGCGTCGGCCTCGCGGGACTTGATGACCTGAGCCTGGTGCTGCTCGAAGCGCTGCTGCGCCTCGGCGTACTGGTTCTCCCACACCTCGCGCTGAGCCTCGAAGCCCTCGAGCCAGTCGTTGGTCTCGGGGTCGAAGCCCTCGGGGTAGATGTAGTTGCCCTGGTCGTCGTACGACGCGGCCATGCCGTACAGGGTCGGGTCGAACTCGACCGAGGCCGGGTCGGCACCGAAGGACTCGTTGGCCTGCTTCAGCGAGAGGCTGATGCGGCGGCGCTCGAGGTCGATGTCGATGACCTTGACGAAGATCTCGTCGTTGACCTGGACGACCTGCTCCGGGATCTCCACGTGGCGCTCGGCCAGCTCGGAGATGTGGACCAGACCCTCGATGCCCTCGTCCACGCGGACGAACGCACCGAACGGAACGAGCTTCGTGACCTTACCCGGGACGACCTGACCGATCTGGTGCGTACGGGCGAACTGCTGCCACGGGTCTTCCTGCGTCGCCTTGAGCGACAGGGAGACGCGCTCGCGGTCCATGTCGACGTCGAGGACCTCGACGGTGACTTCCTGGCCGACCTCGACAACCTCGGACGGGTGGTCGATGTGCTTCCAGGAGAGCTCGGAGACGTGCACCAGACCGTCGACGCCACCCAGGTCCACGAAGGCACCGAAGTTGACGATCGAGGAGACGACGCCGGAGCGGACCTGACCCTTCTGCAGGGTCGTGAGGAACGTCTGGCGAACCTCGGACTGGGTCTGCTCCAGCCAGGCACGGCGGGACAGGACCACGTTGTTGCGGTTCTTGTCCAGCTCGATGATCTTGGCCTCGAGCTCCTTGCCCACGTAGGGCTGGAGGTCGCGGACACGGCGCATCTCGACGAGAGAAGCCGGCAGGAAGCCACGGAGGCCGATGTCGAGGATGAGACCACCCTTGACCACCTCGATGACGGTGCCGGTGACGATGCCGTCCTCTTCCTTGATCTTCTCGATGGTGCCCCAGGCGCGCTCGTACTGGGCGCGCTTCTTCGAGAGGATCAGGCGGCCTTCCTTGTCCTCCTTCTGGAGAACAAGGGCTTCGATCTCGTCGCCGACCTTGACGACCTCGTTCGGGTCGACGTCGTGCTTGATCGAGAGCTCGCGGCTCGGGATGACACCTTCGGTCTTGTAACCGATGTCGAGCAGGACCTCGTCCCGGTCGACTTTCACGATGACGCCGTCGACGATGTCGCCGTCGTTGAAGTACTTGATCGTCTCGTCGATCGCGGCGAGGAATGCTTCCTCGTTACCGATGTCGTTGACCGCTACCTGCGGCGTGGTAGAGGTGGTCTCGGTGCTGCTCGTCATGTGGGAAAGGGCTCCGGTACGGACAGTGAGTCGTAGGTACTGCTTACGCCGGGAGCCCGTTTCGCTCTGTAGAAGCCGGACAGTCAAGGAAGCGCCCGACCCGGCACAGCCGGAAGGCGCCTCGAGAACCGAGGGGACATACATACAGATGCGAGCACAGCCTGCTATGTCTGAGGAGCGCAGGCCCGCAGCGCAACTTGTAGCATACGGGGGCAGCCGGGCAGGGTCAATGCGCGAAGGCGCACACCCGGGGCGGATCGCCGCAATCCCGGCACAAGACCTGTCTCACAAGGCCACGCGGGCAGTAGGACGCCTCTGTCGTGACACGCCCGAGACGGGTTGGACGGAAGAGTACGACGAGGGAGCCGATCATCCAAGAGCCCGAACCGTTCGAACCGGAAGCCACCCGACGTGACGCGGACCTCATCGAGAGTTCGCGGGCGAATCGGGGCTGGTGGGACCGGAACGCGGACGACTACCAGATCGAACACGGCACGTTCCTCGGCGACGACCGGTTCGTGTGGTGTCCCGAGGGTCTCGACGAGGTGGAGGCCGAACTGCTGGGCCCTCCGGAGGACCTCAAGGGCAAGGACATCCTGGAGATCGGCGCCGGAGCGGCCCAGTGCTCGCGCTGGCTGGCCGCGCAGGGCGCCCGCCCCGTGGCCCTGGACCTCTCCCACCGCCAGCTCCAGCACGCCCTGCGCATCGGGGGCACCGTGCCCCTGGTGGAGGCGGACGCGAGCGCGCTGCCGTTCGCGGACGGCTCCTTCGACCTCGCGTGCTCGGCGTACGGCGCGCTGCCCTTCGTCGCCGACCCCGTGCTGGTGCTGAGGGAGGTCCACCGGGTTCTGCGCCCCGGCGGCCGCTTCGTCTTCTCGGTCACGCACCCGGTCCGCTGGGCGTTCCCCGACGAGCCGGGCCCGGAGGGCCTGTCGGTGTCCGCGTCCTACTTCGACCGCACCCCCTACGTGGAGCAGGACGAGGACGGCCGCGCGGTCTACGTCGAGCACCACAGGACGCTGGGCGACCGGGTGCGTGACGTGGTGGCCGGCGGCTTCCGCCTGGTCGACGTCGTCGAACCCGAGTGGCCCGCCTGGAACACCCAGGAGTGGGGCGGCTGGTCCCCGCTGCGCGGGAACCTCATTCCGGGCACGGCGATCTTCGTGTGCGAGCGGGACTGACCCGCGCGGTCCACGAGGAACGGCCCGTGGCGAGGAGGACGACGAAGGGGAGCCGATCGGCTCCCCTTCGTCGCGTCGCGCGCCCACCCGTCGTCGCGGTGCCGCTTCGTCGTGCCGCCCGCGCGCGTGGGGGCTGTCCCGGAGTTCCTGCGCGGCCGGTTCGGCGCTCGTACGAGACTGGGGGCGTGATCCGTTACGAAGCCCTGGACGCGCTGCCCGTGCGCGGCGCCCTGCCCGCCGTGGACGATGCCCTGGAGGGGCACGGCGCCGCGGTGCTGGTGGCGCCGCCCGGCACCGGCAAGACGACGCTGGTGCCGATGGCCCTGGCGGGCCTCCTGGACGACGGGCGCCCGGCGCGGCGGGTGGTGGTGGCCGAGCCGCGGCGCATCGCGGCCCGGGCCGCCGCCCGGCGGATGGCGTGGCTGCTGGGCGAGAAGGTCGGGCAGAGCGTCGGCTTCACGGTGCGCGGGGAACGGGTGGTCGGCCCGCACGCGCGCGTGGAGGTCGTCACGACCGGGGTCCTGCTCCAGCGGCTTCAGCGGGACCAGGAGCTGGCGGGCGTCGACGTGGTCGTGCTCGACGAGTGTCACGAGCGGCACCTGGACGCCGACACGGTGGCCGCGTTCCTGCTGGACGTGCGGGCCGCGCTCCGTCCTGAACTGCGGCTGGTCGCCGCGTCCGCGACGACGGACGCCGGGGGCTGGGCCCGGCTGCTGGGCGACGCGCCGGTCGTCGAGGCGGAGGGTGTCGCGTATCCGGTCGAGACGGTGTGGGCGCCGCCCGCGCGCCCCGTGCGGCCCCCGCACGGGATGCGGGTGGACCCGGAGCTGCTGACGCACGTGGCGTCCACGGTGCGGCGGGCGCTGGCCGAGCGCTCGGGTGACGTCCTGTGCTTCCTTCCCGGGGTCGGGGAGATCGCGCGGGTGGCCGGGCAGCTGGGCGGTATCGGGGATGTCGACGTCCTTCAGGTGCACGGGCGGGCTCCGGCCGCCGTGCAGGACGCGGTGCTCACGGCCGGTGTGCGGCGCCGCGTGGTCCTTTCGACCTCGGTGGCCGAGTCGTCGCTGACGGTTCCGGGGGTGCGGGTGGTCGTGGACTCGGGGCTCGCGCGCGAGCCGCGGGTGGACCACGCGCGCGGGCTGAGCGCCCTGGCGACCGTACGGGCCTCGCAGGCGGCCGGGCGGCAGCGGGCGGGACGGGCCGGGCGTGAGGCGCCGGGCACGGTCTACCGCTGCTGGGCGGAGGCGGAGGACTCCCGTCTGACGCGGTTCCCGGCACCCGAGATCAAGGTGGCCGACCTGACGGCGTTCGCGCTCCAGGCGGCCTGCTGGGGCGATCCCGGGGCGACGGGACTGGCCCTGCTGGATCCGCCGCCGGGCGGGGCGATGGCGGCGGCGCGGGGCGTCCTGTCGGCCGTGGGCGCGGTCGACGCCGCGGGGCGGGCCACGGACCGCGGTGTCCGTATGTCCCGCCTGGGACTGCACCCCCGGCTGGCGCGCGCCCTGCTGGACGCGACCCCGCTGGTGGGCGCGGCACGGGCAGCCGACGTGGTCGCCCTGCTGAGCGAGGAGCCCCCGCGCGACTACGGCGACGACCTGGCCGCGGCCTGGCGCACCGCCCGGCGTGGCGGCGACGCCTACGCGGCCCGCTGGCGCGCCGAGTCCCGTCGCCTCCGCTCGTCGGCGGCCGGCCTCGCACCCGCCTCCACCTCGGCCTCCGCACCCCCGCCCGCACCCGGCCAGGCGCCGCCCTCCGGCTCTCGCGGCCAGGCATCGCCCCCGGACTCCCCCGCCGCCACCTCCAGCTCCCCTTCCTCTCCAGGCCTGCGCGCCGGCGAGGCGGAGCCCGGGGACGACCGGATCGTTGGGCTCGTCGCCGCGCTGGCGTTCCCCGAACGCGTCGCGCACCTGAGGGGCGGCTCCCACCTCATGGTCAACGGGACCCGAGCCGACACCGGCGAGGGATCCGTCCTGCGCGGTGCTCCCTGGCTCGCCGTCGCCGTCGCCGACCGCCCCGTCGGCAGGGGGCACGCGCGCGTGCGGCTCGCGGCGGTGATCGACGAGCCGACGGCACGGCGGGCCGCCGCCGGCCTGTACGGCGAGGGCGACGAGGTCCACTGGGCCGGAGGCGATGTCGTCGCCCGGCGGGTGGAGCGGCTGGGGGCGGTGGAACTGGCCGTGCGGCCGCTGCGCAAGGCGGACCCCGGGCTCGTACGGGAGGCGCTGCTCGAAGGGCTGCGGGAGGAGGGCTTCGGCCTGCTGCGGTGGTCGCCGGACGCCGAGGTGCTGCGGCTGCGGCTCGCGTTCCTGCGCCGGCGGCTGGGTGACCCGTGGCCGGACGTCTCCGGAGAGGCCCTCCACGCGCGCGTGGAGGAGTGGCTGGAGCCCGAGCTGAGCCGGGCCGGGCGGCGGGCGGACCTGGCGCGGATCGACGCCGGGCAGGCACTGAACCGGCTGCTTCCGTGGGCCACCGGCGAGGCGGCCCGGCTCGACGAGCTCGCGCCCGAGCGGATCGAGGTGCCGAGCGGTTCGAGGATCCGCGTCGACTACACCGACCCGGCACAGCCGGTGCTCGCCGTGAAGCTCCAGGAGATGTTCGGGCTCCACGCCTCGCCCACCGTCGCCGGCGTGCCCGTACTCGTGCATCTCCTGTCCCCCGCGGGCCGGCCGGCCGCGGTGACCGCCGATCTCGCGTCCTTCTGGAAGGACGGCTACAACGGCGTACGGGCCGAACTGCGCGGCCGCTACCCCAAGCACCCGTGGCCCGAGGACCCGGCGACCGCCGAGCCGACGCGGTACACGAACGCGCGGCTCAGGCGCTGACGGGCTCGGGGTCGGCGGCCGGTGCCGGCGCGGGTTCGCCCGGCCTGCGGCCGCGGGCCTCCAGGTACAGGGAGAGGGCCAGCAGGGCCGCGCCCAGGAGCAGGAAGCCCCAGGGGAGGTAGGAGGTCATCATCAGGACGAGGGTGCGGTTGGACTTGACGAGGTCGACGGTGTGCCGGATGTAGTCCTCGCGCATCTTCACGTCCCCGGAGAAGGCGGTCACCTTGTCCCGCCCTCCCAGGAGGGTGCCGCCGCGGAGTTCCTCCTTGTGGCTCTCCTCGCCGTAGACGGGTGCTCCGGTGACCGGCTCGACCCAGAACCTGCGGACGGTGGTGTACCAGCGGGTGGTGCCGGTCTTGGCGAGGGACTGCGGGGTGACGCCCTGGACGGGCATGATCTTGGGGAACTTCACCTTCGTCCAGGGGATGGTCTGCTCGAAGTAGTAGACCTTGACGCCCCGGAAGGTCCGGGTGTCCTTGTAGTGGATGGGCGCCGAGGTGCGGGTCTGCGCGTCGAAGTACTCGTAGTCCCGTTTTTCGGTCCTGAAGGGCCATTTGAACTCGATGCCCTGGCGGGTGACGGGGTCGCCGTCGACGGACTCGCCGGTGGCGTGGACGGGTTCCTGGCTGTGCGCGTCGAAGATGTAGCGCTCGGGGAGCTTGGAGACCATCTTCCCGTCGGGTCCCTGGACGTAGGACAGGGAGTCCCAGACGACGACGTCACGGCCCGCGGTCCGCTCGATCCGCTCGGAGGCCTCGACGTTGCCCTTGAGGGTCTGCACGACGGTGACCTTGGAGACCTTCCTGGACTTCATGGTGCCGTAGTCGAGGAGGGTCGCGTCCTTCGCCTCCAGGACCATGTCCTGATACTGGCCGGCGGGGATCTTGGCCAGGCGCGGGAAGGCGTACCAGCGCAGCAGCGGGGACAGCGCCGCGAAGAACACGGCGAGCGCGAGCAGGATCAGGCTTGCCTTGCGGCGCATCTCGACGGCCCTCCCGGTGCGTGCGTCAGGGGTGCTTGGGGACGGTGGTGAGCAACGGCTTCGGCGAGGTGTGTCCGGCGGGCGAGCCCATGGCCGTGATGGTCAGGACCAGCGCGAGTGCCGCGGCGAGACCGGTCGCGGCGGCGATGAGGGCACGCATGCGGGCCTCCGGGGCCAGGAGCTGATACATCGTCAGGTCCGGCACCGTAGCAACGGCGGGGCGAGATGAGAACACGTCGCACACACAACGGATCAGGGCGCCCCCTCGGCGTGAGCCGGGAGGGCGCCCTGGAGGCGAGCTGTGCCGCGCGGTGGCGGGGCGGTTCTAGGAGGCGGCGGGAGAGGCCGTGGGCGTGGCGGTGGCGGGAGCGGCGGCCACTGTCAGTTCGACGGTCAGTGTGGCCCCGCCCGTGGTGGTGATGCGGAGCAGGAAGGTGCCGGTGGTGTCGTCGGCGTACAGCTTCGGCAGCTTCAGCAGGCCGTCCGCATCCGTGGTCAGGGCGCTGAGGGTGCGTACGGTCTTGCCGTCCGCGTCCTTGAAGTAGGGGCCCTTGTCGTTCTCGCCTGTGTCGTCGGCGGACTTGACCAGGGTCGCGGTCGCGGCGACCTTGCCCGCCGCGACGCCCTTGTAGGTGGCCTTCACCTCGACCTGGTCGGCGAACTCGCCGCCCGGGGCGCAGGTCAGCGCGGTGTCGGCGGTGCGGGCCAGGGCGTCGGCCTGGCGCGCGGTGACGCTCGCCGTGTAGTCGAGGCCGGCCATGACGCGGCCCACGACGGTGACGCGGACGGTGAAGTCGCCCGTCTTCTCACCCGCCACGAGCGCGGGCGCGCCGGCGATGCCGAGTTTGTTGGTGACCAGCGTGGCGACACTCTCGCCGCCGGTGAAGGTGGCGTCGGTGTCGCCGACGATGGTGAACCGCACCCGGACCTTCGCCACGGCCTTGCCGGCCTTGTCGTCGGTGCGCACGGCGATCTTCTGCGCGAACGGGTCCCCGGCGGTCGCCGTGAGCTTGCCGGCGCCCATGTTCGTCAGGTGGTCCACCGTCTCGGTGGGCGTCGGCGTGGACGTGGGCGGGGTCGTCGGGGGCTGTGTGGCCGGCGGGGTCGGGGTGGCGGGAGGGGTCGGCTCCGGAGCGGGGCTCGACGGGCCGCCGCCCGGGCCGGTACTGCCTGGCGAGGACGGCTCCGTGGGAGTGGGGCTCGCCGAGGCGGGCTCGTCGCTGTTGTGCGAGGGCAGCGTGCCGGTGCCGTCCGGCACCTCGTGCGTGCCCTTGCGGTAGTACTCCAGCCACGACAGGACGGTGTTGAGGTACTCCGTCGAGTTGTTGTAGCCGAGGATCGCCGCGTTCAGCTGTGCCTGGACCGCCATGTCGTGGTCGAAGCGGCACAGGTAGTGCCCGGCGGCCAGCGCCGCGTCGTAGATGTTGTTGGGGTCCTTCTTGCCGTCGCCGTTGCCGTCGCGGCCGGCCCACTCCCAGGTGGAGGGGATGAACTGCATCGGCCCGACGGCACGGTCGAAGGTGCTGTCGCCGTCGTACGCGCCGTTGTCGGTGTCCTTGATGTTGGCGAAACCGTAGCCGTTCAGGACCGGGCCGAGAATGGGCGACAGGGTCGTGCCGTTCGCGTCGACACGGCCGCCGCGGGCCTGGCCCGACTCGACCTTGCCGATGGCGGCGAGGAGCTGCCAGGGCAGGTTGCAGGTCGGCTTGGACTCGCGCAGCGACGCCTCGGCCTGCTTGTAGGCGGCCAGCACGGTGGCCGGGATGCCGGCCTCGGCGGCGCCCGTGGCGGCGGGCGTGCCGCTTCCCGTGGTCGGCGCGGGGTTGGGGCTCTGCAGCGGCGGAAGGTCCGTGTAGTAGCGCCCGTTGCCGGTCGCGGTGCCGTCACCGCCCGTGTCGCCGGTGCCCAGGCCGAGGTCGGCGCCCGCCGACTGTCTGCCGTGGTCGTCGGTGATCACTCCCGGGGCCTGGGAGGCGGACAGAGCCGCGACCGCGGCCGCGGCCACAGCGGTGGTTGCCGCGCCCTTGCGCAGCCTCCTGCCGAATTGCGCCGCCATCGAGTGAACCCCTCCTACGGACGACCGGTGTCACCCGTCGCCTCTCAGTCCTGCGCTGCCACTGCCTCCGGCCGTGCTCCCCGCACGGCAACCCAGGTGACCCTACGACAACTTCCGTCGCCCAGGGACCTGTTCGCGCCCGATATTCACCAGTTGGCCATGAGCCGTCGTCCCGCATACTGGCCTCCGGTGATCAACCGGCCGAACATACCGGCCAAAAGGAGACGCAGGGGGACGATTTGCCCTTCACTCTCAGCCACGCGGCCGCCGTACTGCCCGCGATCCGCGGGAACGGAAACGGCCGCGGCCGACTGATTCCCGCCGTTCTCGTGGCAGGTTCCTTCGCTCCCGACCTGACCTACTACGCCGCGAGCGTAGTGCCCGGGGCGATGGAGTTCGGCACGTTCACCCACGCGTTCACCGGCGTGTTCACGGTCGATGTACTGATCGCATGGACGCTGACGGGTGCCTGGCTGGTGCTGCGCGAACCCCTGGTGGCGTTGATGCCGGCGGCACGGCAGGGGCGCACGGCACAACTCCTGCGCTGTGGAGCCACGCGCGAGCCGGTGCGCGCGCCGACCGTTCTGCGGTGGTACGCCTCCGCGGTGCTCGGCGCGCTGACGCATGTCGTCTGGGACGCGTTCACCCATCACGACCGGTGGGGGGTACGGCTGTTCCCCGTCCTCGGGCACAGCCTCGCGGGCTCGCCGCTCTACTGGTACGTCCAGTACGGCAGTTCGGCCCTCGCGGCCGTCGTGATCGTGACCTTCGTGGTGCTCGCGCTGCGCCGCGCACCGGACGGTCCCGCCGTCGCGGTGCCCGTGCTGTCCACCGCCGACCGGTGGCTGGCCGCGACGGTGATCGGCGGCCTCGCGCTGGCCTCCGCGGTACAGCGGGCGATCCGCTGGTGGACGTACTGGAAATCCGTCGCGAAGCCGTGGGAACTCATCCCGGCGCTGTGCTTCGGCGGGGGCGCCGGCCTGGTCCTCGGCCTCGGCCTGTACGTCATCGCCGTCAGGATGTGGCGTCCCGCTCCGGCTCGTCCCGGTCCCGCGGCGGCGCGTACGGAGCCGAGCCGTCCCGCCGCTCGCTGACCGCCCTGCCGGCGGTGAGACCGCGGAACAGACCACCGCCCCGGAAGAAGCCCCGGTGCACGGCGCGGGCGACCCGCTCGACGACGCGGGCACCGTAGGGCATCGTCGGATGGTCGTACGACAGGACGATGACACGGTAGCTGCGGGCCGGGCCGGTGAAGGAACCGATGCCGTGGACACGCCCGCCGTTCGCGGCCCGGGGCAGCCTGCCGGTCGAG
Organism: Streptomyces sp. NBC_00328; assembly: GCF_036139655.1. NCBI lineage: Bacteria > Bacillati > Actinomycetota > Actinomycetes > Kitasatosporales > Streptomycetaceae > Streptomyces > Streptomyces sp. NBC_00328. The sequence goes on from NZ_CP108013.1 coordinate 2,986,468, forward strand.
ATGTGCGTCCCCGGTCCGCGCGGGGGACCGAAGAACACCCTCCGGGGCCGGCCGTCACGCAGCCGCGTGAACACCCGCAGGCGGCACGCGGCGGCCCTCAGGAACGCGTGGGCGCCGGCGACCACCGCCGGCCACCGCAACCGGTCACCGGCCTTCGTGCGGGCCCGGTCGCCGCTCGTGTCGTCGGGCACCGACACCAGGACCGTACCCGGGCGCGCTGACAGGGCCGCCTGGAGGTCTCGGGACAAGCGGGCTCCGAAGTCCTCCTCGCGATCCTCGCCACGGGAGGAACCGACGAGCCCCGGCAGCCGGGCGGTACCCGCTTCGGCCGCGACCGCGGGTACCGGCGCGAACAGCACCGGGACGACGGCCGCGGCCACCGTCGCGGTCGCGACCACCACGGTCGTGACCATGACTGTACGGCGGTGGAGCGTGCGCATACCCGTGGCCGTACGGCGGTGGAGCGTGCGTATACCCATGCCCGCATCCTTACGTCACCCTCCGGCCCGGGGCTCCTTGTGCGGGCCACGCGGGTGACGCCTCACGGGCCCGCCCCGAGCCGCCCGGCATACGGCCGGGAACGCCCGAGGGCCGTGTCTGCGGCACCGCGTGGTGCCGCAGACACGGCCCTCGGCCGAAGGCGTCGCCCGCTGCCTAGTGCGCCGCCGACTCCCAGTCCCGGCCCGCGCCGACGGAGACGTCCAGCGGGACGTCGAGCCGGACCGCGGACGCCATCTCGTGACGCAGCAGTTCCTCGGTCCGCTCACGCTCACCGGGAGCGATCTCCAGGACGATTTCGTCATGGACCTGAAGCAGCATGCGGGAGTCGAGCCTCGCCTCGCGCAGCGCCCGGTCCACGTTCAGCATCGCGATCTTCACGATGTCGGCGGCCGTGCCCTGGATGGGCGCGTTCAGGGCCATCCGCTCGGCCGCCTCACGGCGCTGGCGGTTGTCACTGTTGAGATCGGGCAGATAGCGGCGGCGCCCGAAGAGCGTCGCGGTGTAACCCGTGGCCCGGGCCTCGTCCACCGCCCGGCGCAGATAGTCCCGCACCCCGCCGAAGCGCTCGAAGTACGTGTCCATCAGCGCACGGGCCTCACCCGCCTCGATGTTCAGCTGCTGCGACAGACCGAAGGCCGACAGCCCGTACGCGAGGCCGTACGACATCGCCTTGATCTTGCGGCGCATCTCGGCGTCGACCGCGGACCGCTCCACCGAGAACACCTGGGAGGCGACGGTGGTGTGCAGGTCCTCACCGGAGGTGAACGCCTCCAGCAGCCCCTCGTCCTCGGACAGATGGGCCATCACCCGCAGCTCGATCTGGCTGTAGTCCGCCGTCATGAGGCACTCGAAGCCCTCACCGACGACGAAGCCGCGGCGGATCGCACGGCCCTCGTCCGTGCGCACCGGGATGTTCTGCAGATTCGGATCGGTCGACGACAGCCGGCCGGTCGCCGCGACCGTCTGGTTGTACGTGGTGTGGATACGGCCGTCCGCGGCGATCGACTTGATCAGGCCCTCGACGGTGACACGCAGCTTGGCCTGCTCACGGTGACGGAGCATGATCACCGGCAGCTCGTTCTCGGTCTGCGTCGCCAGCCAGGCCAACGCGTCCGCGTCCGTCGTGTAACCCGTCTTCGTCTTCTTCGTCTTCGGCAGAGCCAGTTCACCGAAGAGGACTTCCTGGAGCTGCTTGGGCGAACCGAGGTTGAACTCGTGCCCGGCGGCCGCGTGCGCCTCCTTCACCGCCTGCTGCACCGCGCCGGCGAACATCTGCTCCATGGCCTCCAGATGCGCCCGGTCCGCCGCGATACCGTGCCGCTCCAGACGCGCCAGCAGGCTGGACGTGGGCAGCTCCATGTCCCGCAGCAGATCCGCCGCGCCGACCTCCTGGAGCTTCTCCCCGAACGCCTCCCCCAGATCGAGGATCGTCCGGGCCTGCGCCATCAGCGCGTCGGCCTCGGCCTGCTCGTCCGCACCGAACGCGAGCTGTCCGTCGGCCGCGGCGGCGGGCCCGAGCTCCCGGCCCAGATACTCCAGGGAGAGCGCGTCCAGCGCGAAGGAACGACGGCCCGGCTTGACCAGATAGGCCGCGAGCGCCGTGTCCATGGTCACACCCTCGATGCTCCAGCCGTGCTCGGCGAAGACCCGCATCACGCCCTTGGCGTTGTGCATCACCTTGTGCCGACCGGAGTCGGCGAGCCACGCGGCGAACGCGTTCTCGTCGGCCTCGTCCAGCCGGGACGGGTCGAACCAGACCGCCGGCCCCGCACCCGCCGCGAGTGCCACCTCGGCGACCGACCCCGAGCCCAGCGCCCACGAGTCGACCGTCGACACACCCAGCACCCCGGTGCCGTGCTCGGCGAGCCACGGCACCAGCTCGCCCGCCCCCAGCACCGCCCCGTCGATCTCGACACCCTCGGCGGCCGGCCGCGCCTCCTCGGCCTCCGCGCCCCCCGGGTCCACGGCGAACAGCCGCTCGCGCAGCGAGGGGTTACGGATCTCCAGCGTGTCCAGGACCATCGCCACAGCCGTACGGTCGTACGGAGCCCGCTCCAGGTCCGCCACCGTCCGCGGCAGCTCGACGTCCTTGACCATCTCCGTGAGACGGCGGTTGAGCTTCACCGCCTCCAGGTGGTCGCGCAGGTTCTGCCCGGCCTTGCCCTTGACCTCGTCGACGCGCTCGACCAGCTCCGCGAACGAACCGAACTGGTTGATCCACTTCGCGGCCGTCTTCTCACCCACACCGGGAATGCCCGGCAGGTTGTCCGACGGGTCACCGCGCAGCGCCGCGAAATCCGGGTACTGTGCCGGCGTCAGCCCGTACTTCTCGAAGACCTTCTCCGGAGTGAACCGCGTCAGCTCGGAGACACCCTTCGTCGGATACAGCACCGTCGTGTGCTCCGAGACCAGCTGGAAGGAGTCCCGGTCACCCGTGACGATCAGCACCTCGAAGCCCTCGGCCTCGGCCTGGGTGGCGAGCGTCGCGATGATGTCGTCGGCCTCGAAGCCGTCCACCGCGAACCGCTGCGCGTGCATCGCGTCCAGCACCTCGCCGATCAGCTCGACCTGCCCCTTGAACTCGTCCGGGGTCTTCGACCTGTTCGCCTTGTACTCGGTGAACTCCTCGGAACGCCAGGTCTTGCGCGAGACGTCGAACGCCACCGCGAAGTGCGTGGGCGACTCGTCGCGCAGCGTGTTCGCCAGCATCGACGCGAAACCATAGATGGCGTTCGTCGGCTGACCCGTCGCGGTGGTGAAGTTCTCCGCGGGCAGCGCGAAGAACGCGCGGTAGGCCAGCGAGTGCCCGTCCATGAGCATCAGGCGCGGGCGGCCCGTACCTGCGGTGTTCTCGGTCTTCTTCGATGCTGTGTCTGCCACATCCCCGATCCTGCCACGGCCCACTGACATCCAGAGCCGCCCCGGACCGGCACGCACCTCCGCCGCCCGGATTCCCACAACCCATGAGCGGCACTGTCGGCCACGCGTGCGAGGATCCAAGCGGTACGAAGACACGCACACCGACGTGCGCACGCGAAGGGGTTCAGTGATGGCCAGCAAGCCGCCGAAAAGCGATCCGGTCCAGCACGCGCCGCAGGTAGCCGGACCGAAGCACGCCGCGGCCGGGCTCCCCGCCATCGGACACACCCTGCGCATCGCCCAGCAGCAGATGGGCGTGCGCCGCACCGCGCTCACGCTCCTGCGCGTCAACCAGAAGGACGGCTTCGACTGCCCGGGCTGCGCCTGGCCCGAGCCGGAGCACCGGCACGCCGCGGAGTTCTGCGAGAACGGCGCGAAGGCGGTCGCCGAGGAGGCCACCCTGCGCCGGGTCACCCCGGACTTCTTCGCCGCGCACTCCGTCTCCGACCTCGCCGGCCGCAGCGGTTACTGGCTCGGCCAGCAAGGCCGCCTCACCCACCCCATGTACCTGGCCGAGGGCGCCGACCACTACGAGCCCATCGCCTGGGAGCGCGCCTTCGAGATCGTCGCCGAGGAACTCGCCGCGCTCGGCTCCCCCGACGAAGCCCTCTTCTACACCTCGGGCCGCACCAGCAACGAGGCCGCCTTCCTGTACCAGCTCTTCGCCCGCGAGTTCGGCACGAACAACCTGCCGGACTGCTCGAACATGTGCCACGAGTCGTCCGGCTCGGCCCTCAACGAGACGATAGGCATCGGCAAGGGCAGCGTCCTGCTCGACGACCTCTACCAGGCGGACCTGATCATCGTCGCCGGCCAGAACCCCGGCACGAACCACCCCCGCATGCTCTCCGCCCTGGAAAAGGCCAAGGCCAACGGCGCGAAGATCATCACCGTCAACCCGCTGCCCGAAGCGGGCATGGAGCGCTTCAAGAACCCGCAGACCCCCCAGGGCATGATCAAGGGCGCAGCGCTCACCGACCTCTTCCTCCAGATCCGCCTCGGCGGCGACCAGGCCCTCTTCCGCCTGCTGAACAAGCTGATCCTCGCCACCGAGGGCGCCCTCGACGACACCTTCATCGCCGAACACACCCACGGATTCGAGGAGTTCGCCCAGGCCGCCCGCGCCGCCGACTGGGACCAGACCCTCACCGCCACCGGCCTCACCCGCGAGAGCATCGACGAAGCCCTCACGATGGTCCTCGCCTCGCAGCGCACCATCGTGTGCTGGGCGATGGGCCTCACCCAGCACAAGCACTCCGTCCCCACCATCCGCGAAGTCGTCAACTTCCTGCTCCTGCGCGGCAACATCGGCCGCCCCGGCGCCGGCGTCTGCCCCGTCCGCGGACACTCCAACGTCCAGGGCGACCGCACCATGGGCATCTTCGAACGCCCCGCCCCCGCCTTCCTCGACGCCCTGGAGAAGGAGTTCGGCTTCAAGCCGCCCCGCGAACACGGCTACGACGTCGTACGCGCCATCCGCGCCCTGCGCGACGGCGACGCGAAGGTCTTCTTCGCCATGGGCGGCAACTTCGTCTCCGCCTCCCCCGACACCGACGTCACCGAGGCGGCCATGCGACGCGCCCGGCTCACCGTCCACGTCTCCACCAAACTCAACCGCTCGCACGTGGTCACCGGCGCACGCGCCCTCATCCTGCCCACCCTCGGACGCACCGAACGCGACCTCCAGGGCAGCGGCGAACAGTTCGTGACCGTCGAGGACTCCATGGGCATGGTGCACGCCTCACGCGGCCGCCTGGAGCCCGCCAGCGCCCACCTGCTGTCCGAGCCCGCCATCGTCGCCCGCCTCGCCCGCAGGGCCCTCGGCGAGCGTAGTAGCACCCCCTGGGAAGAGTTCGAGAAGGACTACGCGACCATCCGCGACCGCATCGCCCGCGTGATCCCCGGCTTCCAGGACTTCAACGCGCGCGTGGCCGACCCCGCCGGCTTCGCCCTCCCCCACGCCCCCCGCGACGAACGCCGCTTCCCGACGGCCACCGGCAAGGCCAACTTCACCGCCGCACCCGTCGAACACCCCGAACTCCCCGAAGGCCGCCTGCTCCTGCAGACCCTGCGCTCGCACGACCAGTACAACACCACCATCTACGGACTCGACGACCGATACCGGGGCATCAAGAACGGCCGCCGGGTCGTCCTCGTCAACCCCGACGACGCCCGCGAACTGAAGATCACGGACGGCTCGTACGTCGACCTCGTCGGCGAATGGAAGGACGGCGTCGAACGACGCGCCCCCGGCTTCCGCGTCGTGCACTACCCCACCGCCCGCGGCTGCGCCGCCGCCTACTACCCCGAGACCAACGTCCTGGTCCCGCTCGACTCGACCGCCGACACCAGCAACACCCCTGCCAGCAAGTCCGTGGTCGTCCGTCTGGAACAATCGACAGCCGACTGAGCGTTCGCTCAGCAAGGACATCCACGACGAAGTGGTCCACGACGAACGGAGCCGGGCGCCATGGGCGAACAGCACACCCCGAAGTTCCCGCAAGGGGTCATCGACGAGTACGCCGCACTCGGTGTCGACCTGCCCGCCCTCTTCTCCGCGGGCCACCTCGGCAACCGCATGGGCGTCCAGATCATCGAGGCCTCCGCGGACCGCGTCGTGGGCACCATGCCCGTCGAGGGGAACACCCAGCCCTACGGCCTCCTCCACGGAGGAGCCTCCGCCGTCCTCGCCGAGACCATCGGCTCCGTCGGCGCCATGCTCCACGGCGGCATCACCAAGATCGCCGTCGGCGTCGACCTGAACTGCACCCACCACCGCGGCGTCCGCTCCGGCCTCGTCACCGGCGTGGCCACACCCGTCCACCGCGGGCGCACCTCGGCGACGTACGAGATCGCCATCACCGGCGAGGACGGCAAGCGCGTCTGCAGCGCCCGCCTCACCTGCATCCTCAAGGACGCACCCCAGAGCTGACACCCGGACCGCCCCGGGGCGCTCCGAAGCCCTCCGGGGCCGCACGGATCCCCGGGGCGCTCCCAGGCCTCCGGGGCACGCGGGTCCCCGGGGTGCCTTCAAGCCCTCCGGGGCGCGAACCCTCCAGGGTGCTCCCGAGGGCTCCAGGGCTCCCCGGGACACTCCGGGAGGCACGGACCCCCGGGAGCCACCCCGAGGCCCTCCAGGTGGCACACGGACCCTCCGAGCCGCCCCGAGGTCCTCCGGGGTGGCACACGGACCCCCCGGAGCCCCCCCGAGACCCTCCGGGACACACGAACCCTCGGAGCCCCGAGGCACTCCAGGGCACGCGGCCCCCAAGCACCGTGAGGCGCGCGAACTCCGCCGGCCCCGCCGAGGGCCTCCTGCCGCCCGACTCTCCCGAGGCCTCCGGTTCTCCACGCCCACCCCCGGCCCGCCCCGCGCCCCAGGGCCACGAAAGTGTTCGCCGAGCCCCACGGGTTCACGGACCGTCCAGAGGCTCGCAGCCCCTCCCCAGGTTCGCCGCCCCCAGAGGTTCACCGCACCCTCCGGATCCGCGGATCCGCCGAAGTCCAGCCCTCCACCCCTCGGCGCCCGTTGGGACGCGGCCCACCCGGGGCCCGGACCGTCATCGCTATCGCAACCGGCACCCCGCCGCCCCGCCTCGGCCACGCCCTTGACCACCGAGCGCGCAGCTCACCGCCGCAAGTGCCGCACCGGCACGCGCGCTCCTTCCGCTTCGAGGCCGGCACCGCCCGCCGCACAGCCGCCAAAGCCCGCCAAGTAGGCATCGACCCCGCCGAGTTGAGCGCGAAAAACCCACCCCCGCTGCCACTGACAGTGAAGGCCGGAAACGCCCGCCTCATCGCCTTGCGCGGCGCCGTATACAACCGCGCCGGGCCGCCGCACGCCGCCGAGGCCCCCCACCCCGACCTGCCCGTCCACGACAACAACGCACAGCAACAGCAAAGCCTCACTTCGGCGGCACACGGCCGCTCGGCCCGAGGGCCGCACCACCCGGCCCCGGCTACCCCAACAGGCTCTTCCCCACACCCACTTCACCCGGCCAGGACGCCGGCGACCGCATCACACGGCGGTAACAGTCGGTTACCTCTGCCGCAATAAAGCAATCCCCGCGCCGCGAGCCGCACCGCACCGCGCTCCGAGCGCCTCTCCGAACCGCCACCACACGTACAGCTTCCGGTATCCGCCATCAACCCGGAACAGCACGTTCTCACCATGCGAACACACAACCGCCCTCGACCGACACGCCGAAATGCTCCGATCGTCCGCCCCACGCCCCGCGAGGCGCCCCCCGGATAACAAGAGCGTCACAGCCTTCCCCACGCTCCTCCCCACCCCCCCAACCTGCGCTTATAGTCACGGCCAGTCACCGCGCCGCCGGGCGCGTCACTGCACGGCCCTGCTTCACCCAGTACGGCCCGGCGAGAAACACGGCCCCCACCCTGGGGTGCCGCGCCAGGGAGAGGATTCAACGTGCGACAGCGTTCTATGGTCATACTCACCGCCGTGCTCACGACAGGAGCACTCACGCTGACCGCCTGCGGCTCGCGCGACGACAGCGGCGACAGCAAGGGCGACAAGAAGACCGAGATCATCATCGGCGTGGACGCGCCGCTGACCGGTCAGAACTCCGCCACCGGCCTCGGCATCCAGGGCGGCGTCCAGATCGCCGTCGACGACGCCAACAAGAACAACACCGTCCCCGGCGTGACCTTCAAGGTCAAGGCGCTCGACGACAAGGCCATCCCGGCCTCCGGCCAGGCCAACGCCACCCAGCTCGTCCAGGACGACAAGGTCCTCGGCGTGGTCGGCCCGCTGAACTCCGGCGTCGCCACCCAGATGCAGCAGGTCTTCGACACCGCAGGCCTCGTCGAGATCTCGCCGTCCAACACCGCCCCGGAGCTCACCCAGGGCAAGAACTGGCAGACCGCCAAGTCCCGCCCGTTCAAGACCTACTTCCGCACCGCCACCACCGACGCCCTCCAGGGCGGCTTCGCGGCCGACTACGCCTACAACACGCTGAAGAAGCGCAAGGTGTACGTGGTCGACGACAAGCAGACCTACGGCGCCGGCCTCGCCAAGCTCTTCAAGGCCGGCTTCACCAAGTCCGGCGGCAAGCTCGCGGGCGAGGACCACGTCAACACCGGCGACACGGACTTCTCCGCCCTCGTCACCAAGATCAAGAACTCCAAGGCCGACCTCGTCTACTACGGCGGCCAGTACGACGAGTCCGAGAAGCTCACCAAGCAGCTCAAGGACGGCGGAGTCAAGATCCCGCTGTTCGGTGGCGACGGCATGTTCTCCGACACCTACATCCAGACCGCCGGCAAGCCCTCCGAGGGCGACCTCGTCACCTCGGTCGGCCAGCCCGTCGACTCCCTGGCCTCCGCCGCCGACTTCATCAAGAAGTACAAGGCGTCCGGCCTCAAGGGCGACTACGGCACCTACGGCGGCTACTCCTACGACGCCGCCACGGCCATCATCAAGGCCATCGGCGCTGTCGTGAAGGACGGCAAGATCCCGGACGGCGCCCGCGCCAAGATCGTCGCCGAGGTCCAGAAGACCAAGTTCGACGGCATCGCCGGCCCCGTCTCCTTCGACGAGTACGGCGACACCACCAACAAGCAGCTCACCGTCTACCAGGTCGTCGACGGCAAGTGGAAGGCCGTCAAGAGCGGCACGTTCAACGGCTGATCAGCACCACCCGGGCCACTCCGATGGATCGGTCCACCACCAGGCACCGGCGCCCCGAGCGGCACCACACGCCCGGTCCGATCCATCGGACAGGCCCTCAGCACAACCACAGGGCCGCGCGGCCACGACCACACGTCACCGCGCGGCCCGCTTCATACGCCCTGATCAACTCTCCCCACCACATGGAGGCCACGCGGTGAACACCCTGCCGCAGCAGCTGGCCAACGGGCTGTTCCTCGGCTCGATGTACGGGCTGATCGCCATCGGCTACACGATGGTGTACGGCATCGTCCAGCTCATCAACTTCGCCCACGGCGAGATCTTCATGACCGGCGGCTTCGGCGCACTCTCGGTCTACCTGTACGTTCTGCCAAACGGCACATCCATGTGGATAGCCCTCCCAGCGATGCTGATAGGCGGCGGAATCGTCTCCGTCCTCATCGCCGTCGGGGCCGAACGCTTCGCCTACCGCCCCCTGCGCGGAGCGCCACGCCTCGCACCCCTCATCACCGCCATCGGTCTGTCCCTGGCCCTCCAGCAGATCGTCTTCAACACCTACCCCGATGCCAAGACCGACCTGAAGTTCCCCCAGCTTCCCTTCGGCACCGTGCACATCGGCTCGGTCAGCATCCAGAGCGGTTCGGTCTTCGTCATCGTCGCCGCCCCCCTGTGCATGGCGGCCCTCGCCCTGTTCGTCAGCCTCTCCCGCACCGGCCGCGCCATGCAGGCCACCGCGCAGGACCCTGACACCGCACAGCTCATGGGCATCGACACCAACCGCATCATCGTCATCGCCTTCGCCATCGGCGGCTTCTTCGCCGCTGTCGCCGCCGTCGCCTACGGCCTGCGCTACGGCACCGTCAAGTACGACATGGGCTTCCAGATGGGCCTCAAGGCCTTCACCGCAGCCGTCCTCGGCGGCATCGGCAACATCTACGGCGCCATGATCGGCGGCCTCGTCCTCGGCCTCGCCGAGACCATGGCCACCAGCTACATCGACGGCATCCCGGGCATGCAGCAGCTCGGCGGCGGCGGCTGGTCCTCCGTCTGGGCCTTCGTACTCCTCATCCTCGTACTGCTGTTCAGGCCACAAGGCCTCGTCGGCGAACGCGTCGCGGACAGGGCGTGAGCACCATGGCAACCACCGAGACCACCACCTCCGAGCGCGGCCTGATCGCACTCCCCGAGAGCGCCGCCCGCGCCCTCATCGCCTTCGGCGCCATCGCCACCATCGCCAGCACGTTCATGTCCTGGACCTACACGTCCGACTTCCCCGGGGACCTCACCTACTACGGCTCCCCGGCCGGACTCCAGATCCTCGACATCGTCGCCGGCGCGCTCACCCTCCTCTTCGCCCTGACCCTCTGGAACGTCCGCGGCCTCGGCTGGCTCAACCCGGCGGGCGCCACCCAGCCCGTCGTCCTCGCCGCCGCCTCCGCGTTCGCCGTCAGCTGGTTCAGCGCCATCGCCATCGCCGTCGACCTCAAGGGCCTCGTCGCACTCGACCCCGGCGCCTACGTCGCCGCCGTCGGCTCCCTGATCGCCCTCCTCGGCACCCTGGCACTCCCCAAGCCCGGTGACACCTTCAAGGACTACGTCACCAAGCCCGACCTCATCCCGCCGGCCGCCAAGCTGCCCGGCTGGGTCGAGCGCCTCGTCATCACCGCCGCCACCGCCGTCGCACTCATCGCGTTCACGTACGGCATCGGCGTCGACCCCGACGCGAGCGAAACGTTCCTGGGCTACCTGCTCCTCGTCGTCTTCGGCACCTGGGCCCTCCAGACCGCCGGACTCTTCGACCGCTTCGCCCAGCTCAACGCCCGCCACAAGGGATTCGCCACCACCATGGCGTTCCTCGCCGCGGCGATCTTCCCCTACGTCGCGGACAACGAGCACAACGCCAACGTCGGCGTGAGCATCCTCGTCGTCGGCACCGTCGCCCTCGGCCTCAACATCGTCGTCGGCCTCACCGGACTCCTCGACCTCGGATACGTCGCCTTCCTCGGCGTCGGCGCCTACGCCGCGGCCCTCGTCTCCGGCTCCGAGTTCTCCCGCTTCTCCGGCGTCCAGTTCCCCTTCTGGGCCGCCATGCTCACCGGCATGGCCGCGTCGCTCGTCTTCGGCGTCCTCATCGGCGCCCCCACCCTGCGACTGCGCGGCGACTACCTCGCCATCGTGACCCTGGGCTTCGGAGAGATCTTCCGCATCGCCGTCAACAACCTGGACGGCGCCTCCGGACCCAACATCACCAACGGCCCCAACGGCATCTCCATGATCCCGGACCTCAACATCTTCGGGTTCGACTTCGGTACGACCCACGACGTCGCCGGCCACGCCCTCGGCCGCTTCGCCAACTACTTCCTGCTGATGCTGCTCATCACCGGACTCGTGGTCGTCGTCTTCTCCCGCGCCGCCGACTCCCGGATCGGCCGCTCCTGGATCGCCATCCGCGAGGACGAGACCGCCGCCACCGCCATGGGCATCAACGGCTTCCGCGTCAAGCTCGTCGCCTTCGCCCTCGGCGCCTCCCTCGCCGGCCTCGCCGGTACGGTCAGCGCCCACGTCGGCTACAGCGTCAACCCGGCCCCGTACCAGTTCGCCGGCTCCGTACCCCCGAACTCCGCGTTCCTCCTCGCCGCGGTCGTTCTCGGCGGCATGGGCACCGTCAGCGGACCCATCCTCGGCGCCACCCTGCTCTACCTCCTCCCTGAGAAGCTCCAGTTCCTCAAGGAGTACCAACTCCTCGCCTTCGGCGTCGCGCTCGTCGTCCTCATGCGCTTCCGCCCCGAAGGCATCATCGCCAACCGCCGCAACCAGCTCGAATTCCACGAGAGCGACGACAGCGACGAGACCGTCCACATCCCCGAACAAGGCCTGCCCGACTCCACCGTCGGCGTCACCAAGGCAGGGGCGTAACCAACATGACCACCACCACAGCCCCCAGCCCCGTCCTCGAAGCCACCGGCGTCACCATGCGGTTCGGCGGCCTCACCGCCGTCCGCAACGTCGACCTCACGGTCAACGCCGGAGAGATCGTCGGCCTCATCGGCCCCAACGGCGCGGGCAAGACCACCTTCTTCAACTGCCTCACCGGCCTCTACGTCCCCACCGAGGGCAAAGTCGCCTACAAGGGCAAGGTCCTGCCCCCCAAGCCCCACCTCGTCACCAGCGCCGGCATCGCCCGCACCTTCCAGAACATCCGGCTCTTCGCCAACATGACCGTCCTGGAGAACGTGCTCGTCGGACGCCACACCCGCACCAAGGAAGGCCTCTGGTCCGCCCTCCTGCGCGGCCCCGGCTTCCGCAAGGCCGAAGCCGAATCCCGCGAACGCGCCATGGAACTGCTGGAGTTCATCGGTCTCGCCCACAAGGCCGACCACCTCTCCCGCAACCTCCCCTACGGCGAGCAGCGCAAGCTGGAGATCGCGCGCGCGATGGCGAGCGAGCCGGGCCTGCTCCTCCTGGACGAGCCCACCGCCGGCATGAACCCCCAGGAAACCCGCGCGACCGAAGAACTCGTCTTCGCCATCCGCGACCGGGGCATCGCCGTCCTCGTCATCGAGCACGACATGCGCTTCATCTTCAACCTGTCCGACCGCGTGGCCTGCCTCGTCCAGGGCGAAAAGCTCGTCGAAGGCACCTCCGAGGTCGTCCAGGGCGACGAGCGCGTCGTCGCCGCCTACCTGGGCACCCCGTTCGAGGGCGCCCCGGGCGAGGAGGAGCTGGCCGAGGTCGAGGCCGCGGAAGCGGCGGGAACCGCCGAAGCCGTGACCACGACGGACACCGCTCCGAAGACCGAGGAAGCCGCCCCGGCCGACGCCGCCCCCGAAGCCGGGGAAGCCGAAGCAACCCCGGCGGCCGAGGACGGCACGGACACCGACGAAGCCCCCGAGGCCGAGGAAACGTCCGACGCCCCCGAGGCCTCCGAGGAGCCCGAGGACGCCACCCCGGCCGACGACTCCGACGCCCCCACCGCGTCCGACGACGCCGACGCACAGGGCAGCAGCACCAGCAAGGAAGGAACCGCCCAGTGACCGCACTGCTCGAGGTCGAAGACCTCAAGGTCGCCTACGGCAAGATCGAAGCCGTCAAGGGCATCTCCTTCACCGTCGAAGCCGGCCAGATCGTCACCCTCATCGGCACCAACGGCGCCGGCAAGACGACGACCCTGCGCACCCTCTCCGGGCTCCTCAAGCCCAGCGGAGGCCGCATCCTCTTCGACGGCCAGCCCCTCGCCAACGTCCCCGCCCACAAGATCGTCGCCCTCGGACTCGCACACTCCCCCGAGGGACGCCACATCTTCCCCCGCCTCACCATCGCGGAGAACCTCCAGCTCGGAGCGTTCCTCCGCAGCGACAAGGCGGGCATCGAGAAGGACATCCAGCGCGCCTACGACCTCTTCCCCATCCTGGGAGAACGCCGTAAGCAGGCCGCCGGCACCCTCTCGGGCGGCGAGCAGCAGATGCTCGCCATGGGACGCGCCCTCATGTCCCAGCCCAAGCTGCTCATGCTCGACGAACCCTCCATGGGCCTCTCGCCGATCATGATGCAGAAGATCCTCGCCACCATCGCCGAACTCAAGGCGTCCGGTACGACCATCCTGCTCGTCGAGCAGAACGCCCAGGCGGCGCTCTCCCTCGCCGACCAGGCCCACGTCATGGAGGTCGGCAGCATCGTCCTCTCCGGCACCGGCCAGGACCTCCTCCACGACGAGTCCGTCCGCAAGGCGTACCTCGGCGAGGACTGATCCACCGCGGCCCGGCCGCACACACGAAGAGGCCCGCACCTCCGTCAGGGGTGCGGGCCTCTTCCGTCCGCCACGACCAGGCGGACCAAGCTCTACGACAGGGGGCTGAACTAGCCCTTCGACGCCTTCTTCTCCGCGGCGTCCTCGATGACCGCCTCGGCCACCTGCTGCATCGACATACGGCGGTCCATCGACGTCTTCTGGATCCACCGGAACGCCGCCGGCTCCGTCAGGCCGTACTCCGTCTGCAGCACCGACTTCGCGCGGTCCACCAGCTTGCGCGTCTCCAGACGCTGCGTGAGATCCGCGATCTCACCCTCCAGCGCCTTCAGCTCCGCGAACCGGGACACCGCCATCTCGATCGCCGGCACCACGTCGCTCTTGCTGAACGGCTTCACCAGGTACGCCATCGCGCCCGCGTCACGGGCCCGCTCGACCAGGTCGCGCTGCGAGAACGCGGTCAGCATCAGCACCGGGGCGATCGACTCCTCGGCGATCTTCTCCGCCGCCGAGATGCCGTCCAGCTTCGGCATCTTCACGTCGAGGATCACCAGGTCGGGCTTGTGCTCCCGGGCCAGCTCGACGGCCTGCTCACCGTCACCGGCCTCACCTACGACGGTGTAGCCCTCTTCTTCGAGCATCTCTTTGAGGTCGAGGCGGATCAGCGCCTCGTCCTCGGCGATGACGACACGGGTCGTCAGCGGAGGCACGTGCGACTTGTCGTCGTCGGGCGCGTCTACGGGCTGGGGCGACTCGGGGGCGGTCACGGGGGCTCCTCATTGCGGGCCGGGCAGGTAGTGCTGCTTAAGAAGACTACCTAGCGGCGGCGGACCGCGATGACCCGGTATGCTTCCGCAGAGCCACTCACGCCGGGTTGGCGCAACTGGTTGACGCGGAGGTCTCAAACACCTCTGTCCGCAAGGACATGTGGGTTCGAATCCCATACCCGGCACAGATCATCGCAAAGCGGAGGTCCACGTTCTCGTGGACCTCCGCTTTTTGCTGCACACGGTGACGATCAGCAACGCACAGTGTTCACATGAACGCGCATGGAACTGAAGTACGGCAGAAGACTCTCGCCCTGCTCCGCGACGGGGCCAAGAACACCGACGTGGCACGACGGTTCGGCGTTCCGCCGGGAACGGTCAGCTACTGGAAGCACGTGGACCGAGTTAAACGCGGCGAGCCGGTCACCGTTCGCCCGTCGCTCCTCTGCCCGAGGTGCAACGGCCGTGACCTCGACAAGGCCTCGTACAGCTATCTCCTCGGCCTGTATCTGGGCGACGGACACATCACTCACTACGCGAAGCACAAAGTGCCCAGCCTCATGATCACCCTCGACGACGCCTGGCCAGGTATCCAGGACAGGACGGAACGCGCCCTGCGGACCGTGTTCCCCCACAACGCCACGTGCCGCGTGCGAAGCAAGGGCGCGCACAACATCAAGGTGTACTTCAAGCACCTCGACCGCCTCTTCCCGCAGCACGGCCCCGGCAAGAAGCACGAGCGCCCCATCGTCCTCGAACCCTGGCAGCAGGAGATCGTCGACGCCCATCCCTGGGAGTTCATCCGGGGGCTGATCCACTCCGACGGCTGTCGCATCACCAACTGGACGACCCGACTCGTCGGCGGGGAGCGCAAGCGCTATGAGTACCCCCGGTACTTCTTCACCAATGTCTCGGACGACATCCGGCAGCTTTTCACGGACACCCTGGACAAGCTCGGGGTCGACTGGCCGCACTGCACCCGCCACGGGAACCCGTACAACATCTCCGTCGCCAGGAAGGCCTCCGTAGCCCTCCTCGACGCCCACGTGGGCCCCAAGTACTGACCGGCGACGGAGAAGGCGCCTGTGCCTGCTACTTGGGGCTGTCGTCCTCGCCGATGTGGTGGACGCGGACCAGGTTCGTGGAGCCGGTGACTCCGGGCGGGGAGCCGGCGGTGATCACGACGATGTCGCCCTTGGCGCAGCGGCCGTACTTGAGGAGGAGTTCGTCGACCTGGTCGACCATGGCGTCGGTGGAGTCGACGTGGGGGCCGAGGAAGGTTTCGACGCCCCAGGTGAGGTTGAGCTGGGAGCGGGTGGCGGGGGTGGGGGTGAAGGCGAGGAGGGGGATGGGTGAGCGGTAGCGGGAGAGGCGGCGGACGGTGTCGCCGGACTGGGTGAAGGCGACGAGGAACTTGGCGCCGAGGAAGTCGCCCATTTCGGCGGCGGCTCGGGCGACGGCTCCGCCCTGGGTGCGGGGTTTGTTGCGTTCGGTGAGGGGCGGCAGGCCCTTGGCGAGGATGTCTTCTTCGGCCGCTTCGACGATGCGGGACATCGTCCTGACGGTCTCGATGGGGTATTTGCCGACGCTGGTCTCGCCGGAGAGCATGACGGCGTCGGTGCCGTCGATGACGGCGTTGGCGACGTCGGAGGCTTCGGCGCGGGTGGGGCGGGAGTTCTCGATCATCGAGTCGAGCATCTGGGTGGCGACGATGACCGGCTTGGCGTTGCGCTTCGCGAGCTTGATGGCACGCTTCTGGACGATCGGGACCTGCTCCAGGGGCATTTCGACGCCGAGGTCGCCGCGGGCGACCATGATGCCGTCGAAGGCGGCGACGATGTCGTCGATGTTGTCGACGGCCTGGGGCTTTTCGACTTTGGCGATGACGGGGAGGCGGCGGCCTTCCTCGTCCATGATGCGGTGGACGTCGCGGATGTCGTTGCCGCTGCGGACGAAGGAGAGGGCGATGACGTCGAAGCCGGTGCGCAGGGCCCAGCGGAGGTCGTCCTCGTCCTTGTCGGAGAGGGCGGGGACGGAGACGGCGACGCCGGGGAGGTTGAGGCCTTTGTGGTCGGAGACCATGCCGCCTTCGATGACGGTGGTGTGGACGCGGGGGCCGTCGACGGAGGTGACTTCGAGGCAGACTTTGCCGTCGTCGACGAGGATGCGTTCACCGGGAGTGACGTCCGTTGCCAGTCCGTCGTAGGTGGTTCCGCAGTGGTCGCGGTCGCCTTCGGCGCCTTCTTCGACGGTGATGGTGAAGGTGTCTCCGCGTTCAAGGAGTACGGGGCCTTCGGTGAAGCGGCCGAGGCGGATCTTCGGTCCTTGAAGGTCGCCGAGGATTCCGACGCTGCGGCCGGTTTCGTCGGATGCCTTTCGGACGTGTCGGTAGCGTTCCTCGTGGTCGGCGTGGGTGCCGTGGCTGAGGTTGAAGCGGGCTACGTCCATTCCGGCTTCGACCAGGGCTTTGATCTGGTCGTACGAGTCGGTGGCGGGGCCCAAGGTGCAGACGATTTTCGCTCGGCGCATGATTCGAGCCTAGGCCTTACCGGTCGGTAGAGAATTGGTCGCGCATGACTACTCAACAACCTTTGCGTGAAGGGTTATTGACAACTGTTGAATTGTGCGCCGTGCCGCTCCGATGAGCAGGGCACTGTTCTCGGTGCGGTCGGCGCGTTCTTCTGCTCGTGCCCGTCCAGTGTGCGCCGGGCTGTGGGGTGGGTGCGCGGAAGAGCCTTGTGGTGACTTTCCGTGATGCTGCCAGGTGCGGCTAGAGCCGTGGCGGTGCCATGGTGAAGCGGGCGTTGACCTGGGCGTGGACGTGCTGGCGTTGGGGTTCGAGGTCGAGGGGGGCGGGTTCGTCCTCGGTGGGGCCGGCGCCGTAGGCGGCCCGGCTGAGCGCGCGGGTGCTCTGGGGGACTCGGGGGTGGGTGTCCTCGGCGCCGGTGTCGGCGAGTTCGACGAGTGCGGTGAGGGTGGTTTCGAGGGCTTCGGCGTATTCGCGGGCGCGCTGGACGGCTTCGCGGACGGCCTGTTGGCGTGCTGTGCGGTGGGCGGGTGAGTCGGGGCGCAGGGTCCACCAGGGGCCGTCCACGCGAGTGAGGTCGAGGTCGGCGAGGGCGGTGGTGAGTTCGCCCAGTGCGGTGAAGTCGTTGAGCTCGGCGGTGATGTGGACGAGGCCGTGGTGGGTGCGGACGCGTTCTCCGCGGCCGTGGCGGCCGAGTTCGGGGGTGATGGTGAGGGCGCTGGTCTCGAGGCGTTCGACGGCGTCGCCGTAAGCCTTGACGAGGTCGAGGGCGAGGGTGTTGCGGCGGGTGAGGTCGGCGAGGGTTTCGCGTCGGTCTTTGCCGCGGGCGGTGACGGTGATGGTGACGCGGGCGATCTCGGGGTCGACTTCGAGACGGGCTTCGCCGCGGACGGCGATGCGGGGTGTGTCGGGGGTGCCGTAGGGGACGGCGGGTGGGGTCGGGTTGGCGGTGGGGGCGGTGTCGGGGGTCATACGTCCCACTCTGTCAGGGGGTGGGGGGTCCGTGGCGTTGTACGGCCACGAGATGGAAACCTCCAGGGTCTTTTGCGGGGGCGGGTGTTAGGCCAGAATCTACGCGCGTCGTTGACCAATTTCCCGAGGAGTTCAAGCCATGCCGTTTAACCGCCGGAAGTTTCTGAAAGAGTCCGCCGTGACGGGTGCGGGGGTGGCGCTCGCGGGAGTGGGCGCGGCTCCGGTGGCGCAGGCCGCGGAGAGGGCGAAGGGGGGCCGGCCGGTGAAGCGGTACGAGCTGACGGTGATGGGGACCACCGATCTGCACGGTCATGTCTTCAACTGGGACTACTTCAAAAACGCGGAGTACGCGGACAAGGCGGGTAACGCTCAGGGTCTGGCGCGGATCTCGACGCTGGTGAACGAGATCCGTGCGGAGAAGGGGCGTTGCAACACGCTGCTGCTGGACGCCGGTGACACGATCCAGGGCACTCCGCTGACGTACTACTACGCGAAGGTGGATCCGATCACCGCCAAGGGCGGTCCGGTGCATCCGATGGCGCAGGCGATGAACGCGATCGGGTATGACGCGGTGGCGCTCGGGAACCACGAGTTCAACTACGGCATCGAGACGCTGCGGAAGTTCGAGTCGCAGTGCCGTTTCCCGCTGCTGGGCGCGAACGCGCTGGACGCGAAGACGCTGAAGCCGGCGTTCCCTCCGTACTTCATGAAGGAGTTCCACGTCCATGGCGCTCCGCCGGTGAAGGTGGCGGTGCTGGGTCTGACGAACCCGGGTATCGCGATCTGGGACAAGGCGTACGTGCAGGGCAAGTTGACGTTCCCGGGTCTTGAGGAGCAGGCGGCGAAGTGGGTGCCGAAGCTGCGGTCGATGGGTGCGGACGTGGTGGTCGTGTCGGCGCATTCGGGTGCGTCGGGTACGTCGTCGTACGGTGACCAGTTGCCGTATGTGGAGAATTCGGCGGCGTTGGTGGCGCAGCAGGTGCCGGGGATCGACGCGATCCTGGTGGGTCACGCGCATCTGGAGATCCCGGAGTTGAAGGTCACGAACACGGTGACGGGGAAGACCGTCGTGCTGTCGGAGCCGCTGGCGTACGCGGAGCGGATGTCGGTGTTCGACTTCGCGCTGGTCTTCGAGAAGGGGCGCTGGACGGTCGAGTCGGTGGCCGCGTCGGTGCGCAACACGAACTCGGTGGCGGACGACCCGAAGATCACGCGGCTGCTGAAGGACGAGCACGACGTGGTGGTGGCGTACGTCAACCAGGTGGTCGGTGCGGCGACGGAGACGTTGACGACGGTGGAGGCGCGTTACAAGGACGCTCCGATCATCGATCTGATCACGAAGGTGCAGGAGGACGTGGTCAGGGCGGCGCTGGTGGGGACGCAGTACGCGTCGTTGCCGGTGATCGCGCAGGCGTCGCCGTTCTCACGGACGTCGGAGATCCCGGCCGGGGATGTGACGATCCGGGATCTGTCGAGTCTGTATGTGTACGACAACACGCTGGTGGCGAAGGTGCTGACGGGTGCGCAGGTGCGGGCGTACCTGGAGTATTCGGCGAACTATTTCGTGCAGACGCCCGTGGGTGCGGTGGTCGACACGGAGAAGCTGACGAACGCGAACAGTCGTCCGGACTACAACTACGACTATGTGTCGGGGCTCGCGTACGACATCGACATCGCGCAGGCGGAGGGTTCGCGGATCAAGAACCTGACGTTCGGCGGTGCGCCGTTGGATGACGCTCAGCAGTTCGTGTTCGCGGTGAACAACTACCGTGCCAATGGTGGCGGCGCGTTTCCGCATGTCGCTTCGGCGACCGAGGTGTGGTCGGAGTCGACGGAGATCCGGACGCGTATCGCGGAGTGGGTCACGGCGAAGGGTGTGCTGGACCCGAAGGAGTTCGCGTCGGTGGACTGGAAGCTGACGCGTGAGGGTGTGCCCGTGTTCTAGGGCGTTTTTGGTTCAGGTCGGTTCAGGTCGGCGGCGTCGGCGCGGTTTCTCGCGTCGGCGCCGTTTGTCTTGGGCGGTTGTGCAAGGCGATCGGAGAATCCCGGCCTATGTGTGAACCGATCGGCGGGGCTCGTCCGATGAGGGGATGTGGGGGTGGTCATCGTCCTTCGACGAGAGGGATGAGCGGGACGAGGCGGGTGAGGGTTCGGGTTTCCTGGCGGGCGGCGGGGACGCGGTGGGTGTGTTCGAGTCCGAAGGTGGTGAAGGCGGTGCGGTCTGGGAGGGGGTAGGGGTCTTTGCCGGTGAGGGAGTTGAGGATGGTGGCGCTGCGCCAGGCGGCGAGGCCGAGGTCGGGGGTGCCGACGCCGTGGGTGTGGAGTTCGGCGTTCTGGACGTAGACGCGGCCGGTGACGGTGGGGTCGAGGACGAGGCGGAACTCGTTGTCGATGTCGGGGCGCTCGGCGTTGTCGCGGCGGAGGTAGGGGTCGAGTCCGGCGAGGAGGGGGGCGATGGGGCGTTCGCGGTAGCCGGTGGCGAGGACGACGGCGTTGGTGGTGAGGCGGGATCGGGTGCCCTGCTGCGTGTGTTCGAGGTGAAGTTCGATCTTGGTGGTGGCGATGCGGCCGGCGGTGCGGACGGTGACGGCGGGGGTGAGGACGGCGTCGGGCCAGCCGCCGTGGAGGGTGCGGCGGTAGAGCTCGTCGTGGATGGCGGCGATGGTGTCTGCGTCGATGCCTTTGTGGAGTTGCCATTGGGCGGCGAGGAGGCGGTCGCGGACGGGTTCGGTGAGGGCGTGGAAGTAGCGGGTGTAGTCGGGGGTGAAGTGTTCGAGGCCGAGTTTGGAGTACTCCATGGGTGCGAAGGCCTCGGTGCGGGCGAGCCAGTGGATCTTTTCTTTTCCGGTGGGGCGGTTGCGGAGGAGGTCGAGGAAGACTTCGGCTCCTGACTGGCCGGCGCCGATGACGGTGATGTGGTCGGCGGTGAGGAACCGGTCGCGGTGTTTGAGGTAGTCGGCGGCGTGGATGACGGGTGCGTCGGGGGCCTCGACGAGTGGTTTGAGGGGTTCGGGGATGTGGGGGGCTGTGCCGACGCCGAGGACGATGTTGCGGGCGTGGGCGCGGCCGTGGGCCTGGGCTCGGCCGTGGGTGTCGAGCTGGGTGAAGTCGACTTCGAAGAGCTCGTGTTCGGGGTCCCAGCGGACGGTGTCGACCTGGTGGGCGAAGCGGAGCCCGGGGAGGTTGTCGGCGACCCAGCGGCAGTAGGCGTCGTATTCGGCGCGTTGGATGTGGAAGCGCTCGGCGAAGTAGAAGGGGAAGAGGCGGTCGCGGTCCTTGAGGTAATTGAGGAAGGACCAGGGGCTGGTGGGGTGGGCGAGGGTGACCAGGTCGGCGAGGAAGGGGACTTGGAGGGTGGCGCCGTCGATGAGGAGGCCGGGGTGCCAGTCGAAGCCGGGGCGTTGTTCGTAGAAGACGGTGTCGAGTTCGGTGAGGGGGTGGGCGAGAGCGGCGAGGGAGAGGTTGAAGGGGCCGATGCCGATGCCGACGAGGTCGCGGGGGGTTTCGGCGTCGGGGCGGTGGGGGTGGGGTGTCGGTCTCATCGGGGGGTGTGTCCTTCCACCAGTTTCAGGAGCGTGGCCAGGTCGCCCGGCCGGGTGTGGGGGTTGAGGAGGGTGGCTTTGAGCCAGCGGCGGCCGTCGAGGGTGGCGCGGCCGAGGACGGCGCGGCCTTGGTCGAGGAGGGTGCGGCGTACGGCGGCGACGGTGTCGTCGGTGGCGCCTCGGGGCCGGAAGAGGACGGTGCTGATGACGGGGTGGTCGTAGAGCTCGAAGCCGGGGTGTGCGGCGGTGAGATCGGCGAGTTCGTGGGCGTGGGCGCAGACCTGGTCGACGAGGTGGCCGATGCCGTGGCGTCCGAGGGTCTTGAGGGTGACGGCGATCTTGAGGATGTCGGGGCGGCGGGTGGTGCGCAGGGAGCGGCCGAGGAGGTCGGGGTGGCCTGCTTCCGTGTCGTCGTCGGCGTTGAGGTAGTCGGCCCGGTGGGTGAGGGGGGTGAGGTCGGTGGGGTCGCGTACGGCGAGGAGTCCGGCGGCGACGGGCTGCCAGCCGAGTTTGTGCAGGTCGAGGGTGACGGTGTCGGCGTGGGCGAGTCCGTCGAGTTTGGTGCGGTGCCGGTCGCTGAAGAGGAGGCCTCCGCCGTAGGCGGCGTCGATGTGGAGGCGGGCGCCGTGGGTGGCGCAGAGGTCGGCGATCTCGGGCAGCGGGTCGATGAGTCCGGCGTCGGTGGTGCCTGCGGTGGCGGCGACGAGGAGGGGGCCGCGCAGGTCGCTGAGGGCGCTGTCGAGGGCGGCGGGGTCGAGGGTGCCGGCGGGTGCGGGGAGGACGACGGGTTCGGGCAGGCCGAGGAGCCAGGTGGCGCGGTGGAGGGAGTGGTGGGCGTTCGCTCCGCAGACGAGTTGGACGCCGTGGTGTTTCTCGCGGGCGAGGAGGAGGGCGAGTTGGTTGGATTCGGTGCCGCCGGTGGTGACGAGGGCGTCGCCCTGCGTGCCTCGCGCTCCCTGCGCGCCTCGCGTGCCCTCCGCGATCTCCGCGATCTCCGCGATCTCCGTGCCCTTCGTGCCCTTCGTGCCCTCCGTGCCCTCCGCGCCTGAGGTGTGCGAGGTGTGCGAGGTGTCGTCCGGGTTGCCGTAGACCAGGTCGGCGAGGGCCCGGGTGAGGAGTGCCTCGAGTTCGGAGGCGGCGGGCGCCTGGTCCCAGGAGTCGAGGGAGGGGTTCAGGGCGGAGGCTGCGAGGTCGGCGGCGGTGGCGACGGCCAGGGGCGGGCAGTGCAGGTGCGCCGCGCACAGGGGGTCGGCGGGGTCGGCGGCGCCTTCGGCGAGGGCGCGGACGAGGGTGTGCAGGGCGTCGGGGCTGCCGTGGTGGGGCAGGGGGTCGCCGAGGGCTGTGCGCAGGCGCTCGGCGACGTGTGCGGGTCCTCCGGCGGGGAGGGGGCCTCCGCGGGCGGCGGTGCCTTCGGCGAGTGCGTGCAGGACGGTGTCGAGCAACGGCCGCAGTGCGTCGGGGCCTTCGGGGCCTGAGGCGAGGGGCGGCGTGCTCATGGGTGTCCTCCGGTGGACGTGCGGCGGGGTCCTTCCCGGCGTGTGCGTGTTTTGGGCAGGTGCGCCCGCCAAGGACAACGATTCGGTCCCGGCGGGGGTACTGCCGTACGGAGGATTTGTGTGACGGGGGCGGACACGCGGGACGCCGGACGGCTGCGGGGCAGCTGTCCGGCGTCCGGGTTCGCGTCTGGTGTCTGGACTCCGGGGTCCGGAGCCGGGTCTTGTGCCCGGTCTCCGGTGTCCGGTCTTCGTCAGGTTGGCGGCTAGGCCTGCCTCACCCGCAACGCGCGTGCGAGGTCGTCCAGTTGGTCGGCGAGTTTGCGGCGCAGAGCCGGGATGAGGTCGGCGTCGCGCAGGCAGCTCTCGCCGAGGGCGAGGGTCTCGGGGGTGACGGCGCAGGCGGGGAAGGCCCAGCGTCCTGCGGCTTCGGCGATGGCGGGGCCGCGTCGTTCGGCTACGGCCACGGCGTCGGGCCAGTAGCGCTCGACGTAGGCGTGGACGAGGCCGGCCTGTTCGGGCTGCCAGAAGCCCTGGGCGGTGGCGGTGAACAGGTAGTTGGAGAGGTCGTCGGTGGCGAACATCGCGTCCCAGGCGGTGCGTTTGGCCTGGGGGTCGGGCAGGGCGGCGCGGCAGCGGGCGGCGCCTTCCTGGCCGGTGGCGCTGGGGTCCTGGACGAGTTCGGCTTCGATCACGGCGTCGTCGACGGCGCCGAGGACGCTGAGCCGGCCGAGGATGCGCCAGCGCAGCTCGGGGTCGAGTTCGGGGCCGCCGGGGACGGTGCCCTCGGAGAACCAGGCGCTGATGGTGTCGGGGTGGACGGCGACGTCGATGAGGTGGCGTACGGCGGTCAGGCGCAGTCCGGGTCGGGAGCCGTCCTCGGTGCGGCGGATGAGGTCGCGGCACAGGTCGGTGAGGGTGGCGAGGGCGGTGGCCCGCTGTTCGGGGCTCAGGTACCGGTTGGCAACGTGGGCGGTGGCGAAGGTGAGGACGCCCTGGACGACGGCGAGGTCGGTCTCGTGCGGCAGCTGGGTGCGGGCGGTCTCGATGTAGGCCGTGGCGGGCAGTTCGCCGTCGCGTACGGCGTCGCGCAGGGCGTTCCAGACGACGGCCCGGGTGAGGGGGTCTGGGAGGCCGGCGAGGGCGGCTCGTACGGTCTGGAAGGACTTGGTGTCGAAGCGGACCTTGGCGTAGGTGAGGTCGCCGTCGTTGAGGAGGAGCAGGTCGGGGCGGCGGCCGGGCCGGGGGTCGGTGGAGTCGCCCTGGGGGACGTCGAGTTCGAAGCGGTCGCGCAGGGTGAGCCGGTTGTCCTCGCCGGGGACGATGTCGTAGGCGCCGACGGCGATGCGGTGGGGGCGGCTGCCCTGGTGGGCGACGGTGAGCTGCCACCGGCCGTCGGCTTCGGTGATCTCGGGTGTGAGGGTGTCGACGCCAGTGGTGCGCAGCCAGGCGTCGGCCCAGGCGTGGACGTCGCGTTCGGTGGCGGAGGCGAGGTTGTCGATGAAGTCGGCGAGGGTGGCGTTGGCGAACTTGTGGCGGGCGAAGTGGGTGTTGATGCCGGCCAGGAAGTCCTTCTCGCCGAGCCAGGCGACGAGTTGGCGCAGTGCGGAGGCGCCCTTGGCGTAGGAGATGCCGTCGAAGTTGAGCATGGCGGACGCGGTGTCGGGGACGGCGTCCGGGTCGGGGGCGACGGGGTGGGTGGAGGGGCGCTGGTCGGCGTCGTAGCCCCAGGACTTGCGGGCGACGCCGAAGTCGACCCAGGTGTCGGTGAAGCGGGTGGCTTCGGTGAGGGTCTGGTAGCCCATGTACTCGGCGAAGGACTCGTTGAGCCAGATGTCGTCCCACCAGCGCAGGGTGACGAGGTCGCCGAACCACATGTGGGCCATCTCGTGGGCGATGACCATGGCGCGGGTCTGGCGCTCGGTGTCGGTGACGGCGGAGCGGTAGATGAACTCGTCGCGGAAGGTGACGAGGCCGGGGTTCTCCATGGCGCCGGCGTTGAACTCGGGGACGAACGCCTGGTCGTAGGAGTCGAAGGGGTAGGGCTCGTCGAACTTCTCGTGGTAGCGGTCGTAGCAGGCGCGGGTGATGTCGAGGATTTCGTCGGCGTCCGCGTCGAGGTAGGGGGCGAGGGAGCGGCGGCAGTGGAGGCCGAAGGGCAGGCCGGCGTGTTCGGTGCGGACGGAGTGCCAGGGGCCTGCGGCGACGGCGACGAGGTAGGTGGAGATCAGCGGGGTGGGGGCGGCCTTCCAGCGGCCGTCGCCGAGGTGTTCGGTGACGCCGTTGGCGAGGACGGTCCAGCCTTCGGGGGCGGTGACGGAGAGCTCGAAGACGGACTTGAGGTCGGGCTGGTCGAAGGCGGCGAAGACGCGCTGGACGTCTTCCATGAAGAGCTGGGTGTAGACGTAGGTCTCGCCGTCGGTGGGGTCGGTGAAGCGGTGCATGCCCTCCCCGGTGCGGGAGTAGCGCATGGAGGCGTCGACGCGCAGTTCGTGCTCGCCGGCGGTGAGTCCCTTGAGGGTGAGCCGGTTCTCGTCGAGGGTGGCGGGGTCGAGGGGCCTGCCGTCCAGGGTGACGGAGCGCAGTTCGGCGGGCTTCATCTCGACGAAGGTGTCCGCGTCGGCGCGGGCGGTGAACCGGATGACGGTCAGGGAGTCGAAGGTCTCGTCCCCTCGGGTCAGGTCGAGTTCGATCCCGTAGTGGTGGACGTCGAGGAGCTTGGCACGGGTCTGCGCTTCGTCGCGCGTCAGTACGGACATGAGGCCATGCTGCCCGATGGCGCGGGTCAGGACACAGGGGTGGTCCTGTATATGCGCATTGACGCCACCTGGTCACGGGCTGCGGTCGGGGGAGGGGCGGCCGGGGCGGCGGAGCGGCGGCCCGCCGCCGTCACTCCCGCGTATCGGCCGTGCCGGTCGGGTCGGCCGTACCGGCCGCACCGGTCGTAGTGGCCGCGCCGGTCGTGGCGGTCTCGGAGGTCGGACCGGTCGTACTGGCCGTGCCGGCCGTACCGCCGCCCGCGTCGTCCGCGATGCGCTCGTGGTGCCGGATGACCTCGGCGATGATGAAGTTCAGCAGCTTCTCGGCGAAGGCCGGGTCGAGCTTCGCGTTCTCGGCCAGGCTGCGCAGCCGGGCGATCTGGTGGGCCTCGCGGGAGGGGTCGGCGGGCGGAAGCTGGTGGGCCGCCTTGAGGTGGCCGACCTGCTGGGTGCATTTGAAGCGTTCGGCGAGCATGTGGACGACGGCGGCGTCGATGTTGTCGATGCTGTCGCGCAGCCGGGCGAGCTCCGCTCTGACGTCGGGGCCGGCTTCCTGGGGCGTGCTGGTGGTCATGACAGCCAACCCTACGTGGCCCGCGGGGGCTCGATCTCGAGGGGAGGCCGTGCGGCGGTCGCCCGCGACCTGGGTCGCGGGCGCCGCGCGCAGGGGTCGTTCGGGTCCTGCGGGTGGGGCGGGCCGTACGGCGGGCGGGGTCAGAGGCCGGCGGCCGCTCTGGCTATGTCGGCGGCGAAGGTCGAGACCTCGCTGTACACGCCGGGGTATCCCGGCTCGGCGCAGCCCTCGCCCCAGCTCACGATGCCGACCTGGATGTAGGCGCCCGTGTCGTCCTTGCGGAACATGGGTCCGCCGGAGTCGCCCTGGCAGGTGTCGACGCCGCCCTGGGCGACGAATCCGGCGCAGATCTCGTCGCCGGGGACGAGGTCGCTGCCGTACGCCTGCTTGCAGGTGGCGTCGTCGACGAAGGGGACGGTGGCCTTGAGCAGGTAGCGCTGCTGTGCGCCGCCTTCGCGGGTGGCGCCCCAGCCGGCGACGGTGAAGTTGCCGTTGTTGTAGGCGGTGCTGGTGGCGATCTTCAGGGTGGGCAGGGCGATGGGTGTGGCGAGTTTGATGAGGGCCCAGTCCTTGCCCTTGCCGGTGTAGCCGGGGGCCTGGAGCACCTTGGTGGACTTGACCTTGACGGCGCTGCTGCTCTGGAGGTCCACGACGCCGGCGGTGGCGGTGATGGAGGTGTTGGTGCCGGAGCCGTTCACGCAGTGCGCGGCGGTCAGGACGATGCTCTGGGTGTAGAGGGCGCCGCCGCAGCCCATGGAGAGGCGGACCATGAAGGGGAATTCGCCCTGGGCGGCGCGGGTGCCGCCGACGACGGGTGCGGGTGCGGCGTGTGCGGCCGTCGGCTGGAGGGAGACGGTGGCGAGGGCTACCGCGGCGACGGTGAGCAGTCTTCTGACGACGCCGTACTTCCTGAGAGACTTCAACGTGCTTCCTTTCGTGGGGGGTTGTCGGCAGGGCGGGTGCACGGGAAATGTCGAATGGCATGCACCTGCCAAGTTGGTGGGGATTATGAGGACCGTCCGCCGCGGCGGGCAAGAGCCTCATTCCGGCCAGCCGTCGTCCGGCCCGTGCGGCGCCCCGCCTCCGGGCGGAACCCCACGTGCCCCGCGCCCCCTTCTCCGGGCGGAACGCCACTCACCCCGCTCCCCCGTCTCCGGGCGGCACCCCCGCTCGCTCCGCTCCCCCGCCACCGGGCGGAACCCCGCTTACAGTGGAGAGGAGTTCCGGCGTCTTCTGGGGGTGCGGGCGTGGCGAACGGCGGACCCGTGGAGCACGGCTACCCGCATCTGGACACGGTGCGGGCATCGGTCACCGCGCTCTACAAGCGGCTCTCGTACGACACCGTCCACACCTTCGCGACCAGCGTGGCGCCCGCCGACGTGGCCTTCGCGGACGTCGACGACCTGCATCTGGGCGCGCAGCGCGTCGCCCGTGAGATGGTGCGGCACTACCGGCTGCCGGACGCCCGGATGATCATCGGCTTCCGCGAGATGACCCACGCGGCGCATGTCGAACTCGCCGCGGGGCCCGAGTACTTCATCGAGCTCAACGACCGCTTCCGCACCCACCGCAGGGACATCGGCGCCGCCCTCGCCCACGAGGTGATGCACGTCTATCTGCACCGCCTGGACCTCTCGTTCCCCGGCACCCGCGACACCGAGATCCTCACCGACACGGCCGCGGCCTACCTCGGCGCGGGCTGGCTCCTTCTCGACGCCTACCGCGAGGACGCCGCGTCCTCGCAGAAACTCGGCTATCTGACGCCCGAGGAGTTCGGTTACGTCCTCGCCAAGCGCGCTCTGGTCTTCGGCGAGGACCCCTCGGTGTGGTTCACCAGCCCGCAGGCGTACACCGCGTACACCAAGGGCATGGAGCTGGCCCTGCGTGACGGGCGGCAGCCCCCGCTGACCGCGGCCGGCTGGGCGGGGCGACGGCGTTACGCCAGGGACCGGCGCCACGCCCAGGAGCACCACACCCCCGAGCACTCCGGCGTGCCCTACACCTTCGCGCCCGACGACCGCGGACCGCTGCGTGTCTCCTTCCCGTGCCCCACCTGCCACCAGCGCATCAGGGTGCCGGTCCGGGGCCGGGTACGGGCGCGGTGCGCGCTGTGCCGGACGGTGCTGGAGTGCGACACCTGAGGGCCGGCCCCGTGCGCCGCCCCGCGAGTGCGCCGTTCGTGGCGCCGGGGGGCGGGCCGGGTGAGGCAGAACACCCCGAAAGCCTTTGCCTCGCGTGTCCGTGGCGAGCGAGGGTCGAAGGATGAGCACGAACGACCCCACCGCACTCCTCTTCCCCGCTCTGTACGAGGGGGACGAGGACGCGGTCGTACGGCTGCTGCGTGCCGGGGTGAGCCCGGAGGCGGTCGACGAGGACGGCCAGAGCGCCCTGTATCTGGCGGCGGTGAGCGACCGGCCCGGCGTCGTGCGGCTGCTGCTGGCCGCCGGCGCCGAGCCCGACCGGCTGAGTCTGGGCACGGACGCTCCGCTGTGCGGGGCGGCCTGCGGCGGTCATACGGAGGTGGTGCGCGCCCTGTTGTCGGCGGGAGCGTACCCGGACACCGTGGAGGCGTTCGGTTTCACCGCGCTGACCTGGGCCCTGCGGCGGGGTCACACCGCCGTCGCGGAGGCGCTCCTGGGGGCGGGCGCGGACCCGGGCCGGCCCGGACCGGCGGGCGAGCCCCCGCTGGTGACGGCGGCGCACCGGGGTTCGGCCGGCTGTGTGCGGGCGCTGCTCGCGCACGGGGCGGGCGCGCGGGGCGAGGCGCTGGCGGAGGCCCGCCGGCTGCTCGGCGTCGGCGTCGAGGCGGAGCTGCGGGAGGGGCTGGCCCGCGCGCACGGCTCCGGCCACGCTTTCGTCACCCGCCGGCGTCCTTCGCCCGAGGGCGTCACCGTCGAGGTCGAGCTCCTGGACGCCCGGGGCCGGCCGTTCGCGGGCGACGACCTCCAGACCGGTCACGCGGAGATCGTCGCCCTGCTGAAGGCGAGCACGACCCGCTCCGGGCGCTGAGGCTCACCGCGCCCCGTACACCGCTCCCGGAGTCGCGGTCCGCGTCAGGAGTTCGCGGGCCGTCTCGCCGGCCTCCGCCGGGGTCCACCGGGCGCCCTTGTCGGCGCTGGGGCCCGGCCGCCAGCCCTCCATCACCGTGATCCTGCCGCCCTCGGTCTCGAAGACGCGGCCGGTGACCCCGGCGCTGGCGGCCGATCCGAGCCAGACGACCAGCGGGGAGACGTTGCCGGGGTCCATCGCGTCGAATCCGCTGCCGGGGACCGCCATGGTGTCGGCGAAGGCGCGCTCGGTCATCCGCGTGCGGGCGGCCGGGGCGATGGCGTTGACCTGGACGCCGTGGCGTTCCATCTCGGCCGCCGCGACCAGTGTCAGGGCGACGATGCCGGCCTTGGCGGCGCTGTAGTTGCCCTGCCCGACCGACCCGAGCAGGCCCGCGCCGCTGCTGGTGTTGACGACCCTGGCGTCGGGCGCGCGACCCGCCCTCGCCTCCGCGCGCCAGTGTGCCGCCGCCTGCCTGAGCGGCAGGAAGTGGCCCTTCAGGTGGACCCGCATGACGGCGTCCCAGTCGTCCTCGTCGAGGTTGACCAGCATGCGGTCGCGCAGGAATCCGGCGTTGTTGACGAGGGTGTCGAGCCTCCCGTACGTCTCCAGGGCGGTGCGGACGAGGGACGCGGTGCCCTCGGCCGTCGCGATGTCGCCGCCGTGGGCGACCGCCTCGCCGCCCGCCGCGCGGATCTCGTCGGCCACCTGCCGGGCCGGGCTGTCCGCCGCGGGGGTGCCGTCGAGGCCGACGCCGAGGTCGTTGACGACGAGCCGGGCGCCCTCCGCGGCGTACGCCAGGGCGTGTGCCCTGCCGAGCCCGCGGCCCGCGCCCGTGACGATCACGACCCGCCCCTCGCACAGCCGTCGTGCGCTCATCGTGTCTCTCCCCGCTGGTCCTTGTTGGCGGTGGCGGCGTCGAGGAAGGCGGGGCGTTCCCCGCCTCCGTGGACGAGGACGGAGGCGCCGCTGATGTAGGCGGCGGCGTCGGAGGCGAGGAAGACGGCGGCGTCGCCGACGTCGGAGGGCTGGGCGAGGCGGCCCAGCGGGACGGTGCGGGCGACGGCGGCGAGGCCGTCCTCGCCGCCGTAGTGCAGATGGGCCAGTTCGGTGCGGACCATGCCGACGACCAGGGTGTTGACCCGGATCTCCGGCGCCCACTCGACGGCCATCGAGCGGGCCAGGTGCTCCAGTCCGGCCTTGGCGGCGCCGTAGGCCGCGGAGCCGGGCGAGGGGCGCGATCCGCTCACGCTGCCGATCATCACGATCGAGCCCCGGTTCCGCCTGAGGTGGTCGCGGGCCGCGATCGACGCGGTGAGCGGGACGGTGAGGTTGAGCTCGATCACCCGGGCTTGCCGCTCGGCGTCGGCCTCGGCCAGCGGCCGGTAGGGGGCGCCGCCCGCGTTGTTGACCAGGACGTCGAGCCGGGGCAGGGCGTCGAAGAAGGCCTGTACCGCGGCCGGGTCGCGCAGGTCGAGGGGGACGAAGTCGGCCTTGCCGAGGGGGGCTTCGGGCGGCCGCCGGGCGCAGACCACGACGTGGGCGCCGGCTCGCTGGAAGGCGCGGGTGATGCCCGCGCCGACGCCTCGGGTGCCGCCGGTGACGACGACGGTCCGGCCGCCGAGGTCCACGGCGGATCCGGGCCGGTCCATGGTGTCCGGGTTGTCCACAGGGCCTCCCGCGCGACCGCGATCGCTGCTAGCTTCGCATCACACCTAACAAACGTTTGGTGGAAAGGTAGCTGATGTGCCCATGGGTGTCTCCACCTCGTCCCCGGAAAAGGGGATTTCCGTCGTCACGGTCGACTTCCCGCCGGTGAACGCGCTGCCGGTGCGGGGCTGGTTCGACCTCGCCGACGCCGTGCGCGCTGCGGGCGGCGACCCGGGGGTCCGCTGTGTCGTCCTGAGAGCGGAGGGGCGCGGGTTCAACGCGGGCGTCGACATCAAGGAGCTTCAGCGCGACCCCACCGGCCGGGGGGCGCTGATCGGCGCGAACCGCGGCTGCGCCGAGGCCTTCGCCGCGGTGTACGAGTGCGAGGTGCCCGTCGTGGCCGCGGTGCACGGTTTCTGCCTGGGCGGCGGCATCGGGCTGGTGGGGAACGCGGACGCGATCGTGGCGGGCGAGGACGCCGTCTTCGGCCTGCCCGAGCTGGATCGCGGCGCGCTCGGGGCGGCCACGCATCTGGCGCGTCTCGTCCCGCAGCATCTGATGCGGGTCCTGTACTACACCTCGCGCACGGTGACGGCGGCCGAGCTGCACGCGCACGGCTCGGTGTGGCGGGTCGTGCCGGGCGGGGAGCTGCGGGCGGCGGCGCTGGAGCTGGCGCGCGAGATCGCGGCCAAGGACGGGCAGCTCGTCCGGCTCGCCAAGGCCGCCATCAACGGCATCGATCCCGTCGACGTGCGCCGCAGCTACCGCTTCGAACAGGGCTTCACCTTCGAGGCCGCTCTGGCCGGTGTGGCCGCCCGCGTCCGTGACACCTTCGGCAAGGAGGCTCCCCGGTGAGCGACAAGACCATGTCGGCGCAGGACGTCGTCGGCCGGCTGGAGAGCGGGATGACGCTCGGCATCGGCGGCTGGGGCTCGCGCCGCAAGCCGATGGCCCTGGTGAGAGCGCTGCTCCGCAGCGAGATCACCGATCTGACCCTCGTGTCGTACGGCGGCCCGGACGTCGGGCTGCTCGCCGCCGCCGGCCGGATCCGCACCCTGGTCACCGCGTTCGTGACGCTCGACTCCGTCCCGCTCGAACCGCACTACCGCGCGGCCCGCGAGCGCGGCGCGTTCGAGCTGAGGGAGGTGGACGAGGCGATGTTCATGTGGGGGCTGCACGCGGCGGCGAACCGGCTGCCGTTCCTCCCGGTGCGCGCGGGGCTCGGCTCGGACGTGATGCGGGTCGATCCAGGTCTGCGGACGGTCACTTCGCCGTATCCGGACCCGGTCTCGGGGATACGGGAGGAGCTCCTCGCGATGCCCGCGCTGCGTCTGGACGCGGCCCTGGTCCACATGAACCGCGCGGACCGCGCGGGCAACGGCCAGTATCTGGGACCCGATCCGTACTTCGACGACCTGTTCTGCGAGGCGGCGGACGCGGCGTACGTCTCCTGCGAGCGGATCGTGGACACGGCGGAGCTGACGAAGGAGGCGGCGCCGCAGACCCTGCTGCTCCAGCGTTCCTTCGTGACGGGAGTGGTGGAGGCGCCGAACGGGGCGCACTTCACCTCGTGCGTGCCGGACTACGGACGGGACGAGGCCTTCCAGAAGCTGTACGCGACCACGCCGTACGCCGAGTTCGCCGAGCGGTTCCTCGGCGGCGGCGAGGAGGCCTATCAGAGCGCCGTGCGCGCCTGGCGGAAGGAGCGGGAGCGGTGAACGGGGAAGGAGCGGGACCGGTGAGCGTCACCCGAGCGGAGTACTGCGTGATCGCGTGCGCCGAGGCGTGGCGGGACAACGGCGAGGTGCTCGCCAGCCCGATGGGCCTGATCCCGTCCATCGGCGCCCGGCTGGCCCGGCACACCTTCTCGCCGGATCTGCTGCTGACCGACGGCGAGGCGCTGCTCGTCGGGCTCGACGGCACCCCGGAGGGCTGGCTGCCGTACCGCAGACATCTGACGGCGGTGACCGGCGGACGGAGGCACGTGATGATGGGCGCGAGCCAGATCGACCGGTTCGGCAACCAGAACATCGCGTGCGTCGGCGACTGGTCCCGGCCCCGGCGCCAGCTGCTCGGCGTGCGCGGCGCGCCGGTCAACACCCTGAACAATCCGACGAGTTACTGGATCCCGCGGCATTCCCAGCGGGTGTTCGTGGAGCGGGTCGACCTGGTGTGCGGGGTGGGATACGACCGGGCCGGCGCCGCGGGGCCGAGCGCCACCCGTTTCCATCGCCTTCCCCGTGTGGTGACCGACCTGGCCGTCCTGGACTTCGGGACGCCCGATCACTCGATGCGGCTGGTGTCCGTCCACCCGGGCGTGAGTGCCGAGCAGGTCGGGGAGGCGACGGGGTTCGGGCTGACGGTCCCGGACGAAGTGCCGTTCACCCGCGAACCGACCGCGGAGGAGCTGGAGTTGATCCGCACGGTGCTCGACCCGGCCGGTCGGCGTGAACGCGAGGTGCCCGATCCGCGGGGCACCTCGACCGGCGGTCCGGGCGGGGGCGGGCGCTGATGGAGACCGCGCTGACCCGGCTCGTCGGGGTCCGGCATCCCGTCGTGCAGACCGGCATGGGCTGGGTGGCGGGGCCCCGTCTGGTCTCGGCGACGGCGAACGCGGGGGCGCTGGGCATCCTGGCCTCGGCGACGATGACGCTCGACCAGCTCCGTGACGCCGTGCGGGAGGTCAAGTCGCGTACGGACCGGCCCTTCGGCGTGAATCTGCGCGCCGACGCCGGGGACGCGGGCGACCGGGTGCGGATCATCGTCGACGAGGGCGTGCGGGTCGCGTCGTTCGCGCTCGCCCCGTCCCGGGAGCTGATCGTCGGACTGAGGGAGGCGGGGGTGGTCGTCGTGCCGTCCGTCGGCGCGCGGCGGCACGCCGAGAAGGTGGCCGCCTGGGGTGCCGACGCGGTGATCGTGCAGGGCGGTGAGGGCGGCGGCCACACCGGGGAGGTGGCGACGAGCGTGCTGCTGCCCCAGGTGGTGGACGCCGTGGACATCCCGGTGGTGGCGGCGGGCGGCTTCCACGACGGGCGGGGGCTGGTGGCGGCGCTGGCCTACGGGGCGGCGGGCATCGCGATGGGCACGCGGTTCCTGCTGACCTCCGACTCGACCGTCCCCGACGCGGTGAAGGCGCGGTACCTGGCGGCGACGGTCAAGGACGTGACGCTGACGACGGCCGTGGACGGGCTGCCGCACCGCATGCTGCGCAGTGAGCTCGTCGACGCGCTGGAGAGGGCGGGCCGCACGAGGGCGTTCGTCCGGGCCGTGCGTCACGCGGCCGGGTTCCGGCGGATCTCCGGCCTCTCCTGGTCCCGCATGATCCGCGACGGCCTCGCCATGAAGCACGGCCGGGACCTGTCCTGGAGTCAGGTCCTGCTCGCCGCCAACACCCCGATGCTCCTGAAGTCGTCGATGGTGGACGGCCGGACGGATCTGGGGGTGATGGCGTCGGGGCAGGTCGCCGGGGTGATCGAGGATCTGCCGTCCTGCGCGGAACTGGTCGAGCGGGTGATGGCGGAAGCGGGGGCGGCTCTCAGCGGTCTTCCACAGATCGCTGGTGAACACGACGAGGTGTGACAGCCGTCAGATCCGTTCGATGATCGTCACGTTCGCCTGGCCGCCGCCCTCGCACATCGTCTGGAGTCCGAACCGGCCGCCGGTGCGCTCCAGTTCGTGCAGCAGGGTGGTCATCAGCCGTACGCCCGTGGCGCCGAGCGGGTGGCCGAGGGCGATCGCGCCGCCGTTGACGTTGACCTTCGCGGGGTCCGCGCCGGTCTCCTTGAGCCAGGCGAGGACGACCGGGGCGAACGCCTCGTTGATCTCGACGAGGTCGATGTCGCCGATGGACATGCCGGTCTTCTTCAGGGCGTGGGCGGTGGCCGGGATGGGGGCCGAGAGCATCCGGATGGGGTCCTCGCCGCGGGCGGAGAGATGGTGGACGCGGGCGCGGGGGGTGAGGCCGTGTTCGCGGACCGCCTGTTCGGAGGCGAGCAGCATCGCGGCGGCGCCGTCGGAGACCTGGGAGGAGCAGGCGGCGGTGATGGTGCCGCCCTCGACGACCGGCTTCAGGGCCGCCATCTTCTCCAGGGTGGTGTCGCGGCGGGGGCCCTCGTCGGCGGTGACGCCGGCGAGGGGGACGGTCTCGCGGGCGAAGCGGCCCTCGTCGGCGGCGCGGATCGCGCGGTGGTGGGAGCGGAGGGCGAACTCCTCCTGGTCGCGGCGGCTGATGCCCCATTTGGCGGCGATGAGTTCGGCGCCGTGGAACTGGTTGACGGGGCGGTCGCCGTAGCGGGCCCGCCAGCCCTCGCTGCCCGCGAAGGGGCCTTCGGTGAGGCCGAGGGGTTCGGCGGCCTGGCGGGAGGCGAAGGCGATGGGTATCTGGGTCATGTTCTGTACGCCGCCGGCGACGACGAGGTCCTGGGTGCCGGAGAGGACGGCCTGGGCGGCGAAGTGGACGGCCTGCTGGGAGGAGCCGCACTGCCGGTCGACGGTGACCCCGGGGACCTCCTCGGGCAGTCCGGCGGCCAGCCAGCTCGTGCGGGCGATGTCCCCGGCCTGCGGCCCGACGGTGTCCAGGCAGCCGAGGACGACGTCCTCGACGGCGGCCGGGTCCACACCGCAGCGTTCGACAAGGGCTTTGAGCACGTGCGCGCCGAGGTCGGCCGGGTGGACCGCGCCGAGTCCTCCCCTTCGGCGCCCGACGGGCGTACGGACCGCTTCGACGATGTAGGCCTCGGCCATGACGACTCCCTTGGGGGTGTGAGTGGTTCGCTTACGTCTCCTCGCGGACGGAGATGCCGTCGAGCACCATCGACAGGTACTGCCGGGCGATCTCCTCGGGGCTGTGCTGACCGCCGGGCCGGTACCAGGAGGCGGCGACCCACACGGTGTCGCGCACGAAGCGGTAGGTGAGGCGGATGTCGAGGTCGGCGCGGAAGATCCCGGCGTCGACTCCGCGTTCCAGGGTGCTCAGCCAGGCCTTCTCGAAGTTGCGCTGGGACTCGGCGAGGAAGGCGAAGCGCTGCTGTGCCACGAGGTGGCGGGACTCCTTCTGGTAGATCGCGACGGCGTCGCGGTGCCGGTCGATCTCCCGGAAGGACTCGGTGACCAGGGCTTCCAAGGTTTCCCGGGGTCCGAGTCCGGCGTCGAGGACGGTGTCGTAGCCGTCCCAGAGCTCGTCGAGGAAGGTCCGCAGGATCTCCTCCAGCATCGATTCCTTGGAGTCGAAGTGGTAGTAGAGGCTGCCCGCGAGCATCCCGGCCTCGTCCGCGATCTTGCGGACGGTCGTGGCGTTGTAGCCCTGTTCGGCGAACACCTCGGCGGCGGTGCCGAGGAGTTCGCGGCGGCGCTCGGGGGTGGCGGTCACCTGGGGCTTCTTCTTGGTAGGCACGCGGTCATCGGGCTTCCTCGGTGGGTACCCCGGCCTCCGGGCCGGATGGGATTGCCCCTGGCGCAGCCAACGGGAGAACCGGGCTCCCGCGGAGCAGGGCAGGGAAGACGGCTTGCCGCCAGGACGGATCGCCGCTCACCACCCGCAGTCAGCATACAGTCACAACCTGTCGTGCTACTTTGTGAGCCATGACCTCTCACGTGAAGCGGGCGTTCAAGTTCCGCTTCTATCCGACGGATGCGCAGGCGGCGGAGCTGTCGCGCACCTTCGGATGTGTGCGCAAGGTCTACAACCTGGCACTCGAAGCACGTACCGCCGCGTGGTACCAGCGACGGGAGAGGGTCAACTACAACGCGACCTCGGCGATGCTCACCGCGTGGAAGAAGACCGAGGAACTCACCTACCTGTCCGAGGTGTCCTCGGTGCCCCTGCAGCAGTGCCTGCGGCACCTTCAAGCGGCGTTCACGAGCTTCTTCGAGGGACGGTCGAAGTACCCCCGGTTCAAGTCGCACAAGAAGTCCCGCCGCTCCGCGGAGTACACCAGCTCGGCGTTCCGCTACCGCGACGGCCGGCTCACGCTCGCCAAGATGAGCGAGCCCCTGGACATCGTGTGGTCGAGGCCGCTCCCCGACGACGCGACGCCGTCCACGGTGACCGTGTCCCAGGACGCGGCCGGACGCTGGTTCGTGTCGCTGCTCTGCGACGACACGATCCCCCCGGCACCGGCCACCACCAGGGCGGTCGGAATCGATGCGGGGATCACCTCCCTGGTGACCCTGTCCACCGGGGAGAAGATCACCAACCCCCGGCACGAACGCCGTGACCGCGCCCGCCTCGCCAGGGCCCAGCGGGAACTGTCCCGCAAGACGAAGGACTCCGCCAACCGGGAGAAGGCGCGCCGCAAGGTCGCCAAGGTCCACGCCCGGATCGCCGACCGGCGCCGCGACCACCTGCACAAGCTGACCACTCGTCTCGTCCGTGAGAACCAAACGGTCGTGATCGAGGACCTGAGCGTCCGCAACATGGTCAAGAACCACGGGCTCGCCCGGGCCATTTCGGATGCGGCCTGGCGTGAGCTGAGGACGATGCTCGAGTACAAGTGCGCCTGGTACGGACGCGAACTCGTTACGGTCGACCGCTGGTTCCCCTCCAGCAAACTGTGCGGGAACTGCGGCACGATCCGGGCGAAACTGCCGCTGCACGTCCGTACATGGACGTGCGAGTGCGGCACGGTGCACGACCGCGACGCGAACGCGGCGCAGAACATTCTCGCGGCCGGGCTGGCCGTGTCTGCCTGTGGAGACGGTGTAAGACCTCAACGGGAGCCCTCCCGGACGGGGCAGTCGTCGATGAAGCAGGAACCCCAGCGGGCGACCGCTGGAACCCCCCGCCTTTAGACGGGGGAGGAAGTCAATGTCGTCCTATGCGCGCTGGCTGCTCACGGACACGACCTCGCCGGTGAGGTACGAGGAGTAGCCGGAGGCGAGGAACACGATCACGTTGGCCACCTCCCAGGGTTCGGCGTGGCGGCCGAAGGCCTCGCGGGCGGTGAGTTCTTCCAGCAGTTCGGGGGTGGTGACCTTCACCAGGTGGGGGTGCAGGGCGAGGCTGGGCGAGACGGCGTTGACGCGGACGCCGTAGGCGGCGGCCTCGATCGCGGCGCAGCGGGTGAGGGCCATGACGCCGGCTTTCGCCGCGGCGTAGTGGGCCTGTCCGGACTGGGCGCGCCAGCCGACGACGGAGGCGTTGTTGACGACGACTCCTCCGTCGCCGTGTTCCCTGAGCCGCCGCAGGGCGGCCCGGGTGCAGCGGAAGGTGCCGTTCAGGGTCACGTCGAGGACCTTGGACCACTGGTCGTCGGTCATGTCGACGAGGGACGCGGTGCCGCCGAGGCCAGCGTTGTTGACGACGATGTCCAGTCGGCCGTGGAGGTGCTCGGCGGTGTCGAAGAGGGCCTGGACCTGGTCCTCGGCGGTGACGTCGCAGGGCAGTGCGGTCACCTGGCCGGGGCCGAACTCCGCGGCCAGGGTCTCGGCGGTCTCCTTGAGCCGGCGGGTGTGCGCGTCGCTGATCAGGACGCGGGCGCCCTCCTCCAGGAACCGGCGTGCCGTGGCTCCGCCGATGCCGGCGCCCGCGGCGGCGGTGATGACGGCGCTGCGGCCCTTCAGCAGTCCGTGGCCGGGTACGTACGCCGGGCTCTCGACGTCGCTCATGACTCCAAGCTAACCTACCAAACACTTGTTAGGGAAGCTCCGCCGGAAGGTGCCGCCGATGGATCTCACCCGCTCCCCCGCGGACGAGGCGTTCCGCGCCGAGGCCCGTACCTGGCTGGACGCCCACGTCCCGGCGGCCGCGCTGCCCTCCCTGGAGACCGCGGAGGGCTTCGCCGCGCATCGTGCGTGGGAGGCCGAACTGGCCGCGGACCGCTGGTCGGTGGTGTCGTGGCCGGCCGAGTACGGCGGCCGGGACGCGAACCTCGTGCGCTGGCTGGCGTTCGAGGAGGAGTACCACGCGGCGGGCGCTCCGGGCCGGGTCGGGCAGAACGGCATCAGCCTGCTCGCGCCGACCCTCTTCGGCCACGGCACCGCGGAGCAGCGCGCGCGGGTGCTGCCTTCGATGGCCACGGGCGAGGTGGTCTGGGCGCAGGCCTGGTCCGAGCCCGAGGCGGGTTCGGACCTGGCCTCGCTGAGATCGCGCGCGGTGCGGGTGGACGGCGGCTGGCTGCTGCGGGGGCTGAAGACGTGGTCGTCGCGGGCCGCGTTCGCCGATCGCGCCTTCGGCCTGTTCCGCAGTGAGCCGGGCCTGGCGAAACCCCACCAGGGGCTGACGTACGTGATGTTCGACCTGCGCGCGCCGGGTGTGACGGTCCGCCCGATCGGGCGCCTGGACGGCAGACCGGCCTTCGCGGAGCTGTTCCTGGACGATGTGTTCGTCCCCGACGAGGACGTGATCGGCGAACCGGGGCAGGGCTGGCGGGTGGCGATGTCGACGGCGGGCGACGAGCGCGGTCTGACGTTGCGTTCGCCGGGCCGTTTCCTGGCCGCCGCGGACCGGCTGGCCGCGTTGTGGCACGCCCACGGCGACCCGTCCGACTCGGCCCTGCGCGACCGGGTGGCCGACGCGGTGATCGGCGCGCGCGCCTACCAGCTCTTCGCGTACGCCCATGCCTCCCGGTTGCTCGAAGGGGAGGGCATCGGGCCGGAGTCCAGCCTGAACAAGGTGTTCTGGTCGGAGCTGGACATCGCGCTGCACGAGACGGCGCTCGATCTGCTGGGCGCCGAGGGCGAGTTCGCGGACAGCGGGTGGTGCGAGGGGTACGTCTTCGCGCTCGCGGGCCCGATCTACGCGGGCACGAACGAGATCCAGCGCGACATCGTCGCCGAGCGGCTGCTCGGCCTTCCGAAGGGCCGCCGCTGATGCGCTTCCTGCTCGACACCGAACAGCGGGCCTTCGCCTCGTCCCTGGACGCGATGCTGGCGTCCGCGGACACGCCGTCGGCGGTGCGGGCGTGGGCGGACGGCGACCACGCGCCGGGGCGGGTCCTGTGGTCGCGGCTGGCCGAGGCGGGCGTGTTCGCTCTGGCGGTCCCGGAGGCGTACGAGGGGGCGGGCCTGCTTCCGGTGGAACTGGCGGTCGCTTTTGTGGAGTTGGGCCGGCACGCGGTTCCGGGTCCGGTGGTGGAGACGGTGGCCGCCGCCGTACTGCTGGGTGAGCTGAGCGCGCTGGGCGAGCCGGGTCCGGCCGAACGGCTGCTGCCGGGGCTCGCCTCGGGCAAGAGCGTGGCCACGTTCGCCCCGGACGGTGCTCCGGCGCTCGACGCGGACGCGGCGACGGTGCTGCTCGCGGTGGACGGCCGGGGTCTGTGGCTCGCGCCCGGTCCCGGCCCGGTGCGGATGTCCGTGGACCGGGCCCGCAGGCTCGCGCGTGCGCAGGGCGGCGGCGAACTCCTGGCCACGGGACCTCGGGTCGCGCGCGCCGCGCTCCGGGCGCTGGCCTGGGCCCGGCTCGCCACAGCGGCCCAGGCCCTCGGGGTGGGCCTCGCGCTCCTCGGCCGGACCGTCGCGTACGTCGGGCGGCGGACCCAGTTCGGTGTTCCCGTCGCCTCGTTCCAGGCGGTCAAGCACCGGCTCGCGGACGCGATGATCGCCCTGGAGTTCGCGCGCCCGCTGCTGTTCGGGGCCGCGCTGTCGATGGCGCCGGCGGAGGTCGCCGCCGCGAAGGTCACGGCGTGCGAGGCCGCGTACGCCACGGCGCGGGCCGCGTTGCAGCTGCACGGCGCGATCGGTTACACGGCCGAGTACGACCTGTCCCTCTGGTTCACCAAGGCCCGCGCCCTGCGTTCGGCCTGGGGCACCCCGGCGGAGTGCAGGGCCGAGGCGCTGGCCGGTCTCAGTGGTGCTGGTCGTCCCCGTTCGTGAGCGCCCGGTACTCCTCCGACGTGGGCTTCGGGATCCTGGTGCCGGGACCGTACAGGGCGCGCGCCAGCCGGGCGCGCAGCCTCCGGGCCGGGCCGACCCGGCGGACCACGCCGTTCGCGTCGACGAGCGGACCCACCTCGTAGGGCGGCGGCTGTTCGTGCTGGGTGAGGGTGAACCGCCGGGCCTGGGTGAGGGGTTCGTGGACCTCCACGTACTCGCCGTGCGGAAGGCGCTTGACGGTGCCGGTC
The DNA here is from genome assembly GCF_036139655.1 of Streptomyces sp. NBC_00328. Taxonomy (NCBI): domain Bacteria; kingdom Bacillati; phylum Actinomycetota; class Actinomycetes; order Kitasatosporales; family Streptomycetaceae; genus Streptomyces; species Streptomyces sp. NBC_00328. The sequence continues at coordinate 3,027,675 of NZ_CP108013.1, forward strand.
TCGCGTCCGTGCAGCACCTTGTCGCGGTCGGCGCGTTGCAGCCCCAGGCAGATCCGTTTCGTGAGGATGTAGGCGAGGGCGGGTCCGGCGAAGACGGCGACGCGGACGAACCAGGTGATCGCGTTGATCGACAGGTGGAAGTGGGTGGCCCACAGGTCGTTGCCGCCGCCGACCAGCAGGACGGCGTACAGCGTCAGCCAGGCGACGCCGAGAGCGGTGCGGGTGGGGACGTTGCGCGGCCGGTCCAGGAGGTGGTGCTCGCGCTTGTCGCCGGTGACCCAGGCCTCGATGAAGGGGTAGACGGCGATGGCGGCCATGATGAGCGGGAAGAGCGAGAAGGGGATGAAGACGCCCAGCTGGAGGGTGTGGCCGAAGGCGTTGATCTCCCATCCCGGCATCACGCGGATGAGTCCTTCGGAGAAGCCGAGGTACCAGTCGGGCTGTGCGCCGGTCGTCACCAGGTCGGGGCGGTAGGGCCCGAACGCCCACACGGGGTTGATGGTGGCGATCGCGCCCATGACCGACAGGACGCCGAAGACCAGGAAGAAGAAGCCGCCTGCCTTCGCCATGTAGACCGGCATGAACGGCATGCCGACGACCGACTTCTGGTCCCGTCCGGGCCCCGGATACTGCGTGTGCTTGTGGTAGAAGACCAGGATCAGATGGGCGACGACCAGTCCCAGCATGATGCCCGGCAGCAGCAGGACGTGGATGGGGAAGAACCGCGGGATGATGTCGTGCCCCGGGAACTCCCCGCCGAACAGGAAGAAGGAGATGTACGTCCCGACGACCGGGATGGACAGGATCGCGCCCTGCGCGAAGCGGACGCCGGTGCCGGAGAGCAGGTCGTCGGGGAGCGAGTAGCCGGTCAGCCCGGTGATGAGGCCGAGCATCAGCAGCGTCCAGCCGAAGAGCCAGTTGACCTCGCGCGGCTTGCGGAACGCGCCGGTGAAGAACACCCGCATCATGTGCACGAGCATCCCGGCGAGGAAGACGAGCGCCGCCCAGTGGTGGATCTGCCGGATCAGCAGTCCGCCGCGCACGTCGAAGCTGATGTCGAGCGTGGACTCGTAGGCCCGCGTCATGACGATGCCGTTCAGCGGCCCGTAGGAGCCGTGGTAGACGACCTCGACGCCGCTCGGCTCGAAGAACAGGGTGAGGTAGATGCCGGTGAGGATCAGGACGAGGAAGCTGTAGAGGCAGACCTCGCCCAGCATGAACGACCAGTGGTCCGGGAAGACCTTGCGCATGTTGGCCTTGGCCAGTGAGTAGACGCCCAGCCGTCCGTCGGCCCAGTCGGCGAGCCTCTCCCCTTTGCCGGTCTCCGGCGCGCGCCGGGCCCGTACGGTCCCCGTACCGCCCGAGGCCTGCGCGGTCCCGCCCCCGGGTGCCCTGTCCGCCGAAGTCCCCGCGGTCCGGCCGGAGTCGATCTCTCGTGCGCCCATTCGCCGCTCCCCTCGGCCCACCAGGGTGGCACGCCGGGCGGTCGAAGCCAACGGGGCGTCACGGGTGCGGTGTTGGCCACGAAGCCGGCAGGGTTCGACGTGACGGCGCCGGTCGATCCCCGGCGCGGGCACCGGCGTTCCCCGGCGGCGGCCGCGAATCGTGGCCCTGCCGTTACCCGCCGTCCGTCACGTTGGATATTTTGATCATCGCCGTCCCCACCGGCTCACTTTCCCCTGTACCCGTGCGTTCCTAGGAGCCGGCCGTGGAGTCCGAGTCCGCCGTCACCACCTGCTACCGCCACCCCAAGGTCGAGTCGCATGTGCGCTGCACCCAATGCGACCGCTACATATGTCCGAGCTGTATGCGCGAGGCGGCCGTCGGCCATCAGTGCGTGGAGTGCGTGAAGGAGGGCGCGAGGTCCGTCCGGCAGGCCCGCACGGCCTTCGGCGGCCGGATATCGACGGTGCCGGCGGTGACGTACGTCCTCATCGGCCTGAACGTGCTGGCCTATCTGGCCGAACTGCTGCGCGCCTCGGTCGTGGACCGGTTCTCGATGCTCGGCGCGGGTCTGGTGGACTCGGACGGGCTCCACTACCTCTGGGACGCCGCGTACCCCGCGTCCTATCACGCGGAGGGCCTCGTCGACGGGGAGTGGTACCGGCTGCTGACCGGCGCGTTCCTGCATCTGCCGCCCACGGAGGGCACGTTCGGGATCGCCCACATCGCGATGAACATGTTCGCGCTGTGGAACGTCGGCCGGATCGTCGAGTCCCAGCTCGGCCGGGTCCGCTACCTCGCGCTGTATCTGCTGTCGGCGCTCGGCGGCTCGGTCCTCGTGCTGCTGATCGCCCCGGACCAGCAGACGATCGGCGCGTCCGGCGCGATCTTCGGCATCAGCGCCGCGTACTACGTGATGGGCCGCCGCCTGGGCGCGGACAGGGGGAACATCAACCGGTTCATGGCGGGCCTGCTGATCTGGCTCCTGATCTCGGCGGGGCTCACGTCCTGGCAGGGGCACCTGGGCGGGCTGCTGGCGGGCGGGCTCGTGACCGCCGCCTACGCGTACGCCCCCCGCGACCGCCGCCGGACCCTGATCCAGGCGTCCGTCTGCGTGGGCCTTCTCGCCCTGCTGGTGGTCCTCACGGTGCTGAAGGTGTCGGCGCTGCGGACGGGCGCGGTGTAGCACGGGAGCGAACGGCGGGAGCCCGCGCCCGGCACGGATCCCCGCCGTGGTGCCCGGCACGGATCCCCGCCGTGGTGCCCGGGGTGGGTCAACGGCCGCCGACCGCACGCGGGTCGGGCACCGCCGACGCGACGCGTGCCCCGCCCGGAACGCCTGGCCCGAACGCTCCGGTGGCCGGACCGGTGACGTGACCGAAACCGGCGCGCGTGCCGGGTCCCGGGGGCACATCTGTACATCACCCGTGCGGCCCCCCGGCCTTCCCGCCGGTCCCGTCGGCCCTGCGTACCGTGTGCGGCATGAAACGCGCGGGTTATCTGTTCATCACCCTCGCCCTCCTGCTGATCACGGCGGCGGTCCACCTCACCACGCCCGGGCACGCCACGGCCGACGCCAGGGGCGGCCCCTCGGCCGCGTCGCGGTCCCGTGCGAAGGACAGGGCGGAGCGGACGGCCGACGACGAGCGTGTCGCCGGCATGCCGGCGGGCCTCGCCGCTCCGGCCAAGAAGGAGCTCGCCCAGCAGATCGTGGCGAGTGCCGAGAACTCCACGCTGAACTGGCACGAGGCGTACGGCTACATCGAGGACATCGGTGACGGCCAGGGCTACACGGCGGGCGTCGTCGGCTTCTGCACCGGCACCCACGACCTGCTCACCCTCGTCGAGCGCTACACCCGGGCGCACCCGGACAACGGGCTCGCCCGCTATCTCCCGGCCCTGCGCGAGGTCGACGGCACGGACTCCCACGAGGGCCTGGACCCGGGCTTCACCGCGGCCTGGCGCCACGAGGCCACCCTCGCCGCGTTCCGCAGGGCCCAGGACTCCGAGCGCGACCGGGTCTACTTCGGCCCCGCCGTCCGGCTCGCCAAGCTCGACGGTCTCGGCACGCTCGGCCAGTTCCTCTACTACGACGCCATGGTGATGCACGGTCCGGGCACCGGCGTCCACAGCTTCCACGGGCTGCGCGAGCGCACCCTGCGCGAGGCGGACCCGCCGTCCGGGGGCGGCGACGAGAAGACGTACCTCGGCACCTTCCTGGACATCCGCCGCGCGGCCATGAAGTCCGAGAACCCCGGCCGCGACACCACCCGCGTCGACACGGCCCAGCGCCGGTTCCTCGACGAGGGGAACCTCGGCCTGCGCACCCCGCTGGAGTGGAAGGTGTACGGCGAGACCTACCGCGTGCCGTAGGCGCCGGGCGGGTGCGGACATGCGGCGGCGCCTGCCCAGTCGTCCGGTCGGGGACAGTGGGGCAGGCGCCGTCTCGTGTTCCGCACGCCTTTGTGCGGGACGTTCTCGAGTGACCGTGTCAGGTCACGCATCCATGGGTCAGACCGTCAGCGAACGGTCCGTCGGGCGGATCGGGGCCGGCAGGTCGCTCGCTCCGGTGAGGAAGCGGTCGACACCGCGGGCGGCCGAGCGGCCCTCCGCGATGGCCCAGACGATGAGGGACTGGCCGCGGCCCGCGTCACCGGCGACGAACACACCGGGAACGTTGGTCGCGAAGTCGGCGTCGCGGGCGATGTTGCCGCGCTCGTCGAGCTCCAGGCCGAACTGGGAGACCACGCCGTTCTCGACGTCCGTGCCGGTGAACCCCATCGCCAGCGTCACCAGCTGGGCGGGGATCTTGCGCTCCGTGCCCGGCTTCTGGTTCAGCTTGCCGCCGGTGAACTCTACCTCGACCAGGTGCAGCCACTGGACGTTGCCGTCCTCGTCGCCCTCGAAGTGGGTGGTGGAGACCGCGTAGACGCGCTCGCCACCCTCCTCGTGCGCGGAGGTGACCTTGTAGAGCATCGGGAAGGTCGGCCAGGGCTGGCCCGGGTTCCGCTCCTCGCCCGGCCGCGGCATGATCTCCAGCTGCGTGACCGAGGCCGCGCCCTGGCGGTGGGCGGTGCCCACACAGTCCGCGCCCGTGTCGCCGCCGCCGATGACCACGACGTGCTTGCCCTCGGCGGTGATCGGGGGCGCCACGAAGTCGCCCTCCTGCACCTTGTTGGCCAGCGGCAGGTACTCCATGGCCTGGTGGATGCCGCTCAGCTCCCGCCCGGGGACGGGCAGGTCGCGGGCGGTCGTCGCGCCGGCCGCGATGACCACGGCGTCGTACCGCTTGCGCAGGTCCGTCGCCTTGAGGTCGCGGCCGATCTCGATGCCCGTGCGGAAGCGGGTGCCCTCCGCGCGCATCTGCTCGATGCGGCGGTTGATGTGCCGCTTCTCCATCTTGAACTCGGGGATGCCGTAGCGGAGCAGACCGCCGACGCGGTCGGCACGCTCGTACACGGCGACCGTGTGACCGGCCCGCGTGAGCTGCTGCGCCGCGGCGAGACCGGCGGGGCCCGAACCGATGACCGCGACCGTCTTGCCCGACAGGCGCTCGGGGATCTGCGGGGCGACGTCGCCCGTGTCCCACGCCTTGTCGATGATCGAGACCTCGACGTTCTTGATGGTCACGGCGGGCTGGTTGATGCCCAGCACACACGCGGACTCGCACGGCGCGGGGCACAGCCGGCCCGTGAACTCCGGGAAGTTGTTCGTGGCGTGCAGGCGCTCGGAGGCGGCCTGCCAGTCCTCGCGGTACGCGTAGTCGTTCCACTCGGGGATCAGGTTGCCCAGCGGACAGCCGTTGTGGCAGAACGGGATGCCGCAGTCCATGCAGCGCGAGGCCTGCTTGGAGATGATCGGGAGCAGCGAGCCCGGAACGTAGACCTCGTTCCAGTCCTTGAGGCGCTCCTGGACCGGGCGGGACCTGGCGACCTCACGGCCGTGGTTCAAAAAGCCCTTGGGATCAGCCATTGGTCGCCGCCTCCATCATCTTCTCGGTGATCTCGGACTCGTCGAGTCCGGCTCGCTCGGCGGCGTCCTTGGCGGCGAGCACTGCCTTGTAGGTGCTGGGGATGATCTTGCTGAAGCGCTCCACGGCGGCGGGCCACTCGGCGAGCAGTTTCTCGGCGACCGTCGAGGCGGTCTCCTCCGCGTGCCGGCGCACGACGTCGTGCAGCCACTGCCTGTCGGTGTCGTCGAGCTCCTCGACGGCGTTCACGCTGGCGACGTTCACGTTGTCGCGGTCAAGGTCGATCACGTAGGCGACCCCGCCGGACATGCCGGCCGCGAAGTTGCGGCCCGTCTCGCCGAGGACGACCGCGTGACCGCCGGTCATGTACTCGCAGCCGTGGTCGCCGACGCCCTCGGAGACCACCAGCGCGCCGGAGTTGCGGACGCAGAAGCGCTCGCCGGTGCGGCCGCGCAGGAACAGCTCGCCGCCGGTCGCGCCGTAGGCGATGGTGTTGCCCGCGATCGTCGAGTACTCGGCGAGGTGGTCGGCGCCCCGGTCGGGGCGGACGACGACACGGCCGCCGGAGAGGCCCTTGCCGACGTAGTCGTTGGCGTCGCCCTCCAGGCGCAGCGTGACGCCGCGCGGGAGGAAGGCGCCGAAGGACTGGCCCGCCGAGCCGGTGAAGGTGATGTCGATGGTGTCGTCGGGCAGGCCCGCGCCGCCGAACTTCTTCGTCACCTCGTGGCCGAGCATGGTGCCGACCGTCCGGTTGATGTTGCGGATCGCGACCTGGGCGCGGACCGGCTGGGCGTCGGTCGCGGAGTCCGCGGCCAGCGCGTCGGCGGCGAGCTTGATGAGCTCGTTGTCGAGCGCCTTCTCCAGGCCGTGGTCCTGCTCGATGACCTGGTGCAGCGCCGCACCCTCGGGCAGTTCGGGCACGTAGAAGAGCGGGGTCAGGTCCAGGCCCTGCGCCTTCCAGTGGGTGACGGCGCGCTCCACGTCGAGGTTCTCGGCGTGGCCGACGGCCTCCTCGATGCTGCGGAAGCCGAGCTCGGCGAGGATCTCGCGGACCTCTTCGGCGATGAACTTGAAGAAGTTGACGATGTACTCGGCCTTGCCGGCGAACCGCTCGCGCAGCACCGGGTTCTGGGTGGCGATGCCGACCGGGCAGGTGTCCAGGTGGCAGACGCGCATCATGACGCAGCCGGAGACGACGAGCGGCGCGGTCGCGAAACCGAACTCCTCGGCGCCGAGCAGCGCGGCGATGACGACGTCGCGGCCGGTCTTGAGCTGGCCGTCGGTCTGCACGACGATGCGGTCGCGCAGGCCGTTGAGCAGCAGGGTCTGCTGGGTCTCGGCGAGGCCGAGCTCCCAGGGGCCGCCCGCGTGCTTGAGGGAGGTCAGCGGGGAGGCGCCCGTTCCGCCGTCGTGGCCGGAGATCAGGACGACGTCCGCGTGGGCCTTGGAGACACCCGCGGCGACCGTGCCGACGCCGACCTCGGAGACCAGCTTCACGTGGATGCGGGCCTGCGGGTTGGCGTTCTTGAGGTCGTGGATCAGCTGAGCCAGGTCCTCGATGGAGTAGATGTCGTGGTGCGGCGGCGGGGAGATCAGGCCGACGCCCGGGGTGGAGTGACGGGTCTTGGCCACCCACGGGTAGACCTTGTGGCCGGGCAGCTGGCCGCCCTCGCCGGGCTTGGCGCCCTGGGCCATCTTGATCTGGATGTCGTCGGCGTTGACCAGGTACTCGCTCGTGACACCGAAGCGGCCGGAGGCGACCTGCTTGATGCTGGAGCGGCGCGCCGGGTCGTAGAGCCGGTCCGCGTCCTCGCCGCCCTCACCGGTGTTGGACTTGCCGCCCAGCTGGTTCATGGCGATGGCGAGGGTTTCGTGCGCCTCCTTGGAGATGGAGCCGTACGACATGGCGCCGGTGGAGAAGCGCTTGACGATCTCGGAGACGGGCTCGACCTCGTCGAGGGAGATCGGGGTGCGGTCCGAGGTGAAGCCGAACAGGCCGCGCAGCGTCATCAGGCGCTCGGACTGCTCGTTCACGCGGCCGGTGTACTTCTTGAAGATCTCGTAGCTGCCGGAGCGCGTCGAGTGCTGGAGGCGGAAGACCGTCTCCGGGTCGAACAGGTGCGGCTCGCCCTCGCGGCGCCACTGGTACTCGCCCCCTATGTCCAGGGCGCGGTGCGCGGGCGCGATGCCGGAGGCCGGGTAGGCCTTGGCGTGCCGGGCGGCGACCTCCTTGGCGATGACGTCGAGGCCGGCGCCGCCGATCTTGGTGGCCGTGCCGTTGAAGTACTTCTCGACGAAGGCCTTCTCCAGGCCGACGGCCTCGAAGACCTGGGCGCCGCGGTAGGAGGCGACGGTCGAGATGCCCATCTTGGACATGACCTTCAGGACGCCCTTGCCGAGCGCGTAGATCAGGTTGCGGATGGCCTGCTCGGCCTCGATGCCCTGGAGGAAGGTGTCGGCGCGGACCAGGTCCTCGACGGACTCCATGGCGAGGTACGGGTTGACGGCCGCGGCGCCGAAGCCGATGAGCAGGGCGACGTGGTGGACCTCGCGGACGTCGCCGGCCTCGACCAGCAGGCCCACCTGGGTGCGCTGCTTGGTGCGGATGAGGTGGTGGTGGACGGCCGCGGTGAGCAGCAGCGAGGGGATCGGCGCGTGCTCGGCGTCGGAGTGGCGGTCCGACAGGACGATCAGCCGGGCGCCGTTCTCGATGGCGGCGTCGGCCTCGGCGTAGATCTCCTCGATGCGGGCGGCGAGGGAGTCGCCGCCGCCGGAGACGCGGTACAGGCCGGAGAGCGTGGCGGCCTTCATGCCGGGCATGTCGCCGTCGGCGTTGATGTGGATGAGCTTGGCGAGCTCATCGTTGTCGATCACCGGGAAGGGCAGGGTGACGCTGCGACAGGAGGCGGCCGTCGGCTCCAGCAGGTTGCTCGCCGGGCCGAGGGAGGAGCGCAGGGAGGTGACCAGCTCTTCGCGGATCGCGTCCAGCGGCGGGTTGGTGACCTGGGCGAACAGCTGGGTGAAGTAGTCGAAGAGCAGACGCGGGCGCTGCGAGAGCGCGGCGATCGGCGAGTCGGTGCCCATGGAGCCGAGCGGCTCACCGGCGGTGTTGGCCATCGGCGCGAGGATGATCCGCAGCTCTTCCTCGGTGTAGCCGAAGGTCTGCTGGCGGCGGGTGACCGAGGCGTGGGTGTGCACGATGTGCTCGCGCTCGGGGAGGTCGGAGAGCTCGATCTCGCCGGCTTCCAGCCACTCGGCGTAGGGCTTCTCGGCGGCGAGGCCGGCCTTGATCTCGTCGTCCTCGATGATGCGGTGCTCGACGGTGTCGACGAGGAACATCTTGCCGGGCTGGAGGCGGCCCTTGCGGACGACCTTGGCGGGGTCGATGTCGAGGACGCCGACCTCGGAACCGAGGACGACGAGACCCTCGTCGGTGACCCAGTAGCGGCCGGGGCGCAGACCGTTGCGGTCGAGGACCGCGCCGACCTGGGTGCCGTCGGTGAAGGTGACACAGGCCGGGCCGTCCCAGGGCTCCATCATCGTGGAGTGGAACTGGTAGAAGGCGCGCCGGGCCGGGTCCATGGATGCGTGGTTCTCCCACGCCTCCGGGATCATCATGAGCACGGAGTGCGGGAGCGAACGGCCGCCGAGGTGCAGGAGTTCGAGCACCTCGTCGAAGGAGGCCGAGTCGGAGGCGTCGGGGGTGCAGACGGGGAAGATCCGCTGCAGCTTGTCGTTGTCCCCGAACAGGTCCGAGGCGAGCTGGGACTCGCGGGCGACCATCCAGTTGCGGTTGCCCTTGACCGTGTTGATCTCGCCGTTGTGCGCGACGAAGCGGTACGGGTGGGCGAGCGGCCAGCTCGGGAAGGTGTTGGTGGAGAACCGGGAGTGCACGAGCGCGATCGCGGAGGCGAAGCGGCGGTCGGACAGGTCCGGGAAGAAGGGCTCCAGCTGGCCGGTGGTCAGCATGCCCTTGTAGACGATGGTCCGCGCGGACAGCGAGGGGAAGTAGACGCCGGCCTCGCGTTCGGCGCGCTTGCGCAGCACGAACGCGGTGCGGTCCAGGGCGATGCCCTGGCTCTCGCCGTCGCTCACGAAGATCTGGTGGAAGGCGGGCATCGTCGAGCGGGCGGTGGCGCCGAGGAGCTCGGGGGCGACCGGGACCTCACGCCAGCCGAGGACGGTGAGGCCCTCTTCGGCGGCGATCGTCTCGATGCGCGAGACGGCGTCGGCCGTGCCGTCCTCGGGGAGGAAGGCGATGCCTACCGCGTACGCACCGGCTGCGGGAAGTTCGAATCCGGCCACTTCGCGGAAGAAGGCGTCCGGGACCTGGGAGAGGATGCCCGCGCCGTCGCCCGAGTCGGGCTCGGAGCCGGTGGCACCGCGGTGTTCCAGGTTGCGCAGAACGGTGAGCGCCTGCTCGACCAGCGCATGGCTCGCCTCGCCGGTGAGGGTGGCCACGAAGCCGACGCCGCAGGCGTCGTGCTCGTTGCGGGGGTCGTACATACCCTGCGCAGCAGGGCGAGCATCCATGAAGGACCACTTCTGGTCGTTCGTGGAGTGCTGGGACGGCTGGCGCGTGGTACGCATCGGCTCTCCCGTCGTCGTCGGGGCGGGGGGTCTCCCGGGCTCTTGCGGCGCTGGGAAGACATCTGCCGAGGGACGACGTTGGCCCTCTGCTGGGTGCAAAATTTCGTGCAGGTTACATGATGGAGCGATTCTCGTGAATCGGATACGTCGTTCCAACATGCGGACACCACGGGGGCGCGGCGGGGGTATCGCGCTGAGCGGTGGAGAGTTATGGGACCTAAGCGGACAGATCGATGACCATCGGTCCGGCACGCGGCGGAGATCGTGATCCGCCGCGTGAGATGCGGCGCGGGCGTCATTGCCCGCGGCGCTTACGGCTCATTCCCAGTGGCCACGGAATCGAAACCGCCGGGTAACAACTACTTATGCGGTCCCTCGCATAAGTGATCGAGGCTCATCCTACGGCCGCACCGAACAAACTGCCCAGGGCGTACGTCACACCCGCCGCGGCACCACCGAGGGCGAGCTGCCGCAGCCCGCTGAACCACCAGGACCGCGCGGTCACCTTGGCCACGACGGCACCGCACGCGAAGAGCCCGATCATGGCGAGCAGCAGCGCCGGCCACAGCACGGTCGCGCCCAGCAGATACGGCAGTACGGGCAGGAGGGCGCCGAGCGCGAACGAGCCGAAGCTGGACACGGCGGCGACGGCCGGGGAGGGGAGGTCGCCGGGGTCGATGCCGAGTTCCTCGCGGGCGTGGATCTCCAGGGCCTGCTCAGGATCTTGGGAGAGCTGCCGGGCGACCTCGCGGGCCAGCCCGGGCTCGACGCCGCGGGCCTCGTAGAGCTCGGCCAGCTCGCGTTCCTCGTCCTTGGGGTGCTTGCGCAGCTCGCGCCGCTCGACATCGAGCTCCGCCTCGACGAGCTCACGCTGGGAGGCGACGGAGGTGTACTCGCCGGCGGCCATGGAGAAGGCTCCGGCGGCGAGGCCCGCGAGTCCGGTGATGACGATCGTCTGCTGGGACACGGACCCGCCGGCGACACCGGTCATCAGGGCGAGGTTGGAGACCAGGCCGTCCATCGCGCCGAACACGGCAGGGCGCAGCCATCCGCCGTTGACATCGCGGTGGGTGTGGTTGTCGCGGTGCGCCACATGGAGCGTCGCCTCGGTCTCGATGATCGCCATGCCGGTCCCCCAGAGTGCTTCATTGGACTGTTTCCACTTTTCGACAACTCTGAAAGTACGCCACACAATTCCCCGCCGCCAGCAAGGAAAGGCTGGGCTAACCTGCGGTTTTACCTCTCAATGCTCATCCGTGGCATGTCATGCACATATGTCGACCGGGTGACAGTGGAGCCCGTGACGCTCCTGTCAACCGCCAACGTGGCACAGATCCGCAAAGGGTTCCGCGCGCCGCATTCCGCACGCCGGCAGGACCCTGAGAGAGAGGCACGTATGGCTTCCATCGCCTGCATTCCCTCGGCCCCGGCAGCCGGGAGCGCCGCCGGTCTCCGCGACCGGGCACGCGGCGCACTGCTCGGACTCGCCGTCGGGGACGCGCTGGGCGCACCGGCCGAGAACATGAAGCCGTCGGAGATCCGCGCCCGATGGGGCCGGATCACCGGGTACGTCGCCGAGCATCCGGCCGGGACGGACGACACCGAGTACGCGATCTTCTCGGGGCTGCTGCTGGCCCGGCACGGCTCGGCGCTGACCGTGGCGCACGTCGAATCGGCCTGGCACCAGTGGATCGCGGACCGCGACGAGGGGCCGTTCCGCGGCGCCGGGTTCAGTGAGCGCGGCACGCTGGAGAACCTGCGCCGGGGGCTCGCGGCGCCCATCTCCGCCCAGCACCGGCACGCCTGGAGCGACGGTCTGGCCATGCGCGCGGCACCCTTCGGTGTCTTCGCGGCCGGGCGGCCCGCCGAGGCGGCCCGGCTCGTGGCGATCGACGGCTCGGTGAGCCACGAGGGCGAGGGCATCTACGGCGGCCAGGCCGTCGCGGCCGGGGTCGCCGCCGCGATGGCGGGGGCCTCCACCGCCACGGTCGTCGCCTCCGCCCTGGCCGTCGTCCCGGACGACTCCTGGACGGCCCGCTCCCTGCGCCGCGCGGTCGCGGTGGCGCACCGGGGCGAGCGCGCGGTGCGGTCCGCCGTGGTGATCGGCGGCTACCCGTGGACCGACCTGGCCCCCGAGGCCGTGGCCCTCGCCTTCGGCGCCTACGCGGCGGCGGACGGGGCGTTCGCCGAGTCGATCCTCACCGCGGTGAACATGGGCCGCGACGCCGACACGACGGCCGCGGTGGCCGGGGCGCTGGCGGGCGCTGCCCGGGGCATGTCCTCGATCCCCGCCGAGTGGGCGGCGGCCATCGGACCGGCCCGCGGCAGCTGCCTCCCCTCCATGGAGGGCCACCACATCCTGGACGTGGCGGAACTGCTGACCCCGGAGCACGAGGAGAAGTGGGGCGCCGGGGGCCGTGTACCGCCCGCCCCGGAAACCGGGTACGCGGTCCAGGCGCCGGACGCGGCCAGGCACGCGGCCACCGGCCGCGACGGCAACGAGGCGCGGTCATGAGCCCCGGCCTGCCCGGAGACGGGTCCGCCCCGGCACCGGGCGGGAGCGCGGCCTCGGCGACACCCCCGCAAGACACCCAGCCCACCGCAGAAGCGCGGCCCGCGCCACCCATCGCGCAGGCGGAGCCCGTGGTGCTCGCCGCCGGGGCGAAGGCCGCGGCTGTCGCCGGTGGTGTCCTCGCCGGTGCCGTCCGGGCCGGGGCGCTGCTCGGAGGAAGCAATCCGGCGGACCGCCGGGCTGCGGAGCCGGGCGCCTCCGCGTCAGCCGCCCCCGCGGTCCGGGAGGCCGGGAGCTCACCGGCCCGGATGCCCGGGGAACCGGGGGTGCGGCGGATCGAAGGGCTGCTGCTCGGGCTGGCCGCCGGGGATGCCGCGGGCTGGCCCGCCGCCCGCCACCGGGCCGCGCGGATGCCCGAGTGGACCCGGCGCCTGACCCGCGAGCTGGACACCTTCGCGGAGCAGAACGCGACGACGACCCTGCCCGTGCCGATCGCGCTGAACCAGCCCCCCGAACCGCTGCGGCTCGGCCCCTCGGACGACGCCGAGTGGGCGGCGTTCGCGGCGGAGGCCGTGCTCCGGGCCGGGGAGACCACCGCGCTCGGCGACCTGAGCCTCGGCCGCAGGATGCGCGCGTCCATCGACCTGTCCTGGAACGCCGTCGCCAGTGAGGTGGCCGCCGCGGCGGACCGCGCCCCCGAGGTCGAGTCCGCCCTGCTTCCGCTGCGCGCCCGGATCTCGGTGCGGGCCGCACTCGGCAACCTCGCCACCGGTCTGCGCCCGCCCGCCACCGGCCACGACAACCCCCACTACTTCGACGACGCGGCCTGCGTGCGGGCCTGCGTCCTCGCCGTGGCGCACCCGGGAGACCCCCGGCTCGCCGCGGAACTCGCCGAGTTCGACGCCCGCTACACCCAGGACGGCGACGGGGTGCACGGCGCCCGCGCCATGGCGGCCGCCGTGGCGCTCGCCCTCGCCGGGCACGACGTCGGCACCTGTGTGGAGGCGGCCCTGACCGAACTGCCCGCCGCCACGGAGATCGGCCGCAACACCCGGCTCGCCCTGACGCTGGCCCAGGACAGCGAGAGCGCCTTCGCCCTGGTCCCCCTGCTGGAGCACCAGATCGTCGACCACGTCTACAGCTACGGGATCGCGGCCGCCGAGACCGTACCCGTGGCCCTGGCCCTGGCGCTGGCCGCGCGCGGCAGGATCGCCGAGGCCGTACCGGCCGCCGCCTGTCTGTCCCGGGTCGCCGACTCGGCCCCCGCCCTGGCCGGAGCGCTCACCGGGGCGATCGGCGGCGCCGCCGCGGTCCCCGCCTCCTGGCGCGACGCCTGCCGCACCCTGTCCGGCTGCGCGCTGCCCCGGCTGACCGGCACGGACCTCATCGGCCTCGCCGAACTCCTGGAGGCGACGGGACTCGCCGACCCGCGCGATTCCCCGGAACCGGTGGCCCCAGAGGGATGATTCGGGCATGACGCCCAAAGGAGAAGGAACGGGAACCCTCGACGAACGGATCACCGGAGCCCTCGTCGGAGCCGCCGTCGGCGACGCCCTCGGCGGCCCCGTCGAGGGGTACTCCCCCGAGCAGATCGCCGAACGCCACGGCGGCCGCGTGCACGGCGTCGTCGGCCCCTGGAACGGCGACGCCTGGCCCACCGCCCGCCCCATCGCCCCGTACCACAAGGGCGACGGACACGTCACCGACGACACCCTGATGACCCATGCGCTGGTACGGGTGTACGCGGAGGTCCGCGACCACCTCGACGCCTACGCGGTCGCCGGGCATCTCGTCCCCGACCTGATGACGACCCCCCGCTGGATCCCGGAACTGGAGGCCGAGGCCCTCCCGCTGCAGCGGATCTTCCTCGCCGAGAAGTGGATGGTCGCCCGCCTCCACTACGGCCATGTGGACCCCCGGGAGGCCGGCACGGGCAACATCGTCAACTGCGGTGCCGCGATGTACATGGCCCCGGTCGGCCTGGTCAACGCGGCGAACCCGGCGGGCGCGTACGCCGAGGCGCTCGACGTCGCGGGCGCCCACCAGTCCTCGTACGGCCGCGAGGCCGCGGGCGTCTTCGCGGCGGCCGTGGCGGCTGCCTGCTCCCCCGGCGCGACCCCCGGCTCGGTCGTCGCCGCCTGTCTGTCGCTGGCCAAGGACGGCACCCGCGACGCCGTCGAGGCGGTCTGCGAAGTCGCCTCCCGGCACACGGACTTCGAGTCCGCCCTCGTCCCGCTGCGCCGGGCGGTGGCACCCTTCGACACGGTCGGCCCCGACTACCGCTCCCCCTCGCTCGGCGCCCGGCGCCCCTCCCGGCTCCACTCCATCGAGGAACTCCCGGTCGCGCTCGGCATGTTGCTGGTGTCGGACGGCGACTTCCGGCACGCGGTCCTGGGTTCGGTCAACTACGGCCGCGACTGCGACTCCATCGCCACCATGGCCGGAGCCCTCGCGGGCGCGCTCGGCGCCGAGGTCCCGCACGACTGGGCCAAGACCGTGGCCGAGTCCAGCCGCCTCGACCTGGACGCCCCGGCGCGTACGCTGGCCGAGGTGACCCGGGAGATCTTCGACCGTGACGTCCACCGCCGCCGGGCCCACGAGGCGGCGTACGCCGTGCTGGCGGGCACACCGTGCTCCGGCTGACCTGGGTCCAGCCCGAGGACCTCCTCGGGCACGAGCTCAACCAGGCCGTGCAGGACGGCCGGGACCCGTCCCGCGTCGCCGCCCGCTGGTACGCGGCGGGCGGGCGGCCCGCCCCGCTGCGCGCGGGCGCGTCGGCCGCCCCCGCCTCGCCGTCCCTGCGCCGGCTGGCGGCCGGGCTCCTCGACGAACTCGCCGCCCTGCCGGGCAGGCTGGCGGACGACGAACCGACGGATCTGGCACTGATCAAGGCCCAGTGCCCCGACTGGCCACCCCCTCGGTACGCACCCGTCCCCGCTCCCGGCCCGGCCCGCCTGGAAGCGGCCTGGCTCGGCCGGGCCGTGGGCTGCCTGCTCGGCAAACCCGTGGAAAAACTCCCCCTCGAAGCGATCCGGGGCCTCGCGCGAGCCTCCGGCAACTGGCCCCTGCACACCTGGTTCACCGCCCGGGGCGTCCCCGGGGACCTGCTGGAGGCCCACCCCTGGAACCGGCGCTCCGCCGCCACCTCCCTGGCCGAGAACATCGACGGCATGCCGGAGGACGACGACCTCAACTACCCCCTTCTGAACCTGTTGTTGCTCCAGCGGTACGGCCGGGACTTCAGCACCGCGGACGTGGCCAGCCTCTGGCTCGACGAACTCCCCGCCGGCCGCACCTTCACCGCGGAACGCGTCGCGTACCGCAACCTCCTCGGCGGCGTCGAGCCCCCGGACACCGCCCGCCGGCACAACCCGTTCCGCGAGTGGATCGGCGCCCTGATCCGCGCGGACGTGCACGGCTGGACCAACCCGGGCGACCCGGCGCGGGCCGCGGAACAGGCGTACCGCGACGCGGCCCTGACCCACACGGCCAACGGCGTCTACGCGGCGATGTTCACGGCCGCCGCCATCGCCGAGGCGGCCGGCGCGACCCGTGACGTCCACGCATGTCTGCGCACCGGGCTGAGAGTCGTCCCGCCCGGCTCCCGGCTGGCCCGGGCGGTCCGCCACGCCGTCCGGCTGGCCCGTACGACACCGGACTTCGACGCGGTCGTCGACGAACTGCACTCCGCCCACCGCGACTGCCACTGGGTCCACGCCGTACCCAACACCGCGCTGATCGCCGCCGCCCTCACCCACGCGGACGGCGACTTCGGCGGCTCCGTCTGCCGGGCGGTGTCCGGCGGCCTGGACACCGACTCGAACGGCGCGACGGCCGGAAGCATCGCCGGACTGCTCACCGGCGACCCCGCCGGACTGCCCGACCGCTTCACGGGCCCCCTCAAGAACCGGCTCGCCACCTCCGTCGCCGACTTCAACGGCATCGGCTTCGACGCCCTCGCCCACCTCACACAACGGGAGACCGTTCGCCCATGACCCATATCGCCGTGCTCGGCAGCACGAACATGGACCTCGTCGCGTATGTCGCCAAAGCCCCGCAGCGCGGAGAGACCGTCACGGGACGGGAGTTCCGCACGATCCCCGGCGGCAAGGGCGCGAACCAGGCGGTGGCAGCCGCGCACGCGGGCGCCGACGTCTCCCTCGTCGGCGCGGTGGGCGCCGACTCCTTCGGCAGCCAACTCCGCTCCACGCTGGAGCACTTCGGCGTGAACACCGACCATCTGCGCACCACCGAGGGCCCCTCCGGCACCGCGCACATCGTGGTGGACGACGAGGGCGCAAACGCCATCGTCGTCATCCCCGGCGCCAACGGCACCGTCACCTCCCTGGCCCCCGGCGACGAGGGTCTCATCGCCAGCGCCGACGCGCTCCTCCTCCAGCTGGAGATCCCGCTGGAAGCCGTGCTCGCCGGCGCGGAGGCCGCCCGCAGACACGGTGTCCGTACGATCCTGACCCCGGCCCCCGCGCAGTTCCTGTCGCCCCAACTGCTGTCCACCATCGACCTGTTGGTGCCAAACCAGCACGAGGCCGCCGCGCTCACCGGCTTCACCGACCCACGCGGAGCCGCCGCGGCCCTGCTCGAACAGGTCCCGGAGGTCGTCGTCACACTGGGCGCGGAGGGCAGCCTGTACGCCACCCGGGACGCCGCACCCATCACGGTGCCCGCCCCCAAGGTGACCGCCGTCGACTCCACCGCGGCCGGCGACACCTTCGTCGGCACCCTGGCGGTGGCGCTCGCCGAGGGCCGGGAGATGTCGGAGGCCATGGTGTGGGCGTCGGCGGCCGCCTCGGTGTCCGTGCAGCGGCACGGAGCGACGTCCTCGATGCCGTACCGCTCCGAGATCGACACCCAGGCCGGCGCGTGAGCGGGCCCAGCGAGGGCGGCTCCCTCGACGGCGTGCGCGTCCTCGACCTCGCGACCCTGTTCGCCGGGCCGCTCGCCGCCACCATGCTCGGTGACTTCGGCGCGGAGGTCGTCAAGGTCGAACATCCCACCCAGCCGGACCCGTCCCGGGGACACGGCCCGTCGAAGGAGGGCATCGGGCTGTGGTGGAAGCTCCTCGGCCGCAACAAGCGCACGATCACGCTCGATCTGTCGAAGCGCGGCGGCCGCGCGACCCTGCTCCGGCTCGCCGCCGAAGCCGACGTGATCATCGAGAACTTCCGTCCGGGCACTCTGGAGAAATGGGACCTGGGCTGGGCCGAGCTGTCCGCGGCCAACCCGCGTCTGATCCTCGCCCGGGTCACCGCCTTCGGCCAGTTCGGCCCGTACGCGCACCGCCCCGGCTTCGGCACGCTCGCGGAGGCGATGAGCGGCTTCGCGGCGATCACCGGCGAGCCGGACGCACCGCCGACCCTCCCGCCGTTCGGCCTGGCCGACTCGATCGCCGGCCTTGCGACCGCGTACGCCGTGCTGACCGCGCTGAGGGCCCGCGACCGCACCGGCGAGGGCCAGGTGATCGACATGGCGATCATCGAGCCGATCCTGACCGTCCTCGGCCCGCAGCCGATCTGGTACGACCAGCTCGGCCACGTCCAGCCCCGCACCGGCAACCGCTCGGCGAACAACGCGCCCCGCAACACCTATCGCACGGCGGACGGCTCCTGGGTCGCGGTCTCGACCTCGGCGCAGTCGATCGCCGAGCGGGTGATGCGGCTGGTCGGCCGCCCCGACGTGATCGACGAACCGTGGTTCGCGACCGGCGCGGACCGGGCACGCCACGCCGACGTCCTGGACGGGGCGGTCGGCGCGTGGATCGCCTGCCGCAAGCAGGACGAGGTCCTCGCCGCCTTCGAGGAGGCGGAGGCGGCGATCGCCCCCGTCCAGGACGTCCGGGACGTCATGACCGACCCGCAGTACCAGGCCCTGGACACGGTCACCACCGTCGACGACCCCGAACTGGGCCCGCTGCGCATGCAGAACGTCCTCTTCCGGCTCTCCGCCACACCCGGCGCGATCCACTGGGCGGGCCGCCCGCACGGCGCGGACACCGACGCGGTCCTCGGTGAACTCGGCCTGACGACGACCGAGATCCAGGAGCTGAGGGCGGAGGGGGTGCTATGACCACGGACCTCCTGCCGCTGACCTGGCTGTACGCGCCGGGAGACCGTCCCGAGGTGGTGGCCAAGGCTCTGGCCTCCGGCGCGGACGTCGTGCTCGTCGACCTGGAGGACGCGGTCGCGCCGCACCGCAAGGAGTACGCCCGCTCCGCCACCGCCGACCTGCTCGCCGACGCGCCGCCCGTCCCGGTGCACGTCCGGGTCAACGCCCTCGACGGCCCCTTCTGCGAAGCCGATCTGAAGACGCTCTCGCCGCTGCGCGGCCTGTCCGGCCTGCGGCTGCCGAAGGTGACCTCGCGCGCCGACGTCGTACGGGTGGCGGAGAACGCGATCCCGGCGGAGGGCGGCACGATCCCGCTCTACGCCCTGCTGGAGACGGCTCTGGGCATCGAACATGCCTTCTCCATCGCCTCGTCCCATCGCGCCCTGCGCGGTGTCTCCCTCGGCGAGAGCGATCTGCGGGCCGATCTCGGCGTCCGTGACGACACGGGCCTCGACTGGTCCCGGGCCCGTCTGGTCGTGGCCGCGCGGGCAGCGGGGCTGCCGCCGCCGGCCCAGTCGGTCTTCCCCGACATCCGTGATGTGGAGGGCCTGGCCTCGTCCTGCGCGCGGGGGCGCGCCCTCGGCTTCCTCGGGCGCGCGGCGATCCATCCCCGCCAGCTCCCCATCATCGAGCGGGCCTACCTCCCCACCCCGGCCGAGGTCGACTCAGCCGAGGCCGTCATCCGGGCGGCCGCCGCGGATCCGGGCGCGCAGGCCCTGCCGGACGGCCGTTTCATCGACGCGGCGGTGGTCACGGGCGCCCGCCGCACCCTCGCCCTCGCCCAGCGCCTGGCCTGAGTCCACGCGCCCGGCACGACAGAGCCCGGGAAACAAGGCCCGGGAAACAACCAAGGACGACAGGGCCCGGGACGACACGAAGGGGCGCCGCGTCCCGGACGCGGCGCCCCTTCGTCGTACGGGGAGAACTCAGCCCTTCTTGGCCGACCCGGCCTCGTCGCGAGCCTCGGACTCCTCGCCGGACTCCGTCTCGGACTCCGCCGCGGACGCGGTCCCGGCGGACTTCGAGGACGTGGCGGACTCCGAAGACGTGGTGGACTCGGTGACGGTCTCCTTGCCGAGGTCGACCGAGTCGCCCTCGGTCCCGTCCTCGCCCTTGCCCTCGCGGCCGCTCTCGGCCTTGTCCCCGGTCCTGCCCTCGGACTTGTCGGCGTCCTTGCCGGCCGCGTCCTCGGCGGAGGCGGTCTCGTCGTCCGCGGCGGGCGCGTCCTCGTCGGCGCGGGGCTCCACGATCTCCTCCCGGCCCGGACGCAGCCGGGACGAGATCACGATGTAGACCACCGCGAGGACGAAGACCACCATCGCGGTCCAGTCGTTGAGACGCAGGCCCAGGATGTGGTGGGCGTCGTCGACGCGCATGTACTCGATCCAGCCGCGGCCGACGCAGTAGGCGGCGACGTACAGGGCGAAGGCGCGCCCGTGGCCGAGCTTGAAGCGGCGGTCGGCCCAGATGACCAGGAATCCGACGCCGACGCACCACAGGGACTCGTACAGGAAGGTCGGGTGGTAGTAGCCGGGGACGCGCCCGTCCGTGGAGGACGTGATGTGCAACGCCCACGGAAGGTCCGTGGCCTTGCCGTACAGCTCCTGGTTGAACCAGTTGCCCCAGCGCCCGCACGCCTGGGCGAAGGCGATGCCGGGTGCCACGGCGTCGGCCCAGGCGGGCAGCGGAATACCGCGTCGGCGGCATCCGATCCAGGCTCCAAGCGCACCGAGGGCGATGGCGCCCCAGATGCCGAGCCCGCCCTGCCAGATCTTGAAGGCGTCCACCCAGTCACGGCCCTCGCTGAAATACAGCTCGTAGTCCGTGATCACGTGGTAGAGCCGCCCGCCGACGAGGCCGAAGGGCACGGCCCAGACCGCGATGTCGGCCACCGTGCCGGCCCGCCCTCCACGGGCGATCCAGCGCTTGTTGCCGAGCCAGACGGCAAGGAAGACGCCGATGATGATGCAGAACGCGTAGCCGCGCAGCGGAATGGGGCCGAGGTGCAGCACACCGTGCGACGGGCTGGGAATGTAGGCAAGTTCCATGGCAAGGTCGACGCTACCGTGCCGGACGCCACCCACGGCGGGCGGCCCCGCAACGGGTCCATAACGTGCGGTGCCCCCGGCCCGTGGAGGCGGGGGCACCGGAGCACGCGGAAGCGGCTCAGCCCTTGTTGGCGTCCTGCACCATCTGCTTGAGCTTGGCGGGGGTCATCGACTGGTCCGCGTAGATGTTCTTGCCGCCCAGGAGCACCGTCGGGGTGCCCGAGAAGCCGCCGGCCTGGAACGCGGCGTGCGACTTCTGGACCCAGCTGTCGTGGGTGCCGTCGTTGACACACGCGCGGAAGGCCGGGGTGTCCAGGCCGTCGACCTTGCCGGCGAGCTCGATGAGCTTGGCGTTGTCGGCGAAGGCGTCGTCGGTCTCCTTGGGCTGGTTGTCGTACAGCACGTCGTGGTACTCGCGGAACTTGCCGGCGTCCTGGGCGCACGCCGCGGCGTTGGCGGCCTTGCGGGAGCCGCTTCCGCCCATGTTCCCGTCGATCAGGGTGACGAGGTGGTACTCGACCTTCAGCTGCCCCGAGTCGGTCAGCTCCTTGATCGTCGGGCGGTACGCCGTCTCAAACGCCTGGCAGGCCGGGCAGCGGAAGTCCTCCCACACCGTGAGGGTCGACTTGGCGCCGTCCTTGCCGACGGGGATCGCGAGACTGTCCTTGCCGGTGGCACCCGAGGGCGACACGACCGGACCCGACGTGTCGCTCTTCTTGTCCTTGCCCGAGTTGGCGGCCACCACGCCGATCACGGCCGCCAGGCCGAGGACGCAGATCACCGACGCCCCCACGATCAGCGCCCGCCGGCGCTTGTCCGCGGCCTTCTGCTTCTCTCGCTCGACCGCCAGCCGCTCGCGGGCGTTGCGCTTTCCGTCATGGTTCTTCTCGCTCACATCCGGCAGAACGAACCGGGGAGGCACAGCGCGCCTCCCCGGTCCAAGGTCCACCCGTTCGGGTGAGCGGATTGTCCGTTGCGCACGGATCGCCCCAGCCGTGCACGGGGCGGGACCACCCGATCGTGTCCGTCCGGTCGTGTCCGCGCGGACATGACCGGACGGATCGGCACGGATCGGCGCGGATCAGCGCGGATCCGCGTCGATCCGCTCCGTCGCGTCACGCCGTCGTGCGCACACCCTTCGCGAGGTCGGCCGCGAGCTCCCGTACGGCTTCGAGGCCGGCCGCCTCGTCCGGGGCGTCCAGCATCCGCTTCACGAACGCCGAGCCGACGATCACGCCGTCGGCGAAGCCGGCCACCTCGGCGGCCTGCTCGGCGTTGGAGACGCCGAGGCCGACGCAGACGGGCAGCTCGGTGGTGGCCTTCGTACGCGCCACCAGGTTCTGGGCCTGGTTGCCGACCGACGCCCGGGTTCCGGTGACCCCCATCAGCGAGGCCGCGTACACGAAGCCGCTGCCGGCCGCGGTGATCTCGGCGAGCCGGGCGTCCTTGCTGCTGGGCGCGACGACGAAGACGGTCGCGAGACCGTGCTTCTCGGCGTGCTCCCTCCACAGGGCCGACTCCTGGACGGGCAGGTCGGGCAGGATGCAGCCCGCGCCGCCCGCCTCGGCGAGCTCGGCCGTGAAGCGCTCGACGCCGTAGCGGTCGATCGGGTTCCAGTACGTCATCACGAGGACGGGCTTGCCGGTGGCCTCGAAGGCCTCCCGGACGGTCCGCATCACGTCCGCGATCCTGACGCCGCCGCGCAGGGCGATGTCGTCGGCGGTCTGGATGACGGGACCGTCGAGGACGGGGTCGCTGTGCGGCAGCCCGACCTCGACGATGTCGGCGCCGCCGTCGAAGACGGCCTTGATGGCCGCGATGCCGCCGTCGACGGTCGGGAAGCCGGCCGGCAGGTACGCGATGAGGGCGGACCGCCCCTCCGCCCTGGCCCCGGCGAGGGTGTCGCTCAACAGCTCGATGTTGCCGCTCACTTGGCGTCCCCCTCGATCTCGGCGTTCTCGCTGTCGGCGTCCGCGGCGACGACCGCGTCGACGCCGTTGTCGTAGAGGCCGAAGTAGCGGGCGGCCGTGTCCATGTCCTTGTCGCCGCGCCCGGACAGGTTGACGACGATCAGCCCGTCCTTGCCCAGTTCCCTGCCGACCTCCAGGGCTCCGGCCAGCGCGTGGGCGCTCTCGATGGCCGGGATGATGCCCTCGGTGCGGGAGAGCAGCCGCAGCGCCTGCATCGCCGCGTCGTCGGTGACCGCGCGGTACTCGCCCCGGCCGCTGTCCTTGAGGTAGGAGTGCTCGGGGCCGATGCCGGGGTAGTCGAGTCCGGCCGAGATCGAGTAGGGCTCGGTGATCTGGCCCTCCTCGTCCTGGAGGACGTACGACCGTGATCCGTGCAGGATGCCGGGCTCACCCGCGGTCAGGGTCGCCGCGTGCTCGCCGGTCTCCACTCCGTGCCCGGCGGGCTCGCAGCCGATCAGGCGGACGCCGCTGTCGGGGATGAAGGCGTGGAAGAGGCCGATGGCGTTGGAGCCGCCGCCGACGCAGGCGACGGCGGCGTCGGGCAGCCGTCCGGCGCGCTCCAGGATCTGCCGGCGGGCCTCCACGCCGATGACGCGGTGGAAGTCGCGGACCATGGCCGGGAAGGGGTGCGGGCCGGCGACGGTGCCGAAGAGGTAGTGGGTGTGGTCGACGTTGGCGACCCAGTCGCGGAACGCCTCGTTGATGGCGTCCTTCAGGGTGCGGGAGCCGGACTTCACGGCGATGACCTCGGCGCCGAGCATGCGCATCCGGGCCACGTTCAGCGCCTGGCGCTGCGTGTCGATCTCGCCCATGTAGACGGTGCATTCGAGGCCGAAGAGCGCGCAGGCGGTGGCCGTGGCGACGCCGTGCTGGCCGGCGCCGGTCTCCGCGATGACCCGGGTCTTGCCCATCCGCCGGGTGAGCAGGGCCTGGCCGAGCACGTTGTTGATCTTGTGCGATCCGGTGTGGTTGAGGTCCTCGCGTTTGAGGAAGATCCGCGCGCCGCCGGCGTGTTCGGCGAAGCGCGGCACCTCGGTGAGGGAGCTCGGGCGTCCGGTGTAGTGGACGAGCAGGTCGTCGAGCTC
This sequence comes from Streptomyces sp. NBC_00328, assembly GCF_036139655.1. Taxonomy (NCBI): domain Bacteria; kingdom Bacillati; phylum Actinomycetota; class Actinomycetes; order Kitasatosporales; family Streptomycetaceae; genus Streptomyces; species Streptomyces sp. NBC_00328. The sequence continues at coordinate 3,051,416 of NZ_CP108013.1, forward strand.
GCGGGCGAACTCGGGGTCGGCCTTCGCCTTGTCGTACTCGACGGCGACCTCGTCCACGGCGGCGACCAGCGCCTCCGGGATGAACTTGCCGCCGAACGCGCCGAAATAGCCCTCGGCGGTGGGGACTTGACCGTCGGGGTCGGGAATGAAGAACTCGCTGGGCATGCGGACACCTCACAGGGGCGACAGCCCCGGTTACGGGATCGGACAGGGGTCACGGAAGCCGGACATACCCGCGCTCCGTCGTCACCGGCGCGTTCGGCCGGTGACTCCGCCCGCCCTGCCGCGGGTCCGGCCGCGCACCCGACGGACGTACCGTCGCGAGGACCGGGGTGTGCCGGATTCCGGCTCGGTCCCTTGTGCGGGGTGGATGCGGCCCGGTCCGCCTATGCCGTGGACTCGGCCCGGTCCACGTGTGCGGTGGATACGGCCCGGTCCACCGGTCCGGTGGACCCGGTCCGACGCACCCGTGAGGTGGACCGGACCGGGGAGGGCGTGAGCGCGCGTACGCGCTCGGGCCATCGCATGCCGTTGACCTGACCCGGCTCGTCGCCGATGACGTAACGGACCCGGCGCCCGTGCACGCGGCGTGCCGGCGCACGGCAGCCGCGCGGCCGGCAGCCGCGGGCGAGACGGGCGTAGGGGTCACGGGCCGCCGAAGGCACCGGGAGCACGGCGGCGGAGGGCACGCACGGGCGCCCGTACGGGTCCCCGGGGAGCGGGTGGTGCGCGACGGGCGGCATCGGGCCCTCGCCCTCCGCCCCGGAGGATCCGGCCCGCGCCCGCGGGAACGCGCCGGCCGGAGCCGGAGCGGCCGACCCCGCGCGCGCCGCTGCCCCGTCGGGGCACTGGCCCGGACGGGGTACGGCGGGGGCGAGGATCGGGGCGGGCACCGGCAGGTCAGTCCCGTCCGTGCCGCAGGGCGGGGTGGGCGCCCGCCGCCACGAGGTCGGAGACGGCGGTCTTCGGGTCGCGGCCGGTGACGAGGGACTCGCCGACCAGGACCGCGTCGGCGCCCGCGTTGGCGTACGCGATGAGGTCGTGGGGGCCGCGGACACCGGACTCCGCGATCTTGACGAGGTGGTCCGGGATCTCGGGGGCGACCCGCTCGAAGGTCGTGCGGTCGACCTTCAGCGTCTTCAGGTCGCGCGCGTTGACACCGATGATCTTGGCGCCGGCGTCCACCGCGCGCTCGACCTCGTCCTCGTCGTGCACCTCGACCAGCGGCGTGAGCCCGATGGACTCGGCGCGCTCGATGAGGGACTCCAGGGCGGGCTGTTCGAGGGCCGCGACGATGAGCAGGGCCAGGTCGGCGCCGTACGCGCGGGCCTCCCACAGCTGGTACGACGTGACGATGAAGTCCTTGCGCAGCACCGGGATGTCCACGCGGGCGCGGACGGCCTCCAGGTCGGCGAGCGAACCGCCGAAGCGGCGCTGTTCGGTGAGGACGGAGATGACGGCCGCGCCGCCCGCTTCGTAGTCGGCGGCCAGGCCGGCGGGGTCGGCGATCGCGGCGAGCGCGCCCTTGGACGGGCTGGACCGCTTGACCTCGCAGATGACCTTGACGCTGTCGCCGCGCAGGGCGGCCACGCCGTCCTTGGCCGCCGGAGCCTTCGCCGCGCGCTCCTTGAGCTCGTCGAGGCTGACGCGCGCCTGCCGCTCCGCGAGGTCGGCACGGACTCCGTCGATGATCTCGTCGAGCACACTCACGCGAGCGGCCCCCTTCCCTGCGGTGGACGGTTGAAGCGGTCGAGCGGACCCGGGTTCAACCGTCCCTGACGGATAAGTCGGGTCACTGCGATGGTATCCGGAGGATGGCGTAGCCCTCGCATCCGGTTGACGCCGGTCCCATTACCTGGACATTTGTCATTTGATCAAGGGTGCAGCCAGCCACCGGACGGCAGGTTCCGGACCACGGTGAAGACCAGCGTCAACGCGCCCAGACTCCACAGGTGGACCGGTCCGAGATCGAGCCGCGCCGGGCGTCCGCGCACCACGCGGATCACCCAGACGGCCCACAGCACCGCGAAGGCCAGGTAGCCGCCGACGGCGAGCGCGTTGTCCGTGAGCGCCGTGGCGAGGTCCCCGTGCACGAAGGCATGCGCGCTGCGCAGACCGCCGCAGCCGGGGCAGTACAGGCCCGTGAGGCGCAGCAGCGGGCAGACGGGATAGTGGCCGGGCTGATTGGGGTCGACGGCCCCGACGTACGCGAAGGCCCCGGCGACGGCCGCGAGCAGCCCGCCGGGAACGGCCAGCCGCCGCGCCGCGCCCGCGTCCGGCCCGGTCCGCGTCACCCTCCGGGTTTCGGCGTTCACGCGACGCATTCTGCCTCCCGCGCGGGCCGGGCGCTCGCCCGGGTACGCGAAAGGCGGCCCCGGCAGGTGTGCCGGGGCCGCCTTCCGAACAGCCTCAGTGGGTCAGGCGTCGGCGCCCACGGTCGAGCGCGCCGTGTTCGCAGGGTGCGGGGCGGCCTTCGGCTGGCCGAGGCCCATGCTCCGCATGAGCATGCCCACGACACCGCCGAGGACGACGACGACCATGCCGGCCCAGAAGCCCAGCGGTTCGGCCTTGACCATGAAGGCACCCGCGACGCAGAAACCGATGAAGGCGATGATGACACCGGTCCAGGCGGCCGGGGTGTGACCGTGGCTGCTGCCCGCCATGACTTGCTCCTCGTTGCTGTATGCGTGTGTGAGTCGGACACTCACCGCCCATTGTCCCGTACGCACGGGTCCGCCATGAGCGGGGGGTCACTCCTCGCGTGCCGGTCCGGCCGGTTCACGGCGAAGGACCCGGGGCGCAGGTCCCCTGGACTACGGGCCTAGGTCCCGGCCGGGTCGGGGCCGGTGGGGTCCTCGCCGCGGTCGAGTGCCTTCCAGAGGTCCTCGGGGCGGTCCGGGTCGACCGGCTTGGCCTTGCGGGGCCGGGGCCTGCCGTCCCGCTCGTAGCGGCCGGACATGACGGGCCACGAGCGGCCGTGGCGCAGCGCGAGCAGCCCGGCCAGCAGGATGAGCGCGCCGGCCGCCGCGGTCACGTACGGCCAGACGGTGTGGCCGATCCCGGCCGCGGTGGCGGCGGTGTTGCCGGAGGCGGCGGCGGCCCGCTCGTCGAGGGCGGAGCTGTCGCCCGCGGCGAGGACGGAGGCGAGGACGATGCCGGCGCCGGAGAGCGCGAGCAGCGCGGAGACCAGGAGGCGGCCGGAGCGGCGGACGGCGAAGACGGCGACGAGCGCGGCGAGGCCGACTATCGCGAGCGCCGCGGGCACACCCGTGACGTCGCTGCCCTTGGCGGTCAGCGGGAAGGCTCCGCCGGCCACGGTCGCGGTCCCCGTCGCCCAGCTCTGCCGGGTGGACAGCAGGGCCACGGCCGCGCCGAGCGCGCCGCTCAGGAGGGTCACGGCAAGGCTGCGGCGGCCGGACCGGGCGGGTCCCGCGGCTTCGGATCGGGGGTGAGGTACAGCAGTCACAGACCCCACTATCGCCTGAACCCCGGGCGAACCGTCATCCGGGGTTACGTGAGCCTCGTCCTATTCGCTCCGTTCGGGCGCGGTTCGCACGGGTCGTACGGCCCCGGGCGCCGCCGGGGCCGTACGCCGGGCGTTGCTCCAACTGCCCGCCACCGGACCGCGCGAGCCGGTCCGGTGGCCCCGGCCGGCCCCGCACGCGCCCGTCGTGCCACCGCCCGGGGCCGTCCGGCAGCCCCTTGGTACCGGGGGCTGCCGTAAGTGCTAGTTCCCGAGGCGGTTCGCGGTGTGGACGGCGCGCAGCACCGCCGCCGCCTTGTTGCGGCACTCGTCGTCCTCCAGCGCCGGCACCGAGTCGGCGACGATGCCGGCGCCGGCCTGGACGTACGCCGTGCCGTCGCGCAGCAGGGCCGTACGGATGGCGATGGCGGTGTCGGAGTCGCCGGCGAAGTCGAGGTAGCCGACGCAGCCGCCGTACAACCCGCGCCGGGACGGCTCCAGTTCGTCGATGATCTGCATCGCGCGCGGCTTGGGCGCGCCGGAGAGGGTTCCGGCGGGGAAGCAGGCGGTGAGCACGTCGAAGGCCGTACGGCCCGCGGCGACCCGGCCGGTCACCGTGGAGACGATGTGCATCACGTGCGAGTACCGCTCGATGGACATGAAGTCGACGACCTCGACGGAGCCGGGCTCGCAGACCCGTCCGAGGTCGTTGCGTCCCAGGTCGACGAGCATGAGGTGCTCGGCGCGCTCCTTGGGGTCGGCGAGCAGCTCGTCGGCGAGGGCCTGGTCGTCCTGGACGGTCGCGCCGCGCGGCCGGGTGCCCGCGATGGGGTGCACCATGGCCTGTCCGCCCTCGACCTTGACCAGGGCTTCCGGGGAGGAGCCGACGACGTCGAAGCCGTCGAAGCGGAACAGGTACATGTACGGCGAGGGGTTGGTCGCCCGCAGGACGCGGTAGACGTCCAACGCGCTGGCCGTGCAGGGGGTTTCGAAGCGCTGGGAGGGGACGACCTGGAAGGCCTCGCCGGCCCGGATGCGCTCCTTGATGTCCTCGACGGCGTCCTGGAAGTCGGGGCCGCCCCAGAGCGCGGTGTACTCGGGGAGCTCGGAGGGCGGGAGCGCGGCGGGCGGCTGGGACACCGCGCGCGAGAGGTCGGCCTCCATGGCGTCGAGGCGGGCGACGGCGTCCGCGTACGCCTCGTCGACGCCTGTGTCGAGGTCGTTGTGGTTGATCGCGTTGGCGATCAGCTGGACGGAGCCGTCCCAGTGGTCCAGGACGGCCAGGTCGCTGGTGAGCAGCATGGTCAGCTCGGGCAGCTTCAGGTCGTCCCGCTCGCCGGGGCCGATCTTCTCCAGGCGGCGCACGATGTCGTAGCCCAGATAGCCGACCATGCCGCCGGTGAACGGGGGCAGTCCCTCGCCCTGCGGGGTGTGGAGCGCCTCGATGGTGGCGCGCAGGGCCGCGAGCGGGTCGCCGTCCACGGGGACGCCGACGGGCGGGGTGCCGAGCCAGTGCGCCTGTCCGTCCCGCTCGGTGAGGGTCGCGGCGGAGCGGACGCCCACGAAGGAGTAGCGGGACCAGGACAGGGAGGTGCGGCCGTTCTCGGCGGATTCGAGCAGGAACGTGCCGGGGCGCTCGGCGGCCAGTTTGCGGTAGAGCGCGACCGGCGTGTCGCCGTCCGCGAGCAGTTTGCGGCTGACGGGGATGACACGGCGGTCGGTGGCCAGCTTGCGGAACGTCTCGAGATCCATGGCGGCTGACCTTACTGATTCCCGGCCGGTGCGCCGGAATCGGCGTCCTCGGTCCTGTCGCCGCCGTCCTTCAGCAGCACGTCGGCGTCGAAGCAGGTGCGGGCGCCGGTGTGGCAGGCGGCGCCCACCTGGTCGACGCGCACCAACAGGGTGTCGGCGTCGCAGTCCAGGGCCACGGACCTGACGTGCTGGAAGTGGCCGGAGGTGTCGCCCTTGACCCAGTACTCCTGGCGGCTGCGCGACCAGTAGGTGCAGCGGCCCGTGGTGAGGGTGCGGTGCAGCGCCTCGTCGTCCATCCAGCCGAGCATCAGCACCTCACCGGTGTCGTGCTGCTGGGCGATGGCGGGGACGAGTCCGTCGGCGCTGCGCCTCAGGCGGGCGGCGATCTCGGGGTCCAGGCTGCTGGCGGGAGGCGTGCTGGTCATGGGTGCCATTGTGCCGCGCCGGACCGTCCCGCCCGGCCGTTGTCCACAGGCCGGACCTCCGTGCCCGTCCACAGGGGGGATCGGCGGGCCGCGCCGCGCTCTCCACTGGGCGGGGCGACCGCCCGGTCGTAGGCTGGCTGACATGTCGACCCATGCGAAGCGCGAACGGCTCCTTCTGGCCGATCTGTTGGAAGCCGTGGGACCGGACGCACCCACTCTGTGCGAGGGCTGGACCGGCCGGGATCTCGCCGCGCACGTGGTGGTGCGCGAGCGCCGCCCCGACGCCGCCGGCGGTCTCGTCGTCAAGCAGCTCGCGCCCCGCCTGGGGCGGGTGATGGCGGAGTTCGCCGAGAAGCCGTACGAGGAGTTGATCCGGCTCATCCGTACGGGGCCGCCGCGTTTCTCCCCGTTCACCCTGAAGCAGGTGGACGAGGCGTCGAACGTGGTGGAGTTCTACGTCCACACCGAGGACGTACGGCGCGCGCGGCCGGACTGGAAACCGCGCGAGCTGGACGCGGTGTTCCAGGAGGCCCTGTGGTCGCGCCTGGACCGAACGGCCCGGCTGATGGGCCGCGGCGCCCCGACGGGTGTGGTCCTGCGCCGCCCGAACGGCCAGACGACGGTGCTGAACAAGGGAACGCCGGTGGTGACGGTGACCGGTGAGCCCTCGGAGCTGCTGATGTTCGCGTTCGGCCGGCAGAGCGTGGCGGACGTCGAACTGGACGGCGACAAGGACGCGATCACCAAGCTCCACGAGGCGAGGCAGCTGGGGATCTAGGGCTCCAGGGACCTGGCGACGGTCCGGCGATAGAGGTCCAGGTACTTGCCCGGCAGAACGGCCAGGACGACCGGGACGGCACCGTCGGTCAGCCGGGGAGTTCGGCGCGCCGCAGGTCCCGTACGCACAGGACGAGGACGCCGCCGAGGCCGCACACGGCGGCGCTGGTGACGAAGACGGGCCCGGTGCCCCACCAGCCGATCGCGGCGGCGGTCAGCGGCATGCTGAGGGGCGCGAGGCCCAGGCTGACGATCCCGCCGACGGCGGTGACCCGGCCCAGGTAAGCGGGGTCGGACTGGGTCTGGAGGAGTGCCCCGCACAGGGCTCCGCTGAGCCCGGCGAGCAGGCCGATGACCAGGGCGACACCGACGGCCGCGGCGACGCCGGGCGCGAAGGCGAGCGCGCCGATCGCGACGGAGCCGCCCAGGATGGCCACGGCTGCGACGGTCCCCGCGCGCGGCAGCCGTCCGCGCAGCGTCAGCAGCAGCCCGGCGGCTCCCGCACCGACGCCGAAGGCCGCGAGCACCCAGCCCATCCCGGACGCGCCCCAGCCGCGCCGGTCGGCCAGCAGGGTCAGTCCCACGTTCAGCGGTCCCACGAAGCCGAGGTCGCCGAGGGCGATGGCGGCGATGAGCGGGGCGAGGACGCGGTGGCCTCGGATGTAGCGCAGCCCGTCGAGGAGGTCGCGCCAGGCGGTGCGGTCCGCCGGGTCCGCGGCGTCGCCCGGGGGCAGTTCCCGCATGCGTACGGAGATCAGCAGCGGAACCGACACGGCGATGAGCAGGCCGGCCAGCGCGAACGCCGTTGCCGCGCCGCCGAGGGCGACGGCGAGGCCGCCGAGCGGGGCGCCCAGCACATTGGCGGAGCGGACGGCGAGACCCCGCATGCCCTGTACCCGAGCGAGCTGGTCACGTCCGGTGACACGGGCGGGCAGGGCGCCCACGGCGGGCATGAACACGGCGTCGACGATGCCGAAGACGACGGCGAGCAGGCTCAGCAGCCACAGCCCGGGACTGGTCGCGAAGAGCAGCGCGGCGACCGCCAGCACGGTCGCGCAGCGCACCGCGTCACTGCCGATGACGACCTTCCGCGGCCCGAACCGGTCGGCGACCACTCCCCCGCCCAGCATCAGCAGGGCCCGCGGTACGGCGCTGACGGACATCACGAGCCCGGCCTGGGAAGGGCTGCCGGCCTGGACGGCGGCCCAGGACAACGCGATGTAGTAGACGTTGTCGCCGATCATCGACGAGGTGTAGGCGCCGAGCCAGCGCAGGACGTTGCCGTCGCGGTGGGCGGCCTTGCCGGGAGCGTGCGCGGTGGTCCGGGCGGGGCCGGGTATGACGGTCGCGGTCACGGGGCCGGGGCCTTTCGGGGCGGATGTGCTCTCGGGGTCAGACACGGAACGGGAATCCGTAGACGTGCAGGGCGACGTTCTCGCGCCCCTCGGTGTCGCCGGCCGCTTCGTCCGCGCGGCCCTTCTCGTCGAACTTCCTGATGACGGCGAGCAACTCGTCCTGCAATTCGCCCAGTTGGGCCGCCGTCAGCCGCAGCGTGGCCTCCGCGTCGGCCGCGGCGTCGTTCCACTCCGTCGGCCAGGCGGCTCGTTCGTCGAGGTAGCGCCGGTACAGGTCGCTGCGCTGGTCGTGGTAGAGCCGGGTGAAGGCGAGATGGGCCGCCTCCCGCTCGGGCGCGTCCCGGAAATCGACGCCCCGGACGCTGACGCCGTCGGAGGCCGGCTGCCACCAACGCTCGCGACCGTCGCCGCTGCGCGGCTCGGCTTCCTCGATCAGCCCGTGCTCGGCGAGCTTGCGCAGGTGGTAGCTGACGAGCGACGGCGCTTCGTCGACCTGCTCGCCCAGCTGGGAGGCGGTGGCCGCGTCCGCGACGAGCAGGGCGCGGTACAGGCGCATGCGCAGGGGGTGTCCGAGGGCTTTGAGCGTGCCTACGTCCGTGATCCGGCGGTTCTCCTTGCTTGCCATGAGCCGACCCTAGATATGAAAGAAAAGTTGCGCAACTAAAATTGCGCAACTTTTCTTTCACATCTGGTCGGCGCGGCGAACGCTGCGCGGGAGCCCGTCCGCCGGGCCGTCGGCCCGGCGGAGAGGCGGCCCGGCGGAGAGGCGGCCCGGCGGAGAGGCGGCCCGGCGGGCAGGTCACGGATCGAGCAGAGAATGCGCCGCCAGGGCCAGGGACAGCTCGACCACGTCCGCGGGCCGGGTCAGGGAGCGGCCGGTGAGCTGTTCGCAGCGGCGCAGCCGGTTCAGGACGGTGTTGCGGTGGCAGTAGAGGCGGCCCGCGGCCCGCTGGGCGGAGCCGTCGCAGGCGAGCCAGACCGTGAGGGTGTCGAGCATGATGTCCCGGTCGGACAGGTCCAGCCGCAGCAGCGGCCCGAGAACCCGCTCCGACAGGGCCGCGCCGAGGACCGGAGCGGAGACGACGAGCGCGGCGGGCAGATGCTCCTCCAGTACGACGGTTCCGCCGACGCGCGGGCAGGCCCGCAGTGCCGTGTCGGCCAGGCGACGGGCGTCGCCGATCGCCGCGAGCCCCTCCACGACCGGGCTCACTCCGATCCGGGCCACCGGCGGGGCGGTCAGCCGGCGGGCGATCTCCCCGGCGTCCACGTCGGGCCCGTGCGTCCCGGGACGCTCCCCGACCCGGCCGTCCACGCCGTCGGGACCCGCCTCGGCCGCCGGAGCGGAGCCCGGCCCGTGGCCCGCGCCGAGGAGCCCGCCGTCGTGGCCGCGGCCGGGCTGCTCCCCGTCGTGGGGGAGGTCGCCGAGCAGGACGATGCCGTAGCTGCCCTCGCTGTCCCGGTCGCGGTACCAGAGGACCCGCAGGCCGGCGAGGCTCACCTGGCCGCGTACGTCCGTGAAGGCGCGGCCGGACGGCAGGCGGGCCAGCACCACCGCGTACCGGCCGTGTTCGGGAAGCCCCAGGGCGGCGGCCGTGGCCGGCAGATCGGCGATCCGGGCGGTGCCGTCGAGGAGCGCGGCCGTCATCAGCCGCAGCCGGTTCTCCCGGCGCCACATCAGCTCGCGCTCGGTCTGACGGTAGGCGTCCGCGGCCACGGCGCAGTGGTCGTCGACGAAGTTCCAGACATCGGCGGCCACATGCACGAGCAGGCGAGCGTCGGAGGGATGGCGGCGGGTCGTCTCGTCGACGAGCTCCTGCCAGATCATGCCCCCGCCCAGCCGGAAGGCGCGCAGCAGGGCGTCCAGCGGAAGGCCGCGTTCGGCGCGGGCCCTGCCGATGGCCCAGGAGCAGCGGTGGGCGGCCTCGCGCAGTTCGCCGGGCTGGATCAGGGATCCGACGTTGAGCCGCAGCGAGCGCCGCACCTCGTCGCGAACGCTGTCCGCGTCCGCCTCCATGGCCGCGCGGTACGCGGGTTCGCGCGCCACCAGGAGGTCCACCAGGCGTTCGCCGAGTTCGGGCAGCCCCGCCATCAGCGCCCGGGCGGCGCGGTGCAGCACCGCGAGCGCCTCCGCGTCGACGGCCGGGCGGGCGGCCGGTACCGGGGACCGGGTTCCGGGCTGGGCCCGGACATGGGCGGGTACGAGGTGCTGCATCGCTGTCCTCCACCGGAGTCGGCTCGGCCGGGGCTGCCCGCCGGCCGACGCGCGGCACACGGGTGCTCCGGACCTCCTGATCCCGCAGGATGACATACCTACCGGTCGGTACCTAGGGGTTTGCGGTGGTCTTCTCCGCCCGGTCCACCAGACGGGACAGTTCGACGCGGGAGCGGACCCCCAGAGCGGCGAAGACATTGCGCAGGTGGTGGTCCACGGTGCGGGTGCTCACGGACAGGCGCAGCGCCACCTCGCGGTTGGTGGCCCCCTCCGCCACACAGCGGGCGATCCGAAGCTGCTGGGGCGTCAGAAGCGTGAGCTGACCTGCCGGTTCGCCCGGTCCGGCGTCGCCGGTGGCCCGCAGTTCGGCCCGCGCCTGCGTGGCCCAGCCGAGTGCCCCGCCCCGCTCGAAGGACACCAGCGCGTCCCGCAGCCGGCCGCGCGCCTCACCGGGTCTGCGCCTGCGCCGCAGCCAGGCGCCGTAGAGGAGTTGGGTGCGGCCGCGTTCGAAGTCCCCGGCCACCTCGTCGTGCCGGGCCAGCGCGGCGGCGAACAGTGCCTCGCATTCCTCGGGGCCGCTCAACAGCGCACGGCAACGCGCGAGTTGAGCGGGGGCCTGGGGGTCGGCGCCCTGCGCGGCCCAGCGCGCGAACTCGCCCACGGCCGACCGGGCGGCCTCATGCTGTCCCGTGCGGGCCGCCGCTTCCACGAAGCAGGGAACGGCGAGCATCCGTATCGCGAAGTGACCGCGGCGCGGGCCGGCGCCGACCAGGGGGCCGAGCCGAGCCGCCGCCTCGGGTAGCCGGCCGCGGGCCAGGTCGGCACGGGCGCGCGCCCACTGGGACAGCGTGGCCGCCTGCACGAGTCCATGGGCCGCCGCGACACGTTCGGCGGCCGCGGCGTGCTCCGCGACGGCCTCCGGGGAACCCTCCACGGACGCCACCAGCGAGAGGATCGCGTGGTGGTGCGCCGCGAGGTTGTCCTGACCGGCGCCGAGGGCGGTACGCAGGCCGTCCTCGGCGTGGGCGCGGGCACGGGCGTGGCGGCCGGCCCGCAGCTCTCCGTAGGCCAGCCGTTCCAGCGCCTGGGCGACCAGGATGTACGGGCCCCGGGCCCTGGCGACGGCGAGGGCCCGGGAGTTGGCGCGAGCGGCCGCGTCGAGGTCGCCGACGAGGAGGGCCGCGCTCCCGGCCCGCAGCAGGGCTTCCGTGCCGTCGGGCACCCCGGCCGCGGCGCCCGCTCCGGCCACGACCTCCCGCAACGGCTGCCGTCCGCTGTCCAGGCGGCCGTGCATCACCGCGGACATCCCCGCCCGGTACGCCGCGAGCAGCGGGTCGGATCCCGGCTGGGCGGGACCCCCGTCCAGGGCTTCCACGCATGCCGCCGCGTCCCCCATCGCCCAGGACGCCTCGACGGCGGCGAGCCGCGCGGTCTGGGCGAGGTGCGCGTCGACGGGAGCCAGCGACTCGCCGGCCAGCAGCAGTGCTTCGCGGGCGTCGGCGACCGGGCCGTCCTGGAGCGCGAGCAGCCCGCTCACCCGCTGGGCCGCGCCGCGCACAGCTCCGGCCGGACCCTCGCACCCGGCCCGCGCGAGCAACTCCCGCGCGCGGTGCGGCAGTCCGGCCAGCCGGGCCTGGTCCGCGGCGTTGACCAGGCGGGCGGCGCGCAGCCCCTGGCCGACGGCGAGTTCGGCGGACCGCGCCCAGGCCGCCGAGCGCTCCGCGTGCGTCGGTCCGCCGTCCGGCGGCTCCGCCGCGGCGGCCAGCGCGTCGCCGAGGCCGGGTGCGGGGGCGACGGCCGCCGAGGCCCGGTGGAAGAGGACCGGCAGGGCGTGCGGGCCCCCGGTGTGGGCGTCGGCCAGCAGCCGGTGCGCGGCACGCCGACGGGCGGGCGGGACGGCGGCGTATACGGTGCCGGCGAGGCCGGGGTCGACGAGCTGGACGCGGCCTCCGGCGAGGCGGATCAGTCCCGCGTCCTCGGCGGCGTCGAGGGCGTCCGCGTCGAGTCCGCCCGCTCCGGCCGCCCCGACGATCACCGCGGCGTCCGCCCCGGCGCTCCTCGCGTCCCGCTCCCGCTCGGCCGCCACCAGCAGCAGCAGACCTGCCGGGCCCGCGCCCAGGACACCCGGCTCCGGGCACCCGCCCCCGCCCTCACCGGGCGCCGCACCGGGCACGGCCCCTTCCCGGGTCTCCGGCACCGGCGTCCCGGTCCCGGCGGCCGGGCGGGCAAGCTCGGGCGCCGCGACCGACGGGCGAGGCGCGTCCGGCGGGCGGGGCGCGTCCGGCGGGCGGGGCGCGTCCGGTTGCGGATCGTGTCCCGGGGGGAGCGGCCGACCGGGGGCGCGGCGCTGGTCGGAGCGGTCCTGCTCCTTCGGCTCGTCCGGCTCCTTCGGCTCGTTCGGCTCGTTCGGCTCGTGCCGGACGAGCAACGGTAATGAGCTCCGGGCCGCCGTCCGGAGGAGACTTGGCACAGTCGCGTTTCCCGTCACGACCGTCACGTTACTTCCGCGTAAACGATGGCGGAAGCCCCGCGTTCACTTGCGAGACTGGGCCCGGAAAACCCATCCGACCTGGGAAGACAAGGCCCTCAAGGGGACGGCGGGTGGGCAGACTCCCAGGCCCGGCGGGCCAGGCTTGTGCGCCCGCACAACGGCCGCGGCCCCCTCGCGGGCACCGCGGCCGGACACACACGTGACGGCCGCCGGAGGACGGCGGCCGTCACCCCCGCACGAACCGGGCCCGCACGAACCGGCCCTGTGGACCGCCGGTGCGGGACAGACCGTGCGGGACGGATCAGGAGGTGTGCGGGCAGTTGCCCCGGTACTCGGCGATCGTCAGGGACGCCTGCGGCAGCGGGCACAGGAACTGCTCGTAGCGGGTGTCGTTGTCGATGAACCGCTTCAGCCACGAAATGCTGTACTTCGCGATCGTGGTGTTCGAGCTGTTGGGCGTGAAGTGGGTGGCGCCCCTGAGTTCCAGGTACGCCTTGTCGAGTGTGCTCGGCAGACTCGCGTAGAAGGGCTCGGAGTGGGTGGCCACCGGCGCGATCGTGTCGCCGTCGGCGCCCACGATCAGGGTCGGCGTCTTGATCTCCGGCCAGGTGGTGTCCAGGTTCCAGCCGGTGAGCGGGATCGCCGCCTGGAGCGAGGGACGGCTCTTCGCGGCCTCCAGCGTGCCGCCACCGCCCATCGAGTGGCCCATCACGCCGAGCCGGCTGCTGTCGATCCTGGTCCGGAGGGAACTGCTCTGGGTCAGGTAGTCGAGCGCGGCCAGCAACTGCCGGCCGCGGCTGTCGGGCTGGTCGAGGGTGGTGAGGGTGTCGATGGTGAACACCACGAAGCCCTGGGAGGCGAGCCGGGGCCCGAGCCAGGAGATGGACGACTGGTAGGCGGTGTACCCCGGCGAGATGACGACCGCCCCGAAAGTGCCGTCGGCGGTCGAGGTCGGGTAGTAGACGGTTCCGCCACCGAAGCCGCTCACGGACAGCGAGGAGACGGTGGTCTGGGAGACGGCGTACGACCCGCGCGCGGCCTCGATACTGGCGACCGTGGGGGCGGGGCCCCGCTCGTACGGGTTCGCGGCGGCCTGTGCCGAGACGGCCGGTGCTCCGGCGACAGCCTGCGCTCCGGTGGCCTGCGCGGCGACGAGGCCGCCCGCGGCCAGGAGCACCGCGAGACCGGCCCGCGCCAGACGGCTCGTGAGCCGGTGCGGGCGGCGGGGGGACGGATCAGGGCCGACGGGTGCGGCGGGGAAGGGGCGGTTCGGCTGCTGCACGGTGGATGCATCCTCTCGGTGAGGGAGGACGGACCCGCGCCGCGGTCGGAACGCCGCCCTGGCATGGGTGTCGGAAGGCGCACGCTGCGATGACGGCGGGGGTCCGTCTCGGTGGTTGCGGTGGCAACTGTCCGCCCCGGACCCGGCCCGTACATCGGCAGAATCACCGGTCTTGGCCCACCGCGCCCCTGCGCCGCACCGTGAAGCCTCCCCCACCGGAGCGAGGCTTCACGGTGCGGCGGCAGGCGCCCCCTTTCCCGCGAAGCGGCCTCCCCGGGACAACGGCCACGCGGGCCCCACACCGGCCACGGAACACGGCGAACGGCCCGTACCCGGCAGCGGAGGCTGCCCGGGTACGGGCCGTGACGGAGACCGTGACGGAGACCGTACGAGGCTGTGAAAGCCGTCGGTGGGGCCGGCTAGCGGACGGGATGCCCCGCCGCGCGCAGGGTCTCCTTGACCTCGCCGATCCGCAGGTCGCCGAAGTGGAAGACGGACGCGGCCAGCACCGCGTCGGCGCCCGCCCCGATGGCCGGCGGGAAGTGGTCGAGCCGGCCCGCGCCGCCGCTGGCGATCAGCGGAACGGTGACGTGCTTGCGTACGGCCTCGATCATCTCGATGTCGTAGCCGTCCTTCGTTCCGTCGGCGTCCATCGAGTTGAGCAGGATCTCGCCCGCGCCCAGCTCGGCGGCCCGGTGGGCCCACTCGACGGCGTCGACGCCGGTGCCCTGTCGGCCGCCGTGGGTGGTCACCTCGAAGGAACCGCTCCCGGTCCTGCGCGCGTCCACCGACAGCACGAGCACCTGCCGCCCGAACCGCTCCGCGATCTCCCGGATGAGGTCGGGACGGGCGATGGCGGCCGTGTTGACACCGACCTTGTCGGCGCCGGCCCGCAGCAGCTTGTCGACGTCCTCGGCCGTACGGACACCGCCGCCGACCGTCAGCGGGATGAAGACCTGCTCGGCCGTACGACGCACCACGTCGTACGTGGTCTCACGGTTGCCCGAGGACGCGGTGATGTCCAGGAACGTGAGCTCGTCGGCGCCCTCGGCGTCGTACACCTTGGCCATCTCGACGGGGTCGCCCGCGTCGCGCAGGTTCTGGAAGTTGACGCCCTTGACGACCCGGCCGTTGTCCACGTCCAGGCAGGGAATCACTCGGACCGCCAGCGTCATGACTGAGCTTCTCCCCGCTCTGTGGTGTCCTCGCCGGACCGTGCTCCGCCGTCCTCGCCGGACCGTTCCCCACGGTCCCCGTCCGGACGGAACGCCTCCACCTCGACCTCGACCACCAGCCGCGGGTCCACCAGACCCTCGACGATGATCATGGATGCGGCGGGGCGGATGTCGTCGAACAGCGTCTTGTGGGCGCGGCCAACATCTTCAACGTCCCGGGCATGGGTGATGTGCATATGTGTGCGAACAACATCCTCGCGGCCCAGGCCGAGCTGCTCCAAGGCCGCGAACGCGGCGCCGAAGGCGTTGACCGCCTGCTCGTACGGGTCGCCCTCGACGACATCGCCGTCGACCACCGAGGTGCAGCCGGACACCAGCACCAGTCCGTTCGGCAGCTCCACCGCGCGGGAGTACCCGAAGGCCTCCTCCGAGGGCGCGCCGGTCGAAAGTCGGCGTACGGCGCTCACCGGGCTACCGCCGCCAGGGCCTCTTCCAGGGTGAACGCCTTGGCGTACAGGGCCTTGCCGACGATCGAGCCCTCGACGCCGAGGGGCACGAGTTCGGCGATGGCGCGCAGGTCGTCCAGCGACGACACACCGCCGGAGGCCACCACCGGGCGGTCGGTCACCGCGCACACGTTGCGCAGCAGCTCCAGGTTCGGGCCCTGGAGCGTGCCGTCCTTGGCGATGTCCGTCACCACGTAGCGGGCGCAGCCCTCGGAGTCGAGGCGCGCCAGCGTCTCGTAGAGGTCGCCGCCGTCACGGGTCCAGCCGCGGCCGCGCAGGGTCGTGCCGCGGACGTCGAGGCCGACCGCGATCCTGTCGCCGTGCTCGGCGATGACCTTGGCGACCCACTCGGGGGTCTCCAGGGCGGCGGTGCCGAGGTTCACCCGGGTGCAGCCGGTGGCGAGCGCGGCGGCAAGGGTGCCGTCGTCGCGGATGCCGCCGGACAGCTCGACCTTGATGTCCATCGCCCCGGTCACCTCGGCGATCAGCGCGCGGTTGTCGCCGGTGCCGAACGCGGCGTCCAGGTCGACGAGGTGCAGCCACTCGGCGCCGGCGCTCTGCCAGGCCAGGGCGGCCTCCAGCGGGGAGCCGTAGGAGGTCTCGGTCCCGGACTCGCCGTGCACGAGACGGACGGCCTGGCCGTCGCGGACGTCGACGGCGGGGAGGAGTTCGAGCTTGCTCACAGTGTTCCGATCCAGTTGGTGAGGAGCTGGGCTCCGGCGTCGCCGGACTTCTCGGGGTGGAACTGGGTGGCCCACAGGGCGCCGTTCTCGACGGCCGCCACGAAGGGCTTGCCGTGCGTGGACCAGGTCACCAGGGGTGCGCGCAGCAGCGGGTTGCCGACTTCCAGCGACCAGTCGTGGACGGCGTAGGAGTGGACGAAGTAGAACCGCGCGTCGGCGTCGAGGCCGGCGAAGGCCTCGGAGCCCTCCGGGGTATCGACGGTGTTCCAGCCCATGTGGGGCACGACGTCGGCCTCCAGCGGTCCGACCGTGCCCGGCCACTCGTCGAGGCCCTCGGTCTCCACGCCGTGCTCGATGCCGCGGGTGAAGAGGATCTGCATGCCGACGCAGATGCCCATGACGGGGCGCCCGCCGGACAGCCGGCGGCCGATGATCCAGTCGCCGCGCGCCTCCCTGAGGCCCTGCATGCAGGCGGCGAAGGCGCCGACGCCCGGCACCAGCAGCCCGTCCGCGTTCATCGCGGTGTCGAAGTCACGGGTGATCTCGACCTCGGCGCCCGCGCGGGCCAGGGCGCGCTCGGCGGAGCGTACGTTCCCGAAGCCGTAGTCGAAGACGACGACCTTCCTGGACGCGCTCAACTCCAGACCTCCAGCCTCATGACGCCCGCGACGAGGCACATCGCGGCGCCGATGGACAGCAGGACGACGAGGCTCCTGGGCATGTCCTGCTTGACGAAGGAGTAGATCCCTCCGGCGAGGAAGAGACCGACGACGATGAGAATGCTGGAAAGGCCTGTCACAGTGCGCCCTTAGTGGAGGGGAGGATGCCGGCTGCGCGCGGGTCGCGCTCGGAGGCGTAACGCAGGGCCCGGGCCAGCGCCTTGAACTGGCACTCCACGATGTGGTGCGCGTTGCGTCCGTAGGGGACGTGCACGTGCAGGGCGATCTGGGCCTGGGCGACGAAGGACTCCAGGATGTGCCGGGTCATCGTCGTGTCGTACTCGCCGATCATCGGCGCCATCTTCTCGGGCTCGGTGTGCACGAGGTAGGGGCGGCCGGACAGGTCGACGGTGACCTGGGCGAGCGACTCGTCCAGCGGGACGGTGCAGTTGCCGAAGCGGTAGATGCCCACCTTGTCGCCGAGTGCCTGCTTGAAGGCGGCGCCGAGGGCGAGGGCGGTGTCCTCGATGGTGTGGTGCGAGTCGATGTGCAGGTCGCCCTCGGTCTTCACGGTCAGGTCGAACAGACCGTGCCGGCCGAGCTGGTCGAGCATGTGGTCGTAGAAGCCGACGCCGGTGGCCACGTCGACCTTGCCGGAGCCGTCGAGATCGATCTCGACGAGGACCGACGTCTCCTTCGTCACCCGCTCCACGCGTCCTACGCGGTTCATGCGCTCTGCTCCTTCGGGGATGTGGGGTCGTCCCCCACAGAGCCCAGTAGTTCACGTACCGCGTCGAGGAACGCGTCGTTTTCCTTCGGGGTTCCGGCGGAGACCCGCAGGAACCCCGGTACGCCGTTGTCCCGGACCAGGACGCCCTGGTCGAGGATCCCGCGCCAGGTCGCGTGGGTGTCGGCGAACCGTCCGAACTGCACGAAGTTCGCGTCCGACTCAGTCACCTCGCAGCCCATCGCGCGCAGTTCGGTGACCAGCCGGTCCCGTTCGGCCTTCAGCTGCTCCACGTATCCGAGCAGGGTGTCGGTGTGTTCCAGGGCGGCCAGCGCGGTCGCCTGGGTGACGGCCGACAGGTGGTACGGCAGCCGGACGAGCTGGACGGCGTCCACGACCGCCGGGTGGGCGGCGAGGTAGCCGAGGCGCAGTCCCGCCGCGCCGAAGGCCTTCGACATCGTCCGGGAGACGACGAGATTCGGCCGTCCTTCCAGCAGCGGCAGCAGCGAGTCGCCGTGGCTGAACTCGATGTACGCCTCGTCGATCACGACCATCGACGGCTTCGCGGCCTGCGCGGCCTCGTAGAGCGCGAGGACCGTCTCGGGCGGGACCGCGTTGCCCGTGGGGTTGTTCGGGGTGGTGATGAAGACGACGTCCGGCCGGTTCTCGGCGATCGCCCGCTCGGCGGCGGCGAGGTCGATGGTGAAGTCCTCGTTGCGCGGGCCCGAGATCCAGGCCGTGCCCGTGCCGCGCGCGATGAGCGCGTGCATCGAGTACGACGGCTCGAAGCCGATCGCGCTGCGGCCGGGTCCGCCGAAGGTCTGGAGCAGTTGCTGGATGACCTCGTTCGAGCCGTTGGCGGCCCAGACGTTCTCGGTGCCGACCGGGTGCTTGCCGGTCTTCGTCAGATAGGCGGCCAGCTCGGTGCGCAGCTCCACCGCGTCGCGGTCGGGGTAGCGGTTGAGGCCGCGGGCGGCCTCGCGGACCCGCTCGGTGATCCGCTCGACGAGCGCCTCGGGCAGCGGGTAGGGGTTCTCGTTGGTGTTCAGGCGTACGGGGACGTCGAGCTGGGGTGCGCCGTAAGGGGTCTTGCCGCGCAGTTCGTCCCGTACGGGGAGATCGTCGATGCCGGTCACTTGCCCTCGGGTACCTTCCAGCCGCGCGACATTTGTTCGTCTCCGACAAACCTTGCCTTGACCGCCGCGCCGTGCGCGGGCAGGTCCTCCGCCTCCGCCAGCGTCACCACGTGATGGGCGACGTCGGCGAGCGCGTCCTTCGTGTAGTCCACGATGTGGATGCCGCGCAGGAAGGACTGGACGGACAGGCCCGAGGAGTGACAGGCGCAGCCGCCGGTGGGCAGGACGTGGTTGGAGCCCGCCGCGTAGTCGCCGAGGGAGACCGGGGACCAGGGGCCGACGAAGATCGCTCCGGCGTTCCTGACCCGGTCGGCGACCGCCGCCGCGTCCGCCGTCTGGATCTCCAGGTGCTCCGCGCCGTAGGCGTTGACGACCCGCAGGCCCTCGTCGACGCCGTCGACGAGGACGATCGCGGACTGCCTGCCGCTCAGGGCCGGGACGATCCGGTCGTCGATGTGCTTGGTGGCCGCGACCTGCGGCTCCAGCTCCTTCTCCACGGCGTCCGCGAGGTCCGGCGAGTCGGTGACCAGGACGGCGGCGGCGAGCGGGTCGTGCTCGGCCTGGCTGATCAGGTCGGCGGCGATGTGCGCGGGGTCGGCGGTGTCGTCCGCGAGGACCGCGATCTCGGTCGGGCCGGCCTCGGCGTCGATGCCGATGCGGCCGGTGAAGTAGCGCTTGGCCGCGGCGACCCAGATGTTGCCGGGGCCGGTGACCATGTCGGCCGAGGGACAGGACTCGGTGCCGTAGGCGAACATGGCGACGGCCGTGGCGCCGCCGGCCGCGTACACCTCGTCGACGCCGAGCAGGGCGCAGGCGGCGAGGATCGTCGGGTGCGGCAGGCCGCCGAACGCGGACTGGGCCGGGGAGGCGAGCGCGATGGACCCGACGCCGGCTTCCTGCGCCGGGACCACGTTCATGATCACGGATGACGGGTACACGGAGCGGCCGCCGGGCGCGTACAGCCCGACCCGGTCGACCGGCACCCACTTCTCGGTGACCGAGCCGCCGGGCACGACCTGGGTGGTGTGGGTCGTACGGCGCTGTGCGCGGTGGACGAGGCGGGTGCGGCGGATCGACTCCTCCAGGGCCGCGCGCACGGCGGGGTCGAGCTGCTCCAGGGCGTCGGCGAGGGCCTGGGCCGGGACGCGTACGGACTCCAGCCGTACTCCGTCGAACTTCTCCGCGTAGTCGATCAGCGCCGCGTCGCCCCGATGATGCACTGCCTCGCAGATCGGCCGCACCTTCTCCAGGGCGGCCGAGACGTCGAAGTCGGCTCGGGGCAGCAGGTCGCGCAGGGCGGGGCCGTCGGGGAGGGCGTCGCCGCGCAGATCGATTCGGGAGATCACGGACTCAATTCTCTCAGACGGCGGCAGGGCGCCGGACGCCTGTATCAGTGGCTGATACAAGCCACCTTCGCCTCCGCGGAAGATCCGCCTTCACCAGGAGCGTTCACGCCGTCACTGAGCGGGCATTGCACGAACGTACGAACCCGCGAGTAGCCGGGGAGGAAGTGAGGTGCCGTGACCGATGGTGCCGGCCTGCGGACCGGGGACCTGCCGGACGAGCTGACCGCCGCCGAGGCGGGGATGTGGCAGGCCTTCCGCAACGGCAGCGTGTACGACCTGCGCGACGGGGACACGGCCGTCGACGATCCGCACGGCGGCCGTCCCTGGGGGCCCGAGCGCAGTGTCCGGGCCCGGATAGTGGCCTGGCTGCTGCTCGACGGGCCGCCCGCCCTCCAGGGCCGGGTCCCCTCCCTGAAGCTGACGGGTGTACGGATCACCGGTGTGCTCGACCTCGCGGGCGGCACGGTGGTGCCGTACGTGGAGCTGAAGGGGTGCCGGTTCGAGAAGGAGGTGCTGCTGCCGGAGTCCCGGTTCACGACGCTGCGGCTGGTGGACTGCGCGGTGCCCCGGCTGGAGGCGGCCCGGCTGCACACCGAGGGCGATCTGCATCTGCCGCGCTGCCGCTTCCACAACGGGGTGCGGCTGACCGACGCGCACATCGGCACGGATCTGCTGCTGAACCAGGCGGTGGTCTACCGGGACCGGCGCGGGCGTTCGATCACCGGCGACGGCATGACCGTCGGCCAGGACCTCCAGGCCGAGATGCTGGAGTCGCACGGCGAACTCAGTCTGCGCGGCGCGACCGTCGGCGTGTCGCTGAGCCTGCGCGGCAGCAGGCTCAGCAACCCGTACACCCGGCTCGCCCTCAACGCCCCCCAGCTCACCGTCAACCGCACGCTCTACATGACCCCCGCGGGCCTCGGCAATCCGGTGATGACCAGCGGTACCACGCCCGCGCGCGGCACGCTGGTGCAGCGGTTCGAGTGCCAGGGCGGGATCCGCCTGGACGACGGGCGCTTCGGGGACGCGGTCGACTTCGACCGGGCCCGCTTCACCTTCGACGACGACCAGGGGCTGTCGCTGCTCCGGGTCCAGACGCCCGAGCTGCGCTTCCTCGGCGAGCGGCCCGAGCGCGGCACGGTCGTGCTGTCCGGCGCGCGGATCGTCAACCTGGTCGACCGGGCGTCGAGCTGGCCGGGCCCCGGCAGCCTGCACATGGGCGGCTTCACGTACGAGAACCTGGTCCCGCAGGGCGCCTTCCCGCTGACCCGGCGTCTGGAGTGGGTGGCGGCGGCCACCGCCGAGTACGCCCCGGAGCCGTACGAGCGCCTCGCCGCCGTGCTACGGGACTCCGGTGAGGACGAGGACGCCCGCGAGGTGCTGCTCGCCAAGCAGCGCCGCCGCCGGGAGACCCTGCCGCTGGCCGCCAAGCTCTGGGGCTACGCGCAGGACATGACGGTCGCCTACGGATACCGACCCGGGCGCGCCGCCCTGTGGATGGCGGTGCTGTGGGCGGCGACGTCGGTCGCCTTCGCGCACGCCGGGCACCGGCCGGTCAACACCGACGGGCATCCCGCGTGGAACGCCTCGCTCTACGCCCTGGATCTGCTGCTGCCGGTCATCGACCTGGGCCAGACCGGCTTCTGGCAACTGCGCGGCGGCTGGCAGTGGCTGGCCGCGGTGGTGGTTCTGCTCGGCTGGGTCCTGGCGACGACGGTGGCCGCCGGCGCCACCCGGCTGCTGCGCCGCGGCTGACGCCACCCGGTCGCCGCGCAGGCATCGCACAGGCATTGGACATTGCCCAGGCATCGCAAAGTCACGGCATGGACGCCGCATGGACGTCCGTGCCGTTCGCACGAACGTTCGCGTTCGGCGCACGGCCGTCCATGTCCGTCGAACGGTCGTCCAGGGTCGGCGCACCGGAGGCAGATCACGCTTTGCCCGACCTTGACCATGTAGCGCACAACCAATTGGCTTTACGAAAGCGTCACCGATCGCCTCTGGCACAGCTCCGACCTGCGGTTTTCAATGGTCGACACCATGGCACTGCTGAGCGCGCTCCTCCGTACCACCCGGATGGCACGGCACACCTCACGCCTCGCCGCCGGACTGCCGGCCGACGAGGACGTGCTGCTCGACGCCCCCGACCACCGCCTGGGACCGGCACTCGTCGCCGCGGCCCAGGGCGAGTACGCCCCCGCGGCCGCGCTGCTGGCCGCCACCCGCGCGTCCGCCGAGTGGGAGGACCGCGACCGGTACGCCGTACGCCTCGCCGCCTTCGCGCGCTCCCGCGACGAATGGCTCAGGCGGTGGCAGGCCGACGCCCCGCACGACCCGGACGCCCTGCTCGTCAAGGCCGAACTGGCCGTCCGCCGCGGCTGGGAGTCGCCCGCGCGGATGGAACTGCTGCGCGAGGTCGGCCCGCTGATCATGTCCGCCGCCGAGGGCGATCCGCGCGACCCGGTGCCGTGGCGGATCGCGCTCGACCAGGCCCGCGGCACCAACGTCGGGCACACCGGCTTCGAGCGGCTCTGGGCCCAGGCCGTCCGGCGCTCCCCGCACCACTACGGCTGTCACGTGGCCGCTCTGCAGTACCTCTCCGCCGCCTGGTACGGCTCGCACACCGAGTGCTTCGACTTCGCCGAGCCCGCCGCGCAGGACGCCCTGCCGGGCTCCCTGGTCCAGGCACTGCCGGTGCGCGCGGCCTTCGCCTATCTGACCGAGGGCGGCGGTCCCGAGGTGCCGCGCGAGCGCCTGGACGCCGCGGCCGACCTCGCGATCTCGGTCTCCGCCGCCTACGCCGCCGCCGACCCGTGGCCCGCCGAGGTGCGCAACCTGCTGGCGTACGTCCTGGTCCGGCTGGAGCGCTGGCAGGACGCCCTGGAGCAGCTCCGTCTCATCGGCCCGTACGTGACCTCGTTCCCCTGGGCCCGGGTCTCCGACGACCCGCTCGGCCGGTACCTGGAGCTGCGCGACGGGGTCCGTCTGGAGGTGGCCTCGGGGCTTCCGCTGCGGGATCGTGCCCCCAGCCGGCTCCCACGGATCGGGTACGGCGGACTCGTCCGCTCCGTCGACCATTAGGCTTTCCCGTCGTGACCACCGTCCGGCTCCCGCTCTTCCCCCTGAACTCGGTGCTGTTCCCCGGGCTCGTGCTTCCTCTGAACGTGTTCGAGGAGCGCTATCGCGCCATGATGCGCGATCTGCTCAAGACGCCCGAGGACGAATCCCGCCGATTCGCCGTCGTCGCCATCCGCGACGGCCATGAGGTCTCGCCCAGCGCGCCCGGCATGCCCGACGGGACCGCCGTGCCCGACCGCGGGCCCGCCGCCGGGTTCGGGGACGATCCGCTCGCGGCCTTCCACGAGGTGGGCTGCGTCGCGGACGCGGCGACCGTCCGGGAGCGCGCCGACGGCAGCTTCGAGGTGCTGGCGACCGGCACGACACGGGTCCGGCTGCTGTCGGTGGACGCCTCCGGGGCGTTCCTGACGGCCGAGCTGGAGGAGCTCCCGGAGGACCCGGGCGACGAGGCCGGGGCGCTCGCCGAGGGGGTCCTGCGCGCCTTCCGCCAGTACCAGAAGCGGCTGGCCGGTGCGCGCGAGCGCTCGCTGTCGACCGGCGCGGACCTGCCGGACGAACCGGCGGTCGTCTCCTATCTCGTCGCCGCCGCCGCGATGCTGGACGTCCCGGCCAGACAGCGGCTGCTCCAGGCCCCCGACACGGCCTCCAGGCTGCGCGAGGAGCTGAAGGTGCTGCGCGCCGAGACGGCCATCATCCGTAATCTGCCGTCGTTGCCCGCGTCGGACCTGACGCGCGGCCCGACGAGCCTGAACTGACGCTTGCGAGAAGGTCGATGGCCAAGAAGGCGAAGAAGCAGTCCGGCGGCACCCCCGCCACGGTGGCGCTGACGGAGGCGGGCGTCCCGTTCACCGTCCACGCCTACGAGCACGATCCCTCCCACCCGTCCTACGGCGAGGAGGCGGCCGAGGCGATGGGCGTGTCGCCGGAGCGGGTCTTCAAGACCCTGGTGGCGGACGTGGACGGCGCGCTCGTGGTCGCGGTCGTCCCGGTGGCGGGCTCGCTCGACCTCAAGGCCCTCGCCACGGCGGTGGGCGGCAAGCGGGCGGTGATGGCCGACCCGGCGGCGGCCGAGCGCACGACGGGGTACGTCCGCGGCGGCATCTCGCCCCTCGGGCAGCGCAAGAGGCTCCGCACCGTCCTGGACTCCTCGGCCTCCGGGCACGACACGATCTGTGTCTCGGCGGGCCGCCGCGGCATGGAGGTGGAGCTCTCCCCCGCCGACCTCGCGAAGCTCACGGAGGCGGTGTCCGCGCCCGTCGGACGGGCGTGACCTGCCGCCCGGCGGCCCTGCCGGCGCCGGCACCCGTCCTGCCGTCCAGGACCCCTCGAAGGCGGCGGCCTGCGCGGCCCCTCGACGGATGCCTCTTCCTCGGTTAAGCACGAGGGGCATGTCGAAGAGAACGCGGAAACGCAGGTGGCGCATCAAGAAGGGCCGTTCGAACCACGGCCGCCGTCCCGCATGACCCACGCTCCGCACCGAAGGGCCGGCCCGGGCAGCCGTTCTCCCGGCGCCCGGCCGGCCCTGCCGCCCGTCCGGGGCAGGGCCGAGGACCGGCCTGTCCGGCCGATCAGGGCAAAGACGCGGGCGGGTGACGCTAGGCGGCCGGAGGTCCCGGCGGCGGCGCGGTGACCGGGTAGGGCTTCTGCTGGTACGGATCGGGGTCACGGGGGCCGAACAGGGCCATGAGGCCGAGGTGGACCACCAGGGCGCTCAGGGACCACGCCAGCAGCGCGCCCTTGGCCCCGAGCTTCAGCGGCGCGGAGAACGTGACGCCCTTGCCCACGGCCTTGGCGTGCGCGACCACGTTCTGCGTGGGTCCGAGCCAGATCCCGACCCGCCAGGCGAGCAGCGATCCGAGCAGGCCGCCCAGGGCGAGCGCGATCACCAGAGGCACACCGCCACGCCGTCGTACGAGGAACACGACCAGGGCGCTCAGCGCTCCGAAGCCCAGCGCGAGCAGGGTGAAGGTTCCGTCCACGCCGATGGCCTGCTCGCCCTCGGTGTCCTTGATGTACACGGTGGTGGCGTCCGCGATCAACGGCACGTGCGGCGCCAGCCACGACCAGAGCACCCCGAGCAGAGCCCCCGCGAGAGCGACCGCGATCGTGATCACGGCGGCCTCCCGCAGTTCGGTCTTCATCCCGGGTCCGTCCTGTCCGTAGGGGACCTCGTACGCGCCCGGGTACACGGGGTGACCCGCCGGGCCGGGAGCGGGCCGGGTCTGCCAGGCAGGGTACGGTTCGCGCCGGTCCTCGGGGGACTGTTCGTGCGGCGGCGGAGGTGGAGTCAGCGGAGCGGTCACCCTGCCATCGTGCCAGGCGTCGCTGCCGGCCGCGTCACCGGACGGCCGCCCGGCGGTAGGCCCAGGCCGCGAGGGCCAGCGAGACCACCCCGACTCCGGCGCAGACGGCCAGATCGCCGAGGACGGCGGCCCAGTCGGGAGCCGCTCCGAAGGTGCGGGCGAAGGCCTCGACACCGTAGGTCGAGGGCAGCAGGTCCCGGAGGTACTGCACCGGGGCCGGCATCCGGTCCGCCGGGAGAACGCCCAGCAGCAGGGCCGCTGACATGCCCATCTGGCCGAGCAGGGTGGCCAGCTCGGGCCGCGGCGCGAGCAGCCCGAACGCGGCCCCGAGCCCGGCGAGGGCGGCGCCGGCGAGCGGGACGACCGCGGCCAGCACCCACAGATGGGCCAGCGGCAGCCCGAACAGCAGGCACCCGAAGACGGCGGTGACGACGGTGCCGGGCACGGTGAAGGACGCGTACGCGGCCGCGGCACCGAGCACCACGGCCGACGGCGGCACCGGCAGCGTCGCGTAGTGGTCGAGCCCGCCGCTCGCCCGGAGCTGCCCGAAGTACTGCGCGAGCAGGTTGAGGGCGACGAAGGCGACGACCAGGACCGTCGACCCGGCGACCACGGCCCGCGCCTCGGCGCCTCCGTCCACCACCCCGCGCATCATGATCATGATGCCGAGGGACTGGAAGGTGGCCACGAACAGCAGCGGGATGCGCGCGACACGGGCCCGGGAGAGCTGTGCCCGGTACACGGCGGCCATCGAGGGCCACAGCCGCGCCCGCGGCCCCAGCTCCGCCGCCGCGTCGGCGTCGTCCTCGGCCAGGGGCAGCGCGCTGCCCGGCAGCACTCCAGCGGGTACGGCACTCACGTCGAACTGCTCCCCTTCGTCGGCAGCCGTCCTGTTCCGCACACGTACGACGCCCTTCTCCCGTACGGATTCCACGCCCCGGACACTCACGCCTTCACCAGTCCCTGTGTCGCGTGGCCGCCGAGGGCCAGGTACACGTCCTCCAGGCTCGGCGTGGCCAGCGTGAAATCGTCGAGTGCGGCGAAGGCGGCTCCGCCGGTGACCGTGGCAACCGCCGCGCGGGCCTCCTCGGGCGCGAGCCGCAGGGTCCAGCGGCGGCCGGACTCGACGGCGCGGGCGCGCAGCGCGGCGACCTCGGGGACGTGCAGCGGGGCGGTCTCGCGCCAGACGAGTTCGACCCGTACCTCGCCGGCGACCTGTTCCTTGAGCCCGGCTGGGGTGTCGCAGGCGATGACCCGTCCCTCGTCGAGGACGGCGACCCGGTCGAGGACGGTCTCGGCCTCGATGACGTTGTGGGTGACCAGCAGGACCGTGGCGCCCTGTTCCGCGCGGCGCCGGTCGACGGCGGCCCACACGGCGCGCCGGGCGACGGGGTCCATGCCGGTGGTGGGCTCGTCGAGGACGAGCAGCGGACGCCGCCCGACGAGGGCTGCGGCGAAGCAGGCGAGCCTGCGCTGTCCGCCGGAGAGCTTCTTCAGGGGACGGGAGGCGAGCGCGGTCAGGCCCAGTTCGTCGAGGACGGCGTCCCGTTCGGCCCGTGCCGCGCGCAGGTCGAGCCCGCGCAGCCGCCCGGTCGTCTCGGCGGCGAGGGACACGGTCAGCTCGTCCAGGGCGGTGGACTCCTGCCCGAGGTAGGCGAGGAGGCGGGCCGCCCGCTCGGGGTGGCGCACGATGTCGTGCCCGAGGATCTCGACACTGCCGCTGTCGGGACGCATCAGCCCCGTGAGCTGGCGTACGAGGGTGGACTTGCCGGCGCCGTTCGGCCCGAGCAGTCCGAAGATCTCGCCCCGGCGGATGTCCAGGCGTACCCCGTCGGTGGCCCTGACCTCGGGTGTCGCCGGGGTGCCGCGGCGGCCGCGGACCGCCGGATAGGTCTTGGTGAGACCTCGCACGGCGCACACGACATCGCCCCTGTGTCCCGTCGGGGCCGTCTGTGCCGTGCGCGTACTCACGAAGGACGAGAGTACGGGGTCCGATGCCCTGTTATGCGCCCGGGGCCGTGGCGGGCACCGGACGGAGGCCTCCGCGGTCCCTGTCCGGGGGCCCCGGGATCACTCCCCCACGGGCGCGTGCTCGGTCGCGGTGCGCACATCGATCTCCCGCCAGAACCCGGCCCGGATCGCGTAGCGGTCGTGTTCGTCGATCTGGTCGTCCTTGTGCGCGAGCAGGCCGAAGCGGGCCGCGTAGCGCAGCAGTTCGCCGTCCACCCGGTGGGGGACCCGCGGGTACATCGCCGACAGCTTCTGGAGGTGGCTCGGGTCGGTGAGACGCCCCATCCAGCGGCGCGCGAAGACCTGTCCGACCTCGTAGGGGTCGCCACCGACCGTGGTGATGTCCTCCTCGCGGTCCGCCCACCGCTGTTCCGCGGAGGTGAGCTGGGCGAGCGTGGGCAGGGCGGCCGCCTCCGGGGACTCCATGGTGGTGCCGGGCCGGTCGACCCAGCCCTTGTCCGAGGACCAGCGCAGCGTGGCGTTGGCGGGGTGCTGGGCGGCCTGGGTGCCCGGTCCGCGGAGCGCGGCCAGGTCCTTCGGTGTGGGGACCCCCTTGGCGGAGGGGCCCCGTTCCTGGGTGCCGTTCGGCGATTCGGCCGCCTGGTGGTGCTCGGTCTCCTGGGCGGAGCGCTCGGCCGCGGCGGCGAGGGCCGACTCGGGCAGCGGCGCGGAGAGGATGGCGGCGATCTCGGGGCGCGGTACGGGCGGCGGAGCGCAGATCCCGCCGATGTCCTTGGCGCGGACCGCCTTGGTGATCCAGGCGCGGTCGAGCACCCGCCGCTCGTCTGCCTCGGCCACCAGGTCCTCGGACTGGTTGTAGTCGCCGTCCGCGGCCTGCACGGCCCACAGGTGTACGGCCACGCCGTGCTCCTTGGCGGCCATCATGCCCGGCAGCAGATCGCCGTCGCCGGTCACGAGGACGATGTCGGAACAGGCGCGGTTGCGCGCGAGCTCGGTCAGCTCGGCGTGCATGGCGGCGTCCACGCCCTTCTGCGCCCACCGCCCGTCGCTGCGGGTCAGCGCGCCCAGGCGCACCGTGACCCGTGGCATCACGCGCAGCCTGCGGTGCTCGGGCTGCGGTACGCGGTCGGGAGCGCCGTCGAACCAGTAGATGCGCAGCAGGGGCCGCTCGGTGTCGGACTCGGCGCGCTCGCGCAGTCCCTGGATGAGGGAGGTGTGGTCGACGGTGATCCGGGATCGTGACGGCTCCCCGGCGAGGAGACTGGCGGCGGCCCCGAGCAGATACCCGGCGTCCACCAGGACGATGCATCGGTCCACGCGGTCCACCCTCTTTCCGGGAGGTTTGCTTCGGGCTTCCTTGGAGTCTGCCCGACCGTGCGGAGGTTAACGGCCGGAACTCGATCTTCGGCGTGGCGGATCGGAAGAACACCTGCGCACAGGTCTCATTACGCACGGTAATTCTACGAAATGCGCTGCTTGTCAGCCTATGTGAATCTGGTCGCGGCCCCGGCCCCCAGATCCCCCACAGGAGGCAGATCACCATGGCCAAGAACAAGAATCGCAAGCAGGGCGGCCAGCAGGACCGCTCCTCGCAGGCCGAGCGCGCGCAGGAGCAGGCCCAGCGGTCTTCGGCCCAGGCACAGCAGTCGCCGATGTCGCAGGCCCAGGGCAGCCCCGCTGATGTTGCCCGTAAGCATCAGAGGCGTTTCGGCCACAACTGAGGCCGCCGCGCGGGCTGTTGAAGCCCGGGCATGCACCGAGGGGCGTATCCGTCACAGGATGCGCCCCTCGGTGCGTCGGTAGGTCTCCGCCGTGCGGTCGTCAGCCGGCCAGGCAGGCCGGGCCGAGCAGCACCTTCAGATCGCCGAAGAGCGCCGGGTCCGGCTTCACGCGGTGCCGGTCGAGCCGCAGCACCGTGGTCCTGCTCGGGCCCTGGAGCCGGATGCGGACCTCGCTCTCGCCCTTGTGGTGGCTGAGGATCTCGCCGAGCCTGCTGACCATCGGCGGAGTCACCTTCAGCGCCGGGATGGTGAGGATCACGGGCGCGTTGGTGCCCGCGTTCGACAGGTCCGGGACCTGGAGTTCCATCGCGACCAGCCGCGGCACGTCCTCGCGCTTGTCGAGGCGCCCCTTGACGAAGACGACCGCGTCCTCGACGAGCTGGGTCGACACCAGCTGGTACGTCGCCGGGAAGAACATGCACTCGATGGAGCCCGCGAGGTCCTCCACGGTGGCGATCGCCCAGGCGTTGCCCTGCTTGGTCATCTTGCGCTGCAGGCCCGAGATGATGCCGCCGATCGTGACGACGGCGCCGTCCGCGTGCTCGCCTCCGGTGAGCTGGGAGATGCCCGCGTCCGCCTTGTCGGACAGGACGTGCTCCAGGCCGAAGAGCGGGTGGTCGGAGACGTACAGGCCGAGCATCTCCCGCTCCTGGGCGAGCAGATAGACCTTGTCCCACTCGTCGGTGGTGAACTCCACGTCGAGTCCGAAGCCGGGCTCGCTGGTGTCCTCGTCCCCCATGCCGCCGAAGAGGTCGAACTGGCCCTCGGCCTCCTTGCGCTTGACCGCCACCACGTTGTCGATCATCGGCTCGAACTGCGCGGTGAGGCCCTTGCGGGTGTGCCCCATCGTGTCGAACGCGCCCGCCTTGATCAGCGATTCCGTGGTGCGCTTGTTGCAGGCGACCGCCTCGACCTTGTCGAGGTAGTCGGGGAAGGAGGCGTACTTCCCCTTGGCCTTGCGGCTGCGGATGATCGACTCCACCACGTTCGTGCCGACGTTGCGGACGGCCGAGAGACCGAAGAGGATCACGTCGTCGCCCTGGGCGGCGAAGTTCTGCTCGGACTCGTTCACGTTGGGCGGCAGCACCTTGATGCCCATGCGCCGGCACTCGTTGAGGTAGACGGCCGACTTGTCCTTGTCGTCCTTGACCGAGGTGAGCAGCGCGGCCATGTACTCGGCCGGGTAGTTCGCCTTCAGGTAGCCGGTCCAGTACGAGACCAGTCCGTACGCGGCGGAGTGCGCCTTGTTGAAGGCGTAGCCGGCGAACGGGACCAGCACGTCCCACAGGGCCTGGATCGCCTCGTCGCTGTAGTTGTTCTTGCGGGCGCCCTCCTGGAAGAGGACGAAGTTCTTCGCCAGCTCGTCGGGCTTCTTCTTGCCCATCACGCGGCGCAGGATGTCGGCCTCGCCGAGCGAGTACCCGGCGATGATCTGGGCGGCCTTCTGGACCTGCTCCTGGTAGACGATCAGGCCGTAGGTGACGGCCAGGACCTCTTCCAGCGGCTTCTCCAGCTCCGGGTGGATCGGGGTGATCTCCTGGCGCTTGTTCTTGCGCTCCGCGTAGTTGATGTGCGAGTTCATGCCCATCGGGCCCGGCCGGTACAGGGCCGAGACGGCGGAGATGTCCTCGAAGTTGTCGGGCTGCATCTGGCGGAGCAGCGAGCGCATCGGGCCGCCGTCGAACTGGAAGACGCCGAGGGTGTCGCCGCGGCAGAGCAGTTCGAAGGTCTTGGGGTCGTCCAGCGGGAGGGCGAGCATCTCCAGGTCGACGCCCTTGTTGGCCTTCACCATCTTGATGGCGTCGTCCATGATCGTGAGGTTGCGCAGGCCCAGGAAGTCCATCTTGAGCAGGCCCAGCGACTCGCACTGGGGGTAGTCCCACTGGGTGATGGTCACGCCGTCGGTGTGCCGCACCCAGATGGGCGCGTGGTCGACGATGGGCTCGCTGGACATGATCACGCCGGCGGCGTGCACGCCCATCTGCCGGACCAGGCCCTCGACGCCCTTGGCGGTGTCGATGACCTTCTTCACGTCCGGCTCGTTCTCGTACATCCCGCGGATCTCGCCGGCCTCGCCGTAGCGGGGGTGCGAGGGGTCGGTGATGCCGTTCAGGTCGATGCCCTTGCCGAGGACGTCGGCGGGCATCGCCTTGGTGAGCCGGTCGCCCATCGCGTACGGGTAGCCCAGCACGCGCGCGGAGTCCTTGATGGCGTTCTTCGCCTTGATCTTGCCGTACGTGCCGATCATGGCGACCTTGTCGGCGCCGTACTTCTCGGTCACGTACCTGATCACCTCGACGCGCCGACGCTCGTCGAAGTCGATGTCGACGTCGGGCATGGAGACGCGCTCGGGGTTGAGGAACCGCTCGAAGATCAGACCGTGCGGGATCGGGTCGAGGTCGGTGATGCCCATGGCGTACGCGACGATCGAGCCGGCCGCGGAACCACGGCCCGGGCCCACCGCGATGCCCTGGTTCTTGGCCCACATGATGAAGTCGGCGACGACGAGGAAGTACCCCGGGAACCCCATCTGGATGATGACGTCCATCTCGTACTCGACCTGCTTCTGGCGGTCGTCGGGCACGCCGCCGGGGAAGCGGCGCTCCATGCCGAGGCGGACTTCCTCCTTGAACCAGGTGACCTCGGTGAAGCCGTCGGGGATGTCGAACTTCGGCATGAGGTTCTTCGCCTCGAACATGCCGGTCGTGTCGATCTGCTCGGCCACCAGGAGGGTGTTGGCACAGCCCTCCTGCCAGGCGTCCGAGGAGTCGACGGCGTACATCTCGTCCGTCGACTTCAGGTAGTAGCCGGTGCCGTCGAAGCGGAAGCGGTCCGGGTCGGAGAGGTTCTTGCCGGTCTGGATGCACAGCAGGGCGTCGTGGGCCGTCGCCTCGTGCGCGTACGTGTAGTGCGAGTCGTTCGTCACCAGGGGCGGGATGCCGAGCTTCTTGCCGACCCGGAGCAGGTCCTCACGGACCCGGCGCTCGATGTCGATGCCGTGGTCCATCAGCTCCAGGAAGTACCGGTCCTTGCCGAAGATGTCCTGGTACTCGGCGGCCGCCTTCACGGCCTCGTCGAACTGGCCGAGGCGCAGCCTGGTCTGGAGCTCGCCGGAGGGGCAGCCGGTGGAGGCGATGAGCCCCTCCGACCACTGGGAGATCGTCTCCTTGTCCATCCGGGGCCACTTCTGGAGCCAGCCCTCGGCGTACGCGTCCGAGGAGAGCTTGAAGAGGTTGTGCAGGCCCGTCCGGTTCGACGCCCAGATCGTCTTGTGCGTGTAACCGCCCGAACCGGACACGTCGTCGCGCTTCTGGTGCGGCTGGCCCCACTGGATCTTGCGCTTGTTGCGCCGGGACTCCGGGGCGACGTACGCCTCGATGCCGATGATCGGCGTGACGCCCGCCTTCTTCGCCGTGTGGAAGAAGTCATAGGCCCCGTGGAGGTTGCCGTGGTCGCTCATCGCGATATGGGACATGCCCATCTCGTTGCACGCGTCGAACATGTCCTTGAGCCGCGCGGCACCGTCCAGCAGCGAGTACTGGGTGTGGACGTGCAGGTGCGTGAACGGCGGCTTCGACACGGTTTCGGCCTCCAGGAAGAACCATCGGTTACAGGCTGCGGACAGTCTGGGGGGTCAGCGTCGAAGTCTATGACGCCGGACTGACACTCTGCGGAGGATCACCCGTACCTTCATGCGGGGCCGGGATTCCGGGCGTACGTTCGTCGCCGGAACCCGGGCACTCCCGCGTATCTTCGTCCGTTGGAAGTGGACGGACCCCTTGTCCCCGGGGCGGCACGCCCGCCCTGTCAGCCACGCACCACCTGCACCAGGAGGCACCCAGCGATGTCGGTCCCGCAGCTCAGCGCCGAGCAACGCGGCGAGCAGATCCTCGCCGTCTTCGACACCGCCTTCGGCGAGCTCCTGGCCGCCGACCCGGCCGCGTTCCGTGTGAAATTCCGCAAGATGGCGGCCTCCGCCTTCGCGTTCTACCGCGGCACCGCGGCGCTCTTCTACCACGACCTCGACCAGGACAGGCGCGGCGGCCCGTACCTGGACGAGCGCACCTCGCGCGTGTGGATCCACGGCGACCTGCACGCCGAGAACTTCGGCACGTACATGGACGCCCAGGGCCGTCTGATCTTCAACGTGAACGACTTCGACGAGGCCTATGTGGGCCCCTTCACCTGGGACCTCAAGCGCTTCGCCGCCTCCGTGGCCCTCATCGGCTACGCGAAGGCGCTCAGTGACGAGCAGATCACCGAGCTGGTGCGGGTGTACGCGGCCGCGTACCGCGAGCGCATCCACGCGCTGGCCACCGGCGCCAAGAGCGACGAGGTGCCGCCCTTCACGCTGGACACCGCCGAGGGCCCGCTCCTGGACGCGCTGCGCGACGCCCGCTCGCTGACCCGCTTCGGGCTCCTGGACTCGATGACCGAGATCCGCGACTTCGAGCGCCGCTTCGCACCCGGCGGCGGCTCCATCGAGCTGGACGCCGCCACCCGCTACAAGGTCCTCGCGGCCTTCGACGGCTATCTGGAGACGCTCCCGGAGTCCTCGCTGACCCGCCCGGACTCGTACCGCGTGAAGGATGTCGTGGGCCGCCGCGGCATCGGCATCGGCTCGGCCGGCCTGCCCTCGTACAACATCCTTCTGGAGGGCAACAGCGACGCCCTGGAGAACGATGTGGTGATCTACATCAAGCAGGCGCAGACCCCGGCCGTCTCCCGGCACGTCACGGACTCCGCGATCCGCGGCTACTTCCAGCACGAGGGCCACCGCACGGTGATCTCGCAGCGCGCCCTCCAGGCGCACGCCGACCCGTGGCTCGGCTGGACCGAGCTGGACGGCGCCGGCCAGCTCGTCGCCGAGGTCTCGCCGTACGCGGTGGACCTGGACTGGGGCGACATCGACGACCCCGAGGAGATCGCCGCGGTGGTCGCGGACCTCGGCCGCTCCACCGCCACGATGCACGCGGCGGCGGACGACGAGAGCGGCCACTCGGAGCTGGTGCCGTTCTCCACCGAGCGGGCCATCGACGCGGCCATCGCGGCCGACGAGGACGGCTTCGCCGACCTCCTGGTGGACTTCGCGCACAGCTACGGCGGCCGCGCGCGAGCCGACCACCAGATCTTCGTGGACCTGTTCCGCAACGGACGGATCCCGGGCCTGTAGAGCGCACGGCCGGCCACGGGGCCGCACGCCCCGCGACCGGCCGCCCCACAACGCTCCCGTAACGCACAGCAACCCTTTAGGGGACGCTTATGGGAGCGCGTGGGAGACTCACTTCCGCTATGGACATATCCGGGACCCAGCTCAGAGCCGCGCGCGCGGCCGTGTTCACGGCTGTCGTCGTGACGCTCTCCGCCGCGTCGCACGTGCTGCTGTCCCGGATGCCGCTGCCGCTGGCCACCGTGGCCGCGATCAGCGCCGCCGTCTTCGCTCTCTCCTTCGCCCTCGCGGGCCGCGAGCGGGGCTTCGGCCGCATCGCGGCCCTGCTCATCCCGCTGGAACTGGCCGCCGACACCGTGTTCACGACGGGCCAGCACGTCTGTTACGGCAGAGCGGGCGGCCCGGTCGCGGGCCCGCTGCGCTCGGTCGGCCTCGACGTACTGTGCGGCGGCGGCAGCGTGGGGGCCCCGCTGTCCCGGGTGACCGGCGGCGCCCCCGACCGCGCCGCCGCCCTGCTCGCGCACGCCGACCCGGCCGCCGCCTGGCTGCTGCTCGGCGCGCATGTCGCCGTCGGCCTGCTCGCGGCCGCGTGGCTGCGCCGGGGCGAGCGCGCCCTGGACCAGCTGCTGCGCGCGGTGGCCGCCTCGACCTTCCGCCCGCTGCTGCTCGCGGTCGCCGCGGTGACCGTACGACTCGCTCCGGCCCGTCCGCTGCCGCGCACCGCGCCCCGGCCGGCCGCCGCCCGCACCCGTCTGTTCACGCACTCCCTGGGACGCCGCGGACCGCCGCGCCGGGCCGTTCCCGTCTGAGCGGACCGGCGCGGGCGACCGCCCCGGCCACGGCTCACCGGTCACCGCTCACCGGTCACCGCTTCCGGGCCACCGCGGGTGAACGGACGTTCCTCCGAACAGCCCTGAGCATCAGCAGTCCCCCTTACGTATTCCGCGTACCACGTCGTGCGCGTCCCGATGGAGAACACCACTATGAGCAAGCGGAACAGCCAGGAGTCGAAGACGGCGGCGCGCGAGAGGCTGCGCCTGGAGCGCGAGCGCCAGGCCAAGCGCGACAAGGTCAAGCGCCAGGCGATCGTCGCCGGTTCCCTCGTCGCGGTCCTCGCGATAGCGGGCGGCATCGGCTACGCGGTCGTGCAGAACAACAAGCCGTCCCAGTGGGAGGCCGTCGCGAGCGACAAGGTGGTCGCCCCGGCCAACACCACGGGCAAGGACGGCACGACGGTCGTCATCGGCAAGAGCACCGCGAAGAAGACCCTGAAGCTGTACGAGGACCCGCGCTGCCCGATCTGCGCCACCTTCGAGCAGACCGTCGGCCCGACCGTCAAGAAGGACCTCGACGCCGGCAAGTACAAGATCCAGTACATCGGCGGCACGTTCATCGACGGCGACTCCGACGAGAAGGGCAAGATCCAGATCGGCTCCCGCGGCGAGGGCTCGAAGACCGCGATGAGCGCCATGGGTGCCGCGCTGAACGTGAGCCAGGAAGCCTTCCTGGAGTACAAGAGCGCGCTGTACTCGGCGAAGTACCACCCCGAGGAGACGACCGACAAGTTCAAGAGCGACGACTACCTGATCAAGGTGGCGAACACGGTCGACGCGCTCAAGAACAACACCACGTTCCAGAACGCCGTCAAGAACGGCACGTACGACGCCTGGGCGCTGGCCATGTCCGAGACGTGGAACACCAACAAGGACGGCGTCAACGGCACGCCGAGCCTGGTGATGGACGGCAAGAAGGTCACCACCTCGGACGGCAACGCGCCGATGACGGTCGCCGACTTCACCACG
Organism: Streptomyces sp. NBC_00328; assembly: GCF_036139655.1. Classification (NCBI taxonomy): domain Bacteria; kingdom Bacillati; phylum Actinomycetota; class Actinomycetes; order Kitasatosporales; family Streptomycetaceae; genus Streptomyces; species Streptomyces sp. NBC_00328. The sequence goes on from NZ_CP108013.1 coordinate 3,087,510, forward strand.
GCGATCGACGCGGCCCTCAAGGCCTGACCGGTGCCGCGACGGCCCCCGAGCCGTCCGGAGCGACAACTCCGGTGACGCGAGCGGCCCTTGTGGCCGGTGCGACCCGAGCGGCGAAAAGCCTAAGAGCGGGCGAACTTTTCCAGTTCGCCCGCTCTTGGCGTGTACCGATCGGTAACCTCATCGCCCGTGACCAGTCGACAGAGATCATCCGACTTCGCGGGGGACCTCAACTCCCGCGCCCCGCGCCGCCGTACGGTCGTCAAGGCCGCGGCCGCCACCGCCGTCCTCGCCGCCCCGCTCGCGGCCGCCCTGCCCGCCCGCGCCGCCGAGGCGCCCGCGTTCCTGCACGGAGTCGCCTCCGGCGACCCGCTGCCCGACGGCATCCTGCTGTGGACCCGGGTGACACCCGACTCCCAGGCGATACCGGGCTCCGGACTCGGCCCGGACACCGAGGTGAGCTGGACCGTCGCCAAGGACAAGGCCTTCACCACGATCGTCGCCAAGGGTTCCACCATCGCGACGGCCGCCTCCGACCACACCGTCAAGGCGGACATCCGCGGCCTGCAGCCCGCCACCGACTACTGGTTCCGCTTCTCCGCCGGCGGCACCGACTCGCCCGTCGCCCGCACCCGCACCACCCCGGCCGCCGACGCCTCCGTGGCCGGTCTGCGCTTCGGCGTGGTCTCCTGCGCCAACTGGGAGGCCGGCTACTTCTCGGCCTACCGCCATCTCGCGGCCCGGAACGACCTGGACGCCTGGCTGCACCTCGGCGACTACATCTACGAGTACAAGTCCGGCGAGTACGGGACCCGCGGCACCGTCGTACGGCCGCACGCCCCCGCGAACGAGATCCTCACGCTCGCCGACTACCGCACCCGGCACGGCCGTTACAAGACCGACCCCGACCTCCAGGCCCTGCACCACAAGGCACCGGTCGTCGCGATCTGGGACGACCACGAGTTCGCCGACAACTCCTGGTCGGGCGGCGCGGTCAACCACACCGAGGGTGCCGAGGGCGCCTGGACGGACCGTCAGACAGCGGCCAAGCAGGCCTACTTCGAGTGGATGCCGGTCCGCCCGGCCATCGCCGGCACCACCTACCGCAGGCTGCGCTTCGGCAAGCTCGCCGACCTCGCGCTGCTCGATCTGCGCTCCTTCCGGTCGCAGCAGGCCTCCACCGCCAGCGGCTCGGTCGACGACCCGGACCGTACGATCACCGGCCGCGCCCAGCTCGACTGGCTGAAGTCCGGGCTCAAGTCCTCGGACACCACCTGGCGTCTGGTCGGCAACTCGGTGATGATCTCGCCGTTCGCGGTGGGCTCCCTCTCCGCCGATCTGCTGAAGCCGCTCGCCAAGCTGCTCGGACTCCCGCAGGAGGGCATCGCCCTCAACACCGACCAGTGGGACGGCTACACCGACGACCGCCGCGAACTGCTCGCGCACCTGCGGTCCAACGCCATCCGCAACACGGTCTTCCTGACCGGTGACATCCACATGGCCTGGGCCAACGACGTGCCGGTGGACGCCGGTACGTACCCGCTGTCCCCGTCCGCCGCCACGGAGTTCGTCGTCACCTCGATGACGTCGGACAACCTCGACGACATCGTCAAGGTCCCCGAGGGCGTCGTCTCGGCCGTCGCCTCACCCGTCATCCGCGCGGCCAACCGCCATGTCCACTGGGTCGACACCGACCGGCACGGCTACGGGGTCCTGGACATCACGGCCGACCGCGCGCAGATGGACTACTACGTGCTGTCCGACCGCACGAAGCCGGACGCGACCTCGTCCTGGGCCCGTTCGTACCGCACGCGCAGCGGCACGCAGACGGTCGAGCGGACGTACGACCCGGTGTAGTCCCCCCGGGCTACAGCGAATCGAGGAAGCCGAGCGCCACCTTCCAGGTGGCCTCGGCCGCCTCGGCGTCGTAGTCGGGCAGGCCGGGGTCGGTGTAGACGTGGCCGGCGCCCGCGTACCGGTAGATCTCCACGTCCGCTCCGGTTCTCTGCATCTGGAGATACCAGGCGCTCAGCCAGTCGTCCGTCTCGAACTGGTCGGGCTCGGCGACATGCAGCTGGACCGGCAGTTCGTCCACGGACGCGCTCTCGGCGATGTCCGACGTGCCGTGCAGCAGGAGCAGCCCGCGGGCCTTCTCGTCGCCGAGGGCCAGGGTCTGCGCCACGGAGGCGCCGAGGGAGAAGCCCGCGTACACCAGGCCGCGATCGGAGTAGGGCGCGGCGGCCAGGACCGCGCGCTTGAGCAGCTCGTCCTTGCCGATCCCGTCACTGAAGGCCATGCCCTCCTCGACGGTCTCGAAGGTGCGCCCCTCGAAGAGGTCGGGGGTCCACACCTCGTGTCCCGCGGCCCGCAGCCGGTCCGCCGCCGCGCGCACCGCCGGCCGCGGTCCGTAGGTCGAGTGAAAGAGCATGATGTTCATGGACTCCATGGTGCCAGCCGGTACCGACAGCACCCGTCCGGCCGTCATCGGCGGCGGCCTCTGGGATACCCGGCTCCGCCCCGAGAACACATGTTCATGACGCCGGTGGCCGGTTAGGTTCTCAGACATGGAGAACGTACTGCGCCCGGTGATCGTCGTCGGTGGCTCGGTCGCGCTCACCCTGCTCATCGGATGGTCCGTGGACCGTCTGTTGCGCCGGGCTGACGACCGGCACAGCGAGACCTCCCTGTGGGGTCTGCTCCGCCGCGGCCGTGTCCCCTTCCAGCTGGTCCTGTTCGCGGCCCTGCTCAGAGGGTCCTACGACCAGGCGAAGCTCCTGGTCGAGCACCGGATCGGCATCGGCCGGACGCTCACCCTGATCCTCATCGGCGCCGCCGCCTGGCTGGTGGTGAGCATCGCCACGGCGGTCGTCGAGACCTCGTACAGCCGCTACGCGAACGCGCACCGCGACCCGGCCCGGATCCGCCGGGTCCGCACCCAGGTCACGCTGATCCAGCGGGTGGTCACCGCGGTCGTCGGTGTCGTCGCGGCCGCCGCGATGCTGCTCACCTTCCCCGCGATGCGCGCGGCCGGTGCCTCGCTGCTGGCCTCGGCCGGAATCCTCGGCATCGTCGCCGGTGTCGCCGCCCAGTCCACCCTCGCGAACCTCTTCGCCGGACTGCAGATCGCCTTCGGCGACATGGTGCGGCTCGGCGACACGGTGGTGGTCGACGGCGAGTGGGGCACGGTCGAGGAGATCACCCTGACGTTCCTGACGGTACGGACGTGGGACGAGCGCCGGATCACCATGCCGGTCTCGTACTTCACCTCCAAGCCGTTCGAGAACTGGTCGCGCGGCACTCCCCAGATGACCGGCATCGTCTTCCTGCACCTCGACCACTCCGCCCCGGTGGAGGCGATGCGCGGGAAGCTGCGCGACATCCTGCGCGAGTGCCCGGCCTGGGACGGCCGCGACTACGGCCTCGCGGTCACCGACTCGACGCCCAACACCATGCAGGTGCGCGCCCTGGTCACCGCGAAGGACGCGGACGACATCTGGACGGTACGGGTCACGGTCCGCGAGCAGCTGATCCGCTGGCTGGCCGAACAGCACCCCTACGCGCTCCCCCGCGTCAACACGGCCGAGGCGGCGCTGCTCCCCGGGCAGGGCCCGCGCACGGGGCGCCCGGAGCCGGACGCGGTGGCCGCCCGCCCGAACCACGGCCGCCATGCCCACGAACCACCCCGCACCGGCCCGGGCCGCGGCTGAGCCCGGGCAGCCCGTCCGGCGCCGGATGGACGCACCCGGCGCCGGTGACGCCAGTGGATGCTTCGGCAGGCGTCAGCGGAGGCTGCGGACGTCGAGGTGTCTGAGGACGCGGTCCACGATCTCCGGGTCGGCCCCGGGCTCGCTCCGCGCGGACAGCACCTCGTGCCGGGCCGCGCTCATCATCTCCCCCTGGATCCGCCTCATCCGCTTCATCCGCCGGACCCGCTGCAGATGCGCCTCGCGCCGCTCCTCGTCCCCCATGTCGGGACTGATCCGCACGCCGATCTCGAAGGCCCGGCGCAGCAGTTGCTCGGAGACCTCCTCCGGCAGCTCCTCCACCTCCTCGATCTCCCGCAGCCTGCGCTTCGCGGCCTTGGCGGCCCGTACCGCGAGCTCCTTCTCGAAGGCCTTCTCGACGTCCTCGTCGGCCCGTACCCCGAGTCTTCTGACCAGCCACGGCAGGGTGAGCCCCTGGAGCACCAGGGTCGCCATGATCACCCCGAAGGCGATGAACACGATCTCGTCCCGGTCGGGAAACGGCGACCCGTCGTCCATCTCCAGCGGGATCGCGAGCGCCAGGGCCACGGAGGCGACCCCGCGCATCCCGGCCCACCACATGACCACGGTCTCCCGCCATGAGGTCGGGATCTCCTCGTCGTAGTCCCGCTTGGCGTGCAGCCGCTTGGTCAGCCAGGTCGCGGGCAGCAGCCAGGCCAGGCGTACGAGCACGACCACCACCACGATCGTGGCGGCCCAGCCGAGCATCTCGCCCCAGCGTCCCGACGCCGTACGGATCGCGTTGTGGAGTTCGAGGCCGATGAGCCCGAAGGCGACGCCGGTGACGAGCGTGTCCACCACGTCCCAGACGGTCGACCCGGCGAGCCGGGTCATGACGTCGTCGGCGTCGGTGGCGTACTCCGCGAGGAACAGGGCGGTGGTGAGCACGGCGAGCACCCCCGACCCGTGCAGTTCCTCGGCCAGCACGTACGCGGCGTACGGCACCAGCAGGGTCAGCCCGATCTGGAGGGTGGCGTCGCCGACGAGCGTCATCAGCCTGTTCGCGGCCCACCCGAGGGCCACCCCGACGACGAGCGCGACGACGGCGGAGAGCACGAGGTCGAGTCCGGCCCGCCAGGGCGAGAAGGTTCCGCTGACCGCGGCGGCGATCGCGACGTGGTACAGCACGATCGCCGTCACGTCGTTGAAGAGCCCCTCCCCCTCCAGGATCGACACGAGGCGGCGCGGCAGCCCGAGCTGTCCCGCGACGGCGGTCGCCGCGACCGGGTCGGGCGGTGCCACGAGGGCGCCCAGCGCGAAGGCGGCGGCGAGCGGCAGGCCCGGCACGATCGCGCTCGCGACGGCCGCGACCGCCAGCGTGGTGACGAACACCAGGGCCACGGCGAGCAGGAAGATCGGGCGCTTGTTCGCGGTGAACTGTCTCCACGAGGTGCGGCGCACCGCGGCGTAGAGCAACGGCGGCAGCAGCGCGGGCAGGATCAGGTCCGGCGGGATGTCCACGTTCGGGACGAAGTCCAGCACGGCCAGCACTATGCCGAGCAGAGTCATCAGGACCGGTGCGGGAAGCCCGAACCGCTCTCCGACCGGGACGCTGACCACGGCCCCGAGCAGCAGCACGAACAGCAGGGCCAACTGATCCACGGTCAGCGCTCCGGCGGGGTCTAGACGATCACGGGCGATCCAGACCTCAAGCGTGCCACGCCGCTACGGCGATCCCCCGGCTCACAGCACCTTGCGCATCGCGCGGTGCGGCATTCCCGCGTCCGCGAACTCCGGACCGTACGCCACGTATCCGAGCCGTTCGTAGAACCCCAGGGCGTGGGTCTGCGCGTGCAGGTCCACGGCGGCCAGGCCACGCGCGCGTGCCGCGGTCTCGATGGCCCGCACGAGCGCGGCGCCGACGCCGAGGCCGCGTGCCTCGCGCGTCACGGCGAGCCGCCCGAGCGAGCCGACGGCCGGATCCCCGCCGACCTTCGCCGCGGCCGCCTCGCCCTCCAGCAGCCGTCCGGTGCCGAGGGGCACGCCGTCCTCGCGGACCGCCAGCACGTGCAGGGCGCCGGGGTCGTACGCGTCGTACTCGATGTCCTCGGGGACGCCCTGCTCGCCGACGAAGACGTCCTTGCGCACCGCGAAGCAGGCCTCACGGTCGCCGGCGTGCTCGGCGACCCGTACCTCGTAGGCACCGCCCCGCAGCGCGGAGGGGACGCCGGCCGCCCCGTCCGGACCGCCGCTCACGCGTTGCTCTCCTCGCGGACCTTGTCCAGCGCCCGCTGGAGGTCTTCGGGGTAGCCGGCCTCGAACTCCACCCACCGGCCGTCCGCGGGGTGCTCGAAGCCGAGCCGTACCGCGTGCAGCCACTGGCGGGTGAGGCCGAGACGCTTGGCGAGCGTGGGGTCCGCGCCGTAGGTCAGGTCGCCGACGCAGGGGTGGCGGTGGGCGGACATGTGGACGCGGATCTGGTGGGTGCGCCCGGTCTCCAGCTTGATGTCGAGCAGGGAGGCGGCACGGAACGCCTCGACCAGGTCGTAGTGCGTGACCGAGGGCTTGCCCTCGGCGGTGACGGCCCACTTGTAGTCGTGGTTCGGGTGGCGTCCGATGGGCGCGTCGATGGTGCCGCTGGTCGGGTCCGGGTGGCCCTGCACGAGCGCGTGGTAGCGCTTGTCGACCGTGCGCTCCTTGAACTGGCGCTTGAGCGAGGTGTACGCGTACTCCGACTTGGCGACCGTCATCAGGCCGGAGGTGCCCACGTCCAGGCGGTGGACGATGCCCTGGCGCTCGGCGGCGCCGGAGGTCGAGATGCGGTAGCCGGCGGCGGCGAGGCCGCCGATGACGGTGGGGCCGGACCAGCCGGGGCTGGGGTGCGCGGCCACGCCGACGGGCTTGACGATCACGAGAACGTCGTCGTCGTCGTAGACGATCTCCATGCCCTCGACGGGCTCGGCGACGATCTGGACGGGCGCGGGGGCCCCGGGCATCTCGACCTCGAGCCAGGCGCCGCCGTGCACGCGCTCGGACTTGCCGACCACCGAGCCGTCGACCGTGACCTTCCCCGCCGCGGCGAGTTCTGCGGCCTTGGTACGGGAGAAGCCCAGCATGCGGGAGATGGCGGCGTCGACGCGCTCGCCCTCAAGGCCGTCGGGCACGGGCAGGGTGCGGATCTCGGGAACGGTGCTCACCCGTCGAGTATGCCGGACGGCTCGGACACCGCCGGACCACGGCCCGAACGCCAGTGCCCGGCCGGGGCCGTCCCGAGGCGTCGTACGGACCGTGAGACGGTCCGTACGACGGGCCCGGGGCGGGTCTCAGTCCTTGTGGACCGTGCCGTCCGGGTCCAGGCCCCGGAAGGACAGCAGCACGATCAGGATGCCGCCGCAGACGATCGCCGAGTCGGCGAGGTTGAAGACGGCGAAGTGCTTGGGTGCGATGAAGTCCACGACCGCGCCCTCGAAGACGCCGGGCGAACGGAAGACCCGGTCGGTCAGGTTGCCGAGCGCACCGCCCAGCAGCAGGCCGAGCGCGATGGCCCACGGCACGCTGTAGAGCTTGCGGGCGAGCCGCGCGATGACGACGATCACCGCCGCCGCGATCACCGTGAAGATGATCGTGAAGGCCTGGCCGAAGCCGAAGGCGGCGCCCGCGTTGCGGATCGCCTCGAACTTCAGCCAGTCCCCGAGGATGTCGATCGAGTCGTGGTGCTCCAGCTTCGCCACCACGATCATCTTGCTGACGAGATCGAGGGCGTACGCCAGTACGGCCACCGTGAAGAGCACGGCGATCCTGCGCTTGCCCCTGGGCCGCTCGGCCGGAGCCGGCGCGTCGGCGCCGGCCCGGTCGCCGGACGCCGCGTTCCCGCCGGACTGCTCCGGTTCGGCCCCCGCCGCCCCCGGAATGTCCGGCGTACCGATGATGCGCTCCGCCTCTGCCACGTGAGTGAGTCCCTCGACCTAGGTTCCTGACTGAGGACGAGGGTACGTCACACGCTCGCGGGCCCAGGTGCTCAGGATCACTCCCGGCCGCGAGGCGGTCGCGCTCCCGTGCGGCGCCCGGGGCTCAGTGCCTGCGTTCCTGCTTCTGCTTGCACTCGACGCACAGGGTGGCGCGCGGAAAGGCCTGCATACGGGCCTTCCCGATGGGGTTGCCGCAGTTCTCGCAGAGCCCGTAGGTGCCCGCGTCGAGGCGGTCCAGGGCGTGCTCGGTCTGTTCCAGCGTTTCGCGCGCGTTCGAGTTGAGCGCCATCTCGTGCTCGCGTGTGATGTTCTTCGTACCGGTGTCCGCCTGGTCGTCGCCCGCGCCGTCGCCGGAGTCCCGCATCAGGCCCGCGAGAGCCTCCTCGGACGAAGAGATCTCGGTACGCAGCCGCAGCGCCTCCGACTGGAGCTCCGCGCGGGCCGCCCCGACCTCCTCCGGTGTCCAGGGGTCCTCTCCCGGCCGCACCGCGAGCTCTCCGGGCTCCACCGCGGCGATCCTCGCCTTCGGTACCGCGGTGGCCTTCTTCGCGGCCGTGGCCGCGCCACGGGTCTTCTTCGCAACCACCGTCGTGGCTCCCGTCGTCTTCGCGGCCTCGGCCGCGCCCTGGGCCGCCGAAGCGGCGGTCTTCCTGGCCGTACCGGTGCTCTTCCTCGCCGTGCCCGTGCTCTTCCTCGCCGCGGAGGCTGCGGAGGCCGCCGATTTCCCGGACGCGGACTTTCCCGCCGTCGCCGCCTTCCTCGCCGTGGTCTTCCCGCCGGCCGTCTTCTTGGCCGCGGCCTTGGCGGACGCGGTCCCCGAGGAGGCCGCCTTCGTCCCGGCCGTCTTCGCGGAGGCCGCCCGCGCGTTCTTCTTCCCGCCCGGGTCCTTGGCCGCCGCACTCGTGGATCTGCCCGACGCCGACTGCTGTACGGCGGTCTTCTTCGCCACCATGGCCGCGGCCCCTTCACATATTGTGATCTTGCTCGCGAATCGTGCTGGGACGATAAATCGACTTCCGGCCCGCGGCAACGGGGCCTGCCACGATTCGCCCGCCACGCGAGCCCCGCGCGGCGAGTCTGCCTGCGTTGTGCCCAGCTCCCCGCCGGGTAATCCGACGGGACCGGCGTCCCGGGATCCGGACGCGCGCACCTCGCCATTCGGGTCACCGAGCGGGCCACGGCGGTGACCGGGAAAACCGGTCGGCCGCCGTCCCCGGTGCGCCGTACACTGGGCGCAGCGAGAAGCGTGGATGGGGACGAGTAGCGGCGTACGCGGCCAGGAGCGACCCGGGGACGGTGGAAGCCCGGGGGCGAGCGCGACGCGAAGATCACCCCGGAGCCGCCGGAAGAACACCCCCTGAGGGGCCAGTAGACCCGGCATCGCGACCCCAATGAGGGGGCTCACCGACACGAACGGCGCGTCGGAGGGCCAAGGAGGGTGGTACCGCGGGAGCGCGCCGCACACGGCGTCCGTAGCAACACGGCTCTCGTCCCTCCGACGGAAGGCAGAAAGTCCGTTGGAGGAAGCTCGCCGATGACAGCGCCGACGTACCGCCAGGTGCCCGCCCAGGTCGACCTGCCCGCCCTCGAGCACGCCGTGCTCGACTTCTGGCGTGAGCAGAAGATCTTCGCCAAGAGCCTCGAGCAGTCCGAGGGCCGGCCGGAGTGGGTGTTCTACGAAGGTCCGCCCACCGCCAATGGCATGCCGGGCGCCCACCACATCGAAGCGCGCGTCTTCAAGGACGTCTTCCCGCGCTTCCGCACCATGCGCGGCTATCACGTGGCCCGCAAGGCCGGCTGGGACTGCCACGGCCTGCCGGTCGAGCTGGCGGTCGAGAAGGAGCTCGGCTTCACCGGCAAGCAGGACATCGAGGCGTTCGGCATCGCCGAGTTCAACGACCGGTGCCGCCAGTCCGTGACCCGTCACACCGACGCGTTCACCGAGCTGACGAACCGCATGGGCTACTGGGTCGACCTGGACGACGCCTACCGGACCATGGACCCCGAGTACATCGAGTCCGTGTGGTGGTCGCTCAAGGAGATCTTCAACAAGGGCCTGCTGGTCCAGGACTACCGCGTGGCGCCCTGGTGCCCGCGCGACGAGACGGGCCTGTCGGACCACGAGCTGGCCCAGGGCTACGAGACGATCGTCGACCCCTCCGTGTACGTCCGTTTCCCGCTCACCTCCGGTCCGCTGGCCGGCCGTGCCTCGCTCCTGGTGTGGACGACCACGCCGTGGACGCTGGTGTCCAACACCGCGGTCGCCGCCCACCCGGGTGTCACCTATGTCGTCGTGACGAACGGCGAGGAGCAGCTCGTCGTCGCGCAGCCGCTCGTGGAGAAGGCGCTCGGCGAGGGCTGGGAGGCCACCGGCGAGTCCTTCACGGGTGCCGAGATGGAGCGCTGGACGTATCAACGTCCGTTCGAGCTCGTCGAGTTCCCCGAGCCCGCCCATTTCGTGGTCAACGCCGAGTACGTGACGACCGAGGACGGTACGGGTCTGGTCCACCAGTCCCCCGCCTTCGGCGAGGACGACCTCAAGGTCTGCCGCTCGTACGGCCTCCCGGTCGTGAACCCGGTCCGCACCGACGGCACCTTCCAGGAGGACGTCCCGCTCGTCGGCGGCATCTTCTTCAAGAAGGCGGACGAAAAGCTCACCGAGGACCTCCAGACCCGCGGCCTGCTCTTCAAGCACGTGCCGTACGAGCACAGTTACCCGCACTGCTGGCGCTGCCACACCGCGCTCCTGTACTACGCGCAGCCCTCCTGGTACATCCGCACCACGGCCGTCAAGGACCGTCTCCTGGAGGAGAACGAGGGGACCAACTGGTTCCCGGAGTCCGTCAAGCACGGCCGCTTCGGCGACTGGCTGAACAACAACATCGACTGGGCGCTCTCGCGCAGCCGTTACTGGGGTACCCCGCTGCCGCTGTGGACCTGCGAGGAGGGCCACCTCACCTGTGTCGGCTCGCGCGCGGAACTGTCCGAGCTGACCGGCACCGACCAGTCGGAACTCGACCCGCACCGCCCGTACATCGACGCGGTCACCTTCCCGTGCCCGCAAGACGGCTGCGGCCTGACGGCGACCCGCGTCCCCGAGGTCATCGACGCCTGGTACGACTCGGGTTCGATGCCGTTCGCGCAGTGGGGCTACCCGTACAAGAACAAGGAGATCTTCGAGAGCCGCTACCCGGCGCAGTTCATCTCCGAGGCCATCGACCAGACGCGCGGCTGGTTCTACACGCTGATGGCCGTCGGCACCCTGGTGTTCGACAAGTCCTCGTACGAGAACGTCGTGTGCCTCGGCCACATCCTCGCCGAGGACGGCCGCAAGATGTCCAAGCACCTGGGCAACATCCTCCAGCCGATCCCGCTGATGGACCAGCACGGCGCCGACGCGGTGCGCTGGTTCATGGCGGCCGGCGGCTCCCCGTGGGCGGCCCGGCGCGTGGGCCACGGCACCATCCAGGAGGTCGTCCGCAAGACGCTCCTCACCTACTGGAACACCGTCGCCTTCCAGGCGCTGTACGCCCGCACCAGCGACTGGGCGCCCAGCGAGGCCGATCCGGCCCCGGCGGACCGCCCGGTCCTGGACCGCTGGCTGCTCTCCGAACTCCACGCGCTCACCGACCAGGTGACGCAGGCTCTGGAGGCGTACGACACCCAGCGGGCCGGAAAGCTCCTGTCGGCCTTCGTCGACGACCTCTCGAACTGGTACGTGCGCCGCTCCCGCCGCCGCTTCTGGCAGGGCGACAAGGCCGCGCTGCGCACGCTGCACGAGGTCGTGGAGACCGTCACGCGGCTGATGGCCCCGCTGACGCCGTTCATCACCGAGCGGGTCTGGCAGGACCTGGTCGTCCCGGTCTCCCCGGACGCCCCGGAGTCCGTGCACCTGTCGACCTGGCCGGAGGCGGACCTGTCCGTCATCGACCCGGAGCTGTCGCGCCAGATGGTGCTGGTGCGCCGTCTCGTCGAGCTCGGCCGGGCCACGCGCGCGGAGTCGGGCGTCAAGACCCGTCAGCCGCTGTCCCGCGCGCTGATCGCCGCGACCGGCTTCGGGACCCTCGACCCCGAACTGCACGCGCAGATCACCGAGGAGCTGAATGTGAGTTCGCTCGCCTCACTCTCCGAGGTCGGCGGCTCACTGGTCGACACCACGGCGAAGGCGAACTTCCGCGCGCTGGGCAAGCGCTTCGGCAAGGGCGTCCAGGATGTGGCGAAGGCCATCGCCGGGACGGATGCCGCCGCCCTGTCCCTCGCCCTGCGCGAGGGCAACGCGTCGGTCGAGGTCGGCGGCGAGACCGTGACCCTGGCCCCGGACGAGGTCATCATCACAGAGACCCCGCGCGAGGGCTGGTCGGTGGCCTCCGACTCCGGCGCGACCGTCGCGCTCGACCTGGAGATCACCGAGGAGCTGCGGCAGGCGGGCCTCGCCCGTGACGCGATCCGGCTGATCCAGGAGGCCCGCAAGAACAGCGGCCTCGACGTCGCCGACCGCATCGCGCTCCGCTGGACCTCCACGGACCCGGCGGTCGTCGCGGCGCTCGGCGAGCACGCCGGTCTCATCGCCGACGAGGTCCTCGCCACGGACTTCGCGCGGGGAGAGGCCGACGACACCTACGGGGAGCCGTTCACCGACGAGGGCCTGTCCCTGGTGTTCCGCCTCCGCAAGGCGTGACGAGGACGCCACACCCGTAGCGAAGGCCCGGGGCCACCAGGACATCCTGGTGACCCCGGGCCTTCGGCGTGACGCCCGCCTCCCCACGCCCCGACCCCGGACCCTCGGCAACACAGCCCGCCTCCCCACGCCCAACCCCGGGCCGTCGGCGTCACGGCTGGCTCCCCACGCCCTGTCCCAGGCTTTCGGCGTAACGCCCGCCTCTCCGCGTCCCGACCCCGGCCCTCGGTGCAACGCGCCGCCGTACCGGGGGCCGCGAGCCGCCCGTACAGGGCGTCCCGACCCCGTGGGCCGCCGATGGACCCGCGCACCCGTACCAGCGCCCCCTGGCCCCCGCACAAGCCTTTGGCAGGCACGCAAAAGGGCGGGGCCCCCGGATCTCTCCGGGGGCCCCGCCCTGAATGCTGCCGACGCCTAAGGCGTTCCGGTGGCCGTCAGTTGTCGTCCTCGTCGATGAGGAACCCGCGCATCGGCGAGGGCGCCTGCTGCATCGGCGACGGGCCCTGGGGCCGCACCGGAGCCATCGGCTGGGTCATCGCGGGCGACATCTGCTGCTGCCCGCCGTAGGACGGTCCCCCCTGCGACGGCCCGCCCATGCCCGGGTTGCCGCCGTAGGACGGCGCACCGGCACCCGCGGGAGCCATCGACGGCGCGGAGGCCGCCGGCAGCGACGCGGCGGCCGGGGTACGCGGCGGAGCGAGCGAGTCGTCCGCCTGCGTCTCCAGCTGGCGCAGCTGCGACTCCAGGTAGGACTTCAGACGCGTGCGGTACTCGCGCTCGAAGCCGCGCAGGTCCTCGACCTTGCGCTCCAGCGTGGCGCGGGCGGACTCCAGGGAGCCCATCGCGACGCGGTGCTTCTCCTGCGCGTCCCGCTCCAGGGCGTCGGCCTTGGCACGGGCGTCGCGCTCCAGACCCTCGGCGCGGCTACGGGCCTCACCGACGATCTTGTTGGCTTCGGAGCGCGCCTCGGCGATCGCCTGGTCGGCGGTCTGCTGAGCCAGCGAGAGGACACGCGCGGCGCTGTCGCCACCGGGGCCCTGCTGCGGCATCTGCTGACCGGGGCCGCCCATCGGGCCACCCATCGGACCGCCCATGGGGCCACCCATGGGACCGCCCATCTGCTGCATCTGGCCGGGACCCTGGCCCATGGGGCCACCCATCTGCTGCATCTGGCCGGGACCCTGGCCCATGGGGCCACCCATCTGCTGCATCTGGCCGGGACCCTGACCCATGGGGCCCTGGCCCATCGGACCCTGACCCATGGGGCCCTGGCCCATCGGACCCTGACCCATGGGGCCCTGGCCCATCGGACCCTGACCCATGGGGCCCTGGCCCATCGGACCCTGGCCCATGGGGCCCTGACCCTGCGGGCCGCCCTGGCCACTGGGGCCCGCGGGCAGCGCGGGAGCACCGCTCGGCAGCTGAGGCGGACCACCCATGGGGCCGCCCATGCCCTGCGGCGGACCTGATATCCCGGCGGGCACAGGAGCGCCAGGCCCTCGCATACCCTGCGGCGGGCCCTGCTGGTCCTGCTGCTCGGGCGGTTTGCGCATACCCTGCTGCTGCTGGTTCTGCGCGGCCGCGCGGGTGGCGGCGGCCAGCTTGGCGCGCAGGTCCTCGTTCTCGCGGAGCAGGCGAGTCAGTTCGGCTTCGACCTCGTCGAGGAAGGCATCGACCTCGTCCTCGTCATAGCCTTCTCGGAGGCGGACGGTCGTGAACTGTTTGTTCCGCACGTCCTCGGGGGTCAACGGCATCTCTTCACCTCAACGTAGTCGTCGGCATTCGGCAAGACCGTATCGTTCACATCGCTCACATCACGCTCTGCGCAAGTCTGATCAAGATGAAAACGATGATCATCAGCACGAAGAAGGACAGGTCAAGCGCCACGCCCCCGAGACGCAGCGGCGGAATGAACCGCCGCAGAAGCTTGAGCGGTGGATCGGTGACAGTGTAGGTGGCCTCCAGAACGACCACCATCGGCTTGCCGGGTTGCCATGAGCGGGCGAACTGGAAGACGTAGTCCATGACCAACCGGAAAATCAGCACGATGAGGAAGCACATCAGCGCGATGTAGAAGACCTGCCCGACCACGCTCATGATCCGCGCTTCCCTCTCCCCTGTTTTCCATACGGTGTTCCGGTCCTGCGTCTCAGCTCTGGTTGAAGAACCCGCCCTCTGCGATGCGAGCCTTGTCCTCCGCCGTGACATCGACGTTAGCAGGCGACAACAGGAACACCTTCTGCGTCACCCGCTCGATGCTGCCGTGGAGACCGAACACCAAACCGGCGGCGAAGTCGACAAGTCGCTTGGCGTCAGTATCGTCCATCTCCGTCAGGTTCATGATCACCGGGGTGCCCTCGCGGAAGTGTTCCCCGATGGTACGGGCCTCGTTGTAGGTCCGGGGGTGCAGCGTGGTGATCCGGTACGGCTCTCGTTCCGACACGACCTTGGGCATGATCACCGGGGCGTTCTTCTCCAGGCTCTGACGTTCTTGTGTGATGGACGCCACGGGGGCGATGCGCGCCGGACGCCCGGACTCCGAGGCGAGCGAGGCGGAATGCGGCACCGGGTCACGCGGCGCCGGGGGCTGTACTACTCGTACCGGTTCGTCCCTTTGGGACAAGTGCGCCTGATGTGACTGGTGCGGCGGCTCATGCCGCCGCCGGTCCCGCTCGGGCTCCGGGTCGAGTTCGGGCTCGAAGTCGTCGTCGGGGTCGAATCCTCTGCCGTCGTACCCATCGTCCTCCACGAGGCCGAGGTAGACCGCCATCTTGCGCATCGCGCCGGCCATGCTCTGAGTCCTCCGCTCTGTGGTGGATCGGCTGACGAAGTGCCAAGTGCCCGCGATCCACGAGGTCGTTATGCCCGCATTTGGCGGTAATGACCATATTTTCTGCTGTGGTCCGACTTCTTGGCGACGTTACCGGAGGCCGGGTCGGACTCCGAGTACCGCAGTACCGACGCGTACATGTGTCGCTCCGGCCGCCACGGCCTGTTCGAGATCCGAGCTCATCCCTGCCGAGACCATGTTCGCAGCCGGATGGGTCCGGCGCAGGACAGTCGACAAATCCATCAGCCGCTCGAACGCCTGTTGTTGACGTCCCTCGTACGCGCCGGTGAGCGGAGCGACGGTCATCAGCCCGTCGAACCGGAGCCCCGGGGACTGCGCGACGAGGTCGGCCAACTCCTCCACCCCGCCGACACCCACGCCTCCCCGCTCGCCCCGGCCGCCCTCCTGCGCGTCCAGCGCGACCTGGACGAGGCATCCCACTTCGCGTTCCGCCAGCACCGCTTCCTTCGAGAGGGCCGCAACAAGCCGGGAACGGTCGACGGACTGCACGAAATCCGCGTAACCGACCACAGAACGCACCTTATTGGTCTGCAATTGACCGACAAAATGCCACAACAGGGGCAGGTCCGAGCACTCCGCCCTCTTGGGCGCAGCGTCCTGGTCCCGGTTCTCGGCCACGTGACGCACACCGAGTTCCGACAGGATCCGCACATCACTGGCGGGATAGGTCTTGGTGACCACGATCAGGGTCACCTCTTCGCGCTCGCGCCCGGCGGCCGCGCACGCCGCCGCGATGCGCTCTTCCACTTTCGCCAGGTTCGCGGCGAGTTGCGCCTTACGGTCCGTCATGCCCCATCAGTCCAGCCAGACATAACCCGCGAGCCGCCCGGTGGTGCGGTCCCGTCGGTACGAGAAGTGGTCCCTTGATTCGAGTGTGCACACCGGCGACTGCTCGCGGTCGCGCACTCCGAGCCGTTCGAGCTGAGCGTGCACCCCGGCGGTCACGTCGACCGCGGGAGTCCCCCACCCGGTCTCGGAGTACGCCGCGGGTTCCACGGCGGCGACCTCGGCGCGCATCGCGTCCGGCACCTCGTAGCACCGCCCGCAGACGGCGGGTCCGGTGCGGGCGACGATCCTGGCCGGGTCGGCGCCGAGTTCCACCATGGCCCGTACGGCCGCGGGAACCACGCCGGCGACCATGCCGGGCCGTCCCGCGTGCGCGGCGGCCGCCACACCGGCGACGGGGTCGGCCAGCAGGACGGGCGTGCAGTCGGCGGTGAGGACGGCGAGCGCGAGCCCTCGCCGCGCCGTGACGATCGCGTCGACGGCGGGGATCTCCGAGGCGCCCCAGGGCTCCTCGACGACCGCCACGTCCGGCCCGTGCACCTGGTTCATCCAGACGACCCGGGCCGCGTCGAGTCCGAGCGCCTTGGCGGCGAGTTCCCGGTTGGCGCGTACGGCGTCGGGGTCGTCGCCGACCGCCCCGCCGAGGTTGAGCTCCTCGTACGGAACGGCGCTCACCCCGCCCCACCTGTCGGTGAAGGCGAAGTGGGCGCCGCTCACGGTGCTCGCAGCGGAGCGCTGTCCTATCACTTCAGGAAGTCCGGCACGTCCAGTTCCTCGGCGGCGCTGTCCGAGTAGGAGCGGGACGGCGGGACCGGCGGGGACACCGGCAGCTCGCTGACCGGCTCCGGGGCGGGCTCCGGAGCGGGCTCCTTGGGCGTGACGCTGCCGAGCGACCCGAAGGACGGGCGGCTCTCGGCGGGACGCGACGGGGCGGGGTCGTCGCGTCGGGTCGCGGCCGAGCCGAGGACGTTCTCCCGCTTGGCCGGCGGCTGCCCGCCGTCGAAGCCGGCGGCGATGACGGTGACCCGCACCTCGTCGCCGAGGGCGTCGTCGATGACCGCGCCGAAGATGATGTTGGCCTCGGGGTGCGCCGCCTCGCTGACCAGCTGGGCCGCTTCGTTGATCTCGAACAGGCCGAGGTCGGAGCCACCGGAGATGGACAGCAGGACGCCGCGGGCGCCGTCGATGGAGGCTTCCAGCAGCGGCGAGGAGATGGCCATCTCGGCCGCCGCCACCGCGCGGTCGTCGCCGCGGGCGGAGCCGATGCCCATGAGAGCCGAACCGGCCTCGGACATCACGGACTTGACGTCGGCGAAGTCGAGGTTGATCAGACCGGGCGTGGTGATCAGGTCGGTGATGCCCTGGACGCCGGAGAGCAGGACCTGGTCCGCCGACTTGAAGGCGTCGAGGACCGAGACCTGGCGGTCCGAGATGGACAGCAGCCGGTCGTTCGGGATGACGATGAGGGTGTCGACCTCTTCGCGGAGTTCCGCGATGCCGTCCTCGGCCTGGTTGGCGCGGCGCCGGCCCTCGAAGGTGAACGGGCGGGTGACCACGCCGATGGTGAGGGCGCCCAGCGAGCGGGCGATGTTGGCCACGACGGGCGCGCCGCCGGTACCGGTGCCGCCGCCCTCTCCGGCCGTCACGAAGACCATGTCGGCCCCCTTGAGGACCTCCTCGATCTCCTCGCGGTGATCCTCGGCGGCCTTGCGGCCGACTGCCGGGTTGGCTCCGGCCCCCAGGCCGCGCGTGAGTTCCCGGCCGACGTCGAGCTTGACGTCGGCGTCGCTCATCAACAGCGCCTGCGCGTCGGTGTTGATGGCGATGAACTCGACGCCCTTGAGACCGACCTCGATCATCCGGTTGATGGCATTGACACCACCGCCGCCGACACCGATGACTTTGATGACTGCGAGGTAGTTCTGCGGTGCTGCCACGTCGAAGGCCTCTCGCCTCGAGTTACGTGTCGTCGCCTCGCGTGTTCGCGATCCGACGACTGATGCCGAATGGGGCGGTCCGAACGCCGACCCGAACCCTAACGCTGAAGTTTAGGGTTACCAGTGTGTCTGTTCCTTGGACTCTTCCGAACAGGACACTAAGTCGACAAGTGGTGCGCGTTCAACGAACACGCCGAACCTCCCGTTTTTCTTTTCACCCTATGTGATCAGGCTCGACACTGCCCAACCAGGGTGCTGGCCTGCATCGATGCGGGTCAACTGCTCGACGATGCGGGGGCGGTGGGGGCACTTACGTCGAAGTGCCGGGCCCCGGAATCGGCTTTCATGAGAGCAAGGAGCGTCCTGGCCTTCGCCCGGCCCTTCTCGGCGCTGCCCCACTCGACGGTCCGGCCGCCGCTCAACTCCAGCGAAACGGCGTCGTAGGAACGGACCTTGACGGTACGGGTGTCACGGGCGACTTCGTCCGGAATGTCCCGCGCGATCCGCACCGCCTCGCGCACGAGCCGGTCGGCGGGGAAGCGGCGCGCCGCGGCGCGCTTCGACACCGCCAACTCCAGGACGGGTACACCCTTCGGAGCGGCGGAAACCGTGGCGAACCGGACTCCCCCGGCGTCCACTTCGACGAATTTCGTGCCTTTTCTGACCATCAGGACCGGAGTCCGTTCGGTCACGCGCAGACCGATTCCGTGCGGCCAGGACCGGAAGACCTCGACCGAGTCGATCCGGGGCAATTCCCTGAGCAGCCGCGCCTCGATCGCGTCCGTGTCGACGGAGACCAGCGGGGATCCGACCGGTACACCGGCCGCCTCCCGCACCTGCGCGACGGTCAGCACCCGCGTCCCGGAGACGGACACGCGCTCCGTGCGCAGCCAGGCGGAGCCGTAGAGGATCCACACCGCGGCCGCCCCGGCCAACACCACGGCGAGCAAAAGGACGATGAGCCTGCGAAGGCGGCGGAGCCGCCCGGCGAGGGGCGGCCGGGGCGGGCCGGACTCCAGCTTCTGCCGTTCACCGCGCTCGGCGGTCGTCGGTCCGGCCACACTCCCTGCCTTCCCTCATGCGGTCCTAGCGGTGGCGCGAGGCGATCGCCTCGTACACCATGCCGACGAGCAGGTCGTCGGCGTCCCGGCGGCCGAACTCACTGGCGGCGACGGACATCTCGTACAGCTTGTGCGGGTCCGCGAGCACGGGCAGCACGTTCTGCTGCACCCACTGCGGGGTCAGCTCAGCGTCGTCGACCAGCAGTCCGCCGCCGGCCTTGACCACCGGCTGGGCGTTCAGCCGCTGTTCGCCGTTGCCGATGGGCAGCGGGACGTAGGCGGCGGGCAGTCCGACGGCGGAGAGCTCGGCGACGGTCATCGCGCCCGAGCGGCAGAGCATCATGTCGGCCGCGGCGTACGCGAGATCCATCCGGTCCACATACGATACCGGGATGTACGGGGGCATTCCCGGCATCTGCTGCACCTGCGGCAGTTCGTTCTTCGGACCCACCACGTGCAGGATCTGGATCCCGGCCTGCTGGAGGTACGGAGCCGCCTGCTGGACCACCTCGTTGAGGCGGCGGGCGCCCTGCGAGCCGCCCGACACGAGCAGCGTCGGCAGGTTCGGGTCGAGCCCGAACGCGGCGCGCGCCTCGGGCCGTACCGCTGCGCGGTCCAGGGTGGCGATGGAGCGGCGCAGCGGGATGCCGATGTAACGGGCCCCGCGGAGCTTGCTGTCGGGCGTGGAGACGGCCACCTGCGCCGCGTACCGCGATCCGATCTTGTTGGCGAGGCCGGGGCGGGCGTTGGCCTCGTGGATGATGATCGGCACGCCGAGGCGCTTGGCCGCCAGGTAGCCGGGCAGGGCGACATAGCCGCCGAAGCCGACGACCGCGTCCGCCTTGGTCCGCTCCATGATCTGCTCGACGGCCTTGATCGTGCCGCGCAGCCGTCCCGGGACGGTGATCAGTTCGGGGGTGGGCTTGCGCGGCAGCGGTACGGCCGGGATCAGCGCGAGTTCGTAGCCGCGCTCGGGTACGAGCCGGGTCTCCAGTCCGCGTTCCGTGCCCAGGGCCGTGATTCCCACGGTCGGGTCCTGCCTGCGCAGGGCATCCGCGAGGGCGAGCGCGGGCTCGATGTGGCCGGCGGTCCCCCCGCCGGCGAGTACGACATGCACCGAAATTCACCGCTCTCCGGACGAACGCGCCGCAGAGGCACGCCGTCGCATCGTGTTCCATCTCCGGGGCCCCGCGGCCCTTGCGGACTCTCTCACCGCACCCCGCTTTCTGCCAAAGCGGGGTTGCCGCATCGCGAGAGCCGCCCGCGCAGCGGGGTCCTCACGCGCGAAGGCGATCAGCAACCCGATGGCGAACATGGTCGGCAGCAGGGCGGAGCCCCCGTAGGAGAACAGCGGGAGCGGGACACCGGCGATCGGCAGCAGACCGAGCACCGCACCGATGTTGATCACGGCCTGCGCCGTGATCCAGGTGGTCACGCCTCCCGCGGCATACCTCACGAAGGGGTCCTCCGTGCGTCCGGCCACGCGGATACCCGCATAGCCTAGAGCCGCGAACAGGGCGAGCACCGACAGCGTCCCCGCGAGGCCCAGTTCCTCCCCAGTGATGGCGAAGATGAAGTCGGTGTGCGCTTCGGGCAGTTGGCCCCATTTCTCCACACTGGCCCCGAGGCCGGAGCCGAAGAGTCCGCCGGAGGCGAGGGCGTAGATGCCGTGCACGGCCTGCCAGCAGGTGTCGTGCGGCCCCGGCTCGGTCGCGCCGATGCAGGCCAGCCTGGACATGCGGTTGGGGCTCGTCCTGATGAGGAGGAAGCCGATCGCCAGCGCGACGGAGAGCACGCCCACGAACAGCCGGGTGGGCGCCCCGGCCAGCCACAGCAGCCCGAACAGGATGGCGGTGAGGATGATCGCCGTGCCCATGTCGCCGCCCAGCATGATCAGGCCAAGCAGCATGAAGGCGGCGGGCACGAGCGGCACCAGCATGTGTTTCCACTGGGTCAGCAGCCGCTTGTCCTGTTTGCGAGCGAGCAGATCGGCTCCCCAGAGCACGAGCGCGAGCTTGCCGAACTCGCTGGGCTGGATCTGGAACGAGCCGCCCAGCGAGATCCAGTTCTGGTTGCCGTTGACCGAGAGACCTATCCCGGGCACCTGCACCAGAACCATCATGAAGACGGCGCCCGCCAGGATCGGGTAGGCCAGCGCCCGGTGCAGTTTCACCGGCATCCGGGAGGCGGCGAACAGCAGCACGCCGCCGATCAGGGCGGCCAGGAACTGCTTGCGGAAGAAGTACGAGCCGGGCAGCGAGAGCTGGAGCGCCGTGATCTGCGAGGCCGAGTAGACCATCACGAGCCCCAGCACGGTGATCAGCAGGCTGCCGCCCAGGATCAGGTAGTACGCGGTCAGCGGCCGGTCCCAGGCCTTGCGGGCACGCAGGTAGAGACGGCGTACGGGGTTGTCGCGCGGCACCCCGGCGGCGGGACGGCCGGCCCGCCGCACGGGAGGACGGCCGGTGCGGCTAGTCGGCATCGGAGTCTTTGGTCCACAGCGATGTCACGCGTCCGTCCCTCCCTGGTTCGCCCGGCCAGGCAACCGGGTCAGGCGCCGAGTTCGCGGACCGCCTCCGCGAACGCGTCACCGCGCTTGTTGTAGTTGGCGAACATGTCCATCGACGCGCAGGCCGGGGCCAGCAGCACGGTGTCCCCGGGCTCGGCGAGCCCCCTGGCCTCCTGGACAGCCGCGAGCATCGCCCCAGTGTCGGTCCGGTCGAGGTCGACGACCGGTACCTCGGGGGCGTGTCGCGCCAGGGCTTCACGGATCAGCGCGCGGTCCGCGCCGATCAGGACGACGCCCCGCAGCCGCTTCGCCGACCGGGCGACGAGCTCGTCGAAGGTCGCGCCCTTGGCGAGCCCTCCGGCGATCCACACGATCGACTCGTAGGCCGCCAAGGAGGCTTCCGCGGCATGCGTGTTGGTGGCCTTGGAGTCGTCGACGTAGGCGACCTCGTCCACGTCGGCCACGTGCGCGATGCGGTGCGCGTCCGGGGTGAAGTCCCGCAGCCCGTCCCGTACGGCCCGGGGAGGCACCCCGAAGGCGCGCGCGAGGGCCGCCGCGGCAAGGGCGTTGGCGATGTTGTGCGGGGCGGGCGGAGTGACGTCGGAGACCTCCGCCAGCTCCTGGGCGTTCTTCTGCCGGTTCTCGACGAAGGCGCGGTCGACCAGGATGCCGTCCACGACGCCGAGTTGGGAGGGCCCCGGGGCGCCGAGGGTGAAGCCGACGGCGCGGCACCCCTCCTCGACGTCCGCGGCGCGCACCAGGTCCTCGGTGGCCTTGTCGGCCACGTTGTAGACGCACGCGACGCGATTGCCCTCGTAGATACGGCCCTTGTCGGCGGCGTACGCCTCCATGGAGCCGTGCCAGTCGAGATGGTCGGGCGCGAGGTTCAGCACGGCCCCGGAGTGGGCGCGCAGCGAGGGCGCCCAGTGGAGCTGGTAGCTGGAGAGTTCGACCGCGAGGACGTCGTAGGGCTCCTCGCCGAGGACGGCGTCGAGGAGGGAGACGCCGATGTTCCCGACCGCCGCCGTGCGCAGGCCCGCCGCCTTCAGGATGGAGGCGAGCATCTGGACGGTGGTGGTCTTGCCGTTGGTGCCGGTGACCGCGAGCCAGGGGGCCGGCTCCCTGCCGTCCAGCCCCCGCAGCCGCCAGGCGAGTTCGACGTCGCCCCAGACGGGGACGCCCGCCTCGGCGGCCGCGGTGAACAGCGGCTTGTCCGGCTGCCAGCCGGGCGCGGTCACGATGAGTTCGGTGCCCTCGGGCAGGGTCGCGCCGTCACCGAGGCGCACGGTGACGCCGAGCGCCTCCAGGTCCGCGGCCTGCGCACGGGCCCGTTCGTCGTCGCCGTCGTTGACGACCGTGACGAGCGCCCCGAGGCCGTGCAGGACCTTGGCCGCCGGGATTCCCGATACGCCGAGGCCGGCGACGGTGACGCGCTTCCCCTGCCAGTTGGTCACTTCTTGGCTGCCCATCCCGCGTAGAAGAGGCCGAGTCCGACGATCACGCAGATGCCCTGGATGATCCAGAATCGGACCACCACAAGGACTTCGGACCAGCCCTTGAGTTCGAAGTGGTGCTGAAGCGGGGCCATGCGGAAGACACGCTTCCCGGTCAGCTTGAAGGAGCCGACCTGGATGACCACCGACATGGTGATGAGGACGAACAGGCCGCCCATGATGGCCACCAGCAGCTCGGTGCGGGAGAGGATGGCCAGGCCGGTGAGGACACCGCCGAGGGCGAGCGAACCCGTGTCGCCCATGAAGATCTTGGCGGGCGACGTGTTCCACCACAGGAAGCCCAGGCAGGCACCCATCAGGGCGGAGGCCACCACGGCCAGGTCGAGCGGATCGCGCACCTCGTAGCAGGCACCCGGGTTGGTCAGGGTCGTCGCGTTGGCGCACGACTCCTGGAACTGCCAGACCCCGATGAACGTGTAGGCGCCGAAGACGAGGACGGAGGCGCCGGTGGCCAGACCGTCCAGACCGTCGGTCAGGTTCACGCCGTTCGACATCGCGAGGATCATGAACAGCGCCCAGATCACGAACAGCACCGGGCCGATCGTCCAGCCGAAGTCGGTGATGAACGACAGCTTGGTGGAAGCCGGGGTGTTGCCTCGGTTGTCGGGGAACATCAGGGCCAGCACCGCGAAGGAGATGCCGACGATCAGCTGTCCTGCCATCTTCGCCTTGGCCCGCAGACCGAGCGAACGACGCTTGACGATCTTGATGTAGTCGTCCAGGAAGCCGACCATGCCCATGCCGAACATCAGGCCGAGGACCAGCAGACCCGAGTAGGTCGGCGCGTAGCCGGTGATGAGCTTGCTCAGGAAGTAGGCGGCGATCGTCGCCAGGATGAAGGCGATACCACCCATGGTCGGCGTACCGCGCTTGCTGGCGTGCTCGCGCGGGCCGTCGTCGCGGATGTACTGGCCGTAGCCCTTCTTGGCCAGCAGCTTGATCAGCAGCGGAGTGCCGGCCAGGGTCAGGAAAAGACCGAGGACTCCCGCGAACAGGATCTGCTTCATCATCGGGCGGAAACCTCACCCTCGGTACCGTCGGCGAGCAGCGCGAGCGCCACCCGTTCCAGCCCGACGGACCTGGACGCCTTCACGAGCACGACGTCCCCTGGGCGCAGCTCGCTGCGCAACAGGTCGACAGCCGCCTGTGCGTCGGACACGTGCACCGACTCCTCACCCCACGAACCCTCGTTATATGCGCCCAGTTGCAGCCAGGACGCTTCCCTGCCCCCGACCGCGACGAGCTTGCCGACATTGAGCCGGACGGCAAGCCGTCCGACCGCGTCGTGCTCGGCGAGCGCCTCGTCCCCGAGCTCGGCCATCTGACCGAGCACCGCCCACGTACGACGTCCCTTGCCCATTGCCGCGAGCGCGCGCAGGGCGGCTCGCATGGACTCGGGGTTCGCGTTGTAGGCGTCGTTGACGACCGTCACGCCGTCCGGACGCTCGGTGACCTCCATCCGCCAGCGGGAGAGGGAGCCCGCCTCGGAGAGCGCGCGGGCGATCTCGTCTGCGGACATGCCCAGCTCATGGGCGACGGCGGCCGCGGCGAGCGCGTTCGACACGTGGTGCTCACCGTACAGGCGCATGGTCACATCACTGCACCCGGAGGGTGTGCGAAGACTGAAGGAAGGCTGTCCGCTCTCCGTGAGCCGGACGTTCTCGGCCCGTACGTCCGCTTCGTCGGACTCTCCGAAGAGGATCACGCGCGCCTTCGTGCGCGACGCCATGGCGCGGACGAGGGGATCGTCGGCGTTCAGGATCGCGGCGCCGTCCTCGGGGAGGCTCTCGACGAGCTCGCCCTTTGCTTGCGCGATCTGTTCGCGGCCGCCGAACTCGCCGATGTGGGCGGTGCCGACGTTGAGGACGAGACCGATCTTCGGCGGGGTGAGCTCCGTCAGATAACGGATGTGGCCGACGCCGCGGGCGCCCATCTCCAGCACGAGGAACTTCGTCTCCTCGGTGGCGCTGAGCGCGGTGAGCGGCAGTCCGATCTCGTTGTTGAGGGAACCGGGGGTGAAGACGGTCGGCGCCTTGCTCCGCAGCACCTGGGCGATCAGGTCCTTGGTGCTGGTCTTGCCCGCGGAGCCGGTGAGGGCCACGAGGGTCGCGCCGAGCCGTTCGACGACATGGCGGGCGAGGGCGCCGAGAGCCGTCTGCACGTCGTCGACGACGATGGCGGGCACGCCGACGGGGCGGGACGCCAGGACGGCGGCCGCGCCGGCCGCGATCACCGCCCCGGCGTAGTCGTGCCCGTCCACGCGTTCGCCGACGAAGGCGACGAAGAGGCTGCCGGACTCCACTTCACGGGAGTCCCTGACGACCGGTCCGGTGACCTGTAGCGCCGGATCCGGTATGTCGTACGTCTGCCCGCCGACGACTGCTGCGATCTCGGCGAGAGAAAGGGCGATCACAAGTTCATCCCTGGGTCTGCTGGATAGCTTCGCGAAGCACCTGGCGGTCGTCGAAGGGACGCACCACCCCGGCGATGTCCTGGCCCTGCTCGTGGCCCTTGCCCGCGACCAGCACGGTGTCTCCCGGCTTTGCGCGCGCGACGGCCGCGGCGATGGCGGCGGCCCGGTCCTCGAAGACCTGGATCTCGCCCCGCTCGTGGGCCGGTACCTCGGCGGCTCCCGCGAGCATCGTGGCGAGGATCGCGAGCGGATCCTCGGAACGGGGGTTGTCGGAGGTGAGGACGGCGGTGTCGGCGAGCCGGGCCACGGCCGCGCCCATCGGCTTCCTCTTGGTCCTGTCACGGTCGCCGCCGCAGCCGAGCACCACGTGCAGTCTGCCCTCGGTCACCTTGCGCAGGGCGCGCAGGACGGATTCGACGGCGTCCGTCTTGTGGGCGTAGTCGACGACGGCGAGGTAGGGCTGGCCCTCGTCCACGCGCTCCAGCCGGCCCGGGACCCCGGGGACGGCGGCGATGCCGTCGGCCGCGGTCTGCGGGTCGATCCCGGCGGCCGCGAGGGCGACGATCGCGGCGAGCGTGTTCGCCACGTTGAAGGGGCCGGCGAGCGGCGAGCGGGCGGTGATCCGCTCGCCCTTCGGGCCCACCGCGGTGAACGTCGAGTCCATCGGGCCGACCTCGACCTCCTCGGCGCGCCAGTCGGCGTCCGGGTGGCCCTCGGCGGAGAAGGTGACGACGGGGACGGTGGCCTCCCCGGCGAGCCTGCGGCCGTACTCGTCGTCGAGGTTCACGACGCCGAGCCGGCTGCGCCTGGCCGTGAACAGCTGGGCCTTGGCCTGGAAGTAGTCCTCCATGCCCGTGTGGAACTCCATGTGTTCCGGGCTGAGGTTGTTGAAGACGGCGACGTCGAAGACGCAGCCGTCGACGCGGCCGAGGACCAGCGCGTGGCTGGAGACCTCCATCGCGACGGAGTCGACCCCGCGCTCGCGCATGACGGCGAACAGGGCCTGGAGGTCGGTGGCCTCGGGCGTGGTGCGCTCGGACTTGATGCGCTCGTCCCCGATGCGCATCTCGACGGTGCCGATCAGGCCGGTGGAGCGGACCGTCTTGAGGCCGCCCTCGACGAGGTAGGCCGTCGTGGTCTTGCCGGAGGTGCCCGTGATGCCGATCTGGAGGAGATCGCGCCCCGGGTGGCCGTAGATGGTGGCCGCCAGCTCTCCCATCGATCCGCGCGGGTTCTCCACGACGAGGACCGGCAGACCGGTGGCCGCGGCGCGGTCGGCGCCGGTCGGGTCGGTGAGCACGGCGACGGCGCCGAGGCCGGCCGCCTGGGTCACGAAGTCGGCTCCGTGCAGTCGGGCGCCGGGCAGGGCGGCGTACACGTCGCCGGGCCGCACCGCCCGGGAGTCATGGGTGATGCCCGTGACCCCGGCGTCGCTCGACGGCGTCTCGGCGCCCAGCTGATCGGCCAGCTCCGCGACGGGGATGGCGGAGACGTGAACCGGACGCGGCGGCCCCGGATATGTCACAGGGACGCCCTTCTGGGTGGTTTGGGACTGATCAGCTTGTGGCACGGCGGTGAGCGTACCGGGCCCACCCCCGCCGGGGCGAAGCGAGGGCGCGGACGGGGTGTGAGCGGAGGGCTGGTTCCCGGGGTCCGGGGTGATCGTTGTCACGAGTGGTTCCTGGTCCGTTGTGCGTGAGGGCTGATCAGGGCGTGCGGTCGGAGGCGGTCACGGCGTGAACTCCACGGGCAGACGGGCGGCGGGCGCGCCGGTGGGCGGGACCTGAAGGGTCTTCAGGGCGAACTCCATCACCTGCTTGAAGACGGGTCCGCAGATCTGGCCGCCGTAGTAGCTGCCCTTCGTGGCGTTCTGGATCGCGCAGTAGACGGTGATCCGGGGCTTGTCGGCGGGGGCGAAGCCGGCGAAGGAGGAGGTGTAGCCGTGGTACTTCCCGGTGGCCGGATCCACGCGGTTGGCCGTACCGGTCTTGCCCGCGACCCGGTACCCGGGGATGCGCGCCCTGATGCCGGTGCCCTGCTTGTCGTCCACCACGGACTCCAGCATCCGGGCGAGCGCCTTCGCCGTCTTCTCGCTCACGACCCGGGTCTTCCTCGGCTCGGCGGCGGGTGCGAAGCGGCCGTCGGGCCCCTTCGTACCGCGCACCAGGGTCGGTTCGACACGGACGCCGCCGTTGGCGATCGTCGAGTAGACGGAGGCCGCCTGCATCGCGTTGATCGACACGCCCTGGCCGAAAGGGATCGTGTACTGCTGCGAGGTCGACCACTTGCCGGCGGGAGCGAGGATGCCCGCCGTCTCGCCGGGGAAACCGAGCCCGGTCTGGCTGCCGATGCCGAACTTGCGCAGATACGAGTAGAGGACCTGGTTGGCCTGTTTCTGGGTCTTTCCGAGCTGGCCGGTCGCCAGGATGGTGCCGATGTTGCTGGACATGGCGAGAACGCCGTTGAGCGTGAGGTTCCAGGTCTTGTGGTCGACGTCGTCCTGGAAGAGCCGGTCGCCGCGGTGCAGCCGGTTGGGCACGACGACATGGGTCGCGGGGGTCGCCGCGTTCTCCTGGAGGACGGCGGCCATCGACATCACCTTGGCGGTGGAGCCGGGCTCGTACGCGTCCTGGAGCGCCGCGTTGCCCATGGCCGCCGCGTCGGCCTGGGTGAGGTCGTTGGGGTCGAAGCCGGGCGCGTTGGCCATGGCGAGGATCTGGCCGGTCCTCGTGTCCTGCACTATCACGTAGCCGCGGTCCGCCCCGGACTTCTTCACCTGCTCGCTGATGGCGTCCTGCGCGGCCCACTGGATGTCCCGGTCGATGGTGAGCTCGACATCGGAACCGGCCACGGCCGGTGTCTCGGTGGAACCCACGGTCGGCACCTGACGGCCCCCGGACTGGGCGTAGCGGATCTTGCCGTCCTTGCCGGTGAGCTCCTTGTCCAGCTGCTGCTCGACGCCTCCGGCGCCCTTGCCCTCGGCGTTGACCCAGCCCAGTATCCCGGCGGCGAGGTCGCCGTTCGGGTACACCCGCTTGCTGGCCGGTACCGCGAGGACGCCCGCGAGGACGTTGACCGTGCTCCGGTCGGTCTCGGCCTTGGTCCCGAGGGTGCTCTTGAGGTCCTTGATCTGCTGCCAGACCTGGGGGGTGCGGCGGTGCGCGAGGAGGACGTAGCGGGTGTTCTCCGTCCGCAGCTTCCTGGCGACGGTGTCGACGTCCTGGCCGATGATCGGGCCGAGGAGCGCGGCGGCCTGTTCGGGTGCGTCCCCCACCTTGGTGGCCTCGCGGGTGAACATCGTCGGGTCCGCGGTGATGTCGTACGCGTCCACGCTCGTCGCCAGTTCGACGCCGTCCCGGTCGGTGATCCCACCGCGCTCGGCGGCCAGGGTGCGCCCGACATAGCGGTTCTGCTCGGCCTTGGCGGCGTAGGCGCCCGCGTCCACGGCCTGCACCTGGAGCAGCCGTACGACGAACGCGATCATCACCAGCGTCAGGGCGAGGCTGACCATGCGCAGACGGGGGCGCGGGCTGCCGAGCCGGATGAGACGCGGGCCGTCGGAGCGGTTCGCGGCCGGGCGGCGTACCGGGCGGGCACCCGGCCCCGGACGGTTCCGGCCGGCGGGGCGCGCGGGCCTGGCGGGGCCGGGCACCCGGCGGCGCGGCGGTTCCCTGTCGGACACTTCCGTCACCTGCCAGGGGTCGTGGGGGGCTGTGTGGATGCTCCCGCGGAGCGCTGCCGCGAGCCGGGAGCCGGTGTCGCGCCGCGCGCCGGACCCGCGGCCCGGCTCGGGGTGCGGGCCGGAGAGGGGGCGAGGACCTCGGGCGGGGGAATCACCGGGGCGCTCGCGGCGGCTCCGGCGGCTCCGGGAACGCCCTTGACCTTGCCGTCGGGGCCGAGGAAGGCCGGATCGCCGCCGGGGACCATGCCGAGTTCGCGGGCGCGGCGCTGGAGGGCGTCGGGGGCCGAGTAGGAGTCCACGTCCCGCTGGAGGGCCTGTTCCTCGTCGGTCAGGCTCTTGGTCTCCTTCTGGAGGTCGTCGAGGCGGAACGCGCCTTCGCTGAGCGCCGAGTTCAGCACGAGGAGCCCGATGAGGCCGCCGCCGAGGAGAAGGACGACCAGGAGGACGAAGGGGGTACGGGCCGCCTGCCCGGCCCCGGCGGGGAGGAGCCGCGCGAGCCGGGCGGCCCGTCCCCTGAGTTCGGGTCTGCCGCTCACGCGCCCTCCCTGTGGCTCTGGTGCGCCGCCTTCACGGCCGCTCCATGGGTCCGGTTCCCCTATTCACGAAACCACCGTGCGTCCGGTTCCCGGGCCCGGGGAACCGGCGCGGGTCCGGATGCCCGGTCCCCGCCGTCCGCCGGGTCCGGACATCGGGCCCACGGCGTCGCGCGAGCCCGGGTTTCCGCCTCACGGCCCCTCCTTCTCCCCGCGCCTCACTCGGCAGACTCCTCGCGGATGCGCTCCGCTCCCCGCAACCGGGCGGGAGCGGCCCGCCGGTTCTCGGCGACCTCTTCCTCGGTGGGAAGTTCGGCACCGCGGGTGAGGAGCTTGAGCCGGGGCTGGTAGCGCTCGGGGACCACCGGCAGTCCGGGCGGCGCGGTGTTGGCGGCGCCGGCCGCGAACACCTGCTTGACCAGCCGGTCCTCCAGCGAGTGGTACGACAGCACGGCGATGCGGCCGCCGACGGCGAGGGCCTTCACGGCCGCGGGAATCGCCCTCTCCAGGACACTCAGTTCGCCGTTGACCTCGATGCGCAGCGCCTGGAAGGTGCGCTTGGCGGGGTTGCCGCCGGTGCGCTTGGCCGCCTGGGGCAGCGCGTCACGGATCAGCTCGACGAGCCGCGCGCTGTTGGTGAAGGGCTCCTTCTCGCGCTCGCGCACGACCGCGGAGACGATCCGCTTGGCCTGCTTCTCCTCGCCGTACGCCCGCAGGATCCGCACCAGTTCGCCCGGCGGGTAGGTGTTGAGCACCTCGGCGGCGCTCATGCCGGTCGTCTGGTCCATGCGCATGTCGAGCGGGGCGTCCTGCGCGTACGCGAACCCCCGGTCGGCCTCGTCGAGTTGCATGGACGAGACACCGAGGTCGAACAGGACGCCCTGGACGCGCGGGATGTCCAGGCGGTCGAGCACGTCGGGCAGTTCGTCGTAGACGGCGTGCACCAGGGCGGCGCGGTCACCGTAGGGGGCGAGCCGCTCTCCGGAGAGGCGCAGCGCCTCCTTGTCACGGTCCAGGGCGACGAGCCGCACTCCGGGGAACCGGGTGAGCAGTGCCTCGCTGTGACCGCCGAGCCCGAGCGTGCAGTCGACGACCACGGCTCCCGGCTCGGCGAGGGCCGGGGCCAGCATGTCCAGGCACCGCCGGAGCATGACCGGGACGTGTCGGCTCTGTCCCTCCGGTCGCCCGCTGTCACCCTCGTCGGGAAGCGCTTCGCGCCCTTTCATTCCGGGCCCTCTCAGGTCCGGCGCGGCCGTACGCACCGCCGGGTCCCCACCCGCTCGGGAAAGGGAGGCCTGCCGGCGCCGGATGAATGGCGTCAGCCGACCGGGAGCAGGAGGAGGCCGAGCCGTACGTACGCGCCGCGCACGCGGGGAAACTCCGGAAAGTCGCCGGGTCTCCTGGGGAAAACAGTCCAACGGGGAGAGCCTCGCCTCCCGCTTCGCGTCACTTTAGTCCACGGTGTCGCGCGGTCAACCAACTGGCTTGCGCGTCGCGGACGGCGCTCGGACCGAAGCCGCGGATCCGGAAGAATCACCCGAACGGGCACGTCGTCACCGCCCGTGTGGATTACCTCACAACAAGCCGCGATGACATTCTTTGTCCCCTCTCACAACAGGACCGGCCCAAGCGTGACCAGTAACGTCACAGGTATGTCGACTTCCGCATCTGTTCCCGCCGAACCCGAAGAGGCCATAGACGACGAGCGCACGGTCACCGACCGACTCGTCGACGCGAACGGGAAATACGCCGCCGCCTTCTCCGACCCGGGAATGGACGCCCGCCCCGTGCTGCGGGTCGCCGTGGTCGCGTGCATGGACGCCCGTCTCGACCTGCACGCCGCGCTCGGCCTGCAGCTCGGCGACTGCCACACCATCCGCAACGCGGGCGGCGTGGTCACCGACGACGTGATCCGCTCCCTCACCATCAGCCAGCGCGCCCTCGGCACCCGCAGCGTGGCCCTCATCCACCACACCGGCTGCGGCCTGGAATCCCTCACGGAGGAGTTCCGGCACGACCTGGAGATGGAGGTCGGCCAGCGCCCCGCCTGGGCGGTCGAGGCCTTCCGGGACGTCGAACAGGACGTACGGCAGTCGATGCAGCGGGTGCGCACCTCCCCTTTTCTGGTGCACACCGACGACGTACGGGGCTTCGTCTTCGACGTCACGACGGGCCTGCTGCGGGAGATCGACCCCTCCTGACGGGCCCCGCCGGAGCCCCTGGTCGCCGGTCCTCCGCCGCTCGTGGGACTCTCTCTGCACCAAAACCCCGGCTGTCCGGTGCCCAAAGAGCCGTAAGAACTGACATATCGCGGCCACTTGTCCACAGGCGGATGACACGAACCGGTAACGGCAACAAGAATGCGGGTGTGGCGTCACGCGGAACCTTTCGCGCGTGGTGCCCGTGTTTCGGGGTGGGCCGGTCCGCACAGGGCGTCGGCCCGAACGGGCCTAGGAGGGCCGGGTGACGACCTATGACGATCGAGCGAGCCTCACAGATCTGACCGCCACTGCGGAGCGTGTCCGCAGTTCGGTGGAAGGAGTGATCGAGGGCAAGCCAGAGGTCGTACGGCTTTCGCTGACCGTGCTGCTCGCCGAGGGCCATCTTCTGATCGAGGATGTCCCTGGCGTCGGCAAGACCATGCTCGCCAAGGCGCTGGCACGTTCCATCGACTGCTCGGTGCGGCGCATCCAGTTCACGCCCGACCTGCTGCCCTCGGACATCACGGGTGTGTCGATCTGGGACCAGCAGCGCCGGGACTTCGAGTTCAAGCCGGGCGCGATCTTCGCCCAGATCGTGATCGGCGACGAGATCAACCGCGCCTCGCCGAAGACGCAGTCCGCGCTCCTGGAGTCGATGGAGGAGCGCCAGGTCACCATCGACGGGCAGACCTACGAACTGCCCAGCCCGTTCATGGTGGTGGCCACCCAGAACCCGGTCGAGATGGAGGGCACCTACCCTCTGCCCGAGGCCCAGCGCGACCGCTTCATGGCCCGTGTCTCCATCGGCTACCCCAGCGCGGAAGCCGAACTGCAGATGCTGGACACCCACGGCGGCGTGAGCCCGCTGGACGACCTCCAGCCGGTCGCCCACGCGCACGACATCGTGAAACTGATCGACGCGGTCCGCACCGTCCATGTCGCCGACCCGGTGCGCCGCTACGCGGTGGACCTCGTGGCGGCCACGCGCACCCACCCCGACCTCAGACTCGGCGCCTCACCGCGTGCCACACTGCATCTGCTGCGCGCGGCGAAGGCGTCCGCCGCTCTCGGCGGCCGGGATTTCGCGCTGCCGGACGACGTGCAGGCGCTCGCCGTCGCGGTCCTGGCCCACCGCCTGCTGCCCACGGCCCAGGCGCAGTTGAACCGCCGCACGTCCGAGCAGGTCGTGCAGGAGATCCTCCAGCGCACCCCGGTGCCCGCCGCTCCCCAGCAGTCCGGCCTCTCGATGGGCCGGGGCGCGCCCACGTTCGGTCAGCAGCCGCCCCGGAGGCTGTGATGACGCAGGCGGGCACGGGGCACACCGCCGAGGGGGACAAGGGCGGGCTGCGCACCGCGCTCGCCGGGCTCACGACACGCGGCCGCTCGTTCCTGGCCGCCGGTGTGGCCGCCATGATCTGCGCGTACGTGCTGGGGCAGAACGATCTGCGCCGGGTCGGCCTGCTCCTCGCGATCGTGCCGCTGCTCTGTGCGGCCGTTCTGTACCGCACCCGCTACCGGGTCGCGGGCAGCCGCAGGCTCTCCCCCGGGCGTGTGCCCGCGGGCTCCGAAGCCCGCGTGCATCTGTGCATGGACAACATCTCGCGGCTGCCCACCGGCCTGCTGATGCTCCAGGACAAGGTTCCGTACGTCCTCGGTCCGCGCCCCCGCTTCGTACTGGACCGGGTGGAGGCGGGCGGCCGCCGCGAGGTGTCCTACCGGGTCCGCTCGGACCTGCGCGGCCGCTATCCGCTGGGCCCGCTGCAACTGCGGCTGACCGACGCGTTCGGCATGTGCGAGCTGACCCGCGACTTCTCGGCGTACGACACCCTGACCGTCATACCGCGCGTGGAGACGCTGCCACCGGTGCGGCTGACCGGCGACGCGAAGGGGTACGGCGACGGGCGGCAGAGCTCGCTCGCCCTGGCCGGCGAGGACGACATCATTCCGCGCGGGTACCGCTACGGCGACGACCTGCGCCGTGTGCACTGGCGGCTGACCGCCCGCTACGGCGAGCTGATGGTCCGCCGCGAGGAACAGCCCCAGCGCTCCCGCTGCACCGTGCTGCTGGACACCCGGGGCATCGCCTTCCAGGGCGTGGGACCCGACTCGGCCTTCGAATGGGCGGTCTCGGGAACGGCGTCCACGCTGCTGCACATGCTCGAACGGAGCTTCTCGGTACGCCTTCTGACGGACACCGGCAGTTCGGTGCCCGGCGAGAGCGCCGACGGGTTCGCGGGCTCGGGCCAGGAGTCGGCGGACGCGGCGGGGATGATGATGGACACGCTCGCCGTCGTCGACCACTCGGACGGCACGGGCCTGTCCCGGGCGTACGAAGTGCTGCGCGGCGGCAACGAAGGACTGCTGATCGCCTTTCTCGGCGATCTCGACGAGGAGCAGGCGGACGTGCTCGGCAAGATGCGCCAGCGCAGCGGCGGGGCCATCGCGTTTCTGCTGGACAGTGAGTCCTGGGTGCGGGAGCCGGCCGAGGCGCCCGGCCCGTCGGACGAGGGCACGGACCCGCTGCGCATGCTGCGCGAGGCGGGCTGGACCGCCGTGAGGGTGCCGCGGGGGGCGTCGCTCGCCGGGCTGTGGCGCGAGGCGGACCGTCAGCGCACGCATGCGGCGTCGACGGGTACTACCGCGGGGGATGGTGGCGTATGAGCGGGCGGGCCCGATTGGCGCTGTGGGCGGCGGCGGCCACGCTGATGACGTCGAGCGCGCTGCTGCCGCTGGTGAGCCCGGAGACGTGGATCTTCCAGGCGGCGTTCCTGCTGGCCGTGCAGACCGGTGTCGGGGCGCTGACCCGGCGGGTCCCGCTGGCCCGGCCGCTGACCGTGGCGGCGCAGGCGCTGGCGACGCTGATGCTGCTGACGCTGGTCTTCGCCCGGCAACAGGCCCTCGCCGGGATCGTCCCCGGGCCCGAGGCCTTCCAGCACTTCTCGGCACTGCTCCAGGCGGGCGCCGACGACATCGGCAGGTACTCGATCCCGGCTCCGCTGTCGGACGGGATCCGGCTGATGGTGATCGGCGGCGTACTGGTGATCGGGCTCGTGGTGGACACCCTCGCGGTGACCTACCGCAGCGCCGCGCCCGCCGGCCTTCCGCTGCTGGCCCTGTACTCGGTCGCCGCGGGCCTCAACGGCGGCGCGGGCTGGCTGTGCTTCCTGCTCGCGGCAGTCGGCTATCTGATGCTGCTGCTGACCGAGAGCCGGGACCGGCTCTCGCAGTGGGGCCGCGTCTTCGGCGGAGCGGCCCGGGCACCCGGCCAGGAGTCCGCGAGCGGTGTCGTCGCGCCCGTCCGCTTCGGGCGGCGGATCGGGGCGGTCGCCGTGGTCGTCGCCCTGTTCGTGCCCTTCATGCTGCCCGGGCTCCACGGCGGTCTGCTGGGCGGCGCGGGCCGGGGCATCGGCAACGGCCCCGGGAACGGCACGATCGCCGCGGTGAACCCGCTGGTCTCGCTCCGCGACAGCCTGAACGTGGACGAGGACCGCACCGTCCTGACGTACCGCACGGACACCACGGACACACAGAACCTGTATCTGCGGATCGTCTCGCTGGACGACTTCGACGGCACGGCGTGGAAGCCGGCGCAGCGCCACATCGTGGACGTGCCGGAGACGTTCCCGGCGCCGGCCGGTCTGGACGGCCAGGTCAAGCGGGCGGCGATCCGGACCCGGATCGCCGCGGCCGACTGGTACGCGCAGGACTGGCTGCCGATGCCGTATCCGGCCAGCAAGGTGGACATCAAGGGCCGCTGGCGTTACGAACCCGTGGGGCGCACCCTCGTCGGCAACCGCGGACAGACCACCCGTGGCGCGCGGTACGAGGTCACGAGCCTGATGGTGGAGCCGACGGCGCAGCAGCTGGCGGGCGCCCCGGAGGCCTCGCCCGCGATGAGGCGCGAGTACACCCAGGTTCCGAGGTCGCTGCCCGCGGTGGTGGCGAAAACGGCCCGCAAGGTCACCGCGGGCTCGGCCAATCACTACGAGCAGGCGGTCAAGCTCCAGGACTACTTCGCCGTCAGCGGCGACTTCCGGTACAACACCGAGGTGGAGGCCGGCAGCGGCTCCGCCGCGATCGCGAACTTCCTGAAGGAGAAGGAGGGCTTCTGCGTCCACTTCTCCTTCGCGATGGCCTCGATGGCGCGCACTCTCGGGATTCCGGCCCGCGTGGCGGTCGGCTTCACGTCGGGGACCCCGCAGGCGGACGGTTCGATGGCGGTGGGGCTGCGGGACGCGCATGCCTGGCCCGAGCTGTACTTCGAGGGCGTGGGCTGGACCCGTTTCGAGCCGACCCCGAGCCGGGGTTCGGTGCCGTTGTACACCCAGACGAACACCCCGGGCGCGGCCGAGTCCGCGGCCCCGAAGCCGACGTTCTCGACGTCCGCGGCGCCCTCGGCCGAACCGTCGGCGAACGAGAGCTGCTCGCCCGAGCTGCGGAAGCTGTCGGCCTGCCAGGAACAGTCCGCGGGGACGGCGGTCGGCCCCGGGGACGACGACGGGCCCTGGACGACCATCCTCCTACCCACGCTGGCCGGGCTCCTGGTCCTGGGAGTGCTGCTGCTGCCCATGCTGTGGCGGATGCGGGTACGGGCGGTCCGGCTCGGCGGCCACGGCCGCACCGAGGCGGACGTGGCGGCGTACACGCTGGCGGCCTGGTCGGAGGTGACCGATACGGCGTGGGACTACGGGATCGGACCGACGGAGTCGCAGACACCGAGGAAGGCGGCCGAGCGGATCGCCGGGCTCGGGGAACTGGATCCGGAGGCCGCGGCGGCGGTGTACCGGCTGGCCGTGTCCGTGGAGCTGGTTCTCTACGCTCCGCACCCCCGGCCGGTGGCGGGCCTCGCGAACGACGCGCGCCGGGTCGGGGAATCCTTCAGGACGTCCGCGAGCGGTCCCGCGCGCCTGCGTGCTCTCCTCCTCCCCCGTTCGGCCGTCCGGGTGATCTGGATGGCCTCGGCCGCCTGGACAGGTCTGAGAACCCGGCTGTCCGCCCGTCGGCAGGCCCTGTTCCACCGCCCGTCGCGCCAGAACGGCTGACGCGGACCGGCCCAGGTCCCTCCGCCAGGCTTGAGCATTCCCCGGCCTGGCGGGGACCGGCTCCACTGGACCGACCGGCACCACGGGGCCGACGCGTCGGGGTCGGTGCGTCGGGGCCGACGCGTCGGGGTCGGTGCGTCGGGGCCGACGCGTCGGGGTCGGTGCGTCGGGCTTGGTGCTTCAAGGGCCGGCGCTCCCGGGGCTTCGGCCGCACATGCGCGTGAAGGGGCGTCCACCCGGATGTGGGTGGACGCCCCTTCACGCGTATGTCTGCGGCGGCGAAGCCGGAGGCTCAGTTGCCGCCCTGCTCGTCGCGACGACGCTGCCAGCGCTGTTCGATACGGTCCATCATGGAGCGGCGTTGCCTGCTCTGCCGGCGAGCTGCGGGCGAGCCCGGCACGGTCGGCTGCTCACCCGGCTTGGGAGCTTTGCGCCAACCGGTGACGGCGAGCACCGCACAGCCCAGCATGACGAGGAAGCCCACCACGCTCAGCCAGATCTGAACCGCGACCATTCCAGCCATGAGGAGCGCAATACCAACCAGGAAGCCGACGACCGCCTGGTAGACCCGTCGCCGGGTGTACGTACGCAGCCCGCTTCCCTCAAGCGCTGTCGCGAACTTGGGATCTTCGGCGTACAGCGCTCGCTCCATCTGCTCGAGCATTCGCTGCTCGTGCTCCGAGAGCGGCACGGAGTCCTCCTCATCGTGCAGTCGCCGGGGCGACCGGGGGTCCCCTTCAGGATAGGCAGGGAATCGGCCCCGTGAAACCCGCCCTCTACGCCAATTCACCGACCGGAACCCTTCATGGCGCCCCGATGCGCTGAGGCGTGCATTCCCCAGCGAACGGTCCGTCATGCCGGACGGTCTCCCCCGATCATACGGCGCCGAGCACTCGATCGGGTGGTCTGTGGTGTACTCCATCTGCCGCCAAGCCCCTGATCAGCGCCGCACCACGGGGGCCGCTCAGTCCTCCGTGGCCCCTCGGGCCTCACCGAGCACATGGAGCTGCGTGGCCACGGAGTGGAACGCGGTGAGCTCGGCCGCCGCCGCCTCCAGCTTCAGCAGGGCCTCCAGCGCACCCGGCTCGGTGTCCACCAGGACCCCCGGCACCAGGTCCGCGAAGACCCGTACGCCGTGCACGGCGGCGACGTGCAGGCCGGCGCCCGCGACCAGGGAGGTGAGCTGGTCGGCGGTGAACCGGTGCGGAACGGGATCACTCTCGCCCCAGCGTCCGTCCGGGTCGTCGAGCGCGTGCCGGGCCTCCTTGAAGTGCCCGGCGAGGGCGCGGGCCAGCACGGCACCGCCCAGGCCCGCGGCGAGGAGGCTGAGCACGCCCTCGGGGCGCAGCGCGTCCACGACGTTGCGGACGCCCTCGGCCGGGTCGTCCACGTATTCGAGGACGCCGTGGCACAGCACGGCGTCGTAGCGGCCTCGCTCGACCACGTCGAAGAGGCCGTGGGCATCTCCCTGGACACCCTGCACGCGGTCGGCGACGCCGGCCTCGGCGGCACGCCGCTCCAGCGCGAACAGCGCGTTCGGGCTGGGGTCGACGACGGTGACCCGGTGGCCGAGGCGGGCCACGGGCACGGCGAAGTTGCCACTGCCGCCGCCCGTGTCGAGCACGTCGAGCGACTCCCGCCCTGCGGCCTTGACCTGACGGTCCAGGGCGTCCTTCAGGACCTCCCAGACCACGGCGGTACGGAGAGAAGCGCGGGGGCGCATCGGGTCCGACACGGCAGTTGACTCCTCGGCGCGGCACCGCCTGTTGAACGGCGGAGCGATCTTCGGGCCTCCCGGCGGGGAGGCAGCAGGCGCCTCCACCCTATTGCCTCCGCCACCGTGACCGGCCCTCCGTCTCACGCGCGCCGGATCACGCGAGGCGCTCACACCGGATCGCCCGCCCGTCCGGGGTTCCCTCCCGTCAACCCGCGTCCGGAACCTCCCTGTCCGCGCCGTCCACCCCGTCCCGGCTCTGGTCACGGTCTCCGTCCTGGCGCGGCTGGGGCAGCACGGGCTGCAACGCCAGCATCCGCTCGACCAGGCGCAGGAACATGGCGACATCGCGTATCAGGTCGTCGGCGTCACGGGTCGTGGCCGCCCCCTGGATGCCGGCCTCCGCGCGGGCACGCCGGGTGGCCCCGGAGGCGAACAGCGCGCTCCACTCGGTCAGTTCGGGAGCGATCTCCGGGAGGACTTCCCAGGCGCTGCGGATCCGGGCCCTGCGCCGCGACGAGGGCTCCGGGCGGGCACGCGCGGCGAGGACGGCGGCGGCGGTGCGCAGCGCGGCCAAGTGGGCCGTCGCGTAACGCTCGTTGGACGTCTCCAGTGCCGTCGCCTCGTCAAGTCCGGCGCGGGCCTGGGAGAGCAGGTCGAGGGCGGCGGGCGGGGCCGTGGTCCGGCGGAGCACGGGGTGGACGTCGCCCGCCGGTCCGGTGGTCAGTGAGGGGGCAGGGCCGGTGACGCGGCGCCGACGGGCGGCGGCTGCGGAAGTGTTGGCCATGACGAACCTCCTGTCGTCGTGTGACGGCACTGTGGCCGTATGTGCCCATCGTGCGGTATGCCACTGACAATCCGTTCTGACCTGCGCTTTTGCTTCGATCGCAAGTTCGGGTTAGTTTTTGCACTGACCAGTCAGTTCAAAAGTAGTTCGATGTGTTCCAGAGGATGGGGGAGCTGTGGACGGTCCGCACGGACTGCGTGTCACGGCCGAGGACTTCGGACTCGAGGGACCCCGCGGGTGGGCTTTCCGCGGGGTCCGTCTCGACGCGGAACCCGGATCGCTCATCGCGATCGAGGGGCCGTCGGGATCCGGCCGCACCTGCCTGCTGCTCGCCCTCACGGGCCGGATGAAGGCCACCGAGGGGACGGCGGCCGTGGGTCCGGCGAGGCTGCCGAAGCAACTGGCCGCGGTGCGCCGGACCAGCGCGCTCGCGCACGTGCCCGGTGTAACGGACCTCGACCCCGCGCTGACCGTCGGGGAGCACCTGCGGGAACGGGCCCTGCTACAGCGGCGGTTCGGGGGTTCGCTGCGCGCTCTGCTGCGGCCTCGCGGCGAGCGGGCGGGAGAGGCCGCGTCGCGGATCGACGCCGCGCTGGCCGCCGCCGGGCTCGACCCGGACACCCTGCCCAAGGGACCGAGGACCGCGGTACGCGATCTGGAACGGGTCGAGACGCTGCGGCTGTCCCTCGCGCTGGCCCTGATCGGCCGCCCGAGGCTGCTCGGCGTCGACGACACCGACCTCAAGCTCTCGGACGCCGAACGGTCCGGGGTCTGGGCCCTGTTGACATCTCTCACCGAGTCCGGAACGACGGTCGTGGCGGTGTGCAGCGAGGCTCCCGAGGGCGCCGTCGTCGTCTCCACCGCACCGGCCGCCACGGCGGGGACCGCCGACGAGGAGACCCCCGGCACCGTCCCGCCCGCCGCGCCCGCCGCGCCCGCCAAACCGTCCGAGGACGGCGTCGGCACCGCCGACATGACCACCGACGCGGACGCAGACAAACCGGTCGCAGACAAAGACGCAGACGCAGACGCAGACACCGCCACCACCCCCGCCGCCGACAGCGACAGCGACAGCGACAGCGACAGCGACAGCGGGAACCGCGACAGGAAGACGGCCGATGCGCTCGCCTGAACTGGCCCTTCTCGAACTCCGCCGCTTCGGCCGGGGCAAGCTTCCGCGCGCCGCTCTGGTCGCGCTCCTGCTGCTGCCCCTGCTCTACGGCGCCCTCTACCTGTGGTCGTTCTGGGACCCGTACGGCCGTCTCGACCGCATCCCCGTGGCACTGGTGAACGCCGACGAGGGAGCGACGGCCGACGGCCGCAGGGTCGCCGTCGGGGACACCATCACCAAGGGGCTGCGCGACAGCGACACCTTCGAGTGGCACGAGGTGAGCCCGGCCGAGGCCCGCCGGGGCGTGGAGGACGGCACGTACTACCTGTCACTGACCATGCCGGGCGACTTCAGCAGAAGGATCGCGTCCAGCTCCGGGACCTCCCCCGAGACGAGCGCGCTCCAGGTGCGGACCAACGACGCGAACAACTACATCGTCGGACAGATCTCCCGCACGGTGTTCAGCGAGGTACGGACGGCCGCCTCCACGAAGGCCTCGCGTTCGTTCCTCGACAAGATCTTCATCTCGTTCTCGGACATCCACGGGAAGACCGTGCAGGCGGCCGACGGCGCCGACCGGCTCAGCAACGGCATCGGCAGGGCCAAGAAGGGCTCCAAGGATCTCGCCGACGGTCTGAAGGAGGCCAAGCAGGGCAGCGGAAAGCTCTCCGGGGGCCTCAGGAAGCTCACCACGGGCGCGGGCGACCTGGAGGACGGTTCGCGGCAGGTCGCGGACGGCACCAGGGCGCTGGCCGACAAGGTCGACGGGGTCGCGGACAAGGTGGGCCCCTTCCTGGAGGACAACGAGAAGTCGATCGGCGACACCGCGCGGCTGGTCGCCGACTCCGCCGCGGGGATCCGCCACAACCTCGACACCCTGGTGAAGACCGCTCCGGCCGC
This sequence comes from Streptomyces sp. NBC_00328, assembly GCF_036139655.1. Classification (NCBI taxonomy): domain Bacteria; kingdom Bacillati; phylum Actinomycetota; class Actinomycetes; order Kitasatosporales; family Streptomycetaceae; genus Streptomyces; species Streptomyces sp. NBC_00328. The sequence continues at coordinate 3,128,898 of NZ_CP108013.1, forward strand.
GGCCAAGGGCGCGCGCACCGCTTCCGACGCGCTGAACGCCGTCCACCGCTCGCGGTGCGAGACCCTGCCGGTCCCCGACCCGGCGTGTCCCGAGCTGACGAAGGCGGCGGAGGCCGCCTCGGACGTCGTCAAGGTCGCCGACGACGTGAACGCCCTGATCGGCGACCAGGACGGCGACCTCGTCGAACTGGACAAGAACCTGGCGACGCTGGAGAAGCAGGCGCGCGCCCTCGCCGGTCGCTCGCCGCATCTCGCCGAGGACCTCGACGACGCCGTCTCCAAGATCGACAAGCTGAACGAGGGCGCCGCGGCGGTCGCCAGGGGCGCGAAGCGGCTGCACTCCGGTCTCGGCACCGCCAGGACCGGTGCGGCGACCCTCGACAAGGGCGTCGGCCGGCTGAAGACCGGTGCGGGTGACCTCGACGGCGGCCTGTACAAGCTCGTCGGCGGCTCCGGGAAGCTGGCGGGCGGCCTGCACGACGGCGCCGAGCGGATCCCCGACTACGACAAGCCCGACCGCGACCTGCGGACCGAGGTCATGGCCGACCCGGTGCGCATGGCCTCCAGGGACCTGCACAAGGCGCCCAACTACGGCACCGGTTTCGCCCCCTACTTCATCCCGCTGTCCCTGTGGGTCGGCGCGATGGTGGCGTACATGCTGATCCAGCCGCTGAACCGGCGCGCGCTCGCGGCGGGCGCCTCGGCGTGGCGCATCGCGCTGGCGGGCTGGCTGCCGGTCGTCGTCGTCGGCATCCTTCAGACGGCCGCCCTGATGGCGGTGCTGCACTGGGCGATCGGGCTCCAGATGGTCCGTGCGGCGGGAACGGTCGGCTTCCTGTTCCTGGTGACGGCCTGCTTCGCGGCGATCGTGCAGTGGCTGAACGCCCGCTTCGGAGCCGCGGGCCGGATCCTCGTCCTGGCCTTCCTGATGCTCCAGCTGACCTCGGCGGGCGGCACGTACCCCGTCCAGACCAGTCCGGGCTTCTTCAACGCGATCCACCCCTTCCTGCCGATGAGTTACATCGTCGAGGCACTCCGCAGGCTCATCACCGGCGGCGGCCTGGAGCCGGTACGGACCGCGTGCGCCGTCCTGACGGCCTTCACGGTGGGCGCACTCGCGCTCACCGCCCTGACGGCCCGGCGCAGGCAGGTGTGGACCCTCGACCGGCTGCACCCGGAGCTGAGCCTGTGACCACGCGCGCGGGTGCTCCTGTGACAATCGGAGCCATGGAAAGCAGCAGCACCACGGCGGGCGGCGGCAGCCGCCGCGAGGCGACCCGGCAGAAGCTCTACGAGGCGGCCGTCACCCTGATCGCCGAACAGGGCTTCTCCGCCACCACGGTGGACGAGATCGCCGAGCGGGCCGGGGTCGCGAAGGGCACGGTCTACTACAACTTCGCGAGCAAATCGGTCCTCTTCGAAGAGCTGCTGCGCCATGGCGTCGGGCTCCTCACCGCCTCGCTGCGGGAGGCGGCGGAGAAGACCGACCGGGACGGCGGCAGCAAGGTCGACGCACTGGACGCGATGATCCGGGCCGGGCTCGAATTCATCAACCGCTATCCGGCGTTCACCCAGCTCTACGTGGCGGAGCTCTGGCGTACCAACCGGGCCTGGCAGTCCACCCTGATGGTGGTGCGGCAGCAGGCGGTGGCGGTCGTCGAGGGCGTTCTGCGCGACGCGGTGGCGGGCGGGGAACTCAGCGACGAGATCGACATTCCGCTGACCGCGGCGGCGCTGGTCGGAATGGTCCTGGTGGCCGCCCTGGACTGGCAGGCCTTCCAGCCGGAGCGCTCCCTGGACGACGTCCACGCGGCCCTGTCCCGGCTGCTCCAGGGGCGGGTGAGCGGCCGCCGCTGACACCGGGTGCGGCTCCCCGCCGGCCGCACCGCCTCACGCCGTGCGCACGAAAGCGCCGGTCCGGTCGGCCGCTTCCCCCGCGGGCCGTCCGTACCGGCGCTTCCGTCGTGCTCCCCCGTGCCCCCCGTTGGGCCCCCGTTTCGGTCGTCCCCCGGGTTCCCCCGTGTCTCGCTCCCGCCGAGCGGGCCGGCGGAAGGAGCGGACAAGGGCGCGAGGTCCGTTCCGCCGCCCCGTGTCGGCGGTGCCGGAGCCGCGCCCCTTTCCGTGTCTCCACTCTCTCGTTCGCGCAGGTCGGACCCATCCGTGCGCCTACTCATCTCACCCAGTAGGTACGGATACTCAGACATACGTGCTCAACCCCAGGACGCCCCCGTCGCCCCCTGGTTACGATCCCCTCCGTGTCCGTACTCCCCCTGGTCTTCACCAGCGGCTGGGCCAGCGGCGTCAACGCGTACGCGGTCGTGCTGCTCCTCGGCGTCTTCGGCGCCACCGGGCTGAGCGACGACGTCCCGGAGGCCCTGCAACGCCCTGAGATCCTGGTCACAGTCGGCGTTCTCTTCCTCTGCGAGGCGGTCGCCGACAAGATCCCGTACGTCGACTCGGTGTGGGACTCCGTGCACACCGTGATCCGGCCGGCGGCGGGCGCCTGGGTCGGGGCGCTGCTCGCCGGGCAGAGCGGCTCGGTCTCGGATCTGACGGCGGCCCTGCTCGGCGGTTCGACGGCGCTGGCGAGCCACACGGTCAAGGCCGGGACACGGATGGCGGTCAACACCTCGCCGGAGCCCTTCAGCAACATCGCCGTGAGCACCGTCGAGGATCTCGGGGTCGCGGGCGTCGTCACGCTCGCGGTCTTCCATCCCTGGGCCGCGGCGGTCGTGGCCGGTGCCCTGCTCTTCACCGGGCTCGCGGCGCTCTGCTTCCTTCTCTCGCGCGTCAGACGGTTCCTGCGCCGCCGGGCGCGGCGCCGGGAGGAACGGCGGACGGCCGCGGCGGCGGCGCGGACGCCCGGCGGGGCGCCGTACGCGGACCGCGACTGACGGGACTGTCGGTGGCGGCGGATAAAGTCGCCGCCATGGGACGGATTGCGGTGATCGGCGCCGGGATGGGCGCGATGGCGGCCGCCGCCCGGCTGGCCGTCGCGGGCCACCGGGTGGTGGTGTACGAGCGGACGGAGACGTACGGCGGTGCGGTGCGCCGCTTCGAGCGGGACGGGTTCGTGTTCGACACGGGCCCGGGGCTGCTGCCAGTGCCCGCGGTCTATCGCGACCTGTTCGTCAAGACCGGGAAACGGCCGCTGGAGGAGTGCGTCGAGCTGGTGCAGGTCGACCCGTCGGCCGGCCATGTCTTCGCCGACGGCACCCGGGTGTCCCTGCCGAACGCCTCGCGCGCGGGTGTGCTCACCGCGCTGGACGAAGCGCTCGGCGACGGTGCGGGCGCGCGGTGGGGCGAGTTCCTGGTGCGGGCCCGGGAGGCGTGGGACCGCTCGCGCCGGCCGCTCCTGGAGGAGCCGCTGTGGCCCAACTGGACGGTGCTGGCCGAACGCGAGCCCTATCCCTCGGTGCCGCACAAGAAGCTGCTGCGCACCCGCCGGGCCGGGACCCTCGCCGAGGTCGCCGCCTGGGAGCTGCGCGACCCGCGCCTGACGGCCCTCCTGGAGAGCCACGCCCTGGTGTACGGGCTGGACCCGCGCGCCACCCCGGCGAGCGCCGCCGTGCTGCCGTACATGGACCACGCCTTCGGCAGCTGGTACGTGCGCGGCGGCATCCGGGAGCTGGCGCGCGCCGTGTACGAGCGGTGCCTGGAGCGCAGGGTCGAGTTCCGTTTCGGAACCCCCGTCGGACGGATCGTCGAGAAGGACGGCCGGGCCGTCGGGGTGGAGCTCTCCCGGGACGGCTCCGCCGCTTCCGGTGACGGGAGCGGCCCGGACTCCTCCGGATCCGGGGAAGACACGCTCGAGCAGGCCGACTTCGTGGTAGCCGGCGTGGCGCCCGGCGCCCTGGACGGCCTCGTCGCCGGGGCGGCGCTCCGCAGCGGTAACGAGGTGCCGGCGCGGGCCGGCACCTCCAGCAGACTGACGCTGCTGCTCGCGCTGCGTGGCGGACGGCCCGCCGGAACGGCGCACCGGACGGTGGTCCACTCGGCCGACCGCGAGGGTGAGCTGGACCGGCTCTTCGGGGAGCGTCCAGGCGTGCCCGCGGCGCCGACCGTCGTGGTGGCACGTCCTGACGACCCGGCGCTCGTCCCGGACGCGGCGCACGAGGCCGTCACGCTGACCGTCACGGTCCCGTCCGGCGCTCAGGTGTCCGGGCAGGACGTGGAGCGGGTTCTCGACGCCGCCGAGCGGGCCCTGCCCGGTCTGCGGGACCGGCTCCTGTGGCACGAGGTCCGCACCCCGGCCGACATCGCTGCGGCGACCGGCGTGGAGGGCGGCGCGGTTCCCGCCCCGGCGCTCGCCGCGGCGGACGGCCGGCTGCTGCACCCGTCGAACACCACGCGGATACCGGGGCTGTTCGCGGCCGGGGGCTGGGCACACCCCGGCGGCGGTCTGCCGCACGCCGGCATGTCGGGCGCTCTGGTGGCCGGACTGATCGTGGAGGGGCCGGAGTTCCAGGGCTCTCAGTGAACGTGCCGGCGGGCAGTGGTGCGGGAGGCCGTCGACGCGGCCTGCCGGTCAGTAGCGGTACTGCTCGTCGTACCCGGCGCTGCCGTTGCCCTGGTACGGGTACTGCTGTTGCTGCTCGGGCGGGACTTCGCCGCCGTACTCGTCGGTGCGCTGCTGCGGCACCCAGACACCCTCGGCCGGGGTCTCGCCGCCGTACGTGCCGGTGGCGTACTGGTCCTGACCGTAGTTCTGCTGCTGTGCGTACTGCTGGTCGCCGCCGTTGTAGGCGGTCTGGTCGTACGTGGCGCCCGTGTATGTCTGCTGGCCGGTGTACGGGTCCGTGTAGGTGGCGTACTGCTGCTGGCCGTAGCCGTACTGCTGCTGTTGCTGTTGCTGTTGCTGGTCGTAGCCCGTGTAGCCGTCGTACGCGTAGGCCTGCTGGTTCTGGCCCGTGGCGTACGCCTGCTGGTTCTGGCCCGTCGAGTAGGCCTGCTGGTCCTGGGCCTGGGACGCGCCGGCGTAGGACTGGTCGGTGGCGGCGGCGTACGCGCCGGAGTCGTAGACACCGTAGGAACCGGTGTCCTCGGGCAGCGGCTGCGGCTCGTAGACCGAGGTCGGCTCGGCGGCCGCGGGCTCGGCCGGCTCCGGGGGCGCGAACCGGTCGGACGGGGCGGGCGTGAAGACGTCGTCCTCGTCGGCGTACTGGTCCTCGCGCCGGTAGGCGGCCACCTCGACCTCTTCGAGGTCGGAGTTCTCCTCCGACGGCTCCGCCTCGTCGGGCTCGCCGCGGCGGCGCTTGCTGAGCTTGCCGAGCTTGCCGGGCTTGTCCTCCACGGCGGGGCCCTTGATGGCCCAGCCCTGCGCGAAGCCCTGGCGGAACGACAGCGTCACATAGGTCTGGCCGACCGTGAAGGCGGCCGCGCCCAGGCCGATGACCACGACCGAGTGCATGAGCACACCGAGGACCACACCGAGGAAGCCGACGAAGGCGAGCAGCCGGAAGCGCAGCCGCGCCTTGTACTGCAGCAGCACCTCGCCGAGCAGCCACAGCGCGACAATGCCGAATGCCAGATAGAGGACCGTCAAGCCCATGTACGCCCCTCTCCCAGTGGCCGCTACGCAGTGTGTCGTACGTGGGTGCGACCGGTCTAGGCCTGCTGTGGGTGATGCAGGCCCAGGTTCTCGTAGATTTCCAGCGTCGCCGTGGAGTTGTTGAGCGTGATGAAGTGCAGTCCGGGGACTCCCTCGGTCAGCAGCCTCGCACAGAACTCCGTCGCGAACTCGATCCCAATGGAGCGTACAGCCGCCGGATCGTCTTTGACTGTGAGGATCCGCTCTTTCAGGGCGTCCGGGAACGAAGCATTCGAGAGTTTGGGCAGCCGTTCCAACATCTTCACACTTGTCACGGGCATGACTTCAGGGATGACCGGCGTCGCGCAACCCGCCGCGTCCACGCGGTCACGCAGACGGAGGTAGGACTCCGGCTGGAAGAACATCTGCGTGATCGCGTAGTCGGCGCCGGCACGGCACTTGTCGACGAAGTGGGAGACGTCCAGGTCCCACTCCGTGGACCGGGGGTGCATCTCGGGGAAGGCCGCGACCCCGACGCAGAAGTCGCCGGATTCCTTGATGAGGCGCACCAGTTCGGCCGCGTAGGCCAGACCCTTGGGGTGGGGCACCCACTCGCCCATGGGGTCGCCGGGCGGGTCGCCGCGCACGGCGAGCATGTTGCGGATGCCCGCGTCCGCGTACTGCCCGATGATGTTGCGCAGTTCCGCGACGGAGTGATCGACCGCGGTGAGGTGCGCGACCGGGGTGAGGGTCGTGTCGAGGACAATCTGCTCGGTCTCCTTGACCGTGCCGGCCCGCGTGGAGCCGCCGGCCCCGTAGGTCACGGAGACGAAGTCGGGAGCCACGGCCTCGACCCGCCGCAGGGCGTTCCACAGGTTCCGCTCGCCCTTGGGAGTCTTCGGCGCCGAGAACTCGAAGGAAAAGGTCTGTTTGCCGGTCGCGAGCATGTCGCGCACGGTGCGTGCGCGATCAGTCCTGGTGGAAGCAGATCCGAGGGCCATACCCGCAGGTTAGCCAGAGGGCGTCGGTCACCCAACCGAACCGCTGCCATTTGTCCGATCTGTCGATTTCTTGTCCACCCCTCGGACAGCGGCCCCGCCGGGACTCTCCACGCGGGCGGCCGGCGGCCTACGCCGTGCGCAGCCGCTTCGCGAATTCCGCCGCCGCCGCGCCCGGGTCGTCCGCCTCGGTGATCGCCCGTACGACGACGACGCGGCGGGCGCCCGCTTCGAGCACCTCGTCCAGCCGGCCGAGGTCGATGCCGCCGATCGCGAACCAGGGACGGCCGGTGCCGAGGGCCGCCGTGCTGCGGACCAGATCGAGGCCGGGAGCGTGCCGGCCGGGCTTGGTGGGGGTGGGCCAGCAGGGGCCGGTGCAGAAGTAGTCCACGCCTTCCTGGACGGCGGCGGCGCCGGCCTCGGAGGCGGAGTGCGTGGAACGGCCGATGAGCACCTCGTCGCCGAGGATCGCGCGGGCCGCGGGAACCGGGAGGTCCCCCTGGCCCAGGTGCAGGACGCCGGCGCGGGCGGCATGGGCCACGTCCGCCCGGTCGTTGACCGCGAGGAGCTTGCCGTGCCGGGCGCAGGCGTCCGCGAAGACCTGGAGGTGCTCCAGTTCCTCCCCCGCCTCCATGCCCTTGTCGCGCAGCTGCACGATGTCGACACCGCCCGCCAGGACCGCGTCGAGGAACTCGGCGAGGTCGCCCTGACGTCTGCGGGCGTCGGTGCACAGATAGACGCGGGCGTCGGCGAGCAGGCCCCGCGGGGTCGTGGCGGCGTTCTCGGGCATGCGTGGATCCCCCGTTGGTCGGTGCGCGGGGAGCACGGCGGCCGGGATGGTCCCGCCGCCGCGCTCCCCGTGCCGGACGGTCGCGTTCAGGTCAGACGGCGAGCGCCTGGGCGCGGCGCTTCACCTCCGTGCCGCGATTCTCGCTCAGAGCCTGTGCGGGGGTGCCGGGCAGGCTCGGGTCGGGGGTGAAGAGCCACTCGAGGGCCTCTTCGTCGGAGAAGCCGTCGTCCCTCAGGAGCGTCAGGGTGCCGGCCAGGCCCTTGACGACCTTCTGTTCGTCCGCGTCGATGAAATCGGCGGGGACGTGCAGCGCGCGGTTCTCACCACGGCGTACGGCGATCAGCTGGCCGTCCTTGACCAGCTGCCGGACGCGCGTCACCTCGACGCCGAACTGTTCGGCGATGTCGGGGAGGGTGAGCCAGGCGGGGACGAGAGCATCGATCTTTGCGTCAATCTCGGTCACGGGACAAGCCTGCCATCCCGGACCGGCAGTCGGAAGCCGAGGGCGCCCGACCTGGGTGCCGGATCAGACCGTGGCGCCCTTCAGCGGCCTCGACGCGTCCGCGAGCAGCTCCGGATCCATGGTGGCGCCCGCCTCGATCAGCCTGCGGCCCTGGGCGAGATCCCTCGGGCGGCCCACCGCCAGGAGGGCGACGAGCCGTGTCTCGCGCAGCCAGCACACCGACCAGGAGGCTCCCGAGGGGTCGCCGCGCCAGACCAGGGTGTCGGCGGGCGTGTGGTGGCCGGCGTACTGGACGAAGCGGCCGAACTGCTCGGACCAGAAGTACGGCACGGGGTCGTAGGCGGCCGGCGTCTGTCCGACGATGTTCAGGGCGACCGTGCGCGGGCCCTGGAGGGCGTTGTCCCAGTGGTGGACGAGGAGGCGTTCCTCGTAGCGTCCGGACGGGAAGGAGGCGCAGTCGCCGACCGCGTAGACGTCCTGCAGGGAGGTGCGCAGGTGGTCGTCGGCGACGATCTCGCGGTGGGCGCCGAGTTCGATGCCCGAGCCGGCGATCCAGGCCGTGGCGGGCCGCGCGCCGATCCCGACCACGACGGCGTCCGCGGGCACCCGGGAGCCGTCGTCCAGGACGACCGCCCCGGGCTCGACGCGCTCCACGCGCGCGCTGGTGCGCAGCGAGGCCCCGCTGTCCGCGTACCAGGCGGCCATCGGGGCGGCCACCTCGGCGGGCAGCGCCTCGGCCAGCGGCCGGTCGGCGGCCTCGACGACCGTGACCGCGCAGCCCGCCTCGCGCGCCGCCGTGGCGAACTCGGCGCCGATCCAGCCCGCTCCGACCACCACGATGTCGTGCTGCCGGGTGAGAACGGGACGCAGCCGGTCGGCGTCGTCCAGGGTGCGCAGCAGATGCACGCCGGGCACGCCTTCGGCGCCGGGGAGCCGGATCGGTTCGGCGCCGGTGGCGACGACCAGGACGTCGTACGGGACGGGCCCCGCGTCCGTGTCCAGTTCGTGGTCGCCGGGGCGCACACCGAGCGCCTCGCTGCCCAGTCTGAGGTCGATGTCCAGGGCCTCGAAGTCGATGTCGAAGGCGGAGCCCTCGGCCTTGCCGAGCAGGACGGCCTTGGACAGCGGGGGCCGGTCGTACGGCTGATGCGGCTCCGCGCCGATCAGCGTGACGGTGCCCGTGAAGCCCTGTTCGCGCAGGGCGACCGCGGTCTGCACCCCGGCCATGCCCGCGCCCGCCACGACGACCCGCCGGGCCGCGGGCCCCTGCGACGGTGACTGTGCCTGCGTCTGATCGCTCACCTGATCACCTTAGACACGTGACGATTCGTCAGTCAGCGGACGTGCTCGGTGACCTGTTCCACACGGCCGGTCGCGCGCGGCTCCTCCACCACGCTCGTCCCGGCGCCCGGCTGCGACTCCCACGTCCAGCTCTCCTCCAGCCGCAGGCGCCCGTCGGGCAGTTCCACGACGGCCGACACGCAGTGGCCGGACGCGGTGGTCCCGTCGCGCCTGAGCTGTACGTACCGGAAGTCGAGGCGGTCGCCCTCGCGGGTGCCGACGAGGTGTCCGCGGACGATGTCGCCGCCCGCGTAGTCGGCCCAGACCACGCCGTCCCGCTCGTGGTACGTGAACCGGGTGCCGGTGCCCACCTGGCCCGGGGCCTGGTCGGCGACGGGGGCGAGCACGAGGCCGTCGAGCGGTCGCGCCATGGTGGAGGCTCCCTTACTGAGACAGAGGGGGCGGGCTAGGGTGGCCAACGTAAAGCACTCGCGGGAGCCCGGACGCACCGGGCTGAGAGGGAGGCTGGGCGGCCTCCGACCGTACGAACCTGATCCGGGTCATGCCGGCGAAGGGAGGGGCTGGACGCCCATGCCGTCTGCACGTTCGTCGGACGTCCTCGTCGTCGGGGGCGGAATCATCGGTCTGGTGACGGCCTGGCGGGCCGCGCAGCGCGGGTTCACGACCGCGCTCGTGGACCCCGAGCCGGGCGGCGGGGCCGCGCAGGTCGCGGCCGGGATGCTGGCCGCCGTCACCGAGCTGCACTTCGGCGAGGAGACCCTGCTGGGCCTCAACCTCGCCTCGGCGCGCCGCTATCCGGACTTCGCCGCCGAGCTCACCGAGGCCACCGGCCAGGACCTCGGCTACCGCCGGAGCGGCACGCTGGCCGTCGCTCTGGACGCCGACGACCGCGCCCATCTGCGGGAACTGCACGCGCTGCAGGTCCGGTCGGGGCTGGAGTCCGAGTGGCTGAGCGGCCGTGAGTGCCGCCGCCTGGAGCCGATGCTCGCGCCCGGCGTGCGCGGGGGTCTGCGGGTCGACGGCGACCACCAGATCGACCCGAGGCGCCTCACGGCGGCCCTGGTCACGGCCTGCGAGCGGGCCGGGGTGGTCATGCACCGGACCTGGGCGGAGCGTCTGACCGTCGTACGGGAACGGGCCACCGGGGTCGTCACCGCGGACGGCACCGGGCTCGGCGCGGGTCAGGTGGTGCTCGCCGGGGGCAGCCTCAGCGGCCGCCTGGCGGGCGTCCCCGACGACGTCGTGCCGCCGGTGCGCCCCGTCAAGGGGCAGGTACTGCGGCTGACCGTGCCGGCGCGGTACGCGCCCTTCCTCCATCGCACCGTGCGGGCCGTGGTGCGCGGCAGCCACGTCTATCTGGTGCCGCGCGAGAACGGCGAGCTCGTGGTGGGCGCGACCAGCGAGGAGCTGGGCTGGGACACCACCGTGACGGCGGGCGGCGTGTACGAGCTGCTGCGCGACGCCCACGAGCTGGTCCCCGGGATCACCGAACTGCCGCTCACCGAGACCCGCGCGGGGCTGCGCCCCTGCTCGCCCGACAACGCGCCGCTGCTCGGCCCGAGCGCGCTGGACGGGCTGCTGCTGGCCACCGGGCACCACCGCAACGGTGTGCTCCTGACGCCCGTGACCGGAGACGTGCTGGCCCACGTCCTGACCACCGGCGAACTCCCCGCCGAAGCCCGCCCCTTCACCCCCCTGCGCTTCGGCGCCACGGCCCGCACGGAGCTGCACGTATGAACATCGTCGTCAACGGGGAGCGGCGGCTGATCGCCGCGGGAACCGCTCTCGACGCGCTCGTCGCGACCCTCACCCCGTCGTCGTCCGGGGTGGCCGCCGCCCTGAACGAAACCGTCGTCCCGCGCGCGCAGTGGCCCTCCACCCCGCTCGCCGAGGGCGACCGCGTCGAGGTCCTCACCGCCGTCCAAGGAGGCTGACCCATGGCAGACGACCCCTTCGTCCTCGGCGGTACGACCTATGCGTCCCGGCTGATCATGGGGACGGGCGGCGCGCCCAGCCTCGACGTGCTGGAGCGCTCCCTGGTGGCGTCCGGCACGGAGCTGACCACGGTCGCGATGCGGCGCGTGGACGCGTCGGTGCACGGCTCGGTCCTGTCGGTGCTCGGCCGGCTGAACATCCGTGTCCTGCCGAACACGGCCGGCTGCTACACCGCGGGCGAGGCCGTGCTGACCGCTCGTCTGGCGCGCGAGGCCCTGGGCACCGATCTGGTCAAGCTGGAGGTCATCGCCGACGAGCGGACCCTGCTGCCCGATCCGATCGAGCTGCTCGACGCGGCGGAGACGCTGGTCGACGACGGCTTCACCGTGCTGCCTTACACGAACGACGACCCGGTGCTGGCGCGGAAGCTGGAGGACGTCGGCTGTGCGGCGATCATGCCGCTCGGCTCGCCCATCGGGTCCGGGCTCGGGATCCGCAACCCGCACAACTTCGAGCTGATCGTCGAGCACGCGCGCGTGCCGGTGATCCTGGACGCGGGAGCGGGCACGGCGTCGGACGCCGCGCTCGCGATGGAGCTGGGGTGCGCGGGGGTGATGCTGGCCTCGGCGGTGACACGGGCTCAGGAACCCGTCCTGATGGCGGAGGCCATGCGGCACGCGGTGGAGGCGGGGCGTCTGGCACGGCGGGCCGGGCGCATCCCCCGGAGGCACTTCGCCACGGCGTCCTCTCCCGTGGAGGGCATGGCGGCGCTGGACCCCGAGCGCCCGGCATTCTGACCGAGGTCCGCCGGTCATCGGTTTCCGCGCCGGTTTCCGCACCGGTTTCCGCACCGGTTTCCGCACCGGTTTCCAGGTCGGTTTCTCCATCGGCTTCCATCGGTTTCCGGCCGGGCGGGCGTGCGGGTTGTCGCGTTGCGGCCTTGCGGTGACAGACGGGCCATGATCGGACATCTGCACGACGAACAGACATTCGTACGTGCGATGCGCGTCACAGGTCGGCTGCAGTCGGGCCCCCGTATCGGTCGAACGGGACCTCGTGACGGTGGCGGCTCGTAGACTCACCTGCGTGGATACGACCCTTCAGGACCCGCTTGTCGGACACGTGCTCGACGGCCGCTATCGCGTCGACGCACGGATCGCGGTCGGCGGGATGGCCACGGTCTACAGGGCCTTGGACACCCGTCTGGACCGCGTGCTCGCGCTCAAGGTGATGCACCCGACGCTGGCCGCGGACGTCTCGTTCGTCGAGCGCTTCATCCGCGAGGCCAAGTCGGTGGCACGACTGGCGCACCCCAATGTGGTGCAGGTCTTCGACCAGGGGGCGGACGGGTCGTACGTCTATCTGGCCATGGAGTACATCGCCGGGTGCACCCTGCGCGACGTGCTGCGCGAGCGCGGCGCCCTCCAGCCCCGGGCCGCGCTCGACATCCTGGAGCCGGTGCTCGCCGCGCTCGGCGCGGCCCACCGCGCCGGGTTCGTGCACCGCGACATGAAGCCGGAGAACGTCCTGATCGGGGACGACGGCCGGGTCAAGGTCGCGGACTTCGGTCTCGTCCGCGCCGTGGACACGGTGACCAGCACGACGGGCACCATCCTCGGCACCGTGTCGTACCTCGCCCCCGAGCAGATCGAGCACGGCACCTCCGACACCCGCGTCGACGTCTACGCCTGCGGAGTCGTCCTCTACGAAATGCTCACCGGCGCCAAGCCGCACACCGCGGACTCCCCCGCGCAGGTGCTCTACCAGCACCTCCACGAGGACGTGCCGCCTCCGTCGGCCACCGTGCCGGGCATGGCGTACGCGCTGGACGAGCTGGTCACCGCGGCCACGGCCCGCAATCCCGAGGTCCGCCCGGCCGACGCGGTGGCCCTGCTCGGCCAGGTCCTCGAAGCCCGGGCCGGTCTCACCGCCGAGCAGCTCGACGCGGTCCCGCCGGGCGCGCTGTCCGTGGGCCACGACAACACCGACGACCGTACGAGCGTGATCCCGCGCTCGCTGTCCGTCCCCCGTCTGCTGCCCGTGAACGAGGACGACAGCGTCCTCGACCGGACCAGCCGGTTCGAGCAGAGCAGCCCGTTCACGACCGCGCCGGTCGGGCCGCCGCAGGTTCCGGGTACGCGGCCGCGGCGCGGGATGATGCTGGTCGTCGCCGCGATCGTGCTGGTGCTCGGCCTCGGCGCCGGTGTCTGGTACATCAACTCGGGCCAGTTCACCAAGGTCCCGCCCGTCCTGGCGAAGACGGAGCAGCAGGCCAGGACCCGGCTCCAGGACGCCGGGCTGGACGTCAAGCGGGTCAAGCACGCCTACAGCGACACGGTGAAGCGCGGCACGGTCATCAGCACCGACCCCGGTGTCGGCGAACGCATCCGCGACAACGACTCCGTGACCCTGACCGTCTCCGACGGCCCCCAGACGGTGAAGGTGCCGGACCTCAAGGGCCTCGCCCTGTTCAAGGCGAGAGAAGTGCTCAAGGGAGACGGGCTCGCCGCGGGCATGGTCACGCGAGAGTTCAGCCAGGACGTGCTCAACGGGTTCGTGATCGGTACGGATCCGGCCGCGGGCACCGAACGGCACTCGGGCTCGGCGATCGCGATCGTCGTGAGCAAGGGCGCCCCGGTGGAGCTGCCCGACGTGACCGGCTCGTCGGTCGAGGACGCCACGGCCGAGCTGGAGGGCGCGGGCCTGAAGGTGAAGATCGCCGCGGAGCGGGTCCACTCGGAGTTCGACAAGGGCCAGGTCGCCCAGCAGACACCGCGCGCGGGCCGCGAGGCCGCCACGGGGGACACGGTGACGCTGACCCTCTCCAAGGGCCCCGAGATGGTGGAGGTCCCGGACGTCGTGGGCGACAGCGTGGACGACGCCACGAAGGCGCTGGAGGACGCCGGGTTCCAGGTCGACAAGGACCGCGGGCTGCTCGGGCTCTTCGGCGACACGGTCAAGAAGCAGTCGGTGGACGGCGGCGACACGGCGCCCAAGGGCTCGACGATAACGATCCAGATCCGCTGAGCCGATCCGTCGCCGGGCCCGGCGACGTACGGCCTCCGACCGGGCAGCCGCTCGGAGGCCGCTCCCCCAGGGGCCCGGGAGGTCCGTGAGGTCCGCCCGCGGGGTGCCCGGCGGAGCGTGACACCCTGACGGGTGTGACCAGCAAGCAGCTCCGCAACCCCGTCGGCGGCCATGTCCCCGTGGCCGGCGGCCTCAACTCCGTCGGCCTGGCCTACGCCCGCGACCTCGCGGCCGAGACCGTCCAGGTCTTCGTCGCCAACCCGCGCGGCTGGGCGACGCCCGCCGGGAACCCGAAGCAGGACGAGGACTTCCGCGCCGCGTGCGCCGCCGGATCGATCCCCGCGTACGTCCACGCCCCGTACCTGATCAACTTCGGTTCGCACACCGAGGCGACGGTCGAGAAATCGGTGGAGTCGCTGCGGCACTCGCTGCGGCGCGGACGGGAGATCGGCGCCCTGGGGGTGGTCGTGCACACCGGGAGCGCCACCGGCGGCCGGGAGCGGTCCGTCGCCCTGAAGCAGGTGCGCGACCGTCTGCTGCCGCTGCTGGACGAACTGACCCATGACGACGACCCGTTCCTGCTGCTGGAGTCGACCGCCGGGCAGGGTGCCTCCCTCTGCTCACGCACCTGGGACTTCGGCCCCTACTTCGAGGCCCTGGACGCCCACCCCAAGCTGGGCGTCTGCCTCGACACCTGCCACATCTTCGCGGCGGGCCACGATCTGACCGGGCCGAGCGGGATGCACCAGACCCTCGATCTGCTGGTCGACACCGTCGGCGAGGGGCGGCTGAAGCTGATCCACGCCAACGACTCCAAGGATGTGGTCGGCGCGCACAAGGACCGCCACGAGAACATCGGCTCCGGCCACATAGGCGAGGACCCGTTCCGCGCTCTGATGACACATCCCGCCACGGAGGGCGTCCCGCTGATCATCGAGACCCCCGGCGGAAAGGAAGGGCACGCGGCCGATGTGGAGCGGCTGAAGAAGCTCCGCGACGGGTAGGGCCACGACCGGTCCCGCAACCCTCGGAATACCCCAGGGGGGTATATGGTTGCTTCAGTGCGAAGGAGCCGTGACTCGACACTGGGGGATCTCATGGGGCACGAGGCACCCGCGGACAGGCCCGCGCACACGGACACACCCGTGGATACGCGGGCGGACACTCACGAAGACCCGCACCACGCCCACCATCACGGGCCGGCCGGGGCCACCTGGTCCACGGCCGCCCAGGCCACCCTGCACTGCCTCACCGGCTGCGCCATCGGCGAGGTGCTGGGCATGGTGGTGGGCACGGCGTTCGGGTGGGGAAACCTGCCGACGACGGTCCTGGCGATCGCGCTGGCCTTCTTCTTCGGCTACGCGCTCACCCTGCGCGGAGTGCTGAGGGCGGGCGTCGGCTTCCGCACCGCCTTCCGGGTGGCGCTGGCCGCGGACACGCTGTCCATCGCGGTGATGGAGCTGATCGACAACGGCGTCATCGTGCTGTGGCCGGACGCGATGGACGCCCAGCTGGGCGACCTGCTGTTCTGGGGGTCGCTGCTGATCTCGCTCGTGGTGGCCTTCGTGGTCACGACCCCGGTCAACAAGTGGACGATCGGCCGGGGCAGGGGGCACGCCGTGGTGCACCGGTACCACCACTGACCTGCCGGGACACCGGCACCGGGGACGCGCGCCGGCAGTCGGGCCAGGGGCTCAGAGCTCGGGACCGTCCCCGGGTTCCTCCTGGTAGGAGTACCGCTGCTCGCGCCAGGGGTCACCGACGTTGTGGTAGCCGCGCTCCTCCCAGAAGCCGCGGCGGTCGGCGGTCATGTACTCGACGCCGCGCACCCACTTGGGCCCCTTCCACGCGTACAGATGCGGGACGACCAGGCGCAGCGGAAAGCCGTGCTCCGCCGTCAGCAGTTCGCCGTCCTTGTGGGTGGCGAAGATGGTGCGCTCGGACACGAAGTCCGCGAGACGCAGGTTCGAGCTGAAGCCGTACTCGGCCCAGACCATCACGTGGGTCACGGTGGGCGCGGGCGGGGCTATCTCCAGGATCGTACGGGCGGGGACACCCCCCCATTCGGCCCCCAGCATGCTGAACTTCGTGACGCAGTGCAGATCGGCCACGACGGAGGCGTACGGGAGGGCGGTGAACTCGTCGTGGGTCCAGCACTGCTTCCCGCCGTCGGCGGTGGCTCCGAAGACCCGGAATTCCCAGCGCTCGGGGCGAAACTTGGGTACGGGACCGTAGTGCGTGACCGGCCAGCCGCGCTGAAGTCGCTGTCCCGGCGGAAGCTCCGACTGTGCCGTTTCTCCAGATTCGCGCTCCACCGGCTGACCCATGACTCCATCCTGACAGACCCGGAACAGTGCCCATGACCAGCACGGCCAGGATCGGGGCAACCCGGAGTAAGCATGTACTTACTGGACGCCCCCGGACACCGGTGCAAAGATGCGGCGCAATCTGCCCAGTCCCCCGCTTGGAAGGAGCCTCTGCGATGCAGGGCGACCCCGAGGTCATCGAATTCCTCAACGAGCAGCTGACCGGTGAGCTGACCGCGATCAACCAGTACTTCCTGCACGCGAAGATGCAGGAGAACTTCGGCTGGACCAAGCTCGCGAAGTACACCCGGCACGAGTCGTTCGACGAGATGAAGCACGCGGAGGTCCTCACCGACCGCATTCTCTTCCTGGACGGACTGCCGAACTACCAGCGGCTCTTCCATGTCCGGGTGGGGCAGACCGTCACCGAGATGTTCCAGGCCGACCGGCAGGTGGAGGTCGAGGCGATCGACCGCCTCAAGCGCGGGATCGAGGTGATGCGCACGAAGGGCGACATCACGTCCGCGAACATCTTCGAGTCGATCCTCGAGGACGAGGAGCACCACATCGACTACCTGGACACCCAGCTGGAACTGGTCGAGAAGCTCGGCGAGGCGCTCTACCTCGCGCAGCTCATCGAGCAGCCGGAGAGCTAGGCGGCTTGGGGCCGGCCGGCTTCAGGGCTAGGCGGCCTCGCGCGCCGCGGTCCCGTACTCGACGGCCTCGCGCCGATCGGTCCCGGCCTCCGCGAGGACCTCGGAGAGCACCGGCATGCCCTGGTCGGCCAGCTCACGGCGCGGACACGAGCCCCTGCCCAGCAGCGCCTGGATCCGGCGTACGCACGAACCGCAGTCCGTACCCGCCTTGGAGGCCGAGGCTATCTGCCGCGGAGTGCACGCGCCGTCCGCCGCGTGCTTCTTCACCTGCTGTTCGGTGATCCCGAAGCAACTGCAGACGTACACCCGGTTCACCTCCCGCCGAAATCGTTGGGTCACGCCGTCCCGATGATCGGTGAGGCTAACCTAACCTTACCCGTCACATAGGAACCACAAAAGTGGCGTGGGGCGCGGATCGTATGTGATCCGCGCCCCACTGCAGGTGCCCGTAACAGGTGTGCCGCCTGTTGATCTGCTACTGGTCGCGGTACATCTCGGCGACGAGGAAGGCCAGGTCAAGGGACTGGCTGCGGTTCAGACGGGGATCGCAGGCCGTCTCGTAACGCTGGTGCAGATCGTCGACGAAGATCTCGTCGCCGCCGCCCACGCACTCGGTGACGTCGTCACCGGTGAGCTCGACATGGATACCGCCCGGGTGGGTCCCGAGGCCCTTGTGGACCTCGAAGAAGCCCTTGACCTCGTCGAGCACGTCGTCGAAGCGGCGGGTCTTGTGGCCCGAGGCGGCCTCAAAGGTGTTGCCGTGCATCGGGTCGGTCACCCAGGCCACGGTCGCACCGGAGGCGGTGACCTTCTCGACCAGCTCGGGCAGCTTGTCGCGGACCTTGTCCGCGCCCATCCGCACGATGAAGGTGAGACGGCCCGGCTCACGGTCCGGGTCGAGGCGCTCGATGTACTGGAGCGCCTCCTCGGCCGTCGTCGTCGGGCCCAGCTTGATCCCGATCGGATTGCGGATCTTCGACGCGAACTCGATGTGCGCGCCGTCGAGCTGGCGGGTGCGCTCGCCGATCCACACCATGTGGCCCGAGACGTCGTACAGGTGGCCCGTGCGCGAGTCGACGCGGGTCAGCGCCGACTCGTAGTCGAGGAGCAGCGCCTCGTGGGAGGCGTAGAACTCGACGGTCTTGAACTCCTCCGGGTCGGTGCCGCAGGCCCGCATGAAGTTCATCGCGTTGTCGATCTCACGCGCGAGCTGCTCGTAGCGCTGGCCGGACGGGGACGACTTCACGAAGTCCTGGTTCCAGGCGTGCACCTGGCGCAGGTCGGCGTAACCGCCGGTGGTGAAGGCGCGCACCAGGTTGAGCGTGGAGGCGGACGCGTTGTACATCCGCTTCAGGCGCTCGGGGTCCGGGATGCGGGACTTCTCGTCGAAGTCGAAGCCGTTGACCGAGTCGCCCCGGTACGTCGGCAGGGTCACGCCGTCGCGGGTCTCGGTGCCCTTGGAGCGGGGCTTGGAGTACTGGCCGGCGATCCGGCCGACCTTCACCACCGGCACCGAGGCGGCGTACGTGAGGACGGCGCCCATCTGGAGCAGCGTCTTGAGCTTGTTGCGGATGTGGTCCGCCGACACGGCGTCGAAGGCCTCGGCGCAGTCGCCGCCCTGGAGAAGGAACGCCTCTCCCTTGGCGACGGACGCCATCCGGGCGCGCAGCTGGTCGCACTCGCCCGCGAAGACGAGCGGCGGATACGACGCGAGCTCCGCGATCACATCGCGCAGAGCCTCGGCATCGGGGTACTCGGGCTGCTGCGCCGCGGGCAGGTCTCGCCAGGTGTTGCCAGCGCTCGCGCTGGACTTAGCGTTCACGGTCACCCGGACAACACTACGGGGTCGGCTCCGGCGTCCATTCACATGCTCATCAATTGAGACGAACCGCGCTCGATCGGCGACTCTCCGGGCGGCCGTACGGCGGCCGCGGCACCCGCCCGGAGAGAAGACGGCCGGCGCCTGGTGCCGCGGCAGGCAATGTTTGCCCGACGGGGCGAACGTTGCCTGTCGCGGCACTAGTCCACGTCGAGCCGGTCGCGGTCGATGGAGATCCGTACACCGCCGTGGGTCTCGGTCGTGTCGCCCACGTACTGGTGGACGCGCTGGTGCTTGTTCCACAGCGTCGAGGGGATCGAGGAGTCCGACGTGCTCGACACCCGGTTCCAGCGGGCGAAGTGGATCACGTCGGGCAGGGTGACGCGGCTCTTGTTGGCGATCAGGTCGGACACCAGGGACGAGGTGTTGCCGTACGCGCCGGAGCGGTAGCCGAGTGCGTGCAGGCGCGCGGTGTACGCCTGGAGGTAGGCGAGCACCGAGTCGGTGACCTTGCCTCCGGGCTCGTAGTGCTCCAGGTCGAGATAGAGCACCGTGTCCTTGCCGAAGCCCAGCGCGGCCGCCTGCTTGACGGCGTCGTCGGCGCCCGCGGTGCCCTGCGACACCGGGCTGGTGATGGCCGCGCAGCCGCCTCCGCAGCTGCCGCCGTCGGAGGAGGGCTGCCTGCCGACGTACAGCGGGAAGAACCGCCAGCCGCGGGTGTACTGCGTCCGCACCCAGTCGGCGGTCAGGTGCTGCTGGGCGCAGGCGCGGTTGAGCCCGCCGATGTAGACACCGATGGCGCCGTACGGGGAGTCGTCGCGCCAGGCGTCCATCGCCGACTGGCTCGGGGCGGTGCAGGCGTCGAAGCCCTCGCCGCGGAAGGAGGTCGCGTCCTTCGGCAGCGGGGCCGCAGCACGCTGCAGCGCGGGTTCCTCGCGCCGGGCGGCGGCGACAGGCAGTCCGGCGCTGCTCAGGACGTCCTGGATGCGCGCGCGGTCGTACCCGTAGGCCGCGGTGACGGCGATGCGGTCGGCGGTGGCCCGGTAGGTGCGGGCCGTCGGGTTCTCCGTGACGGCCCTGGGGGCCACGGGGGCGGGCTGGACCAGCAGCGCCTCGGTACGGCCGCTGGCCCTGGCCGGGCAGTTCTGGTCGGTGCCGGGGGTGCCGAGGTAGACGGCGTGCCGGTCGAAGCGGACACAGGTGTCGGGATGCTTCTTCAGGTCCACGATCCGCCAGGAGTCGGGGACGGTGAAGATGTAGCCGCGGTAGGCGACCTGGGTCAGGTCCTCGGCGTCGCCCGTGCGCGGGGCGGAACTCGCGGGGACGAGCGGCCCGGCGGCGAGGGCGGCCGCCGCGAGGAGCACGGTCAGGGCGCGGACGCCCTTCCGGCGGGGCTGGGACGAACGGACTGCGTGCATGGTTCTCGTTTCTCGGTGCGTTCGGTCTGTCTGGCCATCCATGGCCGGTGACCGGACGGTCGGAACGCTCCGCGGGACCGTTTCACGCTGTTGCCCGCCCCTCACCGTCGGGTAAGGTGCGGCGCATGTTCGCGCATTCGAACCAGAACTGGTGGTGGACCGCTCATCCGGCGGCCCACTGACTGCGCGTAGACACGACTTCGCGAAGGCCGCCCGAGGGGCGGCCTTCGGTGTTTGCGGACCCGGGCCGTTCCTCTCCGAGATGCACGATTCGAGAGAAGGACCGCACCGATGAACCTGCTCGACCTGCTGGACGATCCCCGTCCCTTCGCCCTGCTGCGCCGCCGCACTCCCGGCCGCGACCACGACGTGGTCGAACTGCTGCTGGGGCCGGTGCGCGAGGTGGAGCGCCTCGCCGACATCCCCGACGAGGGTCTCGCGCTGATCCCGTTCCGGCAGATCAGGGAGCGCGGCTTCGACGTCCGCGACGACGGCACCCCGCTCTCGGTGCTCGTCCCCGAGGAGCGCCACGAACTGCCGCTCGCACAGGCGCTGGCCGAGCTGCCGGCGCACGACGTACGGGTCGAGGGCGGCGGCTTCGACGTCGGTGACGAGGAGTACTCCGGGATCGTCGAACGGGTGCTGCGGGAGGAGATCGGGCGCGGCGAGGGCGCCAACTTCGTGATCCGGCGGACGTACGAGGGCCGGATCCCGGGGTTCGGACGGGCCGACGCCCTGGCGCTGTTCCGCCGGCTGCTGGTCGGCGAGCGGGGCGCGTACTGGACGTTCGTCGTGCACACCGGGGAGCGGACGCTGGTCGGGGCGAGCCCGGAGGTGCATGTCCGGATGTCCGCCGGGACGGTCGTGATGAACCCGATCAGCGGGACGTACCGCTATCCGGCCGGGGGCCCGACGCCCGAGGACCTGCTCGCCTTCCTCGCCGACGGCAAGGAGATCGAGGAGCTCTCGATGGTCGTCGACGAGGAGCTCAAGATGATGTGCACGGTCGGGGACATGGGCGGGGTGGTGATCGGGCCGCGGCTCAAGGAGATGGCCCATCTCGCGCACACCGAGTACGAGTTGCGGGGCCGCTCCTCGCTGGACGTGCGGGACGTCCTGCGCGAGACCATGTTCGCGGCGACCGTCACCGGCTCGCCCGTGCAGAACGCCTGCCGGGTCATCGAGCGTCACGAGGTGGGCGGGCGCGGCTACTACGCGGGGGCGCTGGCGCTGGTCGGGCGGCAACGGGAGGACGGGCCGGACGGCGGGCCCGGGGCGCAGACCCTCGACTCCCCGATCCTCATCCGCACGGCCGACATCGACGCGGACGGCCGGCTGCGGGTGCCGGTCGGCGCCACTCTCGTACGGGGATCGGATCCGGCGGGCGAGGTCGCCGAGACGCACGCCAAGGCGGCGGGGGTGCTGGCGGCACTCGGGGTGCGGCCCGGCCGGCCGCGCCCGGACGGTACCCGGCCGGGGCTGGGCGACGATCCGCGGGTGCGGGCGTCGCTGGACGGGCGGCGGGCCTCGCTGGCGCCGTTCTGGCTGCGGATGCAGGAGCGGTCCCAGGAGCTCGCCGGGCACGCGCTGGTCGTGGACGCCGAGGACACCTTCACCGCGATGCTCGCGCATGTCCTGCGCTCGTCCGGGCTCGATGTGACGGTACGCCGGTACGACGAACCGGGCCTGCGCGAGATCGTCCTCGCGCACGAGGGGCCGGTGGTCCTCGGCCCGGGTCCCGGCGATCCCCGCGACGCGGCGGACCCCAAGATGCGCTTCCTGCGCGGCCTGACCGCCGAGGTGCTGCGTGAGCACCGGCACGGCGTCCTCGGTGTCTGCCTCGGCCACGAGCTGATCGCGGTCGAGCTGGGGCTGGACATCGTCCGCAAGGACGTGCCTTACCAGGGCGCGCAGACGCGTGTCGACCTCTTCGGGCGGCCCGAGACCGTCGGCTTCTACAACAGCTTCGTGGCGCACTGCGACGACGAGACGCTGGCGGAGCTGTCGGCGCACGGCGTCGAGGTCAGCCGGGCCGCGAACGGCGAGGTGCACGCGCTGCGCGGTCCCGGCTTCGCGGGCGTGCAGTTCCACCCGGAGTCGGTGCTGACGCTCAACGGCGCGGCCGTCGTACGGGAGCTGGCGGGTCAGCTGCGCGGCACGAGCACGTTCTCCGAGCGGCGGCCCTCGGTGTAGTCGAGGACGTTGGCGGCGGTGGCGTCGACGATCTGGCCGACCGCGTCACGGGTGTAGTAGGCCTGGTGCGAGGTGACCAGGACGTTCGGGAAGGTGACCAGGCGGGCCAGGGTGTCGTCCTCGACGGTTTCGAGGGACTTGTCGAGGAAGAACAGTCCGGCCTCCGCCTCGTAC
Source organism: Streptomyces sp. NBC_00328 (assembly GCF_036139655.1). Taxonomy (NCBI): domain Bacteria; kingdom Bacillati; phylum Actinomycetota; class Actinomycetes; order Kitasatosporales; family Streptomycetaceae; genus Streptomyces; species Streptomyces sp. NBC_00328. Next base: position 3,151,509 of record NZ_CP108013.1, read on the forward strand.
ACGTCGAGGCCGACACCCGTGAAGCGGCCCTCGCGCAACTGGGCGACGAGGGCCTGGCTGTCGATCAGGCCGCCCCGGCTGGAGTTCACCAGGATCGCGTCGTCCTTCATGACGCGCAGGGCGTCGGCGTCGATGAGGTGCTGGGTCCCCGGCATCAGCGGGACGTGCAGGCTGACGAGGTCGGACTCGGCGAGAAGGCGCTCCTTGGAGACGTACGTCATGCCGAGTGCGACGCACTCCGGGTTCTCGGCGATGTCCCAGCCGAGCAGCTTCATGCCGAAACCGTGGGCGATCCGGGCGAAGGCCTCGCCGATCTTCCCGGTACCGACGACTCCCGCGGTGCGGCCGTGCATGTCACGGCCCATCAGCCCTTCGAGACGGAAGTCGAAGTCGCGGGTGCGGTTGGACGCGCGCACGATACGGCGGTTGACGGCCAGGCCGAGGGTCCAGGCGAACTCGGCGACCGAGTAGGGCGAGTAGGACGAGACCCGGGCGACCGTCATCCCGAGGCGCTCGGCGACGTCGAGGTCGATGTTGTTGAACCCGGTGGAGCGCTGGGCGACGAGCTGCGTGCCGCCGGCCGCCAGGGTCTGCAGAACGCGGTGTCCCAGGGCGCAGTTGACGCTGGTGGACACGGCCTCGTAGCCGGTGGCGATGGGTGCGGTGTCCTCGCTGAGGAAGACGTCGACACAGCGGACCTCGTGACGTCCCTCGAAGGCCTTCTCGATCAGGGGCTTCTCGTCGGACTGGACGCCGAACGCCAGAATCTCCACCGGTCTCTCCCGTGCTGGGGTACGGGCCGAATATACGGCCCGTACCCCCGGAGCCGCTCAGGCGCGGGCGGGGTGCCGCCTCAGCCGAAGAACACCCCGACCTCCGCGTACAGGCCGGGGTCGACCGTCTTCAGCCTGGCGGTGGCCTCCGCGATCGGGACACGGACGATGTCGGTGCCGCGCAGCGCCACCATCTTGCCGAAGTCGCCGTCGCGGACCGCCTCGATGGCGTGCAGCCCGAAGCGGGTGGCGAGCCAGCGGTCGAAGGCGCTGGGCGTCCCGCCGCGCTGGACATGCCCGAGGACCGTGGTGCGGGCCTCCTTGCCGGTGCGCCGCTCGATCTCCTTGGCCAGCCACTCGCCGACACCGGAGAGCCGGACATGTCCGAAGGAGTCCAGGCTGCCGTCCTTGAGGACCATGTCGCCGTCCTTGGGCATGGCGCCCTCGGCGACGACGACGATCGGCGCGTACGAGGCCTTGAAGCGCGAGGTCACCCAGGCGCAGACCTGGTCCACGTCGAAGCGCTGCTCGGGGATGAGGATGACGTTCGCACCGCCGGCCAGGCCCGAGTGGAGGGCGATCCAGCCCGCGTGGCGGCCCATCACCTCGCAGACGAGGACGCGCATGTGCGATTCGGCGGTGGTGTGCAGGCGGTCGATGGCCTCGGTCGCGATGTTGACCGCCGTGTCGAAGCCGAAGGTGTAGTCGGTGGCGGAGAGGTCGTTGTCGATGGTCTTCGGTACGCCGACGACGTTGATGCCGTACTCGTCGCCGAGCCGCGCGGCGACGCCCAGGGTGTCCTCGCCGCCGATCGCGATGAGCGCCTCGACCTCCTGCTTGACGAGGTTCTCCTTGATCCGGCGGATGCCGTTCTCCTGCTTGAGGGGGTTGGTGCGCGAGGATCCGAGGATGGTGCCGCCGCGCGGCAGGATCCCGCGCACGGCCTGGATGTCGAGCCGTACGGTGTCGCCTTCGAGCGGCCCCCGCCAGCCGTCCCGGTAGCCGACGAAGTCATAGCCGTACTCCTGCACGCCCTTGCGGACGATGCCCCGGATGACGGCGTTGAGCCCGGGGCAGTCGCCGCCTCCGGTCAGTACTCCGACCCGCATGGAAAGTCCCTTCGCCACGGTTGGCTGTCGGACTCACGCTAATAGTGATCCAGGTCACTTCGGCATGGTGCGGAAGGGCTGTTCCGGTGAATTGTCGGCCAGTTGATCAATAGATCACCCGAAAGACGGCATCTGCGGCAGTCAGGCCTCGTCCAGTCCGCGCTCTATGGCGTAGCGGACCAGCTCGACCCGGTTGTGCAGCTGGAGCTTGCCCAGGGTGTTCTGCACATGGTTCTGGACGGTGCGGTGGGAGATGACCAGGCGCTCGGCGATCTGCTTGTAGCTCAGGCCCTTGGCGACCAGGCGCAGCACCTCGGTCTCACGGTCGGTCAGCTGCGGGGCCCTCGGCTCGTCGGCGCCCGTGGCCGGGACGGGTTCCGAGGCCAGCCGGCGGTACTCGCCGAGGACCAGTCCCGCGAGGCCGGGTGTGAACACCGGGTCACCGGCGGCGGTCCGGCGCACCGCCTCGGTCAGCTCCTCCGCGGACGCCGACTTCAGGAGGTAGCCGGTCGCGCCGGACTTCACCGCCTCCAGCACGTCGGCGTGCTCGCCGCTGGCCGACAGGACCAGGACGCGCAGGGACTGATCGGCGCCGACCAGCTCCTTGCAGACCTGGACGCCGGGCTTGGCGGGCAGGTTCAGATCGAGGACGAGCACGTCGGGTGCCACCGCCAGCGCACGGCGCACGGCCTGTTCGCCGTCGCCGGCGGTCGCGACCACGTCGAACCCGGCGGCCGCCAGGTCACGGGCCACGGCGTCACGCCACATGGGGTGGTCGTCCACCACCATGACCCTGATGGGGCTCTCCTCCGCCCGCGGCTGCGCCGCAGTCCCGCCCGTCATCGCCCTACCGTCGCCTTCGTCATCGCGTCTTCGCCTTCCCCCGCGTGTCCTTCGGCACCTTCAGCTCGACCTCGGTGCCCTGTCCCGGGACGGAGATCAGCTCCGCCGTGCCGCCCAGCTCGCGCAGCCTGCCGCGGATCGACAGCGCCACTCCGAGCCGCCCCTCGCCCTCGGCCTGGGCCAGGCGTCCCTCCGGGATGCCGGGGCCGTCGTCGCGCACCGTCACGATCACGGCGTCCGGTTCGTCCTCGACCAGGATCCAGGCGCGGGCGTCCTCGCCCACGTGCTGACGGACATTGTCCAGGGCGGCACCCACGGCCGCGGCCACCTCCCGCGCGGCGGGCGGCCCGAGCGGCACCGGCGCGCCGGGCTCGGAGAGGGTCACGCGCGCGGTGGCGTACGGGGCGAGCAGGGCGCGCAGGTCGAGCGGAGCCCCGGGGTCCGCGTCGTCGGGTTCGTCGACGGCGCGGACCACCGCGCCGAGCGCGGCGTCCTCCGACACCCGTGAGACGGGCACCATGCCGCCCGACACCAGCGTGCGCAGCGCGGCCTCCTGCTCACCGGCCATCCGGCCGAGCTCCGCGGCCTCGCCGCCGAGCGCGCTGGCACGCCGCTGCACCATGGCGAGGACCTGGAGCACACCGTCGTGGATGTCCCGGGCGAGGCGTTCGCGTTCGCGGGTGGCCGCCTCGATCTCCAGGGCGCGGGCGAGGGTGCGCTCGGAGGCGCGGGCCACCTCGACGACGTAGCCGATGGCGATGGAGGCGACCCAGACGAGGACCACGTTGTGCACGGTGTCCCGGGCCGGGGCGCCGCGCTCGACGAGGTTGGCCGCGGCGACGAGTGTGGAGGCGAAGGCCGCCCACCGCCAGCCGCCCTTGATCGCGAAGGCCAGGACGGCACCCGCCGTCCATATCGACGGCAGCGTCGGGCCGCCCGCGTCGATGCGCGCGGCGGAGTCGGCGACACGGGTGAGCAGGATCCCGGCCAGCGCGACGGTGAGGTCGGCGACGAGGAACCGCTTGGTGCAGTTGGCCGCGCCGGCGACTCTCGGCAGCGTGGCCAGCGTCCAGACGAGCAGGAAGGCGAAGAACGCGACGGCCACCCACGGGCGGGCGAACTTGTCGTACGTGGTGGCGAAGAGCCCGATCGCGTACAGCACGGTCAGCACCCGGTAGCCGCTCAGCGCACGCCACAGCGGCTGCTCGACCGACATCCTCATGACTCTCTCGCGCTTGGCCATGTCCCCCGCCCCCGACTGCCGACGTCCCTACGGACGCTCCTGGGAGCCGGACCGTTGCCTGTCGGTCGGCTCGGCTTCCCCCACGCCCCCCGAACCGTCCGACGGCGCGGACTGCTCCCCGCCTTGTTCCCCGGCCGGGTCCTCTGCCTGGTCCGCGGTCTGGTCCGCGGGCGGTACTTCAGCCTGTGCTTCGCTCAGCGCTTCGGTCTGCGCTTCCGTCTGCTTCTCGGCCTGCGCTTCGGCCTGCTCCTCGGCCTGTTCCCTGGCGGCCTGCTTCTCGGCCTGGGCGAGTGCCGCCCTGGCCGCCTTCTCGGCGTCCTTCTCGGCCTTCGCCGCCTCCGCGATCTGCCGCTTGGCTGCCGTCGCGTACATGTCGACGTACTCCTGGCCGGACAGCTTCATGATTTCGTACATGACCTCGTCGGTCACCGCGCGGAGCACGAACCGGTCGTGCTCCATGCCGCTGTAGCGGCTGAAGTCCAGCGGCTTGCCGATGCGGATGCCCGGACGCATCAGCTTGGGCATCAGCTTGCCCGGAGGCTGGATCTTCTCGGTGTCGATCATCGCCACCGGGATGACGGGCGCGCCGGTGGCGAGGGCCACGCGCGCGAGACCGCCGGGCTTGCCGCGGTAGAGGCGCCCGTCGGGCGAGCGCGTGCCCTCCGGGTAGATGCCGAACAGCTCACCGCGCTCGATCACCTCTATGCCGCTCTTGATGGCCGCCTCGCCCGCGCCGCGCGCGCCGGACCGGTCCACCGGGAGCTGGCCGACGCCCTTGAAGAAGGCGGCCGTCATCCGGCCCTTGATGCCCGGGGTCGTGAAGTACTCGGCCTTCGCGATGAAGGTCACCTTGCGTTCGAGGATCGCCGGCAGGAAGAACGAGTCCGAGAACGACAGATGATTGCTCGCCAGAATGGCCGGGCCCTCGGCGGGGATGTTCTCGAGGCCTTCCACCCAGGGTCTGAAGGCGAGCTTCAGTGGCCCTCCGATGGAAAACTTCATTGCGCCGTAGATCACCCGCGTGCCTCCTGTGTCGTGGATCAGACCTTAACCCGGAGCACCGTCAAAGGACCCGACGACCCTGGTCGGTGTCAGTACGGTCGCGTACGGTGAAGCACATCCGGAGTCGTTTTCCGCCCCAACTCATGAACAGGAGACCGAGGTGCCGGTCCTTCCTGGAGCCGAGCCGTTCCGCCACGAGGGCGGAGAGGTCGGCGTCCTTCTCTGCCACGGTTTCACCGGCTCCCCGCAGTCGCTGCGCCCGTGGGCGGAGTACCTCGCCGAGCGCGGTCTGACCGTCGCGCTGCCCCTGCTCCCGGGGCACGGCACGCGCTGGGAGGACATGCAGGTCACCGGCTGGCAGGACTGGTACGCGGAGGTCGACCGCGAGCTGCGCGCGCTGCGCGAGAGGTGCTCGCGGGTCTTCGTCTTCGGGCTGTCGATGGGCGGCGCGCTGGCCCTGCGGCTCGCGGCCAGGCACGGCGACGACATCGACGGCATCGTGGTCGTCAACCCGCTGAACAAGGTGCACGGTGCCGCCGCCCGTCTCCTGCCGGTCCTGCGCCACCTGGTCCCCTCGACGAAGGGCATCGCGAGCGACATCGCGAAGGAGGGCTCCGAGGAGATCGGCTACGGCAGGGTGCCGCTGCACGCCGCGCATTCGATGCGCCTGCTGTGCGGGATCGTGGACGCTGAGCTGCCGCAGGTCACCCAGCCGCTCCTGCTGCTGCACAGCCTCCAGGACCATGTGGTCTCCCCCGCCGACTCGGCGCGCATCCTCGGCCGGGTGTCCTCCACGGACGTGACGGAGATCGTGCTGGAACAGAGCTACCACGTCGCGACGTTGGACCTGGACGCGGACCGGATCTTCGAGGAGAGCCACTCCTTCGTCACCCGGCTCGCGCCCGGTGCCGGCAAGGAGGCCGACGCCGGTCGGATGGGCCCACAGGAAGGGACGGCAGCCGGTGGCTGAGCACGACGCGGACCGCGGCGATCCGGAGGAGAAGGGCGTACCCGTCGGCGAGCCGCTCGACGGGGCTCGCGGCGAGGGCCTCGGCGACGCGCTCACCGAGTCCGCCGGGGACCGGCTCGAGGAATCGCCCGGTGATGCCCGCGGGGAGTCCTCCGGCGACGAACAGAGCGTGCCGTTCGACGAGGATGCCGCCTGGAAGTCGATCGTCGAGGGATACGGCGAGGAGCCTCCGGACCCGCCCGGCTCGCGGCCGTTCCGGTCGATCGAGGATCTGGCACTCCCCGAGCCCGGGCCGGACACCGACTCCGGGACCGGTGGCGGGAACTCCGGAAGCACCGGGGACGGCGAGGGCGACGCCCCGGCTCCGGGAGCCGGGTCCGAGCCGGAGGCCTCCACGGGCGACCTGCCCTCCCCCGGTGACCTGCCCTCCGTCGTCAAGCCGCTCGGCAGCTCGATCGCCTTCGCGCCCGGTGTCGGCGGCCCGCGGGACTACCGCGCGCCCGAGCCGTCCGAGGGCGACTTCGACGAGGACGACGAGGGCCACTTCGTTCCGCCCGAGCCGCCTCCGCTGCCCGCCGCGGACACGACCGCCAAGTTCGCCTGGCTCGGCGTACTCGGCGGCCCCGCGCTGCTTCTGCTGGCCGTCCTGTTCGGCTGGGACATGACCTGGTGGCTCACCACCCTCGGCGTCGGCGGTTTCCTCGGCGGCTTCGCCACCCTGGTGACGCGCATGAAGGACGACGACGAGGACCACGAGGACCCGGGACGCGGCGCGGTCGTCTGACCCCGGCCCCGCCCCGGCCCCGGGGTGCGGCGGCAGGCTCCGGCCCGTCCGCAGGACGGGGTGATCCGGGCCGCGCTCAGGACGCGGGCACTCTGAGGGCGGCCAGGACGGGCAGATGGTCCGTGGCCGCCCTCAGGTCGTCCTCGCTCACGCCGGGCAGGCCGAGCGGCACTCCGCAGCCGAGGACCTCGATGCCGGGCGTGGCGAAGACGGCGTCGATGCGCCGGTCGGGGCCCGCGAACGTCCAGGTGTGCTCCCCGCCCCAGGGACGGGTCGCCCAGCCGTCCTGGAGCGCGCCCGCCAGACGGCGGAACGCCGGTCCTGTCGGGCGTTCGTTGAGGTCGCCGCCCGCGACGGCGTGCGGGGTGCCGAGACCGGCGAGACGGTCGAGGAGCAGGCCGCTCTGCTCGTGACGCTCGTCCTTCTGGAGCGACAGATGGCAGCTCAGCACGCCGAGCCGGGCTCCGCCGAACCGCACGACCGCCGTGGCGAAGCCCCGCCGGTGCAGTCCCGGGGTCAGCGGGAGCAGGACGTCCTCGGTGCGCTCCACGGTGGCCCGCAGGGTGCACAGCAGCGCGGGCCCTGAGGCGGTGGCGCCTCCGGACAGGATGACGAGGCCGGAGGCGGCGGCGAGACGCGCGAGCTTCTTGCGCCAGCGGAAGAACCGCGGCGCCTCCTGGACCAGTACGAGGTCCGGTGCGCAGGCGCTGATCACCCGGGCGAGCGCGGCGGTGTCGTCGCGCATCGAGCGGATGTTGTAGCTGAGCACGCGGATGACGGCCGAACCGTCGGATTCGGTGCGGGACGCGGGCAGCGGACTGGCGGAGGAGCTGGTCGGCATGGCGATCAAGATACGCGCCGGGAGCCCGCCGGAAGGGCCGAAGAACCACATGGCTCGCCCGCACGGGGCGCCGGGCCGGTGCAGCGGTGCTCCTGACGCGCCGAGGGACCCCTCGATCGGGTGAGGCGGACGCCCGGGCGGGGGATACGGCGGACAGGGGGCGGCCCGCTGGTCCCGTGGAGTCGGGCGGACGCGGCCCGACGCCTCCCGGGGGATACGGCGGGCACGGGGCGACGCCTCCCGTGGCCTTCCGGGGATGTGGCGGCCGACGCCTCCCGGGGACGGGGCGGACACGGCGGCGCCCGCCACCCCGTGAGGGTGCGGCGGGCGCTGCCGTGCGAGAGGTGCGGGACCTACATGATCGGGTCGGGCTCCCGGGCCAGGTCCGCCGCTCCGACGAGACCCGCCTTGTTGCCCAGCTGGGCGGCGATCACATCGGCGACCGGGCGCCAGTTGCCGCCGACCAGCCAGCGCTTGTACGACTTGCGGATCGGGTCAAGGACCAGCTCGCCCTCGTCCGAGAGGCCGCCGCCGACGATGAAGGCGGACGGGTCGAAGAGCGAGGCGAGGTCGGCCAGACCCGCGCCGGCCCAGCGGGCCAGCTCGCGGTAGGAGTCCACCGCCACGTGGTCGCCCTGCCGGGCGGCCATGGAGATGTGCTTGCCCTCGATGCCGTCGGGGGTGCCGTCGCCGAGCCCCAGGAGGACCTCCGCCGCCTCCGGGGTCGCGTTGGCCCGCTGCTTGGCGTAACGGACGAGGGCGCGCCCGGAGGCGTACTGCTCCCAGCAGCCCTGCGAGCCGCAGCCGCACAGCAGTCCGTCCGGCACCATCCGGATGTGGCCGAACTCGGCGGCCACGCCGAAGTGGCCGCGGCGCAGCTTGTTGCCGATGATGATGCCGCCGCCGAGGCCGGTGCCCAGGGTGATGCAGATGACGTTGCGGTGGCCCTTGCCCGCCCCGAACTTGTATTCGCCCCAGGCGGCCGCGTTCGCGTCGTTCTCCACGACGACCGGCAGACCGACACGCTGCTCGACCTCGGCCTTGAGCGGCTCGTTGCGCCAGTCGATGTTCGGCGCGAAGTACACCGTCGAGCGCTGGCGGTTCACGTATCCGGCGGCACCGATGCCGACGCCCACGATGTCGTGACCGGCGCGCGCGCCCTCCACGGCCGAGGCGATGGCGTCGATGATCGCCTGCGACGTGGTCGGGGTCGGCACCTTGTGCGTCGAGAGGATATTGCCTTCCTCGTCGACCACACCGGCCGCGATCTTCGTGCCGCCGATATCGACGCCGATGGTGAGTCCCATGAATCCCTCAGTTTCGGTCGAGCCCCGCTACGGCCAACCGTACCCGAGGGGCGATTAGTCCAAGTCGATGTGCTCGCCCGGACCGGACTCGTCGTCGCGGGAACCAGTGCCCCGAGTGGTCCAGCGGCGCTCCTGGTTCTCGACGGCCGAGCGGTAGGCGGCGAGCAGTTCCGAGCCCGCGGCCGCCAGGTGGTCGAACACCTCGGGGTTGCGCTCCAGCACCGGTTCCACGGCGGCCTTGGCCTGCTGCACGACCTGGCTGACCATCTGCTGGGCGGTGCCGGAGGCGACCGCGCCGAACAGCGGCGACTGGAGCCCGGAGAGCTTGTCGGCGACGGCGTCGACGAGTTTGCGCAGTTCCTCGGCGGCCGAGCCGGGCGGCGGGCCGTGCTGGGCGCGACGGCGGGCCTGCTCCGCGGCGAGGTCCTCCGCGCAGGCCGTCGCCCAGGCGTCGTCGTCCGTGGCGTGCGCGTCCTCGACGCGTACCTCGTCGACGCGCACCTCGTCGGCCGTCTCCTCCTGAGCGGCGTCGGATGGGGGGCGCTCTTCGCTCATGGCGGGACTCCTGCCTACGTTTTCCTTGCTCTCGACGTTACCCGAACGGGGGTACCTCGTTCACCGTGCCCGGCTCCCCGGATCGGACACGGCCGGTTCTCGGCGGCACTTCACTTCTCACGCGGCCACAGCCCGGGATCCGGCGTGAAACGGATGCGCAGCTCGCCCTCGCGCAGCGCGGCTCCGGCCACCGTGCAGCGGCGCAGCGCGGACGGGAGCGGGACGATCCTGCGGAACTGGCCGACGGTGACGACGAGTTCGTCGCCGCGCCGGATGAGGTCGAGTTCGTCGCGTATCGCGCCGGGCAGCGGGATGTGCCACACGAGCACGCCGTCGTCGGCGAGCCGGTCGGCGACGGGCCACTCGACGGGGGTGGGCGCGGTGTTGACGCCGGGCACGGCAAGCGCGGCGAGGTCGTCGGTGCCGCGCGGGTCGTGGCCGCGGTGCGGGACCTCGTGGACCGTGTACGTCTCCCGCCACTCGTCCAGGGCCTTGCGCTGCTGGGCCGCGAGGGCTCCCAGCCAGGCGTCGTTGGTGGCGCCTGGCAGCACCCGGTTCGCGACGAGTCCGTCGACGGGCAGTCCGCGCAGGGCGAAGGCGGTGGCGGCGGTGCGGACGGCGTCGGTTCCGGCGGGTCCGGGCTCGGCGACCAGCCGTACGGTCGTGGCGCGGTCCTCGACCACGCCCTGCACGGCGGCCAGCTCGATGTCCCAGCGCCCCGCGGTCTCGTACAGCCACTCGGCGGGCATGGGCACGCCCGCGAGCCGACCGAGGACCGGGCGCAGGGCTCGGGCCGCCTGGCGCTCCGGCGGGAGCAGGCGGCGCAGATAGCGGCGGAGTTCCTCGGGCAGCGCCAGGAGGGCGAGGGCCTGCGGGGCCGGGGGGAGGTCCACGACGAGCAGGCCGTACGCCTCCGACAGCGCGGCGTCGCGCAGGGCGCGCAGCAGGGCGAGTTCCTCGGCGCCGGGGAGCGGGGTGACTTCCTCGGCGTCCAGGCGGGAGGCGCCGAGGAGGTCGAGGGCGGTGGTGGCGCGCCGCTGGAAAGCGGTGAGGTCGTCGCGGAACCGGGCGGCGGCGTCGGGGCGCCAGGCCGTGAGACCGGGGGCGGCTTCCACGGGGTCGGGGCCGGTGGGGACGCCGAGGACGGCGCCGAGGGTGTCGGTGCGGTCGGCGGTGAGCACCAGGGTGCGGGTGCCTTGCCTCGCCGCCTTCAGCGCGGTGGCCGCGGCGACGGTGGTACGGCCTGTGCCGCCTTGGCCGGTGATCAGGATGGTGCGCATGGGGGTGAACGCTACCGGGACGCCGCGCTGACGTTTGCGGTGCGGGTGTGCTGCGCCGGCGTCGCGGGCCGGGTTCGGGGCGTGGGTCGGGGCCGCGCCGGTGCATCAGCCCGTCGCCGTTGGGTGAGGCGTGGCCGTCGGTGGCGACGGGCATCGATGTACCGGCACGTCCCCGACGGCGCGCGGCCGACTGCGGGTGCGTCGTGGTGACCATTCCAGCCCCGGGTCGGGTAGGGGCGAAGACGTGGTTGTGGAGGCCGCTGGACCTGGGGCGGGATGAGACGCCGGGCAGACCGGGCCGGGGTGTGAGGGTGGGCCCCCTTGGGGGACTAGGCCGTTTCCTCTACGCGCTTCTTCAGGCCGGCCAGGGCGCGGTCGATGATGACCTTCTCGGCCTTGCGCTTGATCATGCCGAGCATCGGGATCTTGACGTCGACGGTCAGCCGGTAGGTGACCTCGGTGGCGCCCTTGCCCGCGGGCTTGAGGAGGTAGGAGCCGTCCAGCGAACGGAGCATCTGGGACTTCACCAGGGTCCAGGAGACCTCGTGGTCGCCGGTCCAGGTGTAGCCGAGAGTCTGGTCGTCCTTGATGGCGCCGGCGTCCATGACGAGCCGGACCTGTTCGGCGCGGCCGAGCTCGTCCGACTTGAGGACCTCGGCCTCCTTCACCTCACCCGTCCAGTCCGGGTACCGGGCGAAGTCGGCGATCACCGCCATGACGTCAGCCGGTGCCGCCTCGATCGTGATGCTCGAACTGGTGTGTTCCGCCATCGCGGTGGCTCCTCCAGATGCGGTCCGGTGAGGGAGGTCGGTGCGCACGTGTGTGCAGCGTGAAGGCTACCGCGCACGACCGCGGACGCCTCACCCCACCTGGCCCTCGGAACCGTCGCGGCGTCACCACTCCAGCACCCAGGGTCGGCCCGACCCCGCGAAGTGCCCCACATTGACGCATTCCGTCGCCCCCACACGCATCCGGCGGACGAGGGGCTGATGGACGTGGCCGAAGAGCGCGTAACGGGGGCGCGTGCGCCGGATCGCGTCCAGCAGCGCGAGGGAGCCGCGCTCGAAGCGCCGCGCCACGGTGTCGTAGACGAGTTCCGGCACCTCCGGCGGAATGTGCGTGCACAGCACGTCGACCTCGCCGACCGCCTCGATCTTGGCCGCGTACTCCTCGTCGCTGATCTCGTAAGGCGTCCGCATCGGTGTCCGCAGTCCCCCTCCGACGAAACCGAAGACGCGGCCGCCGATCTCGACCCGCTCGCCGTCGAGGACGGTGGTGCCCGGGCCGGCGTACTCCGGCCACAGGGCCGGCATGTCGACATTGCCGTAGGTCGCGTACGTCGGTTCCGGGAACGCGGCGAACATCTCGGCGTACTGCTTGCGCACCGCCTTCTCGATCGCCGCGGCCCGGTCGGTGCCGATGCCCGCCCACAGCCGGGCACCGAACGCGCGCGCCTCCTCGAAGCGGCGGGCGGTGCGCAGCTCGACGATGCGGTCGGCGTTCTCCACGCCGAAGAGGTCAGGGAAGATGCCGCGCGCGTGGTCGGCGTAGTCGAGGAAGAGGACCAGGTCACCGAGGCAGATCAGAGCGTCGGCGCCGTCGCCGGCCCGCGCCAGGTCGCGGGCGTTGCCGTGCACGTCGCTGACCACATGAATACGCGTCCTGGGACGGCCGACCGGTGTGAATGCCATGACGATCAAGCGTAGGCCGGTGCGGCAAACGTGAACAGAGGCGGCCGGACCTGCGATTACTGGCACGCGCGGAAGGGCGTGGACTACTGTGCGCGCAGGAACGCCACCACGTGTGACGCATGGAACATCTCGCCGGGACCCCCTGTCGAAGACCCCATACCGGCGGGTAACGTCCGGGCAGTCCAGTCGTACTCAGGATTTCAACAAGTGATCTCTTGAGTACTGCCCGAGCCTTGGACCGCACCGTCGCATCACACAGAGTCGTGGCGCCGGCGCCCTATGAGGAGCAGCAGTCTTGCGCGAGTTCAGCCTTCCGGCTTTGTACGAGGTCCCTGCGGACGGAAATCTCACCGACATCGTCCGCAGAAACGCCGCGCAGCATCCCGACGTAGCCGTGATCGCCCGCAAGGTGGGCGGCACCTGGACGGACGTCAGCGCCACCACCTTCCTCGCCGAGGTGCTGACCGCGGCCAAGGGTCTGATCGCCTCGGGCGTGCGGCCCGGTGACCGGGTCGGCCTGATGTCCCGTACCCGCTACGAGTGGACGCTGCTCGACTTCGCGATCTGGAGCGCCGGCGCCATCACCGTGCCGGTGTACGAGACCAGCTCCCCCGAGCAGGTGCAGTGGATCCTCGGCGACTCCGGCGCCACCGCCTGCATCGTGGAACTGCCCGCGCACGCGGCCTGCGTCGAGTCGGTACGCGACCGGCTGCCCGCCCTCGAACACGTCTGGCAGATCGAGGCCGGCGGCGTCGAGGAGCTGGGGCGCCTGGGCGCGGACGTCAGTGACGCCACCGTCGAGGAGCGCAGCTCGTTCGCCAAGGCGGACGACCCGGCGACCATCGTCTACACCTCCGGGACCACCGGCCGCCCCAAGGGCTGTGTCCTGACCCACCGGGCCTTCTTCGCGGAGTGCGGCAACATCGTGGAGCGGCTGCGCCCGCTGTTCCGCACCGGTGAGTGCTCGGTCCTGCTGTTCCTCCCGCTCGCGCACGTCTTCGGACGGCTCGTGCAGGTCGCGCCGATGATGGCGCCGATCAAGCTGGGCTGTGTCCCGGACATCAAGAACCTCACCGACGAGCTGGCCTCGTTCCGGCCGACGCTGATCCTCGGTGTACCGCGCGTCTTCGAGAAGGTCTACAACTCGGCGCGCGCCAAGGCCCAGGCGGACGGCAAGGGCAAGATCTTCGACAAGGCCGCGGACACGGCGATCGCGTACAGCCGCGCGCTGGACACCCCCTCGGGGCCGTCCCTCGGTCTGAAGATCAAGTACAAGACGTTCGACAAGCTCGTCTACAGCAAGCTGCGCGCGGTGCTCGGCGGTCGCGGCGAGTACGCGATCTCCGGCGGTGCCCCGCTGGGCGAGCGGCTCGGCCACTTCTTCCGCGGGATCGGTTTCACGGTCCTGGAGGGCTACGGCCTCACCGAGTCCTGTGCGGCCACGGCCTTCAACCCGTGGGACCGTACGAAGATCGGCACGGTCGGCCAGCCGCTGCCCGGCTCCGTGATCCGTATCGCCGACGACGGCGAGGTGCTGCTGCACGGCGAGCACCTGTTCCAGGGGTACTGGAACAACGAGGCCGCCACCGCCGAGGCGCTCGCCGACGGCTGGTTCCACACCGGTGACATCGGCACCCTCGACGAGGACGGCTACCTCCGCATCACCGGCCGCAAGAAGGAGATCATCGTCACGGCGGGCGGCAAGAACGTCGCTCCGGCGGTGATAGAGGACCGTATCCGTGCCCACGCGCTGGTCGCGGAGTGCATGGTGGTCGGCGACGGGCGGCCGTTCGTCGGCGCGCTGGTCACCGTCGACGAGGAGTTCCTGGCCCGCTGGACCGCGGAGCACGGGAAGCCGGCCGGCTCCACCGCTGCCTCGCTGCGCGAGGACGCGGACCTGGTCGCCGCCATCCAGGACGCGATCGACGACGGCAACGCCGCGGTGTCCAAGGCCGAGTCGGTCCGCAAGTTCCGCATCCTCGACCACCAGTTCACCGAGGAGTCGGGGCACCTGACGCCGTCCTTGAAGCTGAAGCGGAACGTGGTGGCGAAGGACTACGCGAACGAGATCGAGGCACTTTATCGGGGCTGATGCCCTAGCGACCGGGTTCCAGCCCGGCCGGGAACTTCACGGCTCGGCCCCCTCCAGTGAAGGGGGCCGAGCCGTTTTCCGTCCCGGGGTCGTTTGCCTTCGGGCGCGGGGTGGGGGCCGCCTCCCGACGGGGGTTCCGGCTCCCGCCGTGGAGGGGGTTCCGGCTCCCGCCGTGGGGGTGAGTGTTCGTCCCGGGCGGACGGTGCGTCGTGGTTGCTCGCGCAGTTCCTCGCGCCCCTGAGCGCCCTGGCGGGCGCCCGTCGAGGCGCCCGCCAGGGCGGCCGTCCGGGGGCGCGGGGAACTGCGCGGCCAAGCGAAGGCGGCCCGCAGACGCCGGCGGGCGGCAAGTGGCAGCCCCGTGGGCGAACCCGGTACCGCTAGAGCAGCTCTCGCAGGCGTTCCGCCAAGAGGTCCCAGCGCCAGTTCTCCTCGACCCAGGCCCGGCCGCGTTCGCCCATGCGGCGGCGGAGTTCCGGGTCGCCGAGCAGGGTGACGATGCGGTCGGCCGCGTCCTCGGCGGAGCCGCCTCGGACGACCCAGCCCGTCTCGCCGTCGAGCACGGCGTCGGGCGCGCCCCCCGAGTCGCCAGCCACCACCGGAAGACCCGTCGCCGACGCCTCCAGGTAGACGATGCCGAGCCCCTCGACGTCGAGTCCGCCCCTGCGGGTCCGGCACGGCATCGCGAACACGTCCCCGGCCCCGTAGTGCGCGGGCAGTTCCGACCAGGGCACCGCCCCGGTGAACCGGACCGAGTCCGCGACCCCGGTCTCGTGCGTGAGCTTGCGCAGCTCCTTCTCGTACGGTCCGCCCCCGACGATCAGCAGCACCGCGTCCGGCTCCTTGGCCAGGATCCGCGGCATCGCGAGGACGAGGGTGTCCTGGCCCTTGCGCGGGACCAGGCGGGAGACGCAGACGACGACCGGCCGGTCGGTGAGGCCGAGGCGGGCCCGGACCTCGTCACCGCCCGAGCCGGGGTGGAAGGTCCGCTCGTCGACGCCGGGCGGCAGGCGCACCATGCGCGCGGCCGCCTCGGGGGTCAGCGCGGAGGCAATCCGCGAGCGCGTGTACTCCCCGAGGTAGGTGATCGTGTCGGTGGACTCGCCGATCCGGCGCAGCAGCGCCCGGGCGGCGGGAAGCTGGGCCCAGCCGGCCTCGTGGCCGTGCGTGGTCGCCACGAGGCGGGTCGCGCCCGCTCTGCGCAGGGCCGGCGCCATCAGGCCGAGCGGTGCAGCCGCCCCGAACCACACCGACGTACAGCCGTGTTCACGCAGCAGGCCGACCGCCCGCCGGGTGGCGCCCGGTGTCGGAAGCAGCATGGTCGTACGGTCCCGTACGACGGTGAAGGGCTGCTCGGCGTCGAACGCGGCGGTCGCCTCGGCGCCCTCGTGGCCGCGCTTCCAGGTCGAGGCGTAGACGACGATCCGCCCGGGGTCCAGGCGCAGCGCCATGTTGTGCAGAAAGGCCTGGATGCCGCCGGGGCGGGGTGGGAAGTCGTTCGTCACGATCAGGGTCTTGTGCATCGTGTTCGACAGTACCGAACCTATACTCACAGCTCCGCACGGCCGCGCTTGACGGCTCGTACACAGACCGGTGGGTCACCCTGGGGCCGCGAACAGCGCGGCGGCGAGACACACGCGGATTCGGGACGATGAGGGCCAGGTGGGCATGACCGGGGCACGGAGGGCGAGGTTCCTCTTCGCCATGACCGCACTGCTGGCGATCTGGGGTCTGACCAGGCTGGCGCTGCTGCTCTTCGTGGCCAAGGTGTACGTCTTCCCGGGCCCGGACGTCACCAGCGACGTCTCCGTGATCTACCACGGCTGGTACGAGGTCCTCCAGGACGGCCGGTTCCCGCTGCACGACGTCACCTGGCAGTACCCGCCGGCCGCCTCCCTCGCGATCCTCTCACCCGCCCTGCTGCCCTTCCTCGACTACGCGCACGCCTTCTTCGTGCTGGCCTTCGTCGCCGACCTGCTGGTGTTCGGGCTGCTCCTGTTCGCGGGCTCTCGCTCCGGCAAGAGCGTGCGCGGTGCCTGGGTGTGGATGATCGGGGTTCCGCTGCTCGGGCCGACCGTGTACGCCCGCTACGACGTGATGGTGACGGCCGTCGCGGTCGCCGCGCTGCTCGCCGGCTCCCGCCACCCCCGGGTGATGGGGGCGCTCACGGGCTTCGGCGCGATGGTGAAGGTCTGGCCGGTCCTGCTGCTGCTCGGCGCCGTGCGCCGGCGGTCCTGGGCCTGGGCGGCGGGGACGGCGACCGGGATCGCGGCGGTGTTCTTCGCGACGATGCCGGGCGCGTTCGCCTTCCTGACCTTCCAGCGCGACCGCGGCACCGAGGTGGAGTCGCTCGGCTCCCTCGTCTTCCACGTGGCCAGGCACCACGGCTGGAACGGGCGGGTGCTGCTCAACTACGGCTCGGTGGAGTTCGTCGGCCCCTACGTCGGCGCGGTGAGCACGGCGGCCCTGGTCCTGACCGGGTTCGCCTTCGGCTGGCTGCTGCTGTGGCGGCTGTGCGCCAAGCGGTTCCTGTCGCACACGCTCGCCGACGCGGCGTTCGTCGCCGTCCTGATGTTCACCGCGACCAGCCGGGTCATCAGCCCGCAGTATCTGGTGTGGCTCGTCGGGATCGCCGCGGTCTGCCTGTGCTTCCGGGCGAGCCGGATGGTGCTGCCCGCCTTCCTGGTGCTGGTCGCGTGCTTCGTGACGGTCCTGGAGTTCCCGACCTGGTTCGGCGACGTCGTCGACAGCACGGACCTCGGCATCACTCTCCTGGTGCTGCGCAACGGCCTGCTGGTGGCCGCCTCGGTACTGGCCGCCCGGGAGTTGTGGCGCTCCACGGTCTCCCGGCCGGCGCCCGGGCTCCCCGCTCAGGCCGCCCGCGCCAAGGAGACGCTGGCGTCCTCCTGACGCCCGGCCCGCCGGGCCCACAGCCCCAGGGCCGCGCACTGCACCGCCATGGACAGCGCGAGGGCCAGACAGATGCCCGGCAGCCCCAGTCCGGACAGGGCGAGGGCGAGGGGCAGCTGGACCGCCGTGCCGGTCAGCGTCACCCGCAGCAGCACCGGCGCTCCCCCGCTGCCTTCGAAGACCCCGCCGAGGGCGATGAAGCAGGCCATCAGCAGCAGGTAGGGGCCGACGCAGCGCAGGAACAGCACGCCGTCGTGGGCGACCTCGGGGCCGGCGCCGAAGGCCCGCATGATCCAGGGAGCCAGGGCCCCGAGCAGTCCCGCGGCGAACAGGCCGGCGGTCCCCGAGACGAGGACGGCCTGCCGTCCGATGGCGCCGCGCTCGTCACGGCCCGCGCCCCGGCTGTGCGCGGTGTGGATCGAGGCGGCCTGCCGGACCGAGTAGAACGCCATGGTGGCCACGTACATGACCTTGTAGGCGATCGCGTAGGCCGCCACCGCCGTGGTGCCGAGCCGGGCCACGATCGCGACCAGGACCAGGGCGCCGCCCTGCCGCACGGTGAAGTCGGCGGACATGGGCAGCCCCGTGGTGAGGCACCGGCGCAGGGCCGCGCCGGTGCCCTCGGCCGGCGTCGCACCGGCCGCCTTCGACAGCAGGGTGTCGCGGCGCAGGGCGCGCAGGCCCGCGACGAGGGCCACCGAGCGGCACAGCACGGTCGAGACGGCGGCGCCCCGGACGCCGTACGCGTGGATGAACAGCGGGTCGAGGCCGAGGATCAGGCCGTTGGCCAGCAGGGCGAGGCGCATCGGGGTGCGGGTGTCGCCGGTGCCCTTGAGGATGCCGTCGACGAGGTTCTGCGCGAAGAAGACGGCGATGCCGGGCAGGGAGACGGCGAAGTACTGGACGGCGAGGGTCAGCGCGCGTCCGTCGCCGCCGAGGACCAGCCGGGCCAGCGGCTCGCGCAGCAGGAAGCCGCCCAGGGCGATCACCGGTGTGACGGCGGCGCACAGCGCCCAGCCTCCGCGGACGGCCGCCCGGACCGCTCCCGGGTCGCGGGCGCCCCGGGCGTGCGCGACCAGGACGGTGGTGCCGGAGGCGAAGACCAGGGCGACGCCGAGCAGCACGTTCTCGGTGTTCGTCGCGACGGCGACGGCGGCCACGGCGTCACGGCCGAGCCGGGAGACCCAGACGGTGTTGATGATTCCGGCGGCGACGGAGGCGAGCAGCGAGAGGTAGACGGGGTGGGCGAGCGCTATGAGCTGCCTGCGGTGCGCGTTCACGAAGGCTCCCTCGATACGAGCTACCTCGTTTAGAGGTAGCTCGATAAGAGGTACCATGGACGGGTGAACCCTTCAACCACCCGGACCCGCCGGCCTCGCGGGGCGTCGGCGCCCACGAAGGAAGGGCCGGCCTGATGCTGGAGCTGTCGATCCTGGGCTTCCTGTACGAGGAGCCGCTGCACGGCTACGAGCTGAAGGAGCGCATCAAGGCCCTCACCGGCCATGTCCGGCCGGTCAGCGACGGCGCCCTCTACCCGGCGATCACCCGCCTGGTCGCCGCCGGCCTGCTCGACCAGCACACCGAGCCCGGCAGCGGCGCGGCCCCGCGGCGCATCCTGTCGCTCACCGAGAAGGGCCGCGAGGACCTGCTGGAGCGGCTGCGGCACCCCAAGCAGGCCGAGATCACCGACCACGTCCGCTTCAACACCCTGCTGGCCTTCCTGCGCCACCTGGGCGACCCCCGCGAGCAGGCCGCGGTGCTGCGGCGCCGCCAGGAGTTCCTGGAGGCCCCGACGAGCTTCTTCTACGAGGGCGGCCGGCCGGTGCGCGCGGAGGAGGCCGACGACCTGTTCCGGCAGGGCATGCTGCGGGTGGCGCGGGCGACCGGCGAGGCGGAGCGGACCTGGCTCGCGGAGGCCGTCCACCGGCTGGAGGGGTGAACGGCTCCACGCGTCAGCCGAGCTGGTCCCCGAGGTACTGCCGCCACAGCTCGGCGAACCGCTCCGGCGTCGTGTGCAGCACGTCCCGCAGCGCGCCCTGGACCGCACCCTCGCGCTTCCCGTGGTCGCCCACCGCGCGGTAGAAGTCGTTCAGCCGGACCTCGCCCCAGTGGTCCGCGATCAGCCGGCAGGCCATCCAGCCACCCTCGTACGCCCGTGCCAGCGCACTCGCGTCCGCGGTGAACCCGAAGTCCTTGTCGTCGGGCAGCGCGGCCGGGACGCGCCCCTCGGCCACCGCGCGCTGGAGTTCCGGCGCGACCTGCCCGGGCGCCCGCCCGCTGCCGCGGTAGCCGGACCAGTCCGCGTACCCCTCGGAGAGCCACAGCGGGGTGGCGGCCGTGGTGTGGGCGCGGGTGGCCACGTGCGTGGTCTCGTGGGTGAGCACGACCTGCTTGCCGAGGCCGCCGAGAACGCCGTACGCGTCCGGGTTGACGATGATCCGGTCCGCGGGCGCCTTCGCCGAAGGTCCCGCCTCCCCGGTGGTGACCGCGGCGATCCCCCGGTACCCGGACGCCGGAGCCCCGAGCAGCCCCGCCATCCCCTCCAGCGACTTCGGTACGAGGACCACGACGTGCCGCGACCAGTCCGCGCCCCAGGCGTCCGACACGGCCGGCACGGCACGGTCCGCGAGACCCGCGAAGGCCCGCAGCCGCTCGCCGGACTGCCCGACCCCCAGGACGAGGCTGTGCTCACCCCGTACGGCCGTCACGGCCCCCTCGTCCCACAACTGGTCGCCGCCCTTGCCCGACGGCTTGTCGGAGGTGACGCGCCAGGTCCCGCCGGCGCGGGTCAGCGCGAGGGCGCGGTCCACCTTGACCGGCGCGGTGTCGTAGCCCGCGATGCGGTAGCGCAGCTCGGCGCGGGCGGTCGCGCTGTCGCCGGAGCGGCTCAGACCGGCCAGCCGGTAGGACCAGCCCGCCAGCGGTACGTCACGCAGGTTCGCGAGGCCGGTTCCTGCGCCGGCCGCCGCGCCGGTGGCCCGGAACGCCGCGTCGTCCCGGTCCAGGACCGCGGCCGCCCGCCGGTCGAGGACGCGCTGCACGTCGGCCGCCGCGGTGTCCGGCGCCGTCCGGCCGCCGCAGCCGACGAGCCCGGCGAGCAGCAGCACCACGGAGAGCCCCGCTCGCGACGCGCACCTTCGACCAGCCATTCTCCCGATCGTACGGTGCCCGCGCCCACCCGCCGGAACGCTCGCCCCTCCCGCCCCCTCGCCCGGTCCTCGCCCCGTCAGACCCGGGTGACGGACGAGATCGGCATCATCCCGACCGGGTCGTAGCGCACCGGGGCGCCGGGATAGGGCGCGTGGATCACCTGGCCGTTGCCCACGTACATCCCGACGTGGCCGGCGTCCGACCGGTAGGTGACCAGGTCACCGGGCCGCGCCTGGGAGAGCGGGATCTGCCGTCCGGCGAACCGCTGGGCCTGCGAGGTGCGCGGCAGACCGACCCCGGCGTGCGCGTAGGACCACTGCATGAGGCCCGAACAGTCGAAGCCGCCGGGCCCGTTGGCGCCCCACACGTAGGGGCGGCCGAGCGCCGAGCGGGCCGCGGCGACGGCGACGGCCGCGCGCGACGAGGAGGCGACCGAGCCGCCGAGGCCGGCCACGCCGGTACGCAGCGAGCGCGACGCCCGGTCGTAGGCGGCGCGTTCGGCGTACGGCAGCGAGTCGAGCAGCTTCCGGGCCTTGGCCAGTTTGCCCTCGATGACCCGCTTGTTCCGGGCGACCGTCGTGCGGCTGCGCGCCAGTTCGGCGAGTTTCCCGTCCGCCTCCTCGCGCTCCTGGGAGAGGCCGCGCAAGGCGAGCTGGAGTTCCCTGAGTTCGCCGGCCCGGCGGGTGCTCATCCGGTCGAGCGCGGAGGCCTTGTCGAGGTAGTCGTCCGGGTCGGCCGAGAAGAGCAGCGCGAGGGAGGGGTCGAGGCCGCCCGAGCGGTACTGCGCCCCGGCGAGCGAACCCAGCGCGTCCCGCATGGTGTTGACACGGTTCTGCTGCCGGGCGATCTCGTCCTGCGCCGTGCCGATCTGCTCACGCAGCCGGTCGCCGCGCTCGTCGGCCTTGTTGTACGCCTCGGTGGCCTTCTCCGCCTGGGCGTAGAGGCGGTCCACCTCGGCCCGGGTGTCGCCCCGCGGCGCCGCGGAGGCGGGCAGGGTGCCGAGCGCGGCGGCCGCCGCGGACATCACGCAGGCCGCGACACCGAAGGCGCCGGCGCCCCGGTCGAAGCCGGTCGGTGCAAGGCGGCGATGGAACCCCACGAGTTGCCGCACTCCCTTCCGCTGACGGTCCCCTCCGCCGGGGGAACGTGGCAGACAGTAACCGTGCGACCACGCGGCGACCAAAGCCCTCCGCGGGCACGCACAGTGACGCCCCGCCGGAGACGCAGGTCACCGACGGGGCGTGGGGTCAGCGCGAGTTGTCGCAATTCGCCCGTTTGGGCGGCGCGGCAGGAGGGCGCTCCGGGCGGCGGGCTTCACTTCCCCGTCCGCCCGTGCGGATCAGATCCGGACGCCGAACTGGAAGGGCATGTTGCCGATCGACTCGTAGCGGACGACCGTGCCGGTGCGCGGGGCGTGCAGCACCTGGCCGTTGCCCGCGTAGAGACCGACGTGGTGCTGGTCGCCGTAGAAGATGACCAGGTCGCCGACCTGGAGGTCGCTCTGCGAGTAGATGCGGGTGCCCGCGTTGGCCTGGGCCTGCGAGGTGCGGGGTATGGTCACGCCGGCCTGGGCGTAGGCCCAGGAGGTGAGGCCCGAGCAGTCGAACGAGCTGGGGCCGGAGGCACCGTAGACGTACGGCGAGCCGATCCTGGTCTTGGCGGCGGCGAACGCGGCGGCGGCGCGGCCCGAGGCGGCCGGGGTGTCGCCGAGGTCGACGCGCTCGCTGGCGCGGGTGGCCCGCTCTTGCTCCTCGGAGGCGAGCGCCGCCTTCTCCTGCGCCGTCAGCGTGTTCAGGAGCTTCTGCGCGGAGCCCAGCTTGTTCTGGACTTCCTTCTTCTTCTTGGCGAGCTCGGCCCGGGTGTCGGCGAGGTCCTTGAGCTTCGCGGAGGCCTCGGCACGCTGCTGGGCGAGCGAACGCTGCTTCTCCTGGACCTTCTTGAGCGACTCGACCTGCTGGGCGCTCAGCTGGTCCATGGCCGAGGCCTTGTCCAGGAAGTCGTCCGGGTCGGAGGAGAGGAAGAGCGCCACGGAGGGGTCGATGCCACCGGTGCGGTACTGGGCGCTGGCCATCGAACCGAGGCCCTCGCGCAGGTCGTTGAGCTCTTCCTGGCCGCGGGCGACGTTGTCCTGGAGAGCGCTGATCTGCTTCTGCAGCTTCTGCTGCTTGTCCTTGGCGCCGTCGAGCTTCTCAGTGGCCTGCTCGGCCTCTTCGTAGAGCTTGTCGACCTTGGTCTTGACCTCGTCCTTGTTGGGCTTCTCGGACGGCGCCGCGTTGGCGGCATTCGCGCTGAGGACAACAGCGGCAGCGGCGGCAGTGGTGAGCACGGTCACACGGGCGCGGCTCGGCTGCTTGGGTCGACGGTGGGACGCCACGAAGGCGAGCTCCTTCTTCCTCCAGCCGCCTGCCGAAAACGCCGACGGGCGGTGCCCCTCCACCGTCACTCCCCATGAGTGATCACCCTAGTTGGAGGTTCAGGCCATGACCCTAGTGACCTACTTGTGATCAGTTCAAATCCAAACCTGAAAATTCTTTGTCACGGAGCGCATTCTTTGCCATCAACTCACCAGCAGTGATGTCCGCTTGACACTACGTCGCGTGAACATCCGGCGAATTGGGGCATCAGGCCCAGACGTTACGCATGGTGCGTACGCGACTCACGCGACTTAGGCCACCGATCGCCGCGCGCGTGAAACCCGGTCCCCGGAGAGCGGGATGAGACTCCGGAGCGGGCACGGAAGAGCCCGCGGAACATGACGAACGGGAGGAAGCACGCGGAAGGATCCATGCCGGAGGAAAGGCGCGAAACGGGCGCGAGGGGATCGCGAAAGGAACCCGCGGGAGTCGCGAGGGGATCGCGAGGGGGGACGTACGACGGGAACGTGCCCGCGGGAGTCGCTCAGCCGCGCGAGAAGCGCTTGAGGAGCACCACGGACGCCACCGGCCGGGCGCCCGCCTTGGCGATCCCGTCCGCGACCTCGCGGTCGGTCGAGACCACGATGACCGGCCGGCCGGGCGGCTCGGCCCGAACGAGCTGACGGATCAGCTCGTCGGCCGTGATGCCGGGCTTGGAGAACAGCACCCGCACCCCGCGCGGAGGCGCGAGCAGCACCGGCGCGAGCAGTTCGGCCCCGTCGAAGACACAGGTGACCTCGGCGCCTGTCTGCGCGGCCAGCTGCGAGAGCTGTCCGAGCAGCCGCAGCCGCTGCTTCTCCAGCGGCATCTGGGGATAGCCGGTCTTGGTGACGTTGTAGCCGTCGACGACCAGATGCGCCTGGGGCAGTGCGAGCAACTGGTCCAGGATCGCGGGGTCGTTCTCGGACAGAGCGCGGGCGGCGATGTCCTTCGGGGTCATCCGTCCCGGCTCGACCGCCTCGACCGTCTCCGCGGGCCGCACCGAGACGGGAGGCAACGCCAGTTCCCGGCGCAGCCCCTGGGCCGCCTCCAGCACGGTGTCGAGCAGCAGGCGCATCCGCATGTCCTCGACGCTGCGCCCCTCCCGGGCCGCCTTGCGGGTGGCCTCCAGGGCCGCCTCGGCCTCCGAGAGACGCGCCTTGAGCCGCCGCGTCTCGCTCTCGGCCGCGGACACCCGGGTCTGGCTCTCCGCCTTCGCCCCGTCCGTCTCGGCCTGGAGCTTGCGCAGGGCCGCCTCACCGCGCTTGACGTCACTGAGAGCCCCGCGCAGCTTGCGCTGAAGCGATTCCGCTTCCTTGCGGGCCGCTTCCAGCTCCGCGCGCAGCCGTTCGGTCTCGTCACGCGTCTGCCCGCGGGCCTCCGCGAGTTCCGCGCGCAGCCGGTCCAGTTCGGCGCGGCTCTCCTCACCGGCGCGCTCGGCGTCCGCCCGCAGGGCCTCCTCGCCCGCGGCGGTCACCAGCTTCACCCAGCCGGCGGGACGCACGACATAGGCCGCGGCCGCCACGTCCAGCGGATCCGCGGCCGGGGACGGCGCGCCCGAGTCGAGAGCGCCGACGAGCTCCGGCTGGGCCTCTCTGAGCTTCTCGGCGATGCGCTGTCTGAACAGCGGGTCCGTCTCCAGCGCCGAGGCCATCGCGTTGCCGGCGAACTTGGCACGGCGATTCGGGGCGAACCGGGCGTACTGCCGCAATTGTGTGGGCAGTTCGGACATCGTCAGCCCGCCGAAGCCGTCCGAGACGATCTGTACGACGCGTCGGCGCACGCCGTCGGGCAGCGGACGGTCGAGCACCTCGGCGGTGCCGTCGTCCGGCTCCCCACCCGTGGTCTCCACCATCCGTTCACCCCAATATCCGTGCGGGGCCCGCTCCCTCAGGAGCCGGCGCCCGGCCTGTCCACGAGTTCGACCTGATCCACCGCGTTGCACCAACGGCACCGCACCGACTCGATGGTCTCACTGACCACCTCGCGCTCCTCGACCTTGGGCTCACCGGCCAGGTCCAGGTGCACATACTCGACGACCTTCGACGAACGGGTCACGTCGAAACGCGTGAGGTTGCCGCAGAGGGCGCAGCGCCAGCGGGTCTTGGCGTCGGGCAGGGGAACTGTCATAGGGCAGCCGCTTTCCTTCTCGTGTCCGTCCGGCGCCGGTTTCCCGGTGCTATGGCTCGTAACCCTACGGCCTGGCGGGTACTCGACGCTCGGCCGTCCGCGGCGGCGAGGCGGTCCGTGCGCATCGGTGCGGTTACGTCATGCTCTGCACCATGATCGGCAATTGGAGTGCGACGGTCGGCAGGGCGCTGCGGGGCCGGCCGGCGCCGGTGACGTACGCGCTGATCGCCCTGTGCTGTCTGATCTTCGTGATCGGTCCCGCCTCGGGCCTGGATCCCGCGTACGGCACCGGGGACGAGCTGCTGGTCGCGCAGCGGGCCTATTTCCGCCGCTGGGGCGTGGTGCCGGCGGCCCTGTTCGGCGGGGCCCCCGGCGAGGCGCTCACCCCCGCGACCGCCCTGTTCATCCACGGAAGCTGGCTCCATCTCCTGGGCAACATGCTCTTCTTCTACGTCTTCGGGCTCATGACCGAGGAGCGCATGGGCCATCTGGAGTTCGCCCTCTTCTACCTGGGCTGCGGCTATCTGGCCCTGCTCGGCTACGCCGCCGCCAACGCGACCTCGCAGCAGTCCCTGGTCGGGGCCTCCGGGGCGATCTCCGCGGTGCTCGGCGCGTTCCTGTACCTGTTCCCCAGGGCCCGGGTGACCAGTCTCTTCCCGTTCCTGTTCTTCCTGCCGCTGCGGTTCCCCGCCTGGGTGGTGCTGCCGTTCTGGTTCACGCTCCAGTGGCTGGCGGCCGGCCGCAGCTCCCCGGGCCCCGGAGTCGCCTATCTGGCCCACCTCGTGGGCTTCTCCCTGGGTTTCGTCTACGCGTGGGCGCGGTTCCGGCCCCGAAGGCCGCTCGCGCCCGTTCGGGGGGTGCTGCCGGGGCCCCCGGTGGAGCGGCCGGGCCAGGTGGACCGCGAGTAGGGTGAGATCCCCAGCAGTGGCCCCCTAGGGAGAGAACCAGCCGTGATCACCGCGATCGTCCTCATCAAGACCAGCGTGGACCGGATCCCCGAGATCGCCGAGTCGATCGCGTCCCTGGAGAGCGTCAGCGAGGTCTTCTCCGTCACGGGCACCTACGACCTGATCGCCATGGTCCGGGTCCAGGCCCACGACGACCTGGCGGACGTCATCCCCGGCAAGATCAGCAAGATCCCGGGCGTCGAGGCGACGGACACGCACGTGGCGTTCCGTACGTACTCCCAGCACGACCTGGAGGCGGCGTTCGCGATCGGTCTCGACTCCTGACCGACGCGGCACCGCCTCCGGGCGAGGCCGCCGTGGGCGTCAGACCGCCGGGACGCAGCGGCCGTCCTCGGTGCGGTACTGCCAGCGCGCGCCGTCCCTGACGAGTTCGCGCACCGCGCGGACGAAGCGCTCGACGTGCTCGTCGGGGGTACCGGCGCCGAAGCTGACGCGGATGGCGTTGAGGGACTTCTCCCCGGGCGCCGCCTCGGGGGCTCCGCACTCCCCCTGGGTCTCCGGGGCGCTGCCGAGCAGCGTGCGGACGAGCGGGTGGGCGCAGAAGAGGCCGTCGCGGACGCCGATGCCGTACTCGGCGGAGAGCGCGGCCGCGAAGTGCGAACTGTTCCAGCCCTCGACGACGAAGGAGATGACGCCGACCCGCGGGGCGTCGTCGCCGAAGAGGGACAGGACCCGGACCTCGGGGACCTCGGCGAGGCCCGCGCGGACGGTACGGATCAGGTGCCGCTCACGGGCGAGAAGGCTGTCGAAGCCCTCCTCGGTGAGCGCCTTGCAGGCCGAGGCGATCGCGTAGGCCCCGATGACGTTCGGCGAGCCGGCCTCGTGCCGGGCGGCGCTGTCGTGCCACTCCACGTCCACGCCGCCGTCCGTGCGCCGGGTGACCTTGCGGCTGGCGCCGCCGCCCGCGAGGTACGGGTCGGCCTCGCGCAGCCAGTCGGAGCGGCCCGCGAGGACACCGGAGCCGAACGGCGCGTACAGCTTGTGCCCGGAGAACGCGACCCAGTCGACGTCGAGGTCCTGGACCGACACCGGGTGGTGCGGGGCGAGCTGCGCGGCGTCGAGGACGATGCGGGCGCCGTGGGCGTGGGCGGCGGCGGCCAGCTCCCGCACCGGCCACAGCTCCCCGGTGACGTTCGAGGCGCCGGTGACGCAGACCAGGGCCGGTCCGTGAGGGTCGCGGGCGGCGAGGGCGTGCTCCAGGGTGGCGACGGCCTCGCCCGGGGTGCGCGGGGCGTTCAGGTACGTCACCCGGGCGTCGCGCCAGGGCAGCAGCGAGGCGTGGTGCTCGGTCTCGAAGACGAAGACCTGGCAGTCGGCCGGGAGCGCGGCGGCGAGCAGGTTGAGCGAGTCGGTGGTGGAGCGGGTGAAGACCACCTGGTCACCGGCGCGGCAGTCGAGAAACTCCTCGACGGTCCTGCGGGCGTTCTCGAAGAGGTCGGTGGAGAGCTGCGAGAGGTAGCCGGCGCCCCGGTGGACGCTGCCGTAGTAGGGCGCGTACGCGGCCACGTCGTCCCACACCCGCTGGAGGGCGGGCGCGCTGGCGGCGTAGTCGAGGGCCGCGTAGGTCACCTCGCCGCCGGTGACGAGCGGGACGGTGACATCCCGGCCCAGAACGGCCAGGGGGGCACAAACGGACTGGTCGGCGGCAACGGTGGAGACAGACATGGCGAGCTCCTGTGAGAGGCAGGCGGGATCACCGCGCGAGCCGGCCGCCCGGAGGCAGGGCTGGGCTCAGCGCGGGAAAAGGTGAAAAGGGTGTGCGGAGGCGGGGCTCGGCGCCCTATCGCATTCGCTTGCTCACAGAAGGCTCCCTCGAACGACCAGGACCCCTGGTTGCATCCGCCCGGAGGACGGGAGGGGTCCGCGCTTGCCGTAGGCCTCGCTGCCTACGACCTGGTCTTCACCCGGGGCACCCCGCCACGGACGGAGGGTTGCCGGACAGCCGGCCGGGGCCTGATGGCTGTCACTCATGACCTGATACAGCATCTTGCCAGAGGATCTTCCACGCGCAAGGCGCAGTCCGGATTCTGGACTGCGCCTCGCTCCGTGTCACCGGTGGATCAGGCGTTGCTGGCGGCCACCCAGCGCTCCAGGGTGCGCTTCGCGGCCCCGGAGTCGATCGCCTCGGCCGCCTTCTCCATTCCGTCGCGGAGCTGGTCCGCGAGCGGCGCGCCGGTCGGCGACAGGGCCACCAGGGCCGCCGCCGAGTTCAGCAGGACCGCGTCCCGTACGGGCCCCCGCTCGCCGTCCAGGAGGCGCCGGGCGACCTCCGCGTTGTACGAGGCGTCGGCGCCGCGCAGGGCCTCCACCGGGACGATGTCGAGCCCGACGTCGCGCGGGTCGAAGCGCTCCTCGGTGACCTTGCCGTCGCGGACCACCCAGACGTGGGAGCCCGCGGTGGTGGTCAGCTCGTCGAGGCCGTCGTCGCCGCGGAAGACGAGCGAGGAGTTGCCGCGCTCGGCGAACACGCCCGCCACGATCGGCGCCATCCGGGGATCGGCGACGCCGACCGCCTGGGCCTTCACGCGCGCCGGGTTGGTCAGCGGACCGAGCACGTTGAAGGTGGTCCGGATGCCCAACTGACCGCGGGCCGCGGCCACATGACGCAGCGCCGGGTGGAACTTGACCGCGAAGCAGAAGGTGATCCCGGCCTCCTCGGCCACCTCGGCCACCCGTTTCACCGGCAGTTGGAGATTGACGCCGAGCTTCTCCAGGACGTCCGACGCGCCGGACGCGGAGGACGCGGCCCGGTTGCCGTGCTTGACGACCTTGGCGCCGGTGCCGGCCACCACGATCGAGGACATCGTGGAGATGTTGACGGTCTTCGCGCCGTCGCCGCCCGTTCCGACGATGTCGACGGTGTGTCCGGGCACCTCGATGACATTGGCGTGCTCGTACATCGCCCGGACGAGTCCGGTGATCTCCTGGACGGTCTCGCCCTTGGCCCGCAGGGCCACCACGAACCCGGCGATCTGCGCGTCGGTCGCCTCGCCGCGCATGATGCGGTCCATCGCCCAGGCCGTGTCGTCCGCGCTCTGGTCGCGGCCTTCGAGCAGGCCGTTCAGTACCGCGGGCCAGGAACGGCCCGCCGCGGTGTCGCCTCCAGCGGGGTTCACAGCGCTCATGGTCGCTCCTGGGTTCGTGGGTCACGCGGTCGCGGGTGACACGGGTCGTGGGTGACGCGGGGTGGATCGCCCCGCAGCACCGGGTGAGTCCACCCTATCCAGCCCGGAGGACGGCAAAGAGCCCCGTCCATGTCATGGACGGGGCTCCAGCCGTGGCGAACAGCCGGGGATCAGTGGTGGCCGTGGCCGCTCGTGATCTCCTTGTACTCCTCGACGGTGGGCTTGGGGATCTGGCCTTCCTCCCCGTAGAAGCCCTGGCTCATCTTGGCGCGCAGCTTCTGCGTGCCCGAGACCTTGCGCTCGACACCGTTCTCGTCGACCGTCGGGCCGATCTCGGCCGGCTTGTACTGCTCGTGCGCGGTGAGCGTGTGCAGCGCGTCCTGGCTGAGCGGCTCGTGGACCTCGATGAACTCACCGTGCGGCAGGCGCTTGATGATGCCCGACTCGCGGCCGTGCAGCACCTTGTCCCGGTCCCGGCGCTGGAGGCCGAGGCAGATCCGCTTGGTGGCGATGAAGGTGAGCACCGGCACGACGAAGAACGCGATGCGCACGAACCAGGTGATCGAGTTGATCGACAGGTGGAAGTGCGTGGCCCAGATGTCGTTGCCGCCGCCGACGAGCAGGACGAAGTACCAGCTGATCCAGGCGGCACCGAACGCGGTCCGGGTCGGGACGTTGCGCGGGCGGTCCAGGATGTGGTGCTCGCGCTTGTCGCCGGTGACCCAGGACTCGATGAACGGGTAGACCGCGATGGCGACCAGGACCAGCGGGAAGATCACCAGCGGGATGAACACGCCCAGGACGAGCGTGTGACCCCAGAGGTTGATCTCCCAGCCCGGCATGACACGGATCAGGCCTTCGGAGAAGCCCATGTACCAGTCGGGCTGGGCGCCCGTGGACACCATGTCCGGACGGTACGGACCCATGGCCCAGATCGGGTTGATCGAGGCGATCGCCGCGATGACCGCGATGACACCGAAGACCAGGAAGAAGAAGCCTCCGGCCTTGGCCATGTAGACCGGCAGCAGCGGCATGCCGACGACGTTGTTGTTCGTCTTGCCGGGGCCCGCGAACTGCGTGTGCTTGTGGTAGAAGACCAGGATCAGGTGGCCCACCACGAGGCCGAGCATGATGCCCGGCAGCAGCAGCACGTGCACCGAGTAGAAGCGGGCAACGAAGTCGCCGCCCGGGAACTCGCCGCCGAACAGGAAGAACGACAGGTACGTGCCCACGATCGGCACGGACAGGACCGCGCCCTCCATGAAGCGGACACCGGTGCCGGAGAGCAGGTCGTCCGGGAGCGAGTAACCGGTGAATCCGGTGAACATGCCGAGGACGAACAGCAGGAATCCGAAGACCCAGTTGACCTCACGCGGCTTGCGGAACGCACCCGTGAAGAACACGCGCATCATGTGCACGAACATGCCGGCGAGGAAGATCAGCGCGGCCCAGTGGTGGATCTGACGGATCAGCAGACCACCGCGCACATCGAAGGAGATGTGCATGGTCGAGTTGAACGCCTCGGACATCAGCTGGCCCTGCAGCGGGACGTAGCTGCCGTGGTACTCCACCTCGTTCATCGACGGGTGGAAGAACAGGGTCAGGTACACACCCGTGAGGATGATGATGATGAAGCTGTAGAGGCAGACCTCACCCAGCATGAACGACCAGTGGTCGGGGAAGATCTTGCGCATGTTGGACTTGGCCAGGGAGTAGATCCCGAGGCGTCCGTCCGCCCAGTCGGCCACCCGCTCACCGGCGGGTGCCTTCTCGCGCGAGGAGCGCGAGTCGGAGGTGGTGGTAGTGCTCATCCGCGCTCCCAGAATGCAGGACCGACGGGCTCCTGGAAGTCGCTGAGCGCCTCGAGGTAGCCCTCAGCGTTCACGCCGATCTGCAGCTGCGGCAGGGCGTGACCCGCCGGGCCGAAGATGACCCGGGCACCGTCGGAGAGGTCGAAGGTGGACTGGTGGCACGGGCACAGCGCGTGGTGCGTCTGCTGCTCGTACAGGGAGATCGGGCAGCCGACGTGGGTGCAGATCTTCGAGAAGGCCACGATGCCGTCGTAGGACCACTCGACTTCCTGCTTGTCCTTGATGTCGTCCGGCTGGAGCCGGATGACCATCAGGGCCGCCTTGGCGATCTCCTTCTGGAAGTCCTCGTCGTGCTCCTCCAGGCCCTCGGGCTTGGCGAAGGTGAGCGAACCGACGGCCAGGTCCGAAGGACGCAGCGGCTCGTTCGTGTTCATGTTGACGAGAAGCTTGCCCTTGGACCACAGCGTGTGGCGCAGCTTCGTGCCGGGCAGCGGGCCGAGGTCGCGCAGCAGCATGACGCCGGAGAGCGGGAACAGGGCCAGCGCGCCGAACATCGTGTTGCGGATCAGCTTGCGGCGGCCGAGCGCGGACTCCTTGGCGCCTTCCTTGAAGTCGGCCAGGACCTTGGCCTTGACCGCGGGCTCCGCCTCGATCGGGTGGCGCTCGTCGGCGATCTCCACGTCGGACATCAGGGTGCGGGCCCAGTGGACCGCGCCCGCGCCGATCGCGAACAGCGCCACGCCGAGGCACATGCCCAGCGCGAAGTTCAGCGCGCTGATGTGCCCGAGCGGGAACACGTAGACCGACTTGTCGTTCGGGATCGCCACGTAGGAGGCGATGAAGCCGACGGTGGCCACCATCGACAGCACGAACAGCATGGCGACCAGACGCTCGGACCGCCTGGCGGCCCGCTCGTCGATGTCCTGGATGCGGTGCTCGTGGGGCGGCAGCCCCGGGTCCGCGAACGGGTTCTGCTCGTCCGCGACGGCTACCGGACCGTGACCGTGACCGGCGTGGTCGTCGGAGGCCCGCTCAGCGGGCACGTTCTCTTCTGGAATGTCTTGGCTACTCATGACTTCTTGGCCTTTGCGGTCCGAGCGGCGACCCAGACGGCGACGGCGACCAGGGTTCCGAGACCGAAGACCCAGCCGAACAGGCCCTCGCTGACCGGCCCGAGGCCGCCCAGTTCAAGACCGCCCGGGCTCTCGGTGTCGTCACCGTTGACCGCGTCGAGGTACGCGATGATGTCCTGCTTGTTCTTCTCCGTCAGCGTGGTGTCGGGGAAGGACGGCATGTTCTGCGGGCCCGTCTGCATGGCCTCGTAGATGTGCTTCGGGTCGACACCCTCCAGGCTCGGCGCGTACTTGCCGTGCGTCAGCGCGCCGCCCTTGCCGGTGAAGTTGTGGCACTGGGCGCAGTTGGTACGGAAGAGTTCACCGCCGTTGGCGATGTCCGCGCCCTCGGGGCTGACCTGGTTCTTGGTCGGGATCACGGGGCCGGCGCCGAGCGAGGCGACGTAGGCCGCCATCTGGTCGATCTCGGCCTGCGTGTAGATGACCTTCTTGCGCGGGATCTGAGAGCCCGGCTGCTGGGCCGGCATACGGCCGGTGCCGACCTGGAAGTCGACCGCCGCGGCGCCCACACCCACCAGGCTGGGACCGTCGGAGCTGCCCTGACCGCCGGTTCCGTGGCAGCTTGCGCAGCCCACGGAGTACAGCTTCTGGCCCTCGGTGATCCCGAGGGACTGGGCGGTTTCGTCGGCCTGCGCCTTGCTCGCGGGTGCGAACGCGGCGTACAGCCCCCCGGTGGCCGCCAGCGCGAGGAGTAGGACGACGACCGCCGCCAGCGGATGGCGTCGTCGTGCGGAGAGCTTTTTCACGGATTACCCCGGTGTCAGGATCTTCTGCGTCGGTGCTTCTGGATGTTTCGGGCGGTGGGCCCGATTACTTGATCAGGTAGATCGTGGCGAAAAGGCCGATCCAGACGACATCGACGAAGTGCCAGTAGTAGGACACGACGATGGCGGCGGTCGCCTGCTCGTGAGTGAACCTCCGAGCCGCGTAGGTGCGACCGAGGACCAGCAGGAAGGCGATGAGTCCGCCCGTCACATGCAGTCCGTGGAAGCCGGTGGTCAGGTAGAACACCGAGCCGTACGGGTCGGAGGAGAGCGAGAGCCCGTCCTTCGTGACCAGTTCGGTGTACTCGAAGACCTGACCGCCGATGAAGATCGCACCCATGATGAAGGTGACGATGAACCACATCCGGAGCTTCTTCACGTCCCCGCGCTCGGCGGCGAAGACGCCGAGCTGGCAGGTCAGGGAGGAGAGCACCAGGATCGTGGTGTTCGTCGCCGAGAACGGAAGGTTCAGGCTGGACGCCATTTCCTTCCAGTGATCCGGCCCGGTCACCGATCGCAGGGTGAAGTACATCGCGAAGAGGGCCGCGAAGAACATCAGCTCGGAACTCAGCCAGATGATGGTTCCGACGCTGGTGAGGTTCGGCCGATTGACCGACGGGTGCGCGTGCCCGGTTTCTACTGTCGTTGCTGTCGCCACGACCGACATTATGTCGGTCGCTTATCCCGCCCTCACGCCGGGGGGTGCCGTTCGGGGTGTTGACCGGGTGTGTCCAGCCCGGATGGACCATCGAAGCCGTGTCCGAACCGGTGCTGACGAGGTGTTCAAGGGAGTAGCATCCGCGCATCGGGCCGGGGACGATCAGCCCGATCGCACGATGTCCGTACGACGCTGACGTCTCGGAGGAAGAATGCAGCCGACCGCCACGGTGCTGGTCTACAGCGACGACTCCAACACCCGCGCGCAGGTGCGGCTCGCCACCGGGCGCAGGCCCGCCCCGGACGTTCCCCTCGTCGAGTTCATCGAGTGCGCGACGCCGGCCGCCGTCATCAAGGAGCTCGACAAGGGCGGCATCGACGTCTGTGTGCTGGACGGCGAGGCGGTGCCGATGGGCGGCATGGGGGTGTGCCGGCAGATCAAGGACGAGATCTTCAACTGCCCGCCCGCGCTGGTGCTCATCGGGCGCCCGCAGGACGCCTGGCTGGCCACCTGGAGCCGTGCCGACGCCGCGGTGACCCTACCGGTCGACCCGGTGGAGTTCGCCGCCTCACTGGCCTCCCTGCTGCGTCGCAGGAACCTTCTGAGCGCCTGAGGAACCCGCGCCCCCACCGTGGGGGCGCGGCCTCACACGCTTTCGGGGCGCAGTCTGGCGCGCTGGGCCGGGTTCGGGGCGTCCGGGGACCCGGCCATCAGCGCGCTGCCGTCGCGCCAGTTCTTCCAGTCGAGGTTCCAGTCGCCGAACCCGTTGCCGAACGCGTCCATGGTCTTGCCGTCGGAGTTGACGACCTTGACTATGTCGCCCTCGTTGAACGTGTTGAAGAACCATTCGGCGTTCTCGGTGCTCATGCCGGTGCAGCCGTGGCTGACGTTGGCGTACCCCTGGGAGCCGGTCGACCAGGGCGCGGCGTGGACGTACTCGCCGCTCCAGGTCACCCGGGTCGCATAGCGCACCTCCAGGTCGTAGGAGTCCGAACTGCCCTCGGCGATGCCGATGCTGGTACCGCGCATCCGTACGAGGGACTCCTTGCCGAGTACGACCTTGACGCCGTTGCGCGTGTCGAAGCCGGGCTTGCCCGTGGTGACGGGGATCCGCTTGATGTCCTGGCCGTTGCGGTAGACCGTCATGGAGTGGGTGGCGGCGTCGGTCAGGGCGATCAGGCGGTCGCCCGTGGTGATCTTCACAGTCTTGGCGTCGCCGCCCCAGAGGCGTTCGCCGATCCTGACGCCGGCGAGGTTGCTGTGGGCCGTCAGGGTGGCGTGGGCGGGCCAGTACTCCTTGGGCCGGTAGTGCAGCGTCTTGTCGTCCACCCAGTGCCAGGCGCCGTCCACCGCGGGGGTGGAGTCGACCCTGAGGGCGCGTTCGACGATCGTGCGGGCCGCCTTGTCCTTGACGGGGGCGCTGAGTTCGGCGGTTATCGGCTGACCGACGCCGTACTTGCCCGCCTTGGGACCGAATGCGACGTTCAGCAGCTTCTTCGTCTTCGGCGTGCTGGTGTCGAAGCCGATGACCTTGCGGCCGGGGGCGCCGTCCTCGTCCTCGGTGCTCACGCTCACCGTGTAGTGGGCGCCTGCGGCGAGTGGCGAGGTGCTGTGCCAGCGGCTGCCGTCGGCGGCCAGTTCGCCCGCGACATGGCGTCCTGACGCGTCCGTGGCGGTCACGTCGGTGATGCGCCCCTCGTCACTCTCGGAGGTGATTTCCAGGGGCTTGTCGGGGTCGACCTTGGTCTGCTTCTTGCTGTCCTCGGAGAGGCCCTTGAACGAGATCTGTCCCGCCGCGTCGTACGGCTTCGCCGAGAGCGGGTGGTCGTCGGAGCCGCAGGCGGCGGCGCCGGCGCCGAGGGCGACCACCAGCGCGGTGCAGCTGACGACCGTGCGGATTCGCGGTGAGTGGTTCATGAGTCCACGCTATGAACGTCCGTCAAGCACGGCGCGCCGGGTGAGCCGAGCGAGGGACGGAAGTCACGGCAAACGAGGGAGCCCGGACACTCCTGACGGAGTGTCCGGGCTCCCGTGCGTATCGCGGGTGCTACTGGGTGCGGTTCTCACCGTGGTAGTACTCGAAGACCCAGCCCCACAGGCCGAGCATGATCAGCGGCGCCGAGAAGTACAGCAGCCACCAGCCGAAGACGACGCCCATGAAGGCGAGCGCGCCGCCGACGCCGAGCGAGAGCGGCTGCCAGCTGTGCGGGCTGAAGAAGCCCACTTCGCCGGCCTCGTCCGCGACGTCGGCCTCCTTGTCGTCCTGTGCCATGGCGTCGACCCGCCGGGCCGTGAAGGCCAGGTAGTAGCCGATCATCATGCTCAGGCCGAAGCCCATGAAGAGGGCCGTGGTGCCGGCCGGCTCCTTGGACCAGACGCCGTAGACAACCCCCATGATGAGGATGAACAGCGCCAGCCAGATGAACATCTTGCCTTGGACCTTCACTTGCCGGCCTCCTTTCCGCCAGGAAGGGCCGACGAACCGTGACCGGCGTTCTCGAGCTGGTCGAGAGCGGCGATCTCCGGGTGGTGCAGGTCGAAGGCCGGGGATTCACTGCGGATCCGCGGCAGGGTGAGGAAGTTGTGCCGCGGCGGCGGGCAGGAGGTCGCCCACTCGAGCGAACGGCCGTAGCCCCACGGGTCGTCGACCTCGACCTTCTTGCCGTACTTGGCCGTCTTCCACACGTTGTAGAGGAAGGGCAGGATCGACAGGCCGAGCAGGAACGAGCTGATCGTCGAGATCGTGTTCAGCGCGGTGAAGCCGTCCTGCGCGAGGTAGTCCGCGTAACGACGCGGCATGCCCTCGGCACCCAGCCAGTGCTGCACCAGGAACGTGCCGTGGAAGCCCACGAACAGCGTCCAGAAGGTGACCTTGCCGAGACGCTCGTCGAGCATCTTGCCGGTCATCTTCGGCCACCAGAAGTGGAAGCCGGAGAACATCGCGAACACCACGGTGCCGAACACCACGTAGTGGAAGTGCGCCACCACGAAGTAGGAGTCGGACACGTGGAAGTCCATCGGCGGCGAGGCCAGGATGACGCCGGTCAGACCACCGAAGGTGAAGGTGATGAGGAAGCCGACGGCCCAGAGCATCGGTGTCTCGAAGGACAGCGAGCCCTTCCACATCGTTCCGATCCAGTTGAAGAACTTCACGCCGGTCGGTACGGCGATGAGGAACGTCATGAAGGAGAAGAACGGGAGCAGAACGCCACCGGTGACGTACATGTGGTGCGCCCACACCGTCACGGAGAGACCGGCGATCGCGATGGTCGCGCCGATCAGGCCCATGTAACCGAACATCGGTTTGCGCGAGAACACCGGGATGACTTCGGAGATGATGCCGAAGAACGGCAGGGCGATGATGTACACCTCTGGATGGCCGAAGAACCAGAAGAGGTGTTGCCAGAGCAAGGCTCCGCCGTTTGCCGCGTCGAAGACATGCGCCCCGAATTTTCGGTCCGCCTCCAGGGCGAACAGCGCCGCCGCGAGGACGGGGAAGGCCAGCAGCACCAGAACCGCGGTGAGCAGCACGTTCCACACGAAGATCGGCATACGGAACATCGTCATGCCGGGAGCGCGCATGCAGATGATCGTGGTGATGAAGTTGACCGCGCCGAGGATGGTGCCGAAGCCGGAGAAGGCCAGACCCATGATCCACATGTCGGCGCCGATGCCCGGCGAGCGGACCGCGTCCGACAGCGGGCTGTAGGCGAACCAGCCGAAGTCGGCCGCGCCCTGCGGGGTGAGGAAGCCGCCGACCGCGATCGTCGAGCCGAAGAGGTACAGCCAGTAGGCGAACATGTTCAGCCGCGGGAACGCCACGTCGGGCGCGCCGATCTGCAGCGGCATGATCCAGTTCGTGAAACCGGCGAACAGCGGCGTCGCGAACATCAGCAGCATGATCGTGCCGTGCATCGTGAACGCCTGGTTGAACTGCTCGTTCGACATGATCTGCAGTCCGGGACGCGCCAGCTCGGCGCGCATGAGCAGCGCCATGACGCCGCCGACCAGGAAGAACGCGAACGACGTGACCAGATAGAGCGTGCCGATCGTCTTGTGGTCAGTGGTGGTGAGCCACTTGATCACAACACTGCCGGGCTGCTTGCGCCGCACCGGCAGCTCGTTCTCGTACGAGTCTTCGGCGGCACCCTGGGGTTCGTTGAGGATGCTCACAGGTTGTTCGTCTCCCGGTTCTTCTCGTGGCCCGTCTGCTCAATGCCGGCCGGGACGTAACCGGTCTGTCCCTTGGTCGCGAGCTCCTTGAGGTGGGCCTCGTAGCGCTCGGGGGAGACGACCTTCACGTTGAAGAGCATCCGGGAGTGGTCGACGCCGCACAGCTCGGCGCACTTGCCCAGGAAGGTGCCCTCACGGTTGGGGGTCACCTGGAAGGCGTTGGTGTGCCCCGGGATGACGTCCTGCTTCATGAGGAACGGCACCACCCAGAAGGAGTGGATGACGTCGCGCGAAGTGAGGACGAAGCGGACCGTCTTGCCCTTGGGGAGCCAGAGGGTCGGACCGGGGTTGCCCGTCTGCGGGTTCCGCGTGGCGGGGGTGCCGACGTCGTAGACACCGCCGGCGTTCGCCGGGAAGTCCTTCTTGAACCGGTCCGGAATGGCGGCCAGGTTCGGGTCGGTCTTGGCGTTCCCGGAGGAACCGGGGACGTCCTCGATGTAGTTGAAGCCCCAGCTCCACTGGAAGCCGACCACGTTGACCGTGACGTCGGGCTTCGGCTTGAGGCTGAGGAGCTTCGTCTCGTCGCGTGCCGTGAAGTAGAACAGCACGGAGACGATGATGAGCGGGACCACCGTGTACAGCGCCTCGATGGGCATGTTGTACCGGGTCTGCGGAGGAACTTCGACCTTGGTCCGGCTGCGCCGGTGGAAGATGACGCTCCACAGGATCAGGCCCCAGACCAGCACGCCCGTGGCGAGCGCGGCCGCCCACGAGCCCTGCCAGAGGGAGAGGATCCGCGGAGCCTGCTCCGTGACCGGGGTGGGCATACCAAGGCGGGGGAAGTCTTCCCAGTTGTACGAGCAACCAGTGGCTGTCGCCAGGACCAGGCCCGCAGTCATTGCCTGCAGCAGCTTCCGCCGCATCGGGCGCCGCGGCGAGCGGTCGGAGCCGTTGGGACTCACGTAGCGCCTTCCCGAGAGTCTCGCCCGCGCTGTTGGCTGCGGCCTTCTCGCTGGTCGGTCGCCGCCCTGCGTCGGGCAGGGGTTTGGATGTTTATGCGGACCAAACCCTACTGGACGCTATTTGGGGTCGCGCGGGGAGGGTGCCCAACGCGCCGCCCTACTCCCCGAAGGAGTGCTGTTTCGCCTGCAAGGCCATGTCAGGACACCTGGAATGCCCCGGTCCGGATGACTTCTGACGCCCCCTTGGAAGGGTGGGCGACGGCCAATCGTTGCCTGTCGCGGAGCTAGCGTGGGGGCGTGTCCTACTTCGACGCCGCGTCCGCGGCCCCGCTGCACCCCGTCGCCCGGCAGGCCCTTCAGGCCTCGTTCGACGAGGGGTGGGCCGATCCCGCCCGCCTCTACCGTGAGGGCAGGAGGGCCCGGCTGCTCCTCGACGCGGCGCGCGAGGCGGCGGCCGAGGCGGTGGGCTGCCGTCCCGACGAACTGGCCTTCACCACCTCCGGCACCCGCGCGGTGCACTCGGGGATCGAGGGTGCCCTGGCGGGCCGGCGGCGCGTCGGAGACCACCTGATCGTGTCAGCCGTCGAACACTCGTCGGTCCTCCATTCGGCGGACGCCCACGAGGCGTCGGGCGGTGCGGTGACCCGCGTTCAGGTCGAGCGCACCGGACGGGTGTCCCCTTCTTCCTATGCCGAGGCCCTGGTTCCGGGCACCGCGCTGGCCTGCCTCCAGTCCGCCAACCACGAGGTGGGCACGGAGCAACCGGTGGCGGAGGTGGCACAGATGTGCCGGGAGGCGGGGGTGCCCCTGCTGGTGGACGCGGCACAGTCGCTGGGCTGGGGGCGGGTGGAGGGCGACTGGTCCCTGTTGGCCGCGAGTGCCCATAAATGGGGCGGCCCCTCGGGTGTCGGACTCCTCGTCGTACGCAAGGGCACGCGGTTCGCGCCCCAAGGGCCCGCGGACGAGCGGGAGTCGGGGCGGGCGGCCGGCTTCGAGAACATCCCGGCGATCGTCGCCGCGGCGGCCTCGCTGCGTGCCGTCCACGCGGAGGCGGCGGCGGAGGCGGTACGGCTGCGGGAACTGACGGAGCGGATCCGGGCGCGGGTGCCCGCGCTGGTGCCGGACATCGAGGTGGTCGGCGACGCGGTCCGCCGGCTCCCGGGGATCGTCACCTTCTCCTGTCTCTATGTCGACGGAGAGACCCTGCTGCACGAACTGGACCGCGCGGGCTTCTCGGTCTCCTCGGGCTCGTCCTGCACGAGCAGCACCCTGACCCCCAGCCATGTCCTGAAGGCCATGGGTGTCCTGAGCGAGGGCAATGTGCGGGTGTCGCTGCCGCCCGGCACCGGCGAGGAGGACGTCGACCGCTTCCTGTCGGTGCTCCCGGGCGTGGTCTCGGGGGTCCGCGAGAAGCTGGGGGCGCCGGCGGCGGTGTCGAAGGTCCCCGCGTCCGTCGACGCGCTGGTGGTCGACGCGCTGGGCAGGCGCTGCCCGATCCCCGTCATCGAGCTGGCCAAGGTCATCGGGGACGTGCCGGTCGGCGGCACGGTCCGGGTCCTGTCCGACGACGAGGCGGCCCGCCTCGACATCCCCGCGTGGTGCGAGATGCGGGGCCAGGAGTACGTGGGGGAGGAGCCGGCGGATCACGGCTCGGCCTACGTCGTCCGCCGGCTGTCGTAGAAGCGCCCCGCGCCCCGGGCCGCCCGGCCTCCGTCGGAACGGGGGCCGTACCGGCCTCCGTCGGAACGCGGGCCGGGCCCGCCTCCGTCGGAACGCGGGCCGGGCCCGCCTCCGTCGGACGGAGGCGGGCCCGGCTCTCGGCCCGGTGAACGGGTCTAGGACAGGTGCGCCTGGACCTCGAGGGCGGCGTCGTCGCCGTACGCCTTGGTGAAACGGTCCATGAAGTGGGCCCGGCTCAGCTGGTACTCCTGGGTGCCGACCGTCTCGATGACGAGGGTGGCGAGCATGCAGCCGACCTGGGCGGCGCGCTCCAGGCCGACTCCCCAGGCGAGACCGGAGAGGAAGCCGGCGCGGAACGCGTCACCGACGCCCGTCGGGTCCGCCTTGAGCTCCTCCTCGGGGCAGCCGACCTCGATCGGGTCGTGGCCGACGCGCTCGATGCGGACACCGCGCGAGCCGAGGGTGGTCACCCGGTGGCCGACCTTGGAGAGGATCTCCTCGTCGCTCCAGCCCGTCTTGGACTCGATGAGCCCCTTCTCGTACTCGTTCGAGAAGAGGAACGTCGCCCCGTCCAGCAGGACCCGGATCTCGTCGCCGTTCATGCGCGCGATCTGCTGCGAGAAGTCGGCGGCGAAGGGGATCGCGCGCGAGCGGCACTCCTCGGTGTGGCGGAGCATCCCCTCGGGGTCGTCCGCTCCGATCAGGACGAGGTCGAGACCGCCGACGCGGTCCGCGACGGCCTTGAGTTCGATGAGGCGGGCCTCACTCATCGCGCCCGTGTAGAAGGAGCCGATCTGGTTGTGATCGGCGTCCGTGGTGCACACGAAGCGCGCGGTGTGCAGCACCTCGGAGATACGCACGGAGGCGGTGTCGACGCCGTGCCGGTCCAGCCAGGCGCGGTACTCGTCGAAGTCGGAGCCGGCCGCTCCGACCAGGATCGGACGGGTACCGAGCTGGCCCATGCCGAACGCGATGTTCGCGCCGACGCCGCCGCGGCGGACATCGAGGTTGTCGACCAGGAAGGAGAGGGAGACCGTGTGCAGCTGGTCGGCGACCAGCTGGTCGGCGAAACGGCCGGGAAAGGTCATGAGGTGGTCGGTGGCGATGGAGCCGGTGACTGCGATACGCACGGCTAGGACACGCTCCTGCGAGGGGAGGGGATTGACACTTAACGCTACCGGGTCCGCACACGGCCCCTGAAGGGCCAAAACTACCCGATAGTAGATCTTTCTTCGTGACGGCAACGGTGCATACGGTTCCGGTATGACGAACCTCAAGGTCCATGGCACCACCCCGCTCGGCCCGGTCGGCGACCTGGAAGGCGATCTGGCGTCGCTGCGTGGCGACTGCGCCCGGATGGCCGGTCACTGGTCGGCCCCCGCGCCTGTCCCGCCGCTCCATGTCTCCCCCTCCCTCATCCACGGGGTGACCGTTCCGCCCGCCTCGGCACGGCTGCTGGACGCGATGTCCGACTACGGCGACTGACCGGCGGCGTCCGGTCGGCGCCGCCGGACGGGTGAGAGTCCGGCGGCGCCGACCGGGTGAAGAAGGGGTGCGCTCGCAGGGAACCGTGCGCTCCCCCGCTGCGTCCCATCGCCGTCCCCCGTAAAAGGGATGCGCCGTACGACCCTGGAGTGCCCGTCATCGACAGGGCCGGGTCGTGGGACAGCAGTGGAGCCGAAGGAGCGATGCGGTGAGCACCGAGCGACCCGACAACGACGCGACCGATCCCGTCAGGGGTCACGCCGAGGGTCCCGTCGAGGGCGCGGCAGAGGACGCCGTCGCGGGTCCTCCGGAGGGCGCCGTCACGGATGCCGCCGAGGAGGCCGCCGCGGATCCCGCCGAGCGGCGGGCCGAGGATGCCGCCGAGGGGCCCACCGAGGACCGGGCCGAGGGTTCCGCCGAGAGCCAAGCCGAAGGTTCCCCCGAGAACGCGGCCGAGGACGCAGCTGAAGGTTCCGCCGAGAACGCGGCCGAGGGTTCCCCCGAGAACGCGGCCGAGGACGCAGCTGAAGGTTCCGCCGAGGACGCGGCCGAGGGTTCCGCCGAGGACGCGGCCGGCGGGGCGGTGGAAGGTGCCGTCGACTCGACCGCCCCCGGCACGTCCGGCACCGTCGCGGGTTCCGGCGAAGGCTCCGGCGAGGTTTCCGCCGAAGCCCCCGCGGGTTCCGACACCGGTGCCGACACGGGCGCCGACGTGCGTGCCGACGTGGGCACCTCGCGAAGCGACGCCGACCATGACGGCGCCGGCAATCATGACGAGGACTCCCGCACCGAGCACCCCGACGTGTCCGTCGCGGGTCCCTTCGCGGACGACGGGATCGGCAGGGCGCGTGGGCGGCACACCCCGATGGCCGTCGCCTCGGTCGTCGCCGCCGTGCTGCTCGTCGGAGGCGGCGGCGCGTACGTCGCGGCGACGGCGTCCGGCGGCGGCCGTTCCGGCACCCCCGCGGCCGACCCCGCTCCCCCGCGCCTGGCCCTCGACGGCTACGCCGCGGCGACCACCGGCAACGGGTCCACGGGCGGTACCGCCGGCATCGCGCCCGGCGAGCCCAACCCCTACGGCACGACCTACCGCGCGAGCGGCACACTCCCCGCGGGACCCGGCTCGGCGCACGTGCGGTGGGCCGAGGGCACGGTGACCCGGGCCGAGGTGGCCCGGCTCGCGAAGGCCCTGGGCCTGGCGGGCACACCCCGGCTCGCCGGGGACGCCTGGACGGTCGGCACGGCCGCGGACGGCACCGAACCCAATCTGCGGGTGACCGCGGACGCACCGGGGACCTGGACCTTCAGTTCCTCCCTGCCGGGAGGCGACAACTGCACCAAGGTCACGGTGTGCGCGGCCGTGGGCTCCGGCTCCAAGTCCGATTCCGATTCCGCTTCCGCGCCGGGTCCGGTGAGCGAGGCGGCGGCCGAGAGGGCTGCCGCGCCCGTGCTGAAGGCGGTGGGCCAGGACGACGCGAAGCTCGACGCGAGCCAGCTCATGAACCGGGTGCGGGTCGTGAACGCCGATCCGGTCGTGGGCGGACTGCCCACGTACGGGTGGACGACCGGCCTGCGGATCGGCCCGGACGGTCATGTCGTCGGCGGCAGCGGCCAGTTGAAGACACCGGTGGAGGGAGACGCGTACCCGGTCATCGGCGCGAAGAAGACGCTGGACCTGATGAACGGGTCGGCGTCGGCGACGGGCGAGGGGCGCATGGGCATCGGCGGCTGCGCCAGCCCCGTACCGCTGAAGGACCGGGACGAGACGCCGTGCGAGCACCCCTCCCCCGCGCCGAAGCCGGAGGCGGTGACCGTCGAGAAGGCCACCTTCGGACTGGCGGCGCAGCGCGCGAACGGGCGGCAGGCACTGGTGCCGTCCTGGCTGTTCGAGGTGCGGTCGCCGGGCGCGCAGGACACGTACACCGTGACGCATCCGGCGGTCGAGCCGGCGTTCCTGGCCTCACCGGAGTCGCCGGCGCCGCCGAGCGCGGATCCGACGCAGCCTCCGGGGCAGCCGTCCTCACCGGCGGCCACCCGTGACGTCGGTGTCCAGGGCTACACGGCCGACGGCAGGGACCTGACGGTCAGCTTCACCGGCGGGGTGTGCGCCGACTACACGGTGTCGGCGAGCGAGAGTTCCGGCAAGGTCACCGTCACCGTGACGGAGAAGCCCTGGAAGAACAAGGTCTGCATCCTGATCGCCAAGATCTACGAGAAGACGGTGCGCCTGGACGAGCCGCTCGGCGGCCGGGAGGTCGTGGGGAGCGACGGCAAGGCGGTCCACCACGGGCGCTTCGGCCTCCCCGGGCCCTCCGCGGCGACGTCGGCCGGGCCCCGCTAGCGGCCGAACCGGTCCCGGACACGCGAAGGCGGCGTCCCCGTCACAGGGGGCGCCGCCTTTCGTCCGTACCGGCTTTTGTGCCGGCCGACTAGCTGAAGGAGTCGCCGCAGGCGCAGGAGCCCGTCGCGTTCGGGTTGTCGATCGTGAAGCCCTGCTTCTCGATGGTGTCCACGAAGTCGATCGAGGCGCCGCCCAGGTACGGGGCGCTCATGCGGTCGGTGACGACCTTCACACCGTCGAAGTCCTTGAGGACATCGCCGTCGAGCGAGCGCTCGTCGAAGAAGAGCTGGTACCGCAGGCCGGAGCAGCCGCCGGGCTGAACGGCGACGCGCAGCGCCAGGTCCTCGCGGCCTTCCTGGTCGAGCAGGGCCTTGACCTTGGCAGCGGCGGCGTCGGACAGGATGATGCCGTCGCTCACGGTGGTGGTCTCGTCCGATACGGACATCTGCTTCTCTCCCGGGTTGTACGGAGACTGCTTGCCGACGGTTGCAACCGGCGGGGCCGCGGATTCATTCCGGGCCGAGCTCATGTCTTGTGCCTTCTCTCTTCATGCTCGCACATGCTCCCGCGCACGAACACATGCCTGTGGACAACCCCACGGACACCCGGCTGCCACCTGCCGGAGAGGCGACCGGGATTCACGTCACATGGACGCTATGGCCATCGTCAACGTGACGTGAAGCGGTTATGATAGATAGCGTCAAATAGACGAAAAGGCATCGTACCGCCGGACCGCTCCCCTTCGAGCCCGGCGACCCGCA
This sequence comes from Streptomyces sp. NBC_00328, assembly GCF_036139655.1. Classification (NCBI taxonomy): domain Bacteria; kingdom Bacillati; phylum Actinomycetota; class Actinomycetes; order Kitasatosporales; family Streptomycetaceae; genus Streptomyces; species Streptomyces sp. NBC_00328. Next base: position 3,196,440 of record NZ_CP108013.1, read on the forward strand.
GAACAGAAAGGGTGCGTGTCGTGACCACCGCCCAGCCCCAGGAGCTCGACGTCCAGCCGACGCCCCTCGCCCTGCTGCTGCTCGGCCGCCAGGCCGACCCGAAGAGCGAGCGGGGCGTGGAGTGCCCCGGCGACCTGCCCTCGCCGTCCGACCCGGACCTGGTCGAGCGGGCACGGGCGGCCAAGGAGAAGCTCGGCGACAAGGTCTTCGTGCTCGGCCACCACTACCAGCGCGACGAGGTCATCCAGTTCGCCGACGTCACGGGCGACTCCTTCAAGCTGGCCCGCGACGCGGCGGCCCGCCCGGAGGCCGAGTACATCGTCTTCTGCGGTGTGCACTTCATGGCGGAGTCCGCCGACATCCTGACGGGCGACGCCCAGAAGGTCGTCCTGCCGGACCTCGCCGCGGGCTGCTCGATGGCCGACATGGCCACCGCCGAGCAGGTCGCCGAGTGCTGGGACGTGCTGACCGAGGCCGGCATAGCCGAGCAGGTCGTGCCCGTCTCGTACATGAACTCGTCCGCGGACATCAAGGCGTTCACCGGCAAGCACGGCGGCACGATCTGCACGTCGTCGAACGCCCAGCGCGCCCTGGAGTGGGCCTTCGAGCAGGGGTCGCAGGTGCTGTTCCTGCCCGACCAGCACCTCGGCCGCAACACCGCCGTCCGCGACATGGGCATGTCGCTGGACGACTGCGTGCTCTACAACCCGCACAAGCCGAACGGCGGGCTGACCGCGGAGGAGCTGCGCGGCGCGAAGATGATCCTGTGGCGCGGCCACTGCTCGGTGCACGGCCGCTTCAGCGTGGACTCGGTGAACGACGTGCGCGAGCGCATCCCGGGCGTCAACGTCCTCGTGCACCCCGAGTGCAAGAACGAGGTCGTCGCGGCGGCGGACTACGTCGGCTCCACCGAGTACATCATCAAGGCCCTGGAGGCCGCCCCGGCCGGCTCCAAGTGGGCGATCGGCACGGAGCTGAACCTCGTACGGCGTCTCGCGAACCGGTTCGCGCCCGAGGGCAAGGAGATCGTCTTCCTCGACAAGACGGTCTGCTTCTGCTCGACGATGAACCGCATCGACCTGCCCCACCTGGTGTGGACCCTGGAGTCCCTCGCCGAGGGCAACCTCGTCAACCGCATCGAGGTCGACAAGGAAACCGAGGCGTTCGCGAAGCTGGCGCTGGAGCGGATGCTGGCACTGCCGTAGACGTGCCGCGTGGCGCCCATGGCGCAGTCGCACACAAGGGGCGCCCCTCATGCCCGAGGGGCGCCCCCTGCCGTCGGACCGCCTGCGACGACGGCCGGAAAACGGCGGGCCCCCGCCCCGGCGCGTGAACGCCGGGGCGGGGGCCGCCTCCTGGAACCCGGTCAGACTCCGGCCGGCTCCGGGGACTTGTCCTCGTCGCCTACGGAGCTCTCGCCGGACGCGGCCGGCTCGGACTCCTTCTTCGGCGACTCCTTCTTCGGCGACTCCCGCTTCGCCGCCTTCTTCTTCGCCCGGCGCTCCTTGCGCAGTTCGATCATCGCGTAGAGCGTCGGCACGAGCAGCAGCGTCAGCAGCGTCGAGCTGATGAGTCCGCCGATCACGACCACCGCGAGCGGCTGCGCGATGAAGCCGCCCTCACCGGTCACGCCCAGCGCCATCGGCAGCAGCGCGAAGATCGTCGCCAGCGCCGTCATCAGGATCGGGCGGAGCCGGTGCCGGCCGCCCTCGATCACGGCCTCGACCACGCCGTAGCCCTGCGCCCGGTACTGGTTGACGAGGTCGATCAGCACGATCGCGTTCGTCACCACGATGCCGATGAGCATCAGCATGCCGATCATCGCGGGGACACCCATCGGGGTGCCCGTGACGATGAGCAGGCCGATCGCGCCGGTCGCCGCGAACGGGATCGACACGAGCAGGATCAGCGGCTGGACCAGCGAGCGGAACGTCGCCACCAGCAGCATGAAGACGATCGCGATCGCCGCGAGCATCGCCAGGCCGAGGTTCTTGAACGCGTCGCTCTGGTCCGAGGAGACACCGCCGATCGACGCCGTGGCGCCGGCGGGCAGCTTCAGCTTCGCGAGCTTCGCCGTGAGGTCGTTGCTGACCGCGCCGGTGTTGTCACCGGTCGGCCTGGCGGTGATCGTGGCGGCCCGCTGTCCGTCGATCCGGGTCATCGAGACCGGCCCGTCGACCAGCTTCACGTCCGCGATGTCACCGAGCTTCACCGCGCCGAGCCGCAGCCCGCGCAGCTCCTGGATCGTGGTGACCGGCTCGGCGGACCTGATGACGACGTCCCGCTCGGTGTCGTCCAGGATCGCCTTGCCGCTGGTGGTTCCGCGTACCGCCTGGCCGACCGCCGCGCCGAGCGTGGCGTCGTTGAAACCGGCCGCCGCCGCCTTGGAGTTGGCCTTGACCGAGATCCGCGGCACGCTCTGGGACAGGTCGCTCGTGACGTCGGTGACGTCGTCGAGCTTCGCGACCTCGTCGCGGACCTGGCCGGCCGCCTTGCGCAGCACATCCCCGTCCGCGGCCTTCACGACGACCTTGAGGTCCTGGCTGCCGAACCCGTCGCCGGCCGCGACCGTGATGGTGCCGGCGCCGGAGAGCTTGCCGAGCTCCCTCTCCACGCGGTCCTGGACGTCCTTCGAGGACGCGGAGTCCTCCAGCATGACCTGGTACGACGCCTGGTTGGTGTCCGTACCGCCGCCGAAGGCCGCCATGAAGCCGGAGGAGCCGATGGTGACCTGGTAGTCCTTGACGCCCTTGACGCCGTCGAGGAGCTTCTCGACCTTCTTCGCCTGCGCGTCGGTCGTGGCCAGGCTGGTGCCCGGCTTCAACTGCTGCTTGACGCTGAGGACTTCCTGCTCACCCTGGTCGAAGAAGTTCGTCTTCAGCAGGGGCGCCATACCGAAGGTGCCGACGAGGATCGCGGCCGCGATCAGCACGCTGGTCAGCCTGCGGCGGGTGGCGAAGCGCAGGACCGGGACGTAGAAGCGCTGGAGACGGCTGCGCTCCTCCTTCTCCTCGGCCTGGCGGCGGGCCTCCTCGGCGTCCGCCGGGGTGCCCTTGGGCGCGCGCAGGAACCAGTACGAGAGCACGGGGACGACCGTCAGCGAGACGAGCAGGGACGCGAGGAGCGCCGCCGTGACCGTGAGGCTGAAGGAGCCGAACAGTTCGCCGACCATGCCGCCGGTCAGCCCGATCGGCAGGAAGACGGCGACCGTGGTGAGCGTCGAGGAGGTGACCGCTCCGGCCACCTCGCGGACCGCGGTGAGGATCGCCTCCTGGCGCTCCTCGCCGTATCCGAGGTGCCGCTTGATGTTCTCCAGGACGACGATCGAGTCGTCGACGACCCGGCCGATCGCGATGGTGAGCGCGCCGAGCGTCAGCATGTTGAGCGACAGGTCACGCGTCCACAGCACGACCAGGGCCAGCACCACGGACAGCGGGATGGACACCGCGGTGACCAGCGTCGAGCGGACCGACGCCAGGAAGAGCAGGATGACCAGGACCGCGAACAGCAGGCCGAGGGCGCCCTCGGTGGTCAGCCCGTGGATGGACTTGGAGACCGCCGGGCCCTGGTCGCTGACGACGGTGATCGCCGATCCGGCGCCCAGGTCGGCGCGCAGGCCGGGGAGCTTGTCCTTGACCGCGTCGGAGATGGCGACGGCGCTGCCGTCGTGGTCCATGGTGACCATCACGGCGAGGCTCGGGCTGCCGTCGGTGCGCGTGATGGAGTCGGCCTTGGCCGGCTCCTGCTTCACGGTGGCGACGCTGCCCAGGCGCACCGGCTTCTTGCCGGGCTGACCCGTGACCATCAGGTCCTGGATCTGCCCCAGCGAGGTGAAGCCGCCGCCGACCCGCACGGTGTGGTTGCTGCCGTCCTCGTCGAAGGAGCCGGCTGGGACGGTCGCTCCGCCGGCCTGGAGGGCCTGGCCGAGGGCGGCCGTGGTGAGGCCGGCCTTCGCCAGCTTCTTGTCGTCGGGCGTGACGGTGACCTGGAGGTCACGCACACCGGTGACCGCGACCCGGCCGACGCCGTCGATGCCGTCGAGGGCGGGGACGACCGTGCGGTCGAGCTGGTCGGCCAGGGCCTGCTGGTCCTTGCCGGAGGTGACGGCGAGGACGACGGTCGGCATGTCGTCCGTCGAACCGGCGATGACCTGCGGGTCGACGTCGTCCGGGAGCTGGGCGCGAGCCCGGTTGACGGCCTGCTGGACGTCGGCGACGAGCTGCTTGGTGTCGTTGCCGTAGTCGAAGGACGCCATGATCACGGCGTTGCCCTCGCTCGCGGTGGAGGTGACACCGGTGATGCCGTCGACGGCTTCGAGGTTGTCCTCGATGGGCTCGACGACCTGCTTCTCGACCACATCCGGAGACGCACCCTGGTACGGCGCGAGCACGGACACCATGGGCAGTTCGATGGTGGGCAGCAACTGCTGCTTGAGCTGGGGGATCGCTATCGCCCCGAAAGCGAGCGCGATGATCGACATCAGCCCGATGAGGGCCCGCTGCGCGAGGCTGAATCTGGACAGCCAGGACATGGGTGGTGGGTCTCTCTTCTGTGGTTCGAGCGGAAGGCGGTGAACTGGGGAACGCCCCACGTCACACCTTGGGCCATGAACGGGCGACGATCCGTAGCCCCTGGGTCCATTTCCTTACCCGGAACCTACTCCAGGCGCAGTACGCGCAGGTAACGCTCAGTCCACCCTCGGGCGTACCAGCCCCGACTCGTACGCGATGACCACCAGCTGGGCCCGGTCGCGTGCGCCGAGTTTGGCCATGGCCCTGTTGACGTGGGTCTTCACCGTGAGCGGACTCACTTCGAGGCGCTCGGCGATCTCGTCGTTGGAGTGGCCCGCGGCGACCTGGACGAGCACCTCGCGCTCGCGTCCGGTGAGCGCGGAGAGCCGCTCGGAGCGGGCGGCCCCCGGCCCCTCGTCGTCGCCCCGCGCGAGGAACCGGGCGATGAGGCCCTTGGTGGCCGCCGGGGACAGCAGCGCCTCCCCGCCCGCGGCGATCCGGATGGCGTTGAGGAGTTCCTCCGGCTCGGCGCCCTTGCCGAGGAAGCCCGAGGCGCCGGCGCGCAGCGACTGCACCACGTACTCGTCGACCTCGAACGTCGTCAGCATCACGACCCGTACGTGCGCGAGGCCCGGGTCGGCGGTGATCATCCGGGTGGCGGCGAGTCCGTCGGTGCCCGGCATCCTGATGTCCATCAGCACCACGTCGGCCCGCTCGTCCCGGGTCACCGCGACGGCCTCGGCGCCGTCGGACGCCTCCCCCACGACCTCCATGTCGGGTTCCGAGTCGACCAGCACGCGAAAGGCGCTGCGCAGCAATGCCTGGTCGTCGGCGAGCACGACACGGATCGTCATACGGGGTCCCCCAGGGCAGACGCGTGGTTCTTGACCGGAAGGATCGCATGGACGCGGAAACCGCCTCCGTAGCGGGGACCGGCCGTGCAGCTCCCGCCGATCGCGGTGACGCGTTCGCGCATGCCGAGCAGCCCGTGACCGCCGCCCTCCTGCGGTCCGGTGTCCGGTCCGGAGCCGTGCTCGTCTCCCCGGCCGTACTCCTGTTCCGGGCCGGTGTCCTGTCCGGGGACCGTGTCCCGGCCCGGGCCGTTGTCGAGGACGGTCACCTCCACCACCGGCCCGACGCGGACCACGCTGACCTCGGCCTTCGCTCCCCGGCCCGCGTGCTTGCGCACATTGGTCAGGGCCTCCTGGATCACCCGGTACGCGGCGAGGTCGGCGGCCGCGGGCAGCACCGTGCCGGAGTCGGAACGGGCCACCTCGACGGGGAGCCCCGCGTTGCGGAAGGTGTCCGCGAGCTCGTCGAGCCGGGCCAGCCCGGGGGCGGGCTCGGTCGGGGCCTCGGGGTCGCCCGACTGACGCAGCAGGCCCACGGTGGCGCGCAGTTCGTTCAGCGCGGACCGGCTGGCCTCCCGTACGTGGGCGAGGGCCTCCTTGGCCTGGTCGGGGCGTTTGTCCATGACGTGGGCGGCGACTCCGGCCTGCACGTTGACGAGGGCGATGTGGTGGGCGACGACGTCGTGCAGATCGCGGGCGATCCGCAGCCGCTCCTCGGCGACACGGCGGCGCGCCTCCTCCTCCCGGGTGCGCTCGGCCCGCAGCGCGCGTTCCTTGATCGCGTGCACGAAGGCGCGCCGGCTGCGGACGGCGTCACCGGCCGCCGCGGCCATGCCGGTCCACGCGAAGACGCCGAGGTTCTCCTGGGCGTACCAGGGCAGCGGTCCGGAGAGCATGGCGACCGCCGTGAGGACGGTCATGGTGAGCAGGCCGACGCGCCAGGTCGTGGGGCGGTCGGTGGCCGAGGCCACGGTGAAGAGGGCCACGACGGCGGACATGGTGACCGGGGCGCGGGGGTCGGCGGTCACCAGCTCCACCAGAGAGACACCGACGGTCGCCGCGAGGACCTTCATCGGGGCGCGGCGGCGGAAGACCAGGGCCGCTGCGGCGAGGACCATCAGGGCGAGGCTGAGGATGTCGGGAGTGCGGGCGCTCCAGGTCGTTCCGTCGGCGCCGTGCGCGTCGACGAAGGAGCCGGCCACCATGCTGATGAGGACGCCGGCGGCGAGGGCGGCGTCCAGGGCGAGGCAGTGGTCCCGCAGCCAGTCCCTCATACGCTCCAGAGTGCTCATCCGGTCCACGGTACGGGGCCCTGCCGGGCTGGGGACCGGCCGGTACGCCACCACTCCGCGCCCGGTCCGTCTCCCGGCCGCGGCGCGGGGCGGCACGTGCGTCCCGGCAACGCGCTCGGGTGCCGTGCCAGGGGCCGGGGGCCAGGGGCGGTGCCGGACGTCCCGGCGCCGCACCCGGTCCGTCTCCCGGCCGCGGCGCGGGGCGGCACGTGCGTCCCGGCAACGCGCTCGGGTGCCGTGCCAGGGTCCGGGGGCCAGGGGCGGTGCCGGACGTACCGGTGCCGCGTCCGGGGAGCGTGACGCGGTCCGTGCCGCGTGCTCCCCCGCACCTGTGCGTCCCCGTGTCCCGGGCCGGCGGGCTGTGCCCTCGGGCCCGGAAGCCGGAGCGGAAAGCGGGTCAGCCGGGGATCAGGCCGTCGTCGCTCAGCATCTCGCGGACCTCTTCGAGCGTGGCGTCCGGAGACGGGAGGATGAGCTCCGACGGCTCCAGCGAGTCGTCGGGGAGCGGGGTCCCCGCACCGCGCACCGCGTCCAGGAGGGCCGCCAGAGTGCGGCGGAAGCCGGACTCGTCACCCCTCTCCATCTCGGTGAGCAGTTCGTTGTCCAGCTTGTTCAGGGCGGTGAGCCTGGCGTCGTCCAGCCTCACCTGCCCCTCCCCCATGATCCGTACGATCATGTCGCCTCCTCAGGCATGGGCCCGCCAGGTCACTGCTTGTCGAAGCGCGGAGTGTCCTGCGGCTGCGACGACGGCTGGGACTGGCCCGTGCCGCCCTCGATCGCCTGCTTCTGCGACGAGGAACCGCCGGCCAGCTCGGCCTTCATGCGCTGGAGCTCCAGTTCCACGTCCGAACCACCCGAGATCCGGTCCAGCTCGCTCTGGATGTCGTCCTTCGCCAGCCCGGACTGGTCGTCGAGGGCGCCGGAGGCGAGCAGCTCGTCGATCGCGCCGGCCCGCGCCTGGAGCTGCGCGGTCTTGTCCTCGGCACGCTGGATGGCAAGCCCCACGTCGCCCATCTCCTCGGAGATGCCGGAGAAGGCCTCACCGATCCGGGTCTGCGCCTGGGCCGCCGTGTACGTCGCCTTGATCGTCTCCTTCTTCGTACGGAAGGCGTCGACCTTGGCCTGCAGACGCTGCGCGGCGAGGGTGAGCTTCTCCTCCTCGCCCTGGAGGGTCTGGTGCTGCGTCTCCAGGTCGGTGACCTGCTGCTGGAGCGCCGCACGGCGCGACAGCGCCTCACGGGCGAGGTCCTCGCGGCCGAGCGCGAGGGCCTTGCGGCCCTGGTCCTCCAGCTTGGAGGACTGGTTCTGGAGCTGGTTCAGCTGCAGTTCGAGACGCTTGCGGCTGGTCGCCACGTCGGCGACACCGCGCCGGACCTTCTGGAGCAGCTCCAGCTGCTTCTGATAGGAGTAATCGAGGGTTTCGCGCGGGTCCTCGGCCCGGTCAAGGGCCTTGTTCGCCTTCGCGCGGAAGATCATCCCCATACGCTTCATGACACCGCTCATGGGCTTCGCGCGCCCCCTTCTGACGGACTCCAGCTCCAGGTACTACAACAGGACCCACAGTACGGGCCCTGCATCCATTACCGCACTGTTCGGGGACGGATGCGCTCATCCCCAAGGACGACTGCGCCCGCCACCGCTCCGGCGTAAGGAGTAGGTGGTACCCGGGGGTGCACCCCGGAACGACGTCCCCTCTGTCCACCACAGACGCACGGTGTTGCCGGATCGTTCCCCACTCGATCGACGTCCATGCTCGCGGACCCCGTACCCTTGGGTTTTGTGTTCCGTAGCCGTGCGAAGGAAGAGAAGGCCCCCGCCGACAAGGCGCCGGTGACCGACTCCAAAGTGACCCGTGACCCTCAGGCCCCCAAGGGCCGCCCCACGCCGAAGCGCAGTGAGGCCCAGACCCAGCGCCGCAGCGTCGCCCAGACGCCGACGACGCGCAAGGAGGCGGCCAAGCGCCAGCGTGACGACCGGCGTACGGCGATGGAGCGGCAGCGCCAGGCCCTGGCCAGTGGCGACGAGCGCTACCTGCCCGTGCGCGACAAGGGCAAGGTGCGCAGGTTCGCGCGTGACTACGTGGACTCGCGGCTCTGCATCGCCGAGCTCTTCCTGCCGCTGGCCGTGATCATCCTCATGCTGAGCGTGGTGCCGGTCGCCGTGCTCAAGAACGTGGCGCTGCTGCTCTGGCTGGTCGTCATCGTGATGATCGTGGTCGACTCGTTCGTCATCGCGATCCGCCTGAGGAAGCAGCTCAACGCGCGCTTCCCGGAGGAGAACACCAAGGGCGCGGTCCGCTACGCGCTGATGCGCACTCTCCAGATGCGTCGACTCCGGCTGCCGAAGCCGCAGGTCAAGCGCGGAGAGCGGCCCTGAGCACTACGTCGTTCTCCGGGGGCGCGGCGGATGCCTGGCTGAGCAGGCTGGGCGGGCTGCGGGATGTCGTACGGCAGGAACTGGTGGCCCGGCAGCTCGATGAGCAGATAACCGGGCGTTATCCGGTGGGGCAGCGCCTGCGGGTGCTCGACGTCGGGGCGGGCCAGGGCACACAGGCCCTGCGGCTCGCGCGGGCCGGCCACCAGGTGACCGGGCTCGAACGGGACGCCACGATGATGTCGGTGGCCCGTGAGGCGCTGGCCGCCGAGCCCGAGGGCATCCGGAGCCGGGTGCGCCTCGTCGAGGGCGACGGGCACGAGACGGGTGTGCACTTCCTGCCGGGCAGTTTCGACGTGGTGCTGTGCCACGGAGTCCTGATGTACGCCGAGGAGCCGGACGCCCTGCTGGCCGGGCTGGCGCGGATGCTGGCCCCGGGCGGGCTGCTCTCGCTGCTGGTGCGCAACGCGGACGCGCTGGCCATGCGGCCCGGGATCGGCGGGGACTGGGCGACGGCGCTGGCCTCGTTCGACACGACCGCGTACACGAACCGGCTCGGTCTCGACGTCCGCGCCGACCGGCTCGCCACGCTGACCGGCACGCTCGCCGGGATCGGGGCTCCTCTGCACGCCTGGTACGGGGTGCGCGTCTTCACGGACACGGCGGCCGACGGCGCGCCGGTGCCGCCGGACGCGGAGACGATGCTGGCCGCCGAGGAGCGGGCCGGCCGGACGGACCCCTACCGCCAGGTGGCGGCCCTTCTTCATCTGTGCGGCGTGCGGGGCTGACCGGCCCCGGGCCGCTGATCGACCCCGGCCACCGGCCGGCCCCGGGCCGCTGATGTCGCTCGCACGGGTGCCGTGGTGGGAGGCGGGTTGCCGGGGTGTGTCCCCGGCAACCCCTACCGGCCTACTCCGTTTCGGCGTGCAGGCTCATCGGGCCGTAGATCTGCGTGCTGTCCTCGAAGAGGAACACCTGGTCCGCGCCGCCCGCCACAAGGTCCTTCCACACCTCACCGATCCAGGACTCGGCGTCACCCTGGGTGGTGAACTCCTCGGGCTGCACCGCGGGTTGGACCTCTGTCCCGTCGGACTTCTCGAACCGCCACGTCCATGCCGCCATGTACGCCTCCAAGGTGTGAGCACACTGCACAGCGGAAGCCGGACAAGATCCGTCTTCCGTCCGAAGCCTAGCCGGACGCGCAAGACGTGCGGGGACACGGAAAGATCGGCGGCGTGGAACTGACTCTGCTCGGCACCGGTGCCCCAGCGGGCCTGCCCCGCCCCGACTGTCCCTGCGCTGCCTGCGCGAGCGCGCTCGGCGAGGAGGCGCGGGCGGCCACCGCGCTGCTCGTGGACGGCACGCTGCTGCTCGACCTCACCCCCGGCGCCGCGTTCGCGGCGGCCCGCGCCGGGCACTCGCTGGGCGGTGTACGGCAGGTACTGCTCTCCCACCCGCACGACGGGCCCGCGATGGAGGTGCCGGCCGGGCTGCCGCAGCCCGGCCGGGTGCCCGACGGACGGGAGTTGGCGCTGATGACGGGACACCGGGTGCGGGCGGTGGCGATGGACGCGCCCGGTACGGGATACGCGGTGACCGGCCCGGCCGGACAGCGGCTGCTGTACCTGCCGCCGGGGGCGGCGCCGGCCGGCCTGGACGACAACGGCGAGGCGTATCACATGGTGCTCCTGGACGTGGTGGGACGTCCTGACGCCCTGGCGAAGCTGCGCGCGGCCGGCGCGGTCGACCCGACGACGGACGTGATCGCGGTGCACCTCGGCCACGACGTGCCCCCGGGGGCCGAGCTGCGCAGGAGGCTCGCCGCGGCGGGCGCGCGGGCCGTGCCCGACGGGGCCACGCTCGACGTGGGCGTGTACGAGGACGTGCCCGATGTGCCGCGCAGGACGCTGGTGCTCGGCGGGGCGCGTTCGGGCAAGTCGGTGGAGGCGGAGCGGCGGATGGAGACCTTCGCCGACGTCCTGTACGTCGCCACGGGTGGCACCCGCGGCGGGGACGCCGAGTGGGCGCAGCGGGTCGGCGCCCACCGTGAGCGGCGGCCCGGCTCCTGGCAGACCGTCGAGACGTGCGACCTGGTCCCCCTCCTCGACGAGGACGGCCCGCCGCTGCTCGTCGACTGTCTCTCGCTGTGGCTGACGGACGCGATGGACTCGGTCGACGCGTGGGACGACGCCGAGTGGTCCGGGGGCGGTGAACGCGCCCTGCGCGCCCGCGTGGAGGAACTCGTCGCCGCGGTCCGCCGCACCCGCCGCACGCTCGTGGCCGTCTCGAACGAGGTCGGCTCGGGCATCGTGCCGGCCACGGCCTCCGGTCGCCGCTACCGCGACGAACTCGGGCGGCTGAACGCGGCCTTCGCCGGGGAGTGCGAGCACGTGCTGCTGGTGGTGGCGGGGCAGGCCCTGACGCTGCGGGGCTGACCGCGGGCGGCGGCGGTTCAGGCCTCCTTGCGGGCGACGACGCGGTACGCGTTCGAGAAGCGGGTGCGGCGCAGCAGGGGGGCCGACAGCCGGTCCAGCGCGGCGGCGGAGGCGAGGAGCGGGAGGGACGCCCGGCTCAGGGCCCGGCGCGCGGTGCGCTGGAAGGGGGTCGGCGGGGCCGGGCACCAGGGGGCGTCGGGGCCGGGGAGGGCACGTCCGAGCGCCAGGGCGAGAGCCGCCGAGAGGTCGTGGGGGATGTGCGGTTCGCGCCGGTCCGTGGCGACGACGACGCAGCCCAGGGACTCGAGTTCGCCGAGCAGGTTGGGCAGCGGCATGAGGTGCAGATGGCGCGGCTGGCCGTACGCCGGCCACCACTTGCCGAGCAGCGCGCCGAACGCGCAGTCGGGGTCGGGTACTTCGACCAGGAGGTGTCCGCCGGGTCTCAACACCGCGAGCGCGGCGCGCAGTTCCTGGCGCGGTTCGGGCGTGTGCTCCAGGTGGTGGAACATGCTCACGACGTCGTAGCGGGCGCGCAGCCGCTCCGCGATCCGCGGGTCGGTGAGCCGTCCGACGTGCGCCTCCTCCACCCGTCCCGCGGCCCGCGCCTTCTCGACGCGCCGCGTCGGGTCGAGGCCGTCGAAGGACGTGTACGGGTGGACCTCCTTGGCCGCCGCCGGGAAGTGTCCGTGCCCGGTGCCGATGTCGAGCCAGCTCTCCGGTTCCGCGAAGGGCAGCAGGGCGCGGGCTGCCGCGAGGTGGTGTCCGGCGCCGCCGCGGGCACGGAGCAGCCGTTCGGCGAGGCCGTCGTGGGTGTCCTCGCGGGGGTCCCGCCGGTAGAAGGCCAGCCCCTCGGGGGTGAGCCGGGGGTTCTGGAAGGCGTGGGCGCAGTCCCCGCACACGTCGACGGCGAACGTTCCCGGCTTGCGCTGCCGCAGATCCGGTGTGCGCAGCCGGGTGCGCAGGCGCTTCGAACCGCACCACGGGCAGTCGGCGCGGCGCGGTTCGTGGAACCGGGCGGTGCCCTGGGCGAGTTCGGCCGCGTAGGCGGCACGGCGTTCGGCGATCGGCTGGGGGGTGGGGGGCATGGACGCTCCTGTCGGGGACGAGCCGTACGACAATCCGATACAAACGGTACGTATGCGATGGGGATCCGGAGCGCAACGACGTGGCGCGGACACGTTCGATCAGTGCCGGTACTGTTCGGCGAATGAGCTCGCTTAATCTCGACGACTTCACCGATCTGATCGAGCGTCCCGACGGAGGCGTCCGCCGGGACGCCGAGGCGCACCGGGAGCGCCGGAACGTGCCGCCCGGCGCGCTGGGCCGCCTCGACGACCTGGGTGAATGGCTGGCGGCGGCGCAGTCCGCGGTGCCGGTACGGCCGATCGAGCACCCGCGCGCCCTGCTGTTCGCGGGCGACCACGGGGTCGCGGCCCTCGGCGTGTCGGCGCGCCCCGCGGGCGGGGCGGGCCGGCTGGTGCGGGCGGTCCTGGAGGGCGCGAGCCCCGCGTCGGTGCTGGCCCGCAGGCTCGGCGTGCCGGTGCGGGTGATCGACATGTCGCTGGAGGCCGACCCCGAGGGGCTGCCCGGCGAGGTCGTACGGCACCGGATCCGGCGCGGTTCGGGGCGGATCGACGTCGAGGACGCGATGACCCTGGAGGAGGCGGAGGCCGCGTTCCGGGCCGGGGTCGCCATCGCGGACGAGGAGGCGGACTCCGGTACGGATCTGGTGGTGCTCGGTGACATCAGCGTGGGCGGGACCACGGCTGCGGCCGTCCTGATCGCGGCGCTGTGCGGGACCGACGCGTCCGTCGTGACCGGGCGGGGCGGACAGGCCATCGACGACCTCGCGTGGATGCGCAAGTGCGCCGCGGTACGCGACGCGCTGCGGCGGGCGCGGCCCGTGCTCGGGGACCAGCTCCAGCTCCTGGCGACGGTGGGCGGGCCCGACCTGGCGGCGATGACCGGGTTCCTGCTGCAGAGCGCGGCACGGAAGATGCCGGTGATCCTCGACGGTGTGGTGTCGGCCGCGTGCGCGCTGGTCGGCCAGCGGGTCGCCTTCCGTGCGCCGGACTGGTGGCTCGCCGGGCAGCGCAGCGGGGAGCCGGCCCAGGCGAAGGCGCTGGACCGGATGGCTCTCGAACCGCTGCTCGACCACGGGGTGTCGGTGGGCGAGGGGGCGGGTGCGCTGCTCGCCCTGCCGCTGGTCCAGGCTGCGGCGAGCCTCGCGGCGGAGCTTCCGGAAGCCTCTGTTCCGGCGACGGAGGAAACCCCGGAGGAGCCCTCCAAGCCCGAGTCCGACTCCGCGTCCGACCCCGGCTCCGCGTCTGGCTCCGAGCCCGACCCCGCGTCCGACCCCGGCTCCGAGCCCGGTGCGAGCGCCGGCTCCGACGCGTAGCTCCGGCCCAGGTCCCGAGCCGGAGCCCGAGCCCGGCTCCGACATGCAGCCCTGGCCAGGTTCCGGCCGGAGTCGGGCCCGGCCGGGTTCCGGATCCGGTCGGCCGGTCATCACCGCACCCTTCTTTCGCCCCCTCCGCCCCTGCCCTTCCCGTACCTGGGGCTCCGCCCCAGACCCCGCTCCTCAAACGCCGGAGGGGCTGAAATCTCCCCGCACCCGAAAGACGGGTCGGAGCGGCTGGATTCCCTCCGGACCCGAAAAGCGGGCGGAAGGAGCTGGATTCTCCCCGTGCCCGGAAGGCGGGTCGGAGCGGCTGGATTCCTCCTGTGCCCGAGAAGTGGGTCGGAGGGGACGGGTTTGCTGCGGCCGGAGCTGGGCCTTGCCCGGCCGGGGCTGAATTTCACGTGCCCGCGGTCGGACCGGACCTCCCTCGCGGTGGCCGTTGTGCCCCATATCATCCCGCTCTATGGGAGATGCCCGGATTGCCGTTGCCGTTGCCGTTGAGCAGGAGCGGGCTTCGGGCCGCCGGAGTGACGGGGACCGGCGGTCCACGGCTGCCTCCCGGCGGTCCGCCGCGTTCGCCGTGTGGTACCTGCGCGCGGTCACGTTCATCAACTTTCTGAGCGCCGCCTGGGTGTCGCTCGGACAGGACGTCCGACGGCACAACACCGAGAACTACTTCACGCCGTATCTGCTGACCGCCGGCTTCGCCTCCGGTGTGTTCACGATGTTCCTGGCCATCACGATGCGGCGGCGCAAGCGGGCCGCGTGGATCCTCAACTCGGTGCTCAGCGGGCTGTTCCTGCTGCTGTTCGGCATCGCGATGGCGTTCCCGGAGATCCGCCAGTACGCGCAGAACTGGGTCTCGCTCGCGCTGACCGCGGCCTTCGTGGGCTCCCTGGCCGTCGGCCGCCGGGAGTTCTACGCCAAGGGCGACCGGTCGAACCCGAAGCTGGCCGCGGCCGTCGCGCTCGGGGGACTCCTGGTCACCTCGCTGCTCGCCGCGCTGCTGGTCACCGTCACCAACGACGCGCACGACGCGCACCGTTCGACCTTCCTGGACCGCTGGCGCTACGGCACCCTGCGGCTCGTCTCGGTCGCCGCCGACGACTCCCACTACCCGGGGATCTCGACACCGAACTGGGCCGACGTCACCGTCAACGTGCTCAGCACCCTGCTGGTCCTCGCCGTGCTCTACGCGGCCTTCCGCTCCCGGCGCGCCGTCGACCCGCTCACCGAGGACGACGAGAAACGGCTGCGGGAACTCCTCGACCGCAACGGGGACCGGGACTCGCTGGGCTATTTCGCGCTGCGCCGGGAGAAGAGCGTGGTCTGGTCGCCCACCGGCAAGGCGGCGGTGGCGTACCGGGTGGTGGGCGGGGTCTCCCTGGCGAGCGGCGACCCCATCGGCGACCCGGAGGCCTGGCCCGGAGCCATCGAGCCCTGGCTCGCCGAGGCCCGGGAGCACGGCTGGATCCCGGCGGTGATGGGCGCGAGCGAGGAGGCCGGCACCGTCTACTCCCGGCATGGACTCGACGCCCTGGAACTGGGCGACGAAGCCCTCGTCGAGACGGCCGAGTTCACCCTCGAAGGACGGGCCATGCGGACCGTCCGGCAGGCTTACAACCGGGTCAAGCGGGCCGGGTACCGGGTGCGCATCCGGCGGCACGAGGACATCCCGGCCGCCGAGATGGCGTATCTGCTCCAGCGCGCGGACGACTGGCGCGACGGCGCGACCGAGCGCGGTTTCAGCATGGCGCTGGGCCGGCTCGGCGACCCCGAGGACGGGCGCTGCGTGATGCTCGAATGCACGGACGCCGAGGGTGGCTTGCGGGCGGTGCTGTCCTTCGTTCCCTGGGGGCCCGGCGGGCTCTCCCTCGACCTGATGCGGCGCGACCGCGACGCGGAGAACGGGCTCATGGAGTTCATGGTGATCGAACTCCTGCGGCGCGCCCGGGAGATCGGGATCACCCAGGTCTCCCTCAACTTCGCCATGTTCCGTTCGGTCTTCGAGCGGGGGGCGCGTCTCGGCGCGGGCCCCGTGCTGCGGCTGTGGCGCTCGCTGCTCAGCTTCTTCTCCCGCTGGTGGCAGATCGAGTCGCTGTACCGGGCCAACGCCAAGTACCGGCCGATCTGGGAGCCGCGGTTCCTGCTCTTCGAGAAGAGCGCGGACCTGCTGCGCATCGGGGTCGCGTCCGCGCGCGCCGAGGGGTTCCTGGAGGCACCGGGCCTGCCGAAGTGGTTGCACCGCAAGCACCTGGAGTCGCACAGATGAGACCGGCGCGGACCCGCGGGGGGAGAGCCGTGGGGGCGGCCGGATGAGCGCACCCGCCCACTGGGCCCGCGCCGAGTGGGGTCTGCTGTACGCGACCGTGCGCCGGGCGCTGCGGGCGAGAGGGTGGCGGGCGGCCCCGATGACCCTCGGCGCGGTGTGCCTGACGGCCGTCCTCCAGGTCGTCCAGAACCAGTCCTGGGGCTACCGGCTGGTGCAGAACACGGGTGCCGTCCGGGCCGGGGACCCGCTGTGGCTCGCCCTGGTCCGCACCCCGCTCTCCCTGTTCGTGCCGGCGCTGGATCTGCCCGTGTGGGGCGCGCTGGCACAGATCCTGGTCGTCTTCGGGATCGCCGAGATCTGTCTGGGCTGGTGGCGCACCCTGGTCGTCGCGTACGTCGCCACGCTGGCCGGGACGCTGTACGCCCGTGCCGGCATCGCGCTCGGCCCGCACCGTCCGCCGGGGCTGCCCGGGGCGGACGCGCTGGTCGTCGACACCGGCCCGTCGGCGGCGGTGGTGGGCCTGGCCGTGTTCCTGTGCTGGCGCTACCGGGCGTACGCGACGGCGGGGATCGTGATCGGGGCCATGGCGGCCGAGGTGATCGTCAAGGACAACCTGGCGGGCAAGGAGCACCTGGCGGCGATCGCCGCGGTGCTGGTGGTGTGCTGCCTCTCCGCCGCGCGTCACCGCTGTTCGGGCAGGGAGCGGGCCGCGGCCGGGTCGGGTTTGCCGCCGATCCACTCCTGAACCCTGCGGGCGGGACCCGCCCAGCGGCGGTCGTGCCGGTAGGCGCGCAGCCGTGCCCGGGCCCGGGTGCGCGGCCGGTTCCGGTAGAAGCGCTTGGCCCACGGCGACGCGGGCTTGGCCAGCCTGACGGCGCCGATGAGGGCGATGAAGGGAACGATCACACCGAAGATCGCCGTGCGGGCCTTTCCCTTGCTCAGGGTGAGCAGCGCGAAGAAGAAGTTCAGGGCGATGGTCCCGATCGCGCTGGCGCGGTTCTGCGCCTCCTGGTCGCTGAGGTCGTTGACGCCGAGCGGCGAGAAGCCGCTGAGCATCAGGCCGACGAGAGCGGCCGTGAGCACCACGACCTCGACGCTCTTGCGCCCGTCCTCGGTCCAGTAGACGTCGTCGAGATGCAGGATCAGCGCGAACTCGTCGAGCACGAGGCCCGTTCCGACGCCGAAGACCACGGCGCTCACGCAGGGCCAGAATCCGTACCGGCTGCCGGCGACGGCGCCGAAGCCGCCGATCACCGTGAGCACGACACCGGGAACCACGTGGTGGATGTGCAGATCACCGGCCTTGACGTTGCCGAAGGGTCCCTTGCCGGCCCGGATCATCCGCACGATGGCGCGCGTGACCGCGAAGGTCACGATGAACGAGGCCAGCGCCAGAAACAGGGGGAGCTTCCCGGGCTCGACGATGTTCCGATACCACCAATGACCCATATGCGAACTTTATCCACTGCCGCCGTATCCGCCCGCCGGGCGTCCGGGTACCCTGCGCCGATGTCCAAGACCGCCTCCGGCGCCTCGCTGCCCGACAGCCTCCGCTTCGCCTTCGGCACCCTCACCGTGCTCCCGGTGAAGGTGACCCGCTGGGACCGTGACGCGGCGCGCGGCGGCATGCTCTGCGCCCCCCTGGCCGGTCTGGTGGTCGGGGCGGGCGCGGCGCTGGCCGGCGTGACGCTGCTGGCCATGGGATCGGGCGCGCTGCTCGCGGCCGTGGCCACCGCCGCCGTACCGGCCGCGCTGACCCGGGGCCTGCACCTCGACGGTCTCGCCGACACCGCCGACGGGCTGGGCAGCGCGAAGCCCGCCGAGGAAGCGCTGCGGATCATGAAGCAGTCGGACATCGGGCCGTTCGGCGTGATCACCCTCCTGTTCGTCCTGCTCGCCCAGGTGGCCGCACTCGCCCAGGCGTACGAGGTCTCGTGGGGCCGGGGTGTCCTCGCGGCCGTCGTCTCGGCTGCCGCGGCCCGCCTCGCTCTCACGCTCGCCGCCCGCACCGGGGTGCCCGCGGCCCGCCCCGGGGGGCTGGGCGCGGCGGTCGCCGGCACCGTGCCGGTGCGCGGCGCGCTGCTGGTGGCGGCGGCCGTGACCGGTGTGGCGGCGGGCGCCGGCGCGCTCGTGGGGACGTACGACCTCGTGCGCGCCGCGGTGGCGGTGGGCCTGTCGTGTCTGGCCGCCGAACTGCTGCTGCGGCACTGCGCCCGGCGCTTCGGCGGTGTCACCGGCGATGTGTTCGGCGGCCTGGCGGAGACGGCGGCGACGACCGCGCTCGTGGTGCTCTCGCTGGGCTGATCACCACGGTCACGGGGCGGGGGCCGGCGGTCACGGGGCGGGGGCCAGGCCGTGGGGCAGGGTGCCCCAGGGATGGTCTCCCGTGCCGGGGACCGCGCAGTACAGTCCGGCCCCCCGTTCCCCGGCCCGCGCCGCCGTGTCGGCGTCGGCCGGCGCTCCGTGGACGAGATGGCACAGGCGCACGCCGGTGCCCGTCCACGGCGGCGGGGGCTTCCTGCGGTAGGTGGCCCAGGTCCCCTCGAAGGTGACGAGGACGTCGGCGATACGGGCGTACGAGGGGTGCGGTGCCGTGCCGTGGTTGAGGACGAGGGTGCCGCCGCCCGATGCCCGCACCGCCGTCGCCAGCCGCCGGTAGTAGCCGAACCCGGCCTCCGTGGCGGCCACCTGGTCCAGGAACACACCGTCGGTGCCGAACCAGTCGCGGTGCCGGGCCAGTTCGCGCCGGACGTCCCCGGGCGGCCTGCGCCCGTACGCCGTGTCGACGTACCCGAGGACCCGGACGTCCGCGGCCCGCAGCCGTCCGGCGACCGCCGCGAACTCCGGGTCCGGACGGTCGCCGGGGCCGCTGGCGGGGTTGAGCACCACGCCGTACAGCCGGGGCGCGGCGGCGACGAGCGCGTCCCACTCGGCCGGGCGGACGGCGGGGTGCTCGTAGTACGGGACGAGGAGGGACTTCACCGGTGGGCCGTCACCTTTCCCAGCCGGGCGCAGACGAGCAGGGTCTGGGCGCCCGCCGCCGAGCCGTACACGATCAGGCCGACCCAGTGCGCGTCGCCCGTGCGCGTGACCAGTGCCGCGGTCTGGGCGAGCGCGGCGGCGCAGACGACGGCGGCGGTGCCGGTGACGGCGCCGAAGGACTGGAGCAGCAGCCCGGTCCACATGACCACCCCCAGCAGGAGCAGTCCGCCGAGCCTGACCCCGTCCGCGGCCGCGGGCGCGTGCGGCCACAGCGCGGAGACGCCGAGGCCGAGCACGAGCAGGGAGGCGAGGTAGCCGGTCAGGCATCTCAGGAGCGTGCCGGCGGAGGCCCGCCGGAAGCTCCTCGCCGAGGTGCTGGAGCGCAGTCCGGCGAGGCTCCCGCTGCGGAACCGGAACAGCAGCCACTCGGCGGGGCCCATGCTGAGGGTCAGCGCGACCGCGGCCGGTGCGGCGACCGCCGTACGGGCTCCCGTCAGGACGTCTCCGAGCGCCGCGTACAGCACGAGGACACCGCTGCCGAGCCCGAAGAGGGCGTACGCGAGGGTTCCGGCGTTCCGGCGCGCGGCGGACCGGCGGGCACGCAGCCGCGCGGCGAGGGTGCCGAGGCGGCCCGGAGCGGTTCCCGGCTTCCCCGCGGCCGGCCGGCCCGCAGAGGCCGCGCGCGGCTCACCGGCCCGCCCGGACGGCTCGGCGCCGCCCCGCAGAAGGCCGTACGGCAGCAGCGCGACCAGTCCCGCGCCCCAGCTCCCCTCGCCCAGCTCGCGTACCGCAGGGGCCACTTCGAGGAGTCCGAGCAGGGCGACCGCCGCCAGGGAGCCCAGCAGCAGGGCCATGCGCGCCAGGTCGGGGACCGGGTGGAACACGGTGACGGCGGCGCCCGCCGTCATGGGGGCCAGGGCGGCGAGCAGCGTGCGTTCCCTGCCCATGACCAGCAGAACGGTGGCCGCGCCCAGATAGCCGGACTGCCCGGCGGCGAAGGCGACGGCGCCCCCTCCGGCCGATCCCGCCGCCGCGAAGGCCACCAGGGAGCCGAGCAGGACACCGGCCGGGGTGCCGACGAGCAGCGCGCGGCGGGCGGCCGAGCGGTCGCCGAGCCCCATCCAGGTGTACGCGCGGTGGGCGAGCCCCTGGTTCCAGGTCCAGCCGCACAGCGCCCCGGCGAGCATCGGAACGGTGCCGGCCGGGAGTCCGAAGGCGCCCTTCGGTCCCGCGAGGAGGGGTCCGGCGAGGACGTAGCCGAGGCCGGGGAGGGCGAAGACGATGCCGCGCAGGAGGCAGCCGATCAAACCGGTCCGCCAGGGGTCGGGGGCCGGCTCCCCGGGCTCGGGATAACCGCGCTCGACCCGTTCGAACAACTCCTCGGCGAGGGCGAAGGAGTTGGTGACGCCGTACCGTTCGCGGATCTGGTCGTCCGAGAGGCCGTCGGATTCGAGGAGCGCGGCCACCTCGTCGGGATGGACGGCGGCGGTCACGAACTCCGCGAGGTCCGCGGCGAGTTCGCCGATCGGGTCGGGCCGTCCCCAGCTCGCCGGGCGGCGCTGGCCCGGCACCAGGGGACGGGTGGCCTCGGGCGCCCCGGGCTGGGTGCGCAGGGAGCCGCTCACCAGCCGGTCCCGTCCGTGGCGACGGCCTGGTACCAGGGGTCGCGCAGTTCGAGGGTCCAGTCGTCGACGGTCTCCACGGCGGGCTCGTACACCGCGGGCCGGCCCGCCAGTTCCTGGTAGACCGTCCTGAACGCGTCGACGGAACGGCGCAGCGTGAACCGGTCGATGACGCGCTGGCGGGACAACTCGCCGAGGTCCAGGCGCCGTTCCTCGTCCCGCAGCAGGGTGAGGGCGGCGGCGGCCATCTTCTCCGGTTCGCGGGGCGGGACGACGATCCCGGTGTCGCCGACCGCCTCCCGCACCCCGCCCACGTCCGTGGAGACCGTCGTACGGCCGCAGGACATGGCTTCGATGATCGAGAACGGGAAGCCCTCCGAGATGGAGGACAGCATGACGACGTGGCCGGCCGCGTAGGCGCGCCACACCTCGGTGATGCGCCCCTCGAAGGTCAGCCCGTCGGTGACGCCCAGTTCGGCGGCGAGCTTCTCCAGGCGGGTGCGGTACGCCTCCCCGCCGGGCGGCACGGGACCGAAGAGCCGCAGCCGGGTCTCGGGCAGTTCGGCGCGCACCATGGCGTACGCGCGAAGGAGGGTCTCCAGGTCCTTGATGGGGTCGACCCGGCCGCACCAGGTGAGGGTGGGCACGGCGGGCTCGGGTCCCGCGTGCGGGAAGGCGTGCGGGTCGACGCCGTTGTAGACCGTGCGGATCCGGTCCCCGTCGGCGCCGCCGCGCTCCTCCCAGCGGCGGTTGTACTGGTTGCAGGGGGTGATGAGGTCGGCGGCGCGGTAGCCGAGGGAGTTCAGCTCCCGGTAGAAGCCGAGCATGAACGCCTTGACGGGCCAGCGCTGTCCGGCGCCGCGGTAGCCGAGGTAGCGCTCGCGCAGATAGATGCCGTGCTCGGTGAGCAGGAACGGGACCCCGTCCAGGTGGTGCGCGACGAGGGCGGGCAGCGTGGCGAGGCCGCTGCTGACCGCGTGGGCGACGGAGTCCTCCGGGATCCGGACGCCGAGCGGGCGCAGCGCGTGTTCCAGCAGGTCCGTCGCCGTGAGCGCGTCGTGCACGGTGGGCCGGGCCGCCGCCGTCGGCAGGTGCGGCATGGTCCAGATCCACATCAGCGAGCGCAGCGCCGGTTCGCCGCGCAGGGCGGCCGAGAGGCGTCCGTCGCGGGCGAGCGCGGCCAGTTCGTACAGGGCGTCGCCGAAGTCCTCGGGCGAGTCGGGGTCGAGGAAGGAGAGCAGGAAGCGTTCGTAGATCTCGGCGAAGCGGCGCTGGGCGCGGCCCAGTGGCGGGCGGGCGCGGCCGGGGCGCGGTCCCCAGGTCGGTACGCGGGTGTGCCGGTAGACGTTGGGCGGCAGTTCCCAGGTCACGGGTTCGCGGCCGCTGCCGGTGAGCGAGACGATGTGGAAGTCGACCTCCGGCATGCCCTTGATCAGCTGGTCGCACCAGGTGCTGACCCCGCCGTGGACATGTGGGTAGGTGCCTTCGGTGAGCATGGTGACATGACGGCCTGTGCGCATCATGTGTGGTTCCCCCCTGGGACTGTTTCTTCGGAGAGCCCCCCCGGCTCCCCGTCGCACGGCTCACGAGCGCACCCCGGCCGGGTCGGGGCCGGGGTGCGCGTCGTGAGCCGCGGTATCGCCGTGCTTACGCGGGCAGGTTCAGCTTGACCGCGGACTGAAGGAGCTCCGGCTTGGTCCAGTCGTTGCGCGCTCCCGCGTACGCCGTCCCGAACGGGGTGGTACCGAGCAGGAGTTGCTTGGTGGTCCCCTCGGGCACGGTCACCGGGATCTGCGTCCCGGACGGGGCGGTGACGGTGACCTGGTTGCCGATGCGGTAGGCCGTGACCCTGCCGCTCGCCAGGGCGGTCTGCCAGTCGGTACGGCGCTGCAGTTCGGTGCCGATGGCGCTCTGACGGGGGTTCTGCAGCGGGGTGTTGTCGGCGTAGATCGCCTTGTAGTCGGCGAGCACCTTGTCCAGGACCGGGTAGAGGATGCGCCCCTCGGCCAGGTTGGACTGGTGGACGTAGTGCGGACGCGGGTCGTTGCCGATGGCGTGCCCGAGCGCGGTGCGCGCCTCGGCCGGGACGATGTAGTCGGCGTAGCCGGTGGCCGTGTTCAGCGGGGCCGGCAGGCAGGTGGACGTCGCGTTGTTCTCGCACAGGCCGCTGCCGCCGGCGGCCTTCGAGGTGTAGATGTAGTTGTACTCGTCGGCCATCTCCTCGGGCGTGCCGGTGTTGTAGTACACGTTCATCGGGTAGCGGGGGACGGTCATCACGCCGTTGCCGACCGAACGCTGCTCGGGCTCACGGGAGTTGTCGGACCCGGTCCACTTGACGCCGTTGTCGGACATGGCGCGCGCGAGGTTCGGGTTGTCGACGGGCTGCTGGGGCAGCGTCTTGAGGCCCGAGTGCTCACCGGTCACCAGCTCGGTGCGGTCGGTGGACAGGCCGTGGGAGGACGCCCAGTTGTTGTTCTGCGAGATCTGCGCGGAGATGTCGGCCCGGCTCATGTACTTCGTCGAGCCGTCGGCGTTCTTCGAGCAGGTCCAGGGCACGGTCGTGGTGTCCTGGACGCAGCCGAGGAACGGGTGCGTGTAGGTGTGGTTCATCCAGCGGAACTTGGCCTTGTCGGCGAGCAGTCGGGTGGTGAGGGCGTCGGTGCCGCCGTTCTCGGCCTTCCACTCCTCGCCCGCGCCCGCGTTGAAGACCATGTCGAGCGTGAACCCGTGGTCGGCCTCCCACTGGGCGGCGTAGGCGGCGTCGGCCGCGGTCATCCGGATCGGCGTGGTGGTGTCCTCGCCGTTGCCGCCCGCGCAGTCGATGTCGCCCGGGGTGCAGTTGCGCTGGGAGTCCCAGCGGGCGTCCGGCGCGAAGACGTCGTCGACGTGGACGGCGAAGTAGTTCCTGGCCTGTCCGAGGTGCACTCCCTGGGTGAGCCATTCGACGATTCCGCGCGCCAGGACCTTGAACTGCTTCTGGTACTGGTTGTACGCGAAGGTGACCACGAGCTCGCGGCGCCCGTCGTGCTCGTACTGCCCGAGCATCGAACCGCCGCTGGGCGCGTTCAGGTAGCTGGTGAACCCCTCCCTCGGGTGGGCCGCGTAGCCGTAGGTCTCCTGCACGGCCGGGTCGTTGTCCTCGAAGGTCAGCGGTCCGTCGAGGTAGCGGAACGGGCCGGTCGTGCCCGCCGCGGTGATCTGGGTGGTCTGGCCGTCCAGCACACCGGACCAGCCGCCGTTCTGGTCGGTGTAGTCGAGACCGACCTCGGGGTGGGCCCAGGTGTAGGCGTCGACCTGCGGGATGCCGAACGTCTTCTCGTACGACTCCAGCGCGGTCTGCTCGGCCGAACCCGCGCCGAACGGAGCCTCGTTCGGCAGGACGACGCCCTGGTACTTGGCGCGCGGGACGCCGTTCACGGTGTCGCTCAGGAACGTCGCGTTGACGGTCGGGCGGTTCGTGTCGCCCAGGTTGACCGTGGTGTACGGGACACCGGAGTTCCTGAGCTCCGCGGTGATGGCTCCGACCTGGCCCGCGCCGTTGTCCACGACCAGGACCTTGAGGTCGATCCGCGGCGTGACCGCCGCGGACGCGCCGGGCGCCCCCATGCCCAGCGCAAGGAGTCCGGCGGCCCCCAGGACGGCAGCCGTCCCTCTCCACCGTTGCAGACTCTGTGCCATATGTAGCTTTCTCCCCCTCGAGCATCCCCCACGGGTGGAAACCATGGGGAATCTGTGGAAATCGTGCAAAGCAGTGGGCGATGTGCCCACTGAACACGATGAGTGTGTCTCAGGTCACCGGGAGTGAGGGGCGAAAATCCGACAAGCGCCACCTGTGGGTGAACGTCCGCAGGAATGAGCGAAACCCGACCCCGAGCGTAGGCTCGTCCCGGGTACTCGCCCGCCCTGCCAGGGGCCCCGGCAAGGACCGCCCCCGAGGACGGATCTAGGGTCAGCCGTCGGGCCCGGTCGACCCACCCCTTCTCGGCCACACACGAACCTTTCAACGGAAGCGGAGATCTCACCACCGTGACTGCTCTCACTCTCAGCACCGCCGCAGCGTCCGGTCTGCGGGCCGACGCGATCGTCGTCGGTGTCGCGAAGGGCCCCAAGGGCCCGGTCGTCGCACCGGGCGCCGAGTCCGTGGACAACGCCTACGACGGCGGGCTCGCCGGGATCCTCGAGAC
Source organism: Streptomyces sp. NBC_00328 (assembly GCF_036139655.1). NCBI lineage: Bacteria > Bacillati > Actinomycetota > Actinomycetes > Kitasatosporales > Streptomycetaceae > Streptomyces > Streptomyces sp. NBC_00328. The sequence goes on from NZ_CP108013.1 coordinate 3,221,363, forward strand.
CCTCGGGGCCTCGGGATCCGAGGGCGAGGTGACCAAGCTGCCCGCGCCGTCCGGTTTCAAGGCCCCCGTCGTGGTGGCCGTCGGCCTGGGAGCCGTCCCCGAGGACGAGGCCGGCTACGACGCCGAGGCGCTGCGCCGCGCGGCCGGGGTCGCCGCCCGCGCGCTCGCCGGCGCCAAGAAGGCCGTGTTCGCGCTGCCGGTCTCGGACGCCGCCGACGCCGGCGCCGTCGCCGAGGGCGCCCGCCTGGGCGCGTACGGCTTCGACGCCTACAAGGAGACGGGCCGCAACGAGGCCGCCAAGGGCCGCAAGGGTCCGCTCGGCGAGGCGACCGTCCTCGGCGGCAAGCCCCGCGACGCCGCGTTCAAGGCCGCCCTCACGCGCGCCACCGCCGTGACCGAGGAGCTCAACCGCGCCCGCGACCTCGTCAACACCCCGCCGAACGACCTCAACCCGGAGTCCTTCGCCGCCGTCGCCACCGCGGCCGGCAAGGAGCACGGCATCAAGGTGCAGGTGCTCGACGAGAAGGCCCTGGCCAAGGGCGGCTTCGGCGGCATCCTCGGCGTCGGCGCCGGAGCGGTCGCCGGCCCCCGCCTGGTGAAGCTGTCGTACACCTCCTCGAAGGCCAGGAAGCACCTCGCCTTCGTCGGCAAGGGCATCACCTACGACTCGGGCGGCATCTCGCTCAAGCCCGCCGGGCACAACGAGACGATGAAGTGCGACATGGCCGGCGCCGCCGCGGTCTTCGCCGCCGTGGTCACCGCCGCGCGCCTGGGCCTGGAGGTCAACGTCACCGGCTGGCTCGCGCTCGCCGAGAACATGCCGTCCGGCTCCGCCACCCGTCCGGGTGACGTGCTGCGCATGTACAGCGGCAAGACCGTCGAGGTCCTGAACACCGACGCCGAGGGCCGGCTGGTCCTGGCGGACGCGCTGTGGAAGGCGTCCGAGGAGAAGCCGGACGCGATCGTCGACGTGGCGACGCTGACCGGCGCGATGGTGCTGGCGCTCGGCAACCGCACCTTCGGCGTGATGGCCAACGACGACGCGTTCCGTGCCGCGATCGTCGAGGCCGCCGACGAGGTCGGCGAGGAGTCCTGGCCGATGCCGCTGCCCGAGCACCTGCGCAAGGGCATGGACTCCCCCACCGCCGACATCGCCAACATGGGCGAGCGCATGGGCGGCGGCCTCGTCGCCGGCCTGTTCCTGCAGGAGTTCGTCGGCGAGGGCATCACCTGGGCGCACCTGGACATCGCGGGCCCCGCGTTCAACGAGGCCGGCCCGTTCGGCTACACCCCCAAGGGCGGCACCGGATCCGCGGTCCGCACCCTGGTCCGTCTCGCCGAGCTGACCGCGGCCGGCGATCTGGGCTGAGCCCTCGTACGAAAAGGCATACGGCCCCGGGCGTCCGCGCGCCCGGGGCCGCTCGTATGGCCGAACGGAGGTTTCGCCCTCGACGAAATCCGCAGGTTCACCCGGCTCCGCACCCCGTCGACGTGATGGATCAGACGTCCCACACACCGGCCCGGCGTCTCGCTCGCCCTCGACAAGTGCGAAGATGGGTTCTCGGCAGGACAGGGCCCCCACCACAGGGCCGTAGAAAGAGCGGCCGGACACCAGCCGACCGACCGGTCAACCGCCCGTAAGGGACAAAGGTGCCCGGCGTAACGGCGCACATGCATGGAGGACGTGACGTGGCGAACGACGCCAGCACCGTTTTCGACCTAGTGATCCTCGGCGGCGGTAGCGGCGGTTACGCCGCGGCGCTGCGCGGAGCGCAGTTGGGCCTGGACGTCGCCCTGATCGAGAAGGACAAGGTCGGCGGTACCTGCCTGCACCGTGGGTGCATCCCCACGAAGGCCCTGCTGCACGCGGGCGAGATCGCCGACCAGGCCCGCGAGAGCTCGCAGTTCGGCGTCAAGGCCACCTTCGAGGGCATCGACGTACCCGCCGTCCACAAGTACAAGGACGGTGTCGTCTCCGGCCTGTACAAGGGTCTGCAGGGTCTCATCGCGTCCCGCAAGGTGACGTACATCGAGGGTGAGGGCCGTCTGTCCTCCCCGACCTCCGTCGACGTGAACGGGCAGCGCGTCCAGGGCCGCCACGTGCTCCTCGCGACCGGTTCCGTGCCGAAGTCGCTGCCGGGCCTGGAGATCGACGGCAACCGCATCATCTCCTCGGACCACGCGCTCGTCCTGGACCGCGTGCCGCAGTCCGCGATCATCCTGGGCGGCGGTGTCATCGGCGTGGAGTTCGCCTCCGCGTGGAAGTCCTTCGGCGCCGACGTGACGATCATCGAGGGTCTCAAGCACCTTGCGCCCCTCGAGGACGAGAACTCCTCCAAGCTTCTTGAGCGCGCGTTCCGCAAGCGCGGCATCAAGTTCAACCTGGGCACCTTCTTCTCGAAGGCCGAGTACACCCAGAACGGCGTCAAGGTCACCCTTGCCGACGGCAAGGAGTTCGAGGCCGAGCTGCTGCTCGTCGCCGTCGGCCGCGGCCCGGTCTCGGCCGGTCTCGGCTACGAGGAGCAGGGCGTCGCGATGGACCGCGGCTACGTCCTGGTCGACGAGTACATGCGCACGAACGTGCCGACCGTCTCCGCCGTGGGCGACCTCGTCCCGACGCTCCAGCTCGCCCACGTCGGCTTCGCCGAGGGCATGCTGGTCGCGGAGCGGCTGGCCGGTCTGAAGACCGTCCCGATCGACTACGACGGCGTGCCGCGCGTGACGTACTGCCACCCCGAGGTCGCCTCCGTCGGCATCACCGAGGCCAAGGCCAAGGAGATCTACGGCGCGGACAAGGTCGTCGCCCTGAAGTACAGCCTCGCGGGCAACGGCAAGAGCAAGATCCTCAACACCTCGGGCGAGATCAAGCTCGTCCAGGTGAAGGACGGTGCCGTGGTCGGCGTCCACATGGTCGGCGACCGCATGGGCGAGCAGGTCGGCGAGGCCCAGCTGATCTACAACTGGGAAGCGCTGCCCGCCGAGGTCGCCCAGCTCATCCACGCCCACCCGACGCAGAACGAGGCGCTCGGCGAGGCCCACCTCGCGCTCGCGGGCAAGCCGCTGCACGCGCACGACTGATCGGCCCGGCCGGGGGGACTCCCCGGCCACCGGCCGTTCCCAGTCACCGCGTCGAGCAGGGCTCGACGACGACCACAGACTTCCGCACTTCCCCGAGCTCTCGATCCCGGTCGGGCAGGGGAGACCCCAATAAGGAGCAACAGAAACCATGCCGGTTTCCGTAACCCTTCCGGCACTCGGTGAGAGCGTCACCGAGGGCACTGTCACCCGCTGGCTGAAGGCCGAGGGCGAGCGCGTCGAGGCCGACGAGCCGCTGCTGGAGGTGTCGACGGACAAGGTCGACACCGAGATCCCCTCCCCCGCCGCCGGCATCCTGGCGTCCATCAAGGTCGCCGAGGACGAGACCGTCGAGGTCGGCGCCGAGCTGGCCGTCATCGACGACGGCACGGGCGCGCCCGCCGCCGCCCCTGCTCCCGCCGCCGCCGAGGCTCCGGCCCCGGCCCCGGCCGCCCCCGCCCCGGTCGCCGAGGCCCCCGCGGCCCCGGCCCCGGCCGCTCCCGCCGCCGCTCCCGCCGCTCCGGCCGGTGGCGCCTCCGGTACCGACGTCGTGCTGCCCGCGCTGGGCGAGTCGGTCACCGAGGGCACCGTCACCCGCTGGCTGAAGCAGGTCGGCGAGGAGGTCGCGGAGGACGAGCCCCTGCTCGAGGTCTCCACGGACAAGGTCGACACCGAGATCCCCGCGCCGGTCGCCGGCGTGCTGCTGGAGATCGTCGTCGGCGAGGACGAGACCGCGGAGGTCGGCGCGAAGCTGGCCGTCATCGGCGCTCCGGGCGCGGCTCCGGCCGCTGCCGCGCCGGCCGCCCCCGCTGCCCCCGCCGCTGCTCCGGCCGCCCCCGTCGCTCCGGCCCCGGCCGCCCCGGCTCCGGCCCCGGCTGCTCCGGCCGCCCCGGCCGCCGCCGCCCCGGCTCCGGTCCAGCCGGCCGCTCCGGCCGCGCCCGCCGCCCCTGCCCCGGCCCCCGCGCCGGTGGCCGCTCCCGCCCCCGTCACCCCTGCTCCGGCGCCCGCCGCGACCACCGGTGACGACGGCGCGTACGTGACCCCGCTGGTGCGCAAGCTCGCCGCCGAGAACGGCGTCGACCTGGCCGCCGTCAAGGGCACCGGCGTCGGCGGCCGTATCCGCAAGCAGGACGTCGTCGCCGCCGCCGAGGCCGCGAAGGCCGCCGCCAAGGCCCAGGCTCCGGCCGCCGCCCCGGCAGCCGCCGCCAAGAAGGCCCCGGTCCTGGAGGTCTCCCCGCTGCGCGGCCAGACCGTCAAGATGACCCGCATCCGCAAGGTCATCGGCGACAACATGGTGAAGGCCCTGCACGAGCAGGCGCAGCTGTCCTCGGTCGTCGAGGTCGACATCACCAAGCTGATGAGGCTCCGCGCGCAGGCGAAGGACTCCTTCGCGGCCCGCGAGGGCGTCAAGCTCTCCCCGATGCCGTTCTTCGTGAAGGCGGCGGCCCAGGCGCTGAAGGCCCACCCGGTCATCAACGCCCGGATCAACGAGGCCGAGGGCACGATCACCTACTTCGACGCCGAGAACATCGGTATCGCGGTGGACTCGGAGAAGGGCCTGATGACCCCGGTCATCAAGGGCGCGGGCGACCTCAACATCGCCGGCATCTCGAAGGCCACCGCCGATCTGGCGGGCAAGGTCCGCGCGAACAAGATCACCCCGGACGAGCTGTCCGGCGCGACCTTCACCATCTCCAACACCGGCTCGCGCGGCGCGCTCTTCGACACGATCATCGTGCCGCCGAACCAGGTCGCGATCCTGGGCATCGGCGCCACGGTCAAGCGTCCGGCCGTCATCGAGACGGAAGAGGGCACCGTCATCGGTGTCCGCGACATGACCTACCTGACGCTCTCCTACGACCACCGTCTGGTGGACGGCGCCGACGCCGCCCGCTACCTGACCGCGGTCAAGGCGATCCTGGAGGCGGGCGAGTTCGAGGTCGAGCTCGGCCTGTAACCCGCACCGCTCGCACGCGGCACGCTGACACGGCACCCCCGTCCGGACTTCCGGGCGGGGGTGCCGTGTTTCCTGCGGGGACTTTCCGGGGCGGGGGCGGGAACTTCCGGGGCGGCGGTGCCGTGTTCCCCCGCCCCGCTCCGGGCGGAGGTGCAGCGTTTCCCCGCCCCGGATCTCCGGGCGGAGGTGCAGTGTTTCCCCGGGGCCGGGTTCCCGCGGCCGCCGTTCTTCCGCCGGGGCCCGCGTCCGGCGATCACATCGGCGGTACGAATCCGGACTTCACCCGGTACGAGCCCCTACGGACGGGAACACTCCGAGAGCGTGTAAGCCTCGTCTCACCTGCGGGAAAGCGCCGCCATGCGCCCCTCACCGACCGAGCCACGGCCTTATTGTCTAAAGGTCAAACGCCCTCGGGGTCCCGCCACCCCTGTCAAAGGAGCCTTCATGACCGCGCCCGTCGTCCACTCGCTGCGCGAACAGATCCGCGAGCACATCGTGGAGGGGATCGTCAGCGGGCGCTGGAAGCCGGGCGAGCGGATCGTGGAGCGGCGGATCGCCACCGAGCTGGAGGTCAGCCAGACCCCGGTGCGCGAGGCGCTGCGCGAGCTGGAGTCGCTGCGGCTGATCGAGTCGGCGCCGAACAAGGGCGTGCGGGTACGGAACCTGACGGCCGCCGACCTGGAGGAGAGCTACCCCGTACGAGCCGGCCTGGAGGCCATCGCGGCGGAGCTGGCGGCCGGCAGGCTGGCGGAGGACTGCTCGGCCCTCGAACCCCATGTGACGGCGCTGTACGAGGCCGACCGGCTGGCCGACGGGACCGGCCAGGTGCGGCACACCGTGGGGTTCCACCGCGAGCTGGTCCGGGCGGCCGGGAACTCCGTGCTCCTGCACACCTGGGAGGGCCTGGGCATCGAGGTCTTCACGGCCCTGTCCATCCGCTGGCTCGGAACCGTGCAGCAGTCGTACGCGGAGGAGCACGAGGCCCTCGTGGACGCCTTCCGGCGGCGCGATCCGCTGATCGCCGAGCTGGTGAAGGCCCACGTCCTCGGCTGCGCCCCGCGCCCCTGAGGGACGCGCCGACGACATCGGCGCAGGGGAGCACACCCGCGCTCAACCGTGCTCCCACCTGCGAAAACCGTCGACTTTCACGGCACCCGGTGCCTGGCTTCAAGGCACCCCGTGCCGACTTTCCGATCTGAAGAGGATTTCCTCCGGAATCCTTTGATCGATCATCGATCAGGGGGTTACAGTCCTCGACGGGCTCCCACAAGAGCCCATCGCCCTGTCCTGCCATAGACCAAGGGCACACCCGAAAACCCCTTGCCGATGAGGGAACCCCCCTCCGCATCCGGAAGGCGGCGCAATGACCGACCCCACCGCAATCCAGCCGAGCGAGCTCGACCAGCTCCCGGACCGCGACCCCGAGGAGACCGCCGAATGGCAGGCCTCCCTGGACGCCGTCACCCAGGCGGCCGGGCCGCACCGTGCCGCGTACCTGATGCGCCGCACGCTGGAGCGCGCCGAGGGCAACGGTCTCGCGCTGCCCAAGCTGCTCGAGACCGACTACGTCAACACCATCCCCACCGCCGCCGAGCCCACCGTGGACGGCGACGAGGCGATGGAAGCCAGGATCACCGCGTGGAACCGCTGGAACGCGGCCGCGATGGTGACCCGGGGCGCGAAGCACGGCGTCGGCGGCCACATCGCCACCTTCGCCTCCGCGGCCTGGCTCTACGAGACCGGCTTCAACCACTTCTTCAAGGGCAAGGAGGGTGACGGGTCCGGCGACCAGCTCTACATCCAGGGCCACGCCTCCCCGGGCATCTACGCCCGCGCCTTCCTCGACGGACGCCTGAACGAGCACCACCTGGACAACTTCCGCCAGGAGGCGGGCGGCAACGGTCTCCCGTCGTACCCGCACCCGCGCCGGCTGCCCTGGCTGTGGGAGTTCCCGACCGTCTCCATGGGCCTCGGCCCGCTGTCGGCGATCTACCAGGCCCGTTTCAACCGCTACCTCACCAACCGCGCCATCAAGGACGTCTCCGCGTCCCACGTGTGGGCGTTCCTCGGTGACGGCGAGATGGACGAGCCGGAGTCGACGGCGGCACTCGCGCTCGCCGCACGCGAGGGTCTGGACAACCTGACCTTCGTCATCAACTGCAACCTGCAGCGCCTCGACGGCCCGGTCCGCGCGAACTTCAAGATCGTGCAGGAGCTGGAGGCGCAGTTCCGCGGCGCCGGCTGGAACGTCGTGAAGTCGCTGTGGGGCTCGGCCTGGGACGAGCTGTTCCAGCTCGACACCACGGGCGCGCTCGTCCGTCGCCTGCGCCAGGTGCCCGACGCGCAGGTGCAGACGTACCAGACCCGCGACGCCGCCTACATCCGCCAGGACTTCTTCGGCGGAGACCCGGCGCTCGCCGAGATGGCGAAGCTGCTGAGCGACGACAAGATCCTCGAGTGCTTCCACCTCTCCCGCGGTGGCCACGAGTCGCGCAAGGTGTACGCGGCCTACCGCGCCGCCCTCGCCCACAAGGGCGCGCCGACGGTGATCCTGGCCCAGACGGTCAAGGGTCACACCCTCGGTCCGGGCTTCGCGTCGAAGAACGCCAACCACCAGATGAAGAAGCTGTCGACGGACGAGTTCAAGCAGATGCGTGATCTGCTCGAACTGCCCATCTCCGACAGCCAGTTCGTCGACGGTGTGGTGCCCTACGGCCACCCGGGCGCCGACTCCCCCGAGGTCCGTTACCTCCAGGAGCGCCGCGCGGCCCTCGGCGGCCCGGCCCCGGCCCGCCGTACGCACGCGCTGGCCCCGCTGCCGGCCCCCGCCGACAAGACGTTCGCGTCCTTCGACAAGGGCTCCGGCACGCAGAACCTGGCGACGACGATGGCGTTCGTCCGGCTCGTCAAGGACCTGGTCCGCGACAAGCAGACCGGCCGCCGCTGGGTACCGATCGTCCCGGACGAGGCCCGTACCTTCGGTATGGAGTCGCTCTTCCCGTCGCTGGGCATCTACTCGCCCAAGGGCCAGACGTACGAGCCGGTCGACCGCGACCAGCTGATGTACTACAAGGAGGCCAAGGACGGCCAGATCCTCAACGAGGGGATCACCGAGGCCGGTTCCATGGCGGACTTCATCGCCGCGTCCACCGCGTACTCCACGCACGGTGAGGCGATGATCCCCTTCTACATCTTCTACTCGATGTTCGGCTGGCAGCGCACCGCCGACCAGATGTGGCAGCTCGGCGACCAGCTCGGCCGCGGCTTCCTGGTCGGCGCCACCGCCGGTCGGACGACCCTGACGGGCGAGGGCCTGCAGCACGCCGACGGCCACTCCCCCGTCATCGCGGCGACCAACCCGGCGGCCCTGTCCTACGACCCGGCGTTCGCGTACGAGATCGCGGCGATCGTCAAGGACGGTCTGCGCCGGATGTACGGAGAGGCGGCCCCGGGCGAGGACCAGGACGTCTTCTACTACCTGACCGTCTACAACGAGCCGATGCCGCAGCCCGCCAAGCCGGCCGGTGTCGACGAGGGCATCCTCAAGGGCCTGTACCGCTTCAACACGGCCGAGTCGGCGGGCCTGAACGTGGCCGCAGCGAACGCCCCGCGCATCCAGCTCCTGGGTTCCGGCACGGCGATCCACTGGACCCTGGAGGCCCAGAAGCTGCTCGCCGAGGAGTGGGGTGTGGCCGCCGACGTGTGGTCCGCGACCTCCTGGACCGAGCTGCGCCGTGACGCGCTGGAGGCCGACGCGGCCCTGCTGCGCGGCGAGGAGCGGGTGCCGTTCGTCCGCCAGGCACTGCAGGGCGCCGAGGGCCCGGTGCTCGCGGTCTCCGACTACATGCGCCAGGTCCCGGACCAGATCGCGCAGTGGGTCGAGCAGGACTGGTCCTCGCTCGGTGCCGACGGCTTCGGTCTCTCGGACACGCGCGTGGCGGCCCGCCGTCACTTCGGCGTGGACGCCCAGTCGATCGTCGTCGCCGCGCTGGCGCAGCTCGCCCGCCGCGGCGAGGTCAAGGCGTCGGCGGTGAAGGAGGCCCGGGAGCGCTACGGCCTGTAGGGCCCGGGAGCTGAACACGGAGAAGGGGTACGGCGGCCGCCGTACCCCTTCTCGCTTTCCCGGTTCCTTCCGGCGCACCCCGCGGGGTGGGCGCCCGTCCCGTCGTTGTCAGTGGCGCCCGGCATCATGAGGACATGCGTGCCGCTCGTCTGATCAAGATGGTGCTGCTGCTCCAGACCCGCGCGTCGATGACCGCCGCCGAGCTGGCGCGGGAGCTGGAGGTGTCCGAGCGTACGGTCGCCCGGGACGCGCAGGCGCTGTCGGAGGCGGGAATTCCGGTCTACGCGGACCGGGGCCGGGCCGGCGGCTACCGCCTGGTCGGCGGGTACCGCACGCGGCTGACGGGACTCGCGCGGAGCGAGGCGGAGGCGCTGTTCCTGAGCGGGGTGCCGGGGGCGCTGCGCGACATGGGCCTTCAGGACACGGCGTCGGCGGCCCGGCTGAAGGTGTCGGCGGCACTGACGCCCTCCGCGCAAGGCGCCTCGCGATCGGCGGCGCAGCGCTTCCATCTGGACGCGCCCGCCTGGTTCAGCGAGCCGCGGACGCCCGAGCTGCTGCCCGCGCTCGCGGACGCGGTGTGGGACGACCGCCCGGTCCTCGCGCGCTACCGGCGCCGCGGGTCGGAGTCGGAGCGGACCCTCGAACCGTACGGGCTCGTCCTGAAGGCGGGGCTCTGGTACCTGTGCGCGCGGGTGCCGGACGCGGAGGCCTTCCGGGTGTACAGGATCGACCGGTTCACCGCTGTCGACCCCGGCCCGGAGCGCTTCCGGCGGGACGAGGGCTTCGATCTGCCGGCGTTCTGGGAGGAGCGGGCCGAGGAGTTCGCCCGGTCCGTCCTGCGGTCCGAGGCGGTCGTACGGCTGTCCCCGGAGGGCGTACGACTGCTGCCGTACGCCCTCGATCCCACGTCGGCGAAGGAGGGACTCGCCGCCTCCGGCACCCCGGACGGGCGGGGCTGGGTGACCCTCACCCTGCCGGTCGAGTCCGAGGAGGTCGCCCGTATACAACTGCGGGGCCTCGGGCCCGAGGTGGAGGTGCTCGCTCCGGAGGCCCTGCGGAAGCGCTGCGCCGAGGACGCGGCCGCGGCGGCGGCGCTCTACGGGTGACACGGGCCGGTCGGCCGTGCTCCGCCGGTGATCGCGGGCCGGTCGGTGGTGCCGCGCCGGTGATCGCGGACCCAGGGGACGGCCTGGGGGAATCGTTTGCCTCCGACCGCTTGAAATCCGTATGAACCCGGCGGTTTTACCTTCGGCATGTGCATGCATAACAATCTGCGCCGCTCCACGTGCGTCCCTCCCGCCCAGGCCCGATGCTGGACCCGTGATGGACGAGACGGAGTTCTGGCAGCTGGTGGACACGACCCGCGAGACTGCCGAGGGAGATCCCGAGGAACAGGCGGATCTGCTCGTCGAGCGGCTCGTCCAGCTGGACCCGGACTCCGTCCTGGACTTCTCCCGGCACTTCGAGTCCCGCTACAACCGCGCGTACCGCTGGGATCTGTGGGGCGCGGCCTGGGTGCTGCTCGACGGGGCCAGCGACGACGCCTTCGACTTCTTCCGGTGCTGGCTGATCGGCCAGGGCCGGGAGGTCTTCGAGGGGGCGATGCACGACCCCGACACGCTCGCCGAGCTCCTGGACGACTTCGACGAGGAGATCGACGGCGACGGCGAGGAGCTGGGGTACGCGGCCGACGAGGCCTACGAGCAGCTGACCGGTGCCGTCGCCCCCGCCCTCGGCATCCCGGCCGCCCCCGCCGAGCCCGAGGGCACCCCGCTCGAGTTCGAGAACGAGTCCGTCATCGCGGGGCGCTACCCCAAGCTGTGGGAGCGTTTCAGGGAGGACTGACGGGCCGGCCGGGCCGGTGCGTCAGGGCGTGCCCGCGCGGCTGCGGGGTGCGGCCGGCAGGCGCGTCCGGTCCGCGGGGATGTACGCCTGCGGACCGTCAGCTCGCGCCGTGTGGTGCTGCGGGGCCGCGTTGGCCTGGTCCAGCGCGGACGCCGTCACCGCCGCCGGGCCCAGGACGACCGCGGCCACGGCGCACACCACCGCCCACGGCCCCCGCGCCGCCGTCGTCCGGCCACCGGACGGCTCCACGGTCCGTATGTCCTGTCCGCCCCCGGTGCGCCCCGCGTGCGCCCCGTTCCCCGTCCGACTGATCCTCATGATCCCCGCCTCCGGTCAGCGCGTACGACGCCGTGCGGCGCCGTACGCGGACGGTAGGGCGCCCGGCTCTGGGGACCCTGTGAGCCGGGCGGGGTGTTCCTGTGACCGGTGGCGCCGGGCGCTCAGCGGCCCTGGATGCGGGCCGCCCGGTCGCGGATCCCGGGGAGGCGGGCGCTGAGGGCGGCGCCCGGGCAGCTCGTCATGAAGGCGGCGTCGTGGCCGGAGACGGTGGAGAGCACGGCGGCGGTGCCCGCGGCGTAACGGCTGAGGCTGTTGCTGGAGACGAGTCGGACCGTGCCCCGGGGGTCCACGCCGCTGAGCCCGAGCTTCCAGGCCACGAGACGGGCGATCGCGTCGGTCATCGCCTTCGGCACCGGTGATCCGGCCGTGAAGGTGCCGATCGCGGCGATCCCGGCGGAGCGGTGGTTGAAGCCCTGGGTGTGCGCCCCGGTGACGGGCCGGTCGATCCCGCCCGCGCGGCCCTCGTAGATCGTGCCGCAGCGGTCGACGAGGAAGTTGTAGCCGATGTCGTCCCAGTCCTTGGCGCCCGTCTGGCCCGCGTACACGTCACGGATGATGCGGGGCACGTCGGCGCAGTCGTAGTCGCTCGGCGAGTCGGTGTGGTGGATGAAGACCGCCACGACGCGGTCGTCGTAGCGGGGCGGCGGCTGCTCGCGGGTGCTCGTGGCGTCCAGCCACGCCGTCCGCGGCACGATGGGCGGCCTGGCGACGGGACGGGGAACGGTGATCCGGGCCGCGAGCGGGGGCGGGGCGGTGCCGCGGGCCGCCGAGCGGTCCACCCCGGCCGCGCACATCACCAGCGCCAGGACGGCGAGCAGGCCCGGCACGCACCCGAAGGCGACGAGGACCGGTTTCGGCAGCCCCACCGGCGTACGCCGGCGCACACGGGGTGGCACAGTCGTCCGGGGAGCTCGATCCGCTCCGCGGGTGAGCCTCCCGGACGTCCGGGGCCCCGGGCGTCCGTGGCGCCCGTGCCGGGACGCTCGCTCCCCGCTCCGTATTCGAGGTCCCCGCGGCTTCCGGAAGACACGCATGGAGCCACCCTGACCCGGATCCTCGCGGGCCGCGATGTGTGGTGTGCCACCTGGTGGAACCATCGAGCGTGTCCGGGACGTTCCTACAGGTCCACGGGTGTGTGGCCGTTTCCGCGGCACCGAACGCGCGTGGCTGATCACAGGGCCCGCCCGACGCGTACTAAGGGGCCCTAGAGAAAGGCGGCTCCGTGGACGTTCTCGACCTCCTGCTGATGCTGGTCATCCTGGTCTACGCGGCGTCCGGTTACCGCCGCGGCCTGGTGGCCGGCTGTGTCTCCCTGGCCGGCTTCGTGGGCGGCGCCGTCATCGGCGTATGGGTGCTGCCGTGGATGATGGAGCTGGTCACGGCGGGGACACCGGCGGCGACGGTCACGGCGGTCCTCACGGTGCTGGTGCCCGGCGTCGTGGGCCACGAGCTGGCCGGGCGGCTGGCGCTGAAGCTGCGCCGCGAGCTGGACCAGGGGCCGCTGCGGGTGGCCGACGGGATCGGCGGAGCCGCGGCGAACACCCTGGCCGTGCTGCTGGTGGCCTGGGTGGCGGCGAGCGTCCTGGGCGCGTCCTCCTCGACGGTGGTGACGCAGTCGATCCGCAACTCGGCGCTGCTGGGCGCCGTGCAGAACACGATGCCGGAGACCACCCCGACCTGGTTCTCGCGCGCGACCTCGGCACTCACGGAGGCGGGCTTCCCCCAGGTCTTCAACCCGTTCGAGAACGAACCGGCGGCCGGTGTCGCCAAGCCCTCCGGGGACAGTGTCACGCCGTCCGCGACGAACGCCGCCAAGCAGAGCACCGTGAAGGTCGAGGGCGTCTCGGGCAACCAGGGCCGGGAGGGCAGCGGCTTCGTCTACGCCCCGCACCGTGTGATGACCAACGCGCACGTGGTGGCGGGCATCGACCGGCCGACCGTGCGGGTGGGCGGGGTCGGACGCCCGTACCAGGCGCGGGTGGTCCTCTTCGATCCGCAGAAGGACGTCGCCGTCCTGTACGTGCCGGCGCTCCGGGCCCCGGTCCTCCACTTCGACGGGGTCGCCTCGCGCGGGGACTCCGCCGTGGTCGCGGGCTACCCGCAGGACGGCGGCCTCGACCTCCAGGCCGCCACCGTCGCGGGCCGCATCAACGCGACGGGCCAGAACATCTACAACTCGGGCACGGTCACCCGCGAGATCTACTCGATCCGCTCGACCGTCCGGCCCGGCAACTCCGGTGGTCCGCTCCTGACCACCGACGGCGAGGTGTACGGCGTGGTCTTCGCCCGTTCGACCTCGGACGACGAGACCGGTTACGTCCTGACGGCGCACGAGGTCGCGAGCGACGCCAAGAAGGCCGCACACGCCACCGCACGGGTGGACACGGGCGACCTCGTCACCTCCTGAGCGAGCGCCTCACGGAACACGGTCCTGAACGGACCACGGTTCCGACGGGGAGAGCCGATCAGAGCGGGCGTCCCATCAGGACGTCGTCCACATAGGCGCCGTCCAGCAGGAACTCCCCGGGCAGGACCCCCTCGACGACGAACCCCTCGGACTCGTAGAGAGCGCGCGCCGGAGTGTTGTGGCCGAGCACGCGCAGGGTGATGCGCCGGGCGCCCTGGCGGCGGGCCTCCTCGCCCGCCGCCCGCAGCAGCGCGCGGCCCACCCCGGCGCCGCGGGCCTCGTCGGCGACGGCCAGTCCGAGGATCTGCCGGACGTGCGCGTTGCAGGCCAGCCTGGTCGGGAAGCCCAGCCGGATGTACCCCACGAGACGGCCGTCGAGCTCGGCGACGACATGGTCCCGGGGACCGAACCGCTCGCTGTAGAAGGGCTCGTACGGCGGCCGGGGACGCGGCATGACCGCGTGCAGCGTGGACCAGGTGTCGCGGTCGATCCGGCCGAGCGCGTCCTCGTCGTCCAGGGTGGCGTGGCGTATCCGCGGAGCAGCTGACATACCGGTCACTGTACGGCCGCCGCGCTGCGGCCTTCCGTGAAGTCCTGGGCGGCGGGGGCAGGATGGACCCATGAACGACTCACCGCTGTCCCCGGGTTCCCGCATCGTGATCGCCGGCGCGTCCGGCCTGATCGGCTCCGCGCTGACACGCTCCCTGAGCGCCGAGGGGCACGAGGTGGTCCGGCTCGTACGCCGTGAGCCGCGTTCGCCGCACGAGATCCGGTGGGATCCGCAGCGGCAGCGGATCGACGCGGTGGGGCTCATCGGCTGTGCCGCCGTGGTCAATCTGGCGGGAGCGCCGGTGGCGGGGCGGCCCTGGACGCGTGCGTACAAGCGGATGATCCGCGACAGCCGGGTGCTCGGGACGGCCACGCTCGCGGAGGCGGTGGCCTCGCTCGACGAACCGCCGCGGGTCTTCGTCAACGGGAGCGCGATCGGGTTCTACGGCGACACGGACGGCCGGGCGGTGGACGAGTCCGCACCGCCCGGGGACGGGTTCCTGCCGTCCGTCTGTGTGGAGTGGGAGGAGGCGACCGCTCCCGCGCAGGAGGCGGGGGTGCGCACGGTGCTTCCCAGGACCGGGCTCGTGGTGGCCCGCGAGGGCGGGGCCTGGGCGCGGCTGATTCCGCTGTTCAAGGCGGGTGCCGGGGGGCGGATGGGGAACGGGCGCCAGTACTGGAGCTATATCTCGCTGCACGACGAGGTGGCCGCGATCCGGCATCTCATCGACACGGAGTCGCTGTCCGGGCCGGTGAACCTGACCGCCCCCGACCCGCTCACCAACGGGGAGATCACCGAGGCCATGGGCCGGGTCCTGCACCGCCCGACCCTGCTGACCACGCCCGCCCCGCTGCTGCGCCTCGCCCTCGGCGACATGGCCGAGGACGTCCTGGGCAGCCAGCGCGTCCTGCCCGCCCGCCTCCTGGAATCGGGCTTCACCTTCGCGTTCCCCTCGATCGACGGAGCCCTGCGGGCGGCACTCGGCTGAGGAACGTTCCCCGGGGAGGCGAGGACTCCCGGCGCCCGGACGGGTGGGTGGGCCCGAGGCTCGTGGGCCCGGCCCGGGCGGGTTCGGCCGCCCCCGCCGGGCGGGTACATGCACCCCCCATGCTTCCGTGCCCGGCCGCCGCGCGGCTTCCGCCGCGCGGCCGAACCTCGCACCCTCGATCCGAACTGGGGCATTCCAGAAGCGTGTTGGGGGCATGACGTCCCCACCGGCCGCGCAACCTCGAGGAGGGGCACGTGCTAGAGCCCGCACGCCACGCCGCGCACACGGCACAGATCACGGAAGACGTCGACGTCGTCGTCGTGGGAGCCGGTGTCGCCGGCCTCGCGGCCGCACGGCATCTGACCGGGGCGGGGCTGAGGACCGCCGTCCTCGAGGCCGCCCCCCACGTCGGCGGCCGTATGTCCACGGAGAAGATCGACGGCTTCCGGCTGGACCGGATCGGCCGGCTCCTGTCCACCTCGTACCCGGAACTGCGCCACACCCCGGGCCTGGACGGCCTCGTCCTGTGCCCGTTCTCGCCGGGCGTGCTGCTGCACAGCGACGGCCGGCGCCACCCCACGGGCACGCTCGGCACATCCCGGAGCGCGAGGGGCGCACTCACCACCGCGCGCGCCCTCGCGAGCGCCCCCCGGCTTCCGCTGCCCCGGCCCGCGCGCGGAACCACCCGCCCCGGCCCGCTCGGCAGCCCCCTCGACCAGTCCCGTCTCGGCGCCGCCCTCGCGCGCCTCGCCGCCACTCCACCGGAGCGCCTGCTCGCCCGCCCCGACCTCACCGCGGCGAACGCGCTGACCGCCCGGGGGCTCCCGGCCCGTACGGTCGAGGCCTTTCTGCGCCCCCTTCTCGCGGCCCTGCTGTGCGACCCGGAGCTACGGACGTCGAGCCGCCTGGCCGACCTCGCGCTGCACTCCTTCGCGACGGGGAGGCTGTGTCTGCCCGAAGGCGGCGCGGACGCGCTCCCCGAGCTGCTGGCGGCCGCCCTTCCGCCCGGCACCGTGCACACCGGCGTCGAGGTCACCGCCGTCTCCACGACCCGCGTCACGACGAAGGACCACGGCGAACTCCGGTGCCGGGCCATCGTGTTGGCGACCGGGGCGGGTGCCGCCGCCCGGTTCCTGCCCGGGCTGCACGTCCCCGCCTTCCATCCGGTGACCGTCCTGCACCACACCACGGACGAACCGCCGCTCACCGAGCCGGCGCTGCTCCTGGACGCCGACCGCGGCGGCCCGGTGGCGCACACGGCGGTCGTCAGCCAGGTCGACCCGACCCGGGCACCCGCGGGCCGCGCCCTGATCTCCTCGACCGTGCTCGGCACACCGCCCGCCGCGCCCCACCTGGACGCGACGGTCCGTGCCCAGCTCGCCCGTGTCTACGGCACGTCGACGACCCGCTGGGAACTGCTGGCGGTCCATCACGAGCCGGAAGCGGTACCGGCGATGCCGCCGCCGCACGATCCGCGCCGTCCCGTACGGCTGCTCGCGGGCCTGTACGTGTGCGGTGACCACCGGGACACCGGCGCGGTGCAGGGCGCGCTGCACTCGGCCCGGCGGGCCGCCCACGCCCTCCTGACGGACCTGGACGTCCGCGCGGCCGCCCCGTCGGCCGAGCCGCTGGAGTCCGCCGCCGCCTGACCCCGGACTCCGGAACTCCGGCGCGGGGCTCCGGAGTTCCGGATCCCCGGCGCGCGGGCCCTCCGGCCTCCGGGCGCTCCCGGAGGCCGGACCCGGCTCCCGGCGGACCCACCGCGCGAGGGCGGGCGCCCCCGCCCCGGCGCGCGCATCGAGCTCCCCGGTCTCCGGTACCCCAGGCCGGAGACCGGGGACGCCCCGGCCCGGGGCCCGTCCGGCCGTTCCCGCCCGCGTGCTCAGCTCAGCGCGGCCACCTTGTCGCGGTAGCCGCGGACGGGTGCGGCGTCCTTGTACGGTTCGAGCCGTTTCTCGAAGTCCCGTACGTACTCGACGGCCCGCGCCGACCGCATCTCCGCCGCCTGCCCCGCGGCCTCCGCCCCGAGCAGACAGGCCTGGTCGAGCTCTCCGAGCCCGAGCCGCGCCGAGGCGAGCACCACCCGGCAGAACAGCCGGCTGCGCGCGTAGCCGGGCGCCCGGAGCTGGAGCGAGCGTTCGGCGTGCTGCGCCGCCGCCCGGAACTGCTGAAGGTCCCGGTGGCAGTGCCCGAACTCGTCGGCGAGCTGCGCCTCGTCGAAGTACCGGGCCCAGTGCGGGACCTCGTCGCCGGTCCGGGACGCCTCCAGCGCGCGTTCGGCCCGGACCAGCGAGGCCGTGCAGGCCCGCACCTCGCCGAGCACCCCGTGGCCGCGCGCCTCGACGGCGTGCAGCAGCGCCTGCACGACGTGCGGCCCCCCGGAGCCGAGGCCCTGCTGCGCGACCCGTGCGAGCTGCACGGCCTCGCGCCCGTGTCCGAGGTAGACGGCCTGCCGGCTCATCGTGATGAGCACGTAGGAGCCGTACACCCGGTCGCCCGCGGCCTGCGCGAGGCGCAGCGCCTGGACGAAGTACCGCTGCGCGAGTCCGTGCGCGCCGATGTCGTACGACGTCCAGCCGGCGAGCCGGGTGAGGTCGGCGGCGGCGGCGAACAGGTGGCGGCCGGTCTGCTCGCCGTACGCGCCGCGCAGCATGGGCTCGGCCTCGTGCTCCAGGTACCGGACCAGTGCCTGGCGGGCGTGACCGCCGCCGTAGGCGTGGTCGAGGGCCCGGAAGAGTTCGCCGACCGAGCGGAGCGCGGCGATGTCCCCGCCGCTGACCCGCTGGCCGGGGCCCCGCTCGGTCCGGCCGCGCCGGAAGGCGGATCCCCCCGGCTCGGGCGGTGCCGTGACCTTGGGCGCGGCCGGGCGGCCCTGGGCGGGGATGCGGGAGGGCTGCTCGCCGCGGGCGACCCGGTCGTCGGCCCGGCCGATCAGCCAGTCCCGGCTGGGCACGACGAGCCCGGCCGGGGTGAAGGCGATCTTGCGGAGCTCCGCGTGGCTCCCGGAGTCCTTGCGCCACAGGCCGCTGACGATGTCCACGGCCTCCTCGGGGGTCGCGGCGAACTCCAGCCCCGCGTACACGGGCGCGCAGGCGTCGAGCCCGAGGTCCTGCGCGCTCAGACGCCGGCCGAGGCGGCGGGTGAACACTTCGGCGATGAGCGCGGGGGTCGTCCCGCGGGGCTGCTGGCCGCGCAGCCACCGGGTCACCGAGGTCTTGTCGTATCTCAGGTCCAGTCCGTGTTCGAGTCCGAGCTGGTCCACGCGACGGGCGAGACCTGCGTTGGAGAACCCCGCTTCTGCGATGAGCGCGGCGAGCTGTCGATTGGGCGTGCGCTGCGCGGGTCGTTCCGTCATCTGCGGTGCGGTCTCCTGCCTTCGGGTCTCCAGGGGGCCTCGGGGCGGCGTGGAACGTTCTTGCGCCTCCCCCGAGGCCCCCTGTGCCCGGATTGCCTGTGAGCAGCCCTTATGGCCTAGTGAACGGCGCGAATGTAGCGGAGCGTGAGCACGTCATCGCACACATCGACATTCATTCATCCGATCGTGTGAGGATTAGCTGTCGGGCTGACGCGGATCCGGCGGACGTACAGTGGCGTGGGCGCGCGACGGACCTGACGAAAGGTTCCTCCGCGTCCCCCGCACGGGGACCAC
Source organism: Streptomyces sp. NBC_00328 (assembly GCF_036139655.1). Taxonomy (NCBI): domain Bacteria; kingdom Bacillati; phylum Actinomycetota; class Actinomycetes; order Kitasatosporales; family Streptomycetaceae; genus Streptomyces; species Streptomyces sp. NBC_00328. The sequence continues at coordinate 3,240,236 of NZ_CP108013.1, forward strand.
CACGTGCCCGAGGAAGCTTCTAGGGAGGCGCTTACCGTGAGTGAGTTGCGGTTCGTCCGCATGGGATTCGGTGCCGAGGCCGTCGAGTACCAGGAGGCGTGGGACGAGCAGCGCCGCGTGCACGCGGCCCGGTTCCTGGACGAGGTCCCCGACACCTGTCTGCTCCTGGAGCACCCGCCGGTGTACACCGCGGGCCGGCGCACGGCGGACAACGAGCGGCCCCTGGACGGCACGCCCGTCATCGACGTGGACCGCGGCGGCAAGATCACCTGGCACGGTCCGGGCCAACTGGTCGGCTACCCCATCCAGAAGCTCCCGCGTCCCGTGGACGTCGTAGCCCACGTACGCCGTCTGGAAGAGGCGCTCATCCGCACCTGCGCGGAGTTCGGCCTGGAGACGAGCCGGGTCGAGGGCCGCAGCGGCGTCTGGATCCTCGGTGACGCCAAGGATCCCGCCCAGGGGGCCCCCGCGCTCGGGGGTCTCTCCCTCGACTTCGACCCCCGGCTCCAGGACGAGGAGTTCGACCCGCGGCTCAACGGCCCGGAGTACGCCCCGTCCAACGCGGGCCAGCGCCGCGAGGACCGCAAGATCGCCGCGATCGGCATCCGCGTCGCCAAGGGCGTCACCATGCACGGCTTCGCGCTGAACGTGAACCCGGACAACGCCTGGTTCGACCGGATCATCCCGTGCGGCATCCGCGACGCGGGCGTCGCCTCGCTCGCGGGCGAGCTGGGCCGCGACGTGACCATCGACGAGGTCCTGCCGGTGGCCGAGAAGCACCTCGGGGACATCCTGACGAACGCGGACCTGAAGCCGCGCGTCGTGGAACGCACCCCGGCCTAGAACCGCGCGTCGCGGAAGGCACACCGGGCCGGAGCCCGTGCCTCCACGGCGGAGACCCCCTCGGGAATGCACCCCCGCTCCCGAAGGTTGCCCACCTCGGGGGCCGAGCACCGCACGGGCGTACCCTGGTGTACGCCGAAGAATCGAAGTTACAGGGAGCCGATGTGTCCGCAGTCGCACCCGACGGACGCAAGATGCTGCGCCTGGAGGTCCGGAACAGCCAGACCCCCATCGAGCGCAAGCCCGAGTGGATCAAGACCCGGGCGAAGATGGGTCCCGAGTACACGAAGATGCAGGCACTCGTGAAGGGCGAGGGCCTGCACACGGTCTGCCAGGAGGCGGGCTGTCCCAACATCTACGAGTGCTGGGAAGACCGCGAGGCCACGTTCCTCATCGGCGGTGACCAGTGCACGCGACGCTGCGACTTCTGCCAGATCGACACCGGCAAGCCGGAAGCCCTGGACCGGGACGAGCCGCGCCGTGTCGGTGAGTCCGTCGTCACGATGGACCTGAACTACGCCACCATCACCGGCGTCGCCCGCGACGACCTGGAGGACGGCGGAGCGTGGCTGTACGCCGAGACGGTCCGCCAGATCCACGCGCAGACGGCCGGCCGCGAGGCCGGACGCACCAAGGTCGAACTGCTCGCCCCGGACTTCAACGCCGAGCCCGAGCAGCTCGCCGAGGTCTTCTCCTCGCGCCCCGAGGTCTTCGCGCACAACGTCGAGACGGTCCCCCGGATCTTCAAGCGGATCCGGCCGGGCTTCCGCTACGAGCGCTCGCTCAAGGTCATCACCGAGGCCCGTGACTACGGTCTGGTCACGAAATCGAACCTGATCCTCGGCATGGGCGAGACCCGCGAAGAGGTCAGCGAGGCGCTCCAGCAGCTGCACGAGGCGGGCTGCGAGCTCATCACGATCACGCAGTACCTGCGCCCCTCCGTGCGCCACCACCCCGTGGAGCGCTGGGTCAAGCCGCAGGAGTTCGTGGAGCTCAAGGAGGAGGCCGAGGAGATCGGCTTCTCCGGCGTCATGTCGGGCCCGCTGGTCCGCTCCTCGTACCGGGCCGGCCGCCTGTATCAGATGGCCATCGAGAAGCGGGGCGCATACGTCGCCTCCCAGGCGGTCTGATCCCCCGAACGGCATACGTTGCGAAAGGAAAGCGGTGGCACCGAGTGCCACCGCTTTCGTGTGAATCCGCGCACAAGCAACTCGCCCTTCACAACGGCCCGTTCACACCCCTCACGGTGTCCCCGCAGCTGAACGCGACGTCAGGAAGGGGACAGGAAAGCGACCCGCGGTATCAAGGTTTCATTGGTGTTTGACCGCTCGGTCACGTACTGGTAACACCAGTCAGTGACTCTGGTTCCACGTCACACACGTCCCCGTCCGAGCCGTCGATCCCTAGGGGGGATCTCCATCATGCAGGCCGCGCCCGTACGCGCCACCGCGATTCCGTCGTTCACCGATGCACTGCGTGCCGTCGAATCGCTGCTCATGAGCAGCGGGCAGCGCACCGCCCGCCGCAACGCCTGGACCTCCGTCCTGGAGGACCGCCGCCGCGCCAAGGACCGGGTCGAGGCGCAGCGCGTGCTGGAATCCGTCACCCGTTCCTGATCGGCGCCGGTCAGCGCCGATCGATCCGGTCACGGCAGCCGCGGCCCCGCTCGCCCGGTACTGCCGTCGTCGGCACTCCGCGGGCCACGTAGACTCGTGGACATGGCGAGGAAGGAACCCGCAGCGGACGCTGCGAACCCCGGGCGGCTCAAGCAGATCGCTCTGACGTACAAAATGACCCGCAAGGCCGATTCCAAGATCGGTCTTGTACTCGCGGCTGTCGGAATTCTCACCCTCGGTGTCTTCCTCGCGATCGGCTTCTTGATCGGCCACCCGGTCTATCTCGGCATTCTCGGGCTTCTGCTCGCCCTCCTCGCGACGGCGATCGTCTTCGGACGCAGGGCCGAGCGGGCCGCCTTCGGGCAGATGGAGGGCCAGCCGGGCGCGGCCGCGGCGGTGCTCGACAACGTGGGCCGAGGCTGGACCACGACCCCGGCGGTCGCGATGAACCGCAGCCAGGACGTGGTGCACCGCGCGGTCGGCAAGGCCGGCATCGTGCTGGTCGCCGAGGGCAACCCGAACCGGGTCAAGACCCTGCTGGCCGCCGAGAAGAAGAAGATGGCGCGGATCGTCTCGGACGTCCCGGTGCACGACATCCTCGTGGGCACCGGCGAGGGCCAGGTCGAGCTGAAGAAGCTCCGCACGACGATGCTGAAGCTGCCGCGTGTGCTCGCCGGCCCCCAGGTCACCGCGACCAACGACCGGCTGCGCGCGATGGGCGACCTGATGAGCAACATGCCGCTGCCGAAGGGTCCGATGCCCAAGGGCATGCGGATGCCTCGGGGCGGTCCCAAGCGGTGACGCTCGCGCTGGCTTGACCAGTCCTACGACGATGGGGCGCCCGGAACTCTCCGGGCGCCCCATCGTCGTTGCGGACGCCCCCTCCGCCGGGCAGGTCGTTCCCCCGTGGCGGGTCGGCCTTCGCCGGGGGCGATCGTTCCCTCGCCGGGGCAGGTGCCCCCAGCGCGGCAGGTGGCCCTTCCCCGGAACGGGCAGCCTTCGCCGGGGCAGGTGCCCCATCACCGGGCCGGACGTTTCCCTACCGGAGCGGGGCCCCTAGCCGGGACGGGCTGCCTTCGCCGGGGCAGGTCCCTCGCCGGGCCGGACGTTTCCCTACCGGAGCGGGGGACCCTCGCCGGGACGGGCTGCCTTCGCCAGGCCGGTCGTCCGCTCACCGGGACAGGGCGGCCTTCGCCAGGGACGGTGTGCCCCGCCGGGGCAGGTGGCCCTGCGCCAGGGCAGGTCCCTCGCCGGGACGGGCGGCCCTCGCCAGGGCAGGTGTCCATCGCCGGGGCAGGTGCCCATCGCCGGGACGGACGTTTCCCTACCGGAGCGGGGCCCTAGCCGGGACGGGCAGCCTCGCCGGCCGGTCGTCCGCTCACCGGGGCGGGGCGGCCTTCGCCAGGGACGGTGCCCCTTCGCCGGGGCCGGTCGCTCCCTTGCCGGGCGGGCCCCCGCCGTGGCCGGTTCCCCATCGTCGGGCCGGACGTTTCCATACAGGGGCGGGGCCCGTCACCGGTGGCCCGTCGCCGGACCGGTCGTCCGCTCACCGGGGTGGGGTGGGCTCGGGCTTCAGGTGCGGACTTCGATCGTGTGGGCCAGGCGGTCGTGGAGGCCTCGGCCGTCGCGGTCCCAGATCAGGGCCGGAACGGCCACGCACAGGAGCCCGGTGCGCAGCAGGACGCGCAGCGGGTTCAGCCGGCCGCCGCCCTCGGCCACGACACGCAGACCCAGCAGACGCTTGCCCGGAGTGAAGCCGACGGAACCGACCGTGAGGACACCGAGAGCGAAGAAGACCAGCAGGGCCCAGTTGCCCGTAGCCTGGTCATAGCCGTCGGTGAGCAGCCCGTATGCGATCAGGAGGCACAGGCCCCAGTCGACGGCGAGGGCGCCCATACGGCGGCCGGGGCGGGCGATCGAGCCCGGTCCGTGCTCCGGGAGACCGAGCTGTTCGCCCCGATAGCCGAAGTCGACACCGGCTTCCTCCGCAGCCGCGCGGGGGCCGGAGAGCCACGATCCGATTGCTTGCCTGTTGTCCACCCGTCCAAGGTACTGTGCCCGTTTTGCCATACGGACAGGAGGGGCCCGGAGGGCCGTGGTCGGTTAACTTGGGCGAAACAAATGGGTCACGCTGGAGAAATCCCCCGTCCCTATGGTCGGCCCCAGCGTGTGCCACCGCACTGGCCGCACGAACGAACTACCACCCCGGTCCACAGTGGGCGGGAGTAGGAGGAGCTGGATGTTCCAGAACGCCGACGAGGCCAAGAAGTTCATCGCGGACGAGGACGTCAAGTTCGTCGATGTCCGCTTCTGCGACCTGCCGGGTGTGATGCAGCACTTCACGATCCCGGCCGAGGCCTTCGACCCGGCTGAGGAGCTCGCCTTCGACGGCTCCTCCATCCGCGGCTTCCAGGCCATCCACGAGTCCGACATGGCGCTCCGCGCCGACCTGTCCACCGCGCGCGTCGACCCCTTCCGCCGCGACAAGACGGTCAACATCAACTTCTTCATCCACGACCCGATCACGGGTGAGCAGTACTCCCGTGACCCGCGCAACGTGGCCAAGAAGGCCGAGGCCTACCTCGCGTCCACCGGCATCGCCGACACCGCGTACTTCGGCCCCGAGGCCGAGTTCTACGTCTTCGACAGCGTGCGCTTCAAGACCGCCGAGAACGAGTCGTTCTACCACATCGACTCCGAGGCCGGCGCCTGGAACACCGGCGCGATCGAGGACAACCGCGGTTACAAGGTCCGCTACAAGGGCGGCTACTTCCCGACCCCGCCGGTCGACCACTTCGCCGACCTCCGTGCGGAGATCTCCCTGGAGCTGGCCGCGTCCGGCCTCCAGGTCGAGCGCCAGCACCACGAGGTGGGCACCGCCGGCCAGGCCGAGATCAACTACAAGTTCAACACGCTGCTCGCCGCGGCCGACGACCTCCAGCTCTTCAAGTACATCGTGAAGAACGTCGCCTGGCGCAACGGCAAGACCGCGACCTTCATGCCGAAGCCGATCTTCGGTGACAACGGCTCGGGCATGCACGTCCACCAGTCCCTGTGGAGCGGCGGCTCCCCGCTGTTCTACGACGAGGCCGGCTACGCGGGCCTGTCGGACATGGCCCGCTACTACATCGGCGGCATCCTCAAGCACGCCCCGTCGCTGCTCGCCTTCACCAACCCGACGGTGAACTCGTACCACCGCCTGGTCCCCGGCTTCGAGGCCCCGGTCAACCTGGTGTACTCGCAGCGCAACCGCTCCGCGGCCATGCGTATCCCGATCACCGGCTCGAACCCGAAGGCCAAGCGCGTCGAGTTCCGCGCGCCCGACTCCTCCGGCAACCCGTACCTGGCGTTCGCGGCCCTGCTGATGGCCGGTCTGGACGGCGTCAAGAACAAGATCGAGCCGGCCGAGCCGATCGACAAGGACCTCTACGAGCTGGCTCCCGAGGAGCACGCGAACGTCGCCCAGGTCCCGACCTCGCTCCCGGCCGTCCTCGACTCGCTGGAGCGCGACCACGAGTTCCTGCTCGCGGGCGACGTCTTCACGTCCGACCTGATCGAGACGTGGATCGACTACAAGCGCACGAACGAGATCGCGCCGCTCCAGCTGCGTCCGCACCCGCACGAGTTCGAGCTGTACTTCGACGTGTAAACCCGTCGCTCCAGCCGCACACGTCCTCGGCCGCGTCCTTCCTCCGGGAGGGGCGCGGCCGACGCGTTTCTCCCCCGCCGGCGACGGGCGCGGGGCCGCGTGCCGAGGGAGAATTCCTTTGCCCACCGCGGGGCCTATCGGCACCTGTTCATGGGGAACCGCGGGCGCACAATGGAGAGCGGGACGAGTGCCCGACTGCGGGATGGTGCGAGATGCGGAGCCGATTCCGGAACGACCGGCAGCTGACCGTGCGGATGACGGTCACGCTGTTCCTGCTCGGATTGCTGTACGTGGCCTTCGTCGCCGCGTTGATCGTGCTGCTGAAGTCGTGGGTGCTGGTCGTCGTGATCGCGGCCGGGCTCCTCGTCGCGCAGTACTGGTTCTCGGACCGGATCGCGCTGTACGCCATGCACGGACGGATCGTGGAGCGGGAGGAGTATCCCCAGCTCCACGGCGTCGTCGACCGGCTGTGCGCCGTGGCCGACATGCCCAAGCCGCTCGTCGCCGTGTCGGACCTCGACATGCCGAACGCGTTCGCCACGGGGCGCAACGCCGATCACGCCGTGCTCTGCGTGACCACGGGGCTGCTGCGCCGCCTGGAGCCCGACGAGCTCGAAGGCGTCCTCGCGCACGAGCTGTCGCACGTGGCGCACAAGGACGTCGCGGTGATCACCGTGGCGTCGTTCCTCGGGGTCCTCGCCGGGCTGATCGTGCGGTTCGCGTTCTACTCGCAGCTCTTCGGCGGCCGGGGCCAGAAGGACCAGAACACCGTGGCCGTCTTCGCCGTGGTGATGGCGGTGTCCGCGGCCGTGTACGCCATCAGCTTCATGCTGATCAGGGCGCTCTCCCGGTACCGCGAACTGGCCGCCGACCGTTCCGCGGCCCTGCTCACCGGCCGCCCCTCGGCGCTGGCGTCCGCGCTGACCAAGGTGACCGGTGACATCGGGCGGATCCCGACGAAGGACCTGCGCACCGCTCAGGCCTTCAACGCCTTCTACTTCACCCCCGCGCTCGGCGCCCAGCCGGGCATCGCCAACCTGTTCTCGACCCACCCGAGCCTGGAGCAGCGGCTCGGACAGCTGGCCCGCATCTCCGCCGAGCTGGGCGAGCCCGCGGTGCCGGACACGGGCGCCCCGGCTCCCGGAGAGGTTCTCTGACCGCATGGGGTTCCTGGACATCCTGCTCGGCCGCAGCAAGCCCGCCGCGCCCGACCTCGACCGGCTCTTCGCCCTGCCGTCGGCGGCCGTGACCCTCCAGGCGGCGACCGGGTTCGTCCCGACCGGCACGGGAGCGGTGTGCTTCACCTCCGTCGAGGGCGGGGCCTTCGCCCAGGCCCGTCAGGAGGCACAGGACCTGCTGGACGCGGACACCGGGCGGACGGGCCCGGGGGTGGAACCGATCCGGGACGAGTACGGCTACTCGTGGCTGGTCTCCCGCCGCGCGCCCGACGACCTGCCGGCGCTGGTGAGCGATCTGCACGCGGTCAACAGCTCCCTGGAGGGCACCGGCTTCGGTCCCCAGCTCCTCTGCTCCGTGGTGGGTTTCGAGGACACCGGGCAGCGGCGGCTCGGTCTGGTCTATCTGTACAAGCGCGGGACCTTCTTTCCCTTCGCGCCGCTCGCCGGCGGGGGCGAGCGGCGCGACAACGCGCTCGAACTCCAGATCAAGGCGGCCCTGGCCGACGACCTGCGCATCGAGCAGGACCTCGCCCGCTGGTTCCCGATCTGGGGCGCCCCGGGACTGTGACCGCGCCGGGGCCGTGACTGCTTCCGGCGTTCTCGGCGGCGCGTGCGCTCCCCCGGTGCGGCCGTGGCGGACGCACTTTTCCCGACTGCACCCCACCCCGTATCGCTATAAAGTCGTACGAAATCGACACAAGGGGTGTCCTCATGAGCAATCTGTTCGTCGTCGCCTACAACGATGTCGCCACCGCCGGCCGGGTGCGCGACAAGCTGTTCGAGCTGTCGAAGCAGCATCTCGTCGAGCTGGAGGACGCGGTCGTCGTCGAGCGGAGCGAGGACGGCAGGATCAAGCTGCATCAGGCGGTCAGCCACACGGCCGTCGGCGCGGCCGGCGGCGCGCTGTGGGGCGGTGTCATCGGGCTGCTCTTCCTGGCGCCGCTGCTCGGTGCGGCGGTGGGCGCGGCGGCCGGTGCCGCCGGCGGCGCGGTCACGGACACCGGCATCGACGACAAGTTCATGAAGGATCTCAGCCAGAATCTGCGGCCGGGCGCGGCCGCGCTGTTCGTCCTGGTCAAGCAGGCGGCCGGGGACAAGGTGATCCCGCAGATCGCCGAGTTCGGCGGCCAGTTGGTGCAGACCTCGCTGAGCCAGGACCAGGAGGACCACCTGCGCGAGGCGGTCGCCGCGGCCCGGGCGAAGGCGGCCGGCGCCACCGCGCCGGCGGAGGCGGGCGGTACGGCCGCACCCGCGAAGGACGCGCCGACGGCCGCCTCCGGGACGGGTACCGCGGGCACGCCCGAACCGGCCGGCGCCTCCGAACCGGACGCGAACGGCGCTTCCGCCGCTTCCTGAACCGAACGGACTCCGCCGCCGGCCCGCCTCCCCGAAAGGGAGTTATCCAGCCACGGCCGCCTCGGGAGCGGCTCCGTCCGTGTGCGTGAATGGGGAGATGCTCTCTGCCTTCGCACACGACCACGACGGTGAACGACTGAGCTGCGTCGGCGGCGGCGGTGGCGACGGCGCGGCGACCGCCGTCCTGCTGCACGGCGCGGGCAACGGCAGCAAGGAGCGGCTGCTCCCCCTGCTCGGCGAGTTCGCCGCCCGCGGTTGCGCGGGACTCGCGTTCGACTTCTCCGGACATGGCGAAAGCACCGGCGCACTGGGCGAGTTGAGCCTTCGGCTGCGTTTCGGTCAGGCCGTGTCCGTGATCGACGCGACGGTCCCGGCGGGCGCCCCGCTGATCCTGGTCGGGTTCAGCATGAGCGGCCAGACGGCGGCCGACCTCGCACGGCACTACGGGCAACGCGTGGTGGCGCTCGTGCTGTGCGCGCCCGCGGTGTACGCCGCCGAGGCCTGGCCCCTTCCGTTCGAGGACCCTGAGAGCCCCTCGGGGCAGGACGGCCCGGAGGCGGAGAGCCGCTTCAGCCGGATCATCCGCACCCCGGACAGCTGGCGGCGGGCTCCCGCGTTCGACGTGCTGCGGGCGTACGAGGGACGCGCGGTGCTCGCCGTACCCGCCGAGGACACGATCATCCCGCCCGCCGTGACGGAGGCCGTCGAGCACGCGCTCACCGCTCGCTCCGACTTCATCCGCTTCGAACTGCCCGACGCCGATCACCTGCTGGGCCTCTGGTTCCGCGACCACGCCGAGGACCGGCGCCGGCTCGTGGACCTCGCCCTCTCCGGCCTCGGCGTCCCGGTGCGCGCGGCCGTCGGCGCCTGACCGGCCGGCGCCTCACACCCCCGGAGCCGCCGGGACCACGCCCGCGATGACCGCCGCGCCCAGGGCCGCGTGGTCGGTGGCGTTGCGGTCGGTGTAGCGCAGCGCGAAGTTCGCGACGGCCCGCTCGAAGGTGTCGGCGCCGCCGAGATAGGCGGCGATCGCCACGCGGTCACCGGAGCGGGCGTGCGCGCGGGCCAGGGCGGTGCCGCACAGCCGGGCATAGGCGCGCAGTTCGCCCGGACTCATGCCGCCGACGTCCGCGCCGGCCTTCATGTCGTGGAGCTGGCGCCAGTAGAACGAGCGCCCTTCGGGGCCGGTCGTCCAGCCGAGGAAGACGTCGCCCGCGGCCTGCATCAGCCTCTGGCCCGCGACGACCCGGCGCCCGGGATGGACGTACGGGCCGCTCGGCAGATGTTCTTCGAGTACGGACCGTCCCGCCTGCTTGATCTGGAGAAGCAGCGGGTCGTCGGCGTCCCGCCCGGCGAGCAGCACGATGAAGCAGCGGGTGCCGACACTGCCCACGCCGACGACCTTGCGGGCCGCGTCGACGAACCGGTAGCGGTCCAGGAGCAGACGGCGTTCCTCGGGGAGTGTGGAGCGGTAGTCGCTGAAGATCTTGCGGAGCGAGGCCATGTCCATGGCTCCGGCCGGTTCCAGCAGGGGCGGGTCGTGGACGATACGGCAGCGTCCGTCGACGGTCTCGGTGAGTTTGCCGAGAGCCTGGAGGCTGGTGCGGCGGCGGGCCCGGGTGAGGGTGGCCTCCGCGCGCCGGCGCCGGCGTCCCGAGCGGACCAGCGGCAGCAGCAGGTCGGCGTCGATGTGCTGGTACCAGACGGTCAGTTCGCCCTGCCGGGCCAGCCGTCGCACGGCCTCGCGGTACTGCCCGGCCGCGGCTCGTGCCGCGCCGAAGACGTGCTCCTCCTTGTGCCCGTTCTCCCGGGCCGCGACCGCGACGCTGGCCGCGAGCCGTTTGACGTCCCACTCGAAGGGGCCGGGGAAGGTCTCGTCGAAGTCGTTGAGGTCGAAGAGCAGGGAGCGTTCCGGGGCGGCGTACAGGCCGAAGTTCAGCAGGTGGGCGTCGCCGCACAGCTGGACGGTGAGCCCGGTGTGGGGCTGGGCGGCCAGGTCGGCCGCCATGACGGCGGCACCCCCGCGCAGGAACGCGAGCGGCGACGCCGCCATCCGCGCATACCGGATCGGCAGCAGTTCCGGAAGCCGGTCCCTGCCCTGCGCCTGGAGGAGGCCGACGGGATCGGGGCGGTCGGCGGCGGGGATCCAGCTGCCGTGCGCGGAACGGGGCACCAGTTTGCGGGCCGCCCTGCCCCGGGCGGCCCGGTCCGCCGTGGTTGCCGTGACGCTGTTGCGGAGCACGGCCGTCAGTGCCTCACGGCGCGGGCGACGTCGGTCTTGACGTCACCGGTGAGGGAGCGGTTGCTGCGGGCGGTGCCGTCCTTGGAGGCGCTTCCCGCGACGTCGTCCACCGTCACGACGGTCGTGTCGAGGAGGTTGCCGCTGGTGTCGGTGAAGTCGACCTGGACGACGTAGGACTTCGCCGAGGAGGTGGGATTGGTGACGGTGACCTTGACCGTGGCGCGCCCGTCGGAGTCGGGGCTCGCGGTTCCGTCGAGCTTCACCTCGCCCTTGGCGTCCACGCCGCCCTTGAACTCGTCGAACTTCCGGCCGGCCTCGGCGGTCGCGGAGGCGAGGGCGTCACCGGCCTCGGTGGCGGCGGACGCGGCCTCCGAGACGGCGGACGCGGCCTTGGAAGCGGCGGACGCGGCCTTGGAGGCGGTGTCGGAGGGGCTGCTGTCGTCCGAGCAGGCGGCCAGTTGCGTGGCCAGGGCCGCCACCACGGACACGGCCAGGACGAGTCGGACCGGTCCTCGTATGCCGTCCCTCTGCTGCATCGTCTCTCCCCACGTGGTCCTGGTGCGCCTCCGGATCCCGCTTCCTCGCGGTGGCCCCAGTCAAGGCCGCGGGCGGGGCCGCCGCATGCCCGGCTGCGCCCAACGGGTGAACGTCGTCCCGCGAGGGGCGGACGTCCGAGAGGATGAGGAACGCGGAGCAAGGAGCACGGAGCACGGAGCGAGGGGACGGAGACGACGTGACGGGGAAGCCGCGGCATATCGGGGTGGCGGAGCGCCGGGCGCGGCTCGGGCTGCGGCAGCGGCTCGTGGTCGCCGCGCGGGCGAAGACCCCTGAGGAGGTGGCGGACTCCCTGGTCGCGCTGCACGGCACCGACCCGGCGACGGTGTACCTGGCGGTGGGCACGCGGCTCAGGGACGCCCGGACGACGGTGGCGCGGCTGGAGCGGGCCCTGTACGAGGACCGTTCACTCGTACGGATGCACGGCATGCGCAACACCGTGTTCGTGTTCCCCACCGGCCTGGCGGCCGTCGTGCACGCCTCGACGGCGCTCGACATCGCCCCGAAGACCCGTGCCGGACTGGTCAAGGACATGGCCGCCGGAAGTGACGGGCGGCTGACCGGGCCGTGGCTCGACGAGGTCGAGGCGTCCGTACTCGCCGCGCTGGCCCGGCGCGGACAGGCCACGGTGAACGAACTCACCGTGGACGAGCCGCGGTTGAAGGAGCCGTTCGTCTACGCGGCGGGGAAGGGCTACGAGAGCGTGCAGACCGTGTCGTCCCGCCTGATGCGCCTGCTGGGGATCGAGGGCCGGGTGGTGCGGGGGCGTCCGCTCGGGTCCTGGACGTCGAGCCAGTTCCGCTGGGCGGTCGCGCCGTCACATCCCCCGCTCCCGCCCGCCGAGGCCCGCTCCGCGCTGCTGAACCGCTGGCTCGCGGCCTGCGGGCCCGCCACCGAGGCGGACCTGAAGTGGTGGACGGGGTGGAAGGTCACCGACGTACGGCGGGCACTGGCCGCGGGCGGGGCGGTGACCGTCTCGCTCGACGACGGGGTCACGGCGTACGTGGCGGCGGGCGACGAGGGCCCGGTCGAGGGGCCGGACGCGCCCTGGGCCGCCCTGCTGCCCGCCCTCGATCCGGCGCCCATGAGCCGGCCGGAGCGGGACTGGTTCCTCGAACCGTCCCTGCGGCCCGCCCTCTTCGACCGCAGCGGCAATGTGGGGCCGACGGTGTGGTGGGACGGGCGGGTGGTCGGGGGGTGGGCGCAGCGGCCCGACGGCGACATCGTCTGGCGGCTTCTGGACACCGGGGGCGTCGGCCGCGAGGCCCTGGACGCGATCTCGGCCGAGGCCGAGCGCCTCGGCGCCTGGGTGGGCGACACCCGGATCACCCCACGTTTCCGGACGCCCCTGGAGCGGGAGCTGTCGGCGCGGTGAGGTCAGGTGAAGTGGCCCGGCCCGGACGACGGACCGGCGCCGGGACCACGGGCCGGCGCCGGCACCTCGGTCGGTGCCGGCGCCGGGATCGGTCCGGGCCGGTGCCGGGTGTCCCCGCTACGGGGCGGGGACACCCGGCACCGGTGAACGGCGCGCCCGGACTGTCAGCGCGCGTACCTCATCAGGGCACGCACCATGTGGCACGTGCTGTCCGACGGCGGGTGCACGCCGATGAGTTGCGCGGTGCTGCGGATCTTCTCGTCACGGGCCTGGTTCGGCACGTACACACCGGAGTCGAGCAGGGCTATGGCGAGTCGCATCGCCTTGAGCCGGCGGTTGTGCGTGACGTACCAGTCGCGGGGGCGCCCCGGCGGCAGCGGGCACTTCGCCACGGGCTGGTACGGCAGATCCAGCGGGACCGCCGTCTTCGATGTGGACTGGGTGGGCGGCGGCTTCAGTGAGGCAGCGGGCACGGGCATCCTCCTGTCGCGGTCAGGGCGCCGTCCGGACCCCCGGCGACACCCTCGAACACTGCTTCTATTCTACCGCCGGGCACTGACAAAGCCGCTGGCCACAAGGGCTTCGGGGATGCCGTGGCAGCCGTGCCCGAAGGGGTCTGCCGTAACGTGTGGGGCATGGAGATCTGGATCAATCCGGCCTGTTCGAAGTGCCGCAGCGCGATCAGCCTGCTCGACGCCGAGGGCACCGAGTACACCGTCCGCCGCTATCTGGAGGACGTGCCCGGCGAGGACGAGATCCGCGACGTCCTCGACCGTCTCGGCCTCGAACCGTGGGACATCACGCGGACCGGGGAGGCCGACGCGAAGGAGCTGGGGATCGAGGAGTGGGCGCGGGACGCCGGTTCACGGGACCGGTGGATCAAGGCGCTGTCCGAGCACCCGAAGCTCATCCAGCGGCCGATCATCACGGCGGACGACGGGACCGCGCTGGTGGGCCGCACGGAGGAGGCCGTACGGGAGGCCATGTCCCGGTAGCCGGCCGGGTCCGCGCCCCGGGCCTCCTCAACTACCGTGTGATCCAGGTTACTTAAGTGAATGCCGTAACCGTTGAGTAACTACGTTCGGCATCTCGTACATAGCGGCGTAACGCTCCCCCACTCTCTGGAGGCGCGCATGTCGCGTAGGAGAACTCTCAGCACCAAGAAGAAGATCGCTCTGCTGGTCAGCGCGGCGACCGTGGCCGGCGGCGGGGCCTTCGCCCTGGCCGCCACCTCGAACGCGGCGTCCGTGCAGACCGCTCAGACCTCGGTGGCATGTCAGGGCCTGGCCACCGCGCTCGGCAACAACCAGAGCTTCATCGCGGACCAGAAGGCCCACCCCGACTCCCAGTCGGCGGCCAGAATCGCGAACCGCGAAGCGGTCATCGCGCAGATCAAGGTTCAGCAGCAGGCGTCGGGCTGCGCTGTCGGGGAATCGGCTCAGGACTCCCAGACCGGCCAGCAGAACGCCTCGCAGCCCGCGCAGCCCGCGCAGTCCGCACCGGCCCAGGCCGCCCCCGCGGCTCCGGCGCAGAGCGCCCCCGCGAACAACGCGGGCGGTGGCGCCGCCACCGGTCAGCAGGTCTGCAACGGTTCGACCGTCACGCTCTCCGGCGAGGGCGGCGCGCCGGCCGCGTCCAGCAACCAGTTCCCGGCCGGAACGAAGCTGAAGGTCACCAACCTGGACAACAACAAGTCCACGACCGTCGAGGTCACCTCGGTGTCCGGCAGTTGCGCCCTGCTGAACAACGCGGCCTTCGAGCAGGTCCGCGAGCCGGGCAAGTTCCTGATCCGCCGAGCCCTCATCGAGAAGGTGGGATAACGGGCAGAACGGATCGAAAGCCCTGCCGTCGCCGACCTGTCACGGGTCGGGGGCGGCGGGGCTTTCGCATGCGCGGGGCGGCTTTCCTCAAGGATGGGCGGCGCGCGCCGGGGCGCCCGAACCGGACGGCAAGGGGGCACACCGCCCATGCCGTCCTCACCCGGATCGCATACGAGCAGCCCCCGGGGGACCGCCGGGTCCAGGGCGGACGGCGGGGCGGACGATCGCGGCCGCGAACAATCACACGCGGGCGGCCGCGCCGGAACGGGCCGTGTGAGACCGGGCACATACGGCCCAGGTAACACGGGGTTCACATTCGGGCAATGATCGGGAAACCGCTGGTTGACAGGCTTCCGGACATCCCCGGCGGCGCCCCAGTGCCGCAGCGCCGCAGCACCCGCAAGTGCGATCAAGACCCACCCCGAAGGATGTGGCCCGTGAGCTTCAAGGCTGAGTACATCTGGATCGACGGCACCGAGCCGACGGCCAAGCTCCGTTCCAAGACGAAGATCCTGGCCGACGACGCCAAGGGTGCGGAGCTGCCGATCTGGGGCTTCGACGGCTCCTCGACGAACCAGGCCGAGGGTCACGCCTCGGACCGCGTACTCAAGCCCGTGGCCAGCTTCCCGGACCCGATCCGCGGCGGCGACGACATCCTCGTCATGTGCGAGGTGCTGAACATCGACATGACGCCGCACGAGTCCAACACCCGTGCCGCGCTGGCCGAGGTCGCGGAGAAGTTCGCCGCGCAGGAGTCGATCTTCGGCATCGAGCAGGAGTACACCTTCTTCAAGGGCGCGCGCCCGCTCGGCTTCCCCGAGGGCGGCTTCCCGGCCGCGCAGGGCGGCTACTACTGCGGTGTCGGCGCCGACGAGATCTTCGGCCGTGACGTCGTCGAGGCGCACCTGGACAACTGCCTCAAGGCGGGTCTCGGCATCTCCGGCATCAACGCCGAGGTCATGCCGGGTCAGTGGGAGTTCCAGGTCGGCCCGCTCGCGCCGCTCGAGGTCTCGGACCAGCTCTGGGTCGCCCGCTGGCTGCTCTACCGCACCGCCGAGGACTTCGGTGTCTCCGCGACGCTGGACCCGAAGCCGGTGAAGGGCGACTGGAACGGCGCGGGCGCGCACACCAACTTCTCCACCAAGGCCATGCGTGAGGGCTACGACGCGATCATCACCGCGTGCGAGTCCCTCGGCGAGGGCTCCAAGCCGATGGACCACGTCAAGAACTACGGCGCCGGCATCGACGACCGTCTGACGGGCCTGCACGAGACCGCCCCGTGGAACGAGTACAGCTACGGCGTCTCCGACCGCGGTGCGTCGGTCCGCATCCCGTGGCAGGTCGAGAAGGACGGCAAGGGCTACATCGAGGACCGTCGTCCGAACGCGAACGTCGACCCGTACGTCGTGACGCGTCTCATCGTCGACACCTGCTGCACCGCCCTGGAGAAGGCCGGCCAGGTCTGATCCCGCCCAGCCTGTCCCGAGGGGGCGCCCACCGTCACGGTGGGCGCCCCCTCGCGTTGACGGCGATCCGGACCAGGCGATCGAGGTGCCACCCCTGATCCGGCGCAAACGCCTGACGGGTTGGTCCGCGGCCGACGTCGGCTTCACGCCAGGAAGCGTCCGAGCAGTGAGAGGAGGCTCCTGTCACGGGGCCGTGTCTGCTTCAATAGGTTCATGGCCATCTTCCAGAAGTGCATCGCGACGGGTCGCCATGACCTCGAGCCCTTCTGGCCTTCCCGTCAGCACCACGACTTCGACCGGGTGTGTTGTCGCGCGACGAACGCGCCGGCCCTCTAAAGCCGTACACCCCGGCCTTCGGCCAGCGCGCACGACGTACGTCCTCGACGAGCCCGACCACGAACTCGCGGCCGTCGAACCTCCCGACGACTTCTCGCGCGAAAGAGCTGACCTCTCATGGCGACCACTCGATCCTTCTCCTCCGTCGCGACGTCCCCCGTCCCTTCGACCGCCCCGGGACGGCACCGCCTGCGTGCCGTCGACCGGGACGAGGTCCCGGACGTGGCCAACTTCCTTCCGCCGGGCACCACCTGGCTGCCCGCCCCCCAGAACGCGCTGCCCGTCCTGCCGGGACAGCCGCCGATGATCGGCTACCTGGTCCTCGTACCGGCCGACCAGCAGCCCCTGTTGCCGGTCGCCGTGACCGGCCCGGCCGAACTCCCGGCCGTCGCCGGTGACCTCACCGAGGCCACCGGCGACGGCTCCGCCGACCCGCTGGTGCGCGTCGACGCCGTGCAGCGCACCGCCGAGGTCGACGGGCGGGTCCTGGACCTCACGTACCTGGAGTTCGAGCTGCTCGCGCATCTCGTCCGCCATCCGCACCGGGTGCACACCCGCGACCAGTTGGTCTCCACGGTGTGGGGCTACGGACATGTCGGCGACGGACGGACCGTCGACGTCCATGTCGCGCGGCTGCGCCGCAAGCTCGGCACCCAGCACCGGCAGGCGATCCAGACAGTGCGCCGGGTGGGGTACAAGTACACGCCGCCGATGGGCCGTTGACCCGTCCGACAGACGAACGGCCCGGTTGATGCCGGGTGCCGGCCCGCCCCGCGAATCTTCTGTCGGCAGATTCGCGTGCCTCCGGGCGGGCCGTGCGGGCAGAGTCGTCCGTATGACACGGAGACTTCTGATGCTGGGCGGTACGGAGTTCGTGGGGCGCGCGGTCGTGGAGGCCGCGCTCGCCCGGGGGTGGGACGTCACCGTCTTCCACCGCGGCCGCCACGAACCCCCGGCCGGGGCGCGGTCGCTGCTGGGCGACCGCACCTCGCCGGACGGGCTCGCGGCGCTCGCCGGCACCACGGACACCTGGGACGCCGTCGTCGACACCTGGTCGGCGGCGCCGCGGGCCGTCCGGGACGCGGCCCGCCTGCTGGCGGGACGGGCGTCCCGCCTCGTGTACGTGTCGAGCTGCTCGGTGTACGCCTGGCCCCGTGCCGCCGGGTACACCGAGAACACGCCGCTCGTGGAGGGCGCGTCGGCCGGCGCGGACGCGAGCGACTACGCCCGGGACAAGCGCGGCGGGGAACTGGCCGCCGTCGAGGCCTTCGGCAGCGGGCGTTCGCTGCTCGTGCGGTGCGGGCTGATCCTCGGGCCCTACGAGAACATCGGGCGGCTGCCGTGGTGGCTGAACCGGATCGCGGAGGGGGGTCCGGTGCTCGCTCCGGGGCCACGGGACCTGCCCCTCCAGTACATCGACGTCCGGGACCTGGCGGAGTGGACGCTCGGCGCGGTGGAGGCGGAACTCGGCGGGGCGTACAACCTGGCCGGGCCACCGGGGCACGGCACGATGGGGGCGCTGCTCGACGCGTGTGTCCGGGCCACCAGGGCACGGGCCGAGCTCCGCTGGACGGACCCCGAGACCGTGCTCGCGGCCGGGATCGAGCCGTGGACGCAGCTGCCGGTGTGGGTGCCGCCCGGGACCGAGCTGCATACCTCGGTGTACTCGGGCGACGTCTCACGGGCGCTGCGGACGGGCCTGCGGTGCCGGCCCGTCGAGGAGACCGTCGAGGACACATGGAGCTGGCTCCGGTCGCTCGGGGGCCCCGAACCCCGGCGCGCCGACCGGCCGAAGGTGGGACTGGATCCGGTGGTGGAGGCGAAGGTCCTCGGAATGTGAAACCCGGAAATCCCCGGGCCGGACATTCCGGGCCCGGACATTCCGGGCCCGTCGTGCGGACGGGATCGCCGTGTTCCCCTGAGGGATTCGGCACGGCGAACCGCTCCTGTCCGCCGACAGGCGTCCTCGGCTCACCCGGCGGGCGGAGCCGGCCATGAACTTGGCTGTTCGGTGAGGCAGTTGAGGTCGCCGGCCGGAGTCCCCCGACGACCGGCGGGGTGCGCTCCCCGAACCCGACGGCTACTGAATATGAGTCAAGGAATCGCCCTCAAACCTGAATTTCGAGATCAACTCTCGTTAATTCGCGGGCTTCTGGGGCCATTGTGACCGAATTGGCCTCACGACTTTCTAAGATTCTTTCGAGACCCCTGAACACCTCACGCACCTCCCGCGTATGGAAAGGAGCCGCTTCACTCCTGTCGGGCGCCTCGCTGCCCCGCAAGGAAGTCAGAGGAGTTCCATGGGACGCAACATTCGAAAACGACGTTCGCCGCTGGCCATTCGCGCCGTTGCCGCGTCGGCAGCGCTCGCGATCGGCGGGGGTGGGCTGGTCTGGGCGAATTTCTACGCCTCGGCACACGAGAGCAACAACTCGGGCCGAAACACCACCAAGGCCGCGGGCGCGCAGGTGGCCACCATCCAGTGTCCGGACGTCGGCCAGAAGCTGTCCAACGTCCCGAAGCAGGCGCGGGGCGAGGTCGACGGGGAACTGGCGACGCTCGACCAGCAGATCACCGCCGCCTACCAGCGGCTCGCGACCACGCGTGACGCGCAGACGAGAGACGCGAGCTTCGTCCAGAACTCCATCCTCACGCCGCTCAAGCAGAACCGGTCGGTGATCATCGACCGGATCAAGCTGGAGATCAACCGCGTCGGCGGCAAGGCTCCGGGCTGGCTCGACGGTCTCTCCACCTGCACGGGACAGCCCGCGAGCGGACAGAACAACGGCGGGCAGAACAACGGCGGCGCCACGGCCGCTCCGTCCGCCGGCGCGAGTGCCGGTGCGGGCGCGGGTGCCGGTGCGGGCGCCGGTGCCTCCGCGAGTGCGAGCGCCCCCGCCGCCGGCGGCGGTGCGCAGGCGGGCAACGGCGGACAGGCCGGCAACGGTCCGGTCGCGGCCGACTTCGTCGACATCACGAAGGTCCAGCCGAACGTCGCCCGCAAGCCGCAGACCGGGGCGGCCGGTTCGTCCGGTGTGTTCAGCACGTCCTGCGGTGTCAACGCGAACAAGAAGTTCAACACGGACAACGTGATCGTGGCGCCCGGTGTCACCAACGGTGCGCACCACCTGCACGACTACGTCGGCAACCAGTCGAACGACGCCTTCGCCACCAACGACACCTTCGCGGCGGCCCAGACGTCCTGCGCCAACCAGGGCGACAAGTCGTCGTACTTCTGGCCGGTCGTGCGTATCCAGAACGGTACGCAGGACTTCGACCAGAACAACCTGGGCGGCGGCAAGGAACTCAACGTCGGCGCGATCCAGCAGGTGAGGCAGGCGCAGATCAAGTTCGTCGGCAGCCCGACCAGCAAGGTCGTCGCGATGCCGAAGTTCATGCGCATCATCACCGGTGACGCGAAGACCACGACCAACGGTCTCGCGAACGCCAACGCCCACTGGAGCTGCACCGGCTTCGAGAACAAGGTGCAGCTCACGGCGCAGTACCCGATCTGCCCGCGCGGCAGCACCGTGGTCCGCACCTTCGCCTTCCAGAGCTGCTGGGACGGGGTGAACGCCGACAGCGCGAACCACCGTACGCACGTGGCCTTCGCCGACGCCCAGGGCAACTGCGCCAACGGCTTCAAGGCGATCCCGCAGCTCACGATGCGCCTGGTCTACGGCTTCCGGGCCCCGACCCTCACCAACGGGCAGATCAAGAACGCCTACGCGGTGGACGGTTTCCCGGAGCAGCTGCACAAGGCCACCACCGACCACGACGACTTCATCAACGTCTTCGACGACGCCACGATGAACAAGATGGTCACCTGCATCAACAACGGTCAGCGTTGCAAGTAACACCTGAGTTGTGAGCAACACCTGAGAAGGCCGGTGGCGGGATCTCCCGCCACCGGCCTTCTTCTCGTTCCCGGGTCCCGCGCGGTCAGCCGCTGTGACCGGAGTGCCCTGTCCCGGTTCCCCCGGCACCGCTGCCTCCCGCGTGGTGCGAGGTCCCCTGCTCCAGGTTCCCGCCGAGCCGGCCACGCAGCGTCGTGACCATCTTCTGGTCCCCGACGGCGACCCACTTGGCGCCCACGAGGTACGAGCCGCCGTAGTCCTTGGCCCCGTCGAGCCACTCGCGCTGGCCACGGTCGGTGGCGAAGGTCGCCAGGATGAACTTGCCGGTGCTGATCTTGCAGACACCCTGGCGGATCTCGTCCGCGTCGGTCTGGATGCTCGGCTTGCACTTCACCTCGGCGGCCAGCTCCTCCAGACTGCCGGTCGCCGTGGCCGGGACGGTCTCCTTCGCCGCCGCGTCCTTGCCGTCCGATCCGCCGCAGCCCGTCAGTGCCAGCAGGGCGGCCGCTGCGGCCCCGGCCAGAAGCTTCCCGCGTGTCAACCTCATACGTTCCTCCGGTACCTGTCGGCCTTCACGCCGAGAAGAGCCCCGGCAGGGGCTCTGTCTTCGATACGGCTCCGGGCCGCCCGGTGCTCAATCCGCCCCTTCGGCGGACGGGGAACCCGGTACCGCCCAGGACACGGCTGTGCGAGGGTGGCACCCGTGAACGAAGACTGGGAAGAGCGTACGACGGCGGCCTGGGCCGGCTTCGACGACTACGAGGAAGAGCGGGCGGCGGACTTCCGGGCCGTGATCGACGCGCTGGCCGCCGAACTGCCCGCGGACAGCCCCCTCGGCCCCTTCGAGCAGGCCTGCGCCTGGGACTCGACCGGCCACTCCGACAAGGCCGTCCCCTTGTACCGGGAGGCACTCGCCCGGGGCCTGAGCGGGTACAAGGGCCGCCGGGCGAAGATCCAGCTCTCCAGCTCGCTGCGGAACATCGGACAGGCGGACGAGGGCGTCAAGCTCCTCACCCCGGAACTGGTCGGACCCTCGGACGAGCTGGACGACGCGGTGCGGGCCTGTCTGGCGCTCTGTCTCGCCGACCTCGGCCGCGAACGCGAGGGCCTGGCCCTGGTGATCGGCGCGCTGGCCCCCCATCTGCCGCGCTACCAGCGGTCGATGGCGAACTACGCGCGCCTTCTCGTGGAACCCGGGGAATCCTCGGACTGAGTCCCCGGACCGGGTCCTCGGCGGGTCCGGTGACCATCCGGCGATTCGCTCGTTCTGCTGAACGTGCAGTCACAGGATGTAGCCCCGCGCCCCGCACCCTCCTCCGGAGCCGTCGTCGACGTCGAGCAGGCCGAGGCCGCCCTCGTCGAGCACTACCCGCGGCTGGTCCGGCTCGCCTATCTGATGCTTCCGCCGGGCCTCGGCCGCAACCGGCGCGTACTGACCGCGCACGCCCTCACCCAGCGCGCCCTGCCACGGGGCCGGGCGGCGGGCGACGCGTCGGTGATCCCGGCCCAGCAGGGCGGCGGAGGCCGCGACGGCGACCCGGGCTACGCCTTCGTACGCCTCCAGGTGGTGCGTACGGCGCTGGAGGCGGGACTGCCGCTCAGGCGGCGGGCGTGGCCCAAGCGGTCCCAGCTTCCGCCGTTCCTCCCCCTGGTGTGGGGCCTGCGGCTCTTCCCCCGCTCGGGCGGCGCCGACGAACTCGCCCTGGAACAGCGGCTGTCCGCGTTCTCGGGGCCGGCTCGCGCCGCGTATGTGCTGCGCGGTCTGGAGAAGCTGTCCGACCCGCGGCTGCGCCAGGTGCTGGCGGCCGCGGGAGTCGAGGACCCGGCCGCGGCGCTGAAGGAGGCCTCGGGCGTCGAGACACGGGACGCGCTGCTCGACTCCCCCGAGTTCGACGCCTGCTCCCTTCAGGCCCGGCCCACCGATCTGATGCGGCGCAGGCAGCACCTGAAGGCCGCGCTCGCCGCCACCGCCGCCGTGGCCGTGTGCGGCGCGCTCCTCGCGCTGCCTGGCGACGGCTGGGGCCCGGACGGCGCCGCGGCCCCCTCCTACGCGCAGAACCCGGCCGCCGAGGCCGCGCTCGACCCGGCCCGGCTGGCGCGGGTGGCGCCCGCGGCCTGGGAGTCCTCCGCCCGCACCGACTTCTCCGTCTGGCCCGCGCGCGGTGGCCTCGTCGACGACACCGCCCTGCTGCGCCGCGCGCTCGCCGTCTGGGCCCGGCCCGGCGAGTCCGTCCACGTCTCGGCGGCGCCCGGCACACCCTCCGGCCCTCCGCCCGGACCTCCCCACCTGCTGTACGCGGGCGATGTCGACCAAGCCCACGTGGTGCTCCTCTACGACGGTCTGCGCATCGCGCGCTACGCCGAGCCGAAGGACGGCACGGGCGGCGCGGCCCTCGACTTCGCGCGGGCCGACGGCGCGACCGGGGCGGAGGCGAGCGCGGTGGTACTGAGCCGGACCGACGGCAACGTCCGCTATCTGACCGCCCCCTGGGTGACCAGGACCGCCGAGCGCGACCTGCTGAAGCCCTCCGCCGGGGCGATGGACCTCACCCTGTCCGCGGACGGCTCCACCTCTCCGCTGGCCGGAGCGCCGGGAACCGGCGCGTGCACGTCGTGGAACGTCCTCCAGGTCGAGGACGCCTCGGGCACCCGGCTGCTCTCCGACCTCGGCGAGCTGATCCCGGCCCATCTCACCGCGGGCCGGCCGGCCGCGCCCCGGGAGGCGGCGGGAGCGCAGAACCTGCGGGACTGGGCGCCCTTCGCGTGCTCGCTGGCCTCCATGCGCTCGCAGGGCGTGCGGACCGTGAACGCCTGGCGGTACGCGAGCCAGCCACTGCCGGACGGGAGCGGACCGGCCACCTGGCTGTGCACCCGCGCCGACACCTGGCGGGGCGGCGGTCCCCGGGTGCTGGCCCAGTTCCGCACCCCCGGCGGGAGGTACGGGGCGGTCGTGGCGCAGGCCGAGAACTCCCCGGCCTGCGGCTCCCGCGATCCGCATGTGCTCGCCGGCGTGCTGTGGAAGTCCGGTGCGGGGACGTGGTACCTCCTCGCGGCCGGCGGCAAGGGGACGGCCTCGGTCGCCTCGACGGGCGGGGTGCGCGGCTCCGCCACGGGGCCCCTGCTCACCGTTCGGGCGGCGCAAGGAGCGCGGGCCGAGCTGAAGGGAACCCTGACGGACGGCCGGCGCATCAGCGGGCTGCGCTGAACGCCCGTACGCCACAATGGACCGGACACCCGGCGCGGATTGCTGACATGGACGTAAACAAGTGGGCGCACAGGGCTTCTCCGGGCGCCTACCCGTCAGTACATTGACGCCATGTCCAACACGCAGGCCCGGCAGCCCCGGCCGGTCGAGTCCGAACGGACGGCTCTCAAGGCACGGAAGGTGTCGTTCTCGTGGGAGGACACACCGCTGCACTGGGTGCCGGACGAACCGTTCGCCACGCACACCATGAATGTGCTGCACCTGCTGCTGCCGGCCGGCGAGCGGTGGTTCGTGCACGTCTACCGGCAGGTCCTGCCCCTCATCCGTGACGAGCGGCTGCGCCAGGACGTCATCGGGTTCATCGGGCAGGAGGCGACGCACTCGCAGGCGCACGACGAGGTGCTGCCCCACCTGGCGGAGCAGGGGCTCGACCCGACGCCGTACACCGCGCAGGTCGACTGGCTCTTCGAGAAACTGCTCGGCGACCGGACGCTGCCCCCGGGCAGGGCGCGCCGCTGGTGGCTGCTGGAGCGCGTCGCCCTGATCGCCGCGATCGAGCACTACACCGCCTTCCTCGGCGACTGGATCCTGAACGCCGAGGAGCTGGACCGGCGCGGCGCCGATCCGGTCATGCTGGACCTGATGCGCTGGCACGGCGCGGAGGAGGTCGAGCACCGCTCGGTGGCCTTCGACCTGTTCCTGCACGTCGACGGCAGCTACCGGCGGCGGGCGCGGACCTGGGCGACCGCCTTCACCGTCCTCGTCTTCCTGTGGCAGCGCGGCGCCCGGTTCTTCATGGAGAACGATCCGACGCTCGTGAACGGCAGGGCGAGCTTCAAGGACTTCTACACCAGCGGAAAACGGGGCGTGCTGCCGCCGACCGGGGACCTGCTGAGGTCCGTCCCCCGCTATCTCAGCCGCACCTACCACCCCTCGCA
Source organism: Streptomyces sp. NBC_00328 (assembly GCF_036139655.1). Taxonomy (NCBI): domain Bacteria; kingdom Bacillati; phylum Actinomycetota; class Actinomycetes; order Kitasatosporales; family Streptomycetaceae; genus Streptomyces; species Streptomyces sp. NBC_00328. Next base: position 3,264,672 of record NZ_CP108013.1, read on the forward strand.
GGAGGCCTCCACCGAGCAGGCGGTCGCCTACCTGGCCTCCTCCCCGGCCGCGACGGCCGCCGAGAAGAACACGGGTGCCGCGTGATGCCCAGGCTGGGGACCGTCGTCGCCGTCGCCGGCGCGGCCGTGCTCGCTCGGCGTGCGCTGCGCCGCCGGATCGGGGCGTCACCGCTGTGGCCGCTGCCCGCCCTGGAGGATCCCCGCTCCGGCCGGCCCCGCACCCGGGCCCTGCGGCTGCTGGTCGCCCGGCACGAGCGCGTCGCCGACGGTGTCGTCCTGCTGCGCCTGGAAGGAGCCGGGCTGCCGCCCTGGGAGCCGGGAGCCCATCTCGATCTGGTGCTGCCCTCGGGACTCGTCCGGCAGTACTCCCTGTGCGGGGACCCGGAGGACCGCTCCTCCTACACCCTCGCGACCCGGCTCGTCGAGGACGGCCGGGGCGGATCGCGCGAGGTGCACGAACATCTCCGTCAGGGCATGCGGGTCGAGGTGCGCGGACCGCGCAACCGCTTCCCGCTCGTGGACGCGCCGGCGTACGTCTTCGTCGTGGGCGGGATCGGGATCACCCCGGTCCTGCCGATGCTGCGGGCCCTCCCGGAGGGCACCGACTGGCGGTTGCTGTACGGCGGCCGGACACGCGCCTCGATGCCGTTCCTGGAGGAGATCCGGAAACTGGACCGCTCGAAGGTCACCGTCGTCGCCGAGGACGAGGACGGACTGCCCGGCCTGGACGCGCTGTTCGCGGATCTCGTCCCGGGCACGGCGGTCTACTGCTGCGGACCGGACGGGCTCACGGCGGCGGTCGAGGCACGGATCCCGGCGAACGCGACGCTGCACCTGGAACGGTTCACCGCCCGCGCGCCGGACGGGGGCGACACCGCCTTCGAGGTCGAACTGCGGCGCAGCGGACGCACGGTGACCGTGCCCGCCGGCTCGACGGTCCTCGCCGCGGTCCGCGCCGAGCTGCCCGGCACGCTCTACTCCTGCGAGCAGGGATTCTGCGGAACCTGCCGGCAGCGGGTCCTGGAGGGGGAGATCGAGCACCGGGACGAGTTGCTGACGGACGCGGAACGTGACGACTCGATGCTCATCTGCGTCTCGCGGACACGAGGTGAGCGAATCGTGCTGGACATGTGAACATCCGCCGCCCGTCCCGGCCCGATCCGGGCCGGATCCGATCGGTAAAGTGTCCGCATGACAACCGGGGTACGCCGCAGGATGGGTGTCGAGGAGCGACGGCAGCAGCTCATCGGCGTCGCCCTCGACCTGTTCAGCCGACGCTCGCCCGACGAGGTCTCCATCGACGAGATAGCCTCGGCCGCGGGCATCTCCCGACCGCTGGTGTACCACTACTTCCCGGGCAAACTCAGCCTGTACGAAGCGGCGTTGCAGCGCGCGGCGGACGACCTCGCGGGCCGGTTCGTGGAGTCCCGCGAAGGTCCGCTGGGGGCGCGGCTGCTGCGGGTGATGCGCCGCTTCTTCGACTTCGTGGACGACCACGGGCCCGGTTTCGCCGCGTTGATGCGGGGCGGCCCGGCCGTCGGCTCGTCGACCACCAACGCGCTCGTGGACGCCGTACGGCAGGCGGCCTACCTCCAGATCCTGTCGCATCTGGAGGTCGAGGACCCGCCCGCCCGGCTGGAGCTGGTGATCCGTTCCTGGATCTCGCTCGTCGAGTCGACCGCCCTGATCTGGCTGGACGGCCGGCGGATTCCGCGCGGCGAGCTGGAGGTGCAGCTCGTGCACGACTTCGCGGCCCTGGCGTCGGTGAGCGCCGCCTACGACCCGGAGGTCGCCGCGCTGCTACGCAAGGGCCTCAGCGGCGAGCCGGGCGACGGGCCGTTCACCGACCTCGTCGTCCGGCTGCTCGCGCTCGCCGCGCCGCCCGAGGCCTGAGACCCGAGGCCAGGGGCCAGGGCGTTACGCCTCGAACTTGCGGTACGACGGGTCGAGGTCGCGCACCTCGGCCGAGGCGTGCAGTTCCAGCCCCTCGGCGGGCTTCACATGAGTCTTCAGCAGCTCCAGTACGGCCTCGGTCAGTTTCGCCTTGACCTCCTCGGTCCGCCCGGCGAGCAGGCCGAGGGTGACATGGACGACGGCGTGTCCGCCGGTGTCCGCGCCGACGACGGTGTCCTCGGTCGGGCGGAACTGCGTCTTGCACGCGCCGATCTTCGCGGCGGCCGTCTCGACCACCTCCGCGTGCAGCGCCAGGGCGAATCCGCGCCGGTCGAAGGCGTCTTCGAGCGGTGCGGAGTAGTCGACGGTGATCTGCGGCATGAGCACTCCTGTTCAGGGACAGTCGTGATCACCCTAGCCGCAGCGCCGGCCCCGCAGACTGATGAGGGCGGCCCCGGACACCCGTCGTGCTCAGGGTGTCCGGGGCCGCCCCATCGGGTCAGGCCCCTGTCACGGGGTCGCTGTCACGGGGTCCGGGTGAACACCGCCACGGTGCGGGCCGGAACGGTGAAGGAGCCCGTGTCCTTCGCGTAGGACGAGGACTTGACGACCGCGTCCGCGCCCTTCGCCTGCACCGGGTGCAGCGCGTACGCCGAACCGGCCAGCGAACCGACGGTCTGCTTCTGCTTCTCCGGGCTCGCGTTGAAGACGATCACGAGGTCGCCGAGGCGCGCCGTGATCACTCCGGGGGTCTCGTCCTTGCCCGACAGCGGGAAGGAGAGCTGCGACTGCACCTGGGCGGCCGTGGAGAGCGAGAAGACCTTCTCGCCCGTACGGATCCGCTGGAGGTCCTGGAAGGCGGCCGAGGTGCCGTCGATCTGCTCGCAGCCCACCGTGACGGAGGTCAGCAGCGGCTTGGCGAACGGCCACTTCGAGGTGTTGTCCGCGGCCATCGGCAGCCCGCGCCCGAATCCGTTGCCGTCCTGGCAGTTCCAGTGGACGGCGTTGAACCAGTCGCCGCTGTCGAAGGAGTTGCGGTCCAGCGACTTGGAGCGCAGCAGGTCGGAGCCGGCCTGGGAGAGGGACGGCCCCTGCGAGAGGGTGGCCGTCGCCATCGCCAGGACCTGCATCCGGGCCCGGTCGGCGGCGCTCGTCGTCGCGGGCAGCTTGTACGTCAGCGCGTCGTACAGCGACTCGTTGTCGTGCGCGTCGGCGTAGGCGAGCGCGTCGCCGGGCGCGGCCGCGTAGCCGGCGGGCTGACCGTTGTAGTCGACCTCGGAGCCCTTGACCTCCTTGCCCGCGGTGTCGGTGAAGCGGTACGCCGCCAGGTTGCCGGTCAGACCGACCTTGATGAGGTCCTGGTAGTGCAGCAGGCGGGCCTTCTGCTCGGCCGGGGTGCCGTTGGCGGTGGAGGAGTTGGGGTCGGTGTACAGGCCGGAGCCGAAGCCCTGGACCCCGGGGTCGGAGTCGAAGGGGCCGCCGCCGCGGACGGCGTCACGGGCACGGTCGGAGAAGGTCGCGATGCCCGTCCCCGCCATGTTCTTCTGGGTGGCCTGGACGAAACGGGCGTCGTCGGCGACCTCGCCGAAGTTCCAGCCCTCGCCGTACAGGATGATCTTCTTGCCGTCGACGCCGTCCTTGGCGATGGTCAGCCCGTCGAGGGCCTTCCTGACCGCGAGGATGTTGGCCTTGGGCTGGTGTCCCATGAGGTCGAAGCGGAAGCCGTCGACCTTGTACTCCTTGGCCCAGGTGACGATCGAGTCGACGACCAGCTTGCCCATCATGGCGTTCTCGGTCGCCGTGTTGGAGCAGCAGCTGGAGTTGGCGACGCTGCCGTCGGCGAGGAGCCGCTGGTAGTAGCCGGGGACGACCTTGTCGAGGACGCTGGTGTCGGCCTGGCCGCTGGCGGCGGTGTGGTTGTAGACCACGTCCATGACGACCCTGAGGCCGTCCTCGTTCAGCGACTTGACCATCCTGCGGAACTCGACCGTGCGCCCGGTGCCGTCGGGGTCGGTGGCGTAGGACCCCTCGGGGACCGTGTAGTGGTACGGGTCGTAGCCCCAGTTGTAGGCGTCCTTGGCGGCCGTCTTCGCCACGCACTCCTGCTGCTTCTCGGAGTCGGCGGCGTAGGAGGCCAGATCGCAGTCGGTGCTCTGCCGGTCCGCCTTCTTCTCGGGGATGGTGGCGATGTCGAACGCGGGCAGCAGGTGCACGTACGAGGTACCGGACGCGGCCAGCTTCCTCAGGTGCTTCGAGCCGTCGCTGTTCTTGTCGGTGAAGGCGAGGTAGGTGCCCTGGTCCTTCGCGGGGACGGTCTTGTCCGCCACCGAGAAGTCACGGACGTGCAGTTCCTGGATCTGCGCGTCCTTGAGCGGCACGGCCTTGGGCTTCTTGAGCGAGGACCAGCCGGACGGGGCGAGGGACTTGGCGCCGAGGTCGACGACCAGGCTGCGCTTCGAGTCGGTGGTCAGGGCCACCGAGTACGGGTCGGTCACCTTGTTGGTGACGATCTTCCGGACGGTCGGCGCCCACACCTTCACCACGTAGCGGTAGGGCTTGCCCGTCCAGGACCGCTTGCCGGTGACGGACCAGACGCCGCTGGCGCTGTCGCGCTTCATGGCGACGGTGGAGCCGTCGAGGTCGAGGCCGACCGACTGCGCGGTCGGGGCCCACACCGAGAGGGTGGGGACACCGTCGTGGAAGACCGGCCCGAGGTGCGCCTTCGTCGCGGGGTACAGGTCGTCGAGGGCTCCGGCGATCTGCACGCCGGTCGCCGCGAGCACGGCGCCGTTCGCGGCCCGCTGCGAGGCGACGAGCTGGCCGCCGAGAGCGGAGCGCACCCGGTCGCGGTCGCGCGGGTCGATCGACCAGGCGGTGTACGCCTTCAGGTGCGGGAACTTCGCCTTCTGGGCGTCGGTGAGGGTGGTCTTCCCCAGCCGCAGCCAGCGCTCGTCGTCGCTGGTCAGCCCGCCGTCCTTGACGGCGATCGAGCCGTCGCGGGAGGAGAGGAGCTGGGTGGAGACGGCGGCGTCGGAGCCGTTCCAGGCGACCGTGTAGCGGTCGATCCAGACCGCCTTGGAGGTGGTCAGGTCGAGCGCGGCCGCGCTGCCCTTGGGCTGCGGCAGCAGGTACTTCTCCTGGCCGCCGAGCAGCCACACCTCGTGGCCGTTGGCCGTGAGGTCCAGCGACTGGTCGGTGGGCAGGTCCTTGTCGTCGCCCTTGTGGAGGATGTAGCTGAGGCTGCCGGCGCCCTCGGCGAGCGGCACCTCGAAGACGGCGCCGTAGGCGTCGGTGCGCACCGGCTCCAGCGGCTTCGTCCAGTCCGTGGGCGTCGCGGCCCCGGTCCAGGTGTGCAGACCCCAGCCGGTGTAGTCGCCGTCGGCGCGGTGGTAGTGGATGACCGCCTTGGCCTTGTCCTGGGCGGGCAGGTCGGGCTGCTCGGTGAGAACGGTGTCCTTGCCCTGCTCGACCCAGACCTCGCCGGTCTTGGTGACGTCGATCGTGCGGTCGCTCGCGACGTCCTTGTTGCCGTCCTTGTCGATGACCAGGAAGCCGACGCTGGAGGCCCCGGGCTTCAGCTTGACGTAGGCGAAGGCGCCGTAGGCGTCGCGGCCGATGAAGTCGTGGCCGGCCGGCCAGGTGGTGGACTCGCCGTCGGCGATGTCGCCCCAGGTGTACAGGCGCCAGTCGGTGTAGTCGCCGTCGGTGCGCTTGTAGTGGACGACCGCGTAGTCGCGCGAGGAGGCCGTCGGGATCTCCGCGGCGGGCGCGGTGCCGGTGGTGGACTCCGCGGTCGCGCTCGCGGTGCGTCCGGCCGAGTCGACGACGACGGCCTTGTAGCGCAGGGCGGTTCCGGCCGGTACGTCCTCGCCGATGGCCTGGGTGACCTTGTACGGGGCGTGGTCGGCCGAGCCGAGGGTGCGCCAGGCGCCGTTGCCGGTCTGGGCGGCGAAGACGACCCGGTCGAGCTGTCCGCCGGTGACGTCCGCCGACAGTTCGACGGTGCCGGTGGCGCCCGCGGCGGGGGCCTTCAGCGTCAGCGTGGGCTTGGTCGCGGGGGCGGCGAGCTTGCCCGCGGCCTTGAGGACGATCGCCGAACCGGCCGGCACGGTGACCGTGACCTTCTTGTCCGCGTCGCTCTTCGCCGGGTCCGACGTTCCGTATACGGCGCGGAAGCTCATGTCCGCCGAGCCCGTCGCGAAGGTGGCCGACTTCGCCTCGTCGGCGTTGTTCACGGCGACGACGTACTCGGTGCCGGTCCTGGCGTCCGTGCGGGAGAAGGCGTACACGCCGGCGCCGTCCGCGGCGTACCGCTCGGTCTGGACGCCGTCGGTGAGGGCCGGGTTGTCCTTGCGCAGCTTGGAGAGAGCACTGATCGTCTTGTACAGCGGCGCGCTCGTGTCGTAGGCGTCGCTCGCGTGGGTGCGGGCGGTGCCGATCTCGTCGTCGTCGAGGTAGTCGGCGACCTCGGAGGCGAACATCGTCTGCCGGGCGTCCTTGTCGCCGCCGGAGCCGGTGAAGCCCTGCTCGTCGCCGTAGTAGACGACGGGGTTGCCGCGGCTGAGGAACATCAGCTCGTTGGCGAGCCTGTCCTTCTTCAGCAGTTCGGCGTCGGTCGCCTTCGGGTTGTCCTGGTCCAGGAAGTACCCGATGCGGCCCATGTCGTGGTTGCCGAGGAAGGTGACCTGCTCGTAGGCGTTGGCCTTGTCGGTCGTGTACTTGTAGTCGTCGCCGAAGACGGACGCCAGCTTCTGGGCGCTGCCGCCCTGCGAGGCGTAGGAGCGGGCGGCGTCCTGGAACGGGAAGTCGAGCGTGGCGTCGAGGCGGCCCTGGGTCACGTACGGGGAGGTGATCGACGTGTCGGCGGAGTAGACCTCGCCGAACATGAAGAAGTTCTTGCGCCCGTGCCTGGCGGCGTACGCGTCGAGGGCGGTCGCCCACTGCGTCCAGAACTCCATGTTCACGTGCTTCACGGTGTCGATCCGGAAGCCGTCGATGCCGAAGTCCTCGACCCACTTCTCGTAGATCTTCTCCATGCCGCTGACGACCTCGGGACGCTCGGTCCACAGGTCGTCGAGGCCGGAGAAGTCGCCGTACGTGGTGGACTCGCCGGCGTAGGTGGAGTCACCGCGGTTGGTGTACACGGTCGAGTCGTTGAGCCACGACGGGACCTTGGCGTTCTTCTTCGCGGCGGGAACCGTCGGCGTGCGGGGGAAGGAGTCGGCGTCCACCGACGGGAACCCGTGGCGGCCGTCCGCGTAGTCCGCGTCGTCGAACGGCTTCCCGTCCTTGGTCAGATACGGGAAGGCACCCTTGGAGAGGTAGTTGTAGGACTTCTCCTCGTAGTCGACGACATCGGCGGTGTGGTTGGTGATGACGTCGAAGAAGACCTTCATGCCCTTGGCGTGGGCCTTGGAGATCAGCGTCTCCAGGTCCTTGTTGGTGCCGAAGTGCGGGTCGACCTTGGTGAAGTCCGTGATCCAGTAACCGTGGTAGCCGGCCGAGGCGTCCTTGCCGGTGCCCTGGACGGGCTGGTTCTTGAAGATCGGCGCCATCCAGATGGCGGTGGTGCCGAGGCCCTTGATGTAGTCGAGCCTCTTCGTCAGGCCCTTGAGGTCGCCGCCCTGGTAGAAGCCCTTGTCGGTGGGGTCGTACCCGGTCGACAGCCTCGAACCGGTCAGTCCGCCCTTGTCGTTGGACGTGTCGCCGTTGGCGAAGCGGTCCGGCATCACGAAGTAGAACTGGTCACGGGTGGAGTCGTGCCGTGACGGCTCGGCGGCGAGCTTCGCGTCCGACGGCGGTGCGGGCGGGGTCTGGGCCCGCGCCACAAGGGGTTGCGCAAGCGATACGGCCAGTGCGGCGGCGAGGACGGCTGCACGCAGCCTGGGACGGCTGGAGCGGCTCGCCGACCCTCTCGGTATCAGGTCCACAGTCGTGAACTCCTAGCGATTACGGCGTACTCGGGTCCGACCCCGCGCAGCGTTTCGGCCACGATGCCGAACGCCCGCGTGACCGTATCGCTCACGCAAGGTTTACAGCAAGAGTCTTGCAACATACGGAAAGGCTTTTCAGCAGCTGGACTTGCCCGCGTAGATGGCAAGTGCCGTGTTGGCACCCAGCGTCGCCGTGAACTGGCCCGAACTGTTCACCGTGATGCTCGTGTTGTTCTGGACGTTGCAGTACGTTCCCGCGGCCAGCGAGGTGCTGTACGTCCGGCTCAGCGAGGAGGTCTCGTGGTTGATGGCCACGAAGCCCTGGCCGCCCCGGCCGAAAGCGATCGCGTCGTTGCCGTTGTCCCACCAGTTGGAGAGCGCTTGCCCCCGGGTGGCGTTGCGGAAGGCGACCATCGACTTGATCTCCGGCCAGGCGTGCTGACACTTCCAGCCGTCCTGCCAGCAGGCGTTGACCGTGCCGCCGTTGGGCGGTCCGGCGTCCGCGTCGGACCACTCGTAGCCGGAGTTGATGTCGGGGGCGCCGTAGGGGTAGGCGAGCATGAAGACGTTGGCGAGGGTGTAGTTCGCCCCGTCCTTGTAGTTGAGCGTCGAGCCGTTGCGCTCGGTGTCGTGGTTGTCGACGAAGACGGCCGAGACCGAGCTGCTCATGTAGCCCCAGCCCTCGCCGTAGTTCTTCAGGTAGGCGAGGTTCTCGTTGTTGAAGACCCGCTTCAGGTCGTAGGCGTAGCGGAACTCCTGGACGTCACCGTTGCCGGTGTACTCGGTGGGCTGGACGGCCTCGCCCGCGCCGTAGATGGCCTCCTGCTTCCAGTAGACGGACGGGTTGCTCAGCCGGGACTTGATGTTGGCGAGGTCGGCGGCCGGCATGTGCTTGGCCGCGTCGACGCGGAAGCCGTCGACGCCGTAGCCGAGCAGGGTGTTCATGTAGCCGGCGATGGCCGAGCGGACGTACTCCTCGCCGGTGTCCAGGTCGGCGAGTCCGACGAGTTCGCAGTTCTGGACGTTGGCGCGGTTGGTGTAGTCGCTGATGGAGGAGGTGCAGTTGTCCATGTCGGCCGAGGAGTAGAGGCCCGGGTAGTTGTACTTCGTGTACGAAGAGCCGCCCGTGCCGGTGCCGGATCCGGCCGCCATGTGGTTGATGACGGTGTCCGCCACGACCTTCACACCGGCCGCATGGCAGGTGGTGACCATGTTCTTGAAGGCGGTGGCGTCGCCGAGCCGTCCGGCGATCTTGTAGCTCACGGGCTGGTACGAGGTCCACCACTGCGAGCCCTGTATGTGCTCGGCGGGCGGGGAGACCTGGACGTAGCCGTATCCGGCGGGGCCCAGTGTGTTGGTGCATTCCTTGGCGACCGAGTCGAATTTCCACTCGAACAGGACGGCGGTGACATCCTTGGTGCCGGGCGGCGAGGCCGCCGCCGAACCGGGGGGAACGGTCACCGAGACCGCCAGGCCCGCCACGAGGGCGAACGAGGCGGCAAGCGTCTTCCTTGCCATGTGTGTACTCCTGCACTTCGTCGTGCGGGTGGGGGGATCGGAACGTACCGCTTGCAATCATGTTTCAGCAAGATGTCGAAAGAACTTCCAACTCCCTTATTGACGCGCCCCCTTCAGCGGTCCCACGCTCCACATAGGTCACCTCCCCGCGCCCCCGCGGCCAAACAGCGGACGGTGCCGGAGCCACTGTCGCCGAGGGGAAGGAAGCCCGGCCGGCCGCCGGAGAACGGCTACATTCGGCGTCGACATCCACGATTTCCCTGGGGGCGCCATGACGGACGAAGCGCAACAACACTCCGAGGGGCCCCTGTTGAACTTGGGCTGCCTAATGCTGCTGGTGGTGTGCGGCGGGCTGGCAACGATGCTGTACGGCCTGGGAGTGCTGGTCTTCGGCGACACCCCGGCCTTGTCCGCCGCCACCGTCCTTCTCGCGGGTCTGGCCGTCACGGTCCTGGGTGTCGCCGTCATCAAGCGGTTCCCCGATGCCGCGGAGATGAAGGGGTACGCCCCGTCCGCCCGCGTCACCCGCCTTGCGGCTGAGCGCTCCCTGGGCGATCACGTCCTCACCCGCAAGAACACCAGCCCGCTGGAGATCGTGGTCGCCACGGTGGCCGTCGGCGCTTTGATCGTAGGAGCGCTGTGGGGCGTGAACTGGGTCCTGAGCAAGACCGGGACCGGCATCCCGGGCCTTCAGAAGCTGGTGACCACCTTGGTGCTCTGCCTGCTCGCGGCGCTCTTCCTGTCGATCATCGCGCTTCCGGTCATGCTGTGGAGAATGCCCAAGGGGTTCGTCCGCACGCATCTGTACACCAACGGTGTCGTGTACACCTCCTACGGCCGTCCTCTCGCCGTGACCTGGGGCGACGTCGACCGCCTCGTGCTCTCACGGCAGATCCACGGAACCAAGCTCTTCGGCGGCAAGGTGCTCGCCTACCACGTGATCTCCCATGGCGGGCGCCGCCTCCGGATCGACGCCCATCCCCACCTGGACTCCGATCCCATGGGCGAACACATACTCAACGCCGTACAGCTGCACGGGCGCCCGGTGCTGGAGGGCGGCCCGGCGGCGGGCGACCCTGGTCACCGGCGGATCTGACGCGTTCCGATGTCTTCTTGATGCCTTCGGCCGATGACGGCGGCGACTTCCGCGGGCGCGGCACGTCGTCCGCGTACGACGGGGAGTCCGGGGGCAACCGCGCCCACACCACGGGCTCGGGCGCCGAGTACGTCATGAGCGACCCGGAAGCAGGCGGACACACGGAAGCGGTACTCCGGCCGTCAGGTCCCGGAGCACCGCTTTCCGTACGTGTGCCGACCGCCCGTCGGACGAGCGGTGCTCCGGTGGTCAGGACCGGAGCACCGCTCAGGCGTATGTCAGACGGCCCACCACACGGTCGTGTCGGCGGGCAGCTTCGCCTCGCCGTCCTTCGACAGGGTCACCTCGCCGCTGGAGACGAGCACCCGGCCGTACGCGGGAACGGTCACGGCCTTGTTCCCCGTGTTCGCGGTGCAGACGAAGTCACCGCGCCGGAAGGCGAGAACGCCCTCGGGTGCGGTCAGCCACGTGACGCCGTCGCCCGCGCCGAGGTCGGCACGCTCACGCCGGACGGCGAGCGCGTCGCGGTACAGCTCCAGGGTGGAACCGGCCACGCCGGTCTGCGCCTCGATGCTCAGCTCGGCCCACTCTGCGGGCTGCGGCAGCCAGCTGCCGCCGTCGCCGAAGCCGTACGAGGAGCCGGCACGGGTCCACGGGATCGGCACCCGGCAGCCGTCGCGGAAGCCGTCCTGTCCGGCGCCCCGGAAGTAGGCCGGGTCCTGACGCACCTCGTCCGGCAGGTCGACGACGTCCGGCAGGCCGAGCTCCTCGCCCTGGTACACGTAGGCGGAGCCGGGCAGCGCCAGCATCAGCAGGCTCGCCGCCCGGGCCCGGCGCAGCCCGAGCTCCCGGTCGCCCGCGGTGCGGATCTGGGTGCCGAGGCCGGCCTCGTTGGCGAACCGGGTGGCGTGCCGGGTCACGTCGTGGTTGGACAGCACCCAGGTGGAGGGGGCGCCGACCGGGCGCATCGCGTCGAGCGTGCGGTCGATCACCGCACGCAGCTCGGCCGCGTCCCAGTGGGAGCCCAGGTACTGGAAGTTGAAGGCCTGGTGCAGCTCGTCGGGGCGCACGTAGTTCGCGGTGCGCTCGACGGTGGGCGTCCACGCCTCGGCGACGAAGATGCGCTCGCCCGAGTACTCGTCGAGGATCGTGCGCCACTGCCGGTAGATGTCGTGGACGCCGTCCTGGTCGAAGAACGGCGTGACATCGTTGCCCAGCAGTTTGAGCTGGTCGCTGTCACCGAGGTCCGGCAGACCCTCCGCCTTGACCATGCCGTGCGCGACGTCGATACGGAAGCCGTCGACGCCCATGTCCAGCCAGAACCGCAGGATCGAGCGGAACTCGTCGCCCACGGCCGGGTGTTCCCAGTTGAAGTCGGGCTGCTCGGGCGCGAAGAGGTGCAGGTACCACTCGCCGGCGGTGCCGTCGGGCTCGGTGACCCGGGTCCAGGCCGGGCCGCCGAAGATGGACTCCCAGTCGTTGGGGGGCAGTTCGCCGTTCTCGCCCTTGCCGGGACGGAAGTGGTAGCGGTCGCGCAGCGAGGAGCCGGGGCCCTCGCGCAGCGCGCGCTTGAACCACTCGTGCTGGTCCGAGGAGTGGTTGGGCACGAGGTCGACGATGATGCGCAGCCCCAGACCGTGGGCGTCGCGGATCAGGGCGTCGGCGTCCAGCAGGTTGCCGAACATGGGGTCGACGGCCCGGTAGTCCGCCACGTCGTAGCCGGCGTCGGCCTGCGGCGAGGCGTAGAAGGGGCTGAGCCACACGGCGTCCACGCCGAGGTCGCGCAGGTACGGGAGTCGGGAACGTACGCCCTCCAGGTCGCCCATGCCGTCGCCGTTGCTGTCGGCGAAGCTGCGCGGATAGACCTGGTAGATCACCGCGTCGCGCCACCAGTCGCGATGCGCGGCGACGGTGGCGAGAACGGAGTTCGGGGCCTGGTCGGCGGAGTGCTGGCTCATGGCGTCCTTGATGCGATGAGGGTCCCCGCGTCCGGGCGCTGCCGGGCATGGGGAGGAAATCGGCTGTGGGGGCAGACCCCTGCTCGCGCGAGGCCGGAAGCACGGGGCGGAAGGCTTCGGGGCGGGGGAAGAGATGAGGCGGCCGCGGTACCGGCGGGGTCGGATGGGCACCGCGGCCGCCACCCGCGCGCGAGGAGCGCGCGGGAGTCTGGGGCGTTCTGGGGCGTCCTGGCGGATCAGCCCTTCGTGCCGCCCGCGGTGAGTCCGGTCACCAGGTTCTTCTGCACGAGGTAGAAGAAGGCGGAGACGGGTATCGCGACCAGCACGGCGGTGGCCGCCATCAGGTTGCGCTGCGCGTCGTGCTCGCTGACGAAGCTCTGGAGTCCGACGGCGAAGGTGTACTTCGAGTCGTCCAGCATGAACGTCGAGGCGAAGGCGACCTCACCGAACGCGGTGATGAAGTTGTAGAAGGCCGCCACCGCGAGACCCGGCTTGGCGAGCGGCAGGATCAGCCGGAAGAAGGTGCCGAAGGGGCTCAGTCCGTCGACCCGGCCGGCCTCGTCGATCTCGAACGGGATGGTGTCGAAGTAGCCCTTGAGCAGCCAGGCGCTGTACGGCACCGCCGTCGAGCAGTAGACGAGGATCAGACCGAAGTAGCTGTCGATGAGCTGCAGGTCCGAGAGGATCTGGTACATCGGCACGATCAGTACGGCGATCGGGAACATCTGGGTGACCAGCAGGACCCACATGAACTTCTTGTAGCCGGGGAAGCGCATGCGCGAGACCGCGTAGCCGGTGGTGGCCGCGACCATCACGCCGACGACCGTGGTGCCGAGCGACACGATGAGCGAGCTCTTCATCCACTCGAAGAAGTTCGTGTTCTGGAGCACGAAGGTGTAATTGTCGAACGTCATCGTGTCCCAGATGCGTCCGGGGTGCAGGTAGTCGTCCTTGTCCGGACCGAGGGACAGGTAGACCAGCCAGGCGATCGGGAACAGCGCGACCAGGCTCGCGACGGTCAGGATGCCGTGGGAGACGAGCGAGCCGGCAAGGCTGCGCCGACCCCGCTGGCGCGCCGGGCGGGGCGGCTCGACGGACCTGGTGGCCTGGTCGGCCGGAGGCGTCTGAAGTGTGGTGGTACTCATGGAGACTCCTGCCTCAGATCGCGAGCTGCTGGTCATTGCGGTTCAGCCAGCGGCGGTAGAAGGAGGTGAAGACGATCAGGATGGCCAGCAGCAGCATGCCGTAGGCCGCCGACTGAGCGAAGTCACGCGGCTGCTGTCCGAAGCCGAGGTAGTAGGCCCAGGTGACGAGGATCTGCGCGTCCGGTGCCGTGCTGCCGAACAGCAGGAAGATCACGGCGAACTGGTTGAACGTCCAGATGATGCCGAGGAGCACGACGGTGGAGCTGACCGACCTGAGACCCGGCAGGGTCACGAAGCGGAACTGCTGCCACTTGTTGGCGCCGTCCATCTCGGCGGCCTCGTACAGCGTCGCGTCGATGGACTGGAGTCCGCCGAGCAGCGAGACCATCATGAACGGGACACCGCACCAGGTGTTGACCATGATCGCGGCGAAGCGCTGCCAGAAGGTGTCCTCCAGCCACGAGGGCGCCGGCAGGTGCACCGCGTCGAGCATGGAGTTGATGATGCCGCCGTCGGCGAGCATGAAGCGCCAGCCGAAGACGGTGACGAAGGTCGGCACGGCCCAGGGCAGCACCAGGATCAGCCGGTAGACCGTACGGCCGCGCAGTTTCTGGTTGAGCAGCAGCGCGAGGCCCAGGCCGACGCAGTAGTGCAGGGCGACGCAGATGGCGGTCCAGGCGATGGTCCAGATGAAGTGCGACCAGAAGCGGTCGTACGACGTCGGACCCCACAGGATGTCCTTGTAGTTGTCCAGACCGATGAACTTGTAGGTGGCGTCGATGTGGTTGACGCCGATCGTGCGGGCCGAGTTGAGGCTGTTGGCGTCCGTCAGCGTCAGATAGAGGCCCCGTACCAGGGGATAGAGCACCAATCCGCCGAGTACGACGACGACCGGGGCGATCATCGCGTACGCGTACCAGTACTTCTGGTACGAGTGCTTGAGACGCTGCATCCGGCCGGGACGCGGTGCTCGGTCACCGCGGCGCTTGCCGGTCGCGCGGTCGATGGCGACTGTCATGGTTCGACACCTTCTGCAAGATCAGGAGTTGGGCGCACACAGCCGGTGGCCGCCGGTTCCGTTCCCCCACTGTGGGGGTCCCCCCGGCCCGACGGAAGTCGGGCCGGGAAAGGATCAGATCCGGCGGCCGCACGGGCCTACTTGCTGAAGTCCGGGACCAGCTTGGCGATCGCCAGTTCGGCGTTGCTCAGGCCCTTGTCCAGGGACTCCTTGCCACCCGCGATCTTCGGCAGCTCGGTGTCGAGCGGGCCCCACAGGGAGCCGTACTCAGGAAGCGCCGGGCGCGGCTGGGCGGCGGCGAGCACACCCTGGTAGCCGGCGATGCCCGGGTTGGCCTTGACCTCGGCGGTGTAGGCGTCCTCACGCGTCGGCAGCGTGGAGTTCTTCAGCGCGATGGTCGCCTGGGACTTCGCCGACGTCATGAAGTTGACGAACTTCAGCGAGGCCGCCTGGTGGGCCTTGTCCGAACCCGCGTACACGGAGAGGTTGTGGCCGCCGGTCGGGGCGCCCGCCTTGCCGGTGGAGCCGGCCGGGACGGTGGCGATACCGAGGTTCGCCTTGTCCGCGAAGGCCGAGCCCTTGTAGAAGTTGGTGATCTCCCACGGGCCCTGGATGATCGAGGCGACCTTGCCGTTGACGAAGGCGTCCTGGATGTGGGCGTACGCGTCGGCGGTGGTGTCCGCCTTGTGCAGGCCCTTGCCGGAGAACAGACCCTGCCAGGTGCCGAACGCCTTCTTGGCCTCGGCCGAGTTCACCGTGATCTTCTTGGCGTCGGCGTCGACGGTGTTGGTGCCCTCGCCGTACAGGAAGGACTGCGCGTAGTAGGCCTGGGTCGAACCCCAGTAGCCGTCGACGCCCGTCTTCTTCTTGACCGTCGCGGCGGCGGTCTTCAGGTCGGCCCAGGACTTCGGGGCCTCCTTGATACCGGCCTTCTCGAACAGCGCCTTGTTGTAGACGAGCGCGAGGGTGTCGGTGACGAACGGCACACCGTACGTCTTGCCGTCGAACTTGGCCTGCTCGATCAGGCTGGGCTGGAACTTGGCCTGGTCCGTGAGGGCCGCGGTGCCGTCGAGCGGCAGGAAGTAGCCCTTCTTCGCGAAGGCCGGGGTCCAGCCGACCTCGGAGCGCAGGATGTCCGGGGCGCCGGAGGCACCGGCGGCCGTGTCGAACTTGTTCTGCGCCTGGTCGAAGGGCACGTTGACGTACTTGACCTTGACGTTCTTGTTGGCGGCCTCGAACTCCTTGACCAAGGCCTTGTACGTCGGCGCCTCATTGGTGGCGTTGGACGTGTCCCACCACGTGATGGTGACCGGCCCGCTGGCCTTGTCGCTGCTGTCACTGCCGCTGCCGCCGCAGGCCGTCGCCGCGAGGGCGAAAGACGCCACCAGCGCGCTGGCCGCTATGCCACGCCGCATGAGTTCTCCTTGAGGGTGAAAGCCCGAGTAGGTGGGGAACCGGTCCCGCCCGGTCCCCTTGCCGACTTGCCGACTGCGCCGTTGCGTCCGCCGGGCGACGTGAACGTAACAGCGATGTAAGCGGCGCGAAAGACCTTGCAGCAAAAAAGTGCAAGACCTGACGACAGTTATGGGCCCGTGACCTCGCGGCAGCCGTCCCGAAACCCCGCTACCAGGCCGCTCAGCAGACATACGGACGTCTGTGCAAGACTCTGCAAGCTCTTGCCACGGGTGGCGCGTACGGGGATCATCGGCCGTCAGTGCCTTGCAGGAGCCACCCCTTCCCGCGCGGCGCACGCACGGGACACCGAGCCGACCAGAACACGAGGGAGCGCGATGACGCAGCAGCCCGGAGCGGGCCGATCGACCGCCCGCACACGGCGTCTGGTTGGTGGGCAGGGTGAGATGCGACCGGTACAGTCCAATCCTGTGACCACACGGCTTGCCGACATCGCAGCCCAGGCGGGGGTCAGTGAGGCGACTGTCAGTCGCGTCCTGAACGGGAAGCCGGGCGTCGCCGCGACCACGCGGCAGTCCGTCCTGGCCGCGCTCGACGTACTGGGCTACGAGCGCCCGGTGCGTCTGCGGCAGCGCAGCGAGGGCCTGGTGGGCCTCATAACCCCCGAGCTGGAGAACCCGATATTCCCTGCCCTCGCGCAGGTGATCGGGCAGGCCCTGACGCGCCAGGGCTACACCCCCGTGCTCGCGACCCAGACTCCGGGCGGTTCCACCGAGGACGAGCTGACCGAGATGCTGGTCGACCGCGGGGTCGCCGGCATCATCTTCGTCTCCGGACTGCACGCCGACACCTCGGCCGACATGCAGCGCTACGAGCAGCTTCGGGGACGCGGTGTCCCCTTCGTCCTGGTCGACGGCTTCTCGCCGAAGGTGCAGGCGCCGTTCATCTCGCCGGACGACCGCGCCGCGATGGCTCTCGCGGTCACCCACCTCGCCTCCCTCGGGCACACCAACATCGGACTGGCCCTCGGCCCCAAGCGGTTCGTGCCGGTGCAGCGCAAGATCGAGGGCTTCGTGCGCACGATGCAGGAGCAGCTGAACCTGAGCCCCGCGGACGTCGAGGAGCGGCTGGTCCAGCACTCTCTGTACACGCTGGAGGGCGGCCAGGCCGCCGCGAGCGCGCTCATGGACCGCGGCTGCACGGCGATCGTCTGCGCCAGCGACATGATGGCGCTCGGTGCGATACGGGCGGCACGTCAGCGGGGCCTGGAGGTCCCCACGGACATCTCGGTCGTGGGATTCGACGACTCGCCGCTGATCGCCTTCACCGACCCGCCGCTCACGACGGTCCGCAAGCCGGTGCCGGCGATGGGCCAGGCCGCGGTGCGCACGCTGCTGGAGGAGATCGGCGGGACGCCCGCGCCGCACAGCGAATTCGTGTTCATGCCGGAACTCGTGGTGCGCGGTTCGACCGCTTCTGCCCCTGGGGACCGAAATCGTCCCTGAGCAGGACGACAAAGGGGGCGAAGCACTCCCACAGGCGTAGAAAGTGCGGCCAGAACCCGACCGGAGCATCATCGGTGAGGGAAGGCTTTTCTGGCAGACTCTGCGCCTATGGGTGATTCGACCGTGACGACACTGGAAGGCCGGAACCAGGCCGCTCCACAGCCCGTCGCGGAGGAGAAGGCGGGGAACAGACTCCTGCGTCGTATGCGGGCCCCGCGTCGTCCCCGCGTCTGGTTCGAAGTCCTGCTCATCGCCATGAGCTACTGGACGTACTCGCTGATCCGCAACGCCGTGCCGGAGCAGAGACACGAAGCGCTCCGCAACGCGGACTGGATCTGGCGGATGGAGCACCACCTCGGGGTCGCCGTCGAGGAATCGGTCAACCACGCGGTGAACTCGGTCGGGTGGCTGATCATCGGGATGAACTACTACTACGCGACCCTGCACTTCGTGGTGACACTGAGTGTTCTGGTCTGGCTGTACCGCTGTCATCCCGGCCGCTACGCGGCGGCCCGTCTCGCACTTTTCGCCACCACGGTGGTGGCGCTCGTCGGCTACTACCTCTTCCCGCTGGCGCCACCCCGTCTGATGACCGGCAGCACCTTCGTCGACACGGTCATGGTCCACCAGACCTGGGGCTCGATGGCCTCCGGCGATCTGAAGCACATGTCCAACCAGTACGCGGCGATGCCGTCCATGCACATCGGCTGGTCCCTGTGGTGCGGGCTGAGCCTCTTCGCGCTGGCCAAGGCCCCCTGGGCACGCATCCTCGGCGTCCTCTACCCGGCGGCCACGCTCATGGTCATCGTCGCCACCGCCAACCACTTCTGGCTGGACGCGGTGGGCGGCGCGCTCTGCCTCGCCTTCGGCTTCCTGGTGGCACGCCTGTGGTACGGCGCGCTGCCGTACGCGCTGCCGCAGTGGGTGCCGGGGACGCGGCGGGTCACCGGTGGTCCTGCGGACGAAGGCCTGAACGACGTGCGGACGAGGGCCTGAGCGACGACGTACGGATGAGGGCTTGAACGACGACGTTCGGGACGACGTTCGGGACTCGTTCGGAGGGCCTGAACGGCGTCAGGCCCTCACGTTCAGTGGCCGCCGGGCGCGCCGTAGAACAGTTCGTCCACCACGGCCCGGGCCCGCCGGGTGGTACGCCGGTAGTCGTCGAGCATGTCGCCGACGTGCCCCGGGTCGTAGCCGAGATAGCGGCCCACGGCGGCCAGCTCCCGCCCGTCCGAGGGGAAGGTGTCGCCGGCCCTGCCCCGCACGAGCATCACGGCGTTGCGTACCCGGGTGGCCAGCACCCAGGCCTCGTCCAGCGTCGCCGCGTCCTCCGTCGACAGCAGTTCCGCCGCTCGCGCCGCGGCCAGCGCCTGACGGGTCCGGGTCGTCCTGAGGCCCGGCTCGACCCAGCCGTGCCGGAGCTGGAGGAGCTGAACCGTCCACTCCACGTCGGACAGACCGCCGCGCCCCAGCTTGGTGTGCAGGGTGGGGTCGGCGCCGCGCGGCATCCGCTCCGACTCCATCCGGGCCTTCAGCCGCCGGATCTCCCGTACGGCCTCCTCGCCCAGCCCCTCCGCCGGATACCGGAGCGGGTCGATCAGCTCGATGAACCGGCTCCCCAGGTCCGTGTCCCCGGCCACGGGCTCCGCCCGCAGCAGTGCCTGCGACTCCCACACCAGCGACCAGCGCCGGTAGTACGCCTCGTAGGACTTCAGTGTCCGCACCGTCGGCCCGGACTTTCCCTCGGGCCGCAGATCCGCGTCGATCAGCAGCGGCGGATCCGCGCTGGGGAGCTGGAGCAGCCGCCGCATCTCGGACACCACGGCGTTCGCGGCCCGCGCCGCCTCCTGCTCGTCCACGCCCTCGCGGGGCTCGTGCACGAAGAGCACGTCCGCGTCGGAGCCGTAGCCGAGCTCGTGACCGCCGAAGCGGCCCATCCCGATCACCGCGAACCGGGTGGGCAGCGTGTCGCCCCAGCCGTCGCGCACCACGGCCCGCAGGGTACCCGCGAGCGTCGCCGCCGTCAGGTCCGAGACCGCCCCGCCGACGAGGTCGACCAGCGCCCCCTGATCGGCGACCGCCGGCGTCTCCTCGGTCCCGTACGAGGCGACGATGTCCGTCGCGGTGATACGGAACAGCTCCCGGCGCCGGACGCCGCGGGCGACGGTCACGGCCTGCTCGCCGCCGTCGGCCCGCCGCACCGCGGCGAGGATCTCCTGCTCGAGCTGGGCACGGCCGCGCGGTTCGAGGCCGCCGCTCTCCCCGTCGCCCAGCAGGGCCACCGCCTCCGGCGCGCGCATCAGCAGGTCGGGGGCGAGCCGGCCCGCCGAGAGCACCCGCGCGAGGTTCTCGGCGGCGGCGCCCTCGTCCCGCAACAGCCGCAGATACCAAGGGGTCTTGCCCAGCGCGTCCGACACCTTGCGGAAGTTGAGCAGACCGGCGTCGGGATCGGCCGAGTCCGCGAACCAGCCCAACAGCACGGGGAGCAGGGTCCGTTGGATGGCGGCCTTGCGGCTGACCCCGGAGGCCAGGGCCTCCAGGTGGCGCATGGCGGAGGCCGGGTCGGCGTACCCGAGTGCGACAAGCCGCTCCCTGGCCGCGTCCGGGCTCAACCTGCTCTCGCCCGGGGCTAGTTGAGCGACCGCGTCGAGCAGCGGCCGGTAGAAAAGCTTCTCGTGCAGCCGCCGGACCATGGCCGCGTGCCGCTTCCACTCCCGGTTCAGTTCCCTGACCGGGTCGACGCGCAGCCCCAGCGACCGTCCGATCCGGCGCAGATCGGCCTCGTCCCGCGGCACCAGGTGCGTGCGCCGCAGCCGGAACAACTGGATGCGGTGCTCCATCGACCGCAGGAAGCGGTAGGCCTCGTCGAGCTGTACGGCGTCGGCGCGGCCCACGTATCCGCCCGCGGCGAGTGCTTTCAGGGCGTCCAGGGTGGTGCCGCTGCGCACGGTCGTATCGGCCCGGCCGTGCACCAACTGGAGGAGCTGCACGGCGAATTCGACGTCCCTGAGTCCTCCGGGGCCGAGCTTCAGCTCGCGTTCGATCTCGGCGGCCGGGATGTTCTCCACCACCCGGCGCCGCATCTTCTGCACATCGGCGACGAAGTTCTCCCGCTCGGCGGCGTGCCACACGAGCGGGGCCAGGGTGGCGACGTACTCCTCGCCCAGTTCCAGGTCCCCGGCCACCGGGCGGGCCTTGAGCAGCGCCTGGAACTCCCAGGTCTTGGCCCACCGCTGGTAGTAGGCGAGATGGCTGCTGAGCGTCCGCACCAGGGGGCCGTTGCGCCCCTCGGGGCGCAGATTGGCGTCGACCGGCCAGATGCTGCCCTCGACGGTCGTCTCCGAGCAGATCCGCATCATGTGCGAGGCGAGCCGGGCGGCCGCCTGCACGGCCTTGGCCTCGTCGGCCCCTTCCACGCCCTCCCCGACGAAGATCACGTCGACGTCGGACACGTAGTTCAGCTCGTGTCCCCCGCACTTGCCCATCGCGACGACGGCGAGCCGGCACAGCGCGGCGTCGTCGGGCGCGGCGGCCCCGGCGATGGCGAGCGCCGCGCGCAGCGTCGCGGTGGCGAGGTCGGCGAGTTCGGCGGCGGTCTGGGCGAGGTCGATGGTGCCGCACACGTCGCGCGCGGCGATGGAGAGCAGGCAGCGGCGGTAGGCGACGCGCAGCGAGAGGGGGTCGGCGGCGTCCGCCAGTCCCCGCTCGAACTCCTGGACCCCGGGATGCAGGTCCCGCGCCTCGTAGGTGACGAGTGCCTGCCAGTCGTGCGGGTGCCGGGCGAGGTGGTCGCCGAGCGCGGCGGAGGCTCCGAGCACTCCGAGCAGCCGGTCCCGCAGCGGCTTGGACGCGATCAGTGTGTCCAGGAGCTCCCGCCGGGTGGGGTCGCCGTCCTGTGCCTCGACGAGCCGGACGAGTCCGAGCAGGGCGAGATCGGGGTCGGCGGTGGCGCCGAGCGCGTCCAGGAGGACCGGGTCGGAGCGTACGGGTGCCAGTTCGGGACCTTCCAGGAGCCCCTCGGCCGCAGACGGATCGGTGAAGCCGTGCCGCAGCAGCCGCGTGAAGATACTGCCCCTGCGCCCCGGCGCCGTCATCCCGGCCTCCTGTAGATCGATGCCGTACGCCCGGTCCCGTCCCGCTCGCCGGTCCGATCAAGGCCGTACGGGCCCGAGCCTAACTCCCGTTCGCACGGTAGCGCCCCGTACCGACGTCCGTGCGAGGCTGGGGAAAGGGCAGGAAGGCAGTAGTTCACCGGCTCTTCACCCCGCCGGTTGAGGGATGTGAGCCCGGGGAATATTGGCGTGTGCATGCTCTGTCCGCACCGCCACCGTCGCCTCTCCCCCCCACCGGAGGTCTGAAGTGTCCGGCAGAAACGTGTACACCCGCAGCCGTGCCGTCGTGGCATCCGCCCTCGCCTTCACCGCGGCCGCGGTCGGGCTGTGGACGGGCTTCGCCGGCTCGGCCCCCGCGCACGCCGCGGCCGCGGTCCCGACCCCGGACCACGTCGTCGTCGTGGTCTTCGAGAACCACGCCTACAGTCAGGTGATCGGCTCCTCCAGCGCCCCGTACATCAACTCGCTCAAGACCGGCGGGGCCAACCTCTCCCAGTCGTACGCCGAGACGCACCCGAGCCAGCCCAACTACTTCGCCCTGTTCTCCGGCTCCACCCAGGGCATCACGGACGACAGCTGCTACACACCCGGCTTCTCCTCCGCCCCCAACCTCGCCTCCGAGCTGATCGCCGCGGGCAAGACCTGGGGCAGCTACAACGAGACGCTGCCCAGCCAGGGTTCGACCACGTGCAGCAGCGGGAACTACGCGCGCAAGCACAACCCCTGGTTCGGCTTCAGCAACGTACCGACGTCCAGCGCCAGGACGTTCACCCAGTTCCCGACGGACTACACGACGCTTCCGCAGGTCTCCTTCGTCGTCCCGAACCTGTGCAGCGACATGCACGACTGCTCGGTGTCCACCGGTGACACCTGGCTGAAGAACAACCTGAGCGCCTACGCCACCTGGGCCAAGACCCACAACAGCCTGCTCGTCGTCACCTTCGACGAGGACAACCGGCTCGCGGGCAACAAGATCCCGACGGTGCTGTACGGCCAGCAGGTGACCGCGGGTTCCTCCTCCACCACCACCTACAACCACTACGACCTGCTGCGCACGCTGGAGGACATGCACGGCCTCACGCACGCCGGCAACGCGGCCTCCGGCAAGGACATCACGGGCATCTGGACGTCCTGACATGTACGTAGCGGACAGCCGCGCCAGCAGACCGGAGACTCCGGCGGCGTCCGCGGAAAGCGCCGCCCGGCCACAAGCCGGGCGGCGCGTCGCCGCGGTCGCTCCCACGGTGCTGGCACTCGGCGCGGTCAGCCTGATCACCGACGTCTCCTCGGAGATGGTGACGGCGGTCCTGCCCCTGTACCTGGTGGCGGGACTAGGCCTGTCGCCCCTCGGATTCGGGCTCCTCGACGGGATCTACAACGGCTTCTCGGCCCTGGTCCGCCTGGCCGGGGGACACCTCGCCGACCGGGGCGGCGGCCGCCACAAGTGGGTGGCGGGTGCCGGATACGCCCTCTCGGCCGTCTGCAAACCGCTGCTCCTGGTGGCACAGACCCTGACCCCCATCGGCCTGGTCCTCGCCGCCGACCGCACCGGCAAGGGCCTGCGCACCGCCCCGCGCGACGCCCTGATCTCCCTGTCGAGCAGCCCGGAGACGCGCGGCCGCGCCTTCGGTGTCCACCGCGCGATGGACACGGCGGGCGCCCTGCTGGGCCCGCTCGTCGCCTTCCTGATCCTCCGGGCGACCGTCGACGGCTACGACGCGGTCTTCATGGTGAGCTTCTGCGTGGCCGTCGTGGGCGTCCTGGTCCTGGTGCTGTTCGTGCCGGGCGGTCCGGCCGCGCGGTCCACACGTACGACGCCGGTGCCGGCGTCGGCACCGGCAGCCCGTCCGGGGTCCGGGGCGTCCCCCGCCCCGACCGTGGACATCCGGGAAACGGGCACCCCCGGCAGCGCCTCCGAAAGCCTCCCGGACTCCCCTGGCTCCCCTGGCTCCCCTGGCTCCCAGAGTCCGCTTGCGGCGGCCGAGGGCACCGCCGCGCCCGCCGTCCGCGCCGAGCCCCGCCCCACCCTGCGCGCCGCCCTCGCCCTGCTGCGCCGCCCGGAGCTGCGCGGGATCACGCTCTGTGCGCTCCTGCTGGGTCTGGCCACCGTCAGCGACTCGTTCATGTTCCTGCTGCTCCAGCGCAGGCTCGGGGTGCCGGACCACTGGTTCGCGCTGCTGCCCGTAGGCACCGCCGCCGCGTTCCTGCTGCTGGCGGTACCGCTGGGCCGGCTCGCGGACCGGGCCGGCCGATGGCGGGTGTTCCTGTCCGGTCACGGCGCCCTGCTCCTCGCCTACGGCCTGCTGCTGACGTCCTGGCACGGTACGGCGCTGCCGTTCGCCGTCCTGTTCCTGCACGGCGGCTTCTACGCGGCGACGGACGGCGTACTCATGGCCGCGGCCTCGGACAGCGTGCCCGAGGAGCTGCGGTCGTCCGGGCTCGCGCTGGTCCAGACGGGGCAGGCGCTGGCCCGTTTCGTCTGCTCGCTCGCCTTCGGCGCGGCCTGGACGGCGTGGGGCGACCGTACGGCGCTCACGGCGTCGGCCGTGGCACTCGCCCTGTGCGCCCTGTTCTCGACGATCCTGCGCCCCGTCCGCCGCACTCCCTCAGAAGGCCTCGTATGACGCTGCGCACCCGCATCCTGGTCCTGGTCTCGGCCCTGGTCGTCCTGGCGGGCGTCGCGACGGCCTCCGTGCTGCACGCCTCGGCCCGCGCGGAGCGCCGCGACCGGGCCCAGCCGGGCGGCCCGCGGATCACCGCGGGGCCGGTCTCCCTGACCGACTCCCGGCGGCTGGTCTTCCGCAACATGGCGTGGGGCCCGCACCGCGACGAGCTGACGTCCGTCCCGGCGTCCGACCCGTCGGGCCCGCGCACCGCGTCCAAGGTCAAGTGCCTGCGCTTCTACGCCGCTTCGGGCACCGGGGTGTGCCTCCAGGCGGTGCGCGGCACGGTCCAGGACACCTACCGGGCGGTGATCCTCGACGGCGCTCTGCACGTCAGGGCCCGCTACGACGTGCCCGGCATCCCGTCCCGCGCCCGCGTCTCGCCCAGCGGCCGGTACGCCGCCTGGACCGCGTTCGTGGGCGGCGACTCCTACGCGGGCACGAACTTCTCCACCCGGGCGGCGATCGTCGACACCCGCACGGGGAGGCTGACGCCGTCCCTGGAGGCGTACCGGGTGGTGAAGGACGGCAGGACCTACCGGTCGGCCGACGTCAACTTCTGGGGTGTCACGTTCACGGACGACGACCGCGGGTTCTACGCCACCATGGCCACGCACGGCACGACCTACCTGGTCCGCGGCGACCTGGCCGCCCGCACCGTCACCACCCTGCACACGAACGTGGAGTGCCCGTCCCTCTCCCCCGACGGCACCCGGGTCGCCTTCAAGAAGCGCGTCAAGGGCCTTCCCGAGGACGCTCCTTGGCATCTGTACGTGCTGGATCTGCGCACGGGACACGAAACGGCGCTCGCCGAGCCCCGCAGCGTCGACGACCAGGTGGTCTGGCGCGACGACCACACCCTCCTCTACGCCCTCCCCGGCGACTACGGGGCCGACCTGTGGACACTCCCGTCCGACGGCACGGGAAAGCCGCGGCGCGTCAGCACCGCGGCCGTGTCACCCGCGTACGTGCGTTAGGGCCCGTCGCCCGCCGTCCGCCGTCCGGATCAGACGGCGCGGCGACGGCGGACGGCCAGGACCAGGCCGCCTCCGAGGGCGGCCGTGGCGGCCGCGGCGCCGACGAGGAGCGGGGTGCCGTCGGAGCCGGTATTCGCGAGGCTGCCGTCGACGTCACCGCTGGTGGAGCCGGCCGACGTGGAGCCCGTACCGCCGGTACCACCCGTACCACCCGTGCTGCCGGAGCCGCCGGTGGACTGGCCCTCGGGGTCGTTGCCGCCGGAGGAGGTCCCCGGGGAGGTGGCGGAGGCCGACGGGCTCGGGTCCTCCTCGTTGTCGGTGGGGATGGCGACGTGGATCTTGGCCGTGTCGTTGGCCGGGTTCTTGTCGAAGGCCGGGTGGATGTCGTAGACGGAGGTCGCCTTCACCGAGCCGTCGGTGGTCTTCGTGCCCTTCGCGACATCCAGCATGAAGGTGTACGTGAGGGCCTGGCCGACCTCGATGGTGTGGTCGTCGGGCGAGCAGACGTACGTGGCCCTGCCCGGCGTCCCCCCGGGCGCGTTCGGGCCGTCGATCCCGAACGGCTGGCAGTCCTGGGGAACCTTGGAGGCGGTCGTGCCCTTGGGTATCCGCACCATGAGCGCCGGCTGGTCGTCGCTCGTCTGGTTCTGGATCCAGCCGGGGCCGTCGTTGCGGAGCTGCACGTTGATGGACTGCTGACCGCCCGCGAGGGCTTCGGTGTCCTCACCGACGGCCACGAGGTCGGCCGAGCTGTCGGCGTCCAGGGTCAGCCGCCGGTAGCTCTCGGAGAATCCCTCGCCCGGGGCCGCGCCCGTGGCCGAGGTGCCGTACTCGACCACCTCCATCAGCGCCTTGGGCAGCGCCTTGAACCGCACGGGCGTCTCGACCGAGGCACCGGGCTCGATGACCGTGTCGAGCTCGCAGAGGGCCTGCCTGACCTGGTCCGCGATGGTCGAGTAGGTACAGCCCTTCACCTCCTCGGGGAAGTCGAGCCCGCGGGTCAGCCGGACCCGGAAGGTGAAACCGTCCGCGGCCGCGGTGCCCTTGTTGGTGATGACGACGTTCTTGTCGTACACGTCACCGGGCTTGGGGGACGCGCTCGGCAGAGTCGATATCTCCAGGGAGGCCTCACCCGGTTCGGCGTACGCCGGGGCCGCGGAGAGCGCGGGAACGGCCGCGGCGAACGCGGCGGCGGCCACGAATGCCGCCGGCTTACGAAGGTGTGACGGGCGGAAGCGCTGACGCACGGTGGGGTCTCCTCGTCGGAACCTGACGGACGACGACCGGAGGTCAACCGTCCGGTCACGTACTGGACACCTGAGAGGCGCCGAGGGTTGTGCGACCGTT
The DNA here is from genome assembly GCF_036139655.1 of Streptomyces sp. NBC_00328. Taxonomy (NCBI): domain Bacteria; kingdom Bacillati; phylum Actinomycetota; class Actinomycetes; order Kitasatosporales; family Streptomycetaceae; genus Streptomyces; species Streptomyces sp. NBC_00328. Next base: position 3,291,253 of record NZ_CP108013.1, read on the forward strand.
CGAGAAAAGAGGGTCAGGGCTCCACCACCTCGGCGGAGAAGTTCTGGTACATCCCGGGTTGCATCTACTTCGGTGCCGCCTACTTCCAGAAGGTCCCGGTGAAGAAGGCGCCGAGCGAGTACGGGCTGGTCGAGCTGACCGGTGCCGGGAAGTTCTGGTACGTCGTCGAGTGCATCTTCTTCGGCGCCGGCTGCTTCGCGAAGGTCACCATCAAGAAGGCGCTGTCCGAGGTCCGGAACGCCGGCGGGATCCCCACCGTCTGACGGCACCACGGCAACAGACGGACGACGGGCCCGAACCGCAGGAAGCGACCCGGGCCCGTGGGCTGCTTGTTGCACCCACGCCCTCCGGCTCGTCGGCCGACCGTAAGGTAACGGCCGTGACCGAGACCACCAGCATCGTTCTCGCAGACATCGATCTCCTCCTCGACGAGATCCGAGCCTCCGTCGCGCGAATCGGCACCAGCCTCGGCTCGCTGACCCACCTCCAGGCCCGCGAGCCGTCAGCACTGCCCGGCTGGAGCCGCGGCCACGTCATCACCCACCTCGCCCGCAGCGCCGACGTCTACCGGTGGCTGCTGACACTGGCCCGCACCGGCACGGAGCCCGGCCCACGGGCGAACGCCGCCGTCCTCGACCGTGCGCTGCGCGAGGGCGCCGGGCGCTCCGCCGGTGAGCTCGTCGCCGACCTGCGCGGCAGTCTTGACCGACTGCTCGACGAGGCCCAGGTCATGCCGGCCGAACGCTGGTTCGTCCTCGTCACCGCACTCGCAGGGTGGCGGCACCCTGCCTGGTTCACTCTCCAGCGCTGCCGGCGTGAACTCGAGACCCATCACGTCGACCTGAACCTGGGTTACACCACAGCCGACTGGCCTTCCGACTACGTCACATGGGCGCTTGACGACACCGTCGCCGCGCTCGCTGCACGCGGCTTCCCGGTAGCCCGCATCCAGGCCACCGACCTCGCTCGCGCCTGGACCCTGGCCCCGGCCGGCCCCACCGTCACCGGCTCGGGTCGCTCCGTCCTCGCCTGGCTCGCCGGACGAGGCACGGACACGCCACTCCGATCGGACGCTCCGCTACCGGACCCGCCCCGATGGCCGCTCCCGCCGACGCCGGGCTGGTCCTGAGCCCGACCGACTGCCACAGACGGCCCAGGGGCGGTGAGGACAGCCGTGGGACCTACGCTCATCGACCGCGGGCCCCACGTGCTGGACCGTGCGAAGCCGAACACGACGGTCCCCAGCACCATCCGGCCCACGCCGCTAACCCCGATCTCCCCTGTCCGCGCCCGCAGGACGCCGGCTCGCCCGGACCACCCCGACGCTGAAAGCCATGATTACGGCGCCAACCGTTCTTCCCGCCGAATGCATCAGATCGCTGGACGCCGCCTCTCCGGCCGCCATCGAGAACAGGCCGGCGGCGAACATCAGCACCCCCAAGCCGTAGACGCGAGTGTGCTCCACCGCCGGCCGGACGTTGGGAAGTACCCAGCCGACAGCGATCGCCGCGATGCCGCCGACGGCGGCCACCAACGCGCACAGGGCAACAAGTGCCGCGAAGTAGATGGCCATGAGTCCCCTCCGAGTGCCAGATCCAGGGCGGATGCCCGCGTGATCTTTACACCCGCCGCGCCCTACGTCCACACACGCCCGCAGTCCGCTGCCACCACGTCCAGAGGACAGCCGTGGGGCCCGCGGTCATCGACCGCGGGCCCCACGTGCTGGACGAGAGAAAACGCCCCTGACCTGCCCCTACAGCACCGGCAGGTTCTTCCGCAGCTCGAAGGCGGTGACCTCGCTGCGGTACTCCTCCCACTCCGCCTTCTTGTTGCGCAGGAAGAAGTCGAAGACGTGCTCGCCGAGGGTCTCGGCGACGAGTTCGCTGCGCTGCATGAGCGTCAGGGCCTCGCCGAGGTTCTGCGGGAGGGGCTCGATGCCCATGGCGCGGCGCTCGCCGTCGGAGAGGGCCCAGACGTCGTCGTCGGCGCCCGGCGGGAGCTCGTACCCCTCCTCGATGCCCTTCAGGCCCGCGGCCAGGAGCAGCGCGTAGGCGAGGTACGGGTTCGCGCCCGAGTCGATCGAGCGGACCTCGACCCGCGCGGAGCCGGTCTTGCCGGGCTTGTACATCGGCACGCGGACGAGGGCGGAGCGGTTGTTGTGGCCCCAGCAGATGTACGAGGGGGCCTCGCCGCCGGCGCCCGCGGTGCGCTCCGAGCCGCCCCAGATGCGCTTGTAGGAGTTGACCCACTGGTTGGTGACGGCGGAGATCTCCGCGGCATGCTTCAGGAGGCCGGCGATGAAGGAGCGTCCGACCTTGGAGAGCTGGTACTCCGAGCCGGACTCGTAGAACGCGTTGCGGTCGCCCTCGAAGAGGGAGAGGTGCGTGTGCATGCCGCTGCCCGGGTACTCCGAGAACGGCTTCGGCATGAAGGTGGCCTGCACGCCCTGCTCCAGCGCGACCTGCTTCATGATCAGCCGGAAGGTCATGATGTTGTCGGCCGTGGAGAGCGCGTCGGCGTAGCGCAGGTCGATCTCCTGCTGGCCGGGGGCCCCCTCGTGGTGGCTGAACTCGACCGAGATGCCCATCGACTCCAGCATCGTGATGGCCTGGCGCCGGAAGTCCTGGCCGACGTTCTGCGGGGTGTGGTCGAAGTAGCCGGAGTTGTCGGCCGGGGTGGGCCGTGAGCCGTCCAGCGGGCGGTTCTTCAGCAGGAAGAACTCGATCTCGGGGTGGGTGTAGAAGGTGAAGCCCAGGTCCGAGGTCTTGGCGAGGGCGCGCTTGAGGACGTAGCGCGGGTCCGCGAAGGACGGGGAGCCGTCCGGCATGAGGATGTCGCAGAACATGCGGGCCGTGCCGGGGGCCTCGGCGCGCCAGGGCAGCACCTGGAAGGTGCCCGGGTCCGGCTTGGCGATCATGTCGGACTCGTACACGCGGGCGAAGCCCTCGATGGCCGAGCCGTCGAAGCCGATGCCCTCGTCGAAGGCCTGTTCCAGCTCGGCCGGGGCCACGGCCACCGACTTGAGGAAGCCGAGTACGTCCGTGAACCACAGACGTACGAACCGGATGTCACGCTCCTCCAGTGTCCGGAGCACGAACTCCTGCTGCTTGTCCATCTTCCGCTTCCACCCATCCTTGCTGGTCAGGCCGCCTGCTCCCACGCCTCGAAGACGATCGGCGCACCTGAGCATCCCACCACAACACCATTTCATGCGCGTTGCGGACCATGATCGGCCGGGCGACCTCGGCCTGAACGCCTCGCGTACGGAAGGTGTCCTGCTCTGCCGCACATACTGCCTGCTCACACGCGCACCCGTAAGGGCAGGCCGGTACTCACCCGTCCCTCGTCTTTAAATTTGCATCTCAGATGCAAGTTTTATTAGTGTGCGATCCATGCGGAGAGGTGCAACCCACCGCTCCGGCCCCGGCTTTGAGGAGTCCTGATGCTGTCCGAACAATCCGCTGTCACCGTGCGCGCGACTCTCCCCGTGGTCGGCGCCGCCATCGGTGAGATCACCGAGCGCTTCTACTCCCGGCTGTTCAGCGCGCACCCCGAGCTGCTCCGGGACCTGTTCAACCGCGGCAACCAGGCCGCGGGCACCCAGCGTCAGGCCCTCGCGGGATCCATCGCCGGCTTCGCGACCTACCTGGTCGGCCACCCCGACGAGCGGCCCGACGCGATGCTGAGCCGCATCGCCCACAAGCACGCCTCCCTGGGCGTCGCGCCCGAGCAGTACAAGGTCGTGCACGAGCACCTGTTCGCCGCCATCGTCGAGGTGCTCGGCGACGCGGTCACCGCGGAGGTCGCCGCCGCCTGGGACGAGGTGTACTGGCTCATGGCGAACGCCCTGATCGCCATCGAGAAGCGCCTGTACGACGAGAACGCGGACGACGGGGCCCTGCACCCCTGGGTGGTCACCGAGCGCATCGAGGAGACCGCCGACGTCGCCACCTTCCGGATCCGCCCGGCCGACGGCGGAGCCCTGCCGGACTTCCGCGCGGGCCAGTACGTCTCCGTCGGCGTCGAACTCCCGGACGGCGCCCGCCAGATACGTCAGTACAGCCTCTCCAGCGCGCCCGGTTCGCCGGTACGCCAGATCAGCGTCAAGCGGGTTCGCGCGGACGAGAACGCCGGCGTGACGAGCCCCGAGGGCGAGGTCTCCAACCATCTGCACGCCCACGTCCGCGAGGGCAGCGTCCTGGAGGTCTCCGCGCCGTACGGCGACCTGGTCCTCGACGACACGGACGCCCCCCTCCTCCTCGCCTCGGCGGGCATCGGTGTCACCCCGATGATCGCCATGCTGGAGCAGCTCACGATCTCCGGCCACAAGGCCCCGGTCACCGTGGTGCACGCCGACCGCTCCCCCGCCGAGCACGCGCTGCGCGCCGACCACGAGGCGTTCGCGGGCAAGCTCGCCGACGCGGAGACCCACTTCTGGTACGAGCGTCCCGAGCCCGGCCACCCCGCCGAGCGGACCGGTCTGGTCGACCTCTCCGGAGTGACCGTGCGACCGGGCACGCACGCCTACCTGTGCGGCCCGCTGCCCTTCATGCGCGCGGTACGGACGCAGCTCCTCGACAAGGGCGTGCCCGCCTCCGACATCCACTACGAGGTGTTCGGACCGGACCTCTGGCTGGCCCAGGGCTAGGTGCAGTGCCCCGTGAGGTCCGGGACCGTACCCGTGACCGGCCCAGGGCCAGGGCCCGCACCGGACCTCTGGCCGGCCGCGGGCCCGAAGGGGTGCCGTCCGGACCGGTCCGGACGCGCTACGGCCTGCGGGTGATCCCCAGCAGCACGGGCCCGGTCGGCTCGGCGACGACGTCGGCGATGGTCAGCGGGTCCAGAGTGGCGTAGAAGGCCTCCTGGGCCCGCCGCAGGGCGCCCCGCAGCCGGCACGCCGAGACGAGCGGGCACGGTGTGGCGCCCTCGCACTCGACGACGTCACCCTCTCCCTCGAAGACGCGCACGATCGCGCCGACGGACTCCGCGCGCCCCTTCTCGGTGAGCGTGAGACCACCTCCCCTGCCGCGCCGGGCGTCGAGCAGCCCGAGGTGCTGAAGTTCGGCGACGACCTTGGCGGTGTGCGTGTAGGGGACCCTCATGTCGTCCGCGACCTCGCGCGTGGTGGGCGTCGAGTCGCCGACGACGGCCAGTCGCATCAGGACGCGAAGAGCCAGGTCGGTGGAGCGCAGCAGCCGCATACCCGACAGGGTAGGTAATGCGCATCTCCGGTTCAAATTTTCTTCCGGCTCAGGTCCGGGGCGGTTCGGGTCCGGGGCGGTTCGGGTCCGGGGCGGTTCGGGTCCGGGGACGGTTCGCATCCGGCCCGCGCACCTCCACCCCGCTCTCGTCCACCCACTCCTTCGGCCAATCCCGTGCATTCCCTGGGCCAATCCCGCGCCCTCCCTGCCGACGCGCCTCCCTGCCCGATTACGATCGGCGCACCCGCCCGTCCCATCCTCATAAGGATTCACCATGGGTTCCGCCAAGAACACCAGCACCGGATCGCGCAAGGACCGCATCGAGGAGCTGCGCCGTGCCGAGCGCGCCCGTGAACGGCGCAACCGGTTCCTCGTGATCGCGGCCAGCACGGTCGCCGTCGCCGGTCTTGTCGCCGGTGCTGTCGTGCTCGTCCAGTCGCAGTCGGACGACGGCAAGAAGGACACGGCGAGCGACTCGAAGCAGCAGTCGGGGCACTTCGTCACGGGCGCGGACGGGGTGAACACCTGGAAGGGCACCCTGACGCGCAACCACGTCTCGAAGACCGTGACGTACGCGATGGAGCCGCCGGTCGGCGGTGACCACAACCAGGTGTGGATGAACTGCAACGGCGACGTCTACACCAAGGCCGTCGACAACATGAACGCCGTGCACTCCCTGGAGCACGGCGCGGTCTGGGTGACGTACAACAGCAAGGCGTCCGAGGCCGATGTGAAGGCGCTCGCGGCGAAGGTCGAGAAGACCCCGTACACGCTGATGAGCCCGGTCGAGGACCAGAAGGACCCGATCATGCTGAGCGCCTGGGGCAAGCAGCGCTCGGTCACCGGCGCGAAGGACAAGAACGTCGACGCGTTCCTCTCGGAGTTCGTGCAGGGCAAGCAGACTCCCGAGCCGGGCGCGGCCTGCACCAACGGCCTGTCGCAGTGAGGCACGTCGGGTGGGTCGCGGGTGCAGCGGCGACCGTGCTCGTCGCGGCCGGGGCGGTCACGTACGCGGTAGCCGACGGCGGCGACTCCGGGACGCGAACGCCCGCGGCGGACTCCGCGGACGCGGGCTTCGCCCGGGACATGGCGGTCCACCATCAGCAGGCCGTCGAGATGTCCTACATCGTGCGGGACCGCACCAAGGACACGGAGGTACGGCGCCTCGCGTACGACATCGCCCAGACCCAGGCCAACCAGCGGGGCATGCTGCTCGGCTGGCTCGACCTGTGGGAGCTGCCGAAGGTGTCCCCGGACCCGCCGATGACCTGGATGGGCATGGGTGACATGGCGTCCGGGAAGGACGGCTCGCTGATGCCGGGCATGGCCACCAACACCGAGATGAAGCGGCTCGGCACGCTCGACGGGAAGCAGGCCGAGGTCTTCTACCTCCAGCTGATGACCGATCACCACAAGGGCGGCATCCACATGGCCGAGGGCTGTGTCGCCAAGTGCGAGGTCGGCGTGGAGAAGCGGCTCGCACAGGGCATGGTCGACGCCCAGCAGTCGGAGATCACGTTGATGGCGGACATGCTGAAGGCCCGGGGCGCGGAGGCCCGCGACTAGGGCGTGCATCGAAAGTGGATCTTGCATGTGACGATCTTGGTTCGTGTCACGTGGAGATCTGACGGACGAACAATGGGACGTGCTGGAACCACTCTTGCCCAAGGGTGGAAAGCCAGGCCGACCGCCGATACGGCCCCGACGGCAGCTGATCAACGGCATACGGTTCCGGGTCCGCACCGGCATCCCCCTGGCGGGACATGCCCGACGAGTACGGTCCCTGGGGCCGGGCATACGACCTGTTCCGCCGGTGACAGCGGGACGGCTCCTGGCAGCGGGTCTTTGCCGCGCTGCAGGCCCGGGCGGATGCCAAGGACCTGATCACCTGGGACATTAGCGTCGACTCCACGGTGTGCCGGGCCCACCAGCACGCCGCCGGGGCACGGAAGGGGGATCTCCCAAAAGAGCCGCCTGGCGGCGTCGCCGCGGAGCCGGGCGACCACGGGCTCGGCCACTCGCGCGGCGGGCCGAGCACCAAGCTTCACCTTGCGGTGGAGCAGGGCCAGAAGCCCATGTCCATCGTGATCACGGCTGGTCAGCGGGGCGACTCCCCGCAGTTCGAGGCCGTGCTCGGCCGCATCCGGGTGCCCCGATCGACTGCGGGCCGGCCCCATACCCGGCCCCCGCCGCGTCCACGCCGACAGGGCGTACTCGTCCCGGAAGAACCGCGCCTACCTGCGCAGACGCGGGATCCGCCGCACCATTCCGAACAAGGTCGACCAGCTGGCCGACCGCCGCAGGCTCGGCTCCCGCGGCGGTCGGCCACCGACGTTCGACAAGGCCGACCACCGCGAGCGCCACGCCGTCGAATGCGGCATCAATCGCCTCAAGCGTCACCGCGCCGTGGCCACCAGATACGACAAGCTCGCGGTGCGCCACGAGGCGACGGTTCCGGTGGCGGCCATCAACGAGTGGCTGTGACCAGCACACCCAGGGTCTTGCTCGTGCCTGGTAATTCCCCCGTCAGGCCGCGTTGGCTGCCGCAGCCAGAATCCGGGCCAGCTCGGCAGGCTGGGTGATCATGGGCCAGTGGCCGGAGTCGATGTCGGCAAAGTCGACGTGCTTGGCCCGGGCGAGCTCCGGGACGTCGCCGGCGTTGATCAACTCCTGCGCTTGCGCGGGCGTGAACTCCGGACATACGACCACGACCGGGATGTCGAACCTCCGTTCGTCTGTCAGCCGTACCACTCCTTTGGCCACGCCTGCGGGCACGGGGATCGCGGCAGCCGCCAACTCTCGCCTGGCCCCGTCGTCGAGGTCGGCGGCGTCCGGCCCCTCGAACGGGCCCCAGCCAGGGAAGGGCATGACGTCGTCTCGCACCTCGAAAAAGTCGGCGTACGGCTGGCCGTCGGCGGTCGGGAAACCGCCGATGAGGGCGACCTTGGCCAGCCGATCCGGCCGCAGATCGGCGGCCAGCCAGGCCAGCGTGCAGGCGGCGGAATGCCCCACCACCATGGGCTTGCCGGACGCCGCGTCCACAGCGGCGAGCACCGCCTCCAACTGGTCGTCGAGCGTGGCGGATACGGAGCCGTCCCCCTGGCCCGGGAGGGTGAGCGGCACGGGGCGATGGCCGAGCGACTCCAGCGCGGACGCGACGCGGCCCCACACGGATCCGTTCAGCCACAGGCCACCGATGAGCAGGATGTCCATGGTCAGTTCCCCTTCTCCAGCTTCATGGATGGCACCGTAGGAGGAGATCCGGACAATCCGCTGCCGGTTTATCCGGCGATCACCCGAGCGTCCTGGGCGAAGTCCGGTGGCGGTCCACGTATGGAAACCAGACCCGGTCGCCCTCGCCCCACGGGTCCGGGGCGAAGCCTCGGACTCCTTTGACCGTGGAGCTCAGCGGAGCGGATTAGCCTGCTCTCGTGTCGAACGATCTCAGCCCCACCGCGCGTGCGCTGCGCACCCTGGAGATCCTCCAGACCCGCCCCGGTACGACGGCCGGCGAACTCGCCGTGCGGCTGGGCGTCACGGAGCGAGCCGCGCGCCGGTACGTCGGGATCCTCCGAGAGGCCGGCATCCCCGTAGAGTCGGCCCGGGGGCCGCATGGCGGGTACCGGCTGGGGCGCGGGACGAGGCTGCCCCCTGTGCACTTCACGCAGTCCGAGGCCCTCGGCCTGGTGATGGCGGTACTCAGCGGCCAGCCGACCGCGGCCGACACCGACGACCTGGTCGGCACCGCCCTGGGCAAGGTCGTCAAGGCGCTTCCGGAGAATGTCGGCCAACAGGCGGCAATGCTGCGGGAGTACGCGTCGGCCGCAGCGGACCCGTACTCGGCCCGCCCCGATCCGGCCATCACCAGCGAACTCGTCGACGCCGTCGCGACCCGGCGCCGCGTGTTGGTCACGTACCGCAGCGAGGCCGGCAACGAGTGGGAGGCGGAAGTGGATCCCTGGTCCATCGTCGTCCGCTACGGGCGCTGGTACTTGCTGTGCCATTCCCATCGTGTGGACGCAATCCGCACCTACCGGGTCGACCGGGTCCGCGCGGTCCGGCCGACCGAGCACGGTTTCGAGCCGCCCAAGGGCCTCGACCCGGTCGCGGCGCTCGAGGAGAACCTGGGCATCGGATGGGAGTTCGCCACCCGCGTGGTGTTCGACGCTCCCCTGACCGAGGTGGCCCCGTGGATCCGGCCGCCCATGGGGCGGCTCGAGCCCTTGGGGGACGGATGCGTGCTGGTTGGCAGCACCCGCAACCCGGACATGTACGCGCAGGAATGGCTGGCGAGGGTGCCGTTCGCCTTCCGCGTCGAAGGCGGGAAGGAACTGCGTGCCGCGGTTGCGGCGGTCGTGGCGCGTTTCACCGCCGCCGTGGCGGACCAGTCCTGACCGTGCCCTTGGGAACTGGCCATCTGCACAGGCTTGCGATCCCGCTACGAGGCAACGTCCTCTTCAGGGCCATCGACGAGTGGCCGTGACCAACACATTCGACACAGGCCTTAGGGCCTGACCAGAGCCTGACCGGCGCAGGGACGGGGGGAGACTCGATCCGCTCACAGAAGTCGCGTGCCTCTTTACAGAGTTCGGATCGGGATCGAGGGAAAACCCTCGACTATGGGCGAGGGTGCATGTCAAACCACCCCAAATGATCGCCAATTGCTGCCACTTGGTCTTTCCTTGGCTTTTTCATTCCCCTGGCATGAACGGTTCACGGTAAGAGTTGCCCCCATCTGTGATCCATTCCTCACGCTCCGGCAGGACGTGGGGCTTTCGCATGGATCACCGCAACCACTACATGCGACGAATCGCATCGCAGGGGGTTCTATGAGATCCAACCGCGCCACCGCGCGCGCCGGAGTGAGTCTGGCGGCAACGCTGCCCCTGCTCGCCGGCGCGCTGGCGCTCGGCATACCCGCGGCATCCGCCGCGGACGGCCCGAGCCGGGACACGCTCGCGGGCACGAAACCCGCGTGGGCGACCGCCCACGCGGACAAGGGAGCGGCTTCCGACAGCTCCCAGGTCTCGGCCCGGGTGTACTTCGCCGGACGGGACGCCAAGGGCCTGGCCGCGTACGCCAGGTCCGTGTCCGACCCGCACTCGGCTTCGTACGGGAAATACCTCAGCGCCAAGAAGGCGCAGTCACGTTTCGGCGCCTCCAAGGCCCAGGTCACCGCGGTGGCCTCTTGGCTGAAGTCGGCGGGCCTGAAGGTCACCGGAACGACGCAGCACTACGTCTCGGTGACCGGCGACGTGGCCGCCGCCGAGAAGGCGTTCGGCACCCAGCTGCACAACTACGCCAAGGGCAGCAAGACTTACCGGGCGCCGTCGAAGACGGCTTCCGCGCCTGCCGCCCTGAACGGCGCCGTCCTGACCGTCACCGGCCTGGACAACGCGCCGCACAAGGCGCAGCACGCCGATCAACTGCCGCCTCCGGACGCGGTGTTCAAGAACTCCGGGCCGTTCTCCTCGTACTACGGCTCGAAGACCGCGAGCACGCTGCCCGACGCGTACGGAACGAAGATCCCGTACGCCGTCCAGGGCTACACCGGAAAGCAGCTGCGCGCGGCGTACGGGGCGGGCAAGCGCACCGGCAAGAACGTGCGGGTCGCCATCACCGACGCGTACGCCTCGCCGACCATCGCGTTCGACGCCGCCACCTACGCCGGCAAGCACGGCGACGCCGCGTACTCCAGCGGTCAGCTCCGTCAGGTGCTGCCCAAGAAGTACACGAAGACCGAGGAGTGCGGGGCGGCCGGCTGGTACGGCGAGGAGACCCTCGACGTCGAGGCCGTGCACGCGGTCGCGCCGGGCGCGAGCATCACGTACGTGGGTGCCGCCTCCTGCTACGACGACGATCTGCTCGACTCGCTCAACAAGATCGTCGACGGGCACCTGGCCGACATCGTCTCCAACTCGTGGGGCGACATCGAGGCCAACCAGACCCCGGACCTGGCCGCGGCCTACGACCAGACGTTCCAGTTCGGCGCGGTCGAGGGCATCGGCTTCTACTTCTCCTCCGGTGACAACGGCGACGAGGTCGCCAACACCGGTACGAAGCAGGTCGACACCCCGGCCAACTCGGCGTGGGTGACGGCGGTCGGCGGTACCTCGCTGGCGGTCGGCAAGAACGACACGTACCTGTTCGAGACCGGCTGGGGCACCGAGAAGGCCACGCTGTCCGAGGACGGCAAGAGCTGGACCGGGTTCCCGGGCGCGTTCACCTCGGGTGCCGGCGGCGGCACCAGCAAGACCGTGGCGGCGCCCTACTACCAGAAGGGTGTCGTCCCGAACGCGCTGGTCAAGGCCAACAACGCGGCGGGCAACCGGGTCGTCCCGGACATCTCGGCGATCGCCGACCCCAACACCGGTTTCAAGGTCGGCCAGACGCAGACCTTCCCGGACGGGACGGAGCAGTACAGCGAGTACCGGATCGGCGGCACCTCGCTGGCGGCCCCGGTGATCGCGGCCGTCCAGGCGCTCGCCCAGGAGGCGCGCGGCGGCAAGGCGATCGGTTTCGCCAACCCGTCGATCTACGCCAAGGCCGGCTCGAAGGCGTACCACGACGTCACCGACACGCCCGGCGGCAAGCAGTACGCCGTGGCCCGCGTCGACTTCGTCAACGGCTTCGACGCCGCCGACGGCGTGGCGACCTCGGTCCGCAGCCTCGGCCAGGACAGCTCGCTGAAGGCGGTCAAGGGCTACGACGACGTCACCGGCGTCGGCACGCCCGCGAACGGCTACGTCGAGTCGTACGCCACCACCAAGCACCACCGCTGACGTCCGCTCCACGGCCGTCGGCCGGGCGCGCCCGCCTCCTCCGGGAGCGGGCGCGCTCGTGCGTGCGGGAGGGGTACGGAGGCCGGGACGCGTGTCGGACGTACGGCGGCCGGGGTGTCCGGCAGGGTCCGGGACCCCATCGCGTCGGTCTGACGATTACACTGGGCGGGTGCCTCGACTTCACCCTTCTCCCCAGCAGCCGCCGGAGTTCCGGTCCCTCTACCAGCACGGCTTCGCACGCGTCGCCGCCTGCACGGGCCACACCGTCATCGCGGACCCGCACGCCAACGCCGAGGCCGTGCTGCGGCAGGCGCGCAGGTGCGACGGGGAGGGCGTCGCCGTCGCCGTCTTCCCGGAGATGGGGCTGTGCGGCTACTCGATCGAGGACCTGCTGCTCCAGGACGCGCTGCTCGACCAGGTGGAGACGGCGCTCCAGGAGGTGGTGACCGGGTCGGCGCAGCTCCTGCCGGTCCTGGTCGTCGGCGCTCCGCTGCGGCACCGCAACCGGGTCTACAACTGCGCGGTGGTGGTGCACCGCGGCCGGGTGCTCGGGGTCGTGCCCAAGTCGTACCCGCCGAACTACCGGGAGTTCTACGAGCGTCGGCAGATCGCCTCCGGCGACGACGAGCGCGGTGGCGTGATCCGGGTCGGCGGGGAGCCGGTGCCGTTCGGCGTGGACCTGCTGTTCGCCGCCGAGGACGTACCGGGCCTGGTGCTGCACGCGGAGATCTGCGAGGACATGTGGGTGCCGGTGCCGCCGAGCGCCGAGGCGGCCCTGGCGGGCGCCACCGTCCTCGCCAACCTCTCCGGCAGCCCGATCACCGTGGGCCGGGCCGAGGACCGCAAGCTGATGTGCCGCTCGGCATCCTCACGCTGCATCGCCGCGTACGTCTACGCGGCGGCCGGACTGGGCGAGTCGACCACCGACCTGTCCTGGGACGGCCAGACCATGATCTACGAGAACGGGGCGCTGCTGGCCGAGTCCGACCGCTTCCCGCTCGACGACCAGTCCGCCGTGGCGGACGTCGACCTCGACCTGCTGCGGCAGGAGCGGAGCCGGACGGGCAGCTTCGACGACAACCGGCGTACCCACACCACCCGCACCGCCGATTTCCGGACCCTGTCGTTCCGGCTGAACCCCCCGGCCGGCGACCTGGGACTGCGGCGCCGTATCGAGCGCTTCCCGTTCGTGCCCGCGGACCCCGACCGGCTCGCCCAGGACTGCTACGAGGCGTACAACATCCAGGTCGCGGGGCTCCAGCAGCGGCTCGCGGCGATCGGTGGCCCGAAGGTGGTCATCGGCGTGTCCGGCGGCCTCGACTCCACGCACGCGCTGATCGTCGCCGCCCGCGCGATGGACCGGGCCGGCCGCCCGCGCAGCGACATCCTCGCCTTCACCCTGCCGGGCTTCGCCACCAGCGACCACACCAAGGGCAACGCGCACGAGCTGATGCGCTCCCTCGGTGTCACCGCGGCCGAGCTGGACATCACGCCGACCGCCCGGCTGATGCTGAAGGAGATGGACCACCCCTTCGCCTCCGACGAGCCGGTGTACGACGTCACCTTCGAGAACGTGCAGGCAGGTCTGCGCACCGACTACCTCTTCCGGCTCGCCAACCAGCGCGGCGGCATCGTGCTCGGCACCGGTGACCTGTCGGAGCTGGCGCTCGGCTGGTCCACGTACGGCGTGGGCGACCAGATGAGCCACTACAACGTCAACTCGGGTGTGCCGAAGACGCTGATCCAGCATCTGATCCGCTGGGTCATCGGCAGCCACCAGTTCGGCGAGGACACCGACCGGACGCTCGCCGCGATCCTCGACACGGAGATCAGCCCGGAGCTGGTGCCGGGCGAGGAGATGCAGTCCACCGAGTCGAAGATCGGCCCGTACGCGCTGCACGACTTCACCCTCTTCCACGTACTGCGCTACGGCTTCCGGCCGTCGAAGATCGCCTTCCTGGCCTGGCACGCGTGGCACGACCCGGACGGCGGTGCCTGGCCGCCCGGCTTCCCCGAGGCCGAGCGGGTCGCGTACGACCTGCCGGAGATCCGGCGCTGGCTCGAGGTGTTCTGCCGCCGCTTCTTCGGGTTCGCGCAGTTCAAGCGCTCGGCCATGCCCAACGGGCCGAAGGTCTCGGCCGGCGGTTCGCTCTCGCCGCGCGGCGACTGGCGGGCGCCGTCCGACAGTTCGGCCCGCACCTGGCTGCGCGACCTGGCCCGCTTCGACCTCCCGGGGTCGGAGGGCTGACTTCCCCGGGGACGGCTGACTCCCCGGGGGCGCCCCGGCCGGTGCTACCGGCCGCGCGGGGCGAGCCGGTGCGGCAGCCCGGCGGGGTGCCGCACCCCCGGGAGGGCGACGGCGCGCCGCCCGGGGCACCGCCGTCGGGCGACGCCGTCAGGCGTCCTCACCGGTGCGCGTGTTCCGCGGGCGCGGGCAGGTGGGTGGCGACGAGTCGGCCGGGTGTCCCCGCGACCGCCGCCGCGCGGCGGCGGTCCACCGCGAGGCCCGCGGCGGCCACCGCGAGGCCGAGCACCGCGAGTCCCGCTCCGGCGAGGGCCGGAGAGGTCGCGCCGAAGCCCGCCGCCAGGGCGAGCCCGCCGATCCAGGCGCCGCCCGCGTTGGCCAGGTTGAACGCGGCCTGGTTGGCGGAGGACGCGAGGGACGGCGCGGCGGCGGCCTTCTCCATGACCATCAGCTGGAGGGGCGAGCCGGTGACGAAGGCGGCCGTACCGAGCAGCACCACCGCCACCGCCGCGCTCCACTCGGTACGCATCAGCACCGGGAAGGCGGCCAGCACGGCCACCAGCGAGGCCAGGCCGCCGAACAGGGTGCGGCGCATCGCGTGGTCCGCGAGCCGCCCGCCGAGCAGGTTGCCGGCCGTGGCACCGACCCCGAACAGCGCCAGCAGCAGCGTGACACTGCCGTGGGCGTATCCGGCGGCGTCGGTGAGCATGGGCGTGATGTAGCTGTACGCGGAGAACAGGGCCGCGAAGCCGGTGACCGTCGTGCCGAGGGCGAGCCATACGGGCAGCGGGCGCAGGGCGGCGAGTTCGCCGCGCAGGCCGCCGCCCGGGGTGTGGCCGGGAGTCCGCGGGATCAGCAGGTACAGCGAGGCGATGGCGGCCACGCCGATCGCGCTCACCCCGAGGAAGGTGGCCCGCCAGCCCAGGTGCTGCCCCACGAGAGTGGCGGCCGGAACGCCGGCGATGTTCGCGACGGTCAGGCCGAGGAACATCAGCGACACGGAGCGGGCCTTGCGCTCGGGCGCGACCAGGCCGGTGGCCACGACGGCGCCGACGCCGAAGAACGCGCCGTGCGGCAGGCCGCTGAGGAAGCGGGCGGCGAGCAGCCAGTTCTCGCCGGGGGCGAGGGCGGAGAGCGCGTTGCCCACGACGAAGAGGCCCATCAGGGCGATGAGGACCGTGCGGCGGGACATCCGGGAGGTGGCCGCGGCGAGCAGCGGGGCGCCGATGACGACGCCGAGCGCGTAGGCGGAGACCAGGTGCCCGGCGTCCGGGATGGATATGCCCAGGTCGCCCGCCACGTCGGGCAGCAGGCCCATCATGGCGAACTCGGTGGTGCCGATGCCGAAGGCGCCCACGGCGAGGGCGAGCAGGGCCAGAGGCATGAGATGCCTTTCGAGGGAGCTGGGGCGAGCGGGACTCCGTACGGGCGCGGCGGTCTGCGGGAAGTCGCGCTGGTACGGGCGCGTCCGCGCACGGCGATGTGCGCGGGACACGGTCGGTGGAACACCGGCTATTAAGTTTAGCCGGTGAACAAAGTCTGCCGAGCCCAGTATTCCAGGAGGTTGAAAGGCGATTCCGGGCGGGTTAAGAGGCCGTGGCGTCCATCTTCACGCGGGCCGCGATCGGGAGGTGGTCGCTGCCGGTCGACGGCAGGGTCCAGGAGGTCACCGGCTCGATGCCCTTGACCATGATCTGGTCGATCCGGGCCATCGGGAACGAGGCCGGCCAGCTGAACCCGAAGCCGCTGCCCGCCGCCCCCTGCGTGGAACGCATCTGAGCGGTGACCGCGTTCAACGCCCGGTCGTTCATCGTGCCGTTGAGGTCGCCGAGCAGGACGACCTGCTTCAGGGGATCGTCGCCGATGGCCTCGCCCAGCGCGTTCGCGCTCTTGTCGCGCTGGTGGGCGGTGAACCCGGCCTTCATCTTCACCCGCACCGAGGGCAGATGGGCCACGTACACCGCGACCCGGCCGGCCGGCGCCGTCACGGTCGCCCGCATGGCGCGCGTCCAGCCCAGCTTGATGTCCACCGGCCGGACGTCACCGAGCGGGTACTTGCTCCACAGCCCGACGGTGCCCTGCACCGAGTGGTACTTGTACGTCGACGCGAGCGCCTTCTCGTACACCGGCACCGCCGAGGCCGTCAGCTCCTCCAGGGCGAGCACGTCGGCGCCGGAGGCGGCCACGTCCTGGGCCGTGCCGGACGGGTCCGGGTTGTCGGCGTTGACGTTGTGGGTGGCGACGGTCAGATCGCCGCCCGCGCCGGTCTTGTCGGTGAGCAGTCCGCCGAAGAGGTTCAGCCAGACCGCGCCGGTCGCCAGAACGGCGAT
The DNA here is from genome assembly GCF_036139655.1 of Streptomyces sp. NBC_00328. NCBI lineage: Bacteria > Bacillati > Actinomycetota > Actinomycetes > Kitasatosporales > Streptomycetaceae > Streptomyces > Streptomyces sp. NBC_00328. Next base: position 3,307,811 of record NZ_CP108013.1, read on the forward strand.
CAGGGCACTGGCGGACCTGCGGACGAAGGCGAGGACCAGCAGCACCGGGATGAACACCCCGAGCCACGGCAGGAACGTCTCGGTGAGACTGCCGAGGTTGCCGATCCGGTTCGGGATCCGCGCGTGCGTCAGCATCACCAGGGCGAGCAGCAGCGCGAGGGCGGCGAGGACCAGTCCGCGCCGCCAGATGCCGCGGTCGCCGCGCCAGCCGTCGAGCAGGCGCCGGAGCCGGGAATCTCTGCGCTCCGGCCCCCGGCCGTCGCTGCCCGTCTCCGTCATATACGCCTGCGCCATACCGTCGCCTCACAAAATGCCGTGCGCACCGTCTGCCCCTCGACTACGACCCTAGGGGATGTCCGGTGTGGTTCTCGCCGTCCAGGACGGCCGTACAGGCAAGGGGACGTACAACTTCGCGCTCGGAGTTCCGCATCCTGGCACAAGGTGCGGCCTCTGTGACGAAACGCGCACATTCACCCCGTCAGAAACGGCTCGTGTCACGGCCGGGCGGGGCGCAGGCCCTCCAGCAGCGTGTCGACGATCTGTTCGGCGAGGCCCTCCGGGAGTTCGGTGTCCGGGCGCATGACGGAGCGGACGAGCATGGGGCCGACGAACATGTCGTTGAGCAGCTCGACGTCGACGTCGTCGCGGAGTTCGCCGTTCTCCTGTCCGCGGCGCAGCACCTCATTGCCCAGCTGGCGTCGCGGCGCTATGACCGTGGCGTCGTACGCGGCCCACAGTTTGGGGCTGCTCTTCATCTGCGCGTAGACGTTGTGCAGGATGGCCGAGGAGCGGCTGACGAGACCGCGGCGGCGCAGCGACTCCAGCAGGACGACGAGGTCGTCGCGCATGGAGACGCCGGGGAGTTCGGGGTCGGCGGGCTCGGCGCCGCGCAGGACGTCGACGAAGAGTTCTTCCTTGCCGCTCCAGCGGCGGTAGATCGTCGCCTTGCCGACGCCGGCGGTGCGTGCCAGCCGCTCGATGGAGATGTCGGCGAGCGGAACCCCGTCCTCCAGGAGCTTCATCACGCCCTCGACGATGGCTCGTTCCACCGCCTCGCTGCGGGGACGTCCCCGGCTGGGGCACACCTGCATGTCTCGGCTGTCCGCGAGGCTCACGTCGAACTCCGTTCCCATCGGCGACCAGGTGTCATTCTCCCCCGTTCACAGCGGTGGCGGCACACCGCGCGACGCGCCCCGCCGTGGGCACCCCGGTCGAGGGTGCCCACGGTCGCGTACGCGCGTGTCAGTCCTGTCCGAGGTCGGCCGTCACCAGCTCGGCCTCCTCCTTCTTGCCCTCCTGCCCGTCCGCCGGACGGCCGGGCAGGAACAGCGCGACGACCACCGCGCCGATGACCGCGACACCCGCGCCGCACAGGGCGGTGACGTGCATCGCGTGCAGGAAGGCGTCGTTCGCCGGGGTGACGAGGGCCTTGCCCTGCGGGCCGAGCTTGGCGGCGACACCGAGGGTGGCCTCGATGGACTCGCCCGCGGTGTGCCGCAGCGGGGCCGGGACGAGGCTGAGCTTGTCCTCGATGCCGTTGCGATAGGCCGTGGAGAGCACGGAACCGAGGACGGCGATACCGAGAGCGCCGCCGACCTGGCGGAAGGTGTTGCTCAGCGCGGACGCGGAGCCGGCCTTCTCGCGCGGCAGCGCCTGCATGATGACGACGCTGGTCGGGGTCATGATGTGCGCCATGCCGGTGCCCATCAGGAAGAAGATGACTTCGAGGAGCCAGATCGGGGTGTCCGCCTCCAGGGTGGCGAACGCGGCCAGCGTCGCGGCGATCAGCACCAGGCCCGCCGTGCAGGTGGCGCGGTTGCCGAAACGGTCGACGACCAGCCGGGCGCGCGGCGCGAAGATGAGCTGGGCCACGGCCAGCGGCAGCATCAGCAGGCCGGTCTGCAGCGGCGAGTAGCCCCGCACGCTCTGGGTGTAGAAGACCGAGAAGAAGGTCACGCCCATCAGCGCGAAGAAGACCAGCGCGATGGCCGACATCGCCGCCGAGAAGACCTTGTTCTTGAAGTACGTGACGTCGATGGACGGGTGGTCGCTGCGCTTCTCGAACAGCACGAAGCCGATGAGGACGGCGAGTCCGGCGCCGATCGTCGCGAGGACCTGCGGGTCGGTGAAGTCGGCGAGCTGGCCGCCCTTGATGATGCCGTAGACGAGCAGGACGAGGCCGATGATCGAGAGGACCACGCCGACCGGGTCCAGGCGGCCCGGGTTCGGGTCGCGGGAGTCGGGGACCAGCCAGATCATCAGGCCGATCGCGAGCACCACGATGGGCACGTTGATCAGGAAGACCGAGCCCCACCAGAAGTGGTCGAGGAGCACGCCGCCGGTGATCGGGCCGATCGCGATGGCGAGGCCGACGCCGCCGGCCCAGATGCCGATGGCCTTGGGCTGCTCGTCGCGCTCGAAGACGTTCATGAGGATGGCGAGGGTCGCGGGCATCACGAAGGCGGCGCCGAGACCCATGAGCGCACGGAACGCGATGAGCTGGACGGGCGAGCCGGACTCGGCGGCCAGCGCGGAACCGATGCCGAAGACGGCGAGACCGGCGAGCAGCACCTTCTTGCGGCCGAGCCGGTCACCGAGGAGGCCCGCGGTGAACAGGAGACCGGCGAAGACGAGCGTGTAGGCGTTGATGGCCCACTCCAGCTCGCCCTGGGTGGCTCCGAGCCCGGTGGGCGCGGGGGTCGAGATCGTCTTGATCGCGACGTTCAGGATGGAGTTGTCGAGCACCACGATCAGCAGGCTCAGCATGAGCGCGCCGAGGATCGCCCAGCGGCGCCTGTGCACCGCCTCGGGAACTCGTCGTTCGAGCGGAGGAGCGGAAGTTGTCATGACGACCACCCTAGAGGAATTTCGATACGGCACCGTCTCGTATCGGAAATGCTTTACGCAGAACTTACGAAGAGACCTAGGACTCCGGACGGAGGCGGAGGGGAGGACGAGGGGAAGGCGGGGCGGGCGGGGTGAGCGTGGCGTGAACGACATCGGGCCGGGCGGGCCCGGTCTAGCCTCGCGTAGCACGAAGTGCCACCATGGGGGGTGATCCGGGGACGCCGTCAGGGTGCCTCGAGATGACATAAGGAGCCGTTGCGATGACGCAGGTTTCGGCTGCCCAGAAGCAGCCTGCGGAGGGTGTCCTCAAGGCCGCCGGCAGCAGCAAGGCGCTGTACGGGGGCAAGAGCACCCGCCGTATCACGGTGCGCGACATCACCGCCGCCAAGGAGCGCGGCGAGAAGTGGCCCATGCTCACCGCCTACGACGCGATGACCGCGTCCGTCTTCGACGAGGCCGGCATCCCGGTCATGCTCGTCGGCGACTCGGCCGGCAACTGCCACCTGGGGTACGAGACGACCGTCCCCGTCACCATGGACGAGATGACCATGCTGTCCGCCGCGGTCGTCCGGGGCACCAGCCGCGCTCTGATCGTGGGCGACCTGCCCTTCGGGTCCTACCAGGAGGGTCCGGTGCAGGCGCTGCGCTCGGCGACCCGCCTGGTCAAGGAGGCCGGGGTGGGCGCGGTGAAGCTGGAGGGCGGCGAGCGCTCGCACCGCCAGATCGAGCTGCTGGTGGAGTCCGGCATCCCGGTGATGGCGCACATCGGCCTGACCCCGCAGTCCGTGAACTCCATGGGATACCGCGTCCAGGGCCGGGGCGAGGAGGCCGCGCAGCAGCTGCTGCGGGACGCCAAGGCGGTCCAGGACGCGGGCGCCTTCGCCGTCGTCCTCGAACTGGTCCCGGCGGAGCTCGCCGCCGAGGTCACGCGCATCCTGCACATCCCGACCGTCGGCATCGGCGCCGGCGCCGAGACCGACGCGCAGGTCCTGGTGTGGACCGACATGCTCGGCCTGACCGGCGGCAAGATGCCGAAGTTCGTCAAGCAGTACGCCGACCTGCGCGGCATCATGGGCGACGCGGCGAAGGCGTTCGCCGAGGACGTCGTCGGCGGGACGTTCCCGCTGGAGGAGCACTCCGTCCACTGAGACACCCCGACAGCCGGGACCCCGGCCCTCGCGGCCGATGGGACGCCGGGTCCCTTGAACCTCTCGGAACCCCCAGGACACGGGGGGTCCCGAGGCACCGAGCCACTGCGGCACCAGAGACAACCCGCCGATCTTCCCCCGTCGGCGGGTTGTCGCCGTTCTCGCGTCCTGTCGGCGGGTTGTCGCCGCATATCCGCGTCCCGCCGGACGACTGTCGGCGACCTATCGGTAACGGTCGGGTTCTGTAGGCGGCCTGTCGGTCGTTTGTCGGTGGCGCCTGGCACCTTGATGGACATGACGCGAATCGACAACACGCCCCGGCAAGCTGCGACCGGCCGCAGCGCCGTCACCGTACGGGGGCTGGTCAAGCACTACGGCGAGACCAAGGCGCTGGACGGGATCGACCTGGATGTGCGCGAGGGCACCGTCCTCGGCGTACTGGGCCCCAACGGCGCCGGCAAGACCACCCTCGTCCGCTGCCTGTCCACCCTCATCACCCCCGACGCCGGCACGGCCACGGTCGCCGGCTTCGACGTGCTGAAGCAGCCCCGGCAGCTTCGCCGGGTGATAGGCCTCACCGGCCAGTACGCCTCGGTCGACGAGAAGCTCCCCGGCTGGGAGAACCTCTACATGATCGGGCGGCTGCTCGACCTGCCCCGCAAGGAGGCCCGCCGCCGCGCCGACGAGCTCCTGGAGCGCTTCTCCCTCACCGAGGCCGCCAAGCGCCCGGCGTCGACGTACTCCGGCGGTATGCGCCGCCGGCTCGACCTCGCCGCCTCGATGATCGGCAGCCCGGCCGTGCTGTACCTGGACGAGCCGACGACCGGCCTCGACCCGCGCACCCGCAACGAGGTGTGGCAGGAGGTCAAGCGCATGGTCGCCGACGGCGTCACCGTGCTGCTCACCACCCAGTACATGGAGGAGGCCGAGCAGCTCGCCTCCGAGCTGACGGTCATCGACCGCGGCAAGGTCATCGCCAGCGGCCGGATCGACGAGCTGAAGGCCCGCGTCGGCGGCCGGACGCTGCGCATCCGCCCGGTGGACCCGCTGCAACTGCGCCCGCTGGCCTCCATGTTCGACGAGATGGGGCTCACCGGCCTCGCCACGACGATCGTGGACAGCGAGACCGGCAGCGTGCTGGTCCCGATCCTCAGCGACGAGCAGCTCACCGCCGTCGTCGGCGCGGTCACCGCCCGCGGCATCACCATCGCCTCCATCTCCACCGAACTGCCCAGTCTGGACGAGGTGTTCCTCTCCCTCACCGGCCACAAGGCCAGTGCCCCGCAGGACGAGAACCCCGCCCGCGCCTACGAGGAGGTCTCCGTATGAGTACCGCCGTTGTCGAAGCCCCCCTCACGGTCGAGGCCGACCCCCGCATCTCGCCCCGCGCGCACGCCCGCCACACCGGCGCGCTGATCCGCCGCAACCTGCTGTGGATCCGCCAGGACCCGGAGTCGATGTTCGACGCGATCCTGTTCCCGGTCATCTTCACGCTGCTGTTCGTCTACGTCTTCGGCGGTTCGATCGGGCAGTCGCTCGGCGGCGGGCAGGAGGCGTACGTCCAGTACGTCGTGCCCGGCCTGATGGCCATGATGGGCATGAACATGGCCCAGGGGGTGGGCACCGGCTTCAACACCGACTTCAACTCCGGTGTCATGGACCGGTTCCGGTCCCTGCCGATCGGGCGCGGCTCGGTGCTCTTCGCCAAGATCGCGGTCGAGGTGATGCGGATGCTGATCGCGACCGCGGTCCTCATGATCGTCGGCGTCCTGGTCGGCTTCCACATCACCAACTGGCCCGGTCTGTTCGCCTCCGTGGGCCTGTCGGCGGTCTTCGGCTCAGCTCTGATGTGGGTGTTCCTCACCCTCGGCGTGATCATGAAGAGCGCGCAGTCCGTGCAGGCGATGGGCTTCCTGGTGCTGATGCCGCTCCAGTTCGGCTCGTCGATCTTCGCTCCGACCAAGTCGATGCCGGGCTGGCTGCAGAACTTCACCGAGTACAACCCGCTGTCCTCCCTCGCGGACGCGGCACGCGGGCTGATGGTGGGCGGTCCGGTCGCGCACGGCCTGTGGGTGACGCTCGCCTGGTCGGCGGCCCTCACGCTGGTGATGGCGCCCATCGCCATCCACAAGTTCCGCACCAAGAGCTGACGTCCGACGCACGGACCCGGCTCCGTCACCGGGGCCGGGGCGCGCCGGTTCGCGTCCGCGCCTCAGATGAGGGCGGTGGCCTCCTCCAGGGAGAGGCCACCGCCTTCCGCGTATGCCGCCTCGTACGCCACGTCGCCGAGCACGGCCCGCGCGCCCGCCTCGGCCCGCTCGCGCACCTCGACCTCCATGGGACCGGCGAAGTGGCCCGGCGGCAGCAGGGCGTCCGCGGCGCCCAGCAGCCGGGCCGCGTCCGGGGCGCGACGGCCGCCGTCCAGTTCGCCGAGGGCGATGGCGGCCGTCGTCAGATGGGCGGAGGGCATGTGCGGCGCGATCATCCGCGACAGCCGGTCGGCGGACCGTTCCAGAGCCACGCGCACCTTGTCCAGGGCGCTCTCGCTCTGCCCCTCGATCGCGTCCAGCCAGGCTTCGATGCCGAGCATGAACCCGTCGAACAGGACGAAGGAGCCGGCCCCGAAGTCCTGTCGGAGCAGCCGTATCTGCTCACGCGCCTCATCGATCCGGCCACTGCGGCCGAGCCAGGTCGCGAGGAGGAGGTGGGCCGCCGGCATGGCCTCGTTGTGGGCGCCGTGTCCGTTCGCGAGGACGTCGCGGATCATCCGCTCGCCGCGCTCGGCCTCCCCCAGCTCCATGTACATGCAGCCGAGCCGGACGTCGAGCACGGCCGTCTGGGCGCGCGCGCCCAGACGCTCGGCGTACTTCCCCGCCTCCGCGTAGTCCGCGGCGGCGGCCCGGAAGTCGCCCTTGCGTTCATGGGCCTCCCCGCGCGCGGAGAGGGATTCGGCGGCGCCCCAGGCGTCACCGATGCGCCTGAAGAGCTCCAGCGCCTCGTCGGCGTCCACGGTGGCGTCGCCCGCCATGTCGGTGCGGTTGGCGAGGATGTTGGCGCGCATCTGGAGGGCGGTGGCCAGTTCCCAGTCGTAGCCGAGTTCGCGGCAGGTGTCGACCGTCTTGTTGATCACCTCGGTGAACCGCTCCATCGTGCCGGTGAGCAGCACGGCGTAGAACCAGAGGTAGCCGGGGGTGCGGCAGGTCTGCGGCATCCCGGGCTCGTAGGTCACGCTGATGGTACGGAGCTTCTCCTGGGCCTCCGGGGTCTGCCAGGCCCCCATGTCCATGTCCATATAGGCGAGATGGACGAGGTGGACGCCGCGCCGGGCCTCTTCGAGGACCTCCTCGCGCATCGGCGGCGGCGCGTCCGTGCAGCGCTCGTACAGCGGGACGGCCGGGCGCGCGGGCGGTGCGAAGGGGTCGGGGCCGAGGCCCATCACCTCCATGGACCAGGCACGGGCGTCGACGCGCTGGTCGCGGATCTGCCAGTACCAGGCCAGCGAGAGGACCATGCACAGCGCCTCCTGCTCGTCGCGTTCGGCGACGGCGTGCCGCAGGGCGGTGCGCAGGTTCTCGTACTCGCGCTCGATGACGTCGATCGCGGCACGCTGTCCGGGGCCGCGCAGCAACGGGTCGGTGGTGCGGGCGAGTTCGCGGTAGTACGTGAGATGGGCGCGCTCGGTGGCCTCGCGGGCCCCTGACTCGTCGAGGCGTTCGCGCGCGTACTCGGCGACGGTCTCCAGCAGCCGGTAGCGCATCTCCAGGTCCGCTTCGCCCGAAGGGGCGGCGACGACAAGGGACTTGTCGACGAGCGAGCCGAGGACGTCAAGCGCGGCGGGACCGCAGACGGCCTCGGCGGCGGCGAGGTCGCAGCCGCCCGCGAACACCGACAGCCTCCCGAGGGTGTCCCGTTCGGTCTCGTCGAGCAGGTCCCAGGACCAGTCGACGACGGCGCGCAGGGTCTGCTGCCGGGGCAGCACGGTACGGCTGCCCGAGGTCAGCAGCCGGAACCGGTCGTCGAGCCGGTCGGCGATCTGGCGCGGGGTGAGCATCCGCAGCCGGGCGGCGGCGAGTTCGATGGCGAGCGGGAGGCCGTCGAGGCGCCGGCAGATCTCGGCGGCCGCCCCGGGGTCGTCCTCGACACGGAAGCCGGGCCGGGCCGCGGCACCCCGGTCGGCGAGCAGCCGCAGTGCGACGGGCTCCGGCAGCGGGTCCACCGGGCGCAGCAACTCCCCCGGTACACCGAGGGGTTCACGGCTGGTGGCGAGCACGGTCACACCGGGACAGCGTTCCAGCAGGGCCTCGGCGAGGTGCGCGGCGGCGTCGACGACATGTTCGCAGTTGTCGAGGACGATCAGCATCCGGCGCTTGGCGCAGTGTTCGGTGAGCCGGGTGAGCGGGTCGTCGTGCCGGTCGGCCACGACACGCATCTCCTCGGCACCGGCTCCGCGCAGGACGGTCTCGCGGGCGCCGACGGCGGTCAGTACGGCCTCGGGCACGGCCTTCGGGTCGTCCACCGGGGCCAGTTCGGCCAGCCACACCCCGTCCCGCAGGGTGGGGGCCAGGGCCTCGGCCGTCTCCTGCGACAGCCGTGTCTTGCCCGCGCCGCCGGGCCCGAGCAGGGTCACGAGCCGGGCGGTCGCGAGATCGCCCTGGATGGCATCGATGTCTTTCTCACGTCCCACGAAGGAGGTGAGCCGGGCACGGAGGTTGCCGGGGGGCGGTGACACGGGGCGGGCACGCCGCTCGACGAGGTCGTGATCAACCCCATGATCAACCCCCGTGGAGCGAGCCTCCGCGCCTTGCGTGTGCGCCCCGCCGCCGGCCCCGGCAGGGCGGAGCAGCTCCCCGTACAGGGACTGCAGCTCCGAGCCGGGGTCGGATCCCAGGCGATCGGCCAGCGCTTGTCGTACGTCCTCGTACGCGGCCAGGGCCTCTGCCGTGCGGCCCGCTTCGCGCAGAGCGCGGAGACGCAGGACCTGGAGGGGCTCGTCCAGGGGGTGGGCGTCGCACAGGGCGGTCAGTTCGGGAAGGGCGGATTCGGCGTGTCCAAGGGCCAGCGCCGCGGTGAGGCGGGCGTGCCGGGCGTGCAGGCGACGGGTTTCCCAGTGGGCTGCCTCAGCGGTGCGGTCGGGCAGGTCCGCGAGGGCGGGGCCGCGCCACAGAGCCAGGGCGTCGTCGAGGATGACGGCGGCCTTGGCCGGGTCCCCGTCGGCGGCGGCCCGGCTGCCTTCACCGGCGAGTCGCTCGAAGCGGTGCAGGTCGACGTCGTCGGGCGCGGCTTCGAGCCGGTAACCGCCGTCGGCCGAGGCGACGGAGTCCGCGCCGATGGCCCGACGCAACCGCCCGACCAATGCCTGCAGCGCTCCTGTCGCGTCGGTGGGCGGGTCGCCGTCCCACACCTCGTCGACCAGGACGGCTGCGGAAACCGTCCGTCCGGGCCGCAGCGCGAGAACGGTCAGCAGGGCACGCAGCCGCGCCCCGCCGACCGGGACGGGCGTGCCGTCGGGGCGGAGTGCCTGGGTGGTGCCGAGAATGCGGTAGCGCACGGGGTCCATTGTCTCCGGTGGCGTCAGGTGCGGGAGCCGGGTACGTACAGTTCGGCCAGGACTCCGGCCCGGCCCTCGCCGAACCACCTGGGGCTGCGGTCCACGGCCTCCAACGAGCGCGACGCGGGCACCGGCTCCAAGGTGCGCGAGCCGGGCGCGGTCTCCGCGAAGTCCTGGTGCACCAGGTGGATCGTACGGACCGTGCCGGTCGTCTCGGGCCACCGGGCACCGTGCCGCTCGACGGTGAGCAGACCGCTCCTCGCGACCCGTCGGCCGGGACCCGGCCCCGATCCGTCGCGGTCCGTACCGGTACCGGTAAGGGTGCCGGTGCCCCTGCTCCTGCCCCTGCCACTGCCCCTGCCCGTGCCCATGTCTGCGGCCTCATCGTCGGGATCGCTGCGCAGGGCGACGACCAGGCCGTCGTCCGCGCGCAGCACCCGGATCTCGGCTCCGTCGTCGCGCACGTACTCCGGCGTCGCCGTGATCGCGCTGAGCGCCCCGGACCAGCCGCCGCCGAGCGTCTCGCCCCCTTCGTCCAGCAGGAGAGGCCAGGTCACCTCGTCCCCGACCGAGAAGGGGGTGCCGCAGCACTCCATCTGCCAGTCCGCGTAGAACACCCGCCACAGCCCCATTCCCCCAGCCTCCCCGGAACCGATGCCCCATGGCGAGACGTTTTCCGCATGAGCCCGGTACGGTCGGGCAGTCTCCAGCACACGATCGTCGGCCGAGCCAGTCCAGGGAGCCCCATGACCACCGTCGCGACCCGCCGCAGTGACCGGAGGATCAGCCCCGTCTTCGTCGGCATCGTGGCCGTCATGGGGGTGACCGGCTGGGCGGCGTGGACGGGCTTCGCCGAGCAGCCCGGCGTGGCCGTGTTCCTCTTCGTGACGGCGGCCTGGGTCGTCTCCCTCTGCCTGCACGAGTACGCGCACGCCCGCACCGCGCTGCACAGCGGCGACATCTCGATCGGCGCCAAGGGCTATCTGACCCTGAACCCTCTGAAGTACACGCACGCGCTGCTGAGCATCGTGCTGCCGCTGCTCTTCGTGATCATGGGCGGCATCGGTCTGCCGGGCGGCGCGGTCTTCATCGAGCGGGGCCGTATCCAGGGCCGCTGGAAGCACAGCCTGATCTCGGCGGCGGGCCCGCTGACGAACGTGCTGTTCGCCGTCGTGTGCACGGCCCCGTTCTGGCTGCACGCCCTGGACGGCGTCCCCCCGGCCTTCCGCTACGCGCTGGCGTTCCTCGCGCTGCTCCAGGTCACGGCCGCGATCCTGAACTCCCTGCCGGTCCCGGGCCTGGACGGCTACGGCGTGATCGAGCCCTGGCTGTCGTACGGAGTCCGCCGTCAGGTCGAGCCCTTCGCGCCGTTCGGGCTGATCGCGGTGTTCGGGCTGCTGTGGATCCCGTCGGTGAACCGGGAGTTCTTCCACCTGATCGACGCCGTCCTGGGCGGCCTGGGCATCGACGGCCGGGACACCGACTGCGGACAGTGGCTCTACCGCTTCTGGGAGTCGAACAGCGATATCTGCCTGCGGTCCTCCTGACAGGGCGGGGGGCGGGAACCCGCGTCCCCGGCCGCCGGGCCCTGCCCGGCGGCCACGCCCTGCCCAGAAGCTACGCCCTGCCCCGCCGTGCGTAGTACCAGGTCATGTTCGACGACAGGCCCGCCAGCAGCACCCACACGATGCCCAGCCAGCTGCCCTGGACGAACGAGACGACGGCCGCGGCCACGGACAGCAGACAGACGGCGAGGGCGTAGAGAGCGAGGCGGGGCATGGGGTCGGCTCCTGTCGGGGGGACACTGCTTCGGCACCAGTGTCCCCCACGGGAGCCGGAGGGTGGCGCACCCCCGGGCACCGCCGTCGGCCGGGACGACAGACCCTAGACGTCCGTCACCCGCAGGCCCGCGTGTGCCTTGTAGCGCCGGTTCACCGAGATCAGGTTGGCGACCAGGGCCTCGACCTGATGGGCGTTGCGCAGCCGGCCGGAGAAGACACCCCGCATACCGGGGATGCGGCCGGCGAGGGCCTGGACGATCTCGACATCGGCGCGCACCTCGCCGAGGACCATCACATCGGTGTCGATCTCCTCGATCTCCGGGTCCGCGAGCAGCACGGCGGAGAGGTGGTGGAAGGCCGCGGTGACCCGGGAGCCGGGCAGCAGGGCGGCGGCCTGTTCGGCGGCGCTGCCCTCCTCCGGCTTCAGCGCGTACGCGCCCTGCTTGTCGAAGCCGAGCGGGTTGACGCAGTCGACGACGAGCTTTCCGGCCAGTTCCTCGCGCAGCGATTCGAGGGTCTTGCCGTGGCCCTCCCACGGCACGGCGACGATCACGATGTCGCTGCGCCGCGCGGTCTCCGCGTTGTCGGCTCCCTCCACACCGTTGCCGAGCTCCTCGGCCGCGGCCCGTGCGCGGTCGGCGGCGCGCGAGCCGATGATCACCTTCTGTCCCGCCTTGGCGAGACGGTAGGCGAGGCCCTTGCCCTGCGGACCGGTGCCGCCGAGCACGCCGACAACGAGCCCGGACACGTCGGGCAGGTCCCAGGGGTCCTTGGCGGGGGCCTTCTGTGCACTGTCAGTAGAGGTCATGGGCCGACTTTACGTGCGCGGGCCGCGCCAGGACGTCCGGGTCGGCCGAGCGCCCGGGGTGAGGACGGTCACCCGAGCGCGGTCACCGGGAGGCGCCGGAAGGTGATCGTCTCGTACGCGCCGAAGTCGCCCGTCTCGTAGAGGAGTCCGACCGTCGCGGTGTCGACGCGGACCAGATCGGAGTACGCGGCGGGCAGCCCGTCCACCGTGAGCGCGGACCGCCAGGTGGTGCCGCCGTCGGCCGAGGCGCGGACCGTCATCAGGGCGCGGAGATCCGGGTCCGCGGGACCGGAGTACAGGAGCAGGTCCGGGTCGCGGAGCTGGAGCAGGCTGCCCTGGACGACCGGGGTGACCAGGCCGGCCTGCGGGCGGAAGGGCTTGACCAGGGTTCTGCCGCCGTCGAGGGAGTGGGCGTCGGCGCGGTTGCCGGGGGACGGGGAGTCGTTGCGGGTGTTGAAGTAGACGCGGCCGTCGGGGAGTTCTGCGGCGGTGGTCTCGTTGACGTTGACGTAGCCGTTGGTGTTCTCGTCGAGGTAGCCGAGGTACCAGGTCGCCCCGCGGTCGTCGCTGAGCAGACAGTGCCCGCTGTTGTACTTCGCCTCGGTGCCGTTGTCCGTGCCGGTGGGCGGCAGGGTGTGGTTGCCGGGGACCACCACCCGGCCGGAGCCGAGCTGGAGCGCGTGCCCCGGTGTCGTGGCGTACCAGCGCCAGCCCGCCTTCTTCACCTGTGCGGTGATCTCCTTGGGAGCCGACCAGGTGCGTCCGTCGTCGTCGCTGTGCTGCACCCATACGCGCCGCCCGTCGGCCGCCTTCACCTTGCCGCGCAGCAGGGCGTCCTCGGTGGCGGCGGCGGCGCTGCGGACGTGGACGAGCAGGACGCGGCCGGTGTCGAGGGTGACGGGCGCCGGGTTGCCGGCGAGGTTGGTCCCGTTGTTCGCGACGACCTGGAGCGGGCCCCAGGTCCGGCCGCCGTCCCCGGACCGCTTGAGCACGATGTCGATGTGCCCGTGGTCCTTCGCGGAGCCGACCCGGCCCTCGCAGAAGGCCAGCAGTGTGCCGGTCCGGGTGGCGACGACGGCGGGGATCCGGAAGCTGGCGTAGCCCTCGCGCCCGGCGCGGAAGGGGACGCTCACCGCGGGATCGGTGCCCGTCGCCGTGCCCGTACCGGTGCCGGTCGTCCCGTCCGTACCGGGGCCGGTCGTGCCGTCCGTACCGGTGCCGGTCTCTGCGCTCGACTGTGTCATGGCCGGGCTCCCTGCTGCGGTCACTCATGGGGTCGGTGGTGTGGACTTCTGCCCAACTTGGGCGAATTCGTGGTGAACTCCGGGTCACGAGTGGCCCGTTGCGGCAGGATGCGGCCATGGATGCCGTACGGGTCGCGTTGCTGCGCGAAGTGCTTGCCGGGACCGAATGGCTGGGTGCGACACGGCGGTTCGGGGGAACGCTGCGGGGGTCCGTGGTGTCGCACGGCGGCGGTCTGCTGCTGGTCGGTTCCGAGGCGTACGAGCCCTGGCACCTCGCGGCACACCTCGTGGACGAGGCGGCCTGGTCGGGGACGCCGGAGCTGTCGCCGACGCTGGTGCGGCACGGGGCGCGGCAGTCGGATCCGGCTCACCTCGCGGTGGGCCTCGGACGGATCGAGGCGGCCCGGCGCGGCGAGACCCTGCTCGTGGTGGCGCCGGACGTTCCCGGGGACGCGCTGCTGGAGCGGGTGCACGGCGCCCGGCGGGCCGGGGCGACGGTACTGGCCCTGTCCCACGGGGAGGGCGAGTTGCCGGCGCTGGCCCACGAGTCGCTCGCGGTGCCGCAGGACCCCGAGCTCGACCTCGACACCGTGCAGCATCTGGTCAGCGCGGCCGCCGGGGAGAACGCGCTGCCCTCGCCCCGGGGCCGCCACCGCTTCCGCGACCGCCTGTCCCGCCTCGCGGACCAGTTGACGGCCCCACCGTCGCACCGGTGGTAGCGGGCCCTGTCCCTCCCTCTCCCCCTCGCCCTTCCCGGCGAGGCCGACGACTCGGCCGGGGCCGCAGGGCCGCCCCTGCGCCCGCCGGAAGCGTCGCGGCCGACGCGGGGTCGTCGGCCCCGTGAACCAGTCCTCGCACGAGGCGGCGAAACCGTCCCTGCGGTCCATCGCCGGAGGCGGGCGCCACGCGTGGAGCCGCACGGAGCTCCTGGGCGCTCCGCGCGGGCGGAGGGGATCCCGCCCCGCACCTCCGGTGACCGCGTCCTGACGAGCGCGTACGAGGGTCCGCCCAGGACCCCTGGCCCTGCCCCGGCGGTCAGCCGTCGGCCGTCCCGGAACCCGGTGCCGCGGCCGGCCGGGGCACCCGCCTCAGTCGTCCTCGGCGTCCGGCGCCTTGCCCGACGCGTCGTGCCACTTCGGGTCGGTCTCCCATTCGAGGTTCCGCTCCCGCGCGAGGTCCATCGCGTGTTCGGCCTCCCCACGGGTGGCGTACGGGCCGAAGCGGTCCTTGGCGGGGCACTCGGGCCCCTCCTCGACCTTCTTGTGCTCCAGGCAGTAGTACCACTCGCCGGGCTTGCCGACCGTCCGCTTCTTGAACAGGGCCATCACCAGCTCCTTTCGCCAGGGACATGTTCCCCCATGCCCGCTGGTTAGACTCGCTGCCATGTCTGGCCAGTCGCTGCTCGTACCAGGGGAGCTTTCTCCCACCCGCCCCGTGCCGGGAAACATCAGGCGCCCCGAGTACGTGGGAAAGCCCGCCCCCACGCCGTACACCGGACCGGAGGTGCAGACGCCCGAGACGATCGAGGCGATGCGTGTCGCCGGACGGATCGCCGCGCGGGCGATGGCCGAGGCCGCCAAGCTCATCGCGCCAGGTGTGACGACGGACGAACTCGACCGGGTGGCGCACGCGTACATGTGCGACCACGGCGCCTACCCCTCGACCCTCGGCTACCGCGGCTTCCCCAAGTCGCTGTGCACCTCGGTCAACGAGGTCATCTGCCACGGCATCCCCGACTCCACGGTGCTGCGCGACGGTGACATCGTGAACCTCGACGTGACGGCCTACATCGGCGGTGTGCACGGCGACAACAACGCGACCTACCTGGTCGGAGACGTCGACGACGAGTCGAGGCTCCTCGTGGAGCGGACCCGGGAGTCGCTCGACCGCGCGATCAAGGCGGTCAGGCCGGGACGGCAGATCAACATCATCGGGCGCGTCATCGAGTCGTACGCGAAGCGCTTCGGGTACGGGGTCGTCCGTGACTTCACCGGGCACGGGATCAACTCCTCGTTCCACTCCGGGCTGATCGTCCCGCACTACGACAACCCGCAGGCGACCACCGTCATGCAGCCCGGGATGACCTTCACCATCGAGCCCATGCTCACGCTCGGCACGCACGACTACGACATGTGGGACGACGGATGGACCGTCGTGACGAAGGACCGCAAGCGCACGGCCCAGTTCGAGCACACCCTCGTCGTCACGGCGAGCGGCGCGGAGATCCTGACCCTGCCGTAGCCGCCCGGAGTTCCCGCAATCACTGAAACCCGCCCTGTCCACAGGGCGGGTTTTCCCATGTGGGCACGGCCCGCGATCGGGGTACGGTTTTACCGACAGCACGTCGGGAAGAGTATTGACTTAGGTAAGCCTAACCATAGAAGATTCGACTGATCTCGCAACGGCTCTCGCCCTTCCTCACCGGCTCCGGAGGCCCCATGAACGCGTCGGACACGCTGAGCACGCCGGACACCACGGACCCGGCGGGCACACCCTTCTCGACGCTCATCCGCACCGCGTCGCACGAACAGCACACCGAGGCGGAGACCTCGACGTTCATGAGCGACCTCCTCGGCGGCCGGCTCGGCGTCGAGGCGTACGCGCGCTACACGGAACAACTGTGGTTCGTGTACGAGGCACTGGAGGCGGGGACCGAGCGGCTGGCCGCCGATCCGGTGGCCGGACCGTTCCTGCGGCCCGAGCTGCTGCGCCGCACCGCCCTGGAGCGCGACCTCGCCCACCTGCGGGGGCCGGACTGGCGGGACACGCTCAGCGCGCTGCCCGCGACCCGTGCTTACGCGGACCGGGTCACGGAGTGTGCCCTCGCATGGCCGGGCGGCTATGTGGCCCACCACTACACGCGCTACCTGGGCGACCTCTCCGGCGGCCAGATCATCCGCGGCAGGGCGGAGCGGACCTGGGGCTTCAGCCGCAAGGGCGACGGGGTCCGCTTCTACGTCTTCGAGGACATCTCCAACCCGGCCGCGTTCAAGCGGGAGTACTGCGAGCTGCTGGACGGGGTCCGGGCCGACGACCTGGAGAAGCAGCGGATCGTGGCGGAGTGCAAGCGGGCGTTCGCGCTGAACACCGGGGTGTTCAGGGCCCTCGGCGAAGAGTTCCCGCTGACCGCCTGAGGGTTCGCCCCGGGCGCGGGGTCAGCACCCGGGCCCCGGCCGCCGGAGTGCTCCGGGCCCGTGTCCCCGGGTGGTTCCCCCGGTGCGGGGGAACCACCCGGTCCGTACGCCTGCGGGCTGGTGGGGGCCGATCGCGCAGTTCCCCGCGCCCCCGAAGGGCGCGGCCGCCCCGGCCGCACCGCTTCAGCGTTCGAGGTGGACCCGGCCGCCCATCTCGACCCAGTCACCCGGCTGCGGTGCGGTGAGGATCTGCGAACCGACGCCCTGGGTGATGTTGAGGGCCCGGCCGAGCTGCTGGGTCAGCAACAACGCCGCCGCTCCGGTGGCCTCGTCCTCCTCGATGCCGTCGTTGCGGCCGGGAAAGGCGCGGGCCCGCACCCGGCCGGCGGCCTCGTCCTCCCAGGCCCAGGCGTAGATCCACTCGCCCGACGGCGGCACGGCCAGCGCTTCGACCTCGGCCGCGGTCCCGTGCCGCCGCAGCGTCCTCGGCGGCGCCCACTCGGCCCGCGCCTCGATCCAGCTGAACTCTCCGTCCAGCCGGACCCCCACCACACCGGCGGGCGTGACCAGTTCGGGCACGTCGAGCAGCCATCCCACCCCGACGCACGGGTGTCCGGCGAACGGCAGCCGCAGCGAAGGGGTGTAGATGTCGATGATCCCGCGCTCGGGGTCGTCGACGAACACGGTCTCGCTGAAGCCGAGCTTCGCGGCGAACTCCTGCCGTTCGGCGCGGTCCGGCATCACCGAGCCCTCGCGCACGACACAGAGCTCATTGCCATACCCGCCGCCTGGTCCGCAGAAGACCCGCAGCACGTCGTAGTCAGTCACTCCGGCATTCAAACATTCATCCGCCTGGCCGGTGACCCACAAGACCGGACCGCCCGCCTCCGAAAGCTCCCTGATCATCGGGAACGCTGCCGGAGGCGGGCGGTCCGGGCCGGCCGGTCCGGACGGGAACGCGTCCGGACCGGTTCCGGCGGATCAGGCGTTCTGCCGCCGTCGCATGGCGACCACCACACCGGCGCCCGCCGCGAGGGTCACCGCGGCCGCGGCCCCCAGCGCGCCGGCCGGCACCTCCGACCCGGTCGAGGCCAGGGCACCGCTCACACCGCCCGTCGTGGACCCGGTCGTCCCCGCGCCGCCCGTGGTGCCCGACGACGTACCGGAGCCGTCCGAGCCCGAGCCGGAACCGGAACCGGAGCCCGACCCGCCGTTCCCGTCCGGCAGTTCGGCGTCGTCGCTCAGCGCCACCGAGAGACCGACCGGGTCCAGCTCGGCGCCCTCGGCGTAGAAGCCCCCGAAGGCCTCCGCGCCGGCCTTGGTGAGCTTGGCGGTCACTCCGTCGAGGGTGATCACGTCGTCCTGCGCCGTCAGGCCCTCGGTGTCCGTGCTCAGGTCCGCGAGGACGACGTCGTCGGAGGTCTTGCCGAGGCTGTCGACGTCGGCGGTCAGCTCGCCGGAGCCGCCGTCGAGTTCCACGCCGAGGTCGCTGAGGGTGAGGTCGAGGCCGTAACTGCCGTTCGCCTCATGGCCCTTGAAGTTGACCGCGCCCTCGAAGGAGGCCGAGAGCGTGTCGGCGTCGGTGTCATAGGTACCGGTGGCGTCCGTGAAGGTGAAGGCGCCGTTGCCGGCGGCCTGCGTGGCGCCGCCGGACACGGTGATCTTCCCCTGGGCGGCACCGTCCACGACGTACGTACGGAAGGACTGCTTCACACCCCAGCCGAGCGTGCCGTCCGCTATCTCGCCCCGTGCGGGGGCGCCGGTCCCGGAGGCCGAGGCGGTCGGGCTCGCACTCTCCGAGGCCGGGTCCGAGGACGACGGGGACGCCGAGGCGGACGAGGTCGGCTCCGGGGACGCGGAGCCCGTCGCGGTCCCGGTCGGGGTCGCGGTCCCGGTCGGGGTCGCGGTCCCGGTCGGGGTCGCGGTCGGTGTCTGCGTCGCGGCCGGCTTCTGCGTCACGGAGAGCGGATCGCCCGCGGCCCCCTCGTAGCCCGCGCTGCCGAGGACGGTCGCCGCCTCCTTCGTCAGCCTGGTCTCCATGTCCGTCATCGTGCGGGTCACGGTGACATCGGCGAGCGGGACGTCCTCCCGGATCGTGCCGCCGCTCGTGACATCGGCGGTGATCTCCGCCGCCGCGCTGTCGAACTTCACGTCCGACAGGGTGAGTTCGAAGCCGTGCAGCTTGGAGGCGATCTTCAGACTGCCCGCGAAGCCGAGCCGTACGGCATGGGTGCCGGAGTCGTACGTCCCGCTGCCGTCGGTGAAGGTGAAGACGCCGTTGCCGTCCGCCTGCGTCGCTCCGCCGGACGGGGTGAAGGTCCCGGCCGCCATCCCGGTCACGTACGAGCGGTAGGACTGCTTGATGCCCCAGGTCAACTCGTAGTCCTTGAGCGGCGCTTCGGCGGCGGACGCGCTGGTCACGGCGAAGGCGCCGGCCCCCAGGGCGACCGCGACGGCGGCGGCGAGTGCGAGAGGGCGGTGGCGATGGGCGGCCATGGTCGTGGGTCTCCTCGGGGGTGAGCGTCCTGCGCCGGGGCGCAGGGATCGGTGGAGTACGGGGAACGAAGTGGAGTGGACGGGGAGTGGTTCGGGGGGTGCGTCGGAGTTGGGGGCGAGCCGGCGCCGGGGTTCGGTCGGGGGCGTGTTGGGCGTGGGAGTGGGTCGGGTCAGTCGGTGGGCGTGCGGCGCCTGCGGACGACGCCGAAGGCGGCCGCGGCCGTGAGGAGCGCTCCGAGGGCGAGGGCGACCGGCAGGGCCGATCCGCCGACGGGGCCGCCGCTCGCGGTGTTCTCGGCGCGGGGCGCGGTGGCAGCCTTCGCGCCGGGCGTCCGCGACGCACGCGGCGCGGGCGAGGGGGACGCGGACTCGCCGAGGTCGGGCAGGGCGGGGAGCCGTGCGTCGTCCGTGAGGGCGATCGAGAGGGTCACCGGGTCCATGCGCGTGCCTGCTCGGTAGACCCCGCCGAACGCCTTGGCGCCACGGGCCGTCAACGTGCTCGGCACCTCGGCGAGTTGGAGCAGTCCGCCCTTCGGCTTCATGCCCTTGGCGGAGAAGGTCACGAGCGGGACCTTCTTCCCGGTGAGGTCCGCGCTCGCCACATCGGCGTAGAGCGTGCCTTCGCCGTCCTCGACGGTGACCCGCACTCCGCCGAGCCCGAGGTCGAGCCCCTGCCGGCCGGTGAAGCGCAGAGCCCCGTCGAAGGCGGCCCTCAGGACGTGCTTCCTCGCGTCGTACGTTCCCTCGCCCGCCGGGAACCGGAAGAGCGCGCCGCCGTCCTGGGCCCCGGAGGTCAGCGTCCACTTCCCGTCGGCGACGGGCCCGGTGACGTACTCGCGGAACGTGCGGCGCACTCCCCAGTCGACGACTCCGTCCTCGATCGCGTCCGCCTTCGCTCTCCCGGCCTTCTTCGCCGGGGACCCGGACGGCTTCGCGGTGGGCGTGGCCGACGGCCGGGCCGGGGCC
The DNA here is from genome assembly GCF_036139655.1 of Streptomyces sp. NBC_00328. Taxonomy (NCBI): domain Bacteria; kingdom Bacillati; phylum Actinomycetota; class Actinomycetes; order Kitasatosporales; family Streptomycetaceae; genus Streptomyces; species Streptomyces sp. NBC_00328. The sequence continues at coordinate 3,327,783 of NZ_CP108013.1, forward strand.
GGGACGTCCGCCTCCAGGCTCACCGGATCGAGTGCCGTACCCGCCGTGTAGTAGCCGGCGAAGGACCGGGCTCCCTGTGAAGTGAGCCTGGCCGGAAGGTTGTCGAGCCGGACGGCGGTGCCGCCGCCCTTCATGTCGATGCCGCCGAGCGAGAGGGCGGCGAAGGGCACCCCTGTGGACGTCGTGACCGTCCCGGTGCCCTTCGCCTTGCTGGTGATGTCGACGTAGAGGGTGCCGCCACCGCCGGTGATGCGGACGACGGGACGGCTGATCGTGAGGTCGAGTTCGTAGCCGCCGCCGCTCTCGCGGTGTCCGGTGAAGCGGACTCCGCCGGAGTAGGCGGCGGTGAAGGCGCCCGTGTCGCCGTCGTAGGAGCCGGTGGCGGAGTGGAAGCGGAACTGGCTCGCGCCGACCGTGGCCGCGCCCCCGGTGAGGGAGTAACTCCCCTTCGCGATGGGCCCGGTGACATAGCTCTGGAAGGACGACTTGATGCCCCAGTCGAGCCGGCCGCCCCGCACGGTGCGGCTCGCCGCGTGCGCGGCCGTGGCGGTGAGCAGGGCCCCCAGCACGGCCACGCAGACCACGGCGGCCCCCAGGGCCCTCGAACGCGCGGTCATGGGTGTCCTCCGGATTCCGGGGTCCGGAGAACCCCTGGCGACTTAGGTAAGGCTAACCTAAACTATCGACCGGACGTGCTGGAAGAGGACCGAGAGGAACAACGGGACAGTGCAACGCTTGCGCACACGACTGGCGGGGGCGCTGCTGTCCGCGCTCGCCCTCACCCTGACCGGATGCGGGGGCTCCGCCGGCCCCGCGCCGACGGCGGCCACCGGAGCCGCCGGGACGAACGGATCGGACGGCACCGACCGGGTCGAACCCCTGGCGTCCCCCGGCAAGCCCCGACTCCCGGTCACGGTGCGGTCGTTCGGCGGACCGCGGACGACCGTCGAGAAGGCCGACCGGATCGTTCCCCTGTCCGGCAGCCTCAGCGAGATCGTCTTCACGCTCGGGCTCGGCGACCGGGTCGTCGCCCGCGACATCACCGCCACCTTCGACCAGGCCAGGGAACTGCCGGTCGTCACCCGCAACCACGACGTCTCCGCCGAGAGCGTGCTCTCCCTCCACCCCGACCTCGTCCTCGCCGAGTCGACGACCGGACCGGAGGAAGCGATGGAGCAGATCCGCGACGCCGGTGTCCCCGTCCTGGTCGTCGCCCCCGCGCGCGGCCTCGCCGACGTGGGCCCGCGCATCCGGACGGTCGCCGACGCCCTCGGGGTCCCGGCGGCGGGGAAACGGCTGGCACAGCGGTCGCAGGACCGGATCGCCGCCGTGCGCAAGGCGATTCCGCCGCACGCGGACCACCCGCGCGTCGCCTTCCTCTATCTGCGCGGCTCCGCCTCCGTCTATCTCATCGGCGGCCGCGGCTCGGGCGCGACCTCGCTGCTGGAGGCGGCGGGGGCGGTCGACGCGGGCGCCGAGTCGGGCCTGGACAAGGACTTCACCGCCATCACCACCGAGGCGCTCGTCCGGACCGCGCCCGACGCGATCCTCGTGATGTCCAAGGGCCTCGCGTCCGTCGGCGGAACCGACGGACTCGTCAAGATCCCGGGGGTGGCGCAGACCCCGGCCGGCACGAAGCGCCGGGTGGTGTCCGTCGAGGACGGCGTGCTTCTCAACTACGGGCCGCGCACGGACCAGGTACTGCGCTCGCTGGTACGGCAGTTGTACGGGGACGCCCGATGACCGCCCTCGACCGCCCGGCGTCCGGGGCGCCCGCCGAACCGGTCACCGGCGAGGCCGCCACCGCTCCCGTGCGGGGGCGGGCCCACGGCGCCCCCTGGCTCCTGACCGCCGGGCTGCTCGCCGTCCTGCTCGCCCTGGTCCCCGTGGCCGCCGGGCTCGGCGCGTACCCCATCCCCACCGGGGACGTGCTGGCCTCCGTCGCGCACCGCGCCGGTCTCGGGGGCGCCGCGCTGGACCGGGTCCCGGAGTCGGTCCTGTGGGACGTGCGCTTCCCGCGGATCGTGCTCGCGCTGCTCATCGGCGCCTCGCTGGGCTGCGCGGGCGCTCTGATGCAGGGCGTGTTCGGCAATCCGCTGGCCGAACCGGGCGTCATCGGCGTCTCGTCGGGCGCGGCGGTCGGCGCGGTCGCCGCCATCGCGCTCGGCCTGGGCTTCCTCGGCACCTTCACCGTCCCGGCCGTCGCCTTCGTCACGGGACTGGCCGCGGTCCTGGTCGTCTACGCGATGTCCCGCTCGGGCGGCCGCACCGAGGTCGTCACGCTGATCCTCACCGGGATCGCCCTGAACGCCTTCACCGGCGCCCTGATCGGACTGTTCCTGTTCTTCGCGGACTCCGCCGCCGTCAGCCAGATCACCTTCTGGCAGCTGGGATCGCTGGCTCAGGCGACCTGGCCGAAGGTTCTCGCGGTCCTGCCCTGCGCCGCGACCGGCCTGGCCCTGGCACCGCTGTACGCCCGCCGGCTCGATCTGCTGTCCCTCGGCGAACGGCCGGCCCGGCACCTGGGCGTCGACGTCGAACGGCTGCGGCTCGTCCTCGTGCTGGTCATCGCGCTGCTCACCGCGGCGGCCGTCAGCGTCTCCGGGATCATCGGCTTCATCGGTCTGGTCGTACCGCATCTGCTGCGCATGGCGGCCGGGCCCGGACACCGCTTCCTGATCCCCGGCAGCGCGCTCGGCGGCGCGGCCGTGCTGCTGGCGGCCGACCTCGCCGCCCGGACGATCGCACAGCCCGCCGAGCTCCCCCTCGGTGTCCTGACCGCCCTGCTGGGCAGCCCGTTCTTCCTGTGGCTGCTGCGCAGGACCCGTCGCAGGCAAGGAGGCTGGGCGTGAGATCCGCCGGAAGCGACACCGGGCGCACGCTCCCGGGACTCCCGGGATTCCCGCGCACGAGGGCCGGGTCCCGGCTCGCGCGTACCGCCGGGCGGCTGCGGCTCGCGCGTACGGCACGGCTCCTGCCGCCGTCCGCGCCCGCCCCCGGCGACGTGCTCGCCGAGACCGAGGGCCTCCGGGTCCGGCTCGGCGACCGGGAGGTGCTGCACGGGGTCGACGTCACCGCCCGCGCGGGCGAGGTCCTCGCACTGGTCGGGCCCAACGGGGCGGGAAAATCGACCCTCCTGGCCGCGCTGGCGGCCGATCTGCGCACCGCGGAAGGGGTCGTACGCCTGCACGGGCGTCCCGCGCAGGACTGGTCGGCCGCCGAACTCGCCCTGCGCCGGGCCGTGCTTCCCCAGTCGGCGACGCTCTCCTTCCCGTTCACCGTGGAGGAGGTCGTCCGCATGGGGCGGGCTCCCTGGGCCCACAGCCCGCAGGACGACGACGCGGCGGTCGGCGCGGCCATGGCCGCCGCCGAGGTCACCGGCTTCGCGGCCCGCTCGTTCGCCGCGCTGAGCGGCGGGGAGCGCGCCCGGGTGGCGCTCGCCCGGGTGCTCGCGCAGCGCGCGCCACTGCTGCTGCTCGACGAGCCGACCGCCGCACTCGACCTGCGGCACCAGGAGTTGGTGCTGCGGGTGTGCCGGGAAAGGGCGCACGCCGGTGACGCGGTGGTCGTGGTGTTGCACGACCTCGGGCTCGCCGCCGCGTACGCGCACCGGGTCGCGATCCTGTGCGCCGGTCGTGTCGCGGCCCACGGCCGGCCGGCGGAGGTCTTCACCGACGAACTGCTGACCGAGGTCTACCGGCAGCCGGTCGAGGTGTTCCCGCACCCCAGGACCGGCGCCGCGCTCATCGCCCCGAAACGCGACGAACCCTTCCACTTGACCATCCCTTGACCTTTCCATGGGGTCTGTTTTGAGTCGCCGTGATCAAGCCGTTCCTGTACGGCGTCTGTGAGAGGTGAATCACCGCACGGGCGGGTATCAGTGAGGCAAGCCTCAGATAAGTTAGGCCAGCCTCACCATGCCGAACGGGCCCCGCCGTGCGGCTTGTCCGACTTCTCTTGGAGCCTGCATGCGAGCCGTTCGACTGTCCGTTGTCACCGCTGTCGCCACCGCGACCGCTCTGGCCGCCGTCACGGGTTGCACCCAGAAGAGCGACGCCAAGAACGGCGACGCGATCCAGGTAACGGCCAGCGACACCGCGTGCAAGGTGTCCAAGAAGGAGTTCCCCGCGGGGCACGTCCAGCTCGACATCGAGAACAAGGGCTCCAAGGTCACCGAGGTCTACCTGCTGTTCCCGGACGACCGGATCGTCAGCGAGCGGGAGAACATCGGTCCCGGCACCAAGCAGCGGGTCACCGCCGAGGTGAAGGCCGGCGAGTACACCATCGCCTGCAAGCCCGGGATGAAGGGCAAGGGCATCCGCCAGGCCGTCAAGGTCACCGGCGGCAAGGTCGCCAAGCGCGACCCGCGTCTGGACAAGGCGGTCGCCGCGTACCGCGAGTACGCGCAGGAGCAGGCCGACGCCACGCTGCCGAAGGCGGAGGCGTTCGCCAAGGCCGTCAAGGCCGGTGACCTCGAGGCCGCGAAGAAGGAGTTCGCCTCCTCGCGTCTGGGCTGGGAGCGCACCGAGCCGGTCGCGGAGTCCTTCGGTGACATCGACCCGAAGGTCGACGTCCGCGAGGACGGCCTGGAGGAGGGCCAGGACCCGGCCACGGACTGGACCGGCTGGCACCGCCTGGAGAAGTCCCTGTGGCAGGACAAGAAGATCGGCGACCGTGAGAAGGAGCTCGCCGACCAGCTCGTCACCGACCTGACCGACTGGCAGAAGCGGGTCGGCAAGGCCGAGATCACCCCGACCTCCATGGCCAACGGCGCCAAGGAACTGCTCGACGAGGTCGCCAGCGGCAAGGTCACCGGCGAGGAGGACCGCTACTCGCACACCGACCTGAGCGACTTCAAGGGCAACGTCGAGGGCGCGCAGAAGGCGTACGAGCTGCTCAAGCCGGTCGCCTCGGAGAACGACGCGGCGCTGACGGCGGAGCTCGACAAGCAGTTCGCCGCGCTGAACACGCTGCTCGACAAGTACCGCACGGACAAGACCTCGTACGACTTCACCTCGTACGACAAGGTCGGCAAGGCCGACCGCAAGGAGCTCTCGGACGCCGTCAACGCGCTCGCCGAGCCCCTGTCCAAGCTCGCCGCCGCCGTCGTGAAGTAGGAGCAGCGCCATGACGGACACCCCGGACAGCACGAACGCCACGGACAGCACGAACGCCACGGACGGCGCCTGCCCCGTCGAGCCCGCCCGCGCCGGCTCCGCGCCCAGCCGGCGTTCCCTGATCGGCTGGGGCGGTGCCGGGCTCGCGCTCGGCGCCGCCGCGGCCGGCGGTGCCGTCGCGATGACCCGCGTCGGCAACGACGTCGATCCGGCCGGCGCCGACACCGGTGCCGGCGTCCCCTTCCACGGCCCGCATCAGGCCGGCATCGCGACAGCGGTGCAGGACCGGCTGCACTTCGCCGCGTTCGACGTGAAGACGGACGACCGCGCCGAGTTCGTCCAGCTCCTCAAGGACTGGACGCAGGCCGCCGCCCGGATGACCGCCGGACAGGCGGTCGGCGAGGGCGCGTACGGCGGTCTGGCGGAGGCTCCGCCGGACGACACCGGTGAGGCGCTGGGGCTCAAGCCGTCCCGGCTGACGCTGACCATCGGCTTCGGTCCGTCACTGTTCGGGAAGTTCGATCTGGCGGACCGGCGGCCTGATGCGCTCGTCGATCTGCCGGCCTTCTCGGGCGACAACCTGGACAGGGCGCGCAGCGACGGCGACCTGTGCATCCAGGCCTGCGCGGACGACCCGCAGGTGGCGGTGCACGCCATCCGCAACCTGGCCCGCATCGGCTTCGGCAAGGTCGCCATCCGCTGGTCGCAGCTCGGCTTCGGCAAGACGTCGTCCACGACCCCGGACGCGCAGACCCCGCGCAACCTGATGGGCTTCAAGGACGGCACCCGCAACATCGCGGGCACCGAGACCGCGCGGCTGCGGAAGTTCGTGTGGGCCGACGAGAAGGACAACGGCCCGGACTCCGCCTGGATGACCGGCGGTTCCTACCTCGTCGCCCGGCGTATCCGGATGAACATCGAGACCTGGGACCGTACCTCGCTCCAGGAGCAGGAGGACATCTTCGGCCGCGACAAGGGCGAGGGCGCCCCCGTCGGCAAGGCCAAGGAGCACGACAAGCCGTTCCTGAAGGCGATGAAGCCCGACGCGCACGTCCGGCTCGCCCACCCCGACTCCAACGACGGGGTGACGATCCTGCGCCGCGGCTACTCCTTCACGGACGGCACGGACGGTCTCGGCCGCCTCGAAGCGGGCCTGTTCTTCCTCGCCTACCAGCGGGACGTACGCAAGGGGTTCATCCCCCTCCAGCGCAGCCTGTCGCGCTCCGACGCGCTCAACGAGTACATCCAGCACGTGAGTTCGGCGGTCTTCGCCGTTCCGCCCGGCGTCCGGGACAAGGACGACTGGTGGGGCCGGGCGCTGTTCTCCAAGGAGGCGTAGCCGTGTTCAGCAACTACCTCATCGGACTCCGCGAGGGCCTGGAGGCCAGCCTCGTCGTCTGCATCCTCATCGCCTACCTGGTGAAGACGGAGCGCAGGGACGCCCTGAAGCCGATCTGGATCGGCATCGGTGTCGCGATCACCGTGGCGCTCGGTTTCGGCTGCGCCCTGGAGTTCGGCTCCCAGGAGATGACGTTCCAGGCCCAGGAGCTGCTCGGCGGTTCGCTGTCGATCCTCGCCGTGGGCCTGGTGACGTGGATGGTCTTCTGGATGCGGCGCACCGCCCGGCACCTGAAGTCCGAGCTGCACGGCAGGCTGGACGCGGCGCTCGCCATGGGAACGGGCGCGCTGGTCGCGACCGCGTTCCTGGCGGTCGGCCGGGAGGGCCTGGAGACGGCCCTGTTCGTGTGGGCGTCGGTGCACGCGGCCAGCGACGGCACGCCCCGCCCGCTGATCGGCGTGGCGCTGGGCCTGGCCACCGCGGTCCTGCTCGGCTGGCTGTTCTACCGCGGCGCGCTGAGGATCAACCTCGCCAAGTTCTTCACCTGGACCGGCGGCATGCTGGTCGTCGTCGCCGCGGGCGTGCTCGCGTACGGCGTCCACGACCTCCAGGAGGCCGACTTCGTCCCGGGACTGACGAACCTGGCCTTCGACATCAGCGGCACGATCGACCCGTCGAGCTGGTACGGCACCCTGCTGAAGGGCGTCTTCAACTTCCAGCCCGACCCGACCGTCCTTCAGGTCACGGTGTGGGCCCTGTACTTGGTGCCGACGCTCACGATCTTCTTCGCCCCGGTAGGGTTCGCCTCCGGGAAGAAGAAGGTGAAGGCACCTGATGAGCAGGGATCGCACGGGTCGCAGCCCTCGAAGGCCTCTTAGTCTCCGTCGTCTCGGCCGTCCCGCCCTGGCGGCGACGACGGTGACCGCGCTGTGGGCGGCGGCGAGCGGCTGCGTGGTGGTGCACGGCGAACGAGAGGTCGTGCCGGCCACGACCCGCGCCGAAGCCGCCCGCGCGCTGGAGGACTTCACCGCCGCCTACAACAAGGCGGACGCGACGTACGACCGTTCGAAGGACGCGGACCGGGTGACCGGTCCGCTCGCGGACATCGACGGCGCCAAGCTGAAGGCCGGACGCATCGGCAGACCGGGCGGGAATCCCACGCATTCGCCGCTGGAGTTCGACGACGCCGAGTTCTCGATCCCCGCGAAGGCCGGCTGGCCCCGCTGGTTCGTGGCGAACGCGACCGCCAACAAGGGCGTACCGGGCAGTCGCTGGCTACTCGTCTTCACCCGGGACGACGCCCGCGAGCTGTGGCAGGCCTCGTATCTGACGGTCCTCGGGGCCGGTGACGTACCGGAGTTCGCGAAGGACGAGGACGGCTGGGCGCAGCCCGTCGCCGCCGACGACGCGGCGCTCGCGGTCGAGCCGCGCAAGCTCGGGCAGACGTACGCCACCTATCTCAGGACCGGCGGCGACACCTTCGCCACCGGCGTCCACACCTCGCAGTGGCGGGTCCAGCGCGAGAAGTTCGCCAGCCGGCCCGGACTCGCCCGGCAGTACATCGACCAGCCGCTGACCTCGGGCGACTACGCGCCGGTGGGGCTGCGCACCGCGGACGGCGGGGCGCTGGTGTTCTTCGCCACGCACCGCTTCGAGAAGGAGACCGCCGCCGCGGGCACCGAGATCCCGGCCCCCGGCGCGGAGGTGCAGGCCCTGACCAGGGGTGAGATCAACCAGTCCCTGACCCTGGAGTTCGTCTCCAACCAGGTCGTCATCGACCCGTTGAAGGGCTCGGGCCGAGGGCAGGTGTCCGTCCTCGGACGGGTCGAGGGGCTGACGGGCGCCAAGGGCGAGTAGTCCGGGGCCGGTCCCCCGCCCGGCCGGGGCTCAGCCCCGGTGGGGCCAGGCGGCGAGCCGGTCCGCGCCGTTCTCCCCGGCGTAGCGGGCGCATTCGTCGGTCAGGATCTCCAGGAGCGTGAGCGGGTCCGGCAGCGGATGCTCGGGGCCGCGCACCCAGTCGACGCCCAGACCGCCGGGGAGCTGGGCCGGCGGCACGAGGACGTACGAGCCGCGGCAGTGCCAGCGGAGGCCGGGGTGTTCGTCCATCGTCTCGGGGTGGCAGTCCAGCTCGCAGGGCCACCACTCGTCCTCGTCCTCGGGCGTACCGCGGGTGAGGGTGAAGAAGAGCATGCGGCCGTCGCCGGTCTCCGCGACGGGTCCGACCTCGATGCCGGAGGCGAGCAGGCGCTCCAGCGCCTCGCGCCCGGCGTCCAGCGGCACGTCCAGGACGTCGTGCACCATGCCGGTCGCGGTGATGAAGTTCGCCTTCGGCTGGTGCCGGGCCCAGCGCTCGATCTGCGCGCGGTCGGTGGTCGACTGCGTCTGCCAGGCGAAGGAGACGGGGTGGCGCGCGGGGGTGGGACAGCCGACGCGGTCACAGGAACAGCGGTAGCCGGAGGGGTACGCGGCCTGCGCGAGCGGCAGCCCCGCGGCGGCGGCGGCTAGCAGCAGGGCCTCACGGCCGTCGGCGGACGTCTGCGCCGGGGCTTTGGGCCGGCGTCCGCGCAGCCACTTCGAGATCCTGCCCCGCGTGCCGGAGCGGTGACCGAACTCTGCGCTCATCTATCCCCTCGCCTCGCCGTAGTGCGACTCGTCCTTGCCCCATCGTCCCACCATCCTGCGCTCCGGGTGGCCGGAGCAGACAACCGGGGTAGGTGGGGCGATGCGTCCACCAGGCCCTGATCATGTGTTATTGCATGATTAGTGGCGATTTCACGGACACCGGGCAGGGGGCCGGCCCGTGCGGGGTGTAGTCGACCGGCGCGCCCGTGTAGTCGTACGAGACCGACGCCACTCGGGCGGACCGGGGCAGCGTGGGCCCGGTGACGCGGGAGGCGGCGGATCGGGCGCGGTGGGGCGGATCGGGGGACCCCCGCCCGTACGCCTCCCGCACGCCTCCCGCTCCCGGGGCCGGGCGCACCGCACCATGAGCATCAACTGCCCCTGCGGTTGCGTAAGGAGCCCTCCTTGCACCCTCTTCGCCGCGCCACGCCCCGGCGCTACCTCATGTGCCCACCGGTGCACTTCGACGTCACGTACGCGATCAATCCGTGGATGAACCCCGCCAAGCCGGTCGACGTGCCGCTCGCCCTCGCCCAGTGGGAGGACCTCCGGGACCGCTACCGCTCTCTCGGCCACTCGGTCGAGGAACTCGCCCCCCGCCCGGGTCTGCCGGACATGGTCTTCGCGGCGAACGGCGCGACGGTCGTGGACGGGCGGGTGCTGGGTGCCCGGTTCGCCTACCCGCAGCGCGAGGCGGAGGCGGCGGCGCATCTGGAGTGGTTCCGCGCCCGCGGGTACGGCCGGATCCGCGAACCGGAGCACGTCAACGAGGGAGAGGGCGACTTCGTCGTCACGGGGTCGTACCTGCTCGCGGGCCGGGGCTTTCGCGCGAGCCCGCTCTCGCACGGGGAGGCACAGGAGTTCCTCGGCCGCCCGGTGATCGGCCTGGACCTGGTCGACCCCCGTTACTACCACCTGGACACGGCCCTCGCCGTCCTCGACGACGGCACCGACGAGATCATGTACTACCCGCCGGCCTTCTCCCCCGGCAGCCGCGAGGTCCTGCGCCGGCTGTTCCCGGAGGCGCTGACCGCCACACCGGAGGACGCCGCCGCGATGGGCCTCAACGCGGTCTCGGACGGACTGCACGTGCTGCTGCCGCAGGAGGCGACGGGCCTCTTCGACCCGCTCCGGGAACGCGGATTCGTTCCCGTGGGCGTCGATCTCGGCGAGCTCCTCAAGGGCGGCGGAAGCGTGAAGTGCTGCACCCAGGAGCTGCGGGGCACCTAGAAGGCGTCCCCGGGCGGCGGCCAGGCGTCGCCCCACTCGGCGTCGCGGGCCGCCTTGTACAACGGTCCGTGACGCTTGGTCACCGTCTCCCGGCGCAGTGCCTCGTCCTGCCCGCACAGGTCGAGCAGGACCTGCCCCTTGCGGATCTGCGGCTTGCGCACGACGCGCGAGGGCGCCGGGGCGGGCTCGAAGCGGGTCGCGGCGACGTAGCTGAACTTCTCGTCCTCGTACGGCAGGGAGCCGCCCTTGACCTGCCGGTGCAGGGAGGAACGGGCGACCCGCGCGGAGAAGTGGCACCAGTCCTGGCCCGGGACGATGGGGCAGGTGGCGCTGTGCGGGCAGGGGGCGGCGACGTGGAAGCCGGCGCCGATCAGGCGCTCGCGCGCGGCGAGGACCCGGGTGTAGCCGTCGGGGGTGCCGGGCTCGATGATCACCACCGCCTGGGCGGCGCTCGCGGCCGCGTCCACGACCGAGGCGCGGTCGTCCTCGGTGAGCTCGCCGAGGACGTACGAGACCGTGACGAGATCAGTGCTCTCGATGGTGAGCGCCGCTCCGATACGAGAGCGCTGCCACGCGGCGCCCTCCAGTTCCGGGTTGGCGGCGGCGATCTCCCGGCCGAGCGCGAGGGCCGGCTCGGCCCAGTCGAGCACGGTCACCGGGCGGACGCCGTCCCAGGTCGCGTTCACCGCCCAGGTGGCCGCGCCGGTGCCGCCGCCGACGTCCACATGGCTCCCGGGCGCCCAGCCGGGCACCGCGTCCGCGAACGCCTCCAGCGCCGCGCACACCGCCTCGAACGTCGCGGGCATCCGGTACGCGGCGTAGGCGGCCACGTCCGAGCGGTCCCGCAGGATCGGCGTGTGGGTCGGGGTGGTCCCCCGGTAGTTCGCGATCAGCCGCTCGACCGCCTGCGCGGCGGCCTTGGGCGGCAGACCGTCGAGCAGTCCGGCGAGGGCGCTGCGCAGGGTGTCGGCGGAGGGTACGGGGGCGTTCACGGCCCGATTCTCTCAGGTGCCGGCGCACCCCGTACCGCCCGGCCGGTCGCTCAGGTCCCGCGCACCGCCCGCCGCAGCCGGGTGGCCGCCGCCGCCCGGGGCGCGTTGTCCGCCGGGCGGCGCCGGGGGTGGACCGTGTTGGCGAGCAGGACGAGGAACGTGTCCGTCGCCGGGTCCAGGACCAGGGAGGTGCCGGTGAACCCGGTGTGGCCGGCCGCGCCGTGGCCCGCGAGGGTGCCCATGAACCAGGGCTGGTCGAGGGCGAATCCGAGGCCGGGCGGGGTGAGGAGGAGTTCGACGAAGTCGGGGCCGAGGATGCGGGCGGGGCCGTACGAACCGCCCGCGAGCAGGGTGCGGCAGAACACGGCCAGATCGCGCGCGGTGGAGAACAGGCCGGCGTGCCCGGCCACCCCGCCGAGCGCCCAGGCGTTCTCGTCGTGCACCACCCCCCGCAGCATGCCCCGGTCCGCCTTGGCCCACGGCCGCCGCTGGTCCTCCGTGGCCGCCGCGCCGGGGCAGGGTCCGAAGGCGGTGGCGTTCATCCCGAGCGGGCGCGTGATGCCGTCCCGGACGAGGACGTCGAGCCCCCGGCCGGTGACGCGTTCCAGGACGAACTGGAGGAGCAGCAGGTTGATGTCGGAGTACCGGTACTCGCCCGGCTTCGACGAGGGGGCCTCGGCCCGCAGCAGTGCCAGCCGGGCCGTGTCGTCCGGGCAGTCGTACAGCGGGAGTTCGGGGCGCAGCCCGGAGGTGTGGGTGAGCAGCTGCCGTACGGTGATGCCGTGCTCGCGGGCCGCGCGGAACTCCGGGAGGTACGCGCCGACGCGCGCCTCGATGCCCAGCGTGCCGCGCTCCAGCTGCTGCACCGCGGCGACCGCCGTGAACAGCTTGGTGAGGGAGGCCAGGTCGAAGGGCGTGTGCACGGTCATCGGCACCCGTGCGTGCGGCGGCAGCTCGACCCCGGTGTCCTTGTCCGCGTCGTAGGCCGTGCAGCGGACCGCCCAGCCCGCCGCCTCCTCGACGGCGATGACCGGGCCGCGCCCCGCGACCACCACGACGCCCGCCGCCCACGGGTCGTCCCCGCGGGTGAGGGCACGGACCTCGTGGACGAGCCCGCGCAGTTCACCGGCGTCGAGTCCGGCGCGTTCCGGCGTGCCGTGCCGCAGTCTTGGCGCGCTCAGTTCTCCGCCCCTTTCCCGTTCACCGTGTGTCCCGTCCGCCGGGGACGGCACAGTCCCACGAAGCAGCCGACGGCCACCAGCGCGGCCACCAGCTGGACAACGGCCATCGGGACGGCGGTGTGCTCTCCCGCGACGCCGACGAGGGGTGAGGCGACCGCGCCGACGAGGAAGGAGGAGGTGCCGAGCAGCGCGGAGGCGGAACCGGCGGTGTGCCGTACGCGCATGAGGGCGAGCGTCTGTGTGTTGGGCAGGGCGAGGCCCATGGCGGACATCAGCACGAACAGCGCGGCGGCGACCGGGGCGAGCCCGACCCGTCCGAGGGCGCCGGTGGACATGAGCAGCAGCGCGGTCGCGGCGAGGACGACGAGGGCGAGGCCGGTGGCGAGGACCTTTTCCAGGGCGACCCGGCCGACCAGCAGTTTGCCGTTGATCTGCCCGGCGATCACGAGGCCGACGGAGTTCACGCCGAAGAGCAGGCTGAAGGTCTGCGGGGAGGCGCCGTACAGGTCCTGGATCACGAACGGGGAGGCCGAGATGTAGGCGAACAGGGCCGCGAAGGTGAAGCCGCCCGCGAGCATGTACCCGGTGAAGACGCGGTCGGCGAGCAGCCGGCGCATGGCACGTAGCGCCTCGCCGACGCCGCCGCCGTGCCGGTCCGCGGGTTCGAGGGTCTCGGGCAGTCTCGCCCAGACGAGGGCCGTCAGCGCGATGCCGACGGCGGTGAGGACCACGAACACGCCCCGCCAGTCGGTGAAGCGCAGGATCTGTCCGCCGATGAGGGGCGCGACGACCGGGGCGACGCCGGAGATCAGCATGAGGGTGGAGAAGAAGCGGGCCATCGCCACGCCGTCGTACAGGTCGCGGACGACCGCGCGGGCGATCACTATCCCGGCCGCGCCGGCGAGCCCCTGGACGAGGCGGAAGGCGACGAGGAGGCCGATGCCGGGCGCGAGGGCACACAGGGCGGTGGCGAGGACGTAGACGGCGAGGCCCCCGAGCAGCGGGCGCCGGCGGCCCCACCTGTCGCTCATGGGTCCGACGACGAGCTGCCCGAGCGCCATGCCCGCGAGGCACGCGGTGAGCGTGAGCTGCACGGTGGCGGCCGGGGCGTGCAGGGAGCCGGTGACCTCCGGCAGCGAGGGGAGGTACATGTCCATCGCGAGCGGGGGTGTGGCGGTGAGCCCGCCGAGGACGAGGGTGACGAGGAGTCCGGTGCGGCGCGGACCGCGGGGTTCCGCGTGCGGTCGCGCCGGGGCGCCGGACTCGGCTCCGGCGGCCGGCGGTGACGCCTCGGCGACCGTCGGCGCGGTGCCCGCGGTCCCTGCCTCCGGTATATGCCCTCGCGGGCTCTCCTGGTCCCGCGTGGTGCGGCCACGCTCGGGCATGTGCCCCCCTCTCGGAAAGATGCGGCCCCTATGCTCTCAGTTCGAGCAGCGAGTTCGGAGTCACGGATCAAGGGGCGGGCATGACGGGCGAGCGTGAACGCGTGCGGTGGGGGATTCTGGCGACCGGCGGGATCGCCGCGGCGTTCACGGCGGACCTGGTCGACATGCCGGACGCCGAGGTGGTGGCCGTCGCCTCACGGACGGAACCCTCGGCGAAGGCGTTCGCGGAACGGTTCGGGATTCCTCGGGCGTACGGGGACTGGGCCTCGCTCGCCGCGGACGAGGACGTCGACGTCGTGTACGTCGCCACGCCGCACTCGGCCCACCGGGTGGCCGCGGGGATGTGCCTGGAGGCGGGCCGCCATGTCCTGTGCGAGAAGGCGTTCACGCTGAACGCGCGGGAGGCCGAGGAGCTGGTCGCGCTCGCCCGGGGCAACGGCCGCTTCCTGATGGAGGCCATGTGGATGTACTGCAATCCGCTGGTCCGGCGGCTGAAGGCGCTGGTCGACGACGGGGTGATCGGTGACGTGCGCACGGTGCAGGCCGACTTCGGTCTGGCCGGGCCGTTCCCGCCCTCGCACCGGCTGCGGGATCCCGCGCAGGGCGGCGGCGCGCTGCTCGATCTCGGCGTCTATCCGGTGTCGTTCGCGCAGCTGCTGCTCGGGGAGCCCTCGGACATCGCCGCGAGAGCAGTGCTCTCCGACGAGGGCGTCGATCTCCAGACGGGTGCACTGCTCTCCTTCGAGAGCGGCGCTCTGGCTTCGGTGCACTGCTCCATCAACGGCGGCACGCCCGTCGCCGCCTCCGTCACCGGCTCCGCGGGCCGCATCGACATCCCGGGCGGCTTCTTCTTCCCGGAGCACTTCGTCCTGCACCGCGACGGCCGCGAACCGGAGACCTTCCGTGCCGACCCCTCCTCCGGCCCCCGCAACAGCCTCAAGCACGAGGCCGCCGAGGTGATGCGTGCCCTGCGCGCCGGCGAGACCGAGTCCCCGCTCGTCCCGCTCGACGGCACGCTCGCCGTGATGCGGACGCTCGACACGATCCGCGAGCACGTCGGCGTCCGCTACCCGGGCGAGGCGCAGCGCCAGGCCTAGGTGCAGGCGTAGGCGCAGGCCTAGATGTAGGCGTAGAGGCCGGATCCGCCGGGCCTCACGTACGGCGGGCCCCGGTGGTTCACCAAGAAACGGTCAACGGCTCAACCCTCACATACGGAAGCCGCATCTCCGGACCATATAAGCCGTTGGTGCGCTTATGCTCATCATCTCCCCCATCAGGGCTTCACAGTTGGAGCACACGACTTCGGTACGACCACGGTCCACTCCGAGGGGGAGGTGGCAGTCACTCCGCGGCCCGGGCGGGGGCCCGCCTCGCGCGGGACCGCGAGGCGTGCACCGGACCGCGGAGCGGCTGCCCCCGTCATCAGCCCTGACCGCCGCCTTCCGCCTCGGCCGGTTCCCCGGCGGACCGGCGCCTGCGGTTGCGCAGCGCGAACGCGCCGCCCGCGAGGAGTGCCAGCGCCGCCCCGGCCCCGCCGACCAGTCCCCACGGCGCGCCGTCTCCCTCCCCGGCGGCCGCCGGAGCCGGAGCGCCCGCCGCCGCCTTCGCCGCCTTCCGCGTGGGCTTCGCACTCGCGCCGCCCTCGCTGAGCGGACCGACCAGCGTGCCGACCGGCTCGGCGTCCGCACCCTTCCCGAAACCCCAGTCGAGAAGCCGGGCCGTCTCCTCGTAGACCCCGTTGCCGCCGCTCTTGGGGTGCATCACCGTGACGAGCAGGGTCCGTCCGTCGCGGGTCGCCGCGCCGGTGAAGGTGTTGCCGGCATGGCTCGTGTAGCCGTTCTTCACGCCTATCAGGCCCTCGTACGGCTTCATGCCCCAGGCGCCCGTCAGCAGGCGGTCGGTGTTCTGGATCTGGAAGGTCTTCTTGCCGCCGGCCGGGAAGTCCGCGGTCCTGGTCGAGCAGTAGCCGCGGAAATCGGCGTCCGCGAGACCGTGCCGGGCGAAGAGCGTCAGGTCGTACGCGGACGACAGCTGGCCCGGGTGGTCGAAGCCGTCGGGGCTGACCACATGGGTGTCCAGGGCCTGAAGGTCCTTCGCGAGCGCCTGCATCTCGGCGACCGTGGCCTCGATGCCGCCGTTCATGTGGCTGAGCACGTGCACCGCGTCGTTGCCGGAGCGCAGGAACACGCCCTGCCACAACTGATCGACGGTGTACGTGATGCCGGGCTTGACGCCGACGAGGCTGGACCCGGAGGGGACGTCGGCGAGGTCGGCGTCGACCACCTTGTACGTCCGCGTGCGCTCGAACTTCTTCAGCACGGCGTCCGCGAACAGCATCTTCAGGGTGGAGGCGGGCGCGAGACGCCGGTGCGCGTTGTACGAGGCGAGCACCTCGCCGCTGGTGTGGTCGGCGACCAGCCAGGAGCGGGCGGTGAGGTGCTCGGGCAGCCCCGACGCGCCGCTCGTCTGGATCCCGGCACGGGCCAGCCTCGCACCGCCGATCGTCGTCGTGGCGTACGCGGTCGTGGCCGTCGCGGCGGCGAGGGGGACGGCGGCGGCGAGGCCCAGAGCGGCACGGCGGGAGAGCCCGGAAGAATCACGCATCCCGGGACCGTACAAAGTCCGTCCGCGAAGCCTGACAGCGGGGTGACCAAGAGAAGGAACGCCGATTCCCAAGCGAGCGCAAAACCGTGCGCGCGGAAGCGGGGCCGACCGCCGGAACCGGCCACACGTCCACCGGAAATGCGCCGCGGCGGGCCCGCCCGTCCGCACGCGGAGCCACTCAACAGGGGTTTCCTGGCAATGAGCCCTTGAAAGGCTGAGAAGGGGCTGTCTGACCCAATATTGATTCCGGGGTCCGGATTCTCAGCCCTCACACATCTCTTACTCAGCCCGGCTCAAAGGTTTCTCCATAGTTTTTGGCCGCGCCCACCGGGGCGCCAAGAACCTTTGAGGAACGGGATGTTTGGCATCTATCTCAAGCGTGAGCTGAGCCGGCGCAAGAAGGCGGCGCTGGTGATCGCCATGGGTCTGGCGCTCGGTATCGCGCTGGTCATCACCGTCAACTCGGTGTCGGCCGGCATGCAGCAGGCCCAGGACAAGGTCCTGAAGTCGCTGTACGGGCTCGGCACGGACATGACGGTCACCAAGGCCCAGTCGGCCCCGACGGGCAACTCGTCGGGCCGCCCGAAGTTCGACTTCGACGCCAAGTCGGACAGCAGCAAGACACAGAGCTCGGACCGGGTGATGACCCAGGGAGGACAGTCCCTGAAGTCCTCGCTCGTCACCGAGGTCGCCGCGCAGAAGGGCGTGGCGAGCGCGGTGGGCGCGCTGAGCCTGAACGTCACCAAGGTCGACGGCTCCTTCACCCAGGGCAAGGCGAAGTCCACCACCTCGGGCTCCGGCCAGCAGGGCGGGCCCGGCGGCCAGAGCGGCAGCACCGGCGCGCCGCAGGTGCAGGGCGGCGGCGCCTCCTTCGACGTGAACTCCTACTCCGTCGCGGGCGTCGACGTGACCCAGCAGGACCTCGGCCCGCTGGCCACCTCGAAGATCACCACGGGCAGGACGTTCACGGCCGCGCAGACCTCCGCGAAGGTCGCGGTGCTCAGCAAGTCGTACGCCAAGGAGAACAAGTACAAGGTCGGCTCGACCTTCAAGATCTCCGGTACCAAGTACAAGGTCATCGGCATCGCGACGCCCGACAGCAGCGAGTCGACCACCGACGTCTACGTGCCGCTGAAGCAGGCCCAGACGCTCGGCGACGCCAAGAACAAGGTCACCACGATCTACGTCAAGGCGACCGACTCGAAGCAGATCTCCACGGTCAAGACGACCATCCAGAAGAACATCTCCGGGACGACCGTCACCACCTCCGCCGACCTCGCGGACACCGTCTCCGGCTCGCTGTCCACCGCCTCGAACCTCGCCACGAGCGTCGGCAAGTGGCTGTCCATCGCGGTCCTGGTCGCCGCGTTCCTGGTCGCGGCGCTGCTCACCTCCTCCGCCGTCTCCCGCCGGGTGCGCGAGTTCGGCACCCTGAAGGCGCTCGGCTGGCCCTCCCGCAAGGTCACCCGTCAGGTCGTCGGCGAGTCCATCGTGAACGGTCTGCTCGGCGGCGTCCTCGGTATCGCCCTCGGGCTCGGCGCGGCCTACACGGTCACCGCGATCAGCCCGAAGCTGACGGCGGAGCTCGGCTCCACCGGCGGCGGCGGAATGGGCGGCCCCGGCGGCGGCGGTCCCGGCGGGCCGGCGTCCTCCGCGGCCAAGAACACCGTCGACATCGCCCTGTCCGCGCCGGTCTCGCTGACCACCATCGCGCTCGCCGTGGGCCTGGCCGTCACCGGCGGTCTGATCGCCGGCGCGATGGGCGGCTGGCGCGCCTCCCGGATGCGCCCGGCGGACGCGCTCCGCAGCGTCTCGTAACCCGCCCCCGGGCCACACCCCTTGAGCCGGGGCGCCGCGGCCACTCCCCCCGGGCCGCGGCGCCCCCACCCCCTTCATCCTCGGAGAACCTCATGTACAAGCTCACCGGCGTCACCAAGCGCTACACGCGGGGCAAGGAGACGGTCGATGCCCTGCGTGGCGTCGACCTCACCATCGAGGACGGCGACCAGCTCGTCATCCAGGGCCCCACGGGCGGCGGCAAGTCGACGCTGCTCCAGATGATCGGCGGGCTCGACCGGCCGACCTCCGGCAGCGTCGAGCTGGACGGCGTGGACCTCGCCACCATCAGCGAGGCCAAGCTGACCCGGCTGCGGGCCGAGAAGATCGGCATCATCTTCCAGTCGTTCAACCTCATCCCGACGCTGACCGCGCAGGAGAACGTCGAGACCGCTCTCGTCCCCCTCGGGGTCAAGCCCGCCGAGCGGCGCGAGCGGGCCGCCGAGGCGCTTCGCTCGGTCGGCCTCGGGGAACGGCTCACGCACGTCCCGACCGAGCTGTCCGGCGGTCAGCAGCAGCGCGTGGCCATCGCCCGGGCCCTGGTCAAGAAGCCCAAGGTGCTGCTCGCCGACGAGCCGACCGGCAACCTCGACGAGGGCACCCGCGACGACATCATGGGCCTGCTCGAAGGGCTGTGGCACGAGTACGGGCTGACCTTCATCATGGTGACCCACGACTCGTCCATCGCCCGCCGCGCGCCGCGCCTCGCGACCATCAAGGCCGGGCAGATCAGCCTGACCGAGCAGGCCGGGGCCCGCCGGGCCGTCCCCGGAGGGGCCGACCACCTTCAGCTCTCCGGACAGGGGCAGTACGCGCAGCAGCCGTACGCGCCCGGGCAGTTGACGCCGGAGCAGTACGGCGCGGCCCAGGGCTACTGAGTTCCACGGCGGCCCCGCCGCCCGCAGACGCCCCGTGTCGCCTCCCGCGCCTTCCGGGGCACCCGGGCCGCTCACCGTCCGACCACGCCGTCGGCCTCGGTCGACCGCGTGCTCGGTGAGCGGCCCTTCGGCGACCGCCCGGGAGCCGGAGCGCACCCGGACAAGGCGCGGGGCGGGGCGGGGCGACGGGCGGGAGCGATGGCGGGAGCGACGGGCGACGGGCGCTCAGGCCTGGCCGGTCTCGAAGCGGCTGATCCTGCCGCCGTCGTCGACGGTGAAGCTCCACCTGGTCTTCATCTCGCCCCAGGTGTCGTTGCGGTACCGCACGAGGAGGGAACGCCCCTCGGCGGACTCGTTGTCGACGTCCATATGGCCGCGCGAGGAGAAGATCTCCCGGTCGGTCCAGTCCCCGAGATCACGGTCGGAGCCGTCGTCCGACATGGTGGCGCCCGGCGCGAGAAGCGCCGCGAAGGCGTCCCGGTCATGGGCGTTCACCGCGGTGACGAAGGCCCGGACCGCCGGGTCGCTGAGGCGCGTTACCTGAATGGTCATGGGAGTCACCCTCACACCGGCTCCCCGCACCCGCCACCCGAACGGCGGCGCGCGCCCGTCGCCCCCGTTCGATCGGTGCGACGGTGGTCACCCGGGAGGAAACCGTTGCCGCCGTCTGGACTGGGAGTCACCGTGACCTGTATCGACCGGCGTGATCTGGGACTGCTGCTGCTCCGTCTGAGCACGGGCGGCGTCCTGGCCGCGCACGGAGCGCAGAAGCTGTTCGGCTGGTTCGGCGGCGGCGGTATCGAGGGCACCGGACAGGCCATGGAGGCCATGGGGTACGCGCCCGGGAAGGCGAGCGCCACGGCCGCCGGCCTCGCGGAGGCCGGCGGCGGCACTCTGCTGGCGCTGGGCCTCGCCACGCCCGCGGCCGGTGCGGCGGCGGCCGGCGCGATGGCGGGCGCGGCGGCCGTGCACGTACCGAACGGGTTCTTCGCGCAGAGCGGTGGCTACGAGTACACGGCCTCGCTCGGCCTGGCGGCGGCGGGGCTCGCGGTGACGGGTCCGGGCCGGCTGTCCCTGGACCATCTGATGGGCCACACGGTGAACCGCGGCTGGATGGTGCCGATCGCGCTGGGCACGACGGCCGCGGTCACCGCGGTCGTCGTGGGCGTCCGGAACAAGCGGGTGCGCGCGGCGCGGGAGGGCATGCAGGAAGCCCTGTTCGACGAGTAGGAGCGTCCCCGCGGCCTTGGGGATGCTCACCCCCAACACCCTTGCAGGGAGCGGGATTTCGCCGGCCTGACCGGTAACGCCCGCGGTGACCTGCACTGTTCACTCCGGGGACAGGTTCACGCGGCCTGACGTTGGCGGGCGCGGCTCAGCCTTCTCGTCGACGCAGAGCCGACGAAAGGGTCCCCGTGCAGGACTACGTTTTCCCCTCGGGCCGCAGGACCGCCGCGGTGATCGGCGCCGTGCTGACACTCACGGCCGTGGGGCTGGGAAGCCAGGCGCAGGCGGCGAGTTACGGCACGCCGAGCCTGTCGCTGTCGGCCTCGTATCTGTCGGGCGCGGTGGGCGCCACCGGCGATCCGGCCGTGACCGTGACCGTCGCGCAGAGCGGGGCCGACGCCGCCGCGCTCACCGTCACGGTCACCAAGAGCACCAGGACCGCGGTGGCGACCACGGCGGACGCCACCGTCACGGGCACGGGCGCCACCCGCAAGGTCGCCGTCGCCGCGCGCGGCCAGGGCTACACCGACCTCACCGTCCAGGTGACCGGCGTGGACGGCAGGACGGTCACCAAGACGCTGCACTACGCCGCGTCGGCCGCCGTCCAGGGCGCCGCCGGCACCCGGTACTTCACCGGTTCCAGCGACGCCTCGGCGGCCGTCGACATGGGCGGCGGCTATGTGGTCGTCGCGGACGACGAGTCCAACGTCCTGCGTCTGTACGACCGTTCGGCGTCGGGCGCTCCGGTCAAGACCTGGGACTTCTCCTCGAACATCGGCGCCTCCAAGGAGGTCGACATCGAGGCCGCCACCCGCGTCGGCAACACGATCTACTGGACGGGCTCGCTCGGCAACAACAAGGACGGCGAGTACAAGTCGGACCGCAACACGGTCTTCACCACGACGGTGACCGGCTCCGGCGCCTCGACCGCGCTGGCGTACGGCCGTTCGTACAAGAAGCTGCGGGACAACCTCGTCGCCTGGGACAAGGCGAACGGCAACCGCTACGGCTTCGCGGCGGGCACCGCCACCGGCCAGGTGCCCAAGCAGATCGACGGGTTCAACGTGGAGGGCCTGGAGTTCGCGCCGGGCTCGACGACCACGGCCTACGTCGGCTTCCGCGCCCCGCTCGCCCCGGCGGTGACCGGCGGCAAGGCCCTGATCGTGCCGGTCACCAACTTCGACAAGGTACTGAGCAGCGGCTCCGCGGCCGCGTTCGGCACGCCGATCGAACTCGACCTCGGTGGTCTGTCGATCCGCGACATCCGCAAGAACGCGTCGAACCAGTATCTGATCGTGGCCGGTTCCTGGGCCGCGGACGACAACTCCGACCCGTACGCCCTCTACTCCTGGGACGGCGTCGCGGCGCACGCGCCGGTCAAGCGGCTCGACCTGCCGACCTCTGACCCCGGCGGCTGGGAGGCGATCGCCGACGTCCCCGACCTCACGGTGTCCGGTGCCCGCGCCCAGCTGATCACCGACGACGGCTCCGCCGATCTGTACGCCGACGGCACGGAGGCCAAGGACCTGACCCACGACGAGTGGAAGAAGTCCCGGGCCACCTGGTTCACGGTCACGAACTGAGCCTGCGGAGGCTGGGCTCGGCCCGCCCGGCACGGAGTTCACCCTGTGAGGGGCCGGCAGCTCGCTGCCGGCCCCTCACGCGTCAACTCGGAGCACTGCGCGAAGAAAATCCCGGAATCGAGGCGCTGAGCGGCCGAGCGGCACGACGTGCGGCCGTCGCCTCGGCCACCGGCTCCATCGAGGCCGAGGGGCTCCATGCCTCCAATGCCTCCGACCGCGACACCGAGGCGTACGTGAAGGGCGACCTCGACGCGGACACCCTTGTCGCCCGCGCGATCGCCCGCCACCGACAGACGTCGGAGCGGCGGGCAGGGTGAACGATCCGTACGCCATGCCCAACGGCGTGCTGCGCAACAAGCTCGGTATCACCGACCATCAGCTGCTCGTGCAACAGAGGCGGATATCACCCGGGCGCGCCTCGTCATGCTCGTCGTACGCCCCCTACCCGGCGCGTACGACAGCGTTCCGGCAGATCTTCGAGGAACTCCGGCGGCACCTACTGTTCTCCGAAGGTCTGGCTCCTCCTGATCCGCGCCGGCTGGCGCGTCTCGGTGAACACCGTCGCGCGTCTCATGGCCGAACTCGACCCGGTCGGACGGAAGATCCGCCGACGGGGCGGGCCGACCCGCCCCGTCAAACGGCCCGCGTTCGCAACCTTGTCCGCCGCGACTTCACCGCCGACACTCCGGACCAGGTGTGGTGCGGCGACATGACAGAGACCGCCACCGGTGAGGGCAAGCTGTATCCGGCCACCGTCATCGACCTGTTCTCGCGCCGTCTGCTCGGCTACGCAATGAGTGCACGTCGCGACGCAGAACCCGTCGTGGCGTCCTTGAACATGGCCGCGGCCACCCGTGACGGCAATCAAAGGCGTCATCTTCCGCAGCGACAGTGAGTATGTGAAGTACCGGATGTCCCGGGCTTCTTGACCCGCACAGCGATGGACGCGCCAGGATGCCGGTACCGGGATGCTCTCGCGGCCTCCCGACCCGCACTCCGATCGACGGCGCTGTCCTTCCTCGGACTTGTCGGTGGCCCGGGAGAGGAGGCCGGCATGGCCAGCATTCCACCGTCTCCCGCGTCGTCATCGGCGGCGTGGACACCCACAAGGACCTGCACGTCGCTGCCGTGATCGACACCGACGACCACGTCCTGGGCACCGAAACGTTCTCCACGACCCGGGCCGGCTACCGCGCGCTGCTTGCCTGGATGCGCGCCTTCGGCGACACCCGCCGCATCAGCCACCCCTTCGGAATTCAGGAGTGCGCTCGCGGTGTCAAGACCGAGGTTCCTCCAGCTTGACGGCAGCGGCGTCCGCGCCGCGCTGTTCAGCGTGTGCTGTGGCGAAAGGTCCGTGGTCTTCCACGACTTCCCCATCCACGACTCGGTGCGACGGTTTCGTCAGCTCCAAGCTGGAGAGGTGACTCTTGAGCCTCCGTGCCATCGGAAGGTAGGTGGCAAGAGTGAGCCCGCCGGAAACGACGGCCCCGACGAGGGGGATGGCCTTCGAGACGGTCTTCGCGAAGGACTGCTTTGTCATCTGGACGCCGAGGTAAGCCGCGACCTTTTTCACTATCGGGTAGATGACACCCTGGGTGAGTGCCTTCTGGGGCAACTTCTTGGCGACCTGCTTCGACATCATCCCGGCGACCTTCCCCACAGCGGCGTTCGCCGACTGGGTGCCGAACATCACGCCGAAGAACAGCGTGAGCACCCCCATGGTCGCGTCATCGAGGTCGTCGCCGTCGTCGGAGAACAGATCGGGCCAGCTGTAGAGGTACGCGAGTTTCTGCGCGATACGCAGCATGTGGCCGAAGTACTGGGCCATGTCTGCGGGCACAGTGGCGGGAAGGGCGATGATGCCGGGTATCCCGGCGGCGGCGGAGAGAGCGCTGACCTTGCCGGTTTCGTAGCGGATGGAGTCGTTGGCAACTTTGCCGAGAACCTCGACAGTGATGCCCGCCGCAGCGGGGGTCTCTTCTATCGCTCTTCGGATGTCCTCCTCGGAGCAGTGGCGAGCCAGCGCGCTTCGGAGGTACGCCTCCCTGTTGATACGCACACCCGGAAGCTTCGCTGCGCCCACCAGCACCGCGGAGAAGCGCGACTCGGGGTTCTCGATAGCTTTGCCCTGTTTCACAGCAGGAACCTACAGTAGGCCCGCGCTCCAAGGGCCGGACTGTGTCAACTCCGTTGACGCCTCGTCATGCGAGCGACGGTGGCGTGCGGGCCGGGTCCCTCACGATGTCGATCGTCCCCCGGGAAGGCGACCGCCTCACGAACCGAGCTTCTCTGGGCGGACGTTGATCGCCATGGCAGCCAGCGTCGGCGCGGCACCCGGCAACCAAGGCGCCGGGCCTCGGGAGGAGATCTCCTGCCGTGCCGGTCGAGCGGCCAACCGCTGCTCGATGACCTCGTCATCCAACTGCGGTCGTCACATGGCGAACACCGCCCGCGCGTACGCCTCGGTCCGCAAGAGTCCTGGCACAGCCTGGGGGCGTACACGTGCAGTACAACCGCCTCGGCCGCCAACTTGGCCGCGCCCCGAAAGAACGCCGGATACTGAGCCCGAGTCACCTCCTCCTTGCTCGCGCTCAACACCTCACCCGCTTGCAGCACTTCATCGGCCCGGTCGATGAACTTCGGCGGCGGAATACGTCTTGCCTGCTCGAACGACGCGATCGTCGGGGCCGAGTACCCGGTCAGCGACCCGAGCCTCGCGCGGTCCATCCCCGCCCGCTCCCGGAACAGCTTCAACTGCCGCCCGAACACACACCGCATGCCCGTTCCGACCTCGTACTCCGGCTGCTGAACCTCGTCTCCACGCCGCAGCTCTTCTCGTACAACCGCCCAGTCAGCCAACTCTGGGCCCGGGAACCGGTCACGCCCAACACCACGTACAAGCGCACGGCCCGCGTGTACAGCCCGTACCCGTCGGCGCATCGCTCCTGGTCAACGCTACGCAGAGTCCGCGACCGTTGACCCTATGAAGTCAGCGACTCCCCCGAACGGGCATATGCCACAGCACCTCGCACCCGAACGCGAGTTCACCATGCGCTTCACCTCAACCCCACGCGGTGCCCGCCTTGCCCGCCGACTCGTCTCGCACCGCCTGAACGGCTGGGGCCACCCCTACACGACCCCGGTCAACGAGACGCTCACCCTCATCACGGCGGAACTCACCGCCAACGCCGTACGCCACGGTCACGTCCCCGACCGTGACTTCCACCACCAACTCGCCCTGGCATCTGATTCCTGAGGCACCCCGCGTGATCGGGCGATGGAACGGGCACATCCGGGAGTTCTACGGCTTCGCGGTGAACCTCGCCGAGGCACAGCGCATCCTGTACCCCGACAACAAGGTCGCCCCAGCCTCGGGGGCGGCGCCGAAGCTCGGTCCCGGAACCGGCAGGGCACCGGAAGCCTCAGGCCCCGCGACAGTCCCGGCACCGAGCTTCATCCGGAACCCAGAAAGATCCCTGGCCGGGCAAGCAGCTGCCGGGGCTCCCGACCCGCCGACGCCACGAGGCATGGCTACCTTCTTGGCTGCGTACGTAGCCGCACGGGCCTGTTGAACCGGTGCGGACCAGGGTCCAGCGAGACCCGCCCATACACGGAAAAGCCTCTGACCTGCGTTTCTACTGGTCAGAGGCCCTGAGCGGCAGACGAGTCGGGCTGTACGCCGGGTTCTGTCGCCCGGTCGCCTCGCGGCGGCCGGGGAGACGGCCATCCATCTAGGGCCGGCGTTGCCGCCGGCCTCGTGCGGTCTACCCGCGAACTCGGGCGAGCAGCCCTCGAACGTTCGCGCAGAGCCGCCTTCCCTTCCGAGAGAGCGGCTCCTCTTGACCTTGCTCCGGGTGGGGTTTACCTAGCCGCCTGAGTCACCTCAGGCGCTGGTGGTCTCTTACACCACCGTTTCACCCTTACCGGGAACCGGAGTTCTCGGCGGTTTACTTTCTGTGGCACTGTCCCGCGGGTCACCCCGGGTGGCCGTTAGCCACCACCCTGCCCTGTGGAGCCCGGACGTTCCTCGGGAAGGTCCACAAGGACCTCCACGCGGCCGTCCGCCCGGCTCGTCTGCCGTGCCGACCATGGTACCGGGCGGGCGGGACGCCGGGGACCGGCGGTCGCCGTGGCCAGGACGGAGCCCGCCAGGATGAGGGCGAAGGCGGCGAGGATCCCGGGAGTCAGGCGTTCGCCCAGGAAGAGGGCGCCCGCCGCGACCGCGACCGCCGGGTTGACGTACGTGATCACCGTCGCCCGGGTCGGGCCCGCCTCCTTGATCAGTTCCAGGAAGGCCACGAAGGCGACGGCCGTGCAGATGACGCCGAGGCCCGCGAGGGAGGCCAGGACGTGTCCGGAAGGTATCGCCTCCGGCCGGGTGAAGGCCGCCGCGGGGGCGTAGACGAGCGCCGCCACCGCCAGGCAGGGGGCCGTCAGATGGAGCGAGGGGACGTCCTTGAGGCGGCGGGCGACGATGAGCGGCGCGGTGGCGTAGCCGACGACCGTCAGCAGCACCTCGACCAGCGACCGGGCGTCGCCGCCGGTCAGATGCGGTGCCGTGAGGACCGCGACTCCGGCCAGGCCGAGGGCGAGGCCCGTGACGCGCCGGGCGCCGAGCCGTTCCGTGTCGCCGAGGAAGCGGGCCGCGGCGACGCCGACGATCGGCACACCGGCGATCAGCAGGCCCGCGGTGGAGCTGGACAGATGGCGTTCGGCGTCCGTGAGGGTCCACCAGGGGACCATGATCTCGATGACCGCGAAGGCCAGCATCGGGCGCCAGTGGGCCCGTACGGTCCCGGTCAGGCCCCCCTGGCGGATCGCGAAGGGGAGCAGCAGCGCGGCTCCGACCGCACAGCGGGTGAACACCACCACCGACGGGGACACCTCGTCCACCGCCACTTTGATCATCAGATAGGGGATGCCCCAGATCACTCCCATCAGGGAGAACAGAAACCAGCCGCGTGCAGTCATGGCTGCAGTCTCGGTCCCAGTCCGGCGGGGCGTCTTGAACGCTGTTGCGCCGCACCGCCGCCGGCGCCGTGACCAGCTGTCCTACGGCGCCGGGAGCACGCTCGCGCGGTACGCGGCCGGCGTCACGCCGAGCACGCGGCGGAACCAGCGGGTCAGATGCGCCTGGTCGGCGAAGCCCACGAGTCCGGCGACCTCGGCGGGGCGCAGTCCGGACTCCAGGAGCCGGCGGGCCCGGTTCACCCGGTGCTGGGCCAGCCAGGCGTACGGCGGTATCCCCGTCGTCGTACGGAAGGCGCGCAGGAGCTGGTAGCGGGACAGGCCGAGGTCCGTGGCGAGGGAGGCGAGGGAGGGCGGCGCCTGGAGCTCGTCGGCCAGGCGGTCCCGTACGGCGTCGGCTATGCGCGCGGCCCCGGGGACCTCGTCGCGGTCCGGACGGGCCGTGGAGTGGCGCCGGGTCAGCGCGGCGAGCAGCCACGGGAGGCGGGACTCGGCCTCCAGCGGGTCCGGGCAGACGCTCAGTTCGGTGTGCGCGGCGCGCAGCGCGGCGGCGAGTTCGGGGTCGTCGAGCAGCGGTTCCCGGAAGTGCGGGACGCCGCCGACGGCGCCCTCGGAGAGCAGGGACGGCTCCGCGTACAGGGCCCGGTAGGCGTAGCCGTCGCAGGCGGCGGGACCGCCGGTGTGCATCTCGCCGGGGGCCAGTACGACGATGGACCCCGGGCCGGTGCGGATGTGGCCGCCGCGGTAGCCGATGAGCTCCGAGCCGCCGACGCTGACGCCGATGGTGAACTCGTCGTGGGTGTGCGGGGCGTAGCGGTGCTGGTCGAAGCGCGCGGTCAGCAGGTCCAGGGGCCGGCCGTCCCGGCCGAGGACGGTCCGGGTCCAGCGGGCCTCCTCCTTCGCGGAGTGCCGCGAGGGCCGGCGCCGTACGGTCCCGGTCGTCGCCTCTCCCCCTCCGGTCATGGCCGTCTCTCTCCCTCGCCGGCGTGGCCGGACGCGCTCGCCGCGTCCGCTCTACGGGGCAACACCCGCGGACCCCGTTTTCATGCCGGAGTCCGTCGCCCGATCAGGCGGGTTCGAACTGCGCCTTCGCGGTTCCGGGGTCCGCCCGGGTGAGCCGGACCCGCAGGTGTTCGCCCAGGGGCAGCCCGGTCGTCCCGCCCGAGATCCGGGCGAAGACCGCCGGGGACTCCAGTTGCACGGTCCCGACCGTGGGGTCGTGCTCCTGTACGTCCACCACGCAGGCCTCGAAGATCTCGCCGACGCGGTCCTTGAGGAGTGCGGCCTCCACGATGTCGACGCACTCGCGCTCGACGGTGCCGGCCCGCCTGCTGCCGTCGGCCATCTCCTTGGGCAGGGCGTCGAGAGCCGCGAGGACCCACTCGGGAGTCGGCAGACCGGCGGCGGCCGCGAGGCAGATCTCCGAGGCGTAGCGGTCGACGAGCCGGCGCAGCGGGGCCGTGCAGTGGGCGTAGGGCGCGGCGACGGCGGCGTGCGCGGTGACCTCGGGCAGCACCCCGTCCCGGAAGACGGTGTATCCGGCGCCGCGCAGCAGGGTCGTGCACTCCTGGAGGAAGGCGGCGTGGTGCGGCCGGTGCGGGTCGAGGGAGCGGACGAGCTGCGCGTACGAGACGTGGTGCGGCCAGTCGATGCGCAGGGCCAGAGCGGTACGGCGCAGCCGTCCGACCGCCCCGTCCGGCGCCGCGGGCAGTGTCCGCAGCACTCCCGTGCCGTGGTCGAGCATCAGCTCGGCCGCCGTCATACCGGCGAGCAGGGAGATCTGCGCGTTCCAGCCGTCGGCGGGCAGCGGGGCCCGGTAGGCGAGTTCGTACGTCCCGTCCTTCTCGACGATCTCCTGCTCGGGCACGTTGAGGGAGATGCCGCCGCGCTCGACCTCCAGGGCCTCGCGCAGGGTGCCGACCTCCTTGAGCAGAGCGAGCGGTTCCTCCGCGGTTCCGTCGTCGATCCGGTGCTGCACGGTCGCGTAGTCCAGCTTGGCGCGGCTGCGGACCAGGGCACGGCGGACGTCGGTGACCTCGGTGCGGCCGTCCGGGCCGAGGTCGATCGTCCACAGGACGGCCGGACAGGTCTGACCCGGGAGCAGGCTCGCGGCGCCCTCGGAGAGGCGGGTCGGATGGAGGGGGACCTTGCCGTCCGGGAAGTAGAGGGTCGTCACGCGCCGGTGCGCCTCGGCGTCCAGGGCTCCGCCGGGCGCCACGAAGGCGGCGACGTCGGCGATGGCGTACTGGACGCGGTAGCCGCCCCGCTCGCGGCGTGACAGGTGCATCGCCTGGTCGAGGTCCTCGGAGGCCGGCGGGTCGATGGTGAAGAGGGGGATGTCCGTCGCGTCGTACGCGGGCAGGCGGGCCGGCCGCCCGGCCTCGGCGAGGACGTCGGCCGGGAAACTCCCGGGGACGCCGAGCTCGGTCCGCAGCGCGCGCAGAGCGGCTCGCAGCGGAGCCTGCGGGGCACCGGTGACGCGGAAGTGACGGCGGGGCATGGGTCGAGCGTAGGCCGGGGCCAACCGTTGAGCACGCGGAGCGGGGCGCCCTCCGGGCGAGGGGACCGGTTCGCGCCGGCCGCGCGGGTGCCGCGCGGCCGGCGCGTGGCGGGGGTCCGGCCGCCGACTTGGGAGGGTCCGGGGATCAAGCAGGGTCCGGGGTTCGGCAGGCCCTGCGGTATCCGGTGGGCCCGCCTGGCAGGGTTCCGCCGGTCCGGCAGGGTTCGGCAGGGTCCGGGGTTCGGCAGGCCCCGCGGTATCCGGTGGGCCCGCCTGGCAGGGTTCCGCCGGTCCGGCAGGGTTCGGCAGGGTCCGGGGTTCGGCAGGCCCCGCGGTATCCGGTGGGCCCGCCTGGCAGGGTTCGGCAGGGTCCGAAGGCCCGGCAGGGACGGGGCCGGACGGGAAGGGGGTCCGGGCGTACGCCGTAGGCTGACGGCGGTCCGTATCCACCGTGAGGAGAACCAACCGTGCTCGTGCTGCTGCCGCCCTCCGAGGGCAAGGCACCCTCCGGCCGGGGAACCGCGCTCAAGCCGGAGTCGTTGTCCCTGCCCGGTCTCGCGGAGGCCCGTCAGGCGGTCCTCGACGAGCTGGTCGAACTGTGCGTGGCCGACGAGGAGAAGGCCCGCGAGGTGCTCGGGCTGAGCGAGGGCCTGCGGGGCGAGATCGCGAAGAACACGGAGCTGAGGACCGCGGGCACGCGCCCGGCCGGGGAGATCTACACGGGGGTCCTGTACGACGCCCTGGACCTGGCCTCGCTGGACACCGCGGCCAAGCGGCGCGCGGGCCGTTCGCTGCTCGTCTTCTCCGGGCTGTGGGGCGCGGTGCGGGTGACCGACCGG
This sequence comes from Streptomyces sp. NBC_00328, assembly GCF_036139655.1. NCBI lineage: Bacteria > Bacillati > Actinomycetota > Actinomycetes > Kitasatosporales > Streptomycetaceae > Streptomyces > Streptomyces sp. NBC_00328. The sequence continues at coordinate 3,358,084 of NZ_CP108013.1, forward strand.
ATCCCCTCGTACCGCTGCTCGATGGGCGTGAGGCTGCCGGGCCTCGGAGCGCTGGGCGCGCACTGGCGTGCGCCGATGGCCGCCGCGCTCCCCGAAGCCGCCGGCGACGGGCTCGTGCTGGACCTGCGGTCCTCGGCGTACACCGCGACGTGGAAGCCCAAGGGCGAGGTGGCGGGGCGGACGGCGACCGTACGGGTGCTGCACGCACAGCTGGTGGACGGGGTCGAGAAGCGTTCCGTCGTCAGCCACTTCAACAAGGCGACCAAGGGCCGGATCGTCCGCGGCCTGCTCACCGCGAACGCCGCGCCGAAGAACCCGGCGGAGCTGGTGGAGGCGCTGCGGGATCTCGGGTACACGGTGGAGGCGGAAGCCCCGGGCCGGGCGGGCACGCCGTGGGCGCTCGACGTGGTGGTGAGGGAGATCCACTGAGCGTTCGTCCGGCGACCGGCCGTCCGGTGACAGGGGGTCGCCGAGTGGTTGCCCTGGTGACAGGCGTCCGCTGACCGGCCGTCGGTGACAGGGGTTCCCCGAGTGGCCGTCCGGCGTGCGGTGGCTGTCACTTCACGGGCGTTGCAACATGTGCAACGACCTTTGCGCAGGATGAGCACCCCGGGCAGGATGAGGGCATGACGTCGTCATCGCCCCCGTCTCCGCACGCCTCCGTCCTGGATCTCGCGCCCGTCGTCCCCGTCGTCGTGATCGCGGACGCCTCCGACGCGGTGCCGCTGGCGCGGGCGCTCGTCGCCGGCGGCCTGCCCGCGATCGAGGTGACGCTGCGGACCCCGGCGGCACTCGACGCGATCCGGGCCATCGCGGCCGAGGTGCCGGACGCGGTGGTGGGCGCGGGCACGGTCCTGACGCCGGAGCACGTGGCCGGGTCGGTGGCGGCTGGCGCCCGTTTCCTGGTCAGCCCCGGCTGGACGGACGGACTGCTGGACGCGATGAAGGCCTCCGGGGTGCCGTTCCTGCCGGGGGTGTCCACGACCTCCGAGGTGGTGGCGCTGCTGGAACGGGGGGTGCGCGAGATGAAGTTCTTCCCCGCGCAGGCGGCGGGCGGTACGGCCTACTTGAAGTCACTGGCGGGGCCGCTCCCGCAGGCGCGCTTCTGCCCGACGGGGGGCATCGGCCCCGAGTGTGCGCCGGACTACCTCGTGCTCCCCAACGTGGGCTGCGTGGGCGGCAGTTGGATGCTCCCGGCCGACGCGGTCGCCGCGCGGGACTGGCGCCGGGTGGAGGATCTGGCACGGGCGGCGTCGGCACTGCGACGGTAGCCGCGGCCCGCCCCGGCTCACCTCGGACGGCCCGCCCCGCTCAGCTCAAACGGTTCTGCCCCCGCTCGGCTCACAAGGCCTCGCCCCGGCTCAGTTCAGCTCACACGGATGACCACCTTCCCGAAGGCCGCGCCGCTCTCGTAGTACCGGAACGCCTCCCGCACCTCGTCGAAGCCGAGGACGCGGTCCACGACCGGACGGGTCCCGTGCAGTTCCAGGGCCCTGTTCATGGACTCGAAGTGCGCGCGGCTGCCCACGAAGACCCGGCGGATCGTGGCCAGACTCGCCGCGTACGCCGCGTTGGAGATCTCGATTCCGGACCCGCGCCCGTTGCCGGTGATCAGGAGCACGATCTGGCCGTAGAGCGCGGAGGCGCGCACCGACTGCTCGATGGTGTCGGGCCCGTTGGTCTCCACGACGAGGTCGGCGCCGCGACCGCCGGTCAACTCCCTGACCGCGCGCCCCCATTCGGGGTTCTCGGCATAGTCGACGACGTGGTCCGCGCCAAGCGCCTTGAGGCGGTCGCCCTTGGCCTCGCTCGATGTCGTCGCGATCACCTCGGCGCCCAGCATCTTGGCGAACTGCACGACGAAGAGGGACAGCGCCCCGGTGCCGAGGGTGAGTACGGTCTGGCCGGGGGTGAGCGGCTCGCCGCCCGTCAGACAGTGCCAGGCGGTCACCCCGGCGCAGGGCAGACAGGCCGCCTCCTCCCAGGTCAGATGGTCGGGAACGCGTACGGCGGCCTCCTCGCCCAGGCAGGCGTACTCGGTCAGCATGCCGTCGAGGGTGGCGCCCGGCTGGTCGAAGCGGTCCGGGGTGATCCGGCCGTCCAGCCAGTTCGGGAAGTACGTGCCCGCCACCCGGTCGCCCACCGTGAACCGGGTCACCCCCGGCCCCACCGCGACGACCTCCCCCGCTCCGTCGCTCAGCGGGATCACGTCCGGCACGGCCTTCAGGGGATAGGTCCCCCTCAGGATCAGCAGGTCGCGCTTGTTGAGGGAGGCGGCACGGACGCGGACGAGGATCTCGCGGGGCCCCGGCTCCGGGCGGGCCGACTCACGTGACACGATCCCGTCGACGGTGCCGGGCGTTTCGAGGTGGTAGGCACGCATGTCCGCTCCCTGGGTGGGCTCCTGAGTGGTCGCGTCCATGCTGGCGGGAGCCGATGTCCCGCTCAATTCCCGGCGAGGTATGACGAGTGCCGCCGTGCCGCCGCCGCACCCGTGACGTACAACTGACCGCATGACGACCGGTATCCCCACCGAGCCTCCTCCCTTCGCCCGGGAGCTGCTGCGCTGGCGGCACGCCCGCCGGGTGAGCCAGCTGGAGCTCGCCTCCCGTGCGGGGACGACCCAGCGGTACGTCAGTTTCATCGAGCGCGGGCGTTCGGTCCCCGGCAGAGAGATCGTGATCAGGCTCGCCGAGTCGCTGGGCCTGACCCTGCGGGAGCGCAACGCGCTGCTCCTGGCGGCCGGTTACGCTCCCGCGTTCACCGAGTCGGCGCTCGACGCGGCCGCGCTGAAGCCCGTACGCGAGGCGCTGGACAGCATCCTCGAAGGGCATCTGCCGTATCCGGCGGTGGTGGCGGGGCCGCGCGGTGAACTCGTCGCCGCCAACGCGGCGTTCGACGTCCTGGCCGAGGGAGCCGCTCCCGAGCTGCTGGCACCGCCGGTGAACGTCCTGCGGCTGGCCCTGCATCCGCGCGGGATGGCGTCACGGGTGGTGAACCTGGACGCCTGGGGCCGGCACATCGTGGAGAACCTGCGGGCCCGCTCCTTGCGCAGCCCCGACCCCCATCTCGACGCACTGGTGGCGGAGTTGGCGGCTCACGTGCCGGCGAGCGAGCCCGGCGCGGACTACCTCGGCTTCGCCGTGCCGCTGCGACTGCGGTGCCCGGAGGGCGAGTTGAGGCTGCTCACCACGCTCACCTCGTTCGCGACCGCGGTGGACGTCACGCTCGCCGAACTCCATCTGGAGGCGTTCCTCCCGGCGGACCCGGAGACCGCCGGGATCCTCCGCGACCGAGCCGCCCGGCGGGGGTGAGGCCGCCGCCGGGATCAGCGCGGTCGAGGTCAGCGCATTCCGGGTCAGCGCATTCCGGGTCAGCGCAGATGTGAGGTGTCGTTGAACAGCCGGACGCTCGCGTTGCCGTCCCCGTAGTACGCGACCGCCGAGAGCGACGCCGCCGACAGTTCCATCCGGAACAGGGACTCCGGCGGGGCGCCGAGGGCCAGCCGTACGAGGGTCTTGATCGGGGTGACGTGCGTGACGAGCAGGACCGTGCGGCCGGCGTAGGCGGCGATCAGCTTGTCGCGGGTGGCCGCCATGCGGTGCGCCGTCGCGGCGAAGCTCTCGCCGCCGCCGGTCGGTTCGGCCTCCGGTGAGGCGAGCCAGGCGTTCAGGTCCTCCGGGTGGCGTTCGCGCACCTCTCCGAAGGTCAGTCCCTCCCAGGCGCCGAAGTCCGTCTCGCGCAGACCGTCCTCGACGGCGACGTCGAGGCCAAGCCGGGCGGCGACGGCACCCGCGGTCTCCCGGGTCCGGGCCAGCGGGGAGGCCACGATCGCCTGGATGGTGCCGCGCGCCGCCAGCGCCGCGGCCACGCGCTCGGCCTGCTCTCTTCCCACGTCGGACAGCGACGGATCGCTGCCGCCGCTGCCCGAGAACCGCTTCTGCGGGGTCAGCGGTGTCTCGCCGTGCCGCAGCAGGACGAAGGTGGCGGGGGCGCCCATGTCCGGGGGTGCGCTCCAGCCTGCGGCGGGCGTGGTGGTCGGGGTGGCGGCCAGGTTTCTCGCGGCCCGCTGATCGTCGTCCGCCTTCCCGGCTCGGCCGGCGTCTCCCGGCCCTGCGGCCTCCTTGCCGGCTTCGCCGCCGAGGGACGGGGTGCCACCCGTGGCCGCCGTCCGGGTGCCGCCCGGCGCGGGCCGGCCGCGCAGTTCCTCGCGCCCCTCACGGGGCACCGCCCCCACCGCCGGAATCGCAGCTTCGCCACCGGGGGACGGAGTACCACCCGTCGCCGTCACCCGACTGCCGCCCGGCGCGGGCCGGCCGCGCAGTTCCTCGCGCCCCTCACGGGGCACGTGCGTACCACCCGGCGCCGTCGCCCGGGTGTCGCCCGTCGGAGGCTGGGCGCGTGGTTCCTCGCGGCCCTCGTGGGGCGCTTCGCCGCGGGTTTCCTTCAGGGCTGCTCGGGCCTTCGCCGCGCCCGCTGTCGCGTCGCCGGGCGGGCCCGTCGGTTCTGGTGTCGCGGAGCGGGTCGCGCGGGCGTTCAGTTCGGCCGTCGACGCCGACGGCGACCAGGCCTCGCCACGCTTGCCGGCGTCCATCGCCTCGTTGGCCAGCCGGTCCGCGTGCTTGTTGCGCTCGCGCGGGATCCACTCGTACGTGACCTGGGAGGCCGGAAGGACCCGGGCCCCCCGCGCCGCCAGGGGCTTCATGTCCGGGTGCTTGATCTTCCAGCGTCCGGACATCTGCTCCACGACGAGCTTGGAGTCCATCCGGACCCTGACCCGGGCGCTCGCGTCGAGGTCACGGGCCGCCTCCAGACCGGCGATCAGGCCCCGGTACTCGGCGACGTTGTTGGTGGCGACGCCGATGTACTCGGCGCGCTCCGCCAGCGTCTCCCCCGTGGCCGCGTCGATGACCACGGAGCCGTAGCCCGCGGGCCCCGGGTTGCCCCGGGAACCCCCGTCCGCCTCGACGATGAACTCCCGCACGAACCGGACCCCCTACAGGCCGGACTCGGACGTACGCACCAGGATGCGGTGGCAGTTCTCGCAGCGCAGCACGGTGTCGGGGGAGGCCGCCTTCACGTCGTTCACCTCGGTGATGTTGAGCTCCAGGCGGCAGCCCTCGCAGCGGCGCTGGTAGAGCCGGGCGGCGCCGACGCCACCCTGCTGGTCACGCAGCTTGGTGTACAGCTTGAGGAGATCGGCGGGCACCGAGGCCGAGATGACCTCGCGCTCCTTGGTGACCGACGCCGTCTCGCCGTCGAACTGCTCGAAGGCGGCGTCCCGGCGCGCGGTCGCGTCGTCGGTCTTCGCCTGGACGGAGGCGTCGCGCTCGGTCAGCTCGGCGACCCGCTCCTGGGCGGACTCGCGGCGCTCCATGACCTCGAGGACGACGTCCTCCAGGTCGCCCTGGCGCTTGGCGAGGGAGACGATCTCGCGCTGGAGGTTCTCCAGGTCCTTGGGGGAGGTGACGGCACCCGAGTCGAGGCGCTGCTGGTCGCGGACGGCGCGCTGACGCACCTGGTCGACGTCCTGCTCGGCCTTGATCTGCTCGCGGGCGCAGTCGCTCTCCTCGGTCTGCGCGGCGACGAGCAGGTCGCGCACCTGGGTGAGGTCCTTGTTCAGCGACTCGATCTCGGCGTGCTCGGGCAGCGACCTCCGCTTGTGCGCGAGCTGCTGAAGGCGGGCGTCGAGTGCCTGGACGTCGAGAAGTCGGATCTGGTCGGCGGGCTCGGCGTTCAGTTGGGGGCTCCTGATGTGTCGGTGTGTGAGGCCGCGTGGGCGGTCCAGGGGTCGGTGACCGTCCGGGAGACGTGGACGCGCAGTCCCCATCCCTTCCGGTCGGAGATCTCGTCGAGCTGGGCGGCGGCCAGCTCGCACCAGGGCCACTCGGTGGCCCAGTGCGCCGCGTCGAGCAGCGCGAGAGGACTGTGGGCGCGGGCCTCCGACACCGGGTGGTGCCGCAGGTCCGCGGTGAGGAACGCGTCCACGCCCGCGGCGCGGACGTCGTCGAAGAGGCTGTCCCCGGAGCCGCCGCTGACCGCGACGGTCCGCACCAGCGTCTCGGGGTCGCCCGCGACGCGGATGCCCTGCGCGGTGGCGGGCAGCCGCTCGGCGGCCCGGGCGGCGAGTTCGCGCAAGGTCAGCGGATGGTCCAGCTCGCAGACGCGGCCGAGGCCACGGCGTCCCTCGGGGTCGGTCGCGTCGGGCACGAGGGGCCGTACGACCCGCAGGTCCAGGGCCCCGGCCAGCGCGTCGCTGACTCCCGGGTCGGCACGGTCGGCGTTGGTGTGGGCGACGTGCAGCGCGATGTCGTTCTTGATCAGCGTGTGCACGACGCGGCCCTTGAAGGTGCCGGCCGCCACCGTCGTCGTACCGCGCAGATAGAGCGGGTGGTGGGTGACGAGCAGGTCGGCTTCCAGTTTCACCGCCTCGTCGACGATGTCCTGGACCGGGTCGACGGCGAACAGGACGCGCGTGACGTCCTGGTCGGGGTCGCCGCAGACGGTACCGACCGCGTCCCACCCCTCGGCCCGCTCCGGAGGCCAGAGGGCGTCGAGCGCGGCGATGACTTCAGACAGACGGGGCACGGGGAAAAGGCTACCTGTCTTATGTCCCTGTCCGACCGGTCGCGGCCCACGGGCTCCTGCCGGGACGGCCGGCGGACGTGCGGGGCCCGTGCCGGGGCGGCCGCCGGGACGTGGATCCCGCCCCTCCCGGCGCGCGCCTTCCCGCCATGGTTCAGCACATCCGACCCGTTCCCTCAGGCGAATCCCGACAGGGCCACCCTTATGTGTGAAGCAACAGCCCGTCGCTCCCCCGCCTGTGCGTACGAAAACTACCTTCGTCGCCGGAGGTGACCGAACGATGACGGCCGGTGCGAGAGAACCCATGCTGCGGAGCGAGCGCGCGAACGGCGGCGAGTACGGTGACAGCGCGAGCCGGTGGGCCGCTCCTCCCGTCTGCGTGCTCACCGCCGACGGCACCTACGGAGCACGGCTCGCCCGCGACGGCGAGTCCTGGTACCCGGAGCGCTGGACCCTGGACGGCCCCGAGCCGTACGCCGTGCCGCTGCCCGGTCCGCAGCCGGAGGAGCCGGGCACCGAGGTGCTGCCGCTGACCGACGGCAGGGTGCTGATCCATCGGGTGGACGACGGGCGCCACGCCTTCTCCCTCCTGTATCCGACCGGGCCGGGCACCGGCGAGCTCCCGCTGGGCGCGGTGGAGTGCCCCGACGCGGGCACCGTGCTGCGGCTGCTGCCGCCCGCGCCGGACGGGGAGCGCGCCTACGCCCTCGCGGTGGGCCGGGGGTCGACGGCGGTGTGGCTGGTGGCGGGCGGCGCGTTCGGCCCGGAGCACCTGGCCGAGGTGCCGGGCCACTGCTCGGGAGGGGTGTGGCTGGACGGCACGGGGCGCCTGCTCGCGCTCGACCGCTTCCAGAACGGCCGCACGAAGACCGTGGTCGTCGATCTGGAGCGCGGCGGAGAGGTGTCGCCGCTCCTCCAGATCGCCGAGCACAGCAACGACCGGCTGCTCCTCGCGGACGCGGACAGCGGACTTCTGCTCATCCGGTCCGACGCGCCGTCCCCCGGCCGGGACCGTCTCGGCTGGGGCGTGCTCGGCAGCACCCTGCCCGTCCGCTTCCCGGACTGTCTGTCCGCGACGGGCTGTTCGGTCAGCCCGTTCGCGATCCAGCCGGGCCAGGTGCTGACCCCGGAGTCCTGCGCGGTCGCCCTGCGCATGGACGGGCCGGGCGGCACCTGGGTGGGTGTGTGGCGCCCGGCCGAGCGCCGGATCCACCACCGTCCGGTGCCGGAGGGCTGGTTCCCCGGCACCGGGCTGTGGACCGCCGAGGGGGTGCTCCGCCTGCCGTACGCCACGGGTGCCGTCCCGTGTGGTGTCGCCCGGCTGGAAGCGCCCGAGCGTGCGGGGAAGCCGGACACGGGGGATCCGGCTTCCCCGGGGCTCCCCGCACCGCGGCCGGTCCCGCTCCAGCAGGCACACCTGCGGACGGACCGCCCGGTCGGCCGGCCGCACCCGGCCCCGGGAGCCGAGCCGCCCCGGGCACTCCCGGCCCACCTGGCCCTGGGCAGCGGCACCGCCCGCGCCCCGGAGGACGACGCGGTCCGCGCCCTCGACGGACACCGGGTGCCGTCCGCCGGTACGGGCCCCGCGCCCGGGGGCGGGGAGCCGCTGTCGACGGTCGCGAGCCTCACCCCCAGGACGTCCTCCGCCTCCCCCGCGGAAGCGCGGCGGGCGGACACGAACCCCGGCCACGAGCCCGGCGGGGCGCTCCCGCCGGTCGTGCGGCCCGCCGACGGACAGTCCGAACCGTCCCGGCCGGTCGTGCGACGCGCCCCCGAATCCGGCGAACCGGCCGCCCGGCCCCAGCCGAGCCGCTGGACCAGGGTTTTCCTGCCGCCCGCGCCCGCGCCGGAGCGCCGGGCCGAGCCCGCCGGAACACCCACGACCGAGGCGAACCTCTGGACCAAGGTCGCCGAAACGCCCCCACCCGGCATGGGCCTCAGGACCAGGGCCGACGGGACGCTTCCGGGCGGCATGACCGTCGTCGTCGAAACGGCACAGCCGCTCCCCCCGGTCATGAGAATCGGTGGCGGTCCCGACATCGGCTCCGGCACCGAGACCACGGCCGCCACCGGGGCCGACACCCATCCGGGTCGGGGGGCCGGTGCCGCTGCCGGTGCCGTCACGCATGCCGGTAACGGTGCCGGGGTCACCGCGCGTACCCGTGCCGACGGCGGGACCCCGTCCGTCGAAGGACCCCTCCCGGCCGGACCGCTCCCGCCCGTCGCGGGTCACCGCGCCCGGACCGCCGAGCCGCTCCCGGCCGTCGCGGGCCCCGGTCACGGGACCACCGGCCCCCTCCCGGCCGTCGCGAGCCCCTCCGCCGTTCCCGCCGAGCCGTTCCCGCCGAACCCGTGGGCGGGCGTCACCGGTGTCGCCGGGGCCTCCACCACCGAGCCCGGTCTCTGGACCAAGGTCGCCGAAACGCCCCCGGCCGGCATGAGCCTCGGCACCCGGGCCGGTACAACACCCGCGGGCGGCACCGTTCTCGGGGACGGGACCAGCGACGCGCTGCCGGCCGTCGGCGAGTTCAGGGGCCAGGTGACCCTGAGGCCCGCGGTCGGCCGTCCGGGTTCCGACACCCGACCGGCCTCGGCGCTCACCACCGTGGCGGGGACACTCGCCACCCTGCCGCGGACGCCCGCGGAATCCGGGGGTCCGTGTGTACCCGCCCACACGGACAAGGAGAAAAGGGGCAGTACGGGCGAAGAAACGTCACCCTCCGACTCCCGTGCGATGACCGCACGTTAGACTCCCCCGGCTGTAAAGAAGGATCTTGCATACGGGGTGAACACTTCAATGAACGACTCGAGCACCATGGAAGCACCGGGCACGGACGTCCACGAGACGTCGGCGGCCTGGTCCGAAGGCCACGGCAGACACCGCGGCCCGGTCTCCGGCCACGACGGCGAGGCGCCCACTCAGGGCCGCCACCGCAAGCCGTCCGGCCAGTCGGCCACGACGGCCTGACGAATCTCACGGCAAGCAGAAACCGGGATACAGCCCCGCTCGCACCATGGCGAGCGGGGCTGTATCGCTGTATCCGCATGGGGCGTACGGGTCTCTCGCCGGCGGACGTCCGCTCAGTGCGGAGCGCCCTCCCGCTTGAGCCCCAGGACCTCCATCGCCGCGAACGTCTCGCCGCTCGGGCGCTGCGCGTAGTACGGGGTGAGCAGCGCGTCGAGTTCGTCGTGGCTGAACGTGTCCTGCTTGCTGTCGAACTTCGCGGCCACCCGCGGGCGTTCGACGACCGCGACCATCCCTCCGTGCACGACGAGGAGCTGCCCGTTGACGTGCCCGGCGGCGGGCGAGGCCAAGTAGCCGACGAGCGGGGCGACATGCTCGGGGGCGAGCGGGTCCAGGCCCTGGTCGGGCTGTCCGAGTCCGGCGAAGACGTCCTCTGTCATACGGGTGCGGGCGCGCGGGCAGATGACGTTGGCCGTTACGCCGTACTTGGCGAGTGCCAGCGCCGTCGAGGTGGTCAGGCCGACGATCCCGCCTTTCGCCGCCGCATAGTTGGGCTGTCCGGCGGAACCCGCGAGGAAGGCTTCCGAGGAGGTGTTCACGATCCGTCCGTAGACGGGACCGTCGGCCGCCTTGGCGCGGGCCCGCCAGTGCGCGGAGGCGAAGTGGGTGGTGTTGAAGTGGCCTTTGAGGTGGACCCTGATGACCGAGTCCCACTCGTCCTCGGTCATCGAGAAGACCATCCGGTCGCGCAGGATGCCCGCGTTGTTGACGAGGATGTCCAGTTTCCCGAACTCCGCGACGGCCGACTCGACCAGTTCGCGGGCCTGTTCGTGATCGGCGACGTCCCCGGTGTGGGCTGTGGCCCGGCCGCCCGCCGCACGGATCCCGGCGGCGACCTCCTCGGCCGGGGTGGCCGAGGCCGCGCCCGACCCGTCCCGTCCTGGCTGTCCGTAGTCGTTGACGACGACGGCCGCCCCCAGCCGGCCGAGTTCCAGCGCCTCGGCCCGGCCGAGCCCGCGGCCCGCGCCGGTGACGATCGCGGTGAGCCCTTCGAGTGGCAGTGACATCAGGGTCCTTAGCGGTTGTGGTGGAGGTCCGCGCAGGCGGCCGCCCGGGTCAGATCTCGATGCACGTCCGGAGCGCGGTGCCCGAACGCATCTGGTCGAGCGCCTCGTTGATCCCGGCCAGCGGCACCCGGTGGGTGATCAGGCCTTCGAGGTCGATGCGGCCCGCGCGCCACAGGGCGATCGTGCGCTCGTAGGACCGCAGGACGTCCCCGCCGCCGTACATGGAGGGCAGGATGCGCTTCTCGTCGAAGAACAGCTCGAACATGTTGAGCTGGAGGAAGTCGTCCATGGCGCCGGCGCCGACGACCACGAGGGTGCCGCCGCGGCGGGTGTGGTCGTAGGCGGCGCGCGCGGTGGCGGACTTGCCGACGACCTCGAAGACGTAGTCGAAGCCCTCGCCCGCGGTCACCGACTGTTTGGCGTCGGCGAGTTCGTCGGGCGAGACGGCCTTGGTGGCGCCGAAGCCGAGGGCGGCCTCCCGGCGTGAGGCGACCGGGTCGACGGCGACGATCTCGGCGGCCCCCATGAGCCGGGCGCCCTGGATCGCGGAGATGCCGACGCCTCCGCAGCCGATCACGGCGACCGACGAACCGGCTTCCACGTCGGCGGTGTTGAGGGCCGCGCCGAGTCCGGTGGTGACGCCGCAGCCGATCAGGGCGGCGATGTCGAAGGGCACGTCGTCGGGGACGGGGACCGCGCAGCCGGCCGCGACGACGACCTCCTCGGCGAAGGTGCCGGTGCCGGCGAAGCCGAAGACGTCACCGCCGGGGCGCTTGAAGTTGGGGGTGCCCGCGTTCATGAATCCAGCCAGGCACAGTTCGGTCTGACCCCGCTTGCAGGCCGGACAGGCGCCGCAGGCGGGAAGCCAGCAGATGACGACACGGTCGCCGGGCTTCACATGGGTGACGCCCTCGCCGACCTCGGTGATCTCGCCGGCTCCCTCGTGCCCGGGCACGAACGGCGCGGGCTGGGGCAGCACACCGTTCATCGCGGACAGGTCCGAGTGGCACAGTCCCGTGGCCCGCACCCGGATGCGCACCTTGCCGGGCCCGAAGCCCACCGCCTCGACGTCGTCGAGGACCTCGAGTTTGTCCTGGCCTATCTCGTGCAGTACGGCTGCGCGCATGGTGCGGCTCCCCTCAGGACGGTTCGTACGGGTGTCAGACGTGTTCGACGACGGTGTCGGCGAGGACCGGCGCGTCCTCCCGCTCGACCGCGCTCACCGCTACCCGGACCCGGCCGTCGCTCCGCCACATCCGGATGCGCAGGGTCTCGCCGGGGAAGACGACTCCGGCGAAACGGGTGGTGTACGAGCGGACCCGGGTCACATCGCCGCCGAGCAGGGTGTCGACGACGGCCTTGAGCGTCATGCCGTACGTGCAGAGCCCGTGCAGGATGGGCCGGTCGAACCCGGCGAGCTTGGCGAACTCGGGGTCGGCGTGCAGCGGGTTCCAGTCCCCGGACAGCCGGTAGAGCAGGGCCTGGTCCTCGCGGACCGGGCGTTCCACGGTTCGCTCCGGCGGGCCGGCGGGGGCTTCGAGGCGGGTGCCCGGTCCGCGGTCGCCGCCCCAGCCGCCTTCGCCGCGCACGAAGATCTGGGCGTCGTTGGTCCACAACGGGCCCTGGGCGTCCGCCACTTCGGTGCGCATGACGAGGATGGCGGCGGTGCCCTTGTCGTAGACCGCGGCGATGCGCCCGGTGGCGGTGGCCGTGCCCTCGGCGGGGATCGGGCGGTGCAGCCGGACGCTCTGGCCGCCGTGCAGGACGCGGGCGAGGTCGACGTCGACGCCGGGCATCGAGAGCCCGCTGATCACTCCCGGTGAGCCGGCGCCCGCGACGGTGGCGAAGCTCGGCAGGACGTGCAGCCTGGATTCGAGGGTGTACCGCAGCTCGTCGGGGTCGGTCGCGGGGACGCCCGCGCCCAGGCCCAGGTGGTAGAGCTGGACGTCCTTGTGGCTCCAGGCGATCTCGCCGGTCCGCGGTTCCGCTGCGACGGCCTTGGCGGCGTCAATGGGCATGGGGCTCCTGACTCGACTGCGCGAAAGACCTCGGTGCGGCCGTCCGCACCGTCGGCCGCACCGAGGTCGACACTGGGCCGTGGAACCCGCTCGTTCTAGAACGCGTTCCAGTCCGGCGCACCCTTGTATAGCCCAGCGTGCAGTACTTGTGAAGACTACTGACGCCATGTCAGATCGAGTGGCCGTACCGGTCCTTCAGGGGAACGCGTCGCGCCGACGGCCGTGACATTTGTCCCGGCCGATCGCCGACAAGTGCATCTGCCGGGGCACCGCCCCGGACCTCTAGCGTCGTTCTCATGACACGGACAACGGGGACAACGGCGCGCGAGCCGCGGGGAACGTCCGCACCGCCGCCGACGGGGACGACACCGGCAGTGCGCTTCAGGGGTGCGGTCAAGACGTTCGGCGACGTGCGCGCCGTGGACGGTCTCGACCTCGACGTGGCGAGCGGCGATACGGTGGCGCTGCTGGGCCGCAACGGCGCGGGCAAGTCGACGGCGATCTCCCTGCTGCTCGGGCTGAACGAGCCGGACGAGGGCTCGGTGGCGCTCTTCGGCGGCAGCCCGCAGGAGTCGGTGCGCGCCGGACGGGTCGGCGCGATGCTCCAGGACGCCCGGCCGGTACCGCGGGTCACCGTCCAGGAACTGGTGTCCTTCGTGGCGGGCCGCTATCCGGCGCCCCTGCCGGTGGCCGAGGCGCTGCGGCTCGCGGGCATCACGGAACTGGCCGGGCGGCGCGTCGACCGGCTGTCCGGAGGGCAGGCGCAGCGGGTGCGGTTCGCGGTGGCGCTCGCCGGCGATCCCGCGCTGATCGTGCTCGACGAGCCCACCGCAGCGCTCGACGTGGAGGCACGGCACGCGTTCTGGGAGTCGATGCGGGCCTACGCCCGGCGCGGCCACACCGTGCTGTTCTCCACGCACTACCTGGAGGAGGCCGACGCGCACGCCGACCGGATCGTCGTCGTCGACCGGGGGCGGATCGTCGCGAACGGGACCGGGGCGGAGCTCAGGCGGTCGGCGGGCGGCAATCTGGTCTCCTTCGACCTGGCGGGGCTCGGCACGGAGGATCTGGCGCTGCTGCCCGGCGTGGTGGCCGTGGAGGTGCGCGGGCCCCGGGCCCGGCTGCGCACGGACGACTCGGACGCGACGGTGATCGCGCTGGCCGAGCGGGGGGCGATACGCCGCCTGGAGGTCGTCCCCGCGTCCCTGGACGACGCGTTCATGGCCCTCACCTCGCACGACCGGGAGACGGTGTGATGTTCGACTATCTGCGGCTCGAAGTGCGCCGGACGCTGCGCGACGCCGGCTTCGTGATCGGCGGCATCGCGATGCCGGTGATGATGTACCTGCTGTTCACCAACCTCGGCGGTGGCGACGACGGCGCGTGGAAGACCGCGTCGATGGTCGGCATGGCCGCGTACGGGGCGGTCGGCTCGGCGCTGAACACGGGCGGCGGGGTCGCCGAGGACAAGGTGACCGGCTGGCTGCGGCAGCTCCGGGTGACCCCGATGACGTCGCGCGAGGTGGTGCTCGGGCGGGCGCTGACCGGTTCGGTGACCGTGCTGCCCGCGATCGTCGCGGTGCTCGCGGCCGGCGGCCTGGTCAACGGCGTACGGCTGGACGCCTGGCAGTGGGCCGCGACGGCCCTGCTGCTGTGGCTCGGCTCGGTCCCCTTCACCCTGCTGGGCCTCGGCAACGGATACCGGATGACCGCGCAGACGACGGGTGTCGCGAACATGGTGTGCAATCTGGGGCTGGCGGTGGTCGGCGGCCTGTGGTTCCCGCTCGCCCTCTTCCCCGGCTGGCTGCGCTCGGTCTCGGCGTACACGCCCACGAACCGCTTCGCGCAGCTCGGCGTGTCGGTCACCGAGGGCCGGGCGCCGGACCTCACGGCGGTGGCGGTGCTGATCGCCTGGCTGCTGGCGTTCGGTTCGTACGCTGTGGTCTCGTACCGTCGATCCGCACGAACCGTCTGAACGGGGATCGGAACATGTCCTGGATGAGAGGCGTCGGCTGCCAGGTCCGCGCGTTGCGGGCCGACCGGAGCCGCTGGAAGGCCGACATGGAACGGTTCAAGGCCGAGCGGCGGACCGCGCGCGGGAGCGACGGCGAGACGCCCGAGTACCCAGGCCCGCCGCCGACCGGCTTCGCACTGCTGCCATGGCTGCTGCTGGGGATGGGTGCCTTCTCCAACCTCTTCCAGGGCAGGACACCGCAGCCCTGGGTCGGCGCACTGGGCCTGTTCGTCTTCAACTCGCTGTACATCTACGTCACGTTCCGCGCGTTCGTGAAGTCGAAGCGGGAGGCCCGCTCCACCCGGGTCGCGCTCGTCCTGATGGGGGTGATCACCTTCGCGTTGGCCCTCGGGTACGGCGGAAGCTGGCTGTTCTTCTTCCCACTGCTCGGGCTGGCCACCGGGGCGGTGGTGCGCGGCCCCTGGCTCGGGAGGATCGGCCTCGGTCTGACGGCGGTCGCCGCGGCGGTCTCCGTCGTCCGGGCGGGCTGGGACGCTGTGAACGTCGCCTACGGCACGTTCCTGTCCACGATGGTGACGGCCGCGATCCTCTCCCTGTCCGAGGCGGTACGCGAACTGCGTTCGGCCCGCGAGGAGTTGGCGCGCCGGGCGGTGGAGAAGGAGCGGATGCGCTTCTCCCGCGACCTGCACGACCTGCTCGGGCACACGCTCTCCGTGATCGTGGTGAAGTCGGAGGCGGCCCGTCGCCTCGCTCCCCGCGATCTGGACGCGGCACTCGTGCAGGTCACGGACATCGAGTCGGTCGGCCGGCAGGCGCTGACGGAGATCCGCGAGGCGGTCACCGGCTATCGCCAGGGCAGCCTCGCCACGGAGCTGGACGGCGCCCGCTCGGCGCTGTCCGCCGCGCGGGTGGAGCCGGTCGTCCGGCAGTCGGGGCCGCCCCTGGTCCCGCAGACCGAGGCCCTGCTCGGCTGGGTGCTGCGTGAGGCCGTCACCAACGTCGTACGCCACAGCGACGCGACGCGCTGCGAGATCACCGTGGACGGAACCGCGGACCTCGTCCGTCTGACCGTCTCGGACAACGGCACCGACGCCTCCCCGGCGGATCCCGATCCGGGCCTCGGCGGCACCGGCCTCAAGGGCCTCACCGAACGCCTCGCGACGGCCGGCGGCTCCCTGCGGGCGGGACGGACTGCGCGCGGCGGCTTCGAGGTGCGGGCCGAACTCCCCGTGGAGGCGGTGGATCTGACGGAGGCGCCGGTGTGAGCGGCACCCCCTCGAAGGGGGCGGCGGGCCGGGCCCTCACGGGCCGGCCCGCCGCCGCGTTTCGGCCGGGCGGCTACGGAGCCCAGGGGGCCGTGACGGCCCAGCTCACGTCGTCCGTCCACGAGGTGGCGCTGTCGAAGGCGTTCGAGCCGCCGTTGCTCGCTATGTAGACGTTGTAGTTGTAGTGCCGGAGGTATCTCGTCGGGTAGTTGTACGACGCGAACGAGGTCCCCGTACCGCTCTTGCCGGCCTGGGCGCAGAACGTGGCGTCCTGTCTGAACTGCGTGGTGCCGGTCATGGGCTGCCGGAGGAGCTGGTAGTTGTAGTGCCGCAGGAAGTCGCCCGGGTAGTTCCGCGACTCGAAGGAGTAGCAGGAGCTGTCGGCCAGACCCCGGCGGACGATCCAGGTGGCGTCGCTCTTGTCGAGTGCCGGACTGCTCGACGTGATCGCCGAGACGACCGCCGCGTTGGCCTGGTGGCGGATGTAGTCGGTGGTGCAGCACGAGGTGGTCGCGCGCAGCGAGATCTCGGACCCGGCCGTCAGCGAGCCGGTGACGCCGGTCGGTCCGCCGTAGCCGACGGAGACGATGTTCGACTGCACCAGGCTGTCCGCGGCGTCCGTCGGGATGCCCGAGGTCATGACACCCTCGAAGAAGGACCCGATGGAGCCGTTGCTGTTGTCGCCGCCGGTGCCCAGGACGATCGCGCCCTCCTGGTGCATGGGCGAGTAGCCGCCGGCGGTGGGTTCACCCCCGGAATAGGTGGTCGTGAGACTGCCCGATTGGGCGTTGCCGTATTTCAGCGCGAAATGGTCCTGACCGTTGTTTTTCAGCAAAGCGGTCACGAAGGGCATCGCACCGGTTCCGGTGTTCGACGTGTTCTTGCTGTATCCGGCGTCCGACTGGAAGAGCCCGTTCTCCAGGTCGGCCTGCACCCACGGGCCCTGGCCGTAGCAGGGCGAGAACCAGCACTCGGTGCCGAAGTTGATCGCGTCCATGTGGCCGTTGCCGGTGTCCAGGTTGTTGGTCTCGGCGTTGCCGTAGTCGAAACAGCAGCTGCCGTTGACGTGGGTGCCGGAGGTCACCATGTACATCCCCTCGGCGGCACCGTTCGTGGCGACTCCCGAGGTGGAGTTGTCCCGGTAGCCCATGCCGGCCGAGATCTCCAGACCGTAGACCTGGTGGCCGCCGGCGGTCACCGGCAGCGCGTCCGCGGGCGCCCCGACGTCGGCCGCGCCCGCCCCGCCCGCGCCCTCGATCGTGAGGTCGTTGTGGCGCGAGGACTGGTCGTAGATCTTCGTGATGATGCAGGTGGTGCCGTTGCAGAAGGAGTCCTGCGCCGCCGCGTTCGCGTATCCTCCGGCCGCCAGGAGACCGATGTTCGCGGTGGCGCCGTCGGAGGCGCGCTGCACCTGGTAGAGCGAGCCGTTGTACGACGAGTAGAGCGCCCTGACGAGGCTGTGCGCGGCGACGCAGGGGGTGCCCGCGGTGGCGTAGATGTCGCAGGGGAGCGACCCCGCGGCGGTGGCCTGCGGCGCGCCGACGGCGAACGCGACGACGGCCGCCATCACCGACAGCACGGCCAGGACCGTGTTTCTGAGGTGTTGTAAGCGCACGAAGGATGACATCACGGTGCACCTCTTCCGTTCCTTGTTGGACAGTGCGGGTGCCCGGTTCGATATACCGGACATTGTTCGATCGAGATACCGAACCAATTCCCGGTCGAAATTCCGAACGTTTACGGAAAGCGGCCCGGCTCGGGAATGACAAAGGGGAGCGCTGAATTCCGAGGCGATTATTTGCCCGCGACCGGGGGCCGTCAAGACGCGCGGACAGGAACCAGGGCGATTTTTCGGAAGGCCGCCGGAGCGTGCGGAACGGGCGGCCGGGCACCCCTCTCGCCTTACGCTTGGCGGCGTGAACGAGATGCCCCGGGACCACCGGCCCGCCAAGTCCGTCCGTGTCCTGCTCGCCGAGGACCAGCAGATGATGCGCGGGGCGCTCGCCCTGCTGCTCGGGATGGAGCCGGACATCGAGGTGGTCGCGCAGGTGTCCGCGGGGGACGAGATCGTGGACACGGTGCTGACCAGCCGGCCCGATGTGGCCCTGCTGGACATCGAGTTGCCGGGGATGAGCGGGCTGGACGCCGCCGCCGAACTGCGTGAGCAGGCTCCCGACTGCCGGGTGCTGATCCTCACCACGTTCGGCCGCCCCGGCTATCTGCGGCGGGCCATGGAGGCGGGTGCCGCCGGGTTCCTGGTCAAGGACGGGCCCGTGGAGGAACTGGCCGAGGCGATCCGCCGGGTGCTGACCGGGGAGACCGTCATCGATCCGGCGCTCGCCGCCGCCGCACTGAGCGCCGGGCCCAATCCGCTCACGGCCCGCGAGTGCGACGTGCTGAAGGCCTCGGTGGACGGTGCCACTGTCGCCGACATCGCCGGCAAGCTGCACCTCTCCGAGTCCACCGTCCGCAACTACCTGTCCTCCGCCATCGGCAAGACGGGCACCCGCAACCGCATGGAGGCGATGCGGGAGGCCCGCCAACAGGGGTGGCTGTAGCGGGCACCGGCCCGCGATCCCTCGGCCGGCGCCCGCCGGCGCACGTCCCGCCCGGGTGGTACGGGCGGGGCGCGCCCCTCCGCTCACCTCACCTCGTCACCGCCGCCGACTTGTAGTTCGTACCCACCGGGGCGAGGCACACGAACCAGTTCGCCGAGGAACCCGCGACCCGGCGGATCATCGGCTTGAACTCCATGGTGAAACCGGCGCCCTCGGGCGCCATCGGAACCCGGGTCGACGTGCCGTCGTCCCACCGGCAGGTGACCTCCCGGGCGGTCGTTGCGACCTTGCCGATCACCAGCAGCCGATAGGCCCCCGCCGTACCGGCCCGGCCGGTCCGCAGCGGCACCGCCGCGGCCTCGATGTCCGTGCCCGAGAACGAGTCGCCCTTCTCGACCGGCCCGTCGAGCACCGTTGCCGGACTGTCGTCCCCCACCGCGAGCCGGACGAACACCCAGCCCTTGCCGATGAGGTCCGAGGCGACCTGGGTGCCCGTCGGCGTGAGGGCGTAGTCGCTCATTCCGGCCCGCTGGTACTGCGCCTCCGCCTCGTTCTCCGGCGCCCCCCAGATGCTGACGTCGAGGTTCCACTCCTTGCCGTGGTCCCACGCCGTGGCCAGCGTGGTCCTCTGCGGCTCGTACACGTGCCGCTGCTCGGGCGTCGACGGCGCGGTCACGGCCGGCTCGACCCGCCCACCGTGGTCGTCCGTTCCCCCCGCCAACGCCAGCGTCCCCGTGGAACCGGCGACGACCAGGGCCGCCGCTGCCACCAACGCCCAGCGGCGGGCCTTGCGGCGTCGGCCGCCGCGCAGCACCGCCTGGTACGGAGCTATACCGATCTCGACCTCGTCCGCCGCCTCGGCCAGCAGGAGGGCGATGTCCGCGTCCGTCGCCATGTCGTGATTCATCTCCCGGTTCGCACTCATCATTTCCGCCCTCCGTGCGTCACCGTGTCCGCAAGGCCCGGTATGACACGGAGTTTCGCGATCCCCTTGGCCGCGTTGCTCTTCACCGCGCCCACCGAGCAGCCCATCGCCTCGGCCGTCCGGCTCTCGCTCAGGTCCTCCCAGTAGCGCAGGACCACCGCCTGGCGCTGGCGCGGAGGCAGTTGGGCGAGCGCGGTGATCAGGGCGCCGCGGTCGTCGGCGCGGGCGATCGGGTCACCGCTGTCGGGGACCTCGCGGTTCAGCCCCGAGTCGTCCTTCGGCGCAAGGAACTCCTTGAGTTTTCTGCGGTGTTTGCGAGCGTGCGCGTTGATCATCACGCGCCGCACATACGCATCCGGTTCGTCGGCCGCACCGACCCTGCGCCATGCCACGTACACCTGCTCCAGCGTCGTCTGGACCAGGTCCTCCGCGGCGTGCTGCTCCCCCGTCAGGAGAAATGCCGTACGCATCAGCCGCGGCCAGCGGCCGACGACGAAGCTCTGGAACTCCTCGTCCCGAGCCTGTTTCCGATCCCCCATGAGCACCTCCTAGATATTTGAAGGAGTCCGCGAGCATCGGATTTCGTTGCCTCACCGCCGCGCGGCACTCCGCGGCAGCCAAAGCAGCATCAGGACCGCCCCGGCCAGCAGCATCACGCCGCTGACGCGGAACGCCAGCGCGTACCCGGCGGTCAGTGCCTCCCCGGCGACGCTTCCCCCGGTACGGGACGCAGCGATCGTGGACATGACCGCGAGCCCCAGTGAACCGCCCATCACCCGGGAGGTGTTGACGAGGCCCGAGACCACTCCCGCGTCCTCCGGCGCCGCGCCCGAGGTCGCGAGCGCGGCCAGCGGCGTCGCGGCCAGGCCGGCGCCCGCCATCATCAGGATGCCGGGGAACATGATGGCCGTGAGGTACGGGCCGTCCGCCGTCATGGTCGACTGCCAGCCGAACCCTGCCGCGGCGAGAAGGGTGCCGAGGACCGCCACGTTGCGCGCGCCGACGACCGGCATGAGGCGGGGCGCCGACTTCGAGCCGATGACGACGGCGAGCGAGCTCGGCACGAGGGCGAGGCCCGCGCCGAGCGGCGAGTAGCCGAGCACGTTCTGGGCGTACAGCGTCATGAAGAACCACATGCAGAACATCGCCGAGCCGGAGACGAACACAGCCGCGTTCGCCGACGACACCGACCGCAGCCGCAGCAGCTTCAGCGGCATCAGGGGCGCCCTCGTCCGCGCCTCGACGACCAGGAAGAGCCCGATGAGAGCCGCTCCCGCGCACAGCGGTACGAGCGTCGCCGCCGCGGTCCAGCCGTCGGCCTCCGTCTGGACGATCCCGTACGCCAGGGTCGCGAGTCCCGCCGTCACCAGGAGCGCGCCCGGCAGGTCGAGCCGTCGCCCGTCCCCGGCCCGGCTCTCCACCAGCCATCGCGCCGCGCCGGCCAGCACGATCGCGCCGACGGGCACGTTGATGAGGAGCACCCAGCGCCACGACAGCCCGTCGACCAGCAGTCCGCCGACGAGTCCGCCCGCCGCGCCGCCGCCGGCGCCCACGGCGGTCCAGGTCGCGATGGCCCGCGCGCGTGCGGCGCCCTCGGGGACGGCCGACGTCAGGATCGTGAGTGTCGAGGGCGCGAGCACCGCAGCCCCCAGGCCCTGCGCGGCGCGGGCGAGCAGCAGCTGGGTGCCCTCCTGGGCGAGGCCGCCGGCGACCGAGGCGAGCGTGAAGAGCGCGAGGCCCACCAGGAACATCCGCTTGCGCCCGTACAGATCACCCGCCCGCCCGCCGAGGAGCATGAATCCGGCGAAGGCGATGGAGTAGGCGTTCACCACCCACTGGAGTCCGGGGGCGCTCAGCCCCAGGTCGGCCCGCATGGAGGGCAGGGCCACGTTGACGACGGACACGTCCAGGACGACCAGGAACTGCCCGGCACACGCGAGCGCGATCACCACCCAGGTGGGCGGGGCGGCAGGGGCGGATGTCCGGATGTCTTCAGCGGCTCGGAGCATGGCTGTCATGCTCTCAACCCGCTTACACCCCTTGCATCAGGATTTCGGCGCAGGCCGGCGTACGGCATGGGACCTAGGACCGGTCAGGCTCCCGCGCGCAGCAGCGTGACCACCGCCGCGCCGCCCAGCCCGATGTTGTGCGCGAGTCCGACCCGCGCCCCCCGGACCTGGCGCGCCTCGGCCTGTCCCCTCAACTGCCATACGAGCTCGGCCACTTGCGCGATCCCGGTGGCCCCCAGGGGGTGGCCCTTGGAGATCAGCCCGCCGGAGGGATTCACCACCCAGCGACCGCCGTACGTCGTCGCCCCCGACTCGACGAGTGCGCCCGACTCGCCCTCCGCGCACATGCCGAGCGCCTCGTAGGTCAGCAGTTCGTTGACGGAGAAGCAGTCGTGGAGCTCCACGACGTCCACGTCCTCGATGCCGAGTCCGGAGCGCTCGTAGACCTGGCGCGCGGCCTCCCGCGACATCGGCTGCCCAACGACGTCGACGCAGGAGCCGGAGGCGAAGGACTCCTCGGTGTCGGTGGTCATCGCCTGCGCGACGATCTCGACCGCCCTGTCCTCCAACGCGTGCCGCTCGGCGAACCGTTCGGACACGACGACGGCAGCGGCGGCCCCGTCGGAGGTGGGTGAGCACTGGAGCCGGGTCAGCGGCCGGTGCACGGCCTTCGCGGCGAGGATCTCCTCGACGGAGTACACGTCCTGGAACTGGGCGTACGGGTTGTTCGCGGAGTGGCGGTGGTTCTTGGCGCCGACGGCGGCGAGCTGGGCCTCGGTCGTACCGTACCGCTCCATGTGCTCGCGGGCCGCGTCGCCGAAGATCTGCGCGGTGGGCGGGGACATCTCGAAGCCGTGCCGGGCGGCCATGACTCCGTAGTGGCGGGCGACGGGTGATGTGGCGAAGTCCCCGCCGTCGGCGCCCGATCCGAGCGAGCCCCGCTTCATCTTCTCGAAGCCCAGCGCGAGGACGCAGTCGCTGATGCCGCCCTCGACGAACTGCCGGGCCAGCATCAACGCGCTCGCTCCGGTGGCGCAGTTGTTGTTGACGTTGTAGACGGGCACGCCGGTCAGGCCGAGTTCGTAGGCGGCGCGCTGGCCGGCGGTGGACGCCTGGAAGCAGTAGCCGACGGGGACCTGTTCCACGTCCGTGTACGAGATCCCCGCGTCGGCCAGGGCGCCCGAGCCGGCCTCCCGGACCATGTCCCAGTACTGCCAGTCCCGGGTCTCGGGTTTCTCGAACTTCGTCATACCGACACCGACGACGTACGTCTTCCTGGCCGTCATGGCACTCCTAGTCTCGCGGCAGGCCGAGTATGCGCTCGGCGACGAGGTTGAGCTGGACCTGGGTGGTGCCGCCCGCGATGGTCAGGCACCGGGAGAGCAGGAAGCCGTGCACGGCCCGCTCGCCGGGGCCCTCGCACAACGCGCCTTCGGGGCCGAGGAGTTCGAGTGCGAGCTCGGCGACCTTCTGCTGATGTGCCGTCTGCACGAGTTTGCGGACGGAGGCGCCCGCGCCCGGTTCGACGCCGGAGACCTGGCGGAGGGTGGTACGCAGGGTGATGCAGGCCAGGGCGTGCGCCTCGGCCAGCAGTGCTCCCAGCCGGGGGCCGTCGGCGTCGGCCGGTATCAGCGCCTCCAGGCCGGTGTCGAAGGTCAACTGGTCGGCCATGTGGACGCGTTCGTTGCCGAGCGTGTTGCGCGCGACCCGCCAGCCGTCGTCGACCTCACCGACGACGGCGTCCGCGGGCAGCAGCACGTCGTCGAACCAGACCTCGTTGAAGAGGGAGTCCCCGGTGATCTCCTTCAGGGGGCGGATGTCGATGCCGTCCGTGTTCTTCATGTCGACGACGAAGTAGGTGAGCCCCTTGTGCTTGGGCGCGGCCGGGTTCGTCCGGGCGAGGAGGATCCCGTGGTCGGCCCACTGCGCCGCGCTCGTCCACACCTTCTGTCCGTTGATCCGCCACCGCCCGTCGGCGGTGCGCTCGGCGCGGGTGCGCAGCGAGGCGAGGTCGGATCCGGCGCCGGGCTCCGAGAAGAGCTGGCACCACAGGAGGTCGCCGCGCAGGGTGGGCAGCAGATAGCGCTCCTGCTGCCGGTGGGTCCCGTGCGCGATGAGGGACGGCACGACCCAGGTCGCGATCCCCAGATCACTGATCCGCACTCCGGCTTCGTTCAACTCCTGCTGTACGGCGAGCTGTTGTACAGGCCCCGCGCCGAGGCCGTACGGCGGCGGCAGATGCGGGGCGGCGTACCCGGTGGGCGCCAGGGACCGGCGGGCGTCCGCCGGAGCGAGCCCGCGCACCCGGTCGATCACCTCCCGGGTCCCGGCCCGGTACGCGGACGCCTCCGGCGGCAGTTCGAGGCGCAGTTCCCGCCGTACGCCGTCGCGCGCGAGCCGTACCGCCCGCCGCAGATGTCCGCTCCCGGCCCCGAGCAACTGCCGTGCCACCAGGGCCCGGCGCAGATACAGATGGGCGTCGTGCTCCCAGGTGAACCCGATGCCGCCGAGGATCTGGACGCAGTCCTTGGCGCAGGAGCAGGCGGCGTCGAGGGCGGTGCCGGCCGCGAGTGCGGCCGCCAACTCCCTTACGCCGTGCGGCTCCTGTCCGGCGCGTGCCGCGTCCCAGGTGAGCGCCCTCGCCTGTTCCAGCCGCAGCAGCATGTCGGCGCACAGGTGCTTGACGCCCTGGAAGTGTCCGATGGGGCGGCCGAACTGCTCGCGGACCCTGGCGTGCCCGGCGGCCGTGTCCAGCGACCAGGCCGCGGTGCCACAGGCGTCCGCGGCGAGGACGACGGCGGCCAGGTCCCGGACCAGTGAGGGGCCGACCGCGAGGACACGGCCGGCGGGGACCCGCACCCCCCGGGCCCGGACCTCGGCTGTCCCCCGGGTCGGATCGGCACTGTCGTGCGGCCGGACCTCCAGATCGACGGCGTCCACCACCAGCCAGAGGGTGCGCTCGGACACGCCGCCCGTGTCGGGGGTGCGATCGGACACGGCACCCGCACCGAGCGGGTGTCCGGACACGGCACTCGACGCCGCCAGTACGAGCACGTCCGCGTCGGCACCGGACAGCACGGGCGGCGCTGCCCCGTCCAGCACGTATCCGCCGTCCACCGCCCGGGCCGTCAGGGAGCCCGCGCCGAACGCGACGGCGCCGATGCGCTCCCCGCACCCCAGCGCCCGTAAGAGATCAGCACGACCCGGATCCCTTAAGAAATCAGCACGACCCGGATCCCGTACGAGATCAGCCGGCCCCTCCCGTACGAGGCCCTCGTGCCCCGGCGCCCCCACCGGAGGGTCGAACCCGGGCCCGCGCGCAGAATCATCCGCTTCACCTGCCTCGCCCGCTTCGCCCAGAAGCTCCGCCGCCAGCACCGCGGCCGCCAGGACGTTCGCGGCGAACGGTCCCGGCAGTGCCGCCCGCGCGGCCTCCTCCACGACGACGGCGAGATCGACGAGGTCGCCGCCGCCACCGCCGCAGGCCTCGGGAAGGTGCACGGCGAGCAGCCCCTGCGCGGCGAGCGCGTCCCAGAACGGAGGCCTGCCGCCACCCGGCGCGTCCAGGAGCTTGCGGACCTCCTCGGGCGGCACGGCGCGGGCGATCCAGCCGCGCGCGGCCTCGGCGAGCTCCCGTTGCTCCGGCGTGACCGCGATGCCCATGCATGCCTCCCCAAAGGCCCAAGGTGCGTGGATCCGCGCCAGACTAGAACACGTTCCATTCTGACGATAGGTCAGATACCCATGGCTCGGTCAAGAATTCGTTAGTACGCCGAAGCATCGGAATAGTTGCCCGGGCGGACCGGTTCCCTCTGCACGTACCCGCGTGGACCACCCGACCGGCGTCCCCCTGCCCCCAGGGATCACCAGACAGACCGCCCTCCCCGCATCCACAGGGACCGCCCCTCCCCTCGCTCTCCCGAGAGCCCCCTTTACTCACGGCCTGGAGGCCCCCCGCAATGACGCACACGACGACCGGCAGGACCGCGCGCAGGCCGGGCGGCGCGACCGTGCCGGTGCTCGCCTTCGCGGGCATCGTTGTCGCGGTGATGCAGACCCTGCTCGTCCCGGTCATCAAGGATCTGCCGACGCTCCTGGACACCGCGCCCAGCAACGCCACCTGGGTCCTGACCTCGACCCTGCTCGCGGGCGCGGTCGCCACCCCGATCATGGGCCGCCTCGGCGACCTCTTCGGCAAGCGGCGCATGCTGCTGACCAGCCTGTCGATCATGGTGGTCGGCGCCCTCGTCAGCGCGCTGACCAGCGCACTGCTGCCGATGATCGTGGGCCGTTCGCTCCAGGGCTTCGCGATGGGTGCGATCCCGCTGGGCATCGGCCTGATGCGCGACCTGCTCCCCCGCGAGAAGCTCGGCTCCTCGATGGCCCTGATGAGTTCCTCGATCGGCGTCGGCGGCGGACTCGCGCTGCCCGCCGCGGCCCTCGTCGCGCAGCACGCGGACTGGCACGCCCTCTTCTACGGCGCCGCCGGCCTCGGCGTCCTCTCGATCATCCTCACCCTCGTCTTCGTGCCGGAGTCCCCGATGCGCGCCGAGGGCACCTTCGACGTGCTGGGCGCTATCGGCCTGTCCGCCGGGCTCGTGCTCTTCCTGCTGCCGATCACCAAGGGCAGCGACTGGGGCTGGACCGCGCCCACCACGCTCGGCCTGTTCGGCGCGTCCGTCGCCGTACTGCTGCTGTGGGGCGTGATGGAGCTGCGGCTGAAAGCCCCCCTGGTCGACCTGCGCACCACGGCCCGCCCCGCGGTCCTCTTCACCAACCTCGCCTCGATCATGGTCGGTGTCTCCTTCTACGTCGTCTCGCTGGTCCTGCCGCAGCTCCTCCAGCTCCCGACGTCCACCGGGTACGGCCTCGGCCAGTCGATGGTGAACGCGGGCCTGATCGTGGCACCGCTCGGCCTGACGATGATGCTCACCGCCCCCGTGTACGCCCGGCTGTCGGCGAAGTACGGCCCGAAGGTCACGCTGATCATCGGCATGGTGATCATCGGGATCGGCTACGGCGCCGGTCTCGGCCTGATGAGCGCCGCCTGGCAGTCGCTGGTCATCGCGGTGATCCTGGGCGCGGGCATCGGCCTCGCCTACTCCTCGCTGCCCGCCCTGATCATCGGTTCCGTCCCTGCCTCGGAGACGGGCGCGGCCAACGGTCTGAACACCCTGATGCGCTCCATCGGTACGTCGGTGTCGAGCGCCGTCATCGGCATGGTGCTCGCCAACACGGCGCACCACGTCGGCGGGGCCGCCGTCCCGACCATGCACGGCTTCCGCGTGTCCTTCCTGATCGCCACGGGCGCGGTCGCGGTCGGCGTGCTCATGGCACTGTTCCTGCCCGGCCGCCGACCGGCCACCAAGCCCTCGCTGGTGGCCAGCAGCGAGGAGGACGCGGCGCTGGAGCGGGCGCACGAGGTGCTCGGCGGTTTCCGCGGCCAGGTCCTGGACGCCGAGGGCGGCCCGGTCGCCCGTGCCAAGGTCACCCTGATCGACCGGCGCGGCCGCCAGGCGGGCGCCACCTTCTCCGCCGAGGACGGCAGCTACGCGCTCGCCGTACCGGCCGAGGGCGCCTACGTGCTCGCCGCCCGTGCCGCCGGCCACGGCCCGCTCGCCTCGTCGGCGACGCACACCGGCGACGACCGTCCGGTCGCCCTCGACCTGTCGCTGCCGGGCGAGAACGCCGAGGTCACGGCCTGACCCGGGGACCTTCCCCACGAGTGATCATCGCCACCCCCGCCGCCCGTGCGGCGGGGGTGTGGTGCACGATGGGGCGGCCGGGGATCCGTACACCCGGGCAGTGCTCCACGCACCCCTGTTGTTCGCACCGATGGAGGAACCCATGCCCGCGGCACCCAAGCCCGAGATCCTCGCCGCCTTCGAGGCCGCGAAGGGGTTCATGCCGCGGGGTGAGGGACTCGCGCTGTACGAGGCCGCCGTCGAGGCCGGACGGCTCGGGCTGCCGCTCCTGGAGGTCGGCACCTACTGCGGACGTTCCACGATCCTGCTCGCCGACGCGGCCCGCGAGGCCGGGGTGACCGCGATCACGGTCGACCACCACCGGGGCAGCGAGGAGCAGCAGCCGGGCTGGGAGTACCACGACCCGTCCACGGTCGACCCGGAGATCGGCCTGATGGACACACTCCCCACCTTCCGCCGCACCCTTCACCGGGCGGGCCTGGAGGACCACGTGGTCGCGCTGGTCGGCCGCTCGCCGCAGATCGCCGCCTTCTGGGGCACGCCCCTCGGCCTGGTCTTCATCGACGGCGGCCACACCGACGAGCACGCGAGCGGCGACTACGAGGGCTGGGCGCCGCATGTCGCCGAGGGCGGCCTCCTCGTCATCCACGACGTGTTCCCGGACCCCGCCGACGAGTTCACCGGCCAGGCCCCCTACCGCGTCTACCTCCGGGCCCTGGAATCGGGCGCGTTCACCGAGATCACGGTGACCGGCTCCCTGCGCGTCCTGCGGCGAACCGGAACGGGGATCTGAGCTCCCGGTTGGAGTCGCCGCTTTTCGCTGCTGCTCTGGCTGTGACCGGCAAGGACGGTGGCATGTCCCTGAGTGAGTTGCCGCCCGAGACCCGTAAGGCCGTTATAGCTGAGCGTCGTGAGGAGTTGGCAGGCTTTTGGCCCGGCGCTGACGGGGCCAGCGAGAGAACCGCCATCAAGATGTATCCGCTGCTGTACGCGGACAAGCCCGAGTATGGTCATGCGCTCATCCCAGCAAGGGAAGAGATGCGCCTGCGGAGGATCGTTGAGGCGTTCGGTAAGTGCTTCCGGCGGGAGATGCGATTCGACTTCCCACCTTTCGAGGCTGCGTTCATCGACTTCTACGGGCAGTTGAACGGAGCCGAAGTGGTCCTGTTCGATGCACAGGAGGTCTCGGCGACGTTCCCGATCGCGGCCGGCGCTGCTGGGCTGTCGTTCGCGGAGGGGCATCGCGTGCTGGATTGGATCTGGATCCATCCCTTCGAACGCGGCCGACGCCTCATGCCCATCGCGTGGGCTGACCTCGAAGCCACCTATGGCGACGACTTCCTCGTCCGCGGCCCCCTCTCACCCGCGATGCGCGGCTTCCTCACCAGGCGGGATGTCAACCGTGCCCGCTGGGAGAAGAGGCATGCCTAAGTTCGGCGTCCAGGCTCGTCCGGAGGACCTGCCGCCAGCGCCTTAGCAGGAGCCGGAAGCAAGGCCCCCTGTCTCAGAAACAAAGGGGCCAGCATAATCACGCCCGATCACTAAATGGCGTTCCGGCCAGCGTAAATGCCCCGCACTCGCGCCCCAATGGCACTGTGAACCTCGGCCGTCTGGTCGTGCAAGCGAATCATTCCATGATCACCGACGCCCTCGAAAATCATTGCGTTGAGGGCGTAGAAGTCGTCTACGGCTCGGTGAGCTGCGGTTCTGATCTCATCTACGAGGATGTAGCCGACCTGGGATTCAGCCGCGCCGATGGCGGCTTCTGAGGCATCGTGCGCCTGCATCCGACGTTCTGCGGCGTCGTCGTCCAGGCTGTTGGTATCCCTCAGATGCCGAAACTGGCGGTCTGCCTGTTCCCAGGCATGCAGTGCTTCGGCAGCATTGCGTAGCAGCTGATTGAACTCGACGAGGTGCTGCAACTCGAACTCGTCACTGCGGGCCTGCGTTGCAGCCGCGTCGTCCGCCTTCTTGTCTGCACGCTGCCGCCGATACGTCAACCACCCGTTCAACTGCGTCGACAGGCCGCCGAGAAAGAACGCAGCGATCCCCCACCAGAACTTCCACCCATCCATGCGCGGAGTGTACGAGTGGACCCCGGCCGGGATGCACCCACTGACCGGGGCCGCTTGTTCCCTCCCTTGCCCAGGCGCAACGCGATGCGAGGACGGGCGGGAGCCTGCTCAGCCGAGACTCTCGTAATGGTCGACGAGGGCGTTGACAACGCGGGCCAGACGGCGGGCGTGAGCCAGTTCGGTTGCGTGGCCAGGACGCGGGCGGGCATTCAGCTTGCCGCGGGCTTCGCCGATGCAGGCGAGCGCGCAATAGCGGGGGATGTCGTTCTTCGGCAGACGAGCCGCGGCCTCCTCGACTCCGGGGATGAGGAGCATGATGTGCCCGCGCAACTGAAGCGTTAGCGTGTCGAGTTCGTCCGGGTCGGGAACTGGGGCGTCCTCAGCGAGCAGTCGGCGCGTGCAGGCGCGCATCGTCTCGATGTCCACCGGGCGTGAGCCCTGCTCTGCCTCGGTGTCCTCTGCCGCGTTCTGTGTACGTCCCATAGCCACACCGCGATGATGAATGTGCACGGTGAGACGCGGATAGGTCGCAGCGTGGCCACGCGCGGCCACGTAGCGGCCACGGCCGGGGCAGGGCGCGATGACACCTCAGACTGGACGCATGGGCCACAACGACGCGCTGAGAGCCGCACGGCTCCGTGCCGGCTGGCGGACCATCGGGCAGGCCGCCGTCGAGGTGACGGAGCACGGGCAACGGCTTCTCGATGACAACCAGTTCACCGTCTCGGCGCGTACCTGGCGACGCTGGGAAGGGGAGCGTCCCGGCTGGCCGGCCGAGGAGACCGCGATCGTCCTGCATGACGCGCTCGGCCGCTGGCCCGAAGATCTGGGATTCACCACGCCGCCCGGTTGGATCCGCCCCGAGCATCACGAAGAGGCCGATGTGAAGCGCCGCGCGTTCGTGTCCGTCACCGCTGCCGCGCTCATCGTCGGCCCGATCGCGCCGCAGCACGTCGACCCCGCCCTGATCACCTACTTTCAGCAGCAGCTGGAGGGCCACTACCGGGCGGACATGTTCCTCGGCCCGCACGACCTGATCGGCACCGTCTCTGCCCAGTACCAGCTGATCGACAAGCTGGTCCGGTCGGCGAAGGGCGAGACCAGGCGCGGCCTGCTCCGGGTCGGCGCCGCCTACGCCGCGTTGGTCGGCTGGCTGTACCAGGACACGCGAAAGCCCCGGCCTCAAGGAACGAAGCGCGGGCGGTGGCTCTCCTGCCCGTGCTCTCCCAGGCACCAGAACGGTTCGGGGAACGTCACGTCGCCGTGGTCACCGGTCCACACGATTGGCCTGCCTCCTTGGTTCAGACGGGTCGGGTCTAGGCGCCTGCCGGTGTTTCCGCACCGGCAGTGCGCCGTATCACGCGTGCCTCACAAACTGTGTGCGGTGATGCGATTCGGCGCCTCTGACCTGGTATTTCGGCTTCCGCTGATTCCCGATGCACACCATGGACAGCCGGTATGGTGGCTGACGTGTCGTACGTAGGCCCTGACTTCGATCCGCCCCAGCCGCGCCGCTCCCGGCGCGGTCCGCTCACCGTCGCGCTCGCCGCGCTCGTACCCGGCGCACTGGCCGGGTACGTGGTGTGGCAGGCCGTGGGAGACGATTCGGGGGGCGGTTCCGACCGGGCCGTTCCCGCTTCGTCGTCCTCCGCGCCCGGCTCCGTCTCCCCCTCCTCGCGGGCATCCGCCTCCACGACGGACGACGGCAGGGGGGATACGCCGTCGACCCCGGCGCCCTCGTCCTCCTCGTCCTCGTCCTCCTCGTCCTCGAAGCCCGCCGCCTCCGGCTCCCTCAAGGGCAAGGTCATCGTCATCGACCCGGGGCACAACCCCGACAACTTCCGGCACACGTCCGAGATCAACCGCAAGGTGAACATCGGGACGAACTGGAAGGAGTGCGACACGACCGGCACGTCGACCAACGCGGGTTACACGGAGGCCCGGTTCACCCTCGACGTCGCGCACCGGATGCGGGCCATCCTCGAAAAGCAGGGCGCCACGGTGAAGTTGACCCAGGACGGCGACCGGTCCTTCGGCCCCTGCGTCGACGAGCGGGCCCGTATCGGCAACACGGCGCACGCGGACGCGGTCGTCTCCCTCCACGCCGACGGGTCGGGGGCCGGCAACCGCGGCTTCCACGTGATCCTCCCGGCGTCGGTGCACGCGGGCGCCGCCGACACCCGTCCGATCGTCGCCTCTTCCCGCGACCTCGGCGAGCACATCGCCGGGCTGTTCGTCCGCGAGACGGGCAGCGCGCCCTCCAACTACGTCGGTGACGGCACCGGACTGGTGGTCCGTAAGGATCTCGGCGGTCTCAATCTGTCAACGGTTCCCAAGGTGTTCATCGAGTGCGGCAACATGCGCGATACGAAGGACGCTGCGCTGCTCACCAGTGGCGCGTGGCGAGAGAAGGCGGCACGGGGGATCTCTGAAGGAATCGTTGGTTTCCTGCACGGGTAGTGATCTACGGACTCAACCCGGCGGACACCCTGATCGTCCGGGCGATAAGGTCGTCCGTACGATAAAGGGCCACCCCCGCGCTTCACACCGAGTCCTGACAACGGCACTATGTCGGCGACACGGTGCACAGCGATGCCTCACCGACGACGAGACGACTGACGAAGGACCTGAAGTGAATATCCGCTCCCTCACTCGAGGCGACGGCGTGGTGATCGGAGCAGCGGTGTTGCTGTTCATCGCGTCGTTCCTCAATCTCTACTCCTTTTCCGGGTACAGCGTTGACTCGAACGCCTGGGACAGCCTCGGCGAAGGCCTCGGCATCTACATGGGCGGGGTCATCGGCGCGGCCCTGATCGTCGTCAACCGCTGCCTGCCGCAGCCGCGCAAGGTTCTCGGACTCGACCTGGGCACGGTCGGTGCGGCCTTCACGGTGCTGGTGGCCTGGACCCTGTTCTGGTCGATCGTGGACGTCCCGGACACCGCCAGCGCCTCCGCCGGCCTCATCCTCGGCTTCATCGCGGCCCTCGTCCTGGCCGGCGCGGCCGTCGCGACCCCGCTCGTTCCGGCCCTCCAGGCCGCGCTCGTCGGCGCCCCGACCCCGATCGCCCCTCAGCCCTACGGCGGCCAGCCGCAGGGTGGTTACGGCTACCCGGGCGCCTCGCAGCCCGGCCAGCCCGGTCAGCCCGGCCAGCAGCCCTACGGCGCCCAGCCCTCGCAGCCCACGCAGCCGTTCGGCGGCCAGCCGAGCCTGCCGTCGACGCCGCAGACGCAGACCCCGGCCCAGGACTTCTCGCCGTTCTGGTTCGCCGTTCCGGTCGCGCGGCCGCTGTTCGGTGAGGACGGTTCGCCGTCGCCGATCGCCGAACTGGCGCCGGGCACCTGGTACCTGGCCGTCGAGCAGCGTGGTGCGACCCTGGTGGCGCAGACGCAGGACGGCCGTCGCGGTGTGCTTCAGGACACCTCGGGGATCCAGCGCGGCTGATCCGCGCATCGCTCTCGCGACGGCCCCTCGCCCTTTCCGGCGGGGGGCCGTTGTCGTACAGTCGCAGCACGCCATGATCTGACGGACCATCAGGACTCTGTTTCTGGAGGCGACATGCGGCTCGGTCTCGCGCTCGGCTACTGGGGGCGCGGCCCCTCGGCGGACCATGTGCCGCTCGCCGTCGAGGCGGAGCGGCTCGGCTACGACTCGGTGTGGACGGCGGAGTCCTGGGGCTCGGACGCGTTCACCCCGCTCACCTGGATCGCCGCGAAGACCACGCGCATCCGGCTCGGCACGGCGATCGCGCAGATGGCGGCCCGCTCCCCCACCACCACCGCGATGCACGCGCTCACCCTCGACCATCTGTCGGGCGGGCGCATGATGCTGGGGCTCGGTCTGTCGGGGCCCCAGGTCGTCGAGGGCTGGTACGGGCGGCCGTTCCCGAAGTCGCCGCTGACCGCGACCCGGGAGTACGTCGACGTCGTACGCCAGGTCCTGCGGCGCGAGGGGCCCATCGAGCTGGACGGCCGCTTCCACTCCCACCCCTACCGGGGCGCCGACGGAACGGGACTCGGCAAGGCGCTCAAGCCGATCACGCACCCCCTGCGGGCCGAACTGCCCATCCTGCTCGGCGCCGAAGGCCCGAAGAACATCGCGCAGACGACGCGGATCGCGGACGGCTGGCTGCCGCTGTACTGGTCGCCGACGCGTCCCCAGGCGTACGAGGCCTCGCTCACCGAGCTGCCCGAGGGCTTCCTCGTGGCGCCGATGGCCCGCGCGCACGTCTGTGACGACGTCGCCGAAGGGCTGCTGCCGGTCAAGGCGATGCTCGGCTTCTACATCGGCGGGATGGGGCACGCGGCCCGCAACTTCCACGCCGATCTGATGGCCCGGATGGGCTTCGAGGAGGAAGCCCGCAGGATCCAGCGGCTGTTCCTGGAAGGGCGCCGGGAAGAGGCCGTCCTGGCCGTCCCCGACGCCTTCGCGGACGAGATCTCGCTCGTCGGACCGCGTGAACGCATCGCCGAGCGGCTGGAGTTGTGGCGCAAGGGCCCGGTGACCGACCTGCTGGTCCTGTCCCCGGACCCCCACACCCTGCGCGTACTGGCCGAGCTGAACGCCTAGGACGCCCCGACGGCGTCGTCGGCCGCCACCTAGCCGGGACGCCGACGCCGCCTTGTCCCCGACCTCCGCGCCCGCGCTCTCCCCGGCAGCCCCACCCGGGCCCGAACGGGCCGTGCCGGTCGGCGCGGCCCGTTCGGGTTTCATCCGGGGCCGACGGGCAATCCGCTGGACATGTCCCCTAGATATCGCAACGGTTCGAATCAGGCGGGTACGGTCATCGCGATCATCGCGGATGTCATGGCCGTCATCCTGGGTCTCTGGATCCTGATGTATCTGCTCGACGCCAATCGTGGCAACGACCTCGTGCAGTTCATCCACAGCACCGCGGCCTGGCTGGCCGGCTGGTCGCGCGACCTGTTCACCTTCGACAAGGAGTGGGCGCGTGTCGTCGCCGGCTACGGCCTCGCCGCCGTCGTCTACCTGTTCATCGGCCACGCGGTCGCCAACCGAATACACCGGCACTGACCGGCGCCGGCGGCCCGGAGCACCCCGCGGAACCCGAGCGTCCGGACGGTCCGGGAAGCCAGGACCGTCCGGACCTTCAGCGGGTGGGCGTGCAGCAGTCGGGGTTCAGGCCGACCGGCAGTCGCTCGCCGCCGAAGACCGCGCAGGTGGCCTCGTCGCCGCCCAGTGCGGCGACCGCCAGGAGCAGGGAGCCCGCCGTCCAGGTGGTGAGCTCCTCGGGCCAGACGGCCCGGTCCTCGAAGACATAGCCCGTCCAGTACAGACCGGACTGCGGATCACGCAGGTGCTGGATGGACTGGAGGATCTCCAGAGCGCGGTCCGACTCACCCACCGCCCAGAGCGCCAGGGCGAGTTCGGCCGACTCACCGCCGGTCACCCACGGGTTGGGAACCACGCAGCGCACCCCGAGACCGGGCACCACGAAGCGGTCCCAGCCCTCCTCTATACGGGACTTGGCCTCGGCACCCGTCAACGCGCCGCCGAGCACCGGGTAGTACCAGTCCATGGAGTAGCGGCCCTTGTCGAGGAACCGCTCCGGGTGCAGCCGGATCGCGTGCCGCAGCGCGCCGACCGCCAGTTCCCAGTCGGGCTGCGCCTCCTCGCGCTGCTCGGCGATGGCAAGGGCGCAGCGCAGCGCGTGATGGACCGACGAACTCCCGGTCAGCAACGCGTCGCCGACCGCCGTTCCGTCGTCCTCGCGCTTCCAGCCGATCTGTCCGCCGCTCTGCTGGAGCCGCAGCACGAACTCCATGGCCGCGTAGACCGTCGGCCACATGCGGTCCAGGAAGATGTCGTCGCCGGTCGCCAGGTAGTGGTGCCAGACGCCCACCGCGATGTACGCGACGAAGTTGGTCTCGCGGCCGCGGTCGGTGACGTCCTCGAAGTCCCCGTCCGCGTAGGCCGCGTACCAGGACCCGTCCTCGTTCTGATGCCGTGCCAGCCACTCGTAGGCCCGCTCGGCGGCCTCGTGCTCGCCGGCCGCGTCGAGCGCCATGGCGGCCTCGGTGTGGTCCCACGGGTCGAGGTGGTGGCCGCGGAACCACGGGATGGCTCCGTCGGGGCGCTGCACCGCGAGGATCCCGCGCACCGTGGCGGCGGCCTCCTCGGCGGTGAGGACCCCGGGCAGGACGAGGTGTTCGGTCCGCCGGGGAGTGGTCACGTGGCGTCCGCCTCGGAAGCGGCCTTCGCGGACGTCCCAGCGAGCTTCGGCAGGTGCGGCTTGGTCGCGTACGCCACGAAGCTCTTGCCGATCAGGGGGTTCAGCGTCTGCTCGACGACCCGGGTGGCCAGCGGCTTCTTCATGATGTCCCAGACGAGCAGCTTGTGGTACGCCCGCACGGGCAGCGCCTTGTCGTTGTCGACGCCGAACGCGCACTTCAGCCACCAGTACGGCGAGTGCAGCGCGTGCGCGTGGTGGGAGCCGTAGGGCCGCAGGCCGGCCTCGCGGATCTTCGCGAGCAGTTCGTCCGCCTTGTAGATGCGGATGTGGCCGCCCTCGACCTCGTGGTAGGCGTCGGACAGCGCCCAGCAGACCTTCTCCGGGCCGTAGCGCGGCACGGTGATGGCGATACGCCCGCCCGGCTTGAGCACCCGGACCATCTCGGCGAGGACGCCCTTGTCGTCCGGGATGTGCTCCATGACCTCGGAGATGATCACGACGTCGAAGGACTCGTCGGGAAAGGGCAGCGCGAGCGCGTCGCCCTCCATGGCCGTCGCGGTGGCACCCGCGGGCGCCTCCCCGGCCTCCTTCATCGCCGCGAACCACTTGGCGACCTCGCGGATCTCCTCGCCGTTCTGGTCCAGCGCCACGACCTGCGCGCCGCGCCGGTAGCACTCGAAGGCGTGCCGGCCGGCACCGCATCCGAGGTCCAGGACGCGGTCGCCGGGGGCGAGCGGGAACCGGGAGAAGTCGACGGTCAGCACGTGGCCCTGCTTTCGCGATTGGCTGCAACTAGTTCTTCGGCGGCGGGAGCGGCTTCCGCGGCCTCGGCGCGGTCGGGTCCCGGGGTCGCCGGGGAGCCGGCGTCCGGCGCGCCGCCGCGCCCGTCGGTGTCCGCGGCCCCGCGCGGGCGGAGCCGGGACGCGGAAAGGGCCATCGCCGCACGGTAGTGGGCCACCGTACCCTCGGCCGCCCTGGCCCAGGTGAAGCGCGCGAGGACACGCTCGCGCCCGGCGGATCCGAGCCGTGCCCGGAGTGCGGGGTCACCGAGGAGCCGGCCGAGGGCGGCGGCCAGCGCTCCCGGGTCGCCCGGGGGAACCGCGAGGCAGGTCTCGCCGTCGGGTCCCGCGACCTCCGGGATCGCTCCGCCGGTGGTGGCCACGAGCGGGGTACCGGTGGCCATCGCCTCGGCGGCGGGCAGCGAGAAGCCCTCGTACAGGGAGGGCACGCAGGCGACCTCGGCCGAGCGGACGAGGTCGACGAGCTCGGCGTCGGAGATGCCCTTGACGAACTCGACGGCGCCCTCCAGGCCGTACCGCTCGATGGCCTGGGCGACCGGCCCGTCCTCGGCGCGCCTGCCGACGACGACGAGGTGCGCGCCCGGGTGTTCGGTACGCACCTTCGCGAGCGCCTCGACGAGGAACACCAGGCCCTTGAGCGGGACATCGGCGCTGGACGTGGTGACGATGCGGCCCGGCACCTGGGGCACGGAGGGGTCCGGCGAGAAGAGGTCGGTGTCCGCGCCGATGTGGACGACGTGGATGCGGTCCTGCTCCACCCGCAGGTGGTCGACGATCTCCTGCCGGGAGGTGCCGGAGACGGTGAGGACGGACGGCAGGCGGCGCGCGACGCGCTTCTGCATGCGGGTGAAGGCGTACCAGCGGCGGACCGAGGCCCGGCGCTGCCAGCCCTCGGCGGCGTCCAGTTCCAGTTGCCGGTCGACGGTGATGGGGTGGTGGATGGTGGTCACCAGCGGGGCGCCGACGTCCCCCAGCAGTCCGTAGCCGAGCGTCTGGTTGTCATGGATGACGTCGAACTCTCCGCGCCGGGCCCGCAGATGACGGCGGGCGCGCAGCGAGAAGGTCAGCGGCTCGGGGAAGCCGCCGGTCCACATGGTGCCGACCTCGAGGGCGTCGATCCAGTCGCGGTACTCGTCGCGCGCGGGGGTGCGGAAGGGGTCGGGCTGGCGGTACAGGTCCAGGCTGGGCAGCTCGGTGAGGCTCAGCCCGGGAAGGCC
The DNA here is from genome assembly GCF_036139655.1 of Streptomyces sp. NBC_00328. Classification (NCBI taxonomy): domain Bacteria; kingdom Bacillati; phylum Actinomycetota; class Actinomycetes; order Kitasatosporales; family Streptomycetaceae; genus Streptomyces; species Streptomyces sp. NBC_00328. The sequence continues at coordinate 3,395,439 of NZ_CP108013.1, forward strand.
CTCGTCGAGGACGGGGTAGGGCTGGGAGCCGATGACCTCGACACGGTGGCCGAGGCGGGCGAGTTCGCGCGAGAGATGCCGTACGTAGACACCCTGGCCGCCGCAGAACGGGTTTCCCTTGTACGTGAGAAGCGCGATGCGCAGGGGTGGTTCCCCGTCGGCTGCCGTACCCTTCCCGGGGTCCGCCTCCATGGCCTCAGCGGTCACTTCCGGTCCCCTTCTCCCTGCACTTTCCCGCGAGATTACGCCGGGACGCTAATCTAGAACAAGTTTCAGACTTGATCGTTCACGGAGCACTGAATCTACCGGCAGGTAGCGCCGCTGTGAGCGGTGGATCAGGTGATTCACGCCACGACGGGCGGCGGGATCAGCTGGTCCACCCGGTGGTGTCACCCCCTGGCGGGCCGGCTCGTCGCTCCCTCTCGCTGATGTCACGGAACGGACCCATGCCTGCGGAAGCCAAGGCGGACTCGAAGAACGCGCGACCGGCGCCGGGGGGCGGCACGCCCGCCGTGCCTTCCGGTGCCGCGCACACCCGGCCGCACTCCCTGTCGCATCCCGCCTCCGCGCCGCTCACCGAGCGGCAGGAGGCGCGCCGCCGCCGGATCCTGCACGCGAGCGCGCAGCTCGCCAGCCGGGGCGGCTTCGACGCCGTGCAGATGCGCGAGGTCGCGGAGTCGTCCCAGGTCGCTCTCGGCACCCTGTACCGCTACTTCCCCTCGAAGGTGCATCTGCTGGTCGCCACGATGCAGGACCAGCTGGAGCACATGCACGGGACGCTGCGCAAGAAGCCGCCGGCCGGGGACACGGCCGCGGAGCGGGTGGCGGAGACACTGATGCGGGCGTTCCGCGCGCTCCAGCGCGAGCCGCATCTGGCCGACGCGATGGTCCGCGCGCTCACGTTCGCGGACCGCAGTGTCAGCCCCGAGGTCGACCAGGTCTCGCGGCAGACCACGGTGATCGTCCTGGACGCGATGGGCCTCGCCGACCCGACGCCGGCCCAGCTCTCCGCCGTCCGCGTCATCGAGCACACCTGGCACTCGGCCCTGATCACCTGGCTCTCCGGCCGTGCCTCGATCGCCCAGGTCAAGATAGACATCGAGACGGTCTGCCGTCTGATCGACCTGACCGACCCGAACGGCCGGTAGCCCCTCCGGGACGACCGGGACGACCGGGAAGACCGGGACGCCCTGGCCGGCCGGGAGGACCGGAAGGCCCGGGACACCCCGGCCGGCCGAAGCGGTCACGACAGGCCCTATTCCTCGGGCGGGAACACGGGCTCGCCGCCGGCCAGAAGCGAGATCATGACGGCCTCGACCGGGCAGCCCTCGGCCGCTTCGAGGATCTTCTCGTTGGCGTCGGTCTCCGGCTCGACGGGATGGGACTGCATGCCGGCGTCGAGGCGGAAGGCGTCCGGGGCGAGGTGGACGCACTGGGCCGAGCCGATGCAGACGGAACGGTCGACCTCGACCTGCCAGCGGTCGCCCATCCTCAGGCCTCCCAGCCGGCCGGCAGGTGGATCATCTTGTGTTCCAGGAACTCGCCGTACCCCTCGGGCCCGAACTCCCGCCCCAGGCCCGAGTTCTTGTAGCCGCCGAAGGGGCCCAGCATGTCGAGGCTGAAGGTGTTGACCGAGTAGGTGCCGGTACGGACCTGGCGGGCGATGTCGATGCCATGGGCGACGTCCGCCGTCCAGACGCTGCCGCTCAGCCCGTAGTCGGAGTCGTTGGCGATCTTCACCGCCTCGGCCTCGTCGCCGTAGGGGAGCAGACAGATCACCGGGCCGAAGATCTCCTCCCGGGCGATGCGCATGGTGTTGTCGACGTCCCCGAACAGGGTCGGCTCGACGTACCAGCCGCGGTCCAGCCCCTGCGGGCGTCCGCCGCCGGCCAGGATCTTGGCGCCCTCCTCCTGTCCGATGCGGATGTAGTCGAGGCTGCGCCGCCGCTGCCGCTCGGCGACCAGCGGTCCGACCTGGGTGGCAGGGTCGAGCGGATCACCGACGACCAGCGCGTTCGCCGCCGTGGCGAAGGCGTCCGCGAACTCGTCGTAGCGCGAGCGGGGCACGAGGATGCGGGTCTGGGCCACGCAGGCCTGGCCGTTGTTCATCCAGGCAGCCGAGACGATCCCGGGGACGGAGGTGCCGAGGTCCGCGTCGGGCAGCACCACGGCCGCCGACTTGCCGCCCAACTCCAGTGTCACGCGGGTGAGATGGCGGGCGGCGACCTCCATCACCCGCTTGCCGGCCGCGACCGAGCCGGTGAAGGAGACCTTGTCGACGCCGGGGTGTCCGACCAGGTACTCGCTGACCTCGCGGTCGGCCGGGAGGATCGACAGCACCCCTTCGGGCAGCCCGGCCTCCTTCGCGATCTCGCCGAGCAGATAGGCGTCCAGGGGCGATTCGGGGGACGGCTTCAGTACGACCGTGCAGCCGGTCAGCAGGGCGGGCGCGAGTTTGGCCGCCGCCACGAACTGGGGGACGTTCCACGGGACCACGGCCGCCACCACGCCCACCGGCTCACGGCGGACGAGGATCCGGCCGAGGACTCCGTCGCGGGTCTCCTCGTACGTGTAGCCGCGCGCGACCGTGATCGCCGTGTCCCACACCATCATCGCGCCGAGGGCCTGCGCGAGGACGCTCCAGGAGTAGGGGGAGCCGTTCTCCGAGGAGATGACGCGGGCGATCTCCTCGTGCCGTACGGCGATGGCGTCCTTGATCCGGGTCACGACGGCGATCCGCTCGTCGAGGCTCATGCGCGGCCAGGGTCCCTCGTCGAACGCCAGGCGCGCCGCGGCGACGGCGCGGTCGACGTCCGCGGCGGAGGCGTGCGGCACCCGGCCGATGACCTCCTCGGTGTGCGGCGAGATCACCTCGATGACGTCCTTGCCGAGCGGGTCGGTCAACTCCCCGCCGATGAACAGCTGTCCGTGTTCCACGAGCTCGGTCATGGCCGACTGCCTCCCAAGGGCGCTCTCCGGCACCATGTCTGACGGTGCATCAGATACGAGAACTGATACCAGTTCCCGCCACATGAGTCCACGGCACGGACACCGCCGTCCGCCCGGACGGAACAGTCGGCTCGGGCTCCCATTGGAACCCGTTCTAGTTATAGTGGCGGGAATCGGCGATGGGTGGAAGCGCATGACGCAGGTGACCGATCACGGCGGGGGCGTACGGTCCATCAGCGTCCCCATCCCGGACAACCCCCTCGGCCACACTCTGGTGTACCTGGTCGACACCGACGCGGGGCCCGTGCTCGTCGACACCGGCTGGGACGACCCGGCCTCCTGGGACACGCTCGTCGAGGGGATCACCGGCTGCGGGACCTCGGTCGCGGAGATCCACGGCGTGGTCATCACCCACCACCACCCCGACCACCACGGCCTGTCGGGCCGGGTCCGGGAGGCGTCCGGTGCCTGGATCGCGATGCACGCCGCCGACGCGGCGATCGTCCGGCGCACCCGGGAGACCCGGCCCGAGGGCTGGTTCGCCTACATGGCCGCCAAACTGGAGGCCTCCGGAGCCCCGGAGGAACATGTCGCCCCGCTCCGCGAGGCACCCCGCTCGCTCCGCCGCCCCAGCACCCTGCCCGGCTTCTCCCCCGCGCTGCCCGACCGCGAGATCGTCCCCGGCGAACTCCTGCCCCTGCCCGGCCGCCGGCTGCGCGCCGTCTGGACCCCCGGCCACACACCCGGGCACGTATGCCTCCACCTGGAGGAGGCCCACCCGGACCGGCTGCCCGGCAACGGACGCCTGTTCTCCGGCGACCACCTGCTGCCGAGGATCACCCCGCACATCGGTCTCTACGAGGACCCGGACACCCACGGGCGCCCTCCCTACGCGAACGGGATCGAGGGCCTCGGGGAGATCGCCGACCCGCTCGGCGACTACCTCGACTCCCTGGAGCGCGTCGGACGCCTCGCCCCCGCCGAGGTGCTCCCGGCCCACCAGCACGTGTTCACCGACGCCCCGTCCCGGGTCGCGGAGCTGCTCGCGCACCACGAGGAGCGGCTGACCGGCCTGCTCGCGCTGCTCTCCGTACCGCTCACGCCCTGGCAGCTCGCCGAACGCATGGAGTGGAACCGCCCCTGGGCCGACATCCCCTACGGATCACGGAACATCGCGGTCTCCGAGGCCGAGGCCCACATCCGCCGACTGGTGAAGCTGGGCCGGGCGGAAGCGGTGACGGGCAGCGACCCGGTGACCTACACGGCGGTGTGACACAGCCCCACCCACCGATCACCCGGCCCGGTCGAACCCACACCCGCCGAGCCTCCAGCCCGACCGAGCCCCACGCACTCCGATCACCCGGCCAGGCGTCACCCGCGCCCAGCCGATCGCCCAGCCCAGCAACTCCCGCGCCCAGCCGATCGCCCAGCCCAGCAACTCCCACGCCCAGCCGGTCGCCCAGCCCAGCAACTCCCGCGCCCAGCCGGTCGCTCAGCCCAGCAGCTCCCGTATCAACGCGTCCGCCTCACCCAGGAGTCCGGCCTCACGCGTGCTCATCGTCGGGTCGGCCGCCCTGCGCGATCCCGCCTCCTCGAGCCCCTCCTCCGTCACCTGGTCCTCGTTGCCGTCGAGCAGCGCCTCCAGCGTCTCCTCGGCCACGTCCCCGATCGCCTCGCCGCCGACGGCGACCTGGGCGAGGATCACGGCGGACATGGCCCAGTCGAGACCGGGTGCCCCCTCCTCCGCGTTGGACCAGTCGATGACCTTCGGCCCGTCCGGGGTGAGCATCACGTTGTCGGGGTGCAGATCCAGGTGCAGCACACGGACGGCGGGGTCGGCGGAGAGCCGCGCGGGCACGATGTGCAGCTTGCGCAGCAGCCGGGCCAGGGTGAGGCCCGCCTCCTGGGCGGAGAGCAGACCCTGGCCGAAGGCCTCCAGCATGGTCGGCCCGGACAGCCGCTCCATCACCAGGTCCCCGCCGGTCGCGGCCCGCACCCCCGGCACCGGATAACCGTGCGCGTGCACGTGCTGCATCACCGCCGCCTCGGCCGTCGCATCTCCCCAGCCCTCGCGGTCCCGCCGCAGCACCCACGCCTCGTCGATCTCGTAGACATCCGCCGAACGCCCCGAGCCGAGCAGTCTCCCCGTTCGCATGACCCGAACCTAGCGGATGTCGCCCAGGTCACTCCGGGCCCGTGCCCCAGGCAACACCCGGCGGAATCCGGGCGGCCGGTAGAGTGTGCGCGTCGTCATCACACCCTTACGAGGAGAAGCCGGTGCGAATCCGGCGCTGACCCGCAACCGTGATCCACTTCGGTGGTGAGCCGGATCGCCTCGCACGGGACGTGACCGGCTCGTGCCCTCGGCAGCCCGCCGACGGCCGGCATCGTCGAGGGATACGGAGCCGGAGCCGCCCGGATACCTCAGCGTGCCCGGTGCTGCCCGGCTCCCCGCAGGGAGAGTCATGTTTGTTCGCCGCACCGCAGCGGTACTGGCCGCCACCGCCGTCATCGGGGCGGTCGTCGCACCGGCCGCCTCCGCCGACTCCTCCCCGTCGCCGTCGCCCTCGGTGGCGCTGCCCTCGGGCCTGTTCGGCGCCGGCGACCCGACCTACGACGGCGTGTGGCGCCAGTCGCTCGCGCTGCTCGCCCAGCACACCGTCGGTGTGCGGCCCGCCGAGAAGGCCGTGGACTGGCTGACCGGCCAGCAGTGCGCGAACGGTGCCTTCGCCGCGTACCGCGCCGACGCGAGTGCCGCGTGCGACGCCAAGACGCAGGTCGACACCAACAGCACCGCGGCCGCCGTCCAGGCCCTCGCCGCACTCGGCGGCCACGACGACGCCACCGGCAAGGCCACGACCTGGCTCACGTCCGCGCAGAACAAGGACGGCGGCTGGGGCTACATGGCCGGCGGACCCAGCGACACCAACTCGACGTCCGTCGTGATCGGCGCGCTGAAGGCGGTCGGCAAGAAGCCCGCGAGCGTCTCCAAGGACGGCAAGTCCCCCTTCGACGCCCTGCTGAAGCTGTCGACGACCTGCGACAGCGAGGGAGACGGCGCCTTCGCCTACCAGCCCGACAAGAAGGGCAAGCTGGCGGCGAACGCGGACGCCACCGCGGCGGGCGTGACGGCCGGCATGGGCCAGGGCTTCGTGGCGGCGACCGGCTACGCGTTCGACCTCACGGGTTGCCACACCCTCGACACTCCCGACATCGCGACCGCGGCGGGGAACGGCGCCGGCTATCTCGCCAAGGCGCTGGCGAAGACCTCGTACCTGAAGTCCGCGCTCCCCGGTGCCAAGGACCAGCCCGACTACGGCAACACGGCGGACGCGGTCGTGGCCCTGTCGGCCATCGGTGCGACGAAGCCCGCGCAGAAGCCGCTCGCCTGGCTGGAGAAGAACTCCGCGGACTGGGCGGCCAAGTCCGGTCCCGCCGCGTACGCGCAGCTGATCTTCGCCGCGCACGCCACCGGCACCGACCCGCGCGACTTCGGCGGCAAGGACCTCGTGGCACAGCTCAACGCCACGGGCCCGGCGCCGGCCGCGGCGGGTGCCTCGGCGAGCCCGAGCGAGAAGAAGAACGACGAGAAGAAGGACGACGGCAACGGGCTCGGCGTCTGGTGGATCGTCGGCGTCGGCCTGGTCGCGGGCATCGGCATCGGCTTCCTGATCAGCGGCCGCAACAAGAAGCGCCAGCTGTGACCGCCCGTCGGACGACCGCGCCCCTTCTGGCCCTGGCGCTGGCTCTCCTGCTCCTCGTCCTCGGCGGCGCGGGGCAGGCCGGAGCCGTCGGCTACCGCTACTGGTCCTTCTGGGACCTGACCGGCGGGAAGTGGACCTACGCCACCCAGGGTCCGTCGACCGCGCGGCCGTCCGACGGCGACGTCCAGGGCTTCCGCTTCGCGGTGAGCGAGGACTCCCAGCACGCCGTACAGCCGCGCGGGGAGCGGGAGTTCGCCGCGATATGCGCCAAGACGCCCGCCCTGCACGGCAAGAAGCGGGTGGCCCTGGTCATCGACCCGGGTACCGCCGCCGACGCGCCGTCCGGCGAGCGGCCGCCGTCCGCGCGTACCGCCTGCGCCCAGGTCGCCCCCGACGCGAGCACCGCGGAGGCCCTGGCCGCGGTCGCGGGCCCCCTGCGCTACGACACCAACGCCCTGCTGTGCGCCATCACGGGTTATCCGCGGACGGGCTGCGGCGACCCGGTCGCGGCGGGCGGACCCACCGCGTCCGCCCGCCCTCACACCTCCGCACCGGCCCGGCAGGGCCCTTCGGTGGGCCTGCTGGCGGGAGCGGCCGCGGTGGCCGTGCTGGGCGCGGCGGCCGTCTGGCAGGCCCGTCGGCGCAGGGGCTAGGCGCAGGTCATGACCAAGTCCGACCGCCCCACCGCCTCCACGGGCGACCGCCCCACGGCGCGACGGGGCTCCGCCCCGCCCGAACGGGACCGGGAACCCCGGGTGTCGGGCCCCCGGCGCCCGGACCCGGACGAGACGACGCCCCCGCCGAGCACCGACCCGGCGGGTGCGTCGCCCACCTCCCGCCCCCGCCCCCGCGCTCTCCCCCTCTCCCTCTCCCTCCGTCGCAGCCGTACGAGCGGTACGAGCGGTTCGCGTACCGTCTCCGTGGCGAAGCGGGCCGACGCCCTGCACCCCGGGGCCTGGTGGATCTGGGCGCTGGGGCTCGGTACGGCGGCCTCCCGCACCACGAATCCGCTTCTGCTCGCGCTGCTCATGGCGGTGGCGGGGTTCGTGGTGGCCACTCACCGCACCGACGCCCCCTGGGCCCGCTCCTACACCGCGTTCGTGAAACTGGCGGCGGCCGTCCTCGTCATCCGCCTGGCCTTCGCCGTCTTCCTCGGCTCCCCGATCCCCGGCACGCACGTGATCGTCACCCTCCCCGAGATCCCCCTCCCGCACTGGGCACAGGGGGTGCGCGTCGGTGGCCGGGTCACCGCCGAGGGCCTGCTCTTCGCGCTCTACGACGGCCTGAAGCTGGCCGCCCTCCTCGTCTGCGTCGGCGCGGCCAACGCCCTCGCCAACCCGGCACGGCTGCTCAAGTCGCTGCCGGGCGCGCTGTACGAGGCGGGCGTCGCGGTGGTCGTCGCGCTCACCTTCGCGCCGCATCTGATCGCCGACGTCCAGCGGCTGCGCGCCGCGCGCCGGCTCCGCGGCCGTCCCGACCGGGGGCTGCGTGGCCTCCTGCACGTCGGACTCCCCGTCCTGGAGGGCGCGCTGGAGCGTTCGGTCGCGCTGGCCGCGGCGATGGACGCGCGCGGGTACGGGCGCACGGCGCAGGTCCCGGCCGCCGTCCGCCGGACCACCGCGACCCTCACCCTGGGCGGGCTGCTCGGCGTCTGCGCCGGCACCTACGGACTGCTGACCGCGGCGGGCGACAGCTACGGCCTGCCGGTCCTGCTGGCCGGGCTCGGCGCGGCGCTCGGCGGCCTGTGGCTGGGCGGCCGCCGTACACCGCGGACGCGGTACCGGCCCGACCTCTGGGGCGTCCGGGCCTGGCTGGTCGCCGGGTCGGGCGTGGCGGTCGCGGCCCTGATGATCGTGGCCGCGTCGAGCGACCCCGCCGCGCTGCGCCCCGGCGTCGTCCCCCTGGTCTCCCCCACCCTCCCGCTCCGGCCGGCGGCGGTCGTCCTGCTCGGCCTGCTCCCCGCCTTCGCGGCCCCGGCCGCCCGGCGAACCCCTGCCCCCGAGGAGTCTTCGTGATCCGCTTCGAGGATGTCTCCGTGACGTACGCCGGCGCGGCCGAACCCTCCGTCCGGGGAGTGGACTTCGAGGTGCCGGAGGGCGAACTGGTCCTGCTCGTCGGCCCGTCCGGGGTCGGCAAGTCGACGGTGCTGGGCGCGGTGAGCGGACTGGTCCCGCACTTCACGGGCGGAACGCTGCGCGGCCGGGTCACCGTCGCGGGGCGGGACACCCGTACCCACAAGCCGCGCGAACTCGCGGACGTGGTCGGCACCGTGGGCCAGGACCCGCTGTCCCACTTCGTGACGGACACGGTGGAGGACGAACTCGCCTACGGCATGGAGTCACTGGGCCTGGCACCGGCCGTGATGCGCCGCCGTGTCGAGGAGACCCTCGACCTCCTCTCGCTGGCCGACCTGCGCGACCGCCCGATCGCCACCCTGTCCGGCGGCCAGCAGCAGCGGGTCGCGATCGGTTCGGTGCTCACCCCGCACCCGCGGGTCCTGGTCCTCGACGAACCCACCTCGGCCCTGGACCCCGGCGCCGCCGAGGAGGTCCTCGCCGTCCTCCAGCGCCTGGTCCACGACCTCGGCACCACGGTCCTGATGGCCGAGCACCGCCTGGAACGCGTCGTCCAGTACGCCGACCGGCTCGCCCTCCTGCCCGCGCCGGGAGCGCCGCTGACGCTCGGCACCCCGTCCGAGATCATGGCCGTCTCCCCGGTCTGCCCGCCGGTGGTGGACCTCGGCCGCCTGGCCGGCTGGTCCCCGCTCCCCCTGACCGTGCGCGACGCGCGACGCGGGGCGGGAGCACTGCGCGAGCGCCTCACCACCACCGCTCCGGCTCCGGCCGGACCCGCCGCTCCCCTCGGCCCGCCCCTGCCCCTTCCCGAGGCACCGGAACGCCCGGCCGCCTCCCCTTCCCCGCTCTCCCGTCTCCTCCGCGGTCGCGGCCGCGGCCCCGCCGCCGCCCCGTCGTCGTCGCAGGCGGCCGTCGTCGCGTCGCTGGCCGTCCGGCGCGGGCGCGTCGAGGCTCTGCGCCGGGTCGATCTGACGGCGGGGCCGGGCGAGACCATCGCGCTGATGGGCCGCAACGGCGCCGGGAAGTCGACGCTGCTCGCAGCGCTGGTCGGGCTCGTCGAGCCGACCGCCGGTTCCGTACGGGTCGGCGGTGCGGCGCCGCATCGCCTGGCGCCGCGTGACCTCGTACGGCGGGTGGGACTCGTACCGCAGGAGCCGCGGGATCTGCTGTACGCGGACACGGTGGCCGCCGAGTGCGCCGCGGCCGACGAGGACGCCGGGGCCTCCGCCGGAACCTGCCGGTCGCTGGTGTCCGAACTGCTGCCGGACATCGCGGACGGCACCCACCCCCGTGATCTCTCCGAGGGGCAGCGGCTGGCACTGGCGCTGGCCGTCGTCCTGACGGCCCGCCCCCCACTGCTGCTCCTGGACGAGCCGACCCGCGGCCTCGACTACGCGGCCAAGGCCCGGCTGGTCAAGGTGCTGCGCGGACTGGCCGCCGAGGGGCACGCCATCGTGCTGGCCACCCACGACGTGGAACTCGCCGCCGAACTCGCCGACCGTGTGGTGATCCTCGCGGACGGCGAGGTCGTCGCCGACGGTCCCACCGCCGAGGTGGTCGTCGCGTCCCCGTCCTTCGCCCCGCAGGTCGCCAAGATCCTGGCCCCCGCGCCATGGCTCACCGTCGCCCAGGTCAGAAGGGCCCTCGCATGACCACCGCCGACGCGTCCGCCGCCCGCCCGCAGCCCCAGGCCCAGCCTCAACCCCAGGCCCGAGCCGTGCGCCTCGGCCCGCGTTCCGTCGCCGCCCTGGCCCTGGTCAGCGCGACCGGGGCCGCCGGGTTCGCCTGGCCGCTCTTCGCGGGTCCCGGCTCACAGGTCAGCGCACACGCCCAGGACGCGCCCTGGCTGTTCGCCGGGCTCCTCGTCCTGCTGGTCGCGGTGGTCGCGGCGACGATCTCCGAGTCGGGCCTCGGCCCGAAGGCGGTCGCCATGCTCGGCGTGCTGGCCGCGACCGGCGCCGCGCTGCGCCCGATCGGGGCAGGGACCGCCGGCATCGAGCCGATGTTCTTCCTGATGGTGCTGAGCGGGCGGGTGCTCGGGCCTGGTTTCGGCTATGTGCTCGGGTCCGTGACCATGTTCGCGTCGGCGCTGCTGACCGGCGGGGTGGGGCCCTGGATGCCCTTCCAGATGCTGGCCATGGGCTGGTTCACGATGGGGGCCGGGCTCCTGCCGGGGGCGGACCGGCTGCGCGGCCGCGCGGAGCTCCTGATGCTCGCCGGATACGGCTTCCTCGCCGCCTTCGCGTACGGCACCGTCATGAATCTGGCCGGCTGGCCCTTCATGGACGCGCTGGCCTCGAACATCGCCTTCGACCCGCACGCCGCCGTCCCCGCCAACCTCGCCCGCTTCCTCGCCTACTGCCTGGCCACCTCCCTCGGCTGGGACCTGGGGCGGGCGGTCGTCACCGTCGTCCTGACCCTGACGATCGGCACGACCCTCCTGAAGGCGCTGCGCCGGGCCACGCGGCGGGCGGCCTTCGAGAGCCCGGTCACGTTCGAACCCCGCTGATCCGCGACCCACGTCACATCACCCCGCAGCACCGCGTGGCCCGCCCCGTACCGTCCGTCAGCCACGGGGTGAAGCGGCCCACAGGGCCCACGTCACATACGAAGCGGCTTCGTAGATCAACGGGCGTGGCATGCACGCGTCGTCATGCCCTCTGACCTGGGGATTGAGAGCCCCGTCACACAGTGGACCTTCACCCCGGATGCGACCACAACTAGTAAAAAGGGTCATTGCGGACGGGCTCGGATCCTGTTTGTCTTGTGGACGTCGCCAGGCACCACGAGCCCCCACGGGCCGCGGCGCCGACGTACGCCGCTCCTTCCACACACCACGTGGTCACGACGTACGAGCGACTCCATGTCCCCGAGGAAACAGGTTCTCCGTGTCCGTCTCCGTCATCCGCCGCATCGTTTCTTCCCCGAAGAAGGCCCTCGCCGGTACCGCCGTGGCCGCCGCCACCGCCGGTATGGTCCTGGCCGCGGCGCCCGCCCAGGCCGCCACGCCGACCAGCGCCTCCGCCGCGAAGTCGATCGCCCACTCGATGATTCCGGACGCCGGTCAGTTCAACGCCTTCAGCAAGATCGTCGAGCACGAGAGTGGCTGGAACATCAACGCCACGAACTCCTCGTCCGGTGCGTACGGCCTGGTCCAGGCCCTGCCCGGTTCGAAGATGGCCTCCGCCGGCTCCGACTGGAAGACCAACCCCAAGACCCAGATCAAGTGGGGCCTGGACTACATGAACTCCCGCTACGGCAGCCCGGCCGGCGCCTGGAGCTTCTGGCAGGCCAACGGCTGGTACTGATCAGCCCCCAGCACACACAGGCGGCACCCCGTTTCCCGGGGCTGCCGCCTTTGTCGTACCCCGCTTCTCCTCCCGAGCCCCGGCCCCCGGCAAAGCCACAAGCGACTCTCGCCCCCTCCGCCCCACCCCGGGGCTCCGCCCCAGACCCCGCTCCTCAAACACCGGAGGGGCTGGGGGCTGAAATTTCCCAGACCCACGACGCACCCGCAGACGGGACCCGACGCGAGGGGCCGTGCCGGTACATCGATGCCCGTCGCCACCGACGCCCACCCCTCACCCAACGGCGACGGGCTGAGCACCGGCACGGCCCCGACCCACCCACCGGCAGAACCCGGAACCCGGCCCGGGCCCCGTGGTGGACTGACCCCCATGACCACCCGGACGGACAAGCCCCACGACCCTGAGTCACGAGGCCTCCGCCTCGTGCCCGCGCTGCTGTCGCTGACCGTGGTCAGCGGACTCATCGACGCGGTGAGCTACCTGGGCCTGGGCCACGTCTTCACGGCGAACATGACCGGCAACGTGGTGGTGCTCGGCTTCGCCGCGGCCGGAGCACCCGGCTTCTCCGTGGCGCACACCCTCACCTCGCTGTGCTGCTTCGTGGCGGGCGCCGCGACCGGCGGACGAACCGCGGTGCGGATGAGCGACGGCTCACGCCGCACCTGGGCCCGCACCGCGTTCGCCGCCGAAGCCGTCCTGACGCTCGCCTGCGCGGCGGCGGCCTTCGCCGCCCCGGGCGCCACCGCCACCACCTACACCGTGATCGCCGTCACCGCCTTCGCGATGGGCCTGCGCAACGCGACGGTACGCAGGCTCGGCATCGCCGACCTCACGACCACCGTCCTGACGATGACCCTCACGGGCCTGGCCGCCGACTCCCGCCTCGGCGGCGGCGCGGGCCACCACTCCCCGCGCCGGACCGCCTCCGTGCTGGCGATGGCCGCAGGCGCCCTGCTAGGCGCGTGGCTCGTCCTGAACCACGGCCTCGCCCTCCCCCTGCTGATCGCCGCGCTCGTCCCGGCGGCACTGGCCGTGACGACCTCCGGCAGGGAGTGAACCCACCAGAGCCGAGCCGAATCGAGCGGAGCCGGGTCGAATCGAGCGGAGCCAAGCCAAGTCGAAGCAAGGCAAGCCCAGCCACAGCCCCTCACAGCCGCTGAATGATCGTCCCGGTCGCCAGCCCCCCACCCGCACACATCGTGATCAGCGCGAACTCCTTGTCCGCACGCTCCAGTTCATGCAGCGCCGTGGTGATGAGCCGGGCCCCCGTGGCCCCCACGGGATGCCCGAGCGCGATCCCGCCCCCGTTCACGTTCACCTTCTCCAGGTCCTGTTCGAAGACCTGCGCCCAGCTCAACACCACGGACGCGAAGGCCTCGTTGATCTCGACCAGGTCGATGTCCCTCAGGGACATCCCGGCCTTGCCGAGCACGGCCCGGGTGGCGTCGATCGGACCGTCCAGATGGAAGTGCGGGTCCGAACCCACCAGCGCCTGGGCCACGATCCGCGCCCGCGGCCGCAGCTTCAGCGCCCGCGCCATCCGCTTGGACGCCCACAGGATGGCCGCCGAACCGTCCGATATCTGGGAGGAGTTGCCGGCGGTGTGAACGGCGGTCGGCATCACGGGCTTCAGCTTCGCCAGCGCCTCCATGGACGTGTCGCGCAGCCCCTCGTCCCGGTCGACGAGCCGCCACATGCCCTGCCCCGCCCGCTGTTCGTCCTCGGTGGTGGGCACCTGCACGGCGAACGTCTCGCGCTTGAAGCGCTCCTCGGCCCAGGCCACAGCGGCCCGTTCCTGCGAGATGAGCCCGAGGGAGTCGACGTTCTCGCGGGTCAGTCCGCGGTGGCGCGCGATCCGTTCGGCCGCCTCGAACTGGTTCGGCAGATCGACGTTCCACTCGTCGGGGAACGGCTTGCCTGGCCCGTGCTTGGACCCCGAACCCAGCGGCACCCGCGACATCGCCTCGACACCGCAGCTGATCCCGACGTCGATGACGCCCGCCGCGATCATGTTGGCGACCATGTGGGAGGCCTGCTGCGAGGACCCGCACTGGCAGTCGACCGTCGTCGCCGCCGTCTCGTAGGGCAGTCCCACCGTCAGCCAGGCGGTGCGCGCGGGGTTCATCGACTGCTCGCCGGCGTGGGTCACCGTGCCGCCGACGATCTGCTCGACGCAGTCGGCGGGAATGCCGGTGCGGCCGAGGAGTTCACGGTAGGTCTCGCCCAGGAGATAGGCGGGGTGCAGATTGGCGAGCGCGCCACCGCGCTTGCCGATGGGCGTCCGTACGGCTTCGACGATCACGGGTTCCGCGGCCATGGGGGCTCGTCCTCTCCTCAGGCCTGCCCGACGGTCAGGCCCAGCTGACCCGCGCAGCGCGGGGCGTCCCGGCCCACCCACCGCGCAGAACTAGAACGCGTACCAGTTCTGCGTGCAGTTTGCTGAGCGAACCCCCCGCGCCGCAAGGGTCGTGCAGCTCCCGAAGTCGTGATCTGTACGAATCCCGCACGCAATTGGGAGGCCCGCGCCTCTTGCGACTTGTAGAACCCGTTACTACCTTCACGGCGATTCCATGTTCCTGATGACCCGTCAGAATCACGTGCGAGAAAGAGCCTGGAGTTGCCGATGTCCTGTCCAGCGCTGCCCGACGGGTTCGATTTCACCGACCCCGACGTACTCCACCACCGCGTGCCCCTCCCGGAGTTCGCCGAGCTGCGCCGGGCCGAGCCGGTCCACTGGATCCCGCAACAGCCCGGCGTCGCCGGCTTCGAGGACGACGGCTACTGGGCCGTCACCCGGCACTCGGACGTCAAGTACGTCTCGACGCACCCCGAACTGTTCTCCTCGTTCCTCAACACCGCCGTCATCCGCTTCAACGAGCACATCCAGCGCGAGCAGATCGAGGTCCAGCGGCTCATCATGCTGAACATGGACCCGCCCGAGCACACCCGGGTCCGTCAGATCGTGCAGCGCGGCTTCACTCCGCGCGCCATCCGCTCGCTGGAGGACGCGCTGCGCGCCCGCGCCGGTTCGATCGTCGCGAACGCGCTCGCGCAGGCCGCCCCCGACGGCTCCTTCGACTTCGTCACCCAGGTCGCCTGCGAGCTCCCGCTCCAGGCGATAGCCGAGCTCATCGGCGTCCCGCAGGAGGACCGCGTCAAGATCTTCGACTGGTCCAACAAGATGGTGGCGTACGACGATCCGGAGTACGCGATCACCGAGGAGATCGGCGCCGAGTCGGCCACCGAACTCATCTCGTACGCGATGAACATGGCGGCGGACCGCAAGCAGTGCCCCGCCAAGGACATCGTCAGCACGCTGGTGGCGGCGGAGGACCAGGGGAACCTCGCCACCGACGAATTCGGCTTCTTCGTCCTGCTGCTGGCGGTCGCCGGCAACGAGACGACCCGCAACGCCATCACCCACGGGATGCACGCCCTGCTCACCCACCCCGACCAGTGGGACCTGTACAAGAGGGAACGGCCGAAGACCACCGCCGAGGAGATCGTCCGCTGGGCGACCCCCGTCGTCGCCTTCCAGCGCACCGCCACCCAGGACAACGAACTGGGCGGGCAGCGGATCAGGAAGGGCGACCGCGTCGGCATCTTCTACTCCTCCGCCAACAACGACCCCGAGGTGTTCGAGAACCCCGAGGTCTTCGACATCACCCGTGACCCCAACCCGCACCTCGGCTTCGGCGGCGGCGGTCCGCACTTCTGCCTCGGCAGGTCCCTGGCCACGCTGGAGATCGACCTGATCTTCAACGCGATCGCCGACGCGATGCCGCGTCTGCGGCTGGCGGGCGATCCCCGCCGCCTCCGCTCCGCCTGGCTGAACGGGGTCAAGGAACTCCAGGTCCGTCACGCGTAGCGGGCGCCGCACGCTCGGGCCGACGTCCTCCCGGCGCCGTCGGCCCGTCCCGAGGGAGGCAGGGGCACCCCCGCCCGCCTCTGCCTCCCCCGAGACCCACACCCCTCACCCCTCACCCCTCACCACACACGACGCACCCGCACCCGCACCCGCACCCGCACGCACCTCGGCGCACACCGACCCCGCCGCCCCCTCCCCGGACACGGCACCGGATCAGCCCAGGCACGTGACCGGATCAGCCCTGTGTCCGGCCTGCCCGGCCCACCGCACGGACCGGCGGTTCCACACCCGCCTCGGCCGGTTCCCCGGGCGTCCGGGACCGCGGGCCGGTGAGGAGATACGTCAGCCCGAAGCCCGTGGCGACCACCGCCGCGCCGCCGCCTGCGTCCAGGACCCAGTGATTTCCGGTCGCCACGATCGAGGAGAGCGTCAGCAGCGGGTGCAGCAGGCCCAGCGCCTTCATCCACCACCGGGGCGCCAGCACCGCGATGACGACCCCGCACCACAGGGACCAGCCGAAGTGCAGCGAGGGCATCGCCGCGTACTGGTTGGTCAGCTCGGTCAGCGTGCCGTAGTCGGGCCTGGAGAAGTCCTGCACGCCGTGCACGGTGTCGATCACGCCGAGGCCCGGCATCAGGCGCGGCGGGGCGAGCGGGTAGAGCCAGAAGCCGACGAGCGCGAGGAGGGTGGCGAAGCCGAGGGCGGAGCGGGCCCAGCGGTGGTCGGCCGGGCGGCAGACGTAGAGCACGGCGAGGATGGTGAGCGGGACACCGAAGTGGAACGACTGGTAGTAGAAGTCGAAGAAATCCCTCAGGAAGGGGACCTGGACCACCGAGTGGTTGACCCAGTGCTCGACATCCAGGTGCAGGAACCGCTCGACGGCGAGGATCTGCTCGCCGTGATGCTCGGCGGCGGCCCTGCCGCCGGAGTTGGTGCCACCCGTCGCGGCCAGCCTGACCTGCTGGTAGGCGGAGTACCCGACGCGGATCAGGAGAAGTTCGAGCAGCAGGTTCGTACGGTTGAGGACCCGGCCCGACGGCAGCAGCGGAACCCGCCTCCACCGGGTGGGGACGGGCGCCGCGTGCTCGGCGGGGACCGGGGCGCGGTAGCACGCGGACGTACGGGACAGGAACGGTACGACGGTGGCGGCGGCCAGCGCGGCGATCAGCACGACGTTGTCGCGCAGCGGCTGGAGCACCGGCATGTCCGGCAGCATCATCCGGGCGGGCAGCGTCATGACCAGAATGACCGCGACGGGCCACACATAGCGGTCCGAGGCCTTCCGGCCGACCCGGCCGACGAGCGCGAGCAGCACCCACAGCACCTGGTGCTGCCAGGTGGTGGGCGAGACGGCGACGGCGACGCAGCCGGTCACCGCGACGGCGAGCAGCAGCTGCCCGTCACGGGCGTAGCGCACCGCGCGGCGGAGTCCGACGACGGCGACGGCCGCGCCGAGCGCCAGGAAGAGACCGACCTCCAGCGGTCCGGTGAGACCGAGCCGGAGCAGCGCGCCGTGCAGGGACTGGTTGGCGAGGTCGTCGGCGTCCTTGCCGAGGCCGACGCCCGCCAGGTGGTGCACCCAGTACGTGTTCGAGTCGTGCGGCATCGCGGCCCAGGCGAGCGCGGTGAGGGCGGCGAACGTGGCCCCGGTGGAGGCGGCGGCGCGGCGGCGGCCGGTGAACCAGAGAAGCGGCGTGAAGAGCAGCACGGTCGGCTGGAGGGCCGCCGCGAGCCCGATGAGGACCCCGCAGACGCGTTCCCCGCGGACGACGAAGCAGCCGAGCAGGACGAGCAGCACCGGGATGATGCTGGTCTGGCCGAGGTAGAGCGCGTTGCGTACGGGGAGCGACAGCATCAGCAGGCTGACGGCCACGGGTGCGGCGAGCAGTGACGTACGCCGGCCCACGGGCGGCGGCAGGGCGCGGGCGGCCACCAGGCCGAGCGCCACGACGAGCAGCAGGGTGCCGAAGGTCCAGCCCCAGCCGAGGGCCTGTTCGGCCGACCGGGTGAGAGGTTTGAGGACGAGGCCGCCGAGCGGGGTGCCGGTGAACCGTGTCGAGTCGTACAGCGAGCCCTTCACGTGCAGTACGCCGTTCGGGCCGACCCAGGTCTCCAGATCCGTCAGCCGGTCCGCCTTGGGGGTGCCGAGGACGGCGGCGACCTGTCGGACGGCCAGTATCGCGGCGACGGCCCAGAGCCCGACGCGAAGGGCGCGCAGCCGTGCTCGCACCGTCTCCGGCGCTCCCACGAGGCTCTCGCCCGGTCGTCCGCCGTGCTCCACGTTCGCCACGCCTTGTCGACCCTCCTGACCCATTGACCGGTCCGTGTCTCACAGATCCCTTATGTCAACCCATATCAGGACCTCGCGTGTCGCGGCCACCCTCACCGGAAGGCGCGGGAGCCCTCGATCGGCCCGGCGGCTTCTCCACTTTGTCCGAATGTCGACGGTCGGCGAAGGGGCCGGTTCCCCGCCGGCCCGGCGACATGGATCACAGACGGGCCTCCGTGGGGGCGGCTCCGTCCGTCCCGTCACGCCTGCGTACGCGGCCTTTATGTGCGCTGCGCGGCGGGCCGCATACACCACGTGACGGGGACGAACGGGCCTAAGGTCGCTTTTCGGCCCGCCTCCGGGTGGGCCACCGGGTCCGCCCCGGGCGACCCACGGGTCACCTGTGCGAGCCCCCGGGCCGCCCCCGGGCGGGCCCGTCCCTGTCCCCGGCGAAAGGAAGGCCCTTGCCGACCGCGACCCCGACAGCCTCCGCCGTACGCCTCCCCGCTCCCGCCCGCCCCGCCTCCCCCGAGGTCACCGTCACCGACCCCGCGCTGGTCAGGCGCGCCGTGAAAGCGGCGGCGCTCGGCAACGCGATGGAATGGTTCGACTTCGGCGTCTACAGCTACATCGCGGTGACCCTGGGCAAGGTCTTCTTCCCCTCGGGCAACCCGACCGCCCAGCTCCTCGCGACCTTCGGCGCCTTCGCCGCGGCCTTCCTCGTCCGCCCGCTCGGCGGCATGGTCTTCGGCCCGCTCGGCGACCGGATCGGCCGCCAGAAGGTCCTCGCCCTCACCATGATCATGATGGCGGCCGGCACCTTCGCCATCGGTCTGATCCCGTCGTACGCCACGATCGGCGTCGGCGCTCCGGTCCTGCTGCTCGCGGCCCGTCTGGTGCAGGGCTTCTCCACCGGCGGCGAGTACGCGGGCGCCTCGACCTTCATCGCCGAGTACGCGCCCGACAAGAGGCGCGGCTTCTTCGGAAGCTGGCTGGAGTTCGGCACGCTGGCCGGATACATCGGCGGCGCGGGTCTGGTGACCCTGATGACCGCCCTGCTGTCCACCGACGACCTGCTGTCCTGGGGCTGGCGCGTGCCGTTCCTGATCGCGGGCCCGATGGGCATCGTCGGGCTGTATCTGCGGATGCGGCTTGAGGAGACCCCGGCGTTCGCCGCGGAGCTCGAGAAGTCCGAGGCCGGCCGTCCGAAGGTGCCGCTGCGTGAGATGGTCACCGGCCAGTGGCGCACCCTGCTGCTGTGCATGGGCCTGGTGCTGGTCTTCAACGTCACCGACTACATGCTGCTGTCCTACATGCCGAGCTACCTGACCAGCGAGCTCAAGTACGACGAGACGCACGGTCTGCTCGTGGTCCTCGGCGTGATGGCGCTGATGATGGTCGTGCAGCCGTTCGCGGGCGCCCTGACCGACCGGATCGGCCGCCGCCCGGTGATCGCCGCGGGCTGCGCCGGCTTCCTCGCCCTGTCCGTCCCGGCCCTGCTGCTGATCCGCCAGGGCAGCCTGCTCGCCGTCGCGCTCGGCATGGGCGCCCTCGGCCTGCTGCTGGTCTGCTTCACCGCGGCGATGCCGGCCGCGCTCCCGGCGCTCTTCCCGACCCGGGTGCGCTACGGCTCGCTCTCGATCGGCTTCAACGTCTCCGTCTCGCTCTTCGGCGGAACGACCCCGCTGGTCGTCACCGCCCTCATCGGAGCGACCGGGAACATGATGATGCCCGCGTACTACATGATGGCCGCGGCCGTGATCGGCGGTGCGGCGGTGTGGTTCATGACGGAGTCGGCGGGCCGGCCGCTGCCGGGCTCGGCACCCGCCGTGGAACCCGCGAGCCGCTGACATCCATGCGGCCCGAAAGCCGTCGGCGCGCGGGGCCCGAAAGCCGTCGGCGCGGCCCCGGCCCCCGCTGGCACGCGGGAGCGCCGACGGCTAGGTTCGGTCCCGGAAGTCCTCAGCGCATCCAACCGGACAGGTCCTAGGCTATGAAAGGCCCGGTGCATGAGCGAGTCGCAGCTCTGGAACGACGTCGACGACCACTTCACCAACCTCCTGGCCCCCGCCGACGAGATCCTCGCCGCCGCGCTGCACGACAGCGACGCGGCCGGACTGCCCCCCATCAACGTCGCGCCGAACCACGGGAAGCTGCTCCGGCTGATCGCCGAGATCCAGGGCGCCCGCCGCATCCTGGAGATCGGCACGCTCGGCGGTTACAGCACCATCTGGATGGGCCGCGCGCTGCCGGCCGACGGTCGGCTGATCACCCTCGAGTACGACCCCCGGCACGCCGAGGTCGCCCGCGCCAACCTCGCGCGGGCGGGCCTCGACAAGATCGTCGAGGTGCGGGTGGGTCCCGCCCTGGAGACCCTGCCGAAGCTGGCGGACGAGAATCCGGAGCCGTTCGACCTCGTCTTCATCGACGCGGACAAGGTGAACAACCCCCACTACATCGAGTGGGCGGTCCGGCTCACCCGGCCCGGCAGCGTGATCGTCCTCGACAACGTGGTCCGCGGCGGAGCCGTCATCGACGGGTCGAGCACCGACCCGAGCGTGCTGGGCACCCGGGCCGCGCTCGAACTGATCGCCTCCCACCCCAAGTTGAACGGCACGGCGCTGCAGACGGTGGGCATCAAGGGGTACGACGGGTTCGCCCTGGCCCGTGTGGAAGCCTGACCCCCGGTCCCGCCCCGCACCGCCGCACCGCTCCTAGAGTTCGTGGTAGAAGCCCACGTTCACGGTGTTGGGCCCGGTGCGGTCCTGGATGACGAGCTCACCGGAGCCGCCCGCCGGGAGTCTGGCCGTCCCGCCGTACGGAAGCGGCTGGGGCTGCAGCCCCGTCAGGATCAGCCGGACCTCGGAGGACGGCTCCGCGTGGGAACCCCGGAGCCAGGTGACCTGCCAGGAGCCGTCCGGGCCGCACTGGAACTCCAGGTGGACCCGGGAGACGAACAGCCAGTCGTCGGGGGTCGCGAGACGGCACACGGCCCGGTCCCTGCCCACCCGCAGCATGGCTCCGGGATCGCTCGGCGCGTCGGCCATCTGCATCCCGGCCGTCGCTCCGGCGTCCCCTCCGGACACCGAGGCCATGGTGAGTTCGAGCAACGCGCGCTCCTTCGTGAGGTGCTGGTCCAATTGTCCCGCCGGGGAACGTCGTTGCCCCGTCGCCGCCGCATGATAATTCGACCTTTCCCCTCGCCGTGTGACCTCCGGCACAATGGACTCATGACCGAGCGCAAGCCACCCGGTGTCAGCTTCGAGTCCTGGGTCGACCGACAGATCCGCCAGGCGGAGGCCCGCGGCGAATTCACGGAACTCCCCGGCGCGGGCAAGCCGCTGCCGGAGGTCACCGACACCCCGTACGACGAACTCTGGTGGATCAAGCGGAAGATGGCCCGCGAGGGGCTGTCGGTCCTGCCGCCCACACTGGCCCTGCGCAAGGAGGCGGAGGACGTGCTCGCGGCGATTCCCGCGCTCCCTTCGGAGCGGGCGGTACGGCGGGCCGTCGAGGACATCAACGCCAAGATCCGCGAGGTCATGTTCAAGCCGCCGCCCGGGCCTCCGCTCGGGCTCAAGCCGTACGACGTGGAGAAGATCGTCGGGGAGTGGCGCGCGGCCCGCGAGAGCCCGGGGCCCGGCGGCCCGGGGCCCGACGAGCGGGGAGCCACCGGATCCGCATGAGCCGGGACGGACGGCGGAACGCCGGAGGCGGTCCGGCCCGGAACCGTCGGCACCGTCGGCACGACGAACCCCGCGGCCGCCCCCGGACAGGACCGAACGGCAGGACGAACCTGAGCCCGACGGGCCGACGGGCCGACGGGCCGACGGGCCGACGGGAGAGCTTGCGCCTGGCGTGGTGAGGCGGCGCGAAGGGCGTGAGGCCGCGTCCCGGGGCATGGTCCGGGACGCGGCCTCACTTTTCGCCGGGGAGGGTGTCGGAGCAGGCTCAGAGCCGCAGGAGCCGCTCGGTCATCTCGCGGTAGTCCCGCAGGGCGAGCCGGAGCCGCTCGGTGTCGGGGTCCGTCGCCTTGCCCTCGCCGCCGGACTGCCAGGACGTACGCAGGTCGCGCCGCCGCCGGGTCACGGCTTCCGTGAACCGGCCCGCGAGTTCCTCCAGCACATGGTCGGCCTCCTCGACGGAGGCCTGCGGCCCGTCGACGAACCCGCCGACCGCGTGCCGCATCCGCAACGAGAACTTGTCGTGCTCGTCCAGCGGCAGCATCCGCTCGTCCCGCCCGGCGGAGTCGCCCGCACGGTCCTGGGTGTCCGCCGACCCGCCCCTGAGCGCTCCCCCGGCGTCACGGGGCACGGGGCGCGGCCCGGGGCCTTCGAGGGCCCCGGACGCGCGGGATGCGGGGCCGGTGCCCGTACGCCCCGCACGGCCGTCGCCCGGGGCCTCTCGCTCGTCGATGTCGGCGCCCGTCGTCGCGCGGGCCGTCGCACCGGTCCCGGCCGGGCGGACTGTCCGGTCGTCACCGTCGGTGGCACGGCCGCCGTTCCTGTCCGGGGTGCCGTTCTTGTCGGGGGTGCCGTTCCTGTCGCGGGTGCCGTTCCTGTCCGGGGCGCCCGGAGCGGTCTCGGTGGGCACGGGGTCCACCTGGCCCTTCAGGGCCTCGCGGCGCGACACTTCCTCGGCCTCTCCGCGGTTCTCGTCCGCCCGGTCGTCCGAAGAACGCCCGGCGGGTACCGGGGTCACACGGCCCTTCATGGCAGCGGCCTCGCGGGACGGGGTCCGCTCGGGATCCTGTTCTGGCTTCATGGTGCTCACCTTCTTCAACTCCCCTTCGCCTGACGCCTGGTGAAGGACCAGGGAAGGTGGGAGCGAGTGTCGGGGGTGGAGTTCCTGGTGCTGTTCTCACTGCTCGCGCCGCTCTCGGCGCTCTCCGTGTGCCCGGTGCTCTCGGCGCGCCCTGTGCGCCCGGTACGCTCCGTCGGCTCCGCCTGCTCGGTGCGCCCGGCGTTCGCCGGTGTCGGCTCGGGCTCGGCGCTCCGGGCGTCCTTGGTCAGGGCGAACCGCTCGCTGCGCTCCGGACGGGCGGCCGGGGGCTCGCTCACGTCGTCCGTGTCGCGCGCCCGGCCGGGCGAGGTGTCCTCGCGGGTCGGGGTCAGCAGGTCGTCGAAGAGGTCGCGCGCCTCCAGCATGGCCTCGCGCAGCTTCTCGGTGTCGACGCCGCCGTTCCCGTTGCCGCCGGTGCGGGCCAGTGCGGCCCGGTGCACGCGGCGGTAGCCGTGGACGTGGTGTCCGTGGTGGACGGAGAGCGCGGACACCTGTTCCTCGTAACGGTCCCCGTCGGGGAATCCGCGTGCTCCGGCCAGCTCGCCGAGCAGCCGGTCGGCCTCGGCCACCGCCTCCCGGGGCGAGTCGACGAAGCGTTCCTGGGCGGCCGTCCAGCCGGCCGCGTACCGTTCCCTGGCCGCGGGTTCCAGCGGCCGCGCCCGCAGTGCGCCGTGCCGCTTCACCCGCTCGTTGAGGTCGCGTTCGGCGGCCTGGGTGTCGCCGTCGTGCCGGGCGACGGTCCGGTCGTACTCCGGTCCGAAGCGCCGCCGCAGGGAGCGCCCGCCCGGCGGCCTTCGGGCGCGGAGGGTGAGGGCGGCCGCGACAACGGCAACGGCCGCCACGATGATCAGAGCGACGATCACGCCTGTGGACATGGGTGCCTTCCCGGGTTCTCGACCCAACGGGCCGGTTCCTGGACCGGGTTGCCCGGAACCCGCTCCTCAAACGGCCCCCGTGACGGCGCGAGCCGTCAACGCCCCTTCCCCGTCGCACTGTTCGGACGAGCTCGTTATCCGGTTGCGCGCCGGGGGCGGCGCCCACCGACAATGGCGCCCATGACCCGATCTCCGTCCGGCACACAGGGCTCCTGGAGCGTGACCCCGGAACCCTTCGACTCCCCTGCCGCCCAAGCCCTGTGGCGGGCGTACTACACGGAGGTCAGCGACCGGTGGTATCGGGTGTACGAAGGGCGTACGACGGATCCCGACGAGCTGGAGCGCGAGATCGCCGCGCACACGGGCTCCGAGTTCACTCCGCCGGCGGGTGTGCTGCTGGTCGCCCGCCACGACGGTGAGCCCGGCGGCACGGCGGGGGTGCGGATGCTCGACGCCACGACGGGCGAGCTGAAACGGGTCTTCGTCCGCGCGGACCTGCGCGGCAAGGGCGCGGCCCCGCTCCTGCTGGCGGCCGCCGAGACGGCCGCCCGTGACCTGGGCGCCCGGCAGCTCGTCCTCGACACCCGCTCCGACCTCGTCGAGGCGCGGGCCCTGTACGCCCGGCACGGGTACGAGGAGACCCCGGCGCACAACGACGAGACCTACGCCGAGCACTGGTTCCGGAAGGATCTGGCCGGCTGACGCTCAGCCCATTTCTCCCTCGGGCCGGCCGAGCAGCGTGCGCTCGTGGGGGCGTTCCGCGTCGGAGCCGCACATCTCTTCGTTCAGCTCCTCGACCAGCTGGGTGAGGTCCGTCGGGCGGTCCGGTGTCCACCAGTCGCCGAGGAGGTCGGAGAAGGACTCCTCGCGGGCCCTGGACAGATTCCCGGCGGCCGCGCGGCCCTCATCGGTCAGGACCAGGTCCAGGCCCTCGCGGCGGACGAGCCGGCGTTCCTCCAGCTGGCGGGCGGCGGCCAGGACGACGTCCAGGGGCACGGCACTGTGCTCGGCCAGGAGAGCGGGTTCGGCCCACCCGTACTTCTTGATCCGCAGCAGCAGCCAGCTCGCCGCCGGCAGCAGGTCGTAGCCCGCGCGCGCGGTGATCTTCTCGTAGATCTCGCGGCGCCCCTCCCGGGTACCGAGCACGGACAGCGCCCGGCACACCTCGTCGTACGACGACCGCTCGACCGGGTTGCTGGCGAGCGTCTCCGTGACGTCGGGGGCCGTGACGGAGCCGCGCAGCTTGTCCTCGCGCAGGAACCAGGCCAGCACGAAACCGAGCAGGGCGACCGGGGCGGCGTACAGGAAGACATCGGTGATCGATGTCGCGAACGCGTGCAGGACGGACGGCCGCAGGTCGGCCGGCAGCTGGGCGATCCCCTTCGGGTCGGCCTTCAGGGAGTCCGTGGTGATGCCGGGGGGAAGCTGCTGCCCGCCCAGCGCCTTCGTCAGGTTGTCGCCGAGGCGGCCCGCGAAGACCGTGCCGAAGATCGCGACGCCGAACGAGGCGCCGATGGACCGGAAGAAGGTCGCCCCGGAGGTGGCGACGCCCAGATCCTCGTACGACACCGCGTTCTGCACGATGAGGACCAGCACCTGCATGACCAGGCCGAGGCCCAGGCCGAACACGAAGAAGTACACGCTCATCTCGCCCGTGCCGCTGTTCTCGTCGAGCTGGTGCAGCAGGAGCAGACCGAGGGCGGTGACGCCGGTGCCGGCGACCGGGAACACCTTCCAGCGGCCGGTACGGCTGACGATCTGACCGGAGACCGTGGAGGACAGCAGCAGCCCGAACACCATCGGCAGCATGTGCACGCCGGACATCGTGGGCGAGACGCCCTGCACGACCTGGAGGAACGTCGGCAGATAGGTCATCGCGCCGAACATCGCGAACCCCACGATGAAGCTGATGATCGCGGACAGCGTGAACGTGTGGACCCGGAACAGCTTGAGCGGCAGCACGGGTTCGGCCGCGCGCCGCTCCACCGCGACGAAGGCGACACCGAGGACCACGCCGAGGATCACGAGCCCGATGACCTGCGGCGAGCCCCAGTCCCAGGTGGTGCCGCCCAGCGAGGCCACCAGGACCAGGCAGGTGGCGACCGCGGCGATCAGGAACGTACCGGCGTAGTCGATGACGCGCCGTGCCGACTTCCTGGGGATGTGCAGGACCGCGGCGATCACCACGAGCGCGACGACACCGACGGGCAGGTTGATGTAGAAGACCCAGCGCCAGCTCAGATGTTCCGTGAACAGCCCGCCGAGCAGCGGCCCGAGCACACTCGTCGCGCCGAACACCGCTCCGAACAGCCCCTGGTACTTGCCCCGTTCACGCGGCGGGACGAGGTCGCCGACGATGGCCATCGACAGCACCATCAGCCCGCCGCCGCCGAGTCCCTGCAACGCGCGGAAGCCGATCAGCTCACCCATGTTCTGCGACATGCCGCACAGCGCCGACCCGATCAGGAAGATCACGATCGCCGTCTGGAAGAGCTTCTTGCGGCCGTACTGGTCGCCGAGCTTGCCCCACAGCGGGGTCGCCGCCGTCGACGCGAGCAGGTACGCCGTGACCACCCAGGACAGGTGCTCCAGGCCGCCGAGGTCGCTCACGATGGTCGGCAGCGCGGTGGACACGATCGTCTGGTCCAGCGCGGCGAGCAGCATGCCGAGCAGCAGGGCGCCGATGGACACGAAGACGCCGCTGCCGTGCACGGTGTCCCGGGCGTCGGTCGCCGCCGCGCTGCGGCGGCGCACCGCCGACTCGCTCACCTCGACCGAGTCGTGCAGTCCGGGCGGCTCGCCCGTGCCGCCGCCCGCCGACGCCTCCACGCCTTCCGGCCCCTGGCCGGACGGTGTGTCGGAACCGTGCGCGTCCCCGGTCATGCGGCCTCCCTGAGCACCGAGGGTCCAGGTCACCCTCCATCCTGATCGGTGTGTCCGGTTATGGCCTGTCGAGCCAACCGGAATCCGCGATTCAGGGGGGCTGCTTGAAGGTTGTATGAAGGTCGTCCGCATAATCACTGGAGCTTTCAGGGGGGAGGGACCCACTCGTGACTGAACCGACCGGGCATGTCTGCCCCGAGTGCGCCGCACACCGGGCGCAGGACGGCACCCCGTCCTGCGCCTGCACCCGCAGGGCGTCCGACGCCCTGCGCGACGAGCGCTCGGCGGAGGCCGCGGCGGCGGAGGACTTCAACCCGCTGCGCATACGGCCCTACGTAGAACTGGGCCCGGAGTACTCCGGGCACATCGGAGGGGGCTGGGAGCCTGCCGAGAGCGCCGGCGCACCGGGTCCGGCCGGCACGGCCATGGGCCCCTGGCAGGCCGCCCCGACGGCCGGAGAGCCCTGGGCGGCCGCCGAAGCGGGCACCTGGACGCCGGAGGGCACCTGGGCACCCGTGGGCGCCCAGGGGGCGTCTCCGGGCGGCGGGGGTTGGGCGGCCGCTGCCACGCCGGTGAACGGCGACGACCCGCGCTTCCACGGCGGCACCCCGGCCGGCGGCGTCGAGCCGACGGGCTCCATGGCCGGCGCCCAGCCGGTCGGCGGGATGCCGATGCCGGCGGACGGAGAGGACGCGGCCGCTTCGACCATGCAGCTCGCCGCGATCCCGGCGGACGCGACCATGCGGCTGGCCCCGGTACCGGCGGACGCCGCCCCGCGCTCGGCACCGTTGCCGCCCGAGGTGGCCACGCCGTCGGCACCGATGCCGGCGGACGCGACCATGCGGCTGAAGGCGCTCCCCTCGGACGCGCGCGCCACCGACGTCCGCCTCTTCCACGAGAACGCGCGCGCCTCGGGGCCCGGCCAGGAGGCCTCGCCCGCGGGCCGGGCCGGGCGTCGCCGGCGC
Source organism: Streptomyces sp. NBC_00328 (assembly GCF_036139655.1). NCBI lineage: Bacteria > Bacillati > Actinomycetota > Actinomycetes > Kitasatosporales > Streptomycetaceae > Streptomyces > Streptomyces sp. NBC_00328. The sequence continues at coordinate 3,423,117 of NZ_CP108013.1, forward strand.
AGCGGTGTCCTGGCCGTCACCGGAGTCGTGGTGACCGTGATGGCCGCGGCGGGGGTGGCGAGCGGTCTGCTCTCCCACGACCCTCCCGCGCGCGACGAGGGTCAGGCGAAGGACGTCAGGGCGAGCGCCCCGGACGTCCTGTCCGACACAGCCTCCGCGGTGCCGTCGGCGAGCGCGTCCTCGTCGGAGTCCGCCTCGGCGTCCGCGTCGGCCTCATCGAGCACGAGCACGAGCGCGTCGCCGTCGGCGTCCGAGTCGGACACGTCGGCGTCACCGTCCTCGTCGGCCACGGCGTCGGCGGCGTCCGCGCGCCCGAGCCCGACAGCGACCGCGACGGGATCCGTGGCGTCCACCGGGGGCGGCGGTTCGAACGAAGTGGCCGGGCCCACCCTGCGGCGCGGCGACAGCGGGTCCGAGGTGACCGAGCTCCAGCTCCGGCTGAGCCAGCTGAGGATGTACATGCGGAAGGCCGACGGCCAGTTCGACCGCCACCTCGAAGACGCCGTGCGCTGGTACCAGTGGACGCGGGGCATCTCAGGAGACGACCCCGGGGTGTACGGCCCGGCCACACGGGCGAGCCTGGAGTCGGAGACGTCGCAGCCGTAGCCCGGGAGGTCCGTGCGGGTTCGCTGCGCCGGCGTTTGCGGTGCGGGTTCGGTGGGTGGGTCGGGGCCGTGCCGGTACATCAGCCCGTCGCCGTTGGATGAGGCGTGGCCGTCGGTGGCGACGGGCATCGATGTACCGGCACGGCCCCTTCCGCCGGATCCCGGCTGCGGGTGCACGGCCGCTTGGGTGCCGTCCCTCACGTGCGTGATTTTCAGCCCCTCCGGCGTTTGAGGAGCGGGGTCCGGGGCGGAGCCCCAGGGGTGATGGGGGTCCCCCTGGTCGAGCGAAGCCGAGACCTTGGGGGAGGGTAGGGGCGGAGGGGGCGAAAAACCCTGCGCCCAGCCCGGCTCCCGTCACCCCCGGAGGGGATCCGTACCCTCAGCCGGTACGAAGGACCTCAGCCGATGTGAAGGCGGACGGTCCCGTCTCCGACAACCTCGACGCGGACCTCGGTCAGATCGCGTACGAGCACATCCGGCCCGTGGATCCCTGCTCGGGGACCGACCCCCACGACCCGCATCCCGGCGGCCAGCCCCGCGGCGATCCCCGCTCCGGAGTCCTCGAAGACGACACAGTCCTCGGGCGCGATCCCCAGCTCGGCCGCCCCCTTCAGGAAGCCTTCGGGATCGGGCTTGCTGGCACCGACGGACTCGGCGGTGACACGGACATCGGGAAGTCCGAGACCGGCCGCGGCCATCCGCCCGCTGGACAGCGCCACATCCGCCGAGGTGACGAGCGCGTGCGGCACTCCGGCCAGGGAGGCGAGGAACTCCGGCGCACCCGGGATCGCGACGACGCCCTCCATGTCGGCGGTCTCCTCGGCCAGCATCCGCGCGTTGTCCGCGTGGTTCTGCTCCATGGGACGGTCCGGCAACAGCACCGCCATCGAGGCGTACCCCTGCCTGCCGTGAACGACCTTCATGACCTCGTCCCCGTCCAGCCCGTGCCGGTCGGCCCAGCCGCGCCAGCAGCGCTCGACGACGACGTCCGAGTTGACGAGGGTGCCGTCCATGTCGAGCAGGAGGGCGCGGGCGGTCAGAACTGTGGTGGCCGTGGTCATCGGCAGGCTCCAAAACGCAGACAGGGGGACAAAAGCACCCCCGGGAAACAAGGCGGCCCCGCCCGCCGGTCAGGGAGTGCGGACGGGAACCACTTTGTTCCTACAACATACAAAACAACGCCGCCCAGCGCCACCGGCCCCACCCCAGACACCGGCCCCACTCCCCTCCGGGGGGCGACGGGAACAAGTCCGGACGCAGGGTTTTCGCCCCCTCCGCCCCTGCCCGTCCCGTACCTGGGGCTCCGCCCCAGACCCCGCTCCTCAAACGCCGGAGGGGCTGGATCTTGCCCCGCGGCCAAAAAACTGGCCCGGACGGACTGGATCTCGCACCCGCAGTCGGCCGCGCGCGGGAGGGGCCGTGCCGGTACATCGATGCCCGTCGCCACCGACGGCCACGCCTCATCCAACGGCGACGGGCTGATGCACCGGCACGGCCCCGACCCACAACGCACCCGGCACCGACACCCGCAGACGCCGGCGCAAGCGAACCCGCACAGACACCGCCCCGGCAACACCCCCAACCCCTGATGAAGCCAGCGCAGCGAACCCTCAGGCAGCCACAGCCTCGTACAGGCTCCAAGCCCCCAGCCCCAGCATCAGCACAGCCGCCACCTTGGTGATCAACGACAGCGGCACCCGCTTCATCAGCGCCTTGCCGCCCACGATCCCCAGCCCCGCGACGGCCCACAGCCCCAACACCGCGCCGAGCCCCACCGACAGCGGGTCGTCGTACCGCGCGGCGAGGTTCGCCGTCATGATCTGCGTGAGGTCGCCGAACTCGGCGACGAGGATGAGCATGAAGCCCGCCCCGGACACCTTCCAGAAGCTCTGGTTCGCCGGCTTGCGGACCTCCTCCTCGTCCTCGTCCTTCTTCATCAGCAGCACCGCGGCGCCGCCGAGGAAGAGCACACCGGTGACGGCGTGCACGATCTGCTGCGGCAGCAGTGTCAGCACACTGCCCGCCGCGACGGCGAGCGCCACATGGACGGCGAACGCGGCGGCGACACCGACGAAGACGTACGAGGCGCGGTAGCGCGTGCCGAGGACAAGGCCGGCGAGCGCGGTCTTGTCCGGCAGCTCGGCAAGGAAGACGACACCGAAAACGAGCGCCATCACGCTGAAGCTGATCAAAATCCCTCAATCGGTCGGGCTGCCCCGCCGAGAGTGTTGCGATTGCGCGTGCTGTGACTGCGCGACACCTCGGCACGGCAGCACACAGCAACGCCCGCACCGGGAGGCGCGGGCACAAGCGCCCACGCCGGAAAGGCCCGGCAGGGCAAGTGCACTGCTTGCCGAAGGTCTCGCTGGCCGGTCTCGTGATCGAGGCCTGCCTCCGGGCGCCGGCTCAGACGAGCTGAGCAGTATGTCGACGGTCCGGCGAAGAGCTACTCCCCTTCTGCGCCATCCATAGTACGCGACCCGCACGGCGGCCCCACAGAGCCGAAAGTCCCCGGGCCCGGACGCCCTCACGCCGGAGAAAGTTCTGTCATGAACCTTGTTATGTCATGCACGCGTCATTATTTTCTAACCGCGCACTTACCTCACGGCAACACGACGCCGCGAGCATTCGTTCGCCCGCACTCCAACACCCCCACACCACAAGGGAGTTCGCATGCCAAAGGTCTACGCGCGTCGACGGCTGAGCATACTCGCAGGCATCACGGGTCTGATAGCCATGGCCAGTGTTTTCACCGGCCCGACCGCCTCCGCCGCCCTCCCCACCCCGGTCAGCGCGGCCACCGCCCGCACCTACCTCGCGTCCCTCTCCGTCGCGACGGAGAGCCGCACCGGCTACGACCGTGATCTGTTCCCCACCTGGATCACCATCAGCGGCACCTGCAACACCCGTGAGTACATCCTCAAGCGCGACGGTTCGAACGTCGTCACCGACTCCGCGTGCGCCTCCACCAGCGGCAGCTGGTACTCCGTGTACGACGGCGCCACCTGGACCGCCGCCTCCGACGTCGACATCGACCACCTCGTACCGCTCGCCGAGGCCTGGGACTCCGGCGCCAGCGCCTGGACCACCGCCCAGCGCCAGGCCTTCGCCAACGACGTGACGCGCCCCCAGCTCCTCGCGGTCACGGACAACGTCAACCAGTCCAAGGGCGACCAGGACCCGGCCACGTGGATGCCCTCGCGCACCGCGTACGCCTGCACCTACGTCCGCGCCTGGGTCCAGGTGAAGTACTACTACAACCTGAAGATCGACTCCGCCGAGAAGACCAAGCTGAGCTCGGTCCTGGCCGGCTGCTGACCGCCCTCCCGACCCGCACCCTCGGCCCAGACCGGCGGCCATGAGCCGCCAGGGTTCCGGACACCGTCCCCCCACGGTGTTCCCACGGTCTCCGGAACCTCCCCACAGGCCTCCGTCGTTCCGTACCGTACGGGACGACGGAGGAGGGGATCACCATGGCCGAGCTGCGTCTGGGACCGCTGCTGAGGTATGTGGACGGCTCGTCGGCGACCTTCTGGGTCGAGGCGAGCCGCCCGTGCACCGCCGAGGTGCGCTGCGCGGACGGCACCCGCGGACGGGCCCGCACCTTCCAGGTCGCGGGCCATCACTACGCGCTCGTGCCGGTGAACGGACTGACACCGGGCACGGACACCCCGTACGAGATCCTGCTGGACGGCGCGCCCGTGTGGCCGCTGCCCGACTCACGCTTTCCCCCCTCGGTCGTCCGCACCCCCGAGGGCGAGGACGCCGTCGTCCGTGTCACCTTCGGTTCCTGCCGCTGGGCCTCGCCGCCCGCGGACGAGAAGGACGCCGTGGGACCCGACGCCCTGGACACCCTCGCCGCCCGGATCGCCTCGGCTCCGGACGCCGAACGCCCGGACGTGCTCCTGCTGCTGGGCGACCAGGTGTACGCGGACGAGGTCTCCAGGGCGACCCGCGCGTGGATCGCGGCACGAAGGGGTCTGGCGGACCCCCCGGGCCATCAGGTCGCGGACTACGAGGAGTACACCCGCCTCTACTACGAATCCTGGCTCGACCCCGAGATCCGCTGGCTGCTGTCGACCGTGCCGAGCTGCATGATCTTCGACGATCACGACATCATCGATGACTGGAACACCAGCGAGGCCTGGCTGGCGGAGATCCGGGCGATCCCGTGGTGGCGCGAGCGGGTGCTCAGCGGTCTGATGTCGTACTGGGTCCACCAGCACCTCGGCAACCTCTCCCCCGCCGAGCTCTCCGCGGACCTCCTGTACGCGGCCGTACGCGAGACCCCCGACGGCACGGACGTGCTGCGCGCCTTCGCCGCCCAGGCCGACGCCGACCCGGCCTCGGTCCGCTGGAGCTACCGCCGCGACTTCGGCCGGACCCGAGTCCTGATGCTCGACACCCGCGCGGCCCGCGTCCTGGACGAGAAGCACCGCGCGATGCTCGATCCCGGGGAGGCGGCCTGGCTGCGCGAGCAGGCCCTGGAGGCGCCGGGCTCCCGGGACCACCTGCTGATAGGCACGTCGCTGCCCTGGCTGCTGCCCCCGCTGATCCATCACGTGGAGACGTGGGACGCCGCCCTGTGCCGGGGCGAGCGGGGCGGGCGCTGGGCGCGGTTCGGCGAGCGGCTGCGGCGCGCAGCCGACCTGGAGCACTGGGCGGCGTTCCCGGAGTCGTTCGGGGAGTTGGCGGAGCTGATCGCCGAGGCCGGCTCGGGCGAGCGGGCACCGGCGACCGTGTGCGTGCTGTCGGGAGACGTGCATCACGCCTACGTCGCCGATCCGGTCTGGGCCGACCCCGCCGAGCAGCCCTCCGCCCGGGTGCTCCAGCTGACCTGCTCCCCCGTCCACAACTCCATCCCGCTCTCCGTACGGCTCGGCTTCCGCTTCGGCTGGAGCCGCCCGGCCCGGCTGCTCGGCACCCTCCTTGCCCGGCACGGCCGTTGCGGACACCCGCCGGTCGACTGGCGCAAAACCGGCGGCCCTTGGTTCGGCAATCAGCTCATGACCCTTACCCTGCACGGCCGTTCGGCCTCCCTGCGCCTCGAACAGGCGCGGCCTGTGCGGGGCGCAGGCACCGGGCGTACGGGCCGAGCGGCCCGGCTGACGACGGTGGTGGAGTCACGGATCACCCCGGAATAGGTCCATTCCTTGCGGTTGCCGGCGCCGTACGGCGTACCGGAGCGTGCGGAGGCGGGAACGTGATGTGACCGACACATGCGTCCCCGGAGGATCTTCCGACCCATCCGCGGCGTACGCTGTATGGCTGTCACAGGCTGCCATGCCACTCCCCGCGAGTAGCGGCGCGGCCGGGCTTACGGGGGAGTCGGGGGAAGAGTCCGGTGCTGGAGAGTGTGGGGTCGCTGACAAGCAGCCCATGGATCTACGCGGTGATCGCCGTGTCCATCGTTCTTGACGTCTTCCTGCCCGTCCTGCCGAGTGGCGTCCTGGTCATCACGGCGGCGACGGCCGCCGCGGGGTCCGCCACGGCGACCGGCGCCGTTCCCCACGCCGTGCCTGACATCCTGGTGCTCACCCTCTGCGCGGCCACGGCCTCGGTCCTCGGCGACCTGGTGGCGTACCGCCTCGCCTGGCGTGGCGGCGACCGTCTGGATCGCGCCATCGCCCGGTCCCGCCGCCTGACCCGGGCGCAGGAACGTCTCGGCGAGGTCCTGGCGCGCGGCGGCGGTGTGATCGTGGTCGTCGCCCGGTTCGCGCCGGCTGGCCGCTCGGTCGTCTCGCTCGGCGCGGGCGCCGCGCACCGCCGGGTCCGCGACTTCCTGCCCTGGTCGGTCCTCGCCGGCCTGGCGTGGGCCGGTTACAGCGTGGCCCTCGGCTACTTCGGCGGCCAGTGGCTGGGTGCCACCTGGCTCACGACGGCCATCTCGGTGGGGGCGCTGTTCGTCGCGGGGGCGGGCGCGGCGTATGTCGTACGCCGGCCCGCGCTGCGGGGTCAGGAAACCGGCGCCTGAGCCACCGCGCAGGCCGGCACCGGCGTCACGGGTACAGGGGCACGCCGACCACGGGGTGCGGCCGAAGCCGTGAGCCCGTGTCCGTGAGCCCGTGGCTCGCGTGCCGCGCGGGGTGCGTGCGCCCGGGGCGGCGGTCGGGTTCCGGGCGACGGGTGCGTCATCCGGCGCGCTGGGCCGCCGCCCCGCGCACCTCCAGGTGGTCGAGCAACTCGGCCGTGGCCGCCGCGACCGCCTCGACGGCGCGGTCGAAGACCTCACGGTTGTGGGCGGCCGGGGCACGGAACCCGGAGACCTTGCGGACGTACTGGAGGGCGGCGGCGTGGATCTCCTCCTCGGTCGCTTCCTCGGGGATCACGGGCGGGCGAAGTGTCTTGATGCTGCGGCACATGAGTCCAGTCTCGCGCGTCCGGCGCCGTCCCGGTCACCCCTCGCGCAAGGCGGCCCGCCACGGCCGGGAATACCGCCGCCGGATCCGTGGATTGATCGGAACATGACCTCAGTGGAGATCACTTACGTCGGCGGTCCCACCGCCCTCATCGCGATCGGCGGCCTGCGGCTTCTGACCGATCCGACCTTCGACGCCCCCGGCGAGTACCCCGTCGGCGCGCGGAAGCTGGTGAAGACCGCAGGACCCGCACTCCCGGCCGAGAAGCTCGGACCGGTCGACGCCGTCCTGCTATCGCACGACCAGCACCCCGACAACCTGGACGCGTCCGGGCGCGGGTATCTCCAGGGCGCCCCGGTGACTCTGTCGACGGCATCGGCGTACGAGCGGATCGGCGCGCCCGTGCGCGCGCTCGGCCCCTGGGAGTCCGTCGCACTGGCGCGCCCGGACGGCGGAGCCCTGCGCGTGACGGCCGTTCCGGCGCAGCACGGACCCGACGGCTCGCTGCCCCTCGTCGGAGAGGTGACCGGTTTCGTGCTGTCCGGGGACGGACTGCCCAAGGTGTACGTGAGCGGTGACAACGCGTCCCTGGACGTCGTACGGGAGATCGCGGACCAGGAGGGCCCCTTCGACGTGGCCGTGCTGTTCGCGGGCGCGGCGCGCACCCCGCTGGTGCCGGACGCCCCGCTCACCCTGACCAGCGAGGACGCAGCACGGGCGGCGGAGATCCTCGGCGCCGTCCGGGTGGTCCCGCTGCACTTCGAGCACTGGGGCCACTTCACCGAGGACGGTTCGACGCTGACGACGGCGTTCGCGCGAGCGGGGCTCACGGACCGGCTGCGACTGCTGGAGCCCGGGGCCTCGGTACGGGTGCCGTAGTGGTGGGCGCGGTCCGGTTCGCCGCAACACCCTGGCGAATGCTTGGAGTTCGACAAGCTTCTCCGAGGATTGACTCGGATCGCCGCGAGTTGTGACGATCTCCGGGGGCCGTTCGGGTCCCGTGGAGAGAAGCGAGGATCCATGGCGAACGACGCGCTGACGGTGGCTGTGCTGGGTCCGGGAGGGGTCGGCGGGCTGCTCGCGGCACTCCTGTCCCGCGCCGGTCACCGGGTCATCTGCCTCGCCGGTGACGAGACCGTGCGGAAGCTGGCCGCGGACGGCATCGAGGTGCGCAGCGGCCACTTCGGCGACTTCACGGCGCGGGTGGAGGCGGACACCGAACTGCGCGAGCCGGCCGACGTGTGTCTGATCGCCGTCAAGGCGACGGCCCTGGACTCCGCGCTGGAGCGCCTCCCGGCGAAGGCCCTGGGTGAGGAGGGCCTGATCGTCCCGCTCCTGAACGGTGTCGAGCATCCGGCGCTGCTGCGCGAGCGCTACCGCTCCGAGCAGGTGGCCCCCGCGGTGATCCGCGTGGAGTCGACGCGGGTCGCCCCGGGAGTGATCGAGCACGGCAGTCCGTTCGCCGAGCTCGATCTGACCGCCGACACCGCGCCCCGAGCGCGGGTCGGGGCACTCGCCGGGGCGCTGGAGTGGGCCGGAGCGCGGGCCCGGGTCCAGGACGGGGAGTCGGCGACGCTCTGGGCGAAGATGTCGTTCCTCGCGCCGTTCGCGCTGCTGACGACGCGGTACGGGGTACCGGTGGGCGACGTACGCACGCTGCACCGCGAGGAGTTGACCGCTCTCGTCGAGGAGACGGCCGCGGTGGGCCGTGCGTGCGGAGCCGCCACCGATCCGGCGACCGCCCTCGCCCGCTACGACGCCTTCCCGGCGGCCACCAAGTCCTCCATGCAGCGGGACCACGAGGCGGGCCGGACACTCGAACTCGACGCGATCGGCGGCGCGTTGCTACGAGCGGCGGAGCGGACCGGGGTGCCGGTACCGGTGGCGAGCGAACTGGTCGGGCACCTGACGCCGATCGCCGGCAACGGCAACTGACGGCGCTACGGCGGTAAAGCATCCCTACGGCGGCCGTACGGCGGGGCCGGGAGCGAGGGTGCCGTACAGGGACGGCGGGGGCGGTGCCCGACGGCGTCCGGGTGTCGTGGGACCGGTGGCGGGGTCAGTCCCCCGCCACCGTCCCGGCGCCCGAGCAGTGCCGGGCCACCGTGTCGGCGAAGGCGTGCGCCGCGGGTGACAGGGCGTCCCAGCGGCGGACGGCCCAGCCGACCGCGAGAGGTGGCAGGGCCGGTACGGGGAGGAAGCGGAGACAGGGGTGGCCGGGTCCGGGCAGGCCGGGCAGGGCGGGGACGACGGCGTGGCCGAGCCCGAGTTCGGCGAGCAGGATCGCGGTGTCCCAGTCCGCGACACTGGTGTCGGAGGTGCCCGTGGGTATCCCCAACTCCCGGTAGGCGGAGTCGAGATGGGCACGGGAGGTGGAGCGCTCGGGCAGACCCACGATCCGCAGTCCGGCCAGCTCCCGCGCCTCGATCCGTTCCCGCGCCGCGAGTTCGTGGTCGGCGTGTACGGCGAGCACCCAGGGGAGTTCGGCGACGACCCTCTGCTCGACCCCGCGTACGGGAGGGCCGAGGGTGACCCAGGCGAGGTCGAGCCCGTGGTCGGCGAGCGCGTCGAAGCAGCTCCGGCTGGAGTTCTCGGTCTGGAACTCCAGGCTCACCTTGGGGTACCGCCCCCGGAACTCGACCACGGCCTCGGCCATGAAGTGCCGCACGGTGGTGCCGCCGGTGGCGATCCGTACCGTACCGCCGCCCCCGCGCGCCAGCTCGTCGAGCCCGCGCAGCGCGAGGTCGAGCCCGGCGATGCCGTCGGCGGCGGCCCGTTCGAGGAGCCGCCCGGCGCGGGTGGGCACCACGCCCCGGGCCTGCCGCTCGACGAGCCCCAGCCCGACCTCGCGTTCCAGGCGGCGTACGTGCTGGCTCACCGCCGACTGCGTGCAGCCCAGTTCCCGGGCCACCGCGCTGAGGCTCCCGGCCCGGCAGACGGCGACGAACACACGAAGATCATCCAGGGTCACGGCCCCAAGGTACCTGCGGACCGGTGGAGTCGGCCGCTCAGGCTCGGGTCTTGTCGAGCAGCTCGACGATCTCCTCGGTCGTGCCGGTCTCGCCGAGGCGGGGGAAGATCCGCTCGACGCTGTTGCGGTGCGTCTCGGGGTCGAGGTCGGACATGGCGTCGGTGGCGAGGGTGACGTGGTAGCCGTGTTCGTGGGCGGCGCGGGCCGAGGACTCCACGCCGATGCTGGTGGCGATGCCGGCCAGCACGATCTGGGTGATCCCGCGGCGGCGGAGCTGGAGGTCGAGATCCGTGCCGTAGAAGGCGCCCCAGTTCCGCTTGGTCACGGTGATGTCCTCGGGGTGCCCGGTCACGTCGTCGACGAGGACGTCCCAGCCCTCGGGGAAGGAGCGGCCGTGGCTCTGGCCGTCGATCCGGCCGGGAACGGCGTCCGCGCCGTCGGCGGCGGCGGTGACCCGGACCAGGACGACCGGGAGGCCGTGGCCGCGGAAGGCGTCCGCGAGCCGTACGGAGCGCTCCACGACGTCGGCGGCGGCGTGCGGGGCGAGGCCCGGGTTGCCGACGATGCCGTGCTGAAGGTCGATGAGGACGAGCGCGGTGCGGGGGTCGAGCGTGGTGACTGCCATGGTCAGGCCTTTCGGGGGGTGAGATCGCGAAGGGATCGGTCGATGAGGGTCACCGCCAGGAGCAGCACCGCTCCGGCGAGCATGAAAAGGGCCAGATGGTGCAGGCCGCCGGTGTCGGCGCCGTGTGTGAAGAAGGCGGCGTCGGCGGCGGAGGCGGCCATCGCGCCCAGGTAGGTGAAGGTGCGCAGCAGTCCGGCCGCGGAGCCCATCCGGGCGGGGTCGGCCTGCCGGTACAGGGCGTTCTGATTGGCCAGGCCATTGAGACCCTGCGGAACGCCCATGAGGGCGCCGACGCCGGCCAGCAGCCAGATCGCGCTGGTCGAGTTCATCGTCAGCAGCACCAGGCAGCCCGCGATCTGGACGAGACCGCCGACCACGAGCTTGCCGCGGACGGCTTCCCGCCGTCCGGTGACGCCGGAGACGACGAGTCCGCTCAACGACAGCGGCAGCAGGACCAGCCCGGCGCCGGCCGCGTGCAGCCCGCGCCCCTCCTCCATCCACTGCGTGAACCCGTAGAGGAAGGCGTACGCGGTGGTGTAGCTGAGGAACTGGCGCAGGAAGGTGGTGAGCATCGGTCCGTTGCCGCCGAGCACCCGCAGGTCGATGAACGGGGCCGGAACGCGGAGTTCCCGCCGGACGAAGGCGGTCCCGGCGACGAGCGCGAGCACCGGCAGGTACCAGTCGGTGGCCCGCGGTCTCATCAGGAACAGCATCAGAGAGACGAGCAGTGCGGTGAACAGGGCCATGCCGACGAGGTCGACACCGCGCGAGGCGGACGCGGGTGGCTCCGCCGGTGTCGGCTTCACGGCTTTCGGCAGCCGCAGGGCTCCGAGGACCAGACAGGCCAGGGACAGGGGCACGTTGACGAGGAAGATGGTGCGCCAGCCGCCCACGCCGATGAGCAGGCCGCCCAGCGTCGGCCCGACCACGGCGACGGTCTGCGCGGAGACGGCGAGCGCGGTCAGCACGCCGGCCGGGCTGCTCTGCCCGGTGCGTTCCGTCTCGCTCCGGGTCAGGTGCATCGCGGCGGGATACGCGGCCGAGGTGCCGAATCCGAGCAGCACCCGGGCGGCGACCAGCGCGCCGAGATTCGGGGAGAGTGCGCCGAGGAGTCCGGCGACGCCCACCATGGCCGTACCGGCGAGGTAGAGGCGGCGGGGCCCGTAGAGGTCGACGAGACGTCCGATGACGGGCTGCCCCACCGCGGTGGCCAGATACAGCCCGGAGACCAGCCACGCCGTCTCCGCCGGGGACGCTCCGAGCGCCCTGCCGATCGGCACCAGCGCCACGGCGATCATCGAGGAGTTGACGGGGTTCAGTACGGACCCGAGGACCATCGGGGCGATCAGCCGGCGGTCGAAGCGGTCGGGCGGTCGGTGACGTGCGGGGGTGATCCGGCGCTGGAGCCAGTCGCGGAGGGCGGCTGTCACGACCGGGTGAGCCGTTCCAGCAGCGCCATGGCCTCGATGACGGTCTGCCGCTCGTCCTCCGTGCAGCGCTCCTCGAAGGCTCGGGCGAGCCACTCCGAACGGGCCTGCCGGGTGCCTTCGACGCGCTCGCGGCCGGCATCCGTGAGCGTCACCAGCTGCCGCCGGCCGTCCCCGGGGTCGGGGTTGCGCTGGATGAGTCCGAACTGGTCGAGGGCCGCGAGCGTGGCGGCCATCGACTGCGGGCGCACCCCTTCGGCCGCCGCCAGCGCACTGGCCGTGGCGGCCCCGCTCTTGCTCACCAGGGTGAGCGCGGAGATCTGGGAGGGCGTGAGGTCCTGCGCCTCGGACACCTCGCGGATCCGCCGCCGGAGCAGGCTGAACGCGACCCGAAGATCCTGCGCGGCCCGCGCCGCGGAATCCGAGACGCCCGCTTCGTTCGGCCCCTTGCCGCTCACATCCATACCGCCACGGTAGATCAGCCAGCCCAAACTGTCCAGTTCAAACTGTGCAGTCCAGCCTGTTCAATCTGCATCCCCCGCGGCGGGCGGGATCCACCGTCCACCACCCGCGCCACGGGCGAGATCCGCGATCCGTCCACCACCCTTGCCGCAGGCGAGATTTCCAGCCCACCTGGAACACGCGTTCGGAACACCCGTTCGCGTGAAGTCCCGGAAGGAACTCGCACCTCAAAATCGAACAGGCGTAGCATTGCCGCGTGGCTGCGACCTATGACTTTCCAAGTGACCTCCTCGCCGGTCAGGAGGAGCTGCACCAGGTCCGGGCCGAGCTGCTGGCCCTGCTGAAACGACTCCCCTGGTCGGTGGAGCCGCTGGACGGCTTCAGTGACACCGGTGGCTGGCGCAAGGTGGAGCGCCCCGCTTCCCCCGGCTGGACCGACGACGAACAGGCCGAGGTGGAAAAGCTCCGGCAGCGCGAGCGCGAGCTCACCGTGTTCGTGTCCGGCCACCGCTTCTGGTCGGAGATCGCCTCTCCGGACAAGGTGGACGCCCGGATGCGGCTGAAGCACACCCGCGACACTCCGCCTTGAGGCGGCGCGGGCCGGGTCGTCGCGGGTCCGTTTCCCCTACGAGGGTGCTCCGGCAAGCCGGCCGGCCACACCGCCGTGATGCGAGCACGTACCTCGCCGGTGCGCGGAATAGCTGTACGTACCGTCGCCGCACAGGGCGGTGGCGCCGACGGGCGCCTGCTGCGAGCCGCCCGACGCCGGCGTCCGCCCGACCGTTCGACGTCTTCGAGTCGGTGCCTTGCGACAATGCAGCGGTGCTGACGCCGATCCTGGCGAGGAAGGGGAAACGTGTGCTTCTTGTTGGCGTGCTCGCACTGACGGCGGGCGGCGCGCTCCTCGTGGTGGCCGGTGGCTACCGCGGCCTGGACGTGTGGGTATGGAACTGGGCGGACGTGACGTTCTCACCGCGCTACCGGACCGCTTGGGGGACGCCCTGGAAGAGCCTCGGACGCATGAGACTGCAATGCGGTTTCGTGGGAACCGGGTTGGCGATTCTGGGTCTGGTGACGTTGACCCGCTGAAAGCGCACTGTGCGAGCTGCTGCTTTGCTTCCAGTCGGCACGCCGGTCACGGTGCTCGGCGCGTGCGCTCCTGAACCTCGTCGGGCATAGGCCGGGCAACGACAGTTGGGCTCGCCCGGCGTGCCCTCGATGCGGGCCGACGGCTCGCGACGGACGACCAAGGCCACGACTCCCGGCTTCATGTTCTTTCAGAAACCGGAGAGTTGGCGGAGCAAGCACGCAGGGGCCAGCCCCGGGCTCACGATCTCCGGCACACCGGCAGCACTCTCCCTGCCCCCGGGGGCGCCACCACCCGCGAACTGATGCACCGCAAGCAGTCGTCAGCGCCGGTCATTCTCGCGTGGCCGTTCCGCACCCCGCGTCGCCGGCCTCCCGCATGCGCGTCTCCATCGACTTGCTCCGGTTGTAGGGGTCGACCTCAGGACCGTCTCCTGGGCTCGAAGTCGCGCGCTCCGCCTCGAACTTGGGGGTGAGGTAGCCGGTGAAGGTGTCGCAGCCGCCGTTGGTGCTGTCCACCTTGTAGGAGACGAAGGAGAACGTACCCGGCTCGATGACGACCTTCGCCGGATCGTCCCAACTCATCACGACCTCGCGGCGCACGATCGTACGCACGACTTCGTCGCTTCCCGCCGCAGCGCGTACGACCGGATATACGTACGTGACATCGGTGGTCACCTCGACCGCACCGCGCTTGCCTTCTCGGTAGGTGATCCGCCCCCGCGTCTTGACCACATCCCCGACAAGCCGGACCTTCGACTTCTCGAACCGGCTGAACAGCAGCAGAGGATCGTTCTCACGGCTCGGCGAACGGAACGCGGTCGCCAGGAAGTCCTGGACATCCTGCTGATGAGGATTGATCAACGCGATCGCCTTCTTCGGCATCTCCCCGCGCAGCACACCAGGATCCAGACTGGACGCGTCGAGGAAGTCCCGGGTCTTTCTGAGCGCTTGTGCGACCTGCCCCTTGCTCATCCACCCGGTCGCCTGCGCCTCGGACAGTCCGATCCCGTCTGTCCCGTCACCCCACCGCACCGCGGGCGACCCCTTGAACGGCTCGTCCAAGGTGGCTTGTCGGGCTACCGCTTCCGTCGGCGGCGGCTGATCCGGGCGCTGCGACTCCACGGCGAGCGGCGTACTGTCGCCGCCCCCGCCTCCGAGCCATCCCGTCACCCGCCCGGGATCCAGGGCCACGACCAGCAAGGCGACCGCAGCCAGCAGACCGACGGCGTACCAGCCCTTGCCTCTTTGCCGCCGGGCCGGCTGATGACTCCGCCACGGCTCCGGTCGGGCGGTCTCCTCCAAGCGCCGCGCCACCATACGGGCTCGCGCCGAGGGCTCCTTGGGCGCGCCCTTGGCCCCCGCTTCGGCTTCGCGAAGGAAGCGCTCCCACTCCTCGTCCGGTATGGACTCCCCACCCTTGCCCACGACGGGCCCCACCCCTCTCGCGCGCCCGGCCCTCCCCGGACCGGCCATGTTCAGCGCATCATCACACAGCTCGACTTGAGCCCATGATCGCCACTGGTGGATCTCCGAGGGCTCCTGCCGTTGCACCGAGTTGAGCACCGTTTCAGGAGTTCGATCCATGGGGCGCTACCGCATGTGGCGGCAAAGGGTGCGGCGGCGTAGCGGACTACCGGGGCCGCGGCATCTGCCGCCGTTGATGTCAGGAACGGATGTCAGGCGGGCCGGGGCACGATGCTCACGGCGCGGTAGTCGTACCCGTCCTGCTTGAAGCCAGGGGCTTCCCATGTGAGGTCAATCTGCTGTCCGGGCGACACCGTGCGGAAGCCGGTCATCTGGATGTGGGAGTAGTGGCCGAAGCAGCCGCCGGGGGTCTCGGGGGAGTCGAGCACGCCCCACCCTTCTTCGTCGTCCCACTCGCGGACAGTCGCAGTCACCATGGGCAGCACCCTATGGGCTCTGTCTGGAGGGTGCTGCGCACACGGACTCCAGGAGCGGCGCTCCGGCCCACCTGTCGTGCGGATGTCTGATGGACGGTCGGTGGGGTTTCCGCTGTTCCCCTGTCGTCCGAGCAGGAGCCCGCTTCGAACGCGGCCACCTCGTCGAACGCTCCGACGTCCACGCAGCCTGAACAACCTCAACCGAGCCGCAGGAATGACAATTACTAGCCGGAAAGCCGGCATACCTTCCGGAAAATGCTCAGGCCCCATACGACACGTCATGCGAGGATTCGGTTCCGACCTACAGGGGGTGGAATTCATGGGGCTTGACTACAGCTACGAGATCTTTGTGCCTGCCCAGAACATCGCCGGTGCACTGGTCGAGCTGGCCGAGCTGGCGCCACGACCCCATCGAGCGCCGCCACTTACGCTCACCATGCCCGGTGGTGACCAGGTCGTCGTCCCGTTCACCTCCAACTTCAAGAGTGAGCCAGTCGATTGCTCCACAAGCAGCACGCTCGAACTCGACACCTCAATCATGTTCGGCGTCGACAACGCAGTGCGCGAGTTCTTCGAGGTCCGGTCGGATGCGGTGAAGAGATCAGCGTAGGGGCCTGTCGTGCCGCGAGCGCTTGACGATTCCCTACTGACGTGGCTGGTGACTGGTGGCTCAAGTCTGCGGAAGTCCGCTGTCGTTGACGTCACGTACGGATTTCAGCAGTCTCGACGGGCTCGGTTGTCGTCACCAGGGTTCCCCGCTGTTCGCCGCCCTGTCAGGTGCGCTTGCGGTGCGGTCGCCGTGTTCCTCGGTTGCGCGGTTCGGCTTGTAGCGCTCGGGAAAGTCGGGGTGCTCCCCGTAGGGGGAGGCAAGGTCGAGTAGGTCGTCGCACGGCCAGAGGTCACCGTCGAACCGGCAGTCGTCACGGTCGTCCCAAGGTCGCTCGGGGTCGCCTTCGGCCGGGCTGAGCGTGTGCCGGTTCAGCACGCGCTGCTTGGCCTCGACTTCGCGCAGGACGCGGACGGGATCATGCAGGGCCACGTGCTGTGCGATCACGGTATGGAATCCGGTGAGATCCCCTTGGCCGAAGTCGACTGCCTCACCGTGCGCGGTCCACGTGGCGGGCACCCCTGCTCCGTCACAGCGACGGGCCAGGTCGGCCTCCTCGTGCAGGCGCGCCTTGAGGAACGCCACGAGTTCGTTGGTCATGGCGGCATCCTCGACCATGGGCCGTGCGCCGGCACTCCCTTTACGGCACTCCCGTCACGCACGTCCAAGCGTCGTGAACGTCGCTGAATGAGACGGAAACGGAGACGGCCTGGCACGAGGCCAGACCGTCTCCGTCCGGGCAGCCTTCTGGGCCGCAGCTCCAGCCAGTTCGCTCGGCGACGGTCATTCCGGTCGCTTCGAGGCCTCGGAGGGACGGCAGCGGACAGGGGCGGTCGTGGGGGTTGCGCTACTGCGCTGCTGTGCAGCCCGCTTCGCTGCCGCGTTCCGGGCGTGAGCTTCGCGTCGTAGTCGCCGCTCGTAGTCGGCGATCTGACGAGCCACGGGGACGCCGGTACCAGTTCGGATCAACCGCTCATTGTCGCGATCCACCAAGAAGGGACCGTTGCCTCCCAATCGAGGGCGCTGTCCGCTCTGACCGTCCCAGACCGCTCCCCAGTAGAAGATCCACCCGAACGGCAAGGCCTCCACACGCAGGATCTGAAGGTCGTACTCGACGCAGCCTCGCACGCCTTCGATCTCGGCAAGCACCAGTTGGCGCGCGTCCCCCTCGGTCAGCATGGGCCGATGATGACATGGTGACGCCGCGCACCCGCCCAATTCGGCGATGAGGATTCGGCGGGCCGGTTCGCAAGCCGTGATCCACCCCAGATCTCCGGACAGCGCGTCCTCGGCCCAAGGGGGTGTGATGAGACGGCTGTTGTCGCATGGGTTGTCGGTGGCAGGTACTAACGTGCCTGCGCCTGCGGTGTCCCGTCGATCTTTGTACGCTTGAGGAGCCATCATGCCCGGAGGCACACCCGAGGTGCCCGCGAAGGATCTGCGCACACCGATACCGGAGTACGGGGGAACACATCTCGGCTCCCGGAGACAATGCGGGCGCCGAAGACCGTGACCCTCATGACGAGGAATGGCGGGAACATGATCGCCACGGCCCCTATGCGCAGGGGCGTCGTCGGAAGAACTAACGCCCAGGGCGGAGTCCCCGTCTGCGGCAGCGCGAGCGGGGGCTCGGTGTGAGGGCTACTCACGCTGGCGGGAGCAAGCTCACCTGC
The DNA here is from genome assembly GCF_036139655.1 of Streptomyces sp. NBC_00328. Taxonomy (NCBI): domain Bacteria; kingdom Bacillati; phylum Actinomycetota; class Actinomycetes; order Kitasatosporales; family Streptomycetaceae; genus Streptomyces; species Streptomyces sp. NBC_00328. Next base: position 3,440,836 of record NZ_CP108013.1, read on the forward strand.
GGCTTGTCGGTGTCAGCCGCTGGTGTCAGACGCCGCATGCAGTCTTGACAAGGCTTACTTCACCGCTCTACAGCACCCGTCCTACTCCTCCGGGTCCCACGCGCGGAGCAGGTCGAACAAACCTGCGTCTCCCTCGACCTGCAGGGAGTCCGCCGGGATACGGTCGTACACGAAGAGAACCAGCTCACTGGCCGTGCCGCGAACGGAGACGCCAGCCGCGTTCGGTCCCTCGTCGGCAGCGGCGACAGGCGTCGTGCCGGGCGCGGAGATACGGGTGGAGCGTGCGCCGTCGCCATCGACCGTGAGGCGCCAGGAATGGCCCTCGGTGGCGTGGAAGTCGAAGGCAGTGGGCTTGTGCGGCCAGGCACTCGTCGTTGCGACGCAGGTGAACAGGAACTCCTCGACACCGTCGAGTGCCACCTCATCCGGCAGCGGCTCCGGCGCACCCACAGTGACCTGGGCGTCGTAGGTGTGCACCGCCATCTGCTGGAGCTGGTGCCGGGCGACGGCGCCACAGGTCTGCGGCGACTGGGACGCACCCCACCACGTCCAGCAACCGCGATCCGGGCCGGCCTTCCCCAATGCCTCCAGCAGTTGCTCCGTGGACTCCGCCAACCAGGCCGGCAGGGCCTCGCGCTCCCGAGGCGCAGCCGGGGCGCCCTCTGGTACGGACTTGGCCGGAGCAGGCCCTGCGGCGACGGTGGCGGCCCAGGCGCGGCGCCCCTCGCCGATGTGCTGCGCCAGATCGAACAGCGTCCACTCGGGGCAGGTCGGCACCTGTACGTCGAGACTGGGCGCGGAGGCGACCGCGGCGCGGAAGGCGCTCGACCGTTCGTCGATCAGTCGCAACAGAACGGGGAACGTAAGTGTCATTGTCACATGGACTCTCTATCACCGTGTTCCGACAATCGGACAGTGATTTTCACAGCCGAGGCGGCGAGCGCGCGGCACGGGCCGGGCGCTCTCAGATGACGCCGTGCCCACATTCTGAAACGATCAGTGAGTCACGCAACGCCGCACCGGCAAGGCCTCACCAGCCGCTCTTACCGTGCCCAATTTGAGGTTTCCGCTTGACTCGCGGGTCTGGCTCCGACAGGAACCACGACTGTCCCTGCTGCCATCCCGTCCGCCTTCGACCCAAACACCCTCGCCGCGACCGGCGGCGCCACCACCCGTGAGCTGATGCAGCGGATGGGCCACTCGTCGGTGCGGGCCGCGCTGGTCTATCAGCACTTCGTCAACGGACGCGACCACCAGATCGCCGACTACGTGGACGGCCAGATCAGGAAGGTGCGGCGCCCTCCGCGCGGTCCATCTGGCACGTGCGTGGCACGGCGGCCCCGAGCAGCCGAAAAAGATCAAGGCCCAGGCGTCCGGATTCACACCGGCTGACCTGGGCCTTGTTCGTGTCCTGAGACTGGTGGGCGCGGACGGTTTCGAACCGCCGACATCCGCCTTGTAAGTTCGCTCGTGGTGCGGTGCGGCCTGCCGGAACGGGGCCCGCTGGCCGCTCGCCCATCCGGCTCCAGTCGCCGCCGTTCGCCGTCGTTGATGTCAGCTGGTGATGTCAGACCCACGGACGGTCTATGCGCTGACGTCCAACTCGCGTGCGCGCTGCCGGGCTTGGGCCCTCAGTTCCTTGAGTCGGCTGTGGAACGGGTTGTGGCGGTTCTGGTCGAGGTTCAGCGGCAGGTCGAGTTGAGTGATGAGTTCCGACTCGAGGGTCCATGGTTCGTCGTGCTCGATCCAGCACACTCGGGCGTTCTCCGCCATCCACTGGCTGAGGGCGGCTTCCCCGGCCTTGCCGAAGGTCATGCGCGTCCCACTTCTGCCTACTCGACGCAGCTCGATCCCGAGCAGGCAACCGAGTGTGAAGCGGAGCGTCGATCCGGCCGCGTTGCCCCGGTAGTGGTACTGCACGCGCTTGCGCAGGTTCTGCTTGCTGGTCCGGTTCGCCATGTATCGCGGGGCTATACCGATGTAGAGCAGGCACCCGGGCGCGAGGTCTGCGCCGGGAGCCTTCTCGAAGTGCCACCCGTAGACCCCTGCCGCCGCCGGCACCGGGCTCGGACGCAACAAGGCCTCCTGCGCCGACCACAGCCGATCCGGTTCGGTGAGAGCAGCATGAGCCACGGAGCCTCCAAGGTCGCCAAAGGGGCTGTCGGTCTCAGGCCACTGAGGTTTCCTCAACGGTGATCACTCCTGTCCGCCATCGCGGGTTCGTCGGCGCCGCCGGGTCGCAGTGGGTGCCGCGACGGCAAGCGCAAAGAAGACGCCCGCACTGGTCACGTGCGGTTCCGTCAGACCTTGAGCAAGTGCGTACAGCCCACCAGCCGCACCGCCGCCGACAAGACCCAGCGCGGGCGGCCAGGAGCTGGTGGCGACTCCTACGATCACCACCACCATCGCCGGCACTCCGACAAGAAAGAGCACCCACCCGTGTAACTCGTAACCGTCCGCTGCCACACAGCCGCCGCGCAGCCCCCGCCCGCAGCCACCCTCGATGAGCCCGGCGATACCCCAGCTCACAGCCAACCCCACTACGACACCGACCGGAACCCACCACCAGCTCGTCTCGTCGAACGACCCGTCCCCCGACGGGCGCCCCGCGCTCGTCCTCGTCTTCCCTCTGCGTCGCAGCATCGTGTGATTGTAGGAACCAGCGCCAGGATTGAAGCATCAGATTCAAGGAGATCACTGGCTGACGACGGCAGCCGGGGGCCGCTACCGAACACCACCGCTTTGTAAGGGCGGCCGTGGTCGGCGGTGGAGTTCCCCAGGTCGTTCCGGCTGTAGCGGCAGCCCAGGAGAACGGCGCATCTCGACTGTGGCGGGCCGTCGTTGACCGTGGTTGACCGCACGATGTGGCACGGCTGTGGCACGTTCGGAACGGCCGAGCGCTTAGAAGGCGCCTGGCAGGACGAGTAGCACCCCTATGCTGACCTGCCTCTCTTCCCCTACCTGGCGTCACATCGACCGGACTTCGACACGCATTCGACTCCGTTGGCCGAAGCCCTGGTAGGGGTCAGTGCTGCGGGGCTTCCCCGGCACCAATCTCGAATCGGAGGATTCATCCCACGGAACCGCCTTCCACATTCTCACCACAGCCGCCCAGATGTGGTGCACGAGAGTCCAGTCGGGGTTGTTGAGGCTGAGTGCTTCATCTGGCGGGTGAGCACGTCAGTTGGCGGGCCACAGTGGCTCAGCCGGTGGGCACCGGTCCGTCTCCGGCGCCCCCGCACTGGCAAGCGGTGCTGGCGTCGGGGCGGGGTTCACGGCTTCCGGCAGGTGTGATCCCGAGGCGGAGGAGGCGCCGGACGTACAACCGTTGGAGATCGGCAAGGGTCTAGCGATCGAAGAACTGTTCCCCCGGAAGACACCGTCCGTTTACCCGCGTCCCAGCAGAGGATCTCTCCGTGCCGATACCCCCACACAACCGTCGCGCCTCCGGTGCCGTAGTCGCCGCCCTCGGCGCTGCCGGCCTGATCGTGCTGGCCGCGGCTCCCGCCGCCTTCGGCGATGGAGCCGTATCCGAACTGGTCGTCGGAGGCATCGAGCCGATCCACGGGTTGAAACCGGGGGACACCTTCGACCTGCCGGTCACCGTGGCGAACAAGGGCACCGGGACCGCCGAGAAGGTGTGGGTCTCCTACTCCGTCACCCGGGGGCTCGACTTCGTGGACGTTCCCTCCAATTGCCGTGTACAGCACATTGAGACCTACGACGAGATGACCGAGAACTGGGCCGCGACGTGCGCGTTCGACCAGGCAGTGAAGCCGGGCGTCGTCTACACGCCCGAGAAGCTTCTCCGTGTCAAGGTACTGGACCGCGCGTACATAGACAGGCTGCGTGTGCGTGTCGAGGACGGCGGCGCCCCGATGGACGACGAGAACGGAGATCCGTCGGTGGCGGGGACCGCGCCGGCGGTGAAACTGGTCGAGCAACCGGCCGGGGGCGAGGGCTCCGCGGAACGTGTCAAGGTGTCGGTCACCTCAGTCAACACGGCCGACTACCAGGTGACGGGTGCCGCGTTGAGGGGGCGGGTCGGTGACACGGTGACGATGAAGGTGAAGTTCGCCAACGCCGGGCCCGCCTGGCTTCTGGAAGAGGAAGTGGAGCGGGGCGTCCAGATCATGATCACGCCTCCCGCCGGAACCTCGGTCATCAAGCGCGACTACTACTGCCACGCCGAGCGCGGGACGTATCGCTGCCCCGCGCACTTCGGTATGAACATGGCTGAGGACGTCCAGACGGCCTACACCTTCAAGCTGAAGATCGACAAGCGGATCGCGGGCGCCAAGGGCTCGATCGCGCTGACCACCGAACCGCGGCCGTTCGACCACAACAAGGCCAACGACAAGGCCGACATCACGCTGGACGTGACGGGTGGGGGGTCTACCGGTTCGACGGGCGGCTCGACCAGTGGCTCAAACGGTTCGACGGGCGGCTCGACCGATGGCTCGGCCGGCGGGTCGTCGTCGACCGGTGACGACGCAACGACGACGAACGGCGGCAACCTGGCAGAGACCGGCTCCTCGACACTGCCGATCACGGGCGCGGCTGCCGCGGCAGTGGTCACGGGGGCGGGCACGCTCCTTATCGCGCGCCGCCGGGCCCGGAACCTGAGCTGACAACCGTCCGACGCGAACGGTGGCACCCGTCCCGGGCCTCTGGTCCGGGGCTTCCGCGCTGCCTTGATCGGTGGCGCCTTAGAGGGCAATCAGCAAAACAGATGCCTCTAGGTCCCCCCAGTGCACGGTGAGCTGCACGGCTTCTCCCCTCCTGCGGCTCTGTGGCCTGCCTATATGGGCGGTGAGGGTATCTCGCGGTCGGCGTAGCGACTTTGGCCGGGAGCTGCTTTGGCGCGAGTGATCATGGCCCCGTAAGCTTCCGGCGCGTCGGCCAGAGCAAGAAACGGTGATGTCCGTGGCATGCACCTCCGCACCCGGTGCAGGCGGTTGCGCTCATCCCAACGGGGCGCTCAGCTCTATGGAACGCAAAGCCGCCGCAAGGGCCGGTTCATCGCCGACATCGAGGGCTGTATCTGTCAGCTTGATGACGTGTTCATCGCCGTGCGCCAAGGCCCGTTCAAAAACCTCTTCGGGAGTGAAGGTGCCGGGCGGGGCGTATGCAACCGAGGTGGCCGGTGCGTACATCGCGGTCACTGCCGCGGAGGCCGTCCAGGCTGCCCGCAGGCTCGATAGCCACAGAGCGTGCGGGAGCGCGGGCAGGGTGCGCAGGACAGCGTTGGGAGCCGTGGCCGCGTGGACCAGCATCGTTTCCTCGCCGTGGCCGTGGGTGGCATATCGGTGTGTCGCCGCCCGCACCAATTCGGCGAGGTGGCCGTATGCGTCGCTCGGTTCCGTTACCGAGGCCGCCCACACCGGCAGGGCCGTGACGCGGTCCAGCCGGGCGGAGAAGCCACCGTCCTGTATGGCGATGGGCGATATCGTGTCGAGGGCGGCGGCTGCGCTGTCGGCGCCGGTCAGCGGGGCAAGAACCGCAACGGTGCGGTGGCGCGCGGCCCAGTAGCCGAGACCGTGAGCAAGTTCAGCCAGACGAGGTTCGGTCACCTCGCCGGACAGCAATGTGCGCACGGCGTGGCCCACCCGAATCACCGGATGTGTCGAGCCGCCGTACATGCCGGGCAGAAGACGGGGCCACCACTGAGGGGTCTGCTGCACGATCGGGTGACATCTGAAGTGGCTTGCCCTGTGGGGCGGGTGGGAAGGATGTCGCTGTGCCCAAGCCTTATCCGGAAGAATTCCGCCAGGACGTCGTGCGGGTCGCGAGGAACCGCGGCCCGGGCGTGACGGTGGAGCAGGTGGCCGCCGACTTCGGAGTCCACGCGATGACGCTGTGGAAATGGATGCGCCGCGCGGACATCGACGACGGGACAAAGCCCGGGACGACCAGCCAGGAGAGCGCAGAACTGCGGGAAGCACGTCGGCGGATCAAGCTGCTGGAGCAGGAGAACGAGGTCCTGCGCCGGGCCGCGGCCTACCTGTCGCAGGCACATCTGCCGGGAAAAGGATCTACCCGCTCGTGAAAGAGCTGGCCGGGGACGGTGTGCCCGTCACGGTGACGTGCCGGGTCCTGAAGCTCGCCAGACAGCCCTACTACCGCTGGCTGGAGCGGCCGGTGACCGATGCCGAGTTCGAGCAGGCCGCTCGCGCGAACGCGCTGTTCGACGCCCACCGTGAGGATCCGGAGTTCGGCTACCGCTTCCTGGCCGACGAAGCCCGCAGCGCGGGATCCGGCATGGCGGACCGGACCGCCTGGCGGATCTGCCGGGACAACCGCTGGTGGAGCGTGTTCGGCAAGAAGCGCGGCCGGACCAAGAAGGCCGGCCCGCCGGTCCACGACGACCTCGTCCGCCGGGACTTCACCACCGACGGCCCGAACCGGCTGTGGCTCACCGATATCACCGAACACGCCACGGGTGAGGGGAAGTTGTACCTCTGCGCGGTCAAGGATGTCTTCAGCAAGAGGATCGTGGGCTACTCCATCGACGCACGGATGAAGTCCCGCCTGGCCGTCGCAGCCTTGAACAACGCCGTGGCCCGCCGAGAGAACGTCGCCGGGTGTGTTCTGCACAGCGATCGTGGATCGCAGTTCCGGTCACGGAAGTTCGTCCAGGCGCTCGACCGGCACCAGATCACCGGTTCGATAGGGAGAGTCGGGGCGGCAGGCGACAACGCGGCTATGGAGTCGTTCTTCAGTCTGCTGCAGAAGAACGTCCTCGACCGCCGGGCGTGGGCCACCCGCGAGGAACTGCGGATCGCGATCGTGACCTGGATCGAGCGGACCTACCACCGACGCCGCAGACAAGCCTCCCTCGGCCGGCTGACCCCCGTCGAATTCGAGACCGTCATGACCACACCGGCCCTCCAGGCCGCGTGACCCAACCTGTCACCCAACCCTGCATCAGACCCGAGTGAGCACCTCGCGCCACGGACGCTCGGCGATCTCGCGCTCGAAGTAGCCAATCCAGTCGGCCGCACGGCGCGGATCGCCAAGCGCGGAAAACCAACTGCCGTCCGTGACTGGCTCGACACGGGACGGGAACTCCTCAAGCTTGCGTGCGTACAGGTCGAGCCAGCGGTGCACCGAATGTGCCTGTCCGCGAGCAGCGAGGGCCTCGACGGCCATCGGCGCGTGATTGGTGAGCCGTCCAAGCCGCTCGGGCCCCGAGTTGTGCAGTCGTTCAAGCGCCTCATCCAGAGTCCCTGTCGTATCCATGACATGGATAGTAGGCAGGACGCCACGGTGGCGTAACGGGCTGGAGACGTAAGCCCGACCTAGGACCTCCGACCCACCACTCGCCACCGCAGAACGAGGCCGGGCCCTCCCCGACCGCGCCTGTCAGGGACACAAACCGGCAGGGCCCGGGGCCCACAAGCTACCGGCCCAAGGCCACATCCCCACCACAGACACTCCCGCACGCAAACGGGGCTGGCCGAAGTCACCCGATAGGGGCGGCTCCCGTTTCCGCCGCCGATCATGATGCTGTGCCGTTGTCCATTCCCCTCACGGATGGCCCAACGTGGCTCCAGAATCCGCCGTTCCACTGGCTCTCATACATCCCGCCGAAAACACCGTGTGCACAGTTTCCAACCGTGGTGGTGGGCTGCGGAGCGGTGTGCAGGAGCGTTCACCTGCGTTCATGAGCGGATGAACGCCGGGACGTCTTCTGCTGATGGACCCGCCTGAACGACGGTGAACGTCGCCGAATGAGACGGAAACCGAGACGGCCTGGCGCGGCGTCAGGCAGTCTCCATCTGGTGCAACCTTCTGATCCGTAGTTCTACGTGGATGGGTCATCGACGGTCATAGAAGTCACTGCTTGGCCGATGGCGGGTAGCTCAGGTCGTCTGCGGTCAGCGAGGTTGCTGTACTTCGCTGCTGTATTGCCAACGGCTCCGGGTTGTCTATCCGCCGCCTGGACGACCGCTCGAGGGAGCGCTCCAGAGCCCCAGACGTTGGAGACGGCGCTGCCTGTAGCGCTCCCCCAAGGCCGTCAATCCGAAGATGGCCCCCAGAGCTGCGCCCAAGCCTCCCACGAGCAACACCTCGCCCGACGATTGATGATCCCCGAGTGCGGCCGCGGAGCCGAGGGCCGCGATCGGCACCCCGATGCATAGGCCGATGGCGAGTGGATGGCGAGCGGAGAAGCGCTGGGATCGAGTCGGTGGCTGCTGTCCGCCGAATATCCGATCCATGGACCAGAAGGCGCGCTTAAGCTTGTCTTGGAGGGCGGGCACAGGCCGGAGTCTAGGGTTCACTCAAGGCTTAGCCAAGCGTCGAAAGCAGCGGGTTCAGGAGCCTGGAGAGCCTGTGTCTGGGACATTCAATGATCGAGTCGCACTCCAGCTCGGACAGCCGGCCTGCGGTCGACGATGGCGAGAGGTTGGCTCCGAGACTTTGGGCGGGAGCTGCCATGGGCGAGTGATCATGGCCCCTTAATCTTCCGGCGAGTCGGGCAGTCTGTGGACCTGCCCGGAGCCACTGACACCGTGACGGTTGGCACTCGTGAGCGGCCGGTTCAGGGCGTTGGTGTCACGCGCTGATGTGAGACATCGATCCACTCCTGAGCTGCTCCCCCTCAGTACCGCACTCGACGGAACTGCCCACGCCTGGCGATCTCAGCCGTAATTGCCGACGAGATAGACGGTGTCGCTGGAAGCGTGCCGGTCAACGACCACCCTGACGGAGACGGCGTCCGAGGCCGTGTACGTGCCCCAAAGAAGCGTGTGGGAAGTCGGGAAGCTCCAGCCGTATCCCCGGGCGTCATCCCCGACGAAGTCGTTGCTGTTGAATGTGTCGTCGGCCTGCCAGTCATCTGAAGTGCCCTCCTTCAAGCTCAAGTCGGCACCGCGCGCGAAGCTGCCGAAGCATGTCCGTGAGGTGTCGAAGCGCAGAAGCAGAATCCCTTCCGACCCGACAATCGACTCAAAATCGTGAAAGTGCACGTCAGTCGCGTGGCATGGCAGTGCTATCTCGTAGTGCGCGAGCACCGTCTCGAGCGATCCGTCCCCACGCCACACATCGCCGCCCGAGCGGTCGTAGTCGCGAGGATCGCCAGAATGTTCCGGGCTGAGGGAAAGCCAATGACTCGCTGCAAAGAGCCCTACGGTGAATCCCCCTGCAGCCAAGAGCCATGCGGTCTCTCTCAGCAAACGCCGAAGTGGCTGCGGTTTGGGCTCGGAGAGCCAGTCGACATTCGTCCTGGCTCTACTTCCGACTCCAGCACTCTCCTCCGTACCCATGTTCATGACAGTGATCTTAGTGAGTCCATCCGCGCTGCACCGGACACGCCTGACAAGATCTCTAACCCAGCACTCGCCCCAGCTTCCATCCCGTCCGCCGTCGACCCACGCACCGTGGAACGGGCCTGGTTCCTGGCGTCGAGGTGGAGCGCGCCACTGTACGAACGACTGTGGGGTCTGCTGCAGCGGAAGCGTCAGGTCAGCACGAGCCGTCGGCCTTCTTCCGGAACTCCTTCAGGGACATGCTCTTGCCGTCGGCCCAAACGTCTCCCGGAGCGAGCTTCTCGATGTCCGAAGTGCGAAAGCCGCCGATTCCGTGGTAGTCGACAGAGTCGTCGTGACCCGAGGTGAAGCTGAGCGAGTAGAACGCTCCGGCGGTCAGCTCTCCGGTTCCCAGTCGGCTGGCCCCCCAGCCCACGGGAAGGGACACCAGGCTGATGTCCTGCTCCCCCTTCAACGGCTCGGGAGGCGCCCCCACCCAGTACTCCACCCCTTGCGTCGCCGCGCCGGCGGACTCCTTCCCGTCCATGCGCATGAGCGTCATCGAGGTGACGGCGGAGTTCGGGCACGCCCGCAAAAGAGCCCGAACCTCTCCACCCTGCGCCGCGTAGACGGCGATCAGGGGGCGCTCCGGCGGACTGCACCCAACCATGGTGGTGAGCGTGAGCGCAGTGCACGCCAGGAGTACGACCTTCCTGCTCACCCGCAGGCGATCAAGGATAAACATGCCGATAACCACCCGGTCTCATAACAGTCACGTCGGTTGCTGTACTTCTGTGCTGTACCGGGCGGTCGGAAGGGCCGGTCGCATGGCTGACCGGATCGGCGGTGGACACCGGCCCGGGTGAGGACCGTGATCGAGTGGCGCTTCCACGTGGTGACGTGGCCCGGGTGGAAGATCAGCTCACGCGATACCTACTGAGCACGTGCACCACTCCTCCCATCAGGAACTTTCCGCGGCCGCCCAACTCCCCGTAGATCTCGACGAAGGCGTCTGTCGAATCCGGCACTGCCGCGATCCGCACGGTGAACGTGCGTCGGCCGGTCAGCCGGTGGCTGTACCAGGCATCACGCTCGATGTCCGTTCCCGGCAGGGCCGCCTCGACGACCTCCCATTCGGAGTCCCCGAAGTCGTGTTCGGCGAAGTGCGCCAACACCTCGCACAGGGGCCGCAGATTCTCGCCGTATATCCGCTGCTTGCCCATGGCGCGAGTCTCGCCAACCGAGTGGGCGTGGATACCGTCCCAGACTCCCAGGCGCACGAGGCGGCGCTGGCGGGCTCTTTCGAACCGGGCCATCAACCCGAACCATCCGCCGAGCAGCGTGCCCACGCCCAACGCGAGCAGAACGTCGCCATCGAAGACGAGGATGAAGAGGCCCCAGAGGAAGATCCCTGCCACAAGCCAGACAACGAGTGGCCGCCTCGCTGAGAACATCTGAGATCTAGTCGGAGGCCGTTGCCCTCCGATGGCACGGTCGAAAGCCCAGTATGCACGCGCCAGATCCCCACCCTTGATCGGCATGGCGGGATCTTAGCCTGTCCCCTGCTGCAGAAGTAGGCCCCTGAGCTGTCAGCAGTTGTCGGCGTTGAGTGCCCCTCCACGGCCTCGAGACGACCCCGGGCGGGCGTTCCGTTGCTGTGGTTGCAGAAGGTGGCGCCCCGCGCACGGTACCCAACTTTTGAGGTCTGGCCCCATCCTTGTCAGGTCGATCTGGAGAACCGTCGAGGTCGACCAACCAGTCCTGAGCCTCGGTCGATCGTCCATTGCGGTCCGGCGTCTACCGCCGCTGTTCGCGCTTGTTGGTGTCAGCCGCTGGTGCCAGTTGCCACACGCGGTCTTGACAGGCGTGGCTTTTCTCGTCGACCTGGAGCACCGGTTTGGAAGATCCTAGTTGTTGCGGGTCAGGACGTTGGTGACGTGAGTTGTCGGCAGATCAGATGGTGAGCAAGTTGCGCCGTCGCGAGCAGGTCCTCGCGAGATGTGTCGCCGTTGGATCGCACTGACAATCCGTGCCAGACGCATTGGACGAGCCCGGTCAGGACCGCCGCGTTGGTGCCGGCGGCTAGTTCCCCTTCTTGGATCGCTCGTTCGATGCGCGCGAGGAGGGCCTGCTCGTTCGAGCTGTGCAGTTCGGCGACGTAGGCGTTGGTGTCGAGCGTGCTCGTGCTGTCGCTCATCACGGCACTGCTGATGAGACAGCCGGGGTGTGTGTCGCTTGGCTGGGTGAACTCGTGCACCGAGTCGGCGAGGATGCGTTTGATCACGGTCAGGATGTCGTTCTCGGCGACCGCCTGCTGATAGATCTCGCGGTACCGCTCGGCGTAGGTCCGAACCGCTTCCTCGAACAGTCCAGCCTTGCTGCCGAAGGCTGCGTAGAGGCTAGAGGTGGACAGACCGAGGGCCGCGGTCAGGGCGCGGGTCGAAGTGCCGGAGTAGCCGCGTCGCCAGAAGAGGCGAGCTGCATCAAGGACCACGCGGTCACGGTCAAAGGCTCGTGGTCGCCCACGGTTTCGTCCAGTCACGCTTGCATTATAGATCGTTTGCTCCATAATAAATTTATGGAGCAAACGATCCAGAAGAGGCTGCCGGTCGGCGGGAACAGTTGGGTGACGGTCGATGTGTACGGGGAGCCGGATGCTCCGGGCCTCGTCGTCGTCCCCGGCGTGATGAGCGATGCGCACACGTGGCGCCACGTTGCGGGCGCCGTCGACGCCTGGCCCTCGGTGGTAGTCGTAAACCGCCGGGGCCGCGCGCCCTCGGGAGCGTTGACCAACTCGTACTCGCTGCGGACAGAGGTCGAGGACCTCGGCGTGGTCCTCGACGAGTTCGACAGCGCGAGGACGCTCTTCGGCTGGAGCTACGGCGGCTTGATCACCTTGCTGGCCGCCAACGAGCGCCCGATTCCCCAGGTGATCGCCTACGAGCCGGTGATGCAGCCATTCGGACGCCATGCACTGCCGGACCTAAAGGCCGCAGAGGGGACGGCGGACTGGGATCGCTGCGTCGAGATCGTCAATCGGCAGATCTCCGGCTTCTCCGCAGCGCATATCGACGACCTTCGGGCCGATCCCCACAGTTGGGCGACACTGCGTCGATTGAGCGGACCGCTGTACGCCGAACTCAGCGCCCTCAACGCGGAGCCACCTCCGGATCTGATGGCGCAGCAGGCAGAGCAAGCAGACCTGATCATCGGCCAGCGCAATCGCGGAACGGCCCCCTACGGAACGTCATTCGATCACGTGCGGCAGCACGTCGCGCACGCAGAAGTCCACGAACTCCCTGGCCAGGGCCACCTGGCCCACATTCAGGCGCCGGCAGAGCTGGGCCACCTGCTCAATAGCCTCGCCGCGATCTGATGGGCACCCACGCCAACGCACCGCTCTCCGTTGAGGGCCGCAGGCGACTGGTCGAGCGATGCCAGTCACGTCCGATCGCCCACGTTGCTGCGGAGATGGGCATCTCCAGGGCATGCGCCTCCAAGTGGGTCAACCGGTACCGCCGTCATGGCGAGCTCGGCCCGCACGACCGGTCCTCCACACCGCACCGCCAACCCACCGCCACACCAGGCGAGGTAGTGGAGCGGATCGAGCAGATGCGCCGAAACCACAAGTGGTCCGCAGGGCGAATCGCCTTCGAACTCAGCCAAACCGTTCACGCCGTGAGCCGTCGCACCATCACCCGGCACCTCGCCCATCTCGGTCTGAGCAGACGACGATTCATCGACCCCGACGGCCACACCACTCGGAAACCACGCACAATCACTGCTCGCCGGCCGGGACACATGGTCCACATCGACGTGAAGAAGGTCGGACGGATACCTGACGGCGGCGGATGCCGAGCCCACGGCCGAAACAGCGACCACTCCCGGGCAGCCAGCCGGAACAAGAAGAAGACCGGCCGTGGAGGGTACGTGTACCTACGCTCCGCGGTCGACGGGCACACCCGCCTCGCCTACACGGAACCTTCGCCGGATGAAAAGCCCCGAAACCCAGCGCGCCCAAGCGCTGGCGGTGTGGAACATCCACTACAACTACCACCGACCCCACACCGCCCTCGGCGGACAAGCACCCGCAGCAACACTCAGGCAGACCGTCACCAACGTCATGGCCTCATACACCTAGTCAGGCAACAGACTGAAGCCGAGCAACACAGCGGCCTCGACACGCACCGTCCCAGGAGCGAAGACACCGTCAGATTCGGGATCGCCTCCAATGCGACTCCCATGACTGCGCAGTCCGACCGATTCCGGATCAACGTCCTGAACGTGCACCACAGGGCCAAGCCGCACACCGCAGGCATCCGCGTAGACCTCAGCCTTGCGCCGTGCAGCCCCGACTGCCCTGCGGCGGGCCTCGTCTCGGAGCACAGGCTTGTCAAGCACGTCGAAGTGCACCTCGTCGACTCGGTTCGCGCCGGCCCGGACAGCGTCCTCTATCAGAAGTTCGAGCCGGTCAAGCACTTCGGTCTGGACGGTGTACGTCGCCACGCAGCGATAGCCGAGGAACGTACGATCCGCGCCATAGCCCTTGAATTCCGACTGGAGGGCGAGCCGTGATCCAGATACGTCGGAGTCGGGTATTCCATGCTCACGCAGCACAGTCCGCAGCCTGACGACTGCTGCTCCAGCCTGTTCAAAGGCTTCTTTGGGTGTCGGTGCCAGGAGGTCAACCGCAAGCTTTGCCTGGGCGAGCCGGGGCTCCGCCGACACGTGCCCTGCACCGAGCACGCTGAGCCCCCAGGGCTCCTTGATCTCTGTCATTCGAGGATCGAATCAGTAACGCCCCACCGCCGCAACAGGCTTGAAAACCGTCGTGGCGCGAGTCACCGTGGGTTCAAATCCCACACCCACCGCACGTCAACGGCCGCTGACCAGGTAAATCGGTCAGCGGCCGTTGACGTGGGTGCTGCTCGTTGGCCACCGCTGTTTCCCTTGAGTTCCCGGCCTACCGGGCACGTCAGGGGCACGGCCTTGCTGTCCTCGGCGAGCAACTGCGGCCGTACCTGACTAAGGCTTCGTCAAGTTCGGGGTACCTGTACGCCGGATCATCCCCACAACGCGCACTACATGTTCCGCGCGGGCGCATAGTCGTACAGATCCCGCGGACGATTCGCACTCGATCACCAGCGCGCCAGTCGGGAGCCACCATGATTCACGGAAGGTCGCTTCGCGTGTGTGGACATAGCGCAGATCTGTCGGAAGTTCACGCAGCCGCGCCCACGATCGGCGAGGCCTCCACCGGAACTCGCTTCCAGCTTGTACCCGACCAAGGCTGTATCGGCGCCCCTTACCTGGCAGGTTGGCCCCGACCTGGAAGAAGACTGCTTCCCCTGCTTCGGCCCGAGCAGCTGTCCGCCGGGCTCGCCACGCCACGAGCAGCCTACCGATCACCGTGCCAACCAGGATCCATACCGCCGTAATCATGCGCGAAGTAAAACAGGCGGCCAACTGATCACCAAGGGGTTAGGCGCGCCTCTGCTCTGACGTCACCCACCACTCTCCCCGGCTCCCATCTCGGAGCCTGAGCGCCCCCGCCGGAGGCACGTTCTGGCCGGCGGACTTCATGTCCGGGTCTCTACTCATGGGCCGTTGCTTGCTGCGGCCCCAGGGGCCGACCCCGGCGCCGAAGGCGCAGAGGGGTCGGGCCCCAGCGGCCAGCCCGCGCTCGCGCGGGCACTTGATGAAATCGGACGCTCCAAGGTCTACGACCTGATCCGCTCGCGCCGCCTGGCCTCGATCAAGATTGACGGCGCCCGCCGCATCCCCGCCGACGCCGTACGGGACTTCATCCTCGGCCGGATCGAGAAGGCTGCCTGATGGCCGACCAGCGCAAGCGCAACCCCAACGGGGCGGGCACGATCACCAAGCGCAAGGACGGCCGCTTCCAGTGCGCGGTCTACGTGCTCCAGCCGGACGGCACCCGGGCCCGCAAGTTCGCCTACGGCAAGACCTGGGCCGAGTGCGACACCAAGCGGCGCGAGCTGCTCGCCAAGGTCGACCAGGGCGTGCCCGTGCCCACCCGGTCGGCCAATCTCTCCGAGTGGCTGCCCTACTGGCTGAAGAACATGATCAAGCCTCGGCGGAAGCGGACCACGTACGCCAAGTACGAGTTCCACGTCCGGCTCTACCTGGTGCCCATGCTCGGCACGAAGAAGCTGGAGTCCCTGAGCGTCGCCGACGTCCGCCGCTTCCTCGTCCGGCTGGACAGCAGACCACCGCGGCCACCGCGTCCACCGCGAAGGAGACGCACAAGGTTCTCCGCACCGCCCTCTCGGCCGCCTGCCATGAGGAGCTGATCGCCAGGAACGTCGTCACCCTGGTCGACGCGCCTCGGGTCGAGTCCCGCAGCCTCGATCCCTGGAGCCTGGAGGAAACGCTCGACTTCCTCGCCGCCGCCCGGCGCGATCCGCTCTACCCGGCCTTCGTGCTCTCCATCGCGCTCGGTCTCCGTCGTGGGGAGGTCATCGGGCTCCGGTGGCAGGACGTCGACCTCGACAAGCGCGAGATCCGGATTCGGAAGCAGCGACAGAGGGTCGGAGGGGAGGCGTACGAGGACGATCCCAAGGGGCGACGCCGTAGGCAGGTGCTACCGCTGCCGGCCATCTGCGTGGCGCCTCTGCGGTACCAGCGCATGCGGCAAACGGCGATGCGCGAGCGGGCAGGAGATCGCTGGGAGGAGAGCGGCCACGTCTTCACCACGCGAACGGGGCGCCCGATCGAGCCGCGCGATGTCTACCGCTCCTTCACCCGGGTCGCCGGGAACGCGGGCCTTCGGGTCATCCGGCTGCACGACGCCCGGCACGGCTGCGCGACCCTGCCCACCGCGGCCGGCGTGGCGCCCCGCGTCGTGATGGATCGGCTGCTCACGCGGCGGCTACAGCGCGAGTAGCGGCGGCACTGATGTCAGATCCGGATGTCAAAGGCCCCCAGCCATGATCGGCTGGGGGCCTTTTTCCTGGTGGGCGCGGACGGTTTCGAACCGCCGACATCCGCCTTGTAAGGGCGGCGCTCTACCGCTGAGCTACGCGCCCAGGACGATTCGACAGCCTACATGGCCCGGGGGGATGCCCCGCAAACCCGTATCGGGCGAGCGGGTGGCGGGGGCGACGAAGGCTCGGGGTGGCGGGGCCCGCCAGGCCGGTCCGTGGCAGGGGTCGACGGGGGCTCGGGGCCGTGGTCCGGGGGTTATCCCCACCCTTCATTCGGGAGCGGCCCGGATCGTCCGGGGCTCCGTGGGTGCCTACCGTCGAAGAGGCTTCGCCGACCGGTTCCGGTCGAGGTGCCCAGGTGTCCGGTATCCCGCATCCCGCATCCGGCATCCGGGCTCGGCGTTTGCGAAGTTCCGACCGACCGTCCCAGGGGGAGATCGTCATGGCCCGCACGCGCACCCGCGTCACCAGCAGGAACCGTACCCACAGCGCCACCCGCGCCACCCGCCCCGCCGCCCTCGCGCTCGCGCTCGTCGCCTGTGTCAGCGCGTGCGGGGCGTCCGCGGGGGACGACAAGGAGCCCGAGACGCGGTCCTTCGGGCTGCACGGGCGGACCCTGACCGTCGAGTCGGACGACTCCGCGCTCGATCTGGTGGTGTCGGACTCCGCCGATTCCGGTGAGGTCCGGGTCACCCGGTGGTTCCAGGGGCACGTCACCCTCGGCGGGGACCCCGAGGTCACCTGGGCCATGAAGGGCGGCGACCGGCTGGTGCTGCGGATGAAGTGCTCGGGTGTCGTCGCCGACTGCTCGGCCCGGCACCGGATCGTGGTGCCGCGCGGGGTGGCCGTCAAGGTGGAGGACGGGGACGGGTCGGTGAGCGCGCGGGGCTTCGAGGAAGCGCTCAGCATTCGTACGGCGGACGGTTCTGTGCGGGTCAGCGACTCCTCGGGAGCGCTGGATCTGCGCAGCGGCGACGGTTCCATCCGGGCCGTCGGCGTGGACGCCCGCAGCGTCCGGGCCCGTACCGACGACGGCTCGGTACAGCTCGAACTCGGCACCGTGCCGGACCTGGTGGACTCCCGCAGCGGCGACGGCTCCGTCTCGATCGTGCTGCCCCGGGCCACCTACCGGGTGACGGCCGGAAGCGGTGACGGCTCGGTCCACGTGGACGTGCCTCGCGACGGTTCCAGCTCCCACCGGGTCTCCGCGCACACCGACGACGGAAAGATCACGGTACGAACAGCGAACTGACCGGCCCGTGTGTTCGTCTTCAACCGGTGGGAGAATGACAGCCGGGCAAGGCGGATGACAGCACGGGAGAGGGATGTGACGGCGACACCTTCGCGGCCGTATTCGCCGTTCGCGGGACCCGCGCGGCCTGCACACCCACGGCTGCCCCCACACTCGCCAGGCTTCCGGCAGGTCCGGCCGGCACGGTCGGGGCGCCCCCCTCGTACGTACGTCGCTGTCCGTGACGTTCTCACGCTCGTCGCTCTGCCCCTGCTGGCCGCCCTCGCGCTGCCCGCGGCCTTCGCGGGAGGCGGTACCCGGCGCTGGTTCGGCGGGCGGTCCGAGAGCCAGCGGGCCGAGGCACAGGCCGCCAAGGACGCCGCGGCGGCGGCGTTCTACGAACTCGACACCGCCCAGCGCGACCTGCGGATCTCGATCGAGACCATCACGGCCGTGGACGACTCCCCGGCCGCCCGCCGCGTGGTCTCCGACTTCGCGGCGCTGGGACAGCGGATCGACGAGGCCAGCCAGAAGTACATCACCGCCGTCGACGCCCACGATCTCGACCGGGACGAGCTGGAGGCGTCGGTCGCGGAGCGGGCCCGCGCCGAACTCGTCGCCGCGAAGGACGAACTCGGCCGTGTGAAGGCCGATCTGGACCGGTTCGAGCAGAGCCTCGGGCCGCTGCTCGGCAAGGCCGAGACCCAGCTCGCCCGGCTGGCCCCGTCCGTCGAACGTGCCCGCCAGGCACTGATGGCAGCGTCCAACGCCCTCGATTCCGTACGGCAGTCAGGGCTGAAGGCCGACGATCTCGCCGCCCGGCTCGCCGCTCTCGGCCCCGAGCTGACCAAGCTCAACCAGGGCGCCGGGCAGCACGGCGTGCCGGAGACGCTGGAGCGGGCCGAACGGGTGTCGCGCGAGGCGGCGGCGGTGCGCTCGGAGGCGGAGCGGTTGCCGGAGCGGGCCGCCGAGATCGACCACCGGCTCGTTTCGCTGCGGACCCGGGCGCAGGCGCTGACGACCCGCTCCGGGCAGGTGGAGCCGGTGCTGAGCGAGTTGCGGCGGCGGTTCTCGGCGGCATGCTGGCAGGACCTCCAGCATGTGCCGGACCATGCCGCGGAGAACGTACGGCAGGCCGAGGCGAAGCTGAACGAGGCGCGGGCCGCGCGGGAGGCGCAGCGCTGGCCGGACGCGACCTCGCTGCTGGCGACCGTGCGCGCGCTGCTGAACAGCACGGACGAGGCGGTGTCCGCGGCCGGTGACCGGCTGCGCAGGCTGAACGCCGTGCAGAAGGATCCCCAGCAGGAGATCGACCGCACCCGGTTCGCGATCCGGGACGCGCAGCGGCTGGCCATGGCGGGCCGCTCGACGCCCGACCCCCGGCAGGCCCGCCCGCTCGACGAATCCGTCAGCCGGCTCGACCGCGCCGTGGCCACGCTGGAGGGCCGGCACCCCGACTACTGGCATTTCCTGACCGAGACGGAGGCCGTACGGCAGACGGTGGCCCGCGTGGTCGCGCAGATCCGCGAGGAGCGCGGCGGCGCCTGAGACGCCCCGCGCGATCGGAATCCCCGAGGGAACCGGGAACCCCCGGCGCCTGGAAGCCCCCGAGGTTCAGAGCCCGAGGGGGCGGAAGCCCCGAGGTTGCAGAGCGGAAAGCCATGAAGGGCTCCGAGGGCGCCTGGGCCGCCCTCGGAGCCCTCGCGGCTTCCCCAGAGCCCTGGCGGTTCCCCGGAGCCACCGCGCCTTCCTCGGAGCCCCTCAGGAGTCCTCTCAGGAGTCCTCGTGCACCGCCCTGCCACCGGCCGATCACCGACCGGTCAGGGGCCGATCGGATCCACCAGGTCCGATCAGGTGCGGTACCCGTAGTACGCCGCGTTCGGGTACGCCGCGAGGAGGCTCGACAGCGAGCGGCGGTAGGTGTCGGTGTCGTGGTAGGTCAGGTACGGCACCCCAGTGGCGCTCCGGTACGACGTGATCATGGAGTGGTCCTTGGACCCGTCCTTGTCGAAGTCCATCTGCATCACGTCACCGATGTCCATCTGGTAGACGTTCGCCAGGGGTGTGGAGCGCTGGGCGGTCTGGGTGAACCAGGACCACTCGTTGACGCCGACCCAGGTGTCGGTCTGGGTGGACGAGGTGTAGTTCCAGGTGCCGTACTCCTCGTCGGAACCGGCGACCGTCGCCCAGCCGCCCGCCTTCAGGGACTGGCTCAGGTAGTTGGTGCAGTCGCCGCCGACGGAGTTGAAGCTGCGGTAGGCGGGGTTGTAGTTCTTCCAGTACTTCTCGGCGTACGTCGCCATGCCCGCGTAGTCGTACGGGCCGCCGGTGAGCGTCTTGGGGTTGGCGGGCGCGGGGTACGTGGTCGCTGCCCGGGGGGCGTCGACAACGGCCATCGTGGTCCTGCGCGGTGCCGTCGTGACGGGCTCGTTGACCTGCCGGGGACCCTTGTCCGTCGAGCGCTCGCCCGTCAGCTTCCAGGTGCCGTCCGGCTGGGCGGCGAAGGTCAGGACGTGGTGGGCGCGAAAGCCGGTGGTGGCGGGTTCGTCGCCGCGGATCTTCCGGTAGGTGAGGGTGGTGGTCTCGGTGACCCAGGCGGTGGCCAGCCGGCCCGTCACCCGGGTCCGGTCCACGGCGACCTCGGTGTCGGCGTCGCTGTAGGCCTCACCGAGGGCGGCGAGGCGGGACCGCGTGCCGCGCAGCGAGGAGAGAGCGGTGTTCTCGGTGCGGGCGAGGGTGCCGGGGACCCGTATGCCCGCGGTGGTCGCCTTGAGGGCCGTACGGGCCGTCGGGGCCCGGTCCAGCAGGGCGGCGGTGCGGTCGGTGAAGACGGCGTCGGCCACGCGGCCGAAGGCATCGGCCGTCGACGCGGTCACCCGGGGGGCGGGGGCCGCCGCGTGGGCGGCGGACAGGGGCAGCAGGAGGGTGGAGAGGGTGATCGCCCCCACGACGGAACAACTGCGGCTTAAGTTCTTCGGTGTCACTGGTGATTCTCCTTGATCCCCGGTCGGACTCCAGGGAAGGGAATCTTTACATGTCCCACTCAACTGTGGTGAATCCGGGGGGAGTTCGCGCCGAGTGCAACCAAGTCCCATATGTCGGAGGTAAGTTGATCTCAATGCGCTGCCGCCGGGTCATCGGCCCGGCAGCGGGCCCTACTTCACCACGGTCGACCAGTCCGGCGACTGAGCGGGGTCCAGGCCGCGCAGGCGTTCCAGGGTCTCGGGCTTCTGCACGTCGAGCCAGTCGGACAGCTCTTGGAAGGAAACGCACTTGACGCCCTTCTTCGTGCACACACTCTTGATGACCTGATCGATGGCCCTCATGTAGATGCCGCCGTTCCAGTCCTCGAAGTGGTTGCCGATGAACAGCGGTGCCCGGCTGCCGTAGTACACGCGGTTGAAGCCGGCCATGTAGGAGTTGACGGTCTGCTGCTCCCACTGCGGGTACTGGGCCGGGTCCCCCTCGGTCTCACCGTCGGACTGGTTGTAGAGGAAGTTGAAGTCCATGGACAGGCCTTGGTACTTGCCGTTCTCGTAGGGGAGCATCTGCAGCGGGAAGTCCCACACGCCCTCCTTCTTCTTGGGCCAGATCTGGAAGTCGCCCGCGGAGCTGGCGTCGTAGCGCCAGTTGTACTTCTTGGCCGTGGCCTTCATGGCCTTGAGCAGGTTCTTCTGCCCTTCGAGGCAGGGCGCGCGCCCGCCGCTGATGGCCTTCGCCGGGTCGAAGGGGAGCGACGCCAGGTCGGTGTAGCCGGTGTTGGTCCTCCACTTCTCCACGAAGGAGAAGAACTGGTTGATCTCGCTCTCCCACTCCTCGACGCTCCAGTCCCCGCCGCCCTTGTCGCCGCAGAAGTGGCCGTTGAAGTGGGTGCCGATCTCGTTGCCGGCCTTCCACGCCTTGCCGAGCTCCTCCAGCGTGCCGCGTATGTGCTCGTCGGTGGCGTAGCTGATGGCCGCCGAGCCGGGCGAGTGCATCGGCGGTTCGTAGAGCGCCTTCTTGTCCTTGGGCACCAGGTAGATGCCGGTCAGGAAGAACGTCATGTGGGCGTTGTACTGCGCCGCCAGCTCCCGGTAGTGGGAGAAGAGTCCGTCGTCGCCCTGGAGGGCGCCGTCCCAAGAGAAGACGACGAACTGGGGCGGTTTCTCACCGGACTTGAGCGGTACGGCCTTCAACTCGCCCTTCTGCGGGCCGGTGTAGGACGTGGAGCCGTCGCCCAGTACATGGGTCTTGCCGTCCCAGACCGGTTCCTTCTTCGCCTTGGTGGCCGGACCGTGCGCGCGGGCGGACGCGGCCGGGGTGGTGTGGTCGGTGTTCAGGGCCAGGTAGGTGGCGGCCGTGGAGGTGACGACGAGGAAGGCCGTCATGGCCGCGAAGCCCTGGCGTGCGGAGGCGGCGGCGGAAGCGGGATCGGACTCACGGCGTCGGCGCCGGCTGTGCTTCGAGTTCATACGGGGCACATTCTGCGAGGGGGACGGAAGGAGCGTGGCGCGGCCACCGGGTGGCCGTCGGCGGGGGCCGAGCCGGACGGTCGGCCGACGGGATCAGCGGAGCGGGCTCATCGCACCGGACCAGATGCCGTACGGCACGTCGGCGACGGGTGCGCCGGCGATCCCCTTGAGCGGGAGCGGTTCGAGGCTCTTGGTGAGGTCGATGCGGTACAGGACCACCGCCGTCGACACGGAATCGTTCGAGCCCGTGTACCAGGCGGCCTTGTCGTCCAGCGTGGCGCCCCGCTTGCCGGCCACCTTCACCGAGAGGGGGGCCGCGCCCGGGTGGCCGATGCGGAAGGAGTCCGCGAGTGCCTCGGTGACCTGGCGGGCCACCTCGGCGCGCATCGCGCGGTGGGGTGCGGGCATGTCCAGCCGGACGCGGGAGCCGTTGCGGGTGATGCGGCGGACCGAGTACGGCTCGTAGTGCGTTCCGTCGGCGGCGAAGGTGGCGTAGGCGTTGGCCATGCGGATCGCGCTGGGGGTGGCGGCGCCGAGGGACATGCCCGGCACCTGCGGTCCGATGCTGGAGGGGAGCAGGCCCGACGCCTCGGCGGTCTCGCGCACCTTGTCCAGGCCGGCGTCCATGCCGAGCTGCATGAACGGGGTGTTCACGTTCTGGGCGAGCGCCGAACGCAGCGAGATCTGGCCGTAGTTGCGGTTGCCCTCGTTGTGGGCGGCGACCTTCTTGCCGCCGCGGTCCCAGTAGGGGCCCTCGGGTGTGCTGACCGGGACGCCGTCGTCACCGTTGTACAGCGTCTCGGGGGTGACCGGTGTGGCCGCGCCCTCGCGGGTCTTGTGGACGCCGTTCTCCAGGGCGGCCGCGTAGACGAAGGGCAGGAAGGCCGAACCGGCGGAGACGGTGGTCGCGTTGGACTCGTTGTAGCCCTGTTTACGGTGGTCGGGGCCGCCGTAGACGGCGAGGATCCGGCCGTCGTCGGCGATCGAGGCGGCACCGTAGTGGGCGGCCTTCGCGTTGGCCGGGTCGTCCTTCTCCGCCTGCTTGCGGGCCTTGGCGACGGCGTCGGTGAGCGCGGTCTCGCGCTTGCGGTCGAAGGTCGTGTAGATCTGGTAGCCGCCGAGGTCGAAGTCCCGGTCGGAGATGTGCCCGGCCTTCTTGGCGTACTGGGTCGCCAGCTGGACCAGGTAGTCGGTCTGCTTTCCGGTGTCGTAGCTCCCGGTCTGTTTGATCGGCTCGGGGAACTTCGTGTACTTGGCCCGCTCGGCGGCCGAGAGCTTGCCGGTCTTGACCATGCGGTCGAGGATCCAGGACCAGCGTTCCTCGGCGCGCTTGTGGTTGGCCTTGCTCAGGGTCGGATCGTAGAGGCCGGCGCCCTTGAGGAGCGAGGCGAGGAGGGCGCCCTCGCTGGCGTTGAGGCGGCTCACGTCCTTGCCGTAGTAGGCCTGCGAGGCGCGCTGGAGACCGTAGGTGCCGCGTCCGAACCAGCTCGTGTTGAGATAGCCCTCGAGGATCTTGTCCTTGCTCATCTTGTTGTCGAGCTTGAGGGCGATCATGGCTTCGGTGAACTTGCGGGTCACCGAACGGTTCTGGGTCAGATAGACGTTCTTGACGTACTGCTGGGTGATGGTGGAGCCGCCCTGGGTGTCCCCCTGGCCGACCGTCTTCACCAGGGCGCGGGCCAGTCCCTTGGCGGAGATGCCGGGGTCGCTGTAGAAGCTCTCGTTCTCCGCCGCGAGGACCGCCGAGCGCACGTCCTCGGGTATGTCCTTCAGCGGCATGTCCTGGCGTCGCACCCAGCCGGTACGGGCCATCGGGCTGCCGTCCGACCAGAAGTAGACATTGTCCTGCTGGGTGGCATATGTGTTCAGGTTCTGGGGTATGTCCGTTGCCGCGTAGGCGATGACGAGCAGCGAACCGCTCAGGCCTATGGACAGCGCGAAGGCGCCGAGCCATTGCCGCCAGGAGGGCAGCCAGCGCCGCAGGCCGGTCCGGCCGGGGCGTGGATAGGCGGGCTTGAGGCGCCGGGCGTACGGCGTGAGGCGTGCGGCCAGCCGGGCCGGCGCGGAGGGCTGCGAGGGCTTGCGACGGCTGCCGCGACCGCGCTGCGGTCCGGATGCGTTAGCCACGGCGCACTCCCGCGCCTCGGCGGCCCAAAGACAGGGGATTCGAGGCATCGTTGCGATGCCGGGTCCTGGTCACGACTGCGTCTCCCTCCGCACTCCGGATCTGCGCGCGCGGGTAGTTGCAGCGGCCGCTTTCGCGGCTGCGAGCCCCCCTCCCCGACCTTGCGGCTCGTCGCGGCCCTATTAAATTATCAGCGACCAATGCAATCCCTTCGATCAGTGACGAGACAAAAAAGCTCAGAGGTCAACGGAGTTCACTGGCTCACCCTGTGCGAGCGGCCGTCACTCCCTCTCCGGAAGCCTCGTCGCGCCACGCACGGCGAACGCCGCCGAGCCCTCCGGACGGCGGCCCGTTCCGGATAGCCTGTGCGCATGCCTCGCTACGAGTACCGCTGCCGGACCTGCGGCGACACCTTCGAACTGACCCGTCCCATGGCCGAATCGGCCGCTCCCGCGGCATGCCCCGCCGGGCATGACGACACCGTCAAACTGCTGTCGGCGGTCGCCGTCGCCCGGGGTGGTTCGGCATCCGCGCCGACGCCCGCACCGCGTTCGGGCGGCGGCGGAGGCGGGTGCTGCGGCGGAGGCTGCTGCGGCTGATCGCGGGGGATTTCTCACCAACTCTTCGCCAACGCCCGAATCCGCACCGGCGCGTTCGCCGCGCCATGGTCTCGGTCACACCAACAGGACGGTGCCGGGACCAAGTTCCGCACATCCCCCGGGACGCCCCGAACCGGGCGCGTCGCCCGCGAAACGACCCACAGGCCCTCGATTCGCCCGCATCGCACGAAGTTCGGAATACCGCTCACTCGCCCATGAACCGGGCGCGGGAAGTGAGCGCTGAAATCTGGCCACTTCAGGAATCCGGCCGGGTGTGCCGGGAGCGCGCGAAGGCGGCTGTGCCAGAAGCGCGCGACGGCGGCTGTGCCGGGGGCGTGCGAAAGCGGGTGTGCCAGAAGCGTGCGAAGGCGGGTGTGCCGTGGGCGCGCGACGGCGGCTGTGCCGGGGGCGTGCGAAAGCGGGTGTGCCCGGCCGGGTGTGCCGCGGGCGTGCCCGGCCGGGTGTGCCGGAGGGAACTCCCCCGGCACACCCGCGCCTTCGCACCGGACCGGAACCGGGTTCCGTGTGCCTGTCAGACCGCTCCGGGGACGCCACCGGCACCGGGGCCACGGCCGCTCCCGCAGATGCCCACGAACTCGCGCAGGATCCGCTCCCCCGCCGCGACACCCCGCTCCGGCAGCGCGGTGACCGCCGGTGCGGTCCAGTCGTCCTCGGCGAGTTCACCGTGGCCCGGACGCCAGCCGCGGTCGGCGGCGAGCAGCAGGTCGGCGTCGAGCAGCGAGTCCCCGGCCGCGAGGGTGAGGGCGGCTCCGGTGCGGCGGGCGACCTCGCGCACGGCCGCGCTCTTGGTGAGCGGCCTGGGCACGGCGTAGATCTTGCGGCCCTGCAACGAGACCGTCCAGCCGCGCTCCTCCGCCCACACGGCCAGGTTCTTGACCCACTCCTCGGGGAGGAGTTCGCGCTCCACCACCAGATAGGCGAACAGGTCCTCGGCGACCCGGTGCTTGCGCACCCATTCCGGGTCCGCGGTGGCCTCCAGGTGCTCGCGCACCTCGTCGAGCGGCGCGCACTCGGAGGCGAGCCGCTCCTTGACGACCGTGTGCCAGTCGAGGTCGGAGACCCCGTCGACGAGCAGATGCCCGCCGTTGGCGCAGATCGCGTACTTCGGGGCCGGGCCGGGCAGGTTGATGCGCTGGTACTGCTTGCGGGTGCGGGTCGTGGTCGGCACGAAGTGCGCGAGGTCACCGAGTTCCGTGAGCAGTGCGGCGGCCGTCTCCGTCATGAAGGAGAGCGGTCTGCTCTCGTGCACCTCGACGCAGAGCAGCCGGGGCGCGCGGGCGTCCGGCATGGTGAGGGCGAGCGCGGCGGCGGAGTAGATGAGCGTGCGGTCGAGGTCGCTGGCGACGAGCACCTTGGGCGCGGACATCAGAGGGTCACCGCCTTGCCGTCGGCACCGGTCGCGCCACGCGTGTACTTCGGGTGGATCAACCCCACGCAGGTGTACGGGAGTTCCTCGACCTCCTCGACGGGTACCCCGCGCTGCCCGGCGAGCAGCCGGACGTGGTCGAGGTCGGCGCCCGCTCCGGCGCGCGCGAGGATCTTCCAGGGGACCCGGCGCAGCAGCACCCGGGTGGTCTCTCCGACGCCCGGCTTGACGAGGTTCACGTCGTGGATGCCGTACTCCTCGCTGATCCGCTCGACCGCGGCCCAGCCCTCCCAGGTGGGTTCGCGGTCGGCTGCGAGGAGTTCCTTCGCCCGGTCGCGGGCCGATTCGGCGACGTCGGGGAAGTGGGCGGCGACGGCGTCCAGGAACTCGACGGAGACGTCGGAGCCGGCGAGCTCGCGGTAGAACTTCGCGCCGTGGAAGTCGTGTTCGCCGACCAGGTCGGAGCGCAGGACCGTGCGTGAAATGAGCCCGGAGACGGTCGAGTTGAGGCAGGCGGAGGGGATGAGGAAGTCCTCGCGGGTGCCGTACGTGCGCACGCAGGAGCCCGGGTCGGCGAGCACCGCTATCTCCGGGTCGAAGCCGGTGATGCCTTCGGCCTCCTCGAACTCCTCGATGGCGTCGGCGAGTTCGCGGGTGATGGCGCCCTTGCCGGTCCAGCCGTCGACGAACACGACGTCGGCCGGGTCGTGGTGGGCGGCGAGCCAGCGCAGCGCGTTGGCGTCGATGCCTCGGCCGCGGACGATCGAGACGGCGTAGTGCGGCAGGTCGAGGCCGTGCTGGTGCTGGGCCCAGCGGCGCATCAGGACGCCGACGGGGGTGCCGGCGCGGGCCAGGGACACCAGGACGGGACGAGGGGACCGGTCGGCGAGCACGAGTTCGGTCACGGCGCCGACGGCCTCGGCGATCCGGGCGGCGGAGGCGTCGAGGGCGGCGCGGAACAGTTCCTGGTACTCGGCGCTCGGCTGGTACTCGACCGGCAGCGATTCGGCGTAGTGGGCGCCGCCGCTCTGGATCGCCTCCTCGCGCTCCTCGGTCGGCGCCTCCAGCGTCACGTCCGACAGGTCCTGGAGCAGCCAGCCGACCTCGTCGGGGGCGTACGAGGAGAAGGCGGGGCCGCGGAGGGGCTCGGGCAGCATGGAGGGCCTTTCGGTGGACGGCCGTACGGGGACGTACGAGGGCACGACGGCGAGCAGGACGTGCGGGGTGTGCGCCGCCAACTGTGCCAACAGGCCGTCGGGTGCGTGCAGTTCGGGGGTGTCGGCGGTGGAGTCGACGACCGCCACGACGGCGTCGAAGCCGGCGCCCGCGACGTTGTAGGCGTAGCGCTCGCCTGGGCCGTCGTCCGGGTCGTCGTGGGCCGGGAAGGCGATGCGGCTGCGGATCGCGTAGCCGGGGTCGTCGAGGGCGAGCACCGGGGAGCGGGTCGTGGTGGAGAAGCGCACCTCGGCGGGGACGGCCCGCTCCAGCTCACCGGCCAGTCGCAGCGGCGCGTACATCAGTTCCTCGAAGCCCAGGACCAGGACGCGGCTCGCGCCGTCGGGCAGGGCGTCGGCGAGCCGTGCCGCCATGGCGGGCAGGGCCGCCTCCAGGCGTATTCGGTGTCCGGGGGTGAACCCGTGCCGTCCGCCGTCGGGGAGGCCGTGCGGCCAGCCGAGGCCGACGCGGACGGCCGGGCTCGCGGGGGCGGGGGCCTCGGGTGCCGCCGGTTCGTGCCGGGCGACCAGGGCGGTGCCCTTGGCCAGGACGTCCTCGGGCAGGCGCACCGTGCCGGAGGCGGCCGCGACCAGGTCGACGCGGGCGCCGATGTCTCCGGCGAACTTCTCGAAGCGGGCGTGGTCGGCGTCGGAGCGCATGTCGACCAGTGCCACGACGACGTACCGCTCGCGCGGGTAGCGCCGGTGCAGGTCGCGGATCGTGTTGAGGACGGTGTTGCCGGTGGAGAACTCGTCGTCGACGAGGACCAGCGGGCCGGAGCCCGCGAGCAGGCCCGGGTCCTCGGGGAGGAGGAGGTGCGAGGTGGCGTGCGAGTGGGACTCCTCGAAGCCGCCCGCCTGCCGGACGCCGGGGACCGGGCGCCGGGTGGAATGGAGGTACGGCGCGACGCCCATCCCGTCCGCGACCGAGTGGCCGAGCCCGGTGGCCGTCTCGGCGTACCCGAGGACGACGGCCGCGCGGGCGTCCTCGGTGCCCAGCAGCTCACGTACCCGGCGGCCGAGCTCGACGCCGTACCCGTGGACCACGGCCGGCGACTGCGGCACGTGCTTGCCGAGGACGTTCGAGACGAGCAGGTGGGCCCGCTTGGGGTTGCGCCGCAGCGCGAGTCCCAGCAGGCCGTTCAGCCCCTCGTCGCCGACGAGCTCGACGCCGAGCCGCTCGGCGACCCAGGTCCCGGTCCACACCGCGGCGTCCGTGGCGCCCGTGGCGTCATCGGGGTCCGGGCTGTTCGTGCCGTCCGGGCCGCTGCCGCCGTCGGGGTGGTTCGGGTCATGAGCGGGGATGTTCATCTGTTCCTTGCTGTCGGGGGTGCGCGTGGCTCGGCCGGGCCGGCTCACGCCGGGAGTCCGGCGGTGAGCAGCTCGACGAAGCCGATGTCCTCGTGGGCGACCCCGAAGACCTCGGCGCGCAGCAGGGTGCGCTCGGCCCAGGCGCGATGCGGCTTCACCTCGTTCATTTTGTTCGTGTACGCCGACCTCAGTACACCCCCGCCGCCGCGCTCGGGCCTGAGGATGTCCTGGGCGTCACTGAATTCCTCGTGGCTGACCACGGACAGTGCGTGGACGGGCAGCACGTGCGAGGGGTGGATGCAGGTCTTGCCCATCAGGCCGTTGGCCTGGTCGAGGGCGATCTCGCGCAGCAGTCCGTCCATCGCGTGTTCGAGCAGCCTCTCGCGCAGTTCCTCCGCCTCCCCCTCAAGGAAGGGGCTGCGGCGCAGCTGCGGCTTGAACATGCGTTCCTGGACGCGGAAGTACTCCCACACGGGCCCGGTGACGGTGAAGCCGGTGCCGTCGGCCCGGCCCAGCATGTTCACCACGTCGGCGATCACGGAGGCGACCACCTGGACGTCGTAGGCGGTCATGTCGGGGGCGCGGCGCAGTCCGTACGAGGAGCAGAAGTCCGTCACGCCGAGGCGCAGCGCGAGCACGCGGTCGCGGTACTTGTCGACGGCGCGGGAGATGCCCTCCAGGGTCTCCACGCGCGATTCGCGGTAGAGCAGCTCGGGCGACTCCAGGACGGGCATGGCGAACAGCCGTCTGCCGCTCTCCGCCTCGGCGTCGGCGAGGGCCTCCAGGAAGGGAGTGCCGCGGTCCTCGGTGAATTTCGGCATCACGAAGCCGGACAGCAGCCGGACGGCGGGGCCGAGGCGCCGTACGAGGTCGGGGATCTGCTCGGGGTGGCGGACGCGGACGAACAGCAGGGGCGGTTCGCCGGCGTCCGGGCGGGTCGCGAGGTCGGTGAACTGGCGGACCAGGTTCTCCTCGGCGCCCACGACCTCGGAGTCGTCGATCGAGTCCTCCAGGCACAGCACCATCGAGACCACACCGCGCGTGGTCTGCTTGACGATGTCGTCGGCCAGTGTCGGCCGGGTCGCCGGGCTGTACAGCGTCGCGCCGAGGGCGGCGGCGAGCACTCTGGCCGGAGAGTCGGAGGTGAAGACTCCGGGCTCGCGGTGGAAGAGGCGCTGCCGCTCCACCGGGGTGACGTGACCGAAATGACGCATGGGACTCCCCCGCGGCGGCTAGGTGGCCGAATGTGATGTGGCCGGTAATAGTACGTACTTATCCATGTCAGGGATTCCCACCGGGCGTGAAGTTCAGGTAACTGCGCCATGTCCAACACCGGCCGGTTCGCGAACGACCCCGCATTGTCGTGACCAGGACCGACAGGGCAGGATGACCGCATGACGCACGCGATGCTGAAAGGGTCGAACGTCCCGCTGGACGCCACAGCGGTGCGCGCCGTCCTGCGCTGGACGCCCGGGCAGGGTGTCCCCGATGTCGATGCCTCCGCGCTGCTCCTCGGCCCCGACGGTCGTGTGCGATCCGACGAGGATTTCGTCTTCTACAACCAGCCCCGCCATCCGTCGGGCAAGGTGTGGCGGCTCGGCAAGAAGCGCGGTGCCGAGGGCCTCACCGACACGATCCAGACGGATCTGACGGGTGTCGAGCCCGGCGTGGGACAGATTCTCCTGGTCGCATCGGCGGATGACGTCACCTTCGACCGCGTACGTGATCTGCGCATTCTGCTGTACGACGCGGCCGTCGCGGACGGTGAACCTCTGGCGTACTTCGACATCAAGCCGGAGACCGGTGCGGAGACCGCGCTGATCTGCGGCGAGCTGTACCGGCGCGGTGAGGGATGGAAGTTCCGGGCGCTCGGCGAGGGCTACTCCAACGGTCTGGTGGGGCTCGCGACCGATTTCGGGATCTCGGTGGACGAGTCGGAGGCGGCCGCGGCCGCCTCCGCGCCGGAGCCGACCGCCTGGGCCTCGCCCGCCACGGCTCCCGAGACCTCGCAGCCGCTGCCGCCCGAGCATTCCGCCCCGGTCACCCAGCAGCCGGCCCCCGTCCCGCAGCAGCCCGCCTACGGCTATCCCGGGCCCGCCGCCCCGGCCGCGACCGGCCCGGCGTACGGCTACCCGCAGCCGGCCGGCCGGCAGGCGGATCCCTCCGCCTACGGCTACCCGCAGCCGCAGAGCGCGCCGGCCACGCAGCCCGCGTACGGCTTCCCGCAGGCGGTGGGCTCCGGACCGGACCCGGACTTCCGGCTGCCGCCGCAGGGGCCGCAGTTCCTGTCCCGCTGAGTCCGGCGGACGTGAGCACGAGCGGCCGGCCGGACCCGGCCGGCCGCTAACGGCCGGCCTTCGACTTGTAGCCGCGGCCCCACTGGAGCCCCCAGCCGTAGAGACGGTCGAGTTCGGCCTGGAAGCCGTACACGAACCTGACCTCGCGGCGTACGGTCACCTCGCCCTTGTTGCACTCGATCATGACGACGGCGCAGGAACGGGCCTGCGGATGGCGTTCCTCCAGGCCGATCTCGATGCGCGGGCCGTTGCTCGGATAGAGCGTGATGACGGCGTGCGTACGGTCGAAGGCCGGGGTCTGGTCGTAGATGTAGACGAAGACCAGCAGGCGTTTGATGTCGTCGCGGTGGTCGAGGTTGACGTAGGCCGTCTCGCCCGAGCCGGAACCGAAGCGGTCGTCGCCGCTGAGCTTCACGAACGGCGGGGCGTTGAGTTCCCCGAAGAAGCTGCCGAGCGGCTGGACGACGCCTTTGGTGCCGTCCGTCAGCTCGTACATGACGCCGAGGTCGAGGTCGACGTTGACCATGCTCTGGGTGTGCGCCTGGACCACTTCCGGCTTGAAGGTGCGGAAGGGATGGCGCAGCAGGCTGCCGCGCTGCGGCCCGCCGATGTCGGAGGTGCGCATCCGCCAGGACAGGTTGATGCGGAGGTTGCCGCTGGCCGCGCCCTGCTTGGTGAGTGAGACCGTGTGGTTGCGCTTGGTCAGTTCGATGGAGTTGGACGCCGCGCTGCCGGAGTCGAAGTCCGCCGAACGGCCGCGCCACAGGTCCTGCCAGATGCCCATTCGGCCCCCCACGTCCGTCGGTATGCGGCGGGGCGGCTGTCGAGGACCCGTCCTCGACAGCCGCCCCGCTCAGAGCGTTCCTCAGCGGGAGGGGTGTCACACCCCGGACGAGACCTCAGCCTTCTCGTCCGAGGTCGGGGCTTTTCCCTCGGCCTCGGCGAGCGCCTTGTTGCGGCGCACGGAGGACCAGAAGGACCAGGCGATCAGGATGACGCCGACGAGGCCGGTGATGACCTCGTGAATCTCGTACTGGATGGTGACGAGGAGGATCACGGCGAGGGCGCCGATCGCGTAGTGCGCGCCGTGCTCCAGGTAGACGTAGTCGTCGAGGGTGCCCTGGCGGACCAGGTAGACCGTGAGCGACCGGACGTACATGGCGCCGATGCCGAGGCCGAGCGCCATCAGCACGATGTCGTTGGTGATGGCGAAGGCGCCGATGACGCCGTCGAAGGAGAAGGAGGCGTCCAGCACTTCCAGGTACAGGAACATGAAGAACGCGGCCTGGCCGGCGAGGACGACGGCCGGCTTCTTCTTGCCGGTCCGCTCGGCCTCCTCCTCCGCCTCGTGTTCGCGCTCCTCCTCCTCTTCGAGCTTGTCCTCGAAGTAGCCGGAGAGGCCGCCGACGATCATGTACGTGATCAGGCCCGCGACGCCGGAGATCAGCACCGTCTGCGCCTTGTCGACGTGGCCGCCGCCGTGCTGGTGAGCGTGGACCGCGAAGGTCATGGAGGTGATCAGCAGGACGATCAGAGCGATGCAGACCGACAGCATGTCGACCTTGCCGAGCTTGGCCAGCGGCCGCTCGATCCAGCGCAGCCACTGGATGTCCCGGTCCTCGAAGATGAAGTCGAGGAAGATCATCAGCAGGAACATGCCACCGAAGGCGGCGATCGACGGGTGGGCGTCGGTCACCAGCTGCTGGTACTGGTCCTTGTCGTTGAGAGCGAGATCGACCGCGTCGATCGGGCCGATCTTGGCGCTCATGGCGACGATCACGACGGGGAAGATCAGGCGCATGCCGAAGACGGCGATCAGGACGCCGACCGTGAGGAAGATCTTCTGCCAGAAGGCATTCATCTTCTTCAGGATCCCGGCGTTGACCACCGCGTTGTCGAAGGACAGCGAGATCTCCAGGACGGCCAGGATCGCCACGATGCCGAAGGCGGTCCACCCCCCGTAGACGGCCGCCGCGGCCAGACCTAGCGCGGTGATCGCGAACGACCAGCCGAAGGTTTTCAGAAGCACTGGCTACCCAATCATCGTGTGGTGGGGGCACCCCCAAGCGGTGGCTCGGGAAGTGCGCAACCCCCGTGCCGTACTCGGCTTTACCTACTGTTGACCACGAAGTCTAAGGGGCCGCCTTCGGCTGATACAGGTGGGTCTAGGAAACATTGACCCCGAAGTCGAGTGCGATCCCCCGCAGGCCCGACGCGTACCCCTGGCCGACGGCACGGAACTTCCACTCGGCGTTGTAGCGGTAGACCTCGCCGAAGATCATCGCCGTTTCGGTGGAGGCGTCCTCGGAGAGGTCGTAACGGGCGAGTTCCTGGCCGTCGGCCTGGTTGACGACACGGATGAAGGCGTTGCCGACCTGGCCGAACGTCTGGCCGCGATTGTCCGCGTCATGGATGGAAACCGGGAAGACGATCTTGTCGACCACGGCGGGGACCTTGGCGAGGTCGATCAGGATCGACTCGTCGTCGCCCTCGCCCTCACCCGTGAGGTTGTCGCCGGTGTGCTCCACGGAGCCGTCCGGGCTCTTGAGCTGGTTGTAGAAGATGAACCACTCGTCCCCGAGCACCCGGCCGCCGCTGCACAGCAGGGCGCTGGCGTCGAGGTCGAAGTCGGCTCCGGTGGTGGAGCGCGCGTCCCAGCCGAGCCCGATCAACACGTGTGTGAGGTTCGGTGCGGCCTTCGAGAGGGAGACATTGCCCCCCTTGGCGAGCGTGACGCCCATGATGCTGGTCCTCCCCGAGGTTCGATCTTCATTTGGTACGGCCGGTCCGGTGCCGCACCGAAGCGGTGCGGCACCGGACCGGGATGCCCGAGGGCCTGCGGACTCAGACGTTGACGCCGAAGTCCTGCGCGATGCCGCGCAGGCCCGAGGCGTAGCCCTGGCCGATGGCACGGAACTTCCACTCGGCGCCGTTGCGGTAGAGCTCGCCGAAGACCATCGCGGTCTCCGTCGAGGCGTCCTCGGAGAGGTCGTAGCGCGCGATCTCCGCCTCGCCGGCCTGGTTCACCACGCGGATGTACGCGTTGCGGACCTGCCCGAAGGACTGCTGGCGGTTCTCGGCCTCGTAGATGGAGACCGGGAACACGATCTTCGTGATGTCGGCGGGAACGGTGGCGAGATTGACCTTGATCTGCTCGTCGTCGCCCTCGCCCTCACCGGTGATGTTGTCGCCGGTGTGCTCCACCGAGCCGTCCGGGCTCTTCAGGTTGTTGAAGAACACGAAGTTCTGGTCGGAGCTGACCTTGCCGTCCGCGTTCGTGAGGATGGCGCTGGCATCGAGGTCGAAGTCCACGCCGGTGGTGGTACGGGCGTCCCATCCCAGGCCGACGATGACCGCGGTCAGTCCCGGGGCCTCCTTCGACAGCGATACGTTGCCGCCCTTGCTGAGGCTGACTCCCACGAGTCCTCCCAATGGTGTTCAGGGGCGGGGAGCCCCGTAGGTGCGTTGGTATCGGATCAACGGTTCGATCCTAGTGACGGGTTCCCGTGCCTTGCAGGGCTTGGAACCGAAGAATCACAGGGTGTCGAGCGCCTTGACGTACTCGTTCAGGTCACGCGCGTCCGGCAGCGCGTTGACGACCGTCCAGCGGACGACGCCTTCCTTGTCGATGATGAACGTGCCGCGCACGGCGCAGCCCTTGTCCTCGTCGAAGACGCCGTACGCGCGCGAAATGTTGCCGTGCGGCCAGAAGTCGGAGAGAAGCGGGTACTCCAGACCCTCCTGCTCGGCGAAGACGCGCAGGGTGTGGATGGAGTCGTTGGAGACCGCGAGGAGCTGGGTGTCGCGGTCCGTGAACTGCGGCAGGCTGTCACGCAGGGAGCACAGCTCGCCGGTGCACACGCCGGTGAAAGCGAAGGGGTAGAAGAGCAGTACGACGTTCTTCTCGCCACGGAAGTCGGACAGCTTCACGGTGGCGCCGTGGTTGTCCTTCAGCTCGAAGTCCGGGGCCTTGGTGCCGACCTCGATGGCCATAGTCACTCGCTTCCCTTCCAAGGGTCCGTTCGGGTGACGACCAGCGTACGCATTGATCGACTCCCGGCGGCGGCGCGACCCCCACCGGGTCCCCCGGGTGCCGGTTCGGGGCATGCGTGAGGCCCCCGCCGAGGTGGCTCGGCGGGGGCCTCACGGATGCCCTGCTTGCAGACGGGGCTGCAGCTCAGCGCTTCGACTTGGGGGTGGCCAGGCGGGTGCCCGACCATTCCTTGCCGACGGAGATGCTCTTCGTCTGGGAGAGGCCGGCTGTCTGTGCGGCATCACTGATGTCGCTGGGCTCGACGTAACCGTCCCTGCCGGTCTTCGGGGTCAGCAGCCAGATCTGGCCGCCGTCCTCAAGGAGACCGATGACGTCCACCAGTGCGTCCGTGAGATCGCCGTCCTCGTCCCGGAACCACAACAACACCACGTCTGCGACGTCGTCGTAGTCCTCGTCGACCAGATCCTGGCCGATCAGCGATTCGATGCCTTCACGGAGCTCGTGGTCAACGTCGTCGTCGAAGCCGATCTCCTGGACCACCTGTCCGGGCTCGAACCCCAGCCTGGCGGCCGGGTTGGTCCGCTCCTCCGCGTGGTCCGCGGTCGCGCTCACGGCTTGCCTCCTGATCATGTTTCGGAATTGGGGTCTCCCCCTGCTCGTCCAGAGCCGGGGGATCTCAGCCACGCGCGTACGCGAAGCGTTGGCCGTAGTCCACACGGGCGGAGCGGATCGCGCAAGTACCCGGCCGCCGAGACCGTCGAAACGGTGACGATCCTGGCAGTGCCGACGCAACTCCCGACGGGCCATCATGACGCCGCGTGACGGGCACCACACACTTCTGCCCCATTTGTTCCCTTCGGAACCCTTGGAGCGTGCGAAAGCCGAACGACTTTGCGGAACGCGTCACGCCCTGAGCGTATCGTTACGTTTTGGTCGAGACCGTCCCAACGGTCCGCACGAGCGTCTCCATTACCCCCTGGTAGAGATGACGTACTCGTTCGCGGGGTACACGATGGGGATCGGTGCAGATGCAGGGAAAACCCACCGAAGACAGCCCTCTGACAGCGAAGGAACAGCGTGGCTTCCGGATCCGATCGCAACCCGATCATCATTGGCGGCCTTCCCAGCCAGGTCCCGGACTTCGACCCTGAGGAGACTCAGGAGTGGCTCGACTCCCTCGACGCCGCCGTCGACGAGCGCGGCCGGGAGCGGGCCCGCTATCTGATGCTGCGGCTGATCGAGCGAGCCCGTGAGAAGCGCGTGGCCGTGCCCGAGATGCGCAGCACGGACTACGTCAACACGATCGCGACCAAGGACGAGCCGTTCTTCCCCGGCAACGAGGAGATCGAGCGCAAGATCCTCAACGCGACCCGCTGGAACGCCGCCGTGATGGTCTCCAGGGCACAGCGCCCCGGCATCGGCGTCGGCGGCCACATCGCGACCTTCGCCTCCTCGGCCTCGCTCTACGACGTCGGCTTCAACCACTTCTTCCGCGGCAAGGACGAGGGCGACGGCGGCGACCAGATCTTCTTCCAGGGGCACGCCTCACCGGGCATCTACGCCCGCGCGTTCCTCCTCGACCGGCTCTCCGAGCAGCAGCTCGACGCGTTCCGCCAGGAGAAGTCGAAGGCGCCCCACGGGCTGTCCTCGTACCCGCACCCGCGGCTGATGCCGGGCTTCTGGGAGTTCCCGACCGTGTCGATGGGCCTCGGCCCGCTCGGCGCGATCTTCCAGGCGCGGATGAACCGCTACATGGAGGCGCGCGGTATCGCGGACACCTCCAAGTCCCACGTATGGGCGTTTCTCGGCGACGGCGAGATGGACGAGCCGGAGTCGCTGGGCCAGCTCTCGATCGCCGCACGCGAGGGCCTGGACAACCTGACCTTCGTCGTGAACTGCAACCTCCAGCGCCTCGACGGCCCCGTACGCGGCAACGGCAAGATCATCCAGGAGCTGGAGTCGCAGTTCCGGGGCGCCGGCTGGAACGTCATCAAGCTCGTCTGGGACCGCACCTGGGACCCGCTGCTCGCACAGGACCGCGACGGGGTGCTCGTCAACCGGCTGAACACCACGCCGGACGGCCAGTTCCAGACGTACGCCACGGAGACGGGTTCGTACATCCGCGACCACTTCTTCGGCGACGACCACCGGCTGCGCGCGATGGTCGAGGGCATGACCGACGACCAGATCCTGCACCTGGGGCGCGGCGGTCACGACCACAAGAAGATCTTCGCGGCGTTCTCGGCGGCCAAGGCGCACGCGGGCCAGCCGACGGTGATCCTGGCGCAGACGGTCAAGGGCTGGACGCTCGGCCCGAACTTCGAGGGCCGCAACGCCACGCACCAGATGAAGAAGCTGACGGTCGCCGACCTCAAGGGTTTCCGCGACCGGCTGCACCTGCCGATCTCCGACAAGGAGCTGGAGGACGGCGCGCCGCCGTACTACCACCCGGGCCGCAGCTCGGAGGAGATCCAGTACATGCACGACCGCCGCAAGGGGCTCGGCGGGTACGTCCCGACGCGCGTCGTGCGGTCGAAGCCGCTGGTGCTGCCCGAGGACAAGACGTACGCGAGCGTGAAGAAGGGCTCGGGTCAGCAGTCCATCGCCACGACCATGGCCTTTGTGCGACTGCTCAAGGACCTCATGCGGGACAAGGAGATCGGCAAGCGGTTCGTGCTGATCGCGCCCGACGAGTACCGCACGTTCGGCATGGACTCGTTCTTCCCGAGCGCGAAGATCTACAACCCGCTCGGCCAGCAGTACGAGTCGGTGGACCGCGAACTGCTGCTCGCCTACAAGGAGTCGCCGACCGGCCAGATGCTGCACGACGGCATCTCCGAGGCGGGCTGCACGGCCTCGCTGATCGCCGCGGGTTCGGCGTACGCCACGCACGGCGAGCCGCTCATCCCGGTCTACGTCTTCTACTCGATGTTCGGTTTCCAGCGAACGGGTGACCAGTTCTGGCAGATGGCCGACCAGCTGGCGCGCGGTTTCGTCCTGGGCGCGACCGCCGGACGGACGACGCTGACCGGTGAGGGTCTCCAGCACGCGGACGGCCACTCGCAGCTGCTCGCCTCGACGAACCCGGGCTGTGTCGCCTACGACCCGGCGTTCGGCTTCGAGATCGCGCACATCGTCCAGGACGGTCTGCGCCGCATGTACGGCTCGTCCGAGGAGTACCCGCACGGCGAGGACGTCTTCTACTACCTCACCGTCTACAACGAGCCGCTCCAGCACCCGGCCGAGCCGGAGAACGTGGACGCCGAGGGCATCCTGAAGGGCCTCTACCGCTTCAGCGAGGGCACCTCGGGCACCATCCCCGCCCAGATCATGGCGTCCGGTATCGGCGTCACGTGGGCTCTGGAGGCGCAGCGGATCCTCGCCGAGGAGTGGAACGTCAGGGCCGACGTCTGGTCGGCGACCTCCTGGAACGAGCTGCGGCGCGAGGCGGTCGACGTGGAGCGGCACAACCTGCTGCACCCCGAGGAGGAGCAGCGCGTCCCGTACGTGACGCGGAAGCTGTCCTCCGCCCAGGGTCCGTTCGTGGCCGTCTCCGACTGGATGCGGTCGGTTCCCGACCAGATCGCCCGGTGGGTGCCCGGCACCTACCAGTCCCTCGGCGCGGACGGCTTCGGCTTCGCGGACACGCGCGGCGCGGCCCGGCGCTTCTTCCACATCGACGCGCAGTCGATCGTGGTCGCCGTGCTGACCGAGCTGGCCCGTGAGGGCAAGGTGGACCGCTCGGTGCTGAAGCAGGCCGTCGACCGCTACCAGCTCCTCGACGTGAGGGCGGCCGACCCGGGCGCGGCGGGCGGCGACGCGTAGGGCAGGTCCTGGCCGCCGGTACGACGGGCGAGGGGCGACGGGCCGTGGGCCCGCCGCCCCTCGCCCGTTTTCTTTCTACGATGCGGGCATGAAGGAAGACTCGGCACAGGCCCGTTGGGAACTGCGCACCCAGCGGCCCCTGCTCGTCCTCGCGGTGGCGTTCGCCCTCGCGTACGCCGTGCCGATCGTGGACAGCGACGCCGGCCGAACCGTGGCGTTCACCTGCACGGTGGTGGAGTGGGTGGTGTGGGGGGCCTTCGCGACCGACTACCTCGTGCGGCTCGCCCTCACACCGCGACGGATGTCCTTCGTCCGCGGCCACTGGCTCGACCTGTGCGCCGTGATCCTGCCGATCCTCCAGCCGCTGCGGCTGCTGCGGCTCGTCGCCACGCTGATGCTGGTGGGGCGGCGCGCGCGGATGGCCTCGCAGATCCGGCTGACGACGTACGTCGGGGGCGCGGTCGTCGGCCTGCTGATGTTCGGCTCGCTGGCCGTGCTCTCGGTGGAGCGGGACTCGCCGAACGGGAACATCAAGACGCTGGGTGACGCGGTGTGGTGGTCGTTCACGACGATGACGACCGTGGGGTACGGGGACCACGCCCCGACGACGGGGATGGGCCGCGTCCTCGCGGTCGGCCTGATGCTCTCCGGGATCGCCCTCCTCGGTGTGGTCACCGCCAACATCGCCGCCTGGTTCATCTCCCGGTTCGAGAAGGACGACGTGGAGGAGCGGCGGCAGACCGCGGCGATCGAGGCGCTGACGGCCGAGGTGCAGGCGCTGCGGGCCGAGGTCGCGGCCCTGACCGGCGGCCCGGGAATCCTGCCGCATCCCTTGTCGGCGGGGTCGGAGGAACACTCGCCCACCTAGGACCTGTCCGGGGAGCGTGGGGAACGGTGGGGGACGGCGGCTCGGTCGTACAGGCTGGTGGACACGCTCGTACGGACAGGTGGGCCGCTCGTACAGACCGGGTGGGCCCGCCCCGAACACGCCGACGGGCCCGCGCGCCGCTCAGGCGGCACACGGGCCCGTATCCGGTCCGGCCCCTCCGGTGTCAGAGCAGGCCGTTGCCCGGTCCGCCGCCCAGCCAGATGACCGCCAGGAGTGTGTCGATCGCTCCCAGCACCAGGGCTATCAGTGCCGGCACCGGCCCCGAGCCGGTCCAGCGGCGGCCCATCGCGAGCCACCCGCAGACCATCGCGGCCGGCCCGAGGACGATCCCCAGCGTGAAGAACCCGGCCACCGCGCACACGGTGCCGACGATCCCCAGGGTCGCGCTGTCCGGCCCGGTCCGTGATCCTGTACGGCCACGTGAACGGGGGTGCCTGCGCGTACCGTTTCCGAAACCCGCCATCATCCGCTCCTGAACTCCCGTGACCTGTCGGTCGGTTCGGGTCGATGGACCGGGTACCCCCGTTTCACGCCGACAGACCCGCCCGGGCCCGGACGGGTCTGTCGGAGGCGAGAGGGTCAGATGTGGCCGACGCCCGCGCCGGCCTCCGCGTTCTCGCCCCGCTTGGTGAGCAGCGCGACGAAGACGGCCACGACGGCGACACCCGCGGCGACGAGGCAGGCGAGGCTCATGCCGGAGATGAAGGTCTCGTGGGCGACGTCGGTGATCTGCGCGGCGATCGCGGCCGGGGTGTCCTTGGTGACCGGCGCGACGCCGACCCGGACCGCCTCGGAAGCCTGGTCGAGCTGGGCCGGGGTGAGCGGCGGCAGCTTGGCGTCGGTCCAGTTGCCCGGGAGGGCGCTGTCGACCTTGGAGGCCATCACGGCGCCCAGGACGGCCGTACCGAGGCTTCCGCCGACCTGCATGGCGGCCTGCTGGAGACCGCCGGCGACGCCGGAGAGCTCCATCGGCGCGTTGCCGACGATGACCTCGGTCGCGCCGACCATGACCGGCGCGAGGCCGAAGCCGAGCAGGGCGAACCAGACGGACATCACCCCGCTGGAGGTGTCGGCCTCCAGCGTCGACATGCCGTACATGGCGATCGCGGTGGCCGCCATGCCGCTCGCGAGCGGGATGCGCGGGCCGAGCTTGGTGATGGCCAGACCCGCGAGCGGGGAGCCGACGATCATCATGCCGGTGAGCGGGAGCAGGTGCAGGCCCGCGTCGACCGGGCTCATGCCGTGGACGCTCTGGAGGTAGAAGGTCACGAAGAACAGTCCGCCCATGAAGGCGATGGCCATGAGCACCATCAGCACCACACCCGCCGAGAGCGGGACGGAGCGGAAGAGGGCGAGCGGGATCAGCGGTTCCTTCACCCGCGTCTCCCAGAAGGAGAACAGCGCGAAGCCCAGGACCGACAGCCCCAGGAAGAGCCAGGTCTTGCCGTCGCCCCAGCCCCAGGCCGGGGCCTTGATCAGGGCCCACACCAGGCAGAACATCGCGCCGGACAGCAGCACGATGCCGAGGATGTCGAAGGAGCGCGGGGCGTTCTCGGCGCGGTGGTCGAGCAGGATCAGCAGGCCCAGCACGAGGGCGATCAGGCCGACCGGCACGTTGATGAAGAACACCGACTGCCAGCTGACGTGCTGGACGAGCAGTCCGCCGAGGATCGGGCCGCCCGCGGTGGAGGCGCCGATGACCATGCCCCAGATGCCGATCGCCATGTTCAGCTTCTCGGCCGGGAAGGTCGCGCGGAGCAGGCCCAGCGCGGCCGGCATGAGCAGCGCGCCGAACAGGCCCTGGAACACGCGGAAGGTGACCACGAGGGCGATGCTGTGCGACAG
Organism: Streptomyces sp. NBC_00328; assembly: GCF_036139655.1. NCBI lineage: Bacteria > Bacillati > Actinomycetota > Actinomycetes > Kitasatosporales > Streptomycetaceae > Streptomyces > Streptomyces sp. NBC_00328. The sequence goes on from NZ_CP108013.1 coordinate 3,482,202, forward strand.
GCCGATCGCGCCGGACGCGGCGGCGAAGCCGGTCACGCCGATCAGGAAGGTCTGCCGGTGTCCGAAGCGGTCGCCGAGCTTGCCCGCGGTGATGAGGGAGACCGCGAGGGCGAGGAAGTAGGCGTTGGTGATCCACTGGACGTCGGAGAAGGTCGCGCCGAGGTCCTTGGCGATGGCCGGGTTGGCGATGGCCACGATGGTGCCGTCCAGGGCCACCATCATGACCCCGACAGCCACGGTGATGAGGGTGAACCACGGATGGCCGCGCAGGCCCGTGGACGGAGCCCGGTCCAACGGGGAGTCCGGAGTCTTGTCCTCCGGGCCCGTCTTGTCGATGGTGGTCTGACTAGTCATTTTTCGAGGCTAGTGACAGCCGCTGACAATTGACAAACCGATTCACAAGTCGGTCACTGTCACGTCGCTCACAGATAGGCTGAACTGCGCGAACGGCTCGGTTGGGAGAGAACGCGGCACATGACGGAAACGGTGGACACGGCAGGCGTGGCAGACGCGGCGGACGCGGCGGACGCGGCCGGAACGGCGGAGCCGACGGCCGGGACGGAGGCGTCGGCTGTCGGCGCGACGGCATCGGCGGAGCCCATGGCGTCGGTGGCGTCTACGGAGTCGGTGGTGGCACGCCCCGGGCTGCGGGAGCGCAAGAAGCAGCGCACCCGGGACGCCCTGCTGCGGGCCGCCCTCGAACTGTTCACCACCCAGGGTTACGAGCGGACCACGGTCGACGAGATCGCCGAGGCCGTCGACGTCTCCCAGCGCACCTTCTTCCGCTACTTCGCGGGCAAGGAGGACGCCGCCCTGTTCCTCCAGCGGCTCACGGAGGCACATTTCATCGACGCGGTACGCGAACGACCGCCCCACGAGGCCCCGTTGGAGGCACTGCGCCGGGCCGTCCTGGAGAGCTGGGACACGATCGGCGAGGCGATCGAGGAGGTGGTGCCCATCGAACTGCACATGCGCACCTACCAATTGATCGAGTCGACCCCCGCGCTGCTCGCCGCGCATCTGCGCCGCTCGGAGGAGATCGAGGAGGAGATCGCGCGGCTCATCGCCGAGCGCGAGGGCCTCGACGTGGATACGGACCCGCGCCCGCGCATCGCGGTCGCGGTGTTCGGCGGGGTGATGCGGGTGACGGGCCGGCTGTGGGGCGCGGGCGAGGACACCAGCGTCGAGGCGATCCGCGAGCTGACCGCGGCCTATCTCGACCAGGTGGGGCCCGCGTTGGCGGAGAAGTGGGGCAGCGCGCCGCGGTGACGATCCGGTGATGCCCCGGTGACGCTTCGTATCGCCGGATCACCCCTTGGAAGCCCGCCGGGTCACCCTCCGGAAGCCCGCCGGGTCACCTCTTGGAAGCCGGCGCGACACCCCCTGGAAGCCCCGGCGCGACACCCGGTACCCGCCCCCGGGCGGGAGAGCCGGTTCGGACCGGCGTACGGAATACGACGCCCTCCCGCGTACACGGTCTGTCGCAGAACCCGTACTCGAGCCGGCGCCCGCCCGCGTACGGAACCTCGCGCACGCCCGCGCTCGTTGTACGGACGACGCCCGCGCGAGACGCTCCGCGAAGGCGCCGGACCATCACAACACCCCCACGCAGAGCGTCACATATCGCACACGCATAGCGGAAAAGCACGTACACAGCGTCACTATTTAACTCAAACTGAACCCGGTTTGCCCTAATTACCCCATCAGAAACGTGATCCCAGTCACTCGTTTAACGGGAGGCTCTTCACTTCTCCTAGGGTGTCCTCTCAGTGACTTCCTTCGACACCACCCCCCAACTCAACGTCTGGCGCGCACTGCTCGCGCTGGCCGTGGTGTTCGTGATGCTGGCCACCAGTGGCTGGACCGCGCTCCACAGCCACCGGACAGCATCTCCGCTCCAGGCGTCGCGCTCCGCGTGGGAACGCGGCAGCATCGCCGGGCACAAGCTGCCCGACCCGGACTCCGCTCCGGCTTCGCTGTCCCAGTTCTTCACCACGCTCGACGCGCAGCAGCGTTCGCGGCTCGCCCACCGTTATCCACTCGCGGTCGGCAACATGAACGGTGCGCCGGTGACCCTGCGCTACGCGGCGAACCGTCTGGCGCTCAAGCACGAGCGCACGGTCGAGCGCGGGCGCATGCACGACAACCGGCTGTCCTCGCTCGGCCAGTACGACGCGGGCCGCCGCATGCACCGCTACGAAGCGCTGCTGCACAAGGACCGCAGGATCCTGGCCTTCGACCCCAACGGCTCGGGCCGGATCGCCGAGGTCTTCGGCGACCTCGACAAGGCCCGCCGGGTCTCGGTCGTGGTCCCCGGTGTCGACACCGACCTGCTCACCTTCCAGCGCACGTACAAGCAGTACTCGGCGCCGGTCGGCATGGCGGGCTCGCTGTACAGGGCCGAGCGCTCGGCGGACCCGGGCATGCGGACGGCCGTGATCGCGTGGGCCGACTACACGACGCCCAGCGGACTCGGTATCGACTCGGCCACCGCCATGCGGGCCGAGGACGGCGCGGTACGGCTGAACGCGCTGGTGCGGGCGCTGCCGGGCAGTTCGGAGGTGGCGCTGTACTGCCACAGCTACGGCTCGGTCCTGTGCGGGGTGGCGGCCTCTTCGCTGCCCTCCCGGGTGTCCGACATAGCGGTGGCGGGCAGCCCCGGCATGCGGGCGGCGAAGGCGGCCAACCTGCACACCACGGCCCGGGTCTGGGCGATGCGCGACGCGGACGACTGGATCCAGGACGTGCCGCACATGGAGGTCGGCGGCCTCGGACACGGCGCGGACCCGGTGTCGAACGGGTTCGGGGCGCGCGTCCTGTCGGCCGAGGGGGCGAAGGGTCACGCCGGCTACTTCGAGCCGGGCACGGAGAGTCTCCGCAACTTCGCGGAGATCGGGATCGGCGCGTACCGCGCTGTCAGCTGCGCGCGTGATGACGACGCCTGCCGGACGGGTTTGTCCGTCGGCGCGTCGGCCTGACGCGCGTAGAGGACGAAAAACTGCGGTCCGCCCAGAGAGGCGACGGAGGCTTGCGTGCCGCATACGATGGCCCGCATGGGTGACGTACTGGCCGGATTTCATGCCGCCTGGGAGTTCGAGTCCGACTCCGTGCTCATCCGCTTCGAACGGGGGATCCGTACACCGAAGCTGTTCCAGGCGCTCGGCGAACGCCGTGTCCCCCTGGAGGCGCTCGCGGCGGTGACGCTGACGCCCGGGAAGCGAGGCACGGTCGTTCTGCGTGCGGTGCCGAGACCCGGCGCCGATCCGCTGATGGAAGCGGCCGCGGGACAGCTCAAGGAGGGGTGCGACCCCTATCGGCTGGTGCTGCCCGCCGAACGCGAGACGCTCGCCGAGTACTACGCGGACGAGCTGCGCGGACAGCTCACCACTGACGACGAGCCCGCCGAGCGCTTTCTCGTGAAGCCGCCCGAGGGGCCGCTGACCTTCAAGGCCTACGACGGAAAGGCCACCTTCGACGGCAAGACGGTGTCCTTCCGGTGGTTCTGGACGGGCGCGTCCTCGGCGAAGTGGAAAGCCGGCGACCAGACCTTCCCGGTCTCCTCGCTGTGCGGGGTCGAGTGGCGCTCCCCCGAGGTGTTCGAGGGGCATCTGCGGCTGCTGCGGCGGGATCCCGCCCCGGCCCATCCCGCGCAGGCGGACCAGGACCCGGCGGCGGTCGTCTTCGGGCTCGGGTACGGGCCCGTCCACGAGTCGCTGCCGTTCGCCGCGGCCGTGCTCGCCGCCGCGCGCTCCGCGAGCCCCGCGCCGGTGGTCGCAGCCGCGGCGCCGCACCGCGACCCGGCCGACATCGCCGACCGGATCCGGCATCTGGGGGAACTGCACGAGGCGGGGCTCGTCACGGACGAGGAGTTCTCCGTGAAGAAGGCGGAACTGCTCGCCCAGCTCTAGCGGGCCGGCTCCGGCGGGCCCGAGCCGACGGGCCGGCTCCCGGGGACCGGCTCCGGCGAGACTGCGTCGGCGGACAGGCTGGAGCGGGCCGGTGCCCTCGGGTGCCGGCCGTGCCCGGCCGTGGCCGGGCCTCCGCCGTCAGGACGGCTCCGAGGCGAGGACGCTGGTCGCGTCCCCGTAGAAGCCGATCTTCCGGTCGAGCACCGCGAGGGTGTCCTGGAGCTCCGCGATCCGGTCCTTGACGTCCCGCCGGGTCGCTTCCAGGAGCTCGTAGCGGTCCATGTACGTGTGGTCGCCGGCGCGCACCATCTCCGCGTAGCGGACCATGTCGGCGACCGGCATCCCGGTGAGCCGGAGCTTGCCGACGAGGTCCAGCCAGTCCAGGTCGCGGTTGCTGTAGCGGCGCTGGCCGGTGTGCGAGCGGTCGATGTGCGGCATCAGCCCGATGCGCTCGTACCAGCGCAGGGTGTGTGCGCTGAGGCCGGTGAAGGCGACGACCTCGCTGATCGTGTAGTTGTCCCGGCCGTCCGGGCGCCGCTCCTGCTCGGGAGGCCCGGCGCACGCGTCGGTCCCGGTGGCCCCGGCTGTGGTCTCCATCACCGTCATGACCCCCACGCTAAAACCTTGGAGTGCACTCCAAGCAAGCCGAATCCGCCGAAAATGCGAGGACGTGGCCGGGATGCGGTGGCTACCGTGCGGATCATGAGTCTCGTACGCCGTGCCACGCCCGAGGACGCCCGGGAAGTGCTGCGCCTGCGCCAGGTGATGATCGATGCGGTCTTCGACGCCGGCTCCTCCAGCGAGTGGCACGCCGCGTCGCTGCCGACCGTACGCGCGAAGCTCGCCGATGCCGAGGGATCCTTCGCCGCCTTCGTGGTCGACCACCCGGAGCGGCCGGGCTCCCTCGCGGCGCTCGTCGCCGGGACGGTCGAGTACCGGATCGGGCGGGCGGACAATCCGCACGGTGCTGTGGGGTACGTCTTCAGCGTCGCCACCGATCCGGGCGCCCGGCGCCGCGGCTACGCCCGCGCCTGCATGGAGACGCTCCTCGGCTGGTTCCGTGAGCGCGGTGTCGCCCAGGTCGACCTCAACGCCTCCGCCGAGGCCGAGCCGCTCTACGCGGCCCTCGGGTTCGTCCGCAAGCCCGACCCCTCGATGCGCCTGCGCCTCTGAGCCGCTTAGGCTCGGGGCATGTCCTTGCAGAGCCTGGCGCTGATCTCGAACTGGCCCGTTCCCACCGCCGCGGCCGCGGTCGTCCGCGCGGACGGCACCGTGGCCGGCTCGCACGGGCCGGACGGGCACCGGTTCGCGCTGGCGTCCGTCACCAAGCCGCTCGCCGCGTACGCCGCGCTCGTCGCGTACGAGGAGGGGGCGATCGAGCTCGACGAACCCGCCGGTCCCGCCGGTTCGACGGTCCGGCACCTGCTCGCGCACACCTCGGGTCTGGCCTTCGACGAGCACCGGGCGACCTTCACGCCCGGGGAGCGGCGGCTGTACTCCAACGCCGGGTTCGAGGTGCTCGGGGACCACATCGCCAAGGCGGCGGACATGCCGTTCGCGGAGTATCTGCGCCAGGCGGTTCTCGAACCGCTCGGCATGACCGCGACGACGCTGGACGGTTCGCCCGCGAGGGACGGTGTCTCGACCGTGGACGACCTCGTCCGCTTCGCCGCCGAGCTCCAGGCGCCGCGGCTGCTTGACCCGCGTACGGTCGCGGAGGCGATGACCGTCCAGTACCCAGGCACCAAGGGCGTCCTTCCGGGGTACGGCCACCAGAACCCCAACGACTGGGGGCTGGGCTTCGAGATCCGCGACTCCAAGTCACCTCACTGGACGGGGAGTTCGTCCTCGCCGCGCACCTTCGGCCACTTCGGCCAGGCTGGTACGTTCCTGTGGGTCGACCCGGCCGTGGGCGCCGCCTGCGTCGCGCTGACCGACCGGAACTTCGGCCCCTGGGCCGTCGAGGCGTGGACGCCCTTCACGGACGCGGTGCTGGCCGAACTCGCCTCCTGACGCGGGCCGGCGGCAGCCTCGGAGCGGGCCGGGGAAGACCGCCGCGTCCGGTCGGCCCGCGGGAGGCCTCGCCTCGCGCCCAACCCCGGCGTCAGCCGACCGTCATCTCCCACACCAGCAGCTCCGCCGGGGCCCCGGCGACCAGCTCCAGGTCCTTCGCGTCCGTGACCCGGGCCGCGTCCCCCTCCCCCAGTTCCACGCCGTCCAGCCGGACCTCGCCGCGCACGACATGGACGTAGACGTGGGGCGCGTCGGGGACGGCCGTGCGCTCGCCCGACGTCAGCCGGCGCACATGGAGCATGGCTCCCGCCTCGGGAACGGCGTACGGAGTGGAGTCGGCGATGCCGCGGACGGTCTCGTACGCGGGGTCGCCGCCCGGTTCCACCGGGGCCAGCCACATCTGGACGAAGACCAGCGGCAGCTCGCCGTCGTTGCGCTCGGCATGGCGGACGCCTCCCGCCGAACTCAGCCGCTGGACGTCCCCGTGGCGCAGCACCGACTCGTTCCCCGCCGAGTCGCGATGGGTCAGTTCGCCCTCCACCACCCAGGTGACGATCTCGGTGTGGCTGTGCGGGTGCTCGTCGAAGCCCGCGCCGGGGGCGAGCCGCTCCTCGTTGCAGGCGATCACCGCGCCGAAGCGGAGGTTGTCGGGGTCGTAGTGCGGGCCGAAGGAAAAGGCGTGGAGCGAGGAGATCCCGGCCGCCGGGTCCCCTCCGCGGTAGCGCTCGTCGGCGCGGCGGACGTCCATCACTCCCCCACGGTAGGGCCTGGCGTCCCGATCGGGCGGCACCGAGGTACGTCCCGCCGCATGGTCCGGACGACAGGCCCCGGCCCCGGCCCGGCGGCCCGCCTCCCGCCTACTTGCGACCCGCCGCCGCACAGCTCCGTCCGGATAAGGCAGTCTTGTCCCGTGCCCGAACCCGAAGCCAGCAACACCGAGCGCCCAGCGCACGAAGTCGACTCGCACACCGCGACCCTCAAGCGGCTGGAGAAGTCGGCCGGCAGTCTCGCCGCCCAGGCCATCACGCGGATGGACGAGACGTTGCCGTGGTACCGGGCCATGCCACCGGAGAACCGGTCGTGGATCGGGCTGGTCGCCCAGGCCGGTATCGCGGCCTTCACGGAGTGGTTCCGGCACCCGGACGCGCCGCAGGCCATCTCCACCGACGTCTTCGGCACCGCGCCACGCGAGCTGACCAGGGCCATCACGCTGCGCCAGACGGTGGAGATGGTGCGGACGACAATCGAGGTCATGGAATCGGCCATCGACGAGGTGGCGGCGCCCGGCGACGAATCCGTGTTGCGTGAGGCGCTGCTCGTCTACGCCCGCGAGATCGCCTTCGCCACCGCCCAGGTGTACGCGCAGGCCGCGGAGGCACGCGGTGCCTGGGACGCCCGGCTCGAGTCGCTCGTGGTGAACGCGGTGCTCTCCGGCGAGGCCGACGAGGGCGCCGTCTCCCGGGCCGCCGCGCTCGGGTGGAACTCGCCCGACCATGTCTGCGTGGTGCTGGGCACGGCGCCCGACGGCGACAGCGAGCTGACGGTCGAGGCGATCCGGCGGGCGGCCCGGCACGCCAAGCTCCAGGTGCTGACGGGGGTGCTCGGGAACCGGCTGGTCGTCATCGCGGGCGGCAGCGACAACCCGCTCGCCGTCGCCAAGTCGCTGATCGGTCCGTACGCCGCCGGATCGGTCGTGGCCGGGCCGATCGTGCCCGATCTGCTGGCCGCGACCCGGTCGGCACAGGCCGCGGCGGCCGGGCTGAAGGCGTGTTTCGCCTGGCAGGACGCCCCGCGCCCGGTACTGGCGGACGATCTGCTGCCGGAGCGCGCGATCGCCGGAGACCCGTCGGCCCGCGAGCAGTTGGTGGAGGAGATCTACAGACCGCTGGAGGAAGCGGGCTCCGCGCTCCTGGAGACGCTGGCCGTCTACCTGGAGCAGGCGAGCAGCCTCGAAGGCGCGGCCCGGATGCTGTTCGTCCATCCCAACACCGTGCGCTACCGGCTACGACGTGTGACTGACGTCACCGGCTGGTCGCCCTCGGATGTTCGATCGGCGTTCACGCTGCGGATCGCGCTGATCCTGGGGCGTCTGGCCGATGGAGATCCGCAAACCTAGGCTTTTGTCGGGGACCTACAATTCCCCCTCGTGTTCTTCGTCCCTGTCCCCACGGGCGGCCGTGGCCGTCCACAAGAGAGAGTGTGAGAGTGCTCGTACTCGTCGCTCCCGGCCAGGGCGCTCAGACGCCCGGCTTCCTGACTCCTTGGCTCGACCTCCCCGGCGCCGCCGAACGCCTCGCCGCGTGGTCGGACGCCCTCGGGCTGGACCTTGCCCACTACGGCACGCAGGCCGACGCGGACGCGATCCGCGACACGGCTGTCGCCCAGCCGCTCCTGGTCGCCGCCGGTCTCCTGTCCGCCGCGGCACTCGGTGACGTCACCCCCGGTGCCGTCGCCGGCCACAGCGTCGGCGAGATCACCGCCGCCGCGTTCGCGGGAGTGCTCGACGACACCGCCGCGCTGACCCTCGTACGCAAGCGCGGCCTCGCGATGGCCGACGCCGCCGCCATCACGCAGACCGGTATGTCGGCGCTGCTCGGCGGGGACCCCGACACGACGGTCGCGCACCTGGAGAAGCTCGGGCTGACCCCGGCGAACGTGAACGGCGCGGGCCAGATCGTGGCCGCCGGCACGCTGGAGCAGCTGGCCGCCCTGGAGGCGGACAAGCCCGAGGGTGTCCGGCGTGTCGTGGCCCTGAAGGTGGCGGGCGCGTTCCACACCGTCCACATGGCCCCCGCGGTCGAGGCGCTGGCCAAGGCTGCCGAGGACCTGACTCCGGCGGACCCGCGGGTCACCTACGTCTCGAACCGGGACGGCCAGACGGTCGCCTCCGGCACCGAGGTCGTCTCCCGCCTGGTCGGCCAGGTCGCCAACCCGGTCCGCTGGGACCTGTGCATGGAGACCTTCCAGAAGCTCGGCGCGACCGCGCTGATCGAGGTGTGCCCCGGCGGCACGCTCACCGGTCTGGCCAAGCGCGCGCTGCCCGGTGTCACGACGCTGGCCCTGAAGACCCCCGACGACCTGGACGCGGCTCGCGAGCTCATCGCCGAGCACGGCGCTGCCTGAGGAGCCCGAGAGCATGTCGAAGATCAAGGCACCCAAGGGCGCTCCGTTCGCGCGCATCCTCGGCGTCGGCGGCTACCGTCCCGTCCGGGTGGTGCCCAACGAGGTGATCCTGGAGACGATCGACTCGTCCGACGAGTGGATCCGTTCGCGCTCCGGCATCGAGACCCGGCACTGGGCCTCCGACGAGGAGACCGTGGCCGCGATGTCGGTCGAGGCGTCCGGCAAGGCCATCGCCGACGCCGGCATCAGCGCCGCCCAGATCGGCGCCGTGGTGGTCTCCACCGTGTCGCACTTCTCCCAGACCCCGGCCATCGCCACCGAGATCGCCGACAAGCTCGGCACGAACAAGGCCGCGGCCTTCGACATCTCGGCCGGCTGCGCGGGCTTCGGCTACGGCCTGACCCTCGCCAAGGGCATGATCGTCGAGGGTTCCGCGGAGTACGTCCTCGTCATCGGCGTGGAGCGGCTGTCCGACCTCACCGACCTGGAGGACCGCGCGACGGCCTTCCTGTTCGGCGACGGCGCGGGCGCGGTCGTCGTCGGTCCCTCCGACGAGCCGCACATCGGCCCCACGGTCTGGGGCAGCGAGGGCGACAAGGCCGGCACGATCAAGCAGACCGTGCCGTGGGACCGCTTCAAGGTCGGCGATGTCTCCCAGCTTCCGCTCGACTCCAAGGGCGAGATCAAGTTCCCTGCCATCACGCAGGAAGGCCAGGCGGTGTTCCGCTGGGCCGTGTTCGAGATGGCGAAGGTCGCCAAGGAGGCGCTGGAAGCCTCCGGACTTTCGCCGGACGACCTGGATGTCTTCATTCCCCACCAGGCCAACGAGCGGATCATCGACTCGATGGTGAAGACGCTGAAACTGCCGGGTCACGTCACGGTCGCGCGTGACGTGCGCACCACCGGCAACACCTCGGCCGCCTCGATCCCGCTCGCGATGGAGCGGCTCCTGGCGACCGGTGAGGCGAAGAGCGGCGACACCGCGCTCGTCATCGGCTTCGGGGCGGGTCTCGTGTACGCCGCGACGGTCGTTACCCTCCCCTAGGCACTCCGTACCGGATCATCCGGTCCGTACGGAATACCGCCACCCCTCTGGAAACACACCGAAGGAGCGCCTGACATGGCCGCCACTCAGGAAGAGATCGTCGAAGGTCTCGCCGAGATCGTCAACGAGATCGCCGGGATCCCCACCGAGGACGTCCAGCTGGACAAGTCCTTCACCGACGACCTGGACGTCGACTCGCTGTCCATGGTCGAGGTCGTCGTCGCCGCCGAAGAGCGCTTCGACGTCAAGATCCCGGACGACGACGTCAAGAACCTCAAGACCGTCGGCGACGCGACGAACTACATCCTCAAGAACCAGGCCTGACCTTTCGGTCACCTGGGCCGACCGTCCGGGTTCACCGGGGCCTAGTGCCCTGGTTGCCCTGGGCTGATGCCCCGCCACCCGGCGGTGGCGCCGCTGAATCCTCGTATCCGTTGGAGAAAGAATTCCCGTGAGCCCGACCAATCGCACCGTGGTCGTCACCGGTATCGGCGCAACCACACCGCTGGGTGGCGACGCAGCCTCTACCTGGGAGGGCCTGATCGCCGGACGTTCCGGCGTCCGCCCTCTCGAGCAGGAGTGGGCCGCCGACCAGGCCGTCCGTATCGCGGCGCAGATCGCCGTGGAGCCGGGCGAGGTCATCCCCCGCCCGCAGGCCCGCCGCCTGGACCGCTCGGCGCAGTTCGCGCTGATCGCGGCCAAGGAGGCCTGGGCGAACGCCGGTTTCACCGACAAGGCGGGCGAGGACCCGAGCGTCGACCCCGACCGGCTGGGCACGGTCATCGCCTCCGGCATCGGCGGCGTGACGACCCTCCTCGACCAGTACGACGTGCTGAAGGAGAAGGGCGTACGCCGCGTCTCCCCGCACACCGTCCCGATGCTGATGCCGAACGGTCCCTCCGCCAACGTGGGGCTCGCCGTGGGCGCCCGCGCCGGTGTGCACACCCCGGTCTCCGCCTGCGCCTCCGGCGCCGAGGCGATCGGCTACGCCATCGAGATGATCCGCACGGGCCGCGCCGACGTCGTCGTCGCCGGTGGCACCGAGGCGGCCATCCACCCGCTTCCCATCGCCGCGTTCGGCAACATGATGGCGATGTCCAAGAACAACGACGACCCCGAGGGTGCCTCGCGCCCCTACGACGTCGCCCGTGACGGCTTCGTGCTGGGCGAGGGCGCGGGCGTCCTCGTCCTGGAGTCCGCCGAGCACGCCGCCAAGCGCGGCGCCCGGGTGTACGCCGAGGCGGTCGGCCAGGGCATCTCGGCCGACGCGCACGACATCGTGCAGCCGGAGCCCGAGGGCCGCGGCATCTCGCACGCCCTGCAGAACCTGCTCGACAACACCGACCTGGACCCGACCGAGATCGTGCACGTGAACGCGCACGCCACCTCGACGCCGGCCGGTGACGTGGCCGAGCTGAAGGCGCTGCGCAAGGTGTTCGGCGACGAGGCCGACCACTTCGCGGTCTCCGCGACGAAGTCGATGACCGGTCACCTCCTGGGTGGCGCCGGTGGCGTCGAGTCGGTCGCGACCGTGCTCGCCCTGTACCACCGTCTCGCCCCGCCGACCATCAACGTGGAGAACCTCGACCCCGAGGCCGAGGCCGCCGCCGACATCGTCCGCGGCGAGGCGCGCAAGCTGCCCGTCGAGGGCCGCATCGCCGCGCTGAACGACTCGTTCGGCTTCGGTGGGCACAACGTGGTGCTGGCGTTCCGTTCCGTCTGACGCCGGTAGTCCGTTCCGTACGGCGTGTGGCCCGTACCCCTTGGAACCAGGGGTACGGGCCACACGCCGTACGTTCCTCGGTTGCGGTGCCGCGCCCCTGACGGGGTGTCACACCACCTGGTGCAGCCAGCGGACCGGGGCGCCCTCGCCCGCGTAGCGGAAGGGCTCCAGCTCGTCGTCCCAGGGCTTGCCGAGGAGCTTGGCGAGGTCGGCCTCCAGGTCGCTCTCGCCGCGCTGGGAGCGCAGCAGCGCGGCGCGCAGCCGGTCCTCGGGGATCAGGATGTCGCCGTGGATCCCGGTGACGGCGTGGAAGATGCCGAGCTCGGGCGTGCAGCTGTAGCGCTCGCCCTCGGCGGTGGGGCAGGGCTCGGCGGTGACCTCGAAGCGCAGCAGATGCCAGCCGCGCAGCGCGGAGGCGAGCTTGGAGGCGGTGCCGACCTCGCCCTTCCAGGAGAACTCGGATCTCCAGGTGCCGGGGGCGGCGGGCTGCCGGATCCAGTCGAGGCTGACGCGCGTGCCGAGCACCCCCGCGACCGCCCACTCGACATGCGGACACAACGCGCGGGGCGCGGAGTGCACGTAGAGAACTCCACGTGTCGTCACTGGGGCCTCCGGACAGAGCGAGACATCTTGTAACTTAGCGGAACGGCAGTGGCAGGGCGGCCACGTGGCGAGGCTACCCTGCGGCGGCGCAAGGAGTGTGACGTACCGTCGGTCCAAGCGCCGTGAACCTCCGAGGTTTCACCCGGCGGGACGTGTCCGGACTCCCTCGCCGGGGGTCCGGGCCCGTCTCCCGGGCAAGACGGCCACACCGCGGGAACGCGGTGCGACCGACCGTGTACGACGTGGTGCGACCGACCGCGCGGAGCGGGTGCCGACCAACCCTGTACAACGAACGAGGAGACCAGGGGATGCGGAATCGCAGCCACCGTTCGCGGGCCGTCCTCGCCGTCGCCGCGACGGCGGCTCTCCTGGGCATCGCCGCCTGCGACGCCACCGGTGGCAACTCCCCGGCGTCCAGCGGGTCGGCGGGGACCCGGCCGTCCCCGAGACCCACGCCGGTCTGGGACCGCAGCCCGGACTCGATGGCCGCGGTCGGCGACTCCATCACGCGCGGTTTCGACGCGTGCAGTGTGCTGTCCGACTGCCCCGAGGTGTCGTGGGCGACCGGCAGCGATCCGCAGGTCGACAGTCTTGCCGTACGGCTGCTCGGCACGGCCGGGGCGGCCGAGCGCAGCTGGAACTACGCGGTGACCGGGGCGCGGATGGCGGACCTTCCCGGCCAGATGGCCCAGGCGGCGACCCGCGGGCCGGAGCTGGTCACGGTGATGGCGGGCGCCAACGATGCCTGCCGGTCCTCCGCCTCGGCGATGACGTCCGTCGCCGACTTCCGCGCCGAGTTCCAGGACGCGATGAAGACGCTGCGCGGCGCCCTGCCGAAGACCCAGGTGTACGTGTCGAGCGTGCCGGACCTGAAACGGCTCTGGTCCCAGGGGCGCGGCAACCCGCTGGGCAAGCAGGTCTGGAAACTGGGCATCTGCCCCTCGATGCTCGGGGACGCGGACTCGCTGAACGCGGCGGCGACCCTGCGGCGCGGGCAGGTGCAGGACCGGGTGAAGGAGTACAACCAGGTGCTGCGCGAGGTGTGCGCCAAGGACCGGCGCTGCCGCTTCGACGGGAACGCGGTGTTCGACTACCGCTTCGGCACGGACCAGTTGAGCCACTGGGACTGGTTCCACCCGAGCAGGGACGGCCAGGCGCGACTCGCCGAGATCGCCTACCGGACTGTGACGGCACGCGAACCCGTGACCTAGGCTTTTCCTCATGAGCGAACTTTTCGGCACACTTTCCGACGGCACCCGGGTCCACCGCTGGACGCTGGAGCGCGCCGGTGTCCGGGTGCGTGTGCTCACGTACGGCGGGATCGTGCAGTCGGCCGAGGTGCCGGACCGGGACGGGCGGGCCGTGGACGTGACCCTGGGCTTCCCCGCCCTGGAGGGGTACACGTCCCATCCCGAGCCGTATCTCGGCGCGCTGGTCGGGCGGTACGCGAACCGGATCGGGGGCGCGGGCTTCCCGCTGGACGGGGTGACGTACCGCCTGGAGCCGAACAACGGCCCCAACACGCTGCACGGCGGCGACGGCGGTTTCGACAAGCGCGTGTGGGACGCGGAGCCGCTCGAACACGGGGTCCGGCTCTCCCGGGTCAGCCCGGACGGCGAAGAGGGCTTCCCGGGGCGTCTGGAGGTCTCGGCGACGTACACGCTCGACGAGCGGGGCGCGCTGCGGATCGCCTACGAGGCGGTCACCGACGCGCCGACCGTGGTGAACCTGACGAACCACACGTACTGGAACCTCGGCGGCTCCGGCAGCGCGCTGGGACACGAGCTCCGGCTCGACGCCTCGCGGCTGACACGGGTGGACGAGGACCTCGTCCCGACCGGGGAACTCGACCCGGTCGAGGGCACCCGCTTCGACTTCCGCGAGCCCCGCAAGACCGGCGCGGGATACGACCACAACTACGTGCTCGACAAGGGGCTCACCGACGCTCCCGTGGAGGTCGCCGAGCTGTACGACCCGGCGTCCGGGCGGGTGCTCACGGTCGCGACCACCGAACCCGGTCTCCAGTTCTACACCGCCGACCACCTGAGCGAACCCTTCGCCCCCAACGACGGCATCGCGCTGGAGACGCAGCACTTCCCCGACTCCCCGAACCGGCCGGACTTCCCGAGCACCGAGCTGCGGCCCGGCGCGGTGTACAGGTCGCAGACGGTGTACGGGTTCTCCGTGCGGTCCTAGGCCTGTCCGACAAGCCCCAGTGCTTGTCGGCCGGCCCCGGTCCGGAGGTCAGGTTCCGGGCCGGGGCCGGCCGAAGGGGGCGCGAAGGTTACGCCTCGATGATCGTGCTCAGACGGCGGTCCAGAAGGGAACGACCTGCCTGAACCTCGTACAAACCCTTCACGAACGCCCACGTGTCCGCGGCGGTGTCCCAGATCTCGAAGGCGCGGCGCGGGAGCTCCACGACGGCTTCGACGCTCTCACCGGGCGCGGCCTCGACCCCGGCGAAACCGGCGAGCGCGCGGGCGGGCCGGCCGGTGCCGGGTTCCGCCGGGGCGAGGTAGACCTGGACGACCTCGCGCCCGGCCCGCCGGCCGGAGTTGCGGACACGGACGGTGACGGTCAGGTCCTCGATCTCGATGGACTCGTACGTCCAGTCGGTGTAGCCGAGGCCGTGCCCGAAGGGGTACGAGGGGGTCCTGCCCGCTTTCTCCCAGGCGCGGTAGCCGATGAAGACGTCCTCGGTGTACGGGAGTTCACCACCGTCCGGGCGGACCCGGGCGACCGGGGCGTCGGCCAGGGAGCCCCAGGTGGTGGGGAGGCGGCCGCCCGGCTCGTGGGCGCCGGTGAGGACGTCCGCGAGGGCGGCGCCGCCCTGCTGGCCCGGGAACCAGCTCAGGAGCACGGCGGCGACCTCGTCGCGCCACGGGAGTTCCACCGGGGAGCCGGAGTTGACGACCACGACGGTGTTCGGATTGGCGGCGGCCACGGCGCGGACCAGCTCGTCCTGACGGCCGGGGAGCCTGAGGTCCTCGCGGTCGAAGCCCTCGGACTCGACGCGGTCGGTGGTGGCGACCACCACGACGGCGGTGTCGGCGGCGCGGGCCGCCTCGACCGCCTCGGCGATCAGCTCGTCCGCGTCGCGCACGGGCTCCTGATGGGCGAGCGAGAAGCCGACGGCCTTCAGGGGGGCGTTGCCGGGGACCGTGACGACATGGGTGAGGGAGACCTCCACCGGTTCGCCCGCGGTGAGCTCGGCCCGGCCGTGGGGGACGGGGGCGCCGAAGAACGTCACGAAGGGGTCGTCCCTGTCGGCGCTCTGGACGTCGTCGAAGTACGTCGTGCCGTCGACGGTGAGGGTGAACGCGCCGAGGCCCTTGATGCCGAAGGTGTGCGGGCCGGACTCGCGCGGGGTGAGGCTGCCGGTGAGTTCGACGCTGTGGAGGGTGTCTCCGGTGACCCCCGCGGGCAGGTCGTCGCCCATCCACTTGATCTGGCCGTTCGGGACGGAAGCGGTGGCGATGACCTCGCCGGCGGCGTCGCGGCAGACCGCGCGCAGCTCGAACCCCGCGTCGGCGACGGGGAGTTCGACGGCCGGGTCGGCGCCGACCGCGTACGTCGGACCGCCCTCGGGGAGGGCGGCGGTGAGTCCGTCGAGGGGCGAGACGATCCGGGCGGGGAAGACGGTGGCGGAGCCGCCGCCCTGGACGCGGGCGTCGCGGGCGGCGGCGCCGATGAGGGCGACCCGGTGCCCTTCGGGGAGCGGCAGGGCGCCTTCGTTGCGGACGAGGACGAAGCCGCGGCGGGCCACCTCGCGGGCCAGCGCCTCCCCGTCCACGGTCGCCGGCGGCTCGGTCACGACGGGTTCGGCGCCTTCCAGGGCGCCGACGCGGGCGGCGAGACGGAGCACGTTGCGCACGGCCGCGTCGACCGTGGCCTCCGCGACCTCGCCGGCGCGCACGGCGGCGGCGAGCGGTTCTCCGTAGACGGTCCGTGGGCCGGGCATGGCGACGTCGAGGCCGCCCTCGATCGCGGCCTTCGTGGAGCGGGCGGCCATCCAGTCGGAGACGTTGAAGCCGTCGAAGCCCCATTCGCCGCGCAGGACCTCGTTCACGAGACGGCGGTGCTCGCTCATCGTGGTGCCGTTGACGGAGTTGTAGGCGGTCATGACGCCCCACGGTCGGGCGCTGGAGACGACGGCCTCGAAGGGCGCCAGGTACAGCTCGCGCAGGGCGCGTTCGGAGACGAGGTTGTCCACCGTGAAGCGGTCGGTCTCGGCGTCGTTGGCGACGAAGTGCTTGACGGTGGTGGCGACCCCGCCGGACTGGACGCCCCGGACATAGCCGGCGCCGATCGCGCCGGTCAGGAGCGGGTCCTCGCTGTAGGCCTCGAAGTGGCGGCCGCCGAGCGGTGACCGGTGCAGGTTGACGGTGGGGGCGAGCAGGACGTGGACGCCCTTGCGGCGGGCCTCCTGGGCGAGGAGCACGCCGGCTCGGCGGGCCAGGTCCGGGTCCCAGGTGGCGGCCAGCGCGGTGGGCGAGGGGAGCGCGACGGAGGGGTCGTCGGCGGTCCAGTGGACACCCCGGACGCCGATGGGCCCGTCGGACATGACGAGGGACTTCAGTCCGATCTCCGGGAGCGCGGGCAGCGTCCACATGTTCCGGCCGGACAGCAGCCGGGCCTTCGCGTCCAGGCCGAGGCGGGCGAGGGCCGCCTCGACGACGGCCTCGCGGGCCGCGTCCGCCTCCGCGTCCTTCCGGTCCCCAGCCGTCCCCACCGCAGTGTCCGCCATGGCGGCATCTCCTCGTCGCTAGCCGTCGGGTCCGCCCCATCGTCGTACGCCGCGACGCTGTGAGGTAGGGGCCCTTATGCCGGCCGGGCGGGCGTCCTGGCCGCGCCTCGCGAGTCGGCGGCGAGGATTCCCGTCCGACCCGTCCGACCCGTCCGACCCGTCCGATCACGGGCAGCGGGCTCCGGAGCGGGTGTGACGGCGACGGGGAGCGTCCCGGTCACGAGGTGGCGCTGTGCTCCTCGGACGCCCCGTCGGAGGCCGTGTCGTCCTCGTCCGCGTCGCCCTCGCGGATCTCCTCGCCGAGCAGGTCCCGGGCCATCAGCGTGGCGCCCGCGACGGCCCCCGGCATCAGGAACACCGCGACGAACGGGACGAGGAAGGCGAGACCCAGCGGGGTGCCGAAGCCCCAGACCAGTGTCTTGCGGGAGCGGAGCAGCGCGAGGCGCGCCCGGAGGTCGACGTCGCGGCGCTGCAGGGCGACGGCGACGAGTTCCTCGGTGAGGAAGAAGCCCGTGACGAAGAATCCGAGCACCGGGACGACGGTCTGGCCGACGAGCGGGACGAAGCCGAGCGCGAAGAGGAGGACCCCCCATACGAGGGCCCGCGCGAGGACGCGGAGGCTGTCGCGCGCGGAGATCCACAGCTCGCGCCAGAGCGGCAGACCGGACTCGGGGGCCGTGCCGTCCGGGGACACGTCGCGGTCGACCTTCTCCGAGAGGTTCTCGTAGAAGGGCTGGCCTATGAGCAGGGTGACCGCGGTGAAGGTGAGAACGGCGAGGAGGAGTGCCAGGGCGAACAGGACGGCGGTGAGGAAGCCGCGGAAGAGACCCTCCCAGGGGCTGCTCCAGTCGTCCGCGAACGGCGTCGCCCAGGTGACGAACCCCTCCCCGTACATGCCGAGGGCGACGAGCGCCGCCGCGTAGAGCACGAGCGTGATGAGCCCCGGCAGCAGCCCGAACCCGAAACTCTTCCCGTGCCGGGCCACCCATCTCTGGCCGCGCAGCAGATAGCCGAAACCCACCCCAAGATCGCGCATGGGGAGACCTTATCGGGGTGCCGCGCCGGGCCACAGCCCGCGGTGGCGGCGGCCTTCGCCGCCCCGGGCAGCCCGGGGCGGCCCGAGCGGTCCCGGGCGTCCAGGGGGCGCCCCCGGGCCGTCCCGGGCTGCCCGGCGTCGGCTCCGGTCAGAGCTTGACGATCATCTTTCCCACGTTGTCGCCGCGCAGGACGCCGAAGAACGCCTCCAGGTTGTTCTCGATGCCCTCGACGACCGTCTCGGCGTACTTCAGCTCGCCGGAGCGGATCCAGGCGCCGACCTCCTGGACGAACTCCTGCTGGAGGTCGTAGTTGTCGCCGACGAGGAAGCCCTGGATGCGGCCGCGGGTCTGGATCAGCCGGGCCAGGTTCCGGGGGCCGGGGGCGGGCTCGGTGTTGTTGTAGACGGAGATCATGCCGCAGACGGCGATACGGCCGTCCCGGTTCAGCGAGCCGATGGCGGCCTCCAGGTGGTCACCGCCCACGTTGTCGAAGTAGACGTCGACGCCGTCGGGGGCGGCATCGCGCAGCTGCTGGGAGACCGGGCCGTTCTTGTAGTTGAAGGCGGCGTCGAAGCCGTACTCCTCGAGGAGCAGTTTGACCTTGTCGTCGGACCCTGCGGAGCCGATGACGCGCGAGGCGCCCTTGAGCCGGGCGATCTGGCCCACCTGGCTGCCGACGGCACCGGCGGCGCCGGACACGAAGACGGAGTCGCCCTCCTTGAAGGAGGCGGTGCGCAGGAGACCGGCGTACGCGGTGAGGCCGGTCATGCCGAGGACGCCGAGGTACGTCGACAGCGGCGCGGCCCCCGGGTCCACCTTGACGGCCTGCTTGGCGTCCACGACGGCGTACTCGCGCCAGCCGAGGAAGTGCAGCACGTGGTCGCCGGCCTCGATGCCCTCGGCGTTCGAGGCGATGACCTCGCCGACCGCGCCGCCCTGCATGGTCTTGCCGAGCTCGAAGGGGGCGACGTAGGACTTGGCGGCGCTCATCCGGCCGCGCATGTACGGATCGACGGAGACGTAGGCGTTCCGGACCAGGACCTCGCCCGGACCCGGCTGCCGGACCTCGGCCTCGACCAGGGCGAAGTCGGCGGGCTGGGGCCAGCCGACCGGGCGGCTGACCAGGTGCCATTCACGGCCTGTGGAGGGAAGCTGCGGGGTCTCGGACATGAGGGTGCGCCTTTCACGGTGACCGGTGAGCGGATCTAATGCTTCAGTACCTGAAACAACCATGCGCCTGAATATTTCATGATGTCAAGTAACGCGGTAGGATCAAGGCATGGCCACCCACAAGAGACCACGGATCGACCCCTTGACCATGGAGGTCGTCGAGTTGATCGGCACGGTCGTGGCCCGCTACCACGAGGAGTACGAGGACGCGGCCGCCGCGCACGCCCTCACCGGCGCGCAGGCGCGGCTGCTGAGCCTGCTCTCGCTGGAGCCGCTGCCGATGCGCCGTCTGGCGCAGAAGCTGAGGTGCGAGCCGTCGAACGTCACGGGGATCGTGGACCGGCTGGAGACACGGGGGCTGGTGGAGCGCCGCCCCGACCCGGTGGACCGCCGGGTGAAACTGGCGGCGGCGACGGCCGAGGGCCGCAGAATCGCCGGGGGGCTCCGCGACTCGCTCGACTTCGCCCGCGAGCCCCTGGCGGAGCTCTCGGACCAGGAACGGCTGTCCCTGCGCGACCTGCTGCTCCGCATGCTGGGCGAGGCCCCCGGCACCGTCGGCGCCGGCGACTGAGACGCGGCACCCCCGGCGGGGGGGGGTGACCGAGACCCGGCGCCCTCGACGGCGAGCCTGCCGGGGTGCGGCGGGCCCGGAGAGGCGGGCCGGAACACCTCGCGCCACGGAAACCGGAACGCGTCACCGCACGCGAACCGGAACCCGCGGCGAGGCGATGTCCGCCGATCCCGGCGGCCGCGAGCGCCGAGGACACCCCGAAGGGATCACCCCGTACCGGGCGACCCGCCTACGAGCACCACCACAGGAAACGGTTGCAGTCGTCCGAGGACGAGGGTGTCGGCGCAGGTGCCGACGCCGTCGGGTCCGTGCCGGCGGGGGCCGACGCGCCCGAGCCCGCGGAGGCGGTCGCCGGGGCCGAGGCGGAGTGACCCGGGCGGGTGCCGAGGGTCGGGGATCCGGAACCCTCGGCGCTCTTCCCGCTCGCCGCGGCGGGAGACGCGGAGGCGGAGGCGGAGGGGGACCGGGAGGCCGACGCGGAGGAGCTGGGCGTGCGGCCGGCCGAGGGGGACTCGGAGGGGGCCTTCTTCGGGAGCGAGGACGCCGCCGGCGAGGCCGAGCCGTCGGGCGACTCCGCCGCCGCGGGGCTGGGGCCGAGACCGGGCGCGTCGACGCCGAGTTCGGCGAGGCTCAGACCGCCGGCCGCGAGGACGAAACCCACGGCCATGTACAGGGTGCGGCGGCGCCGTCGGCGATGCGCGGCCGCCTTGCGGTCGCGCCGGCTGGCGCCGGCCGGAGCCTGCGGGTCACCCGGACTCCCGGCCTCCGCGTCCAGGACACGGCCCCCGCGCCGCCGCGCGGCCCGGCGGGAGCGCCACTCGACGTCACCGTCCGCGCCGTGGCGCGCGTCGGCGTCCGCGCCCGTCGGCGGGCGCGCGCCGGCCTCGTCGGTGTCCGCGCCGAGTTCGTCGACCGGGGTACCGCACCCGGGACAGGCGAGGGCGCCGTTAAGGTGCCTGCGGCACACGTGGCAGTAGTCCATGACGCGGGAAGACTAGGGTCACCGCCGGTAACGTTCCTAGGCGCAGTTGTGAAGATGTTGTGCGGAATCCAGTATTCCGGTCCGTCGGACACCGACACCCCCGACCATTCCCCGCCATCCTGCGCCCATCGCATCGAAACCGTTATGCGCGCGACCCATTGACACCCCCCGGGCCGCGTCCTTACTGTCACGCCAGCATTTCGAACGTGTGACGAAATTTCGAACAGAGCTGAAAGCACAGGGGGCATCTGCCGTGCGCATCACGGGAATCACCACACACGTGGTCGGGACACCCTGGAGGAACCTGACCTACGTCCAGGTGCACACCGACGAGGGCATCACCGGCGTCGGCGAGACCCGCATGCTGGGCCACACCGACGCGCTGCTCGGTTACCTGCACGAGGCACAGGCCAACCATATTCTCGGCTCCGACCCGTTCGCCGTCGAGGACCTGGTCCGCCGGATGAAGTACGGCGACTACGGGCGCGCCGGCGAGATCGTGATGTCCGGCATCGCGGTCATCGAGATGGCCTGCTGGGACATCAAGGGCAAGGCGCTCGGGGTGCCGGTCTGGCAGCTCCTCGGCGGCAAGGTCACCGACAGGGTCAAGGCGTACGCCAACGGCTGGTACACCACCGAACGCACCCCGGAGGCCTATCACAAGGCCGCCCAGGAGGTCGTCGCGCGGGGCTACAAGGCCCTCAAGATCGACCCCTTCGGCACCGGGCACTTCGAGCTCGACCACGAGGCCACGCTGTACTCGGTGTCGCTCATCGAGGCGGTGCGCGACGCGATCGGGCCCGAGACCGAGCTGATGCTGGAGATGCACGGCCGCTTCTCGCCGGCCACCGCCGTCCGGCTGGCCCGCGAGCTCGCGCCCTTCAAGCCCGCGTGGCTGGAGGAGCCGGTGCCGCCGGAGAACCTCAAGGCGCTGGAGAAGGTGGCCGCCAAGGTCGACATGCCCCTCGCCACGGGCGAACGGATCCACGACCGCATCGAGTTCCGCGAGCTCTTCGAGAGCCAGGCGGTCGACATCATCCAGCCCGACGTCGGCCACATCGGCGGCATCTGGGAGACCCGCAAGCTCGCCGCCACCGCCGAGGCGCACTACGTCCTGGTCGCGCCGCACAACGTCGGCGGCCCGGTCCTGACCGCCGCCTCCCTCCAGGTCGGCTTCACCTCGCCGAACTTCAAGATCCTGGAGCACTTCAACGACTTCGCCGACGCGGAGATCAAGAAGGTCGTCAAGGGCGCCCCGCAGGTCGTGGACGGCTACTTCGAGCTGTCCCACGAGCCGGGGCTCGGCGTCGAGCTGGACGTCGACGCGGCGGCCGAGTTCCCCCAGCAGCAGGCCCGGTTCGACCTGTGGGCCGACGGCTGGGAGCAGCGCAAGCCCAAGGGGGCGAAGTGAGCACCGCGGTCGTCGTCGAGGGCCCGGGCGAGCACCGCCTGGCCCCGCACGAGCCGGTCCCGCCGTCGGCGGGCGAGGCGCTCGTGCGGGTGCACGCGGTCGGCATCTGCGGCAGCGACCGCGAGGTCTACCAGGGCAACCGGCCCGAGGGGTACGTCCGCTACCCCCTGACCCCGGGCCACGAGTGGTCCGGGACCGTCGAGGAGGTCGGCGCCGGTGTCCCGGCGACGCTGGTCGGCCGCAAGGTCGTCGGCGAGGGCTTCCGCAACTGCCAGGTCTGCGACCGTTGCCACGCGGGCGAGACAACGTTGTGCACGGCCGGGTACGAGGAGACGGGTTTCACCGTCCCCGGTGCCATGGCGGGCACGCTGACGCTGCCGGCCCGGCTGCTGCACGTGCTGCCCGACGACGCCGATCTGACGGCCGCCGCCCTGCTGGAGCCGGCCGCCTGCATCGCGGCCGCCGCGCTCAAGGCGAACGCCCGTCCCGGCGAGCGCGTGGCCGTGGTGGGCACCGGGACGCTCGGGATGTTCGCCGTGCAGTTCCTGAAGGCGGGTTCCCCGGCCGAGCTGCTCGTGGTGGGCACCCGCCCCGACCGGGCCGCGCTGTCGAGGGAGTTCGGCGCCACCGAGTTCCGTACCAGGGAGCAGCAGCTCCCCGACGACTTCGACGTCGTCATCGAGACCGCCGGGTCCGCGTCCGCCGCGCGCACCGCCGCCTCCCTGCTGCGGCGCGGCGGGCGCCTGGTCCTCACGGGGATCCCGGCGCCGGGTGCCGAGGGTCTCGACCCGACCGATCTCGTCGTCCGGCAGCTGGAGGTGCACACCGTGTTCGGGGCGCCGCCGGAGGCCTGGGCGCACACGGTGCGGGTCTTCGGGGCGGGGCTGCTGGACCCGTCGCCGCTGGTGACGCACGAGCTGCCGCTCGCCGCGTTCCCGGAGGCCATCGACCTGGTGGGTTCCGGTGATCCCAAGGTCGGCAAGGTCCTGCTGAGGCCGTGACCCTCCGAGCCGTGCGCCGGTACGGAGTTTCCTGACGGCCCCGTACCGGCGCACACCAGGCCCCGCGCGCCCAACATCACGAACCATGCCCGAAATATCGAACAATGAAGGACAGCTTGTGACCGACGCCTCTCCCACGGCGCCCCGTCGCCCCGGCGAGCCGGCCCTGGCCGCACTCGGCCTGGCCGCGCCCGCCCTCTCCCCCGACGACGCCTCGCCGCACACCTTCCCCGGAGGCGGCCGCTGGCGCACCGAGGTTCCCTCCGTGGAGGGGCCCGAGGCGCTCGCCGTGGTCCTCAAGGAAGCCTCGCGGCTCGATGTGCCGATCCACCGGATCAGCCAGGGCAGCGGTGTCTGGATGCTGACCGACGCCGAGATCACCGAGATGGTCGAGGCCACCGGCGAACGCGACATCGAACTCTGCCTGTTCACCGGCCCGCGCGGCATCTGGGACATAGGCGCCTCGGCGCGCACCGATTCACGCGGCGGCGGGCTGCGCGCCCGCGGCCACGACGGGGTGGCCGGCTGTGTCGAGGACGCCGTCCGGGCGACCGAGCTGGGCGTCAAGTGCCTGCTCGTCGCCGACGAGGGCGTGCTGTGGACGCTGCACCGGGCGCGCGTCGCCGGGATCCTTCCGGCCGACACGACGTTCAAGGTCTCGGCGCTGATCGGTCCGGTCAATCCGGCCTCGTACGCCGTGTACGAGAACCTCGGCGCCGACTCGCTGAACGTGCCGAGCGATCTGACGCTCGATCACCTCACCGAGATCCGGCGGGTCTCCGCCGCCCCCATGGACATGTACATCGAGGCCCCCGACGATCTCGGCGGGTACATCCGGATGTACGAGGTCGCCGAGCTGATCCGGCGCGGCGCACCGCTGTATCTGAAGTTCGGGCTGTCCAAGACCCCCGGGATCTACCCGTACGGACACCATCTGCGGGACCTGACCCTGAGCACGGCCCGGGAACGGGTGCGGCGCGGCCGGCTCGCCCTTGACCTGCTCGCACGGCACGGAGCGGACGGTGACATGGCGCCGCTGGGCACCCGTCTGCCCGGCGCTCTGAACCGGTTCGACACTCCCTCATAACGTTCGGACAAACCCCCTTCACAGAAGCCGACACAGTCGCGCACAATCCAACACACCTTCTCGGCCTTCCTCTCCACCCTCACGGAGCGTTCGAGTTCCGCGAGACCGAGCCCGGTCCAAGACATCAAGGATGATGATCATGCGTAACCGCAGAGCCGCCCTCACCGCCATAGCCGGAGCCGCGTCCCTCGCCCTCGCCCTGACCGCCTGCGGCCAGAACGGCGACGGCGGCAGCAAGGACAAGTCGGGAGACACCAAGGGAGCCACGATCGGCATCTCGATGCCGACGAAGTCCTCCGAGCGCTGGATCGGCGACGGCAACAACGTGGTCAAGAACCTTGAGGCCAAGGGCTACAAGACCAAGCTCGCGTTCGGTGAGGACGACCCGGACCAGCAGGTCTCGCAGATCGAGAACATGATCACGCAGGGTGTGAAGGCCCTGATCATCGCCGCCATCGACAACAAGTCGATGAACAACGTGCTCCAGCAGGCCGCCGACGCGAACATCCCGGTCATCTCCTACGACCGCCTGATCCTCGGCACCAAGAACGTCGACTACTACGCGTCCTTCGACAACTCGAAGGTGGGCGAGCTCCAGGGCAACTACATCCTGCAGAAGCTCGGTCTCGCGGACGGCTCCAAGAAGGGCCCGTTCAACATCGAGCTCTTCGCCGGCTCGAACGACGACAACAACACGAAGTACTTCTTCGGCGGCGCGATGAAGGTCCTGCAGCCGTACATCGACAAGAAGCAGCTCGTCGTCAAGTCCGGCCAGACCGCGCTGAACCAGGTCACCACCCTGCGCTGGGACGGCGGCACCGCCCAGAAGCGCATGGACGACATCCTCACCTCGTCGTACAAGAGCGCCAAGGTCGACGCGGTGCTCTCGCCCTACGACGGCATCTCCATCGGCATCCTCTCCGCGCTGAAGTCGGACGACTACGGCTCCAAGAACAAGCCGCTGCCGATCGTCACCGGCCAGGACGCCGAACTCGCGTCGGTGAAGTCGATCATCGCGGACGAGCAGACGATGACCGTCTACAAGGACACCCGCGAGCTCGCGAAGGTCGCCGGGAACATGGTCGACGCCGCGCTCAAGGGCAAGAAGCCCGAGCTCAACGACACCACGACGTACGACAACGGCACCAAGGTCGTCCCCGCCTACCTGCTCCAGCCGGTCGGCGTCGACAAGACCAACTACGAGAAGGAGCTCGTCACCACGGGCTACTACAAGGAAAGCGACCTCAAGTAACCGCCACCCCCTAGTGATTGGAAGGCACGACCATGGCGGGACCCGTCCTGGAAATGCGCTCGATCGTCAAGACCTTTCCCGGCGTCAAGGCGCTCTCGGACGTCACTCTGACCGTCCGGCAGGGCGAGGTCCACGCCATCTGCGGAGAGAACGGGGCCGGCAAGTCGACCCTGATGAAGGTGCTCTCCGGCGTTCACCCGAACGGCAGTTACGAAGGGGACATCCTCTTCGAGGGGGAGGTCTGCTCCTTCAAGGGCATCAGGGCCAGTGAGAACCACGGCATCGTGATCATCCACCAGGAACTGGCCCTGGTGCCCTACCTCTCCATCGCGGAGAACATCTTCCTCGGCAACGAGCACTCCACGCGCGGAATCATCAGCTGGACCGAGACGCTGCGGCACGCCTCCGAGCTGCTGCGGCGGGTCGGGCTCGACGAGAACCCGCAGACCCGCGTCGCCGACATCGGCGTGGGAAAGCAGCAGCTCGTCGAGATCGCGAAGGCGCTGTCGAAGAAGGTGAAACTGCTCATCCTGGATGAGCCGACGGCCGCCCTGAACGACGAGGACAGCGGCAAACTCCTTGACCTCATCCTGGAGTTGAAGGCTCAGGGCATCACCTCGATCATCATCTCGCACAAGCTGAACGAGATCGAGCGGGTCGCGGACTCGGTGACGATCCTGCGCGACGGGCGGACGATCGAGACGCTCGACGTGAAGGCCCCGGAGACCACCGAGGACCGGATCATCAGCGGCATGGTCGGCCGCGACCTCGAACACCGCTTCCCGGAGCGGACACCGCACGAGCCCGAGGCGGGCGCGGCGCCCGCCCTGGAGATCCGCGACTGGACCGTGTTCCACCCGATCGACCAGCAGCGCAAGGTGGTCGACGACGTGTCGATCTCCGTGCGGCGCGGCGAGATCGTCGGGATCGCCGGACTCATGGGCGCCGGCCGCACCGAACTGGCGATGAGCGTCTTCGGGCGTTCCTACGGCCGGTACGCGGACGGCACGGTGCTCAGGGACGGCGAGGAGGTCCGTACGAAGACCGTGTCCGAAGCGGTCAAGCGCGGGATCGCGTACGTCACCGAGGACCGTAAGCACTACGGGCTCAACCTCATCGACACCATCAACCGCAACATCACGCTCAGCTCCCTGAACAAGGTCGCGAAGCGCGGTGTGGTCGACGAGCACGAGGAGCGGCAGGTCTCCGAGGGCTTCCGCACCTCCATGAACATCAAGGCTCCGACCGTCTTCGAGCCGGTGGGGAAGCTGTCCGGCGGCAACCAGCAGAAGGTCGTCCTCAGCAAGTGGATCTTCGCGGAGCCCGAGGTGCTGATCCTCGACGAGCCGACCCGCGGGATCGACGTAGGGGCCAAGTTCGAGATCTACACGGTCATCGACAGGCTGGCGGCCGAGGGCAAGGCGGTCGTCTTCATCTCCTCCGAGCTGCCGGAGCTGCTCGGAATGTGCGACCGCATCTACACGATGGCCGCGGGGCGGCTGACGGGTGAGTTCTCGCGGGCGGAAGCCTCGCAGGAAACGCTGATGCGCCAGATGACGAAGGACAAAGAGGTAACCCGATGAGCACGGATGTGACCGCCAAGACGCCGGCCCCGGCGCCGGCCGGCAAGAGCGGCTCGGACCCGGACGAGAGCCTGCTTCGGCTGCTGCTGGACGGCATGCGCCGCAACATGCGGCAGTACGGCATGCTGTTCGCCCTCGGTCTGATCGTGGTGCTGTTCGCCGTGTGGACCGGCGGCGACCTGCTGCTGCCGCGCAACGTCTCCAACCTGGTGCTGCAGAACAGCTACATCCTGATCCTCGCGATCGGCATGATGCTCGTCATCATCGCGGGCCACATCGACCTGTCGGTCGGCTCGCTCACGGCGTTCGTGGGCGCGGTGGGTGCCGTGCTGATGGTCAACCACGACATCCCCTGGCCCATAGCCCTGGTGTTGTGTCTGGCCATCGGCGCCGCGTCGGGCGCCGCGCAGGGCTTCCTCATCGCGTATCTCGGCATGCCGTCGTTCATCGTGACCCTGTCGGGCATGATGATCTTCCGCGGTATGACCGAGATCTTCCTCGAGGGTCAGACGATCGGCCCGTTCCCCGAGGGCCTGCAGAAGGTCGCCAACAGCTTCCTGCCCGAGGTCGGACCCACCACCAACTACCACAACCTCACGCTGCTGCTCGGCCTCGGTCTGATCGCGTTCGTGGTGCTCCAGGAGGTCCGCGACCGCAAGCGGCAGCAGGAGTACTCGCTCGAGGTCCTGCCGAAGAACCTCTTCCTGCTCAAGCTCGTCGCGCTGGTCGCCGCGGTGCTCACCGTCACCATGCTGCTCGCCAGCTACAAGGGTGCCCCGGTGGTCCTGCTGGTCCTCGGCGTCCTGGTCGCCGGTTTCGGCTACCTGATGCGCAACGCGGTCATCGGCCGACACATCTACGCGATCGGCGGCAACCTTCCGGCGGCCAAGCTGTCGGGTGTGAAGGACAAGAAGGTCACCTTCCTGGTCTTCCTCAACATGGGCATGCTCGCCGCTCTCGCGGGCCTGGTCTTCGCGGCCCGCTTCAACGCGGCCTCGCCGAAGGCGGGTCTGAACTTCGAACTCGAAGCCATCGCGGCCTCGTTCATCGGCGGCGCGTCGATGAGTGGCGGCGTGGGCACGATCCTCGGCGCGATCATCGGTGGTCTCGTCCTGGGCGTGCTGAACAACGGTATGAACCTCGTCGGCATCGGCAGCGACTACCAGCTGGTCATCAAGGGATTCGTCCTGCTGGCCGCGGTCGGGTTCGACGTGTGGAACAAGCGCAAGGTCGGTTCGTAAGTCAGCCGGGGCCCCGCCAGAAGGCGGGGCCCCCTCCATTGGGCAGGAGCCGCAAAATGGAAACGAGCAGACGTACGGTCATCGCAGCGGCGGCGGCAGCGGGGTTAACCGCGGCCACCATCGGCACGGCGCACGCAGCGGGCGGCAGCAAGCCCGTGAGGGAACTCTTCGGCAAGCTCGCCGACGGCACCAAGATCCACCGGTGGTCGCTGGCGAACGGCGGGACACGGCTCAAGGTCCTGTCCTACGGCGGAATCGTCCAGTCCCTGGAGATCCCCGACCGGCACGGCCGGTACAGGAACGTCTCGCTGGGCTTCGACAACATCGACGACTACGTCGCCAGGACCCCGTACTTCGGCGCCCTGATCGGCCGGTACGGAAACCGCATAGGCAAGGGGCAGTTCACCCTCGACGGCACGAGCCACCAGCTCTCCGTCAACGACGGCGTCAACAGCCTGCACGGCGGCGCCAAGGGCTTCGACAAGCACGTCTGGGACGTGGAGGGCTTCACCTCCGGCTCCGACGTCGGACTCGTCCTGCACTACACCAGCATCGACGGCGAGATGGGCTACCCGGGCACGCTCAGGGCGAAGGTCACCTACACCCTGACCCGGCACGGCGACTGGCGCATCGACTACGAGGCCACCACCGACAAGGCCACCGTCGTCAACCTCACCAGCCATGTGTACTGGAACCTCGCCGGTGAGGGCAGCGGCTCGATCTACGACCACGAGCTCGAGATCGCGGCCTCCCGCTACACCCCCGTCGACTCGGGCCTGATCCCCACCGGAGAACTCGCGAAGGTCGCCGGCACCCCCTTCGACTTCCGCCGCGCCAAGACCGTGGGCCGGGACATCCGGGTGGCCCACCAGCAGCTCCTGTACGGCAAGGGCATCGACCACAACTGGGTCCTCGACAAGGGGATCACGGCGAGGCCCGAGCAGGTCGCGACGCTCCGCGACCCCTCCTCCGGCCGCACCCTGACGATCGCGTCGAACGAGCCCGGCCTCCAGTTCTACTCGGGCAACTTCCTCGACGGCACCCTGGTCGGCACCGGCGGTCACATCTACCGTCAGGGCGACGCCCTGTGCCTGGAGACCCAGCACTTCCCGGACTCCCCGAACCAGCCGTCGTTCCCCTCGACGGTGCTGCGGCCGGGGCAGACCTACCGGACCAGCACGGTCCACTCGTTCGGCGCGTGACACGACCTCACAGTCGGTTCACAAAATCCGCACGACCTCACAACGATTGAACAGCGCCACATCCGTATCCGTATGAGAGGGCGGCCCGTGCTCCCCCGCGCGGGCCACCCAAAGAACGGGGGCCCGTCCTCCCCAGCGGGCTCGCCTTATACGGAGGTTCCATGGCCGGCAATGTCACCTCGCTCTTTCGCGGCACCGCGGCGCACAGCCCGTCGATGGCCGCACTGACGCGGGAGGGCGACGGAGCCGGCCCGGTGGACTTCTGTATCCCCTGCAATCCGTACTTCCCCACGCCCGCGATGTTCGACGAACTCGCGGGCCGGCTGCGCGAGATCATCACCTATTACCCGAGCAGCGCCGACACGATCACCAGTGAGCTGTGCTCGCTGCTCCAACTTCCGCCGCAGTGCGTCGCGATGGGCAACGGTTCGACCGAACTCATCACCTGGATCGATCACTTGCTGGTCCGTGAGTCCCTCGCGATACCCGTCCCCACGTTCGGCCGCTGGACCGACCAGCCCATGGAGACCGGCAAGCGGGTCGACATGTTCCCGCTCCAGGAGTCCACCGGCTTCGCGCTCGACCTCGCCTCGTACGCCAAGTTCATCCGCTCGCGCGGTACCAAGGTCGCCGTCATCTGCAACCCGAACAACCCCGACGGCGGCTTCCTGCCGCGCCAGTCGGTCATCCAGTTCATGGACGCGATGGCCGACCTGGACCTGGTCGTCATCGACGAGTCCTTCCTGGAGTTCGCCGACGCCGAGTCGGAGCCCAGCGTGGTCGAGGACGCGGTCATGCGGCCCAACGTCATCGTGCTGCGCAGTCTCGGCAAGAACTTCGGCCTGCACGGCATCCGCTTCGGCTACATGGTCGCCAACCCCTCGCTCGCGGGCAAGGTCCGCTCGATGCTGCCGAAGTGGAACCTCAACTCCTTCGCGGAGACCGTGGTGTTCATGCTCAAGAACCACGGCAAGGAGTACATGGAGAGCCTGCACATGGTCCGCCGCGACCGGCTCGACATGGCCCGCCAGCTCTCCGCGCTGCCCGGTCTGACGATCTACCCCTCGCAGGGCAACTTCCTGTTCGTACGTCTTCCCGTCGGCGCCGAAGGCACCGTGGTCCGGGACCGACTGCTCACCGAGCACCGCATCCTGGTCCGCGAGTGCGGAAACAAGGTCGGCTCGTCCAGCCGCTTCCTGCGACTCGTGGTACGCCCCCAGTCGGATGTACGCCGCCTGGTGGCCGGCCTGGAACAGGTCCTCTACGGGTCCAGACAGGAGACCGCCGTCCCCGAGCTGAGCAACGGCGGCGGCTACGGCTCGGGTACGGCCATGGTGGACCGTCTCGTCGGCGCCACCAACGGAGCCGGCATGCAGGGGCTGGCCGCGCAGGCGAACGCGTGGCCCGGACAGCCCGCCCCGGCGGCCCCCCAGCCGGTGGCCGCCGCCGCCCCGCAGCCCAGCCTGCCGTCCGCCCCCCAGCCGCGGCCCGCCGCCGCTTCGCCCTACCCTGCCCAGCAGCCCGCCGCCGCCCCGGGCTATCCCGCCCCGCAGCAGCCCCTGGCGGCCCAGGGCTACCCCGCCCCGGGGCCGGCCAGCTGGCCGGCCCCGCCCCAGGGCCCGGGGGCGATGCCGGCCCAGATGCCGCCCGCCGCCATGCAGGCACCGGCCCCCTCGCCCGGACTCCAGCCGGCCGCCCAGACGGGTATGCCCGGCATGGGGGGCGGCGCCCCCATGGGCGCGCAGGGCGGCCTGACGGCGGCCCAGGTCCGCGGCAGGACACAGCCGGAACCTCCCCCACCGCAGCCGAACGGCGGCTGGGGAGCCGTGGGCGCCATGCTGTACAACCAGGCCGGTTAGGCCACTCACACCGCCGCGCGGGATCCCCGCGCGGCCGGCCTCCCCACAGGCCGGGCGGGATCCCCGCGTGGCCGGCCTCCCCACGGGCCGGCCGCGGGGAACCGCCACGACCGAAGGCGCGGGCAGGGGCAGCTGCGTCCCCGCCCGGCGCCCGAGGACCCTCGTGTCCCGCGCCGCGTTCCGGCGCCGGACCACACGGCGGAGCGCCGGGCGGACCGAACCCCCGGCGTCTCCGCTTCTTCCATGTCCCCGCCCTGCCTCATCCCGGTGCGGCAGGCGGCCGGACAACGTGTCCGACATGGAACTTGACGCGCTGTGGCTTTACGGAACTGACAGCCGTCCGACAGCAACCGTCTCTACGGTGCCGTGTTCATGACAGATTCCCCCACGAAAGACACGTCAGAGGCCCCTCTCGGGCGCCGGACCGTACTGATCGCCACGGGCGCCTCGGCCGCGGCACTCGCCGTGGCCGCCGCGGCACCCGTCGCCGCCACCCCCACCCCCGCCCCCGTCGCCGACCCGGCGGACGCCGCCCCCGCCGCGGCGGCCGTCTGCACCCTCACCAAGGAGATGACCGAAGGCCCCTACTACCTCGACGGCCAGCTCGTCCGCGCCGACGTCACCGAAGGCAAGGCGGGCGCCCCGCTCAAGCTGGTGCTCACCGTCGTCGACGACGACACCTGCGTGCCGATCAGCAACGCCCTCGTCGAGATCTGGCACTGCGACGCGCTCGGCGAGTACTCCGGCTTCGTCGGCAACAACGGCCACAGCGAGCCGGACGACGGCACGTTCCTGCGCGGCGGCGTCCTGACGAACACGTCCGGCGTCGCGAACATCACCACGGTCTATCCCGGCTGGTACCGGGGCCGCTGCGTGCACATCCACGTCAAGGTGCACACCGGCGTCACCCTCACCTCCGACGGCTCCTTCACCGGCGGCAGGGAACTCCACACCGGCCAGCTCTTCTGCAGCGAGACGATCACCACGGCGATGGCCAGGGTGTCCCCGTACTCCACCAACACGGTCACCCGCACCACCCTCGCCCAGGACTCCATCTACGACGACGGAGGCGCCTCCTCCGGCCTCCTGACCCTGACGGCCCTCGGCAGCACCACCTCCGCCGGCTACACCGGCACCCTGACGCTCGGCGTCGAGACGAGCTGACCCCGACCCTCCTCCCACGAAGGCCGGGGGCGGTCCGCGCACCCGCGGGCCGCCCCCGGCCGCGACCGTCGGGACGACGAAGCCGCCGCATCCGGCATGCCGCCCGCTCCGCTCACGGCCATCTCGCGTAATCCCCCGCGCCGGAGTCGTCATACGACCATCAGATGACCTGCCCCTGTGGACAATGGCCGCACCTTCCCCCGGCTTCTCGGGCTCGGACCGAGCGGGGGGATCCCCGTCGCCGTCCTCCGGGAGAACCCGCATGGTGTTGAGCAGACGTACCTTCAACGCACTCGCCGGCACCGCGGCCCTCGGCCTCTCAGTGAGCGGCTCCGGGAGCGACGCGGCGTGCGCGGCCGGAAGGGCGCCCCTCGCACCCACCGGACCCGCGCCCGCACCGCCCACCGCCGACGGCGGGAAGCACACGGTCGGATTCGACCGCTACTCGATGCTGATCGACGGCAGGCGCCTGGTGATCTGGTCGGGCGAGTTCCACCCCTTCCGGCTGCCGAGCCCGTCCCTGTGGCGGGACGTCCTGCAGAAGATGCGCGCCCACGGCTACAACGCGGTCAGCATCTACGTCGCGTGGAACTACCACTCCCCCGCACCCGGGCAGCACGACTTCACCGGGGTCCGCGACCTCGACCTGTTCCTGCGCACCGCCGCCGAGACCGGGCTGTACGTCATCCTGCGCCCCGGCCCGTACATCAACGCCGAGGTCGACGCCGGCGGCTTCCCCGGCTGGCTGACGGCCACCCCCGGAGTGGCCCGCACGTCCGACCCCACCTATCTGGAGCACGTCGACAGATGGCTCACCGCAGTCGACCGCATCGCGGCCCGCCACCTCCACACCGACGGCGGCGGCACGATCGTCCTGTACCAGCTGGAGAACGAGTACGACAACCATGTGGACGAGCCCGCGGGCCGCGACTACATGGCTCACCTGTACGCCAAGGTGCGCGCCGACGGCATCGACGTCCCCCTCTTCCACAACGACAAGGGCAGGAACGGGCACTGGGCCCCCGGCACCTTCGACACGGGCGGCGAGCGCGGGCGTTACCTGTACGGCTTCGACGGCTACCCCTCCCCCTTCAGGACACCTCCGGACTGGGGGTACTTCGGCCCCGGCGGCATGAAGGGCGGCTCGACCGCCAGCCCGGACACCCCGGGGTTCATCCCCGAGTTCGGCGGCGGCTGGTTCGATCCGTGGGGCGGGACGGAGTTCGACGGCCTCGGATACGCCGAGTCCCGCCGCACCCGGGACGCGGCCTACGAACGGCGCTTCTACCTCACCAACCTCGCCAACGGCATCACGGTCCACAACGTCTACATGACCTTCGGCGGCACCTCCTGGGGCTGGCTGCCCGCGCCGATCGTCTACACGTCGTACGACTACGGGGCCGCCATCGACGAGGCACGCCGGCCGACCGAGAAGCTCCTCCCCATGCACCAGATCGGCCGGCTGCTGCAGTCGGTGCCCGACCTGGCCAAGCTCGACCGCGCCGAGCCGCTCCCCGGCGACGACATGGCGGCGGGCCCCGGCATCACGGCGTACCACCTGGTCAATCCGGACACGCAGGCGCGCTTCCATGTGCTGCGCAACGACTCCCCCACCGAGGCCGTCGCGACCGTGGCCCTCGCCGGAACGGCCGTCGAGGTGCCGGTGCCGGGTCTCGACGCACGGCTGCTCGCCGCCGGGATCTCCCTGGGGCACAGGAAGCTGAGTTGGTCCTCCGCCCAGCCGATGCTGTGGCTGACCGCGGGACGGCAGGACATCGCCGTGTTCACCGGCCGGGCGGGCGAGTCCACGCACACCTGTCTGGAGGCCACGAGCGAGCCGAACGTCACCGTGCTGGACGGGGAGGCCGGGTACGGCTACGAGGACGGGGTCCTGCGGATCGACACCGTGCTCGACGGCATCACCCGGGTCCGGGTGGAGGGCGGCGGGGTCAGGGCTCCCCTCCTGCTGCTGTTCGCCGACGACGAGAGCTCCCGTCTGCTGTGGCGCCACGACACCCCGTCGGGTCCGGTGCTGGTGCGCGGCCCGGCGCTGCTGCGCACGGCCGTCCTGCGCGGCACGGCCGCACGTCTCACCGGCGACACGGCGGGGACGGCGGACCTGGAGGTGTGGGGGCCGCGCGGGGTGACCGAACTCGTCTGGAACGAGCACGCGTTGAAAGCCCACGCCACCTCCTCCGGGAGTCTGCGGGCCGAGCGGCCGCTGGCCGGACCGGGCCGGGTGCGGCTGCCCGCGCTCACCGGCTGGCGCCGGGCCGAGGGGAATCCCGAGTCGGCCCCCGATCACGACGACACCGGATGGCGGGCGGCCGACAGGACGTCCTCGTACAGCGTCACCCCGGTGCCCGCCGGGCAGCCCGTGCTGTTCGCCGACGACTACGGCTTCCACTACGGAGACGTCTGGTACCGGGGACACTTCGACGGCGCGGACGACGCGGACTCGGTATCGCTGGCCTATGTCGCCGGTACCCAGGGGCTGTTGATGGCCTGGCTGGACGGCGAACCGCTGGGCACGCACCGGATGCCGGTGCCGGACAAGAAGACCGTGCGCAAGGGGACCTGGGCGGCTACCGCCACCTTCCCCGTCCGGCCGCGGGAGCGGCGTTCCCATGTGCTGTCCGTCCTGGTCCGGCGGATGCAGCACGACGAGGACGGCAGGGCCGACGACACGCACAAGGCGGCCCGGGGACTGACGGCCGTCACCTTCACCGGAGCCTCCCCGACGGTCCGCTGGCGCATCCAGGGCGAGGCGGCCCCCGACCCGGTGCGCGGACCGCTCAACGCCGGAGGTCTGCACGGGGAACGGCACGGCTGGCATCTGCCGGGCTTCGCGGACGGCGGCTGGAAGGCCGTCGGCCTCCCGCGCGCCGAGCGTCGCCAGGGTGTCACCTGGTACCGCACCGGATTCCGGCTCGGTGTGGACAGCGGGCTGGACGCGTCGATCGGGCTCACCCTCACGGACGATCCGGCCCGCGCCTATCGTGTCCAGATCTTCCTGAACGGCTGGAACATGGGCCAGTACATCAACGACGTGGGCCCGCAGCACACGTTCGTCCTCCCCAACGGGGTGCTGCGCACCCGGGGGCACAACACGCTGGCCCTCGCGGTGCTGTCCGACGGGACCACGCCCGCCGGCCCCGGCCGGGTGGAACTGACGCTGCTGGGCAGCGCGGCCGGAGGAGTGCCGGTGACACCGGTCGCCTCCCCCGGCCCCACGACCGCACAGCGCGGGTCCTAGGCGAGCCTGATCACGTTCCAGGACAGCGGCTCCAGGACGGCGCTGAGCGTGCCGTCTTGGAGCGTGGTCCCCTGGACCGGGTGCGGGGTGACCCGCTCCTGGTCGTGCAGGCTGTTGACGGCGTCCGGATCGGCGTCGGCGAGCGCACTGTGCCCGACGACCGTCGTCAGTCCCATCCGGTTCAGGGCCACTTCGAGCGGCAGCGGCTCGGTCCGGCCGCGGTTGACGGCGAAGACGGTGACCGAGCCGTCCTCGGCGCGTACCGCGGTGGCGTGCAGCAGGTCCGTCTCGCCGTACTTGCGGGTCTCGTACGTCGGCGAGTCCACCCGGACGTCGAGGACCTGCCCGCGCCCGTGGGCCGAGGCCTGCGCGAACGGGTGGAACGTCGTCTGCCGCCAGGCGGGGCCGCCCGGTTCGGTCATGATCGGCGCGATGACGTTGACGAGCTGGGCGAGACAGGCGACACGCACCCGGTCCGCGTGCCGCAGCAGCGCGATGAGCAGCGAGCCGAACACGACCGCGTCCGTGACGGAGTAGACGTCCTCCAGCAGGCGCGGGGCCTCCTGCCAGTCCTCGACCGGGTGCGGGTTGGGCCGGCTCTGGTACCAGACGTTCCATTCGTCGAAGGAGAGGTTGATCTTCTTCTTGGACTTCAGCCGGGCGCCCACGTGGTCGCAGGTCGCCACCACGTTCTCGATGAACGACTCGGTGTCGACGGCGGAGGCGAGGAAGGAGTCCCGGTCGCCGTCGGTCTCCTCGTAGTAGGCGTGCAGGGAGATGTGGTCGACGAGGTCGTACGTCTCGGCGAGGACCGTCGCCTCCCACTCGGCGAAGGTCGCCATCCCCTGTCCGGACGAGCCGCACGCGACGAGTTCGAGGCCGGGCTCGATCTGCCGCATCGCGCGGGCGGTCTCGGCGGCGAGCCGGCCGTATTCCTCCGCGCTCTTGTGGCCGGTCTGCCAGGGGCCGTCCATCTCGTTGCCGAGGCACCACAGCCGGATGCCGAAGGGGTCCTTGTCCCCGTGCGCGATCCGCCGGTCGGAACGGGCGGTCCCCGAGGGGTGGTTGGCGTACTCCTGGAGTGCCAGGGCCTCGGCGACCCCGCGGGTGCCGAGGTTGACGGCCATCATCGGCTCGGCCCCCGGGCCGATCCTGCGCACGAAGCCGATGAACTCGCTGAGCCCGAAGCGGTTGGACTCGGTGGAGCGCCAGGCGAGGTCGAGGCGGCGGGGCCGCTCCTCGACGGGGCCCACCGAGTCCTCCCAGTCGTAGCCGGAGACGAAGTTGCCGCCGGGGTAGCGGACGGCCGTGACACCGAGCTCGCGGACGAGCTCCAGCACGTCGGTGCGCAGGCCGTCGGCGTCGGCCGCCGGGTGGCCGGGTTCGAAGATGCCGGTGTAGACGCAGCGGCCGAGGTGCTCGACGAAGGAACCGAAGAGACGGGGGTCGACCTCGCCGATGGTGAAGGCGGGGTCGAGGGCGAAGCGGGCGGTGCGCATGGTGTCCTTTCGGGGCGCCGGAGGGTGGGAGGGTCCAGCCGCGGGGGCGGCGGGTGCGGTGCGGCCCGTTGAGCGGGCGCGGCCCGTGAGCGGTGCGGGTGCGGCCCGTGAGCGGTGCGGGTGCGGCACGTGAGGGGTGCCGGTCGGGTGCGGTCCGTGAGCGAGTGCCGGTCGAGTGCGGCGGCCCAGGGTCTGCCCCGCGCCCGCCGCATGGTCCGAACGACAGGCCCTAGCCCAGGCTCGGCCAGCCGTTCGTGGTCCAGGTCAGCCGGTTCAGGCCCAGCTTGGGTGTGCCGTTGTCGTCCGCGTCGTAGTAGTGGTACGCCAGCCAGTCCTGGCCGTGGTCCCGGAAGACCGACTCGCCGCCGGGTCCGATGTAGCGGCCGTGCCCGGCGAGCAGAAGGTCGCCGCCGCCGTCGAGCATCGGCGTGCCGGCGCTGTCCACGTACGGGCCCGTCACCGACGTGGACCTGCCCACCCGGATCTTGTACGTGGAGTCCACGCCCGCGCAGCACGCGTCGTACGAGGCGAACAGGTAGTAGTAGCGGCCGTGTCGGACCACGTACGGGCCCTCGACGGCGTACGGGGCGTCCGGGCGGGTCGCCAGGTGGTGGACCGGCGCGTCCGCCACGGCCTTGCCGGTCACCGGGTCCAGTTCGACCATGCGGATGCCGGTCCAGTACGAGCCGAACGTCATCCACAGTCTGCCGTCGGCGGCGGTCACCGCCGGGTCGATGGCGTTCCAGGTGTCGTCGGTGTCCGAGGCGAAGGCCTTGCCGTGGTCGGTCCAGGTGCCGGGCAGACCGCTCGGGGAGGTGGCGACGCCGATCGCGGAGTGGTTGGTGCCCCAGGAGGAGACCGCGTAGTACAGCCAGTAGCGGCCGGCGCGGTAGGAGAGGTCCGGGGCCCAGGGGTCGCCGGTCGCGTTGTACTCGTACCACCAACTCGGCGGGGAGGAGAAGGCGTTGCCCGCGTCGTCCCACTGGGTCCGGTCCCGGGAGAGACGGGCGCCGATCACGCCGCCGGTCGAATAGGCCACGTATCCACCGGACTTGAGCTGGATGACGGTCGGGTCATGGATGATCTGCTGTCCGGTGACGGGCTCCGGGTCGGGGTAGCCGACGTCGGCCTGCGCGGTGGTCGGCAGCAGGGCGACGACGGCCGCGACGATCAGCGCTGCGGTTCTGCGTCCGGTCAACTGAGGCTCCTCGTCAGGTCATTGACCGGCCAGACCGGTGTGGGCGATGCCCCGCACGATCTGGCTCTGGAAGAAGACGAACACAACGATCAGCGGAAGGCCCGCGATCAGACCGCCCGCCATGAGCTGCGGCCAGATGATGCCGAAGGAGTTCTGCACGGTGGCGATGCCGTTCGGCATGGTCATCAGGTCAGGATTGCTGGTCACCATGTACGGCCACAGGAAGTTGTTCCACGAGGCGATGAAGGTGAAGATCCCGACCGCGGACAGGGACGGCCTGGAGAGCGGGAGGACGATGGTGAAGAAGATCCGCCAGCGGCCCGCGCCGTCGATGAACGCGGCCTCCTCCAGTTCACGGGGCAGCGACTGGAAGAACTTGTACAGGATGTAGACCATGGCCGCCGGGGCGCACTGCGGCAGGATCATGCCCCAGTAGGTGTCGACCATGCCGAGCGACTGCACGGTCGCGAAGAGCGGGACGCCGAGGACGGCCGGGGAGAACATCAGGCCGGCCATCGTGAGGGCCATCAGGGCGGTCTTGCCGCGGAACTCGGTGCGGGCGAAGCCGTATCCGGCGAGGGCCGCGACGAGCAGCACGACGAAGGTGACGCAGACGGACACCACCAGGGAGTTCACGAACCAGTTGGGGATGTTGCTGGCCTCGATGACGCCCTTCCAGGACGCCGCCGTGAGGTGCCGCGGGATCCAGTGCGGGGAGGTCACCGACTCGGTGGGGGTCTTCAGCGAGGTCGACAGGGCCCAGGCCAGCGGGGCCATCCACACCAGGGACAGGGCGGCGGCGACCGCCGTCAGGGCGATCTGTGCCGGTGTCCAGGAGCCACGGGGCTTGCGCGGTACGGGAGTCGGGTGGGCGGTGGTCATCGGGCGTCCTCCTCGCGGAGCCGCAGCAGCCACATCCGCCCGAGGGCGACGGCCGCGATGATGAGGAACAGGATGAAGGAGATCGCGGAGGCGTAGCCGACGCGGTAGCTGGTGAAGCCCTGTTCGAGGGTGTACTGGACGAAGGTGCGGGTCGATTCCTCGGGTCCCGGGCCGAACTGGTACATGACGACGGCCTGGTCGAAGACCTGGAGCGAGGCGAGGATCTGGAGGGCGAGCACCAGGCCGGTGATGGTGCGCAGGTTGGGCACGGTGATGTGCAGCATGCGCTGGAAGGCGTTCGCCCCGTCCAGTTCGGCCGCCTCGTAGAGGTGGTGCGGGATGTTCTGGAGCGCGGCCAGGTAGAGCAGGAAGGAGAAGCCGACCGTCCACCACAGGGTCGCGACGACCACCGCGACCATGGCGGTGGACTTCTGGGTGAGCCAGGGGGTGTCGACGCCCAGGACGTGGTTGACCATGCCGTTGGTGGGCTGGAACAGCCACCACCACAGGTTGCCGACCACGGCCGACGGCAGCAGGAACGGCGCGAAGAAGCACAGCCGCCACAGCCACTTGAGATGGGTGATGTGGTGAGCGATCAGGGCCATGAGCAGGGCCACGACGACGATGCACGGGACGACGTAGAGGGTGAACTGGACGCTGTGTCCCAGGGAGTTCCACACCAGGCGGTCCTGGAACGCCTCGCGGTAGTTGTCGAAACCGACGAAGCTGGTGTGGTCGCCGGAGATGTTGGCGTCGGTGAGGCTGAGGTAGAGGCCGCGCACGACGGGGACGACGACGAACAGCCCGTAGAGCACGAAGAACGGGGCGACGAACCAGCCGCCGTGCTGGAACCGGCGGCCCCAGCGGGCGCGGGCGGACTCCGTCGCGGTGGCCGCGCGGGGCCGCAGGCCGGTGGCGGGAGCGAGGGTCGTGGTCATGCGGCGGCTCCCTTCAGCTCCTGGGCGGCGGTCCGGCCGTCCATCGGATTCCGCATGGCGAGCAGTTCCTCCAGGACGGATCTCATCCGGCGGGCGGCGGCCTCCGGCTTCGCGGAGCCGACGTTCGACGACGCGACGACCGGGCCGATCCGCTTGGCGAGGGTGCCGGTGGAGCCGGCGAACCAGATGCGCGGTTCGGTGGCCGGGTGCTCCATGGCCGGGCGGGAGTACTCGCTCTGCGGGGCCAGCTTCAGATAGGCCGGGTCCTCGAAGGTCGGCAGATAGGCGGGGACATGGCCGCCGCCCGCCCAGGCGGTGGCGTTCTTGACCATGTAGGCGGCCAGCAGGTGCGCGCCCTCGTTGGCCGCGCCGCCGCGGTCGGCCTGGTGCGGCAGGACGAAGGAGTGCGACTCGGCGTGCGTGGCCGGGGTGCCGAAGACCGGGGGCAGCGGCTGGGCCCCGTAGCCGACCTTCTCGCCGCTGAAGTACGGCACCGACCAGTTTCCCTCCCACACGAACGGCGATCCGGCGAGGAACGCCTCGCCGTCGGCCTGGCCGACGGTCGTGTAGCCGTCGGCGACGTGCTGGTGGAAGAACTCCAGGACCTGGGTGGCCTTGTCGGTGTCGAAGGTGACGTCGGTCCGGTCGTCGTTGAAGTAGCCGCCGCCGAGCTGCTGGTAGAAGGCGACGAAGAACCACCAGGAGAAGTTCTGGTCGAAGGCGTGCAGGCCGAGGGTCTGCTGCCCGTCCTTCAGCTGTTTCCTGGCCTCCTTGAGGAGGGCGAACCACTCGCCGGTGGAGTTCGCGGTCGGCAGCCTCCCGTCCGCGTCGAGCAGGCCCGCCTTCCGGCAGACGTCCGTGCGGTAGAAGCTCAGCTGGACGTGGATGTCGAGGGGAAGGGCGTAGAGCTTGCCGTCGACGATGCCGCGCTTCCAGAGCACGGGGTTGAAGTCGGCTTCCCGGACGCCGTACTTGGTGAGCAGGTCCATGTCCCAGGGGTCCAGGAGACGGCCGGGCGCGAAGCCGGGGACGCGGCCCTGGTGCATGACGCCGAGGTCCGGCGCGCGGTTGCCCGCGGCGGCCATCGCGAGCTTCGTGTAGTACGGGTCGCCCCAGGTGAGCGTGGAGTCCTTGACCGCGATGCCGGGATGCTCCTTCCGGAAGGCGTCCACCATCGCGACCATGTTGGCTCCGTCGCCCCCGGTGAAGAGGTTCCAGTACCGCACCCGGGTGTTCGCGCCCGAGGCGAGCGCGTCCGCTCCGGTGCCGAGCGCGGCGAAGCCGAGGCTGCCCGCGACCGTCAGTCCGCCCACCGTGGACAGGAGTTGCCTGCGGGTCAGGCCAGGTCGTCCCATACCTTGCCTCCACTGTTCGAAATTTCGGAGGATGATCGCAACTTCGAACGGGACCGTAGATAGGAAGCGCTTTCTCGTCAATGGTTTGCGCAAAAACCGTGCGCTCGAAACGGCGTCGGGTGCGCGAGACGGAGGGCGCCGGAGACGGTGACTCTGGAGACGGTGGGCGCGCAAAAAGAGCGAGCCCCCGCCCGGTGGTCGTCAACCGGGCGGGGGCTCGCGGGCGTTCGGTTATCCGGCGAACTCCGGCTGCGGCAGTCCCTTGCCCGCGCCGGGGACCACGAGCAGGGAGCCGGACATCGGGTGCGGTGCCGCGAGGCCCGTACGCGCGGTGGTGATGTAGAGGTCGGCGAGGTCGGCGCCGCCGAACGCGCAGGCGGTGGGGCGGCGGACGGGCAGTTCGAGAACCCGGTCCAGCTCGCCGTCCGGCGTGTAGCGGCGGACCGCTCCGCCGTCCCAGAGGGCCACCCAGACGCCGCCCTCCGCGTCCACTGTCAGACCGTCGGGGAATCCGTCCTCCACGGTGACGAACGGACGTCTGTCGACCGGCAGTTGATCGTCACCGATGTCGAACACGTCGATGCGTCGGGTCGGCGAGTCGATGTAGTAGACACGGCGGCCGTCGGGGGTCCAGCCCATGCCGTTGCTGACGCTCACGTCGTCGAGGATGGGGCGGACCGTGCCGTCGGGGGCGATCCGCGAGAGCGTGCCTCCGCCGGGTGCCTCGTCGTAGCGCATGGTGCCGCACCACAGCGAGCCGTCGGGCGCGACGGCCGCGTCGTTGGCCCGCCGGCCGGGCACGGGTTCCCGGTGCAGCCAGCGGAACGAGCCGCCGGCCGGCGCGGTCCCGGTGGATCCCGCCGCCGCGGGAGACTCGCCGGAGCCCGTCGGCCCGTAAAGGCCCACTCCGTCACGGAGGTTGACGACCAGTCCGCCGCCGGCCCGGGGCTTGGCCGCGCCCACGTGCTGCTCGGTGGCCAGCACCGTGCGGCGGCCGGAGACGGGGTCGTAGGTGTGGATCCGGGAGCCGAGGATGTCCACCCAGATGAGCCGCCCCGCCCGGGCGTCCCAGGTCGGGCCCTCGCCGAGGGCCGCGTGCGCCTGGACCGCGACCTCGACGGCGCTCACCGCGCGTTCCGGTGGCCGAGCCGCTCGGACAGGTCCGCGGCGCCCTTCACCGCGAGCTGCTCCAGTTCGACGCGGCGCTCGTCGCTCCAGCGGATCATCGGCACGGAGATCGAGAGCGCGGCGACGACGTGTCCGGCCCGGTCGCGCACGGGGGCGGCGACACAGCTGACGTCCGGGTTGGACTCACGGCTCTCGACGGCGATCCCGCGACTGCGGATCTCGGCGAGGGCCTCGCGCAGGGCGCCCGGCTCGGTGATGCTGTTCGGGGTCATCGCCACGAGGTCGGCGTCGTCCGGGACGCGTGAGGTCAGCTCCGGCTCGGAGAGGGAGGCGAGCAGCATCTTGCCGACGGAGGTGCAGTGCGCGGGAAGCCTGCGCCCGGCCGCCGAGACCATGCGCACCGCGTGCGTGGAGTCGACCTTCGCGATGTAGATGACGTCCGTGCCTTCGAGGATCGCCACGTGTACGGTCTCGTCACAGGTCTCGGCGACGGAACGGGCGACCTGCTGGCCCTCGGCCGCGAGGTCGAGCTGCTCGGCGTAACGGCTGCCGAGCTGGTACGGGCGCACGCCGAGCCGGTAGCGTCCGGGCTGGCCGGGCACCTGCACGATGTACGACCGGGCCGCGAGCGTGGTCACCAGCTCGTGCACGGTCGTGCGCGGCAGCTGGAGCTTGCGCACGATGTCGGGGGCGGAGAGCGTCCCGTCCCCGTCGAGAAAGAGCTCCAGTATGTCCAGAGCCCGGGTCACGGCAGGTACGAGGCGTCCCACAACCGGCCCCCTCTCTTTTGTTCGAAATTTCAACAGACGATCGGGATGACGAACACAGGCTAGTCATTCGCCCGGGGGCGGGCAATGGTTTACGGGGCCCCGCTCGCACGCCCCCGCGCCGGCCCACGACGGGCCGCGCCCCGCCGGGAGCCGGGTGCGCGACGATGGAGCGCATGCCGGCCAAACGCCCCGCCACCCCCTTCACCCCGCTCGACTTCCAGCTCGTCCTGCTGCGCCGCATGGCCGACCACAACCCCGGCCTGGTCGAGGACGCCCGTCACGAGCTGGGGGTGTCCATCGCGGACATGCGCGAGGCCAACCGACGCTGGCAGGCGATGC
Organism: Streptomyces sp. NBC_00328; assembly: GCF_036139655.1. Lineage (NCBI taxonomy): Bacteria > Bacillati > Actinomycetota > Actinomycetes > Kitasatosporales > Streptomycetaceae > Streptomyces > Streptomyces sp. NBC_00328. The sequence continues at coordinate 3,526,289 of NZ_CP108013.1, forward strand.
TGCACTCCCCGCGCGGACGGTCCACCGCCTCGCGCTATCGCTCGGTCCTCGGGGCCCCCGAGTCCGCACGCGAGCGCCGGACCGGCGATCTGACCTGCGAGGCCCTGCAATGGCCGGTGCCGCTGTGGCCCGGTCTGCGCTTCGAGGTCCTGCTCGCCCCGAACGGCGTCGCCTGGAACGAATGGCTGGTACGGGCCCCGGGCGCCCCCGCCCCGGCGCTGGAGACCCTGGAGGACCTGGCCCCGTGGTGCTGCACGGTCGACGAGGCGGCCCGCGCCTTCGCCCCCGCCCGGCCCCTGGAGGGCACGGCCCCGACCCGGTGGGGTCTGGCGTTCACGGCACCCGACGCGTCGGGCGTACCGCACGCGTGCGCGGCGGAGTTCACCTGGGGGCTGCTGCAGCGGGTGGGCGTCAAGGGGCCCGTGCCGGAACACCCCGGGGGCCCCGGGCGGTAGTCGCGGGCACGTCCGCGGTCGCTGCTCCTCGGGGTTCGCCGGTCCGCGGGCGGTCGCCGGTCCCGGAGGGCGCTGGGATCGCCGGTCCCCGGGCGGTCGCCGGTCCGGGGAGGGGTACCGACGCGACCGAGGGCTGCGGGGCGAACCCCCTCAGGGAGCGGCGGCCTCGATGATGCGGTCCACGACAAGGGGCAGCGACCCGGGGTGGAGCCACAGGAAGAGGTTCGGCTCGACGAGTTCCAGTTCCATCAGCCAGGGCTCGCCGTCGGCGCCGTCGACGAGGTCCACCCGGGCGTAGAGCACACGGTCCGCGCCTCCCGGGACGGCGGCCAACGCCCTTTCGGCGACGGCCAGTTCGGCCGCAGTGGGCTCCCAGGCCTCCAGGCGCGGGTGGGGCGTCTTGTCCCCGTCGTAAGGCGTCCCCGGCTCCAGCACGGCTCCCTTGCGGCTGGCGTGCAGCAGCCGTCCGCCGAAGAACTGGAGCGCCCGCTCGCCCCGGATGTCGATGTCCGTCACGTACGGCTGGACCATGGCGGTCAGCCCTTCGGCGTGCATCCGCGCGAGCTGCCCGAGGGCCGTCTCCCGCTCCTTCGGCGTGTACCGGGCCGCGTAGCGCGCCCCCGCACCCGCCGTCGGCTTCACGACGAACTCGTGCTCGCCGGGCAGGTCGACCAGGTCCCCCGGCGCGAGATACCGGGTCGGCACGACCGGCACCCCCGCGTCCGCGAGGTCCCCGAGGTAACGCTTGTCCGTGTTCCACCGCACGACCGGCGCCGGATTCATCAGCCGCGTGAGCCCCGCGCAGCGCTCCGCCCACCCCACGAACTCCGCCACGCGCAGGCTGTAGTCCCAGGTCGACCGGATCAGCGCCAGATCGAACCGCGCCCAGTCGACCGCGGGATCGTCCCAGTGCACGATCTCCGCCACCGCCCCGGCGTCCTCCAGCGCTCCCCTCAGCACCGGCAGATCCCGGTCGGCGCCGGGCTCCTCGCCCGGGTCGTAGGTGACGAGCGCGATACGGGCCACTTCGGACTCCCTCCTCGTACGGCACCGGCACCGCGACACGGCACCGCTGCACGGCATCAGTGCTCGGCATCAGTGCTCGGCATCAGTGCACAGCCTCGGGCGCACCCCGTCGGGACGCCGTCCCGGGGCAGACCCCGCCGCAGGGTAACAACCGCACGTGGCCCCTGACGGGCCGCACTTGACCTTCACCAAGGGGCAGGGCCCAGCATCGGTGACGGAACGAGGAACCAGGACCAGGGCCGGGACCAGGTACGACCCGGACACGGAGCGACGGAGTGGACGCGTGGACATGCTGACGATCGGGGCCTTCGCGAAGGCCTCCCGGCTGTCGCCCAAGGCATTGCGGCTCTACGACGAGCTGGAGCTGCTGCGCCCCGCCCGGGTGGACCCCGAGACCGGTTACCGCTACTACGCGGCCGAGCAGCTCCGACAGGCCCGGCTGGTCGCGTGGCTGCGGCGGCTCGGCATGCCGCTCGCCCGGATCCGGCGGGTGTGCGCCCTGGAACCGGAGCCGGCCGCGCGGGAGATCGGCGCGTACTGGGCCGGGGTCGAGGCCGAGACGGCCGCCCGCCGGGATCTGGCGGCGTTCCTCGTGAACCACCTGTCACCGTCCCCAGGAAAGGACACCAGCATGCTGGAACTCCGCTACTCCGCACACTCCGACACCGGTCGGGTCCGTGCCGCGAACCAGGACAGCGTCCACGCGGGCGCCCGCGTCCTCGCGGTCGCCGACGGCTGGGGGCCCGGCGGCGCCCCCGCGAGCACGGCGGCGGTACGGGCCCTCACGTTCCTGGACGACGAGCCGCTGTCGGCCGGTGGCGTGCTCAACCTGCTGGAGGACGCCGTGGAGGGCGCGGCACAGGCCGTGGCGGACCTGGTGCCGCGACCCGCCACGGACGGAGGCGGCACCGGCAGCACGCTCACGGCCCTGGTGTGGACCGGCTCCCAGCTCGCTCTCGTCCACATCGGGGACTCCCGGGCCTATGTCCTGCGCGACGGCGGGCTGCTCCGGATCACCCACGACCACACGGTGGTCCAGTCAATGATCGACGAGGGCCGCCTCACCCCGGAGGAGGCGACCACGCATCCGCAGCGCGCCATCCTGCTCAAGGCGCTGGGCAGCGACGCGAACGTACCCGATCTGCGGCTGCACGACGTCCGGCCTGGCGACCGCTACCTGCTCTGCTCGGACGGCCTGTCCACCGTCGTGCCGGACGAGGGGATCGAGCGGCTTCTCGCCTCCGCTCCCGGTCCCGACGCGGCCGTCCGGGCCCTGATCGGGGCGGCGAACGACGCCGGGGGGCCGGACAACGTCAGTTGCGTCGTCGCGGACGTGGTCGAGGCAGCGGCCCGTCCGGGCGGACTCCGGGTCGGCTAGGACCTGTCGGACCGTACGGGTCCCCGTGCCTGTCGGAGCGGACAGGTACGGGGACCCGTGGGTCAGTCCTGGGGCCTGCGGAAGCCGAGGGAGGTCTCGATGGCGCGGCCCACCGGGTCGACGGGGGCACTGTCGCCGGGGCCGGTCACCCAGGTGCGGAAGACGCTCGCCAGTTGCAGGCCGAAGGCCTCGGCCTGAGCCTCGTCCGCCTGACGTGATCCGTCGCGGGCGGCGACGGCGCGGGCGACCTCCTGCCGGAACGGCGTCGCCCGGGGGCCGGAGTCGTGCCAGCCGGAACGGTCCGCCAGGGCCGCCCGTGCGACGGCCCTGGCGCCGTCCACGTGGTGGTCTCGGTGGCCTTCCTTCATGTGCCACAACTCGTGCCCCAGGATGACGAGTTGCTGCACCGTCTCGGCGCGCTCCTCGACGACGACGAGGTCGAAGTCGCCGAACTCCATCCACAGACCGGTGACTTCGATCTCGTCGGGGAATCGCTCGAAGCGGAGCTGGACCGGACGGCCGCCCCGGCGCCGGCTCATCTCCTCGCAGAGGGCCTGCGCCAGCTCCCTCATGTCGACGGGCGTATCGATCCTTCTGCGCAGCACCCGGCCGAGCTCCACCGCGAGCGCCCGCATCTCGGAGCGGGCTCCGCGCGGACGCAGCGCCGCCACGAACCTTCCGACGGAGCCGGACGGCTTCGTCGTCATCGCTCCGCCCCCTCGCCGTCGGGCAGGACGCCGGGAAAGAGCGACGGGGACTCACTCACCAAAGGTCTCCCGGCAGTTGACTCGTCAAGTTGTGACGCGAGGCCGACACTACGTGTCCGGGTCCGTCCACGCCACGGTTCCCCGGCGATCGTTCCCGGTTTCGGAACGATCCTTACGGCGCCTGCGCGCTCCCTCCACGTCCTCGGCGCGATCGTGCGGCAGGCCACCCGATCCCGGAGCCCGATCGTGTAGGAAGAGCCTGTCCCTCCCGGTGAAGTCCTCTCGGCAAGGAGTCCTCGTGTTCTCCCTCTTCCCGGCCCTGGTGGGCGGTTCGGTCGCGGACCGGTCCGCGCTGCGCTTCGGCGATCGGTCCCTGACGTACGCGGAACTGGCCGCCTCCGCTCAAGCGCTGGCCGTACGGCTCGACGGTGCCGGGAGGGTCGCCGTCTGGGCGACGCCGACCCTGGAGACGGCCGTCGGCGTCGTCGCCGCGCTGCTCGCCGGCGTGCCGGCCGTACCGCTGAACCCGAAGTCCGGGGAGACGGAGCTCGGCCACATCGTGCGGGACAGCGCGCCGTCCCTCGTGCTCGCGGCCCCCGGGGACGTCCTTCCCGCTCCGCTCGGGACGCTGGACCGTATCGACGTCGAGGTGGACGCGGATGCGGAAGCCGACGCGAAGGCGGACACGGAGGGGGGAGCGGGGACGGCGGCCGGGGTCCCCGGCGGCGCGGGGTCCCCGGGCTCCGCCGCGCCCACCGAGCCCGCCGCCCCCGCCACGGCCCCCGGGACCGTCACCGACCCCGCCGCCCCCGCCCTGGTCGTCTACACCTCCGGCACCACCGGTCCACCCAAGGGTGCGGTCATCCCGCGCCGGGCGATCGCCGCGACCCTGGACGCCCTGGCCGACGCCTGGCAGTGGACCGGCGACGACGTGCTGGTGCACGGTCTGCCCCTGTTCCATGTGCACGGGCTGATCATCGGCATCCTGGGCCCGCTGCGGCGCGGCGGGTCCGTACGGCATCTGGGCCGGTTCAGCGCCGAGGGCGTGGCGCGGGAGCTGGACGCCGGGGCGACCATGGTGTTCGGGGTGCCGACGATGTACCACCGGCTCGCCGAGGCACTCGGCGAGGACCCCGGGCTCGCCGGGGCGCTGGGCCGGGCGCGGCTGCTGGTGTCGGGCTCCGCGGCGCTGCCCCTGCACGACCACGAGCGGATCAGGGCCGCGACCGGTCGCGGGGTCGTCGAGCGGTACGGCATGACGGAGACCCTGATGAACACCAGCGTGCGGGCGGACGGGGAGGTCCGCCCCGGCACGGTCGGCGTGCCGCTGCCCGGCGTCGGTCTGCGGCTCGTCGAGGAGGACGGGACGACGATCGCCGGGTACGAGGCGGACGGCACCCCGACCGGCGCGTACGACGGCGTGAGCGTCGGCGAGATCCAGGTGCGCGGGCCGAATCTGTTCACCGAGTACCTGAACCGGCCCGACGCCACCGCCGCCGCGTACACCGCCGACGGCTGGTTCCGCACGGGCGACATGGCGGTCCTCGATCCCGACGGCTCGGTCCGTATCGTCGGCCGCAAGGCCACCGACCTGATCAAGAGCGGCGGCTACAAGATCGGCGCGGGCGAGATCGAGAACGCGCTCCTCGAACACCCGGGGGTGCGCGAGGCCGCCGTCGCCGGGGAACCGGACGCGGACCTCGGTGAGCGCGTCGCGGCCTGGATCGTCCCGCTCGACCCTCACGCGCCGCCGTCCGCGGACGCGCTCGCCGACCACGTCGCCCGTCTGCTGGCCCCGCACAAGCGGCCTCGCACCGTGCGTTTCCTGGACGAGCTGCCCCGCAACGACATGGGCAAGATCCTCAAGCGGGAGCTGCCGCGTGACTGAGCGGATCTCGGCCCGTGAGGCCATCGCCCTGGTCACCGACAGCTTCGCCGAACTCCCCTCCTCCGACGGCGGGTTCCCGCCCGACGGCCCGCTCTCCTGGAAGGGGTACGGCGAGGCGCGGGCGCACGCGGCCGACCGCACCGGCGAGGAGGAGTCCGTCGTCTGCGGCACCGCGACCTTCGGGACGGCGAGTTTCGGCACCACGATCGACGGCAGGGCTCCGCTCGGTCCGGTCACCGCCGTCCTCGTCGCCTTCGAGTTCGGCTTCCTCGGCGGTTCCCTCGGAGAACGCACCGGGGACCGTCTGGAGGCGGCCTACGACCATGCCCGTACGCACCGGCTGCCGGTCGTCTCACTCGTCGCCACGGGCGGCAGCCGGATGCAGGAGGGCATGCTCGCGCTGACCCAGCTCCAGCGGGTGGCACGGCAGTCGGCGCTCACGAGGGAGGCGGGACTCGCGCAGATCGCGGTCCTGCGGGACCCGACGACGGGCGGCGGCTGGGCCACGCTCGGCGCGGGTGCCGATGTGACCCTGGCCCTGCCGGGCGCCCAGGTCGCCTTCGCGGGCTCCCGGGTCCGCCCGCCCGACGCGGACCCGGCCGCGTACACGGCCGAGGCGCAGGTCGCGGCGGGCTCGGTCGACGCCCTCGTACCGAAGGACGGGCTGCGGGAGGCGCTCGCCCTGTGGCTGGACCTGCTCACCCGGCCCGCCGGCGGGGCGGCGCCCGTCCCGGCCGCGCTGGGCGGGGCGACCGATCTGCCCGCGACCGGCTGGGACGCGGTGCGGCGCGCCCGGGCCGCCGAACGGCCGCGCGCCGAAGCCTACTTGGACGCATACTTCACCCGCCGGGCCGCGATCGGCGGGGACCGCTGCGGCGGCACCGACGACGGCGTGCTGTGCGGCTTCGGCCGCGCGCACGACGGGCGGACCGTCGCGTACGCCGCACAGCGCGGGACCCCGACCCGTCCCGCCGGATACCGCACGGCAGCCCGGCTGGTCCGGATGGCCGGACGGCTCGGCATCCCGGTCCTGACGCTGGTGGACACCCCGGGCGCCGCGAACGACGCGCTCGCCGAGCGGCAGGGGGCCGGCGCGGCGATCGCGGACCTGTTCGCGGCGGTCGCCACGGCCCGGACTCCCGTCACCACGCTGGTGATCGGCGAGGGCGGTTCGGGCGGCGCGCTGGCCCTGGCGGCTCCGGGCAACACCTGGGCCACGCCGGACAGTTACTTCTCCGTCATCGCGCCGGAGTCGGCGGCCGCCATCCTCAAGCGGCCGGCCGACGAGGTCCGGGCCACGGCGGCTCAACTGCGGCTCCGGCCGCAGGACCTGCTGGACCTGGGAGTGATCCGGGGCATCTCGCCGCACAGCACCGGAGGGTGAACGGACGACGGCCGTCGGTCCCTCCCTCCCAAGAGGGACCGACGGCCGTCCGCTCGGTGGGCCACCACCAGGGTGGCCGTCCTGATCGGGCGTTCGCGGGGACGTGGGCCGGGCGGCGGGCTCTCCCCCGGGGAGCCCGCCGCCCGGCGGCCGGTCACCGGACGCCCACCGCCCGGATGGTCTCCTGGCCGACCGTTCCGCCCCGGTCGTCGCGGGCGGAGGCCCGCAGCGACACGAACCCGGCGCCGCGCGGAACGTTCAGCGTGCCCTGCCAGCGGGCCTTGCCGCCGCCGGTGAGCGGGACCGTCCTCCAGGTCGTCCCGTCGTCGTAGGAGACCTCCAGCTTTCCGCCGCCGAGGGTGCCGGTGTCCGACGCGCCCTTCACGTACTCGGCGTAGACGCTCACCGGGACCCGGCCGCCGCGCACGTCGCCCGCGAGGTCCGTGTCGATGTCGTAGCCGAGGTTGATGAGCGGGAGGAACGTGTAGTGGTCCTCGGGGGTGGCCGCCGACCGGACGGTCCACTCGGTGTGGCCCTTCGTGGACAGCTTCCAGCGCTCCGGGTCGAGGGTCGTGTCCGTGACGACCTTGTAGGTGTGCTCGTCGGCGGGCGCGTCCCAGACGTATCCGGCGGAGCTCTTCCCCCGGTCGACCAGGACACCGTCCTGATAGACCTCGGTGAACTGCGTCATCCCGGTGCCGTCGCTCCACACGTCGCCGAAGCCGGTGTGGTCGGGCCCTGAGTCGCCCCAGCCGGGCGTGTTGAACCGGATGTCGTTGCCCGCGCGCTGCTGGCCCCAGCCCAGTCCGGTGCCGAGCCAGGGGTGCAGGACGGGCTTGAACCAGTTCAGGGTCCCGTGACTGCCGCCCCGGTAGGGGACCAGGCCGCTGCGCTCCTCCAGCGCGCCGTCCCCGACGTACGTGGACTCCGTCCAGGTCTGTCCGGGGCCGGTGGAGACGTAGTCGGTCCGCTCGGCCGGGTAGTCGATCCGCTCCTGGAAACCGAGGCCGATGGGGAAGGGCTCGGCGATCGAGTAGCGGAACTCGCTGCCCGAGACGGGCTTCACGGCATGGAACCTGGCGTCCAGCACGGCCAGTTCACCGCGGCCGGGCTCGTAGGTGAGGCTCCGGTCCGGGATACCGTTCTTGTAGCCGTGCGAAAGGTCGTACATGTAGGGCGTGTTGCGCGTACCGGTCATGCCGACGGTCCGCATCGCGCGCAGCCGTGCCGCGTCCGCCGCGTCGACGGTGGCGATCTGCAGCGGCCGGTTCTCGTTGTCGTCCGTGCCGAACCAGGCGTTGAGGCGTCCCGCCTTGTCGTCGGTGACGAACAGGGCCTTGGCGCCCGCGTCCTGGGCCGCCTGGGCGAGCGCGGCCGGGTCGACGCCGTCGGTGAGCCGGGCGAGGACGGCCTTGCCGCTCACCCCGGTGAACGGCCCGTCCCCGACGTCGGCCAGCGGCAGCCTGCTGCGGCCCTCGATCAGGGTGCCGCCCGGCTGGGCGAGCGCCGCTTTGACGCCCGCGACCTCGAGGAGCGGTTTCCCGAGCCGCCACACGGTCCGGTAGTCGAAGGTGCCCTCGGTGACCTTCGGGGTCGGCGCGGCGAAGATGCTGTCGTACTTGACGGGTACCTGGACCGCGCCGAACAGATCGGAGCCGCCGCCGTCGCGGTCGTACTCCATGAGCAGCTGCCGGGTCTCGGTGCGCCGGTCGACCTTCGCGCCGATCTCCCGCAACGTCCGCCCGTCCAGGGTGACTTCGCGGTCCCGGTCGAGAGCGATCTGGGGTGCGGCGAGGAAGCCGATGCCGAGGGAGTCGGCGCCGCGGCCGCCGCGCACGTCGAGGAAGGACGTGAGGCTGTACGTGCCGGGCCTCAGCCGCAGTTCCAGGGTGCCGGAGTCTCCGACGGAGGCGGAGTACGCGTCGACGTCCTGCGCCAGCTGCTGCACGGCGAGGTAGGCCGCGGTCGGGGCGCCGTCCCGGTCCTTCACGTGGACGGTGAGCGTGTACCGCTCCTCCTCCTTGACCAGCCCGAACGCGGTGTGCGCGACGGGCGTGCCGTCCACCGACGCCACGATCCGCCCCGAGGTCTCGCCCACCGGCGCCTTCGAGCCGTCGCCGGTGACCGAGGTGGACGCGGTGCCGTGCGCGGGCACCGTGAGCGTGGTGTCGGCGAGGGTGGCGACACCCTCGCCGGCCCCCTCCGCGGCGAGCGTCAACTCCACCGCCGCGTCGGAGGAGTTGGTGTAGGTGACCGTTCTGGTGACGGGCTTGTCGTCCTCGTAGGGCCAGCCGTAGAAGCCGAGGTCGGCGCTGCCGGTGGCGGTGACCTTCGCGTCGACGGCGTCCGGGACGCTCACCCGGCCCGCGCCCAACTGGTAGGCGGAGGCGTCGAGTTGCTTCGACGTCGACATCAGCGCGTCCTTGAGCCGGGCGCCGGTCCAGTCGGGGTGTTCCTGGGCGAGCAGCGCGGCCACACCGGCGACGTGCGGTGTCGCCATCGACGTACCGCTCATGGAGGTGTAGTAGCCGCTGCCGCTCACGAGCTGGGAGCGGGCGGCGAGGATGCCGACGCCGGGTGCGGAGAGGTCGGGCTTGAGCGCGTTGTCGCCGTAGCGGGGTCCGGCGCTGGTGAAGTACGCGGCCTCGTCGGCGGAGTCCACCGCTCCGACGGTCAGGGCGGAGTCGGCGGCGCCGGGCGAGCCGATGGAGGAGGGCGCGCCGGTGTTCCCGGCCGCGATGACGAAGAGGGCGCCGGTCTCCTTCGAGAGGGTGTCGACGGCGGCGGCCATGGGGTCGGTGCCGTCGCTGGGCTCGGTCGAGCCGAGGCTCATCGAGATCACCTTGGCGTGCACGTCGCGCGCGGCCCACTCCATGCCGGCGATGATCTGCGACTCGCTGCCCGAACCCTGGTCGCTGAGCACCTTGCCGACGGCGAGCGTGGCCTCGGGCGCGACGCCCTTCTCCCGGCCGTCGGAGGCGGCGCCGGTGCCTCCCACGGTGGAGGTGACGTGCGTGCCGTGCCCGTTGCGGTCGGCGACCTCCTGCCCGTCGATGAAGCTCTTGGTCCGCGCGACCCGGCCGGCCAGGTCGGGGTGGCCCGTGTCGACGCCGGTGTCGAGGACGGCGACGGTCACGCCCTTGCCGGTGAGCCCGGCCTCCCAGGCCTTCGGCGTGCCGATCTGCGCGTTGCTCCCGGCCATGTCGGCCTTGACCCGCCCGTCGAGCCAGACCTTGCCGATCCCCGCCTGACGGGTCATCGCCTTCCAGAAGGTCCGGCCCTTGTCCGCGTCGACGGCCGCGCCGCGGATGCTCGGCAGCGAGCGCGTCCGCTCGGCCCCGCCCGGGACCGTGGTCCGCGCCTTCGGGTCGTACGTCACGATCAGCGGCAGCTCGCCCGTCTGCCGGTCGGTGAGCCCCTGCCGTATCAGCTCGCTCACGTCGAACAGCCGCCGGTCGAGGGTTCCGGCCTCCAGATACGGCAGCGCCTCGTCCGGTACGACGGTGACGGTGCCGTCGGCGACCTGGGTGCGCACGGCCCCGGTGGCCCCGCGGGGGCGTACGACGGAGACGGTCTTCTTTCCGCCGCCGACGTCGGTGACGGTCACCTTGTCGCCGGTCACGAGGGTGACGGTGTGCGCGGCACCGGCGGCTCCCGCCTTCGCCGGGGTGCCGGTGGTCCCGGGGTCCGCGGCGTCCCCGGCGGCGAGGGCGCCGGCCCGCCCCGTGGGCAGCAGGGCGAGCACGAGACCGGCCGACAGCAGCGCCGCCGGACGTATCAGTGGTCCTCTGGTCATTCATGGCCTCTCTTCGTCGGCCGTGCGCGCGCCGGGCAGGGGGTGGCGCCCGGTACTTGCGAAGAGTGTCGGGGGGCTCGTGCCGCCAAGGCGCCGACGAAGCCTGGCGGGAAGGCGCCCTGGCGGCTTCCCGCCAGGACATGCCGGTAGGAGCCGCAGAAACCGGGACAGCTCCAAGTGGCCGGACCGGGTTCAGGGACCGAGTGGGGCGATTCCGGGAATCAGGCCGGGTCCGGGGCCGGGGATCGAGTCGGACCACCCGTCCGGCGGCACCTCGCCCGGCCGTTCAAAAGGGGCGCGTCGCTCCCCGCGCGCGCAGGATGCGAGAGAGGACCGCCGCCCGGCGGAGCCCCACGGTCTGCGCTCTCGGGAGGACCTGCCATGACCGCCAGTCTGGAGCAGCTGCGCCGCTGTCACTTCGCCGTCGACCTGGGCGCGTCGCGGACCCGTGTCTGGGTGCGGGGAGCGGGTCTGGTCGTCGATCAGCCGAGCGTCGCGGCGATCAACACGAAGACGGGCGCGCTGATCGCGGTCGGGGAGTTCGCGGAGCGGATGACGGGCCGTACGCCCGACTACATCCGGGTGGTGCGCCCGGTGTCCGGCGGCACCGTCGTCGACATCGACATGGCCCAGCGGATGCTGCGCAATCTGCTCGGCGACAAGGTCCGGCGCACCCTGCGCCGCAAGCCCCGGCTTCGGGCCGCGGCCTGCACGCCGCACGACGCGGACCCGCTGGCGCAGCGCGCCACGATCGAGACGCTGGTCGGGCTGGGGGCGCGGCGGGTCGAGCTCGTCGACACGCTGATCGCCGCGGCGGTCGGCTGCGGGCTGCCCGTCGAGCGGCCCGAAGCCACCATGATCATGGTCTGCGGGGCCGCCGCGACCCAGCTCGCCGTGCTGTCGCTGGGTTCGATCGTCACCGCCGAACGCATCCCGGTGGGCGGTGAGGCCGTGGACCACGCGATCGTCCAGCACCTGCGCCACGAGCACGAGCTGATGCTGCCGAGTCAGGCCGTACGGCCCCTTCAGCTCGCCCTCTCCGGGAACGGGCTGACCCCGCACGGACCGGCCCTGACCGAGATCCACGGGCGGGACGTGGCGACCGGGCTGGCGCGTTCCGTGAAGGTCGACACCGCCGCCGTACGCCTGGCGATCGAGACACCGCTGACCGCCGTGCTGGACGGTGTCGGCAAGGTGCTGCGGTCCTGCCCGCCCGATCTGGTGGCCGATGTCGCCGACCGCGGGATCATGATGGTCGGCGGCAGCGCGCTGCTCCCCGGGCTCGACCAGATGCTCCGGCAGGCGACCGGTGTACCCGTCCACATCGCCGAGCGGCCCGACGTCTGTGCCGTCCAGGGGCTCGGCTACATGCTGGAGGGCAAGATCGAGCCGATGGTCCTGAACCCGCTGGCGAACTGACGGACCGGCGTCCGAGGGCCTCGCATGACCGACCCCGCGCCCGGTCTCACACCCCTTCTGGAAGCGGTCCTCAGCGTCGGCACCGAGCTCGAACTGCGCGCGACCCTCCAGCGGATCGTGGACGCCGCCGCCGAGCTGACCGGGGCCCGGTACGCGGCGCTGGGGATGCGGGACCCGGGACGGGACGGGCTGGTACGGATCCGCACGGCGGGACCGCACATCCCGGAGACGGGTCCTCGGTCCGCGGAGCCGAAAGCACCTGCGGAGCCGACGGCACCCGAGGAGCCGGAGGCGCAAGGCTCTTCCGGGTCTCCCGGCACTCCCGGACACCCTGTCGCTTCCGGGCGCCCCGGCACTCCCGGGCACCCCGGCTCCCCCGAGCACCTCGACTCCCCCGGACACCCCGACTCCCCCGAGCCCGACATCTGCCTGGACGTTCCCATCCGGGTCGACGACGAGGTGTTCGGCAACCTCTACCTGGCGGACAAGTCCACCGGGCCGGTGACCCTTGAGGACGAACAGCTGGTGCGCCTGCTCGCCACGCAGGCCGGCATCGCGATCGCCAACGCCCGGCTGTACGAGACGGCCCGGCAGCGGGAGCGCTGGATCGAGGGTGCCGCCGCCGTCACCACCACCCTGCTCAGCGGCGGGACCGGAGCCGACGCGCTGACGACGGTCGCCGAACGCGCCCGGATTCTCGCGGGAGCCTCGGCGGGGATCATCCTCAAGCCCACGGACGAGGGCGGCATGGAGATCGTGGTCGCCTCCACCCCCGGGGACCCCGCCGGCATCGTGGGTACGACCATCGCGCCCGGCAGCCCCGTGCTCGAACAACTCCTCGGCGGGGAGCCGGTGTTCATCGAGGACTCGGCGACCGACCCGCGGATGACGACCCCTGTACGGTCCCGGTTCGGGCCGAGCATGATGCTGCCCCTGCAGACCGAGGGCCGGCTCATCGGCACGCTGGCCCTGCCGCGCGGGCGGGGCGACCGCCCGTACACGGAGGTCGAACGCCTGCTGGCCACCCAGTTCGCCTCACAGGCCGCGCTCGCCCTGGTCCTGGCCGACGCCCGGCACAGCCGTGAACTCCTCGCGGTGTACCAGGACCGCGACCGCATCGCCCGTGACCTGCACGATCTGGTCGTGCAGCGCCTCTTCGCGACCGGCATGATGCTGGAGTCGACCCAGCGCAGGAACGCCGCGCACGGGGACGGCGGTGACGGCGAGGCCGAGGAGGTGTCCGCGACCCTCGGCCGTGCGGTCGACGAACTCGAGGCCACGGTCCAGGAGGTACGCACCGCGATCTTCGCGCTGCAGCAGCCGCCCGCCGACGCCCCCACCACCTTGCGCGGCAGGGTCCTGCGCGAGACGGCCGGCGCGGCGGCGGTCCTCGGGGTCCAGCCGTCCACCCGGTTCGCGGGCCCGGTGGAGAACCGGATCACCGAGCCGGTGGCCGGCCGGCTCCTCGCCGCACTGCGGCGCGCCCTGGCCGCCGCCTCGCGACGCCCCGGGGTGTCGCGGATCGAGGTCGTCGTCGACGTGACGGTGACCCTGCCGGACGGCCGTCCCGGCGTCCGCCTGACGGTCCACGACGACGGCGCCCCGAACGGCGCCTCCGAGGCTTCGGACACCTCGGCCGAGAGCGCGCCGGGCGGCGGAGACGACATGGGCGCCCCCGGCACGAACGTCGTCTGGCAGTCACCGGTGTAGCGGTCCTCCGCAGGTCAACCGAGCGAACAGCCGGGCCACTTGACGTCGCTTCAGACCCTCCGTAGCCTCCCGATCGATATCTGTACATGACTGAGGTTCACATCCAGGAATACCGGGACGGGGTGGGCGGACATGGGTGGACGGCATGTGGTGGTCTCCGGCGGGGGTACGGGGATCGGGCTGGCGACGGCGGAGGTGTTCGCCGCGGACGGGGACCGGGTGGTGCTCCTGGGCCGCCGCGAGAACGTTCTGCGCAAGGCCGCCGACGCGCTGAACGAGCGGTTCGGGCCCGCGGCCGCGTCCTGGCACGCGGTGGATCTGGCGGACCCCGAGCAGGTCGGCGCGGCCCGGGACTCCATCGTCGCGGACGGCACTCCGGTGGACGTCCTGGTCGCCAACGCGGGCGGCAACGTCGCCGTGACGCACGACGGCAGCCTCGCCTCCGTCGCCGACAGCTACCGGCGCAACTTCGACGCCAACGTGCTGACCGCCGTCCTGCTCACCGAGGCACTGCTCCCCCACATGCGCCGCCCCGGGGGCCGCGTCGTGCAGCTCTCCTCGATCGCCTCGCTGCGCGGCCCCGGCTCGTACGGCGGCTCGAAGGGCTGGATCAACACGTACACCTACGATCTCGCCCAGCGCGTGGGCTCCGAGGGCATCACCGTGAACGCGGTGGCTCCCGGCTTCGTCGGCGACACCGAGTTCTTCGGGGACCGCGCCACCCCGGAGTTCACCGCCGCCCGCGTGGCCCAGTCCCTCACCGGACAGCCCGGCCGTCCCGCGCAGATCGCGGCCGCGATCCGGTACGTCGCGTCCCCGGAGGCGGCGTACCTGACGGGTCAGCTGCTGCACATCAACGGCGGTGCGGCACTGGGCCGTTAGGGCCCGCCGGCGCGGGCGCGGTCCTCGTCGTACGCCGCCGCGCGGCCCGGAACCGACGACCCGGACCACACCCCGGACATGCCACGGCCCGCCAGGCATCCGCCCGGCGGGCCATGGCTTCCGCACGTACAGGTGAGTCGGTGCGGACGGGTCAGGGCGCGTGGATCAGTACGGCAGGAGACGTCCCGACGGGGTCCTGCGGTCGATCGGCGTCTCGCGCGGAGCGGCGGGCCGCCGGTTGACGCGAATCCGGATCTGACGGTTCATGACCCCTCCTCATGACTGATGAGACCGGCGTCCTCGTCGACGCGCATAGACGCATGGTGCCCACGGATGCGCCCCTCCTACCCTCCGAGCAGGATGTTCTGTCATCCACCAGATCGGCACGCCCCATCCCGACCTGTCCGGCGCGACCGGCGTTTTCGGTTGTTCACGGCCGTTTGTCCGTGTTCACCTGGGCGCATGAACAGCAGACACAGCGCGCGCGTCACGCAGTGGTGGGAAGCACTGGATCCCGCTGCGCAAAAGGCCCTCCTCGATCTCCACCTGGCCGAGGGCGACAGACTGCCCGAGCGGTTCGTGCGGGGCCTCACGGACCACGGCATTCATCCCGTCCAGCACGAGGAGCCGGAAGCCGGGCACCTCGTGCCCGGGGAGCTGGTGGAGTTCCTCGCCGAAAAGCGGTCCGCGAACACCTGACCGTCCGCCCCGCGGACCGAGACACCGACAGGCCGACAGCGCGCGAAGACGCCGTCCGGCGGTCCCCGAGGACCACGATTCCCCCTCTCCCCGGTGGGGCCGCCGGACGGCGCCGATCCGCATGCCCGCGCCCGGACCGGGTTCCGTCGCCGCCCGTGTCCCACGCCCGTCCCAGAGGTGATGCGTTCCCCCAGGTCACATGCGTGGGACTGTCCCGACGTCCCGATCCCGATCAAGAGGATCCCCCGCGGGAACCGGCGCTGCCAGCATGGCGGCGGCCGGGGATTCCCGGCTCTGATCATCAGAGGGGGAACACCAGATGGGAACAAGGACGCTACTGCGGGGCCTGACCCTCGCCGTGGCAGCGGTCCTGCCCCTGTGCGGACCCGCTGCGGTGCAGGCGGCACCGGCCGCCGCGGTCGCGGTCTGCGGGCACACGAGCGAGCAGCCCACGCTGAAGCAGGGATCCACGGGGGACGCGACGGTCGAGGCGCAGTGCGAACTCGACCTGGCCACGAAGCCGAGCCGGTACACGCCGATCGCGGCGGACGGCTCGTTCGGACCGGGGACGGAGACGCGGGTCAAGGAGTTCCAGCGGTGCGCCGGGCTGAGCGCGGACGGCGTGCTCGGCCCGCAGACCTGGGCGGCGCTGAACTCCTGGGCCGCCCAGCCGCACACCTGCGCGACCCAGGGCACGGCGGGCACGGCGCAGGCGACCGTGTGCGGCCACACCGACGCGCGCCCGACCCTCAAGAAGGGCACGAAGAGCGATGAGGTCAAGGAGGTCCAGTGCCGGCTGAACCTCGCCATGGAGCCGTTCCACTATCCGCCGCTGACCATCGACGGCGACTTCGGGGGCGGCACCGAGGACCGGGTCATCGAGCTCCAGCACTGCGCCAACCTCAGCGCCGACGGCACCGTGGGCCCGAACACCTGGGCCAAGCTGGTGGACTGGTCCAGCCGTGACGCGTACTGCACGCCGCCCCACCCCGCCGGTCACCCGATCGACGGTCTGGACACGGCCAAGTACCAGCACCCCGGCGGGGCGCCGATCGACTGGAAGGCCGTACGGGCCTCGGGTGCCGAGTTCGCGACGGTCAAGGCCACCCGGGGCATGAACGTCACCGACGAATACCTCGCCACCGACCTCGAAGGGGCCAGGGCGGCGGGGCTGGCCGTGGCGCCGTACCACTTCTACACGGGCACGGCGGCCGACACGGGTGCCGCGCAGGCCGACCGGTTCATCGCCGCGGTGCGGGCGACCGGCTACACGGGGAAGCGGGCGGGCGACCTGCCGCCGATCTTCGACCTGGAGCGCATGGACGACGGCAGCGGGCGCTGTCCCACCTACGGCACGGTGGCCGACGCCAAGGCCTGGCTCGACCGGGTGGAGAGCGCCTTCGGCCGGGTCCCGATGATCTACACCCAGAAGTCCTTCCTGGACGACTGCATGGGGTCGACCACCGCCTTCGCCCGGTATCCGCTGCAACTCGCGGACTACCGCCAGTCGATCACCCAGCCGCCGGTGCCGAACGGCTCGACGACCTGGGCGATGTGGCAGTACACCGACGCCGCGATCTTCCCGGGCGTCCGGGCGCCGGCGACCGGGGACGTGTTCAACGGCACCCAGGCCGATCTGGACCGGCTGGCCAACCGGTGATCCCGGACGTATCGACGTATCGAGGAGGACCCGCATGACCGGCCGGTTCGCCCGCGCGTCCCTCGTCGCGCTGCTCGTCGCCCTGGGCTTCACCGTTCCGGCGCCCGCCTCGGCCGCCACGGCCGGCGCCGCCGCCACGAGCTGTTACGGCGGGGCGGTCACGGTGCACTACGGGGAGGTGCGGGACTTCGGCCCGTACCGGACCACGAGCCGCTGCACCGACATCAACATGCGCGTCATCGGCGGCGACGCGGACTTCGTCTGGGCCTGTGTGCAGTTCGAGAAGACCGGCGTCTGCAACCGCTGGACCAAAGTCGGCTGGAGCTGGACGACCATCGCCACCGACGTCCTGGACGGGACCAAGTTCACCGTGCCCAACGGCGTGGACCTGGAAGGCAGTTCCGCCACCATCCAGATCGCCTTCTGACCCCCTCACCCACCTCACCGAACGGAGACCACCATGATCAAGACCAGGGCCCTCGCCTCGGCTCTCGTCACCGTGGCCGCACTGCTGGGCGCGGGTGCCGCGCCCGCCTCCGCACAGTCCTCGGCCGCGGCGACCAGCTGCTACGGCGGCGCGAAGAACCTGAACTACCGCTACCAGGTGGGACCCAAGGAGTACGGCCCCTACACCGCGTCCTCGCGGTGCGGTGACATCAACATGCGGCTCACCACGGACGACGGGGGGTTCCTGTACGCCTGTGTGGTGTTCATCGACCACACCGACAAGTGCAACCACGACAACACGTACTCCCTCCACGGCACCCCGTGGGCGACCGTCGCCACCGACGTCAAGGACGGCACCCGCTTCGTCCTGCGCGTCGGCCCCTATGACACCGACGCGCAGAACGTGGATTTCCAGCTCGCCTACTGACCTCTTTCCGCTCCTTCTCGCACCACCGTTCCGAAAGGACGACGATGAGTTTCCTCTTCCGCTCCGCCGCCGGCCGCTCCGTCGGCAGCCGCTCCCTCGACCGCCGCAGCATGCTGCGCGGCACGCTGGCTGTCGGCGCCGGCCTGGCGTTCGGCCCGCTGCTGCTCTCCGGTACCGCGCAGGCCTACTCGTGGTCGCGCACCATGAAGCAGGGTGACAACGGCGCCGACGTGCTGGAGCTGCAGATCCGGGTCTCGGGCTGGGCTGCCAACAGCGCGAGCCAGACCCGGGTCGGCCTGGACGGCGACTTCGGTCCCGGCACGGCCGCGGCCGTCAAGCGGTTCCAGGCGGCGTACGGTCTCGAAGACGACGGGATCGCCGGTCCCAACACCCACGCCAAACTCAACGCGCTGGAGCAGTCGGACGGCTCCACGGCCCACTTCAACTGGAGCGAGTTCTACGACCAGGCGAGCGGCACCTTCAACGGCGGCAAGGTGAGCGCGGCGCAGGTGAAGGAGAACGCCCGGCGCTGCATGTACAAGCTGGAGGCGCTGCGCAAGAAGCTCGGCGACAAGCCGATCACGGTCAACTCCGGCTTCCGCAGCATCGAGCACAACGCCGACATCGGCGGGGCCAGCGACAGCATGCACCTGTACGGCACCGCGGCCGACCTCGACGTGCCCGGCGTGGCCACCAAGACCGTCTACCAGAAGGCGGAGACCTGCGGGTTCTCCGGCCTGGAGCGGTACACCGTCGACCACCAGCACGTCGACAGCCGGGCCGACCTCGGCCGCGACTGGTGGTGGGAGAGCGGCACGGTCTGACGCTCCCGGCGATCCGGAACGCGGAGGTCCCGGGTATCGCGGGGCAGTACCCGGTACCTCCGTGTTCCACCTCTCCGGAGCGGCCTTCCGGCTTCAGCTCTTCACTGTGTCCTTGGAGTCCTTGGAGTTCTTGGAGTTCTTGGAGTTCTTGGAGTCCTTCAGCGCCGCCTCGCAGGAGGGCCAGTCGTGGAAGTCGTGCCGGGCGCTCCACAGCCGGTGGGCCGCCCGGATGTTCCACTCCGGGTCGAACGCCCGCAGCGGGGTGCCGCCGAGCTCCCGCAGGCGGACGTCGGAGATCTGGAACACGCCCCAGTTGCGGCTGCCGTTGGTGTTGGGCAGCACCCACAGCGGGTCGAGGAACGAGGCGCAGCGGGCGATGGCCACGGCGGTGCCGGGGTCCTCGGCGAACACCTCCCGGATCCGCTTCGCCACTTTGTCCCGCGACCAGGTCGCCATGCTCACCTTCTGCGCGTAGAGCGCCTTCTTCGTCTCCTCGTCGACGACGCTGCTGGCCGGCATGCCCGCCAGCACCTGGAACGCGGTGAGCCTGAGCAGGGTCTCGGGCCCGAAGTCACCGTCGACGGCGAGCCTGCCCTTGGCCCGCACCAGCAGGGTCTGGACCTCGCGCACGCACTCGTCGTGCTGCCCCATGCTCACCGACTTGCACGCGGAGGAGTACAGCAGGCCGTCCTCGGCCGACGGCGGGGCGTCGGCCGGCATCCATACGAAACCGGCCACCAGACCCATCACGACCACGACCGCGCCGGCCAGTACCGCGAAGCGGGAGGACAGTTTCTCGGGCACCCGGGACCGTGGCGGCTTCCCGGTCCCGGCGGGGGCGGTCTCCGGCGGGGCGGCGGCGTCGGAACCGGAGGTCGTCCGCGCGGTCACGACAGGACCGTCCGGCGTCGGCTCCGGTTCGGGGCCGCCCTCGGTGGTCACGGCGCTCACGGCCGGTGCGTTCCGGTCGGTGTCCGCCAGCGCCCACAGCCGGTGGAGTTCGCGGAGTTCCTCCGGGCTGGCTCCGCACACCTTGCCGAAGGAGTGCACGACCCGGTAGTCCGTCGGGACGCCGAGGCCGGAGCAGTAGCGATGCAGACTGGAGCCGCTGACGCCCGCTTCCTTCCCGAGGCGGTCGTAGCCCCGGCCACTGCGGTCCTTCAGCATCCGAAGGCAGGCGGCGAACTTTTCGGTTTGCGAAGGGGCAGCCACGCATCCACCCTTGCTCAAGCCTCTACTGACGGGTAGAAGCTACACCGCGGAAACTGTGGGCGCCCTTTGGGTGCCGGAATGGGATCGTCAACGGCCCCGCGAACGACCGTATGTGACAGATCGTCATTCGACAGGTCCGTCGCCGCGCCGAAAAGCGCGTCAACACGTGTCCCACAACATCACCGTCCTGGCGGCGCGCCGCCGCCGGCCGGCAGCCGCCCGTCCGGGCTGAACGCCACCGCGTTCACCGACCTGCGATGGCCGGTGAGGGCGGCGGACGGGCTCCGTACGTCTCGGACGGCCGGCGAGGGGCACTCTCGCGCGGGTCGGCTCACCCCTGGAGTCCCAGGCCCTCGGGTGAGGTGAGGCCCTTGGCGGGGCGGACACGGAAGGTCGCCGTCCGGACGGCGGGCGAGGGCAGGACAAGCCGTTGGGGTGATCCTCTGTCAGCCTGGCCCGGGTGCTGTCCCCGACGACCGCGTCACCGCCCACAGGGGCCGCCTGCGGCGGCCGTGCTCCCGACTGCGGAACGAGCTGTCCGTGCGGGTCGAGGCCGTTCTCACTACCGGCGATTCGCCGATCGGATGCCTGCGTGGTGGGGCGGGTGGGACTCGAACCCACGGCCGACGGATTATGAGTCCGCTGCTCTAACCGGCTGAGCTACCGCCCCGTTACGGCGCGCCGCGCACATTTGTGCGCGCCGTCTGCCGCAGCATAGCCGCTCATACGATCTCCTGCTCCAGCTGGTCGGCTTCGCGCGACCAGCCGGCCTTCGGCATGCCCTGGGCGGTTCCCGCGGACATGAAAAAGGACCCCGAAGGGCCCTCTTTCGTTGCTCTCCCGACTGGACTCGAACCAGTAACCTGCCGGTTAACAGCCGGCTGCTCTGCCAATTGAGCTACAGGAGATCGAGCTCCCCCGACTGGACTCGAACCAGTAACCTGCCGGTTAACAGCCGGCTGCTCTGCCAATTGAGCTACAGGGGATTGATCTTTGCATCGAACGCACCCACCTGGGTATTCGCCAGGGGGCGTGCGCTTGCTGCGACACATACATTAGCGCAAGCAGGGGGGTGCTCCGCCAATCGGTTCCCTCCACACCGATGCCGACGCAAGGGAAGGGTGGCCGTCATGCGCTACCGGCTCACGTTCGTCGCCGGACTGGCCCTGGGTTACGTGCTCGGCACGCGGGCCGGGCACGAGCGCTACGAACAGCTGAAGAAATCCATGCGCCAGGTCGCGCAGAACCCCGCGGTGCGCAACACCGCCGAGACCGCGGCCCACCAGAGCCGCGAGCTCGCGGGCAAGGCGCTGCACACCGTGAGCGAGAAGGTGGGCGACCGCGTCCCCGACTCGGTCACGAACCGGGTGCGTTCCCTGCGCGAGCGGAACGCGGCCGGCTCCGGCGAGGACGACTGGGGCACCAGCAACACCTAGGGCGTGTCGTTCGGATCATGGGGCGGGACGCGGGGCAGCCGGCAAGGCACCGCGCCCCGGCCCCGCCTGATCCGGACGACAGACCCCAGGGAGGCCGGTGCCGCCCGCCCTTGGGACGGCCCGGCGGCACCGGCTCCCGCCGTACGGCAGAATTCCCGCCATGGGGATAGTCGCCGGGCTGGACAGTGCGCCCGATTTCACTCGCATCGTCGTCTGCGACACAGACACGGGTGCCGTGCTGAGGCAGGGGTATGCGCCACATCCGGTCGACAGCGGCGAGGGTGGCGGCCGTCCTTCCGACGTGGACCCCCAGGCCTGGCTGCTGTCCCTGGGCGAGGCCGCGGGGGGCGGGCTGCTCGAAGGCGTTCAGGCCATCGGCGTGTCCGCCCAGCAGAACGGGCTCGTCCCGCTGGACCCGCAGGGCAACACCGTGCGCCCCGCGATGGTCGGCGGCGACAAGCGGGCGCAGGTCTCGGCGGCCGATCTGATCGACGCGCTCGGCGGTCGCGAGGCGTGGGCGCAGGCGGTGGGCAGTGTCCCGCAGGCCGCGCAGCCGGTGACCAAGCTGCGCTGGCTGAGCAAGACCGAACCCGACGCCGCCCGGCGCACCAGCATGCTGCTCCAGGCCCACGACTGGCTGGTGTGGCAGCTTCTCGGACGGCCCGTGCGCAGGACCACGGACCGGGGCGGCGCCTCGGCGACCGGGTACTGGTCGGCGGCGACCGGCGCGTACCGGCAGGACCTCGTCGAACTGGCTCTCGGCCACCAGGCCGGGCTGCCGGACGTGCTCGGCCCCTCGGAGGCCGCGGGGACCACGCCCGAGGGCCTGCTGATATCCGCCGGGACCGGCGAGACCATGGCGGCGGCGTTCGGGCTCGGCATCGGGCTCGGCGATGCGGTGGTGTCGCTGGGCGCCTCGGGCTCCGTGATGGCCGTCCACGTCGAGGCGCTGGCGGACTCCACCGGCATGATCACCTCCCTGGCGGACGCGACCGGCATGCACCTCCCGGTCGTCACCACGCTCAACGCCGTACGGGCCCTGCGCGGGGCCGCGGAGCTCCTCGGCGTGCCCGACCTGGAGGGACTGTCCGAGCTGGCGATGAAGTCGACGCCGGGCTCGCACGGGCTCGTCCTGCTGCCGTACCTGGAGGGCGAGCGCACGCCGAACCTGCCGCACACGGCGGGGACGCTGGCCGGTCTGCGCCGGGAGTCGATGAAGCCCGAGCACCTGGCGCGGGCGGCCTTCGAAGGCATGCTGTGCGGGCTCGCGGACGCGCTGGACGTCCTGCGCGGCCGGGGTGTCGACGTACGCCGGATCTTCCTGCTCGGCCAGGCCGCCGAGCTGCCCGCCGTCCAGGCCGTGGCGCCCGCGCTGTTCGGCGCGCAGGTCGTCGTACCGCAGCCCGCGGACTACGCGGCGCTCGGCGCCGCCCGTCAGGCCGCCTGGGCCCTCGGCGTCGCGCGGGGCACGCTCGACCCGCGGACCCCGCCCCTGTGGCAGGGTCCGGTCGCCCAGGTGCTGGAGCCCGGTGACGAACTCGCCGTGGGACAGGCCGTACGGCAGCAGTACGTCACCGTGCGCGAACAGACGCATCCCGGGGCGTTCCGGCCGTAACCCCTCCGAGGGCGTACGACCGAAGGCGGAGGCGGCGTCCATTTTTGGACCGCACTTGGGTTAATCGGTTGAGGTAACGCGGGGGGAGTGTCAGACGATAGGGGGTGGTGCGTGCACCATGCACAGCCCGTCGGTCACCCCCGCCGTCCACGATTCCGAGAGACCCCGCGTGCTCATACGACTCCTGCGGACCCACCTCAGTCCGTACAAGAAACCCATCGCCCTGCTGGTGCTGCTGCAGTTCCTGCAGACCTGCGCCACCCTCTACCTGCCCACCCTCAACGCGCACATCATCGACAACGGTGTCGTGAAGGGTGACACGGGTTACATCCTGACCTTCGGCGCCCTGATGATCGGCATCTCGCTGACCCAGGTCGTCTGCAACATCGGGGCCGTCTACTACGGAGCCCGTACGGCGTCCGCGGTGGGCCGGGACATCCGGGGCGCCGTCTTCGACCGCGTGCAGTCGTTCTCCGCACGTGAGGTGGGCCACTTCGGCGCGCCGTCGCTGATCACCCGCACCACCAACGACGTCCAGCAGGTGCAGATGCTCGCGCTGATGACGTTCACCCTGCTGGTGTCGGCGCCGATCATGTGTGTGGGCGGCATCATCCTGGCCCTCGGCCTGGACGTGCCGCTGTCCGCGGTGCTCGTCGCCGTGGTGCCGACGCTCGGCATCTGCGTGACGCTCATCGTGCGCAGGCTGCGCCCGCTGTTCCGCACCATGCAGGTGCGCCTGGACACCGTGAACCGGGTGCTGCGCGAGCAGATCACCGGCAACCGCGTGATCCGCGCGTTCGTGCGCGACGGCTACGAGAAGGACCGCTTCAAGGGCGCCAACACCGAGCTCACGGAGACGTCGCTGGCCACCGGCCGGATGCTGGCCCTGATGTTCCCGATCGTCATGACGGTGGTGAACCTGTCGTCCATCGCGGTCGTCTGGTTCGGCGCTCACCGCATCGACAGCGGCGAGATGCAGATCGGCGATCTGACCGCGTTCCTGGCCTACCTGATGCAGATCGTGATGTCCGTGATGATGGCCACCTTCATGTTCATGATGGTGCCGCGCGCGGAGGTCTGCGCGGAGCGCATCCAGGAGGTCCTGGACACCGAGAGCAGTGTGGTCCCGCCCGTCGCGCCCGTCCTGGAGCTGCGCCGGCACGGCCACCTGGAGATCCGCGAGGCCGGCTTCCGCTACCCGGGCGCCGAGGAGCCGGTCCTGAGGTCCGTCGACCTGGTCGCGCGGCCCGGTGAGGTCACCGCGGTCATCGGTTCGACGGGCAGCGGCAAGTCGACGCTGCTCGGCATGATCCCCCGCCTGTTCGACGCCACCGACGGACAGGTGCTCGTCGACGGCGTGGACGTCGCGACGATCGACCCGAAGCTGCTGGCCAGGACGGTCGGACTGGTCCCGCAGAAGCCCTACCTGTTCGCGGGGACGGTCGCCACGAACCTGCGGTACGGCAACCCGGAGGCGACCGACGAGGAGCTGTGGCACGCGCTGGAGGTGGCGCAGGCCAAGGGCTTCGTGGAACAGCTCGAGAACGGGCTGGACTCGCCGATCGCGCAGGGCGGCACGAACGTGTCCGGCGGCCAGCGCCAGCGCCTGGCGATCGCCCGCACCCTCGTGCAGCGCCCCGAGATCTACCTGTTCGACGACTCCTTCTCGGCCCTCGACTACGCGACCGACGCGGCGCTGCGCGCGGCGCTCACCGAGGAGACCGCCGAGGCGACCGTGGTGATCGTGGCCCAGCGGGTGTCGACCATCAGGGAGGCCGACCGGATCGTGGTCCTCGACGAGGGCCGGGTCGTCGGCACCGGACGCCACCACGAACTCATGGCGGACAACGAGACCTACCGCGAGATCGTGCTCTCGCAGCTGACGGAAGCGGAGGCCGCCTGATGGCCGGGCCGATGGGGCGCATGATGGCCGGGGGCGGCCCTGACCAGCGCTCGATGGATTTCAAGGTGTCGGGCCGACGGCTCCTCACCCACTTCAAGCCCGAGCGGGCCACGCTGTACGTGATGCTCGTCGCCGTCGTGCTGAGCGTCGGGCTCTCGGTGGTCGGGCCGAAGATCCTCGGCAGGGCCACCGACCTGGTCTTCTCGGGGATCGTCGGCCGCCAGATGCCCGCCGGAACCACGAAGGCCCAGGCTCTCGACTCGCTGCGCGCGAGCGGCAAGGGCGGCGTCGCCGACATGCTCTCGGGGACGGACTTCACCCCCGGCCAGGGCATCGACTTCACCGCCGTCGGGCACGTCCTGCTGTTCGCGCTCGGCACGTTCCTGCTGGCAGGCCTGCTGATGGCGGTGGCCACGCGGCTCGTGAACCGGGCCGTCAACAAGACGGTCTACCGCATGCGCGAGGACCTCCAGGCGAAGCTGTCGCGGCTGCCGCTGTCGTACTTCGACAAGCGCCAGCGCGGTGAGGTGCTCAGCCGCGCGACGAACGACATGGACAACATCCAGCAGACGCTCCAGCAGTCGATGGGCCAGCTCGTCAACTCGCTGCTGACCATCGTGGGCGTGCTCGCGATGATGTTCTGGGTGTCGCCGCTGCTCGCGCTCGTCGCGCTGGTCACGGTGCCGCTGTCGTTCGTCGTGGCCACCCGGATCGGCAAGCGCTCGCAGCCGCACTTCGTGCAGCAGTGGCGCACCACCGGCAAGCTCAACGCCCACATCGAGGAGATGTACACCGGCCACAACCTGGTGAAGGTGTTCGGGCGGGCGGACGAGTCCGCGGCGCAGTTCGCCGAGCAGAACGAGAAGCTGTACGAAGCCGGTTTCCGGGCACAGTTCAACAGCGGCGTCATGCAGCCGCTGATGATGTTCGTGTCGAACCTGAACTACGTGCTGGTGGCCGTCGTCGGCGGTCTGCGGGTGGCCTCGGGCTCGCTGTCGATCGGTGACGTGCAGGCCTTCATCCAGTACTCCCGCCAGTTCTCGATGCCGCTGACGCAGGTCGCGTCGATGGCGAACCTGGTGCAGTCGGGTGTCGCGTCGGCGGAGCGGGTCTTCGAGGTCCTGGACGCGGACGAGCAGGAGTCGGACCCGACGGTGTCGGCCCGACCCGAGGAACTGCGCGGGCGCGTGGCGCTGGAGAACGTGTCCTTCCGGTACGACCCGGAGAAGCCGCTCATCGAGGACCTCTCGCTGAAGGTGGAGCCGGGCCACACGGTGGCCATCGTCGGCCCGACCGGCGCAGGCAAGACGACGCTGGTGAACCTGCTCATGCGGTTCTACGACGTCACGGGCGGCCGGATCACCCTCGACGGGATCGATGTGACCTCCATGTCCCGGGACGAACTGAGGTCCGGGATAGGCATGGTGCTCCAGGACACCTGGCTGTTCGGGGGCACGATCGCCGACAACATCGCGTACGGGGCCTCGCGGGACGTCACCCGCGGGGAGATCGAGGAGGCGGCGCGCGCGGCGCACGCCGACCGGTTCATCCGCACGCTGCCCCTGGGCTACGACACGGTGATCGACGACGAGGGATCGGGGGTCAGCGCGGGCGAGAAGCAGCTGATCACCATCGCCCGTGCGTTCCTGTCGGACCCGGTGATCCTGGTGCTCGACGAGGCGACCAGCTCCGTCGACACCCGCACCGAGGTGCTGATCCAGAAGGCGATGGCGAAGCTGGCGCACGGGCGGACGTCGTTCGTGATCGCCCACCGTCTGTCGACCATCCGGGACGCGGACACGATCCTCGTGATGGAGGACGGGTCCATCGTGGAACAGGGCGCCCACGCGGACCTGCTGGAGTCCGGCGGCGCCTACGCCCGCCTCTACCAGGCCCAGTTCGCCCAGGCGGTGGCCGAGGTCGACTGACCCACCGCATCCCGCTGAGGTGACCACCTCCTGGACCCCCGCTGGAAATCACCCTTCCGGCGAGAAAATCAGCCCCTCCGGCGTTTGAGGAGCGGGGGTCCGGGGGCAGCGCCCTCCCGGAAAACCCAGCCCCTCCGGCGTTTGAGGAGCGGGGGTCCGGGGGCAGCGCCCCCGAGACGGGACGGGAAGGGGCGGAGGGGGCGAAGAAAGCCGTTGCCCGGCGAGCCCCCTCGGTCTCAGTCCAGATAGCCCCGCAACTGGTCCGCGAAAGCGTGGTCCCTCAGCTTGTTGAGGGTCTTGGACTCGATCTGCCGGATGCGCTCGCGCGTGACACCGAAGATGCGGCCGATCTCCTCCAGCGTGCGCGGACGCCCGTCCGCCAGCCCGTACCGAAGCTGGACGACCTTGCGCTCCCGCTCCCCGAGGGTCGAGAGCACCGCTTCCAGATGCTGCCGGAGCAGGAGGAACGCGGCGGACTCCACCGGAGAGGTCGCGTCACCGTCCTCGATGAGGTCACCGAGGGCCACGTCGTCCTCCTCGCCCACGGGGGCGTGCAGGGACACCGGCTCCTGGGCCAGCCGCAGGACTTCGCTCACCCGTTCGCCGGGCAGGTCGAGCTGCGCCGCGACCTCTTCGGGCGTGGGCTCGTAGCCGCGTTCCTGGAGCATCCGCCGCTGGACGCGGACCACCCGGTTGATCAGCTCGACCACATGCACGGGGACGCGGATGGTGCGCGCCTGGTCGGCGAGCGCGCGCGACATGGCCTGCCGGATCCACCAGGTGGCGTACGTGGAGAACTTGTAGCCGCGGGCGTAGTCGAACTTCTCGACGGCCCTGATCAGGCCGAGGTTGCCCTCCTGGACCAGGTCGAGCATGGTCAGGCCGCGGCCCACGTACCGCTTGGCCACGGACACGACGAGCCGCAGGTTCGCCTCGATGAGCCGGCGCTTGGCCATCCGGCCCATGACGACGATCTTGTCGAGGTCCAGGGCGAGCTGGCTGTCCAGGTCGGGGGCGAGCCGGAGCTTCTCCTCGGCGAACAGCCCGGCCTCGACGCGGCGGGCGAGGTCGACCTCCTCGGCCGCCGTGAGCAGCGGAATCCGGCCGATCTCCCGCAGGTACTGGCGGAACAGGTCGGACGAGGGGCCACCGGTGTCGGCGGCGCGGCTCCGGGCCGGTTCCACGGGTTCGGGGGCCTCGGTCTCCACCTCCACCTCGGCCTCCGCCTCCGGAGCCTCTCCGAGGGCCTCGGGAGGGCTTTCCGGGCCGCCCTCGGGATGGTGCGCGGCACGCCGCTGCGCGGGGACCGCCCCGACGACGTCGGGGTCCGCGTCCGTGTCGGTGGCGTTGTCGGTCTGGGCGAGGGTCTGGGTCTGCACGGGGGCGACCTCCAGGAATGTCGCTGCTGAGACGTGCGGCAGCGGTACGTCGGGGATGGGGTCGACGGCCTCGCCGCTGTCCATCCCGCAGTCGTTTGGCGGAACCGCGGGGATCGGGAACCCGTCGCGTGCGGGTCGGCCGCGCTCCGAGGACTCAGGCACCGGAACCCAGTGTGGAGTACGACACATCGCCGCCACGAGGGGCGTGCGGTGACTTTTTGCGTCCGGTCCGTGACCGCGTGGTTACTGTCCAGGACGAGTGCGCAGCTCAGCGGAGACGAAACCTTCAAAGGGGATGCGGGATTGGCATGTGCGCCGGCCGCTCCGGCCGCCCGTCACGCCCCGCCGGGCCACTCCCGGACCATCCCCGAAGGCCCGTAGTGCGGCCTCAGAGGGCTTCGGCGCCCTGCTCGCGCAGTGCCTGACCGTACTGCTGGAGCACCCACAACTCGTTCTGTACGGCGGCCAGTCGGGCCGGGTCGCCACCCGCGCTGAGGCGGGACAGGGAGCCCTGGACGTCCCGGATGCGGCGGTCGACGGCGCGGCGGCGGACCATGACGAGCTGGTCGCCCGCGTACGTCTCGTCGACGGTCTTGCGCAGGATCGCCTCGACGGCCAGCTCGGTGACCATCGCGCGCACCGCGTCGTCCGGGGCGGCGTCGCGGACCCGGATCAGATACTCCTGGGGGTCCTGGACGCCGTACTCGGTGCCGCCCGCGTCCATGACAGCCTGGCGCACGGCCGCGTACGGCGGGGCGGTGAACTCGTCCATGCCGTAGGCGTCGAACGCCGGGGCGACCAACTCCGGCCGCTGGAGGGCGAGTTTGAGCAGCTCGCGCTCGGTGGCGAAGACGGGGTTGCGCAGGGTGAGAGCCGGGCCGCCGCCGGTGGGCGCCTGGATCGCGGTGTAGGTCTGCTGGGGGCGGCCGCCGGCCGGGGCCGGTCCCATGCCGCCTCGGTCGCGGGCCCAACGGGCGAGCTGGGCAACCCTCTTGACGACGAACTGGGTGTCGAGGATGCCGAGCATGCCGGCGAGCTGCACGGCGACCTCGTGCTGTGCGCCGCTGTTCTTGATGCGGGCGACGACCGGGGCGGCCTCGTCGAGCGCGGCCGCGCGTCCGGCGGGGGTCTCCAGGTCGTAGCGCAGGACGATCTGACGCAGTGCGAACTCGAAGAGCGGGGTGCGGGGTTCGACCAGGTCGACGACGGCCTCGTCGCCCTTGGCCAGACGCAGTTCACACGGGTCCATGCCGTCGGGCGCGATGGCGATGTAGGTCTCGGCGGCGAACTTCTGGTCGTCCTCGAAGGCGCGCAGGGCGGCCTTCTGGCCGGCCGCGTCGCCGTCGAAGGTGAAGATCACCCGGGCCGAGCCGTTGTCCATCAGGAGACGGCGGAGGATCTTGATGTGGTCGCCGCCGAACGCCGTGCCGCAGGTCGCGATGGCGGTGGTGATCCCGGCCAGGTGGCAGGCCATGACGTCGGTGTAGCCCTCGACGACGACCGCCCGGCTGCTCTTGGCGATGTCCTTCTTGGCGAGGTCGATGCCGTACAGGACCTGGGACTTGCGGTAGATCGCGGTGTCGGGCGTGTTCAGGTACTTCGGGCCGTTGTCCGACTCGTACAGCTTGCGGGCGCCGAAGCCGACGACCTCGCCGCCGATGTCGCGGATCGGCCACATGAGACGGCCGCGGAAGCGGTCGATGGGGCCGCGGCGGCCCTCCTGGGCGAGGCCGGAGAGGACCAGCTCCTTGTCGGTGAAGCCCTTGCCGCGCAGATGGCGGGTGAGGTGGTCCCAGCCCTGGGGGCTGTAGCCGACGCCGAAGTGGGCGGCGGCGGCCTGGTCGAAGCCGCGCTCGGCGAGGAAGGCGCGGCCCGTGTCGGCCTCGGCGCTGGTGTCGAGCTGCGCGGTGTAGAACTGCGCGGCGGCCTTGTGCGCCTCGACCAGGCGGATGCGCTCGCCGCGCTGGTGGGCGGGGTTGTACCCGCCCTCCTCGTAGCGCAGGGTGATGCCGGCCTGGCCGGCGAGGCGCTCGACCGACTCGGAGAAGGTGAGGTGGTCGACCTTCATCACGAACGTGATGGTGTCGCCGCCCTCCTGGCAGCCGAAGCAGTGGAAGAGGCCCTTGCTGGGGCTGACCTGGAACGACGGTGACTTCTCGTCGTGGAAGGGACAGAGGCCCTTGAGGTTTCCGCCGCCCGCGTTGCGCAGCTGGAGGTACTCGGACACCACGGCGTCGATCGGGACCGCGTCCCGAACAGCCTTCACGTCCTCGTCATTGATCCTGCCTGCCACGTGGTGATTCTACGGGGCCGCGCCGACACTCCCGGGGCAGGTGGACGGCCACCGTGCCGGGGTCCGGGGCGCACCCCCGGAAATCCCGGCACGGCGGACGGTCGGCGAGCCGGCCGGCGCGGCCCTCGCGGAGCCGTCCGGCGGCGTCACGGGGCCAGGCTCTCCAGCGGGACGTGCGGGTCGGCCAGCGCCTCGGTGTCCACCTGGGACCGGGAGCGGATGAGCCGCTGGATCGGATCGGTGACGTCCCACACGTTCACGTTCATCCCGGCGAGCAGTCTGCCGTCCTTCACCCAGAAGGCGATGAACTCCCGCTTGGCCGCGTCGCCGCGGATCACCACCTGGTCGTACGTCCCCGGGGGTGCCCAGCCCGAGTACTCCAGGCCCAGGTCGTACTGGTCGGAGAAGAAGTAGGGCACGCGGTCGTACACCGCCCCGCGGCCCAGCATCGAGCGGGCGGCGGCCGGTCCGCCGTTGAGGGCGTTGGCCCAGTGCTCGACGCGCAGCCGGGTGTCGAAGAGGCCGTGGTGGAAGGAGGCGACGTCTCCGGCGGCGTACACGTCCGGGTCGGAGGTCCGCAGCTGCTCGTCGACGGCGATGCCGCCGCCGTGCGCGCGGTCGGCCATCTCCAGGCCGGCGGCCTCGGCGAGGCCGGTGCGCGGGGCGGCCCCGATGGCCGCGAGGACGTCGTGGGCGGGGTGCTCCTCTCCGTCGTCGGTGCGGGCGGCCAGGACCATGCCGTCCTGCCCGACGATCTCGGTGAGCTGGACGCCGAAGTGGAAACGCACCCCGTGCTCGCGGTGCAGTTCGGTGAAGAGCTCCCCCAGCTCGGGGCCGAGCACGTTGTGCAGCGGGGTCGGCGCGGGTTCGACGACGGTGACCTCCGCGCCGTACTCGCGGGCCGCGGCGGCGACCTCCAGGCCGATCCAGCCGGCTCCGGCGATGACGAGGTGGCCGTTGTCCCGGCCGAGCGCGGCGAGGACGCCCTTGAGGCGCTCGGCGTGGGCGAGGCGGCGCAGGTGGTGGACGCCGGCGAGGCCGGTGCCCGGGATGTCGAGGCGGCGCGGCTCGGCGCCGGTCACGATGAGCAGTTTGTCGTAGTGGACGAGGGTGCCGTCGTCACCGAAGCGGACGGTCTTGGCCGCGCGGTCGATCGCGTCGACGGTCTGGCCGAGGTGCAGCTCGATGTCGTTCTGCGCGTACCACGCGGGTTCGTGCACGAAGACGCTGTCGCGTCCCTCCTTGCCGAGGAGGTAGCCCTTGGACAGCGGCGGACGTTCGTAGGGGTGGTCGCGCTCGTCGCAGATCAGTATCACGCGGCCGGTGAAGCCCTCCGCTCGGAGCGTCTCGGCCGCCTTGGCGCCTGCCAGGCCTCCTCCGACGATGACGAATGTCTGATCCGCGTCGACCACTTGATGCCTCCTCGTAAGGATGTCGCCATATGCGAGCCTCCCGCACGGAGCGTGATGCGGGAAGGGGTAGTGGCCCGATCAGGCCACGCAGGGTCACACTTGTCCGCCCCCATGGGAACGCGTGGTGAGTCTGAGGTGCAGGGAACGCGCCGAGGCATCGGTGAGCGATGCGATCTGGTCCACGATCACGCGCTTGCGGGCACGGTCGTCGGCCGCCTGGTCGAACAGCGCCCGGAACTGCGGATCCAGCACCTCGGGGGCGCGGGCGGTGAGCGCCTCGGCCAGTTCGGCGACGACGACCCGCTGGTCGGCGCGGAGCAGCTCCTGTTCGGCGCGCTGCATCACGTACCGGTCGGCGACCGCCTTGAGGACGGCGCACTCCAGCCTCGCGGCCCGCGGGACGACGAGTTCCGCCGCGTACCGGGTGAGGCGTCCGCTGCCGTACCGGGCACGGGTGGCGCCCTCCGCGGCCAGGCAGAAACGGCCGATGAGCTGGCTGGTGGCGTCCTTCAGACGGGCCTGCGCGACGGCCGATCCGTCGTACCCGTGCGGCCACCACTCCTGGCCGAGGAGCCGGTCGAGGGCCTCGGCCAGCTCGGCGGGATCGGTGTCCCCGGGCACGTACCGCCCGACGGCCACGGCGAAGATCTCCCGGCGTTCCGGTCCGGCGTACAGGCTGGCGGGGTCGATGTGGCCCGCGTGCAGGCCGTCCTCGACGTCGTGCACCGAGTACGCGACGTCGTCGGCCCAGTCCATCACCTGGGCCTCGAAGCACGTACGGGTGCCGGGCGCGCCCTTGCGGATCCAGTCGAACACCGGCCGGTCGTCCTCGTAGACCCCGAATTTCGGCGACTTCGGATCGGCGGGACGGGCGCCTCTCGGCCACGGGTACTTGGTGGCGGCGTCGAGGGCGGCGCGGGTGAGGTTGAGGCCGACGCTGACGAGGTCGTCGCCCGCGCCGGCGAAGGCCGAGGTGACCATGCGGCTGCGCACGAAGCGCTTGGGCTCGATCCGGGTGAGCAGGCGCAGCGACTGGGCGTTGCCCTCGAATCCGCCGCAGTCCTCGGCGAATTCGTTGAGGGCCTGTTCGCCGTTGTGTCCGAAGGGAGGGTGTCCCAGGTCGTGCGAGAGGCAGGCCGCCTCGACCAGGTCCGGGTCGCAGCCCAGGGCGGCGCCCAGCTCGCGGCCCACCTGGGCGCACTCCAGGGAGTGGGTCAGCCGGGTGCGCGGACTGGCGTCCCACACCTGGATGGGCGCGCCGCCGGATCCGGCGGCGCCGAGCACCTGGGGAAGGGTTCCGGGCGTGACGACCTGGGTCTTGCCCGCGAGGCGGCGCAGGGCCGCGGAGTGCAGCACGCGTGCGCGGTCGCGCTGGAAGGCGGTGCGGCCCGGTCGTTTGTCGGGCTCGGCGGCCCAGCGCTCCACGGCCGACAGGTCGTACTCGTCGTGGGCCGTGTGGTTCTCGTGGGCCTGTGATGCGGTGTCTTCGGGTGCCTGTCGTGCGGTGTCTTCGGTCCTCGGTGCCATGCCTTCCATGCACCGACCCTAGACGCAGGCGGTGACAATCGGGGCGGCGGCGACGTCGGCGCGGTGCCGGGCGCGGGGAGAAGCGCCGGGTTCAGGCCGGGACCAGGGTGCGCTCCGGGGAGGGCTCGGGGGCCGCTACGACCTGGTCGTAGCGGTGCAGGACGAGGCGGGCCATCGCCGGGTGGTCGCCCAGCGGCCGGGCGCAGATCCAGGGGGCCTGCTCGGCACACTGGGTGGCGAAACGGCCGGGGGCGGTGAAGTACGAGGCGACGGCGATCCGGTGGCGGCCCCGGGCGGCCAGCGCGCGCACGGCGGCGGGGACGGTGGGCGCGGCGGCGGAGGCGTAGGCCGGGACGACCGGGACGCCGAGGCGTTCGGCGAGGAGCTGGGCGGTGCGGCGCGTGTCGGCGGCCGAGTCCGGGGCACGGGATCCGGCGGACGCGAGGACGACGGCGCTCGCGCGGCGGGCCGCGTCGCTCATCCGGGTGCGCCATCCGGCCTCCACGAGGCGGGCGTAGAGCGTCTCCACGAGCAGCGGGTGCGGACCGAGCGGGCCGGCGACACGGGCGTTCAAGCCGGGGACGGCGGCGGCGGTCTCGGGGATGTCGCGCCGGACGTGGTAGCCGCGGCCGAGCAGCAGCGGTACGAGGACGGTGTCCTGCCGGCCGGCCAGGGAGGCGAGCGTGTCAGCGAGGAGGGGCTCGTTGAGCTCGATGTGGCCGAGGTGCACGGGCAGGTGCGGGCGCAGCTCGCGGACGCGTTCCATCAGGGTGCGTACGGTGGCGAGCGCGCGTGGGTCACGGCTGCCGTGGGCGACCAGGACGAGGGCGGGCGGCGGCGGCCGGCGGGTGCCGTCGGGCGAGACGAGAGCGAGGCGGCTGCCGAGCTGGCCGGCGATCCGGTTCAGGAGCTGCGCCGCGTTGCCGAGGTGGCCTTCGAGGTCGGCGCCGCGGGGCGGCGGGCCGCCGAGGCCGTGGGAGAACGCGTCGCGAGAGGGGTTCGAGGCCGTCATACGTCGATCCTGGCGGGAGGAAGTTGCCGGGCCGTTGCGTGGGTATGTCGGACGTTTTCCAGCGGTCCACCGAACGGCGGCGGCGCGCTGTGAGGGTTCCCACCTGCGGCTCTCTCCTGCCGGAAAGCCCAGGCCGGGACATCCGGGCGAACCGAAGGGTCCTACGATGCGTCTTCATCTGCTGAACGGGCACGCGGGACCCGGCGCGGAATCCGGCGCCGGCCCTCCCGGGGACACGGGCCCGCGCGCCGTCGCGAGTGACGACACCTGGGGGACATCGATCATGCCGCGTCTGCCGCGCCCGAAGCGCCCGAGCTTCCGCAGGCCCCGTCTGCCGCGCCTGCCGCGTACGCGCAGGGGGCAACGGCGGGCCGTGCAGGCGCTGATGCTCCTGTGCGTACTGGCGCTGCTCCCGGCGACCTGGCTGTACGTGTCGACGGGCGACCGGCTGCGGACGACGGCGGACGCCCCGCGCACCGAGGTCGCGATCGTGTTCGGCGCGGGCCTGTGGGACGGCGAGCCGTCCCCGTATCTCGCCCACCGCCTGGACGCCGCCGCGAAGCTGTACCGGGCCGGACGGATCGAGGCCGTCCTGGTCACCGGCGACAACAGCCGCGAGGACTACGACGAGCCCGACGCGATGCGCGCCTATCTCACCGCGCACGGGGTGCCCGGCCGGCGGATCGTCAGCGACTACGCCGGCTTCGACACCTGGGACTCCTGCGTCCGTGCCCGGAAGATCTTCGGTGTCCACGAGGCCGTCCTGATCAGCCAGGACTTCCACATCCGCCGGGCTCTCGCCCTGTGCCGGGCGGCGGGGGTGCGCTCGTACGGCATCGGCGTGGCCGCCAAGCACGACACCACCTGGTACTACGGCAACACCCGGGAGATCTTCGCGGCGGGCAAGGCCGCGCTGGACGCGGTGTTCGAGCCGGATCCGCACTTCCTCGGCCCGAAGGAGCACGGGGTGACCCGCGCTCTGGCGGCGGCCCGCTGACGAGCGCGGCTCGCCTCGCCGCTCGTGCGCACCGGGGACGTCCTCAGGCCCGCGGGCTGGGACGAGGCCCTGTCCCGAATCGCCGGGGGCCTGGCCCGCACGCGCGCGGACCACGGGCCGGACGCCTGCGGGGTGTTCGGCGGCGGACTGATGGACGAGAAGGCCTACGTCCTCGGCTGTCTCACCGGGCAGGCCAACGGGCATGGCGGGCGCGGGGGACATCGCCATCGGGCGCCGCTCCCGGGGTGGGCGCTCCGCCGCTCGGGCCTGTCAGCGGGCGCTCGGGCCTTCCGGACCGGACTTCCCGGCGGTCCCGGGTGCTTCCGTCGAACCCGAGCCGGGGTGCTTGCCCGGCTTGGGAGCCTGCGTCGAGCAGGAGCTGAGTCCGATGCCCAGGGTGGCGCCGACGGCCGCCCCGCTGAGCGCGAGGAGACGTCGTCGGGTCAAGTCGCGGTCGGCCATGGCCGCACCCTAGGGGCGGGACGGGCCACAGCTCCGGGGGCGCACGGAACGGCCACCCGCACGGGTGCACCCGGGGAAGAGCAAGCACACCCCGGCCCCGCACGGGTGCACCCGGGGAACAGCGGGCGCACCCCGGCCCCGCACAGGCGCACAGGCGCGCCGGGCACGGACGGGAACACCCCGGACCTCTCTCCCCCCGCCCACGCGCGCCGGGGCACGGCCGGCACATCCCGCCCGCTCCCCCGCCGCACGGGCGCGCTTCAGCCGGCCCCGCCCGCCGAACCGTCTCCCCCGCCCCCGCCCCCGTCCCCGCGCCAGTCCCCGTCCTCGATCAGCTTGCCGCCGGACCGCAGGCGGGCCGCGACCGCGGGCCCGGCGACGTACACCCAGGCCCGCACGACCGTGACGCCGTCAGCCCGCACGGCGTCGCGTGCGACGCGTTCGTACAGGCTGCGCGCGTCGCCCGGCACGTACTCCTCCAACTCGTCCAGCTCCTCCAGCAGTTGCTCGTAGGCCTCCGGCCGGGCGGTCACGATCTCGCCGCACACCGCGCCACCGGGTTCGTCGACGGCGTACGGGTATCCGGGCCCCGCGTACAGCGCGAGCCCGCGCATCCGCCCGGGCTCCTCGGAGCGGGTACGGCCGCGCAGGAACAGGTCGTGGTTGTGCTCGCCGGGCCGCAGGGTGCCGTAGACGAAGAAGGGCAACTCCGCTTCGCCACGGGGGCCGACCGGGCTCAAGGGGCCGTCTCCTCCTCCAGCCAGCGCAGATAGTCCGGGCTTCCCGCCACGACCGGGGTCGCGATGATCTCGGGTGTGTCGTAATCGTGGGCGTCCAGGAGATACGCCTCCAGCGCCGGGTAGCGCGCCGCGGTCGTCTTGAACTGGATCCGCCATTCGGAGGCCGTCTCCACGGCGCCCTCCCAGCGGTAGACGGAGATGACCGGCCCCGAGATCTGGGCACAGGCCGCGACCCGCGCCGCCACCGCGCCCCGGGCCAGCGCCTCGGCCTTCTCCGCCGCGTCCGTCGTGGTCAGGACGGCCAGGCAGGCCGGCAGTTCCATGATCGCCTCCATTCGTGAGGGTACGGAAACGATTCTCGCCGCATCCCGCACGCACCAGGCAGGCGCTATGGACATGACATGTCATGCACCTTTAAATCGGATGCAGCTCCCAGCGCCTCCCCCACGGGCCCCACCCCCCACACGCCCTCCCCAAGGCACCTTTCCAAGGAGACCGATGAGTCGAATACGGCACATCCGAGGTTCCTCTCTCGCCACCGCAGGCGCCGCCGTGACCGCGGCCACCCTGCTGGCCGCCGCGCTCGCCCCGGCCGCGAACGCCGACAGCGGGCCGACCCGGGCGACCGCCGTCGAGAACGCGGCCTCGGTACTGGCGGCCCACGCCGCGGACCTGGGTCTCACCGCGGCTCAGCACACCACCGTCCGGGACGTCGTCGTCGACAAGGACGGCACCCAGCACGTGCGCTACGACCGGACCTACCGCGAACTGCCCGTACTGGGCGGCGACTTCGTGGTCCACCTGGCTCCGGACGGTTCGTACCGAGGCGCGAACCGCGCGACGGGCAAGGCCATTTCGCTGGCCGACGTCACCCCGGAACTCTCCGGCGCGAAGGCGGCCGGCCTGGCGGTGAACGCGCTGCGCGCCGCCAACCCCGGTGAGGCGCTGAAGAAGGTGACGGCGAGACCGCGGCTGATCGTCGACGCCCTGCACGGAACTCCCCGGCTGACCTGGCGCACCGACGCCGTGGGCCAGGACCGGCTCGGCAACCCGGTCGCGCGCACGGTGCTGACCGACGCCCGCACCGGCGCGCGGATCGACGCGTGGGACAGCGTCGAGACGGCGACGGGCGACGGCAACTCGCTCTACGGCGGCACGGTCCCGCTGGAGACGACGCAGTCCGGATCGACGTATCAGCTGAAGGACCCGACGCGCGGGAACACGTACACGGGCGACGCGGCGAACAAGACGGACCTGTGCATCTTCGGGATCTGCATCAGCAGGGCGCCCGCGACGCTCTTCACCGACGCCGACAACCACTGGGGCACGGGCGCGACTTCGGACCGCTCCTCCGCCGCGGTGGACGCGCAGTACGGCACGAACGAGACCTGGGACTACTACAAGAACGTCCACGGGCGGAACGGCATCGCGGGCGACGGCAAGGGCTCGTACAACCGCGTGCACTACGGCAACAACTACAACAACGCCTTCTGGGACGACAGTTGCTTCTGCATGACGTACGGGGACGGGGACGGCTCGACGTTCGGGCCGCTCGTCGCGCTGGACGTCGCCGGGCACGAGATGTCGCACGGCGTCACCTCGAAGACGGCCGCGCTGACGTACTCGGGCGAGTCCGGCGGCCTGAACGAGGCGACGTCCGACATCTTCGGAACGATGGTGGAGTGGTACGCGAACAACTCCTCGGACGCCGGTGACTACCTGATCGGCGAGGAGATCGTCCGCTCCGGCTTCGGCAAGCCCGCCCTCCGCTTCATGGACAAGCCCTCCAAGGACGGCAACTCGGCCGACTGCTGGAGCAGTTCGGTCGGCAACCTGGACGTCCACTACTCCTCCGGCGTCGCCAACCACTTCGCCTACCTCCTCTCGGAGGGCAGCGGGGCGAAGACCGTCAACGGCGTCGGCTACGACTCCCCCACCTGCAACGGCTCCACGGTGTCGGGCATCGGGCACGACAAGGTGGGCAAGATCTGGTACCGCGCGCTGACGGTCTACATGACCTCGTCGACGAAGTACGCGGGCGCGCGCACCGCCACGCTGAACGCGGCCAAGGACCTCTACGGAGCGGGCAGCGCCGAGTACGCCGCCGTGGCGGCGGCCTGGTCGGCGGTCTCCGTGGGCTGACCCGCGCCGGACGCCCTCCGGCCGCGAAGAGTCACGAAGAGTCCGGAGCTCCCCGGTCGCCGTGGGCAGGCGCCGTCAGGTTCGCCTGCCCACGGCTCCCTGGGAGCATGTCCGCCCCCGGCGGCCGATAGTCCTCCCGCACCGACCGGTGCGCACTCACATCCACACCCGTCTTCGCGGTGACGGTGGAAACGTGTTCGAGCGGGCGTTTCGTCCGGCCCTCGGGGAAGACCGCCCCCTCGGCCGGCGGGCGGGCCGACGAGCATGCCGCCGGGCCGAGGGCACCTGCGGGCCGCCGGGCCGGGGGTACCCGCGGGCCGGTCCGGGCCGCCGCCGACGGACGATCCCGCCTCCTGGCGGACAGGCCCGTACTTCCGGCGGGCGAACTCGGACTCCCCGGCGAGCGAGCCCACGCCCTCTGCGGACGGCCCCGGGCACCCGGCGGACAAGCCCCGGGTCACCCATTCACACCCGCGCCCCGGCTCCTTCGGATTCCCGTGCGCGGTAAACCAGGTTCACACCGGTGACCTGCCGGAATGCCGGGGCTCCCGCCCCACCCGGCGTCCCGCCTGACACCCGTTCACATCATTTCTGACGCTCCATCAGAGAGCGGCCGCGGTCATGTGCCACTTACCTCGGAAGGGCAGGGGTGCGACCGACGCTGCGGCACTTGGGGGTGCCGCGGGCCGTGCCCCCTCGGAGGAGCTGGCACGATGCGACGTACCGCCCGTCTGCTGACCGGTACCGCGCTCGCCGTCGCCGTCGCGGGGCTGGCCGCCGCGCCCGTGTACGGCGGGGACACCGGAAGTCTGGAGGTGTTCCCCTCCAGCGTCGTCCCCGGCGAGGACGTCACCGTCAACACGGCCGCGTGCGGCTCGGACGGCACCGCGAGCGGGGACGCGGGCGCGGTGGGCGGCGGTTCCTTCACGCTCGCCGCCAGCGCGCACGAGCACGACGCGATCGGCCAGTTCCAGGTGCCGCCGAGCGCGCAGCCGGGAACGTACGAGATCGTCGCGACGTGCTCCCACGGCCGGCGCGTCACCGGCGACCTCCTGGTGACCCTCGCCGCCACGCGCGAGCAGGTCCAGCCGCGCGGGCATGTGGACACGGGTGTCGGCGGCGCGCTGGGCCCCGACCCCGTTCAGACCGCGGCGGGAGTGGCGGCACTGGCCGTCGCCGCCGCGGGCGGTACCTGGCTCCTGCATCGCCGGGCGAGAGGCGACGGGATCTGACGGACACCCTCCGCTGTCCGTCCGCCGGTACCGCCGTCCCTCCCCCTCCGTGGCCCGACGCCCCTCGCGGCCCGGAGGGGGAAGGGACCGGCATCGTCGAACACCCCACGGCCGTCGCGGGCGCCGGCCGGTCCCACCCCGGAAGGGAACCCGTGAGGAGGCTCGCGTGCGCCGGGTCAGCAATGCCGTCATAGCGTCGGTCACGGTCGTCGCCCTGTGCTCGGGTGCCTGGCTGCTGGGCAGCGGCGCCGAGGCGCACCCGCCTCCCCAGCCGTCCGCGGCGCAGTCGGCGACCGCCGGAGACAGAGCGCGGTCCACCGGCCCCGCGATGCCCCACTCCCCGCCGGACCGCATCCGCATCCCCGCGATCGGCGTGGACGCCCCCCTGATCGGCCTCGGCCTCACCCCGCGGGGCAGCCTGGACGTGCCGCCCGCGCGGAAGAAGAACCTGGCGGGCTGGTACGAGGCCGGGACCAGCCCCGGTGAACGCGGCACCGCGATCGTGGCCGGGCACGTCGACAACGCGGAAGGCCCCGCCGTCTTCTACGACCTGGGCTCGCTCCGCACGGGCAGCAAGGTCGAGGTGGGCCGGCTCGACGGCAGAACGGCCGTCTTCACCGTCGACGCCGTCGAGGTGTACGACTCCCGCTCCTTCCCCGACGCGAAGGTGTACGGCGCCGCGCGCCGGCCCGAGCTGCGGGTCATCACCTGTGGCGGCGGCTACTCGCCCACGACGGGCTACCAGGGGAACGTGGTCGTCTTCGCCCATCTCACCGGCAGCAGCCGGTAGCCCGGGGCGAGCCGCGAAGCGTCGCCGGGGGGCGGGCGGATCGCAGGCCGCGGGCCGCCGCCTGCGGTCCAGGGCGGGCCACGGACTACCGCCGAGGGCTCAGGCAGTCCACTGACGACTGCCGAGGCCGGGTTCGGACGGGCCACTGACGACTGCCGAGGTTCCGGGTTCAGGCGAGCCACTGCTGATACGCCATGTTCGCCACCAGCGCGAACACCACCGTCAGCAGGACCGCCCGGACGAACCCGCTGCCCTGCTTGAGCGCGGTCCGCGCCCCCACCATGCCGCCCGCCAGATTGAACACCGCCATCAGGGCGGCCAGTTCCCAGAACACCGTGCCCTTCCAGGCGAAGGTCGCGAGGGCGCCCAGGTTGGTGCAGCAGTTGACGATCTTGGCGGTGGCGGAGGCCGTCACCAGGTCGAGGTGGAGCAGCGCGGTGAGGGCGAGTACGAGGAACGTGCCCGTGCCGGGGCCGATGAGCCCGTCGTAGAAGCCGATGCCGAGGCCCGCCAGGCCGATCGCGGCGAGGACGCGGCGCGCGCTGACCGGGGTGGTCGGCGGCGCCGTGCCGAAGGCGGGCCGCAGGATCACGAAGGTACCGACGGCGAGCAGCACGATCATGACGACCGGCTTGAGCACGTCGGTGCTCAGCCCGGCCGCGACGAACGCGCCCCCGGTCGAACCGGCGAGGGCCGCGAGGCCGATCCGTACGGCCAGCCGCACGTCCACGGTTGTCTTGCGCGCGTACGTCACCGCGGCGCCCGTGGTGCCGACGATCGCGACCGCCTTGTTCGTGCCGAGCGCGTACGCCGCCGAGGTGCCGGCGGGCAGTCCGAGCAGCATGGCGGGCAGCAGGAGCAGCCCTCCGCCGCCGACCACCGCGTCGATCCAGCCTGCGGCCAGAGCGGCGGCACAGAGCACAAGAAGCATGGTCAGCGATATGTCGGGCATGATCGCGACCCTAAGGGGCGGGTGGATGCGCGATGCACGGACCCCGTGAAACTTGAGCGATTCCAGAGGTTCGCGCGGCGGATCACCACGTCCGCCGGCCCGCTCCCCCGACACCTCGCTCGACACCTGGCCCGACACACCTGGCCCGACACCTCGCTCCGTACCCTCCCCCGCGCCCTCACACCGCAGCCCCGCCCCGGCTGAGGGCAGCGTTCCCCCCGGGAAACAGAGGTGATGCCACCGGGTAACACCGGCACCGCACGGTGTGGTCATGACCTCGAATACGCGTGTGGTGGTGATCGGCGCCGGCCTCGCGGGCGTCCGGCTCGCCCGGCGGCTCGGTGACATCCGCGCCCTCGGCGACTGCGCCCAGCACGACGGCACGGTCTACGGTCTCGCCGCCCCCGCCCTCGAACAGGCGGACCTGCCGGCCGAATTGCTGGCGGGGGACGCGAACGCCCGCTCCTCCGGCACCCGTTCCCTGACCCGGCTCACCCTGACCGGACGGGACGCCCCCACCGGACGCACACCCTCCGGACTCACCCCCTCCGGTCTCGCCCCCTTCGACCTGGCCGCGTTCGGCGAGACCGAACCACGCCCGGGCGACGACGTCGTCCAGCTCACGGACACCACCCGTGGCACCTACCGCAAGGTCGTCGGCCGCGACGACCGCCCGGTCGGCGGGGTTCTCGTCGGCGAACTCGGCACCGTCGGCGCGCTCGCCCGCGCCCGGGAGGGAGCCGAGCCGCTCCCCGCGGACGGCGCCCCCTGCTCCACCTGCTCACCAACGATGGAGGCTCCTGATGTCCACGACCGCTACCGACGGGGGCCGGCCCCGCCCCACGATCGTGCTCGTCGGCCACGGTATGGTCGGCCAGCGCTTCCTCGAAGCGCTCGCCGAACGCGGTCTGACCGCCACACACCGCGTGGTCGTGCTGTGCGAGGAGCCGCGCCCCGCCTACGACCGCGTCGCCCTCACCTCGTACTTCTCCGGGAAGACCCCCGAGGACCTCTCCCTGACCGACATGGAGTTCATCCGCGGGCACGGCATCGAGCTGCACGTCGGCGACCCGGCCGATTCGGTCGACCGGGCCGCGCGCACCGTGACGGCCAGGTCCGGTCTGACGGTCGGCTACGACACCCTCGTTCTGGCCACCGGCTCCTTCCCCTTCGTTCCGCCGGTCCCCGGCAAGGACGCCGAGGGCTGCTTCGTCTACCGCACGATCGACGACCTGCTCGCCATCGAGCAGTACGCGAGGTCGCGGGCGACGACCGGAGCCGTCGTCGGCGGCGGTCTGCTGGGCCTGGAGGCCGCGGGTGCGCTCAAGGGCCTCGGACTCACCAGCCACATCGTGGAGTTCGCGCCCCGTCTGATGCCGGTGCAGGTCGACGAGGGCGGCGGGGCCGCGCTCCTGCGCACGATCGAGGACATGGGCCTGTCCGTCCACACGGGCGTGGGCACACAGGCGATCGTGGTCGGCGAGGACGGCGCGGTCACCGGCATGAAGCTGTCCGACGGTTCCGAACTCGCCACCGACCTGGTGGTGTTCTCCGCCGGTGTCCGCCCCCGCGACCAACTGGCCCGTGACTGCGGTCTGACGGTCGGCGAGCGCGGCGGCATCACCGTCGACGAACAGTGCCGTACGGTCACCGACCCTCAGGTGTTCGCGATCGGCGAGTGCGCGCTGGCGGCGGACGGCCGGGTGTACGGCCTGGTGGCGCCCGGCTACGAGCAGGCGGAGACGGCCGCGGCGACCATCGCCGAGGACGAGAGGGCGTTCACCGGCGCGGACCTGTCCACCAAGCTCAAGCTGCTCGGCGTCGACGTGGCGTCCTTCGGCGACGCCCACGGCACCACCGAGGACTGCCTGGACGTCGTCTACTCCGACTCCCGCGCGGGCCTGTACAAGAAGCTGGTCATCGGCCGGGACGGCACACTGCTCGGCGGCATCCTGATCGGCGACGCGGAGGCGTACGGAACGCTGCGCGCCTTCACCGGCTCGGTCCCGCCGGTCTCCCCGGAGTCCCTGGTCCTGCCGGCGGGGGCAGGCGCCCCCGTGCAGCTCGGCCCGTCCGCGCTGCCGGACCAGGCGGTCGTCTGCTCCTGCCACAACGTCACCAAGGGCACGATCCGCGGCGCGGTGACCGAGCACTCCTGCACCACCGTGCCAGAGGTCAAGAAGTGCACCAAGGCCGGTACGGGCTGCGGCAGTTGCGTCAAGGTGCTGGGCCAGCTGGTCACCGCCGAGCTGGAGGCGAGCGGCGTCGAGGTCGACAAGGGCCTGTGCGGCTGCTTCGGGCAGACCCGCGAGGAGCTGTACGAGATCGTCCTGGCGCTCAGGATCGCCTCGTACCGGACGCTGCTGGACCGGTACGGCCGCGAGGACGCCCGGGGCGGTGACGGCTGCGAGGTGTGCAAGCCCGCCGTCGGCTCGATCATCGCCTCGC
The DNA here is from genome assembly GCF_036139655.1 of Streptomyces sp. NBC_00328. Classification (NCBI taxonomy): domain Bacteria; kingdom Bacillati; phylum Actinomycetota; class Actinomycetes; order Kitasatosporales; family Streptomycetaceae; genus Streptomyces; species Streptomyces sp. NBC_00328. Next base: position 3,570,471 of record NZ_CP108013.1, read on the forward strand.
TCGCGCCCACGATCGGCGCCGACGGCTACGTCCTGGACGGCGAACAGGCCGGGCTCCAGGACACCAACGACCACTTCCTCGCCAACCTCCAGAAGAACGGCTCGTACTCGATCGTGCCGCGCATCCCCGGCGGCGAGATCACTCCCGAGAAGCTCATCGTGATCGGCGAGGTGGCACGGGACTTCGGGCTCTACACGAAGATCACCGGCGGTCAGCGCATCGACCTGTTCGGCGCTCGGGTGGAACAACTCCCGCTGATCTGGGCCCGGCTGGTCGACGCCGGCTTCGAGTCCGGGCACGCGTACGGCAAGTCGCTGCGGACGGTGAAGTCCTGCGTCGGGCAGACCTGGTGCCGGTACGGAGTGCAGGACTCGGTGCGGATGGCGATCGACCTGGAGCTGCGCTACCGGGGTCTGCGGTCCCCGCACAAGCTCAAGTCGGCGGTCTCCGGGTGCGCCCGCGAGTGCGCCGAGGCCCAGTCCAAGGACTTCGGCATCATCGCCACCTCCAGCGGCTGGAACCTCTACGTCGGCGGCAACGGCGGCGCGACCCCGCGCCACGCGGACCTGCTGGCCCAGGACCTGTCGGACGCCGAACTGATCCGTCTGATCGACCGCTTCCTGATGTTCTACATCCGCACCGCGGACCGCCTGGAGCGCACCTCGACCTGGCTGGAGCGGATTCCCGGCGGCCTCGACCACGTCCGCGAGGTGGTCGTGGAGGACTCACTCGGCATCTGCGAGGAGCTGGAGTCGCTGATGACCGCGCATGTCGCGAACTACCGGGACGAGTGGGCCGAGACCATCAACGACCCGGAGAAGCTGGGCCGGTTCGTGTCGTTCGTGAACGCCCCCGACACCCCGGACCCGGTCGTCGGCTTCGTTCCCGAGCGCGACCAGATCAAGCCCGACCTGCCGCTGCTGACCATCGGACACCGCCCCCTGGAAGCCCTGGAAGGAAGTGCCCAGCGATGACCCTGGCACCCGAGACGACCCGGCCGACGACGGCCCTCACGCTCCAGCTCCTGTTGGAGGACGACTGGTTCACGGTCTGCGAGCTGTCCCTGCTGACCCCCGGGCGGGGCGTCGCCGCCCTCCTCCCGGACGGCCGCCAGGTCGCCCTGTTCACCGACCGCGCGGGACGGACGTACGCGATCGACAACCGTGATCCGTTCAGCGGGGCCGCGGTGCTCTCCCGCGGGCTGACCGGAACCCACCGGGGCCGCCCGTTCGTCGCCTCGCCGCTGCTCAAGCAGCGCTTCGACCTGGAGTCCGGGCGGTGCCTGGACGACGACGAGGTACGGGTGGCGACGTACGAGGTGCGGGCCGCCTGACCCGGTCCGGTCCGGTCCGGGTCTCCCCGGGGTGCGGCCGCGGTGTCAGCCCTTGAGTCCCTCGTACGTGACACCCGTCAGCCGCTCCGAGGCGGCCCAGAGCAGCTCCGCCCTGGTGTCGTCGCGGGTCCGGCCGGCCCGCCAGGAGGTCGCGGGCGAGCCGCGCCACATCGCGAACGACGGTCCGACGAAGGTGTCGGGCCGCACGCCGGGGGCGGTGGCCGCGTACAGCGACGGCAGGGCGCCCGCCTCGGCGCTCTGTGCGAAGACGCGGTTGCCGATCTCCATCAGCCGCTCGGCGCGCCTGCGCCCCTCCAGCCGGGGCCCGGCGGTCTGCAGGTTGGTGGAGGCGTACCCGGGGTGCGCCGCGGCCGCGACGACATCGGACCCGGCGGCGGACAGCCTCCGCGCGAGCTCGTGCGTGAAGAGGAGGTTGGCGCTCTTGGACCGGCCGTAGGCGATCCACTTGCGGTACGGCTGCTTCTCGCTGTCGAGGTCGTCGAGGTCGATGTCCGAGAGCGCGTGGACCATGCTCGACACGGTGACGATCCGCGCTCCGGAGGTCTTCGCGATCACCGGGAACAGCAGCCCGGTGAGGGCGAAGTGCCCGAGGTGGTTCACACCGAACTGCGTCTCGAATCCGTCGGCCGTCGTTCCGTACGGCAGCGCCATCACGCCCGCGTTGTTCACGAGCAGGTCGAGGCGGTCGCAGGAGAAGGAGTCCGCGAACTCCCTTACGGACGTGAGGTCCCCGAGGTCGAGCCGACCGAACTCCACCTCGGCGCCAGGGACTTCGGCGGCGATTCGCTCGGCCGCTTCCCTGCCGCGGGTCTCGCTGCGGCAGGCGAGCACCACCCGGGCCCCGCCGCGCGCCAGCTCGCGCGCGGTGACGAGCCCCAGCCCGCTGTTGGCCCCGGTGACGACGGCGACCCGCCCCCGCTGCCCGGGCATGTCCTTCGCACCCCAGCCACCCATGCCCCGCTCCTCCCGCTGCCTCACCGTCGGCCCCACCCTACGGACGCCGCTCCGCCCGGTACACACCCCTCCGGATCCCGTACCGCGCGCCCGCCCCGATCACCTTCCAAGTCCCGCGCTCCGTGAGGACGACACCGAGCCCGGCGCCCGCGTTGCGGGGGGCACCGACCAGGTGAAGAGTGGAATGTGGGCCCGGTCCGCAACGGATGAAGCAAGCACCCCGCGAAGCGCATCTGGAACCCCCATGGCCAGAACCTTCAGGCGACGCGCCGTCCACAGCGTCAACGCATCCCTCTTGGCGGCGACGCTCGCTTTTCCAGCCGGTCTGGCAAGTGCGACCGCAGCGCTCCAGGCCCCCGGCACGAGCAGGACGTCAGCGGTCGGGACAACACCGCCTCCTACACCGGGGGACAGTCCGCCTCCCTCGTCGACGCCGAGCAACACGCCGACACCCAGCGGCACGACCTCCGCACCGAGCGGCACACCTACGCCCAGCGGCACCACCTCCGCATCGACGGGTGCGTCGTCGGATCAGGAACAGCCACCGAACTCTGACCAGTCGTCACAGCCGCCGGGTTCCGGTGACACGGGCCGAGGGGATACCGACCCTCTCGCGGAACAAAAGAAACAAATCGACGAAACCGCGACGCGCCTGAACGAGACGAAGGGAAGCGTTCCCGGGGAACTCGCGCCGACTGTCGACGAATTGACCACCACGCTCGAAGCGGTCAAGGACCCCGGGACGTCGCTGCGGGACCGGCAAGGGGTCATCGAGAGCGTCGACCATCTGACCGTCGCGCTGAAGGCCACCGGTGACGACAGCACGCCTCCGCAGCTCCGGAAACAGCTGACCGCACTCGTGAAGCAGGTGTCCTCCGCCCTGAAGCTGGGGCACGACGCGCAGGTGCCGTCCGAGACACGGTCCTCCGTTCTCCTGGTCATGACGCGCACGACGTCCGCGCTGGACATGATCTGCGACTCCCGGACACCAGCGGAGCTGCGAGGACAGCTGCTGGCGATTACGGGAGGGTTGAGCAGCGCGGTGACGGGGGGCCATCAGACGGCCTCGCTCCGGGGGTTCGAGGAACAGATGGGCGTCGCGCAGGCAGACGCCGCCACCCCGGAAACGTCCCCGGAGAGTACCGCCGCGGCCATGCCTCCGAAGCACCGGTACGCGCTCGTTCAGGCCGTGTACGAGCAGAACAAGAAGCTGCGGGTGTTCAACGATCCCGAGTCGTCGTCCAAGGACCGGGCCGAAGCCGAGAAGGACATGCGGGATCAGTCCGCTCACATCAGCGACAAGCAGGAGGAGGCGGCCTCGGCCCAGGGACGGCCGGAGGACCCTCTCGGCAAGGCGGCCGAGACCTGCACCAACGCCATATTCAGATCGTCGGCGGGGAATGAACTCCCCGAGGAGCTGAAGGACCTGGTTCCCGGCAGTTGGCGTCCGGAAGGAGTCAAGGACTTCTGGAAGAGCAAGGAAAAGAGCGACATCCTGCTCGACGTCCTCGCCGAGTTGCAGAACAACGCGAACGTCCACGCACCGATCAAGATCGCACCGCTCATCACCGAGCTCGCCAAGGTCGTTCCGAGGGACGATCTGTGGTCCACCATCGGCCAGCGGGCTTCCTACTGCCAGTCGACCGCCGCTTACCTCGACGAGGACTACGGGGTCGCCGTCGGCACCTGGCTCGAGTAACCCGGTGGCAGCAGAACAGGGGGCGGAGCAAGCAGCTCCGCGAGGGAGACCTCGTAACTCATATGCGCCCGCGCGGCCCCGTATCTTCCCCGCTCCCTCTTCTCCTTCTGCACTCCGCCCGTCTCCCCTTTGAAATCGTACGGAGAAATCAACGAATCGGGGATGCGTCCCGGGGACCAGAACGCCGTCACATAGCGCGGCTTTCGCGTCAGATTGACGAGGTTGTCGTTGTGCCACACTCTCCCGTGGTAATAGATCTGCTGAAAGCACCCCTTTTCCGGAGAGCAGTAGTATCGCTTGTCATCTTTATCCCATGAATAATGAGGCGTTTTGAACTCCTCCACGTCGATCTTCCCTCGGTCCTTCCTCATGTATGAGATCGTCAGGTCGACGCTCAGGATGTCGTACCTGGCATCCTTGGGCAGCTGGACCACGTGCTTGCGCGCATACTCCTCCCCGATTTCGAGCCGCTCGCCAGGGCCGTAGAAATGCCCGCTGCTGATCGTGGTGTACACGAGGTGGTCGACATAGCGCTCCGCTTCCCCCGAGTCCTCGCCCCGCCGGCCCGCGCTCTCTCGCCACTCCCGCATGAGGGCCCTGTCGGCAGGGTCTGTGGAGTACGCACCCCCTCTGCCGGAGACCGTGTAGCTGTCGTTCAGGATGTACACCGGAATCCCTCCCGTGTTCTTCATGTAAAGCGTCAGCGGGACCTGGAGAAACCCGAGCGAACGGTCCACCCGCGATCTCCCGAATTCCACCTTCAGAGTGAGGTGCATCGGGGCCGCCGCAGGCTGGTACATGGTCGAATACGCCAGGCTGACGCCGGTCAGGAGCGCGGTGGCGACCACTCCGGCCGCGAACCTCTTGGGCTGGGGGATTTCCTTCCACGATCTGTTCCGTACAAGAAGGCACAGGGCCCACAGAGACCAGCACCAAAGCGGCATGAACACCAGCAGATAGGGCGTGAACTCCATCTCTTCGAGCCACATGAACAGCAGCAGACTGTCGGTGGCCAGCGCGATGAGCACGCCGAGCAGGACGATCGCCCCGGAGGCACGGAACTGCCGTTTCCCCCCGTAGTCGAGTGCCGCGACGGCCGCCGCGCCCTGCACCGCACCCGACAGGACGAACACGATCCCGTTGAGCCGTTGCGCGAAGGTCAGGGCCCCGAAGGCGTCGGGCCCCCCGATGACCGCGCTGAGGACCATGGACGCGAGCAGCCCGGCCACCATGAGCACGGTGACCGCGTGCCGTCTCCCCGCGCGGTCGGGCCACGTCCCGCTGTCGCCTCCGCGCCAGCAGACGGCTGCCGGATCCTCCAGATCCAGGTCCTCCGGGTGACCGAGGCGCCCGAGGATCCTCCGCAGTCCGGATGCCGACCAGGCATGGCCCACCGCCTCTCCGCCCACGACGACCCGCCGCAGCCCACGGCTGTCCGGCGGCTCGACAACGACCCAGGGACGGATGCTCATGGACCCAGGCTGGAACCCGCGACGACCCGGTGCACGCGGAGCTACCCCGTTCGGCTCCCCGGAGCACCCGGGGTGCGGCCCGCGCGTCTGCCCGCTGTCAGCCGACGCACACGTTCTTGTCGGCATGCGACTGCGGGACGCCGGCCGGGGGCTCGGCCGGGCCGGTGACAGGCACTCCGGGGCCCTTGAAGTCACGTCCGAGGGTGAGAGTCATGTCGGTCCCGGCCCCTGAGCCGTCCTTGCCGGGGTGGAGCGCCGAGGCGGACAGACCCATCATCGCGGCGAGGGCCCGGGCCTGGTCGGCCTGGCCGGGAGCGTAGGCCAGGGTCGTACGGTCCTGCTGCCCCTCTGGGGCGTTGCCGCCGTTGGTGGAGTGGGGGACGCCCTTGGTGTTCTGCAGCCACTCCAGGGTGGTCTGCGCCGAGCCCTGGGGGCCGCCGCCGTTGTAGACGGTGACCCGGACCTGCGACGGGTCCGCCTTGGGGCCCTTCAGCTTGGCGTCGGAGGCCGTGGGCTTCTTCGCGACCTCGGTCAGCGAGACGTCGTTCTTGAGCGCCGTGAAGAGCGCGGGCGCCCTGGTCTCGTCGACCACGACGGTCCTGTGGTTCTTCCCCTCGGCCGGGTTGTCGACGACCGGCAGCGTCGTGAAGGTGATGTGCTCGGGATCGACCTGGTTGAGGTCCTTGGCGAGGGCGGTGAGCTTGTCGACACCGCCGATGCCGGTGTCCACCGTGAGCGACTTGGTGGCCGCGTTCGCCAGTTTGAAGAGCTTCCGGGGATCGGTGAGGGTGTTGCGGGACTTCATCTGACGGATCATCGAACTCAGGAACTGCTTCTGCAGGTCGATGCGGTCCAGGTCGCTGCCGTTCTTCAGCGAGTGACGGGTCCTGACGAACTGCAGGGCCTGTTCGCCCTGGACCGTGTGCGGGCCGGCGGGCAGGCGCAGATGGGAGCCCTGACCCCGCTCGTCCGTGTCGTCGATGTCATGGGTGAGGCAGATCGGCACGCCTCCGACAGCCGTGGAGAGGGTCTTCACGGCCTCGAAGTTGACCAGGATGAAGTGGTCGACCGGCAGGCCGGTGAGCGCGGTGACGGTCCGCATGGTGCAGCCCGGATCGCGGCCCTCCTGCCCGAGGCTCTCGTTGAAGCGCGGGCTGTATGGCGCCTTGGGCGTCCCCTTGATCGTTTCGGTGGAGCCGTCCTTCTGCTTGGTCGGGCAGGCCGGGATGCCGGTGACCATGTCGCGCGGAATGCTCATCGCCGTCGCGTTCGACCGGTCCTTCGCCACATGGAAGAGGATCGTGGTGTCGGCGTGGCCCACGCTGCCGGCGTCCCCGTACTTCCCGCCCAGGCCTATTCGGCTGTCGGTGCCGATGACCAGGATGTTCACCGCGTCGTCGCTGGTCGCGTTCTTGCTGCCCGCCGTGCCGACGTCCACCGTGCTGATGTTGTCGTTGAAGTGCCGGTACAGCATGTAGGCCCCGGCACTGCCCGCCAGCAGCACGAAGCCCAGCGTCCCCGCGGTCCATGTCAGGACCTTCCGCTTCGTGGACCGCTTGGCTTTGCGGGACCTCACCGCGCCGCCGCGGCGAGTGCCCTCGCCCGGCTCCGGGACGGGCCGCCGTTCCCCCTCGCCGCGCGCGCGACTCCTTCGCTGCCCCGGCACCGTGGCGGCCGGAGCGCCATCGGCTCCTGTCCGCAGCCGGTACTCACCGGTCTCCGGGTCGAGGACCCACTGGTCCGCGGGGTCGATGTTGCTGCCGCCTTGCGTGTCCACGGTCCTCCGTCTGTGCTCCGCCGCCCCGGGGCCCTGCCACCCGACCCGTGCCGGATCCACCCCGCGGCCGACCTCGGGATGACCGTTCAGACATTCGAATGCGGTCGATGGTTGCACTCGGGCGACACACAACAGCCCTACTGGACAAGAGGCTTGACGGAACCCAGCCGCCCCGGAAGGCACAACGGGGCACAAGGGCCGTACGGACTGAAACATCCGAAAGGGCGGCACCTCTCCGCACAGGATGTACGGCTGACCGACTTCCTGGCCGGGAAGTCAGCCCTTCCCTCGCACCTGAGGGCACTCTCAGGGCACTCAGGGCGGGTCATGGCTGCGCTCAAGAGGTGAGCCGTACACCCCTACGACTCCCTGGTGAACTTCACGTCCAGTCCGCACGAAAAGTCCCGGTCGTCCGTCGCGCACAGCGCCTTGCCTCCGTCCACCACCGCCAGGTCGAACTGGCAGTTCTCGGCCGCGCCGTGAAACGAAAGACCGATCCAGGAACCGGACTTGGCAGTCTTCTCCCCGATTTCGGTGCCATGGCCCTCCGCGGCATAGAACGCCCAGCCGCCTTTGGAGGGCTTGCCGGGGCACGTTACGGCGGCGAGGTTCTCCGAATCGAGACCATTGGCGGTAAACGTCCGGTCGGCGGCAATGGTGAACTTCTCGCCGTGCGGTCCCACCCAGTTCCCGGTGATGCGGTCGGCCGTGACCTTGGTGGTCGGCTGACTGCCGACACACGCGGCGACCAGCAGGAACGGTGCCAGGGCGGCGCATATTTTCAGGGTGGTTCGGTGCACGCGGCCACGATAACTTCGGAAGTTCCGTGGACGGCGAGCGAACGTCCTTTTGAGTGCCTGATCGAGCGGCTAGGGTCCCGCTCATGGGGGCTCATCTGAGTGACGACGGCCGGTACCACGGGGAACTGCCATGCCGATGGTGTGAGACGCACATCAACCAGGCAGGGCGACGCAAGCCACGGTTGTACTGCCGCATGTCACATCGCTGGAAGACCTACGGCATGTGGGCCGTTGCCCTGGTCAGCAGTCTCTTCTGAGTCGAACCGGACCGAGTTCTCTTCAGTGGCGAGACATCTTCCGCATATGCCGCGGGATGCAGTAGCCCACATCTCATTGGCAGCGCGGGCAGGTGCGGCGGGCGCGCGTCATCGCGGCGGACGTCGACGGCGTGGGCACCCCGCAGACCATGCCCGAAAGGGCGGCACCCCCGCACAGGGTGCCGCCCTTTCTCGTGGGCCGGGGCCGCCGCCCATCGGTGTTGAGGGTCGGGGACGGGCGGCGGCCCCGGGGTCCGGTGCTCGGGGGCTAGCGGTGGTCGCTGCCCTTCGAGCTGGAGGCCGCGCGGCCCGCTTCCAGGCGGGCGACCGGGATGCGGAACGGGGAGCAGGAGACGTAGTCGAGTCCCACCTCGTGGAAGAAGTGGACCGACTCGGGGTCACCGCCGTGCTCGCCGCAGACGCCGAGCTTCAGGTCGGGACGCGTCTCGCGGCCTGCCTTCACCGCGGACTTGACCAGGGAGCCGACGCCGTCCTTGTCGATCGTCTCGAACGGGCTGACGCCGAAGATGCCCTTCTCCAGGTACGCCGTGAAGAAGGAGGCCTCCACGTCGTCGCGGCTGAAGCCCCACACCGTCTGGGTGAGGTCGTTCGTGCCGAAGGAGAAGAACTCCGCCGCCTCGGCGATCTGGCCGGCCGTCAGCGCGGCGCGCGGCAGCTCGATCATCGTGCCGATCGCCAGCTTCAGGTGCACGCCGGTGGCCGCCTCGACCTCGGCGATGACCTGGTCGGCCTCCTCGCGGACGATCTCCAGCTCCTGGACGGTGCCGACGAGCGGGATCATGATCTCCGCGCGCGGGTCGCCCTTGGCGTTCTTGCGCTCGGCGGCCGCCTCCGCGATGGCCCGCACCTGCATGGTGAACAGGCCGGGGATGACGAGGCCGAGACGCACACCGCGCAGGCCCAGCATCGGGTTCTGCTCGTGCAGGCGGTGCACCGCCTGGAGGAGACGGAGGTCGTTCTCGTTGGAGTCCTTGCGGGACTCGGCGAGCGCGACACGCACCGACAGCTCGGTGATGTCCGGCAGGAACTCGTGCAGCGGCGGGTCCAGGAGACGGACCGTGACCGGGAGGCCGTCCATCGCCGAGAACAGGTCCACGAAGTCCTGCTTCTGGAGCGGCAGGAGCGCCTTCAGCGACTCCTCGCGCTCGGTCTCGGTGTCCGCGAGGATCAGGCGCTCGACCAGCTCACGGCGGTCGCCCAGGAACATGTGCTCCGTACGGCACAGACCGATGCCCTGGGCGCCGAAGCGGCGGGCGCGCAGCGCGTCCTCGGCGTTGTCGGCGTTGGCGCGTACACGCAGGCTGCGCTTGCGGTCGGCGAAGGCCATGATCCGGTGGACGGCCTCGACCAGTTCGTCGGCGTCGTCGGCGCCCGCGTGCATCCGGCCCTCGAAGTACTCGACGACCGGGGACGGGACGACGGGGACCTCACCGAGGTACACCTTGCCGCTGGAGCCGTCGATCGAGATGAGGTCGCCCTCCTCGACGACGTGCCCGCCGGGCACGGTCATCCGGCGGCGCTTGGTGTCGACCTCCAGCTCCTCGGCACCGCAGACACAGGTCTTGCCCATGCCGCGGGCGACGACGGCCGCGTGGGAGGTCTTGCCGCCGCGCGAGGTGAGGATGCCCTCGGCCGCGATCATGCCGTCCAGGTCGTCGGGGTTCGTCTCGCGGCGGACCAGGATGACCTTCTCGCCGGAACGGGACCACTTCACCGCGGTGTACGAGTCGAAGACGGCCTTGCCGACGGCGGCGCCCGGCGACGCGGCGATGCCCCGGCCGACCTGCTCGACCTTCGCCTCCTCGTCGAAGCGCGGGAACATCAGCTGCGCGAGCTGGGCACCCGTCACGCGCTGGAGCGCCTCGGCCTCGTCGATCAGGCCCTGGTCCACGAGCTGCGTGGCGATGCGGAAGGCCGCGCCCGCCGTGCGCTTGCCGACCCGGGTCTGCAGCATCCAGAGCTGGCCGCGCTCGATGGTGAACTCGATGTCACAGAGATCCTTGTAGTGGTTCTCCAGGGTCTCCATGATCTGCATGAGCTGGTCGTACGACTTCTTGTCGATCGACTCCAGCTCGGCGAGCGGGACCGTGTTGCGGATACCGGCGACGACGTCCTCGCCCTGGGCGTTCTGGAGGTAGTCGCCGTAGACGCCCTGGTGGCCGGAGGCGGGGTCGCGGGTGAAGGCGACGCCGGTGCCGGAGTCGGGGCCGAGGTTGCCGAAGACCATCGAGCAGACGTTGACGGCCGTGCCGAGGTCGTGCGGGATGCGCTCCTGGCGGCGGTACAGCTTGGCGCGCTCGGTGTTCCACGAGTCGAAGACCGCGTGGATGGCGAGGTCCATCTGCTCGCGCGGGTCCTGCGGGAAGTCCCGGCCGGCCTCGGTCTTGACGATCTTCTTGAACTTGGTGACGAGCTTCTTGAGGTCGGCCGCCTCGAGGTCCGTGTCGACGGTGACCTTCTTGAGGTCCTTCGCCGCGTCCAGAGCCTCCTCGAAGAGCTCGCCGTCCACGCCGAGGACCGTCTTGCCGAACATCTGGATGAGACGGCGGTAGGAGTCCCACGCGAAGCGGTCGTCGCCGGCCTGCCGGGACAGGCCCAGCACGGACTTGTCGGAGAGGCCGATGTTCAGGACGGTGTCCATCATGCCGGGCATGGAGAACTTGGCCCCGGAGCGGACGGAGACGAGCAGGGGATCGTCGGCCTGGCCGAGCTTCTTGCCCATCTTGGCTTCGAGGGCCTCGAGGTGCGCACTCACCTCGTCACGCAGTGCCGCCGGCTCCTCGCCACTGTCGAGGTAGGTCTTGCACGCCTCGGTGGTGATGGTGAAGCCGGGCGGGACGGGAAGACCCAGGTTGGTCATTTCGGCGAGGTTGGCACCCTTGCCCCCGAGCAGGTCCTTGAGGTCCCTGTTGCCCTCGGTGAAGTCATAAACGAACTTCGCTCCACCAACGCCGCTTTCGGCTACGTGGGGATCTTTGTTTTCCGACACGAGTCTCGACTCCTCGACGTCGCGGTGGCTGCCCTGACGACGGGGAACATACCCAGATCGAAGGCACCTGGGTACGTCCACTTGCGCGTCATGTGCCTGTAACCATTCGTCCGCCACCAGATCCAAAGTCAAGGCTTGGCAAGTCATCGAGTGCCCATGTTTTCACTTCTTGAACGAATCAACGTCCACAGACCGCGCTTTTCGCTCAGGTGAGCAGGCTCGGGCACGTCTGAGTTTAATCGATGAACGATCAGAGAGTGGCACTGAGTGCCACCCCTTAGGGAAGTGCAGTCGCACAAGATCCGCTCATCTGAGCGTGACCCCTATCAAGGGTGGCGAGAATCACGCCACCAGGAGAAGTCAGATTCCATCATCCGGACCACGATCCGGGGCGCGACACACGGAGGTACGAGCACGGCCCGCGGATGTCTCACACGGATGCCGCGCCGCGACACCCCCACGGGCGACCCCGGCCGCGATGCCCGCGCGAGCGACGCCTGCCGCGGTCCCCGCACGGGTGGCCCCCGGCCCTGATGCCTGCACGAGTGGCCCGGCCGCGACCCCCGCACGACTGACCCTGCGCCGCGATGCCCGTACGGTGACCCGGAACTGATCACCCCGGAACGGATCACCCCGGAACGCGGCCCCGCCCGTCACACCCCGAGAGCCGCCAGCCGCTCCTCGGCCCGCTCCGGCGCGTACAGGTGCTCCACGACCAGCGCGCCCGCGCCCACGAGGCCGGCCCGCTCGCCGAGCCGGGAGGTCACCACGGCCAGGTGAGCGGTGGAACGGGGCAGCGCCCGCTGGTACAGCAGCTCCCGTACGCCCGTGAGGAACGGGGTTCCGGCCAGATCCCCGGCGATCATCAGCACGCCCGGGTTGAGCAGCGTCACCACGGTGGCCAGGACGTCCCCGACCCGGCGGCCCGCCTCCCGCGCGAGCGCCGTCGCCTCAGGGTGGCCGGCCGCCAGCAGCTCGCGCACGTCCGAGCCGGACGCGGCCGGGACCCCGGACTCCGCGAGCCGGCGCGCCACCGCGCCGCCACTGGCCACGGCGGCCAGACAGCCGTACGAGCCGCACCGGCACAGCGCGTCGGCACCGACCCGGATGTGCCCGATGTCGCCCGCGCCGCCGTCGACCCCCCGGTAGACGGTGCCGCCGACGACCATGCCCGCACCTATACCGGTGGAGACCTTGACCAGCGCGAACGCCGAGCAGTCCGGATAGCCGGCGCGCTGCTCCCCGTACGCCATGAGGTTGGCGTCGTTGTCGACGAGCACGGGTACGCCGGCGGTGCCGGCGCCGGTGCCCGCGTGTTCGGCGAAGGCGCGGCCCAGCCGGCCCCTTATGTCGTAGCCGTCCCAGCCCGGCATGATCGGCGGCTGCACCACGCGGCCGGTGTCGCTGTCGACCGGTCCCGGCACCGCGAGCCCGATGCCGCAGACGGCGTCGGCCGGCCGGCCGGACTTCCCGACCAGTTCGGCGAACCAGCGTCCTAGCTCACCGAGGACCGCCTCGGGGCCGTCGTCGATCACCAGGGGTCCCGCGTGCTCGGCGAGGATCTCGCCCGTCAGGGTGAGGACGGCGGCCCGGCCGTGCCGGGTGTCGAGGTCGGCGGCGAGGACGACGGCGTGCTCGTCGTCGAACTCCAGGGCGATGGAGGGACGGCCGCCGAGGGGTGAGTCGACGGGGCCGCCGGCCCCCTCGCGGAGCCAGCCCGCGCGGAACAGCCGGTCCAGGCGCTGGCCGACCGTGGCCCGCGACAGACCGGTGGCCCGCTGGAGCGCCCCGCGCGTGGTGGCCCGGCCGCTGCGCACCAGTTCGAGCAGTTCTCCGGCGCTTGCCTGGTTCCCGGTCTTCACGGTCACTCCCCGCCTTTCTGTCATGCGCACCCTCTTGCGTTCCCCAACTCTGCATTACATATTGAGTTTTGCGTGTTAAATAGACGTAACCCTACGGCAGCTACTGCCGAACCGGCCGGCCGGACGTCTTCGGGGAGACCTGAGTGGACAGCACAACCCAGCTCACCGCCCTGCACAGGGGCCCCATGGCTCCTGTGAGCACCACCGGGATTCCCTCGCGCGCCTCCGGCCCGCCCTCCCCGCAGCATGCGGCCGAGATCGTCCGGAGCGGAGCACCCGTATACGATCCCGGCGGACCGCCGGGGTCGCTGCACCTCAGGGCCTCCCGGGTGCTGGACGGCAACTGGACCGGAACGTCCACGGTGCCCTCCCGCGGTCTGTACCCGCACCAGTGGTCCTGGGACTCCGCGTTCATCGCGATCGGCCTGCGCCATCTGTCCCCGCTGCGGGCGCAGACGGAGCTGGAGACCCTGCTCGGCGCACAGTGGGCCGACGGGCGTGTGCCGCACATCGTGTTCAACCCCTCCGTCCCGCTCGACGCGTACTTCCCGAGCCCCGACTTCTGGCGCTCCTCCACCGCCGGGCGCGCCGCGGGCGCCCCGCGCACGGTACAGACGTCGGGCATCGTGCAGCCACCGGTGCACGCGCTCGCGGTGTGGCTGGTGCACCGGGCGGACCCGGGACTGTCCAGGGCCCGCTCGTTCCTCTCCCGGATGTATCCCCGCCTGGCGGCCTGGCACCGCTATCTCCTGCACCGCCGGGACCTGGGCGGCGGCGGCCTCGCCAGCGTGGTCCATCCCTGGGAGCAGGGCATGGACAACAGCCCCTGCTGGGACGCCCCGCTCAGCCGCGTCACCCCGGCGCCGGCCCGCTCCTTCCGGCGCGCCGACCTCGACCACGGCGCTCCCGAGGACCGGCCGACGGATCTCGACTACGGGCGGTACGTACGGCTGGCCGCGGACTACCGGGACCGGGGATACACCGACGGGGGCGGCGAGTTCGCCGTCGAGGACCCGCTGTTCAACGCCCTGCTGATCGCCTCGGAGCACGCGCTGGCACAGATCGCGCGGGAACTGGGCGCGACGGGGACGGCCCGGCACGCGCGCGCGGAGCGGCTGACGGCGGCGCTGGTGGAGCGGCTGTGGGACCCGGCGGAGGGCATGTTCTTCTGCCGCGACGAGCGGAGCGGCGGCGGCGACGGCGGCAGGGCCGGCGCGGGCGGCGGAGCCGGTGGAAGCGGCGGGAGGGGCGGGCGTGGGGTGCTGATTCCCGAGCGCAGCGTCGCCGGGCTGCTGCCCCTGATCCTGCCCGCGCTGCCGCGCGACATCGCCGCCACGCTCGTACGGACCGCGGGCGGGCCGCACTTCGGGCTGGGCGAAGCGGCGCGCCTCGTGCCCAGCTACGACCTGACCGGCGAGGCGTTCGATCCGCACCGCTACTGGCGGGGGCCCGCCTGGTTCAACACCAACTGGCTGCTGGAGCGCGGGCTGCGGCTGCACGGGGAGCACGGACGGGCGGACGCGCTGCGGGCCGCCCTGCTGGACACCGCCGGGGAGTCCGGGTTCGCCGAGTACGTGGACCCGTTCACCGGCGAGGCCTGCGGAGCGCTCGGGTTCAGCTGGACGGCGGCACTGACGCTCGATCTGCTGCACGAGCCCTCCGGGGCACCATCGGTCGTGTCCCCTCAGGGGCGCGACGCGTTGACCGACACGGCACTCGGCACCGGCGCCGACGGGGCGGGACAGCGCGCATTCGATTTCGGGGCGGACGTCAAGGGAGAGGACCGGGGATGACGGACCGGCATCATCTGCTCGTGCACGGTGGAACGTTCGCCGCCGTGGGCGACGGCGGGGACATCAGCGGAGTGCGGGGCGGCAGCTCTCCGGACGGGTTATTCGTACGGGACGCCCGGCACCTCAGCCGCTGGCAGCTCACGGTGGACGGCGCGGTGCCCGAGGCACTCACGCCGGTCGCGGACGGTGACACGGCACGCTGTGTCCTGGTGCCGCGCGGCGGCCGCAACGAACCGCCCGCCTACACGCTCTTCCGTGAACAGGCCGTCGCCGAGGGCTCGTTCGTGGAGGCACTGCGCGTCACCAGCAACCGTCCGACGGCCACGACGGTGCGGATCGCGGTCACCGCGGACGCCGACTTCACGGATCAGTTCGAACTGCGTTCCGACCACCGCACGTACGCCAAGACGGGCGTCGTACGCCAGCGGCAGGTCCTGGACGACGGGGTCGAGTTCAGCTACCGGCGCGGGGAGTGGCGGTCCCGTACGACGGTCACCTCCGAGCCCGCGCCGGACGGGGTGGAGGAGACGGGCACGGGCGCGCGGCGGCTCGTCTGGACCCTCGACCTCGAACCGCACGGTTCGGCGGAGCTGGCGCTGCGCGTCGCGGCCCGTCCGCACGGCGCCACGCACGAGCCACGGGTTCCCGCCTCGCCCGCCGCGGCGGGCGAGCGGCTCCTCGCCCTGGAGGGCGAGTTCGCGCAGGGGGTGCCGTTCCCGACCGGCTGGCCCGAGCTGGCCGCGGCCTGCGCGCGCGGCCTGTCCGATCTGGCCGTCCTCCAGGTGCCGGCCACGGGCCTGGACGGCGAGGAGCTGCGGGTGCCCGCGGCCGGGGTCCCCTGGTTCCTCACCCTGCTGGGCCGCGACGCCCTGCTCACCTCGCTGTTCGCGCTGCCCTACCGGCCTCAGCTCGCCGCCGCCACCCTGCCCGCGCTGGCCGCCACCCAGGCGGTCGAGGTGGGAGCGGGCGCGGTCGCCCAGCCCGGGAAGATCGTGCACGAGGTGCGGCACGGCGAGCTGGCGCACTTCGGGCAGGTGCCGTACGGGCGTTACTACGGTTCGGTGGACGCGACTCCGCTGTTCCTGGTGCTGCTCGGCGCCTACACCGAGCACACCGGCGACACGGCCCTGGCCCGCCGGCTGGAGCCCAACGCCCGTGCGGCGATCGGCTGGATGCTGGACCACGGCGGGCTGACCTCGCGCGGCTATCTCGTCTACCGCGCGGACGGCGGCGGCCTCGCCAACCAGAACTGGAAGGACTCCCCGGGCGCCATCTGCTCGGCCGACGGCAGCCGCCCCACCGGGCCGGTGATGGCGGCGGGCGCGCAGGGGTACGCGTACGACGCGCTGCGCCGCACCGCCCAACTGGCCCGCGCGGTCTGGGACGACGAGGTCTACGCGGCGCTCCTGGAGCAGGCCGCCGCCGATCTGCGCGACCGTTTCCAGCGGGACTTCTGGATGAACGAGCACGCCTTCCCCGCGCTGGCGCTCGACGGCGAGGGCCGGCATGTCGACGCGCTCGCCTCGGACGCGGGTCATCTGCTGTGGTCCGGCCTGCTGGACAAGGAGTACGGCGAACTGGTCGGCCGGCGGCTCCTCGAACCGGACTTCTTCTCCGGCTGGGGAGTGCGCACGCTCGCTTCGGGCCAGCCCGCGTACCACCCGCTGTCGTATCACCGTGGTTCCGTCTGGCCGCACGACAACGCCCTGATCACCTTGGGGCTGGCGCGGTACGGACTGCACGACGAGGCCCGTACGGTGGCGCACGGGCTCGTGGACGCGGCCACGGCCGCGGGGCACCGCCTCCCCGAGGTCATCGCGGGCTACGGCAGGGACACCCATGCCGAGCCGGTGCCCTACCCGCACGCCTGCGTACGGGAGTCCCGTTCGGCGGCGGCACCGCTGGCCCTGCTCGCGGCGGTGGGCGGGGCCTAGGGCCTGTCCGCGCCGGGAAGACGGGCGTCGGGGGGCGGCGCCCGGGCCGTTCGGTGCGCGCGTGGGCGGCGCGCACCGGACGGCCGGTGGATCAGTCGGCGGATCAGCCGCCGGAGGTGTCCAGTTCTGCGTCCTCGGACACGCCCGCGCAGTCGTAGGGGTCCTTGAGCCAGCCGTCCGGCAGCACGACCCGGTTGTTGCCGGAGGTACGGCCGCGCGGCCCGTCGGCGCCCGACGGCCACGGCTGGTCCTGGTCCAGCTCGGCCAGCCCGTCGGAGAGTTCGGCGAGCGAGGAGGTGATCGCGAGGCGCCCCCGCATCTCCGAGCCGACGGAGAAGCCCTTGAGGTACCAGGCGACGTGCTTGCGGAAGTCGATGACACCGCGCGCCTCGTCGCCGATCCACTCGCCGAGCAGGGTGGCGTGGCGGACCATGACGGCCGCGACCTCACGGAGCGTCGGCCGCGCGTAGGCGTCGGGGCGGCCCTCGAAGGCGGCCACCAGGTCGCTGAACAGCCACGGCCGGCCGAGGCAGCCGCGCCCGACGACGACCCCGTCGCACCCGGTCTCGCGCACCATGCGCAGCGCGTCGTCCGCCGACCAGATGTCGCCGTTGCCGAGGACGGGGATCTCGGGCACGTGCTCCTTCAGCCGGGCGATGGCGTCCCAGTCGGCCGTGCCGCCGTAGTGCTGGGCCGCGGTACGGCCGTGCAGCGCGATGGCCGTCACGCCCTCCTCGACCGCGATCCGTCCCGCGTCGAGGAAGGTGATGTGGTCGTCGTCGATGCCCTTGCGCATCTTCATGGTGACGGGCAGGTCCCCGGCACCGCTGACGGCCTCGCGCAGGATCGCACGCAGCAGGTTGCGCTTGTACGGGAGGGCGGAGCCGCCGCCCTTGCGGGTGACCTTGGGGACCGGGCAGCCGAAGTTGAGGTCGATGTGGTCGGCGAGGTCCTCTTCCGCGATCATGCGGACGGCCTTGCCGACGGTGGCGGGGTCGACCCCGTAGAGCTGGATCGAGCGCGGCTTCTCGGTCGCGTCGAAGTGGATCAGCTGCATGGTCTTCTCGTTGCGCTCGACCAGCGCCCGCGTGGTGATCATCTCGCTGACGAACAGGCCCTTGCCGCCGCTGAACTCACGGCACAGCGTGCGGAACGGCGCGTTCGTGATCCCGGCCATGGGGGCCAGGACGACGGGCGGCTGCGCCGTGTGGGGGCCGATCGAGAGCGAGGAGTTCAGCGTGGAGTCCACCGTGGACGTGGGCGTGGGCATTACCCCATTGTGGCGTACCGGGCCGGATGCTCGCGCGGAAGATCGTGTAGAGGTCATTAGTTAGACACACTATCGACAACGACGTACCCTGTCGGCATGCCTGAGCTCAGCCACCGTCACCGGATGCTGGTGCTCGCGATCTGCTGCATGAGCCTGCTGATCGTGAGCCTCGACGTCACGGTTCTGAACGTCGCCCTGCCCTCGATGCAGCAGGAGCTGCACGCGAGCGTCGCGGGGATGCAGTGGACCATCGACGCGTACACCCTGGTGCTGGCGTCCCTGCTGATGCTCGCGGGCTCCACCGCCGACCGCATCGGCCGGCGCAAGGTGTTCATGACGGGCCTGGTCCTGTTCACCATCGGCTCGGTGCTCTGCTCGCTGGCCCCGAACCTCGACACGCTCATCGTCTTCCGGATGGTCCAGGCCGTCGGCGGCTCGATGCTCAACCCGGTGGCGATGTCGATCATCACCAACACCTTCACCGACCCGCGCGAACGGGCCCGCGCGATCGGCGTCTGGGGCGCCGTGGTCGGCATCTCGATGGCCGCGGGACCGCTGGTGGGCGGACTGCTCGTCGACACCGTGGGCTGGCGGTCGATCTTCTGGATCAACCTCCCCGTCGGCCTCGCCGCGCTCCTGCTGACCCTGCGCTTCGTCCCCGAGTCCCGCGCCCCGAAGGCCCGCCGCCCCGACCCGGTCGGCCAGCTCCTCGTCATCGCCCTGCTCGGCTCCCTGACGTACGCGATCATCGAGGCGCCCACCTCCGGGATCGTCCACACCCTCTCCTTCGGCGCCATCGCCCTCGCCTCCCTCCTCGGCCTCCTGTGGTACGAGCCCCGGCGCGACGAACCCCTCATCGACCTGCGCTTCTTCCGCTCGGTGCCGTTCAGCGGGGCCACCGTCATCGCGGTGAGCGCGTTCGCCGCGCTCAGCGGCTTCCTGTTCCTGTCGACGCTGTACCTCCAGAACGTGCGCGGTCTGAACGCCCTGCACGCGGGCCTGTGGATGCTGCCCATGGCGTTCCTGTGCTTCGTCTGCGCGCCCGTGTCGGGACGCCTGGTCGGCAACCGCGGTCCCCGGCCGTCGCTGCTGATCGCCGGTGTCGCGATGACCGTGAGCGGGGTGCTGTTCGCCGCGTTCGAGGCGGAGACGTCGAACGTCACGCTCGTCATCGGCTACGTCTTCTTCGGCATCGGCTTCGGCTTCGTGAACGCGCCCATCACCAACACGGCCGTCTCCGGCATGCCGCGCGCCCAGGCGGGCGTGGCCGCCGCCGTCGCCTCGACCAGCCGGCAGATCGGCGGCACCCTCGGTGTCGCCGTCATCGGCGCGGCCCTCGCCTCCGGCATCCAGGCCTCCGCCTACCGGGACACCTTCGTCGCGGCCTCCCGTCCCGGCTGGTGGATCATCACCGCCTGCGGTGTCGCCGTCCTCGTCCTCGGCTGGCTCAGCAGCGGGCGCCGGGCCCGCGCCTCGGCCGAGGACACGGCCCGCCTGCTGGAGGCCCCGGAGATCCGGGACACGGCGGGCGTACGCGCCCAGGAGACCTCCGCCGCCTGACCGGACCGGCGGTACCTGGACCGGCGGTACGGGGCCGTCCCCCGATCAGACCGCCCCCGCCGCCTCCACCCGGGACCGCGTTCCGGCCGGGACCCCGTTCTCCGCTCGCGCCTCGGCCTCGGCCTCCAGCACGATCGCGTGCAGCTTCTCCAGCCGTTCGCGGCTCTCCTCGTCGTGAGGCGGGTACGTCACCATCCGGGCGCCCAGGTCGGGGGCGAGCCACAGGTCCGTGTGATCGACGGTGACCAGGCCGACGTACGGGTTCGCGAACTTCTTGGTCTTGCCGCGGGTGGCGGCCACCTCGTACCGGTCCCAGTTCTCTCGGAACTCGGCCGACTCGGCCCGCAGCCGCTTCAGCAGCGTCTTCCAGGCGGGCTCCCCCAGGTGCCCGGCCATCGACGCGCGCAGCTTGGCGGCCATCAGCCTCGTGGTCTCGTCGAGCAGGACGATCGAGGAGCGCCACTCCGCGTTGGTGTAGGCCAGGAGCACGCAGTTGCGGTCGGCGGGCGGGACCGAGTCGAGGTCGCGCATCATCAGCCGGGCGTAGGTGCGGTTGTACGCCAGGATGTCGTACCGGCTGTTCTGGATGCAGGCCGGGACCGGTTCCAGCTGCGTCAGGACCCGGCGCAGCGCCGGGGTGATCACCGCGCACTGCGCGGCGGGCGTGGGGTCGACCGTTCCGGCGAGCTGGAAGAGGTGGGCCCGCTCGCTGGTGTCCAGCAGCAGGGTGCGGGCCAGGGCGTCGAGGACCTGCTCGGAGACCTGGATGTCGCGCCCTTGCTCGATCCACGTGTACCAGGTGACTCCCACCGCGGAGAGCTGGGCGACCTCCTCGCGGCGCAGGCCCGGCGTGCGCCGTCGGCGGCCACGGGGAAGCTGGACCTGCTCGGGCGTGATGCGTTCGCGGCGGCTGCGCAGGAAGGTGGCCAGCTCGTGCCGCCGGATCTCCCCCGCACGGGACGCCGCACCGGCGCCCGGCGCCACCCCGCCGCCGGCCGGCGGCACCGGGTCCGGGCCCTGGCCTGTGGCCGCCGGTCGCGCGGGCACCGCGCTCGTGGCCGTCTCGCGTGCCATCGTCTTCATGCCTCCAGCCTGCCGCCCGGCGCAGCCTGTTGCCAGGTAGTGCTTGTACCAGGATAAGAAGACTCTGGTACCCGTCTGAGTACGGGAGAAGTCTGGAGGACGTGACCGAAACCGGAACTCTCACGACCACCGTCCGAGCCCCCACGGCGCCACCCGCGCTCAGCGGCCTCGGACTCTTCACCGTGCTGCTCGGCGCGGCGCTCCCCCTGATCGACTTCTTCATCGTCAACGTAGCCCTTCCGACCATCGGGCATGACCTGAACGCGAGCGAGGCCGTCCTCGAACTCGTCGTCGCCGGCTACGGGGTCGCGTACGCGGTCCTGCTCGTCCTCGGCGGACGGCTCGGCGACCTGTTCGGGCGCCGCCGGCTCTTCCTCGGCGGCATGGCGGCCTTCGGCCTGACCTCGCTCGCCTGCGGCCTCGCGCCCACCGCCTGGACCCTGGTGGCGGCGCGGGTGGCGCAGGGCGCGGCGTCCGCGGCGATGCTGCCGCAGGTCCTCGCCACCATCCAGTCGGCGACCTCCGGACCCCGCCGGGCCAAGGCGATGAGCCTGTACGGCGCCACGGCCGGCCTGTCCATGGTGGCCGGGCAGATCCTCGGCGGCCTGCTGGTCGCGGCCGACATCGCGGGCACCGGCTGGCGTTCGGTCTTCCTCGTGAACGTGCCCGTCGTCGTGCTCGGCCTGGTCCTGGCCCGCCGCGCCGTCCCCGAGACGCGCTCGCAGCGCCCGGAGCCGATCGACACCCCCGGCACGATCCTGCTCGCGGTCGCCCTGCTGGCCCTGCTCGCCCCGCTCACCGAGGGCCGGGCCGCGGGCTGGCCGCTGTGGACCTGGGTGTCCCTCGCCCTGTTCCCGCTCGCGGCCGGAACCTTCTACCTCGTCGAACGCCGAGCGGACCGCCGCGGCCGCACCCCGCTGGTCCCGCCGAGCCTGTTCGAGCTGACCTCGCTGCGCCGGGGCCTGATCATGATCGTGCCGTTCTCCATCGGCTTCAGCGGCTTCATGTTCGTGATCGCGGTGGCGCTGCAACGCGGCGAGGGGCTCGGTCCCGTCCCGGCGGGGCTGGCCCTCGCGCCGATGGCGTTCGTCTTCTTCGTCACGTCCCTGTGCGGACCCCGGCTGATCGCCCGGTACGGCACCCGGGTGGTCACCGCGGGCGGGCTGATCCAAGGGGTGGGTCTGGCCCTGATCGCGCTGGCCGCCTGGCGCTCCTGGCCGGACCTCGGGGTGGCGGAACTGCTGCCCGGAGCTGCCGTCGCCGGCGCGGGCCAGGCGCTCCAGCTGCCCGTCCTGATCCGGATCGTCCTCTCCGAGGTGCCGCCCGCGCGGGCGGGCGTGGGCAGCGGCGTGATGGCCACCACCCAGCAGGCGGCGCTCGCCGTCGGGGTGGCCACTCTCGGCACCCTGTTCCTGTCCCTCGTCCCGTCCCACGGGATGCGGGCCGCCCTGGTGACGACCCTCCTGGTCCAGCTGGCCGGCGTGGCCCTGACCACCGCGCTGAGTCTGCGGCTGCCGCGCACGATCGGCTGAGGGTCCGGCCCGCGGCGCAGGCCGGCCGCGGGCCTTCGCGGGTCCTCGCCGGACGTTCCGCCCGCGCCGGACTCACCGGCCGCGCCGGCCGGTCGTCCGGCGCCCGACCTCCTTACGGCCACCGGCATATGCACTGGCCATGAGCCTGCAGCCTTCCCCTCAGGGGCTGTTGACACCAGTGGTGCGTCATGTCGTACTGAGTCGCACCGAAGTCGAACGGAGAGCGCCCGGCGATGGCCCGGCGCGTTCCGTCCGGCCGACCCGCGATCCACGATCCGAGGAGACTCCGTGGCCGAGATCAAGATCCGCGCGCTGGACCGGAGAAGGACCCGGGACGACAGCGGTTCCGGACACTGAGCTATCCCACACCCGCCGACGTCACCCGCACCGCCGAGGCCCTGACCGCCCGGTATCCCGGCCTGTGCCGGCTGAGCACGATCGGCCACTCCCGGCACGGCGTCCCGCTGCGGATGCTGAGCGTCGGAAGAGGGCCACGGCACGCCCTCGTGGTCGCGGGCGCACACCCCAACGAGTACGTCGGCGGAGGCACCCTCCTGGAGCTGGCCCACCGGGCACTGGGCGGCGAACGGCCGGGAACCGTATGGCACTTGGTGCTGTGCCTCGACCCGGACGGGGCACGCCTCAACGAAGGCGGGCACCGGGCCGACACCCTCTTCGGCCACTACCGGTCCTTCTTCCGCCCCACCGCCGACGAACAGCCCGAATGGGCCCCCGCCCTTCCCCGCCCGCGGTTCCTGCCGGAGAGCCGCGCCCTGCTCGACGTCATCCACCGGCTGCGGCCCTACATCCAGATCTCCCTGCACGGCACGGACATCGGCGGCACCTTCGCCCAGCTCACCCGGGACGTCCCCGGCCTCGACCGGACCCTCGCGGCCTCCGCCGAACGGCTCGGCATCCCGGTCGAGCGGGCCCCGCTGGACGCCCTGCACTGGCCCCCGAGCGCTCCCGGCGTCTTCGTCCTGCCGCCGCCCGGAGCACCCGAACGCCCCACCGCCTTCCCGGAGAACGCCCACCGCTCCACCTGGCTCGCCCCGCACGCCCACGGTGGCTTCACCGCGGTGCTGGAGGTGCCGGTCTGGGCCGCCGCCGGATTCGCCGACCTCGCGCCCCATCCCGCTCCGGAACAACGGCTGGGGCACTGGGCGGAGCGGCTGCGGGACTACGCCCACACCGTCCGCGGCCACTACGAACGGGCCCGCCCCCATCTCCCGGCCCCCGGCCCGGACCCCGGCTTCAGCATGCGCAGGGCCGTGGCCGAAACACTGCGTGTGTGCGGCCCGTTGGCCGACAGCTGGGACCCCGCGCACCCGTCGTTCACCCCGCTCCCCGGCCTCACCCGCGCCCGCACGGCCAGCATCGAGGGTTTCGCCCGGCGAACCCCGCTCCGGGCCGCGGCCATGCTGCTGCGCCTGCTGGAGGAGTACGCGCCCGCGCCGGGGACCGCGTCCCAGCGCACCGAGCTGGAAGCCCTCGTCGCGCGCTGGTGCGCCGCCTACGCGGCGAGTTTCACGGCGACCTGGGTACCGGTGGACCGGCAGATAGAACACCAGGTCAACGTCACCACGGCCGCCGTGGAGGCCGCCGAGGGGCACCTCGCCCCGTCCTGACCGCGACGGCACCCGCGCCGGGCCCGGCGAACTCACCGCCGAAGAACCCCCGTTGATCTTCGCCATGCTGCACACTCCTTGCTGCGCAGACGAAGCGGGAGAACCAGGAGGCGTCATGCTTCAGATGAACACGAGCAAAGTGAGCCGCTGGGACCAGCACGGCCGCGAGCACACCGTTCACGTGCAACGGGCGGGCGTCCAGCGCACCATCCGGTGCGAGACGTGCGGCTGGCGCAAGAACACCCAGTTCCTGCCCTGGCTGAAGGCGGAGGAGCACCTGGCCGAGGAGCACCAGGCGACGGTCGACCCCAAAGAGGCCTGAGAGCGGCACCGAAGGGGCGTGAGGGCGACCCCGAAGAGGCCTGGGGGCGGCGCGAAGGGGACGTGAGGCCCGCCATCACTTTGGTCCAGACCTATTGACGAAAGGTCTGGACCGCGCGACTGTCATGCCTACGACACCTCACCGCACCCCCACCGGGAGGCCTCGCATGATCCGTCGGAAACTGCGTCTGCTCGCCGTCGCGCTGGCCGCGGCCGTCCTCACCCCCCTGTCGATCGCGGGCGCCCCCGGCGCCTACGCCGCGGACACCTGCGCGGTGAAGTCCCGTCCCGCCGGAAAGGTCCTCCAGGGCTACTGGGAGAACTGGGACGGTTCGGCCAACGGAGTGCACCCGCCCTTCGGGTGGACGCCGATCACCGACTCCCGTATCGCCGCGCACGGCTACAACGTGATCAACGCGGCGTTCCCCGTCATCCGCTCGGACGGCACCGCGCTGTGGGAGGACGGGATGGACACGGGGGTGAAGGTCGCCACGCCCGCCGAGATGTGCGCGGCCAAGGCGTCGGGGCAGACGGTCCTGCTGTCCATCGGCGGAGCGGCCGCCGGTATCGACCTGAGCTCGACCGCGGTCGCCGACCGTTTCGTCGCGACGATCGTGCCCCTCCTGAAGAAGTACAACTTCGACGGCATCGACATCGACATCGAGACCGGTCTCGTCGGCAGCGGCAGCATCGGGCAGCTCTCCACGTCACAGGCCAACCTGATCCGGATCATCGACGGGGTGCTGTCCCGGATGCCGTCGAACTTCGGGCTGACGATGGCGCCGGAGACCGCCTACGTCACGGGCGGCAGCATCACGTACGGGTCGATCTGGGGCGCCTACCTGCCCATCGTGAAGAAGTACGCGGACAACGGGCGCCTGTGGTGGCTGAACATGCAGTACTACAACGGCAGCATGTACGGCTGCTCCGGTGACTCCTACTCCGCGGGCACCGTGCAGGGCTTCACCGCCCAGACCGACTGTCTCGACAAGGGGCTCGTAGTGCAGGGGACCACCGTCAAGGTCCCCTACGACAAGCAGGTCCCGGGGCTGCCCGCCCAGTCCGGCGCGGGCGGCGGCTACATGACGCCGAGCCTCGTCTCCCAGGCCTGGCGCCACTACGGCACCTCCCTCAAGGGCCTGATGACGTGGTCGGTCAACTGGGACGGCTCGAAGAACTGGACCTTCGGCGACAACGTGAAGGCACTGCAGGGCCGCTGAGGCCCGCCGCGCCGCCGGACGGCATTCCGCCCCCGCCGGCCGCACCGACGCCCGGACACCCCATGGTCCGGGACAACGCGAAGCCCCCGGTTCCCTGCTCGGGAACCGGGGGCTTCGTGAACGCACAGGCAGACGTCAGCAGCCGACGAGGCGGCCGGCCAGGTAGCCCTCGATCTGGTCGAGCGAGACACGCTCCTGCTTCATGGAGTCGCGCTCGCGCACCGTGACGGCGTTGTCGTCCAGGGTGTCGAAGTCGACGGTGACGCAGAACGGGGTGCCGATCTCGTCCTGACGGCGGTAGCGGCGGCCGATGGCGCCGGCGTCGTCGAACTCGATGTTCCAGTTCTGGCGCAGGGCCGCGGCGAGGCCCTTGGCCTTCGGGGACAGCTCCGGGTTGCGGGACAGCGGCAGCACCGCGACCTTCACCGGGGCGAGACGGTGGTCGAGGCGCAGCACCGTGCGCTTCTCCATCTTGCCCTTGGCGTTCGGGGCCTCGTCCTCGATGTAGGCGTCGAGGAGGAACGCGAGCATGGCGCGGCCGACACCGGCGGCGGGCTCGATGACGTACGGGGTCCAGCGCTCTCCGGCTTCCTGGTCGAAGTAGGAGAGGTCCTGGCCGGAGGCCTTGGAGTGCGCGCCGAGGTCGTAGTCGGTGCGGTTGGCGACGCCTTCCAGCTCACCCCACTCGTTGCCGCCGAACTGGAAGCGGTACTCGATGTCGGCGGTGCGCTTGGAGTAGTGGGAGAGCTTCTCCTTCGGGTGGTCGTACCACCGCATGTTCTCCTCGCGCATGCCGAGACCGGTGTACCAGTTCCAGCGCTGCTCCATCCAGTACTCCTGCCACTGCTCGTCCTCGCCCGGCTTGACGAAGAACTCCATCTCCATCTGCTCGAACTCGCGGGTGCGGAAGATGAAGTTGCCGGGCGTGATCTCGTTGCGGAAGGACTTGCCCATCTGGGCGATACCGAACGGCGGCTTCTTGCGCGAGGCGACCTGCACCTGGCCGAAGTTGGTGAAGATGCCCTGGGCGGTCTCGGGGCGCAGGTAGGCGACGGAGCCGCTGTCCTGGGTCGGGCCGAGGTGGGTGGAGAGCAGGCCCGAGAACTGCTTGGGCTCGGTGAAGGTGCCCTTGTTGCCGCAGTGCGGGCAGTTCAGGTCGGCCAGGCCGTTCTCCGGGAGGCGGCCGTGCTTGGCCTCGTAGTGCTCCTCCAGGTGGTCGGCGCGGAACCGCTTGTGGCACGAGGTGCACTCGGTCAGCGGGTCCGTGAAGGTGGCGACGTGACCGGAGGCGACCCACACCTCGGGGGCCAGGATCACGGACGAATCGAGACCGACCACGTCCTCGCGCGACGTGACCATGTAGCGCCACCACTGGCGCTTCAGGTTCTCCTTGAGTTCCACGCCGTGCGGGCCGTAGTCCCAGGCGGCACGCTGTCCGCCGTAGATCTCACTACAGGGGAAAACGAAGCCACGGCGCTTGCTCAGGCTGACGATGGAATCGATCTTGTCGGCGGCCACGGTGCTCTCTTCATTACGAACGGACGGCAGCGAATGCTTCAGGTTACCGGCGCCAGCCACCCCCGCATCAAATCGGTTCCCGCGGTAGGCCGCTTCCTGCCGATTGGATCCGCTTGATACCCGTTGCCGGAGAGCGCGCTGGCACCCCCACGAGGGCTTGTTGACAATCGTTTCCAAATTTGTTGAAAATGACTGTCATGAACGTACGACGACGCCTCATACCGGGGTCCGCTGCCGTTGCGGCCACCGCCCTCGGCCTCGGCGCCCTCACAGCCTGCTCGGGTTCCGCCTCGGCCGACGCCCGCAACGACGGCAGACTCGACGTCGTCGCGTCGTTCTACCCGCTCCAGTACCTCGCCGAGGAGATCGGCGGGTCGCACGTGAGCGTCACGACTCTGACCCGCCCCGGCCAGGAACCCCACGACCTGGAGATCAGCGCCCGGGAGACCGCGCGACTCCAGGACGCCGACGCCGTCCTCTACCTCAAGAACCTCCAGCCGGCCGTCGACGACGCGGTGGCCCAGTCCGGCGTGAAGACCAAGGTCGACGCGGCCTCGCTGACGACGCTGGAGAGGCACGGCAACGAGGTCGGCGGGCACGCCGCCGCCCACGACCACAGCGAGGGCGAGGACACCGGCGCCGCCGACCCGCACGTCTGGCTCGACCCCGTGCGCTTCGGCCAGGTGGCCGAGGGCGTGTCGGCCGCGCTGAAGAAGGCCGACCCGAAGCACGCCGCGGACTACGAGAAGAACACGGCGGCGCTGCGGGCGAAGTTCACCGCGCTGGACGAGGACTTCCGCGACGGGCTCGCGAACACGAGGACCAAGACCTTCATCACCACCCACGCCGCGTTCGGCTACCTCGCCGAGCGCTACGGGCTCACCGAGGAGGCCGTCAACGGCCTCGACCCCGAGTCGGAGCCCAGCGCGAACCGGGTGAAGGCCCTGGAGAACCTGGCGAGGGCCGACGGCGTCACGACGGTGTTCTACGAGACGCTCGTCAGCGACCGGACCGCCGGCACCATCGCCCGGGACGTGGGCCTGCGGACGGACGTCCTCGACCCCCTCGAAGGCATCACCGACAAGTCCAGGGGCAGCGACTACATGCAGGTCATGCGGTCGAACCTGAAGGCCCTCCAGACGGCTCTCGGAACGAAGTGATCACTGTGGAGGACGTCGTGAGCGAGTCCGTCGTAACCCTGCGCGGTGTCCGGGCGGAGCTGGGTTCACGCCCGGTCCTGCGCGGCGTGGACCTGACCGTGCGCCGCGGGGAGGTCGTCGCGCTGCTCGGCGCCAACGGCTCCGGCAAGTCGACCGCCGTGCGCAGCGTCATCGGCCAGGTCGCCGTCAGCGCCGGCGAGATCGAGATCTTCGGCGTTCCGCGCCGCCGCTTCCGCGACTGGCACAAGGTGGGCTACGTCCCGCAGCGGACCACGGCCGCGGGCGGTGTGCCGGCGACGGTCACCGAGATCGTCGCCTCGGGACGGCTGTCCCGCGCCCGCCTCGGCGTCCTGCGCAAGGCCGATCACGCGGCCGTACGACGGGCCCTGGAGCTCGTCGGGATGGCGGACCGCGCCAAGGACTCCGTGAACGCCCTGTCGGGCGGACAGCACCAGCGGGTCCTCATCGCCCGCGCGCTGGCCTCCGAACCCGAACTGCTGATCATGGACGAGCCGATGGCGGGCGTGGACCTCGCCAGCCAGGAGGTGCTGGCCGCGACCCTGCGCGACCAGGTCGCCCAGGGCACGTCCGTGCTGCTCGTCCTGCACGAGCTGGGCCCCCTGGAGCCGCTGATCGACCGCGCCGTCGTCCTGCGGGACGGCTGCGTCCTGCACGACGGCCCGCCACCGCGGGCGGTGGGCCAGCACGCCCTGCCCGGCCACGACCACGTACACCCGCACGCGGCTCATGACGCCGAACCCCACCGGACGGGACTGCTGAGCTGATGGACATCCTCGACTACGCCTTCATGCAGCGGGCACTGCTCGCCGCCGTCCTGGTGGGCGTCATCGCGCCCGCCGTCGGCATCTACCTCGTCCAGCGCCGTCAGGCCCTGATGGGCGACGGCATCGGCCATGTGGCGATGACGGGCGTCGGCCTCGGCTTCCTGCTGTCCACGTCACCGGTGTGGATGGCGACGGCCGTGTCCGTGCTGGGCGCCGTGCTCATGGAGCTGATCCGCTGGTACGGAAAGACGCGCGGGGACATCGCGCTGGCCATGCTCTTCTACGGGGGCATGGCGGGCGGCGTGATGTTCACCAGCCTCGCGGGCGGCTCGACCGCCAACCTGACCTCGTACCTCTTCGGCTCGCTGTCTACGGTGAGCGAGTCCGACGTGACGGCGATCTTCCTGCTGGCCGCCTTCGTCCTGGTGGTCACGCTCGGACTGCGCCGGCAGCTGTTCGCGGTCAGCCAGGACGAGGAGTTCGCGCGGGTGACCGGTCTGCCGGTGCGGGCCCTGAACCTGCTGACGGCCGTCACGGCGGCGGTCACGGTCACCGTCGCGATGCGCGTGGTCGGCCTGCTGCTGGTGAGCGCGCTGATGGTCGTGCCGGTCGCGGCGGCCCAGCAGCTCACCCGGAGCTTCGCGGCGACCTTCGCCGTCGCGGTGGCGATCGGGGTGAGCGTGACGATCGGCGGCACGGTGACGTCGTTCTACCAGGACGTGCCGCCAGGCTCGACGATCGTGCTGCTGACGATCGGCGCGTTCATCGCGCTGACGGCGCTGGCGACACCGCTGGCCCGGCGCCGGGCCCGTGCGCTGGCCGCCGCCCAGGCCGCCGGGGATCCGGCGGAGTGCGCGATTCCGGCCACCCGCGGACCGGAGAGCACCGTCGGCGTCTGACCGGGCACAGCCCGGACTGGCACAATGGCCGGGCAAGTGCAGACGTGAGGAGGCAACGGTGACAACCGCTGGATCGCCCGTCCGGGGCCGCTCCACCCGGCAGCGCGCCGCCGTGGCGGCCGCGCTCGACGAGGTGACCGAGTTCCGCAGCGCGCAGGAGCTCCACGACATGCTCAAGCACAAGGGCGACTCGGTCGGGCTCACCACGGTCTACCGCACGCTCCAGTCCCTCGCCGACGCCGGCGAGGTCGACGTCCTGCGCACCTCGGAGGGCGAGTCCGTCTACCGGCGCTGCTCCACCGGCGAGCACCACCACCACCTCGTCTGCCGCGTCTGCGGCAAGGCCGTGGAGGTGGAGGGCCCCGCGGTGGAGAAGTGGGCCGAGGCCATCGCCGCGGAGCACGGCTACGTGAACGTGGCCCACACGGTGGAGATCTTCGGCACGTGCGCGGAGTGCGCGGCGGCGAAGGGCTGAGCCCCTTCCGGGGCGCGGGCCCTCAGACGCGGCCCCTCAGACGCGGGTCAGGTTGCGGTCGAGGATCGCCCGCAGCCGGTCCACGTCCTCGGGGGTGCGCACGGCGCGCTTGGGCAGCATGGTGAAGCCGACGGCGTTCTTGTCGGGGCTGAGCATGACGAAGACGTCCTTCGTCTCCCGGTAGCGGGGCTGGGCGACCCAGTTGAGCACCGTGGTGGAGTTGTCCGTCGCCACCGTCAGCCCGGCGTCCGTGACACTCACGCGGAACGTGCCCTGTCGCTCCGCGAGCCGGAGGAACTGGCGGGCCATGAGCCAGGGCGACAGCAGGATGAGCGGCACGAAGACGGCGAGCCAGACCCCGAGAAACGGGGACCCTCCGTGTCCGGACACCACCTCCGCGACCTGTACGGCCGCCGCGACGGCCACGCCACCGATCACCCAGTACTGCCTACGGCCGGCCTTGCTGGCCCCTTTGCGCGCCCGCAGCGCCGACGTGAAGTCCGCTACGACCGGCGTGTACTCCAGCTCCACGACGTCCGCCCCGGCCCCCCGCGGCTCTTCCGGCGACTTCTGCTGCAGCGCAGCGCCCTGGTCCTCGACCACGGCCCCTCCCCAGTTCGGTGGTGATGAGCCGTGATCGTAACGCCGGATTCGAACAACCCTGCGGGCGGCGGGTGTTAAGAGCCGTCGCCCCGCATGGCCTGCTCCATCGCGAGCAGTTGCTCGTTCGGGACGGCGCCGCCGAAGCGGCGGTCGCGCTGTGCGTACTCGATGCAGGCCCGCCACAGGTCACGGCGGTCGAAGTCGGGCCACAGCACGTCCTGGAAGACCATCTCGGCGTAGGCGCTCTGCCAGAGCAGGTAGTTGGAGGTGCGCTGCTCGCCGCTCGGGCGCAGGAACAGGTCCACGTCCGGCATGTCCGGGTAGTACATGTACTTCTGGAGGGTCTTCTCGTTGACCTTGGACGGGTCGAGGCGGCCGGCCTTCACGTCCTCGGCCAGCGCCTGCGCCGCGTCGGCGATCTCGGCGCGGCCGCCGTAGTTCATGCAGAAGTACAACGTGAGCGCGTCGTTGTCCTTGGTCTGCTCCTGGGCGATCTGGAGCTCCTTGGCGACCGACTTCCACAGCTTGGGCATGCGGCCCACCCAGCGCACCCGGATGCCGAGGCCGTCGAGGGTGTCGCGGGTCTTGCGGATGAAGTCGCGGTTGAAGTTCATCAGGAAGCGCACCTCGTCGGGCGAGCGCTTCCAGTTCTCGGTGGAGAAGGCGTACAGGGAGATGCTGCCGACGCCGACCTCGACCGCGCCCTGGAGCACGTCGAGGACGCGCTCGGCACCGACCTTGTGCCCCTCGGTGCGGGGCAGCCCGCGCTCCTTGGCCCAGCGGCCGTTCCCGTCCATGACGATCGCGACATGGTTCGGGATGAGCTCGCCGGGGAGTTTGGGCGCGCGGGCACCGGAGGGGTGCGGTTCCGGCGCCTTGTACTCGCGGCGCCGGCTGCCCAGGATCCCGCGTACGACCATGTGCTTCTCGTCTCCCTCTTGCTCGCGTGCGCCGGGCGCTCGTCTCGCTCTGCTTGCTGTCTGTGCTGTTGTGCCGCGCCGGTGCGCTGTCGCCGCCCCGGCCTGCCGGACGGCGCCTACTTCTCCACGTACCGCAGG
This sequence comes from Streptomyces sp. NBC_00328, assembly GCF_036139655.1. Classification (NCBI taxonomy): domain Bacteria; kingdom Bacillati; phylum Actinomycetota; class Actinomycetes; order Kitasatosporales; family Streptomycetaceae; genus Streptomyces; species Streptomyces sp. NBC_00328. The sequence goes on from NZ_CP108013.1 coordinate 3,602,495, forward strand.
GAGCGCAGTCCGCGCTCCAGATGCCAGTGGAGATAGGCCGACACCAGCCCGCTGCCCTCCCGGACGTGCCGCGGCTCACACGCGTCCGCGGTCTCCCAGTCTCCCGTGAGCAGCGCGCCGAGAAGTTCGAGGGCCTGAGGCGAGGGTACGACGCTGCCGGGCACCCGGCAGTCGACGCAGACGGTTCCTCCCGCGGCGACCGAGAAGAAGGGGTTCGGTCCCGGCATGCCGCATTTGGCACAGTCGCTGAAGCTGGGCGCGTAGCCGTTGACCGCGAGGGAGCGCAGCAGGAAGGCGTCGAGCACGAGATGCGGCTCGTGCTCACCCCGGGCGAGGGTGCGCAGCCCGCCGACCAGCAGCAGATACTGCTGCACCGCGGGCTCCCCCTCGTGGTCGGTGAACCGCTCGGCGGTCTCCAGCATCGCGGTGCCCGCGGTGTAACGCGGGTAGTCGGTGACGATCCCGCCACCGTACGGAGCGATCGTCTCGCTCTGTGTGCACAGGGGCAGTCCGCGGCCGATGAGTTCACTGCCCCGCGCGAAGAACTGCACGTCCACGTGGGAGAAGGGTTCGAGGCGCGCCCCGAACTTCGACTTGGTCCGCCGGACCCCGCGCGCCACCGCCCGTACGCGGCCGTGACCGCGCGTGAGCAACGTGATGATCCGGTCCGCCTCACCCAGCTTCTGGGTGCGCAGCACGATGCCGTCGTCGCGGAACAGACTCATGCGGCCCATTCTCGCCTACGGTGCACGCGCCCCGGCCCGGATGGGTCGCTTTGCGCCCGGGGCCTTCTCCGGAGCGCCGCCCGGGACACCTCACCGCACCCCGGGAGCGCCCCGGGGACACCCCTGCGCTTCACGGCGCCCCGACCGGTTCACAGCACCTCGCCGCGGCTGCGGGCGTTGACGTACGCCGTCGCCGCGCTGATCCGTTCCGCCGAGGTCGCCTGCCGGACCGCCTCCGGCACGCAGTCCCACTCCCTGCCGCCGCCGAGCGGCCTGAGCTGCACGTACGGCCCCTCGTACCCCATGACCACGCCGACCCTCCCCGTACGGGTGTCGACGGCGCAGGAGCCGGTCGGCGGCTGGACCGCCTTCATCGCAGGGCCGCCGCGAGCCGGGCCGCGACCTCGACGGAGCAGCCGCCCAGGACGATCAGCGGACAGGGTGTGTCGCGCGCCACGCTCGCCGGGTCGACCCGCAGGGACGGCAAGGTGATTCCGGCCCGTGCGAGCGCCGTCCGTAAGTCCAGCACAGTTTCCTCCGCCTCTTCGACGCGGTGCGCCGAGTCCCGCCGACCGTCAGGCGGCGTGTGTACGTGGGTCCGTCCGTGCGTTCGTCCGTGCGTTGGCGCTTGTCCTCGTGCGTGTTCTTCCTTCACCTGTTCCACCGGCCCTTGTCGATTTCACGCTTCGCATCCTCATCGTGACGCTCCGCATCTAAAATCGGCAGGGTCCCGCTCGCTACAAGCACGGTGCAGTGCAAGGGGGTTGGCCCATGGCCAACGGTTCGCGGCAGGCTGCCTGGGAGTTTTTCGGTTCAGAACTGAAACGACGCAGGGAGGGCACGGGTTTCACCCAAGCGGAACTCGGGGCTCGGGTCTTCGTCTCCGGCGGCTATATCGGCCAGTTCGAACAGGCCATCCGCAAGCCTCAGTTGGACGTGGCCCAGCGCATCGACACGCTGTTGCGCAGCGACGGCTTCTTCGAGCGCATGTGGCACAAGCTCATCGACGACAAGCGGTACGCGGGGTATTTCGCGGCCGTGGTCGAACTGGAGCGGACGGCCACGAAGATCGCGGAGTTCGCGCCCGCGCTGGTGCCGGGTCTGTTGCAGACGGCTGGGTATGCGCGGGCCGTGACCCTGGCCGCCAATCCGTTCGCGACGGACGCGTACGTGGAGGAGAAGGTGACCGCCCGGCTCGACCGGGCCCACGTACTGGCCGACGCTACAAGGCCGATGTATTGGGCGGTGCTGCACGAGAACGTGCTGCGCATCCCGGTGGGCGGGGCGGCGACGATGTCCGGGCAGCTCTCCCACCTCGTGGGCGTGGTGCGGGAGCGAACGGCCGTCGTACAGGTGATCTCGTATGCGGCCGGGGCGCACGCGCTCATGACCGGGGATCTCCGGCTCATGGAGTTCGAGGACGCTCCGCCGACCGCCTATACGGAGACGTCCTTTTCGGGAACGCTCGTCGACGATCCGGCTGTGGTGAAGCGCGCACAGCACACCTACGATCTGCTGAGGGCCGTCGCGCTGTCGCCGGAGGCGTCCCTTGCCCTGATCGAGGCGACGGCGGAGGACTTCAGACGATGCGCGCCCACGACCTGAGCAACGCCCGCTGGCGCAAGAGCAGTCACAGCAACGGCGAAGGAGGCAACTGCCTCGAAGTCGCCGACGGAGTCACCGGTGTCGTCCCCGTCCGGGACAGCAAGCTGCCGGACGGCCCCGTGCTGCTGATCGGCGCCGGCGCCTGGGCCGCGTTCGTGGCCTGCGTCGAGGGCTGAGCGAAGGCGCCCCCGACAGGACTCAGAGGGTTCGCGTCGGGCGGTTCACCGAGACCAGTCCCGCCTCGTACGCGATGATCACCAGGTGGACGCGGTCCCGTGCGTTCAGTTTCGAGAGCAGGCGGGTCAGGTACGTCTTCGCCGTGGCCACACTGATGAAGAGCCGCTCGGCTATCTCCGTATTGGACAGCCCGCTGCCGACCAGTGTCAGGACCTCGCGCTCGCGGTCGGTGACGCCCTTCAACTCGGATCGTCCACGGGCGAGTTCCGGGCGGGCGGCGGTGAAGTCCTGGATGAGCCGACGGGTGACGGCGGGGGCGATGAGTGCGTCCCCGGCCGCCACCACGCGGACCGCCGCGATGATGTCGTCCAGGCCCATGTCCTTGACCAGGAAACCGGACGCGCCCGCGCGCAGCGCCCCGTACACGTAATCGTCGTCGTCGAACGTGGTCAGGATGACGATCCTCGATTCACCGTTCGGCCCCGTGGTGTCCGCGGTGATCCGGCGGGTCGCCTCGATGCCGTTCATGCCGGGCATGCGGATGTCCATGACGACTACATCGGGGCGCAGTCGACCGGCGAGCGCCACCGCCTCCTCGCCGTTCTCCGCCTCCCCGACCACCTCGATGTCCTCGATGTCGGCCATGACCATGCGCAGGGCCGTACGGATGAGCTGCTGGTCGTCGGCGAGGACCACACGCACCGTCATCGGGCGCCCGCCTGGCCCGTGGCCGGGAGCGGAAGGCGGGCGCTCACCCGGAATCCGCCCTCGGGCCGCGGGCCCGCGGTGAACTCGCCGTGCATCAGGGCGGCCCGCTCGCGCATGCCGATGAGACCGAACCCCGTGTCCGTGGTGCTGCCCCTGCCCCGGCCGTCGTCGGTGATCTCGACCGCGATCTCTGTGTCCCTGTGGTCGACGGTCACCCGGCACATGGTCGTCGCCGCGTGCCGCAGGACGTTGGTGATGGACTCCTGGACGATCCGGAACGCGGACAGGTCGATGTCCGGCGGGAGTTGACGCCGCTCGCCGGTCCAGCGGATGTCCACGCGAACCCCTGCCGCGGTCGCCGCGGCGGCCAGCCGGTCCAGGTCCGCCAGCCCCTCGGCGGGGCTCAGCGGCACGGCCCGCGCGATGCGGGACCCGTCCTCGCCGGAAGACGGCGGACTTCCCGTCTCTCCGGTGCCGTGTTCGTGGGTCCGGCCCTGCGGGTCCGGTTCGCCGTCGCCACTTGGGCAGTCCGGCGCGTCGGACAGGCCGCCGCGCGCGTCCGGGTACCCCGACGAGCGGGGCCGCTCACCCCCCTCCGTCCCGCCGGCCTGGTCCCCGTGGTCCGCCTCACGCAGTGCGACGAGCATGCGGCGCAGCCCGGCGAGGGTCTCGCGGCCGGCCGTCTCGACCGCTGTCATCGCCTCGCGGGCGGCCTCCGGCTGGGTGTGCACGACCCGGGCCGCCGCCCCGGCCTGGAGGGCGATGATGCCGATGCTGTGGGCGACCATGTCGTGCATCTCGCGGGCGATGCGCAGACGTTCGTCGGTGACGGCCTGGCCCGCCGCCCGGAACCGCAGTTGCTCGGCGTGGACACGGGTGCGGTGGGAGGCGTCGCCGAGCAGCCAGGAGACGACGACGGTCAGCGCCACGGTCAGCTCGACGAGGGTGCCGATACCCCAGCCCTGTAACAGCCGTACCGACAGCCAGGCGACCAGGACGGCGAGCGCCATGGCCAGCCCGGTGACTCCGGTGCGGCGGGGGTGGGTGGCCGCGATGAAGTAGAGGGCGACGTCAACGGCCAGGTATTGGGCGAGCTGGATCGCTCCGACGCCGAGGCTGGTGGTGAGCAGGGCGCCCGCCGCGAGCAGCAGGGTCAGGGCGGTCAGGGGACGGCGCCCGAGCCAGGCGCCGCCGGCCAGGGCCAGGACGCATGCCACGGTGAGGAACAGCAGGCCGTCCCAGCGGTAGAGCTGGGCAGCGGCCAGTTCGTCCGGCCCGCCCTGGCCGGGCAGCCGGATCCGCGCGAGGAAGGTGAACGCGGTACTGGCGCACCAGGCCAGGGCCACCCAGGCGCCGGGCGGGACACGCTTGAGCGGGGGAAGCGACGGCGTGACATGCATGCGCCCGATCGTAGGCAGGCGGTGCGGCGCGGACATCGGACCGGGGACGTACAACCGAGGTCGACAACGCTCCGGCTCACTCCACGTCGTCCTGCCTCCCCCGCCCCCTGGGCCCGGGGCCGGGACGGCCGTCCGGATCAGTCCCGGGCGCCGAAGCGGCCTACGTACGCGCGCTGCCACGGAGTCTCCACCGCGTGCCGGTCGTAGTGCCCGCGCACGTACGCCACCGCCTCGCGGGGCGGTACGCCGTCGAGGACCGCGACGCAGGCCAGGGCCGTGCCGGTGCGGCCCCGGCCGCCGAAGCAGGCGATCTCGACGCGTTCGCCGGCGGACCGCCGCCAGGCCTCCGCGAGCACCTCGCGGGCCTCCGCCCGGTCGGCGGGCAGCCGGAAGTCCGGCCAGCGCAGCCAGTGCGCCTCCCAGGGGACCGGGGGCGGCTCCTTGCCGAGCAGATACACGGCGTACGCCGGCTCGGGGCCTCCGTCGGCCGGAAGCGGCCGGCGCAGCGCCCGGCCCCGGATCAGCCGTCCGGAGGGCAGCGACAGCACCCCGGCGCCGTCCGGGTCCCAGGTACCGCCGTCGGCGCCGGTGCCTGCTCGCGCGCCGGGTTCGGGGGCGGCTTCGGTTTCGGGTTCGGTTTCGGCCACGGGACCAGCGTAAGACGGTGCGTGGGGCCGGGACCGGGCGCGGAGGCGGACGGGGGCTTCGGTCAGCTCACGCCGCGGGAGCCCTGGGCGGCGCGCGCCTCGATGCCCCGGAAGTGGTCGGCCATCGCGCGCTGGGCGCCCTCGACGTCCCGTACCCGCAGGGCCGTGAGGATGTCGCGGTGGCGGCGGGCCGTGACCTCCGGGGTGATGTCGTCGGTCCAGCCGCGCACCACGGCGACCCGCCGGAACACGGTCCAGAACGCGCCGAGCAACTGGGGAACGAGCGGGTTGCCGAGCGAGGCGTACAGCAACTCGTGGAACCGGCTGTCGAGTTCGGGGAAGGAGCGGCCGTCGTCGCCCGCCGTCTCCATCTCCGTGACGACGGCTTCGAGCCGGTCCAGCTCCTCTTCGGTCAGCAACTCGGCCACCCGGCTTATCAGCCCCGCCTCCAGCACCTCGCGGACCTGGAGGATCTCGGCCAGCGCCGCGGTCGGATCGTCCGGACGGGCGAGTGTGCGGAAGGTCAGTCCGTCGACGAACGGCGTCATGGACGCCTCACCCACATAGGTGCCGTAGCCGTGCCGGATCTCGACTATGTCGAGCGCCTGAAGGGCCTTGAGCGCCTCACGGACCGAATTGCGGCTCACGCCGAGATCGTTCATCAGCTCGGTCTCGGTGGGCAGCGGCGCACCGGCCCGAAGCCCCTGGTCGAGGATCAACTGCATGACCTCGCGCTGGATCTGGCTGCTCACCCGGCGCTCGGGCCGGCGCCGGTTCCCGGTCTCCTCAGGCATGCGCCGCATCGTACGCTCGCTGGACATCGGACGTCCCACCTCCGGGCTGATTAAACGCCAAGTTCGGCCAACTGCCCCTGTTTCATACCGCCATTGGTCGCACCTGTGGAAGATACGCCATTCGTGTGCGGGCCCTTGACCCCCTCCGCGCCCCCTCCTATGGTCGCGCTGCCCCCCATGACGTAGGACGTCGTATCTCCTGCTTCCCGGGCCGGCCGCACCGACCGCTCCACCGCCTCACCGGACCGCTCAACTGGACCACTCCTTGCTGGAGGAACCGTGCGCGACGTGAACCGCACTCCGGCGCCGCACCGCCGGTCGTTCCTGAAGTACACCGGGGCCCTGGGCGCGGCCGCCGCCCTCTCCTCGTCCCTGTCCGCCTGCTCGTCGGGGCCGGAGTCCACGAACGACACCGGCGGCTCGGGCGGCGGACAGAACGCCACCCTGACGGCCGTGATCGGCTACGGGAACGACGGAAGCTGGGATCCGACGCAGACCGCGTCCGCCTTCTGCATGGCCGCCAACAACCACATCTACGAGGGCCTGCTCGACACCGACCCCATCTCCCGCGAGCCCTACGCCGCGCTCGCCACCCAGGTGCCCGCCGACCTCACCGGCACGTCCTGGAAGTTCACGCTGCGCGCCGGTGCCACCTTCCACGACGGGAAGCCCGTCACCGCCGACGACGTGGTCTTCGTCTTCGACCGGATCCTCGATCCGAAGACCCAGACGCTCGCCAAGGGCTTCTTCGCGAGCTGGCTGAGGGAAGTCCGCAGGATCGACGCGCAGAACGTCGAGCTGGTCCTCAAGTTCCCCTTCCCGGAAGGGGTCTCCCGGCTCACCCTGGCGAAGATCATGCCCAAGCACGTCTTCTCGCAGCCGGGCGCCTGGGACGACGCGATCAAGGGCAAGGCGATCGGTTCGGGACCGTACCGGCAGACCGCGCACCACCCGAAGTCCAACACCACCTTCGAGGCGTTCGCCGCCTACAACGGGCCGCGCAGACCCGCGTTCAAGAAGATGAACTGGCTGACCATAGTGGACGCCGCGCCCCGCGTCGCGAAGATCTCCGGAGCGAGCGCCGGGGCCCAGATCGCCGACAACGTCCCGTACGCCAACATCGCGCGGCTCCGCGAGGGCGGCATGACCGTCCAGGGCGGCGCCGGCATGAACAACCTGTTCCTGATGTTCAACACCCGGCACAAGCCGTTCGACGACGTGCGCGTCCGGCAGGCGCTGCGCTACGCCATCGACACCGACAAGATGGTCCAGGTCGCGCTCAGGGGACACGGGAAGCCGTCGAGTTCCTTCCTCAACGAGGCCAACCCCTCCTACCGGCCCGCGAAGACCGTCTACGCCTACGACCCGGAGAAGGCGAAGAAACTCCTGAAGGAGGCCGGGGTCAAGGGGCTGAAGATCGAGATCCTGTCGGTGAACGTGAGCTGGATCGTCGACTGCCTGCCGACCGTCAAGGCGTCCTGGGACGCGATCGGCGTGCAGACGACGCTGGCCCCGCAGGAGACCACGGCCGTGTTCACCAAGATGGACCAGAAGCAGGACTACCAGGTCGTCGCCGCCGCCTCGAACCCCAACCAGTTCGGCCTCGACGCCGACCTGATCATGCACTACAACTACGGCCCCCAGAACCTCTGGATGGGCTACGCCCGCTGGGCCGGCGACCCGGTCGCCAAGCAGCTCTTCAAGGACATGGACCGGGCGACCCAGGAACCGGACGCCGACAGGAAGAAGGCGATGATCCAGGACTACATCGACGTCGTCGCCGAACAGGCCGTGCTCTACCCGGTCGTGCACAACGAGCTGATGACGGCGTGGAATCCGCGCCGGCTCGCGGGGATAAGGCCTCAGCCCTATCCGGGCATCAACCTGCTGCAAGCCAAGTGGGTCTAGGCGACAAGGGAGTTCGTACGTGGTCGCCATCGTCAGGATCCTGCTGCGCCGCGTGGCGCTGCTCGTGCCGCTGATGCTCGGGATCGTCCTGTTCGTCTTCCTGGTGATGCGGTTCTCGGACGTCGACCCGGCGTCCGCGTTCTTCCAGGGCGCCAACCCGACCCCGCAGCAGCTCCACGACTTCAGGGAACGCAACGGACTGCTCGACCCGCTGCCCGTGCGCTACTTCGACTTCGTGGCGGACCTGCTGCACGGCGACATGGGCACCAGCGCGCTCACCAGGGCGCCGGTCGTCGAACAGGTCACCACCGCGCTGCCGCTCACGCTCCAGCTCACCTTCCTGGGGCTCGGCATCGCGGTGGTGCTGGCGCTGCTCGGCGGGGTCACGGCCGCGATCCACCGCGACCGGCTGCCCGACCAGATCATCCGGGTGGTGTCCCTGACCGGGGTCGCCGCACCGGGCTTCTGGCTGGCCCTGCTGATGATCCAGTACCTCGCCGTCGACCAGGGCTGGTTCCCGACCGGCGGCTACATCAACCCGGCCGACTCGCTGACCGGCTGGCTGAAGACCATGGCACTGCCCGCTCTCGCGCTCTCCCTGCCGGTCGCGGCCCAGCTGACCCGGATCGTCCGGACGTCCGTGGTCGAGGAGCTCGACAAGGACTACGTGCGCACCGCGATCGGCAGCGGGCTGCCGCCCCGGGTGGTCGTCGGCCGCAACGTCCTGCGCAACGCCCTGATGAACCCGCTCACCGTGCTGGGCCTGCGCGTGGGCTATCTGCTGGGCGGGGCGGTCGTCATCGAGACGATCTTCTCGCTGCCCGGCATGGGCAAGCTGATGATCGACGCCGTGCAGAACGGGGACCCGGCCGTCGTGCAGGGCGTCGTGCTGACCACGGCCATCGGCTTCGTGGTCGTGAACCTCGTCATCGACATCCTGTATCTGCTGGTCAACCCACGGCTGAGGGAGGCGACCTGATGTTCACGCGGAAGGATCTCGCGGGGGCCCTCGCCCGGCCCGGCGTCCGGCTGCGCGGCTGGCGCAGGCTGCCGCCGCTGTCGAGGATCGCGGTCTGCTTCCTGGCCGTGGTGCTCGTCGTGGCGGTGTTCGCCCCGCTGCTCGCCCCGCACGACCCGCTCGACCAGCAGCCGCAGGCGGACGGCACCGGGCATCCCTCGGCGGACCACTGGATGGGGCAGGACAGTCTCGGCCGGGACATCCTGAGCCGGCTGATGTACGGGGCACGCTGGTCCCTGGCCATCGGTCTCGGCGCCACCGCCCTGGCCCTGGTCGTGGGAGCACTGCTCGGCGCCCTCGCCGCGACCTCGCGGAAGGCGGTCGACGAGACGCTGATGCGCTGTCTGGACGTGGTGATGGCGTTCCCCGGCATCGCGCTCGCCGCCGTTCTCGTCGCCGTGTTCGGCGGCGGCATCACCGTACTGATCTGCGCGATCGCGTTCCTGTTCACCCCACCCGTCGCCCGGGTCGTACGGGCGAACGTCCTCGACCAGTACGGCGAGGACTACGTCACCGCCGAGCAGGTGATCGGCGCCCGCACCCCGCACATCGTGCTGCGGCACGTGGCCGTCAACTGCGCGGCCCCGGTCCTGGTGTTCTGCACCGTTCAGGTCGCCGAGGCCATCGTGTTCGAGGCCTCGCTGTCCTTCATCGGCGCGGGCGTGCGGCCCCCGGACCCGTCCTGGGGCAGTGTCATCGCCGACGGCAAGAACATGGTGCTGACCGGCGGCTGGTGGGCCACCGTCTTCCCCGGCCTGCTGATGCTGGTCACCGTGCTGTCGCTGAACATCCTCTCCGAGGGCGTCTCCGACGCGTGGGCCGCGCCGGCCGCCCGCGAGGTGTCCGTACCTCCCGCCGAGGACCGGCTGGAAGCCCCGGAGCCGGGCAGCGGCACGGTCGTCGAACTGCCGGGACTGGCACAGGCCGCGGCCCGGCTGCGCGCGCGGGCCCGCCCGCCGGTCACGGACGGGCAGCCCGTGCTCGCCGTCGAGCGGCTGGCCATCGGCTTCGACGAACGGCACGGCGGTGTGGACATCGTCGACGGCATCAGCTTCGAGGTGTACCCGGGCGAAGTCCTGGGCCTGGTCGGCGAGTCGGGCTGCGGGAAGTCGCTGACGGCCCTGACGGTGATGGGCCTGGAGCCGAAGGGCGCCCGGGTGCGCGGCCAGGTCCGGTTCCGCCGGCGGCAGTTGGTCGGCGAGCCGATGCGGGTACGACGCCGGCTGCTGGGCCACGAGATGGCGATGGTCTACCAGGACGCGCTGTCGTCCCTGAACCCGGCGATGACGATCAGGGCACAGCTCAAGCAGGTGATACGGCGCGGCGGCAGGCGCACGGCGGCCGAACTGCTCGCCCTGGTCGGCCTCGATCCCGAGCGGACCCTGCGCAGTTACCCCCACGAACTCTCCGGGGGACAGCGCCAGCGCGTCCTGATCGCGATGGCGCTGTCCCGCGAGCCCGCGCTGATCGTCGCGGACGAACCGACGACGGCCCTGGACGTGACGGTCCAGGCGCAGGTCATGGAGCTGCTGCTGCGCCTGCGGGCGGAACTGGACTTCGCCCTGGTCCTCGTCTCGCACGACCTCGCGCTGATCTCGGCGGTCACCGACCGGGTGGTCGTGATGTACGGCGGCCAGATCGTGGAGACGGGGGTGACGGCGGACCTGGTGGAGTCCCCGGCCCACCACTACACGCGCGGGCTGCTGGGCAGCGTGCTGTCCCTGGAGTCGGCGGCGGAGCGCATGACGCAGATCAAGGGCGTCGTCCCCTCCCCCGCCGACTTCCCGGCCGGCTGCCGGTTCGCCGACCGGTGTCCGATGGCGGGCGAGGTGTGCCGGACGACGGCGCCGGACCTCGTCGGCACGCACACGCACACGGCGGCCTGCCACCACCCGGCCGTCGACCTGGTGACCGCGGAGAGCGAGGCCGTGACGTGAGGATTCCGCCGACGGCGACCGAGGCCGTCACATGACCGCGCCGGTGCGGGAGGCCGGGGACCGCCGGACGGACGCGCTCGTCCGGCTCACCGACGCGCATGTCGTCCACAAGGCGCGCAGCGGCGGTGTGTTCACCCGGGACCGGGTGTACGCGCTGACGGGCGCCGATCTCACCGTCGCGCCCGGCGAGACGGTGGGCGTCGTCGGCGAGTCGGGCTGCGGCAAGTCGACGCTCGCGAAGGTGCTGGTGGGGGTGCAGCGGCCGACCTCCGGCACGGTGACCTTCCACGGCCGCGACCTGTGGTCCCTGAAGCCGGACGAGCGGCGCACGGCCGTCGGCGCGAGCACGGGCATGATCTTCCAGGACCCCTCGACGGCCCTGAACCGCCGGCTGCCCGTGAGCCGGATCCTGCGCGACCCGCTGGATGTGCACCGGCGCGGCACGGCGGCCGAACGGGCCGACCGGGTCGAGGAGCTGATGTCCCTGGTCGGCCTGCCCCGGGCGCTCGCGGACGCGCTGCCCGGCCAGCTCTCCGGCGGTCAGCGCCAGCGGGTGGCGATCGCCCGCGCCCTGGCCCTGGATCCCGGCCTGGTGGTGGCCGACGAGCCGACGAGCGCGCTGGACGTGTCGGTGCGCGCGCAGATCCTCAATCTCCTGCTCGACCTGAGGGAACGCCTGGGCCTCGCCCTGGTGTTCGTGTCCCACGACATCCAGACGGTCCGCCGGATGAGCGACCGGGTGATCACGATGTACCTCGGCCGGATCGTGGAGGAGTCCCCGGCCGACGAGGTCACCGACCGCTCCCGTCACCCGTACACCCGGGCGCTGTTCTCGGCGACTCCGGGTCTGCTGGATCCGATCGAGCCGATTCCGCTGACCGGGCCCGTCCCCTCGGCGACGCGCCCGCCGAGCGGCTGCCCGTTCCGTACCCGCTGCTGGAAGGCGGACGGGGAGTGCGCGACCCGGATGCCGGAGTTCACGGCCGCGTCGGCGCCCGGCCACCGCTTCCGGTGTCACCATCCTGTCGAGGAGGGCCGGTCGACGCGCGCCCTGGTCGCGCAGGCCGAGGGCGCCGCGGAGGCCGCCGCCCTGGCCGACGTTCCGTTCCAGCAGCACATCAGGGAGCCTTGATGACCTTCCCCGCCCCGCTGACCGGTGTCGTACCGCCCGTCTGCACGCCCCTGACACCGGACCGCGAGGTGGACGTCCCGTCGCTCACCCGGCTGATCGACCATCTGGTGGACGGCGGGGTGCACGGCCTGTTCGTCCTCGGCTCGACGTCCGAGGTGGCCTATCTGACGGACGCGCAGCGCAGGCTGGTGGTGGAGACGGCGGCGGGGCACGTCGCCGGTCAGCTCCCCGTCCTCGCCGGTGCGATCGACATGACGACGCCGCGCGTCCTGGACCACGCGCGCACCGCCCGTACCGCGGGCGCGGACGCGGTCGTCGTCACGGCCCCCTTCTACACGCGCACCCATCCCGCGGAGGTCGACCGCCACTTCCGCCTCGTCGCCGCCCGCGTTTCGCTCCCCGTGTTCGCGTACGACCTGCCGGCCTCGGTCCATACGAAGCTGAGCCCCGAGCTGGTCCTCGGACTCGCCGCCGACGGTGTCCTGGCCGGGCTCAAGGACTCCAGCGGCGACCTCGGCGCCTTCCGCACGGTCGTCACCGGCGCTCGCAGCCGCCCCGGCATCAGCGGCTTCAGCACCCTCACCGGCTCCGAGGTGGTCGTCGACTCGGCGCTGGCCCTCGGTGCGGACGGCGTGGTCCCCGGCCTGGCCAATGTGGACCCGGCGGGCTACGTACGGCTGTACGACCTGTGCGCGGCGGGCGACTGGCAGCGGGCGCGGGCGGAGCAGGAGCGGCTGTGCGAGCTGTTCGCCATGGTGGGCGTCGGCGACCCGGCCCGGATGGGCGGCAGTTCCTCGGCCCTCGGCGCCTTCAAGGCCGCGCTGTCCCTGCGGGGTGTCATCGCCTGCCCCGCGACGGCGGAACCCCAGGTGCCGCTGTCGCAGGGCGAGGTGGAGCGGGTCGGGAAGTACCTGGCGTCGGCGGGTCTGCTCTGAGGGCTGTCCCTGGGCTGTCCCTGGGGCTGTCCTGCGGCCCGCCGGGCACCGCGCTACCCGAGCAGCCCGCTGAGCGGCAGCCGCCGGAACTCGATGGACTCGTACGGTCCCGTGACACCGGTCTCGTAGAGGATGCCGACCCGGAAGGCGCCGAGCTGGACGAGGTCCGAGTAGGCGGCCCGCTGCGTGGACAGGGTGGCCGCCTTCTCGAAGGTCGCGCCGCCGGTCGTGCTGCGCCAGACGGCCATGGACTGGCGGACGGTGGGGACGGAGGGACCGGAGAAGAGGAGCGGGGCGAAGGGGCCGGTGAGCTGGAGGACGCTGCCCTGGACGACGGGGACGTCGTTCAGGGCGGGCTGGACGGCGAAGGGGCGGTCCAGGGTTTCGGCGCCGTCGCTGGAGTAGGAGTCGAGGCGGTTGCCGGTACTCGTGCCGTTCTGGTCGCGCGAGGTGAAGTAGAGCCGTCCGTCGGGGAGTTCGGCCACCGAGCTCTCGTTGGCGTTGTCGAGCCCGTCGTAGGAGTCGTCCACGAAGCCGAGCCGCCAGGTGAGCCCGCCGTCGTCGCTGTAGAGCGCGTGCGCCCCGTAGTACCTGGACTCCTGGCCGGTGTCGGCGGACCCGGCGGGCGGGGCGGCGGAGTGGTTGGCGGGCACGACCAGGCGCCCCGCGTGGGGTCCGTGGCGCAGGGCGACCGCGTGGCCGGGCCCGGTGGCGTACCAGCGCCAGTCCGGCAGTTTCGCCTGGTCCGTGATGTCCCGCGGGGCGGTGAAGTGCCGCCCGTCGTCCCGGCTGGTCTGGACGAAGACGCGTCGGCTCTGCTCCGCCGTGACCTCGCCGCGCATGATCTGCGCCTCGGTCACCGCGCCGCTGTTGTAGGACGTGAGCAGGACGATCCGGCCGGTCCGGGGGTCCACCACCGGTGCCGGGTTGCCGCGGGTGTCGCCGCCCCCGGACGCGACGACCCGGGTCGGGCCCCAGGTGCAGCCGCCGTCGTAGGAGCGCCTGAGGACGACATCGATGTTCCCGGTGTCGCCCGCGCCGCTGTGCCGCCCCTCGGCGAAGGCGAGCAGCGTGCCGGCCCTGGTCGTGACGGTCGCCGGGATGCGGTACGTGTCGTAGCCGTCCTGGCCCGCGGTGTACGGGACGGAGGAGGCGCAGTCCCCGCCGCCCCGGGGCGCGGCCGAGGCGGTGCCGCCGGCGGCGGTGAGGGCGGTGAGGGCGGTGAGGAGTCCGGTGGCGGCGAACGCGACCATGCGGCTCATGCTGGCCATGACACTCCCTGGACTACGTCGACTGCATCTACTGCGTCGACTGCATCGGAGATGGAACATGGAACATGGGACGTGGGACGTCCCGGTGAACCTAATGTGCCCCGGGAGCCGCGGCAATACCCGTGTTCTCACGGCATGCTGAGGTGACGTCAGTTCCTCGCACCGCACTGTGGGCGGCCGCCGCCGGTTCAGGTGCGGCCCGTGTCTCCCGGGGTCACCAGGCCCGACTCGTACGCCACGATGACGAGCTGGGTCCGGTCGCGGGCGCCGAGCTTGCCCATGATGCGGCTGACATGGGTCTTCGCGGTGAGCGGGCTGAGCCCCAACGCCGCCGCGATCTCGGTGTTGTTGAGGCCGCGCGCGACCAGGGCGAGCACCTCGCGCTCACGCCCGGAGAGCCCCTCGGGACCGCCCGCCGCGAGCGCGGGAGCGGAGGGGGCGCGCAGGAAGCGGGCGACGAGGCGGGCGGTGGGGCCCGGCGAGAGCAGCGCGTCCCCGGCGGCCACCGTGCGGATCGCGTCGAGGAGTTCGGCGGGCCGGGTGTCCTTGACCAGGAAGCCGGAGGCGCCCGCGCGCAGCGCCTCCACGATGTGCTCGTCGGTGTCGTACGTGGTGAGCACGAGCACCCTGACCCCGGCGAGGTCCTCGTCGGCCGCGATGAGCCGGGTCGCCTCGATGCCGTCCAGGTCGGGCATACGGATGTCCATCACGATCAGGTCGGCCCGCTCGCTGCGCGCCAGCTCGACGGCCTGCCGCCCGGTGGCCGCCTGCCCGACCACCTCCATGTCCCGCGCGGTCTCCACGAGCATGGCGAACGCGGCCCGTACGAGGTTCTGGTCGTCGGCGAGGACCACCCGGATGGTCATCGGACCCCGCCCTCTCCCGGCCCGGCCACGACCGCGGGACCGCTGTCACGTACGGATCCGGGATCCCGTACGGGATCGGAGGAGGCCGCTGCTCCGAACGGGTCCGCGCCGTCCGCCGGGGTCCGGCGCCGCGGCTCCGGCCGCTGATCGGGCACCGTCGTGCGCAGGGGCAGTACCGCCACCACCTGGAATCCGCCTTCCTCCCGCGTCCCGGTCTCCACGGTGCCGCCCACACTGCGGGCCCGCTCCCGCATCCCCACCAGGCCGAAGCCGGGCGGGCCGCCCGTGTCGCCCATGCCGTCGTCCGTGACCCTCACGCGCAGCGCCCAGCCGTCCGTGTCCAGGTCCACGCGGACGCTCGCCCCGGGGCCCGCGTGCCGTACGGCGTTGGTCAATGCCTCCTGGACGATGCGATAGGCCGCGGCGCCCACGGCGGTGGGAACCCCGTCGGCGCCCACCGCGGACGGCGCCTCCACGTTCGTGCCCGCCGAACGTGCCGCCGCCACCAGATCGGCCACCGCGTCGAGGCCGGGCAGCGGCCCCCGCCCGTCGCTGCCGCCGTGCTCGGAGTCGCGCAGCACCTCCAGTGTCGTCCGCAGTTCGCCGCGCGCGGTCCGGCAGGTCTCGGCGATGTCGTCGAGGGCTTCGGCGACGGCCTTGCGGTCGAGGCGGTCGGGGTCGGCGGCCAGCACGTGCGCGGCGACGGAGGTCTGCACCCCGATCAACGTGATGCTGTGGGCGAGCAGATCGTGCAGGTCCCGGGCGATACGCAGACGTTCCTCGGCCACCCGGCGGCGGGCCTCCTCCTCACGGGTGCGTTCGGCGCGCTCGGCACGTTCGACGACCTCGGCGAAGTACTGCCCGTGCGCCCGGACGTACACACCGAGCACGATGAACGCGACGATCCAGCCGGTGACGCGCAGCGCCTCGGTGCCCTCGGCGGTGCCATGCCCGAACTTGACCGCGAGCATGATCCCGATGACACCGCTGCCGATGACCAGGGAGCGCAGCGGGCTCCCGGTGACGGCGACGGTGAACAGCGCGGTCATCGAGACGAGCAGCGGCGCGTTGTGGTCGTAGTCGAGCGCGTGGTACGGGCCGACGCAGGCGACGAGCGCGAGGAACGCGGCCAGCGGGGCGTGCCGCCGGAAGGTCACCGCGAGGTGCGCGGCGATCAGCAGGGTCCAGCCGAGCGCGTCCGGTCTCCGGCCGTCGGCGTGCACGGTGAGCACCACGGTGACGTCAAGGATCAGCAGCACGCCGGCGAGCAGCGCGTCCTGGCGCAGGATCCGCGCCGGGTCGACGTTCCCCCGGTGTCCGAAGCCGGTGAGGTGCAGCATGCGTTTGACGTCCACCGCTTCGTCCTCCGTGAGGGGGCGCCCCTCCGGGAGAGAGGGGCGCCCGATGTCCGTTTGTCTGCGCAGGGGGCTGCCGGACCGCTCAGCCTACGGCGACGGGCTCCTGCTTCCCGGCCGCCTCGGTGTCCGGCTCGCGAGAGAGGCCGCCCGGCCACCACATCTTCCGCCCCAGCGCCACGCTCGCGCTGGTCACCAGGTACGTGCGGACGAGGAAGGTGTCGAGCAGGACCCCGACCGAGATGACGAAGCCGAGCTCGACGAGCTGGAGGAGCCCCATGTTCGTGAGCACCGCGAAGGTGGCCGCGAGGACGAGGCCGGCCGAGGCGATCACGCCCCCGGTGGTGCGCAGCGCGGTGAGCGCGGCGGCGGCCGGTTCGGCGCCGGACAGGGATTCCTCCCGCATCCGGTGCATGAGGAAGATTCCGTAGTCGACGCCGAGGGCTACCAGGAACACGAAGGACAGCAGGCCGAGGCCGGGATCGGTGCCCTCGAACCCGAGCAGCGGGCCGAAGACGAGGCCGCCGATGCCGAGTGCCGCTCCCCACACCGCGATGACGGCGGCGACGAGCAGCAGCGGCGCCACGAGCGAGCGCAGCAGCAGGACCAGGATCAGCAGCACCGAGACGAGCACGACCGGGACGACGACGAGCCGGTCGCGGGCGTTGGTGTCCTGGAGGTCGATCTGCTGGGCGCTCGGGCCGCCGACGTACGATCCGTGGAGGTCCGCCCGCAGGGACTTGATCGTGGCGGTCTCGGCCGCCGACTGCGGGGCGCCGCGGGCGATGACGGAGATCTCCGTCCAGCCTCCGCCGCTGCGTCCGCGTTCGGCGCTCGCGACCCCGGCGTGCCCGCGGGCGGCGGACAGCGTCGTGTCCGCCCGTCCGGTCGGGGTGATCACGGTGATCGGCTGGGTGCCCCGCCCCGGGTAGGCGCGGGCGAGCGTCTCCATGGCGGTGACCGAGTCGGGCCGGTGGGCGAAGGAGTCCTGCTGCTTGAGCGGTCCGGGCAGGTTCAGGGTGCCGAGGGCGAGCGCCCCGAGCAGGGCCGCTCCGCTCGCCAGGACGACGAGCGGCCTGCGTCCGGCCGAGGTCCCCATCGCGGCGAACAGGCTCCGCCGCTGCCTGGGCTCGGAGCCGTGGACGGGGACGAGCGGCCAGAACACCCGGCGCCCGAGCAGGACGAGTACGGCGGGCAGCAGGGTCAGCATGGCGACGAGGGCACAGAGCACCCCGACGGTGCCCGTCGGGCCCATGCCCCGGCTGCTGTTGAGGTCGGCGGCGAGCAGGCACAGCAGTCCGGCGGCGACGGTGCCGGAGGAGGCGAGCACGGCGGGCCCGCAGCCGCGCAGGGCCTCCTTCATGGCGTCGTAGGGCCGTTCCACGCGCCGCAGTTCCTCCCGGTAGCGGGAGATGATCAGCAGGGCGTAGTCGGTTCCGGCGCCGAAGACGAGGATCGTCATCACGCCCGAGCTCTGGCCGGAGACACTGGTGCCGAACGCCTGGTGCAGGCCGTAGGCGACGCCCATCGACAGATAGTCGGCGACGCCGGCGACGGCGAGCGGCACGAGCCACAGCAGCGGGCTGCGGTAGATGAGGATCAGCAGGATCGCCACCACGGCGACGGTGGTGTAGAGCAGCGGTCCGCCGAGCGAGTCGTACACCTCGCCCGCGTCGGTGGCCAGGGCGCCGGGACCGCCGACGACGACGTTCATCCCGTCCGTCGGCCGGGCCACGTCGCGGACGTCGTTCACGAACGCGTCGCGCTTCTTCTCGTCGGTGCCGGGTGCGGTGCTGGCGACCGGGTACATCAGGGTGCTGCCGTCGTCGGACGGCACGGCACGAGGGGTGCCGGTGAGCGGGTTCGCCCGGGTGATCGCGGCGACCTGGCGGGCCGCGGTGTCCCGGTCGGCCGGACGCAGCCCTCCGTCGCGGTGGTAGACGAGCACCAGCTCGGTGCTCTCGCCGCCGGGCAGGCTGTCCTCGGTCTTCGCGACCCGGGTGGAGTCTGCGCTCGACGGCAGATAGTCGACGGCACGGTCGTGCTGCACGTCCGACAGCTTCGCCGCGAACGGGCCGACCACGGCCAGCAGCCCGATCCACAGCGCGAGCACCGCCCACGGCACGGCGCGTCGGCGCGCCCGCGTACTTGTCTCTCCGGCCCCCATGGACAGGGCCTCCCTTCGCTCCGGTTGTCTGTTTTCCGTGTTCCAGACTTCCGGAGGGGGAGATCCCTTTCGTCGCTCGAAGGACCGAGCCGGGCCCTACTGCGCCGGGTGTGCCGGGGCTGTCGTTACTCCCTGGGGAGTAGTGCGGCGGCGGGCGGCTACGACGGTGTGCGGGCCGTTGCCAGGAGGCGGGTCACGTCGTCCGAGCAGATCGTCAGGGCCGCGCCGACGGTGGCGAGGGCGTCCCGTTCGGCGGGGGTGTAGGGGCCGTCGGCGAGGGCGATGCGGGCGCCCTGGAGGAGGATGGCCTCGCGGCCGGTCGGGGCGAGGTGCGGGGCCAGCGGGTCCAGGGCCTCGTGGAGCTCTATGGCCAGGCTCGCTCCGCAGGGTTCGCCGAAGAAGCGGCCCGTGTCGGCGGCGAGGGCGTCGACGAGGGCGCCGAGCTGGTCCTCGGTGCAGTCGTCGAAGCCGGCCGAGCGGACGGTCGCGGCGGCGGTCTCCAGGGACGCGCGGGCGCAGCCGCCGCCGGCCGCGAGGACCGCGAGGGCGACGGTGTGGACGGCGTCGCGGAGCATCGCGGAGAACCGGGTGGTGGTGGGGTGGTCGAGGACGTCGGCGCCGTAGTGGCTGCCGCAGGCCGCGCACTCGACGACGGGCCCCGTCTCGCCGCGCGGGAGGACGGGGACACCCAGAAGGGTGAAGCGGCGCCGGCCGGTGAGCCGCTGATAGTTGCGGTCGCCCCCGCAGCCGGGGCAGAAGAACTCCCCGTCGCCGACGGTGCTCCACGCCGTACGGGTGCCCAGGATGCGGGGAACCTGAACTGCACGACCGTTTCGTCCCCATCCTGGCAGCACGTCGCACACCTCCGTAACGCCACGGCAACATCGCCGCGCTGGCGTGATGTTAGCCACATTGTTGAGGTGTAGTCAGTACCTAGGACGAGACCTGCTCGTGACCTGCACATGGATTGGCCGGGATACGACCGGGCCCCGCCCGCCTCGAAAGGCGGACGGGGCCGGAAAGAGCCAGGTGGAAGAGGTCAGCGGGCGGCGCGGTTGACGGCGGAGACGACGGCCTTCAGCGAGGCGCGTGTCGTATTCGCGTCGATGCCGATTCCCCACAGAACCTTGTCGCCGATCGCGCACTCGATGTAGGAGGCGGCCTGCGCGGAGGCTCCCTCGCTCATCGTGTGCTCCTGGTAGTCCAGCAGACGGACATCGATGCCGATGGACTGCAGAGCGTCGAAGAAGGCGGAGATCGGGCCGTTGCCGGTGCCGCTCAGGACGGTGTCGGCGCCGTCGACCGTGGCCTCGACGGTCAGGGTGTCCACGCCGTCCTTGTCGGTGGTGGACTGGCCGGTCCTGACCTGGATACGGCCCCACGGGTTGCCCGGGTTGGGCAGGTACTCGTCCTGGAAGGTCGCCCAGATGTCCTTCGGCGTGACCTCGCCGCCCTCGGCGTCGGTCTTCGCCTGGATGATCTTCGAGAACTCGATCTGCATCCGGCGCGGCAGGTCCAGCTTGTGGTCGTTCTTCAGGACGTACGCGATACCGCCCTTGCCCGACTGCGAGTTGACGCGGATGACGGCCTCGTAGGAGCGGCCGACGTCCTTGGGGTCGATGGGCAGGTACGGGACGGCCCACTCGATGTCGTCGACGGTGACGCCCTTCGCGGCCGCCTCGGCCTCCATGGCGTCGAAGCCCTTCTTGATGGCGTCCTGGTGGGAGCCGGAGAAGGACGTGTAGACCAGGTCGCCCACGTACGGGTGGCGCGCGTGGACCTCCATCTGGTTGCAGTACTCCCACGTACGGCGGATCTCGTCGATGTCGGAGAAGTCGATCTGCGGGTCGACGCCCTGCGAGAACAGGTTCATGCCCAGGGTGACCAGGTCGACGTTGCCGGTGCGCTCGCCCTGGCCGAACAGGCAGCCCTCGACGCGGTCGGCGCCGGCCATCAGGGCCAGTTCGGCGGCGGCGACGGCGGTGCCGCGGTCGTTGTGCGGGTGGATCGACAGGCACACGTACTCGCGCCGGGACAGGTGACGGCCCATCCACTCGAAGCGGTCCGCGTGCGTGGAGGGGGTCGAACGCTCCACCGTGGCGGGCAGGTTGAGGATGATCTCGCGGCCCGGACCGGGCTGCCAGACGTCCATGACCGCCTCGCAGACCTCCAGGGCGAAGTCCAGCTCGGTGTCGGTGAAGATCTCCGGGCTGTACTGGTACCCGAACTCGGTCTCGGGGCCCAGCAGCTTCTCCGCGTACTCGGCGACCAGACGCGTGCCGTCGACGGCGATCTGCTTGATGTCTTCCTTGGAGCCGCGGAAGACGACGCGGCGGAAGACCGGGGCGGTCGCGTTGTACAGGTGCACGTTGGCGCGCTTGGCGCCCTTCAGCGACTCGACGGTCCGCTCGATCAGGTCCTCGCGGGCCTGGGTCAGTACGGAGATCGTGACGTCGTCCGGGATCGCGGTCTCGTCCTCGATGATCGAGCGGACGAAGTCGAAGTCCGTCTGGCCCGACGCCGGGAAACCGACCTCGATCTCCTTGTAGCCCAGCTTCACCAGCAGGTCGAACATCTCACGCTTGCGCGCGGGCGACATGGGGTCGATCAGGGCCTGGTTGCCGTCGCGCAGGTCCGTGGAGAGCCAGCGGGGGGCGACGGTGATCCGGTTGTTCGGCCAGTCGCGGTCGGGGATGTCGACCTGGTCGTACCGGCCGTACTTGTGGACGGGCATCGACGTGGGACGCTGACGGTTGGCGCGGGTCTGCTCGCTGCTGTGGCTGTTCGCCATGATGCGTGGGCTCCTCAGGATGTCCGAAAGGACGGCCGACGGCGCAACGCCAGACTCCGCGGGGAGGGGGTCGGCCTCGACTACAGGCCCTCGCCGCGGCAGCTAAGGAGAAGCAGCCCGAAACGCATGATGCTCCGCAGCCTAGCGGAGCCGCGCTCCGTACGGAGGGCTGTATCAGTATGCGGGATCGCGCGCCCCGAAAGGGACAAAACGTGCGCCATACCACTTCCAGCCGGAATCCCCGGCTCCTTATCCCCCCATTTCACCAATCATGGTTGCACGTAGTGACATGCAGATCACTCAGTGCAAGGGTGCCGGGCATGACGACCAACGGGGGCTTCGAGCCCGTCCACTGCACCATCGTTCCGCCCCATGTCCTCGACCGGCTCGCCCGGCACGAGGACCCCGCGCTCTCCGGCCCCGCGCGCCAGACCCTGGAGCGCGACGCCTACGAGCGCACCCACCGCCGGCTGACCACCGTCATCGGCGCGCCCGCCGTCGCCCCGCCCGCGGGCGCCCCCGAGAACGCGCCGCACCGCACGATCTACGACGCCCGCCACCGCCAGGACCTCCCGGGCAAGAAGGTCCGCGGCGAGGGCGACAAGCCGGGCAAGGACGCCACGGTCAACCGCGCGTACGCAGGCCTCGGCGCGACCTTCGACCTCTACCTGAACGCCTACGGACGCACCTCGATCAACGGTGAGGGCCTGCCGCTCGACGCCACCGTGCACTTCGACAGGGACTACAACAACGCCTTCTGGAACGGCGAGCAGATGGTGTTCGGCGACGGCGACGGCGAGATCTTCCTCGACTTCACCCTCCCGGTCGACGTCATCGGCCACGAGCTGACCCACGGCGTCACCCAGTACACGGCGAACCTCACCTACTACGGCCAGCCGGGCGCCCTGAACGAGTCCATGTCGGACGTCTTCGGCTCGCTGATCAAGCAGTACACGCTCGGCCAGACCGCGGGCGAAGCCGACTGGCTGATCGGCGCCGGGCTGCTCGCCTCGCGGGTCACCGGCACCGCCCTGCGCTCCATGAAGGCGCCGGGCACCGCGTACGACGACGACGTGCTCGGCAGGGACCCGCAGCCCGGGACGATGGACGGTTATGTCAGCACCGGCCGGGACAACGGCGGCGTCCACATCAACTCCGGCATCCCCAACCACGCCTTCTACCTCGTCGCCCAGGCCCTCGGCGGCCACGCGTGGGAGCGGGCCGGACAGATCTGGTACGACGTGCTGACCGGCGGGGAGCTGCCGGAGCAGGCCCTCTTCTCGGACTTCGCGCGGCTCACGCTCGCCGCCGCGCGGACCCGGTACAACGAGGGGGAGGAACTGCAGGCGGTGACGAAGGCCTGGGAACAGGTCGGAGTGCCGTCCGCGTAGGCCCGGCGGAAAGCTCCGTAGCCCCGGGCGCCCGACTCGTACTAGACAGGACCCCATGCGTATCGAAGTGCGGCGTACGGGCGGGTTCGCGGGCATCGAGCGCCGTGCCGGGGTGGACACCTCGGCACGGCCCGACGCCCCCGAGTGGCACGCCCTGGCCGAGCGGGCACTCGCCGCCGGACGGGACACGCCCCCGGCCGGCGTCCCGGACGGCTTCCACTACGAGATCACCGTGGACGGCAGGACCGTCCACGCCGCCGACCCGGCACTCACGGAGGACCAGCGCGAGCTGATCTCCCGTGTGTTGAAGGAGGGGGCCTGAAGGAGGGGCTTGAAGGAGGGGGCTGAACACAGCCGACCGCGGGTTCACGCCGAACCGTTGACTTCCGTTACCGCGGGTACAGATGATCGCCCATGGCGACGAACCCCCTCCCGCAGTTCCCGGACGGCTTCCTCTGGGGCGTGTCCACCTCGGCCCATCAGATCGAGGGCGCCGTGGACGAACGCGCCCCCTCGGTGTGGGACACCTTCACCGCCGGGCCCGGACACATCAAGGACGGCTCCACGGCGGCGGTCGCCTGCGACCACGTCCACCGCTACCCCGAGGACGTGGCGCTCCTCGCCGGCCTCGGCGTGGACGCGTACCGCTTCTCCATCTCCTGGCCCCGGGTGAACTCCCCCGGCGGCCTCGACTTCTACGACCGCCTGACCGACGCGCTGTGCGCGGCCGGCATACGGCCCGTGCCGACCCTCTTCCACTGGGATCTGCCGGCGGAGCTGGACTGGATGGACCGGGACACCGCCGAGCGGTTCGCCGAGTACGCCTCGGTCGTCGCCGGCCGCCTCGGCGACCGCGTCAAGAAGTGGATCACCCTCAACGAGCCCGCCGAGCACACCCTGCTGGGCCACGCGCTCGGCGCGCACGCCCCCGGCAAGCGGCTCCTGTTCGACGCCCTGCCGGTGGCCCACCACCAGCTCCTCGCCCACGGTCTGGCCGTACGGGCGCTGCGCGCGGCCGGGGCGGGCGACATCGGGATCGCCAACTCGCACGGCCCGACCTGGGCGGCCTCGGACCGTACCGAGGACGTGGAGGCGGCCGACTTCTACGACCTCCTGCTCAACCGGCTCTTCGCCGACCCCGTCCTGCTGGGCCGCTACCCCGACGGCATCGGGGAGTTGATGCCCGGTGACGTCGAGTCGGACCTGAAGATCATCGGCGAGCCGGTCGACTGGTACGGGATCAACTACTACCAGCCGACGAAGGTAGGCGCCCCCGAGGGAGCCGAGATCGAGTTCGGCGGACTCACCCTGCCCGCCGAACTGCCCTTCACCGTCAAGGAACTGGAGGGATACCCGGTCACCGACTTCGGCTGGCCGGTGGTGCCCGAGGCGCTCACCGAACTGCTGGTCGGCTTCCGCGAGCGCTACGGCGACCGGCTCCCGCCCGTCGTCATCACCGAGAACGGCTGCAGTTACGACGGCATCGACGACCAGGAGCGGATCACCTTCCTGGACGGTCATGTCCGGGCGCTGCACCGGGCGTCGGAACAGGGCGTCGACGTACGCGGCTACTTCGTCTGGTCGCTGATGGACAACTTCGAGTGGGCGGAGGGGTACGAGCGCCGCTTCGGTCTCGTGCACGTCGACTACGACACGCTGGAGCGGACTCCCAAGGCCTCGTACCACTGGCTGCGGGACGCCCTGCGGGCGCGGAGATGACCGCGGCCGACCGGGCCCTGCCCCTGTCCGCGCTCGCCGAGCCCGTCGAACGGGTCGGCCGGGGCTGGACCTCGTCGCTCTCCCTCGCCAACGGGGCGATCTGGGTGGGCTGGTACGGCCCGCTGCAGATCCTCCTCGCCTCCCAGGCGGAGGACTTCGCTCCCGGCACCGGCATGTCCAAGGAGACGGTGCTGGCCTGGGTGACCGGTGCGGGCGCGGTCGTCTCGCTGGTCGCCAACCCGCTCTTCGGCGCGCTGTCCGACCGTACGACCGGGCGGTGGGGGCGCCGCACGCCGTGGATCGTGGCCGGAGCGGCCGGGGGCGCGCTGTCCCTGCTGCTCCTCGCGGGCGCGGGCGGGGTGTGGACGATGGCGGCGGGCTGGTGCCTGGTCCAGCTCACCCTGAACGCCGCGTTCGCCGCGGTCACCGCGGCCGTCCCCGACCGGGTGCCGCGGCTGCAACGGGGTTCCGTGGGCGGCTGGCTGGGCGCCGCGCAGATCCTCGGCGTGGTCGGCGGCACGGGGCTCGCGACGGTCGCCGGGGGCATCGGCGGCGGGTACGCGGCGTGCGCGGTGTTCACCCTGGTGGGCGTCCTGCCGTACGTACTGCGCCACGAGGACCTTCGTCTGCCGGTGTCGGCCCGGCCGCCCTGGTCGGGGCGGGCGTTCCTCGCCTCCTTCCGGCTGAGTCCGCGCGAACACCCCGACCTGGCATGGGCCTGGCTGACCCGCTTCCTGATCAACCTCAGCAACGCCCTCGTGCTGCTGTACCTGCTCTACTACCTGCGGGACCGGCTGCGTCTCGACGACCCCGAACAGGGTGTGCTGGTCCTCACGGCGGTGAACGGGATCACGCTGCTCGCCACCGTCGTGGTGGGCGGGGTCTGGTCGGACCGGCTCGGCCGCCGCAAGCCGTTCGTGATCTGGTCCGGCGTCCTGATGGCGGTGGCCACGGCGGCGCTGGCCTCCTGGCAGACCTGGCCCGGGGCGATCGCCGCCGCGGCCGTCCTCGGCATCGGCTTCGGCGTCTTCACCTCCGTCGACTTCGCCCTGATGACCGACGTCCTGCCGAAGGCCCTCGACCGCGGCAAGGACCTCGGCGTCATCAACATCGCCAACGCCCTCCCCCAGGTCGCGGCCCCCGTACTGGCGGCCCCGATCGTGACGTACCTGGGGGGCTACCGGGTCCTGTACCTGGTCGCGGCGGTGATCGGCCTCGCGGGGGCGGTGCTGGTGGTGCGGATCAAGGGGGTGGACTGAGGGACCCGCCCGGATCCCCGGGACGGCCGCCGGGCCCGGTCACAGGGCCCCGGCGTCCCGGGCCGTCCACAGGGACGGGTACACGGGGCGGAAGCCCAGGTCGTGGCGGATGCGGTCGGTGGACACGATGCCGTGCCAGGGGTCGGGGTCGGTGCGCTCGTAGAGGGCGGGCGGTACCTCCACTCCGTTGATCCGGTGGAGGTCGACGGTGGTGACGGGGGCGTCGTCCGCGATGTTGTAGATCCGGTTGCCGCCCACCCCCGGGGCGTACAGCAGGCGGAGCAGCCCCTGGGCGACGTCCGCGTGGTGGACCATCTGGAGCCGCTGTCCGGCGGCCCAGTGCGCGGCCCACGTCATCGACGCGGCGAGATGGGGGTCGCCCTCCCCGTACACGAAGGCAAGACGGCCCACGCGGACGTCCATGTCGTCCTCCAGCGCGAGCAGGCCGCGCTCCGCCTCCGCCTTGGCCGCCGGGTAGGCACCCCACATCCCGCCGCCGGGCACGCTCGGGTCGTCCTCGGTCAGCGGGCGGTCCCGGCCCGTCCCGTACACCAGGTTCGTGCTGACCTGCACGAACCTGTGCACGCCCGAGGTGACGGAGGCGCGGCCCAGTTCCAGCGCGGCGTCGCGGTTGACCGCCCAGGCCTCCTCGTCCGGCACCCCGCGGAAGGAGGCCGCGATGTTCACCACCGTGTCCACCCCCGCGAGGGCCTTGCCCAGCGCCTCGGCGTCGCGCAGGTCGCCGAGGGCGATCTCGGGCCGGAGGCCGCTCGGGCCGGTGACGTCCGCCAGGGCCGCGGCCCGGGACTCGTCGCGGACCAGGACCCGTACCCGGTCGCCGGGGGGTGCCTGCTGCAGAAGGCGGGGCACGAAGCGGCGTCCGACCTCGCCGGTGGTTCCGGTCACCAGTGTCAGCATGATCTGCTCCTCTCGTCGGCCTCCACCGTCCCCCCGTACCGGGCGGAGCGGGAGAGACCTCCTGATCCAGGGACCGGCGGTCCCTGGATGGGACCGGCGGTCTGCGTCACGCTGGAGAGGTGAACCGAACCGAGCTGGCCGACTTCCTGCGCCGCGGCCGCGCCCGTCTGGAGCCCTCCGACGTGGGGCTCCCGGCCGGCTCCCGGCGCCGCACCCCCGGCCTGCGCCGCGAGGAGGTGGCGGCGCTCGCGGGCATGTCCGTGGACTACTACACCCGGCTCGAACAGTCGCGCGGGCCGCACCCCTCCCGCCAGATGCTGGGCGCGCTGGCGCGGGCCCTGCGCCTCACCGGTGACGAACGGGACCATCTCTTCCACCTGGCCGGCGAGGAGCCGCCGCGGGCCATGAGCGCGTCGCCGCACGTCCGCCCCGGGCTGTTGCTGATCCTCGACCGGCTGCACGACGCGCCCGCCCACGTCGTGACCGACTACGGCGAACTGCTCGCGCAGAACGCGATGTCGGCGGCGCTGACGGGCGGGACGGAACCCGGGGAGAACCTCGTGCGGCGGTTCTTCACCGACCCGCGGGGCCACACGCTCTTCCCTCCCGAGGACCGTCCCGAGCACGCCCGCTCGCATGTCGCCAACCTCCGCGCGGTCACGGCGGCCCGCCCCGACGACCCCGCGCCCGCCGCCCTGGTGGCCGAACTCCGCTCCACGAGCGAGGAGTTCGCGACCCTCTGGGAGTCCCACGAGGTGGCCGTGCGGCGGTCCGCGACGAAGCGCTTCCTGCACCCCGTGGTCGGTCTGCTGGAACTGGACTGCGAGCTGCTGCTCAGCTCCGGCGACCACCAGTTCCTCGTCGTGCACACGGCACGGCCGGGAACCGAGTCCCACGAGCGTCTCCGGCTGCTGCGCGTGGTCGGCCTGCAGAACATGGCCCCGGCCACCGGTCACCGCTGAACTCCTGGACCCGGGAGCCAACTTCGGCCACTTTTCACAACCGTTGAAGGAAAGGGTCCCCTTCCCTTGCAATCGTGAGGCACCCGCGACTCAATGGAACCGCACGTTCCGACGGACCGTCAGTTACGCCTCCGCACGGCGTCCCGCACCCCACGAGCGGACGGTCCGCGTACACGTCTCCCCGCACCCTCACCGGGCACAGAGGTGAGGAGCCCGTGTGCCCGGACCAGGGCGGACGGCTCCGTCCCGACCATCCCCACATGGCAATTCCCCCACAAGGGAAGGGATTTCGATGAGAGGCAAGCGACTCGCAACGGTCTCGGCGTTAGCCGCCGGCACCCTGGCCGTGACCGGTCTGGCCTTCGCGCCGGCCGCCGCGGCCGTCACTCCCCAGTCGGCCACCATCAACGCGACCTGCACCATCGGTGGCGGCGGTGCGGCCACCCTCACGGCCACCCAGGACGGCACGGCCGCGACCATCACCCTCAGCTCCACCGCCGTCACGGCCCCGATCCCCATCGCCGCGGACTCGGTCACCTCGACCCTCTCCCTGGTGGACGCGAACGGCGGGACCACCGCGTTCAGCGGCAAGAAGAACCCGGCGATGGCCGCCGGCAGCGGAGTGTCGGTGGGCCCCCTCGACGGCACCGTGGCCTCCGGTGACAGCCTGGAGTTCTACGGCGGCTCGCTGAAGATGACCATCTACGGGATCACGATCACCTGTACGGCGGACGCGCCGCAGTCCCCGGGCCCGTTCGTCTTCGACTGATCCACCGAGCCCCGACGCGAAGAGGGCCGGTGCCGCCCGCGCGCAGCGACACCGGCCCGGTCCGACACGACCCGGCCCGGCCGGCCCGCCCCGGACAGGTTCGCCTCGGCCCGACCGGGTTCGACTCCCCTCGGCCGTCTCGCGATTCACCGACTCCGCATCCAGCGAACCCGGTTGCCGACCATGACAGAAACTGATGGGCCATCAGTCACTGCACCGGGACTCCATTGACTTCTCACACGGCCGGCACATCAATGTCCCCCTGGCGGCGCAGAAGAGCCGCTGCGCCCGCATCCCTCAGGAGGGGGCAACAGCCATGTCAACCACGGGTCCGACAACCCGAAGACGCCGCCTCGCGGCACTGCTCGGGGCGACCGTACTCGCGCTCACCGCGGGAGGTGCGCTGGCCTCCCCGGCCTCCGCAGCTTCCGTGAACGTGGACTTCGCCACGCACTGCATCCCGCCGGCGATCGCGGGCCTCCCCCCGATCGACGGCACCACCACCGCGAAGATCACGGTGGACAACGCGAGTCCCCAGGTCGGCGACACGGTCACCGTGACCTACACGGTGGTCACACCCGCCGCGAGCAACCCCACCGACCTCGCCCTGCCGGCCGACATCATGACGCCGACCGGCAAGGTCACCGTCGGCGGGGCGCAGACGGGCAGCGTCACGGTCGCGGGGCCGAAGAAGAACGACCCGGTGCCGGGGCGGGGCGCCTTCCCGTCGTTCTCCATGACCGGCACGTTCACGGTCACCGCGCCCGGGGCGATCACCCTCTCGCCCGGTGACTACAACATCCACACCAGCTACATCCTGGAACTGGACACCCCGTGCACGGTCACCAACCCGCCCGCCCCGGTGTCGGAGACGGTCACCGCGACCGGCGGCGGACAGACCAACACCCGGGCCATCCAGCTCGGTTCGGCCTCCGGGAACCCCGGTGACAGCGTGACCGTCACCGGAAGCGACTTCACCCCGGGTGCCAGCGTCACCCTCGCCGGACGGTCCGGGACCACCCAGACCGCCGACACGGCGACCGTGACCGCGAACGCCCAGGGCTCCTTCAGCGGCTCGCTCGTCGTCAACGACAAGACGACGACCGGCGTGGTCGCGTACGAGGGAGGAAGCTGGGACCCGGACACCGGAGCGGGTCCCGCCGCGTATGTCGTCGTCGACAACACGCCCGTCCCTGACGGAAGTCAGAAACTCACCACCACGGTGAGGGCGGGAACCCTGTCGATGACCCAGGCCGGGGACGCCGTCGCGCTGTCGGCGGTCGACTACGGCAAGGGAGGCGCCTCCACGGGCGCCCTGCGGACGGTGACGGTCAAGGACTTCCGCGGCGGCCCCGCGGGCTGGTCCCTGACGGGCAAGGTCACCGACTTCACCGGCCCCGGCGCGAAGATCGGCGCCGGTGCCCTGAGCTGGACCCCGGCCTGCGCCACCAAGGCCGGCAGCCCGAGCACCTGCCAGTCCGGCTCGTCCGGCACGGTCGGCCTCTCGGGAGCGACCCTGGCGTCCACCCCCAACGGAACCCTCACCGGTGGTGAGTTCACCGTCGACGCCGGACTGTCGCTGAACGTACCGGAGTTCACGCCTCCCGGCTCCTACTCCGGTGTGCTCACGCTGACGCTCAGCTGACCGGTCCGCACCTCGACCGGTCGTCCGCACCCCGGTGGCCGGGCGCGCACCCGCCCGTCCACGCAGGGGCTGTCACGACGACAGCCGCCAGTCCGCCGATGCCGTCCGCGGGGGTCCGCACCCATGCGCAAGCCGTACGCCCTCCTCCTGAGCGTGTTCCTGGTCCTGCCCGCTCTCGTGACCCTCATGGCCACGCCCTCGTACGCGGCCGACAACGGGAGCTGGTCGGTCTACCCCGTCTCCTCGCGCATCGCCGCGCGGCCGTACTTCTATCTCTCCGCCGACCCCGGCCAGACCCTCCGGGACAAGGTCACCGTCGCCAACAAGACCGGTGGACCGCTGACGTTCCGGCTGTACGCCGCCGACGCCTACAACACC
This sequence comes from Streptomyces sp. NBC_00328, assembly GCF_036139655.1. Taxonomy (NCBI): domain Bacteria; kingdom Bacillati; phylum Actinomycetota; class Actinomycetes; order Kitasatosporales; family Streptomycetaceae; genus Streptomyces; species Streptomyces sp. NBC_00328. The sequence continues at coordinate 3,632,972 of NZ_CP108013.1, forward strand.
GCCCGCGACGGCGGTTTCGCCGTGCGCACCCTGGCGGAGAAGCAGCGCGGGGTGGGGGCATGGGCCCGGCCCGCGCGCTCCCGGGTCACCGTGCCCGCGCACGGCGAGGTCACCGTGCCGTTCACCCTGCGGGTTCCGGAGCGGGCCGAACCGGGCGATCATCCGGGCGCGCTGGTGGCACTCGACGAACGGATCGAGAAGGGCTCCGGCTCCCTCTCGGTCGGGGTTCGCCGCGCCGTCGCGGCCCGGGTCTATCTCCGGGTCGGCGGGCCGACGGTTCCCGCCCTCGCGGTGGAGAAGGTCCGCCTCACCCACCACCAGCCGCTCATCCCCGGCACGGGCTCCGGCACGGCCACCGTCTCGTACACCCTCCACAACACGGGCAACGTCACGCTGAACCCGAGGGTGCGGCTGAGGGCCGAGGGGCTCTTCGGGCGGACCCTGCTGTCCCGCGAGCTCGACGGCATCCCCTCGGAACTGCTCCCCGGCCAGCGGGTCGGGCTCACCGCGCCCTGGCACGGGGCGCCCCAACTCGACTGGGGCGACGTGACGTTGACGGCCAGCGCGGCCGGGACCAGGGAGTCGGCGCGGGTGTCGTTCCTCGCGCTGCCGTGGCTCGTGGCCGTGCTGGCGGCGGCCGCGACCGCCGCGGCCGTGGTGACGCTCAGAGTGCGTCGGGCCCGCGTTCGCCCGTCCGTACCCGCACGACCGTCTCCACGGGTACGGACCACACCTTTCCGTCCCCGATCTTCCCGGTCTGCGCGGCCCTGACCACCGCGTCGATGACCGCGTCGGCCACCGCGTCCTCGACGACGACCTCGATCCGGGCCTTCGGGACCAGGTCGACCTGGTACTCGGCGCCGCGGTACACCTCGGTGTGCCCGCGCTGACGCCCGTACCCGCTGGCCTCGGTGACGGTCATCCCGTGCACACCGAGTTCCTGGAGGGAGGACTTGACCTCGTCGAGTCGGTGCGGCTTGACGATCGCGGTGATGAGTTTCATGCCCGGGGCTTGACCTTCTGCGTGGCGGGAAGGGACGACGACACCGGGGCGCCGTGGCCCAGGACCCCGTGATCGTAGGCGCTCTCGGCGTGCACCGTAAGGTCCAGGCCGGTCCGCTCGTGCTCCTCCTCCGCCCGCAGCCCCATGAGCCGGTCGATCACCGTGCCGATGCCGTACGTGGCGGCGAACGCGTACCCCCCGACGGCCGCCACCCCGGCGAGTTGCCGGCCGAACTGTCCGAGCCCTCCGCCGTACAGCAGCCCCTCGGCCCCGCCGGTCATCCCGTGGACGGCGAAGACGCCGATGAGCAGCGTGCCGATGACCCCGCCGACCAGATGGACACCGACGACGTCCAGCGAGTCGTCGTAGTTCAGCTTGAACTTCCAGCCCACGGCGTACGAGCAGACGGCGCCGGCGGCGAGCCCGACGGCGAGCGCGCCCAGCAGGGACACCACCCCGCACGACGGGGTGATGGCCACCAGGCCGGCGACCGCTCCCGAGGCCGCGCCCAGGGTGGTCGGGTGGCCGTCGCGGCGCTGTTCGACGAGGAGCCAGCCGAGCAGGCCCGTGCAGCCGGCGGCGAGGGTGTTGAGGAAGGCCGCGGCGGCCAGACCGTTGGCGCCGAGGGCGGACCCGGCGTTGAAACCGAACCAGCCGAACCACAGGAGACCGGCGCCGAGCATGACCATGGGCAGGTTGTGCGGCCGCATGGCGTCCTTCTTGAAGCCGAGCCGCGGTCCGAGCACCAGGCACAGCGCGAGCCCGGAGGCTCCCGAGGTGATCTCGACCGGCATACCGCCCGCGAAGTCGAGGGCGCCGAGTCCCTCGCGGATCCAGCCGCCCGGACCCCACACCCAGTGCGCGACGGGAACGTATACGAGCAGGGCCCAGACGGGCACGAACACGAGCCAGGCCCCGAACTTCGCCCGGTCGGCGACCGCCCCGCTGATCAGCGCGGCGGTGATGATCGCGAAGGTGAGCTGGAAGGTGGCGAAGAGCAGGGTGGGGACACTCCCCCGGGCGCTGTCCGGCCCGAGCCCGGCCATCCCGGCGTGCTCAAGACCGCCGACGAGCCCTCCGAACGCGTCCGGACCGAACGCGAGGGAGTATCCGGCGGTCAGCCACACCACGGTGACCAGCGCGATCGACACGAAGCTCATCATCAGCATGTTGAGCACGCTCTTCGCGCGGACCATGCCGCCGTAGAACAGGGCGAGGCCGGGGGTCATCAGGAGCACGAGCGCGGTGGCGGCGAGCAGCCAGGCTGTGTCGCCGCTGTCGATCCGGGAAGCGGCCAGAGTCACGGTCTCTCCAACGGAGTGGGGGCACGAGGTGGGGGCGCCGTCAGAGCGTCGTGGGCGCGCGTTTCCGGTTGCGTTCGCCCGCGTTTCCGATGTGTTTCATTGCGCCGTCATTTCCGATTCCTCACCGTGAGGACACATGGCGCACGGCTCCGGAACGCCTCGCACCCAAGAACCGGAACGATCGCTTCACGTGTGCGGGGGCGACCGCTTCACGGCTGTCGAACAGGCTTGGTACGGCGGGCACCCGACGATCAGGGACAATGGGCGCCATGAGCGTTCGCAACCAGTCATCCGAGCCGTCCGAGGAGAGGGGCACCTCGCGCCCCCTCGACGCGGTGGGCGACCACCGCGCCGGCTTCGCCTGTTTCGTGGGCCGCCCCAACGCGGGCAAGTCCACCCTCACGAACGCTCTGGTCGGCCAGAAGGTGGCGATCACCGCGAACCAGCCGCAGACCACGCGGCACACCGTGCGCGGCATCGTGCACCGGGCCGACGCGCAGCTGATCCTTGTCGACACCCCTGGCCTGCACAAACCGCGCACTCTGCTGGGCGAGCGGCTCAACGACATCGTCCGCACGACCTGGGCCGAGGTCGACGTGATCGGCTTCTGTCTGCCCGCGAACGAGAAGCTCGGCCCGGGTGACCGTTTCATCGCGAAGGAACTGGCGTCGATCAAGAAGACGCCGAAGATCGCGATCGTCACCAAGACCGACCTCGTCGACAGCAAGACGCTCGCCGAGCAGCTCATCGCGATCGACCAGCTCGGCCGGGAGCTCGGCTTCGAGTGGGCCGAGATCGTGCCGGTGTCGGCGGTGGGCGACTCCCAGGTGGGTCTGCTGGCCGATCTGATCGTCCCGCTGCTTCCGGAGGGGCCCGCCCTCTATCCCGAGGGCGACCTGACGGACGAGCCCGAGCAGGTCATGATCGCGGAGCTGATCCGCGAGGCCGCCCTGGAGGGCGTCCGCGACGAGCTTCCGCACTCCATCGCCGTCGTGGTCGAGGAGATGCTGCCGCGTGAGGACCGCCCGGCCGACAAGCCGCTCCTGGACATCCACGCCTTCGTGTACATCGAGCGCCCCAGCCAGAAGGGCATCGTCATCGGCCCCAAGGGCAAGCGCCTGAAGGACGTCGGCATCAAGTCCCGCAAGCAGATCGAGGCCCTGCTGGGCACGCCGGTCTTCCTCGACCTCCATGTGAAGGTCGCCAAGGACTGGCAGCGCGACCCCCGGCAGCTCCGCAAGCTCGGCTTCTGAGAGGGCTGCCCCGGGGGAATCAGCTCCGCCCGGGGGCAGCTCCGCCCCGGGGGGAGCGAGTCGGCTCCGCCCCCGGGGAGACCGGTTCTCAGCCCGCGGTCACCGTCGTGTGCACGGCACCGTCGAGCCCGGCCAGCAGCACCGGCGTCGCGGGCCCGCCGAGATCCCGTACGGCCGCCCGGTCCACGTCGGCGACGGCTCCGGCCTCGGACACCACGGCCGCCGACTCCAGGGACTTCGCCCCGGACGCCACGGCCATCGCCACGGCCGTCTGCAGAGCGCTCAGCCGCAAGGACTCCAGCTCCACGGTCCCGGCGACGTAGGTACGTCCCGTCTCGTCGCGTACGGCCGCGCCCTCGGGCACACCGTTGCGGGCCCGCGCGGAACGGGCCAGGGTGACGATCTTGCGGTCCTCGGGGTCGAGCGCGCTGCTGTCGGTCATGACCAGAGCATACGAAGTGCCGGCACCCTCTCCCTCCGAAGGGTCAGCCGGCCACCGGATACATCGACCCCCGGCGCCCCTCGGGCGAGGCGAGCCACTCCAGCTTCGCGGCCGTGTTCGCCTCCGGCAGCGGCGTGTGCAGCACGATCGTGAGGTCGGGCCGGACCGGCACCTTCATCGCGGTGGACTCGACGGCGAGCAGGCCCACGAGCGGATGGTCGAGCTCCTTGCGGATCTGCCCGGCGTCCTCGATGTCCCGCCGCTCCCACAGCTCCGCGAACTCGGCGCTGGCCTCGGTCAGTCGGGCCAGCACCTCGCGGAGCCCCTCGTCGTCCGGCGCGGCGGCGCACGACGCGCGGAACTGGGCCACTACGGTACGGGCGTTGTGCTCCCAGGTGCGCGAACGGCCCCGGTAGAGCGGGTCGGTGAAGAAGTCGACGATGCAGTTCTGGGTGTTCTCCGGACGCATGCCGAGGACCACGGCGGCCGCGTCGTTGTACATGACGCAGTTGTAGTACGGGTCCATGATGTGCGCCGGGAACGGCATCCACGTGTCGATCAGCCGCCGCAGCCCGTCGCACATGTCCCGGTCTCCGGGGGCGACTTCGGGCGCGGGAGGGTTCAGTCCGGCCAGGGTGTACAGATGGCGCCGCTCGGTGTTGCTGAGCCTCAGCACGCGGGCGACGGCGTCCAGGACCTGCGGCGACACGGATATGTCCCGCCCCTGCTCCAGCCATTGATACCAGGAGGCGCCCACGCCCGCGAGGACGGCGACCTCCTCGCGGCGCAGCCCCGGTGTGCGGCGGCGGGCGCCTCCGCCCGGGAGCCCGGCCTCGGCCGGTGACACCCGTGCCCGGCGGCTCATCAGGAACTCGCGCAGTTCCGGGCGCCGTTGGGTCTTCGTCGCATCCTCCGCCACGTGTCTCCCCCTTCGGTGACTGGTGGTGGGGCCACCAGCATAAGTTGCGGCTCCCCACGGATATTCCGGCCGCCGCACGCTCTTGCCATGACCGCAGAGACGACCACGAAGACGACCACGAAGTCCACCGGCCGCACCCCCGGCACCGGCATGCCGGGCATCGATCCGGGCACCACGAACGGCCCCCGGGCCGACACCTCCACCGCTTCCGCCGCCCGCCCGGAGGACGGCGGGCCACCGCGCCCGGACCGCCTGTCGCGGCGCGACGCCCTCGTGCTCTTCGTGCTGTGCGCCGCCCAGTTCATGGTCGCGCTGGATTTCTCCGTCCTGAACGTGGCGCTGCCCGTGCTCGGCCGGGACCTCGGCATGAGCCCGTCCGCGCTCCAGTGGGCGGTCACCGCCTTCGCGCTGCCCTCCGGCGGCTTCCTGCTCCTCTTCGGCCGTATCGGTGACCTGTTCGGCCGCCGGCGGCTCTTCCTCGCCGGGCTGGCCGTGTTCGGGGCGGCCTCGCTGCTCGCGACCTTCGCCTGGGACCCGGCGTCGTTCCTGGCCGGACGGGCCCTGCAAGGGCTCGGCGCGGCGGCGATCGTGCCGACCGGCATGTCGCTGCTGACCACGACCTTCCCGGAGGGTCCCGCACGGGACCGCGCGCTGGGCATCTCCGGCACGCTCCTGTCGCTGGGCTTCACCGTCGGCATGGTGGCGGGCGGCGTCCTGACCGACGTGCTGAGCTGGCGTTCGACGATGGGGCTGCTGTCGCTGTTCGCGCTGGTCGTCCTGCCGCTCGCCACCGGCCTGCTGCCCTCGTCGGGCCCGCGGCACACGGACGCGGCCGGTGCCGGTGCCCCGGACCGCCCGCGCCTGGACATCCCCGGCGCGGTCACCGTCACCGGTGGCCTGCTGGCCCTGATCTACGCGCTCTCGACGGCCGCGGACCGCGGTTTCGGCGGCGCTGACGTCGTCACGACGCTCGCCCTGGGCGTGCTGCTGCTCGGCGCCTTCGTCCGGATCGAGTCCCGTGCCGACGCCCCGCTCGTCAGCCTGCGGATGCTGCGCCGCCGCACGGTGGCGTGGGGCAACCTGGGCGGCCTGGTCACCTTCTCGATGATGTCGACGGTCGTCTTCGCGCTGACCCTGTACCTCCAGGAGACGCTCGGGCTCTCGGCCCTCGAGACCGGCCTGGTCTTCGGCGTGCAGGGTGTGCTGTCGGCCGTCGCCGGGATGTACGCCCCGAAGGTCATCGGCCGCTTCGGCGCCCGGCGCACCCTGGCCGGCTCACTGGCGGGCCAGGGCCTGTTCGTGGCGGGGATGCTGCTGCTGAACGCGCACACCTGGTCCGTCTGGATCGCCACCGCCGGGGTGTCGCTGGCCAGCATGTTCCACCTGGGCGCGATCATCTCGTACGGCCTGACCGTCACCTCGGGCGTCCCCGACGAGGAGCAGGGCCTGGCCACCGGCCTGGTGACCTCCACCCAGCAGGTGGGCATCACCGTCGGCATCCCGCTCCTCGGGGTCCTCGCGACCACGTCGGACGACCTGCTGGCCGGCGTCCACACGGTCCTCGCCCTGGACGCGGCGATCGTCCTCGTGGCGGCCGCGCTGGTCGCGGTCGGACTCGGGCGGCGGGGGACGGCGCGCACCCGCTGAGGGCGGCGCCGGCCCGCGAGGGGTCGGTCAGGGACGGTCGAGGCGCAGCCGCTCGGCCCGCGGCAGACCGGCCACGACGAGATCGTACGAATCCTCGACGAGCTCCCGGACCAGGCGGTCCGGGAGCTCGCCGGCGACGGTCACCGTGTTCCAGTGCCGCTTGTTCATGTGATAGCCGGGGACGATCAGTCCCGGGTGCTGCTCGCGCAGCCGGATCGCGTCGTCCGGGTCGCACTTCAGGTTGACCGTGAGCGGGCGCCCGTCCAGGTTCGTCAGCGCGAAGAGCTTGCCCAGCACCTTGAAGACCGAGGTCTCGGGGTTGAAGGGGAAGTCCTCGACGGCGGCGTTGAAGGACAGACAGAAGGCGCGCAGCTGCTGCGGGGTCACTCCGGCTTCGACTCCTCGGTCGGCCCGGCCGGGCCGACCGGCTCGACGAGCACCGTGACGATCTTGTTCCGGCGGCCCGCGGCGGCCTCCGCGGTGAGCCCCAGCCGGCGTCCGTCGGGCAGTTCGACCACCGAGGAGGCGCCGGCGATGGGCACCCGTCCCAGTGCCTTGGCGAGCAGCCCGCCGACGGTCTCCACGTCCTCGTCGTCGTAGGCCTCGAAGCCGTACAGCTCGCCGAGGTCACCGATGTCGAGGCGGGCGGTCACCCGGAAGCTGTCGTCGCCGAGGTCCTGGACGGGCGGCAGCTCGCGGTCGTACTCGTCGGTGATCTCGCCGACGATCTCCTCGAGGATGTCCTCGATGGTGACGATGCCGGCCGTGCCGCCGTACTCGTCGATGACGACGGCGACGTGGTTGCGCTCCTGCTGCATCTCGCGCAGCAGATCGCCGGCGTTCTTGGTGTCCGGCACGAACGTGGCCGGCCGCATGGCCGTGGACACCAGCTCGGACTCGGCGTCGCGGCTGATGTGGGTCTTGCGGGCCAGGTCCTTGAGATAGACGATCCCGACGATGTCGTCCTCGTTCTCGCCGGTGACGGGTATGCGCGAGAAGCCCGAGCGCAGGGCCAGGGTGAGGGCCTGCCGGATCGTCTTGTAGCGCTCGATGACGACGAGGTCCGTGCGGGGCACCATGACCTCGCGCACGAGGGTGTCGCCGAGCTCGAAGACGGAGTGCACCATGCGGCGCTCCTCGTCCTCGATGAGCGACTCCTTCTCGGCGAGGTCGACCATCGCCCGCAGCTCCGCCTCGGAGGCGAACGGGCCGCGCCTGAACCCCTTGCCGGGGGTGAGCGCGTTGCCGATCAGGATCAGCAGCGGCGGGATCGGGCCCATGATCCGGGCCAGCGGCAGCAGGACGTACGCGGCCGCGGTCGCGGTGTTCAGCGGGTGCTGGCGGCCGATGGTGCGCGGCGAGACACCGACCGCGACGTACGACACGAGGACCATGACGGCGATGGCGACCGCCAGCGCCTGCCAGGTCTTGTCGAACTCCTTGAGGCAGGCGAAGACGACGAGCGCGGCGGCCGCCATCTCGCAGACCACGCGGACCAGCAGCGCCACGTTCAGATAGCGCGTCGGGTCCGCGGTGACCTGCGCGAGCTTGGCGCTGCCCCGGCGGCCGCCGCGGACCGCCTCCTCGGCGCGGAAGCTGGAGACCCGCGCGAGGCCCGCCTCCGCGCAGGCGGCGAGCCAGGCGACGACGACCAGGACGATGGCACCGATGACCAGCTGTGGGCTCATGACACGGTCGGGGCCGGAGACGGACCCGTGATGCCCTTCTCCGTACGCCAGCCGTCCACGATGGCGGCCTGCAGGCCGAACATCTCGGCCTTCTCGTCGGCTTCCTCGTGGTCGTAGCCGAGCAGGTGCAGCACGCCGTGGACGGTGAGGAGCTGGAGCTCCTCGTCCATGGTGTGCTGCGTCGGGGCGTCCTTGCCCTGCTGCTCGGCGACCTCGGGGCAGAGCACGATGTCGCCGAGCAGTCCCTGCGGCGGCTCGTCGTCGTCCTTCGACGGCGGACGCAGCTCGTCCATCGGGAAGGACATGACGTCCGTCGGCCCCGGCAGGTCCATCCACTGGATGTGCAACTGCTCCATGGCGTCGGTGTCCACGACGATCACCGAGAGCTCGGAGAGCGGGTGGATGCGCATCCGTGCGAGCGCGTAGCGGGCGATGTCGAGGATCGCCTGCTCGTCGACCTCGGTTCCGGACTCGTTGTTGACGTCGATCGACATGGCGGTGCTGGTCTACTTCCCTTTGTGGCCCCGGCTCTTGTGGGAGCCGTTCTCGGTGCCGTTCTCGCTGTCGTACTTCTCGTACGCGTCGACGATACGGCCGACCAGCTTGTGCCGGACGACATCCTGGGACGTGAGCCGCGAGAAGTGGACGTCGTCGAGACCCTCCAGGATGTCCTGGACCTGCCGCAGACCCGACTTCGTACCGCTCGGGAGGTCGACCTGCGTCACGTCACCGGTGATCACGATCTTCGAGTCGAAGCCGAGCCGGGTCAGGAACATCTTCATCTGCTCGGCGCTCGTGTTCTGAGCCTCGTCCAGAATGATGAAGGCGTCGTTCAGGGTGCGTCCGCGCATGTACGCCAGTGGCGCGACCTCGATCGTGCCCGCGGCCATCAGGCGCGGGATCGAGTCCGGGTCGAGCATGTCGTGCAGCGCGTCGTAGAGCGGGCGCAGATACGGGTCGATCTTCTCGTAGAGCGTGCCGGGCAGGAAGCCGAGCCGCTCGCCGGCCTCGACCGCCGGGCGGGTCAGGATGATCCGGTTGACCTGCTTGTGCTGGAGCGCCTGGACGGCCTTCGCCATGGCGAGGTACGTCTTGCCGGTACCGGCGGGACCGATGCCGAACACGATGGTGTGCTTGTCGATGGCGTCGACGTAGCGCTTCTGGTTGAGCGTCTTGGGGCGGATGGTGCGGCCTCGCGAGGACAGGATGTTCTGCGTGAGCACCTCGGCCGGAGTCTCCTGGCCGTCGCCCTCCCCGTTCTCGCTCGCCCTGAGCATGGCGATCGAGCGTTCCACTGCGTCCTCCGTCATGGGCTGCCCCGTGCGGAGCACCAGCATCATCTCGTCGAACAGGCGCTGGACGAGCGCGACTTCACCGGCGTCGCCCACCGCACTGATCTCGTTTCCCCGGACGTGGATGTCGGCCGCCGGGAAGGCCTTCTCGATCACGCGCAGCAGCGAGTCTCCGGAACCCAGAACGGTCACCATGGGGTGCTTGGCCGGGACGGTGAAGTGCGCGCGCGCCTGCCCCTGAGCGGGGCCGTGAGCTGTGGGTGTCTGAGTCATGGGCCGGCTCTGTAGGCCTGCGTATCCTCCTCGGTCGGCACGCTTGCCACACGGGCAGCCTTGCGTTTCCCAGCGTACGTCGCGGCGCTCACGGACCCGTAGGGCTTTTCTCGCGGTGACGAGGTCGTGACCTGAGGACGCTCAGGCCGAACGGCCGAAACCGATCGTCGGCACCGCCCGGCGCAGCGGCCACGGGCGGGTGACCTCGGGGAGCCGGCCCTCCAGGAAGGCGTACCGGCTCAGGGCCGCGGGGTCCTGGTCGGCGACCGACTGGACCCGGCGCCACCAGGCGGCGATCTCCGACCAGCCGGGCGCCGACAGCGATCCGCCGAACTCCTGGACCGAGAGCGCGGCGGTCAGCCCGGCGAAGGCGAGCCGGTCGGCGAGCGGCCAGCCGGCCAGGGTCCCCGTGACGAAGCCGGCGACGAAGACGTCCCCGGCGCCGGTGGGGTCCAGTGCCTCGACGGCGATCGCCGGGACCTCGGCGCTCTCCCCGGAGCGCCCGTCCACGGCGTAGGCGCCGTCGGCGCCGAGGGTGACGACCGCCAGCGGCACGTGCTCGGCCAGCGCGTGCGCCGCCGCGCGGGGGCAGTCGGCGCCGGTGTAGCGCATGGCTTCCTCGGCGTTCGGCAGGAACGCCTCGCAGTGCGCCAGATCGGCGAGGCCCGCCAGGTCCCAGCGGCCGGTGTCGTCCCAGCCGACGTCCGCGAAGATCCGGGTGCCCCGGCTCGCGGCCTGCTCGATCCAGGGCGCGGTGACCCCCGGGGTCAGCGAGGCGACGGCGGCACGCGCGTGCGGCGGGGAGTCCGGCGCGGACTCCTCCGTGGGTGCCTCGTGCCCATGGCTGACCATGGTCCGCTCGCCCTCGTACGCCATCGACACGGTGACCGGCGAGTGCCAGCCGGGCACGGTCCGCGACGGCGACAGATCGATGTTCTCGCCCTGCTCCAGGGCGTCCCAGCAGTACTCGCCGTAGTGGTCGTCCCCGAAGGCGGCGGCGAGGGAGGTCCGCAGGCCCAGCCGGGCGAGGGCGGTCGCCATGTTCGCGACGCCCCCGGGGCTCGAACCCATGCCCCGCGCCCAGGACTCGGTCCCGCGCACGGGGGCGGAATCGAGCCCGGTGAAGATGATGTCCAGGAAGACCGTGCCGGTCAGGTAGACGTCCCAGGGCGGGTCGCCGGCCGTGCGCAGCCCGGCGAGCGGGTCGACATGGGCCTGGAGGAACGGTCCCTCGCCGTTGATCACGGTGCGCTCCCTGGGATGGTACGGATCTGGCCAGTGTGCACCACACCGGCCGCGCGGGCCGTGCTTCACGCGGGGGGTATCCGTGGTCCGTGGGGCGTGCGGGGCACGTCCCGCCCGCCGCGCGCCCGTGGCCCGCCCGTCCCGCGTCCGGGGCCCGCTCCGTCCCGCTCACCTGCCCGGACGCCTCCGCGTCCGCCCGCGCGCACGGCGAGGGCAGCGGCCCGGCGACGGGCTCCGCTCCGCGTCCGGCACCCCGAAGGGGGCGGGGCTACCCCGGGTCCGTCTCCGCAAACGAGAAGTGCCTCAGATCACACCGTCACACCTTCTTCGCGGACCCCCCACCTTGATACAAATTGCCCGCGCGTTCCTGTCCGTCGACAGCCGCCCCTCCCCCTCTCTTCTTGAGCCGCTCTCGCCTGCCCTGGGAACGCCCGTGTCCGCCCGCACCCCCACGCCCTGGCCCCTCGTCGCCCTTTTCACGGCCGGGTACCTCGCCGCGTATCTGCTCCCCACCACCGTCGGCCGCCTCGACGCGGGACTCCCGCTGTCGGCCACCCAGGCCGGAGCCGTCGGCAGCGTCCTGCTGCTGGGCTCGGCCTCGGCCGGTTTCCTGCTCGCCTCCCGCGTCGACCGTTTCGGCCCGCGCGCGCTGGCCCGCGCCGGGCTGCTCCTCGCGGCCGCCGGCTTCGGTACCGCCGCGCTCTCGGCGGCCGTCCCCCTGGTGGTCACCGGGGCGGTCGTCGGCGGCTTCGGCTCCGGTACGGCCACCACCGTCGCCGCGACCGGGATCGCCGGCCGGCGCGATCCCCACCGGGTCACCACGCTGGGTCTGCTCGGCGTCTCCGGCCTCGCGGGCGCGCTGTACCTGACCATCCCCCGTCTGGGCCCGGGGCACGGTCTCCCGCTCGCCGCGATCGCCTGCACCGCGCTGCTCGCGCTGTGCCTGACGGGACGGCTTCCCGCCCGCGCACCGGCCGACCGCGCCGTGCGCGCCACCGCCCCGCTCCCGCACCGCCGTTCCGGGCTGCTGCTCGCCGGCGCGATGCTCTTCTGGTCCCTCGCGCAGAACTCCCTGTGGGGCGTGAGCGGCCGGATAGGCCTGACGCAGGCGGGGCTCACCGAGGTGAAGGTGGGCGCGGTCTTCGCGGTGGCGCTCGGCGCCGGGCTGCTCGGGACGATCGGCGCGGGCACGCTGGGCCCGCGGCTCGGCCGGGCGCTGCCGATCGGTCTGGGCACGGCGCTGATCGCCGGCTGCATCGCGCTGAGCGCGGCGGCCACCGATCTGACGTCCTTCGCGACGGGCGAGATCGCCTGGAACGCGCTGTACCCGGTCGTGCTGTCGTACGTGATCGGCCTCGCCGCGTCCATGGACCCGCGCGGCCGGTGGGCGGTCCTCGTCGGTTCCGCCTCCTCGCTCGGCACGGCGTGCGGCCCGCTCACCGGCAGCCTGCTGTCCGCGTCGGCGGGCTACCCGGCGATGGGAACGGTCCTGGCGGCCGGCCTGCTGCTGGTCGGCGTCCCGATGACGCTCGTGGCCCTGCGCCCGCGCCGCACCGGCCAGATCGTGGAGATCCCCGTCGTCGAGATTCCCGTGGCCGAACTCCCCGTCGTGGAGACGACCGTGGCCGAACTCCCTGTGGTCGAGATCCCTGTGGTCGAGATCCCGCTGGAGGGCGTGCCCGCCCAGCGGGCGGCGTACCGGACGGCGGGGCCCCTGCGCACGGCGGCCGCGCCCGCATCCGGCCCCGTGAGCGTCTGACTCCCGCGAGCGCCCGCCCGCCCCGAGGAGGGGAGGTGGGCGGGCGCTCGACGGGTTACGTGAACTCGTACGCCTCGACCTCGGCGATGTACCGCGCGCGCCGCTCCTCGTCGTGCTCCAGGAAGGACGCCTCGAAGGAGTTGCGGGCCAGCTCCCGCAGCCGCTCCTCGCCGAGGCCGAGGGCCTCGCGCACGGCGCCGAAGTTGTCGCCGGCGTAACCGCCGAAGTAGGCGGGGTCGTCGGAGTTGACCGTGCACAGCAGCCCGGCGTCCATCATGGCGGGCAGCGGGTGCTCCGCCAGGACGTCCACGGCGCGCAGCCGTACGTTCGACAGCGGGCACAGGGTCAGCGGCACCCGTTCCCGGACCAGCCGTTCGACGAGCTCGGGGTCCTCCATGCAGCGCAGCCCGTGGTCGACGCGCTCGACGCCGAGGATGTCGAGGGCCTCGGTGATGTACGCGGGCGGCCCCTCCTCCCCGGCGTGCGCGACGCGCCGCAGCCCCAGCCCGGCGGCGGCCTCGTACACCGCGCGGAACTTGACGGGCGGGTGGCCGGCCTCGGCGGAGTCGAGGCCGACGCCGGTGATCCGGTCGAGGTAGGGCTTCGCGGCCTCAAGGGTGTCCATGGCGGACTCCGCGGACTCGTCACGCAGGAAGCACATGATCAGCTGGGTGGAGACGCCGTGGGTCTCCTCGCTGCGCCCGAGCGCCCGCCACAGCCCCTCGACGACCGTCCCCATCGGCACGCCCCGGGCTATGTGCGCCTGCGGGTCGAAGAAGATCTCCGCGTGCCGTACGCCCTGCGCGGCCGCGCGGGCGAGGTAGGCGTCGGCCAGGTCGGCGAAGTCCGCTTCCGTCCGCAGGACGGCCATGAGCTCGTAGTACAGGTTCAGGAAGGTCTGGAGGTCGTCGAAGAGGTACGCCCCGCGCAGCTCCTCGGTGTCCGCGTACGGCAGGGTGACGCCGTTGCGCGCGGCGAGCGCGAAGGCCAGCTCGGGTTCGAGAGTGCCTTCGATGTGCAGGTGCAGTTCAGCCTTGGGGAGGGACATCGAAGCATCGTACGGCCCCTCCCCCGAGGTATCGAAAACGGCACCTTCCCGGCACCGGGCGTCCCGGCCCCTGTCCGCCGTGTCCTCAGTGCCGCTTCGGGACCGGCACCCGCACCAGGTCGTGCGCCACGGTCAGTTCCCCGTCGAACCCCGCCGCGCGGGCCTCGCGCTCGAACTCGCCGGGGTCGGCGTAGCGCTGGCTGAAGTGGGTGAGGACGAGATGCCGCACCCCCGCCTCCTTGGCCACCCGGCCCGCTTGACCTGCCGTCAGATGCCCGTGGTCGGTGGCCAGTCGGTGATCCCCGTCGAGGAAGGTCGACTCGATGACCAGCAGGTCGCAGCCCTCGGCGAGCGCGTCCACTCCCTCGCACAGCCGGGTGTCCATGACGAACGCGAACCGCTGTCCCCGCCGGATCTCGCTGACGTCGTCCAGGGTGACGCCCCGCAGTGAGCCCTCCCGTTGCAGCCCCCCGACGTCGGGCCCTTTGATGCCGTGCTCCGCGAGCCGCTCCGGCAGCATCCGCCGCCCGTCCGGCTCGACCAGCCGGTACCCGAAGGACTCGACGGGATGGGAGAGCCTGCGGGCCTCCAGGGTGTACGCGGGGGTCGTCACGAGGACACCGTCGTCCGCGACCGGCGCCTCGGTCAGCGGGACGGTCTCGCGGTAGGCCGTGGCGTACCGCAGCCGCTCGAAGAAGTGCTGCCCGGAGAGCGGGTAGTGCGCGGTCACCTCGTGCGGAACGCGGTCGAGGTTGATGCGCTGGATCACCCCGCCGAGTCCGAGCGCGTGGTCGCCGTGGAAATGGGTGACGCAGATGCGGTGCAGGTCGTGCGCGGCGACCCCGGCACGCAGCATCTGGCGCTGGGTGCCCTCGCCGGGGTCGAAGAGGAGGCCCTCACCGTCCCAGCGCAGCAGATAGCCGTTGTGGTTGCGGTGCCGGGTCGGAACCTGGCTGGCGGTGCCGAGGACCACCAGTTCGCGTGCGGACAAGGCCGGTTATCCGGGGGGCCACTGCATGCCGCGGCCGCCCAGGAGGTGGGCGTGCGCGTGGAAGACGGTCTGTCCGGCACCGCTGCCCGTGTTGAACACGACGCGGTAGCTCTCCAGCTTCTCCTCGCCCGCGACCTCGCCGGCCTCGCGCAGGACGTCCGCCGCGACGGCGGGCTCCGCGGCGGCGAGAGACGCCGCGTCCGGGTAGTGCACCTTGGGAATGACCAGGATGTGGGTCGGCGCCTGGGGGTTGATGTCGCGGAACGCCACGGTCGTGTCGCTCTCGCGCACCAGCGTCGCCGGGATCTGCCCCGCCACGATCTTGCAGAACAGGCAGTCGTCCTGCGGTTCCCCGCCCGTGTCCCGCCTCGGCTCCTGCGCCATGCGTGTGCCTCCTCACGCCAGCCGATCATTACCTCCGCATGCTAGCGGCCCGACGGCGCGGACGGCTCGCGTCGCCGCCCGCCCGTGAACCGCCCGCGCCGGGTCACAGCGGCGGCAGCGTGGGCGCGGTCTTCGCCGGGTTCTCCTCCAGGGCGGCCAGCGCGATCCTGACCGCCTCGTCGAGCTGGGTGTCACGGCCTGCCGCGTGGTCCTGCGGCGCCTGGACGACCTCGACGTCGGGATCGACGCCGTGGTTCTCGACGTTCCACTCGTACCCCTCCATCCAGAAGGCGTACTTGGGCTGCGTGACGCTGGTGCCGTCGACGAGGCGGTAGCGGCTGTCGATGCCGATGACGCCGCCCCAGGTGCGGGTGCCGACCACGGGTCCGATGCCGAGTGCCTTGATCGCCGCGTTGACGATGTCGCCGTCGGAGCCGGAGAACTCGTTGGCGACGGCGACGACGGGGCCGCGCGGCGCGTCCTCCGGGTAGCTGTAGGCGCGCAGGCCGCGGGGCAGGTCCCAGCCGACGATCCGCCGGGCGAGCTTTTCCACGACGAGCTGGGAGGTGTGGCCGCCGCGGTTCTCGCGGACGTCCACGACCAGGCCCTCACGGGCCACCTCGACCCGCAGATCGCGGTGGAGCTGCGCCCATCCGGCGCCGACCATGTCCGGCACGTGCAGATAGCCGAGGCGTCCGCCGGAGCGCTCGTGGACGTAGGCGCGCCGGTCTGCCACCCACGCGTGGTAGCGCAGCGGCTCCTCGTCCGCGAGCGGTACGACGACCGCGTGACGCGGATCGCCGCCGCCCGAGGGCGAGACGGTCAGCTCGACGGGCTTGCCCGCGGTGCCGACGAGCAGGGGTGCGGGCCCGGCCACCGGGTCCACCGGCCGGCCGCCGACCGCGACGATCGCGTCCCCGGCGCGCACCGCGACGCCGGGCGCGGCGAGCGGGGCCCGCGCGTCCGGGTCGGAGGTCTCCGAGGGGAGGATCCGGTCGATGCGCCAACTGCCGTCCTCGTGACGGGAGATGTCCGCGCCGAGGAGCCCCTGGGCGAGGTCGCCGCCGCGGTGTCCGCCGCGCGGGGTGACGTACGCGTGCGAGGTGCCGAGTTCGCCCTGCACCTCCCACAGCAGGTCGACGAGGTCGTCGTGGGTCGCGACCCGTTCCAGGACCGGCCGGTACCGGTCGAGGACGGCGTCCCAGTCGACACCGCCCAGGTCCGGGCGCCAGAAGTTGTCCCGCATGAGGCGGCCGGTCTCGTCGTACATCTGGCGCCACTCGGCGGCCGGGTCGACGCTCTGGCGCACCCGCGACAGGTCGACGGTGATGTTCGTGTCGCTCTCGTCGTCGTTCGAGGCGCGCCGGTCGCTGGGGACGACCTTGAGCTTGCCGTCGGTCCACAGCAGGACCCGCTTGCCGTCGCCGGTGACGGTGAAGTGGTCGGCGTCGGCGGCGAGGTGCTCGATGCGCTGCTGGGCGAGGTCGTACCGCTCCAGTTCGGTCTTCGGGTCCGGGTCGTCCGGGGTGGCACGGGAGGCGCCGAGCACGCCGCGCACGGGGTGGCGCAGCCACAGCAGTCCGTCCTTGGCGGCGCGCAGCGTGGAGTAGCGGGCGGCCTCGACGGGGAACGGCACGATCCGGTCGGCGAGTCCGTCCAGGTCGATACGGGTGCTGGGGGCGCCCTCGCTGTCGGGTGTCTCGTCCTTGTCGGGGGCCTCGAAGGGCCTGCCGTGGCGCTGCGGTCCGAAGGGGGACGGGGTCGTCGCGGCCAGGGTGATCAGATACGGCCGGGAGCCGCCGACGAAGGCCAGGTCGAAGACGTGCTCGTCGTAGACGGGGTCGAAGGCGCGGGCCGACAGGAAGGCGAGGTGCTTGCCGTCGAGGGTGAACGCCGGTGCGTAGTCCCGGAAGCGCAGCGGGGTCGCCTCGGTCACCGACAGGTCGGTGGTGTTGGCGAGCTTGAGCTGGCGCAGCGGGCGCGGCCCGGGGTGCGACCAGGCGAGCCACGCGGAGTCGGGCGAGAAGACGAGGCCGGTGACGTCGCCGTCCTCGCTGCGGTCGACCTCGCGGACCTCGCCGCTCTCCCGCTCGACGAGGAGTACCCGCCCGTCGTGCGAGGCGACGGCGGCGCAGCTTCCGTCGGGCGCCACGGCGAGGCCGAGGACCCGGCCGAGGGCGCCGGCGGCGAGCCGTCGCGGGGTGGCGCCCGGGGCGACGCCGGTGGCGGGGGCGAATTCGAGGGCGTCGTCGCCCTCCGCGTCGGTCACCCACACCACGTGCTCCTCGCCCTCGGCGCGAAAGGTGCGGGGCAGCCGGGCGCGGACGCCCTGTTCGGCGGCGAGCGCGCGGGCGGGGCCGGAGCGGTGGGTGACCCAGTGGACGGCACCGCGCACGGAGACCGCGCTGCCGCGTCCGGTGTGGTCGGGCGCGGCGGCGGAGAACCAGCGCGAGGCGCTGACGGGCTGCGGCTGCTGGTCGACGCGCTGGCCGCCGAGCCGGATGCCGAGGCGGCGCGGCTCGGCGCCGTCGAGACCGTCGAGGAGCCAGAGCTCACCGGCGGACGCGTAGACCACGCGGGTGCCGTCGGTGGCCGCGTGGCGGGCGTAGAAGGCGTCCAGCGGCGTGTGGCGGCTCAGGCCTGATCCGTCGGCGAGGGAGGAGTACAGGGCGCCGACGCCCTCGTGGTCGGAGAGGAACGCGATCCGCTCTCCGGCCCAGAAGGGGTATTCGATGTTGCCGTCGACGTCCTCGTGCAGGCGGACGAACTCGCCGTCGCCGTCCCGGTCGATCCACAGCTTGCCGGCCGTGCCGCCCCGGTACCGCTTCCACCAGGCGGCCTCGCGTCCCATCGGGGCGGACAGCAGGACGACACCGCCCTCGCCGTGGGCGACATCACCGACGGGCCCGTACGGCAGGGTCGTCGCGGGGCCCCCGTCGAGCGGGACGGAGCGGGCCCAGGTGCGGCGCAGGCTGGCCTGTCCCTGGGTGCTGAGGGCGAGCACCTGTCCGTCGGGGGTCCAGCCGCGCACCTGGGTCTTCGCGCTGCCCCAGTAGGTCAGCCGCTTCGCGGGACCGCCGTCCAGGGAGGCCGCGTGGACCTCGGGGGCTCCGTCCCGCGTCGACGTCCAGGCGACGGTCGTACCGTCCGGGGAGATGCGCGGATGGCTGACCGGGACGTTGTCGGCGCTGACCCGCCAGGCGCGGCTCCCGCCGTCGACCGGGGCGGCCCAGATGTCGTCCTCGGCCGTGAAGACGACCAACTCGCCGTGCAGATGCGGAAACCGGATGTACGCGGAGGCTGCGGGCTCAGTCACCCGGTCACCCTACGCAGCGCGCGCGTGGCCCGACAGGGGTTTGGATCTCTTGATCCGTGTACGGTCCGGCAGGTCATTTGCCCTGTGAGGGCCAGCAGGTGGGGTCGCCCTTGCACCACATCGTGCGGGTCACGGTGACGGTGACGGTGGGGTTGGGCTGTCCGTTCGTGGGGTGGTACGTGACCGGCGGGGTGGGTCCCGCGTCGCAGTCGCCCAGGCCCTTGACGCGGAAGACCTGCCTGCCGCCGACGGTGGCGCGCAGATCGCCGCGTACGCAGGCGCCGTTGACGGCACGGGTGACCTTGCCCTTGACGACGATGTCCCGGCCGTCGCCGGTCTGGCCCTGACAGTCGACGGTCGCCACGGTGTTCTCGCTCGGCGAGGGCGACTTCCCCGGCGTGTAGGCCTTGCCCGCGTTGCCCAGGCGGGCGGTGCAGGTGAGCCAGCTCACGTCCACGTGCTGCCGTTTCAGTTCTCCGGTCGCCGTCTGGTCGGTCGTGTAGGCCACGGTCGCGGTGCTGAGTCCGTCCACGGGCTGGCACCCGGTCACCGTGAACACTCCGGCCGCGCCCAGCCCGACGGCCACCAGGACCCGCCCGTGCCTCGCGCGGCCTCTGAAATATCTCAAAGCCCCCATGGACGGCAGCGTCCCACCGCACGGCGACGCGCGGTAGACCGCATGCGGCCATCGGGGGCACAACCACCCGAAGGAGTCGCCCGGCGGGCCGGGGAAGCCGTAAGGTTCCCGGTTCCCCGGCCCCGGGCGGGATTCCGACCGCCCGTCAGCCGAGCAGCAGCAGCCACTCCTGGAGTTCCACCAGGTTGCCCTCGGGGTCCTTGAGGTGGGCGACGCGCATGCGTTCCGTCATGGGCGCCGGGCCGTGCAGCAGGGTCGCGCCGCGCGAGACGACCTGTTCGCAGTAGGTGTCGAGGTCGTCCACCCGCAGCACCACCAGCGACCGGTGTCCGGCCACGGCGTCGCCGAGCTCACCCAGTATTTCCGTCATCATGGCCCGGTCCTGAAGCGCGATGCCCGCCGACCCGGTGACCGGACTGAACTTCTCGTACGGTCCCTCGGCCGCGCCCGACTGGGGCTTGAGGCCGAGGACCTCGGAGTAGAAGCGGTAACAGGTGGCGAAGTCGGAGACGAGCAGTCGTACCTGAGCGAGTTCCATGAATTCCCCGGTGAGGTGCGGACGGTGAGGTCGGGCCGGCGGGCCGGCGGGTCAGGACCAGCGGCCGGTGCGGGCCAGCAGCAGCGCGGTGGCCACGGTCCCGGCCGTCGAGGTGCGCAGTACGGTGCGCCCCAGGTGGAAGGTCTTCGCGCCGGCCTCGGTGAACAGCGCGACCTCTTCGGCGGAGATCCCGCCCTCGGGGCCGACCACCAGGACGATGTCCCCGGAGCCGGGCAGCGCGGCGGTCGCGAAGGGCTCGGTGCCGAGGGCGGTGTCCTCGTGGAGCACGGCGGCGAGATCGGCTTTGGCGAGAAGTGCGGCAACCTGCTTGGTCGTCATCGCGTCCGCGACCTCCGGGAAGCGCGCCCGGCGGGACTGCTTGCCGGCCTCCCGGGCGGTGGCCCGCCACTTGGAGAGCGCCTTGAGACCCCGCTCGCCCTTCCACTGCGTGATGCAGCGGGAGGCGGCCCAGGGAACGATCGCGTCGACGCCGGTCTCGGTCATGGTCTCGACGGCCAGCTCGCCCCGGTCCCCCTTGGGCAGGGCCTGGACGACCGTGATGCGCGGCTCCTCGGGGGCTTCCTCGGTGACCGTGCCCATCCGTACGATCAGCCGGTCCTTGCCCTCGGTGGCGAGGACCACGCAGTCGGCGCGGCGCCCGGCCCCGTCGGTGAGCACGACGTCCTCGCCGGTGTGCAGCCGTTTCACGGAGACGGCGTGCCGTCCCTCGGGTCCGTCGAGGACATGGCGTCCCTCGCCGTCCGTGTCGAAGTGCTCGACCAGGAACACCGGTGCCGTCATCGGGCCGCACCCTCTTCCGGGATCTCGGCGGCGGCCGACAACGCTGTCTCGGCGGCCGCGATTTCTGCGTTCAGTACCTCCACGAGCTGCCCGGCGGGCAGGTCGCGGGCCATGCGGTGGCCCTGTCCCGCCCACAGTGCCATGCCCTGCGCGTCGCCCGCCTTCGCGGCCGCCTTGCGCAGCGGCAGGGTGAGGTGGTGGACCTCCGGATAGGCGGAGGGGGCGTACGGGCCGTGCTCGCGCATGAAGCGGTTGGCCAGTGCGCGCGCCGGCCGTCCGGAGAAGGCGCGGGTGAGCTCCGTGCGTACGTACAGGGGGTCGGTCAGCGCCTGTTTGTGCACGGCGCTCGCGCCGGACTCGGGGGTGGCGAGGAAGGCGGTGCCGAGCTGGGCCGCGTTCGCGCCCGCGGCGAGGACGGCGGCGATCTGACTGCCGCGCATGATGCCGCCGGCCGCGACGACCGGGATCCCCACGGTCTCGCGGACCCGCGCGACCAGCGTGAGCAGGCCGAGGCCCGTGCCGTCCGTCTCCGGGTTGTCCCGGTGGGTGCCCTGGTGTCCGCCGGCCTCGATGCCCTGGACGACGACCGCGTCGGCGCCGGCCCGCTGCACGCCGAGGGCTTCCTCGGCCGTGGTGGCGGTGACCAGGGTGAGGGTGCCCGCGCGCCGCAGCGACTCCAGCACCTCCGGCTTCGGGACGCCGAAGTGGAAGGAGACCGCCGCCACCGGGTTGTCGAGGAGGACGGCGAGTTTCGCGTCGTAGCCGTCGTCGCGGCCGCTGTCCGGATCGCCGAGCTCGGTCTCGTACCAGGCGGCCTCGCCGGCGAGCTGGTGGGCGTACACCTCGACCGCGGCCGCGTCCGCGTGCTCGGGCTGCGGCAGGAACAGGTTGACGCCGAAGGGACGGCCGGTCAGCCCGCGCAGCTGCTTGATCTCCTGGTACATGCCGTCGGCGGTCTTGTACCCCGCCGCGAGGAAGCCGAGCCCGCCGGCCTCGGACACGGCGGCCGCGAGCTGCGGGACGGAGACTCCGCCCGCCATGGGGGCCTGCACGATCGGGTGAGGGAAGAGATCGGTCAGCGCGGAGGACATGACGGCATGTTGTCACGTCCGCCGGACAAGTCAGAAACCGGTCGCCGGTCCGAATAGTGCCTCCGACATGGAGGGCACGGGGCGTGTCCCGCCCCGTGCCCCGCCCCGTGCCCCGCTTGGGTCAGCGGCCGTTGAACGCGTCCTTCAGCCGGGAGAAGAGGCCCTGCTGACCGGGCTGGAACTGACCGGTGGGCCGCTCCTCGCCGCGCAGTATGGCGAGCTCGCGCAGCACCCGCTCCTGCTCCGCGTCGAGCTTGGTCGGCGTGGTGACCTCGACGTGCACGATGAGGTCGCCGCGGCCGCCGCCGCGCAGGTGGGTGACACCCCGGCCGTGCAGCGGGATCGACTGGCCGGACTGCGTGCCCGGACGGATGTCGACCTCCTCCATGCCGTCGAGGGTCTCCAGCGGCACCTTGGTGCCGAGGGCCGCCGCGGTCATCGGGAGGGTGACCGTGCAGTGCAGGTCGTCGCCGCGCCGCTGGAAGGTCGAGTGCGGCAGCTCGTGGATCTCGACGTACAGGTCGCCGGCGGGGCCGCCGCCGGGGCCGACCTCGCCCTCGCCCGCGAGCTGGATCCGCGTGCCGTTGTCCACACCGGCCGGGATCTTGACCGTGAGGGTGCGACGGGACCGGACCCGGCCGTCGCCCGCGCAGTCGTGGCACGGGGTCGGGACCACGGTGCCGAAGCCCTGGCACTGCGGACACGGCCGTGAGGTCATGACCTGGCCGAGGAACGACCGCGTCACCTGGGACACCTCGCCGCGGCCGCGGCACATGTCACAGGTCTGCGCGGAGGTCCCGGGCGCCGCGCCTTCGCCGTTGCAGGTGGCGCAGACGACGGCCGTGTCGACCTGGATGTCCTTCGTGGTGCCGAAGGCCGCCTCGTCGAGCTCGATCTCCAGCCGGATCATGGCGTCCTGGCCCCGGCGGGTGCGCGAGCGCGGTCCGCGCTGCGACGCCGTGCCGAAGAACGCGTCCATGATGTCCGAGAAGTTCCCGAAGCCGCCCGCGCCGAAGCCGGCGGCACCCGCGCCGCCCTGCTGGGACAGCGGGTCACCGCCGAGGTCGTAGACCTGCTTCTTCTGCGGGTCCGACAACACCTCGTACGCGGCGTTGATCTCTTTGAACCGCTCCTGCGTCTTCGGATCGGGATTGACGTCCGGATGCAGCTCGCGAGCGAGCCTCCGGAACGCCTTCTTGATCTCGTCCTGGGACGCGTCGCGGCGCACGCCGAGTACGGCGTAGTAGTCCGTGGCCACTTACGACTCCGCCAGGATCTGTCCGACGTACCGTGCCACCGCTCGTACCGCTCCCATCGTTCCCGGGTAATCCATGCGGGTCGGGCCGACCACGCCGAGTTTGGCTACTGCCTCAACGCCCGAACCGTAGCCGACGGAGACCACGGACGTGGAGTTGAGTCCCTCGTACGCGTTCTCGTGCCCGATTCGCACGGTCATGCTCGAATCCCCGGCCTCTCCAAGCAACTTGAGGAGCACGACCTGCTCCTCCAGCGCTTCGAGCACCGGCCGGATGGTGAGAGGGAAGTCATGTCCGAATCGCGTCAGATTGGCGGTACCGCCGATCATCAGCCGCTCCTCGGTCTCCTCGACGAGCGTCTCCAGCAGTGTGGAGAGCACCGTCGAGACCGTACCCCGGTCTTCCGCCTCGAAGGCGTCCGGGAGGTCCTGGACGAGCTGCGGGACGTCCGCGAAGGGGCGTCCCGCGACCCGGCTGTTGAGCCGGGCGCGCAGGTCCGCCAGCGACGTCTCACCGAACGGCGCCGGACAGTTGATCATGCGCTGTTCGACCCGGCCGGTGTCCGTGATCAGCACGAGCATCACCCGTGCGGGAGCCATGGACAGCAGCTCCACATGGCGCACGGTCGAGCGGGTCAGCGAGGGGTACTGCACGACGGCGACCTGCCGGGTGAGCTGCGCGAGCAGCCGCACGGTCCGGCCGACGACGTCGTCCAGGTCGACGGCACCGTCCAGGAAGTTCTGGATGGCGCGGCGCTCGGGCGCGGTCATCGGCTTGACGCCGGCGAGCTTGTCGACGAAGAGGCGGTAGCCCTTGTCCGTGGGGATGCGCCCGGCACTGGTGTGCGGCTGGGCGATGTACCCCTCGTCCTCCAGGACCGCCATGTCGTTGCGGACGGTCGCGGGCGAGACGCCCAGCCGGTGCCGCTCGGTGAGCGCCTTGGAGCCGACCGGCTCCTCGGTGCCCACGTAGTCCTGGACGATGGCGCGCAGCACCTCGAGCCTGCGTTCGCTGAGCATCGCGCACACCTCCAGGAGTCGACTCGGTGGCCTTCGTGGCCTTCGTGGCTTTCGTCTGGCACTCAGCGCACGCGAGTGCCAACGTTCCCCAGCTCAGTGTACGGCGGTGAGGCACGCGCCGGGCAAGGGCGGGCCTGCGATGTCGTGCACGGCACCTGGTCACCGTTAGCGTCGCCGCATGAGGCTGACTTGGGAAGGGCTCGGGTGGGAAAGGCTGGCGCCCCGGGTGGGGCGACGGCGGCTTCCGGGCTGGGACTGCACGGCCGGGCTCGTCGTCGGCGAGGGGGCGGCGCTGATGATCGACGCCGGGTCGAGCCTCGCGGAGGGCGCCGCGCTGTGCGCCGATGCGCGGGCCCTCACCGGCGGGCGTGTGACTCATATCGCGCTCACCCACCCACATTTCGACCACGTGTTCGGTGCCGCGGCGTTCGCGGGCGCCCGGATCCTCGTCGCGGACGGTTCGTCCGAGGCGTACGGGAACGGCCGCGACGAGCTGTGCGCGGACGCGGTGCGCAACGGTCTCGACCCGAGGGCGGCCGAGGAGGCGGCCGACACTCTCGTACGCCCCCGCGGCTTCGTCCGGAGCGGCTGGGACCTGGATCTCGGCGGCGGCGTCGAGGTCCGGCTGGTGCGGACGGGCGAGGGCCACACCGCCCACGACCTCGTGGCCGTCGTGCCCGGCGACCCGGCGGTGGTGTTCTGCGGCGACCTGGTCGAGGAGTCGGGCGAGCCTCAGGCGGGCCCCGACGCGGTACCGTCGCGCTGGCCCGCGGCTCTCGACCGGCTGCTCGCACTGGGCGGCGAGGACGCGCTGTACGTCCCCGGGCACGGGGCGGTCGTGGACGCCGCGTTCGTACGGACCCAACGGGACACCTTGGCGGCACGCTTCGGCACGCCGGGTTCCGGCACGGCGGATTCCGGCTGAGCGCGTCCGGTACGGCGGATTCCGGCGTGTCGTGGTGAGCGGCGCCGGGTTTCTCCTATCGTCATCCGAATGCGCCAGTACTCTCCGGACCTGACCCCGCCGTGGAAGAAGCCCCGGTCCGTGCCCGAGGTCCCGGCGGACCCGGGTCTGGTCGTCGAGGAGCCCGGCACCGGCTTCTGCGGTGCGGTGATCCGCTGCGAGGCGGGCACGGTGACCCTGGAGGACCGCTTCGGCAAGCACCGGGTGTTCCCGCTGGAACCGCGCGGCTTCCTCCTGGAGGGCAAGGCGGTGACCCTGGTCCGCCCGGCGGCCGCGGCTCCCGTACGCCCCAGCCGTACGGCCTCCGGCTCGGTGGCGGTACCCGGCGCCCGCGCCCGGGTCGCGCGCGCCGGGCGCATCTACGTCGAGGGCCGCCACGACGCCGAACTGGTCGAGCGGGTCTGGGGCGACGATCTGCGTGTCGAGGGCGTCGTCGTGGAGTACCTGGAGGGCGTCGACGACCTCCCGGCGGTCGTCGACGCGTTCGCCCCGGGCCCGGACGCCCGGCTCGGCGTCCTCGTGGACCACCTGGTCCCGGGTTCGAAGGAGTCCCGGATCGCCGAGGCGGTCACGAGCGAGCACGCCCTGGTGCTCGGCCACCCGTACATCGACGTCTGGGAGGCCGTGAAGCCGTCCTCCGTGGGCATTCCGGGCTGGCCCCGGGTCCCGCGCGGCCAGGACTGGAAGACGGGCGTGTGCCGGGCCCTGGGCTGGCCGGAGAACACCGGCGCGGCCTGGCAGCACATCCTGTCCCGGGTCCACTCCTACAGGGACCTGGAACCGGCGCTCCTGGGCCGCGTGGAGGAACTGATCGACTTCGTCACCGCGCCGGAGTGACCGGCCGGCGGCCGGTTTCGTCCGTCGGAAATCATGGCCGAGAACCGCACGGGAACAGGTGTTCAGTCCACCAGATCCCGGACGACGGCGTCCGCGAGGAGGCGGCCGCGCAGGGTGAGGACGGCGCGGCCGGCGTCGTACGGACCGGCTTCGAGGAGTCCGTCGGACAGAGCGCGACGGGAGGCGGCGAGGCCGTCGGGGCGGAGCAGGGAGAGCGGGCAGCCCTCGCGCAGCCGCAGTTCGAGGAGGATCCGCTCGACCCGGCGGTCCTCGTCGGAGAGGAGTTCACGCCCCGCGCCCGGCGAGCGGCCCGAGGCCAGCGCGGCCGCGTACGCCCCCGGATGTTTCACGTTCCACCAGCGAACGCCGCCGACGTGGCTGTGCGCGCCGGGGCCCGCTCCCCACCAGTCGGCGCCGCGCCAGTACAGCTCGTTGTGCAGACAGCGGCTGTCCGACGAGCCTGCGGTGGCCCAGTTCGACACCTCGTACCAGTCGAAGCCCGCCGCCGACATCACCTCGTCCGCGATGAGATAGCGGTCCGCGTGCACGTCGTCGTCCGTCATGGGGACCTCACCGCGGCGGATCCGGCGCGCGAGCTGGGTGCCCTCCTCGACGATGAGCGCGTACGCGGAGATGTGGTCGGGACCGGCGCCGAGGGCCGCTTCGAGCGACGCCCGCCAGTCGTCGTCCGACTCCCCCGGTGTCCCGTAGATCAGATCAAGGTTCACATGTGCGAAGCCGGCCGCGCGGGCCTCGGCGACACAGGCCTCGGGGCGGCCCGGGGTGTGCGTGCGGTCGAGCACCTTCAGGACGTGCTGCCGGGCGCTCTGCATGCCGAAGGAGATCCGGTTGAAGCCGCCGGCGCGCAGGGTCGCGAGGTACTCCGGGTCCACGGACTCGGGGTTCGCCTCCGTCGTGATCTCGGCGTCGTCCGCGAGCCCGAACTCGTCCCGGATCGCGCCCAGCATCCGTACGAGATCGTCGGCGGCCAGCAGCGTGGGCGTACCGCCTCCGACGAACACCGTGCGGACCGGGCGGGGGTCGTCGCCGAGGACCTTGCGGGCGAGGCGGATCTCGTCGGTCAGGGTGTCCGCGTAGTTGTCGCGGGAGGCGAGCACGCCCCCGCTGCCGCGCAGCTCGGTCGCCGTGTAGGTGTTGAAGTCGCAGTAGCCGCAGCGGGTCGCGCAGTACGGCACGTGGAGGTAGAACCCGAGGGGCCGATCGGCCGCCCCGTCCAGGGCGTGCGCGGGCAGCGCCCCGTCGTCGGGGACGGGCTCACCGTCGGGAAGTGCGGAAGGCATGCGTTCCATTGTCCAGCACGGCCGGGGTGGACACGTCCGGCGCGGGCGGGGGGCTTGCCGGGCGGGGGCGGGGGACACGTCCGGCGCGGGTGAGGGGCGTGCCCGCACCGGAGCGGGAGTCGGCCACCGCACACGTCTGAGGGGCGCGGGCAGGGCACTGCACACGGCCTGACGGGGTCCGGAGTCCCCGGGCCGCGGCGGGCCCGCTAGTCGGCCTGCAGCACCAGCAGGGCCATGTCGTCCTCCGGCGGGCGGCTGCCGAACGCGTGCACCAGCCCGCGGATCCGTTCCGCGATCATCTCGGCGTTCAGGCCGGTGCAGCCCGCGAGGGCGTGCGCGAGACCGTCGTCGTCGTCGAACTGACGGGACCCGTCGCGCCGCTCCGTCACGCCGTCGGTGACGCACAGGAGGCTGTCCCCGGGGTAAAGCTCGAAGGACTCGGAGGCGTACTGGGGGTCCTCGAAGACGCCGAGCAGGGTCTGCGGCCGGGCCATCTCCCGTACACCGCCGTCGGGGCTCAGCAGCAGCGGCAGCGGATGCCCCGCCGAGGCGAGGGTGCAGCGCACTCCGCCGTCGAAGGGGACCAGCTCGCCGTAGAGCATGGACAGGAAGCGCGTCTGCGGGCCGAGGTCGGTGCCGAGCCCGGGTCCGCCCGCGGCCACGAGGGCGCGGGCCGCCGCGTCCGCGGCCTCCGTCGCGTCGTCGAGGAGGAGCTGGTTGAGACGGTCGAGGACGTCCGCGACGTCGTAGCCCTCCCGCGCCAGCAGCCGCAGCCAGGGCCGCGCCAGGCCGATCACGACGGCGGCCTCGGGCCCCTTGCCCTGGACGTCACCGACCGCGAAGCACCAGCGCCCGTCGCCCGCCGGGAACACGTCGTAGAAGTCACCGCTCGGCCCGCCCTTGTCGAGCGGCTCGTAGACGAGGGCGCTGCGCACCCCGGGGATCTCGGCGACCGCGCCCGGCAGCAGCCCGCGCTGCAGGACCCGGCTGATGGTGGCCTGGCGCGCGTACTGGCGGGCCGCTCCGATGGCCAGGGCGATACGGCGGCTGAGGTCCTCGACCAGTCCGGTGACCTCGTCGGGGAAGTCGGGCGGTCCGGCCCGCCCGATGACGAGCGTGCCCAGCGGCCGACCGCCCGCGATCAGCCGGTACGCCAGTGCCGCCCCGCTCGCCCCGCGGGCGCCCAGTGCCTCGCCGGGCCAGGGCACCGGGACGGCTCGGGAGCGCACCGCGTCGGGCAGCCGGGGCGGGTCCTTCTCCAGGGCCTGGCGCAGTCCCTCGATGAGGTTCTCGCTGCCGTGCCAGACGCGGGCGAGGCGGGGACCGAGGGCCAGACCGAGGCCGCCGGCCCGGTCGGTGGCCTCGTCCTCCAGCCATACGGCGCACCAGTCGGCGAGGCGCGGGACGAGGAGCTGACCGGCCAGCGCGGCGACCAGGTCCTCGTCGAGCTGTCCGGCGAGCAGGTCGGAGGCCTCGGCGAGAAAGGAGAGGGCTCCCCGGTCGAGCCAGTCGTGGCCCGACCCGGTGCTCCGGTTCGCCCCCGGGGCGGACAGGGCGCGGTACGGCTCGGCGCCGGCCCCCGGCCCGTATCCGGGGAGCGGCCCCTCGGCGTACGCGGCCGCCCCGGCCCCGGTCGGCTCCGAGTCCTCCGCCGCGCCGGTGAGCCCGTCGGCCCCTGCGAACCCGCTCGTTCCCGCGAGCCCGTCGGCGTCCCCGAATCCCCCCGGACCGGCAGGACCGCCCGCGGCCGCGAATGCCCCGGGCCCGGAAAGGCCGTCGTCGTCCGCGAACCCGCCCGGTCCGGCGAGTCCGCTCACGTCGTCGAAGCGGCCCGGCCGGCGCGGGTCGTCGGCGTCCGCGAAGACGCCCGCACCCGGCGGAGCGCCGGCGGCCCCGTCGACCAGCAGCCTCGACCACACCGTCTTGACGCCCGGACGATAGGTGATGCCCCAGGCCTCGGAGAGCGCGGAGACCAGGCGCAGGCCCCGCCCGTACTCCGGTGTCCCGTAAGCCGGTTCGGCACCGTCCTCCCGTATGGCCCGCGAGGGATGCCGGTCGGAGACCTCGACGACCAGCGGTCCGGGCGGGCCGTCGGCCGGGCACTCCAGGCGGCACAGCAGCTCGACGTCGGTGCCCGCGTGCACGACGGCGTTGGTGACCAGCTCGCTGACCACCACGGCCGCGTCGCCGGTGAGCCGGTCGTCGATGATCTCGGTGCCGGGCAGGGCCAGTTCGGCCCAGCTCAGGAGTGTGTCGCGGAGGAATCGGCGCGCGGCCGCGGGGGCGAGCGGAGTGCCGGGCAACGATGTACGTGACACGACGTCCCGGCCGGCGGGGTGGTGCGCGAGCGCCTCCGGTGCGCATGGCGTGGACTCCCGTTGCGTCGGAATGGCCCCCACTGTGCGGCTCCCTGGGCAGTTCGGACGAAGACACCTCGGACGATGCGGCCAGGGTGACAGACTGGCGGCGCTCATAAGCGCCGAGTCACCGAAGTGGACCGGCATGAGTGAGAACAGTGGTATGGATGTGCTCGAAGACGGACAGAATCGAGCATCCGATCCGCGTCCACCGCCCGCCGCGACGACGGCGACACGGGGCGGCGACACGGCACGGCCACTTCTGCACGGCGGCTTCGGCACGGCGCCCGGGGCGGGTCATGGACCGGTCGCCGGACCGCGAGGCACCGAGAAACCACGGACCGAGTGAGGCACCGTCATCATGAGCGCCGAGACGACGACCGACGAGGGAGCGAGCATCCTCCTGGTCGACGACATGGAGGACAACCTGGTCGCGCTGGAGGCCGTCCTGCGTTCCCTCAACGAGCCGCTGGTGCGCGCGTGTTCGGGCGAGGAGGCGATGAAGGCGCTGCTGCGTCAGCGGTTCGCGGTCGTCCTGCTCGACATCCGGATGCCGGGCATGGACGGATTCGAGACGGCCGCGAACATCAAGCGGCTCGACCAGACCAAGGACGTGCCCATCATCTTCCTGACGGGCACGGACGCCGACGCGGGCTACGCCTTCCGCGGGTACGCGACGGGTGCCGCCGACTATCTGGCGAAGCCGTTCGACCCGTGGGTCCTGCGCGCCAAGGGCAGCGTCTTTCTCGACCTGCACCGCAAGAACCGTCAGCTGGAGTGTCTGCTCGCCCGCGAGCAGGACCAGTTCGACGAACTCGCCGCCCGCCTCAGGAGGATGGACACGCACCTGTCGGCTGGCGCCGCCCCGGACGTACCCGAACTCCGCGACCAGCTACGGCGGATGGACGAACTGCTGAGCAGCATGCGGCACGGGCGGGAAGACGGATAGGAGAGACCGCGCGGGACTCCGACGGGAGCGGGGACGCGCGGGAGCTCCGCCGCTCGGTCGCGGAGAGGTCCTGCGCGCCCCCGCCCCGTACGGGCGATGGCCGATGGCCCGGGCTACGCCTCGCGTGAGCCCGCGTACATCTCGTCGATCAGGTGCTTGTACGCCTTCTCGACGACCGGGCGCTTCAGCTTGAGGCTCGGGGTGATCTCGCCGTGCTCGACGTCCAGGTCGCGGGGCAGCAGACGGAACTTCTTGATGGTCTGCCAGCGCTGCAGGCCCGCGTTGAGCTCCTTCACGTAGCCCTCGACGAGGGCGACCGTGGCGGGCGCCGCGACGACGTCCGCG
This sequence comes from Streptomyces sp. NBC_00328, assembly GCF_036139655.1. Lineage (NCBI taxonomy): Bacteria > Bacillati > Actinomycetota > Actinomycetes > Kitasatosporales > Streptomycetaceae > Streptomyces > Streptomyces sp. NBC_00328. Next base: position 3,663,631 of record NZ_CP108013.1, read on the forward strand.
TACGACTTGCCCCCCAGGCCGTTGTCCTTGGCCCAGTCGAGGATGGACGGCTCGTCGAGGGAGATGAGCGCGGTGCAGAAGTTCCGGTCGGCGCCGTGCACGAGGATGTTGGAGACGTACGGGCAGACGGCCTTGAACTGGCCCTCGACCTCGGCGGGGGCGATGTACTTGCCGCCCGAGGTCTTGATGAGGTCCTTCTTGCGGTCGGTGATCTTCAGATAGCCGTCCACGGACAGCTCGCCGATGTCTCCGGTGTGGAACCAGCCGTCGGCCTCCAGGACCTCGGCGGTCTTCTCGGGCAGCCCGTGGTAGCCCTCCATGATGCCGGGGCCGCGCAGCAGGATCTCGCCGTCGTCCGCGATACGCACCTCGGTGCCGGGCACCGGCTTGCCGACCGTGCCGGTGCGGTAGGCCTCGCCCGGGTTCACGAAGGAGGCGGCGGAGGACTCGGTGAGTCCGTAGCCCTCCAGGATGTGGATGCCGGCGCCGGCGAAGAAGTAGCCGATCTCCGGCGCGAGCGCGGCGGAGCCTGAGATGCAGGCACGCAGGTTGCCGCCGAAGGCCTCGCGGATCTTGGCGTAGACGAGCGCGTCGGCGACCTTGTGCTTGGCGCCGAGCGCGAACGGCACCGAGGCCGAACCCGTGCGGCGGAAGTTGTCCTGGCTCGCCTTCGCGTACTCCCGGGAGACCTCGGCGGCCCACTGGAAGATCTTGTACTTGGCGCCGCCGCCGGCCCGCGCCTTCGCGGCGACCCCGTTGTAGACCTTCTCGAAGATGCGCGGCACGGCCGCCATGTACGTCGGCTGCACCACCGGAAGGTTCTCGATGATCTTGTCCACGCGGCCGTCGACGGCGGTGACGTGCCCGACCTCGATCTGGCCGGAGGTCAGGACCTTGCCGAAGACGTGCGCGAGCGGGAGCCACAGGTACTGGACGTCCGCCTGGCTGACCAGGCCGGTCGCGGCGATCGCCTTGGCCATGTACGACCAGTTGTCCTGCGGCAGCCGGACGCCCTTGGGGCGGCCCGTGGTGCCGGAGGTGTAGATGAGGGTCGCGAGCTGGTCGGCGGTGATCGCGCCGACACGCTCCTTGATCAGCTCGGGGTGCTTCTCCAGGTACGCGGAGCCGCGCGCCTCCAGCTCGGCGAGCGTCAGGACCCAGTCCTCGGTCTCCACGCCCTCCGCGTCGATGACCACGACGTGCGTGAGCTCGGGGAGCTCGGCGCGCTTCTCCCGGGCCTTGGCGAGCTGGGCCGCGTCCTCCGCGATGAGGATCCTGCTCGCGGAGTCGGAGAGGATGAACGCCGACTCCTCGGCGTTGGTCTGCGGATACACGGTCGTGGTGGCCGCGCCCGCGCAGAGGATGCCGAGGTCGGCCAGGATCCACTCGACGCGGGTCGAGGAGGCGAGCGCGACGCGCTGCTCCGGCTGGACGCCGAGTTCGATCAGCCCGGCGGCGATGGCGTAGACCCGCTCTGCGGCCTGCGCCCAGGTCAGCGACTTCCAGGTGTCCGGCCCGTCACCCGCGGCCGGTACCGGGTAGCGGTATGCCTCGGCGTCGGGTGTGGCCGCCACGCGCTCCAGGAAGAGTGCGGCGACGGACGGCGGACGGTTCTCGATCAGGGTCTGTGTGTCGCTCACGACATCCTCCGGGGCCCGCGGCAGTGCGGCTGGCTCAATTGCGGCTGTTGTTTAACTCGCGAGTAACTACCGAGCAGAGATCAGACTAGAGCGCGTCCGGCCGGTGCGTAAGAGGCGGCGGCCGGTCACTTCCCGGTCACTTCCCGCAGGACACACCCCTGAGACAAGCACAGGGCCCGTCGCGCCGAAGCGCGACGGGCCCTGAAAAACCGGGATTCGGCGTGACTACTTCTTGCCCTTGGCCGCGGGGCCGCTGTCGTCGCTGGACAGCACGGCGATGAAGGCCTCTTGCGGAACCTCCACAGAGCCCACCATCTTCATCCGCTTCTTGCCTTCCTTCTGCTTCTCCAGCAGCTTCCGCTTACGGGAGATGTCACCGCCGTAGCACTTGGCGAGGACGTCCTTGCGGATGGCTCGGATGGTCTCGCGGGCGATGACCCGGGAGCCGATGGCCGCCTGGATGGGCACCTCGAAGGCCTGCCGCGGGATCAGCTCGCGCAGCTTGGCGACCAGCCGGACCCCGTACGCGTACGCCTGGTCCTTGTGCGTGACCGCCGAGAAGGCGTCGACCTTGTCGCCGTGCAGCAGGATGTCGACCTTGACCAGGCTGGAGGTCTGCTCGCCGGTGGGCTCGTAGTCCAGCGAGGCGTAACCCCGGGTCTTGGACTTCAGCTGGTCGAAGAAGTCGAAGACGATCTCCGCGAGCGGCAGGGTGTAGCGGATCTCGACCCGGTCCTCGGAGAGGTAGTCCATGCCGAGCAGGGTGCCGCGCCGGGTCTGGCACAGCTCCATAATCGCGCCGATGAACTCCGAGGGCGCGAGGATGGTCGCCCGCACGACAGGCTCGTAGACCTTGTCGATCTTGCCCTCGGGGAACTCGCTCGGGTTGGTGACGATGTGCTCGCTGCGGTCCTCCATCTCGACGCGGTAGACCACGTTCGGGGCGGTCGCGATGAGGTCGAGGCCGAACTCGCGCTCCAGCCGCTCACGGATCACGTCGAGGTGCAGCAGCCCGAGGAAACCGACGCGGAAGCCGAAGCCCAGCGCCGCCGACGTCTCCGGCTCGTACACCAGCGCGGCGTCGTTGAGCTGGAGCTTGTCCAGGGCGTCACGCAGCTCGGGGTAGTCGGACCCGTCCAGCGGATACAGGCCCGAGAAGACCATGGGCTTGGGGTCCTTGTACCCGCCGAGCGCCTCGGTCGCGCCCTTGTGCAGGGTGGTGATCGTGTCACCGACCTTGGACTGACGGACGTCCTTCACGCCGGTGATGATGTAACCCACCTCGCCGACACCGAGCCCGTCGGCCGCCTTCATCTCGGGGGCCGAGACACCGATCTCCAACAGCTCGTGGGTCGCGCCGGTGGACATCATCCGGATGCGCTCACGCTTGTTGAGCTGCCCGTCGATGACACGTACGTACGTCACGACACCGCGGTACGAGTCGTAGACCGAGTCGAAGATCATCGCGCGGGCGGGGGCGTCCTGGACGCCGACCGGGGCGGGGATCTCGGCGACGACCTTGTCGAGCAGCGCCTCGACGCCCAGACCCGTCTTGGCGGAGACCTTGAGAACGTCCTCGGGGTCGCAGCCGATGAGGTTGGCGAGCTCCTCGGAGAACTTCTCCGGCTGGGCGGCCGGCAGGTCGATCTTGTTCAGTACGGGGATGATCTTGAGGTCGTTCTCCATCGCCAGGTAGAGGTTGGCGAGAGTCTGCGCCTCGATGCCCTGGGCCGCGTCGACGAGCAGGACCGTGCCCTCACAGGCCGCGAGCGACCGGGACACCTCGTACGTGAAGTCGACGTGCCCGGGGGTGTCGATCATGTTGAGGATGTGGGTCCTGCCCGGGTCCTCGGTCGACGCCCAGGGCAGCCGGACCGCCTGGGACTTGATCGTGATGCCGCGCTCGCGCTCGATGTCCATACGGTCGAGGTACTGAGCACGCATCTGCCGCGCGTCGACCACCCCCGTCAGCTGGAGCATGCGGTCGGCGAGCGTGGACTTGCCGTGGTCGATGTGCGCGATGATGCAGAAATTGCGGATCAGAGCCGGGTCGGTACGGCTCGGCTCGGGCACATTGTTAGGGGTCGCGGGCACGCAGGGTCCTGTCTCTTGAGGCGCCTGTCGCCTCGGGTCGGATCGATACGTAGGTTCCATGGTCCCACGCGCGGCGGGCTGCGACCGGTTCGGGCCGCGTGAGCGGGACGGCGGCGGCCGGCCCGAAGGCCGTGACCAGGGCATCGGCGACCGGTGTCCGGGCCGGGGTCGCAAGGCCGGTTTGGGCCGGTCGTGCGGGGACTGGTAGCCTGGGTGGCTGTGTCTCGTGCCCTCTCTGCAGGAGACGCACCCAAGAAAATCAAACGGCGAGTGAGACGTGCTGTCTCGCGCGCCTGAACCTGTAAAGGCTCATTCGTGGCGAACATCAAGTCCCAGATCAAGCGGATCAAGACCAACGAGAAGGCGCGGCTGCGCAACAAGGCCGTCAAGTCCTCTCTGAAGACCGCGATCCGCAAGGCCCGCGAGGCGTCTGCCGCGGGTGACGTCGAGAAGGCCACCGAGTACACGCGCGCCGCGTCGCGCGCCCTCGACAAGGCCGTCTCGAAGGGCGTCATCCACAAGAACCAGGCCGCCAACAAGAAGTCGGCGCTTGCTTCGAAGGTCGCCGCGCTCAAGGGCTGAGTCGGCTGAGCTCTCCGGGGCTCAACCCCTGACTTGACCGTCGGCGGACCCGAGCGGGCCCTCTCTCCCGCTCCCGACCGACACCCCGGATTCACGCACGATCTGCGTTCGCCACGCGGGCGTGAATCCACCGGCTTGAACCGAAGGCCCCGCTCCTCCCTTCCCCGGGAGAACGAGCGGGGCCTTCGGTGTGCTGCGGAATTCGTGCTGCGGGATTTGCGCTGAGGGATTTGCGCTGAGGGATTTCCATGCGGCACCTCAGCTGCCGGTCGCGAGCGCCGGTGCCGATCGCCGCCTGCCGCCTGCCGCGAGTCCAGTGCCGGTGCCTGCCTGCCTGCCTGCCGCGAGTAGCCGGTGCGGGCGCCTGCCGCGGGGCTAGGGCTAGCGTCGGCCGGAGCGGGCGGCCCGGGCGACGGCCACGACCGCCTTCTCCAGGGCGTACTCGGGATCGTCCCCGCCGCCCTTGACCCCGGCGTCCGCCTCCGCGACGGCCGTGAGCGCCATGGCGACCCCGTCCGGCGTCCAGCCGCGCATCTGCTGGCGCACGCGATCGATCTTCCACGGCGGCATCCCGAGCTCACGGGCCAGGTCGGCGGGCCTGCCGCCCCGCGCCGAGGACAGCTTTCCGATCGCCCGCACCCCTTGCGCGAGCGCACTGGTGATCAGGACGGGAGCCACGCCGGTCGACAGCGACCATCGCAGCGCCTCCAGCGCCTCCGCGGCCCGCCCCTCCACGGCCCGGTCGGCCACGGTGAAGCTGGACGCCTCGGCCCGCCCGGTGTAGTACCGCCCGACGACGGCCTCGTCGATCGTCCCCTCGACGTCCGCGGTCAGCTGCGACGCGGCGGACGCCAGCTCCCGCAGATCGCTCCCGATGGAGTCCACCAGCGCCTGGCAGGCCTCCGGAGTGGCAGCCCGGCCCAGCGCCCGGAACTCGCTCCGCACGAACGCCAGCCGGTCCGCCGGCTTGGTCATCTTGGGACAGGCCACCTCCCGGGCGCCCGTCTTGCGCGCGGCGTCGAGCAGCCCTTTGCCCTTGGCCCCGCCCGCGTGCAGGAGCACCAGGGTGATCTCCTCCGCGGGAGCCCCCAGATACGCCTTGACGTCCTTGATCGTGTCGGCCGACAGGTCCTGGGCGTTGCGGACGACCACGACCTTGCGCTCGGCGAAGAGCGAGGGACTCGTCAACTCGGCGAGCGTGCCCGGCTGAAGCTGGTCCGGGGTGAGGTCCCGTACGTCCGTGTCGGCGTCGGCGGCCCTGGCGGCGGCCACCACCTCCTGCACGGCACGGTCGAGCAGGAGATCCTCCTGGCCGACTGCCAGCGTGACAGGGGCGAGAGGGTCGTCTTGTGCGGTCTTCTTGGCCATCACCGAAAGCATCCCACGCGCCACTGACACCAAGCGCCGCGAGCCACAACCCGATACCGGCCCGGCTGGGCCGGCCTCGCGCGGCGTCACCGACTCGACCGGTCCGGGCGGCGCGGCCGACTCGACCTCGCGGGGCCGGCCTGGCTGACCGGCCCGGCCCGGCCTGGCACGGCTCGGCCCGGCCGGCCTGGCACGGCTCGGCATGGAGCGGCACGGCACGGCCCGGCCGGCCTGGCACGCCTGGCACGGCTCGGCATGGAGCGGGGCGGCGCGGCCTTGCCCAGCCTTGCCCGGCGCAGCCTTGCCCGGAGCGGCCCGGCGCGGCCTGCCGCAGCTCAGCCGGTCGCGGACCAGGCATATGGCGGCCCGGCGCGACTCGGCTCAGCCGAGCTGGTCTGGGCTCGGATCAGCCGAGCTTGTTCGTCTGGTCTGGTCTGGTCTACGGCTCCTCGTGCCAGCCGTCCCACTCGGCCGCGAACGCGTCCAGGTCCTTCGGGTCCAGCCGTGCCTCGGGGTCCGCCAGCACCACCAGCCACTGCGCGTCCTCGGCATCGTCCTCGCCCGCCAGGGCGTCCCGGACGAGCTGCGGCTCCTCCAGCAGCCCGAACCGGTCACCGACGGCCTCCGCCGCCTCTTCCGCTGCGTCACGGTCGGGCAGCACCAGTACATGTCTCACGTCGCTCACCCGAACATTTTCCGGTACGCCCGGCGCGGCCGACGCCGGGATCCGGGTCCGAAGCGTGTGATCTACGCGGCTTGCCGGACCACGGCCGCGGCTACCGGGCTTACTTGACCTCCGGCACCCGGTCCAGTTCGATCCCGAACCGCTCGCGATACATGACCAGCACCTCCTCGTCGCTCGCCAGTTCCGACACCTCCTTGGTCCCGTCGGCCGTCGACACGGTGAACCTGCGGCCGCTGAGCGTGATCCGGCCTCCGTCCTCGGTGACCCGTGAGCAGACCAGCGACCTGGTGAAGTGCGACAGCGGCGAGGTGGCGTGCCACCAGGCGCCGGCCACGAAGTCCCCGAGCGCACGCGGCCGTACCTCCAGCCGGTACTGGCGCTTGTCACCCAGGAACACGTCGAGGTCCTCGCACTCCCGGGAACCGCCCGCTCCCCGCACCCCCGCCGCGTCCGGCGCCGACTCCACGACCCGGAACATCCCTCCGGGGTCCCGCTGTTCGCCCCGCTCCGCGAACGACAGCGGGTAGTGGCTGTGGGCCCCGAAACCGACGTCGGTCAGCCAGTCGCCCCCGTCCACCGTCCGCACCCTCAGCGCGAGATGGTCGTAGGGGATCCCCGGCTTCCCCTCGTCCCCGTACACCCGCGCCGCGAGAAGCGTCACGTCGAAGCCCAGCGCACCCAGCAACGCCCCGAACGCGCCGTTCAGTTCGTAGCAGAACCCTCCTCTGCGCGCGCCCACCACCTTGTCCAGCAGCCTCTCCTCCTCCAGCACGATCTCCTCGCCGAGGTGGATCGACAGGTTCTCGAACGGCACCGTCCGCAGATGGCACAGCTGAAGGTCACGGAGCACATCGGACGTGGGCCACGCCGGGTGCTGGGCCCCGATGCGGCGTAGGTAGGCGTCGGCCTGTGCGGAATTCATGCGTTCAGTGTCGCGCCACCCCCAGCCCTTCGCCCTCACCGGTGACGGCGAGATCACCGTCCTCGTCGGTCCGCAGCACCACCGCGCCCCGGGCCCGCAGGGCCGCGACCGTGCTCGGAGCAGGGTGTCCATAAGGGTTGTCGCCGCCTACGGAGACGAGGGCGAGCCGCGGAGCCACCCTGCGTATGAGCTCAGGATCCTGATACGCCGATCCGTGATGGGCGACCTTGAGCACGTCCACACCGGCCAGCTCGGCGGCGGCCGGGGATCTCGCCAGCGCCCGCTGGGCGGGCGGCTCCAGATCGCCGAGCAACAGCAGCCGCAGCCCCGCGGACCGCACGAGCAGGGTGACACTGGCGTCGTTCGGGCCGTCCGGCGGCGGGAACGGATCCGGCGGCGGCCACAGCACCCGCCAGTCGAGGTCTCCCGCGCTCCGCCGCTCCCCCGCCACGGCCCGGGTCAGAGGGATGTGCCGTGCGAGCGCCTCCCGTCGTACGAACTCGGCCTGTTCCAGAGGCTCTTCGAAGCCGGTCGCCTCGATGGCACCCACCGAACGCCCCCGGAGCACACCGGGCAGGCCCGCGACATGGTCGGCGTGGAAGTGCGTCAGGACGACGAGCGGGATCCTGGTGACCCCGAGCGTGCTCAGACAGCGGTCGGCCAGCACCGGGTCGGGCCCGGCGTCCACCACCACCGCGCTGCCGTCCCCCACCGCGAGCACGCTCGCGTCGCCCTGCCCCACATCGCACATCGCGAACCTCCAGCCGGGCGGCGGCCATCCCGTGATCACCCTGGTGAGCGGCGGCGGCTGCACCACGAACAGCAGGAGCAGCACCGCGCCGATCCCACTGGGCAGCGGATGTCTCAGCAGCCGTCGGCCGACGGCGACGGCGACGACCGTGACGAGGGCCAGCAGCACTGCGCCCGTCCAGCTGTCCGGCCAGTCCACGCCCGCACCGGGCTGAGCCGCCCCCGTGCGCGCGATGTCCGCGATCCACCGGCCCGGCCAACTCGCCCACCACGCCAGGACCTCGGCCACGGGCATCGCCAAGGGGGCGGCCGCCAGCGTCGCGAACCCCAGCACCGTGGCCGGAGCGACCGCGAACTCCGCGAGGAGATTGCACGGCACCGCCACCAGGCTCACCCGCGCCGACAGCACGGCGACCACCGGCGCGCACAGGACCTGAGCGGCGGCGGCCGCGGCCAGCGCCTCGGCCACGTGTGCGGGCACCCGGCGTCGCTGGAGTGCCGCGCTCCAGCGCGGGGCGAGCGTGAGCAGGGCCCCGGTCGCGAGGACGGAGAGCAGGAACCCATAACTGCGGGCGAGCCAGGGGTCGTACAGCACCAGGAGCAGAACCGCGGCGGCCAGCGCCGGGATCAGCGATCTGCGGCGCCCGGTCGCGATGGCGAGCAGCGAGATCGCTCCACAGGCCGCCGCCCGCAGCACGCTGGGGTCCGGCCGGCAGACGATGACGAAGGCCAGGGTGAGCCCTCCGCCGAGCAGGGCGGTCGCCCGGAGCGGAACTCCGAGCCGCGCGGCGAGGCCCCGGCGCTCCACCCGCTGGGCGAGGCCCGGCGGCCCGATGAACAGCGCGAGGACGATGACGAGATTGCCCCCGCTGACGGCGAGGAGATGTGTGAGGTCGGTGGCCTCGAAGGCGGCGTCCAGCTCCGGCGTGACACGTGAGGTGTCCCCCACCACCAGCCCCGGCAGCAGCGCCCGCGCGTCCGCGTCCAGGCCGTCGGTCGCCTTTCGCAGCCCTTCGCGCAGCCTGCCCGCGAACCGCTGCGGACCGGACGGCGCTCCGACCACGTCCGGCGGCGCGCTCCCCCGTACGCGCAGCACCGCCGCGATGTCCTCCCCGTCCGACAGGGCGGGCACGACCCGCGCGGCCACACGCAGCCGGGTCGACGGCAGCAGCGACAGCCAGGGCGAGCGCCGGCCGGTCTCCCGGGTAGCACCGCGTCCCGAGCGCCCCCCGAACCCCCGAGGCGCACCTTGTCGCGAGCGGGCGTCGACGATCACCAGCACCGGTGTCCGGGTGGCCAGCACCGTGCCGTCCGCCTGGGTGACCCGCGTGATGTCGGCGTCGAACAGCAGGGCCGTCGGAGCGACGTGGTCCCCGCTGATCCGAGGCCGGGTGAGCTGGGGATCGGAGGTGATCTCCACCTCCGCGGTCACTTCGGCGTACCTCTCCGCCAGCGCTGGGACAGGCCCGCGTCGCAGATCCGCCGCGTGCAGCCCGGCGGAGGCCGCGGCGGCGGCGACACAGAGGAGCACGGCGGCGACGGACACCCACAACCCGCGGCGCACCACTCCACGCCCCTGCCCCTGCCCCGAGCCGGAACCTCCCCGCCCTGTGCCCCGCTCCGGGCCCGCTTCTCCCCGCCCCGCGCCGGAGCCTTCCGGCGCCGGCCCCGTACCCGTATCTCCATCTCCCCGTCCCGTCCGCGCGACTCTCCGCCCCGCCACCGACAGCGCGCCGGCCGCGACCAGGGACACGGCCGTGACAGCCGCGACCCGGCCCGGCGACGCTCCGACACTCACGGCCGCCGTGAGCCAGACCGCCGCGGCCGGTGCCACGAGCCGGAGATCGATCGGACCCTCCACCCTGGGGTGCGAGGCTCCCAGCCGCCTCCCAGAGGCCGCGTGCACGGGCCTCCGGCCGGTGGCGCCGGGCAATCCGGCGGCGCGCGTCCGGGAACCTCGCGCCTCCCCGGCCCCCGTCGCCGGTCGGGACCGGGGCTCCATCGTCGGCCGAGGTCCGGACTCCACCGTCATGAGACGCGCGCCCAAGCCTCTCGCCGCCGAGGACGTGGACTCCTCCGGCATCCTCACCGGCCCGCCGGACAGTCCGCTCAGCGCCGGGCCCGCCCGTTCGCCCCTCCTCCCGGTACCGGAACCGCTCATGGCCGCACCAGATGCCGGAGATCGGCGAAGCGGCGGTCTCCGATCCCGTTCACTTCGCGCAGCTCGTCTACCGAGCGGAACCCGCCGTGCGCCGTGCGGTAGTCGATGATGTGCCGGGCGAGGACGGGCCCGACGCCGGGCAGGCTGTCGAACTGGTCGACGGTGGCCGTGTTGAGGGGAATCGGCGCTGAGGGCACCGCTCCCGCCGCGGATCCTGCGGCACCGAAGGCCACGGAGCCTCCGGAGCCGCCCGGTCCGGCTCCCGTCGGGGCCGCGGACGCGCCGACCACGATCTGTTCACCGTCCACGAGGATCCGGGCGCGGTTGAGGCCGTCGGTGTCCGTGCCGGGCCGTAACCCGCCGGCGGCTCGCAGGGCGTCCTCGACGCGGGACCCGGCCGGCAGGCGCTGGAGTCCGGGCGTGCGCACCTTTCCGCCCACGTCCACGACGACCACACCCCCGCCGACGGCGGCGCTCGAAACTCCGGCCGGGGCACCGGATTCCAAGCCCGGCCCGTCGCCCGGTGCGTGCTTCCCGCCGTACGGTGCGGTGGCGCTCACCACCTCCGGAGCCCGGACCGGTCGCGTCCGGCCCGCCCAGAAGTGCTGCACGGCGAAGGCGGCGGCCACGACCAGCAGCACGGTCAGCGCGGCCACGCTCCTGCGTTCCAGACCGCACCGCGACTGGAGCCACAACGGGAGCCGCTCCCGCACGGCGAGCCCGGCCCGGTCTCGCCACACGCCCGCTTCCCCGGCCGGATCATGCGAGGCCGGGACACCCGCGGTGGCGGGGACCGGCCCACCGTCGGGCGCCTCGCTCGCGGTCCAGGCACTCACGGTCCGCGCGCTCGCCGTCGGAGTGCTCGCCGTCGGTGTGCTCAGGGGCGCCGTCCTGTCGGCCGTCCAGCCTTCTGCCCGCAGGGTCCGTCCTGGGTCCGGGACCGTGTCGCGGCCGTGGGCCTCGGTCCGGGGATTCCAGGGGTCCCGGACCGGATCGGCCATAAAGCCCGTGCCCGCTGCCGTGTTCGCCCTGGGGACGTCCCCGGCATCGCGGTCCGTCCACGGCGGGCCGTTCCCCGACTCGCGCCGCCCCTGGGCGTGTTCGGTGAAGAGCGCGTCGGCGCGCAGCCGAAGGGCCGCGGCCGAAGCCTCGTGACGACGGGTCCGGGTTCGCCCGTCGCGACGGCGATGGCGGCTGCGGCTGTCGGAGTGGGGGCCACGACCCGGTCCACTGGTCGGGGTCGCGGTGCGGGAGCTCGATCGAAGTGCCATGCGGCGAGGATGCGGCAACCCGCCGCCCTCGCGATGATCATGCTCAATTCCGGTGGAAAGCACCCCAGTTGTGGATAACCCCGTCACCCGCACGAGCGACGCACGCGAGTGACGCAGGTGCCGGCCTCCTCATCGAGGCGAGACGACCGCCGCCAGCAGACCGGGTCCGGTGTGCGCTCCGATCACCGCGCCGACCTCGCTCACATGCAGCTCGGCAAGGCCTGGCACCCGGGCCCGCAGCCGGTCCGCGAGGGCCGACGCCCGCTCGGGGGCCGCCAGATGGTGAACGGCGATGTCGACCTGTGCGCTGCCCGCCCGGTCGACGACGATCTCTTCCAGGCGCGCGATCGCCTTGGACGAGGTCCGGACCTTTTCGAGGAGTTCGATGCGGCCGTCGCGGAGCTGCAGCAGCGGCTTCACCGCGAGCGCGGAACCCAGCAGCGCCTGCGCGGCCCCGATCCTGCCGCCACGGCGGAGGTAGTCGAGAGTGTCGACGTAGAAGTGGGCGGACATGCCCGCGGCCCGCTTCTCGGCGGCCGTGACCGCGTCGTCGACGCTCCCGCCCGCCTCGGCGGCATCGGCGGCGGCCAGCGCGCAGAACCCGAGAGCCATGGCGACCATTCCGGTGTCGACGACACGCACCGGCACCGGGGCGTCGCGGGCCGCGAGCACCGCGGCGTCGTAGGTGCCCGAGAACTCCGAGGAGAGGTGCAGCGAGACGATCCCGGTGGCGCCGGACTCGGCGACCTCGCGGTAGGTCGCGGCGAAAGTCTCGGGGCTGGGCCGGGACGTCGTGACCGGGCGCCGCTTCTGCAGTGCCAGGGCCAGGGAGCGCGCCGAGATCTCGGTGCCCTCTTCGAGCGCCTGGTCCCCGAGGACCACGGTCAGGGGAACCGATGTGATGCCGTGGCGCTCCATCGTCCGCGGCGGCAGGTAGGCCGTTGAATCGGTGACGATCGCGACATGGCGGGACATGATCTGGAGATTACCTGGCGGGACGGGTGCGCGGCAGCCCGACCCCTTCCACCTGCGGTCGCGACGGCCGGATCATGTCGTGCTCTCGGGGCGGGGCTTCTTTTGCCAAGGGTAGGTGGGCCGTTGGCCGGGCGGTGTGATGGCCGAAGGCCTCGACCCGTCCTCGGAACGGGACTGCGGGCTCCGAGGCCCGCTCTGTCCGTCGGAGGTGCCCGTGTCCGCGGCGGGAGCGTCGGGCCAGGACGTGGCCGGACCGGGCTCCTTGGTCCAGTGGCGCAGCGCGCCGGCCTCCACGTCGATCTGTGCGCTCAGTGTGTCCAGGTCGTCACCGGCGAAGCGGTGGGCCCGGTCGCGGGCGGCCCAGCGCAGCGAGTCCGCCGACTGCGTGATCCGCTGGGTACGCTCACGCAGACCCGGGAGCCGGGTGGCGAGCGTGTCCCGGTCGGGCTCGGCCTCCAGACGCTTCAGTTCGGCGTCCAGCTCGTGCCCGTGGGCGCTGAGCCGCTCGAAGAGGCTCAGGGACTCCTTGAGGGACTCGTCCTCCACCGCGCTCGCCTGGAGCGCGTCCTGGGTGGCGCGCATCGAGGTGCGCAGCGTCAGTCTGAGCTGGGCGAGCTCGCCCTGGGGTCCGAACTGGGCGAAGGTCTTCGCGCGCAGGGTGGTGTCCTCGACCGTGCGGCGGGCCTGCGAGATGGTGCGGTCCACACCGCGCTTGGCGGCACCGATCACCTTCACCGTCGCATACGCGCCGAACACCACGAACAGCAGGAAGAGCAAGGCGATTACGGTGATCACGGTACCCATCACACTCCTCCTCCGACCGGCCGCGGCATCTTTCGCCGCGCTCTCAACGGTAAACGCTGCGGGCAGGTTCGGAGTTCCGGAAGGACCCCGAACCTGCCCGTAGGGGACTACCCCGAGCCGGTCGGCTACGCCGTGACGATGTTCACCAGCTTCGGCGCGCGCACGATCACCTTGCGGATCCCCGCGCCGCCCAGCGCCGCGACGACCTTCTCGTCGGCCAGCGCCACCTTCTCCAGCTCGGCGTCGGTGATCGACGGGGAGACCTCCAGGCGGGCCTTGACCTTGCCCTTGATCTGCACGACGCAGGTCACGGCCTCGTCGACGACGTACGCGGGGTCGGCGACGGGGAAGTCCTGGTGGACGACCGTGTCGGCGTGGCCCAGTTTGCGCCACAGTTCCTCGGCGATGTGCGGGGCCAGCGGCGCGACCATCAGCACCAGGGCCTCGGCGACCGGGCGAGCGACCGGGCCGCCCACCTTGGTCAGGTGGTTGTTCAGCTCGGTGACCTTGGCGATGGCGGTGTTGAACCGCATGCCCTCCAGGTCCTGGCGTACACCGTCGATCGCCTTGTGCAGGGCACGCAGCGTGTCCTCGTCCGGCTCGGTGTCGACGACCGTGACCTCGCCGGTCGCCTCGTCGACGACGTTGCGCCACAGCCGCTGCAGCAGGCGGTACTGGCCCACCACCGCGCGCGTGTCCCAGGGGCGGGACACGTCCAGGGGACCCATCGCCATCTCGTACAGGCGCAGGGTGTCCGCTCCGTACTCGGCGCAGATCTCGTCCGGGGTGACCGCGTTCTTCAGGGACTTGCCCATCTTGCCCAGCAGCCGGGAGACCTTCTCGCCCTGGTAGTAGTGCGCGCCGTCGCGCTCCTCCACCTCGGCGGCCGGTACGGCGATACCGCGGCTGTCGCGGTACACGTAGGCCTGGATCATGCCCTGGTTGAACAGCTTGTGGAACGGCTCGGCCGACGAGACGTGGCCCAGGTCGAACAGGACCTTCGACCAGAAGCGGGCGTACAGCAGGTGCAGCACGGCGTGCTCGGCGCCGCCGACGTACAGGTCGACGCCGCCGGTCGGCCGGCCCTCGCGCGGGCCCATCCAGTACTGCTCGATGGCGGGGTCGACCAGCTTCTGGTCGTTGTGCGGGTCCAGGTAGCGCAGCTCGTACCAGCAGGAACCGGCCCAGTTGGGCATGGTGTTGGTCTCGCGGCGGTACTTCCGCGGGCCGCGGCCGTCCCCCAGGTCCAGGGTGACGGCGACCCAGTCCTCGTTGCGCGACAGCGGGGTCTCCGGGGACGTGTTCGCGTCGTCCGGGTCGAAGGTGCGCGGCGAGTAGTCCTCGATCTCCGGCAGTTCCAGGGGCAGCATCGACTCGGGCAGCGAGTGGGCGACGCCGTCCTCGTCGTAGACGATCGGGAAGGGCTCGCCCCAGTAGCGCTGGCGGCTGAACAGCCAGTCGCGCAGCCGGAAGTTGACGGTGCCCTCGCCGATGCCCCGGCGCTCCAGCCACTCCGTGATGCGCGCCTTGGCGTCGACGACGCCCAGGCCGTCCAGGGAGATCTCGTCGCCGGCGGAGTTGACGATCTTCGCGTCGTACGAGGCGAAGGCGTCGTCCCAGGTGGAGGCGTCGGTGCCGCGGTCGTCCGAGGGCTCGACCACGCAGCGCATGGGCAGTTCGAAGGCGCGCGCGAACGCGAAGTCGCGGGTGTCGTGCGCCGGGACGGCCATGATCGCGCCGGTGCCGTAGCCCATCAGGACGTAGTCGGCGATGAAGACCGGGACCTTCTCACCGTTGACCGGGTTGGTCGCGAACGCGCCGGTGAAGACGCCGGTCTTGTCCTTGGCCTCGGCCTGCCGTTCGACGTCGGACTTCGAGGCGGCCTGCGCGCGGTAGGCGGCGACGGCCTCGGCGGGCGTCGCGTGACCGCCGGTCCACACCTCGTGGGTGCCCTCGGGCCAGGCGGCCGGGGTGAACTTCTCGACCAGCGGGTGTTCCGGCGCCAGCACCATGTAGGTGGCGCCGAACAGGGTGTCCTGACGGGTGGTGAAGACCGTGATCGCTTCGCCGTCGATCGGGAAGTCGACGCGCGCGCCCTCGGAGCGGCCGATCCAGTTGCGCTGCTGCAGCTTGATGGCCTCGGGCCAGTCCAGCGCGTCCAGGTCGTCCAGCAGGCGGTCCGCGTAGGCGGTGATGCGCATGTTCCACTGGCGCAGCTTGGCCTTGAAGACGGGGAAGTTGCCGCGCTCGGAACGGCCGTCGGCGGTGACCTCCTCGTTGGCCAGGACGGTGCCCAGGCCGGGGCACCAGTTGACCGGCGCGTCGGAGGCGTACGCCAGGCGGTAGCCGCTCAGGACGTCGGCGCGCTCGACGGCGCTCAGCTCGTTCCACGCGCGCGTGGTGCCGCCGGCGGCGGGGACGCCACGCTCACCGCTCTCGAACTGGGCGACCAGCGCCGCGATGGGGCGGGCCTTCGAGGCCTCCTCGTCGTACCAGGAGTTGAAGATCTGCAGGAAGATCCACTGGGTCCACCTGTAGTACTCCGGGTCGATCGTGGCGAACGACCGGCGCTTGTCGTGGCCCAGGCCCAGCGCGCGCAGCTGGGACTTCATGTTCGTGATGGCGGCCACGGTGGTCACCCGGGGGTGCTCGCCGGTCTGCACGGCATGCTGCTCGGCGGGCAGGCCGAAGGCGTCGAAGCCCAGGGTGTGCAGGACGTTGTGACCCGTCATGCGCTGATACCGGGCGGACACATCGGTGGCGATGTAGCCCAGGGGGTGACCCACGTGCAGTCCCGCACCCGAGGGGTACGGGAACATGTCCATGATGAACTTCTTGGGCCGGGCGACCAGCTCGGGGTCCCCGGCCAGGTCGCCGGTGGGGTTCGGGGCCTCGTACGTGCCCTCGGCGTCCCAGAAGTCCTGCCAGCGTGCCTCGATGTCGGCGGCCAGGGCGGCCGTGTAGCGGTGCGGCGCGGCCGGCTCGGCGGTAGCGGCAGCGGTGTTCGTCTCGCTCATGTCCTCAAAGCTCCATCGATCGTCTCTGCCAGCAGAAATGAAAAAACCCCTCGCACAGGAGGGGACGCCGCGCTGATGCCGACCACGATGCGTCAGCGGTCGGGACTGATCAGCGCGGCTCGCTAAGCAGAAGGCGTACGGCACGCATGGCGTCAGGGTACCGCAGGGCCCATGCGGGCCGCGACGAGCTTTCGGGCCTGTCGGCACCGCGCACCGCCGGGACGGACGGCAAAAAATTGTTGACTAATGTTCAAATTTTACTTCGCTTAACGGACGCTTGCGGACAACACAAAGACCTCATTGCCCTTTGGTAACAAGGCAATAACTCAAACGTGGAGCTCGGCGCCATTTCTCGACCTAGAGTGCGCCTTCGGGACCGCTTCCCCGAACCGTAGGGAGTACCCCTCATGAACCCTCGTCGTAACAACAGCTCGCTTCCCCGGACGGGCCGTTCGGCCTACGGGGTGGCCTCGGCTGCCGCCCTGCTCCTCATACCCGTGATCGTGCTGGTGGGAGGCACCGCGGTTCAAGATTTCCTGAACTTCGGCGCCGGCGTCCTGTCGCTGGTCTCCCTGACCTGCTCGGTGATCTGGGGCCTGGTCGCCCAGGACCGGCTCCTCCTCGACACACGTCAGCGGATCATCGCGCAGGGCGTCCACCGCGTGACCGCCGTCGGCTCGATCGCGTTCCTCCTGGTGCACATCACCGTCAAGCTGGCACTGGACCACACCGTCCTGATCGCCGCGCTGATCCCCTTCAGCCTGGGCGTCACGGGCCTCGGCGGGCTCATCGGCCTCGGCTCGCTGGCCGGCCTGCTCATGATCTTCGTGGGCATCACCGGCGCGCTGCGCAATCAGTTCGCCGCGCCGGCCGTGGTCGCAGCCCGCTGGCGCGCGATGCACATGCTGGCCTACCCCGCACTGTGCGCGGCCCTGGTCCACGGCTTGTTCGCGGGGCGCCCGGCGAAGACCTTCTTCATGGTCTCGTACGAGTTGTGCCTGGTCGGCGTCATGGCCGCCCTCGTGCTGCGTGCCGCCCCGAACGCCGTCAAGTACAAGGTCGCGGCGCGGATCCTGGCGCTCACCGGCGGCGGCAGCGCCCGCGGGTTCCGCGAGGACCTGGAGGCGTCCCGCGCCGCCGCGGTGGAGTCGCCGCAAGGAGGTTCCGCGGGTCGCTCCGACCGGCGTGCCGACTCCGTCCCGTCCCCGCGCAAGGAGCGCAAGGAGCCCTCGTCCCCGCAGTTCGGCGGCGCCCCCGACCCCGCGGACTCCGGCTTCGCGGCGGCCTACCGGACCGTGGCGACACCCGGCGACGCACCTGCGGCTCCCGAGACCCAGCAGTTCCAGATGCCCATGAACGCGCAGCCCGCCGAGACGTTTCCCCGCGTCGGCAACGGCGGCGGGCAGGCCGGCTGGCCCGTTCCCACGTCGGCCCCCGTCGGCGAGGCCCCGGCATCGGCGTACGACCCGCTCAACGACACCGGATACACCGTCCCCGTCTACGGCAATCCGCCTGCCGGGAACTACGGCACGAGTGATGTGTACAACACCGGTGAGACGAACGCGTCCTACCGCACGTACAACACCAATGACACGTACGACAGCGGTCCCACGACTGACGTACTGCCGGGCGCCTTCGACGCTCCTGGCTCCGGTGAATCATGGAATGCCCCTTCCGGAGGCTTTAAGTGAACGAGGCCCTGCCCGACGTCCCGGAAGTCCGCGTAGTCGGACTTCCGCAGCTCACGTCGGGTTTCGACCTGGTTGAACGTCTTGATCTGCCCATGCACCTCAAGGTGCACGGTCCGCTCGAACCCCTGGGCGGAGAAGAACTCGCGAGCCTCGCCGAGGACATCAATCTGAAGGGCCGCGGCGGGGCGGGCTTCCCGTTCGGCAAGAAACTGCGCTCGGTCGCCGAATCAGCCATCAAGAAGGGCATCCGCCCGGTGGTGGTCGTCAACGGGAGTGAGGACGAACCGGCCTGCCGCAAGGACACGGTGCTCATCAACCGTGCCCCGCACCTCATCCTCGACGGCGCTCTCCTGGTCGCGGAGGCCATGGGCGCCCGCCAGCTCGTGATCGGCGTGACCCGCGAGTCCACCCAGCGCTCCATGGAAGCGGCGCTGTCCGAGCGGGGGCTCAGCAACCGCAGGGGGTCACCCCTTCGCGCGCGCGTGCAGCGCAATCCGGTACGCATGGTGACCGGCGCGGCCGCGTCGCTGATCCGCTCGATCGACGGCGGCCCGGCCGTGCCGCCCGGCCGCAAGGTCAGCGCCTCCCAGTCGGGTGTCGGGGGCGCTCCCACCCTCCTGTCGAACGCCGAGACGTTCGCGCAGCTGGCCATCGCCGCCCGCATCGGCCCCGACCGCTACCGCAACACGGGCCTGTACGACGAGCCCGGCACCGTCATGCTCACCGTCTCGGGCGCGGTCGCGCGCCCCATGGTGATCGAGGTCCCCACCGGCGTACCCCTGCGATACGTGCTCCAGCTGGCCGGCGCCCCGGCGATGCCCCAGGGCGTCCTGACCGGCGGCTACCACGGCAAGTGGCTGGACGCGGCGACGGTCAACGAGGCGATCATCTCGCGGGACTCCCTGGCCGCGGTGGGCGGCGCGCTCGGCGCCGGCGCGATCCTCCCCATCACCCAGGAGACCTGCCCCCTCGGCGAGTCGCTGCGCGTGGCGCAGTGGCTGGCCGACGAGAGCGCGGGACAGTGCGGTCCCTGTTACCTGGGTCTGCCCGCCGCGGCGCGCGGCCTGGCGGACATCCTCAACGGCGGCGGACCGGCGGCGCTCGAAGCGGTGAAGCAGGTCGCCAAGTCCGTGAAGCGGCGCGGCGCCTGCTCCCACCCGGACGGCTCGGCGATGTTCATCGAGTCGACCCTCAAGGCGTTCACGGACGACCTGGCCGCGCATGTCCTCGGAAACGGCTGCGGAAGGCCCGTGGAAGGCGTTCTGCCGCTCTTCGAGGACGGCCAGCTGCCCCTGAGCATCATGGGCGGCCAGAGCGAGCAGGAGGCGGGTCCCAGCCGCCAGAAGATCTTCGTCGACTGGACGCTGTGCCGCGGGCACGGCCTGTGCGCCGATCTCCTTCCCGAGGTCTTCGAACTGGGCGCCGACGGCTTCCCCACCGTCGCGCAGGCTCCGGTGCCGCAGTTCGCCGAGGCGAAGGCCCTGCGCGCGGTGCGCCGCTGCCCGGCGCTCGCCCTGCGCATCGAGGAGGACACCCGGGGCTCTGCGCCCTCGCGCAACCTGCCGGTCCTCTCGCAGGGGCGTGGGCGCCGCGCGCTCGGCAGCGGCCGCTGACACGAAGGAGCGGGCCACCAGGAACCGGTGGCCCGCCTCCGATACATTCCGCGCGGTTGCCGGCCGGCCGTTCCGCGAGAGCACGGGAAAACGAAGAAGCGGACCACCCTGATCGGGTGGCCCGCTTTCAACGTCTGTGGAGCTAAGGAGAATTGAACTCCTGACCTCCTGCATGCCATGCAGGCGCTCTACCAACTGAGCTATAGCCCCTTGTGGCCACGCGGCGAGACCGCGTTTTCACCGTGTCGCCGGTTTCCCCGGCGGCGACGCCAACATTACACGGTCCCCCTGGTGAACCACCAAATCGTTTCCCGTCTGTACCGATTCGGGCTTCATGTCGCATAGCGCGGGCCCCGCCACGTGCCATGTCCGCCCGGATACGACCACTGGGCCGAACGGGGTTCGAGGAGGCGCGGGGCGGGTTTCTCCGGACAACGACGGACAGGGACGCCACCCGGGGCCGCTGCACGGCTTCTGACGGGCTTCAGGGGGCACAGCGGACTCCGCCCGGCCTTCCGGGGCGCGGACGATGCGCGGAGGCCGCTCCAGGGCGGCTGTGGTGTCCCGCTCGCGCGTACGCACCGGGGCGGGTGCGGTGTCGGCACGGTGCGTGCGGGGCGGGAACTGCGCCGGAACGGCAGCGGATTGACGCCGCCGGCCCGCCGAGAGGGAATCCGCGCCCGTCGGGCCGACCGGGGCCGGACCGCCCCGCGGCGGGACGGACCCCGGTCCGGGCCGACGCCGAGCCGGCGGGCACAGGGCCAGGCCGTCCCGGTGTCGTACAGCGCCGGGGTCACACGGCCCCGGGGGCACGTGGTCCCCGGGTCAGGCCGTGGCGAACGAATAGAAGCGCTTGAGCGTGCAGTGCTCGTCGAGGAGCCGTGCGTAGATCGGCTCGCCCTCCAGCTCGCGGTACGTCTCGATCGGGTCGCCTTTTATGATCAGCGCCCGCGCGCATTCCTCGCACCAGTACTGGTAGTCGTGGTTGACCGGTTCCATGTCGCGGACGATCGGCGTACCACTGCCGCACCAATCGCATTTCCGCCTGTGTGCACCCATCAATCAGCTCCAGCTGTGGCCGCAGGCCGTGCACACGTAGGAGATTCCACCATTGTCACCGAGAACCTGGGCAACGTGGACCGATCCGCAGGAAGGGCAGTCGAGGAGGGTGGCTTTCTTACGGTTCAGTGCCACTTCGAGGAGATCGTCGACCTCCTCGAGGATGCTGGCAGGCATCGCTACTCCCTCCCGTCGGGCCGCGCCCCCTTCCGGCCGTTTGATTCTGCCACGGCCGGAGCAATACGGTCAGCGACGCCTTCGTACCAGTCCGGACACGGGCACCCAGCACGGCCCTGGCGACCGGCGCATACGAGCACGCCAGGAGCGCGTCCGCAAAGGTATACGCCCCAGGGACCCCAAGTGACTCAAGCGGGTTCGAGATGAGTGTGCCCAAGACCACGGCCCCCCATGAGCCAGAGAGGGCGCGCGGCTCCTGACGGTGTCACGGAGGCTGCCGGGGCGACGCGTCCGGGGTGGTCCACGACACGCTTTCGGAGTCCGTCCGCCCAACTGCGCCCGCCTCGGCGCGTTCTTCCGAGGCCGGACCCCAACTCCGGTGCGAGCAACGAAAAATCCCGCTCCCTCACGGGAACGGGATCTTTCATGACGCTGTCCGACAACTCGAGAGAGTCGGTCTGTGGAGCTAAGGAGAATTGAACTCCTGACCTCCTGCATGCCATGCAGGCGCTCTACCAACTGAGCTATAGCCCCTTGCGTTCTTCCCGCCCTGCGGGCCGAACAAGAAGAACTTTAGCCTGCGACCAGCCGGAAAGTGAAATCCGGTCCTCCCGGGCCCGCGCGACCGGACGGAGAGCCGTCCGGCCCCCTCAGTCGTCGTCGCCGAGGACCGGTTCCGGCAGCGTTCCGGCGTTGTGCTCCAGCAGCCGCCAGCCGCGGACGCCCTCGCCGAGGACGGACCAGCAGCAGTTGGACAGACCGCCGAGGCTCTCCCAGTGCTGGGACTCCAGACCGAGCAGACGGCCGATCGTGGTGCGGATCGTGCCTCCGTGGCTGACGACGACGAGGGTGCCGTCGTCCGGCAGCTTGTCGGCGTGCCGCAGCACCACGGGGGCGGCGCGGTCGGCGACCTCGGTCTCCAGTTCGCCCCCGCCGCGCCGCACCGGCTCACCGCGCTTCCACGCGGCGTACTGCTCGCCGTGGCGGGCGATGATCTCCTCGTGCGTCAGCCCCTGCCAGACGCCCGCGTAGGTCTCGCGCAGGCCCTCCTCGTGGGTGACGTCGAGGCCGGTGAGGACGGCCAGCTCGGCGGCCGTCGCGGCGGCGCGCTGGAGATCCGAGGCGACGATGGCGTCGGGCCTCAGGGAGGCGAGCAGCCGGGCGGCGCGGACGGCCTGCCCGACGCCCGTCTCGGTCAGCTCGACGTCCGTCGAACCCTGGAAGCGGCGGTCCACGTTCCAGGAGGTCTGGCCGTGCCGCCACAGGATGACCCGACGGCCCCTGCCCGGCTTCGCCTCGGCGGTCGCGCCCGCGGTCTCGCGGGCCTCGGCGGTCACCGCAGCTCCTCCATGCCGACGGAGTCCTCCTCGGCCTGGAACTTGGCGTGCTCGGCGGCCTTGCCGCGGGTCGCCTTGGCCTCGGCGGGCAGGTCGAGCTCGGGGCAGTCCTTCCACAGCCGCTCGAGGGCGTAGAAGACGCGCTCCTCGCTGTGCTGGACGTGCACCACGATGTCGACGTAGTCGAGCAGCACCCAGCGCGCCTCGCGGTCGCCCTCTCGGCGCACCGGCTTGGCGCCGAGCTCCTTGTTCAGGCGCTCCTCGATCTCGTCGACGATCGACTTGACCTGACGGTCGTTGGGCGCGGACGCCAGCAGGAAGGCGTCGGTGATGGAGAGCACATCGCTGACGTCGTAGGCGATGATGTCGTGCGCGAGCTTGTCTGCGGCCGCCTGTGCGGCGGCATTGATGAGCTCGATGGAGCGGTCCGTGGCGGTCACTACGCGGCTTTCCGTCGGCGGTCGGTTACGACTCAAGGGTCTCACGGACCGCCGAGGACACCCCACGCGTTTCCGGGGCCACGCCCCGGGGCCGGGCCCCGGGGCGTGATGCCGGTCACCCGCGGGTCACCCCGTCGAGCGGCTGGTGATCTTGTAGTCCTGGCCGAGGACGACGGACACGTCCGCGTTGCCGGCGGCCTTGCCCTTCTTCACGGTGCTGCCGGGCAGACCCAGGGTCTTGGCGACCTCGACGGCGTCTTCCTTTCTGGCGGCATCGCTGTACGTGATCTGGGACACGCTCCGGGCGGCGGCCGAGGTGCCGGAGTCCAGGAACGTGTAGCCGCCGTTGACCAGGGCGATCCGGGCCTGGCCGGTGGCCGCCTTGACGCCGGTGGCGTTCTCGATGCCGACGCGCACCGCGGAGCCCGCCTCGGGGCTCTTCGCCGTACCGCCCAGGACGTTCTTGATCACGCTGTCGGAGGTGCTCGCGGTCAGCGTGCCGTCCTGCTGCACGGGCAGCAGCGCGGTCTTGTAGTCGCCGCCCTTGGCGAGGTCGGCGAGCTTGGCGAGGAAGGCGCCGAGGTCCTGGTCGGTCAGGGACGGGTCGAGGATCTGGGCCAGCGTCTGCACAGTGGTGGTGGCGGCCTGCTTGTCCGAGGACAGTTTGCGCATCACCCCCTGCATGACCTGTCCGAACCGCTCGAGCTGCGCGTTCTGGGCCTCGTCCGCGGCCTGGTAGGTGGCGTAGGCGACGGCCATCTTGCCGCTGAGGGTCTGGTCCTCGCCCTTCTTGACGAGCGGGGGGTCGCTCTTCTTCTTGGAGGCGGGGTCCGGAACGTCGGTGTTGGTGGTGACCTCGATGTCTCCGACGAGTTCGACGAGGTTGTTCAGGTAGGGGGTGTCGAGCCGCCAGGTGCCCTGGATGCTGGTTCCCAGCACGGTGTCGAGCGCTTCCCGTGTCCCGGAGGAGCCGTCCGTGTCGACGGACTTGGCGAGCGTGGTCGTCGAGCCGTCGTCGTCCGTCAGGGCGAGGGAGTTGGGCAGCAGGACGGTGGTGCCCTGCTCGGTGGTGGTGTTGTCGACGAGCAGGGCCGTGGCGGTGCCGCCGCCCTTGGTGTTGTGCAGGTGGACGACGACCACGTCGCGCTTCTGCGCGGCGACGGGCGTCGTGGCCCCCGGCTTGGCGTCCTCGGCGGTGCCGGGAAGCTTGCCCGCGTACCAGAGGTAGCCCGCGCCGCCGACCACGACCAGGGCCACGACCACGACCAGGGCGACGATCCTGCTGCGGGCGCGGCGCTTGGCCTCCTCGCGGCGCTCGGTGCGGTTCTCGGTGAACTTCAGCCAGTCGATGACGTCCTCGGACTCGGTCTCCTGGTCCTCGACGAAGGCGAACTGCTCGGTGCCGTAGTCCCGGTCGGCCCGGGGAGCGTCGTCCTCGGCCGGCCCGGCCTGCTGCGGGATGCGGGCGGTCTGCTCGGCGACCCGGGGCTGGCGGCCGGTGCTCGCGGCGCCCGCCGTGTCGGCGCTCCGCCCGTAACCGTCGTACGGAGTCCGGGTGGTCCCGGTCCCGGTTCCGCCGGCCCGGGGCGCACCCGTGCCGAACGGGTCGAAGGAGTCGTACGAGGAGGCGGCCGGCTGCTGACCGGTGTCGTACGGCGACACCGTCTCCTGCCTGCCGGTGTCATAGGGAGACACCGTCTCGTGCTGACCGGTGTCATAGGACGACACAGGTGGCTGGTGGCCCGTGTCGTAGGGCCGGACGGGTTCCTGACGGCCCGTCGCATAGGGGTCGTAGCCGTAGCCAGGCTGCTGCCCGGCGTCGTAGCCGTCGTACCCCTGGGCGGGCTGCTGCGGGATCTGCCGGTACACAGGCTGCCCGTACTCGTCGTAGCCGACGAGTACGTACTGCTGGTCGCCGCCGCCCGCGTATCCGTCGTATCGGTCGTTCACCGGGTGCCCCTCTCGGCTCACTGGCCGCGGTACAGCTCACGCTTGTCGATGTAGCGCACCACACCGTCCGGCACCAGATACCAGACGGGGTCGCCCTTGGCGACTCTCGCACGGCAGTCTGTGGACGAGATGGCGAGCGCGGGAACCTCGACCAGCGAGACACCGCCCTCCGGGAGCCCCGGGTCGGTCAGGGTGTGACCGGGCCGGGTGACCCCGATGAAGTGCGCAAGGGAGAACAGTTCTTCCGTGTAGCGCCAGGTGAGGATCTGGCCGAGCGCGTCCGCGCCGGTGATGAAGAAGAGATCCGCGTCGGGGTTGAGCGCGTGCAGGTCGCGCAGGGTGTCCGTCGTATAGGTCGGGCCGCCGCGGTCGATGTCGATCCGGCTGACCGAGAACTGGGGGTTCTCGGCGGTCGCGATGACCGTCATCAGATAGCGGTCCTCGGCGGGCGTGACCATGCGGTCGGTCTTCTGCCACGGCTGCCCGGTCGGCACGAACACCACCTCGTCGAGGTGGAACTGCGCGGCGACCTCACTGGCCGCGACCAGGTGTCCGTGGTGGATCGGGTCGAAGGTGCCGCCCATGACGCCGAGCCGGCGCTTGCCCGGGTTCGAGGGGCCGTGGCCGGTGCCGGTCACGAGGCGCTTCACCGCGCCGCCGGCCGCCGCGCCCGCGCCGCCCGTGGCGCCGCCGACGGCGCCGCTCTCCGTGTCACTCGCCGGACCGGTAGGCATGTCCTGCTCTCCCATGCGTGCAGACCCTACCGGCCCGGCCGACGGGCTCCGGCCGACAGGGGCCCCGAGCGGGCCCGGGAGGCTCAGCGGTCGCGGTTGAAGCGCGTGGTGATCCACAGCAGCAGGAGCAGGATGAACAGCGCCCCGCCGCCGGTCAGATACGGGCTGAGGCTCTCGTGGTTGCCGCCGTTCTCGCCCTCGGCGACGACGGTGGCCAACTGTGCGGCGGTGTGCTGGAAGCTCATCTCGGCAGAACCTATCCAGTGGGTGCGGGATAAAGATGTCGGCCCATCGTATGCGGGCGCCCACACAGCGAACACGCCGACTCCGCCGTTGGGGACGGCGCTCCGCCCGTCGGTCCGCGGCCGGTCGTCAGTCGTCGCGCTTGTAGCCGCGCAGCAGGAACCAGGCCGTCAGGACCACGCCGACGACCATGACGATCAGCACGACGCGGAGCAGATCGCCCGGACCCTGCCTGTCTGCGGCCGAGGCGGCTTCCGTGAGCCACGTGGCTGCGGGGATGTGCTCCATGTCGTACGACTCCTTCTCTGTACTGCCCGTCAACGGTATCTCCGCCTAGGCTGGGCTCTGCCTCGGGGGGACAGAAGGCACTCAGACGCACATGGGGGAAGACATGTCCGACGGCGACCAGGGACGGAACGGGCACGAGAACGTGCCGAGCAGGCAGCGCAGGCGCTTCGAGGGGATCTCCTCGCGGGCCTACGAACACCCGGCGGACCGCTCGGCCCTGGTGGCCCTGCGCAAGCTCAGCGGTTTCGACACGGTCTTCAAGGCACTGAGCGGTCTGCTGCCCGAGCGCAGTCTGCGGCTGCTCTTCCTGTCCGACTCGGTGCGCGTCTCGGACGCCCAGTTCACGCACCTCAACGACATGCTGCGGGACGCCTGTTACATCCTGGACCTGGAGAAGGTCCCGCCGATGTACGTGAACCAGGACCCGCAGCCCAACGCGATGTGCATCGGGCTGGACGATCCGATCATCGTCGTGACGACCGGGCTCGTCGAGCTCCTCGACGAGGAGGAGATGCGGTCGGTCATCGGCCACGAGGTCGGCCACGCGCTGTCCGGTCACGCCGTCTACCGCACGATCCTGCTGTTCCTCACGAATCTCGCGGTCCGGGTCGCCTGGATCCCGCTGGGGAACCTCGCGATCATGGCGATCGTGACCGCGCTGCGTGAGTGGTTCCGCAAGTCGGAGCTGTCGGCGGACCGGGCGGGGCTGCTGGTCGGACAGGACCTGCGGGCCTCGATGCGCGGTCTGATGAAGATCGCGGGCGGCAATCACCTGCACGAGATGAACGTGGACGCGTTCCTCGCGCAGGCCGAGGAGTACGAGTCGGCGGGCGACCTGCGGGACTCCGTGCTCAAGATCCTGAACGTGCTGCCGCGCACCCACCCCTTCACCGCGGTCCGCGCGGCCGAGCTGAAGAAGTGGGCGGAGTCCCGCGACCACCAGCGGATCATGGACGGCCACTATCCGCGGCGCGACGCGGACAAGGACACCTCGGTGTCGGACTCCTTCCGGCAGTCGGCGGCCAGCTACGCCAGCGACATGAAGAACTCCAAGGACCCGCTGATGAAGCTGGTCAGCGACATCGCGGGCGGCGCGGGCGACCTCGGGGGCCGGGTACGGCGCGGTTTCGGGGGCTTCGCGGGCGGCGCGCCCAAGGACGGCGCGGCCGACGGGGACGCCGCAGGCACCGGCAGCGGCACCGGGCAGGCGCCGCGCGAGGACCGCGCCAAGGACCGCTCCGAGGACGAGGGCACCGGCACCGACGGCCAGGACTGATCGCCCCCGCCGGATCGCGCCGCCGCGCCGGGGGTGCCGCCGGCCGCCGCCGGGCGGCGGCGCCCGGCGGTCCGGTCACACCCTCGGCTGCGCGCTTCTTGCCAGCGAACCGCACACGGCGGTGGCGCTGCCGGTGGCGTACGGGTCGGTACCGGCCGGCCCGCCCGCCTTGGCCGTCTCGCCCGCGAGCAGCGGCCGCAGCCGGCTCACCGGGTCGTCGGAGCAGGCGAGCGGGCCCGCCTGGACATAGGACACCACCAGTTCGGCCTGGTGCATGCGCAGGTCGTCGCGGTCGAAGCGGAAGGTCAGCTCGCGCCGCACGGTGAACAGGGAGGCCTTGGCCCCGGCGTTCGCACCCGTCGGCTTCAGCGCGTAGACGAAGGTGTGGTCGGCGACGACCTCCAGGGTGTTCGCGTCGGACTCGGCCGCCTGGAGGGTTCCCTGCACCCGGATCCCCTTGTCGGCGAGCTGCGTCCGGGTCGCGTCGAAGCGAATCAGCCAGCCGGTGGGGGCGTGCCGTCCGTCGGCGGCCGGGTGGTCGAAGCTCCGGTCGAACTGGTCGAGCTGCCGCGGGTCGAGCAGGATCCGTACGGGCCGGGTGGCGCCTCCGGTCAGCACGCTCGGGTCGAGGGAGGACTCGACGAGGTAGTCCTTGGCGGTGGTCAGGGCGGTGACGACCTGACTGTCGGAGAAGTGCGCGGTGCGCCGGACGGCGGGCATGGTGATGCCGTCGGCCCCGGTGCGGAACTGGGCGGCCGGGCTGCCGGTGAACAGCTCGTCGGTACTGGCCGAGCCCGGGACGGCGGTCCCCGGAGCGAGCGGGATCACCGTCATGCGCAGCGGTTCGGCCGACCGGGTGGCGGTGGTCGGGTACGGGTGGTGTACGCCCATGTAGATCGCGGTGCCGAAGGCGATGGCTATCAGCAGGACGAGGATCAGTGCCTGCCGGGACAGCCCGCGCTGAAGGGGCGGGCGGCGGCGTACGGCCGGGCTGTGGTCGGCCATGCGTTCCCGGGCGGAGAACTCCTGGAGGCGGGCAGCGCGGACGAACGACTCGTCGAAGACGACGGATCGGTACTCGTCCTCGCCACCGGCGGGAGCACCCTCGGGTGTCCCCTCAGGTGGGTCTCCAGGCCCGCCCATACCTTCAGAGTAGGTCTCCGGGGGCTCCGGTAAACGCTGTGGTGCGCGACAAGTTCTGACAGGTTCCCACCAGGGTGGTCACGCTGTGCGGCGAACGTCGCTGCCTCGGTGGGGAGACCGGTGTCAGGGGGTGCGCGGCACCGCCGACACCGCAGGACGGGAATCGCCGACGGAGGCGGAGGGGCCCGGGCCGGTGATCTTCTCCTGGCCCTGTTCGAGGCCGGAGGAGGCGGGTGAGGGGACCTGGTCCTGGCCGTCGGAGGAAGCGCCCCGGTAGACCGCCGTGAAGGCGAGGGCGACCATCCCGATGCCCATGACGAGGGCGAGGAGCCAGGCGACGTGGCGGTGCCAGCGGGCCTGCCTGCCGTAGGGCCGGCCGTACATCCCCGGGAAGCCGTGGCGGCCCTCCAGGACCTCGGAGTCGTCCGGATCGTCCAGGTCGGGATCGTATGCGAAGTCGCCGTGGTCGTCGGGGCCGAAGCCGTCCTCGTAGCGTTCGTCGTCGCCGCGGGCGCCGCGGGCACGCGCCCGGCGGGCCTCGGCCTCGGAGGCCTCCGCGCGGGCCTGGGCGGCCGCGAGCAGCCGCTCCACGGCGGTCGGTTCATGGAACGCCGCCGCCCTTACGAAGTCCTCGTCGAAGACCACGGAGGCGAACTCTTCGTCCGCGCCCCCGCGGTCGTGGTCGTCGTCGGGCTCCCAGCCGTCAGGGAACGGCGTGCCCCCCACGTCCTCCGGCACGGATCCAGAGTAGACCTGAGGGGTCAATTTGGGCAGACGGTACGGAAATTCGACCGCAGGACGGGACAGCGCCTCAGTGGACCGCGGGCCGTGAACGGTCCGCCGCGCGCCCCGGCGCCCGGCGCCGCGCCGCCCGCGCGCCCCGGCGGACCTCGGGCGGGACCGGGGCTCCAGGGCTCTCACGGGGCCGCCTCCGGCTTCGGGGACGCCGCCGTGGCCGCGCCCCCGCCGGTGTCTCAGCGGCGGATGTGGCCGTCGCCCGTGACGATGTACTTGGTGCTCGTCAGCTCCGGCAGTCCCATCGGACCGCGCGCGTGGAGCTTCTGCGTGGAGATGCCGATCTCGGCACCGAAGCCGAACTGGCCGCCGTCGGTGAAGCGGGTCGAGGCGTTCACGGCGACGGTCGTGGAGTCGACCAGCTGGGTGAAGCGGCGCGCGGCCTGCTGCGAGGTGGTGACGATGGCCTCGGTGTGGCCGGAGCTCCACAGCCGGATGTGCGACACGGCCTTGTCGAGCGAGTCGACGACCGCCGCCGCGATGTCGTAGGAGAGGTACTCGGTGTCCCAGTCCTCCGCCGTGGCCTCCACGACGGTGGCCTTGGAGTCCTCGGCGTAGGCGAGGACGCGCTCGTCGGCGTGCACGGTGACCCCGGCGTCCGCGAGGGCGTCCAGGGCGCGCGGCAGGAACGCGGCGGCGATGTCCTGGTGGACCAGGAGGGTCTCCGCGGAGTTGCAGACGCTGGGCCGCTGGGCCTTGGAGTTGATCAGGATGTCGATCGCCATGTCGAGGTCGGCGTTCGCGTCGACGTACACATGGCAGTTGCCGGTGCCGGTCTCGATGACCGGGACGGTGGACTCCTGGACGACCGTGCGGATCAGGGAGGCGCCGCCGCGCGGGATGAGGACGTCGACCAGGCCGCGGGCGCGCATCAGTTCACGGACCGACTCGCGGCCCTCGCCGGGCACGAGCTGGATGGCGTCGGCGGGCAGTCCGGCGCCGCCGACGGCGTCGCGCAGGACCCGCACGAGGGCCGTGTTCGACTCGTAGGCGGAGGACGAGCCGCGCAGCAGGACCGCGTTGCCGGACTTCAGGCACAGGGCGGCCGCGTCGACGGTCACGTTCGGCCGGGCCTCGTAGATGATGCCGACGACGCCGAGCGGGACGCGGACCTGGCGCAGGTCGATGCCGTTCGGGAGGGTCGAGCCGCGGACGACCTCGCCGACCGGGTCGGGCAGCGCCACCACGTCGCGGACGTCGGAGGCGATCGCGCGCACGCGCTCGGGGGTGAGCGTGAGCCGGTCGATGACGGTCTCGCTGGTCCCGGCCTCGCGGGCGCGCTCGATATCCTTGGCGTTGGCGGCGACGATTTCGCTCGTACGCACTTCCAGCGCGTCCGCGATCGCGAGCAGCGCGTCGTCCTTCTCGGCCCGCGGCAGCGGCGCCAGGTCGGCGGCGGCGGACTTCGCGCGATAGGCGGCCTGGGCGACCGGGGACATGGAGTCGTACGGCGAGAGCGTGGTCATGAGGGAAGGGTAGTGCGCCCGGAGAGCCGGGCCCGCGGTCGTCCCATACGACGAGACGGGCTCAAAACGGGTGAACTCCCACAGGCGTCGCGGGCAGCGGTCCGTACCCCTCGGCGATCCGCTGGTGGTACGTCTCGCGGTCGATGACCTCCAGGCCGACGATCTCCCAGGGCGGGAGTTGGGCGGTCTGGCGGTGCTCGCCCCACAGGCGCAGCGCGACGGCCGCCGCGTCGTGCAGGTCGCGGGCCTCTTCCCAGTAGCGGATCTCCGCGTGGTCGTTGGCGTACCGGCTGGTCAGCAGGAAGGGGTGGTCGTGGGCGAGCTGTTCGAGACCGCGCCGCACCTCGGTCAGCGGGGCCTCGCCGCCGGACACGCTCAGCGTCACGTGCCACAGCCGGGGCAGGTCGGCGGGCTGCTCGCCCTCGTAGGTGTCGCCGGCCGCGACACTGGTGAGGGCCCGCTCCTCGCCCACCGCGCGGGAGGCGGGACCACCGCGGGACGCCGCCACCCCAGGGCGCACTCGTCTCACGACGGCCTCCTTTACCCGATGGTCGTACCGAATCCCGGACTCTCCCTGCCACAAAGTTGAGCAGGTGAGAAGCCGCCGTGTGGCGGTTTTACGGAACGTCCACCGGTGGGGGCGGGGGATTCGGCCGTTTACGGATGTAGCGGACAGCGGTCCCGGCGGTACCCCTGGGGCGCCGGGACCGGCCCCTGGCGGACGAGGCCGCCGTGCCATCCACCGGCCGGGAAGCGGATCCCACCGACGCGCCCGGCCGGACGCTTCGTCCACGGGTTCGGCGGGACTCGGTATCGCGCGTTCCAGGGGTTCGGCGGGGCCCAGTACGGCACGCGTTCCAGGGGGTCGGCGGGACCCGGCGGGGAGCGCCTGCCCTACGGGTTCAGCAGGACGAGGTCGTCGCGGTGCACGACCTCGCGCTCGTACGCGGGGCCCAGCTCGCGCGCCAGCTCCCGGGTGGAGCGGCCGATCAGCTGGGGGATCTCCTTGGCGTCGAAGTTCACCAGCCCCCGCGCGACGGCCCGGCCCGCGCTGTCGCGCAGCTCGACCGGGTCCCCCGCGGTGAACTCCCCCTCGACGCCCGCGATGCCCGCGGGCAGCAGCGAGGTGCGCCGCTCGACGACCGCGCGCACGGCGCCGTCGTCCAGGGTGAGCGCGCCCTGCGGCGTGGAGGCGTGCTGGAGCCACAGCAGCCGGTCGGCCGACCGCTTGCCGGTGGCGTGGAAGAAGGTGCCGGTGTCCCGGCCCGCGAAGGCGTCGGCAGCGTGGACGGCGCTGGTCAGCACCACGGGGATGCCGGCCGCGGCGGCGATCCTGGCCGCCTCGACCTTGGTGACCATGCCGCCGGTGCCGACGCCCGCCTTGCCCGCGCTGCCGATCTCGACGCCGGCGAGGTCGGCGGGCCCGCGCACCTGCGCGATCCGTGAGGTGCCGGGCTTGCCGGGGTCGCCGTCGTAGACCCCGTCCACGTCGGAGAGCAGGATCAGCAGGTCGGCGCGTACGAGATGGGCGACGAGGGCGGCGAGGCGGTCGTTGTCGCCGAAGCGGATCTCGTCGGTGGCCACCGTGTCGTTCTCGTTGACGACCGGAAGGGCGCCCATCGCGAGGAGCTCGTCCAGGGTGCGCGAGGCGTTGCGGTGGTGGGCGCGCCGGCTGGTGTCGTCGGAGGTGAGGAGCACCTGCCCGACGCGGATGCCGTAGCGGGCGAAGGAGGCGGTGTAGCGGGCCATCAGGAGGCCCTGGCCGACACTGGCGGCCGCCTGCTGGCGGGCGAGGTCCTTGGGGCGGCGGCGCAGTCCGAGCGGCGCGAGACCTGCGGCGATGGCGCCGGAGGAGACGAGGACGATCTCCTTCTCGCCGCCGTCACGGGCTTTGGCGAGGACGTCCACGAGGGCGTCGACCCGGTCGGCGTCGAGGCCGCCGGAGGCGGTGGTGAGCGACGAGGAGCCCACCTTGACGATGATCCTGCGGGCCTGCGCCACAGCGTCCCTGTCGGCGTGCGTCTCGGTCTGCCTTGCCGCTGCCACGTACCTGCCCCACATTCCTAGCCGAGTGCCATCAATCTACGGGACCCGGAACCCGCCCCGCGTTCCCGTTCCAGCCGTCGGACACGGGGGGGCACCCGCCACACACCTCCGGCGAAAATATCCAGCATTCCAGGCAAAGCAATAAATGCCGACAATGATAATAAATCTGCCATTTCACTCGGCATGGTAACCAAAAATAAATCAGCAGGTAAAGAAACGGTTGACTCGAACACCCCGGGCTGTAATTATGACGAATCCATAGCAAGATCATCCGGGATCGGGAGGGGTTCATGAGGATCCGTTTGGGTGTTGTCGCCGTAGGTATGGCGCTTTTGGCATCGCTCGGCACTGCCGGAAATGCCTTCGCTGAGGAAGACGTCGTCACGCCGCTGGCCCAGCTCGAAGGAACTGCGGAAGACCCGGCCATGGTGAATGGGGAATACGCCGATTCCTCAAGCGGAATGGCCGCCGTCTTCTCGAACGGCAGCTTCACGTGTTCCGGCTCGATCATCGCGGAAAGATGGGTACTGACCGCCAAGCACTGTGTCAGCGGGTCCATGTCCGTACGCGTCAAGAGCCTGGATCGCACCGAGGGCGGCGGCATGGTGACCGTGGACGACACCAAGGTTCGCACCAACCACGACATTGCGCTGCTTCACCTGAACCGCTCGGCGAACGCCGAATACGTCCGACTGGCGTCCGCCCACCCGGTGGAGGGCACCACGAACTACATATTCGGCTGGGGAGCCACCTGCGGATCCTGCTCCTCTTCCGAGAAGCTGAAGCGCTCGACCGTCAAGGTGACGGATGTCGACTCGGTTGACTACTTCGGCGGCAGGGCCATCCAGAGCACCAAGATCAACGGGCTGGCCTGCTACGGCGACTCCGGCGGCCCGGAGTTCAAGCTCGTCGACGGGCTGCGCTACCAGGTAGGCGTCCTGTCCACCGTGGGCACAGGTTGCACCAGCTTCAACAGGTACGCGAGCGTGCCTACGAGCCTCGACTGGATCAACCAGGTCGCCGGGCTCTGATCGGACGAACACCGTGCCCCGCCGCACTGCGGCGGGGCACGGCCCGTTGACTTCACGAATCCCGTTCAGAGGTGACTGAGTTGGGCCTTTCAATTGACAGAACACCCCTCGGGCGCACGGGGCGCCTGTGGCCGTACTGGGCAGCGGTGGTCGCGGCTACCTCACTGTTTGCACTCACGCTTCCGCCGGCCGCATCGGCGGCCGATGCACCGCCGATCGTCACAGGGGCGGTGTTCAACGACCCCAAGGGGACCACCGAGCAGAAGAACGCCATCAAGGACCACATCACCAAGGCCATCGGCAACACGCAGAGCGGCCGTCTGATTCGAGCATCGCTCTACGCGCTCAAGGACCAGGGCTACACCGACGCACTGGTGGCCGCCCACCGCCGCGGAGTGGACATCCGGGTCGTGCTGGACGCGTCATTCTGGGATTCTCCCGCCACCCAGAACCTGGTCGCGGAACTTGGCACCGACCGCACCCAGACCTCGTGGGTCACGCGATGCACCGTTGACGCGGCCTGCATCGCCGACGGCGGCGTAAATGCCATCAACCACAACAAGTTCTTCACTTTCTCACGGATCGGCAACGCGGGAGAGGCCGAGGATGTCGTCATCCAAACATCGGCGAATCAAACCGACGTCAATGTCGCAAAGTACTGGAACAATGCCTACACGATCGTCGGAAATACTGCCCTTTACACCGCCTACGTCAGCTATTTCAACGATCTCGCCAGCATGAAGAAAAACGCCGACTACTATCGCAGCGGCGAAGCGGGAGATGTGAAGTACTACTTCTTCCCCCAACAAACCGGCGATGTAGTCGTAGACATTCTGGAGAACGTCTCGTGCGCCGACGGATCAGTCGTGAGCGTGTCGGCCTTCGCTCTGCAACGAGACGAAGTCGTCGCAGCACTGGTTTCTCTCGGCCAGCAGGGCTGCACGGTGAGAATTGTCTACAACGAGAGCAATGACGTGGCAAAACTGGCCGGCAAGAAGAACGTACAGCTGCGCCAGCTCCAGAGCAGTGACGGCTATCTCGTGCACTCGAAGTACCTCTTGATCGAGGGCACTTACGCCGGCCATACCGACACGAAGTGGACCTTCACGGGCTCGCACAACCTCGACTTCTCGTCACTCCGCGAGAACGACGAGGCGCTGCTTCG
This sequence comes from Streptomyces sp. NBC_00328, assembly GCF_036139655.1. Lineage (NCBI taxonomy): Bacteria > Bacillati > Actinomycetota > Actinomycetes > Kitasatosporales > Streptomycetaceae > Streptomyces > Streptomyces sp. NBC_00328. The sequence continues at coordinate 3,698,354 of NZ_CP108013.1, forward strand.
GCTGGAGGGGGCAGCTCCTTATAACGCGTACCTGCACAATTTCACCAGCATGTTCCAGCAGGCCACCGCGCAATGAGCGGACGCACCGCGGCCTCTCCGGCCGCGGTGCGCCTGCGTCGTACGGGCGTCTGCGCGACGGACGCCGCCGGGCGGCGCCTCGGGGAGAGCGGGGCTCCCCGGAGGTTCAGGCCGGGCGCCGGGGGCCGAGAACCTTCCGGGCCATCCCGCGCAGGCGCCGGAACCGTGCGGGACGGGGCTTGAAGCCCTCGATGGTGACCGTCTCCCGGGTCGTCGGGACGTAGCAGCTGTCCGGGATGCCCGCGGCGGCGTCGCGGAAGTGCGGGTAGGCGAGGTAGACCTTGCGGCCGCGCGACTCCAGCACTATCCCCGGGGCCTTCTTCGACTTGACGAACTCGACCACGTCCAGGAGGAGATCGCCCCGGCCGCGGGCCACCAGATGCAGCCGCAGCCGCTCGTGGACCTTGAGGCGGCGGGCGACACCCTCGTGCCAGTACGCGTCCATCAGCGGCTTGGCCAGTTCGAGTTTGTGGCCGCGCACCTTCTCGCTCTCCTTGAGCAAGCCCGGGCCGAACTGCGGGAGCAGAGTGATCAGGAAGGGCCGGACCATCAGGTTGTCGCGGCGGGGCCCGGCCGGCACGTGCTCGGCGATGAGGCCCATCAGGGCGCGGGCCGAGTCGAAGCGCAGGGCGTAACTGCCGCTCTTGGTCACGTGCTTGCCGTCGTCGCGGCCGACCAGGTGGTAGCAGTCGTAGTCGGCGACCACGGAGACGCCGTCGGCGCGGAGGTATGCCTCCATCGTGAACAGCGCGTCCTCGCCGGTCTTCAGCGACTCGTCGAAGACCATCCCGTGCCGGGTGAGTAAGTCACGGCGGAAGAGCTTCTGCGCGCTGAGCGTGAACTTGATGTTCGAGGAGAAGACGTCGGTACGGGGCTGGTTCTTGCCCCACATCGATTTCGGAGCCGACCTGTTGACCCCGACGACCTTGCCGAGCACGACGTCCGTGCCCTGCGCGTCGCCCATGGCGACCATGCGTTCCAGGGCCTCGGGGCCGAAGTAGTCGTCGGCGTCGAGGAAGAAGACGTAGCGTCCCCGCGCCTTGCCGAGGCCGACGTTGCGCGGGCCGCTGGGGCCGCCCGAGTTGGCCTGCCGGATCACCGTCACGGACATGGCCGCACGCTCGGCGAACTGTTCCAGGTACTCCCCCGTGCCGTCCGTGGACCCGTCGTCGACGGCGATGATCTCGATGCGTTCCGGGCCGAGCGTCTGGTCCTCCACGGATTCCAGGCACTTGACCAGGTACGGCATCGCTTCGTACGCCCCGATGACGATGGTCACGTCAGGTTGCGTCACGTTTCCCCCTTGTTTCAGGAAATGTGACGAGCACATTTCCCTCTTATCACCTCAATCGCTACCTGGAAGACGACTGGAAGTACGGGATGGTTGCCCGGAACGACTCATTTTGTGACCCGGGTCACAGGAACAGCAGGCGACTTACCCGTGAAGGCTCACAGAACGACGTAAGAGAAACGGTCGTGGGCGTAAGAAACGGGCATGGCCCCGGGGAGAGGATCCCCGGGGCCATGCCCGTGTGTGCGTGCGGACCGGATCAGCCGGTGACCGCGGCTCCGTCCGTCTCGCCGGTCACCCGCTGGGCGGGAACCGTACTCGCGAGGTCGACGTCCACGAGTTCGGCCGACGTCTCGCTCTGCTGGCCGCGGTTGCGCCGCTCGGACTCCCGCGCCAGCTCCCGCACCGCGGAGTTGAACTGGTCGATGGAGGCCGGCTCGTCCGGGCCGAGCAGATAGCGCTTGAGCTCCTGGCGGCCCTCCGCCTGCGCGTCCGCGGCCGGGTCGGCCACCGCCGCGAGCAGCCCGCCCAGTTCGGCGGCCGAGTTCGTCAGGATCACCGCGGCACGCACCGCGGTGTTCTGGCGCTTGAACTCCTCGACGCCGAGCTCCGCGGAGTCCGTGACGGCGTACGGCTTGCCGCTCGCGATGAAGTCGGAGACCACACTGGAGATGTCCGAGACCATCGCGTCCGAGACGTTGAAGCAGTCGTACAGGCGCGGTTCGGCACCCGTGATGACACGGTGCTCGGCGGTGTTGAAGGAACGCCAGTAGGCGTCGTTCCACTCGGCGCGCAGCCGGGCGGCCTCCTTGTGGCGGGCCGCGTCGATCATGCCGTCACGGGTGGCCTCGGCCTCGTCGCCCTTCTCGCCGCCGGTGCCGGACAGCTCGGCGATACGGGCCTCGATACGGGTCAGCTCGGACTTGGCCCGTTCCTGGGCGGCCGCGTCGGCGGTGAAGCGGGAGTCGCCGGCGCGCTCGACGGCGGCCTTCTCGACCAGGGCGGTGATGCGCTTGTGCGCGGCCCCGGCCTCGGCGCTGACGGTGCCCGTGAAGGGGTGCGGCTTGTACAGGACACGGACCGGCGGGTCGGCCGCGACCAGCTTCTTCACGATGTTCTCGCCGGCGAGGACGATCGAGGTGTTGCCGGGGTTGCCGTCCCAGCCCTCCCAGGTCGGCGCGTACAGGACCGTCGGGATACGGCCGTCCGGCACGCCCTGCCAGGTCTGGATCGGGGCCAGCTGCGGGCGGCCGACCTCGACGATGTCGTCGTCACGGACGCCGACGTCGGCTATCGCGTAGCGGTCGCGGCCCGCGCGGCCCGCGGTCCACACCTCGTCGTAGACCTTGCTGAACGGGTTGACGCTGGCGAGCTTGTCGCTGTCGCCGTGGCCGATGAAGACGTGCTGGATGGTGGGCACGCGCAGCATGTGGATGTTCTTGCCCACGTTCGCCGCGTAGAGCGCGACCCGCACCGTCGACAGGTCCATGTTCATCAGGTGCACCCCTCCGGGCACGCAGATGACCGGCACCGTGGTGGGCGCCATGCGCTCCAGGATCGCCCGTTCGCGGAGGATGATCAGCGGCCGGGTGTCCAGCTGCTCCATCGTCTCCAGCCACATGTTGACCTGGTAGGCGGAGTCCTTGGAACCCGAGAAGTAGAGCACCGTCTCCGGACGGTATTCGCCGAGCCAGCCGTCGACCGCCGCCAGGACCTTCTGGGCGTTCGGCGGGACCCTCCGGCCGCGCACGAACGGGACGAGGGCCGCGACGTAGCCGAAGGCCAGCAGCAGCGTCACGCCGACGCCCGCGAAGCCGTAGACGCTGTCGTCGGTCGCCCCGGCGACCAGGAGGCCGACGACGGCCACCAGGTCGAGGTGGAGCATCTTCTCCGCGGACCGGGACAGCAGCGGGCGCGGCGGCGCGTCCGGGATGCGCACGCGCGAGGCCAGGTCGACGTTGCGGGTGGCGACGGGCATCTTGCGGCGCAGCCGTATCAGCGTGATCAGCGCGCCGTGCGGTGCCTGGAAGCCGTAGAAGGCCAGGAAGCACGCGATGGCCGCGTAGAAGACCAGGCTGCCGGACAGGTCGAGTCGCGCCAGGAGCAGGACGAGCAGCAGCTGCCGGATCAGGAACCTGATGGACAGACCGGCCCGCACCTTGCTGAGGCGGTTGACCAGATAGCTGCCGCGCCGGTGCAGAAAGTGGTCCGCCAGGTACGTGACGGCGGCCGCGGCCGCGAAGGCCCCGACGCTCGGCAGGAGCGCGGCGAGCATCAGGCAGGGGAAGCCCAGCATCATGAGGGCCGCCGCCGCCAGCTCGGCCGCGCTGCCCACCCGGGCAACGCGAATAGCGGTGGAAATCACGGAGAAACCTGCTCTTGAGGGGTGAGTGCCGGTTTGATACCAAAAGGTCTTTTGATACCGAAGAAGAACCAAAAAGCGAAATGTTAACTTTACGGACTCAGGCCTTTGTGAATACGCGGCGAACGCGCGGACACAAAGGCCTGAATTCCGAAAGACTATTCGTTTTTGATTATGCCACGCCGTCCTGGCGGTCCAGGACGGCGGCCAGAGCCGCCTCGAAACCGGTGGCGCGGCCCGCGCCGGCCGTCGGGTCCTGCTGGCGGACGTCGATGACGTGACCGGTCAGCTCGGAGAGCAGGACGTCCAGCGAGGTCCGCGCGACGGCCTCGGAGGACAGCAGCGAGCCCGCGGGCTCCTGGCCGAACGCCTTGGTGCGCATGGGGGTCGCGGTGCGCTCGGGGTTGATGCAGTTGACGCGGACGCCGTCCCCGGCCCACTCGTCCGACAGCGCCTGGGTGAGGTTCACCATGGCGGCCTTGGTGGAGGAGTAGAGGCTGTACTCGGCGCGGCCGCGGGTGTAGCTGCTGGAGGTGTAGAGCAGCAGCTGGCCCTTGCTCTCGGCCAGGTACTTGTACGAGGAGCGGGCGATCTGCACCGGGGCCAGGTAGTTGACCTTCAGCGCTTCCTCGATGGTCGCGTTGTCCGTCTCGGCCAGCTTGCCGATGCGCAGCACGCCCGCGGTGTTGATGACGTAGTCGATGCGCCCGGTCTCCGCGTACGCCGTGGAGAGCGCGTCGTCGACCTCCTCGGGGTTCTCGACGTGCGTGCCGGTGGTGGAGCGGCCGAGCGCGTACGTCTTCGCGCCGTAGCTCGCGGCGAGCTCGGCTATGTCCTTGCCGATGCCGTACGAGCCGCCGAAGACGACGAGGGTCTTGCCGGTGAGCAGCTCGCGGTAGGCGGCCTCGTCGGCCTGCTCGGGCGCGGTGGTGGAGGCGAGCTGGAAGAGCTTGTCGGCGATGAAGACGTCGACGGGCTGGGTGACCTTCATGTTGTACTCGTCGCCCGCCACGACGTGGATCGGCACGTCCGGCAGGTACTTGAGCACGACCGAGCAGTCGTCCGTGGCCTGGAAGTTGGGGTCGCCGGCCGCGACCTGGTAGGCGCGCCGGATGGTGGACAGCTTGAACGCCTGGGGCGTCTGGCCGCGGCGCAGCCGGGAGCGGTCCGGGATCTCGGTGATGAACTCGCCGTCGTCGCCGTGGGTGCGGGTCACGATGATCGTGTCCGCTGACGGGATGGCGACGTCGACGGCCTGGTAGCGCTCCAGGGCCTTGACGCAGTCGTCTATGACGCGCTCGGACAGCAGCGGGCGCACGGCGTCGTGGAACAGGACGTTGGCGTCCTCGCCCTCGGCCAGACCCTCGCCGAGGGCGGCGATGGCGCGCTCGGTCGTCTCGTTCCGCGTCGAACCGCCCTCGATGACACGGGTCACCTTCGTGAAGCCCGCCTTCGCGACGATCTTCTCGACGTCCGGCACGTAGCCGGGGGCCATGAGCACGATGATGTCGTCGATCGAGTCGGCCTGTTCGAAGGTGGTCAGCGTGTGCTCGATGACCGCCTTGCCGGCGATCTTCAGCAGTTGCTTCGGAATCGACAGACCCACGCGCTGACCGGTCCCGCCGGCCAGGATCACTGCGGTGGTACGGGGCTTGGCAATGTGCTCAGACACAGGTGACCTACCTTGGGGCGACAGGGAACGCGGGAATGGTCCCACCTACGGTTACCGCCATGCAAGGTGAGCGCCGTCCGCTGCATATGTGCGCGCAACCGGGCATTCACCTTGCACACAGGCGACTTCGGGGACACCTGGCCGAATTGTCCGGATTTGCTGTGAGTAACTCCACACGTCCCGCGCGGGTTCCTCACGTTCTTCTCAGGCGCCTCAGCACCCGGTGACCGAGTACACGCACGAGTTCCCCCGAAGTCGTCCGGTGAACCGAGCGGATCCCGGCGGTACGGGCGGGCTCGGCGGCCACCGCGGCCAGCACTCCGTAGAGCGCCTGGGCGGCCGTCTCGGGGTCGATCCGCGGCGCGTCGGGCACGTCAGCGGCCGGCAACGGCGACGGCGACGGCGACGGCGACGGCGACGGCCGAGCGGACAGCAGCGCCGGGTCGCCCAGGACCCGTACGCCGAGGCCGCCGATCCGCCCGGCCATCTCCGCGCCGATGGCCGCGGCCGCTTCCAGGGCCCACTCCGGGGTGCTGATCCGGTCGTCGTCCGACGCCGGACGGCGGACGTTCTTCATCCGCGGGACCGCGCCGCCCCGCACGAGCTTCGAATAGATCTCGTCCGGCAGCCCGTTGCCGCGGAATTCCCTGTTCAGGATCCGCAGCATTTCGGTCTCGGCCGGTGTGAGGGAGCGATCGGCCGGGTCCGGAACCTCTTCGAGGAGACCGCCGGGCAGCCCGAGCAGCGACTCGAAGGTGCGCATGAGGCCACCGCGGTCACGGTCGTCGACCACCACGACCGTGAGGTTCGCCGCGCCGACGACCCGCGCCCAGCGCTCGACGAGCCGGTCGTGCCGGTGCCGCCGCCAGAAGCTCGGGTTGGGCTTCTCGTACGGAGCCCTGCGCAGCATGTGGTCGAGCCAGTCCTCGTATCCCATGCGCAGCCCGTTCTGGACGTACTGCTGCCACTGCGAGGGCATGATCTTCGCCAGCGGGCGCAGCGTGACCAGGACGTGCACGCGGTCGCGGCCCAGCTCGTCGACGATCCGCGCGACGGTCGCGTCGTCGGGGGCGTCCGCGAAGAACTCGCTGCTGATCAGCGAGGTCCGGTCGCCGGTGGCGTGCACCGCGTCGGCGAGCCGCCGCCAGTGCCGCTCGGCCGGGCGGGCGTCGCCCGTCATCCCGGGACGGCCGCAGACCGCGAGGGCGGCTTCCATCGGATGTCTGCTGTGCGCGGGGAAGCGGACGCCGTGGGCGGCCATCGCGTCCTTCGCGGCGAACAGCGCGCCCTGGACCGAGGTGGTGCCGGTTTCGTGCGGGCCGATGTGCAGCAGCCGGGTCCCGGCGGGCAGCGGCCCGGGCGTCACGGGAGCTGTCGTATCAGGTGTCGAACAGTCGGTCTCCATGGTGGGAGGACGATAAGGACGGATGCTGAGCGCAGCCTGAGAATGCCCTGGGACTCCGGTGAGTCCCAGGGCATGCCCGCGTCACACGAGCCGCACGCCCGGCTCCCCCGCGTCGACCCGCAGGCGGGCCAGGGTGCTGGAGGCGGCGTCGGGCTTCAGCACCGTCTCCGCGACGCGCACCTGGGCGTCGATGCCGTCCCGCCGGATGTCGAAGAGGTGGTAGCCGCGGTGGGCGTCGATGAACTTCCAGTGCGGGTTGTCCGGCATCCGCGCGTCCCACTCCTTGTGGAAGGCGGCCTGGTCCTGGTCGCCGCCGCTGGAGATGGACGTACCCACGAACTCGGCGCCCACGACGTCGGAGTCCGGGTCGGCGAAGTCCGACTTGAGGTCGCTGATCATCGTGAGGTGACGGTCGCCGGTGAGGACGACGGGGTTGCGGATGTCCGCGAACTCCCCCATGAGAGCGTTGCGTTCGGCCTGGTAACCGTCCCAGGCGTCGTAGTACCAGAGCTTGCCCTCGCCGACCTGGAGGTCGGTCTCGGCCATCATGATCTGCGAGGCGACCAGGTTCCAGCGGGCGGGCGAGTGGCGCATCCCGTGGAGCAGCCAGTCCTTCTGCGCCGCGCCGAGCATGGTGAGCGCCGGATCCTGCGCGCCTTCCTGGCCGGTCGCCTGGTTGCTGCGGAACTGGCGGGTGTCGAGGACGTTCAGCCGGGCGAGGCGTCCGAAGTCGAGGCGCCGGTACATCCGGATGTGCGGCCCGTCCGGGATCGCGGTGGCCCGGACCGGCATGTGCTCGTAGTACGCCTGGTAGGCGGCGGTCAGCCGGGCCGTGAACGCGTCGTGCGTCTGCTTGTCCGGGTCCTGCGGGATCTCCCCGGCGAAGTCGTTGTCGACCTCGTGGTCGTCGAAGGTGACCACCCAGGGGGCGTTCGCGTGCATGGCCGCGAGGTGCGGGTCGCTGCGGTACTGGGCGTACCGGTTGCGGTACTGGACGAGGGTGTACGGCTCCCCGGTGCCCTCGTGGCGGCGCACGGCCGTCGCCGACGGTGAGGACTCGTAGATGTAGTCGCCGACGAACAGGACGACGTGGGGGTCCTGGTCGAGCATGTCGGCGTACGGGGTGAAGTAGCCGTTCTGCCAGTTCTGGCAGGAGGCGAGGGCGACGCGCAGGGAGCCGCCCGCCCGGAAGGGGTGCGGCGCGGTACGGGTGCGCCCGGTCGGGGAGAGCTGGCCGTCCGCGCGGAAGCGGTACCAGTACACGCGGTCCGGGAGCAGCCCGCGGACGTCGACGTGCACGCTGTGGCCGTACTCGGGACGCGCGTACGCGGTGCCGCGGCGCACCGGCTTGCGGAAGCGGGCGTCCGCGGCGATCTCCCACTCGACCGGCACCGCGCGGTCGGGCATGCCGCCGCCGTTCAGCGGGTCGGGGGCGAGCCGGGTCCACAGCACGACCGCGTCGGGCAGCGGGTCGCCGGAAGCCACGCCGAGACTGAACACGGCGTCGGGCAGCGGGGTTTCGGCGGCACGGGCGCTGCCCGGCAGCCAGAGCTGGGCGGAGGCGGCGGCGCCGAGCACGGCGGCCGAGGCGGTGAGAAAGTGGCGACGATCGCGTGAGACGGGGCCGGACATGGGCGAACTCCCTTGCGTCGGTTGCCTCTTGGACACCGGGAAGCCCACACGGCACAGCGGCCCACCTCTTGAACAGAGCGCATCGTACGCATGACGAACACACGAGCAACGAACGACCCGCCGCGACAGGGGATTTCGGTGTTCCTCCGGCGCTCTCCGGCGGAACCGTCCACTGTCACGGCGGGCCTGACGCCCTCTCAGCAGGCGAAGATCTGTCCGGCCGGGCGCCCGTAGCCACCGTGCCCGGCGTGCCCGCGCCGAAGATGGAACGGGCCGGGCTCAGTCGTCGAGGGACCTTCCGAAGCCCGAGCCCGTGGCGGGAAGGCCGAGCGTGGATCCGCCGAAGGAGGCCGAACCACTCGCCGTGATGCCGCCGGAGCCGGCGGAGAAGGTCCAGACGGCACCGTTGCCCGCGTTCTCGTCCGGGTCGCCGACGATCAGGCCGTCCTTCTTGTCGCCGTTGCCGTCGGCCAGGGCCGTCTCGGCACCGAACCGGTCCATCCGCTCGGCCGTGCCGGGCACGCCGGAGGTGCTCTGGGTGAACGACTTGGCACCGGTACCGGTCAGGCCCGAGGCGCTGCCCCTGAGGACGAGCACACCGCCCGCGTCGACGGTGGTGCCGACGTCCTCGCCGGGCAGGCCGGTCGCCACGTCGAGGTAGCCGTCGCCGTCGGTGTCGCCGACGGACAGGCCGGCGCCCATGCCGTCGCCCTTCTCGTCAGTGCCGGGCACTCCCGGGGTGTCCTGGCTGATCCACACCGGCTTCCGGGTCGTCGAGACGCCTCCGGGGCCGCCGTGGACGACGCCCACCGCGCCGCCCTTCGCCGGAGATCCGGTGCCGCCCACGGCCGAGCGGCCGACGACCACGTCGCCGTATCCGTCCTTGTCCAGGTCTCCGATCGCGATGTCCTCGCCTGCGACGGCACGCCCCTGGGCGTCGTGCAGCCGGCCCTTGTCGGTGAAGCCGTCCCTGCCGCCCGCGAGCAGCGCCGTGGTGCGCGAGCCCGTGTCCCCGGTGGTCACCGCGAGGTCGGCCACACCGTCCCCGGTCACATCGCCGGCCGCCATCACCGGGTTGAACAGGGCTTTCTGCGGGTCGACGGTGAAGTGGTCCCTCCCGGCGTTGCCACCGCCGCGGGTGAACGGGCCGTGCCGCACCGTCCCGTCCTCCTCGGGCTGGACGTCCGGGTCGTCGGAGAGCCATTGCTCGGCGCCCGCCGTCACCAGATCCGGGTGCTTGTCGCCGTCCACGTCACCGACGGCGAACTGTCCCTGCCACTCGGCCCCCGGACTCCATGCGAGGGCCGTGGCGGTCGCCGAGAGCCCCTTGGCGCCACCCCAGTTGACGACGACCGCGTAGCCGTCGTCGATGTCCATCCTCGACACATCGACGGCCGAGAGCAGATCCGCGTATCCGTCGCCGTCGAGGTCGGCGCTCTGCAACCCGGAGCCGTAGACGTACTCGGGAGTGTCGCTGTTGACGCGTCCGGGCCAGGTCAGCACCTGCTTGCGCGCGGTGGACAGTCCGCCGGAGGCGCCGTACAGCACGCTGACGGACCCGGCGTTCTTCAGACCGCCCACCGTGGTGCCCGGCGCCCCGATCGCGAGATCCGGATAGCCGTCGCCGTTGAAGTCGTCGTGCAGCCGCTTGGCGCTCGGCGTGGCGGAGGCGGTCGTCGGCACGGTCGCGGCGTTGACGGCGGGCACGGCCAGCGCGCCCGCGGCCAGGGCGACACCGGCACCGATGACGAAGGGTCTGCGGCGGGCGAAGAGAGAACGGCGGTGCGGCATGGGGGTCCTGACCTGAAGGGAACGACGGCTCCCGGAGCGGCCTGGAGCAGCCGCTCCGGCGGAAGGGAGAGGCAGGGATGGCCGGCGGAGCGGACATGCCGGCACGGGCGGGCGCGGCCGGCCGGGTGATCGCGAGGGCGACCGCCCGGCGCGTCCTCACCCGTCCGGGCTCCGGGACATCCGGTCCGGGTGTCCGGAATGCACAACGGGCGCGGAGAGGAAGATCCTCTCCGCGCCCGCTACGACTCACGGCCCAGCTGTTTGGTTGCCCTGCGCCCGCCCGGACTTTGCCTGGCGTTCAACCGGGACCACCCGGCGGCGGGCACGCGGCCCGCCGAACGCGGCCTCGGCCCTGTCCGACAATTCGCGTCGTCGCCCGCAGACGGGAATGGTCAGGCAGACCCTAGAACGGCTCGAATTCGTCGTACTCCTTCTGCGACTCGTCCCGCTCGGCCTGCTTGTCGCGGCGGCGCTGGGCGGCGGGGCGAGGCTCGTCGAGGCGGTGGTCCTCACCACGGCGGCCCAGCATCTCCGCACCGGCCATGACCGTCGGCTCCCAGTCGAAGACGACCGCGTTCTCCTCGGGGCCGATGGCGACGCCGTCGCCCGAGCGGGCGCCCGCCTTCATCAGCTGCGCCTCGACACCGAGACGGTTGAGGCGGTCGGCGAGGTAACCGACGGCTTCGTCGTTGTTGAAGTCGGTCTGGCGCACCCAGCGTTCGGGCTTCTCGCCGCGCACGCGGTAGAGGCCGTCCTCCTCCTGTGCCACGGTGAAGCCGGCGTCGTCGACCGCCTTCGGACGGATGACGATCCGGGTCGCCTCCTCCTTGGGCTTCGCGGCACGCGCGGCGGCGACCATCTCGGCGAGCGCGAAGGACAGCTCCTTGAGGCCCATGTGGGCGACCGCGGACACCTCGAAGACGCGGTAGCCGCGGCTTTCCAGGTCGGGGCGGACCATCTCCGCGAGGTCCTTGCCGTCCGGTACGTCGATCTTGTTGAGGACGACCATGCGCGGACGCTTGTCCAGGCCGCCGTACTGCTTCAGCTCCTCCTCGATGATGTCGAGGTCGGAGATCGGGTCACGCTCGGATTCGAGGGTGGCCGTGTCCAGGATGTGGACGAGCACACTGCACCGCTCCACATGGCGCAGGAACTCCAGGCCGAGGCCCTTGCCCTGGCTGGCGCCGGGGATGAGACCGGGCACGTCGGCGATGGTGTAGACGGTCTCGCCCGCCGTCACCACGCCCAGGTTCGGGACGAGGGTCGTGAAGGGGTAGTCCGCGATCTTCGGCTTGGCGGCGGACAGGACCGAGATGAGCGAGGACTTGCCGGCGCTCGGGTAGCCGACGAGGGCCACGTCGGCGACGGTCTTCAGCTCCAGGACGATGTCCTGCATGCCTCCGGGCACGCCGAGCAGCGCGAAGCCGGGCGCCTTGCGGCGGGCCGAGGACAGCGCCGCGTTGCCGAGGCCTCCGCGGCCGCCCTCGGCGGCGACGTACGTGGTGCCCTGTCCGACGAGGTCCGCGAGGACGTTGCCCGCCTTGTCGAGCACGACCGTGCCGTCCGGCACGGGCAGGACGAGGTCCTGGCCGTCCTTGCCGGAGCGGTTGCCGCCCTCGCCGGGCTTGCCGCTGGTCGCCTTGCGATGCGGCGAGTGGTGATAGTCGAGCAGCGTGGTGACGGACTGGTCGACGACCAGGATCACGTCACCGCCACGGCCACCGTTGCCGCCGTCCGGGCCGCCGAGCGGCTTGAACTTCTCCCGGTGTACGGAGGCACAGCCGTGACCTCCGCTACCCGCGGCGACATGCAGCTCGACGCGGTCCACGAAGGTGGTCATGTGGGGTGCCTCCAGCACTTCGGTTACATCAGTACGTACGGAATGTCTCTTACGTAACACGCGAAAGGCGGACCCTCTTCCCGTGGGGGAAGTGAGGTCCGCCTCGCGAGGAACTCTGTTCTACGGAGCCTGGGCCCCGAGGCACCCGGCCCGGTCCGCGTGGAACCGGATCAGCCTCGACGGGACTCGATCAGGCGACCGGAACGATGTTCACGACCTTGCGGCCACGGTGCGTGCCGAACTCGACCGCACCGGCGGCCAGCGCGAACAGCGTGTCGTCCTTGCCACGGCCGACACTGACGCCGGGGTGGAAGTGGGTGCCACGCTGGCGGACCAGGATCTCACCGGCGTTGACGGTCTGACCGCCGAAGCGCTTCACACCGAGCCGCTGAGCATTGGAGTCGCGACCGTTCCGAGTGGACGATGCGCCCTTCTTGTGTGCCATGTCTCAGTCCCTACCCTTACTTCGCAGCCGCGGGGATCTCAGTGACCTTGATCGCCGTGTACTGCTGGCGGTGGCCCTGACGACGGCGGTAGCCGGTCTTGTTCTTGTAGCGAAGGATGTCGATCTTGACACCCTTGTGGTGGTCCACGATCTCGGCCTGGACCTTGATGCCCGCGAGGACCCAGGGGTCGCTCGTCACGGCTTCGCCGTCGACAACGAGCAGGGTCGAGAGCTCGACCGTGTCGCCAACCTTGGCGGTGGGAATCTTGTCAACCTCAACGATGTCGCCGACAGCAACCTTGTGCTGGCGACCACCGCTGCGCACGATGGCGTACACGCGGATCTCTCTTTCGCTCGGAACGGGACCCCGCAGTCCAGCCGCCGACTCGCGCGAGCGGCCTCTCCCGGAACGCTGAGCACGAAGCTCGCAACACCAGGAGGAAGAGGTTTACGGGGGTGCGGCGCGTCAGGGGACACGCCGACGGTCAAGGTTACGGGGCCACGGCCGAAAGGGTCAAACCAGGCCGGGCCCCGCGGGTGTGCCACCGGTCACGCGTCGTCCCCGGCCCGGCGGATGCGCGGGCCGGGGACGACGCGTGGAGCCTCAGCTCTCGTCGGTGGACGCCGTGACGGTGGAGAGCGTCTGCTCGGCCGCCGCGGTCTTCTTCGCCGTGGACTTGACGGCCGCCTTCTTCACGGTCGCCTTCTTGGCCGTGGCCTTCTTGGCGACCGTCGTCTTGGCCGCCACGGCCTTCTTGGTGGCGGCCTTCTTCGCCGTCACCTTCTTGGCCGTCTTGCGGGCGGCCGTCTTCTTGGCGGCCGGGGCCTCGGCGTCGGCCTCGACGGCCTCCGGCTCGGCCGCCGGCTCGGCCTCGGGCTCGGCGACCGGCTCCGCGGCGGCCGACGGGACGACCACGACGGCGGCCTCCGCGGACGCGGTGGGCGCGGTGGCCTTGCGCACGGCACGGCGGCGCGGACGGGCCGGCGCGGCGCTCTCGGCGGGGGCCTCGGCCACCGGCTCGGGCGCCGTCTCCGTCTCGTCGGCGGTCTGCGCGGGGGCCTCGGCGACGGGCGCCGCGACCGGCTCCGTGACCGTGACCGTCACGACGGCCTCCTCGGCCGACCTGGGCGAACCGGCCGGCGCGGACACCTTGCGGGTCGCACGACGGCGCGTACGGCCCTGGGGAGCGGCCTCGGCCTCCGCCACGGCGGCCACGGGGGCCTCGACGGTCTCGGCCGGAGCCTCGACGACCGGCTGCTCGGACACCGGCTGCTCGGCGGCCGGCGCCTCGACGACCGGGTCCTCGGCCGCGAACGGCTCGGCCTCGACGGCCTCACGGGACCGGGCGGCGGCGCGCTCGGCGCGCTCCTCGCGCCTGGTCCGGGGAGCGCGCTCCTCGGTCTTCGGCGCACCGGCGGGAGCGGACGCGCGCCGGGAGGCACGGCGCCGCGAGCGGCCACGGGTGGCCGCGGCCTCCGCCTCGGCGGCGCTGCCGTAGAACTCCTCGTCCGGCTGGAACTCGGTCTCGACCAGAGCGACGGGCGCGGCGACCTCGGCGGCCACCTCCGCCTCGGTCTCGGTCTCCAGTTCCTCGGCCACCTCGTGCTCGTGGTCGTGGTCGTGGTCCTGGACCTGCTCGGCACCGCCACGGCCGCGCTTCTTGCGCTTGCCGCCGCCACCGACGGACGTCGGCTGCTCCATGTGCACGATGACACCGCGGCCGTTGCAGTGGACACAGGTCTCGGAGAAGGACTCCAGCAGACCCTGGCCCACCCGCTTGCGGGTCATCTGCACGAGGCCCAGCGAGGTCACCTCGGCCACCTGGTGCTTCGTACGGTCACGGCCCAGGCATTCGAGCAGGCGCCGCAGCACCAGGTCCCGGTTGGACTCCAGGACCATGTCGATGAAGTCGATGACGACGATGCCGCCGAGGTCGCGCAGCCTCAGCTGACGCACGATCTCCTCGGCCGCCTCCAGGTTGTTCCTGGTGACGGTCTCCTCGAGGTTGCCGCCCTGGCCGGTGAACTTTCCGGTGTTGACGTCGACCACGATCATGGCCTCGGTCTTGTCGATCACCAGCGAGCCGCCGCTGGGCAGCCAGACCTTGCGGTCCAGCGCCTTCATGAGCTGCTCGTCGATCCGGTACGTGGCGAAGACGTCGACCTCGGAGGTCCACTTCGACAGCCGGTCGGTCAGGTCGGGCGCCACGTGGGAGACGTAGCCGTGGACGGTCTCCCACGCCTCGTCACCGCTGACGATGACCTTGGAGAAGTCCTCGTTGAAGATGTCGCGGACGACGCGGACGGTCATGTCCGGCTCGCCGTAGAGAAGGGTCGGGGCGTTGCCGCTCTTCGCCTTCTTCTCGATGTCCTCCCACTGCGCCTGGAGACGTTCGACGTCACGGCGCAGCTCGTCCTCGCTCGCGCCCTCGGCGGCGGTGCGCACGATGACGCCCGCGTCCTCGGGGACGATCTTCTTGAGGATGGTCTTCAGACGCGCGCGCTCGGTGTCGGGCAGCTTGCGGCTGATGCCGGTCATCGAGCCCTCGGGCACGTACACGAGGTAGCGGCCCGGGAGGGAGACCTGGCTGGTCAGACGGGCGCCCTTGTGGCCGATCGGGTCCTTGGTGACCTGCACCAGGACCGACTGGCCGGACTTGAGGGCGGCCTCGATCCGGCGCGGCCCGTGAGCCATGCCGAGCGCCTCGAAGTTGACCTCACCGGCGTAGAGCACCGCGTTGCGGCCCTTGCCGATGTCGATGAACGCGGCCTCCATCGACGGCAGCACGTTCTGGACCTTGCCCAGGTAGACGTTGCCGACGTACGAGGTCGCCTGCTCCTTGTTGACGTAGTGCTCGACGAGCACGTCGTCCTCGAGGACACCGATCTGGGTGCGCTCACCGCTCTGGCGGACGACCATCACCCGCTCGACGGCCTCGCGGCGGGCCAGGAACTCGGCCTCCGTGATGATCGGAACACGGCGGCGGCCCTGCTCGCGGCCCTCGCGGCGGCGCTGCTTCTTCGCCTCGAGGCGGGTCGAGCCCTTGATGGACTGCACCTCGTCCGAGGGCTGCTCCTCGCGCCTGCCGCGCGGTTCGCGGACCTTGACGACGGTGCGCTCGGGGTCGTTCTCGCCGGGCTGCTCGGCCTCGCCACCGGAGTCACCGGCGCGACGGCGACGGCGACGACGGCGACGGCTGCTGCTGGAGCCGCCCGACTCCTCGCGCTCGTCGTCCTCCTCGGCGTCCTCCTCGGTCTGCTCGGCGGTGTCCTCGGCGTCCTGCGCGGCCTGCTCGGCGACGTAGTCGTCCTCACCGGCCTCGCCGTCCGCGTCCGACTCGGCGGACTCTCCGCGGCGGCGACGGCGGCCACCGCGACGGCGACGGCGACGGGAGCCCGCGGACTCCTCCTCGCCCTCGTCGCCCTCGACGGCGTCCTCCGCGTCCTCGGCGGATTCCGCGTCCTCGACGGGCTCCGTGTCCTCGACGGGCTCCGCGTCCTCGACGGGCTCCTGCGTCTCCTCGGTCACGGCCTGCGGCTCGTCCTCGAAGCCCCGGCGACGCCGGCGCCTGCGGCCGGCGGCCGGCTCCTGGACGGTCTCGGCCGGTTCGGGAGCCTCAGCGGCCTCGGCCGCCTCGGCGGCGGCCGCGGCGGCGGCCCGCTCGGGCGTCTGGAACATCGGCTCGGTGAACACCGGCGCCTGGAACACGGCGACGGCCGGACGGGCCGGGCGCCGCGAGGACCCCTCGGTCTCCTTCGGCGCGGGCGCGGAGAAACCGACGGCGGCCTTGCGGGTGGCACGGCGGCGGCTACGGCGCGGGCCGCCGTCCTCGGGCTGCGCGGGCTCGGTCTGCGCGGGCCCGGCCTCGACGGCCTGCGGCTGCGCGGTCTCCTCGGACTTGCTCTCGCTGCTCACGGGCGCCTCCACACGCTCGTCGGCGGTGTCGCCCTCGGGCGCTCCGGCGGGTGCGGTGGCCCGGCGGGTGGCACGACGGCGGGTCGTGCGGCGCGGGGCGGCCTCCTCGGCGACGGGCTCGGCGGCGGGTGCCTCGGGCTCGGTCTCCGCGGTGGCGGGGGCGGCCACCGGCTCGGCGGCGGTCGTCACGACCTCGGCGGCCTCGGCCGCGGCGGGCGCTCCGGCGGGCGCGGAGGCCCGGCGGGTGGCGCGACGGCGGGTACGGCCGGCGGGCGCGGTCTCCTCGACCGCGGCCGGAGCCTCCTCGACGGGCCGGCTCTCGGGCTCGGCGACGGCGGCGGGCTCGACTGTCTCGTCGGCCTGGGCGGTCCCGTCCGTCTCGGGCGCTCCGGCGGGAGCGGAGACACGACGGGTGGCGCGACGGCGCGTACGGCGCGGTGCGGCGTCGTCGGAAGCTGTGGTGGCGGCGGCCTCGACCTCGGCCGGGGCCTCCTCGGCCGCTTCGGCCGCGGCCGTCTCGACGGCCTCTTCGGTCTCGTCCGTCTCCTCGGCCTCGGCGTCCGCGGAGGTCACGGCCCCTGCGGGGGCGTCCTCGGCCGCGAGGTCGGCGGACGCCACGGCCGGTATGGCCGGCGCGGTGGTCTCGGCCGCGGCCTCGGTGGCGGCGGTCGGCGGACCGGCGGGGCGCGACGCCGCACGGCGGCGGCGCCGCGGCGGCAGCGTGTCGCTGGGAGTGTTGTTGTCGGAACCCTCGGTGGGTTCGGTGGGCTCGAGCATGCGGGTGGATCTCCCGTCAGGCTCCCGGGCGCCGCGCCTGGTCCGGCGATGCCGGTGACGTCCGCGGCTCGCGCGATGCGCGGTGCCGCCGTCCGGGGCGCGGGCGCCGCACGGGAGCTCTCTTAGTCCTGTCTCGCCGGTTCCGTACACCATGTGTGCGTACGGCCTGGCGAAAGTCTTTAAGGTCGGTGCGCTGCCCGACCCAGGTGGCTCCCGGATACGAGGGCGGCGCTACGACATCTGTCCTTACGCGGGACCTTCCTTACGCCGACGCCTTCGCGGCGGCAGTTTCGGCGGCCCCTGTGCGATCGGCTGGGGCGGCTGCGACTGCCTCGCGGTCGGGCGCGAGCGGGTCGGTCACCGTGCCGGTCTCTTCATCGAACAGCCCCTGCGCCAGCCTGGTCACCGCTGCGGCGACCGGCGGCGCCAGGTCGGCCACGGCGCTAAGACCGGACAGGACGTCGTCGGGTCGAACGGCAGGCGTCACGTGCCGAACAACCAGCCGCAGTATCGCACAGGGCTGGTCGGTCGGCCTATCAGCCTGTGGACTGTGCGTCTCGGAGGTCGCTTCGAGGCTCGCCACGGCACCGCGGGCGTCGAACGTCCGCATGCCGTTCTTGGTCTTGCGGCTGACCTCGACGGTCTCGGCCGTATTGAAGGCCTCCACCGCGCGCTCCGCGTCCGCCGGGTCCACGCCGTCGAGGCGCATCTCCCACACGGAAGCGGTGAGCCGGTCGGCGAGACCCGAGACGCGAGCCTCGACCGCCTCGATGATGTCGAGCCCCTGGGGCATCGACTCGTCGAGGAGCTCGCGCAGCTTCTCGGGGTCGCGCTTCGCGGTGAGCGCGATCTCCAGGTACTCCGCCTCGCTGCCGGTGCCGGTGGGTGCGGCATTGGCGTACGACACCTTCGGATGCGGCGTGAACCCTGCCGAGTACGCCATGGGTACGGCGGCACGGCGCAGGGCACGCTCGAAGGCGCGCTGGAAGTCACGGTGGCTGGTGAACCGGAGGCGGCCGCGCTTGGTGTAGCGCAGTCGGATGCGCTGCACCGCGGGTGCGGGCGGCGGGCCTTCGGGCTGTCGCTTGCCCAGTGTCGCTCAGTCCTTCATGAGTGCGGTCGTACTGCTACCTAGAGTACGTGTGTCGGGGGCCGCTGGTTCCCGCCGGGCGACCGGCTGTGGTTCCGGAGGCGTTCCGAAGAGCATCCGCCGGAAGTCGGCGCGGGCCTGCCGCGCACTGTCCCGGGCGGCTTCCAGAGCCTGCCGCGCCGTCCGCCGGATCCCGCGCGCCGCCTCGGCCGCGGGCTTCAGCACCAGATCGCGCACGGCGTGCCCGACCGGTGTCAGCACGGTCCGGTAAGCCCAGCGCGCCGGTTCGACGAAAGTCCACCGGAAGAGACGCGCGAGGAACCGTCCGACGGCGAGCGAGACGTACCCGGCGATCCGCCAGGCGTGCCCGAGGGCCTCGCCGATCTCCCTGGCCACGACGGCGAGGGCCCGCCCGACGGGCACGAGAATCCAGCGCCACACGGCGAGAGCGGGAAGCACCAGCAGGACGCGGGCGGTCCAGTGGAGCGCGGTTCCGATGCCCACGAAGATCATCCGTACGAGCCGCACGAACCGGTCGGCCAGGAAGGCGACCGCCCTGCCGACGGGGGCCAGGACCCAGGTGTACAGCCACAGGGCGGGGACCACCAGCAGATACCGCGCCAGCCAGGCGAGGACGGTGTACACCCCGATCGCGACGGCCGCGAGGACCATGCCGACGCCCTTGAGCAGCCAGGCGACAGCGCGTCCGACCGGCGTGAGCAGCCGCGCGTACACCCAGCCGCACGCGGCCTCGACACCACCGAGGACCCAGTCGAGTGCGGTCAGGACGCCGCCGACGAACCACATGAGCGCGGCCAGGGCCCCCTTGAACACCAGAGCGAGCACGGCACCGGTCCCCCGGGCCGCCCAGGCGAGGGCATGCCCGACCGGGGTCAGGACCGTGCGGTACAGCCAGACCGCCGGCACGACGAGCAGCACCTGCCCGAGCCGGGCCAGTACGCGGCCGATCGGGAGGGCGACGTAGCGCCACAGCGCCACCCAGGGCCACACGAACAGCGCCCGCCCCACCCACCCGAGAACCTGGCCGAGCACTCGCCCCAGCGGCCGGAGCAGCGTGTCCCGAAGAAACCTTCCGCCGACGACGAGCGCGTCCCACACCATCCGTACCGGCACGACGAGGACGAGCACCACGATCCGCACCGGAACGCGGATCGCGACGGCGAGACATCCCTCGGCCTGCGTACCGGGCGGGGCGGCGGACGGCTTTTCCAGATCCATACCCGCATAGACGCACCGGCCGCCACATTGGATGCGACATATCGGCACTCGGCATATCGGCCCTCGGCGTATTGGCGCTCCGTGGCACACCGACGCCTTCGCCCGGCCGAGCAGACCCTCAGGGCGCGGCAGGTCCAACTTTTGATCACCGGCTGACAGTTGAGCCGGGGTCACCAGATGTTCCCGAATTGAGCTGATCTGATGATATGTATGGCGAGTTCTTCGGAATGCACCGGTCCGACCGGCGTCGACGGGTAAAGCTCGCGATCGGCTTCTGGAATTTCCCACCGATCGACACAAGGAGCGCCCCCGTATGAATCCCGATTCCCGGACCGCCCGCCTGCTGGGCCCGCCGGCCCGCGGCCGGTTCAAGAGGGCGGGTGTGGTCGCCTCGCTGGCACTGGTGACGGCGTCGGGCGTGGTCGGCCCCGCGACACCGGCGGACCTCACCCCGTCCGATCGCACGGCGGCGGCCCCGGACGGCAGCGACGGATGCAGACCGCACCGCCCGTGCAGGGGGCCGAGGGGCCCCAGGGGCGCGATCGGGCCCGCCGGGCCCCAGGGCCCGCCCGGCCAGACCGGAGCCACCGGCGCAACCGGCGCGATCGGCCCCCAGGGCGAAACCGGCCCGGTGGGCCCGACGGGCCCCTGCGTCGGGATCGACGCCGCGCAGGAATCGGCGGACTTCGAGATCCGTCTCGCGCTGACCGGCGGAAGGACGTACGCGGGCATCCGCGACCAGCGGGTGGGCGAGCAGCAGACGCTCCTGTGGACCGACCTCAGCGCCCGTCCCGACTACCCCGCGGGCGGCGCGGCCGGCCTGCCCTGCGACGTCACGGTCAACGCGCACAACCGGTCCGAGACGGTGAAGCGCATCAAGTTCGACGTCATCACCACCACCGGTCAGGTCTGGGAAGCCGCCTGCGTCGCGTTCACCACCACCCACCCCGCGACGCTGAACTGCGCCGACCGCACGGGCCGTCCCAAGCCCTGGATCCTGGTCGCCCGGCAGCCGACGCCCGACGCCCTCAACGGAGGGGCATGACCGACACGCGGAGGGGTGTCCGACGGCGGGCGACCGGCGCCGACTCGGACACCCCTCGCGGCATGCCGTCCGGCGGTCACTCCCCCGAGGCCCCCGGAAGCGTGCCGTGCCGGTCCGGCATGACGAAGCCGCCCGCCCGGATGTCCCGGCCTCACCGGCGAACCGGCGTGGTCCGGTTTTCCCACCTCCCACCAGGGAACCCGGCCGGTGAGATGTGCGGAGGTACTGCGATGAGTGCCGGAGAACGGGCCAAGGCAAAGGCCGAACAGGTCGTCGGCAGGACCGTGCGAAAAGCGGCCCACGCGCTGCACAAGGAAACCCTCGCGGCAAAGGGCGCCGCACTGGAGACACGGGGCAGGATGCGCGGCACGAAGGAACAGGCCAAGGGAACCTTCGACCGCTGACAGCTCCGCCGCTCGCGTGATGCCTCGGACCGGTCGCCGGGCCCGGAGGAGGCCCCGTTCGGCCTCCGCGATCGTGCGGACCATGCCGGTGACGGGTTCCACCCGCCGAGGTGGGCCCGCCGAGGTGGACCTCGCATCCCACGAAAGGCATTCGGGTCTTCCGACCGTCCGACCGGCCCTCGGTGGCCAAGTGGTGGCCGAGGGGTGGCCGAGCGTTCATCGGCCGCCTTCCGGCGCCGGTGGCGCGGCCTTCTCCGCCTCGGTCGTGGCGCGCCCGGAGGCCGCGAGGAGCGCGAGGAGCGCGAGCAGGGCCAGGAGGATGAGGACGAGCAGCAGGATCGTCAGGACCGTGGGGTGGTTCCAGAGGGCGAAGACCAGGGCGACGATCAGCAGCGCGGCCAGGGCGATCCAGCGGCGGTGCGCCTGGGCCCAGGTTCCGGCCCGGCCGGTGCGGACCTGATGGGCGTACGCCCACTGGGCCGCGGAGTCCGCGGCGCGCTCGGACGTGCCGCGGACCGCGATCGGCAGCCGCCCGGGACCGATGAGGTAGGCGCCGAGCGCGATGACGACGCCGAGCACGATCGCCGTACGGAGGCTGACCTTCAGGAAGTGGAGCAGCGTGTCGAAGACCGCCGCCGCGGCGGCCTCCGACTGGACCTGGGCGGGGAGGTGGTCCAGGTAGTAGCGGCGGGCGACGACCAGGACGATGGCCACGATCAGGCAGGCGAAGGCCGCGCCGAGCGCCGTACGGGCCAGGGCTCGTCGGCGTCGGTGGGCCAGCAGCACCCCGGCGGCGCCGATCAGCACGACCAGCACGGGAAGCCAGTTCCCGATCACGTCCAGCAGATGAGCTCCGCCGCGGATCTTCTCCAGTTGGTCGGACTGGAGGAGCACCATCGTTTTGTCGACGTCGGGGATGGCCGCCGCCGGGGACAGGCCGGCGTCCACGAGCGACTTTTTGACCTGGTCGACTGCTTCGCCGACGTTCAGGGTGACCGTTCCGCCGTTCACGCCGATGGCGCCCCGGCCCTGGCCGGTCAGCGCGTGTACGAGAGCGGCGTGGGCCTCGCGGTTGGCGCCCGTCCAGATCTTCTCGAAGCGGTCGCTCCGCACGAAGCGCGTGGCCACCTTCTGCACGGTGTCGTTGACCGCGGAGTCGAGCTGGGGACCGAGCCCCTTCACGGCCTCCGCGGCCTTCGGCGGCAGGCCCTGCGCCTGGAGCCACGCGGCGATGTCGGAGGCCGCCTTGTTGCCGTTGACCCGCACGTCGGCGGCATGGGTGATGCGCTTGATCGCCGCGTCCTCGATCGCGGGGTCGGAGGCGAGCGGGGAGACCGTCGCCACGTACCGGTCGGTGTCCAGCGCGATGTCGTGCACCCACACGGTGAGCAGCGCGATCGGTACGAGGATGCAGGTGAGGACGATGAGCGCCGCAGAAGCGGTGTTCCTGGCGATCCGCGCAGCCGTCGAGCCGCCCTTGTGTGCACTCCCCACCCCGTCACCCGCGTCCTTCTCCGGGACTGCGTCGGGCTCGGACGGATCGCGGGGGCTGGTCATGGATGCTCCGGGGCTCATCGGGGGCGGCCTGTCTCCATTTCCGTCGCTGCACGGCGAGACGGCACGCCCAGACGGGCCGTACGGGCGAGAGGAGTGGCCGGGCAAGAGGGGGGCCGGTCCGCCGAGGCCCGGTAGTCGTCGGAGCCCGCGCTTCCGACCTCTTGGCGGCCGATCTGTCCGTGCTCGGCCCACGGCGCCTGCGCTGACCGGGGGCGATCCGCGCCGCCATGCGGGGCACCCGGGACGGACCTACCGTTGAGGGGAACCCGGCGCTCGCGGATGCTCGATGCACCGCCACCGTTGCCCACCGGCGCCGGAAGTCCACCGGAAGGCACCCAGACATGGCCACTGCGTCGGAAACCCCTGTCCTGGACACGCTCGCCGCGATGACGGTCGACTCGATCGAACGGTGCGGGCTGGCCCCGGACATGCTGCTGCTCACGCGCATCGCGGCCCTGGCCGCCTCGGACGCTCCGCCGATCTCCTACATGGCCCACATCGGCCCCGCCATGGAAACAGGCATCACCGCGGCCCAGTTGCAGGACGTGCTGGTCGCCATCGCCCCCATCGTGGGCACAGCCCGCGTCATGACGGCAGCGGGCAACATCACAGCGGCACTCGGCATCGCCATCGCTGTCGCCGAAGCCGGGATCGAAGAGCAGGGCTGAGAACCGACGCCACCAGGAACAGCCGATCGGCACGGCACACCAGGTGAGGGGACCACGGCAGCACTCCGACGCCGTGGTCCCCGGGGGCAGCAGAACCGGACAGGAGAGCCGCCCATGCCCAAGCACGCGACCACGGCGATGCGTACGTCGCCCCACGCGACACCCGCGGAGCGCGCGGCCCTCGGCAAGGAGGCGCGTGTCCGCTGTCCACGGTCGGAGCACGCGGTGTACAGACCCGGTCCGAAGAGACCGGACCCGCTGGCGATCCTGGAGGAGCAGTCCGCGGCCCGGGTGCAGGAGTTGGTGCCGATCCGGTACAGCCGGATGACCGAGTCCCCGTTCCGCTTCTACCGGGGCGCCGCGGCGATCATGGCCTCCGACCTGGCCGGCAGTCCCGTCTCGGGAATCAACGCCCAGTTGTGCGGAGACGCCCATCTGCTCAACTTCCGGCTGCTGGCCTCGCCGGAGCGGAAACTGATGTTCGACATCAACGACTTCGACGAGACCCTGCCGGGTCCCTGGGAGTGGGACGTCAAGCGGCTGTCGGCGAGCTTCGTCATCGCCGCCCGCGCGAACGGCTTCGACGACGCCGAGCGTGCCCGGATCGTGAGCGGCACCGTGCGCTCGTACCGGGAGGCCATGCGCCGTTTCGCCGGGATGAGCAACCTCGATGTCTGGTACGCGAAGATCGACGCCGAGCGCCTCCAGGACCTCACGACGGACCAGCTCCGCAAGAGCGGCCAGAAGAAACTCGACCGCGCCCTGACAAAGGCGCGCTCGCGCGACACCGTGCAGGTCTTCGACAAACTCACGCGCCAGGTCGACGGCCGACCGAGGATCGCTCCGGACCCCCCGCTGCTGGTCCCCATCGCCGACCTGCTCCCCGACACCGAACGCACCACGCTGGAACGCCAGTTCCGCGGACTCATCGAGCGGTACGGGATCACCCTGCCGTCCGACCGCCGCGCCCTCCTGGACGACTACCAACTCGCGGACGTCGCCCGCAAGGTGGTCGGGGTCGGCAGCGTCGGCACCCGGTGCTGGATCATCCTGCTCCTCGGACGGGACGGCCGCGACCCGCTGTTCCTGCAGGCCAAGGAAGCCGACACCTCCGTCCTCGCCGACCACGTCGGGGCCAGCCAGTACCGCAACCAGGGCGAACGCGTCGTCGCGGGACAGCGGTTGATGCAGGCGGCGAGCGACATGTTCCTCGGCTGGGAACGCGTGGACGGCGTCGACGGCAAGCGCCGCGACTTCTACATCCGGCAGCTGCGCGACTGGAAGGGCATCGCGATGCCGGAGACGATGTCGCCCCTTCAGCTGGAGACCTTCGGCGGCGTCTGCGGCCTCACCCTCGCCCGCGCGCACGCACGGTCCGGCGACCGGATCGCGATCGCCTCCTACCTGGGGAAGAAAGACTCCTTCGACCGGGCCCTCGTCACCTTCGCGGAGGCGTACGCCGACCAGAACGAGCGCGACCACCAGGCACTCGTCGACGCGGTGAAAGCGGGACGACTGCCCGCGGAGGACGTTCCCGCCGACTGACCGGCCCCTCGGACGCCCGGCGCGGCCGGCCGCCTATTTCGCCCCGCCCTGCGCTCGCCGGCCTTCTTCGACCGCGTTCACCAGGACCCGGGCGGCCACGCCGAGCAGCAGAAGGTTGGCCGTGATCTGTCCCGTGACAAGGAGGCGGGCCGGCTCGCTGCGCGGGCTGATGTCGCCGAATCCGACCGTGCTGAACACGGTCATCGTGAAGTAGAGGGCGTCGGTCCTCGACATCGCTTCGCTGAAACTGCCCGGTGCGCTGCGATCCAGCAGGTAGTCGGTCGTGGCGAAGAGCAGCAGGAACAGCGGAAGTGCCGTCGCCAGAGCGGCCATGGCACGCAGCCTGGGGCGCTCGGAACTCACGATCCCGCGCACCTGCCACCCCATGAGCAGCGCCACCGCCACCAGCCCGCCGAGGAGCACGAGGACGGACGTCGCCGTGAAGGCCGAGTCCAGCGGCAGCAGGTAGTAGGCGGCGACCAGGGCGGCCGCGACAAGGACGCACCGCACCGTCGTGAGCACGACCGTACGACGTCCACCGCGCCGCTCCCTGTCCACGATCCCCTCTCGGACGCACCCGATGCCGTACGACCCCGGCCGGCTCCTGGACAGCCACTCTCGCCGAGCGGTCCCGTTGCCGTACGGACGGCACACCACAAACTCACCGAAATGGCCCGTGTGGACACGCTGCCCGCCCGGGAACACACTGAGGAGATCCGCCGCGGAGGGGGCCGCCGACACCGGAGGAATGGACGATGCCCGCTTCCGGTACCGGACCGGCGACGACCTCCGCGAACGGCTGGAACACCCGCCTGTACTGGCAGTGGATCGGCTACAACACGATCGCCTTCGTCACCGTCCTGACCGCCGGTTTCGTCCTGGCGCTGCTCGGCAGCGACGCCCTCCACCTCGATCTCGCCAGCGGCCACGTCCTGGTGTCACTCCTCATCGCCACCCTCGGGGCCATCCTGTTCGGGGGTGTTCTGGGAGCGCTGCAATGGCTGGTCGTCCGGCAGCGGGTGCCGGTCCCCCGCAAGGTGTGGATCACCGCCAACATCGGCCCGGCGCTGCTGGCCTGGCTCCTCGTGATCATGCCCGCGGTGATCAGCGCCCAGGACACCGACGGTGACGTGTCGACGACCTACCTGCTGGCCGCCAGCCAGAGCCTGGCCCTCGGCCCCCTGCTCGGCCTGTCGCAGTCCATGGTGCTCCGCAAGGTCACCGGACGCTGGGCCTGGTGGATCGGAGCCAACCTGGCCTCCTGGCTGATCGTCGACGCCGTCATCTACCTGCTGGGCCGCCTGACCGCCGACCTCGACGTCCTCACCGGCGACGGATCGCTCGTCGAGATCTACCTGACCCTGATCGCCACGACACCCCTGACCGGCCGGGCGCTGCTCTGGGTACTGGCACCGTCCGCCCTGACCGTTCCCAAGGCCGCGCCTCCGCCGGTGACGAAATAGGCGAGCGACCGCGACCTGGCCGCGATCCACCGATGAGTTCCACCGGCCGCGCCGGTCTACCAGGACGTACGCCACCGAACCACCGATTGGAGACCCGCCATGACCAACCCCGCACACCCCGGCCGCATGCTGTTCGTGAACATCCCCGTAGCGGACCTGAAGCGCAGCAAGGCGTTCTTCGCCGAGCTCGGGTTCGGCTTCAACCCGAAGTTCACCGACGAGAGCTCCGCCTGCATGCTGGTCGGCGAGGACGCCTTCGTCATGCTGCTCAGCCGCGAGAAGTTCGCGGAGTTCGCGAAACTGCCGATGGCCGATCCCACCACGCACACGCTGGCGCTGTACTGCTTCAGCGTGTCGTCCCGCGACGAGGTCGATACGGTCAGCGCCGCCGCGCTCGCGGCGGGCGGCTCCGAGGCGGACGGCGCCGAGGACTACGGCTTCATGTACTCACGCAGCTTCTACGACCTCGACGGCCACGGCTGGCAGGTGATGTGGATGGACCCGGCGGCGGTGGAGCAGGGCCCCGAGGAGTTCGCGGCCTCCGCGCAGGACGCCGCCGACGCCCCCGCCTGACCCACCGCGTTCCGCACGTGCGCGTCGTCGTGCGGCCGACCGCCACGCCGAGAGCCCCTCCCGGACGGGAGGGGCTCAATAGGCCGCGGAGTTACGGGAGGCCGCCCACAGGGACGGTCAACGCGGTTGCCTCGGCCTCGGTCTCCGGGGTCACGTGGCTGTCGGGTGTGCGGAAGCGGTAGAGCAGGAGGAGCGCCACGGCGGGGACGACGAGGTAGAGCAGCAGGACGATCAGGGCCTGTGTGGTGCCGTGGCCGTCGAAGTAGATCGTGTTGCGGAGCAGGATGTAGGCGTTGCGGGGTGGCAGGTACGGGCCGATGGCCCGCCAGAACGCCGGGAGGTAGGGGACTCCGTTGGCTCCGCCTGATGACGGGTTGCCGAAGAGCATGACCACGATGACGGTCACGAGGGTTCCGGCGGCTCCGAGGAGCTTCTGCAGGACGGCGGCAACGAGGGCGACCGCCGCGATGACCAGGGCGAGGATCGGCCAGACGATCCAGAACTTCTGCGCGGGGTAGCCCTTGAGCCAGGTGCAGACGACGAGGTTGACCAACAGGGCAGCGAGGACGGCGAACCCGGCGAGTGCGGGCAGGCGCCAGCGTCCGACGGAGGTCCCTGTCGTCGCTCTGAGCATCGTCGCTCCCATGTATCCGCCGACGAGCAGCGGGATCAGCATCAGCGATTCGACCAGCCCGAAAGGGTCCTTCTTCGCCAGTGGATGGGGCGCGTACTGCTCGACGTGGAGGGGCTGTCGCAGCTTCTTCGCGGCTTCCTCGAAGTTGCCCGCCAGGTCGAGAGGGGCGACATCGCTGAGGGTGGGGACGACGAGGAGCGTGTTCGATGTCGTTCCGGGGATGAGCGCGCCGTAGATCTTGGCCTGGTCGATCGCGTCCTTCACGGCGGTTTCGTCGGGGTACTGGGTGACCTTGAGGGAGAGGTTCTTGCGGGCCGCGTTCAGGATCGGGGACGCTCCGGTGGCACCGATCGGGAGGTCGGTCGCGACGGGCTCGTGGGCGGAGCTCATGTAGTTCGCGGTGAACAGGCACTGCATCACCGCGGCGACGGCCAGAGCCGCCAGGACGGCCACGACGGGGCGCCCGGAGGATGCCGCGGGGGCGGAGTCCGCCCGGTGGGAGGGAGCTTTCCCACCGATCTTCTTGACGGGCCGCCAGCGGCCCAGGTAGCCGATGATGACGCCCCCGGCCAGCGCGTACAGGCCGAGGACGATGAGCGGCGTGGTGATGTTGTTGCCGTCGAAGTAGAGGACGTTGCGCAGCAGGGTGATGCCCTGTTGGGGCGGGAAGATGGCACCGATGTGCTGCCAGTAGACGGGCAGCAGGGAGACTCCGACCCCGCCGGCGGCCGAGCCGCCCACGATGATGAACAGGGTCGCCACCAAGAGCGTGCCCAGGGGTCCGACCAGACGTTGGAAGGCCGCGGCGGCGAGGGTGACGGAGGCGGCGATCAGTATGAAGCACGGTAGGAGCGGCCAGAAGTGGCTGTTCTCGTAGGCGCCGATACCCGGTCCGGCGATGAGGTCGGTCAGGACGGCGCCGACGGTCGAGTAGCCGAGGAGCATCGCGACATGCCACGGCGCGGCGGCCGTTCTGGTCGCTTTGAGCACCAGGACGGCGGCGAGATAGCCGCCGATGAGCAGCGGGATCAGGAGCAGTCCGGAGACCCCGCCGAGCCGGTCGCTCTTCGGCAGCGGCTTGACGGTCTTGACCGTCAGCGGCCGGTGGAGCTTCTTGGCGGCGTCACCGAAGGCGGCTTCCAGTTCGACGCGGCCGAAGAAGCTCTTGGCCGGGACGACGATCAGCGTGTCGCTCCTGGGGCCGGGCAGGTAGGCGCCGTAGAGCTTGCTCTGGCCGATCGCGTCGAGCACATCGGACTCGTCCTGGTAGCTGAGCGTCTGGAGGGAGACCTTCGATGTCACCGCCTTCACGACCAGGGACGGGCCGGTCACGCCGATCGGGGCGTTGCGCAGCACGAGCAGTTGCAGCGAACTGACCAGACAGAGCGCGAAGAGGCTTTGCAGGACCAGCACGATCCCGAGCGCGGCCAGGATCTTCTTCATCACGGGAACACCACCCGCCCCACGCCGAACGGCCGGCCCGGGCCGCGCCCAGGTCGGCCGAGCCCGCGTCGAACCGGTAGCCCAGGCCTCCGGGAGACGCCACCGGTTCCGGCCTGACAGCTACGCGTCGCGCTCATACGGGCACGCTACGTTCGCGTCTCGCGGTGGGCACTCCGAGCGCGGCAGATGAGTGGGCAGGCCGGTCCGGTCCCGAGCCTTCTCCCCCACCCCGCCACACCCTCAGAGCCGGCAGGTGTGGGCGACCGGGGCGGAGGCGGAGGTACGTCAGTAGCCGGTGCCGCGCTTGACCTGGCCCCGCTCGATCTCGTGGGTCGCGCCCTTGTCGTCCAGGGTCCGGCACGCGTCGGCGATGTCCTGGCCCAGGCGGTCGATCTGCTCGCGGCTCAGCGTCTCCTTGACCAGGGCACGCATGATCTTCACCCGCTCCGCGTTGGGCGGGAGCGTGTACGCCGGCACCATCCAGCCGCGCTCGGCCGAGAGCTGCCAGGCCACGTCGGACTCGTCGTAGGCGTGCTTGCCCGCGAGACGGAAAGCGACCAGCGGCAGCTGTTCGAGGTCGCTGCCGATCACTTCGAAGCGACCGCCGCTCCGCAGGTTGTCCGCCAGCGCCTGGGCGTTCTCCTGCATCATCTTCATGACGTACGTGTAGCCCTGGCGACCGAGCCGAACGAAGTTGTAGTACTGCGCGAGCACCATCGAGGCGCCGGTGGAGAAGTTCAGCGTGAACGTGGCGTCGGTCTTGCCCAGGTAGTTCTCGTGGAACACGAGGTGCTGGGCCAGGTCGGACTCCTCACGGAAGACCAGCCAGCCGATGCCGGGGTAGACCAGGCCGTACTTGTGTCCTGAGACGTTGATCGAGCGGACCTGCTCCAGGCGGAAGTCCCACTTGGAGTCCGGGTAGAGGAAAGGCCACACGAACGCTCCGCTGGCGCCGTCGACGTGGATCGGAATGTCGAGGTCCCGCTTCTTGCGGACGTCCCGCAGGAGCTTGTCGATCCCGACGATGTCGTCCTTGTGGCCGGTGAACGTGGTGCCGAGAACGGCGACGACACCGATCGTGTTCTCGTCGAGGTGGGGCTCCACGTCCTCCGGGCCGATGGTGTACTTGTCCTCGGCCAGCGGAAGGATCCGCGGTTCGACGTCGAAGTAGCGGCAGAACTTCTCCCACACGACGTGGACGTCCCCGCCGAAGACCAGGTTGGGCCGGTCGACCGGCAGATTGGCCGCCTGGCGGCGCTCCCGCCACTTCCACTTCAGCGACAGGGCTCCGAGCATGATCGCTTCGGAAGAGCCCTGGGTCCGGCACCCGGTCGTGTCGCCGGGCGCGTGGAAGAGGTCGGCGAGCATGCGCACGCAACGCTGCTCGATCTCGGCGGAGATCGGGTATTCCGCGTGGTCGATGAAATTGCGGTGGAGGTTCTCGGCGATGATCCGCTGAGCCTCCGGCTCCATCCAGGTGGTCACGAACGTGGCGAGGTTGCGCTGCGGGTCACCCTCCATCGCAAGGTCCGCGTCCAGCAGCCTCATTGCGTCCGTCGCGGCCATGCCCTCGTCGGGGAAGGTTCTCGAGGGGGCGGGCGCGGTCAGGAACCGGTTACCGAAAAGGACCGAATCGTCACGCTTGCTCATGCTGCGATTCAAACAGCGGCGGAGCCCGCCGCGACGGCGGACACGCCGCACCGGTGCGGCTGCGAACCAACTGCCGGCCCGGTTGGAACCTCCGCCACCCGGCGGGACGACCGTGGCCCTCTCGGCCCGGCACGACGGACCGGCCCGCACGACTGCGCGGACCGGGGTCGTACGTGGCCGCTGTCCAGCGCGTCGACCAGCGGTGTCGTGGGACTACTCCCTGAAGCGCACGTCAGTCGGGTTGCGGATGGCCCCGCGGGGACAGGCCGTGATCTCGCATGCGGTGCTGCATGCCGCTGGCGGTCACGGACAACCAGTGACGCAGGGTCAGCCCTTCCTCGCCGTGCCAAGCGGCTTCGGCGACGCTGTGGACGACTGCGCAGATCCAGCAGTCCCGCGCGGGAACGAAGGCGTTCGACGGCTGACGCCTGCGCGAGCATGGCGAGGTGGGATCGTCCGCGGCAGAGATGACGGGTCCTCCGGCTTTCCCGCACCGGCGGGGCCATCGAGGACGACCGCGTAAGGAGAGGCGGCAGCTTCGACCCCGCCGACACGCATACGTCGTCGACAACGGGCCGAAGGTCTCGCCCACCCGCGCTGCAACGACCGCGGGCCCAGCCACCGGGAACCCGAAACCGGGTTCCAGTGTGTCGACGACTGGTGTCTCAGGGCTACTCCCCTTCGCAAAGGTTCACCCTACACCGATCTGCGAACGTACGACGCCCGGTCACCACGGCGCCGAACTTCCCCTGACCACCGATGAGCCCCCTCCCGAACAGAGAGGGGGCTCCAAGACCGCGCCGCGGCGAGCGCAGCCGCCACATCGTCCTCGCTTCACCCATGCCAGCGCCTCGATCACCCGATCGAGCGCCCCGCTCACGTCAGTGAGAGTGACCGCTCGGCGCCGGGGCTCCGTTCTTCACCGTCAGCGGCAGCAGCTTCTTGCCCGTCGGGCCGATCTGGATCTGGGTGTCCATCTGCGGACACACGCCACAGTCGAAGCACGGAGTCCAGCGGCAGTCCTCGACCTCTGTCTCGTCGAGGGAGTCCTGCCAGTCCTCCCAGAGCCAGTCCTTGTCGAGGCCCGAGTCGAGGTGGTCCCAGGGCAGGACCTCCTCGTAGGTGCGCTCGCGGGTGGTGTACCAGTCGACGTCCACGCCGAAGGCGGGGAGCGTCTTGTCGGCGCAGCGCATCCAGCGGGCGTACGAGAAGTGCTCGCGCCAGCCGTCGAAGCGGCCGCCGTCCTCGTAGACGGCGCGGATGACGGAGCCGATGCGGCGGTCGCCGCGGGAGAGCAGGCCCTCGACGATGCCCGGCTTGCCGTCGTGGTACCGGAAGCCGATCGAGCGGCCGTACTTCTTGTCGCCGCGGATCTTGTCGCGGAGCTTGGTGAGGCGGGCGTCCGTGTCCTCGGCGGAGAGCTGCGGAGCCCACTGGAAGGGGGTGTGCGGCTTGGGGACGAAGCCGCCGATGGAGACCGTGCAGCGGATGTCGTTCTGGCCGGAGACCTTGCGGCCCTCGGCGATCACGTTCATCGCCATGTCGGCGATCTGCATGACGTCGTCGTCCGTCTCCGTCGGCAGGCCGCACATGAAGTACAGCTTCACCTGGCGCCAGCCGTTGCCGTAGGCGGTGGAGACGGTCCGGATGAGGTCCTCTTCCGAGACCATCTTGTTGATGACCTTGCGCATGCGCTCGGAGCCGCCCTCGGGGGCGAAGGTCAGGCCCGAGCGCCGGCCGTTGCGGGTCAGTTCGTTGGCCAGGTCGACGTTGAAGGCGTCCACGCGGGTGGAGGGGAGGGACAGGCCGATCTTGTCCTCCTCGTACCGGTCGGCCAGGCCCTTGGCGATGTCGCCGATCTCCGAGTGGTCGGCGGAGGACAGGGAGAGCAGGCCGACCTCCTCGAAGCCCGTCGCCTTCAGGCCCTTCTCCACCATCTCGCCGATGCCCGTGATGGAACGCTCGCGCACCGGGCGGGTGATCATGCCCGCCTGGCAGAAGCGGCAGCCGCGGGTACAGCCGCGGAAGATCTCCACCGACATCCGCTCGTGGACCGTCTCGGCCAGCGGGACCAGCGGCTGCTTGGGGTAGGGCCACTCGTCGAGGTCCATGACCGTGTGCTTGGACACGCGCCACGGGACGCCCGACTTGTTCGGGACCACACGGGCGATCCGGCCGTCGGGGAGGTACTCGACGTCGTAGAAGGCCGGGATGTAGACGCTGCCCGTCCTCGCCAGGCGGAAGAGGACCTCCTCGCGGCCTCCGGGGCGGCCCTCCGCCTTCCAGGCGCGGATGATCTCCGTCATGTCGAGCACGGCCTGCTCGCCGTCGCCGATGATCGCCGCGTCGATGAAGTCGGCGATCGGCTCGGGGTTGAAGGCCGCGTGGCCGCCCGCGAGGACGATCGGGTCGTCGAGCGTGCGGTCCTTGGACTCCAGCGGAATGCCCGCCAGGTCGAGGGCGGTCAGCATGTTCGTGTAGCCCAGCTCCGTGGAGAAGGACAGGCCGAACACGTCGAAGGCCTTCACCGGGCGGTGGCTGTCCACCGTGAACTGCGGGACCCGGTGCTCGCGCATCAGTTCCTCGAGGTCCGGCCAGACGCTGTACGTGCGCTCGGCGAGGACGCCCTCGCGCTCGTTCAGCACCTCGTAGAGGATCATGACGCCCTGGTTGGGCAGGCCGACCTCGTAGGCGTCCGGGTACATCAGGGCCCAGCGGACGTCACACGACTCCCAGGGCTTGACCGTGGAATTGAGCTCTCCGCCGACGTACTGGATCGGCTTCTGCACATGCGGGAGCAGGGCTTCGAGCTGTGGGAAGACCGACACGGCAGTTTCGGCAGGCATCTCGCGAACCTTCGTGAGCTGATGGTGGGGGTGACCATCTAGCGTAACGCGACCGGAGGGGCCCGCCGCACCGCCGGACGGACACCGGGCGCCGGCCTCCCCGCCCACCCCCGCTCCGGCCTGCGGCGACGCGCTCAGACCGCCGCCTGTGCCTCGATCTTCTCCCAGGTCCCCGGCAGCGCCGCCTCGGCCTCGACGGCGCGCTGCTCCTCACGGCCGTAGAGCACCCCGTACGTGAACGAGCTCTCCCCCGCCGCGTGGGCCAGGGCGGCCAGTTCCCGCAGGGCCTCCCTGGTCATCACGCTGTCCTGGTGGTCACCGAGGAGGCTCTGCAGCGACTTCATCGACTTGACCAGGCCGGCGGCCGGTCCGCCCAGGGCCGGGGCCGCGGCCTCGGCGGCGTAGCGGGTGCGCTTGGCCTTCTTGCGGGCGTCGTGCATCGCGTGGTCTCGGTCGGCGCCCGGCGGCCGGTCGAGGGCCTGCTCGACGAGGTCGGAGACCTTTCCGAAGTCCTTGCGGACGGCTTTGGCGATCACCTTGGCGGGGTCGCCCCCGGCCCCCTCGAGCAGCGGCGGGTCGGTCACGAGCGCGTCGAGCGCGGCCAGCAGCGCGAGGTAGCGCTTCCCGTCCAGGACCGCGATCAGGCGCCGCCGGGAGCCGCCGTGGCGGGCGTGCGCCCAGGTGCGCAGGCGGGTGCGGACGGGGCCGGAGAGCAGGGTGCGGGGCAGTCGGCCGAGGGACTCGGTGAGCCGCTCGGTGAGGACTTCACGGTCGCGGTCGACGCCGAGCTCGCCGGCCAGCCATTTCAGCTCGTCGCCGATCGGGTCGGTGACGGCGCGGTCGAGGATCTTCCCGTACGAGCGGAAGGTGCTGCGCATCCTGCGGGTGGCGACGCGCATGCTGTGGACGGAGTCGGGGAGGTCGCGGCGGACGGCGGGGTCGAGTTCGACGATGGCGTCGTACTGGGCGCGGAGGTAGGTGAGGACGTGGTCGCCCGCGGTGGCCGGGTCCTTCCGGGGGACGGGCTTCTTGGCGTGTTTGCCGGTCGTGCTCAGCGCCTTCGCCAGTTTGGAGGACGAGGTGGAGCGGCTCAGGCCGGCCTTGCGGAGCTTCTTCTCGACCTTGTCGAGGAAGGCGGGGTCGCCGTCGTCGGCGAGTTCCACCTCGAGCTCGGTCCATTCGGCGGTGCCGTCGCCGCCGCCGAGCCGGTCCGCGCGGACGCGGTCGAGGCTGACCTCAGCGAGCAGGGCGCCGGAGTCGTCGACGAGGTGGCGGATGTCGCGGGCGGACCGCAGGCGTACGAGGGGGACGAGTTCGGCGTCGCGGACGCGGGACCGGACGAGGCCGGTGATGGCGCGGGGCACCGTGTCGGAGAGGGAGGCCTGGATCTCGTCGCGCACGCCCTCGGAGACGGGGAGTTTCAGGTGCCAGCCTGCGTCGTCGCCGCCGGTGCGGCGGCGCAGGGTGAGGGAGGCGGTGGCGAGTCGCTGGTCGGGCGTGTCGTAGTAGGTGGCGTCGAGTTCGGCGACACCTTTGTCGACGACGCGCGCGACGCCGGGGACGCCGCTCAGGTCCGGCATCTCGGTACCACCGTCGGCCGCGGGACCTTCGTACTTGCGCTCGATCTCGCGCTTCGTGTCCGCCATGCACCGAATCTAGACGCGTTTGCGGGCCGTGGGCAGTACCCAATCGGCCCTGGCTTGACCGAAGGCCGTCTTTTCCCGTTGGGCCGGGTGTCACCTCGCATTCCACGAGGCGACACCCGGGGTCCCGCCGTGGGGCCCGCCGACGCTGCCCGCCGCTGCCGTCGGACAGGCCTCAGGCCGACATCGGGCGCTGCACTCTGATCGACTGAAGGAGCCCGATCGCGACCCAGACCGCGAACATGGAGGATCCTCCGTAGGACACGAACGGGAGTGGCAGACCGGCGACCGGCATGATCCCGAGGGTCATGCCGACGTTCTCGAACGACTGGAACGCGAACCAGGCGATGATCCCGGCGGCGACGATCGTGCCGTACAGCTCGGTCGTCTCGCGGGCGATGCGGCAGGCGCGCCACAGGACGATGCCGAGGAGCAGCAGGATCAGGCCCGCGCCCACGAAGCCCAGTTCCTCGCCCGCGACCGTGAAGACGAAGTCCGTCTGCTGCTCGGGGACGAACTGGCCGGTCGTCTGTGAGCCGTGGCCGAGGCCGGTGCCGAAGAGGCCGCCGGAACCGATGGCGATCCGGGCCTGGTTGGTGTTGTAGCCGACGCCGGCCGGGTCGAGTTCGGGGTTGGCGAAGGCCGCGAAGCGGTTGATCTGGTACTCGTCGAGGACCTGCAGCCGCCAGGCGGCGACGGCGCCGAGGGCGCCCGCGCCGATGAGGCCGAACACCCAGCGGTTGGAGGCGCCGGAGGAGAGCAGCACGCCGAGCACGATGACGACCGCGACCATGATCGTGCCGAGGTCGGGCATGAGCAGCACGATCACCATCGGGACGGCCGCGAGACCCAGCGCCTGCAGCACCGTGCGGTGGTCGGGGTACTGCTTGTCTCCCGCGTCCACCCGTGTGGCCAGCAGCATCGCCATGCCCAGGATGATCGTGATCTTGATGAACTCGGCGGGCTGGAGCGACAGGCCGCCGGCGACGAGCCAGTTGCGCTGGCCGTTGATCGTCTCGCCGAGCGGGGTCAGCACCAGCAGGATCATGAAGACCGAGATCCCGTACAGGATCGGTACGGCCGTGCGCAGGGTGCGGTGGCCGAGCCAGATCGTGCCGATCATCAGGGTGATGCCGATGCCGGTGTTCATCAGATGGCGGATGAGGAAGTAGTACGGGTCGCCCTGGTTGATCTCGGTGCGGTTGCGGGTCGCCGAGTAGACGAGGGCCGCGCCGATCGCCGAGAGCGCGACCGCCGACAGCAGTATCGGCCAGTCGAGCCTTCGGGTGATCGAGTCGCGGGCGAACAGCCGTGTCCAGCCCGCGCGCTCGGGTCCGTACCGGGAGACGGAGAAGTTGTTGGCTCCGGTCATGTCAGGATCCTCAGTGCCTTGGTCGCCGCCCTCGTCATGTCAGGATCCTCTTCCCCCGCCCCTTCGGCGGGCAGGCCGTACGCCGTCGGGTGACGCGGTTGGCGGTGTTGGGCGAGGCGGTGGTACCGGCGGGCAGGTCCGGGTCCGTGGTGCTGTCCTTGGGGGCCTGGCTGAGCTTCTGGTCCTTGGCCGGGTCCTTGGAGATGGCCGGGGCCTCGATCGTGCCGTCGGTCTGGATCTTCGGCAGGCCCTTCTGCGGGGTGGGCAGGAGGGCGTTCTTCTTGTCGACGCTGCCGTCGGCGGCGACGCCGTAGAGCGCGTTGTAGATCTTGCGCACGGCCTCACCGGACGCTCCCGAACCCGTACCGGCCTGGGAGATCGTCATGATGATCGCGTAGTCCTTGGAGTACGTGGCGAGCCAGGACGTCGTCTGCTTGCCGTAGACCTCGGCGGTACCGGTCTTGGCGTGCAGCGGGATCTTGTCCTGCGGCCAGCCGCCGAACTTCCAGGCGGCGGTACCGCGGGTGACGACGCCCGCGAAGGCCTCGTTCATGCCCTTGAGCGTCGCCTTGGTGACCGGCAGCTTGCCGTTGACCTTCGGCTTGATCTCCTGGACGGTCCTGCCGTCGGCGCTGACGATCGCCTTGCCGATGGTCGGCGCGTACAGGGTGCCGCCGTTGGAGACCGCGGAGTAGATGGCGGCTTCCTGGATGGGCGTGACGAGGGTGTCACCCTGGCCGATGGAGTAGTTGATCGAGTCGCCCTCGCGCATCTTGTTGCCCTCGAGGCAGTTCTCGTACTCGATCTGCTGGACGTAGGTGCCGCCCTTCTTGCCGGTCTTGCACCAGGCGTCCTTGTTCGCCTTCCAGTAGTCCTGCTTCCACTTGCGGTCCGGGACGCGGCCGGTGACCTCGTTGGGGAGGTCGATGCCGGTCTCCTGGCCGAGCCCGAACTGGTGGGCCGTCTTGTAGAAGTAGTCCTTGGGGGTCTTCTTCGGGCTGATTCCGCCGTCCTTCTTCCACTCGTTGTCGGCGAGTCCGTAGAAGACGGTGTCGCAGGAGACCTCCAGCGCGCGGCCGAGCGAGATCGGGCCGAAGCTCTCCCCCTCGAAGTTCTTGAAGACCTGGCTGCCGACGGAGTACGAGCTGGTGCACGGGTAGTGCCCGTCGAAGGCGTATCCAGCCTGGACCGCGGCGGCGGTGGAGACCACCTTGAACGTCGATCCGGGCGCCGACTGACCCTGTATGGCGCGGTTCAGCAGCGGGTAGTTGGACTTCTTGCCGGTGAGCGCCGTGTAGTCCTTGCCGGAGATGCCGCCGACCCAGGCGTTCGGGTCGTACGTCGGCTGGGAGGCCATGGCGACGACGCGGCCGGTCTTGGCCTCCATGACCACGACCGCACCGGAGTCGGCCTTGTAGTTCTCGCCGGTGATCTTGTCGAACTGGGTCCGGGCGACCTTCATCGCGTAGTTCAGCTCGTACTCGGCGACCCGCTGGACGCGGGCGTCGATGCTGGTGACGAGGTTGGCGCCGGGTTCGGCCTTGTCGGCCTTGGCCTTGCCGATGACCCGGCCGAGGTTGTCGACCTCGTAGCGGGTGACGCCGGCCTTGCCGCGCAGGGCCTTGTCGTACTCGCGCTCCAGGCCGGAGCGGCCGACCTGGTCGGAGCGGAGGTAGGGCGAGTCGGTGTCCTTGGCCTTGGTGATCTCGTCGTCGGTGACGGGCGAGAGGTAGCCGAGCACCTGCGCGGTGTTGGCCTTGCCGGGGGCGGCGTAACGGCGCACGGCCTCCGGCTCGGCGGTGATGCCGGGGAAGTCCTCGGAGCGCTCGCGGATCTGGAGGGCCTGGCGCGCGGTGGCCTTGTCGGTGATGGGGATCGGCTGGTAGGGCGAGCCGTTCCAGCACGGCTGCGGCGTCTTGGCGTCGCAGAGGCGGACCTTCTGGATGACGTCCTGGGGCTTGAGGCCGAGGACGCCGGCGAGCTTGGTGAGGACGGCCTTGCCGTCGTCCGCCATCTTCATCAGGTCGGTGCGCGAGGCGGAGACCACGAGCCGGGTCTCGTTGTCGGCGATCGGGACGCCCCGGGCGTCGAGGATCGAGCCGCGTACGGCGGGCTGGACGACCTGCTGGACGTGGTTGCCGGAGGCTTCCTTGGCGTATTCGTCGCCGTTGCGGATCTGGAGGAACCAGAGGCGTCCGCCGAGGGTGCCGAGGAGGGAGAGTACGAGGATCTGGATGACGACGAGCCGGATCTGGACCCGTGGGGTCCGGCCGGTCTCGGGAATGTTGGTCATGGGCGCGGCCCATCCGCTGGAAGGGTGGTGGTGGGCGACGGGTGGGCGTTGGTCACTGCTGCTGCCTCCCCCTCTCAGTGCGTGTACGAGTCATGCGAGTCATACGAGTACACGGCGAACCTGTGCGCGGTGACCTGGCGGCCGGTCACGTCACGTGCCGTCCGGGGCGCTTGGGCTCTTCGCCGGGCGGGGCGCGTCACAGTCGCTTGACCCCCTTGATGCGTCCGGCGCGGGCGACCCGTGCCTTGGCCGCCTTCACGCGCAGTCCGCTGCGCTGGCTGCCGATGCGCAGGCCGGTGCCGGAGGACAGCCAGCCCGAGGAGACGTCGGCCGTCTTGGAGGCCGAACCGCCGTCGGCGAGCGGATCGTTCTCGGCCCGCCGGGCCAGCGCCATCAGTACCGGCACGACGAAGGGCGCGAGCAGCAGGTCGTAGAGGGCGGCCGTGGCGAGCAGGCTGCTGAGTCCGACGTGACGGGCGGCGGTGTCGCCGACGAGCGCGCCGACGCCCGCGTAGAGCACGGTGGAGCCGATCGCGGCGGCGACGACCACGATCATGGGTCCGGTGGCCGACTTGAGCCTGCCGTTCTCGGGCTTGGCGAGGCCGGCGAGATAGCCGACGACGCAGAGCACGAGGGCGTAGCGTCCGGCGGCGTGGTCGGCGGGCGGGGCGAGGTCGGAGAGCAGACCCGCGCCGAAGCCGATGAGCGCGCCGCCGACATGGCCGTAGACCAGGGCGAGGGCGAGCACGGTCAGCAGCACCAGGTCGGGGACGGCGCCCGGGAGATGGAGTCGGGCGAGGACGCTCACCTGGATCACCAGGGCGACGACCACCAGGGTGACGGAGAGCAGCATCCGGTTGAAACGCATGGGATTCGGCTCCTCCTGCTACTGCTGCTGGCCGAGGGCGGTGGCGCTCGCCGAGGGGGTGACCGTCACGGTCACCGTCGGCGTGGGCGTCGGTTTGGGTTTGGGTGGCAGCACGGTGTCGCGCGGGTCGCTCTTGGGGGCCGCGACGACGACGCCGACGATGTCGAGCTTGGTGAACGAGACGAACGGCGTCACGTAGATCGTGCGGGTCAGGTCGCCGCCGGAGGGGTCGACCCGGGAGACGACGCCGACCGGGACGCCGGGCACGAACGGCTTGTCGGACTGCGAGCCGAAGGTGACCAGCCGGTCGCCCTTCCTGATCTTCGCCTTGGCGTTGAGGAGTTCGACGCGCAGCGGGCGGTCGCCCTGCCCCGAGGCGAAGCCGAGTTCGTCGGACGACTCCATGCGGGTGCCGACGGTGAAGTCGGGGTCGTTGGCGAGGAGCACGGTCGCGGTGTCGGGGCCGACGGTGGTGACCCGGCCGACCAGTCCGTCGCCGTTCAGGACGGTCATGTCGCGCTGGATGCCGTCGTTGGCGCCGACGTCGATGGTGACGGTCCAGGAGAAGCCCTGGGCCGCCCCTATGGCGATCACTTCGGCGCCCTTGATGCCGTACTGGCCCTCGCCCGCCACCTTGATCATCTTGTCGAGCTGCTTGAGGCGGCTGCGGTTGCGGGCGTCGCTGCCGAGCTTCGCCTTCAACGCCGCGTTGTCGTGCTCCAGTTGGGCGACGCGATCGTGCCGTTCGCCCGAGTCGCGGACCGCGGAGATCGCGTTGCCGACGGGGTCGACCGCGGACGCCACCCCGTTCTCGATCGGGCCGAAGACCGTCGCGGCGGCCTGGCGGGCACCGTCGACCGGTGAGTCCTGCCCGCCGCGGATGTCCACCGTGATCAGTGCGAACGCGATGGCGATCAGCAGCACCAGGAGCAGCCGGCTCTCTCGTGTGTCCCTCACGTGCGGCGGCCGTGCCTTCCTCGTCGTATTGGGTCAACAGGGGC
The DNA here is from genome assembly GCF_036139655.1 of Streptomyces sp. NBC_00328. Taxonomy (NCBI): domain Bacteria; kingdom Bacillati; phylum Actinomycetota; class Actinomycetes; order Kitasatosporales; family Streptomycetaceae; genus Streptomyces; species Streptomyces sp. NBC_00328. Next base: position 3,738,897 of record NZ_CP108013.1, read on the forward strand.
GCGCCCTGGGCGAGAAGGATGCCCACGGGTGCGATGAGGCTGGGGTGGGGGGTGTGACGGGGTGGCTGTTATGGGGGAGGTTATGACTCTATGTCGCAGGAGTTTATGCCTCCATACCAACGATCCGCCGCACGAGAAGGGCTGATCTCGTACGGCGGAATCGAAGTGTTACCTCATCTGCGGGGCTGGGCGTCCAGGACCTGCTGGAGCGCCTCGAACTCCTCGACACACTTGCCGGAGCCGAGCGCCACGCTGTCGAGCGGGTCCTCCGCGATGTGGATCGGCATGCCGGTCTCACGGCGCAGCCGCTCGTCCAGGCCGCGCAGCAGGGCTCCGCCACCGGTCAGGACGATGCCACGGTCCATCACGTCGCCGGAGAGCTCGGGCGGGCACTTGTCGAGCGTCGTCTTCACGGCGTCGACGATCGCGTTGACCGGCTCCTCGATCGCCTTGCGGACCTCCGACGCCGAGATGACGACCGTCTTGGGCAGTCCGGAGACCAGGTCCCGGCCGCGGATCTCGGTGTGCTCCTCGGTGTCGAGGTCGTACGCCGAACCGATCGTGAGCTTGATCTGCTCGGCCGTCCGCTCGCCGAGAAGGAGGCTGTACTCCTTCTTGATGTACTGGATGATCGCGTTGTCCAGCTCGTCGCCCGCGACGCGGATGGACTGGGCGGTGACGATGCCGCCGAGCGAGATGACCGCGACCTCCGTGGTGCCGCCGCCGATGTCCACCACCATGTTGCCCGTGGCCTCGTGGACCGGCAGGCCTGCGCCGATGGCCGCGGCCATGGGCTCCTCGATGATGTGCACCTGGCGGGCGCCGGCCTGGGACGACGCCTCGATGACGGCACGGCGCTCGACGCCCGTGATGCCGGAGGGCACACAGACGACGACACGGGGGCGGGCGAGATAGCGCCGCTTGTGGATCTTCAGGATGAAGTAGCGGAGCATGCGCTCGGTGATCTCGAAGTCGGCGATGACGCCGTCCTTCAGCGGTCGCACGGCAACGATGTTGCCCGGGGTCCGCCCGATCATCTTCTTGGCTTCCGCGCCCACCGCGAGGATCCCGCCGGTGTTGGTGTTGATCGCGACGACGGACGGCTCGTTGAGTACGATCCCTCGACCCCTGACGTACACCAGCGTGTTGGCGGTCCCGAGGTCGACAGCCATGTCACGGCCGATGAACGACATTGAGTTCCCCATCAGGATTCGTCTGGCCTTCCCAAACGGAGCTTTGACGGCTTTTTAGGGACGGCGCGAGGTTGGTGCAGCGACGTGAACGCTTCCATCGTAGACGCGCCTGCACGAACACTGCGCGAGGGTCTTGGCCATTGTCTGCAGATGGCGGAGCGACTCGCTTGTGGAGACGGGCCATCGGGGTCACACGTTCCCTCGATCAGCGCGCATATGCCACAGGACGGCCGGATTTTTCACGGCCGTCCCAGGTCAGACTGCCGTAGTCGCACTGACGCAGTCTCAGAAAAATCTTTGAAAAATGCACTGTCCGGCGTGCTCCGGAGATCGCCCGGACGACCTCGGCGAGGCCGTCCGTGATCTCCGCGAGGCCGTCCGTACGCGAGACCGTGACCGTCCGTGCACACGGACGCCCCGCGGAGCCGTCGTCCGTACGCTCAGGCGCGGCCGGGGAAGAAGATCTTCACCTCGCGCTCGGCGGACTCCTCGGAGTCCGAGGCGTGGATCAGGTTCTCGCGGACGATCACGCCGAAGTCGCCGCGGATGGAACCGGGAGCGGCGGCGATCGGGTCGGTCGGGCCGGCCAGGGCGCGCACGCCCTCGATGACCCGCTCGCCCTCGACGATCAGGGCCACGACCGGGCCGGAGGCCATGAACGCCACCAGCGGCTCGTAGAAGGGCTTGCCCTTGTGCTCGCCGTAGTGCTGCTCCAGCGTGTCCTGGTCCAGGGTCCGCAGCTCCAGCGCGGTGATCTGCCAGCCGGCCTTGCGCTCGATACGGCTGATGATCTCGCCGGTCAGGCCGCGACGGACGGCGTCGGGCTTGAGGAGGACGAGGGTGCGCTGGCTCACGGGAAAGCTCCTTCGGGTCACACGGGTGCGGATGACCGAGGCTACAGGGCGTGTCCTGGTGGCTGTCACACAGTGTCAGGTGCTACGGGCCCACGCCTCCGTCCGCCGGTGCCACGCGCCTGCGCGCCCCACGGCCGGTACCACGCCCCTCACGGGGGCGGCGCGGGCTACGTACGTACGCCACCTGTACGAGCGCGCGCCCGTACAGGCCGGTGACGGCGGGGCGACGGAGAGGCGGTGACCGCGGGGCGGCGACGGAGGGGCGGGGACGGCTCGCCACCGGCACCCGCCCGGCTACGCCGGGTTGCCGCCCGGCTCACCCTGCGCCGGGCTCTGTGCCTGCGCGGCGAACCTGGCCTTGGCCTCGTCGATCTTCCGGCCGTAGTGGACCGAGGCCCACCACAGGGCGGCGAAGGCCGCGCCGAGGATGAACATCGAGGGCACGACGAACCCGCCCGCGATCAGCAGGATCTGGAGCGCCCAGCCGAGCTGGACACCGCCGGGCCGCGTGATCATGCCGCACAGCAGCACGCTCAGCGCCATCAGGACCCCGCAGACCGTCCAGACCGTGGCCGTGGACAGATCGGGTTCCTTCATGGCGACGAGGCCGGCGAAGCCGATGACGAAGAACTCGCCGATCAGCGTGGAAGCACAGAGCGTACGCACGAGAGTCAGCCCCTCCCCAGGAGCAGTCGGACCTCGCCGACCGTGATGACGGATCCGGTGACCAGGACGCCCCCGCCCGCGAACTCGCCCTCTTCCTCGGCGAGCGTGATCGCGGCCTCCAGGGCGTCGTCGAGCCGCGGTTCGACCTGCACCCGGTCCTCGCCGAAGACCTCGACGGCGATCCCGGCCAGTTCGTCCGCGTCCATCGCGCGATGGCTGGAGTTCTGGGTGACGACGACCTCGGCGAAGATCGGCTCGAAGGCTTCGAGCAGCCCCCGTACGTTCTTGTCGCCGCTCGCGCCGACGACGCCGATCAGCCGGCTGAAGTCGAAGACCTCGCTCACCGCCTCGGCGGTGGCGCGGGCACCCGCGGGGTTGTGCGCGGCGTCGAGCACCACGGTGGGCGAGCGGCGCACGATCTCCAGGCGGCCCGGCGAGGTGACCGAGGCGAACGCCTTGCGCACGGTGTCGATGTCGAGCCGCTGGGCGTGCGCCGAGCCGACGCCGAAGAACGCCTCGACCGCGGCGAGCGCCACGGCCGCGTTGTGCGCCTGGTAGGCGCCGTGCAGCGGCAGGAAGACCTCTTCGTACTCGCCGCCCAGGCCGCGCAGCGTGAGCAGCTGTCCGCCGACCGCGATCTGCCGCCCCACGACACCGAATTCGAGACCCTCGCGGGCCACCGTCGCGTTGACCTCGACAGCCTTCTTCAGCAGCACCTGGGCCGCGTCGACCGGCTGCTGCGCCAGGATGACGGTGGCGTCCTGCTTGACGATGCCCGCCTTCTCGGTGGCGATCTCGCCGGGGGTCTCACCGAGCCGGTCGGTGTGGTCGAGGTCGATGGGGGTCACCACGGCGACGTCCCCGTCGATGACGTTCGTGGCGTCCCAGCTGCCGCCCATGCCGACCTCGACGACGGCGACGTCCACGGGCGCGTCGGCGAAGGCGGCGTACGCCATGCCGGTCAGCACCTCGAAGAACGACAGCCGGTACTCCTGCTGCCCGTCGACCATCTCGACGTAGGGCTTGATGTCGCTGTACGTCTCGACGAACCGCTCGGCGGGCATCGGCGCCCCGTCCAGGCTGATCCGCTCGGTGATCGACTGCACGTGGGGGCTGGTGTAGCGGCCGGTGCGCAGGTCGAAGGCGCCGAGCAGCGCCTCGATCATGCGGGCGGTGGAGGTCTTGCCGTTGGTGCCCGTGATGTGGATCGAGGGGTACGCGCGCTGCGGCTCGCCGAGGATGTCCATCAGCGCCGCGATCCTGCTGACGGAGGGCTCCAGCTTGGTCTCGCCCCAGCGGGTGGCGAGCTCGGCCTCCACCTCGCGCAGCGCCTTGTCGACCTCGGGGTCGGAAGGACGCCCGGGCACATCGGCCTGCGGACCGTCACCGCCCTGGGTGCGCAGAGTACGGCTGCCGGCCTCGATCACCGCGAGGTCGGGGTCGCGGCCGGTCTCGGCCTCGACGATCTCCTCGAAGAGACCGAGCGGATCACGCTCCGAGTCGTCGGACGCGCTGCTGTCGTGCGGGGGGAGGTCGCTCACGGGGCCAGTCTACGGAGGCGGCGGGGTGTGGGTATGTGTGGGGCCGTGTGGGGTTTTTCGCCCCCTCCGCCCCTACCCGTCCCGTACCCGGAGGCTGCCGCCCCCAGCCCCCGCTCCGGCCTACGGCCTCGTCCTCAAGCGCCGGACGGGCTGGAACTTTCCAGCGCCGTCCGGGAAAGGTTCAGCCCCTCCGGCGATTGAGGAGCGGGGGTCCGGGGGCAGCGCCCCCGGGTACGGGACGGGTAGGGGCGGAGGGGCGAAGAAGGCCTGGCCGTCACGGCGGAAGGCCCCCGGAACTGGACGGTTCCGGGGGCCTTCGTTTGCGCAGGGGTGAACGGCTACGCCTCGGGCAGGCGCTCCAGCTGCGCCTGGATACGGGCGATGTCCTCGTCCGCCTTGGCGAGCCGTCCGCGGATCTTGTCCACGACGTTGTCCGGGGCCTTGGCGAGGAACGCCTCGTTGCCGAGCTTGGCGTTGGCCTGGGCCTTCTCCTTCTCGGCGGCGGCGAGGTCCTTGGCCAGACGCTTGCGCTCCGCGGCGACGTCGATCGTGCCCGACAGGTCGAGCCCGACCGTGGCGCCCGCCACCGGCAGGGTCGCCGTGGCCGAGAAGCTCTCGCCCTCCGGCTGGAGGCGCAGGAGCTGGCGGATGGCCGCCTCGTGCGGGGCCAGCGCGGTCCCGTCGAGGCTCAGCCGGGCAGGGACCCGCTGGCCCGGCTGGAGGCCCTGGTCGGCACGGAAGCGGCGGACCTCCGTGATGACCTGCTGGAGCTTCTCGATCTCCCGCTCGGCGGCCTCGTCCCGGAAGCCACTGTCCTTCGGCCACTCCGCGATGACGACCGACTCGCCGCCCGTGAGGGTGGTCCAGAGGGTCTCCGTCACGAACGGGACGATCGGGTGGAGGAGGCGCAGGGTCACGTCCAGGACCTCGCCGAGGACCCGGCCGGAGACCTTCGCGGGCTCACCGCCCGCCATGAACGTCGTCTTGGACAGCTCGACGTACCAGTCGAAGACCTCGTCCCACGCGAAGTGGAACAGCGCGTCCGACAGCTTGGCGAACTGGAAGTCGTCGTACAGGGCGTCGACTTCGGCGACCGTGGCGTTCAGCCGGGACAGGATCCAGCGGTCGGTGGCCGACAGCTCCTCGACGGGCGGGAGGTCGCCCTCGACCGTCGCGCCGTTCATCAGCGCGAAGCGGGTGGCGTTCCAGATCTTGTTGGCGAAGTTGCGCGAGCCCTGGACCCAGTCCTCGCCGATCGGCACGTCGACACCGGGGTTGGCGCCGCGCGCGAGCGTGAACCGCAGTGCGTCACTGCCGTACTTGTCCATCCAGTCCAGCGGATTGACCGCGTTCCCGAAGGACTTGGACATCTTCTTGCCGAACTGGTCGCGGACCATGCCGTGCAGGGCGATGGTGTGGAACGGCGGGGTGCCGTCCATCGCGTACAGGCCGAACATCATCATCCGGGCGACCCAGAAGAAGAGGATGTCGTAGCCGGTGACCAGGACGGAGTTCGGGTAGAACTTCGCGAGGCTCTCGGTCTGTTCGGGCCAGCCGAGCGTGGAGAACGGCCACAGGCCGGAGGAGAACCAGGTGTCGAGGACGTCGGTGTCCTGGTGCCAGCCCTCGCCCGTCGGGGCCTCGTCGTCGGGACCGACGCAGACGATCTCGCCGTTCGGCCCGTACCAGACGGGGATCCGGTGGCCCCACCACAACTGCCGCGAGATGCACCAGTCGTGGAGGTTGTCGACCCAGTCGAAGTACCGCTTCTCCATCTCCTGCGGGTGGATCTTGACGCGGCCGTCGCGGACGGCGTCGCCCGCGGCCTTCGCGAGCGGGCCGACCTTGACCCACCACTGCATGGACAGCCGCGGCTCGATCGTGGTCTTGCAGCGCGAGCAGTGGCCGACGGAGTGGCTGTAGGGCCGCTTCTCGGCGACGATCCGGCCCTCGGCGCGCAGGGCGGCGACGATGGCGGAGCGGGCCTCGAGACGGTCCAGGCCCTGGAAGGGGCCGGGGACGGTGATGATCGCGTGCTCGTCCATGACGGCGATGTTGGGCAGGTTGTGGCGCTGCCCGATCTCGAAGTCGTTCGGGTCATGAGCGGGCGTCACCTTGACGGCGCCGGTGCCGAACTCCGGGTCGACGTGCTCGTCGGCGACGACCGGGATGGAACGGTCGGTCAGCGGCAGCCTGATGAGCTTGCCGACCAGGTGCTTGTACCGCTCGTCGCCCGGGTGGACGGCGACGGCGGTGTCACCGAGCATCGTCTCGGCACGGGTGGTGGCGACGACGATGGAGTCGTCCCCCTCCCCGTACTTCATGGAGACGAGCTCGCCCTCGTCGTCCTGGTACTCGACCTCGATGTCGGAGATGGCCGTGAGACAGCGCGGGCACCAGTTGATGATGCGCTCGGCGCGGTAGATCAGCTCGTCGTCGTAGAGCTTCTTGAAGATGGTCTGGACGGACTGGGACAGCCCCTCGTCCATCGTGAAGCGCTCACGCGACCAGGCGACACCGTCGCCGAGGCGGCGCATCTGCCCGGAGATCTGCCCGCCGGACTCGGCCTTCCACTGCCAGACGCGCTCGACGAACGCCTCCCGGCCGAGGTCGTGCCGGGACTTGCCCTCCTTGCCCAGCTCGCGCTCGACGACGTTCTGCGTGGCGATGCCGGCGTGGTCCATGCCGGGCTGCCACAGCGTCTCGAAGCCCTGCATGCGCTTGCGGCGGGTGAGGGCGTCGATGAGGGTGTGCTCGAAGGCGTGTCCGAGGTGCAGGCTGCCCGTGACGTTCGGCGGCGGAATGACCACCGTGAACGGAGGCTTGTCACTCTTCGCGTCCGCCTCGAAGTAGCCGCGCTCCACCCAGCGCTCGTACAGCGGCCGCTCTACATCGGCCGGCGCGTACTGGGTCGGCAGTTCGGTGTTGGGCTCTGATGGCTGCTGCTGAGCGTTCTCGGTCACGGGATCAGTTTAGGGGCGTCACGCCCGTGTCCCGAAACGGGATTACTTCGTAACGGTGCACCCCCTGCGGACCTGGGGGCTTGACCTGTGCGTCAGGATGTCAGGAACACATAAGGCATCTAAAGGGGAACCCAGGAATGAGCTACAACCAGCCGGGCCCGTACGGCGGGCAGCCCCAGCAGCCCGGACCCTACGGTCAGCCGGGCGGCCAGCCGGGCCCTTACGGCCAGCAGCCGCCGGCTTCCCAGCCCGGTTACGGCTACCCCCAGCAGGCTCCCCCGGCGCAGCCCGGCTACGGCTACCCGCCGCAGGCTCCCGGTGTCCCGCCGCAGACTCCCCCGTACGGCCAGCCGCCCGCCTACGGGCAGCAGCCTCCCTACGGCACGGTCCCGATGCCGCCCGAGCCGTCCGGCGGCAAGAAGAAGACGGCACTGATCATCGGCGGCGTGGCCGTGGTGGCGGCCATCGCGGTGGGCGCGTACCTCGTGCTCGGGGGCAGCAGCAGCTCCGACGTGGCCGACGACGGCCCCCACAAGCTGACGACGCCGGCGACGGTGATCGACGGCCAGTACAAGCGGATGGGCAAGGACCAGGGTCCGCAGGACCCGTCCTCCGGCGACGCGAAGGACCTGGCCGCCAGCGGCATCACCAACGCCAAGTCGGTGGGGGGCATCTACTCCACGGTCGACCTGAACAACCCGGACACCCTGAAGGACCCCACGGCCATTGCCGGGTCCAAGGCCATCACCTTCTCCGGCCTCTACGGCAAGGTGAAGGACCCCGAGGCAGCGATCGACGCCTCGCTCGCCAACATCAAGAAGGACTCCGCCAAGGACTCCGGCTCCGGCTCCAAGATCGAGTTCATCGGCGACGCCAAGTCCGTGAACCCGCCCGGCCTGGACGGCGCCATCATGAAGTGCCAGCAGGCGAAGACGCCCAACTCGGCGACGGGCAAGACGGACACCCAGTACATATGCATGTGGGCCGACTACAGCACGCTCGGCTTCGGTGCGGCGGCCAAGGGCGGCCAGGGCGTCAGCCTGGACGAGTCGGCCAAGGTCACGGCGGCACTGCGCAAGGACATCCGCGTCCCGGCGTGACCGTCCGCCCGACAGAAGACGACGAGGCGCCCGGCATTCCCGCCGGGCGCCTCTCCCTTGTGCGCTCCGAGTCCGTCAGGCCCGGACGCAGGCAGCCACGGCGTCCTCGGGCTTGACGTGGATCTGCTCCAGCCCGTTGACACAGTTCGGGTTGGCAACCTTTGTGACCTCGAAGTCCAACGCCTTGTGGCTGCAGGCCGCCTTCACCTTCGGCCCCACCAGATAGTGGTGATTGCCTATGTAGTTGACGCAAGTGGACGCGTTGGCCTGTGCGGCCGTCGCGGTCACCAGCGGAACGACACCGGCCGCACCCACCAGGCAGAGGGCTGTCACAGCACGCCTCAGCTTCATTCGCGCATCTCCCGTTTCGTCTTCATGCCACGAGGTGGTCGACCTCGCCGTAGACAAGATGATCGTCCGGCGGGGTCGGTTCCGTACGGCGTGCGACATTTCCGAGCAAGGGATGCGAACCGCGTGAACGGCACAGTCCCGACCTGATCAAACGCATCGGGGGGCGTCGGCAGATCGCCGACGCCCCCCGGAGAACGCTTGTGACTACGCCGTCTTCTGCTCCCCGGGACCACCCCGGCGGGCGTCCCTCGGGATCAGGGTCGGGTTGACGTTGCGCAGGACCACGTCGGCGGTGATGACGACGCGGGCCACGTCCTTGCGGGACGGGACCTCGTACATCACCGCCTGGAGGACTTCCTCCATGATGGCGCGCAGGCCTCGGGCGCCGGTCTGGCGCAGGATGGCCTGGTCGGCGATGGCCTCCAGGGCCTCACGCTCGAAGTCCAGCTCCACGCCGTCGAGTTCGAAGAGGCGCTGGTACTGCTTCACCAGGGCGTTGCGCGGCTCGACCAGGATCTGGAGGAGGGCCTCGCGGTCCAGGTTGTGGACCGAGGTGATGACCGGGAGACGGCCGATGAACTCGGGGATCATGCCGAACTTGACCAGGTCCTCCGGCATGACGGCCTCGAACTGGTCCTTGGACTCCAGCTCGCGCTTCGAGCGGATCGTCGCGCCGAAGCCGATGCCCTTCGCGCCGGCCCGGGACTCGATGAGCTTCTCCAGGCCCGCGAAGGCACCGCCCACGATGAACAGGACGTTCGTCGTGTCGATCTGGATGAACTCCTGGTGCGGGTGCTTGCGTCCGCCCTGCGGCGGCACCGAGGCCGTGGTGCCCTCGAGGATCTTGAGCAGGGCCTGCTGCACACCCTCACCCGACACATCGCGCGTGATCGACGGGTTTTCGCTCTTACGGGCGACCTTGTCGATCTCGTCGATGTAGATGATCCCGGTCTCGGCCTTCTTGACGTCGTAGTCGGCGGCCTGGATCAGCTTCAGCAGGATGTTCTCGACGTCCTCGCCGACGTATCCCGCCTCCGTCAGCGCCGTCGCGTCGGCGATGGCGAACGGAACGTTCAGCATGCGCGCGAGGGTCTGGGCGAGGAGTGTCTTGCCGGAGCCCGTGGGGCCCAGCAGGAGGATGTTGGACTTCGCCAACTCGATGGCGTCCTCGCGGTTCTGGCCCGTGCTGTTCTCGCCGGCCTGGACGCGCTTGTAGTGGTTGTACACCGCTACGGAGAGGGCCTTCTTGGCCGACTCCTGCCCGACCACATACCCCTCGAGGAACTCGTAGATCTCGCGGGGCTTGGGGAGTTCCTCCCAGCGCACCTCGCTCGTCTCCGCGAGTTCTTCCTCGATGATCTCGTTGCAGAGATCGATGCACTCGTCGCAGATGTACACACCGGGGCCTGCGATGAGCTTCTTGACCTGCTTCTGGCTCTTGCCGCAGAACGAGCACTTGAGCAGATCGCCGCCGTCACCGATGCGTGCCACGGTGTGCTTCCCCTTCGCCTGGGAGCCGCCTGGATCCAGCGGCTCCTGGTGCTGCCTTATGTCCGACGGTACCTTGCCGAGCCCCTCGTTCGGGCCCCCCTTGGCGCGGTTCACTTTGTCGTGAACCGCGCCAAGGAGCGGCAGACGATACAGCGATACGTCACACGACCGCGGAGTTGTTCATCTTCCGGGTGGAGATGATCTGGTCGATCAGGCCGTAGGCCAGTGCGTCCTCGGCCGTGAGGATCTTGTCGCGCTCGATGTCCTCACGGATCTTCTCGATCGGGGTCGTCGAGTGCTTGGCCAGCATGTCTTCGAGCTGACCACGCATCCGGAGGATCTCGTTCGCGGCGATCTCGAGGTCCGAGACCTGCCCGCGGCCGGTCTCGCTGTAGGGCTGGTGGATCAGCACACGGGCGTTCGGAAGCGCCATGCGCTTGCCCGGCGTACCGGCGGCCAGCAGGATCGCGGCGGCCGAGGCGGCCTGGCCCATGCAGACCGTCTGGACGTCCGGCTTCACGAACTGCATGGTGTCGTAAATGGCCGTGAGGGCCGTGAACGAGCCACCGGGGCTGTTGATGTAGACCGAGATGTCACGGTCGGGGTCCATCGACTCCAGGCACAGCAGCTGCGCCATGACGTCGTTGGCGGAGGCGTCGTCGATCTGCACGCCGAGGAAGATCACGCGCTCCTCGAACAGCTTCGCGTACGGGTCGTACTCACGCACGCCCTGCGAGGTGCGCTCGACGAAGCGCGGGATGACGTAGCGGGACTCCGCGCGAGGACCGGTGTACTCGGCCTGCGTGCGGGCGAAGAGGCCGCTGCCGGGGAAGTCGTTCACTGTGTCTCCTGAAAAGCCTGAAAGGGCTGAGCGGTCGGCTGAGGGCACGCTGGGGGCCCGGTGTCACCTGGGGGCGGAAAGGGGCCCCGCGTCGCTCTCGGGGGCGCTGGAGGGGCTTACGACGCCCCGGTGCCGCCACCGCCCGGCATACCGGCAGCGGTGGGCACGATGTCGTCGATGAGGCCGTACTCCTTGGCCTCGATCGGGTCGAACCAGCGGTCGCGGTCCGAGTCACGCGTGACCTGCTCGACGGTCTGACCGGTGTGGAACGCGGTCAGTTCCGCCATCCGCTTCTTGGTGTGCAGCAGCCGCTCGGCGTGGATCTTGATGTCCGACGCGGAGCCCGCGAGACCCGCGGAGGGCTGGTGGATCAGGATCTCGGCGTTCGGCAGGGCGAAGCGCTTGCCGGGGGTGCCCGCGCTGAGCAGGAACTGCCCCATCGAGGCCGCCATGCCCATGGCGATCGTCACCACGTCGTTCTTGATGAACTGCATGGTGTCGTAGATCGCCATGCCGGCCGTGATCGATCCGCCGGGGCTGTTGATGTAGAGGTAGATGTCCTTGTCCGGGTCGGCGGCAAGGAGCAGCAGCTGCGCCGTGATCTTGTTGGCGATGTCATCGTCGACCGCCTGGCCGAGGAAGATGATCCGCTCGCCGAGCAGTCGGTTGTAGACCTGGTCGCCGAGGCCACCACCGAAGGGTTCGCCGGCAGCTGTGGGCATCAGATTCGTCACGTATCCACCTGCTCGTCTTGCGACGGCGCCGGGCCGTCTCACGTCTTCTGCAGGGGCCTGGGACCCCGGGTTCCGCGCCGCCTCCCGACGGCGTCCGGAGACTCCCCTGCCCTCGTATTCATGGACCCTAACGCGCGGGTCCCTCCGGGGAATCCCGCAGAGGGAACTGTTCGCTGTGAGCGCATGCGCCGCGCCGGCCCGACCGGGGTCCCGGGCGCCCTCCCGCCACCGGCTCGGGGCCGTAGCGGGCACCCCCGAAAGGCCGCACCCGCCGGGGTCCCCGGGGGCCGGGACGCGGCTGTGGGGTGGTGGGGCCCACGCGGTTCCCCGCGCCCCTGGGTACCTCGACGGGGACCCGCGGAAAGAGGCCCCGGCACCTCCGGGCACGCCGACGGGGACCCGTGGGGAGGAGTTCCCGGGGCCCTGGGACGCCGACGGGCCCCCGGGGACACGAAGTCCCCGGGGGCCCGTCAACGCTTACGAGCGAGGCGATCAGGCCTCGGGCTTGTCCTCGGCCTCGGCCTCGGTGGACTCGGTGGCCTCGACGGTCTCGGCCGTCTCGTCCTCCTCGTCGTCCAGGTCGACGATCTCGCCGTTGGTGTCCTTGACCGTGGAGGCCTCGACGACGACCGCGAGGGCCTTGCCGCGGGCGACCTCGCCGACGAGCATCGGGACCTGGCCGCCCTCGACGACGGCCTGGGCGAACTGGTCGGGGGACATGCCGGAGGAGGCCGCGCGACGCATGAGGTGCTCGGTGAGCTCCTCCTGGTTGACGTTCAGCTTCTCCTTGTTGACGAGCTCGTCGAGGACGAACTGCGTCTTGATGCCCTTGACCGCGGCTTCCTTGGTCTCGGCGTCGAACTCTTCCTCGGTCTTGCCCTGGATCTCCAGGTACTTCGCGAGGTCGAGGCCCATCTGGCCGAGCTGGTGGTGCTCGAGGTTGTGCTTACGGGTGTTGATCTCGTCCTCGAGCAGCTTCTCGGGGACCGGCACCTCGACGAGCTCCAGCAGCTTCTCCAGGACGCGCTCCTGGGCCTGCGTGGCCTGGTCGAACTGCTTCATGTTCTCGAGGCGCTTGCGGCTGTCCGCCTTGAGCTCGTCGAGGGTGTCGAACTCGGAGGCGAGCTGCGCGAACTCGTCGTCCAGCTCGGGCAGCTCACGCGCGGCGACCTGGGTGACCTTGACGGTGACCTCGGCCTCCTTGCCGGCCGCGGAGCCGCCCTTGAGCTCGGAGGTGAAGGTGGCCTCGCCACCGGCCTCCAGGCCCTTCACGGCGTCGTCGATGCCCTCGAGCAGCTCGCCGGAGCCGATGGTGTACGAGACACCGTCGGCGACACCGTCCTCCAGGACCTCGCCGTCGACCTTGGCCTCGAGGTCGAGGGTGACGACGTCCTCGTCCTGGGCGGCGCGCTCGACCGGGGAGGTCGAGGCGAAGCGCTCGCGCAGTTCGGAGACGGCCTTCTCGACGTCCTCGTCGCTGACCTCGATGGCGTCGACCTCGACCTCGATGCCGGAGTAGTCCGGGATCTCGATGGTCGGGCGGACGTCGACCTCGGCGGTGAAGTTCAGCGTCTCGCCGTCCTTCAGCTCGGTGATGTCGACCTCGGGCTGGCCGAGGACATTCAGCTCAGCCTCGTTGACCGCTTCGGTGTAGAACTTCGGGAGCGCGTCGTTGACGGCCTCTTCGAGCACGGCGCCGCGACCGAACCGCTGGTCGATGATGCGCGCCGGGATCTTGCCCTTCCGGAACCCCTTCACCGTGACCTGCTGGTTGATCTTCTTGTACGCCGCGTCGAGGCTGTCCTTGAGCTCCTCGAAGGGCACCTCGACAGTGAGCCGAACCCGGGTCGGGTTCAGGGTCTCCACGGCGCTCTTCACGGTTCGGTCTCCTTGTGGCTGACTTCTTGGGGGTTCTGCTGCGTGCTGTTGCCGGCCAGGCAGAGCCCTGGGCGGATTCCGCGGCCCTTGAGAGACGCACACACTGCAGACATACGGGCACGCAGCTTGCATAGTAACCGCAGGCAGTACACGCCCCAAAAGGTGATCTTGTCCGGGCGGATCCTGCACGGGTCCTGCCGGTGGTCGGGGTGGCGGGATTTGAACCCACGGCCTTCCGCTCCCAAAGCGGACGCGCTACCAAGCTGCGCCACACCCCGTCGGTGCGACACGTAGGGTACATGCCCGCAGGCAGTGCGGCTGCCGCATTTCGCGAGCTCCGACGCGGACGGGAACGGGGTGTGCATTGCGGGCCGTCGACCCGCTACGATGCATTCCGTACCGCGGTCGCTGACCTGCGGCGCGCACTGTGCGGGCGTAGCTCAATGGTAGAGCACTAGTCTTCCAAACTAGCTACGCGGGTTCGATTCCCGTCGCCCGCTCCAAAAGACGTAAGGCCAGGCCAGAGGACGAATCCTCCGCCTGGCCTTTGTCGTGTCCGGGGGCTCCGATCAGTCCTCCGTGCCCGCCGCGTGCCCGTTGGGCTTCAGGTCTTTCTTCTTGCTTCGGCGCGCCCCCCGTTTGCGCCCCTTTTTCACCAGACCGCTCACCGCGTCGGCGATCAGCCGATCACGGTCCGCACTGGCGTGCTGATAGATCAGCGCGGCGCGGGCGGTGCTGTGACCCATGCGAGCCATCAGCTCCCGCGTGCTCGCGCCCGTGGACGCGGCGAGGGTGTTGCCCGTGTGCCGAAGATCATGGAAGTGCATGCCGTTGATACCGGCATCCGCGCAGGCCCGGCGCCACAGCAGGTTGAAATGGTTGCGACGCGGGGTGGCCCCCTTGGCTCCGATGAAGACGCGCCCGTCGGCCCCCGGCTCCGCGTAGCGTTCCAAGTGATCACGGATGTCGGCGACGATCGCGGACGGGATCGCCACCGTGCGCTTGCCCGCGGCACTCTTCGGCGCCTTGATCTCCTGCCGCCCGTTGAACAACTCGGCGACGGCGCGACGGACCCGCACCGAGCCGTGCTCCAGGTCGATGTCCCGGCGGTGCAGACCGACCAGCTCGCCCCATCGCAGACCGAGGAAGCCGGCCATCAGCACCAGCGTCCGATAACGCGGCTGGATGGCATCGGCCAGGTCATAGACCTCCCGCACCGTGGCGGTCGGGCGCTCCGGCGTGTGCACCGTGCTCGCACCCTTGATCGTGCACGGATTGCGCCGAATCATCTGATCGGCCACAGCGGTGCCCATCATCGCGCGCAGCAGGGCGTACGCCTTGGCGACCGTGGTCGGACCGGTGCCCGCGGCAAGCTTGTCGGCCCGCCAGCGCCGAACGAGCGGCGGCGAGATCTCCGCCACGGTG
This sequence comes from Streptomyces sp. NBC_00328, assembly GCF_036139655.1. Lineage (NCBI taxonomy): Bacteria > Bacillati > Actinomycetota > Actinomycetes > Kitasatosporales > Streptomycetaceae > Streptomyces > Streptomyces sp. NBC_00328. Next base: position 3,753,934 of record NZ_CP108013.1, read on the forward strand.
ACGGCGCCGAAGCCCGGCTCCAGGTGATGCCGCAGAAGCGAGCCGTAGAGCTGCCGGGTAGTGGCGGTCAGCTCACGCTCCCGAATCCAGGCAGCGGCGTACGAGCCGAACGGCACCTTCCCGGCCTCCGGATCGTGCCAGTCACCCCGGCGCATCTCGGTCTGCTTGTCAGCCAGCCAGGCATCCGCGTCCCTCTTGGTCCGGAACGTCTCCGGAGCCGGCCGATCCTGACCGTCAGGCCCCAGGTAGCGAGCCTGGTAGCGACCGGACGGGAGCTTACGGACGCGGCCGAACTGCCGTTTCCCCGCCATCAGGCAGCCACCGCCCGGAGAGCAGAGCCACGCCGCCGAGGCTCCACCGTGTTGGCGGCGATGAACTCGCGTACGGCGCTCTCGGGGATGCGGACGTGCCGGCCCACCTTCACGTAGGTGATGCGGCGCTCCTCGATCAGACGCCGCGGGAAGCGCACGGTCGTGCCCAGCACCTCGGCCACCTGATCAACGCTGAGGTATCGCTCATCCATGGTCGAACTCCCCTTCCTGGTGCAGGTCTGCGAGGGCTTCACGTGCGGTTTCTCGGTTGAGCTGGATGTCCCGGCGGATGTTGGCGGCGAGCCAGGATTCGCCGAGGGTGTAGCCGTGGCCGGCGTAGGTCCAGTGGGAGAGCACGAGAGTGGTGGCCTCCGGGTTGTCGTCGGGGTCGGGCAGGCCGAGCGCGGCACGTTGCTGTGCGGCGCGATAGTCGGCTCTCACCTGGCGGAGCGCACCGAGAGTGGTCGAGTAGCGGCGGGACTTGGTGGAGAAGTGGCCGCGGAAGCCGAGCATGTGGGCCCAGTCGCGGAGCTTTCGGTCTGGGTAGAGCGGGTGCAGGTCGAGGCAGGCCTCGATGAGCCGGCGGGGGTGGTCGGGCACGTCGAGGAGGATCAGGGCTTCTTTGTTGCCGATCCGGCGGTCGACGGCGCCCGTGCTCTCGGCTGCTTTCGTGGCGTACTTGGCGACGTAGGAGGCCACGGCCTGCTCGGTGATCTCTTCACCGTCGCCGAAGGCACTGATCGGCTGGATGTCGAGCTGTGTCCCCCAGCGCAGCGTCCTTGCCGGCTCGTCACCCGCGGGCGGCACGTCGACGGCGACGCGGGCAGCCGCTGCACCGATCGCGTCGGTGAGCAGGCCGAGCGTGGCCCAGTGCGGGGGCGGGGTGTCGGGTCCCTCGGGCCCGTCGAAACGGATCACCGCATGGAAGTGGCCCGCGCCACGCTTCTGGTACTCGGCGACCTTGCCGAAGGAGACGCGGGACTGTTCGCGAGCGTCCTTCTGCGTGAGCCCAGCCCACTTTGCGATCTCCCGGCGGAGGTATATCAAGTGCCCGCGCGAGCGCGGGCTGGCCCTTAGGCCTTGGCCCCTCTGCGCCTTCGGCGCCGGGGCCAAGGCCTGGGCCGCAGCGAGTGCGGGCCAGGAGTCGAGAACGGTAAACACGCCGATGGGCCGGTCGGCTCCGAGACTTTAGGCAGCCACCATGGGGCGAGCCTCGAAGATCATGGCCCCAACGTCGTGCTTTAACGGGCAGGTCCACAGACTGCCCGACTCGCGATGAGCTTACGGGGCCATGATCACTCGCCCCATGGCAGCTCCCGCCCAAAGTCTCGGAGCCAACCTCTCGCCGTTGTCAGCCCTCGGCAGGCGAGATGCTGGACGGTCTCCGAGCCGTGCCACTCTCGTGCCAGAACGGACAGAAACTCACGGGGAACTGGGGTCCGCAGGGGTGAGCGAGGTGGGGCTGGCCGTCAGATGCTGTGATTGCCGGTTGCGAGTTCGGGTTGTGGGCTTTGCCGCAGGAGGCGGTCGCCGATGGCGTGGACGACGGCGAGGCCGATGACGAGGATGGCGACGCCGGCGAGGATTTCGAAGCCCCGGTGTTCGGCCTCAACGGCGACCTGGCCGGGGGAAGCGAGGGCGAGGACGAGGGCGAAGGTGTAGAGGCCGTACATCAGCCAGTACGTGGCGGCTTGGGTGAGAGCGGCGATGAACGCAGCGGTGGCGATAGCCGAGGTGACCCAGACGGACGGGGCGAGGATCGCCACGGGCAGGGCGGCGGCGATACCGACTGCGGTGCCGATGGCCTTGCCCCGGATCCGGTCGCGTTTTCCTGTGACGATGTACAGCGCGAGGATGATGATCGGCTCCGGCACCCAGTAGGGCTCGGTCCACCCGAGTGCGACCCCGAGTGCGGCCCCGGCACCGAGGGCGACGCCGAACACGAGCGCCACCACGGCGGCCACCCCGGCGGGCAGGCGGTCGCCTTCGACGACGGGGGCGATGCCGAAGCGGTGGGCGATCACGATGCCGTAGCCCACACCGAGGGCGGCCATGATGCCGGAGATCAGCGCGTCGGTTCCGGACGGCGTCGGTGCCGCGAACGTGGCAGCGAAGGCGAGCGTCAGCAGCGGCGGGAACCAGCCGAAGCCGATCCCCGCCCCCACGACGGCACCGGTCACCGCGAGGAGCGCCACCCACCACCAGCCGTAGGCGGTGAACGCGCCCAGGCCGACCGCGACCCCCACCGCGGGGGCGAGGTACAGCATGCGACGGGTTCCGCCCAGCTTCGCCCCGACAACGCCGAGGAGCAGTCCGAGGAACACAGCCCGGGCACCCAGTTGCCCGGCAACGATCCCGGCCACCGCGACCGGCAGCACGATCGCCACCACGACAGCGCCAAGAATGTGCAGCCACCTGCGGGCGCCCGACTGCTTGGCCGGGCCCGCTGCCGCGTCCGGCTTACCGCCGTTCGGAACGTCCCCGTGCTCAGCCTCGCCCACCGCACGACCCTTCTCGCGTCCGGGGCCGGGGCCGGTTCACTCGCCTGCCCGGCTCTTCGGTCACCCTACGCAACCGGGCATCCCAGGCCGACGAACGCCGCTGATGCATTCGGGTGCTGGCAGGTCGCGTGCGGCGCGGTCGCAGGTCGGCCGCACTCACAAACGCGATCTTCCAAACTGGTTGCTGTACAGCAGCGAAGTACAGCAACCAGCATGACCGCAGCCGACCGCCACCAGCGCTTGGCGACCGGTTCACCAGCCCGGCAGACCTCAACAACCGTCGCGCCCATAGTTCGCATCGAGGAGCGCGACCGTCCAGGTCCAGCAAGCCGGCGCGGCGCAGCTCGCTCAGCAGGGCGGCGTGCAGGCAGGGCCAGACGCCAGCCTCGGTCCAGTCCCGCAGCTGGCGCCAGGCCGTCACCCCGGAGCAGCCCACAGTCTCTGCAGGAACGTCACGCCAGGCGACACCGGTCCGCAGGGCGTACAGGACGCCAGCGAGTGCAGTTCGGTCGGGAACACGCAACCGCCCCGGATGGCGTCGGCGCCGCTCGGGAGCGGGCGGTACCAGCGGAGCACCCGCTCCCACAAGTCGTCAGGAACAAGATCAGCACGCACTCCGAACACCCTGCCGACCAAGATCACTGAGCGCAAGACCCGCAGCTCAACTCATTCTGAAACGATCAGTGAGGGAGGTCTTCCCCGTGGGGTGCCTGCGGCCGGCGGTCCGCGCCCATGCGACGAGCCCGTTCTCGCGAGCCGACCGGAGCCGAATGCGGGCGGCAGGTTCCGGGAGCCGCGCACACGTGGGAACCGTGCGCAGTGGGCAGAGCGCAGGGGCGGGCCCGATCAGTTGGCCGACGTGTTCCGTGTCATCTCGGCTGCCTCGGTGATGGCGCGTTGTCTGAGATCGCCGAACAGCTGCATCGTGACGGCGGCCAGGACGTCGTCCCCGCCAACAGTCCGCCCGTCCCCGCGGCGGGTGGACAGGGCGAGGAGGGGGTCCTTGAGCAGCGGGGCCGGGGCTGGCCCGCCCGGCACCACCAGACTGACCGTCCCGAACCGCTTGGCCCCGCCCTCGCGGACGACCTTGGCCGCGTCCCGGGCCAGGTCCGTCAGGAACACGCTCGCGATTCCGTCCAGGTCGCGGACCATCGCCGGGACGGCCCTCACCCCCCGGCTCCCCAGCAGCCTTCTCACCCCGGACTCGAACCGGTGGGCGCCAGCCACACCACTCGGTGTACGCGCCCCGCGGCGCTCACGAAGAGACACGAGCGAACCATCGGCGTTGCGCAGCTCGCCCATCAGGCCGTGGAAGGTCGGGCTGTGCAGGTACCACGCCGATCCCACCTCCACCTCGACGTTCCGGTCGATCGCCGAGATGAGGTCCTTGGGAATCAGCCTCGTCCTGGCCTTCTCGGCCGCCGCGCTTCTCGCGCCGTCGATGATCTCCGTCAGCACGGTCCGCGTCACCGACGCGGCGGCCCACGCGGCCGGCCGGGAGACGTGCAACGAGGTCACGTCCCTGAACACCGCTTTGACGAGCTGAGGCTTGAACGGCAGTTCGGTCACGACGGAAGCGGTCTGCGGACCGCTGCGCTCGGTGCGGAGGAGTTGTGTGGTCATCGAAGAATGTGCTTTCTGCTGTCGGAGGTGTCAGTGGCCCATTGCCGCACCGGGCGGCGAGACCACAGAGCTCTGCGGAGGGCGCCGAGCCGGCACAGGGCCTGCCGGGCGGGGCCGCCGGCACACAGAGGTGCAGGCGGCCCCGCCCGGATTCTCGGCGTTCCGGCGACCGGGCGTGCGGCAGGGGGTGCCACCCGGGCGACGCGCTGTGGTGCGGCGCGGTGTCGGTCAGGCGACCTGGTACCTGCCGACTTCCAGGAAGTGGCGCAGTGCTTCGGGTGTGTTGTCGTCGAGGGCGGCGTTGGCTGCCGCGCGCAGGGCCGGGCTGATGGACGGGTCGGCGAGGATGCGGGCGATGGCGACGCGGTCGTCCTCGGCCTGGGCGATGCGGTAGCCGGTCTCCAGCCAGGCGCGGATCGCGTCGGAGTCGTTGGCGTCCAGGAGGGCGTTGACCTCGGCGATGACGCGCCGGCCGCTGTCGGGGTCGGCGAGCAGGCGCGTGATGGCGACGCGGTCGTCCTCGGCCTGGGCGATCCGGTAGCCGGTCTCCAGCCAGGCGCGCATCGCCTCGGGGTCGTTGGCGTCCAGGAGGGCGTTGGCTTCTCGTGTCACACGCCGGCCGCTGTCCGGATCGGCGAGGATCCGGACTATGGCCACCCTCAGGTCGTCGGCGTCCGGCTCGTCCGCGGACGAGAACACCGCGGGCACCGTCACCGCGGTCGGTGCCGCCGTGGCGGCGAAGGACGGCGTGGCGAGCAGGAGGGCCGGGGCGAGGATGCCCGCGGCAATGCCGGGCGCTACGCGATGCAGTCGCAAGGGGAATGCTCCTCTTCGTGGGCTACGGAGGTGAGTTGAGGACGCCTCAGGGCGTTCACCTCGGTGATGCTGCCACCTGGGTCTGACAGTGGCAGTTGCCCCGCTGCGGTCGCAGGGCACCGTCGCCGCGGACGTGGCTGGTGTTTCATGGCGGCGCGCCTTGAGGTATGTCCCACGAACTACGACCGATGGGTCAGCCTCGCTACGGTGGAGTTGCCCGCCAAGGACGTCCCAGAGCCCTTCCGGTGGCGTTTGACGAAGCTCCCGGCCCGATCCCCCATCGTCACCGACATCGTCGCCGTACGGGTCCGTGGAGTCGATCCGCTCCCGGGCGAGCCCGTCGTGCCGGCCCATCGCATGATGTGCGTCCCCGAGTAGCGTGAGACGTCGATCACGGCACGAGGGCGGTCGACCGCCGTGCCCGCTGTGTGCCCGATCGGGCGGCGACCGGCGGGGAGCCACGGGGAACGTCGGCGATCAGTGTGAGAACCAGCACGTCAGCGTCTCGCCAGCTCAGCCCGGACCCTCGTACGCGATCTTCCAAACTAGCTACGCGGGTTCGATTCCCGTCGCCCGCTCCCTATGGCGTAGAGCCAGGCCGGAGGGGGGATTCCCCGCCTGGCTCTCGTCGTTTCCGGGGGCTGTTCCGGTCCGGCGCGCTCCCCTCGCGGCCCGTGGCATCCGGTATCGAGGGCGCGGATTCCCGGGCGCGGGAGTTTCGGGCGCGGAGATGTCCGCGGCCGGCGCGTGCGGTCGGTGGCGCGCGCCCGGCGTGGGCCGCGCCGGGCGTGTCCGTACTCCGGCGTCGGGCGCTTTTCGACGCGCCCCGTTCAGAAACTGATCGAGTTGATGGTCTCCGCTATCGAGTCGAGGAACCGGTTGATGGACGGAGCCATACCGGTCGACGCGAGGAAGAAGCCGAAGAGCACCGCGACGATGGCGGGTCCCGCCTTGATGGATCCCCCTCGGATCAGCACCACGAGGATGATCGCCAACAGCAGCACCACTGACAGCGAAATGGCCACAACTGATCACACCCTACGGTCGGTCACTCTCCCGGCCCGGGGGTGCAGCCCCGCACACCCCCGCCAGAACCATCGTGCCACCAACCGGCCACTCGTATGCGGCAGGTGACGCATCGTCGGCCAGGGGTGGGCCCCGGGGCGAGCCGGCGCCCACCGGTGCGGCCCCGTCCCGCGCCGCCCGCGCCGCGCCGGGACCCAGGCGGGAAGCGGCCTCGCGCCGCAATTCGAAGGCGCGCCGCGGTGGCGAATTCCCGACGACCGTTGCCGTGTCCACACATCCTGTTCGCAGGTAATTCGAATTGTTGCCACAGGCACACCGCGAGCGTGACACACGAGGACACAAAGGCCCCACAACCGGACATATAGCCAGAGTCGCCCGCGGGCGTTATGCGCCGCTTAGTCGGTATGAATCAGGACAGAACGCCCTTCACTGGTAAGCGAATCGATATACGGAACCACTTGCGGATCGACAGGCACACATCTCCGAATCCTGGGTACGCGCAGACGATAAGCAGGAATGACATCGGGCGTTTTACTAGAACGCACAGACGACGCTAGGGTGCCTCAGATGTTCCACGCCGCCACGCCCCCCGTTCGCGCAGCGAGGTCCGGAAACGTCCCCCTGAATTCTCGGCGGGAGGGCCTGTGACCAACTCGCTCCGACCCCACGGCCACTACAGATCACCACTCCCCCCGGCCCAGCGGCCGGCGGACGGAGTGCCGAGCCCGCGCTCGCCCCGGACGTCCGCGACGGCGCTCGCCGCGACGGGCACCACACCGGGCGCCAAGCCCGCGAAACAGCGCGACGCCTTCTTCGACAACGCCAAGTACCTGGCGATCGTGCTCGTGGCCATGGGTCACGCGTGGGAGCCGCTGAAGGGCGAGAGCCGCGTCCTGGAAGCGCTGTACACGGTCTTGTACACCTTCCATATGCCGGCCTTCATCATCATCTCCGGCTACTTCTCGCGCAGCTTCGACATGCGCCCCGACCGCCTGAAGCGGCTGGTCACCGGAGTGGTCGTACCGTATGTCCTGTTCGAGACGGCGTACTCGCTCTTCGACCGCTTCGCCGGGGGCGACCCGGACCAGGAGATCAGCCTGCTCGACCCCTGGTACCTCACCTGGTTCCTGGTCGCGCTGTTCGTCTGGCGGCTGACGACTCCCCTGTGGAAGCTGGTCCGCTGGCCGATTCCGACGGCGGTGTGCCTCGCCCTGCTCGCGTCCGTCTCACCCGAGATCGGTGACGACCTGGACCTTCAGCGGGTGCTGCAGTTCCTGCCGTTCTTCGTCCTCGGTCTGTTCATGAGGCCCGAGCACTTCCAGCTGGTGCGCCGCCGCGAGGTGCGCGTCCTGTCGGTGCCGGTCCTCGCCGCGGCCCTGCTCGTGGGCTACTGGGCGGTTCCCCGGATGAACACCGCCTGGTTCTTCCACCGCGACAGCGCCCAGGAGCTGGGTGCCCCCTGGTGGGCCGGTGTCGTCATGACGCTCGCGCTCTACGGCTGCTCGCTGGTGCTCACCGCGTGCTTCTTCGCCTGGGTGCCGCGGCGCACGCTCTGGTTCACGGCGCTCGGCGCGGGCACGCTGTACGGCTATCTGCTGCACGGTTTCGTCGTCAAGGCGTCCGAGTACTGGGGCTGGTTCGACCACGGGTGGCTGCACAAGCCGCTCGGCGAGCTGCTCGTGACGGTGTTCGCGGCCGCGCTCGTCACCGCCCTGTGCACCCGGCCCGTCCAGCGGATCTTCCGGTTCTCGATGGAGCCGAAGATGGCGTGGGCGTTCAAGCGGGACCCGGCGGAAGCCGCCCGGGAGCGGGCCAAGGCCGACGTGTAGCCGCCGGGGCGCGGCCGGCCGGCGGACGAGACACCTACGAGAAGGGCGGGCCCGGATACTGCGGGCCCGCCCTTCTTCGTGTCGTGCTCAGCCCGGCGGCAGCCCCAGCAGGGTCCGCATCGTCGCGTACTTCCTCGTCAGACGGGCCCGGGTGTGCTCGTCGAGGACCGCGAGCCGGCGCGGGTCGGAGTTGTGCGCCAGGTCGGACGCCTTGACGAGCAGGGCGCCCCGGGTGCCGCGGATGCGTCGCGCGTACGACTCGGGGGGCTCGCCGTCCACTCTGGTGAGCGCCCGCACGATGTCCTTCGTACCCGGGCTCAGCGCGGCCTCGTCCAGCCAGTCCTCGGTGAGGGCGTCGTCCTCGACGGCGTCGTGCAGCCAGGCCGCCGCGATCTGGTCGTCGTCGCCTCCGCGCTCACGGACACCGTCCGCCACGGCCTGGAGGTGTTCGGCGTACGGCCGGCCGGCCTTGTCCGTCTGGGCCGCGTGCGCCGCGCGGGCGAGCGCTTCGACTTCGGCCAGGGTCAGGAGAGGTCGGGTCACGCGATCAGTGTCTCCTCGGTACGGGCCGCCGCTTCCGGAGCGGGAATCGACGGGGCGGTCAGCGTACCGGGGCCAGAGCGTCGCGGCAGATGAGAAGGAGGGCCCGGTCGTCGTTGACGTCCCTGGCCACCGCCTCGATGAGGTGCCAGGCGGCGCCGTGGAAGCCTCCGGCGACATAGCGGTCGGCCTCCCCGGTGAGCCGGTCGATGCCCTCGACGATGTCCCGGTCGGCGGTCTCGACCAGACCGTCCGTGAACAGCATGAGCACGTCACCGGATCGGAGCGAGCCCTTCACCGGGTCGAACTGGGCGCCGTCGTACACACCCAGCAGGGGGCCTTCCGCGACCTTCTCCTCCCAGCGGCCGCTGCCCGCGCTGAGCTGAAGGCCCGGCGGGTGTCCGGCCGAGAAGAGCTCGTAGTCGCCCGAGTCGAGGTCGAGCACCAGATGGATCGAGGTCGCGAAGCCCTCGTCCCAGTCCTGGCGCAGCAGATAGCCGTTCGCGGCGGGCAGGAAGGCGTGCGGCGGCAGGGAGCCGAGGAGGCCGCCGAAGGCCCCGGACAGCAGCAGGGCACGGGAGCCCGCGTCCATTCCCTTGCCGGAGACGTCGGTCAGGACGACTTCGAGGGTCCGGCCGCCGTTCGTCCGGGCGGCCACGACGAAGTCCCCGGAGAAGGACTGGCCGCCCGCCGGGCGCAGCGCCATCTCGCGGTGCCAGCCCACCGGCAGCTTCGGCAGCTTGCTCTGCACGCGGATGCGTTCGCGCAGGTCGAAGAGCATGGTGCCGCCGCGCCGCCAGGGCACACCCACGCGGCTGCGGAACTGTGCGATCAGCAGTCCGAAGAAGCCGCAGGCCGCGACCACCAGGACCACTCCGGGCGTCACCCGGGAGGGGCCCTCCGTGTACGGCCCGAGCTTCACGGACTCCACTATCAGTGCGGTGGCGGCGGCCGCGTACAGCCCGAGCAGGCTGGCGGGCCGCAGCAGCAGTCCGCCGGCCACGATCGGCAGGACCAGGGCGGCGGGTGAGCACCACACCGAGTTGACCAGGGTCGTGGAGGCGATCACCGGGATCATGATCAGCAGACCGGCCAGCGCGATCCAGTCGGAGCCGTCCCCGCGGAAGTAGTCGACGGCGGATCTGCGCAGCCCTGTGCGGGCCCGGTGCCATTGCATCCTCAACCGGGCCGTGAACGTATCGGCTTCAGCGCGCCGCGCTCGTCCTGCTGCCATTAGTTCGGGACCCTATCCATCGGACCAGGCGCTTGGCACGGGAGGTCCCACTTGTCCCCCCTCCTAGCGCTCAACTTCACAGAGAACTGCACCGGCGCATTCCGGTCGGGGGCCGTCGCGGCCCGGCGAAATTGCCTCGCTCGTACCGCATTGCCCTGGTAGGCATGGGCTATGACGACTGACGTTCGGGTGCTGCGGCAGGCCGACTGGGACGAATGGTACGAGAACCTGATCCGCGCGTTCGGAGGTGTGGCGGAGTCGTCCGAGGAGCGCGAACTGTGGAACGCGCTCACAGAGTACGACCGTTCGCTGGGCGTGTGGGACGGGAAGAACTGTGTGGGTACGGCGGGGGCCTTCTCCTTCCGTGTCACTGTCCCGGGCGGCGCCTCGGTTCCGGCGGCCGGCGTCACGATGGTGAGCGTCGCCGCCACGCACCGGCGGCGCGGGGTGCTCACCGCGATGATGCGCCGCCAGCTGGACGATGTGCGGGCCGCGGGTGAGGCGCTCGCCGTCCTGGTCGCGTCGGAGCCGATGATCTACGGACGGTTCGGCTACGGCATCGCGACCTCGTCGATGAGCGCCGAGATCGACACCGCCCGCGTACGACTGTCCGTACCGCCCGGGACGGACGACGTACGGCTGCGCTACGCGGCGCCCGAGGACGCGCTGGAGGCGTGCGAGGCGGTGTACGCGCGGATCGTGCCGCGGCGGCCGGGGATGCTGGCCCGCCGGCCCGGCTGGCAGCGGCTCATGGTCCTCGACCCGGCGAGCGAACGGAACGGTGCCTCGCCGTTGCAGTGCGTGGTCGCCGAGCGGGACGGCGAGGTGGTGGGGTACACGCGCTTCCGGGTCAAGCCGGAGTGGGGCCCGGCCGGGCACAACGGCGCGGTGACGATGGTGGATCTGGAGGGACTGGACCCGGCGGCGCGGGCCGCGCTGTGGCGGTTCCTCTTCGGCATCGACCTGACGTCGACGCTGCGGACCCGGGGCCGCCCGGTGGACGAGGCCTGGCAGCACCTGGTCTCCGACATCCGCCGCTGCCAGCTGCGGGTGAAGGACTCGCTGCATGTGCGGCTCGTCGAGGTGGGGGCCGCGCTGGAGGCGCGGACCTATCAGGCCCCGGTGGACGTGGTGTTCGAGGTCGAGGACTCCTTCTGCCCCTGGAACGAGGGGCGTTGGCGGCTCACGGGGGACGTCAAGGGAGCGGTGTGCGCGCGGACCGATGACGCCCCGGATCTCGCCCTGTCCGTGCGGGAGTTGGGGGCCGCCTATCTGGGCGGTGTGTCGCTGGACTCGCTCGCGGCCGCCGGCCTGGTGCGTGAACTGCGGCAGGGAGCGCTGGCCGAGGCGTCGACGGCGTTCGCCTCGGTGGTCGCCCCCTGGCTGCCGCACGGGTTCTAGGACCCGCCACCTTCGACGGCGACCCGGTCCAGTCCGGTCCAGTCCGGTCTGGCCTGGGGCGATCCGTCCGGCCCGGTCCGGGCCGGCCCTCTGGCCGGCCCGGTGCGGTCCGTCGGGGTTCAGGCTTTCTGGCAGGCCGGGCACCAGAAGAGATTGCGGGCGGCGAGATCGGCGGTGCTGATCTCGCCGCCACAGATGTGGCAGGGCAGGCTGGCCCTGCGGTACACGTAGACCTCGCCGCCGTGGTCGTCCACGCGCGGCGGGCGGCCCATGGCCTCGGGGGTGTGCTCCGGACGAACCGTGTCGATGCGGTTGTTGCGGACGCCCTCACGCATGAGGTCCACGAGGTCGGCCCAGATCGCGTCCCACTCCGTGGTGCCGAGGTCCTTCCCCGCACGGTACGGGTCGATGCCGTGCCGGAAGAGGACCTCCGCGCGGTAGACGTTGCCCACACCCGCGATGACCTTCTGGTCCATCAGCAGCGCGGCGATCGTCGTACGGCTGCGGGCGACCCGGTGGTAGGCCGCCGCGGGATCGGCGTCCGGGCGCAGCGGGTCCGGGCCGAGGCGGTCGTGTATCGCGGCTTTCTCGTCGTCCGTGATCAGTGCGCAGGTGGTGGGTCCGCGCAGGTCGACGTACGCGGTCTCGTTCACGAGACGCAGGCGGACGGTGTCCGTGGGCGGCGGGGCGGGTGTGCCGCCGAATCCGACCTTGCCGAAGAGACCGAGGTGGATGTGGATCCACCGCTCCGGACCGAACCCGAGGAAAAGGTGCTTTCCGTGGGCCTGCGTCGCGGTCAGGACCGATCCGTCGAGGAGGGCCGCGGCGTCACCGAACCTGCCCTGGGGGCTGGTGACGCGGACACCTCGGCCACCGAACGCGGCGAGGTAGTCCTCCGCGAGCCGGTGAATGGTGTGCCCCTCGGGCACCGTTCCTCCTGCTGTCTCTCTCGTACGACGGACGGGCGACCCGACGGACAGGCGAACCGGCGGACCCGACAGCCCGATGGCTCGACCGTTCGCCGGCCGCTCAGACTTACGGACCTGCGGACCTGCGGACTTACGGACCTGCGGACCCGCGGCTCGTCGGTGCTACGCCTGCGGCTGCTGCGGGTGGTGGGCCGGGATCGGCGGGAGTTCCCGGGTCGTCTCGTAGTCCGCGAGCATCTCGATGCGGCGGACGTGGCGCTCCTCGCCGGTGAAGGGCGTGTCGAGGAAGGTCTCGACGAACTTCGTCGCCTCCTCCTCGGTGTGCATACGGGCGCCGACGGAGATGACGTTCGCGTTGTTGTGCTCGCGGCCCAGCGCGGCGGTCTCCGCACTCCAGGCGAGGACGGCCCGTACGCCGGCGACCTTGTTCGCGGCGATCTGCTCGCCGTTGCCGGAGCCGCCGATGACGACACCGAGGGAACCCGGGTCGGCCACGGTGCGCTCCGCCGCGCGGAGGCAGAACGGCGGGTAGTCGTCCTGGGCGTCGTAGATGTGGGGCCCGCAGTCGACGGGCTCGTGGCCGGCGGCCTTGAGCCACTCGACGAGGTGGTTCTTCAGTTCGAGACCGGCATGGTCGGATCCGAGATACACGCGCATGGTCCGAGTGTGACACGGCCGTTTCGGGTCGGCCGCGCCGGGTCCCGCCTCGCAAAACTGCGACTCAGCCTACAGAACCTCAAGGAAACCTCAAGTAACGATCTGGATTCAAAGGTTCACGAATTCGATTGCCTCCGTTTCACTGGACCAACTTGTACGCCGGTCCTCACAGCGGACCGGTGAGCGCTCCGTACACCGCTCGTACGGGTTGGGCGCTCTGTACGGGAATCTGCTCATCCGGCGCAAAGGAATCCCCTCATGACCTCGCAGCCGAGCCCCACGAAGGCCGCTCAGGCCCCCGGAGGCCCCGGAGAACCCGGTAACGGCCTCCAGGCCGGACTCAAGAACCGCCATCTGTCGATGATCGCCATCGGTGGCGTCATCGGCGCAGGACTCTTCGTCGGCTCCAAGGCCGGCATCGCCACCGCGGGCCCCGGCATCCTTCTCTCGTACGCCCTCGTCGGCACGCTCGTGGTGCTGGTGATGCGGATGCTCGGTGAGATGTCCGCCGCCAACCCGACCTCGGGTTCGTTCTCCGCGCACGCCGACCGCGCGCTCGGCCGCTGGGCCGGCTTCTCCATCGGCTGGCTGTACTGGTTCTTCTGGGTCGTGGTGCTGGCCGTGGAGGCCACCGCCGGCGCGGACATCCTCGAAGGATGGATTCCCGCCGTACCTCAGTGGGGCTGGGCGCTCATCGTGATGGTGGTGCTGACGGCCACCAACCTGGTCTCCGTCGGCTCGTACGGCGAGTTCGAGTTCTGGTTCGCCGGGATCAAGGTCGTGGCGATCGGCGCGTTCATCGTCGTCGGCGGCCTCGCGATCTTCGGTGTGCTGCCCGGTGTCGACGCCGAGAAGGCCGGGTTCGGGAATCTGACCGACCACGGCGGATTCCTTCCGCACGGCCCCGGCTCGATCCTCACCGGTGTTCTGCTGGTCGTCTTCTCCTTCATGGGCAGCGAGATCGCGACCCTCGCCGCCGGTGAGTCCGAGGACCCGCAGCGGGCCGTCACCAAGTCGACGAACAGCATCATCTGGCGTATCGCCGTCTTCTACCTGGGCTCGATCCTCGTGGTCATCGCCCTGCTGCCGTGGAACGACCCGTCGATCGCGGACAAGGGCTCGTACGTCGCCGCCCTGGACTCCCTCGGTATCGACCACGCCGGTCAGATCATGAACTTCATCGTGCTGACGTCGGTGCTGTCCTGTCTCAACTCCGGCCTCTACACCGCCTCCCGCATGGCCTTCTCGCTCGGTCAGCGCGGGGACGCGCCGAAGGCGTTCGCCAGGACCACGCGGCGCGGTGTGCCGATGACCGCCATCGTCGTCTCGGTCGTGTTCGGCTTCGTCGCCGTCTTCTTCAACTACAAGTTCCCGGACTCGGTCTTCCTCTTCCTGGTCAACTCCTCCGGTGCGGTGGCCCTGTTCGTGTGGCTCGTCATCTGCTTCTCGCAGCTGCGGATGCGGAAGATCATCCAGCGCGAGGCTCCGGAGAAGCTCGTCGTGCGGATGTGGCTCTACCCGTACCTGACCTGGGCGACGGCCGCGATGATCGTCTTCGTGCTCGGCTACATGCTGACCGACACCGAACACGACGGCCGGGAGACCGTGCTGCTGTCGCTGCTCGTCGCGGCGATCGTGCTGGTCATCGCGTTCGTCCGGCAGAAGACCGGTGCGGCTGCCCGTACTTCCGCGCAGCCGGTCGCGAACGACTCCAGCGAGGAGACCCGGGCCGAGGTCGGCGCCTGACCCGCCACCGAAGCCTGAGTGAGGAGGGGCCCGCGGCCGACCGCCGCGGGCCCTTCCCTGCCTTCTCCCGCACGCCTGCCTCCACTCACAGCACGGTGAAGCTGGTCTTGACCCGGTCGTAGACCGTGAGGGCCCGGTCCTCGATGTCCTGGTGGTACCAGGTGTTGATCTGGTACGACTTCCCGTCGGCGTCGAAGCCGAGCAGCCGCGCGTGCCAACTCACGCCCTGAAGCGTGAAGGTGTACTCCCAGACGACCGCGGTCCGGCCGCGGAACGTCGTCTGCGCCAGCCGGATCTTCCGGTAGTCCCGCCCCTGGCGGGCGTTCCGCTCGGAGGTCGTCCAGGTGTCCAGGAGATTCCCCTTGGCGAGGGACGACTTGGCCGCCAGCTCCTGGGTGCCGTCGGGCGAGGTGTAGTGGACCTCGGAACCGGTCTGCGGATCGCGCCGCCAGCCCTTGGGCGTCGCCCAGGCGTAGCCGCCGGCTTCGCGGTGCGCTCCCGGGGGAAGGCCGGGCGGGCGTGAGGTGCCCTCGACCGTGGGGGCCGGGGACGAGGGGCCTCCGGTGCCGGAGCCGGTCGACGCGGACGAGCCCGTCGCGGCATCCGCGCCGCCGGGCGATCCGCCGGTCATGGCCACGACGACCCAGGCGACGGCTCCCGCCGCGACGACCCCGGCGGCGGCGAATCCGATGCGACGCCGGACGCGGAACCTGCTCCGGCCCCGGTCCCGGTCCCGGTCCCGGTCATGACTCCGGCTCCGGATGCCTGCGGAACCGGACGGTACGGCGGGATCCGGGAGTTCGTCAGGCGCCCCCACCCCGGGCACGGGTGTCGTGGGCCGTCGGGAGGGAACGCCCGAGCCGGGCTCCGCGCGCGGTCCGGAGGCGACTTCGGTGGAGGCGTTGGCGGCGGCCGGTGGACCGGGGTCCCTGGCGGCGGCTTCGCTTCCGGGGCGGGACCCTCGTCCGGGTTCGGATCCTGGTCCTCGGGCTGGTCCTTGGACTGGTCCGAGTCGCGGGTCCGATCCGGATCGCGGGTCCGGGAGGGGTTGCAGGTCCGATCCGGGTCGCGGGTCCGGGGTGGATACGGCGGCGGGGTCCGTGACGGTCGTGGGTTCGCGGCGGCGCAGGTCGCTCGTCTCGTCGCGCCGTTCGTGCGCGGTCCCGTGCCCGGACGTGGCGGCCACCTCGTGCTCGGGCGACACGAGTGTCGGTGGTCCGGCGGGGCTCGGGGCGCTCGTGCCCCGCGGGCCGACGAACTCCGCGAGTGCCGCCTCCAGTTCCTCCAGACCGGGCCGCGCGGTCGGGTCCTTCTCCAGAAGGGCGGCCAGGATCTCCCGCAACCCCGCTGACCCGGAGGGGAGTTCGGGCTCCTCGTAGAGAACGGCGTGCAGCGTCGCGAGGGTCGTGGAACGGGAGAACGGGGAGCGGCCGCCGAGAGCCGCACAGAGCGTGGCGCCGAGGGACCACACGTCGGAGGGCGGGCCCTGCGGGCGGCCGGAGATCCGCTCGGGCGCCATGTAGTCGGGGGAACCGACCAGCATGCCGGCCATGGTGAGCGCCTCGGCGTCCTGAAGCGCGGCGATGCCGAAGTCGGTGAGGACGACACGGTTCCGTCCGGTGCCCTCGATCAGTACGTTGCCCGGCTTGATGTCGCGGTGCAGCACACCCTGGGCATGCACCTGTCGCAGTGCCCCGACCAGTTCGAGGCCGACGCGGGCCGCCTCGCGCGTGTCCAGCGGCCCGTCCTCGACCACCATCCGTTCGAGTGAGCTGCCGGCGACGAGTTCCATGACGATCCACAGCCGCTCGCCCGCGTCCACGACGTCGTAGACGCGGACGACGCCCGGGTGGTCGATCCGGGCCGTCGCCCTCGCTTCGCGCAGGGTGCGTTCCCGGCGGGTTCGGGTGTCCTCCGGATCAAGTCCGTCTATCCGCATTTCCTTGACCGCGACCTGCCGGTCGAGCATTTCGTCGGCGGCTCGCCACACCCGCCCCATTCCCCCCTGCCCAATACTCTCGACCAGCCGATAACGTCCGGTCACCAATAATCCCGGAACACCACCCTGGACATTCGCCGACAATCCCTGCACCCCCTCCACAGCAATCACCATCGCCCGTCACAACGGAACCACAATGGTCACACTTCAGGCCGTACCAGCATAGTGCGGAGAAATCTTGTGGTACCTCTTCAAGTACTGCGAATTCAGGCGCAGCCAAGGGGGCGAACATGAGTTCTCGTCGGACGACCACCATTACGGGATCCCTGCTCACGGCATGCTTCTCGACCGTGATGATTCTTTCCTACTCCGCCGCGGCGGACGACCGGGGACCGGGGAGCGGCAAGGGCGGAAAGGCGGTGGACGAAGCTCCTGCGGGCGTGAAGGTGACCACGCTGCTGCCGGAGAAGATCTCGGTCGACAACAGTACTCAAAAGACGACTGTCACCGCCACGGTGAAGAACGAGGGAACCAAGGAGAGCGGCGATATCAGGCTACTGGTGGTCGGATTCGACGGCCTGAAGGTCAAGAACGTAAAAGGCTGCACCGCCATGGCCGAAAAGAATCTCCCGAAGGGGTCGAACAGCGGTTTCATCTGTTCCACGGGGAATCTCGCGGCGGGTGAATCGAAATCGTACGACGTCGAGGCGACGTTCGATCTGAGCAGGACCGGCAGGATCTGTCTCCCGGTCCAGACGGGCGACGGGAAGAAGACGTACTGGCAGCAGGGCCCGGTCCCGTTCGGTACGACGAATCCGTCCCCGAACGCCCCGGCGACCCCGCTGTTGCTGGGCACCGACAACAATCCGGTGGCACCGGGCGGCGACCGGCTGCCGAGGACCGGTCCCGGAACCGAGGCCGTGCCGCTCGGCATGGCGGGCGCGGCGCTGATGTCGGCCGGAGCGGCGGGGCTGTGGTGGGCCGGCCGCAGGCCGCGACGGGAAGCCTGACCGCCGGGCGCGACACCCGCCGGGAGCGCGCGAAGGCCCGCCTGGTCCGGTCGGAAACCGGCCCGGCGGGCCTCGTACGCGCGGCCGCCGCGTCTCGGACGCGAGCGTCGGGCGGGCGGTGACGTCATCCGACGGGCGGTGACGTCATGGCCGGTGAGGGCGTCGCCCCACCGGCGTGGACGTCACTTCTTGTCGACGAGCTTCCACGCGGCGGGCAGGATGCCCATCGCCAGGGCGGCCTTGAGGGCGTCGCCGATCAGGAACGGGGTGAGGCCCGCCGCGAGGGCCGCGCTCGCCGACATGCCGGTGGCCATGCCCAGGTAGGGGACACCGACCACGTAGATGATCGCCTCGCCGAGCAGCATCGTGCCCGCCATGCGCAGCACGGAGCGGTCGGCGCCGCGGCGCGCCAGGGCACCCACGACGGTCGACGCGAGCAGCATGCCGAGGATGTAGCCGAAGGACGGCGCCGAGGCACCGGAGCTGCCCTGCGCGAACCACGGGACGCCGGCCATGCCCACGAGCGCGTACATCGCGAGCGAGAGGAAGCCGCGGCGCGCGCCGAGCGCCGTGCCGACGAGCAGCGCGGCGAAGGTCTGGCCGGTCACCGGCACCGGGGAACCGGGGACGGGCAGCGAGATCTGGGCGGCGAGCCCGGTGAGTGCGGCACCGCCGAGCACGAGGGCGGCGTCACGGACGCGGGAGGCCGGAAGAAGGTCGGCGAGGACCTCGCCGGGTCGGGAGGGCGTGGCGACAGCGGTGCTCATGAGGACTCCGGCGAACAGGGGTTACCCCCTCGGCCCATGGGAGGACCCGGGGGAAGGACAGGTGGGAACACGGCGACGCTATCCCAGGGGTCCACGGGTGATCACCGTCAGCGATCGACAAAGCGCGGATCCGGGGCTTGGTGGGCTCCTTACAAAGAGTGCCTGGTACACCTGCCCGAAGGTGATGCTGGTCACTGAGGTGAAGTCGTCTGCGCAACGGGACGGTTCGGGGCCGGGACTGTGGAGACTCACCAAAGGCCCCATCGGGCGTCGCGTCGTCGGGCGGGCGGAGTGTCCGGTCCTTGGGCGTTCCTGGCAGGTCCCCGGGCCAACCCCTACCCTTCACCCCATGGTTCCCCAGGCCCTGAACTTCGCGTCGCGTCGCTATGTCGACCTGCGACGCCAGGGCACTGCCACCTGTCGCCGCCCCTCCTGAGGCGGGACGGAGCGGATCCGGCCCGCCGGGACGAGACCACAGCGGACCACACCAGGCGCATGCCGCACCCGTTGCGGCGTGGCGTACGTGACGGCGCTCGGCCGGACCAGCTCCCGAGGATGAACTCCATGGCCAGTACGGTGGCACCTCCTTCCACATCCACTCCCTCTCCCTCTCCTTCCCCCTCCCCCGTGCTCGACCGGCGCCGGGCGAGCGCCAGCGTGATCCTGCGGTCGGTGCTGGAGCACGGGCCGGTCGCGCGCAGCACCATCTCCCGGCTGACCGGGCTCTCCCCGGCGTCGGTGACCGACTACTGCGCCCGGTTCACCGAGCGGGGCCTGATCCAGGAGGCCGCAGCACCCCGGCGGTCGGGCGGGGTCGGGCGGCCGCATCTCCCGGTCGACCTTGACCACTCCCGTTTCGTGGTCGGCGGGGTGCACGTGGCCGTGCCGTACACGACCGTAGCGCTGCTCGACCTGCGCGGACGGGTTCTCGCCGAGAGGCGTCTGCGGCACGACCGCACCGAGCCGGGCCTCGTTCTCGCGAACGCCGCCGACGCCGTCACCGCTCTCCTCGCCGGTGTCCCCGGCCGTACCGCCCTCGGCATCGGTGTGGCGGCCGGCGGCTGGGTGGACCCGGACTCGGGGACGATCGTGGAGCACCCGCTGCTGGGCTGGCGTGACGTGGCCGTCCGGGAGGCCGTCGGCGCGCGCACGGGGCTTCCGGTCCATGTGGACGGCCACGCGCGGGCGTTGGTCAACGGGGAGCGGCTGTTCGGTCGGGCCAGGGGCAGCCGGAGCGTGCTGCATCTCTTCGTCGGCAACGTGGTGGACGCCGCCTTCGCCACCCACGACCAGGTGCACTACGGACCTCGCTCGCAGGCCGGCTCGATCGCCCATCTGCCCCTGTCGGGCGGGTCGGAGCGGTGCGACTGCGGCCGGACGGGGTGCCTCCAGGCCGAGCTGAGCGAACGGACGCTGTGCCGGCGGGCCCGGGAGCGCGGTGTCACGGACGGCTCGAATCCGATGCATGTGGTCGCCGCGGCCGCCTCCGGCGATCCGCTGGCCGTGGGACTGCTGACGGAACGGTCCCGGATGGTCGGGCGGGCGGCGGGGCTGCTGCTCGACGTGCTCAACCCGGAGACGGTCGTCGTCACCGAGATAGGGGCCATACACCGGGAGGACTGCCTCGGCGCGCTGCGCGAGGCGGTGGGTCCGGAGCGGGCGTCCGCGGTCGTCCCCACCAGCTTCCCCGATTCGGTGCTCGCCGTGGCGGGCGGGTCGGTCGTTCTCGACGTCCTTTACCGCGATCCGCTGGGTTCCCCGGGCTCGCGGCCGGGCCCTTCGGACTGCCCACCAGGCGCTAATTAATTCAGAAAGTCGGAATGTTGACAGGGCTCGTTCCCGGACAGGAGCATCAAGGGCATGAGCAGCGCGCGGGTGCAGGTTCCGCTCACCAAGTGCCGTGTGGTCGACCTGATGCGGGTCGCACGCACACGTTGTTGCTGACCCCTTGTCGCTGACCGGTCGCCGCTGACGCTTCGTCAGCGGAACCGTGTCACCGATCCTCCGAGACGCCGATCCGCTGACGCGCTGATCCGTCGACCGGCCGGTCCCTTCTCCGGCCGACCGCTTCTCCGACTGGTCCGCCGAAGCGCCCGGGTGTGCTCCGCGGCCTTCGACCCGAGGGTCTCCCGGCCGTCGTCACGCGTTCACGCGTCACACCGCCCCGCCAAGGGCCGGCCGGCCGGCCGACGCCCTCCGTCACGCGGGCCGTCCGTCCGTCGTCGCCTCGGTCACCCGTCTCCTCCGCCACGCCACCGGCGTGTGTCCTTTCGGCGCGCTTGCGTCCCTTCCGGCTTCGCCCTGCCCGGAACTTCGCGCGCTCTCCCGCCACTTGGAATCTCCGGAGTTCTTCCATGCCACCACTGTCCGCACGGTCAACGCGCTCCTCCTCGCCCCTGTCCGCGTCCGGTGTCGACCGGCGCGTGTTCCTGTCCACCCTCATCGGTGTCGCGGCCGCGGCCGGACTGAGCGGATGCGCCGGTGCCAGTGCGGCCGGCAGCCGGTCCCAGGGGGACCTGTCGGCGCCCCTGTCCGCCAAGGTGCCGCAGGGCACCAAGCTCTCGATCGCCTCCTACCAAGGTGTCCAGGAACTCCAGTTCAAGCTGGCGGGGTTGGCCGATCTGCCGTTCGCCGTCTCCGACTGGGTGAACATCGGCGCCGGTCCCGATGTCATCAACGCCTTCCGCTCCAAGTCCCTGGACGTCGGCAACAACGCGGGCATCCCGCCGATCCAGGCGCACTTCCAGGGTTTCGACGCGAAGATCGTCGCGATCAACCTCACCCGCAAGCCCAACTACCTGTTCGCCACCAAGCCCGGCAGCGACATCCGGGACGTGCGCGGGTTCAAGGGGAAGAAGCTCGCCTTCTCCCAGGGCCAGGCGCAGGGTGTCGTGCTGCTGCGCGCCCTGAAGCAGGCAGGCCTCGCCTACGACGACGTGAACCTCGTGCCGCTGACCAGCAACCAGTTCCTCACCGCGCTCCAGGCGGGCCAGGTGGACATCGCCCCGCTCGCCAACAGCCAGGCGCCGGCCTATCTCAAGCAGTACGGGTCCAAGGGCGCCCACACCATCGACACCGACGTGGTGGACCTGCTCAACCTGCTCTGGGCGCCGTCGTCGGTGCTGGCCGACCACGCGAAGGCGGCTGCGGTCGCCGCGTACATCCCGCGCTGGGCGAAGGGCCAGGTGTGGGCGTACGAGCACCCCGACGCCTGGAACGAGGAGTTCTACGTCAAGACGCAGAACCTGACGCTCGCGCAGGCCCAGTCGATCACCGAGCTCGCCAACAAGCCCTTGTTCCCGCCGAGTTGGGACGAGGCCGTCAAGTGGGAGCAGGAGACCGCCGATCTGCTGGCGGAGGGCGGCTTCGTGAAGGGGTTCAAGGTCGACTCGCTCTTCGACCGGCGCTTCGAGGGCATCGCGGCCAAGGCCGTGACCGCGGAATACCGGAGGTGACGGCCATGACGACCAGAATCACGACCACGGACCGGACCGCAACCACCGCGACGGACCAGACCGCGACCACCGCCACGGACCGGACCTCGACCGGGGCCCCACATCCCTCACCGTCGGCCGGGACCACCCTGCCCTCACCGTCGACGGCTGCCACGGACGACACCGCGACCGACGCCGGAACCGGCACCGCATCGCCGTCGGCCACCGCTGCGGCCGTACCGGACAGGACGGAACCGGCCGAGGCTGAAGCGGCCGAGACGGAAGCGGTCGGGACGGACGTACTCGAAGCGAACGCCGCCGACGGGACCGGAACCGGCGGTCGCCGGTTCCGGCGGGCTCCCCGTGCCCGGCGCCGCGGGCTCGCGCCCGGCAAGCGGCTGCCGGCCTCGCGGCTCATCGGTCCGGCCCTGTTCCTCGCCCTGTGGGCCGTGGCGTCCGCCGCGGGACAACTGGATCCCGGCGCGATCCCCGCGCCCTGGACGGTGCTGAAGACCACCGGTCATCTGTGGACCGACGGCACGCTGCCCACCGACGTGCTGACGTCCCTGGAGCGCGCGGGATACGGCTTCGCGTTCGGTCTGACCGCCGGCGTCCTGCTCGCCCTCGCGTCCGGGCTCAGCCGGGTCGGCGAGGCGCTGATCGACGGGACCGTGCAGCTCAACCGGGCGATCCCGACCCTCGGTCTGATACCGCTGTTCATCCTCTGGCTGGGCATCGGCGAGACCTTCAAGATCGCGATCATCGCCATCGTCGTCTACATCCCGATCTATCTGAACCTGCACTCCGCCCTGTCGGGCATCGATCACCGGTTCGTGGAACTCGCGGAGGTCCAGGGGCTGTCGAGGCTGCGCTTCGTCCGGGAGATCGTGATCCCCGGCGCGCTGCCCGGCTTCTTCGTCGGGCTGCGGCTCGGGGTGACGGGCTCCTGGCTCTCCCTGGTCGTCCTGGAGCAGATCAACGCCACCAGCGGCCTCGGCTACATGATGTTCCAGGCCCAGAACTACGGCCGGACCGACATCATCCTCGTCGGCCTGCTGATCTACGGCATCTTCGGGCTCGTCTCCGACAGCGCGGTTCGTCTCATCGAACGAAAGGTGCTGTCGTGGCGACGCACACTCAGCAGCTGACCCGCTCCCACACGGTCCGACTGCGCGGACTCACCCGGTCGTTCGAGGGCCGCACGGTGCTCGACCACGTCGACCTCGACCTCCCGGCGGGCCAGTTCACCGCCCTGCTGGGCCACAGCGGCTCCGGCAAGAGCACACTGCTGCGCGCCATCGCCGGCCTCGACCACGGCGTGGCCGGGAGCGGGGAACTCACCGCCCCGGACCGGGTGTCCGTCGTCTTCCAGGACTCCCGGCTGCTGCCGTGGCGCCGCGTCCTCGACAACGTCCTGCTGGGCGCGGACGGCCGGGAGGCCGCGGAAAAGGGCCGCTCCGCCCTCGCCGAGGTGGGACTCGCGGGGCGCGAACGGGCCTGGCCCAACGAGCTGTCCGGCGGCGAGGCCCAGCGCGCCGCCCTGGCCCGCTCGCTCGTCCGGGAACCCGAACTGCTTCTGGCCGACGAGCCGTTCGGAGCTCTGGACGCGCTCACCCGGATCCGTATGCATGTGCTGCTGCGCGAACTGTGGGAGCGCCACCGGCCGTCCGTGCTGCTCGTCACGCACGACGTGGACGAGGCGATCGTGCTGGCCGACCGGGTGCTCGTGCTCGACCACGGCCGCATCGGCGTCGACCTGACCATCGACCGCCCGCACCCCCGCTCTTACCGCGATCCGCTGCTCGGCGAATACCGCGAGCGGCTGCTGAACGCCCTCGGGGTCACCGAGGACCTGACAGGGGCGCCGGCGAACGGCGCGGCCGGGCAGGACGTGTCCGCGCACCAGAAGGAGAAGCACCTGTGACCACCAGCCCTCGCCGGCTCCATCTCAACGCCTTCCTGATGAACACCGGCCATCACGAGGCCTCCTGGCGGCTCCCGGAGAGCGACCCGTACGCCCATGTCGAGACGGCCCACTACGTACGTCTCGCGCGGATCGCCGAACGCGGCACCTTCGACTCCCTCTTCCTCGCCGACGGCCCGGTCCTCTTCAACAGCGTGGGCCAGCGCCCGTCCGGGGCGCTCGAACCCATCACCCTGCTCACCGCGCTGGCCACCGCGACCGAGCACATCGGCCTGATCGCCACCGCCTCCACGTCCTACAACTCCCCCTACAACCTGGCCCGCAGACTCGCCTCCCTCGATCACATCAGCGGCGGCCGCGCGGGATGGAACATCGTGACCACGGCGGGCGCGGAGGCCGCCCGCAACTTCGGTCTCGACGACGAGCCCGCGCACGCCACCCGCTACGAGCGCGCGGCCGAGTTCCTGGACGTGGCGCTCAAGCTCTGGGACAGCTGGGAGGACGACCTCGTCGTCGCCGACAAGGCGGCGGGAGTCTGGGGCGACCCCGGCAAGATCCATCCCGCCCGTCACAAGGGGACGTACTTCAGTGTGGAGGGCGCCCTCAACGTGCCCCGCACACCGCAGGGTCACCCGCTTCTCGTGCAGGCGGGCTCCTCGGAGAACGGCAAAAGGTTCGCGGCCCGGTACGCGGAAGCGGTGTTCACCGCCCAGCAGACCCTCGCGGACGCCCAGGACTTCTACGCCGACCTCAAGTCCCGTACCGAGCGGGCCGGCCGGAACCCGGACCACATCAAGGTTCTGCCGGGCATCGTCCCGGTCATCGGCTCGACCGAGGCGGAGGCGCGCGCCCACGAGCGGGTCCTGGAGGACCACATCGTGTACGAGCACGGGGTGAACCGTCTGGAGCACCTGCTCCACCTGGAGCCGGGGACCCTCCGCCTCGACGCGCAGCTGCCCGGCGGCCTGCCGCCGGAGAGCGCGATCGAGGGGGCCAAGAGCCGCTACACCCTCGTCGTGGAGCTCGCCCGGCGCGAGCGGCTCACCGTCCGCGAGCTGATCGGCCGGCTCGGCGGCGGGCGGGGCCATCTGACCTTCGCCGGCACACCCGAGCAGGTCGCCGACGCGATCGAGGAGTGGTTCCGCGGCGGCGCCGCCGACGGATTCAACATCATGCCGGCCGTGCTGCCGTCGGGGCTCGACCTCTTCGTGGACCACGTGGTGCCGATCCTGCGCGACCGGGGTCTGCTCCGCCGGGAGTACGGGCCCCGGCAGACCCTGCGGGAACGCTACGGCCTCCCGCGCCCCGCCAACCGGTACGCGACCACGACGGCGCCCACGCCCCCCGCGCCGGTGCCGGCGATCGCGTCCGCCCTCGCCTGACCCACTCACACCTGCCCGAACCGTCGAACCGACGAACCCCCGCACCGCCGAACCGCCGAACCGCCGAACCGAGAGGACCCGTACCCATGTCCGACATCGAGATCCAGAAGGTCACCGCGCACATCGGTGCCCGTGTCCTGGGCGTCGACATCTCCAAGCCCCTGGACGACATCACCGCCGCCGCCCTGCGCACCGCCCTCAACGAGCACAAGGCGCTGGTCTTCGACGACGTCGACCTGGACGACGAGGGCCAGCAGGCCTTCGCCCGCCACTTCGGCGACCTCACCACCGCGCACCCCACCGTGCCCGCCGTCGACGGCGCCCCGAACGTGCTGCCCGTCGACAGCGAGCGGGGCCGGGCCAACCACTGGCACACCGACGTGACCTTCGTGCTCAACCCGCCGCAGGCCAGCACGCTGCGCAGCATCACCGTCCCGCCGTACGGAGGCGAGACGCTCATCGCCAACTCCGCGGCCGCCTACCGCGATCTGCCCGAACCGCTCCGCGCCTTCGCCGACACCCTGTGGGCCGAGCACACCAACGACTACGACTACGCGGTGCCGGACGAGAACATCGACGAGGAACAGGCCGCGCAGCGCGCCCAGTTCACGTCCATCAAGTTCCGCACCGTGCACCCGGTCGTCCGGGTGCACCCGCTGACCGGTGAACGCGGCCTGTTCATCGGCGGGTTCGCGCAGCGGATCGCCGGGCTGTCGGTCGGCGAGTCCCGCAAGATCCTCGACCTGCTCCAGGCGTACGTCACCCGGCCCGAGAACGTCCTGCGCTGGCGCTGGTCCCCGAACCAGCTCGTCCTGTTCGACAACCGGATCACCCAGCACTACGCGATCGACAACTACGACGACCTGCCGCGCCGTCTGCACCGGGTGACGGTCGCCGGTGACGTGCCGGTCGGCATCGAGGGCAAGGAGAGCCACTCGATCACGGGCGACGCCTCGCACTACACGTCGGTGGCCGGGTGACGCCGTCCCGGCTCATGTGACGGGCGACGACGGCCCCCGCGCGGATCCCCCGCGCGGGGGCCGTCCCGTCAGATCCCGCACGGCACGTTGAACGACAGCAGGGCGGCCGACCCGTCCTCCACCCGGAGTTCGGTGACCGCCGCGTTGCCAAGGCCCGGCAGGACGCGGCGGTACTCGCCCAGCGGGATGGACAGCGCGGTGCACAGCACCAGGCGCAGCAGGGTGTCGTGGGCGACGACCAGCACGCGTTCGCCGGGGTGGGTCTCGGCGATGCGGCGCAGAGCGCGGGTTCCCCGGGCCGCCGCCGCGCGCGGATCCTCCGCCTCGGGGAACGGGTAGGACACCGGGTCGGCGCGGTACGCCTTGGCCCGGACGGGGTTCTCCAGCTCGAACTCGGCGAACGTGCGGCCCTCCAGCACCCCGAAGTCGCATTCGCGCAGGCCGGGTTCGCGCTGCGCGGCGAGCCCGAGGGCATGGCACGCGGGCTCGGCGGTGGCGACGGCGCGGGACATGGTCGAGGTCCAGATCGCGTCGACGGGGTGCGCGGCGGCCCAGCGGCCGAGGGCCTCCGCCTGGGCGCGGCCCTCCTCGGTGAGGCCGACGTCGCTCACTCCGGCGTAGCGGCTCTCCGCGTTCCAGACGGTCTGCCCGTGCCGGGCCAGGAGGAGGGTCGTACTGCGGCTCGTTGTACTCATGAGGCCGCAGTATCCAGGTCGGGCCGGGCCCCGTGGGTGCGCCACGGAAGTCCCGGCCCCCGGCCGGACACGACACGGCCCGTCACCGGGCCCGGTCCGCGCGGGACCGGGCCCGGTGTCCGCGGTGCCTACAGGTTGCTGAAGTCCGGTCCCGCCGTACGGGTGCGCTTGATCTCGTAGAAGCCCGGTACCGAGGCGACCATGAGCGTGCCGTCCCAGAGCTTGGCGGCTTCCTCGCCCTTGGGGGCCGGGGTGACGACCGGGCCGAAGAAGGCGAGCTGCTCGCCGTCGGAGCCGGGGACGGCGATGACCGGGGTGCCGACGTCCTGGCCGACCTTCTCGATGCCCTCCTTGTGGGAGGCGCGCAGCTCGGCGTCGAACTCGAAGTCCGCCTGGTCGGCGTAGTCGATCAGGTCCGCGGGGAGTCCGACCTCTTCGAGGGCGCCGGCGATGGCCTCCTTGGTCGGGCCCTTGCCGTCGTTGTGGAAGCGGGTGCCGAGCGCGGTGTACAGGGGTCCGAGGACGTCGTCGCCGTGCTTCTGCCAGGCGGCGGTGACCACCCGGACGGACTGCCAGGCCGTGGTCGCGAGCATCTCGCGGTAGTGGTCGGGAAGCTCGTCGAGCTTGGGCTCGTTCAGTACGGCGAGGCTCATGATGTGCCAGCGGACCTCGATGTCGCGGACCTTCTCCACTTCCAGCACCCAGCGCGAGGTCATCCAGGCCCAGGGGCACAGCGGGTCGAACCAGAAGTCGACGGGGGTCTTGCCGGAACTGGTCTGAGCGGTCTGCTCGGGCATGGCTCTCCTAGGAACGCGGTGTTTCCCTTGGCAACACCGGCACTCGCCCACGCCATTCCCGTGTGTCTGTGCGATTCCGACGGGTCCTAGGGATTCCCCTGTGTCTGCGCCGTCGCAGCGCCCGCCGTAAGGAGCACATGGCAGGATCGGCCCTGTTCGCACATGTCTATGACGCCATGAGGGAGTGCAGCCGTGCCCGGTGAGAATCTGTCCCGCGACGAGGCCCAGGAGCGGGCGGCACTGCTGTCCGTCGACAGCTACGACGTCTTCCTCGACCTGCGCTCGGCCGTCGGGGAGCCGGAGCCCGGCGCGGCGGCCGGCGAGCCCCGCACCTTCCGCTCGGTCACCACGCTCCGCTTCCGCTGCGCCGAGCCGGGCGCGGCGAGCTTCGCGGACCTGCTCGCGCCGGGTGTGACGGCCGTCTCGCTCAACGGCAGGGACCTCGACCCCGGTGAGGTGTTCGACGGCTCCCGGATCCGGCTGGAGGACCTCGCCGCCGAGAACGAGCTCGTCGTGGACGCCCGGTGCGCCTACTCCCGTACCGGCGAGGGCATGCACCGCTTCGTCGACCCCGAGGACGGCGAGGTGTATCTGTACACGCAGTACGAGCCCGCCGACGCCCGGCGCGTCTTCGCGAACTTCGAGCAGCCCGACCTCAAGGCGCCGTTCCGCTTCGAGGTACGGGCCCCCGAGGGCTGGACGGTCTGGAGCAACGGCGTCGGCGAACTCGCGGACGGTGTGTGGAAGTTCGCCGAGACGAAGCCGATCTCCACGTACATCACGGCGGTCGTGGCGGGCCCCTACCACTATGTGACGGACTCCTACTCCCGCACCTTCGACGACGGTACGACGCTGGAGATCCCCCTCGGCGCGATGTGCCGCAAGGGCCTGGCCCCCCACTTCGACGCCGACGACGTGTTCCTGGTGACCAAGCAGGGGCTGGACTTCTTCCACGACCACTTCGACTACCCGTACCCGTTCGGGAAGTACGACCAGGCGTTCGTGCCCGAGTACAACCTCGGCGCGATGGAGAACCCGGGTCTCGTCACCTTCCGCGAGGAGTACATCTTCCGCGGCAAGGTGACGCAGACGTCGTACGAGGCGCGGGCGAACGTCATCCTGCACGAGATGGCGCACATGTGGTTCGGCGACCTGGTCACCATGGTCTGGTGGGACGACCTGTGGCTGAAGGAGTCCTTCGCCGACTTCATGGGGACGTTCGCGAACGTCGGCGCGACCCGTTTCACCGACGCCTGGATCACGTTCGCCAACCGTCGCAAGGCCTGGGCCTACCGCGCGGACCAGCTCCCGTCCACCCATCCGATCACGGCCGACATCCGTGACCTCCAGGACGCCAAGCTGAACTTCGACGGCATCACCTACGCCAAGGGTGCCTCCGTCCTGAAGCAGCTGGTGGCGTACGCCGGACAGGACGCCTTCCTGGAGGGCGCCCGCCGCTACTTCAAACGGAACGCGTACGGGAACACCCGCCTCGGCGATCTGCTGTCGGCCCTGGAGGAGACGAGCGGACGGGACATGGCCACCTGGTCCCGGTCCTGGCTCCAGACCGCGGGCGTCAACTCCCTCACCCCGCAGGTGATCCTGGACGCGGAGGGAAGCGTCGCCGAGCTGGCGGTGCTCCAGGAGGCGCCCGAGTCGCACCCCGAACTGCGCCCGCACCGCGTGGCGGTGGGCCTGTACCGCCGCGAGAACGGCGACGGCCCGCTCGTGCGGTACGCACGCGCCGAGGTGGACGTCGACGGGCCGCGCACGGTCGTCACCGAGCTGGCGGGCGCGGAGGCCCCTGCTCTCGTCCTCGTCAACGACGACGACCTCACGTACTGCAAGATCCGCTTCGACGAGGGCTCGCTGGCCACGCTGCGGGACGCGCTCGGCGAGATCACGGGCCCGCTCGCCCGGGCGCTGTGCTGGTCGGCGCTGTGGAACCTCACGCGCGACGCGATCGTGCCCGCCCGGGACTTCATCGCCCTGGTGCTGCGGTTCGCGGGCCGCGAGTCCGACATCGGCGTCCTGCAGATGCTGCACGCCTGGGCGAACTCCGCGCTCGTCAACTACGCGGCGCCCGACTGGCGCGAGCAGGGCGAGGCGCTGCTCGCCGAGGGCGCGCTGAAGGAGCTGCGGCTGGCCGAGGCGGGCGGCCAGCACCAGCTCGCCTGGGCCCGTTTCTTCGCCACCGTCGCCTCCGGCAAGTCCGACCTCCAGCTGCTCCAGGGTCTGCTGGAGGGGACGGCGAAGATCGACGGCCTCGAGGTCGACCAGGAGCTGCGTTGGGCGTTCCTGGAGCCGCTGGCCGCGCGGGGCGTGGCCGACGAGTCCGTCCTCGCCGCCGAACTCGCCCGTGACGACACGGCGTCCGGCAAGCGGCACCAGGTCCGCTGTCTGGCCGCCCGGCCCTCCACGGCGGTCAAGGCCCAGGCCTGGGCGGCCGTCGTGGAGTCCGACGCGCTGTCCAACGCCCTCGTCGAGGCGACGATCTCCGGCTTCGGCCAGCCGTCACGGCGGGACCTGCTGGAGCCGTACACCGCGAAGTACTTCGCTGCCATCGACCGCGTCTGGGCGGAGCGCTCCATCCAGATCGGCATGGACGTGGTCAGGGGACTGTTCCCCGCGCTCCAGGACTCCCCGGAGACCCTGGCGGCGACGGACGCCTGGCTCGCGGCGCACGAGGACGCGCCGCCGGCGCTGCGCCGGCTGGTGCTGGAGTCCCGGGACGATCTGGCGCGGGCACTGCGGGGGCAGGCCTGCGACATCGCCGCCGCGGGCTGATCACCCGCACCACGCGGACCGCACCGCGGAGGGCACCGGCGCCACGGCGTCCGGCGCCCTCCGCGGCGGCACGTCCGGCGCCCCTCGCCATGGGCACGTCCAGTGCCCTTCGCGGTGGGCACGTCCAGCGCTCTTCGCGGTGAGCTGATCCGATGCGCACACTGGTTACGAAATGCATGTATCCAGACCCGTGACCCGTACCGATCCGCCTCCGGACCAGCGTCTTCCGGTAGTCGAACAGCCGCACCAGAAGGCGCATTTGTCCCGATTCGTCGACGAGCGGGTAACAGCGGTTAGAAGACGGCTCCCCGGCGGAAGACCCCGGACCATGAGCAACCGCACCCCCAACTCCCCCCGCACCCTGCGCCACTCGTCCCCCGTACGGCACCGGATCCTGACCACCGCCCAGTTACGCGACCGCCAGGTGACGGCCGCGGACGTCAACGAGCGGTGCCGGCCCGGCGGCCCCTGGCAGCGGATCCTTCCCGGCGTCTTCCTTCTGCGTCCCGGCCCTCCCACCCCCGAGGAGCGGCTGCACGCGGCGCTGCTCTACACCGCGCGTCCCCCCTCCGCCCGCACGGCACCCCGCGTCCCCGTCCAGCCGTGCTCCGAGGAACCGCGCGGCCACCGGCCCTCCGCGGACGCGCTGATCACCGGTCTGGCGGCACTTGCCCTGCACGGCTTCTCCTGTGTCCCGCCGCTGCCCTCCCTCAACACGATCGACGTGCTCGTCCCCCGGCTGCGCCGGGTGCGCTCGACCGGCTGCGTCAGCATCGTGCGCACCACCGTGCTGCCGGAGCCCACGTTCGTGGCCGGGGTCCCGGTCGCCGCCGTCCCCCGCGCGCTGGCCGACGCGGTCGCGGAGCTGACCGACGCGGAGGCGGTGCGCGAGCTGCTGGCGGAGGCGGTGCGCCGCGGCCACTGCGAACCGCGTTCGGTCGTGGAGGAGCTGACGGCGGCCCGGCTGCTGGACCGCCCGCACGTGGTGGACGCCGTGGACTCGCTGGTGGCGGAGGGCAGGGTGATCGCGGAACACCGTCTGTACCGGATGGTCTTCGAGCACGGACTGCCCGACCCGGTCTGGAACGTCGACCTGCGGCTGCCCGGAGGCCCCCACCTCGGTGGCCTCGACGCGTACTGGCCCGAGCAGGCGGTGGCCGTCGAGCTGGTCACCCGGACCCCGCTCCAGGACGCGGACGCCCAGGGATCCGAGCAGGCCCGCAGGCGCGAGTACCTGGAGCGGCTGGGCATCACCGTCGTCCACGTCACCCCGCGGAAGCTCAGGGACGCGATGGAACAGCAGGCCACGATCGTGCGGACCGCGCTCATGGCCGCGGACGACCGCGATCCGGCCGCGCATGTCGTGGTGCTGCCCCGGTCGTGACGGACAGGGCCGCGCCCGGAGGTGAGGAACGAGGCCCACGTGCTGTTCGCGCGGACCTGCTCCCGCGTTCCGGCGGCGTTGTCAGTGCCCCGATCTACTGTGGGGCCGACAGGAGTTCCCTGGCCGGACGCACCTGCCCTGACGAGCCGGACCAACGACAGGAGAGCGTGATGACGACCCTGCCCGACCGCCCGAAGACAGCGCTGCTGGTGATCGACATGCAGCACGGAGCCGTGGACGGCACCCACGATCTCGCGGCCGTGATCGCGAACATCGACACGCTCGTCGCCCGGGCCCGCGCCGAGGCGGTGCCGGTGATCTGGGTGCAGCACTCCGACGATCAGATGAAGTACGGCAGCGAGTCCTGGCAGTACGTGCCGGAGCTGGTCCGCGAGGACACGGAGCCCGTCGTCCACAAGAACTACGGCGACTCCTTCGAGGCCACCGACCTGGAGGACCTGCTCGCCGAGCGTGCGGTCGGCCATGTCGTGATCACCGGCGCCCAGACCGACATGTGCGTCCGCTCCACACTCCACAGCGCCTTCACCCGTGGGTACGACGTCACGCTGGTCGGCGACGCCCACACCACGGAGGACCTCACCGCGTACGGCGCCCCCACCCCGGCCGAGGTCGTCGCCCACACCAACCTGTACTGGAAGGAGCAGCGCGCGCCCGGCCGGCGCGGGGACACCGTCGAGACGGCGAAGGTGAGCTTCGCCGCCGGAGCCGTCGCCTAGAGCCTGTCGGACAGGCCCTGGGACGGGTTCCCGGACCGGTCCGGGGACGGGCCGGTCGCGGGCGGCCGCTTCCCGCAGAACTCCGCCTCGACGACGGCTTCGGCGTCGCCCGCCCAGTCGCCGTTGAAGTTGAAGGCGAGGGAATGGCGGCCGTCCGCGGTGGTGAGGGCCACGCTGGACGAGCCGTGGATGCCGCCGTCATGGCCCCAGACACGCACGCCGCAGCTCAGCTCCCCCTCCAGGAGGCCGAGTCCGTAGCGCATGCCCGGGACGCCGTCGACGGCGACCGTCGTCCGCATCTCCCTGAGCTGCTCGCGCGGCAGGAGCCTGCCGCGCAGGAGTGCGGTGTAGAAGCGGTTCAGGTCGGAGCCGTCGGAGATCATCTCCCCCGCGGAGGACGCCCAGGAGGGGTTCAGCGCGGTGACGTCGTAGGTCGGCCCCGTCGCGGTCTCGGCCAGTTTGGAGTACGCCCTGCTGCTGGGCGAAGGGAGCGTGACCCGGGTGCCCGGCAGCGAAGTGGCGTGCAGGCCGAGGGGCTTGATGATCCGGTCGCGGATCTGCGAGGCGTAGGAACGGCCGGTGACCTTCTCGATCACCATGCCGGCCAGGACGTAGTTGGTGTTGGAGTAGTTCCAGGACGTGCCCGGCGCGAAGTCCGGCTTGTGGGACAGGGCGACGGCGACGAGCTGTTCGGGGGTCAGCGTGTCGTAGCGGTGCCGCAGGAATCCGTCCTTGGTGAGATACGTGGCGCCGAAGCCGTCGTCGGCCGTGTAGTTGAAGATCCCGCTGGTGTGGTTGAGGAGTTGGCGGACGGTGATCCCGGTGCCGTCGTTGCCGTTGCCGCGCACCACGCCGGGCAGCCAGGTGTCCACGGTGTCGTCCAGGGACAGCCGCCCCTCGGCCTCGAGCTGGAGCAGGACGGTGGAGATGAACGTCTTGGTGATGCTGCCCACGCGGTAGCGGTCGGCCGTGGACCGCGGTGCGCCGGTCCTCAGATCTCCGGCGCCCGCGGTGGCCGACCAGGTGCCGTGCCGGTCCACGGCCGTCGCCGTCACCCCCGGCACACCGTCGTGCACGGCCGCTTCCAGTGCCTGTCGTGTCGGCGCGTGGCCGTCCTTCGTGGGCGCCGCCGCGGCGATGCCCGCCTGCGTCACCGCGATCCCCGCGGCGATCGCCCCCACCAGTGCCGTACGAACCCTCATGTCTTCCCCGTCTCGCTGTGGGACTCGGTCGACGGGAGGGACCCGAGGGCACGGCCGGCAGGTTGCCCGGGCCGCGCGGGTTGATCCCTTTTCAGCCCTTCTTCAGGATCAGCTCGGTGTTGCGGTCGCGTGAGGTGCCCGACAGGTCGGTGCGGGCGCCGGGGGCGTTGAAGGAGAGCTCGCGGTACAGCGCCGCGAGGCCCGTCTGGGTGAGGTCGGAGAAGTCCGTGGCGTGCGGGGCCGCGGACTCGATGAGGGTGGTGAACAGCGAGAGCGTGCCGTCCTTGTTGTCCACCAGCTCGATGACCCGGGCGAGCTGGGGGAAGTCGACGTGGGAGGCGGTGCAGATCTCCCAGAAGGAGCGGTTGCCGGCGGCGGCGTGCGGGATGATCTCGTTCTTGTGGGTGTGTCCGTTCACCCAGGCCAGCGTGTTGCTGAAGCGGGCGAGCAGGGAGACGACCTCGCTGCCGCCGTGCCGCGCCTCGGCCGGGTGGGCCGGGTCGGCGTGGGTGTTGCGCATGGTCTTGCTGGTGTGGTGGCTGAAGACGATGACGTACGAGTCCGCGTTGTCGCGCAGCGTCTTCTCCAGCCAGCGCAGCTGAGCCGTGCCGATGGAGCCCTCGTAGTGGCCGCCGGGGTCGGTGGTGTCCAGGCTGACGCCGATGACGTCCTCGGCGATCCGGAACGTGTAGTACTGGGTGCCCGCGGAGAGGTTCGCGGAGGAGTAGCCGTGGCCGATCGGGCCCGGTCCGGTGTTCGCCGGGTCGAGGTGCGCCTTGATGTACTCGGCGGGGGTGAACGGGGCGCGCTTCTCGTCGGGCGTGACCGAGCGCATCTCGCGGGCGTGCGCCCTGAGCAGGTCGCGGAACGCGTCGCCCTTGGGGCTGCTGCCGTTCTTGATGGTCTTGGCGAGCGTGGTGGCCTCCGCCGAGCCCAGCGACATCAGCTTCTTGCCGCCGACGGCGAACTCGGTGAGGTAGGAGTCGCCGCGCGATCCGTAGCAGCCGAGCGGGAGCGCGTCGTGGTTGCCGACGGTGGAGTACCAGGGCAGCTTCAGGCCGGGGCTGCGCACCTCGCGGACGGCCGCCGCCAGGAAGCCCTGGATGCGCGGGAAACCGAGCTGCTTGTCGGCGTCGCGCAGGGCGGCGTCGGGCTGCCAGTAGGTCTTGAGGTTGCTGGCCTGGACGCCCTCGTAGTGCCGCGGGTCACCGCTGTTGGGGGTGATGCGGCCGCCGCTCATGACCTTCAGGAACCACTCCAGCTCCGTCTTGGAGTTGTTGTCGGTGTTGTCCCCGGTGGTCATGACGAAGTGCAGCGGGGTTCCGGTGGCGGGGGCTCCGTGCAGGGAGTTGACCCGCTCGATCAGGGAGACCGCGCCCGCGACGGTCAGCGCCTCCTGCGGGCGCCAGGCGCTCTTGTTCTGGGAGCGCAGATACTCCAGGCGCAGCGGGTGCTGGGCGTCGATCAGATGCAGGTCGGTGAGCTGCACGAACGCGGCGAGCGCGGTGCGCCGGTCGGCCCGGCCCGTCTTGGCCGCGGCCAGTTCGTCGCGCACGACGCGCTTCCAGCCTGCGCCGTCGCCGAGTCTGCGGTACCCGGTGGAGCCGGAGCGGGGGGTGGCGACGGAGCCCAGGGTCGTGCCGCGGGTGTAGGGGGCGAGCGCGGCGGGTCCCTTCGGGCCGGCCGTGGTCAACTGGCCCTCGTCGTGGGCGACGGAGTCGGCGACGGGCGCCTGGGCGGCCGTCGCCGCGTGCGCCGGGGACTGCGGGCGCAGGGCCAGACCGATCCCGGCGGAGAGGGACACCGCTCCGGTGGCGGCCAGCAGGGTGCGGCGGTTGAGGGCGGGTACGGTGGCGACAGAGCGTATGCGCGGCATGGCGCGGTCTCCCCGAGTGCGAACGCGTCGGCAGTGGCAGCGGGGCGCTCGACTGGCGAACTCCCCGCTTGTACTGGATCGTTGGCACTGGGGATGACCTGCGCGTTAACTGGACGGCAACGGGCGACGCCGATCACCGTACGTCGATCTTCGCGGACCCTGGGCGTCCATGGAGTCCTGTCCGAACGGCCGGTGGAGGGTCACTCCGCGTTCATCTTGCGGGGTAGGGGAGGTGGATCCGGTGGCGGCGCACGCCCGTTCACGGCCACGCCTGCCCGTTCACGGCGACTCCCGCCCGTTCACGGATTCGCCGGCGAGTACGCGGGCGCGGACCAGCGCAGCGGGCTGGCGGCGGACGTCTCGACGGCTTGGGCGAGGGTGAAGCGGACGGTCCGTTCGCCGTCGGGGGTGAACTCCGTGCGGGCCGTACCGGTGAGCTGGAGCACCGTTCCCGATGTCCAGTCCAGGAAGAGCAGACCGGCGCGCGGATCGGCCGCGAGGTTGCCGAGGGTCAGGAACATGGAGTTCCCGGGGTAGTCGGGCCAGCTCAGTTCGCCGGGCGCGTCGACACGCACGAAGCCGGGGTTGCCGCCGCGGTGGCTCGCGTCGGCGCCGCGCGCGTGGACCGTGGCGAGGAAGAAGGTGTCGGCGGCCTCGACGAACTCCCGCTGGGAGGGGGTGAGTTCGCTGCCACGCTGGGCAACACCCGGCGTGCGGCCGGTCACCGTCTCGTACGTCTGCCTCTTCTGGAGGTACTTGGGGCAGTTGGCGAAGACCTGGTCGGCCTCGACGGCGAAGCCACGCGGGGCCGGTCCGACCCGGCCGTTGAGACGCATACGGCGACGGGTGCGCGGGTCGAGTGCGATGGTGCCGACGGCGGTGCCCGGGGTGGTGAGCGCGGCGGTGAGCGGATCGCCCGCCGCAGGGCCGCCCGCGACCGAGATCCGATGGGCCCCGGTGGCCCGTACGAATCCCGGCTCCCCGGTGAGCAGCGAGGCCCATACCCCGCCGCCCGCCGTCCCGGCGCCGCGCTCCCGTTCCGTCGCGCCCTCGGGGGCCGCCGCGCCGACGACGAGCATGGGCTGGAGTTCGAGGAACGCGGCGACCACCGGGCGGATGCCCTGGCCTACGGACCGGCCCACATGATCGGCGAGGTCCCGGACGCCGACACGGTCCTGGATCGCCCGCGAACCGGAGTGATACGTCATGACGCCTCCAGATGGAAGAGGCTAACCTTTGTCATCCACGTTAGAGGTTAGAATGAAGAACGTCAACCGGTGACCTACCCTTGAGGGGTTAGTCGCGAAGGGAGACCCCATGTCCACCAGCCCCGACCCCCGCCCCCTCACCGGCGAGCCGGTCTCGCTCGACCTGCTCAACACCCGCTGGGTCCACGAGGGCGCGGTACGGGACCTGCTGGCCGACACCGAGGGCCTCGCGGTGTGGCTGGCGGGCAACGGGCTCGGCTTCCCGGCCGACGACACCGTCCTGCGGCATACGCTCGAAGCCCGCGACGCCCTGCGCGCCGCGGTCGACACCCCCCACGGCGAGGCCGGCCGGCCGGGCTCCCGGTTCCCGGCGCAGGCCGCCGCCCGCGTCGACGCCGTCCTCGCGCACGGGCGCGTCCGCCTGACGCTGACCGACCAAGGGCCGGGCGGGACACCGGAGTTCGACGACCCCGCCTGGGGCCCGGCCTGGCTCGCCGCGCGCGACTACCTGGAACTGCTCCAGGCCGCTCCGGACCGCATCCGCCGCTGTGCCCACGAGGCGTGCGTGCTGCACTTCTTCGACACCTCACGGAACGGCACCCGCCGCTGGTGCTCGATGGCGGCCTGCGGTAACCGCGCGAAGGCGTCCCGCCACTACGCGCGCACAAAAGAGAGCTGAATCGACAAAGCGAGACATCCACTCTCCTCGGGATATCCGCCTATAGCACACGATCTCCGACGTGACGCATGGCGGAAGTACGCCATGGCTGTATCCCGCCACGGTCAACTCTCCCCAAACAACTGCCCCTTGGGTAAAGCTGAGCGGTCATCCGGGTTCACATTCCGGACTGATGCGACCGGTCCCTCAAGAACCGCCGGAACCGGCCGTTCCACGCTCGTTCCTTTACCTCCAAGGGATGCAGATGACCTCCGACCCTCAGCGCGCCCCGATATCGGGCGCGAGACGCGTGGCCCGCCTGGCCATGGCAGCGGGCCTGGTGGCCGCGCTCTCCGCGGCCGGGCCCATACCCATGGCCTTCTCCGCGGACACGGGTGCGCCCACGGCCGACCCCGGCACCAAGTCCGCCGCCGCCAAACTCGGTTCGACCGACGCCGACCTCCTGACCGAGGCCAAGGCCAACGGCGACAAGAACGTCACGATGATGATCGCGACGGCTCCCGGCCAGACCGAGCAGGTCGCCAAGGAGCTGGACGCGGTCAAGGGCGGCTCGGTGGGCCGCAGTGACGACAAGCTCGGCTACGTCCGCGCCACCGTCCCGACGGGCAGGGCGGACTCGGCCATCGCCGCCGCCGCGAAGCTTTCCTCGGTGCACGGGATCGATCTGCGCCAGGAGATCGCGCTGGACGACCCGACCCCGAGCGCCGACACGGCCAAGCACGGCAGCAACAACTCGACGGCCGCCGCCTACTCCGGTCCCGGCAAGAAGACCCCCGCCGAGAACCCGTACAACCCGTCCTTCGAGACGGGTGCCGTCGACTTCGTCGACGACCACCCGAAGGCGGACGGCCGGGGCGTCACCATCGGCATCCTGGACTCCGGCGTCGACCTGGGCCACCCCGCGCTGCAGAAGACCACCACCGGCGAGCGCAAGATCGTCGACTGGGTCACCTCGACCGACCCGATCCTCGACAGCGACGCGACCTGGCGCCCGATGATCACCCCCGTGGCCGGGCCGACCTTCACGTACGGCGGGAAGACGTGGACGGCGCCGGCGGGTTCGTACGAGATCAGCACGTTCCGGGAGTCGGCGACGGCGGGCGGCGACGCCGCGGGCGACGCGAACCGCGACGGTGACACCACCGACGTCTGGGGCGTGCTCTACGACCCGGTGGCCGGAACCGTGACCGTCGACCTGAACAACAACAGCGACTTCACCGACGACACGCCGATGAAGCCGTACAAGGACGGCTACCAGATCGGCTACTTCGGTACCGACAACCCGGCGACGGACGTCGTCGAGCGGCAGCCGTTCGTCGTGGAGATCCGCAAGGACGTCCCCATGGACCCGTACGGCGGGACCTGGGTCGGCAAGAAGGCCGACTTCGTCAACATCGGCGTCATCGAGTCCGAGCACGGTACGCACGTCGCGGGCATCACCTCCGCCAACGGCCTGTTCGGCGGGAAGAT
This sequence comes from Streptomyces sp. NBC_00328, assembly GCF_036139655.1. NCBI lineage: Bacteria > Bacillati > Actinomycetota > Actinomycetes > Kitasatosporales > Streptomycetaceae > Streptomyces > Streptomyces sp. NBC_00328. Next base: position 3,792,818 of record NZ_CP108013.1, read on the forward strand.
GAACGGCGCCGCGCCCGGCGCGAAGATCGTCTCCTCGCGTGCCTGCACCTGGACCGGCGGCTGCACCAACGTGGCGCTCACCGAGGGCATGATCGACCTCGTCGCCAACCGCGGCGTGGACATCGTCAACATGTCCATCGGCGGTCTGCCCGCGCTCAACGACGGCAACAACGCGCGCTCCGAGCTCTACACGCGTCTCATCGACACCTACGGCGTCCAGCTCGTGATCTCCGCGGGCAACTCCGGCCCCGGCGCGAACACGATCGGTGACCCCGGCCTGGCCGACAAGGTCATCTCGGTCGGCGCGACCATCTCCAAGGAGACCTGGGCCGCCAACTACGGCTCGCAGGTCGAGAAGAAGTACGCGATGCTGCCCTTCTCCTCGCGCGGCCCGCGTGAGGACGGCGGCTTCACACCGACGCTGAGCGCGCCCGGCGCCTCCATCAACTCCACCCAGACCTGGCTGCCGGGCTCCCCGGTCGCCGAGGCGGGCTACACTCTCCCGGCCGGCTACTCGATGCTCCAGGGCACCTCGATGGCGTCCCCGCAGGCCGCGGGCGCCTCGGCGCTGCTGCTGAGCGCGGCGAAGCAGAAGGGCATCAGCCTCACCCCGGCCACCCTGCGCACCGCGCTGACCTCGACGGCCCACCACATCAAGGGTGTCCAGGCGTACGAGGAGGGTGCGGGCCTCATCGACATCGGTGACGCCTGGGACTCCATCAAGGACGGCGCCGCCGCCCACGACGCCGCGTCTTCCGACTACACCGTCAAGGCGCCGGTCGACACCGCGATCGACTTCGCGCTGAAGACACCGGGCTTCGGTACCGGTCTGTACGACCGCGAGGGCGGCCTCAAGGCGGGCCAGCGCAAGACGTACGACATCACCGTCACCCGTACGTCGGGCTCGGCCCGGCCGGTCCGGCACGAGCTCTCCTTCGAGAACAACGCCGGCGGCACCTTCCGGATCCTCGGCAAGGACGAGGTGTACCTCCCGCTGAACCAGCCGGTGACCGTCAAGGTCCAGGCCGCGCCGGAGTCGGCCGGGCTCAAGAGCGCGATCCTGGAGGTCGACGACCCGCGCACCGAGGGCGTCGACAAGCAGATCCTCTCGACCGTCGTCGTCTCCTCGCCGCTGAAGTACACCTACAGCGCGTCGAGTTCGGTGCAGCGCAACAGCACCACCTCGTACTTCGTGACGGTCCCCGAGGGCGCCAAGTCCCTGGAGGTCGCGATCGGCGGGCTGAAGGACAAGAGCCAGACCCGGTTCATCGCGATCCACCCGTACGGCGTTCCGGTCGACAACACCAGCACCCCGTACTGCTACAACAACTACCTCGACGGCAACGGCTGCAAGCCCGACGTGCGTTCGTACGCGGACCCGCAGTCCGGCGTCTGGGAGATCGAGGTCGAGGCGCGCCGCACCTCGCCGCTGCTCGACAACCCGTACAAGCTGGATGTCGCCGTGCTCGGCGCGGCCTTCGACCCGGCCGTCGTGACCGTCCCCGAGGCCAAGGTCGGCACCCCGGCCACCGCCTCCTGGAAGGTGACGAACAACTTCGCCGCGATCGACGGCAGGCTGAAGGGCGGTCCGCTCGGCTCCTCCAAGAACGCGCGGCCGACCATCACCGAGGGCGCGACGCAGACCACCACGGTCGAGGTGCCCGCGGGCGCCGCGTCGCTGGACGTGGTCATCGGGAACGTCTCGGACAACGCCGCCGACCTCGACCTGACGGTGTACAACGCCGCCGGGGCCGTCGTCGGACAGTCCGCGGACGGTGACTCGGAGGAGGCCGTCTCCATCGCCTCCCCCGCCGCCGGTACGTACACCATCGAGGTCGCGGGCTACGCGGTCCCGTCGGGCTCGACGGCGTACGACTACCAGGACGTGTTCTTCTCCAGCACGCTCGGCACGGTCACGGTCGACGACTCCACCCCGGTGAAGCTCGCCACCGGCGCCTCGGCCACGGTGTCCGGCTCGGTCACCGCCGCCGCGGCGGCACCCGAGGGACGCGAGTTCTTCGGCCAGGTCCAGCTGGTGAACGCGCGCGGCACGGTCGCGGGCCTCGGCAGCGTGAAGATCGAGAAGGTCACGCCGTAGCGGTGTGACGCCCGGCCGCGCGAGCGGCCGGGGATCTGGGGCGGGCGTCCGGGAACGGACGCCCGCCCCTTCGCGTGCCTCCCGCCCGCGGACCGCCCTGCCCCCCCCCGCCGGACCGCCCTTCCCGTGCCCCCGCCGGCCCGCCGTCCCTGCTGGGCCGCCCGGCCCGGACCGCGGGTCACCGCTCGTCGGTGGCGCACCTCATCCCCCGGGACTCGGGCAGCGCCTTGACGATCCAGGACCGGTCGCGGGCGATCTGCTGCTCCCCCGTGGTCCAGATGTCGGGTGTCGAGGCGTGCCGCTGGATGCCGATCAGGACCTCGTCACCCTGGTGCAGCCGCGGGTCGACGGCCCGGTCCATCAGGAAGGTGACCTTCTTCCCGCCCGTGGCCGGCTTGTAGTAGTGGTAGACGTCCAGGGTGATCCGGTCCTGTTCGGCACCGGGGACCGCGACCACATCGGTGACCGTGCCCTCCACGATGAGCCGGGAGCAGGCGATGTAGCCGGGGGCGCTGAGCGAGCCCGAGCCGCCGCTGTCCTGCGCCTTGGCGTCGGAGGCGGCCGAGTTGCGGTTCATTCCGTGCGACCCGCCGGTCGCGGCCAGCCAGCCCGTCCCGACCACCAGCGTGGCCACCGCGGCCGCCGCCAGCGTGCCGACGGCCATGGCACGCGAGGGCCGGAAGCGCTTCTTCGGGGCGCCGCCGGGCCGCCCGCCCCCGGACGCCCGTGGCCCCCCGGCCCGCCGGTCCTTCCCGGACCTCCCGGACCTCCCCGGCTTCTGGGACGCCCGGACCGGCCCGGCCGGCAGCCCGGTGTCCGCCAGCGCGTCACCGATGACGACCAGCTGCTCCCGGAGCACCTCGACGTCCGCGGCGGCCGACCGGTGCTCGGCCATGAACACGATGTCGTCGCGCGCGCCCTCGGGCAGTTCGGCGTCCGTGATCGCGGCCATCAGCGCGTCCACACCTTCGTACTCGGCCACGTCACACCACCTCGTCCTCGTGCAGGCGGGCGCGCAGCGCGCGGACCGCCGTGTGCAGCCTGCTCTTGACCGTGCCCTCGGGTATGCCGAGCTCGTCGGCGATGTCCCGCACCGGCAGGTCGGCGTAGAACCGCAGGACGAGAACCTGGCGCTGGGGGTCGGGCAGTTCGTCCAGGCCCTGGGCGACGGCCAGCGAGAGCACACTGGACTCCTCGTCCGAGGGCTGCGCCGGCTGGCGCAGCGAGGCGAGCCGTTCCCCCAGCCGCTCCTGCCGGCGCTTGGCCCGGTGCCAGTCCATCGCCAGGTTCGAGGCGACGACCGCCGCCCAGGCGGACACGTCCCGCGGCGCCTCGTCCCCCTTGGCGGCCCGCTCCAGCAACCGCAGCCGGACCTGCTGTACCCCGTCCGGCAGGTCCGCCTGCGGTACGCCGCCGAGCGCGAGCACCGCCCGTACCCGGCGTTCCTGCGTCGCGTCCAGGGGGTCGTCCGCCCCCGGTGCCCGACGTGTCCTTCTGCGCAGCACAGCACCCCTCCCCTCCCCGCGTCCCCTCTACGACGCCGGTGCGGGCCAAAACGTTCGGCCCGGTTCGAGTCGTACGTCACACCGGGCCCGTGCCGTGACCGCGCCCACACCGTACGGCTTGCGGTCACCCCGCGTCGCCGGGCGATTTCCTCGTACCCGGACGCCCGGAGGCCGCAGGATCGGGCACCTCGGCGCGTGTCCCGGCGTCCCACGTCGTGAGCGGCGCGGTGAAAGGATTGGACACGCGGGCCCGGGTCAGACGCATGATGGAAGCGTTGGACCACGTAGAACGCACGTCAAGGGAGTCGCCGTGAGGGTCGGAATCGTCGGAGCCACCGGTATGGTCGGCACAGCCATGCGCAAGATCCTCGTCGAGCGGGACTTCCCGGTCGAGGAACTGCGTCTGTTCGCCTCGGCCCGTTCGGCCGGGACGGTCGTCGACGGGGTCACGGTGGAGGACGCTTCCACGGCGGACTACTCGGGCCTGGACATCGTGCTGTTCTCGGCGGGCGGGGCCACCTCCAAGGCGCTGTGCGAGAAGGTCGCCTCCCAGGGCGCCGTCGTGATCGACAACTCCTCCGCCTGGCGCAGGGACCCCGAGGTACCCCTCGTCGTCTCCGAGGTGAACCCGCACGCGATCGCCGACCGCCCCAAGGGCATCATCGCCAACCCGAACTGCACGACGATGGCCGCGATGCCGGTCCTGAAGCCGCTGCACGAGGAGGCGGGCCTCGAGGCGCTGGTCGTCGCCACCTACCAGGCGGTGTCCGGCTCGGGCGTCGCCGGTGTGGCGGAGCTGCACGGCCAGGCCCTGAAGGTCGTCGGCGAGGCCGACCTGCTGACCCACGACGGCGAGGCGGTCGACTTCCCCGACCCGCAGGTCTACAAGCGCCCCATCGCCTTCAACGTGCTCCCGCTCGCGGGTTCGGTCGTCGACGACGGTCTGAACGAGACGGACGAGGAGCAGAAGCTGCGCAACGAGTCCCGCAAGATCCTGGAGATCCCCGCCCTCAAGGTCTCCGGCACCTGTGTCCGGGTCCCGGTGTTCTCCGGCCACTCCCTCCAGGTGAACGCCCGCTTCGCCCGCCCGCTCTCCGCCGAGCGCGCCACCGAGCTCCTGGCGGGCGCCCCGGGTGTCGTCCTCTCGGACATCCCGACCCCGCTCCAGGCCGCCGGCAAGGACGCGTCCTACGTCGGGCGCATCCGGCCGGACGAGACCGTCGAGCACGGCCTCGCGCTGTTCGTCTCCAGTGACAACCTCCGCAAGGGTGCCGCGCTGAACGCGGTCCAGATCGCGGAGCTGGTGGCGGCCGAGCTCAACGAGGGCTGACGCCCGGACCCACACACGCCCGAGGGGGCGGGCACCGACCGACCGGTGCCCGCCCCCTCGGGTTCTGTCGCGACGCGTCGCGTCCGCCTGCTAGTGCACTAGGCGGTCGCGGCCCGCGCGTCCGCCGCCTGCGCCTTCAGGGCCCGCTCGACGCCCGAGCGGGACTCCGAGACGAGGCGCCGCAGGGCCGCGTTGGGCTCGGCCGAGGCCAGCCACGCGTCCGTCCGCGCGAGGGTCTCCTCGGCGATGTGGATGCCCGGGTAGAGGCCGGTCGCGATCTGCTGCGCGATCTCGTGCGAGCGGGCGTCCCAGATCTCCTTGACCACGGAGAAGTACTTGTCCGTGTACGGGGCCAGCAGCTCACGCTGGTCGGCCTGCACGAAGCCGCCGATGACCGCTTCCTGCACGGCGTTCGGGAGCTTGTCGGACTCGACGACCGAGGCCCACGCCTCCGCCTTCGCCTCCTCGGTGGGACGGGCCGCCCGGGCGGTGGCCGCGTGCCGCTCGCCGGCCGCCGTCTTGTCGCGCTCGTACTCGGCGGCGATCTCGGCGTCGTCGAAGCGTCCGACGGCCGCGAGCCGCTGCACGAACGACCAGCGCAGCTCGGTGTCGACGGCGAGGCCCTCGATGGTCTCGCGGCCTTCGAGCAGCGCCTCCAGGAGGTCGAGCTGTTCCGGCGTGCGCGCGGTCGCCGCGAAGGCGCGCGCCCAGGCGAGCTGGTGGTCGCTCGCGGCCTCGGCCGCGCGCAGGTGGGCGAGCGTCGCGTCCGTCCAGCGGGTCAGCAGCGCCTCGCGGGCGGTCGGGTCGGCGTACAGCTCGATGGCGAGCTTCACCTGCCGGTGCAGCGACTGCACGACACCGATGTCGGACTCCTTGCCGATGCCGGAGAGCACCAGCGCCAGGTAGTCGCGGGCGGCGAGTTCGGCGTCGCGGGTCATGTCCCAGGCCGAGGCCCAGCACAGGGCGCGCGGCAGGGAGGACGCGAAGTCGCCGAGGTGCTCGGTGACGAACGCCAGCGAGTCCTCGTCGAGTCGGACCTTGGCGTACGACAGGTCGTCGTCGTTGAGCAGGATCACGGCGGGGCGGCGCTTGCCGAGGAGCTGCGGTACGGCGGTCAGCTCGCCGTCGACGTCCAGCTCGATGCGCTCGTCGCGCACCAGCTTGCCGCTGTCGCCGTCGAGCTCGTACAGGCCGACCGCGATGCGGTGCGGGCGCAGCGTCGGCTCGCCCTGGGCGCCGGCGGGCAGGGCCGGGGCCTCCTGGCGGACGGCGAAGGAGGTGATGACACCGTCGGCGTCGGTCTCGATCTCGGGCCGCAGGATGTTGATCCCGGCGGTCTGGAGCCACTTCTGCGACCAGGTGCCGAGGTCGCGTCCGGAGGTCTGCTCCAGGGCGCCGAGCAGGTCGGACAGCTGGGTGTTCCCGAAGGCGTGGGCCTTGAAGTAGGCCTGGACGCCGCTGAAGAACTCGTCCATGCCGACGTAGGCGACGAGCTGCTTGAGGACGGAGGCGCCCTTGGCGTACGTGATGCCGTCGAAGTTGACGAGCACGTCGTCGAGGTCGCGGATCTCGGCCATGATCGGGTGGGTGGAGGGCAGCTGGTCCTGCCGGTACGCCCACGTCTTCATGGAGTTGGCGAACGTGGTCCAGGAGTGCGGCCACCGGCTGTCGGGGTGGTAGGCCTGGCAGGCGATGGAGGTGTAGGTGGCGAACGACTCGTTCAGCCACAGGTCGTTCCACCACTCCATGGTCACGAGGTCGCCGAACCACATGTGGGCCAGCTCGTGCAGGATCGTCTCGGCGCGCAGCTCGTACGCGGCGTCGGTGACCTTGGAGCGGAAGACGTACTGGTCGCGGATGGTGACCGCGCCGGCGTTCTCCATCGCGCCCGCGTTGAACTCGGGCACGAAGAGCTGGTCGTACTTCGTGAACGGGTAGGTGTAGTCGAACTTCTCCTGGAACCAGTCGAAGCCCTGCCGGGTGACCTCGAAGATCGCGTCCGAGTCGAGGAACTCGGCGAGCGAGGGGCGACAGTAGATGCCGAGCGGGACGGTCTGCCCGTCCTTCTCGTACACGCTGTGCACGGAGTGGTACGGGCCGACGATCAGGGCGGTGATGTACGTCGAGATCCGCGGCGTCGGCTCGAAGACCCAGACGTCGTCCTTAGGCTCCGGGGTCGGCGAGTTGGAGATGACCGTCCAGCCGTTCGGCGCCTTCACGGTGAACTGGAAGGTCGCCTTGAGGTCGGGCTGCTCGAAGGACGCGAAGACGCGTCGCGCGTCGGGCACCTCGAACTGGGTGTACAGGTAGGCCTGCTGGTCGACGGGGTCGACGAACCGGTGCAGTCCCTCACCGGTGTTGGTGTACGCGCAGTCGGCGACGACGCGGACGACGTTGCGCCCCTGAAGAAGCCCGGGCAGCGCGATCCGCGAGTCCTTGAAGACCTCGGCAGGGTCGAGCGGGTCGCCGTTGAGGGTGACTTCGTGGACGGCCGGGGCCACCAGGTCGATGAAGGACTCCGCGCCGGTCTCGGCGGAGTCGAAGCGCACCGTGGTCACGGACCGGTAGGTGCCGCCCTCCTGCGCGCCGGACAGGTCGAGATCGACCTCGTACGAGTCAACGGTGAGCAGCTTCGCGCGCTGCTGCGCCTCTTCGCGGGTCAGGTTTGTGCCAGGCACGCGGTCATCTCCTCGTTATGTGTGGGTTGCGTCATCCTTCCACGGGACCCGCACACAGCGCGATGTCCGTTTCCCGCCGGTGCCGGGCCGTCGCGGGCGCAAGCCTGGACACATGACGACGTACACCGCACAGCCCATCGGCGCGGCCGTTCTGAAGGAGCTCCGCGCCACCGACGACGCGGGCCGCCGGCCCGTCCCGCTGACCGACGAGGAGGGCGGATCCCCGTTGCGCTGCTGTCTGCGCCGCAGCGAGCCCGGAGAGCGCGTCGCCCTGGTCTCCTACGCCCCGTTGCGCCGCTGGGCGGAGCGGACCGGCGCCGAGCCCGGTCCCTACGACGAGACGGGCCCGGTCTTCGTCCACGCGGACGTGTGCGCGGGCCCGGCCACGGACGCCCTCCCGTTCACGAACGCCCACCGAACGGTCCGCCGCTACTCGGCCCAAGGGCACATCCTGGACGGCCGAATGGTCGAGGCGCCGTCCGCGTTCGACGAGACCTTCACGAAGGCGTTCGCCGAGGCGTTCGCGGACCCGGAGGTGGCACTGGTCCATGTACGGGCGGTGGAGTACGGCTGCTTCCTGTACGAGGTGCGGCGGGGCTGAGGCCCCGGGAAACGCGTCGAGGGAGTCCGCGCGCCGGTGGGCGCGCGGACTCCCTCGACGGAGAGCCGGTGTGGACCGAGCGGGGCTCAGCCCTGCTTCGGCTGCTTGTGGGACTTGTCCAGGACCATCACGAGGGCGGTGATGCCCGCGAACAGCGCGATCGGCAGCACGACGTAGAGGCCGAGCGTCTCGATCACGCTCAGGCCGGAGCCGGGGTCGTCGCCGTCGTCGCGGGTCAGCGCGAGCGCGGGGGACGACATGAGCAGCATCATCAGCGTCGTACCGGCCGCCAGGGCACCGGCGCGCAGAGCGTTCTTCTTGTCCACGGTGCAAACGTAGCGAACACCCGACCGGGCCGCGCGTCCGGGGTGCCGTACGGAGGTCACGGGGCACGGCGCGGCGGGTCCGGAGGGCCACCGGGCGCGGCCGTCCGGCCGGTCTCCGCCCGCACCACGTCGATCAGGGCGTGCAGCCGGGGCGAGGCGGACAGCTCCTCCAGGGTCACCGGGCGGCCCTCGGCGTCGGCCACGGGCAGGCGCCAGTTGGGGTACTCGTCCCAGGTGCCGGGAAGGTTCTGCGGGCGGCGGTCGCCGACGGCGTCCGGGAGCCAGACGCCGATCAGACGGGCCGGGGTGCGCACCAGGAAGCGGTGCACGGCCTGGATCTCGGCCTCCTCCACGGAGGCGGGGGCCCCGCCGCTCGGGCCGCGCAGCAGTCCCAGCCGGGAGAGCAGCGCCAGCCAGTCGCGGACGTCCGCGGCGGCGGCCGCCCGTTCCGTGTCGAGGGAGCCGGTCAACAGGCCGAGCCGGTCGCGCAGTTCGACGTGCTCGCCGGTGAACCGGGCCGCGGTGGGCGGCAGGTCGTGGGTGGTGGCGGTGGCCAGGCAGTCGGCACGCCAGTCGTCGGGCGGCAGGGGCAGTCCGTCCCCGTCCCAGTCGCGTTCGAACCACAGCACCGAGGTGCCGAGCACTCCGCGTTCCTGGAGCGTCTCGCGCACCCCGGGTTCGACCGTGCCGAGGTCCTCGCCGATGACCAGCGCTCCGGCCCGCGAGGCTTCCAGGACGAGGATCGCGAGCATCGCCTCGGCGTCGTAGCGGACGTACGAGCCCTCGGTGGGCGGCTGCCCCCCGGGGATCCACCAGAGCCGGAACAGGCCCATGACGTGGTCGATGCGCAGGGCGCCCGCGTGGCGCAGGAGCGCGCGCAGCAGGCGGCGGTAGGGGGCGTATCCGGAGGCGGCGAGCCGGTCGGGCCGCCAGGGCGGCAGGCCCCAGTCCTGGCCGCGCGCGTTGAAGGCGTCGGGGGGCGCGCCGACGGACATGCCGGCCGCGAAGTACTCCTGCTGGGCCCAGGCGTCGGCTCCGTCGGGGTGGACGCCGACCGCGAGGTCGTGGACGAGCCCGACGGACATGCCCGCGTCGCGCGCGGAACGCTGGGCGCGCGCGAGCTGGGCCTCGGTGAGCCAGGCGAGCCGGCTGTGGAAGTCGACCCGGTCCATCAGTTCGGCCCGTGCGCGGGCGGTCGCGGGCGAGCGGGGGTCGCGCAGGGCCACGGGCCAGTTCCGCCAGTCGGAGCCGTGCGCCTCGGCGAGCGCGCACCATGTGGCGTGGTCCTCCAGCGCCTGGCCCTCCTCGGCGAGGAAGTCGGCGTAGGCGGCCTGCCGTCCGGGCCCGAGCGGCACGGTGCGCACCACGGCGAGCGCCTCGCGCTTCAGCTCCCACACGGCGTCGCGGTCGATGAGCGCGCCCTTGCGCAGTACGGAGTCGCGCAGCCGTTCGGCGCGCTCCAGCAGCGTGCGCAGCCGGTCCTGGTCCTCGGCGTAGGGGTACTCGGGGATGTCCTCGACGCGCAGGTGTACCGGGTCGGGGAAGCGGCGGGAGGAGGGCCGGTACGGGGAGGGGTCGGTGGGGTCGCCGGGTACGGCCGCGTGCAAGGGGTTGACCTGGACGAATCCGGCGCCCAGCGCCCGCCCCGCCCAGGCGGTCAGTTCGGCGAGGTCGCCGAGGTCGCCCATGCCCCAGGAGCGGCGGGAGAGCAGGGAGTAGAGCTGGACGAGCAGGCCGTGGGCGCGTCCGGGCGGCGCGGGCAGCCGGGTGGGGGCGACGACGAGGTGGGCGGTGGCGGCGCGGCCGTCGGGGGCGGTGGCGTGCAGGCCGTGGACGCCGGGCGGGAGGTTCTCGGCGGAGGTCCGGGACTCGCCCTGTTCGGTGGTGACGCGCAGGCGGGTGCCGTCCGGCAGTGCGGCGACCTCGGCGGGGACGAGTCCGCCCCAGCACACCAGGGTCGGCGGCAGCAGCCGCTTCGCGGCCTCGGCCTCGTGCAGCGCGAGGGCGGTCCGGACGGCGTCCGGGGTGCTCGCGTCGACGCCGAGCGCCGCCAGGATCGCCACGAGCGCGGTGTCCGGGGCCGCGACGGTGCGGCCGGGGGACGGGCTGTATTCGGGGGCGACACCGTGCAGTTCGGCGAGTTCGGACAGGGGCGTCCGCGGCGCCGGCTCGGATGCCGACGGCGGCTCGGCGGGCCAGGTGGGTGCCATCAGACCCCCGACGCGGCGCCGGTCGAGACGGGCTCGCTCGTCAGATGCGCGGCGTCCGCGAGCGGCGGCTCACTGGTCAGCGGCTCGGCGTCGGGCAGCGGGGGTTCGCTGGTCAGCGGCGCCGCGGAGCAGGCGCCTTCCGAGCTGAGCAGGCACAGGTGGGCGCCCTCGGGCTCGGCGGCCGCCCGGCCCGCGCGGGGGCCGGGGACGGACGGCTCCGCCGCGTGTTCGGACAGGGCCGTGAGGAGCAGGTGTGCCGATGCGGCCACGGGGGCCTCCTTGTCGAGGTCGGATACGGCGGCCGGGGGCATTCCGGCGGTTCGTGCCGGAAACGGATGCCCCTGGCGGTCACCGCAGCCCTACCCCGTGGGCGCGACGGCAGACGCACACGGGCGGACAACGTGCTTCCGGTCACACTCCGTCGCCGCCCCACGGGCCTGGGCCACGCCTCCAGGCTGGGGTAATCCCGGCACTTCGGCCACTCTCGTTGACACCTTCACCACCCGAATGGTGGGCTCGACCGCACACCTAAGCCGCAGCCGAGATGGCGGGCCACGAGGGGGAACCGTGCGACTCGGGCGTGGAAAAGGAGTGACCGCACTCGCGTTCGCCGTGGTCGCGAGCACGTTCGGTGCGACCCCCGCGGCCGTCGCGGCGGCACACGGTCCGGCCGCCTCCGCGGACGACCGCGAGACCACCGGGAGCGGAGTGCCCGCCGTCTGGCCCCGCCCGCAGTCGCTGCGCGCGAACGGCACGGCGGTCACGGTCACGGACGAGGTCGTCCTGGTCACCCCGGCGCCGGGCACCTCCGGCGGCTCGGGCCCGGCGGGTTCGTACGCCCCGGGCGTCACCCTGACCCCGCACGCCCCCGGCGTGAGCATCACCACGTACGCCCCGGACAGCGACCTCGACCTCGACCCGTACGCCCTCGAAGCGTTGCGCGCACTGCTGCGGCGGGCCGGCGCCCGCACGATCACGACGGCGCGTGACGGTGACGCGCTCCCGGCGCACGCGCTGGTGCTGCGCCTGGGCACGGAACCGGCGGACACCGGCCGGGCGGGCGCGGGTTCCCTCACCGGCGCGCGCGCCGCGTCGGGCTCCCTGGAGCGGGCGCTCACGGCACTCGGCGCCGCGCCCCGCGCCGATCTCCCCTCCGGCGGCTACCGGCTGGCCGTCGGCCGCACCGACGGCCGGGACACCGTCGCCCTGGCGGGAGTCGGCGAGGACGGCCTGTTCCACGCGGTGCAGACGCTGGGCCGGCTTCTCGGCGCCGACCGCCGGATCGCCGGTGCCGTCGTCCGCGACTGGCCCGGCACCGCCGTGCGGGGCGTCACCGAGGGGTTCTACGGCAGCCCGTGGACCCCGGAACAGCGTCTCGCGCAGCTCGACTTCATGGGCAGGACCAAGCAGAACCGCTATGTGTACGCGCCCGGCGACGACCTCTTCCGGCAGGCGCGCTGGCGTGAGCCGTACCCGGCCGGGGAGCGCGCCCGCTTCCGGGACCTGGCGGAGCGGGCGCGCCGCAATCACGTCACGCTGGCCTGGGCGGTGACCCCCGGGCAGGCGATGTGCTTCTCCTCGGACGCCGACGTGAAGGCCCTGACGCGCAAGCTCGACGCCATGTGGGAGCTCGGGTTCCGGGCCTTCCAGCTCCAGTTCCAGGACGTCAGTTACACCGAGTGGCACTGCGGGGCGGACGCGGACGCGTTCGGCTCCGGCTCCGAGGCGGCGGCGAAGGCGCAGGCACGGGTGGCGAACGCCGTGGCCCGGCATCTCGCCGCCCGCCACCCGGACGTGGCCGCGCTGTCCTTGATGCCGACGGAGTACTACGAGGACGGCTCGACCGACTACCGCCGGAAGCTGGCGGGCGCCCTGGACCGGAACGTCGAGGTCGCGTGGACGGGCATCGGTGTCGTGCCGAAGACCATCACCGGCGGCGAACTGGCGCGCACCCGCTCGGTGTTCGGCAGCCACCCGCTCGTCACCATGGACAACTACCCCGTCAACGACTACGCGCAGGACCGGGTGTTCCTCGGCCCCTACCAGGGGCGCGACCCGGCGGTGGCCACGGGTTCGGCGGCTCTGCTCGCGAACGCGATGCCCCAGGCGGAGGCCTCCCGCATCCCGCTGTTCACAGCGGCCGACTACGCGTGGAACCCGCGGGACTACCGGCCCCAGGAGTCCTGGGAGGCCGCGATCGAGGATCTCGCGGGCGGGAACGCCCGGAGCGCGGACGCGCTGCGCGCGCTGGCCGGGAACGAGGCGTCCTCCGTCCTCGGCGGCCAGGAGTCGGCCTATCTGCGCCCGCTCATGGAGGCGTTCTGGCAGGCGCGGACGGGCACGGACCGGGCCGCGGGCGAGCGCGCGGCCGAGCGGCTGAGCGCGGCGTTCGCGGTGATGCGCGAGACCCCCGAGCGGCTGGCGGGCCGCCCGGTCGCCACCGAGGTGAAGCCCTGGACCGAGCAGTTGGCGCGCTACGGCGAGGCCGGTGAGACGGCCGTCGCGCTGCTGGAAGCCCAGTCGGACGGTGACGCGACGGCGGCGTGGACGGCGTACCGCGCGCTGAACGGGCTGCGCGCGAAGCTCGCGGCGAGCGAGGTGACGGTCGGCACGGGCGTGCTCGACCCGTTCCTGACGCGGGCCCGCACGGCGTACGTGAAGTGGGCGGGCATCGACGACGGGTCCTCCGCCGGCCACGACGCCCCGAAGGGCCACGGAGCCGCGGGGGACGGCGGCGCGAAAACCGGTGCCCCGGGCACGGCGGAGACCGGCGGAGGCGACGGCGGCGCCGCGGACGACGACGGGACCGCGCCGGGCGACGGCGCGACGGAGGACGGCGGGCAGGACGGCAGCGTCGTCCAGCTCCCGCGCACCCGCACCCTCACCGACGTGAGCGTGCTCACCGACCCCGGCGTGACGGGCTTCATCGAGGCGCACGTACCGGGCGAGGGCTGGCGGTACCTCGGCGCCCTCGCCTCCGGCGGCGCGACGGAGCTCGGAGCGGCGGAGATCGGTACGGCAGGCGTGCTCGTGGACGCGCTGCGGGTGGTCGGCCCCGCGCGTTCGCAGGTCCGCCATCTCGTGCCGTGGTTCGCCGACACGCCCGCCGCGGCACTGGACCTGGCCCGCCCCACGGCGGACGTGGAGATCGGCGGCACGGAGCGGATCACGGCCCGGCTGACGTCACTTCGTCCCACCGGCGTCAGCGGTGAGCTGACCGCGCGGGCCCCCGAGGGCATCAAGGTCAAGGTCTCACGGCCCTCGCCGACCCTGGCGCGCGGCGCCGTCGTCGACAGCGTCGTCGAGGTCACGGTCCCGCCGGGAACGCCGTCGGGCACGTACGAGGTGACGGTCGCCTTCGGCTCGCAGACCCGCACACTGACCGTCCGTGCCTTCCCGCGCACGGCGGGCCCCGACCTCGCCCGCACCGCGGCGGCCTCCTCGTCCGCCGACGAGACCCCCGACTTCCCGGCCTCGGCGGCCAACGACGGCGACCCGGCGACCCGTTGGTCCTCCCCCGTGGACGACGGCGCCTGGTGGCAGGTGCGGTTCGCCGGGCCGGCGCGCCTCGGCCGGCTCGTGCTGACCTGGCAGGACGCCCACCCGTCCGCGTACCGCGTCCAGGTCTCCGCCGACGGCCGCGTGTGGCGCACCGCGACGACCGTGAACGACAGCCGCGGCGGCCGGGAGTCCCTCCGCTTCGACGAGAGCGACGTCCGCTACCTGCGCGTCCAGGGGATGCGGCGGGCCACGGCGTACGGGTACTCGCTGTGGTCGGCGGAGGCGTACGCGGTCGCGGTCACGGACTGACGCCCCTCGGCGGTTCTCGGCGCTCCCCGGCGGTCCTTCGCCCTCCCCGGCGTTCCCCAGCACCCCTCGGCAACTCGCGTCCGGCTTTTCGCGCTCCAGCTTTTCGGCTCCAGCTATTCACTCAGTACATATCTTGAGTGCATACTGATCTCCATGAGCACCCGTCACATCCTGTTGGGGCTGCTCGCCGGAGGGCCCAGCCATGGGTACGACCTCAAGCGACGGCACGACGAACGCTTCCCGCAGGCCCGCCCGCTGGCCTACGGGCAGGTGTACACGACCTTGCAGCGGCTGGTCCGCGACGGCCTCGCCGCGGTCGACGGCACCGACTCGGACGGAGGTCCCGAGCGGACCCTGTACCGCTCGACCGGGGACGGAACGCGTGAACTGACCCGCTGGGCGGGCGAGATCGCACCGCCCGCGCCCTTCGTGACGAACGAGATCTTCGCCAAGGTCGTCGTCTCGATCCTCGCCTCGGCCGACCCGGCCGGCTATCTGCTGGCGCAGCGCGCCGCGCACATGGCGCGGATGCGCGAGCTCACGGCGGTGAAGACGGCACCCGGCGCCGGCCTCGCGACCGTCCTGTCGGCCGACTACGCCCTCAACCACCTCGACGCCGACCTCCGTTGGATGACGACCACGGCGGCCCGGCTCACCACCCTGACCGCGGAGGTCGACACAGCATGAGCACCCCCCTTCTGACCGCCAGGGACCTGGTCAAGGCGCACGGTCCGACCCCGGCGCTGCGCGGTGCCTCGCTGGACCTGGCCGCGGGCGAGGTCCTCGCCGTCACCGGGGCCAGCGGCAGCGGTAAATCCACGCTGCTGCACTGCCTGGCGGGCATCGTGAAGCCCGACAGCGGCACCGTGGAGTACGGGGGCGAGCGTCTCGACCTGCTTCCCGAGAAACGGCTCGGCGAGCTGCGCCGCACGGACTTCGGGGTGGTGTTCCAGTTCGGCCAGTTGATTCCCGAGCTGACCGCCGCCGACAACGTGGCGCTGCCCCTGCTGCTCGCCGGCACCTCCCGCGCGGCAGCGCGGGAGCGGGCGGGCGAGTGGCTGGAGCGGTTCGGCGTACGAGGGCAGGAGGCGCTGCGGCCCGGCGAGATGAGCGGCGGGCAGGCGCAGCGGGTGGCGCTGGCGCGGGCCCTGGTGACGGCCCCGAAGGCCGTCTTCGCGGACGAGCCGACCGGCGCGCTCGACTCCCTCGCCGGGGAGCAGGTGATGACCGCCCTGATCCATACCGTCCGGGAAACCGGCACAGCGGTCCTGCTGATCACGCACGACGCCCAGGTGGCGGCGTACGCGGACCGGGAGATCGCGCTCCGCGACGGGGTCGTGACCGGCTCCGGCACCCTGCAGGCGGCCCCGGCTGCCGCGGCCGCGGGGGAGGTGTCCCGGTGAGGACCGACTTCCGGATCGCCCTGCTCCTCACCCGCGGCTCGGACCGACGCGAGGGGTGGCGGATCGCGCTGACGGCCGTCGGGGCGGCCATGGCCACCGGGCTCTGCCTGGCGGCCGTCGCCATCTCCTCGCTCCAGGGGCGGTACGCCATGCCCCCCGCCCACGCCCTGCTGCGACAGCCCGGCGAGCGGGCGGGCGTGGTCCTCACCCTGCTGCTCCTGCTGGTGCCGGTGCTCGGCTTCCTCGGCCAGTGCGCCCGCGTCGGGGCCGTGCACCGCGACCGGCGGCTGGCCGCGCTGCGCCTGGCGGGGGCCGGCCCGGCACAGGTGCGGCGGATCGCCGCCCTGGAGGCGGGTCTCGCGTGCCTGACCGGCTCGGCCGTCGCCACCGCCGTCTCCGCCGGGGTCCTGCTGCGCCAGTGGCAGAACCCGCCGGCCGTCGTCTGGGCCGGCTTCGCGGGAATCGCGCTCGCCGTGCCCGTGCTGGGTGCGCTGGTGAGCGCCCTCGCCCTGCGCCGGGTGGTGGCCTCGCCGCTCGGCTGGGTGCGCCGGGTACGCCCGAGCGCCGGACGGCGTCCGGGCCTGGCCGTCCTCGCGACCGCTGTCGTGATGCTTCTCACCGGGACCGCCCTCGCTCCGCGCACTTTCGGCGGGTTCGAGACGACCCCGCTGTTCGTGTTCGGCGTGGTGATGGTCACGGGCGCCGGGGCCATCTGGGCGGCCGGGGCGAGCGCCCGGTTCACGGGCCGCGTGCTCGCGGAGCGGACCGGGAACCCGGCGGTCCTGATCGCGGCCGAACGGCTGCGGGACGACCCCTGGGCGGGTGCCCGTACCCATGCGGCGGTGCTGCTGGTGACCGTCGTGGGGACGGGTTTCGTCGGCGTGCGGCAGGTGCTGCTCGACGCCCTCACCGGGCGTGACCGCAACTCGCTCCCCGTGGACGTGTCGTTCTACACCACCGGTCTCGACCTCACCGGCGCCGCGATCCTGGTCGCCCTCGCCATCACGCTGTCCGCTCTGGCCGTGGGGACCGCGGAATCGCTGGCCACCCGCCGCCGAGGCCTCGCCGCGCAGACCGCCGCCGGGGTGCCGCGGGCCGTGCTCGGCAGGGCCCTGCTCCTGGAGACGGCCCTGCCGCTCGCCCCGGCGATCGCGCTGGCCGGTGCCGGGGGCCTGGCGATCGGTGTCTGGTACGGGCAGCTCGCGGGCGCCGGATTCGTGCCGGTGCTGCCCCTGGCCGTGCCCGTGCTGGTCTACGCGGCCTGTCTGCTGGCCGCGGCCACGTCGCTGCCCCTGCTGCGCCGCTCGGTGCGCCCGGCGGAGCTGCGTCACGCGTGACCGCGCGCGCCCTGCCGCGGGCATCCCGGAGTTCCCGTGAAGCCCGCGGCCAGGGCGTCGCCCGGCAGGCGGGCGACGCCCTGGCACGCGCGAACGCCCGTGCGGCACGGGTGCCGGCGGTCGGGAGGCACGGGGGTCCTCCCGACACCGGAAGCGGTGGCGGCCGGAGCTGGCGCCGCCAACACAAAAGCCCGGATCGTCAGGCTGAGATGCCGTCGATCCGGGCCATGGCGTCGTCCGCGCCGTACGGTTGCAGGTAGGGCATCCAGCGCGGGTCCCTGTGCCCGGTTCCGATGATGCGCCAGGCGAGCCCCGTCGGCGGGGCGGGTTTGTGGCGCAGGCGCCATCCGATCTCGACCAGATGGCGGTCGGCCTTGGTGTGGTTGCAGCGGCGGCAGGACGCCACCACGTTGTCCCAGGCGTGCTGACCCCCGCGTGAGCGCGGGATGACGTGGTCGACGCTGGTTGCGACGCCACCGCAGTACATGCACCGGCCGCCGTCGCGGGCGAACAGAGCTCGCCTGGTCAGCGGGACGGGCCCGCGGTAAGGGACCCGAACGAACCTCTTCAGCCGGACCACGCTGGGTGCGGGGACAGTAACGGTCGCGCTGTGCATGAAGGCGCCGGATTCCTCGAGAGAGACGGCTTTGTTCTCAAGGACGAGGACGAGCGCGCGGTGGAGCGGTACGACGCCGAGCGGCTCGTACGACGCGTTGAGGACCAGGACGTGCGGCACGGATGCCTCCTTGTACGCCGGCGGCGCGTGGCTCGCGCCGGGACGATCTGCAGTCAGTCTCCCCTCATGCCTGGTGATGGCGCCACCATGTCCCGGTAACGGGCTGGGAGTGTTTTCGACCACACCCCCTACATCCCCAGGTGAGTACGGTCTCTCCCCTGAACATGGCAACGATCCACACACGATGCCCCGTTAGTGTGGTGGTTCTGCCCGGACGGCACCCCTTCTGTCCCCGCCGCGGGCAGACCGCTACGCCTGGAGGTACCTGCTGTGTCCCTGCCCGTCCTATCGGCCCTGGCCGCCGATCCGGCCCCGTCGCCGTCCCCCTCGACGTCGACCGGTTCGGTGACCCCCACGCTTCAGGACGCCCAGGAGAGTGCGACCCACGCGGCGAGCTGGGTCGAGGAGAACTGGTCGACCTGGCTGGCCATAGGCCTGCGTGTCCTGCTGGTGCTGGTGATCGCGGCCGTACTGAGAGTGTTCGTGCGCCGGGCGATCACCAAGCTCATCGACCGGATGAGCCGCACCGCCCAGGCCGTCGACGGCACGGCGCTCGGCGGTCTGCTGGTGAACGTGGAACGCCGCCGTCAGCGCTCCCAGGCCATCGGCTCGGTCCTGCGCTCGGTCGCGTCCTTCCTGATCATGGGCACGGCCGCGCTGATGATCCTCGGCACGTTCGAGATCAATCTGGCCCCGCTGCTCGCGTCGGCGGGTGTGGCCGGTGTCGCGATCGGTTTCGGCGCCCGCAACCTGGTCACCGACTTCCTCTCCGGCGTCTTCATGATCCTTGAGGACCAGTACGGCGTCGGCGACGTGATCGACGCGGGCGTGGCCTCCGGCGAGGTCATCGAGGTGGGTCTGCGGGTGACCAAGCTGCGCGGTGACAACGGCGAGATCTGGTACATCCGCAACGGCGAGGTCAAGCGCATCGGGAACCTCTCCCAGGGCTGGGCGACGGCGGGTGTGGACGTCACGGTCCGTGCCTCGGAGGACCTGGACCACGTCCGGGCCGTCATCGGCGAGGTCGCCGAGACCATCAGCAAGGAAGAGCCCTGGAACGAGCGGCTGTGGGGCCCGATCGAGATCCTGGGCCTGGACAGCGTCCTCCTCGACTCCATGGTGGTCCGGGTCTCGGCCAAGACCATGCCCGGCAAGGCCCTCTCCGTGGAACGCGAACTCCGCTGGCGCATCAAGCGCGCCTTCGACGCCGCGCAGATCCGCATCGTGGGCGGCCCCACCGCGCCCGCGGAGGAGGATCCCCTCGACCCGGCGGCCGCGGTGGCGGCCCCGTCTGTCTTCGCCAACACGGAGTCCGCCCAGTCGGTGGCGACCGCGCCCATCCCGGCCCCCGGCTCGGCCCCGGCCCCGTCGGGCGCACCGAAGTAGGGCCGGCTGCAGTCAAAAGGCCGGGACAGCTCCGGCTGTACGTGAGAGGGGCGGCACCCGGGTGATCCGGGTGCCGCCCCTTCGTCCATGCGAGCGGACCCGCAAACCCGACCCTCGACACGGCCCCGTTCCTCACCGACTGAGCGGACCGCAGGTCAGTTGGTACGCCTCCCGGAACCAGGGCTCCTCGCTGGGGTCCACTCCGCAGGCCAAGAAGTCGCCGGACAGCCCACGCCCGTTCATCAAATTCATGAGTGACCCCCCGGGCACACCATGTCGTACGCCTCACGGAACCACTTGGTCCCGTCCGGCACGATCCCGCACTCCATCGAGGCCCCGCTGTTCCCGTACCACGAGGTGAGGGTGCCGTAGACCGGTGTGCCGGTGACGCCGTGGGTGCCCGAGCAGTCGAGGGCGAAGCTCGCGTCGACGACCCTGACTCCCGCGGCTTCGACATATCGCCCGGGATGCCCGAGGTAGTCGACACGGCCGAGCTCATCCTTCTCCGGCCGGGCGGACGTCGATGCCCCCGGCCTCTTGAAGGTCGGCGAGTCGTACCCGAGCCGCTTCTCCAGCGAGGCGAAGATGCGCCGCGTCGGCACATCTGTACTGCCCGCCTCGATACGGGACGTCACTGTCCGCACGTGATGGGGCGCGATCTCGGACCACCCGCGCTTCTGGCCCTCCCTCACCGTCACCAACTGCGACACGGCGATCAGCTTCTCGCCCACCGTCACCTTGCCCCACCGTATGGAGGCCTTGGAGCAGTCCGGTGAGGCGCTGGACGTCGAGGGTGCCACCCGGGAACGTCCCCCTGGAGCCGAACGATTCACGCCATCGCCGCCCCCGCACGACACGACGAAAGCCGCGACCAGACAGGTCGCCACAGCCCACGCCGAACGGTTCGCTTTCATGCGGCGGATCATAAGAAGGAGATCCTGTGATGGTGGCTCCGGAGCGCCTGAGCCACCGTCACGCGAGCGGCCGGGCGCCCGTTCTCAAGAAGTCGTATCGCCGCAAAGCCCCGCACATCGTCCCACCACACACCGGCCGATCGTGACGAAGCCGTGATGGCCCCGGAGCGCCCCGCCACTGACGCGCCGGCAGCACCACCGCACCCACCCCACGCGCGCCCGCGGGCGCGGTCTCCTTCACACGGCCCCCGTATTCCGGCCACATCGTTCAACCGTCTACTGTCGCCCCAACAGCGGGCCCTTGTTCTGGAGCTCAACGCCCAGGGCCCCGCCTCGAATGTGGGGAATCCATGCGCAAGTACGCCATAGGCGCCGCCGTTTCCGGCGCCCTGGCCGTGTCCGCCCTGGCCGTGCCGACCGCGTCGGCCGCCACGCCGGACCTGACCTTCTCCAACGTGGTGGTCAACAACGGCAAGGCGATCGTCGTCGGCACCACCAATACGGTGAAGGTCCCGGTCACGTACACCTTCGTCCGCCCGGCCGACCTCGTCATCGACGACATGAAGAGCGTCGCGGGCATCCTCCTGTACCGCGGGGCGTCGCTCGCGCGGCAGGAGAACGAGCTGGGGCCGGACAACGCCCCGATCTGCACCACGACGGCCACAACGGCCACGACCGTCACGCAGTCCTGCACCGAGGCCATCTACGTCGAACCCGACGAGTACCTCTACGAGGCGGCGGACGCCGGAACCTGGAAGGTGGCCGGCTTCTACAGCAACAGCACCTCGGACAACGACGACTCCGACAACCACGTCGGCATCCAGTTCGGCTACGACATGTGGGGGGTTCCCGGCTCCACGCAGGTCAAGCGCGCCGCCAAGCTCACCGCCAACGCCACTCCCGAGCCGGTCAAAAAGGGCGCCACCCTCACCGTCAAGGGCGCGCTGACCCGCGCCGACTGGGCGACCGGCAAGTACACCGGCTACAAGGGGCAGCCGGCCGCCCTCCAGTTCAAGGCCAAGGGCGCCACCGCCTACAAGACCGTCAAGACGGTGACCTCCGGCACCGCGGGCGCCCTGAGCACCACGGTCAAGGCCTCGGCCGACGGCACGTACCGCTACCTGTTCGCGGGCACGGCCACCACGGGCACCGCCACGGCCACGGGCGACTACGTCGACGTGAAGTAACCGAGGCCGGGGCCGCCTCCCGCCCGCCCGAGCCGCCCTCGCAGCAGACGAACCCGTCCGCCGCGAGGGCGGCTCCGTGCGTTTCGGCGACGACTGCGCCGCCGGGGCGGCGGTTGCTCTTGACGCCCGCGCCTCCTCCGGCCTACTTTCCTCGCATCAGCAATAGGAAACTTTCCTAACAATGATCTTACGGTGGACTTCCCGACGGCACCCCTGGGAAGCTGGTCGGTCAAGAAGGGCAGGTGGCGACAGACATGGCAGGATCCGCCGGTACGCCGGGCACCCCGCGCGTCCTGCGCGCGATGAACGACCGCGCCGCCCTCGATCTGCTGCTCGCGCACGGACCGCTCTCGCGGACCCGGATCGGGAAGCTCACCGGGCTGTCCAAGCCCACCGCCTCACAGCTCCTCGCCCGTCTGGAAGCCGCCGGACTCGTCCTGGCCACCGGCACCAGCGAGGGCCGGCCGGGCCCCAGCGCCCAGCTGTACGAGGTCAACCCGGGCGCCGCCCACGCGGCGGGTCTTGACGTCACCCCCGAGCGCGTCCTCGCCGCCGTCGCCGACATCACCGGCCGCACGGTCGGCGCGTACGAACTGCCCACCCCCGGCCGCCGCCCCTCCCAGCCCGTCGTACGCCAGGTCACCGACGCCCTCGACGGCGCGGTGAAGGCCGCCGGGCTCGCCCGGGACGACGTCCGCCGCCTGGTCATCGGAACCCCCGGCGCCTTCGACCCCAACACCGGCCGGCTGCGCTACGCCTCCCACCTGCCCGGCTGGCACTCCCCCGCCCTTCTCGACGAGCTGGCCGCGGCACTGCCGATGCCCGTCGAGTACGAGAACGACGTCAACCTCGTCGCCATCGCCGAGCAGCGGCTCGGCGCCGCCCGGGGCCACGAGGACTTCGTCCTGCTGTGGAACGAGGGCGGTCTCGGCGCCGCCCTCGTCCTCGGCGGCCGGCTGCACCGCGGCTGGACCGGCGGCGCGGGCGAGGTCGGCTTCCTGCCGGTGCCCGGCGCGCCCCTGGTGCGCCAGGTGACCCGGGCCAACAGCGGTGGCTACCAGGAGCTGGCCGGCTCCCAGGCCATCCCCAAGCTGGCCCGCGAACTCGGCATCCAGGACCTGCCCACGGGCCCGTACACGGAGGTCGCGGCCACCGTCGTCGAACGGGCCGCCGCCGTCGACGCGGGCCCCTACCGGCGGCTCCTGGAGATGTACGCGACCGGACTCGCCACCGGTCTGGCCTCCCTCGTCTCCGTGCTCGACCCCGAACTCGTCGTCCTCAGCGGCGCCTCGCTCACCGCGGGCGGCGAACCGCTGCGCGCCCTGGTCCAGGCCGAACTGGAGGAGCTGGCCGCGTCCCGGCCGCGCCTCGTCGTCGGCGACGTACACGAACACCCCGTGCTGCGCGGCGCGTTGGAGAGCGCCCTGGCAGCCACCCGCGACGAGGTCTTCGACACCTCCCGCTGAGTCCGCTCCACCCCGCAACGCCCACCGCCCCAAACCCACACCCCCTCCTGTCCCGCCCCGTCCTTCGCAGGGAGATCTCGCCATGCCCGGAATATCCCGAAAGGCGGCTGTCGCGCTCGCCGCCTCCGCCTCGATAGCCCTCCTCGCCACCGCCTGTACCGGCCAGTCCGACGACGAGGGCTTCGGCGATGACGCCTCCAAGGAACAGACGATCAACTTCTGGCACGGCTGGAGCGCGCCGAACGAGGTCGAGGCCGTGAAGTCGCTGGTCGCGGGCTTCGAGAAGGCGCACCCCAACATCCACGTCAACGTCGTCGGCAACATGACCGACGACAAGATCAACCAGGCGCTGCGCGCGGGCGGCGACAAGGCCCCCGACGTGGTCTCCTCCTTCACCACCAACAACGTGGGCAAGTTCTGCTCGTCGGGCGCCTTCGTCGACCTGAACCCCCTCTTCAAGCAGGCGGGCATCGACCCCGAGGCGACCTTCCCGAAGGCGATGAACGAGTACACCCAGTTCGACGGCAACCGCTGCACGGTGCCGCTCCTCGGTGACGCGTACGGGCTCTACTACAACAAGACCGCCTTCGAGAAGGCCGGGATCACGTCTCCGCCGAAGACCTGGTCGGAGTTCGAGAAGGACGCCGAGAAGCTCACGATCACCAAGGGCGACTCCTACTCCCAGCTCGGCTTCATGCCGAACTACCACGGCTGGGAGTCCACCACCGAGCACTACTTCGGGCAGTTCTCGCCGACGTACTTCGACAGCAGCGGCAAGTCGAACATCGCCAAGGACCCCGCTTTCACCGCCGGGTTCACCCTCCAGAAGAAGCTGGTCGACGCGCTCGGCGGCTTCAGGAAACTGGAGACCTACCGTTCCAAGCTCGGTGACGAGTGGGGCCCCAAGCACCCGTTCCACACCGGTCAGGTGGCCATGCAGCTCGACGGCGAGTGGCGGCTCGGCATGACCGAGGAGGCCAAGCCCGGCTTCGAGATCGGCGTCGCCCCGCTGCCCGTCCCGGACGACCGGGCGGACCAGTACGGCAAGGGCTACATCACCGGCACCATCGCGGGCGTCGCGTCCACCAGCAAGAAGCAGGGCGCGGCCTGGGAGCTCATCAAGTACATGGCCACGGACACGGACGCGGTGGTCGGCTTCGCCAACGACATCCACAACGTGCCCTCCACGCTCGCGGCCCTGAAGTCGCCGAAGCTGAAGTACGACCCACGGTTCAAGACGTTCCTGGACATCGCCTCGAACCCGGACTCGACGACGACCCCTGCGTCCGTCAACGGCGGCACCTACCTCGTGACGCTCCAGCAGTTCGGATACGACTACGAGAGCGGCAGGGCCAAGGATCTGAAGGCGGGCCTGGAATCCACCGCCAAGCAGATCGACACGGACATCGCGCAGGCGAAGTAGCCGCACGGACATGAGTACTGTCACGCTCGCCTCCAAGCGCCGCAGGTCGGCGCTTCGGACCCTCGCCTTCATGTCGCCCTGGCTGATCGGTTTCGCGGTCTTCTTCGCCTACCCGCTGATCTCGACCGTCTACTTCTCCTTCATGCACTACGACGGCTTCAGGCCGCCGACGTGGAGCGGGACGAAGAACTGGCGTTACGTCTTCGAGAACTACCCGCTGTTCTGGCCCGCGTTGCGCAACACCCTGTGGCTGGTCCTCGTCATGGTGACCCTGCGGGTGGCGTTCGGGCTCGGCGTCGGACTGCTGATCACGAAGATCAGGACGGGCACGGGTGTCTTCCGCACCCTGTTCTACCTGCCCTACCTCGCCCCGCCGGTGGCCGCCACCATGGCCTTCGCCTTCCTGCTCAACCCCGGTACGGGGCCGGTCAACTCGATCCTGGAGAAGGCCGGCGTCACCGCCCCCGGCTGGTTCAACGACCCCGCCTGGTCCAAGCCCGCCCTGACCCTGCTGGCCCTGTGGGGCATCGGCGACCTGATGGTCATCTTCATGGCCGCCCTGCTGGACGTACCGACGGAGCAGTACGAGGCCGCCGAACTGGACGGCGCCTCGGCCTGGCAGCGCTTCCGGTACGTCACCCTGCCGAACATCTCGCCCATCGTGATGTTCGCCGTGGTCACCGGGGTCATCCAGACCATGCAGTACTACACGCAGCCGCTGATCGCGGGGAAGGTCGCCTCGGGCGTCATCCAGGGCGCCGGCACGCAGTTCGAGCCCGGCTACCCCGACAAGTCGACGCTCACCCTGCCCCAGCTCGTCTACAACCTCGGCTTCCAGCGCTTCGACTACGGCTCCGCCTGTGTGGTCGCGCTCGTGCTGTTCGCCCTGTCCATGGTGTTCACCGCGTTCCTGATGCGGCGCCGGGGCGGTCTCATCCAGGCAGGTGACTGACCGATGACCCAAGTACTCGACACACCGGTGGAGTTGACTACCGCCGTCTCCCCCGCCGAGCGGACCGCTCGCCGCAGGGCCCTCCTGGAGTGGATCGCGGTCCACTCCCTCGGCGTCGCGGCCGCCCTCTTCTTCGTCCTGCCCTTCGTGTTCGTGTTCCTGACCTCGCTCATGAGCGACACCCAGGCGCTCAGCCGCGACCTGATCCCGCACACCTGGGAGTGGGGCAACTACAAGAAGGTCTTCGACACCCCGGGCTTCCTCACCTGGTGGAAGAACACGCTGCTCTACGCCGGCTTCGGCACGGTGCTCACCGTCGTCTCGTCGATCCCGGTCGCCTACGCCCTCGCCAAGTTCCGCTTCCGCGGCCGGAATCTGTCGCTGATGCTGGTCATCTCGATGATGATGCTGCCGCCGCAGGTCGTGATCATCCCGATGTACCTGTTCTGGGCGAAGCAGCTCGACCTGTCCGGCACCCTGTGGCCGCTGATCATCCCGATGGCGTTCGGGGACGCGTTCTCCATCTTCCTGCTGCGCCAGTTCCTGATGACCATCCCCAACGAGTACCTGGACGCCGCCAAGGTCGACGGCTGCGGGGATCTGCGGACCCTGCTGAAGGTCGTCCTGCCGATGGCGAAGCCCGGCATCGCGGCCGTCGCGCTCTTCCAGTTCTTCTACGCCTGGAACGACTACTTCGGCCCCCAGATCTACGCGTCCGAGAACCCGGGCGCCTGGACGCTGAGCTACGGCCTGGAGTCGTTCAAGGGCGCGCACCACACCGACTGGAATCTCACCATGGCCGCGACCGTCCTGGTCATGGCCCCCGTGATCCTCGTGTTCTTCTTCGCGCAGAAGGCGTTCGTCGAAGGCGTCACGCTCACCGGAGTGAAGGGTTAACCATGAAACTCACCGTGGTCGGCGGAGGGTCGACCTACACCCCCGAACTCATCGACGGCTTCGCCCGGCTCAGGGACACCCTGCCCGTCGAGGAACTGGTCCTCGTCGACCCGGCCGCCGAGCGCCTGGAACTGGTGGGCGGCCTGGCCCGCCGGATCTTCGCCAAGCAGGGCCACCCGGGCCGGATCGTCACCACCGCCGACCTGGACGCGGGGGTCGAGGGCGCCGACGCCGTACTCCTCCAGCTGCGCGTCGGCGGCCAGGCGGCCCGCGAACAGGACGAGACCTGGCCGCTGGAGTGCGGCTGCGTCGGGCAGGAGACGACCGGCGCGGGCGGCCTGGCCAAGGCGCTGCGCACGGTTCCGGTGGTGCTGGACATCGCCGAGCGGGTCCGCCGCACCAACCCCGACGCGTGGATCATCGACTTCACCAACCCGGTGGGCATCGTGACGCGCGCCCTGCTCCAGGCGGGCCACAAGGCGGTCGGCCTGTGCAACGTGGCGATCGGCTTCCAGCGGAAGTTCGCCGGACTGCTGGGGGTCTCCCCCACCGATGTGCATCTCGACCATGTGGGCCTCAACCACCTCACCTGGGAGACCGGTGTGCGCCTGGGCGGCCCCGCGGGCGAGAACGTCCTGCCCCGGCTGCTCGCCGAGCACGGCGACACCGTCGCCGCGGACCTGCGCCTGCCCCTCTCCCTGGTCGAGCGCCTCGGCGTGGTCCCCTCGTACTACCTGCGCTACTTCTACGCGCACGACGAGGTCGTCCGGGAACTGCGCACCAAGCCCTCCCGCGCCGCCGAAGTGGCGGAGATGGAGCGGCAGCTGCTCACCATGTACGGCGATCCGGCGCTCGACGAGAAGCCGGAACTGCTGGCGAAGCGGGGCGGCGCGTACTACTCCGAGGCGGCCGTCGACCTCGCCGCCGCGCTGCTCGGCGGGGGCGGCAGCCCCTACCAGGTGGTGAACACGTACAACCGGGGAACCCTGCCGTTCCTGCCGGACGACGCGGTGATCGAGGTGCAGGCCGCGGTCGGCGCCAAGGGGCCCGCCCCGCTGCCGGTGCCGGCCGTGGACCCGCTCTACGCCGGTCTCATGGCGAACGTGACCGCGTACGAGGATCTCGCCCTGGACGCCGCCCTGCGCGGCGGACACGACCGGGTCTTCCGGGCGCTGCTCGCCCACCCCCTGGTCGGCCAGTACGCCCTGGCCGACACCCTGACCGACCAGCTGATCGCGCACAACCGGGAGCACCTCGCGTGGGCATGACGTCGACGGAAACCGGTGCCGGGACGGCCGCCGGGTCCGGACCCGCGGGCCTCGTGCTGGCCATCGACGCGGGGAACAGCAAGACCGACGTCGCCGTGGTGGCATCGGACGGCACGGTGACAGGCACGGCACGCGGGGGCGGGTTCCGGCCCCCGGCGGTCGGCGTCGAGACGGCGGTGGACGCGGTCGCCGACGCCGTACGGCGGGCGTTCGCCGAGGCGGGCGTCACCTCCGTCCGCCATGTCTCCGCCTGCCTCGCCAACGCCGATCTGCCGGTGGAGGAGGAGCAGCTGGCGGCCGCGCTGCACGCACGCGCGTGGGGCGCCGGGGTGGAGGTGCGCAACGACACCTTCGCGGTCCTGCGGGCCGGGATCGCCGAACCGCGCGGTGTGGCCGTGGTCTGCGGGGCCGGCATCAACTGTGTCGGCATGCGGCCGGACGGCCGCACCGCCCGCTTCCCCGCCATCGGCCGCATCTCCGGTGACTGGGGCGGCGGCTGGGGCCTGGCGGAGGAGGCCCTGTGGCACGCGGCGCGGGCCGAGGACGGCCGCGGCGGGGACACCGCCCTGGCCCGCACCCTGCCCGCGCACTTCGGCCTGGACTCCATGTACGCGCTCATCGAGGCGCTGCACCTGGAGCACATCCCGAACGCGCGGCGCCACGAGCTGACCCCGGTCCTGTTCGCCACGGCGGCGGACGGCGACCCGGTGGCCCGCGGACTCGTCGACCGGCTCGCGGACGAGGTGGCCGCGATGGCGACGGTGGCCCTGACACGCCTCGGACTGCTCGCCGAGGAGACCCCGGTCCTCCTCGGCGGCAGCATCCTCGCCGCCCGCCATCCCCTCCTCGACGACCGCGTCCACGAGGTCCTGGCCGTCCGCGCGCCCAAGGCGGTCCCCCGGGTGGTCACCGCCCCGCCGGTCCTGGGCGCGGCACTCCTGGGCCTGGACCACGTACGGGCCGCGGGCGGGATCCACGCGCGCGTACGGGCGTTCTACGAACGGGGGTGAGGAGGTCAGCGGGGCAGCCGGCGTCCAGGGCCCCGGGACCGTCCATGACCTGGTGCGAAGGGGCGGGAACCAAACGGATCCGGAACACGTGTTCATGAGAAGGGGGGTGGCACGGGGGAATCGTGCTGCGCCGTGATCCGAACAAGATCCAGGCAAGGCCTGTGCGGATGCCGGTACGGGCGGCGATACTTGCCGCCGTGCACGTACACCGGCCGGCCGCGCCCACCGTGTTCCGCGGTGAGCGCGACCGAGCGGATGACCATGGGGGAGGTCGACAGTGACACACCCGCCGAAGGGCAGCGCGACGCCACCGGGGCAGGGCACGCCCACGATGCCGGCCGTGCCGGCACAGTCCGGATCTCCCCGGCCGCCGGGCGGATCCCCCGTTCCCCAGGGCGGGTTCGGGGCCCCGCGGAACGCTCCCCCGGCTCCCGGCGCGGCACCTCGGCGCACGGCGTGGGCCGAGGGTGTGGACCGGCTGCGCGCCGCGGCGACGACGGAGCCGGGGCGGCTGAGAATCATCGGCGCCCTCCTCGCCCTGCTGGTCGTCGCGTTCGGTGCGGTCACCGCCTGGCAGATGACGGAGCGTTCGGCCGCCGCGGACAACGTGCTGCACAGCAGCCAGCCGCTGAGCGCGAGCGCCGCCGACATCTACCGCTCGCTCGCCGACGCCAACACCGCCGCCTCCAGCGGCTTCCTGGCGGGAGGTCAGGAGTCTCAGGAGACCCGCAAACGCTACGAGGACGACATCAGGACAGCGGCCGCGAAGCTGATCACCGCGGCCAACAGCTCCGAGCCGGGCTCCTCCGCGGCCAAGACGATCTCCCAGCTCAACGAGCTGCTGCCCCAGTACAAGGGCCTGATCGAGCGGGCCCGCGCCAACAACCGGCAGGGCTACCCGCTGGGCGGCGCGTATCTGCGGTACGCGAACGAGAAGATGCAGCACGAGATGCTCCCGAAGGCCCAGCAGCTCTACAACCGGGAGAACCAGCGGCTGAGCGCCGACTACGCCGACGCCAAGCCCTACCCGTGGGCGGCGATCGCCCTCGGACTCCTCGCGCTCGGCGCCCTCGCCTGGGCCCAGCGGCGCAACTACCGCCGTACGAACCGGGTGCTGAACCAGGGCATGGCCGCCGCCACCGGGGCGTCCCTGGTCGTGCTGCTGTGGCTCACCGTCGGGCACACGGTCGCCCGGTCCGGGCTGAACGAGTCCTACGACCACGGGGTCCGTTCCCTGAACGTGCTGCACAGCGCCCAGATCGCGTCCCTGAAGGCCCGCGGCAACGAGAACCTCACCCTGGTCAGCCGGGGCGCCGAGACCAAGCTCCTGCCCGACAAGACAAGTGTCGACCTGTACGACTACGACTTCGGCCGGGACATGAAGGCGCTCACGCAGGGCCTCGCCGAGGCGGCGACCCTCGCGGACGACCGGTCGGGCGAGCAACCTGTACAGACCGCGACAGCCAGCATGAAGGTCTGGAAGCAGCGTCACGCGCAAGCCCGTGAGGCCGACAACAACGGCGAGTACCAGCTCGCGCTGGACCGGGTCATCGGTTCCGCCGACAAGAAGCCCACGGGTGAGTGCTTCGACGCCGTCGACACGAACCTGAGGGACGCGCTGACGCACGAGGAGAGCGAGTTCCAGCGGGCGGCGAACGACGGCCTCGGCGCCATGACCGGCCTCCCGGTCGGCGCCGCCGTCCTCGCCGTGCTGGCCGGCGCGGGCGCCGTGCTCGGCATCGGCCGCAGGCTTTCGGAGTACCGGTGAGAGGGGGAGCGGCGATGATCGCACGACGTCTGAGGGCGAGCCTGAAGGGCTGGGGCGGCGTGGGCGCGATGGCGCTCGCCTGTGCGACGGCCCTGGTCCTCGCGCTGCTGCTGCCCGACTCCACGCTCGGGGACGGCGGCACGGGTGTCGGCGGACAGGGCGTGGCCCGGGGCACGCAGGCCAAGGCCCCCGAATGCATCGACTCGCAGAACCCGCAGAACCTGAGCCCGGCCCCGTCGGGCGCGGACGGGCCGACGATCGACGCCATCAAGAACCGCAAGGACCGGCGGCTGATCGTCGGCGTCGACCAGAACAGCTACCACTGGGGCTACCGCGACCCGAACAACCCGAAGTCCGGCAGTGACCTGGAGGGCTTCGACATCGACCTGGTCCACGCGATCGCCAAGAACATCCTGGGTGACGAGAACGCCGTCCAGTTCCGGGCGATTCCGACCAGCCAGCGCATCCCCGCGATCCAGCACGGCAAGGTCGACATGGTCGTGCGCACCATGACGATCAACTGCGACCGCCTCAAGCAGGTCGCGTTCTCCGCGCCCTACTTCAAGACCGGCCAGCAGGTGCTCGCCCCGGTGACCTCCGATGTCACCGGGTACGACAAGAGCCTCGCCGGCAAGAGGATCTGCTCGGCGTCGAAGTCCACCGCGAACGAGCGCCTGACGGCGGACCAGGGCCACGGCGGGCTCGTCTCCTCCGCCGTCGTCAGCCCTCCCGTGCCCAACCAGCTCGACTGTCTGGTGCGTCTCCAGCTCGGCGAGGCCGACGTGGTGGTGACGGACGGCGCGCTCGCGGCGAGCCAGGCCGCCCAGGACCCCTCGGTCGAGCTCAAGGGCGGCATCTTCACCACCGAGTTCTACGGCGTGGCGATGAAGAAGAGTTCGGACGACGACCTGGTACGCCGGGTCAACCAGGTCCTCGCCGACTACCGCAAGGACGGCTGGCGGCAGTCGTACGACAAATGGCTCGCCCCGACCCTCGGGCCCAACTCCCCCTCGAAGATCCCGCCCGATGCCCAGTACAGGCAACCGACCTGATACGACTGGAGAGTTACCCGGCCGCACCTACCGAGCCGCCGGGAACCGCACGAGAACGAGAGGTGATCGATGGGCGTCACGGGACCCCCCGGGCCGGTGATGGACCGGGACGAGGCGGACCGTGCGCTGGCGCGCCTCGGCGCGGAGCACGAGGCCATCGAGACCTCGCTCCTCGCCCTTCAGGACCACGCGGGCCGCAGACTCCTGGAAGGCGCCGAACTCACCGGCTCGACCAAGGAGCGCTGGGCGGTCGCGGAGGCGTCGATCACCTTGCTGTGGGCGTACTTCGACGCCTACACGGACGCGCTGCGTTCCGCGCGCGAGATCCGCTCCCGCAGACGCTGGTCCAGCCGTGAGGATCTGGTCGAACTGACCGAGCTGCTGCGCGGTTCGGGCATCACGGTCGCCGGTTCGGCCACGGCCACCGCGAACGCGCCGACCCTGGCCGGCACGGGCAAGCTCAGCGAGCGGTTCTCGCTGGCCGCCCTGGTGGACCGGATGAACGAGCTGTACGCGGCCTCGCTCGACATGGTCGTGACCGCGGACGCCGTGTGGTCCGCGCTGCCCGCCCGGATAGATTTACTGGCCGCGGAGCTCCAGCGCACCCGCGCGCTCGCGCACTCCGTGGGCGTGCGTCCCGGCGAGCACCCCTCGGGCGACGACCTGGAGCGGATCACCCGGACCCTGACCGCCCTGCGCGAGCGGGTGGTCTCCGACCCGCTCGGCTTCTGGGTTCCCGCGCAGGGGAGTTCGGCCCCGGGCGGCGGCCGCCCGGACACCACGGTGTACGACCGGGAGGCGCGCGCCCTGGAGGAGGTGCGCCGGGAGATCGACGCGGTGCTCACCGTGCGGCAGGACGCGGAGGCGCGGCTGGTGAAGCTGCGGGACGTGCTCAGCCGCGCGGACCGGACGCTCGCCGAGGCGCGCAGTGCCCGCGGCGAGGTCCTCGCGAAGATCGCCGCTTCCGAGGTGCCGGCCGTCAGCGGTCCGCCGACGGCGTTGCAGGAGCAGCTGGCGACGGCCGCGGAGTACCGCAGGCACGCGCAGTGGCACCGCCTCTCGCCGCTCCTGGAGGCGCTGGAGGAGAAGGCGGAGGACGAACTCCTGCGCGCCCGCGAGTCGTTGACGGCGGTCACCCAGCCGCTGGCGGTCCGTGCGGAGCTGCGCGGCCGCCTCGACGCGTACAAGGCGAAGGTCGCCCGGCACGGCTTCGCCGAGGACCCGTTCCTGGTGGAGCGCTACGACGCGGCCCGGCGCATGCTGTGGAGCGCCCCCTGTGATCTGCGGGTGGCGGAGGAGGCGGTGCTGCGCTATCAGCGGGCGGCGGCCGAGCTGCTGAGCCCGCAGGTGCCCGAGCGGAGCGGGCCCGAGGACCGTGCGGACCGGAGGGGGCCCGACGCGTGAGCGCTGAAGGGGATGCGGTGTGAGCGAGCAGCCGGTGAGTGAGCGGAACAAGTGCGGTCGGCCCGGTTGCGAGGGGTCGTACGAGGACATGGGAGGCGGCGAGCTGTACTGCGACACGTGCGGCCTCGCCCCGGCCGTACCGGCGCCGGGACCGGGTGCGGGTGCGGGCGGACAGCCGGCGGGTGAGCCGCTCACGTGCGGTCGGCCCGGTTGCGAAGGGTCGTACGAGGACATGGGAGGCGGCGAGCTGTACTGCGACACGTGCGGCCTCGCCCCGGCCGTACCGGCGCCGGGGTCCTCCCGGTCCGGGAGCGGCCCGGGAGCCGGTGCGACGGGTCCGGCGTCGTCCGGCGCCCTCGGGGGCGGCCGTGGTTCGCGTGGCTCCGACAGCATCGGCGTGCGCGGCGGCTCACCCTCCAGCTCGCGTACGTCGTCACGTACGTCGTCGCGCTCCTCGCAGTCGCGGCGCTCGGTCTCCGGCCGCCTGTCGCGGTCGCTGTCGGGCCGGTCGACGGGCCGTTCGGTGTCGGTGCGCAGCTCCGGCTCGGCGGCGTCCTCCTCCGGGCGGGGCCGCCTCGGCGCCGGGCTCGTCGAGGTCCCCGGGGTGCCGCGGCCCGACCCGCGCGGGATGGTCCTGGAGAACCCGGAGGTGCCCGAGCGCAAACGGTTCTGTTCGCGCTCCGACTGCGGTGCGCCGGTGGGGCGTTCACGCGGCGAGGTGCCCGGCCGCACCGAGGGGTTCTGCACGAAGTGCGGCCACCCGTACTCGTTCGTGCCGAAGCTGCGCACCGGTGACATCGTGCACGGCCAGTACGAGGTGATGGGCTGTCTGGCACACGGCGGGCTCGGCTGGGTGTACCTCGCCGTCGACCGCGCGGTGTCCGACCGGTGGGTGGTCCTGAAGGGTCTGCTCGACACGGGCGACCAGGACGCGATGGCGGCCGCGATCTCCGAGCGGCGCTTCCTGGCGGAGATCGAGCACGCCAACATCGTGCGGATCTACAACTTCGTCGAGCACCTCGACCAGCGGACGGGTTCGCTGGACGGGTACATCGTCATGGAGTACGTGGGCGGCAAGTCGCTCAAGGAGCTGGCCAACGGGCGCCGCACGGCGGACGGCAAGCGCGATCCGCTCCCGGTGGAGCAGGCCTGCGCGTACGGCATCGAGGCCCTGGAGGCCCTCGGCCATCTGCACAGCCGCAACCTGCTGTACTGCGACTTCAAGGTCGACAACGCGATCCAGACCGAGGACCAGCTCAAGCTGATCGACATGGGCGCGGTGCGCAGGATGGACGACGACGAGTCGGCCATCTACGGCACCGTGGGCTACCAGGCCCCCGAGGTGGCCGAGGTGGGCCCCTCGGTCGCCTCCGACCTCTACACGGTCGCCCGGACGCTCGCCGTCCTCGCCTTCGACTTCCAGGGCTACACGAACGTCTTCGTGGACTCCCTGCCCGACCCGGACAACATCGAGGTCTTCCGTCAGTACGAGTCGTTCTACCGGCTTCTCGTCCGGGCCACCGACCCCGACCCGGCCCGCCGTTTCGCCTCGGCGCAGGAGATGTCCGAGCAGCTGACGGGCGTGCTGCGCGAGGTGGTCTCGCTCCAGACGGGGCGGGCGCGGCCGGCGCTGTCGACCCTGTTCGGGCCGGAGACCAGGGTCACCGACACCGAGCTGTTCGGGAAGGCCGCCGAGGACGTGTCGCGGCTGGGGGCCCGCGTGGTCCCCGTACGGGCGAGGAAGGGCGCGGCCGCGCTGCCCGCGGGGACGAACGGGACCGGGCCGCTGCCGCCCGGTCCGCCCGCCTCCGCCACCCTGGTCAGGCCCGTCGCGGCGGCGGCCACCGCGCTCGCCCTGCCCGTGCCGCGGGTGGACCCGGGCGACCCGAACGCCGGTTTCCTCGCGGGGCTCATCGCGTCCGCGCCCGCGGAGCTGATCGCCGCGCTGCGGGCGGCGCCGGCCGCCTCCCCGGAGCTGCGGCTGCGGGAACTGCGGGCCCGCCTGGAGATGGGCGAACCGAGCGAGGCCGGCTCGGCCGTCGACGCGCTGGAGGCCGATCACCCGGACGACTGGCGGGTGGTCTGGTACCGCGGCGTCACGGCACTGGCGACCGGCGAGAACGAGATCGCGGCGCTGTCCTTCGACGCGGTCTACGACGCCTTCCCCGGCGAGCCCGCGCCCAAGCTGGCCCTCGGCGTGTGCGCGGAGGTGCTCGGCCAGCTCGACAACGCCGCCGAGTACTACCGGCTGGTGTGGACGACCGACCCCAGCTATGTGAGCGCGGCGTTCGGGCTGGCCAGGGTGCAGCTCGCGGCGGGGGACCGCCGTGGTGCCGTACGTACCCTGGAATCCGTGCCGGAGTCGTCAATCCACTACACGGCGGCCCGGGTCGCCGCCGTGCGGGCGCGGCTGCGGCAGCGGCCGGTCACGGAGACGGCGGCGCCGCTCCTGGACGATCTGACGGCGGCGGCCGGGCAGGTGGAGGCGCTCGACGGCTTCGGTCTGGACGCGGTGCGGCGCGAGCAGTTGTCGACGGAGGTCCTCGGCTGCGCGCTGGACTGGGTACTCTCCGGTAGCCAGGGTTCCGCTCCGGCTTCCGGACGCGGAACCGCGCTGCTCGGCAGCGAGTTGGACGAACGTGGCCTCCGTTTCGGCCTCGAACGTTCGTACCGGACGCTGGCCCGGCTCGCGCGGGGCGGCGAGGAAAGGATCGACCTGGTGGAACGCGCAAACCGTTACCGCCCCCGGACGTGGGTGTGATTGATGTCCCAGATGCCCCAGCCGACGGCCCTTTCGCGGTGCCCCAGTTGCGAGGAGCCGCTGGACGCGGCTGACCGTTTCTGCGGTGCCTGCGGCTACGACCTGTCGACGGTGTCCGCACCGCCGCGGGATCACCCCACGATCGCCATGAACGGCACATCGGCCGGCCCACCGCCGGCCGCCCCGTCCATGGACTGGCCCCTGGCACCCGAGGCCGGCGGCACGGACACGCCCGCGCCGGTCCACCGCGCCGCCGACATCCCGGGCACCGATTCGGGTGGTTCCGAACTGCCGCATCCGGAGCACCCCGAAAGCTCCGAGCACCCCGAGCACTCCGAGCACCCCGAGGGGGATCCGGCGGCCGTCCGGCCGGCCGGAGCCAAGCGGCCCGCCGGGCAGCCCTCGGGCGTACGGTTCGACCGGCCCTCGGAGCCCGACGAGTACCCGCTCGCCCCTCCGGCCGACGGCCCGGAACGCGAGGTGCCCGCCGATCCCCGGACCGGCGACCTCCCGGTTCCCCCCGCGGGCGCCAAGCTGTGTGTGGCCTGCCGTTCGGGCCAGGTGGACACCGACGGCTACTGCGAGCACTGCGGGCACGCGCAGCCACGGGAACGGGACCACATGGAACAGGAGTTGGGCGCGGTCGCCGCGGTCAGCGACCGTGGTCTGCGCCACCACCGCAACGAGGACGCGTTCGCGATCTCCTCGACCGCACTGCCCGACGGCTCCCCCGTGGTCGTCGCGATCGTCTGCGACGGGGTCTCCTCCGCGACCCGCCCCGACGAGGCCTCGCTCGCCGCCTCCCACGCGGCGAACGAGTCGATCCTCGCGGCCCTTCCGCTGGGCACGCACCCGCAGCAGGCCATGCACGAGGCGATCGTCGCGGCCTCGGAGGCCGTCAACGCGCTGGCGGATCCGTCCACCGCGCAGGGCGAGCACGCTCCGCACGTGAACGCGCCCGCCTGCACCATCGTCGGCGCCGTCGTCACGCCCACCCTGCTGATCGTCGGCTGGGTCGGCGACAGCCGGGTCTACTGGGTTCCCGTCGACCGCTCCTCAATGCCGGCCCGGCTCACCGAGGACGACTCGTGGGCCGCGCAGATGGTCGCCGCGGGCCTGATGAACGAGGCGGAGGCGTACGCCGACGAGCGCGCCCACGCGATCACCGGCTGGCTCGGCGCCGACGCCTACGAACTGGAGCCGCACACCGTCTCGTTCAAGCCGGACCGGCCGGGTGTGGTCGTGGTGTGCACCGACGGACTGTGGAACTACGCGGAGTCGGCGGAGGAGATGGCCGAGGCCGTTCCCCTCGACGCGGCCGAGAGGCCGCTGCAGAGCGCCCAGGTTCTGGTCGGCCACGCCCTGGACGGCGGGGGCCACGACAACGTAACAGTGGCCGTCCTGCCGTTCCCCGCCCCCTCCCAGGGGGCAGGATCGGCCTGAGGCCGCGAACGAACGGGGGCGGCCGCGGACCGGAGGGGACCGGTCCGCACACAGTCAGCACCTCCGCCGGGGGCGGAGGCCCGAGGGGGACAAAAAGGCATGGCCAATTTCTCGAAGTCGAACGTGCCGCAGTTCTCGGTCGACGTCTACCAGAACGAGTACCTGCCGGAGGGCGGTCGCGAGGTCAACGCGATCGTCACGGTGAGCGCGACCGGCGGCGGCACCGTGGGAAGCGCGGTCGCCGCGCCGCACCTGTACACGCCGGGCCAGGGACCGGACGCCGCCGTGGCGGTCATGGTCGACTGTTCGGGCTCGATGGACTACCCGCCGGCCAAGATGCGCAACGCCCGCGACGCGACGGCCGCCGCGATCGACACCCTGCGCGACGGGGTCCACTTCGCGGTGATCGGCGGCACACACGTCGCCAAGGAGGTCTACCCGGGTGACGGGCGGCTCGCCGTGGCGGACGCCTCCACCCGCGACCAGGCCAAACAGGCGCTGCGCAAGCTGAGCGCGGGCGGCGGTACGGCGATCGGCACCTGGCTGCGGCTCGCCGACCGGCTGCTGTCCTCCGCGGAGGTGTCGATCCGGCACGGCATCCTGCTCACCGACGGCCGCAACGAACACGAGTCGCCCGAGGACCTGCGGGCCGCGCTGGACTCCTGTGCCGGACGCTTCACCTGCGACGCGCGGGGAGTCGGCACCGACTGGGAGGTCAAGGAGGTCACCGGGATCGCCTCGGCGCTGCTCGGCACCGCCGACATCGTCGCCGACCCCGCCGCCCTCTCCGCCGACTTCACGCACATGATGGAGACGGCCATGGGCAAGGAGGTCGCCGACGTGGCCCTGCGGGTGTGGACGCCGGTCGGCACCGAGATCAAGTTCGTCAAGCAAGTGGCGCCCACGGTCGGGGACCTGACGGACCGGCGCACCGAGGCCGGACCCCGAGCGGGCGACTACCCGACGGGCTCCTGGGGCGACGAGTCCCGCGACTACCACGTGTGCGTCCAGGTCCCGACGGCCGGGATCGGCCAGGAGATGCTGGCCGCCCGGGTCTCGCTGGTGATCCCGCAGAGCGACGGCAGCGTGCAGAACCTCGGCGCGCAGGGGCTCGTACGGGCCGTGTGGACCGACGACATGACCGCCTCGACCTCCATCAATCCGCAGGTCGCGCACTACACCGGTCAGGCCGAACTGGCACAGGTCATCCAACAAGGTCTGGATCTTCGCAAAGCGGGAGATGTCGACGGAGCAACGGCCAAGCTGGGACGGGCCGTCCAACTCGCCGGAGCCTCCGGAAACGCCGATACCGCGAAACTGCTCGCGAAGGTGGTGGACGTCGTCGACGTCGCGGCAGGTACTGTGCGATTGAAAGCACGTGTCGCGGAGGCCGACGAGATGACCCTCGAGACACGGTCCACAAAGACTGTTCGTGTAAAGAAGTAGCGGGAAGTAGCGAGCCCGGTTCCCGCTGGGATCCGGAGAAACCCGGTCATACGACCGGAAAAGGGAAGGGGGAAGGACCGACATGCCGACATGCCCGAACGGACACCAGTCGAATTCCGACGATTGGTGCGAGGTCTGCGGTCACCGCATGGCCGGTACCGTGCCCCCGCTCCCTCCGCCGCCGCCCGGCGCCGGTTACGGATACCCGGCGCCCGGTTCGCCGCCGCCGGCCCCCGGCGGCCGGTCCGGCGTGCCGGACGCCAACCCCGAGTTCTGCCCGCAGTG
This sequence comes from Streptomyces sp. NBC_00328, assembly GCF_036139655.1. Taxonomy (NCBI): domain Bacteria; kingdom Bacillati; phylum Actinomycetota; class Actinomycetes; order Kitasatosporales; family Streptomycetaceae; genus Streptomyces; species Streptomyces sp. NBC_00328. Next base: position 3,831,514 of record NZ_CP108013.1, read on the forward strand.
CCGTACGCCCCGTGAGGGCGCCGCGCCGTTCTGCGAGGAGTGCCGGTGGAACTTCCTGACCAACACCGCCACCTCGTACACACCGGCGGCACCGCGTCCGCCGGCCGGCGGTCCGGGCGTTCCCGGCGGGCAGTCGCCGTACGGCGCTCCCAGCGGTCCCGGCGGCCAGAATCCGGCGCCGCGGTTCCCGCAGCCCGGGCCGGGACAGCAGGGCGGGCCAGGACAGCAGGGCGGACCGGGCGCCGGTGGCCCCGGTCACGACCCGTTCGAGTACCAGAGCTCGCGGCCCTCGCAGATGAACCGGCCCGCCGAACCGATCCCGCCGGGCCCTGGGGCCCAGCCGTACGGCGGCCCCCAGGGCTTCGGCGACCCCCAGCAGGGCTACGGCGACCCCTCGCGCCAGGCGGCGCCGTCCGCGCCCGGCGGCCCCGGTGCTCCGCAGCAGGCCTACACCCAGCAGCCCTCCCCGCCGCCCTTCACCCAGGGCGGACCGCCGCGGCAGGGCGGCCCGCAGCCCGGCGGCCCGGCCTTCGGCGGCGGTGAGGACGACTGGGTGATCCCCCCGCCGTCGTCCGGCACGCCCGGCGGTCAGGGCGGTCAGGGCGGCCCGAACGGCCCGGGCCAGGCGAGCGGCTACGGCTACCAGCAGCCCGGCGCCACCCAGGCTCCGCCCGGTCCCGGCTACCAGCAGCCTCAGCAACAGCAACAGCAGTCGCTGTCCTGGAGCGCGACCATCGCCCCGGACCGCGAGTACTTCATGGCGATGATGCAGCGCTCCGGTCCCGAGGCCGCGGGCCTGAACCTGCCCGCGTACTCGCCGGAGCTTCAGCGTCCGCTCCTCGGCAACCAGATCACCATCGGCCGCCGCCGGCACTCCACCGGCGAATCCCCGGACATCGACCTGTCGGTGCCCCCGGAGGACCCGGGTGTCTCGCACCAGCACGCGGTCCTGGTCCAGCAGCCCGACAGCACCTGGGCGGTCGTCGACCAGAACTCGACGAACGGGACCACGGTCAACGGCGGCGAGGAGCCCATCCAGCCGTTCGTGCCGGTGCCGCTTCAGGACGGCGACCGGGTGCACGTGGGCGCCTGGACGACGATCACGATCCGGCGCGGCTGAGCACCGTCCTGCCGGGCCCGGCACCGTGGCCCGGCAGGTCTCCCGTGCAGGGGCCGCCCCCTGAGCGCCTCACGGACGCTCGGGACCCCGGACGCTCGGGACCCCCGGGCGCGCGGCTCAGGGCAGCGGCCAGGTGTACGGCCCCTCGGGGTCGTCCAGCCACGCCCGCGCGCCCTCCTCGCCGACCGTGACCCCGTACCGCTCACGCTGCGGCTGCCCCTCGCGCTCCCACAGCGTGTAGGCGTCCTGCGGGTCCAGGCGGCCCGCCGTCAGGGCGAGCAGGAAACGGAACAGATCGTGGCCGCGGGCCCGGCGCGGCACCCCGCCGGTCCGGGCCGGCTCCGGCTCCGGTCCGGGCCGGGTGGCACCGCGCAGCGGCACGAAGAAGGCGGACGTGTGCAGGAAGCGTCCCTCGGCATGACCGGAGTCCCGGACCTCCAGCGCGATCAGGCCGGTGGCCAGCGGCGCGAGGACGCGGGCTCCGGGGCCGCACTGGGCCAGCCAGGGGCGCGGGATCGTGGTGAGCGTGCAGGTGGCGATGATCCGGTCGAAGGGGGCGCGCTCGGGGACCCCGCGCGCTCCGTCGCCGGTGACGACGGTCGGGTGGTACCCGGCGATGTCCAGATGCCGGCGAGCGGCCTCCGTGATCTCCACGTCGAGGTCGACCGTGGTCACCGGGCCGTCGCCGAGACGGTACGCGAGCAGAGCCGCGTTGTAGCCGGTCCCCGCGCCGATCTCCAGGACCGTGTCCCCGTCCCGTACCTCCAGCTCGGCCAGCATCTTGGCCATCAGCGAGGGCTGGCTGCTGGAGGAGACCAGTTCCCCGTCCCGTACCCGGGTGCCCAGCGGGGCGTCCGCGTACGCGCCGCGCAGCCAGCGGTCCCGGACCAGCGGGTCCGGGTCCTCGCCCCACAGACGTTCGTAGCCGCCGATCCCGCCGAGGTAGTAGTACGGCACGAACAGGTGGCGCGGGACGGCCTCGAAGGCCTCCCGCCAGACGGGATCGCTCTCCCAGGCCCCGCTCCGCTCGATCACGCGCACCAGGGACGCCCGCGCCGCGTCGGCGAGGTCGTCGGGGCCGGGACCGGTTTCGAGAGCGTGCGCGCCCATACCTCCACTGTGCTGCCGAAAGGGCCACGAGGCGAGCGCCGGCCCGCCCGGCCCGGAACCGCCGCCTCCGACCGCCATGTGTGGACCTAAGCCTTGAGTCCTCGGTCGCACCGTCTGAGAACATGGGGACGTGAAAGAGATTCGGCGCGGCACGCTTCAGGAGCAGACCTTCTACGAGCAGGTCGGCGGCGAGGAGACCTTCCGGCGCCTCGTACACCGTTTCTACGAGGGTGTCGCCGGGGATCCGCTGCTGAAGCCCATGTATCCCGAGGAGGACCTGGGCCCGGCCGAGGAGCGCCTCACGCTGTTCCTGATCCAGTACTGGGGCGGCCCGACGACGTACAGCGAGAACCGCGGCCACCCCCGGCTGCGGATGCGGCACGCCCCGTTCCAGGTCGACCAGGCGGCGCACGACGCCTGGCTGAAGCACATGCGGGTGGCCGTCGACGAGCTCGGCCTCTCCGAGGAGCACGAGCACACCCTGTGGAACTACCTGACGTACGCGGCCGCGTCGATGGTGAACACGGCCGGCTGACCGCCGGCTCCCGCGCCGGACACCGCGGGCCGGACTGGGGCGCTCGGTGCTCGGTGCGCGGTGCTCAGGTATCAGTGAACGCTGACGCCCAGCGAGCCAAGTCCCGCCCGGCGGACGGCGATCGAGCCGAACGGCGTCCGCAGGCGCAGCCACGCACCGGACGAGTACAGCGCCAACGGGCTGTCGCCCGAGCGGACCTGTCCCCCGGCGGAGGCGGGCGCGGGCGGCACGGGCCGCAGGAATCCCAGGGCCTGCGCGGCGTGCGCGGCCCGCACGGGAAGTCCGGTGTCACCGATCGGCCGGGACCATATCTCCCGCCCGACCCGGTCGAGTTCGGCACGGGTGCGCAGTTCGGGGGCCAACTCCTCGGTGCGCGACCGGAATTCGGCCACCGCCGCGGCGACCTTCGCCCGCACGGCGTCCGGGCCGGGCAGTCCCGGCTCGGGCCGCCAGCCGCCGCGGGGCGGCAGGACGCCGGCCCACGGGGGCCCGGTGACGGGGGCCGGGACACCGACGGTGGCGGCCTGCTCCTCGACGGACTCCAGCAGTTCCCCGGCGGAGACGGTCACGTCGAGGGTGACGTCGAGCCCGTTCTCGTACGGCTTGGCGAGCCGTGCCGTGCGGATCGCGAGGACCTCGAACGACGGCGGCCGGCCGAAGACCGCGAGCGTGGTGCCGTGCGCCTTCAGGCGCACGGCGGCCGCGCGGTCGTAGTGGACGAGCCGGGAGAGGAAGGCGGCGAGATCCGCCGCCTCCCCCGCGTCGGCGAGGTGCAGGACGGTCATGCCGCGACGGCCTCGTCCTCGTCGTCGCGGTACGACTCCAGGAAGTCGCGTTCCTCGGCCGTGATCCGGCGAGGGCGCTGATGCTCGAAGTCGAACGGCACGATCACCGTCGAGGCCGTGACGTAGACCTGATCGGGGTCCTTGACCTCGTAGGTGATCGTGAAGGACGCCGCGCGGATCTGCGTCACCCACAGCTCGATGTCCACCGGCGCGTGCCGGTGGACCAGCTGCCGCTTGTAGTCGATCTCATGGCGCGCCACCACGGACCCCTGCTTGAAGTCCTTCTCCGGGCGGAACAGGAAGTCGATACGGGCTTCTTCCAGGTAGCGGAGGAACACCACGTTGTTGACGTGGCCGTACGCGTCCATGTCCGCCCAGCGCAGCGGGCAGGGGTAGATGTGCCGCAAGGTCGATCAGCCCCGGGTCAGCTTCTTGTAGGTGGCGCGGTGCGGGCGCGTGGCATCCGCGCCGAGCCGCTCGACCTTGTTCTTCTCGTACGACTCGAAGTTGCCCTCGAACCAGTACCACTTCGACTCACCCTCGTACGCGAGGATGTGCGTCGCGACCCGGTCCAGGAACCAGCGGTCGTGGGAGATGACCACGGCCGCACCGGGGAACTCCAGCAGCGCGTTCTCGAGCGACGACAGGGTCTCCACGTCGAGGTCGTTGGTGGGCTCGTCGAGGAGCAGCAGGTTGCCGCCCTCCTTGAGGGTCAGCGCCAGGTTCAGCCGGTTGCGCTCACCACCGGAGAGGACACCCGCGGGCTTCTGCTGGTCCGGGCCCTTGAAGCCGAAGGCGGACACGTAGGCCCGCGACGGCATCTCGACCTGGCCGACGTTGATGTAGTCGAGCTCGTCGGAGACGACGGCCCACAGCGTCTTCTTGGGGTCGATGTTGGCGCGGCTCTGGTCGACGTAACTGATCTTGACCGTCTCGCCGACCTTGATCGCGCCGGAGTCCGGCGTCTCCAGGCCCTGGATCATCTTGAACAGCGTGGTCTTGCCCGCGCCGTTCGGGCCGATGACGCCCACGATGCCGTTGCGCGGCAGGGTGAAGGAGAGGTCGTCGATGAGGACCTTGTCGCCGAACGCCTTGGAGAGGTTGTTGACCTCGACGACGATGGAGCCCAGACGCGGGCCCGGCGGGATCTGGATCTCCTCGAAGTCCAGCTTCCGCATCTTGTCGGCCTCGGCCGCCATCTCCTCGTAACGGGCGAGGCGGGCCTTGGACTTGGTCTGACGGCCCTTGGCGTTGGACCGGACCCACTCCAGCTCTTCCTTGAGGCGCTTCTGCCGCTTCTCGTCCTTACGGCCCTCGACCTTGAGGCGGGTGGACTTCTTGTCGAGGTACGTGGAGTAGTTGCCCTCGTAGGGAATCGCGCGGCCGCGGTCCAGTTCGAGGATCCACTCGGCGACGTTGTTCAGGAAGTACCGGTCGTGAGTGACGGCGACGACGGCGCCCGCGTACTTCGTGAGGTGCTGCTCCAGCCAGTTCACCGACTCGGCGTCGAGGTGGTTGGTGGGCTCGTCGAGGAGGAGCAGGTCCGGAGCCTCGATCAGCAGCTTGCAGAGCGCCACGCGGCGCTTCTCGCCGCCGGAGAGGTTGGTGACCGGCCAGTCGCCGGGCGGGCAGCCCAGCGCGTCCATGGCCTGCTCGAGCTGCGCGTCGAGGTCCCAGGCGTTGGAGTGGTCCAGGTCGTCCTGGAGCTTCCCCATCTCCTCCATGAGCGCGTCCGAGTAGTCGGTCGCCATCAGCTCGGCGACCTCGTTGAAGCGGTTGAGCTTGCCCATCAGCTCGGCGGCACCGTCCTGGACGTTCTCCAGAACCGTCTTGGACTCGTCCAGCTCCGGCTCCTGCATGAGGATGCCGACGCTGAAGCCGGGCGACAGGAACGCGTCACCGTTGGAGGGCTGCTCGATGCCCGCCATGATCTTGAGAACGGTGGACTTACCGGCACCGTTCGGACCGACCACACCGATCTTCGCACCCGGGAGGAAGCTCAAGGTGACGTCGTCGAGGATCACCTTGTCGCCGTGCGCCTTGCGCGTCTTGCGCATGGTGTAAATGAACTCAGCCAAGAGAAACCGTCCGGACGCTTGAAATCGGCAGTGGGCAGATACACCCCATCTTGCCTGACGGCTACCCCTCGGGGGAAACGCGTTCAGTCCCGGGGGCCTGGCCTGGCCGTTCGCCGCCCCTGCTCGTAGCTCACCTGTCACTGGCTGTCGCCGTCGCTCGCTGCCGGGCACCCTCGCACGGCCCAGGGACGGCCCAGCGATCGAGCGTCGGCCGGCATCGGCGAGTGATCGTTTGACTCCGCCCCTCGAAGCCATGGCCTCCACCGCCCCGGGTTGAGAGCTGAGCCGGTGACTGACGATGAGGTTGTCGAGGCGTTGAGGACCGTGGCCCGAACGGGCACAGGAGGGGCACGGGCACAGTCCCAGGTGTACGGAGCCAAGCAGGTGACGACTGCCTGATCCGTCCCCCAGTCCCGTGTCCATCCTCGCGCAACAGTCGTTCCCCGGGCATGACCAAGATCTTCAGTCGAACCCTCGGAGTCGCGGCCGTCGTCGGCGCCTTCGCCCTTGCCGCTGCCGCACCCGCGTCGGCCGACCCCTACCCCAAGCCCGGGGACGACGTCAGAGTCAGCCAGATCGCCAGCAGCAACGAAGGTGCCAACAGCGGAAACGACGGGTTGCTCAGCAACCACAACGGCAACACCAACCCTGTCGCCAACAACATCGTCGACCCATCGAACGCTGCCCTCATCAACACGGTGGAGCAGCTCGGAGACTTCCTGGCGCTCTGAGCCAGGCCACCGGTCTTCTCCCTCTCCGCCGGGTGGGTCGTCCATCTACACCGGTGGAGTCGCGATTCATGGCGGGCACTCGCCCCGGGGAAAGGTCCTCGGCCTGAGCCTTCGGGAATGAGGTCGGCGGAACGGCTTCGGGCGGGAGCCGCCATGGGGCGAGTGATCATGGCCCCGTAAGCTTCCGGCGAGTCGGGCAGTCTGTGGACCTGCCCGGTAAAGCACGGCGTCGGGGCCATGATCTTCGAGGCTCGCCCCATGGTGGCTGCCCAAAGGCGTGGAGCCGACCGCCCCGGCCACAGAGGGTGTCTCCCCCTGGCAACGGCTTCAATGACGAGCGGTGGAAGCCCGCGCTCGCCGCGGCCGGCATCATCCCGACCCCCAAGAAGGGCCAGCGGTACGCGCCGGCCCGAGAGCACGGAATGCACGCTCTGAGGCACTTCTACGCCTCGGTGCTTCTGGACGCCGGGGAGAACGTCAAGGCGCTGAGTCCGTACCTCGGGCACAGTGACCCGGGCTTCACCCTCCGCGTGTACACGCACCTGATGCCGAGCAGCGAGACCAGGGCCCGGACCATCAGCGCGATGTACCGGGCCGCCGGTCACGCCCATGACGGCCCAGAGACGGCCCAAGCCGCCTGACACGGCCCCTCATCGACGGGAAACCCGCTGGTGAGGGGCTGTTTCATGCTCTCGTTCGGCAAGTAACACCCCATCTTGCCTGACGGCTACCCCTCGGGGGGAAACCCGTTCGGTCAGGTGCCTCCGACCTGGGGCTCCGCCGCTGTCGTCCGTGGCCCACCCGTCGCTGTCGGTCGCCATCGGTCTGCCGGGCCGGTGAGGAACGGTCACCGCCGTGGGAGAAGCCCCGGAGTCTCATCTTCCCGCGCACAACCATTCCGGCGGTTCCATGGTCACACCCGTGTCAGAGGCATCCGCAGCATGCCGCGCCCGGCGCCTTCCAGCCTCCGGTGACGCGCGGCCTCCCACGGCTCATGGGGGTTTGAACCACCTTGCGCAACCGCAGGATCTCCACCGCGACGGCACTCGCCGTCCTCTTCAGTTCCGCGGCGCTGACGGGCCTCGGGTCCACGGCCGCCCACGCCGACGGCGACGCCGTCCTTCCCGTCGCCTCCGTCGCCGACGTCGTCGTGGACAGCGTGCACGAGCGGGTCTTCGTCAGCGACCGGACCGGCGGCAAGGTCGTCGCCACCGACTACAGCGGCAACGTCGTCGGGACGCTCGGCTCGCTGCCGCAGGCCGGCGGCCTGGAGCTCTCGGCCGACTCGCAGACGCTGTACGTGGCCGTCACGGGCAGCGACGAGATCGCGGCGATCGACACGGCCGGCCTCACCGAGTCCGCGCGCTACTCGACGGGCACCGCGGACGCCCCGGCGACGCTCGCCCGCGCCGGCGGGAAGCTGTGGTTCGGCTACGGCACGGCGGCGAGCGGGAACATCGGCTCCCTCGACCTCTCGGGCCCGGACGCTGTCCTCGCCGTGGCCCAGGACAGCAGCACCCGCTGGTACTACGCGCCCCGACTGGCGTCCAACCCGGCCACGCCCGGCGTGCTGGCCGCGGGCGTCCCGGGCCTCAGCCCCTCCGCCGTGGCGACCTATGACGTCTCCGGCCCGGACGCTCCCAGGCTCCTGGCCCAGGGAGAGGCCGGCAGCAACCTGCGCGACCTCGCGGTGACCCCCGACGGCGACCAGGTCGTCACGGCCAGCGGCTGGCCCTACAAGCACCAGGTCCTGTCCACCACCGACCTGAAGGAAGTCGGCAGCTACCCGACCGACGCCTACCCGAACGCCGTCGACATCGCCGCGGACGGCACCGTCGCCGCGGGCATCGACGGCATGTACGAGCCGGACGTCTACATATTCGAGCCCGGTACCACCGAGCCGGTCCGGAAGTACGAGTTCACCGACACCGGTTCCGGCACCCTGGTCCCGGACGGGCTGGCGTGGGAGCCGGACGGCGACCACCTCTTCGCGGTCACCGAGAACGGCAGCACGTACCGCCTCAACACGCTGAACGCGCCGACCAGGGCCGTCACCACGGTGACGGTGAGCGCGCCTTCCTCGGTGGTTCCCGGCAAGTCGCTGACGGTCACCGGGAAGATCAGCGGCGGCGACCCGCTGCCGGCCGGGACGTCGCTGACGGTCACCCGTACCGACACGCAGTCGCCGTCGGGCAAGGCACTGGCCCCGGTCACGACCGCCGAGGACGGCACCTTCACCTTCACCGACACCCCGGCCACCGAGGGCGACGCGAAGTACACCGTCTCCTACGCTGGCGACACCGGCCACGCCCCGGCGTCCACCACACGCACCGTGGCCGTCTCCCGCACCGCCACCACGGTGACGGTGAGCGCGCCTTCCTCGGTGGTTCCCGGCAAGTCGCTGACGGTCACCGGAAAAGTCAGCGGCGGCGACCCGCTGCCGGCCGGGACGTCGCTGACGGTCACCCGTACCGACACGCAGTCGCCGTCGGGCAAGGCACTGGCCCCGGTCACGACCGCCGAGGACGGCACCTTCACCTTCACCGACACCCCGGCCGCCGAGGGCGACGCGAAGTACACCGTCTCCTACGCGGGCGACACCGGCCACGCCCCGGCGTCCACCACACGCACCGTGGCCGTCTCCCGCACCGCCACCACGGTGACGGTGAGCGCGCCCGCCACGGCCACCCGCGCCAAGTCACTGACCGTCACCGGCAAGGTCGCCAACGCTGAGGCGCTGCCGGCCGGCACGGTACTCACCGTCAAGCGCACGGACCTGGAGTCGCCCTCCGGCAAGACGCTCGCCTCGGTGAAGACCAAGGCGGACGGCACCTTCTCCTTCACCGACACCCCGCCGGCCGGCGGCGACGTGAAGTACGCCGTCTCCTACGCGGGCGACGCGACCCGCGCCGCGGCTTCGGGCTCCGACACGGTGGCCGTCTCCCGGACCGCCACCACGCTGAGCCTGAACAACAACGGCACGGTGTACTCGTACGACAAGGACGTCACCTTCACCGCGCACCTGGGCACCACCTACAAGAGCCGCACGGTGGAGATCTGGGCCAACCCCTACGGCTCGGACAAGCCCAACGTCCTGGTGAAGAAGGCGACCGTCAACTCCAGCGGAAACGTCTCCGCCGTGGTGGACATGAAGCGGGACACCACAATCTCCGCGGTCTTCGCCGGTGACGCCCGCACGGCCCCGAAGTCGGTCAAGGTCACCGCGTACGCCAAGGTGAATGTCTCCACCTCTCTGGCGAAGTACTACAAGACGGCCAAGGTCAGCGCGAACTCCTCGACCTACTACTGGTACCACAAGAACACGGCCCCGCTGTTCACCACCGCGATGAGCTCCTACCCGGGCCGCCACTACCGGCTGGACATCGACGTCTACGTCGAGGGCCAGTGGATCCGCGGCTACGAGGAGTACTCCGAACTGGGCGCCGACGGCAAGAGCGTCCTCGACCTCGGCACCTTCGACAAGGCGGGCACGCGCGTCCGGATCCGGTCGGCCTACATCAACGACTCCTCCGGCGACGACGTCAACTCCACCACCTACAGCTCCTGGAAGTACATGTACTTCACCAACTGACCTGCGTCTCCGGGCCGTCGCTCACACCCACGACGGCCCGGAGACGGCCCAAGCCGCCCGACACGGCCCCTCGTCGACGGGAAACCCGCTGGCGAGGGGCCGTTTCCGGTAGCCGAACGTCACCGGCCGCCGCCGCACAGGCACCGGCGCGCCACCCCGTGTGACCCTCCGCGCCCTCGCCTCGTGCCCGGCCCGCCCGAGGAGGACACTTCTCCTAGGGGCTCAACCAGTCCGCTCTTCCAGGGGCTCAACCAGTCCGCTGAGGGCTTCACCAGGGGGAAGCGCCTTCGGAGGTGATCGCGATGACACAGATGACAGCGATGCAGGCACGGACCACGGTCGGCTGGCATGTCGAGATGGAATTCCAGGAGGACGACCACCGCACCCGTGCGGCCGCCCTGCTGCGGCTCCCCGACGGCAGCGAGGTACGCGCCCACGGATACGCCAGCCGCCACCCGTCCGACTCGAACCAGCCCAGGGTCGGCGAGGAGGTCGCGGGCGCGAGGGCCCTGAACGAGCTCGCCATGCAACTGCTGACCAAGGCCCACGACGAGATCGACGCGGCATCGGGCAGGACGTCCCACACGCTGAGGTGACCGGGGGCCGCCCTCCGCTCCCCCGGAGCCCTTGGACTCCCCGGAGCTGTCGCGCGAGCACGACCCGTCACGAGCTGTTCCGCTCCGGCCCCCTGGGCCTGCCGGAGTTTTCCGGGGTGTCGTCCGGGGGCGTCGCCTGCCCCCGAGGCCGATCGTCGCCTGCCCCGAGGCCGACCAGGGCGGACAGCTTAAGGACGTTTCCACGAATCCCGCACAGATTCTGCGCGACTCCTCCATATACGGTTTCGTGGGCACTACAGTCACCCGCGCACCGATCACCGCGCAACGCCGGGCACCAGGCGGCCGGGTGGGGGTGTCGGCACACCGAGTTGCATTGTTCTGGGGGGATTCATGCGTGAAATGGTCAAAGGGTCGAATGTTTCGCTCGCCGCTCTGAGCGAGAACACCGACTCGGTGATCGTCAGCCTGGGCTGGGGAAGCTCGACCGGTGAAGGGGACGCCGATGTGTCCGTCCTCCTGCTGGACGCGAACGGCAAGGTCCGCAGCGACGCCGACTTCTGCTTCTACAACAACCCGGTTGCCGCGGACGGAAGCGTGCAGCTCCTGGGCAAGACGCCGACGGCGGACGGCGACGAGGACCGGATCAGCTTCGACCTGACCGCGGTGTCCCCCGAAGTCGATCGCATCGTCCTGGCCGCCAGCCGTTACGAAGGCGCCCGCTTCGGTGAACTGGACCGCGTGAAGCTGGCGTTGGCGGACGGCGGAGGTGAGGAACTCCTCCACTTCGCCATCGACGACGCCGACTCGGTGAGCGCGATCATCTTCGGCGAGCTGTACAGGCGGGCCGAGGAGTGGAAGTTCCGTGCCGTCGGCCAGGGTTACGACGCGGGTCTCGCCGGTCTGGCCGCGGACTTCGGGGTCGACATCGACGACGACGCGGCGGCCGAGGCGGCACTGGACGAGGCAGCCGACGACGATCAGCCGGACACGACGGCGCCGGCATCGGAGTCGGTATCGCCATCGGCATCGGCATCGGCATCGGCATCGGCCGGTGAACCCCAGCCGCGAGACACGCCGGCGGCGGTCCCCTCCCCTCGCCGGCCGGAAACCGAGACCCAGCCGACGAAGGCGACGGCCCGGCCTCGTACGGCCAAGAAGAAGGTCACCCTGCCCAAGGCGGTCAAGAGGACGCTGGCCGAGAACGAGTCGTGGAGGGACGCGCGGCTCTTCCCTGCGTCGGCGCTCAAGAGCGACCGGGAGCGCGAAACGCGTGCGACCTCGGTACTGCTGTCCGTGATGGCTCAGGTGCCGGAATTCGGCAGGAGACTCACCGCCGCCTTCGGAGCACCGGCCGGCCGCATGGAGACCTTCACCGAGGTCACCCTGCCGCACGGTGACACCCCCCGTCGCCCCGACGGAGTGATCCGGGTCGAACGGGCCGGCAAGCTGTGGACGGCCCTGGTCGAGACGAAGACCAACGGCAGCGCGCTCAAGGCCGAGCAGGTCCAGGCGTACATGGACATCGCCGCGCGCCGTGGCTACGAGGCCGTGATCACCCTGTCGAACGACGTCGCGCTGGAAGGCAGCCCGCTCGTCGAAGTCAAGATCGACAAGAGGCGCAAGCACAAGGTGGCCCTGTGGCACCTGTCGTGGGCGGAAGTCGCCCATCAGGCGCAGCTGTTGATCAGGCACGAGGGCGTCGGCAACGCGGCGCACGCCTGGCTCCTCCAGGAACTGCTGCACTATCTGCGGCACGAGAACTCCGGCTGCCACGGCTTCCAGAACATGGGGCCGGCCTGGGTGCCGGTACGCAAAGGGATCGACGACGAGACCCTGTGCCAGGGAGACTCGCGCGCGCTGGAGGTCGTCGAGAGCTGGGAACGCCTCGTACGCCAGGTCTGCCTGCGGCTGGGCGGCGAACTGGGCCAGAAGGTACTGCCTGTCCAGCGCACCAGACGCGGAACCGATCCCAAGGCTCTGCGCGGCCTTCTCGCGGATCAGCTCTGTCTCGACGGGCGGCTTCAGTCGGAGCTGCGCATCGAGGGGACGCCCGGCGTCCTGGCGATCAGCGCGGACCTGCGTACGGGCAAGCTCCGTACCTCGATCGAGATCCCGGCACCCGAGCAGGGCTACCCGTTGTCGTGGGCGAAGCGGCTGGTCCGGCGCCTGGCCGAGGCGCCGGCGGATCTTCACGTCGAGACCCTCGTCGAAGGGGAAGCGGCCGGCCCCCGGGGAACGCTCGAACGCCTCCGCCCCGAGCCGGCCGACATGCTGCCCAAGGAGCCCGCCTCCCGGATCACCGGGTTCCGGCTGTCCCTCCTCAAGAGCATGGGAAGCACGCGCGGGAACGCGGAGTCGGGCTTCATCCGCAGCGTCGACGACGCGGTACACCGCTTCTACACCGGGGTGGTGGTCCACCTGGACGGTACGACATCCCGCCGTACACCTTCCAAGGACGGCGCGACGACGGGCTGAGCCCAGCGACCGGACGGGGCGGCCCCGGCAATACGCGGCAGGCACAACCATGTCCGCTGCGGCGTGAGCCTCTGGCCCGTCCGGTCGGTACGCACTACTGGACGCTGTTCGGCGTCCAGCGAAGCGTCATGTCGGGCAGGTTCTCCATATTGCGATCACCATCGTTGGTGTCGAGGACGGTGAAACTGTGGCTCTCGTAGAACGCGCGGGCATCGGTGTTCTGCTGAAAGACGTGCAGGGACACCCCGTCAGGGCTGTGCCGCCTGACCTCATCGAGCAGTAGCGTGCCGATTCCTTGCCGGCGGACGTCCGGGCGCAAATAGAGGTGTTCGAGCATGTCGCCGTCGAGAGCCGCGTAGCCGATGATCTCGGCATCACGCACTGCGACCCAAGTGCGACACAGCTTGAGCAGGACGTCCTGGACCCATCTGGTCACCTGCTCGTGACTGCGCTTCTGCGGGGGCAGGTAGGGCATGGTCGCCGACCGAGAGGTCATGTGGATGCGCGCGATCAGGGCTGCATCCGCATTCTCCGCGAATCGGATCCGAGTCTTGCCGTCATCACTCACGCCGGGAACCTACAGGCCCAGCAAAGACTCGATCCAGAGACAGGCGGGATTCCCGCCGGATCGGTCAGCAGCTTCCTGACCTGAAAAGGCGCCTCGAAGCCGCCGGGGATCTTCCCGAGCCACCTGCCGCGGACTGAGGTCTCCCGCCGGGAACTTCGACACGTGTTCGACAGGGCCACCCGCGAAAACCCGGTGACAGCCGTGCGACCCCGGACCCATCCCTTGATCATCGGGAAGGCGTTCGGGGTCTCGCCGTATCGGGCGAAACATGCTCTGACCAGCAAAAAGCCCTCCCCAAAGGGAGGGCGGAGACTGGCGCCCCCGGCAGGACTCGAACCTGCGGCCAAGCGCTTAGAAGGCGCCTGCTCTATCCACTGAGCTACGGGGGCCGGGTGTGTCGGCCTGTGTCCTGGTGCCCGGGTGTGGGCGGATCCGTGACCTTGCCGGGGACAAGGATAGGGCTCCCGCATCCCTGCCCCGCATACTGCGCCTCCGTGGCTCGATGTGGAGGTTCAGTGAAGCGGTCCTGATAATCGCAGGCGGGTACGAATCGTGCACCGCTTTTGGCGTCTCGCGCATCGGGTGTTGTGCACTCGTTATGCCTGCGCCCCAGTCATCCCTTCCGCCCCGTCTGTCCTGTCGGCGCGCAGACATACCCATATGCTTCAGAAAGACTCTAAAATTGGGCATTCTTCGCATGTGGTGACCTTGGACGTACGGCCTCAGCTGCTCGACGCACTTTCCGCCCTGCGCGACCGTGTCGCCGCCGCACGCTTTCCGCTGCCCCTGGCAGGGGCTCCACGAGCGCGTGCCAACCGCGACGAACTGCTCGCACAGCTCGACGACTATTTGGTGCCCCGGTTGAGGGAACCCGAAGCACCCCTTCTCGCCGTCATCGGAGGGTCCACCGGCGCCGGCAAGTCCACCCTCGTCAACTCCCTTGTGGGGCGCCGGGTCAGCGAAGCGGGCGTACTGCGCCCGACGACCCGTACCCCGGTGCTGGTGTGCCATCCGGAGGACCATCACTGGTTCAGCGGCATGCGTGTACTGCCCCAGCTCACGCGCGTGTGGATGCCCCATCAAGAGCCCGGCGACGATCTGCCCGCCGGCGTCAAACGCGGGGAACGGGTGCTGCGTATCGAGACCGCCGACACGCTCCCCCGCGGTCTCGCCATCCTCGACGCGCCCGACGTCGACTCCCTGGTGGCCGAAAATCGGGTGCTGGCCGCCGAACTGATCTGCGCGGCCGACATCTGGGTGATGGTCACGACGGCCGCGCGGTACGCCGACGCGGTGCCGTGGCATCTGCTGCGTACGGCCAAGGAGCAGAAGGCGACCCTGGTGACGGTCCTGGACCGGGTGCCGCACCAGGTGGTGTCCGAGGTCTCGCGGCAGTACGGTGCGCTGCTCGCCAAGGCGGGACTAGGCGAGGCACCCCGCTTCACCGTGCCCGAACTGCCCGAGTCCGCCTGGGGCGGCGGTCTGCTGCCCGCCACGGCCGTCGCACCGCTGCGTACGTGGCTCACGCACCAGGCCCAGGACCCGGGAGCCCGCCACGGGGCCATGGCCCGTACGGCCCATGGCGTCCTCGACTCCCTGAAGGCGCGGATGCCGGAACTGGCCAGTGCCACCGCCGCGCAGTACGCCGCCGCGACACGGCTCACCGCGGCCGTCGACGGGGCGTACGACAGCGAGCACGCGCGCGCGAAGGGGCGTCTGCAGGCCGGGGCCGTGCTCTCCGGGGACGCCCTCAAGCGCTGGCGCGCCTATCCCCTCGACTGCACCGCCGAGGAATTGCTGGACGCGCTCGTGGAAAGCCTGTCCGCCCTGCTGCTGTGCTCCGTCGCGGCCGCCGACGAACGCGTGGACGACGCCTGGCGCCGTGAACCGGCCTCGGGCGCTCCGGGGCTGACGGACCGTGATCCGGCGCTGGAGAGCGCGGAGCACCGGATCGGCCTGGCCGTACGACGCTGGCGACGCGTCCTGGAGGAGTACGCCGAGGACGAGGTGCGCGGCCTCGACAAGAGTGTCGCGCCGGACTCCTCGGTGGTGGCCGCGCTGGTCGCCACCGCGCTCCTGGGCGGGCGCAGGGCGCGCAGCGCGGGTGAGGGACTGGCCGAGCGGATCGGGGCCCACGGCGCGCTGCGGCTGCGCGACAAGGGCGGCCGGCTGCTCACGGACCTCATCGACAAGGCCCTCCAGACCGAACGCGAGCGCCGGCTCGCACCCCTCGAAGCGCTCGACGTCCATCCGGAACCCCAGGCCGAACTCATCGCTGCGCTGTCCGTACTGCAGAAGGAGAGGTGACCGCGGTGACTGCCGTCACTGACCACACGGATCAAGCCGACCGTCCCGGAGACGGACGTCCCGAGGACAGTCGTCCGGAGAACGGCCGTCCCGCGGAGGACCACTCCGAGGACGGCGTCTGCGAAAACGCCCCCTCACGAGCAGACGCCCCTTCCCGAGCGGGCGCCCCTTCCCGAACAGGCGCCTCGGGCGACCAGCGCACCGACCTCGACGACCGCGACGACCGTGACGGGGCGACCGGGGGCGCCAGTGGTTCTCAGGAAAGCCGCCCGGACGACGGCCGGGCCGGTGCGGCAGGTTCCGGGGCCCGGCCCCTGGAGGGCACCAGGGAGGCCGGAGGGGGTGACGAGGGGGGCGACGGCGGCAAGGCAGCGCGGAGCGACGGTACGGCCGGACAGGGAGGCTCCCAGGACGCGTCAGGAACGGAGTCCCGCGCGCGTGGGGAGGGCGACGACCCGGCGCACCCGGAGGACGGCCCCGTCTGGGACGACGGCCTCATCGCGCGACGCGTGACCGAGACGGCCCCGGCCCGGTACCAGGCGCCGTCGGCGGAGGCCAAGGCCGCCGTCCCGTCGGTGCCTGCGCCCCTCGCGTACGACGGGCCGCTGCGCTCGCGCCTGGACGCGCTCCGTGAACTGATCGGCCTCTCCCGCGCCCGGCTCGACAGCGGAACGCTCGCCGAGGCGGGCCGGGTCCTGGACGAGGCGGCGGCCCGCCGCAGGCTCTCCGGGGAGCACACCGTCGTCGCGATCGCCGGAGCCACGGGCAGCGGCAAGTCGCAGCTCTTCAACGCGCTCGCGGGCGTGGCGATCTCGGAGACCGGCGTACGCAGGCCGACCACCTCGGCCCCCGTCGCCTGCACCTGGAGCGACGGCGCGGCCACCCTGATCGACCGGCTCGGCATCCCGGGGCGGCTGCGCAGACGGCCGTTGCAGAGCACGGAGGCGGAGGCCCAGCTGCGTGGCCTGGTCCTGGTGGACCTGCCCGACCACGACTCGGCGGCCGTCCAGCACCGCGAGCAGGTGGACCGGGTTCTCAAGCTGGTCGACGCGGTCATCTGGGTGGTGGATCCGGAGAAGTACGCGGACGCCGTCCTCCATGAGCGCTATCTGCGGCCGCTGGCCGGGCACGCGGAGGTCACCTTCGTGGTCCTCAACCAGGTGGACCGGCTCCCCGGCGAGGCCGCCGATCAGGTGCTGGACGATCTGCGGCGGCTGCTCGACGAGGACGGCGTCGCGCTCGGCGAGTACGGCGAGCCGGGCGCCACCGTCCTCTCCCTGTCCGCCCTCACCGGGGCCGGGGTCCCCGAACTGCGTGAGTGTCTCGGCCAGTTCGTGGCGGAACGCGGCGCCGCCGCACGACGGATCTCAGCCGATCTCGACGCGGCCGCCGCACGGCTGCGGCCCGTCTACGCGACGGGATGGCGGGTCGGGCTCAGCGAGGAGGCGCGGGACGAGTTCGCGGACCGGCTCGCGGACGCGGTCGGCGCCGTGGCGGCCGGCGAGGCCGCCGAACGGTCCTGGCGCCGCAACGCCAACCGCGCCTGCGGCACGCCCTGGCTGCGGCTGTGGCGCTGGTATCTGGAGCGGCGCGAACCCCCGACCGGGCGTCTGCCCGTGCGCGCTCCGGCGGACGAGGAGGCCACCGCCCGCCAGCGCGTCGAACAGGCGGTGCGGACGGTGGCCGACCGGGCCGCGTACGGGCTTCCCGCGCCCTGGGCGCTGGCGGTGCGCGAGGCGGCCGTACGGGGCGCGCAGGGGCTGTCCGAGGCGCTGGACGACATGGCGGCGCGCGCGGCGGCACCGGCGGGACGGCCGCCGAGGCCCGGCTGGTGGCCCGTCGCGGTGCTGGCGCAGGCCGCGATGACGATCGTCCAGGTCATCGGCGGGCTCTGGCTGGTGGGCCAGATCATCGGGGTCATGTCTCCGAATCTCGGGGTTCCGGTGCTGCTGATGGTGTCGGGCATCGTCGGCGGCCCGGCCGTCGAGTGGGCCGGCAGGATGGCGGCTCGCGGGCCGGCGCGGCGCTACGGCCTGGAAGCGGAGAGACGGTTGCGCGAGGCGGCCGCCGGTTGCGGAAGGGCCCGGGTGCTGGATCCCGTGGCGGCGGAGTTGCTGCGGTATCGCGAGGTGCGGGAGCAGTACGGGCGGGTCATGGGGACGGCGACGGCGGGTACCCCGGTCGGGTGACGCGGTTTTCCACAACCGTCCGTCGGCCCACAGCGCCCAGCGGGCCCGGCCGGGCGGAGGCAGTCTGATCCCGCGGCGATCGCAGCGCATGCGTTCGCCGCGGCAGACGCATCCGCACGGGAGGGATTCACGATGAACGAGACGATGGTGTGCGCGGTGGGCAACGTGGCGACACGGCCTGTGTACCGGGAATTGGCGAACGGCGCGTCGGCGCGGTTCCGGCTGGCGGTGACCTCGCGGTACTGGGACCGCGAGAAGAACGGGTGGACGGACGGGCACACCAACTTCTTCACGGTGTGGGCCAATCGCGCGCTCGCCACGAACGTGGGAGCCTCGGTGTCGGTGGGGGATCCCGTCATCGTGCAGGGCAGGCTGAAGGTGCGCACCGAGACCCGCGACGGGCAGAGCTGGACGTCGGCGGACATCGACGCTGTGGCGATCGGCCACGATCTCTCCCGGGGTACGTCAGCCTTCCGGCGTCCGTCCAAGGAGGGCGAGCCGGCGGCGGCGCAGCACCCCGAGCCCAGTTGGGAGTCGGTCCCGGACGCCCCGCCGGAGGGCGTGTCCCCATCACGTCCGGAACCGGCCGGGGTGACGTGATGTCAGCGAGGGCGACGGCCTGACCGAACTGCGGCCTATCGACAAATACATGACGAACAGTCCCTATGGATTTGTCGATAGGCGCAGCTCACGAAGTGATCGCGATAACGATTCCGAGTCAGATCGGTTATCGGACGACAGGACCGGGGGGAGCGATGCGGCGCTTCTTTAGGATGCCGAACACAGCTCTCGGGGCTTCTGATTCTGCTGGCGGGACCGTCCCCCATGTCAAAGGGTCCTGCGCGAAGGGGAATTCTGTGTCATCTGCGTTCTCGGTGTTGTCCGCGCGCGGACGACGGGCAGCCCGTCTCGCCGCCGCGGCCCTGGTGTGGGGGCTCGCCGCAACGGGAACGCTCGCCGCAGCCGGTACGGCCGTCGCGGAGGAGATCCCGCAGAGCCAGGGCGGAGCGACCGCCACCATAGGGGACCTGAAGACGTACGGGTCGGCGGTCATTCACGAGAACGGCGAGGACTCCTGGGTCTCGGCCGGCCTGTTCGAGATGTCCGTCGAGAACGGCGGCATGCTGCAGACCTACGGCATCGACCTCCACAACCCGACGCAGCGGGACTCCAGATACCAGGAGACCTCCTGGAGCGGCACATCCCTGAGCGGCAACAAGGACGCGGGCCGGATCCGCTGGATCCTCGAGAACTCCTACCCGCAGGTGAACGACCTGGCGGCGCTCGCCGAGAAGGCCGGTGCCACCGGTCTCACCGAGCAGGACGCGGCGGCAGGCACCCAGGTGGCGATCTGGCGGTACTCGGACGGCGCCGACGTGGACGCCGCGGACCCGCAGGCGGAGAAGCTCGCGGACTATCTGCACAAGAACGCGCGGGACCTGGCGGAGCCCGAGGCCTCGCTGACGCTCACCCCCGCGGCGGTGTCCGGCCACCCCGGTGAGCGGCTCGGCCCGGTCACGGTGCACACCAACGCCGGCAGCGTGACGGTGACACCGCCGACGGACATCGCCGCCGGCGGTGTGAAGGTCGTCGACCGGGACGGCAGGGCGATCACCTCCGCCATCAACGGGAGCCGGCTCTTCTTCGACGTGCCGAAGGACGGCGCGGACGGTTCCACCTCTCTCACCGTGCAGGCTTCGACGACGGTGCCGGTCGGCCGCACCTTCACCTCGGAGACCCGCAGCCAGACACAGATCCTCGCCGGCTCCAGCGAGTCCACCGTCTCCGCGACGGCGAGCGCGAAATGGGCGGCGAAGGGTGCGGTACCCGCCCTGTCCGCCCAGAAGAACTGCTCGAAGGGCGGTGTGGACATCACGGCCGCGAACAAGGGCGACGCGGCGTTCACGTTCGAGCTGATGGGCGTCGAGCACACCATCGCGGCGGGCATATCCGAGACGCTCCTCATCCCGCTGCAGGAGGACCAGGCGTACGACTTCACGATCGGCGCCGCGGACGGCGGCGGGCAGCGGTTCAAGGGCATCCTGGACTGCAAGACCCAGGGCGGTCCGAGCGGCATCTCGGCCCAGACCTTCAGCGAGCCGAGCCCGGCGTCGGTGGGAGGCGCCGGCGGGGGCACCGACCTCGCCGAGACCGGCGGCTCCGGACTGACTCCGGTCATCGCGGGCGCGGCCATCGCCCTCGTCGTGATCGGCGGTGCCGTGGTGGTCCTCGTCGGCAGGAAGCAGACACCGCCGCAGGTCTGACGTCCCGGCACCTGGGCCGGGACCGGGGTGATCAGCCGCCCCGCCGACGGAAGTCGACGGAGCGGCGGCCGCACCAAGGGAGCGGCGTCAGTACGGGCTAGGGCTGGGCCTTCCGGATGCGTACGACGGCGAAGGCCGCCGCGAGCAGACCGAGAACGCCGACGATCAGACCCGCGGTGCCCAGGGCGCGTGCCGTGGAGTCACTGCTCTTGTCGCTCGCGGTCGATTCAGCGGCGGCCGAGGACGAGGACGAGTCGGAACCGGAGGCCCCTGTCCCGGCCGAAGCGGGCTTCTCTGCCGCGCCCTCGGCGGTGAGGGTGAGCACCGGAGCCGGGCTCTCCGGCTCCTCCTCGCCCTTCTGCGGCTGCTCGATCCAGCGGGCCACCTTGCCGTCCGAGTAGGTCTGGAGCGTCTTGAAGGTCAACTGACCGACGTCGTCCGGGAGCTGGCCGAAGGCGACCTGGAAGTCCTGGAACTCGCCGTGGCGGATCCGGCCGCCGGTCCAGGTGATCTCGGAGACCGCGTCGGTGATCGTGCCGTCGTCCGTCTTGACGGGCTTCTTCAGCTTGACGGTCGTCGCCCTCGCGGTCCAGCCCGCCTGCGGGGTGACAAGGACACCCAGGACCGGGTGATCGGTGGGCAGGAAGATCTGCACCTTGGTGGTGCTGGCGGTGTCCTCCTCGTTGGGGACACGGAAGCTCAGGAGGCCGTCCGTGGCTCCCTTGGCATAGCTCTCGGGGTGGACCGTCACGTGCGCGAAGGCCGCGCCCGCGGCGGTCAGGACGCCGGCGGCGGCGAGGGCGGCGACGGTGCCGGTGCGGCGCAGGGTGGTGCTGATCGGGGACATCAGGGGAACTCCGTACTGAAGGGAAACGTGGTCAGGGCGTGTGAGCGGGCCCTGCCGGCGGTCCCCGGCGCGAGACGGCGTGACGCAGCAGCGGCCGGCCGAGCGGCCACGGCTCGACGGCCTTCCGGCGCACGACATCTCCGTACGGCCGTACCGGAGACGGTCCCGTCCTCGTCCTCCACCATGCGGCGAGCCCCGGGACGAACGTCACGGCCCGGCGCAGCAGGGACCACAGGGCGGCCTCGCCGCGCCGCAGCCACCAGGTCGCCAGCAGAGCGGCGGCGACATGCGCGGCCGTGGCGTGCGGGGTCAGGGCGTGTGCGGCCGGGTACGCCATGTGCATCCCGTGCATGTTCATCGCCATGCGCGGCCGGGCGGCCCCGAAGCCGAGGTGGAGTCCCGCCTGCGCGACGAGCATGGCGCCGCCTATCCCGGACAGGGACCGTTCGCGGCCGCCCAGCGCACAGCCGGTGGCGAAGACGGCCAGCAGTCCGGCGCCCTCCGCCCACAGCGGCGGCGCCTGCCCGGTGGCGAGCGCGTGCCCCCCGGCGGCCAGCAGCACGCACAGGACGGCGAACACCGCGGCGCGCAGACTCCGTACCGCCGGCGACGCATTCATAGTGCCCAGATACTGCCATGGGGAGGGAGTGACCGTCGCGGCTTCCCCCCGCGGTCCGCCGTCGTGGTCCGCCCGGCTCCGCGTACCACGGCTCGGGTAGGGTCCGGCTGAGCCTGGGAGGGACCCGACATGCGTCTTCGCTGTGCCGTGCTGGACGACTATCAGAGCGTCGCGACCCGGATCGCCGACTGGTCGCCCGTCGCGGACACCGTGGAAGTCACGGGTTTCGACCGGCACTTCGGTGACGAGGACGCGCTGGCGGCCGCGCTGGCGGACTTCGACATCGTCGTCACACTGCGCGAACGCGTGCCCTTCCCGGCGTCCTTGCTGGCCCGGCTGCCGCGGCTGAAGCTGCTGATCGCCTCCGGGATGCGCAACTCGGCGATCGACTACGCCGCCGCCGAGGCGCACGGGGTGACCGTGTGCGGCACGCCGAGTTCCTCGACGCCGCCGGTCGAGCTGACCTGGGCCCTGCTGCTCGGCCTCGCACGGGGGATCGTCACGGAGAACAACGCCCTGCGGGCGGGCGGTCCTTGGCAGAGCACCGTCGGCGCCGATCTGCACGGCCGGCGGCTCGGCCTGCTCGGGCTGGGCAAGATCGGCGGCCGGGTGGCCCAGGTGGGGCTCGCCTTCGGCATGCGGGTCGGCGCGTGGAGCCAGAACCTCACCACGGAACGGGCCGAGGAGGTGGGGGTGGACCTCGCGGCCTCCAAGGAAGAGCTGCTGGCGGACAGCGACTTCGTCTCCGTCCACCTCGCGCTCGGCGACCGCACCCGGGGGCTCGTCGGCGCCGCCGAACTGGCCCTGCTCAAGCCGACCGCCTACCTCGTCAACACCTCGCGCTCGGCGATCGTCGACCAGGACGCCCTGCTGGCCGCGCTGCACGCGGGGCGTATCGCCGGGGCGGGCGTCGACGTGTTCGACGCCGAGCCGCTGCCCGCCGGCCATCCGATGCGCTCGGCCCCTCGCCTGCTCGCCACCCCGCACCTCGGCTATGTGTCGCGGTCCAACTACGAGACGTACTACGGGGCGGCCGTCGAGAACATCCAGGCGTTCCTGGCGGGCACACCCCTGCGCCGCCTCGGCTGACCGCGCCCGCCCGATCACCGGCTCGGCCGATCACAGGTCCGCCCGATCACAGGAGCCGGACGAACGGCCGCCCGTCCGGCTCCTGTTCGAACAATGATCCCCTGGCAGAACGCCCGTGACCAGGTGCGGACGGACGCGTTGAACGGGAAGTGCGGTCGCGTCCGAGCCATCGCACTCATCGAGTCGAAGGAGAACGTGATGTCTCGCATCGCGAAGGCCGCCGCAGTCGTCGTGGGCACGGGTGCCGTTGCCCTCAGCGGGGCCGGAATGGCCATGGCTGACGCCGGCGCCCAGGGCGGGGCCGTCGGCTCGCCCGGTGTCCTGTCGGGCAACGTCATCCAGGCCCCGATCCACATTCCGGTCAACCTGTGCGGCAACACGATCAACGTCATCGGTCTGCTGAACCCGGCCTTCGGCAACACCTGCGTGAACGGTGACGCCCACTTCAAGGAGCACAAGGCGGGCAAGAAGCACCACGGGGCCAAGAAGCACCACGAGGTCAAGAAGCACCACGAGGCCCGCGGCTACGGCAACTGAGCCCAGCACACCGAGCCCTGCACGCGCGAGGCCCCCGGCGGGACGTCACCGTCGGGGGCCTCGCCGTTGCCGTTGCCTGTGGCTGTGGCTGTGGCTGTGGCTGTGGCTGTGGCTGTGGCTACGCGTACCGGTAGATGTGGCTGTGGTCCTCCATCGATTCCGGCGTCACGCCCCACGGGGGCATCTTCTCGCGCCGGGCGACGATGCGCCGGTACTGGGAGTCACGTGAACCCGGGGGCCGCTCGGGCAGATAGCGGGCACCCTTGTGCAGCTTCTGCCAGCGGGACCACTGAAGGTCGACGAAGGCGTGGTGCAGCCAGAAGGCGGGGTCGTTGACCGAGGCGCCGCCCAGCATGTGGCCGCCGACCCAGCGGTGGACACGGTTGTGGTTCTCCCAGGTGGCGTTCCCGGTCCCGTGCCCCCACCCCTCCAGCCGGTTCCGGAAGCCGCGCGTGGTCGTCGAGTCGAAGGGCGCCGTGTCGTAGACGGGGTCGTTCAGGGCCGCGTTCAGCGCGGCCCGTGTGGGCAGTTGGATCGGCTTGCGCGGGCGGCCGAACTCACGCATGAGGAACGCGCCGTCGGTCACCCCTTCCTTGATCGTCCACTTGCCCTGCGCGTAGGCGAAGGGTCCGGTCATGACCTGCCGGTCGGAACGCCGCCCGTCGCCGCCGAGCAGGTCCTTGGTCCACGGGGCGGAGGCCGGCGTGCGGTCCCGCGTCCAGTCCCAGTACGGCACGCTCACACCGGAGTCCACGCGCCTGAGCGCCTGCTCCAGGTCCAGCAGGAAGCAGCGGTGCCAGGGCAGGAACGAGGGCGCCATGTGGGCCGCGCGCAGTCCGCCGTCGCCGTCGGAGACGTAGTAGTCGATGTGCCTGCGGACGAACTCGTCGTATTCTCCGCGGCGCTTGACCTCCAGCATCGCGGTGACGAAACGGCGCCGCTCCGCGCTCGTGAGGGTGCTGACGTTCTTACGCGTGTACACCATGGTGGTGGCCGCTCCCCTCCGTACCGTTCTTCCCTGTGCCGATCCCCCGCCCGCCCACGCCGGCCGCCATGCCGTCCATGCCATCCATGCGCCTGAGCTGCTCGGCCGGGCCCAGCTGCTCGACGGCCGCGCGGACCGCCGCCAGCGGTGTCGGATACGACTCGTAGTGGTCCACCATGCTGAGATAGCTGCCGTCCGCGCGGCGCATCAGATGGAGCGGCCGGCCGTCCACCGTGACCTGCCACTCGCCGCCCGCGAACGCGGCCCTGCCGTCCGAGCGGCTCTGCGTGCCGAGGATGTGCCGGCCTCGGTACACCTCGTCGAACGAGAGGTCCCGGGGGCGGCGGCGCGGCGGCCGTGAGGCCGCGACGACGGGGGCCAGCGCCACGCCGACGGCCGACACGAGCAGTCCCCGCATCGCACCGCGCCGGGTCAGCGCCAGCCCGCCCGCCACGCGTTCCGTCCCGCGGCCGCGCGCCGGGTCGCCCGGCACCCGGCCGCCCCGCCCGCGCCTCGGTACTCTGCCCGGCATCCAGCTGGCGAACATGCTTCTCTCCTCGGCGAATCGATGCTGTTTCGGTCGGTATCACGTAACGATTCCGGGAACGTCATCAGATCAAGATTCCCCCGACGGACTCATTAGTCGTCCGATAGGGAGACCTCAGCTCGTCCAGAAATCCCACCAGCGGGTGAGGATCAGCATTCCGATGATGCCGATGTGCAGCACCGGAACGACCCAGGTGAACTCCGCGAGAAATACCTTCAGCCATTCCGGGGCGGGCAGAAATGCGTTCCGCACATTGAAGGATGTCACGTACCAGAACATGATGATCGTGGCGGCCCACGCCAGACAGCACCACAGACACAGTGCGTTGATCCGGTAGAACGACTGGAACTGGAGCCAGCTGCAGAATCCGACTCCGAACAACATGCCCGCGTTGAAGGTCAGCCAGTACCACCGCGGGAATCCCGCACCGGTCAGCAGACTCACGCCGACACAGATCACCACGCTGTACGCCACCAGGCCCAGCATCGGGTTGGGGAACCCGAAGGCCGACGCCTGCTCGCTCTTCATGACGCTGCCGCACGAGACCACCGGGTTCAGGCTGCACCCCGGAACGAAGTTCGGGTTCTCCAGCAGCTTGAACTTGTCGATCGTGATGACCCACGCGGCGAGAAGACCGGCCGCCCCGGTGATCACCAGCAGCACGGCCAGGGCCCGGCCGCTGCCGGCGGTGTGGCCGCGCGGACCGTCGCCGCCGCTCGCCCCCGATCCCGCGGCGGCCGCCATCAGCCGCGCAGCCTGCGCGCGGGCAGCAGCACGTGGGACGCGCTGAGCAGAGTCTCCTCGTCGCCCGCGAAGGCCGTCAGGTCCTCGGGCGCGACGGGCTTGCCGGGCTGGGCCACGGGCCAGGCACGGGTGGCGAACAGGAAGTAGGCGTAGCCGCGTTCCCCGACCGCCTCGAGCCACTCCGGCGGCGCCACGCACCGGGCATTGAGGTACGGCATGCTGACGACGGCCTGGCCGGCCTCGACGAGCAGGGTGAGCGGCAGGCTCGGCTGCCGGGATCCGTCGATGAGCTTGTCGCCCACGGGCAGTCCGTTGTCGATGAGCAGCTGCCGGATGGCCGCGGCGGAGCCCTCGGGGCCCCCTTCGCCGTCTCCCAGCGAGTAGGCGAGGAGATAGGGCATGTCGCCGTCGGGAGCCTCTCCGCTGAATGCCATGACGGCGAGCGTGCCGAGATCGGCGCTCCGAAGTGAGCGCTTTTCGCTTGAGGTTGAGGTCACCGCGGAACCTTATCGATGCGCCCGTTCGGGTTCTGACCCGATATCACCCGACCGGGGGATGTCAGGGAGTGTGACCACACGAACGAGGTACGCGGCTCGAACAGCGCGAAGGACCGATTCCGCACCTGGGGAATCGGCCCTTGTCACCACATCGGCCGCGCGATGTCAGTCGTTGAGGCAGACGTTGCCGAAAGCCGGGTTCAGCAGACCGATAACGTCGACCGTGTTGCCGCAGACATTGACCGGGACGTGAACGGGGACCTGGACGACATTGCCCGACAGAACGCCCGGGGAATTGACCGCGGCACCCTCGGCCCCGGAGTCCGCGGCGGCACTCCCCGCGGCGGCACCCGCGGCCATTCCGACGGTGGCGAAAATAAGAGCGGCCTTCTTGGCAGTGTTCATTGTGAGCCCTTTCATCGGAGATTTTCTCCAGAGCCTAGGGAAATGCCCGAAGGCATTGCGGAAAGACACGCACGCAAGGGATACGACTAACCCTGAGGGGGAAGCCCGCCGAGGAGCTGCGCGGGGGAGGCCGTCGTGTTCAGCGTCTTCGCCGCGCTGTTCACTCCGCTCAGCGCGGAGTCCTTGTTCTCGGTGTCGAGCGCGTTGGACTGGTGCTGGAGAGGGAAGACGTCCTGCACGCTGAGCGAACGCTGGCTGGTGACGGTCTCCAGGGCGCCGTTGAGGCTGGAGGGCGCGAGGTCGGAGGCTCCGGCGGCGAACGCGGGCGCGGCGGCGCCGGCGACGACCAGGGACCCGGCGACCACCGCGGCGGCCTTGAGAGACTTCATCGTGTTCCTTTCTTCGGCGACGGATGTCACCGGAGGGAATTCCTCTGTGCGCTGCCTAACGAGCCCCGAACGCAACGGAAACTCCGCGTGCGGAGAATTCCTGCGCCCCGCCGGGAGCCCCGGCGCGTCACGCCGGACGGCACCAGCCCGTGCCGGGCTTTCGCGCGAACGGCCGGCGCCGGGCGCGCCGACGCGGACCGGCCGCCCTCCGTTTCGGGAGGACGGCCGGCCGGAAGGGTCCGCGACGGCGTCAGCCGTTGACGCAGGTGTTCCCGACCGCGGGGTTCAGCAGACCGATGACGTTCACGGTGTTGCCGCAGACGTTGACCGGGACGTGAACGGGAACCTGCAGGACGTTGCCCGACAGGACGCCCGGGGAGTGGGCGGCCGCGCCGTGCGCGCCGCTGTCGGCGGCGGCGATGCCGGCGGTGCCGGCTACGGCGGCGGCGGCAACGGAGGTCAGGGCCAGGCCCTTCGCGATACGCGACATGGGGAAGTGCTCCTTGGAAATCGACACAACATCCGGGCGGAATGCCCGGCTCTGGTGCAACGCGTGAGGCTCACGCGGGTTGTGCCTCCAAAGGGGTGATGTCTCGGACGGCTGGACTTGACCGTTCCGACACACATCACAGTTTTCGATGACAAAGGTGGACACCAGCTAGAGTCAGGCTCTCCAAGGACGGCTGGAAGCAGGCGTCCAGGGGCGCCGGGGGCTCGCGGGGAGCCGACGCGCACACGCCTGATTCATCCGATTCTCGGATTTCCGCCCGTCCTCTCGTCCAGAACCTTTTCCCCGAAAGGGCACCGCCGGTCATGCGTACTTCCCCGGGCCTGCCGCTGCGCCGTGCGATCGTGGGCGGCTCCGCCCTCGCCGCCTGGGCGCCCGGCGGCCCCGCGTCCGCGGAGCCGCCTGCCGACAGGCCGCCCGCGGCGCGGGCACAGACGCTCCCGTTCACCCAGCGGTACCACGCGCTCCAGCACGGCGGAGTCGTACGGACCGTCAACTCCTCGATCTGCTGCCGGAGTTCGGCCGGGACACTCGGCTCCGGCGAGGAGCGCGTGGTCCGGCTGGACCGGATCGAGCTCCCCGGACACGTACGGGGCCGGGGCCCGGTCGCGTACAACGGCGACCGCGGAGGCGGGGGCGGCTCACTGTCCGTCTCGACGGGCCGCGGTACGCCGACGTCGCCGGGCGACCTGGCCGACCCCCGGGACGACGTGCCGAATTCCACGATCGGCGGGCCCGGACCCGGTGCCCCGAGGCGGGTGCCCTCGTACGCGAACACCCTCGGCTGCGACTCGGAGATCCTCGAACTCGGCGAGGGGATCCGCGGCGGGGGTGACCAGTTGGCCTTCCGGATCGTTTCGCAGCGGGACGCGGCCTGGATCGGAGCACTTTTCGCCGCCGTCGACGCGAAGCAGTGACGCGCGCCCCGGTGCGCCGCCCGTGAGCAAGGAACCGCGCATGCATCTGCCAACAGACCCTCCGCCGCGGGTCCTTCATGTCACGCAGCCGGTCGACGGCGGTGTCGCACGCGTGGTCACCGACCTCGTCCGTGCCCAGATCGCCGCCGGAACGCGGGTGACCGTCGCCTGCCCGGACGGCAACGGCTTCGCCCGGGAGCTGCGGGCGCTCGGCGCGGACGTACGGTCCTGGCACGCGACGCGGGCGCCGGGGCCTCAGCTCGCTCAGGAGGTACGGCGGCTCGGCCGGGTCCTGGCGCGGGTACGGCCGGACGTGGTGCACGCGCACAGCGCGAAGGCGGGGCTCGCGGCCCGGCTCGCGCTGCGTGGACGGGTACCGACGGTGTTCCAGCCGCACGCCTGGTCGTTCGAGGCCGTCGACGGTGCCGCCGCGGCGCTCGCGCTGCGCTGGGAGCGGTGGGGGGCGCGCTGGGCGTCCCGGGTGGTGTGCGTCAGCGAGGCGGAGCGCGCGACCGGCGTACGAGCCGGAGTGCGCGCCCCGTGGAGGGTGATCCCCAACGGCGTCGACCCCGGGCGGTTCCACCCCGCCGACGCGGACGCCGTACGAGCCGGGTTGCCGCTGCTCGCGGAGGTCGGTCCGGCCGCTCCCCTGGTGGTGTGCGTGGGACGGCTGTGCCGGCAGAAGGGGCAGGACATCCTCCTCGACGCGTGGCCCTCGGTGCTGCGGCGGATGCCCGCGGCGCGGCTCGTGCTCGTCGGGGACGGACCGGACTCGGCGCGGCTGCGCGCCGTGGCACCGCGTGACGTGCTGTTCGCCGGGGCCGCCGCCGACGCGGTGCCCTGGTACCAGGCCGCCGATCTGGTGGTGCTGCCGTCCCGCTGGGAAGGCATGGCGCTGGCCCCGCTGGAGGCCATGGCCTGCGGGCGTCCGGTCGTCATGACGGACGTGGACGGCGCCCGCGAGAGCCTGCCGCCGGGGCACGACGCCCGCTGTCTGGTGGCCGCGCCGGAACCGGCGCCGCTGGCGGAGGCGATCGGCGCGCTGCTGGCCGATCCCCCGCTGCGCGCCTCGCTCGGCCGCCAGGGGCGCCGCCACGTACTGACCACGCACGACGTGCGCCTCACGGCCGACGCGGTCGCGGGGGTGTACCGCGAACTGCTGGCCGGCCGAGAGCCGCAGCACGCCGGAAAGGTCATGTGCGCGGACCACACCGAGTGCAGGGAGTCCATCCACTCGTGACTGCGGAAAGCACCGTTCCCACCCCCGGCGGACAGCCCTGGGAGTACGGATTCTCACCCGTCTCGGTCATGTCGTCGCGCGAGAGCGACGGCGGTTTCAGGTTCCCGGCCGGACAGCGGAACACGGTCCGGCGCGTCTCCTGGCTGCCGCTGGCCGCCGTGGACGCCGTCGCGGCGCTGACGGCCGCACAGGCGCTCACGGAGATCCAGCGGCACCCGCTGTCCGTCGTCGCGCTGCTGCTGGTCGTGGTCCTGCTGAACGCCCGGGCTTCCCTGTACCGGCCGGCGCCGCTGCCCGCCCTGCTCGACGAACTGCCCGCCGTCTGCGCGCGGATCGCGGTCACCTGGTGCGCCCTGGCCGCCGTCTTCGCCGCGTTCGCCCCGGACGACGCGCTGACGACCCGGACGCTGGCCCTGGGATGCGCCGCGCAGTCGGTGATCAGCTGCGCCGGCCGGGGCACCGTGCACTGGCGGCGTCGCCGGGCCCTCACGCGGCACCCCGGCGCCGCCCTGGTGATCGGTCCCGCCGGGACCGCGCAGCGGGTGGCCGCGGCCTTCCTGCGCCACCCGAACTGCGGGGTACGGCCGGTCGGCGTCGTCGCCGACCGGCCGACCGGCCCCGACGGACTGCCGGTGCTCACCACCGGCGAGGAGGTGCAGCGGGCGCTCATCCAGAACGGGGTGCGGGCCGTGCTGGTGGTGGAGCCGCCGGTCAGACGCGGGCCGATGCTGCGGGCGCTGGCCGTCGCGGGCTGCGAGCTGTGGGAGGTCGACCCGGACTCCCCGTCGTACGACCGCACGGGCCGGCACACGCTGGCCGGCTTCGCCTGCCGCCCCCTGTCGATCGGCGCCCGGCGCGCCGCGTTCGGGAAGCGGTTCCTCGATGTCGCCGTCTCCGGCACGCTGTTGCTGCTGGTCAGTCCGCTGCTGCTGGTGTTCGCGGCCGTCCTGCGGCTGACCGACGGGCCCGGTGTGGTGTTCCGGCAGGAGCGCATCGGCAAGGACGGACGGCCGTTCACGCTGCTGAAGTTCCGCACCCACCGCCCGGTCGACGCGCACGAGGCCGCGACCCGCTGGAGTGTGGCGGGCGAACAGGAGATGAGCCGCTTCTGCGCGTTCCTCAGACGCACCTCGCTCGATGAGCTGCTCCAGCTCCTGAACGTCCTGTGGGGCGACATGAGCCTGGTCGGACCGCGCCCCGAGCGGCCCTACTTCGTGGCCAAGTTCAGCCAGACCTACCCGGGCTACGCGGCCCGGCACCGGATGCAGACCGGCATCACCGGACTCGCCCAGGTG
Organism: Streptomyces sp. NBC_00328; assembly: GCF_036139655.1. Taxonomy (NCBI): domain Bacteria; kingdom Bacillati; phylum Actinomycetota; class Actinomycetes; order Kitasatosporales; family Streptomycetaceae; genus Streptomyces; species Streptomyces sp. NBC_00328. The sequence continues at coordinate 3,862,444 of NZ_CP108013.1, forward strand.
CACGGGCTGCGCGGCGACACCTCGATCGAGGACCGGTGCCGGTTCGACAACGCGTACATCGACAACTGGTCGATGTGGCAGGACATCTGCATCCTGCTGCGCACGGCCGCGGCGCTCGTGCGCCCGACGGGGAGCTGAGCCGGTGAGCCAGGCCCTGCCCGTCACCCCCCTGGACAGCGTGACCGCCGCCCTGCGGCGCGCGCTGCCGGTCCTGCCCGTCCTCGCGGTGATCGCGCTGCTCGGGCTGCCGATCGCGCCGAACGGCAAGGGCGGCGCGAACATCGCGGACGCCATGTCCGGTCTCGTGGTGCTCTGCTGCGCGATCCGTCTCGTACGGACCCGCCGGCGCCCCCTGTCCGCGACCGCCGCCCTGGTTCTCGGTCTCCCTGTGGTCGGCATCTCGGTCGCGGCGGCCGGGGCGGCGGACCCGGGCACGGGGATCACCGGGCTCACCCGCTATCTCCAGGTCTTCGTGCTGGTGCCGGCCGCGGTCCTGCTGCTCGTCCGCGACCGGCGCGACCTCAGGCTGCTGGCCTGGTCGTTCGTGGCGCTGGCGCTGTGGCAGGGGGCGATCGGGGTGCGGCAGTACGTCACCGGGACCGGCGCCTCGTACCAGGGCGAGGACGTCCGGGCGGTCGGCACCTTCGGGCCGACCGACGTGATGGGCATGGCGACGGTGGTCGCGTTCGGGGTGGTGTGCGCGGTGGCGCTGGCCCTGGGAGCCGGTGAGGCACGGCAGCGCTCCGTCGCCGTGCTGTGCGCGCTGGCCCTGCTGCCGCCGCTCGCGCTGTCGTTCAGCCGGGGCGCGTGGATCGCCACGGCCGTGGCCTGCGGCGCGCAGCTCGTGCTGGCGGGGCTGCGGCGCGCGGTGAAGGCGGTCGCCGCGCTGGCCGCGGCCGGGATGATCCTGGTGGGCGGGCTGGGCCTCGGCAGCGCGATGCTCCAGGAGCGCGTCACCAGCATCACGCAGGTCACCGACGCGCCGGACCAGTCGGTGACCGACCGGTACACGATGTGGGCGGCGGCCACCGACATGTGGCGCGAACACCCGCTGACGGGCGTCGGGCTGAAGGGCTTCCCCGAGTACCGGGACGGTCACGCCTCGCTCGCGCTCTCCTCGGGCAGCGACATCGCGGGCGCGGGAACCGCCTTTCACAAGCAGGCGCTGCTCTCGCCGCACAACATGTATCTCCTCGTGCTCAGCGAGCAGGGTCTCGTCGGACTGCTCGCGCTGGCGGGCAGCTGGCTGGCACTGCTGGTGTGCGCGCTGCGCGGACTCTTCCGCCTACGCCGCACGGCACGGCACGCCCCGGGCCCCGGCCTCGCGGCGGCGGGCCGTACCCCGCACGGCACGGACTGCGCGCTCGTCGCGTGCGGGCTGCTCGTCTGGCAGCTCGTCGACTTCGTGTACGCGGACATCGGCGGCCCCTCCACGGTCCTGACGGCCGTCGTCTTCGGCGTCATCGGCTGGTGGGCCCTGATGGATCCGTCGGCCACGCCCGGCACCGGGGCCGCGGCCCCCGCCGCCGCCGTACGGGAAGAGGCCGCGGCGCGATGACGGTGACGCCGCCCAGGGCGGGGGAAGGCCCGGACACCACCCCGGACTTCGGGATGGGCAGGGCGACGGACACAGGCGCGCGGACCGGTCCGGGAGCGGGCACGGGGGCGGGGACAGGTTCGGGTGCGCGCACCGGTTCGGGAGACGGCACGGAGACCGGCACAGGCACGGGGACCCGTGCGAGGGGCGGTATGGGTGTGGGGGGCGTGGGGATGAGCACGGAGACGGAATCGGAGACGGGGGCGGGCGTCGGCTCGGGGGCGGGTGCCGCCGCGGGAACCGGCGCCGAGCCGTCCTTCCCGTTGCCACCCGCCCGCGTCTCCGGCCCTCCCGACGGTCCACAGCCCGCGTCCGTCGCCGTGAGGACCCCCGGTTCCCGGAAGGGCCGGAAGAAGGCGGACCGGAAGAAGGCGGACCGGCCCGGAGCCGCCTCCGACCGGTTCCTCGCCAAGGCCGCTTTCGTCACCGTCGCCCTCTCGATCGCCGGAGCCCTGCTGGGCCTCGGCCGGGACCAGGCGCTGGCACATCTGTTCGGAGCGGGATCGGACACGGACGCGTTCCTCGTCGCGTGGACGGTGCCGGAGTTCGCGGCGACGCTGCTGATCGAGGACGGGCTGGCCTTCGTGCTGATCCCGGCGTTCAGCATGGCCGTGACGCGGCGTGCCCGGGGAGCCGCCGGTGATCCCGTACGCGCCCTGGTCGCCGCCACCCTGCCCCGGCTGGCGTTCGCCTTCGCGGCCTTCGGCGCGCTGCTCGTCGCGGGGGCGCCGTACCTGGTCGAGGCACTCGCGCCCGGCCTGCCCGACCCCCGGCTCGCGGTGGACTGCACCCGGCTGACCGCGACCTGTGTGTTCTCCTTCGGGCTCGCCGGGTACTGCAGCGCGGCCCTGCGGGCGCACCGGCGCTTCGTTGCACCGGCGGCGATCTACATCGCGTACAACACCGCGATCATCGGGGCGATGTTCGTCCTTGGCGCCCGCTGGGGCGTTCGGTCGGCGGCCCTCGGTGTCGCGGTCGGCGGCGCGCTCATGGTGCTGGCGCAGGCACCGTCGCTGTGGCGGCAGCTGCGGCGCGGGCGGCCGGCGACCGGGACCCCGGACGGTGAGCCGGCCCGCCCGATGGACCTGACCCTCATCGGTACGGTCCTGCTCTTCGCGCTGTGCCGGCAGTCCCAGGTCCTCATCGAGCGCTTCCTCGCCTCCTCGCTGCCCGCCGGGGCCATCTCGCATCTGAACTACGCCCAGAAAGTGGCCCAGATGCCGATGGTGCTCTCGCTGATGCTCTGCACGGTCACCTTCCCGGTGGTCGCGCAGGCCATCGCCGAGGGCGACACCGAGCGGGCCCGCGACCGGGTGGAGCGCGATCTGACCCTCGTCGCCTGCACGGTGCTCCTCGGCACGGCCGTGGTCGTGGCGTGCGCCCCGCAGATCATCCAGCTGCTCTTCCAGCGCGGCGCGTTCACCGCCCAGGACACGGCGGCGACGGCGGCGGTCATACGGGTGTACGCCCTCGGACTGCTGGGTCACACCCTGGTCGGCGCGCTCGTGCGCTCGTACTTCTGCTCGGGGCGGCCGACCTGGTACCCGCTGTTCGCGATGACCGCCGGGGTCGTCGCGACCGGCTGGGCCGGGGCCCTGGCCGTCGGCCCGTGGGGGGTCCGCGGGATCGCCGCGGCCAACGCGGCCGGCGTCACCCTCACCGCCGTGCTCCTGCTGTACGGCATGGGTCCGCGCAGTGTGCCGATCCGCACCCGCGCGGTGGTGGCCGAGATCGGCAAACCGCTGCGGGCCGCCCTGACCGCGGCGGTGACCGGTGGTCTGTGCGCGAGGGGCGTGGATTCCCCGCTGCTCGGACTCGTCGTCGGCTGCACGGTCGTGACCCTCGTCTTCGCCCTGCTGGCCTGGGCCTTCCGGGTCGAGGGGTTCGTCCCCGCACTCCGTTCCGTCACACGAAGGGTTCAGAATGCCCGTTTCCGCTGACACCAGCAGACGTACCGGTACGAGCTCCCTCGACGCGCCGCCCTGGGTGGCGATGTACCACTCCGTCGGAGACTGTTCCGACGACCCGTACCGTGTCACGGTCTCCCCGGACCGCCTCGGCCGACAGCTCGGCTGGCTGAGCCGGCGCGGTCTGCGCGGGGTGTGCGTCGCGGACCTGCTGGCGGCCCGTGCCTGCGGCCAGGGGCGGGATCTGGTGGGCCTGACCTTCGACGACGGGTACGCCGACTTCGTCGAGACCGCGCTCCCCCTCCTGCGGCGCCACGGGTTCGGCGCCACCCTGTTCGTGCTGCCCGGCCGGCTCGACGGCGACAACGTCTGGGATCCGCTGGGCCCGCGCAAACCGCTGCTGGGCAAGCAGGGCATCCGGCTCACCGCCGCCTCCGAGGGCATGGAGGTCGGCTCGCACGGACTCACCCATGTCGACCTGACTAAGGCCGACGACGCCGTGCTGCGCGCCGAGGTCGCGGAGAGCAGAGCGGTGCTCTCGGAGCTGATCGGTGCTCACGTCGAAGGCTTCTGCTACCCGTACGGGACCGTCGACCGCCGGGTCGTCGACGCCGTCCGCGAGGCCGGATACGGCTACGGCTGCGGGATCGACCCCGGCCCGCTGACCGGCCCGTACGCCCTCCCCCGTGTGCACATCGGCGAGAACGACACCTCCGTACGCCTGTTCCTGAAGCACCGCCTTCACCGGCTGCGCCGGCGCCCCGTCGAGGCGGTCCGGTGAAGGTGCTGCACATCATCACCGGCCTCGGTGTCGGTGGCGCCGAGCAGCAGCTGCGGCTGCTGCTGCGGCACCTGCCCGTCGCCTGCGACGTCGTGACGCTGACCAATCCGGGCGCCGTCGCCGAGGGGCTCGCCGCCGACGGCGTGCGCGTGATCCACCTCGGCATGTCCGGCAACCGCGACCTCGCCGCGCTCCCCCGCCTGGTGAAGGTGATCCGCGCGGGCCGCTACGACCTCGTGCACACCCACCTCTACCGGGCCTGCGTGTACGGAAGGCTCGCCGCCCGGCTGGCCGGGGTCAAAGGGGTCGTGGCCACCGAGCACTCGCTCGGCCACTCGCAGATGGAGGGCCGCCGGCTCGGCCCGGGCGTACGCGCCCTGTATCTGGCCAGCGAGCGGCTCGGCCGTTCCACCGTCGCCGTCTCGCCCACGGTCGCCGAACGGCTGCGGCGCTGGGGTGTGCCCGCACCACGCATCGAGGTCGTGCCGAACGGCGTCGACATCACCCGCTTCCGCTTCGCCCCGGACCTGCGCGAAGGCACCCGCCGCCGGCTCGGGCTCCCCCAGGACGCGTACGTCGTCGGCGGCGTCGGCCGGCTCGCGCCCGGCAAGCGGTTCGACGTCCTGATCCGCGCGATGGCCGAGCTGCCCGGGGACTGCCGGCTGTTGCTGGTCGGCGGCGGCACGGAGGAGACCGCGCTGCGGCGCGCTGCGCACGACGCCAGGGTCGCGGACCGGGTCCTGTTCGCCGGGGAACGCCCCGCGGGCGGCTCTCCCGGCGCCGATCTGCCGTCCCTGATGGGGGCCATGGACGTCCTCGCCTCGCCCAGTCCCGAGGAGGCGTTCGGGCTGGCCGTCGTGGAGGCGCTGGCGGCCGGACTGCCGGTGCTGTACGTCTCCTGCCCGGCCGTCGAGGACCTCCCGCCCGGGGTGGCGCGCGGCGCCACCCGGGTGGCGGGCGGTGCGGATTCCTTAGCCCGCGCGCTGGCCGGCGTCCGTGCCGGGGGCCCCGCCCCCCGCTCGGCCCCGGAGGCGGCCCGCCACTACTGCATCACCCGCAGCGCCGCACAGCTCATGGACGTGTACGCGGCCGCTGTCTCGCGCACCTGACTGGAGTGAGTTCCACATGTCCGAAAACCTCACCAGGGGCCACCGCCCCTCGGGTTCGTCCCTTTCCCGGGCGAGAACCATCCCGGCGTGGTCGCTGCTCGCGGCCACGACCGTGCTCGGCGGCGCGCTCGGCGGCGCGTACGGCGTGATGAAGCCGCCGGCCTACACGGCCACGAGCTACGTCATCGCCGTTCCGACGGACAAGGGTGATCCGTCCGCCGCGCTCGGCTTCGCCCAGGCCTACGGCCGGGTCGCCACACAGCTCGCGGTGCTCGGGGACGCGCAGGTGTGGGCCGGTGTGCCGGTGAAGACGCTGGAGGCCGACGTGCGGACGGCGACCTCCCCGGACGCGCCGATGATCGCCGTCTCCGCGACCTCCTCACGCTCCGGCCGGGCCGCCGACATGGCCAACGCGGTCACCCGCTCCCTGACCCAGCACGCCAACGCGAGCCAGAAGAGCACCCACGTCCAGCTTCTGTCGTTCTCCCGCGCGATGAAGCCGACATCGGCGTCCTCCCCGTCCCCGACGGTGACGGGCCTGGTCGGCGCGAGCGCGGGCGGACTGCTCGGCGGCCTCGTGCTGCTGGTCCGTCCCCGGCGGACCGCCGACACGGTCCGCCCGGCCTCGGTACCGGGCCCGGCCACCGCCGCCGATGTGCACGGCCAGCTGTGAGCGCGACGACACTCCGGGCCGGTGTACGCGACACCGCTCCGGCCGAACTCGTCACCGAGGAACGGGAGTTCGCCGAACTGGCGGAGGCCTGGGGGCGCCTGTACCGCCGGTGCGGCGCGGCCACCGCGTTCCAGAGCCACGCCTGGCTGCACTCCTGGTGGCTCTCGTACGGCACACCGGGGCGGCTGCGTCTGATGGTCGTGCGCGAGGGCGGTGAACTGCTCGCGGTCGCGCCGCTGATGCGGGCCCGCCGCCCGCTGCCGACGCTCGTGCCGCTCGGCGGGCCGATCTCCGACTACGCGGACGTGCTCCTCGACGACGAGCACGCCGACCGCGCGGCGGCCCTGCTCGCCGAGGGGCTGTCGGCCGCGGCCCGCACCGCGCTGATCGACTTCCGCGAGGTCCGCCCCGGCGGCGCGATGGAGCGGATCTACGAGCACTGGAGCGGACCGCGCCGCCGGGTCGGGGACTCCCTGTGCCTGGAGCTCCCGGCCACCTCGATGGACGAGCTGGTCGGCCGCCTCCCCTCGTCCAAGGCCCAGCGCGTCCGGGCCAAGCTGCGCAAACTCACCGCGCTCGGGGTCGAACAGCGGGTGGTGGGCCACGACGAGGTGGACGCGGCCCTCGGCCGGCTGCTCGAACTGCACCGGTTGCAGTGGGAGGGCCGGAAGGTGACCTCCGAGCACCTCCACGAACGGTTCTCGGAGCATCTGGTCCGCTCGGTCGGCCCGATGGTGCGGTCCGGGGACGCGGTGGTCACCGAGTTCCGGCTCGACGGCACCGTGATGGCCGTGGACCTCACGCTGCTGTCCCGGCGCCTGGCGGGCGGCTATCTGTACGGCGCCCATCCGCGGTTGCGCGAACGCAAGGCGGACGTGGCGGTGATACTGCTCGACGCCTGCTCCCGGCACACCGAGGGCGGCGACCGCTGGACGCTGAGCCTGCTGCGCGGCGACGAACCGTACAAGCACCACTGGCGCCCGGACCCGGTCGTCAACCAACGGCTGCTCCTGGCCCGTCGGCGTACGGCGCTGCTGATGTCGACGGTGATCTGCGACGTCGCCGCGCGCCGGCGGGGCAAGGAATTGCTGCGGAGCTGGAAGGAACGCGGTGGCGGCAGGCCCTGACCGACCCGCCGCCACCCGAGGGTCACCAGCCGCTCGACCACCACTCGTCCGGCGACCAGTCGAGCCGCACGCACGGCTTCCCGCCTAGCCAGTACTCGACCCAGTCACCGAGCTCCAGCGGCGCACAGGTGGCCGGGTCCGGCGTCGCGTGCGGCACGGGCTCGCGCGCAGGGGGCGGTGTCGGGGTCGGGGTCGGCGTGGATGCCGGCTCCGGCACCGGGGTCTCGACCGGCTTCGGCACCGGCGTCTTGACCGGTGTCGGCACCGGCTCGGGCGTCACGGTCGGCGTGGAGACCGGCTCGGACACCGGGGTCTCGACCGGCGTCGGGACCGGCTTCGGCACCGGCGTCTTGGCCGGCGTCAGCACCGGCTCGGGCGTCACGGTCGGCGTGGAGACCGGCTCCGGTGTCGACTCAGGTTCCGGCGTCGGGGTCGGCTTCGGCGTGGAGGCGGGCTCGGTCGTCGGTGTCGAAGCCGGTACGGGCGTGGAGGTCGCCGCGGATGTCGGCGTCGACGCCGGATCGGACGTCGGGGTCGCGGCCGGAGCCGTGGGCAGCGGATCGTCCAAGGTGGACATTGCGGCCCGGAAGACCTCGGCCGCCGACGGGTTGTCCTGGCACTGCCACACACCGTGCGGGCAGTAGTCGGTGAGCGTGTTGTACAGCGGCTTGTGCTCGTCGATCCACGCGAGCATGTCCTTCATGTACGTCACGTTGTCGCCGTTGCGATAAAGGCCCCACTCCGGATAGGAAATGGACTTGCCGTGGGCCTTGGCGAAATCCACCTGCTCCTGAAGCCCGTACGGCTCCTTCACCTGCTCGTCGAACGAGGCTCCCGACGGCTGGTCGTACGCGTCCATGCCGATGATGTCGACCGTGTCGTCACCGGGATAGCACTCGGTCCAGGGAATGGCGTCCTGGCCGCGGTTCGGGGCGAAATCGAACCGGAACCTCTGTCCCGGCACCGACCGCATGGCGGTGACGATTCTGTTCCAGTACGTCTTCCATGCCTCCGGGTCGGGACCGCAGCGATGGGAGTACGTGATGCCGTTCATCTCCCAGCCGAGCACGATGACGGTGTCGGGCACCTTCAGCTCGACGAGCCGCTCGGCGAGCGCGCGGAAATGGTGGTCGAAGGCTCCGGTCTCGGCCTCGCGCAGCAGCCGACGGACCTGGCCGTCGGAGAGACCTTCCTCGTTGCGCTCCATCATCGGGACGTTGAGGACGAGCATCCGGTCGTCCTGGCGGCGGCGCCAGTCCGCCCAGGCATCCAGGAATCCGGGCGCACCCTCGATGTTGCTCCAGCGGTCGCCGGGCAGATACGTGTGTCCGACCCGCAGTTCGGTGCCACCGAGCCACCGGCTGAGCTGCTCGATACGGGCGACGCCCTCAGGGCCGAAGTCGAGGTAGGCACCGAAGGCAGGCAGCCCGGCCGCGCCCGGCCGGGCGGGCTTCACGCCGTCCGTGACCGCCGCCGTGGGTACGCCGTCGGCCGGGCGCGGCGTCCCGGTGGGAACCGAGGCCGACCCCGCGGCCGGAACGCCACCGCCGGCCGGGAGGTTCAGGGGTGGTTCCGCCGTCGTGGGTGTCGGAGCCGGTGGGTCGCCTACCCGCACCGCCCCGGCGCCCACGGCGTACACCGGGCCGGACGCGAGCGCGACCGACGTGACGATGCCGGCCGCGATGAACGCCAGTCTTCCGCTCCGGGGTCGCTGCCGCTGCCGCTGTGGGGCCATGCCTGCTCCTCTCCCTCTTGATCCTCGGATTTCCCTTCCGATTACTGACACTCAGTCATATGAATGCGTATTCAGCCAACCGGGCTTCCGGCCTCCCGTTTTGGTGATCACTCGCACGGGTGAATGCCCGGTGCCCCCGCCCCTCTCCATTCCGAAGGAGAAGCCCGTTCAGAATCTCGAGAGCCGAGTCCCCGCCGTGCTGCTGCGCATCGACCGGAATCCCTTTCACCAAGGAACGCCGGGAGCCGTGCGCTCACTCGGCAGAGCCGGTGCGGAGGTGCACCCGGTCGCGGATTCCGAGGGAATTCCCGTCCGCAGATCGCGCTTTGCCAGCGAGACGCATCCTCCGCCCCCACCCGGTTCGCCGCCCGCGGACATCGCCGCGGTGTTGCGCCAAGTGGCCGCCCGGGTTTCCCGGCCCGTCGTACTGGTCCCGTTGGATGACGTGAGCGCCCTCGCGGTGAGCGCTCCGGGCGAGGAGCTCACCTTCATGGCGGGTCTGATCACCGCCTCCGCCTTCGGCCCGGCCATGCGCTTCGTGCAAGGCGCCGGCTTCACGGCGGGCATGCTGGTGCGCGGCGTGCGGCGGCTGCTGCTGCGCACGGGTGCGGGCGGATCCCGGCGCCCGGGGAAGACCGTCGGCGGGGATCGGACCTGGAGCTCGGCGCCGGGCTCCGACGCCGACCGCGCACCGGGCGCCCGGCTCCGGGCGGACCAGCCGCACCGGGCGGCCCGGCTCCGGCCCGGCGCCGATCGGGCGCGCGGACCGGCTCCGGGTGCCGGGCGCGAGAACGCGAGCGGCACCCGGAGCGGGGCGTCACGGGCGGGACTGGGCCCGGCTGCGCCGGTACAGCAGGGCGCCGCCCGTCATCAGGGCGACACTGATCGCGGCATTGGCGAGCACTCCCTGGCCGCCGGTCTCCGCCAGCGTGGGCGGGGTGTACTGACGCGGCACCGGGGGCTGCTCGTGGACCGTCACGGGCGGGGTGTGCACGACGGGCGTCTTCGGCGGCTGCGGAACCGTCCGCGGGGGCGTCGCCGGCGGCGTGCAGTGGTGCGGGGTCCTCGCGTGGCCCTCCGGCGCGTGGTGGTGGGCGCACGAGTTGCCGGACACGGGGTTCGCGATGCCGATCACGTCCAGCGTGTTGCCGCAGAGCTCGACCGGGAGGTCCACGGGGGCCGCCAGGTGGTTGCCCGAGAGGACACCGGGCGATCCGTGCGTCCCGCCGTACGACGAGGCGCCGCTCCAACCGCCTTGGTGGGCACCCGAGTCACCGTACCCCGGGCTCATGTGACCGGATTGCCCGTGCCGGGAGTCGCCGTGGCCCGAGTCGCCGTAGCCGGACTGGCCGTGTCGGGAGTCGCCGTAGCCCGGGTCGCCGTAGCCACTCTGCTCACCGCCGTAGCCACTCTGGCCACCGTGCTCGCGGGCGTGGCCACCGGCCCGGTGACCTCCGTATCCGGCGTGCTCGGTGCCGTGACTGCCGTAGCCGCCGGGCTCGGCACGGTGACCACCGGCGTGGCCGCCGTGGCCCTGCGCGGGGTGATGCGGCGCCGCGTGCCTGCCCTGCGAAACCGGGCCACTGGCACAGGAGTTGCCGAACGCCGGGTTGAGGGCGGCGACGACGTCGACCGTGTTGCCGCAGATGTTCAGCGGCACGTTCACCGGAACCTGGACGTTGTTTCCCGACGCCACGCCGGGTGAGTCCGAAGCGGTCGCGGTCGCGTTCGAGTCCGCGAAGGCCGGACTGGCGTACAGGGACATGATGCCTGTCGCAGCCGCGGCCAGGACCACTCCCCTACTCAGGTTCTGTCGCACTCTTGTTGTCTTCCTGCTGGGAGAAGTGAGGAAGCCGGCCTTGGGGTCCGCGAGGCGGTCCAAAGCCGGCCGTGGCACAGCCGGAGGCGGCTGAAGTGCCGAAACGTCAGTAGTTGGCGCAGACGTTGCCGATCGTCGGGTTCAGCAGGGCGATCACGTTGACCGAGTTGCCGCACACGTTGACGGGGATGTGGATCGGGACCTGGACCACGTTGCCCGAGAGGACGCCGGGAGAGTTGGCGGCGATGCCCTCGGCGCCCGAGTCCGCGAAGGCGGGGGCAGCCATGCCCAGAGCCATGATCGCGCCGACGACGGCAGCGCTCTTCCTGAGCTTCACGTGCTTTCCCTTCTCTGCGGTCATGCCCCTTTGTCGGCCGAAACCGAGCGAGCACACCTGGGCGGCTCGCATCATGACCTGCGGGCTGTAAACGAGGGACGGACCACCGAGGAAACTGCGGAACCTGAACCCGTGGGGAATTCACTCGAATCGCCCCGCCCGGAATGGACACGGAAGTTTCACAGCGGGGGAAACGCTCCTCCCCATGGAGAAGCGTTTCCCCCGGAGCGGGAATGCCAACACGACAGAAACGGAATTCATATATACGACGGGAAGGCGCGTCGGAGCCCGGGCGGAGGTCAGCTGCCGACGGCACCGTTGCCCGACAGCTGATCACCTCGGCACCACGGACAGCGGGCCCGGTCGCGGGGTTTTTACCGCCGAGTCAACTTACCTGTGCATAAAGGGATTTCAAGGGGCCGCACACGATTCGTCGGGTCGCGCTACCGGGCGCAGTCCTCGGCGCAGATGTCCAGTTCGTCGGCCTGCCCGATCGCGGTGGCGAGCGACGCGACGTCCTTGTCCTCGGTCACGTTCGCCAGGGAGCGGGCCCGCGAGGCGAGTTCTCCGAGGGACGGGACACCGGGCAGGGAGCTCCAGCGAGCGTCGCCGGAGCGCAGGTCGTCGGCGAAGTAGGCGGCCACGGCGGTGACCTGGAAGGAGTACGGCGAGGTCCAGACACCCTCGCGCAGACCGCCGGTCTCCAGGCTGCCGGACTCCTCGTGCGGGGCGCGGGAGCCGGGGTCGAGCCAGCGGACGGTCGCGGTGGCCAGATGCCCGGAGGCGCCGGGGCGGGTGCGGACGGCGTAGAGGGCGGTGACCGTGTGACCGGGGCCCACCTCGCCGCCGTCCACCCGGTCGTCGCGGAAGTCCTCGTCGGCGACCTTCCGGTCGTCGTAGCCGATCAGCCGGAACCGCTCGACCGTCTCGGGGTCGAAGGCGACCTGCGCCTTGGCGTCGCGTGCCGTGAGGTCGATGTTCCGCGGAAGCTGGTCGCAGAACACGGTGAGGGCGTCGTCGCGATCGGAGACGTACGTCGTGTGGCCGTCGCCCTTGTCGGCGAGGCGTTCCATGAGGGCGTCGCCGTAGTCGCTGCCGACACCCACGCCGAAGAGCGTGATGCCGTGCTGTCGGCGGGCCGAGGAGATCCGTTCGAGGATGTCGTCCGCGTCCGTGTCGCCGGTGTTGGCGAGGGCGTCGGAGATCAGGACGACCCGGTTGGTGGCCCCCTCGCGCAGCCCGTCGACGGCCGTCGCGTACCCGGTCCGCACGCCCGCGCCGAGGTTGGTCGAGTCGGTCGGCTCCAGACTGCCGATCGCCCGGTGGACGCGGGCGCGGTGGCCGCCGAGCCGGGTCATCGGCAGCACGGTCTCGGCTTCGTCGCTGAAGGTGACCAGGGCGACCGAGTCGTCGTCGCGCAGCCGGTCCGTCATCACGTCGAGGGATTCCCTGGCCAGGTCGAGGCGGCCCGGCTCCGCCATGGAACCCGAGATGTCGATGACGAAGGTGAGGGCGGCGGGCGGGCGTTCGCGCTCGCTGTCGGCGGGCCGGGTGGCGAGCCCGACCCGGACGAGGGACCAGCGTCCGTCGTCGGTGCGGGCTCCGTCGACGGACAGGGAGAAGCCGTTGCCGTCGGGCCGTTCGTAGTCCTGGCGGAAGCTGTTGACGAACTCCTCGGGGCGGACCGTCGAGGGGTCGGGGGCGCGGCCGTCCGCGAGAGTGCGGCGGGCGTAGCCGTACGACGCGGTGTCGACGTCGAGGGCGAACGTGGAGAGGTAGTCGGGCGACGGCTCGACGTCCGGGGCGGCCGACTGCTCGCCCTCGGCGTCGCGCTCGGCCGCGCCGCCGGTCGGCTGCGCGGGGCCCGGCAGCGGGAGGTTGTTGCGGCCGCCGGACTTGTCCGGACCGTCCGTGGAGTTGCTGCCGTCGCCCGCGCCGCATCCGGTGAGCAGCAGTGCGCCCGCCAGGGGCAGGGCGAGCAGTGTGCCGGCCAGCCTTCGACGGCTCGCCCTCCGTGCGCCGCTGTGTGGGCGGCCCGCGGCGGCCGCCGTCCGTACGTGCTTGATCCCCATCTGTGCCCCCTCGGCGTACGGCCCTTGTGTGGGCCGACCTGTGTGACTGTGACGGCCGAGGGGGCCGGGACGAGCGCTCGGATGCGTTGCGGAAGGATCTCGAAGCGGCCACGACGGCGGGCCGCCGAGACCGGTAGGTGATCTTCCGGAGACCTACGACACGATGTCCTTGTGCCGGAAGCCGCGGAAGGCCAGGGCGAACAGGACGAGGGCGTACGTCACGGAGATCGCCGCGCCCTGGATCATGCCTCCCCACTCCGGTGTCGGCTGGATGGCGTCGGCCCAGGCGAACTGCCAGTGGGCGGGCAGGAAGTCGCGCCAGTGGCCGAGTGCGGTGACCGCGTCCAGGACGTTGCCCACGATGGTCAGGCCGACCGCGCCGCCGACCGCGCCGAGCGGGGCGTCCGTCTTCGTCGACAGCCAGAACGCGAGCCCGGCGGTGACCAGCTGGGACACGAAGATGTACGCGATCACCGCGAACAGCCGCTGGGCGGCGGTGCCCGCGGAGAGCGCGCCGCCGGTGGGGATCTCCAGCGGGCCCCAGCCGTAGGCGGCGGTGCCCACGGCCAGCGCGACGACGGGCAGCAGGACCATCGCCGCGAGGCTGAGCCCGAGGGCGACGGTGAGCTTGGACCACAGCAGCCGGGCTCTGGGCACGGGCGCCGCCAGCAGGTAGCGCAGGGAGGACCAGCTCGCCTCGGAGGCGACGGTGTCCCCGCAGAACAGCGCGACCGGGATCACCAGGAGGAAGCCCGCCGAGACGAACAGGTTCACCGCGGCGAAGTTCGCGCCGGAGGCGGTGGCGGTGTCCAGCAGGGTGATCCGGCCGTTGCGCGCGCCCGGTTGGCCGCCGATCGCGAACGCGACGAGCAGGACGAGGGGCAGGGCCCCGAGGACCGCCCCCATCACCAGGGTGCGGCGGCGCTTGAGCTGGCGGACGAGCTCGACGCGCAGCGGCAGGGTGCGGCTCGCCCGGTACCCGTCCGCCGTCTCGGTCCGCTCGAGGAGCGTGCTCATGCGGAGCCTCCGATCAGGGTGAGGAACGCGTCTTCCAGACGGCGGTGGGGTCCCACCGACGCCACCGGTACTTCGAGGCGTACGAGTTCGACAACCAGGCGTTGTGCGCTGCCGCCGGGGTCGAGGCGGACCAGCAGGCCGTCCTCGGTCGCGACGGCCGAGAGGACGCCCGGCAGTGCGCCGACCTTCTCCACGACCGGCGCGTCGACGGGTGTCCCCGTGCCGACGAGCAGGGTGTCGCCGGAGCCGATGATCTCGGACACCTGGCCGGCCTGGACGAGCCGGCCGCGGTCCATGACCACGAGGTGGGTGCAGGACTGCTCGACCTCGGCGAGGAGATGGCTGGAGACGATGACCGTGCGGCCCGCGGCGGCGTAGCGGATCATCACCTGGCGCATCTCGCGGATCTGCGGCGGGTCGAGGCCGTTGGTGGGTTCGTCCAGGATCAGCAGGTCCGGGAGGCCGAGCATGGCCTGGGCGATGGCGAGGCGCTGGCGCATGCCCTGGGAGTAGGTGCGCACCGCGCGGGCGAGGGCGTCGCCGAGTCCGGCGATCTCCAGGGCCTCTTCCAGGTGGGCGTCCTCGCGGGGACGGCCGGTGGCCTGCCAGTACAGCTCCAGGTTCTCGCGGCCGGTCAGGTGCGGGAGGAAGCCCGCGCCCTCGACGAACGCTCCGACCCGGGAGAGGACCGGCGCGCCGGGGCGGATCGCGTGCCCGAAGACGTGGATCTCGCCGTCGTCGGGCTTGATGAGGCCCATGAGCATGCGCAGGGTGGTGGTCTTGCCCGCGCCGTTCGGCCCGAGCAGGCCGAGGACCTGGCCCTTCTCCACGCGGAACGACAGGTCCCGTACGGCGTACCGGTCGGCGGACTTGGCGTAGCGCTTGCTCAGGCCGGTGATCTGGAGCGGGACTTCGGCCAGTTCGGGGTCGGGTGCCGGGGCGTTCGTACGGCGGCGGCCGGTCACCAGCAGGGCCAGGGCGGCGAGCGCGCCGGCGAGCGGCAGCCACCACACCCAGGAGGGCAGCGCCGCCGCGGCGGTCTTCACCGCGGGGGCCGTCGGCACCTGGAGGGCGCTCTTGAGGGACACCGTGTACGTGGCGGGGGCCGCCGGAGAGGCGTAGCCGAGGTCGGTCGAGGCGAGGACCAGGCGCAGCCGGTGGCCCTTGCGGACCGCGTGGTCGACGGCGGGAAGGGTCAGGGACACGTCCTTGCCGTTCCTCGCGCCCTCGACGCGGACCGGGGTGACGAGCTGGGAGGGCAGTACCTGCTGGGTGCCGCCGGGACCGACGTCGTACACCTTGCCGAAGAGGACCGCGTCGTCGGTGCTCGACCCGACGTGCACGGTGACGGTCGGTGAGCCGGTGATCCGCAGGTCGTCCCGGAAGGGAGCGGACTCGAAGCGGGCGTACTGGCCGGGGAAGTCCAGGGAGACCCCGAGGCCGAGGGTGGAGAGCTGGGCGAGGCCGCCGGAGCCGCCGAGTCCCGGCAGGGCCGAGATGGCGGGCGGACTGGCGCCCGCCGGGTTCTGGAAGCGCTGTTCACGACCGGTCAGCCCGATCGTGCGGCGGCCGCTGTCCAGTCCGGGGTAGGTGTCCGAGCTCGCGCCGCGCAGCAGGGCGGCGCCGTCGGTGGAGTCGACGCCTCCGGTGCGGGTGACGCGGAAGGCGGGGCCGGTGCCGGCGCCCTTGTCGTCCTTCAGGTAGCGGTCGAACCAGGAGACGACGCGGGAGGTGACGCGGTCCGTCTCCATGTCGCCGCCGTCGTGTCCGCCCGCGATCCAGTCGACGTCGACGGGAGCGCCGTTGGCCTTGACGGCCCTGGCCATGGCGTCGGCCTGGCCGAGCGTGAAGAGGGAGTCGGACTGACCCTGGGTGATGAGGGTGGGGACCTTGATGCGGTCGCCGACGGCGGAGGGGCTGCGTTCCTGGAGCAGTTTCGTCGCCGCCGCGTCCGGCTTCCCGGACTCCGCGACCCGGTCGTACATCGCGCACAGCTCGGGCTCGAAGCGGGCGCAGCCGCCGCCGGAGTTGATGAAGATGCCCGCCCAGAGCTTCTTGAACACGCCGTTCGGGAACAGGGCGTCCGCGAGGTTCCAGTACGTGATCGACGGGGCGATGGCGTCGACGCGCCGGTCGTTCGCGGCGGCCAGCAGGGAGATCGCCCCGCCGTACGAGGCGCCCGCCACGCCCACGCGCGGGTCGCCGTTGCCGTCGAGCCGGACCTCGGGGCGCCGGGCGAGCCAGTCGACGAGCCGGGAGACGTCGGCGACCTCGGCCTTGGGGTCGTTCAGCCCGATCTTTCCGGTGGACCTGCCGAAGCCGCGCGCCGACCAGGTCAGGACCGCGTATCCGTCCCGGGCGAGCTTCTCCGCCTCGGCGCGTACGTCCGCCTTGCTGCCGCCGAAGCCGTGCGCGAGGAGGACGGCGGGACGGCGGGGCGAGGACGGTCCCGCGGTGAAGTACGAGGTGTCGAGCCGCGCTCCGCCGTCCATGGCCATGACGCGGTCGGAGCGGTGGACGGCGGGCGCGCCGTCGGAGGCGACGGCCGTCCAGGTGCCCGCGCCGGCGAGCACCACGAGGGCAGCGGCGGCGGCCGCCCATCGCCCGCGGGCTCGGGCCGTCGTGCGGCCGGAGGGGTGTCCCCGGCGCGGCCCGCGCGGCCGGGGCAGTCGAAGATCCATGGCTCAACGGTACGGGCGCGCACCGGCGACAGGGACAGCCGCCGGGTTGAACCGGCACCCCTCCCGGGGAAGTACGGCGGGGGCCGCGTGTACCGCGTCCGTGGTACGAACGGGCCATGGAGCTGCGCCGCGCCGCCACCGTCCTGGAACTGACCGCCGCCGAGTACCTCTTCGACCATCCCGTGCGTCCCGAGTGGGCCCGGCGGTTCCTGGACGCCCAGGGCCATCACCTCTACCTGGCCTACGAGGGCGAGGTGCCGGTCGGCTTCGTCAGCGGGGTCGAGACGGTCCATCCGGACAAGGGCGCCGAGATGTTCCTGTACGAGCTGGCGGTGGCGGAGCCCTTCCGGCGGCGGGGCACGGGGCGGGCGCTGGTCCGCGAACTCGCCGCCCTGGCCCGGGAACGCGGCTGTTACGGGATGTGGGTGGCGGTGGACGCCGGAAACGACGTCGCCCTCGCCACGTACCGCAGCGCGGGTGGCGAGGACGACGGGATGTGCACGGTGGTGACGTGGGAGTTCGGCTGAGGTTCCCGCGGGCCGCCGGGTCCCGGCTCGGAAAAGCCGGGCGGGCGGACCGTCGCGGTTACGCCTGCACGTCCTCCGGGATCGACACCAGCCAGCGGGTGTCGCGGCGCGGGCGCAGGTAGAAGGCCCAGTACAGGGTGGCGACGGCGGTGATGCCGCCGGTCCACAGCAGGTACTGCGTCTCCTGCTGGGTGAGGACGTAGGCGAGGACGACGATCAGCAGGATCGGCATCGCGGGCCACAGCGGCATCCGCCAGGCGGGGGTGTGGCGGTGGTGGCCGCGCCGGGCGAGCAGGGCGGCGACCGCGACGAGCAGGTACATGGCGGTCACCGACACGCCCGTGACGCCGTACAGGGTGTCGAGGTCGACGAAGCAGAGGGCGGCGCCGGGGACGCCCACGAGCAGGGTGGCGACCCAGGGGGAGCCGAACCGGCCGAGCCTGGACAGGCCGTTGTTAACCGGCTCGGGCCAGGCCTTGTCGCGGGCCGAGGCGAACAGGACGCGCGAGTTCTGGATGACCATGACGATGCCCGCGTTGATGATCGCGAGGGCGACGCAGAGGCTGACGAAGGTGCCGACGGCCGAGTTGGACCAGGCGGTGACCATGCTGCTGATGTCGCCGCCGGTGAGCTCCTCGATGTCGGAGGCGCCCATGGTGATGGCGACGACCGGGACCAGGATGACGACCGTGGAGATGGCGAGGGTGGCCAGCACCGTGCGGGCGACGTTGCGGCGCGGGTTCTCCAGCTCCTCGGAGAGGTAGACGGCGGTCGAGAAGCCCTGGGTGGCGAAGAGGGCGATGGCGAGCCCGGAGATGACGAGCATGGCCGTCACCGCGTCGGTGTGTCCGCCGGTCCCGGCGACCTGCATGGAGGTCAGGCTGCCCAGGCCGCGGTGGCTGTGCGTGAAGCCCAGCAGGGCCACGACACCGGCGGCGACGACTTCGAGGACCAGGAAGATGCCGGTGATCCAGGCGTTGGCGCGCAGGTCGAGCAGTCCGGCGAGGGTGGCCAGCAGCATCACGCCGGCGCCGGTCATCGCCGGGTCGAGGTGCACCAGCGGGGCGAGGTAGTCGGCGGTGCCGATGGCGATCACCGGCGGCACGATCATGACCACGAGCAGGGACATCACGAAGACGAGCCAGCCCGCGAGCCGTCCGGCCATCGTGGAGACCATGGCGTACTCGCCACCGGCGCTGGGGATGAGGGTGCCCAGCTCCGAGTAGCAGAACGCCACGGCGACGCAGAGGAGCGAGCCGATCGCGATCGTGAGGGCGGTCGCGGTGCCGAGCGAGCCGAAGAGGTCCGGGATGACCACGAACAGCGTCGAGGCCGGGGTCACGCAGGACAGCGTCAGCAGGGTGCCGCCGACGACGCCTATGGAACGCTTGAGTGTCTTCGGGTTCCCGGTCTCCGCGGGGGCGGCGTCCAGGACGGCGGTCTCTGCGGGGCGGAGCGTGTCGGTCATCAAGCGGTTCCGATCGACTCGTGCGTCAGGTGGTTCGGGCGGGAGCGATATCGCCTCCGGCGGCTCGCGTCGTTCTCGTTCTTGTCCGCTCCCGCGCCGATGGAACCTTGACGGAAACCGTTGCGTCAATGGCCGTTCACCTACGGAATCCGCAGGAGCGAAGCGGCGCACGTCACATCGCATTCTCAGGCGACAGCGCCCTCATGTTGCAATCATCAAAGCTTTGCGAAAGGCGACCTTGCTTTCGAAGGCCAAACAATCAACTCGCCTGCATCACCCGGTTCATCCGCATGAACGGGAATCGTTGCGGTGCCGTCAAAAAAACGTCAAGCCGTCCGCATAGCGGACGGCTTGACGAGGTGGGTCAGGAGGGGTCCGGCGGGACCTCAGTGGTTGCGCGGGAAGCCCAGGTCGACGCCCGCCGGGGCCTCCGACGGGTCCGGCCAGCGGGTGGTGACGACCTTGCCGCGGGTGTAGAAGTGCGTGCCGTCGTTGCCGTAGATGTGGTGGTCCCCGAAGAGGGAGTCCTTCCAGCCGCCGAAGGAGTGGTAGCCCACCGGCACCGGGATCGGCACGTTCACGCCGACCATGCCCGCCTCGATCTCCAGCTGGAAGCGGCGGGCGGCGCCGCCGTCCCGGGTGAAGATCGCGGTGCCGTTGCCGAAGGGGGACGCGTTGATCAGCGCCACGCCCTCGTCGTAGGTGTCCACGCGCAGCACGCACAGCACCGGGCCGAAGATCTCGTCCTTGTACGCGTCCGCCGTCACCGGTACGCGGTCCAGGAGCGAGAGGCCGATCCAGTGGCCGTCCTCGTGCCCCTCGACCGTGTGGCCCGTGCCGTCGAGGACGACCTCGCAGCCCTGGTCGGCGGCGCCCTTCACGTACGACGCCACCTTGTCGCGGTGGGCGGCCGTGATGAGCGGGCCCATCTCGGACGCCGGGTCGTTCCCCGGGCCGATCTTGATCTTCTCGGCGCGCTCGCGGATCTTGGCCACCAGCTCGTCGCCGACGGAACCGACCGCCACGACGGCGGAGATCGCCATGCAGCGCTCGCCGGCGGAGCCGTAAGCGGCCGAGACGGCGGCGTCGGCCGCGGCGTCCAGGTCGGCGTCCGGCAGGACCAGCATGTGGTTCTTGGCGCCGCCCAGGGCCTGGACGCGCTTGTGGTTCGCGGCGGCGGTGGTGTGGATGTAGCGGGCGATCGGGGTCGAGCCGACGAAGGACACCGCCTTGACGTCCGGGTGCTCCAGGAGACGGTCGACGGCCACCTTGTCGCCGTGCACGACGTTGAAGACACCGTCGGGCAGGCCGGCCTCGGCCAGCAGCTCGGCGAGCTTCATGGCGGCCGACGGGTCCTTCTCCGAGGGCTTGAGGACGAAGGTGTTGCCGCACGCGATGGCGAGCGGGAACATCCACATCGGCACCATGGCCGGGAAGTTGAACGGCGTGATGCCCGCGACGACACCGAGCGGCTGCCGGATCGACGCCACGTCGACCTTCGAGGCCACCTCGGTCGACAGCTCGCCCTTCAGCTGCACGGTGATCCCGCAGGCCAGCTCGACGATCTCCAGACCGCGCGCGACCTCGCCGAGCGCGTCCGAGTGCACCTTGCCGTGCTCGGCGGTGATCAGTTCGGCGATCGCGTCCCGGTTGGCGTCGAGCAGCGCGCGGAACCTGAACAGGATCGTGGACCGCTTGGCCAGCGAGGACTGGCCCCAGGTCGCGTAGGCGTCCTTCGCGGCGGCGACCGCGGCGTCGACCTCCTCGACGGTCGCGAAGGCGACCTTCGTGGTCACGGCGCCGGTCGCCGGGTCGGTGACCGGCCCGTACGTACCCGACGCACCCTCGACGGTCTTGCCACCGATCCAGTGGTCGACGGTCTTCGTCATGGCCATGCACTCCTTCACAGATGGCGGCGTCGGGCGGCGACGTGCCGGTCGTACTCCTCACGTGCCTTGACCGCCGACGGTCGGGTCGCGGTCTCGGCCACAGGTACATCCCACCAGGCCTGGGCCGGGGGCGCGCCCGACACTGTGTCTGCCGTTTCGGTCTCCACGTAGACACAAGTGGGAGTGTCCGCCTCGCGCGCCTCGGCCAGGGCCGCCCGCAGGTCACGCACGGTCCCCGCGCGCAGGACCCGCATACCCAGACTGGCCGCGTTGGCCGCGAGGTCCACGGGCAGCGGCGCCCCCGTGTACGTACGGTCCGCGGCCAGGGCGCGGTACGCCGTGCCCAGGCGCTCGCCGCCCACGGCCTCCGAGAGCCCGCCGATCGAGGCGTACCCGTGGTTCTGGAGGATGACCACCTTGATCGCGACGCCCTCCTGGACCGCGGTGACGATCTCGGTCGGCATCATCAGATACGTGCCGTCGCCGACCAACGCCCACACCGGCCGGTCCGGGGCCGCCATCCGCACCCCGATCGCGGCCGGGATCTCGTAGCCCATGCACGAATAGCCGTACTCGACGTGGTACTGGTCCCGCGACCGCGCCCGCCACAGTTTGTGCAGGTCGCCGGGGAGCGAGCCGGCCGCGTTGATCAGGATGTCGTCCTCGGTGACCAGCTCGTCGAGGACGCCGAGGACCTGCGGCTGGGTGGGCCGGATGTCGATGTCCTCGGCCTCGTAGGCCGCGTCGACGCGGTACTCCCAGCGCTCCTTGTCGTCCGTGTACTCGGTGACGTACGCGGGCTCCGCGCGGTGGCGGTGCGGCCCCAGCGCCTCGGTGAGCGCTTCCAGACCGGCGCGTGCGTCGGCGATCAGCGGAGAGCCGGCGAGTTTGTGACCGTCGTACGGAGCGATGTTGAGGTTGAGGAAGCGGACGCCCGAGGCCGTGAACAGCGTGCCCGAGGCGGTGGTGAAGTCGGTGTAGCGGGTGCCGACCCCGATCACCAGGTCGGCGGTGCGGGCGAGCTCGTCGGCGGTCGCCGTGCCGGTGTGCCCGATGCCGCCGACGTCCTGGGGGTGGTCCCAGCACAGCGAGCCCTTGCCCGCCTGGGTGGAGGCGACGGGAATGCCGGTGGCCGAGGCGAACGCGGCGAGCGCCTCCTCGGCACGGCTGTGGTGGACGCCGCCGCCCGCGACGATCAGCGGACGCCGGGCGCCGCGGACCGCCTCGACGGCCCGGGCCAGCTCCACGGCGTCGGGCGCCTGGCGCCGTACGGTCCAGGTCCGCTCGGCGAAGAACTCCCCGGGCCAGTCGTACGCCTCCGCCTGTACGTCCTGGGGCAGCGCGAGCGTGACGGCGCCGGTGTCGACGGGGTCGGTGAGCACGCGCATCGCCTGGAGGGCCGCCGGGATCAGGGCCTCGGGGCGGGTGATCCGGTCGAAGTACTTCGACACCGGGCGCAGACAGTCGTTGACCGAGACGTCCCCGGCGAAGGGGACCTCCAGCTGCTGGAGCACCGGGTCGGCGGGGCGGGCCGCGAAGACGTCGCCGGGCAGGAGCAGCACCGGCAGGTGGTTGACGGTGGCGAGCGCGGCGCCGGTGACGAGGTTGGTGGCGCCGGGCCCGATGGAGGTGGTCACGGCGTGCGCCGACAGCCGGCCGCACTGACGGGCGTAGCCGACGGCCGCGTGCACCATGGCCTGTTCGTTGCGCCCCTGGTGGAACGGCATCACGGGGGGTGCGGAGGGTGTCCCCCCGCCGGGCACCGTGGCGTACTCGACGAGCGCCTGGCCGATCCCGGCGACGTTCCCGTGTCCGAAGATGCCCCAGGTGGCGCCGATCAGCCGACGGCGCTCCCCGTCCCGTTCCGTGTACTGCGCGGCCAGGAACCGCACCAGCGCCTGCGCGACCGTCAGCCTCGTCGTCGAGGTCATCGGTATCCCCCTGTGCCCTTCGCGTGTCCCGGGTGGAAGCGGATCCGCCACTCCCTGTCCCCGCCCGGACCCGCCATGACGTTCAGGTAGTACATGGTGTGACCGGGCTGGGCGATGGACGGGCCGTGCCATCCGTCGGGGACGAGGACGGCATCGCCGGTGCGGACCTCGGCGAGGACGTCCGAACCCCCCTCGCGGGAGGGGAATACGCGTTGATAGCCGAAACCGTCCGGTCCCTCGATCTCGAAGTAGTAGATCTCCTCCAGCAGGGACTCGACGCCGGGCAGGTGCTCGTCGTGCTTGTGCGGCGGATACGAGGACCAGTTGCCGCCGGGGGTGATCACCTCCACGGCGATGAGCCGGTCGCACGCGAAGACGTCCGCTGCGGCGAAGTTGCGCACCTGGCGGGCGCAGTTGCCGCTGCCGCGGTCTTCGACGGGAACCTCCGGCGCGGGGCCGTAGCGGGCGGGGAGTCGGCGCTCGCACTTCGCTCCTGCCAGGGCGAAGCGGCCTCCCGCGCCGGAGGCGATCTGGGCCCGGGCTTCACGGGGAACGTACGCGAAGTCGGAGACTCCGTCGAACACGCTCCGCCTGCCCAGGAGTTGGAACTCCTTCTCGTCCGTACCGTCTTTGCTGCGCACCGTGCAGCCGCCGTCGAGCGGGAGCACGATCCACTCGCTGTCCCCGGTGGTGAACGTATGGGTGCCGCCGGGTGCCAGCTCCACGATCCGCAGGCTGCTGTGGGTCCAGCCGGCCCGTTCGGGGTCGATGTCGAGGGCGTAGTGGGCGTCGGCGGCGGTGCCCGCGGGCACGTACAGCTCGTTGCTCGGACGACTCATGCGGCCCTCACAGAAGTCCTACGGCGGTGTCCACGGCCGCGGCGACATCGCCGTCTGCCGGGTACAGCAGCGAGCGGCCCACCACCAGGCCCTGCACGGTGGGGAGTTGGAGCGCCCCGCGCCATTTCTCGTACGCACCCTCCTGGTCCTCGCCGACATCGCCGCCGAGCAGGACGGCGGGCAGCGTGGAGGTCTCCATGACCCGGGCCATGTCGTCGGGGTTCTCGGTGACGGGGACCTTCAGCCAGGTGTACGCCGAACTGCCGCCCAGGCCGCCGGCGATGGCGATGGACTTGGTCACGGCCTCGGCGCTCAGATCGTTGCGCAGGGAACCGTCGTCCCGGCGACGGCAGAGGAACGGTTCGACGAAGACCGGAAGCCGCCGTTCGGCCATGTCGTCGATCACGCGGGCGGCGGACTCCAGGGTGCGCAGCGACCCGGGATCGTCGTAGTCGACGCGCAGCAGCAGTTTGCCTGCGTCGAAACCGAACCGTTCGATGTCCCTCGGACGGTGGCCGGTGAACCGGTCGTCCATCTCGAAGGCGGAGCCCGCGAGTCCGCCCCGGTTCATCGAGCCGATGACCACCTTGCCGTCGAGCACGCCGAGCAGCAGCAGGTCGTCCAGTATGTCGGCGGTGGCGAGCACCCCGTCGACCCCGGGGCGCGAGAGCGCGACGCACAGGCGCTCCAGCAGACCGGCGCGCCCCGCCATGGCCAGCTTCCGGTCGCCGACGGCCAGCATGCCGCGTGCCGGATGGTCCGCGGCGACGATCATCAGCCGCCCGGAGCCGTCGACCAGCGGCCGCCGCACCCGCCGGGCGGCGGCCTCCGCGATGGCCTCGGGGTGGCGGGCACGGGCCCGGGCGAGGGCGGAGACGTCGACGCGCACGGACGCGGGCCCGTCGCCGCCCTGTTCGGGGCGGGCTCCCCCGACGTGACCGGCCCTCACCGCACCGCTCCGGCGGCGAGGGCCTGTTCGATCTCGCGCGGGGTGGGCATCGCGGAGGAGCACTCCAGCCGGGAGGCGACGATGGCGCCCGCCGCGTTCGCGTGGCGCATGGTCTTCTCCAGGTCCCAGCCGGCGAGCAGTCCGTGACAGAGGGAGCCGCCGAACGCATCGCCGGCACCGAGGCCGTTGAGGACCTCGACCGGGAGGGGCGGGACCTCGGCGGTGGTGCCGTCGCGGTGGACGGCGAGGACGCCCTTCGGGCCCTGTTTCACCACGGCGAGCTCGGCACCGGCTTCGAGGAGTGCGGCGGCAGCGGCGTGCGGCTCGCGTTCTCCCGTGGCGATCTCGACCTCGTCGAGGTTGCCGACGGCGACGGTGGCATGGCGCAGGGCCTCCGCGTAGAAGGGGCGCGCGGAGGAGGCCGGGTCGTCCGGGGCCGGGTTCTCCAGGGCCGGGTTCTCCAGGGCTGTGCCTGTCCGGGCCGTGTCTGTCCAGAACATGGGGCGCCAGTCGAGGTCGAAGACCGTCGTACCGGAGCGGGCCCGGTGGGCCAGGGCGGCGAGGGTGGCCGTGCGGCTGGGCTCCGCGCTCAGGCCCGTGCCCGTCATCCAGAAGACACGGGCGTCGCGCACGGCGTCGAGGTCGAGTTCGCCGACCCGGATCTCCAGGTCGGGGGCCTTGGGCTCGCGGTAGAAGTACAGCGGGAAGTCGTCCGGCGGGAAGATCTCGCAGAAGGTGACCGGGGTCGGCAGTCCCGGGACCGCGGTGACCCAGCGGTCGTCGACACCGAAGTCGCGCAGCGCCTCGCGCAGATAGGTTCCGAAGGGATCCGCACCCGTTCGGGTGACGACGGCCGTACGCCGTCCGAGCCGCGCGGCCGCCACCGCGACGTTGGTCGCCGAGCCGCCGAGGAACTTGCCGAAGGAGGTCACCCGGGACAGCGGGACACCCGTCTGCAACGGGTAGAGGTCCACACCGATCCGCCCCATGGTGATCAGCTCGTACGCCATCGAGTTCCCTTCTCCGCGGTCCCTGCGGCTGCCCCCAGGTCTAGTCCCGCGAGGGGACCCTGTCAACGTTTTGTCCAGACATTCGGACCAGGGCTTGACACCTCCCGGGAGCCGCCGGAAGCTGACGCCCATGACGTCGTTGCCGCCGCAGTCATCGCCGCAGCCACCCCCCGGCCCCTCACCGAGGTCGTCACCGCGGTCGTCACCTCCCTCCTCACTGTCGCGCATCCGGATCGGTTCGGCTCCCGACTCCTGGGGCGTCTGGTTCCCCGACGACCCCGGGCAGGTGCCCTGGCAGCGCTTCCTGGACGAGGTCTCCGGATCCGGCTACGAGTGGATCGAGCTCGGCCCGTACGGCTATCTGCCCACCGATCCGGACGTCCTGCGGGAGGAGACCGCCCGGCGCGGGCTCAGCGTCTCGGCGGGCACCGTCTTCACCGGGCTGCACCGGGGTCCCGACGTGTGGGAGTCCACCTGGGCGCACGTCTCGGACATCGCGGCGCTCGCCCAGGCGATGGGCGCCGGGCATCTCGTGGTCATCCCGGCCTTCTGGCGGGACGACAAGACCGGCGCGGTGCTGGAGGACAGCGTGCTGACGCCGGCCCAGTGGCGCGATCTGACCGCCCAGACCGAGCGGCTCGCCCACGAGGTGCGCGAGCGCTACGGGCTGCGTGTCGTCGTCCATCCGCACGCCGACACGCACATCGACAGCGAGGAGAACGTCACCCGTTTCCTCGACGCGACCGACTCCTCGCTGGTGTCGCTCTGTCTGGACACGGGCCACTACGCCTACTGCGGCGGCGACAGCGTCAAGCTCATCGAGACGTACGGCGAACGCGTCGGCTACCTCCACCTCAAGCAGGTGGACCCGCAGGTGCTGGCCGGGGTGCGGGCCGAGGAGCTGCCGTTCGGGCCCGCCGTCGCCCGCGGGGTGATGTGCGAACCGCCCTCCGGCGTACCGGCGCTGGAACCCGTCCTCGCCGCCGCGCAGGACCTCGGCGTCGAGCTCTTCGCGATCGTCGAGCAGGACATGTACCCGTGCCCGCCGGACAAGCCGCTGCCCATCGCCCGGCGCACCCGGGCGTTCCTGCGGTCCTGCGGGGCCTGACGCCCGCCTCCCGGGGCACCCGGACCCCCGGCCCGCCGGGTGCTCGGGGCCGCCGGGTGCTCGGGGCCGACGGGTGCTCGGGCTGGCGGGCTACCGGTGCCACCCGGCCGCCCCGCCGGGCGGCGGCCGAAAAGCCCCGGCGCCTCCGCCCCACTCCGCCCGCTCCACCGCCTCCACCCTCTCCAGCCCGCTACCGCCAATGCGTCACTCGTGTCACAAAGAACACCCCTGTGTCACACATGTCGCGTTTACGCGGGTCTTGGGTCACACCCGGTCGACAGTCACAGCCCGGCGCTCACGCTGCGTCGTTCACCGGGCAAACGCTTTGTGATCACCAGCGCAGCGCCCGGCTCCCCCGACGACCGTCCCAGGCCGCCGCCGCGGCGCGCGCGGGGAGGTACCACTCATGACCGACCGCACGCTCTGGTCGTACAAGGAGATCGCCGCGCACATCAAGGTGCAGCCGGACACCGTCCGGTCCTACCGCAAGCACGGGCTGCTGCCGCCGCCCGACCACGTCGAATCCGGAAAGCCCTACTGGTACGCCGACACCGTCCGTGCCTGGGTCGCCGCCCGCCCGGGAAACCGGGGCCGCAGCAACAGGTGACCCTGCGCACGGGGTTCCCGGGCGTCGGGCACCTCTCCTGGCGGCGCCTCACCTCCGGTGGGGTGCCGCCCCGAATTCGATTGCCGTCGTGCCGGCCGCCCCTCGATGATCCACCGATGAGCTTCTCCGAGAAACCCGTCCTCAGCGGCGAGAAGACCCTGCTTCGACCGTTCACGCCCGACGACGTCCCCGTGATGACCGAGATCCTCGCCGACCCCGAGGTCCTGCGGCTCACCGGCAGCCCCGACGAGGAGTTGGGGCCGGAGCGGCTGCGCTCCTGGTACGGGACGCGCAACGACCAGCCGGACCGGCTGGACCTCGGCGTGGTGGACCGCGCCACCGGTGAACTGGTCGGCGAGGTCGTCCTCCACGAGTGGGACCGGCACAACCACAACTGCGTGTTCCGCATCCTCATCGGGCCGCGCGGCCGGGACCGGGGGCTCGGCACCGAGGCGACCCGGCTCATCGTCGGACACGCCTTCGGGCAACTGGCCCTGCACCGCGTCTCGCTGTACGTCTTCGCCTTCAACCACCGCGCCCGCCGCGCCTACGAGAAGGCCGGCTTCGTGGCCGAGGGGGTCGAACGCCAGACGCTGCTCCAGGGCGGCGAGTGGATCGACGCCGTACGGATGTCGGTCCTGGCCCACGAGTGGGCCGCCCACCGGGGACATCCCACCGGTCCGACGGCGGTCAGCTCCACGGCTCGATGACCGTCACCCCCGATCCCGGTGCCGATCCCATCGCCGCCAGTGCCGCCGGTGCCGCGTCCAGGGTGATGGTGGACGTCACCAGGAGGTCGGGCCGCAGGGTCCCGGCGCGGACCGACTCCAGCAGCGGCGGGTAGGCGTGGGCCGCCATCCCGTGGCTGCCGAGGAGTTCGAGTTCGAGGGCGATCACCCGGGCCATCGGGACCGGGGTGACACCGGTCGGTGAGGGCAGCAGGCCGACCTGGACATGCCGGCCGCGGCGGCGCAGGCCTTCAACCGAGGCCGCACAGGTGCCGGGCGATCCGAGGGCGTCCAGCGACACATGCGCGCCACCGCCGGTCAGTTCACGGACCGCCCGCGCCGGGTCGGACACGGCGGAGGCGTCCACGCACTCCTCCGCCCCGAACCGCCGCGCCAGACCGAGCGCCGCGGAGGACACGTCCACGGCCACGACCCGCGCCCCGGAGGCCGCCGCGATCATCACCGCCGAAAGGCCCACGCCGCCGCAGCCGTACACCGCGACCCACTCCCCCGGGGCCGCCCTCCCCTGTGCGACCACCGCCCGGAACGCCGTGGCGAACCGGCATCCCAGCGAGGCCGCCGTCGCGAAGGACAGCTCCGGCGGCAGCGGGATCAGGTTCACCTGCGCGTGGTCGAGCGCCACGTACTGGGCGAAGGAGCCCCAGTGCGTGAACCCCGGCTGGGTCTGGCGCTCGCACACCTGCTGGTCGCCCGCCGCGCAGGCGGGGCAGCTTCCGCAGGCGCAGACGAACGGGACGGTGACCCGGTCGCCGGGGCGATGGCCGCTCACCCCGGCGCCCACCGCCTCGATCACCCCGGCCAGTTCATGGCCCGGCACATGCGGCAGTGTGATGTCCGGGTCGTGGCCCATCCAGCCGTGCCAGTCGCTGCGGCACAGCCCCGTGGCCTCGACCCGCACCACCACCCCGTGCTCCGCGGGCGCCGGGTCCGCCACCTCCCGGACCTCGGCCGGCTCCCCGTACCGCTCGAACACCACTGCCCGCATCCGCTCCCGCCCTCCACTCGGAGATCAGCTCCCGCGGAAACGCTATCCGCGTGCCTCCGCCCTGTCCCGGCCGGACTCCGCCGGCTCTTCCGGCACCGCGTCCGGGACCGGCCCGGCCTTGGACACCGCGTCCGCGACCGGCTCGGCGGCCGACGCCGGTGTCTCCGCCTCGCTGAGGCCGAACCGGTCGTGAAAGCGCCGCAGGGGTCCGGGTGCCCACCAGGTGGCCGTGCCCGTCAGACGCATGACCGCCGGGACCAGCAGGCTCCGGACGACCATCGCGTCCATCAGGACGGCCAGCGCGACACCCAGTCCGAGCATCTTGGTGTTGGCCACCCGGGAGGTGCCGATGGCGACCATCACCACCGCGAGGATGACCGCGGCCGCGGTGATGAGTCCTCCGGTGCGCTGGAGTCCGAAGCGGACCGCCTCCCGGTGGTCGCCGGTGTGGTCGTACTCCTCCTTGATGCGGGAGAGGAGGAAGACGCCGTAGTCCATGGAGAGACCGAAGGCCACGCAGAACATCAGGACCGGGAGGGTCGTCTCGATCGACCCGGAGCTGGTGAAGTCGAGGAGGCCGGAGAGATGGCCGTCCTGGAAGACCCAGACCACCGCGCCGAACATCGCGGTCAGACTCAGCGCGTTGAGCAGGACCGCCTGGACCGGGATCAGCACGCTGCCCGTCAGCAGGAACACCAGGAGCAGGGTGACGATCGCGATGAAGGCGGCCGCCCACGGGAGCCGGTCGGCTATCGCATGCTTGGAGTCGACCAGAACGGCCGCGGTGCCGGTCACGGAGGTGTCGAACGGAGCGTCGGCCGCCCGGAGTTCGCCCACCAGCCGCTGGGCCCCCTCGTCCACGGCCTCGCCCTTGGGCAGCACCGAGAAGTAGGCGGCGTCGCCCTTCACCAGCGGGCCGTCCACACGCAGCACCTCGGGCAGCGCGGCGATCCGCTCCCGGTACCGGGTGTACTCCGTCCGCGTGGCGCTCCCCTCGGCCAGGACCTCCAGAGCGCCGCCGGGGCTGCCCGGGAAGCCGTCGCGGATGTGCTGCTGGACGACGTGCGACTCCGCGCCCGAGGGCAGCTGGCGGTCGTCGGCCGTGCCGAACTTCACGCCCAGGAAGGGCAGTCCGAGCACGATGAGGCCGGCCGTGGTGGCCACCGCGAAGAGCGGTGCCCTGCGCATGACGAGGGCGGCCATGCGACCCCACGCCGCCCCGCCGTCGGCCGGGTCCTGCCTTCCGCGACGGAACAGACGCCGCAGGTCCAGTGAGTTCACCCGGTCGCCGAGGAGCATGAGCGCGGCGGGGAGCAGGATCAGGGCGGCGGCCGCGGCGAGCAGCACGACGGCGATGCCCGCGTAGGCGAAGGAGCGCAGGAAGTACTGCGGGAAGACCAGCATCGCGGCCAGCGACACGGCGACCGTGAGGGAGGAGAAGAGAACGGTCCGGCCCGCGGTGCGCAGGGTGACACCGACCGCGGCGCGCGGCGGGACGCCGGTGGCCAGCTCCTCGCGGAATCTGCGGACGATGAACAGGGCGTAGTCGATGGCGAGGCCGAGACCGAGGGCCGTCGTCAGGTTCATCGCGAAGACCGAGACGTCCGTGACCTCGGTGAGTCCGCGCAGCACGGCGTTGGTGCCGAGGATCGCGATGATCCCGACCCCGAGCGGGAGCAGGGCCGCGACGGCGCTGCCGAAGACCATGACCAGCAGCAGGAGGGTCACCGGGAGGGCGATCATCTCGGCCCGGGTGAGGTCCTCCTTGATGGTCGTCTGCATCTCGTGCCGTACGGCGACCGGTCCGCCGACCTCGACCTCGACGGGCCCGCTCTTTCCCCGGTAGGAGGGTGCGAGGCGGTCCAGGGTGTCGGCCGCGGCCGTCTCGTCGCCGGTGATCCGGGCGGCGATCAGCGCTTCGTGGCCGTCGCGCGCCTTGAGCGCGGGTGAACCGGACTGCCAGTACGAACCGACGCCGGTGACGCCGGGCTCGGCGGCCAGACGTGCCGCGATCCGCTTCGCCTCCGCGGCGACCGAGGGGTCGTCGACCGAGCCCGCGCCCGCGTCGATG
Source organism: Streptomyces sp. NBC_00328 (assembly GCF_036139655.1). NCBI lineage: Bacteria > Bacillati > Actinomycetota > Actinomycetes > Kitasatosporales > Streptomycetaceae > Streptomyces > Streptomyces sp. NBC_00328. The sequence goes on from NZ_CP108013.1 coordinate 3,893,432, forward strand.
AGGAGCAGCAGATTGGGCTGCGAGGCCGGGAACTCCCGTTCCAGCGCCTTGGTCGCGTACGTGGACTGCGCGGTGGGGTCCTCCCAGCCGCCGCTGCCCAGCCGGTCCGCGACCCCGCTGCCGGCGACCACGGCGAGCGCGGTCAGCAGGAGGGCGACGAGCAGCGAGAGCCGTGGCCGCGCGGTGACGAACCGGGTCCAGCCGCCGAGGCGGGCACCCCCGCCCGTACCGTCGCCCGAGTCCGTGGCACCGCCCGTACCCGTACCCGTTCTCCCGCCCCCGCCCGGGTTCTTGCCGTGCCTCTTCGCGGGCCCGTCGTCCGCGCCGTCGACTTCGGACATGATGCGGTGTCCCCTTCACCGTGACCCGATGACCCGCATCCGTGCAGGCATCATGGATCGCCCATTGCCATAGACTGGCAAACACGAGTCGTCGCTCGCGTTTTTCAAGAATGCGAGTGACCGCTCGTGTTTGTCAATCGTGTCCCGAGAAGCTGGGGATGACCCGTGCCCGAGAATCAGCAGACCGAGGAGTCCCCGGAGCACCCGCAGCCGGCCGAGGACAAGCCGCGCCGCCGCCAGGCCCGCGGCGAGCGCCGCGTCGCCCAGCTCCTGGAAGCGGCGGCCTCGGTGTTCTGCCGGTCCGGCTACACCGCGGCGAGCACCAACGCCATCGCCCGCGAGGCCGGCGTCTCACCCGGCACGCTCTACCAGTTCTTCCCGAACAAGGAGGCCATCGCCGTCGGCCTCAGCGACCAGCTCCTCGACCACTGGGCCCGGTCGCACGGACAGGCGCTCGCCCACGAGAACGCCGGCCTCCCGCTGGACCGGATGCTCGACGCGGTCCTGGACCCGCTGATCGCGTTCAACGTCGAGAACCCGGCCTTCGCCGTCCTGATGCACGGCGCCGACACCCCGGGGGTGATCGTCGAGGAGATCGGCACCCTGCACGGCACCCTCCTCGCCCGCGTCGAGGAGATGATCGCGGCCCGCCTGCCGGACATGCCCTCCGACGGGCGCACCCTCACGGCGAACATGACGGTCCACCTGTTCAAGGCCGGCCTCACCCTGGTCATGTCGCACGAGGGCGCCGAACGGGACGCCTACATCGCGGAGCTGAAGACGGTCATGCACCGCTATCTGGAGCCGCTGCTCGCAAGCGGGTCACCCGCCGGACACTGAGCCGCGCCGGACGGGGCCGGCACCAGCGCTCCGGCCTGCGACATCAGGGACATCTGTCATAAGGTTCGGACAAATCGATCAGCGATCCGCGGCATCGATCCGTCCGCACGCCCCCGCGTCCCGCACCAGGGGCCCCCGACGCGCCGGAACGCGGGTCCCCCGTCCGAGCCCGCGGGCCGCCCCCGGGGGACAGAGGGATGGCCGTGACCCAGAATCAGCCACCGGGCACACCCCGGGCCCGCGTTCCCGGACCGCAGCAGCCCCCGCCGTCGTACCCCCGGATCCCCGCCGGCCTCTGGAAGCGCTGCCTGGGCATCGGCCTGGCCCTCTGGACGCTGACCGCGTTCGTCACGTACGGCACGGCCGACGTCACGCCGCTGCCGACCCTGATCCTGCTCGGCGGCTTTCTCGTGCCCGTCTCCTTCGCGCTCTGGGCGTACGAGCGGCACGGCCGCGACCTGGGCACGAGTGCGGTCCTCGGCTGCTTCCTGGCCGGCGGCGCCCTGGGCGTGCTCGGCGCCTCGGTGACGGAGTACCAGCTCACCCGCCCTTCGCTGTGGATGTACGTGGGCACCGGACTCGCCGAGGAGGCCGTGAAGCTCGGCGCGCTGGTGTTCCTGCTGCGCCGGCACACCCGGATCCGCGGACCACGGGCCGGACTGGTGCTCGGCGCGACGCTCGGGTTCGGCTTCGCGGCCCTGGAGAGCGCGGGCCACGCCTTCGACGCGGCCGTGTCCCTGCAGGGCGTCGGCCTGCGCACGCTCCTGGAGACCGAGATCCTGCGCGAGGTGCTCACCCCGTTCGGGCACGGCCTGTGGACCGCGGTCACCGGCGCGGCCCTGCTGGCACGGCGCCGCCCCGACGGGCGCTTCCGCCTCACCGCCCGCCTGGCCGGCGCCTGCCTCGGCGCCTCCCTGCTGCACGCGCTGCGGGACTCCACGCACGGGATCGCGCTGTGGCTGGTGGACCGGCTCACCCGCGCCGGACTCGACGGAACGCGTTTCGCCCCGGGCCGGCCGCCGCGGTCCACCGGCGGACAGGACCACCTCTTCACCCTGTTCTCGGTGGGCGGCCTGTTCCTCGTCGCGATCGTGGGGCCGGCCTGGGCGCGCACGCCGGCGCACCGCGACGCTGCTTGGAGAAATACCCCCTAGGGGTATAGTGTGGTGAACATCGAGGGGAACCCTGGGTTCCCAGGGATCCCTCCCGTACGCGCACGCCCCAGAACGCCTCGACGAGGAGTAACGCCATGACCGCCCAGACCGGCACCCCGGGTTCCGTCACCACCGTCTACCAGGTGAGCGGCATGAGCTGCGGACACTGTGAAGGCTCCGTCAGCGGCGAGATCTCCGCGATCCCCGGCGTGAGCTCGGTGAAGGCCGTCGCCTCGACCGGCGAGGTCACCGTCGTCTCCGCGGCCGCGCTCGACGAGAACGCCGTCCGCGCCGCGGTCGACGAGGCGGGCTTCGAGCTCGTCGGCCAGGCCTGAGCGAGCCCGCAGCTCTTCCTCTCCGTACCGGGCCGTGCCGACCGGCCGATACCGGCTCCGCGCGGCCCGGCCCCTTCCTGGAGCCGCACCATGACCACCGCAGCACCCGAGACGCCGATAGGCACGGCCTCGGAGATCGAGCTCTCCATCGGCGGGATGACCTGCGCCTCCTGCGCGGCCCGCGTCGAGAAGAAGCTCAACCGCATGGACGGCGTCACCGCCACGGTCAACTTCGCGACGGAGAAGGCCAAGGTCTCCTACCCCGAGGGGGTACGGGTCGCCGATCTGATCGCCACCGTGGTCAAGACGGGCTACACCGCCGAGGAGCCCCCGCCGCCCGCGCCGCCCGAGCAGGAGGCGCCACCCGCCGACGACGATCCCGAGACGGCCTCCCTGCGCGAGCGGCTGACCGTCTCCGCGGTGCTCGCCCTGCCCGTCGTCCTCATGTCGATGGTGCCGGCTCTCCAGTTCGAGAACTGGCAGTGGCTCTCACTGACGCTCGCCGCGCCCGTGGTGGTCTGGGGCGGGCTGCCCTTCCACCGGGCCGCCGTGACGAACGCGCGGCACGGCGCGGCCACCATGGACACCCTGGTGTCGGTCGGCACCCTCGCCGCGTTCGGCTGGTCCCTGTGGGCGCTCTTCTTCGGCGACGCGGGGATGCCGGGCATGCGGCACGGCTTCGAGTTCACCGTCTCCCGTACGGACGGCGCCTCCACGCTCTATCTGGAGGTCGCCGCGGGCGTCATCGCGTTCATCCTGCTCGGCCGTTTCCTGGAGGCCCGCTCCAAGCGGCGCGCCGGAGCGGCGCTGCGGGCGCTGCTGGAGCTCGGCGCCAAGGACGTCGGTGTCCTGCGGGACGGCCGTGAGGTCCGCGTCCCCGTGGCGCGGCTGGCGGTCGGCGACCGCTTCGTCGTCCGGCCCGGCGAGAAGATCGCCACCGACGGGACCGTCGTCGAGGGCACGTCGGCCGTGGACGCGTCCATGCTGACCGGGGAGTCGGTGCCGGTGGACGTGGGCGTCGGGGACACCGTCACCGGTGCGACCGTGAACGCCGGGGGCCGGCTCGTCGTCGAGGCCGGCCGGATCGGCGCGGACACCCAGCTCGCCCGGATGGCCCGGCTGGTCGAGGACGCGCAGAACGGCAAGGCCGAGGTGCAGCGTCTCGCCGACCGGATCTCCGGGGTCTTCGTGCCCGTCGTACTGGTCATCGCGCTCGGCACCTTCTGGGCCTGGATCGCGGTCACCGGGGACACGGTCGCGGCCTTCACCGCCGCCGTCGCGGTGCTGATCATCGCCTGCCCGTGCGCGCTCGGCCTGGCCACCCCGACCGCCCTGATGGTCGGCACCGGCCGCGGCGCCCAGCTCGGCATCCTGATCAAGGGGCCCGAGGTCCTGGAGTCCACCCGCCGGGTCGACACCGTCCTGCTGGACAAGACCGGCACGGTGACGACGGGCCGCATGAGCCTGCACGAGGTGTACGTCGCCGGGGAACGGGCCGAGGAAGACGTCCTGCGGCTCGCGGGAGCCCTGGAACACGCCTCGGAGCATCCGGTTGCCCGAGCGATCGCGACAGGCGCTCAGGAGCGCGTCGGTGACCTTCCGGCGCCCGAGCACTTCGAGAACGTGCCGGGGCGAGGCGTGCGCGGGCGGGTGGACGGCCGCGACGTCACCGTCGGCCGGTTCCCGGGCACGCTGCCGGCAACGCTTGCGGACGCGAAGAACGCGGCCGAGGCGGCGGGCCGTACGGCCGTCGTGGTCACCCTGGACGGCACGGCGGCGGGCGTGCTGGCCGTCGCCGACACGGTCAAGGAGACCAGCGCCGAGGCCGTACGCGAACTGCGGGACCTCGGTCTCACGCCGATGCTGCTGACCGGGGACAACCGGGCGGTCGCCGAGGCCGTGGCGCGGGAGGTCGGCATCGCCCCGGCCGACGTGTTCGCCGAGGTGCTGCCCGAGGACAAGGTCGCCGTGGTCCAGCGGCTGCGGGGCGAGGGGCGGACGGTCGCGATGGTCGGCGACGGGGTGAACGACGCGGCGGCGCTCGCCACCGCCGATCTGGGCCTCGCGATGGGCACGGGGACGGACGCGGCGATCGAGGCGAGCGATCTGACGCTCGTGCGCGGGGATCTGCGGGTGGCCGCGGACGCGATCCGGCTGGCCCGCGCCACGCTGTCGACGATCAAGGGAAATCTGGTCTGGGCCTTCGGCTACAACGTGGCGGCGCTTCCGCTGGCCGCCGCCGGCCTGCTGAACCCCATGATCGCGGGAGCGGCGATGGCCTTCTCCTCGGTCTTCGTGGTCACGAACAGCCTTCGACTGCGAGCATTCGCGTGACGACAGACCACGAGTCCCCCTAGAGTCCAACGAGAGCCTCACATAAGCTCTTCACAAGGCTCGCGCATCTTCCTTACGATTGGTCCTCGATTCCCATATCGTGGCTCTTGCCTATCTTCAGGACATATGCAAGAGATCCAGATCACAGTGATGTGAACGTAACCACCGAAGGGGTTCGTCGGTCTAAGTTGGCGATGTCAGAAGCGTCTTGGGGGGCGTGACTGGCATCTGGGGATGTCTTGGGGGACGTTCCCGGAAATTGCGTCGCCGGGGCACGTACAGCGGGGAGCTTTGAGCGGCCCTCCCGATCCGTACGCGTCCCGGCAGATCGCACCGCACCACCGCAGTACGGCGAGCACCGCTCGCCCGGCTCACCGCCGGCTCGTGCCGGCACACAGCGATTCAGGCGCTGTCCACAGACGCCCGGCCGGATCCCGTGGGGGGAATCCGCACCGGGACAAGGAAAGCGCCCTGACTGCCGGCCCGTGGGGGGACCAGTAGCAGGGCGCTTTCCGTTTTTTCGTTGTCACTCACGGGTTCACCGGGCCCCGCACGGGAGCCCGGTGGTCGTGTACGAGCCTCAGCGGGCCTCGACCGGCACGAAGTCGCGCTCGACGATGCCCGTGTAGATCTGACGCGGGCGGCCGATGCGGGAGCCGGGCTCCTTGATCATCTCGTGCCACTGGGCGATCCAGCCCGGCAGCCGGCCGAGGGCGAACAGGACCGTGAACATCTCGGTCGGGAAGCCCATGGCGCGGTAGATCAGGCCGGTGTAGAAGTCGACGTTCGGGTAGAGGTTGCGCGAGACGAAGTAGTCGTCGGAGAGCGCGTGCTCCTCCAGCTTCAGCGCGATGTCCAGCAGCTCGTCGGACTTGCCGAGAGCGGACAGGACGTCGTGCGCGGCGGCCTTGATGATCTTCGCGCGCGGGTCGAAGGACTTGTACACCCGGTGGCCGAAGCCCATCAGGCGGACGCCGTCCTCCTTGTTCTTCACCTTGCGGATGAAGGAGTCGACGTCGCCGCCGTTGGCCTGGATGCCCTCGAGCATCTCCAGGACCGACTGGTTGGCGCCGCCGTGCAGCGGGCCCCACAGCGCGGAGATGCCGGCGGAGATCGAGGCGAACATGTTCGCCTGCGAGGAGCCGACCAGACGCACGGTGGAGGTCGAACAGTTCTGCTCGTGGTCGGCGTGCAGGATCAGCAGCTTGTCGAGCGCGGAGACGACCACCGGGTCGAGCTCGTAGTCCTGCGCGGGGACCGAGAAGGTCATGCGCAGGAAGTTCTCGACGTACCCGAGGTCGTTGCGCGGGTAGACGAAGGGGTGGCCGATCGACTTCTTGTACGCGTACGCCGCGATCGTCGGAAGCTTCGCGAGCAGCCGGATCGTGGAGAGGTTGCGCTGCTTCTCGTCGAACGGGTTGTGGCTGTCCTGGTAGAAGGTCGACAGCGCCGAGACGACCGAGGAGAGCATCGCCATCGGGTGGGCGTCACGCGGGAAGCCCCGGTAGAAGTTCTTGACGTCCTCGTGCAGCAGGGTGTGCTGCGTGATCTCGTTCTTGAAGGTGGAGAGCTCGTCGATGTTCGGGAGCTCACCGTTGATCAGCAGGTAGGCCACCTCCAGGAAGGTGGAACGCTCGGCCAGCTGCTCGATCGGGTAGCCGCGGTAGCGGAGGATGCCCTGCTCACCGTCGAGATAGGTGATCGCGGATTTGTAGGCGGCTGTATTGCCGTACCCACTGTCCAGCGTCACCAGACCGGTCTGGGCGCGGAGCTTGCCGATGTCGAAGCCCTTGTCGCCGACAGTGCTGTCGATCACCGGGTAGGTGTACTCGCCATCGCCGAACCGCAGTACTACAGAGTTGTCGCTCACGTCATCCCTCACCGACGTTGTGCCTCTTCTTCGAGGTGCCCTGACTGTCTCTACCATCCCCCATTTGGCCCTGGAGAGTGCACTCGGGGTCGACCATTGGGCCTATTGGCGGCACTCAGTGCCGCCAACCTGCTCATCCTGCCGCGTTCGCCCCGCAACCGGAAGTGCTCTGTGACCTTCACGACTCGTTTGATCGATCATTTTTTGTGATGGACCTCGCATCGTGTCCGAAAGGCCCCGTTCGGGGCCCGGGCGGGGCCTTCCGCCGCGCGGGGAGGCGGTGGTTCACGAGCCGGAGAGCCGGAAGTCCAGGGCCGTGCACCGGCGTCCCGCGGACACCGTACGCACCGCCTGGCCTATCGCCTTGCGCGAACCGACGAGAACCACGAGCTTCTTGGCCCGGGTGACCGCCGTATAGAGCAGATTGCGCTGGAGCATCATCCAGGCGCCCGTGGTCACGGGGATCACCACCGCCGGGTACTCGCTGCCCTGGGAACGGTGGATGGTCACCGCGTAGGCGTGGGCCAGTTCGTCGAGCTCGTCGAATTCGTACGGCACCTCCTCGTCCTCGTCGGTGCGCACCGTCAGCCGCTGCTCGACCGGATCCAGGGAGGTGACGACACCCACGGTGCCGTTGAAGACGCCGTTCTCGCCCTTGTCGTAGTTGTTGCGGATCTGCGTGACCTTGTCGCCGACCCGGAAGACACGGCCGCCGATCCGCTTCTCGGCGAGGTCCGGGCGGCCGGGGGTGATGGCCTGCTGGAGCAGTCCGTTCAGAAGCCCCGCGCCGGCCGGACCCCGGTGCATGGGCGCGAGGACCTGGATGTCCCGGCGGGGGTCGAGACCGAATTTGGCCGGAATCCGCCGGGCCACCACGTCCACCGTGAGCCGCCCGGCCTCCTCGGTGTCGTCCTCGACGAACAGGAAGAAGTCCTTCATGCCGTCGGTGAGCGGATGCTGCCCCGAGTTGATCCGGTGGGCGTTGGTCACCACACCGGACTGCTGGGCCTGGCGGAAGACTTTGGTGAGGCGCACCGCGGGAACCGGGCCCCGGTCGGCGAGCAGGTCGCGCAGCACCTCGCCCGCGCCGACGCTCGGAAGCTGGTCGACATCGCCGACGAAGAGCAGATGGGCACCTGGCGGCACCGCCTTGACCAGCTTGTTGGCGAGCAGGAGGTCGAGCATGGAGGCCTCGTCCACGACCACCAGGTCGGCGTCCAGCGGCCGGTCCCTGTCGTAGGCCGCGTCTCCGCCCGGCTTGAACTCCAGGAGCCGGTGCACGGTGGAGGCCTCGGCTCCGGTCAGCTCCGCCAGGCGCTTGGCGGCGCGGCCGGTGGGCGCCGCGAGAACGACCTTGGCCCCCTTGGCGCGGGCCAGCTCCACGATCGAGCGGACCGTGAAGGACTTGCCGCAGCCCGGTCCTCCGGTCAGCACGGCGACCTTCTCGGTGAGCGCGAGCCGGACCGCCGCCTCCTGCTCGGGGGCCAGGTCCGCGCCCGTACGCACCTTGAGCCAGGTCAGTGCCTTGTCCCAGGCCACGTCGCGGAAGCCGGGCATCCGGTCCCGGTCGGCGCGCAGCAGGCGCAGCAGCTGCGCGGACAGCGAGAGTTCGGCACGGTGGAAGGGGACCAGGTAGACGGCCGTCACCGGGTCGCCTCCGTCCGGGCCGGGCACCTTCTCCCGTACGACACCGGGGTCCTCGCCGTCCTCGGCGGGGGCCGCCAGCTCGGCCAGGCACTCGATGACCAGGCCGGTGTCGACCTGGAGCAGCTTCACCGCGTCCGCGATCAGCCGCTCCTCGGGGAGGTAGCAGTGGCCCTGGTCGGTGGACTGCGACAGGGCGTACTGAAGGCCGGCCTTGACGCGCTCCGGGCTGTCGTGCGGGATGCCGACGGACTGGGCGATCTTGTCGGCGGTGAGGAAGCCGATGCCCCAGACGTCGGACGCCAGGCGGTAGGGCTGGTTCTTCACGACAGAGATCGACGCGTCGCCGTACTTCTTGTAGATGCGGACCGCGATGGAGGTGGACACCTCGACGGTCTGGAGGAAGAGCATGACCTCCTTGATCGCCTTCTGCTCCTCCCAGGCGTCGGCGATCCTCCCCGTGCGCTTGGGGCCGAGTCCCGGGACCTCGATGAGCCGCTTCGGCTCCTCCTCGATGATCCGCAGGGTGTCGAGTCCGAAGTGCTGGGTGATGCGGTCGGCGAAGACCGGGCCAATGCCCTTGACCAGGCCTGAGCCGAGGTAGCGGCGGATGCCCTGGACGGTGGCGGGGAGCACCGTCGTGTAGTTCTCCACGGTGAACTGCTTGCCGTACTGCGGGTGGGAGCCCCAGCGGCCCTCCATGCGCAGGGACTCGCCGACCTGGGCGCCGAGCAGGGCGCCGACGACGGTGAGCAGATCGCCCGCCCCCCGGCCGGTGTCGACCCGGGCGACCGTGTATCCGTTCTCCTCGTTGGCGTACGTGATGCGTTCGAGCACGCCTTCCAGCGTGGCCAGTCGCCGCTCGCCTGTCTGGGCGGCCCCCGCCTGATCGGTCATGATCTGACGGTACCGCCCGCCTCCGACAGTGTTCGGGCGCTGTGGACACCTCACCCGATCGCGAGCCGCCGAGGACGCCGCGAGCGCGGTCGCGAAAAATTCGAGGGGCGGAGAAATTTCGAGGGGCCCGGTCCGTCGACCGGGCCCCTCGGTTTTCCCCTCCGTATCAGAACCCCCCGCGATCCCCCCGGATCCCCCTCCAAAGGTCCTGATGCCACGTACGACCCGCGAAGTCGCGGAAGGGTTGTACGGCTTCCGGATTTTTTTTCCGGCGGCCCTTTCGACGTGAACCGTCACCTGACGCGACACGAACCGAACAGGCCTTTGGCACATGCCAGACGCACTAAACACCTGCGGCGGGGAATGCATCACTTGTAGTGAAACCCGCAGGTCAGAAGGGTATTTGGGATGGATCGCCGCCAATAATGTGGACGTCCCCCCACTCCTCCCACAAGGAGCGCAACCATGTCCGAGAGCACCGAGCCCGAGATCGGCCCGTTCACGATCGGCGATCCGCTCGCCTCGCCCGGCAACCCGATCGAGGTACCGGACCGCGACGACGAGTGGACCGTCCCCAAGGGCTTCACCTGGGTCTTCCGCGGCGACGGCAACAGGGAGCTCACCCGCCCGGTGATCATCGCCGACGGCTTCAACCCCGGCGAGAGCGACCTCAAGAAGCTCTACCAGTTCCTGGAGGGCGAGCAGTACGGCTTCCTCGGTGAGCTCCGCCGGCGCGGCATGGACGTGATCCTGCTGGGCTTCAAGAACCGCACGGCGTCCGTCCTGGACAACGCCGAGGCCGTCGAGGCGACCGTCCTGGAGACCATCGCCCACCGTGTCGGCGGCCACCGGCTGGTCGTGGGCGGCTTCAGCATGGGCGGGCTGGTCACCCGCTACGCCCTGGCCAGGATGGAGAGCCGGGCCATGGACCACCAGACAGGGGTGTACTTCTCCTACGACACCCCGCACCGCGGCGCCTCGATCCCCATCGGGGTCCAGGCGTTCTCCTACCTGCTCCCCCGGGGCCTCGACCTCAAGCCGCACCCCTTCACCCAGCAGATGGACAGCCCGGCCGCGCGGCAGATGCTGTGGCAGCACTACGACAACAAGACCGGGAAGACCGGCGTCGCCCCGGAGCGCGAGACGCTGCTGAGCGAACTCGACCGGGTCGGCCAGTGGCCGCGGATCCCGCTCAAGGTGGCCGTCGCCAACGGCCGCGGCGACGGCGTCGGGCTGCCCGAGATCGAGCCCGGCGAGGTCACGCTGCGGCTCGACGTCCGCTACCCCGGCACCACCTTCTACGCCCAGGCCCAGGGTGACGACGTGACGGTCGCCTATCTGAAGCGGACGTTCCCGGCGACCGAGAAGACCATCACCACCAACGGCTTCCCCGAGCTGGACGGCGCACCGGGCGGCACGCTCGCGACGTACGGGATCCTCGCCCAGTCGATCGCGGAGGCGGGCGGGGAGGCCGATCTGCGGCACGCCGAGGTGTGCTTCGTCCCCTCGGTGAGCGCGGTCGACATCCTGGACTTCGAGAACCAGGCCGACCTGTATGCCGAGGTCAACAGCCTGGACCCGGAGACGAGCGGCCTGGACGCGTTCCTCTGTTCCCCCACGACGACGGCGCACACCCTCCCGACCGAGGAGCTGTGCACCTGGCTGATGGACCACTTCGAGAAGTGACCGTCATACCCGTCGCCCGTCTCCCCCACGGGCGGGCGACGACCCCTCCTCCATCACCTCCTAGTACCCATGACAGCGGGACCGGGACCGGTCCCGCTGTCAGCGGACCACGTGCTCCACGAACCGTGCCGCCGTCTCCGCCAGCACCTCGCGCCCGTCCCTGGCCCACAGCTCCTCGTTGAAGAGTTCGACCTCGATGGGTCCGGTGTAACCCGCCGCCTCGACCAGGCCGCGCCACACGCGGAAGTCGACCGAGCCGTCGCCGAGCTGGCCGCGGCCGTTGAGGACACCCTCGGGAAGCGGGGTGGTCCAGTCGGCGAGCTGGAAGCTGTGGATCCGGCCCCCCGCCCCCGCGCGGGCGATCTGGGCGGGCGCCGTGTCGTCCCACCAGAGGTGGTACGTGTCGACGGTGACGCCCACCTGCTCGGCGGGGAAGCGTTCCGCGAGGTCCAGGGCCTGGGCGAGCGTGGACACCACACAGCGGTCGGCCGCGTACATCGGGTGCAGCGGTTCGACGGCCAGGCGCACGCCGCGGGAGGCGGCGTACGGGCCCAGTTCGCCGAGCGCGTCGGCGATGCGCTCGCGGGCGCCGCGCAGGTCCTTCGAGCCGGACGGCAGGCCGCCGGAGACCAGGACGAGGGTGTCGGTGCCGAGGACCGCGGCCTCGTCGACGGCGGCCCGGTTGTCGTCCAGCGCGCGCCGCCGCTCCCCGGGGTCGATCGCCGTGAGGAAGCCGCCCCGGCACAGGGTGGTGACGGCCAGACCGGCGTCGTGGACGAGCTTCGCGGTGGCGTCGAGGCCGTACGACCGCACGGGTTCGCGCCACAGGCCGACGCCCGGGACGCCCGTCTCCCGGCAGGCCGCGACCAGTTCGGGCATCGAGAGCTGTCTGACCGTCATCTGGTTGACGGAGAAGCGGGCGAGGTCGGTCATGGGGTCACTCCGTACAGGGCGAGCAGGGTCTTCATCCGGGTCTCGGCGCGCCCTGGGTCCGGGAACAGGCCCAGCCCGTCGGCCAGTTCGTAGGCGTGGGCGAGGTGCGGCAGGGAGCGGGCCGACTGGAGGCCGCCCACCATCGCGAAGTGGTCCTGGTGGCCCGCGAGCCAGGCCAGCAGGACGACACCGGTCTTGTAGAAGCGGGTCGGGGGCTGGAAGAGGTGCCGGGACAACTCGACGGTGGGGTCGAGGAGTTCACGGAAGCCCTTGACGTCACCGGTGTCCAGGACCCGTACGGCCCGCGCGGCGAGGGGGCCGAGCGGGTCGAAGACGCCGAGCAGCGCGTGACTGAAGCCGCGCTCGTCGCCCGCGATCAGCTCGGGGTAGTTGAAGTCGTCGCCGGTGTAGCAGCGGACGCCGTCCGGGAGGCGGCGGCGCAGTTCGACCTCCCGGCGGGCGTCCAGCAGGGAGACCTTGACGCCGTCCACCTTGTCCGGGTGGGCGGCGATGACCTCCAGGAACACCTCCGTGGCCGCGTCCAGGTCGCCGGAGCCCCAGTAGCCCTCCAGGGCCGGGTCGAACATCGGGCCCAGCCAGTGCAGGATCACCGGGTCGGCGGCCTGGCGCAGCAGACGGCCGTAGACGTCGAGGTAGTCCTCGGGTCCGGCGGCGGTCGCGGCGAGCGCCCGGGAGGCCATCAGGATCGCCTGCGCACCCGACTCCTCGACGAGGGCGAGCTGTTCCTCGTACGCGGCCCGCACCTCGTGGAGCGTGGCCGGGCCCGTGAGCTGGTCCGTGCCGGCGCCGCAGGCGATCCTGCCGCCGACGGCCCTGGCCTCGGCCGAGGAGCGCCGGATCAGTTCGGCCGCCCCGGCCCAGTCCAGGCCCATCCCGCGCTGGGCGGTGTCCATCGCTTCGGCGACACCGAGGCCGTGCGACCACAGATGGCGCCGGAAGGCGAGCGTGGCGTCCCAGTCGACGGCGGCGGGCGCGTCGGGCGAGACGTCCGCGTACGGATCGGCGACGACGTGCGCGGCGGAGAAGACCGTACGGGAGGCGAGGGGCGCGCCGTCGGGAAGGACGGCGAGGGGGTCCCTGCGCGGCTCGTAGGTCCGCAACCGGCCGCCGGCGCCCGGGAGTCGGATGGTCACAGGGCGATCTCCGGAACGTCGATGCGGCGGCCCTCGGCCGAGGATCTCAGGCCCAGTTCGGCGAGTTGCACGCCGCGGGCGCCGGCGAGGAGGTCCCAGCGGTAGGGGGCGTCGGCGTAGACGTGCCGCAGGAACAGCTCCCACTGGGCCTTGAAGCCGTTGTCGAACTCGGCGTTGTCGGGGACCTCCTGCCATTGGTCACGGAAGGAGTAGGTGGCCGGGATGTCGGGGTTCCAGACCGGCTTGGGGGTGGAACCGCGGTGCTGGACGCGGCAGTTGCGCAGTCCCGCGACGGCGGACCCCTCCGTGCCGTCGACCTGGAACTCCACGAGCTCGTCACGGTTGACGCGCACGGCCCAGGAGGAGTTGATCTGGGCGACCGCGCCGCCCTCCAGCTCGAAGATGCCGTAGGCGGCGTCGTCGGCCGTGGCGTCGTAGGGCTTGCCCCGCTCGTCCCAGCGCTGCGGGACGTGGGTGGCGGTCAGCGCCTGCACCGAGGTGACGCGGCCGAACAGCTCGTGCAGGACGTACTCCCAGTGCGGGAACATGTCGACGACGATGCCGCCGCCGTCCTCGGCGCGGTAGTTCCAGGAGGGCCGCTGGGCGCTCTGCCAGTCGCCCTCGAAGACCCAGTAGCCGAACTCCCCGCGGACGGACAGGATCCGCCCGAAGAAGCCGCCGTCGACGAGCCGCTTCAGTTTGAGCAGGCCGGGGAGGAAGAGCTTGTCCTGGACGACGCCGTGCTTGACGCCCGCGGCGTGCGCGAGACGGGCCAGTTCGAGGGCTCCGTCGAACCCGGTGGCGGTGGGCTTCTCCGTGTAGATGTGCTTGCCGGCGGCGACGGCCTTCCTGAGGGCCTCCTCGCGGGCGGACGTCACCTGGGCGTCGAAGTAGAGGTCGACGGACGGATCGGCGAGCACCGCGTCCAGGTCGGTCGACCAGTGATCGAGGCCGTGCCGCTCGGCGAGCGCCTTCAGGGCGTGCTCGCGACGGCCGACGAGGACGGGCTCGGGCCACAGCACGGTGCCGTCGCCGAGGTCGAGGCCGCCCTGGTCACGCAGGGCGAGAATCGAGCGGACAAGGTGCTGGCGGTAGCCCATGCGTCCCGTCACGCCGTTCATGGCGATCCGCACCGTCTTGCGTGTCACGTCATTCCCTTCGTACGCGTCAGGCGCCGAGCACGCTCACAGGTGAACGTGCTAGCAAGCGCTTTCTATCTGCTGAGAAGCTAGCCTCTGTGCAGCGGTCCGGACAAGACCACCGCGAAGTCGAGTTGTTCGAGGGGGCGAACGACGGGGGCCGTTGGCCGTATGGTCTGCACGGACCCTGCCCACAGGAAGCGGCGCACCCGGCCTTCTGCTCCGTGTTCGACGCCGTACGACGCCGTACGACGAGACAAGACCAGGCACGACGACGTACGAGACGTACGAAGTGGCACGACACAACGCGCGACCGGAGGACGACGAGATGACGGTGACCCTGGCGGACGTGGCGGCCCGCGCACAGGTCTCTCCCGCGACGGTGTCGCGCGTGCTGAACGGGAACTACCCCGTGGCCACCTCCACGCGTGAGCGGGTCCTGCGGGCGGTGGACGAACTGGACTACGTACTGAACGGGCCGGCGAGCTCGCTGGCCGCGGCGACCTCCGACCTCGTCGGCATCCTGGTCAACGACATCGCCGACCCCTTCTTCGGGATCATGGCCGCGGCCATCCAGTCGGAGATCGGCGGGCCCGGGGGGCGCGCGGGCGGGGAACGGCTCGGGGTCGTCTGCAACACCGGCGGCTCCCCGGAACGCGAGCTCACCTATCTCACCCTCCTTCAGCGCCAGCGCGCCGCCGCGGTCGTGCTCACCGGCGGCGCCATAGAGGACACCGCGCACGCGGGCGCGGTCGCGGCCAAGCTGCGCAAGCTGACGGAAGCGGGCACCCGGGTCGTGCTGTGCGGGCGGCCGCCCGCGCCGGAGGCGCCCGGGGCGATCGCGCTCACCTTCGACAACCGCGGTGGCGGCAGACAGCTCACCGAGCACCTGATCGGCCTCGGGCACCGGCGGCTCGGATACATCGCGGGACCCGAGGAACGCACGACGACCCGCCACCGGCTGGAGGGTCACCGCGCCGCGCTCGACGCCCACGGCATCGAGGACGACCCCCGGCGCACCGTGCACGGCCGCTACGACCGCCGGTCCGGTTACGAGGCGACGCTGGAACTCCTGCGCCGTGACCCGTCGTTGACGGCGGTCGTCGCCGCGAACGACACTGTGGCGCTGGGCGCCTGCGCGGCGCTGCGCGACTCCGGTCTCGACATCCCCGGCGACGTGTCCGTCGCGGGCTTCGACGATCTGCCGTTCAGCATCGACGCGGTGCCCGCCCTCACGACCGTACGGCTGCCGCTCTCCGAGGCGGGCGCCCGTGCCGGGCGGATCGCCATGGGCCGCGAGGAGCCGCCGCCGGGCGGGATCGCCACGGTGCGCGGCGAGCTGATGGTGCGGGGGTCCGCCGGGGTTCCCCGGGACTGACCTCTCCCTCCCGGACTCCCCCGGGCCTGGACCCACTGCCGCGAGGTGGCTCCGGGTTCCCGGGGTTCCCAGGCCCCCAGGGGCTCAGCCTTTCTTCGCCCCCTCCACCCCTGCCCGACCCGTACCTGGGGCTCCGCCCCAGACCCCGCTCCTCAAACGCCGGAGGGGCTGGATCTTGCCCCCGCAGTAAAAAAGTGGCCCGGACAGACTGGATCTCGCACCCGCAGCCGGGATCCGGCCGGAGGGGCCGTGCCGGTACATCACATGCCCGTCGCTTACGCCCGGATCGAGCAGCGGCTCCCTCCCAAACCCACGTCTGATCCAACGGCGACGGGCGGATGTACCGGCACGGCCCCGACCCACCCACCGGAGCCGCACCACACCCGCGAACGCCGGCGCAGCGACCCGGCACCGCAGGGTAGGCCCGAGAGTCCCGGCGGTTCTATGCTCGGGGTGGCGATTACCTCTGACTGGGTCAGGCATCGCATCCAGGAGGAGCAGGCCGACCGTGACCGTGTAAAGCCGACCTTCGGGGCCGATCATGACCGTCCAGGACGTCCGCTCATTCAACCGCTTCTACACGAACGTCATCGGCGCGCTCGACTACGGCCGCCATCTCTACGCGCCGTACACGCTGACCGAGTCCCGCGTCCTCTACGAACTGGCGCACACGC
This sequence comes from Streptomyces sp. NBC_00328, assembly GCF_036139655.1. Taxonomy (NCBI): domain Bacteria; kingdom Bacillati; phylum Actinomycetota; class Actinomycetes; order Kitasatosporales; family Streptomycetaceae; genus Streptomyces; species Streptomyces sp. NBC_00328. The sequence goes on from NZ_CP108013.1 coordinate 3,909,811, forward strand.
CCCAGGCGGACGCCGCCGACCTCCGGACCCGGCTCTCCTTGGACTCCGGCTACCTGAGCCGGATCCTGAACAAGTTCGAGCAGGACGGGCTGGTCGAGCGGGCCGCGTCCGAGAAGGACCCGCGGCGCCGCCGGATCACGCTCACCGCGCGCGGCCGGGACGCCGCCGCTCTGCTGGACGAACGGGCACGCCAGAGCGTGGGCACGCTGCTGGCGACCGTGCCGCCGGCCGACCGGCCACGACTCGCGGAGGCGATGCGCACGGTACGGACCCTCCTGGGGGACGGGCGGGCCGCGCCGGGCCCCGAGGACGCCCTCCTGCGCGAGCCGGGACCCGGCGACCTCGGCTGGATCGTGCAGCGCAACGCGGCGCTGTACGCGGCCGAGTACGGCTGGAACGCCGACTACGAGGGCCTGGTCGCGAGGATCGTCGCCGACTTCGCCGAGGACCACGACCCGCACCTGGAGCGGGTGTGGATCGCCGAGCTCGACGGGCGGCCCGTCGGGTGCGTGATGTGCGTACGGGACGACGCTCCCGGCACCGCCCGCCTCCGGCTGCTGCTGGTCGAGCCGGAGACACGGGGGCTCGGCATCGGCGACCGTCTCGTCCGGGCCGTCACCGACTTCGCGCGCGGGGTCGGCTATCACGAGCTCGTCCTGTGGACCAACGACGTCCTGGCCGCCGCCCGGCGGATCTACCGGCGCCACGGCTTCGTCCTGGTCGCCGAGAAGCCGCACCGGTCCTTCGGCGCGGATCTGACGGGCCAGGACTGGCGGCTGGACCTGCGCGCCGGCCAGGAATGACACGGACCGCGTGGCGTGCGCACAGGGCCGGTCGGGGGCGCGCGCCCGGGGCCTGTCCGGCGTGATCCGCCGCTCGGGCCCCGCCGCCCGCCGCCCGGACGCGCGCCTCCGTGTCCGGAGTGCGGACAGCGCGTCCGCCCGCTGAACGGATCCGCATCGCGGAGTTAACGCAACCACCCACCGTACGGATCCGCTCACGCAACCTGGGTACGGAATCGTGCTCCCCCAAGTCACCGATTCTTTGGGGGAGTTGGCATATATGCAAGGCACCGTGGACGGCTTCGAGTTCGGGGCGGTGACTCCGGCGGCCTCCTACATCGTCGCCTGTGTGGCCAGCGCCCTGGGGCTGCGCTGCGTCGTCCGTTCACTGAACAACCGGCAGTCGTGGAAGCCCGGTTGGCTGGCGCTCGGGGCGGGGACCATCGGCTGCGGCATCTGGACCATGCACTTCGTCGCGATGGCCGGCTTCAGGATCCAGGGGATCCCGATCGACTACGACGCCCGGCTGACATCGCTGAGTCTCGTGGTGGCGATCGCGCTGGTCGGCATCGGCGTCTTCGCCGTGGGATACCGCGGGGCCACCCCCGCCACCCTGACCGCGGCCGGGATCCTCACCGGGCTCGCCGTGGTGGCCACGCACTACACCGGCATGGCCGCGCTCGAGCTGAACGGGTCCCTGGAGTACGACTCGCTCACGGTGTCGGCCTCCGTGCTGCTCGCGGTCACCGCCGCGACCGCCGCGCTGTGGACCGCCGCGTCCTACCGGGGTCTCCCGGCCGCCCTCGGCGCCAGTCTCCTCATGGGCGTCGCGCTGACCGGCACGCACTACACCGGCATGGCCGCCCTCGGAGTGCATCTGCGCGGCGCCACGGACGCTTCGTACATGACCGGGGCGTACGGCACCAGCTCGTCGGCCTCGATCCTGCTCCCCATGCTCATCGGACCGGTCGTCTTCCTGATCCTGGCCGGAGTCGTGGTGATGTTCGACCCCCAGCTCGTCCTCGGCGACGGGGAGTGGAGCCGGGTCACCCCGCGCCGGCGCCGGGCCGCGGCGGCCGTGCCCGAGCCCCCCGCGCAGCCCCCGCAGACCGGCTCCCTCTTCGATCCCCGCGACCAGCACCCGGGCCGGCACGCCAGCCCGCGCGGGCGGTGAGCCGCGCCGTCCCGTCCAGACACCACTCCAGCATCGCGGGCCAGGTCCCGTACCCGCCGTCCATAGCGAGATTCCCGGCCCCTCGGTCCACTGGCTCCGGCGGTCCGTCGCGGGCGAAGGCCTTTGGACCGACCGCGCGGCCCCGGCGACAACGTGCCGCCTCGGCGCCCCCTGATCCGAACGGCGGACCCTAGGACCGGCGGACCGTCGCGCCGGTGGCCCGGGACGATGCCCGGGCCACCCTCGCGGACAGCCTGTCCCGGCACCCGGGCCACTCCGCCGCCGTCACCGAGAAGACCGCGGAGTCGCGCAGCAGGCCTTCCTCGCCGGGCGCCCAGGAGCGGGACCAGTTGCGCAGGACGCCCTCCAGACGGGCGCCGGTGCTCGCGATCGCGGCGCGGGAGCGGGCGTTGCGGGCGTCGGTCTTCAGGTCCACGCGTGCCACGCCCCACTCCTCGAAGGCGTGCCCGAAGAGCAGGAGCTTGGACTCGGCGTTCAGGCCGGTGCCCTGGGCCGAGGCGGCGAGCCAGGTGAACCCGACCTCGACGGCGTCGAGCCGGTCGTCCGAGCGCCAGCACCGCGGCTCCCAGTACGAGGTGGCACCGACCGCCCGTCCGGAGGCGAGGGAGATCTGCGCGTAGGGCGCCAGCCTGCCTGTCGCGGCGCGGGCGAGCTGCGCGTCGACGTAGTCCCCGACCTCGTCGGCCCGGGGCACCCAGGTGAACGCGTACGAGTCCCGGCGTTCCTCCGCCGCCTCGGCGAGGTCGGCCGTGTGCCCGTGTCCGAGCGGCTCCAGCCGTACCAGCGTGCCTTCGAGGACCGGCCCCTCCAACTGGAAACCCAACGCCCCGCACCCCTTCGCCGACCGGTATGTGTCCGCTGCGATTCCTATGCGCTGGGGGCCGCGTGTGTCCAGCGGTTATACGTCCTCGACGGTGCCGGCGTACCGGGCCCGCTCGGCGGCCAGGACGGTGAGGTGGCTGGTCAGGGACTCGCGCGGACCCGACTTCACCAGGTCGGGGTTCCCGGTGGCGACGGCTGCGACGAAGGCGTCCATCAGCCCGGCGTCACCGCCCCCGTGTCCGCCCGCCGCGTCCATGCCGCCCGGGGCCGTGAGGTCGACGGCCTCCTCGGTCCGGGTCAGGAAGTCGTAGACGCTCAGACTCCCGCCGTCGCCGCGCAGTTCGCCGCGGGTCCCGAAGATCCGGGTCCGGCGGTCGGCCTGTTCGGTGAAGGCGGTCATGGTGAAGGTGGCGGTGGCCCCGGAGGCGAACTCCATCGACACCACCTGGTGGTCGACCACGTCGTTGTCGCAGGCGTACACGCACCGCCCGTACGGGCCCTCGCGCAGGGCGGTCTCCAGGGCCTCGGGGGTGAAGTCGTCGACGAGCACGCTCAGCGGCCAGTGGTGTTCGCCGCGGGCGAGCCGGTCGCCGTACTCGCGCCGGGCGGAGTAGGGGCAGGCGTTCTCCACCGCGCAGTCGAGGCAGCGGTCGGCGGCGCCCTCGGGCCTGTTCTCGGGCCGGAAGTGCGAGAGGCGCCCGAAACTGGAGACGCGGACGGGGGGTTGGCCGAGGACGTACTGCAACCAGTCGATGTCGTGGCAGGACTTGGCCATCAGCATGGACGTGGCCCGGTCCGTACGGCCCCAGTTGCCCCGGACGAAGGAGTGGGCCTGGTGCCAGAAGCCGACGGGTTCCAGGTGCTGGACGTTGACCACGTCACCGAGCCGGCCGGAGTCCACCACCTCCTTCACGGCGCGGGTGTACCGGGTGTAGCGCAGGACGTGTCCGACCGCGAGGATCACCCCGGCCTTCTCCACGGCGTCGACGATCCGCCGGCACTCGTCCTCGGTGAGGGCCATCGGCTTCTCCAGCAGGATGTGGTAGCCGAGGGCCGCGAACTCCAGGACGGGCTCCAGGTGTTCGCGGTCGAGGGTGCAGACCAGCACCGCGTCCGCGATCCGGCCGCGGGCGGCCAGCACCCGCCAGTCGTCCACCGCGGCGTCCGGTTCCAGACCGTGGGCGGCCGCGAACCGGTCGCGCCGGGTCTCCCGGGGCTCGGCGACGGCCACCACCCGGGCCCGCTCCGGGTGGCCCAGGGCCCAGCGCGCGTGGCCGGTCCCGCGGTCCCCGGCACCGACGACGGCGAGTGTGACAACGGAGGCGACGGGAGACATCTGTTCACCGCTTTCCCGCTCGGGGCTCAGGCGCGGTCGGCGCCGTCCGTCGCGAAGCTAGCCGCCCCGGTTCTTCCCGACAAGACGTCCTGGGCGGCCGCCGGGACCGCTCAGTCCTCGTCCCCGGCGGCCGCCCAGGCCCCGAACACCTCGTGGAAGGCGGGGAACGTCTTGCGGACGCATCCGGGGTCGTCGAAGGTCATGCCCGGGGCACGCAGCGACGTCACCGCGAAGGCCATGGCGATGCGGTGGTCGCCGTAGGTCCTGATCCCGGTGGCGGCGGGGACGCCCGGGTGGATCTCGATCCAGTCGGGGCCGGTCTCCACCCGGATGCCGAGGCCCCGGAGGTTCTCCGCGCAGGCCTCCAGGCGGTCGCACTCCTTGACCCGGGTGTTGGCGACGTCCTCGATGCGGACCGGAGCGGTGGCGAAGGGCGCGATCGCGGCGAGCGTCGGCATGGTGTCGGAGATGTCCCGCATGTTGACGGTGAGGCCGCGCAGTTCGCCGGTGCCGCGGACGGTCGTGCGGTCGGGCCCGGTCTCCACGTGCGCGCCCATCCGGCGCAGGACGTCCACGAAGCCGAGGTCGCCCTGGAGCGCCCCGGCGCCGAGGCCGTGCACGGTGACCTCACGGCCGGTCAGGGCGGCCGCCGCGAAGAAGTAGCTCGCGGTGGAGGCGTCGGGCTCGATGGGGTAGGTGGTGGCCCGGTAACCGCCGGGCGCCACCTCGAAGACGTCGCCGTCCACCGTCACGTCCGCCCCGAACGCGCGCATCATCGCGAGGGTGATGCCGATGTACGGGGCGGAGACCAGGTCGGTGACCTCGATGCGCAGGCCCGTGCGGGTCAGCGGGCCGAGCAGGAGCAGGGCGGTGAGGTACTGGGAGGATTGGCCGGCGTCGAGGGTGACCGTGCCGCCCTCCACGCCGGACGCCGCGATGCTCAGCGGGTGGTGGCCCTCCGCCTCCTCGTGCCGCAGGTCCACGCCCAGGTCGCGCAGCGCCTTCGACAGGGGTCCCAGCGGGCGCCGGCGCATCTGGGCGGAGGCGTCGAAGCGGTAGGTGCCGTGTCCCGCGGCGACGAGGGCCGGCAGGAAGCGGGCCGTGGTGGCGCCGTCCCGGCAGTACACGTCGGCCCGTGCCACGGCCGGACCCCCCGGACGGCCGTCGATGTGCCAGTCGTCCGGGGTCCGGCCGACGCGGTAGCCGAGCCGGGTCAGGCCCTCGGCGAAGCCCTCGGTGTCGTCCGAGCGGAGCGGGCGGACCAGGCGGGTGACCCCGTCGGCCGCCGCTGCCAGGAAGAGCGCGCGGGCGGTGATGGACTTGGAACCGGGAATGTCGACGACGGCCATGGGGTCATGCTGGCGCCCCGGCCCGCTCCGGCGCCGGAACGTCCGCCGACTGGACCTTTCGCGGCGTCCGTGAGGTGAGCGCCACCCCGCCCACCAGCAGGGCCGCCGCCGCCCACCGCAGCGGGCCGACGGACTCGTGCAGGAACAGCGCGGCCGACGACATCCCGAAGACCGGGACGAGCAGCGAGAAGGGCGCGACGGTGGACGCGGGGTGCCGGTGCAGCAGCCAGCCCCAGGCGCCGAAGCCGAAGACGGTGGTGATCCAGGCGACGTAGACGACGACTCCGGCGCCCTGCCAGTCGAGGGCGCGCAGCGCGTCGAGGTCGCGGGCCGGGCCCTCGGTGAGCAGGGACAGGCCGAGCAGCGGCAGGACGGGGACGGTGCTCACCCACACCATGAAGTTCAGCGCGTCGGGCGGGGACGCCTTGCGGGTGAGGACGTTGGACACGCCCCAGCAGGCCGCCGCCGCGATGACCAGGGCGAAGGCGCCGAGGGGGCCGGTCGTGCCCTCGTCGACGGCGGCGAGGCCCACACCGGCGAGCGCCACCGCCATGCCGTACAGCCTGACGCGGGTGGGGCGTTCGCCGAGGAAGGCGAAGGCGACGATCGCGGTGAAGACGGCCTGGATCTGGAGCACGAGGGAGGACAGTCCGGCGGGCATCCCCGCGTCCATGCCGATGAACAGCAGCCCGAACTTCGCGACGCCGAGGGCGAGTCCGACCGCCACGATCCACTTCCACGCCACCTTGGGGCGGCCCACGAAGAACACGGCGGGCACGGCCGCCACCAGGAAGCGCAGGGCCGAGAAGAGCAGGGGCGGGAAGTGGTCGAGTCCGACCTCGATGACGGTGAAGTTCACGCCCCATACGGCGGCGACGAGGACGGCGAGGCTGATGTGTGCGGGTCGCATACGTCGAGCATCGGACGCCACCACCATGTAGCACCAGCGCGAGTGTCTGCATGGATGGATGAAGCAACGCTTACGTAAGCTGGGGTGGCGAGCGACATTGGCGAGCGACATCGCGGACCGGGAGGCCTCCATGCTCGATCTTCAGCGCCTGCGCGCCCTGCACGCCGTCTCGGTGCACGGCACGGTCGGCGCGGCGGCGGCCGCGCTCGGCTACACCCCGTCCGCCGTGTCCCAGCAGATCGCGAAACTGGAGCGGGAGACCAGGACGGTCCTGTTGGAACGGCGCGGACGCGGCGTCCGGCTCACCGAGCAGGCCGAACAACTCGCCGCCACCGCCCAGGAGTTGCTGGCGATCGTGGAGCGGGCGGAGACCGAGCTGGAGGAGCGCCGGGGGATGCCGGCGGGACGGCTGACGGTGGCCGCGTTCGCCTCGGCGGCCCGCGGTCTGATGCCCGCCGTCCTGGCCGATCTGGCCGCCCGGCACCCGGCCCTGGACACGCGGCTGACGGAGATCGACCCGCATCTGTCCGTCGACCTGGTCGCCAGGGGCGCGGTCGACCTGGCCGTCGCGCACGACTGGGACATCTCCCCGCTGCCCGCCCCGCCGGGGGTGGAGCAGGCGGTGATCGGGGACGACCTGTGCGATCTGCTCGTCCCCGCCGGACACCCCTTCGCCGGGCGGGCCTCGGTACGGCGCGAGGACCTGGGCGGCCAGCGGTGGATCTGCCAGCCGCCCGGGCGGGTGTGCCACGACTGGCTGGTGCGCACCCTGCGCGAGGTCGGCTGCGAGCCGGACATCGTCCACCAGGCCGAGGAGAACCCGACCCTCATCGCCCTCGTCGCCGCCGGTCTCGGTGTCGCCCTCATCCCGCGCCTGGGCCGCGGCCCCCTCCCCGACGGGGTGGTGGAGGTGCCGCTCGACCCGCTGCCGGTCCGCCGGCTGTACGCGCTGTGGCGCTCGGGGGCGGCGCGCCGGCCGGCCATCGCCGAAACGGTCCGCACGCTCCGGTCGCACTGGCCCGCGGTGGCGAGCCGCGGCTGAGCGGCCCCGGCCGGCTCGGCCGCCCCGCCCTCGGCCGACAGCACGTCGTCACCGGCGCGCCCCCCTCCGACTGCGCCGGTGGCAGCCCTTTCGCGGATACTGTGCACACTCTTGACTGGAAGAAACTTCCCGGATAATCGTGACTCCTCGGAAGTTTCCTTCACGAGGGAAGGAGCGCTTGTGCGCGACTCCAGCACGGGAAGCACCGCAAGACCCTCCGGGCCGGCCGAGCCGGAGGGACCGTCAAAGCCCTCCCGGCGTACGGTTCTCGCCGCCACGGCGGGTATCACCGCCGCGCTGGCGGCCGGCCCGCGCGCCCACGCGGCCGACGCCCGCCCGCACGACGACAAGGCCCTGCGCGCCCTGATCTCCCGTATGACACTGGAGGAGAAGGTCGGCCAGCTCTTCGTCATGCGGGTGTACGGCCATTCGGCCACCGCGCCCGACCAGGCCGACATCGACGCCAACCTCAAGGAGATCGGCGTCCGCACGGCCGCCGAGCTGATCGCCAAGTACCGCGTCGGCGGCATCATCTACTTCGCCTGGGCGCACAACACCCGCGATCCGCACCAGATCGCCGCGCTGTCGAACGGGATCCAGCAAGCCTCGCTGGAGCTGCCGCGCGGGCTGCCGCTGCTGATCTCCACCGACCAGGAACACGGGATAGTGGCCCGGGTGGGCAAGCCCGCGACGCTGTTCCCGGGCGCCATGGCGCTGGGCGCGGGCGGCTCGCGGGCCGACGCCCGGACGGTGGGCCGCGTCAGCGGGGCCGAACTGCGCGCGATCGGCATCAGCCAGGACTACTCCCCCGTCGCCGACGTGAACGTCAACCCCGCCAACCCGGTGATCGGCGTGCGCTCCTTCGGCGCCGACCCGGACGCGGTGGCGGGCCTGGTGGCGGCCGAGGTGAAGGGGTACCAGTGCTCGGGGGTCGCGGCCACGGCCAAGCACTTCCCCGGCCACGGCGACACCGCCGTGGACAGCCACTTCGGCTTCCCCGTCATCACCCACAGCCGTGACCTGTGGTCGGAGCTCGACGCGGTGCCCTTCCGGGCGGCGATCCGCGCCGGCATCGACTCGATCATGACCGCGCACATCATGGTCCCGGCGCTCGACCCCGCCGGAGACCCCGCCACCCTCTCCCACCCGATCCTCACCGGCATCCTGCGCGGCGAACTCGGCTACGACGGCGTCGTGGTGACGGACTCGCTCGGCATGGAGGGCGTGCGCACGAAGTACGGCGACGACCGTGTCCCCGTCCTCGCGCTCAAGGCCGGTGTCGACCAGCTGCTCAACCCGCCGGACCTGGGCGTCGCGTGGAACGCGGTGCTGAACGCGGTGCGCGGCGGCGAGCTGACCGAGGCCCGGCTCGACGAGTCGATCCTGCGCGTCCTGCGGCTCAAGGCGAAGCACGGGCTGCTGAGCGACCCGTACGTCCGTGACGCGGCCGTCGACCGGGTGGTCGGCATCCCGGCGCACCTCAGGGCCGCCGACCGGATCGCCGAGCGCACCACCACCCTGCTGGTCAACAAGGAGAGGCTGCTCCCGCTGTCCCGGCGGCGCACCCCGAGGGTGCTGGTGGTGGGCGCCGACCCCGCCTCGCCGTCACTGTCCGACGGGCCGCCCACCACCGTCGCGGCCGCCGAGCTGACCGGGCTGGGCTTCACGGCGACGGCCCTGTCCACGGGGACGGCGCCGTCGGCGGCCACGATCGCCAGGGCCGTCACGGCGGCGGCCGACGCGGACGCGGTGGTCGTCCTGACGTACAACCTGACGGCGACCGGCTCCCAGAAGACGCTGGTCGAGAGTCTGGCCGCCACGGGAGTCCCGGTGACCGCCGTCGCCATCCGCAACCCGTACGACATCGCCCGGATCCCGGGGGTCGGCGCCGCTCTGGCCTCGTACTCCTGGACCGACGTCGAGGTGCGCGCCGCCGCGCGGGTGATCGCCGGCCGGGTGGACCCGCGGGGCAGGCTGCCGGTGGCGGTGCAGCGGGCGGACGACCCCGCGCAGGTCCTGTACCCGATCGGGTACGGGCTGAGGTACTAGGGCTTGTCCGACGGTACGCGGCCCGCCCGGGCGCCGTGCCGGTGCGCGGGAGCCCGGAGGAGAGCCGGTGGGCCGCGCCCGCCCGTGTGCACGCGGGCGGGCGCGGTCCCGATCCGGTCAGGGACGCAGGGTCATGTCCCGTTCGGTGTCCCGGCGGTCCAGCTTCGCGTCGAACCTCGCGAGCGGCCGGGCCGCCGAGGGGTCCGCCTGGACCGTCGCGGAGGCGACGCCCGCCCAGTCGAGGATGCGGGCGGTGGCGAGCGTCTTCTCGTCGGCGGCGAGCCCGGCGACGTTGGCGCCGTGGTTCAGGCCCGGAGCCGTGAAGACGTAGGAGTCGCGCGCCTTGGAACCGAGACGGAACCGCTCGGCTCCCCAGGGGTCGTTCTGGCCGTAGACGAACAGCATGTGGTGCGCGTGCCGGCGGACCCAGCCGTCCACGTCACGCATCGCGGAGGGCTGGAACCTCATCGGGATGGAGCGCGGCACGAAGGTGCGCGGGGCCTGGTAGCCGTAACGGACGTACTTCTTCTCGATGTACGGGAAGTGGATGGTGGGCGCGCCCAGTTGGGTGCCCGCCTGGTAGTAGTACGGGGTGTACGGCTCCAGGCCCTGGTCGGTGTAGAACGAGAAGCCGGAGATCGTGTCGACGGTGTTCCAGATGTCGTCGTCGCTCGCGTGCGCGGCGTCCGCGGGGATCGTGTCGCAGTCCTTCAGCAGGCTGTACTGCCAGAAGCCCCACACGTAGTCGAGCACGACCGCCTCGTACGCCTTGTCGAGGCTGCCGACCGTGGTGAAGGTGTAGCCGTTCTCGGCGGCGTAGTCCGCGTACTTCTTCTCCAGCGGCCCGCGGCGTACGAGGGCCTCGCGCTGCACGGCGTTCAGCCTGTCGCGGCACTCCTTGGTGCCGACCGACGCGAAGAAGCGGTCGTACGCCGAGTCCTCGTCGTTCACGACGTCGTTGGGCGCGACATAGGCGACGACGCCGTCCATGTCGTGCGGGTAGAAGCGCTCGTAGTACGTGGCGGTCATGCCGCCCTTCGAGCCGCCGGTGGAGATCCACTTCTTGCCGTAGACCGGCTTGAGGGCCTCGAAGATACGGTGCTGGTCGCTCGCCGCCTGCCAGATGTCGAGCTTGGACCAGTCGGCCGGGTCGGGACGGGACGGCGTGAAGTAGCGGTACTCCATGGAGACCTGGTTGCCGTCCACGATCTGGGTCGGCTCGCGCCGGCTCGGTGTGGTCGAGACGTTGTAGCCGCCGGTGTAGAAGACCGTCGGGCGCGAAGCGTCCTTGTGCAGCACGGTGATCCGCTGCTGGAACGTGCCCTTGGACGGGTGCCGGTGGTCGACCGGCTGGGTGAAGTTCAGGACGAAGAACCGGTATCCGGTGTACGGCTTCTCCTGGACGAGGCTCACGCCCGGGATCGCGAGGAGCCGGTCCAGGATGTCGTTGCCCTCGTCGGCCGTGCTGGTTGCTCCTGTGGTGCCGTGGGCCTCCGGCTGGACGGCGGTGGCCGTCCCGGCCGTGCTCAGCGTGCCGATGAGCACCGTGAGCACGAGCAGCCTTCTCAGCGCCTTGCGCATGCACCCTCCCCTGGGAATACGCGGTTGTCCGCCGGAACCTAACGGAGCAACTCCCGTGACGCCAGGGGGTCTTGGGTCATCTGCGGTTCAGCACAGGATCCAGCCGGAACTCACCGATCCCGAGCCGACCGAGCCTTTGACCCGGACACAGCGATGGCCCGCGTACAGGGTCACCGGGCCCGCGTGATGCGCGAAGCGTCCGGAGTCCACCACCGGCCGGCCGCCGCGCGCCTGCACGCTGACGGACATCGGCTTGCGCGAGCCCCGCACCCCGGGGAAGGTCACGGCGCAGACATAGCCACTGCGCCTGTACACCTGGACGGAACCGGTCGTGAAGGGCAGGGTGCGGACCTTGCGGCCCGAGCAGGAGGAAGAGGCGGCCTGGGCGCTGCCCGCGCCCGTGAAGGCGAGCAGTCCGGCCGCGGCCAGCACGGCCAGGCCGAGCGCCATCCGCCGGCGTATCGCACCACTGTCCACTGTCGTCCCTCCCGCGCGGCAATCAGCGTACTGGTGTACGGACGCAGGACGTACGGCGGATGGTTGCGTACCGCTACGGCTTCAGGGTCGGGCGCATCTCACCCTTGCGAGGTTTTTGCCTTTTTTGAAGACAACCGTGCCTGTTTCTCCCGGGTCCAACCGACCAGGAAACAACAGGAAACGAAAGGCGGTTCTTCATGTCCGGCATCAAGTCCCCTCTCACGCCCGGCCGCGCGGTCATCGCCGCGGCCCTTCTGATCGCCGCCGGCGCCTCGGTGCCGGCGGTCGCGAGTTCCACCGCCGCGCCGCCCGCGCGCAGCGGAAGCAACGGTCCCGCCTACGACCGCGTGGCCGACTTCTACGGCGCCTACGTGGACGCCGTGACCGACGGGGGTTCCGGCCGCCTCAGCACCCAGCTGCGGTCGTTCTACCTGACCCCGGGGCTGCGCACCCAGCTGGCCGGCTGGGAGAACCGTCAGCACGCGGACGGGGTGCTGCGCGCCCAGAACGTGCCGAGCGCCTGGAAGGTGACGGCGGGCGACAGCGGCGCCGGGCACACCTGGTCGACGGTCCGGCTCACCTGGGGCTCCGCCGCGCACCCGACGTACACCTATCTGACGGTGCAGTCGGATCTGGCGACGAAGAAGATCTCCGGCATCAAGCCGAGGAGCTGACGGGTTCCTCGGGCTCCGGGGAACCCACGAAGGTCCGCCACAGCGCCGCGTAGCGGCCGTCCCGGCGGAGCAGTTCCTCGTGGGTGCCGTCCTCGGCGACCCGGCCGTGGTCCATCACCACGACCCGGTCCGCGCGGGCGGCCGTCGTCAGCCGGTGGGCGACCACCAGCGTCGTACGGCGGCCCGCGAGCCGGTCGGTGGCCTGGTTGACCAGGGCCTCGGTCGCCAGGTCCAGTGCCGCCGTCGCCTCGTCGAGCAGCAGCACGTCCGGGTCGACCAGCTCGGCGCGGGCCAGCGCGATCAACTGGCGCTGGCCGGCGGAGAGGTTGCGGCCGCGCTCGGCGACCTCGTGGAGATAGCCGCCCTCCAGCGTGGCGATCATGTCGTGCGCTCCGACCGCGCGGGCGGCGGCCTCCACCTCGGCGTCGCCGGCGCCCGGACGGCCGTAGGCGATGGCGTCGCGGACGGTCCCCTGGAAGAGGTAGGCCTCCTGGGGGACGACACCGAGGCGGTGCCGGTAGGAGGTGATGTCCAGGTCGCGCAGATCCATGCCGTCGACCGTCACCCGCCCGGCCGTCGGGTCGTAGAAGCGGGCGACCAGCTTCACGAGCGTCGACTTGCCCGCGCCGGTCTCGCCGACGAAGGCGACGGTCTGCCCGGCGGGGATGCGCAGGGACACCGCGCTGAGCGCCTCCTCGGCCTCGTCCGCGCGGCCGTACGCGAAGCCGACGTCCTCGAACGCGATCTCGCCCCGCAGCGACGTGACGTCCCGCGGCGCGTCGGCGGACTTCGTGGAGGCCGGCTCCCGGAGCAGTTCCTGGATGCGGCCGAGCGAGACGGTGGCCTGCTGGTAGCCGTCGAACACCTGGGAGAGCTGCTGCACGGGCGCGAAGAACAGGTCGATGTAGAGGAGATAGGCGACGAGCGCGCCGGTGGTGAGCGTGCCGGAGTCGATCCGGTGGGCGCCCACGACCAGCACGGCCGCCGCGGCCCCCGAGGCGAGCAGCTGGACGAACGGGAAGTAGACGGAGATCAGCCACTGCCCGCGGATCCGGGCCCTGCGGTAGCTGTCGCTGCCCTCCGCGAACCGCCGCCCGCTCGCGTCCTCGCGCCGGAACGCCTGGAGGATCCGCAGCCCGGACACCGACTCCTGGAGATCGGCGTTGACCACCGACACCCGCTCGCGGGCCAGCTCGTACGCCTTGACGCTCGCCCGGCGGAAGAAGAACGTGCCGACGACCAGCGGCGGCAGCGTCACGAAGACGACCATCGCGAGCTGTACGTCGATCACCAGCAGGGCGGCCATGATGCCGAAGAAGGTGACGACGGAGACGAACGCGGTGACGAGCCCGGTCTGCAGGAACGTCGACAGGGCGTCGACGTCGGTCGTCATCCGGGTCATGATCCGGCCCGTGAGCTCGCGCTCGTAGTAGTCGAGTCCCAGGCGCTGGAGCTGCGCGAAGATCTTCAGGCGCAGGGCGTACAGGACCCGCTCGCCGGTGCGGCCGGTCATCCGGGTCTCGCCGATCTGCGCGGCCCACTGCACGAGCACGGTGACCAGTCCGAGCGCGGCCGCCGCCCACACCGCGCCGAGGGCGAGCCGGGTGACGCCCTGGTCGATGCCGTGCCGGATCAGGATCGGCAGCAGCAGTGTCATCACGGCGTCGACGGCGACCAGGGCGAGGCTGATGAGCAGCGGGGCCCCGAAGCCGCGCAGCAGCCGGCGCAGTCCGTAGGAGTCCTCGGCCCGGACCGCGCGGGCCTCGTCGACGTCCGGGACGTCGGCGGCCGGGGGCAGCGCCTCGACCTGGGCGAGGAGTCCGGGGGTGGCGGGCATCCCCTCGAGCGCGTTGTCCCGGGGCTCGCGGTCGCCGGCCCACAGGTGCGGGGTCACCCCGCGCTCGGCGTCGAACTCGGCGTCCAGCTCCTCGCGTACGGAGGTGTCCTCCCGCGGCGCGCCCGGGACGACGTGTCCCGGGGAGACGCCGCCCAGCTCGTCGGGGTCGGTGAGCAGCCGCCGGTAGAGGGCGCAGCGGTCCTGGAGTTCCTCGTGGGTGCCGATGTCGGCGAGCCGGCCTCCGTCGAGGACGGCGATGCGGTCGGCGAGGTTGAGGGTGGAGCGGCGGTGCGCGATCAGCAGGGTCGTCCGGCCCTGCATGACCTGCCCGAGCGCCTCGTGGATCTCGTGCTCGACCTGGGCGTCCACGGCGGAGGTGGCGTCGTCGAGAACGAGCAGCCGCGGGTCGGTGAGGATGGCGCGGGCGAGGGCGACGCGCTGGCGCTGGCCTCCGGAGAGGGTCAGGCCGTGCTCGCCGACCTTGGTGTCGTAGCCGCCGGGCAGCTCGGCGATGAACCGGTGCGCCTGGGCGGCGCGGGACGCGGTCTCGATCTCGTCCTGGGTGGCGTCCGGGCGGCCGTAGGCGATGTTGGCGCGGATGGTGTCGGAGAAGAGGAAGGAGTCCTCGGGGACGAGCCCGATCGCGGCGCGCAGGGACTCGGTCGTCAGCTCGCGGACGTCGTGCCCGCCGATCAGGACGGCGCCGTGCGTCACGTCGTAGAACCGGGGCATCAGCAGCGAGACCGTCGACTTGCCGGAGCCGGAGGAGCCGACGACGGCGAGGGTCTCGCCGGGCCGGATCTCGAAGCTCAGCCCGTCCAGGACGGGCCGGTCCTTGGTGTACCCGAAGGACACGTCGTCGAACTCGACGGTGGCGGGCGCGTCGGCCGGCAGGGTCTTGGTGCCGTCCTTGATCGACGGCTCGGTGTCGATGAGCTCCAGTACGCGCTCGGCACCCGCGCGGGCCTGCTGTCCGACGGTCAGCACGACGGCCAGCATCCGTACCGGTCCGACGAGCTGCGCGAGGTAGGTGGAGAAGGCCACGAAGGTGCCCAGCGTGATCTGGCCGCGCACGGCCAGCCAGCCGCCGAGCGCGAGCATCGCGACCTGGCCGAGGGCGGGCACGGCCTGGAGGGCCGGGGTGTACCTGGCGTTGAGCCGGATGGTCCGCAGCCGGCCCGCGAAGAGCCGCCGCCCGACCTCGCGCAGTTTGCCGGTCTCCTGCTCCTCCTGGCCGAAGCCCTTCACCACACGGACGCCGCTGACGGCGCCGTCGACGACACCCGCCACGGCGGCGGCCTGCGCCTGCGCGTACCAGGTGGCGGGGTGCAGCCGGGAGCGGCTGCGCCTGGCGACGAACCACAGGGCCGGGGCGACGGCCAGCGCGACCAGGGTGAGCGGCAGGGACAGCGCGGCCATGATCCCGAGGGAGATCAGGAAGAGCAGGACGTTCCCGATGGTCATCGGGAGCATGAACAGCAGACCCTGGATGAGCTGGAGGTCGCTGGTCGCGCGGCCCACGACCTGCCCGGTGGACAGCTCGTCCTGGCGCCGCCCGTCCAGCCGGGTGATCGTCTCGTACATGTCGGTCCGCAGATCGTGCTGGACGTCGAGGGCGAGCCGGCCGCCGTAGTAGCGGCGGACGAAGGTGAGGGCGTAGACGAGGACGGCGGCGCCGAGCAGCGCGCCCGCCCAGGGGGCCATGCCCCGGCTGTGGTCACCGATGACGTCGTCGATGATCACCTTGGTGATCAGCGGGACCACCGCCATCAGGGCCATGCCGACCAGCGAGGAGCCGAGCGCGAGCACCACGTCCTTCGGGTACCGCCAGGCATACCCGGCGAGCCGCCGCGCCCATCCCCGTTCCGTCGCCACTCCGGTGCCTTCCGTAGATCTCACTCCGCCGGAAGGAACCAACACCGAGCGAAGCGGATTTCATCCCTCCGCAATAATTCGTCCGCCCGGCGGCGCAACAGAAGTCCGCCCGCCGGGCACGGTGGCCGGGCGGGCGGACGACGGAGTACGGAGGTGACGGCGCGGGTACGCGGCCCCGGTCAGCTCGCCGGGACGGCCGGGAAGGCCTCCGTCGGCTGCGAGGTCGGCGTGAACCGCTGGGGTGCGACGGTCGTCGGCACGAGGTCCTTGTGGATGACCTTGGCGACGGCCTGGATGGTGGCGACGCCGTAGTCCATGGTGCTGCTGCCGACGGTGAGCACCGACATCATGTAGTCGCGGCCGCCGCCGTTGAAGGTGCCGAGGCTGTGCACCCGCCACGCGTTCGAGGAACGCGAGAGCCAGCCGTTCTTGACGTGCACGGCGACCGTCGAGGGCGCCCCGGCCGGTGTCCCCCAGCGCTGCGCGGAGACGACCTGGCCCATGAGCTTCAGGATGTAGGCGCGGGAGCTGTCGCTCAGCACCGTGTTCTTCGCCGTGACGAGTTTGAGCAGCTTCTGCTCGTCGGTGACGTTGATCTGCGTCAGACCCCAGTAGCCGCCGGTGCCGGGCGTGGTCTTCGTCATCCCCGCGGCGGTCAGGAAGCCCTTGATCTTCGTCAGACCGAGCTGGTTCCACAGCTTGGTGGTCGAGGCGTTGTCCGACTGGGTGATCATCTTGGTGGCGAGCGACGTCTCGGTGCTCGTCAGATAGCGGTTGTGCTTCTTCGCGTCCCACAGCAGCGTGGCGAGGACGGTGACCTTCACCGTGCTGGCCGAGTCGAACGAGGTGGTGGCGCGGAGTGTGCAGGTGGTGTTGGTCGAGCGGTCGTACAGACCGACCGCGACCGTGCCCTTGCGGGTCGCGAGCGCCGCGGTGATGTCCTTCTGAAGCTTGGCGGCCAGACCGGCCTTGCCCGACGTACAGCTGACCGTCGGCGCCGGCGCGGCACCGGCCGGGGCCGCCGCGATCGCGATCGGCAGGATCACCGCGGCACCGAGGCTCGTTGCGAGCACACGGGCAGCCCGGGATATCCGGTGAGTCATGGAGGCTTCCCATCCCCTTGAAGCGATACGAACGCGCCCTGGGCGCGCTCGCATCGAAAGACTCACAGGAACGCCCGACAGTTGTACGGGTGTTCTAGGAACTGGGATCCGGATCACTCGGGGCGCCGAAGGACCCTTCCTCACCCACAGGCCGCTCACGGGCTGCTCACAGGCTCGGCGCCGTCCCGCCGGAAACCGCTCACGGCGTCACGTGAGCCGTTCCGTCACATCCCGCACGCGGAAGCGGAGTTGTTGAGTCCCGACACAGAACCGACACCTTCTCTTAACCCCATCGACCGCATGTCCATGTCACCCTCCCGGTTATCCGCTCCATTCAACCCGCGTAGAACGGACACCCCACGATGCCCGCCACGCACATAGGCCGCTGGAAGACCCTGGCGCTGAGTACCTCCGCGATCCTCATCGGCATCACCCTGCCGACGATGACCGCGACCCCCGCGAGCGCCACCACCACCGCGTACGACAGCACGTACTACAAGAACGCGGTCGGCAAGACCGGCACCAGCCTGAAGTCCTCGCTGCACACCATCATCAGCAGCCAGACCAAGATCTCGTACTCCGCGGTCTGGAACGCGCTGATGGCCACCGACCAGGACCCGAACAACAGCAGCAACGTGATCCTGCTGTACAGCGGTGTCTCGCGCGCCAAGTCCCTCAACGGCGGCGACGTCGGCGACTGGAACCGCGAGCACACCTGGGCCAAGTCGCACGGCGACTTCGGCGAGGTGACCGGCCCCGGCACCGACCTGCACCACCTGCGTCCCGCGGACGTCCAGGTGAACAGCATCCGCGGCAACCTGGACTTCGACAACGGCGGCAGCGCCGTCACCAACGGCGGCGGCAGCACCGTCGACTCCGACTCCTTCGCGCCTCGCGCCGCGGACCGGGGCGACGTGGCCCGCATGATCCTCTACATGGCCGTGCGCTACGAGGGTGACGACGGCTTCGCGAACCTGGAGCCCAACGAGAAGGTCGGCAACGGCAGCAACCCGTACATGGGCAAGCTCTCCGTCCTCAAGGCCTGGAACGAGGCGGACCCGCCCAGCGCCTTCGAGGAGAAGCGCAACCAGGTCATCTACGACACCTACCAGCACAACCGCAACCCGTTCATCGACCACCCGGAGTGGGTCGAGGCGATCTGGTAGACGGGCGGGCCCGGCCCTTCCCCGTGCCCCCGGGGCCTCTTCCGGACGGGAGAGGCCCCGGGGTGACTCCCGGCCCCGGCGAGGGCGGGCCCTCAGCCCAGGTGCGTCGGCGCGAACATCCGCAGCAGCGCCGGGAGGACGACCACCGAGGGGCCGGGCGTGGCCAGGGCCTCGGCCAGATCCTCCTCCAGCGTCCCGGGGGTCGTCAGGACACCCGGGACGCCGAAGGACTCGGCAAGGGCCACGTAGTCCGGGCGGGACAGTTCCGTGGCGGTCGCCCGGCCGAAGGCGTCGGTCATGTACTCGCGCAGGATGCCGTAGCCGCCGTCGTCGACGATCAGCCAGGTGACGTCCAGGCCGTACTGTCGGGCCGTGGCGAGTTCGGCGATCGAGTACAGCGCCCCGCCGTCGCCGGAGACCGCGAGGACGGGGTGGGTGGGATCGGCCGCCGCCGCGCCCAGCGCCGCCGGGAATCCGTAGCCGAGACCGCCCGCGCCCTGGGCGGAGTGCATGGTGTTCTTCCCCCGCGGGTCGAAGGCCGACCACGCCCAGTAGGCCAGGATCGTCATGTCCCAGAAGGACGGCGAGCCGGCCGGCAGGGCCCGGCGGACGGACGCCAGCAGGTCCTGTTCCAGGGTGAGTTCCTGGGCGGCGATGCGCTCCGCCACCCGCGCGAGGACCGTGCTCACGCGCCCGGCCGCCGACGGGTCGGGGCGTTCCCCGACCGTCTCCAGCAGCGCGGACAGCGCGAGACGGGCGTCCGCGTGGATGCCCAGCGCCGGGTGGTTGGACTCCAGTTTGCCGAGGTCGGCCTCGATCTGGATCACCCGGCCGCGGGGCTTGAACGTGTGGTAGTTCGAGGACAGTTCACCGAGGCCGGAGCCGACGACCAGCAGGACGTCGGCGTCCTCCAGGAAGTCGGTCGTGTGCCGGTCCTCCAGCCAGGACTGGAGCGAGAGCGGGTGGATCCAGGGGAAGGCGCCCTTGCCGCCGAACGTGGTGACGACCGGCGCGTTCAGCTTCTCCGCGAGGGACTTCAGCTTGCCGGACGCGTCCGACCGGACGACACCGCCGCCCGCGATGATCGCGGGGCGTTCGGCAGAGGACAGCAAGTGGGCGGCCAGCGCTGTCAGTTCGGGGCGCGGGACGAGGTCCTCGGGGGTCGCGTCCATCGCCGTGACCTGGGGCAGAGAGGTCTCGGCGAGCAGGACGTCCTGCGGGATCTCCACCCACACCGGTCCGTGCGGGGCGGTCAGCGCCGACTCCCAGGCCGCCGCGATGGCGGAGGGGATCTGGGACTGCGTACGGACCGTGTGGACGGACTTGACGACACCCCTGAACGACGCCTGCTGGTCGGGGAGTTCATGGAGATAGCCGTGGCGGCCGCCGCCGAGTCCCGCGGTCGGGACCTGGCTGCTGATGGCGAGGACGGGGGCCGAGGCGGCGCGTGCCTCCTGGAGCGCGGCGAGCGAGGTCAGCGCCCCGGGGCCGGTGGACAGCAGCAGCGGCGCGGCCTCGCCGGTGATCCGGCCGTAGGCGTCCGCCGCGAATCCCGCGTTGTTCTCGACGCGCAGCCCGATGTACCGGAGCGAGGAGCGGCGCAGCGCGTCGAACATGCCGAGCGCGTGCTGGCCCGGCAGTCCGAAGACGGTCGTCGCGCCGAGACCGGAGAGGGTCTCCACGACCAGGTCTCCGCCGTTGCGGCCGGGGGGAGGGTTGAGCGCGGCCTCCGTCTGTGCGGCCGACGGGCGGAGAACCAGGTCGTGGTCGTGGGTCACTTGTTCCGGGCCTCCGCGATCTGGCGGGACATGATGGTGGTCAGTTCGTAGGCGGTGTGGGACGCGGCCACGGCGGTGATCTCGGCGTGGTCGTACGCCGGGGCGACCTCGACGACATCGGCCGAGACCAGGTTGCAGGACGAGAGTCCGCGCAGGATCTCCAGGAGCTCGCGGGAGGTCATGCCGCCCGCCTCCGGGGTGCCGGTGCCGGGCGCGTGCGCCGGGTCGAGGCAGTCGATGTCGATGGAGATGTAGAGCGGGCGGTTCCCGATGCGCTGGCGGAGCTGGTCGGCGACCTCGTCGGCGCCGCGGCGGTAGACGTCCGCCGAGGTGACGATGCCGAAGCCCATCTTCTCGTCGTCGGTGAGGTCCTGCTTGCCGTACAGCGGGCCGCGGATGCCGACGTGGGAGAGCGCGGAGGTGTCGAGGATGCCCTCCTCGACCGCGCGGCGGAACGGGGTGCCGTGGGTGTACTCGGCGCCGAAGTAGGTGTCCCAGGTGTCGAGGTGCGCGTCGAAGTGGAGCAGCGCGACCGGGCCGTGCTTCTTGGCGACCGAGCGCAGCAGCGGCAGCGCGATGGTGTGGTCGCCGCCGAGGGTCATCAGGCGGGCGCCGGTGCCGAGCAGTTCGTCGGCGGCGGCCTCGACCGTCTCCACGGCCTCGTTGATGTTGAACGGGTTCGCCGCGATGTCACCGGCGTCCGCGACCTGCGCGAGGGCGAACGGGGAGGCGTCCTGGGCCGGGTTGTAGGGGCGCAGCAGCCGGGACGCCTCGCGGATCGCGTTGCCGCCGAAGCGGGCGCCCGGCCGGTACGAGACGCCGGAGTCGAACGGCACACCGACGACGGCGACGTCGGTGGTGCCGACCTCGTCGAGTCGCGGCAGCCGGGCGAAGGTCGCGGGGCCGGCGTACCGCGGGACGCGGGAGGAGTCGACGGGGCCGCGGGGCGTCTCGTTGCTGCTCATGAGGTATTGCCTTCTTTCCTACGCCTGATCACACAAGTATGACCAGGCACGAGTGACACGACTCCTCGACGAGTTCCGGACCGGTCCGGACCGGAACTCGTGCGGGTGTGCGCTGACGTGTCGCGCGGGGACACGGTCGGGCCGGCGACTGGTCACGAGGACAACCGCCGACAGCCGTCCGCACCCGCGGCTGCGGGGTCGAAACCGACCCTAGGTGGTCGGAAAGCGGCTGCGAAGTGTACGTTTCATCCATTCGATCCGAACGGGATGGAGGAACTGTCCATCGTGCCGGACTCACCGCCACCGTCCGTGCCGGCCGTGTCCGTCCCGGCCGTGCCGCCGACCCCTCCGGTGCCGCTGTCGGCGCTGCTGGCCCGCGAGGACCTGGCCCTGCGCCTGATCGCCGGGCCCGCGGAGCCCGACACGGTGATCCACTGGGCCCACACCTCGGAGATGGCCGACCCCTATCCGTACCTGCTGGGCGGCGAGCTGCTGCTGACAGCCGGGGTCCACGTGCCCGCCGCGCCCGGTCCCGGTGAGGACACCCCCGGCCCCGAGGACTACTTCGACGGCTATGTCTCCCGGATCGTCGCGGCGGGCGGCGCGGCCCTGGGGTTCGGCCTGGCGCCGGTCCACGACACCGTCCCGCCCGCCCTCGTCGCGGCCTGCGACACCTACGGGCTGCCGCTGCTGGAGGTCCCGCCCCGCACGACGTTCTCCGGCGTCGCCCGCGCGGTGTGGCAGCTCATGGCCCAGGCCCGGCTGGCCGAGCTGCGCCGGGTGACGGAGGCCCAGCAGAGTCTGGCGGCCGCCGCCGCCCGCCCGGATCCGGTGCCGGCGGTACTGCGGCAGCTCGCCCGGCGGGTGAACGGCTGGGCGGTGCTGTACGGCCCGGAGGGCACGGAGCTGGCCCGGGCCGGAACCGTCCCGCCACCCCGGCCCGCCCCGGCCGCCCCCGCACCCCACCCGACCCCGGTAAACCCGGCGCCTGCGCCTCCGGGAAACCTGGCGCCTCCCGGCAGCCCGACAGCTTCCGCCCGACCGGCTCCGACCGACCCGGCGGGTCCGGGAATCCCGGCGACTCCCGACAGCCCGACAGCTCGGGCAGTCCCGCCGACTCCCGACAGCCCCGAGACTCCCGGCAGCCCGACGGCTCCGGCCGACCCGGCGAGCCCGGCGACTCCCGGAAACCCGGCGGCTCCTGGCAGCCCCGCGGCTCCGGCCGACCCTGCGGCTCGCGGCCGCCCGGGACGTGAGGGGTCTCCCGAGGACGTGCTCGGCGAGCTCGCCGGTGTCGTGCGGCCCCGTAAGGCCCAGGGCCCCGCACCGGCCTCGGCCACCGACACCGTGGGCGGTGTCCATCTCACGGCGTACGCGCTCGGCAGCGGCCAGGGCTTCGTCCTGGGCGTCGCCTCGCCGCGCCGCGACCCCGGCGACCACACGATCGCCTCGGTCGCGTCGGTGCTGCTCTCCCTCCTCACCGGGGAGCACCAGAGCGCGAGCGGGGCCGCGCGGTCGGCGGCCCTGGTGCGGCTGCTGCTCGGGGCGGCACCCGAGGCGGTGGCCCCCCTTCTCGGCGGTGACCAGTGGGTGGTCGTGCACGCGCGCCCCGCCGGGGACGGCCCCGCCCCGGACGCCGTCTCCGCGTCGGCGCTGGCCGCCGCGCTGGGCTCCGCGCTGGTGGACGTCGGCGGCGACGTCGTCCGCGTCCTCGTCCCCGGTGACCGCGTGCCCGCCGCCCAGCCGGGCTGGACCTGCGGGATCAGCGCGCCCGCGAGCCCGCGCGGATGGGCGGCCGCCGACACCCAGGCGGCCCGCGCGCTGGCCCGCGCCCGCGCCACCCGGGCGGCCCTGGTCCGGCACGGCGACCGCCCCGCGCTCGCCGACCTCGTCCCCCCGGCGGACGCCGAGGCCCACGCCCAGGCCCTCCTCGCCCCCGTCGCCGGGACTCCGGCCCTGACCGAGACGCTGCGCACCTGGCTTTCCCTGCACGGCAGTTGGGACCGCACCGCGGTGGCCCTCTCCGTCCACCGCAACACCGTCCGCCAACGCATCGCCCGCTGCGCCGCGTTGCTGGACACGGACCTCGACGACCCGAACGTGCGGATGGAGTTGTGGTTCGCGCTCAGGGAGGACGGAACGCGGGGCGCGCCGGACGGCCCTGCGGCCCGAACACCCGAGTGACGCACGTCTCAGCGACCGGGACCGGCCGCGCCCGGGGCCCGAGGGCACCGGCACAATGGTGGTATGCCGATACCCGGGACGCCCAGCCGCGCCGAACTCGTCGCCCATCTCGTGAAGACCCGTATCGCGGGGGATGTCGCCACGCCCCGCGAGAACAACCTCTCCCACTACCGCAAGCTGGCGAACGGCGAGCGCAACTGGTGGCTCGGACTGGAACTCGGCGACCGCTGGGCCGACGAGCAGGACGTGCTCGCGGTGATGGCGGAGCGGGTCGGCGTCAACGACGACCCCGAGTACCGCTACGGCCAGGACACCATCGACCCCGAGCTGACCGTGGACGCGCTGGACCGTCTCGCGGGCCGGCTGCGCAAGGCGGCCGAGGACCGTCAGCGGGTGCTGTTCGCGACGGGTCACCCCGGCGGGCTGCTGGACGTGCACCGGGCCACGGCCGCCGCCCTGCGCGCCGCCGGCTGCGAGATCGTGGTGATCCCGGACGGCCTCCAGACCGACGAGGGCTACGTCATGCAGTTCGCGGACGTGGCGGTGCTGGAGCACGGCGCCACGCTGTGGCACACGCACTCGGGCGAGCCGATGCGCGCGATCCTCAACGGCCTGGAGCGGGAGGGCCGCCCGCTGCCCGACCTGGTCGTGGCCGACCACGGCTGGGCCGGTTTCGCGGGCCAGCGGGGTCTGGACTCCGTCGGATACGCCGACAGCAACGACCCGGCGCTCTTCCTCGCCGAGTCGGAGGGCACGCTCCAGGTCGTGGTCCCGCTCGACGACCACGTCCTCAGCCCGCGCCACTACGACCCGATGACGGCGTATCTGCTCGGAGAGGCGGGCCTGGCCTGAGCCCAGGGCTCCTCGGGCACCGGCCCGGATCCCGGCGGCCGGTCCGGGGGCGCGCCCGGCGCGGGCGGGCTCCCGGACGGCGTTCGCCGTGCCGCGCCACCGGCCCGCGCGGCGCGGGCTCCGCTCACGGCCAGGGATTCAGCCCCTCGGACCGCCGCTGGGTGTGGCCCGGTGTCGGGTCCAGGTACACCCTGCTCACCGAGGGGAGCACCGACCGGATCCGCTCCTCGGCCCGAGCGCGGCCGAGCCCTCCATGACGACGGCCTTGACCGCGGTGTCGGGGGCGCGCCGGAGGTAGGTCCGGAAGGGGGCGTCGACCCGGGCGCCCTCACCGCGTGTCTGCCGCAGTCCCGTCCGGAGGGAGAAGCCCTCCAGACAGAATGCGACGGCCAGCATGATGTACGACACCAGCGGGGCGCCAGGCTCCTCCCCGGCGACCAGGGTGTGGACGCCGTCGTAGATGGAGAAGACCGCGCCGCCGACGAAGGCGGCGAGCAGGGCCCAGATTTGACGCCCTCACCTGCCAGAGGGCAGGTGATTCCGGTCCGTACTGCTCCGCAGCACCACCATGGGTTCCTGTTTCACGGGCCTCCGCCGACCGGTGAAGGTCGGTCTTACGTGGCCTCCGCAGGCCTGACTTCCCGCCCGTCCGGCGGTAGGCCGGACAACTCTGTTGTCCGGCAAGGCGATCCTAGCCATGCCGCTGCGGCTCTCCGGGCCGCTATGAACAGGATGCCCTTCACCTTCACCCTGAAGGGTGGAGTACTGGGCAAGTGTTCGGTAGCGCTCGGGGCCGTAGCCGAGCGGATGGTCCTCGTCCGCCGGCTTCTCGCTCCGTTTCAGTGCCGTGAGCAGCAGCAGTTCCGTGACGGTGTCGGCGACGGAGTGGGCGGCCTCCGACAGCATCGCGCTGGAGCCGCTGATGACACCGGCGACCGCCTTGGCGACGGCGATCCCGAGATTGGCCGCGGCGGCGACGATCACCGTGAAGACGCTCTCGCCGCTGCCGGAGTCCTGCGCTGCGTCAGTCATGCCCCAGTCTTACCGGGCCACGCCTACCGGGGTACGCGGACCACGCCCTCCTGGATCACCGAGATGGCCAGCCGGCCGTCCTGGGTGTAGATGCGGGCCTGGCCGAGGCCCCGGCCGCCCGAGGCGGACGGCGACTCCTGGTCGTACAGCAGCCATTCGTCGGCGCGGAAGGGGCGGTGGAACCACATCGCGTGGTCGAGCGAGGCGCCGACGACGTCGCCGGTCACCCAGCCGCCGCGCCCGTGCGCGAGCAGGATGGAGTCGAGGAGTGTCATGTCCGAGACGTAGGTCGCGAGGACGACGTGCAGCAGCGGGTCGTCCGCGAGCTTGCCGTTGGTGCGGAACCACACCTGGGAGCGCGGCTCGCGGGCCTCGCCGACGGTGGCGTACGGCGGCGCGTCGACATAGCGCAGATCGACGGACTCCCGGGCCTCCAGGATGCGCTCCACGACCTCGGCGTCGGTGAAGACGTCGGCGTACAGCGGAAGCAGTTCGGCGGCCGTGGGCAGCGTCTCCGGGTCGGGCGCGGGCGGCATCGGCGCCTGGTGCTCCATGCCCTCCTCGTACGTCTGGAAGGACGCGGAGAGATGGAAGATCGGCTGTCCGTGCTGGACCGCGACCACCCTGCGGGTGGTGAAGGAGCGGCCGTCGCGAATGCGGTCCACGGAGTACACGATGGGTGCGCCGGGGTCGCCGATCCGCAGGAAGTACGCGTGCAGGGAGTGGGCGAGCCGGTCCTCGGGGACCGTGCGCCCGGCGGCCACGAGGGCCTGCGCCGCCACCTGTCCGCCGAAGACCCGTGGGACGACGGCGGACCGGGAACGGCCGCGGAAGATGTCCTCCTCGATCCGCTCGAGGTCGAGCAGATCGAGGAGGGACTGAAGTGCCTCGCTCATAAGGCAGTTGTACCGCGCAGTCTTTTCGCGGACCTTACAGGCCCATGTCCTTGGCGATGATCGTCTTCATGATCTCGCTGGTCCCGCCGTAGATGCGGTTGACCCGGTTGTCCGCGTACAGGCGGGCGATCGGGTACTCGTTCATGAAGCCGTAGCCGCCGTGGAGCTGGAGGCAGCGGTCGATGACGCGGTGCGCGACCTCGGTGCAGAACAGCTTGGCGCTGGCGGCCTCGGCCGGGGTCAGCTCACCGGCGTCGAGGGCCTCCAGGGCGCGGTCGGCGACGGCCTCGGCCGCGTCCACCTCGGCCTGGCAGGCGGCCAGCTCGAACTTGGTGTTCTGGAAGGAGGCGACCGACTTGCCGAAGACCGTGCGCTCCTGCACGTACTCCTTGGCGAACCGGACGGCGGCCTTGGCCTGCGCGTAGGCGCCGAAGGCGATGCCCCAGCGCTCGGAGGCGAGGTTGTGGCCGAGGTAGTAGAAGCCCTTGTTCTCCTCGCCGAGCAGGTCCTCGACGGGCACCTTCACGTCGACGAACGCCAGCTCGGCGGTGTCGGAGGTCTTCAGGCCGAGCTTGTCGAGCTTGCGGCCGATGGAGTAGCCCTCGGACTTGGTGTCCACGGCGAACAGGGAGATGCCGAAGCGGCGGTCCTCGGCGGTGGGCGCGGAGGTGCGGGCGCAGACGATCACGCGGTCGGCGTGGACGCCACCGGTGATGAAGGTCTTGGAGCCGTTGAGGACGTAGTGCGTGCCGTCCTCGGAGAGCTTGGCGGTGGTCTTCATGCCCGCAAGGTCGGAGCCGGTGCCCGGCTCGGTCATCGCCAGGGCCCACATCTCCTCGGCGCTGACGAACTTGGGCAGGAAGCGCTTCTTCTGCTCGTCGGTGGCGAGCGACTTGATGTAGGGCAGGCCGAGCAGCACGTGCACACCGGAGCCGCCGAACTGGACACCCGCGCGCGAGGTCTCCTCGTACATCACGGCTTCGAACTTGTACGAGTCGATGCCGGCGCCGCCGAACTCCTCGTCCACGCGGATGCCGAAGACGCCGAGCTCGGCGAGCTTGTAGTAGAAGTCGCGCGGCGCCTGGCCGGCGGCGAACCACTCGTCGTAGACCGGGACGACCTCGGCCTCGATGAAGGCGCGCAGGGTCTCCCGGAACGCCTCGTGGTCCTCGTTGAACACAGTACGGCGCACCGCCGCCACCTCCGCCTGGATACCTGGGGATATTTCTAAGCGCTTGCTCAGATATGAGGTTACCCGTCGGTCACGAGCGCCGTCCAGGGGTCGCCCCCCGAGACGCTCGTCACGCCCCGGGCGTCACGGGAGCCACGGGAGCCACGGGAACCTCGGAGACCACGATGGCCGCCTCGGGAACCGTGGCCGCCGCGCCGAAGGCCCCCCGCGCCATCCGGTGCAGCAGCTCGGCGGTCCCCGCGCGCCCCGGGAGCGCGCCCGGCCGCCCCAGGTGGGGGGTCGAGTTCAGCAGGCCGAAGACCGAGTGCACGGACGAACGGGCCGCGGGCTCGGTGAGCTCCGGGTACACGTCACGGACCACCTCCACCCACAGCTCGACGTACTGGCGCTGGAGCTGGCGCACGAGCTTGCGGTCGCTGTCCCGCAGGCGGTCCAGCTCGCGGTCGTGCAGGGTGATCAGAGGGCGGTCATCGAGCGCGAAGTCGATGTGCCCCTCGATGAGCGAGTCGAGGAGCGTCTCCGCGCCCCCGCCGGCCTCCGCCACCCGGCGCCTGCCGCCCGTGAGCAACTGCCCGCTGATCCCCACCAGCAGTTCGGCGAGCATCGCGTCCTTGCCGGCGAAGTGCCGGTAGAGACCGGGGCCGCTGATGCCGACCGCCGCTCCTATCTCATCCACTCCCACGCCGTGGAAACCGCGCTCGGCGAACAGCCGGGCCGCTTCCCTGAGGATCTGCTCGCGCCGGGTGGGGGCGTCGGTTCTGGTGGCCATGAAATCAATTCTAGACAGGCGGGTTAGCGGTCGTTAACCTGAAGGAGTTGCGTTAACGCTCATTAACTGGTCGACCACTGGTGAGGGGACCGCAGGATGCAAGAGGCACCGGAGCTGACGAGCGCGGCAGACCCCGCGTCGGAGGCCTGGAGGGCCAACGAGGCGGCACACCGCGCGCTGGGCGAGGAGCTGCGCCACAAGCTGGCCGCGGCGCGGCTCGGCGGCGGCGAGAAGGCACGCGCGCGGCACACCGCGCGCGGCAAGCTGCTGCCCCGCGACCGTGTGGACGCCCTGCTCGACCCCGGCTCCCCGTTCCTGGAACTGGCGCCGCTCGCCGCCGACGGGATGTACGACGGGGCGGCCCCGGCCGCCGGTGTCATCGCCGGGATCGGCCGGGTGAGCGGGCGCGAGTGCGTGATCGTCGCCAACGACGCCACCGTCAAGGGCGGCACGTACTACCCGATGACGGTGAAGAAGCACCTGCGCGCCCAGGAGGTGGCGCTGGAGAACCGTCTGCCCTGTCTGTATCTCGTCGACTCCGGGGGCGCCTTCCTGCCCATGCAGGACGAGGTGTTCCCCGACCGTGAGCACTTCGGGCGGATCTTCTACAACCAGGCACGGATGTCCGGCGCCGGGATCCCGCAGATCGCGGCCGTCCTCGGCTCCTGCACGGCCGGCGGCGCGTATGTGCCGGCGATGAGCGACGAGGCCGTGATCGTCCGCAACCAGGGGACGATCTTCCTGGGCGGGCCCCCTCTGGTGAAGGCCGCCACCGGTGAGGTGGTGACCGCCGAGGAACTGGGCGGCGGCGAGGTCCATTCCCGGGTCTCCGGCGTCACCGACCACCTCGCCGAGGACGACGCGCACGCGCTGCGGATCGTGCGCACCATCGTCGCCACGCTCCCCGCGCGCGGGAAGCTCCCCTGGGAGGTCACCGCGGCGGCGGAGCCCAAGGTCGACCCGTACGGGCTGTACGGCGCGGTGCCGGTCGACTCCCGCACCCCCTACGACGTGCGCGAGGTCATCGCGCGCGTGGTCGACGGTTCGCGCTTCGCCGAGTTCAAGGCCGAGTTCGGGCAGACCCTGGTCACCGGCTTCGCGCGGATCCACGGGCACCCGGTCGGGATCGTCGCCAACAACGGCATCCTGTTCTCCGAGTCGGCCCAGAAGGGCGCCCACTTCATCGAGCTGTGCGACCAGCGCGGCATCCCTCTGGTGTTCCTGCAGAACATCTCCGGGTTCATGGTGGGCCGCCAGTACGAGGCCGGCGGCATCGCCAAGCACGGCGCGAAGATGGTGACGGCCGTCGCCTGCACCCGCGTACCGAAGCTGACCGTCGTGATCGGCGGCTCGTACGGCGCGGGCAACTACTCCATGTGCGGCCGGGCGTACTCGCCGCGCTTCCTGTGGATGTGGCCCGGCGCCAAGATCTCCGTGATGGGCGGCGAGCAGGCCTCCTCGGTCCTCGCGACCGTCAAGCGCGACCAGATCGAGGCGCGCGGCGAGTCCTGGCCGGCCGCGGACGAAGAGGACTTCAAGGACCCGATCCGCCGGCAGTACGAGCAGCAGGGCAACGCCTACTACGCGAGCGCCCGGCTCTGGGACGACGGAGTGATCGACCCGATGGAGACCCGGCAGGTCCTCGGACTCGCCTTGACCGCCTGCGCCAACGCGCCCCTGGGTGACCCCCAGTTCGGCGTCTTCCGGATGTGAGGGGACCCACCCATGTTTGACACGGTGCTTGTGGCCAACCGGGGCGAGATCGCCGTCCGCGTCATCCGCACCCTGCGCGCGCTCGGCGTGCGCTCGGTGGCCGTCTTCTCGGACGCGGACGCGGACGCCCGGCACGTCCGGGAGGCCGACACGGCGGTGCGGATCGGACCGGCGCCCGCGTCGGAGAGCTATCTGTCGGTGGAGCGGCTGCTGGAGGCGGCCGCCCGCACCGGCGCCCAGGCGGTGCACCCGGGGTACGGCTTCCTCGCCGAGAACGCCGCCTTCGCGCGGGCCTGCGCGGAGGCCGGACTGGTCTTCATCGGCCCGTCCGCCGAGGCGATCTCCCTGATGGGCGACAAGATCCGCGCCAAGGAGACGGTGAAGGCGGCCGGGGTCCCGGTCGTGCCCGGATCCTCGGGCAGCGGTCTGACGGACGCGGAGCTGATCGCGGCCGCCCGCGAGATCGGCGTCCCGGTGCTCCTGAAGCCGAGCGCGGGCGGTGGCGGCAAGGGCATGCGCCTGGTGCGGGACATCGGGGTCCTGGCCGACGAGATCGCCGCCGCCCGGCGCGAGGCGCGGGCCTCCTTCGGCGACGACACGCTTCTCGTCGAGCGCTGGGTCGACCGGCCCCGGCACATCGAGATCCAGGTCCTGGCGGACGGGCACGGCAACGTCGTGCACCTGGGCGAGCGCGAGTGCTCCCTCCAGCGCCGCCACCAGAAGATCATCGAGGAGGCGCCCAGTGTGCTCCTCGACGACGACACCCGGGCCGCGATGGGAGAGGCGGCCGTCCAGGCGGCCCGCTCCTGCGGCTACCGGGGCGCGGGCACGGTGGAGTTCATCGTCCCCGGCGGCGACCCGTCCTCGTACTACTTCATGGAGATGAACACCCGCCTCCAGGTGGAGCACCCGGTCACCGAGCTGGTCACCGGCCTCGACCTCGTCGAGTGGCAGCTCCGGGTCGCCGCCGGCGAGCACCTGCCCTACGCGCAGGAGGACATCAGCCTCACCGGGCACGCGGTGGAGGCCCGGATCTGCGCCGAGGACCCGGCGCGCGGCTTCCTCCCCTCCGGGGGCACCGTGCTCGCGCTGCACGAGCCACAGGGCGACGGGGTGCGCACCGACTCGGGCCTCTCGCAGGGCACCGAGGTCGGCAGCCTCTACGACCCGATGCTGTCCAAGGTCATCGCGTACGGCCCCGACCGCCCGACGGCGCTGCGCCGGCTCCGGGCCGCCCTCGCCGACACGGTCACCCTCGGCGTCCAGACGAACGCGGGCTTCCTGCGCCGTCTGCTGGCCCACCCGGACGTGGTGGCCGGCGACCTGGACACCGGTCTGGTCGAGCGGGAGGCGGACGGCCTGGTCCCGGACGGCGTGCCCGAGGAGGTGTACGAGGCGGCGGCGGCCGTCCGGCTCGCCGCCCTGGCCCCGGCGGGCGAGGGCTGGAGAGACCCGTTCTCGGTGCCGAGCGGATGGCGGCTCGGCGGCACCCCGAAGCCGGTGAGCTTCTCCCTGCGGGTGCTCGACCCCGTGGAGCACACCCCGCGCGGCACCCACACGGTCACCGCCGACCGGGTCGCGGTGACGCTCGACGGGGTGCGGCACACCTTCCACCGCGCCGCCGACTGGATCGGCCGCGACGGCGACGCCTGGCACGTGCGCGACCACGACCCGGTGGCCGCGTCGCTCACCGGAGCCGCGCACGCCGGTGCCGACTCGCTGACCGCGCCCATGCCCGGCACGGTGACCGTCGTGAAGGTCGCCGTCGGCGACGAGGTGACCGCCGGACAGAGCCTGCTCGTGGTCGAGGCGATGAAGATGGAGCACGTCATCTCCGCGCCGCACGCCGGGACCGTCAGCGAGCTGGACGTCACACCGGGCACGACCGTCGCCATGGACCAGATCCTGGCGGTCATCACCCCCGTGGAGGAGGCGGAGACGGCATGAGCACTTCCGAACTGGGCCTGCCGATGGCCGTACCGGCGCAGGACCTGCCCGCGCGGGTCCGGATCTACGAGGTCGGCGCGCGCGACGGGCTCCAGAACGAGAAGGCCACCGTGCCCACCGAGGTGAAGGCGGAGTTCATCCGGCGCCTCGCGGACTCGGGGCTGACCACGATCGAGGCGACCAGCTTCGTCCACCCCAGGTGGGTTCCCCAACTGGCCGACGCGGAACAGCTGTTCCCTCAGGTCGCCGGCCTGCCGGTGGCGCTTCCGGTGCTGGTGCCGAACGAACGCGGGCTGGAGCGGGCGCTGGCGCTCGGCGCCCGGCACGTGGCGGTCTTCGCCAGCGCGACGGAGTCCTTCGCGAAGGCCAATCTCAACCGGACGGTCGACGAGTCGCTCGCCATGTTCGAGCCGGTGGTGAACCGCGCCAAGGAGGCGCGGCTCTCCGTCCGCGGCTATGTCTCGATGTGCTTCGGCGACCCGTGGGAGGGACCCGTCCCGGTCCATCAGGTCGTCCGCGTCTGCAGGGCGCTGCGGGACATGGGCTGTGACGAGCTGAGCCTCGGCGACACGATCGGCGTGGCGACACCGGGCCATGTGCAGGCCCTGCTCGCCGAGCTGAACGAGGAGGGCGTGCCCACCAGCGCGCTCGGCGTGCACTTCCACGACACCTACGGCCAGGCGCTCTCCAACACCCTGGCCGCTCTCCAGCACGGCGTCGCCACCGTCGACGCCTCCGCGGGCGGCCTCGGCGGCTGCCCGTACGCGAAGTCCGCGACGGGCAACCTCGCGACGGAAGACCTCGTATGGATGCTCCAAGGCCTCGGTATCGACACCGGGGTCGACCTCGGCCGCCTCACCGCCACAAGCGTGTGGATGGCCGGACAACTGGGCCGACCCAGCCCGTCCCGCACCGTCAAAGCACTCGGTAAAACGACTCAGTCCCACCAGGAGTGATCCGCATGTCTCTGGACCACCGCCTCTCCCCCGAGCTCGAAGAACTCCGCCGCACGGTCGAGGAGTTCGCCCACGACGTCGTGGCGCCGAAGATCGGCGACTTCTACGAGCGGCACGAGTTCCCGTACGAGATCGTGCGGGAGATGGGCCGCATGGGCCTGTTCGGGCTGCCGTTCTCCGAGGAGTACGGCGGCATGGGCGGCGACTACCTCGCGCTCGGCATCGCCCTGGAGGAACTGGCCCGGGTCGACTCCTCCGTGGCCATCACCCTGGAGGCGGGCGTCTCGCTGGGCGCCATGCCGATCCACCTGTTCGGCACGGACGCCCAGAAGGCCGAGTGGCTCCCGCGTCTCTGCTCCGGGGAGATCCTGGGCGCCTTCGGCCTGACCGAGCCGGACGGCGGCTCGGACGCGGGCGCGACCCGTACGACGGCGCGCCTCGACCCCGAGACGAACGAGTGGGTCATCAACGGCAGCAAGTGCTTCATCACCAACTCCGGCACGGACATCACGGGCCTGGTGACGGTCACCGCGGTCACCGGCCGCAAGCCCGACGGCAGGCCGCTGATCTCGGCCATCATCGTCCCCTCCGGCACCCCGGGCTTCACGGTCGCGGCCCCGTACTCGAAGGTCGGCTGGAACGCCTCCGACACCCGTGAGCTGTCCTTCGCGGACGTGCGCGTCCCGGCGGCCAACCTGCTCGGCGAGGAGGGCCGCGGCTACGCGCAGTTCCTGCGCATCCTGGACGAGGGCCGCATCGCCATCGCCGCGCTGGCCACGGGTCTCGCGCAGGGCTGTGTCGACGAGTCGGTCAAGTACGCCAAGGAGCGGCACGCGTTCGGCCGCCCGATCGGCGCCAACCAGGCGATCCAGTTCAAGATCGCCGACATGGAGATGAAGGCCCACATGGCCCGAGTGGGCTGGCGCGACGCCGCGTCCCGTCTCGTGGCGGGCGAGCCCTTCAAGAAGGAGGCGGCGATCGCCAAGCTGTACTCCTCCACGATCGCCGTCGACAACGCCCGTGAGGCCACCCAGGTCCACGGCGGCTACGGCTTCATGAACGAGTACCCGGTCGCCCGCATGTGGCGCGACTCCAAGATCCTGGAGATCGGCGAGGGCACGAGCGAGGTCCAGCGGATGCTGATCGCCCGGGAGCTGGGGCTGACCGGCTGAGCGCCGGCCTGCACCGAGGCCCCGTGAACGTCCCCTGACTCGGACCCTTCCGCGCCGGCCAGGGGGCTGTCCGGCGAAACGTTCGTGCGGCGACGGGGCGTTCATACGGCGAAAGCTCGGCGAGCCGCCGCCCCTTCACCGCCCACCTCGAACCACAGCAGCTTCCCTGCACCCCGCCCCAGGAGGCCGTCACCGAGCGGCCAGCCGCCCCACGAATCCGCGTACTCCTGTACGAGGAGCAGCCCGCGCCCTCCGCCGGCGTCCACCGGGACGGGGGCGACCCGACTGCCGGGCGACTGGTCGAAGGGCGCGGGGATGTACGGGCTGCTGTCCCACACTCCCACCCGTAACCGCCC
The DNA here is from genome assembly GCF_036139655.1 of Streptomyces sp. NBC_00328. Taxonomy (NCBI): domain Bacteria; kingdom Bacillati; phylum Actinomycetota; class Actinomycetes; order Kitasatosporales; family Streptomycetaceae; genus Streptomyces; species Streptomyces sp. NBC_00328. Next base: position 3,943,821 of record NZ_CP108013.1, read on the forward strand.
GTCTCCCAACGCGGTCAGCCGCAGAGAGGCGGGCCCTTGCGTGTGCCGGTACGCGTTGGTGACCAACTCGGACGTCAACAACTCGACCACGTCGAGGACTTCGTGCAGGCCATGCCCGCCGAGTGCGGCCCGCACGGTCATACGTGCGACACGTGCTGCGCGGGGGTCAGGGGGCAGTCGAAGGGCGTACACCCAGGTATCGGGCGGGGATACGGTGACCATGAACACCTCCGGGAGGGAAGGGGCTTGGACTCACTCAACGTCGGCGCCCTGCGGCGGCAATGCCTGGGTTGGTGCGCTTCCGGCTTAGGAGCGCGGGCAGTTGGGCGGTACGCGACTACCGTAGAGCAGACGGTTAGATACCTCTAACCATTCCTGCACGAAGAGTCCAACCTTCACTCGTGTGAGGGAGAGGGACGCCGCGTCGCGGCCGGGAAGGAGAGGCTTTGCCGCCCACCAGCAGCCCCACCCTGCGGCAGCGGAGATTCGGCGCGGAACTGCGCAAGCTCCGCGAACGGGCCGGGCTCACCGCAACCGGGGCAGCCGAACTGCTCGGCGTCAACCAGGCTCGCGTCAGCATGATCGAGACCGGACGTACCCCCATCAGCGCCGACCGCGTCCGCTCCATGGCACGCGCGTACGACTGCTCGGACGAACGGCTTGTCGACGCCTTGGCCGCGATGACGGGGCGGCGAACGCGGGGCTGGTGGGAGGCGTACCGGGAGCACCTGCCCGCCGCATTGGTCGACCTTGCCGAACTGGAGCACCACGCAACGAGGTTGCGCGTGGCGCTCGTGATCCACATCCCGGCGCTCCTGCAGACCACTGATCACGCCCGCGCCCTGTTCCGGTCCGTGGTCCCGCCCATGCGGCAGTACGAGATCGAGCACCGACTGACCCACCGCATCAAGCGTCAGGGCATCCTGCACCGCGAGAGCCCACCCCCGTATTCGGCGATCATCCACGAGTCGGCCCTCCGCATGGGTTTCGGCGGCCCCGTCATCGCCCGTGGACAGCTCAAGCACCTGCTCGACATGGGTGAACTCACCCATGTCGGCGTCAGAGTGATCCCCTTCGGTACGGACTACTTCCCGAGCACCGGCCAGTCCTTCGACTACGTCGAGGGGTCCGTTTCCCAGCTCGACACCATCCAGTTGGACACGCACCACGGCGGCTGCGGATTCCTGGACGCGGAGGCACAGTTGAGTAAGTACCGTGCCGTGCTGGATCACATGGAGTCCTGCGCGCTCCGCCCCGCCGAGTCACGCGACTTCATCCACCGCCTCATCCGGGACAGCTGAAAGAGAGCGACCGTGCACACCACCCACTGGCAGAAGTCCACCTATAGCGGCGACAGCTCGAACTGCGTCTACGTCGCCGCGACTCCCACCGGAACGGTCCACCTCCGAGAGAGCGACGAACCGGAAACCGTCCTCACGACCGTACCCGCCGCCCTCAAGTCACTGATACGGACCCTCAAGACGGCTACCGCCCCTCAATAGGCCAGGGGCGGTCCTCCTGGAACCGCCTCTCGATGGTGTGCAGTCCGTGTTGGTAATGGCAGCGGCGGGCAACGGCCTGGTGTTGTCGGTGACCGTGCTCAGAAGTTGGAGATCACGTTTGTGAGCACGGTACTGAGGGTGGTGTTGGAGTTCTTGGAGTTCCGGGGATCGTCGGCTCGGTAGGCTCGGCCGCCGCTGGTCTCGGCGATCTTCTTCAGGGCTGTGTTGCCCTTCTCCGGGCTGCCGTAGGCGACGGTGAACACGCGGATGCGCGGCTGCTCGGGATCGGACAGGCTGTGGAGCAGTTGCTGTTCGACGGCTCCCCCTTGGAGATCCTTGCTGCCGTCGGCCAGGACGACGACGGCGTTGATGGCCTCGGGGTCATTGCGAGTGCGCAGGCTACGGACGGCGTTGTCGACGGTGTCGAACAGCAGGGGGCCGGTATCACCGTTGGGGCGGAGGACACCGAGGGTACGGCCGAGGACGTCGCGACGGCTGCTGCCGGTCAGGCTCTCGTCCATCGGGCCGAGGGAGACCAGGGGAGTGGGGTCGGCGAGTCGCCACATGCCCACGCGGTCCTTGCCGCCGAAGCCCGTTGTCGCGAACAGCCGATCCTCGGCCTGCTGGAGCGACTGCATTCTGCTGGGTCCGCTCTTGCCGTACGCGGGGGCACCCATGGCGGAGGAGGTGTCGATCACCAGCATCACGTTCGCGCGCCTGCGGAGGCCGGGCCACACCTCCAGGAGCTTGGCGAGGGTGGCATCCGTCGGCAGTTGCATACGGTGCAGCTTCTTGTCGGGCAGGGCGCCGTTGTCCTGTGTGACCAGACCGTTCTGTGGGTCGGATCGGCCGTGCCAGTCGCGGTAGCCGACCTCGGCGAATCCTCGCTGCACGTTCGAGCTGTGCAGGTAGGCCAGGAAGTCGTCGGCGACGGACTGCTTTGCCGCGTTCATGCCGCCGAGCTTGATGTAGGGGTGGTCGGAGTACAGGATCCCGTCCTCGGGATAGAACGACACCAACTGTGTGTGGGGCCGAGTGGTCTTGCCGCAGTCGGGCGTGTCGCTGCGCAGCGCACCGCAGGGATACCCGTCGTTGTAGGCGACGACGGCCTGTTCCTCGACGGTGACGGCGGAGATGTAGGACAGGGCCTCGCCGGCGGTGTCGGCACGGCGGAGGTTGGCCAGGAAGGCCAGGGTGGTGTCGCCGTAGTGCACCACCGCCTTTTCGATGTTGCGTTCGATGCCTTGGTGGTTCCGGTCGGCGACGGTCTCGGGAGTGAGTTGGGCGCTGGTGCCGGTGTCCGCGAAGAACGCCGCGAGGGTGGCGTGCAGTCCGGAGGTCGACCATGCGGGATTGGTCTTGCCGAGCTTGAAGTCGCCCCACTCGGGGTGATGGTGGTTCGCCCAGAAGTTCTGGGCGTGAGCGGCCCAGTCGGCCAGGTCGTTCCAGTTGATCTTCTTCTTCGGCCAGCCCAGTTCCCTCGCCATCGGCTCGGGCATGGCGATGGTGAGCGGGCTGGTCACGATCGACTGCGGCGCTGCCGAGGGAAGCCGCTCCTTGGCGGTTTCCGTCGCCTGCGCGCGGGCCAGCGGCAGCCATACCGATGCGGCCGGCGACCAGACGTCCGGTATCGCTCCGTCGCTCGCCTTCCAGCCGCGCGCCAGGGCGCGCGTCGCCTCGCCGGAGTTCTTGTCCTGCACGACGACCTCGACGCAGGTTCCCTGGCTTCGGTCGGCGTGCGCTCCGTAAGCCTCTGCAGCAAGGCGCATCTGCTGGGAGAAGTCGGGGGAGACCGCCAGGTTCAGCTGTTCGGTCGGTCCGGTACACGTGTCCAGCGGGTAGGAACCCACCGGCACGCCGGTGTGGGAGGCCGTCGAGTGTGGGGGGTCGCCGACGAACGGGTGGCCGGGAAGAAGCCACCGCAGCAGCGCCGCCACAACTGCCAGCGACACGGCCAACGACAAGGCGGTCAGGACAGCCTTCCGGTGTCTCGCCTTGGGACCCTTTCGGATTCCGCCGAGATCGGGGTTGTCGTCGCGCGACGATGACGACGCCAGCCAGGCCGACTTTCGAGCGATGGTCACGCCCGTGCCGTTGAAGTACACGCGGGGGGTCTGTGTCGGATGGCGCTGGGGGAGTTCCCGGGTCACATAGTCCTGGAGCTGTGTGACTGTGATCGCGTCTTGCCCCTCCAGGGCTGCCGCGCCGCGGAGGCCGTCAATGACGGTCTCCGTGAAGTACGAGAGCCGAGTCTTGGGGCTTGTGTAGCTGGCTTCGGTGGGGCTGCTGGAGGTGAGCGCGGCCCGTACGGTGGCGGGGCGTTGCAGCCGTGCGGCGGGGGTATTCGGACGCCCTCCGTCCGGGGGGTCCTCCACGAGCCCGCGCATGTGGTGCTCCAGCATCGTGTCGATGTCGGATTCGTGGAGGTGCTTGCCGGGCTTTCCCTTGATGGTCAACGGCTTGACGAAGGCACCGCTGCAACAGCTGTCAAGGACGACGATCACCGCACCGGCGCCCGAGGACGCGATCTGCTCGCGCAGCCAGCTTGCGGACAGCCCCGTCGCCCCGAGATGGGCGGACCAGGTGTCGTGCAGGACGAAATACAGCTGGTCGCCGCTGTCGTCGAGCTGCCCGTGACAGGACAGGTAGAGCAGGCAGGTGTCGCGTGCTCGGGCGTGAGAGAGCAGATCGAGAACCGCTTTGCGCGCTTCTTGCGTGGTGCAGTCGATCAGGGATTTGACTGTGTAGTCGTTGGCGATCAGGACTTCCGCGAGGCTCTTCACGTCATTGGAGGGGGCCGCGAGATTGTGCACGCTCGGGTCTTCGACGGTTCCGCAACCGACCAGCAATGCCGATGAATGGGGCCGTGCGGTGATTCGGTCATTCGCCATCGCGCCCGGTGCTGTTCTCGAGGTAGTGGACGAGGGCCTGGACGAGCGCTGTGGTGTTTTTGCGGTCGAGGTTGTCAGCGCGGATCGAAAAAAGCCCGTCAACGGTGATTTCGAGGGGCCGATGACGGCGAACCGTATCGGACAGTAATTGCACTATCCCGGAGAGCAGGCCGGGATCTTCCGCGGTCATGGTGACCACGAGCGCGGCAGTGGCGAGCAGATCCGCGCCCGACTTCGCGACGGAACCCGCAGCCTGGTACGTGGTGAGTACCGCAGGCCGCTCGACGGACTCCACATCGAGCTCACGCAAGTCATTCAGCAGAGTGCGGGTCTGGTCGAAAAGCCAGTCCTCACTGTGCTCGTCGGAAGAGAGGGACAATCTGAGCTGCGGAAGGGGACCCGGCATGGATTTCAAACCTCGGACGCATTGGTGACATTCCTCGGCGACGGTATCGCTCTACGCGCTGACGGTGCCAGATTTTCGCATAATCGCCTTATGGACAACGGACTTGTGCTTGCTGTCCGTCGCGGGTTCGGCAGGTTCACCTGCGGCCGCACAGTGAACTTTTTCAGACTGACCACTGATCGAGTGACGACTGCGCCGATGCACGCCAGTTGTCACATAGGCAGGCTTGCTGTCGCTGTGGCCGAGGCTGCATGCGTTGGACTTGACCAGCTGAACCCCTGTGCCACCGAAGCCGGTTGAGGCGGCCAGGGGTTGTCAGCGCCTGGTAGCAGGAGCATCTCGGTGGGCACCGCCCACGCCTACACCCGCACCGTGGTCGACCTGCTCGCCGTGCGGGCAGGTGGCCTGCTCAAAGTCCTGCGCGAAGCCGACCCGGACTTCGTCCTGCTCGACGGCACCCTCGCCGCAGGCGACCGCCTCGGCGAGGATCGGCAGGTGAGTTGAGGCGTCGCGACTCCCGGCGCCGGACCGGGAGCCACGATGTGTCGTCGCGTCAGCGGCGGGACCCGGCGGGCGCGTCCGTCGCATCGTCGGCCGCACCGCACCGGCGGGGCGCCGGCTCGACCGCGACGCACCCCGCCCACTGGACAAGCACTGAGGTTAGGCTAACCTACCTTCGAACGAGTCCGGCGGGCGCTCCCGCCCCGTGTCGAAAGCAGCCACACTCATGCCCAACGCCCGTGCCACCCGCCTCTCCCGTCGCGGCGTCCTCGCCGCCGGCGGCGCCCTCGGCCTCGGTGCCGTCCTCGCCGCCTGTGGCGACGACGACGCTTCGAAAAACGGTGGCTCGGACGCGACGAAGGCCGCCGCGAAGTCCGGCCCGTGGACGTTCAAGGACGACCGCGGCACGACCGTGAAGCTGGACAAGACCCCGGCGAACATCGTCGCCTTCACCGGTGTCGCCGCCGCCCTGTTCGACTACGGCATCGAGGTCAAGGGCGTCTTCGGCCCGACGACGACCAAGGACGGCAAGGCCGATGTCCAGGCCGGCGACATGGACGTCAGCAAGCTGACGGTCCTCGGCAACAAGTGGGGCCAGTTCAGCATCGAGAAGTACGCGGCCCTCGCCCCCGACGTGCTGATCTCCACGATGTTCGACGCCACGGGCTCCCTCTGGTACGTCCCCGAGGAGTCCAAGGACAAGATCCTCAAGCTGGCTCCGAGCGTCGGCATCTCCGTCTACGACCGTCAGATGCCGCAGTCCCTGGAGCGCATGTTCGCGCTGGCCGAGTCCCTCGGCGCCGACGTGAAGGCCGCCAAGATCGTCGAGGCGAAGAAGAAGTTCGAGGCCGCCGCCGAACGGCTGCGCGCCGCGGCGAAGGCCCGTCCGGAGATCAAGGTCCTCGCCGGTTCGGCCTCCGACACGATCTTCTACGTCTCCGGCTCCAACCTCTCCATCGACCTGGAGTACTTCAAGGCGCTCGGCGTGAACATCGTCGAGCCCTCCGCCAAGGCCCTGAAGGCCAGTGGCGGCTGGTTCGAGAACCTGAGCTGGGAGAACGTCGACAAGTACCCGGCCGACATCATCATCATGGACGACCGCAGCGCGACCATCCAGCCGGCCGACATCACCGAGGCCACCTGGAAGAAGCTGCCCGCCGTCAAGGCCGGCCAGGTCATCGCCCGCACGCCCGAGGCGATCCTGTCGTACGACAAGTGCACCCCGATCATCGAGCGCCTCGCCGAAGCCATCGAGAACGCCAAGAAGGTCGCCTGACACCCTCCGCGGTGACCACCTGACGATCACTCAGGAGTGCGCATGACGACGGCCGTAGCCGCCCCGTTCCGTTTCTTCAGCCTCCGGGTCGTACGGACGAGGCGGCTCGGCCCGTCTCTGCTCCGGGTGACCTTCGGCGGACCCGACCTGGTGGACTTCCACTCCGACGGGCGGGACCAATCCCTGTCGCTGTTCCTCCCGCACCCCGGTCAGGACGAGCCGGCCGTACCCATCGAGCTGGGATGGGGGTCCCCCCGCTCGAGCGAAGTCGAGAGTGGGGGAGGCTGGTGGCAGGCCTGGCGCGAACTGCCCGACGACGTGCGGGCGGTGATGCGCTCGTACACCCTGCGCGAACTGCGCCGCGATCCCGACGAGATCGACATCGACTTCGCGCTGCACGGCCTGGAGTCGGGTGCGGCCGTCCCCGCCGGGCCCGCCGCGCGCTGGGCGTCCGGCGCGCGGGCCGGTGACCGTGTCGTCCTGCTCGGGCCCGCCATGGCGGACAACCGGGCCATCCGCTTCAGGCCGCCCGCGGACACGGACCTCGTGGTCCTGTGGGGCGACGAGACGGCCCTTCCCGCCACCTCGGCCATCCTCGAATCGCTGCCGGCGGGGCTGCGTGTCCGCGCCTGGCTGGAGGTCCACCACGCCGCCGACATCCAGGATCTGGCGACCTCGGCCGACGCCGAGATCACCTGGCTCGTACGGGACGAACTCACCTCCGGGAGCTCCCCGTTGGCACTCGACGCCCTGCGGAACGCCCGACTCCCGCCGGCCCGGGCCCCGTACGCCTGGATCGCGGGCGAGTCCGGCCGCGTGAAGGAGCTGCGCCGCCATCTCGTGCGCGAGCGCGGCATCGACCGCAGGCGGGTCACCTTCGTGGGCTACTGGCGGCAGGGGCTGAGCGAGGAGCAACTGCGGGATCTGGGCGAGTAGTCCGCGGACGCCCGCCCAGGCGCCTCCCTCGGTCCGGACGGAGGCGCGCGTCACGAAAGACCAGGTGGGGCGGGGTCGCACGATTAATTTAGGTTAGGCTAACCTTAGTTGAACGTCGCGACTCCGCCCTTTCTCCTGTCCCGCTCGGACTCTCCCCCGCACGGAGGACCCCCACATGCGCTCGCACCTGCTCAACGACACCACCGCGGACCGGTACCGCCGATCCGTGACCGAAGGGGTCGAGCGGGTGGCGGCCAGACTCGCCACCACCGACCGCCCGTTCACGGGTGTCACGGTCGACGACCTCGCTCCCCGCATCGAGCGGATCGACCTCGACAAGCCCCTGCACGACACCACGGCCGTCCTCGACGAGCTGGAAGAGGTCTACCTCCAGGACGCGATCTACTTCCACCACCCCCGCTACCTCGCCCACCTCAACTGCCCGGTCGTCATCCCGGCCGTGCTCGGCGAGGCCGTCCTGTCCGCCGTCAACTCCTCCCTGGACACCTGGGACCAGTCGGCCGGCGGCACCCTCATCGAGCGCAAGCTCATCGACTGGACCAACGAGCGGATCGGCCTCGGACCGGCCGCCGACGGTGTGTTCACCAGCGGCGGCAGCCAGTCCAACCTCCAGGCCCTGCTGCTGGCCCGCGAGGAGGCCAAGCCCGGCGGGGAGGGCTGGGAGGGCGAGGGAACGAGGGCCGACCTCGGCAGACTGCGGATCTTCGCCTCCGAGGCCGGCCACTTCAGCGTGAAGAAATCGGCCAAACTCCTCGGTCTCGCCCCCGACGCCGTCGTCTCGATCCCCGTCGACCACGACAAGCGCATGCAGACCGTCGCCCTCGCCCACGAGCTGGAGCGCTGCCGGCAGGACGGCCTCGTCCCCATGGCCGTCGTCGCCACCGCGGGCACCACCGACTTCGGCTCCATCGACCCGCTGCCCGAAATCGCGGAGCTGTGCTCCCAGTTCGGCGCCTGGATGCACGTGGACGCGGCCTACGGCTGCGGACTGCTCACCTCGCTGAAGAACCGGGACCGTATCGACGGCATCGAACGGGCCGACTCGGTCACCGTCGACTACCACAAGTCCTTCTTCCAGCCCGTGAGTTCCTCGGCCGTACTGGTCCGCGACGCCACGACCCTGCGCCACGCGACCTACCACGCGGAGTACCTCAACCCGCGCCGCATGGTCCAGGAGCGCATCCCCAACCAGGTCGACAAGTCCCTCCAGACCACCCGCCGCTTCGACGCGCTGAAGCTGTGGATGACGCTGCGCGTCATGGGCGCCGACGGCATCGGCGAACTCTTCGACGAGGTCTGCGACCTGGCCGCGGAGGGCTGGAAACTGCTCGCCGCCGACCCGCGCTTCGACGTCGTCGTGCAGCCGTCGCTCTCCACCCTCGTCTACCGGTACATCCCGGCCGCCGTCACCGACCCGGCCGAGATCGACCGCGCCAACCTCTATGCCCGCAAGGCCCTGTTCGCCTCCGGTGACGCCGTCGTCGCGGGCACCAAGGTCGGCGGACGCCACTACCTGAAGTTCACGTTGCTCAACCCCGAGACCACGACGGACGACATCGCCGCCGTTCTCGATCTGATCGCCGGCCACGCCGAGCAGTACCTGGGAGAGTCCCTTGACCGCGCTTGCTGAATCCACGAACACGACCTACGACTTTGTGGGCATCGGGCTCGGGCCCTTCAACCTCGGGCTCGCCTGCCTCACCGAGCCGATCGCCGAACTCAGCGGCGTCTTCCTGGAGTCGAAGCCCCACTTCGAGTGGCACTCGGGCATGTTCCTGGAGGGCGCGCACCTGCAGACCCCGTTCATGTCGGACCTCGTCACCCTCGCCGACCCGACCTCCCCGTACTCCTTCCTCAACTACCTGAAGGAATCGGGCCGTCTGTACGCGTTCTACATCCGCGAGAACTTCTACCCGCTGCGGGTCGAGTACGACGACTACTGCCGCTGGGCCGCGGACAAGCTGAGCAGCGTCCGCTTCTCCACGACGGTCGCGGAGGTGACGTACGAGGACGAGGTGTACACCGTGCGGACCGAGGCCGGTGAGCTGTTCCGCGCCCGGCACCTGGTCCTCGGCACCGGCACCTCTCCCCATGTCCCGGACTCCTGCGCGGACCTCGGCGGCGACTTCATCCACAACTCCACCTACACGCAGCACAAGCAAGAGCTCCAGTCCAAGGACTCGATCACCCTGATCGGCAGCGGCCAGTCCGCCGCCGAGATCTTCTACGACCTGCTCAGCGAGATCGACGTCCACGGCTACCGGCTGAACTGGGTGACCCGCTCTCCGCGCTTCTTCCCCCTCGAATACACCAAGCTCACCCTGGAGATGACCTCCCCGGAGTACATCGACTACTTCCACGCGCTGCCCGAGGCGACCCGCTACCGCCTGCAGTCGGAGCAGAAGGGCCTGTTCAAGGGCATCGACGGCGAGCTGATCAACGAGATCTTCGACCTGCTCTACCAGAAGAACCTCGGCGGCCCGGTTCCCGTCCGGCTACTCACCAACTCCTCGCTGGAGAGCGCACGGTACGACCAGGGCACGTACACCCTCGGGTTCCGCCAGCAGGAACAGGGCAAGGACTACGAGCTGAGCTCGGCGGGCCTGGTGCTGGCCACCGGCTACCGCTACGCCGAGCCCGCGTTCCTCGCACCGGTCCGCGACCGGCTCCGCTACGACACCCAGGGCAACTTCGACGTGGCCCGCAACTACGCCATCGACACCACCGGGCGCGGGATCTTCCTGCAGAACGCGGGCGTCCACACCCACTCGGTCACCTCGCCTGACCTCGGCATGGGCCCGTACCGCAACGCGTCCATCATCCGTGAGCTGCTCGGCACCGAGTACTACCCGGTCGAGAAGACCATCGCGTTCCAGGAGTTCGCCGTTTGACATTTCCCCGTCCCGTGGGACGGGGACTCCCGCAGCTCGCGCCATGGGCTTTCCTGCTTCGTCGCCGAATGCCCGCCCGGAGGAATTCCGTTGAGGTCTTACACCGGCTCCACAGGCCGACACCGCCTGCCCGGCGGCCAGAATATTCTGCGCGGCATTGTGGTCCCGGTCATGACGGATACCACACCCGTCGCAGCTCCACTCGCGGACATCCAAAGCCACCGGACCGCGTACGAGACCACAGGCCGAGCACGTTCTGCTGGACGGAAAGAAGCGATCCACGACGACAAGTTCCCGCCCATACCAAGCACACTTATATTCAAGCATGCCACGCAAATCCGCCCACGATGCATCGGCAATGGATCGGGCCAGCGCTCGGTTACCCATCAGATTCCGTACAGGCAGGTCCTCGATCACGACCAGTTGGTTCTCCTGGACGAGTCGAGTCGAAAGTTTGTGGAGGAAGTCGCGTCTCCGGTCAGCGATTCGCACATGAATCAAGGCCACCTTCCGGCGGGCCTTGGCCTGGTTCCTGGATCCCTTCTCCTTGCGAGCCAGCTCTCGCTGCGCCCGCGCCAGGCGACCGGAGTCACTCCTCCCGAACTTAGGATTGGTCACCTTTTCGCCGGTGGACAAGGCCACGAGGCTGTGGAGTCCCACGTCGATCCCCACAGCCGCATCGGTGATCCGGTTTCGCAGGGGCTGGTCCTCGACCAGGACACAGACGAACCAGCGTCCAACCGCGTCACGCGACACTGTCACGGTGGTCGGCTGGGCATCCAGGGGCAACGGACGCGACCAGCGAATGTCCAACGACGCTCCCATTTTCGCAAGGGTCAGCTCGCCGTTGCGCCATCTGAAGGCGGAACGCGTGTACTCCGCCGACGTTCGGGAGCGCTTCCTGGACTTGAAACGCGGGTGGCCGGAACGCTTGGCGAAGAAACTCTCGAAGGCCGACTGCAAGTGGCGCAGAGCCTGCTGGAGCGGAACCGAGGACACGTCGCAAAGATAGGAGAACTCGCCGCGCTTCTTCCATTCGGTCAGCATCGCGGAAGTCTCCGGATATCTGACCTGGCGATGCTCCTCGGCCCAAGCACGACTGCGCGCCTCCAGCGCCATGTTGTAGACCTTGCGCACACATCCGAAGGTCTGCTCCAACTGCTCCGCCTGGTCCGGCGTCGGATAGAAGCGGTACTTGAACGCTCGCTTGACTCGTTGTTCCCCCACATTTCGAAAGCTAGCCTCCAGATGAAATCAACGACGCAGCTTTCCCCGATCTGACACCCGAACTGATGAACGCGCACGCCCTCCCCTCCACAGTAGAGAACATGCGCTCAAGGAGTTTCCAATGAGCACCGCAGCCGAGCTCGGCACGTTCACCGTCCGCCCCCTCGACCCCGTCGAGGACGCGCCGGTGCTGCACCGGTGGGTGACCCACCCCAAGGCCGCCTTCTGGATGATGCAGGAGGCGAAACTGCACGACGTGGAGCGCGAGTACATGGCCGTCGCGGCCAGCGAGCACCACGACGCCTTCCTCGGTCTCCTGGACGGCGAGCCCGTCTTCCTGATGGAGCGCTACGACCCCCGGTACGTCGAACTCGTCGGCCTGTACGAGCCGGAGCCGGGCGATGTCGGCATGCACTTCCTGGTCGCCCCGAGCGACACCCCCGTGCACGGCTTCACCCGGGCCGTGATCACCACGGTGATGGAGCACCTCTTCGCCGACCCGGCGACCGAGCGCGTCGTCGTCGAGCCCGATGTGAACAACAAGGCCGTGCACGCCCTCAACGAGGCCGTCGGCTTCGTGCCCGTAGAAGAGATCCAGAAGCCCGAGAAGAAGGCGCTGCTGAGCTTCTGCACCCGGGAGCAGTTCACGAAGGCGGTGGCCGCGTGACCCCCGCCGAGAGTGTCGCCCACCTGTCCCCCGAGCGCTGGGCCCTCGCCAACCGCCTCCTCGTCCGCAAGGCGCTCGCCGAGTTCGCCCACGAGCGGCTGATCGCCCCGCGGACCCTGCCGGACGGCCGCTACGAGGTCCGCGGCGACGACGGCCTGACGAGCTACCGGTTCACCGCGACCAGGTGGTCCCTCGACCACTGGCAGGTGGCCGCCGAGTCGATCACCCGGCACCGGGACGGCAGCGAACTCCCGCTGTCCGCGATCGACTTCTTCGTCGAGCTGAAGAAGTCGCTCGGCCTGAGCGACGAGATCCTGCCCGTCTACCTGGAGGAGATCTCCTCCACCCTCGCGGGCACCTGCTACAAGCTCACCAAGCCGCGGATCCCCGTCCGCGAGCTGGCCGGCTCCGGTTTCCAGGCCATCGAGACCGGCATGACCGAGGGGCACCCCTGCTTCGTCGCCAACAACGGGCGGCTGGGCTTCGGTGTGCACGACTACCGCGCCTACGCGCCCGAGACCGCGAGCCCGGTGCGGCTGGTGTGGCTGGCCGCGCACCGCTCACGGGCCGCCTTCACCGCGGGCGTCGGCATCACGTACGAGTCCTTCGTGCGCGACGAGCTGGGCGCGGAGACGGTCGAGCGGTTCGACGGGATCCTTCGCGAGCGCGGGCTCGACCCCGAGGACTACCTCCTCATACCCGTCCACCCCTGGCAGTGGTGGAACAAACTGTCGGTGACGTTCGCCGCCGAGGTCGCCCAGCGGCGCCTGGTCTGTCTCGGCGAGGGCGACGACGAGTACCTGGCCCAGCAATCCATCCGGACGTTCTTCAACACGACCAGCCCCGAGAAGCACTATGTGAAGACGGCGCTGAGCGTGCTGAACATGGGCTTCATGCGGGGCCTGTCCGCCGCCTACATGGAGGCGACCCCGGCCATCAACGACTGGCTGGCCCAGCTCGTCGAGAACGACCCGGTGCTGAAGTCGACGGGTCTGTCGATCATCCGTGAGCGGGCGGCCGTCGGCTACCGGCACCTGGAGTACGAGGCGGCCACCGACCGGTACTCCCCGTACCGCAAGATGCTCGCCGCGCTGTGGCGCGAGAGCCCGGTCCCCTCGCTCCAGGAGGGCGAGTCCCTGGCGACGATGGCGTCCCTCGTCCATGTCGACCACGAGGGCGCCTCGTTCGCGGCCGCGCTGATCGAACGGTCGGGCCTGACGCCGGTGGAGTGGCTGCGCGGCTATCTGCGCGCCTACCTCACCCCGCTCCTGCACAGCTTCTACGCGTACGACCTGGTCTACATGCCGCACGGCGAGAACGTCATCCTCGTCCTGAAGGACGGCGCCGTGCGGCGGGCGGTCTACAAGGACATCGCCGAGGAGATCGCGGTCATGGACCCGCAGGCGGTGCTGCCGCCCGCGGTGGAGCGGATCCGGGTCGATGTCCCCGAGGACACGAAGCTGCTGTCGATCTTCACGGACGTCTTCGACTGCTTCTTCCGTTTCCTGGCGGCCCAGTTGGCGGACGAGGGCGTCCTCGGCGAGGAGGACTTCTGGCGGACGGTCGCCGAGTCGGTGCGCGCCTACCAGGAGGCGACGCCCGAACTCGATGACAAGTTCCGGCAGTACGACCTGTTCGCGCCCGAGTTCGCGCTGTCCTGCCTCAACCGGCTCCAGCTGCGCGACAACCGGCAGATGGTCGACCTGGCGGACCCGTCGGGCGCGCTCCAGCTCATCGGCACCCTGAAGAACCCGATCGCCGGGTTCTGAGCACCGGGCTCCTGGTGCTTTCCCAGGAGCCCCTGAGACGGGCGGGCGCCCCGGAGACGGTCCTCCGGGGCGCCCGTCGGCATTCCCTCTAGCCCACGGGCCAGGGGACCTGGGGCGAGCGGTAGTACCCGATGCCCAGGGCGTCCCAGCGGGGCGCCTGGGCGGCGAGGCGCACCTTGTAGGTGTCCCAGTCGTGCGTCGAGGCGGGGGACCAGCCGAGTTCGGCGGCCCCGGGCAGCCTCGGGAAGGCCATGACGTCGATGTCCACGGAGCTCTGGATCGTCTCCGTCCACAGCGGCGCCTCGACGCCCTTGACGGCCGAGGCGGGCACCCCGGGAAGGTAGCTGCCCGGGTCCCAGTCGTAGGCCCGCCGCACCTCCACCAGACCGGCCCAGTCCTGGCCGAGCGGGGTGTCGGCGGTGTACTTCATGTCGAGGTAGAGCCGGTCCGCGGGCGACAGCACGAGCCCGGTCCCGTTCCGCGCGGCCTCGGCGACCTGCGCCTTCTCCTCGGCACCGGTGTCGTCGAGACCCCAGTACTGCGCGAGGGCGCCCGCCGCCGGGGTGGCGCCGGTGAGCTGGTGCCAGCCCATCACCTTCTTGCCGTACCTGGCGACCAGGGGCTGCACCTTGTCCATGAAGGTCACGTAGTCCGCGTGGCTGGTGGAGTGCGCCTCGTCGCCGCCGATGTGGAGGTACCCGCCGGGGGTGAGCGCGGCCAGCTCCCGGATCACGTCGTCCACGAAGGCGTACGTCAGCGGCTTGCCCACGCACAGCGAGCTGAAGCCGACCTCGGTGCCGGTGTAGAGCGGCGGCGCGACCCCGTCGCAGTTCAGTTCGGCGTACGAGGCGAGGGCGGCGTTGGTGTGCCCGGGCATGTCGATCTCCGGGACGACCTCCAGATGGCGCGAGGCGGCGTACCGGACGATCTCGCGGTAGTCCGCCTTGGTGTAGAAGCCGCCCTGTCCTCCGCCGACCTGGGTCGAGCCGCCGTGGGCCGCCAGCCTCGGCCAGGAGTCGACGGCGATGCGCCAGCCCTGGTCGTCGCTCAGGTGCAGATGCAGCTTGTTGACCTTGTAGAGCGCGAGTTCGTCGATGTAGCGCTCGACCTGGGCGACGGTGAAGAAGTGCCGGGAGACGTCGAGCATGGCGCCGCGGTAGGCGTAGCGCGGGGTGTCCCTGATGGTGCCGCCGGCGATCAGCCAGGGGCCTCGCTGTACGGACTTCCTCTCGACGGCGGCGGGCAGCAGCTGACGCAGGGTCTGGACGCCGTGGAAGAGGCCCGCGGGCCTGCCGGCCGTGATGGTGACGCCCGAGGCGCCGCTGTCGAGCCGGTAGCCCTCGTCGCCCAGCCCCTTGCCGCCGAGCCGGAGCCGGATCGCTCCCGCGCCGTGCGAGCCGACCGGCAGCCGGTAGCCGGTCGAGGGCCGCAGGATGCCGGCGAGGTACTCGCCGACAGCGCGGGCCGCGCGCGAGTCGTCGACGCGGATGCGGGTGTCACCGGTGATGCGGTAGGGGGCTCCGCCCGGCTCGACGGAGGCGGGGGCCGGGACGACGCGGCCCAGCGGGGCGGCGGCCGGGGTGTGCGGTGCCGCGCCGACGAGGGAGAAGCCGGCCGTCGCCACGAGCAGCAGCGTACCGAGAAGGCGGGGCGTTCTGTGGTGCTGTCTCACAAGCGCTCCCTTCGGTGCCCGGCGAAGATCTCGACCGTCCTCGGCCGCGCTCTCGCCGTGCCCTTCGATCTGGTCGAGACCTCTGATTGGTCGAGACCACTCTGCCGCAGACGGGGTGGAACAATCCCCCGCATGGCGGAAATCATCCAGCGGGACGGCACGTGGATCTTCGACGGCGACACTCTGCGGCTGACGCCGGGGCGGGACAAGAACGTCAGCCTGCTGCGCCGGACCCTGGGTGAACTCACCGTGCCGCTCGGGGCGTTGGCGGGTGTCTCGCTGGAGCAGGGCAGGAAGGCCGGGCGGCTCAGGCTCCGGCTGCGCGACGGCGCCGACCCGCTGCTCCAGGCGACCGGCGGCAAGCTCGCGGAGCCGAACGACCCGTACCAGCTCACGGTGGAGGCCGACCGTCTCGGGGTCGCCGAGTACCTCGTGGACGAGGTGCGGGGCGCGCTGCTCCTCGACCAGGTCCCGGCCGGTCCGGTCGACGGCTATCTGGTGCCCGGCCCGGCGGTGCCGCTGTCCGCGTCCGCGGGTGACGGTACGGCGAGCTTCGACGGCGAGCGCGTACGCCTGGAGTGGAACTGGAAGACGGAGGAGGCGAAGTCCGCGGCGGGCTCGCGCACGCTCGCCCTCGGCGACATCACGGCCGTCGAGTGGCGGCCGGCGGCCGGACTGGAGAACGGCTGTCTGCGCTTCACCGTGCGCGGCACCGACACCAAGGCGCCGCCGAAGTACGACCCCAACTCCGTGGAGCTGTGGGGCTTCAAGCGGGACCCCCTGATGGCGCTGGTCGCGGCTGCCGTGCAGGCGAGGCTGCCGCATCCGGCGGCGGCGGTGGAGGAGGACCGTCCCGCCGAGGAGCCGGACGGGGTGGCGGCACTGGAGGCGGGGCCCGAGGCCGACCACGACGCCCTCCTGCGCAGGCTGCGCGAACTGGGCGAGCTACACAAGGAGGGCGTCCTGACGGACGAGGAGTTCGCCCTGGCCAAGCAGGCGGTCCTCAAGCGCCTGTAGAACAGGCGGGCGAGGACCGCCGCGCGGGGGCCGGCCGCCGGTCAGGAGGCGGTACGCCCCGCCTTCCGGGCGTACCTGGTTCCTGGCGGCCGGCGGTACCCGGCGCGCGCGGGCAGGGGCCCGGGACTACCTGGCCCGGCGCGCGATCGTGAAGTGGTCGACCTCCGCACCGGTCTCGGCGATGCCGCGGACCTTCAGGGTGGCCAGGCGTCCCTTCGGGGCCGGCTGGACGTCGACGCGCAGGAACGAGTAGTTGAGGTAGCGCACGCGCGACCAGGCGACCGTCTCGGCCTGCTTGCCGTCCTTGAGGTTGATGAAGGAGGCGACGGACTCGACCTCGTTCTCCTTGCCCTCGTAGGACTCCGGGGCGGTGAAGGCGTACAGGCTGCGGCCGGCCGCGCCCGCCGTCACGTACACGACACCCTCGGTCTCGGTGTACGCCGTGCCGCCGATCGGCAGCTTCTTGGTGACCGCGTTCGCCTTGATGACGTCCGTGCGCTCGTACTGGTGGTTGTGGCCGTTGATCACCAGGTCGACGGTGTACTTCTCGAACAGCGGCACCCACTCCTGTCGCACGCCCCCCTCCGAGGCGTGCGCCGTGGAGGTGCAGTACGCGCAGTGGTGGAAGAAGATCACGACGAAGTCGATGTCCCGCGCGGCGCGGTACTTCTTGAGCTGGGCCTCCAGCCACGTCGTCTGAGTACCGCCGGAGATGCCGAGGTTGGCCGGAATCTCGAAGGAGATGTCGTTGGCGTCGAGCGAGATGATCGCCGTGTTGCCGTGGACGAAGGAGTAGACGCCGGGCAGGTTGGCCTTGTCGGGGCCGTTGTCCGGAAGCGTCCAGCGGGCCTCCTCGCCTCCGTAGCCGTTGGGCGAGTACCAGGCCTCCATGTCGTGGTTGCCGTACGCCGGCATCCACGGGACCTGCTTGGCGACCGTCTCGGTCTGGGCGAGGAACTGGTCCCAGATGCGCGAGTCGAAGCCGGTGCCGGCGGTCTTGCCCTGGCCCGCCGGGTCCGCGTACGCGATGTCGCCGGCGTGCAGGTGGAAGGCGGGGTTCTGGGCGAGCAGCAGGGCGTCGTTGGCGAGGCCGTGGTAGCCGACGCCCTCGTCGCCGAAGGCGGTGAAGGTGAAGGGCTCGGCACGGTCGGGCGCGGTGGTGAAGGTGCCGAGCGTGCCGAGGAGGTGCGGCCGGGCGGGGTCGAAGCCCGCGTGGCCGACGCCGTAGTAGTAGGTCCTGCCGGGGCGCAGGTGGGTGAGCTTGGCGTGCAGGTAGTACTGGGTGTGGTCGCCGCTCGCGCCCACGCCGGCCGGGGTGTACAGGGTGCGGACCTCGGCGTCGATCTTGCGGGAGAGGTCCCAGGGGTGGGCGCCGATGCGGATGTAGGGCTTGGCGACCGCGGCCGGCACCTGCCAGGAGACGGTCATCTCGGTGCGCGGGTCGTTGCCGAAGGCGAGGTGGCGGCCGAAGGGGGCGACGAGCGCGCCGTCGGCCTTCTCCGCCGAGGCCGGGGCGGAGGTCCGCTGCGCCGGGGCGGCGGCCTGTGCGACGCCGGGCACGAAGGCGCCGCCCGCGACGGCGCCGATGGTCACGGCGCCGCCTCTGATCATGTTGCGCCGCGAGAACTTGGCGCGAAGGTACTCGTGCTGCTCGGCCATGGTCATCTTCTCGGCGAGCCGCTCGGGTACGCCCATGCGTGGAGTGTCCATGGCTCCAGAAGTTGCTCCGGGCAATCGACGGGACGCAAGACGTCATATGGACAGCCTGCAAACAGCACACCATGAGAGATTCAACAAGTACTTGCCCGATATCGGGCAGGATTCTTGCGAATCGTCTTCCGGTACCCCAGGATCAACGGGTGCACGACGAACTCGTTGATCATTTGACGCGGTCGACCCCCCTGAACCGGGGTGAGGCGCTGCGGGTGATCCAGGACGTTCTCGCCTATTTCGACGAGACGACCCAGGAGTTCGTCCGCCGCCGCCACCGCGAGCTCCAGGCCCAGGGCCTGGTGAACGAGTCGATCTTCGAACGGATCGAGGCGGACCTGAAATATCGCGCGGTCGCGCCGCCGGAGCTCACGCTCAGGCAGCTCCGCCGCATCGTCTATGGCTGAGGGAATCTACCTGTATGTGCGGAATCGTCGGATACATCGGCAGGCGTGATGTGACCCCGCTGCTCCTCGAAGGCCTTCAGCGCCTGGAGTACCGCGGCTACGACTCGGCGGGCATAGTCGTGACCTCCCCGAAGTCGGCCGGCCTGAAGATGGTCAAGGCGAAGGGGCGGGTCCGCGACCTGGAGGCGAAGGTCCCCAAGCGCTTCGCCGGCACCACGGGTATCGCCCACACCCGCTGGGCCACGCACGGCGCCCCCTCCGACGTGAACGCGCACCCCCACATGTCCGGCGACAACAAGGTCGCGGTCGTCCACAACGGCATCATCGACAACGCCTCCGACCTGCGCAAGAAGCTCGAGGCCGACGGCGTCGAGTTCCTCTCCGAGACCGACACCGAGGTCCTCACCCACCTCGTCGCCCGCTCCCAGCAGGAGAAGCTGGAGGACAAGGTCCGCGAGGCACTGCGGGTCATCGAGGGCACCTACGGCATCGCCGTGATGCACGCCGACTTCCCCGACCGCATCGTGGTGGCGCGAAACGGTTCCCCCGTCGTGCTCGGCATCGGCGAGAAGGAGATGTTCGTCGCCTCGGACATCGCCGCCCTGGTCACCCACACCCGCCAGATCGTCACGCTGGACGACGGCGAGATGGCCACGCTCAAGGCCGACGACTTCCGGACGTACACCACCGAGGGCACCCGGACGACGTCCGAGCCGACCACCGTCGAGTGGGAGGCCGCGTCGTACGACATGGGCGGCCACGACACGTACATGCACAAGGAGATCCACGAGCAGGTCGAGGCCGTGGACCGCGTGCTGCGCGGCCGCATCGACGACCGGTTCTCGACGGTCCACCTCGGCGGCCTGAACCTGGACGCCCGCGACGCGCGCGCCGTGCGCCGCGTGAAGATCCTGGGCTGCGGCACCTCGTACCACGCGGGCATGATCGGCGCCCAGATGATCGAGGAGCTGGCCCGTATCCCCGCGGACGCCGAGCCGGCCTCCGAGTTCCGCTACCGCAACGCGGTCGTCGACCCCGACACCCTGTACATCGCGGTCTCCCAGTCCGGTGAGACCTACGACGTGCTGGCCGCCGTGCAGGAGCTCAAGCGCAAGGGCGCGCGGGTCCTCGGCGTGGTCAACGTCGTCGGTTCGGCGATCGCCCGCGAGGCGGACGGCGGCATGTACGTGCACGCGGGCCCCGAGGTCTGCGTCGTCTCGACGAAGTGCTTCACCAACACCACCGTCGCCTTCGCGCTGCTCGCCCTGCACCTCGGCCGTACCCGTGACCTGTCGGTCCGCGACGGCAAGCGGATCATCGAGGGCCTGCGCAAGCTCCCCGCCCAGATCGCCGAGATCCTGGAGCAGGAGGACGAGATCAAGAAGCTGGCCGCGGAGTACGCCGAGGCCCGCTCGATGCTCTTCATCGGCCGCGTCCGGGGCTACCCGGTGGCCCGCGAGGCCTCGCTGAAGCTCAAGGAGGTCTCGTACATCCACGCCGAGGCGTACCCGGCCTCCGAGCTCAAGCACGGTCCGCTGGCGCTCATCGAGCCGGCGCTCCCCACCGTCGCGATCGTCCCCGACGACGACCTGCTGGAGAAGAACCGCGCCGCCCTGGAGGAGATCAAGGCCCGCAGCGGCCAGATCCTCGCCGTCGCGCACCGGCACCAGGAGAAGGCCGACCAGACGATCGTCGTCCCGAAGAACGAGGACGAGCTCGACCCGATCCTGATGGGCATCCCGCTCCAGCTCCTCGCGTACCACACGGCGCTGGCGCTCGGCCGGGACATCGACAAGCCGCGCAACCTCGCCAAGTCGGTCACCGTCGAGTAGTCACCACCGGGCGGCGGTCCGCCGCCCCTTCGTCGCCACGCAAGTCCCTTGCCGGCGGCCGGACATGAACGATCCCCGTGCGCACCACCCGCGCACGGGGATCGTTCTTCGAGGGGCCGGAGCCGCCCAATACCCCGGCCCGCGCCGAGGTCAGCCGGTGGCCGTCACCCCCCGGCCGGCGGCGCGTCGCGGAAGCGCGGCGGGCCAGTGGGCGAGAGCCGCGGTGGCCGCGTACCAGGCGACCGCGCCGGCCGCGACGGCGAACCAGCCGCCGGCCTTGCCCAGGCCGGTGCTGTCCGCGAAACGGCCGACGGCGAGAAGCAGCAGGGAGACGAAGAACAGTCCGTAGGTGCCCTGGCCGAGGGTGTCCCCGCCCGCGAGGGCGAGCGAGAGCACGACGAGCGCGAAGAGCAGCAGGAAGAGTCCCGCCGCGTTGTCGGAGACCTGGCCGCCGGCCGAGACGGCCCAGGTGAACCAGAGGGCGCCGAGTCCCGTGAAGGCCGTGCCGTCGGCCGTGTCACGGTCGCGGAAGGCGAGCAGACCGGCGACGAACAGCGCGACGCCGCCCACGTAGTGGGCCAGTGACACGGCGTCGGCCGCCGTCACCCCGTCGATCAGGTCGGTGTACCCGAGGCCGAAGGCCAGCAGGGTCACGCCGAGCGCGAGTCTTCCTACGATGGTGGTGGTGCTTCCCGCAGAGACGTCGTTGTCCACGGCGGGCTCCCTTCATGCCTGTGCAGTTGTGCTGCGCCGTACCGGTCGCCGCGTAGGACCGGCGTCCCGTATATGCCCTTCACAAAGGCACAAACACCTCTACGCGCCGGTAGGTTCACTCACCGCACAGAGAACGCCGCCGGTCGCGCGCGGGGCGGCCGGACCGCCCCGTAAGGGACGGGGCGTCAGGGAATGACGATGACAGGGCGCTTGGCGCGCTTGGCGAGCCGTCCCGCCACCGAGCCGAAGATGCGCCCGACGATGCCGTGCGTGGAGCCCACGACTATCGCGTCCGCCTCGTACTCCCGGCCCACTTCCTCGAGTTCGTGGCAGATGTCGCCGCCGCGCTCGACCAGGATCCAGGGCACCTCGGAGAGGTATTCGGCGCAGGCGAGTTCGAGACCCAGCACCTCGGTGCGGTGGTCCGGGACATCGACGAAGACAGGCGGCTCACAGCCCGCCCACACCGTGGTGGGCAGCCGGTTGGCCACATGGACGATGATCAGGCCGGAGCCCGAGCGGTGCGCCATCCCGATCGCGTAGGCGAGGGCACGCTCGCTGGACGTCGAACCGTCGAAACCGACGACGACGCCGTGCTTGAAGGCGGGATCGCAGGAGTGGCGGAGTTCTTCCGCCGCCAGGGGCTCGGCCGCCGTGGGATCGGCGAGCGGGCGCTTGCGGTCCGCGGGATCGAAGAATTCGTGACCGGCCATGGGTGTCTCGGCGTTTGGATCCTCGTGGTGGGGACGACAACGAACGGCAGAGCTGTGTCTGGGAAACATCTTCCCAACCCCATACCCCCAAGGGTACGGCGGCACGCCTCCTCTGCCCAGATCCCGCGCGCCTTACGCGGCATTCCAGGGAGCATGCACGAGAGGGTGCCCGTAACGCAATGGTTGCTGCCCTGTACAGGTGGTTTGCGCAGGGCCCCCTGTGAATTTGCACCGGCTCCCGGGAACGGGGAGTTCCGTCGGCGGATGTGACCGGGCGGCCCCCTTCCGGACACCCACCCCCACGGGCCGGGCAGTGACCGGCGGGTCGAACGCGCGTTGAACCGGTCGCAGCCGCCGCGGAGAAGGCGCGCCATGGAGATCACCTGCCGTGCGGAGCGCGGAGAACACCGGAGCACCAGGGAGCAGAACGTGTCCGGACCCGACACCGCCCCCCGCTCCTCCACACCCTTCGCACCCTCCGCCCCACCGGCCCGCCCCGCCCGTTGCGCCTCGCCCGCGGCACCCCCCGGAGCGCGATCCGGATCACACTCCGGATCGCGATCGGGAACATGCTCCGGTGCACGCCCCCCGGTTCCTCCCGCGCCGGACGCGGTGAGCGACGTGGTCCGCTGGGCGGCCTTCAGCTGCGTCCTGGTCCCGACGGTCCTTCTCTGGTACGGCAGCTCGCTCGCCGGCGCGGCCGGTACGGCACTGGGTCTCGCGGCCGTGACGGGGGCCTGTGTGATCCTGCTGCGCCAGTCCGAGCGGGGGGCGGCGCTCCTGGCCGACGAACAGCGGAGCACGTCGCGCCCGCGCGGACGCGCCCCGCGGCAGCGCGGACGGCACGGGAGGACCGGCAAGGGGAGTACGGGAGCCACGGGGAGCACGGGGCACGGGAGCGGAGCGGGCCCGAGGGCCGCCCCACGGGGCGGAAGCGGCACGGGAGTTCACCGAGGCGCTCGTCACACCGGGGGGAACGAGTCGGTCGACTGACCGGTTTGCGCGTACACCTACGCTTCTTTTCAGCCAACTTCCGGCAGTGGCGCATCCCTTGCTCGAACGACCCCCCAACCCCCGTTCGACCTGCACCTAAAGGGGTACGGAGGCCGCGCGCACCCTATGTGGATTGGCCACTGCCACGAGGCGCACTTCCCTGCGGCGCCCACGAGTGCAACGCTTCGTGATCGAATGCTTCACGCCAAGTTGCCATGTCGACATTCTGCGGAGTACCGAACTGGTCACCCTGGCGTGACGGGACACAGTAGATTCGATCTTGTCTTACGGCGGGGGACTCGTGCAGGACCGAGGGGAAACGTGCAGGAGCGACACAACCGAGGAGCCGCGACCACCGAGGGGGGCTTAGCAGGATGAGCCACGACTCCACTGCCGCGCCGGAAACCGCGGCCCGGAAACTGTCCGGGCGACGCCGCAAGGAGATCGTCGCGGTGCTGCTGTTCAGCGGCGGCCCCATTTTCGAGAGTTCCATTCCGCTGTCGGTGTTCGGGATTGACCGCCAGGACGCCGGCGTGCCGCGCTACCGCCTTTTGGTGTGTGCCGGCGAGGATGGCCCGCTGCGGACCACAGGGGGCCTGGAACTCACCGCACCACATGGCCTGGAAGCGATCTCCAGGGCAGGCACGGTCGTCGTGCCCGCCTGGCGGTCGATCACCTCGCCACCACCGGAGGAGGCGCTCGACGCACTGCGCCGTGCCCATGAGGAAGGCGCCCGCATAGTCGGGCTGTGCACCGGCGCCTTCGTGCTCGCCGCGGCCGGCTTACTGGACGGCCGTCCGGCGACCACCCACTGGATGTACGCGCCGACGCTGGCCAAGCGCTATCCGTCGGTGCACGTCGACCCCCGCGAGCTCTTCGTGGACGACGGCGACGTCCTGACATCGGCGGGTACGGCGGCCGGAATCGATCTCTGTCTCCACATCGTGCGGACGGACCACGGCAACGAGGCGGCCGGCGCGCTCGCCCGGCGTCTGGTGGTCCCGCCGCGGCGCAGCGGAGGCCAGGAGCGCTATCTCGACCGGTCACTGCCGGAAGAGATCGGCGCCGACCCCCTCGCGGAGGTCGTCGCCTGGGCGCTGGAGCATCTCCACGAGCAGTTCGACGTCGAGACGCTGGCGGCTCGCGCCTACATGAGCCGCCGCACCTTCGACCGCCGGTTCCGCTCGCTCACCGGAAGCGCTCCCCTGCAATGGCTGATCACTCAGCGCGTCCTGCAGGCGCAGCGCCTCCTGGAGACGTCCGACTACTCGGTGGACGAGGTCGCGGGCCGCTGCGGCTTCCGTTCGCCGGTCGCGCTGCGGGGCCACTTCCGGCGGCAGCTGGGTTCGTCCCCGGCCGCGTACCGGGCGGCGTACCGCGCCCGCAGGCCGCAGGCCGAGCGGAACGTGGATCCGGACGGCCCTTCGGGTCCGGTCGGACCGCCGACGTCCCTGCACCAGGAGCACTCGGGCCCGGTCCCGATGCAGACCCGCCGCACCGCGGCGGCCGGCCTGGGCGCGGCGGCGTCGCTCTCCGCGGAGGCGATGCGGGAACGGGCGGAGCTGTACGCCACGGGCAGGCCGAGCCTGCCCGGACAGCGCAGCGCGCCATAGGCCGGCGGCAGCCGGCAGGACACGCGGGGCCCGCACCTTCGGGTGCGGGCTCCTTCGTATGCGGACCTCTTCACCCGTGGGCCCGGACCCGGTGCGATGCGCCGCCCCGGCGGGGCGCACGGGCGGGTCCACCGGAGGGAGGCTGGCCGTAGGGTGAGACGCATGAACGATCGCATGGTGTGGATCGACTGCGAGATGACGGGACTCTCGCTGTCGGAAGACGCGCTCATCGAAGTGGCCGCACTGGTCACCGACTCTGAGCTGAACGTGCTCGGCGAAGGGGTGGACATCGTGATCCGCCCGCCGGACGCGGCCCTGGAGACGATGCCGGACGTGGTGCGCCAGATGCACACGGCCTCCGGCCTGCTGGAGGAGCTCGCCGGGGGCACGACCCTGGCGGACGCCGAGGAGCAGGTCATCTCCTACGTACGTGAGCACGTCAAGGAGCCGGGCAAGGCCCCGCTCTGCGGGAACTCCGTCGGAACGGACCGCGGTTTCCTGCTGCGCGACATGCCGACGCTGGAGGACTACCTCCACTACCGCATCGTGGACGTGTCCTCCGTCAAGGAGCTGGCCCGCCGCTGGTATCCCCGGGCGTACTTCAACAGCCCGGAGAAGAACGGCAACCACCGCGCCCTGGCCGACATCCGCGAGTCCATCGCCGAGCTCCGCTACTACCGCGAGGCGATCTTCGTCCCGCAGCCCGGCCCCGACTCGGACACCGCCCGCACCATCGCGGCCAAGCACGTCCTGCCCACCGAATAGGCCTTTGACGGGGCCCGGATGGGCCCCGTCAAAAGGTGTGCGCGAGCACCCCTTCAGACCCTGTACACTTTTTCTCGGCCGGTCGGAGAAGCACGAAGACCGGACATGGTGGGTGTAGCTCAGTTGGTAGAGCACCTGGTTGTGGTCCAGGTGGCCGCGGGTTCAAGTCCCGTCACTCACCCTGAGCGATCAGCCGGTGACCTGTTGAACAGGTCACCGGCTGATTGCGTTCCCGGACCCCGTGGCCCGTACGCTCCCCTGGTGTCCCACCCCACGAAGCCCCTCGCCACCACCCGGCTCGATCTCCTCCCGTTGCGGGCCGAGCACGCCGAGGAGATGGCCGCGGTGCTGGCCGATCCGGCGTTGCACGCGTTCATCGGCGGGGCGCCGGACACTCCACAGACGCTGCGGGCCCGGTACGAGCGCCTCGTCGCGGGTTCGCCGGATCCGGACGTCCTCTGGTGCAACTGGGTGCTGCGGGAGCGGGCCCTGGGATGCCTCGTGGGGACGGTGCAGGCGACCGTCTCGAAAGAGACTGCGGAGGTCGCC
Source organism: Streptomyces sp. NBC_00328 (assembly GCF_036139655.1). Lineage (NCBI taxonomy): Bacteria > Bacillati > Actinomycetota > Actinomycetes > Kitasatosporales > Streptomycetaceae > Streptomyces > Streptomyces sp. NBC_00328. Next base: position 3,969,893 of record NZ_CP108013.1, read on the forward strand.
TGGGTCGTGGGCACACCCTGGCAGGGCCGGGGGTACGCGGTGGAGGCGGCGAGGTCACTGGTCCGGCATGCGGCCCGGGCGTTCCCCGTCCGCACGGTCGTGGCCCATGTGCACCCCGCTCACCACTCCTCGGCCGCCGTCGCCGCGGCCGCGGGACTCACCGCGACCGCCGAACTCCAGGACGGCGAGGTCCGCTGGGAGCTGACGGTACGACGGTGACCCCACCCGGTCCCGGACACGACGGCACGGAACCAAAACGGTCCGGCGGACGGCACCCCTGAGCGCCCTCCGCCGGACCGTTCCGGGGCCCCGTGCGGCACCGCGAGGGCGCCCCTCCGGGCGGAGCCGCCCCGAAGGCGGGCCCGGAGGACCTCTCCTCGCGCGCCTCAGGACGACGCCCGCACCACCAGTTCCGCCGGCAGCACCAGCTGACGCTTCTCCAGCCCCCGGGAGGCCACGGGCCGGCGGTCCGCGATCTCTCCGAGAAGGAGGTCGATCATGGCCCGGCCCATCTCCTCGATGGGCTGGCGGACGCTGGTCAGGGGCGGATCCATGTGACGGGCTATGGCGGAGTCGTCGTAGCCGATGAGCGCCACGTCGTCCGGGATGCGCCGGCCGCTCTCGCGCAGCACCTGCCGGGCACCCGCCGCCATGACGTCGGAGCCGGCGAAGACCGCGTCGAGGTCGGGGAAGCGCTCCAGCAGCAGGGTCATGGCGCGCCGGCCCCCTTCCTCGGTGAAGTCGCCGGGGACGATCAGCCGGTCGTCCACCTCGCGGCCGGCGTCCCGCAGACCCTGGCGGTAGCCGTCGACGCGTCGCTGGGCGCCGTAGACGTCCATACGGCCGGCGAGGTGGCCGATTCTTCCGCGCCCCCGGGAGACGAGATGTTCCACGGCAGCGCGCCCGCCGCCGTAGTTGTCGGAGTCCACCGACGGAAGCGTCTCCTCCGCCGAACGCCGGCCGCTGATCACGGCCGGGATCTCCAGCTGGGAGAGCAGGTCGGGGAGCGGGTCGTCGGCGTGCACCGAGACCAGCAGGACGCCGTCCACGCGGTGCGCCGCCAGGTACTGGGCCAGGCGCTGCCGCTCCCGGTCGCTGCCCGCGAATATCAACAGCAACTGCATCTCGGTCTCGGAGAGTTCGGCACCGACACCGCGCAGCATGTCCGAGAAGTACGGTTCCGCGAAGAAACGCGTCTCCGGTTCGGGGACGACCAGGGCGATCGCGTCCGTGCGGTTGGCCGCGAGGGCGCGGGCCGCCGTGTTCGGAACATATCCGAGCTCCGCGACCGCCGCCTCGACCGCGGCCCGGGTCGCGTCGCTGACCCGCGGGGAGCCGTTGATCACCCGGGAGACCGTGCCACGGCCCACTCCCGCGCGCGCGGCCACCTCTTCGAGGGTCGGCCGCCCACCACTGCGGCCCCGCGCTCCGTGGACTGCCATGGCCTCCGCCTCCCGTTGAAACCAAGTTGGCCTGGAATCTAACAGCCTCGTCCGGCGAGGCTCGCGTCACTGGGCCGCAGCCCAGGAGGCGTCATCTCTCGAACCCGCCGCCCTTCAGGCACCGGACGCACCATGAGACGCTTCCGGCCATGTGGCGGAATGACATCTTCAGCTAACAGGCCGATAACTGAACGCATCTCTCCGCTCCCCCACCCTTGACACCCCCGCCGGAACCGACGACTCTTCAACACATCACCTGTGGGAGCGCTCCCACAGTACCTGACACATACACATCCCGCACGTTCCCCGCCCGAGCCGCAGCGAGAAACAACGGGCGCCACCAATGCAGTTGGCCGGGGGGTCGGCACGTCAGGCAACAGGAGGACGCAATGCGCACGAGTACCCGCCGGTCCCGCAGGCTGGGGGCCATCGCGGTCGTCGCCGCGCTGGCTACGGGACTGCTGGCCGGCTGTTCCAGCGACCCGGACGACAGCTCGTCGGACAACAACGGTGGAAGCGGCAAGGGCAAGACGACCCTGACCGTAGGCACGTTCGGCGTCTTCGGCTACAAGCAGGCCGGCCTCTACGACGAGTACACGAAGCTGCACCCCGACATCACGATCAAGGAGAACGTCACCACCCGTACCGACGTCTACTGGCCCAAGACGCTCACGCGTCTCCAGGCCGGCTCCGGCACCGACGACATCCAGGCGATCGAGGTCGGCAACATCACCGAGGCCGTCCAGACCCAGGCCGACAAGTTCGTCGACCTCGGCAAGGAGGTCGACAAGTCGCAGTTCCTGCCCTGGAAGGTGGCCCAGGCCACCAACAAGGACGGCAAGACCATCGCGCTCGGCACCGACATCGGCCCGATGGCGATCTGCTACCGCAAGGACCTCTTCGAGAAGGCCGGTCTGGAGACCGACCGCACCAAGCTCGCCGAGCAGTGGAAGGGCGACTGGGCGAAGTACGTCGCGCTGGGCAAGGACTACATGAAGAAGGCGCCGAGCGGCACCAAGTTCGTGGACTCCGCCTCCTCGGTCTACAACGCGGCCCTCGGCGGCGAGAGCGAGCGGTACTACGACAAGGACGGCAACGCCATCTGGGACAAGTCCACGGGCGTGAAGAAGTCCTGGAACACCGCGATGACCGTGGCGACCAGCAACATGTCGGCGAAGCTGAAGCAGTTCGACCCGACGTGGGACCAGGGCTTCGCCAAGGGCTCGTTCGCGACCGTGGCCTGCCCCGCCTGGATGATGGGCTACATCCAGGAGAAGTCCGGTGACGCGGGCAAGGGCAAGTGGGACGTGGCCGCCGCGCCGACCGCGGCCAACTGGGGCGGCTCGTTCATCGGTGTGCCGGTGGCGGGCAAGCACCAGAAGGAGGCCATCGCGCTGGCCAAGTGGCTGACCGCGCCCGAGCAGCAGGCGAAGGTCTTCGCCAAGCAGGCGAGCTTCCCGTCGACCCCGTCGGCCTACTCGACCCTGACGCCGGCCGCCGCCACCACGGAGTACTTCTCCAACGCGCCGATCACGCAGATCTTCGGCGACTCGGCGAAGACCATCCCGGTCCAGTACTTCGGCACCAAGGACCAGCCGATCAACACCGCGATCTCCGACGTCGGCATCCTCCAGGTCGAGCAGAAGGGCAAGTCCCCCGACCAGGGCTGGAACGCGGCAAAGGCTGAGGTCAAGGACGTGCTCGGCCAGTGACCAGCTCCAAGCAGGCTCTCGCGCACCCCGCGACGAGCGCCGACGCCGCGCCCGGCTCTCAGCCGGGCGCGGCCCGGGGCGCTCAGGGTCGCGGTAAGCCGCCGCAGGACCCGGAGTCCTGGCGCAGCCGGCTGTACCGCTGGGACATGAAGGCGTCGCCGTACGCATTCATCGCCCCCTTCTTCATCGTCTTCGGGGCCTTCGGGCTCGTACCGCTGCTCTACACGGCCTGGTACTCGCTGCACAATGTGCAGCTTTCCGGTCTCGACCACCAGACCTGGGCCGGTCTGGACAACTACAAGAACCTGCTGTCCTCGGAGTTCTTCTGGAACGCCCTGGGGAACACCTTCACCATCGGCGTGATCTCCACGGTGCCGCAGCTGCTGATGGCGATCGGCATCGCCCACCTGCTCAACTACCGGCTCCGCGGCTCGACCATGTGGCGGGTCGTGATGCTCACCCCGTACGCCACCTCGGTGGCGGCGGCGACGCTGGTCTTCACGCTGCTGTACTCGTGGGACGGCGGCATGGTCAACTGGCTGCTGCACTTCGTCGGGGTGGACCCGATCAACTGGCGCGAGTCCGACTGGGGCGGCCAGTTCGCCGTCTCCTCGATCGTGATCTGGCGCTGGACCGGTTACAACGCGCTGATCTATCTCGCGGCGATGCAGGCGATCCCCACGGACCTGTACGAGTCGGCCGCCCTCGACGGCGCCGGCCGCTGGCAGCAGTTCCGCCACGTGACGATCCCCATGCTGCGGCCGACGATCCTGTTCACGGTCGTCGTGTCCACGATCGGCGCGACCCAGCTCTTCGGTGAACCGCTCCTGTTCGGCGGGGTCAGCGGCTCCAAGGGCGGCTCCGCGCACCAGTACCAGACGCTCGGCCTGTACATGTACGACCAGGGCTGGGGCATCGGCAACCTCGGCAAGGCGTCGGCGATCGCATGGACGATGTTCCTGATCCTGCTGATCATCGCCGCGATCAACCTGCTGATCACCCGACGGCTGAGGAAATCCCAATGACCACCACTGAACCGACTGTTCCTCAGGCGGAGGCGAAGACGACCACGGACGGCCGCCCCGGACGCCGCCGGGTGCTCGGCGCGGGCAAGCAGCTCCACGCGGGTCCGGTCACCTATGTCGTCCTGATCGTCTTCGCGCTGGTCTCGCTCGCGCCGCTGGTCTGGACGGCCATCGCGGCCTCACGCAACAACGTCCGGCTGGCGCAGTCTCCGCCGCCGCTGTGGTTCGGCGGGAACCTGTTCAAGAACCTCCAGGCCGCGTGGGAGCAGGCCGGGCTCGGCACCGCGATGGTCAACTCCACGATCGTCGCCGGGACCATCACCGTGGGCACGGTCGTGTTCTCCACGCTCGCCGGATTCGCCTTCGCCAAGCTGCGGTTCAAGTTCTCCGGGCTTCTGCTGCTGCTGACCATCGGCACGATGATGATTCCGCCGCAGCTCGCCGTCGTACCGCTGTATCTGTGGATGAGCGACCTGGGCTGGTCCAACCAGCTCCAGACGGTCATCCTGCCCACCTTGGTGAGCGCCTTCGGTACGTTCTTCATGCGCCAGTACCTGGTGCAGGCCCTGCCCTCCGAGCTCATCGAGGCGGCGCGGGTCGACGGCGCGAACAGTCTGCGCGTGGTGTGGCACGTCGTCTTCCCGGCGGCGCGCCCGGCGATGGCGGTGCTCGGCCTGCTGACGTTCGTGATGGCCTGGAACGACTTCCTGTGGCCGATCATCGCCCTGAACCAGCAGGAGCCGACCGTTCAGGTCGCCCTCAACGCGCTGGGCACCGGCTACATCCCCGACCAGGCCGTCATCATGGCGGGCGCGCTGCTCGGCACCCTGCCGCTGCTCATCGCCTTCCTCCTGTTCGGCAAGCAGATCGTGGGCGGGATCATGCAAGGCGCGATCAAGGGCTGACCGCCCTTCCAGGGGCCGGGTCACCGCCGCCTCGGCCCCTTTGTCCCGCCTCTACTTCCCCACCTCCAACCTGTCGGTCTTCACGACCTCCTTGGGAGCGCTTCCATGCCTGAGCCCGCAACGTCCGTGACTTTTCCTCCGGCCTTCCTCTGGGGCGCGGCGACCTCCGCCTACCAGATCGAGGGTGCGGTGCGGGAAGACGGCCGAACGCCGTCGATCTGGGACACCTTCAGCCATACACCTGGCAAGACGGCCGGCGGCGAGCACGGTGACATCGCTGTCGACCACTACCACCGCTACCGCGACGACGTGGCGATGATGGCGGACCTCGGACTGGGCGCGTACCGCTTCTCCGTCTCCTGGTCGCGGGTGCAGCCCACCGGCCGGGGCCCCGCCGTCCAGCGCGGCCTGGACTTCTACCGGCGTCTGGTCGACGAGCTGCTGTCGCACGGCATCAAGCCGGCCGTCACCCTCTACCACTGGGACCTGCCGCAGGAGCTGGAGGACGCGGGCGGCTGGCCCGAGCGCGAGACGGCGCTGCGCTTCGCGGAGTACGCGCAGATCGTGGGCGAGGCGCTGGGTGACCGCGTCGAGCAGTGGATCACGCTGAACGAGCCCTGGTGCAGCGCCTTCCTGGGCTACGGCTCCGGTGTGCACGCCCCCGGCCGGACGGACCCGGCGGCGGCGCTGCGCGCGGCTCACCACCTGAACCTCGCGCACGGGCTCGGCACGTCGGCGCTCCGCTCCGTCATGCCGTCCCGCAACTCGGTCGCGGTGAGCCTCAACTCCTGCCCGATCCGGCCCCTTTCGCAGGACCCGGCCGACCTGGCCGCGGTCCAGCGCATCGACGACCTGGCCAACGGCGTCTTCCACGGCCCGATGCTGCACGGCGCCTACCCGGAGACCCTGATCACGGCGACCCGGTCGATCACCGACTGGTCGCACGTCCAGGACGGCGACCTCGCGCTGATCCACCAGCCGCTGGACGCCCTCGGCCTCAACTACTACACCCCGACGCTGGTTTCGGCCTCCGCCGTTTCCACCGACGGTCCGCGTGCGGACGGCCACGGCTCCAGCGCGCACTCCCCCTGGCCGGGCGCGGACGACGTCACGTTCCACCAGACCCCGGGCGAGCGCACGGAGATGGGCTGGACGATCGAACCGCAGGGACTGCACGACCTGATCATGCGGTACACCCGTGAGGCTCCGGGGCTGCCCCTGTACATCACGGAGAACGGCGCGGCCTACGACGACAAGCCGGACCCGGACGGCCGCGTCCACGACCCCGAGCGCGTCGCCTACCTTCACGGCCACCTGTCCGCCGTGCACCGCGCGATCGCCGACGGGGCGGATGTCCGCGGCTACTACCTGTGGTCCCTGATGGACAACTTCGAGTGGGCCTACGGCTACGAGAAGCGCTTCGGCGCCGTCTACGTGGACTACGCGACCCAGGTCCGCACCCCGAAGACGAGCGCCCACTGGTACAGCCAGGCGGCCCGCACGGGAACACTGGCCCCGGTGACGCCCGCCGAGTAGGCCGGCGCCCGAAGGACACGGGGGACACGGGGGAACACGGGGCGCGACACCCGAGGGGGGTGCCGCGCCCCGGCACGTTCTCTGTGACAGGAAGCTTCACCGAGGCGGTGCCTTCCGTTTCCTGGGCGGGGGCGTGAGTGAAGCCAGCGCGGTGGGCCGCACCGCGCCGACCGCGGCCGAGCCGAGCAGAAGTCGGGTCAGATCATGGGGCTGCGCCCGCTCATCGGTCGTAGCCGCCGCTGTGATGCGGTCGAGCCGGAAACCCCGGCCGGCCTGCCGCGTGCGGCACCAGGCGATGAGGTACCACCGGCCGTCGGCGGTCAGCAGTCCGGCCGGCTCCACCACGCGGTCGCTTTCGCGTCCTGCCGCGTCGACGTAGGACAGCCGCAGGACCGAGTTCGTGGTGAGCGCCTGCTCAACCGCGGCTCGGACCGTGGAGTCGGCCGGGGAGGGCAGCGTGACGATCCGTGCGGCGAGTTCCTGTGCCGCCACCGAGGCGGGGCCGGTCATCGAGGCCGCGATCTTCTGGGCCGCCGTGCGGGTCGCACCGGCGTACGGGGCGGAGGCGTCCGCCGCGGCGAGCGCGACGGCCAGTGCCGAGGCCTCGGCGGCGGTGAACCGGATCGGGGGCAGGGTCATCTCCGGGTCGACCGACCAGCCACCGCCTCGCCCGGGTGTGGCGCGCACCGGGACACCGGCCTCCATCAGCGCCTGGAGGTCACGCTGCACCGTGCGGGTGTTCACCTCGAATCGCGCGGCGAGCGCGGCGACCGTCAGCGGCCGCGGTGCCGCCGCGCGCAACTCCTCTACCAGCGCGTAGAGCCTAGTGGTGCGGTTCACGCGGCCGACGCTACAGTCCCGCGGTGGACAGGAAGTCCCGCTCGCGCCGCAGTTCCCGCTCGGTGATGGTCAGGGGGAACAGGGTGAAGCCGTGCATCGCGCCGGCGACGACACCGAGCCGCACAGCCGCGCCTGCCGCCTGCCAGCGTTGAGCCAGGAACAGCGAGTCGTCCAGGAGCGGATCCTCGGTGCCGACGACGATCCGGGCGGGTGGCAGGCCGGCCAGGTCGGCGAACAGCGGTGAGACCTCGGGATCGCGGCGCTGTTCCGTCCCCATGGCCGGTGTGAACAGGTCATAGCTGCCGCGCAGCGCGTCGGTGTTGCTCAGCAGCCGCTTCGATCCGAACAGTCGCTGGCTCGGTGTCATCGACAGGTCGTAGGGGCCGAACAGCAGGTGGGCCGCCCGGAACGCGCCGGTGATGCCGTGCCGGTCGCGAAGGCGCAGCAGGGTCACGACGCTCAGGTGGGCACCGGCCGACTCGCCACCGATCAGGAGCCGTTGAGTGCCGAACTCGGCTGCGGCGTGGTCCACCAGCCATCGGGCGGCCGCTTCGCAGTCGTCGGGCCCGGCCGGGAACGGGTGTTCCGGCGCGAGGCGGTACTCCACGCTGACCACGGCCAGCCGCGCCTGCTCGGCGAGCCGCCACAGCCTCTCGTCCTGCCCGTCCGCGGAGCCGAACGCCCAGCCGCCTCCGTGTATGTGCAGATAGACGCCGTCGACGTGGTCGGGTACGAACACGCGGGCTTTCACCCCGCCCGCGATGACGCGGTCCCGGCCCTGTGGCAGTCTCACCGGTGGCGCGTCGCCGGCCAGCCGGTTGCGCCGCAGGGCGGCGAGCAGGGCCGCGTCCGGCACCCCTTCGCGCGCTGGGCGGCTCGCCGCGGTGGCGGCGAAGCTCTCGTTGAACTCCAGGGTCTCGGCGAGGCAGTCCTCGTCTGTGATCGTCATGCTGTCGACAGTCGCAGCCGTCCGCGACAACGTCCTGTCACCTTTTCCTGGTGAGCCGCGTCACAGCCCTGTCGCATCGCCTACCCCGCCCGGCACTGCCGTCCGCATCGGCGCGCATCGCACCCGGACGGTCACCCGCGCAGATCCGACCGCCCCAGCTCGAACCAGGTCGCCTTGCCCCGCCCCGGCCCGTGCCCGCACACGCCCCAGGCGTCGGCGCCCCTGGAGATCAGCTGTATCCCCCGGCCTCCCTCCTCGTCGGGGCCGGGGGTACGGCAGTCGGGACGGCCGGGGGCCTCGTCGTGGACGAGGACACGCAGGCGACATGGGCCGGCCCAGCCGGCGTACAGCGTGACCGGGGCCGAACAGCCCCGCCCGGTACACGCGTTGACGGCGTTGGTGACCGCCTCGGAGGTCAGCAGCACCGCCATAATGCGGTGACGTACCGAGCGGTCATCCACGAAGCCGCGTTGCACGCCCAGGTCGGTGGCCCACAGGTCATGCGGCGCCAGCTCCTCCGTTTGATCGAGGTCTCCCGACTGCCCAACGTGACCGTGCAGGTCTTCCCGTTCACGGGCGGCGGGTACTCCGCGTACAGCCGCAGCTTCGCCATCGAGTTGGCCCTCGCTCCGGTCGACCCGGAGTCGGCCCCGGAAAGCCACGCGTCGCGAGACTCGCTGAGCCTGCTGCAACACGTCATGTACGCCCTCTGAGAGGAACCGAGATGCCCCGACTCTCCTGGCAGAAGTCGTCGTTCAGCGGTGGTGGCGAGGGCGAGTGCGTAGAGCTGGCGGCGACCGCGACCGGTCGCATCCGCCTCCGGGAGAGCGACCGGCCCGGCGACATCGCCACCTCGACGCCCCGCGCGCTGGCGAGCCTGCTCCTCGTGCTCAAGAACGACTCCTGGGGGCCGTCTCGGAGCCGGTGAGAAACGACTACGACGCCCCGGCCGGGTGGGGGGTGGAGAAGTCCGGCCGGGGCTCGCAACCCCCGTTTCGCAGTGGCTGGTTGGGTTACTTCAGCGCGGCGAACGCCTTGGAGAAGGCGCCGTCGCTCTGGACGATGGAGCTGCAGACCGCGTCCGCGGTGTTCTTGGCACCGCCGGCGCACTGCTTGTCACGGGAGGCGGACCACATCGAGAGCCAGCCGATGCCCTTGGACTGCGCGAAGGTCACGAGCTGCGAGGCGTCGTCGACCTTGAAGATCTCCGAGGCCACGTCGTTGACGCCGATCATCGGGGTGATGGCGACCGTCTTCCACGCGGCACTGTCGGAGAGGCCGAGGACGCTCTTGATCTGCGCCTGCGTGGCCGTGGCGGCCTGCTGGGCGAGGTCGCCCATGTCACCGCTGAACGCGGGGCCGTAGTCCATCGCCATGATGTTCACGGTGTTGATCTTCACGCCGTTGGACTTGGCGTCGGAGAGCAGGTTGACGCCGTCCTGGGTGAGGCCCTGGGGCAGGACCGGCAGGGTGAAGGAGACGTCCAGGCCCGGGTGCTGCTGCTGGAGCTTGGCGATGGCCTTCGCGCGGTTGGAGTTCGCGGCCGTGTTGGGCAGCGCGCCGCCCTCGACGTCGAAGTCGACCTTCGTGAGCTTGTACGCGTCCACGGCCTTGCCGTACGCGGCCGCCAGCGCGTCGGCCGAGGAGCAGGTGGTGGCCAGCTCCGAGCCGGAGGCCCCGCCGAAGGAGACCCGGACGTCGCCGCCCTTGGCGCGCAGCGCGCCGATCTGCGCCGCCACCGCGTCACTGGCGAGGTCGCTCACGCCGCCCCACTTCGGCGTACAGCCGCCGCCGTCGGTGACGAACGCGAGGTTGTAGTTCTTCACTCCGGTGGCGTCGGCCGCCTTGAGCAGGTCGAAGGCCGGGAAGAGAGAGGTGTCGACGTAGGGCGCGAAGCCCGCCGTCGTCGTGGTGCCGCCGCCCGAGCTCTGGGTGGGGGACGGAGTGGCCGTGGCAGTGGCGGTGGCCGTCGGCTTCGGGGTCGCGGTCTGCGTCGCGCTCGCGGTCGGGGTGGGCGCGGCCGTGGAGGTCGCGGTCTGCGTGGGGCGGCCGCTCGGTTCGGGCGTCGCTCCGTCCACCGAGCACTTGGTGCCGTCGATGACACAGCCCGTCGGGTTCGCGGTGCCGTTCACGACGAAGCCGACGGTGACGGACTCGCCGGCCGCCAGACCGTCCTTGTCCCAGGACGGCGGTGTCACGGTGACGTGCTGCCCGCTCACCGACGACGTCGCGTCCCACAGCGAGCTGAGCTTGGAGCCCGAGGGCAGGTCGAACTCCAGCTTCCAGTCGGGCTTCCGCTGGCCCGTGTCGTTGGAGACGACGTACTGCGCGGTGTACCCCGTGGACCACTCGCTGGTCCTGGTGTAGGCGGCGCCGACGCTCGACGCGTTCGCGATGCCGGTGAACACGAGGGCGCCACCGCCGGCCACGGCCGCCGCGACGATGCCGCCTATCGCCTTGTTCCTGCCACTGACCTTGCGCCGGTGCGTGCTGCTCATCGCGTGTGCCTGCCTTCGCGGAATCACGGGGGGGGGGGTCGCTGGGGGGGGTCGTCCCAGGGGGTGCGGGCATCACGCTAGCGATCCGGAATCGGTCAAACCGATTGTTCCGGACGGCGGTTGAGGATCTTAGGGTCCGCTTAAGGAAGGCATCGGGAGGCGTTAAAGGTCGAGACCACTGTGGGCGGTTTGGCACGTGCCGGGTGCCTGCTCGGCGCAGGTCCGCGGGCGTGCTCGGCGCAGGTCCGCGGGCGTGCTCGGCGCAGGACGCGGATCCCACTCGGCGCATGCGGCGGGCCTACTCAGCTCAGGGCACGGATTCCGCTCGGCGCAGGCGGCGGGCCTACTCAGCTCAGGGCACGGATTCCGCTCGGCGCAGGCCACGAGCCCGGGAAGCACAGGGCACGGGGCCCACTCGGCGCAGGCCGCGGGCTGGGGAAGCACAGGGTGCGGGGCCGCGCGGGGCGGCACGTGCCGCCGGCCCTCTCAACGCAGGGGCGAGGGCCCGCGCGGCGCAACCCGCGACTCGGCTCAGCGCGACGGGCGAGCCCGGCTCGGCGGGTACCGCGGGCCCACTCGACGCAGGGGCGAGGGCCCGCGCGGCGCAACCCGCGACTCGGCTCAGCGCGACGGGCGAGCCCGGCTCGGCGGGTACCGCGGGCCCAGTCGGAACACCAGGTCGCCCATGGCGTGTCAGCGCACGCCCACGCCGCGCCTTCGGCGCCGTACGCTGCCTCGGTGTCCGCTGCGGACCGGCGCCCTGCCGTCGAGCTGGATCCAGATGCGCACCTCGGTTCCGCCCAGCACGGAGGAACCGATCCGTACGTCCCCGCCCGTCGACTCCGCGAGCCGCCGCACGATGTCGAGGCCGAGGCCCGTCGACCCGTCGTTGCCCGAGCCCCGTCCGCGGGCCATCGCCGCCTCCGGATCCACGATTCCGGCGCCCGCGTCCGACACCAGCACGATCACGGCGTCCTCCGCGTTGTGCACGTCGACCGCGAAGGCCGTGCCCTCGGGGGTGTGCCGGAAGACGTTGCCGAGGAGGGCGTCGAGCGCGGCGGCGAGATCGGCGCGGGCCACGGGTATGCGGCACGGCCGGTCCACGCCGGCCACCCGCACCTTGCGTCCCTCGTCCTCGGCGAGCGCCGACCAGAAGTCCATGCGCTCTCGGACGACCTCGGACGCGTCGCACCCGGCTCCGGCGCCGATCGCCGCGGTCTGCGGCTTGGCCTCCCGGGCCGTCCTGATGATCGTGTCGACCTCGCGCTCCAGTTGCTCGACGGCGGCCCGGGTCTGCTCGGCGGCCGGCCCGTCGCCGAGCGAGGCGGTGTTGAGCCGGAGCACGGTCAGCGGGGTACGCAGGCGGTGCGAGAGGTCGGCGGCGAGTTCTCTTTCGTTGGCGAGCAGTTGGACGACCTGGTCGGCCATGGAGTTGAAGGCGACGGCGGCCTGCCGCAGTTCGGTCGGCCCTTCCTCGGGCACGCGGGAGCCCAGTTTCCCCTCGCCCAGCTCGTGCGCGCTCTCGGCGAGGCGCTGCGCGGGCTGCACCATCCGCACGCCCAGCCGGTCGGCGACCGCGACCGAGCCGACGATGAGGGCGGCTCCGACCGCGGCGAGGACCGCCCAGGCCGTGCCGACGCCGTTGCTGACCTCGGCCTCGGGGACGTACACCTCGATGACCGCGATCTCGCCGGAGCTGAGCGCGACGGGCTGGAGCAGCGCGGAGCCGCCGGGCACCTCCGCGGTGGAGGCCCGGCCCAGCCGCCGGGTCATGACGATGTCCTTGGCGACCGCGCGCCGATCGCCGATCTCGACGGCCGGCTTGCCGTCGGCGGCGGGGATGTGCACGGCCATCTGCGCGTCCGATCCGGCGGAGGCGACGACGCGCTCCAGCTCGTCCCGCTCGGTCGTGATGGAGAGCGCGGGCGCGATGGCGGCGGCCTGCCGCTCGGCGTTCGAGAACGCCCGGTCGCGCGCCATCTCCTTGATCACCAGGCCGAGCGGGACCGCGAAGGCGACGACGACCATCGTCGTCACCGCCACGCACACCTTGACCAGTGCCCACCTCACAGCGGACGCTCCGCTCTCGGCGGCTCCAGCTTCACGCCGACGCCCCGCAGGGTGTGCAGATAGCGCGGGCGTGCCGCCGTCTCCCCCAGTTTCCGGCGCAGCCACGAGAGATGGACGTCTATGGTCTGGTCGTCGCCGTAGGCCTGCTGCCACACCTCGGCGAGCAGTTCCTTGCGCGGCACGACGACACCGGGGCGGCCGGCCAGGAAGGCGAGCAGGTCGAACTCGCGCCGGGTCAGGTCGAGTCGTACGCCTTCCAGTTCCGCCTGGCGGCGCAGCGGGTCGATGGCGAGCCCGCCGACGCGGATGACCGTCGACACGGGGGCCTCGCCCACGGTGGTGCGCGAACGGCGCAGCACCGCCGCCATCCGCGCGGACAGGTGCTCGACCGAGAACGGCTTGGTCAGATAGTCGTCCGCACCGGCGTTCAGAAGCCGGACGATCTCCGTCTCGTCGTCCCGCGCGGTGGCGATGATCACCGGGACGTCGGTGATCCCGCGCAGCATCTTCAGTGCCTCGGACCCGTCCAGATCGGGCAGTCCGAGATCGAGGATCACGACGTCGAAGGAGAAATGGGCGACCTCGCGCAGCGCCTCCAGGGCGGTGCCGACGCTGCGCACGATGTGCGCGGCCTCGGTCAGATGCCGGATGAGCGCCGAGCGTACGAACTGATCGTCCTCGACGACGAGCACACTTGCCATGGGCGGCACCGTACGCCATCCGGGCGCGGCCGTCCGGAGCCTGTGGACAACCCTCGTGCGGCACTTGTGGACAATCCCGGACCGTTCCCCGGGACATTCCGGATCTTGGCAGGGCCGGGAGACACCCGTGGTGCTCGTGGTGCAGTATGGCCGCGATGCGCAGAGGACTCGTACACGTACTCGCGTGGTCGCTCGCCACGGGCGCGGCGGTCACGCTGTCGTGGTGGGGTGTCCACACCGTCATGACGGGGACGGCCTACGACCCGCCGCGGGCCCTGCCCATCACGGCGGCCGGCGCGACGACGCGGGAGACGAGACCGCCGGCGTCCTCGACCCAGCGGGCCGAGCCGTCCCGGAGCGCGCCGAGCAGGCCGTCCACGAGCCCGAGGCCGAGCGCGGCACCCTCGAAGTCCGCGCCGGAGAACGGCAGTCCATCTTCTGCCGCCCCTGCCTCGACGGCCTCCCCGACCTCCTCCGGACAGGTCAGGAGCTACGACTCCGACGGCGGCCGGGTGGTCTTCGACATCGCCGCCACCTACGGGACGCTGGTGTCCGCGACGCCGAACACCGGCTGGTCGATGCAGGTGTGGAAGTTCGACACCTATATCCGCGTGGAGTTCACCTCCGGCGCCGACCGGGTGTCGGTGTTCTGCGACTGGCACGACGGGCCTCCGCACGTGGACATCGGGACGTACTGAACCGACGCGTGCGGCGGGCGGGCGTCCGGGCGGCCCGCCGGGGCGCGCTGACGCCGGGTCAGCGGAACACGGACGGCGGCGGTGCCGGTGAGGCGACCGCCACCGCGTCCGTGACCGGTGCCGCGCCGCCCGTGAAGTCCAGGAGCTCCCTGCCGTGTTCGACCCGGGCGGGATGCGGGTCGGAGGCGGCGCGGCGGGTCAGTTCGGCGATGGGCAGGGGCAGGCCGGAGGCGACGAGGACGGCGTTCCCGAAGCGTTTGCCGCGCAGCACCGTCGGGTCGGCGACCAGGGCGAGCTCGGGGAAGACGGAGGCGACGGTGGCGATCTGGCCGCGGAGGTGCGCGAGCGGGGGTCCGTCGGCGAGGTTCGCGGCGTAGACCCCGGAGTCCTTCACGGCCCGGCGGACCTCCGTGACGAACTCGGCGGACGTCAGGTGGGCCGGGGTGCGCGCACCGCTGAAGACATCGGCGATGACCAGGTCCGCCCAGCCGTCGGGCACCTTGGCGAGACCTTCCCGCGCGTCCACGGAACGCACCCTGATCCGGGCGTTCGGGTCCAGTGGCAGTTCACGGCGCACCAGTTGGACGAGGGCCGCGTCGCGCTCGACGACCTGCTGGGTGGACCGGGGACGCGTGGCGGCGGTGTAGCGGGCCAGGCTGAGGGCGCCGCCGCCGAGGTGGACGACCTGCACGGGCCTGCCGGGCGGGGCGACGAGGTCGATGACATGGCCGAGGCGGCGCTGGTACTCGAAGCTCAGGTACGCGGGATCGTCGAGGTCGACGTGGGACTGCGGGGCGCCGTCGATGAGCAGGGTCCAGCCGCGGGCCCGGTCGCGGTCGGGCAGCAGCTCGGCGAGCCCGCCGTCGACGGCCTCGACGACCGCCTCGGCCGGCCCGCGCCGTCCGCCCCGTCCGGTGTCACGGCCGTCGTCCGCCCGCTGTTTCCTCGCCCTTGCCATCTGGCCATTATCGGGGCGCGGGGGCGGGTCGGCTCAGCGACCGGTCACCGGGGTGCGCGCCCGCTCACCGGCAGCCGTCGGCCGCCTCGATCAGCCGCGCGGCCTCGCCCAGCGCGGCCCGCAGCACCGCCGGATCGGTCGCGAGGTCCGCGTCACCGGGCGGGAGCAGCCAGTCCGAGCCCTCGACCGGAGGCTCGGGGGCCGGCCGCAGGCCCCGGCCGTCGGTCTGCGTACAGGTGCTGCCGGGCACGTCCCAGGCGTCGGCGGTGCCGGGCGGCACCAGGAAGCCGAGGGTGTCGCGGCCGCCGTCGTGCAGGACGGGCCCCACGAGGTCGGCCGCGCCCCGGCGCAGGATGTCGACCGCTTCCAGTCCCTGGCGGGCCGGAACGGTCACCAGGTCGCACTCGGCGGCCGGCCCCGGCGGGACGCCGTGCTCCGGGGACGGCCTGTGCTGTGCGGTCGACGGCGGCGTACGGAACTCGATGCTCTGCGTGATCTGCATCCCGGCCTCCAACGGAACCCCTCCTCATGACGAGTGGGTCGGGAGTTCGGGCGGCTCCCGGTCCACCCGGTTCAACGCGCCAGGACGTCAACGGCTACGGCGAAACTCCGCCACAAAGGATGGCAGTTCATGGCAGATCGTGGATGAGATATCCGTTTTGTAGCCAAACCCAGCGTGGCGGCGTTGTCACAGCAGGTACGTTCTTGCCCCGCCGGAAGCAGGCACCTACCGGGCACAACCCGGTCAAGTCAGCCTCGGTTCCGGCGTGGTTCACGGTTCGCAAGAGAGGGCCCGGCCATGGCGTCGTCATCGGTGACCTCGTCCCCGTCCCCCCGGCCACCACGGCCGAATCTCGCCTTCCGGAGGCTGCGCGGCCAGCGCTCCCCGGGCGAGTTCGCCGCGCTGGTACGGAGGGCCGCACGCGAGATCGGCGAGCGGGTCAGCTGCGACGCGCGCTACATCGGGCGCGTCGAGGCGGGAGAGATCCGCTGTCCCAACTACGCGTACGAGCGGGTGTTCCTGCACATGTTTCCCGGCCGCACGCTGACGGACCTCGGTTTCACGCCCCGCTCATGGGTACGCGGACGTGGGGCGCGCGACACCGAGCCGCCTCTCACGCACTCCACGAACCTCCCGCACGCCCCGCACGCCCCGCACACCTCGCACGAGGATGAGACGGACGGGGTGCACGAGACGTATGAGACGTCGGGTCCGCTCCACGTCCCGGCTCCGTACGGCCCGCGCACCGCGCACCACACGGACAGCCCGCACGATCCGTACAGCCCGCACGATCCGTACGACCCGCACCACTTGTGCGATCCGTACGACCCGTACGACAAACGCGATCAGAACCACGAGGAGAGCGACGTGCAGCGTCGCGCATTCATGACCGGAGGCACCGCCACCGTGGCGGCGGCCTCACTGGGACCCTTCGGCGGCAGCGCATCGGCCGCCGAACGACGCGTCCACCGGGCCGGTACGTCCGAGGCGGGAGCCCTCGAAGAGGCCGTCCGCAGGATCCGGCTGCTCGACGACAGACACGGGGCCGACGGGCTCTACCGGCGCGCGGCGGCACCCCTGCGCACGGCCTACGAACTGCTCGACGCGGGCACCACCCGGCAGACGACCGCCGACCGGCTGTACTCCGGAGCCGGCGAACTGGCCATCTCGGTGGGCTGGCTGGCACACGACTCCGGGCGCTTCGACGACGCGCGCTCGCACTACGCGGAAGCCCTCGCGACCGCCCGGATGGCGGGCGACGCGGGCCTGGAGGCCCACGCCTTCTGCAACACGGCGTTCCTCGCCCGCGACGCGGGACGCCCGCGCGAGGCCGTACGCGCGGCCCAGGCCGCCCAGCGCGCCGCGCGTACCCTCGGATCCCCCCGGCTGCTCTCCCTGCTCGCGCTGCGCGAGGCGGGCGGCTGGGCCGGACTGGCCGACCGCCGGGGATGCGAGCAGGCGATGGCCCGCGCACAGGCCCTCTACGGACGCGGCCCCTCGGAGACCGACCCCGAGTGGATGACCTTCTACGGAGAGGCCGAGCTGGAAGGACTCGAGGCGCAGTGCTGGTCGACCCTGGGCGACTGGCCCCGGGCCGCCCGCCACGCACGCCGCGCCGCCCACCTGCAGGACCCGCACTTCACCCGCAACATCGCCCTCTACACCGCCGAACTCGCCGACGACCTCGCCCGCGGCGGCCGCCCCGACGAGGCCGCCGTCGCCGGTCTGCGCGTCCTGGACCTGCTGAACGAGGTCCAGTCCTCCCGCATCCAGACCATGCTGGCGGCAACGGCCCGCGTGCTGCTGCCGCACCGCCGGGCCTCGGGAGTCTCGGCGTTCCTCGACCGGCACGCGAGCCTGCCCCGCACGGCGTGAGGACGGCCGGGGGCTCCGGTCAGGCGCTCAGGTGCCCGCAGTCGTTCCACACCTCGATCGCGGGTTCCCCGTAGGCCCAGCCGAGCACCGACAAAGAGGTCGGGTTGAGGCGGATACGGGCCGCGAAGTCCAGCGGAAGGCCCAGCCAGCGGGCGCCCAGGGAACGCAGGATGTGGCCGTGGGCGAAGATCAGCACATCGCGGTCCTCGGAGCGGGCCCACGAGACGACCTCGTCCGCGCGCGCGGTGACCTGCTCCAGGGTCTCCCCCTCGGGAACCCCGTCACGCCAGATGAACCAGCCGGGGCGGATGTCCTGTATCTCGGCCGGGGTCATGCCCTCGTAGGCGCCGTAGTCCCACTCCATGAGCGCGTCCCAGGCCGTCGCCCGCTCTCCGAAGCCGGCGAGTTCGCACGTCTCGCTCGCTCGCGAGAGCGGGCTGGTCCGCACCTCGGCGGCGGGCAGTGAGTCGAACGGTGACCGGTGGAACCGCTCGCCCAGCAGCTTGGCTCCGCGCCGCCCCTCCTCCAGGAGAGGGATGTCGGTCCTGCCGGTGTGCTTTCCGGACAGCGACCATTCGGTCTGTCCGTGCCGGGCCAGCAGGATGCGCGGTGCCATGACGAGGAGCCTTTCCGTGACGGGCGGCACGGACGAGACGGTCGGCTCACCCGTGGACGACTGAGGAGTGGGTCACTCCATCATCGCTCACGTCCGCTCCGGGCAACCCTGAGGGCGATCTCCGCGTCTTTGACATCCGGAGCGACATCCGGGGCGCCCCTTCGGGGCATTCGCGCACACCGTAAAATCCCCGGGTGGCCACGGACCGGGTCACCGCGAACGAACAAGCACGAACAGTTGGGGGAGGGCGATCGGATGCCGCCGACCGATGCACCGCGTACCGAAGCGGCACCGCGCGCCCGGTCGGGCCGGTGGGACGCCCTGCGCGCGTCCGCCGCGTCGCAGGCCCGTCTGCGCTGGTGGACCGAGGTCCCGCTGATCCTGCTCGTGTACGCGGCGTACACCGCGGGCCGGCTGCTCGCCCGGGGCAACACCTCCGGCGCGACAGACCACGGCCTGGAGATCCTGCGCATCGAGAAGGCCCTCCACCTCAACGCCGAACATCCGCTGAACCGGCTGTTCACGCGGGAGTCCTGGCTCGGTGTGCCCGCCGACTTCGGGTACGCGTCGCTGCACTACGTGGTGACGCCGGCGATCCTGATATGGCTCTTCCGCTCCCGGTCCGTGCGCTACCGCGCGGCCCGCACCTGGCTCTGGACCTCCACGTTCATCGGCCTGATCGGCTTCACCCTGCTGCCGACCTGCCCGCCCCGGCTGCTGTCGCCCGAGCACGGCTTCGTCGACACGATGGCCCAGTACAGCGATTACGG
Organism: Streptomyces sp. NBC_00328; assembly: GCF_036139655.1. Taxonomy (NCBI): domain Bacteria; kingdom Bacillati; phylum Actinomycetota; class Actinomycetes; order Kitasatosporales; family Streptomycetaceae; genus Streptomyces; species Streptomyces sp. NBC_00328. The sequence goes on from NZ_CP108013.1 coordinate 3,988,990, forward strand.
CTGGTGGGGCGGCGAGGCGAGCGCGCCACGCGGCATGGGCGGGATGACGAACCAGTACGCGGCGATGCCGAGCCTGCACGTGGGCTGGGCGCTGTGGTGCGGGGTGATGCTGTGGCGTCACGGCCGTACTCCCGTGGCCAAGGCCGCCGCCGTCATCTATCCGCTGTTCACCACGATCGTCGTGATGGGCACGGCCAACCACTACTTCCTGGACGCCGTCGCGGGCGTCGCCGTGATGGGTGCCGGCCTGCTGCTGACCCCGTTCGTGATGCGGGCGGCGGACCGTGTGCGGACGCTGCTGAACGTCGTCGTCCCGTGGGGCAAGGGTGCCTCGGGGGGCGAGGGTTCCGCGATTGTCAGTGCGGGGTGCCAGACTTCCCCGGGTGAACGAATTCCCCGACAGCGCGAGCCCCGCCCCGGGCCGGGAGCCGAGCCGGATTCCGCCGCCACGGACGCGGGCGACAGCACTGCGACAGCAGCTCGCTGAGCTGCGCGGTCCGGACATCGCGCCGAAGGCGCTGGACGCGCGGGCCCTCGCGGCGCTCGCCGCCAACCCCGGGTGCGACCGGCGCGCACTGCTGGACGGTGTGGGCGTCGACAAGGCGAAGCTGGCCGGTGCGCTCGGCGCGCCGTCCGCGTTCGGGATGTCGCAGTTCGCCTTCATGCGGGGCAACGCGTTCGAGGCGCGGGTCAAGGCCGACGGCGGCGCCGAGCTGCTGCGGCTGGTGCACGAGAAGCTGGACCCCGGGGCCGCGCCGCCCGGCGCCGGTGCCGTGCCCGACCTGAGCGCGATCGGCCCCGAGGGACGCACGGAACGCACGGCACGGGCGTTGCGCGAGGCCACCGGGACCGGCGCCTGGACCCTGCTCGACCACCCCATGCTCGCCCTGGACGTGGCGGGCTCCCCGGCCTTCCTGGAGCCGGACGCCGTGGTCGTGCATCCCGACGGGGACTGGACGGTCGTCGAGATCAAGTCGTTCCCGATGCTCGACGGCTCGGCCGACCCCGCCAAGGTGGGCGCCGCCGCCCGGCAGTCCGCGGTGTACGTCCTGGCCCTGGAGGAGGTCGCGGCCGGCCTCGACCCCGCTCCCGGGGTCCACCACCGTGTCCTGCTGGTCTGCCCGAAGGACTTCTCCAACCTCCCGGCCGCCTCGGCCGTCGACGTGCGCAAGCAGCGCGCGGTCACCCGCCGCCAGCTCGCCCGGCTCACCCGCGTCGAGGACATCGCGGCCGCCCTCCCCGAGGGCACCTGCTTCTCCCCCGGCCTTCCCGCCGAGGAACTGATCACGGCCGTCGAGGCGGTCCCCGCCACGTACGCCCCCGAGTGCCTGTCCGCCTGCGAGCTGGCCTTCCACTGCCGGGCCCGCTCGCGGGCCGAGGGCGCGGTGACCTCGCTCGGCCGCTCGCTGCGCGCGGAGCTCGGTGCTCTGACGACCGTCCCGGACGTCCTGGCCGCGGCGCGCGGGAAGGCGGGCGACCCCGAGGACCCCGCCGTCGCGGCCCTCAGGAGGGCGGCGCTGCTGCGGGCGGAGGCCCTGCGCGGAACGGCCGCGCGGACCCCTGCCCGAGCCGGGGAGGCCCGGTCCGGCCTGCCGCAAGACCTCGCGGCAGGCCGGAGGGGCTCGGCCGACGGCCTCTCCGAGGTACACACCGTGCCCGCACCCGGCTCCCCGGCCCCGGAGACCGGCGCGCCCAGGGCCGAAGCACACGAAGCGCCCGTGCCCACCGGTGCGGGCGCACCCGAAGCCGCCGCCCCCGGCGTCGCTGGCGGCCGGGAGGCGGGCGCATGTCGCTGATCACCGCCCTCGCCCGGCTGGAGGCCGTCGAGAGCGGCCTGGCGCAGCCCGCCGCCACCGTCCTCCACCGCCATCTCGTCGAACGGCCGCTGGTGTTCGTGCCGCTCACCACCGCGGGCGAGGCGGGAGCCCCGCTCGGCGCGCTGGTCGGCACGGACCGGGACGCGCCCCGGCTGCTGGTCGTGCCGCAGCCGCGCGACCGCGACCTGCGTTTCGCCTTCCTCGCCGAACTCGCGGACGTCGTCCTGCCCTACATCGACTCGTTCGCGGACGTCGTCGAGGCCGCCGAGCGCAGCGAGACCGACCCGGAGACCGGCAAGCGCGTCAAGGTCGAGGTCGAGCTGTGCGCGGACGCTCCGCAGCTGATCGTGCCGGGCCGGGCCGGCATCGAGTTCGTCCGCCTCCTCGGGCGCTCCACCCGCTTTCGCCGCACGGCCGAGCAGGATCCCGAGACTCCGCATCCGGCGCCTCCCCGGGTGCCGCTGTTCGGGCGCTGGCTGACCCACTTCGGGGAGCGCGCCCGGGTGCCCGGCTCCGCCCTGCTCCTCGCCCTCACCGACGTGCTGTCCCGGCACTGGGCCACCGGCCAGAGCAGCCTGGAGGACCAGCATCTGGGCGCGCTGCTCGCCTGGCTCGATCCGCCGGACGGCGAGCCGGGCGCCCAGGCGGCGGTGCGGGCCGAGCTCCAGCGGGACGCGCGCGGTCAGCTCGTCTGCCCGCCCGCCGGACCGGCCACCGACCCCGCCTTCGACAACGAGCTGCTGGCCCCCGCGATCGAACGCTACGACCGCGCGCGTACGGCGCTGGCCGCCGCCGAGGACGGCATCGAGGCGGACGACCGGCTCGGTGAACTCACCGCGGCCGAGCGGAAGATCCGCGACCTGGTCGAGAGCGTCACCCGGCCCACCTGGGACGCGGTCTGGCACGGTCTCGACCTGCTGCGGACGCTGCCGAAGGGGGCGCACGCCGCCGACCGGTGGACCCGTGACCGCTGGTCGTTCACCGGACACCGCGACCGGGTGGTGGCGGGCGAGCCGCCGCAGCCGCGCCGCGACGACGCGGTCACCGCCGCGAACAAGCTGGCCACGCGGGAGCGGGAGCAGGCCCGGCTGGAGGCGCAGGAGGCTCTCGACGACCCGCTGGTCATGGCCGGCCGGCGGCTCGCCGGAGAGGCCTTCGCCGGAGAGGTCACCGAGGTCGTGACGGCGTACAGCGAGGGCAAGCGGCCGAGCCCCCGCCCGCTGGTGACCGTCCGCACGGACGACCGCCCGCACCTGGGGGAACGGGCCAGGGTGTACCGCTCGCTCGGCGGGAAGCCGCAGGCCGCGGAGTTCGTGGGGTACGACGACGAGGGTGCGGCCGTGGTGCTGCGGATCGTCGACAAGATGGGGCGCGGCAAGGAACCGGAGGCCGGGTCCGTGCCGGAGAAGGGGGATGCCGTCTGCTTCACGCTCTTCGAGCACGAGCAGCGCGGCGGTGCCAAGCTGCCCGACCCGGAGGAGACGCCGTGGACGCACGGAGGGCCGCCGGGTGAGCCCGACGCGCTGCCGCTGCCGGACCCGGTGACCGAGGAGGACGTCCTTTGACCGCCGTCTTCGACCCGGGCGCCGAGGCCGCCCGCGCCACCGACGCGATCCTGCGCGACACCCTGCACGGCACCGACCGCGGAGTCGTGGTCGATTCCCCGCCGGGCGCCGGCAAGTCGACCCTCGTCGTCCGTGCCGCTCTCGAACTGGCTGCCGCCGGGCGCCCGTTGATGGTCATCGCGCAGACGAACGCCCAGGTCGACGATCTGGTGCTGCGGCTCGCGGAGAAGGCACCGGACCTGCCCGTGGGCCGGCTGCACAGCAGCGACTCCGACCCGTACGACAAGGCGCTCGACGGCCTGGACCAGGTCCGCAAGTCCGCGAAGGCGGCCGACCTGGCGGGCCTGGACGTCGTCGTCTCGACCGCCGCGAAATGGGCCCACGTCAAGGGCGTCGAGCCCTGGCGGCACGCGATCGTCGACGAGGCGTACCAGATGCGCTCGGACGCGCTCCTCGCGGTCGCCGGGCTCTTCGAGCGGGCGCTGTTCGTGGGCGACCCGGGGCAGTTGGACCCGTTCGCGATCGTCGGCTCGGAGCAGTGGGCGGGACTGTCCTACGACCCGTCCGCGTCCGCGGTGTCCACACTGCTCGCGCACAATCCGCAGTTGCCGCAGCACCGGCTGCCGGTGTCCTGGCGGCTGCCCGCGTCGGCCGCGCCCCTGGTGTCGGCCGCCTTCTACCCGTACACGCCGTTCCGCAGCGGCACCGGTCACGGCGACCGGCGGCTGAACTTCGCCGTCCCGTCGGACGGTTCGGGCACCGACCGGGTCATCGACGAGGCGGCCGAGTCCGGTTGGGGACTGCTGGAGCTGCCGGCCCGGCACACTCCGCGCACGGACCCGGAGGCGGTCCACGCGGTGGCCGGGGTCGTACGGCGGCTGCTCGACCGGGGCGGAGCGGCCGCGTCGGAGCGGGCGGAGGATCCGGTGCCCCTGACGGCCGACCGGATCGCCGTCGGCACGGCGCACCGCGACCAGGCCGCGGCCGTACGGGCGGCGCTGAGCGGTCTCGGCGTCACGGACGTCACCGTGGACACGGCGAACCGGCTCCAGGGACGGGAGTTCGACGTCACGGTCGTCCTGCACCCGCTGTCGGGACGGCCCGACGCCACGGCCTTCCACCTGGAGACCGGACGTCTGTGCGTACTCGCTTCCCGGCACCGGCACGCGTGCATCGTGATCTGCCGGGAAGGAATCACGGAGTTGCTGGACGACCACCCGTCGACCGAGCCCGTACAGCTGGGGGTGACCGTGAAGTTTCCGGATGGCTGGGAGGCCAATCATTCGGTGCTGTCGCATCTGGCGGAACACCGGGTGACCTGGCGGCCCTGAGCCGGCGGGCGGCCCGCTCCGACGGCCCCACGAGCCGGCGAGGTCCGAATCCCGCGGGGGGTTCTCGACCCCGCGGGCCCACTTGCGCGGGCGCGAGACAATGGACGGTGGCCCTTTGCCGAGAGGGGCCCCGAACCGTACGAGGAGGAGAAGACATGGCGGAGCCCACGCCGCGTCGGAACGAACCGCGGCTACGCCCCGCGCCCCTGCTCTTCGAGCCCGCGGAAGCCGCCGGGGATCCGGAGCATTTCTTCGACCTGGAGTCGATCGACGATCCGCGCGCGCTGCTGGACCGGTCCACGGAGCTGGCGCACGCGTTTCGCGCCGCCGCCGACCGGGCCGTCGAGTTCCAGGCCATCGCCGCCGCGCAGCTCGCCGATCCGCGCCGTTTCGACCGGCTGACCACCGCCTCGATCGCCGAGCGGGCCGAATGGACCGAGGACTACGCGAAGAAGATGGTCGAGTTCGGCCAGGACCTGCTGCGGGGCACGGAGGGCAACGGACACGGTCACGGGGTGACCGACCCGCTCTGACGCGGACACCCGGGACGACCAGGACGCCCGGGACCCGGGCGGTCGGAACCCGGGCGGTCGGGATCAGGACGGTCGGACAACCCCGTCAGAGTGGGTCGGTCACCCCTCCCTGGCATATGCCAGCCGGGCAAGATACTCCACCTCACCCCTGCCTGTCCCGGTTTCGGGCAACCCTCCGGGACGGGACGCTCACCGCCGGTAGATGTATGCGACATGAGCACACGGAACCCGCCGAGCAGCAGCCCGCACAGCCCCGGAACGAGGTCGTCCGAAGGGCTGGACGTCTCCGGTGTCACGGCCGAGGGCGCCGCCTGGCTCGCCTCCGCCGGAGCGTATCCGCGCAGCACGCTCGCTCTGTGGCGCGAACGGCCCGACGCCCCGGTCGTCCTGCTCTGCGGCAGCGCGTTCGACGTCGTCAGCGCCTCGGCCCTGTTCGGGCGGCGGATGCTCGACCGGCTCTGGGACGAGGGGCCGGGCTCGGGCCCGGTGGCGGCGCACCGCGGACGGATCCTGCTGTTCGCCGCGCCCGGCACCGCCCAGCGGCTCCCCTCGCTCATGGAGTGGGAGGAGTGGGGCGCGAAGCCGGGCGGCCGGGCGGGGCGATGCCGGGAGGTCCCACCGCTGCTCTGCCACGGCACGGGGGACGCGGTCACCGTGCCCCCGCTGACCCCCGGGAGGGAGGGACCGGGGGCCGTCCGGACCGATTCCCGCTGGCTGGTCGCCCCCGACACCCGGCGGCCCTGGCTCCCCGGCCCCGAGATCCTGCTCTGGGCGGCCGTGCGGGCGGCCCGCGCGGCGGCGTCGGCGGCGGTACGGATATCGATTTTTCCTCGTGCCGATCAGGATGCTAAGGTCTACGACGTCAGCAGGCGCCGCTAGCTCAGTTGGTTAGAGCAGCTGACTCTTAATCAGCGGGTCCGGGGTTCGAGTCCCTGGCGGCGCACGCCAACGAGAGCGGGATGTTTCGCGGAAACGCGAGCGTCCCGCTCTCGTCGTTTCCGCGGTCGCGGAGCCCGCTCAGCCGGTTGTGATCCGCACCGTCCAGGCCCCTGAGGCGCTCCGGTCCTCCACCTGGACCCGGACGTTCGCGCCCGGCACCTCGAAGCTCTCCCCGAGGCGCACCGGGGCGTCCGCGAGCGGCGGGTACACCGAGTCCTCCCAGCAGGACTCGGAGCCGGGGTGCGCGTCGAGGACCTGGATGGGGCCGCTGCCCGACTCGGTCCGGCTGCGGACCCGGTAGACGAGGACGCCCCGCTCGCACGTCGACCTGTCGTTGCCCGCCGGCCCCCTGGCCTCGAAGGCGATCGCGCTGTCCGGGCCCGTCGGAACCACCGCCAGCTTGGTGCCCCGGCCGACGCCGACGGTCCGCGATCCGGGGGGCGCCGCCACACCCACCGCGTCCGCGGACGCGCCCGGCGCCGCGCCCGGACCGCGCACGGATGTCCGCAGCCCGCCCGAGGGCACCCGCGGCCCCTGCCACGCGACCCCCGCCCCGCTCGTACCGGCCTTCCCACTCGCCCCGCTCGACGCAGCCGCACCACTCGCCGTCGACGCGGCCGGGCCGGTCGCCAGCACCCCGGCGCCGGCGGCTTCCCGGGCGCTCGCGCCGGCCGAACCGACCGTGGAGTGCGCGGGTCCGGCCTCCAGCGGCTCCAGCGTCAGCCGGGTGGTGCCGGAGCCCAGTACGCACGCCACCTGGTGCGGTTCCAGCCACCCCAGCCGCCACTTGTGCCAGCCGAAGAGGTCGGGGGCGAGGCCGAACTGGCTGCCCATGAGGTCCCAGTCGCCCACATAGGTGTCCCAGTCGCCCTTGCCGTCGGTGGGGCGGTGGTAGAGGTCGGGCAGATCGAAGACATGGCCGGTCTCGTGCGCGAGGACGAGACGGTCCGGCGGGTGCTTCTCGAAGACCGTGACGACGCGCCGGATGTCCTTGCCGTCCGCGCGCAGAGGCGTGTCCAGGTTGACGACCTTCGTGGCGTCCGAGTCGACGCCGGGAGCGTCCGGGTCCGCGATGAAGTAGACGACGTCGTAGCGCGAGAAGTCGACCCGCGGGTCGGCCACCGCGAGGGCGTCACGCAGATAGGCGGCACGGTCACCGGCGTTCCAGTCGCGCTGTATGGCGTACGAGGTGGAGGCGTGCGGCATCTGGATCCAGGCGCGCCGGGGATGCGGCCGGACCGTGAACTTTCCGTACGAGGCCTGCTCGAAGAAGCGGCTGGTGGCCGGGAAGTAGTCGCCCGTCAGCTCGGCGGGCGTGGTGTGCGGGGTGGAGTCCGGGAAGGACAGGAAGACCATCACGGCGTCGAGGGGGCGGGTGGGGCGCACATAGGCGGTGTTCCAGGTGTCGGCGCCCTCCGAGTGGTGCGCCGCCGTCCGCGTCAGGGCGCAGGGCGACGCGAGGGGTTCGGCGAGCGCGTGGCCCGGTCCCAGAGAGGTCGCCGCGAGCGCGGTCATCGAGGTGAACATGGCCGCGGTGCTGCGCCAGCGGGGCGCCCCGTCGCGGGCGGGACCACGCAGGAGCCCGCGAGCGAGAACCCTCAAGGGGAGCGGACGCGGCACGTCGACCTCCGGATACGGTTGTGGGCCACCGCATCCAGCCTGATTGAATTTGTACTATTTCGCCCTGTTTGTCTGAACCGGAAGAGTGAGTGCCCGAGCGGGCCGACACCCCCGGACATGCACGGAACGTCACGTGCGGTCGACGGGACAGGGAACCGTCCCGATAACAGGCAGAAACGATCTGTCAGAACAGGCGGTTGTTCCTGGACACTGGACAGTGTCCGCACCGTTTCGCGGGCAGCCTCTATGATCGGCACACTTTCCTGCACGGACACGGCTTGTGCGGCCGCCCATCACCGGCCGACCGCCCCGAAAGACCCATACGAAGAACGAGTGCACTGCGGGAGCGAGCGGTGAGCGGAACGTCCGAAGGGCCGGCGCCCGCGGGAGACCTCGTCCGGCCGGCCGTCACAGAACGTCACGTCGACACGTCTTCTCGTACGTCCGCCGGGACCTCTCCCGGCCCACCCGCCCCCTCCGTACCCTCCGTGGCGCCGGGGCCGCCTTCCGGGACGCCGGCACTCCTGGCGGTTCCCGACGGAACGTCACTCCGTACCTTCCACGCGGCCTTCGCCACGGCTCCCCTCGCGATGGCCGTCGTCGACCGCGAGGGTCTCGTCGTCACCGCCAACGAGGCACTGGGCACGCTGCTCGGCGCCGAGGCGCGGACGCTCACCGGGCGGGCCGCCGCCGACCTGGTGGACCTGGCCACGGACGCCCGCACCTGGCACGCGTACCGCGAGATGCTGGGCGGCAGCCGGGCCCGGCTGCGCTGCACCCGCCGGCTCAAGCATCCCGACGGCCAGGTGATCTGGGCGCAGGTCACGATCGCGCCACTGCCCCCGCAGGAACGCGCGGTGCTGATCTCGGTCACCGACATCGGCGCGCGGCGTGAACTCCAGGCGCGGCTGCGCCACTTGCAGATGCACGACCCGGTGACCCGGCTGCCCAACCGCACCCTGTTCTTCGAGCGCCTCTCGGCGGCGCTGGAGGCGGAGGCGTACGAGGAGTGCGGCACCGGCCGGATCGGGCTCTGTTATCTGGACCTGGACGGGTTCAAGGCCGTCAACGACACACTCGGCCACCGGGTCGGGGACCGGCTGCTCGCGGCGGTCGCGGAGCGTCTGACGCGCTGTGCCGAGGAGGCCGGCCTCACGCGGGCGGCCAGTCCCCTGGTGGCCCGGCTGGGAGGGGACGAGTTCGCGCTGCTCGTCGAGGATTCCACGGGCACCGACCAGCTCGCGGATCTCGCCGAGTCCGTGCTGAAGTCGCTCCAGGCACCGTTCGACCTGTCGGGGCAGCGGCTGTCCCTGTCGGCGTCGATCGGGGTCGTCGAGCGGCGCGCCAACGGCACCACGGCGACCGGTCTGATGCAGGCCGCGGACACCACGCTGTACTGGGCGAAGGCGGACGGCAAAGGCCGCTGGACGCTCTTCGACCCGGAGCGCAACGCGCACCGCATGACCCGCCAGGCCCTGTCGTCCACTCTGCGCGCGGCCGTCGAGCGGGGTGAATTCGCCCTGGAGTACCAGCCGTTGGTGGGGATGGAGGACGGCGGTGTGCACGGGGTCGAGGCGCTGGTGCGCTGGAACCACCCGAGGTTCGGGACGCTGACCCCGAACCGGTTCATCGGACTGGCCGAGGAGGACGGCTCGATCGTCCAGCTCGGCCGCTGGGTGCTGGCCACCGCCTGCCGCCAGGCGCGCCGTTGGCAGCTCGACCGTCCGGACGCCCCGCCGATCTTCGTCAGCGTCAATGTCGCCGTGCGCCAGGTCTGGGACTCCGACCTGGTGGCGGACGTGGCGAAGATCCTGGCGGAGACCGGACTGGCCCCGCGTCTGCTCCAGTTGGAACTGACGGAGTCGGCGGTGATGGGTTCGGCGGGCCGTCCGCTCCAGGCATTGCAGGCACTCAGCGACATGGGGGTCCGTATCGCCATCGACGATTTCGGCACCGGCTACTCGAACCTCGCCTACCTGAGCAGGCTCCCGGTGTCGGTGCTGAAGCTGGACGGCTCGTTCGTCCGCGGCTTCCAGTACGAGAACGCCGACGGTTCGTCCGCCCATCCCAACCCGGCCGACGAGGTCATCGTCGAGGCGCTCATCCAGCTCGCCCATCGGCTCGGCCTGACGGTCACCGCCGAGTGCGTGGAGACCGCCTCGCAGGCGTCACGGCTGCGCGGGATCGGCTGCGACACCGGCCAGGGCTGGCTGTACTCCCGGCCGGTGGCGCCGGAACGCATCTCGGCGCTCCTGATGTCGGCGACCTGTCCTCAGGCCTGAGCGGTCCGCGCCCCCGGCAACCCGTAGGCGTCCGCGATCAGTTCGTACGAGCGCAGCCGTACGTCGCCGCCGTGCGCGTTGCCCGTGATCATCAACTCGTCGGCGCCGGTGCGCTTCTGGAGGTCGTCGAGGCCGGCGCGCACCTCGTCGGCGGTGCCGTGGATGACGTTGGCGTTCCAGGATCCGATGAACTCCCGCTCCATCGGGCTGAATTCGTAGGCCTCCGCCTCCTCCGGGGTGGGCACGAGTCCGGGACGCCCGGTGCGCAGGCGGACCATGCTCAGCGCGGCCGCCAGCACCTGGCGGCGGGCCTCCTTCTCCTCGTCCGCGGCGAGCGCGGAGACGCCGATGAGGGCGTAGGGGGCGTCGAGGACCGCGCTCGGCCGGAAGGACTCGCGGTAGAGGTCGAGCGCCGGGATGGTGTTCTGCGCCGAGAAGTGGTGCGCGAAGGCGAACGGCAGGCCGAGGGCCCCGGCGAGGCGGGCGCTGAAGCCGGAGGAGCCGAGCAGCCAGACCGGGGGCCGGTGCGGGGACTGGACGCCGCCCGGTGAGGTCGCCTGGACGGGCCCGGGAACGGCGTGGATCCGGGCGTAGGGGTGGCCGTCGGGGAAGTCGTCGTCCAGGAAGCGGACGAGTTCCGCGAGCTGTTCGGGGAAGTCGTCGGCGCCCTCGCCCAGCCGCTGGGTGCGGCGCAGGGCGGCGGCCGTCGCGCCGTCCGTGCCCGGTGCCCTGCCGAGGCCCAGGTCGACGCGGCGCGGGGCCATCGCCTCCAGCGTGCCGAACTGCTCCGCGATGACCAGCGGGGCGTGGTTGGGGAGCATCACTCCGCCGGAGCCCAGGCGGATGCGGTCCGTGTGGGCGGCCAGGTGGGCGAGGATCACCGCGGGCGAGGAGCTGGCCACGCCGGGCATCGAGTGGTGTTCGGCCACCCAGTAGCGGTGGAAGCCGCGGGACTCCGCGAGGCGGGCGATCTCGACGCTGGTGCGCAGCGCGTCGGTCGCGGTGCGGCCCGCGCCCACGGTGACCAGGTCCAGTACGGACAGGGGCACGGGGGCGGTGCCCTGTGCCGTACCTCGGATCTCGTCCGTCTCGGCCGTCTCGTCCACCGTGGTGCCTCCTGTTGCGTACGCGTTGGTGTCCCCGGGCGTACGAACAGGAGGCTGACTCCGCTTATTCCCCGAGGGCGGGCCTGGGAGCGCCCTCGGAGGGTCTGGATCCTTCGGGGCCGGATCCTCAAGCCTGGACGATCGGTTCCCTGGTGAAGAGGGTGCCGAGGGCTGGGGCGTTCACGCGGCGGCCCGTCAGGCGCAGGGCCTCCCAGACCGTGACCTGGTTCGCGGTGAGGACCGGTTTGGCGAGCTCCTTCTCCAGGGCCGTGAGATAGGAGGCGGTGTGCAGGGACGTGTCGGGGAGGAGGATCGCGTCGGCGTCCGGGTGGTCCGCCTCCCGGGCCAGCGCGAGGACCTCGCCGTAGTCCCAGCCGGCGGCCTCGGCGGCGGTGCCGACACCGGAGCCGCGCACCGCGGCCACCTCCGTACCGGTCTCCTTCAGGAACCCGGCGAAGAGCGCGGCCACGTCGTCGGGGTAGGTCGCCCCGATCGCGACCCGCCTCGCCCCGAGCTCCCGCGCCGCGTGGGTGAAGGCGAAGGACGTCGAGGAGGCGGGCAGCCCGGCCGCCCTGGCGAGGCCGCGGACCTGCTCCTGGGCGCCCTGTACCCCGAACACGAAACTGCCGCTCGTACACGCCCAGACCACGGCCTCCGCGCCGGACAGGCGCAGCTCCTCGACGCCCGCCGCGAGGCGGTGCGCCGAGCCCATTTCGAGGAGCGCGTCCACGCGGTGGGCGTCCTCCCCCATGTCCGTGTGGACGACGGTCAGGCGGATGTCGCTGCCGAGGAGCTGCTCGATGCGCGGGTAGTCGTCCTCGGCCGAGTGGCCCGGGTAGAGGAATCCGAGTGCGGTCATGCCCAACCTTCCTGTTCTTCGGGAAGTACGGGTCCCCGGCGGGCGGCCTGATCAATCAGCCGCTGACAGGGGCCCACCGCCCGGGTACCCAGTTGGCGCAACGTCGCCCACATCGTCACCTGGTTGGCCGAGATCACCGGTATCCGCAGTTCCGCCTCCAGCCGGGGGATCACGTCGTACGTCGGCAGGCTGGTGCAGCTCACGAAGCGGGCGTCCGCCACCCCGCGCGGCCCGCGTCTCGTGCTCGGAGACCAGGCGGGCCAGGTCCAGGCCGACCTCGGCGGGCACGAACGGGGTGCGGGTCAGATGCAGGCAGACGTCGTCGGGCGGCACCCATCGCCACAGCTCACGGTCGAGGGCGAAGTCGAACGGCGCGACGACCCCGGCCCCGCGTTGCGGATGCGGACCGCCGAGAAAGGAGACGTCCATGGCAGGCACCGGCCCCGAAGAGGGGAACGGGCGGCAACGGACCGTATGCGAGCCCGTGTTGACGAAGGTAGGTTCGGGTGCGAGCGTGGTCAATCCGCCCATCTCAGACGGCTCGGATCCCGTTCGCCCGCACGTCTCCCCGGTCATTTCGCCCCAGGATCTCCCAGAGAAGCGGACTCCCCTTGCGAAACGGTTTCCTCGGATGAACGCCCGTGTGTCCGCCGGCGCGTCCGGCCCGTCGGACCGGGCCACGCTGCTCGTCCTGGACGCCGACCCGCTCCCCCGGCTGGGCCGGCTCACCGGCCGGGTACGGATCGAGCACGCCGACGAGTCCACGCTCGCGGAGCGGCTGCCGCACGCGGACGTGCTGCTCGTGTGGGACTTCACCTCGGGGGCCGTACGCCGCGCCTGGCCGGGCGAGGGGCCCCGGCCGCGCTGGGTGCACACCGCGAGCGCGGGCGTGGACCATCTGATGTGTCCCGAGCTCGCCGCCTCCGACACGGTGGTGACCAACGCGCGCGGCGTCTTCGACCGGCCGATCGCCGAGTACGTGGCCGCTCTGGTCCTCGCCATGGCCAAGGATCTTCCGCGGACCTGGGACCTCCAGCGGCGGCACGAGTGGCGGCACCGCGAGTCGCAGCGGGTGGCCGGGACCCGCGCCTGTGTGGTGGGGTCGGGGCCGATCGGGCGGGCGATCGTGCGCACCCTCAAGGCGCTCGATGTCACCACGGCGCTGGTGGGACGCGTCCCGCGCACCGGGATCCACGGTCCCGGGGAGCTGGACCGGCTGATGGCGCGCGCCGACTGGGTGGTGTCGGCGGCGCCGCTCACCGCGGAGACACGCGGCATGTTCGACGCCCGGCGCTTCGGGATGATGCAGCCCTCGGCCCGCTTCGTCAATGTCGGGCGCGGGCAGCTCGTCGTCGAGGAGGCGCTTGCCGAGGCGCTGTCGAAACGGTGGATCGCGGGCGCGGCCCTCGATGTCTTCCAGCACGAACCGCTCGGCCGCGACAGCCCGTTGTGGGACGTCCCGGGTCTGATCGTGTCGCCGCACATGAGCGGGGACACGGCCGGCTGGCGGGACGAGCTGGGTGAGCAGTTCGTGGAGCTGTACGAGCGCTGGGCGGCGGGCAGGCCGCTGTCGAACGTGGTCGACAAGAAGCGCGGGTACGTGCCCGGACACTGAACCGCCTCGGGAGGCAAGGGCCGTCACAGGCCTCGGCCATCGCGTCGAGGCCGTCGACCGGTTGGCCCCGGACGATGCCCGGGACCCGACCCACGTCTCCGCGCGTACGACGCGCACGTGCGCCGACACCTGCGGGGCGGTGCGACGGTCTTCATCCGCGCCGGTCAAGAGCGCCCCGGACGCGTCCGGGGCCGGAACCGGTCCGCATACATCGCATGGTCCCGGGTAGCCGCGCGGCCATGGCTCCACCACTTGAGAACGCACGTGCGAACACAACGGGAAACGAAAGACATCCGTCCGGGACGACCCGCCGGTCGCTGCTCGCGGGGGTCGCGGCGCTCGGCGCGCTCGGCTCCGCCGGCTGCAGTCGCGTGGCCACGGCGTCGTCGAGGGACGGCGGAGATCTCCTCGACCGGCTGAAGGCGCAGGGCGTCGTCCGCCTCGGCATCGCGGGCGAGATCCCCTTCGGCTACATCGACCGGGACGGCGAACTGACCGGCGAGGCACCGGAACTCGCCAAGGCCGTCTTCAAACGGCTGGGCGTCGACCGGGTCCAGCCCGTGCCGACCGAGTTCGGATCCCTCATACCCGGGCTCAACTCCCAGCAGTTCGACGTCGTCTCCGCCGGGATGTACATCAACGCCGAACGCTGCGAACAGGTCATCTTCGCCGACCCGGACTACCGGATGCTCGACGCGTTCATCGTGCGCAAGGGCAACCCGAAGGGGCTGCACGACTACAAGGACGTCGTGGCGAAGAAGGCCAGGTTCGCGACGGGGACCGGCTACGCGGAGATCCAGTACGCGGTCGAGGCCGGGTACAAGGAGAGCGAGATCCTCATCGTGCCCGACCAGGTCGCCGGCCTGAACGCGATCGAGGCGGGGCGCGCCGACGTCTTCGCGGGGACCGCGCTGACCGTCCGCGAGGTGGTGAGGAAGTCCTCCGAGGCGGAGAGCACGAAGCCCTTCGCGCCGCTGGTCAAGGGCAAACCGCACGTCGACGGCGGCGGCTTCGCGTTCCGTTCGCCGGAGACGAGGCTGCGGGACGCCTTCAACGTCGAGCTGCGGAAGATGAAGGAGAGCGGCGAACTCTTCCGCATCCTGCGGCCGTTCGGCTTCACCAAGGCCGAGATGACCGACATGACCGCGAAGGAGCTGTGCCGCGGATGACATCGGGACTCTGGGAACTCGTCCTCGAAGGGATCTGGGTCACCGTCCAACTGCTGTTCTTCAGCACCTTGTTGGCCGGAGCCATGTCCTTCCTGGCAGGAATCGCGCGTACGTCGAACCGGTGGGCCGTCCGCTTCCTCGCGGGCCTGTACACCGAGGTGTTCCGCGGCACCTCCGCGCTGATCATGATCTTCTGGGTGTACTTCGTGCTGCCGCTCGCCTTCGGCTGGCAGCTCGTCCCGCTGTGGGCGGGCACCCTGGCACTGGGGCTGACGTACGGGGCGTACGGCTCCGAGATCGTGCGCGGCGCGCTGAGCGCGGTCGACCCGGCCCAGCGCGAGGGCGGTATCGCGCTCAGCTTCACCCCTGGGCAGCGGATGCGGCTGATCCTGCTGCCGCAGGCGGTACCGGAGATGATCCCGCCCTTCTCCAACCTGCTGGTCGAACTGCTCAAGGGCACGGCACTCGTCTCCGTGATGGGAATGGGCGACCTGACCTTCAGCGCGAACCTGGTGCGGCTCGCCCTCCAGCAGAGCGCGGAGGTCTACACGTACGTCCTGCTCATCTACTTCGTCATCGCCTTCCTGCTCACCCGGCTGATGCGCGGCCTGGAGAGGCGGCTGAAGGCCGGGGTCGGCAGGGAACCGGACAGCAGGCCGGCCCGCGAGGCGAAGCGGGCCGCGACGACCGGTGCGGGTGCCGGTGCGGGTGCCGCCGCGGGCGGAGGTGCCTCATGAGCACCAAGCCCCTCACCTCGACGCTCCTCAACTCGACGCCCCTCAACGCCACGCCCCTCATGAAGACGACGATCGGTGGTGCCTCGTGACCTGGGACTGGAACGCCGTCGGCGACTTCATGCCGCACTTCCGGGACGGTCTGCTGGTCACCCTTGAGGCGCTGGCCCTCGGCTCGGTGATCTCGTTCGTGCTCGGCCTGGTGTGGGCCCTGCTGATGCGGGCGCCGACGCGCTGGGTGCGCTGGCCGGTCGGGGTGGCCACCGAGTTCGTACGCAACACCCCGCTGCTGGTGCAGCTGTTCTTCCTCTTCTACGTGCTGCCCGAGTGGAACATCACGTTCTCCCCGCTGACCACCGGTGTGATCGCGATCGGGCTGCACTACTCGACGTACACGATGCAGGTCTACCGGGCCGGGATCGAGGGCGTGCCCGCCGGCCAGTGGGAAGCGGCCACGGCGCTCGGCCTGCCCGCGCGGCGCACCTGGACGGCGGTGATCCTGCCGCAGGCGGTCCGCCGTGTGGTGCCGGCGCTCGGCAACTACGTCATCGCGATGCTCAAGGACACGCCGATGCTGATGACGATCACCGTGCTGGAGATGCTGGGCGAGGCGCGGCTGTACTCGCAGCAGCACTTCCAGTTCACGGAGCCGCTCACGGTCATCGGCGTGGCCTTCATCCTCATTTCCTACCCGGCTTCCCTGCTGCTGCGAGCCCTGGAGCGACGCCTTGTCCGCTGACACGAACGCCGAGACGAACGCCGACACGAACACCGGTCCGAACACCGGACCCGACATCGAGGCCGGCCCTCTGAAGGACCTCGCCAACCCCCCGGTGGACGGCAGCGAGCTGATCCGCTTCGACAAGGTCACCAAGCGCTTCGGGGACAACACCGTCCTCGACGGGCTCGACTTCCGCGTCGACTCCGGCAAGCACGTCACGCTGATAGGCCCGTCCGGTTCCGGCAAGACGACGATCCTGCGGCTGCTGATGACCCTGGCCCGGCCGGACGAGGGCACGATCACGGTCGCCGGGGACCGGCTGTTCCCAGCGCAGGGGAAGCAGGTCCGCGAGGTCCGCAAGAAGATCGGGATGGTCTTCCAGCAGTTCAACCTGTTCCCGAACATGAGCGTGCTGCGCAACGTCACCGAGGCGCCCGTGACCGTGCTCGGCCTGTCCCGGGACGAGGCCGAGGAACGGGCCCGGGAACTGCTGGACCTGGTCGGTCTCGCGGACAAGTGCGACGAGCGGCCGGGCCGGCTGTCCGGCGGCCAGCAGCAGCGCGTGGCCATCGCCCGCGCGCTGGCGATGCGGCCGCAGATTCTGCTGCTGGACGAGGTGACGTCCGCGCTCGACCCCGAACTCGTCGCGGGCGTCCTCGACGTCCTGCGTGACATCGCTCACACCACGGACATCACGATGCTCTGTGTGACCCACGAGATGAATTTCGCCAGGGACATCTCGGACCAGGTGCTCATGTTCGATTCTGGCCATGTCATCGAATCCGGCCCGCCGGAGCGGATCTTCGGCGACCCGGAGCACGAGCGGACCAGGGAGTTCCTCGGCGCGGTCCTCTGACGCCGGGGAGCGAACGAGGGGCGGAGGGGCGGCGCGCGCGGCAAGGCGCGAGGTCCGGCCGGTGGGACATGCCCGAAGGGTCATGCCTTTGGCATATGCCAGGGTGGTGCGCTCCTGCTGAGAGGCGCGGAGCGCACCACCAATCTCGCCAACAGACCGCCACAGATGGCGTCTTGACCGTTATCGTGTAGTGAGCCCAGGTGTCCGGGCCGACGTCATTTTTGAGCCGGACCATGAAGCGCAGGGGGAAACCGTGGCGCTGATGAACGAGCCGACCGCGCCGTACCACTCGGCCCAGGACGCGCTGCGCGTCCTGGAGACCGTGTCGCAGCACACGACCGGCGTCACCGCGAACGAACTCGCCCGCCAGGCCGGCCTCGGCGCCGACCGGCTGACCGCACTGCTGCGCATGCTGCGCCGGGAGGGCTACGTCGAGCAGGTCACGGACGGCGCGTACGTCACCGGCGCCGCCCTCGGCCGTCTCGGTTCCGCCCACGGCCGCGAGCAGGCGCTGCGCGACAAACTCCAGCAGACGATCGACCGGCTCCGCGACTCGCTCGGCGCCGCGATCTACATCAGCCGCTACATCGACGGCGAGGTGCACGTCACCCAGTACGCGGAGAGCCCGTCCACCCCCGCGGTCAACGAATGGGTCGACTTCCGCTCCTCCGCACACGCCAGCGCGGTCGGCAAGAGCCTTCTCGGCCAGCTCGACCACAACGGCCGCCGCGACCATCTCGCCCGCCACAAGATGGCCCGGCTCACCTCGCGGACCATCACCAGCGAGCGGCTCCTGCTGTCCCGTCTCGACTCCCAGCCGGCCACCCTGCCCGTCCTCGACCTCCAGGAGTACGCGATCGGCACGGTCTGCGCGGCGGTCCCGATCACCGCCGGCTCCTCCGTCGGCTGCCTCGCCCTCTCCCTGCCGCTTGAGCACGCCCATCGGCTCCGCCGCGCCGCGGACACGCTGAACCGCGGGGCGACCCCGGTGCTGCTCTCCCTCGCGATCTGACAGCCGCCACCTGGCCCGTACGAGGTCCGCGGCCTTGGTCCGCGCGAGCGGTGCGCGCGGCTGGTCGGAAGCACCCGCGCGGACCAGGTAGTATTTCTTTCGTCGCCGACCGCGAAAGCGGAAGGCGGGAGTCATGCGCCGCTAGCTCAGTTGGTTAGAGCAGCTGACTCTTAATCAGCGGGTCCGGGGTTCGAGTCCCTGGCGGCGCACATCGGTGAAGGCCCTCCACTTCGGTGGGGGGCCTTCACGCATGTCCGGACATGCTCAGGCGCCTCCGGTCACCCCGGTCCGCTCCGCCGTGACGAACTCGGTCAGCACCCGCGCCAGCAGCTCCGGGTCCCGTGCCCCGCACAGTTCACGCGCCGAGTGCATCGACAGCCCGGCCACCCCCACGTCGACAGTCGTCACGCCGAGACGGGCCGCGGTGACCGGACCGATCGACGTCCCGCACGGCATCGCGTTGTGGGAGACGAACGGCTGCCACGGCACCCCGGCCCGTTCGCACGCGGCGGCGAAGGCGGCGACACCGACGCCGTCGCTGGCGTACCGCTGATTGACGTTGACCTTGATCACGGGGCCGGCGTTGGGCAGCGGACGGTGGTCCGGGTCGTGGCGTTCGGCGTAGTTGGGGTGGACCGCGTGGGTCATGTCGGAGGAGACACACAGGGCGCCGGCGAGGGCACGGTCGAAGTCCTCCGGCCCGCCGCCCCTGGCGGTCACGGCGCGGCCGAGCACCCGTTCCAGGAAGGGGCTCTGGGCACCGGACTCCGATCCGTTGCCGACCTCCTCGTGGTCGAAGGCGGCGAGCACCGGTATGAACGCGGGCGGCCGTTCCGAGCCGGCCGCGGCGACCAGGGCGGTGACACCCGCGTGCACCGAGATCTGGTTGTCGAGGCGCGGCGCGACGATGAACTCCTCGTCCGCCCCCAGATACCCGGGCGGCTGGATGTCGTGCAGCATGAGGTCCCAGCCGAGGACCTCCGCGGCGTCGGCGCCCGCCTCGTCCGCGATCCGGCCGAGCAGGGCGCCGGGCGCGGAGCCGCCGAGCCCCCACAGCGGGGTCATGTGCCGCTGCCGGTCCAGGGCGAGCCCCTCGTTCACGGCCCGGTCGAGGTGGATGGCGAGCTGCGGCACCCGCAGCAGCGGCTTGTCGACGCGGACCAGCCGGGTCGAACCGTCCCGCAGGGCCAGCCGCCCCGAGACGCCCAGGTCCCGGTCGAGCCAGGTGTTGAGCGGCACCCCGCCGTAGATCTCCACGGCGATCTGCCGCCACCCCGCCGAGCCGGTGTCCGGCGTGGGCTTGACCCGCAGGTTCGGTGAGTCGGTGTGGGTGCCGACGATCCGGAACGGGGTGCCGGCCGGGGCGCCCGGCGGGACGTACCAGGCCACCAGCGCTCCCCCGCGCACGACATAACGGCCTCCCTCGGCTCCGGCCGTCCACTCGTCCCGCTCCCGCAACTCCGCGAAACCCGCCTTCTCCAGGCGCTGCGCCGCGCTCGCCACCACGTGGTACGGCGAGGGGCTGGCTCTGACGAAGCTGAACAGGTCGTCATTGTGTCCGCGGTCGAGCGTGTCATGCGTGGGGGACATGATTGCCTTTCGGGAGCCGTCGAGGGGGTGAGGGTGGGGGCGTCGGACCATGCCGCCGGACGCGCGGTTCGGCCGGGGCGACGGTCCTTCCCGGGGGTGGCCTGGGACCCAGGGGCATGACACCCTCCCGACCGGGACCGGGCCTCGGCACACGCGACACCACCGACGTCACGGACACCACCGAGGTCACCGAGGTCACCAGCGCGGACGTGGGCCGGGGCGGCAGCGCCCCGCGGCTTCCGTGTCCGCGACCCGGATCAGGCAACGCAACGCCCTTCTTCCCTCGGTTCGGGGCTCTGGCGCACAGGCCCCTCGGCACACGTGCCCGGATATCCTCCCCGCGGAAAGCGGCCGGGATGCCTCAAGTCCCGACCGTTCGCAAGACACCGCCGGACGCCACCGGCCCCACGAACCATCGGGGCCGAAGCCACCGGACACCACGCCCGCCCCGACCCGCCCCGCTGGAGTGGCGGTCTCCCGAACCGGCCCCGCGGTCAGCGCGTCAGCAGTTCCTCCCGCCCGTGCGCCCGGTACTGGGCCACCAGCCCGGCCACGTCCGCCGCCGTCAGTCTCCGGTACGTCTCCTCGCCCGGGGGCCGCCACCACACCGGGTCGGCGCAGTGGAAGCCCTCGCGCCTCAGAGCCACTCGGTGGATCTTGTTGGTGGCGGTGACGGGCATCCGCTCCACGAGACGCAGGAACCGGGGTGCCATCTTCGTGCCCAGATCCGGCTGGGCGCGCAGGAACGCGGCGAAGGGCGAGGGACCGAAGCGCGCGTCGTCCTTGAGGGCCAGTGCCGCCATCACCTGGTCGCCCGCCACCGGATCCGGTACGGCGTACACCGCGACGGCGGCGGCGTCCTCGTACCGGGCCAGGATGTTCTCGATCATCGCGGCGGCGAGGTTCTCGCTGTCGACGCGCAGCCGGTCGTCGGCCCGTCCGGCGAAGTAGAGGAAGCCGTCGGCGTCGCGGTAGAAGAGGTCACCGGTCCAGTACCAGCCCTCCCCCGCCTCACCGCTCCCTTTCCCCGCTTCCCCTGCCTCGCCGTTCCCCGCCTCCGCCTCCCCTGCTCCGCCACTCCCCGCCCCCGTCTCCCCTGCTCCGCCGTTCCCCGGCCCCGCCTCCCCCGGCCCTGGTGACGCGCCCCGGCGCCGGGCCGCCTCGGCTCCGGGATTGCGCCAGTACCCCTCGAAGAGACTGGCGCCCCGGTTCACCAACTCCCCTATCGCGTCGGCGCCGTTGAGCAGACGCCCGTCCCCGGCGAAGACGGCCGGCGGACACTCGCGCCGGGTGTCCGGGTCCAGCACCGCGAGGTCGTCGGCGGGCGCCGCCCGGCCGATCGCCCCGGCCGGGGTGCCGGGCGTGCGCTGGATGGCGGCGCCGCCCTCCGAGGAGCCGTACCCCTCGACGAGCCGTACCCCGAACCGCTTCCCGAAGGCGGCCGCGTCGACCGCTCCGGCCTCCGTGCCGAACCCCAGGCGCAGCGGGTTGTCGCGGTCGTCGGGGCGGGCGGGCGTGGCCAGCAGATACTGCACGGCACGGCCGACATAGGTGAAGTACGTAGCCCCGCAAGCCCGTACGTCGGGCAGGAACCCGGAGGCCGAGAAGCGGCGCCGCAGCGCGATCCCCGCGCCGGCCGCCAGCGCGGGAGCCCAGTCGGCGATCACCGCGTTGCCGTGGAACATCGGCATGCAGACGTAGTGGGTGTCGTCCGCGCGTACCCCGAAGTGGTCGACGAGCGACCGCCCCGCCGCGGCGATCCTGCCCTGGGTACAGATCGCGGCCTTGGGCGCGCCGGTCGAACCAGACGTGAACAGCAGCAGGAAACGGCTGTCCGGACGCGCCCCGCCGTCGTCCGGCCGCGCGCCCTCGTAGGTCCTCAGGAGCTCGGCATAGTCGTCCGTATCGGTCACCAGGACGTGCAGGCCGGGCAGTTCGAGTCCGTCGAGAAGCGGCAGATGAGCCCGCTCGGTGACCAGGACGCGGCACTCGGTGTGCCGGATGTCCCGGGCCAGTTCGGGTCCGCGCCGGGTCGGGTTGATCCCCGCGACGGCGGCACCGGCGAGGGCGGCCGCGCCCAACCACAGCGGATACTCAGGGGTGTTGTCGAGCAGCACTCCCACGTGCGGCTCCGCGCCCGGCGGCAGCAGCTCGGCGAGCAGCGCCGCGCGCGCCGCCGCGCCCTCCGCGACCCGGTGATGACTGATGACCCGGCCCTCGAACCACAGTCCCGGCCGGTGGTCGCCCCACCGCTCCCGCACGAGCTCCCCGACAGTGCGCCTCCTGGACTCCATGGAGACGTAAGGTAATTGACGGTACGTCAGATAGGGAGCCCCGTGCGCGGCGCGCGCACCCGCGTCAGCCCCCGAAGAACGCGTCGCCGGCGAGCGCCTCGTGGTACGTGATCATGAAGCCGACGCAGAAGCTGACGATCACGCCGTAGAACACCAGCATGCCGAGGGTGCCCGCGGCCGCCTTCGCCGGGCTCGGAGCGTGCGCCGTGGCCTTCTCGGGGTGCCGGGCCGTGTAGTACGCGGGGACGATGTCGCCCACGACGACTATCGAGGAACCGTTCGTCTCCTCGAAGCGGATCACCCGGCCGTCGCGCGTCGTGAACTCGTAGACGTGGTGCAGGGTCGTGGTGACGTTGCGGTCGTCGCCTCCGCCGCCGACCGTCGTGTACGAACGCAGACAGCGCGCCTCCGCGGTCAGCCCGCTGTTCCAGGCGCTGCGCAGCTCCAGCGAGCGGCGCACGGTCCTGGCCGCCGCCATCAGCACCACGACGATCATCAGGCTGGGCAGGGCATAGAAGAACACACTCATGACGGTCCCCCGGTGTCGGATACTGCTCCCCGCACGTCGACCTGGTCATGTCGACGTGCGGGGACCATACCCGCACCGGTGCCGTCAGCACCTCAACGGGTGCTCAGAACTCGGGCCTCAGAACGTGACGTCCGCGCAGGAGTAGAACGCGTTCGTCGTGTCCGCGACCGTCCACACCCCGAGGATGACGTGGTGTCCGGTCCTGCCGCCGGGCAGGGTGCCGGTGTGCGAGAGCGTGGACGGGGGGCGCTGTCCGTTGTAGGGGACCGTCAGGAACGGGGTGGTCTCCAGGTCGGCGCGGGTCAGCGCGTGGTTCTGGTTCCAGCCGGTCTTGGTGATGAAGTACTTGAAGTCGGTCGTCGCGTGCATCGCGGTGAACTGCCAGCGGAAGGTGTAGGTCTGTCCCGCGGTCACCTTGGTCGTCGGCCAGGCCGTACCCGCGGGGGTCTTGGGCTGGTCGAGCTGGCCGAAGTTGGTGTGGTTCGCGGAGCAGATCCGGCCATCGGCCGGGCCCGCCGCCGGGAAGCCCTTGAGTCCCTCGACGCTCTGCGGCTCCCACTGGATGTCACCGCAGTTGGCCACGATGCCGCCGTTCGCGGCGCACATCTTCTGCCGGCTGAGGGGCTGGTCGGTGTAGCCGTGGGCGCTGGCTCCGCCCGTGGAGAGCACGAAAGTACCCGCCGTGGCGAGACCGAGCGCCGCCGCGTACAACTTCACTTTCCCGCCGGTGCGGGACCGGCCGGTGAGGTTCTGGTTCGTCCGTTTGCGCATGCTGCCGCTCCTGGAGGACGTGGGGGATGTTCCCGTGAGCCGTGCGCGCGAGGTTCAGGTCTAGACCAAGTATCAGATTATTGCGGGTAGTTGAACATGTCCATACCAATGCCCGACCCGGCCGACCGCCCCGCCCGAGCCGCGCGAAAGCACGTGTCCTACGAGGCCTACGAGGACACCTCCCCCCGCCCCGTGCAGAACGCCACCGTCAAGTCCTTCACCAGCGCCTTGCGTTCGTAGTCGTCCAGTTCGACCAGCCCGCGCAGGGTCAGCCGGGTCACCGTGTCCTCGACCGAGTCGACGACCGAGCCGAGCACGCTGTCGCGGTGCTGGGCGTCCAGGGCCGCGATCCGACGGCGCTGCATCACGGCGGCGATCTCCGGCGCGTACTCGATCCGGGTGGGCTGCGCGGAGAACACCTCCAGGCCGACGGGAGCCGTGTCCGCGGCCACCATCCTGGTCAGCGCCTCGCCGACCGCGTCCGTGTTGCGCAGGGTCAGATCCCTGATCACGGCGGGCGGCAGCTCGGCCGGCAGCTGGGAGAGCACCCGCGAGAGCGCCGCCTCCACGCATTCGCGCAGATACGTCCGGTGGTCGTCGACCGCGAGGGTGGCCCGCGCGGTGTCCTTGACGCGCCACACCACGAGCACGACCACCCGCAGCTCGACCCCGTTCGCGTCGACCACGGACATCGGCTCGCTGCGCCAGTGCCGCAGCCTCACATCGACCCGGCGGCGCAGCACCAGCGGGTTGACCCACATCAGACCGGTGCGCCGGACCGTACCGCGATAGCGCCCGAACAGACCGAGCACCCAGGCCCGCCCGGTCCGGCCGCGGGCGAGACCGCCGAAGCCGAACAGGCCGAGCGCGCCCGCCCCGGCGTACGCGGCCCATTGCGCGGGGCCGAGTCCGGTGCCCGCGTGGCCGTGCAGCTCCAGCGCCGCCAGCACGGAGGGCGGCAGCAGACCCGCCCACCAGGTGGTGAGGGCGCATCCGGCCGCACCACAGGCCCCGGCCAGCACGCCCGCCGCGCCGGGCAGCACCCGTGCGGGCCGTTCGACCAGCTCGGGGTCGGCCTCCGGCACCGGGCGCGGAGGCCGGCCGGGCGCGGGCCGCCGGATTCTCGGCTGCTCCCCGGTACCGCGCCGGCGGCCCACGACGGCGGGCGCGAGCGGCACGGACACCGGGTCGGGGTCGTCGCGGAAGAGCAGGTGAACGGGGATCTCGGTGGTGGCCTCGTTGTGGATGAGCCGGGCGGACCGCTGACCACCGCCGCCCTCGGCCCCCGCACCGGACCCCTGACCGCCACCACCTTCAGCCGCCGCACCGGACCCCTCGCCGCCACCGCCCTCGGCCGCCGCACCGGACCGCTGACCACCGCCGCCGCCGTCGGCCGCCGCACCGGACCGCTGACCGCCGCCGTCGTCGTCGGCCGCCGCACCGGGCCGGGGTTCCCCCGGAGGTGCTCCCTCGGACTCCGGGGTGTCTGACGTCGTCGTACTCATAGCTGCCTCCATGCCTCCGCGCCTGGAAGTGTGTTCAGGGCCGTGGGGAACCCGGCCGCTCAGGAGAAGAGCCGCCGCCAGGTCTCCGGTCCCGGGTAGCCGTCCGCCGCCCCGCCGCGCCAGCCCTGGGCCCGCTGGAACGCCTCGACGTTGCGCCGGTCCGCCTCGCCCCAGCGCGGCCCCGGACCGGACGTGTAGTACGTGCCGAACCCCTTCTTGACCAGCCGCTTTCCCAGATCGGTGACCTGGGCGTCGTTCGCTCCGGGCCGGAACACCGCGCGTCCCGGATAGCCGGGCACCATGTGCGGGGAACCCGGGCCGGCCGTCACGGCGGGGATGTTCCTGCCCTTCTTGCCCACCAGGTACGACCAGGTCGTCGGCCCCGGCAGCCCGTCCGCGTCGGCTCCCTTCCAGCCCTGCGCCCGCTGGAACGCCTGAGTGGCCCGCTTGTCCGCGGCCGACCAGCGCGGCCCCGGTCCCTTGGTGTAGAAGCGGCGCCCGCCCCGGTCCACCAGGAGTCGGCCGAGCTGGGTGACGTACGCGTTGTTCGCGCCGGTCCCGAAGTACGCGGCCCCCGGATAGCGGGTCGACGTGGACGGCGGCGAACCGCCCGCGCCCTCCGTGATCCCCCGGTAGCGATAGGGCACGTAGTGGTCCGAGTTCGTCCAGTACGCGTACGGGGTGGACTGCTTCCTGGCACGCGGCGGGCTCTGCTCGTAGGCGACGTACTGGGTGTGCGTGTTGTCCGTCCAGCCGCCGAAGATGACGACGTGCGAGCCCTGCTCGGGGTTGTCGGGGTTGTGGAAGAGCAGGATGTCGCCCGGCTGGAGCCGGTCCCGGGTGATCCTCACCCCGAAGCTGCCGAGGCTGCCGGTCCACTCGTTGCCCGGCAGGTTCCAGGCCATCGAGACGAAGCCCGAGCAGTCCTGCCGGTACCCGTCCCGCCAGTAGGCGTCCACGCTGTACGGCACCCGCGCGTCGATCCATGTCGTGGCACGGCTGATGATCGCGGCCCGTGTGGTGGTGGGCGCCCGCACCGTCTGCCCCGGTCCGGCGGGCAGCGCGGGCTTCCCCGCCGGGCCGTGCAGCGGCGCCCTGTGGCCCTGGGGGGTGCCGTCGTGTCCGTCGGCCGGGGGGAGACCGGGCCGTACGGGCCCGTGCACGGCGGCGACCGCCGGGACCGCGCCGAGGGCGGTGCCCGCCGTGGCGGCCAGCGCGAGCGCCATGGGGGTTCGCGCGACCCCCGTCAGGCCGAGGACATGGGCACGGACGGCCGGATGCCCCAGGGAGCCGGACGGCCCGAGCCGCGAGGAGACGGGCAGGACCCGCCGCCGGTGAACGCATCCGGGGCAATCACAGTCACTCGCGGGATCGACCTCCTCGAACACCGGAGTCTTCATGCGACGCCCCTCACACTCCAGATTGAAATGTCCGCAATTCTGCACATTCGTCAGTTTCTCAACTGCCATCCGGCGCCGCACGCTGACGGTCCGAATGATGTACGGGACCGCCCCCACCTGCCCCGGAGCCGCCCACCTGGTCGGGAGCACCCCAGAGGGTCGGGTAGAGTTTTCCCGTCAGCAGGCGCCGCTAGCTCAGTTGGTTAGAGCAGCTGACTCTTAATCAGCGGGTCCGGGGTTCGAGTCCCTGGCGGCGCACAGACCGGAGGGCCTCCTCGTGAGAACGAGGGGGCCCTTCGTCATGTCCGGAGGCCGCGGGGCGGAAGCCGTGAGGGCAGCGGCCCGGCGCCGTCCGTCGCGGAATCGGCGGCTCACGGCCGACCCCGGCCGAACCCCCTCCGCCTCAGACCCCGCTCCCCGTGAGGTACGCCGAGACGACCACGTTCGCCGTGTAGCTGCGGTCGGCCCGGTCGAAGGTTCCGCCGCAGGTGATCAGCCGCAGCTCGGCCCGCCCGGACTCCCGTACGCCATAGGCCTGCCGGGCATCGAAATGGTCACGCGGCAGAACCTGGACGTCGTCCACGGTGAACTCGGCGACCGTCCCGTCGTCGCGCATGACCCGGACGGTGTCACCGGGCTTGACGGCGCTGAGCCGGTAGAAGACCGCGGGCCGGGTCTCGGTGTCGACGTGGCCGACCATCAGCGCCGTCCCCGCGGCCCCCGGCTTCGCCCCCGACGCGTACCAGCCGACGACACCCGGCTGGTCGAACGGCGGCGGATCGATGGCACCCCGCCCGTCGAGCCCGCGGGCCACGACGGGCGCCTGCACCCCCATGGAGGGAATGTCGACGCGCTGCGGACGGGCGCTGCCGAGGGGCTTGAGCGCGGGGGGCAGCCGCACCTCCGGCGGCCGGCCGACGGCGGCGATGTCCCCCGTGGTCGGTGCCGACGTCCCCAGCCGCAGGTCCGTCACCTCACGGCCCCACAGCCACAGCCCGAGCAGCAGGACCAGCCAGGCCACACCGGTCAGCAGACGGCCGGTACCAGGGGAACGCTCCCGTTCGGACATGTCAGTCGCGGCCGTCGTTGCCCCGGCGCGAACCGCGGACCGCCACGGCGATCGCGGCGACGCTCGCGAGGACCAGGCCGACCACGGCCTGCCGGGTGCCGGGTCCGGCCGCGTGGGCGTCGTCCGCCGCGGCGAGGCGGGCGGTTCCGCCGCCGCCCGCGTTCACCGGCGCGACCGGCGAGGCGGGCGTGGCGGGCGTGGCGACGCTCGGGGAGGAGTCGCGTGCCGGGACCGTGAGCGTGCCCTTGACCCTTTCGTGGTGGCCGTCGCAGTCGACCTGGATGCCGTAGTCGCCGGGCCGCAGCGCGGTACGGACGCGGGTGTCACCGACGAGGCCGCCGCCGCCCCCGCCGGTCAGCCGCGCGTCCGAGACGAAGGCGTCCGACGCCGCGGTGCCCGTCCGGCCCGCACAGCCCATGGCCCGCAGCCGGATGTCGCTGCCCGCGGCCGGGGACGCCGGGTTCACGGAGACACCGGCCGGTCCCGCGTCGGCCGCGTACGCGGCGGGCGTGAACGCCGCGGCGACCGCCGCCCCGGCACAGAGAGTGAGTCGCATCGAGCGCATCGTGAAACCTCCAGACAACTGGAGACTCCCCCTCGGGACGGCGGCCCGCATCTTCAGGGGGCCGCCACTGCTCCGTACGGGTCTGTGCGCGCCGCCAGGGGTTTGGAACCGGCTCGACGCGGTCCCGAACCCGGATCGCCTGCTCAGACGCGGTCGACGAGGTCCGCGATCGAGTCGACGATCTTCGACGGCCGGTACGGGTACCGCTCGATCTCCTCGGGCGTGGTCAGCCCGGTCAGGACGAGGAAGGTCTGCATCCCCGCCTCCAGACCGGCCAGCACGTCGGTGTCCATCCGGTCGCCGATCATGGCGCTGGACTCCGAGTGCGCGCCGATGGCGTTCAGGCCGGTCCGCATCATCAGCGGGTTCGGCTTGCCCGCGAAGTACGGCTGCTTGCCGCTGGCCTTGGTGATCAGCGCGGCGACCGCTCCGGTGGCCGGCAGCGGGCCCTCGGTGGACGGGCCGGTCTCGTCCGGGTTGGTGGCGATGAAGCGGGCGCCGCCCTTGATCAGCCGGACCGCCTTGGTCATGGCCTCGAAGGAGTACGTACGGGTCTCGCCGAGGACCACGTAGTCCGGCTCGTGGTCGGTCAGGACGTACCCGATGTCGTGCAGCGCGGTGGTCAGGCCCGCCTCGCCGATGACGTACGCCGTGCCGCCGGGCCGCTGGTCGTCCAGGAACTTGGCGGTGGCGAGGGCGGAGGTCCAGATGTTCTCGACCGGCACGTCCAGGCCCATGCGGTTGAGCCTGGCGTGCAGGTCGCGCGCGGTGTAGATGGAGTTGTTCGTCAGGACCAGGAAGGGCTTCCCGGACTCCCGCAGCTTCTTGATGAAGGCGTCGGCGCCGGGGATGGGCACACCTTCGTGGATGAGGACGCCGTCCATGTCGGTGAGCCACGACTCGATCGGCTTGCGCTCTGACATGTGCTGGGTCTCCTGCCGTCCTGGCGTACCTACGCACTCGATCCGGGGGCGCCGGAACGACACTGTGCCGACGCCCCCAGCCTAGTCAGGACGGTGGTCAGGCCGGCACGCCCGCGGCCGGGGCTCCCTGACCACGCTCTGGCCATGGCTCGATCACGCACGCTCCCTCACACGCCGTGCCACGCCGTCGGCCACCGCAGCCGACCCGGCCCCCGGCCCCTGGTCCCCGCCACCGGCTTCCCGGTTCCAGTTCCCGGTGTCAGCGTCGGCGCGGGCGCATCCGCCGGGCCAGGGCGAACAGTCCGGCTCCGAAGGCGACGAGGACGAGCGCGAGCGCGGCCAGTACCGGCCGGTTCGCTCCGCCGGGTCCGGTGCTGGCGAGCTGGTCGGCGGACGGCGCCCTCGTACCGGTCCCGGCGATGGTCCCACTGCCCGTGTCCGTACGGGCCTCACCCGTAGGGGCGGTACCGGTACCGGGACTCAGGCCGGCGTCGGCACCGGTGTCCGCGGTGCCGTCCTGGTCCGCGCCCGTGCCGGTCTCCTCGCCCGACTCCGGGTCCTTGTCCCTGACGGCGCCGTCGATCCGGAAGCGGTAGGCGTTCGACTCTCCCACCCAGTCGCCGTCGTCGTCGTGCTTCTGCACGACGGCCGCGTTCGCGACGACGGCGTTCGGGGCGCTCGCGCCGGAAGCCAGCGAGAGCCGCACCTTCACCGTCAGGGTGCGGCCGGGGGCGACGGTGAACCCGGGGAAGCCGTCGTCGAACGGCCCCACGTTCTCGGCCTCGTCGCTCCGCTCGAACCTCACCGCATGGGCCCGCTCCCCCTCGTAGAACTCCAGCCGCGCCTGCTCCGGCCGCAGCGTCCGCTTCTCGTCCACGAGGACGACGACCGGATGGATCGCGCCGCAGGGGTGCGCCGTGGTGTTGGTGAGGTCGATGTACCAGGTCCCGGAGTCGCCGCCCGCCTGGTAGGCGTCGGGGCCGCCGTGGATCCGGGTCTTGATCGGGAAGTCGTGGGTGTCGGACGAGACACAGTCCGGGCGGGGTTCCAGCGCGTGCGCCGGAGCCGGAGTGAACGTCACGAACAGGGCGAGAGCGGTCGGGGCGAGGGCGGTCGGAGCGAGCGGATGAGACGTACGCAGTCGCATGAGGAGCCTTTGGCCGATCGGGAGGGGGCGGGGATCGGGAGGATCGAAAGCGTCAGTCGGTACCGGGCAATGGCCCCGTGACCCTGCCACGCCGCACCCCCGCCGCCGGACCGCCATTCGGGCAGTCACCCCCGTTCGGCCCCCGGAATCCCACCGTCCGGCGGCGCCCCCGCAGACTCGGCACCCCCGCCGCCCCGGCGACCCTGCGGATCTCGATGAGCCTACGGATCTCGGCGACCTCGCGGATATCGTCGAGCCCACGGATCTCGGCGGCCCCGCGAACCTCGGTGCGCTTACGGATCCCGTCGAGCCTGCGGGAGGTGACGATCGAGGCCGGCCCGAGCACAGGCCGCCACAACCGAAGCACGCGCCGCGGGCCTACCTCTCCGCAGGCCTGCCTCCCCACGGCGCCGCGGACCTGCCTCCCCACGGCACCGCAGGCCTGCCTCCCCACGGCGCCGCGGACCTGCCTCCCCGCACGAGCGTCCCCGCCCACCCGAACGGCCGAGCCGGCCCGGGTCGGCCCGCCGCGGCCGGAGCACGCACCGCGAGCGGCCCCGCGCTCACCCCTCCCCGCGCCCGAACAGCGGAGCCAGCAGCAGTTGGGCCGCACCCTCGGCCACCCCTCGTGCTCCGCCGGGGGCCACCCGGACCGGCACCGCCGGACCGCCTCCTTCGCGCCGGGCGCGTTCCGCCAGGACGGCCCCGACACCCT
This sequence comes from Streptomyces sp. NBC_00328, assembly GCF_036139655.1. NCBI lineage: Bacteria > Bacillati > Actinomycetota > Actinomycetes > Kitasatosporales > Streptomycetaceae > Streptomyces > Streptomyces sp. NBC_00328. Next base: position 4,019,657 of record NZ_CP108013.1, read on the forward strand.
GGAGGAAGACCTCCTCGTGAGCCGCGACCGTGCGCCCTCCCAGCAGCACGAGGTCGATGTCGAGCAGCCCCACCAGATTCGCCGCTCCGGCGCCGAGCACCCGAGCGGCCTCGGCCACGGCCCCCCGCCCCACCGCGTCCAGGCACAGCACCTCGATGCAGCCGCGGTTCCCGCACTCGCACACCGGCCCGTCCAGCTGGATGACCTGGTGCCCGAACTCCCCGGCCCCGGTACGGGCCCCCCGGTGCACGGCCCCGCCGATCACGAGCCCGGCGCCCAGACCCGTACCGAGATGCAGATACGCGAAGGACCCGCCGCCCACGACGCCGGGGCCGGACCGGGCACCGGCCCCCACCGCGACCCCGAGCGCCGCCGCGTTGGTGTCCTTGTCCACGACCACCGGCAGCCCGAGCCGCCCGGCCAGCGCGGCCCGCAGGGCGAACCCGTCCCACTCGGGGAAGCCCGTCACCCGGTGCAGCACCCCCAGGCTGTGGTCGAGCGGCCCCGGCAGCGCGACCCCCACACCCAGCGGTGACACCCCGCCGAGCAGGGCGGAGACCTCGCCGGCCGCCCCCTCGACCACCGCGTCGGCCCCGGCCCCCAGATCGAGCGGGGCGTGCCGCTCGGCCACCACGGCCCCGGTGAGATCGCAGAGCACCGCGGTCAGCTCGTCCCGGTCGAGATGCAGCCCGACCGCGTGCCCGGCGTCGGGCACGAGCCGCAGCACCGTACGGGGTTTGCCGCCCGTGGACGCGAGACGCCCCGCCTCCGTCGCCAGGCCGTCCGCCCGCAGCCGCGCGGTGATCTTGCTGACGGCCTGCGGGGTCAGCCCGGTCCGCTCGGCGAGTTCCAGGCGGCTGATGCCGGAGGCCCCCGCCGTGCGCAGCAGATCGAGCACCAGCGCGGCGTTGTGACTGCGCAGGGCGGGCAGGTTCACCCCGGCCGCCCCGGCGCCCGCGCCCCCGCCGGAACCCGGATTCCCGGGGCCACCCTGGTTCACGAAGACGCCGGAGACCCCGCCCGCGCCCTGCCGGTCGGGGGCTCCGCCCGCGCCGTGACGGCCGGAAGGGACGCCCGCGCCCTCCCGATCGGAAGCCCCGCCCGCGCCGTGGCGGCCGGAGGCGTCGCCCGCGCCGTGACGGCCGGAGGCGCCGACATCCCCGGCCCCGCCCTGATCCGCGCATTCTCCCGAAGTCCGGGGTACACCTGGGTTCCCGGGCGTTCCCTGCGTCCCGGCCCCACCCGCATTGGTCCTGTTCACATCACCCATTGTCCCCCGCGCTTGCACTTTGGCAACACTGTTGCGAAAGTAGGACGCATGACAGGCATGACTGGTACTGGTACGCCCCTTCGCGTGGGTCTCGTCGGCTACGGCCTCGCGGGTTCCGTCTTCCACGCCCCGCTGATCGCCACGACCGAGGGGCTCGCCCTCGACACGGTCGTCACCTCGAACCCGGAGCGCCAGGCGCAGGCCCGCGCCGAGTTCGGCGACGGACTCCGCTTCGCCGCGACGCCCGAAGAACTGCTGGACCGCGCCGACGAACTCGACCTGATCGTCATCGCGTCCCCGAACAAGACCCACGTCCCGATCGCGACCGCCGCCCTGAAGGCCGGCCTCCCCGTGGTCGTGGACAAGCCCATCGCCGGTACGGCGGCGGAGGCCCGCGAGCTGGCCGCCCTGGCCGACGAGCGCGGCCTGCTGCTCTCCGTCTTCCAGAACCGCCGCTGGGACAACGACTTCCTGACCCTGCGCAAGCTGTTCGCCGACGGCGAGCTGGGCGACGTCTGGCGCTTCGAGTCCCGTTTCGAGCGCTGGCGCCCGCAGCCGAAGGGCGGCTGGCGCGAGTCCGGCGACCCGGCGGAGATCGGCGGTCTGCTCTACGACCTCGGCAGCCACCTCGTCGACCAGGCGCTCGTCCTCTTCGGCCCCGCGGCCTCGGTGTACGCGGAGTCGGACGTCCGCCGTCCGGGCGCGCTGACCGACGACGACACGTTCATCGCGATCACGCACGAGAACGGGGTCCGCTCCCACCTCTACGTCTCCGCGACGACCGCCCAGCTCGGCCCGCGCTACCGCGTCCTCGGCTCGCAGGCCGGCTACGTCAAGTACGGCCTCGACCCGCAGGAGGCCGACCTGCGCGACGGCAAGCGCCCCGGCGCCGGCGCCGAGTGGGGCGTCGAGCCGGAGGCCCTGTGGGGCCGCGTCGGCTCCGGCGAGTCCCCGCTGACCGGTGGCGGCCGTCCCGAGCCGACGGTTCCGGGCACGTACCCCGCGTACTACGCGGCCGTCGCCGCCGCCATCCGTGACGGCGGCCCGAACCCGGTCACCGCCCACGAGGCCGCCGCCGCCCTGGACGTCCTGGAAGCGGCCCGCCGCTCCGCCCGCGAGTCCGTGGTGGTGTCCCTGTGAACGCGCCCGTCGCACCGGAGATCGCCGAGCTGGAGGAGCAGGAGCGCAGGCTGACGCTCCCGGGCTTCACCCACGACGACGCCTGGACCCTCGGCACGCTCCTCGTCGGACTCGCCCGCGAGCGCGAAGCGCCGGTCGCCGTCGACATCCGACGCGGGGGCCAGCAGCTCTTCCACGCGGCGCTGCCGGGTTCCACCCCGGACAACGACGCCTGGATCGACCGCAAGCGCCGCGTCGTCGAGCGGTACGGATGCTCCTCGCTGCTGGTCGGCTCGCGCTTCCGCGCCAAGGGCACGACCTTCGAGGAGTCCTCGCGCCTCGACCCCGACACGTACGCGGCGCACGGGGGCGCGTTCCCGATCGCCGTGACGGGCGCGGGCGTCATCGGCACCGTGGTGGTCTCGGGCCTGCCCCAGGTCGAGGACCACAAGATGGTGGTGGAGGCCCTGGAGACGTTCCTGGCCCAGTAGCGCATCGGTCCCCGCGCCCGTAAGCGGCGCGGGGACCGCGCCTCCACAGCGAAGCCCCGTCAGGGGCGCGAGCAACCACGGACCACCCGCGGAGAACGACACACGGCAGAGCCCCGTAAGGGGCGCGGGGAACGGCGCGAGCAACCACAACCCACCCGCAGCGAAGAACGCCCCCCGACCCCAACGGACCCGAACCGCGAACCCAGCGGAGCGCTTACGCGTCGGCGAGCGACTGCCGCTGCCGCCCCAGCCCGTCGATCTCCAGCTCGACGACGTCACCCGCCCGCAGGAACGGCTTCGGCTCGGGCCGGCCGAGCGCCACCCCGGCGGGCGTACCGGTGTTGATGACATCCCCCGGGTACAGGGTCATGAACTGGCTGACGTACCGGACGACCTCGGCGACCGGGAAGATCTGCTCGGCCGTCCTACCGTCCTGCTTGAGCTCACCGTTCACCCAGAGCCGCAGCGACAGCGCCTGCGGGTCCGGAACCTCGTCGGCGGTCACCAGCCACGGCCCCAGCGGGTTGAACGTCTCGCAGTTCTTGCCCTTGTCCCAGGTGCCGCCGCGCTCGATCTGGAACTCCCGCTCGGAGACGTCGTGGGCCACCGCGTACCCGGCGACATGCGCGAGCGCCTCCTCCCCGGACTCCAGGTAGCGGGCGGTACGGCCGATGACGACGGCCAGTTCGACCTCCCAGTCGGTCTTCACCGACCCGCGCGGCACGAGCACCGTGTCGTTCGGCCCGACCACGGTGTCCGCCGCCTTGAAGAAGATCACCGGCTCGGTGGGCGGCTCGGCCCCGGTCTCCCTGGCGTGGTCGTGGTAGTTCAGCCCGATGCACACGACCTTGCCGATCCGGGCCAGCGGCGGTCCCACGCGCAGTCCGTCCGCGTCCAGCGCGGGCAGCTCACCGGCCGCAGCGGCGGACCGGATCCGGCCGAGCGCCGCGTCGTCGGCGAGCAGCGCCCCGTCGATGTCGGCGACCAGTCCCGACAGGTCCCGGAGGATCCCCTCGGCGTCGAGCAGCGCGGGCCGCTCCGCCCCGGCCGTACCGACTCGCAGCAGCTTCATGGTCAGCGTCTCCCTCGGTCGCGGGCTGTCCGACCGACGGGTGCGGCCGTCGGAGGACCGTGTGATCCTCCAAGCTCACGGTCCAGTCCGCAAGACCCCGTTCACGGACTGGACCGACGCCGGAAGGCTCCGTCAGGCGAGAGCCGCGGCCGCGGGCGCCGCCCCCGGCATGTCCCGGTAGAGGACCGCCCGCTCCACTGCGCTCCAGGTCGCGCTGGTCACCACGTACAGCGCGGCCGCCAGCGGCACCACGGCCACGGTGAACAGCGTGAAGAAGGACATGAACGGCATGATCTTGGCGACCGAGGCGAGAGCGGCCGCCTGCTCGCTCCCGGCCTCACCCGCCGCGGGCGCGGCGACGGTCGTCCGCTTCGTGCGCACGTAGTTGAAACCGGCCACGGCCGTGACGACGGCGAAGAGAGCCAGGTAGACGAGACCGGCCGGCCCGAAGAGCCCGCCGTCGCCGAGCGCGTCCGCCCACCGGCCCCCGAGCGGTGCGGCGAACAGCTTGTGCCCGAGCAGGGTGTTGGCCTCGCCGCCGATCGTCGAGCTGGAGAACAGGTGGTAGAGCAGGAAGAAGGCCGGCATCTGGAGCAGGCTGGGCAGGCATCCGGACAGCGGCGACACCTTCTCCTCGGCGTGCAGTTCCATCAGCGCCTTCTGGAACTTCTCGCGGTCCTTGCCGTGCTCCTTCTTCAGCTCGGCGATCCGCGGCCGGAGCGCCGCCTGCGCCCGCTGTCCGCGCGCCGCCGCCCGCGACAGGGGATGCACCAGCAGGCGTACGAGCGCGGTGAACAGGACGATCGCGGCGGCGGCCGCGGAGCCGTGGAACAGCGGCTGGAGCAGGTCGGCGATGTGCTCGACCAGGTGCGCGAAAACGGACATGAACGTGGACATGCGTGAGCCCTCCGGGGGTCGCGTCGTGCCGGGAGTACGGGATGCGGCATGACGACCCGCGCGGGTCACCCGTGACGGAGTACCACTCGGGGCGGACCACCGGAAGTCTCGGGGTGGGTCACCAGGAGTGGGGGGCCACCCGGGACGGAAGCCGCCGGGGTGGAGTGGAGGGGTGTCCTACGCGGTCGCCGGGAGGGCGTGTCCGGGCGCCCTGGGGCGCGGCCGTCCGCTGGCGTCGGGATCGCGCTGCGGCAGGAAGGCCGTGCGGCGGTCGCGGTCGCGGATGGCCGTACGGACCCGGGTGGGCGGCACGACGGGCGCGCAGCGCGCCACGATGAGGGAGCAGGCCGCGAAGGCGGACCCGGCCGCGGCCGTCGCGGCGACCGCGACGGTGGCGGTGAGGGTGCCCGTGTCGAGCAGGGCGACCTGAAGGAGCAGGAGCAGCAGTACGGCGGCGGGGCGGGCATCGGCCCAGGTCCGGGTCATCGACCGCTCCTCCTCTCGTACGTGGTGCGCGCGTCTCGTACGCGGTGCGCGTGTCCCTCCGTTCGTTATACAGGATGGTTCTCGGCGGACCGCCCGGGACCGGACGCGGCGTCCGCCACACCGCCCGGACCGCGATCCGTGTCGACCGGCTCCAGCAGCCGCCTCGGCCCGAGCAGGGCCCGGCTGACCGGATCCGCCGGGTTCCGGTCGAGTCCGGGGCCCGGCGTCATCTCGACGTCCGGGACGGGCACGACCAGGGCGCAGCGGGGGCATTCGCCGTACGGGCCGAGTTCCGTGCCGCAGACGGCGTGCCGGAAGTAGCGCAGGCGGCTCTCGCCGAAGTGTTCGCGGCCCCACAGGCCGAGCGACCGCAGGGTGGGCCACAGGGCGGCGCCGCGGTCGGTCAGGACGTACTCGTCACGCGGGGGCGACTCCTGATAGCGGCGCTTCTCGAGGATCCCCTCGGCGGTGAGCGCCTGGAGACGGGCCGCGAGCACGGCCCTCGGGATGCCGAGGTGCACGAGGAAGTCGTTGTAGCGCCGTACGCCGTAGAGCGCGTCGCGGATGACCAGAAGGGTCCAGCGCTCGCCGACGACCTCCAGCGCGCGGGCGATCGAGCACTCCTGCGTCGCGTAGTCCTTGCCCAGAGCCATGCCCCCCACTGTAGCCACTTTCCGACACGTTGGTTCATTGAACGAACCTAGGTGTTATCGTCTACTCAGAACAAGGTTCAATGAACGAACCAACTGCATGGATCAACCCGCTCGCTCCACCCGAACCCGCCGAAGCCGACCGGCCGGCCCGGTCGAACCGACTGAACCGACGACCCACCCCAACCGGCCCTCCCGGCCCGACCCGGCTGAACCGGCCCGACCCGACTGAACCGACCGACGGAAGCGAAGACACCCCATGACCCGGCTCGACCGGCTCGACACCAGCACGCGGCCCGCACACGCCACCGGCGTCTCTCCGGCCGCCCCGGCGAAAACCGCTCCGCGGGCCACCCCGACCCTCGCCCTCACCAGCGCCGCCACCGCCGTGGCCCTGATGACGTACACGGCCCCGATGGTCACGCTCCCCGGCACCGCGGCCGCGCTGCACACCTCGGTCTCCGCCCAGGCCTGGCTGCTCAACGGCACCCCGCTGGGCCTGGCCGCGCTGCTCCTGGTCGCGGGCAGTCTCGCGGACGACTACGGCCGCCGCCGGATCTTCCTCGCCGGCACCGTCGCCCTCGGCCTCACCACCGCCCTGGGCGCGCTCGCGGGCTCCACCTGGCTGTTCACCCTGACCCGCATAGCGCAGGGAGCGGCGAGCGCGGCGATCCTCGCGAGCAGCCTGGGCCTGATCGTGCATGCCTTCCCGACCCCGCGCGGACGGCTGCGCGCGACGGGGGTGTGGGGCGCGTTCGTCAGCGGCGGAATCGCTGCGGGCCCGCTCCTCGCGGGGGCCCTGGCAACCTGGAACTGGCGCATGGCGTACGCCGTCCTGGGCGCCGCCGCGCTGGTCGTCGCCCTCCTCGGAACCCGCGCCCTGACCGAGTCCCGCGCACCACGCGGCGGCCGGCCCGACCTCGCGGGGGCGCTGACCTTCGGCCTCGCGCTGGTGTCGCTGGTGGCGGCGCTGACGCTCGGCCGCGACGGCTGGCTGCGCGCGCCGGTGGGCCTGCTGACGGCCGCGTTCCTCGTCCTGATGGCCGCGTTCGTCGCCGTCGAACGCCGCAGCGGTACTCCCATGATCGACCTCGGTCTGCTCCGGCACCGCCGCTTCCTCGTCTCGTCGGCGGGCGGGCTCTTCACGGGCCTCGCCGTGATCGGCCTGTTCAGCTTCCTGCCGGCGCTGCTCCAGCGGACGCTCGGGATGTCCGCCATGGACACGGCGTGGCTGTTCCTGCTGTGGTCCGGCCTCGCCTTCACGGTCGCCCTCCAGGCCCGCCGTCTCGCCGGCCGGGTCTCGCACCGCCATCAGCTCGCCCTCGGTTTCGCGCTGCACGCGGCCGGTGTCCTGACGATGCTCGGCGCGATCGGCTCCGGCTCCTGGCTCCGCCTGCTCCCGGGCTTCGTGCTCTCCGGGGTGGGCAGCGGCCTGCTGAACGCCGCGCTGCCCCTGCTCGCCGTCGAATCCGTGCCCGCGACCCGCACGGCGATGGGCTCGGGTGCCCAGCAGACGTTCCGCTACATCGGTTCATGTGCCGGGGTCGCCCTCACGATCGCCCTGGTCACCACGGCCGGCGGACCGGCGCACGGGGCGAACATCGCGATCGTCGTGTCGGCCGCGCTCGCCGCACTGGCCGCGGCGAGCGTTCTGATCCTGCGGGACCGGGCGTGAATCGGCCGTACCTGCGCCTGGCGAAACCCGCGTTCGTCAGCGGGGCCGCATGGAGGCGAGTTTCCCCCACACCGCCATGCGGTACCGGGAGGTGTACTCGGGGGTGCACGTGGTGAGCGTGATGTAGTACCCGGGCTGCGTGTACCCGTACGACGGCCGGACGGTGCTGCGCGGCACCGGGCGGATCACCCCGACGTCCCGCGCGGAGGTCTGCGGAAGCGTCCGGTCGACGGTGTACGTGTAGACGGCGGCCTTCGTCTCGACGGTGATCGTGTCACCACGCCGGAGCCTCGGGAGGTACCGGAACGGCTCCCCGTGCGTGTTCCGGTGTCCGGCGAGAGCGAAGTTCCCGGCCTGCCCCGGCTGTTGGGTGCCCTTGTAGTGGCCGACGTAGCCCTTGTTGAGGACGCCCGCCTTGCTGACGCCCTCCGCGACCGGCACCCGCAGGGAGAGCCGCGGAATGCCGAGGACGGCGTAGGCCTGTGACCAACGGGGTTGCCGGGCGCTGTCACCACCCCCGGATCCGGACGAGGAGCGCCGCCCCGCCGGCTGTCCCGCGCCGTTCTTCCCGTCGTCGGCCTCACCGCCCCCGGCACCGGAGGCGGCGCTCGCGTCGGGGTCGGCACTCCCGGGCGCCGGGGTCCCCCACTCCCGCTCCAGCGCCTGCACCTTGCGCTCGGCGCCGTGCCGCGCCTGCCGGTTGGTCCACCACAGCTGGTGCGCGACCAGGAGGAGCAGCACCACTCCGACGGTGACGAGCACCTCGGCGCCGCTCCAGACCGCTCGCCGGTACGCGGCCCGCCGTCGCCGCGTGCCGTGGTGCACGACCCCCGGAGCCCGCATCCGTACGCCCCCTTCGCCGGGCGCACGATAGGCGCCGGCCCGCCAACTCACCAGCCCCGCGCGGCTCCTGTCCGTACGCGCACTCCTCCGGCACCCTTCGGCGCCCCCCGCCAAGGCTTCCTCCACTGGTTTTAGAAAGGGCTGTCACAACCCTCGACAACCTCAGGCGCCACACCCGATGCTTCCTGATGGCATCAGCGGGACGGGCAAGCGCCGGCGGGAACGCCCCGGCGACCGAGTTCGAAGTCGAGTCGACAGCCACGGCCAACTCCGTTGCGATCAGCGTGGGTTGCGCCGAGACGGACGGAGAAGCCAGCCATGATCCGACGCAGAACACTTCTGGCCGCCGCGGGCGGTACGGTCCTCGGCGGCGCCCTGGCGACGGGCACGGCCCGCGCGGACGCGACGATCGCCGTCAACCCGGCCACGACGTACGGGAAATGGGAGGGGTGGGGCACCTCCCTGGCGTGGTGGGCCAACGTCTTCGGCGCCCGCGACGACTTCGCCGACCTCTTCTTCACCACCAAGTCGACGACGTACAACGGCGCTTCACGCCCGGGTCTCGGACTGACCATCGCCCGCTACAACCTCGGCGCGTGCAGCTGGAACACCGTGGGCGGCGAGACCATGACCGCCTCCGCCGGCATCCCCTCCTTCAAGCAGATCGAGGGCTACTGGCAGGACTGGAACAACGAGGACCCGACGTCCTCGGCCTGGAAGTGGACGGCGGACGCCACCCAGCGCGCGGCCCTCACCAAGGCGACGGCGCGCGGCGCGACGAGTGAGCTGTTCGCCAACTCCCCCATGTGGTGGATGTGCCTGAACCACAACCCGTCGGGCGCGTCCGGGGGCGGCAACAACCTCCAGTCCTGGAACTACCGCCAGCACGCCTCCCACCTCGCGGCGGTCGCCCTCTACGCGAAGACGAACTGGGGCGTGAACTTCGCCACCGTGGAGGCGTTCAACGAGCCCTCCTCCAACTGGTGGACGTCCACCGGCACCCAGGAGGGCTGCCACATGGACGCCTCCGTCCAGTCGGCCGTACTCCCCTACCTCCGCAGCGAGTTGAATTCCCGGGGCCTGACATCCACCAAGATCTCCGCGTCGGACGAGACGAGCTACGACCTGGCCCGTACGACATGGAGTTCCTTCAGCTCGACGACCAAGGCCCTGGTCAACCGGGTCAACGTGCACGGCTACCAGGGTTCGGGCGGCCGCCGGGACCTTCTCTACACGGATGCCGTGACGTCGTCCGGCAAAGCCCTGTGGAACTCCGAGTACGGCGACGGGGACGGCACCGGCCTGACCCTGGCGAGCAACCTCCTCCTCGACTTCCGCTGGCTGCACCCGACCGCCTGGGTCTACTGGCAGGTGATGGACCCGACGGCGGGCTGGGGCATGATCAAGTACGACGCGAGCACCCTGACGGCCGGCGCGGTCGAGACGAAGCTCTATGTGATGGCCCAGTTCAGCCGCCACATCCGCCCGGGCATGACGATCGTGGACACGGGCGTCGACTACGCGGTGGCGGCGTACGACGCGACGGCGAAGCGCCTGGTGATCGTCGCGGCGAACAAGGCGACGTCGGCCCAGACCCTGACCTTCGACCTCTCCCGCTTCACCACGGTCTCCGGGGGCACGGGCGGCCTGGTCCCCCGCTGGAACACCCTGACGTCCGGCGGCGGCGACCTCTACACCGCGCACTCGGACACCTACCTCAGCGGCAAGTCCCTGGCGGTGCCGTTCGCGGCGGGGGCGGTGCAGACGCTACAGGTGGACGGGGTCGTGGCGTGAGGCGGGGCTGAGAGCCGCGGCGGCCTCGACGGCACAGGCCGCCGCGGCCGGCCCCCGACCGCGGCCAGCCGACCACCGACCGGGCGACGCGTCGAAGCAACCAACGCAACGTGAAATATGCCATCGGGGACTCCCGCGTCTCTGGCCAGCAGGTCTCTCTCCTTGGTGGCCCGGCGGCAGTACGGTGTCCCCCATGCGCCCCGACACGCCTGCCGAGAACGTCGACCACACCGCCGAAGCGGCTCGCCTGGAGCGGACCGCCGGCCTGTACCCGGAGGACGCCGAGCACCTGCTCCTGCAGGCCGCGGCCCACCTCGAACTGGCCGGCGACCGCCCCGGCGCCTCCACCCTCTACGACCGCCTGCTCGCCTCGGACACTCCGCTGGAGAAGCCGTATCTGGTCCGCGCCCTCAAGGCGTCGAACCTGTGGGAGTACGACCACGAGGCCGAGGCCCGCGCGATCATCGACGGGGTCCGGGCGGCGGCGCCCCGCGACCCGGCCCCCTGGGTGATCGTGGCGGAGGCCCTGGAGTCGCACGACGAGTTGGAGGCGGCACAGGACACCTTCACCGAGGGAACGACCCTGCTCCTGACGGACGTACCGGAACCCCCCTACTCCACGCTCCCCCTCCTCTTCGGCCGTCACCGGGTGCGCCGCATGCTGGGCGCGGCGCACGACGAGTGGGACGCCCTGGCCGACACCCTGCACTCGTCCCCGATCTCCCTGGACGAACTCCACGACCCGAAGCGCGTCTGGTCCCTCGGCTCGGACAACCCGGCGGAACTCCAGGCCGAGATCAGCCGCCTCCAGGCCGAACTGGGCACCTACCGCGAGGCCCTGTCGCGCCCCTTCCCGGTGGCGGTCCTGCACTGGTCGGCCCCCGAACTCACGGAACTGACCACCGCGTACCCGGACCTCACCGCCGAATACCCGTCCCACGACGAGCACCTCGCGACGATAGAGGCGTCCCTGCGCGAACTGGCCGGCTCCGGCACCCCGAACCTCGGCATCGTCACCGCCACGGTCCCCTCCTACGAAGCCTTCGCCGCCTCGGAGGCCTCCTCCCCCTCGGACACGACCCTGCTCCCCCAGTACGCGACGACGCTGGCGGCCCGGGGGCTGGCAGTGGCGTGGCCGCCGCAGCGGACGAGCGAGTGCTGGTGCGGGTCGGGGGTCTCTTATGGGGAGTGCCACGGAGACCAGGACGCTTGAGACCGGCTCGCCACACCCCTTGGAACGCGGCCCCTGGAACGCCTCCGGGGGCCGCACGCGTATTCGTGTCGGCCCCGTTACTCCTTCACAACTCGTTCACGCTAACGTCACACCCGACCTGCTGAACCCGGCACGCCCGCACTCATCCCGGACGTGTCCCTGCGCGCGAGGACGACGTATGCCGCCCTACCAGCCGTCTTCCGACTGGCAGTTCGACGTACCCACGAGCGGAAGCAAGCGGCTCCCCCCGACGGCCAGGTCGTTCGAATCGCTCGCGCACCAGGGCTACGGCTTCGAGGCGGCCATCGCCGATCTGATCGACAACTCGATCGACGCCGGAGCCCGCAACGTCGTCGTGAGCTTCCTGCGGGACACGGGTGAGCGCGGCGGACGGGACCGCCTCGTCGGCCTGCTCGTCATCGACGACGGCCGCGGCATGGACGAGGCGGACCTGGACACGGCGATGACCGTCGGCGGGCGCGAGAAGTACGCCGTCGGGGCCCTCGGGCACTTCGGCGCCGGGCTGAAGGCCGCCTCCCTCTCGCACGCCGACGCGCTCACCGTCATCAGCCGGACGAAGCGCAGCCCGTCGACCGGCCGCCGCTGGCTCACCGCCCGTGCGCAGGCCGACTTCACCTGCGACATCGTCGACGCGACGTACTGTCAGGACCTGGTCGACCGCTACGACGGGATCATCGACTGGCACGGCACGATCGTGCGCTGGGACCAGGTCCGTCCGTTCGAGACCATCACCGCCGGCCAGACCGACCGCTACCTCAACGACGCGATCGAACGTCTCGAGACCCACCTCGGTCTCTACCTCCACCGCTTCCTCGCCCGTGACGGCTTCCACATAGACATCGTCGTCGAGGACGTCCACACCCGGGAGGAGCTGGACCACCGCAGCGTCGAGCCCATCGACCCGTTCGGGTACCGGGTCCCGGGCCGCCCCGGCTATCCCCGTACGTACACCGCCCCTGTCGAAGGCCTCGGAGACGTCCGGTTCACGGCGCACATATGGCCGCCCAAGTCCCCGCTGGTCGCCTACCGCGGCATCGGCCCGCTCGCCGAGCGCCAGGGCTTCTACCTCTACCGCAACGACCGTCTCGTCCAGGCAGGCGGCTGGAACGACACCCGCAGTCCGGAGAGCCACCTCGCCCTCGCCAGGATCGCGCTGGATCTGCCGTCCGAGCCCAACGACGTGTTCTCCCTGACCGTCAAGAAGGACGGCGTCCAGGTCACCCCGGCGTTCGCCCGCGGTCTGGAGAAGGCGGCGAACGCCGACACCGGCCACACGTTCACCGAGTACATCCGTGACGCGGAGACGACCTATCGCGAAGCCGCGAAGCGGCGCACCGAGGTCAAACGCATGGCCGTCATCCCGCCCGGCAAGGGCATCGACCCCAAGCTGAAGCGGACCCTGCGGGACGAACTGCCCCAGCTGGAGGGCGACGACCCCATCACCTTCGTCTGGGCCAGACTCGACGTGCCGGCCGACGTCGACCCCGCCGAACTCGTCTTCACCATCGACCACAAGGAACGCCTGGTCGTCCTCAACAGGGACTACCGGCACGCCTTCAACGGCGGCCGGCGCGGAGGGTCCAACGACGCCCCGGTCCTCAAGAGCCTTCTCTACCTGATGCTCAACGAGATCTTCCAGAAGGAGCGGGTCTGGGCCAACCAGACCGACAAGGTCGCCCTGTGGAACAGCGTGCTCGTCGCCGCGGTACGGGCCGAACTCGCCCGCGCCGACGACTAGTCCACCGCTCTCCCCGCATCTTCCCGTACACCAGAGAGGCCTCCCGACCACCGTGACCGCCGAGAACGCGCCCGCCGCCGACCACCTCACCGACCTCCACGGCGAGGTGCTCGACGCGATGAGCCGGCGCGGCCCCAAGCACTTCGCGAAGCTCGCCTTCGCGCTCGCCGACGACGCCGAGGAGCCGGCGGACACGGACGTGGCCGGTTTCCACGAGCGCATCCTGGCCGCGGCCCCCGGGGACGACCTGCTCGCCGTCTGGCGCCGCAAGCTCACCGCCTGGGACTTCGAGCAGTCCCCCTCGTGGTCGGCCACCGCGGCACGTACCCCCGAGCGCCGCGCCGAGGTCTACGACAAGCTCGCGCTGGACGGGGATCTCCGCAAGGCGTTCGACGCGGCCGTCCCGGTCCACACCGAACCCGGTCCTGTCACCATCAGCCGCGAGTTCCAGCCCTGGTACACCCGGGAACAGGCGGCGAACCGCTCCTTCTACTGGGCCTCGTACGAGCGGCTGCTACGCGGCAAGGGCAGCTGGAACGACGCGGCGGTCTCCGGTCTGGACGAGGCCACCCACGCCGTCGTGGAGCGGCTGGCCGACCCCACCAGCGACACCCCTTACGGCGCGCGTGGACTCGTCGTCGGCTACGTGCAGTCCGGCAAGACAGCCAACTTCACCGGTGTCACGGCCAAGGCCATCGACGCCGGCTACCGGCTGGTCATCGTGCTCGGCGGCACCCTGAACCTGCTGCGCGGCCAGACCCAGCGCCGGCTCGACATGGAACTGATCGGCCAGGAGAACATCCTCGGCGCCGCCGACCCGAACGACCCGGACGCCCTGGTCGGCATCGACTACCAGGACGACGAGGAATGGCCCGCCAAGTTCGTCTCCTTCGGCGCCCGCCCCTCCGACCTCGGCGCCTTCGACATCGAGCGTCTGACCTCCCGCGACCGTGACTACATGTCCCTGGAACGCGGCATCAGCGCGCTGGAGTTCGAGAAGCCCGACCGCACCCGCCCGCTGCACGACCCGGCGAACCTGCACGCGGCCCGCGCACGGATCATGGTCGTGAAGAAGAACAAGTCGGTGCTGGAGAAGCTGGTCAAGGACCTCAAGAAGATCGGCCCGATCCTCGGCGAGATACCGGCCCTGATCATCGACGACGAGTCCGACCAGGCCTCGGTGAACACGACGGACCCGAAGAAGTGGGAGGACGGCAAGGTCACCCGCACGGCGATCAACGGCCAGATCAGCGCCCTGCTCAAGCTGCTTCCCCGCGCGCAGTACGTCGGCTACACCGCGACCCCGTTCGCCAACGTGTTCGTCGACCCGGGCGACGAGGAGGACCTGTTCCCGCGCGACTTCCTGATCTCGCTGCCCCGGCCCCACGGCTACATGGGCGTTCAGGACTTCCACGACTTGGACTCCGTCGACGGCGACGAGGGCACGACCGAGAAGAAGCACGTCCGAGGTATCTACGCCTCCGAGGGAGATCGCCTCCAGGAAGCCCTGGACGCCTTCGTGCTCACCGGCGCACTGAAGATCTACCGCGAGAAACACGGTGTTCCCTCTGATCCGTTCCGACACCACACGATGCTGGTGCACGAATCGGTCCGGATGTCCGAACACGCGGCGCTCGCCGAGCGCATCGAGACGATGTGGCACAACGCCGCGTACAAGGGTCAGGGCCACGCGCGCTTGGAAGCCCTCTTCGACAAGGACTTCCACACCTACGCGGACGACTCACTGCCTACCCCGGCGACCTACGCAGACCTCAAGCCGCATGTCTCCCGGGCCTGCCAGCTGATCAGTCAGGGCGGCAGCCCCGTCATCGTCGTCAACGGCGAGAGCGAGCGCGACTACGCCCAGCCCGACCTGGACTTCGACCGCACCCCGAACGTCTGGAAGATCCTGGTCGGCGGCACCAAGCTGTCCCGCGGGTTCACGGTCGAGGGCCTGACGATCACGTACTACCGCCGTACGACACAGCAGGCCGACACCCTGATGCAGATGGGCCGCTGGTTCGGCTTCCGCCCCGGGTACCGGGACCTGGTGCGGCTGTACATCGGCCGCGAGGAGCAACTCGGCAAGGGTCGCAACGCCAAGACCGTCGACCTGTACGAGGCGTTCGAGGCGATCTGCCGCGACGAGGAACTCTTCCGCGCCGAACTGGCCCGCTACGCCCCGCTGGTGGACGGCCGCCCCCAGGTCACCCCCGCCCAGATCCCGCCCCTGGTGGCCCAGCATCTGCCATGGGTAAAGCCGTCGGCCCGGAACAAGATGTTCAACGCGGAGCTGGTGGAGGTCCGGTCGCCCGGTTCATGGGTGGAGCCGACGGCCCACCCGGAGACCTCGGACGGACTGGCGCAGAACACCGAGTGCTGGGAACCCGTGCTCGCCGCACTGGGGAAGGACCCGGTGCGGCTGTCGGTCGGGGACGGCCCCGCCTACGAAGCCCGCGTGGGAACGGTCTCGCACGAGACGCTGACCAAGGTGCTGTGCGACCTGCGGTGGTCCGTGCCGAGCCGGTTCTCTCCGCACCTGGAGTTCCTGCTGGAAGCGGGACGGCAGCCTGCGGCGATCGACGACTGGCTCGTGATCACGCCGTTGCAGACCTCTGCCAACCGTGTGGAAGCCCGCATCCTGGGGCACGGCCCGTTCACGCCGGCCCGCCGTGGTCGCCGGCGCGGCTCGCTCTTCGGCGCACTCAGCGAGCCCAAGCACCGTGCCGCCGCCTTGCGTGTCGCGGGAGCCGTCGAGACGGTGGGGAACACGTCGGTCGAGCAGTTCGTGAGCCCGCGCCGAGGCGCTGTGCTGCTCTACCCGGTGGTCGAGTCCGAGCCGCGCCTCGCCGACGACGGGGCTCTGGACCCCGGTGACATCGTCATGGCATTCTCCTTCGTCGCGCCGAGATCGTCGGTGGGAACCGGCGGGCCCCTGGTCCGATTCCGTGCGATCGACTCGAGCCGGCAGGATGCCGTCGTGATCGCCCGAGACGACCTTCACTCCTGAGGCGCGACACCATTGGACGACATGAGGCCCTCCTCCCCCGGCGTCTCCGCACGCATGTCCCGCCAGGCCAGCAAGGACACGAACGCCGAGCTGGTCGTGCGACGCCTCCTGCATGCGGCCGGCCTGCGCTATCGCGTGGAGTACCCGGTGCCGGGCATGGCACGACGACGCATCGACGTGGCGTTCACCCGAGCCAAGGTGGCCGTCCTGATCGACGGCTGCTTCTGGCACGGGTGCCCGGAACACGCGACGCAGCCGAAGGCGAACGCGGAGTGGTGGCGGCAGAAGCTGGACCGGAACATGGCACGTGATCGAGAGACGACGGAGCACCTGACCGCGCGGGGGTGGACGGTGTTGCGGTTCTGGGAACACGAAGCGCCCGAGGAAGTTGTCGTCCGGGTGAAAGCGGCCGTGGAGCAGCGTCTGACAGGACGCTCGGGCAAGGGGGAAGCGTGGGGGATCTGACCTTCGTCGATGTGTGCTCCGGAGCGGGCGGGCTCGCCCTCGGGCTGGAACGGGCGGGGTTCGTTCCTCGGCTCCTGCTGGATATCGAGCAATACGCCTGCGACACCCTCAAAGTCAACCGTCCGCACTGGAAGGTGCTGAATGCGGATCTTCTCGACTTCGACCCCATGGACCATCCGGAGGTGTACGACGTCGATCTACTGGCGGCGGGCCTCCCTCGAGTCCAGTCCAGCGCGACGGTGACGCGCCGATCCTCGGACACCGAGATCCGCCTCATCCAGGCGACGGCCTATCTCGTCCATGCCGTCCAGCCACGTGCACTGGTCATCGAGAACGTGCCCACTCTGGTCGACGAGGAGTCGCTCGCACCGGTACGGGACTTCCTCCACAAAGAGCTGGAGCATCTCGGCTACGAGCTGACCTGGTTCATCTTGAACGCCTCGGACTTCGGCGTCCCCCAGGATCGCAAGCAGGGCATTCTTGTGGCCGTGAAGCATCGGTGGGCCGGTGCCTTCCTGCCACCTCGCCCGACCGTCCACCAGCATCTGTCCGTCGGGGCGGCGCTCGCGCCGTCGATGCGTTCCGGCGGCTGGCCGGACGCCGACCGCTGGGCAGCCCAGGCGACGAGTGTGGCGCCGACCCTGGTGGGTGGATCCAAGACCCACGGAGGCCCGGACTTCGGACCGAGCGGCACGAAGGCCAAGTGGCGACGGATGGGGGTCTACACGAAATCGTTCGGGAACGAGCCACCCGGTCCCGACTTCAAGTGGGATCCGTCCCTCGGCAACGACGGACTGGTACGGATCACCGTGGACCAGACAGCACTCCTTCAAGGGTTCCCCCCGGACTGGCGCTTCGCCGGTGGAAAGACCGCCCGCTACCGCCAGGTGGGCAACGCCGCACCACCGCCTGTCGGCAAGGCACTGGGTCAGGCGGTGGCCCAGGCATTGCAGACACCATCACCCCCTCACGCCGGCTACACTTCAAGCCCATGAGCCACATCGCCACAGAAGACTCTCCACCTGCACGTTTTCGCATTTTGGACCTATTTGCGGGCCCGGGTGGGCTGGATGTGGCAGCACATGTCCTGGGACACGAGGTCACCGGGATCGAGTGGGACAAAGGGGCATGCGCCACCCGCAGTGCGGCGGGAATGGACACCTTCCAGGGCGATGTCCGGCACTACCGCGCAGCCTTCTTCCCGCGCGCCCAGGTGCTGACCGGTGGCCCTCCGTGCCAGACCTTCACGGTGGCGGGGCACGGCGCGGGCCGCAGGGCGCTCGACCAGGTGTTGGAGTACATCGAGCGCTTGCACACGGCCGTACGGCCCGAGAACGAACAGGGCTGGAGGGAGATCTTCCACACCTGGCGGCAGATCTCCGAAGAGCTGAGGCGGAGGGAGATCGAAGCCAAGGAGGTCAGGTCCGAGAAGCGCAAGGTCGAGGAGGTCAGGTCCGCGAAACGCAGGGCTATGAAGAACCGCCTGGAGCACCTGGGGATCTCGGCAGACTCGGTCAAGAAGATCATGAAACAACTCAGAGCCCCGCAGAATGTTGATTCCCCTGACGGCGAATTCATGGTTCTGCTCAAGGAATTCAGCGAACTGAGCGATGAGCTCGACAAGCTCAAGGACAAGCTCGAGGAGTTCGGCGACGAGCGGACGGGATTGGTCCTGCAACCTCTGTGGTGGGTGATCGAGAGGAGCAGACGCCCTGGCTCGGAGCCCTACCAGGCCGTCGTTCTCGAGCAGGTTCCCGCAGTGATGCCGGTGTGGAAGGAGTACGCCAAGGTTCTGGCGACTCTCGGTTATCGGACCGGCACGCAGCTGATGCACACCGAGGAATTCGGGGTCCCGCAGACCCGTCGGCGCGCGGTGCTGATGGCACGCCTCGATCCGACAGCCTCCCCGACCGGGCTCGCCCCCCTCCCCAAGGTTCCCGAAACTCATGAGCGCTACCGGCCGGGGGGCTCCTCCGCCCAATCATCGAAGGCAGGCCGTGCAGACCCCCTCCCCTTGGAAGATCAGAAAGATCCCTGTATCTCCATAAAGAAGGCTCTTGAGACGGCGCGGAGTGTCGAGACGGAGCAGAGCGTCAAGAAGGACCTGCCCGAGCGCCCCGCCTTCACTGTGATCTCGAACTACGGGACCGGTGGAGATCCCGAGGCGCGCGGCGAACGCGACTACGACGCGCCGTCCGCGACGATCACCGGGAAGGTGTCACGCAACCGCCTGGTCCACAAGGGCACCAACAGAGATCTCTCCGAATTCGACCGATTCACTCCTACTGAAGCAGGGGTGCTCCAGACATTCCCCGTCGAGTACCCCTGGCGAGGCAATGATGTGTCACAACAGATCGGCAACGCCGTGCCTCCCAGGCTCGCCCTGCACGTGCTGCGACACGTACTCGAACCTGAACTGGGCCGTCAAGAGGTCGATGACAGGATGAAGCTAGCTGTCGAGGAACTCTTGACGTGGAAACAGCCCGCTGAACCGGTACGAATCCATCGGCACCGCGATCTGAAGGGGCACCAACTCGCGCGTAGGCACCCCCTCCCGCTCACCCCTGAGGTGTCCGGCCCCTGATCGGAGCCGTCTCGAAGAGTTCCGCGAAGCACTCGGTGAGCGCGAGCACGGACTTCTCCGGGACGGGCTCCTCGTCGGGTCCGGTCGGCAGGTCGTGGCGCGGCACCGGGAGCGCGGACTCGGCCTCCGCTATCCACCGCCGGAGCACCTCTGGGTCACGCGGCTCGTCCGGGGCCAACGCGTCGTACACCAAGGTGGCGCCGGCGGTGTTGATCGCCGCCACCAGGCCGTTGACCTCCCGCGTGCCGCTCACGACCCCTCGTTCCATGACCCGGACCAGAGCTTGAGCGGTGGGGCGGTGGTCGACCAGCTCCACACGGAGCGCGAAGTGGAGGAATTCCTGGTTGGAACAGGCCTTCACGACCGGCGAGTAGTCCCCACCGTTGCGGAACATCTCCGCCGCCCACCACAGACGTGAGAAGCACTGACGGTCGGGAGCGCCCTTGAAACGCGCCGGGTTGATGCGGGGCTCGGCCCGACCCGACGAGGATGTGGGTGGGTGTCGCCACGCCACGTAGTCCGGGGCGATGGCGAGCGCGAGGTGGTTCCAGATCCTCCTGTCGGCAGCTTCCCCCCGGGTGAGGCGCAGAGCGGCATGCAGGCGGGGCGCCAGCCAGGCGTCGGCGTCCGTCCGGTTGTCCCTGAACTGGTGCAGTGCGTCGTCGACGAGCTCCCTGAGGGGTTCCGCCAACCACCGGGCGTCGTCCTCGGGCAGCGGTTCGACGACCTTGGCCAGATCGACGCCCCGATGCCCCTGGATCCCCCGGAGGAGATCCTCGGTGAGGAAGGGGTCGGCGGCCGTCGCAGAAAGCAGACCGAGCCGCTCGGGAAGGTGATGCGGCTGCTCGATCACTGGCTGTCCTCTCGGTTGTTCTGCTGGAGCGTGCGCAGGACGTTGGCGAGCGCCTGACGCGCACCGGCGCGGCGCACAGCGGCGTAATGGACACGGGTCTGAAGTTCCACCCATCCCGCGTCGCCGGTCCGACGACGGTGCACCTGACGCAGCGCCTCCTCGACGCGCCGGCCCGGCACCACGTCGGGGAGCATCTCCCGCAGCACCTCCCCCCGCCAGTCGCCGGGGAAGACGGGCGATCCGTCGGGTTCGACCTCCAGGTCGCCGACGGCACTGTGGAACACCGCCGTCCACACGTCGGTGGCCATCTGGGAGACCAGCAGCTCGTGGACCTTGTTCTCCATTCCCCCGGTCTCACCGCCGAGCAGATCGGAGAGCCCCTCGACATCGGTGTTGACCATCACCAACGGCAGCCGGCCCGAAGCGTCGACTACCCAGGGCGCCTCGGCGTAGGGGCGCAACCATTCCCGGGCGCTCTTGGAGAAGCTCGCCTGCTTCACGTCGAGCCGCAGGCCTCCGAGGGGCTCCTCGGCGACCATGTCGACCGTCCAGGGGAGGTCGGTCTCGGTGATCGCCCTGCCCCGCACGCCGTCCACCGTGGCCACGGCGTGGGCCACCAGTTCGGCGCGTCCCACGTGGTCGTCGCGGAGCACCTCGATCTGACCGGACCACTCCTTGCTTCCCGCGGCGTCCTGCCGCAGGTCGACCGTGGTGCGCACGTTGGTGTCGCCGTCGGTGAGCACCACCAGGACCCGCAGGTCGCTCCACGGAGCGTCGGGGTCGGTGGCGCCGGGTGGCAGGGTGGCGGACAGGCCGATCCTGGCGGTCACCCAGTCCTCGTGCTGCGCGACGCCCAGGGCCACGGTCCGCTGGGGGGTGGAGTACGCCGAGGTGTCCAGGTGGTCACGCGTGCCGTCGGGGAGCTTCAGGGAGGCCGCGGTCACTCTCAGGGCGATGGGACGGTTGAGTCGCTTGTACGGATAGAACTTCATGCCTCACTCCCCGTACCGGCACGGAGTTCGAGTACGAGCCGCGTGAGTTCGGTGCGGACCGGATGGCTGGTGGGGTCGGTGGAGCCCCGGAAGACCGCACGGCGGGCGTGCGGGGTGAAGCGGAGCGCGCCGTCCTCGACCTCGCAGCCCTCCACGGCGACGAGTTCGGCCCAGTCCAGCCTGGGGCGGCTGCCGGACCGGACGTCGAGAAGCACCACTGGTGTCATGGCGGGCAGCTCTTCGGCCCGCGGCAGTTTCACCTCCGCAGTGATCCGCCACTCCCGGCTGGCGCCGATCTCGGCTTGGAGTTCGTCCAGTTCGGGCAAGACCGGCCCGGAGCCACGCTTCGGCACGACGCTCTTGCGCGGGACGGTGAGTTTCTTGCGCAGCTTGGCGCTCTCCTGCGAGCCGTTGCTCTTCGGCCGGACAACCAGTTCCTTCACGGCCGTGTTGACCTCGGCGGTTAGTCTGCTGATGCGGTTGTGGGCGGTGTGCGACCAGCGGAGCGTCAGCTCTTCCGTCTGTCCCCAGCGGTCGTGCTCGGGTGGTTCGGCGGCACGCAGGAACTCCTCGGCCTCCACCGCGAAGGGCGCGGACTCCCTGGCCGCGTGTCCCAGCAGGAGAACCGCTTGGAACGGATTCACGCCCAACGGCAGCCTGGGCACTCCTGACCTCTTGATGGTCATTCGATTGCCCCGGAGCGAGTGGACCTGGTTGTGCGCGTCGTCACCTTCTTCCGCGTCCGTGACCAGAAGGACTCCTTGATGGGTGCCAAGCACACCGGAGCGCCCTCCCGACATGGGCAGACGCAGCGGAACCGTACGGAGCGCCACCTGACCGGCCTGGGTGAGCCGGTCAACGGTCGTCCCTTCGTAGAAGGCACGCAGTGCCCGGGTCCGCGAGGGCTGTTCCTTCAGTGGGTCGACCTTCTCCTCTTCGAGGACGACCTCCCCGTTGCGGAGCGTACGGACGTAGGTCTCCAGCAAGGGGAGCCTGCTGCCACCTCCGGTCATGGCCGCCCAGAAGTCCCGGCCCAGAGCTTCGACGAGGCGCCGGTGCATGGCCTCGATGTCGTGGGTGCCGTCGGAGTCACCGCCGTTGTCGTCCTCGTCGCTGGTGTCCGTCTTCTCAGGGGCGAGACTCGCCACGTCATGCGCGCCGACGATGAGGAAGGAGGTGCCCGGCTCGTCGCTGTCACGGTCGAGATGAAGTCGCTTGACCGTCTCGTCGTCCGCCCACCAGGAGCGGACCACCTCCGCGTTGTGCGTCTCGGGATCGGGGCGGCCCAGCCAGGCAGGGCCCGCGTACGAGATGCCGTCGACGGAACGCCACGGCAGCTCCAGCCGCCCGATGACGCGGCGCTCGGTGCGACCCTCGTGCGGCACGGAGAGCGTGGAGTTGATGAGCACCATGCCCAGCGCGCTGGTGGCCCAGAGCGTCGCCTTGCCGAGGCCGTAGGAGCCGCCCGCACCACGACCCGACTTGAGGCTTTCCAACTGTCTGCGGACGACCGCCGCAAACTTGCCGTCGTCGTAGTCGTCGCCGGTGAGGCCCGAGGCGTTGTAGTCGTCGATCCGGAGGAGGATCAGGCGACCCTTCTCGAACATGTCGCGCACTCCGGCGTCCACGACACGGCCGACCTTCTGATCGGCGGCGGACTCGGAGACCGCCGAGTAATGGGGTTGGAGTTCGTCCCAGAGCAGGGCGGCGCGGAACGCCTCCAGCTTCTCGCCGGTGAGTTCATGGAGGGTGTAGCGCACCCGGACGGGGCGTCCGTTCTCCACCAACCGCTCATCGAGGCTGTTCTGACAAGTCTCGCGCGCGAGGACCTGGACGTCCGCGTCGAAGGCAAAGGCCGCGGCGTTCCCGCCGTCGCGTCCTCCGTCCTGGTAGCCGGGTCGGTGGTACCAGGTGACCGGGAGGCCGGCCTGCGTATCGGTGGTCCGGGTGTGCACGGTGCCCAGGTCCGTGCCGAGCGCCTTGGCGATCTCCCCCATGACGGTCGGGCGCGGGACAGAACGTTTGGTGATCCACGCTGAGACCGCAGCTCTGGTCAGACCCAACTCATCAGCCAGCTCCGCCTGCGTCTTGCCCGCGATTTTGAGCTGACGGGACAACCAGGGCCCGAACTCCTCACCGACCTCCATGGGGCCTCCCACTTTTCGCCGTATGTCGTTGTGTCCACGATCACGGACAGACTAATTTGACGCCTCGAAACACGTCAACTGCCGTTTGACGCGACCGATCGACACCATCGACCACCGCAAGTCCAATTTAAACAGTATGCCCGGTTTAGGAATTCTGGGTAATTTACACCTCTCGAGTCGCCGAATCCCGAACGCAAACGCGCAACGCAAAGCGGAGACGTCAACTCCAGTAACTCGCAAGCGAATTGGGGTGACACGAACGGGTGACTCGCCCTAGGATCGTCGGCGGCGGCATTGCCCGCCCCGCTCGGAGAACTCCCGTGCGGCAATGGGTGAGTTGTACCGTTTTACATTTACACAGCCCGAACATGCTGCTGCCGCAGGGGCTCTCGACAGGAAACCGGAGGACGCTG
Organism: Streptomyces sp. NBC_00328; assembly: GCF_036139655.1. Classification (NCBI taxonomy): domain Bacteria; kingdom Bacillati; phylum Actinomycetota; class Actinomycetes; order Kitasatosporales; family Streptomycetaceae; genus Streptomyces; species Streptomyces sp. NBC_00328. The sequence continues at coordinate 4,043,390 of NZ_CP108013.1, forward strand.
AATTCCCATGGAAGACCCTCCCGGGGAGCCGGAATCCCCGTATCACTGCACCCCTCATTCACTGCGTGAAATTCACTCCGTGTCCTTACAGCTCTCCTTAGCCAGCTCCGACACGGAAAGGAAGCAGATTCTCGACTCGTTCGGTATGACAGTCGAGGAATTCGGCGACCTCTTCGGTCACAGTTACAGATTCATCGGCCTCGACGACGACTGAACAACCGGTCTCCTCTGGACGCGCGATCAGCGAGCTCGCAGCTCGCCGGACCGCATCACCACAGGTCAAACGGGTTCTTACCACTTCGTGCCCGACTCCGTCGTCCCCTTTACACCATGCCGTCCATCACAGGAGCCGTGAAGAAGCATGCCCGCTTCCCCGCTTTCGGTCATTCCCACTGTCGTCGAACAGTCGTCTCGCGTCCTGCAGACCTATGAGGTCGACCCCGGACTCGTCCCCGAGCACGCCAACGGAGAACGCCGTATCACCCAAGGAGGGTATGGCGACCGTCAGCTCTTCGAACTCGTGCAGAACGCAGCCGACGAAATCGCCGCCGAGCCCGGGGGTTCCGTCCAGGTCGTCCTCACCGGCACGCACCTCTACTGCGCCAACGAGGGCGAACCGGTGACCCCCGAAGGCGCGGAAACCATCCTTCGAATGAGCATGTCGCGCAAGCGAGGAGGGCAGATCGGACGTTTCGGCGTGGGCGTGAAATCTGTTCTGGTCGTAACCGACACCCCGCAGTTCTTCAGCAGCTCCGGCTCCTTCGGATTCGACCGCGAATGGGCACTTGGGAAGATCCTTTCGGTTCCCGGCGTGCGGGAGCGTCTGGGTGAGCGGTTCGAGGCACCGGTGCTGCGTATGGCGCGTCCCCTAGACACGGACGCGGAGCGGGCTCAGGACACCGTCCTCGACGAGTTGCTGGGTTGGGCCACGACCGTCGTCCGCCTGCCGTTGCTCGCCGGAGCCGCCGACCGGTTGGCGCTGGACATGCACGGTGGGCGGACGACCGCCGGATCGACCCGCGAGGAGTTCCCCCTCGGGTTCCAGTTGCTCTCCCCGCACGTGGCGAAGGTCGTCCTCGAAGACCGTCGACCTCGGCCGGTCGTCCGGCGCGTGCTGACGAGCAAACAGTCCGGTGACCTGCACACCATGGTGGAGGAAAGGACGGGAAGGCCGGCTTTCAGCACCCGCTGGCGGGTCTTCTCCACCACGCACGAACCCGGTCCGGCAGCTCGGGCCGACGCCGGCGAACTGCACGACCGGCTCGCTCTGGACCTCGCCTGGGCCGTACCCGCGCTGGAGAAGGACAAGAAGAGCGGGCTCCACGTCAGCCCCCAGGCGCGGGGGCGGGGTCGCTTCTGGTCCTTCTTCCCGACCAAGTACGAGATGTCCCTCAGCGGCATTCTCAACGGCGCCTGGAAGACGAACGAGGACCGGCAGAACCTGCTCGACTCCTCGCCGTTCAACGAGGAGATGGTCAAGGTCTCGGCGACGCTGGTGATCGACTCCCTTGCCCGTCTGTCTCCCGCCGAGGACCCTGCCGCGTACCTCCCGCTGCTGCCCGGCCGGGTGAAGGAGGCGATCAGTTGGGCCGACGAGTTCCTGACCCGGGAGATCTGGGAACGAGCGGCCGTCCGTCCGTCACTGCCTGACCAGGAGGGTGTGCTGCGCGTCCCCACCGAGCTGCTCGTCGCTCCGCGACTCGACAAGGACAAGAACGCTGGCTGGCTGCGGATGTGGCACGAGGCTCCCGGCCGCCCGTCGAACTGGCTGCACCCGAACGCCGAAGCCGACACGCTGCGTTCGGGCAAGGTCGAACACATTCTCGGTGCGGCCGGTCACAAGCGGGCGGGCGTGCGCGAATGGCTGGAGGCCCTGGTCGCGTGCGGCAACGCCGAGGCGTCCGCCACGGCGATCCGCATCCTCGCCGACATGATCAAGAGCAAGTCGCCATACGCCGAGGAGGCCCGCAAGGCCGAGATCGTGCTCACCGAGGAGCACGGCCTCGTCGCCCCTGTGCCCGGCCAGGTGTTCCGGCGTACGGACGAGGACGGGCTGCGCGAGTCCCTGAAGTACGTGGTCGGCGAGATCGCGCAGGACCCGAGGCTCGTCTCCGCCCTCGACCTCCTCGGCATCCGCGAGGCCGACATCGAAGGCCGGTTCATCAGCGTGCTCGACCAGGGCTTCGAGGACTACGCGGACGCCGAGTGGGAGCGGTTCTGGGACCTGTTCCGTCAGGCCGGCGGTCGCCGTCTGACCCACACGGTGCTTCAGCAGGTGCCGAACGCCCGCGAGACCCTGCGGGTACGGACTGCGGACGGGAAGTTCCGACCGGTACGCGACTGCATGCTGCCGGGTGCGGTGGTCGACGCGACGCGCGACCCGGGCGTCGCCGTCGACGTGCGGTTCCACTCCGACGACCTCGCCTTCTTCCGCGAGATCGGCCTGCGTGAACGCCCGTCGAGCTCGATGCGTCCGGAGGGCGAGGCCTGGTTCGAGGAATACCGGGAAGCCGTCCACACTTCCTACCTGCGCGCCCCGGACGCCCCTCGCGCCGGCATCAACAGGATGAAGGTGGAGGGGTCTCCGATCGGTGGTCCGCTGCACCTCTTCCGATCGCTCTCGCAGGAATCGCGCGCGGCTTTCCTGAAGGCGCTTCCGGACGAGGCCGTGGTGGACAACTGGACGCGACAGATCGGCGCCCAGACGAGCACCCGCCGGGCCGTGGTGTCGCCGATCCGTTGGATGCTGCGGAAGTACGGTTCCGTCTCCACCTCTCAGGGCCTCAAGTCGTTGCGGGAGGCTGTCGGACCCCAGCTCGCCGCCTACCGAGATGTGCTGCCTGTCGCCGACATCTCCCCGGAGAAGGCTCGCAAGCTGCGCCTGCCCATCACGGTCGACGAGGTCCCGGCCGAGCACTGGGAAACTCTCCTGTCGGAGGTGACCCGGAGCGAGGACGACGCCTTCGTGGGCAACACCTACGTGATGCTGACCCGATTCGACGCCGCATTCCCCGAGGACTCCCTGACTCGCTGCAGGATCGGCGACACCTGGGACACCCGCCCCGACGAGGAGATCACCGTCGCGATCGGCTCGACCGAGTACCGGGCACTGCGCGCGGAACAGCTTCCTGCCCTGCTGGTGGCGACCCCTGAGGACGCCGAGCTGATGATCGAGAAGTGGGGCATGAAGCGTTACGCCGACGCCATCGCCCTGGAGACCCGAGAAGTCCCGGACGGTGACCCGGTCCCGCTCGTGGAGCTGTACCCCGCCCTCCGGCAGCGGCTGAACAGCGGCAACCGGAACACGCTGGTACAACGGTGCACGGAGCTGGAAGAGGTGACCCGGACTCTGAACGGCGTGAAGCCCCGCCCCCTCGACGCGGTGCGCCAGGGCGGTACGGTCAAGGTCCGTGTCCCCCTGGCCTCCGAGCCGATGCTGCGGCTGATCGACCGGGAACTGAAGCTCGGTCTCGGTGCCGCCGGCTGCAGGGCTGTGTTGGATCACCAGGAACGCATGGCACGGGACAGCGAGATGAAAGCGGCCCGGCAGGCCGTACGCGACGCCGACGACGTGGTCACCAAGATCGAGCTGCTGATCGGCGCGGAAGCCCTGCGCACCGGGCTGCCCGACGGGCTGATGGACGCCGAGCTGCAGGAGAGCGATGGCGCCGAGCCCTCCGGGCACCGGATCGCGCAGATGGCCTTCAACTCGCACGGCGACGGCGTGCTCCAGGAGCACGCCCGCGACATCCAGGCCAGATTCCCCGACGCGCCGGTGGCTTACGGCGGTTCGCCTGCCGCCGTGGCGTTCGTGTCGGACCTGAGGCTGCCGGTGAGCTTCGCCGGTTCCAAGACTCCCTCACCGCCCGCCTTCGAGACGGTGGACGGACCTCGGGACTTCCCTCGCCTCCACGCCTACCAGGAAGACCTGGTACGCAACATCACCACCCTGCTCGACCGGCTGGCACCGCAACGCGCCATGTTGTCTCTGCCCACCGGCGCGGGCAAGACGCGGGTCACGTCCGAGGCCGTGATCCGCTGGGTGAAGCGGGTCGGAGACCTTGGAGGTCCGCTGTTGTGGATCGCTCAGACCGAGGAGCTGTGCGAACAGGCCGTGCAGAGCTGGAAGTTCGTGTGGAACAGGGTGGGCGCGGAGCGACCGCTCACCATCAGCCGACTGTGGAGCAGTCACGAGGTGGGGAACGTGGTCGAGCACCCGCATCTGGTGGTCGCCACGGACGCCAAGCTGGAGCGGTGCCTGAGCACCGACCAGTACGCCTGGCTGCGACAGGCCGCGCTGGTGATCGTGGACGAGGCCCACACTGCCATCTCCAAGCGGTACACCGGAATACTGACGCAGCTGGGGCTCACGCAGTACGAAACCGGGCGGCATCTTCTCGGTCTGACCGCCACTCCGTTCCGCAACACCAACGAGGAGGAGACACGTAGGCTGGTCAACCGCTTCGGCAACCGGCGTCTCGACGAGGGTGTCTTCCCGTCCGGCGATCCGTACCGGGACCTCCAGGAATGGGGGATGCTCGCGCAGGTGGAGCACCGCACTCTGGAAGGCGGCCGGATCGAACTGAAGCCTGAGGAGAAGGCGCAGGCCGACCGCATGGCGACGCTCTCCCGCGCCGCCGAGCAGCGGCTCGCCGACGACCACGTACGCAGCCGCCGCATCGTGGACGAGGTCGTCGGTCTCCCGGAGGACTGGCCGACACTGCTCTTCGCCACCTCTGTGGATCACGCCAAGTACCTGGCGGCCATGCTCAACGACCGCGGGATTCCGGCCGCCGCCGTGGACTCGACCACCAGCGCGCAGGACAGGCGTCGGCGCATCGAGGACTTCCGCGCGGGACGCATCCGGGTCCTCACCAACTACGGAGTCCTGACGCAGGGGTTCGACGCTCCCTCCACACGTGTCGTGGTGGTGGCCCGCCCGGTCTACAGCACCAACGTCTACCAGCAGATGATCGGGCGCGGTCTGCGCGGCCCCAGGAACGGCGGCGAGGACACCTGCCTGATCCTCAACGTCAGCGACAACATCGCCAACTTCGACACCCAACTCGCCTTCACCCAGTTCGAGCACCTCTGGAGCAGAAAGTGATCGACGCCTACCTCGACAGCCCCCCGCTCACCGACGAGCAGCGGGCCGTGGTCGAACAGCCTTGGGACGCGCGTGTCCTGGTCACCGCCGGAGCCGGGGCGGGGAAGACGCACACCCTGGTGCGCCGGCTCGACGCGCTGTGCGGCAACGAGAACCCGGACGAGGCGTTGGAGGCAGCCGAGATCCTGGTGCTCACGTTCTCCCGGGCCGCCGCCCGGGAACTGCGCGAACGGATCTCCCGGCACGGAGAACGGGCCCATCGGGTGCGGGCCCGGACCTTCGACTCGTGGGCCTACGAAGCACTCCTCCAGGCGCATCCGGACGGCGAGTGGGGATCGGTCGGATTCGACGAGCGCATAGCCGCCGCGACCCGCGCGATCGGAAAGGGCGCGTTGGAGGTCGGCGACGCCGTACCGCCCTCGCATGTCGTGATCGACGAGGTCCAGGACCTGCTGGGCGGCCGTCGCGAACTGGTGGAGACTCTCCTCGACCGATACCAGGACACTTGCGGTTTCACCGTCGTCGGCGACGCCGCCCAGTCCGTGTACGGATTCCAGATCGCGGACCTGGACGAACGTACCGACGAAACCGGCCGGTTCTTCGACTGGCTGCGCTGCTCCTACCTCGACGACCTGGTGGAGCTGCGTCTCACCCGGAACTTCCGGGCCACCACTGACGAGGCCCGGGTCGCGCTGGCGCACGGCCCCCGCCTGCAGCAGCTCACCGACCCGGACGAGGCGGGAACGCTCTACGACGAGCTGCGCGACCTCCTCCTGGACCCGGCGAACAGCATGGGCGACCTCGACGACGAGTTCACCCTGGACGGTCTGCGGGATCTCTCGGACACGTGCGCCATCCTCACCCGTGACAACCGGCAGGCGCTGGTGGTGTCCGGCCTGCTGCACGCGCACGGTGTCGCACACCGACTGCGGCGCCCTCTCGAAGAGCGTCCGGTGCCGTACTGGGTCGCCGAGCTGCTGCGCCGCACGGAAGCGACAGGTCTCACCGAGGACCGGTTCCGTGCCCTCCTCGCGGAGATCCCGCTCGGCTACGAACCGAACGCCGGCGCCCTGTGGACGGTGCTGCGTCGAGTCGCACGCGGATCCGGACGCGGTGTGGTCGATCTGGACCGGTTGCGTCGCGCGGTCGCCGACGGCCGGTTCCCCGACGAGGCCGCCGCCCCGGAGACCGCCCGGATCCTCGTCTCCACCGTGCATCGGGCCAAGGGCCTCGAGTTCGACCGCGTGATCGTCCTGGCCCCGCCGACCGTCGCGGAACTCCACAAGCGTCACAAGGAGGATCTCGACCTGCCCGCCGAGGTCCGCGCGCTCTACGTGGCAATGACACGCGCCCGCCACGACCTGTACCACGCGCCCTCTCCCGAACTGCCGCACTTCAGGAATGCGGGACACGGGCGCGACGGCCGTCGCTATCTCGGGTCGTGGCGGTCGTACGACAGGTACGGGATCGTCGCCGAGGCGGGCGACGTGTGCCGGGACGACCCGCCCGGCCACGAGACGGACGCCGTCGCCACCCAGGCATATCTCCTGGAACAGGTCCGCTCCGGCCAGGAAGTGATGCTGCGCAGGCGCCATGACGTACCGATGGGCGAGACCCAGAGCCCGCCGTACGTCCTGCTGCACCAAGGGCGCGAGATCGGCGAGGCTTCGCAACGGTTCCGGGAGGAGCTGTTCCAGGTGCAGAAGGTGAACCGCACCTGGGATCCCTGGTGGCCCGACGAGATCCACGACCTGTGGATCGACACCCTGGAAACCGTGACGGGCAGCACCGCCGCCGGTGCCAACGCGGGGCTCGGTGGCCGGGGCGTGTGGATCGCCCCGCGGATCACCGGCATCGGACGGTACCGGAGAGCCGACGACAACAAGGAGCAGAGCGCGTGACGCAGACATCAGGTCGGCACTCCGAGCACTATCGGGTCCGGGACGAGGAACTCCTGGCGGGACTCCGCCGTGAGCTCCTCGGCCCCGCCGAGAACGCCGAGCCGGACGACCGGGACGAGGTGCTCACCCAGGACGCGCCGATCGATCGCTATCTCACCGGCGTGCTGTACCCGCGTGCCGCCGACAAAGCTGCGCAGGAGCGGAAGAACGAGGACTCCGCCGAACACATTGGCCTGGACGACACCCCGCTGCTCCCCCGCGACGACGTCGAGGAGTCCGGCACCGCACAGGACGTCGGCGCCACGGCGGACCGTCGTCCTTCCTCGATGGGCCTGACCTTCGCGGTCGCCCCGGGCACAAGCACGATCGTGGTCTCGGCGCGCGCCGCCGTCTACGAGCCCACCGACGCGGACGGCAACCCGATCCCGGCCCGCCGTGCCGAGGCCCGCACCACCGCCGACCAGCGGGAGCGGTGGCGACGCAAGGAACTCGAACTCCCGGACTTCCAGGTCGACGCCACGACGCCCGACAGCGACAAGCGTGAAAAGCTCGAGGACAGGGTCCAACTGCGGGTGAACGTCCGTCGCCCCGACCCCGCCACCGGCACGGTCACGATCACCGTCACACTGATCAACACTCAGAAGATCGGCGAGCGGGATCTCCAGGACGCGTTCTCCCTGTTCCAGTGCGGTCTGACGGTACGGGCCGCCGACGGCTCCACGGCGTTCGTCGAGCGTCCCGCCCCGGCCGCCGCCCATGACCCGGAGATCGCCACCAGTCGGCTGCTGCACCGTCACGCCCCGACCTTCGCCGTCGGCCACGGCTGCTCCGCCGAATGGGACTGGACTCCACCGCCGATCGGGGTGACCGACACCGTTCAGGCCGCGGTCCCCGAGGTGCGGAGCGAGTTCGTGCCCACCGTGGAGGTGCTGCTCACCGACTCCAATCCGGAGATCGACAGCTCGGCGCTGTCCATGCTGGGGCTGGCTGAGAAGTCCGACGCCGAGGTCCTGGCCGCTCTGGAGGAGCTGGCCATGGGCTACGCCTTGTGGATCGACCGTAAGGCGATCGAAGCTGCGGCCCTGACGGGCAGCACGCACGAGAAGCCCGCTTCGGCCCAGGTGGAAGCCTGCTGCGAGGCGCTCGACCGGATCCGTGAAGGCATCGAGCTGCTCCGGACCAAGCCCGATCTGATGAGGGCGTTCCGACTGGCCAACCGTGCCATGGCCGAGCAGCGCGCCCGCAGCGCCTGGGTGAAGAACGGACGCGTCGACTCCCCCGATCCGGCCGCCGGTCGCTGGCGCCCCTTCCAGATCGCGTTCGTGCTCCTCTGCCTGGCAGGCATCGACGATCCCGGGCACCGCGACCGGAAGGTGTCCGACCTGTTGTGGTTCCCCACCGGTGGTGGCAAGACGGAGGCCTATCTCGGGCTGATCGCCCTCACGTCGTTCCTGCGCCGCATCCGCAAGGGCGCGCACGGTGGCGGTGTCACCGTCCTCATGCGCTACACGCTGCGCCTTCTCACCCTCCAGCAGTTCGAGCGCGCGGCGATCCTGCTCTGCGCTATGGAACACATGCGACGCCACACACCCGAGTTGGGCCATGAGGAGTTCTCCGTCGGCATGTGGGTGGGACGTTCGGCCACCCCCAACAAGCTGGCCGAAGCGAGCCTGAGACTCGGCGAGCTGCAGAAGAGCCTCGGTAAGCGCCTCGCCACCGAGAACCCCGTCCAGTTGCACGCCTGTCCCTGGTGCGGGACCCACCTCGATGCCCGGGACTACGAGGTCGACGAGGACGCCAAGCGGATGCATATCTGCTGCCCCGGCACGGACTGCGACTTCACCGGCGGCCTGCCCGTCCACCTGATCGACGAAGCGGTGTACGACGCACGTCCGACGCTGGTGATCGCCACTGTCGACAAGTTCGCCTCGATGCCGTGGCGGCCGGCGACCTCCGCGCTCTTCAACCTCGACGACCCGGACGACGCCACCCCGCCTCCGGAACTGATCGTCCAGGACGAACTTCACTTGATCTCAGGACCGTTGGGAACGCTCACCGGCCTGTACGAAACCGCCGTCGACGCGCTTGCCGACCGCCCCAAGGTGATCGCCTCCACGGCGACCATTCGCCGAGCAGCCGACCAGGGTCGCCACCTCTTCGCCCGCGGCGTACGGCAGTTCCCGCCCGCCGGTCTGGATGCCCGCGACTCGTGGTTCGCCGTGGAAACACCGCGCGAGGAGAAGGCGAGCCGCCGCTACGTCGGCCTCCTGGCCCCCGGCACCAGTCAGTCCACCCTGCTGATCCGTACGTACGCCACTCTGTTGCACCGGGCCAAGCAGGCAAAGACCGAGGCCGAGGTGCGCGACGCGTACTGGAGTCTCGTCGGCTACTTCAACAGCCTCCGGCTGCTGTCCGCGGCCGAACTCCAGGTCCATGACGACGTTGTGGCCTATCTGGAGCTGCTTGCCGAGCGCGAGGGAGTGGAGGTCCGCTCGGTCACCAACTACTCGGAGCTGACGAGCCGAATCGACGCCAGCGAGATCCCCACACGCCTGAAGGGCATCGAGAAGAGGCTCCCTGACGAGGACAGCGTGGACGTGCTGCTCGCCACCAACATGATCGCGGTGGGCGTGGACGTGGACCGTCTCGGTCTCATGGCCGTGATGGGCCAGCCGCAGACGACCGCCGAGTACATCCAGGCCACCAGCCGGGTCGGACGCTCGCACCCCGGACTGGTCGCGGTCATGCTCAACTCGTCCCGCTCTCGGGACCGTTCGCACTACGAGAGCTTCCAGCACTTCCACTCGGCCCTCTACCGCGAGGTCGAATCGACTTCCGTGACACCGTTCTCCGCCCGCGCACGCGAGCGGGGCCTGCACGCGGTGATCGTCGCTCTCGCCCGCATCATGATCCCGACGGCCCGTCCCAACGAGGGCGCCGGCAAGGTCGAGTCCTACGAACACATCCTCCGGGGACGCATCAGATCCGTGCTGCTGGACCGTGCGGCCGCGGTCACCCCGGAGGAGACCTCCGCCGTCTCCCAGGCCTTCGACGAGTTCGTCGACTGGTGGTGCGACGAGGCCGACATCCACAGCGGTCTGCTCTTCGAACCCCCCAGGGGCAGTCGTGCCCCCTCGCTCCTCAAGTCCTACGACGACGAGTCCGAGGACGGCGGGTGGTCCACGCTGTGGAGCCTGCGCGACGTCGACGCCGAGTCCGCCCTGTTCATGGAGGGAACCCGATGACCCCGCCCCCCGCCCGTCGTCGCCGGAACGGCGCGAACGGTTCCGCCCCCGCCCACAATCTTCCGCGGCGCGGTACGGTCCGCCGCGCCCAGGCGATCACCACGTACGGTGTCGGATCGCTCATAGCCGTCGACCAGGAGTCCTTCGTCGTCTCGGGGCTGGACGGGGCGGACGCGAGCTGGAACGCCGACGAGTCTCCGCGGATCCACGAACGACGTCTGGCCCGCCTGCTCGGTGTCGACTACTTCCGGCTTCCGCCCGCGTCCGACGACGGCAGCAAGGACGGCCTACGAGTCCGACGTTTCCCTTTGATGCACTCCTGCCCCGAGTGCACCGAACTGCAACGACACCGCGACTTCAACCCGCCCGCCGGTCGAAGCATCTGCGGCACGTGTGAGGTCGACCTCGTCCCCTCCCGTTTCGTCGTCGCCTGCGAGGCCGGACACCTCGGAGAGTTCCCGTACTGGCAGTGGGTACACCGCTCGACCGAACGCGGAGCCTCGACGACCGGACTGTGCGGCGGGAGGCTCAGGTTGCGCTCGTCCGGGCGGACGTCCTCGCTCCGCTCCATTCTCGTCTCCTGTACCTGCGGAAAGGCCTCCGAGGTCTCGATGGAGGGTTCCTTCCGCAGGAACGCGCTCAAGGATCTGGGACTCAAGTGCCACGGCACCCGCCCGTGGCTCGGCTCATCCGCCCCCGCCCAGGAGTGCGGACTGCCCCTGCGCACGCTCCAGCGCGGTTCTTCGGCTGTGTGGCAGCCGGTACTGAAGTCTGCGCTCTCCATCCCGCCGTGGAGCAACGGCCGCGCGGATCCGCTCGCCGAGCATTGGGACGCGCTCCGCGAGTACGACAGTCGCGATCACGTCGAGATCTATCTCAAGGGCGTCTTCAAGGGGAATTGCCCTGTCTCGCTGGACGAGGTGATGACGCTGCTCGACGCCGAGCGCGAGGAGGACCCCGACGGGCAGGCGGCCCCCACTTTCGACCATCGGTACCGCGCCCTGCGCAACAAGGAGTACGAGCGTCTCCGCTCGGGCAACGACGGGAGCGAGCACTCCCGCGACGAGCAGTTCGTCTGCGAGACCCCGCTGGGCGACCACAGCGTGCTCGGTCCGCTCGGTGTCACCGGCCCGATGCTGGTCAAGAAGCTCCGCGAGGTACGCGCGCTGAAGGCCTTCACCCGCCTCGCCGATCCCGAGTCGACGACCGAATCGAAGGAGATGCCGCTCTCCGACGCCTCCCTGCGCTGGCTACCGGCCATGGAGGTACGGGGCGAGGGCGTCTTCCTCCGGCTGGACGAGGACCGACTCGGCACCTGGGAGAAGGCGGCAGCGGTGGCCGCCCGGGTCGAGCGGATGCGCACCGCTCATCAACGGGTTCTGGAGCAGCGAGCCGGCGACCCGAGCCAGGTCGCCCCTTCCCCGGCCGTCCCGCGCATGGTGTTGCTGCACACTCTGGCCCATGTCCTCATAAACGAGTGGAGTCTGGAGTCGGGGTACCCGGCCGCGGCTCTGCGCGAGCGTCTGTACGCCACCGACGACATGGCAGGGGTGCTCGTCTACACAGCGACGAGCGACTCTGCGGGCAGTCTCGGCGGTCTCGTCGCCCAGGGCGAGCCGGCTCTCCTCGATCGCACGATCCGTTCGGCCGTTCGCCGTGCCGAGTGGTGTTCCTCCGACCCGCTCTGCATGGAGACCGAGGTGTCCGGCACCGGCGGGACGAACCTCGCCGCCTGTCACGCCTGCGTGATGCTCCCCGAGACGAGCTGCGAGCACAACAACATCCTGCTCGACCGCGCGCTGCTCGTCGGCACCCCGGAAGATCCTGACCTGGGATTCTTCGCGAACATACAGGCCCGCTGACACCACAGACAGAGGAACGTCGGCGGCAGACCGCGTCCGCCGACGACTCGGTGGAGGCGACGGCTGCTTCGAGTGCACGATCAGAGTCTCGAAGCAGCCGTCGCCTCCAGCGCACGACTCTCCACGCCTCTTCATCACGGAGCCCGGCGAGGTCGACCTGGAGCTTCCGAGATCTGCGTCTCGAAGCGGATCTGGGCTCTGTCCAGGACCTCCTCCTCGTCGCAGTCACGTGCGCGCAGCCAGTGGAGGACGTCCACGATCACGTCGCTCGCCGCCTCTGCCGCGAGCGTCCTGCTCAATCTGTTCGGGGTCCCCTCACAAGCCGATCCTGTGGCTTCGCGGAGACTCAGAAGGGCTTCGGCCCGCGCGACCGCGGCTCCGTCCACCTGGCCGTTCGACGTGTTCGGTCCCGTCGTCAATTCGCACCATGTCACTTTTCGGTCGGTGCGCAGCAGGACACCCCAACGGTCGGCGATCGCATCGACGATGGCCATACCTCGCCCGGCCTCACAGTCGGAACCCGCCTCGACGAGGGTGGGCCGAGCGCGTGTGTCCGGATCGTGCAACTCGATGCGGAGGCGGGAGCCGTTCATCGAGACACCGAGCGTGGCCGGGGTGCCCACCCCCACGTGCTTGATGATGTTGGACACCAACTCGCTGACGCACAACTGGGCCGCGTCGGTGACCTCGTGCAGGCCCCAGACCCCCAGATGCAACCGCATGACGCGGCGCAGGGCGGCCACTTCCTCGGGTTCCGCGGTGAAGTCCAGTTCCCAAGGCTTCCGCGACATACACGTTTCTCGGATCACGAAGACCTCTCTCGCCGCATGCCATCTCCACACGATCAACGGAGCGTCACGCACTCTCACGGGGAGTTGCGCCGTGCATCAGAGTGGCGTGCGCTCATCCCGTTGTGCAATGTGCACGGCGGGATTCCCACTTCCGAGTGATTGGCAAGCACACCCCTTGGCGAAAGACTGAACGCCCGTTACCAGGAGAGGGTTTGGGATGGCCGGTTCACCGACTGCACGACGGCGACGTCTCTCGATCGAGTTGAAGAAGCTCCGTGAGCAGAGCGAACTGACCTGCGCACAGGTCGGTGAGGCGCTGGACTGGAGTGGCTCCAAGGTCAATCGGATGGAGACGGGCAGCGGCAGGGTCCAGCCGTCCGACGTCGATGCCCTGTGCCGGTTCTACTCCACCGGTGACGAGTTGCGTGAGTTCCTGAAGTCACTGGCCCGACAGGCCAGAACACGCGGTTGGTGGCAGGCGCACGGCTCCGGAGTCCCCGACTGGTTCTCGATCTACATCGGCCTGGAGCAGGACGCGTCCACGTTCCGCCAGTACCAGTGCGAGTTGCTGCCCGGTCTCATGCAGACCACGGCGTACGCCTCCGAACTCCACAGGACCGGAGCGCACATGACGCCCACCGACATCGACCGTGCGGTGCGCGTCAGGCTGGAACGGCAGTCCATGCTCACTCGGCCCGACGGTCCGGATGCCTGGTTCATCGTGAACGAAGGCACCCTCCGCAATGTCATCGGAGATCGGGCCCTGATGCGTGAGCAACTCGAACGCGTCCTGGAGTCGGCGGAGTCGCCGTCCGTGACGTTGCAGGTCCTGCCCTTCGACTCAGGCACCTACCCGGCCACCGGGTCGTTCACGATGCTCGGGTTTCCCGACCCGGAGGATCCGGACATCGTGTATCGGGACGGCATCACCGACGCCATCTACCTGGAGGGCGAGCATCATGTTCGGGAGTACACCCGGGCGTTCGACGGTTTGAGAGCTGCCGCCCTGAGCCCTCAGCGATCCAAAGAGTTGATCGAATCGGTCCTGAAGGATTACGCACGATGAGCATTGCAGAATCCGCCGTCCTCACCGGTTCGGCATGGTTCAAGTCCTCGTACAGCAACGGCGCCGGAGGCGAGTGTGTCGAATGCGCCCACATCGGTCAGGACACGTTGATACGCGATTCCAAGGCCGACCCCGGCTCCGTCGTCACCGTCGGCCGTCGGAGTTGGCATGCCTTCCTCCGTGCCCTGGCCCAGGAGACCCTGGAGCGTTGACCGTCGGTGGACCTGGTCGCGTGCAGCCGTCGAAGCGCGGTTCCGGCACGCCGGCGTCATGACGCGTCCGACCGCAGATCGTCGGCCAGGGGATATCCCATCTCCCTCGCGGCCACGACCACTTCGGAGACGGAAGCCCCGGAGTTGAGCGCGATGATCTGGGGCAGCCCGAGCGGACGCAGCTCGTACACCTGGCGAAGGGCCTCGATGTCCACCGGCATCTCGTAGTAGTCCTCGGCGAACGCCTGGAACGCCTCCGGGGTCGGGGCGAGCAGGAGCTCGAAGAGCCGGGCCGAGCCGTCGGGGTCCGGGTGGTCGGCAGGGTAGGTGATCTGACCCGTCTGCCAGGACGGGGCGCCCGTCTCGCGCCACAGGCACGCCGTCACCACAGGGCATCCGTCCTCGTCCGTGAAGGCCGGCTCCTCGACGTAGCAGCGGAAAGCCTCGGGCACCGAGTCCAGCACGCCTGGCCAGGGCTCCGGCCCGTCCTCGTGCCGGTACGGGCTCAAAGGGGACTCGTGGTCGAAGCCGCGGATGTACGCCCCGACGGGCGCGAAGACGATGTCGAACTCGTCGCCCGAGCCGTTGCGCATCGAGGCCACTTGCTCGGTCTCGGACCACTCGGCGCTGTACGAGTAGAAGAGCTCGCCGTCGGGGTTCAGTATCGCCTCGGCCATGGCCATCGATCGGCAGAGATTCTTCAGGGAGTCGATGTCGGGCAGGGCGGCGGCGATGTCTCGGGCTGTCATACGGCCCATCCAACCGGGTACCACCGACAGTGGGTCCGGGGCGGCCCCGAGTGGCGACCAGGCCTCACCCGGCCCGCGGCCACCCGCGCGCCCGTCGGGCCCGGACCGGGGTTAGCCTCGGGTGACGAACAAGGAGGCAGTAATGGCGAAGGTACCGGCCTCGATGGTGGCCGCCGCGGGGCTTGTCGGTGGGTACGGCGTCGCCCGGTGGACGAGGAAGCGGCAGCTCGGCGGGGTCGTGCTCGCCGCCGCCGGGGTCACCGCTGCGCGGCAGTGGAAGCAGGAGGCCGGCGGGGTGGCCGCCGGGGTGCTGACCGCCGGGTACGTCGCCGCGTTCGCCGGGTCGCATCCGCTGGCCAAGAAGGTGGGCGCCTGGCCCGCCGTCTTCGGTGTCGCCGGTGCCATGGCCCTCGCCTCCTGGGCCGTGGCCGACCGCCGCGCCTGAACGACGAAAGGGCCTGCCCGGGAGCTCCGGACATCAACCGGGAGTGCCGGAGCCGCGTCGAGGAGTACCTCACGGCCCAGCCTCAGCCGAAACGGAGGGGCTCTAAGGTCGGCCTAAGCTTTCGTGAGAGTTCCCTTGAGTTCCGCATGGTCTTCTCGGCCGTGGGTGACGGCAGCCGCCGGACCGCCCGCGAGCGCTAAGGAGAGCACGTATGACAGGTACGTCACGCACGCCACAAACGTCACGCATGAAGAGCAGGACACGGTGGACCGCCATGGCGGCCGCGGCCACCGCGGCGATCTGTCTGACCGGGTCGGCGTCCGCGTCCTCGGCCCCGTCGCCCGGCGGAAAGCCGACCACGTCCCCGTGGGCCGACAGGGCGAGGGCCGCCAAGGAAAGGGAACTCGCGGCCGCCAAGGCCGAGGACAAGGCCAAGGCGCTCGCAGGAGGTAAGGCCATTGACCCCGCGGCCGTCAAAGCCAAGGTGCTCGCAACAGGCAAGACCGTTGACCCCGCGGCCGTCAAAGCCAAGGTGCTCGCAACAGGCAAGGACCATGGCAAGGGCAAGCCTTCGGAGGAGCAGGCGGGGCTCGTGGAGCCCTTCGCGAAGGGGCTCTCCGCCCGATTGGGCGTGAGCCTGGGATCGGCGCGGCAAGCCGTCAAGGAACTGTTCGCCCTGGCGGACCGGCACAGCGTCGACCCGCGGAGTCCGGAGTTCGCGGCCATCGCGAAGCGCCTCGGCGTCACTCCCGGACAGTTCGACAAGGCGTTGTCCGCGACCAAGCAGGCCGCGATCGCCAAGGAGCAGTCCCTGAAGGACTGATCCGGCTGATCCGGCTGATCCGGCTGATCCGGCTGCCCAACACATCCCCTACACCCAGCCGACCCAGCAGCGTGACGGTCGGTCCGGCGTCCCCGGGCCGACCGCCCTTGCCGGCCTCTCCCCCTCTCTCGCCCATTCACCCCTCCTTGTCCTCCGCCTCCCGGACAGACCGCCTCGCCCCCTGCCCCTCACCCCCTATCCGCCCCGACCCTCGAACAGGACGATTGCCCCATGCGTGTGCTGGTGGTGGACGACGACGACGCGGTACGCCTCGCGCTCTCCCGGGCCCTGGTCCGGGACGGCCACGAGGTGGCGGAGGCAAGTGACGGAACGGCGGCTCTGACGGCGCTCGGCGGCAGCCGGCCCGACGCCGTCATCCTCGACGTGCTGATGCCGGAGCCCAACGGTCTGGAGGTGTGCCGCCGGATCCGGGCCCGGGGCGACCGCGTGCCGATCCTCATGCTGACCGCGCGTGACCTGGTCGAGGACCGGGTCGCCGGGCTCGACGCGGGCGCCGACGACTACCTCGTCAAGCCGTTCGCGCTGGACGAGTTGAGGGCACGGATCCGCGCCCTGCTGCGGCGCGGCGGCGCCGCCCAGGAGGAGATCATCCGCTTCGCCGACCTGGAACTGGACGCGGCTGCCTGCCGGGCCCGGCGCGGCGGGCGGACGCTGGAACTCACCCGCACCGAGTACGCCCTTCTGGAACTGTTCCTGCGCAACCCGCAGCGCGTGCTCAGCCGTTCACTCATCTTCGACGCGGTGTGGGGCTATGACTTCGGGCCCTCCTCCAACGCGCTCTGGGTCTACGTCAGTTATCTGCGCGCGAAGCTGGAGGCGGGCGGCGAACCCCGGCTGCTCCAGACCGTGCGCGGACTCGGATACGTACTCAGGGAGGAACCGTGACCCTGAGCAACCGGGTGGCGCTGGCCGGCGGCACCGTGGTCTGCGCGGCGCTGCTGCTAGCCTCGCTGATCATCTACCCCTCGCTCAGCGCCGGCCTCCACCACCAGCACGATTCCCTGCTGGTCACCGCCGCGGACCAGGACGCCTCCAAGCTGCTGGCGCAGATCAAGGCCAAGGTGCAGGCGTTGGAGCGGGAAGGCACGCCGGTGACGAGTTCGCCGGTCACCGTCGGCTCCACCCAGCTCCAGTTCGTCTTCCCGCCGGTCACAGCCGGTACCGACGGCGACTTCATCCCGGTCACCGAGAAGGACGTCCAGGTCGCCGGGGGCAAGACCCCGGCGTACTTCCAGGACGCCACGTACGAGGGGGTGAACTACCGTGTCTACACAGCGCCGTTGACCTCCCCGAAGGACGCGCTCGTCCGCGCGTCGATACCGCAGTCCGTGGTCGACTCCACGCTCGGCCCGCTCGCCGTCACGCTGATCGTGATCACCGCTTGCGGCACCCTGCTGGCCGTCCTCGGCGCGCGGCTCGTGGCCGGCCGGGTGCTCCGACCCGTACGGCGGCTCACCGAGACGGTCGAACACGTCACGGCCACCCAGGACCTGACCGCCCGGATCGACGTACGGGGACGCGACGAGATCGCCCGGCTGGCCGGCTCCTTCGCCGCGATGATGACGGCCGTGGAGGAGTCGGTACGGGCGCAGCGGCAACTCGTCGCCGACGCCTCGCACGAACTGCGCACCCCGCTGACGAGCATCACCACCAATCTGGAGCTGCTGAGCGAAGGCCCCGGCGTGGCCGATCCGCAGGCCCCCGCCCTGGTCGAACAGGCCCGCACCCAAGCCGAGGAACTGCGGTCCCTGGTCAACAACCTGGTGGAACTGGCCCGGTTCGGGCAGCAGGACGCCCACACCGAAGACACCCGCCTCGATCTGCTCACCGAGCGGGTGGTGGCCCGGGCCGCCCGCCGCAGCCCGCAGGTGGCGCTGCGCACCGATCTCTCCGCGTGCATGGTGCACGCCGACCCCGACGCGCTGGAGCGCGCCGTGGGCAACCTCGTCGACAACGCCGTCAAGTGGAGTCCTGCGGGAGGCCAGGTCCTGGTCGCGGTGTTCCCCGACGGTACGGTCACAGTCACCGACGAAGGCCCTGGCATCCCCGCCGCCGACCTGCCCTTCGTCTTCGACCGCTTCTACCGTTCACCGACCGCCCGCGCCCTTCCCGGGTCCGGTCTCGGGCTCGCGATCGTCAAACAGGTCGCGGAGACCCACGGTGGCACCGTGGCCACCGAACCCCTGGACCAGGGGCTCCGTATGAGACTCTCCCTGCCGGCCGCGCCCTGACCTCGCGCGACCGGCGCGGCCCCGGCTCCCTCGGACAGCCGGCTCCTCCACCCCCCGAAACGCCCGCCGATACGCGTACGGGCTCGTCCCCACCACCCGTTTGAAGCGGTCACGGAAAGCCGTCGGGGAGCCGAAGCCCGCCTGGGACGCGATGCGTTCGACCGGGTACGTGGTCGTCTCCAGGAGGTACTGGGCACGGCGTACCCGGGCCCGGTGCAGCCACTGGAGCGGTGTCGTGCCCGTCTGTTCGCGGAAGCGGCGGTTGAGGGTGCGGGTGCTCATGCCGGCGTGGACCGCGATGTCCTCCAGGGTCAGCTCCCGGTCGGCGTTCTCCTCCAGCCAGTCGAGCAGTGGCTCCATGGCCGTGCCCGCCGGTACCGGCGGCTGGGTGTGGACGATGAACTGGGCCTGGCCGCCCTCCCGTTCGAGCGGCATGACGGACATCCGGGCGGCATGTGCGGCGACCGCCGAGCCGTGGTCCTTGCGGATCATGTGCAGGCACATGTCCAGCGCCGCCGACGCGCCCGCCGAGGTCAGGAACTGGCCGTTGTCGACGTAGAGCACGTTCGGGTCGACGGTCACCGCCGGGTGCCTGGCCGCCAGCTCCCCGGCCGCGACCCAGTGTGTGGTCGCGCTCAGTCCGTCCAGCAGGCCGGTGGCGGCGAGGACGAAGGCGCCGACGCAGATCGAGGCGATCCGGGTGCCGTTCGCGGCCGCCGCGCGCAGCGCCTCCGCGACGCCCGGAGGGAGAGCTGCGGACGGGTCGGCGACGCCGGGCAGGACGATCGTGTCCGCGTCGGCCAGCGCCTCCAGGCCGTAGGGGGCGCGCAGCGTGAACGCTCCCGCGCTCACCTCCGCGTCCGCCGCGACCGAGCACACCCGGGTCCGGTAGGCCGGGCGGCCGTCGGGCAGCCGGGCCCAGCCGAAGGTGTCGATCGGGGCTGCGAGATCGAACGGGATGACCTGGTCGAGCGCCAGTACGGCCACGGTGTGCATGACCAGAGCCTATGCATACGCCGGGTTCTCGCCATGCCCGTGCATCAGGTTCCCACGTCGTGCCGTCCGCAGCACCGACCATACGAGCGGGCGTGCCCGGGGCGGATGCCCGCACCCTCGCCCCCGACCGACGAGCTTGGCCAGGAAGCCCTGTCTGGCACCAGGAAGCCCTGTCTGGCTGCTGGCCGGAATCCGTTGGCTCCTGGCAAAAGTGCCACTTCTCCATGATCCGCCCGCCCTCTAGCGTCACCCCGTGACCAAGTTCCTCCTCGCCGTCCATGTCATCGCCGCGATCGTCGCGATCGGGCCCGTCACCGTCGCCGCGAGCATGTTCCCGCCGGCCGCGCGCAAGGTTCTCCAAGCGCCGGACGACGCGAGCGCCCTCGCCACCGCCCGGCTGCTGCACCGCATCTGCCAGGTGTACGCGGTGGCGGGCGTCGTCGTGCCCGTGTTCGGGTTCGCCACGGCGAGCGACATGGGTGTACTCGGCGACACCTGGCTGATCGTCTCGATCGCGTTGACGGCGGCCGCGGCCGTGGTCCTGGCCGTACTGGTACTGCCCCGGCAGAGCGCGATCCTGGAGGGGGTCGAGAAGGCAGGGGTTCAGCAGGGCGGCCGGGAGGCGGCGGCCCTCCCCGAAGGCGTGCTCCAGGAGGGGACGCTTCGCGAGACGGCCGAGGCCGCCGTGGACCGTGCGGCGACCGTGCGGCTCGCCATGTTCACCGGGATCTTCAACCTGCTGTGGGCCACCGTCACCGTCCTGATGATCATCCGGCCGGGGTCCACGACGGGCGCCTAGCCAGGACCTGTCCGGTCGGCTCCCCGACCGGAACCCCGCCCACCCGTTCCGGTCGGTGTCCCGGGACCCTAGGATCCCCGCCATGGACGCGAACCAGCAGCAATCCGCACCGGGCACCTATCTGACCTTCCTGGAGCGGCAGCTGACCGCCGACGGATGCGCCACGCGGTGGGAGGACTGGGCCGGGGTGCCCGTACTCGTGGGGCGGCGGGCCGAGTTCCGGTTGCGCTGGATGGGGACGAAGCTGCATCTGTTCACGGTGGCCGCAGCCGTCCCGGAGATAACCGTGCAGGCCATCTCCGGCTTCACCGACCAGGTGATGAAGTACGCCAAGGACACCAAGGGCGGTCTGCCCGTCGGCTTCCAGAACGGCATCGGCGCCTTCCCGCTGCTGGTCAGCGACCGGGTCGATCCGGCGGCCGTGCAGTGGGCGGAGGCCCAGCAGCGGGTCAAGTTCGCCTGTATGACCCGGCCCGTCGTGGTCGACAGTTCGCGTCAGTACGTGGGGATGTACCGCGGCAAGCCGGTGCTCGGGCGCGTCTACGCCTCGTACTTCAACGAGAAGAGCTCGCGGTACTTCTACGGCCGATGAGCGCGCCGGTGCCGCCTGGCCGGCCTGCGTGTCCCACCGTCAGCCGGCCAGGACCAGTTCCTCTTCCAGGGTGTCCGCCAGGTCCGTCCTGAACTGCCGTGCCACCGCGCTCGCGACCAGGACGGCGGCGGCCCCGAGCAGCGTGACGGCCGCCCAGGTCAGCGGCCACACCTGGGCGAAGCCGTCCGGGGGGCCGGGGTGGGTCCGCAGCGACATGTGGAGCAGGGCCGCCGGGGGTGCCGCGACCAGGAGCAACGGCCAGGCCAGCGCGTCCCGGAGCCCGAAGAAGACGGCCAGGAGCAGCAGGACGGCGGCGAGGGCGAGGACGCCGGTACCCGTCACCGGGGTGGTCTCCGCGGCGGAGCCCGGCGTCCCGGGGCGGTTGCGCAGGTCCCAGGGGAGGCAGAGAAGGTATGCCGCGCAGGAGAGGGCGGCGCCGAGGACACGCGTCAGCCAGCGTTCCGGCCAGGGGCGCGTTCGCAAGGGGCGGAGCAGTTTCTCGGTCATGCGTACGAGGGTTCCGCGCCCGGCGGTGCGACGACAGAGTACGCGTACTCAGAAGCGGCGCCCCGGGAAGGAGCTCGTACGGGCCTCTCGTACCGGTCGGTCCACCGTGGCGCACCGTGGCGCGTATCAGGGAGGCGCCGATCCGGAACGCGAGCGCGGACGTGAGGCCCCTCTCCGTCGAGCGAACCTCGCCCGGGTCTCCTCTCCGGCGAGCCAGGCCCCGCCCGGGTTCCCGGCCTCCGCCCGCTTACGCCCCCAGCGCCCGTGACACCACGTAGATCAGCAGTCCGGCCAGCGAGCCGACCACCGTGCCGTTGATCCGGATGAACTGCAGGTCACGGCCGATGTTCGCCTCGATCTTCCTGGTCGTGTGCTCGGCGTCCCAGCCCGCGACCGTGTCCGTGATGAGCGAGGTGATCTCCTTGCGGTACGTCGTCACGACATACACGGCGGCGCCCTCCACCCAGCTGTCCACCTTGGCCTGCAGTTTGGGCTCGGTGGCCATCCGGGCGCCGAGCGACAGCAGGGAGGCCCGCACCCGCAGCCGCAGCTCACTGCGCTCGTCCTCGGCCGCGGACACGATCATCGACCGTACGGCCGTCCAGGCGGAGGCGATCAGGTCCTGGACCTCGCCGCGGCCCAGCACCTCGCCCTTGAGGCGCTCCACGCGCGCGCGGGTGTCGGTGTCGGACTGCAGATCGGAGGCGAAGTCGGTGAGGAAACGATCGAGGGCGCCACGGGCCGGATGGGTCGGGGAGTCGCGCATCTCGGTGACGAAGCGGAGCAGTTCCTTGTAGACCCGCTCGCCTACCTTCTTGTCGACGAACCGGGGGGTCCAGCCGGGCGCGCCGCCCTGGACGGCGTCCATGACCTGGGAGTCGTGGAACACCAGCCAGCCGTGCGCACGGGAGACCACCAGGTCGACGAACCGCTTGTGGCCGCCGTCCACGACGATCTTCTCCAGCATCTTCCCTATGCCGGGCGCGATCTCCTGGGCGTCGGCGCGCCGGGTGATCGCCTCGCCGACCACGGCCTGGACGTCGGAGTCCCGGAGGACGGTCAGCGCGCCCCGGAGCGCCGCCGCCAACTCCGCCGTGACCCGGTCCGCGTGGTCCGGATCGGCGAGCCAGGCGCCCAGTCTGCTGCCGATGCCCACCGCGCGCAGCCGCTGGCGGACGACCTCCTCGGAGAGGAAGTTCTCGCCGACGAACTCGCCCAGCGAGACGCCCAGCTGGTCCTTCTTCTTGGGGATGATCGCGGTGTGCGGGATGGGCAGGCCGAGCGGGTGCCGGAAGAGGGCCGTGACCGCGAACCAGTCGGCCAGCGCGCCGACCATGCCCGCCTCGGCGGCCGCCGCGACATAGCCGGCCCAGGCGCCCGCGCCTTCGCCGGAGGCCCATTTCGCCAGGACGTAGACGAGGGCGACGAAGAGCAGCAGGCCGGTGGCGGTCGCCTTCATCCGGCGCACCCCGCGGCGCTTCTCCTCGTCGGCGGGGCTGAAGGTGTTCATCGCCCGGCCCGGCGGCGCGGCGGACCTCCGGTCGTTCCCGGCTCCGGCGGCCTTCACGGCACCGGTCGCCTCTGGGGCGTTCGCGGCACCGGTCGCCTGTGCGGCCTTCGCGGCACCGGCTGCGTCACCGGCGTCCGCCGCCTCCGTGGCGCCGGCGGCCTTCGCGGGGGCCTCTCCGGCGTTCACGGTCTCGGCGGCGTTCGCGGTGTCGCCGGGACGGGCATGCTGCTCCGTGCCGTCCCCTTCACCCGAATTCGTGCGTCCCATTCACTCCACCCGTTCGCAGGCCACGTCACGCACCGTACCCATTGTCCCTTTCTCCCTCTCTTCCTCACCGACTCCTGGAACGGCACAGGAGTTCCCGGCGTCTGTTCGGATGGGGCATCGACAGGGGGTCCCCTGGGGGGCGCGTCGGAGTCCTCGCGCTCCATGACGCATCATGGAGTGATCACATCGGAGCCTCGGGCTCCCTCGTCCGAGGAGACACGCACCGCATGACCAAGCGTCACGGTTATGCCCTGCTCGCCGCGATCCTTGCCCTGGTCGTGGTCCTTTCCGCCGCCATCTACATCGGTGTCGCGGCGGACGGCGGCAGCGAGGCCAAGGCCGCCGTCGCCAGTGGCCGCACGTCGCACGACGCCGCCCCCGCCTCCACCGGCACCTGGGTCGGCGCCTGGTCCGCCTCCCCGGTCGGAGCCGAGCCCGGCACGGAGCCCGACGGACTGGCGGGCCGCTCCGTGCGCAACGTCGTGCACACGGCCGCCGGGGGTACGGGTGCCCGCATCACGCTGTCCAATCTCTACGGGCAGCAGCCGCTGGTCATCGCGCACGCCACGATCGCCGTCGCCGCGACCGCGAACAACGCCGCCGCCACGGCCGACACCATGCGCCGCCTCACGTTCGGCGGCGCCACGACCGTCGTGATCCCGGCCGGCCGGCAGGTGATGAGCGACGCCGTACGCGTGCGCATCCCGCACGGCGTGGACGTCCTCGTCACGACGTACTCGCCGACCCCGTCCGGCCCGGTCACCTACCACCCGCACGCCCAGCAGATCTCGTACGTGGCCGACGGCGACCGCACGGAGGACGTGAGCGCCGCCCCGTACACCGAACAGAGCCCGTACTGGCGCTACCTGACCGCGCTCGACGTGCTCAGCGACGACGCCACGGGCACCGTCGTCGTCCTCGGCGACTCGCTCACCGACGGCATCACCTCCACCGTGGGGGCCAACCGGCGCTGGACGGACGTCCTTTCGGAGCGGCTGAGCGCCTCGGCCGGATCCGGTGACACACCCCGCTACAGCGTCGTCAACCAGGGCATCAGCGGGAACCAGGTCCTCGCCTCCGGACTCGGCCGGCCGGCCGACAGCCCCAGCGGGCTGAACCGGTTCGGCCGTGACGTGCTCGACCGTACGAACGTCAAGGCCGTCGTCATCGACCTCGGCGTCAACGACATCCTGCGCAACCCCGCCCAGGTCGATCCGAACACCGTGACCGACGGCCTGCGGACCCTGGTGCGGCAGGCGCACGCCCGCGGACTGCGGGTCATCGGCGCCACGCTGATGCCCTTCCAGGGGCACCGTGGCTACACCGACGCGCGGGACGCCGTACGCCAGGCCGTGAACGCGGAGATCCGGGCCGGGAAGGTGTACGACGCCGTCGTCGACTTCGACGCGGCGCTGCGGGACCCGTACAACCCGCGCCGGCTGCGGCCCGACTACGACTCGGGCGATCATCTGCACCCCAGCGACACGGGGTTCCGGCGGATGGCCGAGGTGTTCGACCTGAAGGAGCTGAAGGGATCGGTTCCGGCGGAACTGTGATCCACCACCGGTTCAGGAGGAAACGTCATCCGCCGACGGCCCGGGCGGCACAGCCGAAAGGCCCACCGCTCCGAAGGCCCACCGCTCCGGCGGCGCCCGGGAGTTCAGTAGTCGCCGTCGCGCCGCCGGTGGCGGTCCTCCCGGCGCTCGCGGTGCCGATCCCGGCGCTCCTCGTGGCGCAGGCGGCGCTCCTCATGACGCTCCCGGCGCTCGTCGTGGCGCTCGCGTATCAGGTCGCGGGCCTCATCGAGCGCGTCGAACATGTCACCGAGACCGTCGTCCCGCGACCCGTCGAGCTCCTTGCGGGCCTCCCGGCGCTCCAGCTTCTCCTGCCGGCGCTCCTCCTTGAGACGCTGCCGCTCGGCACGGGTGAGCTTGCGCTCCACGCCGACACCGCCCCAGAAGGCGAAGCCCGTGACGACGACCCGGGGTGCGCCGGGGTCGCCCGGCCGGCCCTCCTCGCGGTGGTCGAAGCCGCCCATGACGCCGATGCCACGGACCACGACCTCGACACCCGGCGGCACGATGACGTTCAACCCGCCCATCACCGCGACACAGTTGATGACGACCTCACGGTCCGCGAAGTTCGCCTCGCGCAGGTCGATCTCGCCGCCGCCCATGAAGGCGAAGCAGTTGAAACGCTTGGGCACCGTCCAGCGGCCCTTGCGCTCGAAGCCCGACAGAACCGCCACACCCCACGAGGACGAGCCCTCGCCGCCGACGATACGAGAGCCCCAACTGCCG
The DNA here is from genome assembly GCF_036139655.1 of Streptomyces sp. NBC_00328. Lineage (NCBI taxonomy): Bacteria > Bacillati > Actinomycetota > Actinomycetes > Kitasatosporales > Streptomycetaceae > Streptomyces > Streptomyces sp. NBC_00328. Next base: position 4,068,814 of record NZ_CP108013.1, read on the forward strand.
TCGTCCAGAGGCTGCTTGACCATGGAGACACGAGCCGTCCCCACCGCGCCCGGCAGATCGCGGGTGATCGGCGCCAACTCCCCGTAGGTACGGGCCGCGTACGTCGCCTCCAGCCGCTCCTCGAACTCCTCCATGTCGAGACGGCCCTCCGCGAGGGCGTCCCTCAGCTGTTCGGCGACTCGTTCACGATCGGCGTCGGAGGCACGCAGCTCCGGGAGTTCGTCGGTCATGGGCAGCAGCCTACGAGGTCCCCCGCCCGTGGGCTATCCGGCCCGCCTTCGCGGCCTGTCTCCCCTACGGCACCGTCCTCCCCACGTACATACGGCTGATGACCGCCTCGATGTCCGGCTCCCGTACCGAAAGGTCCACCAGCGGATATTCCGCCGCGATCCGCGCCACCAGCGGAGCCGCCGACAGACCGGCGGGGAACGCCAGCCACTGACGCGGACCTTCCACCTTCACCACCCGCGCCGACTCCAGCTCGATCGGGGGCAGTTCCCGCTCCAGGTCCACGACCAGGGTCCGCTCGCTCTCCCCCACCGCGTGCAGCCCGCTCAGAGCGCCGTCGTACATCAGCCGCCCGTGGTCGATGACCATCACCCGCCGGCACAACTGCTCGATGTCGGTGAGGTCGTGCGTGGTGAGCAGGACGGTCGTACCGCGTTCGGCGTTCAGATCCCGCAGGAACTCCCGGACCCGCACCTTGCTGATCACGTCGAGCCCGATCGTCGGCTCGTCGAGATAGAGCACCTCGGGGTCGTGCAGCAGGGCCGCCGCGATGTCGCCGCGCATCCGCTGCCCCAGCGACAACTGCCGCACGGGCACGTCCAACAGCGCCCCGAGTTCCAGGAGTTCGACACAGCGGTCGAGGTTCTCCCGGAACCGCGCGTCCGGCACCCGGTACATCCGGTGCATGAGCCGGTACGAGTCGATCAGCGGGAGATCCCACCACAGCGTCGTACGCTGCCCGAACACGACCCCGATCCGGCGCGCGACACGGGTGCGCTCGCGGGACGGGTCCAGACCGGCGACCCGCAGCCGGCCGGCGCTCGGGGTGAGGATGCCGGTGAGCATCTTGATCGTGGTCGACTTGCCGGCGCCGTTCGGGCCGATGTAGCCGACCATCTCCCCGCGCCCGACCGTGAACGAGATCGAGTCGACGGCCCGCACCTGGCGCCGCTCACCGCGCAGGAACCCCGTCCTCCTGCGCACCTCGAAGACCTTCTCGACCCCGTCCAGCTCGATGAAGCCGGCCCCCGGGCCCGGTTCCCCGCCCGGACCGGCCGATTCCCTGTCTGCGGTGATGGCCACACCCATTCCCCTAACTTCCCGTACTCCGGTAGGCGCGCAGCCCCGCGCGCCAGGCGAGCCCGGCCAGCGCGCAGCACAGCGCCGCCACGACCGGTGACGCGAACGCGACCCACGTCGGCAGGTCGAGCGGATAGGGCCGCCCCAGCACGTACAGCGCGGGCAGCCAGTTGACGAAGGCGAGCGGGAGAACGAACGTCACCCCGCGCAGCATGTCCTTGGCGAAGACGGTCGGCGGGTACTGCAGCAGCGTATTGCCGCCGTACGTGAAGGAGTTCTGCACCTCGGAGGCGTCCTGCGCGACGAACTGGAACGCCCCGCCCGCCACGAACACCGCCGAGAAGATCGCCGCGCCGCTGACCAGCATCACCGGCATCATCAGCACCTTGAGCGGCGTCCAGTGGATGTCGAGGACGGCGAGGGCGTACCCGAGGACGAACAGCCCCTGGGTGATCCGGCCGAGCCGGCGCAACGCGAAACGGTCCGCGGCGACCTGCGCGAGCACCGGCACGGGACGCACCAGCAGGGTGTCCAGCGTGCCGTCGCGCACCCGGCGCCCCAGCCTGTCCATCGAGCCGAGCGCGAGGTCCGCGAACCCGAACGCGACACCGGACACCCCGTAGAGCAGGGCGACCTCGGGCAGGCTGTAGCCGCCCAGCCGGTCCACCCGGGAGAACATCAGGAGGATCGCCACGAAGTCGAGGGCGGTCGCTGCGAAGTTCCCGAAGGCGGTCATCGCGAAGGACGCCCGGTAGGCCATCGTCGAGCGCACCCACATCGCGGTGATCAGCCGGTAGGCGCGCAGCCCGTCCCGCAGCCGCTCGTACGCCCCCTGCCGCTCGAACGGCTCGAAGTCCACCGCCCGGACCGCCGTCCCCCGGTCCGGCCCGGTCACGACCCGCTCCCGCGCCGGACCCGCCACCACCCCCGTCCCCCGCTCCACCGGGTCAGCCACCCTGCACCACCACCCTCCGTGTCGCCACCGACTGGACCAGCCGCCCGGCCGCCAGCAGCCCGGCCGCCCAGGCGGCCTGCACCGCGTACGTTCCCAGCGGATCCGCCGTGCCGAGCAGGACGTCCACGGGCGCCTGGATCAGCGACGACCAGGGCAGCGCCCGTACGACCTCGCCGAGCGTGCCCGGAAAGACGTTCAGCGGCAGCAGCATCCCCGAGCAGAAGATCCCCGCGATGGAGGTCAGCTGCGCGACCCCGGCTCCGTCGAGCAGCCAGAACGCGGACAGGGCCACCAGGAAGCGGATCGCGAACCCGACGACCACCCCGAGCGCGACCGCGACCAGGAAGGCGAGCCAGGTCAGCGGATCCGAGGGCAGCGCCAGGTCGAAGACCAGCGCGCCGAACAGGAGCGGCACCACTCCGCGGCCCAGCAGATGGAACAGCGCCCGGCCCATGTCCTGGGCGAGCCACCACATCTGGAGGTCGGCCGGCCGGTACAGGTCGATCGCGATGTCACCCGTACGGATTCGTTCGATCAGTTCGTCCTCGAAGCCGCCGCCCATCATCGCGACCACCATCAGCAGCCCCTGGCTGACCCACACATAGGTCAGCGCCTGCGCCTCGTCGTAGCCGCCGAGGTGCGGCTTGCTGTCCCACAGGGCGATGAACAGGTACGCCAGGATCAGCCCGAAGACGGTGTTGGTGAAGACACCGGCGGCGGTGGCGATCCGATAGGTGGCGTACCGCCGGAACCCGCTGCCCACGACAGCCGCGTACAACCGCGCCGTGCCCACAACCCGTCCCTTTCCCCAGCGTTGAGCCAAAACGCAGGAGCCTAGTCCGGGCCCGGCACGGCCCGCCAGGCATTTTCCGGCGCGACGCGTGCCGGGATCGGGGAATGGAACACATGGTGCGAGAGTCTTCATACGGGGCGCACCAGGCGTACGAGGGCGTACGACGCGAAACAGGAGTCCGGCGAACAGATGAGCGACGAGCCGCAGCAGCGCAGCCAGGGCTGGGCACCCAGGGAACCGGAAGCGGGCCCCCGCCCGAACCCGGCCCCCGCGGCGGGACCGCAGACGGGCCCGCGGTCGGGGCCGGGAACAGGACCGGGCGGGCCCGGCGCGAAACAGAACCCGAAGCAGAGCCCGCAGCAGAAGCGGAAGCAGCGGCCGAAGCGGACGGGCCTGCGCAGACTCGTCCCCACCTGGCGCATGCTGCTCGGCACCGTCCTCGGCACGGCACTGCTCCTGGCCGGACTCTTCGCGCTCGGCTACTTCCTCGTCAGGATCCCCTCCGCGAACGCCGCCGCGGTCAAACAGAGCAACGTCTTCCTGTACGCCGACGGCAGCCAGCTCGCCCGCGACGGCGACGTCAACCGCGAGAACGTCGCCCTGGAGCACATCTCCAAGGACGCCCAGCACGCCACCCTCGCCGCCGAGGACCGCGACTTCTACAGCGAGTCCGCCGTCGACCCCAAGGCGATGCTCCGCGCCGGCTGGAACACCGCCACCGGCAAGGGCAGACAGTCCGGCTCGACCATCACCCAGCAGTACGTCAAGAACTACTACCTGGGCCAGGAACAGACCGTCACCCGCAAGGTTAAGGAGTTCTTCATCTCCATCAAGCTCGACCGGGAGAAGAGCAAGGACGACATCCTGGAGGGCTACCTCAACACCAGCTACTACGGCCGCAACGCCTACGGCATCCAGGCCGCCGCCCAGGCCTACTACGGCGTCAACGCCAGAGACCTCACCGTCGGCCAGGGCGCCTACCTCGCCGCCCTGCTCAACGCGCCCAGCGAGTACGACGTGATCGCGCACCCCGAGAACAGGGCCGGGGTCCTCGCCCGCTGGAACTACGTCCTCGACGGCATGGTCGAGCAGAAGTGGCTGACCCGCGCCGCGCGCGGCCGGGTCACCTTCCCGACCCCCAGGCAGGCCAGGGGGTCGGCGGGCCTGTCGGGCCAGCGCGGCTACCTCGTCCAGGCCGTGACCGCCTATCTGACCTCGAACAGGATCCTCGACGAGGACACCCTCGGCCGCGGCGGCTACCGCATCACCACCACCCTCCAGAAGTCCCGGCAGGACGCCTTCGTGAAGGCCGTGAACGACCAGGTGATGGACCGGCTCGACAAGAAGAACCGCAAGGCGGACACCTACGTCCGCGCCGGCGGCGTCGCCATCGACCCCACCGACGGCAAGGTCCTCGCGATGTACGGAGGCATCGACTACACCAAGCAGTACGTCAACAACGCCACCCGCCGCGACTACCAGGTCGGCTCCACCTTCAAGCCGTTCGTCTTCGCCTCGGCCGTCCAGAACGGCTCACAGACCCAGGACGGCCGCACCATCACCCCGAACACCGTCTACGACGGCACCGACCAGCGCCCGGTGCGGGGCTGGAACGGCAGCACCTACGCGCCCGAGAACGAGGACGGCGAATCGTACGGGGACATCTCCGTGCGCACCGCCACCGACAGGTCGGTCAACTCGGTGTACGCGCAGATGGCCGTCGACGTCGGCCCCGCCCGCGTCGAGAAGACCGCCGTGGCCCTCGGCCTGCCCGCCGACACCCCCGACCTGACCGCCTCCCCCTCCATCGCGCTCGGCCCGGCCACCGCCAGCGTCCTCGACATGGCGGAGGCGTACGCCACGCTCGCCAACCACGGCCGGCACGGCACGTACACGCTCGTGCGGAAGATCACCAAGGACGGCTCGGAGGACGTGCCGCTGCCGGCCCCGGGCGACGACCGGCAGGCCGTGAGCCGCGAGGCCGCCGACACGACGACCGCCATGCTCCAGAGCGTCGTCGACGGCGGCACCGGGCAGGCCGCGCAGAACGCCGGCCGGCCCGCCGCGGGCAAGACCGGCACGGCGGAGGAGGACACCGCCGCGTGGTTCGCGGGCTACACCCCCGACCTCGCCACCGTCGTCGCCGTGATGGGCCAGGACCCCGACACCGGCGCCCACAAGTCCCTGTACGGCGCCCTCGGGCAGTCCCGCATCAACGGCGGCGGCTACCCCGCGCAGATCTGGGCCCAGTTCACCGGGGACGCCCTGGAGGGAACGGAGGTGTCGGACTTCGACCTCCAGCTCCAGCCGGGTGCCGAGGAGATGTACGACCCCGGCGACGAGACCGACGACCCGGACGCCACCGGCGAACCGGACGTCGACGGCACCACCGGCGGGGACGAGGAGGTGGGCGGGGCGGGCGGCAGCGCACCGGCATCGCCGAGCGGCCGGACCCCGGGCCAGAGCCACACCCCGGGCCGGACCGACGGCCACACCCCGGGCCACACCGACGGCGGCACCTCCGGCGGGACCACGGACGGGGGCACCACCGGTGGCACCCCCACGGACGGGGGCGCCACCGGAACCACCACGACGAGCGGCACCACAGCCGGCACCACGACCGGCGGAGGCTCCACGGACACCGGCACCACGGGCACGACAGCGGGCCAGGGACCGCTGAGCGGGCTCACCCCCCGCAGGGAGAACCACTGAGCCCGCCGGTCGCCCGGCGGGCCGATCCGGAACTCAGATCCCCAGGTCCTTGATCATCTTCGCCACGTGCCCGGTCGCCTTCACGTTGTACAGCGCCCGCTCGACCTTGCCCTCCTCGTCCACGACCACCGTGGAGCGGATGACACCGACGACCGTCTTGCCGTACAGCTTCTTCTCGCCGAAGGCCCCGTACGCCTCCAGGACCGTCTTGTCGGGGTCCCCGACCAGCGTGACCTTCAGGGACTCCTTCTCACGGAACTTGGCGAGCTTCTCGGGCTTGTCCGGGGAGACACCGATCACGTCGTAACCGGCGCCCGCCAGCAGGTCCAGGTTGTCCGTGAAGTCGCAGGCCTGCTTCGTGCAGCCTGGAGTGAGCGCGGCCGGGTAGAAGTAGACGATGACCTTGCGGCCCTTGTGATCGGCGAGGGAGACCTCGTTGCCGTCGGCGTCGGGCAGGGTGAAGGCGGGGGCGGTGTCGCCGGGCTGGAGTCGCTCGCTCATCGGAACCTCACGTGGCCGGTGGAATGGATACGGAACGAGCGTAATGGGGGGTGCCGAGGGGTGCGGTCCGGTACGAACTGACAGACTGTCCGAATCAGGGAGTCACAACACGACCACGGAGGCAGCGCGGTGTCGGATACGTCGAGAACGCCGGATACCAGGACTCCGGCGCAGATCGAGGCGGACATCAAGCACCGCCGCACAACGCTCGCCGACACGCTCGACGAGATCGGCGTACGGGTGCACCCGAAGACGATCGTCGGAGACGCCAAGGCGAAGGTCGCCTCGAACATCGACCACACCCTGGGGCGCGCCTATGTCGGCGTCAACCGCGTCGTCGGCGATGTGAAGGGCCAGTTCGTGACGGAGGACGGCGCGCCCCGGCTGGAGCGCATCGTGCCGGTGGCTCTGGTCGCCGTGGGACTCGTCGGGCTGCTCGTCGTGGGCTCGCGACGCCGCAAGCGCTGACCGGCGACCCACCCGCGTACGAAACCGGCCGGGACAGGTAGGTTCAGGGCGTGAGCGCCAACCGTGAAACGCACAGCACCCATGACGACAAGCTGCCCATCCGGATGCTGCACGACCGCGTGCTGGTACGGCAGGACGCCGCCGAGGGCGAGCGGCGCTCCGGCGGCGGCATCCTGATCCCCGCGACGGCGGCCGTCGGCCGCCGTCTCGCCTGGGCCGACGTCGTCGCGGTCGGGCAGAACGTCCGTACGGTGGAGCCCGGCGACCGGGTCCTGTACGACCCCGAGGACCGGGCCGAGGTCGAGGTGCGCGGGACCGCGTACGTGCTGATGCGCGAGCGGGATCTGCACGCCGTGGCCGCGGACCGCTTCGAGGGGTCCGAGGACTCGACCGGCCTTTACTTGTAGGGCATACGCACCCCGAAGGGGCCGGTGACCATGGTCACCGGCCCCTTTCGCCGTTCCTTGCTACGGTGGAGGGACCCCGACGAGATGCGCCGTACCGGGCTCAGCAAAGACGACGCAGCCCGCAACGCCGTCGTCTCCCGGAGGTACCTCCCATGGCCTGGGTCCTGCTGATCGTCGCCGGACTGCTCGAAGTCGGCTGGTCGATCGGAATGAAGTACACCGACGGCTTCACCCGCCCGGTCCCCAGCGTCCTGACGGCCGCGGGCATCGTCGCCAGCATGCTCCTGCTGTCACAGGCGGCCAAGTCGCTCCCGATCGGCACCGCGTACGGCGTCTGGGTCGGCATCGGCGCGGCCGGCGCGGCAGTCCTCGGCATGGCCGTCCTCGGCGAACCGGCGACAGCCGCCCGCATCTTCTTCGTCTGCCTGCTCCTGGTGTCGGTGGTGGGCCTGAAGGCCACGTCGGGCCACTGACCCCACCCGGAACCAGACCCACCCCCTCACCGGGCGTAACCGTCCGATAAACGGTTCGTTAGCCCGTACGAGGTCGCGAACGTGCGATCGGGAACGGAGGGGCAATGCCGGTCAGTCCGTACACCAAGGAGCGCCTGGCGGAGGCGGCTCGGACGTCGCGAACGCTGTCGGAGGCATTGACGAAACTCGGTGTGGATCCGAAGAGTCCCACACGGCGGTACCTGCGCGGGCGCATGAAGAAGCTGGGTGTGGACGTCGCTCACTTCGAACGCGAAGGGGTGCGATGGACGAGGGATGTTCTCGCAGCAGCTGTTGCGGCCTCGACGAACATGTGTGAAGTGCTACGCCATCTGGGGCTTGAGGTCGTCGGTGGGCACCACACGCACATCAGCCGCCGAGTCGACGCGTACAGCATCGACACCTCGCATTTCCAGGTGCCGAACCAGCGCGGGAGGACCAAACGGCCTCGGACCCCGGAGGACTTGCTCGTGGAGCAACCTGCTGGGCGTGCCCGACGCGTCCCGAGCAACCTGCTCAAACGGGCGATGACAAGTCTGGGCATGCCCGAGCGTTGCGCACGCTGTGGCGTGGAGGCGACCTGGCAAGGTCACCCACTCCCCCTGGAGGTCGACCACATCGATGGCAACTGGCGCGACAACCGCATCAAGAACCTCCGGTTCCTCTGCCCCAACTGCCACTCGACAACGGACAGTTACCGAGGTCGCGCCAAGGGGCGCGCCGTGGACGGCACCTCATGAGCAGCAGTGTGCAGTACACCCGCGAGCGGTTGACGCAAGCCGCCGAACAGTGCTCCGACATCGATGAGGTCATCGCCTTCTTCGGCACCCAGCCATACGAAAATCTCCGTCGGCACCTCTATAGGCGCTTCGAGCATTTCGAAATCGACATCTCGCACTTCCCCCGCCCGAGGCGCCACGGGCCCCAGAGTCTGCCTGGCGAGAGCGAGTTGCGGGAAGCAGTCGCGCAGTCCCTTTCCATTGCGGGAGTTCTCCGTCTACTGGGGCGACCGGACAACTCACGGCTGCGCACGCTGATCCCCCAGTTGACCGCCGCTTATGGCATCGACACCTCGCACTTCCTGGGACAGGCGCATCAACGCGGGAAACCCGGCCCGACGCCTCTGAAGCGACCGGCGGATGTGCTCGTCAAGCAGAGCGGCAAACGTCGCACGCGGACGGCATTGCTGCGCCGAGCGCTCCGCGAAATCGGCGTATCAGAAGAATGCGCCGAGTGCGGGACCGGCCCTGAGTGGCTTGGCGAGCCGATGACACTGGAGATCGACCACATCAACGGCGACTGGAGCGACGACCGGCGCGAGAACCTGCGGTTGCTGTGCCCCAACTGCCACGCGATCACCAGCACCTGGTGCCGAGGAGGTCGCCGACAAACCAGATAGGCGACCACCACGGGACCGGTAGCATGGCGACGTACGCGGCCGTGGCGAAATTGGCAGCACGCGCGGGCCTTAGGAGCCCGTGGGCGAAAGCCCGTGTGGGTTCGAGTCCCACCGGCCGCACACGCAGAGGGGCCGCCCTGCAAGGCGGCCCCTCTCCGCATCTCAGCCCAGCAGCTCCCGCACCACCGGTACCAGTGCGCGGAACGCCTTCCCCCTGTGGCTGATCGCGTTCTTTTCCTCGGCCGACAGTTCGGCGCACGTACGGGACTCGCCCTCGGGCTGGAGGATCGGGTCGTAGCCGAAGCCGTTCGTGCCGGCGGGGGTGTGGCGGAGGGTGCCGAGCAGTTGGCCCTCGACGACGCGTTCCGTGCCGTCCGGAAGGGCCAGGGCCGCCGCGCAGGCGAAGTGGGCGCCCCGGTGCGGGGCGTCGATGTCGGAGAGCTGGGCGAGGAGCAGGTCCAGGTTGGCCCGGTCGTCGCCGTGGCGGCCGGCCCAGCGGGCGGAGAAGATGCCGGGGGCGCCGTTGAGGACGTCGACGCACAGGCCCGAGTCGTCGGCGACGGCGGGCAGGCCGGTGGCCTGGGCGAGGGCGTGGGCCTTCAGCAGGGCGTTCTCGGCGAAGGTGACGCCGGTTTCCTTGACGTCGGGGATGTCGGGGTAGGCGTCCGCGCCGACGAGGTCATGGGTGAGCCCTGCGTCGGCGAGGATCGCCTTCAACTCGGTGAGCTTTCCGGCGTTGCGGGTGGCGAGGATCAGGCGGGTCATGGTCGCCAGTATCTCCGAGTCCGGTCCCGGGCGGGTTCCTGACGGCCCGGCAGCCCAGCGTCCGGGCCAGTTCCTGACGGCCCCGCAGCCCGCCTCCGGGCCGGTTTCGTACCCTGCCCGCACCCCGGCCCGCGTCCGCTACGGCGTGCACACCTTCGTCAGTTCGCCCGCCGCGGCCGTGACGGGCGTGATGTCGGGGGTGGTGTCGCCGTTCTTGACGGCCGTGCGGACGTTGGCGACGGCCTTGTTCAGCTCGTCGACCGCCTTGTTGATGTCGGCGTTGTCGGTCTTGTCGCCGATCTTGTCGAGGTTGTTCTCGATGGCGTTGAGGGACGCGTCGGTCTGCGTCGGGTCGTTCGCCGCGTTCTCGACGGCCTGCTGGAGGTCGGTGACGCTGTCGGCTATCGAGTCGGCGGTCTGCACGCAGTCGAGCGCCTTGCTGACGGCGTCGCAGCCGACCACCGCCGGCAGGACGACGAGTGCGGCGACGACGGCGAATGCGGTGGTACGGCGGCGATTGCGGTGGCGCGCGGCCATGGAACGGTCCCTCCCCGTGGACTTGGTGTGGTGCGGCCGCACCGACCGCATCGCACCGGTCCGCTGTGCGGTCGGCCCGATCCGCCCGAAGGGGCCGGCGGGCGCACGGCTGGACCGTACGCCCGTACCCATAAGAACGCCAAGGGTTAACCGGCGGTTGCCTCTGAGGCCGATTCGAGTGCCGCGCGCTGGATGGCGGCGAGTTCGTCGCAGCCCGCGACGGCGAGGTCCAGCAGGGCGTTGAGTTCCTTGCGGTCGAACGGCTCGGCCTCGGCGGTGCCCTGGATCTCGACGAAGCGGCCGTCGCCGGTGCACACGACGTTCATGTCGGTGTCGGCCTTGACGTCCTCCTCGTAGCGGAGGTCGAGGAGGGGGACGCCGCCGACGATGCCGACGGAGACGGCGGAGACGGTGCCGGTGAGCGGCTTGCGGCCGGGCTTGATGAGCTTCTTGCCCTGGGCCCAGGTGACGGCGTCGGCGAGGGCGACGTACGCGCCGGTGATGGCCGCGGTGCGGGTGCCGCCGTCGGCCTGGAGGACGTCGCAGTCGAGGACGATGGTGTTCTCGCCGAGCGCCTTGTAGTCGATGACGGCGCGCAGCGAGCGGCCGATGAGGCGGCTGATCTCGTGGGTGCGGCCGCCGATCTTGCCGCGGACGGATTCGCGGTCGCCGCGGGTGTTGGTGGCGCGGGGGAGCATGGAGTATTCGGCGGTGACCCAGCCCTCGCCGCTGCCCTTGCGCCAGCGGGGGACGCCTTCGGTGACGGAGGCCGTGCAGAAGACCTTGGTGTCGCCGAAGGATACGAGGACGGAGCCCTCGGCATGCTTGCTCCAGCCACGCTGGATGGTGATGGGGCGCAGCTGTTCGGGGGTGCGGCCGTCGATTCGAGACATGGCGTCGAGCCTATCCGCACAGGCGTGAGGGGCTGCCCGCCGGTGGCGGAATCAGCCCCTCACGGGTGAGCCGGTGCGGCTCCTGAAGCGGTGTGGGGCCCGCTCGGGGGCCGGGGTGGCTTCAGTGGGTCCTGTCGGTCACATCATGTCTTCGATCTCGCCGGCGATGGGGTCCGCGTCGGTTCCGATGACGACCTGGATGGCGGTGCCCATCTTGACGACGCCGTGGGCGCCTGCGGCCTTCAGGGCGGCCTCGTCGACGAGTGAGGCGTCATGGACCTCGGTGCGCAGGCGGGTGATGCAGCCTTCGACCTCTTCGATGTTGTCGATGCCGCCGAGCCCGGCGACGATCTTCTCAGCCTTGGTGGCCATGTCCTACTCCCTGATCAGAACCGCTTTGTCGCAGTAACCCACAGTTGGCCCATCTTCGCGAGCGGTCATGCCGTGGGTGCCGAAGGATGGCGATCACGACAGGGCGGCTCGTCGCCGACTGGTCTACACCAGTCGGCGGGCAGTCGCCAAACCGGCCCGCCCGGAGGACGCCCATGAGTGCCGTAAGCGATGTGTCTCCAGCGCGTGCCCGGTGGCACAAGGCGTTCCAGGGGCTGCAGAAGATGGGCCGCAGCCTGCAGTTGCCGATCGCCGTGCTGCCGGCCGCGGGCATTTTGAACCGGCTCGGGCAGCCGGATGTGTTCGGTGCGGACGGGCTCGGCTGGGACAACCTGTCGAAGGTGATCGGTGCGGCGGGTGGCGCGCTGCTGGACGGCAACCTCGGGCTGCCGATGCTGTTCTGTGTCGGCGTGGCCATCGGCATGGCGAAGAAGGCGGACGGCTCGACGGCCTTGGCGGCGGTCGTGGGTTTCCTCGTGTACTACAACGTGCTGCGCGCGTTCCCGGAGACCTGCCCGGGCGGGAGCATCCAGATCAAGCTGGGCTGCCAGCTGGAGGACAGCTCGGTCGTCGAGTTCACGTACCAGAACCCCGGGGTGTTCGGCGGTATCGCCATCGGGCTGATGTCGGCGTACTTCTGGGCGCGCTACCACCGGACGAAGCTGGTGGACTGGCTCGGCTTCTTCAACGGGCGCCGTCTGGTGCCGATCATCATGGCGTTCGTGGCCATGGGGTTCGCCTCGCTGTGCCTGTGGGTGTGGCCGCCGATCGGTGACGGGCTGGAGAACTTCAGCGACTGGCTGGTCGGGCTGGGGGCGTGGGGTTCGGGTGTGTTCGGTCTGGCGAACCGGGCTCTGCTGGTGATCGGTCTGCACCAGTTCCTGAACGTGCCCATCTGGTTCCAGTTCGGCAGTTTCACCAAGCCCGACGGCCAGGTCGTGCACGGTGACATCAACATGTTCCTGGCGGGCGACCCGGACGCGGGGCAGTTCCTCACGGGCTTCTTCCCGATCATGATGTTCGCGCTGCCGGCGGCCGCGCTCGCGATGACGCACACCGCGAAGCCGCATCGGCGCAAGGAGATCGGCGGTCTGATGCTGTCGGTGGCGCTGACGTCGTTCGTCACGGGCATCACCGAGCCGATCGAGTACTCGTTCATGTTCATCGCGCCGCTGCTCTACGTGACGCACGCCGTGCTCACCGGCGTTTCCATGGCGGTGACATGGGGGCTCGGTGTGCACGACGGCTTCAGTTTCTCCGCGGGTCTGATCGACTACGTCATCAACTGGAACCTGGCGACGAAGCCGTGGCTGATCATTCCGATCGGGCTGTGCTTCGGCGCGGTGTACTACGCGATCTTCCGGTTCGTGATCACGAAGTTCGATCTGAAGACTCCGGGGCGGGAGCCGGAGGAGGACGTCGAGGACACGACGAAGGCCTAGCTCCCCGCCGGGCCGCAAGCCCTGTGCATCGAAAGGCCCCTGGACCAGCCGGTCCGGGGGCCTTCGCCATGAACGGAATCGTCTCTTCCTGTTATGGCCCAGGCCACAAAATTCGTGGGTTCCTTATCTGGCCTTCACCGTGCTAGAAACAGGTCTACACCACTGGTGGTGTAGACCACATGGTCGCTGCCGACCCCTGTCACACCCTTTCCCGTCCCCCGGCAGCGCCCGGCGCATGGAGGAACTATGAGCACCGCCACCGTCTCGGCGGCACCCGCGAAGAAGCGGGGATCCGGCCTGTTCCAGGGCCTGCAGAAGGTCGGCCGCAGCCTGCAGCTGCCGATCGCCGTGCTTCCGGCGGCGGGCATCCTGCTGCGACTGGGAGTACCGGACATCGCACAGAAGCTGCACCTGCCCGACAAGGTCACGGAGGTGTTCGCCACCGCGGGCGGTGCGATCTTCGACAACCTGCCGATGCTGTTCTGTATCGGTGTGGCGATCGGCTTCGCCAAGAAGGCGGACGGCTCCACCGCGCTCGCGGCCCTGGTCGGCTTCCTCGTCTACAGCAACGTCCTCAAGGCGTTCCCCGTCACCGAGGCGAAGGTCCAGGCGGGCGCGGACATAGCGGCGACCTACAACAACCCCGGTGTCCTCGGCGGCATCATCATGGGCCTGCTGTCCGCCGTGCTGTGGCAGCGCTACCACCGCAAGAAGCTGGTGGACTGGCTCGGCTTCTTCAACGGCCGCCGCCTGGTGCCGATCATCATGGCCTTCGTCGGCACCGCCATGGGCGTCTTCTTCGGCCTGGTGTGGGAGCCGATCGGTGACGGCATCGCCAACTTCGGCGAGTGGATCACCGGTCTCGGCACGGTCGGCGCCGGCCTGTTCGGTCTCATCAACCGCGCGCTCATCCCGGTCGGCATGCACCAGTTCGTGAACGCCGTGTCCTGGTTCCAGATCGGCGACTTCAAGGACTCCGCGGGCGTGGTCGTCCACGGTGACCTCAACCGGTTCTTCGCCGGTGACCCGAGCGCCGGAATGTTCATGTCGGGCTTCTTCCCCATCATGATGTTCGGCCTGCCGGCCGCCGCGATCGCCATCGCGCACTCCGCCCGCCCCGAGCGCCGCAAGGCCGTGATGGGCATGATGATCTCGCTGGCGCTGACCTCGTTCGTGACGGGTGTGACCGAGCCGATCGAGTTCTCGTTCATGTTCATCGCCCCGCTCCTGTACGTGATCCACGCGGTGCTGACCGCCCTGGCCCTGGCGGTCACCTGGGCGCTCGGCGTCCACGCGGGCTTCACGTTCTCCGCGGGCTTCATCGACTACGCGCTCAACTGGAACCTGGCCACCAAGCCCTGGATGATCATCCCGATCGGTCTGGTCTTCGCGGCGGTCTACTACGTGGTCTTCCGCTTCGCGATCACCAAGTTCAACCTCCCCACCCCGGGCCGTGAGCCCGAGGAGGAGGTCGAGGACCTCACGAAGGCGTGAGTCGTCCTTCCTTACGGCCGAAGGCCCCCGGAACCGCCTGGTTCCGGGGGCCTTCGTGCACGCTGAAGCCGTCAGATCTCGTACGTCGCCCCCGGTACCGCCAGATCCACCGGGCCCTGGTACGCCGAGCGGGCGTCCGTCAGGTTGGTGTCGGCGTCCGTCCACGGGGGGATGTGGGTGAGGACGAGGCGGCGGACGCCCGCGCGGGCGGCGGTCTCGCCGGCCTCCAGACCGTTGAGGTGGAGGCCGGGGATGTTCTCCTTGCCGTGGGTGAACGCGGCCTCGCACAGGAACAGGTCCGTGTCGCGCGCGAGTTCGTCCAGGGCCTCGGTCACCCCCGTGTCACCGGAGTACGTCAACGAGCGTCCGCCGTGCTCCACCCGGATGCCGTACGCCTCCACCGGGTGCGCCACCCGTTCGGTGTGCACGGTGAAGGGGCCGACCTCGAACGTGGACGGCTTGACCGTGTGGAAGTCGAAGACCTCGCTCATGGACGAGGCGCTGGGGGTGTCGGCGTAGGCCGTGGTGAGCCGGTGCTCGGTGCCTTCGGGGCCGTAGACCGGGAGCGGGTCGCAGCGGCCGCCGTCGTGCCGGTAGTAGCGCGCGACGAAGTAGGCGCACATGTCGATGCAGTGGTCGGCGTGCAGATGGCTCAGGAAGATCGCGTCGAGGTCGTAGAGACCGCAATGGCGCTGCAGCTCGCCCAGGGCACCGTTGCCCATGTCGAGAAGCAGCCGGAAGCCGTCGGCCTCTAGGAGGTAGCTCGAGCAGGCCGATTCCGCGGACGGGAACGACCCCGAGCAGCCGACGACGGTGAGCTTCATAGAGCAGAAACCTCCGCTGGCGGGTAACAGCTGGAAACGGGGAGGACGGGGGTCGTGCGGTCCGTCGAGCGTAAGGCGCAAAAGGACGGGTCGCTCCTCCGCCAGGGGCCGTTGTGGGCGAACTCACCTGTGCTGTCACCGGTTCGGATGGACCTGAGGAGTGGTGTTTGGATCAGTTCGGACAGCCTGTCGGACACCGGGGTCGTCCCAGGGCGGGCGCGGTCACGCGCGCGCCGGTACCTTCTTTGCTGTGGACACGTCCTGGTGGCTCGCGTTGGCGGCGGTGGTGCTGCTCGCGCTGGTCGTGACGCTGGTGGACGGCTGGGGGCGCCGCGGGCGCCGGCCGGCCGGGCGGACGCGTCCGCCGGGCCGGGGCGGGCCGCGCCGGGGCGGACCGCGGCGCGAGGGGCAGGCGCCGCGGGCGGCTGAGATCTGGTGGGCGAACGTCCCCTACGAGGACGGGCCGGGGGCCAAGGACCGGCCGTGTCTGGTGCTGGTGGTGCGCGGGAAGCGGGTGACCGTCGCGAAGATCACCAGCAAGTACCACGACGAGCGGCCCGGGGTGATCCCGCTGCCCCCGGGGACCGTGGGTGACACTCAGGGGCGGCCGAGCTTCCTGGAGACGGACGAATTGCGCGAGGTGCCGGTGGGCGACTTCCGGCGCCGGGTCGGTGTGGTGGATCCGGTGCTGTGGGACCAGGTCCGTTACCTGGCCCGCTGAGCCGCTCTCCCGCCCGGGTGGAGAACGCGAGAACGCGGAAGGGCGCGGGGACCGTCGATCGGTCCCCGCGCCCTTCGTCGCGGCTGGTGCGGCCGGTACGGCGGGTGCCGTGTCCGGGCTAGGGCCTGTCTGACAATTCGCGTCGTCGCCCGAAGGGCGGCCCGGCGGCGTCATGGGGGTCCCCCCTGCTCGAGCGAAGCCGAGAGCTCGGGGGAGCGTGCTCTCGGCGTGCCGGCCCCAGACCTGCGTACTGGACGTACTCGGGTCTGGGGCCGGTGCGGCGAGAGGGCGTGCATGGCGTCGCCGGGCAGACGGGAATTGTCAGACAGGCCCTACGCCCAGAGCTGGCCCTGGAGTGTCTCGATGGCCTCTTCCGTCGTGGCCGCCGTGTAGACGCCGGTGGACAGGTACTTCCAGCCGCCGTCCGCGACCACGAAGGCGATGTCGGCCGGCTCTCCGGCCTTGACGGCCTTGTTGCCGACGCCGATCGCTGCGTGCAGCGCGGCTCCGGTGGAGACGCCCGCGAAGATGCCCTCCTGCTGGAGGAGTTCCCGGGTGCGGGTGACCGCGTCCGCGGAGCCCACGGAGAAGCGGGTGGTGAGGACGGAGGCGTCGTACAGCTCCGGTACGAAGCCCTCGTCCAGGTTCCTGAGCCCGTAGACCAGGTCGTCGTAGCGCGGCTCCGCGGCGACGATCTTGACGTCCGGCTTGTGTTCGCGCAGGAAGCGGCCGACGCCCATGAGGGTGCCGGTGGTGCCGAGTCCCGCCACGAAGTGGGTGATGGACGGGAGGTCGGCGAGGATCTCGGGGCCCGTCGTGGCGTAGTGGGCGCCGGCGTTGTCCGGGTTGCCGTACTGGTAGAGCATCACCCAGTCCGGGTGCTGCGCGGAGAGTTCCTTGGCGAGGCGGACGGCGGTGTTGGAGCCGCCGGCGGCCGGGCTGGGGATGATCTCGGCGCCCCACATGCCGAGCAGGTCACGGCGTTCCTGTGAGGTGTTCTCGGGCATCACGCAGACCATGCGGTAGCCCTTGAGCTTGGCCGCCATCGCCAGGGAGATGCCGGTGTTGCCGCTGGTCGGCTCCAGGATCGTGCAGCCCGGCGTCAGACGGCCGTCCTTCTCCGCCTGCTCGATCATGTGGAGGGCCGGCCGGTCCTTGACGGAGCCGGTCGGGTTGCGGTCCTCCAGCTTCGCCCAGATACGGACGTCCGCGGACGGCGACAGCCGCGGCAGGCGCACCAGAGGGGTGTTGCCCACCGCGGCGAGCGGGGAGTCGTAGCGCATGGGTGGCCAGGGTCCGATCAGACCATGCCGCCGGCGACGGCCGGCAGGATGGTGATGCTGTCGCCGTCGGTCAGCTTGGTGTTGATGCCGTCGAGGAAGCGGACGTCCTCGTCGTTGAGGTAGACGTTGACGAAGCGGCGCAGTTCGCCGCCGTCCACGATCCGGGCCCGGATGCCCGCGTGACGGGTGTCGAGGTCGGTGAACAGCTCGGCAAGGGTCGCCCCGCCGCCCTCGACGGCCTTCTTGCCGTCGGTGTAGGTGCGGAGGATGGTGGGGATGCGGACCTCGATGGCCATGGTTGCGGGCTCCTGTCGGAAGGAAAGTCAGGTCGGACGACGCGCGGCAGCGCGGGCAGGGCAGGGGGTGCGCCGGTTGCGGAGCCGCGGCTCTCCGGCCGTGCGCGGCGGCGGGTCAGCGCGTACAGATGGCGCTCTGCAGCCTGCACAGGTCGACGTGCAGCCGCGCGACGAGCAGCATGCCCGGCGTCTTGTCGCTCACGTCGTTCAGAACCATGGGCTCATCGTATCGATTCCCGGTACCGGCCCCGGAGTGTGATCTCGCATTCCGGACGCTTTTTGGTCGATGGGTGAGATCAGTAGCTCTCCACGACCTTGACCTCCTCCTCCGTGACCTCACCCTCCACGATCCGGTACGAGCGGAACTGGAAGGGACCGGCGTCGTCGGTGTCCGCCGTGGAGACCAGGACGTAGTGCGCGCCGGGCTCGTTCGCGTACGCGAGGTCGGTGCGGGAGGGGTAGGCCTCGGTCGCGGTGTGCGAGTGGTAGATGACGACGGGCTCCTCGTCGCGGTCGTCCATCTCGCGGTAGAGCTTGAGCAGATCGCCGGAGTCGAACTCGTAGAACGTGGGCGAGCGCGCGGCGTTGAGCATCGGGATGAAGCGCTCGGGGCGGCCGGTGCCCGCGGGTCCCGCGACGACGCCGCACGCCTCGTCGGGGTGGTCCTGGCGTGCGTGGGCGACGATCTGGTCGAACAGGGCCTCGGTGATGGTCAGCATGCTGGTCAGGATAGACAGAAGGGCCGTCCCGTACCGAGGCGTGGTACGGGACGGCCCGAATGCCGGACGTCCTGAGCGGTGGCCCGGGGGCCGGACATCCGTGGCGTGGTCAGCCGACCTTCTCGAGTTCCGGCTCGCGGCGTTCGGCGGCCTGGGGGTTGCGCGCCTTGAGGATCGCCCAGCCGGCGGCCAGTACGGCGGCCCAGACGGCCATCACGTACAGGCAGATGCGGGAGTCCGCGTCGTAGGCGATCAGGCCGGTGACGAAGAGCAGGAACGCGACCGCGACGTAGCTGCACTTCGCGCCGCCGGGGGCGGGGAAGGACGAGGCCGGGAGCCGGCCGGCGTCGACCGCGCGGCGGTAGAGGATGTGGCTGACCAGGATCATCAGCCAGGTCCAGATGCCGGCCGCGGTGGCCACCGAGGTGACGTAGCCGAAGGCCTTCTCGGGGACGACGTAGTTGAGGATCACGCCGATGCCCATGAAGAGCACGGAGATGGTGATGCCGAGTGCGGGCGTCTTGGTGGAGGACAGCTTGCTGAAGACCTTCGGGGCCTCACCGCTGTCGGCGAGGTTCCGCAGCATGCGGCCCGTGGAGTACATGCCCGAGTTGCAGGAGGACAGGGCGGCGGTGAGGACCACGAAGTTGACGATGCCCGCGCCGGCAGGGATGCCGATCTTCGCGAAGGCCTCGACGAAGGGGCTCACCTTGGGCGCGAACTCCGTCCACTTCACGACGCAGAGGATGACGGTGAGGGCGCCGACGTAGAAGAGGGCGATGCGCCACGGGAGGGTGTTGATGGCCTTCGGGAGGGTCTTCTCGGGGTCCTCGGACTCACCCGCGGTGACGCCGACGAGCTCGACGGCGAGGTAGGCGAACATGACGCCCTGGAGGGTCATCAGGGACGAGCCGATGCCGTTGGGGAAGAAGCCGTCGAACTGCCAGAGGTTGCTGACGGAGGCGGTGTCACCGGCGGAGCTGAAGCCGAAGGTCAGAACGCCGATACCGATGATGATCATGCCGAGCAGAGCGGTGACCTTGACCATCGAGAACCAGAACTCGATCTCGCCGAAGAGCTTCACCGAGATCAGGTTCGCCACGAACAGGACGACCAGGAAGACCAGCGCGGTCACCCATTGGTGAACCGCCGGGAACCAGTAGTGGACGTAGATCGCGGCGGCCGTGAGCTCGGCCATGCCGGTGACCACCCACATCAGCCAGTACGTCCAGCCGGTGAAGAAGCCGAAGAACGGGCCGAGGAACTCGCGGGAGTACTCCGCGAAGGAGCCCGAGACCGGGCGGTAGAGCAGGAGCTCGCCGAGCGCCCGCATGATGAAGAAGATGATCACGCCCGCGAGGGCGTACATCATGATCAGGCTGGGTCCGGCCTTGGCGATGTTCGCCCCGGCTCCCAGGAAGAGGCCGACGCCGATGGCGCCGCCGATCGCGATCATCTGGACCTGGCGGCTGCCGAGCCCGCGCTCGTACCCCTCTTCGGGGGCGTCGCCGCCCACGGCCTCACTGCCGTCGTACTGCTTGTCGACCTGCGATGAGGTCATGTCTGGTGCGCCTTTCTCCATACCGGAACGAGCCAGTCCCTCGGCTTCGAATCGGCTTCCGATCCCCCCGGACAGGTGGAGCTTGTGCCTGGCCGGCGGTCCGCCGGCTCGGTGGCGCACCCGGCGGGACATGGGTGGTGTCCTGCCGGGCGGTCGTGAAGATTTATCACGGTGGCGGCGTCGATCGGTTGCGGCGCGTGTAGCGCAGACCACAGGAAGAACCGGACAAAACGATGAACCGCGCCCCAAAGGGCGCGGTTACGGTGACATGATCGTTATCCGGATTTGAGCGTCCTCTGAGCGAACACACAGGCCCGTGTGCTCGGCGACAGGTCGCGACGGATCAGGGCATAAGGGTGGCGACGAGGGTCTCCTGCAGGCCGCCCAGCCAGAGGTACGCCATCACCATCGGCTTGCGCGGGTCCTCGTCGGGGAGGCGGTAGAGGAGGTCGGTGTCCTCCTCGTCGACGACGTCGAGCCGCGAACCGATGGCCAGACGCAGGTCGTTCAGGGCGCGCAGCCACTGCTCGGACTGTGCCGTGGTCAGCTCCAGGACCGCTCCGCCGTCGCCTCCGGGCGTCAGCGCGTCCAGCGAGCGGACCACCGCGAGGGCGTTCTCGCGCTTGCCGGCGCGCAGGTCGTTCTCGGTGAAACGGCGGAACTCGGCGGAGTGGGCGTGCTGCTCCTCGGCCTGCTCGGGCGTGTCGGCCTGGACGCCGGGGCCGCTGTAGGCGTCGGGGAACAGGCGCTTGAGCACCGGGTCGCTCGGCGGCTCGCTGGGGCCCTCGGCGAACAGCTCGGCGAGCGGGTCGGCGGAGGCGTTCTCCGCGGGGCCCGGACCGATGAGCTCCAGGAGCTGGACGGCGAGGGAGCGGATGATGGAGATCTCGACCTCGTCGAGCGCGACGGCCGCGCCGCCGCCGGGGAGCGGTTCGAAGTGTCCGGGCATGGAGTGAGTTCGCTACTTCCGGTCCTGCGGGCGGTCGGTTGACAGGGGGCCGGCTACTTCCGGTCCTGCTGAAGGGTGGCCCACAGACCGTAGCCGTGCATGGCCTGCACGTCGCGCTCCATCTCCTCGCGCGTGCCGCTGGAGACGACGGCCCGGCCCTTGTGATGGACGTCCATCATCAGCTTGGTGGCCTTGTCCTTCGAGTAGCCGAAGTACGTCTGGAAGACATACGTCACATAGCTCATGAGGTTGACCGGGTCGTTGTGGACGATCGTGACCCAGGGGACGTCCGGCTCAGGTACGGCGAAGACCTCCTCCGCCGACTCGGTCTTCTCGATCTCTAGAGGTGCGGGAGCCGTCACATCGCCCATGCTCCCACCAGAGGGGGTCACCCGCATAAACGGCCCCCGGAACAGGTGCTCGGGCACTCCGGGAATCGCCGGGCCGATAGAAATCGTCAAACTGACGAAATGGGGGTACGATCGCCGCCATGAACACAGCGGACCTTGGGCTGCCGGTGGAAGTTCCCTCTACGGCGCTCTTCACCGACCAGTACGAGCTGACGATGCTGCAGGCCGCGCTCGCGGCCGGGACCGCCGAGCGGCGCTCGGTCTTCGAGGTCTTCACCCGGCGGCTGCCCGAAGGACGGCGCTACGGAGTCGTCGCGGGCACCGGACGCGTCCTCGACGCCGTCGAGAACTTCCGGTTCGGCCCGGACGTCCTCGGCTTTCTGCGCGAGCGCGGGATCGTGGACGAGCCGACCGTCGAGTGGCTCGCCTCCTACCGCTTCGGCGGGGACATCTGGGGCTACCCCGAGGGCGAGGCGTACTTTCCGGGCTCGCCCCTCCTGCGGGTCGAGGGCAGCTTCGCCGAGTGCGTGCTCCTGGAGACGGTGATCCTCTCGATCCTCAACCACGACTCCGCCATCGCGGCGGCCGCCTCCCGCATGTCCTCCGCCGCGGGCAGCCGGCCGCTGATCGAGATGGGCGCCCGGCGCACCCACGAGCTGGCCGCGGTGGCCGCCTCGCGGGCCGCGTACATCGGCGGGTTCACCAGCACCTCCGACCTGGCCGCCGGTTTCCGCTACGGCATCCCGACCGTGGGCACCTCCGCGCACGCCTTCACCCTCCTGCACGACCACGAGCGGGACGCCTTCCGGGCCCAGGTGGACTCGCTGGGCCGCGGCACCACGCTGCTCGTGGACACCTACGACGTCGCCGAAGCGGTCCGCACGGCCGTCGAGGTCGCCGGGCCCGGACTCGGCGCGGTGCGCATCGACTCCGGAGACCTGCTGCTCGTCGCCCACCGGGTGCGCCGGCAGCTCGACGAGCTGGGCGCGACCGAGACGAAGATCGTCGTGACCTCCGACCTCGACGAGTACGCCATCGCCTCGCTCGCGGCGGCCCCCGTGGACGCGTACGGCGTCGGCACCCAGCTCGTGACGGGATCCGGCCATCCGACGTGCTCGATGGTCTACAAACTGGTCGCCCGCGCCGAGTCGGCCGACCCGAAGGCACCGCTGGAGCCGGTGGCCAAGAGGTCCACGGGCGGCAAGACGTCCATCGGCGGCCGCAAGTGGGCCGCGCGGCGGCTGGACGGGCAGGGGGCCGCGGAGGCCGAGGTGATCGGCGTCGGGCCGGTGCCCGCCGAGCTGGCCGACCGACAGCTCCTGGTCCAGCTGGTCAAGGGCGGACAGGTCCTGGCCCGCGAACCGCTCGACGTCGTACGCGACCGGCACGCGGCGGCCCGCGCCCGGCTGCCGCTGTCGGCGACCCAGCTGTCGCGCGGCGAGCCGGTGATCCCCACCGAATACCTCTGAGACACCCGGGACGGATGGTGCGGGTGTTGCCGGGGTGGCACCGCGCATGAACCCTCGGTGAGCGGGAATGCAACGGCAGCGGGCCTTCGCGGGCCCGCGAAGCCGAATACCCCCTCCCGCACGACCCCGGAATTCTCTAGGCTCGGAAGTTCAACGGCCGGGCCCGCACCCTTGTCTGCCGCCCCCCATAGCCGAAGGACACAGCCCATGCGCCGCGCCTTGATCGTCGTAGACGTGCAGAACGACTTCTGCGAGGGAGGCAGCCTCGCCGTGGCCGGGGGCGCCGATGTGGCCGCCGCGGTCACGGAGCTGATCGGGCAGGCCCCCGCCGGCTACCGGCACGTGGTCGCCACCCGCGACCTGCACATCGCTCCGGGCGGCCACTTCGCCGACAACCCCGACTACGTGCACTCCTGGCCCGCGCACTGTGTGGCCGGCACCGAGGGGGTGGGCTTCCACCCGAACTTCGCCCCGGCCGTCGCCTCCGGCGCGATCGACGCGGTCTTCGACAAGGGCGCCTACGCGGCGGCGTACAGCGGCTTCGAGGGCGCCGACGAGAACGGGCTGGCCCTGGGCGACTGGCTGCGCGCCCGCGGGATCGGCGAGGTGGACGTGGTCGGCATCGCGACCGACCACTGTGTGAAGGCGACCGCCCTGGACGCGGCGCGGCAGGGCTTCCGCACGACCGTCCTGCTGGACCTGACGGCCGGGGTGGCGGAGGAGACGACAGAGCGGGCGCTGGAGGAGCTGCGCGCCGCCGGGGTCGAGCTCACCGGCAAGCCCGTGGTCTAGGACCTGTCCGGCCGCCGCACCCGCACGCCCGCCACACCCGCCGCATCCACCACGTCCACTGCACCCGCCACATCCGCTGCACCCGCTGCACCCGCTGCACCCGCTGCACCCGCCGAACGTGGCACGTCCGCCGCACTCGTCATGTCCGCCGCACCCGCCACAACGAGTCACGGCGATGCGCAACGCGTCACACCGAGTCACGGCGATGCGGCACCACGTCACACCGAGTCGCGACGCGTCACACCGAGTCGCACCGGGCGCCACCGGGTCACGCGTCGGCCCGTTCCGCCCGCCTCCGCGCGGTCACGGCTGTGGTGCCGGGCGTCTGAGCAGCGTCCTGACCGGGTGCCACAGCTCCTGGCTGAGCTCGGTGCAGCCGGTCTCGGGGGCCATGCGCCATATGAGCCCGTCGGGGTGGTGCAGGACCGCGGTGATCTCGTCGGGGGTCGGCGGGGCCTCGTTGCCCCGCAGGTAGACGGCGCGCATGCCCAGGTTGCGCAGCCGTGTCAGAGCGCGGGCCCGGTTCGGGGCGACGACCAGGAAGCGCACGCAGCCGCCCGCCCCACCCGCCGGACTGGGCAGGTTCAGCGCCACGACGACGCTGCCGTTGGGCAGTCTGCAGAAACCTCCTGCGGCCATTCGGTCATACCCCCGTGCGCGTCGGTTTCGATGTCGGTGTCAATAAGCCAGGCACAGGACGCACCTAAACACGATCGGCGGCAACCCGCCAGGGGTTGCCGCCGATACGCTTCTGACCTGCGGAAATACTGTTACTTCACCGCGGGGCCGACCTTGAGGGAGATCGTCGAGCCATCCTTGGCCTGCTTGACGATCTCGATCTTGGTGTTGGTGTCAGTGATCTTGACACCGCCGGTCGGGTTCCGGTTGTCGTAGTAGTCGCTGGTGTGGTCGTTGAAGACCGACACCCCCTTCGACGACGGGATCTTCGTGGCGACGTCCGCGCTGTGCAGCGTGAGACCACCCGTGCGGTTCAGGCTGAACGGCGAGTCGTAGGCCTGGATGCGGTTGCGCATCAGCGTGCCGTTGTCCCACCACAGAGCCTTGGGGTGCGAGTCGACCGGAAGCGCGAGGCCGACGCCCGGGTGCTGGCTGGTGTTGTTGTCAGCCTGCGAGGTGTCCCACTTCCAGATCAACAGGCCGGTCTGGTACGGGTAGTGCTCCACCCAGTCCGGACGGGTCGTCGAGAAGCCGAAGTTGTACGGGCCGACCTTGAGGGTCTTGTCGTACGAGACGTACTGGCGGTTCTCCGCGAGGTAGTACTGCGCGTAGTCCTTGGTGAACGAGGCGCCGATGCGGGAGAAGCCTGCGGCGGTCCAAGCGGCGTCGGCCGACTCGGCGTTGTCCGAGAAGAGCGCGGTGCCGTCGGCGGTGACGCTGATCTCGTCGGCCGCGAAGCCCTTCAGTGCCACGCCGCCGTCGCTCTGGTAGCGGAAGCGGACGTCGATCTTCTTGCCCGCGTAGGCGTCGAGCGGGTACGCCAGCTTCGCGTACGCGTCGATGGTGCCGGTGAGGGCGGGCTTGTCGCTGCCGTCACGCGGGATGGCGGCGCCGTCCACCGTGCCGTCGAGAGCGGTCCAGTTGGCGCCGCCGTCGGTCGAGACCTCGGTGTAGAGGTAGTCGTAGTTCGCCTCGATGTCGTACCAGCCGTCGAGGGTCAGCTTCGCCGACGACTTGCCCGTGAGGTCCACGGACCGGGTCAGCGTGTTCTTCAGGTTGTCACCACTGCCGCTCCACCACTGGGACGAGCCCTGCGCCGGGTTGACGACCGTGGTCGTGACCGCCTTCTCCGGCAGGGAGACGACGAGCGCCTGCTTGTCGAAGGTGTTGTACTCGGCGACGCCCAGCTTGTGCGTGGACTGCTTGCCGGCCTTGGCGGTGTCGTAGTTCAGCCAGCCGAGCTGGAGCTTGTCCCAGGCGTTGAAGTCGCCGGGCAGGTCACCGATGGACTGCTTGCCGGTGCCGAGCCAGGAGCCCGAGGACATCAGGGTCCAGAAGCCGGTGGAGTTGTCGCCGCCGGCGGTGTCGTAGTGGTCCGGCAGACCGAGGTCGTGGCCGTACTCGTGGGCGAAGACGCCGAGTCCGCCGTTCTCCGGCTGGATGGTGTAGTCGCCGACCCAGATGCCGGTGTCGCCGATCTGGGCGCCGCCGAGCTTGTTGTCGCCCGGACCCGTGGCGCCCGCGTCGGTGCCGAACGCGTACCAGCGGTGCGCCCAGATGGCGTCCTTGCCCTGAACACCGCCGCCCGCGGACTCGTCCTCACCGGCGTGCACGATCTGGAAGTGGTCGATGTAGCCGTCGGGCTCGTTGAAGTTGCCGTCGCCGTCGAAGTCGTAGCGGTCCCACTGGTCGAACTGGGTCAGGTCCGCCTTGATGGCCGCGTCGGTCCGGCCGGCCGCCTTCTGCTGGGCGACCCAGGCGGTGACGCCGTCCTTGACGACGTTCCACACGCTCGGGCAGTTCGTGCTTCCGCAGGCGTTGTTGCCGTAACGGGCCTCGTTGTAGGGCACCTTGACCCAGTCGGCGACCTCGCCGTCGACCGAGTAGCGGCCCGAGGACTGCGTCTCGTAGAACTTCTTCATCGACTCGACGTTCTTGCCGGTGCCGAAGTAGAGGTCCTGGAAGTGCTTCTGGTTGTAATCCGCCTGCCAGGCCGTGCTGTTGTCCTTCTTGCGGTCCGGCGCGGCGATCGTGTTGTGCGCGGGACCGGCGGTGCCGCCGAACTTGGGGTCCGTCTGGTCGCCGAACTCGACAAGAATCGTGAAGATCTTGTCGGTCTTCTCGCGGCCGAGCTCGACGTACTTGCTGTCGCCCTTCTTGGACTTCAGCTGGACGACCTGCGAGCCGTTGCGCTTCTGTACCTTGGCGTCGCCGGATATCACCTGGTTCAGCGCCTCCTGGCGCTGGGCGTTCTGGGTCTTGCTCAGCGGGCCGTCGAGGTCGTGATCGACCGTGTTCCTGACCGGCTGCGGGTCGTGGCGGTCCACGACCGGTGAAGCGGCGGCCGAGTCGGCCTGCGCCACGGCGTACGTCGAGAACGTGGCGGTGGCCGCCGCGAGGGCGACGCCCACCGCTGCTGCTCTGAACGTCCATGGTCTGTTGGTCACTTGATGTCCTCCCCCGCGCACGTTCACGCGGAGGGGGTTCCGGGTCATGGAGGTCCGCGAGCGTCTGCGCGATTCAAGTGACGACATTTGACCGGAGTTACGAAAGAAAAAACAGATCTTGACTTGAACCTGGCAAGTGCATTATGCGGAGCCCCCGTTCGGTATCCGGACGGCTCCGAAACCTGCCAACCGGCGCGCTTTCAGGCCTACTTGATGGGCCCGGTGACTCCGTGCGCCCCCTGTGCACCGGCACCGTGGGTAAGGTCACGCTTACCGGACGTTCCACTCGGGCATGCAGGCGAATAGAGTCGATTGGCGAAGCGTCGGAAGCCGGCGGACAGCCACGTCGACACCGTTGTCTCACCCCCGACATCTATCCGCACCCTCCCCCATCGCGAGAGGCACCGGGGGGAGAACCCCCATCCGAGGACACGATTGCCATGCCTCGTCCGACCGCCGCACAGCTCGCCTACGGTTCCTGCACCGTGATCTTCTCCACTCTCGCCATGCTGCTGCTGTCACAGACGAGTTCGAGTCTGGGGATCGTGCTGATCACCCTCTCGGCGCTCGCTCTCGGACTGCTGGTGGCCATGACCGTCCCGATGCCGAAGCCCTCGCCGTCCGCGACAGCGGCCGTCGTGCGCGAGCGGGTTCCGGCGCGGCGCGAGACCGCGTCCGTGCCCGTGTCCTTGTCGGCGTCCGTGTCGGCGTCCTCGGCGCCCGAGCCGGTGCGCGAACCCGCGGGGCCCTGAAGCCGCGTACACGAGCCCGCGCTCCCCGGTTCCCCGGCGGGCCGCCGGCACCCCGGACGCTCCGGCCTCGTACCGGAACGGCGGGCCCGTGAACCACGGACCCGCCGTTCCGGTGTGCGCACTCGCCGCCCGACCCGTCGTCCGGCCACCGTCCCGTACCGCGGTGCCGTCCACCGGCCGTCAGCCGGTGTCGACCACCACCGTCTTGGCCGCCTTGTCGTGCAGGCCCTGCTTGTAGGGCTTGTCGAAGAAGCTCCAGCCGCCCGCGATCGCCGTCCAGATGCAGGCGCAGCAGAACGCGAACGGAATCCACAGCACCAGGGCGCGGACCAGGGACGTCTGCACGGAGGGTGTCGAGCCGTTGTCGAGGTTGGCGACCCGGTGGTTGAACAGCCGCTTGCCGAGGGTCTGGCCCGTCTTGCTGATCATCACGGTGTCGTACGACACGTAGAGCACCGCGGCCACCACGGACTGCCCGAGCGACTTGCCGTACTCGATCTTGTTCGAGTCCATGTTGTACTCGGTGACCCCGAACGCCCAGGACACCAGCCACACCACGACGCCCACCAGGATCATGTCCAGGATCCTGGCCAGCACCCGCTTGCCGCTGTCCGCGAGCGGCGGCATGCCGGCGAGCGGGTCGCCGCCGTAGGGGCCGCCACCGCCGTACGGGTCTCCGGCTCCCGGGGGCGGTCCGCCGCCCTCGCCGTAGGGGCCGCCGCCGAACGGGGGCGGCTCGCTGCCGTAGGGCGGGGTCCGATCGCCGGACGGAGGCGGCGGGTCGTACGGGGAACCCGTTCCCTCACCGGGCGGGGGCTGCTTTCTGAACGGGTCGTCGTCCGGTGGCCCGCCGGGGGCCGGGGGCGGCGGTTCGCTGCTCATGGCCCGAGTCGACCGCGAACCCCCCGGCTCCGCATCCGGCGAAGGGCCGTCCGGGGGACGGGACTAGCGGGCCGGCCCCGCAACGAAGGTGTGCGCCGCCTTGTCGTGCCAGCCCTGGCTCCAGGGCTTGTCGAACAGGCACCACACGACACCCGCGAGACCGACGACCAGCAGGCACGGCACGCTGAGGACGAGCCAGCGGACCAGGGCCCGTCCGAAGGCCGGCGGTTCGTGACCCTCGATGTCGCGCACCTCGATGCCGCACAGCTTCTTGCCGAGGGTGCGGCCCCATCTGACGGTGGGCAGGACCTCGTAGAGGACGCCGAAGACGAGCAGTACGGCGAGGACGGCGCCGAGGCAGGACGCGGTCGTGCCGTCGAGGAGCCAGACGGTGACCTTCTCGCCCGACTGCTTGGCCGCGTCGATCTTCTCCTCGATGTGGTCGGCCGCCCTGGTGCCCAGCGGCACGGCGGCCGCCGCGGTGACACCGGCGATGACGATCGTGTCCATCAGCCGGGCGGCCAGCCTTCTGCCGAGCCCGGCCGGGCGGGCCGACGCCTGCCGGCGCGCGGCCGCCTGGAACACATCGTCGACCGGCGGCTTCCACGGCGGGACGCGCTGTCCGTCCTCGGCCGGGTCACCCGCGAGCTGGTGCACCTGCTGGGCCCAGGAGGGCTGACCGCCACCGGCCCCGGAGGCCCCGGGGGTGGTGCCACCGGGCTGTTGGGGGACGGCGGGGGCGGGAGCCGGTGCCGGGGCGGGTGCCGGGGCGGGTGCGGGTGCGGCCTCCGCCTCCGATGCCTGCGCGGCGGCGGCCGGCCAGGCTCCGAAGCCGTCTCCGGCCGGCGCGGAGGGGCCAGGTGCGGCCGTCGGGCGGCCGGTCGCGGCGGGTGCGGTCGACGGGCCGGACGCGGTGGACACGCCCGGCGCGTCCGCCGAACCCGTGCCCCCGCCCTGCCGCTCCGTACGCGGGGAGGGCGCACGGAACGCCGTGTCACCCGCGGCGGGCACAGGGGCCGATGTTCCCGGAGTGGCCGTGAGGTGTCCGGCGCCGGACGGCGCCGTACCCGGGGCGGCCCCTGTCCCCGGCCCGATCCGGCCGTCGGCTCCGCCCGGACTCGCCTCGCCCGTACGGCTCGTGGCGCCCGCGCCTTCCGCGCCGTCCTGCCCCGCGGACGGCACAGGACCGGTGGGACGGCGGAAGACCACGGAACCCGCGGCCGGGAGCCGGGAGGCGGCGCCGGAGTCGGAGTCGGAGGCGGGCGGAATCGTCGTCGTGCCGTCCGTGCGCGCCGAGGCCCCGTCGGGCCGGCTCACCGCGTCGGCGGGTCCCGCGGCACGCGGGTCGGAGCCCTTGGCCGCGCCCCAGGACACCCGGCGGTCCTGGTCGCCGCCGAAGCCGGACTGCCGGGAGCGGTCGGCGCCCCACGAGGCGGCGGGTTCGGGCCGGCTGCCGTGCTGGGACTCGGCGGGGGCGGATTGCTGGGGCTCGGCGGGGGCGGGGTGGTGGGGCTGCGGGTCCTCGTCGAAGAAGTGCGGACCCGTCTCCTCCGCTGCTGCGGGGGTGCCCGTCCGCCCGCGGGAGGACGTGGACTCGGGGGAGGACGCGGGAGCGGGCACATGCGCGGAACGCACGGCGGCCGGCGGGGGGAGCGCCTCGCCTCCCGACGGCGCCGGGCGGCTCGTGCCCGGCACCCAGGCGGCGCCGTTCCAGTACCGGACGTATCCGGGGATGGAGGGGTCCGGGTAATAGCCTTCGCGGGGCTTGTCGTCACCGGGGGCCGGGGTTGGGGCGCTCATGTCCGTCGTCCCGTATCTGCTCGGGGGTCGTGTGGGAGGTCCACATCTACCAGACCGGCGCACGCCTCACGGCCCGTCCCGCCGTACCCACTCCTTTCGGGCAAGGTTCCTTCCCCGTCTTGCGGCCGGACGTCCGAGGCTGTTCGCCGTGTGCCCGAAGGGGGCCGAAGCGGGCCCGAAAGAATTCTCCGAACCCGCGTAATGGTCGCGGCGCGAGGCGCTCTCCACTCGTACGGGCCCTTCCGCAGGAGCCCGTACGACGAAAGGAAGCGCATCGACATGCACACCGTGGTGGAACGCGAGCTGGAGCTTCATCTCGTCCTGTCGCCCGAACACAGCATCCCGGTCCCGGCGCGTCTGAGGTACCGCGCCGACGACCCGTACGCCGTCCGCATCACCTTCCACGTCGGCTCCGATCATCCCGTCAACTGGACATTCGCCCGTGAGCTGCTCGTCGAGGGGGTGTTCCGGCCCTGCGGTCACGGCGACGTACGGGTGTGGCCGACGAAGGTCGGCGGCCGCAGCGTCGTCCTGATGGCGCTGAGCTCGCCGGACGGCGACGCGCTGCTCGAAGCGCCCGCCGCGCAGATCACCGCCTGGCTGGAGCGCACCCTCAGGGCGGTCCCTCCGGGCACCGAGACCGGGCAGCTCGGCATCGACGCCGGTCTGGCCGAGCTGCTCACGCCGTCCCCGGGGCTGCCGGCCCCGCCCGACCGGACGGGAACGCCGTCCCCCGACGATCTGTGGCTGCGCGATCCGTGGCCCTCGGACGAGTCGGCGGACGGTGAGCGGTCCTGACGGGCCGACGGCGGACCGGTCCCGGATCCCGGATCTCGGATCTCGGATCTCGGATCTCGGAACAGCTTGTCCGGGCCGTCTCAGAGTCTCAGAACAGTTTGTCCGGGTTCAGGAGGCCCAGCGGGTCGAACGCCGCCTTGATCGCCCGCTGCATCTCCACACCCACCGGGCCGATCTCGCGGGCCAGCCACTCCTTCTTCAGCACGCCCACGCCGTGCTCACCGGTGATCGTGCCGCCGAGTTCCAGGCCGAGGGCCATGATCTCGTCGAAGGACTCGCGGGCGCGCCGGGACTCGTCGGGATCGGTCGCGTCGAAGCAGACGGTGGGGTGCGTGTTGCCGTCGCCCGCGTGCGCGCAGACGCCGATGGTCAGGGCGTACTTCTCGGCGACGCGTTCGATGCCGTCGAGCATGTCGCCGAGCCGGGAGCGCGGCACGCACACGTCGTCGATCATCGTGGTGCCCTTGACCGCTTCGAGCGCGGTGAGCGACAACCGCCGCGCCTGGAGCAGGAGTTCGGATTCGGCCGCGTCCTCGGCGGGGACCACCTGGGTCGCGCCGGCGGCCTCGCAGAGGGCGCCCACCAGGGCGAGGTCGGCCGCCGGGTCGTGGGTGTCGAAGGCGGCGAGCAGCAGCGCCTCGGTGGTCTCCGGGAGGCCCATGTGCGCGAGGTCGTTGACGGCCTTGACGGTCGTACGGTCCATCAGTTCGAGCAGGGACGGGACATGCCCGCCCTCCATGATCTTGCAGACGGCGTCGCAGGCGGCCCGCGCCGACCCGAACTCGGCCGCGAGGACGAGCTGTTGGGGTGGCTGCGGCTTCAGCGCGAGCACGGCGCGTACGACGATGCCGAGCGATCCCTCGGAGCCCACGAACAGGCGGGTGAGGTCGTAGCCGGCGACGCCCTTGGCGGTTCTGCGCCCGGTGGACATCAGCCGCCCGTCGGCGAGGACGACGTCCAGGCCGAGGACGTACTCGGCCGTCACCCCGTACTTCACACAGCACAGGCCGCCGGAGGCCGTGCCGATGTTGCCGCCGATGGTGCACATCTCCCAGCTGGAGGGGTCCGGCGGGTAGTACAGGCCGACTTCGCCCACGGCGCGGGAGAGCGTGGCGTTGACGACACCGGGCTCGACGACGGCGATGCGGTCGACGGGGTTGATCTCCAGGATGCGGTCCATCCTCACCAAGGACAGCACCACACAGCCGTCGGTGGCGTTGGCCGCTCCGGACAGGCCGGTGCGGGCGCCCTGCGGGACGACGGGGACGCGCAGTTCGGTCGCGACGCGCATGACGTGCTGGACCTGCCCGACCGTGCGCGGCAGGACGACCACGGCGGGTGTGCCCGCCTCGCAGAAGCTCGCCATGTCGTTGGCGTAGGAGGCCGTGACGTCCGGGTCGGTGAGGACGGCCTCGGCCGGCAGACCGCTCAGCAGACGGTCGAGGAGGCTGCCGGTCCCTGCCGTGTCCTCATCGCGCGGGGCTTCGATACGGCTCATGATCACAGGGTCGCACCCGGGGCCATCGGTGTGAACCCCATTCGCGCGAGGCTTCGTGTGCCGGGGCGCGGTCTTCGTATTGACGCACAGTGAACGGCATGGAGATCGAAGAGCGACAGCCGGTGCCGCCCGGATCCGGGCACCCGGTGCCCGGCGGTCCGGGGACCGAGGAGCCCGTCGGCGCGCGGTCCGAGGAGCTCTCCGGCGCGCGCCGCTCCCCGCTCGGCCGGCGTCCGCTGATCGCGGCGGCCGCCGGCTGTGCCGTGCTCGGCGGTGTGCTGGTGCTGCTGCCCTCGGCGGGCTGGGGCGGGGCACCGCGGCCTGCCCCGGGTGCGGCGGCGCGGGCGGTGAGCGCGGTGGGAGCCGGGGCGCCCGCGGCGCTGTCCGATCTCGGCGCGCTCATCGACGACCGCGAGTCCCGGGTGCGGGCCCGTCCGCGCGACGACGTGTCGTGGGCCGTGCTGGGTGTCGCGTACACGGAGCGGGCGCGGCGGACGGCGGCGGACGCGTTCTACCCGAAGGCCGAGAACGCGCTGCGCACCTCGCTGAGGCTGCGGCCCGCGGACAACGCGGCGGCGCTGGAGGGGCTCGCCTCCCTCGCGGGCGCGCGGGGCGACTTCCGGGCCGCGAAGCGGTGGGGCGAGGCCGCCTCGAAGGCGGCGCCGAAGCGGTGGACGACGTACCCGGCGCTCATCGACGCGTACAACGGGCTCGGTGACTACAAGGCCGTGGACCGTGCTCTCGGCAAGCTGCTGGCCCTGCGGTCCGGGCCGGCGGCGCAGGCCGTCGCGTCGCGCGTGTACCGGGACCGTGGGCGGCGCGAGGACGCGGCGGCGGCGATCTCGGACGCGGCGGCGGGCGCGGCCACCCCGTCCGAGCAGGCGGCCTTCCTCACGCAGGGCGGAGACCTGGCGTGGGAACGCGGCGACCGCCAGGAGTCCCTGGATCACTACCGGGCCGCGGTGAGCACCGACGCCGACGCGTACGACGCCCTGGCCGGGCAGGGGCGCGCGCTGGCGGCGCTGGGGCGCGTGCCTCAGGCGCTGCGCGCGTACCGGGCGGCGCTCGCCGAGCGGCCCGTGCTGCGTTACGCGCTGGAGCTGGGTGAGCTGTACGACAAGCTCGGGCGCGGCACGGAGGCGCGCGCGCAGTACGGCCTGCTGCGGGACCTGGTGCGGCGGGACGGTGCCGCGGGTGTGGACGACGAGCCGGTCCTCGGGCTCTTCGAGGCGGATCACGGCGACCCGCGGGCCGCGGTGAAGGAGCTGCGCGCCGCGTGGCAGCGGCGGCCGGGCATCGCGGTGGCGGACGCGCTGGGCTGGGCGCTGCACCACGCCGGGGACGACCAGGAGGCGCTCGGCTTCGCCGTGCGGGCCACGGACAAGGAGCACGGGGGCGGTGTGCGCAGCGCGCTGTACGCGTACCACCGGGGGCAGATCGAGCGTGATCTGGGGCTGTCCGGTCCGGCCCGCCGTCACCTCACCGAGGCGTTGCGGATCAATCCCTACTTCTCGCCGCTGCTGGTGCCCGCGGCCCGGGAGGCGCTGACCGCGCTGGGCGAGCCGCCTGCCGGGGGCCCGGCGGAGGAGTCGGGGGACGAGGACACGGAGGCGCCGCCGGCCGCCCCGGGGCAGGCCCCGGCGCGCTGAACACCCGCATGAAAAGCACCGGTATCAAGAGCACCGGCACGAAGAGCACCGGTACGAAAAACGTGTCCGGGGGACGCCGATGCGGCGTCCCCCGGACACATGGACCCGACGGGCCTTCGAGGAAGGCCCGTCCGAGGCCTCAGAGGTTGCCGCGCTTCTCCTGCTCGCGCTCGATCGCCTCGAAGAGGGCCTTGAAGTTGCCCTTGCCGAAGCCCATCGAGCCGTGCCGCTCGATCATCTCGAAGAAGACGGTCGGACGGTCCTGGACCGGCTTGGTGAAGATCTGGAGCAGATAGCCGTCCTCGTCGCGGTCGACGAGGATCTTCAGCTCGCGCAGGGTGTCGACGGGGACGCGGGTGTCGCCGGCCCACTCGCCGAGCGTGTCGTAGTAGGAGTCGGGGGTGTCGAGGAACTGGACACCGGCCGCGCGCATGGCCCGCACGGTCGCGACGATGTCGTTCGTGTTCAGCGCGATGTGCTGGACACCCGCGCCGCCGTAGAACTCCAGGTACTCGTCGATCTGGGACTTCTTCTTGGCGATGGCGGGCTCGTTGATCGGGAACTTGACCTTGAGCGTGCCGTCGGCGACGACCTTCGACATCAGCGCGCTGTACTCGGTCGCGATGTCGTCGCCCACGAACTCCTTCATGTTCGTGAAGCCCATGACCTTGTTGTAGAAGGCGACCCACTCGTTCATCCGGCCGAGCTCGACGTTGCCGACGCAGTGGTCGATGGCCTGGAAGGTGCGCTTGGCGGGCGGCTCGACGATCGGGGCGGCGGCCACGTACCCGGGCAGGTAGGGGCCGTCGTAGCCGGACCGCTCGATGAGCGTGTGGCGGGTCTTGCCGTACGTCGCGATGACGGCGAGGACGACCGTGCCGTTCTCGTCCTTCATCTCGTACGGCTCGGCGATCGAGCGGGCGCCGTGCTCGACGGCGTACGCGTGGGCGGCGCGCGCGTCGGGGACCTCGATGGCCAGGTCGACGACGCCGTCGCCGTGCTCGGCCACGTGTTCGGCCAGGAAGTGGCCCCAGGTGGTGGCGGGCTTGATCACCGAGGTGAACACGAAGCGCGCCGAGCCGTTCTCGAGGACGTACGACGCCGTCTCGCGGCTGCCGTTCTCCGGTCCGGAGTACGCGACGAGCCGCATGCCGAAGGCCGTGGAGTAGTAGTGGGCGGCCTGCTTGGCGTTGCCGACGGCGAAGACGACCGCGTCCATTCCCTTGACCGGGAAGGGATCGGCCTGCCGGGCGGTGTCGGGAGTGTGGTGTGTGGTCTGCGTCATGGCCGCAGGCTCCCTCCGTTCCGCAAGGTGCGCAATAGTTCGCCTGTCGACTGAACAATGTGTGCAGTGAAAGACCCGGACCAGCGGGCTTTCTGTACATGATGACCATCTCGGAGGCCCGCATGGCGATCGATCATCTGGACGGGCGGCTGCTGTTGCTGCTGGCGAAGGAGCCGCGTATCGGGGTCCTGGAGATGTCGCGGCGGCTGGGGGTCGCACGGGGGACGGTGCAGGCCCGGCTGGACCGTCTTCAGTCGAACGGAGTCATCCGGGGCTTCGGTCCGCAGGTCGACCCGGCGGCGCTCGGCTATCCGGTCACGGCGTTCGCCACGCTCCAGATCCGGCAGGGTCAAGGGGCGGACGTACGCGCCCACTTGACGACCGTGCCCGAGGTGCTGGAGCTGCACACGACGACCGGCAGCGGGGACATGCTGTGCCGGCTGGTGGCCCGTTCGAACGCCGATCTCCAACGGGTGATCGACCGGGTTGTCGGTTTTGATGGCATCGTCCGGGCGTCCACGGCCATCGTCATGGAGAACCCGGTCCCACTGCGGATCATCCCGCTCGTGGAACAGGCGGCGGCCGAGCGCTGAACCGAGGAGCGGGGTGATGGCGTGAACTTCTGGCAGTACCTGGGCAGCCGCCACGAACAGCTCCTCACGGACGCCTACCAACACGCCAGCGCGGTCTTCCAGTGCATGGTCGTGGCGACCGTCATCGGCGTACTGACCGGCGTCGTCACCTACCGCAGCGACTGGGCGGGCAACCTCGCCACCACGACGACGTCCGCCATTCTGACCATTCCCTCGCTGGCCATGATCGGTCTGCTGATCCCGATCGTGGGCCTCGGCGTCCCGCCGACCGTGATCGCCCTGACGCTGTACGGGCTGCTGCCGATCGTGCGCAACTCGATCGTCGGCCTGCGCGGTGTCGATCCCTCGCTGGTGGACGCGGCCAGGGGTATCGGCATGTCGCGGACGTCGCGCCTGATACGGGTCGAACTGCCGCTGGCCTGGCCTCCGATCCTGACCGGTATCCGGATCTCCACCCAGATGCTGATGGGCATCGCGGCCATCGCGGCCTACGCCTCCGGGCCCGGCCTCGGCAACGAGATCTTCCGCGGCATCAGCTCGCTGGGCAGCAAGAACGCGCTCAACCAGGTGCTCGCGGGCACGGTCGGGATCATCATCCTCGCGCTGCTCTTCGACGCCGCCTACGTCCTGCTCGGCCGGCTGACCATCCCGAGGGGGATCCGTGCCTGAGACCGCAGAGACCTCGGAGGGCCCCGCGGACGCCGGGGGCCCCGCCGGTGCGCCGGACGGCGAGGACGGCGGCGGCGCGCGCGGGAGCACCTCGTCCACCACGGGCGCCACCATCGAGCTGGAGAACCTCACCAAGCGCTACCCCGGCAGCCGCGACGCCGCCGTCGACAGCGTCAACATGGAGATCAAGGCGGGGGAGCTCGTCGTCTTCGTCGGCCCGTCCGGCTGCGGCAAGTCGACCACCCTGAAGATGATCAACCGGCTGATCGAGCCGAGCGGCGGCCGCATCCGGATCGGCGGCGAGGACGTCACCGACATGGACCCGGTGAAGCTGCGCCGCAAGGTCGGGTACGCCATCCAGTCGTCCGGCCTCTTCCCGCACATGACGGTCGCCCAGAACATCGCGCTCGTGCCGAAGATGACCGGCTGGCCGAAGGCCCGGATCAAGGCGCGGGTCGAGGAGATGCTGGACCTGGTCGGGCTCGACCCGGGCGAGTTCCAGGGCCGCTATCCGCGCGGGCTCTCCGGCGGTCAGCAGCAGCGCGTGGGGGTGGCGCGGGCGCTGGCCGCGGACCCGCCCGTCCTGCTCATGGACGAGCCGTTCGGAGCGGTGGACCCGATCACCCGCGACCATCTCCAGGACGAGCTGATCC
Source organism: Streptomyces sp. NBC_00328 (assembly GCF_036139655.1). Lineage (NCBI taxonomy): Bacteria > Bacillati > Actinomycetota > Actinomycetes > Kitasatosporales > Streptomycetaceae > Streptomyces > Streptomyces sp. NBC_00328. Next base: position 4,106,037 of record NZ_CP108013.1, read on the forward strand.
GGCTCCAGCACGAGCTGCACAAGACGATCGTCTTCGTGACGCACGACTTCGACGAGGCCATCAAGCTGGGCGACCGGATCGCGGTGCTGCGCGAGCACTCGCACATCGCGCAGTTCGACACCCCGGAGGCGATCCTCACCAACCCGGCCGACGACTTCGTGTCGGGGTTCGTGGGCGCGGGCGCCGCGCTGAAGCGGCTCAACCTCAGCCGCGTACGGGATGTGGAGATCAGCGGCTGTCCGACGGTCACCGTCGACGATCCCCTCCAGGAGATCTTCGGCAAGCTCCGTTCCAGCGGCACGAACGAGATCCTGCTGCTCGACAGGCGGCGCCGCCCCTACAAGTGGCTGCGGCGCGGCGATCTGATGCGGGCCAAGGGCTCGCTCGCGCGGGCGGGCACGCTGGTGCACGACACGGTGACCAGGGACGCCACCCTGCGGGACGCCCTGGAGGCGGTGCTCACGGACAACTCGGGCCGGGTTCCGGTGACCGGGCGGCGCGGCGAGTACACCGGGGTGGTCGACATGGAGACCCTGATGAACTCCGTGCACGAACTCCTGGAGGCCGACCGGCTGGAGGCGCTGGAGCACCAGCACGAACTGGAGGAGGCGCGCGCCCATCAGACACAGTTCGAGCAGGAGGGCGTCGACGGCGAGGGGGCGAAAGCGTGAGCACGCCGCCCGCGGCCCGGCGTCCCGAGGGCGAGCACGAGGTCAAGGGGGTGGCCTTCCGAGACGACAGCGAGGGGGACGGCACGGGCGAGCGGGAGGCTGATCCGCCGCACGCGCCCCCGGGGCGGCGGATCAGCTGGCAGAAGCTGACCTTCCTGCCCGCCGTACTGATCGCCCTGCTGCTGGCCACCTGGATCTGGTTCCAGCAGGCCGACCTCGACGCGATCTCCAAGAACGCCCTGTCCAACGGCCAGGTGTCCAAGGCCCTGTGGCAGCACATCCAGCTGACGGTGATCTCCACGTTCTTCGTGCTGATCATCGCCATTCCGCTGGGCATCCTGCTGACCCGCAAGGCCTTCAGGAAGCTGACGCCGATCGCGATGACGGTCGCCAACATGGGGCAGGCGACCCCGGCGATCGGCCTGCTGGCCCTGCTCGTGATCTGGCTCGGCACCGGCGAGAAGTCGGCCCTGATCGGCATCACGATCTACGCGATCCTGCCGGTCCTGTCCAACACGATCGCCGGGCTGAAGGCCAACGACCCGACCCTGCTGGAGGCGGCGCGCGGCATCGGCATGTCACCGCCGGGCGTGCTCACCCGGGTGGAACTGCCGCTGGCCGTACCGCTGATCCTCGCCGGCGTCCGTACGGCGCTCGTCCTGAACGTGGGCACCGCGACCCTCGCCACGTTCGGCGGAGGCGGTGGCCTCGGCGTCCTGATCACCACGGGCATCACCACCCAGCGCATGCCGGTCCTCGTCCTCGGCGCCATCCTCACCGTCGCCCTCGCGCTGCTTGTCGACTGGCTGGCGTCGCTGGCGGAACTGCTGCTGAGGCCGCGCGGGCTGGAGGTGGGGACATGAGAGGGGCGCGCGCCCACGCGGCCCTGGCCGCCGTCCTCGTTCTGGCGTCCGCGTGCGGGCTGACCAGCGGCTCCCCCATGACCGACAATCTCGAGCCCGGGTCCATCGGGCAGGGTGAGCCGCTGAAGGGCGCCACCCTCACGGTGGCGTCGAAGGAGTTCACCGAGCAGCTGATCCTCGGCGCGATCATGGGCATCGCGTTCCAGGGGGCGGGCGCGAAGGTGATCGACCGCACCGGAATCCAGGGGTCGATCGGCGCGCGCGAGGCCATCAAGAACGGTGACGCGGACGCCATGTACGAGTACACGGGCACCGCGTGGATCACCTATCTCGGCAACAGCGAGCCGATCCCGGACCCGCAGAAGCAGTGGCAGGCCGTGCACGACGCCGACCCGAAGAACGGGGTCACCTGGCTGCCGCCGTCCGCCCTCAACAACACCTACGCGCTCGCCATGAACCAGGCCAACTTCAAGAAGTACGGCACCACGACGCTGTCCGAGGTGGCCGCGCTGTCGAAATCGGACCCGGGCGCCGTCACCCTGTGCGTGGAGAGCGAGTTCGCCAACCGGGCCGACGGACTGCCGGGCATGGAGAAGGCGTACGGGATGGACATCCCCGCGAAGAACATCACGCAGATGGACACCGGGATCATCTACACCCAGGTGCAGAAGGGGAGTTGCACGTACGGGGAGGTGTTCACCACCGACGGGCGCATCAAGTCGATGAACCTGGTGGTGATGAAGGACGACAAGAAGTTCTTCCCCAACTACAACGCCGCGCCCGTCATCAACTCCAAGGCCCTGAAGAAGTATCCGCAGATCGCCGAGGTCATCGAGCCGGTCACGAAGAAGCTGGACAACACGGTGGCACAGGACCTGAACGCGAAGGTGGACGTCCAGGGCCAGGACCCGCACGAGGTGGCGCTGGACTGGATGACACAGGAGGGCTTCGTCAAGCAGGACTGACCCGGCGGGCCCGTGTCGGCCGGCCGCCCTCCCCGGCCGGGAGGCCTCAGCAGCTCGGGACCGAGCCCTTGTTCCTCTCCAGGGCCACCAGGGCGTTCACCGCTCCGTCGAGGTCGGTCACCGGGATCAGCCGGAGCCCCTTCGGCAGTTCCGCCTTCGCGTCCGAGCACTCCGCCTTCGGAACCAGGAACACGGTCGCGCCGTCACGGCGGGCCGCCTGCGTCTTGAGGCTGACGCCACCGACCGCGCCGACCTTGCCGTCGGGGTCTATCGTCCCCGTACCCGCGACGACCCGGCCGCCCGTGAGGTCGCCGCCGCTGCCGTCGCCGTCCAGCTTGTCGACGATCCCGAGCGAGAAGAGCAGTCCGGCGCTCGGTCCGCCGACGTCGGCGAGCTTGAGCGTGACCTTCACGTCGCCCTTCTCGTGCAGATACCCCAGGGCCGCCTCGGTGGCGCTGTCCTGGGACTCCTTCATCTCGTTCGCGTTGTGCTGCTCGATCTCCTTGACGCTGCCACCGCTCGGGTACACCGAGTCGCGGGGCATCACGGCCTTGTCCGTGGCGAACCAGGCGCTGAGCACGTCACCGAGGGAGACGCTCGCGTCCGGGCCGGTGGCCTCGATCGTCGTCATCCGCAGCTGTCCGCTGGTGTTCCGGGTGGGCGCCCCGCTGATGGTGATCACCGGCTCGCCCTTGTTCTCGCCGAGGACGTTCGCCGTCAGACCGGGCTGCGCCAGGGAGAACGGCAGCGGCGCGAACACCGCCGTGGCGAGCAGGGCCACGACGGGGAAGGCGCAGACGGCGACGGCTTGGGGGCGCGTGAGGCGAGAGAGCACGGGGTCAATCTAACGTCACCACCCGGCGGAACCTCCGTACAGGTCCCACGGCCTCCGTGCAGGACCCCGGGCCCGGGGTCACGGACCGGGTCCGCACAAGGGTTCGGGGCCCGTCGGGGCTTCGGTCCGTGTCCTGAGCGACCACCTGGGCCCGGTCAGCGCAGGGCGTCCGCCACCTCACGGGCCGCGTCGACCACGCGCGGGCCGACCCGCTCCGGTACGGCGTCCGCCAGCATGACCACGCCCACGCTGCCCTCGACCCCCGTCACCCCCACCAGTGGCGCCGCGGCCCCGCACGCTCCGGCCTCCAGCTCTCCATGGGTGAGCGTGTATCCGGGCTCCCCCACCGGCGCCTGCCGGGCGGCGAGGATCGCGCGGCCCGCGGCCCCCCGGTCCAGGGCGTGCCGGAAACCGGCGCGGTAGGCGACGTGATAGTCCGTCCATGTCGGCTCGACGACCGCGACGGCGAGCGCCTCCGTCCCGTCGACCAGGGTCAGATGAGCCGTCGCGCCTATGTCCTCGGCCAGCGCCCGCAGCGCGGGCAACGCGGCCTCCCGGACCAGCGGATGCACCTGGCGGCCCAGGCGCAGCACGCCGAGTCCGACCCGGGCACGGCCGCCCAGATCACGGCGTACGAGGGCGTGCTGCTCCAGTGTGGCGAGCAGCCGGTACACCACGGTCCGGTTGACGCCCAGCTTGTTCGAGAGCTCGGTGACGGTCAGCCCGTGATCGGTGTCGGCGAGCAGCTTGAGGACCCGCAGTCCCCGGTCGAGCGTCTGAGAGGTCTCCGCGGTCACGACGCCCACTCCTTAGTGGTGAGGTCGACGGCCTTCGTACGGCGGATGCGGCACCGAGTCCCGTCGGCGACGCGCTTCAGAGGGCCGCCGGTCGGCAGGCGCCCCGGGCTGTTCCCGGGCCGCGGTCGCTTCACGGCTGCGCTCCGCGGCGGCGCTGCCACGGGGCGTGTGCGTAGCCGGACAGTAGCGAGCAGGTCCGCTGAGCGGAAGCCTCCGTCCAGAATCCGGGCATCCGTCGGTGCGAAGTGATTCCGTTTGTCCTGGAACGCGGGGCGCGCGCGACGCGGCGTACACCGCTCGTATACACAGCGCACGGGCCACGGCGCGCGCCCGTCCGAACACGGCACGCCCCCTCGGTACGGCTTCAGCGGCCCGCCGCACGGGTTCCGCATACCGCCGCCGGCCGCGGAGGCGATCGGCTCACCCCCTCGTCCCGACGGTGGGACGCCCCGGGCCCGCTCCCCGGTTCCCCTCCGGCACCACCGCGTCCGTACGCTCCGTCGCGCGGACGTCACCGCATCCGGGTGGCCCACTCCTGGACCTTGGCGATCCGCTGCCGGAGCTGTCCGGCCGTGGCCTCCGCGCTCGGCGGACCGCCGCAGACGCGGCGCAGCTCGGTGTGGATCACGCCGTGCGGCTTGCCGCTCTGGTGGACGTACGCGCCGACCATGGTGTTGAGCTGCTTGCGCAGTTCCAGCATCTCCTTGTGGGAGACGACGGGGCGGCGCTCGGCGGGAAGTTCGAGGAGGTCCGCCTCCTCGGCCGGCTTCTTGCGGCTGTGCGCGATCTGCCGGGCCTGCCGCTTCTGGAGCAGGAGCTGGACCTGGTCGGGTTCGAGGAGCCCGGGGATGCCGAGGTAGTCCTGCTCCTCCGCGCTTCCCGGGTGGGCCTGCATGCCGAACTCGGCGCCGTCGTAGAGGACCCGGTCGAAGACGGCCTCGGACTCCAGCGCCTCGAAGGAGAACTGCTCCTGCTCGCCGGTGTCCTCGTCCTGCTCCTTGTTCGCCTCCTCCATCTCCTGCTCGGACTCGGCGTACGGGTCCTCCTCGCCCTCCTTCTTGGGCTTGTCGAGGGCGTGGTCGCGCTCGACCTCCATCTCGTTGGCGAAGGTGAGGAGGTCGGGGACGGTCGGCAGGAACACCGAAGCCGTCTCGCCGCGCCTGCGGGACCGTACGAAACGGCCGACGGCCTGGGCGAAGAAGAGGGGGGTCGAGATGGTGGTGGCGTACACGCCGACGGCCAGGCGGGGCACGTCGACGCCCTCGGACACCATGCGGACGGCGACCATCCACCGGTCCTCGCTCGCCGCGAAGTCGTCGATCCGCTTCGAGGCTCCGGTGTCGTCGGAGAGCACGAGGGTCGCCTTGGTGCCGGTGATCTCGCGGATCAGCTTGGCGTACGCGCGCGCGGAGTCCTGGTCCGAGGCGATGACGAGCGCCCCGGCGTCCGGGATGCCCTTGCGCACCTCGGTGAGGCGCTGGTCGGCGGCGCGCAGCACGCTCGGCATCCACTCGCCGCGCGGGTCGAGCGCGGTGCGCCAGGCCTGGCTGATGGCGTCCTTGGTCATCGGCTCGCCGAGCCGGGCGGCGATCTCGTCGCCCGCCTTGGTGCGCCAGCGCATGTTGCCGCTGTAGGAGAGGAAGATGACGGGCCGCACGACGTGGTCGGCCAGGGCGTTGCCGTAGCCGTACGTGTAGTCGGCCGACGAGCGCCGGATCCCGTCCCTCCCCTCTTCGTACGTCACGAAGGGGATGGGGTTGGTGTCGGACCTGAAGGGCGTACCGGTGAGCGCGAGCCGGCGGGTGGCGGGCTCGAACGCCTCCAGGCAGGCCTCGCCCCACGACTTGCTGTCTCCGGCGTGGTGGATCTCGTCGAGGATGACGAGGGTCTTGCGCTGCTCGGAGCGGTTGCGGTGCAGCATCGGCCGCACACCGACACCGGCGTACGTCACGGCGACGCCGTGGTACTCCTTGCTGAGGGGTCCGGCGCTGTACTCGGGATCGAGCTTGATCCCCACCCGCGCGGCCGCCTCGGCCCACTGCTTCTTCAGATGCTCGGTCGGCGCGACGACGGTCACCTGCTGCACGACGTGGTGGTGCAGCAGCCAGGAGGCGAGGGTCAGGGCGAACGTCGTCTTGCCGGCGCCGGGGGTGGCTACGGCGAGGAAGTCGCGCGGCTGCTCCTGGATGTACCTCTCCATGGCCCCCTGCTGCCAGGCACGCAGCTTGTTGGCGGTACCCCAGGGGGCTCGTCCGGGGAACGCGGGCGAGAGGTGGTGGGTGTGCGTGGAGGCGCTGGCGGCGGTGGTAGTCACGGTCTCCGGTCTGGGTGTCGATTGGGAGCGTCCGGGTCCGCGCGCGGCGCGTCAGATGTGGCGTGACGGGAGGCGGGCGGGCGGCTCGGCTACGTATGACAACCGGGCCACCCTACCGGCGCCCGACTCACGACGAGGTGCGGACAAGGCCGGGGCACCGGTGGATGGGACTGAGGTCACATCGCCTCGTGCAACGCCCTCAAGTGCGATGCGACGAGGGCCACATCCGCCAGATGTCCGGCCGCCACCTCGATGACGAGCTTGTACGCCTCGTCCTGGTCGACACCGAGCATCCCGGTGCCGTTGAAGTCGAGGAAGACGACGGTGCACATCCACGCCATGCGCTTGTTGCCGTCCACCAGGGGATGGTTCGAGGCAAGCGACTGGAACAGCGCCGCAGCCTTCTCGAAGAGGTCGGTGTACGCCTCGACGCCGAACATCTGCGACTGCGGACGGTGCAGTGCCGAGCTGAGCAGACCCAGGTCACGCACGGCAACCGGCGTCCGCTCCCCGCACGCCAGTTCCGCGAGGTCCAGGGCCTCCTGGACCGTGAGGTACTTCATCTACTCCCCCAGCCTCCGCAGCAGGTCGGCCTGGCCCGTCGCGTACTTGGCCCCCAGGCGGCGGACCGTGGCCCGGTCCGCGTCCTGCTCCAGATACCGGTCGATCGCCTGAAGCACGATGGCGTGCATGCTGCGCCCCTCTTCCTCGGCTCGCAGCTTGAGCGCCTCCTGCTGGTCGTCGCGCAGACGAAGGTTCATAGCCATACCACGACGGTACCGGAAGTGGGGTCAAAGCAGTACCACTTATCGTTCCCGCAGCCGGGTCGTCACCCATGCCCCCAGCAGCGCCACCCCTGCCATCGGCAGGAACACCACGGCGAAGGCGGCCGGGTGGGAGGGGTGGGCGCCGGATGCCGCGACGCCGGCCGCGTCGGCGACCGCGCCGCCGCCCAGGGCCGCGAAGGCGGCTCCGCCGAGGGCGAGCAGCAGCACGTTGGACAGGGCGTCGGAGATCTGAAGGGCGGCCGAGTTGGCGCCGGCCTCCTCGGGGGCCGAGAGCTGGAGCAGCAGCACGCTGGTCGAGGCGAGCACCAGGCCCATGCCGAAGCAGCCGAACCCCCAGGCGACGGCGACGGTCCACACCGGCACGGCGGGGATCAGCACGCTCGGCGCGGCGGCGACGGCCGCGGCCACCAGCAGCATGCCGAGAAACATCAGCCGGTCCCGGTACGGCTCCACGCGCGGCCGCGCCTGCACCCAGGAACCCAGCGCCCAGGTCCCGCCGCCGGCCGCGAGCGAGAGCCCGGCGAGCGTCGGCGACAGTCCCCTCTGGGTGACCAGCATCAGCGGCACGAAGGACTCGGCGGCGATGAAGCCACCGGCGGAGACCCCGCGCAGCAGCACCACGGAGGGCAGCCCGCGGGCCGCCCGGCAGGTGCCGCGGGGCAGCAGCCCGCGCACGGCCGGGACGAGCAGCGCGGCACCGGCCGCGGCGGGTACGAGGGAGAGCGGGCGCAGATCCTGGGCCGCGTACTGGAGCAGCCCCGCGCCCAGCGCGATCCCGAACGCCAGCCGGATGCGCCGCCGGTCCAGCGGCGCGCGGTCGCCCGCCCGGGCGGGCCCTGACGCCCGCCGCCGTATCTGCGGCAGCGCGAGCGCGAGCGGAACACCGACCAGCGCCGGGATCCCGATGAACACCCAGCGCCAGCCGAGGTGCTCGGTGACCGCGCCCGCGGCGAGCGGTCCGACCACGGACGGCACCACCCAGGCCGCCGCGAACGCGGCCATGATCGCGGGCCGCAGCCGCTGCGGGTAGGCCCGCCCGACCACGACGTACAGCGCGACGATGACGAGACCGCCGCCCAGTCCCTGGACGGCCCGCCCGAGGATGAACATCCACATCCCGCCGGCCGTCCCGGACAGCAGCAGTCCCGCCGCGAACGCGCCGATGCCCGAGGCCAGCGAGGTCAGCGGCCCGTCGCGGTCGGACAGCTGCCCGGCGAACACCATCCCGAACAGGCTCGTCGTGAAGTAGCCCGAGAACGCGAACGCGTACAGGGCGACCCCGTCGAGGTCCCGCGCGGCGACGGGCATCGCCGTGCCCACGGCCGTCGCCTCGAACGCGATGACCAGCACCACGGACACGATCCCGACGGTGAGCGCCCGGTGGGCCCGGCTGAGCACCCCGCCGACCCCGCCGTCGCCGTCGCCGTCGGGCGAAACCGTCGCGACCTCGCTCACTTCCACTGCTGTCATGCCGGTCAGCGTAAGGTGCGCACCTGTCCTTGACTCCTGTCGGTGGGCGGTGATCAAGCAGTCCTTTGGACCTAGGACCACTCCCCCGGGCCGTCCCGCGGCCTGTTCCCGGCGGCTCGCGCCGCGTTCGTGAACGGCGTGTGGCAGTCGCGTTGCAGCCACCCCGGAACCCTTGAGCCCCTTCCGGCACCCCGCCTACGGTCTTCCCATCAGGTTCGGAACGAGTGAGCCGTGCCGCACCTGAGAACGACCGTGTGCCCGAGTGGTTCAGGGGCTCGACTGCAACTCGAGTTACGTGGGTTCGAATCCCGCCACGGTCTCCATGCAGAGGTCGGCCGTCCCGTTCCGGGGCGGCCGTTTCTGCTTCGGTGCGGCCGTTTCCGTCAGCGGTCGGGCCCGCCGGGGCCGCTACGCGTACAGCATGCCGACCGACCGGTCCTCGAATATCTCCGGCCAGTGGCGGCGGCCGTCGTCGCCCGGGTGGGCCGGTGTGCGGTCGCAGGCGCCGGGATCGACGGTGGCGAGCGTCTGGGTCAGGGTGGCGGCGAGCTGCTCGTAGGAGTCGCTGAGGTGGTGGGCCGCGTCCACGGACCTCTCGCGGTGCAGGAGCCAGAGGGTGAAGGCCAGCGTGGAGATGTCCGCGTTCAGCGGGCGCAGGGTCAGGTCCGGCTCGCTCCAGGCGAGCACGGCGCCCGTGGCGCCGTCCACCACCAGGCTCGTGTCCTCCAGGAGGCGGCCGAGGCGTATCAGGCGGTCGGCGGCGGCCGGGAGCAGGCCGGCCGGGAACTCCTCGGGGCGCTCGTCCGCGTAGTACTCGGTGAGGGCCGGAAGCGGCATCTCGGTGTCGAGCTGGAAGAGGAATCCGTCCTCGGGCAGGCCCGACTCCCGCAGGAAGCGGCGGGTCGGCTCGTGCGTCAGGGCGGGCGGGAAGTCGACGTCCTCGAAGCGCATGATCACGCCCGCGCCGAACTCCTCGTCCAGCAGCCGTTTCGGCAGGCCGAGGACGAGCCCGTCACCGGGTCCGGCGATCCGGGCGAGCGGGCGGATCAGGGCGGCCATCCGCCAGTACGGCGGCACGTCCTCACCGGTGGTGCTCTCGAAGACGGCGCTCAGCCGGTCCGACACCTGCGCGACCGCCTTCGGGCCGAACGGGCCGGAGCGGCCGCGGGACAGGGTCAGTTCCTCGGTGGCCGCCGCGAAGCGCAGCAGGGCGTCCAGGGAGGGAGCCAGGGGCGAGAGGTCCAGGTGGACGGGGTTCGGCCGGACGTACGCCGAGGAGACCTCGCCCGTCGTCCCGTCCAGCACGATCGACTCCAGGTCCCGGTCGAGGCTGCGCAGCGCCCCGATGACGAGCTGGTCGCGCAGTTCCCCGGCGAGCTTGTCGGCGTCGCCCGCCAGGTCGGCGACCGTGCGCAGGCCGTGCTCGCGCAGGGCGCCGAAGGCGAGCAGCGCGCCGCCCGGGGGCAGTCCGGGACCGGTGAGCCGGTCCCGGGTGCCCGGGTGCGTGACGAACGGATCCAGCTCGTCGCCGGTCAGCGTGATCGCGCCGCCGACCTCGGTGTCAGTCGTACTCATGGCTCCCCCGCGCATGTGAACGCTCCGTGCTTCCCCCGGGAGGGAACGGCCGGTGGTTCCACGGCAGTTCCCCATCGAGCCAGAACGATACGCCGCCCCACTGACAACGCCAGGGACGCGCCGGAAGGGGCCGTGCGCGGATGCGGAACCGTCCGCTCAGGTGCCGGCGGGCGTCAGGTGAGGTAGACGCCGCCCAGGACGACGACCACGGCCGCCAGCACGAACAGCAGCACCCAGACCAGCAGTTTCCCCACGCTGGGCGGGGGTTCGTACCGCGGCTGCCCGGTCTCGGCGCCGGGGAGGAGCGGCGGGGCGGAGCCGTCCGGCGAGGGTTCGCCGGACGGCTCCTCCCGCTCGGTCACGAGGCCGTCACCACGGCCGCCTGCGGGCGGATCGGCAGACGGTTGACGGGCCGGCCGGTGGCCGCCCGTACGGCGGAGGCGATGGCCGCCGGCGAGGTCACGACCGGCACCGCGCTGACCGCCTTGGCGCCGAAGGGGGCGACGACGTCGCGCTCCTCGACCAGCTTGACGATGCGGATCTCGGGCGTGTCCAGAGCGGTCGGCAGGGCGTAGCCGGTGAGGTCGGGGTGGCGGACCAGGCCGCGGTTGGTCCGCAGGTTCTCGGTCAGCGCGGCGCCCACACCCTGGGTGACGCCCGCCTCGATGCGGGCCCTGAGCTGTGCCGGGTTGAGGATCCGGCCGACGTCCTGGGCGAGCGCCAGCTCCACGACCCGTACCGAGCCCAGCTCGATGTCGACGTCGACCACCGCGCGGATGGCGCAGAAGGCGAGGCCCACGAAGGCGTCGCCCTGGCCGGCCTCGTCCAGCGGTTCGGTCGGATGCGGGCGGCACTGCGCGGTCGCCCACAGCTCCTTGCCGTCCATCGCCTCGGTGACCGTGGTCGACAGGACCCCGTCGTACGACGTGATCTTGCCGTCGGTGATCTGGAGCAGTTCGGTGGACATGCCGAACTTGTGCGCCAGGGGCTGGAGCAACTGCGTGCGGACCATCTTGGCCGCGCGCTCCACCGCTCCGCCGGACACCCAGGTGTGCCGGCCCCGGCAGCTCGGACCGGCCGGCGGCTGGTCGGTGTCGACCGGGGCCACGTGCACCTCGTCGATGCCGAGGGTCTCCTGGACGATCTGGCGGGCCAGTGTGGTGAAGCCCTGGCCGGTCTCCACGGCCGCGCAGAGCACGGTGGCGACGCCGTCGTGGACCTTCACGGTGGCCGTCGAGACCTCGTCGGCGCCCTCGGCGCCGAGCATGTGCACCATGCCGAGTCCGTAGCCGACACCGCGGCGCACGGCACCGGGTTCGCCCGCGCCCTCGGGGCCGCCGGGCAGCAGCCACTCGTCCTCGGGCGTGTCCTTGGGGAGGGCCGGCAGCGGGTAGTCGCGTACGGCCTGGAGCAGTTCGGCGACGGGCGCCGGGCAGGTCACCGTCTGGCCGGTCGGCAGGACGTCGCCGGTGGCCATGGCGTTGCGCAGGCGCAGTTCGGCGGGGTCGACGCCGAGCTTCTTCGCCAGCTTGTCCATCTGGGCCTCGTAGGCGGCGCAGACCTGGAGGGCGCCCTCGCCGCGCACATGGCCCGAGGGCGGGTTGTTGGTGCGGACGGCCCAGCCCTCGATGAAGGCGTTCGGGACGACGTACGGGCCGCAGGCGAAGGAGACCGCGGCGGCCAGCGACTCGCCGGAGGTGTCGGCGTAGGCGCCCGCGTCGAGCAGGATCTGCGCCTCGACCTTGACCAGGTTGCCCTCGGCGTCGGCGTGGTGCCGGTAGCGCAGCAGGGTCGGGTGCCGGTGGGAGTGGCCGAGGAAGGACTCCTCGCGCGTGGCGGTGAGTTTCACCGGGCAGCCGGTTGCCAGGGCGAGCAGGCCGAGCGCGAGCTGGAAGCCCTGGTCCTCGCGGTCGGCGGTGGCTCCGGGGACACCCGTGACGACGACCTTCACGCGCGCGGGTTCGAGGCCGTAGCAGGCGGCGGCCGCGTCGCGGTCGCTGTGCGGGTCGGTGGAGGCGATGTAGAGCTCGACGCCGCCGTCGGGGCGGGGCACGGCGAGTCCGGCCTCGGCGCCGATGGGGGCGGGGTCCTGGCGGCCGATGCGGTACTGGCCCTCGACGACGACCTCGCCGACGGCGTCCGGGTCGCCGTGGCGCAGCGGGATGTGCCGGATCAGGTTGCCGTCGGGGTGCAGCGGTTCGGCCTCGAAGGCGTACTCCGGGTCGGTGACCGGGTCGAGGACCTCGTACTCGACGATGACGGCGGCGGCGGCCATCCGCGCGGTGTCCGGGTGGTCGGCGGCGACGGCCGCGATGGGCTCACCGTGGTGGCGTACGACGTCGGAGGCGAACACCGGACGGTCGGCTCTGCCGCGGCCGTGCAGCGGGGTGCCGGGCACGTCCTCGTGGGTGATGACGGCGCGTACGCCGGGCATCTCGCGCGCGTGGCTGGTGTCGATGGACACGATGCGGGCGTGCGGGTGCGGCGAGCGGAGCACGGCGGCCCACAGCAGGCCCTCGGCCCACAGGTCGGCGGCGTAGGGGAACGTGCCCTCGGTCTTGGCGCGGTCGTCGGCGGCGGGCAGCGAGACGCCCAGCCCGTGCGGCAGGGGCTCGGGGCCCGTCTCGGGCGCCGCCGGTGTCGCGGTCGCGGCTTGGTTGGTCACGCCTGGCCTCCGTCCTGGCCGTACGGCTGTTCGTGCTGTGCCGGTGAACCGTAGGCGGCGCCGTCCTCGTACGCGGACGGGTGGATGCCGCCGGCACCGGGTCCGGCCTGGTGCGGGATGCGGGCCGCGTCCGTCTCGGGGGCGGCCTCGGCCGCGGCGGCGGAGTGCGCCTCGCGTTCGGCGACGACCTCGCGCACGGCGTCCAGGACACCGCGGTAGCCGGAGCAGCGGCACAGGTTGCCGCACAGGGCCTGGCGGGTCTCCAGCTCGGTCGGCGCGGGGTTGCCCTCCAGCAGGTCGTGCAGGGTCATCGCCATGCCCGGGACGCAGAAGCCGCACTGCACGGCACCGCACTTGGCCAGCGCCCGCTGGACGTCGGAGGACTGTCCGTCGGCGGCCAGGCCCTCGACGGTGCGCACCTCGCTGCCGGCGGCGGTGACTCCGGGCACCAGGCAGGACGCCACGAGCCGGCCGTCCACCTGGACGTTGCAGGCGCCGCACTCGCCCTGCGAGCAGCCGTCCTTGGCGCCCGCGAGGCCGAGCCGCTCGCGCAGTACGTAGAGCAGCGACTCGCCGACCCAGGCGTCCGTGACCGGCCGGTCGGCGCCGTTGACGCGCAGGACGTAGGAGGCGAGGGGGTGATCGTCGTGTCCGGCCGGGGCCGGGAGGTCCTCGTCCGGTGTCTCGTCGTCCGTCACGGCGGCCTCGTGCGCCGGATCCGGCTCGGCCACCCCGTGTGTCCCCGCGGTCACCGGACCGGGGCCGGCGGCGAACTCGGTGGCCTCATGGGCGGACTGTGCGGGCCCCTGGGCGGCCCGCGCGGGCGATTCGGCCCCCGACTGCCCCGCGGGCCCGGCGAGGGCCTCAGCGGCCGCTTCGCGCGGGTCGGCGGTCCAGGGCTGCCCGATCTCGCCGGCCCAGGGCGCGGCCGCGCCGCCGGGGAGCGTGGGGGGCGGTGTGCCGCCCCACTGCTCGACGAGCGCCGACGTGGTGAACTCGCCCGATTCGTCCGGGAGGTCGCCTGCGGCCAGGGGGATGGACCACTGCCCGGTCACGTCGTGTCCGGGGCCCTGCGGCAGGCCCTGTCCCGCGCCGTCGTCGAACTGCCACTGCCCGGTGGACCCGGGGTGGTACGTGAACCGGTCGTCGTGGGCGCCGCCCCGCGGCTGCGCGGCGTCGGGATCCGGCCACTGCGTGTCGCGGCCCTGGCCGGCCCAGGTTCCGCCGGTGTCCGGGTCCGCCGCCGCGGGCGGGGCGGGGGTCACGTTGATCTGCGGGGGCACATAGCCGTGTCCGGGCGCGGCGAGCGGTTCCCGGGCGGCGAGGAGGGCCTCGATGCCCCCCTCGGGGAGTTTGACGAAGGCGGTGGCCCCGTCGTCGTAATCGCCCTGGGGCAGCGGGTCCCAGCGGCTCCGGCCGCGCGACGCGCCCTCTTCGTGCTGGTCGTCGGTCACGACAGTGCCCTTCCAAGTGCTCGTCGGGCCAGCGCGGCAACGGTGCGCCGCAGGTGCAGTACGGCGGGCGGAAGCGGTGTGAAGGTTCCGTCCTCGGCGGGGACGGGGTCCGGGATGCAGGCCGCGGCCACGTACTCGCCGAACGCGGTCAGCGCCTCCGGGACGATCGCGCGGTTGTTGTCCCAGTCGATGAGCTGGGCCACCCAGGCCTCGGCGTCCAGCGGTCGCAGCGGCATGGGCGCTATGGCGCCGACGGCGCAGCGGACGCCGCGCCGGGCCGGGTCGAGGACGACCGCCACGGAGGCGATGGCGCGCCCGGGTCCGGTGCGGCCGGTGGCCTTCAGGAAGACCTGGGGGGCGTGCAGCAGCGGCACGCGCACATAGCCGATGAGTTCTCCGCCGCGGAGCATGTCCACGCCGGCGAGCAGGTGCGACACGGGGATCTCGCGGCGGGCTCCGCCCGGCCCCGCGATGATCAGCGTGGCCTCGAGGGCGGCCAGTACGGGCAGGGCGTCGCCCGTGGGCGCGGCCGTGGCGATGTTGCCGCCGAGGGTGCCCGCGTTGCGGATCTGCGGCGGTCCGGCCGCCCGCGCGGCGGCCGCGAGCGCCGGGATCAGCGCGGCGAAGTCGGGGCGGCCCATGCGGGCGTGCGTGAGACCCGCGCCGAGCAGCGCGTGGCCGTCCTGGTACTGCCAGCCGCGGATCTCGGTGATCCGGCCGAGGCCGACGAGCGCGGCCGGCCTGAGCTGCCCGGAGTTGACCGCGGCCATGAGGTCCGTGCCGCCCGCGACCGGAACGGCCGTGGGCATGGCGGACAGTGCCGCCACCGCCTCGTCCAGCGAGACGGGCAGCGTCACGGCCTGCGCCGTCCGCGGTGCGTGCGTGGTCAAACCGATTGCCCCTTCCCGCTGCCCCACCTGGTCCCACCTGTGCTGCCGTACGGTACGTGCTGACAGGGCGGACGTGGCAACTCTGGCACATCTTCCCGGGCCCTCGACGCAGGGGTCCGCTAGGAGGCATTCGCCCGTCTCACCAGGGATGTGGCCTGTTTTCGCACGGCATCACCGGTGGGAGCCGATTATCACTCTTCGGTGGCCCTTGGGGGCCTTTTTTCCTTGCGGTGCAAAGGCTCCGGGGCACCGCGGAGGGAGCCGGGCGACCGTGAGCGGTCTCACACCTTCGGGGGCGGACCCTCGATCGGGCGTCCGAGCACCCCCGGCCGCCGCTGCCACGGCCGCGGACCCGAGGGTGCGCGGTAGGCCACGCCGAGGGCGTCGAGCCGCCCGTAGTGGGCGTTCATCCGCCGCTCGAAGGCGGCGAAGTCCCGTTCCGCGGGGGCCGGCAGACGGCTCCAGGCGACCTCGGCGAAGGCGGCGAGCCTCGGGAACGCCTGGTAGTCCACGCGCGTGCGGTCCTCCATCACCTCGGTCCACAGGTTGGCCTGCGTGCCCAGCACGTGCCGCGACTCCGCCTCGGTGAGCTGCGGCGGAACGGGCTCGAAGCGGTAGACGTCCTCCAGGGTGCGCACATAGGCGATCGGCACCGGTTCGTCCTCGCCCGCGGCCTGACGGTAGTCCAGGTAGACGTGCTGCTCGGGGCACATGACCACGTCGTGGCCCGCGCGCGCGGCCGTGACGCCGCCCTGGTAGCCGCGCCACGACGACACCGCGGCGCCCGGCGCGAGACCGCCCTCCAGGATCTCGTCCCAGCCGATCAGCCGACGTCCTCGCGCGGACAGCCAGTTGTCGAAGTGCCGGATGAACCAGGCCTGCAGCCCGTCCTCGTCGGCGAGCCCGAGTTCCCCGATGCGCGCCTGTGCCGTGGGCGACTGCTTCCACTGGTCCTTGGCGCACTCGTCGCCCCCGATGTGGAAGAAACCGGAGAACTCCGGGAAGCGGGCGGGGTCCGCCGGGAACAGGTCGAGGAGTTCCTCGAAGACCCCCTCGTAGAAGCGCAGGGTGTTGTCGGTGGGAGCGAGTACGTTTTTGGAGACGCCCCAGTCGTCCCAGACGGTCAGGGAGGTCGTGTCGATGACGTCGGTGTTGCCCAGTTCCGGATACGCGGCGATGGCCGCCTGCGAGTGGCCGGGGATGTCGATTTCGGGGACGACGGCGATATGCCGCTCGGCCGCGTACGCGACGATCTCCCGGATGTCGTCCTGGGTGTAGAAGCCTCCGTGCGGCTTCTCCTCCCACAACGGCGAGGCCCGGTGGCCGAATTTGGTGCGGGCCCGCCAGGAACCGATCTCCGTCAGCTTCGGGTAGCGATTGATCTGAACACGCCACCCTTGATCGTCGGTGAGATGGAAGTGGAAGACGTTGAGTTTGTGCGCGGCCAGCAGATCGAGGTAGCGCAGGACGCCTTCCTTGGGCATGAAGTGCCGGGCGACGTCGAGCATCAGACCGCGCCAGCGGAATCGGGGCGCGTCCTCGATGGTGCCGTGCTCGATTTCGTACGCCGTCCGCGGATGGACCGGGGCCCGGCGGAAAGCGTCGGGACCGAGCAGCTGACGCAGTGTCTGGGCGCCCCAGAAGACCCCGGCCGCGTCGCCGCCGCGGATCTCGACACCGTCGCCGCCGACGGCGAGCCGGTACGCCTCCGGCCCCAGGGTGCTGTCGAGGAGGAGGCGTACGGCGCGCGGGGCGTCCTGCGGCCCAGGTCGCAGGGGCAGTGCGAGTGCGGCGCCGAGCGTCGAGCCGAGCCAGCGTCCGGTGCTGTCCGTGCCGGGCGCGGCCCACAGGACGGTGTCCGCGTCCAGTGCGAACCGCCCGTGCGCGGCGCCGTCGACGACGAGGGGCGCGGGAATCAGGCCCGTATCCATCATGTCCATCCGTCCTTCAGTCCATTTCCGCCACAGGGGCCGGAGACGGGTCTCCGGGGTTCGCGCACGAAGAAGATCGGAGACGGCCGCCATACCGTCCGGTCGGGCTCTCCGGCTCGCGCCCGGCGGGTGAGGGCATCCCCTCGGGCCGCGCGCGACGGCGCCGGGGAGAAGGGACCGGGGAAGGCGAACCCTTCGCCGCCGGCGTGCGCCGGAAAACGTCCCGGCGGCCGTGAGACAGGGGAAGGCGGCCACGAAAGGGAGCCGCCGGGGAAATCGTGTGCGGCGCGCTCCGCCGGGTTCACGGCCGCCTTCCGCGCATCCGCGACGGCCTCGGTGAAACCGCGTGGCATCGGGGTCGCGAAGGGCCGCGGGCGGGCCGCGCACGGCAGGGTCCTCGAACTCGTCGCGTTCGGCCGGCCGAAGTCCCGCGGGAAGCGGAAGCCAGGTCCGCCGGAACCTCGGCGGACCTCGTCCGGGCAGCCGGGAACATGATCGGCGAGGTGGCCCGAAATCGGCGGCGGAATGATTCCCGCACGGCCGCCGGAATGAATCCGCCGAGCGCGGGGCCGAACGCGACGCAGGCCGCAGCGAGAAGCCGTCCGAAGAACTGGCGGGCGAATTCCCGCCACCCCGTGACGCCGTGACGCGTGGCACGCGGGAAAGACCCGCGGGGCCGCGGTCTCCGGGGCGGGGACGCGGCGGACCCCGCGCCGCCGGCCCGCGGGAGGGCGGCGCGGGCCGGCGGACGGGAAGGTGGTCACCGTCCCGGCCACGACGGTGAGGGGGCACTGGACTTCATCGGTGTCCTCCGGAGCGCGTTGCAGTGCGCGCAATGACGGTTTCGCATCGCACAACACTCCGGAGGCTAAGGAGTTCGGGGCCCCGCTCACAAGAGGTCTACACCACTCTGTGATCACGGGACACTGTGAAAAACCGCCCGCCCGGACACGACGCAGCCCCACCCCGGACACGGCACGGCCGCCCCCACCCGCGGCACATTCCCGGAACCCGGAGCCGGAGCCGGACACGACACGGCCGCGGCGCCCCTCGCCGGGGGCGTCGCGGCCGTGGTCGGTCTGCGCGGCGTGTACCGCGCCGGGGGCGGAGTCCCGGCGCTACTTCTTGTCGCCGCCCTTGCCCTGGTCGCCGCCGGCGCCCATGGACTCGAAGATCTCCTTGCACATGGGACACACGGGGTACTTCTTCGGGTCGCGGCCCGGCACCCACACCTTGCCGCACAGCGCCACCACGGGCGTGCCGTCCAGCGCGCTCGCCATGATCTTGTCCTTCTGGACGTAATGGGCGAAGCGCTCGTGGTCCCCGTCACCGTGCGACACCTGCGGCGTCGGCTCTACGAGGGTCCCCGTCCCCGTGCCTCGCTGGGGCTGGGTCTCAGGCTCAAGAGTGCTCATGAAGCCAAGGGTACTGGGGCTCGCACCCATCAGTTGAGAGAAGGGTCGCGCGCCTTGGGCGCACGGCTCGGGGCCGGTGCGCCGGTCAGTTGAGGGAGGGGTCGTCGGGGTAGGTCGCGACCATCGCCAGTTCGCTGCGCTGACGGCGCAGGACCTCGCGCCACAGGCGCTCCGGCGACGGGGAGGAGACGTCCCCGGGCTCGGACTCGACGACGTACCAGGCGCCGTCGACCAGTTCGTTCTCCAGCTGGCCCGGTCCCCAGCCCGCGTACCCGGCGAAGATGCGCAGGGAGCCGAGGGCCGAGGCCAGAAGCTCGGGCGGGGCCTCCAGGTCGACCAGACCGATCGCGCCGTGCACCCGCCGCCAGCCGAGGGGCGCGCGCTCCCCCGCCATGCCGCCCGGGATGACCGCCACCCCCAGCGCGGAGTCCAGCGAGACGGGGCCGCCCTGGAAGACGACACCCGGTTCCCCGGCCAGACCGGCCCAGTTCTCCAGGATGTCGCCGACACCCACCGGGGTCGGGCGGTTGAGGACGACACCGAGGGAGCCCTCCTCGTCGTGGTCGAGGAGCAGCACCACCGCGCGGTCGAAGTTCGGGTCCGCCAGGGCGGGCGTGGCCACGAGCAGCCGCCCTGTGAGCGAGGACACCTCGGTCATGCCAGACATGATCCCGCACATTCCCTTCATGTGGGGAGCCAATGCGCGTACGGGAGTGAATGCAGCTCAGGGCGCAACGAAGCGTTGCCCGCGCACACCCGCGACGGTGACCCCGTGTGCCCGGCGCGGAACGGCTCGTGTTGTGGCCAAGCTATGACCGAGCTGAGTCCTCCTCGGGCTTACTACGCCGGGGCGGGCGGCCATTACCCTTGCTGTTCGGCTCCCGTACGACCGGCCTGCCGACGACCCACACCTGCCCAACTCATCGGAACGCGAGATACATGACCGTCAACGACGATGTCCTGCTTGTCCATGGCGGAACCCCGCTTGAGGGCGAGATCCGTGTCCGCGGTGCGAAGAACCTCGTGCCGAAGGCCATGGTCGCCGCCCTGCTGGGCAGCGGGCCGAGCCGGCTGCGCAATGTCCCCGACATCCGCGACGTCCGTGTCGTACGCGGGCTGCTGCAGTTGCACGGTGTGACCGTCCGCCCGGGTGAGGAGCCCGGTGAGCTGATCCTCGATCCCTCGCACGTCGAGAGCGCGAACGTCGCCGACATCGACGCCCACGCGGGCTCGTCGCGCATCCCGATCCTCTTCTGCGGCCCGCTGCTGCACCGGCTGGGCCACGCGTTCATCCCGGGCCTCGGCGGCTGCGACATCGGCGGCCGGCCGATCGACTTCCACTTCGAGGTGCTGCGGCAGTTCGGCGCGAAGATCGAGAAGCGGGAGGACGGCCAGTACCTGGAGGCCCCGCAGCGGCTGCGCGGCACCAAGATCCAGCTTCCGTACCCGTCCGTGGGCGCGACCGAGCAGGTGCTGCTGACCGCGGTCCTCGCGGAGGGTGTCACGGAGCTCTCGAACGCGGCCGTGGAGCCGGAGATCGAGGACCTGATCTGCGTCCTTCAGAAGATGGGCGCCATCATCGCGATGGACACCGACCGGACGATCCGCATCACCGGTGTGGACTCGCTCGGCGGTTACACCCACGCGGCGCTCCCGGACCGCCTGGAGGCCGCCTCCTGGGCTTCCGCGGCGCTGGCGACCGAGGGCAACATCTACGTCCGCGGCGCCCAGCAGCGGTCGATGATGACGTTCCTGAACACCTACCGCAAGGTGGGCGGTGCCTTCGAGATCGACGACGAGGGCATCCGCTTCTGGCACCCGGGCTCGCAGCTCAAGTCCATCGCCCTGGAGACGGACGTCCACCCCGGCTTCCAGACCGACTGGCAGCAGCCGCTGGTCGTGGCCCTGACGCAGGCCACCGGCCTGTCGATCATCCACGAGACGGTGTACGAGTCCCGGCTGGGCTTCACGTCCGCGCTGAACCAGATGGGCGCGCACATCCAGCTCTACCGCGAGTGCCTCGGCGGCTCCGTCTGCCGCTTCGGCCAGCGCAACTTCCTGCACTCCGCGGTCGTTTCGGGCCCGACGAAGCTCCAGGGCGCCGACCTGGTCATCCCCGACCTGCGCGGCGGCTTCTCGTACCTGATCGCGGCGCTGGCGGCGCAGGGCACGTCCCGCGTCCACGGCATCGAGCTCATCAACCGCGGCTACGAGAACTTCATGGAGAAGCTCGTCGAGCTCGGCGCGAAGGTCGAACTGCCGGGCAAGGCGCTGGGCTAGGACGCGGCGGACCGATCCGCCTACGACGATGGGGCGGCCCCCCTGAAAGGGGCCGCCCCATTGACGTTGCCGGCCTTGTACGCGTCCCGCGTCCCGCGTCCGCGGGGAACGTACCGGCGCCAGGACTAGTTGCCCTTGGCGGCTTCCTTGAGCTTGCTGCCCGCGGAGACCTTCACGCTGAAGCCGGCCGGGATCTGGATCGGGTCGCCGGTCTGCGGGTTGCGCGCGGTGCGAGCGGCACGGTGGGTGCGCTCGAAGGTCAGGAAGCCGGGGATGGTCACCTTCTCGTCGCCCTTGGCGACGATCTCGCCGACGGTCTCGGCGAAAGCGGCCAGAACGGCGTCGGCGTCCTTGCGGGTCACCTCGGCGCGGTCGGCCAGCGCGGCCACCAGCTCACTGCGGTTCATGTTGTTACTCCCGTGTTCTTCTTGCTGTTGAGGCGTGCCAGGCGGCGGAGCCGCATATCGGGCACAGTGAAGCCGATGCTGCCAGGGTCCTCGGTCGGCTCCCGGACCCGGGTCCGTGGCCAGACCGTCGCGCCCGAAGACGCATCCTGCCCCCACCTGCGGCGGGAAAGCCAATCCGGCACCCCTGGGAGTCACACGAACACCCTTGGGGGTCACACGAAGAGGCCCCTGCGAGGCCTGAACCTGGCCGCCACCCTAGAGGCGGCCACGGGCCCCGCGTTCCGCGACGCGCCGGGTACCGGGCGGTCGTGGCGCCCGTCACAGACGGGACATCGCCGTGTACGACACGGGCGCGCGGCCCGACTCGGCCCGTGCTACACGCTCGTGTTGGCCGCGTCGGCCGCCCCCGCCGCCTTCGCCGCGTCACGCACCGCTCCGGCGACCGCGCCCGCGACCTTGTCGTTGAAGACGCTGGGGATGATGTAGTTCGGGTTGAGCTCGTCCTCGGTCACCACGCTCGCGAGCGCGGCCGCGGCGGCCAGCATCATGTCCGTGTTGACGGTACGCGACTGGGCGTCCAGGAGGCCACGGAAGACGCCCGGGAACACCAGCACGTTGTTGATCTGGTTGGGGAAGTCGGAGCGGCCCGTGGCCACAACTGCCGCCGTCTGACGGGCGATTGCCGGGTCGACCTCGGGGTCGGGGTTCGCGAGCGCGAACACGATGGCGTTCTCCGCCATCGAGGCCACGTCGGCGCCGTCGATCACGTTCGGGGCCGAGACACCGATGAACACGTCGGCGTCGCGCACGGCCTCCTTCAACGTGCCCGTGAGGCCTTCGAGGTTGGTGTTGTCGGCGATCCAGCGCAGCGGCGAGTCCGCGGCGGCGTCGACGAGGTCGGCGCGGTCCGCGTGCACGACACCGTGGATGTCGGCGACGACGGCGTGCTTCACACCCGCGGCGATCAGCAGCTTGAGGATGGCCGTACCGGCCGCTCCCGCACCCGACATGACGACCCGGATGTCGCCGATCGCCTTGCCCGCGACGCGAAGTGCGTTGGTCAGGGCGGCGAGGACGACGATGGCCGTGCCGTGCTGGTCGTCGTGGAAGACGGGGATGTCGAGGGCCTCGCGCAGCCGGGCCTCGATCTCGAAACAGCGCGGCGCGGAGATGTCCTCCAGGTTGATGCCCGCGAAGCCGGGGGCGATCGCCTTGACGATCTCGACGATCGCGTCGGTGTCCTGGGTGTCCAGGCACAGCGGCCAGGCGTCGATACCGGCGAAGCGCTTGAAGAGGGCCGCCTTGCCCTCCATGACGGGCAGCGCGGCCATCGGGCCGATGTTGCCGAGGCCCAGCACCGCGGAGCCGTCCGTCACGACCGCAACGGAATTGCGCTTGATGGTGAGGCGGCGGGCGTCCTCGGGGTTCTCGGCGATCGCCATGCACACCCGGGCCACACCCGGGGTGTAGATCATGGAGAGGTCGTCACGGTTGCGGATCGGGTGCTTGGACTGCATCTCGATCTTGCCGCCGAGGTGCATGAGGAACGTACGGTCGGAGACCTTGCCGAGGGTCACGCCCTCGATGTGCCGGAGCTGCTCGACGATCTCGTCGGCGTGCGAGGTGGAGGTCGCCGCGATGGTGACGTCGATCCGGAGCTTCTCGTGGCCGGAGGCGGTCACGTCGAGGCCGGTCACCGAGCCTCCGTGGGACTCCACGGCCGTGGTGAGCTGGGAGACCGCGGTTCCGCTCGCGGGCACCTCCAGCCGGACCGTCATCGAGTAGGAGACGCTGGGCGCCGTTGCCATGGCCGACTTCCTCTGCTTTCACCGAGTCACTGCTTGTGCCGTCCGATCGTCGCACCTACCCCTGAGTACGCGGTAGTCGCCCCGGATTGCGGACGTTTTGTTCACCAGAGGTCGCATCTCCGGAAAGCCGATTCCACTCTACGAGAGATGGGGTCCGCCCGGTGAGAGCGGTCCGGGTGACGAAAGAGGCCCACGTCACGGGGTGACGTGGGCCTCTTCAGGTCCTTCGGTGAAGGACGACGGTCAATGACACCGACCCGCCATGCTCGCCTCGCGGCAAGTGGTCGCTCGTAGCGACGAAGGTTGGGCCCGGGGGCTTGGATCGGGCCGGTGTCACGTCAAAGGTAACAAAGGATTCCCGTAGAGCAATTCCCGTCCCGGGAGTTCTTTTCGGCCGGGACGGGAAGCGGGGCCGACGGGGGCGGGTGCCCGTGCTCCGGGCGGGTGACGCGGAGCACGTCAGTCCCGCAGGAGGTCGGGGACCCCGTTCGCGTCGGGTACGTCGCGGTCGCTGGAGACGACGGTGAGCTGCTGCGTGGCCCGGGTCAGGGCGACGTACAGGACACGCAGTCCGGCGGGCGACTCGTCGGCGATCTCGGCGGGCGACACGACCACCGTCGCGTCGTACTCCAGGCCCTTGGCCTCCAGGCTTCCCAGGGCCACCACGCGGTCCCCGAGCCCGGCGAGCCAGCGGGCGGCCTCCTCGCGCCGGTTCATGGCGACGACGACGCCCACGGTGCCGTCGACCCGGTCGAGGAGATGGGCGGCCTCGGCGCGCACGGTCTGCGCGAGGGAGTCCCGTACGACGGCGAACCGGGGCTCGACGCCCGTGGACCGTACGGCGGACGGCGACTCGGAGCCCGGCATGGCGAGGGCGAGGACCTTGGCGGCCAGCTCGGCGATCTCGGCCGGGTTGCGGTAGTTGACGGTGAGCGTGAAGCGGCGCCGGGGGCGGGTGCCGAGCGCCTCGTCACGGGCCTCCGCCGCCTCGTCGGGGTCGGACCACGAGGACTGGGCGGGGTCGCCCACGACCGTCCAGGTGGCGTGGCGGCCGCGCCGGCCGACCATCCGCCACTGCATGGGCGTGAGGTCCTGTGCCTCGTCGACGATGACGTGCGCGTACTCGGTCCGCTCCAGGGCCAGCCGCTCGGCGCGCTCGCGCTGCGTCTCCTCGCGGTGGGGCATGAGCTCCTCGAGACCGGTGAGGTGGTCCAGCGGGTCCGGATCGCGGCGCTTCCTGGGCCGGGCGGGTGCCCCGACGATCGCCTCCAGCTCGTCGAGCATCGCCACGTCGTGCACGGAGAACCCGTCCCGCTTGAGCGAGCGGGCCACCCGGCGGACCTCACCGGGGTTGAGGATCCGGCGCGCCCAGCGCCCGAGGCGCCGTTCGTCGGCCATGGCGGCCAGCACCCCGCGCGGGGTCAGCTCCGGCCACCAGGCGTCCAGGAACGCCAGGAAACTGTCCTCGGAGGTGACGTCCTCGTCGAACGAGGACCGCAGCTCGGCGGACAGCGCCGGGTCCGAGTGCCGGGTCCCGGCACCCGACCGCGCCCACAGCGCGTCGAGCAGCAGTCTGCGGGCACGCGGCCGCAGCAGGTTGACCGGCGCGGTCCCGCCGAGCGCGTTGTTCTTGATGCGGTCCAGCTCGGCGGACTCCAGCTCGATACGGCGCCCGAAGGCGACGACCCGCAGCCGGGTGGGGGGACCCGCGGGGGCCTCGTCCGGCTCCCCGAGGGCGAGCTGGCCGGAATTCCCCCTGGAGACGCCGACCGGTGCCTCCAGCGCCCCGCGCGCCGCCTTCCGCAGCACCCTCAGCATCCGGTACGAGCCCTTGGCACGGGCCACCGCCGGGGAGTCGTACAGCGTGGCGGCCACGCCGTCGACGAGCGAGCCGATCGCGCGGATCGCGACCTGCCCCTCCTCGCCGAGCGAGGGCAGGACGCCCTCGGTGTAGGCGACGAGCAGCGGGGTCGGCGAGACGATCAGGATGCCGCCCGCGTACCGGCGGCGGTCCTGGTAGAGGAGATAGGCGGCCCGGTGCAGGGCCACCGCGGTCTTGCCGGTGCCGGGGCCGCCCTCGACATAGGTCACGGACGCGGCGGGCGCGCGGATCACCATGTCCTGCTCGGCCTGGATGGACGCCACGATGTCGCGCATGGTGTGGCTGCGGGCCTGCCCGAGCGCGGCCATGAGCGCGCCGTCGCCGATGACGGGCAGCTCACGGCCGTCGAGGGAGGCCTTCACCTGCGGGCGCATCAGGTCGTCCTCGACCCCGAGGACCCTGCGGCCCTTGGAGCGGATGACCCGGCGGCGTACGACCCGGCCGGGGTCGACCGGGGTGGAGCGGTAGAACGGGGCCGCGGCGGGCGCCCGCCAGTCGATCACCAGCGGCGCGTACTCGGCGTCCAGGACGCCGATACGGCCGATGTGGAGCGTCTCCGCGATGTCGGCGGTGTTGTCCTCGCGGACCGCGCCGTCGGCGGGTTCCACGGCGGTGTAGGCACCGTCGGGCCCCTTCACGCCGTCCTTCCCGCGGAGCAGGTCGATCCGTCCGAAGAGGAAGTCCTCGAACTCGTTGTTGAGACGGTTGAGATGGATTCCCGCGCGGAACACCTGGGCGTCTCGCTCGGCGAGCGCCCCCGGTGTGCCGACGTGACCGCGCTGGGCGGCGTCGTGCATGAGGAACTCGGCCTCGTGGATCTTCTCCTCGAGGCGCCGGTAGACCCGGTCCAGATGTTCCTGTTCGACAGCGATCTCTTGGTCCCGTACGGAGTCGTCCTTGACGGAGTCATTCTGTACGGATGTACGGACCGAGCCGAGCGCGGTTTCCTGCTGAGCCTGAGCGGCCACCGGGCGCCCCCTTCTGACGTGCTGGGCAGCCGTCAACCGTACGCGAAGGGAGGCCCGCCGGGCTACGTCCGCGCCCGGAGTCCACTCACGCCTTCACCTCGACGAGACGCTTCCCACTGAAGGTCATGACCTCGAAGTGGTCGATCTGGTTCGGCTCGAAGGCCGCGCCGCCGTGGACGTAGAGGGGCTGCTTGGCCTCCTCGGTCTTGGCGTTGGGAGTGCCGTAACCCCACTCCGGGACCGACCAGGAGGTCACCGTCTCGCGCTCGCCGTTCTTGCCGACGGCGATCAGGGAGCACTTCTCCGGGCCCGTGACGTTCTTGAGCTGGAGGACCGCGTGGGTGCCCCAGTCCTTCGGCTCGATCGCGACGACGGCGTTGACCTTGGTCTTCGGGTCCGTGGCCGACGACTTGTCGGTGATGATCTGGAAGGCGGCCTTGGCCGGGCTGGTCGCGTGCGCCTGCGGCACGTTCGTTCCGGTGCCGTTGCCGCCGTTGACCGCCATGACGGTCAGCGGGCCGCCGATGATCAGCGCGGCCGCGGCCGCCACCAGGTACATGCCGCGCCGGCGCTTCTGGGCACGGCGTGCCGAGACCTCGTCCACCAGCCGCTCCGCGAGCCGTGGGCTCGGGCGGGCCGAGAGGGACTCCGCGATGGCCGGGCTGCCCTGCGAGGCGGGCAGGTCGGCGAGTGCCGCGAGCATCGGTTCCATGCCGGCGAGCTCGTCGAGCTGCTGGGCGCACCACTCGCAGGAGGCGAGGTGCTCCTCGAAGGCCGTCGCCTCGGCGTCGTCGAGGATGCCGAGCGCGTAGGCGCCGACAGTCTCGTGAATGTTGTCCCCGGACCCTTGCTGTCCTCGTGGACCTTGCATGGCTCCCGGACCACCTGTTCCGTAACCCCCGTACGTGTTCATGCCGTCACCCCCCGCTCCTCAAGCGCAAGCTTCATCGACCGCAGGGCGTAGAAAACCCGTGAGCGCACAGTGCCGCTGGGAATGCCGAGCGTTTCGGCCGCCTCATTGACGGTACGCCCTTTGAAGTATGTTTCGACCAGTACTTCCCTGTGAGCAGGGGTCAGGTCGTCCAGCGCGTCCGACAGTGTCATCAGCCACAACGCCTTGTCGATCTCGTCCTCCGCGGGGATGACCTCCAGCGGCGACGGGTCGACCTCCTGCGGCCGGGCCTGCCGACTGCGGTGGCCGTCGATGACGATGCGTCGGGCAACCGTCACCAGCCAGGGGCGTACCGAACCGGTCGCTCGATTGAGCTGGCCGGCGTTCTTCCAGGCACGGATGAGTGTTTCCTGCACGACGTCCTCGGCGCGTTGCCGGTCTCCGGCAACCAGGCGCAGCACGTAGGCCAGCAGGGGCCCCGCGTGTTCCCGGTACAACGCACGCATCAGCTCCTCGTCGGGTTCGGTCGACGAGGACTGCTGAGACATGCGATGTCGGGCCCTTGGCCTGTGTTCATCAGCCACGGCTGAATCCTTGCGCACGCCTACCTCCGGTGTCCGGGGGTTCCCCCAGTCGGTCGCTCATCACCGGGTACGTGTGCCGGTACGCGAGTGTTCAAAGTGTTCAGGATTTTTTCTGGTGAAGATGTGTAGACAGCGAAAAGAATGCATACCGATCACCTAACGTCACTGGAAGATCACCGACGGATGTGATCAGGCGCGCGCCAGAGCCGCCCGGCGCCGGTGCCGGGCCACTCGCTCCCGATTGCCGCACACCTCACTGGAGCACCAACGGCGGCGTCGGCCGCGCGAGGTGTCCAGATAGACGATCGGGCAGTTGTCACCCTCACACTGTCTCAGACTCGCACGCGCGTCCGGGTCGGTGAGCAGATCGAGGGCGTCCCTGGCCACCAGGGAAAGAAGTTCACCACAGCGGGGCGGGGCATTCAGCCCCCGGCACAGTGATCCGTCGGCCGCGCGGACGGCCCAGGGGGCGGGCGGAGCCGCGAGGGCAACGGCGTTGACGCGGGCTAGCGCGCCGTCCGCGGGCCGCCCGTCCAGCTCTCCGCGTACCAACTGGGCGATATGTCCGCGCAGTTCCTGGAAGCCGAGCAGCCATGAGGCGTCCACGGCGGCCAGCGCGGTGCCGGCGGGTACCAGCCCGGAGGCGACGACCCAGGCGCTCAACCGGGCGGCCGAGTCGAGGCGTTCGTCGGGATGGGTGGTCGCCGTCAGGTCCAGGCAGATCCGCCCGGAGTCGAACCGCAGCTCGTACGAGGCTGTGGCCATGCCCGATGCCATGCGCCTGTCACCGCCTTGGGGTCACCTGCCGTGGTACCCCTACAGTGCATCCCCCGGCGCCCCGCCGGAAGACTCGGCACCGGTCCCGTACCGGATGCGTACCGGAAGCGCACCGGGCGCGGTCCGGAGCGCGCCGTGGACGCCCGCGTACGGCGCCGCTGCCGTCGAAGCCCGCGCTCGCCCGTCCCGCCCGCGCTCTGCCGCCGCACCGGCGGCCTCAGGCGTCGGCGTACTTGGCGTCCGCGGCCGGGTCGAGCGCGAGGCGGTAGCCCCGCTTGACGACCGTCTGGATCAGCTTGGGCGCGCCGAGTGCCGTACGCAGCCGGGCCATCGCCGTCTCCACGGCGTGCTCGTCGCGGCCGGATCCCGGCAGCGCGCGCAGCAGTTCGGCCCGCGCCACCACCCAGCCCGGCCGCCGCGCGAGGGCCCGCAGCAGCGACATCCCGGCGGGCGGGACGGGCCGCAGCGACCCGTCCACCAGCACGGCGTGCCCCCGGATCTCCACCTGGCGCCCGGCGACGGGCAACACCCGCGCCCGGCCGGGCAGTTCCTGGCAGAGGAGCTGTACGAGGGGCCCGAGCCGGAAGCGTTCGGGCTGAACGGTGTCGATGCCGAGGGCCTGCAACGGCAGCGCGGTGACCGGGCCGACGCAGGCGGGCAGGACGTCGTGGTGCAGCGTGGCGAGGAACTCCGCGCGCAGGCCCCGCTCCTCGGCCCTGGACAGCAGGGAGGCCGCGGCGGGGGCACTGGTGAAGGTGATCGCGTCCAGGCCGCGGGTGAGAGCCGCGTCGAGCAGCCGGTCGACCGGGCCGATGTCCTCCGGCGGCATCCACCGGTACACGGGCACGAGGACGACCTCGGCACCGGCGGCCCGCAGCGACTCGACGAATCCGGGCAGCGGTTCCCCGTGCAGCTGTACGGCGATACGGCGGCCGTCCACCCCTTCCTCGAGCAGCCGGTCGAGCACCTCGGCCATCGACTCGGAGGACGGCGACCACTCCTCGGTCAGCCCCTGGGCCCGGACCGCGCCCTTGACCTTGGGCCCACGGGCGAGCAGTTCCACGCTCTGCAGCCGCTCCAGCAGTTCCTCGCCCAGACCCCAGCCGTCGGCGGCCTCGACCCAGCCGCGGAATCCGATGGCGGTGGTGGCCACCACCACGTCCGGCGCGTTGTCGACCAACTCCTTCGTCGCGGTGAGCAGTTCGCCGTCGTCGGCGAGGGGCACGATCCGCAGGGCCGGCGCGTGCACGACGGTGGCCCCGCGCCGCTGGAGCAGCGCGCCCAGTTCGTCGGCCCGGCGCGCGGCGGTCACCCCCACGGTGAATCCGGAGAGTGGACCGTGCTCGGGTCGCTGCTGTTCGTCGTGCATGCGGTCTCGTCTCGCGCTCGTCGAGTCGTCGTACGGGTCAATGCTGTGTCGTACGTCGTGGCGGATCCGAGCCTGTCAACGGACCGTGACAGGCTCGGATCAAGGTGATGTCGGGCGTGTTACGTCACACCTCGGCGTAGCTGAGCTGGGCCTTCGCCTCGGCGGTGGCGCTCGCCCGGGCCGGGGCGGCCGGGCGGCGAAGGTATACGACCCAGGTGACCGCGAAGGCCGCCGCGTAGAAGACGAGGAACGTGACGAAGGCGCCGGTGCCGGATCCGGAGTCGAGGAACGACTGGCGGAAGGCGAGGTTGATGCCGACACCGCCGAGCGCGCCCACGGCACCGATGAGCCCCATGGCCGCGCCGGACAGGCGCCGTCCGTGGCGGGCGGCCTCTTCCCCTTCGAGCCCCGCTTCCAGGGCCTTCCTCTGGAAGATGCCGGGGATCATCTTGTACGTCGACCCGTTGCCGAGCCCGCTGAGCACGAAGAGCACCACGAAGACCGAGACGAAGAGCGGCAGCGACTTCTCACTGCTGGCGTAGACCAGGACGCCGGTCGCCGCGGCCATGGCGACGAAGTTCCAGAGCGTGATCCTGGCGCCGCCGTAGCGGTCGGCGAGCCGGCCGCCGACGGGACGGATCAGCGAACCGAGCAGCGGGCCGATGAAGGTGAGGTAGGCGGCCTGGAGCGGGGTACGCCCGAACTGGACCTGGAGCACCTGCCCGAACGCGAAGGCGTAGCCGATGAACGACCCGAAGGTGCCGATGTAGAGGAACGACATGATCCAGGTGTGCGCGTCCTTCGCGGCGTCCAGGGCGGCGCCGGTGTCGTTCTTCACGGAGGCGATGTTGTCCATGAAGAGGCCGGCGAGGACGGCGGCCACGACGATGAGCGGGATGTAGATCCCGAGGAGCAGCCGGGGCCCGCCGCTCGCCCCGATGATGGCGAGCGCCACGAGCTGGATGACGGGGACGCCGATGTTGCCGCCGCCCGCGTTGAGGCCGAGCGCCCAGCCCTTCTTCCGCAGCGGGAAGAAGGCGTTGATGTTGGTCATGCTGGAGGCGAAGTTGCCGCCGCCGACACCGGCCAGCAGACCCACCACGAGGAACGTGTCGAACGAGGTGCCCGGCTCCATCACCACGAACGCGGCGACGGTCGGCACGAGCAGCAGAGCCGCGGACACGATCGTCCAGTTCCGGCCACCGAAGAGCGCGACGGCGAAGGTGTAGGGGACCCGCACCACCGCGCCGACCAGCGTCACCATCGAGGTGAGCAGGAACTTGTCGGCCGGGGTGAGCCCGTACTCGGGTCCCATGAACAGGACCAGCACCGACCACATGGTCCAGACGGAGAACCCGATGTGCTCGGACAGTACGGAGAAGAGCAGGTTGCGCCGGGCGACCTTCTCGCCCTTCTCCGCCCAGAAGACCTCGTCCTCCGGGTCCCACTCCTCGATCCAGCGACCGCCCCGCGCGGGGGCCGTACTCGTGGCTGGGGCAGTCATGTCACGCCTCCATTGGTTCTCCGGGCTTACTGGCCTGCTGTTTCCCGAAGGTAGGGAGGGCTCGTTTCCGCGCTGTGGCTGTGAGTGACCTGAAGGGAACGTTGCTCTCACCCGGCCCCGGACCCGGCGGTGAGGACGGGCCGGGGACCGGGTGAGGCCGCAGGGCGTGCCTGCCCGCCGGACGGGTTCGTGCGGCGTGCTCGCCCGCCGGACGGATGAGGGCGTACGGCGGGCTCGTAGGACGTACGGCGCCCTCGTCCGGGTCCGTCAGACGGCCGCGTTGTGGTACGAGGTGACGGCCCAGGTCGCGTCGGCGGGATCGCGGACGAGCACCCAGGTCGCCCGGCACGGACTGGCGCCCGCGTCTTCGCGATGCGCGGCACGGACTGGCGCCTGCGCCCCACCACGGCGAACGGCCAGCCCGCCCTGGCGGCCTACGTCCGCGCCCCCGGCGACGACACCCACCGCCTGCACACCCTCCAGGTCTTCACGGCGGACCACGGCGCGGTGAGTCACACGGTGGCCTTCCGACTCCCCACGGTCTTCGCGGCGTTCGGGCTGGCGGAGGTGTGGGAGGGACAGCCGCGTCGGGGCTGGGCCGAGGCCTACTGGGGTGGTTGCGGCTGCGACTGTGGTGGTACGGGTCCGGGCTGGGCGGCGTACGGGTTGGCGGGCCCGCCCGGGGCGGGGACCGGAGGCTGCTGAGCGTAGGGGCCGGGGGCCTGCGGGGGCTGACCGCCGTAGAGGGCCTGACCCGGGAACGGGGCCTGCGGAGCCTGAGCCGGGTAGGGGGCCTGGCCCGCGTGCGGGGCCTGCGGAGCCTGAGCCGGGTAGGGGGCCTGACCCGCGTGCGGGGCCTGGGGAGCCTGACCGGCGTACGGGGGCTGCTGGGCGGCCTGTGGAACCTGACCGCCATACGGCACCTGGCCCGCGTACGGCGCCTGACCCGGGTACGGGGCCTGACCCGGGAACGGGGCCTGCGGAGCTTGACCGGCGTGCGGGGAGTAGGGGCCGTACGGGCCGGTGGGCCGGCCGGCGTACCCCGCCGTCGGCGGCAGATACCGCACCCGCCCGCCCTCCTCCGTCACGGGCGCGAACCCGGCCGCCCCCAGCAACGCCGCGAACTTGGCGTTCCGCTTGCGCGTGACGACGAGACCGACGCCGAGGACGACCATCATCGCGGCCCACAGGACGCCCGCAACCGTGAAAGCGACGGAGTCACCGCCCGCGCGTACCCCGAGGACGGCGCACCCGACACTGAGACCGATCCCCGCGTACACCATCCGCTTCTCGGCGTTCTTGCCGGTGAGGTCGAAGTTGATGCGGGCCTTGAGGAGTTCCAGGGCGTCGGGGACGACGGGGGGCAGCGAGACCCCGTCGCCGGCCTTCGGGTACTGCGCCCAGTTCTGCGCGGCACGCGCCTGAGCCTGCGGGCCGGGGTCGGGCACGATGAGCATCGTGAGCGCGTTGTTGCGGCCGGCACCCTGACGCACGTCCGCGTACTCGTAGCCGAACTGCTGGGCGATGAAGGCGAGTCGGGCCAGTTTCTTCACGGAGGCCATAGGGCTCGTGAGCTGTACCGCCTGGCCCTGAGCCATCAACCGGAACATCTTCCGGATCTGCCTTTTACTCACGTGACCCCCAACTCCCCACCGGACCCGCCCGTTCACACCAGCAACGGCCTCACCTTGTCACGCACGACATCTCCGCAGAACAGCCGGGCATTTCCGTTTACCGGCGCTTGACTCGACCTTGCCGGGTCCGTGGACGGGCCGGCTCAGCGGTTGATGGACTGGATCTCCTGCACGACGATGTCCTGGTCGGCCCCGAAGGTGCCGTCCGGCAGTTTCCGGGGCTGGGTCACGCCGGTGCCCGTCCAGTGGATCTGCCAGGTGATGGTGGCCCTCAGCTTGTACGAACCGTCGCCCGACGAACGCAGGTACTTCACCCCGCAGGGCGGCGTCTCCTTGGCCTTGCCCTTCGCGTACGCCTCGCCGATGTGATCGCCCGTGATCTCGCAGACGCCCGAGGCGGGATACGTCTGCGCGTCCGCCGTACCGGGCTCGATCTTCAGCGAAAGCGGCTCGGCGGTCGTCGTGGCGGTCACGTTCAGCAGGGGAACCGACGCGGTCACCGACACCGGTTTGAACTCCGCCGTGTCCAGCCACGCCCACGTCGGCAGATTCACCTTCGTCGTCCCCGCCGGAGCCAGGTCCACCTTCGTCGACGGAACCCGTATCTCCGCGTAGGCCAGCTGCGCCAGCATCTCCGGCGTGATCGCCTCGGGAATGTCCGCCGGGGGAGCCTCGCCCTTGTCCACCCAGAAGATGTCCTTGGTGCACTTCAGCGCGCCGGGGTCGCCCTCACGGCCTTCCGTGACGTACGAGTCCCACCAGTAGCCCTCGCCGGTCTTGTCCTTGTTGAAGTCCTTGGCCTCGCCGCCGTTGACGTACTTGTCGCGCTGCGTCCGGTCCCAGTCGGGACCGGTGGACTCGGCGTTCCAGATGGGCTCCAGGTGCTTCTGCAGCTCGTCCGGCGTGTACTTCGGAGCGTAATAGCAGGCGGGCGGGGTCCAGTTACCGGACGAGGAGGTCACCGGCCCGGAGGAATCACCGGACCCGTTCTTCGAACGATCGAACACAACGGCACCGGCTGTGGCGCTGAGGTTGCCCTTGCCGTCCGAGTCACCCGATGCACTGGAGCCTGATCCGTTGGCGCTGCCACCGTGCCCATATCCCGCGAAGGCTTGGGTCGAACCGATCATCACAGCAGCACAGGCTATGACTGCAACCGCTGTGGACTTCCGATGCTTCAGGACTGGCATGCGATGCTCCCCCGCTGCGATGTCAGCTTCTCCGTGACCCAAACACCTTGTTTGTCGACCCGAAGAAGGCTGCTGTACAGGACGTAGTTGTCCTTCGACTTCGGAGTCACCTCCGTCTTGCCCGTCTTCAAGCTCTTGTTGTATGCCTTGTTCTGGTCTTCACAGTAGACAAAGGCTGCCGTTCCATCAGAGTTGATCGCCACCTTCGAGTTGTAGTAGCGCTTCGCCCCGGTGATGCGGTCCTTGTAGTCCACGAACTCCTGAATGAACTTCTGACTCCCGGCTGCTGCTGTGCCCTCGGAGTAAAAGCGGTAAGCCTTGTGCAGCGGGTTCTGCACGGCAATCGCCATGTCCACGGCCTTGATGAACTGCTCGCTGTCGCTCAGCACCGCATCCTTGTCTTTGTCGCCCGTCTTGGGCCACTCGAAGGTGTAGGTGAGATCCGACGGCAGCTCGATCTTCGGTCGGTCCGTCGATTGCGTCGCGCTTGCGCTGGGTGTGGCGGACGTCTTGCCGCCGGTGTCCGCGCCGGCGATCTTGTCGTTGGCCTTCGGCTTGTCACCACCCCCACCGCAGGCGGTCAGAACCAGCACGGCTGACGCTCCGACAGCGACTGTGGCAACCAGGCGGGAACGGCGGTTCACGGCAGACTCCTGTGCGGCATGGGGTTCGGAAGGGCACCAACACGCTAGCGGGGGCCTGTGCGGCGACACCAGCGCGAATGGTGCCAACCGAGTAACAGTGGTTGCCCATAGAGGCCCATAGCCTGGCCAACTGACCCACTGAGAGCGTCGATTGAGCGAGAGCCGCCAGGACCACGGTTAACCCAGTTGCTGTCCGCAAAGCCCTGGGCCCGTCGAAGCCGGCCATCGTCGCGATCTGGCGGAGGACCGCCCTGCACTGCTCACGCCGTCCGACAGCGGTGGTGCTCAGCGTGAACACGGCCAGCCGCCCGCAGTCCGCGGCAGGCGAACGCGGAACTGGACCAAGGGTGTCCGAGGAAGGGATCTCAGGGAGTCCGTGGACAGGCCGGGCTCAGCGGTTGACGGACTGGACCTCCTGCCCGACGACCTCCTGGCCGGAGCCGATCCTGCCGTCCGGCGGGCTCCGTGGCCCAAGCGTCCGGGGCACTTCCGACCACCAGAACGCCCGCCGGCAGAGCGGCACGAATGGTGTTCCTCGCTACGGCCGGCACTGAGCCGCCCCCCTGGTGGAAATGATCTGCGATGTCTGCCACACACCTTCTGAGCTCTTGTCCAAGCGTGTGTTGTAAAGGACGTAGCTGTTCTTGGTGGCCGGGGTCTTGTTGACCTTGTTGGTCTTCTTGTCCTTGGCGTAGCCCTTGCTCTCGTCCGCGCAGAACGTGAGCGAGGCGGAGGTCTTGCCGTTGAGGGTCACGGTCCGGTCGTAGTACCGCGCCTCACCCGTGAGGGTCGAACCCGCGTCGTTGAACTGATTGACCCAGGTCAACGCGGCTTCGAGAGCCTTGCCGGTGTTGTAGTACCCGAGCGCCTCGCCCTTGGGGTCCGTCCCGGTGATCGCCGCGTCGACGGCCCGCATCCGCTCCGCGCTGTCGGCGAGGACGGCATCCTTGGTGTCGTCGCCGGTCTTCGATCCTTCGAAGGTCAGCGTGAGATCCGACGGCAACTCGATCTTCGGTCGGCCCGTCGGCTGGGGGGCGCTGGTGCCGGGTGAGGCCGAAGCCTTGTCGCCGGTGTCCGCGCCGGCGATCTTGTCGTTGGCCTTCGGCTTGTCACCACCCCCACCGCAGGCGGTCAGAACCAGCACGGCTGACGCTCCGACAGCGACTGTGGCAAGCGGGCGGGAACGGCGGTTCACGGCAGACTCCTGTGCGGCATGAGGTTCGGAGGGACACCAAGACGCTAGCGGGGGCCCGTGCGACGACACCACAGCGAACGGTGCCAACCGAGTAACAGACGTTGCCCATAGAGGCCCATAACGTGGCCAACTGACCCACCGAGAGCGTCGATTGAGCAAGAGCCGCCAGGGCCACGGTTCACCCAGTTGCTGTCCGCAAAGCCCTGGGCCCGTCGAAGCCGGCCATCGTCGCGATCTGACGGAGGACCGCCCCATCACCGCCACCGGACGTGTGAGTACCGCCAGGCTTCTGGCTGCCGTTACCGAAGTCGTCGGCGGCGGCGGCGTGGGCGTTGCCCAAGAGAAGTATCGCAATCGGGGAGCCGCTCACGGCCCCGCGCCATTTCACGGCCGGCATTTGCCGCTACCCCTCTCCGAGAGCATGTCCTGCGTCACCCAGACGCCGTCCGAATTCCGCTTCAACGTCGTGTTGTAGAAGATGTAGCTGTTCTTCGTGACGGGAGTCTTGTCGACCTTTCCGGTCTTGACGAACTTGTTGTACGCCTTGCCCTGGTCCTCGCAGTAGGTAAGCGCCGCCGATCCGTCACCAAGAAGGGTCACCGTCTCGCTGTAGAAACGATAGGTACCGGTGGTGCGAGCCTCGTGGTCCACAAATCGCTGCACATACTTCTGCGTCGCCGCCGCGAGCTCTTCCGCCGAGTAGAAGCGATATGCGGGGTCGAGCGGGTCTTGATTGGCGATGGCCTGGTCCGTGGCCTTGATGAACAGCTCACCGTCGGCCAGAACGGCATCTTTTTCCTTGTTGCCGGTTTTGCGCCACTCGAAGGTGTAGTGAAGGTCGGCAGGCAACTCGATCTTCGGTCGGCCCGTCGACTGGGGTGCGCTGGTGCCGGGTGAGGCCGAAGCCTTGTCGCCGGTGTCCGCGCCGGCGATCTTGTCGTTGGCCTTCGACTTGTCACCACCCCCACCGCAGGCGGTCAGAACCAGCACAGCTGACGCTCCGACAGCGACTGTGGCAAGCGGGCGGAAACGGCGGTTCACGGCAGACTCCTGTGCGGCATGAGGTGCGAAGGGACACCAAGACGCTAGCGGGGGCCCGTGCGACGACACCACGGCGAATGGTGCCAACCGAGTAACAGCCGCTGCCCATAGAGGACCATAGAGGCCCATAGCATGATCAACTGGCCGTCCGGAGGCTTCGCTTCAGCGACAGCCCCCGGAAGCGCGGTTCACCCAGTTGCTCTCCGCAAAGCCCTCAGCCTCCGTCACGGCACCCGGGGGCAGGCCGGACGCAGCGGGTTGTCGAAGGAGGCCAGGGCCGCGATACGGCGAAGGATCGCGCGGTACTGCTCGCTCCGGTCGACAGCGGCCGTGCTCAGCGTGAACACGGCCAGCCGCCCGCAGTCCGGATGCGGCAGGTGGGCGCGGAACTGGACCAAGGACATCTGCGGGATCCCGCTCACGACTCCGGGAGTGTGAACCTTCTCGCTGAACGTGACCGGCCCGCACGGGAGTTCGACGAACTCGATGCGTGCCTGCGCGTCGAGCCCGCTCACCGCACGCGCAGCCGTCACGGCTCGCGGTGACACCGCCGTTGCCCGCCAGGAGACGGTGAAGAACGACAACAGCGGCCGGCCACAGCTCGCCGCCCCCGCATCGACGTCATCACGGTGCAGTCCGATGGAGCAATGGACGGTTCCTGCCTCGGTCAGAGCGCCGAGCAGTTGCTGTCCCTGAGTGAACTGGGCGATGAACCGCTGCCGTGCCACCCCGTCAAGAGCCGCATCGAGAATCGGCGCGAGTGCGGTACGCAGATCATCCGCGGCCTGGGAGCCCGGTACGGGCAGCAACGCGTCGAGGGGCACAGCGGTGAAGCCCGCGGGTTCCGCGAACCAGATATCGGCGTCGGGGTCTTCGGCCGAGTCGGCGACGGTGAAACGGTGGGCCGTGGTCATCGGATCCTGCCGGGTACGAGTCAGTGAGGGTGCGAGTGCGGGCGCACCGCGTCGGGGACATGAGCGCCGGAACGTCGGGCCCGTTCGAGGGCGGCGGGGCTCGCGTTCCAGTCGGTCGGCTCGATGCCCCGGCGGCCCGTGGCCGTGCGCTGATAGAGCAGGTGCAGTCTCTTGGGTGCCTCACGTTTCCGCCTGGAGGCCGCGATGACGGCGATGAAGCGGGGGTCACCGGCGAACCAGAGCGGCTCGATCTCGGCCTTCAGCTCCGGTTTCGTACGGGCGGTACCGAACCGTCGCATCCACCAGAAGGTCCGCATACCAGAAAGAAACAACAGAGGAATCCGCTCCCCCGGCTCCTCAGGATTGGGCAACTCCAGCCACATCTCGTCCTCTTGAACCATCGGATGCCGGTTCCGACCCCGGGGGACATCGGTGAGGAGTTGCCAGGGGTACTGCCAGAGGACGCGCTGGATGTAGACGGAGGGACGGATGTAGGCGAGTTGGAGGACGGCTCGGAAGGTTGCATAGACGAGAAGAACGAGGAACAACCAACCGATCCAGCGTGGTAACGCCACAATAAGGAAGAGGCTCCCAGCCCAGACTGCGAACCAGCCGATCAGACGCCCCGCAATCATGATCATGTGCTGAAACCAGGCACGCCTGGTTGGCGGGTGATCCCAAGCAGTTCGGTAGTTCGTTGGATCCATAGGGCGCGCTCTTCTCTCTGTTCCGGCTCAGAAGACGTGACGGGCAAGGCTGACAAGGCCACCGGCATCAAGGCCGAGTCGGGCTCCGTCAATGCTCGCCACGGAACCGTCCTTGAGCCCATCGTCGTCAGCGTCGACGGCAGCCATGACCAGGCCGAACCCGGCCGTACCGACACCGATCGAGGCCGAGGTGACTTCGACCGCCTTGGCAATAGGCGCGGCCCGAGCACCCCGGACCGTGAAACCGAGCAGTGCGTTGTCCAAGTCCGCGATGGACTTGGCGTGCTCCATGGTTTCCGTGCCGAATCGGGCCGCTCGTTGGGTGAGCGTCAAGGCTTCGCCCGCTTCCCCTGTAGCTCGAACCGCGATTGTGGCTCCCTTGCCTACCGCTCCG
This sequence comes from Streptomyces sp. NBC_00328, assembly GCF_036139655.1. Taxonomy (NCBI): domain Bacteria; kingdom Bacillati; phylum Actinomycetota; class Actinomycetes; order Kitasatosporales; family Streptomycetaceae; genus Streptomyces; species Streptomyces sp. NBC_00328. The sequence goes on from NZ_CP108013.1 coordinate 4,144,860, forward strand.
ACTCCAGGAAGCACTCCGAGGGCATCGCCACCGACGGTGACAATGTTGCTCCAGAAGTCGATGTCAAACTCACCCTTGGTAAATCCGTCCCACAGGGACTCACGCAACGTCGGGTTGCCAAAGACCCGCAAAGCCAAAGCCGTCCCGCTCAATGCCGCAGTAGCCAGCAGGAGCGCCGCTGCCACCGTGCCACCCGACACCACAAACAACGCGACCAAGCCGATCACAGCCCCCAAAGTGCTCAAGATGTCCGGCAAGTTCTCGGTGACCCAGTCCAGTGCCGAGTCGAACCAGCCCGGTTCATGGGGCGTCAGCTTCTTCGTGGCGTCGCGGATCTTGCCCGCGCGTAGACGGGCCTGGTGCTCGTGTTCCTCGGCGAGTTCGCGCGCCGTTCCGCGAACTCTGCGCAGCACGTCCTCGGCGTCGTCCACCGCCGATTCCGCCCTGGTCAACGCCTTCCGTGCCTCGTCGCGCGCGGCGCCCTTCCCCTCCAGGTCGGGGCTGTCACCCGCCTTCGTGGCGTGACCCTTCGCCCGGTCCACGGCGGCCTGGGCTTCCTCCGCCTCCTGTTCCAGTCTCTTCGCACGCCGCTGGAAGTCGTCGAGTTCGCCTTCCCAGCGGTCGAGTTGCCGGGCCGCCTTGCGGATGGAGTGCGCCGCGTTCTTCAGGTTCAGGGGAAGCGGTCCGCCGTCCAGCTGCTCGCGGAAGGCGACGGCCGCGTCGCCCTTCCAATAGCTGCCGTCCATCAGCTTGGTGACGAGCTCATGCGTCTCATCAAGGACCTTCGCGCACCCCGTGAGCTTCTTACGGAGGCCGCTCACGGTCTCCGTACTGCCCGGCACCGGATCGAACCCGAGATGCGGGTAGTCGGGGTTGGGGATACGCGGGGCCGACTTGAGTCCCTGCGGCTTGTCGCGGTCGGCGAGGGACCGCGGGTCCATCGCCGCTCCCGTGTCCTCGGGCTCGTAGGTCACCTCGTACCCCCGCCCCCGCCGTTCCCGGCCTTCTTCAGCGCTTGCTCCAGGGCTTTGTCCACCTCGCGGTAGCTGTCCCTGCTCTTCCCGATGATCTCGGCCAGGTCCTCGGTCTGCTCACCGATCTGGTCGGCTCCGTACTTCCAGTTGTCCTGGAATGCCTCGCAGGCACAGTCGAGGTCGTCCGTTCCCAGACCGGTGACCGTGGCGTCCTCCAACGCTCTGCGCAGACCCTGCAACGACTCGGTTGATCTCCGGAGCATCTTCATGAAGTGCGACAGCTCATCGCCGTCGACAGCAAGCCGTTCCGCCATGCCCTCTGCTCGTTCCGGATCTCAGGGAGTCCGGGGGCCGGACTCAGCGGTTGACGGACTGGATCTCCTGCACGACGACCTCCTGGCCGGCGCCGAACCTGCCGTCCGGCAGGTTCCGTGGCGCGGGTATGCCGGTGCCCGTCCAGTGGATCCGCCAGGTGAGGGTGGCCTGCAACCGGTACGAGCCGTCGCCCGAGGAACGCAGGTACCGCAGCCCGCAAGGAGGGGTCTCCTCGGCCTTGCCCCTGACGTACGCCTCGCCGATGTGATCGCCCGTGATCTCGCAGACGCCCGAGGCGGGATACGTCTGCGCGTCCGCCGTACCGGGCTCGATCCTGAGGGTGACCGGCTCGGCCGTCGTCGTGGCGGTCACGTTCAGCAGGGGAACCGACGCGGTCACCGACACCGGCTCGAACTCCGCCGTGTCCAGCCACGCCCACGTCGGCAGATTCACCTTCGTCGTCCCCGCCGGAGCCAGGTCCACCCTCGTCGACGGCACGCGCATCTCCGCGTAGGCGAGCCGCGCCAGCATCTCCGGCGTGATCGCCTCCGGAATGTCCGCCGGCGGGGACGCGCCCTTGTCCACCCAGAAGGCGTCCTCCGTGCATGTGGAGGCGATGGGGTCGCCCTCGCGTCCTTCGGTGACGTACGAGTCCCACCAGTAGCCCTGGTCGGCCTTGGCCTTGTTGAAGTCCTTGTAGGGATGCCCGTTCACGTAGGTGTCGCGCTGTTTCGCGTCCCACTGATACCCCGTCGATTCGACCGCCCAGATCGACTCCTTGTACTTCCGCATCTGAGCCGGGGTGTACTTCGGGGCGTAATAGCAGGCGGGCGGAGTCCAATTGCCCGACGAAGGGGTCACCGGGCCGACAGAGTCCCCCGCCCCGTTCCCCGACCGGTCGAACACAACAGCCCCCGCCGCGGCAAAGAGGAGGCCCTTACCATCCGCGTTCCCAGAAGCCCTCACACTGGGAGGGGACGTCTGAGCGCCTCCGCCGATCTCGTTGTCGGCCAGTGCGGGCGCTGCGCTCAGACAGAGGGAACCGATCATCGCTGCGGAGATCACACCTCCCCAACCGGTGCTCAGGGCTGGCACTTTGTGCTTCCCCTCCGGGAAAGGAGCTTCTCGATGACCCAGACGCCCTTGCCATTCTTGTGCAACTGGGTGTTGTACAGAACGTAGCTGTTCTTCGTGACGGCTGTTTTGTCGATTCTTTTCGGCTTCAGGTACATGTCGTACGCCTTGCTCTGGTCCTCGCAGTAGACGAGCGACGCGCTGTCGGCGCCGTTCACCTTCACCGCTGGGGCGTAGTAGCGGTACACACCCGTTGTACGAGCCTTGGCGTTGACGTATGCCTCGACGAACTTCTGGGTCTCCGCGGCGGCTTCGCCCTCGTAGTAGAAGAGGTATGCCTTGTCGAGGGCGTCTTGGTTGACGATGGCCAGGTCGACGGCCTTGATGGACTGCTCTGTGTCCCCGAGCACCGCATCCGTGTCCTTGTCGCCTGTCTTGGGCCACTCGAACGTGTAAGTGAGATCCGACGGCAACTCGATCTCCGGTCGCCCCGCCGATGGCATCGCACTCCCGCCCGCCGAAACCGACCCCTCACCCCCCGCCCCCGCGATCTCGCCATGCCCCTTCGGCTCGTCGCCGCCCCCGCCGCAGGCGGTCAGGACGAGCAGTGCGGCTGTCGCTCCGGCGGCGGCCGTGGGGAACAGGCGGGGGCAGCTGGTCACGGAGGCTCCTGGCGGCGTGGGGGAGGCAGCGGCACGTCACGCTAGCGGGGCCCACGCGGCGGCACGAGGACGTAGGGCGCCGAACAGGTGGATATAGAGGCCCATAGCGTGACCAAACGGCCACCCGGAAACCTTCGATTGAGTGACATCGCGGGATGAACGGGATGGGGGTGCCCCGGCAAATCGGTGCGGTGAATCGGTGTGGCACATCGGCGCGGTGAATCGCCGGCCCGCCGGGGCACCCCGGTCGTGCAGCCGCCGCCAGGCCTCTGCCCCCGGCGCCCTCCCAGAAGCCGCCGCTAAGCCTTGGTCCGGCGCCCCCGGGCCGTCGAACGGACCGTGGACTTACGGACCTTGGAATTGCGAACCTTGGACTTGCGGATCTTGGACTTGCGGACCTTTGCTCCGTTCGGCCAGAGGCGCGGGCTTCGTTTGGCCGCGATGTCCTCGATCCAGCCGAAGGCCACGATGGTCAGGCCTATCAGCGGCCACACCAGGACGAGCATCCACAGGGTGTAGGTGGCGTCGAGGGCCGCCGTCGCCCCTGCGTTCTCCATGAAGGGGAGGTCGTAGAGCTGGTCGAGGATCGGGACCGTGGCCATGATGAGCATGTTGTGCCACAGGTAGATCGTGACCGCGCGGTTGTTGGACAGCGTCACCAGCTTGTCCCACCGGGCGAGGCGGCCCGGCAGTTCCTGCCAGGACGGGCTGTACTGGAGCAGGATCACCACGAAGCCGAAGGACCACAGCGCGTCGGCCAGCGGGATGTCGTTCAAGTCCCAGCCGTCGGGGCCCAGATGACCCGAGGCCCACCACAAACCGAAGGCCATCATCAGGGCCGAGCACGAGATGGCGATGTAGCGCGGGACCTTCACGAGCACGCCCTCGTGGTGGGCGAAGCCGAGGATCCAGCAGCCGCCGTAGACGGCGAAGTCGGTGACGGCGTTGCCGGTCTCACCGGGGATGGTGACCAGCCCGGTGCCGACCACCGCCGTCAGGGCGAGGGGAGCCGACGCGGTCACCCACGGAGCACGGCGGAACGCCCACAGCATGAGCGGGGACGCGACCACGAACCACAGGTACGCGCGCAGGTACCAGAGCACACCCGCGCTCTGGACCGCCCAACTGTCCTCCAGCAGGCCCGACTTGGAGCCGATGCTCCAGGGGAACGGCGGGGCGCCGACCGGGACGATGTAGTTGAGCAGGTCGACCAGGCCCCATGTGCCGCCGTGGTCGGGGTCGTGCCAGGGGTTCCAGCCGCCCGCGAACATCATGGCCAGCGCCACCGCGCTGAAGGCCCAGAGCGGGGGCAGCAGACGCCGTACGCGGCCCCTGATCACGCCCAGCGGCGGCCTGCTCAGCGAGCGGGCCATCAGGGAGCCGGCCAGCGCGAACATCACGCCCATGGAGGGGAAGACGACCGTCAGCCAGCCCCAGCCCATCAGGTGGTACACGACGACGCGGACCAGCGCCATGGAGCGGAGCAGGTCCAGATAGCGGTCGCGGCCGGGGCGGCTCGGAGCCGGCTTCTGCCCCGGATCCGCCCCTTCGGCGGTCTCGGGAAGCGGCCTTGTTCCGGAAAGCGGGCTCGTCTCGGAGAGCTGTCCCGGGTCGGACAGCGGTCCCGTCCCGGGCGGCGGGACCGGGTCCGAACCCGTCTGCGGCTGCGGGCGGAGCCAGTCGTCCGTGGGCGCTCCCGGGTACGTACGCGGACGCGGGACCGCCGGCTTCGGCGTGCCCAGCGGCGGGGTCGCCCCCACCGGGTACTCGTGCGTGGTCATCCGACCGGCCTCCGTTCGTTCCCGCTGTCCGACGCCCGCTGCTGCGGGACGGATCCCGGTGCCGCCCCCACGACGCCGGTGCGGCGCAGCTTCTGCCAGCGCAGCCGGCCGCCGGTGAGGGCGGTGATCCAGGACTGCAGCAGGACGACGTACATCAGCTGCCGGTAGAGGACCTGCTGAAGGGGCAGCGAGATCAGATGGGTCATGCGTTCCTTGTCCAGGCGGAACGCGTACGCCGCGCACACCGCCTGGATGGTGAGGACGCCGAGCCAGGCGACGATCGTCTTCTGGGTCGGGCCGAAGACGACGCCGTACAGCAGGAAGACGTCGATCAGGGGCGCGAGGAGCGGGGCCAGGACCATGAAGAGGGAGACCAGGGGCAGGCCGACCCGGCCGAAGCGGCCCGACGGGCCCCGTTCGACCAGGGCGCGGCGGTGCTTCCAGATCGCCTGCATGGTGCCGTAGCACCAGCGGTAGCGCTGGGACCACAGCTGCTGGACGGACTCCGGGGCCTCGGTCCAGGCGCGCGCGTTCTCCGCGTAGACGACCCGCCAGCCGTCGCGGTGCAGGGCCATCGTGATGTCGGTGTCCTCGGCGAGCGTGTCGTCGCTCATGCCGCCGACGCGCTCCAGCGCGGTACGGCGGAAGGCTCCGACCGCGCCGGGGATGGTCGGCATGCAGCGCAGCAGGTCGTACATGCGGCGGTCGAGGTTGAAGCCCATCACGTACTCGATGTGCTGCCAGGCGCCGATGAGGGAGTCCCGGTTGCCGACCTTGGCGTTGCCCGCGACCGCGCCGACCTTGGGGTCGGCGAAGGGCTGGACGAGTTCGCGGACGGTCGCCGGCTCGAAGACCGTGTCGCCGTCCATCATCACGACGATGTCGTGGCCGGCGTTCGCCAGACCCCGGTTGAGGGCCGCGGGCTTGCCGGCGTTGGCCTGGCGTACGACGCGTACGTTCGGCACGTGCATGTCCTCGACGATGCGGGCGGTGCCGTCGGCCGATCCGTCGTCGATGACGATGATCTCGATGGGGTGCTCGCTCGCCATGAGGGAGGTCACGGTGTTCTCGATGCACTTGGCCTCGTTGTACGCCGGGACCAGCACCGTCACCGGTTCGGTGACCGGCGCCGCGCCCCAGCGGAAGTCCTTGCGGCGGACCCGGCGGGCGTGCAGCGCGGAGAGCAGGAGCATCATCCCGAAGCGGGTGAAGACCAGCACGCCGATGATCGCGATGCCGACGACCAGGATGTCGGTGGTCTTCTCCGATGCCTGCACCAGGAAGATCCAGGCCTTGCCCTTCCACAGGTCGAGGCCGGTCACCGGGGTGTTCGCGCTCGGCGCGTCGAGTGCCTCGGTGAGGTTCTGGAACTCGTAGCCCTGCCGCTGGAGCCGGGGCAGGAACTCGGCCAGCGCCTGCACGGTCTGATGGCGGTCGCCGCCCGAGTCGTGCATGAGGACGATGGCGCCCTTGCCGCCCTTGGGCGTGGCCCGCCGGATGATCTCGTCGACGCCCGGCTTCTGCCAGTCCTCGCTGTCGGTGTTGTTGACGACGGTGATGTAGCCGCGGGTTCCGACGTACTGCGTCACCGGCCAGGACCTGTCGTCCATGGCGTCGGCGAACGAGGAGTACGGCGGGCGGAACAGGGAGCTGCGGATGCCCGCCGCGCCTTCCAGTGCCAGCTGGTTCTGCGACAGTTCCCAGTCGATACGGCTCTTGGACTGGTACGACAGGTCGGGGTGGCTGAAGGTGTGCAGGCCGACCTCGTGGCCCTCCCCCACCATCCGCTCGATGAGCTCCGGGTGGCGCGAGGCCATGGTGCCGGTGACGAAGAAGACCGCGTGGGCGTGGTTCGCCTTGAGGACGTCCAGGACCTTGGGGGTCCAGGCCGGGTCCGGGCCGTCGTCGAAGGTGAGGACGAGACGGTGGTCCGGGACGCCGAGGCTGGTCGTGCGTCCGCCGCGGGTGTCGATGACGGGACCGCCGTCGAGGATCTTCTGCGGCACCTTGTCCGTGGCCGCCTCGGGCCGGACGCGGTGGTCCGCGAGGATCTCGCTGTGCACGTAGCCGCGCAGCATCAGCATGCCCATCATCGCGAGCAGGATGACGAGAGGCAGCAGGAAGCGCAGGGGAAGACGGCGGCGCCGGGCGCCGCGGTCATGGCGCGGGGCGGTGCCGGGGCCATGACGCGGCGTGCTGGGCGCGGGGCCGTGGCGGCTGGTGCGGGACATCAGAGGAGGGTCTCCGGGAACGAAGGGGAGAGGGAGTACGGGGAACCGAGGGGGCGGCTCGGCCGCCCGGACGCCGCGGACGGGTCCTCTACGAGCGCCGCCACCGCGCCGGGCGCGGTGGCGGAAGCGTGTTTCCGCCCGGCGGGCGCGCGCCGGCGAAGGCCGCTCATTCGGTGCCGGTCCCCGCTCCGGTGGAGCCTGTGGTACCCGTGCTCTCCGTGGGAGCGGCCGTGCTGCCGGGAGTGGTCGCCGGGGCGGAGGCCGTGGGCTGGCCGTCCGCGGAGGAGGTCGGTTCGGGGTCGGGGTCCGGGTTCTTGGTGGTGACACCCGGATTCGGCTTCTTGGTCGGCGACGTGCTGGGCTCGGGGTCGCCGGAGGCGCCGGTGGCGGTGGCCTCGGCGGAGGCGCCGGCCGTGGCGGTCGAGCCGGGTGAGGGCGTCGTTCCGTCGGTGGCCTTGGCCACCGCTCCGGGCGCGGTGGCGGCGCCCGTGCCGGAGGGTTTCACCGACTGCGCGGGCAGCGGTGAGGTCTCGACCTGGCCGGCGGGGGTGTCCTCCTCCTGGCCCGGAACCGGGAGCCAGGGTGCGTTCGAGTTGCCCGACAGGAGCGTGGCGACGATCACGACGGCGTAGACCGCGCAGGCCGCGGCGACGAGCATGCCGAGGCGGCGGAAGCGGCGGCTGCGGCGGCCGGACTCGTCGACGAAGACGGGGCCGTCGGAGACGTCGGCGGTCGCCGGGGCGTCCTTGCCCGGCACGTCGTCCGCCCTGCTCGCGCTGTCGAGCTGGATGGTGATCTCGTGCCGGTCGTGGCCGTCCGACGGTTCGCCGGAGTTCTCCCAGGAAGCGGGCAGAGGGCGGCCGGGGTCCGGCGCCGCTCCGGGGAGCAGCTCGGTCGCCGGACCGTCGTCGAAGACCGGTCCGTCGTTGAAGAGGGGTGGTATCGGGGCCGTACGGGTGAGGGACGACGTTGCCGCCGTCACCGTGCCCGCGGAGGCGGGCCACGCCCCTGGTTTCCGCCCGGACGCCGAGGCGGGCTCGGGACGCCGGCCGGAGAGCACGTCCGTATCCGTCACGCGACCGACGAGCAGTTCGGTCTCCGGCTCCGGGGTTCGCTCGGGACGTCCGCCGGCTGCTCGCTCGGCGCGTCCCCCACGCTCAGGACTGATGCCAACTCCCATATCCGGCCACGAAACCGTTCTGCCGGCCTTCGGCCGGGAGATCGGTTTCCCGGCGTCTTTCCCAGGTGACGGATCGACTCCGCGTCCGTCCCGCCGACCGCTTTCCGGATCAGCCGGTTGGGCGTCTTTCCGCCAGTTCTCTACGCGCACGTGCTTCCCCCCACGGGACTGTTCACGGGTGCGCGACGACTCCGGGCAAATAGTCTCTATGCCGTCAGGACCGGGCCCCCACCCGGTCTGAGCGCCCCCCAATATCACACCGCGCCCGGAAGAAAAATGTAGCGGCGGCGGGACTCGTGCGCTGACGCCTCATCCGCGTTTCATGAAAATGAGGGCGTCGGTGGCTGGAATCCACCCTCTCCGGGGACTCAGGAGCCACTTTTCGTCGCTTGCGAGTTCGATAGCAGCTCGTATTAGCGCATCAATTCCCGGATGAACGAGTCCCTTGCGCCACACCAGTGACACTGGTGAGAGGGGAACGGGGTCGATGAGGGGTCTCGACACCGAACCGGGCATGGCCGGAAACTCCACCACGGCCAGGACCGGAGTCCGCCACTTCGCCATGATCCGCCGGAATTCCTCGGGTCCCACCGCCACCGGTGCAGGTGACGCCAGTCGGATACCCCGTCCCTCGAACAGGTGACGTGCCAGATCGGTCCACTCCAGCGTCCGGGGGTTGCCCGCCCCCGCGTACACCGTCTCGCCCGCGAGCGCGGCCAGCGGCACCGCGTCCAGGGCAGCGAGGTGATGGTCCTCGGGCAGGACGACGGCCATCGGCTCGTAGCGCACGAGCCGCTGCTCCAGCCGGGCCCGCACGGCCGGGTCGAGTCCCGCGAACCGGCCGAACGACACGTCCAGACGTCCGGCGAGCAGGTCCGCCGCCGCACCGGTGAGCCCGGTCTCGTAACGCGCCATCAGCTCGCTGCCGGGGGCGAGTTCACGGGCCCGGTCGAGGATGCGGCTGGAGACCAGGCCGGGGGTGTTGACGTCGACGAGCAGCGGTCGCTCCTCGCCGCCGGGCCGCGCGAAGGCGTCCAGCAGCGCGTCGTGCGCCTCCAGCACGCGGCGCGCGTACGGCAGCAGCCGCTCGGCGTCCAGCGTCGGCGTCACCTGCCGGGTCGTCCGCACGAACAGCTCCGCCCCGAGCTCCCGCTCCAGCCGGCGGATGTCACGGCTCAGGGACTGCTGGGCGACGTACAGGCGGGCGGCGGCGCGGGTGAAGTGCAGTTCCTCGGCGACGGCGAGGAAGGCGCGCAGCAGACGGGGGTCCAGATGACCGGGAAAGGGCCGGTGATCGGGAAGGGGGCGTTGACCAGGCATCACGTGAACCTACAACGCACGTGCGTCAATCGCGACGGAGCAGGTGTTGGACCGCCGGCGCCGCGCCGGGCGACGGTTCACCCATGTCACCGCTCACCCCGTACCGCCGTCTCTTCGCGCTGCCCGGCACCCGCGCCTTCACCCTCGGCAACCTCGTCGCCCGGCTGCCCATGGGCATGTTCAGCGTGAGCGCGGTCATCATGATCGCCGGGGCGCGTGGTTCGTACGCGCTCGCCGGTGCCGTCACGGCGACGGGTCTCGCCACGACGGCCTTGGTCGCCCCCTGGACCGCGCGGCTCGTCGACCGCCACGGACAGGCCCGGGTGGCCGTGCCCGCCACGGCCTTCGCGCTGCTCGGCGCGACGGGGCTGGTGGCGTGCGTGCGCTTCGGCGCGCCCGGCTGGACCCTGTTCGCCGCGTACGCCGCCACCGCCACGACCCCCAACACGGGCGGGATGTCCCGCGCGCGCTGGGCCCATCTCCTCGAAGGGGACGCGGCGGCGCTGCACACCGCGAACTCCTTCGAGCAGGCCGTGGACGAGCTGTGTTTCATGCTGGGCCCGGTGCTCGCGGCCTTCCTGTGCGGGACGGTCGCCCCGGAGGCGGGCATGCTCGTGGGGTCCGCGCTGCTGATGACGGGTGTTCTGCTCTTCACGGCACAGCGTTCGACGCAGCCGCCGCCCCGGCCGGTCACGGCGTCCGGCTCGCCCGTGCTCGCGCCCGGAATGCCCCCGCTGCTGCTCTCCTTCCTCGCCACCGGAGCGGTGTTCGGCGCGATGGAGGTGGCCACGATCGCGTTCGCGGACGAGCGGGGGCACCGGTCGGCCGCGGGCGTGGTGCTCGCCCTCCAGGCGGCGGGGTCGTGTGTGGCGGGCCTGGTCTTCGGCGCGCTGCGGCGGGGCGCTCCGTCGCCCGGACGTGCGACTCCCGCCGACCGCGCGGCGGGTTCTGCCGGGTACGTCGAACCGTTCGACGCCGAGACGCTCGCCGCGCGGCGGTACGCGGCGTGTGTCGGCGCGATGGCGGTCCTGCTGACGCTTCCGCTCCTCGCCGTCCGGCTCACCGGCTCGCTCCCGGTTCTCGCGGGTGCGCTGCTCGTGGCCGGCATGGCGACCGCTCCGACCATGGTCACCGGCATGACCCTGGTCCAGCGGCGCACACCCGAGGGCCGGCTGAACGAGGGCATGACACTCGCGGTGACCGGCCTGCTGGGCGGGATAGCCGGCGGTTCCGCTGCGGGCGGATGGATGGTGGAGCGCTGGTCGCCGGCCGCGGCGTACACGGTCCCGGTCCTGGCGGCGACGACCGCGCTGGTGATCGCCGTGCTGGCCGCGAGAACGGGTACGGCACGGCGCCGGGAGCTGCGCCTCGAACTCGACCCGGCGAACACCGCCTGAGCTCCGGGCCGGGACCCGGCACCGCCGCTGTCCGGCCCGTCGAACCGCTGACCCGATTCCGGTTCAGCCCATTGACGTGTTCACGGCTGCCACCTACCTTCCCCCGTCGAAGCGCTTCGACGTCATGCATCGAAACGGTTCGACGACGGCGCATGACGGCCCGATACCCATCCGACTCCTCTGGAGGCAGTGGATGCTGACGAAACGACGGCGTGGGGCGGCGGCGGTGGCGGTGGCCCTGGCGGGCGCCCTGCTGGCGACGTCCTGCGGCGGCTCGGACAGCGGTTCCCCGGACGGCAAGACACTGAAGCTGTGGCACTACGAGGGTCCGGACAGTGCGATGGGGGTGGCCTGGAAGGAGGCCATCAAGGAATTCGAAGCGCAACACCCGGGCGTGCAGGTGAAGTTCGAGGAGAAGGGCTTCGAGCAGATCCAGAAGACCGCGCCCATGGTCCTCAACTCGAACGACGCCCCCGACCTCATGGAGTACAACAAGGGCAACGCGACCGCCGGACTCCTGTCCAAGCAGGGGCTGCTGACCGACCTGACGGCCGAGGCCGGCCGGCGCGGCTGGGACAAGAAGCTCAGCGCCGGTGTGAGGACCACGAGCCAGTACGACACGAACGGCGTCATGGGCTCGGGCAAGTGGTACGGCGTGCCCAACTACGCCGAGTACACGATGGTCTTCTACAACAAGGACCTCTTCGAGAAGTACGGGATCGCGGAGCCGGCCACGTACGGCGAACTGGTCTCCGCGATGGACGCGTTCGTGGCGAAGGGCGTCACCCCCCTCGCCAACGCGGGCGCCGAGTACATGGCCCAGCAGTACCTCTACCAGCTCGCCCTCTCCAGGGCCGACCGCTCCTGGGTCGACACCTACGAGCTGTACAAGGGCAGGACCGACTTCCACGACACGGCCTGGAGCTACGCGGCGGACACCTTCGCCGACTGGGTGAAGAAGGGGTACATCTCCAAGAAGTCCAGCGGCACGAAGGCCGAGGACGCGGGCGTGTCCTGGATCCAGGGCAAGTCGCCGATCCTCTTCTCCGGAAGCTGGTGGTACGGCCGCTTCGAGTCGGAGGCCGCATTCGACTGGGACTCCGGCCTGTTCCCGGGCTCGAACCTCACCCTGGGCTCCGGCGGCAACCTGTGGGTGGTCCCCAAGGGCGCCGACAACAAGGAACTGGCCTACGACTTCATCGACATCACCATGTCGAAGAAGATCCAGAACCTGCTGGGCAACAAGGGCGGTGTCCCGGTGGCCGCGGACACCTCCGCGATCACCGACGCCAGGACCAAGACCCTGATAGCCGACTACAACACCCTCTCGGGGCGTGACGGGCTCGCCTTCTATCCGGACTGGCCGGTGGCGGGCTTCTACGACACCCTCGTCTCCGAGACGCAGAAGCTGATCACCGGCAGCGAGGAGCCCGACGCCTACCTGGACAACCTCCAGAAGGCGTACGACAAGGGCGCACCCCGGCGATGACGGTGACCGCCGAACGCGGCGGGCGGGTGACCGGCCGGCCGGCCGAGGCCGGTCACCCGCGCCGTCCGCGCGCCTCGTACGCACTGTTCCTGCTGCCCGGAGCGGTGGCCTTCACGGCCGTCGTCGTCGTGCCGTTCCTGATGAACACCGGGCTCGGCTTCACCGACTGGCAGGGCGTCGGGACTCCTTCGTGGACCGGGCTCGCCAACTACCGTGCCCTGGTGGACGACAGCGAGTTCTGGGCGTCGTTCCGGCACAGCCTGTTCATGGTGCTGGCGATGGCCCTCCTCCCGACGGCGATCGGACTCGTCCTGGCCGCGGCTCTGTTCGACTACATCGGCAAGCACTTCGGCAGCAGGATCGTGGCGGTGCTGCGGGCCTGTTACTACCTCCCCCAGGTCCTGCCGATCGCCGTCGCCGGGATCGTGTGGAGCTGGATCCTCGCCCCCGACAACGGCTCGCTCAACGCGCTGCTCAAGGCCGTCGGTCTCGGCTCCTGGCAGCAGGACTGGCTCGGCGACCCCGACTTCGCGCTGTACAGCGTGATGGGGGTGATGGTCTGGGTGCAGCTCGGCTTTCCTCTCGTGGTCTTCATGGCGGGACTGCAACGCGTCGACCCGGAACTGCACGAGGCCGCGGAACTGGACGGCGCGGGCTGGTGGCGGCGGTTCCGGCACATCACGCTGCCGCAGATCCGCCCGGAGATCTCGGTCGTCCTGCTGTGGTGCACGATCGCCGCGCTGAAGGTGTTCGGGGCGGTCTACGTCCTGACGAAGGGCGGTCCGGGAGGAGCCACCGACGTGCCGTCGTACTTCTCCTTCACGACCTTCTTCGAGAAGACCCAGGTCGGCTACGGCGCGGCCGTCTCCACCGTCCTGACCGTGATCACCCTGGCCTTGGCACTGATCGGGCTGAGGTTCCAGACCCGCGCCGAGGACGCCGAGGAAGGGGTCCGCGCATGACCGCCCTCCGCCGCTACCCGGTGCTCGTGGCGCTCGTCATCGGCGCCCTGTTCATGGTGCTGCCCTTCGCCGTGGTCGCCCTCAACGCGGTCAAGTCGCCCGCCGAGTACTCCGCGCACGGCCCCCTCGGCCTTCCGCGCGGCCTCTACCTCGACGGTCTCAGGGACTTCTGGCAGCGCGTCGACTTCGGGCAAAAGCTCCTCAACTCGGTCCTGATCTCCGGGTCGGTGGCGGTCCTGGCCGCCGTCCTGTCGGTCCTCAACGCGTACGCCATCGGCATCGGCCGGATCAGGGGCCGCACCTGGGTGCTCGCCTTCTTCGTCCTCGCCAACACACTGCCGCAGGAGGCGCTGGTCTACCCGCTCTACTACCTGAGCAAGCAGGCCGGCCTCTACGACACCAGGCTCAGCGTGATCATCGTGTTCGCGGTGATCCAGACGGCCTTCGGCACCTATCTCCTCTCCGCCGTCCTCGGGCGGTTCCCCCGCGAGATCATCGAGGCCGCGCGCATCGACGGGGCGAACCGGTGGCAGGTGCTGTGGCGCATCGTCGTCCCGGTCAGCCGTCCCACGATCGGTGTGCTGCTCGTCTTCTTCTTCGTCTGGACGTGGAACGAGTTCCTGCTGCCGCTGGTCATGCTGATCTCCAACGACAACCAGACCGTGTCGGTGGCCCTCGGCGTCCTCCAGGGCCAGCGTCTGATGGACGCCACGATGACGAACGCGGCGGCCCTGCTGGGCGTGCTGCCCGCCATCGTCTTCTTCCTCGTCTTCCAGCGGACCCTCACCCGCGGCATCGCCGTCGGCGCAGTGAAGTAAGGGGTAGGACATTGAAGTTCACGGACGGCTACTGGCTGCTGCGCGAGGGCGTCACCGCGGCCCACCCGGTCGAGGTCCTCGATGTGACCTCGGGCCCGGGCGGCCTGGAGATCCACGCGCCGACGCAGCCCATACGGCACCGCGGTGACCTGCTGAAGGGACCGGTCGTGACGATCAGCGCCCACGCGCCGAGGCCCGACGTCATCGGCGTCACGTTCACCCACTTCCAGGGCGAGGAGCCCCGGGGCCCCCGGTTCGAGCTGCACGGAACCGGGTTCACGCCGCACACGGAGTACGACGACAGCCACGCGACCCTGACCTCGGGCGCCCTGTCCGTCCGGATCGCCCGCACCACCCCCTGGCACATCGACTTCCTCGCGCACGGCCGCGTCCTCACCAGCAGCGGCCCCAAGGGCATGGGCATCATGCGGGACACGACCGGCGCCCACTATCTGCGCGAGCAGCTGGACCTCGGTGTCGGCACCCAGGTCTACGGCCTCGGCGAGCGGTTCGGGCCGCTCGTCAAGAACGGCCAGGTCGTGGACATGTGGAACGCGGACGGCGGCACCGCCACCGAACAGGCCTACAAGAACGTGCCGTTCTATCTGACGGACGCGGGTTACGGCGTCTTCGTCGACCATCCGGGCCGGGTCTCCTTCGAGGTCGGCTCGGAGGCGGTCTCGCGGGTCCAGTTCAGCGCCGAGGCCCAGCAGTTGACGTACTACGTCATCCACGGCCCGACCCCGAAGGACATCCTGCGCACGTACACGGCGCTCACCGGGCGACCGGCCCTGCCGCCCGCGTGGTCCTTCGGCCTGTGGCTGTCGACGTCGTTCACCACCTCCTACGACGAGGACACCGTCACCTCCTTCATCGACGGCATGCGGGAGCGCGAACTGCCGCTGTCCGTCTTCCACTTCGACTGTTTCTGGATGCGCGAGTTCAACTGGTGCGACTTCCGGTGGGACCCGCGGGTGTTCCCCGACCCGGAGGGGATGCTGACGCGGCTGAAGGACAAGGGGCTGCGGATCTGCGTCTGGATCAACCCCTACATCGCGCAGCGCTCACCGCTGTTCGCGGAGGGGCGGGCTCTCGGGCATCTGCTGCGGCGGCCCGACGGCAGCGTGTGGCAGTGGGATCTGTGGCAGCCGGGCATGGCGCTGGTCGACTTCACCAGCCCGGCGGCCCGGGACTGGTACGCCGCGAAGCTGGAGGCGCTGCTGGAGCAGGGCGTCGACTGCTTCAAGACGGACTTCGGCGAGCGGGTACCGGTGGACGTGGCCTACGCCGACGGCGCCGACCCGGAGCGGATGCACAACTACTACACGTACCTCTACAACCAGACCGTGTTCGAGGTGCTCCGCAAACACCGGGGGGAGCAGGAGGCCGTCGTCTTCGCCCGTTCCGCGACCGCGGGGAGCCAGCGGTTCCCGGTGCACTGGGGCGGCGACTGCGAGGCGACGTACGCCTCGATGGCCGAGTCGCTGCGCGGCGGGCTCAGTCTCGGCCTGTCGGGGTTCGGGTTCTGGAGCCACGACATCGGCGGCTTCGAGGGGACACCGACGCCCGCCCTGTTCAAGCGGTGGATCGCCTTCGGTCTGCTGTCCTCGCACAGCCGGCTGCACGGCTCGTCCTCGTACCGCGTGCCCTGGCTGTTCGACGAGGAGGCCGTGGACGTCCTGCGGCTGTTCACCCGGCTCAAGCTCCGCCTCATGCCGTATCTGTACGAGGCCGCCCGCACCGCCCACGCGGAAGGGGTGCCGATGATGCGCGCGATGGTCCTGGAGTTCCCGGACGATCCGGGGTGCGCGCATCTGGAACGGCAGTACATGCTGGGCCCGGACCTGCTGGTCGCGCCCGTCTTCAGCGACGAGGGGGACGTCTCGTACTACGTTCCCGAGGGCACGTGGACCGCCTACCTCGGCGGGCCGCCGGTGACCGGACCGCGCTGGGTGCGCGAGCGGCACGGGTTCACAAGCGTGCCGCTGCTGGTGCGGCCGGGCGCGGTGATCCCGGTCGGCGCGGTGGACGACCGCCCCGAGTACGACCACGCCGACGGGGTCACCCTGCGCGCGTACGGCCTGAAGCGGGGGGCGCGGGTGACGGTGCCGGTCGGCCCGGTCACCTTCACCGTCGTGCGCGAGGGGAACACCCTGCGCGCGTCCTGCAGCGACCCGTCCGCGCCCTGGGGGCTGGCCGCGGACGGACGCGAGGTCCGGGCCCGCGCCGGGACGGGCTTCCTCTCCGTCGAGCTGGAGTCCGAGTGATGGTCAAGATCACCGATGTGGCGCGGCACGCCGGGGTGTCCCCGAGCACCGTCTCCTACGCCCTCAGCGGCAAGCGGCCGATCTCCGAGGCGACCCGGCAGCGCGTCGAGGAGAGCATCCGCCGGCTGGGCTACCGCCCGCACGCGGGGGCCAGGGCGCTGGCCAGCAGCCGGTCGAACGTCCTGGCGCTGGTCGTGCCGCTGCGGACGGGCATCCATGTGCCGGTGGTGATGCAGTTCGCGGTGTCGGTGGTGACGGCGGCCCGGCTGCACGACCACGACGTCCTGCTGCTCACCCAGGAGGAGGGCGAGGAGGGACTGCGCCGGGTCGCGGACACCGCGCTGGTGGACGCGCTGGTCGTGATGGACGTCCAGCTCCACGATCCCCGGCTGCCGTCGTTGCGCGCGCTGGACCGGCCGTCGGTGCTCATCGGCTTCCCGGCCACCCCCGACGGGCTCACCTGCATCGACCTGGACTTCAAGGCGGCCGGTGAGCTGTGCGTGGAGCGGCTCGCGGGGCTCGGACACCGGGTCGTCGCGCTGGTCGGCTCGCCACCGGAGGTGTACGTGCGGGGCACGGCGTTCGCGCAGCGGGTGGTGCAGGGGTTCACGGCCGCCGCCGACCGGAACGGCCTGGCCTCGTCCGTCCACCCCTGTGAGGCCTCGCCCGCCGCCGCGCGCCGGGTGGCCGAGCAACTCCTCCGCGAGCAGCCCGCGTTGACCGGTGTCGTCGTGCACAACGAGCCGGTCCTGGAACCGTTGATCGAGGCCTTCGAACAGCTCGGTCTGCGGGTTCCGGCCGATCTGTCCGTCACCGCGATCTGTCCGGACGAGCTCGCCGGGAGTCTGCGCGTCCCGGTCACCTCGATCGCCCTGCCGTCCGCCGAAGTGGGCGCGCGGGCGGTCGAGTTGCTGATGCGGAAACTGGCGGGCACGCCGGTCGCGGAGGCGACCCTGCTGACTCCCCGGCTGACGGAACGCGCGAGCACGGCACCGCGCACGCTGACTTCCTGACAACACGACGAAGGCCCCGCTGCCGGAGCAGCGGGGCCTTCGTCGTGATATTCAGTTAAAACATGGGATGAGTGGAGATGGCGGGAATCGAACCCGCGTCCAACGGTGCAAAATCAGGGCTTCTCCGTGTGCAGTTCGCTGCGATTTTCTCAGCCCCGGCAATCACGCGAACAAGTCGCCGACGGGCTCAGTCACTGTTTGATTTCCCACCGAACCCCGTGACCGGGCTCAGTGGTTTAGTCCCCTAGATTATGCCAGGATCCGGGCCGGGAACACTCCCGGGCTGACACCCTTTAGGGTCCCTCACTCACTGCTTATTAGGCAGCGAGGGCGAAGGACTGGGAATCGCTCTTAGAATTGGCGATTATTTTTTGCGACATATGGTTTACGAGATCATTGCCGCTTCCTCGACACGCTTCCCCTGCTTCAACAGCCGCTGTCGAAACCGATCATCCCCATGTTGATTTTTCAAAGCTCGGCCCCTCCGAGGAGGAACCCCGCACCCGCTGTGAGGTGCGTTGCCATCCTACGTGACCAACACACGACGGTGCCAGCCTATTCCGCGGGGGCCCGCCCGCCGCGCCGCCCGGCCTTCCCGGGCGTCGCTCACCGGGCCGCCCGGCGCCCTACTCGCCGCGCTGCTTCCGCTTGGCCGACGCGATCGCGCGGTCCGACTCGCGCCGGTCCTGCTTCTCGCGCAGGGTCTGCCGCTTGTCGTACTCCTTCTTGCCCCGGGCGAGCGCGATCTCCGCCTTCGCCCGGCCGTCCTTGAAGTACAGGGCGAGCGGGACGATCGTGTGACCCGTCTCCTGGGTCTTCGCCTCCAGCTTGTCGATCTCCTCGCGGTGCAGGAGGAGCTTGCGCTTGCGGCGCACGGTGTGGTTGGTCCAGGTGCCCTGGCTGTACTCCGGGATGTGGGCGTTGTGCAGCCACGCCTCGTTCCCGTCGATCTGGACGAAGCCGTCGGTCAGCGAGGCGCGGCCCTGGCGCAGCGACTTGACCTCGGTGCCGGTCAGGACGAGCCCGGCCTCGTAGGTGTCGACGATCGCGTAGTCGTGCCGCGCCTTCTTGTTCTGCGCGACGATCTTGCGCTTGCCGTCCTTGACCTTGCCGGAGGCCTGGCCGCCCTGCTTGGGCTGGGACTCCTTCGGTACGTACATTCCCTTGCTCATAGTGCTGGCCATTTTCGCACTACAGGGGGGCTCGGGGGAAAGCCGATTACCGGGTCCGCGGTCCGCGGGTCAGGGAAGGTCCCCGAGACCGCTCAGCACGGTCTCGGCCCGCTCCAGCGGCTCCCTGTCCGCTTCCAGGTCGGGGGTGATGCCCCGGCCGTCGACGGAGCGGCCCGCGGGGGTGCGGTAGTGGCCGACGGTCAGCTCGGCGACGGAGCCGTCGGGCAGCCGGCTCGGCATCTGCACCGAGCCCTTGCCGAAGGTCCTGGAACCCACGACGACCGCGCGCCCACGGTCCTGGAGGGCCCCGGTGAGCAGCTCGGCCGCGCTCATCGTGCCGCCGTCCACGAGCGTGACCAGGGGTCTGGCGGTGTCGCCGCCGGCGTCCGCGTGCAGGGCGCGCTGGGCGCCGTTCACGTCGTACGTGGCGACGAGGCCGCCGTCGAGGAAGGCCGAGGCGGTGGTGACGGCCTCGGCGACCAGGCCGCCGGAGTTGCCGCGCAGGTCGAGGACGATCCCGGCCCGGGCCGGCGCCCTGCCGACGGCGGTCCGTACGGCGTCGCCCACGCCCTTGGTGAAGGCGTCGACCTTGATCAGGGTGACCCGGCCGGGAAGGCTGCTGACGGTCACGGAGTCCGTGGAGAGCCTGGCGCGGCGCAGGGTCCGGCTCCACGACTGCGCGCCGCGCTCCAGACCGAGGGAGACCTTCGTGCCGGCGGTCGCCGCGTCGGCGTCGCCGCGCAGTAACGAGACCACCTCGGTGACCGGCCGGCCGTCCACCCTCGCGCCGTCGACGGTGCGCAGCAGGTCGCCCTTGCGGATGCCCGCGGCGGCGGCGGGTGAGCCGGCGCTGACGCGGGTGACCTCGATCCGTCCGTCGCTCTCGCGGCGGGCCCACAGGCCGACGCCGGTGTACTGGCCGTCCAGGGCCTCCTCGAACTCCTCGTACTCGCCCTGGGAGTAGACGGCGCCCCAGCGGTCCCCGCTGCGGCTGACGGCCCGTTCGGCGGCCTCCATGGGGGATTTGCCGTCGGCCATCGCCTCGGCGGCGGCCTGGGTGACCTCGTCGTGACGGCGAGCCGAGGCCGAACCGGCCGTCGGGTCAGTGGTCTTCCGGGCGGGGTCGGAGAACGATCCGGTGGCCGCGCCGGCGACGAGGACACTCGCGAACACCAATGTCAGGGCCGCCCCGCGGCGGATGCGGCGGGGCTCACAGAACAGGTCACGGCCTGACATGCCGGTGAGTCTAGGACAACGCGAAGGGCCGCACCGCCGGTTGACGGTACGGCCCTCTTGGGATGCGTCACACCTTCAGGTACTTGCGCAATGCGAAGAATGCGGCCAGCGCGGGCATCAGCAGGCTCGTCGCGAGGATGAGCGGGAGCTTGGTCAACACGGCGTCCCAGCCGATGAAGTTGATCAGGTTGAGCTTCTCGGACAGCGCCAGACCGTGGTCGATGATGAAGTACCGGGCGATCAGCAGGAATCCGCAGGCGACACCGCCGCCGATGAGTCCGGCGACCGCGGCCTCCGCGATGAACGGCGCCTGGATGTAGAAGCCGGAGGCGCCGACGAGCCGCATGATGCCGGTCTCGCGCCGCCGGCTGAACGCCGAGACGCGCACCGTGTTGACGATCAGCATCAGGGCGACGACGAGCATCATCGCCATCACCGCGCGCGCGGCCCAGTTCATGCCGTTGAGCAGCCCGAACAGGTTGTCCAGGATGCCCTTCTGGTCCTGGACGGACTGCACGCCGTCCCGGCCGTCGAAGGCGGTCGCGATGACCTGGTACTTCTCCGGGTCCTTCAGCTTGATCCGGTACGACTCCTGCATCTGGTCCGGCGTGAGGGAGCTGGCCAGCGGGGAGTCGCCGAACTGCTCCTTGTAGTGCTTGTACGCCTGGTCCGAGGACTCGTAGGTGACCTTCTGGACGACCGTGGACATCTTGCCCAGGTCGGCGACGATCTGCTTCTTCTGGTCACTGGTCACCGCGCCCCTGGCGCAGTGCGGGTCGGACTCGGCGTCGCTCTTGTTGCAGAGGAAGATCGAGACGTTGACCTTGTCGTACCAGTAGCCCTTCATGGTGTTCACCTGGTCGCTCATCAGGAGCGAGCCGCCGAACAGGGCGAGCGAGAGGGCGACCGAGACGACGACCGCGAAGGTCATGGTCAGGTTGCGGCGGAGACCGACACCGATCTCCGACAGAACGAACTGCGCGCGCATGGCGTCTTCCTCAGACCTTTCCGTGGACGATGATCAGTGCTGGTAGCCGTAGACGCCGCGCGCCTGGTCGCGGACGAGACGGCCCTGCTCCAGCTCGATGACGCGCTTGCGCATCTGGTCCACGATGTTCTGGTCGTGCGTCGCCATCAGGACCGTGGTGCCCGTCCGGTTGATCCGGTCGAGCAGTTTCATGATGCCCACGGAGGTCTGCGGGTCCAGGTTTCCGGTCGGCTCGTCCGCGATGAGGAGCTTGGGCCGGTTCACGAAGGCTCTCGCGATGGCCACACGCTGCTGCTCACCACCGGACAGCTCGCCGGGCATCCGGTCCTCCTTGCCGCCCAGGCCGACGAGGTCGAGCACCTGGGGCACGGACTTGCGGATCTCGCCGCGGGACTTGCCGATGACCTCCTGGGCGAAGGCCACGTTCTCGGCGACCGTCTTGTTGGGCAGGAGGCGGAAGTCCTGGAACACGGTCCCCAGCTGGCGGCGCATCTGCGGCACCTTCCAGTTGGAGAGGCGCGCGAGGTCCTTGCCCAGGACGTGCACCTGGCCTTGGCTGGTTTGCTCCTCGCGGAGGATCAGCCGCAGGAAGGTGGACTTTCCGGAGCCGGAGGAGCCCACGAGGAACACGAATTCTCCGCGCTCGATCTCCAGGGAGACATCCCTGAGAGCGGGGCGGGTCTGCTTGGGGTAGACCTTGGAGACATTGTCGAATCGGATCACAGGTGCACCACGGGTCGCCGGGGGTAGGTGTGCGTGACCATACGCGAACCGGGTGGACGAGCGCAGTCGGCGTACGGGGTTGGGCACGGCTTGCACGATTTGTCACGGATCCGAGGCGCGATTCGCACCCGGCCGGACGGGCTGAGAGTACTCCGGACGGGGCAGGACAAGGGCAGGACAAGGGGGGCCGCGCCGAATTCCGCGGAACCTGGCACAGTGGTAGGGGAACGGTTGCGTTCGCCGCAGCGTTAAGGGAGCGATGTGTACGCGAGATCGCTGCGTACGCGGAGACGTGGCAAGGAGGGCCGGCGCATGACGTACGACCGACTGGTATGCGCTAACTGCGCGGCACCCGTCAGCGAGGGCCGCTGCCGCGTCTGCCGCGCGAACCGGGAGCGGCTCCAGCAGGAGAGCCCCTTCGCGGGACTCAACCCCATGGCACTGATCGCCCTGCTCGCGGTGCTGATCGCGGCACTGGCGCTGGTGGCCCACCAGACGGTGTGAGAGCCACCGGGACGGTCCGGCACGGCCGCCGGTCACACCTGACACGGGAAGGGCCCGGAGCGAGCTGCTCCGGGTCCTTCGTCGCACGGGCGCGTGTCAGGCGGCGGCACCGTCGCGGCCGCCGGCGAGACGCGGCATCAGACGGAAGCCGATACCACCGGCGATCATCGTGGCGGCACCGATGAGCAGGAACGTGATCTGACCGGCCCCCGTCTCGGCCAGCGCTCCGTCCTTGCCCTGGGCCTGGGTGTCCGAACCGGTGTCGGTGAGGGCGGAGGAGCCCTCCTCCTGAGCGCTGGATCCACCGTTGGGGTCGGCGTCGTTGCCGCCGCCACCGGTGCCGCCCGTGCCGTTCTCCGCCGGGGCGGAGCTGCTGCCGGTGCCGGGTTCCTCGGTCGGGTCCGGGTCCTCGGTCGGCTCGGTCGCGGTCGGGGCCGGCTCGGTGGGCTCGGTCTCCGTGGGCGCCGGCTCGGTGGGCGCCGGCTCGGTCGGCGCCGGATCCGTCGGGGCCGGGTCCGTCGGCGCCGGGTCCGTCGGGGCCGGGTCCGTCGGGATGCCGGTCGGGTCCGGGGCCGGGTCGGCGGTGGTCGCCGTGAGACCGACATTGAGGTCGAGCGCCGAGGCGGCACCAGCCGCCGTCAGTGAGGCACCGGCGGCGATCACCGCGCTGGCGGCTATCCGCGCCACGCGGATCCGCGTCTTCTTGGTCATGTTCCTGCTACCCCCAGTAGCTGATCGTCAATGGAGCAGCGTCCGGAGCCACGGCGTCACAGGAGATTGCGTTCGACCCCCCGGTTCACATGCGCCCCGGTGATACGCATGCCACCCGTCACCCTTCCCAGTTTTCAAAGCAGCGTCAAGGTCGTTGCGTACGCAATGTCCGGAACACCATCGTTTGCCTGGCCTGAGGACATGTGACTGTGACGGAAAACCCAGAAAGCCCCCACAACGAAGGCAACTGCCGTCCGATGGACGGCAGTTGCCTTGTCGACAAAGAGATTTCAGCGGGGGCGGGGAACTCCCGCCCGCACGCTTCTGTCGTGTGCTTACTTCTCCTGCTGCTTGCGCCAGCGAATCCCGGCCTCCAGGAAGCCGTCGATCTCGCCGCCGAACACGGCCTCGGGGTTGCCGACTTCGAACTCCGTGCGCAGGTCCTTGACCATCTGGTACGGGTGCAGGACGTACGAACGCATCTGGTTTCCCCAGGAGTTGCCGCCGTCGCCCTTGAGGGCGTCCATCGCGGCCTGCTCCTCCTGCCGGCGCCGCTCAAGGAGCTTGGCCTGCAGAACGTTCATGGCCGAGGCCTTGTTCTGGATCTGCGACCGCTCGTTCTGGCACGAGACGACGATGCCGGTGGCGAGGTGGGTCAGGCGCACCGCGGAGTCGGTGGTGTTGACGCCCTGGCCGCCGGGGCCGGACGAGCGGTACACGTCGATCCGGAGCTCGGACTCGTCGATCTCGATGTGGTCGGTCTGCTCGACGACCGGCAGGATCTCGACACCGGCGAAGGAGGTCTGGCGGCGCCCCTGGTTGTCGAACGGCGAGATGCGCACCAGGCGGTGCGTGCCCTGCTCCACGGAGAGCGTGCCGTACGCGTACGGCACGTGGACGGCGAAGGTGGTGGACTTGATGCCCGCCTCTTCCGCGTACGAGGTCTCGTAGAGCTCCGTCTTGTAGCCGTGGCGCTCGGCCCAGCGCAGGTACATGCGCTGGAGCTTCTCGGCGAAGTCGGAGGCGTCGACGCCGCCGGCCTCGGCACGGATGGTGACGACGGCCTCACGGGAGTCGTACTCGCCGGACAGGAGGGTACGCACCTCCATCTCGTCCAGCGCCTTCTTGACGGCGACGAGTTCGGTGTCGGCCTCGGCGCGGGTGTCCGGGTCGTCCTCCTCCTCGGCCATCTCGAAGAGCACGCTCAGATCGTCGATACGCCCGCGGAGCGCCTCGGCCTTCCTGACCTCCGCCTGGAGGTGGCTCAGCTTGCTGGTGATCTTCTGCGCCTCGTCCGGGTCGTCCCACAGGGACGGCGCGGCCGCCTGCTCCTCGAGCACGGCGACATCTGCCCTCAGCTTGTCGAGGTCCAGGACGGCCTCGATCGACTCCATGGTCGAGGAGAGGGACTTGAGCTCTTCGGATACATCGACGACTGCCACGCCTCCAGCGTAACGGTTGCGGCAACCGGGCCCGCCCCTCGTCCCCGGGGGAGCCCCGGCCAGGGACCGGAAGCCCCGAAAACGTGTCTCGCCCCCTCCGCCCCTGCCCGTCCCGAACCTGGGGGCTGCCGCCCCCAGACCCCCGCTTCGGCCTGACGGCCTCGTCCTCAATCGCCGGACGGGCCGAGAATCAGCCCCTCCGGCGCTTGAGGAGCGGGGTCTGGGGCGGGGCCCCAGGTACGGGACGGGTAGGGGCGGAGGGGGCGAGAAGGGCCTTTCCCGGCGCACCGGCCGGGTTCACGGGGAGGCCGGGTTCACGGGGAGGCCGGGGCCGAGTTCTTGGTGTCCTGGGGGGCCGCGTCGTCGTCGCCGGAGGTGGCGAGCCAGGTACCGACACCCACCGCGGCCACGAGGACGACCGCCGCCGCCCCCAGGGTGATCCGCCGCCGCCGGGCGGAGGCACGGTGCCGGGCGGAACCGGGACGGCGCGCGCCCGCGGCCCGGGGCGCGCGAGCCGTCCCCCGGGCCCCGCCGGCCAGCTCGTCGGGTGCCGGTACCCGCATCGAGGTGTGGGTGTCCCGGTTCGAGTCGGGCGCGGCCCCCGGCACGAGGGGCACGGCCCCGCGCCGCTCCCGCGCCGCGGCGGGCGCCGACGGCTCGGCGCTCTCCTCGTGCTCCTCGTCCCCGTCCGCGGAGTCCGCGTCCGGGGAGTCCACGTCCAGCGGCGGCATCCCGGCCAGCAGCGGGAGCTGCTCCCGCAGCCGCGCGCCCAGTTCGGAGGCCCGCAGCCGGGACGCGGGCGCCTTGGCCAGACACTGCACGAGCAGCTGCCAGAGCTCGTCCGGGATGCCCGGCAGCGGGACCACCGTCTCGGTGACATGGCGGCGCAGGACCGCGCCGGGGTGCCCGCCCCCGAAGGGCGTGAAGCCGGCGAGCAGCTCGTAGAGCACGGTCGCCAGGGCGTAGATGTCGACGGCGGCGCGCGGGGGCAGGCCCTCGACGATCTCGGGCGCGAGGTAGTCCGGCGTACCGATGATCTTCGTGACCCGGGTCCGGCGCGGCGAGTCGATGAGCTTGGCCACTCCGAAGTCGGTCAGGAGGGCCGGATGGGAGCCGCCGGGACCGAGCGGGCCCTGCATGTCGAGCAGGACGTTCTCGGGCTTCACGTCGCGATGGACGACCCCGGCGGCGTGCGCGGCCGCGAGTCCGTCCGCCACGTCGGCGACGATCGCGACCGCGGCCTCCGGGGCGAGCCTGCGCTCCCGGTCGAGCCGGGTGCGCAGGTCGGTGCCCCGGACGAGGTCCATGACGAGGGCGAGGTCGTTGCCGTCCACCACCAGGTCGCGCACCGCCACCACGTGGGGGTGGTCGAGGCCGAGCAGCGCGGTGCGCTCCTGCACGAAGCGCCCCACCAGCTCCTGGTCTGACGCGAGGTCCTCGCGCAGCAGCTTGATGGCGACGGGCCCCTCGGGTCCCTCGCCCAGCCACACCGTGCCGGCGCTCCCCCGCCCCAGGATCTGGTGCGCGGTGTACCTGCTGCCGATCTTGCGTGCCAAGACTGCTCCTACAGACGCGTGTTGCCGCTTAAAGTACGCGCCCGCGGAGCCAACCTTCACGCCCGAGACCGAAATCACCCGTCAGATGTCGACAAGTCCCCAGAGTCGGCTGCCCGAGGGGGTCCGGATCAGTTGCCCGAGCCGCCCGTGGGGTCCTTCGAGCCGAGATCCCCGATCCAGCTGCTGACTTGGTCGTACCAGTGGGTGAGCTGGCCCCAGAAGCTCCTGGTCGAGCCGATCCAGTCCTGGAGGGGGCTGAACTCCCAGATCAGCCAGCCGGCCACGAAGAAGATGACGATCGTGAACAGGCACCCCTTGAGGCAGCCGAGTCCCGGGATCTTCATGGGGTTGGAGCTGCGCTGACGGGGCTCGCGCGGCTGACGCGGCGCGGGCTGCTGGGGCCGCTGCGGCTCGGGCGCGTACCGCTGCGGCTGGGGCTGCTGCTGGGGCGCGGGGGCGTAGCGCTGCGGCTGCTGGTGCTGCGGCGCGTACTGCTGCGGCTGCTGGCCCTGCTGCGGATAGCCGTATCCGGGCGGCGGCTGCTGGCCCTGCTGCGGACGCTGCCGCTGGGGCTGCTGGGGCTGCTGCGGTCGGGCGACCTGGCGCTGCGGGCGGTGGCGCAGCGGGTCCTCGTTCGGGTCGAGGTACTGGACCTGCGTCTGTTCGTTGCGGTCGCGGGCCGCGCGCATCTGGTTCTGCCAGGGGTGCGGGTCCTCGCCCTGGCCGGACTGTCCGCCCGGCTGGTTCTGGGGCACGGGCGGCAGCACGGCGGTCGGGTCGGCCGCGCCGGCGGTGTGCGGCAGCACGCTGGTGGCGCCGTACGGGTCGTAGGAGCCCGCTCCCTGCGGCAGCACCTGTGTGGCGTCGGCCGCGCCGGGGATGTCCGGGACGTGAGCCGGGGCCGGGTCAGGGGCGAGCAGGGCGCCCACGCCCTCGGCGGCTGCGATCTGCGCCGGTGAGGCGTGCACCCCGATGCCCGAGGCGACGGCACGCAGTCCGCGCGCGAGGTTCTCGGCGCTGGGCCGTTCGTCCGGGTTCTTGCGCAGGCAGCGCTCTATGACGGTCCACAGCGGGTCCGGGACGGTCGAGGGGCGGCGCGGTTCGGCGCTCAGGTGCTGGTGCAGCACTTCGAGGGCGGACCCGCCGGCGAACGGCGGGCGCCCGGTGACCAGCTCGTACATCAGGATGCCGGCGCCGTAGATGTCGACGGCGGACGTCTGGGGGCGTCCCTCGGCGGACTCCGGGGCGACATACGCGGGCGTGCCGACGAATTCGTGGGTCCGGGTGAGGCCGGGGGAATCGGCGAGCCGCGCGATGCCGAAGTCGGTCAGCATCGGGTGCATCTGGCCGGCGTCCTGCTTGAGCAGGACGTTCGCGGGCTTCAGGTCGCGGTGCACGACGCCGTCGGCGTGGCTGGCGGCGAGCGCGTCGGCGATCTGGGCGGTGAGCAGCGAGGCCGCGACGGGCGAGAACGGCCCGTTCTCGCGCAGGTAGCGGTGCAGGTCGGGGCCGTCGACCAGGTCCATGACGAGGGCGAGGAGATCGCCTTCGACGACGAGGTCGCGCACCCGCACGATGTTCGGATGGGTCAGGCGCAGCAGCACCGACCGCTCGCGGAGGAACCGCATCACGATGTCGGCGTCGCTCGCGAGCTCTTCCTTCAGGACCTTGATCGCCACGGTCTCGCCGGGCTGCCCGGCGACGGCCGCCTCGGCGCCCGCGGTCTCCCGCTGGCGGGCTCGCCAGACCGTGCCTGTGGCGCCGCGCCCCAGCGGCTCCTCAAGGAGGTACTTGCTCCCTACCGGCCGCACGTCATGCGCTCCCTGTTGCTTGCTTGCCTGGTCCGTCCACCGTGATCACCGTGGTACAGGAGATTCCGACCCACTCTAGTGCCGCCCTGCCTGGCGAAGGGCTGTCCCGCCCGTGTGCTTTCCCATAGGTCCCGTGCGCACCTGTGGTTCGCATAAGCGCTTACGTAGGCGCTCCCGTCCACGTTCGACGGAAAGCCGACCGAAAGTCGCTCGCGTGTGTTCGACGGAAAGACGCTCACTCCGGTCGCTTGGTTGCCGCGACCGGCCGTGAGCGATCTCAAGCCGACATCGGGCGGGCACTGGTCAGGAACTTTTACGGGCAGAGCCGACCAATCAAGATCACTTACGGGTGGGGGGCGGGCGTGTTGTCGGTCGCAGGTGCGAGGATGCCTCCAGTTACTGGCCGACGTGCCCGTGCGCGGTGGGGGGATCTGCGGTGGGGGACCGCAGCGCAGCCTCGCCCTCGTCGCGGGCACCTGCGCGGAAGGGACCCCTGACGGCGATGCAGATCCGGCTGACCGTCGTAGACCCGCTGGGCCCGTCATCGGAGCCGCGGGGGCGAGCCACGGCCTGCGATGTGCTGGTCACCGCGCCCGCCGGGACGGCGCTGGCCGCGGTCGCGTCGGGGCTGGCCGCGGCGGCCGGGGGAAGCGGGGGCACCTCCCAGGGGGAGCGGGGCCGTGAGTCCGGCGGGGGCCAGATCGTGCTCTACGCGGGCGCGGAGCGGCTCGACGCCCAGCGCTGCACGCTCGGCGAGCCGCCCCTGACCGACGGCGCCGTGCTCTGTCTGGGCGCGCCCGCCGAGCCGGGTCCCGACCTGGACGGCGTCTCGGCCCAGCTCCATGTGGTCGCGGGACCCGACGCCGGCGGCGTGCACCTGCTGCACGGCGGCCAGATCCGCATCGGCCGCTCCGCAGACGCCGACGTGCCCCTGGACGACCCCGACGTGTCCCGCCTGCACTGCGCGGTCACCGTCACCCCCGAGGGCCGTGTCTCGGTCGCCGACATCGGCTCCACGAACGGCACGACGCTCGACGGCTCCCGCGTCGGCAGCCGCCCCGTCCCCTTCGCCGCGGGCGCGCTGCTGCGCGTCGGCGAGTCCGCCCTGCGGCTCTGCCCTCCGGGAGGCCCGGGCCTGGTGGAGACGGCTCCGGACGGCGAGGGCCATGTGAGGGTGCGGGCCGGGTCCGCCGGGGACGCTCCCTCCCGGGCCCGCGGGACCGACGGGCCCGGCACTCCGGCCCCCGCCGGTGCCACCGCCCGGCGGGACACCGCGGCCGCGGGCGGCTTCCCCGCGGAGACCTCACCGGGCGCCTCGCCCACCGGATCGGGCGCGGACTCCCCGGCGCGGCCGGGTTCCCCGCAGGGCGCCCCGCAGCCGCGCGGTGCCGTGCCCCACGCGCGCGGGGAGAGCGCCTCCTTCGCCAGGGGGAGCGTCATACCGCCCGTGGGCGAGACGCATCACGCCTACGGGACCGCCGAGTGGGGTGCCTCCGCCGGCGGCGTCCCCGGGGCGCTGGAGCACGGGCGGGCGGTGCCCCCCGCCGTGCCGGAGCAGGGCGGGGCGCCCCGGATCGAGAGCGGGCCGCGGGGCTCGACGACGGAGGGCCGCGGGTCCGGCACCGGCGCGTCCCCGCGCGAGGCGGACCGCCCCGGCGGGCCCGGGGAGACGCCCGGCGAACGGACCGGAACGCGCCCCGCGCGCGGGGAGACATCCGGCGCGGGTGCCGGACCGCGGGCCGCGCGCCCGGAGGCCTTCGGTCCCGGCGCCGCCGACGCGACCGGCACCCCCGGGGCGAGCGTCCCCGGCCCGCGCACGGGCACGCCGACGCCGGGCGCGGACATCCCGCCGGGGGTGCGCAGGCGGGGCGGGATCGGCGCGTGGGCCCGGCGTCTGGCCGGCGGCCGCGGAGGACCGCCCCAGGACGCCCCGGAGACGTACGAGGACGGAACCGTCGCGGTGGAGGAGCTCCTTCCCGCCGTGCGTCGCTCGCCCGAGAGCTGGCCCGACCCGGCGACCCTGCTGCTCACCGCGCTGGGCCCCGGCCCCCGGCTGTGGGAGCGCGGCCCCGGCCACCCCGAGGCACTGACGGTACGGCTGGGCACGGCCGACCGGGCGGCACCGGACGGCTCGGGCCTGCTGCCCGCGGTGCCGGTGACCGCCGGGCTGCGGGAGGCCGGCTCACTGGGCCTGGCCGGACCGCGCGCGCGTCTGTCGGGGCTGGCCCGCTCGGTCGTCGCGCAGCTCGCCGCGCTGCACTCCCCCGACACCCTGGAGATCGTCCTCGTCAGCACCGACCGGGCCCGCACGGTGGAGGAGCGCACCGCCGAGTGGTCCTGGCTCGGCTGGCTCCCCCATCTGCGTCCCGCGCACGGCCAGGACTGCCGTCTGCTGCTCGCGTACGACCGCGAGCAGGCGGCGGCGCGCACGGACGAGCTCCTGCGCCGTCTGGAGGACCACCTCGCGGAGGCGCCGGGCGCGCCGGGCGTCCGTGGTCCGCTGCCCGGGAGCGCCGGTGCCACGGTTCCGGCCGCCCGGTCCGCGACGCACGACGCCGACGCCGCTCGCGCCGGACACGTGGCCGCACCCGGTGAGAGCGGTGCGCGCGACACGGTACGAAGGCCGTCCTGGGCGCGGGCCGACGACGCGGCCGAGGGGTACGACGGCCCGTACACGGTGGTGATCGTGGACGGGGACCCCGGGGGCGCCGATGTGCGGGAGGCCCTGACGCGCCTCGCGCACGACGGCCCGCGGGCCGGAATCCATCTGCTGTGCCTCGCCGAGACCGCTGCCGCCTCGCCCGCGTCACCGGTGAGCGAGACCTACGAAGCGGCGTGCGAGGCGTCGCCGGCGTTCCGCGAGTGCGGGGCGGTGGCCCTGCTGAGCGGGGACGTGGCCACGGCGCTGCGGCTGCTGCGGGTGGCACCGGGCGGCAGCGGCGAGCACGCCCCGGAAGGGGCCCGGCACGCCGGAGCCGACGGCACCGGGCGGGGATTCCCGGGAGCCGGGCACACCTCACCGGCGCACTCCGGTCCCCGGAACGACGGAGCCACCCACACCGGTGTCCCCCGCCCCGCGTCCGGACGGCACGACGGTCCGGGCGGGCGCGCCGGCGCCACCGCGTCCCGCACGGGCCGTACGTCCTCCGGCGCCGGTGGCCGGTTGCCGCGTGGCCCCCTGGGGCACGGCACCGTCGCCGCCGTGGACGCCGTGTCCCTCGCCTGGGCCGAGCGGTTCGCCCGGTCCCTCGCGCCGCTGCGGACGGACGGCGGGCTCGGGGACCGGCACACGCGCGTGTCGGCGCCCCTGCCCCAGACGGCCCGTCTGCTCGACGAGTTGGGGCTGGCACGGGCCACCCCCGCCTCCCTGATGGCGCGTTGGGCGGACGCCGCGGACGACAGCGAGGCGTTCGGCGGACGGGCGCGGGCTGTGCTCGGCGCGGGTCCGCGCGGACCCGTCGCCGTCGACCTGCCCGTCGAGGGCCCGCATCTGCTCATCGAGGGCCCGCCGGGCAGCGGCCGTACGGAACTGCTGCGCTCGGTCGCCGCGTCCCTCGCCGCCGCCGAACGGCCCGACCGGCTCGGGATCGTCCTGATGGACGGCCGCGACGGAACCGCGGCCCATGGCGGCGCGGGCGCCGGGGAAGGCCTTCAGGTCTGCACCGACCTGCCGCACGTCACCACGCACCTGACGGCCAACGACCCCGTACGGATGCGGGAGTTCGCCCAGTCGCTCAGTGCCGAGCTGAAGCGGCGTTCCGAACTCCTGGGCCGCCTCGGCTTCGCGGAGTGGCATGCCGGGCGGACGGTCCCCGGCCGGATCGTGGCCCAGCGCTCGGGCGGAAGCTCGTCGGGCGGGACCTCCTCCCTGGGGGCCTCGGACCTCGACACCCCGTCCAGCTCGACGCTGCGGCTGCGCCCCGCCGCCGCCCGCCGGCAGACCGAGCCGGGGCCCGCGCTGGCCCGGCTGGTCGTGGTCGTCGACGACCTGGACGCCCTGCTGGCACCGCCGCTGGGGTCCCCGGGACGCCCGGCGGCCGGTTCGGTCGTACGGGCGCTGGAGGCCGTCGTCCGGGAGGGCGACCGGCTCGGGGTGCACCTCGTGGCGGCGTCCGGCGGCGACGGCCGTACGGCGGCGTCGGAACTGGCGCGTTCCGCCGCGCTGCGCGTCATCCTCGACGCGCCGTCTCCAGGCCCGGAGGAACCCGCCCCCGGGCGTGGCCGGCTGCTGCTCCCGGACGGCCGGGAGACCTCGTTCCAGGGCGGGCGGGTCACGGGCCGCATTCCCCGGACGGCGACGCTGCGCCCCACGGTCGTACCCCTGGAGTGGCACCGCATGGGCGACCCGCCGGCCCGGCGCCCGGTCCGCGAGCTGGGCAACGGACCCACGGACCTGGCCCTGCTCGCCAGCGCCCTGGAACGAGCCGCGCGTTCCGTCTCCGCCACCGAGGTGCCGTCGCTTCTGTAGCCCGCGCCCGAGGTGCTCCCGCCGCTCCGGCCCGCGCCCGCGGCACCCCCCGGCCGCGCACGTCACGGGGACGGCGCCGTTCCCGCCCGCGTGCGGCCGAGCGGCGCCGGCGCGCCCGGCGATCCATGACGTGACGTCACGACCCCGTCACGATCGCGCACTTGACACCACCGGCGGTCTTGCCGCCCCCGAGTGGGCAGGCGTAGACCGGAGTGATCCGGGCAGCAGCCGCTTTGACGTTCGACGAAGAACGAAGAACGGGGCAGTGATGCGCAGCATTCCTCAGATACGCAGGTCGCCCGATCACTTCACCCGCCGCTCGCGCGCAGCCGCGCGGGCCGCCGCGGCCGCCGTCGTCGCGGGTGCGCTCACGCTGACGGCGTGCGGTGGCGGCGGCGATGACGACAAGGGAAGCGACGGCGGCAAGGCCACGGCGAGCGGCGGCGCGGGCTCCGTCACCCTGCCCAGGCTCGACGGCGCCACCCTGGAGGTCGCCGCCGTCTGGACCGGGGCGGAACAGGCCAACTTCAAGAAGGTGCTGGCGGAGTTCGAGAAGCGCACCGGCGCCAAGGTCACCTTCGTACCGGCGCAGGACCCGATCATCAACTTCCTCGGTTCGAAGATCGCGGGCGGCGCGCCCCCGGACGTGGCTCTGCTCCCCCAGGTCGGCGCGGTGAAGCAGGCGGTCGACAAGGGGTGGGCGAAGCCCGTCGGCCCGGACGCGCAGGCGCAGTTGACGAAGAACTACGCGCGGGGCTGGCAGGACCTCGGCAAGGTCGGCGGCAAGCAGTACGCCGTGTACTACAAGGCCGCCAACAAGTCGCTGATCTGGTACAACGCCAAGGTCTTCGAAAACGCGGGGGCCAAGGAGCCCTTGCACTGGAAGGAGTTCTTCGGCACCGTGCACAAGGTCTACGACTCCGGTGTCACCCCCCTCTCGATCGCCGGCGCCGACGGCTGGACGCTCACCGACTGGTTCGAGAACGTCTACCTCTCCCAGGCGGGACCCGAGAAGTACGACCAGCTCGCCCAGCACAAGATCAAGTGGACGGATCCGTCCGTGAAGGACGCGCTGACCACGCTCACCGGGATCTGGAGCGACAAGAACCTCATCGCGGGCGGTCCGGACGGCGCGCTCCAGACGGAGTTCCCGGCCTCGGTCACCCAGACGTTCACCGGCGGCGACCAGCCGAAGGCGGGCATGGTCTTCGAGGGCGACTTCGTGGCCGTCAACATCGCGGAGACCAAGGCGAAGATCGGGACGGACGCGAAGGTGTTCCCGTTCCCGGCGGTCGGCGGCGGCCATGCCCCGGTGGTCAGCGGCGGTGACGCGGCCGTCGTCCTGAAGGACTCGAAGGCGGCCCAGGCGCTCCTGACCTTCCTGGCCTCGCCCGACGCGGCGACCATCCAGGCCAAGCTCGGCGGTTACCTCTCGCCCAACAAGAACGTGCCCGAGTCCGCGTACCCGAACGCCGTCCAGCAGGCCATCGCCAAGGCGCTGATCGCGGCCGGCGACGACTTCCGCTTCGACATGTCCGACCAGGCCCCGCAGGCCTTCGGCGGGACGCCCGGCAAGGGCGAGTGGAAGGACCTCCAGGACTTCCTGAAGAACCCGATGGACGTGGCGGGGGCTCAGGCGAAGCTCGAAGCGGACGCCGCAGCGGCCTACAAGGGCTGATCCGGCCATGACGTCCGCGACGGCCGGGGGCACCGCACCGGTGCCCCCGGCCCGTACACGCAAGAGCGTGACCGGGACCCGCAAGGCGGTGGTGGCGCTCTTCCTGCTGCCCGCCCTGGTGCTGCTCGGCGCGCTCGTGGTCTACCCCATCGGGTACTCGGTCGTGCGCAGCTTCTACGACCAGCAGGGCGACGGGTTCGCCGGGTTCGACAACTACAGGGCGCTGTTCACCGACGACGGCATCCGCACCGCGCTCAAGAACAACATCGTCTGGGTGGTGTTCGCCCCGACGGTCGCGACCGCGCTGGGGCTGGTCTTCGCGGTGCTCACCGAACGGGTGCGCTGGGGAACGGCGTTCAAGCTGGTCGTCTTCATGCCGATGGCGATCTCGATGCTCGCCGCCGGCATCATCTTCCGGCTGGTGTACGACCAGGACCCGGACAAGGGCGTCGCGAACGCGGTGTGGGTGGGGGTGCACGACACCTTCGCCCCGGCGTCGGCGTTCCCCAAGGCCCACCCCGGCCGGGAATCGCCGCTCACGGCCGAGAAGGGCGGGTTCGTCACCCGGGACGCCGTGCACGCCGGACAGTCCGTCGCCCTGCCGCTGGTGGGCGTCGCCCCGGACGTGATGCCGGACAGCGCGAGGAAGGCGGTGCGGGCGGGCACCGATCCCGGCAGGGTCACCGGCACCGCCTGGCAGGACTTCACCCGCGGGAAGGGCGTGGGCAGGCTCGGCCAGGTCGACACGAGCGAGCTGGGCTACTCCGGGATGCGGATCGAGGCGGTCAAGGACGGCAAGGTCGTCGACTCGGCGAAGGCCGGCGCCGACGGCACGTTCTCGCTCTCGGGCAAGGCGGACGGAGCCCGGCTGCGGCTGCCGGCGGGCAACTTCGCGGAGCCGTACAACGGGGTCGACTGGCTGGGCCCGTCCCTGGTCACCCCGGCCATCATCGGCTCGTACGTCTGGATGTGGGCGGGCTTCGCGATGGTCCTGATCGCGGCGGGGCTCGCGGGTGTGCCGCGTGAACTCCTGGAAGCGGCCCGGGTCGACGGGGCGAACGAGTGGCAGGTGTTCCGCCGGGTCACCGTGCCGCTCCTCGCGCCGGTGCTCGCGGTCGTCGCCGTGACCCTGATGATCAACGTGCTGAAGGTCTTCGACCTGGTGTTCATCATCGCGCCGGGCTCCTCCCAGGACGACGCGAACGTGCTGGCCCTGGAGCTGTACCGCAAGGGCTTCTCGGAGGGCAGGCCGGGCGTCGCGAGCGCCATCGCGGTGTTCCTGCTCCTGCTGGTGATCCCGGTGATGGCCTTCAACGTGCGCCGGCTTCGGCGGGAGGTGCGGCGATGAGCACACATGCCGGACAGTTGGCGAAGACGGTGCCCGCGACGGCCGTGAACAGGGCCCGGCCCTCGCTCGGTTCACGGATCGCGAGCGGACTCGGCAGCGGTGTCGTACGCGTATTCCTGGTGCTCGTCGGCTTGTTCTGGCTGGTGCCGACGATCGGGCTGCTGCTGTCCTCGCTGCGCAGCCCCGAGCACATGAGCGGCAGCGGCTGGTGGAAGGTGTTCAGCGCGCCCTCGCAGCTCACCGTGGACAACTACCAGAAGCTGCTGGAGAACAGCGACATCACCGGCTCGCTGCTCAACACGGTGCTGATCACGGTCCCGGCGACGCTGCTGGTCGTCGTGATCGGCTCGCTCGCGGGCTACGCCTTCGCGTGGATGGAGTTCCCCGGCCGCGACTGGTGGTTCCTCGGCGTGGTCGGCCTGCTGGTCGTTCCGGTGCAGGTGGCCCTGATCCCGATCGCCGAACTCTTCGGAAAGATCGGCGTCTTCGGGTCGGTGACCGGCGTGGTCCTCTTCCACGTCGGATACGGCCTGCCCTTCGCGGTGTTCCTGCTGCGGAACTTCTTCGCGGAGATCCCGAGGGAACTCCTGGAGGCGGCCCGGCTGGACGGCGCGGGCGAATTGCGCCTGTTCGCACGGGTCGTGATGCCGCTCGGCGGCCCCGCGATCGCCTCGCTGGGGATCTTCCAGTTCCTGTGGGTGTGGAACGACATGCTGGTCGCGCTGGTGTTCTCCGACTCGGGGAGTCAGCCCATCACGGTCGCGCTCCAGACGCAGGTACGCCAGTTCGGCAACAACATCGACGTGCTGGCGCCGGGCGCGTTCATCTCGATGGTGATCCCGCTGGCCGTCTTCTTCGCGTTCCAGAGGCAGTTCGTCTCCGGAGTGATGGCGGGCGCGGTCAAGTAGGCAGGTCGTGGAGGTGCTTGAGGGGCGGGCCGGACACCGGCCCGCCCCTCGCCGTTCACCCCGAGTCCCCCGGATGCCACATCTGGCGTAACCAAGTCACCCCTTCGGCCGTTTCCGGGCAGGTATGCCCACGCCGACCCATGGATGTCCCGTGCCCAGGTTCAGTGTCATCGTCCCCGTGTACAAGGTTCAGGCGTACCTGCACGAGTGCCTCGAATCCGTGCTCGGACAGTCCTGCCCGGACCTCGAACTCATCGCGGTCGACGACTGTTCACCCGACGCCTGCGGCTCGATCATCGACGAGTTCGCGGCCCGCGACGCCCGGGTGCTCGCCGTGCACCTCCCCGGGAACGTGGGGCTCGGGCTCGCCCGCAACGCCGGTCTCGAACGCGCCACCGGCGACTACCTGATCTTCCTGGACAGCGACGACACACTCACCCCGGACGCGCTGCGGGCCGTCGCCGACCGGCTCGAGGAGACCGGCGACCCGGACGTCCTGGTCTACGACTACGCGCGCACCTACTGGTCGGGCGAGGTGGTGCGCAACCAGCTCTCGGCACAGCTCACCGAGGAGGGCCCGGCACCCTTCCGGCTGGACGAGCGCCCCGGGCTGCTGCGGCTGCTGATGGTCGTGTGGAACAAGGCGTACCGCCGGGAGTTCGTCGAGCGGGCGGGCTTCCGGTTCCCGCCCGGCTACTACGAGGACACGCCCTGGACGTATCCGGCGCTGATGTCCGCCGAGACGATCGCGACCCTCGACCGGGTCTGTGTGCACTACCGCCAGCGGCGCCACGGCAGCATCCTCGGCACCAGCAGCCGCAAGCACTTCGACGTCTTCGAGCAGTACGACCGTGTGTTCGCGCATGTCGCCGCGCACCCGGACCTCGACCGGTGGCGCCCGGTGCTGTTCCGGCGCATGATCGACCATTTCGCCACGGTGTTCGTGAAGCGGGGCCGGCTGCCGCGCGCCGCGCGGGCCGAGTTCCTGCGCAGGGCCCGTTGGCACTACCGCCGTTACCGCGTCCCGGGCGCGCCGGCCGACCCGCGCACCCGGCTGCGCCACGCGCTGATCGGCCTCGGCACACACCGCACGTACCGGCTGCTCTCCTTCCTGTCGCGGATCCGCAAGAGAGCCGTGCGGCCGGCCGCCGGGCTGCGGCGCGCGGTGCGCGGCGCCGCGCTCCGGTTCCACTACCGCGTGCAGCTCCGTCTCCCGCTGCGCGCCGACCGCGCCGTCTTCTCCAGCTACCGGGGCCGGGGCCACGGCTGCAACCCGGGGGCCCTGGAGTCCGCGTTCCGCAGCTTCGCCCCGCACATCCGCACCGCGTGGATCGCGCACGCCGAACACCACCACACGATCCCGGACCGGACGGAGCGGCTGCGTCCCGGCACGGCGGGGTACTGGACGGCGCTCGCCCGCTCCAAGTACCTGGTGAACAACGTCGGCTTCGACCGGCGACTGGTCAAGCGGCCCGGCCAGATCATGATCCAGACGCAGCACGGGACACCGTTGAAGCGGATGGGGCTCGACCTCCAGGACCGCCCGGCCGCCGCGCGCGACACCGACTTCGCCGAGCTGCTGCGCGATGCCGACAAGTGGGACTACTGCCTGTCCGCCAACCGCCACTCCACGCTGGTCTGGGAACGCGTCTTCCCCTCCTCGTACACGACGCTGGAGTACGGGCAGCCCCGCAACGACGTGTTCCAGCACGCGACACCGGCGGACGTGGACCGGCTGCGCGCGTCGCTCGGCATCCCCACGGGCACGGTCGCCGTGCTCTACGCGCCGACGTACCGCGACTACCGGCGCACCCAGCCGCGCACCCTGGACCTGGAGCGTGTGCTGCGCGGGCTGGGCCCGCGCTTCGTCGTGCTGACCCGCGCCCATCACCTCCACGGGGTGCCGCTCGCCGAGACGGCGGCGGGCGGCCGGGTCATCGACGTGTCCGGCCATCCGAGCGTCGAGTCGCTGTGCCTCGCCTCGGACGTGCTGGTCACCGACTACTCGTCCCTGATGTTCGACTACGCGGCGCTCGACCGGCCGATCGTCGTCCTCGCGGACGACTGGGAGGCGTACGAGGCGGCTCGCGGCACCTACTTCGACCTGCGGGCCTTCCCGCCGGGCGCCCTCGCGCACGGCGAGGACGAGCTGATCGACGTGTTCACGACCGGGCAGTGGCGCGACGCGCACTCGGACCGGCTGCGGGCCGCGTTCCGCGAGCGGTTCTGTCCGTACGACGACGGCAGGGCCGCCGAACGCGTCGTACGGCATGTGGTGCTCGGCGAGGGCGCCCGCCTGCCGCCGTTCGTGCCGTTCGCCCAGCGCCGCCCGGTCCCCTCGGCCGAGGCGGCCCTCGCGCTCGTCCCAGGCACCGGCCTGCCACTCGGGAGCGTGCCGGCGCCGGGTGCCGCCGTTCCGCTCACCGAGACCCTCTGAACCGGAGCCCGCGTGCCCTCCAGTCCTTCGCGGCCCACGCCCACCCGGCCCTCCACCTGGCGGCCGGCCGGGCGCCCCGGGCGATGAATCCCCCGTCCGGCGCCCCTTGAGAGAAAGAGGTTCGGCGCCCCTTGAGAGAAAGAGCAGAATGCCCCGCTTCAGTGTCATCGTGCCCACCTTCGAAGTCGCCGGGCACCTGGCCCGCGCGCTGGACTCGGTCCTGGCCCAGTCCTTCGGCGGCTTCGAGCTGATCCCGGTCTGCGACGAGCCGGACTCCCCGGCCGCGGCGGTCGCCGCCGCGTACGCGGCCCGGGACTCCCGGGTGGTCCCGGTCCATTCGCCGCCGTCGGGCGGACTGAGCGCGGCGCGCAACGCCGGGATCGCGGCGGCGAGGGGCGCGTACCTGCTCTTCCTCGACGGCGACGACGATCTGGCGCCGGGCGCGCTGGACGCCCTGGACGCGAAGCTCTCGGCCGACGTGGACGTCCTGTACTTCGGGCATCAGCGGGTGCACTGGTGGGAGGGCGAGCCGAGCACGCCCCCGCTCGACAAGGCCCCGGAGGTGCTGGGCGTGCACGTTCCGGCGTGGAGCGCCGCGTACCGCCGAGGCTTCGTCGCCGAGCACGAACTGGCTTTTCCGGAGGGGCATTTCACGGACGCCGGCTGGGGCGGCCTGGTGACGGTGACGGCCGAGCGGTCGGCGGTGCTGCGCACGGTCTGCGTACGGCACCGTCCGCGCCGCCAGGGCAGCCGACTCAACGCACCGGGCGAGCACCACTTCGACCTCCTCGACCAGGTCGAGCGGGTCCTCGGCCACGCCTCGCGGCGGACCCTGCCCGCGGCCCGGTCGAAGGCGCTGTTCGGCCAGCTCTTCTCGCTGGTCCTGAAGACGGCCGCGCACCCGGACCGGGTGCCCGCGGGGCGCCGCCGGGCCTTCTTCCGCCGGGCGGGCAAGCTCTACCGGCGGCACCGTCCGGCCGGGTTCCGGGCTCCGGCGGGCAGTCTCGGTGTGCAGCACCGGCTGCTCGCGGCGGGCGCGTACAGCGCGTTCCGGGCGCTGCGCGGAACGAACCGGGCCGTCTCCGGGGTGGTCCGGCGGGTGCCCCGCGGAAAGACCCTGCGCACCCGCGCGCGCTACGCCCTCCAGCTCCGTCGTCCCCTGGACGAGAACCTCGCGGTGTACTGCGCCTACTGGGGCCGGGGTTACGCCTGCAATCCGGCGGCGATCCACGCCAAGGCCCGCGAACTCGCCCCGCACATCCGCTCGGTGTTCCTGGTCGAGCCGGAGGCGGTGGACGCGCTGCCGAAGGACGTCGAGCACGCGGTGATCGGCAGCCGTCGCGCCTGGGAGGTGCTGGCCCGCGCCAAGTACCTCGTCAACAACGCCAACTTCGCGGACGGTGTGGTCAAACGCCCCGGCAGCGTGCACCTCCAGACCCAGCACGGCACACCGCTGAAGAAGATGGGCGTCGACCAGTCGACCTTCCCGGTGGTGGCCGCCGCGACCGGCAGCTTCACCAAGCTGCTGGCCCGGGTGGACCGCTGGGACTACAACCTCTCCTCCAACCGGCACTCCACCCAGATGTGGGAACGGGCCTTCCCGGGCGGCTACGAGGCCCTGGAGTACGGCTATCCGCGCAACGACGTCTACTGCACGGCGACCGCCGAGGACGTGGCCCGGGTCCGCGAACGGCTCGGGGTGCCCGAGGGCAGGACGGCGCTGCTGTACGCGCCGACCCACCGCGACCACAGCACCGGTTTCGAGTCCCGGCTCGACCTGGAGGCCTTCTGCGAGGCGATCGGCGAGCAGTTCGTCGTCCTGCTGCGCGCCCACTACTTCTACGACGAGGGCCGCGGGCGCGGCAGCGGACGGATCATCGACGTGACCGGGCACCGGTCCTCCGAGGACGTCTGCCTGGCCGCCGACGCGCTGATCACGGACTACTCGTCGATCATGTTCGACTACGCCAACCTCGACCGCCCGGTCGTCGTGTACGCGGACGACTGGGAGGTCTACCGGGAGACCCGGGGCGTCTATTTCGACGTGCTGGACGAGCCGCCGGGCCGGGTGGCGCGCACCCCGGACGAGCTGGCCGCGCTGTTCGCCGACGGTTCCTACGCGGATCCGGCCGCCGCCGCGCTGCGGGCCCGCTTCCGTGAGCGCTTCTGCCAGTTCGACGACGGCAGGGCCGCCGAGCGGGTCGTGCGCCGCGTGCTGCTGGGCGAGTCCCCCGAGACGATCCCGCCCGTCCTGCCGCTCGCCGAACGCGTCCCGGCTCCCGCCGCGTCCACCCTCGTAAGGAGCTGACGTGCCCCGCTTCAGCGTCATCGTCCCCGTCTTCAAGGTGCAGGGCTTTCTGCGCGAGTGTCTCGACTCGGTCCTGGAGCAGTCGTACCCGGACCTGGAGGTCATCGCCGTCGACGACTGTTCCCCGGACGGCTGCGGGGCGATCCTCGACGAGTACGCCGAGCGCGACCCCCGGGTACGGGTGCTGCATCTGCCGGAGAACGTGGGGCTCG
This sequence comes from Streptomyces sp. NBC_00328, assembly GCF_036139655.1. Lineage (NCBI taxonomy): Bacteria > Bacillati > Actinomycetota > Actinomycetes > Kitasatosporales > Streptomycetaceae > Streptomyces > Streptomyces sp. NBC_00328. The sequence continues at coordinate 4,185,845 of NZ_CP108013.1, forward strand.
GCCGCGCCCGCAACGCCGGGATGCCGCTCGCGGGCGGGGACTACCTCCTCTTCCTCGACAGCGACGACACCCTCACGCCGGGCGCGCTGCGCGCCGTCGCCGACCGTCTGGACGAGACCGCCGGCCCGGATGTGCTGGTCTTCGACTACGCGCGCACCTACTGGTGGGGCGGCACCCGCAGGAACGTGCTCGCGCGGGTCCTCGCGGAGGCCGGCCCCGGCACCTTCACGGCGGCCGAACACCCGGAGATCCTCGATCTGTTGATGGTGGTGTGGAACAAGGTCTACCGCCGCGCGTTCGTCGAGCGGGAGGGTTTCGCCTTCCCGCCCGGGTACTACGAGGACACGCCCTGGACGTTCCCGGTGATGCTCAGCGCGGAGCGGATCGCGGCCCTGGACCGGATCTGTCTGGCCTACCGCCAGCGGCGGCAGGGCAACATCCTGTCCACCACCAGCCGCAAGCACTTCGACATCCACGACCAGTACGAGCGGGTCTTCGCGTTCGTCGGCTCCAGGCCGGAACTCTCCCACTGGCGCCCGTTCCTGCACCGCAAGATGGGCGAGCACTGCCTCGACATCCTCTCCAAGGAGGACCGGCTGCCCGAGGAGGACAAGGCCGAGTTCTTCCGGCTGACGGCCGCCCTCTTCCGCAGGCACAAGGCCGGTCCCGTACCGGCCGAACTACGCGTCCTGGAGCGCGGTTTCACCCGCTACCGGGTGCGGCGCCAGACGGACCGCGCGGGCCGGGAACTGGTCCGGCGCGGACAGCAGGCCCGCCGGATCGCCGCCGCGCGGGTCAAGCGCGGCCGGTCCGCTGTGCACGGGCTCCGGCCGCTGGACCCGCGTCTGGCGGTGTACTCGGCGTTCTCGCACCGGGGGGTCCTCGGCGATCCGGCCGCGGTGTACGCGGCGGCGCGCGAACTCGCCCCGCACGTGCGCGGGGTGTGGGTGGTGCGCGACGAGGAGCAGGCGGCGCTGCTGCCGCCGGACACCGAGCACGTCCTGCTCGACTCGCCGCGCTACCGCCGGATCACCGCGCGGGCCACGTACTTCGTGAACAACGTCAACTGGCCCGGTTCGCTGGTCAAGCGCCCCGGCAGCGTCCACATCCACACTCATCAGGGCACCCCGCTGAAGTACATGGCCGCGGACCTGCTGCACAAGCCGGGCGCGCGGCACGGCATCGACGTGCCGCAGATGCTGCGCCGCGCCGACCGCTGGGACTACAGCCTGGTCGCCAACCGGCACTCGGAGCTGGTCTGGGACCGCGCCTACCCCTGCCACTTCACCTCGCTGCGCAGCGGCAGCCCCCGCAACGACGTCCTGGTGCGGGCCCGGCCCGAGGACGGGGCGGCGGCCCGCGCGCGCCTCGGGATCCCGGCCGGGAACCGGGTGGTGCTCTACGCGCCGACGCGCCGCGAGTACGTCCGCGGCGGGCATGCCGAGCGGCTGGACCTGGCCGCGTTCGCGGAGGACCTCGGCACGGACCACACCCTGGTCGTACGGCTGCATCCCTCGCTCGCGGAGGGTCCGGCGCGCGGCATGGGGCTGGCCGAACTGCACCGGCGCGGTGTCGTCCTCGACGCGACGGACGAGCCGCGCGTCGAGGACGTGATGCTCGCCGCCGACGCCCTGGTGACCGACTACTCGGCCCTCATGTTCGACTACGCCAACCTCGACCGGCCGATCGTGATCCTCGCCGACGACTGGGGCGCGTACGCGGCGAGCCGGGGCACCTACTTCGACATCACGGCCGACGCGCCGGGCCATGTGGCCCGCTCCCAGCGGGAGTTGGGACGGCTGTTCGCGTCGGGGGCCTGGCGGGACGGGGAGTCGGAGCGGCTGCGGGCCGGATTCCGTGAGCGGTTCTGCGAGTTCGACGACGGCCGGGCCGCCGAGCGGGTGGTGCGGACGCTGATGCTCGGCGAGCCGCTCGTGCCGCCGGCCGCGGTCGCCCCGGTGCCCGCGCAGGCGGGCCACGACGTCCTAGCCACCTCATGACCGGTCCCACGACCGGCCCTTCGGACGGCCCCGCGCCGGGACCCGCGAACGCACCCGCCAAGAGCCCGGCGCCGGCGGACAGCCCGGCTCGGGGACCCGTGAACGGACCCGCGGGCAGCCCCGCGCGGGGCCCCGTGACCGGCACGGCGGCCGGCGCCCCGGGCGGCTCCGGCGGCTCGCCCGCAACCGCGCTCTCCCGCCGGTTGCGGGCGTGGGCCCCGCGCGCGCCGCGTTCGGCCCGCGCCCGGGTGATCCTGATCGCCGTCGTCTTCGCCGTCCTCCAGCTCGCCAACGTCACCAACCGGGACACCCCCGACACCAAGAACTACCTCTCGTACGCGCTGAACCTGCGCGGCGACAGCAAGCAGCAGGCCGCCGCGCTGACGATCGACTACGTCTGTGCGGGCAAGGCGTCCGTCGCCCGGCGCAACCAGGCCGTCGACGTGGTGCGCTTCCACCGCGCGAGCCCGACGCGCCGGGTCCTCGCCGAGTGCCGGCGCGAGCAGTGGCGGGGCGTGTCCGCGCGGCTGGCGGCCGGGCGGACGACGGGACACGCCGTGCCGTTCATGCCGCCCCGCTTCATGCGGATCTTCGAGGCGCGGCCGGGGTATCCGGTGCTGCTGGTGCCCTTCGTCACGCTGCTGGGGGTGACCTGGGGCCTGTGGGCCTCGGCCGTGACCGTGACGGTGGCCGGGGGCGTCCTCGTCTTCCTTCTCCTGCGCACCCTGCGCACCTCCACCGGCGCGGCCCTGACCGGGCAGGCCCTCTACTACGTCCTGCCGTGCGGTACGACGGCGATGCGCCCGATGACCGAGGGCCTGATGATGGCCGTGACCCTCGCGGCCCTGTGGGGCTGCGCGCTGGTCCTGGAGGGCCGCGCGCGGGCCGGGACCTGGCTGGTCGGCGGCTGTCTGGCGGTCCTCTTCACGGTGAAGCACTCGCAGGCGCTGTTCCTCGGGCTGTGCCTGGGCGCCTCGTGCGGGGTGCTGCTCGCGCGCCGGCGCCGGTGGGACGGACCGCTGCGGACCCTGGGCGTGGTGGCGGGCTGCGGCGTGCTGGCCACCGTGCTGCTCGCGAAGGCGCTGCACTACCCGTCCCAGTCGGAGAGCGTGCAGGATCTGCTCACCGGGCATTACGCACGTCCGGACCGCGTCCGTCCGTGGCCGGAGTTCCTCCATCTGGAGGCCGCCTTCTGGATCGAGTGGACGCGCCGCCAGTTGTGGGAGCCGCTGTTCCTCGCGGCCGTCGTGGCGGCCGGGTGGGGGGCGCTGCGCAGACACCGGGCCTTCGCCGTCTTCCTGCTGGCGGCGGCGGGCACCGGAGTGCTCAACCAGGCCGCGCACCCCGACATCAACGTCTGGGGCGACCGGCTGATCGTGCTGCTGTGGCTGCTGCCGGCGGTGGGCCTTCCGCTGCTTCTCGACGCGGTCGTCCGGCCGGGCGCGCGGATGCCGGGGGGCCTGGTTCCGGGGCCGTCGCGCAGGGAGTCCGAGGTCGCCCGATGAGGTGATCCCCGGCTAGGCCGCCGTTCGGGGCGGGCATATAGGGCAGATGCCGGAAACCGCCGATCCCTGCTCCCCCACCGCCCGATGAGCGCCGACGTCGTCACGCGGCGGGAGGCCGTCCTCGGCGCGACCGCGCTGCGCGGCCGGGGCACCTGGCGTCCGACGCCGTACCAGGTGTGCGGCGGCCTGTTCTGGCTGGTGATGACGCTCGCCTACTGGCGGATCCCGTTGTGCTGCGACGCGGGCCAGCACGCGGCGGTCGTCGAACGTCTGCGGGCGGACCTGCTGCATCCGCGGCATCCCATGGCGGACCTGCCGGGCGCGGGCAGCCCCTACTACTCGCCGTACGCGGTGGCCCAGGGCGCCTTCGCCCGGCTGACCGGACTCGGCGGCTGGGCGGTGGTGCGGCTGGCGGGGCCCGTCAACCTGCTGGTGCTGCTGACCGGCATCGGCCGCTTCACCCGCGTACTGACGCCCCGCCGCCCGGCGCCGGTCCTCTGCCTGTTCGCGATGGTGCTGCTGTGGGGCACGGAGCGGGCCTGGTGGAGCGGCTACCTCGGGCTGATGTCGATGACCGGCAACCTGGGCTATCCCTCGACGTTCGCCATCGGGCTGGCCTTCTGGGCCTGGGCGTTCACGGGCCGGCGCGCTGCGGGCACCGGCGGCCCGGTCCGGTTCGTGGGCCCGGGCGGCCTCGGGAGCCGGCGGGGGTACGCGGCCCTCGGCGCCCTGTACGGACTGATCCTGCTCGTGCATCCGATCACGTCGGTCGCGGCGGTGCTCGGCGGGGTGGCGTTCGTGGCGGGCGGGCAGCGCGGATGGCGTCCGGCGGTGGCGGGCCGGTGGCTGCTCGCGGGCGCGACGGCGCTCCTCGTCGCGTACGGATGGCCGTACTTCGATGTCTTCGCGCTGACCGGGGACCGCAGCGTGGACGCCATGCACGAGCGGCTGTACGAGGGGATGCCCGGACACTTCTGGCTGGCCCTGACCGGGGTGCCCGCGCTGTGGCTGCGGGCCCGGCGCGTCCGGCGGGGCGGGGGGCACGGGTGGCGCGATCCGCTGGTGCTGATGTTCGCGCTGGAGTGCGCGGCGGTGGGGTACGGCTGGGTGAGCGGGCACTACACGTACGGCAGGATCCTCGGGCTCACGCTGGTGCCGCTCCAGTTCGCGCTCGGGGTGGAGCTGGCGGAGCCGCGGCCGTGGGGGCCGTGGCGGCGGCTGCTGGGCGGGGCCGCGGCCGCGGGCGCCCTGACCGGGTTCCTGACCGTGCACGCGGGGGCGCTGGTGCCGCGCTCGCTCGACCCGGTCGGCTTCGGCCAGCCGCCGCGCTGGCCGACGTACGACTGGGCGGCGCGGCACATCCGGCCCGGCGAGGCGGTCATCGCGGACGGGTACTACTCGGTCCACCTGCTCGCGGGCTACGGCCCGGATCTCGCGGCCCCCGCCTGGCCCGACCCCGCTCTCGCCGAGGGCGAGCGGCTGCGCAGGCTCGCGGCGGTCCGTGCCTACCTCGCCCCGTCCTCGACCCGGGCCGGGCGCACCGCCGTCGCCCGCCGGTACCACGTCCGCTGGCTGCTGCTGACGCGCTGGCGGCAGGTGCCCGAGGAGGCGACGGTCGTGGCGTGGAGCCGGGAGACGGGGGAGGTGCTGGCCCGGATCGGCCCGGGGCCCGGCACCCGCACCGGTGCGGCGGCCGGTGCAGGAGCCGGCGCGAAAGGCGGTGCGGGTGCCGGGGCGAAGGCCGGTGCGGCGGTCCGTGCCGCTCGATGACGAACCGTCCCGCACCTGCCCGCTCGATGCCGGTTACTCGATGACGAGCTCGACGGGGATGTTGCCGCGGGTGGCGTTGGAGTAGGGGCAGACCTGGTGGGCCTGCTCGACCAGCTTGCGGCCGGTCGCCTCGTCCACGGTGTCGGGCAGCTCGACGCGGAGCGTGACGGCCAGGCCGAAGCCCTCGCCCTGCTTGCCGATGCCCACCTCGCCGGTCACCGCGGCCTGCGTGACGTCGACCTTCGCGGCGCGGCCGACCAGGCCGAGGGCGCTCGCGAAACAGGCCGCGTACCCGGCGGCGAACAGCTGCTCGGGGTTGGTCCCCTGGCCGCTGCCGCCCATCTCCACCGGAATGCCCAGCTGGAGGTCGAGCGTGCCGTCGGAGCTGACAGCACGGCCCTCGCGGCCGTGGGTGGCGGTGGCGACGGCGGTGTAGATCGCGTCCATGGGGACCATCCCTCTCAAGTCGGAATCCTGGCGGGGGCCGCCGGTCCGGCAGCCCCACGACCTGAATTAGAGCACGCAATTCAGTTGTGCACAACTTAATTGCCCACTAGAGCTATCCTGAGGGCATGACCGCAACACCCGCCCCGAGCCCCGAGGCCCCCGCCACGGCGGACTTCCTCCGCCTCGACGAGCAGATCTGCTTCTCGCTGAACGCCGCCTCGCGCGCCTTCGGCGGCGTCTACCGCGTCCTCCTGAGGGACCTCGGGATCACCTACCCGCAGTACCTGGTGATGCTGGTGCTGTGGGAGCACGGCGAGCTGCCCGTGAAGAAGGTCGGCGAGCATCTGCGACTCGACTCGGGGACCCTGTCGCCACTGCTGAAGCGACTGGAGGCGGCCGGGCTCGTACGGCGGGAACGCAGCGCGCGCGACGAGCGGTCCGTGCGGGTGCGGCTCACCGAGGACGGGTCCGCGCTGCGGGAGCGCGCGCTGGACGTGCCGCGCCGGATCGCGGCCGCTACCGGGGCGGACCTGGAGGAGATCCGAGAGCTCCGGGCCCGGCTCGACCGGCTGACGGCGGCACTGGACGAGGCAGCCCTGTCCCAGGCCCCGGGCTGTACGTAGTCCGGCGCACATAGAGGCGCAGCGTCACGCCTCTGCGGACGACCCGCTCCAGGGGCACGAACTGCTCGTGGACCACGGCGAGCTTGAGACGCTCGGCCGCCTCGGCCGGGGACCAGGCCCGGCGCGTCGCGAAGGGCGCGGCGACCAGCCACACCCGGTCGAGCCGGTCCAGCCTCCGGCGCAGTTCACCGGGGCCGGCCTCGCGCCCGTACAGGGTTCCGGAGGCCGGCGCGGGGACGGTCAGCGCGATGTCATCGATCCCGCGGAAGCCCTTCGGGTACGCCAGTGCCGCGCGCCGCGCGAGGGACGGCAGGAACAGCACCGGGTCACCGGGGCGCAGTTCGCGGTCGGCGACGGCGGAGACGGCGGCCAGGTTGTCGGGGCGACGGTCGGGACTGCGGTCCGCGCGCAGCAGTGGGAGCTGGACGGCGAGGACGAGGGTCACGGCGAGGACGCCGGTGGGGACCGCGTGGGGCAGCAGCCGCGGCAGCCTCGTCGCGAGGTGGTCGGCTCCGGCGGCCGCGAGCAGCGGGGCCCCGGCGAGGGCGTACAGGACGTAACGCTCGTCGTAGAACGGACGCCAGTGGGACACCGTCAGCAGCACGCCCGGGGGCACGGCCACCAGGGGCAGGGCGACGGCCGTGAGCGAGAGGGTGCCGCGCGGGGTCCGCTCGGGCCGGAACGCGAGGGCGGCGAGGACGAGGTACGGCACGATCACGAGCCGGGCCGGTCCGGTGAACAGCCCGAGCAGCCGTCTCGCGCTGGCGAGGCCGGTGCGCGGCAGCCAGGCGACCTGCGCGGACTGACCGTGGGAGACCAGGAGGAGGGGCGCCAGCACCAGGACCGTGGCCGCGGCGGCGAGGACCCAGGCCCGCCACACCCGCGCCGGTACGCGGGCGAGCGCCAGTGTCGCGGCATGGGCGAGGAGCAGGAGCAGGGCCATTTCGTGCAGCAGGCAGGTCGCGGTGGCCGTCGCCCCGTAGGCGACCCAGGGGCAGGGCCGGGTGGACCGGGCGGCCCGGACCAGCAGCAGGGTCGCTCCGGCCGCCCCGGCCGCGACGAGCGCGTAGGAGCGGCCCTCCTGGGCGAAGTGGCCGGTCATGGGGGTGACGGCGTACAGCAGGCCCGCCCACAGGCCGACGCGCGGACGGCTCAGACGGGCCCCGAGTGCGGCCACGAGCCCGGCGGTCGCGGCGGCGCCGCAGACGGAGGGCAGCCGCAGGGCGATCTCGCCGGGGTGCGGGGCGAGGACGGGGTGCATGAGGAGGTAGTAGACGCCGTGCACGGCGTCCACCCTGTGCAGCAGGTGCCAGATCTGGGGCACCGAGCGCTGCGCGACCTGGAACGTCACGGCCTCGTCGCGCCACATGCCGCCGCGGTCGAGTCCCCACAGGCCGATCCCGAACATGACCAGGACGGGCGCGAGGACGGACAGGACCACGGCCGCCGCCTCCCGACGCCGGGCCCCCCACCGCCGGGCCGCCCCCCACCGCCGGGCCTGCCGGCGCCGGGCGACCGGATGCCGGGCCACCGGGCGCAGAGCCGTCGTCGGCCTCATCCACGCATACACCATGGGGGCGATTTTTTGCTATTAAACAACCTTTGACCGGTATTGACGGCGTATCGCACGGCATGACCCATCCATGCGGCTTACGATCCGGGCTTGATGAGCGCCATCCGGAACCACCGCCCGCCCGCCCTCGCCGCCGCCTGGCTCGCCACCCGCGCCCTGATGCTGTGGCTCCTCGCCCACGACCGGCTCGCCCCGCTCGGCAGGGGCGGGGTGTCCCGCGAGGTGGGCCATCTGTACTTCCACTGGTACGGCGTGCTGTCCCAGGGCGCGTTCCCGGCGGGCGACCGGCTGTGGCAGTACCCGCCGGGTGCCGGCCCGGTGCTGCTGGCGCCCGGACTGCTGCCGGGGCTGACGTACTTCACCGCGTTCGTGGCCTGCGCACTCGCCGCCGACGCCGTGATCGCCGTCGTCCTCACCCGCGCGGGGCTGCGCTCCGGCCGCAGTTCGCGCGGCGCCTGGCTGTGGGTGCTGGGCCTGCCCCTCCTGCTGCACATCCCGCTCGCCCGGTACGACGTGCAGGTCACGGCCTTCGCCGTCGTCTCCCTGCTGGCGCTCTCGCGCCGTCCGCGTGTGTGCGGCGCGTTCGCCGCGATGGGGGCGCTGGTCAAGGTCTGGCCCGCGCTGGCGCTGATCGGAACCCCCCGGGGCCGCACCACCCGCGAGGTGTGGACGTCGGCCGCGGTCACCGCGGCCGCGCTGCTCACCGTCCTCGCGGCGGTCTTCAGCGGCCCCTTCGACTTCCTGCGCCAGCAGAGCGGCCGGGGTGTCCAGATCGAGTCCCTCGGCGGCACGGTCCTGGGCTTCGCGCGCCACGCCGGCTGGCCGGGTACGGCCCGCTACCAGTACGGCGCGATGGAGTTCGTCGGCCCGTACACCGGCGTGGTCGCTGCCTGCTCGCTCGCCCTGACGGTCGCCGCGTTCGCGCTCGTGCTGCTGTGGCGGGTCCGCGCGCGGCGCTGGACGACGGCCACCCCGTACGACGCGGCGCTCACGGCCGTCCTGCTGTTCACCGTGACGAGCCGGGTGATCAGCCCCCAGTACATGGTGTGGCTGCTGGGTCTCGCCGCCGTCTGCCTGACCTCTCGGCACACCACACAGCGCCCGGTCGCCGCGCTGATCGTGGCGGCGACGGCGGTCAGTTCGGTGGTGTATCCGGGGCTGTACGGCGACGTGGTGGACAGCACCTGGACGGGCTGCCTGCTGATGCTCGTACGCAACGGCCTGCTGGCCACGGCGGCGGGGGTGTCGTTCGTACGGCTGTGGCGGTCGGGCCTGTCCACGGCCGCCCCGCACCGTGCCGCGCCGGCCGGGCGGGAGCGGGGCGCACACCGGATTCCCGCCGGGCTCCGAACGCGACAGTGACCGCCTCTTGACGGAGAATTACCCGCAATACCTACGATTACGGCACATGGATCACATGAACCCTCACGAGGCGAAGGTCGGCGTCGTCGTCATCGGGTACGACGACGCCGCCCATGTGGCGGACGCCGTGCGCTCGGCGCTCGCCCAGGGTCCGGCCGTGCGCGAGGTGATCGCCGTGGACGACCGCTCGACGGACGGCAGCCCCGCCCTCCTCGACGCGCTCGCCGAGGAGGAACCGCGCCTGCGGGTGATCCACCGGCCGGCCAACAGCGGCGGCTGCGGCAGCCCCCGCAACGACGGCATCGACGCGGCCACGGCCCCGTACCTGATGTTCCTGGACAGCGACGACGTCCTGCCTCCCGGCGCGGTGGACGCGCTGCTCGCCGCCGCCGAGGAACACCACGTCCAGGTCGCGGCCGGCCTGTGCGTGCGCCGCGAACTGCCCTCGGGCCGCGAGGTCCCCTGGGAACGCGCGCTCTACGCACGCCCCGCCGTGATAGCCCGCCCCTCGCGCCGCCTCCGTCTCGCCCACGACACCCTCTGCGTCAACAAGCTGTACCGCACCGGCTTCCTGCGCGAACACGGCATCCGCTTCCCCGAAGGCCGCTACCCCTACGAGGACTTCGTGTTCACCGCGCGGGTGCTGGCCGCCGCGCCGCGCATCGCGCTGATCCCCGACACGGTGTACATCTGGCACGTGCGGCGCACCGCGGAGCGCCTGTCCATCTCGCTCGACCGCGCCGGCATCGGCAACTGGCGGGCACGGACCGAGGCGAACCGGGCGGCGTACGAGATCCTGCTGAGCGCCGGGGAGAAGCAGCTCGCGCGGGCCGTGCACACCAAGTTCCTCGACCACGAGCTGCGGATGTACACGCGCGAACTGGAACTGCGCGCTCCCGCCTACCGCAGCGCCTGGTGGGACCACACGCGGGCGTACCTGTCGACGTTCGACGCGGCCGACCTCACCGTCGATCCGGCCGCCCCCGGCCGCCTCGTCGCCCGCGTGATCCTCGCCTGCCCCGCCCCGCGCGACCTGCCCCGCCTGAGGGAACTCGCGGCCCGCCCGGCCCGGTTGCTCCCGCCCTACACCCGCGACGGCGACGGCACCCCCGTGTGGTCCGCCGACCTGCCCGAGGTGACCCTGGAGCACTTCCTGGGCCGGCCCGCCCACCTGCTGCCCGCCGCCGTCGACGCGGAACTGCGCCCCCGCGCGCGGGGCACCCGGCTGCGGCTGCGCCTGCACGAGCTGTACGGGCGGATGGCCGCGGCCGGTCCCGCCTCGGTGGACCTGGAGTTCGTCCACCGGGAGGAGGGGCGGGTGGGCCTGAGCGGCACGGCGGCCCTGGTGGCCGACCGGCACGGCGGCTCCTGGTGCGCGGAGACGTCCGTGGAGCTGTCGGCACTGGGCGCGGGCACCTGGGATCTGCGCCTGGCCGTGCGCTTTCACGACGGTACGAGCCGGATGGTGTCGGGGCACGCGCTCGGCGGCCCCGGTCTGTTGCGCCGCCGCGCGGTCGCGGACGCTCACCACGGCGTTCTCCTCGTGCAGCCGTACCGGACGCACGCGGGGGCACTGGGTCTGCGGACCGCGTCCGGTTGGCGAGGAATGACCGGGGTGGTGTCCCGAAGGCTCCGTCGCCTGCTTCACTGATACGCGGACGCGGAGACGCGGGGCACGGAGACGCGAGGCGCGGACGCCGGCACCGTCACGCGGGACCGCCTCTCCCCGGCCGCAGGCACACGGTCCGGCAGCACGGACTCACTCACGAGGGGAACGGCCTCACATGACCTGGCTGATCACCGGCGGCGCCGGCTACATCGGAGCGCACGTCGTCCGCGCGCTGCGCGAGGCGGGCGAACAGGCCGTGGTGTACGACGACCTGTCCACGGGGATCGCGGAGCGGGTGCCGTCGGACGTTCCGCTGGTGGTCGGCTCGACCCTGGACGGCGAGCTGCTGGCCCGGACGCTCACGGAGCACTCCGTCACCGGTGTCGTCCACCTGGCGGCGAAGAAGCAGGTCGGCGAGTCCGTGGAGCTGCCCCTGCACTACTACCGGGAGAACGTCGAGGGCCTGCGCGTCCTGCTGGAGGCGGTGACCGCGGCCTCGGTGACCGCGTTCGTCTTCTCGTCCTCGGCCGCGGTGTACGGGATGCCGGACGTGGACCTGGTGACGGAGGAGACACCGTGCGCGCCGCTGAGCCCGTACGGCGAGACGAAGCTGGCGGGCGAGTGGCTGGTGCGCGCGACCGGCCGCGCGACGGGTCTGTCCACGGCCTGTCTGCGCTACTTCAACGTGGCCGGCGCGGCGACCCCCGAGCTGGCCGACGTGGGGGTCTTCAACCTCGTCCCCATGGTCTTCGAGAAGCTGACGGACGGCGCCCCGCCGCGCGTCTTCGGCGACGACTACCCGACGCCGGACGGCACCTGCGTGCGCGACTACATCCACGTGGTCGACCTGGCCGAGGCGCATGTGGCCGCGGCCCGCGCCCTGCGGTCCTCCCCCGGCACCGGCCTGACCCTCAACATCGGCCGCGGCGAGGGTGTTTCGGTCCGCGAGATGATCGACCGCATCAACGCGCTCACCGGCCACGCCCGTCCCCCGGTCACCACCCCGCGCCGCCCCGGCGACCCGGCCCGCGTCGTCGCCTCCGCCGACCGCATCGCCGACGAACTGGGCTGGAAGGCCCGCTACGACGTCGAGGACATGATCACCTCAGCCTGGTCCGGCTGGCTCCACCACCACCCGGACGCGAGCCGGAGCTAGGGCCTGACGTTTGGATCATGCGGCGGGACGCGGGGCAGCCGACAAGGCACCGCGCCTCGACGCCACCTGATCCAAACGACAGACCCTGGTTCCCCCTGTCCGAACTCCCCCACCAGCCGCCGGCCACCAGCCCCCCCCCCCCCGAACTCCGCCTGCCGGCGGCCGGGGTCACGGAGCTCGCGCTCCGGTTGCCCGGGGAGCGGACCCGGCAGGCCTGACCGGCGCAGGCGGGTCAGAGTGCCTTGAGTGCCGCCGCCGTGGCCCGGGCCAGGCTGGCCAGGTAGCCCTTGGGAACCTTGGGGCCGCGGACGACCACCGCGCGCCAGTACAGCGGGCCCGACATCAGGTCCAGCGCGAGTTCGACGTCGACGCCCTCCCGGATCTCGCCCCTCGCGACGGCCGACGCGACGATCCCGCTCGCCACCGACTGCTGGCCCTCCCGCAGCGCCGCCTGCATGGCGTCCGCGATCTCGGGGTTGCGGGCCGCCTCCGCCTGGAGGTCGGGGATGATCTGGCCGGCCACCGGGTGCCGCAGGGCGCGCGAGGTGACCTCGTACAGCAGCCGCAGATCGCCCTCGAGAGAACCCGTGTCCGGCGCGGGAAGCCCCTGGACCGCGATCGCCGAGACCAGGTCGAGCACGAGATGGAGCTTGGAGCGCCAGCGCCGGTACACCGCGGTCTTGCCGACGCCCGCACGGCGGGCGATGCCCTCGATGGACATCCTGGCGTAGCCGACGGACGCGAGTTCCTCGAAGACGGCGGCGCGGATCGCCTCGGTGACGTCCTCGCGCAGGACGGCCGCACCGGCGGGAGCCCGGCGCCGCCGGGCCTTCCCGTCGGCAGGCGCGGGCGTGGCGGCACTCGCGGCTGTGTCGGCGTTCGTCGTCATACGGACCAGCATAGGGCGTTACGACGAAACGGTTGCGTTCCGACGTCGACTGGGCCTACTCTCGCGTTACGACGATACGGTCCCGTTCCGACGTAAGAAAACGGCAGGAAAACCCGTCGGAAAGGTTTCGGGGCCGACCGCACCCCCACCCCCCGAGCGAAAGCAACGGATGTGAGCCAGGTTCTCAACACACCGCCCCCGACAGCGACGCCGGTCTCCCCCGCCGACGACGCCGCGGCCCTCGCCGCCCGGTACGGCCTCACCGTCAGCGGCGCGCGCCCGAGCCTGCCCGCGTACGTCCGCCAGTTGTGGGCACGGCGCCACTTCATCACCGCCTTCGCCACCGCCAAGCTCACCTCGCAGTACAGCCAGGCCAAGCTGGGCCAGGTGTGGCAGGTGATGACCCCGCTGCTGAACGCGGCGGTCTACTACTTCATCTTCGGCATCCTGCTCGGCACGAAGAACGGCGTGCCGGACTACGTCCCGTTCCTGGTCACCGGCGTCTTCGTCTGGACCTTCACCCAGAGCTCGATCATGGCGGGCACCCGGGCGATCTCGGGCAACCTCGGCCTGGTCCGCGCCCTGCATTTCCCGCGCGCCGCGCTGCCGGTGTCGTTCGCCCTCCAGCAGCTCCAGCAACTGCTGTTCTCGATGGCCGCGCTGGTCGTCATCCTGCTGTGCTTCGGCGTCCCGGTGAGCGTCTCGTGGCTGCTCGCGGTGCCCGTGCTGGTGCTCCAGTTCATGTTCAACGCGGGTGTCGCGATGATCGTGGCCCGGATGGGCGCCAAGACGCCGGACATCGCGCAGCTCATGCCCTTCCTGCTGCGCACCTGGATGTACGTCTCGGGTGTCATGTGGAGCATCGACAAGGTGCTCAGCAACAACAAGCTGCCGCACTGGGCGATGGTCCTGCTGGAGAGCAACCCGGCGGCCGTCTACATCGACCTGATGCGCTTCGCGCTGATCGACAGCTTCCACGCGCACCAGCTGCCCCACCATGTCTGGGCACTCGCGGTGGGCTGGGCGCTGGTCGCCGGCATCGGCGGCTTCATCTACTTCTGGAAGGCTGAGGAGACGTACGGCCGTGGCTGACATCATCACGCAGGACACCCAGCCGCAGGACGCCGTGAGCGCGGCCGGAGCCGCCCCCGCGGCCGACGCCGAGCGCATCCCGACCGTCGTCGCGGACCGCGTCGACATCGTGTACCGCGTCAACGGCACCGGCGCCGGACGGGGCAGCGCCACCGCCGCGCTCAACCGCATCCTGCGCCGCAAGCAGTCCGAGAAGGCGTCGGGCGTCCGCAAGGTCCACGCGGTCAAGTGCGTCTCCTTCACCGCCTACCGCGGCGAGGCCATCGGCCTGATCGGCACCAACGGCTCCGGCAAGTCCACGCTGCTCAAGGCGGTCGCCGGCCTGCTCCCGGTGGAGAACGGCAAGATCTACACCGACGGCCAGCCCTCTCTGCTCGGCGTGAACGCGGCCCTGATGAACGATCTCACCGGCGAGCGGAACGTCTACCTCGGCGGCCTCGCCATGGGCATGTCCCGCGATCAGGTCAAGGAGCGCTACCAGGAGATCGTCGACTTCTCGGGCATCAACGAGAAGGGCGACTTCATCACCCTGCCGATGCGGACGTACTCCTCCGGCATGGCGGCCCGGCTGCGCTTCTCGATCGCGGCGGCCAAGGACCACGACGTGCTGATGATCGACGAGGCCCTCGCGACCGGTGACCGCTCCTTCCAGAAGCGGTCCGAGGCGCGCATCCGTGAGCTGCGCAAGAGCGCGGGCACGGTGTTCCTGGTCAGCCACAACAACAAGTCGATCCGCGACACCTGCGACCGCGTGCTGTGGCTGGAGCGCGGCGAGCTGCGCATGGACGGCCCGACCGCGGACGTCCTCAAGGAGTACGAGAAGTTCACGGGCAAGTAGGCACCGGCACAAGGGCGCGTACGCGCGTGCCGCGTGAGCGGTGACCGGGGCGGGGCCGTCGACGGCCCCGCCCCGGTCCTCGTACGCACCCCGCGAGCGCAGCGCTCCGGCCCTCGTACGCACCCGCGCGAGCTCGGCGCTCCGGGACGCTCGATGATCCGGGACGCTCGCCGCCCGCGGCCACTCGCCGCCCCGGCAGACACTCGGCTCTCCGGACCGCTCAGCGCTCCAGGAACGCGAACAGTTCCTCCCACCTGCGGACGACCTCGTCCGTGGCGAAGCGCCGGATGTTCGCGCGCGCCGCCTCGCCCATGGAGTCCCGCAGCGCCTTGTCGGACATCAGCGTGTCGAGCCGGCGGGCCAGTTCACCGGTGTTGCCGAGGGTGGCCAGCAGACCGTCCTCGCCGTCCCGGACGATCTCGCGGACGCCCGGCGCGCAGTCGAAGGCGGCGCACGGCAGACCGGCGGCCATCGCTTCCATGAGGGCGAGCGGGAAGCCCTCGCCGCGCGAGGAGAGCACGAAGACCGAGCCGCCGCGCAGCGCGCCGGGGACATCGCTCGTCCGTCCCATCCAGTCGACCGAGTCCTCGAGCCCGAGCGAGGCGCACTGCTTCCTCAGGATCTCCTCGTCCTCGTCCTCGCCCGAGCCGTGGACGCGCAGCCGCCAGTCGGGGTGGAGCGGGGCGACCTCGGCCCAGGCGTCGAGGAGCATGTCGATGCCCTTCTGGTCGTGCAGCCGGCCCACGCTGACGACGGCGTTCCCGGTGCGCGGCGAGGGCACCTCGGGCATGAACGGCAGGGGGTTCGGCATGAAGGAGGCGTTGTTCATGCCCTGCCCGATCCACAGGTCGGCGTCCTCACGGGTGAGCGCGAGCATCCGGTCGACGTCCTGGTAGTACTTCAGGACCCGCCTGAAGCGCGAGGTCGTCCGGCAGTACTCGAAGGACTCGTGGCTCATCCCGATGACGGTCAGTCCGCCGGTGTCGGCGAGCTCCACCCATTCCATGGCCCACACCTGGGTGACGATCACGACCGCACCGGGGCGCGCGGCCCGGAACAGCGCGGTCAGTCCGGCGGCCTTCTCCCGCATGCCCGCCGCCCGCTCGGCACGCACTCTCCGCCCGGCGACGTCGAGCCGCCCCCCGAGGCCGCGCGCCGGTCCGACCCGGGGCGGGTGGATGTCGTACAACGTCGTGGTGGGGTAAGGGAGTTCGCCCAGTTCCTGGGGAACGGCGGGCTCCGTCACGCCCACCACGTGCACGCGGTGACCGCGCTCGGTGAAGAGCCGGGCCATCTGGTGCGACCAGGTCGTCACCCCGCCCAGTTCGTCGACGCTGTTGGAGACGAAGAAGATGTCCCGCTGCGCAGGGCCGGTCATCCACGCCTCCAGTGCCCGAAGAACTGGTCGACGACGCTCCGGGCCGCCGTCCCCTTGTCGTACTCGCCGAAGTCGGCGAGGAACTGCTCGCGCCTGGGCGCGTACTTGACGCTCTGTTCCTCCAGCGAGCCGAGCACCGTGTGCAGTTCGTCCTCGGTCCGCACCACGGGTCCCGGTGCCCGCTCCAGCAGGTCGAAGTAGGTTCCGCGGTCCTCGTGCACGTACGCGTCGTAGTCGTACGCGAAGAAGAACATCGGGCGGTCGAGGAGGGCGTAGTCGAACATCACGGACGAGTAGTCGGTGATCAGCCCGTCGGCGAGGGCGAGCAGCGGGGTCATGTCGTGGTGGGCGGTGACGTCGACGACCCGGCCGCGCACGGACGGCGGGAGCACGACGTGGTTCAGGTAGTGGGAGCGGACCAGGAGGACGTAGCGGTCGCCGAAGGTGTCGGCGAAGCGCTCGACGTCGAAGGGCAGCTCGAACCGCTTCTGTCCGTTGCCGCGACGGCGGAAGGTCGGGGCGTACAGGAGGATCTGCCGGTCCTCGGGGATGCCCAACTCCGCAGCCAGCGGGCTGCGTTCGCGCCCGTCACCGGCCGTCTCCCGCTGTCTGGCCCGCACGAGCGCGTCGTTGCGCGGGTACCCGACCCGCAGCAGGGTCCGTTCCTGGAGCCGGAACGCCCGCGCGAGGGTGCGCACATCGTGCTCGGAGCGGATGAGGAACCGGTCGAAGCGGTCCAGCGTCTTCTGCTGTTCGGCCTGCGCCTCACGGGACTTGAGCTTCCATTCGGCCTCGTCGAAGCCCATCCGCTTGAGCGCGGAGCCGTGCCACGTCTGGATGTACGTCGTACCCGGCCGCTTGGTCAGCTTCAGCGGGTAGCTCTGGTTGTCGACCCAGAACTCGGCCTGCGCGAGGGCCCTGAGATACGGCAGCGACCAGCGGCGTACGAGGGTGGCGTCGTCCGGGAAGCCGTCCGGGCTGCCGCTGTACGCCCAGACCGGCTCGAACTCCAGCCCCTGGCGGCGCATCTCCTCGTAGATCGCCCGGGGGCTGTCGCTGTACTGGCGGCCCAGGTGGCTCTCGAAGACGACGAGCCCGGTGCGGACGGGCAGCCGGCTGAACACCTCGTGGTAGAGACGGATCTTGGTCTCGCCGGAGGTGAGTTCCTTGCGCAGCGAACGGGCCTTGCGGTAGCCGGTCTTGGCGAGTGTGCCGGCCCGGCCGTGCACACCGCGCTGCACGACGACGTTGGCCTTCTTGTCGGGGACCAGCCGGAAGGACAGATGTCCGCGCGAGGAGACGACCGGTTCCATGCGGTCGGCGACCAGCCGCGTGAGCCGGGGACGGACGGGCACCTGACCGGTGACCAGACCGGGTTCGGCCGCGGTGAGCCTCGTGCCGGTGCGCACGCCGTCGACGTCGAGGTGGAACCGTACGTCCCACACGGCGTCCACGATGCCCAGCGGCCGTACGGCCATCAGGTTCGCCGCGCCCTCCCAGGCGACGGTCTCGCCCGCGTGCCACACGTTCTTCACGGGGAAGCGGAAGGTCTGGAAGCGCACTCCGGGGCGGCGGGCGTAGAACTCCAGCTCGCCGGCGAGCCGGGCACCGGGCGGAATCACCCCGAGCGGGTTGGTGACGCGCCCGGCCAGCCGGACGGTCGCGCCGGTGCTCTCGTACGAGGTCAGCGCGTTGCGCAGGAACATCCGGTCGACCGGCTTGATGTGGTGGCCGAGGTCAGTGACGTCCAGGACGTGCCGGCCGAAGGGGTCGTCGAGATGCTCGGCGCACCAGTACACGCGGCCGTCGCGCTCGACGAGCGGCGAGGAGATCTTGTCGCGGTTGGTGAGGGTGTCCACGGCGGGCAGCAGGTTGTCCCAGTCGCTCACCTGGAGGAGATAGGCGCAGATGGCCTGGATGGGTTCGGTCTCGTCGAAGGCGGCGCGGTCAATCGACTCCAGGTACCGCCGGGCGATCGCCGCGAACTCCTCACGGAAGGCGGCGTCGCGGAAGGGCAGTTCGCGCAGGTGCAGCACGAGGTCGTGCTTGAGGAACTTGACGTCCTTGGCGAACTTCAGCTCCAGGAGCCCCTTGTCCGCGAGGAGTTGGTCGACCCTGCGGTGGATCTCCATGCGGTGGGTGAAGTTGGCGATCTCGTCGCGCCGGTTGCTGATGGACTTCGCCGCCGCCCTGTCGGCGACCCGCCAGTCGTACACCCGGTTGGGGATGAGGGTGATGCGGCGGGCGGTGGCGTAGGCCTGGGCGGAGAAGAGCAGGTCCTCGTAGTGGATGCCGACCGGGAAGCGCAGCCCCTCGTCGAGCAGGAACCGCCTGCGGTAGCACTTGTTGGTCGACAGGGTGTCGAAGACCAGCAGGTCGGGCAGTTCGGAGATCGACTCCAGGGTCCGGGTGCGCCCGTACAGCCAGGGGTACCACTTGACCTCCTTGCGGGTGCGCGCGTCGACGTGCACCCGCACGCACAGGCCGGAGACCAGGTCGGCGCCGGTGGCCTCGGCGGCCTCCAGCATGTTGCGGCAGGCGTTGCGCTCCAGGACGTCGTCGCTGTCGAGGAAGAGCACGTAGGTGCCGCGGGCCTCGGTGATGCCGCGGTTGCGGGGGGCGCCGCAGCCGCCGCTGTTCTCGGGCAGCCGGCAGGCGCGGACCCGGTCGGGGTGCGCCGCGGCCAGTCCCCGTGCCACCTCGTACGAGCCGTCGGTGCTCCGGTCGTCGACGACGATCACCTCGACGTCGTGCAGCGTCTGGTCCAGGACGGAGCGCACGGCCGTGGGCAGCCGGGCGGCGTCGTTGTAGACGATGACGACCACGGAGACGGCGGGCTTCCCTCGCCCGGACCCGGTGTCCCCGGCGGGGGAGCCCGCGGACACCGTCCCTGGTCCGGCGGGTTCTGTCCCGTGCCCGGCGGACTCCGTCCCCTCTCCGGCGGATTCTGCCCCCTGCTTGGCGGACGACTGAGGTTGATCCACATTCATCCTATTAATCGTAGACACTGCGGCCCCCTTTGGGGCGTTATCGGCCGTTCCTCGCGTGTTGGAACACCCATGTCCGGTACACCACGAAGCGGAACGCCGAGGCCAGGACGATCGACAGGGCCTTGGCGACGTTCGAGCCGAGCGGTCCGCTCATCCCCAGGCCGTGGTAGCCGGCATAGAACAGCACGCTCTCCATGGCGACACCGAGCCCGCTGAACGCGAAGAAGAGAGCGATCTGGCGGCGCGTGCGCGAGGCCCGGTCCCGGTAGGCGAAGTAGCGGAAGCCGAGGTAGTTCGTCCCCATCGCGACACAGCTGGCGACCACCGTGGCGGCCATCGGGGCCCACATCAGACCGTGCAGCGCCAGGTTGAAGAAGAGGATGTTGACGGCGACCCCACTGCCGCCGACGACGGAGAACCGGGCCACCTCCAGGGCGAGCCGGCGGACCCTCGGGGCGCTCGGGGCACTCGGGGCAGTGCGGGGGCGGACGACGGGCAGGGTCGCGACGGGCGCAGGGCGCTCGGAGAGATGCACTGTCACGGGTCCGGAACCTCCACAGGTCTGTCCGTCGGTCGAGCCCACCCTAAGCTAAATGTCCTATTTACCAGGTATAGGTAAATCGCGAGCCGGAATTTCGTCGCAGAAGCACCAGAGACAGGCAAGAAAGCCGAGGTGCGCCTCTCGCACACGAAACGGGGGCGCCCCGAGCCGTCACCGGCCCGGGGCGCCCCCGTTCGCGTACCGCTCAGGAATGCGAGCGCAGCAGCGTCCGCATCGTCCGCATCGCCACCGACAGGTTGGCGAGGTCGAACGAGTCCGAGCCCTGGATCTCGTCCAGGGTGGTGCGGGCCCGCCCGAGGATCGCCGTGTTCTTCTCCTGCCAGGCCTCGAAGCGCTGCTCGGGAGTGGAAGCCCCGCCGCCCACCGCCAGGACGTCGGCGGTCAGCGCCGCGTGGGCCGCGTACAGGTCCTCGCGGATCGACGCGCGGGCCATGGACTGCCAGCGGTCGGCACGCGGCAGCTCGATGATGCGGTCCATGAGCTGGGTGATCCCGAGACGGTCGGCGAGGTCGTAGTAGACCTCGGCGACGGCCATCGGGTCCTGGCCCGTGCGGTCGGCCACCGAGACGATGTCCAGCGCCGGGAAGGCGGAGGAGAACCCGGCCACGCGGGTGGCGAGTTCGTCCGGCACGCCGGCGTCCGACAGCTCGTCGTAGATCTGCTGGTACCACTCCAGGTCCGCGCCGCGGACCAGCTTGGGCAGCTCCGACCACACCTGCTCGACGCCGTCGGTGAAGAAGCTGATCGTCTCGGCGAGCTGGAGCGGCTGCGGCCGGTTGTTGAGCAGCCAGCGGGTGCCGCGCTCGACGAGACGGCGCGAGTGCAGCCGGATCCGGGTCTGCACGTCGGCGGCGACGACATTGTCGAGCGCCTCCACCGAGTCCCACACCGCGCTGGAGTTGAAGATCGCGCGGGCCGCGGTCTGCGCCCGGACGATCTCCTCCAGCGAGGCACCCGTCTCCTCGCGCAGGCGGTGCAGGAAGCTCGTACCGCCCGTGTTGACCGTGTCGTTGACCAGGACGGTCGTCACGATCTCGCGGCTCAGCGCGTGCCCCTCGATCTGCTCGCGGAACCGGTCGCGCAGCGCCGTCGGGAAGTAGGCGAGCAGCAGGCTCTGAAGGTACGGGTCGTCGGGCAGCGAGGTGGCGAGCAGCTCGACGGAGACCGTGATCTTCGTGTACGCGAGCAGGACCGCCGTCTCGGGACCGGTCAGACCCTGGCCGGCGTTGAGCCGCTCGCGGATCTGCCGCTCGGTGGGCAGGAACTCCAGGGCCCGGTCGAGGTACCCCTCGCGGACCAGGTGACGGAGGAACCGCTGCTGGGCGTGGAGCATGCTCGGGGACTGGGCCAGCGCGTTGGCGATCGCCGTGTTCTGCGCGTAGTTGTTGCGCAGCACCAGGGCGCCGACCTCGTCGGTCATCTCGGCGAGCAGCTTGTTGCGCTGCTTGACGGTCAGATCGCCGTTGGCCACCACCGCGTTGAGCAGGATCTTGATGTTCACCTCGTGGTCGGAGGTGTCCACGCCCGCGCTGTTGTCGATGGCGTCCGTGTTGATCTTGCCGCCGTGCTGGGCGAACTCGATCCGGCCGAGCTGGGTCAGCCCCAGGTTGCCGCCCTCGCCGACGACCTTGACGCGCAGGTCGGCGCCGTCGACGCGGATCGCGTCGTTGGCCTTGTCGCCGACCTCGGCGTGCGACTCGGCGGACGACTTCACGTACGTGCCGATGCCGCCGTTCCACAGCAGGTCGACGGGCGCCTGGAGGATCGCCCGCATCAGGTCGGCCGGCGTCATCTTCACGACGTTCGACTCGATGCCGAGGGCCTCGCGGATGTGCGCGTTGACCGGGATGGCCTTGGCGCTGCGAGGGAAGACGCCGCCACCGGCCGAGATCCGCTCGGTGTCGTAGTCGGCCCACGAGGAGCGCGGCAGCTCGAAGAGGCGGCGGCGCTCAGCGTAGGAGGTCTCCGCGTCCGGGGTCGGGTCGATGAAGATGTGCCGGTGGTCGAACGCGGCGACCAGGCGGATGTGCTCGGAGAGCAGCATGCCGTTGCCGAACACGTCGCCGGACATGTCGCCGACGCCGACCACAGTGAAGTCCTGCGTCTGGGTGTTGACGCCGAGCTCCCGGAAGTGCCGCTTCACGGACTCCCAGGCGCCGCGGGCGGTGATGCCCATCTTCTTGTGGTCGTACCCGGCTGAGCCGCCGGAGGCGAACGCGTCGCCGAGCCAGAAGTCGTAGCTCTCCGCGACCTCGTTGGCGATGTCCGAGAACGTCGCCGTGCCCTTGTCGGCGGCGACCACGAGGTAGGTGTCGTCCTCGTCGTGCCGCACGACGTCGGCGGGCGGGACGATCTCGCCGGCCACCATGTTGTCGGTGATGTCGAGCAGCGCGGAGATGAAGGTCCGGTAGCTGCGGATGCCCTCGGCCAGCCACGCGTCACGGTCCACGGACGGGTCGGGAAGCTGCTTGGCGACGAAGCCGCCCTTGGCGCCGACCGGCACGATGACGGTGTTCTTCACCATCTGCGCCTTGACCAGGCCGAGGATCTCCGTACGGAAGTCCTCGCGCCGGTCGGACCAGCGCAGACCACCGCGCGCGACCTTGCCGAAGCGCAGGTGCACACCCTCGACGCGCGGCGAGTACACCCAGATCTCGAACGCCGGGCGCGGCGCCGGGAGGTCCGGGATGGCCGTCGGGTCGAACTTCATGGAGACGTACTCGTGCGGCGTGCCGCCGGCCGTCTGCTGGAAGAAGTTCGTGCGCAGGGTCGCCTTGATCAGGTGGAGGAAGGACCGCAGGATCCGGTCCTCGTCCAGCGAGGCGACCTGGTCGAGGGCCGCTTCCAGCTCCTCCAGCAGCGCGTCCGTCAGCTCGACACCGGCGCGCTGGCGCTCCGGCGACATCCGCGCCTCGAACAGCGAGACGAGCAGCCGGGTGGTGTGGACGTTGTTGCGGAGGGTGTCCTCCATGTAGTCCTGGCTGAAGGTGGAACCGGCCTGGCGCAGGTACTTCGCGTAGGCGCGCAGCACCATCGACTGCCGCCAGGTGAGCCCGGCGCTCAGCACGAGGGCGTTGAAGCCGTCGTTCTCGGCCTGTCCGGTCCAGGTGGCGGCGAAGGCCTCCTGGAACCGCTCGCGGCCGTCGTCGCCGAGGTGGTCGCCGTTGCCGTTGAGGGACTTGGGCAGGCGCAGCCCGAAGTCGTAGATCCACGCCGTCGTACGGTCCGAGCAGCGCAGTTCGTACGGCCGCTCGTCGGTGACCTCGACGCCCATGCGGTTCAGGGCCGGCAGGACCGCGGACAGCGAGACCTGCTCGCCGGTGCGGTAGATCTTGAAGCGGCGCTCACCCGGGACCGCGCCCACGGGCTCGTACAGGCTGAGCGCGAAGTCCTTGCTCGTTTCCTGCCCGAGTGCCTGGAGGTGGACCAGGTCGGCGACCGCCGAGCGCGGGGAGTGGTCGGCCTTGTAGCCCTCGGGGAAGGCGTTGCCGTAGCGGCGCAGCAGCTCGGCAGCGCGCTCCTCGCCGCATTCGGCGGTCAGCGCCTCCGCGAAGCCGTCGGCCCAGGAGCGGGCGGCCTCGACGAGGCGCGCCTCGATGCGCTCCTTGTCGGAGTCGGACAGCTGCGGCAGCTCGGTGCCGGGCTCGACCCGGACCACGAAGTGCAGCCGGGACAGGATCGACTCGGTGTTCCAGGCCGTGAAGTCGACGCTGGTTCCGTTGAGCTCTTCCTTGAGGATGTCGATGATCCGCAGGCGCACACCGGTGGTGTAGCGGTCGCGCGGGAGGTAGACGAGGGCCGAGTAGTAGCGCCCGTACTCGTCCTGGCGCAGGTAGAGCCGCAGCCGGCGGCGCTCCTGGAGGTACAGGACGGACGTGACGATCGCCCGGAGCTCGTCGGCGGGGGTCTGGAACAGCTCGTCGCGCGGGTAGGTCTCCAGGATCTGGAGCAGGTCTCGTCCGTCGTGGCTGTTGGGCGAGAACCCGGCGCCGCGCAGGACCTCTTCGACCTTGCGGCGGACGACGGGCACCCGGCGCACGGACTCGGTGTACGCGGCGGAGGAGAACAGGCCCAGGAAGCGGCGCTCCCCGATGACCTCGCCGTTCTCGTCGAACTTCTTGACCCCGACGTAGTCCAGGTACGACGGGCGGTGCACGGTGGCGCGGCTGTTCGCCTTGGTCAGGATCAGCAGCTTGTGCTCGCGGGCCTTGGCCCGGGCGTCGGCGGGCAGCCGCTCGAAGGACGGGCTGACCGGGTGGCTGTCCTCGCCGTGCTGCGGGTCGGAGCGCAGGATGCCGAGCCCGGTGCCGGGGACGGCGGCCAGCGAGTCGTCCTCGCGCAGCTGGTACTCGCGGTACCCGAGGAAGGTGAAGTGGTCGCCGGAGAGCCAGCGCAGCAGCTCGCGGGCCTCCTCGACCTCCTGGTCGCGCAGATCGTCGGCGGTGGGCTCCTTGGGGAGCTCCTCCGCGATCCGCAGCGCCGCGTCGCGCATCTTCTCCCAGTCCTCGACGGCCTCGCGGACGTCGGACAGGACGCGCAGCAGATCGGTGGTGATCTGCTTCAGGTCGGCGCGGTCGGTCTCCCGGTCGATCTCGACGTGGATCCACGACTCGACGTGCGCGTCGTGCGGGAGGTCCTCGGCGGAGGGCCGCGCGGGCAGCACCTCGATGAGCTTGCCGGTGAGGTCGCGCCGTACGACGAACTGCGGATGGATGACGACGTGGATGCCGCGTCCCTGCCGGGACAGTTCGTTGGTCACCGAGTCGACGAGGAAGGGCATGTCGTCCGTGACCACCTCGACGACGGAGTGGCTGCAGGTCCAGCCGTTCTCCTCGACGGTGGGCGTGTGCACGCGCACGTTGGCCTTGCCCTGCGGGCGGTTCTCGGCCAGTCGGTAGTGGGAGAAGGCCGCTCCGAAGACGTCGACCGGGTCGCGGTCGGTGAGGTCCTCCGGGGCCGTGTGCAGGTAGTAGCGCTGGAGGAACGCGAGCACGGTGTCCCGGTCGGGGGTGCCCTCGCCCGTCGTCCCAGTCGGTAGGTGCCCCCCGACCGGGCTGTTCTCAGCTACCCGGGCGGCCCTCTCGAGCAGCTCGGCCTTGGCTTCGTCCAGCTTGGTCTGCATTGTCCTCTGGCTCCTGTCGCGCGCCGTTGCGTGACGTTGAAGGAAATACGGTCTCGTAGCTTCCGACGCAACGCCGCGACGCGGGGTGTCCGGTCTGGTTCGACGCTATGCCGCAAGGGGAGACGGGCGGAGGGGTATCGGTCATTCTGGACCACCCCGGAGGGTGTGACGCCGCTCTCGGCGACGTCCGTTCCCCGGGTGCCGTCGACGTACGGAGTGCGTTGCCGCCGGCGCTCGCCGCGTTTCCGCTCGCGCCCACGGCCGTCGCCGTGATCCCGTCCCGCCCGTGAAGATCAGCGATTGACGCCCGGTCACGGATGTCGTCCGTGCGTTCCGGGCGCGGGGCAGGGGCGACGATGCCCCCGCGAGATATCGCGCTGATCACGCCACCAGGCTATCGCCCCCGACCGGGGAGTCGTCATGAGCCGTATGTGTACAAAAGCAGGGGGGCAACTTTGACACTATGCACAGGGGCGGAGAGGGCGACGGCATGCAGTGCGGGCCGACTGCGGGCTACCGTCGTCCTACGGACCGTGTTCTGCCCCTTGGCAAACACTTCCCCCCGAGACAGGTTGGCAGGGACGGCGAACGCGACGCGCAGGACGGCCGACGGGAGCGCAGCACCATGGCAGCGAAGATCCTCATTGTCACCGGCGACGCGGCGGAGTCGCTGGAAGTCCTCTACCCCTATCAGCGTCTGCGCGAGGAGGGGTACGAGGTCCACATCGCGGCCCCCACCCGCAAGAAGCTGCAGTTCGTGGTCCACGACTTCGAGCCCGGCTTCGACACGTACACCGAGAAGCCCGGCTACACCTGGCCCGCGGACCTGGCGTTCGCGGAGGTCGACCCCGGCGCTTACGTCGCCCTGGTCATCCCCGGCGGGCGCGCCCCGGAGTACCTCCGCAACGACCTCGAACTCCGCAAGATCCTGAAGTCGTTCTTCGACGCGGACAAGCCGGTGGCCCAGATCTGTCACGGCCCCCTGCTGACCGCGTCCGTGGACAGCCTGAGCGGGCGCCGCGTCACGGCCTATCCCGCGCTGGAGCTCGACATGCAGGCGGCGGGCGCGACCTTCCAGGACGCGGAGGCCGTCGTCGACGGCACCCTGGTCTCCGCCCGCGCCTGGCCGGACCACTCCGCCTGGATGCGCGAGTTCCTCAAGGTGCTGCGCTCGAAGGCCCCGGTGAACTGACGCGCCGACGGCACGGCCCGCCCTCCGGCGAGCTGTCCGGGAGGCGGGCAGGATCCTCAGGCCGCCAGCCTGCCGGCCTCCTCGACCGCCTCCTCCAGGCTGTCCACCACGGGAACGCCGGCCCCCTCCAGGCTTGCGCGGCTGTGGGAGCCCCCGGTGTAGAGGACGGCCCCGGCGCCGACATGCCGTGCGGCCGTCGCGTCGTCCACCGCGTCGCCGATCACCACCACGCGGGCCGGTTCGACACCCGCGAGGGCGCCGAGGTGGCGCACCATGTACTCGGCCTTGCTGCCGCCCGAGGGCCCGGTCCGTCCGTCGACCCGGACGAAGTGCGGCTCGATCCCGAAGCCCCGCACCAGCGGGACCAGCTCCTCGTGCCCGTACATGCTCAGGAGGGACTGGCTGCGGCCCGCCGCCTCCCACCCGGCGAGCAGCGCGGGCACTCCGGCGGTCAGCCCGCACGCCCTGCGGTGCTCGGCGTAGTACCGGTGGAAGGTGTCGTCCATGATCTGCCACTCGGTGTCCGTGGGCAGCCGGCCCATCAGCCGCTCGTAGAACCTCGGCACGGGCACGCAGTACATCGCCCGGTACCGCTCCAGGGTGATCGGCTCAAGACCCAGCTCCGCGAAGGCCGCGTTCGTCGCCCCGATGATCGCGTCATTGTCATGGAACAGCGTGCCGTTCCAGTCCCAGACAATGTGCGCGTTTCCTTGCTTCCCCATACCGAGAAACGTACCCGCCGCCACCGACAACACCTCATCGCGGGCGGAGACCGGGCGGCTGCTCCAGGGCCTGTCTGACAATTCGCGTCGTCGCCCGAAGGGCGGCCCGGCGGCGTCAGGTACGTGCTCTCGGCGTGCCGGCCCCAGACCTGCGTACTGGACGTACTCGGGTCTGGGGCCGGTGCGGCGAGAGGGCGTGCATGGCGTCGCCGGGCAGACGGGAATTGTCAGACAGGCCCTAGTCCCACCAGGCCGGGGATCTCCTGCGTGGCGAACCACAGCAGCTCGTGGTCATCGGCCCCGTCGACGACGAACTGGGCGTCGTCGTCCCCGGCCTCGGCCGCGCCCAGCGCCCCCGCGGCCGCGGTCACGTCCGTCTCGGCGTCGGCCGCGTCGACGTGCACGGCGGCCGCCTTGGCCAGGGTCACGTCCTGGGAGACCCGCACCTCGCCGAGCGCCGCGGGATCGAGTCCCCGGTCGGGGTCGGCTGCCGCGGCCCGGTCCGGAACGTCGACCGCGACCACGACCCGGCGCCGCACGGCCTGGGGATCGGCCGCCAGGAGCCGCAGCGAGGCCAGCGCGGCACGGCTCAGCGCCGCGTACTCCAGCTCCTCGATGTCGTCGGAGAGATACCACTCGCGCAGGGCGGGCGTGACGGCGTACGCGACGAACGGTCCCGTCTCCAGCTCTCCCGTCTTGTACGCCTCGGCGAGACCGGAGAGGGTCAGGGGGACGTAGACGCGCATGGCTGGCCGCTTTCGTAGTCGGGGCTCCGATGGTCACGCGGTGCGAGCACTCCGGGGAGGGCGGTCCCGCGCCTTGGGGAGGGCCCTCAGGATACGTGCGGGCGTCCCCTTTCGAGGTCCCGGCCGCGCCCTCCGCGGCGTCCACCCCACGCCCGCGATTCACCCGGTACTCCCCTTGGCCGCCAAGGGTTCCGCCGCTCCCCGCAACCCTGATAGGTGAACTCTCCGGCGGCCGCGGCGCGCGGCCTCCGCCCTTGCGCGGGCACCTTCCCGGCTCGTACAAGATCCCCGACACGAAAGTTACCGACCGGTATCACCGGTCCGGACGACGAGCGGGGACGACGCATGAACAAGGTGATGACCAGGACCAGGCGCCACCCGGGCACCCGCCCGCCCGGCCGTCAGGACTCCCGCCGCCCCGGCGGCGCCCCACCGCGCACCCCGGGCACGGGCACCCCCGCCCGGCGGCCGGGCGGGGGCCCGCCGCAGGACACGAGCCGGCCCCCCGCCCCCTCCGCGGGCACTCTGTCGCCGGACGGGGCCCGGCCGCTCGCCACGACGGCCCCCGAAGCGCCCGCGGGCCCCGCTCCGCGGCCCCGCCCCACCGACGTCTTCGCCGAGCGTCTGCTGGCCGTGCTGAGCGGTGCCCGCCCCGTCCACTGCATGCTGCGCCACACCGCGGGCCGGGCCTACGACGAACTGGTCCGGCTCGCCGAGCGCGGCCCCCTGCGCACCCGCGGCACGCGCCCCGTCGTCCGGGACATCGGCTACTACGTCGCGCGCCCCGGCGCCGTCGAGGCCTTCGCCCGCATCGGCGCCGGCGACCAGCTCCGCGCCATGGCCTTCCGGCTGGAGCAGGGCCCCGACCTCCGCTGGCGCTGCACCGCGATCGAACTCGGCGGCCCCCGCACACCCCGCCCCACCGACTGAACACCACCGGGTCACCGGCCTCCGGGCCCGGGACACGGGCCCGGGACACGGGCCCGGGACACGGCAGGGGCCGGACACCTGGTGTCCGGCCCCTGCCGTGTCATCGGTCGCGCGCGGCGGCGGTCGCCCGCAGCCCGCGCCCCTCACTCACTTCTTGCGGCGGCGCACGCCACCCTTCTGCGCCTTGCGGCGCTCCGCGCGCGTGAGGCCGTCCGCCTCGGACCGCACCGGCTCGTCGCTGGCGAAGTCGCCCTCGACGATGCCGCCCTCGCCGTCCACGGTCGGCGCGGAGAAGTGCAGCCGGTCCGGCCGCTGCGGGGCGTCGAGACCCTTGGCGCGGATCTCGGGGCGCCCGGCGCCCGCGGGAACGGCTTCCTGCTTGGCCAGGGACGGCGCGGAGTCCTCGACCAGGACCTCCTCGACCTGCTGCTCGACCTGGACCTCCAGGTTGAACAGGTAGCCGACGGACTCCTCCTTGATGCCGTCCATCATGGCGCTGAACATGTCGAAGCCCTCGCGCTGGTACTCGACCAGCGGGTCCTTCTGGGCCATCGCACGCAGGCCGATGCCCTCCTGGAGATAGTCCATCTCGTAGAGGTGCTCACGCCACTTGCGGTCCAGGACCGACAGCACGACCCGGCGCTCCAGCTCACGCATGATCTCGGAGCCGAGCTGCTCCTCGCGGGCCGAGTACTGGTCGTGGATGTCGTCCTTGATGGACTCGGAGATGAACTCGGCGGTCAGACCGGCGCGGTCGCCGGCCTCCTCCTCCATCTCGTCGACGGTGGCCTTCACCGGGTAGAGCTGCTTGAAGGCGCCCCACAGCCGGTCGAGGTCCCACTCCTCGGCGAAGCCCTCGGCGGTCTCGGCCGCGATGTAGGCGTCGATGGTGTCGTCCATGAAGTGCCGGATCTGCTCCTGGAGGTCCTCGCCCTCCAGGACGCGGCGGCGCTCGCCGTAGATGACCTCGCGCTGCCGGTTGAGCACCTCGTCGTACTTCAGGACGTTCTTGCGGGTCTCGAAGTTCTGCTGCTCGACCTGCGACTGGGCGGACGCGATGGCACGCGTGACCATCTTGTTCTCGATCGGCACGTCGTCCGGCACGTTCGCCATCGACATCACGCGCTCGACCATCTGCGCCTTGAACAGACGCATCAGGTCGTCGCCCAGGGAGAGGTAGAAGCGGGACTCGCCCGGGTCGCCCTGACGGCCGGAACGACCGCGCAGCTGGTTGTCGATACGCCGCGACTCGTGGCGCTCGGTGCCCAGCACGTAGAGCCCGCCGAGGTCGTGGACCTCGTCCTTCTCGGCCTTCACCGCCGCCTCGGCCCGCTCCAGGGCCGCGGGCAGGGCGTGCGCCCACTCCTCGATGTGCTCCTCGGGGTCGAGGCCGCGCTGGCGCAGCTCCGCCTCGGCGAGGTCCTCGGGGTTGCCACCGAGCTTGATGTCCGTACCACGACCGGCCATGTTCGTCGCCACGGTCACGGCACCCTTGCGCCCGGCCTGGGCGACGATCGTCGCCTCCCGGTCGTGCTGCTTGGCGTTCAGCACCTCGTGCTGGACACCGCGCTTGGAGAGCTGCTGCGAGAGGTACTCGGACTTCTCGACCGACGTCGTACCGACGAGGATCGGCTGGCCCTTCTCGTGCTTCTCGGCGATGTCGTCGACGACCGCCTCGAACTTCGCGACCTCTGTGCGGTAGATCAGGTCGGACTGGTCCTTGCGGACCATCGGCCGGTTGGTCGGGATCGGGACGACGCCGAGCTTGTAGATCTGGTGGAACTCGGCGGCCTCGGTCATCGCCGTACCGGTCATGCCGGACAGACCGGGCTGTTCCTTGCCGTCGTGGCCGTGGCGCTTGTAGAGGCGGAAGAAGTTCTGGAGGGTGATCGTGGCGAGCGTCTGATTCTCGTCCTTGATGTCCACCCCTTCCTTCGCCTCGATCGCCTGGTGCATGCCCTCGTTGTAGCGGCGGCCGGCGAGGATACGGCCGGTGTGCTCGTCGACGATCATGACTTCGCCGTCCATGACGACGTAGTCCTTGTCCTTCTTGAACAGTTCCTTGGCCTTGATGGCGTTGTTCAGGTAACCGACGAGCGGGGTGTTCACCGACTCGTAGAGGTTGTCGATGCCCAGCCAGTCCTCGACCTTGGCGACACCGGGCTCGTGGATGGCGACGGTGCGCTTCTTCTCGTCGACCTCGTAGTCGCCGGTCTCCTCGATGCCCTTCAGGGGGTTGCCGGGCTCGCCCTTCTTCAGGCGGGTGACCAGCTTGGCGAAGTCGCCGTACCACTTGGTGGCCTGGTCGGCCGGGCCGGAGATGATCAGCGGCGTACGGGCCTCGTCGACGAGGATCGAGTCGACCTCGTCGACGATCGCGAAGTTGTGGCCGCGCTGGACGAGCTCGTCCTGGGACCACGCCATGTTGTCGCGCAGGTAGTCGAAGCCGAACTCGTTGTTCGTGCCGTACGTGATGTCGCACGCGTACTGCTCGCGGCGCTGGGCCGGAGTCATGTTGGCGAGGATGCAGCCGACCTCGAGCCCGAGGAACTTGTGGACGCGGCCCATCATTTCGGAGTCGCGCTCGGCCAGGTAGTCGTTGACCGTGATGAGGTGGACGCCCTTGCCGGAGAGAGCGTTCAGGTACGCGGGCAGGGTGCCGACGAGCGTCTTGCCCTCACCGGTCTTCATCTCCGCTACATAGCCAAGGTGGAGCGCGGCGCCACCCATCATCTGCACGTCGTAGTGACGCTGGCCAAGGGCACGCTTGGCCGCCTCGCGGACGGTCGCGAAGGCCTCGGGCAGCAGGTCGTCGAGGCTCTCGCCGTCGATGTACCGCTGCTTGTACTCATCGGTGAGGGCCCTCAGCTCGGCGTCGGAGAGGTCGACGAAGTCCTCTTCGATGGAGTTGACCTGGTCCGCGATGCGGTGCAGTTTGCGCAGGATCTTGCCTTCGCCTGCACGCATGATCTTCGAGAGGACGGACACGGGGGTTTGTCTCCTTGCCGGTCGGGCCTGGGACGGTCGGTTTCAATGACAGTTTCAAATCACAGCTTGAGCAACGGCCATCGTAAGCGAGGACCACACCGCGCCGGGAGGTCTGCCGGTGACAGCCACCAGGACAACGGACTGGGGTTGCCGAAGGTGCCGCGTTCGCACAGCGAAAAGTAGCGAACCAATCACCCAGGGCAAAGGAATGGCGTCCTTTCGATTGCCCGAGCAGAATCGGCCGATGGACCCCGTCACGCTGACCACCGATCGTCTCGTCCTGCGCGCCGTGGGCGTGGACGACACCGACGCCGTCTTCGAGGCCGCCCAGGATCCCGACATCCAGCGCTGGACCACGATCCCGTCGCCCTATCTGCGCGAGCACGCGTCGGGTTTCACGGACCAGATCGTGCCCGAGGGCTGGGTGGACGGCTCGGCGTTCGCGTTCGGTGTCTTCCTCCCCTCCGGGGAGCTGGCGGGCATGCTCTCGATCACCATGCGCTCCCTCGGCGTCGGCGAGGTGGGTTACTGGGCGACGAAGGAGCACCGCGGCAACGGCTACATCGTCGAAGCCACCGTCGCCGCCTCCCGCTGGGCCTTCACCGACCTGTCCGTCGACCGCGTCGAATGGCGCGCCGAGGTCGGCAACACCGGGTCCCGCGCGGTCGCCGAACGTGCCGGCTTCACCATCGAGGGGACCCTCCGCTCCGCCGTCAACAACAAGGGCGTGCGCAGGGACTGCTGGGTGGGTTCGCTGCTCCCCTCGGACCTGGGCCTCCCGTCGACGGCGCCGTACCTGCCGGCCAGGTGAGCGCCGTGGCGGGTCCCGGAGCGGATCCCGTTCAGGGACACGGGCCCGGGTCCCGCGCTCGCGCCGCCGCGGTCCCTCCGTGGGCGCCCCGGTTGTCAGTGGCACCCCCTAACGTGTGGGCATGACGAGTCTCCCGCGTCCCACCACCGAACTCTCCGCGGACGAAGCCCGCCGCATCGCTCTGCGGGCGCAGGGTTTCCTGGGCGCCCCGGACCGCAGGGCGGGCGTCCGCGGAGTCCTGCGGCACCTCGGCGCGGTCCAGCTCGACACGATCTCCGTCCTCGCCCGCTCCCACGAACTGATTCCGTACGCCCGGCTCGGCGCCGTCGGCCGCAGGACCGTGGAACAGGCGTACTGGACGTCGGCACCGCCCGCCGACACTCCCCCGGCACCGCACGCGTTCGAGTACTGGTCCCACGCGGCCTGCATCCTGCCCGTGGAGGAGTGGCCCCACTTCGCGTTCCGCCGCCGCGCCTACCGCGCCCGCCCGCACTGGAACCACGACCTGCCCGACGGCGCCTACGACCAGGTTCTCAAGCAGCTGCGCGCCGAAGGCCCCCTGACGGCCACGGACTTGGGCGGGGCGAAGAAGACCAGCGAGTGGTGGGACTGGTCGGGCACGAAGGTGGCCGTCGAGCGCGCGCTGATGTACGGCGAGGTGGTGTGCGTGGAGCGGCGCGGCTGGAAGCGGGTCTACGACCTCGCGGAGCGTGCCATCCCGAAGGCGCTGCTGCACGACGAGCTGGACGACAGGGAGTGCCTGCGCCGTCTCGTCCGCCTGGCCGGACAGTCCCTCGGCGTCGGCACGCGCGCGGACATCGCCGACTACCACCGCCTCAAGCTGGATCAGGTCGACGCGGTGATCGGTGACTCGGGTCTGGTCCCCGTGACGGTGGAGGGCTGGGGCAGGGCCGCGGCCGGGAAGGGCGGCGCGGGGAGCCCGGGACCAAGACCGGCCGCAGACGCGTGGGCGGACCCGGTGGCGCTGGAGACGGTCCCGCGCGGCCGTCACCGCACGACACTGCTGTCGCCGTTCGACTCGCTCATCTGGGAGCGGGCGCGCACGGAGCGGATCTTCGATTTCACGCATCGCCTGGAGGCGTACACGCCCAAGCCGAAGCGGGTCCACGGCTATTTCGCGATGCCGGTCCTCGCCGGCGGCCGGCTCGTCGGCCGGGTCGACCCGGCGCGCGAGGGCCGCACGCTGGTCGCCAGACAGGTCACCCTGGACGGCGTGAAGGCGGTCCCGGCGGTGGCCCAGGCCCTGGCGGAGGCCGCGGACTGGGTGGACTGCACGGATGTCCGGGTCGAGCGGGTGGACGCCCCGGACCTGCGCGAACCGCTGGCCGCGGAGCTCGTGCGCATCCTGGGGTGACGTCCGGCGAAGTCGTCGGACGGCGCCTGGCGGAATCGTCGGGCGGCACCTCGCGGCGCCCGGGGACGGCGCCTAGCGGATCTCGAGGATCTTCTCCCGCATCGCGTACACCACGGCCTCCATCCTGGAGTGC
Source organism: Streptomyces sp. NBC_00328 (assembly GCF_036139655.1). Taxonomy (NCBI): domain Bacteria; kingdom Bacillati; phylum Actinomycetota; class Actinomycetes; order Kitasatosporales; family Streptomycetaceae; genus Streptomyces; species Streptomyces sp. NBC_00328. The sequence continues at coordinate 4,219,658 of NZ_CP108013.1, forward strand.
AGTTGCAGCTTCTCCAGGATGTTGCGTACGTGGTTCTTCACGGTGTTCTCGGAGATGAACAGCTCCTTGGCGATGTCACGGTTGTTCATCCCCGTGGCCACCAGTTTGAGGACCTCCAGCTCGCGGTCGGTGAGCCGCGGCGCGGGCACCAGCCGACGCTCGTCCGTGCGCTGGATCATCGACTTGAACTCGGTGAGGAGCTTCGACGCCATCGACGGACTGATCTGCGACTGCCCGTCGGCGACCGCGCGGATGGCGGTGGCCACCTCGTCCGTGGAGATCTCCTTGAGGAGGTACCCGGTCGCCCCCGCCTTGATCGCTTCGTAGAGGTCGGCCTCCTCGTCGCTGATCGTCAGCATGATGATCTTCGCGCTGGGGGCCACCTCCTTGATGGAGGTGCACGCCTCGATACCGCCGCGCTTGGGCATCCGTACGTCCATCAGCACGATGTCGGGCAGCAGGTCGGCGGCCTTGTCGACCGCCTCCGCGCCGTCCCCCGCCTCACCGACGACCTGGATGTCCTCCTCGGCCGCGAGGACGATCTCCAGACCGCGGCGGAAGAGAGCGTGGTCGTCCACGACAAGGACCCTGATGGGCTCCTTGCGTGAAGAGCCCCCGTCCGGGCCGGATGCGGCGACTCCGCCGTCGGTGTCGCCGGCACGCATCGGTCCGAAGCTGTCCGCCATCGTTCCTCCCCCTGAAGGCCGTGGCCTGTGTTTCCGCGGCATCGCCAACCCAAGGCAACGACCCACCGGTTGGGCCGGTGCGGCCATGATTCCATGTCCGGACGGCGGCGGGGTGACGGAGCGGGGCGTGAAGTGGTCGCACACCGGTGCCCCTGGGGGCGCACTCGCGCTCCAGGGGCACCGGCTCATCCGTCACCGGGGACGGTCAGCCGCCGAGCGCGCCACCCGGCGCGTCCGCTCCGGCCTGGGTGACCATCGGGTCCGTGTTGAGGTGGATGACCCCGTAGTCGTACGCGTGGCGCCGGTAGACGACGCTGGGCTCCTTCGTCTCGGAGTCGACGAAGAGGTAGAAGTCGTGCCCGACCAGCTCCATCTCGTAGAGCGCCTGGTCGAGCGTCATCGGTGCGGCCACGTGGGTCTTCTCCCGGACGACACAGGGGCCTTCGCCCATGATCTCGAGAGAGCCGATCTTCTTGGTGGGTACGGCGTCCGGCTCCTCGTCGTGGACGACGTCACCGCTGCCGTTCAGGGTCGCGGCCCCCGGGACGACGTCGGCGACCTCGGCCGCCGAGATCCTGCCGTTGCCACGGCGGGTGTAGCGCTTGTCGTGCTGCTTGCGCAGCCGGGCCTCGAGCTTGTCCGCGGCCAGGTCGAGTGCTGCATACGCGTCGCTTGCCGCTGCCTCCGCCCGGATCACCGGCCCGCGGGAGTGGAGCGTGATCTCCACCCGGTCACTGCGGTCGGCCTGTCGGGGGTTGGGCTCCTTGGACACCTCGACGTCGAGGCTGATCACCTTGCCATCGAGCTTCTGGATCTTCTCCAGCTTCAGCTTCTCGGCCACGTGCTTGCGGAACCGCTCAGGCACCTCGGTCTTGCGGCCCTTGACGACGATGTCCACGCAGAACTCCGTTCCCGGATAGCCCCGCTCCACTGGCGGAGCATCTCCCTTTTGCACCAGGCTCCGGTGAGCCCCGGAACCTCGGACTCGGTGACTTTTACCTCCTCCTCCCCCAAGGACAAGATCTCCACCCCACCGATGCGGGTGATTGCCGGAAAGTGATGCCTCGGCACTCGGACGCGCGAGGTACGGCCTGCGCCATTGCCTCACAACCGAACATATCTCGCCCGGACGGATGTCGTCACCCTCTACTGATACGTACCTCCGTTCAGGTGAATTGACCCTCTTATTACCTGCAACGTTGCAAGTTCTCGGTCAGTTCCGGTTTATTTCGAAGGCGTCCGGCGGTGCCGCGATCACGGCCGAACCGACCGTCGCACCACTCCTTCCTCCGGCCTGCTCCCTACCCGGGATTCGCCTGTACACCTCCGCCCGTCCCGTCCTCTCACCCGTCCACCGCAGTGCCCGCACACCCGACTGCGCCGCCCGCACCGCCCGCGCCGCCTCCGCCAACGACGCCCCGGTGGTCATCAGGTCGTCCACCAGCACGACCCGCCCTCCTTCGGCCAGCATCCTCCCGCCTCCGGCGACGACCTCCAGAGCGCCCGCCAGATTCACCGCCCGCTGGCGGGAGTTCAGCCCCGACTGGTCAGCCACGGCACGCCTCTGCCGCAGCACACCGAGCACCCGGGCCGGCGTTCCGGTACGCCGCAGCTCCCCCGCCGCCGCGAGCGCGATCCGCCGCGTCGGATCGTGCCCCCGCGCCCGGACCACCCGCCGCGCCGACGGCACGGGCACGAGCAGCACGGGCCCGTGCCCAGCCCCGGCCGCCCGGACCGCCGCTCCAGCGGTGTCCGCCCCCTCCCGCTCTCCCCGCACATCCCCCTTCCCGAACCCCTGCGGCCCCTGCGAAGCCGTGGGCCGCCCTGCCTGACCAGGACGTACCGCGGGCTCCAGACCTGCCCGCACAGCCCCCGCGAGGGCCACGCCCAGGGGTGCCGCCAGCGCCAGCGCACCCCGTTCCTTGTGGGCGAGGAGCATGGCCCGCACCTCGTCCCCGTAGGGAGCCGCCGCGTGCACCACGGACAGCCCCGCCGGCTCGGGCACCGGTCGCACCCGGCACGGAGCGGCCCCCGTCAGGGCGGCACGGCACTCGGGACAGAGCACCGTGCGAGGCCGCCCGCAGCCTCCGCACTCGGCCGGCAGCACCAGATCCGTGAGGTCCCGCCACCACCCCCGCATGGCCACCACTGTGCCAACGGCCGGACCGCTCGGCCACCCCTGTGGAAAACCCTGGGGAACCGCCTGTGGACAGTCCCGAAACGGCGGTGGGCCCGCCCGGAAACCGGACGGGCCCACCGCGGACGCACACGGCTCTACCCGGGGTAGACCGGCGCCGTCCCGTCCTGGACCACCTTCTGCCACTGCTCGCCCGCCGACAGCCGCACGATCCCGTCGGCCTCCGAGTGCGCCACGAGCGGCAGCTGCTCGTCCTCCGACGCGGCGATCTCCTTGACGTTGGCCAGCGCGGAGGGCGAGGTGCCCAGCGGGGTGGAACCGTCGACCTGGACGTACCGCATCTGCTGCACGCCGCCCTTCTCGCTGCCGACCACCACGAGGCGGCTGTCCCCGGCCCAGGACATGGCCGTGACCTCCTCCAGCCGGGGTGCGACGGAACGCGGTTCGACGATGTACGCGCCGTCGGGCTCGTCGGACTGGGACCGCTCGATGCGCCCGATCTGGAGCGAGCTCTTGCCGTCCTTCTCGACGATCAGCGCGACGCGCACACCGTCGGCGGCCACCCGCACCGCCTCGACGCGCCCGTCGAGCCTCGGCGCCTGCACGACGACGGGCTCGCCCGCGCCCTTGGGCAGCAGAATCAGCCTGGGGTTCTTCGGGTCGCGGTCGGCGACCCACAGATCGCCGTGCGCGTCCCAGCTGGGCGCCGTCAGCCGGTCGTCGGCCGTCCTGCCCTGGCTGCGCACCACCGGCTCGGCGAGCGAACCGCCCGGCACCAGCGACCCGACGTACAGGTTCCGGCCGTCGGCCGACACCCCGGCGGCGGTGCCCTCGTCCCGCGACACCGCGGCGGCCCGCAGCTTCTTGGCGCCCTCGCCCAGCGCACCGGGCACCGGCTCGGGCTTCTTGTCACCGTTGCCGCCGGGCATCCGTACGAGCCGCTGGTCGTGATCGATGAAGTACTGGTACTCCGGGTGCTCGCCCGTGCCGTGCGAGGCGACGCTCTCGGCCTTGGCCTTGGTCAGCACGCACAGCTGCGAGCCGTTCGACCTCTGGAGCTCCACCTCGTCGACGCCGGTGGGCGTCAGGTTCCGGAGGGTGAGCAGGATCTGGGCCGCCATCTTCCTGCACTGGGGGCTTCCGACCCGGTCGGCCCTCGCGTTCAGCGGCACGGTGACGCTGTTGCGGTCGTCGGGCGACAGCGACACATCGCCGTTCTTCAGTTCCGTGCCCGAGGGGAAGCTCGACCTGACCACCGGGTTCAGCCAGCTCGTGGGCCCCTTCAGGAGGGCGCGCACGATCTGCGTCATCGGATCCACCTGCGCGCGCACGAAGACCGGGTCGGCGACGGTCCCCAGGGGACGGTCGGCCCCGGAGGTCCCGTTCGACGCGTAGTAGTACTTGTTCACGGACACGTAGTTGCGCTGGAAGTCCGACGTGCCCATCACGACGCCCTGCGGCAGCCCGTCGATACGCCACTGCTTGTTGCTCTTCAGCTTGGTCAGATGCACCGATCCGCTGTACTGACCGGAGTCCGGCCCGTAGGCATGCCGGGCGTCCACGGTGGCGACCTTGCTGCCGTTCAGCCGGAACAGGACGTCACGACTGCCTTCCTTGGTCCCCGAGGGCGCTCCCACGGGTTCCGGCGCGTCCGCGAGGACCGTCGTCGAACGGTAGGGGTCCCACGTCTTGCGCGCACTGTCGGTGAGGTACTTGCCGGCCGTCTCGTACTTGGCGTCGTCGCTGGTCAGCGCCTCCAGGAAACCCTGGACGATCTCCGCCGCCGAGGCGCCGGGATGCGGCGGCACGGCGTAGACGCGGACCTGCGAGTCCTGGCGCGGGGTGGACTCCACCCCGCGCAGATCCCCGCTGTCCGGCATCGAGGCGCACCCCGCCAGCAGCAGGACTCCACAACCCGCGTACACCATGACGCTCACCGAACGGCGTCCGCGGACGCCGTTCCCCCCGCGGTCAGCGCCCACGAAATGCCTCCCCATGTCCGAGCTCCTCCGGCGTCTCGCCGTCCCGCCCCCGCTCCTGCGCGGTCCGTTCCCGGCCGGTGCCGGATGTCTCCTCCTGGCGGCGCGGCGCCCCGGCGGGCCGGGGCACCACACGAGCTCCGTTGCCCGGCAGCGCCGTCGGATCGGCCGTGGGCGAGACCCCGGCCAGCCGTGGGGCCATGGCCCCGGGCGGCGGTATCCGATCCGCCGCGGACCCGGCCTGCTGCACCGGGACCGTGGCGCGCTTCGTGGCTCCGCCGTGCGGCAGACCGGCGTCGTCGAGTCCGCGGTTGCGCCGGGAATCCCTGGGTTCCAGGGGTATCGGTGATCCCCTGAGGGGCTCGTCCGCCGTCCGCGGCAGGGTCAGCCGGAACTGCGAACCGCCGCCCGGCTCGCCCCAGGCCTGCAGCCAGCCGCCGTGCAGCCGCGCGTCCTCCAGGGCGATGGACAGCCCCAGACCCGTGCCGCCGGTGGTGCGCGCGCGTGCCGGGTCGGCCCGCCAGAAGCGGCTGAACACCCGGGTCGCCTCGCCGGGCTTGAGCCCGACGCCGTAGTCCCGGACCGCTATCGCGACCGCTCCGCCCGCGGCGGCGAGCTTGACGACGACGTCCTTGCCCTCGCCGTGCTCCACGGCGTTGACGACGAGGTTGCGCAGCACCCGCTCGACCCGCCGGGCGTCCGCCTCGGCTATCAGCGGCTGCTGGTCGCCGACCACGCGTATCCGCGTTCCCTTGCGCTCGGCGAGCGGCTCGGCTCCGCCGACCACCCGTCGTACGACTTCCCTGAGGTCGATGGCGTCGGCCTCCAGCGCCGCCGCGCCCGCGTCGAACCGGCTGATCTCCAGCAGGTCGGCGAGGAGCGTCTCGAAGCGGTCGAGCTGGTCGGCGAGGAGTTCGGCCGACCGCGCGGTCACCGGGTCGAAGTCCACGCGCGCGTCGTGGATGACGTCGGCGGCCATCCGCACGGTGGTCAGCGGTGTGCGCAGTTCGTGCGACACGTCGGAGACGAACCGCCGCTGCATCCGGGAGAGGTCCTCGAGCTGCTGGATCTTGAGCTGGAGGTTCTGCGCCATCTTGTTGAAGGCTTCGCCGAGGCGCGCGATGTCGTCCTCGCCGGTGACCTTCATACGTTCCTGGAGGCGTCCGGCGGAGAGCCGCTCGGCGATCCCGGCCGCCATCCGCACCGGTGTGACGACCTGGCGCACCACGAGCCAGGCGATGGCCCCGAGGAGCACCACGACGAACAGTCCGGCCGTCGCGAGGGTGCCCTTGACCAGGCTCAGCGACTTCTCCTCCTGCGTGAGCGGGAAGAGGTAGTAGAGCTGGTACGCGTCCCGGTTGGGGTCGTTGACCTGCTTGCCGATGACCAGCGCCGGCTGGGACTGCTTGCCGTCCTTGTAGACGACTCGGGTGTAGCTCTGCGCCGCCGTGGTGCTCTCGTCGAGCCGTTCGCGCAGGTTCTCGGGGATGCTCACCGTCGAGTCGACCTGGCCCGACGATCGCGGTGCGAGGCCGCCGCTGCCGTCGCCCGAGGCGGTGGAGTTGAGCGTCACCACGTCGAACGCGCCCTGCCCGCCACTGGACAGGGACACGACGAGGTCGGTCATCCACTGGCTGACGTTCTTGGACGGGCGGCCGTCGGCGTCCGTGCCGTCGTCGCCGTTCGCCGTCGCCACCGCGTCCGCCTGCTGCTTGGCCACGGCGAAACCGCCGGTGGCCTGGCTCTGCGAGGCCCTCACCTTGGCGTCGAGCAGACCGTTGCGTACCTGCCCGATCACGACGAAGCCGAGAAGCAGGACGACGCCCATCGACATCATCAGCGTCGTCGCGACGATCTTGAGCTGGATGTTGCGCCGCCACAGCCGCATCACGGGCAGCAGCGGACGACGCACCCAGCGTATGAACAGCCGGAGAACCGGACTGCCCTGGACCCCGCCCTGGAGCAGCCCTCCTTCGAAGAACCGCTCCCAGCGGGAGCCCTTCATTTTCCGGCCGACAGGCCGCCCCGAACGATCCCCCAGCTCAGCGGACGCCGAAGCGGCACTGTCCCATGACATGTCAGCTCGGTCCTGCCTTGTATCCGACGCCTCGAACGGTCACCACGATCTCCGGGCGCTCCGGGTCCTTCTCGACCTTGGAGCGCAGTCGCTGGACGTGCACGTTGACCAGACGGGTGTCCGCCGCGTGCCGGTAGCCCCACACCTGCTCCAGGAGGACCTCACGCGTGAACACCTGCCACGGCTTGCGCGCCAGAGCGACCAGCAGGTCGAACTCCAGCGGCGTCAGCGCGATCGACATGCCTTCCCGCTTCACAGAGTGACCGGCAACGTCGATGACGAGATCGCCGATCGACAGCTGCTCGGGTGCGGGTTCCTCCGAACGGCGCAGCCGCGCCCTGATCCGCGCCACCAGCTCCTTTGGCTTGAACGGCTTCACGATGTAGTCGTCGGCGCCCGATTCGAGGCCGACCACGACATCGACGGTGTCGCTCTTCGCCGTGAGCATCACGATCGGCACCCCGGACTCCGCCCTGATCAGGCGACACACCTCGATGCCGTCCCTTCCGGGCAGCATGAGGTCCAGGAGCACCAGGTCGGGCTTGGCGTCGCGGAAAGCGGCCAGCGCCTTGTCGCCATCGGCTACGAAAGACGGCTCAAAACCTTCACCACGCAACACGATGCCGAGCATCTCGGCCAGTGCGGTGTCGTCATCGACGACAAGGACTCGTCCCTTCATAAACGACATCATCCCATTAACTAAATCGTTACCTGGCGTGACAAGTCACACAGCTCGGCGAGAGCCTCAGCCGTCACGGGCGAAACAACGCCCTCTTCGGTGACGATCGCCGTGATCAACTCCGGCGGCGTCACGTCGAACGCCGGGTTGTACGCCTGGGTCCCCAGGGGTGCCACAGGTATACCTCTTCCCGGCTCCACACCCACCACCGGCACCTGCGGAGCCGCGATCTCCGTCACTTCATGACCCGCGCGCTGCTCGACCTCGATGGATGCGCCGTCGGGCGTGTCCTGATCGATCGTCGTCACCGGCGCCACCACGATGAACGGCACATGGTGGTACCTGGCAAGCACCGCGAGCGGATAGCTCCCCACCTTGTTCGCCACCGAACCGTCGGCGGCGATGCGGTCGGCCCCGATCAGCACCGCGTCCACCTCCCCGGCCGCGAACAGCGAGCCCGCCGCGCTGTCCGTGAGCAGGGTGTACGCCATTCCGCTGCGAGCGGCCTCGTAGGCCGTCAGACGGGCACCCTGGAGCAAAGGCCGCGTCTCGTCCACCCAGAGCCGCCGCAGCTGCCCCGCCCGGTGCGCGGCGAGCGCCACCGCGAACGCGGTTCCCTCACCGCCGGACACCAGCGCACCGGTGTTGCAGTGCGTGAGCACCCGGTGGCCGCCGCCCGGCAGCAGCTCGTCGAGCAGTGCCAGCCCGTGCCCGGCCATGCGCGAGCTCGCCTCGGCGTCCTCGCGGTGCAGCGCCCGCGCCGCGCCGAGCGCCGCCGACGCGGCCGCCGCCTCGTCCCCGCCCGCGGACAGCGCCGCCCGGTGGGCCGCCTGGGCCCGGCGCACACCGACCGCGAGATTCACGGCGGTCGGCCTGGCACCGGCCAGCGCGTGGGCGGCCTCCTCCACGTCGAATCCGCGTACGGCGGCGAGCGCGACGCCGTACGCCCCGGCGATCCCGAGCAGCGGAGCCCCCCGCACGGCGAGCGTACGGATCGCCTCCACCAGCGCGGGCGCGTCCGTGCACACCAGCTCGACCTCCTCCGCGGGAAGCCTCGTCTGGTCGAGAAGGACCACCACAGGGCCTTCGGGCGGTTCGTGCCAGCGGATCGCGGGTATCTCCGTCGGTCCGCTGTCCTCGCGGGGTTGCGCGTACTGATCGGCCATTCGCCCAGTCTGCCCCGTACCCGGCGGACAATTGAAGGTGTGCAGCCCATACGGGGGCCCGACCGTTGCCGGGCGCGCCGTGACACGATGGCTGTCGACTTGCCGCCGCGACCGCGGGACGGGCACCGTGAAGGAGCGACGATGAACGACACTCCGGGCTGGGCGTCGCCCGGATCCGCCCCCTCCGGCGAAAAGGAGCCGGACTCGTCCGGCACCCCGCGGCCCGCGGACCAGGACGGAGCGAATCCGCCCGAGCAGCCCTCGAAGTGGTCCAAGGAGCAGCCCCCGCCGGCCCAGTGGTCCGCGCCCGGCGCACAGGGGCCCGCGGGGGCCCCGCCGCCCGCCGCGCCAGGTCCCGGCTGGGGCGGACGGCCTCCCGGCGGCCAGGGCGGTGGACACGGCGGCTGGGGAGGCCCCGGACAGGGCGGGCCCGTGGGCTGGGGCGGCACCTGGGGCGCACCGCCGCCCGCCGCCAGGCCCGGCGTGATCCCGCTGCGCCCGCTCGGCGTCGGCGAGATCCTGGACGGCGCCGTCTCGACCATGCGCGGCTACTGGCGCACGGTCCTCGGCATCTCGCTGACCGTCGCCGTCGTCACGCAGATCGCCATCATCCTGCTCCAGGGCTTCGTCCTGGACGACAGCGCCGCCACGGAAGCGCTCAACGACCCGAGCGCCACCCTCGGCGAGCTGAGCCGGGCCATGGGCGACACCCTGCTCAGCTCCGGTCTCGTCCTGCTCGTCACCCTGCTCGGCACCATCGTCGCGACGGCCCTGCTCACCTCGGTGACCAGCCGCGCCGTGATCGGCAAGACGGTGACCACGAGCGAGGCGTGGCGCGACGCGCGTCCCCAGCTGGCCAAGCTGTTCGGACTGACCCTGCTGCTCCCGCTCATCGCCTTCGCGATCATGGGCGCCGGCGCACTGCCGGGTCTGCTCGTCGTCGCGGGCGGCTCGCACGACGCCGGTGTCGCGCTCGCCGTCCTCGGCGCCTTCGCCGCGTGTTTCGTCGCCCTGTGGCTGATGGTCCGCTTCTCGCTCGCCTCTCCCGCCCTGATGCTGGAGAAGCAGGGCATCCTGAAGTCGATGCGCCGCTCCGCGAAACTCGTACGCGACTCCTGGTGGCGGGTGTTCGGCATCCAGCTCCTCGCCACGATCATCGCCAACATCGTGGCGACGATCATCGTGATCCCCTTCGCCGTCCTCGCCGCCGCACTGAGCGGCGACGGCTTCACCGGCTTCCTCGACAGCTCCGCCGACGACCTCGGCTGGACCTTCCTCATCGTCAGCGGCATCGGCTCGGTGATCGGATCCATGATCACCTTCCCGATCACCGCCGGCGTCACGGTGCTCCTGTACATCGACCGGCGCATCCGCCGCGAGGCCCTCGACCTCGACCTGGCCCGAGCAGCCGGCCTCCAGGACTACGGCAGCGTGGCCTCCGGAACCACCCGCACCACACCAGGGAGTTGATGCGGTGAACGGGGCGGGGGGAGTTCTCACGGCGGTACTCGCGGGGCCGCACACCGGTGCGACAACGGTCCTCGCGCTGTCCCGAAGCGACACACCACCGGTGACCACGCCGCGCGAGGCCGCACGGGAGGCGGCCAGACGCGAACTGTCCAAGCGGATGTACCACGAGAACGACCCCGGCCTCGTCCAACGCGCCCTGAACGCCTTCTGGGACTGGGTCGACAGGCTGTTCGGCGCCGCTTCGGCCGCGACACCCGGCGGAACGCTCGGACTCGTCGTCATCGTCCTCGCGGCCGTGGCGGTCGTGGCCGCCCTGTGGTGGCGCCTGGGCACTCCGCATCGCACCCGGGCCTCGTCCGCCACCCTCTTCGACAACCGCCCCAGGAGCGCCGCCGAACACCGCGCCGCCGCCGAGGCACACGCCGCCCAGGGCCACTGGAACCAGGCGGTCCAGGAACGCATGCGCGCCGTCGTGCGATCCCTGGAGGAACGCGCCCTGCTCGATCCGCGCCCCGGCCGCACGGCCGACGAGGCCGCCGCGGAGGCAAGCCGCTCCCTGCCCTCCCACACCGACCGGCTGCGCGCCTCGGCACGCGACTTCGACGACATCACGTACGGCGGCCGATCCGGCGACCCATGCGCGTACCAGCGCCTCACCGAGCTCGACCGCGACCTGGAGCGCACCAGGCCCGTACTCACGGACAACGCCCCCGGCACGCACCGGAACAGGGCCCGCGACAGCCGCCAGGGGGCCGCCTCATGACCGAGGCCGGCCTCGCCTCCACCTCGTCCTCGCCCACCACCCGGCAGTTGTGGACCCGCACGCGCGGAGTCGTCCTCGCGCTCGTCCTCCTGCTCGCGGCCGCCGTGGCGATAGCCGCGGTCCGCTCGGACGCCCGGCACGGCCGCCTCGACCCGCGCTCCGCGGACCCCTCCGGCAGCCGGGCCGTCGCCCGGCTCCTCGCCGACCAGGGGGTCTCCACACGTCCGGTCACCAGTCTCGGCGAGGCGGCCTCCGCGGCCGGCCCCGACACCACCCTGCTGATCGCCTCCCCCGATCTGCTGACCAAGCGTCAACAGCGCCTTCTGCGCACGGCGACGGAGCGCTCCGGCGGCCGTACGGTCCTGATCTCGCCCGGACCGCCCTCCCTCGGCACCCTCGCCCCCGAAGTCACCGCCGATCCCGCGGTCGGCTTCGACTCCACGCTCTCCCCCCGCTGCGGTCTGCCCGCCGCCCGACGGGCGGGCAGCGCCGACACGGGCGGCATCCGCTACAGCACCACCGACCCGAACGCCGACACCTGCTATCCGAGCGACGGACTGCCCACGCTCCTGCGCGTTCCGGCACGCTCCGGAAGCGGCGACACCGTCGTCCTCGGCGCCCCCGACATCCTCTTCAACGACCGTCTCGACGAGCAGGGCAACGCCTCGCTCGCGCTCCAACTCCTCGGCTCCCGCACCCATCTGGTCTGGTACCTCCCCTCGCTCTCCGACGACTCGGCCACCGACGCGGGCGACCAGAGCTTCTTCGACCTGCTCCCCTCGGGCTGGCTCTGGGGCACACTCCAGCTCTTCGTCGCGGCCGGCATGGCAGCACTGTGGCGGGCACGCCGCATGGGCCCGCTCGTACCCGAACGGCTTCCCGTCGCGATCCGCGCCTCCGAAACCGCAGAAGGCCGCGCCCGCCTCTACCGCAAGTCGTCCGCCCGCGACCGCGCGGCCGCCGCTCTCCGCTCCGCCACCCGCACCCGCCTCGCCCCCCTCATCGGCGTACCCCCTGCCCAGGCCCATGCGCCCGAGACCCTGCTCCCCGCCCTGGCCGCCCACGTCGACGGCGACTCACAGGCCCTGCTCCCGCTCCTCTTCGGGCCGCCGCCCCGCGACGACGCGGCCCTCGTCTCTCTCGCCGACCAACTCGACGCCCTCGAAAGAGAGGTACGCATTTCATGATGGACCCGACCACTGACAACGCCGGGTACGCCGGGTACTCCGGGGACGCGGACACCGCCCGCTCCTCCCTGGAGGCCCTGCGGGCCGAAATCGCCAAAGCCGTGGTCGGCCAGGACCCCGCTGTGACCGGCCTCGTCGTCGCCCTCCTCTGCCGCGGACACGTTCTCCTCGAAGGAGTCCCCGGAGTGGCCAAGACGTTGCTCGTCCGCGCCCTCGCGTCCGCGCTGGAACTCGACACCAAGCGCGTCCAGTTCACCCCCGACCTCATGCCGAGCGACATCACCGGCTCTCTCGTCTACGACGCCCGCACCACCGAGTTCTCCTTCCAGCCCGGCCCGGTCTTCACCAATCTCCTGCTCGCCGACGAGATCAACCGCACGCCTCCCAAGACCCAGGCGTCGCTGCTGGAGGCGATGGAGGAACGCCAGGTCACCGTCGACGGCACTCCTCGCCCGCTCCCCGAGCCCTTCCTGGTCGCCGCGACCCAGAACCCGGTCGAGTACGAGGGCACCTATCCCCTCCCGGAAGCCCAACTGGACCGCTTCCTGCTCAAACTGACGATCCCGCTGCCCTCCCGCCAGGACGAGATCGACGTCCTCACGCGCCACTCCGAGGGCTTCAACCCCCGCGACCTGCGCGCCGCGGGCCTGCGTCCGGTGGCCGGCCCCGCCGACCTCGAAGCCGCCCGCGCGGCGGTCGCCAAGACAGCGGTCTCCCCCGAGATCACCGGATACGTCGTCGACCTGTGCCGCGCGACCCGCGAGTCGCCGTCGCTCACCCTCGGCGTCTCCCCGCGCGGCGCGACGGCCCTGCTCGCCACGGCCCGCGCCTGGGCCTGGCTGACCGGCCGCGACTACGTCATCCCCGACGACGTCAAAGCCCTGGCCCTGCCGACCCTCCGTCACCGCGTGCAACTCCGCCCCGAAGCCGAGATGGAGGGCGTGACGGCCGACTCCGTCATCAACGCGATCCTCACCCACGTCCCCGTCCCCCGCTGATGGCACTCACCGGACGCGCCGCCCTCCTGGCGGCCCTGGGCGCGATCCCCGTCGGCATCTGGGGACCCGGTTGGGCAGGCATCCTCGCCGTGAACGTCCCCCTGGCCCTGGCCTGCGCCTGCGACGCCGCCCTCGCGGCTCCCGTACGACGCCTGGGCCTGACCCGCTCCGGGGACACCTCGGTGCGCCTCGGTGAATCCGCGGACGTCACGCTCACGGTCACCAATCCCTCCGGCCGACCGCTGCGCGCACACCTCCGCGACGCCTGGCCGCCCAGCAGTTGGGAACCCGGCACGGAGGTCGAGGCCTCCCGTCACCGTCTGACGGTCCCCGCCGGCGAACGCCGCCGTCTGACGACCCGTCTGCGCCCCACGCGCCGCGGTGACCGCCGGGCCGACCGTGTCACGATCCGCTCGTTCGGCCCGCTCGGTCTGTTCTCCCGTCAGGGCAGCCACGAAGTCCCCTGGGCCGTACGCGTCCTGCCGCCTTTCACCAGTCGGAAGCACCTCCCTTCCAAACTGGCCCGGCTCCGTGAACTCGACGGCCGCACCAGTGTGCTGACGCGCGGTGAGGGCACGGAGTTCGACAGTCTGCGCGAGTACGTTCCCGGTGACGACACCCGGTCCATCGACTGGCGCGCCACGGCTCGCCGAACGACGGTCGCCGTACGCACCTGGCGTCCCGAGCGCGACCGCCACATCCTTCTGGTCCTCGACACGGGCCGCACCTCGGCGGGCCGTGTCGGAGACGCGCCCCGCCTCGACGCCTCCATGGACGCGGCCCTGCTCCTCGCCGCGCTGGCCTCCCGCGCCGGCGACCGCGTGGACCTCCTCGCCTACGACCGCCGAGTACGTGCCCTGGTCCAGGGCCGTGCGGCGGGCGACGTCCTTCCGTCCCTGGTCAACGCGATGGCCGGGCTCGAACCGGAGCTCGTCGAATTGGACGCCCGCGGCCTGACCGCCACAGCCCTGCGTACCGCCCCACGCCGTTCCTTGATCGTGCTCCTGACGAGCCTCGAAGCGGCCCCCGTCGAGGAGGGTCTGCTCCCCGTGCTCTCCGGCCTCACCCAGCGCCATACGGTCCTGCTGGCTTCCGTCGCGGACCCGCACATCGCGCACATGGCGAAGGCCCGGGGAAACATCGACGCGGTGTACGAGGCAGCGGCGGCGGCCCAGGCGGAAGCCGGACGTCAACGCACCGCCGAGCAGCTGCGACGCCGTGGAGTCACCGTCGTCGACGCGACTCCGGACGACCTGGCGCCGGCCCTCGCGGACGCCTACCTCGCTCTGAAAGCCGCGGGCCGCCTGTAACCAGACACCAGAAAACAGAAAAAGCCCGGACCACAGGGTCCGGGCATAGGGGTCCGCGGGAATATCCTGAACGCAGAAAACCCCCGGACCGGTATCCCCGGTCCGGGGGTTTTCTTCAAAATTTGTTCGGCGGCGTCCTACTCTCCCACAGGGTCCCCCCTGCAGTACCATCGGCGCTGTGAGGCTTAGCTTCCGGGTTCGGAATGTAACCGGGCGTTTCCCTCACGCTATGACCACCGAAACACTATGAAACTGTCAACCGCACCACGCTCTGTGACAAACGTGGGGTTGTTCGTGGTTTCAGAACCAACACAGTGGACGCGAGCAACTGAGGACAAGCCCTCGGCCTATTAGTACCAGTCACCTCCACCCGTTGCCGGGCTTCCAGATCTGGCCTATCAACCCAGTCGTCTACTGGGAGCCTTAACCCCTCAAAGGGGGTGGGAATACTCATCTCGAAGCAGGCTTCCCGCTTAGATGCTTTCAGCGGTTATCCCTCCCGAACGTAGCCAACCAGCCATGCCCTTGGCAGGACAACTGGCACACCAGAGGTTCGTCCGTCCCGGTCCTCTCGTACTAGGGACAGCCCTTCTCAATATTCCTACGCGCACAGCGGATAGGGACCGAACTGTCTCACGACGTTCTAAACCCAGCTCGCGTACCGCTTTAATGGGCGAACAGCCCAACCCTTGGGACCGACTCCAGCCCCAGGATGCGACGAGCCGACATCGAGGTGCCAAACCATCCCGTCGATATGGACTCTTGGGGAAGATCAGCCTGTTATCCCCGGGGTACCTTTTATCCGTTGAGCGACGGCGCTTCCACAAGCCACCGCCGGATCACTAGTCCCGACTTTCGTCCCTGCTCGACCCGTCGGTCTCACAGTCAAGCTCCCTTGTGCACTTACACTCAACACCTGATTGCCAACCAGGCTGAGGGAACCTTTGGGCGCCTCCGTTACTCTTTAGGAGGCAACCGCCCCAGTTAAACTACCCATCAGACACTGTCCCTGATCCGGATCACGGACCCAGGTTAGACATCCAGCACGACCAGACTGGTATTTCAACGACGACTCCACCTGAACTGGCGTCCAAGCTTCACAGTCTCCCAGCTATCCTACACAAGCCGAACCGAACACCAATATCAAACTGTAGTAAAGGTCCCGGGGTCTTTCCGTCCTGCTGCGCGAAACGAGCATCTTTACTCGTAGTGCAATTTCACCGGGCCTATGGTTGAGACAGTCGAGAAGTCGTTACGCCATTCGTGCAGGTCGGAACTTACCCGACAAGGAATTTCGCTACCTTAGGATGGTTATAGTTACCACCGCCGTTTACTGGCGCTTAAGTTCTCAGCTTCGCCACCCCGAAGAGTGACTAACCGGTCCCCTTAACGTTCCAGCACCGGGCAGGCGTCAGTCCGTATACATCGCCTTACGGCTTCGCACGGACCTGTGTTTTTAGTAAACAGTCGCTTCTCGCTGGTCTCTGCGGCCACCCCCAGCTCACCGAGTAAATCGGATCACCAGTGATGGCCCCCCTTCTCCCGAAGTTACGGGGGCATTTTGCCGAGTTCCTTAACCATAGTTCACCCGAACGCCTCGGTATTCTCTACCTGACCACCTGAGTCGGTTTAGGGTACGGGCCGCCATGAAACTCGCTAGAGGCTTTTCTCGACAGCATAGGATCATCCACTTCACCACAATCGGCTCGGCATCAGGTCTCAGCCTTAATGTGTGACGGATTTGCCTATCACACGGCCTACACCCTTACCCCGGGACAACCACCGCCCGGGATGGACTACCTTCCTGCGTCACCCCATCACTCACCTACTACAGGTCTGGTCCGTCGGCTCCACCACTCCCCTTTGCCCGAAGGCTCCGGGGCGGCTTCACGGACTTAGCATCGCCTGGTTCGATGTTTGACGCTTCACAGCGGGTACCGGAATATCAACCGGTTATCCATCGACTACGCCTGTCGGCCTCGCCTTAGGTCCCGACTTACCCTGGGCAGATCAGCTTGACCCAGGAACCCTTAGTCAATCGGCGCACACGTTTCTCACGTGTGTATCGCTACTCATGCCTGCATTCTCACTCGTGAACCGTCCACCACTGCCTTCCGGCGCGGCTTCACCCGGCACACGACGCTCCCCTACCCATCACAGCGGGCGTTGGCCCTATTGCTGCAATGACACGACTTCGGCGGTACGCTTGAGCCCCGCTACATTGTCGGCGCGGAATCACTAGACCAGTGAGCTATTACGCACTCTTTCAAGGGTGGCTGCTTCTAAGCCAACCTCCTGGTTGTCTGTGCGACTCCACATCCTTTCCCACTTAGCGTACGCTTAGGGGCCTTAGTCGATGCTCTGGGCTGTTTCCCTCTCGACCATGGAGCTTATCCCCCACAGTCTCACTGCCGCGCTCTCACTTACCGGCATTCGGAGTTTGGCTAAGGTCAGTAACCCGGTAGGGCCCATCGCCTATCCAGTGCTCTACCTCCGGCAAGAAACACACGACGCTGCACCTAAATGCATTTCGGGGAGAACCAGCTATCACGGAGTTTGATTGGCCTTTCACCCCTAACCACAGGTCATCCCCCAGGTTTTCAACCCTGGTGGGTTCGGTCCTCCACGACCTCTTACAGCCGCTTCAACCTGCCCATGGCTAGATCACTCCGCTTCGGGTCTTGAGCGCGCTACTGAATCGCCCTATTCGGACTCGCTTTCGCTACGGCTTCCCCACACGGGTTAACCTCGCAACGCACCGCAAACTCGCAGGCTCATTCTTCAAAAGGCACGCAGTCACGACGCACTGAGTAAACTCAATGCGCGACGCTCCCACGGCTTGTAGGCACACGGTTTCAGGTACTATTTCACTCCGCTCCCGCGGTACTTTTCACCATTCCCTCACGGTACTATCCGCTATCGGTCACCAGGGAATATTTAGGCTTAGCGGGTGGTCCCGCCAGATTCACACGGGATTTCTCGGGCCCCGTGCTACTTGGGTGTCTCTCAAACGAGCCGTTGATGTTTCGACTACGGGGGTCTTACCCTCTACGCCGGACCTTTCGCATGTCCTTCGCCTACATCAACGGTTTCTGACTCGTCTCACAGCCGGCAGACTGTGAAAGAGAGATCCCACAACCCCCCAAGCGCAACCCCTGCCGGGTCTCACACGCTTGAGGTTTGGCCTCATCCGGTTTCGCTCGCCACTACTCCCGGAATCACGGTTGTTTTCTCTTCCTGCGGGTACTGAGATGTTTCACTTCCCCGCGTTCCCTCCACATACCCTATGTGTTCAGGTATGGGTGACAGCCCATGACGACTGCCGGGTTTCCCCATTCGGAAACCCCCGGATCAAAGCCTGGTTGACGGCTCCCCGGGGACTATCGTGGCCTCCCACGTCCTTCATCGGTTCCTGGTGCCAAGGCATCCACCGTGCGCCCTTAAAAACTTGGCCACAGATGCTCGCGTCCACTGTGCAGTTCTCAAACAACGACCAACCACCCATCACCCCGAACCAGTAGTTCGAGTGCACTGGGGCCGGCACTGAAGGCAGCCACACGGGCCGTACCTTCAGACACCCAACAGCGTGCCCGACACCCTCGCCACTCATGATCAGCTTTCCACGCTCCGAAGAGCAGTACTTGCAGCCCGAGATGACTGAGAGTGCCGAATAATCAACGTTCCACCCATGAGCAACCACCGTCGAACATCTGCCGACGTAATGGCCCTGGACCACCGGGCAAGCCCGGCGGCCTAGATGCTCCTTAGAAAGGAGGTGATCCAGCCGCACCTTCCGGTACGGCTACCTTGTTACGACTTCGTCCCAATCGCCAGTCCCACCTTCGACAGCTCCCTCCCACAAGGGGTTGGGCCACCGGCTTCGGGTGTTACCGACTTTCGTGACGTGACGGGCGGTGTGTACAAGGCCCGGGAACGTATTCACCGCAGCAATGCTGATCTGCGATTACTAGCAACTCCGACTTCATGGGGTCGAGTTGCAGACCCCAATCCGAACTGAGACAGGCTTTTTGAGATTCGCTCCGCCTCACGGCTTCGCAGCTCTTTGTACCTGCCATTGTAGCACGTGTGCAGCCCAAGACATAAGGGGCATGATGACTTGACGTCGTCCCCACCTTCCTCCGAGTTGACCCCGGCAGTCTCCTGTGAGTCCCCATCACCCCGAAGGGCATGCTGGCAACACAGAACAAGGGTTGCGCTCGTTGCGGGACTTAACCCAACATCTCACGACACGAGCTGACGACAGCCATGCACCACCTGTACACCGACCACAAGGGGGGCACTATCTCTAATGCTTTCCGGTGTATGTCAAGCCTTGGTAAGGTTCTTCGCGTTGCGTCGAATTAAGCCACATGCTCCGCTGCTTGTGCGGGCCCCCGTCAATTCCTTTGAGTTTTAGCCTTGCGGCCGTACTCCCCAGGCGGGGAACTTAATGCGTTAGCTGCGGCACCGACGACGTGGAATGTCGCCAACACCTAGTTCCCACCGTTTACGGCGTGGACTACCAGGGTATCTAATCCTGTTCGCTCCCCACGCTTTCGCTCCTCAGCGTCAGTAATGGCCCAGAGATCCGCCTTCGCCACCGGTGTTCCTCCTGATATCTGCGCATTTCACCGCTACACCAGGAATTCCGATCTCCCCTACCACACTCTAGCTAGCCCGTATCGAATGCAGACCCGGGGTTAAGCCCCGGGCTTTCACACCCGACGTGACAAGCCGCCTACGAGCTCTTTACGCCCAATAATTCCGGACAACGCTTGCGCCCTACGTATTACCGCGGCTGCTGGCACGTAGTTAGCCGGCGCTTCTTCTGCAGGTACCGTCACTCTCGCTTCTTCCCTGCTGAAAGAGGTTTACAACCCGAAGGCCGTCATCCCTCACGCGGCGTCGCTGCATCAGGCTTTCGCCCATTGTGCAATATTCCCCACTGCTGCCTCCCGTAGGAGTCTGGGCCGTGTCTCAGTCCCAGTGTGGCCGGTCGCCCTCTCAGGCCGGCTACCCGTCGTCGCCTTGGTGAGCCACTACCTCACCAACAAGCTGATAGGCCGCGGGCTCATCCTTCACCGCCGGAGCTTTTAACCCCCACCCATGCGGGCAGGAGTGTTATCCGGTATTAGACCCCGTTTCCAGGGCTTGTCCCAGAGTGAAGGGCAGATTGCCCACGTGTTACTCACCCGTTCGCCACTAATCCACCCCGAAGGGCTTCATCGTTCGACTTGCATGTGTTAAGCACGCCGCCAGCGTTCGTCCTGAGCCAGGATCAAACTCTCCGTGAATGTTTTCCCGTAATCGGGACGACACCACGAGAGCGGAACAACCGGTCGGAATAGGACCGGCGTTCACAGCGTCCTCGCTGATGCGCCTGCCGGAACAATGCCCGGCAGGACTTTTTCAAAGGAACCTCGTCCCGACCGAACGGCCGGAGACGGGGTATCAACAAATCTGGCGTTGATTTTTGGCACGCTGTTGAGTTCTCAAGGAACGGACGCTTCCTTTGTACTCACCCTCTCGGGCTTTCCTCCGGGCGCTTCCCTTCGGTCTTGCGTTTCCGACTCTATCAGACCGTTTCCGTATCCGATTTCCTCGGCGCTTTCCAGGTTTCCGCTTTCGCGTTTCCCTTTCCGGCGAGTCCGACTCTATCAGAACCTTTCGGGCCCGATTTCCTCGGTGCTTTCAAGGTAATCCGCTTTCGCGTTTCCCTTTTCAGCGACTCCGACTTTATCAGAATCTGTGGGCCGGATTGACCGGCAACCATTTCTGAATCATCAGGAGGGGCTTCTTCTGAATCGACGTGTCGATTGCTTTGAGAAGCGAGCAGACTCTAGCCGCTGCCACCGGATGTGTCCAGTTCTAGGCAACTGTTCAAATCTACCTCCCCGCTCAACCCGTGTCAACGAGTTTTCTGGGGTAACGAGAAGGCTAGCAGGTCAGCCGGGGCACGCGCACATCAGGCGGCCGTCGGCAGAGTGGCGCTGCGCTCGGACGCTGTGACGTCTCCGGTCTCGCCGGAGCGTGCCGCGCGACCTCCGAGGACATAGACGTACGCGAGAAAGGCCAGTTCAGCAGCGATCCCGATGCCGATACGCGCCCAGGTCGGAAGGCCCGACGGAGTGACGAAGCCTTCGATGGCACCCGAGACGAACAGGATCAGCGCCAGTCCGATCGCCATGCCCAGCGCGGCGCGTCCCTCTTCCGCGAGAGCTGTACGACGGGATCGCGGGCCCGGGTCGATCACGGTCCAGCCCAGCTTCAGTCCCGTCCCCGCGGCGACGAAGACGGCGGTCAGTTCCAGCAGGCCGTGCGGGAGGACGAGGCCGAGGAAGGTGTCGAGGCGGCCGGCCGACGACATCAGGCCGATGCCGACACCCAGGTTGAGCATGTTCTCGAGGAGGACCCCGAGGACCGGAAGGCCCAGAAAGACGCCCAGCACCAGGCACAGGGCGGCCGCCTCGGCGTTGTTCGTCCACACCTGGGCGGCGAAGGCGGCGGCGGGATGACTGGAGTAGTAGGTCTCGTACTCACCGCCGGGGCGGGTGAGGGAACGCAGTTCGCCGGGGGCCGCGATGGCGGCCTGGACCTCGGGGTGGGTGCCGATCCACCACCCGAGGAGGGCGGCTATCGCAGTGGACAGGAGCGCCGTGGGCACCCACCAGTGGCGGGAACGGTAGACGGCCGCGGGGAAACCGTGTGTCAGGAAGCCGGTGACATCGCGCCACGAGGCTCGGCGGGTGCCTGTCACCGCGCTGCGCGCGCGTGCCACGAGTTGGCTGAGACGCCCGGTCAGCTGGGGGTCGGGCGCGCTGGACTGGATCAGCGAGAGATGGGTGGCGGTTCGCTGGTACAGGGTGACGAGTTCGTCGGCCTCGGCCCCGGTCAGCCGGCGCTGGCGGCGCAGCAGGGCGTCGAGTCTGTCCCACTCGGCTCGGTGGGCGGAGACGAAGACGTCGAGGTCCATCGGTTTGCCTGCTCCTCGCTGCGCATCGGGGGCTCGTCGTTGATGTCAGGTTGTCCTACTGGGGCGCGATGCGCCCTCAGCTTGGCAGACTGGCGGTTGTCGGGGCAGGTCAGGGGAAGGGCGGTGCGCGTGAGTGAGCTGGTGACGGGCGAGGCAGTGGCATTGGAGCTGCGGCCCGCGAAACTGCCGAGCCGGGCGCTTGCCGTGGTGCTCGACCTGGCCTTGGCGGTGGCGGTCTACATCGTCGTGACCATCGGTCTGGTCGCCGCGACCGCCGCACTGGACGACGCGGCGCAGATCGCCGTCTCGATCGCGAGCTTCCTGCTGGTGCTGGTGGGCGGTCCGATCGCCGTGGAGACGCTCAGTCACGGCCGCTCCCTGGGAAAGCTGGCGTGCGGGCTGCGGGTGGTGCGGGACGACGGCGGGCCGATCCGGTTCCGGCACGCTCTGGTGCGCGGTGCCGTGGGGGTGGTCGAGATCCTGATGACGTTCGGGATCGTCGCGTGCATCGCTTCGCTGGTGTCGGAGCGCGGGCGGCGGCTCGGTGACGTGTTCGCCGGGACCCTCGTCGTGCGGGAGCGGATTCCGGTGGGACGCATGCCGTACGTTCCCGCGCCGCCGCCCTGGCTGGCGGGACGGTTCGCGGAGCTCGATCTGTCCGCCGTACCGGACGGGCTGTGGCTGGCCGTCCGCCAGTACCTGACGCGGATGCGGCAACTGGATCCGCAGATCGGTGGGGCGATGGCGGAACGGCTCGCCGTGGATCTCGCCGCTCGCACCGGGGCTCCGGCGCCGCAGGGCGTACCGGCGGGCGCGTATCTGGCGGCTGTCGTGCACGAGCGGCAGACCCGCGAGGCCCGTCGGACGTTCGGTGCTGTGCCGGGCGGATTCGCGTCCCCCGCACCCGGTGGCCATCACTTCCCGCAGCCGGGGCAACCGGGTGGGCCTGTCGGCCACCCCGTGCAGCCCGGCGTGCCTGCCGGCTATCCCTTCCAGCCTGGCGCTGCCGCCGGCTATCCCCCTCAGCCAGGCGCTCCTGTCGGCCACCCGTTCCATCCGGGTCCCGGCGCTCACCCCACCCGGCCTGCCCCCGCCGGGTATGGGGTCGCTCCTCAGCAGCCGTCCCCGCCTCCGGCCGGTTCGGCCAACCCGGTCGCCCCGCCGAACCCGGTCGCTCCGGTCGCTCCGGTCGCTCCGGTCGAGCACGCCGGCCGGGACGAGCGTCCGTCGACCGGCTTCGCGCCGCCCGCGTAGCCGCCCTCGCCGCAGGATCGGCGGTGGCTCGGAACGGCCCGGCACCGCCGTCAGGTGAACACCGACGGCGGTGATTCGAGGTGTTCCAGTTCGATGCCGGGAGCCGCGAGCACCACGTCGCCGGCGATGTGCACGGCGTGCTGTTCCCCCGTGTCCAGCGCTGTGACCTGGTATTCGTCCACGGTCAGCGGACCGTTGTCAGTGGCGTGTGTTTCGCTTGCGATCAAGGCCCAGGACTGGTCGAGGGTGCGCGGGGCGAGGACCGGGTCGGTGAAGGCGACGAGGCGGACACGGGTCGCCGAGGGGGCGGCGGAAGGGGTGAGGCGAAGGAGGCGGGCGGCGGCGACGAGGAAGGCGGGAGAGGTACCGGTGAAGGCATGGGCGGGCACGTTGCCTTCGGTGGCCTCGGTTCCGGTGGGGTCGGTGCGGACCCAGGTCACGCCGTCGAGGGCGGCTCCCCGCACCTGCCAGCCCGCCGCGTGCAGTTCGAGGCGGATGGGGCGGCCGAGATCGTCGAGGGCGAGGTCGACGGAGCCGGTGACCGTCGTCGTCGCGGGCTCGGGGAGGCCGTCGGGCGCCGGGCCGGAGGGGGTCGTGAGCTGGGAGACATAGCGCCAGCCCGAGGGGCCGGGCGCGCAGTGGAAGTGTTCGTCGGCGAGGGGGGTGTGATCGTGCGGATCATGGAGCGAATAGCGGCCGCGGGGCATGGGCGTTCAGGTCCTCATCGGGGACAGGCCCCCGCCGGGACGGCGAGGGCCTGCTGACATCCGGACGCCGAGCGGTGGTACCGCTGCTCGGCGGGCGTGCTCAGTAGCGGTAGTGGTCCGACTTGTACGGGCCGTCGACCTCGACACCGATGTAGGAGGCCTGCTCGGGGCGCAGCGTCGTCAGCTTCACGCCGAGGGCGTCGAGGTGGAGACGGGCCACCTTCTCGTCCAGGTGCTTGGGCAGCACGTAGACGTCGGTCGGGTACTCCTCGGGCTTGGTGAACAGCTCGATCTGGGCCAGAGTCTGGTCCGCGAACGAGTTGGACATCACGAACGACGGGTGGCCGGTCGCGTTGCCCAGGTTCAGCAGGCGGCCCTCGGACAGCACGATGAGCACCTTGCCGTCGGGGAACTTCCAGGTGTGGACCTGGGGCTTGACCTCGTCCTTGACGATGCCGGGGATCTTCGCGAGGCCGGCCATGTCGATCTCGTTGTCGAAGTGACCGATGTTCCCGACGATCGCCTGGTGCTTCATCCTGGCCATGTCCGCGGCCATGATGATGTCCTTGTTGCCCGTCGTGGTGACGAAGATGTCCGCCTTGTCGACGACCTCGTCCAGCGTCGTGACCTGGTAGCCGTCCATCGCCGCCTGCAGGGCGCAGATCGGGTCGATCTCGGTGATGATCACCCGGGCGCCCTGGCCGCGCAGGGACTCCGCGCAGCCCTTGCCCACGTCGCCGTAGCCGCAGACGACGACGGTCTTGCCGCCGATCAGGGTGTCGGTGGCGCGGTTGATGCCGTCGATCAGCGAGTGCCGGCAGCCGTACTTGTTGTCGAACTTCGACTTGGTGACGGCGTCGTTCACGTTGATCGCCGGGAACAGCAGGGTGCCGTCGCGGTACATCTCGTACAGGCGGTGGACGCCGGTCGTGGTCTCCTCGGTCACGCCGCGGATCTCCGAGGCGAGCTGGGTCCACTTCTGCGAGCCGTCCGTGATGGTGCGGTGCAGGAGTTCGAGGACGACGCGGTGCTCGTCGGACTCGGCGGTGTCGACCGAGGGGACCTTGCCGTCCTTCTCGTACTGGACGCCGTTGTGGACGAGCATGGTGGCGTCACCACCGTCGTCCAGGATCATGTTCGGGCCGCCGGTGGGGGTGTTCGGCCAGGTCAGCGCCTGCTCCGTGCACCACCAGTACTCCTCCAGGGTCTCGCCCTTCCAGGCGAACACCGGGACGCCCTGCGGGTTCTCGGGCGTGCCGTCCGGGCCGACCGCGATGGCGGCGGCGGCGTGGTCCTGGGTGGAGAAGATGTTGCAGGAGGCCCAGCGGACCTCGGCGCCCAGGGCGACCAGGGTCTCGATGAGGACGGCGGTCTGCACCGTCATGTGCAGGGAGCCGGTGACGCGGGCGCCCGCGAGCGGCTGCGCCTCGGCGTACTCCCGGCGGATCGACATCAGGCCGGGCATCTCGTGCTCGGCGAGGGTGATCTCCTTGCGGCCGAAGGCGGCCAGGGAGAGGTCGGCGACCTTGAAGTCCTGTCGGTTGTCGACAGTCGTCATACGAGCTGCTCCTCGGAATCGGGGCGAGGTGGATAGGGCTGTCCTGCGCGGCGGCGGCACGTACGCGTGCCCGACCGGGGCACGGACGTGCACCGGCAGGGCACAGCTGTGCCCGGTGCGCGCAGCGCATCCGTCGGAGGCCCTCTCTCCCTCGGCCGGTCCGCGGTGGGACCGCCCGACCGCCATCAGCAGCGACGTCTGGCTCAGCACCCAAGCTACACCGGTGAGGCTGTCCCTCCCCAGTCCACCTCCGGACAAAGCGGCCCCCACCGGCCCGGGCCGAGGGGCTCGGCCGAGGTCCTGGGCGGAAGAGACGGACGCTGGAGGCGGGAACGCCGCCGGGGCCCGTCCGAGTTGTCGGACGGGCCCCGGCGGCGTACGAGCGGGTGGGGTCAGTGGCCGGCCGGCGTCGGGCCGCCGGGGGTGGCGGCGGGGTTCGGGCCCTTGGCCGCCTCGGCGTCGCTGTAGATGTCCGGCTCCAGGTAGATCACCCGGGCGATCGGGACGGCGGCGCGGATGCGGGACTCGGCGGCGTCGATGGCGGTGGCGACCTGGGCGGCCGTGTCGTCGTGCTTGACGGCGATCTTCGCGGCGACCAGGAGTTCCTCCGGGCCGAGGTGGAGCGTGCGCATGTGGATGATGCCGGTGACGGTGGCGCCGTCGACCATCGCCGCCTCGATCTTCGCGGTCTCCTCCGGGCCCGCCGACTCGCCGAGCAGGAGCGACTTGGTCTCGGCGGCGAGCACCAGCGCGATCAGGATGAGCAGGACACCGATGCAGACCGTGCCGATGCCGTCCCAGACGCCGTTGTCCGTGAGCAGGGCGAGGCCGACGCCTCCGAGCGCGAGGACCAGACCGATGAGCGCGCCGAAGTCCTCCAGGAGGACGACGGGCAGCTCGGGGGCCTTGGCGCGGCGGATGAACTGGGACCAGGAGTGGGAGCCGCGCAGCTCGTTGGACTCCTTGATGGCCGTACGGAAGGAGAAGCTCTCGGCGATGATCGCGAACACCAGGACGCCGACCGGCCAGTACCAGTGGTCGATCGCGTGCGGGTGCTTGATCTTCTCGTAGCCCTCGTAGACGGCGAACATGCCGCCGACCGAGAACAGGACGATCGAGACGAGGAAGGCGTAGATGTAGCGCTCGCGGCCGTAGCCGAACGGGTGCTGCGGGGTCGCCTCGCGCTGGGCCTTCTTGCCGCCGATCAGGAGCAGTGCCTGGTTGCCGGAGTCGGCGACCGAGTGAACGCCCTCGGCGAGCATCGAGGAGGAGCCGCTGAACGCGAACGCCACGAACTTCGATACCGCGATCGCGAGGTTGGCGCCGAGTGCCGCCACGATCGCTTTGGTGCCGCCTGAAGCGCTCATCTGCTCCTGCTGTCCCTTCGTACGCCGTCCGGACCCGTTCGTACCCTCGTACCCCGCCCGGCCCGGACTTTGCCCGTCCTTTGCGGTGGGCCATTCTTGCAGCCCGGTCCGTCGGCGACGCGCCTCAGGTAGGTCCCGTCGTCCCGTCAGGCGACAACTGTCGCACGGAAGATCGTGCCGGACCCGGACACTTCGGCCTTTTCGCCGGCCGGTACGAAGACCGAGGTGCCGGGGGTCAGGTCGATGCCGTCGGCGCGCACGGAACCCGAGGTGCAGAGCAGGATCTGCGGGGTCTCGCGGGTGAGGTCGCGCGGGTCGGCGCCCTCGGCGACGACGTACCGGGAGAGGCGGAACTCGTCGATGGGGGTCGCGTAGACCTCTTCGCCGTCGGGGGACGCCTCCGGGCGCAGGACGCCGGGGTCGGCCGCCTCGAAGCGGACCACGCGCAGGAGTTCGGGGACGTCGACGTGCTTGGGGGTCAGACCGCAGCGCAGGACGTTGTCGCTGTTGGCCATGATCTCGACGCCGAGGCCGTTCAGATAGGCGTGCGGGATACCGGCGCCGAGGTAGAGGGCCTCGCCGGGCTGGAGCCGGACGTGGTTGAGGAGCATCGCGGCGATGACTCCGGGGTCGCCCGGGTAGTGGTGGGCGAGGCCGGCGTACGGGGCGTAGTCGCCGCCGAGGCGGGCGCAGGCGGCGGTGGTCTCGGCGACCGTACGGGCCATGTCGTCCGGGTCGGCGCTCAGCACCGCCGTGAGGACCTCGCGCAGCGCCGCCTCCTCCGGGTGGGCGCGCAGCAGGTCGACGTACGGCTTGAGGGAGTCGACGTCGAGGGCGGCGAGGAGCGCGGCGGCCTCCTCGGGGGCGCGGAAGCCGCACAGGCCGTCGAACTCGGTGAGGGCGCAGATCAGTTCGGGCTTGTGGTTGGCGTCCTTGTAGTTGCGGTGCGGGGCGTCGATCGGGACGCCCCGGCGCTCCTCGTCCTCGTAGCCCTCCCGTGCCTGTTCGAGGTCGGGGTGCACCTGGAGGGAGAGGGGGGCGCCGGCGGCGAGGAGCTTCAGGAGGAACGGCAGGCGGGGGCCGAACCTGGCGACGGCGGCGCGGCCGAGTTCCTTCGCCGGGTCCTCGGCGACGACCTCGTTGAGCGGACCGCGCCCGGTGCGCGAGGGTGCGCCCGGGTGGGCGCCCATCCACATCTCCGCCTGCGGTTCGCCGGTCGGCTCCACGCCGAGCAGCCGGGGGATGGCGGTGGTGGAACCCCAGGCGTAGGGGCGGACGGTGTTGTCGAGGCGGTCCATCGGTGTCTTCTTCTCCATACGTGCGCTGCGCGGCCCGCTGGGCGCGGGCGTCGATCGGGAAGCGTGGTGTCAGGGGCGCCGGTCGCGGGGCCGGGCACCCTCTACGGGCGCCGGACGCGAGGTCACGCCCAAGATCAGGCCCCCGAAGCGAGCGCCAGGTAAACGGCGGCGAAATCCGTGATGGCGATCAGCTCGGCGAGGGTTTCCAGTTCGCCGCCCTCCTCGGGTTCGAGTTCGCTGATCGCGGTGTCGTGGCTGAGGGCGAGTTCGCGGGCGGCGGGGGCGGCGCTGATCCCGCCGATGGGACGGTCGCGGAGCAGCACCACGCGCGCGTGCAGTGCCTGTTGCTCCTCGACGCGGTCCCGGAAGAAGTCGTCGGGGTCCGCGCCGGCGGCGAGCGCGCCGGCGAGCAGCACGCTGTGCGAGGCGAGGGCCTCTGGGAGTTCGGCGGTGAGCGCGGGGCGGCCGGCGAGTTCGGCGAGCGCGGCGGTGAACCGGCGTCCGGCCGGGCCCGCCGAGGTGCCCTCCGTCCAGATCACCGGGAGCGCCTCGGCCAGTTCGACGGCGAGCGTCTTGGCGGGGTTGCTGTAGGCCGCGATGGCCGGGCCGCAGCGCTCGGCGACGCGGTCGAGACGGTCCGCGACCTTCTGCAGCGCCTGGGGCGGGGCCGAGACCAGGCCGGTGCGGTCGAGGAGGACGAGCAGCGGGGTGAGCAGCGCCCAGAGCACGCCGGGGGCCGAGGCCGCCTGGGTCCCGTCCTGCTCGTACGGGGCGGTCGCCATCGGTACGAACAGGCCGTGGGCGCCTTCCACCCACTCGACGAGGGGGGAGCCGGCGGGGGCGACGGCCGCGACGGTGCTGCCGCGCCGGTAGGCCTGCTCGATGAGCAGTTCCAGTCCGGGTTCGCTGCCGTCGGGAGTGGCGATCAGCAGGAGGTCGACGGGGCCCGCCCAGCCGGGCAGGTCCCAGCGCAGGGCGCCTCCGGCGGGGGCGACGCCGGTGGGGGTGAGCCGGGTGAGGGGGCAGCTCGCTCCGGCGAGGGTGCCGAGCAGTTCGGCGACGCCGGTGGCTGCCATGCCGGGGCCCGCGATCAGGACGGCGCGCGGGCGGCCGTCGGGCTTCAGCTCGGAGATGCCGGCCTCGGTGGCGTGCCGGACCGCGGTGCGTACCCGGGCGCCGGCCTCGGCGGCACCGCGGAGCAGGGCCCGCCGGTCCGCCCGGGTGAGCGCGTCGGGATCGTCGAGGAGCGATTCGTCGAGCATGGGGTCGGTAGCCTCCGATCGCCGGGGGCGCTTGCGCGTGAGCCGCCGGGGTCGCTTGCACGGGGTCGCTCGCGGGAGGTGCCGAGCGGTGCTGGGTCGGACCGGGTGCCGGCCGGGTGTGCGCCGGTCGCCGATCGGGACGGCCGCGTCGCCGTCGTCCGTGCGGGCGGCTGTGCCGTCGCTCGTCGTCGGGTGCCGTGGCTCGTCGTCGTGCCTGCCGCGCCGTCGGCCCGCCCGCGGGCGGGGACAGCGCCGCTGTCGCCTCGCGTACGGCGGTCGCGGCGCCGTGTGCGCGAGGCGGACGCGTCGGTTACGCGGGGCGCCGGGCCTCGTCGACCAGGAGTACGGGGATGCCGTCGCGGACCGGGTAGGCGAGGCCGCAGTCCGCTCCCGTGCAGATCAGCTCGGTCTCCTGCTCCTTGAGCGGGGCATGGCAGGCCGGGCAGGCGAGGATCTCCAGGAGGCCGGCTTCGAGCGGCATGGGGTGTCCTTCCGAAACGGTGGATGCGGCCTGGTCAGGGTACCGCTGCGGGAGGCCTGTCGCCGGGGCGCGCCACCGGTTCGCCCGGCGCGCGGAACGGGTACGCGGGTCTCCGCGGCCCACGTCCGCTCCGTATCCGTGCCCGCGCCGGCCCTCCGCCGACCGGCGACGGGGGGCGCCACCGACCGGCACCGTGACCGAACGCCCTGGCCCGGCCTCGGGCGGACCGGGGTGGGCAGAGCCCCGCTGGGCACGGCGGACCGGCCGGGACGAGGCCGCCGGGGCCGGTCGCGGCAGCCGGTCGGGGCCACCGGGCCGCTCCCCGCCATGACCCGCCACGGACGGCGGGTCAGGCCGAGGCCGCTGCCACTTCTGCTCCCACTGCCGCTGCCGCTGCCGCTGCCGGGCGACGGTGTCCGACCGTGGCCCGCTCCCGGTGGCGGCAGCAGCAGTGGCGGGGGTCAGGCTCTGATGATCTTCAGCACCTCGTCCCGGACCCTTGCCATCGTCGCCTCGTCGCGGGCCTCGGCGTTGAGGCGGAGAAGGGGCTCGGTGTTCGAGGGGCGGACGTTGAACCACGTGTCCCCGAGCGTGACCGTCAGGCCGTCGAGCTCGTCGAGGACGACGCCCTCGCGGCCCTCGTAGGCGGCCCTGACCGCGGCCAGGCGGGCCGCCTGGTCGTCCACGGTGGAGTTGATCTCGCCGGAGCCCACGTAGCGGTCGTACTCCGCGACGAGCCCGGAGAGCGGGCCGTCCTGGCCGCCGAGGGCGGCGAGGACGTGGAGGGCGGCCAGCATGCCGGTGTCGGCGTTCCAGAAGTCGCGGAAGTAGTAGTGCGCGGAGTGCTCGCCGCCGAAGATCGCGCCGGAGGTGGCCATCTCGGCCTTGATGAAGGAGTGGCCGACGCGGGTGCGGACCGGGGTGCCGCCGTGCTCGCGGACGACCTCCGGGACCGACCAGGAGGTGATGAGGTTGTGGATGACCGTGCCGCCGCCGTTCCGGTCCAGTTCGCGGGCGGCGACCAGCGCGGTGATGGCGGACGGGGAGACCGGCTCGCCCCGCTCGTCGACGACGAAGCAGCGGTCGGCGTCGCCGTCGAAGGCGAGCCCGAGGTCGGCGCCCTCCTCGCGGACGCGCTTCTGGAGGTCCACGATGTTCGCCGGATCGAGGGGGTTGGCCTCGTGGTTCGGGAAGGTGCCGTCCAGTTCGAAGTACATCGGGACGAGCTCCAGCGGCAGACCGGAGAAAACGGTGGGCACGGTGTGTCCGCCCATGCCGTTGCCCGCGTCGACGACGACCTTCAGGGGGCGGATCGAGGTCAGGTCGACGAGCGAGCGGAGGTACGCCGCGTAGTCCTCCAACGTCTCCCGCCGCGTGATCGTTCCGGGCGTGGCGTCCGAGGCCGGGGCGGCGCCGGAGTCGAGCCAGGTCTCGGCGAGCCGGCGGATCTCCGAGAGGCCGGTGTCCTGGCCGACGGGGGCCGCGCCCGCCCGGCACATCTTGATGCCGTTGTACTGGGCCGGGTTGTGCGAGGCGGTGAACATGGCGCCCGGCAGGCCGAGCGCGCCCGACGCGTAGTAGAGCTGGTCCGTGGAGCACAGGCCGATCTCGGTCACGTCGACCCCGCGCGCCGCGGCGCCGCGCGCGAAGGCTCGGGAGAGGCCGGGCGACGACGGCCGCATGTCGTGCCCGATCACGATGGCGTCGGCTCCGGTCACTTGGACGAAGGCGGCACCGAACAGCTCGGCGAGCGGCTCGTCCCACTGGTCCGGGACCACCCCGCGTACGTCGTACGCCTTCACGAGCTGCGACAGATCAGCAGTCACGGCCAACCCTCCAGGAGTCCACTTCGGTCACCACAAACTACCCGTCCGGGATGACGGCGAGCCGTGCCGAACCCGAGTGGAGCGCATACGTGACCTGCGAACCGTCCCCGTCATCCGGGGGAAACCCGCCCGTCTCGAGGCAGCGTCCGCGAACCTCAGGGCAGCATCCAGGAGAGGACCGGCGAGCTCTGTCCCACCACGATCAGGCACATGATGAGCAGCAGTCCGAGGCTCCAGGGCAGCACCTTGCGCAGCAGGTCGCCCTCGCGGCCGTCGAGCCCGACGGCCGCGCAGGCGATCGTCAGGTTCTGCGGCGAGATCATCTTGCCGAGGACACCGCCCGAACTGTTGGCGGCGGCGAGGAGTTCGGGCGACAGCCCCGACTCCCGGGCGGCGCTCACCTGGAGAGCGCCGAAGAGGGCGTTCGACGACGTGTCGGAGCCCGAGACCGCCACACCGAACCACCCCAGAACGGGCGACAGGAAGGCGAGTCCGGATCCGGCCGCCGCCACGAAGTGGCCGATCGTGGCGGCCTGTCCGGAGAGGTTCATGACGTAGGCGAGGGCCAGCACGGACGTCACGGTCAGGATCGCGAACCTCAACTCGTGCACGGTCGCGAGCCATTCCCGGACCGCCACGCGCGCGTGCACCCCGAGTACGACGGCCGTGCACAGCCCCGCGAGCAGCACGAGGGTGCCGCCGGTCGACACGATCGGCCAGGTGAAGACGTTCCCGCCCACCGGCAGGCCGTTCGGGCCGACGACGTCGAGGAAGGGCCAGTCGTACGTCCGGGTCGCCCGCGCCGGCCAGTCCTTCACGGGCGGGATCTGCGCGATCGAGAAGACCGCGACGATCAGGGCGTACGGGGCGTAGGCGAGCACGACTTCGCGGCGCGGGTCCCGCTCGTCGAGTTCCTCGCTGCGCGCACCGGTCAGGACCGACGCCCGTACGGCCTCGGCCGCTGGCACGCGCGCGTGCGGTACGGCGAACAGGGCGGCGGCTCCGGCCAAGGAGGCGCCGATGTCGGCGAGTTGCGCGGAGACGTAGTTCGAGGCGGCGAACTGGACGGCGGCGAAGGCGACTCCGCAGGCGAGGGCGGGTATCCAGGTCTCGCGCAGTCCGCGCCGGCCGTCGACGAGCCCGACCAGGACGAGGGGCACGACCAGCGCGAGCAGCGGGGTCTGCCGGCCCACCAGCGAGGCGACGGAGTCCAGGGGCAGACCGGTGACTTGGGCGAGGGTCACGACCGGGGTGGCCATCGCGCCGAAGGCGACCGGCGCGGTGTTGGCGACGAGGGCGACGACCGCCGCGCGCACCGGGTCGAAGCCGAGGGCGACCAGCATCACGGAGCAGATCGCGACGGGTGCGCCGAAACCGGCGAGGGCCTCCAGCAGCGCGCCGAAGCAGAAGGCGACCACGAGCGCCTGGACGCGTGGATCGTCGGACAGGCGCCCGAACGAGCGGCGCAGGATGTCGAAGTGCCGGGTGCGGACGGTCATCCGGTACACCCACAGGGCGTTGACGACGATCCACAGGATGGGGAACAGGCCGAACGCGGCGCCCTGGGCGGCGCTGGAGAGCGTCTGGTCCACCGGCATGCCGTAGGCGAGGCAGGCGACCAGCGAGGCCGCCAGGAGGCCCGCCAGGCCCGCCAGGTGGGCCTTGAGCCGGACGCCGCCGAGCAGGATCAGGACGACGAGGAGGGGCAGGGCCGCCACGAGGGCGGACAGGCCGAGCGAGTCGGCGACGGGTCGCAGTTCCTGGACGTACACGGACGCCTCCCCGGATTCCGCGATGCGGAAAGCAATTTCACACGAATACCGAAATCGTCATGTCCGCGACAACTTCACGTCAATGGGTGTGCGCCGCCCAAGGGAATCGGCGTCGGGGAAGGGCGCGGCGGAGAGGCGGGCCGCGGGGTACGAGGGGAGGCCGCGGCACGGAGAACCGCGCGCGTCCGCGAGGGTGACGCTCAGTTCTCGGGCGAGCGCAGGATCCGCAGGTGGCCGCGGCGCGCGACCTCCATCGGGTCCGCCGAGCGGGCGCCGCCGCCCTCCGCCGCGCGCTTCTGCGGACGGGCCGCCTCGCGCACCGCGTTCGCCAGCGCCTCCAGATCGTCGCCGCTGGGGCGCGCGGGACCGGAGGAGTCGGCGAGGCGGACGACCTCCCAGCCGCGCGGCGCGGTGAGGCGCTCGGAGTGCTCGGCGCACAGGTCGTAGCAGTGGGGTTCGGCATAGGTGGCGAGCGGGCCGAGAACCGCGGTCGAGTCGGCGTAGACGTACGTCAGCGTCGCGACGGCGGGACGGCCGCAAGCGGTGCGCGAACAGCGACGTACAAGGCTCACGACGTTGGACGGTACCGCACTCTTGAGCGGGCCGCGACGACTCTCCCCCAGGTCATCCCCCCGTGTCGTCCTGTGAGACGCCCCACACCGCTTCCGGAGCATCAGACCCTGACCTGGGGCGACATCGGGTGCCGAGATACCGAACAGACCTGAATCCGGTCACCACTTGGTGCGAATCATGCCAATTGCCATGTCAGAGACGGTCTTGGAGAGATACGAAATCGAGCCGAATCTTGACGGGAACGGTCATCGGGCGTCATTCGGAAGACGGGCCGGGCCGGGGGCCGCCGGCCGATGAACCGCCGCCGGGCCGCCGGCGACCGCCGCGTGGGGCCGGGCGGCCGGGCCGGGCGGGGACTACTCTTCGTCAGTGATGGACAACCCCGTACCGCCCCGCGCCGCAGCAGCCGGTCCCCGTCGTCGTGACCGCCACGGCAGGGGCATGCGCGGCCCCGTGGCGCCGCCCCAGGTACCGCTCGCGGCGAGCCGTGCCGAGGTCTTCGCGGACCTCGTGCAGGACTCCGTGGAACGGCTGGAGCGACGCTGGCCACAGCTGGCGGACATCGACTTCATGGTCCTCGAGGTCCCCCGTCTGGAGCGCTCGGGCGAGAACTGGAGCGATGAGGCGGTGCCGCTGGGCGGCACGATCGCGGCGCGCGAGGGACATCCCGCGCGCGTGGTCGTCTACCGCCGTCCGATCGAGATCCGCACCAAGGGGCGCGACGAGCGCGCCGCCCTGGTGCACGAGGTCGTCGTGGAGCAGGTCGCGGAACTCCTGGGCCTGACGCCGGAGACGGTCGACCCGCGGTACGACGAGGACTGAGAACCACCCGGGAACCTCGCTCCGGCCCGGGCGGATCACCGGTCCCCGGTCACTGCTTGAGCAGCACCGAGAGGTCCTGTTCGGCCTCCGGCACCGAGACCGTCCCGCGGTCGTCCGGGAGACCCTGGATGGTGAACGCGGGAACGCCCTCCTGGGTCGCCGAGAGCATCCGGGAGGCGTAGACGGGGCCTCCCGAGACCGGCTCGACGGTCAGGGCGTACGTGCCCTTGAGACCGCTCGGCACGGGTGCCTCGACGTTCTGGGTGGTCCCGCCCTTGATGGTGAACGTCTTCGACACGGCCGTGCCGCCCCCGCTGCCCGCGGACGCGGTGACCTTGATCCTGGCCCCCTCGCCCGGGGCGGTCACGGCGAGCGTGGACCCCTTGGCGGTGTTGTCCGCGACCGTCGCACGGGCGCCCACCGGAGCGGTGGCCGGAATGAACGCGGTCTCCTGATCGGCGCCCTTGCCCCGCACCACCAGCAGGGCGGCGACGACCGGCACGGACGAGCCGGTGGGGGTGAGCACCAGGGAGCCCGCCTCGCCGCGGGTGACGTCCCCGAGGTCGACGGCGGAGGTCATACCGGCCTTCACGTGCAGTGTCTCGTTGCCCGCCGGGGTGATCGTCCCCGAGGGCGAGGCGAGGCGGACCTTCAGGTCGGCGTCCGTGTCACCGGGCGCGAAGGCGACCAGGCGCACGGAGGTGGCGTCCTTGGGGATGCCCGGCATGACGAGGCTGCCCGCGGGGTCGGCGGAGGACGCCAGCCAGTCGCCGCCGGTCTTGGCGTCGAGCGCCTGCACGGCGGCTCCGACCCGGCCGCTGCGGACCTTCACATGCACGGTGAGGTCGGCCTGCGGATCGCCGGCCAGGGTGTTCAGCAGGATCGGTTCGCTGGCGTGCGCCTTGACCGTGATCCCGTCGGCCACCGTGGACTTGAGCGTGCCGTCCTTGCCGTACAGATCGATGTCGACGACCGCCGCGGCGTCGTCCGGGTTCGTCAGATGTACGTAATCGGTGCGCTGCGCGGCGGTGCTGGCGCCCGGGAACCAGAACTCGGTGTCGGGCGCGGTGCAGTTGGTGCCGAGCAGACCACGCCCGGCGCCCGCGGCGACCTCGGTGGTCTCCTGGACCGTCCAGCCGGGCGCGAACTTGCCCGACGCGAGGCCGACGAGGGCGGGCGCGTCGGCACCCGAGGTGTCGCCGGCGGCCGGCTTGCCGGGCTCCTTGGGCTGGACGACGGGCTTGGCGGCCTTGGCACCGCTCTTCTTGCCGTCGGACGAGTCGGCCCCGTCGGCCGACTCCTCGGTGGCGGCCTGGAGTTGAGCCTTGCCGCTGCCGCTCGCACCCTCCACGACGGGCGTGAAGGACGTGTACGTGGTGTCCGCTATGTCGGAGGCGCTCGGCTGCGGACAGAGCAGGCTGGTGCGCTCCACGGGCAGCCGCGCGGCCGTGGCGGACGCGCCGCCGCCGGAGGTGCCGGCCGGTTTGAGGGTCGCGAACCCGGTGACGGCGGCGAGCGCGGTCGCCGCGGCGATCAGGGACAGGGTGGTGCGGTTCACTGATGGCTCCCGTCGGGGCGCTCACTGTCGTTGCCGTGCGGGGGCCGCGTGGGGTCGTACGCCGGGTCGTAGCCCTGCTCGCCCGTCTCGTAGCCCTGGCCCCGGGAATCGAAGGGCCTGCCGTCGGCGTCGTAGCCCTGGCCGTAGTTCTGGTCGTACGCCGCCGTGCCGCCGTAGGCGTACGGGTCGTACTGGCCGCCCTGGTAGGGATCCGCCTGGTACGGCTGCTGGTAGGTGCCCGCCGGATACCCCTGCTGCCCCTGTTGCCCCTGCTGTCCCTCGTACTGCTCGCCGCCGTAGGTGTCGTGCTCGGCGTTCGCGTAACTCGGGCTGTCCCATTCGCCGTACGCCTGCTGATGCGGGACGACGGCCGGGATCTCTTCGTCCTCGTCGGCGTCCGCGGGGAACCCGCCGTCGAACTCCGGGTCGGCGTCCGGCCGTCCGGGCTCCGCCTCGGCCTCGGCCTGGGCGCGCAGGCGGCGGGCGCGGCGCCCGTCGCCCGTCATGTCCTCGGCGGTCACGGGCTGCTGTTCCTCGGGGAGGTCGTCGTCGATGTCCCGGCGCCGCCCGGGGAGGGCGAGCACCACGAGGACCAGGGCGAGGGCGCCCTGGGCCCACAGCCAGGCCGTGTGGCTCAGCGGTGCGTCGAACGTGACGTCCAGCCTGCCGCCGTCGGCGGGCAGCCGGAAGCCCTGGGCCCAGCCGTCGACCGTGGTGCGGGTCAGCGGCTTGCCGTCCAGGGTCGCCGTCCAGCCGGCGTCGGCGCTGTCGGCCAGCCGCAGGAGGCGGCCCTCGTCACCGGCGGGGACCGTGGTGTGCACCTCGACCGGACCGGCGGCGATGGACTCCGGGTCGCCCGACGCGGGGACGATCGCGGCGCGTGAGACCTGCTGGTCGACGCGCCACAGGGCGCTGCCGTCCTGCTGGCTCAGCCGGGACAGGCCCGTGGTGGCGTCCAGGACACGGCTCACCTCGCGCGGCGCGCCCTTGCGGACCAGGACGTAGCGCACGGCGAAGCCGCCGAGCTGGTCGGCCTGGTCGGCGCCGGAGCCCGCCACGAGGTTGGCGACGACCTTGTCGAGCTTCTTGTTCTCGCCGCCGGCCGAGGCGAGCTCGGCGTCGCCGAGACGGGCGCCGGAGCCGCGGACGAGGACGTAGCCGACCCTGGCGGCCGAACTGCTGTCGAGGACGAGGGTGCGGGCCTGGTCGCGCGTACCGCTCTCCTCGGCGACGAACGCGGGCACCTGCACCGGGTCGCGGCGCTCGACGGGTCCGTCGGCGCCGCGGATGATCCATCCGGCCGCGACGAGCAGGGGCCCTGCGGCGCACGCGAAGGCGATGAGCGCGGCCACCGGCTGGCGCCAGCCGAAGCTCTGCTCGGCGACCCGCGCGCGTGCCCCGTCGGAGCCGACGGCGGCGGCGGCGAGCAGCGCGAGACCGTACACGAGGGTCGCGGGTCCCGCCCAGGTGGAACGGTTGGACAGGACAGCGAAGACGAGTGCCACGACGGCGATGACCCAGGCGGTCCTGATCCCCGCCTGGCGCTCGGAGCGCAGCAGCGCGGCCAGGGCGGCCAGCACGATGCCGAAGAGCATCAGTCCGCTGACGGTGCCCGGCCCGCCGGGGCCGGCGCTGAGCAGGTCGAGCGCGGAGGCCGTGCTCGCGCCGTAGTCAAGGCCGGCCTGCCGGAAGAAGCCGAACGGCAGCAGGGTCAGCGACCAGGGGGCGAGGACCAGCAGCGGGGTGCCGAGCTGGGCCAGGAACCGCAGCCCGTAGGCGGGGATCTCCCTGCGTCGCACCACGAGGAGCGCGACGCCGAGGACCAGCGCGATGGGCCACACGATCGGGGTGAACGCCGTCGTGAAGGTCAGCAGCAGGGCGTACGCCCAGGTCGCGCGCCAGCTGCCGCGCGCGCGGGAGCCGTTCGCGAGACCGCTCGCCGCGACGCCCGCCCGCGCGATGAGCGGCAGCAGGATCGCGAGGACGGCGGTGCCGATACGGCCGCCCGCCAGCGCGCCGGTGGCGGCGGGCAGGAAGGCGTAGGCGACGGACGCCCAGGCCCGCAGGAGCCGGGACTCGACGAGGGGCCGTGAGGCGAAGTACGCGGCGAAGCCGGCCAGCGGCACGGATCCCACGAGGAGCACGGTGACCGCGAGTCCGGTGGAGCCGAGGAGCACGGAGGCCAGCAGTGCGACGAGCGCGAGGTAGGGCGGAGCGGACCGGGTGGAGCCCGCGCCGACCGGATGCCAGCCGTCGAGGTAGCGCGCCCACAGTTCCGAGGCGTCGGCGGGGGCGGGCAGCAGCGCACCGCCCGCGAGGGCCCCGCCGCCGAGCAGTTGGCGGCACGCGAGGAGCGAGACGAACAGGAGCACCAGGAAGAGCATCGGGCCGGGGTTGCGCGCGATGCGCTTGATCCGGGCGAACTGCTCGATCTCCAGGAAGTCTCCGTCGTCGCCGCCCGGTCCGGACTCGACGGCGCCTCCGTGGCGTCCGGCGCCCGTGGTGACGTCGGCCTCGGAGCGGCTCGTCAGGTTGCCGGCGACCTGCTCGAGGGTGGCCCTGACGGTGGCGCCCGGAGGCGGGAACAGGGGGCGCAGCTCGCCCTTGTCGACCTGCGGGCGGCCGCGCCTGCGCCGCCCGGCGATGATCCGCTCGGGGCGCAGCAGGGTGCCCAGGAGGCCGCGGATCTCGTCGACGGCCTGCCCGGGGACCTTGCCCACGAGGTAGGCGAGCGTGCGCAGCAGGGTGCCGAGGACGAGGCGGATCAGGATCCAGGGGAGCTGCGCGGTGCGGGCGTTGACGAGGAGGGTGTAGACGGCGCCCGCTTTGTCGACCTTGTGCGGGGAGGCGGCGGTGCGGCCCACGCAGTCGACGGCGCGGCGCTCGCGGGAGGCCGCCTCGGCGTGCCGTACGACGGCTTCCGGGGCGACGAGGACCCGGTGGCCGGCGGCCTGGGCGCGCCAGCACAGGTCGACGTCGTCGCGCATGAGGGGCAGCCGGCGGTCGAAGCCGCCGAGTTCCTCGAAGACGTCGCGGCGGATCAGCATGCCCGCGGTGGACACGGAGAGCACGGGGTGCACGTGGTCGTGCTGGCCCTGGTCCTGCTCGCGTCGGTCGAGACCGGTCCAGCGGCGGCCCGAGTTGGCGATGGTGACGCCGACCTCGAGGAGCTGCCGGCGGTCGTACCAGCCGCGGAGCTTGGGGCCGACGACGGCGACGTCCTGGCCGGCTTCCTGCTCGTTCTCCACGACACGCAGCAGCTGGGCCAGCGCGTCGGGCTCGGGGGCGCTGTCGTCGTGCAGCAGCCAGAGCCACTGCTCGGGCTCGCCGTGCGGGAGGTCCGGCAGGTCGTAGGCGTCGTCGCGCCAGCTGCGGGTGACGGGGTCCCAGCCGCTCGGACGCTTGAGGTAGGGCAGGTCGTCCGGGGTCAGTTCGGGGGCGGTGCGGGACACCTCCTCGACGGCCTGGCCGAAGCCGGTGCGCCGCGCCAGGTGCAGCACGCGGTCGGCGCCGAGCGCCTCGGTGAGCAGCTGGGCGGATTCGTCCGCGCTGCCGGTGTCGGCCGCCACCGCGTTCTGCACGGGGCGGTCCTGGCCGAGCAGCCCGGCGAGCGCCTGTGGCAGCCAGCGGGCGCCGTCGTGGGAGACGAGCACCGCGGTCACCACGTGGCGCGGAAACTCAGGGGCGGCAGCGGCGTCGTTACTGGCTGCCGAAAGGCTGTGCACGGACATCGAGGTACGGGCCCCGGTTCGATGGACTGCGGTGGACGTCTGTGTCCGGCGGGGACAGCGGGACGTCTCGGACGAGGGCCCACACTAACGGCTGGGAAAGACGGCGGCCCGCCGCCTGTGGATAACCCACACGCGACGGGCCGTTCCTTACGTAAGAGTGTGTGCCGTTTGGTCGGTGGCACCCGCGGGTGCCACCGGTGTTCCGCGTCCGCTTCTCCGTGCGACGGTTTTCAGACAGCGGCCTTCTTCAGGCGGCGCCGTTCCCGCTCGGACAGACCGCCCCAGATGCCGAACCGTTCGTCGTTGGCGAGCGCGTATTCGAGGCACTCGGAGCGGACTTCGCAGGCGAGGCAGACCTTCTTGGCCTCGCGGGTGGAGCCGCCCTTCTCCGGGAAGAAGGACTCGGGGTCGGTCTGGGCGCACAGCGCGCGCTCCTGCCAGCCGAGTTCCTCGTCCGCGTCGTCGACCAGCAGTTGCTGCACCAGCTCGGTCATGTGCGCCCCTCGTCTGTCTTTCGCGTCCCCGTGATGCTGCCGTTACCGATCCCGGCTGAACGACACGAGTGAAATTACAAGTGTGCCGATCCGGGCCAGTCAAGCCGAGATCTGCTATTGGGCCCCTTATTCACTCTCCGGAACCAAGGCTATGCGGAAAGTGTTCAAATCGGCATAAACCCTGACGGCCCAAGAGGTCCAGGTCAGACGCCCGTCTCCTCACAGAGGGGGACGTCCAGGCGTTCGATCTCGTTCCGACGCAGACCCCGAAGCGAATCTGATCACATTTAGATCACGGGTCCGCGGCGAGGTTTGTTCACCCGGTTGTGCGCCATGTGTCCGGGGAGTCGCCTGAACAAACCTTTCGCCTGCCAGATGAACCGGATGAGGTGAAAGATCTCTCGCATACCGGACATGCAGTTGACAGTCGAGGTGTGAACCGGTGTCCTTGTGGGCATGCTCGCGCACTTGGCAACCACCTCGACCCGCACCGCCGGGTCCCTCGGTGCTGCCCACGCGCGCTGTAGCTGTTGTTGCTGTTCCAGCTGTTGAGCCCTACCGCGCTCCAGCTGCCTCGCCGCCACTGAGGCGCATCCCGCCCCCACCGGGGCCACTGCCCGCACCAGGGCTCCTCCCCGCTCCCCACCCGGGCGGAATCCCCGCCCGCGACCCGGGCGGAAACGGCCAGCGACACCCCAGCACTCTCCCGCCGAGGAACCACCGCATCCATGAACAGCGACAACGACCTCCAGATCGCCGGCGACATCCTCGAAGTCCCGCACCTGCTCCAGCCGCCGCGCGAACACCCCTCCACCGTGGCCGAGTTCGCCGGCCTGGCGCGCTCCATCGCCGCCGACCGGTCCCAGTGGGAACACCTCGTCCGCTACGACGCCTCCTCGCGCTGGTACCACCGGCTGCGGACGGGCCCCGGCTACGAGGTGTGGCTCCTGTCCTGGGTACCCGGACAGGGCAGCGGGCTGCACGACCACGGCGGATCCTCCGGCGTACTGACCGTCCTGGAGGGCGCGCTGACCGAGCGCACCGAGCGGGGCACGCGCGCCCTGGGCTCCGGCGCGCAGCGCGTGTTCGCGCCCAGCTATGTCCACGAGGTCGTCAACGACGCGCTCGAACCGGCCGTCAGCCTGCACATCTACTACCCGGGCCTCACCGAGATGCCGATGCACGCCGCGCGTTGCGCTGTCACCGAAACCGTGTGACGCGATCGCGCCGGAGAGCGGCCCGCCGTCACCGGGGTCTCGTAACCGGCTGACACGTTGTCGTACCCGCCTGCGAGACTGAACCCCATGCGCATTGTGGTTCTGGCAGGCGGTATCGGTGGTGCACGGTTCCTGCGTGGTCTCCAGCGGGCCGTGCCGGACGCTGACATCACGGTCATCGGCAACACCGGCGACGACATCCACCTCTTCGGGCTGAAGGTCTGCCCGGACCTCGACACGGTGATGTACACGCTCGGCGGCGGCATCAACGAGGAGCAGGGCTGGGGGCGGGCCGACGAGACCTTCCATCTGAAGGAGGAGCTCGCGGCGTACGGGCTGGGACCCGAGTGGTTCGGGCTCGGCGACCGGGACTTCGCGACGCACATCGTGCGGACGCAGATGCTGGGCGCGGGCTATCCGCTCAGCGCCGTCACGGAAGCCCTGTGCGACCGGTGGAAGCCGGGCGTGCGTCTCATCCCCATGTCCGACGACCGGGTCGAGACCCATGTCGCCGTCACGCTGCCGGAGGGCGACCCGGCCGGGGCCGCGGGCGAGCGCAAGGTGATCCATTTCCAGGAGTACTGGGTACGGCTGCGGGCCTCCGTGCCGGCCGAGGCGATCGTGCCGGTCGGCGCCGAGCAGGCGAAGCCCGCTCCCGGGGTGCTGGAGGCCATCGCCGGGGCGGACGTCATCCTCTTCCCTCCGTCCAACCCCGTGGTCTCCGTCGGCACCATCCTCGCCGTGCCCGGCATCCGCGAGGCCATCGCCGAGGCGGGCGTCCCGGTCGTGGGTCTCTCCCCCATCGTCGGTGACGCGCCCGTGCGGGGCATGGCCGACAAGGTGCTGGCCGCGGTGGGCGTCGAGTCCACCGCCGCCGCGGTCGCCGAGCACTACGGCTCGGGCCTGCTGGACGGCTGGCTCGTCGACACGGTCGACGCCTCCGCCGTGGAACGCGTCGAGGCGGCCGGCATCCGCTGCCGGGCCGTACCGCTGATGATGTCCGACCTCGACGCGACGGCGCGCATGGCGCGGGAGG
The DNA here is from genome assembly GCF_036139655.1 of Streptomyces sp. NBC_00328. Taxonomy (NCBI): domain Bacteria; kingdom Bacillati; phylum Actinomycetota; class Actinomycetes; order Kitasatosporales; family Streptomycetaceae; genus Streptomyces; species Streptomyces sp. NBC_00328. The sequence continues at coordinate 4,262,039 of NZ_CP108013.1, forward strand.
CGCTGGCACTGGCGGAGGAGGTACGGACGCCGTGAGCACCATGGACGCGGCCTTTCGCGGTGAGGCGGGACGCGCGGGAGGGCGGACCGGCGGGGAGCTCCGGGAGCGGCCCGCCGACGCGGGCTACCGGGTCTGGGCGCCGGCCGGGCTTCCCGAAGTGCGTCAGGGGGACGACCTGGCGAAGCTCATCGCGACGGCCGGGCCCGGACTCGTGGACGGGGACGTGCTGCTCGTCACCTCCAAGATCGTCTCGAAGGCCGAGGGCCGGATGGTCGAGGCCGCCGACCGGGAGGCCGCCATCGACGCCGAAACCGTCCGGGTCGTGGCACGGCGCGGGGCTCTGCGGATCGTCGAGAACCGGCAGGGTCTCGTGATGGCCGCCGCCGGGGTCGACGCCTCCAACACCCCCGCCGGGACAGTGCTGTTGCTGCCCGAGAACCCCGACGCCTCCGCGCAGGCGATCCGTGCGGGACTGCGCGACGCCCTCGGCGTGGACGTCGGCGTCGTGATCACGGACACCTTCGGACGGCCCTGGCGCACCGGGCTCACCGATGTCGCCATCGGCGCCGCGGGCGTGCGGGTGCTGGACGACCTGCGCGGCCACACCGACGCGCACGGCAACCCGCTGAGCGCGACCGTCGTGGCCACGGCCGACGAACTCGCCGCCGCCGGTGACCTGGTCAAGGGCAAGGCCTCCGGGCTGCCCGTCGCCGTCGTGCGCGGTCTGGCGCATCTGGTGACCGACGCGGAGGACACGGGTGCGCGGGCGATGGTGCGCGACGCTCGGGACGACATGTTCCGGCTGGGCACCTCGGAGGCCGTACGGGAGGCCGTGACCCAGCGGCGTACGGTACGGGCCTTCACCGACGAGCCCGTCGACCCGGGCGCCGTGCGCCGTGCGGTCGCGGCGGCGGTGACCGCTCCCGCGCCGCACCACACCACGCCCTGGCGGTTCGTGCTCCTGGAGTCCGCCGGGTCGCGGACGCGGCTGCTCGACGCCATGCGGGACGCGTGGATCGCGGATCTGCGGGGCGACGGGAAGAGCGAGGAGTCCATCGCCAGGCGGGTCCGCAGGGGCGACGTGCTGCGCAAGGCGCCGTACCTCGTGGTGCCGTGCCTGGTCATGGACGGCTCGCACACCTACGGCGACGGACGGCGGGACGGCGCCGAGCGCGAGATGTTCGTGGTCGCCACCGGGGCGGGCGTGCAGAACTTCCTGGTCGCGCTGGCCGGGGAGCGGCTGGGCTCCGCGTGGGTGTCGTCGACGATGTTCTGCCGTGACGTCGTCCGTGAGGTGCTGGGGCTGCCGGAGAACTGGGATCCGATGGGGGCCGTGGCCGTCGGGCACGCGGCGGAGGAGCCGAGAGCCCGGCCCGAACGGGACGGCGCCGCGTTCATCGAGCTGCGCTGATTCTGGCGGGGGCGCCTTCATCGGGCGGGGCGCCTCTGCCGGGGGCGCCTTGCCGGGCGGGGCGCCTTCACCGACCGGGGCGTTCACCGGGGGACGGTGGCCCTCCGGCCCGTCGTGGGTGGCGGGCCGGGTCCCTCGTGGGTGGCGGTTCCGTTCCGGCGTGGGTGGCGGGGCGGGTTCGTCGTGGGTGGCGGTTCCGTTTCGGCGTGGGTGGCGGGGCGGGTTCGTCGTGGGTGGCGGTTCCGTTTCGGCGTGGGGGCCGGGGCGGGTGTGGGTTCTGGTTCGGGGGGCGTCCGTGGTGTTCGGACCTCGTGTCGTGGGGGGAGCGCCTACTCTCGTAGGACAGCCCGAGAATCTCTAGGACCTCATCCGTGTCTGGACGTTTCGCTCCCCGGCCGACGCGTACGACCGTGCGCGGCGGGCACGTCGTGGTGCCCGGCGGGACTCCTGGCGGCATGCCGGGCGGACTGCCCCGCCAGGCGGCCGGGCCCGGACACGTCCGCACCTGGACACCCGCCGGGCCGCTGGACCTCGGGCTCGTGCTCGGGCCGCTGCGGCGCGGACCGGGCGATCCGACGTTCCGTACGACGTCCGACGGCTCCACGTGGCGGACCAGTCGTACGCCCGCCGGGCCGGGGACGCTGCGGGTCGCTCTGCGCGGCGGGGTCGTCCGGGGCGAGGCCTGGGGTCCTGGAGCCGAATGGCTGCTCGACCGGCTCCCCGACCTGCTCGGCGCCGCCGACGATCCCGAGGCCTTCGAGCCGCGGCACCGGCTGATCGCGCTCGCCCGGCATCGGCGGCCCGGTCTGAGGCTGGTGCGGACCGGGCTCGTCATGGAGTCGCTGATCCCGTCCGTCCTGGAGCAGAAGGTCACCACCGACGAGGCGTACCGGGCGTGGCGGCTGCTCGTGCGGAAGTTCGGGGAGCCCGCGCCGGGGCCCGCTCCCGAGCGGATGTACGTCATCCCTGCGCCGCGGACCTGGGCGCTGATCCCCTCCTGGGAGTGGCACCGGGCCGGGGTCGACGACAAGCGGGCCGCCACGATCCTGCGGGCCGTACGGGTCGCGGCGCGGCTGGAGGAGGCCGTCGGGTTCGATCCCGTACAGGCGCGGCGGCGGCTGGAGCTGGTGCCCGGTGTCGGGCCGTGGACGTCGGCGGAGGTCGTGCAGCGCAGTCATGGCTCGGCGGATTCCGTGACCGTGGGGGATCTGCATCTGCCGGGGATCGTCGGGTACGCGCTGGCCGGGGACCGGGACGCGGACGACTCCGTCATGCTGGAGCTGCTGGAGCCCTATGCCGGGCAGCGGCACAGGGCCGCTCGGCTGATTCTGCTGGCCGGGCGTACGCCGCCGCGGCGTACGCCGAAGATGCCTCGCACGGACATCGGGCTGCTCTAGCCGGGCCTGGCCGGCCCGGCGTCCGCCGTCTCCAGCCGCCCCTGCTTGCGCGGTCCCCGTCGGTCATGCCTGAGCACAAGCGGGATTTCGCCCCCTCCGCCCCTGCCCTTCCCGTACCTGGGGCTCCGCCCCGGACCCCGCTCCTCAAACGCCGGAGGGGCTGAAATCCGCCCCGCGGCCGACAGGACGCCGAGGGACTGAAATCTGCCCGTGCAGTCGAAAGGGTGCCGGAGGGGCTGGAATCCAGGACTGGAATCAGGGCTGGGGTCTGCCCCTCCGGTGAGGTGGCGGGTGGATCTACTGGTCCGAGGAGAAGCGGAGCGTTGCTGCCGGGATCTGGGCGTCGCACCAGACGCGGACTCCCTCGCGGAGTTCGTTGTCGGGGCCGACGACCGCGCCGTCGCCGATGACCGTGCCGGTCAGGATGGTGCGTTCGCCGATGCGGGCGCCCGCGCCGACGAAGGAGTCGGTGACGACGGCGCCGGGCTCGACGACCGCGCCGGCCAGGACCGTGCTGCCGGTGATCCGGGCGCCCTCGCCGATGCGGGCGCCCTCACCGACCACCGTGCCGCCGGTGAGCTTGGCGTCGGGGGCCACCGTGGCCGTGGGCAGGACCAGACGGTCGCCGCAGCGGCCGGGTACGGCGGGGGACGGAGCGCGCCCGAGCACCAGGTCGGCGGAGCCGCGGACGAAGGCCTGCGGGGTGCCGAGGTCCAGCCAGTAGGTGGAGTCCACCATGCCCTGGAGGTGGGCGCCGGTGGCCAGGAGCTCCGGGAAGGTCTCGCGCTCGACCGAGACCGGGCGGCCCGCGGGGATCGTGTCGATGACCGAGCGGCGGAAGACGTACGCGCCCGCGTTGATCTGGTCGGTGACGATCTCCTCGGGGGTCTGCGGCTTCTCCAGGAAGGCCGTGACGCGCCCGGTGGCGTCGGTGGGGACCAGGCCGAACGCGCGCGGGTCCTGCACACGGGTGAGGTGCAGGGAGACCTCCGCGCCCGTCGTCTCGTGGGCCGCCACCAGCGCCGGGATGTCCAGGCCGGTGAGGATGTCGCCGTTGAAGATCAGGACCGGGTCGTCGGGGCCCGAGTGCAGCCGGGAGGCCACGTTGCGGATGGCGCCGCCGGTGCCCAGGGGCTCCTCCTCGGTGACGTACTCGATGTGGAGGCCCAGCGAGGAGCCGTCACCGAAGTACGGCTCGAAGACCTCGGCGAGGTAGGAGGTCGCCAGCACGATGTGCTCGACACCCGCCGCGCGCGCCCGCGCGAGCTGGTGCGTGAGGAAGGGGACCCCGGCCGCCGGGACCATCGGCTTGGGGGTGCGCACGGTGAGCGGACGCAGCCGGGTGCCTCTGCCGCCGACCAGGAGGATCGCTTCTGTCACCTGTCGTCTCTGCTTCCTGCCGGGACCGGCCGAACTGTCTTTCGGCCGGCCAGTGTATGCAGACCGTTCGATGGCGCCCTCGATGGCCGTGCGGTGTCCTTCGACGGGCCTCTGCCGTGACTTCAGGTGATCTCCCCCGGCGCGGCCCGGCCGGTCCGCCGCCGGCCGTGCCGTTCCGGGGAGCCGTGCGGCGGTCTAACGGCCCTGGTAGCGGGCCGCGGTCGTCCTGGCGGAGCCGAGCTTGCCGTAGAGAAGCCGTCCGGGGCACTCCGTGGCGAACCCGTCCCGATGGCCGGAGATCACGTTCAGTCGTACGTTCTTTCCTTTTCGGTAGAGGTTGCCACCGGCCGACTTCAGGTATGTCTTGCCACGCGGATTGGCTCCGTACAGACCGAGTTTCCATGCCGTCAGCCGGGAGACGGCCTTGAGCGCGGCGTCGGTCGGCTTCGTGGCGCCGAACGTGCCGATCACGGCGATCCCCATGCTGTTCGTGTTGAACCCGCGGGTGTGGGCGCCCATGACCGCCTTCGCGACGCCTCCCGCGCGGCCCTCGTAGATGTTGCCGCACTTGTCGACGAGGAAGTTGTAGCCGATGTCGCGCCAGCCGCTGCTCACCACGTGATAGCGGTAGATACTGCGGATGATCGAAGGCACCTGCGAACAGGTGTACTTGTTGCCCGACGCCGTGTGGTGCACGAAGGCCGCCTTGACCGTCTTCGTGTAGAGGAAGCCGCGCTCGCGCAGATTCTCGTTCGCGCCCCAGCCGTGCCGCGTGATGATGCGGGGGCGCGGGCCGATGTACGGCGCCGTGCGCCGCTGGGCCGTGCCGTCGGAGGAGTACGTGCGCGCGGTCTCCTCGCGGGAGAGCGCGGGGATCACGGTGGACTTCGCACCGACGCCGTCCGTCACGCCCGCGTGCCCGCCCGGGCGCACGCTCTTGGCGCGCAGGCCCGAGGGCGCGCTCCCGGTCCGTCCGGCCGTCCGGGCGTCCCGGCTCGGGGGATCCCCTCCGGGATCGACCAGTTCGAGGCGCAGGCCGCCGGGCAGCGACGCGGCCGCGCGTCTGTCCTCGGGGCCGTATCCGGCGTCGTCCTCCGGTTCCGAAGCCTCCCCGGCGTCCCGCGCCGCCCGTTCCGCCTCGACGCGGACTTCGACGCCGTCCGAGTTCCCGACCCACAGGGGAGCGGTGGAGCCGTGCACCCGGCTCGACGCGCTCTCGGCGGTGTCCGGGTCGGCGGCGTGCTCGTCGTTGTGGGCCTCGACGTCCTGCCAGTCCGACCAGTCGCCGGTGGCGGCGGCCCGGGTACGGACCTGGACACGGCCGTTCAGCTCACTGCCCGGGTCGTCCCAGACGACGCCGACCAGGGAGAAGGGCCGTACGTTCCGGCGCGCGAGGCCCTGGGTCGGTGCGGCCGGGCCGAGAGACCGTTTACGGGTGAGGGGGACGAGGGGCAGGGACTGGGTGCTGCCGGGGGCGGCGACCTCCGATCTCAGCGTCGACGGCCCGGCCTTGGCCGGGGTGGCGGGCAGGGTCAGCGGAAGGGCGAGAGCGGCCGCGCAGGTGACGCCGACCGAGGAAGCAAGGAATCCACGCATGCTCCTGATCCTGAACATAGTCATACATATCTGTCCATCGCGGAATTGACGGACCGTCGGACGCGCTCCGCCGAACCGGTGGTGCGCGCGGCCCGTGCCGCGCGGCGTCCCCGCGTACGCTTGCTCGCGTGAAAGCCACCGACCGCACCCCTGCCGACCTGCTGCGATCCGCGCTCTCCGAGGACCCCGCACGTCCTTTGGTGACCTTCTACGACGACGCGACGGGCGAACGGGTCGAATTGTCCGTGGCCACCTTCGCCAATTGGGTGGCCAAGACCGCCAACCTGCTCCAGGGCGAGATGTCCGCCGAGCCCGGCGAGCGGGTCGCGCTGCTGCTGCCCGCGCACTGGCAGACGGCGGTGTGGCTGCTCGCCTGTTCCTCGGTGGGCGTCGTCGCGGATCTCGGCGGCGACCCGGCGGCCGCCGACCACGTCGTCGCGGGCCCCGGCCGGTTCGACGCCGGGCTCGCCTGTTCCGGTGAGCGCGTCGCCCTCTCGCTCGCGCCGCTCGGCCGCCGCTTCCCGACGCCGCCCGCGGGATACGCCGACTACGCCGTCGAGGTGCCGAGCCAGGGCGACCGCTTCGCGCCGTACGCGCCCGTCGACCCGGAGGAGCGGGCCCTGGTCGTCGCCGGGGCCGCGTACACGGGCGCGGAGGTCGTGGAGCAGGCCCGCGCCGACGCCCCGGGCCTGGATCTGACGGGCCCCGGTTCACGCATCCTGTCGGCCCTCTCGTACGACACCTGGGAGGGCGTGGCCGCGGGCCTGTACGCGCCGCTGGCGACCGGCGGGTCCGTGGTGCTGTGCCGCAATCTCGGCGGGCTGGACGACGACGCGCTCGCCCGGCGGATCGAGAGCGAGCGGGTGACCGCGACGGCCCGATAGGACGGGCCGGCAAGACGGGTCGGCGCGACAGGCCGGCAAGGGGTGTCCGTCTCCCGGCGGGGCTCTCGCGGGGTGGCCTCCGCGCCGGGGGCGTCGCCCGTTCGGCCCATCATCAACCCCCCTCACCTGCCGCGCCGGGACATGGTCGTAGGAACAGCCGGACCCGTTCGTACGCCATGAGGGGTGGTGGTCCCGACGTGACCGACACCGCGGGCACTCCCTCCGGAAGCCCGGAGGAGCAGGGGCGGGGAGCGTCGCCCACCGGGGCGGGACGCCGGCGGCGGCGCTGGCTGCGCTGGACGGCGACCGGGGTGAGCGTGGTGGTCCTGGGCGCCGTGGCGGTCGGCTGGGCCGCGTACGAGAAACTGAACGGGAACATCACGGCCGACAACGACACGGCGGCCGAGCTCGCCCGGTACGAGAGGGAACGGCCCACCGCGCTCGTGCGCGACGCGCAGAACATCCTGCTGATCGGGTCCGACTCGCGCTCAGGTGCCGGCAACAAGAAGTACGGCCGCGACTCGGGGACGGAACGGTCCGACACCACGATCCTGCTGCACCTCGCGGCGAACCGGCGCAGCGCGACCGCCATGTCGCTGCCCCGCGACCTGATGGTGGACGTGCCGGGCTGCCGGCGCCCCGACGGGACCCGCACCGACCCCATGTTCGCGATGTTCAACTACGCCTTCGAGGTGGGCGGCTCGGCCTGCACGATCCGGACCGTCGAGAAGCTCACCAACATCCGCGTCGACCACCACATGGTGGTGGACTTCCACGGCTTCAAGGACATGGTCGACGCGGTGGACGGCGTCGAGGTGTGCCTGCGCGAGCCGATCGACGACAAGGCGGCGAAGCTGAGACTGCCCGCGGGCAAGGTCGTCCTCGACGGCGAGCAGGCGCTCGGCTACGTGCGCGCCCGCAAGAGCATCGGCAACGGCAGCGACACCGACCGGATGGACCGCCAGCAGAAGTTCCTCGGCGCGCTGATCAGCAAGGTGCGCAGCGACGACGTCCTGCTCAACCCGGCGAAGCTGTATCCGGTGCTGGACGCGGCCACCTCGTCGCTGACCACCGACCCGGGGCTGGCGAGCCTGCGCGGCCTGTACGACCTCGTCCGCGGCCTGCGCGACATCCCCACGGACAGCATCCAGTTCCTGACCGTGCCCCGGACGTCCTACGTCCTCAACGCCAACCGCGATCAGCTCATGGAGCCCGCGGCGGCCCGCCTCTTCAAGCGGCTGCGCGCGGACAAGCCCGTCGTGGTCGCGAAGGAACCGCCGGCGCGACCCGCCCGGGGCCAGGCGCCGCATTCCGTAAGCCTGTACGGAAACTCTTTGCGCGATTACGAAGAGGAGTCGAACGGCGACGGAATGTCGACGGTTTCGACGGCAATAGGGGTTGCCCGCCTCTCCGGCACACCCGATCCGGCCCCGACTTTCCGAGGCAACACGGCGGCACAGGACGCCTGCGAGTAAAGCGCACACCAAGGCGGGGAACAGCTGAGCTAAGAAGTCTCTGAAAATAGGGCGGATTGCCCGGTTGTAGGAACGTTGAATTTGTCACGGCCGTCGCTGGACGCTGAACTGGGCGGATAGTGTGAGCGATCCGGTGCACCCGGCCACGAGGTCCGTCCTGGGGGTCGCGCACTGCTTGACCGAGACCCGAGCGCCTTTTAGGGGGAAAAGGGCGCCGCGTGGCCCCGACGGAGGATTCAGACAACCGTGGACGCGCAAGGCCGTGGGCGGGCGGACGACATCGACCCCGCAGACCAGTGGGTGCTCAACCCGAACACCGGTGAATACGAACTGCGACTGCCCCCTTCCGGAGCGCAATCGGGCGTGCCGCGACCGCGGAGGGGCTCACCCTCCGCGGCCACGCGCACCCGAGGCGCGCCGGGACGGGACCGCGCGGCACCGGGCCGGGACCGTGACGCACCGGGACGGGACCGTGAGGACCCCGGCCCCGACGTGCCGGGGCCGCGCCGTCGGCGCGCCGAGCCTCCTGAGCCCCTGCCGGGGCGCAGGCGCGGCCGCAAGGGGCCGCCCAAGAAATCGAAGGCGAAGAAGATAGTGCTCTGGACCGGCGGCACCATGGCGCTGGTCCTGGTGGCTGTCTCGGGCGCCGCGTACGCCTACCTCAAGCACCTCGAGGGCAATGTCCAGACCGAGGACGTCGGCGATTCCGCCAAGGACGGCTTCAGCAAGGACGAGGCCTTCAACATCCTCATCATCGGCACCGACAAGCGCACCGGTGCGGGCAACTCGGGATACGGCGACAAGAACAGCGTCGGGCACGCCGACACGAACATCCTGCTGCACGTCGCCAAGGACCGGACGAACGCGACCGCGATGAGCATCCCGCGCGACCTGATCGTCGACATCCCCGAGTGCAGGTCGAAGCAGGAGGACGGCACCGAGAAGGTCATCCAGCCTTCGGAGAACGTCCGCTTCAACACGAGCCTGGGCCAGGAGGGCCGGAACCCCGGCTGCACGATGGACACGGTCAAGGCGGTCACCGGCATCACGGTCGACCACTTCATGATGGCCGACTTCAACGCCGTCAAGACGCTGACCACCGCGGTCGGCGGTGTCGACGTCTGTCTCGCCAAGGACGTCGACGACGACGACTCGCACCTCAAGCTCTCCGCCGGCGAGCACACCATCGAGGGCGAGCAGGCCCTCGCCTTCGTGCGCACCCGGCACAGCTTCGGCAACCAGGGCGACCTCGACCGCATCAAGGTGCAGCAGCAGTTCATCGGCTCCCTGATGCGCAAGATGAGCTCCAGCGACACCCTCACCAGCCCCACCAAACTGGTCAAGCTGGCCGAGGCCGCCACCAAGGCACTCACCGTCGACACCGGCATCGGCAACGTCAACACGCTCAAGGACATGGCCCTGGAGCTGAAGAAGGTGCCGCCGAAGAACATCACCTTCACCACGGTTCCGGTGATAGACAACCCGGCCGAGAAGGTGCACGCCACGGTTGTCCCCAACCCGAACACGGCCCAGGCGGTCTTCGACGCGATCAAGAACGACGTCTCCTTCAGCGCCGTGAAGCAGAAGGAGAAGAAGGAGAAGGCCGCGGTGGCCGCCCGTCTCAAGGGCTCCCGTTCCGCCGCCTCCGAGATCCGCGTCGACATCTACAACGGCGGCGCCCAGTCCGGCTCCGCACAGGAAACTCTTAACTGGCTGCAGAATGATGAGGGCGTGCTCAAGTCCAGCCAGCTGGGCAACGCCGACGCACCGCTGAGCAAGACGACCCTGGAGTACTCTCCCGACCAGGCCGACCAGGCACGCAAGCTGGCGGATCTCATGGGGCTGTCCGGCTCGGCGATGAAGCCCGGCAAGAGCGAGAAGAACTCACAGGGGCTGCCCGCGATCGTGCTGACCCTGGGCAAGGACTTCAAGGGCGCCGGAGTGCCTTTGACCGCTGCGACGAAGGCGCCGGACGTGGAGAAGTCCACGGCGGACAAAACGGTGTGCGCGAAGTGACCTAACGGGTCCGTCAGGCGTCCTACAGGGCGCGAGCGGCTGTCCGGCCGGGCGTGGAAACGCCCGGCCGGACGCCCGACGGACCCGTTTGTCAGGCGCAGGGTGGGGAGAGGCTGGGAGATGGCGCGAAGCAGTGTGCGCGGGGAGGGAGCACGACCACGTGTCCCGCAGGCCGGCGAACTGGGCTGGGACGACAGCATGTACGAGGAGGGCGGCGACTCCGTCCGGACGGCGGACGGCGTCAGCACCCGGGCCGACGGCGACGGCACCGGTCCGCAGGGGCAGGGTCCGCGCGGCGGGGACGACGACGGACGGCACGGGACCACGGGCCGCCCCCGGCGCAGACGCCGAATACTGCGCTGGTCGGCGATGGTGCTGTCGGTCCTGATACTCGGCACCGCCGGTGCCGGCTATCTCTACTACCGGCACCTGAACAACAACCTCAAGCAGGAAGACCTGAACATCGGCGACGCGAAGGACCGCGCCGCGAAGTCGAAACCGAACGCGGCGGGCCAGACCCCGCTGAACATTCTCCTGATCGGTTCGGACGCCCGGAACTCCACCGAGAACCAGAAGCTCGGCGGCGCGAAGGACACCTTCGACACACCGGCCCGCGCGGACGTCCAGATGCTGCTGCACCTGTCCGCGGACCGCACCAACATGTCGGTCGTGAGCATGCCGCGCGACACCCTGCTCCAGATACCCAACTGCACCGACCCGGAAACCGGGAAGACCTACGCCGCGAGCTCGTCGCTGACGATGACGAACGACTCGCTGGGCCGCGGCGGCCCCGGCTGTACGGTCGCGACCTGGGAGAAGCTGACCGACATCCACGTCGACCACTTCATCATGGTCGACTTCGCGGGTGTCGTGTCGATGGCCGACGCGATCGGCGGCGTCCCCGTCTGCGTGGACGCCAACATCTACTCGCACACCTCCACGGGTCACGGCTCCGGACTCAAGCTCGAGAAGGGCACGACGTCCGTCAAGGGCAAGCAGGCCCTGCAGTGGCTGCGCACGCGGTACGGCTTCGAGGACGGCAGCGACATCGGCCGGACCAAGGCCCAGCACCAGTACATGAACTCGATGGTGCGCCAGCTCCGTGAGAACGCCACGCTGAGCAACCCTGGCAAGCTGCGCGGCCTCGCGGAGACGGCCACCAGCGCGCTGACCGTCGACCAGGGCCTGGGCTCGGTCACCAAGCTCTACGACCTCAGCAAAGAGCTGAAGAAGGTCCCGACCAAGCGCATCACCATGACCACGATGCCGTGGGTGTACTCCAGCGACGGCAACCGGGTGCTGCCCAAGCCGACGGACGCGGACAAGGTCTGGCGGCTGCTGCGCGAGGACATCGCGCTGGACGGCAAGGGCAAGAAGAAGCCCGCGGAGAAGACCTCCTCGGATCCGGCCGCGGCGGACGACAAGATCGCCGTGCAGGTGCAGAACGGCACCCGCACCAGCACGCTGGCCCCGGTGCCGGGACGCGCGAGCGCGGTGAGCGAGCTGCTCGTCGGCGAGGGATTCACGCAGGCGAAGGCCGACCCGTCGACGGTGACCACCGAGGCGGCCACGGTCATCCGCTACCCGAGCGCCGATCTGGAGGGTGACGCCCTGCGGCTCGCCAAGGCCCTCGGGATGTCGACCCACGCGGTGGAGAAGTCGGCGGACGTCTCCGGGGTCACGCTCGTCGTCGGCGCCGACTGGCGGGACGGTACGACGTACAAGGCGCCCGAGGACGACGACTCGGCGCCCGAGTCCGCGAAGCTCGACAAGGGCTCGGACACCAAGGCCTGCATGCACGTCAACCCGGACTACACCTGGTCGTAGCACCGGCCGACGGTAACCGGCCGACGGTAACCGGCCGACGGTGAAAGGCAGTTGGGCCCCTCTCGAAGTCGAGAGGGGCCCAACTCATGTCTGGTGGGACGGCGGCTCAGCGGGTCGCGCCGACGACCGCCGGCCGACGGGACGCGATGACCTTCTTCGCCAGGGACCTGGGGCTCGTCAGGAAGCCCCAGCCCCACGACATGTGCATCGTCGCGAGGGCCACGGGGATCTGGAGCCGGGCCTTCGCCGGCAGCCCCTTGCCCGCGGGCAGCGAGCCGAGTCCGATGGCCGCGAGATAGCCGGCCGGGACGATCAGGCCCCAGGGCGTCAGCACCGCGCCGACGACCACGCCCGCCGCGATCGCGCAGACGGCGGTCGGCGGGGCGAGGTAGCGCAGGTTGATGGAGCCCTCGTGGTAGCGGGCGACGACGTGCCGCCAGCGGCCGTAGTCCTTGTACTGCTTGGCCAGCGCCTTGACGGACGGCCTCGGCCGGTACGACACCCTCAGCTCGGGCGAGAACCAGATCAGTCCGCCGGCCTCACGGATCCGGAAGTTCAGCTCCCAGTCCTGGGCGCGGATGAACTCCTCGTTGTACCCGCCCTGCCGCTCCAGCGCCTCGCGCCGGAACACCCCGAGATACACGGTCTCGGCCGGGGCCGCCTCACCTCCCGTGTGGAAGGCCGCGTTGCCCACGCCGATCTTCGACGTCATGGCGGCGGCGACGGCGTGCTCCCAGTCGTTCTCGCCCTCGGCGTGCATGATGCCGCCGACGTTCTGCGCGCCGGTCTCCTCCAGGAGCCGTACGGCGGTGGCGATGTAGTTCGGGGACAGCATGCCGTGCCCGTCGACGCGTACGACGACGGGGTGCCGGGACGCCTTGATCGCGGCGTTCAGGGCCGCGGGCGTGCGCCCGGTCGGGTTCGGCACCGTGTGGACGCGCGGGTCCTCACGGACGAGTTCGGCGGCGATCTCGTCCGTCCGGTCCGTTGAGGGACCGATGGCGATCACGACCTCCATCTCGCCGTCGTACTCCTGCGCCAGGATCGCTTGGACGGCCCCGCGCAGATGCCGCTCCTCGTTGAGGACGGGCATGATCACAGAAACGGCGGGGGACCGCACGTCAGACTTCTCGCTCATCGGAGCTCACGTTACCGCGAACGGGGGACACAGTCGCGCGCCGCCCGGCGTAAGGACCGGGCCGCAGATCGTATGGGCCTACCGTGCACACGGATCCCCACGCCAGCGGAACGCGGCTCCGTCCCGCCCAGCGGAACGCTTCCCTCCCCCGTCCAGCCTCGCGGAGGTGTCCCCCTTGCCCACGCCGCCCCGCTCCCCCGTCCGCCCTCAGCGCCCCCCGCAGCCGTCTCCCGCGCGGCGTCCCGTCCGGCGCTCCGAAGGACGGCCCGTACGACCCGTACGGCGCAGGAGGCCACGCTGGGCCATGCGGGCGCTGACCACCGTCTCCGTGGTGGTCCTCGCCTCGGCGGGCATCGGACACGCGGTGCTGAGCAGCCTGGACGCGGACATCGCCCGGGTCGACCCGTTCAAGGACATGAAGAACCGGCCCGAGGGCGGCCACGGCATGAATCTGCTGATGGTCGGTACCGACGGCCGGGAGAAGATCACCGAGGCGGATCGGCGGAAGTACCGGCTCGGCGGCGCGCCCTGCCACTGCACCGACACGGTCATGATCGTGCACATCTCGGAGGACCGGGAGCGAGCCACCATCGTCAGCCTGCCGCGCGACTCCTACGCCGAGGCGCCCGAGCACACCGACGAGGTCACCGGCAGACGGCACGCCCCCCACCCCCTCAAGCTGAACGCGGCGTACGCGGAGGGCGGCCCGACCCTGACCGTGCGGACCGTCGAGAACATGACCCACGTGAAGATCGACCACTACATGGAGGTCGACTTCACCAGCTTCATGAAGACCGTCGACGTGCTCGGCGGCGTCCGTATCTGCACCGCGCAGCCGCTGAAGGACAGGTACACCGGCCTCGACCTGGCGGCCGGCCCGCATGTGCTGGGCGGCGGACAGGCCCTTCAGTACGTACGGTCCCGGCACACCGACGGCTCCTCCGACCTCGGCCGGATGAAGCGCCAGCAGCGCTTCCTGGCCTCACTCGTCTCCCAGGCCACGTCGTCCGGGGTGCTGCTGAACCCGATGAGGTTCCGGGACGTGACACGGGCGGTGCTGGGCTCGGTGCGGGCCGACAAGGGGTTCGGCACGGACGAACTGCTGGACCTGGGCCGGGCGATGCGGAACTTCTCCCCGTCCTCGTCCGAGTTCACGACCGTGCCGATCGGACAGATGGCCTATGCCGTCAAGGGCATCGGCTCGACCCTGAAGTGGGACGGGCCGAAGGCGAGGAAGCTGTTCCAGGAGCTGCGTGAGGACAAGCCGCTCGCCGCGCCCAGGGCCCCGCGGCCGGCGGCCGTCCGGGTCGCGGTGGCCCCGCAGCGGATCCGGGTCCAGATCGAGAACGGGACCTCCACGACGGGTCTCGGCAAGCGGGTCGACGGCGCGCTCGCCGCCACCGGCTTCCGGACGACGGGCCGGCCCACGACGGCCCCCGACCCCACGGTCCGGCGCACCGTCGTCGCGTACGACCCCCGCTGGGACCGCTCGGCGAAGTCCCTCGCGGCCGCGCTGCCCGGCGCCGAGCTGCGCGCGGTCCGCGGGCAGGGCCCGCTGCTGAAGGTGATCGCCGGTGCGGACTTCAAGCGGGTGACGCGGGTACGGGCCGACGATCCCGCTCAGGGCGAGTCCGGGGTGGTCACCGGAGACCAGGTGGTGTGCCCCTGACCCGGGATGGGTGATCCGAACGACAGGCCCTACTCGTCGAGACCTTCCGCCGCTCGCTTCTCGCGGAGTTCCATGATCGCGCGGCGGCGGGCCAGCCGGTGCGTACGGCGGATCTGCGCCTCCTGGAAGCGGCGCTCGTCCCGCTCGGTCTCGGTGATGACCGGTGGCACCCGGCGGGGCTTGCCGTCGCCGTCGACGGCGGCGAAGACGAGATACGCCGAACCGACCTGCTGAGGCGGGGTGGACTCGTTCCAGCGTTCGGCCAGGACCCGCACACCGACCTCCATCGAGGTCCGTCCGGTCCAGTTGACCTGGGCCTTCACATGGACCAGGTCACCCACGCGCACGGGTTCGAGGAAGGCCATCTCGTCCATCGAGGCGGTGACGGCGGGCCCGCCGGAGTGCCGCCCCGCCACGGCGCCCGCCGCGTCGTCGACGAGCTTCATGATCACGCCACCGTGCACCGACCCCAGAAGGTTCGTGTCGTTGTGGGTCATGATGTGGCTGAGGGTGGTCCGGGACGCGGAGGTCGGCTTGCCCGGGATGTCGTTTTCCGGGTTGGGGGCCTGGTCTGTCATGTCCTCCACCTTATGCCGGGCGCATGGCGGTCTCTTTGCATCAGGTCTGCAACAGGCGTGACCCAGATCTCCCTGCTCTCTTGTAAGGCGCCTGGTGGAGGGCGGCACACTGGTCGGCATGAATGATTGGCCCGACGGGTGGTCCGACGACAACCGCAGCAACCGCTACGGACGCGGCAGCGCAGGCGCACAGCCTGAGAGCGCCCGCGTCATGCGCCAGGTCCGCCGTGGGCCCGCCGCACCCGCACCGGGCCAGGGCGCGCCGCCGTACGGCGCCGGGGTGCCCCGGCAGCCCTCGTACGTCGACGGCCAGGGCCACGACGAGGGCCAGGGCTACGACAACGGGTACGACTCCGGCTACAACACCGGTCACGTGTACGGCAACGGGCCGGGAGATCCGCAGGGCCCCGGCGGCGGCGGTGACGCCTACCCCCGGCGCCCCGCGCCGAACTGGCGGCGCCGGATCAAGTGGACCGCGATCACGCTGGTCACCGCGCTGGTCGTGGTCTCCGTCGGAACGTACTTCTGGGCCGACTCCAAGCTCCACCGTGACGTGGATCTCTCCAAGGTCATAGACCGGCCGGAGACCGGCGAGGGAACGAACTATCTGATCGTCGGTTCCGACAGCCGCGCCGGCATGTCCGCCGAGGAGAAGAAGAAGCTGCACACCGGCTCCGCCGAGGGCAAGCGCACGGACTCGATGATGATCCTGCACACCGGCAGCAACGGCTCCACGCTGGTCTCGCTCCCGCGTGACTCGAACGTCACGATCCCGAAGTTCCAGGGTTCCGAGTCCGGCAAGATCAAGGGCCCGCTGGGCCCGAACAAGCTGAACGCGGCCTACGCGTTCGACGGTCCCACCCTTCTGGTCAGGACCATCGAGTACAACACCGGCCTGCACATCGACCACTACGTGGAGATCGGCTTCGCCGGGTTCGCGGGCATCGTCGACGCGGTCGGCGGCGTCGAGATGACGCTCGACCAGGGCTTCAAGGACAAGTACTCCGGCGCCGACTTCAAGGCGGGCAAGCAGACGCTGAACGGCGAGCAGGCCCTCGCCTTCGTCCGTACCCGGCACGCCTTCGCCGCCTCGGACCTCCAGCGCACCAAGAACCAGCAGAAGTTCCTGGCCGCCCTGGCCCACCAGGTCGCGACCCCCTCGACGGTCCTGAACCCGTTCAAGCTCTACCCGACGATGGGCGCGGGCCTGGACTCGCTGGTCGTCGACAAGGACATGAGCCTGTGGGACCTGGCCGACATGTTCTGGGCCATGAAGGGCGTCACCAGCGGCGACGGCACGTCCATGAACATGCCGATCTCCGGCTCCACCGGCGGCAACCTCGTCTGGGACAAGGCGAAGGTCAAGACACTCGTGGACGAGCTCAAGAACGACGAGAAGGTCACGGTGACAGGCAACTGACCCGTCACCGAACGGCGTTGACGGCGGCCCGACCCGTTCAGGACCGCCGCCGCCGGCGCCCCGGCCCGGCATCGCACGAGGTCGCCGCCCCCATTGGCCCACCGACACCGCCTTTCGACGGTGACGGTGGGTCAATTGCGTAGAGAGCGCAGGGTGATACGGCCCCGGGTGCGCGGGCCGTCGAACTTCGAGCGGTCGACGACGGGCCTCGGGGCCGGTTCCGCGGCCATGAGACGGATGGTGTCGCGGCCCGCGAGAGCGGTGCACCACTGGGCGAGGTGGGGACGGGTGCCACGCGGGCCCGACGCCTGCTCCCAGAGGTCACGGACCGCGTCGGCCCGCCGGTCGTCGAGCACGCCGGACAGCGGCTTCAGGGGCTTGCCGGGCGTCACGTACGCGTCCTGGCTCACGACACGGCCCACCACCAGAGCCGCCTTGTAGCGGTCGCTGTCCACCGTGGCGCTGCCGGCGGCGGCCAGCGGGTCGTGCCAGTCGGGGGTGTCCGCCTGTTCCAGGACCGGGGGCCGCCCGGCCATGCGGACGCCGTCGCAGTCCAGGAGATACGGGGCGGGTGCGGGCCGGACGGTCCACAGCACGTTCGCGTGGGACACGTCACCGACGACCAGCCCCAGGGTGTGCAGCCACCGGAAGAGCCCGAGGAAGGCGACGAGCAGCGCGAACCGCTCGGCCGGCGACGGCTGCGCGACGGCCTGCCAGGCCGCCTTCGGCGGCCGGAGCAGATAGGACAGGTCGGTCAGCCGGGTCTCGCCGCGCGAGGTCGGCCAGGTCATGGAGTCCGGCGCCCGGCGCATCAGGAAGCCGGTCGCCCTGCCGCCGTCCACGACCCGGCGCAGCGGCCACGCCGTCTCCCGGTCCAGGCGCTCCCGGTCGGCCGGGGCGAGCCCCTGGCGCAGGGCCACGAGCGCCGCCAGCCGGCCGGCGTCGGCCTTCCCCGGCTCGCGATAGCTCTTGTACAGCAGCCGGCCGGGACCGACGACGTCGTACACCTCGCCCTGGCCGCCGTCGCCGACGCGCACGCCGAGGGTGAGCGAGCCGAGCGTCACGTCGGCGCCGTCGTCGGTGCTCACGGCCCGGCCTCCCACAGGACGACGGCGGTGCGGTCGTCGTCGTACGACTTCACCCGGTACTGGAGCTGCCACAGGAAGTCGGCCGGTGCCGGAGCGGCCCCCTGGCCCCATCCGGACCCCAGGAAGTCCCGCATCCCCGCGTCACCGGCGAGCGGTGTGGACAGGCCGTCCGTGCACAGCACGAGGACGTCGCCGGGCAGGGCCGGAGCAAGGAGCAGGGCGCGGGCGCGGTGCGCGTGCGGCAGGGCCGCGGTGCGGGTGTCGATCATTCCGTCGCCGTCGTGCTCGGGGTCCGTGAGGGACAGGTCCCACTCCCCGGCGCGCAGCAGCGCCGTGCCGCCGTCGCCGACGGCCAGGAAGCCGCGGGCCCGCACCCGGGGATCGAGCGGGACGAGCAGGGCGCGCAGGGTGGTGGCGTACGCGGCGGGGTCGTCGCCGTGTTCGCGGGCGCGGTGCGCGAGCAGGGTCGCGACCCGGCCCACGGCGGTGTCCACCAGTGCGGCGAACCCCGGCTGGTCGCCCGTGCGCACGGTTTCCGCGAGCTCCGCGGACACGGCGTCCAGCTCCATCGCGGCGAGCCGGCAGGCCTCCTGGGAGCCGACGTGCGAGCGGGCCGCCGATCCCACGCCGTCCGCCACCGCGAGCAGCAGCAGCCCGTCCGGGCCGGGGGCCCCGAGGCGCACCACGGCCAGGGAGTCCTGGCGCGGCTCGCCCTGATAGCGGTGCGAGTCGCCGCGCACCGACGCCGCCCGCACGGTCAGAGGGCCGTACCCGGCGCCGTCCACCACCATGTCGGGCGTCAGCGCCGCGGTCGGGTCCTCCCGGACCGAGGGAAGCTCGCGGGGCTCCGGGGCGTACAGCGGGGGCTTGGGGCCGGAGTGGAACGGCGCGCCGAGCACCGGGACGGATCCGGTCCGCGCGCCGGGCCCGTCGGCCGCCGGCGAGGGCCCCGGAGCCGGCCCGTAGGACAGGGGGATCGGTCCGGCGGGCTGCGCCGCGGACGTCCCGGGCACCGCGGCGGGCGCCCCGGGCTCCGGCTGGTCGTTGAAGAACAGGTCGACGCTCTGCCAGGTCTCGTCCAGCGGGTCGGGCTCCCGCGCGTCCGGCCAGCTGAACTCCGTCCGCCGCAGGTCGTGCTGACACCCCTCCGGCTGTCCCGGGTCCAGATGTCCCGGGTCCAGATGTCCCGGGTCCGACTGCCGCGCTTCGGGCTGACGCAGGTCGGGATGGCGCGTGTCGGGCTCGCGCAGGTCGGGACGGCGGGTGGTGTCGGGCTCGCGCAGGTCGGGCCTGTGCACGTCGGGCTGCCGCGGGCCCCTCCGGGACCGTCCGGGGGCGTTCATGTCGTTCTCCATCGGTGCGACCTCACAGCTTGTCGAGAGAGACGATGGAGAAGCCGGGCACGGTGTCGTCCACGGCCAGGGTGAATCCGTTGCCGCCGTTCGCGGCGATGCCCTCGGCGGACCGGACGATCGACCGGGTGAGGCTGGAGGCGAACTCGCGCAGCGCCTGCGCCGGTGACACCGAGGAGTCCTTCTGCATGAACGCCCGGAAGTTCGCGACCCGGGCGATCGTCGACTCCTGTGCCTCACCGATGCCGAAGGCGATGATCTTCGGGCAGAACCGTGACTGGATGACCTCCTTGTACGCCTGGTCCCAGTCCGGGTCGGTGGGAATGCCGTCCGAGAGGAAGAAGACCACGGGGCGGTACACCTCGTGGCCCTCCGCCTTCAGTGCCGCCACATCGGCCTCGACACAGCGCAGCAGGGTGCGGAAGGCGTCGCCGTACGAGGTGAGCCCACCCGCGGCGAGCGCGGGGACCGAGTCGATGCCGCTGAGGTCGACGAGCGGCTGGAGCACGGTGGCGGTGTCGGAGAAGCCGATCAGGCAGAAACGCGTCTTGTCGGCGACGGTCGGGTTGGTGCTGATCTCGTGGTGCAGGTCCGGGAGGGCGCCGTTGATGGCGTCGATCGGCTCGCCGATCATCGACCCGGACTCGTCGCAGAGCAGGTAGAAGGGCAGGATCTGCAAGGTCTCGTACCTCCGGGTCAGTACGTGTAGAAGTAGATCTCGATGTCGGCGTGGCCCGGGGAGGCTCCGCCCTTCCAGAAGTCGCGGGTGGTGGCGGCGCGGAACATGTCCGGACGGGCCCTCTCCAGCAGGGCGTTGACCTCGTGGGCATAGCGGCCTCCCGCGCCCGGGTCGGTGTGGCGTCCGAAGGTCAGCACGAAGGCGGCCTGCCGTCCCCGGTAGCGCGAGGTCGCGGCGCGCAGTGCCCGCACGATGCCCTCGCCGTCGCCGGCCTGCGCGTCGACGGCCACCTTGACCGGTGTGCGGACCACCGCCCTCGGTCCGGTGTGCCGGGCCTTCTTCCCGGCGGCGGAGGACGCGGGGGCGGGGCGCTTGCCGGCGGCCTGCGGGTCGCCCTGGTCCCCCATGGCCACCAGGGCGAGGACGAGGAGCATGTCCGCGAACAGCCAGCCCGCCATGTGCAGCGGCTGGAACCTTCCCCCGCGCCTCATCGGGCCTCGGTCAGGGACGTGGGAGGCGACTGCGGGGGCTCACGACGGGGGTCGGCGTGCCGGGGGCCCGGTCGGCCCGGGTCATCGGCGGGAGTGCCGGCCCGTTCCACGGGAGTGCCGGGCCGGGCCGCGGGAGCGTGGCCCGCGTCGGCGGAGGGGGCATGGCCCGCGTCGGCCGACCGGCTGTGCCCGTAGGTGTGACCGACCGCCGACCCGGTCCGGCCCGCCGGGTCGGTGCGGCCCGCCGGGTCGGTGCGGCCCGCCGGGTCGGTGCGGCCCGCCGGGTCGGTGCGCAGTTGGCGGTCCGCCCGCAACTCGGCCACCAGCCGGGCGAACTCGTCGGCCACCGCCCGCAACGCGACGCTCTGGGCGCTCAGTTCGCGCACCGCGTGCTGCGACTCCTCGACCGCGAGGGCCGTACCCTCCGCCACCTCGCCGAACCGGCCCAGGAGTTGGGCCGAGATGTCCGACGTCACCTCGATACCGGTGGTGTAGGCCCGCTGGGACGCGGCCAGCACCGTGACGGAGTCCTCGACACGGTCACCGGCGCCCTGCACGGCGAGCCGCACCTCACCGCTCGCGTCGCGGACGTCATCGAGCGCCTTGCGGACCTGCGCTCCGCCGTCGCTGACGGCGGCCTCGACACGGCCCACCGCGATCTCCAGGGGCTTGACGGAGGTGTCGACCCCGGCCAGCCTGCGTTCGGCGCCCTGCACCGCGTCGCCGACGGCCGAGGCAGCCGACGTCAGGTCCTTCTGGACCCGGACCGCCTTGTCGCCCAGCCGCCTGAGCGTCGCGGCGGCCTCGGTGAGCTCGGCGGCGAAGCGCTGCGGGGAACTCGACCGCTGCCTGTTCAGCACGAGCTGGGCGCGGGTCAGCGCCGGGACGAGCGCCGCCATCAGCTCCTCGCGGCCGCGATCGGCGTCCTCCTCCCGGCGGGCGACGGCGGACCGCCGCAGACCGTGCACGAGCACCAGCGCGAAGAGCAGCGCGATGGCGACGGTGGCGCTCATCGCCACATGGCCGAACGTGAAGGCGCCGGTGAGGTGCCCCTCGAAACCGGACTGCCACAGCTGGAGGAAGGGCCGCGAGGCGGCCCTCGGATCCGCTCCCGTCAGCGCCCCGTACGCGCTCGACGCCCGGGTCAGTCCGTACCAGGTGAGCATCAGCGGCACGAAGACCAGCGCGCCCAGCACGCCCTCGGCGTAGGACCAGAGCGGGTGGTCCCCGCCCCGCGCGCCGGCCGCCCGGAGGCTCTCGGGGCGGGCGTAGGCGGCGAGGAGATCGAGTTCGGACCACGGGTCCAGTTCGTGGGCGTCCTGCTTCCGAAGTGCCGCCGCGAGCGCGGTCAGTTCTTCCTTCCGGGTGCCGAGCGTCGGCCGCTCCGCGAGTTCCTCGATGCTCTGCGCGATCACATGACGGTCCATCAGGGCGCCTGACGGCATGCCCACCCCCACAACACGACGGACGCGGGGGCGCGTTGACGGCGCCGTGGATCCCCACCCGTGTCATGTGCCGCCGTACCCCCGCCGGTTCACACGCACCAGACGCGCGACCGAGGCCACAGAGAGTACTCCAGCGGACACGCTCCGCGCATAAACTCGCGACACCCGCCACTCTCCCCGACGGCGGCGTGAGGGGGAAACTTGAGCAACGACGAACGTCCACGGGCGACCATCCGGCTGAGGCCCGCGCCCGGCGCCCGGCCCGGAACCGGCACGCAGCGCGCGGCCCCCGCGGCCCGTGAAGCGCCGCGGCTTCCCGCCGCGCGGGCCGAGACGATGCTGACCAGGTCGACGCCACAGGCCCGCATCACGGGGCGCGGAGTCCTTCAGGTGAACCTCAACAGGCCGCCGGGGACCGGGGCCGACCTCGACCTCGGCTGCATGGCCGCGTTCACGGACGGCACCTGCGCGGCCGTACAGCCGCTGGGGAACACCTTCGGCTCGCTGACGCGGTGGCCGTACATGGAACTCGATCAGGACGACCGTACCGGGGCGTCCTCGGACGGGGAGACGGTCCGGGTGGACCTGGAGCGGCGCGAACTCTTCCGGCAACTGCTCTTCCACGTCTACGTGTACAGCGGCGCCGTGGATTTCCGGAGCCTGGGCGCCACGGCCACCGTGACCGCCCCGTCCGGCGGTTTCCGTATCGCCCTCGACGACTCCCCCGAGGGTGCTACGGGCTGCGCCATCGCCCTGGCCACGCCCGCCGAAGGCGGCCTCACGGTCAGCCGCGAGGTCCGCTGGTTCACCGGCACCCTCCGGCGCTCGGTCCAGGAGCAGATGGACAGCGCCTACGGGTTCGGCCTCTCGTGGGTACGGATGAGGAAGGACTGAAACAAAAGGTGAGAGGCACTCCGGGTGCCTCTCACCTTCGCTGCCGACCGGCGGCGTACTACGGCAGGTTGCACGCCATCACGATGCGCTGGACCTGGCTCGTGTCTTCGTAGATCTGGGCGCATCGCAGCATTTACGGCTTTGACCTGCAAGTACGGCACGTTTGAGGATTTGAGGAGGGCTCCCCCAGGATTCCCCCATGATCACAAACGTTCGTTGCTGGCCAGGCTGCACCTTGTAGACGCCCCCGCCATGGCGCAAGCTGCCGTCCGCGCACGACCCACTCGGCCCCCTCCTCGCGGGCTCGGAGTGCCGGCGGAGCCCTCCAGGGCCCGCAATGTTGCATCACTTGGGGTGCGGTAACAACAGCATCGTTGCTTGGGTCACACCTTGAGGCTCTGACGTCCTGTTCCCAGCCAGAGGACACGTACGTTATCTATGACGCCGGTTGGTGTATGTGACCCTTGGGTCCACCCATGATCGGCCAGAGAAGCCACTGCCCCGAAACTCATGGACGTTCTGCACCTCTGCAACTCCCAATAGCGCCGATTCGAGCACCACAAACGGACCCGACCACGCTAGAGGCCGTGGGGGAGACTCAAGGGCGCGAAGGACGTTTGGCAGCCCCTCAGGCGGTGACACTTCAACCACCATGGCTGTCCCATACGGAGCATCTGAAATGAACGAAGCCATATCCGACGGCGGAAATGCATCCTCGCCAGGGGATGCATCACTTACGAGTACGATTATTGCCAGCTCGAACGGAGGGACAACATGAATGAGAGATTCGAACTGTTCTCGCCTCCGGGAGATTCCATCAGCGAATGATTCCAGAGCGATTGCGCCCTCTATTGTTACATAGCTTCTTTCGAACCCTTCGAAAATAGCAAATAGAGCCCTTGCCTGCATGTGGAATTGGCCGGGCCTAAAGGTTTCGAGTGCAGAAAAATGGTTCTCGGTGCTTACGAGATCGACATTCCCAAGAACGAGATGACTGGTAACGGCAACCGCAGATTCCAGGACCGCATCATTGTCACCCAACACTGAACCAGTTGGGCCGATCGCTCGGTACAGGTAACGATAAGTCCGGGTATCGATGGGGAAAGCGGTCGAGAAATTGGCGCTCTCCGCTACAGGCTCTGCGGAGTTGGTCAGGGACTTACGCCCAGCTTTCACTGTGCCCAGCGCATCCACAACGGCCGCCAGACCGTCCCTGCCTTGGATTTGCTCTGCGGGAGTAGCCGGCAAAGGTGGCTCCTCAACTGCCATGGTTGCCAGGAACCGTCTGTTTAGCTCTGCGTCGAAGGCATCCCAGTCCTGCGCAGGGGTCCCTGCACCAGGACGCTTGTCCATATCGGCCAGGACGTAGGCCACTGCGTGGGCCGTCCCCTCGCTCAGGCTGTCGCCTCGAAGTAGGCGGCGCACGGTGGCAGTGCTAACAGCCCCGCCGCGCTCTTGAGCCTTCTCCGCGATGACCTTCAGGGATGGAGTGTTGGCTCGGCGCCGCAGCTCCTTCAGCCACTCCAGCCACGTCCTCAGCGGGCCTTCTGGGATCGAGGCTGGGATCTCGACCGCCCTGCTCGCCGAACCGGCCAATGCACCCCTCCCCACCGTGGCGGCTCCGGATTCGTGTCGCCACGGTTCACCACGAATCTTTGTGCGTCATAGCGTACCGCCGCGAAACATCACCGCGAGGGGTGCCCGAAGCTCAACTCACCTGCTCAGGACGTGAGGTGACGAGAGTGAAGTTCGATAAGGAATGGTGGCGGACGGTGCGATACGCCATCGCCGAGGAGCGCCGGACGGCGCGCCTCATCAGCCTCCTGGTGACGGTTGGCGTCCTCGTGGGAGCGCTGATCATCCTCAGTAATGGGTTCTCGGTGACGGTTGGCTGAAGCCCGTGCCTCTCGACCGAGGCAGAGCCCCGGTCTTCTGGACCGGGGCTAGCCGTCGTGCCGGTAGCTGACCCACTTGATACGTCAGGCAGGCCACTCGATCGCAGTCTTGACGATTCCCCTCGTAGGCCTGGTCTCGTCAAAAATGCTGTCAGTCTTTTTGGTGTCCAGCTCGGGATATCGCACGATCTTGCCGCCGTACAGGTGCAGGGTGTCGATGTAGTCGGCCCGGCACTTCTCCGACTTCCCCTCACGGAATCCGGTGAACTGGCTTGCGTAGGTGGCGAACTCCGAGTGTCCCGCCGCGATGTCCACACCGGTGGGCATGGCCGTAGTGGTCAGGATGGTGGACCCTGCGAGGCGAGCGACGACGCCGTTGGCGGTCACGTCTTCTTTGCCGTGCGCGGCAGCGCTGGCCACCGAAGGGTGTTCGATCAGGTGTCGCTTCACACGGGGCGAGACGACCACGTAACGGCCTGCCGGGAGGTCGTTGCCGTCCAGGGCCAGCATCACGTCCAGGACCGCGCTGTACAGGCTGTGCGGGATGTTGTCAGCATTCGGCGTGATGGCCGGGAGCGCCGTCGCACCGGCGGCAATCATGTTGCCCATGAACGCGTCAGCCTCACGGGCCAGGAACCGGATCATCTGCTGACTGATCGGAGAGTCCAGGCCGGCAGCAAGCTGGACACGCTCCGCGTCCTCCACGAGCACCTGTAGGTGCTTGCCCTCTGCCATGGGGAGCTTCTGGTCGACAGTCTCCGGCGCTGCACGGTCATGCCGTCGGCGACCGTGCAGTCCCCGACAGCGGGCCGCAGAAGCGAGTTGATGTGGACAACGTCGCCCTGCTTCCGAATCCCTCTGTAAAGGCCCCTGAGTCGCCTCGGGGGCACCAGTGGAATATCCCTGGCGTCGGATCTCAGTTAATTCCGCGCCCATCCAGCCACTTGCCAAGATCACTCGGTCGACAACGGAGCACTTGGCCCACCTTCCGGAACGGGATCTGTTCGCCCTTCCAGTTCCCGTACACCCACGAACGGGGCTTGTTCAGGTAGTCGGCCACATCGTTAACCGTCATGAGATTCGCGCGCATATTCCCCCACCTAACAGAAAAGCCCCCAGTTCCCTGGAGGCCGTCGTGCATGAACTCAGCAGTAGCGAATATCAGTCTCGTCTGTCTTCTGAATTACCACAGGTGGCAAGTATCGAAGTGGCCTTCTCGGTTAGCTCGCCGCCCGCCTTGCCCGCAACTGTGGTCAAGTACCCCTCTCTCCTCGCCCGCTTGAGGTGGTCCTTTATCGTCTCCGGGCGCCGACCGATCAGCCGCGCCAACCACGGAACAGGGGCAGGAGCCCCCATGTCGGCCATGCTCTTGTACGTCGCGGCCAGCATGGCCAGGTACGACGCCGAGACACCTTCACTGGTCAGCAACAAGCCTGTTGCCTCCCCTGCTTGCTCGACCTTGGACGCCACGTCCGCCAACCCCTCCTGCATCTCCGGCGCGCTCTTCGCAAGCTTCATGGCCGCCGCCAGGTCCAGCCTCCGGAGAACGGTCGTGGAGATGCCGCGCGCCACGTCCCGAACGGCAGCGTTCTCTGCCGCCTCCACGGTGATCCGCTGCGGGCCACCGGTGACCGGCCCTGTCGGCCACCACATGCGGATCACCCAAGCGCCTTGCTCCTGCGTGATCTCGAATCCGCTCTCGTCTGCCCTCACACTTTCGAACGTACCACACAGGGCGCTCCACCCTGTGTTGACAACCCAGGGTGGAGCGTGTGCAGACTTGGTCACGCTGGGCGACCGGCGCGGCGCCGGGCGGTCCGTGCGTCATCAGCAGGAGGGGGACCCTGTGGCAAGGGCATGGGTGACGCGGTCGAATGACGCCCCGAAGACGTGGACGGCGTTCTGGTACGACCCGGACGGAAAGCAGCGGCAGAAGAGCTTCGACACCAAGAAGCGCGCGGACGACCACCGGAAGCGGAAGAAGCAGGAGCTAGACGCGGGTACGTACCTGGATGACCGTCTGGGCAAACAGCCGGTCACGGCCGTCTGGGAGCAGTGGATGAGTCAGCGCAAGCTGACCAACAGCACGAAGAAGCAGTACCGATCCATCCTCGGCACGACCATTGAGCCCTTCTTCAAAGCCTGCTCCATCGTGTCCCTGAAGGTCGCGGACATCGAACAGTGGATGTTGTGGATGGAGCAGGATCGCAAGCTGTCGACGCGCACCAGGCGTCAGCGGTTCTCGTACTTCTCCGGGATGATGGACTGGGCCGTGATCAACGAGATCATCGGGCGCAACCCGTGCAAGAAGATCCGGCACGCGGGGAGCCGTGCCAAGGAGATCCGCGAACACAAGAGCAAGGCCAGCCGTCTGACGACGCGTGAAGTCCTGGCCGTGCTGGACGGCTGCCCTCCCCGATACCGGGCGATGGTGTGGCTCATGGCCGGGTGTGGGCTGCGGCTCGGTGAGGCCATGGGCGTCTCCCGGGAACAGATCGACTTCAAGGCCGAGACGCTTCGCGTGGACTTCCAGATCACCGAGGACGGCGCAACCGAGTCAGGCAAGAACAGTGCGCTTCAGCGGCGGCACATCAAGGCCCGGGACGAGGAAGAGCCCGGGCGACTCGTTCCCCTGCCGCCCAACGTCGCCTTCGAGCTGCGGCGGCACATCAAGAACCACGGCGTGTGGGGTCCGGAACGGCTCCTGTTCCCCAACGTGACGCGCACCGGGTACCTGTACGCGTCGTACTTCTACTCAAAGATTTGGATGGTGGCACTGAAGAAGGGCGGGGTGTCCTACAGCAAGTCTCACTCGCTCCGTCACTACTACGGGTCCCGGCTCCTGTACGCCGGAGTCCCGGAGAACGACGTAGCCGACTGGATGGGCCACGGCAGTACGGACGTACTCAGGGAGCACTATCACTACATCTTCGAAGGGGCTGAGCAGCGCGGGCGAGCAGCCATCGCCACCATGCTGACGCCTGGCGCCGACGACCCCACGGAGACGTCAGACGTCGCCTGATGCTCGTACGACAACAGCCCCTGGCGCGATGCCAGGGGCTGTTGTGTTTGTGCTGGTCAGCAGCCCTAATCGGGGCCGTCAGTGACCCAGGATTCCCCCAGCATGACGCCCAGGAACGGCCTTGATCGGCCCGGAACGGGCAGCATGCCGAAAGCGTCCCTCACGACGCCTCAAAGTGGCTCTGAACTGCAAAAACCTTGCTAGGGAAGGTTCCTGGCCATCACGATCCGCTGGACCTGATTCGTGCCTTCATAAATCTGGGTGATCTTCGCGTCGCGCATCATGCGCTCGACCGGGTAGTCGCGGGTGTAGCCGTAGCCGCCGAGGAGCTGAACGGCGTCCGTGGTGACCTCCATGGCGACGTCCGAGGCGAAGCACTTGGCGGCGGCGCCCTGGAAGGTGAGGTCCTTGTCGCCGCGCTCCGACTTGGCGGCGGCCGCGTACGTGAGCTGGCGGGCGGCCTCGATCTTCATGGCCATGTCCGCGAGCATGAACTGGACGCCCTGGAAGTCGGCGATCGGCTTGCCGAACTGCTTGCGCTCCTTGACGTAGCCCTTGGCGTAGTCGAGGGCGCCCTGGGCGACACCGAGGGCCTGGGCCGCGATGGTGACGCGGGTGTGGTCCAGGGTCTTCATGGCGGTCGCGAAGCCGGTGCCCTCCTCGCCGATCATGCGGTCGGCGGGAATGCGCACGTTGTCGAGGTAGACCTCACGGGTCGGGCTGCCCTTGATGCCGAGCTTGCGCTCCGGGGCGCCGAAGGAGACACCCTCGTCGGACTTCTCGACGACGAACGCGCTGATGCCCTTGGAGCGCTTCGTCGGGTCGGTCACCGCCATGACCGTGTAGTACTCGGAGACGCCCGCGTTGGTGATCCAGCGCTTGACGCCGTTGAGGACCCAGAAGTCTCCGTCGCGGACGGCCTTGGTCTTCATGCCGGCCGCGTCCGAACCGGCGTCCGGCTCGGAGAGGCAGTACGAGAACATCCCGTCGCCCTTGGCGAGCGGGCTCATGTACTTCTTCTTCAGTTCCTCGGAGCCGGAGAGGATCACCGGCAGCGAGCCCAGCTTGTTCACCGCGGGGATCAGGGAGGAGGACACGCAGACGCGGGCCACCTCCTCGATCACGATGACCGTCGCGAGGGCGTCGGCGCCCGCGCCGCCGTACTCCTCGGGGACGTGCACGGCGTGCAGGTCGTTGGCCACCAGGGCGTCCAGTGCCTCCTGCGGGAAGCGTGCTTCCTCGTCCACAGCGGCGGCGTACGGCGCGATTTTCGCCTCGGCCAGCGAGCGGATCGCGTCCCGGAGCATGTCGTGCTCCTCCGACGGGCGGTACAGGTCGAAATCAGCCGATCCGGCCAAGGTCTCTCACGCTCCAAAAGGTGCTGTGCTGGCGGCGCTAACTACCGTTAAGTAACACAAATTTTAAGGGCGTGCCCGCAAGACGGATACGTGACCTTGGCGACAGGGGTAAAACCGCCGGTGAAAGCGCTCCCCGAAGCCCCGACTATGCTCAGGCGCGCACCTACGCGCCGCACACCTCAGGAGCATCCATGGCCCTCAAGATCACCGTGATCGGCACCGGCTACCTCGGCGCCACCCACGCCGCGGCCATGGCCGAGCTCGGCTTCGAGGTCCTCGGGCTCGACGTGGTGCCGGAGAAGATCGAGATGCTCCAGCGGGGCGAGGTCCCGATGTTCGAGCCCGGTCTCGAGGAGCTGCTGCGCAAGCACGTGGCCGGGATCGAGGGCTCCACGGGCCGGCTCCGCTTCACCATGGACTGGGCCGAGGTCGGCGCCTTCGGCGACGTCCACTTCGTGTGCGTGAACACGCCCCAGAAGCACGGCGAGTACGCCTGCGACATGTCGTACGTCGACGCGGCCTTCGAGTCACTGGCCCCGCATCTGCACGGTCCCGCCCTCGTCGTCGGCAAGTCCACCGTGCCGGTCGGCTCGGCGGAGCGGCTGGCCGCACGGCTCGCCGAGCTCGCACCCGCGGGCGAGAGCGCCGAGCTGGCCTGGAACCCGGAGTTCCTCCGCGAGGGCTTCGCCGTGAACGACACGCTGCACCCCGACCGGATCGTGGTGGGCGTGCGCGGCGAGCGCTCCGAGAAGCTGCTGCGCGAGGTCTACGTGACGCCGGTCGCCGAGGGCACGCCGTTCGTCGTGACCGACTTCCCCACCGCCGAGCTGGTGAAGACGTCCGCGAACTCCTTCCTCGCCACCAAGATCTCCTTCATCAACGCGATGGCCGAGGTCTGCGAGGCCGCCGGCGGCGATGTCGCCAAGCTGGCCGAGGCGATAGGACACGACGAGCGGATCGGGAAGAAGTTCCTGCGGGCCGGGATCGGCTTCGGCGGCGGCTGTCTGCCCAAGGACATCCGCGCCTTCATGGCGCGCGCCGGTGAGCTGGGCGCCGATCAGGCGCTGACCTTCCTGCGCGAGATCGACTCCATCAACATGCGGCGCCGTGGGCAGATGGTGGAGATGGCCCGCGACGCGCTCGGCGGCGGTTCGTTCCTCGGCAAGCGGGTCGCCGTGCTCGGCGCCACCTTCAAGCCGGACTCGGACGACGTGCGCGACTCCCCGGCGCTGAACGTCGCCGGGCAGATACACCTCCAGGGCGGCCAGGTCACCGTGTACGACCCGAAGGGCATGGAGAACGCCAAGCGGCTGTTCCCGACGCTCGGGTACGCCGGCTCCGCCGTGGAGGCCGTACGGGGTGCCGATGTCGTGCTGCACCTGACGGAGTGGCGCGAGTTCCGCGAGCTGGACCCGGCGGTGCTGGGCGAGGCGGCGACGGCCCGGGTGCTGCTGGACGGGCGGAACGCGCTGGACCCGGAGACGTGGCGCCGGGCCGGCTGGACGTACCGGGCGATGGGGCGGCCCACCGCCTGAGCCCCTGACGAGGGCGGACGCCGCTCGTCGGGGCACGGGTTCCGGTTCCGGTTCCGGGCAGGCTCCCAGACCCCAGGTCCGGGCGCCGGGCTCCGGGCGGGACGCCGGGCGGGCCCCCGGTCCGGGCGGCGGACAGGACTGAGGCCGGGCGCCGGGCGGGGCAAAGGCCGGGGCCGGGGCGCAGGACACCGGGCAGTGCCGGGCAAGGGCCCGGGACCGAGACGCAGGACACCGGTCCGGGGCCAGGACGCGGGACGCCGGGCAGTGCCGGGCAAGAATCCGGGGCCGGGGCGCGGGACGCCGGTTCGCGCGGGACGCCGGTCCGGCCGAGGCTCAGTCGGCCGGACCGGCGCCGGTTGCATTCTGCACCACTTCGCTGTGCGGTGACCGGAGACCGCCGGACTGCGTCCGGCTCCCGGCTCCGCCGCCCGCAGGATCTGCGGCGGCCGCGGGCCGCCTGGCGCGGTAGCGGCGCATCTTGGCGCGCGCCCCGCACACCGCCATCGAGCACCAGCGGCCCCGGCCCGCGGGCGAGCGGTCGAAGTACACCCAATGGCAGGTCGGGGCCTCACAGGCCTTCAGCCGCGGCCAGGTGCCCTCGATCAGCGACTCGGCGATCGCGGCCGCGACACGGTGGGCCAGGGGCGCCGGGGCGTCCGGGCCGGGGACCGGGGAGGTCGGGGTTCCCCCGGCGGCGGGCACCAGGCGCGCGGCACCTCCGTCCTCGTCCAGCGTCACCACCAGGGGCGCGCGGGCGAGGAGCTCCCCGAGCGGGGTCACTTTCCGGTGTGCCGGATGCCCCGCGTGCGCCAGACACACCGCCCGCAGCGATTCGCGCAGCTCGCGGGCCCCCGCCGCCTCGTCCGCCGCCAGGCCGAAGCGCGCCAGCCCCTCGGGCGTGTCCAGGGAGTCGGCGCCCGACTCGATGTCCAGGGTGTTCACCAGGGCCTGGACCAGGGCCAGACCGCCGGGTGCGGACGCTCGGTCATTCATGCTTGCGACGTTACCTCCTGTGCGGGAGCATGGAGTAACCGTTACCTCTTGAGCAGGTTCACGGGTAACCCATCGGTGCTGCTGGAGATCCCACGGAGGAAGTCATGGCTCTTGCCGAACTGGACGTCGTCGTCCTGGACTGTCCCGACCCGCTCGCGCTCGCCGAGTTCTACGCGGGGGTGCTGGGCGGCACCATCACGGAGGAGACCGACTGGGTCGACCTGGAGGTGCCCGGCGGACGGAAGCTGGCGTTCCAGGGGTCACCCGCGTACGTACCGCCGCGCTGGCCCTCGCCCGACGGCTCGCAGCAGTTCCATCTGGACCTGGCCGTCGAGGACCTGGACGTGGCGGAGAAGGGCGTGCTGGCGCTCGGCGCGACGCCGCTGGACACCGAGGACAGGGCGCGTTCGTTCCGGGTGTACGCCGACCCGGCCGGGCACCCGTTCTGCCTCTGCGCCTGCTGAACACGTCCGACGGCGGCCGGCCGGGTCGGCGATCCTCGCGGAGGCGGGCTGCCGGCGATGCCCCTGGCTCAGTGATCGGTGAGCCGAGGGCGGCATGCCCTCGGCCGCCCGGGACCGGCGGTCACCGAGCCGGCCGGCGGCTGCCGGGAGCCCTCGGCTCTCAGCGCTCGGCCGGCCCTCGGCGGTCCGGCCCTCAGCCGTCCAGCTGCTCCAGCGTCGCGTTCGACGGTGCCCGGCGGGACCGGAGGTCGCGGGACACGTCCTCCGCCGCGCCCAGCACGCGCACGGCGTTCTGCCAGGTCAGCTTGGTCACGTCGGTGGACGACCAGCCGCGGTCGATGAGCTCGGCGATCAGGTTCGGATAGCCGGAGACGTCGTCCAGCCCGGCCGGGGTGAACGCGGTGCCGTCGAAGTCGCCGCCGATGCCGACGTGGTCGATTCCGGCGACCTCGCGCATGTGGTCGAGGTGGTCGGCGACCGTCGAGACCGTGGCGATCGGGCGCGGGTTGTCCTCCTCGAAGGCGCGGTGGACCTTCATGCCCTCGGCGGTGGTGTCGAGATGGTGGAAGCCGTTGGCGCGCATGTTCTCGTCGGCGGCCGCCGTCCAGTCGACCGCTTCCTGGAGGACGAACTTCGGCACGAACGTCACCATCGCGACTCCCCCGTTGGCGGGCAGCCGCTCCAGCACGTCGTCCGGGATGTTGCGCGGGTGGTCGCACACGGCGCGGGCCGAGGAGTGGGAGAAGATCACCGGCGCGACGGAGGTGTCGAGCGCGTCGCGCATGGTCGTCGCGGCCACGTGCGACAGGTCCACGAGCATGCCCTCGCGGTTCATCTCCCGTACGACCTCACGGCCGAAGGCGGACAGACCGCCCACCACGGGAGAGTCCGTCGCCGAGTCCGCCCAGGCGATGTTGTCGTTGTGGGTGAGCGTCATGTAGCGGACGCCGAGCGCGTACAGCCCGCGCAGGGCGGCGAGGGAGTTGTCGATCGAGTGACCGCCCTCCGCGCCCATGAGGGAGGCGATACGGCCCTCGGCGCGGGCCGACTCCATGTCCGCGGCGGTCAGCGCGGCACGCAGGTCCGCCGGATACCGGTCGATCAGCTGCCGTACGCAGTCGATCTGTTCCAGCGTGGCGGTGAGGGCGCCGGGCAGGTCCGAGCGGACGTACACCGACCAGTACTGGGCGCCGACGCCGCCCGCGCGCAGCCGGGCCAGGTCCGTGTGCAGGTGGGCGCTCTGGTCGGCGGCGATGTCACGGGCGCCGAGGTCGTAGCGGACCTGCTCGCGCAGGGCGTAGGGCAGGTCGTTGTGCCCGTCGACGACCGGGTACTCGTCGAGCAGGGCCCGGGCACGGTCGATCGAGGGCAGCGAGGACTCGGGGGCTCGGGTGGAGGAGGACATCCGCGTCACTTCCCGAAGCCGAAGCCGCCGGCGGCGCCCTCGACCTTGGCGCGCAGCCGCTTGCCCTTCTCGGTGGCCTGGTCGTTCAGTTCCTGCTGGAACTCCCTCATCCGGCCGAGGAGTTCCTCGTCGTGGGCGGCGAGCATCCGGGCGGCCAGCAGGCCCGCGTTGCGGGCGCCGCCGACGGAGACCGTCGCCACCGGCACGCCGGCCGGCATCTGCACGATGGAGAGCAGCGAGTCCATGCCGTCGAGGTACTTGAGCGGGACGGGCACACCGATGACGGGCAGCGGGGTGACGGACGCCAGCATCCCCGGCAGATGGGCGGCGCCGCCCGCGCCCGCGATGATCGCCTTGAGCCCGCGCTCGGCGGCCTGCTCGCCGTACGCGATCATCTCGTGGGGCATGCGGTGCGCGGAGACGACATCCACCTCGTAGGGGATCTCGAACTCGTCCAGCGCCTGGGCCGCGGCCTCCATGACCGGCCAGTCGGAGTCCGAACCCATGACGATGCCTACAACCGGGCTCATTCGGTGATGGTCCCTCTCAGGTAGCCGGCAGCGTGACGGGCGCGCTCCAGCACGTCGTCCAGGTCGTCGCCGTAGGTGTTGACGTGGCCGACCTTACGGCCGGGCTTCACGTCCTTGCCGTACATGTGGATCTTCAGCTGCGGGTCGCGGGCCATGCAGTGCAGGTACGCGGAGTACATGTCGGGGTAGTCGCCGCCGAGGACGTTCGCCATGACCGTCCACCGGGCGCGCGGGCGCGGGTCGCCGAGCGGGAGGTCGAGGACCGCGCGGACGTGGTTGGCGAACTGGGAGGTGACCGCGCCGTCCTGGGTCCAGTGGCCCGAGTTGTGCGGGCGCATGGCCAGTTCGTTGACGAGGATGCGTCCGTCGCGGGTCTCGAAGAGCTCGACGGCCAGGTGCCCGACGACACCGAGTTCCTTGGCGATGCGCAGCGCGAGTTCCTGGGCCTCCAGGGCCAGCTCCTCGGCGATGCCGGGCGCCGGGGCGATGACGGTGTCGCAGACGCCGCCGACCTGCTGGGACTCGACTACGGGGTACGCGACGGCCTGGCCGTGCGGGGAGCGGACGACGTTCGCGGCGAGCTCGCGGGCGAAGTCGACCTTCTCCTCTGCGAGGACGGGAACGCCCGCGCGGAACGGGTCGGCGGCCTCCTCCAGGGAGCGGACGAACCAGACGCCCTTGCCGTCGTAGCCGCCGCGGACGGTCTTCAGGATGACCGGGAAGCCGTCGCCCTCCTGCCCTTCGGCGAGGCCTTCCGCCGCGAACGCGGCCACGTCCGCGACATCGGTCACGATGCGGTGCCGTGGGCACGGCACACCGATCGCGTCGAGCTTCGCGCGCATCACGCCCTTGTCCTGGGCGTGCACGAGCGCGTCGGGGCCCGGCCGGACGGGGATGCCGTCCGCCTCCAGGGCCCGCAGGTGCTCGGTGGGGACGTGCTCGTGATCGAAGGTGATCACGTCACAGCCCCGCGCGAAGTCACGCAGCGTGTCGAGGTCGCGGTAGTCGCCGACGACGACCTCGCCGACGACCTGCGCCGCGGACTCCTGCGGAGTGTCACTGAGGAGCTTGAACTTGATGCCGAGCGGGATGCCCGCCTCGTGTGTCATACGAGCGAGCTGCCCCCCGCCGACCATGCCGACTACCGGGAACGTCACGCTCCAAGAGTATCGGCCGCGCCACAGTGGCCGGTTTCCGCGCCGATTCGCCCGATTTTCCCTTCCGGTGACCGGGTCTTTTCTTACCTGTGAGCACATGCACAGGCACCGCGCGGGGGCGCTGGTTAGCATGGGCTGGTTGGCGTATTCCATCGCGCGTTCACCGGCGCGGCACAGACAAGACCCACCGACGGGGGCTGGCGACACCATGGACAGTGCTACATCGGGGCCTCAAGCCGGGCCTCGCAGCGCGGTTCGGCGCCGCTTCGACCTGCTCTTCCGTGAGGTCGCCAAGTTCGGCGCGGTGGGCGGTGCGGGGCTGCTCGTCAACCTGCTCGTGTTCAACCTCGTACGCCATCTCACGGGCCTGCAGGTCGTGCGGGCCAGTGTCATCGCCACGGTCGTGTCCATCGTCTTCAACTACGTCGGATTCCGCTACTTCACCTACCGGGACCGCGACAAGGGCGGGCGCACCAAGGAGCTGACGCTGTTCCTGCTGTTCAGCGTGGTGGGCCTGGTCATCGAGAACGGTGTGCTGTACGCGGCGACGTACGGCTTCGGCTGGGACACCCCGCTGCAGAGCAACGTCTTCAAGTTCCTCGGCATCGGCGTCGCGACGCTCTTCCGCTTCTGGTCCTACCGCACCTGGGTGTTCCGGGCGCTTCCGGCCCGCGAGGCGGTGGCCAGCGCCGAATCGTTCCTGGACGAGGAGCCCGAGCCCGAGACGCGCCGTCCGCGGGCCCGCGCGAACTGAGCGGTCCGCATCCCGCGTGACGGTCCGCTCCCGCCCGAGACCGCGCGTTTCCCGCCCGACCGGTGCGTTCGCGTCTGCCCGGCCCTCTCCCTGCCCGACCGTGGGCCCGTCGTCCCTACCTGACCGTGCGCTCGTCGTCGTCCTCGGCGAGCCGGGGCGGGCGCTTGTGCGGGGTGCGGGACAGGAACAGGCCGAAGACCGGCGGCTGGGCCTGGAGCATCTCCAGACGGCCCCCGTCGGCCTCCGCGAGGTCGCGGGCGACGGCGAGACCGATGCCGGTGGAGTTGCGGCCGCTGATGGTGCGCTCGAAGATGCGGGCGCCGAGGTCGGTGGGGACACCGGGGCCCTCGTCGGTGACCTCGATGACGGCCTGGTTGCCGGTCACGCGGGTACGCAGCGCGACGGTGCCGCCGCCGTGCATGAGGGAGTTCTCGATCAGTGCCGCGAGGACCTGGGCGACCGCGCCCGGCGTGCCCACCGCCTGGAGATGGCGCTTGCCGGAGCTGACGATCGCCCGGCCGCCGCTGCGGTAGGCCGGGCGCCATTCCTCCAGCTGCTGCTTGATGACCTCGTCGAGGTCGAAGGAGACGGCGGAGCCGGTACGCGGGTCGCGGGCGTTGGTGAGCAGGCGCTCGACCACGTCTGTGAGGCGCTCCACCTGCGTCAGCGCGATCGTCGCCTCCTCCTTCACCGTGTCGGGATCGTCGGTGAGGGTGATCTCCTCCAGACGCATGGACAGCGCCGTCAGCGGTGTCCGGAGCTGGTGGGAGGCGTCGGCGGCGAGGCGGCGCTCGGCGGTGAGCATGCGGCCGATGCGCTCGGCGCTGCCGTCCAGCACGTCGGCGACCCGGTCGAGCTCGGGAACGCCGTAGCGCTTGTGACGCGGGCGGGGGTCGCCCGAACCCAGCCGTTCCGCCGTCTCGGCGAGGTCGGTGAGGGGGGAGGCGAGGCGGTTGGCCTGGCGTACGGCGAGCAGGACGGCGGCGATGATCGCGAGGAGGGCGACGGCTCCGATGACCAGGAGCGTGCGGCCGACCTCCTTGGTCACCGAGGAGCGGGGCTCCTGGACGGTGACGGTCTCACCCGACTCACCCTTGGCGGTGTACTGGATGACGTCGCCGGTGGGCTGCTTGCCGACCTCGATGGGATCGCGGCCCGGAATCCTGATCACGGCGTAGCGCCGGTCGGTGACCTGGTTCTTGAACGTCGTGCCGGTGATGTTCTCGTCGCCGACGATGCGGCTGTCCACGATGCTGGCCAGGCGCAGCGCCTCGGAGTCCACGCGCTCCTGGGCGCTGTTGCTGATCGTGCGGGTCTCGACGATGACGAGGGAGACACCGAAGACGGCGATCACCACGAGGACGACGGCGAGGGTGGACTGGATCAGACGGCGACGCACGGGGCCCTCCGGGCAGATGGCTGTACCGGGACCAGTGTGCACGTTCGCCGCTCCGGCCCGAGCACGTCACCGGTCCGCCAGCGCGGCTTTCCCGTCGCCGGACGCGTCACCGGTCCGGGAGCGCGGGTTCCGTCGCCGGACGCGTCACCGGTCCGGGAGCGCGGGTTCCGTCGCCGGACGCGTCACCGGTCCGGGAGCGCGGGTTCCGTCGCCGGACGCGTCACCGGTCCGGGAGCGCGGGTTCCGTCGCCGGACGCGTCACCGGTCCGGGAGCGCGGGTCTTCCGTCGCCGACCGGACCGGCCGGGCCTCGGCCCCTTTCGGGACCCGGCCCCTTTCGGGAGTCTCCCGTGAGGACTCAGCTCTTCTCGAAGCGGAAGCCGACGCCTCGTACCGTCGCGATGTAGCGGGGGTTCGCGGCGTCGTCGCCGAGCTTCTTGCGCAGCCAGGAGATGTGCATGTCGAGGGTCTTGGTGGAGGACCACCACGTGGTGTCCCAGACCTCGCGCATGAGCTGGTCGCGGGTGACGACGCGGCCGGCGTCCCGGACGAGGACGCGCAGGAGGTCGAACTCCTTCGCCGTGAGCTGGAGTTCCTCGTCGCCCATCCAGGCGCGGTGCGACTCGACGTCGATGCGTACGCCGTGGGTGGCGGGCGGCTGCTGGGGTTCGGCGGCGCCGCGCCGGAGCAGCGCCCGTACCCGGGCGAGGAGTTCCGCGAGCCGGAACGGCTTGGTGACGTAGTCGTCGGCGCCCGCGTCGAGGCCCACGACGGTGTCCACCTCGTCGGCGCGCGCGGTCAGGATGAGGATGGGCACGGTGTGGCCCTCGGCGCGCAGCCGGCGGGCGACTTCCAGGCCGTCCATGCCGGGCAGTCCGAGGTCCAGGACGACCAGGTCGACACCGCCCTGCATTCCGGCGTCGAGCGCGGTGGGGCCGTCCTCGCGGACTTCGACCTCGTAACCCTCCCGGCGCAGGGCACGGGCCAGCGGCTCCGAGATGGACGCGTCGTCCTCGGCGAGCAGTACACGGGTCATGGGGTGATGGTAGTCCGCCGTGGAGTACGCCCGGGCAGTGATCCGCGTCCGTGATTCACACCCTCCGTCCGGGTGTTTCTTACCTGTGGGTGTGGGATGCGATCCTGGCTGACACCTTCGAAAGGTCGCCCATGGTTCCATGATCGCCTGTGATCCATATCTCAAGTCCTTCCATATGGGGCATTGTGATGTCGTAAGGTGACCGAACGCCTGTTGCACCACATCGGGACCTTTGGCTCGAACTTGATGCTGAAGGTCTCTTCTGTGTGCGGGCTGGTGACAGCCAGCCTCGAAGGAAAGACCTGTGGCCGGGCCCGGACACGCTGACGCGTGACGGGCGTGGATCCCGGTGGTCGCCGTCCACCGCTCCGGTACTTCCGGAGCGGACTCCCCGTGGGCGTGGGGACGGACGCCGTGTCCCGCCGGTGCCGGCCGCCCCCCATGGGCGCGCAATTCCCCCGAGCTCTCGGTTTCCCCGTGAGCGGGGGACCCCCCAACAGCGCGTCCCGACCAGCAAGGATCGAAATGGCGTCCAGCCTGACGAAGGACTCGGCGACTCCGGGAATCTCCGGCTCCGAGAAGACCTTCTTCGGCCACCCCCGCGGACTGGCCACTCTCTTCATGACCGAGATGTGGGAGCGTTTCTCCTACTACGGCATGAAGGCCCTGCTCCCGCTGTACCTGGTGGCAGACAACGGTCTCCACCTCAGCGCCGCGACCGCGATCACCATCGCATCGGTGTACGTGTCGCTCGTGTACCTGCTCGCCCTTCCCGGCGGCTGGTTCGCGGACCGCGTGCTCGGCCCCCGCAAGACGGTCGCCCTCGCGGGTCTGATCATCATGCTCGGCCACATCACCCTGGCCGTGCCGGTGTCCGGCATCTTCTACGTCGGTCTCGCCCTGGTGGCCCTCGGCTCGGGTCTGCTGAAGGCCAACATCTCGACGATGGTCGGCCACCTCTACGACGGCCCGAACGACCCCCGCCGCGACGGTGGCTTCACCGTGTTCTACGTCGGTATCAACACGGGCGCCTTCGCCGCACCGCTGATCATCGGCACCGTCGGCGAGAAGGTCAACTGGCACCTCGGCTTCGCGCTGGCCGCATTCGGCATGGCGCTGGGCCTGATCCAGTACCTGCTCGGCAGCCGCCACCTGAGCGAGCGCAGCAGCGTCGTACCGACGCCGATGTCCGCCGCGGAGAAGTCCGCCACCCTGCGCAAGGGCCTGACCTGGCTGGCCGCTGCCGCGGTCTTCTACGGGGTCGTCGGCTTCACCGGCCACTTCACGCTCAACTGGGCCATGATCCCGCTCACCATCATCGGCTTGATCGTTCCGATCGTGGTCATCGCCCGCATCAAGCGGGACCGCAGGCTGGACTCCACCGAGCGGTCGCGGATGTCCGCGTACATCTGGTTCTTCGTGGCTGCGGCCGTCTTCTGGATGATCTACGACCAGGGTGCCACGACCCTGTCGATCTTCGCCGACTCGTCGGCCGACAACAGCGTCTTCGGCTGGGAGTTCCCGGTTTCCTGGTACCAGTCGGTCAACCCGGTCATGATCATGGCGGCGGCCCCGGTCTTCGCCTGGCTGTGGCTGTGGCTGAACCGGCGTGGCAAGGAGCCGAGCACGGCCGTGAAGTTCGCTGCCGGTCTCATCCTGATCGGTGCGTCGTTCTTCCTCTTCCTCGTCCCGCTGTCGATCGCCGGCGACGGCCACAAGGCCGCGGCGATGTGGATCGTCGCGATCTACTTCGTCCAGACGATCGGTGAACTGACACTGTCTCCGGTGGGCCTGTCGGTCACCACCAAGATGGCGCCTGCCAAGTACGCCTCCCAGATGATGGGCGTGTGGTTCCTCGCGGTCACCGCGGGTGACTCGGTCACGGCCCTGCTGTCCAACCCGGCCGTGGGCGGGGTCAACCTCGACACGAAGGGCTTCGTGGCACTGGAGGCCGTCCTCGCCGTGCTCGCCGGTGTCGCGGTGTGGATGTACCGCAAGAAGGTCAAGCAGCTCATGGGCGACGTCCACTGACGTCGGTCCCACGAAACGGCGAGGGGCCGCCGCACCGTTCGGTGCGGCGGCCCCTCGCCGTTTCCGCGGCCGGCCGGCGGCCGGGGCGGGGACCGGGGCGAGTGCCACGGTCAGGGCCGGCGGGTGCCGGTGCCGGTCATCGTGTCCGGCGCCCCGGCATGAAGGTGAAGACCGCGCCGCCCAGCAGGACGACCGTGCCCGCCACCAGTCCGAGCGCCTTGAGGGCGCTGTGGCTGTCGGAGCCCGTCTCCGCCAGGCCGCCGCCGGCCGACGTGCCGGCGGAACCGGAGCCGGACGAGGAGGACCCGCCGCCCGAGGCGCCGCTCGCCTGCTCCGAGGTGTCCAGGGTCAGGGAGACCTCGGACTTGGTCGGGGTGCAGGTCGTCGTCGTGCCCAGGGCCATAACCGTCAGCACGCCCGGGGACAGGGTCGAACTACCGGTCGCGCCCGGCTTGTAGGTGCCCGTCAGATCGGGGATCTCGATCGGGTCGCCGGACTTGATGGGCGCGGAGTTCGTCGGACCCTCCACATGCACCGTGCCCTTGTCGGCGCCGCCCAGGACCACCTCCATCGACGGCTTCACCGAGTCCGCGGGGATGTCCGCCGGGCTGTCCATCACCGACGCCTTGAAC
The DNA here is from genome assembly GCF_036139655.1 of Streptomyces sp. NBC_00328. Classification (NCBI taxonomy): domain Bacteria; kingdom Bacillati; phylum Actinomycetota; class Actinomycetes; order Kitasatosporales; family Streptomycetaceae; genus Streptomyces; species Streptomyces sp. NBC_00328. The sequence goes on from NZ_CP108013.1 coordinate 4,302,989, forward strand.
TGCACGGTGAGGCCGAAACTCCCGCCGTTCTTCTTGGCGTCGATCTGGACGGCCGAGGTGGCGTTCTTGTCTCCGATGGGCGTCTTGCACGCGTAGGGGACGGAGACCTCCTTGCCCGTGAAGTCGGTCTGCCCGCCTGAACCGCCGGTGTCGGCGCCCCCGTCGGTCCCGCTGCCGCTCGGCGACGGGGTGGCCGAACCACTCGGCGACGTCGAGGTCGGAGTCGGCGTGGGGGTGGGAGTCGGGGTCGGGGTCGGCGTGCCGCCCGAACCGCCACCGCTCGTCACCTTGATGGTCACCGAGGGGCTCACCGCCTCCTTGGGCGTGCACTTGGTGTCGGTGGAGATCGGCTTGCTGACATTGATGTTGTACGCGTCCGGGGTGAGCGTGACATCGCCCGCCGCCGTCAGCTTCAGCCTGCCCGTCATGTCGGACAGCTTCATGTCACTGTTCTTGGGGATCGCGGGGTTCGTGCGCGGCCCCTCCATCGCGATGTCCGCCGTCTGCGCGCCGCCCGCCTTCAGCGTGCCGGTGGGTTTGACGGTGTCCTTGTCGAGGTCGAGGACGTCGGGGTTCTTCGAGGCGGCCTGGGTGAACTTCCAGGTGATGGTGACCTCGTCGCCCACCTTCGCCTCGGCGGGCGCGGTGATCTCCGCCTTCGTGGTGCCCTGCACGGCGGGCAGCCCGGAGATCGCGGGCGGAATGCACTCCGTCCTGTACGACACCTCGGCGGCCTGCGCGGGAACGGCGGCCACCCCCAGCAGGATGCCCGCACCGCCGAGCATCAGCGCGACCCCGGCCGCGCCCGCTCTGCGGCCTTGGGCCGGCACCACTCTCCGTTGCCTGCTCACGTGTGCCCCTTCCTCGTCTGCGTCGTCGGACCGTTCTCTTGCGGTGCGGAGAGCTGACCGTTCACCCCGGTCCCCGGATCGTTGTCCGCGGTGAACCAGGGCAGGGCCGGAACCGGGGAGGCCGAGTCGTCCGCCGGTGTCCGGGGGGCGGCGTTCACCCAGGGCATGCGCAGGGTGAGCTCGGCCGGCCTCAGCCCCCGGTGCCGGCCCGCCCGCCCGGCCGGCCTGCGGGGGCGCACCCGGTCCACCACCGCCATGCCGGCACGGAACACCGCGGCCGGGACGACCACGCAGAGCAGGATCCAGAAGACGGTGACTCCCCAGGGTCGGCCCACGCCCCAGGGCTGCTCGGCGAGCACCTTCCCGCCGTACCTCAGCGAGACCGTGTAGTCGCCGTGAGCCCCGGCCGGCAGTTCGACCGGGAGTCTGATCTGCGCCTTGCGGCCGGGCGCGATGGTGCCGCGCCACTGCTGTTCCTCCCACTGCGGGGCGAACACCCCGTGGGAGGTGCCGACCTGGAGGACCGGGTCCTTCACGGGGCCGGTGCCGACGTTGCCGACGGTGAGGACGAGGGTGCGCGAGGGAGGCGAGCCGAACCAGGTCAGCAGACCGCTCGAACCGTCGAGCCGGGGGTCGGTCAGTACCGCGATCCGGCCGCCGCCCTCCTCCTTAGGCAGCGGCTCGACCGCGTGGCCGGCCACCATGAAGATGGCGTCGGCCTCGGCCTTCTCCCCGGTGACGGTGGCGACATGCACCACGCAGGGGCAGGGCTTGGGCGGTTCGGCGACCGGCAGCTTCTTGCTGAAGCCGCCCTTGGCGTCGGTGGTGACGGCCCGTCCGTCCGCGTTGGCACAGGAGTTGGTGCCGCCGATCACCCCGCGCGCGGGCACGGACTGCCCGCAGATGAGCATCATCAGCAGCGTCCCGGGCCGCCATCCGCTGCCGGTGACGGTGATCGAACCACCGCTTCCCGCCTCGGACTTGGACAGCGTGACGCCCGGCTTCCCGGCGGCCGACGCCGGCAGCGCCGACGGGACCAGGACGAGCGCCAGCACCGCCCCCAGGACCGCCGTCCGTACCCTGCCGCCCAGGACCCTCACGACACCGCCCCCGTCGACTCGACCTCCGTGCCGCCCTGTTCACCGGCCCCGCCGTCCCGCGCCCGGCGCCCGGGACGCCCGCGCACCCCGGCCCGCCTGCGCTGCCGTACGGCGCACAAGGCACCCAGCAGCGCCACCAGGGCGGCTCCCGCCCCGGCCACCGGCCCCCACGGCACGAACCGCACCGAAGCGGTGGCCGTCGAGCGCACACCGCCCGCCGCCGTCACCGTCAGCCGCACGTCCGCCGCGTCGAGCGAGGGCGGGCCGGTCCACGGCTCGTGGAGCGTGACGCGGCGGCCGGGCAGGAGCTCGACGGGCAGGGCGCGCGGGCCCCGGTCGAGCAGGGTGCCGAAGACCCCGTCGGCGTGCACGGCGAGCCGCGGGGCGAGGACCGTGGTGCCGCGGTTGACCAGCTCGTAGGAGATCCGTCCGCCGCCCACCCTGACGTGCTCGACGGTCAGCGCCGACAACGCCGGTCCCGCCACCCGGAGCTGGACCCGGACCGCCGAGGTGCGGCCGCCGCCGCTCGCGACGATCGCGCCGGGACGGTCACCGGGCGCCGCCCCGGCCGGGACGGCGATGGTGAACGGCACGTCGGCACGGGTGCGCGCCGGCACCCGTACGGACAGCTCCCGCACCGCGGTCCTGCGGCCGTCCGCGTGTCCGGCGAAGGCGATCCACGCGCCCGCGTCTGCCGGCCGTTCGCGGACGGTGAAGCCTCCGTCGGCGGTGTTGTCCGCGTCGGCGCCGCGCAGCCGGACGGTGAGGGGACGCGCACCCGGGTTGAGCACGGACACCGCGTCCTGAAGGACCGTGCCGGGCGCGCCCTCCGCGTAGACGGAGGGCCGTCCGCCGGCCGTGCCGCCCGCGGCCGGGACGACGGACCAGCCCTCGGCGGCCAGGGCCGTCGGTGCCGCGCTCAGCAGCACCAGGGTCAGGCCCAGCACGTGGGCGGCGGGGAGTGCGTACGGCATGCGGCGGCTCCAGGTCGTGGTGCGGGGCGGTCAGCGGCGTACCGCCTGATGCCTGCGCGTCAGCCACAGCGCGCCTGCCGCGCCGGCGAGCAGGACCGTTCCGCCGAGGGTGCCGAGAGCGATCACGGAGTCCTCGGGGCCGGTCTGCGGGAGGGAGTCGCCGGAGCCGGAGCTCTGGGACCCGCTGGAACCGGAGCCGGAGGAGCCCGAGGTCGAGGAGCCCGAACCGCCGGCCGCCGTGACGTCGAGGGTCAGCGAGGGCCCCGGGTTGTTCGAGGGCGTGCAGGTGGTCGTGGTGCCGAGGGCCTTGATGGTGAGGACGCCCGCGGTGAAGGTGACCTTGCCGGACTTCTTCGGCGTGTAGGTTCCGCTCAAGTCATTGATCTTGATGGGGGTGTTGGCGGGGATGGCGGCCGCGTTGGCCGCGCCGCTGACCGCCACCGTGCCGCTGTCCGCGCCGCCCACCTTGATGACGGCGCTCGGCGTCATCGCGCCCTTGCCGAGTTCGACCGGGCTGGAGGAGACGCCCTTCTGCCAGGACATGGTGAGCTTGTAGGCGCTGCCGCTCTTGACGCTCTTGATGTCGATGGGCGAGACGGCGCTCTTGTCGCCGATCGGCGTCTTGCACTGGTAGTTGACGTCCACCACGGCGGCCTGGGCTGCGGGGGCGGCCGTCAGCACCGCCGAGCCGGCCAGGGCCGCGGCGAACGCGAGCGCGGCGGTTCGTTTCTGGTACGTCCGGTACGACACGGGCCTGCCCCTCATTCCTGACGGCATCCTTGGCGATTTCCTGACGGAACATCAGATCGGCCGTCAAGGTACGCCCGGTGACTTGTGGAGGGAAGACAAAGTGCGCGCCGGATCCGTGGGGATCCGGCGCGCATCGGGTGCCGCACGAAGAGGGGTTCGAACCGCGGGTGACCAAGAACCGGAAACCGGCGGGCGGTTCACTGCCGGGCCGGACCGGGCCGATGACGAGCGCCGGCCCGGTGCACCGGGCCACCGCACACGGGCGGCCGGGTGGATGAACCAGGCCACCGGAAGCGGGCGGGCGGGCCGATGCACCAGGCCGCCACCCGGACGCGGGGCCGGACGGACGGGCTACGCGGGGGCGCCCAGTTCCGCCCATACCGTCTTGCCCGCGACTCCGGGCGTCCGTACGACGCCCCAGTCCAGGCAGAGCCGCTGCACGATGAACATGCCGTGGCCGCCGGGGCGCCCGGCGCGGTGCGGGGTGCGCGGGGCGGGCTGGCCCGCCCCGCGGTCGGAGACCTCGATGCGCAGCACCTTGTTGTCGCAGGAGATCCGGAGTTCGTCCGGGCCCTCGGCGTGCAGGCAGGCGTTCGTGACCAGCTCGGAGACGACCAGCAGGACATCCTCGGCGGCCGCCCGCCGGTCGGCGCTCGCCGCGGGCAGCCAGCCCCACGCGTACAGCGCCTGCCGGGCGAAGTCGCGGGCGAGCGGCACGACGCCGCTCTCGCCCTCGAGGCTCAGCCTGCGGGCCTGGCGCCCGACGGGCGCGGGGGCCGCTGCGGCCGGGGACGCGCTGTCGACGGACGTCGCGCCGTCCACGGGCGCCGCGCTCCCCGCGGACACCGCGGAAGCGCCGCCGTCGCCCGACTCCGGGCCGCGGTCGCCCGGCGAGCAGGGCCGGGTGGTGCTCATCAGCGCTTCACCTCACCGATTCACCGGTTCACGATTCAAGACTCAGTACGCAGTACTCAGTACGGATGGATCAACGGCTTTCACCGCTTGTGGATCAACAAATTGCGCCGCACCGGCCGCCGGCCCCTGGACCGCCGACGCATCCTGGATGTCTCCTGCCCGACGGAACCGTCCGAACACCCACTTATTCGGCACGGAACCTGTGACGCGAGTAACGCGCCGATCACGCAGGGACATCCGGGACGGGGACGGCGCCATGGCAGAGGACCCCGCGGCTCAGCCGGACAGCGCCGCTTCGAGCGTGTCGTGGACGGTGAAGACGGCCTCCGCCCCCGTGATCTCGAAGACCCGCGCCACCACCGGCTGCATCGCGGCCAGATGGACCCCGCCGCCCGCGGCCTCGGCCTTCAACCGGGCGCCGAGCAGCACGTTGAGCCCGGTGGAGTCACAGAACTCCAGCCGGGAGCAGTCGATGACCAGTCGCGCGTACCCCTTTTCGAGGCACTCTTCGAGTGGCTCACGCAACAGATCGGCCGTGTGGTGATCGAGCTCACCCGCGGGAGTCACGACGGCACTCGTGCCCTCTTCCCGCACCTCGACAAGAAGCCGGCCAGACTGAGCGCTGCCGACCGTCCCACGGTCCATGCCGTCTCTCTCCCGAGTGTCGCGACTACTGACGTACGCACTCGAACACTACGCCTTCTCCACGTCACCCGACACCCGAACAACCCCATGAAAATGGACATTTCGCCGCATATGACACTTGCGATGAGTTCGGCAAACCGGGTAGGGCTAGTAGAGACACCTATCCGACCCCGGCCGGCTTTGGAGGCGCCGCACACCGCAGTGCACGTATCGGCATCGGCGGCCATATGCCGAGAACGATGGAGGACACATGTCACCCCGGCTCGACGCATCGCAGAACCTGACGGCGACGTCGACACCTTCTCCGGAATCCCCGGAGCACGTCGACGGAACCGGAACCGACGGAGTCGACGCACTCACCGGACTCACCGGACTTCCGGAGATCCCCCCGTACGACGAGGTGGGGCCGGTGGACGCACGGGCTCTGTCCAAGACGCTCTTCGCACGGCTGGAGTCCCTCGAAGAGGGCACGCACGACTACGCGTACGTCCGCAACACACTCGTCGAACTCAACCTCGCGCTGGTGAAGTTCGCCGCCTCCCGCTTCCGCTCCCGCAGCGAGCCGATGGAGGACATCATCCAGGTCGGCACCATCGGCCTCATCAAGGCGATCGACCGGTTCGAGCTGAGCCGCGGCGTCGAGTTCCCCACCTTCGCGATGCCGACGATCATCGGCGAGATCAAGCGCTTCTTCCGCGACACCTCCTGGTCGGTGCGGGTACCCCGCAGGCTCCAGGAACTCCGGCTCGACCTGGCCAAGGCCGGCGACGAACTGGCCCAGCGCCTCGACCGCGCGCCGACCGTGGACGAGCTCGCGGAACGGCTCGGCATCAGCCGCGACGAGGTCGTCGAGGGCATGGCCGCGTCGAACGCCTACACGGCCAGTTCGCTGGACGCCCAGCCCGAGGAGGACGACTCCGAGGGCGCGCTCGCGGACCGCATCGGCTACGAGGACAACGGACTCGAGGGCATCGAGTACGTGGAGTCCCTCAAGCCGCTGATCGCGGAACTCCCGCAGCGCGACCGGCAGATCCTCTCCCTGCGGTTCGTGGCGAACATGACCCAGTCCGAGATCGGCGACGAACTCGGCATCTCCCAGATGCATGTCTCCCGGCTGCTGTCGCGCACCCTCGTGCGACTCCGCAAGGGTCTGACCGTCGAGGAGTGACAGGACTTCGCGGCCCACGGCGGCCGCGCATCGGAGCGGTCCGGCGCCGAGAGCGCCGGACCGCTCCGTCTTTCCAGCAGCCCACCCGGCCACCCTGCCTCCCCACTGTCCGCCCGGCCCGCCGGCCGCCCGGCCTCCCCGCGGCACTCCGGCCCGGTCTCCGTCGGAGCGCTAGCCCCGAACCCGGGAAGAGGGAACATCTGCGCAGCACAGACAACTTGCCTGTCGCGCGGGGAGGTTGAGAGCGCTCCCACGGAATCGTTGTTCGACAACTCTTTTCCCAGAGGGCCGATCCCGTCACTATGGGCATCCCAAACTGGCCGGTACGTCAGGACGGGACGAGCACGCACCAGGTGCGGGGAGGCGGACGAACATGGCGCAGGGCGACCCGCCCGGCAAAGACACCGCGGCCGGGAGCGACGGACTGCCCGCGGACGCGTCCGACGCACGGCTGACCGAGCTGCTGCGCGCCGGGACCTCGACCGCGTACGCGGCCCTCCAGGAACTCCGCGCACGCCACCGCGCATCGGTCCTCGCCTACGCCCGGCTGTGCACCACCGGCGACTCCGGGGCGGGCCAGCTCGCCGCGCAGACCTTCACCCTCGCGGCCCGCGAGACGGCACGCGGCATCGACCCGAACGTCCCCTGGCGGCACCGGCTCCTGCTGCTCACCGGGCAGGTGGCGGCCGCCTCGTGGGCCCGGGACCAGCGGGCAGCGGGCCTCGACCCCGGCCTGCTCCTCGTCCTCAGCACGGCGGGCCCCGGCGGCCCCGTCCCGTCGCTGCTCCCGGCCTTCCAGTCCCTCCCGTCCCGCGCCCAGGGGCTCATCTGGTACGCGGTCGTGGAGCGCGAACCGGCGGAACGGACGGCGGTCCTGCTCGGCCTCACGGCCGAGGACGTCACGTACGGCACCACCCAGGCACTCCAGTCCCTGGGCCAGGCCTGTCTGAAGTACCGGCTGGCCGCCTCGGACGATCCGCGCTGCGGAGACTTCCGCCGGCTGATCGAGGAGTCGGTGCGGCCCGACAACCCCCGCTCCAGCACCGACCTGCACACCCACATGGCGCGCTGCGCGCACTGCTCGGCCGCGTACGAGGAACTGACCGTCCTGCGCGACCATCCGCGCTCCGCCCTGGCCGAGGGCCTGCTGCCGTGGGCGGGTACGGCGTACGTCACGAACGACGAGCCGGCGGCGGGGGCCGCCCCGCCCGGGCCTCCCGCCGCCCCGCGGACGTCGGTGCTGTCCCGGCCGCCGTCCCGCCGGGTCGTCCTGACCTCGGCGGCGGCGCTCGGCGTGGCCCTGGCGCCGGTCCTCTTCCTGCTGCTGTCCTCGGGCGGCACGCCGTCCGCGGACGCGGCGGGCTCGGTCGCCACGCCCTCGGGCCCGCCCGCGGTGACCATCACGGCGACGGTCCCGGTCACCCCGTCGGCCCCCACCGCCTCGGCCTCGCCGTCGCCGTCCGCGACGTCCGCGTCGCCCTCCCCGTCCCGCACCTCGGCGCCGCCGAGGTCACCGAGCCCGAAGCCGGCCCCGACCGCCGTCTTCCGCCCGCCGGGCGGCTCCTACGCCCAGGTGGTGAACGTCGCCTCCGGGCTGTGCCTGGACATCCGCGACGGCGACCTGGAGAAGCGCACGGACGTCGTCACCGCGCCCTGCACCTCCTCCTCCACCCAGCGCTGGCGCGTCGACACCGGCAGCGGTTCCCTCCGGTCGGCCGCCGACGACGGCTTCTGCCTGGACAGCCGCGGCTCGGTCGACAAGGGCGTGGGCATCTGGGAGTGCTCCTCGCTCGACGGCGACCACGGCGACAACCTCCACTTCACCGTCGACGGTGACGGTGTGATCCGCCCGGCCGTGGCCATCGAGACGGCGCTGACACCGGACGGCGACGGCGGGCTGACCCTGGTGCCGCTGAACGGGGGCACGGGCCAGCGCTGGCGCGCGGGCACCACCTGACGGTGCCCCTTCGTCCCGGCACCGTCTCGGTCCCGGCACCGTCTCGGTCCGCGTAGGCAGGCCGGCCTCGGCCCGCCTCCGCCGGCGCGCTCAGACCTCGCGGACGCCGCGCCGCCAGACGCCGGTGACCAGCGGAACGCCCGGGCGGTAGGCGAGGTGGACGTGGCTGGGGGCGTCCAGCAGGGTGAGGTCCGCGTACGCGCCCGGCGCGATCCGGCCCACGTCGTCCCGGCGCAGGGCCTTCGCGCCTCCCGCGGTCGCCGACCACACGGCCTCGTCCGGGGTCATCCGCATGTCCCGTACCGCGAGCGCGATGCAGAAGGGCACGGACGACGTGAAGGACGAACCCGGGTTGCAGTCGGTGGACAGCGCGACCGTGACACCCGCGTCGATCAGCCTGCGGGCGTCCGGCCACTCGGCGCGGGTGGAGAACTCCGCGCCGGGGAGCAGCGTCGCCACGGTGTCGCCGCTCGCCAGGGCGTCGACGTCCGCGTCGGTCAGGTGGGTGCAGTGGTCGGCGCTCGCCGCGTCCAGCTCGACGGCGAGCTGGACACCGGGGCCGTACGAGAGCTGGTTGGCGTGCACGCGCGGGTGCAGGCCCTTCGCCTTGCCCGCCGTGAGGATCGCCCGCGCCTGGTCGCCGTCGAAGGCGCCCTTCTCGCAGAAGACGTCCACCCAGCGGGCGTACGGGGCGCAGGCGTCGAGCATCTCGCCGGTCACCAGGGCGACGTAGCCGGCCGGGTCGTCGGCGTAGTCCGGCGAGACGATGTGCGCGCCCAGGTAGGTGACCTCGTCGGTGTGCGAGGCGGCGATGCGCAGCGCGCGGGCCTCGTCCCGGACGGTCAGGCCGTAGCCCGACTTGGTCTCGAAGGTCGTGGTGCCCTGGCGGAGGGCTTCGCGCAGGTACCGCGTGAGGTTGCGCTCCAGTTCCTCGTCGGAGGCGGCGCGGGTGGCGGCGACGGTGGTGCGGATGCCGCCGGCGCTGTACGCCCTGCCGGACATGCGGGCGTTGAACTCCTGGGTGCGGTCGCCGGCGAAGACCAGGTGCGAGTGGGAGTCGACGAAGCCCGGGATCACCGCGCGGCCGCCGGCGTCGACCCGGTTGTCAGCGGCGGGTGCTTTGCTTGATTCACCGGTCCACGCGACGCGGTCGCCGTCGATGACGACGGCCGCGTCCTGGATCAGACCGAGAGGGGAACCGTCGCCCAGGGAGGGATCGTTGGTGACCAGACTGGCGATGTCGGTGATGACGGTCGTGCTGCTCATGGCGTCCTCAGGGGTGGCGGGACTGCTGGTGGGGGGCGTCGGGAGGGCGGGTTCTCCCGCCCTCCCGGGAGTCAGGAGCGCAGCGCCTGGACGGCGTCCGCGAGCGCTGCCGGCACATCCGGTACGAGCGTGTGCGCGCCGTCGCGCACGACGTGCCGGCCCGCCACGACCGTGTGCCGGACATCGGCGCCCGTGGCCGCGAATACGGCTGTCTCCGCGCCGAGGCGCGGCACCGGTCCCGCTGTTCTGACCGAGTCGAGGGCGATCGTCGTGAAGTCGGCGAGCGCGCCCGTCTCGATGGTGCCCGCGTCGTCCCAGCCGAGGGCCGCGTGGCCGTCGGCGGAGGCGGCGCGCAGCAGGGCGGCGGCCGTCCAGTGACCGCGGGTGCGGGTGCGCAGCCGCTCGTTCAGCTCCATCGCGCGGGCTTCTTCGAGGAGGTCGATGACGGCGTGGCTGTCGGAGCCGAGCGACAGGGCCGAGCCCGCGCGCTGGAGGGCGACGGCGGGGCCGATGCCGTCGGCGAGGTCGCGTTCGGTGGTCGGGCACATGCAGGTGCCGGTGCCGGAGCCGCCGAGCAGGGCGATGTCCTCTTCGGTGAGGTGCGTGTTGTGGACGCCGGTGGTGCGCGGTCCGAGGACACCGTGGTCGGCGAGCAGACGGGTGGGCGTGCAGCCGTGGGCGGCGAGGCAGGCCTCGTTCTCCGCCGTCTGCTCGGACAGGTGCACATGGAGCGGGGCGCGCCGCTCCTCGGCCCAGCGCGCGACGGTGGCGAGCTGTCCGGCGGGCACGGCCCGTACGGAGTGGATCGCCGCGCCGATCCGTGCGTGATCCCGGTCCTTGAGAAGTGAAGAGCGTTCCGCCCAGGCGTCGGCGGTGCCGTCGGAGAAGCGCCGCTGGTGCGGGTTGGGCGGCTGCCCGAAGCCGGAGGAGAGGTAGGCCGTGTCGAGCAGGGTGATGCGGATGCCGGCGTCGGCGGCGGCGGCGACGAGTGCCTCGCCCATCGCGTTGGGGTCGGCGTAGGGGGTGCCGTCGTGGGCGTGGTGCACGTAGTGGAACTCGCCGACGGCGGTGACTCCGGCGAGCGCCATCTCCGCGTACACCGCGCGGGCCAGCGCGTGGTAGGTCTCCGGGGTCAGCCGGTCGGCGAAGGAGTACATGATCTCGCGCCAGGTCCAGAAGGTGCCGGAGCCGACCTGGACGGTGCCGCGCAGGGCGCGGTGGAAGGCGTGCGAGTGGGCGTTGGCGAGGCCGGGGAGGGTGAGCCCGCGCAGGATCTCGGCTCCCGGCGGCGGGGTGTCGACGCCGGTGCGGACGTCGGTGACACGGCCGTCGGCACCGGCCTCGGAGCCGCCGCCCGACACGGTCACGGCGACGCCCGGCTCGACGTTCGTGCCGAGCCAGGCGTGTTCCAGCCAGTACGTCTGCGTCACCTGCAGGCCAGCCCTTCGAGTACGTCGGCGAGTGCGGTCACCCCGGCCACGCAGTCGTCCTCGGCGGCGAACTCTGCCGGGGAGTGCGAGACACCCGTGGGGTTGCGTACGAACAGCATGGCGGTCGGGACGGTGCCGGAGAGGATTCCGGCGTCGTGTCCGGCGCCCGTCCCCAGTACGGGGACGCTCAGGACGGCGTCCCGCTCCTTGCCCAGGATGCGGGCGAGTTCGTCGCGCAGGGCGTGCTCGAACTCGACGACGGGGGTGAACGACTCGCGGATCACGTCGAGTTCGACGCCCTGCGCGTCGGCGTACTCGCGGGCCGCCTTCTCCACGCCGCCGACGACCGTGTCGAGGGTCGCCTGGTCGGCGGCGCGGGAGTCGAGCCAGCCGCGCACGAGGGAGGGGATGGCGTTCACGCCGTTCGGCTCGACCGCGATCTTGCCGAAGGTGGCGACGGCGCCCGCGAGCCGGGCCTCGCGGCGGGCGGCGAGGACGGTCTCGGCGTACGGCAGCATCGGGTCGTGGCGGTCCACGAGCCGGGTCGTGCCGGCGTGGTTGGCCTCGCCCCGGAAGTCGAAGCGCCAGCGGCCGTGCGGCCAGATGGCGCTGGCGATGCCGACCTGGTCGCCGCCGATGTCGAGGGCGCGGCCCTGCTCGACGTGCAGTTCGACGAAGGCGCCGATCCGGCCGAGCCGCTCGGGGTCGGGGCCGATGCCGGCGGGGTCGTACCCGGCGCGTTCCATGGCCTGCGGCAGGGTGATGCCGTCGGCGTCGGTGAGCCGGTGCGCCTGCTCGACGGTGAGCTGTCCTGCGGCCAGCCGGGAGCCGACGCAGGCGAGCCCGAACCGGGCGCCCTCCTCGTCGCCGAAGTTGACGATGGCGAGGGGCTTGGTGAACTGCGCTCCCCGCGCGCGGAGTTCGTCGAGGGCGGCGAAGGAGGAGACGACGCCGAGGGGGCCGTCGAAGGCGCCGCCGTCGGGCACGGAGTCCAGGTGCGAGCCGGTGACCACGGCGTCCCCTTCGGCGGGGTCGCCGAGCCAGGCCCACTGGTTGCCGTTGCGGTCGAGCTCGTAGGTGAGCCCGCGGGACTCGGCCTGCTGCCGGAACCAGGCGCGGCAGTCGGTGTCGGCCCCGGTCCAGGCGAACCGGCGGTAGCCGCCGGAGGCGGAGCTGCGGCCGATCGGCAGCAGCTCCGCCCACATGCTGTGGAACGTCACGCGGTGCCGCCCTCGTCGCCTTCGCGCATCGGGATGCGCACCCCGCGCTCGTCCGCGACGGACTCGGCGATGTCGTAACCGGCGTCGACGTGACGGATGACGCCCATGCCGGGGTCGTTCGTCAGGACGCGGCGGATCTTCTCGCCGGCGAGCTTGGTGCCGTCGGCGACGGAGACCTGGCCCGCGTGGATGGAGCGGCCCATGCCGACGCCGCCGCCGTGGTGGATGGAGACCCAGGAGGCGCCGGAGGCGACGTTCACCATGGCGTTCAGCAGCGGCCAGTCGGCGATCGCGTCGGAGCCGTCGAGCATGGCCTCGGTCTCGCGGTACGGGGAGGCGACGGAGCCGCAGTCGAGGTGGTCGCGGCCGATGGCGAGGGGGGCGGCGAGCTCGCCGGAGGCCACCATGTCGTTGAAGCGCTCGCCGGCCTTGTCGCGCTCGCCGTAGCCGAGCCAGCAGATCCGGGCGGGCAGGCCCTGGAAGTGGACGCGCTCGCCGGCCAGCTTGATCCAGCGGTGCAGGGACTCGTTCTCCGGGAAGAGGTCGAGGATCGCCTTGTCCGTCTTGTGGATGTCGGAGGCCTCGCCGGACAGGGCGGCCCAGCGGAAGGGGCCCTTGCCCTCGGAGAAGAGGGGGCGGATGTAGGCGGGGACGAAGCCGGGGAAGGCGAAGGCGCGGTCGTACCCGGCGAGCTGGGCCTCGCCGCGGATGGAGTTGCCGTAGTCGAAGACCTCGGCGCCGGCGTCCATGAAGCCGACCATGGCCTCGACGTGCTTCGCCATGGACTCGCGGGCGCGGGTGGTGAAGCCCGCCGGGTCCTTGGCGGCCGCGTCGGCCATGTCGTCGAAGTCGATGCCGAGGGGGAGGTAGGCGAGGGGGTCGTGGGCCGAGGTCTGGTCGGTCACGATGTCGATGGGGGCGCCCTCGGCGAGCATCCGTGGCAGCAGCTCGGCGGCGTTGCCGAGCAGGCCGATGGAGAGCGGCTTGCGCTGGTCACGGGCCTCGACGGCGAGCTGGAGGGCGTGCTCCAGGGAGTCGGCCCGCACGTCCAGGTAGCGGTGCTCGATGCGGCGCTCGATGGCACGCGGGTCCACGTCGATGCAGATCGCGACGCCGTCGTTCATCGTCACGGCGAGCGGCTGGGCGCCGCCCATGCCGCCGAGGCCGGCGGTCAGCGTGATGGTGCCGGCGAGGGTGCCGCCGAACTTCTTCGCGGCGACGGCGGAGAAGGTCTCGTAGGTGCCCTGGAGGATGCCCTGGGTGCCGATGTAGATCCAGGAGCCGGCGGTCATCTGGCCGTACATGGTGAGGCCGAGCTGCTCCAGGCGCCGGAACTCCTCCCAGTTGGCCCAGTCGCCGACCAGGTTGGAGTTGGCGATGAGGACGCGCGGGGCCCACTCGTGGGTCTGCATGACGCCGACGGGGCGGCCGGACTGGACGAGCATCGTCTCGTCCTGCTTGAGCGTGCGCAGTGTGCGGACCATGGCGTCGAAGGAGCGCCAGTCGCGGGCGGCCTTGCCGGTGCCGCCGTAGACGACGAGCTTGTCGGGGTGCTCGGCGACCTCGGGGTCGAGGTTGTTCTGCAGCATGCGCAGGGCGGCTTCCTGCTGCCATCCCAGGGCGCTCAGTTCCGTACCGCGCGGCGCTCGGACGGGGCGGGGTCCTGACATGGTCTGCCTCCCAGCGGACTGTTGCTATAGATATTCACATCCTGGCCTTTTGAATAGAGCTAGTCAATAGGTGCGTGGCCCCGCACGCCCCCCTCTCGGGTGTTTGGCTGGGACGCATGGGCGCAGACATGGACAGGGCAGGGGATCGGGCGGACGACGGCCACGGGGCGGGTGGGGCTGCGATGTCTTCGACGGGGACTTCGGACGCGGTGCGGGTCTCGCGGCGGGACGACGCCGTGCGGGCCGCCGTGGAGCAGGGGCTCCTCGGTCCCGACCGTCCCATCGTCGCGCTCCTCGACGTCCACGGCATCCGGGCCTCGGCCGCCGCGCTGCACGCCGCCTTCGACGCCGTGACCGCTCCCGGCACCCCCGTGCTGCACACCTTCGCGGTGAAGGCGACGCCGCTCGTGCCCGTACTGCGGCTGCTGCGCGAGCAGGGCATCGGCGCGGAGGTGGCGAGCCCCGGGGAGCTCGCGCTCGCCACGGCGGCCGGGATCCCGCCCGGGCGGACCGTGCTCGACTCGCCGGCCAAGACGCCCGCCGAACTGCGCGAGGCGCTGGCGCTGGGGGTGGCGGTGAACGCGGACAGCCCGCAGGAGCTGGACCGCATCGACGCCGCCGTCCGCTCCGCCGCCACCGGATCCCCCCTCGGAATCCGGGTGAACCCGCAGGTCGGCGGGGGTTCGATCGGGGCACTGTCGACGGCGACGGCGACCTCCAAGTTCGGGGTCGCGCTGCGGGACGAGGGGGCACGCACGTGGATCCTGCGGGCGTACGCCGACCGGCCCTGGCTGACCCGGCTGCACGCGCACTCGGGCTCGCAGGGCATGCCGCTCCCGCTGATGGCGCGGGGCGTGGCGGAGACGTACGCGCTGGCCGAGGAGATCAACCGGCACGTCGGGCGACGGCAGGTCGACACGATCGACATCGGCGGCGGGCTGCCGGTCGACTTCGGCTCCGACGCCATGGCACCGACGCACGAGCAGTACGCGCGGCTGCTCGCGGAGGCGACACCGGGGCTGTTCGACGGGCGGTACGGGCTGGTCACCGAGTTCGGGCGGTCGCTGCTGGCCAAGCACGGGACGGTGCTGGCCCGGGTCGAGTACGCGAAGTCCGCCGGGGGCCGGGCGATCGCGGTCACCCACGCCGGGGTGCAGGTGGCGACCCGCACGGTGTACGCGCCGGGGTCGTGGCCGCTGCGGATCGCCGCGTACGACGCGAAGGGCCGCCCCAAGACGGGGCCCGACGTCGTGCAGGACGTCGCGGGCCCGGCCTGCTTCGCGGGCGACCTGCTCGCCGAGGGCCGCCCGCTGCCGCTGCTCGAACAGGGCGACCACGTGGCCGCGCTGGACACGGGCGCGTACTACTTCGCCCACCACTACGCGTACAACTCGCTCGCCCGCCCCGGCGTCTACGGCTTCGCACCGGCCGGGGGCGACGCGGGAGGCGTGCGTTTCGCGGTCGTGCGGGAGCCGCAGACCCTCGCCGAGATCGTCGCGGAGTCGGGCGGCGCACACACCCGCTCACTCACCAACCTGTAGACCGGCGAAGATTCCCCCGCCGACCGACCGCCGCATCCAGCCCCTCCGACCGAAGATCCAGCCCCTCCGGCGTTTGAGGAGCGGGGTCCGGGGCGGAGCCCCGAGACGGGACGGGAAGGGGCGGAGGGGGCGAATCCAAGAAGGGCGGCGCCGCCCGACCGGCACCGCACCGCGCCGACCGGCGGACACCGGGGCGACCCGGCGGACACCGGGGCGCACTGAAAACGGCGGGCGCCCATTCGCACCCATGTGCACCCCCGCCGCACCGCTCCAGGGCAGCACAAACGGACCACAGGTGGTTTGAGCGCGCCTGAGAATGTGGTCAGTTGACCCACCTTAGTCAGCGTGGGCATTTTCCACAGGAAAATGCCGGATCACTCCCTTCCCGTGCACACAGTGCGTAACTTCGGCGTCACTCGGCTGAACCCTTTGGCGGGAGGGAGACACGGTGCCCGGTATCGACGAGTGCCTGCTGGAGGCCATGACACTGCCCGGTGCGCGAGGCGCCTCGGTGGTCGACTGGACCAGCGGCCTGGCTCTGGGCACGGTCGGTGACGCTCCGGGCGACGACCACGAGACGACCGCGGCGGAGGCCGCCGAGCTGGCCCGGCTCGCCGCGGAGAACCGCTCGTTCGCCCCCAAGGGCGGTTCCGACTGGTCCGAGTGGTCCGACCAGGAGACCCCCATCGAAGACCTGATCATCAGCAACCGCGACAGCTACCACGTCCTGCGATTCGTCCGGACCGCCTTCGACAGCAGCGTGTTCCTCCATCTGTGGCTGGCCCGCTCGGACGGCAACCTCGCCCTGGCACGCATCCGGCTGGGCGAGATGGCCGGACGGCTGGTGCTCGTATGACCACGGTCCGGACACCTCCCCCGCCCCGGCTCCCCGTACGGGACACGGCACCGGGCGCCGCCGGCGGCGCCTCACCGATGCTCAGCCGGCTCGCCGACGAACGCGCCACCGGCGTCCTCATCCGCGAACGCGGCACCCTCTACCTCGCCGACGGCGAGGTGGTGCACGCCGAGAGCCCGGCCACCCCCGGGCTCGACGTCCTGTTCTCCGTCCACGGCGTCCTGGCCCCCGAGGTGTGGCAGGAGGCGGTCGCCGCGGCCGGGGCGCGCCGCCGGGTCGGCCGGTTCCTGATCGACAGCGGGCGGATCGCGGAGGGCGCGCTGGAGCTGTGCCACCTCGGTTCCCTGTACGACGCCGCGTACTTCGTGCTCGGGCCGAGCAGCACCCCGAGCCGCTTCCGGTACGGCGCCGCGCACTGGTTCGGCCCGCTCCGCCCCGTCCCGGTCGCCGCGCTGGAGCGCGAGACGGTGCGCCGGCGTGAACTCCTGCACCGGATCTGGCCCGACCCGGCGACCGACACCGCGCCGCTGCGGCGCGCCCTGCTCGCCGCGGGGCCGACGGTGCCGCTCCGCCAGGAGGCCGTGCTCGGCCGGGTGGACGGCGTCCGCACGGCGGCGGACGTGTCCCTCGCGCTGGGGCGGCCCGCCTTCCACACGCTCGTCGACCTGCGCCGGCTCGCCGCCGCCGGCCTCGTGACGGCCGCGCCCGAACCGCAGCCGCTTCCCCCGCCCAGCGTGCTCACCCAGACCTCCACCGATCCCGACGTCGCGTTGCTGCGACGGCTCAGAGTCGCGCTGGAGGCCTTGTGAGTCCCAACCCCGCGGGAGGCCTTGTGATCCGCGCGCTACGACAGCGTGCCGAGAGGAGACTGCTGATGGCGGCGGAGGCCGAAGTCCTGGACGAACTCCATCGGTTGAGGGCCCGCGTGCCCCAGCTGACCGGAGCGCTCGCGGCCAGCGCCGACGGCCTCGTCCTCGCCCACGACACACCGGGCGTGGAGCCGGACGGCCTGGCCGCGCTCACCGCGGCCGCCCTGGGGGTCGCCATCCGCATGACCGAGTCCACCGGCCACGGCGACCTGCGTGAGCTGCTGGTGCGCGGCGTGCACGGCTATGTCGCGACGTACGCGGCGGGCGGCTCCGCCGTGCTGACCCTGCTCGCCCAGGACCGGGTCAACGTCGGCCGGCTGCACCTGGAGGGGCGGCGCTCCGGCACCCGGATCGGCGAACTCGTCGACGCCGCCACGGCTCGCGGCGAACCGGCCGCCGAACCGGCCAAGACCTCCGCGAAGACCCCGCTGCGCACGCGCACCCCACGCGGCACCACCCCGCGCACCACATCCACTCCTGCCACCAACCACCCGAGAACATCAGAAAGCTGAAGGAGCAACCCATCATGACGAACACCGAGACCGCCCTCAAAGAGGCTCTGGCGTCCATCGAGGGCGCGACCGGTGCCGCCCTCGTCGACTACACCAGCGGAATGGCGCTGGGCACGATCGGCGGCAGCAAGAGCTTCGACCTCACCGTCGCGGCCGCCGGCAACACCGACGTGGTCCGCGCCAAGCTGCGCACCATGGAGCACCTGGGGCTGAAGGGCGACATCGAGGACATCCTGATCACCCTCTCCGACCAGTACCACCTGATCCGGCTGATGAAGGGGCGTGGCGGAAACGGCCTCTTCCTGTACCTGGTGCTCGACCAGAAGCGCGCCAACCTGGCGATGGCCCGGCACCAGTTGAAGAGGATCGAGTCCGATCTGGAGATCTAGTTCCACGCACCGGGTCCGGATCCGATCCGGTCAGTGACGCCGCGCCCCACCGGGCGCGGCGTCACCCGCCGCCACTCCGGTGGCCCGGACGGCCCGGACCGGCTTGCCCACGGGGGCACCGGCGCGCGGGCCGAGCCAGTCGACGCGCACCCAGATCAGCGCCTGCCCGGCACGCTCCAGACGCCCGAGCCGGGCGGACTTCAGCCACAGTCCGACACCCGCGCCGGCGAGCAGCATGCCGCCCG
This sequence comes from Streptomyces sp. NBC_00328, assembly GCF_036139655.1. NCBI lineage: Bacteria > Bacillati > Actinomycetota > Actinomycetes > Kitasatosporales > Streptomycetaceae > Streptomyces > Streptomyces sp. NBC_00328. The sequence continues at coordinate 4,321,347 of NZ_CP108013.1, forward strand.
CGGCGGGCACGGCGAACGAGCTGCCCAGCGCTGCGGCGAAGGCGAGCAGCAGCCACCAGCGGTGGCCCCGGCGCCAGTTGCGCAGGGTCACGGCACGGTCCTGGAGCACATCGTGCTTACCGGCGCGGGCGGCCGAGCGGACCAGGGCGTCGTAGCGCTTCCTGCGCCAGTACGCCACCACGGCCGCCGTGACGAGAAACAGCGCGGTCCCCGCCATGACGCCGATCCTGCGCCCGGTCAGCCCGGGGAGCAGTACTCCGACTCCGGCAGCCAGCACCCCGTACCACCACAGCGGTGCGGCTCCCGCCCGCACCACGACGGCCACCCGGGCCAGTCCCTGTCCTCCGCGCGCCACGATCCGCCTCCCGACTCAGCGCCTGCACGGGCACGCCGCCGACCGCCGTCGCGCCCGCATGTCTTTGGGCGGGCAGGTTAGCCACGGAAGGTGAGACGCGTCTGAGAAACGTCCGAATCGCCGCCCCGGCGCCTACTCCACGAACAGTCCCCGTACGGCGGCGCGCGCGTCGAACTGCTCCAGCCGCGCCTGCGCGTCCGGCAGGTCGTCGCACATGGCCTCCAGCAGAACGCGGCCCAGCAGCATCGGCGCGCACGCCGTGTCGAACGCGAGGCCGGTGCCGACGGCGGCGGGGAGCAGCAGGTCGGACACCTTCGCGACCGGCGCGAACGCCGAGTCCGCGACCGTGACGACGGTCAGCCCGGCCTCCTTGGCGTAGCCGAGGGCGTCGACGACCTCGCGCGGGTGGCGGGGCAGCGCGAAGCACAGCAGGGCCGTGGCCCCGGCCCGTACGCTCGCGTCGATCCTGTCCTGGAGCATCGTGCCGCCCTCGTGCAGCAGCCGGACGTCGGGGTGCACCTTGGCGGCGAAGTAGGCGAAGCCGTAGGCCTGGGAGGCGGCGGCGCGCAGCCCGAGGACCGGCAGCGGACGCGACGCGGCCAGCAGGCGCCCCGCCCTCGCGACCGGACGCGGGTCCGCGAGCACGGCGGCGAGGTGACGCAGATTCTCGATCTCGGCCTCGACGGCCTGCTGGTACTCGTTGTACGAGGCGGTGTCGGCGGCCGGTTCGGCGGGCGCGACCTCGCGCAGGTGCTTGCGCAGCGCCGGGTAGCCGTCGAAGCCGAGCGCGACCGCGAAGCGGGTGACGGAGGGCTGGCTGACTCCGGCGAGTTCGGCGAGTTCGACACTGGACAGGAACGGCACGTCGGCGGCGCTGCGCACCATGCTGTGGGCGATGCGCCGCTGGGTCGGGGTGAGCCGGCGCCCCTCGAAGAGGCTCTGGAGCCGTCCGGCGGGGCTGCCGCCCTCCACGCCGCCGTCCCCGGCCGTCTCGCCGAACCCCATCGCTCTGCCGTCCCCCATGACCTCGCCGTCCCCCATCGCCTTGCCGTCCCCGTCCTTGTCGCCGCCCGCGGCCCTGTCGCTGACCGTGCTCATGACGTGCTCCCCCTCCAGATGTCCGTGAACCGGTCGAGCAGCGCGGCGGCCGCCGTCACGTCGTCCGTGAGCGGCCGGTCGGCCTGCTCCGCTTCGAGCGCCGCCTCGGCCAGCTCCAGTGCCCGCCCGGCCGGCAGCTCCGGGTCGGGCCGCAGGTCGCGCTGGCGCAGCGCCCGTACCGCGGCGACCAGTTCGCAGCCGACGACGAGACGGAACGCGCCGCACGCGCGCAGGGTCTGGCGTGCGGCGAGCGAGGCGAAGCTCGCCTGTTCCTCGACGCCCCGGGAGAGTACAGCGTGGCCGAGCGAGGCGGGCGCGGAGAAGGCCCGCAGGTCACCGAGCGCGGCACCGGCGGCGTACTCCAGGATCATCACGCCCGAGGACGCGGGTTCCTGATCGGCGAGGAAGGGGCGCAGCCGGGTGTAGGCGGGTTCGTTGAGGGTGGACAGGCGGGAGGTGGACAGGCGTGCCACCTGGGTGACGGCGAGCCTGAAGTGGTCCAGGGCGAGGGCGAGTTGTGCCTGGTAGAAGCCGCCGTGGTGGTAGGCGGCCATGTCCTCGGGGGAGATGAGCGGGTTCTCCGCGGCGGCGTTGATCTCCACCGAGAGGACCTGCTCCAGCGCGTTGGCCGCGTCGTGCGCGGGGCCGTGGATCTGCGGCAGGCAGCGGAAGCCGTACGGGTCCTGGATCCGTCCGAGCGGTGGTGTGGGCCGGTCCGCGGCTCCGATCAGCTCCCGCATCCTGCGCGCCACCTCGATGGACCCGCGGTGCGGCCGGGCGGCGTGCACGGGCGCCGCGTAGGCCTCGTGGGACCCGTCGACCGCCAGCAGCGACAGGGCCGCGACGACCTGGGTGGCGCCGATCAGTCCGCGCAGTTCGTGCAGCGCGAGGGCGGACTGTCCGACGGTGAGGGCGTTGCTGCTGATGAGCGCGAGCGCGTCGTTGTTGTCGAGCGCCAGGGGCCCGGGAGCGGCGTTGTCGAGCGCCGGAGGCCCGGAAGCGGGCCCCCTGCCGGACCGCGTACCCGACCCCCCGCCGGACCGCGTACCCGCCCCCTCTCGCCCCGGCACCGCCGAGCCGTCCGGGCCTTTCCACGGGTGCTCCCCCGCGAGGGCCAGGCCCACCTGGGCCAGGGCGGCGATGTCCCCGGTCCCGACCGAGCCGAACTCGTTGACGACCGGGTACGCGCCGCGCTCCAGCGCCTCGCACAGCGCCGTGACGACGGTGGGCCGCAGTCCGGCGCCGCCCGCGAGGAGCTGGTTCGCCCGGACGGCGAGCATCGCCCGGACCTGCCGGGCGGGCAACTCCTCACCGATGGCGCCGGCGTGGCTGCGCAGCAGGCGCAGTCCGTGGCCGGCGGCCGCCTCGGTCGGCACGTCCTCGTCGCGGTTGGCGCCGACGCCGGTGGAGCGTCCGTAGACGCGGCCGGTGGCGGCGATCCGCCGGGCGGCGCACCAGGACTCCTCGGCCCGCTTCATCGCCTCGGTGCCGGGAACCGGCCGCGCGGTCCCGTCGGCGAGCCGTACGACGTCGTCGACTCCGGTGCCGCGGCCGTCCAGGACCACGAGTGCGACGGCCGCCGGAGGCGTCACCGCACACGACGTGTCCACGATCCGGGACGACATCACGCGCACACCTTTCTATTCAGGTACCGAGAACTCTGCATGACGATATGCAGACCGGGCAAGGGGCGTCTTCCGGGGGGCTCGGCCCCGCCGCAACAGGGGGGCTACCCCCAGTGCCACGCGCACCTCCGCTGCCTAACGTGATGGACATGACCGGTATGAACGCCCGCCATGACGACGCGGAGCTGAAGAAGGAACTCGACGCCACCCTGCACGCGCGCAAGGAGCTCGGCGAAGAGTACGAATCCGCGCTGGTCGACTCCTTCCTGGAGAAGGTCGAGCAGCGCCTCGACGGTGCCGTCGATCGCCGGGTGCGGCGCCGGCTCGCGGAACAGCAGATGGTGGTGGCGCGCGGCGCGCGTTCACCCCAGTCGTCCGACTCCTGGGGTGAGCGTTTCGGCTTCGGGATCGTCTCGCTCGTCCTCGCGGTCCCGCTGTCCGCGATCGGCGGCGGAGTCGCGCACCTGCCCGGTCTGCTCGTCGCCTGGGGCGGGATCGTCGGAGTGAACGCGGTCCAGGCGGCGCGCCTCTCCCCGGGCCTCTTCGGCCGCCGCAGGAACCGGCCGGAGTCGGACTGGGAAGAGTAGGCACCAAAAGGGCATACGAAAGGGCCCGGCGCTCGGGACGAGCGCCGGGCCCTTCGACGTATTGCGCGGGGACCGCCGCACCCCCGGTGAAGGGGGGCGGGACGACGGCGGTCCCCGCGAGGGACGCGGGCCGGGTCAGGACCGGGCTTACGCGTCCTAGGCGTCCATGGAGGTCCGGGAGCCGCTCCGGAGGTCCTTGGCGCCGTTCGGCGCCGGCCTGGCGGGGAGCCGCTCCCGCCCTGCCGACACCCACTAATGTGCCGGACCCGTGTTAAGCGGGTGCTGCGCGGACGTGACGCGCTCGTACCACTTCCGCGAAGTTCACCCCGGCCGGAGCCGGAAGATCCACACGGATCCGACACTTCGAGCGAAAATCCTGCTCAGGCCCTGGACGGGTCAGGCCCTGGTGCCGCCCTTGGCGAGGAAGGACAGCAGGTCCTGCCGGCTGACGACACCGGTGGGCTTGCCCTCGACGAGCACGATCGCGGCGTCGGCGCGACCGAGCACGGACATCAGGTCGGCGACCGGCTCACCGGAACCGACCTGCGGCAGCGGCGACGACATGTGCTTCTCCAGCGGGTCCTCCAGGGAGGCCCGCTTGGTGAAGAGCGCGTCCAGGAGCTCGCGCTCCACGACCGAACCGATGACCTCGGCGGCCATCACGTCCGGGTGACCGGCGCCGGGCTTGACGATCGGCATCTGCGAGACGCCGTACTCGCGCAGCACCTCGATGGCCTCGCCGACGGTCTCCTCCGGGTGCATGTGGACGAGCGACGGGATGGAGCCGCCCGCCTTGTCGTTCAGCACGTCGGCGACACGGGCGCTCGGGCCGGTGTCCTCCAGGAAGCCGTAGTCGGCCATCCACTCGTCGTTGAAGATCTTGCTGAGGTAGCCGCGCCCGCTGTCGGGGAGCAGCACCACGACGACGTCGTCCGGGCCGAGGCGCTCGGCGACGCGCAGCGCGGCGACCACGGCCATGCCGCAGGAGCCGCCGACGAGGAGCCCCTCCTCCTTGGCCAGCCGGCGCGTCATCTGGAAGGAGTCCTTGTCGGACACGGCGACGATCTCGTCCGCGACCGTACGGTCGTACGCGGTCGGCCAGAAGTCCTCGCCGACGCCCTCGACCAGGTAGGGCCGGCCGGAACCGCCGGAGTACACGGACCCCTCGGGGTCGGCGCCGACGACCTGCACCTTGCCGTCACTGGCGTCCTTCAGATACCGGCCGGTACCGGAGATCGTGCCGCCGGTGCCCACCCCCGCGACGAAGTGGGTGATCTTCCCCTCCGTCTGCTCCCACAGCTCGGGGCCGGTCGAGTGATAGTGCGACAGGGGGTTGTTCGGGTTGGAGTACTGGTCGGGCTTCCAGGCTCCCGGGGTCTCCCGCACCAGCCGGTCGGAGACGTTGTAGTACGAGTCCGGGTGCTCCGGGTCGACGGCGGTGGGGCAGACCACGACCTCGGCCCCGTACGCGCGCATCACGTTGATCTTGTCGGTGGAGACCTTGTCGGGGCACACGAAGATGCAGTGGTACCCCTTCTGCTGCGCCACGATGGCGAGCCCCACACCGGTGTTCCCACTGGTCGGCTCGACGATCGTGCCGCCGGGCTTGAGGTCGCCGCTCTCCTCCGCGGCCTCGATCATGCGCATGGCGATGCGGTCCTTCACGGATCCGCCGGGGTTGAAGTATTCGACCTTCGCCAGGACGGTCGCCTGGATGCCCGCGGTCACGCTGTTGAGCCTCACCAGCGGGGTGTTGCCGACGAGACTGATCATCGAGTCGTGGAATTGCACCGTTGTCTCCGGAGCTACGTTTTCAACAGGAATGGTCTCGTCAGCCTACGGCCCTGAGCAGCCGTTCACCCGCGGTTGAGATTGGCCCACCCGCTCTTTGGGGCAAGCAGTGGTTGTACAGCTACAGGAGGTGGCGGCGACGGATGTCGAGCATGTCGAGGGCGAGGGTGGCCCGGCGGATCGCCGCGGGCGCGGCGTACGGCGGGGGCGGCGTCGGGCTGGTGGGGGCGGCGGCCGTCGGTCTGGTGCTGGCCGAGGTGCAGCTGGTGAAGCGGCATGTGGGCAACGGACACGCTCCCTACGCCCCGCGCGCGGACGGTCTGTACGGGTACGACTACGCCGGCGCCTCCCCTGACGAACCCCCGCTGCGGCTGACGATGCTCGGCGACTCGACGGCCGCCGGCCAGGGAGTGCGCAGGGCCCGGCAGACACCGGGCGCGCTGCTGTCCTCGGGACTGGCGGCGGTGGCCGAGCGGCCGGTGGAGCTGTGCAATGTGGCGCTGCCCGGCGCCCAGTCGGACGACCTGGACCGCCAGGTCGCGCTCGCCCTCACCGACACCTCCCGGCTGCCCGACGTCTGCGTGATCATGATCGGCGCGAACGACGTGACGCACCGGATGCCGCCGACACGCTCCGTACGCCATCTGTCCGCGGCGGTACGCCGGCTGCGCACGGTCGGTGCGGAGGTGATCGTCGGCACCTGTCCCGACCTGGGCACGGTCGAGCAGGTCCAGCAGCCGCTGCGGTGGCTGGCGCGGCGCGCGTCCCGTCAGCTCGCCGCCGCCCAGACGATCGGCACGGTCGAGCAGGGCGGCCGTACGGTGTCGCTGGGCGACCTGCTGGGCCCGGAGTTCGAGGCGAACCCGCGCGAGCTGTTCGGCCCCGACCACTACCACCCCTCGGCGGAGGGGTACGCGACGGTCGCCATGGCCCTGCTGCCCACGGTCTGCGCGGCGCTCAGCCTCTGGCCGGCGGAGGAGGAGCGTCCGGACGTCTCGCGCCACGAGGGCTTCCTGCCGGTCGCCCGCGCCGCGGCGGAGGCCGCGTCGGAGCCCGGCACCGAGGTCACCGCCGCGATGCCCACCGGGCCACGCGGCCCCTGGGCCCTCCTCAAACGCCGCCGCCGCCAACGCCTCCCGGCGACGGACCCGGCCCCGACCCCGCTCAACTGACCCCGGCGGGGTGCCGGGCGGGCCGCACCCGGCTGCGGGTGCGTGGGGGCCGGCCGCGCAGTTCCCCGCGCCCCTGGCTCTCTCACCCGGCCCGGCACCGAATGCCCAGCCCCGATCCGGCCAGGCCCGTAGCCGGCTGCGGCTCCGTGGGGGCGGGCCGCGCAGTTCCCCGCGCCCCTGGGTCCCTCACCCCGGCCGGCGGAAAGATTCAGCCCCTCCGGCGTTTGAGGAGCGGGGTCCGGGGCGGAGCCCCGTGGACGGCTGCCCCGACGCGGGGGCACCTCCTCATCCCGGCCGGGAGAAACACACCCCACCCCCGAAGGCGCCCCGCCAGCAAAAAGCAAGCGCTTAGAAAAGTGCGGCCGGTGTCACACCCCCACACCGGTGACCTCGACGGTACGTACGGGTAACTTCCCAGACAGCCCTGCACACTTCCCGTACGCCAATGGAGCCGTGATGCCCGAAGCCGTGATCGTCTCAGCCACCCGCTCCCCGATCGGCCGCGCCTTCAAGGGCTCCCTGAAGGATGTGCGCCCCGACGACCTGACCGCCACGATCATCCAGGCCGCCCTCGCCAAGGTCCCCGAACTCGACCCGAAGCTCATCGACGACCTGATGCTCGGCTGCGGCCTCCCCGGCGGCGAGCAGGGCCACAACCTCGGCCGCATCGTGGCCGTGCAGATGGGAATGGACCACCTCCCGGGCTGCACGATCACCCGTTACTGTTCCTCGTCCCTCCAGACCTCCCGCATGGCCCTGCACGCCATCAAGGCCGGCGAGGGCGACGTCTTCATCTCGGCGGGTGTCGAGATGGTGTCGCGGTCGATCAAGGGCACCTCCGACGGGATGCCCGACACCCACAACCCCCTCTTCGCCGACGCCGAGGCCCGCACCCTCGAGGTCGCGCAGTCGGAGGGTTCGACCTGGCACGACCCGCGCGAGGACGGCCTGATCCCGGACGCGTACATCGCGATGGGCCAGACCGCCGAGAACCTGGCCCGCCTCAAGGGCGTCACCCGCCAGGACATGGACGAGTTCGGCGTGCGCTCGCAGAACCTCGCCGAGGAAGCCATCAAGAACGGCTTCTGGGCGCGCGAGATCACCCCGGTCACGACGCCGGACGGCACGGTCGTCAGCACGGACGACGGCCCCCGCGCGGGCGTGACCCTGGAGGGCGTCCAGGGCCTCAAGCCGGTCTTCCGCCCCGACGGCCTGGTCACCGCGGCCAACTGCTGCCCGCTGAACGACGGCGCCGCCGCCCTCGTGATCATGTCCGACACGAAGGCCCGCGAGCTCGGCCTGACCCCGCTCGCCCGCATCGTCTCGACCGGCGTCACCGGCCTCTCCCCCGAGATCATGGGCCTCGGCCCGGTGGAGGCCAGCAAGCAGGCGCTCAGCCGCGCCGGCCTCACCGTCGACGACATCGACCTGTTCGAGATCAACGAGGCCTTCGCCGCCCAGGTGATCCCGAGCGCCCGCGACCTGGGCATCCCGCTGGACAAGCTGAACGTGAACGGCGGCGCCATCGCCGTCGGCCACCCCTTCGGCATGACCGGCGCCCGCATCACCGGCACCCTCATCAACAGCCTCCAGTTCCACGACAAGCAGTTCGGCCTGGAGACCATGTGCGTCGGCGGCGGCCAGGGCATGGCGATGGTCATCGAGCGTCTCAGCTGACAGTCATGACCCGTTCCCGTGACGGGAATTGAACCCAGCGTGAACGAATCGGCCCAGAAGCCCGGAACCACCGGGCCTCTGGGCCGATTTGTGATCCAATCCCTTCCAAGATGTGACCTATGTCCCCTCGGATGGTCATTCCCGCAGGTCAGGTGCGTTCACGGTTAAACCTGAGGGCCAAAGTCCTGTCCTATTCGTGACGTTACGCACTGACAGTTTGGTGGTTCGCCCTTCAAGCTGATGTAGGAAGTCGGGGGCCGACTTTGAACCGGGAGTACGTCAGTGAGCGCCATGTCGATTGCTCTGCTGCTCGCCACAGCCGCCACAGCGGCCGTGGGCGTCGCCGTTCTGCACACCCTGCGGGGTCTGCGTCGGCAGATCGCAGCCCTGCACAGCGAACTCGTCGCGAGCCGCGCCAGTGCGGCGCGGGGCCTCGTGCCCGCGGCGCGCGGATCCGCCGACGCGGACGAGATACGCACGGCCGTGGCCGATGCGCTGGCCGAGGAGCGGGAGCGGGAGCTCGCCGAGGCGCGGGCCTTCTGGGCCGCCCAGGAGGCGCGTGACGCCTCCGACGCGCCGTCGCTGCTCGGACTGCCGGACACCGAGCTGTTCCTGCCGCGCCACTCGGACTTCGTGGGCCTGGACCACCTGGAGCCGGTGGCCGAGACCGGTACGGACCTCGAGGAGTTCCTCCAGACCGGTACCGCCGGCGACTCCCCCGAACTCGCCGCGGCCCGCCGCCGTCACCCCTCCCACCCGGACTTCGTCCCGGCCCAGTCACCGGTGGTCAACGACCACGAACGCACGGTGGCCCGCCTGGAGGAGCTCGCCGAGTCCGGTACGGAACTGGCGGACGTCCGCCCCGGCCCGCTCGGCACCCTCGACGTCTACGTCTTCGCCGACGGCACGACCCTGTGCATGACCCCCGGCCACCGGGAGACCGCGCAGCGGCTCGCCGCCGCCCTGACGGCGGGAGAGGCCCCGGTCCTGCTCGGCGGCTCCGGCGTCTCGGGCGCGTACGCCCTGACCTTCTCCTTCGGCGAGGAGAGCGTCTACATCCTGGCGGACCGCGTCATAGCGTCGCTGTAGCGTCCGCCCCGAGGGGACCGCACGGCATCCCGCGCGCCGGAGTCGGCCGAGAGGATCAGACCCCGGCGCGTTTCTGTGCCTCGGCCACGAGCGTGACCGCTTCCGCCAGTTCCTCCTCGTTCTTCAGTACGAGGGCCAAGTCGTGCGCGGCGACCGTGATTTGGTCGGCGGCGGCGAACATCCCGGCGTCGGGCATCTCCCGGGGCTCCCCCGACGGGTCCTCGACCCGCTGGGCGCGCAGCGCGAACTCCCTGGCCAGCCCCAGCGCCTCGGCCGCGGCACTGCGTTGCAGGCGGCTCTGCGGGGCGGCCCGCAACCGGTCGGCGAAGTGGTCCACGGCTCGGGTCAACGGCGTCGTATCCAGCACGCCGCGAGACTACGCGCAGCGGCGGGACTGTTGCCAACAACCCAACCCTCAGGCACGGTGGCGTGAAGGACCGGCTTACATCCCCTTTGCGTTCGGAGGCGCCGATGTCCCAAGTCTTCTCCGCGGAGACCCATCGCAACCTGCTCGCCCGCATCCCCCATTGCACCGGTCGTGAGATCTCCGACTGGCTTCGCACCGTCGAGGAAGGCCCCGCCCTCTTCCGTTTCGAAGAGAAGGTCAGCTGGCTCCGCGCCGAGCACGACCTCGCGTACGGCCACGCCAAGGCGATCATTCACGAGTACGACCTGAGGAGGGCCGCGCGCAAACTGCTGTGAGCGCGCACCACCGAGACGACCGGTATCCGACGACGACCCGGTATCCGACGACGACCCGGCACCCGATGACGAAGGGCCCGCGAACTGGTGGTTCGCGGGCCCTTCAGGTCACCTGACGGCCTGTCCGGCCGCCGGCGTCACTAGTCTCTGCCGCTGAAGATGGCGACCAGCCGCAGCATCTCGATGTAGATCCACACGAGGGTCATGGTCAGACCGAACGCGGCCAGCCATGCCTCTTCCTTCGGCGCACCGTAGGTGATGCCGTCCTCGATCTGCTTGAAGTCGAGGGTCAGGAAGAACGCGCCGATCAGGATCGCGAGGATGCCGACGATCGCGCCCAGCGGGCCGCTGCTGCGCAGTCCGCCGTCCGGGGCGACACCGAAGACGACCAGCAGCAGGTTCACCGCCATGACGGCGACGAAGGCGATGGCGATCGTCAGGCCGATGCGCGCGTACCGCGCGGTCACCCGGATCCAGCCCGCCTTGTAGACGAGCAGGGTGGCGCCGGTGACCGCCATGGTGCCGAGCACCGCCTGGAAGGGCGCGCCGTTCCACTGCGCGTTGTACATCTCGCTGATGACCCCGAGGAAGACGCCCTCGAAGGCGGCGTACCCGATGATCAGCGCGGGCGAGGCGGTGCGCTTGAAGGACTGCACCATCGCGAGCACGAAGGCGACCAGGGCGGAGCCGATGGCCAGGCCGTAGCTCGTGCTGGAGACCGGCAGCAGCGCCCAGGCCAGGACGGCGCCGACGACGACGGTGCCGAGCGTCATCGCCGAACGCATGACGACGTCGTCCATCGTCATACGGCCGGTGGTGACCGGGGCCTGCGGCGGAGCGCCCTGCTGGAGGCCCTGCTGTGCGTACGGGTTCTGCGCGTAGGGGTTGCCGCCCTGCTGGGCGTACGGGTTCCCCTGCGTGCCGACAGCGGGTCCCCCGGCCTGCGGCGCCGCGTTGAAGCCCGCGTAGCCGTTGTCGCGGCTGAACCCCCGTCGCGAGAAGACCGGGTTACTGCTCCTCATTTCACTCCTCCATGGCCACCCTCGTGGCCTTGGCTCAAGAGTAATAGGTAGGCAAAGGAATGACCCTAGTGCTTGGGGAGGATCTTTCCCTCGTTGTGCCACCGTACGCGTGTGTCCCCTGGCACGCCCGTACTGGTACGAAGCCGTGACACCGGCTTCCGGGAAACGGCTTCACGGGGCACATGCCCTCTCAAGCCGCCTTGATCACCCGCTATTCCCTTTGTTCGCCGAGAGGAAAGCCCGTGTACCCCTCCGCGAGGTCCGCCGCGGCCGCGCGTGAGCTCGCGATCCGCTCCAGGCGGGCCCGCTGGACGCGGTCCTCGAAGGGGGTCGCGGCGGGGTCGCGGTGCAGCAGGGAGGTCATGTCGTACGAGAACCGCTCGGCCTGCCAGACCCGGCGCAGACAGGTCTCCGAGTAGGAGTCGAGCCGCTCCGCCGATCCGGTGTCCCTGAGGTGGATCAGGGCGCGGGCGAAGGTGACGGCGTCGCCGACGGCGAGATTGAGGCCCTTGGCGCCGGTCGGCGGCACGATGTGGGCGGCGTCCCCGGCGAGGAAGAGCCGGCCGTGCCGCATCGGCTCGTGGACGTAACTCCTCATGGGTGTCACGGACTTGGAGGTGACGGTGCCGCGCCGCAGCCGCCAGTCACCGGCCGTCTCCAGACGCCGTTCCAGCTCGTCCCAGACCGCCTCGTCGCTCCACTCCCCCGCGTCCGTGCCCTCGGGCACCTGGAGGTAGAGGCGGGAGACGGTGGGCGAGCGCATGCTGAGCAGGGCGAAGCCGCGGTCGTGACGGGCGTAGACGAGTTCGTCGTGCGAGGGCGCGACGTCGGCGAGGATGCCGAGCCAGCCGAAGGGGTAGGAGCGTTCGAAGGTGCGGGAGAGCGCGGCGGGCACGGCCCGGCGGGCGACGCCCCGGAAGCCGTCGCAGCCGACGACGTAGTCGCACTCCAGCACGTCCTCGCGCCCCTGGTGCCGGAACCGCACCCGGGGCCGGTCGCTCTCGGCCCCCTCGACGGCCAGCGCCTCGGCCTCGAAGAGCAGCGGTCCGCCCTCCGCGGTCTGGAGCGCGACGAGGTCCTTGCACACCTCGGTCTGCGCGTACACCATCACCGAGCGGCCGCCGGTGAGCGCCGGGAAGTCGATCCGCTTCCGCTTCCCCTCGTACCGCAGCTCGATCCCGTCGTGCCGCAGCCCCTCCCGGTCCATCCGCTCGCCGGCCCCGGCGGCCCGCAGCACGTCCACGGTCCCCTGTTCCAGGATCCCGGCCCGCTGCCGCTGCTCCACATAGGCCCGGTCCCGGCTCTCCAGGACCACGGACTCGATCCCCGCGCGGTGCAGCAGCCGGGCCAGCAGCAAACCGGCGGGCCCGGCTCCGACGATCCCGACGGTGGTCCGCATCGGCATACCCGCACCCTTCTCGCCGTTCGCGAAGTGAACTTTCCTTCACCTCGCCGCGAGTCTCCGCCGCCCCGGATCCGATGTCAACGGGCGCCGGGCCTGCCGGCATGGGGGATCGGCACCGAACGCGGTACGCGAGCCTCGTCGGCCGGACCGCCCGCAAGGGCACCTGACCAGACGAAGGACCGCCCGCGACGGAACGAGGGCGGGACGGCCTCTGGAAGCCCGTCACCAACGGGAGGACGTGAGCCGCGCGGGGACGAGGGGACGCCACCCGAAGGGTCGCGAGGCGCCACCGGACGCCTGCGGGGAAGCCTCACCCGAAGGGTCACCGGGTGAGGCCGCGTGCCCGGAACCGGACTTGAACCGGTACGCCCGCGAGGGGCAGCGAGGTTTAAGCTCGCCGTGTCTGCATTCCACCATCCGGGCAGATCATGGGCTCCGCATCGAGGTCCCGAGCCTATCGGGGCGCATCACCCGAACAGCGGGCGTGCGTACCGACGTTGTCTTATTTTATTGATGTCTGAGGGTGCATCAGCACACCGCACAGGCCGTCAGCACTTGCCAACAGCCTCCCGGACGCGCTGAGCGCCCGTACGCGGATTGACGGAATTTCACCGTCCGAACGCGATCACGACGAACCCCTGACGAGGTCCCGGGCCGGCCGCCGGGCGCGCGACCGTGCGCCGAGCGCTCCCCCGGGCCCGCCCCGGACCGCTCTCAGGGAGCTCCGTCATCCCCAGGTATGACGCGACCGCTCCAGGTCCAACCCCAGGCTGCCTCCGGAACCGGAACAGGGGGTGACTACATCCCGCGGATCGGCACGGACGATGGAACACGTCCCAGCAACGTCATCGACGTCGTCGTACCGACAGGAGCACCCTTCCGTGACCACCACTCCCCTCGCCGGCACAAGCACCGCGGTCGCAGCCCGCGCCACGGAACTGTCGAAGGTCTACGGGCAGGGCGAGACCCAGGTGGTCGCGCTCGACCGGGTCACCGTCGACTTCCGGCAGGCCGAGTTCACCGCGATCATGGGTCCCTCGGGGTCGGGCAAGTCCACGCTGATGCACTGCGTGGCCGGACTGGACACCTTCTCCTCCGGCTCGGTGCGCATCGGCGGCACCGAACTCGGCTCCCTGAAGGACAAGCAGCTCACCAAGCTGCGCCGGGACAAGATCGGCTTCATCTTCCAGGCGTTCAACCTGCTGCCGACGCTGACGGCCCTGGAGAACATCACCCTCCCGATGGACATCGCGGGCCGCAAACCCGACAAGGAGTGGCTGGACAGCGTCATCAAGATGATCGGCCTCGCCGACCGTCTGGGCCACCGCCCCTCCCAGCTCTCCGGCGGCCAGCAGCAGCGCGTCGCCGTCGCCCGCGCCCTCGCCTCCCGCCCCGAGATCATCTTCGGCGACGAGCCGACCGGGAACCTCGACTCGCGCGCGGGCGCGGAGGTCCTGGGCTTCCTGCGCAACTCCGTACGCGAGCTCGGCCAGACCGTGGTGATGGTGACGCACGACCCGGTGGCCGCCGCCTACGCGGACCGCGTCGTCTTCCTCGCCGACGGACGGATCGTCGACGAGGTGTACGAGCCGACCGCGGACTCGGTCCTGGACCTCATGCGGAACCTTCCCGGGGGAAACCCCCGGACCCCCGAGTCCGACGGCAAGAACCGCACGAGCTGACGCGGGCCGAGCCCTCCCGACGCTCCCCCACTCCTCGTACACCTGGACTGAGACAGACCATGCTCCGTACCGCCTTGCGCAACGTGTTCGCGCACAAGGCCAGGCTCCTGATGACCGTGCTCGCCGTCCTGCTCGGCGTCGCCTTCGTCTCGGGGACCCTGGTCTTCACCAACACCATCTCGGACGCCTACCAGAAGAGCTCCGCCAAGGGCTTCGACCAGGTCGACGTCGCCATCCGCCCCAAGAGCGCGGCGGACACGGACGACACCCTCGGCCGGAGGCACGACCTGACCCGGCCCCTGCTCGACAAGGCGGCCGGAGTACCGGGAGCGGCCTCCGCGATCGGTGTCGTCAACGGCTTCACCGCCATCGCCGGCAAGGACGGCAAACTCATCGGCGGCGGCTTCCAGTCGCAGGGCGGCAACTACTGGAGCGAGAACGACCCCCGCTATCCCCTGACGGCCGGGCACGCACCGCACGGCACCGGCGAGATCGCGATCGACGCCGAGACCGCGAGGCGGGCCGGCTACAAGATCGGCGACACCGTACGCCTCTCGGTCGACGGCCCCGTCCTCAAGCCCATCGTGGCCGGCATCTTCCGCACGGACGACGGCAACGTGGCCGCCGGCGGCAGCCTCGCCCTGTTCGACACGGCGACCGCGCAGCGGCTGTTCCACTCGGCCGGCACCTACGACGAGATCGACGTGAAGGCCGCGCCGGGCACCAGCCAGAGTGCGCTGCGCGAGGCGCTCGACGCCGTCGTACCGAAGGACACCGCCTCCACCGTCACCGGCCGGCAGCTCGCCGACGACCAGGCCGAGCAGATCTCCGCGGCGATGAGCGGCATGAAGACGGGCCTGCTGGTCTTCGCCGGGATCGCCCTGTTCGTCGGCACGTTCATCATCGCCAACACCTTCACCATGCTGGTCGCCCAGCGCACCAAGGAGCTGGCGCTGCTGCGCGCCGTCGGCGCCTCCCGCCGCCAGGTCACCCGGTCGGTGCTGATCGAGGCCTTCGTGGTCGGCGCGGTGGCGGCCGTCGGCGGGCTCGCCGCGGGCATCGGCATCGGCGCCGCGATGCGCTCCCTGATGGGCACGCTCGGCGCCACGGTCCCGGACGGCCCGCTGGTCGTCTCGCCCGGCACCGTCGCCACGGCGCTGCTCGTCGGCGTCCTCATCACGATGCTGGCCGCGTGGCTCCCGGGCCGCCGCGCCGCGAAGATCCCGCCGGTCGCCGCGATGAGCAGCGTCCACGCGAAGGCGACGACGAAGTCCCTGGTCCTGCGGAACACGATCGGCGCCCTGCTCGCCGCCGCGGGTGTCGCCGTGGTCCTCTACGCCACGACGATGGACGGCTCCGACGGCCAGGCCCCGATGGGGCTCGGCGCGGTGCTGCTCATCATCGGCGTCTTCGTCCTCACCCCGCTGCTGTCCCGCCCGCTGATCGCCGCGGCGGCCCCGGTCCTGCGGGTCTTCGGGATCTCCGGCAAGCTGGCCCGGCAGAACTCCGTGCGCAATCCGCGCCGTACGGCCGCCACCGCCTCGGCGCTGATGATCGGTCTCACGCTGATCACCGGCATGACGGTGATGGCGGGCAGCCTGCAGAAGTCGATCGACAAGATGGCCAGTTCGGCGATCAGGGCGGACTACGTCGTGTCGATGGCGAACGGCAACTCCCTCTCCCCGGACATCGGGAAGAAGCTCGCCGCGGTCGACGGCGTCACCGACACCAGCCCGCTGCGCAACGCGCCCTCCCGCATCGACCGGCGGACGGAGTTCCTGACCGGCGTCAACGGCGCGGCCATCGGCAAGCTCACCGATCTCGACGTCACCGACGGCTCCTTCGAGGTCGGCGGCACCGGGGTCGTGGTCGACTCGGACACGGCCGGGTCCCACGGCTGGAAGGCCGGTTCCCGCTTCCAGGTCTCCTACGAGGACGGCGCGAAGGAGAGCCTGACCGTCGCCGGGGTGTACGAGGCCAACGAGATGATCCGGGGCATCATCCTCGACAACGCCACGCTCTCCCCGCACCAGCGCGGCGCCTCCGACATGCAGGTCATGGTGAAGACGGCGGGCGGCGCCTCCGCCGCGGTCAAGGACCGGCTGGAGAAGGCCCTCGGCGACAACCCCGCGGTCAAGGTCCAGGACAAGAAGGACCTCTCCGACGACATCGCGCAGATGTTCACACTGATGCTGAACATGCTCTACGGCCTGCTGGCGATGGCGGTGATCGTCGCCGTCCTCGGTGTCGTCAACACCCTCGCGATGTCGGTCTTCGAGCGCTCCCAGGAGATCGGGATGCTCCGCGCGATCGGCCTGGACCGCAAGGGCATCAAGCGGATGGTCCGTCTGGAGTCCCTGGTCATCTCGCTCTTCGGCGGCGTCCTCGGCATCGGTCTCGGCGTGTTCTTCGGCTGGGCGGCCGGCCAGTTGCTGGGCAGCAGGATGTCGACGTACGAACTGGTCCTGCCCTGGGGCCGGATGGCGGTCTTCCTCCTGCTCGCGGCCACGGTCGGCGTCCTGGCGGCGCTCTGGCCGGCCCGCCGGGCGGCCCGTCTGAACATGCTGACGGCGATCAAGTCGGAGTAGCCGCGCACGGCGAACGGGCCGGCGCGACGGCCCCGGAAAAACAGGGGGAGGGGGCCCGATCCGTCCGGATCGGGCCCCCTCCCCCGCGTCGCGCCGCTGCTCCGCGCGTCAGTTCCAGGTCCTCGCCCGCAGCGGCATCCCGGACGGGCCCGCCCCGCCCCGGGTCTTCACCGCCAGGACCTGGTTGACGCCGATCTGGTTGCGTTCGAAGGCGACCGCGCTGGCCGCCATGTACAGGCGCCAGACACGGGCCCGGCCGACACCGGTGAGCCGGACGGCACGGGACCACCCGGCCTCCAGATTGGCGACCCAGCGGCGCAGCGTGAGCGCGTAGTGCTCGCGCAGGGCCTCGACGTCACGCACCTCGAACCCGGCCCGTTCGAGCTGGGTCACGGTCGTCCCGACGGGCGCGAGTTCGCCGTCGGGGAACACATAGGCGTCGATGAACGGGTCGACGGCGTACGACGATTCGTCGCGCTGCGGACGACGGGCGATCTGGTGGTTGAGAAGTCGCCCGCCGGGGACGAGGAGGCCGCCGAGCACCTCGGCGTACTCCAGGTAGCGCTCGGCGCCGACGTGTTCGGCCATGCCGATGGAGGAGATCGCGTCGTAGGGCCCGTCGGTGACGTCCCGGTAGTCCTGAACCCTGATCTCCACCCGGTCGGTCAGACCCTCTTCCGCGACCCGTTTACGGGCGTACGCGGCCTGTTCCTGCGACAGCGTCACCCCGACCACCCGCACGCCGTGGTCGCGGGCGGCGTGCACGGCCATCGAGCCCCAGCCGCAGCCGACGTCGAGGAGTCGCTGACCGGGCTTCAGAGCCAGCTTGCGGGCGACGAGTTCGAGCTTGTCGCGCTGCGCCTCCTCCAGGGTGCCGCCCTCCTCCCAGTAGGCGCACGAGTAGACCATGGACGAGCCGAGGACGATCTCGTAGAAGTCGTTGCCGACGTCGTAGTGGTGGCTGATGGCGCTCCGGTCGCTGCGCCTGGTGTGCAGGTGGCGGCGCCGGCGTACCTCCTCCGGGGGCGGGGCGGGCGGCAGCGGCAGCCCGGCCATCCTCACCAGCCCGCGGGCCGCGGCGCGTACCTCGGGGTCGCGCAGCGCCGCCCCGAGCCCGCGCGCGTCCTCGGGGCGCTCCCACACGAGCCCGGAGATCAGGTCCAGGGCGGTGTACAGGTCCCCCTCGACGCCGAGGTCACCCGAGACCCAGGCGCGGGCGAGTCCCAACTCGCCCGGCTTCCACAGCAGTCGCCGCAGGGCCCGCCGGTTGCGGACGACGAGCGCCGGAGCCGCGGGCGGACCCGCTTCCGAACCGTCCCAGGCGCGCACGCGCAACGGGAGCGGGGTTCCCAGCAACTGTTCGACAAGGCCTTTGAGACGCGGCGCGGCGTCCTGCATGGCGTACACCTCCGAGACAACACTCCCGAACGCTCCGACACCACGTAAACATCTACCCCGTCAGCGGGCAGTCCCGCTTCCACGACACAGATTCGCAAAATGCGTGCACGCACCACACTTTGAACGCCGCAGGGACCGGGGAACGCGCCGCGGGGGCCGGGGAACGCCGAAGGGGCCGCCCGCACCACGGATGGCGGGCGGCCCCTTCGGGGCGTTCGGTGACCGGAGGGTCAGGAGGCCTTGGCCTTCTCCTCGGTCTTGACGGCGGGCGCCGGCGCGGCCGGAGCCGGCTTGGCGGCCTCGTAGAACTCCTCGCGCGGAGTCTCCATGGCGCCCAGGGAGACGACCTCGCGCTTGAGGAACATCGCGAGCGTCCAGTCCGCGAAGACGCGGATCTTGCGGTTCCAGGTCGGCATGGCGAGACCGTGGTAGCCGCGGTGCATGTACCAGGCGAGACGGCCCTTGAGCTTGATCTTCATCTTGCCCATGACGATCATCGCGACGCCCTTGTGCAGACCGAGACCGGCCACGGCGCCCTTGTTGGCGTGCGCGTACTCCTTCTGCGGGAAGCCCCGCATACCGGAGATCACGTTGTCGCCGAGGATCTTGGCCTGACGCAGCGCGTGCTGCGCGTTCGGCGGGCACCAGGCGTTCTCGACACCGGCCTTGCGGGCGGCGACGTCCGGCACCTGGGCGTTGTCGCCCGCGGCCCAGACGTAGTCCGTGCCCTGCACCTGGAGGGTGGTCTGGGTGTCCACGTGGCCACGCGGGCCGAGCGGCAGACCGAAGCGGGAGAGAACGGGGTTCGGCTTGACGCCGGCCGTCCAGACGATCGTGTTGGAGTCGACCTCGAGGCCGTTCTTCAGCACGACGTGGCCGTCGACGCAGGAGTCCATCGAGGTGGAGAGGTAGATCTCCACACCGCGGCTCTCCAGGTGCTCCTTGCCGTACTGGCCGAGCTTGGGGCCGACCTCGGGAAGGATCTTGTCCGCGGCGTCGACGAGGATGAAGCGCATGTCCTCGCGGGACACGCTGCTGTAGTACTTGGCCGCGTCGCGGGCCATGTCCTCGACTTCACCGATGGTCTCGGCGCCGGCGAAGCCGCCACCCACGAAGACGAAGGTCAGCGCCCTGCGGCGGACGTCCTCGTCCGTGGTGGAGTCGGCCTTGTCGAGCTGCTCGAGGACGTGGTTGCGCAGGCCGATGGCCTCCTCGATGCCCTTCATGCCGATGCCCTGTTCGGCGAGGCCGGGGATCGGGAAGGTGCGGGAGACCGCGCCCATCGCGATGACGAGGTAGTCGAAAGGCAGCTCGTACGCCTCGCCCACGAGCGGGGCGACCGTGGCGACCTTGCGGTCCTGGTCGATGGTGGTGACCCGGCCGGTGAGGACCTCCGCCTTGGGAAGTACACGCCGCAGCGGGACGACGACGTGCCGCGGGGAGATGCTGCCGGCGGCTGCTTCGGGGAGGAAGGGCTGGTAGGTCATGTACGACCGGGGGTCGACGACCGTGACGGTCGCCTCTCCGTAGCGCATCTGCTTGAGGATGCGCCGAGCTGCGTACAGGCCTACGTACCCACCGCCTACTACGAGGATCCTGGGACGCTCCGTGGTGCTCATGCCATCGAGTATCCACCTGCTTCCGGGGGGTCGCTCGTGCGCCCCTTCACAAGCTTGGGCAGGGGCTCTGCTACACTCCGCCGCCCCCGTGATCGAGGTCATGGCGGCAGGGGCGGACCGCCGTACGGTTCGTACCGTTGTCAACACCGCGTGAGCTGCGGCCCAACCTGTTCGGCCCAGCAGACCACACCCGTGTTTCACCGCCCGGAAACGCTGTCGCAACGCTTCACCGACCATGCTGCCGGACCGGTCCGGCCCCGCGAAAGGGCCCAAGTGGCCCTCTTGTCGCCCAGCAGTGCCTTTTTCCTTGTGAAGAACTTCACGAACTTTCTCGGCGGGGACTCTCCGGAGGGGTTCCAGGACCCCCGCGGGCACGCTCATACGTTATCCGAGCCGCTCAGCAGAGGCTACCGATCAGTAGCAAAGGAGACCGGTGCCACGCCCCGCGGCACCGCCTGACAACCGGCGCGGCACTGCCGGACAAGGCGTCCGGAATCCCTGTGCCGCCGCTGGAGGACACGACGGCCCCGGCCCCCGGAAAAGGGGCCGGGGCCGTCTCACGCCCGTTCTGGACGCGTCACGCGCGTCGGTCGCCCGGCCTGCCGGCTTCGGCGTCCTCGGCCACCTTGAAGGCGATGCCGTCGAGGATGTCGTGCTCGCTGACCACGACCTCCTCGGCCCCGGTCCGCTCCATGATCGAGAGCAGGACGAGGGCGCCGGCGCCGATCACGTCCACCCGGCCCGGGTGCATCGAGGGAACGGCGGCGCGCTCGGCGTGCGTGGAGCGCAGCAGCCACTCGCTGATCTCGCGGACGCGTCCGACGGAGACCCGGGAGTGGTGGATCCGCTCGGAGTCGTACTCGTCGAGGTCCAGCGCGATCGCGGCGATCGTGGTGACCGAGCCGGCCAGACCCACCAGGGTGCGCGCCTCGCGCAGCGGGACCGTCTCCTCGGCGAGGTCGAGGGCGGCCTCGATGTCGGCGCGCATGGCCGCGACCTGCTCGGCGGTGGGCGGATCGGTCACGGCACCGTCGTGCACGAGGTGACGTTCCGTCATCCGTACGCAGCCGATGTCCACGGAGCGTGCCGCGCGCACGTGGTCGGCGCCGACGACGAACTCGGTCGAGCCGCCGCCGATGTCCACGACCAGGTAGGGCGTGGCGAGGTCGTCGCGCCCGGCCAGCTCCTTGGTCGCGCCGGTGAAGGAGAACTCGGCCTCCTGGTCCCCGCTGATGACCTCCGGCTCGACGCCGAGGATGTCCAGCACCCCGCGCACGAACTCGTCCCGGTTCTCGGCGTCCCGGGAGGCGGAGGTGGCGACGAAGCGGAGCCGCTCGGCGCCGTGCTCCTTGATGGCCGCCGCGTACTCACGGCAGGCGGCGAAGGTCCGCTCCAGCGCCTCGGGGGCGAGCCGGCCGGTGCGGTCGACGCCCTGGCCCAGCCGGACGATGGTCATCCGCCGGTCCAGGTCGGCGAGTTCGCCCGTCCGCGGGTCCGCGTCGGCCACCAGGAGCCGGATGGAGTTCGTACCGCAGTCGACGGCGGCGACGCGGGTCACCGGCCGTCCTCGGCGGACGCGGCGGAACCGGCGTCCCCCGCGGAACCGGTGGGCTCGGCGGAGCCCTCCGTCTTCGGCCCGTCACCGGCCGGCGGTCCGGCCTGGGTGACACACGCGCCCTTGCGCCACCACTCGGGCAGCATCGCGATGGCCTCGTCGCCGAGCGGGTTGACGCCCGGCCCGGCGGCCAGCGAGTGCGCCACCAGGACGTGCAGGCACTTCACCCGGTCCGGCATGCCGCCCGCGCTCGGGAAGCCCTCCAGGACCTCGATGGCGTCACGGCGCGCGATGTAGTCCTCGTGGGCGGCGCGGTAGGCCGCGGCCAGCTCGGGGTCGGTGGCCAGCCGTTCGGTCATCTCCTTCATGACGCCGTTGGCCTCCAGCGTCCCGATCGCGGACGCGGCCCGCGGGCACGTCAGGTAGTACGTGGTCGGGAACGGCGTCCCGTCGGGGAGGCGGGGCGCCGTCTCCACCACGTCCGGCTGGCCGCAGGGGCAGCGGTGCACGATCGCGCGCAGCCCGCGCGGCGGCCGTCCGAGCTGCTGCTTGAAGGCCTCGACGTCGGCGTCGGTGGGCTCGGTGCGCGGGGTGGTGGGCGGTGGCGTTTCCATGCCGTGAGTCACGTGTCTTTCTGGTCAGTTCATGGGGCGTCAGCGGTCGGCGGCGTCGGATTTGTCCACGCCGTCCCACACATTGGTGTACCAGGGGCGGTCGGCGGCGCCCCGCTCGGCACGGGACTGCTTCGCGGCGTCCGGGTCGATCACGACGTACCCGGTCTCGCCCGGCATCACATAGTGCAGCCGCTGCCGGATCTGCTGCTTGGCGTACGCGTCGTCCTGCCAGCGCGCCTTGAGGTCGCGCAGCTGCTCGACCCGCTGCCGGGCCTGCTCCCGCTGCCGCTCCACGTCGCCGATCTGGGCGCGCTGGGAGACGTACTGCCGCATCGGGTAGGCGAGGGCGACGATCAGGGAGCACAGGACCATGGCGAGCAGCGCGGCCCGGCCGGTCAGCCGGGAGCGGCGCGCCTGCCGCTTGGTCTGGGAGCGGTACACCCTGGCCGCCGTCTGCTCGCCGAGCAGCTTCAGCCTGGTCGAGGTGGAGAACCGGTCCCGGTCCTTCACGGCCATGAGTCCCGCCTCCCCACTACCGGCCCGCCGCGCGGGCCCGTCACGTGCGTACGTCCCCGCACACGGTACGGGACCGGGTACGGGGACGTACGAAGGACGCTGCCTGAGCCGTGCGAGGGCTCAGGCCTCGCAGCCGTGCGAGGGCGAGGGCTCAGCCCTTGAAGCGCGGGAAGGCGCTGCGGCCGGCGTAGACCGCGGCGTCGTCGAGGATCTCCTCGATGCGCAGGAGCTGGTTGTACTTGGCGACACGGTCCGAGCGGGCCGGGGCACCGGTCTTGATCTGACCGCAGTTCACGGCGACCGCGAGGTCGGCGATGGTGACGTCCTCGGTCTCGCCGGAGCGGTGGGACATCATGCACTTGAAGCCGTTGCGCTGGGCCAGCTCGACGGCGTCCAGGGTCTCGGTCAGCGAGCCGATCTGGTTGACCTTGACGAGCAGGGCGTTGGCGGAGCCCTCCTCGATGCCGCGGGCCAGGCGCTCCGGGTTGGTGACGAAGAGGTCGTCGCCGACGATCTGGACCTTGTCGCCCAGCTGGTCGGTGATGATCTTCCAGCCGGCCCAGTCGTCCTCGAACAGCGGGTCCTCGATGGAGACGAGCGGGTACGCCGCGACGAGCTCGGCGTAGTACTCGGTCATCTCGGCGGCGGAGCGCTCCTTGCCCTCGAAGGTGTAGACGCCGTCCTTGTAGAACTCGGAGGCGGCGACGTCGAGGGCGAGGGCGATCTGCTCGCCGGGGGTGTAGCCGGCCTCCTTGATGGCCTCGAGGATGAGGTCGAGGGCGGCGCGGTTCGACTCCAGGTTCGGGGCGAAGCCGCCCTCGTCGCCGAGGCCGGTGGACAGGCCCTTGGTCTTCAGCACCTTCTTGAGGGTGTGGTAGACCTCAGCGCCCCAGCGCAGGGCCTCGGAGAAGGACTCCGCGCCGATCGGGGCGATCATGAACTCCTGGATGTCCACGTTGGAGTCGGCGTGCGACCCGCCGTTCAGGATGTTCATCATCGGAACGGGCAGCAGGTGCGCGTTCGGGCCGCCCAGGTAGCGGAAGAGCGGCAGGTCGGACGCCTCGGAGGCGGCGTGCGCGACGGCGAGCGAGACGCCGAGGATGGCGTTGGCGCCGAGCGAGCCCTTGTTGTCGGTGGCGTCCAGGTCGAACATGGCCTGGTCGATCAGGCGCTGCTCGGTGGCGTCGTAGCCGACGAGCTCCGGGCCGATCTGCTCGATGACGGCGAGGACGGCCTTCTCGACACCCTTGCCGTGGTAGCGGTTGGGGTCACCGTCGCGAAGCTCGATGGCCTCGAAGGCTCCGGTGGAGGCGCCGGACGGAACGGCGGCACGACCCGTGCTGCCGTCGTCGAGGCCGACCTCGACCTCGACCGTGGGGTTGCCTCGGGAGTCCAGGATTTCCCGGGCTACGACGACGTCGATGGACGGCACGAGCATCTCCTTTATGGGATGTGACACGGGTACGCAGGACTTGGCAGCCCTGCGGGATGAGCCTAACCGGCCCACGGGGATCGGCCAGCCGATCGACCACCCCTTGAGCGGAACTGAGCGTACATATTGTTCCTGAACGGAACAAAAAAAGAAATGAAAAACCCCGCTCCGGCGCGTGCGGGGGAACACGCACCGGAGCGGGGAGCCCGTGGGAACGGGGACCCTCACCGGGCCTTTCCCAAAAAGGCCCGGTTCGGGAGGGGAACTGTCGTCGGGCCGGAATCCGGCCCGGAAGGCACCCGCGCGCCGCCCGGGAGATGGCCGCCCTCCGCCGAAGGCGACCACACGGCACCGGCGCGCCGCGGTACTCAGCGCAGGTGCAGCTGCTGGCCCGGGTAGATGAAGTCGGCGTCGGCGACGATGTCCTTGTTCAGCTTGAACAGCTTCTGCCAGCCGCCCTTGACGTGCTTCTTCTCGGCGATCGAGCTGAGGGTGTCGCCCTTGACGACCTCGTACTCGCCGTCACCCTTCTTGACCTTCTTGCCGGTCGGGGTGGTGACGGTCTTCTGGACGGCGGGGCGCTCCGCGGAACGCGAGGCGGGCTGCTCCGTCGAACGGGTGGCCGGGGCGCTCTGCGAGGCGCTCGAGGAGGAGGAGGTGGACGGGGCCGCCGGGGCCGCCGGGGCCGAGCCGCCGCCGTAGGTGGTGCCGGACAGGCCGACACCGCAGGACGGCCAGGCGCCCTTGCCCTGCGCGGCGAGGACCTTCTCGCCGATGGTGATCTGCTGCGACTTCGACGCCTGGTCGGCGGTCGAGGCGTAGGCGGTGCCGCCGTACGCGGCCCAGGTGGAGGACGAGAACTGGAGTCCGCCGTAGTAGCCGTTGCCGGTGTTGATCGACCAGTTGCCGCCGGCCTCGCACTGGGCGACGGCGTCCCACTCGGAGGCGGTGGCGGCGGAGGCGCTGCCGGCCGCCATCAGCGGAGCGGCGATGGCGACACCGGTGACACCGGCGAGCGTGGCGACGCGGGTGGCCTTGTTCGGGCGGCGGTGCTTGCCCTTGCTGGAGAACAGCATGGAGAGATCCCCTCACCGACGCCTGCGAGGTGAGCTGTCGGGTTCGGGCCGGTTGAGTTGCCCGGCCGCGCTGCCTTCGGTCCTGTCTCCAGGACGTCCGACGCGCGGCTTCACCCCAAGCCGTTCCCGGATGTCTCTCAACTCCCGGGCCCGGCACTTACCTTGGGTCCCCCGCTCCTGCCTACGGCGCATGACGCGACGACTGTTCCCGTACGGCCGCTGGCAGGATTCGGCGTTGCGACCGTCGGGGCCCGCTGTGGCGAGCAGTCACGACCGTAAGCAGTCGATCGGCGGAAATTCAAAGACGATCAGGGCTTCTGAGACCCATGTCTCACTTGCATCAAATGGGACATTCCCCAGCGAACCAGGACGCGAACTCCCGCTAGTTTTGCACCGTTTCGGCAGTGTCCGCGATGCTCTGACCAGGTGCGACGAGGCCGGGAGCGCTGTCGGTCGCAGTCGCGTCGGCGGTGGGCAGGTCGGCCCATCCGCCTCCGAGGTCCAGCCCGCCGGAAACCTTCCAGAGGTTGCCGATGACGTCCGTGACGTCCGCGACGTACGCGGTGTCGCTCGAGGCGCTCGCGGCATGCCGCCCGGCGGTGCTGTCGGCGCTGCCGCCGGTCGCGCTCTCCGCGGCATCCCCGCCGCGGTGCCGCCCGGTGCCGGTGCTCGGGGTGTCGGAGGGGCTCGAAGAAGCATGCTTCTGACCGGACTTGGCCGATTTGCCACCCTTGCCGGTCGCCGCGTCCGAGCCGTCGGAGCTCTGCGAGGCGCTGGGCTCCGCGGTGCTGCCGGCCGCGTCCGAGGAGTCATCCGAATCAGACGAAGCGGAAGAATCACCTGAAGGTGACGTACTGGGCGAAGTCGCCAGTCCGGACGAGACGTACGAACCGGACTCGTCCTCGCCGTTCGAGGCATCGCCGGCCACGCCCGTGTCGACGCTGACGCCGGCCGCGTCCTTGCTGAGACCCGAGAGCGGCCCACAGGTCGGCCAGGCCGCGAGGCCCTTGTCGGCGAGCACCTTCTCGGCGACGGCTATCTGCTGCGAGCGGCTGGCCTGGTCGGCCCTCGGGGCGTAGTCGAGGCCGCCGTGCGCCTCCCAGTTCTCCTGGTCGAGCTGGAGGCCGCCGTAGTACCCGTTGCTCTGGTCGGCGCTCCACGCGCCACCGCTCTCACACTGCGCCACCCGGTCCCAGGTGTTCCCGTCGGCCGCGCTCGCGCTCGCCGCGGCGAGCAGCGGGATGACGATCGCCGATCCGGTCACCCCTGCGGCGACCATGAGTGCAGGGGCCTGACGAGGGCGACGGTGACGGCCGTTCCCGGAGAGCATACGAAAGCCTTTCGAGTGACAGCAGGGAGTACCGCGGCCCCTGTGAACCAAGAAGCGCAGGCGCCGCGTTGATGGGTGAAGGTAGTCGCACTCGAACGCTGGTTACAAGTCGATGCAGTACAGATCACGCGAAGATCACAGATTTGATGGAGCGTCATGTTCCGCTAGCCGCAAGGGGCCCTTTCCGGTATGCGGAAGAACCCCTTCAGCAGGGATGCCGAAGGGTCGCCGATGGGCTGGTCCAGGCCTATTTGACCGGGGTGAACTCCACAGGAAGCGTGCGCAATCCACGCATAATGAGACCTCCACGCCAGCGCAAATCCGTCGATTCTCCGGCGAGTTGGATGTCGGGCAGGCGGCCGAGGAGCGTGCCGAGCGCGGTCTGCCCCTCCAGCCGGGCGAGCGGCGCGCCCAGGCAGTAGTGGATGCCGTGGCCGTAGCCCAAGTGCTGAAGGTCACGTCGCGCGAGATCGAGCGTGTCCGGCTGTTCGAAACGTTCGGGGTCGCGGTCCGCGGCCGCGAGCACCACGAGCACGGGGTCGCCGGCCGCGATGTCCTGCCCGCCGATCCGCACGGCCTCGGTCGCGAACCGCCAGGTGGCCAGTTCCACGGGCCCGTCGTAGCGCAGGAGTTCCTCGACACCCGTCTCGAGCAGCCCGCTCTCCCCGGCCGCGAGGGAGGCCTGGAGGCGCGCCCGCTGCCCGGGGTGGGTGAGCAGGGCGTGCATCCCGTTCCCGATGAGATTGACCGTGGTCTCGAACCCGGCGAAGAGCAGGATGAAGGCCATGGCGGCGGCCTCGTTCTCGGTGAGGTGCTCACCCTGGTCGGAGGCGCGGATGAGCCCGGAGATGAGGTCCTCGCCCGGTGCGGGCTCCGCGGTCAGCGCCTCGCGCTTGCGGTGGATGAGCTCGGCGAGATACCCGCGCATCTTCTTCACGGACCGGGCGACCCCGCCTCTGGGCCCGCCGCCGTGCCGGATCATCATGCCCGCCCAGTCCCGGAAGTCGTCCTGGTCCTCGCGCGGGACGCCGAGCAGGTCGCAGATGGCGTAGATGGGGAGCGGGAAGGCGAACTCGTGGATGAGGTCCGCGGAACCCCTGGCCGCGAACCCGGCGATGAGCTGATCCGTCAGCTCCTGCACCCGCGGGGCGAATTCGGCCACGCGCCGCGGCGTGAACGCCTTGCTGACGAGCCGCCGCAGCCGGGTGTGGTCCGGCGGGTCGATGTTCAGCAGATGCGTCATGAGCTCGGCCTTGCGCTCCCCGGGAATCCCGGTCCGGCCCTTCGCGTGCGCGGGCTCGTCGTGATGCGCGGGATTCTTGGACAGCCGCTGGTCGGCGAGCGTCTGCCTGGCGTCGGCGTACCGCGTGACGAGCCAGGCCTCCACCCCGCTGGGCAGCCGCGTGCGGTGCACGGGCGCGTTCTCCCTGAGCCAGGCGTACGCCGGGTAGGGGTCGGTGGCGAACTCCCAGGTGAAGAGTTCGGGGGCGGCGCTGGCGGAGGCTTCGTACTCGGTCACTCCTCGACCGTATCCGCAGGGCGCGGCGTCCCCCGGCCGCCCGGCGATCGGGCGCCACCCGTCGCGCGCGGCTGCGGCCCGAGCGTCACCCGCCCGGTTCGCCCCAGACCGTCCCGACATGGCCGGCTGTTTGACCTCGACGCCCGGCACGTTCCTACTTTCCTGCCGTGGACCCCGAAATACTCAGATCCAGCTTCGCGGTCGTGGAACGACGGGCCGAGTTCGCGGTCAAGTACTTCTACTCGCACCTCTTCCGCCACAACCCGGAGCTCCGCGCGCTGTTCCCGGCGGACCTCGCCCGGGACATGGAACGGCAGCGGGACCGGCTCTTCGCGGCGCTCACCTTCGTCATGGACAGGCTGGAGGATCCGGACCTGCCCCGGTACTTACGGAGTCTGGGCCGCGACCACCGCAAGTACCTGACCCGGCCCGGGCACTACGCGGCCGTGGGGGAGAGTCTGATCGCCGCGTTCGCGGTCGTCGCGGGCTCGTCCTGGAGCGCCGAGACCGAGAAGGCCTGGACCGCCGCGTACGGGGTGATCGCCCGGTGCATGCTGGAGGGCGCCGGAGAGGCCCGGCACCACGGCGAGCCGCTCTGGTGGGACGCCGAGGTCGTCTCCCGCACCCGGCACGGCGACAACCTCGCCGTCCTCACCCTGCGGCCACGGCAACGGCTCACCTACTCCCCCGGTCAGTACGTCAGTGTCTGCGTGCCCCATCTGCCTCGGGTCTGGCGGCCCTACTCCCTCGCCAACGCGCCGCGCGCCGACCGCACCGTCGACCTGCACGTCAGCCGCGTCGAGGGCGGCACGCTCTCCACCGCTCTCGTCCGGCGGACCCGGGTGGGCGACGTACTGCGGCTGGGCCCGCCCGGCGGCGGCCTCACCCTGCGGACGCCCCCCGACCGGCCCCTCACCCTCATCGCGGCCGGCACGGGCTGGGCACCGGTGAAGGCCCTGCTGGAACAGCTCGACCCCGCCCACGAGGCCCGTCTGTTCCTCGTGGCCCGCGACATCGCGCACCTCTACGACCGGCCGGCCGTCGAACGCCTGCGGGCCGCGCTCCCCCGGCTCGCCGTCACCTACATCACCCCCGCGCCCGGCCGCCCCAAGATCCAGGCGACCGAACGGCTGCTCACCGCGCTGGGCAACCGGGCCGGCTGGACCCGGCACGACGTCTATGCCGCCGGTCCGCCCGATCTCGTCGAAGAGACCCGCGACGCGCTCTCCGCTCTCGGAACACCGGCCGACCGGGTCTTCCACGACCCGCTGCCGCCGACCGGGGAGAGCCGTCCCCGCCCGGTGGGCGCGGCCCAGTGGCTTCTCGACCGCCCCCCGCCGGCCTGGCACAACCCGGCGGGCCGCACCCCGGGACCGTGACCGGGAACGAGGGACCTCACCCCGGACCGCGCCCCGGAACGACCGACCTCACCCCGGACCTCACCTAGGACCGTGACCTGGACAGACCGACCTCACCCCGGAACTCCCCCGGACCGACCCGGGCCCGGTCAGCCCGCCCCGCCGTTTTCCTCCGCCCCGCGGATCGCGTCCCGGTACGTGCGCGCCGCCGCCCGCAGCGCCGCCTCGGGGTCGACGCCCTCGGCCTCGGCACGGACGGCCATCGCCAGCAGTTCGTATCCCACGCCCTCGCCCGCGGGCAGCGGAACGTCGAGTCCCGCCGTGCGCGCCCGGGACGACAGCTTGGCCGACAGGGCCAGGCCCGGCTGGCCGAGCGGGACACCCTCGGTGACGGAGGTGCGCCGCTTCTCCTCGGCCTTGGTGCGCAGCCAGTGCTCCTTGACCTCCTCGGGCGTCGTGGCCGTCTCGTCGCCGAAGACATGCGGGTGCCGGTGGATCAGCTTGGCGACGATCCCGCCGGCCACGTCGTCGATCGAGAACGGAGCCTCCGTGTCGTCCTCGGCGATCCGGGAGTGGAAGACGACCTGGAGCAGGACGTCGCCGAGCTCCTCCCGCAGCTCGTCCCGGTCGCCCTCCTCGATGGCCTCGACGAGCTCGTACGACTCCTCCAGGCCGTACTTCGCCAGGCCCTCGTGCGTCTGCCGGGACGACCAGGGGCACTCGGCGCGGATGCGGTCCATCACCTGGACGAGGTCGAGCAGACGCGCGCCCGGCAGGTCGTACGAGGCGGGCAGCAGTTCCAGGTCCGGCATCCGTATGCGGCCGGAGCCCGCCAGGCGGGCCAGACCGTCGGTGAGCCGGGGTTCGCCCTCGCCGGTGGCGACGACGACCACCGAGCGGCCGCCGGCGCACGCGTCGACCAGTTCCTGCGCGGTCGGTGACTCCTCGTCGACCCCGATGCCCGCCTCGCGCAGATACGGCACCTGCGGGTGCGCGCCGTCCGAGCACAGCACCCGGTCCGCGCCGTGCAGCGCCTGCCAGGCCGGCCAGGACAGCAGGCCGGGCGCCACGCGGTGGCTGGTGGTGAGCAGGACGATGCGGCCGGGGCCGTCGGCGCTCGTACCCTCGGCGGTCACATCGGCCGCGGTCCGCTCGCCGCCCTGAGCGGCCCCCGTCGGTTCACTGATTGCGTTCACCCCTCGAACGTAACCCACGCCGCCGACACCCCCGGAGTTGTCCACAGACCCCGGGGACACAGGTGTCCACAGGCCCCGGCGGCGCAGCCGATCCGCAGATCCGCCGCCGGTCCGCCGACGCCCTGCCGACCCGCGGCGACGGGTTACGCGGGCTGCTGGGCCGCCGCCGCGGAGACCTCACGCACCCACGGCGTCTTCGCGTCGACGCGGCTGCTCTTCTGGACGTCCCAGGTGCCGTAGCGCGGGTTCAGGTCGACATGGAGCTGCTTCGAGGCGGCGGACATCGCCTTCCAGAAGGCCGCCTTGCCGTCGGTGGTGTTCATGTCGACGCCGAGTGCGGCGGCGAGCTTGCGGGCCTCGATCTCGGTGCGCAGGCTGTCGTCGAGGCGCTTGGGCGCCACGCCGTAGTTCGACAGCCAGGCCGTCTCCAGCGCCTTCGAGCCGCCCGCCTGCTGTTCGAGCGCCGACCGCATCTGCTGCGAGTCCTTGCGGGTGACCTCCACGCCGGCGTTCCTGGCCGCCCGGTCCAGCACCCGGTCCAGGACCATGCTGTGCAGGGTGTCGCGGGTGAGGGTGCCGGTGCTCGCGACGACCTGCGCGTACTGGGCGTCGTCCTTGCTGGCGGCCCGCTGCGCCGAGCGCACCTCGTCGACCCGGCCCTCCAGCTGCGCGACGGTGATCCGGCTGTCTCCGACGACGGCCGCCGCGCCCGGATGGGCATCGCTGCCGCACCCGGTGAGCAGAGGGGCCGCGGCGATGATCGCGGCGGAGAGGACGAGCGCGGTGCGACGGCGGCGGTGCAAGGAAGCCTCCCGAGGAGATTGTGCGACGGTGCACAAAGTCTTGCGGTGATCGATGGTAGGCAGTGGCCCGCCTCTCGGCCAGCCATTCGACCAACGATTCACGACGACTTCAGGCACCGCCGACGGTTCCCCGCCCCGCGGAACGGCTGCGGTCCGCCCGTACGAGTGACCACGGCCGGCCGGTCGGATCACCGGCCGGCCGTGTCCGTCCCCTCCCGCGGCCGTCCGCGCGTCAGCCGGTGATGGCGACCGGCGCGTCCCAGTCGTCGCGGTCCACGGTGATCGTGACGCCGCCGATGGTCTCCTTGCTGTTGACCACGTACAAAAACCAGGACCGGTCCTAGCCGCGTACCTGACCCAGCCATTGCAAGGCCCGCCGGATCTCGACCGCGAGCGGGTGTCCGGGGCCGTACAGCCGCTCCACGTCGTGCAGCAGCCGGGCCAGTGTGTCGTGGGCGGCGGCGCGGTCGCCGAGCGCCAGCAGCAGGTGACCGATGCGGCGGCGGACGTCGAAGGCGAGTTCCGGGTCGTCGGCCGCGTACTGGTTCTCGTAGTACGGCAGCAGCGCGCGGTACTCGGCGAGCGCCGCCGCCGGGTCGCCCGACTGCTCCAGGCACTGGGCGGCTTCGTAGCGGTAGCGCAGGGACTGGGGGTCGGCCGGGCCGGCCTCGGCGGCGCGCTCGTCGGCGAGGCGGCGCAGTTCGGGCAGCGCGCGCCGGTACTGGCCGTCGTCCATGAGCGTGGCCGCGTACTGCTTGCGCAGGGTGCGTACGACCGGGGAGTGCTCGCCGTGCTGCTGTGCGGCGGTGGGCAGGATCGCGCCGAGGACGTCGACGGCCTGGGTGATGCGGCCCTCGCCCAGAAGGCGCTTCACCTCGTCGACGGCGCCGGCGACATCGGTCTTCCCGGCCGCCCGCGCCACGGGGGCGGGCCGGGGTGCGGGCGTGCGCGCCCGGTCCGGCCAGGGGGCGTGCGGGCGCAGGAAGGGGCGGGTGGGGTCGAGCGGTGCCCCGGTGGGGGTTCCGCGCGCGGGCAGGAGCGGCACCAGGTGCTCGTACACCTCCTGTGCGGAGGCGGGCCGATGCTGCGGGTCCTTCGCGAGCAGGCGCAGGACCAGGTTCTCCAGCGCCTCCGGGATCTCGGGGCGCAGCCGGCGTACGGGCAGCGGAGGCTCGTACAGGTGCCGGTGCAGTACGCCGAGGGCCGTCGAGCCCGTGAACGGCACGTCGCCGCTGAGGAGTTCGTGCATCAGCACACCGAGCGCGTACAGGTCGGTGTACGGGCCCACCGCGCCGCCCATCGCCTGCTCGGGCGCCATGTAGGCGGGCGAGCCGATGGGGGAGCCGGTGTGCGTGAGGCGGGTCGTGTCGGTGTCCATGACGGAGGCGACGCCGAGGTCGAGGACGGTCACCGTGCCGTCCTGCTTCACCATCACGTTGCGTGGCTTGAGGTCGCGGTGGACGATCGGCACGGAGTGCACGGCGCTCAGTACGGCGCACAGTTGCGCGGCGACCGCGACCGCCCACTGCCACGGGTAGGGGTCGTGTTCGGCGAGGTGATCGGAGAGGTCGGCGCCGTCGACGTACTGCATGACGAGGAACAGCTCCTCGCCCTCGCTGCCCGCGTCGTGCACGGTGACCAGGCCGGGGTGGTCGACCTGGGCGGTCACCCGGCACTCGCGCGCGAAACGGCGGCGCAGTTCGTCGGACTCCTGGCCGACGACCTTGTCGGGACGCAGCAGCTTCACCGCGACGCGCCGGTCGAGCCGCTGGTCGTAGGCCGTCCAGACCTGGCCCATGCCTCCCTGCCCGATGAGCGTGGCCAGTTCGTAGCGCCCGGCGACGACGCGTCCGGCCTCCGCGGTCACCGTCCGCCCTCGTGGTCGCCGTCGCGCCGGTCCCCGTGCCTGCGCAGATAGTCACTGAGTTCGTCGAGCTCGGCGCGCACCTGGTCGATCCGCGCGGGCGTGGCCCGCTGCGGCGGGGGCTGGGGCATCGGCGTGTTCGGCGGGTACGCCTGCGGTACGGAAGGCCGCGGCTGCGGCTGTGGTATGTGGAGGCCCGGGTACGGCGGGGCGGGCGGCGCGGGCTGCGGATGGCCGTACGGCCCGGGGGCGGTCTGCATGGGGAACGGCGCGTAGCCGATGGGCCGCCGCGCCGCGTTGTGGAAGCGGATGTCGCTGGCCAGGTAGTACGCGACGCTGCCGGCGCCGAGGATCAGTGCCACGGTCAGCGCGACATCGCCCCTGCTGTCGCTCTCCGGCACCGTACCGACGACCATGAGCGCGCCGATGGACACCGGAAGCGACACCCAGGCCGCCGTCCAGTCGAACCACCGTCCCCGCTGGATCGCCACCCGGAACAGCGGAACACAGGCGAGCAGACCGCACGACAGGAGCCCGGCGGCGGCGAACAGCACGCGCAACGTGATGACGGTTCCCGCGCTGCGGGTGGGTGGCGCCCCGTCGTGGCCGTACATGACTGCTCCCGGGCCTGGGTTCGATTTCGGAGTTCGAGCGTATAGGCCGACACGGACGACCGGTCCCGGGTTGTACGGAACCGTTGTCGCGCCGGTCACCTCGCACGACGCCGCAGGTGACGTCGGGAGAGGCGGCCCCGCGGCGGCCCGGGGCGACGGGCTGAGCACGCGGGGCACTCCGCTCGGGGCACCCGGGGCGCGCGCGGCCTCAGCCCGGGGGCACCGTCCCGTCCGTGAGCCCGTCGTACATGCCGCGTACGAGCTGGTCCCCCAGCCGGCCCGCGTGCCTGAGCGCCCGCTCGAACTCGTCGAGCGCGCGGAACCGGGCGCCGTAGCGCCGCTGTTCGTCCAGCGGGAGCCGGGGCAGTTGCAGCCGGCGCACGTCGAGGCGGGTGGCGGTGGACGCGTAACTGCTGGCCTGGCGGTTGTTGGCGGTGCCCCGCAGGAACCCGGCGAGGAACCACGGGTCGAGCGCCGCGGGATCGGGGTGCAGGAGCACGAGGTTGCGCCCCAGGACGGCGCCCGCCGTCGTGCCGTCGACCACCCGGACCACCGAGCCGCCGCCGAGCACCGGCACGACCACGTCGCCCGCCTCCGTCAGCACGGCTTCCTCGTCGCTCTCGGGCAGGGTCCCCGTGGGGCCGGTGCCGGCGAGCACGTCGTGGTCGGTGAGGACGGGCACCCGCGTGGGGCCGCCGATCCCGCCCGTACGCATCACCAGGGCGCTCCCGCGGGCGAGTTCGCCGACGGTGGTGAGCGGCCAGCGGGCGGGCTGCCCCGTCACGGCGGGCGAGGGGGTGAGGCCGGTGGCCAGCCGCAGTGTCTCGTCGAGGCACTCGCGCACGGCCGCGAGCTGTTCGGCACCGTCGGCCGCCGCCGGGGGCGGGAGGTGGCGGGCCGGGGCGAGGTCGACGTCGTCGTCGAGGAGTTCGATGACGGGCACGGAACGCGCCAGACCGGGCCGCTCCGGGAGGGTGCCGTCCCGGTCGTGGGCCCGCCAGGCGTCGAGCACGACGTCCCTGACGGCCCCCCAGTCGGGGCCGCCACGCCCCTCGCCGGTGAACTGCCCGGCGTCGGCGAGCAGCACCTCGGGCCGGCCGGGCGCGTTCTCGGGCCGGCGCAGCACCCACAGGTGCAGGGGAATGTTGTACGGGGCCGCGGCGCCGACCGGCAGCGCGACGACGGCCCGCAGCGCGCCGCGGCGCAGCAGGTCGGCGCGGATACGGCGGCCGGAACGGCGGGAGGCGGTGGCGGGCGGCATGAGCAGGACGGCGGTGCCGCCGTCCCGCAGCCGGGCCAGCGCGTGCTGCACCCAGGCCAGCTCGGACTCGGCACGGGCCGGGAAGCCGTACTCCCAGCGGGGGTCGTAGGCCAGTTCGTCATGACCCCAGTTGCGTTCGTTGAACGGGGGATGGCACAGGACGGCGTCGGCGCGCAGCCGCGGAAAGGCGTCGGCGCGCAGGGTGTCGCCGACGGCCGCGCGCACGGTGGCCCGGCCGTGCAGGGCGAGCCGGAGCGCGGTGAGCGCGGCGAGTTCGGGGGCGCTGTCCTGGGCGTGGAGCTCCTGACCGGGGCCGGTGTCGAGGGCGCGCAGCAGGGCGCCGGTGCCGCAGGCCGGGTCGAGGACGGTGCGGGCGGGTCCCGCGAGGTCGGCCATGAGGCGGGCGAGCTCGGCGGGGGTGGGCGTGTACTGGCGCGGGTTGGCGTCGAGGTGCCGCCCGAGCAGGAACTCGAAAGCCTGACGGGCACCCAGCTCGGCGGCGAGCTCGGCCACGCCGCGGAGGAGGGGGACGGAGGGAAGCAGTTGGGGGCCGGTGGGGAGGTGCAGCGCGGAGGTGGCCGAGGCGGCAGGGGGTGCTGGGACTGCGGAGACCGGAGGGATGACGGAGGCGTGCGGGGCGTGCGGGGCGTGCGGGGCGTGCGGGGGCACTGATACCCGCCCTGGATCAGGATCGGCTTCCTGGGTGTTCACAGTCGCCGGTCGGTTCACAGCCGACGAGGACACCGCGTCCGCTCCGGCGTGAACACCCCGTTCACCTCGCACGCGGCCGAACCGGGGGGTGACCGCCTGCTCCAGCGCGGTCGGCAACAGCGCGGCGAGGCGCTCGTCGGAGCCGGTGCTCGCCTCCAGCCAGACCGTCGGCCGGTCGTGGATGAGCAGCAGCACGAAACCGGCGTGCGTGAGCGCGGTGGCCGGGCCCTCGGGGTGGCCGACGAGGTGCTGCCAGACGCGTTCCCGCAGGGGCACTTCGGCGAGTTTTCCCTGCTGACGCAGCCAGGCCTCGACCTCGGCGAGGGCGAACGACGGGCTGGTCTCCGTGCCGCCGACGGGCTTGGGGAAGTCGGCGTGCCGACGGCGCCAGTTGCTCACGGCCGCGCGGCCGACGCCGGCCAGCCGTGCGATTCCGGCGGCGGTCACCTCGGTCGCGTTGTCCTGCACTCGCTTCGCTCCTCTCGTCCCGACTCGTCCCTGTGGCGTCGAGCATACCGACGCAGGCAAGATCTACCCGTTCACACCGTGAACACAAGAGGTTCCGTGAATCGTGTTGACTCGATTCACAGGCTCTGGTCTTATTGACCCAGCGAACGAACGGCCGCCATCGAGGCGTCCACCGCGGGGAGGGGAGCAGTCGTGGGCATGAAGGGCAGGGCCGCGCTGAGCGCCACTGTGGGCCTCGTCGTCATCGGTGTCGTCTCGGCGAACGCCGACGGCAACAGCCGCGGCCATGGCCGCGCGACCGGCGGCGCCGACAGGGGCTCTTCGGTCTCCACGACCCCATATCCCGGCACCCGGCAGCACACCGGCTCGGCCGATGCGGCCGAGAAGGGAAAAGCCTCGTTCGCGGGGAACGGCGACTTCCGGGTCGGCCCGGACATCGAGCCCGGCACCTATCGCACCACCGGCAACACCGACGGCTCCTGCCACTGGGAACGCGCCGAGGACGCCGGTCATGGCCTGGACTCGCTCATCGCGGAAGGCGACGTCACCGGCACGGCCGTCGTCACGATCAGCGCCAAGGACACCTACTTCAAGACGTCTGGCTGCGGGGACTGGAAGAAGACCGGCCGCCGTACGCCCCGCCCACCCGACTGACCGGCGGTCGTACGCCACGCCCCGACCACCCGGCTGACCCGCGGCCGTACACGCCGCCCGCCCGCCGGCCGATCG
This sequence comes from Streptomyces sp. NBC_00328, assembly GCF_036139655.1. Lineage (NCBI taxonomy): Bacteria > Bacillati > Actinomycetota > Actinomycetes > Kitasatosporales > Streptomycetaceae > Streptomyces > Streptomyces sp. NBC_00328. The sequence goes on from NZ_CP108013.1 coordinate 4,358,203, forward strand.
GCCACCGTACGCCCCGCCCGTCTCCTTCCAGTCCCCGCCAACCGAAAGCCCCACCCGGACACGGGCACTCGGCCCGTTCCGACCTCACCTTCGAAGGACAGATCCCGATGCGTCATCCCTCCCGCGCGGCCAAGGCGCTGATCGCCGCCGCCCTGCTCCCGCTCGCCCTGACCGCCTGCTCCTCCGCGACCGGCACCTCGGCCTCGTCCGCCACGGCGAAGAAGCCGTCCAAGGATCCCGACGCCGGTCTGCTGACGGGCGCGCAGCTCAAGAAGGCACTGGCGCCCGCCTCCTTCTTCGCCGCCGGTTTCGCTGTCGACCCGAAGGGCGCGCGGGACTCCGGCACCACGTACACGGCGCCGAGCTCCTCCCCCGCGGCGAAGCCCGACTGCACGCTGCTCGGTGGTACCAGCTGGATCTCGATCACCGGCGACTCGGGTGTCTCCTTCGCCCAGAACGACTACGTCAGCAAGAACACGTCCGAGGACATCGCCCAGGAGATCGACACCTTCCGCGGCACGACCGCGACGAAGGTGATGGCGAACCTGAAGAAGGCCGTCGCCACCTGCGCGACCTACACCGACGCGGACACGCACACCAAGGTGAAGGTCGTCGGGGCAGACACCACCGGTCTCGGCGACGCCGCCTACACGATCACACTGACCAACAGCGCCTGGCAGAACGGGTCGACCCTGATCGCCGCGCAGTCCGGGACGGACGTCGTCACGGTGCTGTCCACGGACGGACACGACAACGGCGCGGCCACGGCGAAGAAGCTGACCGCCCGGATCGTGACCTCGCTGAAGGGCGAACACGAGCACGCGTGACCCGCCGGATGGGAACATGGCGCCCCCGAGCGGTTTCTCGGGGGCCCGGGAATCCTCTCGGGGGTTCGCAGGGTAGTTCGGGGGTGTGATGGACAAGCGCGTGGAAGCCGGCTGGTTCCAGCGGCTGGCGTGGTCGGTTCTGGCGGTCGGATCGTTCAGCCTGCTGGTGTGGGTGCCTTTCCTGTACGTGGCGATCCGCCGGGGGCGAGGATCCGACTGGGGCGCCTTCGCCTCGTTCGCGCTGTACGAGGTGGCGTTTCTGTCGCTGGTGAGCCTCCCGACGGGCAAGGGTGAGGCGACCTTGGGCCTGGTCGTCCTCGCCGGCCTGGCCCTGGCCGTGTGGCTGCTGGCGGGCCCGCTGTTCGACAAACCCACTCCACGCAACGCCATGACCGGCGCGGGCCCCGCCCCCTGGCCGGGCCAGGCGGCAGGCAACCCCTACCTGCGCTGACACCCGGCAGCACGTGAAGACCGAGGCCCCGGGCGGCTCACCGCCGCCGGGCGCCACGGACTCCGTCCCCGCCGGGCGCCACGGACTCCGCGCCGACGGCCACGTGTTCGCCGGGGCCCTGCCGGTCACCCGCTGACGCACATCGGGGCCGCCGCGGTCGGCGGCCCCACCTCGCACCACAGCAGCTTCCCGCTCGTGCCGAACAGATCGTCGCCGAGCGGGTGCCCGCCCCAGGCGTCCGCGTAGTGGCATACGAGGAAGAGCCCGCGCCCGCCGTCCGCCTCGGCCGGTACGGGACCGAGCACGCCGTGCCGCTTGTCGAACGGGGGCGGGATGTGGGGGTCGGCGTCCCAGACGCTGATCCGCAGCCGGCCGCCGCCGAGCGCCCGCAGCCGAAGCGTGGCGGCCCCGCCGGAGTGCCGGTAGGCGTTCGTGACGAGCTCCGAGGCCAGCAACTCGGCCGCGTCGGCGACATCGGCCATCCCGTGCCCGCCGAGAACGGCCCTGAGGGTGACCCGGGCGACGCGGGGCGCGAGCGGATCGCGCGGCAGCTGGAGGGCGTACACCCAAGAGGGGGACGCATCGGACTTCTGCGGGGATACGGTGACCATGAACGCCTCCTGCGGTGGGGGTATTCGGGTTCGCTCGACTGATCCGGCCGGGCGGTGGCATGTCGCGCACGTACGGGGCGCGGTGCGCTTCCGGCTTACGGGCGGGGGGAGTTGAGCGACTTGAACTCCATGACCGTAGAGCGTTGCATGGACTACATTCCATGACTCGAAGGGAATGTAGCCCCTAATGCCTTCGTGTGGGTGACCCACGCGCCATACGTACGAACGGGAAGTCGCCGCTCATGCCGCAGCCGAGCCCACTACCCACCGCGCGACGCCGACGACTGGGTGTCGAGCTGCGGAGACTGCGTGAGCGCGCGGACCTGTCCGCCACGCAGGCCGCCGTTCTGCTGGGCGCCACGCAGTCTCGTGTGAGCAACATCGAGGCCGGTCGCTACGGCGTCAGCGCGGACCGGGTACGCACCATGGCCCGCCACTACGACTGCACGGACGAGCCGCTGATCGACGCGCTCGCGGCGATGACGGGCGAGCGTCGGCGGGGCTGGTGGGAGGAGTACCGCGAGATCCTGTCACCACGCATGCTGGACCTCACCGAGGTCGAACACCACGCCGTGGCACTCCGAGTGGCGCAGATCATCAACATCCCCGGCCTGCTGCAGACTCCGGACCACGCCCGCGCCCTGTTCGGTCACACCGTGCCCGCCCTGAAAGCCCACGAGATCGAACACCGCGTCTCGCACCGCATCAAACGCCAGGGACTGCTGCACCGCGAACAGCCGCCGCCGTATGCCGCGGTCATCCACGAGGCCGCCCTGCGCATGCGCTTCGGCGACCGCGTCACGGTCAAGGCCCAGCTCCACCACCTCAACGAGATGAGCGAGCTGGACCACGTCACGATCGTCGTCGTGCCCTTCGCCGGAGGCCCGTTCCATACGTCCGGCCAGGGAATCGACTACTTCCACGGTCCGGTCGGTCAGCTCGACACCGTCCAGCTCGACACCGACCACGGAGCCGAACTCATCGACGCACCCGCCCAATTGGAACGTCAGCACCTCGCACTGGACCGCATGCGACAAGTCGCCCTCTCTCAGACCCAGTCCCGCGACTTCGTCGCCCGACTCGCCAAAGACGCCTGAAGGAGCCCAGATGCCGGAACTGAACTGGCAGAAATCCACCCACAGCCAAGAGGCGTCCTCCTGCGTCTATCTCGCCACCACCCCCACCGGAACGATCCTCCTCCGCGAGAGCGACGCACCGGAGGCGATCCTCACCACCGGGCCGCGCCAACTCGCCGCCCTGATAACCGCCCTGCGGCCGGACCGGCACTAGCGTCTCGGGCGTTGTCGGAGGAGCTCGGTAGGGTCGGCGCACCTGATCGATCGAGGAGCGTGCGCATGAGATCTCCGGCCGAGCTGGACGACGTCCGGTGGTCCGACCTGACCCACGCCTACGGCTCCGCCGAGGACGTACCGGAGCTGATCAGGGCGCTCTACGAGGACGACGAGGAAGCCGCCGACGAGGCGGTCTACGAGCTCTACGGCAACATCCACCACCAGGGCACGATCTACCAGGCCTCGGCCCCCGCAGTCCCCTTCCTCGCGCACGCCGCACTGCACGCACCGCGCAAGCACGAGGATCTGCTGATGCTGCTGGCCGTCCTCGCCGACCACGGCCCCGCCTTCGTCGAGTCTCCCCACTGGCCCCGCAGTGACGTCGCCGCGGTGTGCTCGGAACTGTGCGCGGTACTCCCTGCGTTGCTGCCCTGCCTGGAGGACCCCGAGCGCGGGGTACGCCGGGCGGCGCTGCGGATGGTCGCGACCGTGGCCGACGTGCTGCCGGACGAGCCGCGGGCGCTCGCCGTCGAGCAGGTCGAAGCGCTCTACACCGACGATCCCGTCCCGGCCGTACGGGCGGACGCCCTGATCGTCCTGAACCGGTTCGGCCGGACGCTGGAGCCCCTGGACAGCCCGCTGCCCGAGGTCAGGCTCGCCGCCGCGCAGTTGGCCGCCGAGCGGTCCGGACCGCCGTACGCGCCGGAACTCGTGGAGATCTTCGCCGAGGACGGCACCGAGCCGGACCCCGGGGACGACGACTTCCCCTGGTCGGACACAACCACCCAGGAGCGGCTCACCGACTTGCTCACCCAGGACCCGGATGTGGGCCTCACCGTGGCCGCACGCTGGATCGGGGCCGGAGACTTCGGCTCCCAGGGTTCCTGGCTGGCGGAAGGGATCGCCGCGAGCTGGCGTGACAAGGAACACGAGGTTCTGAGCCTGTCGCTGGCTGCCCTCCCTCACGCGAGGGACACCGCCGCCCTCCGCACCCGCTTCCGCGTGATCGGCCACTGGATCGACCTCCTGCCCGAGCCGGACGCCGACCTCCGGAACGCGCTCCACCGGCACGCCGGCGCCGAGGACGAGACCGCCGAACCGGCGCTCCTCGCCCTGACGCACTCCCGCGACCCGCGCGCCGTGGACCTGGTGCTCGAGCGCCCCACCGCCCGGTTGCTCGAAGCGGCGGCACAGCGCTTCCCCGAGGCGGCCGACCGGCTGATACCCGTGATACGCCGAGAGCTGGCCGCGGGCGCCACCGGCAACGACGGCATCGCCCTCGTCCGGGCCCTGGACCCCTTCGGCGCCGAGGCCCGCGCGGCCGAGCCCGAACTGATCGACTGCCTCAGGACCCGCCGCGCGGCCATCGTCGCCGCGCGCCGGCTCGGCGCCAACGGCGTGAGCACACCGGAGATCACCAGCCTGCTGCACAAAGCCACGCAGAGCACGGACGCCTCCCTGAGGGCCTCGGCGGCAGTGGCCCACCACCGTCTGACCGGCGACCCGGAAACGGCGCTTCGCACCTACGAGTTGCTGCTCGCCTCCAAGGGCCAGTCCCACTGGTACCTCAGCGGTCTGGAGCCGATGGGCGACGCGGCCGCTCCCTTGCTCGCCCGCATCGAGCCGCTGCTGGAGGCCGGCCATGACTGGACACGCAAGGCGGCCGCCGAGGCCCACCACTGGATCACCGGCTCCCCTGACCGCGCGGTCCCCGTCCTGGCCGACCTGGCCGGCCCGACCCCGGTAGGCCTCAGCGCCCTCAAGGCCCTCGCCACAACGGGCAGTTCCCCGGACGAACTCCACCCGGCCCTCCGCTCCTACGTCTCCTCCCCGAAGCGCCTCCTCACCGACACCCCCTTCTCGGGCCAGGGCCACCCGGACGAAGAACTCCGCACCGTGTCCCGACTGCTGCTCACGATCGGCTGACCGGGCTCGGCGGGTGCACGGGCCGGACGAGCCGAGCCCCGGCGGCTGTCCGCGGCCGGGCTCGGCTGAGGTAGCCGGACGTCGACCGCCGCCCACCACACACAGCATCCCCCTCGTCTACAACCTTCCGCCCCGGTACGGAGTCGAACTGGCGTCCGGTGATGATCACTTCGCCGGGGTCACCTCTGCCCTTCTGGGGGATGCAATGAGTTCTCTGTCCGTCGGACGTGTACTGCGTCGCGGGTTATGTGCCGGAGCCGCGGGGGCGTTGGTCCTCGCCGGGCTCGGGAGCGGGGTCGCGTTCGCCGGCGGTGCGGCGCAGAGCGACGAGCTGGAAATCGAGGCACCGCGGGACGCGACGGTCACCGTCGCTCCGGAGGGCGGTACGGCGCAGTACCGGACGCTGGACCTCGGTCTGTTCCACTCCAACCGCGACAACACCGTGACCGACGCGCGGCTGACCGTCGATGTCTCCCACCTCGACGGGGTCGCCGAGGTGGCCTGGCCCGACAACTGCGCACCGGACGAGGCCGGCACCGTCGCCGTGTGCGACGTCGGGGACGTGCGGGCCCCCTACCGCCCGAGCGTGCGGCTCAAGCTGCGGGCCGACGCCGAAGCCGCCTTGGGAGCGCAAGGCTCGATCGAGTACTCCGCCGAGGCCACCGGCGGCACCGACGGCACGCTCGTCGCCCCGAGCGCGACGACGTCCGTCACCGTCGGGTCCGGCATCGACCTCGGCATCAGCGCCGCCCAGGACGACGTCACCGGCGTCGCGCCCGGCAGCAGCCTGACCGTGCCGTCCTCCGTCACGAACACCGGCAACGAGACCGCGCACGGCTTCAAGATGGAGATGTGGGTGACGTACGGCCTCGATGTCACCCGCTACCCGCAGTGCACCTACACCCGACTGGACGACGCGTTCACGCACGTGACCTGCTCCTTCGACACGGACGTCCTGCCCGGAGCCACCGTGGAACTGCCGGAGCCGTTGCGGCTCGCCGTCACCGGCCACGCGCTGCACGAGCGGTTCGAGTACGGAGTCCATCCCGCCGACGAAGCCACCGTCGACCTCGACAGCTCGAACAACAACCGCGTGTGGCACGTCGACGCCGACAACACCGCCGACTTCGCCATGAAGGGCACCGAGGTGAGCGGCGCGGCCGGCGACATCGTCACCGCCGCCTTCCGCTTCGTCAACTACGGCCCGGCCTGGGTCGGTGACGTCACCTCCGGTGACAGGCTCGTCGCGATCGACTTCTATCTCCCGGAAGGCACCACCGCCACGTCCGTGCCCCGCACCTGCCGGACGACCAGGGCACCGGGCGACGCCCCGGACGTCGTCCACTACGTCTGCACCCTGCCGACGTGGACCAGCCCCGACCTGGACGTCAGCTTCCCGTTCGGGCTGCGCGTCGACCGGGTCGTCCCCGGCGCGACGGGCCGCGTCGTCGCACGGCCCGACTCCGGCGGCGGGTCCCTCGCCTTCGACCCGGACCCCACGAACAACTCGGCCGCAGTAGTGGTCAACCCGTCCGTCTGACAGCCGCGAGGGGGCGGGCGACGGCTCGCCCCCTTCCGTCTCCGCGCGGCCGCGGAACCCGTCACACCCCCGCCGACGGGCCGACGCCCCGTCACATCACCTCGCGTGGAACCTCTTCGGCGCCTCGGTCGGATTGCCGCCCGAAGGGAGCTTCTGGCCGGGGCAGCCGCCCAGCGCCTTCTTCATGGCCGCCTTCTCCGCGCCGGTGACCCAGAGCCCGTACTTCTTCTTGACCGCCACCTGCGCGGCGACATACGTGCAGCGGTACGCCTTGTTCGGCGGGAGCCAGGTCGCGGTGTCGCCGTCGCCCTTGCTGCGGTTGGCGCTCGCGCCCACGGCACGGAGGTTGAGCGGGTCGTTGGCCAGTGCTATCCGCTTGCTCGCGTCCCAGTACTTGGCACCCTTCTGCCAGGCGTCCGAGAGCGCGACGAGGTGGTCGATGTCGACCAGGCTGCGGCCACGGACGAAGGTGACGTCCTTGCCGCCGTACGGATCGGGTTCGAGGACCCCACGGGACACCTTGCACGTGCCGTCGCTGAACTTCACGTCCTTCAGATCCCGCTTGAGGATGTCGTCACGGGTGTCGCACGAATTCGCGTCGGTGTCGGCCCAGGCCGTGCCGAACCGCTCCCTGCTGTACCCGGTCTTGGGCGCGCGCCCCTTGACCGCCAGCGAGTCCACGGCGGCGAGCGCGGCGCCACCGGCGCCGCCCGCCGTCTCCTGCGGCCCCGTCGAACCCAGGGAATCCTTCTTGCAGCCGCTGACTCCGGCACCGATGACGAGCACCACCAATGCGGCAGCCGCCCCACCCCTCAGACGCAGCACGACGTCCCTCCCCTTCGCCTCCCCGGTCCGCCCCGATCGGACGTGATTCCCGTCTGCCCACGGTAATGGCCAGCATTCCCCGGCCATACCGGGCATCAATGGGCAAGAGGTGCACGCCGGGCGTATTGTCGGTCGTGAGTCACCCCGGAAGGAGCTCTGGATGGGCATCTTCGACAAGTTCAAGAGCAACCGGGCGGCACAGGACAAAGCATCGGACGTGTCCGACGCCGCCGAGAAGCAGGTCAACAAGAAGACCGGCGACAAATACACGGACAAGGTCGACGACGCGCAGCAGAAGGCCGAAGGCGCGATGGGCATGGACCGCGACCGCGACCGGCCCCCACAGTCATAGCCGGAGCGATTCGAGAACCTCCCCGCCAAGCCCCGCCAAGCCCCACCGCGGCACACCCGCCGGGTGGGGCCGGTGTCGTTGACCGCCCCCTCTCCCGGCCCCGCGAAACCGCCCCCCGTCGCGGCTGTCCGGACTGTTCAGACCTTTCCGATCCCCAGGGTCGTCTCCGACGGCAGCAGTCCCGAGCCCAGCACCGCCACCCAGAACTCGCCGAGCAGATCGGCGAGGCGGCTGACGGCGTCCGGGCCGAGCGACCGCCAGGGGGCGGCGGCGAGGCGGTCGGTGTGGTCCTCGACCCGCTGGCGCAGCTCACGTCCGGCCTCCGTGGCGATGCCGTCCTCGTCGACCAGCCCCCGGGCGGCCAGGCGGTCCCTGGCCGCGGCCCACTCCCGCGGGCTCCAGCCGCGGCTCTCGAAGCGCTCCACGGAGGCCGCGCCTATCGCCGCGAAGGACACCAGCGATTCGACGGGGTCCAGGTCCTCGACCAGCAGGGCGGCGAGGTGACCGTCTCCGCGGTGCTCGCGCAGGATCGTGGCCGCCTGCCACAGCTGAAGATGCGGGGCCTCCGGCCAGGGCAACTCGGCGTTGGCCGCGGCGAGCTGACGGCCCGCGGTGTCGGCGGCCTCGGCGGCCCGGCGGGCCGACACGGCGGCCTCGGCCAGCTCGGGACTGTCGACACGGTCGCCGAGTATCGCGCGGTAGGCCCGGTCGACGGCCCGCTCCCGCGCGGCGAGCATCTGCTCCGGACTCGCCGTCCGCCAGGCGGAGCCGATGTGTTCGCCCACCATGCGCGGGCTGAAGCTGTAGAAGGCGGAGGCCACCCGCCGTCCGCCGACGGCCCCCAACGGCGCCGCGCGGTAGGGGAAGTAGCTGGGCCAGCGTTCCTCGGTCCCGTATCCGAGCGCCGCCGCCTCCTCGAAGGCCTCCGGCGCGTAGTACAGCACGGCGTGCAGGGGCTCCAGCAGATGCCAGAGCCGGCGCACCTGCCCGAGGCCGACACCCGCGCCGTCCGCCGGGACGCCACCTTCGCCCGCGACGCCCGCCCCGACGGCCCCACTCGTCCCGCTCACGTTCCCGGACATGACTCCACCCCTCGTCACGTATCGACACGCTCCACAACTTGACACTGACAAGATTGCCTCGGCCGCCCGAACTTGTCAACGACTAGATTGGGCGTACGCTGCTGTCATGCATCCCGCGAAGACCAGCGGTCCGGTCACCGAGCAGACCAGCGGCTCAGCGCGCCCCTATCACCACGGGGACCTGCGCCGCGCGATCCTCGGCGCCGCTCTCGACGTCATCGCCGCCGAGGGACCCTCCGCGGTGAGCCTGCGCGACCTGGCCCGCCGCGCGGGCGTCTCGCACGCCGCCCCGGCGCACCATTTCAAGGACCGCGTCGGCCTGCTCACAGCCATCGCCGCGGAGGGCTTCGGGCTCCTGGCGACCGCGCTCGACGACGCCGCGGACCTGCGCGACGCGGGCGTGCGCTACGTACGCTTCGCGCGGGAGCATCCCGCCCACTTCCAGGTCATGTTCGCCCCGGAGCTGCTCCGGGAGAACGACCTGGAGCTCACGACGGCCCGGACGCTCGCCGGCGGGCGGCTGCGGGCCGCCGTGTCCGCGCTCCCCTCGGAGGGCCGCGGCCCCGACACCCGCCTCGCCGGCATCGCGGCCTGGTCCCTGGCCCACGGCTTCGCCACCCTCCTGATCAGCCACAACCTGGACGGCCAGGTGGGCGGGCAGGACGCCGAAGAGGTCTTCCACGCGCTGACGGGCATGCTGTTCCGCCCCGAGCGGCCCTGAGCCACGCGTCCCTGATCCGCGAGCCCTGATCCGCTCAGGCCTGAGCCACGCGTCCCTGATCCGCGCAGACCTGCCCGCTCCCCGGCCGCGGCGAGGAGCGGAAGAGCCTCCGGCCCCTACGACCCCAGGATCGAGGCCAGGAACTCCCCGGTCCAGCCGAGCAGTTCCCGTCCCACCAGCGGCCTTCCGCCGACCTTCGCGGTCTTCGGGCGCGGGACGAGGATCTGGTGGGCCGTCGACTTGATGACGGTTCCCGGATACAGGCGCTGCAGGCGCAGCTCCTGGGACTCCCTCAACTCCACCGGCGCGAAGCGGACGTTGTTGCCCTGGAGGACGATCTCGCCGACCCCGCAGGCACGCGCGAGCATCCGCAGGCCCGCCACCAGGAGCAGGTTCTCGACCGGCTCCGGGAGCTTGCCGTAGCGGTCGACGAGTTCCTCGCGTACGGCCGTGACGTCCTCCTCCGTGTTCGCGGAGGCGATGGACCGGTACGCGGCGAGGCGCAGCCGCTCGCCCGGCGCGTACTCGTGCGGGACATGCGCGTCGACCGGCAGTTCGATCTTGACCTCCAGCGGCGGCTCCTCCTCCACACCGCCCTCCAGGGAGGCGCGGTAGTCCGCGACCGCCTCGCCCACCATGCGGACGTACAGGTCGAAGCCGACGCCGGCGATGTGACCCGACTGTTCGCCGCCGAGCAGGTTGCCCGCGCCGCGGATCTCCAGGTCCTTCATCGCCACGTACATGCCCGCGCCCATCTCCGTGTGCTGGGCGATCGTCGCGAGCCGCTCGTGGGCCGTCTCCGTGAGGGGCTTCTCCGGCGGATACAGGAAGTAGGCGTAGCCGCGTTCCCGGCCGCGGCCGACCCGGCCACGCAGCTGGTGCAGCTGCGAGAGGCCGAAGTTGTCGCCGCGTTCCACGATCAGCGTGTTCGCGTTCGAGATGTCGATGCCCGACTCGACGATCGTCGTGGAGACCAGCACGTCGAACTTCTTCTCCCAGAAGTCCACGACCACCTGTTCCAGCGCCTGCTCCCCCATCTGGCCGTGGGCGGTGGCGATCCGCGCCTCCGGGACGATCTCCCTGAGGCGGGTGGCCGCCCGGTCGATGGACTCGACCCGGTTGTGGATGTAGAAGACCTGGCCCTCGCGCAGCAGTTCACGGCGGATCGCGGCGCCGATCTGCTTCTCCTCGTACGGGCCGACGAAGGTCAGCACCGGGTGCCGCTCCTCCGGCGGGGTGGTGATCGTGGACATCTCGCGGATGCCGGTGACCGCCATTTCGAGCGTTCGGGGGATGGGGGTGGCGGACATCGTCAGGACGTCGACGTTGGCGCGGAGCTTCTTCAGCTGCTCCTTGTGCTCGACGCCGAAGCGCTGCTCCTCGTCGACGATGACCAGGCCCAGGTCCTTGAACTTGGTCTCGGCGGAGAACAGGCGGTGGGTGCCGATGACGAGGTCGACCGAGCCCTCGCGCAGGCCCTCCAGGACCGCTTTGGCCTCGGTGTCCGTCTGGAAGCGGGACAGGGCGCGGACGTTCACGGGGAACTGCGAGTAGCGCTCGGAGAACGTGCCGAAGTGCTGCTGCACCAGCAGGGTCGTGGGGACCAGGACCGCGACCTGTTTGCCGTCCTGCACCGCCTTGAACGCGGCACGGACCGCGATCTCCGTCTTGCCGTAGCCGACGTCGCCGCAGATCAGGCGGTCCATCGGGACCGTCTTCTCCATGTCCTCCTTGACCTCGGCGATCGTCGTGAGCTGGTCGGGCGTCTCCGCGTACGGGAAGGCGTCCTCCAGCTCGCGCTGCCAGGGTGTGTCGGCGCCGAACGCGTGGCCCGGGGCCGCCATCCGCGCCGAGTACAGCTTGATCAGGTCCGCGGCGATCTCCTTGACCGCCTTCTTGGCGCGCGCCTTGGTCTTGGTCCAGTCGGCGCCGCCCAGGCGGTGCATCGTCGGGGCCTCGCCGCCGACGTACTTGGTGATCTGCTCCAGCTGGTCGGTGGGGATGTAGAGGCGGTCGCCCGGCTGGCCTCGCTTGGCGGGGGCGTACTCGACGACCAGGTACTCACGGGTCGCGGTCTGGACGGTGCGCTGCACCATCTCGATGTAGCGGCCGACGCCGTGCTGTTCGTGGACGATGTAGTCGCCGGTCTCCAGGGTCAGCGGGTCGATCGTCTTGCGGCGGCGGGCCGGCATCCGGGCGCCGTCCTTGCCCGCCGCCTTCTGGCCGGAGAGGTCGGTCTCGGTCAGGACGGCGAGCCGCAGCGCCGGGTCGACGAAGCCGTAGTCGATGGAGCCGCACGCCACGTGCACGACGGAGGGGCCGAGTCCGGTGAGGTCGGTGTCCAGGCGGGCGGCGATGCCCTCGCCGCCCAGCACCTCGACGGTGCGGGCCGCCGGGCCGTGCGCCTCGGTGACGTAGACCGTGTGCCAGCCCTCGGCCAGCCAGCCCTTGGTGTCGGCGAGCGCGCGGGCGGTGTCGCCGCGGTAGGTCTCGGGGGCGTGCATGCCCAGCTTGAGGGTGTCCCCCACCCCGCCGGCGAAGGCGTCCGTGAGCTCCCCGTCGGCGGCGAACGGCGACACCGACCACCACATCATGTCCAGCTCGCGGGCCCGGTCCCGTACGTCCGCGATGGACCACAGGGAGGCCGCGCCGACGTCGATCGGCGCCTCGCCGCCCCCGGCCGTCGCCGCCCAGGACGCCTGGAGGAACTCCTGCGAGGTCGCGACCAGGTCCGAGGCCCGGGTCCGTACCCGCTCCGGATCGCACACGACGGTCATCGCGCCCTCGGGCAGGACGTCCAGCAGCAGTTCCATGTCGTCGACGAGGACCGGGGCGAGCGATTCCATGCCTTCGACGGCGATGCCCTCGGCGATCTTGCCGAGGAGTTCACCCAGCTCCGGGTGGGCCTCGGCGAGGGCCTCGGCCCGCGCCCGGACATCCTCCGTGAGCAGCAGTTCGCGGCAGGGCGGGGCCCACAGGCCGTGCTCGGCGACTTCGAGCGAGCGCTGGTCCGCGATCTTGAAGTAGCGGATCTCCTCGACGTCGTCGCCCCAGAACTCCACCCGCAGCGGGTGCTCCTCGGTGGGCGGGAAGACGTCCAGGATGCCGCCGCGGACGGCGAACTCGCCGCGCTTCTCCACGAGTTCGACGCGGGAGTACGCGGCCGCCGCGAGCGCCTCGACGGTCTCGCCCAGGTCGGCACTCACGCCGGTGCGCAGGACGACGGGTTCCAGGTCGCCCAGACCCTTGACCTGCGGCTGGAGGACCGAGCGGATGGGGGCCACGACGACGGACACCGGGCCGGTCTCGGGGTCGTCGGGGCGCGGGTGGGAAAGGCGCCGCAGGACGGCGAGGCGCCGGCCGACGGTGTCCGAGCGGGGCGAGAGCCGCTCGTGGGGCAGCGTCTCCCACGAGGGGTACTCCGCGACGCCGTCCGGCGGAAGCAGGGAGCGCAGGGCCGCGGCCAGGTCCTCGGCCTCACGGCCCGTGGCCGTCACCGCCAGTACCGTGCGGCCGGTCTCGCGGGCGAGCGCGGCGACGGCGAACGGGCGTGCCGCCGGTGGGCCGACCAGGTCGACATGCATCCGGTTTCCGTCGGCGGCGGCCTTCACCGCCTCCGTGAGGGCGGCGTCCTTGACGACGGCGTCGAGCAGACCGTGCAGGCTCATGAAAGGCTTCCATCCCGGGGAGTGGGCAACGCGAGACGCCCGACACGTGGGACGGGCCGGGGGCCTCCAGCCTACGACTCCGCGCCCGCCCGCGCGTGACCGTCCGCGGAGGCCCCCGGCCCGGACACGCTGTGGCCCCGGAGCAGGACGCGCCGCGGGCCCGAGGCCCGGACGCGCCGTGGGCCCGGGACCGGGGAAGTGACTCCCCGGGCCCGGGCCCGGCCACCGCGACCCCCGTACGCGGTGGCCCGTTCGACCGCCCCCCGACCGGACAGGTCCTAGTCGGTGGCGATCGCGTTCAGTACGTTCATCCGGCCCGCCCGGAACGCCGGGATCAGGGCGGCGAACAGGCCCACGAAGGCCGATCCGACGAAGACCCCGATGATGGTCGGCCAGGGGATCTCCAGGACCTTCAGTCCCTCCAGGGCGAGGAGCTGCTGGGCGGTGGCGCCCCAGCCCATGCCCAGGCCGAGGCCGAGCAGCGCGCCGAAGAGGGCGATGACCACCGACTCCATACGGATCATGCGGCGCAGCTGGCGGCGCGAGAGGCCGATGGCCCGCATCAGACCGATCTCCCTGGTGCGCTCGACCACGGACAGGGCGAGGGTGTTCACCACACCGAGGACCGCGACGATGATCGCGAGGGCCAGCAGGCCGTAGATCAGGTTCAGCATCTGGCCGATCTGGTCCTTCATGGCCTGCTTGTAGTCGGTCTGGTCGCGGACCTGGTACTGCGGGTAGTCGTGCAGCGAGGACTTCAGGGCCTTGTACGCGCTGTCCTGCTGCCCGTCCTTGGCCGAGGCGAAGACCATCTCGTCCAGCGGCATCTTGTCGGCCGGCACGTACTTGGCGAGCGTGGCGATGGAGATGTACTTCGAGCCCTTGTCGATGACGGCGTCGCTGCTGGTGATGGCGCGGACCGTCAGGTTCGCGGTGGCGCCGTCCTTGAAGGCGACCTTGATCTTCGACCCGAGGTGGATGCCGTGGTCCTTGGCGAACTTGTCGTGCACCGACATCGAGTCGGGCAGGTAGGCGTCCTTCAGGTCGCCGGCGACGGTCTTGGTCCGCAGGTCGGTGGCGTACGACGGGTCGGCCGCCGTGATGTCGGTGTTCTTGAGCGTCTTGCCGTCGGGGGTGGTGTAGTCGCCCTCGGTGATCCGGTACTCGGTGACCCGGGACAGCCCCGGCGTCTTCTTCACCGCCTGCGCGGCCTGCGGGGTGATCGGCTGGCCGCCGTCGTTCTGGATGATGAAGTCGGTGCCGACGGTTTTGTCGAGCTCGTCGGTCGCGGAGGCGACCATGGAGGAGCCGACCACCGACAGGCAGGCAACCAGGGCGAGGCCGATCATGAGGGCGGCGCCGGTGGCGCCGGTGCGGCGCGGGTTGCGCAGGGCGTTGCGCTCGGCCAGGCGTCCCACCGGGCCGAACGCCCGCAGCAGGACCGCGCCCAGGACGCGCACCACACCGCTCGCGAGCAGCGGGCCGATGATGACGAACCCGAGCAGGCTGAGCACCACGCCGAGGCCGAGCCACATCGAGCCCTCGCTCGCCTTGGTGGCGTCGGCGGCGAGGTAGAGGCCGAAGCCGCCGGCGCCGGTGAGGAGCAGGCCGAGCACGGCCCGTACGACTCCGGCCTTCGCGTCGGCCGGGGCGCCGGCGTCGCGCAGGGCGGCCATCGGGGAGACCTTGCCGGCCCGGCGGGCGGGCAGATAGGCCGCCAGGACCGTGACGACGATGCCCAGCACCATGCCGATCACCGGGGTCGTCCAGGCCACCGTCAGATCGTCGGTGGACAGGTTCATGCCGGTCATGCCCATGAGCTTCATCAGGCCGACGGCGATGCCGATGCCCGCGCCGACACCGAGGACGGAGCCGAACGTGCCGAGGAGCAGTGCCTCGACCAGGACCGAGCGGTTGACCTGCTTGCGGCTGGATCCGATGGCCCGCATCAGACCGATCTCGCGGGTGCGCTGGGCGACGAGCATCGAGAAGGTGTTGATGATCAGGAAGATGCCGACCAGGAAGGCGATCCCGGCGAAGCCGAGCATCGCGTACTTCATGACGTCCAGGAAGCCGCCCACGTCCTGGCTGTTGGCGTCGGCGGTCTCCTTGGCGGTCTGCACCTTGTAGTGGCCGCCGGTCGCGGCCGTCACGTCCTGCTTCAGCCGGGCGTCGCCGACTCCGGCGGCGGCGGTGACGTTGACGTTGGTGTAGACGCCGGTCCGCCCGACGAGCGTCTTCTGGGCGGTCGGCGTGTCCAGGTAGAAGATGGCCGCGCCGGGGTTGGTGACGGTGAAGTGCGCGATGCCGGAGATCTTCGCGGTGTGCGTGCCGACGGCGCTGATCACGCCGATCTCGTCACCGAGCTTCAGGTGGTGCTTGTCGGCGGTGTCCTCGTCGACCATCACCTGGCCGGAGCCCTTCGGCGCCGCGCCGGAGGTGATCTTCATGGTGCGCGCTTCGTTGGCGTTCCAGCTGCCGACGATGGTGGGCGCGCCGCTGGAGGGCGACAGGTTGTCCTTGTCGGCGTCGACGACGGTCACGGCGCTGGAGAAGACGGCACCCTCGGCCGACTTCACGCCCGGCGCCGTACGCACCTGGTCGAGCACGGAGGCGGGCATGAACGGGGGCCTGCCGTTGCCGGACGTCGTCTCGCCGGTGTCCGAGGCGCTCTTCGCGCTCACGGTGACATCGGAGGAGGTGGCCGCGAAGAGTTTGTCGAACGTCGTGTTCATCGTGTCGCTGAACACCAGGGTGCCGCAGACGAAGGCCACCGACAGCAGGACGGCGACGGCCGACAGGGCCATGCGTCCCTTGTGCGCGAAGAAGTTGCGCATGGAGGTCTTGAGGACGGTCATGACGTCCGCCCGCGGGAGTCGAAGTCCTTCATGCGGTCCAGGACCTGATCGGCCGTCGGCTGGTGCATCTCGTCGACGATCCTGCCGTCCGCGAGATACAGCACACGGTCCGCGTACGAGGCCGCCACCGGGTCGTGCGTGACCATCACGATGGTCTGGCCCAGGTCGTCGACCGAGCGCCGCAGGAAGCCCAGCACCTCGGCGCCGGCCCGGGAGTCGAGGTTTCCGGTCGGCTCGTCGCCGAAGATGATCTCGGGGCGGGCCGCCAGCGCCCGCGCCACCGCGACGCGCTGCTGCTGGCCGCCGGAGAGCTGGGTCGGGCGGTGCTTGAGCCGGTCCTTGAGCCCGACGGTGTCCACGACCTGGTTCAGCCAGGCCCGGTCGGGCTTGCGGCCCGCGATGTCCATCGGGAGCGTGATGTTCTCCAGGGCGTTCAGCGTCGGCAGCAGGTTGAAGGCCTGGAAGATGAAGCCGATCCGGTCCCGGCGCAGCTGCGTCAGCTTCTTGTCCTTGAGCCCGGTGATCTCGGTCTCGTCGAGGAAGATCTGACCGGAGGTGACGGTGTCGAGTCCGGCGAGGCAGTGCATCAGAGTGGACTTGCCGGACCCCGAGGGGCCCATGATCGCGGTGAACCGGCCCCGCGCGATGTCCACGTCGACCTGGTCGAGGGCGACGACGCGGGTCTCCCCGGACCCGTACGCCTTGACGACCTGTCGCGCCCGCGCGGCGACGGCCGTACGCCCTCCAGTGCCCTCGTGCCTGGGAATGCTTACAGCCGATGTCACGGTATGTCTCCTAAGTCGGCCAGCAGGGGGACCTGCTGGGCTGCGAAAGTCTGCGAGCGGGTGCGACGGGCCACGGACGTCCACGCTGTTCGGACGCGCTGCGCCGGTCACGTCGTCAAGTCTGCTGTCGTGAGGGGGTCGGCCGCGCTGGTGCACGGCCCCCTCTTCTGCTGGGGAAAACCCCACCCCCGTGGGTGCGGTCCGCACGACCGGAGGGCGCCCCCGACGACGTAAGACCAGGTTAAGAACGGCTTCGGCCCGTCTCGTCCTCCGACGGGACGAACCCTCCCCGAGCCCTGGTGCGGAGGTCCCCCTAGGGGTTCTCCACCCTCCGGTGGACAAGACCTCGGGGTCGGGTCCACCCCCAGGCCCACTCAGCCTCCACCCTCCCCCCACGTGAGGCTCAAGTGGGAAGCTGGCACCGGCAGATACATGCAGGGGGAAGGAATCCCGTGGGCGAGGGAAACACCGGGACACCGGTCGTACGGGAGCACGCCGTCCGCGCGGACCGGGCCGAGACCCGGCGGCGGCGCGCCGTCGTCGCGGCGCTCATGCTGGCGATGGGGCTCGCCGCGCTCGACTCCACCGTCGTGTCCACCGCCGTCCCGCAGATCGTCGGCGACCTCGGTGGCTTCTCGGTCTTCTCCTGGCTGTTCTCGGGCTACCTGCTGGCCGTCACGGTCACGCTCCCCGTCTACGGAAAGCTCTCCGACACCTTCGGCCGCAAACCGGTCCTCGTGGCGGGCGCCTCGCTCTTCCTGCTCGGATCGCTGCTCTGCGCCGGCGCCTGGAACATGGCCGCGCTCATCGCCTTCCGCGTCGTCCAGGGCCTGGGCGGCGGCGCCCTCCAGGGCACCGTGCAGACACTCGCCGCCGATCTGTACCCGCTCGGGGAACGCCCGAAGATCCAGGCCAAGCTGTCCACCGTGTGGGCGACCTCGGCCGTCGCGGGTCCCGCCCTGGGCGGAGTCCTCGCGACGTACGCCGACTGGCGGTGGATCTTTCTCATCAACCTGCCGGTCGGCGCCCTCGCCCTGTGGCTGATCACCCGTCATCTGCGCGAACCGCAGCGGGCCGCCCCGGCCCGGCGGCCGCGGATCGACTGGGCGGGCGCCCTCGCCGTGTTCGCCTGCGGCGGTGTCCTGCTGACCGCGCTGGTGCAGGGCGGTGTCGCCTGGGGCTGGCTCTCGGCCCCCTCGATCGCCCTGTTCGGAACGGGCCTCGGCCTGGTCGGGGTCGTCGTGGCCGTCGAGCGGCGGGCCGCCGAACCCATCATCCCGGGCTGGGTGTGGCGCCGCCGGACGATCGCCGCGGTCAACCTGGCGCTCGGGGCACTGGGCCTGCTCATGGTCGCGCCCACGGTCTTCCTGCCCACCTACGCGCAGGCGGTCCTCGGCCTCGCCCCGGTCGCCGCCGGATTCGTGCTCTCCGTATGGACGTTGAGCTGGCCGGTGTCGGCGGCGCTGAGCCAGCACGTCTACCGCCGCATCGGCTTCCGCGACACGGCCGTGCTCGGCATCGGCGCGGCGGGCCTGCTCCTGCTCGCCTTCCCCTTCCTGCCCTACCCGGGCGAGGCGTGGCAGCCCGTCCTGCTGATGCTGCTGCTGGGCGGCGCGCTCGGACTCTTCCAGCTCCCTCTGCTCATCGGCGTCCAGTCCACCGTCGGATGGGCCGAACGCGGGACGACCACCGCCTCCGTCCTGTTCTGCCGGCAGACCGGACAGACCCTCGGAGCCGCCCTGTTCGGCGCCGTCGCCAACGGGGTGCTGGCCGCGCGGCTCGGCGGCGCCGGCGATCTCGACGCGGTGACCCGGGCACTGAACTCGGGTACTCCGGACGGACAGTTGCGGAGCGCGGTCGCCGACGCGGTCCACGCCGTCTATCTGGGCGCCGCCGGTGCAGCCGCCCTCGCCTTCCTGGTCCTGCTGTTCGTCGCACCGCGCCGCTTCCCGGTCCTCGACGACCCCACGGACTGACCCCGGCCGTCACGGCGGAACACCCGCTTCCGCACGTGAAAACCGAGGAATCTCCAGGGTGGCTCCAGAAGAACTCCACAGGTAAACGCGGGTAACACCCCAGGTCACCGAAGTAAGCGCGTACCGACCGCCCAGTTCGGCGAAACGGTCGCGCGGCCCCGCTACCTACGAGTAGCGTGCGCGCTGCTCACCCCCCGCTCCCTGCGGTCCCGCCCCGGACCCGAGCCACGCAAGGAGAACCGGGATGCCCGACGCGTTCTCGTCCCCCGAGCACCCCCGGCCACGCCGGCAACAACCGCACCAACGCCCCTACTCACCGCCCCCGCCCCCGCGGGCACCCCTGTACCAGCCGTACCCGCCCTACCCGGAGGACCCCGGCCACCCCGGATACCCTCCACAAGAACCCGGCCACGCGCCCGACCCCGGCCGGCTGACCTACCCCTGGCAGCCCCGGCCCCGGCCTCCCGAGCCCCAGCGGCCGCGGATGCCGCGCCACCAGCCCCTCGGACAGCACAGCGACATCAGACGCCTGCGCGGCGCCTACCGCCGTCAGCGCCGGGTCGCGACCCTCACCGCCCTCGGCTACTTCACCCTCTTCCTCATCCTGTCGGCCTTCGCGCCCTCGCTGATGACGAGCACGGTGTCCGGCGGACTGTCGACCGGCCTCCTGCTCGGCCTGCTCCAGGTCCCCGTCACCTGCCTGGCCATCGCTCTGTACGAGCACTCCGCGCGGCGGCGCCTCGACCCGATCGCGGACCGGATCCGCAGACAGAGCGAACTGGACGCGAAGCGGGAGGCGGCACGATGACGGGGTTCACCAGTTCCGCACAGACCATGTCGCTCGTGGCGTTCACGGCCGTCGCCACGATCACCCTGCTGCTGTGCGTGATGACCGGCCCGGACCGCGACGACCTCGACGAGTTCTACACCGGCTACGGATCGCTCTCCCCGATGCGCAACGGCCTCGCCATCGCCGGGGACTACATCTCCGCCGCGAGCGTGCTCGGCACCGGCGGTGTCATCGCGCTGGCCGGCTACGACGGCGTGGTCCTCGCCCTGAGCACGGCCCTGTCCCTGGTGCTGCTGATGTTCCTGCTGGCCGAACCGCTGCGCAACGCGGGCCGGTTCACCATGGGCGACGCGCTCGCACGCCGCATGCCGGGCCGTGCCGTCCGCAACACGGCCTGCGCGGTGACCGTCGTGGCGCTGCTGCCGCTGATGCTGGTCCAACTGGCGGGCGCGGGAGACCTGCTGGCCTTCATCCTCGGCTTCTCCGCCGACTCCCTGAAGACCGGCTGCGTCGTCGGCCTCGGCGCGCTGATGATCAGCTACGCGGCGATCGGCGGCATGAAGGGCACCGCCCTCATCCAGATCCTGAAGATCGTGATGCTGCTCGGCTCGGGCACGGTGATCGCCGTACTCGTCCTCCAGCGCTTCGACTGGAACCCCGGCACGCTGCTGGCCGCCGCCGCCGGCAACAGCGGAGTGGGCGACGCCTACCTCCACTCCGGCCTCCAGTTCGCCGGCGGTGCCAGCCCCCGCCTCGACATGATCACCTCGGAGCTGACGGTCGTCCTCGGCGGCGCCTGCCTCCCCCACATCACCATGCGCATGTACACGGCGAACAGCGCCCGCCAGGTGCGCAGGTCGCTGTCCTGGGCGGTGCCGTGCGTGGCCCTGTTCGTCCTGATCGTCAGCGTCATCGGCTTCGGCGCCACTGCCCTGATCGGCCGCGATGTGATCGCCACGGCCGATCCACAGGGCAACACGGCCTATCTGCTGGGTTCCCAGGCGGCCTTCGGCACCACTGTCTCCGCGGCCGAGACCCTCCTGTTCACCACCGTGACGACAGCGATCTTCCTCACGCTGCTCGCGTCCGTCGCCGGGATGATCCTGGCCTGCGCCAACTCCCTCGCCCACGACGTGTTCGCCCACAGCCGGCTCTTCCGCGGCCGCCGCCGCGACGACCAGCTCTCCCCGCGCCGCGAGATGCTCCTCGCCCGCATCTCCGCGCTGGCGGTGGGGGCACCGGCCATCCTGCTCGCCACCCTCGTCCAGCATCACAGCCTTCAGCCCCTGGTCACCCTGTCCTTCTGTCTGGGCGCCTCCGCGATCGCGCCCGCACTGGTCTACGGCCTCTTCTGGCGCCGCTACACCCGCGCGGGCCTCCTCGCCACCCTCATCGGCGGCACCCTCACCGTCCTCGTCCTCATGCCCGGCACGAACCTCGTCTCCGGCTCACCCACCGCCGCGTTCCCGAACGCCGACTTCAACTGGTTCCCGTTCACCACGACCGGCATCGTGTCGATCCCGCTGGGTTTCGCCTACGGGTGGATCGGAACAGTGGCCTCGGGCCGCCGCAAGGCGGGGGAACAGCGCAAGCAGTACGAGGCGGTGGAGGGCTGGATCCTGGCGGGGGCGATACGGAGGGGCCGATGAAACGGGCCGAGACGACGACCCGGTGAACGCCGACCGAGACAACGGCCCGGTGGAAACCGGGCGAGACAGGTGGGTGGATGGGAAAGGCACCGCGGAGCGGTGGAAGCCCGGACCGCGGAGCGGTGGAGGGCCCCGGAGCGCGGAGCGGTCGAAGGAGCACCGCGGAGCGGGGCTTCCCGCCGAGGCCGGCTACTCCGCCGGGGCGTGCCCGGTGAGAGACGTGAGACTGCTCCGTACGTGGTCCATATGGGCCCGTACGTGATCCCACCGCTCCGCGTGCTCCCGCAGCACCCGATCGGTCTCCCGGGCGATCCGCTCCTCACTGACCCGGGCCTCGGCGACCAGCCCGGCCGCGCGCGCCGCCGCGTCCTCCTGCTGGTGCCGGTCCCACTCCTCCGCCTCCGCGAGGACCCGTTCGGCCCGGGCGAGCGACTCGGCGGCACGGGCCTCGCGGTCGAGCAGCCCGGCCTCGGTCTCGGCCTCGCGCTCGGCGGCGGCCCGCTCGTCATCCGCCCACCGCGCCGCGTGCTCCGCTTCCTGCCCGGTGACGAGGTCCTCCGTCCGCCGCCGCACCTCGCGCAGCGCCGTGAGCACCTCTCCCCGGTGCTCCTTGATGTCCCGCCGCGCGGAGACACGTACCTCGTCGGCCTCGGCACGGGCGTCGGCCAGCCGCCGCAGGGCCCACGCCTCCGCCGCGTCGCGCACCTCGTCGGCGTACGCCTGCGCCGCCTCCCGCACATCGCGCCCCACCGCCTCGGCCACCTCGGCCTCCGACCGGGCCTCCTGGCGTGCCTCCCCCCGCAGGGCCTCGGCCTCCTGCCCGCCGAGCTCGAAGATCCGCCGCGCCCGCTCGCCGAGTTCCTCGTACGTCTGCGGGGCGAGCCGCGTCACGGCCTCCCTCAGCCGTTCCGCCTCGGCCTCCATGTCCTTCGCCAGCACGGTCAGCCGGGCGGCCCGTTCCCAGGCGGCGTCCCGGTCCCGGGAGAGCGCCGCGGCGTACGCGTCGACCTGTTCGGGACGGTAGCCGCGTCCCCGTACGGCCACGAAGCCGTACGGCGACACCGGTGTGCTGCTCATCCTTGGACCCCTCTCCGCCCGACACACACGAAAAGACGATTTCGCGCACATCTTGATGGATCACACGGAAGTGTTCATAACGCGACACTCCGCCCGCCCATTCGGCCTGAGATGGTTCACAGGCGTGTCATTTGAGGTCAGCGGCGCCCGACAGCCGCGAACGAACGAGGCGCCCGACCCGTGACCCGGGCCGAGCGCCTCGTCCTTACCGCCGTTGTCCTGCCTGTCCTGCCTGTCCTGCGAGTCCCGCCGATCCTGCGAGTCCCGCCGGTCCTGCCCGTCCCGCCGTGTTCCGGGGGGCCGCCTCTAGAGCAGCCCGTCCCACATCTCCTCCAGCAGGACCGACCACCAGCTCTCCGGGGAGGCCAGGGCCGCCGGGTCGAGCGCGGCGAGCTGGGCCTGGAAGTCGACCGTCCAGCGGCCCGCCTGCTCCTGGTTGAGGCCGAACCGCAGCCGCCACATCCGGCCGAGCAGCGCCAGACAGCGCGCGAACTCGGGCAGACCGGTGTTCACGAACTGCGGCGGCACCGGAGCACCCCCGGGACCGGCCTCCACCGGCACGGCGACGATGTTCGCCGTGCCGTACTGGACACAGATCGCCTTGCCGAAGTCGCTGCCCATGACGAGGTACGAGCCCGCGTCCGGGGACGCCGCCACCCCGCGCTCCTGCGCCAGTTCGGCGAGGGTCGGCACCGGACGGCCCGGCTGGGCCTGCGCCCAGAAGAACGGGCCCATGTCGACCGGCAGCCCGGCCACGACCAGGGTGTGCGCCACGATCGGCGGCACGCCCTGCCGCGACACGGCCGCGTGGTCGAACCGGAAGACCCCCGGCCCGAACGCCGCCGCCAGCTCCTGCGCGATCGCCTCCGGCGGGATCGGCGGCGCGGGCTGCACCGGCGGAATCGGCGCCCGCACCGGTGCCGGACGCGCCGGCCCGTCCGCGACCTGGTGCAACTCGCCCTGATGCGCGAGGAGTTGGTGCATTCCCTGCTGCCGGCTCGCGTGATCCGTGCCGTACGGCGCGATGCTCGTGATCCGCACCTGCGGGAAGGTCTCCCTGATCATCCGCGCGCAGTACGCGCCCGGCAGCTCACAGGACTCCAGTTCCGTGTGCAGCTCCAGCACTTGCTGCGGCGGCACGTTCATCGCGCGCAGCTCGTGCAGGATCTGCCACTCCGGATGCGGTGTACCCGGCGCGGACCGCCGGATCAGCTGCTGCTCCGACCCGTCGTGCGCCCGATACCGCAGCACGGCCTGATAGCCGGGCCCGACGGTCGGCTGCCCCGCCTGCGGATAGCCGTACGCCGGCTGCTGTCCCGGCATGGGCTGTCCCGGCATGGACTGCTGTCCGGGCAGCGGCTGAGGGGCGCTCGGCATCATGCCGGGAGCCTGCGGAGGCTGCGGCGCACCGGGGCCTCCGGCCGGAGGGGCGAACATCGTCGCCGCGTGGTGCACCTCACCGGAGGGCGTACCCCCCGGAACACCGGGCGCACCCGGCGGCTGCGGCGCGCCCGGCCCCGCCGGGGGCCCGGCCAGCATCGTCGCGGCGTGGTGCGCCCCACCCGGGGGCGTGGCGCCCGGCGGGGCCGGCACACCGGGAGCGGCCTGCTGCCAGGGTGCCCCCGGCGCACCGGGGGCACCGGGCGGCTGCGGCGCGCCGGGGCCGCCCACCGCGGGCCCCGCCAGCATCGTCGCGGCATGGTGGACACCGCCCGGAGGAGGCGTGGCGCCGGGCGGCTGGGGCGCGCCGGGCGCCCCCTCGGGCCCGTCCGGCCCGAGCTGGGAGACGAGCTGCGTCGGCACATAGCCGCCCGCGGGGGCACCCGGGGCGCCCGGTCCGGACGGCGGAGGCGTACTGCCCGGCCGCGCGCCCGGCACACCCGGGGCGCTCGGCGGAGGCGGAGTGCCCGCCCCGCCACCGCGCGCCGCTCGGGGCGGCTGCGCCTTGCTGGTCGCGGCGTCGGCGATGTCACCCGCGTTCGGGGGCAGCGGCCGCGACGGCACGGCCGGCGGCGGCGTACCAGGGGCACCGGGAGCAGCCGGGGCGCCGGGCGGCGGAGTGCCCTGACCCGCGCCAGGGCCCTGCGGATAGCCGTAGGCCGAGGCACCCGGCAGACCATGGCCCGACGGAGTACCGGACGGCGCGGGAGAGTTCGGGTCACCGGCCACGGGCGCCATCGTGGTGCGCGGGAGCTGGCTGCCCCCGGACATCATGGCGGTCTGATCGAGCGCGGCGGCCGGCGGCGGCGTGCGCGAGTCGTCGATGTCCGTCAGCGGCGGCGCGAACACGGTCGCCGGCAGCGGTACGGAACGGTCGTCCCCGGGATCGGCATTGGTGTCCGTCCCCGCCCACGGGGTCGCGTCGGCGGGAACGGCCGGACTCGCGCCCCTCGGACCGGGGACCTCGTCGTCGGTCGCGGCGTCCGGCCACGGCGTGGCCCCCGCGGGAACCGGCGGCACACCCGCTACCGGAGCGGCGGAGCCCGGCGAGGAAGGCGCACCCGGCGCGACGGCCGGGGAAGGGGCGTGCACGCCCGGCGCGGCCGCGACTCCATGCTCCCCGGACTGTCCCGGCGCACCGGAAAGCGAACTCCCGCTCCCGACGGACCCGTTCGCGGAACCGCCCGCCGCGGAGGCGGCGGCCGGGCGGGACCCCGCCCCGTCGGAGCCGGACCGGCCCGACCCGGCACGCCGGTCCGGGATCCCCATCCTGTCCGCGGCCTCCTGAAGCCATTCCGGGGGGCTGAGCAGGAACGACGTCTGGTTCAGGTCGACCCGCGCCGCGGGCGCCGGCGCCGGATCGGGGGCCCCGGCCGGCACCCCGTACTCCTCCTCGTAGCGGCGGATGACCTCACCCACCGGCAGCGCGGGCCACAGCGTGGCCTCCCCGCTGTCCCGCGCGATGACGAGCCGCTGCGCGCCCCCGTCGGAACGCGGCCCCTCGGCGCGGTCCTCCGCCCATACGACGAAACCGAGTTCGAACTCGCGTACCCGCACCTCGCGGTGCTGGTACCCGGCCACGTCCCCGTTGATCCACTCTTCCGCGCGCTCCTGCGCCTGTGCGAAGGTCACCATCGCAACGTCACTCCCCCACCGAAGAGACGGGCACGGCGTACGCGAAGCCGCCGTCCACCATCAGATTCGCCACCGTCTCCAGCTCCGGCGGATTGCCCGCGAGCCGGGACAGGAACTGGTCGAAGTCGCCACCGCACGGCAGCAGCAGCCGCTGCACCCGCTCGGCCGCCGGCCACGCGTCCTGGTCACGGGCGTCGTCGAACGCGCAGAACCAGACGGAACCGATCCGGTCGCCCTTCACCTTCACGGCCAGCAGGCCGCCCTGCACGAACCCGACACCCAGGTAGTCCTTGGTCAGATGGTCGCGCAGACACTTGTTGACGTACACCAGGTCGTTGACCGCGGCCTCGTCGCGCACGGTGAACAGCGGCTGGTCCACCAGCAGTCCGAGCTCGGCGTCGAGCGCGGCACCGACCGGCGCGCACCCGCCCGCCGCCTTCAGGAACGACCGGTAGGCGCCGGGCAGCCGGTAACCGAGGTCCTCCTCGACGGCCAGCACCTGCTGCTCGGTCACCGCGACCGACGACTTCGGCAGCCCGAAGTGCGCGGGCCGCGTCTCCTGCAACGGCCGCGTCCCCCGCTTGGAATGGTCGACGGCCGCGGTCGCGACACCGCCGTGGTGCCGCAGCAGGGCCTTCACCTCGACCGGCACCAGCTCCAGCCGCCGGGTGCCCGCCACGTGATGCCACGTCCAGCCGTGCGGAGTCGCCACCGCGGGAATCGTGTCCCACAGATCGTGCCCGGACGCGGCGAGCGCGGCGTTCGCGGAGACGTAGTCCGTCAGTTTCAACTCGTCGACGCCGAAGCCCTCCGGGGGCTCGGCGATCTCCGCCGCGGCACGCGCGTAGAGCGAGAAGTCGGGATAACCGCGCTCGTCGATCCGTACACCTCTGGGATGGCGCGCCGCCCGGACCGGATCCGGGAAGTGCACGACTTGCCCGGCGTAGGCCGCGTTCGGCGGCGCGGCTTGTTGCCCGAGCCGGCCTGTCGTCATGACGGTTGCCCCCTGCGGCGTCTTCAGTAGCTGGATGGAGCGCGGATGTCGACAGCCTATTCGGTTGTACGACACCGGTCACCGGGCCTCCGGTTCCGTGACCAGCCGTCACCCCGCCGTGACCGTACGCCGAAGACCTGGCGTGTCGCGGCGCCCCAGCTACCGCTCCCGCCGCGGCATTTGGCAGTCTGTCTCCGCACCGGGGGATGCACGGGAGGGAAAGACGATCATGAATGCGACGCATACGAGCACGTCCGGGGACCCTCGGGTCGGCTGGAGCAGCGCCGAAGCACTGCACGCGCCCGTCCTGCTGTACCGCCGCGACGGCATACTTCCCACCGTCGCCGCCGCCCTCTCCGTCCGCGGCACCACCCTCACCGGCACGGCCGCCCGCGGCGACCAGCCACCCGCTCTTCACCCGCTGGTCCAGGACTTCCTCGACACCCTCACGAACGCCCAGCGCGACCGCTTCACCGGCCGCTGCGCCGAGGCCATCCTGATCTCCCGGCAGATCGCCGCCGCCGACGCCGAACGCAGCAAGCGCGCCGGCCGCAAGCCGATGACCGGCGGCGAGGCCCGAAAGGCCCTCAAGGGGGCCAAACTCACCGCGCGCCGCATCCGCGAGGACGGCGACCCGCTGCACGGGAGCTTCGCCGCGCCCTGCCGCTCCTGCACAGCGCTCAGCGGCCACTTCGGCGTACGCATCGTCGACCCGGCGGAACCGGACGCCTGAACTCCCCTCTCCCCGCATACGTACGTATGACGGCGTCCCGCGACGCCGATGTCCCATCCCTCGACGAACGAAGGGCAGATGCACTCCGAACGCTCCTCCTCCAGCCTCTTCTCCCCTGCCGGGCAAGGGGGATCCTCGTCACGTTTCCCCGAGCCCGTGGCCGCCGTACTGCGCTCGGCGGGATGGCAGCCGGGACGCTGGGACATAAAGCAGGCCGAGTACTGGGCCGACGAGCTGCGCGGACACGCGTCGCCGGCCGGGCACCGGCACTCCGTGTTCCCGGCGGCGGTCGAGGCCTGGGCGGAGTTCGGGGGGCTGCACGTGGGCGCCACGGGACCCGGGCGCCAGCTCGCCCCCGCCCTGCTGCATCTCGATCCCCTGCACGGGCTGCACATGGCCCGTACCCTCGGCGACCTCGGCCGGGCGCTCGACACCGAGGTCTGCCCCCTGGGCGAGGAGTCCGACTCCCACGCCCTGCTCGCCATCGACGCCGAGGGCCGCGTCTACGCCCTCGACCACACCGGCGACTGGTACCTCGGTCCGCACATCGACGCGGCCCTCACCAACCTCCTCACCGGCACCGCCCCACCCCGGCTCACCACGACCTGACCCGCCAGGCCTTCTTTCGCCCCCTCCGCCCCGGACCCCGCTCCTCAAACGCCGGAGGGGCTGAAACTTTCCCCGGCCAGGGCTGGAATGGTCACCACGACGCACCCGCAGCCGGGAGCGCGCGGAAGGGGCCGTGCCGGTACGTCGATGCCCGTCGCCACCGACGGCCACGCCTCATCCAACGGCGACGGGCTGACGCACCGGCACGGCCCCGACCCACCCACCGGCCGGAACCGCGCACCGCGAACCGCGAACCGCCCGGAGGGCTACGCGGGGATCACCGCCGACACCCGGTACCCGCCCGCGTCCGTGGGCCCCGACACGAACACACCCCCGAGCGCGGCCACCCGCTCCTTCATCCCCAGCAGCCCGTTCCCCCCGCTGGGCAGCGCGACGGACGACCCCACCCCCGCCTCCGGCGGGCACTCGTTCTCCACCTGCATCGCGATCTCGGACACCCGATGCGCCAGCCGGACGTACGTCTTCGCCCCCGCCGCGTGCTTGTGGACGTTCGTCAACGCCTCCTGCACCACCCGGTAGGCGGTCTGCTCGATCTCACGGGCGTACGCCCGCAGATCCCCCTCGACCGACAGGGCCACGACCATCCCGGCCGCCGCCGACTGCCCGATCAGCTCGTCGATCTCGGCCAGGCTCGGCCCCTCCCCGGCCCCGGACTCACCCGCGGCCCGCGACGCGGCCGCGGCCGCCGCGGCCCCCACCGCCGCCAGCGGCACCGACGGCACCCGCGTGTCCAGCCCGTCCCCCGTACGCAGTACGCCGAGCATCTCTCTCAGTTCCGTGAGCGCCTGCCGCCCCATGTCCCCCACCAGGGCGGCGTTCTTCACGGCCTTCTCGGGATCCTTCCGGGCGACCGCCTGGAGCGCCGCCGCGTGCACGACCATCAGGGAGACCCGGTGCGCGACCACGTCGTGCATCTCCCGCGCGATCCGGGTGCGCTCCTCGTTGCGCGCCCACTCCGCCCGTTCCTCGGCCCGCTCCGCGAGCAGCTGGAGCTCCCGCTCCAGCGAGTCCGCCCGCTCCCGCAGGCTCTCCATCAGCCGCCGCCTGGCCCCCATGTACAGCCCGAGCAGCACGGGCGGCGCGGTCATCCCGATCGCCGTCGTGATGGAGGCGAAGGGGACCAGCCAGTTCCCCATCGGCACGTCCCCGCGCACCACGCTCTGGTGCGCCCGCACGAACGTCACGATCAGCATGCCGGCGAAGGACATCCCGGCCAGCGCCCCGGTGATGCGCCGCGGCAGCTCGGACGCGGCGAGCGTGTAGAGCCCGACGAGTCCCATCAGGAACCCCATCTGGGCGGGCGTGATCGCGATGGACACCAGGACGACCGCGATCGGCCATTTCCGCCGCACCAGGAGTACGGACCCCGCCACCGCTCCGAACACGACGCCCACCGGAGCGGGCAGTCCCGCGTCGTGCGCGAAGCGGACCCCCTCACCTCCGCACTCGAACGCCGACGCCAGAGCGAGCCCCGCGTCCAGCACCGCACCGCGCCATCCGACCCACCACCACGGCCCGGTCCCGGCCGCGGTGTGTGCTTCCCCCGTCGTGGTCATGGCTCCAGCCTACGGTTGCACCCCGAACCATTTCCGGTGAGTTTTGGCTACTGGCCTACACCACACCCCGCCGGGCTTCGACGGCCTCCGGGACGCCGCCGCCCCGGGCCGGTCCCGGTCGCGCAAGCACAGGAACGCAAACACCGGACCGGCACGAACGCCTCGGGCATCCGGCGGGACCGCCCGGTCATCTGCCGCGCGGGAAGCGCCGAGTTGTACCGTCGCACGGAGGGCACCCGGTACGGCATAGTGTTGGGTGCCGACTCGACGGGCCGACCACATGTCCGGTTCGATCGAGTTCATTCCCCCGTGGTGTAATTGGCAGCACTGTGGCTTTTGGTGCCATCTGTCCGGGTTCGAGTCCTGGCGGGGGAGCCTCGGTCGACCCGGCCCCTGACAGTGCTCCCAGGGCCCTCTCCCACATGCCTCCTGTTTCGCCCCGGTATCCTGCGGATGTCCACTCCCCCCAGTCATCCGAAGCCGAAGGGCAGTCCCGTGAGCTCCAGTCGCCCGGCAGCCGTCGTTGTACTCGCAGCGGGTGAGGGCACCCGTATGAAATCGGCCACACCCAAGGTTCTGCACGACATCTGCGGACGCTCCCTCGTCGGTCATGTCCTGGCCGCCGCAAGCGAGTTGGACCCCGAGAACCTGATCGTCGTCGTCGGGCACGCACGCGAGAAGGTCGTCGGGCACCTCGCGGAGATCGACCCGGACGTACGCACCGCGGTGCAGGCCGAGCAGAACGGCACCGGGCA
Source organism: Streptomyces sp. NBC_00328 (assembly GCF_036139655.1). Lineage (NCBI taxonomy): Bacteria > Bacillati > Actinomycetota > Actinomycetes > Kitasatosporales > Streptomycetaceae > Streptomyces > Streptomyces sp. NBC_00328. The sequence continues at coordinate 4,388,376 of NZ_CP108013.1, forward strand.
CGCGGTACGGATGGCGCTCGAAGAGCTCGGCGGGGACGTGGACGGCACCGTCGTCGTGGTCTGCGGCGATACCCCCCTGCTCAGCGGCGAGACCCTGCTCACACTTGCCTCGGCCCACAGCGCCGACGGCAACGCCGTCACCGTGCTCACCGCCGAGGTCCCCGACGCCACCGGCTACGGCCGCATCGTGCGGGACGGCGCCGGCGGCGCGGTCACCGCGATCGTCGAGCACAAGGACGCGAGCGACTCGCAGCGCGCGATCCGCGAGATCAACTCGGGCGTCTTCGCCTTCGACGGCCGTCTGCTCGCCGACGCGCTCGGCAAGGTGCGGACGGACAACAGCCAGGGCGAGGAGTACCTGACCGACGTCCTCGGGATCCTGCGCGAGGCCGGGCACCGGGTGGGCGCGGCCGTCGCCGCCGACCACCGCGAGATCGCCGGCATCAACAACCGCGTCCAGCTCGCCGAGGCCCGCCGCATCCTGAACGACCGGCTGCTCACGGAGGCCATGCTGGCCGGCGTCAGCGTCCTCGACCCCGCGACGACCTGGGTCGACGTGACGGTCACCTTCGAGCAGGACGCGATCGTGCACCCCGGGACGCAGCTCCAGGGCGCCACGCATCTCGCCGAGGGCGCCGAGGTCGGGCCCAACTGCCGCCTGAAGGACACCCGGGTGGGCGCCGGCGCGCGCGTCGACAACACCGTGGCCGACACCGCCGAGGTGGGTCCGCAGGCCAAGGTCGGCCCGTTCGCCTACCTGCGTCCCGGCACGCGGATCGGCCTGAAGGCCAAGGTCGGTACGTACGTCGAGACGAAGAACGCCACGATCGGCGAGGGGACGAAGATCCCGCACCTGTCGTACGTGGGGGACGCGACGATCGGCGAGTACTCGAACATCGGTGCCGCGAGCGTGTTCGTGAACTACGACGGGCAGGACAAGCACCACACCACGATCGGCTCGCACTGCCGTACGGGTTCGGACAACATGTTTGTGGCTCCTGTCACGATCGGGGACGGCGCGTACACCGCGGCGGGCTCCGTCATCACCAAGGACGTGCCGCCCGGTTCGCTGGCCGTGGCCCGCGGTCAGCAGCGCAATATCGAGGGCTGGGTGGCTCGCAAGCGTCCCGGAAGCGCCGCGGCGAAGGCCGCGGAGACCGCCTCCCGGGAACCGGAAGGCGAAGGCTGACCGGAAAACGGCACGTCCGGGACGGCGTACCGTGATAAATGCACCCCTGCTGAGAAGCCCTCTCGCAACCCAGCCGAGACGGCCTCCCACGCCCACTGAGATGACCTCTGAGGAGACAGTGCTGTGACCGGGATCAAGACGACGACCGGCGAGAAGAAGATGATGTTCTTCTCCGGCCGCGCCCACCCCGAGCTTGCCCAGGAGGTCGCCCACAAGCTGGGTGTCGGGGTCGTCCCGACCAAGGCCTTCGACTTCGCGAACGGCGAGATCTACATCCGCTACCAGGAGTCCGCGCGCGGCGCCGACTGCTTCCTGATGCAGAGCCACACGGCCCCCATCAACAAGTGGATCATGGAACAGCTGATCATGATCGACGCTCTGAAGCGGGCCTCCGCCAGGAGCATCACGGTGATCGTGCCCTTCTACGGTTACGCCCGTCAGGACAAGAAGCACCGTGGACGTGAACCGATCTCGGCGCGTCTGGTCGCGGACCTGATGGCGACGGCCGGTGCGGACCGCATCCTCACGGTCGATCTGCACACGGACCAGATCCAGGGCTTCTTCGACGGCCCGGTGGACCACCTGTTCGCGCTGCCGATCCTCGCCGACTACGTGGGCGCCAAGGTCGACAGGTCCAAGCTCACCGTCGTCTCGCCGGACGCCGGCCGGGTGCGCGTGGCCGACCGCTGGTGCGACCGCCTGGACGCTCCGCTGGCCATCGTGCACAAGCGCCGCGACAAGGACGTCGCCAACCAGGTCACCGTCCACGAGGTGGTCGGTGACGTGAAGGGCCGCGTCTGCGTCCTCGTCGACGACATGATCGACACCGGTGGCACCATCTGCGCCGCCGCCGACGCGCTGTTCGCGCACGGCGCGGAGGACGTCATCGTGACGGCCACGCACGGTGTCCTCTCCGGCCCGGCGGCCGACCGTCTGAAGAACTCCAAGGTCAGCGAGTTCATCTTCACGGACACCCTGCCGACCCCGGGCGAGCTGGAGCTCGACAAGATCACGGTGCTCTCGATCGCGCCGACCATCGCGGACGCGGTGCGTGAGGTCTTCCAGGACGGCTCGGTGACGAGCCTGTTCGAGGAGCAGTAGGCCCCTCTCCCGTCGGTCGCCTAGATCGATTTCTTGTACGGCCTCCCCGCCCCGTAAGCTGTCACAGTTGCTCGGCGAGGGAGGCCGCACTTTTGTGTGCGGCGGTCCGTTATCGACGCGCTCTTCGTAGCAGGCCGATGTTTGGCCGGGTGACCACTTTCCCCACGTTCTACGAGGAGTGAACATGTCCGAGGTCAAGCTCGCCGCCGAGACCCGCACCGAGTTCGGCAAGGGCGCCGCCCGCCGCATCCGCCGCGAGGCCAAGGTCCCCGCCGTCGTCTACGGTCACGGCACCGAGCCGCTCCACATCGCGCTCCCGGGCCACGAGCTGCAGCTCGCCCTGCGTACCGCGAACGTCCTGCTCACCCTGGAGCTCGAGGGCAAGACCCAGCTGGCGATCCCGAAGGCCGTCCAGCGTGACGCCATCAAGGGCAGCCTCGACCACGTCGACCTGCTCCTCGTGAAGAGCGGCGAGAAGGTCACCGTCGAGGTCTTCGTGCACACCGAGGGCGAGCTGGCCCCGGGCAGCTTCCTCGTCGAGAACGTGCTGAACACCCTGACGGTCGAGGCCGAGGCCACCCACATCCCGGAGTCGGTCACCGTCTCCATCGCGGGCCTGGAGGCCGGTGCCTCCATCCACGCCAAGGACATCAAGCTCCCCAAGGGCACCACGCTGGCGATCGACGAGGACGCGGTCGTCATCCAGGTCCTGTCGGCGCAGGCCGAGGAGCCGGCCGCCGAGGGCGAGTCCGGCGACGCGGCCGCCGAGGCCTGATCCCCCCGGAAATCTTCATCCGTGTCAGCCGCCGCTCCTGTCGGGAGCGGCGGCTGCCGCGTATCACGGACACATGGGAGACACGGACGTGACGACCGACGCCAACGCGCCCTGGCTGATCGTGGGCCTCGGCAATCCGGGCCCCGAGTACGCCATGAACCGGCACAACGTGGGCTTCATGGTGGCCGATCTGCTGGCCGGGCGGATCGGCGGGAAGTTCAAGCGGGCGGGCAAGGCGCAGGCCCAGGTGATCGAGGGGCGGATCGGGCCGCCCGGTCCGGCGAACCGCCGGGTGATCCTGGCCAAGCCGATGTCGTACATGAACCTGTCGGGCGGCCCGGTGACCGCGCTGCGGGACTTCTACAAGGTGCCGACGGCGAACATCGTGGCCGTCCACGACGAGCTCGACATCGACCACGGCGTGCTGCGGCTGAAGCTGGGCGGCGGCGACAACGGCCACAACGGCCTCAAGTCCATGACGAAGGCGATGGGCGCGGACTACCACCGGGTGCGGTTCGGCATCGGGCGCCCTCCGGGCCGTATGCAGGTCGCGGACTTCGTCCTCAAGGACTTCTCCCCGGCCGAGCGCAAGGAGCTGGACTACTTCGTGGACCGGGCGGCGGACGCGGTGGAGTGCCTGGTGATCGAGGGCCTGGAGCGGGCCCAGGGCACGTACAACTCCTGAGGAACCGCCCGTACGGCTCCTGAGGGACGGCCCGGGAGGCCCCGGGAACCGCGGGACGGCCGCACGGCCGGCGGCAGGGTGGCCGACGTACGCGCACAACTGCCGACTTGTCCCCCTCGGGAGTTGACCGAGCGCGCGGCCATGGCCAATGATCCCCGCCATGCGTGCCGTCACCTCACGTCAGAGCGCGTACACGGCGCTGCGAATCGGACAGCTCACGGCGATGGGCGTGGTCACCGGGCTCATCCTGATCGCAGGCGTCTGGGCCTCCTGGGGCACCGCGCAGCACGTGATGCTGAGCAAGGGCCGGGAGCAGGGCACGATCGCCGTGCGGTCGTGCTCGGGCGACGTCTGCACGGGGTCGTACACGCCGGTGTCGCCCGGTTCACGGGCGCGGTCCCGCGTCGTCATCGACCAGTCGGTGGCCGTGGAGAAGGGCCGGACGTACACGGTCACGGTGAAGCCCGGCAGCGACGAGGTCGTCCGCAGCGGGCCGGCCGGACTGCTCTACGCCTGGATCCCGCTCGCGGGGGCCCTGCTGCTCGCCTCGGTGGTGGTCGCGGGCGGTCTGCGGCTGACCCGCCTGGCCTGGGTGATGGCGGGCACGGGGATCGCCCTGCTGACGGCCACGTTCCTGGTCGTGTAGGGATCGTGCAGGGGCCCGCGGACGCACGCGGGCACCACGCGCGCAGGCAGGGGGCAGGCGGCCGCACGGAACATGAAGGCGCCCTCCGCCTGACACATGAAAGGCGCCCTCCGCGCTCGTACGGGTACGAGCGCGGAGGGCGCCTTCGCGTCGGCCCCGCCGGTGTCCGGGGTGTCACCGGCCCGGCGGGTCCGTTCGCTCAGCCGGTGTTGCGCAGGCCCGCAGCCACACCGTTGACCGTCAGGAGCAGGGCCCGCGAGAGCAGCGGGTCGGGCGCCTGGCCGGCCGCGGCCTCGTCGCGCTGGCGCTTGAGGAGGGCGACCTGGAGGTAGGAGATCGGGTCCAGGTAGGCGTCGCGGATGGCGAAGGTCTGCTGGAGCACCGGGTGGGTGTCGAGCAGGGTCTCCCCGCCGGTGATGCGCAGCACCTCGCGCACGGTCAGCTCGTGTTCGGCCTCGATGACGTCGAACACGTGCTTGAGCTCGTCGGGTACGAGGGTGTCGACGTAGTGACGGGCGATCCGCAGGTCGGTCTTCGCGAGGGTCATCTCGACGTTCGAGAGGAAGTTCCGGAAGAAGTGCCACTGCTCGTGCATCTCGTCGAGCACGGTGTCCAGGCCGGCCTCGCGCAGTGCCTTGAGGCCGGAGCCGACGCCGAACCAGCCGGGCACGATCTGCCGGGACTGGGTCCAGCCGAAGACCCACGGGATGGCGCGCAGTCCGTCGAGCGAGACGCCCGAGCCGGGGCGGCGGGAGGGCCGCGAGCCCAGGTGCAGGTCGGCGAGCTGGTCGACCGGCGTGGAGGCGAGGAAGTACGTCGGCAGGTCGGGGTCCTCGACGAGCCTGCGGTAGGCGGAGTGGGCGGCGTCGGAGACGACGTCCATCGCCGCGTCCCAGCGGGCCAGCGCCTCGTCGGACTGGCGGGGCGCGGTGTGCAGGGCGGACGCCTGGAGCGTCGCGGCGACCGTCAGTTCGAGGTTCTCGCGGGCGAGCGAGGGGACCAGGTACTTGTCGGAGATGACCTCGCCCTGCTCGGTCACCTTGATCTCGCCCTCCAGGGTGCCCCAGGGCTGCGCGAGGATCGCGTCGTGCGAGGGGCCGCCGCCGCGGCCGACGGTGCCGCCGCGGCCGTGGAAGAGGCGCAGGCGTACGCCGTAGCGGTGGGCGACGTCGCGCAGTCGGCGCTGGGCGCGGTGGATCTCCCACTGCGAGGTGGTGATGCCGCCGAACTTGGAGGAGTCGGAGTAGCCGAGCATGACCTCCTGGACGTCCCCGCGCAGTGCCACCAGACGGCGGTACGAGGGGTCGGAGAGCATGTCCTCCAGGATGGTGTCCGCGGCCTTGAGCTCGTCGGTGGTCTCCAGGAGCGGCACGATGCCGATCTTCGCCCAGCCGGCGTGCAGGTCGAGCAGTCCGGCCTCGCGGGCCAGGACGGCGGCGGCGAAGACGTCGTCGGCGCCCTGGCACATCGAGATGATGTACGACTCGATGACCTCGGGCCCGAAGATCTTCAGGGCCTTCTTGACGGTCTCGAAGACGCCGAGGGTCTTCTGGCCGGCGGCGTCGAGCGGCGCGGGGGTCGGGGCGAGCGGGCGCCGGGAGCGCAGTTCCTTGGCGAGGAGCTTGGCGCGGTATTCGCGCGGCATGTCCACGTAGCGCCAGGACTCCTCGCCGAGCCGGTCGAAGAGCTGGCCGAGGGCGTGGTGGTGGGCGTCCGCGTGCTCGCGTACGTCCATGGTGGCGAGCTGGAGGCCGAACGCGGCGAGCGTGCGGATGGTGCGGTTCATCCGGCCGTCGGCGATCAGGCCGCCGCGGTGCTCGCGCAGCGAGGTCTGGACGAGGATGAGGTCGCGCAGGAGTTCGGCGGTGCCGAGGTAGTCGCGGCCGTCCTCGTGTGCGGTGCCCTTGGCCAGGCGCTGCTTGGTGTTCTCCAGCTTCTGCCGGATGCAGGTGGCCTTGAGGCGGTAGGGCTCCTCGGCGTTGAGGCGCTTGTAGCGGGGGCTGATCTCCGGCAGGCGCTCCAGGTCGCTCTGGAGGGACTCCAGGAGGTCCTCGGTCGCGCCGGTGTAGCGGATGGAGTTCGACAGGAAGCCGCGGAGTTCGTCGATGAGCACCAGGGCGTCGTTGATGCCGTGCTCGTGCTGGAGGATCAGGACGTCCCAGGTGACGTCGGGGGTGACGTTCGGGTTGCCGTCGCGGTCGCCGCCGATCCAGGTGCCGAAGGTGAGGGGGCGCGTGTCGTCCGGGAGGGCGACGCCGACGCGCTCGAGTTCGGCGGTGAGGTCCTCCAGGACGTCACCGACGGCGCCGGCGTGCAGCTCGTCCAGGTAGTAGATGGCGTTGCGGGCCTCGTCGGCGGGCTCGGGGCGCACGACGCGGAGCTCGTCCGTCTGCCACACCAGGTCGATGTTCTCGGCGAGGCGGGTGTCGTGGCGGCGGCGGTCGGCCTCGATGACCGGGGTCTCCAGGAGCGCGGCGATGCGCCGCAGCTTGTTGAGGACCGAGCGCCGGGCCGCCTCCGTGGGGTGGGCGGTGAACACCGGGCGGACGTTGAGGTTCTTGACCGTCTGGCGCAGGTGCTCGGGGTCGGCGTCCTTGAGCCGGTCGGCCGTCCGGGCGAGGAGGCCGCCCTCGGCGGCGCGCTTGGCGCGCAGCTCGCGTCCGCGGTGCACCTGCTCGGTGACGTTGGCGAGGTGGAAGTAGGTCGAGAAGGCGCGGACCAGCTTGGCGGCGGTCTCCAGCTCGGTGCCGCGCAGCAGGTCGGCGGCGGCCTCGCCGTCCTCACGGGTCAGGCGGCGGACCTTCTCGACCAGTTCCAGGAGCTCGGGGCCCTCCTGCCGTACGAGGGTCTCGCCGAGCAGGTCGCCCAGGCGGCGGATGTCGGCGCGCAGTTCGCTGCTGGTGGTCGTGGTCTGGTCGTCGGCACTGCTCACAGGTGCGGCTCCTTGCAGTGGTGAAGCTCGTCTGAAGAGTGGGGAATCTCGTCTGAAGCTCGTCTGGGAGGGAACCCGGGTGACGACCGCGCGCGGCGGGTGCCGCTTAAGGAGGTGGCATCCGGGAAGAAATCAGAACGGACCGCGCTGTCCGACCGATACCAAGGATAGGTGTCCCCTCGGACGCGCAGGCTCACGGGCTCTTGCCGCCGGGCTACGCGCTGACATACTTACGACGCCGTAGGTTACGGACCCGTAGGTATTCCCGTAGGACGACGGGAGGACCCTGGGTTCGCACCCGGACACCCTTCCCCGCCGCTCCTCACCCTCGAACCCCACAGGGGACGCCCATGACCACGAGTTCCGATGTGATCGACGACGCCCCGCGGGCGGACAACGACGACACCTCGCTCCCCGCCGCGACCCTCGGCGGTGAGAAGAAGGGGTCACTCGAACAGATCACCCTTCTCTTCTTCATCGCCGTTCCGTTCCTGGCGCTGCTTGCCGCGGTGCCGCTGGCCTGGGGATGGGGGCTGAGCTGGCTGGACGCGGGCCTGCTGGTCTTCTTCTACTACCTGGGCTGCCACGGCGTCACGATCGGTTACCACCGCTACTTCACGCATGGCTCCTTCAAGGCGAAGCAACCCCTGCGGATCGCGATCGCCATCGCGGGATCCATGGCGGTCGAGGGCCCGCTCGTGCGGTGGGTCGCCGACCACCGCAAGCACCACAAGTTCTCCGACGCCGAGGGTGACCCGCACTCGCCGTGGCGTTTCGGGGAAACGGTCCCTGCGCTGATGAAGGGCCTATGGTGGGCGCACATCGGATGGATGTTCGACGAGGAGCGGACCTCGCAGGAGAAGTACGCGCCGGATCTGGTCAAGGACCCGGTGATCCGGGCGATCTCGCGTCAGTTCCTCCTCTGGACGCTGCTCTCGCTGGCCCTGCCGGCCCTGATCGGCGGTCTGGTGACGATGTCCTGGTGGGGCGCGTTCACCGGGTTCTTCTGGGGGTCTCTCGTCCGGGTGGCCCTGCTGCACCATGTGACCTGGTCGATCAACTCGATCTGTCACGCGGTCGGCAAGCGCCCGTTCAAGTCGCGTGACCGTTCGGGCAACGTGTGGTGGCTGGCGGTGCTCTCGTGCGGCGAGTCCTGGCACAACCTCCACCACTCGGACCCGACGTCCGCCCGCCACGGCGTGGACCGCGGCCAGCTCGACTCGTCGGCGCGGATCATCCGCTGGTGCGAGCAGCTCGGATGGGCCCATGACGTGCGCTGGCCGTCACGCTCGCGTATCGATTCCCGCCGCAGCGACGACGGGAACAGCTCCCGACGCAAGACGGAAACCGCTGAAGCGGCATGATTGACGGCGTGGCGACCGACTCCAGCAGCACCCCGAGCAGCAACGACAAGCCGCGGCGCGCGCGTCGCACTCGTATGACCGGCGCCGAGCGCCGTCAGCAGCTGCTGGAGATCGGCCGCACCCTGTTCGCGGCCAAGGGGTTCGAGGGCACGTCGGTGGAGGAGATCGCGGCCAAGGCCGGTGTCTCCAAGCCGGTGGTCTACGAGCACTTCGGCGGCAAGGAGGGCCTGTACGCGGTGGTGGTGGACCGTGAGATGCGGCGGCTGCTGGACATGGTGACCGGTTCGCTGACTGCGGGCCATCCGCGCGAGCTGTGCGAGCAGGCGGCGTTCGCCCTTCTGGACTACATCGAGGAGTACACGGACGGTTTCCGCATCCTGGTCCGTGACTCCCCCATCCCGCAGTCGACGGGTTCGTTCGCGTCGTTGATCTCGGACATCGCCACCCAGGTGGAGGACATCCTGGGCCGTGAGTTCAAGAGCCGCGGCTTCGACTCGAAGCTGGCGCCGCTGTACGCCCAGGCCCTGGTCGGCATGGTCGCGCTGACGGGCCAGTGGTGGCTGGACGTCCGCAAGCCGCGCAAGGCGGAGGTGGCCGCGCATCTGGTGAATCTGGCGTGGCACGGCCTGGACGGGCTGGAGCCGAAGCCGCGGCTGATAGGGCATCGCAAGGCCTGAGACGGGGCCGGGCCGAGTGCGCTCCCGGTTCAGTCGCGGGCCGGGAGCGGCTCCAGGAATTCGGGGCGGTCGCCGACGGGGTCCTCGGAGCCCTGTGGGGCGGCGAGCTGGACATGGCCGGGCGCGGTGAGCATCAGGCCTCCTTCCGGGCCACGGCGAAGAGCCGGCGAAACGGCAGGACCGTGCCGTAGGGCCGGGCGGGGTAGGCCTCGCGCAGCAGGTCCCGGTAGGCGGCGAGGAAGCCGTCCGTGGCCTCGGGGTCGTCCGCGAGGGCGGTCAGCACGGGCCGCAGCGCGGTCCCCTTCGCCCAGTCGAGCACGGGGTCGGGACCGGTCAGCAGTTGCATGTACGTGGTCTCCCAGACGTCCGTCCGGCAGCCCGCGCTCTCCAGCCGGTCCAGGTAGACGAGCGGGTCGTGGACCGAGTCCGCGGGGCGCGGGGAGTCGCCGAGCAGGCCTTTCCAGCGCGGGGAGGCGGCCAGTTCGCGCAGGAGGACGTGCAGCGGGGCGTCGGTGTTGTTGGGGACCTGGAAGGCGAAGGTGCCGCCGGGCGCGAGCGCGTCGAGCCAGCCGGGGAGCGACTCCAGGTGTCCCGGCACCCAGTGGAGCGCGGCGTTCGAGGTGATCAGGTCGTACGTCCCGGCGGGCGTCCAGTCGGTGAGGTCGGCGTGGGCGAAGTCGAGCCGCCCGCCGCCGGCCGTGGGGCCCGCGTACTCCTCGGACCGGGCCAGCATGTCGGCGGAGTTGTCGTAGCCGGTGATGCGGGCGGTGGGCCAGCGGGCGGCGAGCTGGACGGTGACGTTGCCGGGGCCGCAGCCGAGGTCGGCGATGCGGGCGGGATCGGCCGGAAGCTCGGGAACCTGGGCGAGGAGGTCGGCGAAGGGGCGGGCCCGGTGCCGGGAGTGGCGCAGGTACTGACCCGGGTCCCAGGTGGGGGTGACAGCCATGGGTGGCCTCCTCGAAGTCGCGCTGAGGTCGTGGACCGCTGAAGGAGCGGCGGTGACCGGACCGTTCGGGTCTCCAGCCTCACAGGAAAACTATCTCGACGTCAAGAGACTCGTCATCGAGAAACTCCATATCAAGAGACTTCATGTCGACACAACCACTACACTGATCGTCATGGAGGACGAGGTCGATCGGCTGGTCGCTGCGTGGCGCCGTGAGCGCCCTGACCTCGACGTGGAACCGCTCGAGGTGCTCAGCCGCGTGAGCAGGCTGGCCCGGCATCTGGACCGTGCGCGCCGGCTCGCTTTCGCCGAGCACAGCCTGGAGCCCTGGGAGTTCGACGTCCTGACGGCGCTGCGGCGCGCGGGATCCCCGTATCAGCTCTCCCCCGGCCAGCTGCTGACGCAGACACTCGTCACCTCCGGCACGATGACGAACCGCATCGACCGTCTGACCAAGAAGGGTCTGGTCGAACGCCTCCCGGACCCGAGCGACCGCAGGGGCGTGCTCGTACGCCTCACGGACGAGGGATGCGACCGCGCCGACCAGGCGCTGGCCGGTCTGCTCGACCAGGAGCGGGCGATCCTCGCCGAGCTGAGCCGGGCACAGCGCGGTGAACTGGCCGGGCTGCTACGCCAGTTGACCGCCCCGTTCGACAACATCCCCGGTTAGGTCGACGGGTCCGACTCCCGCGCGCCGGGCCAGGGCCACGGCGGCGAGGGTGGAGTGCACACCGAGCTTCCCGAGGACGTTCTGCATATGGGTGCGGACGGTGTGCGGCGACAGGAACAGCCGCTCCGCCACCGCCTTGCGCCCGAGCCCGGCGACCATGCACCGCAGCACCTCGCGCTCACGGGGCGTCAGCGACTCGACGAGCCGCTCGCTCTCGGTGCGGTGCTTGCGCGCGGCGGTCAGCTCCCGCAGCACCCCGGTGAGCAGGGCGGGCGGCAGATGGGTCTCGTCGCGCAGCACACCCCGTATGACCGTGAGCAGCCGCGACAGCGAGCAGTCCTTGGCGACCCATCCCGAGGCCCCGGCCTGGAGGGCGAGCGCGGCCCGGCGCGGGTCGTCCTTCTCGGCCAGCACGACGGTCCGTACGCCCGGCTGCCCGGAGCGCACGCCGGCGACCAGCGATATGCCGTCGACCAGGCCGTCCTCGTTGCTCTCCTGGACGGGCACCGCCGGACGCATGCCGGGCAGATTGCCGCCCAGGTCGGCGTCGACGAGCAGCACGTCGAAGCGGCGGCCCTCGGCCGCCGCGCGCTCGAGGCAGCGCAGCGCGGCCGGACCGCTGCCGGCCGCGGACACGTCGACATCGGGCTCGGCCGCGAGCGCGGCGGCGAGCGACTCGGCGAAGATGCGATGGTCGTCGACGACCAGTACTCGGATGCGAACCACAGAAACCCCCACTGTCGGGGGACGATCCGTACGGGTACGGCGCCCGAGGTGATCCCGGGCCCGCTTGCGACCCGGAAAACGAGGTGCCTCCGCCGCACGGCCGCCGCCGTGCTGGAAGTGCTACCCCCACTTCGGGCGTCGTACCCGACTGTCTCGCCCCCTGATCAGCACCGGCCCCCACCGGCACTGTTCATCAGAGTACGGCCGGGGGCGAGGAGCGGAAGGTGATTTGCAGAACTGGTTGGCCAGCGCGTTTATGGTGAGCCGTATGTTTCGTATCGAGACAGGAGACGACAAGGAGCGTCGGGATCTGCTCCGCAGACGGCTGCTGGACACGAACACGGCGGCCTCCCCGGTGCTGCGCGCGCTGCGCGGAACCCCAGGCGAACGTGAATCTCCGCTTCACGTCTGGGCCTTGGACGAGGACGGCGCCCTGGCCGGCGGTCTGGCGGGCCACACCTGGACGACCTGGCTGCACGTGACGTACCTGTGGGTCGACGACCGCACCCGGGGCACGGGCCTGGGCAGCCGGCTCCTGGCGGAGGCCGAGCGCGTCGCACGCGAGGAACGGGGCTGCCACGCCGCCCGCCTGGAGACCTGGGACTTCCAGGCCCCGGACTTCTACCGGAAACAGGGGTACGAGGTGGTGTGCGTGATCCCCGACTACCCGCCGGGGATCACGGAGTACACCCTGACGAAGCGCTGGAAATCCGACTGAGCCCCCAGCCCCTGCGGCGCCCGGGAAAATTTCAGCCCCTCCGGCGCAAGTCCCAGCCCATCCGGCGTCTGGAAATTCAGCCCCTGCGGCGCACCTTCCAGCCCCTCCGGCGTTTGAGGAGCGGGGGGTTCGGGGGGGCGGAGCCCCCTGAGCACGGGACGGGCAGGGGCGGAGGGGGCGAAACAAGCCCGGGTCAGCCGATACGGCGGGCCCCCGCCGAAGGGACCGCCGGGAACACCCGGGGCGCGGTGAAGCCCGCCGCGGCGAACGCCTCCGTCACCGCCTTGGTGACACTGTCCACGTCGGCAGACTCCACCAGCACGACAGCGGACCCCCCGAACCCGCCCCCCGTCATCCGCGCACCAAGCGCCCCCGCGGCGTTGGCCGCCGAAACCGCGAGGTCCAGCTCGGGACACGAGATCCGCAGATCGTCGCGGAGCGAGGCGTGACCGTCCGTCAGGACCGGCCCGATCGCGCGGACGTCACCCGCGTCCAGCAGGGAGATGACCCGGTCCACCCGGTGGTCGTCGGAGACGACGTGCCGGACGTAGCGGCGCACGCGCTCGTCGGAGAGCCGGGCGAGGGCCGTGTCGAGGTCCTCGTACGCGACATCGCGCAGATGGGACACGCCCAGCAGGCGTGCCCCCTCCTCACAGCCCGCGCGCCGCTCCGCGTACGCCCCGTCGCCGAGCGCGTGCTTCACCCGGGTGTCGACGACGAGGAGTTCGAGGCCCTGGGAGGCGAGGTCGAAGGGGACCTGGCGGATGGACAGGTCGCGGCAGTCGAGGTGCAGGGCGTGGCCCTCGGTGCAGCACGCCGACGCCGTCTGGTCCATGACACCGCAGGGCACGCCGACGAAGTCGTTCTCGGCGCGCTGGGCGAGCCGTGCCAGCTCGGGCCGGGTGAGCCCGAGCCGGTACAGCTCGTCGAGGGCGAGGGCGGTGACGACCTCCAGGGCCGCCGAGGAGGACAGCCCGGCGCCGGTGGGGACCGTGGAGGCCAGATGGATGTCCGCGCCGCCGACGGCGTGGCCCGCCTCGCGCAGCGCCCACACCACACCCGCCGGATAGGCGGCCCAGCCGCTGTCCGACCGGGGCGTCAGTTCGTCGACGCGCAGTTCGACGACCGGGCCGTCGATGTCCGCCGAGTGCAGCCGCAGCACCCCGTCGGACCGGCGGGACACCGCCGCGACCGCCGTGTGCGGCAGCGCGAGCGGCATCACGAACCCCTCGTTGAAGTCCGTGTACTCGCCGATCAGGTTGACCCGGCCGGGCGCCGCCCAGACGCCCTCGGGCGCGGCGCCGTACAGCTCCTCGAAGCCCTCACGTACCCCCACCTGCTCCACCCGCTATCCCTTCGCTGTGTTCTGTGCGAACTCCCACGCGTCCGCGACGATGCCCGCGAGATCCGCGCGGGACGGGTTCCAGCCGAGCCGCTCCCGGGCGGTCTCGGCCGAGGCGACCAGGACCGCCGGGTCACCGCCGCGGCGCGGGGCCACGGCCTCGGGGATCGGGTGCCCGGTCACCTGACGCACGGTTTCGATGACCTCGCGGACGGAGAAGCCGTTGCCGTTGCCGAGGTTGCAGATCAGGTGCTCGCCGGGGGCCGCGGCCTTGAGGGCCAGCAGGTGCGCCTCGGCGAGGTCGGCGACATGGATGTAGTCGCGGATGCAGGTGCCGTCCGGCGTCGGGTAGTCGTCGCCGAAGACGGAGATCGCGTCGCGGCGGCCCTGCGCGACCTGGAGGACCAGCGGGATGAGGTGCGACTCGGGGTCGTGCCGCTCGCCGCTCTCGCCGTAGGCACCGGCCACGTTGAAGTAGCGCAGGGAGACGGCGCCGAGTCCGTGGGCCGCCGCCTCGCCGGTGATCATGTGGTCGACGGCGAGCTTGGAGGCGCCGTAGGGGTTGGTGGGCCGGGTCGGCGCGGACTCCACGATCGGGGTGGTCTCGGGCTCGCCGTACGTCGCGGCGGTGGAGGAGAAGACCAGCGTGCGCACGCCGGCTTCGCGCATCGCGGCGAGCAGCGCCATGGTGCCGCCGACGTTGTTGTCCCAGTACTTCTCGGGCTTCACCACGGACTCGCCGACCTGCGAGAACGCGGCGAAGTGCAGGACGGCGCCGTACGAGGAGTCCAGCCACTTGGCGGCATCGCGGATGTCGCCCTCGATGAACGCGGCACCGGCGGGCACGCCTTCGCGGAAGCCCGTCGAGAGGTTGTCGAGGACGGTGACCTCGTGGCCCGCCTCGAGCAGGTGGCGCGCGACCACGCTGCCCACATAGCCCGCTCCACCCGTGACCAGATACTTCCCACTCATGTACTCGCTACCTCTCGCAGTCGCTGAGCCGCGGTCTCCGGCGGCACGTCGTTGATGAACACGTTCATGCCGGACTCGGAACCCGCGAGAAACTTCAGCTTGCCGGAAGTGCGGCGAATGGTGAAAAGCTCGAGGTGGAGCGCGAAGTCGTCCCGGTTGACGCCTTCGAACTCCTCCAGCGGGCCGAAGGGAGCCTGGTGCCACGCCGAGATGTACGGCGTCTGCGCCTCGCCCGCCCCTTTCGCCCCTTCCTTCCCACCGTCCGGTCCGTCGAAGATCCGGTCGAAGCGCCTCAAGAGTTCCAGATAGACCTGGGGGAATTCTGTGCGCGCGTCCTCGTCGAGGCCGAGCAGGTCGGGCACGCGGCGGCGCGGGTAGAGGTGGACCTCGTACGGCCAGTGGGCGGCGTACGGGACGAAGGCGACCCAGTGGTCACTCGACAGGACGACCCGTGAACCGTCCGCCAGCTCGCGCGCGACGACCTCGTCGAACAGATTCTCCCCGCCGGTCGCCTCCTTGTGCGCGGCGAGCGAGCGCAGCATCAGCGCGGTACGAGGGGTGGTGAAGGGGTAGCCGTAGATCTGCCCGTGCGGGTGACCGAGTGTCACGCCGATCTCGGCGCCGCGGTTCTCGAAGCAGAAGACCTGTTGGACGGAGGGCAGATGGGACAGTTCGGCGGTGCGGTCCGTCCAGGCCTCCAGGACGAGGGCCGCCTGCGCCTCCGTCAGATCCGCGAAGGAGGCGTCGTGGTCGGAGGTGAAGCAGACGACCTCGCAGCGGCCGGAGTCCCCCGCCAGCGAGGGGAAGCGGTTCTCGAACACCACGACGTCGTACGAGGAGTCGGGGATCTCGCTCAGCCGGTCGCCCGAGGACGGGCACAGCGGGCACTCGTTCGCCGGGGGGTGGTAGATGCGCCCCTGGCGGTGCGAGGCGATCGCCACCGAGTCGCCGAGCAGCGGGTCGCGGCGCACCTCCGAGGTGGTGACGGTCGGGTCGAGCGGGCGCCGGTCCACCGCGTCGCGCACCTGGTCGTCGCCCGCGTCGTAGTAGATGAGCTCACGACCGTCGGCGAGCCGGGTCGAGGTCTTCTTCACAGTCGGACTCCCCATCAGCACCCGATCAAACCTTCAAACATAACCGAACACAACAAACCACAAGCCACCACCACAGTCAACGTCACAATCAAACAAAGGACACCACCCGAAGGGCGCATCCGTTGAATGCGGAGGCATAAGTTCCGGTCCGATAGGTTCATGCGACGAAGCGAGTTCTGATGCAGTCCCCCACACATCCGCCCCAACCGGGCATCCTGCTCGCCGCCGAGCTGCGTCTCCCCACGAACGCACTCGACTACACAATCCTCGGCATCTACTTCGTGGTCGTCCTCGGCATCGGGTTCGCGGCCCGCCGCTCGGTGAGGACGAGCCTCGACTTCTTCCTGTCCGGGCGCTCGCTGCCCGCGTGGATCACCGGCCTGGCCTTCATCTCGGCCAACCTGGGCGCCACCGAGATCCTCGGCATGGCCGCCAACAGCGCCCAGTACGGCGTCTACACCGTGCACTGGTACTGGATCGGCGCCATCCCGGCGATGGTCTTCCTGGGCCTGGTGATGATGCCGTTCTACTACGGCTCCAAGGTCCGCTCGGTGCCCGAGTTCCTGCTGCTGCGCTTCGACAAATGGGCGCATCTGCTGAGTTCGGTCCTGTTCGCCTTCGCCGCGGTCCTGATCGCGGGCGTCAACCTCTACTCGCTCGCGATCGTGGTCGAGGCACTGCTCGGCTGGCCGCAGTGGGTGGCGATCGTGGTCGCCGGGTTCTTCGTCCTCGCCTACATCACCCTGGGCGGTCTCTCCTCCGCGATCTACAACGAGGTGCTCCAGTTCTTCGTGATCCTCGCGGCACTGATCCCGATCACCGTGCTCGGCCTGAACCGGGTGGGCGGCTGGGGCGGTCTGACGGACTCCCTCGACAAGACCCACGGCGCCGACTTCACGACGGCCTGGGGCGGCACGGGCATCGGCAGCGCCAACCCGCTCGGCGCCAACTGGCTGACGATCGTGCTCGGTCTCGGCTTCGTGCTGTCCTTCGGCTACTGGACGACGAACTTCGCCGAGGTGCAGCGCGCTCTGTCGGCGAAGAACCTCTCCGCGGCCCAGCGCACCCCGCTGATCGCCGCCTACCCGAAGATCTTCATCGTCTTCCTGGTGATGATCCCGGGTCTGGTGGCGGCCGTCCTCGTCCCGAAGATCGGCACGAGCGGTTCGGATCTCCAGTACAACGACGCGATCCCGTATCTGATGCAGGAGCTGCTGCCCAACGGTGTCCTCGGCATCGCGGTGACCGGTCTGCTGGCCGCGTTCATGGCGGGCATGGCGGCCAACGTCTCGTCCTTCAACACGGTGTTCACCGCGGACATCTGGGCAAGGTACGTGGTGAAGGACCGTGAGGACTCCTACTACGTCCGCTTCGGCCGTCTCATCACGGTGATCGGTGTCCTGGCGTCGATCGGAACGGCCTTCCTGGCCTCGTCCTTCTCCAACATCATGAGCTACCTCCAGACGCTGTTCTCCTTCTTCAACGTGCCGATGTTCGCGGTGTTCATCGTCGGCATGTTCTGGAAGCGGGCGTCGGTGAAGTCGGGCTTCTGGGGCCTGCTGGCCGGCACGACGGCAGCGATGGTGAACTACTTCGTCCTCTACAAGCAGGACGTCATCGGCTTCCCCTCCGACCAGGGCGCCAACTTCGTCTCCGCGATCGTCGCCTTCGTGGCCGGTGGCGTGGTGATGGTGGGGGTCTCGCTCTTCACCGCCCCGAAGCCGGCGGAGGAACTGCAGGGCCTGGTCTACGGCACGGTGTCCCCCGGCATGGCAGAGCCGCCGGCCCCCGGCGACGACGCCTGGTACCGCAGGCCCGCCCTGCTGGGCTGGGGCGCGCTGATCCTGGCGGCCGCCTGCTACATCCCGTTCTCGTTCTGATCCCGTTCCGACGAGTCCTGGCCCACTCCGACGAGGGAGAATAGAGAAACCATGTCCGACTATTCGGAAAGCGACGCGCAGCGCGAGGTCTCGGACCTCGAGAAGAAGTCCGCGACCGCGGCTCGCCTGTTCGACATCCGTCGCATCATCGGCGGCCTGTTCGTGGTCTACGGCGTCATCGTCACCATCGCCGGCATCACGGCCTCCGACGCCGACCTCGACAAGGCCGACGGCATCAACATCAACCTCTGGACCGGCCTGGGCATGCTCGCCCTGGGCCTGTTCTTCCTGGCCTGGCTGTGGCTACGGCCGCTGCCGGTGACGGAGCCACCGGCCGAGGAACAGTCTCCGCCGACGGCGGAGTAACACCCGTACCCGGGGCCGGGGTTCCTCATGGGACTCCGGCCCTTGGCGGCTACTGGGGCTACTCGGGCTCGGGCTGCTCGGGGGTGAACAGGTCGGCCGGGTCGTTCACGTGGACGGCCCGCTCCGACCAGGTCTTGAGCTGCTCCAGATCGGAGCACGCCCGTACGCGAAGCCGGACGGAGCCGGACACCTCGATGCCACGCAACTCCAGGATCCTCAGGATCATCTCGATGCGATCCTCGATGCGCCCTTCGTCCCTCAGCTGATCAGCGACCGGATTCTGGAAGAAGTAGTTCACCGGAGCCATCAGGTCCCTCCAAATCTCCTTCGCCTGGGAATCCGCCAGACGCCGACGTGATCAACGAGCTAGGCGGCAGCGAGGTCGCACCACACGTACTTGCCGATGCCGCCGCCCTGGCGCAGCGGATGCCAGCCCCAGTCGTCGGCGCAGGCCCGGACGAGGAACAGACCCCGGCCCGCCTCCTCCGCTTCGGCCGCGACCGGCAGGTCGTACGGCGGCGGCACCGGGCTCGCGTCCCAGGCGCCGATCCGCAGCACCCCGTCCCGCCAGTGCAGCCGCAGGGCAGCCGGACCCTGCGTATGCCGTACGGCGTTGGAGACCAGCTCCGCCGCCATCAGCTCGGCGACGTCCACGAGGCGGATCAGCCCGTGCAGGGTAAGGATCAGGCGGACGGTGCGGCGGCAGACGGTCACCGCCCGGTCGTCCTGCGGGATGCGCAGGGTGTAGTTCCAGGACTCGGATGCGGGCATGCGTGAACTCCGGTTCAGGTGTGGGGAGTCGAGAGTTCGCTGAGGGCGCGGGCGGTGGCAGTGTCACAGCCGCCGTGGCAGGACGGAGTGGTGCGCTTCCGGGTCCCCGGGGTTCCGCAGCGTGTGCGTCGCGTCACCGACGGTATGGGTAAAATTTGGGCCTGCGCAAGCCGCTGCCGTAATCTTCCCCTCGAAGGAGTCACGGCCCCCAGGCAGTTGGGGCGAGGGAGGAAGTCATGCCGCGCAGACGGCAGCCAACCGCACGCCAGGAGCGCCTGGGCATCGAGCTGCGGAAACTGCGTGAGACCGCAGGACTCAAGGCACGTGAGGCTGCCGCGCTGGTCGGATCCGACTCCGCCCAGATCAGCCAGATGGAGTCCGGCATCGCGGGCGTGAGCGAAGAGCGGGTGCGCAGTCTCGCCGCTCACTACTCCTGTACGGACGAGGAGTTGGTCGAGGCCCTGGTCGCGATGGCGACCGACCGGACGCGTGGCTGGTGGGAGGAGTACCGAGGGCTGCTGCCCGCGCCGTTCCTGGACCTGGCCGAGCTGGAGCACCACGCCACCTACCGGCTCGATGTGGAGTTCCTGCACGTCCCCGGCCTCTTCCAGACGGAGGACTACGCGCGCGCCGTCTTCTCGCACCGAGTACCCCGACTGCCGGACAACGAGCTGGAGTTGCGGGTCCGCCATCGGATGGAACGCAAGGCGGTCGTCGCTGAATCCGCTGTCGCCTTCAAGGCCGTGATCCACGAGGCGGCCCTGCGCATCAGAGTCGGCGATCGGGCTGCCGCCCGGACTCAGCTCACACGCATTCTGGAGCTCTCCGAAGCGGACCACGTCACGGTGCGCGTCATCCCCTTCGACCTCGACAGCTTCGCCGGAGCCACGAACGCGATGATGTATGTGGGCGGTGCCGTGCCCAAGCTGGACACCGCGGTACGCGACGCACCTCACGGAGTGGGTTTCATCGACTCCGCGCCCCAACTGGGCACCTTTCGAACGCTCTTCCATATGGTGGAGGCTGTATCGCTCGAACCCATTCGTTCGCGCGACTTCATCCACAGGCTGGCCAAGGAGCTATGAGACGCTCTATGAACACCCCCCTCAACTGGCAGAAGTCGTCCTTCTCCGGAAGCGGCGACGGCAACAACTGCCTCGAACTTGCCACCATCCCCGCCGACTGGCAGAAGTCCTCCTTCTCCGGCGGCGGTGAAGGCAACGACTGCGTCGAAATCGCCACCACCCCCGGCTCCGTGCACCTTCGTGAGAGCGACAGCCCCGCCCTCCGTCTCTCGACCACCGCCGGTGCCGTCGCCCACTTGCTGCGCCGGATAAAGACCGGGTTCCACGAGGGCACACCCGCGTGATCGACTTCGCGCCGGCTAGTCGGGCCCGGTCCAGTCGAAGGTGATGTGCTTGCTGGACCGGCCTTCGCGGCTCCAGAGGAAGCCGTGGGCATCGGCGCGGTCCGCCGTCGAGCGGCCCCAGGTCGCGACCTGGCCCGGTCCGGTCTCCGCACCCGGCAGGTTGGTCGACTGGACGCGCGCACCCTCCGGGGTCGTGGGTCCCGTGAGCGCGACCGCGCTCGCCTCGACCCGGCCCGGTACCACGGCCCGCCAGCTCGCGAGGTCGTCGGCGACCTCGATCTCGATGGGGGCGAACTCCATGCCGCGCATCTCGGCGCCCATCATGCTCACCATTCCCGCGGGCCAACTGCCCGCCTGCCCACCGAAGATCATCTGAAGCGCCTCGCGCTGGGAGTCGTCGGCGCGCTCGTCGACGAAGACCGCGGCGTACGTGTCCGTGTGCTCGGCCCAGATGTTGCCGACGAACGAGGCGAGCATCAGCACGTTCAGGCCGTCCAGCCGTACGTCACCGTAACGGCCCTCGCGGATGTGCCAGGCCAGGATGCCGTCGCAGTCACCGTGGGTGGGCAGCTGTGCGAACGAGCAGGGGCAGGGCACGTTGCACTTGCAGGTGTCGAACCAGTCACCCGCCGCGTGCCACCGGGGAACGGTCGCCGTCGTCTCGGACATCTCCCTGCCTCCTCGTGACCGTGCCGGGGCGTCGGTCTCGGGAGGACGGCAGAGCCCCTGGGAGCCATCGCCGGCCCACGCCCGGGTCGTACGGGTATCCATCCCATTGTCCCACCGCAGGGGTCACCCGGAGGAGACGTTTCCGCGTACACGCGTTCCCTCGCGCACGCGCAGGTCCGCCGTGATGTGCTGGAGGTGTGCGCCTCGACCGGAAGGCCCTGTCACCCCCTCTGCGTCCGGCGAATCTGACGTCGGCCCGGCAGCTCGCGTTCGCCTGGTCCGTGATGGCGGCACTCGCCCTCCTCGCCTGGCTGCTGGTGGTCGACCAGGCCCGTGACATGGGGGTCGAGCCGGGAAGCATGGGTATGGGCGTCCCGCTGTTCCTGTTGCTGTGGCTGGTCATGATGATCGCCATGATGTTCCCGTCGGTGGCCCCGGTGGCCCTCACCTGGGCGCGGGCCATCGGGCGCCAGTCGCCCACGAGAGTCGTGCGGGTGGCTCGTACCGCCCAGTTCGTCGGCGGGTACCTGCTGGCCTGGACGGCCTTCGGCCTGTTCGCCTACGGGCTCCTCGCCTGGACCGGGGCCCTGGTGGACGAGCACCCGGGCGCCGGGCGCTGGATCGGCGCCGGGGCCTTTCTGGTCGCGGGGCTGTACCAGTTCGGCCCGTGGAAGGATCTCTGCCTGCGGCACTGCCGGAGCCCGATGGGCCAGCTCGTGCGCTACGCGGGCTTCCGGCCCCGGGCTCGCGATCTGCGGGTCGGGGCGCACCACGGGGCGTACTGCGTGGGCTGCTGCTGGGGGCTGATGGTCGTGCTCGTCCCGCTGGGCGTCATGAACGTCCTGGCGATGGCCGCGGTGGCCGTGGTGATCTTCGTGGAGAAGCTCTGGCGGCTGGGCCCCGTCTTCGCGCAGGTCGTCGGGGCCGCCTTCCTCGTACTCGCGGTGCTGAGCCTCTTCCAGCCCTGGCTGCTGCCGGGTCTGATCCCGCCGGAGTCGCCCATGACGGAGATGCTCCGCCCCTAGGGCCTGCCGTTTGGCATGCGGCGGGACGCCTTCTGTCGGGCCTTCACCTCGCGCGAGAGAAGCGCGCGAGAGAAGTGCGGGCGACGGGGAAGGCTGAGCTGTATGACCGACAAACTCACCGTCAGTGTCCTCGGCACCGGGATCATGGGGGCCGCCATGGCCCGTAACCTCGCCCGGGCCAGGCACGGCGTCCGTGTCTGGAACCGCAGCCGTGCCAAGGCCGAGCCGCTGGCCGCCGACGGCGCGCACGTCGCGGACACCCCGGAGGAGGCCGTACGGGGCGCCGATGTCGTCCTGACCATGCTCCACGACGGCCCGGCCGCCCTCGACGTCATGCGCCGGGCGGCACCCGGGCTGCAGGCGGGGGCCGTGTGGGTGCAGTCCACGACCGCCGGGACAGAGGCACTCGGCGAGCTCGCCGAGTTCGCCGGCGCGCACGGGCTCGTCTTCTTCGACGCGCCCGTCCTCGGAACCCGCGCGCCCGCCGAGGCCGGTCAGCTCACCGTGCTCGCCGCCGGTCCGAGCGCCGCCCGCGACACCGTGACGCCCGTGTTCGACGCCGTCGGCGCCCGTACGGTGTGGACCGGCGAGGACGGCGCGGCGGGCAGCGCCACCCGGCTCAAGCTCGTCGCCAACAGCTGGGTCCTCGCCGCCACGGCCGCGACCGGGGAGGTGCTCGCCCTGGCCAAGGGCCTCGGCGTGGACCCGGAGGACTTCTTCGGCCTCATCGCGGACGGCCCGCTCGACATGGGCTATCTGCGCGCCAAGGCCGCCCTCGTCCTGGAGGACCGGCTGTCCCCGGCCAGCTTCGCGGTCACGACCGCCGAGAAGGACGCCCGCCTGATCGTGCGGGCGGGGCAGCGGCACGGCGTGCGGCTGGACGTGGCCGAGGCCGTGGCCGAACGGTTCGGCCGTGCCGGCGCGCTCGGCCACGGGGACGAGGACATGGCCGCCGCGTACTTCGCGAGCTTCGAGGAGGGGAAGCCCCCCTCCTCGTAGACCCGTAGACCCGTAGACCCGTAGACCCGTAGACCCGTCGGGTCGTGAACCCTTCGGCCCGTGGACCCGTCCGCCTCAGCGGGCGTCGTCCATGTTCCCGTGCTGTGTCTGGGCCGGGATCGGGCCCGCCCGGTCCAGCAGGCCCGTGCGGGCCGCGAGCGCCGCCGCTTCGAGGCGCGAGCCCACGCCCAGTTTCATCAGGACCCGCTGGACATGGGTGCGGGCCGTGGACGGGGCGATGCCCATACCGGCCGCGATGAGCCGGGTGTCCTCGCCGTCGGCGACCCGCACCAGGACCTCCACCTCGCGGGGTGTGAGCATCTGGAGCAGCCGCTGGCCCTCGTCGTCGGGCTGGGCGGCGGGGTTGAGCAGTTCGCTGAAAGCGCCCTGGAGCAGTTGCGGGGCCACGGCCGCCTCGCCCGCCCTGGCCTTCATGATCGCGCGCTCGACACCCTCGATGCGCTCGTCATGGCGTACGTAGCCGGAGGCGCCGGCGGCGAACGCCGCGGCGATCCCCCGCGGGTTCGGCACCGGTCCGAGCACCAGGACCGCCACCTGCGGGCGCTCCCGTTTGATCCGCACCACCGGGTCGAAGATCCCCGGCTCGGCGGGTGTCGCCGTGCCCATCAGGCACACCTCGGGTGCCCGTGTGATCACCAGCTCCGCCGCCCCTGCGGCGGGCGCCGCCGCGGCGAGCACCCGGTGCCCGCGCAGCTTCAGTGCCGAGGCCAACGCCTCGGCGAGCAGTCGGTGGTCATCGACCACCATGAGCCGGACTCCCATCAGGCAACCCCCCAGTCCCCCCTAGCATCCCCACTGGTTCCCCGTGGATTTGGAGCCCCCCGGCTCTCCATCCCCCGGAAGCTACACGCTTGTTCGACGTTGCGCTTCCCCTACTGGAGAGAAGTGCCCCGGAATATCGAAATCCCACCCAATAGCAAGTGATGCGGAGTACGTGTGCGGCCCCGCCCCTGAACAGGGACGGGGCCGCACACGGTGTTTCGGCCCGGACAAATCAATCCGGAGAAACGATCACCGCATTCTTTCGAAGATGATCACTTTGCTTCACCCGAAAGGTGACGGTTACTTCGTTCCGAAGGCGATCGTCAGGTACGCCTTGTCCGTCGCGGAGGTCGGCTTGGACGCGTAGGTCTGGGACATGTACAGCCGGCCGTCGCCGTAGAGGATCTCGGCGTAGTCCGGGAGCATGCTCGACTCCGCGTCACGCGTCGACTGGGTGGCCGGGTTCTCCATCAGCTTCGTCTCCTTGAAGGAGGTTCCGTCGATGGAGACGATCTGCCCGCCCTTGTCGTACGGCGGCCGCTTGTACGCGATGAGGCTGGTGCCGTCCATGCGCAGCGGGGTGATGCTGTAGCCGTCGCCCGCGTCGGCGCGCTGACCCGTCTGCTTCCCGGTGGCCAGGTCGAACGCGACGATCTCGTTGGTCCGGCTGTAGTCGCCGGAGCCCTCGTGCTCCTCCGTCGGGACGTACAGCTTGTCGTTGCCGACGGCGAGCGACTTGCAGAACTCGATCCGGGTGATGCCGTCGCACTTGGCCGCGTACGTCTCGCCGGGTGCCGAGATCTTCGCCCGCAGCTTGCCGGTCTTGTTGTCGATGGAGAAGAAGTCCGAGATACCGCTGCCGTCACCGGCGGTGTCGCCGACGTCGGCCGCCACGACCAGCGGGTCGGTGGAGACGACGCTGGCGTACTCGATGCCGGGCGACATCTTGTACTCGGAGACCACCGTCCCGGACTTCGGGTCGAGGGTCTGGATGTGCAGCTGGCGCGTACTGCCGTACTCGCCGCACTTGCGGACCGCGACCAGCTTCTCGCCGCCGCCGTAGCCGGAGTCGTAGCAGGTGTCACCCGTCTTCGGCGCCCACAGCGGCTTGCCGGTGGAGATGTCGAACGCTCCGCCGCCGCCCGTGCTGCCCGCGGCGACCGTGTTCCCGCTGATCGTCACGTTGTCGAGGTTGATCGACTGGTCACCGGACTTGATCGTCCGGGTCCAGAGTTTCGCGCCCGCGTCGAGGTCGACGGCGGCGAGCTGGGTGCATCCGTGCGAGGGCTGCGTCTTGGTGGGCATGGCCGGCTCGTAGATGATCGCCGAGCGGTTGCGCTCCGAGGTGTGCCGGCTGGCCTGGCACACCGGGCCGGGGAGCTTGAGCGTCCAGGTCTTGGCGCCGGTGTCCGGGTCGTAACCGTTGATCTCGGCGTTGCCGGTCTTGGCGTACACCTTGTCGGTGAGCCAGGAGCCGACCGTCTGCACGCTCGTGATGCCCTTGGGCACGGCCGGCGCGGGGAGCTGGAACAGCAGCGTGGAGTTGGTGTTCGCCGGCACCTTCTCCCCGCCGTTGCCGCCCTTGTCGTCACCGCCCTTGCCGCCGGTGGCGCCGCTCGTCGCCCCGGTGTTGTGCGTGTCGTCCTTGCCGGAGCGCTGCGAGTACAGGAAGCCGCCGCCGACGATCAGCGCGACGGCCACCACGGCCGCCACGATGATGAGCAGCTGGCTGTTGACCTTGCGCCCGCCGCCTGCCTGCTGAGCCTGCGGCTGCATCGGCATGGTCGGCGGCTGCGGGTAGCCGTAGCCGTACGGAGCCTGCGGCTGGCCGGGGGCGCCGTACGGGGCCTGCGGCTGGCCCGGGTAGCCGTAGCCCGGCTGGCCCGGGGGCGGCGTCTGCGGATAGCCGTACGGCTGCTGCGGGGCCGCGGGCGGGGGCGTCTGGGGATAGCCGTAGCCCGGGCCGGCGGCGGCCGGCGGCGGGGTCGGCGGGCCGAATCCGCCCGCGGGCGGGTCCTGCGGAGCACCGAAACCCTGCGGGGGCGGCGCGTCCTGGGGAGCGCCGGGACCGGTGGGCTCGGGGTCTCCGGCGCTCGGACTCTGCGGAGTGCCCGGAGCGGGTTCCTGCGGTGCCCCGAAACCCTTCGGGGGTTCGTTCGGCGGCGGGGGCGGCTGGCTCATGACGTGATTACCTCGGAATGCGTCGGGACGGCGGGCCTGTGCGCGCGTACGGGCGCGACGGAACGGGCAGGGGCGTGATCACTTGCCGAAGGCCAGCATCAGCTTCTCCTTCGCCTCGTCATTGCCCGTCAGCCGGGTCGTGGAGATGTAGAAGCGTCCGTCCGCGTAGTCGACGGCCTTCGAGTAGAAGCCGGACTCGATGTCCGCGGTGCCCCGCGGGTTCTGGAGCAGCGTCGCGGGCGTGTGGACGGTGCCGCCCGTCGGGATCGACACGACGCGGCCGCCGCCGTCGTAGGACGCCTCGACATAGGCGATGAGCCCGGTGCCGTCTGTCTTCATCGGCATCATCGTCGCGTCCGTCGGGGACTTGACGCGCCACTTCTCCTTGCCGGTCGCGAGGCTGAACGCGACGATCTCGTTGGGGCCGCTCTTCGCCTCGGTCGGCAGATAGAGCGTGTCGGCGTCGGCGACGGCACCGAAGCAGCCCGTCAGGTCGCGGTCGAGGATCGCGAAGCCGCACTCGGGCGCGAGGCCGTCGTCGCTCTTGAGCTGCGAGCGCTCGTCACCGCTGCCCGTCAGCACGGTGATGTTCACCGTCTTCTTCGCGTCGTTGGTCAGGTAGAGCACGACCGGGTCCACGGAGTAGGCGCGCCCGACCCGCCAGCCCTTGGGGAACTTCTTCGTCCATCGGACCTTGCCGGTGGCCGGGTCCAGTTCCTGCACCTCGTCGTGCTCGGTGCTGCTGCCGGCCCCGCAGGACGAGACGGCCAGCAGCTTGGGGCCGCCCGCGAATCCCGCCGGGTAGCAGCCGGAGCCGTACTTCTGCTTGTCCCACAGCTTCTTGCCGCTGGTGACGTCGTAGGCCGTGCCCGACATCGAGCGGCCGACCACCAGCGTGTTCCCCGTGACGGACAGTTCGACCGAGAGCGTGCTGTCGAACAGGGTGCCGTCCGCGACCTTCCCGCTCCAGCCCTTGGCGCCGGTGTTCAGGTCGACCTGCTGGAGCTGGTTGCACTTGGCGCTGCTGGCGGCGCTGCTCATGTAGGCGATGACGACCTTGTCGTCGGCGGTCTTCTGCGGGGTGACCGCGCAGATCTTCTGCGGGAAGGTCAGCGCGGGCCAAGTGGGCTTGCCGTCCGCGACGTTGAACGCGAAGAGCTGCTTGTACGCCGTCTTCACCGCCGCCTTGCCGGTGATCCACATCCCGGAGGCGTCGGCGCCCGAACCGGGCGCGTCGGGTGCCGACTTGTACCAGAGGACCTTCGCCTCGCCCGCCTTGCGGCCGGCGTTCAGGTCGCCGTCCTCCTCGCCGCCGTCACCGCTGCCGTCGCCGGGGTTGACCGGATCGTCCGACGCGGACGCCGATGCGGACGGGCTGCCGCTCGGGCTGTGCTCCGCGACGGGCTTCTTGTCGTCACCACCGCCGGCGACGGCCCATACGGTGCCGCCGACGACGAGCAGACCCGCCACCGCGGCGGCTATGACGAGCGCGGGCTTCCCCTTGAACGGGTTCTTCGAGCCACCGCCGGGACCGCCGGGCTGCTGGGGCGCGCCCGGGTACGGCGCCTGGGGCGGATACCCGTACCCCGGCTGCTGCCCGTATCCGTAGGGTCCGGGCCCGCCGTAGGGGCCCGGCTGCTGCGGCTGTCCGTACGGGCCCGGCTGGGCGTAGGGGACGGGCTGCTGCGGGTATCCGTAGCCGGGCTGCGGGGGCCCGGCGGGCGGGGTGTTCTGGGGCGCGGGCGCCTGGGGCGGCTGCGCGGGAGGAGGGGGCGTGCCGTGGGGCGCCGGGGGCGTGTTCGGGGACGTGCCCTGCGAACGCGGGTCCTGCGGCGTGCCCTGCGGCGTGCCCTGCGGTGCTCCGAAACCACCCTGCGACCGCGGGTCCGGCGAGGCGTCGGCACCACCTGTCGGCGACTGGTCCTGCGGTGCTCCGAAACCGCCCTGCGGCGGCTGACTCGGCGGCTGACTCATCAGCGCGTCCCCCTCTTCACTGATGTGACCCCTCACCGGCGGCGCCGGGTTCGCGCCTCGCCCGGTGGATCTCAGACTGTTCTCAGACCGCTCTTTCTATCACTCCGGGGGGCGCGGGCAGGGGGCCGGTGCGCGCCCTGTTCCCAAGGGAGGACCGGGCTGTGATGCCGCCGTTACGCGCCTCACGTGCTCTTCACGCCGGGCACCCAAGGTGGGTTCACCGCCCCCGGACCGCCGTGACGGGGGGCGTCATCGGCAACTCGGGGGCGCCCGACGGCACTTGCGCGCCCTTCGGGCAAGCCGTGCGCGCCGGGCCGGTCGCGCGGGGCGGGCGAGCCGGGCGCGCGGCGCCTCCGGCTCAGGAGACACCGCACGTCAGGAGGCACCGCGGATCGGGCAGGGGGCGGTTGCCCTCTGTGTCAGGCGTCTTCCGCCAGCTCCAGCCAGCGCATCTCCAGCTCCTCCCGCTCGCCCGCCAGCTCGCGCAGCTCGGAGTCGAGCCGGGCGACCTTCCCGAAGTCGGTGGCGTTGTCGGCGATCTGGGCGTGCAGCTTGGTCTCCTTCTCGGAGATCTTGTCCAGCTGGCGCTCGATCTTCTGGAGTTCCTTCTTGGCGGCGCGGGCGTCGGCGGCGGAAGCGGCCTTGACGGGGGCGGGAGCGGCGGCGAGCACGGCCGCCGCGGCCACCTCCTCCATCTTCTGGCGCCGCTCCAGGTACTCGTCGATCCCGCGCGGAAGCATCCGCAGGGTGCTGTCGCCGAGGAGCGCGAACACGTTGTCCGTGGTGCGCTCGATGAAGAAGCGGTCGTGGGAGATCACGATCATGGAGCCGGGCCAGCCGTCGAGGAGGTCCTCGAGCTGGGTGAGGGTCTCGATGTCGAGGTCGTTCGTCGGCTCGTCGAGGAAGAGGACGTTGGGCTCGTCCATCAGCAGGCGCAGGATCTGCAGCCGGCGGCGCTCACCACCGCTGAGGTCCCCGACCGGCGTCCACTGCTTCTCCTTGTTGAAGCCGAACGTCTCGCAGAGCTGCCCCGCGGTCATCTCGCGGCCCTTGCCGAGGTCGACGCGGTCGCGGACGGCCTGGACGGCCTGGAGGACCCGCCAGGTGGGGTCGAGCTCGGCGACCTCCTGGGAGAGGTAGGCGAGCTTGACGGTCTTGCCGGTGACGATCCGGCCGGCGGCGGGCTGCTTCTCGCCGTCGCTGCGGGCGGCCTCGGCCAGGGCGCGCAGCAGCGAGGTCTTGCCCGCGCCGTTCACGCCGACGAGGCCGACGCGGTCACCCGGTCCGAGCTGCCAGGTCAGGTGCTTGAGCAGCACCTTGGGCCCGGCCTGCACGGTGACGTCCTCCAGCTCGAAGACGGTCTTGCCGAGCCGGGAGTTGGCGAACCGCATCAGCTCGCTCTTGTCGCGGGGCGGCGGCACGTCGGCGATCAGTTCGTTGGCGGCCTCGACGCGGAAGCGCGGCTTGGAGGTACGGGCCGGGGCACCGCGGCGCAGCCAGGCCAGCTCCTTGCGGACCAGGTTCTGCCGCTTGACCTCCTCGGTCGCGGCGATGCGCTCACGCTCGGCGCGGGCGAACACGTAGTCGGAGTAGCCGCCCTCGTACTCGTAGACCGCGCCCTTCTGTACGTCCCACATCCGGGTGCAGACCTGGTCGAGGAACCACCGGTCGTGCGTCACGCAGACCAGGGCGGAGCGGCGCTCGCGCAGGTGCCCGGCGAGCCAGGCGATGCCCTCGACGTCCAGGTGGTTGGTGGGCTCGTCGAGGACGATCAGGTCCTGCTCGTCGATGAGCAGCTTCGCGAGGGCGATACGGCGGCGCTCGCCACCGGAGAGCGGGCCGATCACGGTGTCGAGACCCTGCGGGAAGCCGGGCAGGTCGAGACCGCCGAAGAGGCCCGTCAGTACGTCCCTGATCTTGGCGTTGCCCGCCCACTCGTGGTCGGCCATGTCCCGGATGACCTCGTGACGCACGGTGGCCGCGGGGTCGAGCGAGTCGTGCTGGGTGAGCACGCCGACGTTCAGGCCGCCGGAGTGCGTGACGCGGCCGGTGTCGGGCTCCTCCAGCCGGGCCAGCATGCGGATCAGGGTCGTCTTGCCGTCCCCGTTCCGGCCGACCACGCCGATCCGGTCGCCCTCGCTGACGCCGAGGGAGACTCCGTCGAGCAGGGCACGGGTGCCGTACACCTTGCTGACGGACTCGACATTGACCAGGTTGACGGCCATTTCTCTCCTGAACAAGGGGGACGATCGACCCTCAAGGGTAGTCCGCGCGGCGGACGTCCCCCGCCGCGCGTTCCCCGTCCCCTCGGTCGAGCACGGTCGCTCCGGTCAGTCGAGCACGGTCGCTCCGGGCGCCGGGGACCGCGTGACGCGGACCGTCCGGCAGGTGCCCGAGGCGAGAAGCACCTGGCCGATGGACCGCGCGGACTCCGCGTCCGGCGCGAGGAACGCCGTGGTCGGGCCCGACCCGGAGACGAGCGCGGCGAGGGCGCCGGCCGCGCGGCCCGCCGCGAGGGTGTCGGCGAGGGCGGGGAAGAGGGAGAGGGCCGCGGGCTGGAGGTCGTTGGAGACGGTGCGGGCGAGGGCTCCGGCGTCCCCCTTCGCCAGCGCGTCCAGCAGTTCCTGCGAGGCGACCGGCTCCGGGACGCGTACGCCCTCGTTCATCCGGTCGAACTCCCGGAAGACCGCCGGGGTCGACAGTCCGCGCTCGGCCATCGCGAACACCCAGTGGAAGGTCCCGCCGACCTCCAGCAGTCGCAGTCGCTCGCCCCGACCGGTACCGAGCGCCGCCCCGCCCACCAGGGAGAACGGCACATCGCTGCCCAATTCGGCACAGATGTCGAGGAGTTCGTCGCGCGAGGCGTTCGTTCCCCACAGGGTGTCGCAGGCGAGCAGCGCGCCCGCCCCGTCCGCGCTGCCTCCGGCCATGCCGCCGGCGACGGGGATGTCCTTGGCGATGTGGAGATGGACGGCGGGGTCGATGCCGTACCGGCGGGCGAGTTCCAGGGCGGCGCGGGCCGCGAGGTTCGTGCGGTCGAGGGGCACCTGGGCGGCGTCCGGGCCCGCGCAGGTGACGCGCAGTTCGTCCGCCGGGGTGACCGTCACCTCGTCGTACAGGCCGACCGCGAGGAAGACGTTGGCCAGGTCGTGGAAGCCGTCGGGGCGTGCGCCGCCGACCGCGAGCTGGACGTTGACCTTGGCAGGGACGCGTACCGTCACCGTCTCCGTCACGGCTGGGTCGACTCCTCGTTCTCGGCGGCGCTCTCGGTGTTCTCGGCGGTCTCGGGGCGGTAGCGGCGTGCGTTCCTGGTGTCCGCGCCGCTCGCCTCGCCGCGGTTCTCCGCGATCCGGACGAACTCCTCGACCGTCAGGGACTCGCCGCGGGCCTGCGGAGAGACACCGGCGGCGACGAGCGCGGCCTCGGCGGCGGCGGCCGAACCGGCCCATCCGGCGAGGGCGGCGCGCAGGGTCTTGCGGCGCTGCGCGAAGGCCGCGTCCACGGCCGCGAACACGTCGCTCTTCCGGACGGTCGTGGAGATCGGCTCGGCACGCCGGGTGAGCGACACGAGACCGCTGTCGACGTTGGGCGCCGGCCAGAACACGTTGCGCCCGATGGAACCGGCCCGCTTCACGTCGGCGTACCAGTTCGCCTTCACGGACGGCACGCCGTACACCTTCGAGCCGGGCGGGGCGGCGAGCCGGTCGGCGACCTCCGCCTGGACCATCACGAGGGTGCGCTCGATCGTCGGGAAGGTGTCGAGCATGTGCAGCAGGACGGGCACGGCCACGTTGTACGGGAGGTTCGCGACCAGCGCGGTCGGGGGCGGGCCCGGCAGTTCCCGGACCTGCATGGCGTCCGAGTGCACCAGCGAGAACCGGTCGGCCCGCTGCGGCATGCGGGCCGCGACCGTCGCGGGGAGCGCGCTCGCGAGGACGTCGTCGATCTCCACGGCGACGACCCGGTCCGCCGTCTCCAGCAGACCGAGCGTCAGCGAGCCGAGGCCGGGGCCCACCTCCACGACCACGTCGTCGGGCCGCACCTCCGCGGTCCGCACGATGCGGCGCACCGTGTTGGCGTCGATCACAAAGTTCTGGCCGCGCTGCTTGGTGGGCCGTACGCCGAGGACTGCCGCGAGTTCGCGGATCTCGGCGGGGCCCAGGAGGGCGTCGGAGGTGGGGCTGGTCACGAGCCAAGGGTACGGGGGGCCGGGCCCCGGCCGTGCAGCCGCGGCCCGGTGGGGCCGCTGTCAGCCGTGCGGCCCCGGCCCGCTGGGGCGATGCCGGCCGTGCGGCCCAGGCCCGGTGGGGCCATGTCAGCTGTGCAGCCGCGGCCCGCAGTGCGGCCAGGGAGTCGTCCCGCGGCGCATGTACAGCTTCTTGGCCCTGCGCGTCTGTTCCGCGGCGGAGGCGTCCTGAGGGCGCCCGGTGCCACCGAGGGTGTGCCAGGTGCGGGTGTCGAACTGATAGAGGCCGCCGTACGTCCCGGACGGATCGACGGCGCCGGGCCGGCCACCGGACTCGCAGGCGGCGAGGCTCTTCCAGTTCAGGTGGTCGGCGCCGCCGCGGAACGGTGGATGCGGCTTCGTGCCGACCCTGACCAGCCGGTCCTGCGGGTGCCGCACCACCTCGGACCGTTCGAGCCGGGGCCGCTGCTTGACGCCGTTGACGGTGCGCAGGCTGTAGGTGAGGCGCCAAGCCCCGTACCGGCCCGGGTTCTCGACGACCTCGACGCCCTCGAACAGCGAGTCGTCGTCGGCCCGCCGCACCTCGAACGGAATCCGTTCCTCGCGGACCTCCCTGGTCCCGGTGACGCGCAGCACGGTGACCGTCTGTCCGTCCCGCGGGAAGTTCCCGCCCGGTACGGAGGTCATGTCCTGTCCGTGCAGGGTGATCCCGGCCTCCCGCACGGCCTCCGCGACGCTCGCCGCGTTGGTGCGGATCGTCCGGGCCCGGCCGTCGGCCATGATCGTGACGGCGCGTTCGGTCCGTACGTCGAGCGCCAGTCCTTCGGGCCCGATGCGCCGGGAGCGCGAGGCCGACAGGTGGGCACCCTCGGCGCGCACCCCCATCTGGCCGAGCGCCCCGTCCACGGTGTGCGCCGTCGTCCACACCCTGCGCCGCTCCCCGTCGATGGTGAGGTGCATCGGGCGCCCGTAGCGCACCGCGACCTCGTCCCCGCTGGCGAGGGCGGTGCCGGGGGGCGGTGCGACCATGTCGTGCGCGCCCACCTTCACGCCTTCGTCGGCCAGCAGTTCCGACACGTCGTCCGCGAAGGTGTGCAGGGTGCGCGGTCTGCCGTCGACACTGAGCTCGATCGCCTTGTCGTTGGCGACGAACGCGGAGGTGCCGCCGGCCAGGAAGGCCACGACCAGGGCTTGCGGGAGCAGCCGCCGCAGGGAATCGGGGCGCTCGGGGATCCGCTTGCGCCGGGCCGCGCGACGCGCCTCGGCCCGGCCGCCCGTTCCCCTCGCGCCGTCCCGGCCCCGTACGCCGTCCACGCCGTCCACGCCGTCCACGGGGCTCGTGGTGGCGGCCGGGTTGCCCCGCTGCAGACGCGGCAGGCGGGGCTCGGTCGGCGCGTCGGGCGCCACCGGCACCGTGCGCCCACCCCGTGTGCCGGACGCGCCCTGCACGCCGTACAGGGGGGCTCGCGGCGCTTCCGGTGCCGCGGGCCCGGCGGCACGGGTCCCGTAGGCCGGGGTCCAGGAAACCGGGGTCCAGGAAACCGGGGAGACTCCGCCGTACGGCCCGTACCCCGCGAGACCGGAGTACGCCTCCTGCCCGGAGAAGGGCTCGCGCCGGGGGTCGCTCTCGTGCCCGGCGTACGCGTCGTGCCCGTTGTACGCCTCGTACCCGGCGTACGCCTCGTGCCCGGAGTCCGTCGGCACCTCGTGCCCGGCGTACGCCTGGTGACCTGACTGCGCCTGGTGACCGGGGTCCGTCGGCGGCTCGTGCCCGCGGTAGGCCTCGTGACCTGCGTACGCCTGATGACCGGGGTGAGGCTGGTGACCGGAGTCCGCCCACGTCTCCTCGCCCCGGTACTCCCCGTGACCGCGGTACCCCTCGTGGTCGGCCCGCGTCGCACCGGCGAGGCCGGGCCCGGCGGGCGCGCCGAACGCGCCGGGCGGCCCGGCCGTGCCGAGCGGGTCCGCCGCGGGGGGCGGGCCGGCTGCGGCGCCGGTGACGCCGATGACGACGGTGGTGGCCTCGGGGCCACCGGTCGGGCCGTACGTCTCGTACGGCTCGTACGGCTCGTACCGCGAGCTGCTCACGACGACACGCTCCAGGGTCCGGATCGGGCGACCAGAACCTAGCTGAGCAGTCGTCACTCTCCCAAGCAACGCGGCTACGCTGTGTCGCGGCACTTTCCCCGCCGAAGACCCCGGCCGAACCGGGAAGAGCCCCCGGGGCCGTTACGGGTCAGTAATCGAACGCTCGCGCCGTGTTGGCGGAGATCGAGGTCGCCAGCGTGTCCTCGTCGATCCCCCGCACCGCGGCCATGGCGCGCACCGTGACCGGAATGAGATACGGCGCGTTGGGCCGTCCGCGGTACGGCGCGGGGGTCAGGAAGGGCGCGTCGGTCTCGACGAGGACGAGTTCGAGCGGGGCCACGGCGAGCGCGTCGCGCAGCGGCTGGGCGTTCTTGAAGGTCATGTTCCCGGCGAAGGACATGAAGTAGCCGGCGCGGGCGCAGACCGCGGCCATGTCGGCGTCGCCCGAGTAGCAGTGGAAGACGGTCCGCTCCGGGGCGCCCTCTTCCGCCAGGACGCGCAGGACGTCCGCGTGGGCGTCGCGGTCATGGATGACCAGGGCCTTGCCGTGCCGCTTGGCGATCTCGATGTGGGCGCGGAAGGAGCGCTCCTGCGCCTCCTTGCCCTCGGGCCCGGTGCGGAAGTGGTCGAGGCCGGTCTCGCCGACGCCCTTGACGTGCGGGAGTGCGGCGAGCCGGTCGATCTCCGCGAGCGCCTCGTCCAGTGCGGCCTCGCCACCCGGCCTGCGGGCGCCCTGCCGGGACCAGCCGTCGGGATCGCCGAGCACGATACGGGGCGCCTCGTTGGGGTGCAGGGCGACGGTGGCGTGGACGGCGTCGTGCGTGGCCGCCGTCTCGGCCGCCCAGCGCGAGCTCTTCACGTCGCAGCCGACCTGTACGACCGTCGTCACTCCGACCGAGGCGGCCTTGGCGAGAGCGTCCTCGACCGTGCCGGACTGCATGTCGAGATGGGTGTGCGAGTCGGCCACGGGAACGCGCAGGGGCTCGGGGAGCGGCGGTGCGGCGTTCTTGTCGGCGGCGGAGGCGGAGGAAGGCATGCCCCGATCCTACGAAGGGGGCATGCCCGGCCTCACCTCGCGGGGAGCCGGCGGGCGGTCCGTGCGCGGGTCCCGCCCGGGGAGGTCAGCCCGACCGGCGGTGCTGGAAGGGGTGCAGCAGGTCCGACAGATGCCAGTGGTGCGGCTCCTTCGGGGCGTCGGAGGCCCCGGCCTGCGCTGCTCCCTCCGGGCCGTCCTCGGGCTGGTGCGGTACCGGCCGGCGGTGGCGGTGCGTCATGGAGTGCATGGAGTCGTGGACGAAGGACACCTGGCCGGCGCGCATGATGCGCACCACGTGGCTGTCGCAGTTCAGGCAGGTGGGCCGGCTGAGCGGCGACGGCACGACCTCGCCGTTCGCCACGTACACCACGAACTCGCTGCCTTCCGCGTCGCGGTGGTGCTCGATCTCGTACGACTGTTCCCAGCCGTGCCCGCAGCGCATGCAGGCGAAGGAATACGATTCGTGGACGACGGCCGTCGCCGTGCCGCGATGCCTGTTCTGTTCGGTGACCTGACCGGCGGCGGTACTGCCGGTGCGTCCTGTGGTCTCACTCATGCCAGCTCCTCTTGTCCGCTGGACAAGCACCTCCGTCGACGGATTTCCCCCTGGATTCCGTCGAGTCGCCGGAGGCGAGGGACGGGTGCGTCCCTTCGTCCAGTGGACGCTTCTCCCGGCGCGAACGCATCCGGCCTGTCGAGTGTTGGAGTCGATTTGGCCCTTCCTTGTCGGAAGGCTCCTGTCACCCGGCCTGATCTTTGCTTTTCACGATAGTCCTTTGCCCTTCTATGGGCCGGTTCGTTCGGCGTTCTTTGCCGCCACGACGGCATCGAAGACGTCCCGCTTGGGAATTCCCGCTTCGGCGGCGACGGCGGCGATGGCCTCCTTGCGCCGCTCCCCCGCCTCCTCGCGCACCCGCACCCTGCGCACCAGCTCGGCGGCGTCCAGTTCCTCGGCCTTCTCGGGGGCGCCCTCGACGACGACGGTGATCTCGCCGCGGACGCCCTCGGCGGCCCAGGCGGCCAGCTCGCCGACCGGGCCGCGCTTGACCTCCTCGTACGTCTTGGTCAGTTCGCGGCAGACGGCGGCGCGCCGCTGGGTGCCGAAGACCTCCGCCATGGCGGCGAGGGTGTCGTCGAGCCGGTGGGGCGCCTCGAAGTAGACGAGCGTGCGGCGTTCCTCGGCGACCTCCCGCAGCCGGGACAGGCGCTCGCCGGCCTTCCTGGGCAGGAAGCCCTCGAAGCAGAAGCGGTCGACGGGCAGGCCGGACAGCGCGAGTGCGGTGAGCACGGCGGAGGGGCCGGGGACGGCGGTGACCTTGATGTCCTTCTCGACCGCGGCCGCGACCAGGCGGTAACCGGGATCCGACACGGAGGGCATCCCGGCGTCGGTCACGAGCAGGACCCGCGCCCCGCCGACGAGCGCCTCGACGAGTTCCGGGGTCCGGGCGGCCTCGTTCCCCTCGAAGTACGACACGATCCGCCCCGTCGGCTGGACACCGAGGGACTGGGTGAGGCGGCGCAGCCTGCGCGTGTCCTCGGCGGCGACGACATCGGCCCCGGTCAGTTCCGTGGCGAGCCGTGGCGGCGCGTCGGAGATGTCGCCGATGGGAGTGCCTGCCAACACAAGGATTCCTGTCACGGTCCCATCCTCGCAGGGGCGCGGCCCGACAAGCTCATCCGACCGGAAGGGGCCCATGCACGGGACTCCCACAGACCTGTTCCCTACGATGGCGCGGTGACCAGTACCGCGTCCTCCACGGACACCCGGCAGGGCCAGGCCGCCGACACCCGACGGCCGTCGTGGCAGCATCGGCTGCGCCGATTCGGCTACACGGCGCCGCCCCGAAGTGATGTGCGCGACCGGCTCGTACCGCCGTACGCCAAGCCAGGCCCCGGAATCTGGGCCTCGCTCGGGCTGCGCCAGGAGGTCGCCGACCGTTTCAACCGCTGGTCGGGCTGGGTGGGCCCGCTCCTGGTGACCCTGCTCGCCGGGTTGCTGCGGTTCTGGAACCTGGGCAGCCCGAAGGCGGTGATATTCGACGAGACGTACTACGCCAAGGACGCCTGGGCGCTCTTCCACCGCGGCTACGAGGTCAACTGGGCGAAGAACGCCAACGACCTGATCCTCCAGCGCAACGGGCACGTCTCGGTCCCCAGCGACGCCGCCTATGTCGTGCACCCGCCGGTCGGCAAGTACGTCATCGGGCTCGGCGAGTGGATGTTCGGCTTCAACCCCTTCGGCTGGCGCTTCATGACGGCGCTGCTCGGCACGCTGTCGGTGCTGCTGCTGTGCCGGATCGGACGCCGGCTGTTCCGCTCGACGTTCCTCGGCTGCCTCGCGGGCACGCTCATGGCGGTGGACGGTCTGCACTTCGTGATGAGCCGCACCTCGCTGCTCGACGGCGTGCTGATGTTCTTCGTGCTGGCGGCCTTCGGCTGTCTGGTCGTGGACCGGGACAAGGCGCGGGCCAGGCTGGCCGCCGCGCTGCCCGCCGACGAGAACGGCTTCGTCCGCCCCGACGCGCACATCGCCGAGACGACCCGGCTGGGCTGGCGGCCCTGGCGCTGGGGGGCGGGCCTGATGCTGGGCCTGGCCATCGGCACCAAGTGGAACGGGCTGTACATCCTCGCCGCGTTCTGTGTGATGGCGGTCCTGTGGGACGTGGCCTCGCGCCGGGTGGCGGGCGCCCGCCACCCCTACGCGGCATCGCTCCGGCACGACACGGGCCTCGCGTTCCTGGCGACGGTCCCGGTCGCCCTGTCCGTGTACCTGGTCTCCTGGACCGGCTGGATCCTGTCGCCGGACAACGGCAAGGGCGGCTACTTCCGCAACTGGGCCATGACGGACGGCAGGGGCGGCAACTGGACCTTCCTCCCGGACTGGCTGCGCAGCCTGTGGCACTACGAGCACGAGGTCTACAAGTTCCACGTCGGGCTGTCGTCGCCGCACACCTACCAGTCCAATCCGTGGAGCTGGCTCGTCCTCGGCCGCCCGGTCTCGTACTTCTACGAGTCCCCGCTGCCCGGCAAGGACGGCTGCCCCGCCGACGCGGGCGACAAGTGCGCCCGTGAG
The DNA here is from genome assembly GCF_036139655.1 of Streptomyces sp. NBC_00328. NCBI lineage: Bacteria > Bacillati > Actinomycetota > Actinomycetes > Kitasatosporales > Streptomycetaceae > Streptomyces > Streptomyces sp. NBC_00328. The sequence continues at coordinate 4,426,613 of NZ_CP108013.1, forward strand.
GTGCTGGCGCTCGGCACGCCCCTGCTGTGGTGGGCCGCCTGCTTCGCGATCCTGTACGTGCTGTGGCGCTGGGCCTTCCGCCGCGACTGGCGGGCGGGCGCCATCGCCTGCGCCGTCGCGGCCGGCTACCTCCCCTGGTTCATGTACCAGGAGCGCACGATCTTCCTCTTCTACGCCGTCGTCTTCGTCCCGTTCCTGTGCCTCGCCGTGACGATGATGATCGGCGCGATCCTCGGCCCACCGGGCGCCGGAGAACGCCGCCGCGTCATCGGCGCGGCCGGAGCAGGCGTCCTGGTCCTCCTGATCCTCTGGAACTTCATCTACTTCTGGCCCATCTACACCGGCACCGCGATCCCCATCGACCAATGGAGATCCCGGATGTGGCTGGATACGTGGGTCTAGCCGGGCAGACGACAGCGGCGGTCCGACACCTTGTCGGACCGCCGCTGTCGTTGCCGGTCGTCAGTGGTCGTCGCCGATCGTGATCCTGCCGGCCGGGACAGCAACTGCCGGAGCGGTCATCGGTCGCCGGGAGTAGGTCCTGCGCCTCAGGCGCGCTTCGGGCCTGCCTGGCTAGGGTCGGACCCCATGGAGACCACGGGAATCGTCCGCCGCGAGACGGCGGAGCGTATACGCGACGCTCTGGAGCGGCTCGTCACCGAGCGGGACGTGTGGGTGTCGACGGCTCACCCTGATCACGGGCCGCACCAGGTGCCCCTGTGGTTCCTGTGGGACGGGCGAGCGATGTGGATGTGCACCGGCGCCACTTCCGTGACTGCGCGGAACGTCCTCAAGGAGGCGCGCGTGCGCCTGGCGCTGCCGGACACCTTCGACGTGGTGCTCCTCCAAGGTGAGGCGGAGTGCTTCCCGGACCAAGAGGTGCCCGGAGACGCAGCGGAGGCGTTCGCCGAAAAGTTCGGGTGGGACCCACGCGTGGAAGAGGGTTCCTTCCTGTATGTGCGAGTGGTCCCGAGGACGGTGCGCGCCTGGCGCGGCGAGCCGGAACTGCGCGGGAGAGTCGTCATGCGCGACGGAATATGGCTGGACTCGGCATCATCGGCGCCGACATCCGCCTGACCGTGGCTGGATAGGTGGGGCCGGACCGACCCGGCTGGCCGAAAAGAAGCGCATGGACGCATCCGTGAATGGTGTTCACGGATGCGTCTCCGTGGTTTGAGCAACAATTCGGCGAAGGTCTGCACCACGGGCCCCGTCCGCACCTACAGTGCGAAGTGAACCGGCTTTTCTGAACGCGTTCAGAAGTTCGGAGGAGGGTTCACGGGGAGGGATTCGCGCGATGCGCAAGGGGGCCAGGGCTGCCGTCATAGGCAGTGTGTTCGCGGTGATGGTGGGAGGCGCCGGGTACGGCGCCTACAACGTGGTGACCTCGATCAGCGGGGGCGGTGCGACGGGAGACGGCGGGCCCGCCGCGGTGAAGACCGGGCCGCCGAGCGGCGCCGAGGTCAAGGAGGCCAGCCGCGCGTTCTTCGCGGCCTGGGAGAAGGGCGACGCGGCCGAGGCGGCCGCGGACACGAACTACGCGTCGAGCGCCGAGGGGCTGCTCGCCGGCTACCGCGACGACGCGCATCTGACCGACGTGAAGATCACGCCGGGCGCCACGTCCGGGACTCGGGTGCCGTTCTCCGTCAAGGCGACGGTGTCGTACGACGGGAAGAGCAAGCCGTTCGCGTACGACTCCGAGCTGACCGTCGTCCGCGGCGAGACCACCGGAAAGGCCCTGGTCGACTGGAAGCCGTCCGTCGTCCACCCGGAGCTGAAGGACGGGGACACCCTGGTCACGGGCGAGTCGGCGAGCCCGGCGATCGAGGCCGTGGACCGGAACAACGTTGTCCTGACGAAGGAGAAGTACCCGTCCCTCGGGCCGATCCTGGACGCGCTCCGGGAGAAGTACGGCGACACGGCGGGCGGCAGCCCCGGTATCGAGCTGTCGATCCGGCACAGCGGTGGGAGCAGCGGCGACACGACCCTGGTCACTCTCGCCGAGGGGCGGGCGGGCAAGGTCCGTACGACGCTCAGCGCGAGCGCGCAGGCCGCCGCGGAGAAGGCCGTCACCCAGTTCGCCGAATCCTCCGTGGTGGCCGTCAAACCCAGCACCGGAGAGGTGCTCGCCGTGGCCAACCACCGAGCGGACGGCTTCAACGCGGCCTTCCTCGGCAAACTCGCGCCCGGCTCCACGATGAAGATCATCAGCGCGGCGACCCTCATCGACAACGGCATCACGACGGCCAACGGCCCCGCGCCCTGTACGGACACCGCGGCCTGGCAGAGTCAGACCTTCCACAACCTCAAGGGCATGCAGCCGCAGGAGAACGCCACGCTCTCCGACAGCTTCGCGCGCTCGTGCAACACCGCTTTCGTGAAGTACGCGGACGAGGTGAAGGTCGACTCCCTCACCAACGAGGCCCAGCAGCGCTTCGGACTCGGTCAGAACAACTGGAAGACCGGCATCGATTCCTTCGACGGCTCCGTACCCGCCTCCGGCGGCCCGGACACGGCGGCCAACATGATCGGCCAGGGCCAGGTCCAGATGAGCCCGCTGAACATGGCGTCGGTGACCGCCACCGCGATGACGGGCGTCTTCCGGCAGCCGGTCATCGTGCCGCGCTCCCTCGACGACCGTGAACTGGCCACCGCGAAGGGCCTGTCCAGCGCCACGGTCGCGCAGCTCCGCGCGATGATGAACCGCACGGCCGTCAGCGGCACCGCGGCCCCGGTGATGAGCGCACTCGGCGGCAGCATCGGAGCCAAGACCGGCTCCGCCGAGGTCGACGGCCAGGCCAAGTCCAACAGCTGGTTCACCGGGTACCGCAACGACATGGCGGCCGCCGCCATGACGCAGGAGGGCGGTCACGGCGGTCAGGCGGCCGGCCCGATCGTCGCAGCTGTGCTACGAACGGTCGGCTGAAGTCGCTCCGCACAGGACGGGACCCTAGGGTGGTGCTTCTCGTTGAGGAGCGAGAGGCACGGGGGCATCACGGGGCATCACGGGGCACCAGGGGACGGCGGAGGAAACAGGGCTGTGGGCAAGAGAAGGCGCGTCGCCGAGCGACGGAAGACGAAGCAGCCCGCCGTACTCGGCGGGGTGATCGCCGTGGCCGTCGTCGGCGGGGCGCTGGGTGCCTACAGCCTCTACGGCAGTGGGGCGTCGGCCGACGAGGGGACCACGGCCACCACCCGCAAGGCCGTCAAGACGGGCCCGCTGTCGGCCGCCGAGGTCACCATGGCGTCCACCGCCTTCCTGAACGCCTGGCAGAGCGGCGATGTCACCGCGGCGGCCGCGGCGACCGACGACTCGGCCGCCGCCACGACCACACTGACCGGCTTCGGCAAGGACGCCCACGTCAGCGACGTGACCCTGACCGGCGGCAAGCGCTCGGGCGCCGACGTCCCCTTCACCGTCAAGGCCAAGGTCACCTACAAGGGCATGACCAAGCCGCTGTCGTACACCTCGAAACTGACGGTCGTGCGGGGGGCCAAGGACGGCGTGGCGCAGGTCGGCTGGAAGCCGTCCGTGGTCCACCCGGACCTCCAGGACGGCGACCGGCTGGTGACCGGTGAGGCCGGGACGCCGCCGGTCACCGCCATCGACCGGCACGGCGGTGAGCTGACCGCCGCCAAGTACCCCTCGCTCGGCACGGTCCTCGACGGGCTGCGCGAGAAGTACGGCAAGACGGCCGGCGGCAAGGCGGGCATAGAGCTGCGCGTGGTCCGCAAGGCCGCGGCCAAGGGCGCCCAGAAGACCCCCGACAAGACCCTGCTGACGCTCAGCGCGGGCACGCCGGGCAAGGTGCAGACGACGCTCAGCCCGACCCTCCAGGCGGAGGCCGAGCGTCTGGTGGCCGCCAAGCCCAAGGCGTCGGTGGTGCTGATGCGGCCCTCGACCGGTGAGATCCTCGCCGTCGCGAACACCGGCCACGGCTTCAACACCGCCTTCCAGGGCTCCCTCGCACCCGGCTCCACGATGAAGGTCATCACGGCGTCGATGCTCTTCGAGAAGGGCCTCGCCTCCCCCGACAAGCCGCATCCCTGCCCCAAGACGGTGACGTACGGCGGCTGGAAGTTCCACAACGACGACGACTTCGAGATCAAGAACGGCACGTTCAAGGCGAGCTTCGCGCGGTCCTGCAACACGGCCTTCATCTCCCAGGCCAAGAAGCTGAAGGACGACGACCTGACCAAGCAGGCCCAGCAGGTCTTCGGCCTGGGCCTGAACAACTGGGCCATCGGGGTGCCGTCGGCGGACGGCTCGGTGCCGGTGCAGAGCGCCGCGCAGATGGCCGCCGAGCTGATGGGCCAGGGCGGGGTCCGCATGAACCCGCTCAACATGGCGTCCGTCGCCTCCACGGTCCAGTCCGGCACCTTCCACCAGCCGTACCTGGTCGCCCCGTCGGTCGACCACCGCACGCTGGCCAAGGCCTCCCGCACGATGTCCGCGACCACGCTCGCCCAGCTCCGCGAGGTCATGCAGTACACGGCCGCCGCCGGCACCGCCGCCGAGGCCATGGCCGGACTCGGCCCCGACTACGGTGCCAAGACCGGCTCCGCCGAGGTCGACAACCAGAAACAGCCCAACGGCTGGTTCACCGCGTGGAAGGGCGACCTGGCCGGAGCCGGCGTCGTCCAGCAGGGCGGCCACGGCGGCAGCACGGCGGGCCCGATCGTGGCAGCCCTCCTGAAGGCGGGCAACGGCGGCTGACACCCGCTCCACGGCTCCGGGAAGCACTCCCGGCCCCGCGGATCCGCCCGGGGCAGGGGCGCCGCGCCGCCCGGGGGTGCAACTGCCCAGGATCAGACGGGAGTCGGGGAACGCGGCGATGTCAGTGCGGCCTTCTACGCTCCGCGCATGACGTTCTCGCTTCCCGAAGGCCTGCCGTCCGGCCGCAGCGTACCCGCCGGCTCACCGGTCATGTGGTACGCCGACAAGATGCCGTACGCCCCGCTGCTGGACGTGTGGACCCTCGCCCAGCGGCAGCAGGACGCCACCGGCCTGCGGCCGATCCTCTGCTACGCGCACGACGACCACCCGCGCTCCCTCGGCCTCGCCGAGATAGCCGCCGTCGACCTCGAAGCCGCGATGGAGCAGGCCTGGCACGACGACCGACGGCGCCGGCTCGCGTGGCGGGCCGAGCCCTCCGCTCCATCGGCGGTCCCCGAGGACCTCGCGGAGTTCATCGAGCCCTGGGAGGACGACCCGGGTCCGCCGTTCGACCGGTGGCCGGGCCTGGCCCCCGCCACCCTCTCCTCGGGCGTCGACCCCGACGAGGCCGCCCACGCGGCGATCTTCGCCCACCTCATGCACGAGGGAGAGCCGGGAATCTCCCTCGGCCTCGTGAAGGCCGCGCGGAGCGCCGACATCCCCGCCGTCATCGGCTGGCGCGCGGGAGGACCCCTCACCCTGCTCTGCGCGCTGCTGCGGAGCTGGGAGGACCGTTTCGGGGCGCGTGTCCTGGCCGTGATCGGATCGACGCTGTACGTCTCCGTCGCGAGCCCGCCGCGCGACGAGCGGCAGGCGACGCGCATCGCCGTCGAACACCTGCTGACCACGGCCGACAACATCGTCGACGACCCTCCGACGCCATTCCCGCGCTACGCGGCGTCCCTCGTCGACGCCCCGCTGTGGAGATTCTGGTGGGACTGAGGCCAGGGGCCCGGCGGCCTGTCCGGGACCCGCTCGCGTGCGCCGTACACCGGCCACTAGCGTGCGGTGCATGAACGTCACCGATGAGAACGCCGGCGAGGGCCAGTCCTCCGTCGAGAACGACACCGACCCCCGTTTCGCCGAGGCCCTGCGGGAGCTGGGCCTCGGCGAGGTGCTCGCACGTGTCCGGCGCTTCCCCGCCACGGCCCGCACCACCGCCGAGGCCGCCGCGGCGATCGGCTGCGATCCCAGCCAGATCTGCAAGTCACTGTTCTTCGCGGCGGACGGGGCTCCGGTGCTGGTGCTGCTGGACGGCTCGGCGCACGTCGGCATGGAACTCGTGCGGCGGCAACTGGGCGCCGAAAAAATCACCCGGGCGGGGGCACACCTCGTGCGGGAGTCGACCGGGTACGGGACCGGTGCGGTGCCGCCCTTCGGACACCGTACGAGGATCCGTGTGCTGGTGGACCGTTCGGTGCTCGGCCACGACACGGTGTGGACCTCGGCGGGCACGCCGTTCACCGTCTTCCCCATGGACCCGCGGAGCCTGATCGCGCACGCGGGCGGCACGCTGGTGGACGTGCGCGAGCCGATGGCGTGACGCCGCTCGCCGCCGCGGCCATCACCTTCGACGGCCGCCTCTCAGCGGCCCGTCGGTAGCCCCAACTACCCTCAGTTGCACCCCTCGTTCGACGGCCCCGTCCTCGGCATCACCCTGACGCCGAGGATCAGAACAACGAGCTGACGGTCCGCAGCCCTAACTCTCGCTCCAGGTCATCGGGTTGATGCGGCGGTGTGCCGTGCCGGGCCCTCGTCCGCGGTGCGTCCATACCGTATGCCGAACAGCAAAGCCTCTTTCTGTGGCGCCAGTTGGCGTCAACCCGGGTCCGGGCCCTCCGCCGGACGCGATTCCCTCCGCGCTCCGACCACTCGGCGCTACTGCTAGTGTTCAGCCCGTCACGCTAGGCAACTAGCTATCACGTGTAAGCAATGGAGAACCGAGGGTTCCATGCGTAAGTTTCAGCAGGTCGTGATCGCAGCAGTAGCGGTGGCCGGTGGCCTGTCCGCCATGGGTGCCGGAACAGCTGTCGCCGACACCCATGACAAGGGACCGCGGACGGTGGACCTTTACCGCCCCTACCAGGAGTGCAGCCCGCAGACGGTGTCGGAGAACGACATCCCGATCGGAGTGCTCGGCTTGGGCCAGACCCGGGACACCGCCTGCGGCCAGCACAACCGCGCCTTCAACGGCTGAGGTCAGCGACGTCAGCATCGCGACGTTCGGCACGGGATCCCTTCGGGTTAACCCGAAGGGATCGAATGCCGGCAGCCGGCCGCCTTGATCTCAGTGCGAGCCGGCCAGGGCTGGTGAAGCCCAGAGGGAACGGCCGTTCAGGTCGGCTATGCCCTGCACGTTCCCCCGACCAGCGGCTCCATCCGCCTGTCAGGCCAAATGTCCAGCCGACGCGGAAAGTTGGAAAGGCCCGGTGCCGCAGGCCACACCTGCGGCGCGGCCGATCGTGAGGGAGCGGCGCCCGGGGCGCCCGTACCAAAGGACACGCATCATATGTTCAACAGGAAAAAGATCGTGGCCCTCTCGGGGCTCATCGGCGGGCTCGCCGTGACGTCCATGGGCTTCACGCATGCGCACGCCGCGGGAGACCCGGCATCTTGCACTCGGAACCTCCAAGGGGACGTCATCTGCGTGCAGCACATCGAAGGCAGGACCACCGGGCGCGACGCCATTCCTCACCAGGAGACCTGCATGCCGGTGCAGGCCGTGACGCTGCCCGCCCCTTCGGGCAACGGCACGACACGGCTCGGCCCCCGGGTGACCTGTTCACCTGCCACGTCTGGAGCACCTCGGCCGATCGAAGGAAAGCGGGAACTGCCCGACATCCTCCCCTGAGGAATGCGACGGCTGAACCCCGCCCTATGGCGCCAATGACGCTCTACCCCATACGGGGCTCCAGTGCGACATGGGGCGTAAATCCCCGATTGATTACACCTGGCGTGCAAACGTTTACGGTAAGTGGTCATTCCGGGCGATATGCCTGGACCAGGAAAGGGTCATTTATGCGTAAGTTCCAGCGCGCCATGGTCGTAGCGGCAGCCGTAGCGGGGCTGTCCGCCCTCGGCGCCGGCATCAGCTTCGCCGACGGTAACGACAGCGTGCCTGTACCGGTCACCGCCGTCGCCAGCACGTCCGCCAACGCCGTGGCCGTCGGGGGTGGCTACTACCTCCAGCCGCAGGAGCAGGTCCAGCCGCAGGAGCAGAAGCAGGCGCAGGAGCAGACCCAGCCGCAGGAGCAGGGTCAGCCCCAGGCCCAGCCGCAGGAGCAGGGTCAGCCCCAGGTCCAGCCGCAGGAGCAGATCCAGCCGCAGGTCCAGCCCCAGGAGCAGGCTCAGCCCCAGGCCCAGCCGCAGGAGCAGATCCAGCCGCAGGAGCAGATCCAGCCGCAGGTCCAGCCCCAGGAGCAGGCTCAGCCCCAGGCCCAGCCGCAGGAGCAGGGTCAGCCCCAGGAGCAGGGTCAGCCCCAGGAGCAGACTCAGCCGCAGGAGCAGACTCAGCCGCAGGAGCAGACTCAGCCGCAGGAGCAGGGTGACAACGGCTAAGCGCCAGAGCTCCGAGTGAAGGCCCGCCGCGGCCTCATTCAGCGTCGGGGATACGGACCGAGCGGTGCGCTGAGTGATATCCCGTGGTGCAGGTAGCCCGGACGCCGAGTTCGCGTCCGGGCTACAACCATCCTGCCGGCGGACAAGGATTCAATTGCCCGATTTTCTCGACGCCGATAACGCCGGTCAATAAAGAATTATCTGATTCTTCACCATAAAGGAATTCAACGCATGCTCCTTTCACAGAAGACTGCGGCCGTCGCGGCATTCGCCGGAAGCCTCGCCGCCATCTGCCTCGGCGCTACAGCACATGCCGGGGTGAACGCGGGCGCCTGCCCCACCGAGCAGAAGGACGTCGCGTGCGTCCAGAAAAATGAGACGTACACCGACAAGGACGGCACGCACGTCATCGAGCAGGACCAGCAGTGCTCGACAACGGACCGACCGCACGTGGTCACCCAGCAGGACCAACTCCTGGGAAGCGCCCCCGCCAAAGTGGGGCCGGTTGTGGAGTGCAACAACACGGCCACGCTGCCCAAGGGGTTCAAGAAGCCGCACTTCGGCGTCTGAGCGTTCACGGAAAATGCTGGTCCGGGGAAGGGTTCCCGGACCAGCATTTCGTTTTCGAAGAGGCTGGTGTTCGGCCATCGCACCCCTCGGGACGTGCCGGGGTGCGACAGCCTCACAGCTACGGCCTTCGCATTGATCCCATGCTTCCGTGACGGAGCGCAGGATCAGGCGAAGGCCGCTGCTGCGTTCGGCGTCTTAGCCGCCAAACTTGTTGTTGCAGCCCGCGGTCGAGCCCAGCGACGTCTTCTGGCCGCCCGGGTTGCCCTCGCCGCCCAGGAGGTTGCCGCCCAGCCCGTTGCCGATGCCGACCTGACCGAGGACATCGAGGTTCAGGTCGTGCGACTGACAGGTGCTGTGCTGCGAGACCTTGAAGCTGTCGCCCCCGTCCCAGCCTTGATCTGCCTGGGCGACGCCGGCGCCCAGAAGCCCGACGTTTCCGAGGACGGCCATCAGGACAGCGGCCGTGCGGAGCTTGCGCATGCCATCTCCAGAAGAAGTGAGGTGAATGCGATCTGCGAGAGATCGCCTCTATGTGACGCGAAGAATTCAAGGGCTCCAGAACGGAGCTCCCGGAAGGGGCCAGCGCAACGCTGTGCCGCCTCGGAAGTGGTTTGGCGCACATGAAGGTCCCGGCACTTTGCCCTGAGGCTCAGTGCCGGGACCGTTCACGGTTAAGCGTTTTTACGCCTAAGGGGACTTCAGAAGGCGCTGTTGTTGCAGCCCTGGCTCGAGCCGAGCGAGGTGGACTGGGCGCCCGGGTTGCCTTCGCCGTTGAGGGCGTTGCCCAGCAGGCCGTTCAGCACGCCGACCTGGCCGAGGACGTCGAGGTTCAGGTCGTGCGACTTGCAGCTGGAGCTCTGCGTGACGCTGAACTGGTCGCCGCCGCCCTCGCCGTGACCGCCGGCGTAGGCCGTACCGCCAACGAGCCCGATGCTGCCGATGGCAGCGACCAGGACCGCAACGTTGCGAAGCTTGCGCATTTCATCTCCGTGTGGGGGTGAGTTTTTGCGATCTGTGGGTAGATCGCGGTTACAGGGCAGAACATTAGCGACAAATGCCTTGAACTGGACAACGACACGCTGGTTTTATGTCGCCAAGGTTTTTATGTCGCCGAGGAAGCACCGAAAGTCGTATCGCGGGACGAGCCGAGCCCGGTCCGTCCACCGCCAGTGCCCGGCATCGACGTGGTCGTCCGTCAGTGCTGCTGCACGTTGGCGAAAGAATTCGTCTGGCTGTTGGCCTGGGTGCATTCGACGCCCCGGGTCTGGGACGAGGCGAGCAGGGCGATCGGGACGTTCGCGTCGAGCAGGGTCTGCGGGCTGCACTCCTGGTACGGACGGAACAGGTTGGCCTGCCCCGCCGAAGCGCCCTGCTGCTGCCGCGGCGCTTCAGGAGCGATCCGCGGGCTGAGCTGCGGATTCAGCTGCGGGCTGACCTGCGGGGAAACCTGAGCGCCACGCGCCGGCGCCAGCTGTTGCCGAGCCGGCGAGCCATAGGTCTGCGCGGTCGCCTGAGCGGAGGACGCCGAGGCCGCCTGGGCATCGGGCTGCGAAACCGGGTGCGGTGCAACGCCGTTGGGTGCGGACGGGGTGACGGCGGAGCTTGGGCCGGCGCCGACGCCCGCCAGGCCGCCGGCTGTTGCGGCGACGAGCGCGATCTTGTGAAGCATACGCATGAGTTTCCTCGGCTCTTCAATTGACCTGTGCACGGAAGCTGATGTGCCGATGCGGCAGCGCAGTCTTCGCTGTCCTCGCTGCTCCATTCGGCCGCGATGGGCCATCCCTATCGCCCCGTGGGGAACGAAAAAAACACGGGCTCGAAACGGGTGCGGGGGTGTGGTCACCCATTCGGTGCGGCGTGCGAGCCGTGACGCCCGGGCCGGCGGACGGCAAATGGGTGACGGCCCGTCGAGTGCCGTGACCACGGCGCCGAAATCTCGTTCCTCGGAGGAGAGGGCAGCGACCGCAAACCTTTGACAGGTAGAGGATCCGCTGCCAACTCCGATACGAAGTCCGCGTGCTCCTCGAGACAACCGTAGCCTCCGGCGCGATGCGAGTGACGCACCAACTGCACGCGTGACCGCATTGATTGCAATGGACTCACATCTCAGGTAACGAAGGGCCGAGGGTTTCATGCGGAAGCTTCACAAGGCCGCGCTCGTCGTCGCGGCGGCCAGCGGTTTGGCCGGCATCGGCGCCAGCGGCAGCTATGCCGACTCACCGGAGGGGCGCCTCAGTACCACCCCGGCATCGGTTCCGGATCAGGCGGCTGCTCCGGCCGCGGCTCCCCAACCAGCCCCACAGGCCGCCCCGTCAGGACCACAGCAGACCGGATACGCCTCGGCCTCGGCATCGTCACAGGGGACGGCCCAGGCCTCCAGCACGTCGAACCCGCAGCAGGCCGCTCCCGCACGGTTCGTGCAGGCCGCACCCGCACAGCCTGCGCAGGCCGCACCGGCACAGGTCGTGCCGCAGGTCATGCCACAGGTCATGCCGCAAGTGGCCCCCCAGGTAGCGGTACCCCAGGTACTCGACTCAGAGGCCCCGATGATGGTCGCCCCCCAGGTGAACCCGCAGCTCAACCCTCAGGTGAACCCGCTCGTCGACGGGACGATCACGCCCACGAGCGCACCGGAACTGGCTCCGGTCGCCCTCGGGCAGATCGCGGCCCCGCCCATCGGGCAGCTGGGACTTCCCCGACTCGGCTGACAGCCCGCCCCCTGCACATCCGCTGTCCTGACTGAACAGGTCAGATCCCCGCACTTCCTCCAAGGAGCTTCACATGCGCAAGTTGCACAAGGTAGTTCTTCTGAGCGTCCTCCTCGGCGGTGTCGGCTCCTTCGGCGCCAACACCGCTTTCGCCTACGGCGATGAGGGCCACGACACCGACAGCATCGACATCACGCAGGGCGTCGAGTGCCGCTCGCACGACATGAACATCGAGGTGCTCGGCAGCGTCGGCGCCCTCACCGGCCTGGCCGGCAACCTGCTGAACGGAGAAGGGGCCGCGGGCGCGCAGAAGAGCCATCTCGGCTCCGAAATGGGCTGCAACAGCCGGGCGCTCTGACCGTACCTGCCTGCCTTGTCGATTTAGCCGGCACCATCCCTGCATCGGGATACACGGAGGCGGCGTGGACGCATGAAGCGTTCACGCCGCCTCCGTTTTCATGAGCCTTCTCGCCATCGGGCTGAGCGGACGAACGGGCGGACAGGAACCGGCAGCCCCCCTGTGCCCCACCAAACAGGTTCGATGGGGCTGAACAGGCATCCGGGTCAGCGAGTTGGGCGGAAGCGGCGGTACAGGAGCGCACCCGCAAGGAGGGACGCGGCGCCGCCTGCGAGGGCTGGCACAGTCAGATCCGCTCCTGTGTGGGCCAGCGTGGACGTCGCCATGTCCGGGGTGTCCGGAACGGCCTCATGCCGGGGGGCCGGGGTTCGTGACACCGGGGGCGTCGGGGCCGAGGGCTCGGGGGCCGGAGTTGTTCGGGGAACGTGCGGGTGAGCGTGGTGACCGCCGTTGACCGACTGGTTGCCGTACGCCGGGTTACCCACGCCGACCGCGTTGACGCTGTTCCCGGAAACGTTCACCGGCAGATCGACCGGGAGCTGCAGACCGTTGCCTGAGAGCAGCCCGGGCGAGTCCGTGACGCGGCCATCAGCCGAGGCTCCGCCCGCCGTGTCCGATCCGCCGCCGGTTTCCGCACCGTCGGCCTCGGCCGTGTCCTTGTTCTTGCACACGTTGCCCACGGCCGGGTTGAGCAGCCCCACGACGTCCACCGTGTTGCCGCAGAGGTTCAACGCCGCGGACAGGGGAACCTGGATGTTGTTCCCGGAAAGCACTCCGGGCGAATCGGCCGCCGTAGCCCCGGCGTCAGCACCGTCGGCCGCGAAGACGGCGGACGCGGGAAGAGCCACGGCCATCGCGCCAGATGCGGCGGCAACAGCGAGCACACGGTTTCGAGTAGCCCGTCTCATAAATATGTACCTTTCTAGCGTCACTGCGGGCAATCACCCGCACACCTGCAAACGCTGGAAAAGCAACAGGGTTATGGCGTGCCGCCTTCCAAGTCGCCGTGCCGGGCTAAAAGGCCTCAACAAATGCCGTCGATCATGTGAATATCGGTTTGGTCGCTCGCTGCTCTTTTCATGGTGATCGTGACGAAGAGACAACCGCGGCCGTGGAGATATCTCGCCGGCATCGCGGCAGTCCCTGCAGACAGGCACGTAAACGGCCGTTGAATGCGGGGCGACGGCCGTTGAATGCGGGGCGATGGATACGTCGCTTTACCGTTCGACGTGCCATACCTTCTCCCCTGCGACCGTCGCGGCCGCGACGGTGCTGCCGACGGATCCACGGCCGCCGGCGTACATCCAGGAGTCACACACGGCCGACGGGCGGCTCTCCGACGGTTTGGCGGCCTGCCGTGGTCGGGCGGCCTGCCGTGGTCGGGCGGTTACGCGGTGACGGCCGTCCGCACCGCCCGGACCAGCGCCTGGGCCCGTGCGTCCGCCGTCACGCTCTTGCGGAAGCCGTTGGTGACATAGCCGAACGCGATGCCCGACTCGGGGTCGGCGAAGCCGAGGGCGCCGCCGCGCCCGGGGTGGCCGAAGGAACCCGGGGAGAGGAGCGGCGACGCTCCGCCGTGGAGCATGTAGCCGAGACCGAACCGGGTGCTGACGACGAGGACCCGGTCCGGTCCCGCGGACTGCTCCGTCCGCGCGGCCGCCAGCGTCTGGGGCGTGAACAGCCGGACGCCGTCCACCTCCCCGATCAGCGCGGCGTAGAAGCGGGCGAGGCCGTCGGCGGTGGCGATGCCGTTCGAGGCCGGGAGGACGGCGGAGCGGTAGCCGGGATCGTTCTCGTCGGGCATCGGGGTGATCGCGGCGAAGGCGCGGCGGGTGAGACTGCCCGGGTCGGCGTACGCCTCGGAGACCGCTCGCTTGGGGCGGGTCCTGAGACCGCCCGGCATGGCCGGTGCCTCGATCTGAGCGACCCGGCCCACCCGGCCGGCCACCGTCTCCGGAAGCCCGACCCACAGGTCGAGGTCCAGCGGCCCGGCCACCTCGTCCGCGATCCACCGGCCGAGGGTGCGTCCGGTGACGCGCCGGACCAGCTCGCCCGTCAGCCAGCTGTACGTCTGCGCGTGGTACCCGTGCTCGGCTCCCGGCTCCCATACGGGCGTCTGGGCGGCCACCGCCGCGGCCGCGAGGTCGGGGTCGGCGGCCTCGGCGGGGGTGAGCGGACGGTCGAGGACGGGCACGCCGGCCCGGTGCGCGAGCAGATGCCGTACGCGCGTGTGCTCCTTGCCGTGCGCCTTGTACTCGGGCCAGTAGACGCCGACCGGCGCGTCCAGGTCGAGGTGTCCTCGCTGGGCGAGCAGCAGGAGTACGGCGGCGGCGACGCCCTTCGTCGCGGAGCGCACGATCTGCGCGGTGCCCGGCTGCCAGGGCTCGGTGCCGTCGACGTCACGGGTGCCGCCCCACAGGTCGACGACCTTGTGCCCGTCGCGGTACACGGTGACGGCGGCGCCCCGGTCCCCCAGCGCCGCGAAGTTGGCCGCGAACGCCTCCCTGACCGGTTCGAAGCCCTCCGCCACTGTGCCGTTCACGTCCACGCCCGCGCTCCCTGTCGCCTCACCGCTGCCGATGACGAGTGCAACACGCGTCCGCGGCCTTCGATTCCTAGCCCAGCAGGATCGTGACCTCGATGTTGCCGCGGGTGGCGTTCGAGTACGGGCAGACCTCGTGCGCCTCGTCCACGAGTTTCGCCGCCACGGCCTCGTCGACGACGGGGAGCGAGACGCTCAGGGCGACCGCCAGTCCGTAGCCGCGCTGCTTGTTGGGGCCGATCCCGACCTTGGCCGCGACCGTGGAGCCGGAGAGGTCGAGTCCGGCCCGGCGGCCGACCATGACCAGCGCGTTGTGGAAGCAGGCGCTGAATCCGGCCGCGAACAACTGCTCCGGGTTCGTGCCGTTCCCGTCGCCGCCCAGCGCCGGCGGCATCGCGACCTTCAGTTCGAGCTGCCCGTCCTGACTGGTCACATAGCCGTTCCGGCCGCCGTGCGCGGTCGCCTCGGCGACATACATGATCTTCGTCGGACGGGTGTCGACAACGGTGCCGTCGGACACGGCAGGCCTCCCCCGGGGCGGGCAACAGAAGGTGGCGCACACATGCATCGCGCACAAGTGCATGGTGCACAAGGTACTGGCCGGTATGGAGCGCGGAAAGCCTCGGGGTACCCATTGCCGATCATGTGATCCGGCCCCGGCCCCGGCAGCCTCGGCAGGGGGCCGGTCCCGGTGTCAGCGTCCGCGTGCCGCCGCGTTCTCCGCGCGTTCGGTCAGCCGGCGCAGCTCCTCGCGCAGGCGCGTGACGTCGGCCTCGCTCAGGCCTGTCGCCGTCAGCAGCGCCTGCGGCACCTCCTCCGCGCGTTCCCTGAGCACTTCGCCGCGCCCGGTCAGCGCGACGCGCACCGAGCGTTCGTCCTGCGCCGAGCGCTCACGGCGTACGAGCCCCGCCGACTCCAGCCGCTTGAGCAGCGGCGACATCGTGCCGTAGTCGAGGTGCAGGGCGGCGCCCAGTTCCTTGACCGTGGTCTCGCCGCGCTCCCACAGGACCAGCAGGACGAGGTACTGCGGGTAGGTGAGGCCGAGTTCCTCCAGCAGCGGGCGGTACGCGGCGGTCACGGCGCGCTGGGCGGCGTACAGGGCGAAGCACAGCTGGTCGTCGAGCAGCAGCGACCCGGCCGGCGGCCCGACGTCCTCTTGTTTCGTCACGCCCCCATTGTCACGGAGCGCGGGTCGAACCCGAAGGGCAGCTCCAGACGATGGGTGCGCATGAGCCCGTCGTCGGAGAGGAGCTCGCCGGTCCCGCCGTCGGCGACGATCACGCCCTCGCTGAGGACGAGGGAGCGGGGGCACAGTTCGAGGGCGTACGGCAGGTCGTGGGTGACCATGAGGACCGTGACGTCCAGCGAGCGCAGGATGTCCGCGAGTTCACGCCGGGAGGCGGGGTCGAGGTTGGAGGAGGGCTCGTCGAGGACGAGGATCTCCGGCTCCATCGCCAGCACCGTCGCGACGGCGACCCGGCGCCGCTGCCCGAAGGACAGGTGGTGCGGAGGGCGGTCGGCGAAGGCTTCCATGCCGACGCGCTCCAGCGCCGTGCGGACGCGGGCCTCCAGCTCGGCGCCCTTGATGCCCGCGGCGGCCGGCCCGAAGGCCACGTCCTCGCGCACGGTCGGCATGAAGAGCTGGTCGTCCGGGTCCTGGAAGACGATGCCGACCCTGCGCCGGATCTCCGCCATGTGCCGCTTGCCGACCGGGAGTCCGGCGACCGTCACCGTTCCGGCGCCGCCGGTCAGGATGCCGTTGAGGTGCAGGACGAGGGTGGTCTTGCCGGCGCCGTTCGGGCCGAGCAGGGCGACGCGCTCGCCGCGTCCGATCCGGAAGTCCACGCCGAACAGGGCCTGGTGCCCGTCCGGGTAGGCGAACGCGAGGCCGGAGACCTCCAGAGAGGGTGCAGCAGACATCACAGCGTCCATCCCAACAGACATACGACAAGGGCGGCGAACGGAAGGGCGAGGGCGTACGACCACTGCGCCCGGGACGCGGTCACCTCGTCGATGACGGGCATGGAACCGGCGTACCCGCGGCTCACCATGGCCAGGTGCACGCGTTCCCCGCGTTCGTAGGAGCGGATGAACAGCGCGCCCGCCGACTTCGCGAGCACCCCCCAGTGCCGCACTCCGCTCGCCGCGAAGCCGCGCGACTCCCGCGCGATCCGCATGCGCCGCATCTCGTCGGTGATGACATCGCCGTAGCGGATCATGAAGGAGGCGATCTGCACGAGGAGCGGCGGGAGTTTCAGCCGCTGGAGGCCGAGGAGCAGCTCACGCAGTCCGGTGGTCGAGGCCAGCAGGACGGAGGCGGCGACACCGAGGGTGCCCTTGGCGAGGACGTTCCAGGCGCCCCACAGGCCGTTGACGCTCAGGGACAGTCCCAGCACGTCCACCCGTTCGCCCTCCGCCACGAAGGGCATCAGCACCGCGAACGCGACGAACGGGATCTCGATCAGGAGCCGTCTCAGCAGGACGCCCGCCGGTACGCGGGCCCGGTGGGCGACCACCGCCAGCAGCACGGCGTACAGCGCGAACGCCCACATGGCCTCGCGCGGGGTGGAGACGACCACGACCACGAAGGCGAGGGCGGCGGCGAGTTTGGTGTGCGGCGGCAGCGCGTGCACGGGGGAGTCCGCGTGCCGGTACAGCTGGTGCGCGTGACCCGCCCCCACCTCAGACGCCTTCCGGCACGGAGGCGGGCGAGGTGTCGGCCGTACGGCGCCTGCGGACCGTCCAGAAGACGCCGGTGCCCGCGACGACGGTGACGCCGACGCCGATCACCCCGGCGAGACCACCGGACAGGCGGGCGTCGGAGACGTCCTTGACTCCGTATCCGGCGAGCGGCGAGTCCTCGGAGGCGTGCGCCTTCGCCTTCGCGTCGATGCCCTTGTCCTTGGCGACCTTCTCCAGGCCGTCGGGGCTCGCGGAGGCGTAGAAGCTGACGAATCCGGCGAGGACGAGGGAGGTGACCAGGCCGGTGATCCACACCTTGCGGTGCGAGGAGCGGGCCGCGACGGGGGCGGCGGCCGCGGGGACGTCGACGAGTTCCCCGTCCACGCGCAGCTTGAGGCGCTGCTGGAGGCCGCGGGCGCCGTGGACGAGGTCGGGCCGTACGGCGATGACGGCGCCGACGGTGAGCGCCGTGATCACGGCCTCGCCGATGCCGATGAGGACGTGGACGCCGACCATGGCCGTGGCGACCTTGGAGAGCGCGATGTCGGTGGTCCCGCCGACCGCGTAGATGAGGGTGAAGGCGACCGCGGCGGCCGGGACGGAGAGCAGCGCGGCGACGAATGACGCGACGGTGACCGAGCGCCGCTTGCGGGGCAGCACCGTCACCAGGCCGCGGAAGACGGCGTACGAGACGACCGTGGTGACGATCGCCATGTCGGTGATGTTCACGCCGAGCGCGGTGAGGCCGCCGTCCGCGAAGAGGATTCCCTGCATGAGCAGGACGACGGAGACGCAGAGGACGCCGGTGAAGGGGCCGACGAGGATCGCGGCCAGGGCGCCTCCGAGGAGATGTCCGCTGGTCCCGGCGGCGACCGGGAAGTTCAGCATCTGCACGGCGAAGATGAAGGCGGCGACCAGGCCGGCGAGCGGCGCGGTCCGTTCGTCGAGTTCACGGCGGGCACCTCGCAGGCTCACGGCGACGGCGCCTGCGGCGACCACGCCTGTGACCGCGGAGACCGGGGCATTGATGAATCCGTCAGGAACGTGCACCGTCCGATGATAATGCCTTGTTGCGAACGACTTGCAAGAGCGGGAATGCGCGAACAGCTTGCGACGGGCAGGCGTACGGGAGCAGTTCGCGGGCGCGGAGGGCGTGGACCGCCCGCGGATGTGACCACCGCGCACATGAACGCGCCGCGACCGGGCAGGCGTCCTCGAGGGAGGGCCGCGGACGGCCGGAGAGCGGTTTCCTCCAGATGTGCGACATTGGAATGGTGACGGGATTCACATCTTCCGCATAGGTCACACAGCGTAAGGAGTCGGTTCATGCACGCCGTCGAGCAGTACGCCCGCGCTCATATCGTGACGGACACCGCCGACTCCCTCGACGACGAACACCGGGCCGTCCCGGTGGCCCTCCGGTACGACCCGGAGACGGACCCCCGCCAGGTGCGCATCACGCTGCCCGGCCCTCACGAGTGGACCTTCGACCGCGAACTCCTGGAACGGGGTCTGCGCGTCCCCGTCGACAACGGCGACGTACGCATCTGGCCGTGCGGCCGCGTCCAGGCCGTCCTGGAGTTCCACTCGGCGCAAGGAGTGGCGGTCGTGCAGCTCGACACGAAGGCGCTCATGCGCTTCCTCCGCCGTACGTACACGGCCGCCACACCCGTGGCGCACTGAGCAACGGCACGTACGCGAGAGACCTCGCCGAGGCGTCGGCGAGGTCTCTCGTGTGAACGGTCCGGCGGCGGGAGCCGAGGGTCAGACGCCGACCAGCTTGCGGTCCTCGTCCCCTTCACGCGCCTTGTCGTCGAGCGCGCGCAGGCCCTCGCCCTCGACATCGACGTTCGGCAGCACGCGGTCCAGCCACTTCGGCAGCCACCAGGCCCGCTTGCCGAGCAGCGCGAGCACCGCCGGGACGAGTGCCATCCGTACGACGAACGCGTCGAAGAAGACGGCGATGGCGAGACCGAAGCCGATCATCTTGATCATCGACTCACTGGAGCCGATGAACCCGGAGAACACGGCGATCATGATGACGGCGGCGGCCGTGACGACGCGGGCGCCGTGCTTGAACCCGGTCACGATCGCCTGGGCAGGCTTCTCGCCGTGGACGAAGGCCTCCCGCATCCGCGTCACGAGGAACACCTCGTAGTCCATGGCCAGACCGAAGACGACACCCACCATGAAGATCGGCATCATCGACATGATCGGGCCGGTCTCCTCGACGCCCATCAGGCCGGACAGCCAGCCCCACTGGAACACCGCGACAACCGCGCCGAGGGCCGCCATCACGCTGAGCAGGAAGCCGAGCGCCGCCTTCAGCGGAACGAGGATCGACCGGAACACCACGATCAGCAGCAGGAAGGCGAGGCCGACCACGAGCGCGAGATACGGGATCAGCGCGTCGTTGAGCTTCTGCGAGAAGTCGATGTTCATGGCCGTGGAGCCGGTGACGAGCACCGTGGCGTCCGTCTCGGCCTTGATGTCACCGCCCGCGCCGCGGATGGTGTGGACGAGGTCCTCGGTCGTGACGGAGGACGGCTTCGAGTCGGGGATCACCGTGATCATCGCGGTGTCCCCGGCCTTGTTGGGGGCCGCCGGGCTGACGCTCACGACACCCTTGAGGTCCGCGATCTCGTCGTGCACCGTGCTGAACGCCGTCTTGGGCGCGTCGCTCGCCTTGGCGTCGACGACGACCATCAACGGGCCGTTGAACCCGGGACCGAAGCCCTCGGAGAGCAGGTCGTAGGCGCGGCGCTGGGTGGTGGACGTCGGCTGCGAGCCGTCGTCGGGCAGGCCGAGCTGGAGCGAGGCCGCCGGGACCGCGGCGGCGCCGAGGCCGACCACGCCGAGCAGCAGCACCGCGAGCGGGCGGCGGACGACGAAGCTCGCCCAGCGCGTGCCCATGTTCGGCTTGCCCGCCTTCTTCGCGGCGCGCCCGCCACCGAGGAACCTGCTCTTCTGGCCGGCCGGCTGGACCCTGCGGCCCGCGTATCCGAGCAGCGCCGGGATCATCGTCAGGGCGATGAGGACGGCGACGGCGACGGTGCCCGCCGCGGCGACACCCATCTTCGTGAGCATCGGGATGTTGACGACCGACAGTCCGACCAGCGCGATCACGACGGTCAGTCCCGCGAAGACCACGGCCGAGCCCGCCGTACCGACGGCCCGTCCGGCCGCTTCCTCACGCTCTCGGCCCTCGGCCAGCTCGGCCCGGTAGCGGGAGACGATGAAGAGGGCGTAGTCGATGCCGACCGCCAGGCCGATCATCATCGCGAGGGTGGACGTGGTGGAGCCGAGGTCGAGCACGCTGGCGAGCGCGGTGATCGTCGAGACGCCGATGCCGACGCCGATCAGCGCGGTCAGCAGCGGCAGTCCGGCCGCGATGAGCGAACCGAAGGTGATGACGAGGACGACCGCGGCTATCGCGATGCCGATGACCTCGGAAGAACCGGTCTCGGGCGTCGCCTGGAGCGCGTCACCGCCCACCTCGACGGTCAGCCCGGAGTGCCGCGCGTCCTCGGCGGCCGCCTTCAGGGCGTCCTTCGAGGCGTCCTTCAGCTCCATGCCTGAGACGTCGTACTTCACCGAGGCGTAGGCGATCGTCCCGTCCTTGCTCACGGCGTGGGCCTTGAACGGGTCGGTGACGGAGGTGACCTCGGAACCGGTTCCGAGCACCTTGACGGCCTGCTCGACCGTCGCCTTGTTGTCCTTGTCCGCCATCTTCTCGCCGGCGGGCGCCTTGAAGACGACCCGTGCGGTCGCTCCGTCGGCGCTCATTCCGGGGAAGCGGCTCTCCAGCAGGTCGAAGGCCTTCTGCGCCTCGGTGCCGGGGATCGAGAAGGAGGACGATCCCGCGACGGGCGCGGAGGCGGCGCCGACACCCGCGAGCGTCAGCAGGGCCACCCATATCAGGGCGGCGAAGTGCCGTCGCCGGAAGGCGAGTCGGCCGAGTTTGTAGAGGAATGTGGCCACGAGGGCGTACTCCCGGTCAGGTCGTGGAAGGGCAGGGGCTGGTGTGATCACCCGAGTGGGGGCAGGGGGGATCAGCCCGACGACGTGAGCGGCGCGTCAGGTGCGGCTACAGGGATCTGTAGAGGTGGATCACCGCAGGGATCCACGGGGGTGGAACAGGGGAAGGGTCAGGAGTGGGACGTCAGGCGCCGAGAGCGGGGAGGACCACGGCGTCGACATACGAATGCAGGAAGGCCTGCGTCGGTGGGAGTTCGTCGATCATGGTGCGGGCCGCGAAGGCGCCGATGAGCATGTGCATCACGTACTCCATCGCGGGGTTGTCCGCTCGGATCTCACCTCGGTCGACACCGCGCTGGAGCACCCGGCGCAGCTCTTCCATCTCCGGCTCGATCAGCCATTCCCGGAACGCCTTCAGCAGATCCGGGTTCCCGTGCGCCGCCATGGCCAGACCCCGCATCAGCGCGGAGTCCTGCTCCATCTGGCAGTCGTCCTGCCGGAGGGCCAGTGCGTGGAAGTCGCCCCGCAGGCTCCCGGTGTCCATGTCGGAGAACTTCAGCGGCTTCTGGTGCCGCAGGGCTTTCACGACGAGCTCGGCCTTGCCGCCCCACTGGCGGTAGAGGGTGGCCTTGCTGGAACGGGTACGGGCCGCGACGGCGTCCATCGTGAGGGCGTCGTAGCCGACCTCACGAAGCAGGCCGAGCACGGCCGTGTACAGCTCGGCCTCGCGCTCGGGCGTGATCCGACTGCGACGCACCGTTGCGGCTTCAGCCATCCCACTCACCTCTCCCGCTTCGAACGACACGGATTCGTATGTCCCTGAACATACCCCTGACATCAGCGAAACGAAACCGTTTCGTACGTGTGCTGGGTCACGCCGGGGGCGGGGCACGCCCGGGGGCGGGTTACACCTGGGGACGGTGGGGGCGGGAGCCGGTGCGGGGCCCGGGCCGTGCGGGGCCGAGCCGGTGCGGGGCCCGTACGGGGCGCGAGCCTGTACGGGGCGCGTCCGTTTCTGAACGCGCCCCATGCGCACCTCCCGTACCCCCGCCCGCGCCCACGTCCCACAACGCGCCCCCGGCGCCACGAGTTGCCGGGGTCACTCCAGCGGAAAAGCATGGGGAGGTGAGCCACGAGTACGAGAACGCGACCACGGACGAGAACTCCCCCGGCTATCTGCGTTTCCCGCATCTGAGCGGCGACCGGCTGTGCTTCGTCACGGAGGACGACCTGTGGCTGGCCCCGCTCGACGGCCGCGGGCGCGCATGGCGGCTCACCGTCGACCGCACCAAGGTCGGCCACCCCCGCTTCTCCCCCGACGGCCGGCGCATCGCGTACACGAGCTGGCGGAGCCTCGTCCCGGAGATCCACCTGGCGCCGGTGGACGGCGGACCGGGCCACCGGCTCACCTACTGGGGCAGCGCCGACACCCAGGTGTGCGGCTGGTCCCCCGAAGGCGACATCCTCGCCGTCGCCTCGCACGGCCAGCCCTTCTCCTACTTCACCTGGGCCTACTCCGTCCCCACCGACGGCGACCCCGGCCGCAAACAGCCCTGGGGCCCGGTCTCGGACATCGGCGTCGCCGACATCGAGGGCGAGCGCAAGACCCTGCTGCTCACCGGCACCCCACCGCACGAACCGGCCGCCTGGAAGCGCTACCGGGGCGGGGCCATGGGCCGTATCTGGCTGCACGGACGGCAACTGGTCGCCGAGCTCGGCGGCCATCTCGCCTGCCCGATGTTCGTCGACGGGCGGATCGCGTTCCTCTCCGACCACGAGGGCATCGGGAACCTCTACTCGTGCTCGTACGAGGGCTCCGACCTGCGCCGGCACACCGACCACGACGCCTTCTACGCCCGGCACGCCTCCTCGGACGGCACCCGGGTCGTCTACCAGTGCGCCGGCGATCTGTGGATCGTCGACAGCCTGTCCCCCGAGTCGGTTCCGCGCCGCCTCGACGTCCTGCTGGGCGGTCCGCGCGCGGGACGGCGTACGTACCCGGTGCCGGCCGCCCAGCACGTGGACAGCATCTCCGTGGACGAGACGGGCCGGGCCTCCGCCGTCGTCGTACGCGGCAGCCTGTACTGGCTCACCCATCGCGACGGTCCCGCGCGCACCATCGCGGACACCCCGGGCGTACGGGTCCGGCTTCCGGAGATGCTCGGCTCGGGCGGCCAGGTCGCCTACGTCACCGACGCGGAGGGCGAGGACGCTGTCGAGATCGCCTACCTGCCGCGCGCGACCGGCGCCCGCGAGCCGCGCCGCCTCGCCTCCGGCCGGCTGGGCCGCGTCCAGGAACTGGTGTCGGACCCACAGGGCGAACGTCTCGCCATCGCCTCGAACGACGGACGACTGCTCCTGCTCGACGCCACGGAGGAACCCGGCGAGGCCGCCGAACTCGGCGGCCTCGATGAGCTGGGTGACTCCGGGGACTCCGGGGACTCCGGGGACTCGGCAAAGTCCGGGAAGAGTGACGAGGCCGAAGGGGCGAAGGCGGGGTCGGAGTCCGGGACAGGGACAGGGACGGAGTCCGGAGCAGGGGCCGAATCCGGGACCGGGGCCGAATCCGGCCCCGGGACCGGGACCGAATCCGGGACCGGGGCCGAGTCCGGGGACGTTCCGAGGGCGGGGTCCGGTGAGGTCACCGAGCTCATCCGGTCCATCAACGGACCGGTGACGGACCTCGCCTTCTCGCCGGACGGCGCCTGGCTGACCTGGTCGCACCCCGGGATCGGGCGCTCGCTGCGGCAGATCAAGATGGCGCGCATAAAGGACCGTCTGATCGTCGACGTGACCAACGGCCGCTTCGAGGACGAGAATCCGGTGTTCACGCGGGACGGCCGCTATCTCGCCTTCCTGTCCTGGCGCGGCTTCGACCCCGTGTACGACGTGCACACCGGGGACCTGTCCTTCCCCCTCGGCTGCCGTCCCTACCTCGTCCCCCTGTCCTCGGCCACCCCTTCCCCGTTCGCGCTGAACCCGGACGGGCGGCCGGTCGCCGGAGGCCTCGACCCGGTCGAGGACGGGTCCGGCGACGGCACCGCGACGACCGTCGAACTCGAAGGCCTGGAGAGCCGGGTGACTCCCTTCCCGGTCACCGCCTCCAAGTACTCGGCGCTGCGCCCCGTCTCGGGCGGCGGTCTGGTCTGGCTGCGCTGGCCGATCTCCGGCGCGCTGGGCGAGACGTTCGCCAACCCGGACGACACGACCGGCCGTCCGACCCTGGAGTTCTTCAACATCACCAAGGCGAAAAAGTCCGAACTCGTCGACCATCTGGACTGGTTCGCCGTGAGCGGCGACGGCTCCCGGCTGGTCGTCGTCGACGAGGGCGACCTGCGCGCCGTCCCCGCCACCGAGTCCGGCGACAGCGACTCCACCGTCTGGATCGATCTGCGCCGCATCCTGCACGAGGTGGACCCGTGCGCCGAGTGGCGCCAGGCGTTCTCGGAGGCCGGCCGCATCATCCGCGCCTACTACTGGGACCCGGACATGTGCGGCATCGACTGGGACGCGATCCTGGAGCAGTACCGCCCCCTGGTCGAACGGGTCTCGTCCCCGGACGAGTTCGCGGACCTGCTGCGCGAGGTGCTCGGCGAACTGGCCACCTCGCACGCGTACGTGAGCCCCGCGCGCCGCAACGAGGGCCCGCCCCACTACCAGCGCTGGCAGGGCCTGCTGGGCGCCAACTTCGTCTGCCGTGACGGCCATTGGATGCTCAAGCGCATCCTGCCCGGTGACTCGTCCGACTCCAAGGCGCGTTCACCGCTGGCCGGCACCGGCATCCGCGAAGGCGCGGTCCTCACCCACGTCGACGGGCGTCCGGTGAACCCGGTCACCGGACCGTATCCGCTGCTCGCGGGAGCGGGCGGCACGACGGTGGAGCTGACCTTCACCCCGGCCGAGGGCGAGGGCCGCCCGCGCCGGGTGGCGGTGGTCCCGCTGATCGACGAACGCCCCCTGCGGTACCAGGACTGGGTGGCCAAACGCCGCCAGGTGGTGCGGGAGCTGAGCGGCGGACACTGCGGCTATCTGCACATCCCGGACATGGGCGGCTCGGGCTGGGCCCAGTTCAACCGCGACCTGCGGATGGAGGTCTCGCGCCCGGCCCTCATCGTCGACGTGCGGGGCAACGCGGGCGGCCACATCAGCGAACTGGTCGTCGAGAAGCTCACCCGCACGATTCTCGGCTGGGACCTCACCCGCGACGCCCAGCCGGTGTCGTACGCCTCCAACGCCCCGCGCGGCCCGGTGGTGGCCCTGGCCGACGAGGCGACGTCGTCCGACGGCGACATGATCACCGCCGCCTTCAAACTGCTGAAGCTGGGACCGGTCGTGGGGCAGCGCACCTGGGGCGGCGTCGTCGGCATGACCGGCCGCCATCGTCTCGGCGACGGCACGGTCATCACGGTGCCGATGAACGCCGCCTGGTTCGACGCGTACGGCTGGTCCGTCGAGAACCACGGCGTCGCACCGGACCTGGAGATCCTGCGCACCCCGCTCGACTGGGCGGAGGGGCGTCACGCCCAGTTGGACGACGCCATCCAGCTCTCCCTCGACCTGTTGCGCGCCCACCCGGCGGCCTCCCCGCCGGACCACTCGGACGTGCCCGACAGAAGAAGGCCGAAGCTCCCCCCGCGACCGGAGTGACCGGCCGAGACCGGATCGACCGGGCTGACCGAACCGACGGGACCGACGGGACCGACGGGACCGACGGGACCGACGGGACCGACGGGACCGACGGGACCGAACGCACTGACGAGACCGGACTCACCGGACTCACCGGACCGGACTACCCGACTCGCCGGAAACGAGCACAAGAAGGGGGCGCCCTCCGGGAAGAGGGCGCCCCATTCAGGCCGAGCGGGCCTTTCGATCAGACGTCGTAGTCCTGGTCGAAGCGGTCCTGAGCCTCCCGCTGAGCTCGCTCCGCGTCCGGCATCGCGCCGTCACGAGCCGGGGCACCGTCGCGGCCGGCCGGGGCACGGCGGCTCGCCTCGTCCTGCCGGCCCTCGGGGCGCGTCTTCTTCTTGCCCTGCTGCTTCATCCGCTCGGCCTTGTCCTTGAACTGGTCCTGCATGCTCATGAGATTCACTCCTGTTGCGGGTGAGGGATTCGGCCCTCGACCCCCTTGTGAGTGAGGGAGGTCCGGGCCTCGACCAGACTGACACGCAGGAACAGAGCACGCATTTCGGTCAGTCACTCACCGTGAGACACGCCGGTGGGACACACTCCGGAGGCCTCCCGGAGACGCCCGGAGGCGCCCCGGATCCCCCCGGGGCGCCTCCATCCGGCTTACGGAGCCGTCGACTTCCGCTCCTCCTCGTCGGCCGCTCCGCCGGCACCGACCAGCCCGGTCCGCACACCGCCGAGGCGCGGTTCGAACCGCCGCATCTCGCGCTGCCCGACCGACCCGATGACGCCGGGCAGGTACCCCCGGATCCCCTGCATCCCGCGCAGCCACCACTGCGCGTACACATGGCTGGAGCGGCGCTCGATCCCGGCCACGATCCGCTCGACGGCCGGCCCCAGCGGATAGGTCTTGTTGGACGGCCACGGCAGCCGCTGCCTCAACTCCCGCATCACCTCGTCCTGATCGGCTCCGCGCACCATGTCGGTGTCGGTCCAGGACAGATACCCGACGCCGACGCGAACGCCCTTGTGACCGACCTCGGCGCGCAGACTGTGCGCGTACGCCTCCACACCGGACTTGGAGGCGCAGTAGGCCGACATCATGGGGGCGGGGGTCATCGCGGCCAGCGACGCGATCTGGAGCAGATAGCCCCGGCTCTTCATCAGCGCCGGCAGGAACGCCCGTGCGGTGACCGCCGATCCGATCAGGTTCACCTCGATCACCCGCCGCCAGGCGACGGGGTCGGAGTCCACGAAGGGGCCGCCGCTCGCGACACCGGCGTTCGCGACGACGATGTCCACCTTCCCGAACCGCTGCTCGACCTCCTGGGCGACCCGCGCCATCGCCTCGTGGTCGGTGACGTCGGCGTACCAGTGGTCGCTCTCGCCGCGCAGCCGCTCCGAGACCCGCTTCAGCTCGTCCGCCTCCAGTCCGACCAGGGCGACCTTCGCCCCGCGCGCGGAGAGCTTGCGGGCGAGGAGTTCGCCGACACCGCGCGCGGCCCCCGTGACGACGGCGACCTGCCCTTCCAGGCTGACCCTGCTGCTCATGCGCCCTCCTTGATCTCTGCGGTCCCCGCGGTCTCAGCGGTCCCCGCGATCTCCGCGATCTCCGCGGCGTACGTGGCGACGAGTTCCCTGATGCGGGCCGTCACCAGTTCCGGCGCCTCCACCGGAGTCATGTGCCCGAGGCCCGGCAGCTCGGTGCTGCCGACACAGTTCGGCAGCGCCGCCACGAGGGCGCGCGCGTGCACGACCGGTGTCAGCCGGTCAACGCTGCCCGCGATCACCGCCGTCGGCACCCTCAACTCCCGTACCCCCGCTTCGAGATCGAGGGTGGCGAGCACGGCCGACCACGCGTGGCGCACGGCGCGCGGACAGGCGTGCACGATCCGCGCGCACGCCTCCACCATGACGGGAGACGAACCGGGGCCCATGGTCGCGTACTTGAGGATCCGCCTGGCGACCGGCGTGACGGGCCCGAGCGGCGCGCGCGAGCCGAGCACGGCCCCGGTGAGACGCGTCCGGAGCCGTCCGGCGCGCCACGGCAGCACACGCGCCTCCTCGACCAGTCGCGTGCTCCCCGTGCTGCACAGCAGCGCCGCCGCCGCGTGCTCCTGGAACCGCGGCCGCGCCGAGGCCGCCATCAGCGTCATCCCGCCCATGGAGTGGCCCGCGAGCACGGCCTTCTCGCCCGGCGCGAGGGTGGCCGCGAGCACCGCCTCCAGGTCGTCGGCGAGCGCCTCGGTGCTGCACGCGTCACTCGCGGGACTGCGTCCGTGCCCGCGCTGGTCGTACGCGATGACCTTGTGGTCGGCGGAGAGGTCCCGGATCTGGGCCGCCCAGAAGGCGGTCGAGCAGGTCCAGCCGTGGGCGAGGACGACGGCGGGCGCGCCCTCGGGGCCGTGCACCTCGACGTGCAGTCGCGCGCCGTCCGCGGAGTGCGCGATCAGTTCCCGCGCCGGCACGGGAGGCGCGTACACCCCGTGCGCCTCGTGCGTCAGTCGGCTCACGCTCCTGCCTCCACCTTCTTCTTGCGGGTGCTCTTCGTACGCGGTTCGGGCGCGGCCTCCGGCGCTTCTCCCGGTACGGGCCGCGCCGCGCGCAGCACGTCGTACTCCCCCAGGTCGACATGGCGCGTGGCGCCCCGGAACTCGGTCGTCGTACCGGGCCACACGGTCGTGTTGACGCCGTTGGCGTCGAGGTACCAGCTGGTGCAGCCGCCGGTGTTCCACACCGTGCGCTTCATGCGTTCCTGGACCTTGTGGTTCCAGGCGTCCACGGCGGCGGGGCGGGCGTCGAGCGCCACGCGTCCCCCGAGGACGTCCAGTTGCCGTACGAAGTCCGCCATGTAGTTGAGCTGGGACTCGATCATCAGGATCATCGAGGAGTTCCCGAGCCCGGTGTTCGGTCCGATGATCGTCATCCAGTTGGGGAAGCCGGCCGCGGTGGCGCCGCGCAGCGACTTCATGCCGGTCTCCCAGGCCTGTGCGAGCGTCCTGCCGTCCGCCCCGACGACCCGGTCGGCGATCGGCATGTCGGTGACGTGGAAGCCGGTCCCGAAGACGATCGCGTCGACCTCGGCCCTCGTGCCGTCGGCGGCGACCACCGTGGAGCCGTCGATCCCGGCGAGCCCGGAGGCCACGACGTCCACGTTCGGCCGGGTGAGCGCCGGGTAGTAGGCGTTCGACAGCAGGATGCGCTTGCAGCCGATCCGGTAGTCGGGCGTCAGCTTCTTCCGCAGCGCCGGATCCTTCACGGCGCGCGCGATGTTCCGCTTGGCCAGCCGCTCGACCACGCCGAGCTGATGGGGCCGCTTGGTGAACGCCTGCACCTGGAGTTCCCGGATGCCCCAGAGCAGTCCGCGCCTGCCCTTGGTCGTGAACGGCACCTGCCGGTGCAACCACCGCTCCACGCCGCTGATGGCCCGGTCGACCCGCGGCATCACCCACGGCGGGGTGCGCTGGAAGAGGGTCAGCCGGGCGACGTCCTGCTGGATCGCCGGGACGATCTGGATGGCGGAGGCCCCGGTGCCGACCATGGCCACCCGCTTGCCGCGCAGGTCGTAGTCGTGGTCCCAGCGGGCGGAGTGGAACACCTTGCCGGTGAACGTGTCGATGCCCGGGATCTGCGGGATCTTGGGGTCGGAGAGCGGCCCGGTCGCGGACACCACGACGTCCGCCGTCAGGAACCCGCTGCTCGTTTCGATCCCCCAGCGCAGCTTCTCCGCGTCCCAGGTCATCTTCGTGACCTCGGTGTCGAACCGCAGATGCGGCCGCAGCCGGAAGACGTCCGCCACGTGCTCCAGGTACGCGCGGATGTGCTCCTGCCCGGAGAAGGTGCGCGGCCACTCGGGGTTGGGCGCGAACGAGAACGAGTACAGGTGCGACGGGACGTCACAGGCGCACCCGGGATAGCTGTTGTCGCGCCAGGTGCCGCCCACGCTGCCGGCCCGCTCCAGGACCACGAAGTCGGTGATCCCTTCGCGTCGCAGCCGCACGGCGGCGCCCAGCCCCCCGAACCCGGACCCGATCACCGCCACCCGTACATGCTCGTGCTCGGTCATCCCGACGCCTCCCTAGCCCGCACGACCATGCCAGTGAACACTGGCACAATCGGGAGGGTAGAGCAGCTTCGTACTCATGGGTAGGGGTCGCGAGCGGGAAAGTTACCCGGGGTACGACGTAGGGTGCGGACGTGGCCGAGGGATCAGGAAAGCGCGGCGCGGAGACGCGGGCAGGGGGCACGGCGACGCGGAAGTCCGGCGGACGCCGGACGGATGCGCCGACGTGCGGAGCATCGGCCCCGGCCCCCGGGCCGCTCACCGGCACCGCCCGCCCGGCGCCGGAGCCCGGCCGTCGCGAGTACCGCATGGAGGAACTGGCCGAGGAGGCCGGCATCACCGTGCGCACGCTGCGCTTCTACCGGGAGCGCAAGCTCATACCGCCGCCCCGGCGCGAGGGCCGCATCGCCTGGTACGACGACACCCACCTGGCCCGTCTGCGCACCATCTCGGCGCTGCTGGAACGCGGCCACACCCTGAACGGCATCGCGGAACTGGCCGAGGCCTTCGACCACGGCCGCGACGTCGGCGAACTGCTCGGCCTCGGCGAGCCCACCGAGGAGACCCCGGTCCGCCTCTCCCCCGAGGAACTGGCCGACGTCTTCGCGGGCCAGGCGACCGGGGAGAACCTCGCCGCGGCGCTCGACCTCGGCTATCTCGGCACGGACGGCGGCGAGATCGTGCACATAAGCCGCCGCCTGCTCGACGTCTCGGCCGCCCTGGTCCGCGAGGGCATCCCGCTCGCGGACGTCCTGACGGCCGCCCGCCGCGTACGGGAGCACACCGAGGCACTGGCCGAACTCTTCACCACCCTGGTCCTCACCGAGGACCGCACCCCCGAAGACCTCCAGCGCCTGCGCCCCCTGGCGAAGAGCGTGGTGGAGGCGGAACTGTCGATGGCGATGGACCGCCGGCTACGGGAGCACCGGGACCCGCGGGAGGTCCGGGGCACCGGGCCCCAGGGGCGCGACGAGGCCGCTCAGAGCTCGTAGACCACCGTGACCGGGGCGTGGTCGGACCAGCGCTCCCCATGGGTCGCCGCGCGCTCCACGAACCCCTTGACCGCCTTGCCCGCGAGCCCCGGCGTGGCGGCCTGAAGGTCGATCCTCCAACCTGAGTCGTTGTCGAAGGCCCGCCCCCGGTACGACCACCAGGTGTACGGACCCTCGGCGTCCGGGTGCAGGGCGCGTACGACGTCGACGTACCCGCCGCCCTCCGGGTCCAGGACCCGGCCGAGCCACTCCCGCTCCTCGGGCAGGAAGCCGGAGTTCTTCTTGTTGGCGCGCCAGTTCTTGAGGTCGGCCTCCTGGTGGGCGATGTTCCAGTCGCCGCAGACGACGACCTCGCGCCCGTCGGCGGCGGCCCTCACCCTGAGTTCCTTCAGGTGGGCCAGGAACTCGCCCATGAACCGGACCTTCTCGTCCTGCCGTTCGGTCCCGACCTCGCCCGAGGGGAGGTAGAGGCTCGCGACGGTGACACCGGGCAGGTCCGCCTCGACGTACCGCCCGGTGGAGTCGAACTCCTCGGACCCGAAGCCGATCCGGACACGGTCGGGCTCACGGCGTGTGTAGAGGGATACACCGGCGCGGCCCTTGGCGGCGGCGGGGGCGTGCACGACGTGCCATCCCTCGGGCGCGCGCACCTCTTCGGGAAGCTGCCCGGGCTCGGCCCGCACCTCCTGGAGGCACAGCACGTCCGCGGAGGTCTCCGCGAGCCACTCCACGAAACCCTTCTTCGCGGCGGCCCGGAGCCCGTTCACATTCACAGAGGTCACAGTCAGCACCCGGGGCACAATACTTAATCGGTACGTTCGACCAGAACTCGATCTACATCCGTGCGACCGGCCGGAACTCGACCGACGAGAACGGCACGACCTGCCGGACCCGCACCGCCCGCCCATTCACCTATCGCATAGACGTACGGTATTACGCATGAATTTCCGCCAGGTCCCCTTCGACCATCCCGACGCCGTCAAGCTCAACGACCAGGTTCAGGCCGAATACGCCGTGCGCTACGGCGACGGCGGCGACGCCACGCATCTGGACGCGCGGATGTTCTCCCCGCCGTTCGGCCTCTATCTGATCGCTTACGACGAGTGGGACCGCCCGGTGGCCACGGGCGGCTGGCGCACCCAGGACGAGAACGACGAGGGCTACGCGGACGGGGACGCCGAGCTCAAGCGCATGTACGTGATCCCCGAGGCCCGCGGTCTCGGCCTCGCCCGGCGCATGCTGGCCGCCCTGGAGGAGGACGCCCGCGCGGCCGACCGCACCCGCATGGTCCTGGAGACCGGCTCCAAGCAGCCCGAGGCCGTCGCCCTGTACGCGTCGAGCGGCTACGAACCGTGCGCCAAGTTCGGCTACTACCGCTTCCACGAACTGAGCCTCTGCTACGCCAAGGCCCTCTAAGCACCAGGGAAAGCCCCGGAAGCCATCGGGGCGGACCTTCACCCGGCGCTGATGGGAACGGCCGCCGCGCCGCTCCCGCCGGGCGGGTCCGTCACGGTCGCCGGTGCCGTGGGGTCAGCCGAGCACGATCCCGACGAGCAGCGTGCCGATGGACGCCAGGGTGAGGCCCAGCGGTATCAGGCTCACCCCGATTCCCGCGCCGAGGCTCTTCCTCCTCGCCCGCCACCACGGCACCCCCAGGGAGAGCACCGCCAGCAGAAGCAGCACCAGGCTCGCGCCGATGGCGGCCTCCGTGCGCCCGCAGGGGCTGGCGGCGCTGCACGAGTCCAACGCCATGGGGGACATCAGCAGCAGGAAGGCGGCGACGAGTTGGACGGGGAGCGCCACCAGCACCCCGGCCAGCGGGGCGATCCACCACTTCCGCCGGGGCCGGGCCGGGCCGGCGGGGGGAAATGCGGCCGCGGGCGGCGAGGGGGAGGCCTGAGCGGGGACCTGCGGTCCGGCGGGCGTGATCATGGGCACAGCATGGAGTCCTCGTGAACGTCCGGTGAAGGCCGGTCCGTTCCGACAGCCGCGTACGGCCATCGGCCCGCAAGGCGATGACCGAAAGGCCCGGATGGCGAAGGCCCGAAAACCCGGAGGGCGAAGACCGAAAAGCCCGGAAGGCGAAGACCGGAAGCAGTCGCCGCGCCTCGCCATTGCGCAACACCAAAGAGCCCCAGCCGGATCTCTCCGACTGGGGCTCTGAGCTGCGGTGGACCTGTGGGGATTTGAACCCCAGACCCCCTCGATGCGAACGAGGTGCGCTACCAGACTGCGCCACAGGCCCTTGCAACGAGTGAAACTCTAGCATCCCGATCGAGGTGCTCGGTAATCCGTTCCTGCCTGGTCAGCCGGACCCCCGCGCACCCCCGTCGGCGCACTCGTCACTCGTTGGCCGCGCGCGGCCGTTCGCCGTCCTCGTACTGGTCGAACAGCGGCGTCCGTCCGCGCTCGCGGGCCCGGCGCGCGGACGCCGCCCGCCGGGCGTCGCTGCGGCTGTCGTCCGCCGCCCCGGCGCCCTCGGATCCTTCGGAGAGGTCCTCCTCGTCCGGCTCCGCCTCGGGCGCGCTCGGCTCCACCGTGCTGGAGCGTGCGGAGCTCCACGCGTCCGGGGCGCCCAGGTCCACGCTGGACGTCGCCCTGGGCGCGACCGGCGCGGTCACATAGGTCGGCAGGGGAACCGGCACCGGGTCCCAGCTGTCCCCCTGGGCGGGCCCGCACTGCCGTTCACGCTGCTGGTCGACCCACTCGGCGTGATCGGTCTGCTCGACGAGCGCACGACGGTCGGCGGCGAGCGCCAGGAGACCGGGGTCGGTGTCGGGGGCGGAGCCCTCCTCCGGTTCGTCCGCCACCGGGTCGACGGACGCCCGGCGGCGGGGCTGCCGCTCCCTGAGCCGCTGCGCCGCGACCTCGGCCCGGCGGCGGTCCATGGTGTAAGTGAAGCGCCGCCGTTCCTGGACACGCAGGTGCACGATGTACGAGCTGAGGATCACGGCCGGCACGCCGGGCGCCCACAGGAAGGCGAGCCCGCCCACGGCCGCGACGACCGCGCCGAGGGTGAAGGCGAGGAACATCATGACCGTCGTACGCCGCCGGCGTGCGAGGACCTTCGTACGCCGGGCCCGCGCCGCGGCCTCCGCCGAGACCGCCCGGCGGGCGCCGGGCGTGGACGACGCGGCCTGCTGGGGCGCGGACTTGGCCGGGGGTCTCGGCGACGGCGCACCCGACTGGTGCGGTACGGACCGGGCCGTGCCCGAGGTCTCGTACGCCCCGCTCTCCTTGCCGGGAGCGCGTGCGCCCGGCTCCTGCTCCGCCCGGGCCGGCTCCGGCACCTGTACTCGTTCCTGGACGTGCGGACGGTGCCGGTCCGTCGCCTGGGGCCGGGTCGGGGATACGGCGAAGGCCCGGACGTCCACCGAATCGGTGACGCCGTCCGGGTCGGCGCTGGGCTCCTCCTCCTCGGCGGAGCGTGCGCGCAGGTCCTTGGCGTATCGACGCTCCATGCCCGCCCGTCCGGACAGCAGCCGGATGGCGGTGCTGAAGCGTTCCGTCGGACGGGCTTCGTTCAGCTCGTCCTGCCTACGGAGCCACATCGGCACCAAGTAGGCGGCCCAGGCCCCGACAATGACTGCGTAGATGAGGCCGCTGCTGCTCACGCCTCACACGGTAGAGGGGTTTGTATGAGGCCATCTGCCAATTGCGCCGGTGTGTCGCACGATCCGGCTGATATTTCGAACTTTTTTTGTGACCGATGCGATCAACAGGCCGTCGCGAGCGCGAATTTAATGTCCTGACGCGATCGCTCGCCGATCATTTTCGAACACCTATTTCATTTTCCGGGGTGGCCGGGCTTGCTCGGGTTCTGCGAGCCGGCCTGCTCCGATCCCACCTGATGCGAACGGTTCCTCGCCGAACGCGTCCGCCGCCAGCGCCCGAGCAGCCCCTCGGGCACTTCCTCCGCGGTGAGGGCGAAGACGAGATGGTCGCGCCAGGCGCCGTCGATGTGGAGATAGCGCGGGCGCAGCCCTTCCTCCCGGAATCCGAGTTTCTCCACGACCCTGCGGCTGGGCCCGTTCTCGGGGCGAATACAGACCTCGATGCGGTGCAGTCCGACGGTGCGGAAGCAGTGGTCGCTGACCAGCGCCACGGCCGTCGGCATCACCCCGCGGCCCGCCACCGACTGGTCCACCCAGTAGCCGATGTGCCCGGAGCACATCGAGCCCCAAGTGATCCCGGCCACGGTGAGCTGGCCGACCAGCCGCCCCTGGTACTCGATCACGAAGGGCAGCATCCGGCCCGCGTTGGCCTCGGCCCGCAGGTGGCGGACCATCTGCCGGTACGTCGGCCGGTGCGCGATCGGGCCGCTCGGCGTGGGGGGAGGGATCGTCGCCTCCCAGGGACGCAGCCAGTCGCGGTTGCGCCGGTTCACCTCGCGCCAGGCCCGCTGGTCGCGCAGCCTTATCGGCCGGAGGACGACATCGCCGTCCACCAGCTCGACCGGCCAGGATGTGCTGTTCAGCTCGCACCCCCACTGCCGCTGGGTCCCTGGTGGTCGCCGCCGCGGATCTGGTCGACGGCGTGGATCAGGAGGGGTTCCAGAACGGCCAGTCCGTCCCTCACCCCGCCGGTGGAGCCCGGCAGGTTGACGATCAGCGTCCCCCGGGCGACTCCGGCGAGCCCCCGCGAGAGCGCCGCCGTGGGCACCTTGTCCCTGCCGAACGCCCTGATGGCCTCCGCGATACCCGGGATCTCGTGGTCGAGCACCCGCCGGGTCGCCTCGGGGGTGCGGTCGGTGGGCGAGATCCCCGTGCCGCCGGTGGTGACGATGACGTCGTAACCCGCCTCGACTCCGCTGCGCAGCGCCTCCTCCACGGGGTCACCGTCGGGCACGACCCACGGCCCGTCGACCGCGAAGCCGCATTCCGCGAGGCCTCCGGCGACCAGGGGGCCGCCCTTGTCCTCGTAGACACCGGCGGCGGCACGGTTCGAGGCCGTGACGACCAGCGCGCTGTAGTCCGCCGGAAGGGCTCCGCCGATGACGCTCCCGCCGCTCATGCCCGGCTCCAGTCGCCCGATTTCCCGCCCGTCTTCTCTTCCACCCGTACGTCCGTGATGACCGCCCCCTTGTCGACAGCCTTGACCATGTCGATCACGGTGAGGGCCGCCACACTGACCGCGGTGAGGGCTTCCATCTCGACTCCCGTGCGGTCGGTCGTCTTCACGGTGGCGAGGATCTCGACGGCGTCGTCCGCGACCGACAGATCAATTTTGACACCGGACACCGACAACGGGTGGCACAGCGGAATCAGATCCGGTGTGCGCTTGGCTCCCATGATCCCGGCGATACGGGCGGTGGCGAGGGCGTCGCCCTTGGGGACCCCCTCGCCGCGCAGCAGCTCCACGACACGCGGCGAGACCAGGACCCGGCCGCTCGCGCGCGCGGTGCGTGCGGTCACGTCCTTGCCGGACACGTCGACCATATGGGCGGCGCCGGCCTCGTCGATGTGCGTCAGTCGGCTGTGCACAGGGGGTCCGGAGGTCTCCCCCCGGGACGGAACAGTCATGTGCGTGGGCGCTCCCGGTCGTGGCCCGTCGCGGTGCGGAGCGTGGGCCTGGTTGCGCGACAGGTTACCGCCCGCCCCGTACGCCGCCACGCCGCCCGTCAGGGGCTGTGCGCCCCCGGCGTGAGCCGGCGCCCCCGGTGGGGCCGGGTGGGCGCCCGCTCCGTCCGGCCGCTCAGCCGAGGACCACGACCTCGACCTCGGCGCCGGGCTCGACCGAGGTGTCCTGCTCGGGGACGACGATCAGCGCGTCGGCGTGCGCGAGGGCTGCGACCAGGTGGGATCCGGCGCCGCCGACGGGCGTGACCGTGCCGTCCGCGTACGTACCCCGCAGGAACTGCCGCCGGCCCTTCGGCGAGGTCAGCGCCTTGTCCGCGGAGAGCTTCGCCCGGATCCTGGGCCGGTGGACGTCCGGCAGCCCCATCAGGGCGCGGATCGCGGGGCGCACGAAGAGCTCGAAGGAGACGTAGGACGAGACGGGATTGCCGGGAAGCGCGAGCAGCGGGGTGTGGTCGGGGCCGATGGATCCGAAGCCCTGGGGCTTGCCGGGCTGCATGGCGAGGGTGCGGAAGTCGATGCCGCCGCCCTCCTCGTCCTCGTCGCCGACCGAGGACAGCGCTTCCTTGACGACGTCGTAGGCGCCGACGCTCACCCCGCCGGTCGTGACCATCAGGTCCGCGCGGACGAGTTGGTCCTCGACGGTCGAGCGCAGGGTCTCGGCGTCGTCGGCGACGGCGCCGACGCGGTAGGCGATGGCTCCGGCGTCGCGGGCGGCCGCGCACAGGGCGAAACTGTTCGAGTCGTAGATCTGTCCGGTGCCCAACTCCTCGTCGGGCTGGACGAGTTCGCTGCCGGTGGACAGGACGACCACGCGCGGGCGGGGGCGCACCCGTACGGTGCCGCGGCCGATCGCGGCGAGCAGGCCGATCTGCGGCGGGCCGAGGACGGTGCCGGCTTCGAGGGCGCGGTCGCCCGCCTTCACGTCGCTGCCCTTGGCGCGGACGTGCGCGCGCGCCTCGGCCGGGCGGTGGACGTGGACCTGTCCGGAGGAACCCTCGGGGGACGTGCTGTGTGCGCGCATCCGGGAGACCGGTCCCTCGCCGAGGCCTCCGTCCGTCCACTCGACGGGGACGACGGCTTCGGCGCCGGGCGGAAGCGGGGCGCCGGTCATGATGCGGGCGGCCTGGCCGGGGCCCACGTAGGGCTGGTCGGCCTGGCCGGCCGCGACATCCCCGATGACTGTCAGGACCGCCGGGAATTCCTCGCTCGCGCCCGCCACATCCGCGACCCGGACCGCGTACCCGTCCATCGAGCTGTTGTCGAACGGCGGCAGGGAGACCGGCACCGTGACGTCCTCGAGCAGGACGCAGCCCTGGGCGTCGAGGAGTTGCAGCTCGATGGGTTCGAGAGGGCGGACGGTCGTGAGGATGTCCTCCAGGTGGTCGTCCACCGACCAGAGGTGTTCCTGGCCGGTGGTGCGGGTCGCGGCGCTGCTCAAATCCCTACATCTCCTCGGCTACGTAACTGCGAAGCCAGGTCCGGAAGTCCGGGCCCAGGTCTTCACGTTCGCATGCGAGTCTGACAATGGCACGCAGGTAGTCGCCGCGGTCCCCGGTGTCATAGCGGCGGCCCTTGAAGACGACGCCGTGCACGGGGCCGCCGACCTTCTCGTCCGCGGCGAGCTGCTGGAGGGCGTCGGTGAGCTGGATCTCGCCGCCGCGGCCCGGCTCGGTCTTGCGCAGTATGTCGAAGATGTGCGGGTCG
Source organism: Streptomyces sp. NBC_00328 (assembly GCF_036139655.1). Lineage (NCBI taxonomy): Bacteria > Bacillati > Actinomycetota > Actinomycetes > Kitasatosporales > Streptomycetaceae > Streptomyces > Streptomyces sp. NBC_00328. The sequence goes on from NZ_CP108013.1 coordinate 4,464,693, forward strand.
AGGACGTAGCGTCCGATGACGGCGTAGGCGCTGGGCGCGTCCGCGGCGTCCGGCTTCTCGACGAGACCGGTCACCTTGACCAGGTCGCCCTCGTCGGTGGCCTCGACGGCGGCGCATCCGTAGAGGTGGATCTGCTCCGGCGCGACCTCCATGAGCGCGATCACGCTGCCGCCGTGCCGCTCCTGGACCTCGACCATGCGGGCCAGCAGGGGATCGCGGGGGTCGATCAGGTCGTCGCCGAGGAGCACGGCGAAGGGCTCGCGGCCCACGTGCGGGGCCGCGCACAGGACGGCGTGACCGAGGCCCCTGGGGTCGCCCTGACGCACGTAGTGCATGGTCGCGAGGTCGCTCGACGCCTGGACCTTGGCGAGCCGGCTCGCGTCGCCCTTCTTCTGAAGGGCGGACTCCAGCTCGTAGTTGCGGTCGAAGTGGTCTTCGAGCGGGCGCTTGTTGCGGCCTGTGATCATCAGAACGTCGTCAAGACCCGCCGACACGGCCTCTTCGACCACGTACTGGATCGCCGGCTTGTCGACGACAGGCAGCATCTCCTTGGGAGTGGCCTTCGTGGCCGGCAGGAACCGGGTGCCGAGGCCTGCCGCGGGAATGACAGCCTTGGTGATCCTGGGGTGCGACTCAGTCATGTCCGCAACCATAACCGGTGGCTATGTGCAGAATCTGTGGCTCCGGTTAATTCACGATCATATGAACGGATTAAGAGAACTACAGGAGTCACCTGTGAGACACGTCGGACGCGAACCAGAGCCTGACAAACGAATGTTGCGGCGAGAACTCCTGTCGGTGAGAAATGGGTTGACGGCCGATGACGTGCGGGAAACCGCCGCCGCCCTCGCCGCCCGCGCCCTGGAACTGCCCGAACTGGCGCGGGCCGGCACGGTCGCCGCGTACGTGTCCGTGGGAAGCGAACCGGGCACCCTCGCCCTCCTGGACGCGCTCCGCGCGCGCGGGGTGCGCGTCATCCTGCCGGTCCTGTTGCCGGACAACGACCTGGACTGGGGCGAGTACACCGGGGCGGACTCCCTCGCGGAGGTCCGACACGGCGGGAAAATGGCCCTCTTGGAGCCCGCGGGCGAGCGGCTGGGACCGGCGGCCGTCCAGGACGCCGACGCCGTTCTGCTGCCCGGACTCGCCGTCGACGCCCGCGGGATGCGGCTGGGGCGCGGCGGAGGCTCGTACGACCGCGTGCTGGCCCGTCTGGAACGCTCGGGCGCCGACCCGGCCCTGGTGGTGCTCCTGTACGACACCGAGGTGGTCGACCGGGTCCCGGAGGAGGCGCACGACCGGCCCGTGCACGCGGTGGTGACCCCCTTGGGAGTGCGCCGCTTCCGCTGACGGAATGCGGACGCGGGAGAAAGGCGGACGGCGGACGGCGGACGCGAAGTGGCCCTCCACGCACGCGTGGAGGGCCACTTTCGTCGGACACCGGCTTCAGGGCGTCGAGTACGGCGAGGACGCCGACGCCGACGGCCGCCGAAGCGTCAGGGCTTCAGGACCAGGGTGTCGCTCGTCGCCTTGTCGACGGCCTTCTTGGTGAAGGCCCACGGCAGGAGTTCTCCCTTGGCCCACTTCTCCGTCTGGTCGGTGTAGTGCGAGCTGTAGGCGTGCCCCGAGGCGCCCGAGAGGTTGATCCACTTGGACTTGTCGAGGTCCCCGAGGTTGACGACCATCCGCATCGAGGGCACCCAGACCACCCCGTAGCCGCCCGCCGCGTTCCAGCCGGTCGCGTTGACCGTCGCCTCGCCGCCGCTGAGTTTCCAGGGGCCGCGGTTGAGCATGTACTGCAGGAAACCGGGGCCTTCGGTACCGAGGGTCTGGTTCTTCAGGAACAGGCGGTGCAGCCGGCCCCAGCTCCAGGTGTCGATGTCCTTGCCGAGCTTGGCGGTCAGCTCCCAGCGGGCGTCCGTCATGGCCTGGCTGAACAGCTCGTCCCGGGTGTCGATCGGGTCGTCGTCCTTCGTCTTGCGCGTCTTGGGCGACTTCCACCAGTCGTTGTGCTCGTCGTCCATGATCTTGCGGATCACCTCGAACCAGCGGTCGCCGCCGTCCGGCTGCGCCTGGTCCGGCTCACGCTCGCCGCACTCGCGCACCGTCTGGTCCTCGTCCGCCGGACCGGTGGTGTCGGCCCGCTCGACCCACAGGCACTGACCCTTGACCCGCAGCTCCTTGGGCAGCTTGTTGCCGAAGGCGAGCTTGAGGATGTTGCGCCAGGTGGCGTTGAAGTAGGCGGCCGCGGCGGAGTCGGCGTCCTGGGTGTAGTCCCAGCCCTCCAGGAGCTTCTGCGCGTCGCGGACGTCCTTGTCGGGCACGTCGATCTTGAGCAGCTTGGGCACGATCAGCTTGGCGATCTCGCTGCTGTTGTCGAGCTGCATCTGGCGCATGTCATCGGTCGAGATCTTGGCGCCGCCCCTGGTCTTCGACTCGATCAGGTCGGTGATCCGCTGGCTGCGGGTGCCGTAGCCCCAGTCCGTGGTGAGCGTGTACGGGTACTTGTCCGGGTCGACGACCGCCTGGTTGGCGGTGACGATGTAGCCGCGCTTGGGGTTGTACTCGTAGGGCAGGGCGGACTGCTTGATGTAGCCGGTCCAGCGGTACTTCGAGTCCCAGCCGGGCGAGGGCAGCGAGCCGTCGTCGCCCTTGGCGCGCGTGGGGATCTTGCCGGGCAGCTGGTAGCCGATGTTGCCGCTCGCGCCGGCACCGTCGGCGTAGACCAGGTTCTGGGACGGCACCTCGAAGGACGCGGCCGCCTTGCGGAACTCGCTCCAGTCCGACGCCTTGTCCATCGCGAAGACGGCGTCCATGGTCCTGCCCGGGTCCAGCGCGGTCCAGCGCAGTGCTATCGCGTAGCCGTCGCCCCGGTCGGGCGCCTCGGCGTCGACCGTGGCCTTCTTGCCGACCTGGACCAGTTCGTCGTCACGGTCGGAGAGCAGCGGCATCCCGTCCTGGGTCTGCCGGACGACGATCGTCCGGGCGGCACCGCCCGCGACCTTGATCGTCTCCTTGCGGGTCGTGAAGGGCAGCACCTTGCCGTCGTACTCGTAGCCCTGGCCGGTGATCTTCTCCAGGTAGAGGTCGGTGACGTCGACCCCGGAGTTGGTCATGCCCCAGGCCATCTCGGCGTTGTGGCCGATGACCACGCCGGGCATGCCCGCGAAGGTGTAGCCGGAGACGTCGTACTGGCACTTCGCGGAGACGGCCGTGCAGTGCAGGCCCATCTGGTACCAGACCGAGGGCAGCGACGCCGACAGGTGCGGGTCGTTGGCCAGCAGCGGCTTGCCGGTGATCGTGTGGCTGCCGGCGACGACCCAGGAGTTGGAGCCGATGCCGTTGCCGTTCACGCCGACGGCGGTGGGCAGGTCGTCGAGGACCTTGTAGAGCCCCGAGAGCTGGCTCTGGAAGCCGGAGGGGGCCGCGGTGCCGCCCGTGAGCCCCGTGCCCGCCGTGGACGTCGAGGCGGCGTCCGAGGAGCTGTACGTCCCGGTGACGCTGTCGTACGAGCCCTCGCGGACGATCGTCTTGTTCCGGCTGTAGGGGTAGTCCGGGTACAGGTCCGCGATCTGCTTCGGGCCGAGCCGGCTCGTCATCAGGGAGCGGTCGATCTCTTCCTGCATGTTGCCGCGCAGGTCCCAGGCCATCGCCTTGAGCCAGGCCACCGAGTCGACCGGGGTCCACCGGGTCGGCTTGTAGTCGTTGGTGAAGCCCAGGGCGGCGTACTCCAGGGAGATCTCCTTGGCGCTCCTGCCCTCAAGATAGGCGTTGACCCCCTGGGAGTACGCCTGGAGGTACTTCTTCGTGGAGGCCGACAGCTTGGTGTCGTACTCCTTCTTCGCGATCCGGTCCCAGGCCAGCGTGCGCAGGAACTCGTCGTTCTTGACCTGGCCCGCGCCGAACATCTCGGACAGCCGGCCCGAGGTCATGTGGCGGCGCACGTCCATCTCGTAGAACCGGTCCTGCGCCTGGACGAAGCCCTGGGCCATGAACAGGTCCGCGTCGGACGCGGCGTAGATCTGCGGGATCCCGTTGCCGTCGCGCTGCACGGTCACAGGCCCTGACAGCCCGTCGATCCGAATGGATCCCTTGGTCTGCGGGAACGAGGCACGCACCGTGCTGATGCTCCAGTACGCGCCGAAGGCGATGCCCCCGATGATGGCGAGAACCAGGACAATCAAGAACAGTCGGGCTTTGCGCCCCTTCTTCCTGCCGGACTTGCCGGGCTGCTGGCCGGAAGAGGCGGTGGTGTTGGGGGGCATCGCTGTCCTTGCTGTCCTAACGCGAGCGGCAGGCGGTCCTGGAGTGCTGGGGCAACCATAGGCGCAGGGCCCACCGCGCCTTGACGCGGAGTAGGAAACCGGAAAGCACGACTGTTCGATCTTGCCTCCGGGAACGTCAAGAAAGCGTCAAGAGTTAGGTAAGGTAACGAAGTACTTGCATCGAAGTGGCCGGCCTCCGGTGCTCGGATCCGGAGGCCGCCCGCGGCGGGACCGGATCGGCGAGAAAGGAACAGCCCCTGACTGTCCACCACCTCAACCAGCTCCTGCTCGTGTGCTCGCTCGTCCTGCTCATCGCGGTGGCGGCGGTCCGGATCTCCTCACGCAGCGGGCTCCCCACGCTGCTCGTGTACCTGGGGATCGGCGTCGCGATCGGCCAGGACGGAGTCGGCGACGTTCATTTCAGCAATGCCGAACTGACCCAGGTCATCGGGTACGCGGCCCTGGTCGTGATCCTGGCCGAAGGCGGCCTCGGCACGAAGTGGAAGGAGATCAGACCGGCCCTGCCGGCGGCCTCCTCGCTGGCAACGGTGGGCGTCGCGGTGAGCGTCGGTGTCACGGCCGCGGCCGCGCACTATCTGATCGGCCTCGAATGGCGCCAGGCGTTCATCATCGGGGCGGTCGTCTCCTCGACGGACGCGGCGGCGGTCTTCTCGGTCCTGCGGAAGATCCCCCTCCCCACGCGCGTGACGGGCATCCTGGAGGCCGAATCGGGCTTCAACGACGCCCCGGTGGTCATCCTGGTCGTCGCGTTCTCCACCGCGGGCCCGGTGGAGCACTGGTACGCGCTGCTCGGTGAGATCGCGCTGGAGCTGACCATCGGCGCCGCCATCGGCATCGCGGTCGGCTGGCTGGGCGCGTACGGACTGCGGCACGTGGCGCTGCCCGCCTCCGGCCTGTACCCGATCGCCGTGATGGCGATCGCCGTCGCGGCCTACGCCGCCGGTGCGCTCGCCCACGGAAGCGGCTTCCTCGCCGTCTACCTCGCCTCCATGGTGCTCGGAAACGCGAAGCTGCCGCACTGGCCGGCCACGCGCGGCTTCGCCGAGGGGCTCGGCTGGATCGCCCAGATCGGCATGTTCGTGCTGCTCGGCCTGCTGGTCACCCCGCACGAGATGGGCGACGACATCGTCCCGGCCCTCCTCATCGGCCTGGTGCTGACGATGGTGGCGCGGCCGCTGAGCGTGGTCGTGGGCCTGCTGCCGTTCCGCATCCCGTGGCAGGAGCAGGCGCTGCTGTCCTGGGCGGGGCTGCGCGGCGCCGTGCCCATCATCCTGGCGACGATCCCGATGGTGAGCGGCATCGCGGAGAGCGAGCGGATCTTCAACATCGTCTTCGTCCTGGTCGTCGTCTACACCCTCGTCCAGGGTCCGACCCTGCCCTGGCTGGCCCGCAAGCTCCGTCTCGGGGAGTCCGCAGGGGCCGCCGACCTGGGCATCGAGTCGGCCCCCCTGGAGCGGCTGCGCGGTCATCTGCTGTCCGTGGCGATCCCCGAGGGGTCGCGGATGCACGGTGTGGAGGTGGGCGAGCTGCGGCTGCCCCCGGGCGCGGCGGTCACGCTCGTCGTCCGCGAGGCGCAGTCCTTCGTGCCCATGCCCACGACGGTGCTGCGGCTCGGCGACGAACTGCTGGTGGTGGCGACCGACCCGGTCCGGGACGCGACCGAAAGACGCCTCCGCGCGGTGGGCAAGGGCGGCAAGCTCGCCGACTGGCTGGGCATCGGCGACGGTGGAACGGAGCACCGGACACAGCACAGAACAGGCTTGTGACGGGACCGTCGGGTCATCGCGGGTCCTACGGGCCGTCTCGGGTGCCGAGGGTCCTACGGGGCTGCCGCGGGCGTCGTGAGCCGCCGCCGGCCCTTGCGCGACACCGGACGGCCCCTTGCGAGACATCGAACACGATCTCGAAAAAGATGGGCATTCACAGGCCCACGGCCACGGAGTGCTCCTTTTCACAGGCCCGGCACGACGGTCACCCCCTGTACGATGAAACGCACACCTTGATCGAACCAACTCTGCCTGACGCAGAGCTGGCGCGACCGTATGGCGGCCGAGACGTCCCTTCGCAGGGGATGCCGGTATCTACCGCAGATCCGCGCAAGAGGACAGCTCTCGGCGCCCCCCGCACGGGCGCGCTACCAGGCGGCAGAAAGGCACGGGCCGTGGCATCCACGGTCACCTCCCGTCCTGGCTACGGACAGCTGCTGCGTACCCGCGGCGCCTGGACGTTCCTGCTCCCCGGCTTCGCCGCCCGGCAGCCGTTCGCCATGCTGACGATCTCCATCGTGCTGCTCGTGCAGCACACCACCGGCTCGTACGGCGCGGCCGGCGCGGTCGCGGCCGCCACCGGTGTCTCCATGGCGCTGTTCGCGCCCTTCACCGGGCGTCTGGCCGACCGGTACGGGCAGCGGGCCGTCCTGCTGCCCGGCGTCCTCGTGCACGCCGTGGCCGGCTTCACCCTGACCGCGCTCGCGCTGGCGGACGCCCCCTTGTGGGTCCTCTTCGTCGCCGCCGTGCCGACCGGCGCCTCGGTGCCGCAGGTCAGCCCCATGGTGCGGGCCCGATGGGGCGTGAAGCTCCAGGGCTCGCCCCTGATGTCGACCGCGGCCGCCTTCGAGTCCGTCACGGACGAGCTGACCTTCGTCTTCGGCCCGCTGCTCGCCACCGCGCTGTGCACGGCCGTCACCCCCGCCGCGGGCCTGCTGACCGAGGCGTCACTGACCCTGGTCGGCGGTCTGCTGTTCGCCGCGCAGAAGAACACACAGCCCGCGGTCTCCCCCGCCGGGCACGCGCGCGTGGAGCACGGTTCCGCTCTGCGGATCCCCGGGGTACGCGTTCTGATCATGACGTTCCTGGGCATCGGCTCCGTCTTCGGCGGCATGCAGGTCTCGCTGGCCGCGTACAGCGAGTCGATCGGCGAGCCCGGCCTGAACGGTGTCCTGTACGGCGTCTTCGCGGCGGGCAACATGCTCTCGGGCATCGTCTGCGGCGCGATCGCCTGGAAGGTGGCCCCGCAGCGACGGCTCGTCGTCGGGTACGCCGCCCTCGCGCTGGCCGCCTCCGGGCTGTGGGCCGCGAACTCGCTGATCGTGCTCGCCGGCCTCGGCCTCGTGGTCGGCATGTGCATCGCTCCGAGCCTGATCACCGGCTACACCTTGGTCGAGAGCCTCGTTCCGCAGGGCGCCCGCACCGAGGCCTTCACCTGGCTCACCGGTGCCGTCGCGCTCGGCCAGGCGGCGGCCGTCACGGTCGCCGGACAGCTGGAGGACAGGCTCTGGGACGGCGCCGGGTTCCTGGTGCCGATGGCCGGTACGGCACTGGCTCTGGCGACCCTGGTGGCGCTGCGTTCACGCCTCGCCTCACACGCCCCGAGCCGCGCCGTCGCACGTGGCGTCGGTCACCGCGTGCCGGTGACAGTGGACTGATCTCGCGGAATACGTCAGTATGGACCGTCGTTAGCACTCACTGAGTGAGAGTGCCAGGAGGAAGACAAGTGCCGACCTACCAGTACCAGTGCACCGAGTGCGGCGAGGGCCTCGAGGCGGTGCAGAAGTTCACCGATGACGCCCTGACCGAGTGCCCCGAATGCAACGGCCGCCTGAAGAAGGTGTTCTCGGCCGTCGGCATTGTCTTCAAGGGCTCCGGCTTCTACCGCAACGACAGCCGCGGCTCGTCGTCGAGCAGCTCGCCCGCGTCGAAGCCGTCCACGTCCTCGACCACGGACGCGAAGTCCTCGTCGTCGGCGTCCACCTCGTCGTCCTCGGACACGAAGTCGTCGAGCACCGGCTCGGCCGGCAGCTCCGCCGCTTAAGGACTCCTCGGTCCGGGACTCCCGGACCGGCCGTCGCCGCCTTCGGGCCAACACGGCCGTCCAAGGCTTTCCACGGGACCCCGTCGTCTACGACGACGGGGTCCTCGGCGTTCCTCGGTCCGGGACAGCCCTTAGGGTGCCGTTCATGGCGAACACGGAGAACCCACAGACCCCGGCCGGGGTGCGGTCGACGGCTTCGGCCGAGATCGGCGTCATCGGCGGCTCGGGCTTCTACTCCTTCCTCGACGACGTGACCGAGCTGCGGGTGGACACCCCCTACGGGCCGCCCAGCGACTCCCTGTTCCTCGGGGAGATCGCCGGCCGGCGGGTCGCCTTCCTGCCCCGCCACGGCCGCGGCCACCATCTGCCGCCGCACCGCATCAACTACCGGGCCAACCTGTGGGCGCTGCGCTCCGTCGGCGCCCGCCAGATCCTCGGCCCCTGTGCCGTGGGCGGGCTGCGTCCCGAGTACGGGCCCGGAACCCTGCTCGTTCCGGACCAGTTCGTGGACCGTACGAAATCACGGTCGCAGTCCTACTTCGACGGGCTGCCGCTGCCCGACGGCACGGTGCCGAACGTGGTGCACGTGTCGCTGGCCGACCCGTACTGCCCCGTCGGACGTGAGGTCGCCGTGCGAGCGGCCCGCGGACGGGACTGGGAACCGGTGGACGGCGGCACGCTCGTGGTCATAGAGGGTCCGCGGTTCTCCACCCGGGCCGAATCGCTCTGGCACCAGGCGCAGGGCTGGTCGGTGGTCGGCATGACCGGGCACCCCGAGGCCGCGCTCGCCCGCGAACTGGAGCTCTGCTACACGTCGCTGACGCTGGTCACCGACCTCGACGCGGGCGCCGGGACCGGTGAGGGCGTCTCGCACGACGAGGTGCTGAAGGTGTTCGCGGCCAACGTGGACCGGCTGCGGGGCGTGCTCTTCGACGCGGTCGCGGGACTGCCGGCGAACGGATCGCGGGACTGCCTGTGCACGAGCGCGCTGGGCGGGATGGATCCCGGCTTCGAGCTGCCGTGACCCGTATCGGACGGGGGCGGAACCTCCCGTTCGGGTGAGGGAGTTGTCCACAACCCCTGGGTCGTCCACGGACGTCTGCGGGCTTCGCCGCGAGACCTCATCGTGGGATCGCAAGCCGGTCCCTCGTCACAGGTGGTGGTCACCATGGCACAGCTCTCCCCGTACATCCGCCCGCCGGGCACGGACACGCCTCCGACGTGCGAGGTGCCGCAGTTCGCGCCCGTCCGTGTACGCGGCGGGCAGGGCAGGCTGCGGCTCCTCGCACGGCACAGGAGGCGGGCGGCCGCCACGGGCCTGGCCATGACGGCGGCCGCGCTCGTGGCGGCCGGCCCCGGCGACACCGAGGGGGCACGCGGGCATCCGGCGCCCACGCCCTCCGCTTCCGCCCCCACCACGGCTTCCGCACCCATGCGCGGGCCGGGCGCGGACGAGACGGTGAGGGCGCCGGTCCGGATCGCCGACGGTGCCACGGTGAACCTGGTGCGTCCCGGCGACCGGGTCGACGTGGTCGCGGCGGGCAGCGGCGGCGAGGTGCGGGTGGTCGCGTCCGGGGCGCGGGTCACCGGGGTTCCTGACGTCGGCACCACCGACAGCGGAAGACTGCTCGTCCTCTCCGTTCCGCGGGCGACGGCCGTGCGACTGGCCGGCGCCGGCACCACATCGCGGCTGGCGGTGACGCTGCGATGAGCGGCGAAACCGTGTCAAGTCTCTCGTTCGAGCTACCCAGTTGGACGGGCCCGACCTGCCCTGCCGTAGGTTGCGGAGCTGTTTGTTCCACAACCTGTGCGGAGGGGCCTCCTAGTGAGCGACAACAAGCAGCCCAGCGTCTGGGAGGGCTTCAAGGCCTTCCTGATGCGGGGCAACGTCATCGACCTGGCCGTCGCCGTGGTCATCGGCGCGGCCTTCACGAACATCGTCAACGCCGTGGTGAAGGGCATCATCAACCCGCTGGTCGGCGCTGTCGGTACGAAGAACCTCGACAGCTACAGCTCCTGCCTGGAGGGCCGCTGCACGGGCACCGGAGCGGACGCGGGCATCCGCATCATGTGGGGCTCGGTGCTGGGCGCCTCGCTCAGCTTCCTGATCACCGCCAGCGTCGTCTACTTCCTGATGGTGCTGCCGATGGCCAAGTTCCTGGCCCGGCAGGCGGCCCGCCAGAAGGCGAAGGAAGGCGCGAAGGAGGTCCTCGAGGTGTCCGAGCTGGAGGTGCTCAAGCAGATCCGCGACGAGTTGGTCGCCCAGCGCGGTCAGGGTCGCCGCGACTACTGACGGCGAGGCCGGGGGCACCCGCCCGGGTACTCGGCCGGCGCCGGAAGCGCGGGAGCGACACATCTCGCCGCCGGGAGCCCGGGGGCGGCGCGTCCCGGGGCAAGGACACCCGGAGCCTGGCTCAGAGGTGGTGGGGCGGCTTCTCGTCGAGGAAGCGCTTCAGGTCGGCGGCACTGTCACCGGTGCTGTCGGCCCGCTCGCCCCACCCACGGTCCGTATCGTCCGAGGACTGCTGGTTCAACGGATCGTCGAAGACCAGTACCGGCTTCGGATCGCGCGGTTCGGGGGCGGGGGCGGGACTCATGCCCCAAGAGTACGCCGCGGGGGCGCCGGCCCGGCCGGGCCGGCCCAGGGTCACTTGTGAAGGCATTCACAAGAATTTCCGCCACTTTTCTGCTGTGCTTGGCCCTATGACCTCCCGTTCCGCTCCGGAATCCGCCTCGACACCACGGCCCGCGAGCCACCGGCCGCTGCGCAGAATGACCGCCCGGGGCCGTGACGAGGCACACCGGGTCGCGTCGCCGCTGGAGCTCCTGTTCGACCTGTGTTTCGTGGTGGCCATCGCCCAGGCGGGCGCCGAGCTGGTGCACGCCGTGGCGGAGGGACACGCGGGGCAGGGCATCCTCGACTACGCGATGATCTTCTTCGCCATCTGGTGGGCGTGGATGAACTTCAGCTGGTTCGCGTCGGCCTACGACAACGACGACGTGCTCTACCGGGTCGTCACGCTGGTGCAGATCGCGGGCGTCCTGGTGCTCGCGGCCGGGGTGTCCAAGGCGTTCGAGACCCATGACTTCCTGGTCGTCTGGCTGGGCTACGTGATCATGCGGTTCGCGATGATCGCGCAGTGGCTGAGAGTGGCCCGGTCCACCGAGGGGACCGAGAGAACCATGGCGCTGCGGTACGCGGGCGGTGTACTGCTGTGCCAGATCGGCTGGCTCGGCCTGCTGTTCGCGCCGGAAGCCGACCGCCCGTGGGTCTTCCTGGTGGTGGCCGTCGCCGAGCTGTGCGTCCCGCTGTTCGCGGAGAAGGCCTTCACCACGCCCTGGCATCCGCACCACATCGCCGAGCGGTACGGCCTGTTCACGATCATCGTGCTGGGCGAGACGATCGCCGCCGCCACCGTCGCGGTGAAGTCGGCCGTCGACGAGCACGACGCGCTGGGCGAGCTGCTCCCCATCGCCGCGGGCGGCCTGCTGATCGTGTTCTCCGCCTGGTGGATCTACTTCGTGGTGCCGATCCACGGCCATCTGCGGTCCAACGGAGAGGCCTTCCTCTGGGGATACGGCCACTATCTGATCTTCGCGTCGGCGGCGGCGATCGGTGCGGGTCTGGAGGTCGCGGTGGAACAGACGGTCGGCACGGCGCACATCTCGGCACTCTCGGCGTCCGCCGCGGTGACGCTGCCGACCGCCCTGTACTTCCTCGCCGTCTGGGTACTGCACTCCCGTCACTTCAAGGTCGGCATCGCCCAGCAGATCGTCCTGCCGACCACCGCCCTGCTCGTCATCCTGTGCACCTTCCTGGGCGACTGGGCGGTGCTCGCCGCGGGGATCGTCTCCGCACTGACCGTGGCGGTCGGGATGCTGATGAACACACGCGTGGTGACGCGGGAAGCGGCAACCGGCGCGGCACGAAGCGCGTAGCCCAACGCGCGCGAACACCTGCCGGGGCCCGCGGCCAGGGAAGACTGGAGGTATGACAGTTGACGCTCTGACAGATGTCGTAGGCCTGCGGGTGGGGCACGCGACGCGCAGCGGGGACGGTTGGCTCACGGGGACGACGGTGGTGCTCGCTCCCGAGGGAGGTGTGATCGCCGCCGTGGACGTACGCGGCGGCGGGCCCGGCACCAAGGAGACGGACGCGCTCGATCCGCGCAACCTCGTGCAGAAGATCGAGGCGGTCGTGCTGACCGGAGGCAGCGCGTACGGGCTGGACTCGGCGTCGGGCGTGATGGCGTGGCTGGAGGAGCGGGGACGGGGGGTGCGCGTGGGGCCGGACCCGACGCACGTCGTGCCCGTCGTGCCCGCCGCCTGCGTCTTCGATCTCGGGCGCGGCGGCGACTTCCGGTCGCGGCCGGACGCCTCCACCGGGATCGCCGCGGTCGAGGCCGCCGCCGCGAGCGCGCTGTGCACGCCGGTGCGGGAGGGCGGCGTGGGCGCCGGTACCGGGGCCGTGGTCGGTGTACTCAAGGGCGGGGTCGGGACGGCGAGCGCCGTGCTGGAGTCCGGTGTCACGGTGGCCGCGCTGGTGGTGGCCAACGCGGCGGGCTCGGCGGTGGAGCCGGAAACGGGGATTCCGTACGGGGAGCTGGCGCGAGGGCGTACGGCGGGTCCGTCCGCCGCGGTGCGTGAGGCGGCCCGGCTGCGGCTGGCGGAGGCCGCCGCGAGGAACGCGCCGCCCCCGTTGAACACCACGCTCGCCGTCGTCGCCACCGACGCCGGGCTGACGCGGGCGCAGGCGCAGAAGCTCGCGGGTACGGCGCACGACGGAATCGCGCGTGCCGTACGGCCGGTGCATCTGCTGAACGACGGGGACACGGTGTTCGCGCTGGCCACGGGTGACCGGCCGCTCGACGCCGGGAATCCCCTGGCGCTCAACGAGATCCTCGCGGCGGGCGCGGACCTGGTGACGCGCGCGATCGTGCGCGCCGTACGCGCGGCGGAGCCGGTGGACGGGCCTGGCGGGGCGTGGCCGTCGTACGAAGAGCTGTACGGGGACGGCGGGTTGGGGGACCGTCCCGGTTCTCCCTCGTGACCGCGAACGGCTCGGGGCGGCGGGCAGTGGATCGGCGGGGGCCACGCCGACGGGGGTCCACGCCGGCGCGCGCTGCGCCGAGCCGCCCCGAGCCGCGCCCGAGTCGGGTCCGAGTCGGGTCCGCGTGGTGGAGCGGGTCAGGACTCGCTCGCCGGGGTCGTCTTGTAGCGGCCGGGAACTGGTGCGGCAAGGGCACCTTGCCGGACAATGGGTGCTACGGCCGGAACCTTTCGCGGGGCGCGTCGACCGCTGGAAGTGCCGTCTGACGAGGGCTTATTGACGTCCTGGCGAGCCGCGGGGGAACTTACCGCGCGGCCCGCCCGTTTTCCGTCCGTACGTTTTCTCGGTTCGCGGACATGATGTCCGACCGAGGGGCTACGGTATGCACCCACAAGGTGACATGCAGCAACGCCGGGAGAAACCTTGAGCGTTCCGTACGAGACAGCAGCGTACGAACCACCCGAGTCGCCCGAGTCTCCGGAGGAGCATCTCGCACGACTTCTGGGCCGCGCCCTGAACTCGTTCGAGCTGCCCGACGAGGCGATACGGCGGCTGGACTGCGCGCTGGCACACGACAGTTCGCTGCACTCCGCGCACCACAGCGCGGGGCTGCACAGGGAGACGTACCGGCACACCTGGCTGCTCGCCGACGGTTCCGCCGTCACGCTGTGGGAGCTGGTGCACAACACGGCGACCGGGCACGAAGCCCAGCACGAGGTCTACGTCGACGAGGAGGAGCTGCGGACCGCCACGGCCCGGCTCCCGCTCCCTCCGGACGCGCCGGACTTCGAGCTGCCCGTGTTCGTGCAGCTGTCGTCGATCCCCGAGCCGCGTCACACCTATGTGCCCGACGACTCCGCCGATCACGCGCGCCGGCTCCTGCGGCGCGCGGAGAATCCGGACCGGCCGGGCGCCGACGTCACGTCGCTGCTGCTCCGGGAGGCGTTCGCGCACCAGATCACGCAGGCTTTCGGGCGCCCTTGCCGCGCCGGGCAGGCGGGACTGTGCTTCTCGCTCTACGAGCACGCGTTCCTGCTGCGCGACGGGCAGGAGATCTCCTTGTGGGAGGTCGAGCACACGGCGACCCCGGACCGGCGGCACATGTGCGAGGTGTACGCGACGGAGGACGCGGCCCGGGACGCGATGGAGCGCCGGGCGGCACGACTGGGCTGAAGCAGGAAGGGGCCCCGGCACCTGAGGTGCCGGGGCCCCTTCCTGCTCGGACCTCCGCGTCACGCGGGTGATAACGGACCTAGCGGAGATCAGCCCACGAATTCCGGCTTCCGGTCCTCGTCCTGACCCTTGTCCTTGCCCAGGGCCTTGTCCTGGCCCTGATCCTGCTTCTGGTCCTGGGCGTCCGGCTCGTCCTGCGCGCCCTCCACATGCTGGGCCGGCCGCTTCGGCAGGGCGAACATCAGCAGGAAGATGACGGTCAGCACCGCGGCGACCCAGCCCAGCGCGTGCTCGAAGGCGTTCGCGAAGGCCGGCCCCACCTGGGCGAGGGTCAACCGGTCGCTGATCTCGCCGAAGAAGACGACCGAGACCAGGCCGAGGCCGAGCGCGTTGCCCATCTGCTGCACGGTGTTGATCAGGCCCGAGGCCGAACCCGAGTGCTCGCGCGGGACCTCCGAGAGCACGGCGTCCGTCAGCGGGGCGACGATGAAGCCCATGCCGGCGCCCATGACCACCAGCGGGAGGGCCATCTGCCAGGAGGCGATGTCCATGCCGTAGCGGTCGGACTCCCAGATGTAGAGCAGGACTCCGAGCGCCATGATCAGGGCGCCCGCCTGGAGCACCTTGCGCCCGAAGCGCGGGACAAGGAGCTGTACCGACATGCCCGCCGCCGCCGAGACCGCGATCGAGAACGGCACCCCGGTGAGCCCCGCCCGCAGCGCGCTCCAGCCCAGCCCGAACTGCATGTACAGCGTCCAGACCAGGAAGAAGATGCCGAGCGCGATACCGAAGACGGTCTGCACGGCGATGCCCGCCGCGAAGCTCTTCACCTTGAACAGCGACAGCTCGACCAGCGGTGAACCGTCCCGTGCCGTCTTCCGCTTCTCGTACGCCACCAGCCCCGCGAAGACCACGAGGGAGCCGGCCATCGAGACGTACCCCCACAGCGGCCAGCCCAGCTCACGGCCGCGGGTCAGCGGGTAGAGCAGCATCAGCAGGCCGAGCGTGACGAGGGCGACGCCGACGAGGTCGAGCTTCAGAGCCTTCGGGGCCTTGGACTCGCTGATGAAGCGGCGGCCCAGGATCAGCGCGAGGATGCCGACCGGCAGGTTGATGAGGAAGATCGGCCGCCACTCCAGGCCGAAGATGTTCCACTCGATGAGCAGTGCGCCGAGGAGGGGACCCGAGACCGCGCCCAGGCCGACGATCGCGCCGAAGAGGCCGAAGACCTTGCCCCGCTCGTGCGCCGGGAAGGTCGCGTGCACGATCGACAGCACCTGCGGCACCATCATCGCGGCCATGGCGCCCTGCAGAATGCGCGAGGCGACGAGCATCTCCGGGTTCGCCGCGAAGCCGCACAGCGCCGAGGCGACCGTGAAACCGGCCACGCCGAGGAGGAAGAGCCGCTTGCGGCCGTAGATGTCGCCGAGCCGCCCACCGGTGACGAGTCCCGCGGCGAAGGCCAGCGCATAGCCCGCGGTGATCCACTGGATCTGGCTGAACGTGGCCCCCTCGTCCCGCTGGATCGACGGGATCGCGATGTTGACGATCGTGACGTCGACGAGGTCCATGAAGGCCGCGGTCATCACGATGGCGAGGGCGAACCAGCGCCGTCGGTCGGCCGCGACGCCGGGTGCCGGGCTGCTGAGAGCTGTCTCAGAGGTGTCGGTGGAGGTCATGCAGTAAAGGTAAGGCCCGATTAGGTCAGATCATGTCCTAGTTCTCCGGCACCCTGGAAACATGACGACCGATACCCCGGCCCGGCTTCTCCAGCTCCTCTCCCTCCTCCAGACGCCCCGCGAGTGGCCCGGCGGCGAGCTGTCCGAGCGTCTCGGGGTGTCCCGTCGTACGGTCAGGCGCGATATCGACCGGCTCCGCGAGCTGGGCTATCCGGTGCAGGCGACCAAGGGAGCGGACGGCGGCTACCGGCTGGTGGCGGGCACGGCGATGCCCCCGCTCGTCCTCGACGACGAGGAGGCCGTGGCCATCGCGGTGGGTCTGCGGGCCGGCGCCGGGCACGCGGTCGCGGGTGTGGACGAGGCCTCCGTACGGGCGCTCGCCAAGCTGGAACAGGTGCTGCCGTCCCGGCTGCGCCACCGCGTGTCCACGCTCCAGGCCGCGACCACTCCCCTGACCAGCGGAGACGGGGCGAGTATCGCGCCCGAGACGCTGACCGTGATGGCGTCGAGCATCGCGGGGCACGAGCGGCTGCGGTTCGCGTACCGCTCCGGGGACGGAACGCCGTCGCGGCGGCTGACCGAGCCGTACCGGCTGGTCTCCACCGGCCGCCGCTGGTATCTCGTCGCGTACGACCTCGACCGCGGCGACTGGCGGACGTTCCGCGTCGACCGGGTGACCGAACCCTTCGCGACGGGGGCCCGGTTCACGCCCCGCGAGCTGCCGACGGGGAACGCCGCCGAATTCCTGCGGCAGTCGATGTACCGGCGTCAGGAGACCTACACGTTCGACGTCACCTTCGCCGCCCCGGCCGACTTCGTCGCGGCGCGCGTGCCCGCCTGGGTCGGCGTGCCCGAGCCGATCGACGGGCACAGCTGCCGGCTGCGGGCCTCCTCCAGCGACTCGATGGAATGGCTGGCGGTGCGGATCGCGATGGTCGACTGTGACTTCACGGTGCGAGAACCGCGAGAACTTGTGGATTACGTAAGGGAGTTGGGTGCGCGACTGAGCCGGGCGGGGGGAGTGCCACAGGCTGACGGCGCCTGACGGTCGGCCGTCCGCCACGGGGGCGGTGACACCCGGTGGACCGTCGGCGACGGCTGGTTACGCCGCTGTGGCAGAATCTGCCGTCCGGGTCACCCCGGGGTTCAGGTTCGGGGTGGCCCGTCCGCGTCCTGCCCAAAAACCCTCCGCGCTCCGCGCTCGCCCGTCCCGTCGGAGCCGGCAACTCCCGTACCCCGGAACGAACATGGAACCGAGCTCCGGCGCCGGGGGGGGGAGGCGCCGAAGCTCGGCTCTGGGAGAGTCCCGGCGCGGGGGGGGTGTGCGTCGGGACTCGGTTCTTGGGAGCGGCGTGCTTCCGTTCGGTGAATCCGCTGAGGACTTCCGCTCGGCACTTCCGCTCAGTGGTTCCGCTCGGTGGTTCTGTTCGCTTCTTCCGCTCGGACGGGGCCCGAAGCGTGGGCCCTGAAGTCTTGTTCCCAGGGCCCGGCAGGTTGAAGCGGCCTTACATGGCCATGTCTGGTCGACTTGTGGCCATCGAGGCGGGGGTGCCCGTGCGCGGACTGGGACGGAGGGGTCCGGCGCCCGCGCGGCGATTCAACCCGTACGGCCCACTCGCCCCTCTCACTCGGCCCGCCCCGTGCGCTCCGCGCGCCTCCTCCCCGCTACGCCGCCGCGTCGAATCCGGTGTCGCGCGCCAGCTTCTTCAGCTCGAGCAGGGCGTGCTTCTCGATCTGACGGATGCGCTCACGCGTGAGCCCGTGCTCCTTGCCGACCTCCGTGAGCGTCCGCTCCCGGCCGTCCTCGATGCCGTACCGCATCTTGATGATGGAGGCGGTGCGCTGGTCGAGATGGCCGATCAGATCGTCCAGCTCCTCACTGCGCAGCAGTGTGAGCACCGACTGCTCGGGCGAGACGGCGGAGGTGTCCTCCAGCAGGTCGCCGAACTGGGTCTCGCCCTCGTCGTCCACCGCCATGTTCAGCGAGACCGGGTCGCGGGCCCAGTCCAGGACGTCGCCCACGCGCTCCGGCGTCGAACCGAGCTCGGCGGCTATCTCCGCGTGCTCGGGCTCGCGCCCGTTCTCACGGTTGAACTCACGCTGCACGCGACGGATCCTGCCCAGCTCCTCGACCAGATGGACAGGGAGGCGGATCGTGCGCGACTGGTCGGCGATCGAACGGGTGATGGCCTGACGGATCCACCAGGTGGCGTACGTCGAGAACTTGAAGCCCTTGCGGTAGTCGAACTTCTCGACGGCGCGCACCAGGCCGGCGTTCCCCTCCTGGATCAGGTCGAGCAGGGGCAGACCGCTGCGCGGGTAACGGCGCGCCACGGCCACGACCAGCCGGAGGTTCGAACGGATGAAGACGTCCTTGGCGCGCTCGCTGTCGGCGACCAGCGCCTCCAACTCCTCGCGGGACGCGTCCGCCTTGGCCTCGGCCTCACCGTCGAGGATCTGCCGCGCGAACACACCCGCCTCGATGACCTGGGACAACTCGACTTCCTTGGCGGCGTCGAGCAGCGGTGTACGCGCGATCTCGTCGAGGTACATGCCGACCAGGTCGCGATCGGCGATTTCGCCGCCTCCGGCGCGAACACTGCGTGCCGCGTCGGATGTCCCGCCAGTGGCGGACTTACGACGGGCGACGGCACGGGTTGCCATGCGTGCTCCCTTGCGTGGTGGGCTTGCGGGTGGTCCCGGACATCCGGTTTCACCCTCCCGGGTGCCCGGCATCCGATGGAAACAACGACTGGAATCAGGACAGAATTCCCAACCCGCACCTTGATTTTTCTGAGCATGCAGTACCCTGTCGCACCACTCGGGAGGTCTGATGCGGTCAGAACGTACAGATGTGCAGGTCAGGCCGGGGGTCGCAGCCGATCTGGACGCACTCACGGAGCTGTACAACCATTACGTTCGTGAGACGCCCATCACGTTCGACACCATCGTCTTCACGCCGGAGCAACGTCGCCCGTGGCTGCTCTCCCACCCTGAAGACGGACCGCACCGCCTGATGGTTGCCACGGACGCGGATTCACAGGCGATTCTGGGGTACGCCACCTCCAGCGCTTTTCGCGCGAAGCCCGCCTACGCGACCTCCGTGGAGGTGACGGTCTACGTCGCCCCCGACGCCGCCCGCCGGGGCGTCGGCACGCTCCTCTACGAAGCGCTCTTCTCGGCGCTCGCCGCCGAGGACCTGCACCGGGCGTACGCCGGCATCGCTCTGCCCAACGAAGCGTCCGTGCGCCTGCACGAACGCTTCGGGTTCCGGCACGTCGGCACCTATCGGGAGGTCGGCCGCAAGTTCGGCCGCTACTGGGACGTCGCCTGGTACGAGAAGGAACTCGCCCGCTAGGACGCACCCGAACGCCCGGCCCGGGACCGTCGGGCGGGTCGGATCATCGGGCCGACGGACGGTCGGGCCGTCGGGTGTGATGGACGGACCGACCGTCGGACGAGCAGGTCTTCGGACGGTCGGACCACCGGACGGTCGGGCCGTCGGCCGCTCAGTCGAACTGCACCGACCGCTTCGCCATCCCCAGCCAGAATCCGTCGATCACGGACCGCTGCCCGCCGAGCCCTCCGGCGGCGTCCGCCGCTCCCATGGTCACGAAGAGCGGGGCGAAGTGCTCGGTGCGCGGGTGGGCGAGACGGCCCGCCGGGGACTTGCGCTCGAAGTCGAGCAGCGCGTCCACGTCACCGGCCTCCAGCGCGCGGTGCCCCCAGTCGTCGAACTCGCTCGACCAGGCGGGCACTCCCCCGCCGGTGTGCCGCAGGGCCGCGAGGTTGTGGGTGAAGAAGCCGGAACCGACGATCAGCACCCCCTCGTCACGCAGCGGCGCCAGCTTCCGCCCGATCTCGAACAGCCGGACCGGGTCGAGTGTCGGCATGGAGATCTGGAGCACCGGGATGTCGGCCTCGGGGAACATCTCCTTGAGGGGGACGTACGCGCCGTGGTCGAGTCCGCGGTCCGGGATGTCCTGCACCGGCGTGCCGGGCGCGCGCAGCAGCTTCCGTACGGACTCGGCGAGCTCCGGAGCGCCGGGGGCCGCGTACGTCACCTGGTAGTAGTGCTCGGGGAAGCCCCAGAAGTCGTAGACGAGAGGGACCGTCTCGATCGCGCCGAGGGCGAGCGGGGCCTCCTCCCAGTGCGCGGAGACCATGAGGATCGCCTTGGGGCGGGGCAGGCCGGCGGACCAGGCGGCGAGCTG
Organism: Streptomyces sp. NBC_00328; assembly: GCF_036139655.1. Classification (NCBI taxonomy): domain Bacteria; kingdom Bacillati; phylum Actinomycetota; class Actinomycetes; order Kitasatosporales; family Streptomycetaceae; genus Streptomyces; species Streptomyces sp. NBC_00328. The sequence goes on from NZ_CP108013.1 coordinate 4,484,905, forward strand.
GCCGGGCCAGACCGGGTCGTCGGCGAGCGGCGGGGCACCGTGGCTGAGGTAGAGGGCGGGCATGCGCTGCGGCGCGGGGCGCTCCTCGGTGGCGGCGGACATGGCTGCTCCCTCCAGGGGGTTCCATCGTACGGCGGAAGTGCTTGATCTTTGAAGCACTTTACTTAAAGTCTCAAGTTCCAGGGTCGAGACTACGACGGGTTTGTTTAAGTTTCAAGGAGGGGCTCGTACAGTGGGGTACATGAACACGGCACCCGCTCCCGCTGAAGAGCCGCGCTGGCTCACCGACGAGGAACAGCGCATCTGGCGTGCGTACATGCACGCCACGACCCTCCTGGAGGACCACCTCGACCGTCAGCTCCAGCGTGACGCGGGCATGCCGCACATCTACTACGGCCTGCTCGTCCAGCTCGGGGAGGCACCGCGGCGCCGGCTGCGGATGACGGAGCTGGCCATGAACGCGAAGATCACCCGCTCACGGCTCTCGCACGCCGTCGCGCGGCTGGAGAAGAACGGCTGGGTACGCCGCGAGGACTGCCCGTCCGACAAGCGGGGCCAGTTCGCGGTGCTGACCGACGAGGGCTACGAGGTGCTGCGGCGCACCGCGCCGGGCCATGTCGCCGCCGTACGCCAGGCATTGTTCGACCGGCTCGGGCCGGACCAGCGGAAGGCCTTCGGCGAGGCCATGCGGATCATCGCCGAGGGGCTCCAGCCGAAGGACGCGGGGGCGGATCTGCCCTGGCTGCGTTAGGAGCGGGCGGCCGGGGCGGCGGGGCCTCTGCCGCCGAGTCCGGCCGGGCAGCGGGACCGCCCGGACACGAGTCCGCCCGGACAAAGGGGGACTGCCCGGACACGGGTCCGCCCGGACACGGGACCGCCCGGACACGGGACCGCCCCGGTTCCGTCTGGCGTGGAACCGGGGCAGTCTCAGGAGTCGTACGGACGAGGCGTCCCCATCCCCTTCCGTACGCGAAGCACCGTCGTACGGACCGCGGAAGGTGCGGACCGTCGGCTACGGAAGTACCGGGCCGTGGGCTACGGAAGTGCCGGAGTACGGGGTGGTCGCCAAATCAGTGCGCGACGACCGGCACCTTCAGCTCGTCCTCGGCGCCTTCGCCCGTGCCCGAGCCGACGACCGCGGAGGCGTCCGGACGGCCGGTGTTGATCAGGGTGAAGGCGATTCCCGCGGCGACCACGAGGATGCCGACGGCGAACCAGATCGCGTTGCTGTAGCCGTGCACCATGCCCTCCGCCTGGACCAGCTGCTGCTGCGCCTTGGTCCCGGCGCCCGCCATGTGGTCCTTGATGTAGGCGGTGGTCGCGGAGGCCGCGATCGTGTTCAGCAGGGCCGTGCCGATCGCACCGCCGACCTGCTGCGAGGTGTTGACCATCGCCGAGGCGACACCGGCGTCACGCGGCTCGATGCCGTGCGTGGCCAGCGACATGGCCGGCATGAACGCCGTACCCATGCCGAGGCCGAGCAGCAGCATCGCCGGCATCACCAGGGAGACGTACGACGAACCGATCTCCAGCTGCGCCAGGAGCAGCATGCCGAGCGCGGCGACCAGGAAGCCGGGGCCCATCAGCAGCCGCGGCGCGACCCGGGTCATCAGGCGGGCACCGATCTGCGTGGAGCCCGTGATCATGCCCGCGATCATCGGCAGGAAGGCGAAGCCGGTCGAGATCGGCGAGTAGCCCTTCACGATCTGCAGGTAGTAGGTGAGGAAGAGGAAGGTGCCGAACATCGCGATGATCGCGAGACCGAGGGAGAGGTAGACGCCTCCGCGGTTGCGCTCGGTGATGACGCGCAGGGGCAGCAGCGGGGCCTTGACCTTGGACTCGGTGAAGACGAACGCGGCCAGCAGCAGGGCGGAGGCCACGAACAGGCCGACGGTCATGGAGTCGCCCCAGCCATCGGACTCGGCGCGGGTGAAGCCGTAGACGAGGGAGACCAGACCGAGGGTGGACAGGACGACGCCCGGGATGTCGAGCGGCGAACGGTTGCGGCCGCCCTTCGGCTCACGGATGACGAAGTACGCGCCCGCGGCCGCGACGATCGCGAACGGGATGTTGACGAAGAAGGTCCAGCGCCAGTTCATGTACTCGGTGAGGACACCGCCGAGGATGAAGCCGACGGCGCCACCGCCACCGGCGATCGCACCGTAGATGCCGAAGGCCTTGGCGCGCTCCTTGGCGTCGGTGAACATCACGGCGAGCAGCGAGAGCGCGGCGGGCGCCAGCAGCGCGCCGAACACGCCCTGAAGGGCACGGGCGCCGAACATCATCGCGCCGCTCTGTGCCGCGCCGCCGAGGGCGGAGGCCAGGGCGAAGCCGACCAGACCCACGACGAACGCGCGCTTGCGGCCCCACAGGTCGGCGATGCGGCCGCCGAACAGGAGCAGACCGCCGAAGGCGAGGGCATAGGCCGTGACGACCCACTGCCGGTTGCCGTCCGAAATACCCAGGTCCTGCTGGGCCGAGGGCAGGGCGATATTCACGATCGTGGCGTCGAGCACCACCATCAGCTGGGCCAGCGCGATGAAGACGAGCGCTTTCCAGCGGTTGCTGTGCGCGTCGGACTCCAGATCCGGAATTGCTTTGGACGTGCCTGTTTCAGACATGGGGGTACCCACTCCGGGACTTCGTAGCGAAAAAGTCAGTGAAAAGGGACGGCTCGTCGACGGTGACGGCCGGGAACGCCTCGGCTCGGCGCGGCGCGGCTCGTCCCAGATGACGAGTGCGCCTCGCGCGTGACGTGTACGGGCCGTACGAGGTGTACGGGCTGTACGGGCGATGAGTTGTGCGTTATCGAGTACGAGTTCGGGTTACGAGTCCTGACTGCCGCCGGGCGCCGGACTCATCGGTCACCGATCGACCGATCACCTCGGCTGCCACTCCGGCACCGGTCACACTCGTCGCAGTTCCTCCAGGTTGGCGGCCACTCCGGGCAGTTCGGAGCGGGCCGGAGCCCGCATACCGTCCAGGAACAGCTGCAGATGACGGTGCACGAAGCGGTCGATGCCCTGGCACGCGGTGCCGGGCAGCGGCCTGGTGAGCTGGCTGACGGCGACCATCAGATCGCCCAACTCGACGTCGGGGCGCAGCTGTCCGGCCTCGCGCGCGCGGGCCATCAGCTGCTGCAGCAGATCGGTGATCCGGTCGCGCGCGGCGACCAGGTCGGGATGGTTCTGGTCGAAGTTCTCGGAGAGCATCGGGCACAGGGCGCCGATCCGCTCGTCCGCGGCGAAGTGCACGAAGCCGCTCAGCGCCTCGAACGCGTCGCCGTCCACGGCGAGCGCCTCCTCGACCCACTCCGAGGTGCGGTCCATGACCGAGCACACGACCTCGCGGGCGAGGGCGTCGCGGTCGGGGAAGTTGCGGTACACCGTGGCGTTGCCGACACCGGCCCGGCGGGCGATCTCGTCGAACGGCACCTCGGCGCCGAACTCGACGAACATCTCGCGGGCGGCGGCGACGATCCGCTCCCGGTTGCGCAGGGCATCGGCACGGGGCCGGGCCACTCGGCGCTGCACGGGGGTCGCGGTCTCCACGGCGTCCTCCTCGGAACTTCTCGGAACATGTATGCGATCCGGGGATTCCGTCCCCGTTTCGCTCGGACGTATGACTAAACGGGGAAACGATCCCCGGTTATTTCCCGGATCGAGAAGAGAATGATGTGACCTACGTCACACATTCTTCCTCCCTTCGGCACCTCCCGCAGATGAACCCGATCGGGCCCATCCAGCGCGCGCCCGGCGAGTCGGCGACTCAGGGTGATCGAAAGGGTGCAGTCGGAGACCGGTGGCTGCCGTGGAGCGAAGGGCCCCTGCATGCTGCCGTCCAGCCGCCGCATACGCCCGCGCCGTGTGGCCGCGCTGGCCACGGTGACCGTTCTGACGCTGGCGGTCAGCACCTCCGCGGGCACCGGACATCTGACGGCCGGCTCCGCCACGGCGGGCTCCGCGGCACTGGCCCGCTCCACGGCGCTCGGCCCCTGCCTGATCAACGGCCCGTCGGACGTCCAGATGGGGGAAGGGATTCCGACCGCACCCGGATACGCCCGCTCCACCGGCACCCTGCGGGCTCTGACGCTGATGGTCGACTTCTCCGACGCGCCCGGCAAGGGCAGCGCCCGCGACCGGTACGACGAGTTCTTCCCGAAGACGCAGGAATGGTTCCGCACCGCCTCCTACGGCCGCCTCGACTACCGGCCCGAGGCCCCCGTCCGGCACTGGCTGCGCATGCCCAAGCCCTTCAGGGCGTACGGGATAGAACGCGGCGCGCCTTTCGACCCCGGGTACCGCGAACTGGTCCAGGACATAGTGGCCACGGCCGATCCCGAGGTCGACTTCCGGTCGTACGACATCCTGAACGTGCTGGTCACACCGAATGCCGGGCCCTCCGCGCTGGACACCGTGCTGTCCGTGACCTTCGCCGGCAACACCGAGGCGCCGGTGGCCGACGGCGTCCCGGTCGCCAACGCGTCCTTCGTCTACAGCCGCCAGGACGACGGCTCGGGCTCCTACGCCGACACCGGCTACCGCGTACTGCCCCACGAGAACGGTCACACCTTCGGCCTGCCCGACCTCTACACCCAGGACGGCGGCGGGGCGGTCGGGCACTGGGACATCATGAGCGAGGACTGGGGGGCCGACAACGATCTGCTCGGCTGGCACAAGTGGAAGCTCGGCTGGCTCGACGCCTCCCAGGTGAGCTGCGCGGCCGCACACGGGACCAGCGAATACACGCTGACCCCGATGGCCCGGCGGGGCGGCGCCAAACTCGTCGTCATACCCGTCGGCCCCCGCAGCGGATACGTCCTCGAACTGCGCACCCGCGCGGGCAACGACTCCACCGTCTGCCGTCCCGGCATCCTCATCTACAAGGTCGACGCGGACGTGGACACCGGGAACGGGCCCGTCACGGTGTACGACTCCCACCGCGACAGCGGCGGATGCACCCGTTCACCCAATGTGCAGGCGGAACTCTCCGACGCGCCCTTCGCCCCCGGAGAGACCTTCAAGGTCGCCAAGGCGGGACTCACCGTCCAGGTCGCGTCGGCGGACGCCGCGGGGAAGTACCGGGTGTACGTGACGCGCCGCTGAGCACGGGGCGAGCCGCCGGACCAGCGGACGGACGAGCTCGGTGCCGGCCGCCGATGGCCCGGGCGGGGAAGCTCGAGACAGCCGGACAGCCGGACGGAGGCCCGAGGCCCAACCGGACGGAGGCCCTAGGCACAGCCGGACGGAGGCCAGAGGCGCAACCGGACGGAGGCCAGAGGCGCAGCCGGACGGATGGGGCGCGCTCGGCAGACCGGCGCCCGTGCCCGGAAGCAGCCCACCTTGCCCACCTGCTTCATCGGGCGGGCAAGCACTACCGTGGCTCTTCTGAGATCCGCCACCGGTGACTCGTCCGAGATCCGCCGCACAGTGACTCTTCTGAGAGCCCCACCGGAGAGCCCATGCCATCAAGCCCCAGGTCATCAAGCTCCGGGTCAGCAAACCCCAGGCCATCGAGCTCCAGGTCATCAGGCCCCGGGCCATCGAGCCCCACGTCGTCGTCCCCTGTCACGCCGGCGAACCGCGTGTCGGCCGGGACGGGCAACGGTTCCGCGGTGTCCGGCTCCGGGGCCGCCGCCGGGGCCGAAGTGCCGGACGAGGCGGTCACGCCGCTCATCCGCGGGCTCGCCGTACTGCGCAGGCTGACCGAGGCGGACGGTTCGGCCAGTCTGAGCGGACTCGAACGGGCCACCGGGCTCGCGCGGTCCACCGTCGACCGGATCACCGCGACCCTGGCACGCATGGGCTACCTGCGCCTCGACGGCCGGGATGCCGTACTCGCCCCCCGCCTGATGGAGCTCGGCAACGCCTATCTCGCCGCCCTCCGGCTTCCCCGTGTCCTGGACGCGTACGCCGACGCGCTCGCCGACGAGCTCGACGAGTCGGTGTCCATCGCCGTCTGCGACCGGGACGGCATCCGCTTCATCCATCAGGCGACCCGGCGCCGCGCGATGTCCCTGAGGTTCCGCATCGGCGACCTGCTCCCCGCCGAACGCACGGCACCGGGACCGCTGTTCGCGTCCGAGTGGAGCGAGGAGGAGTGGACACGCTGGCGGGAGCGCCGCGCGGCCGATCCGGAGGACCGCGGCTTCCCGGCCGTGCCCGCGAGGAGCAGACCGTACGAGGGCAGCGCGGACACCTCCGCTCTGCCGGCCTCCCAACGCCCCACCCTCGGAGACGACTTCGAGCAACGGACGGCCGAAGCGGCCTCGGTCGGCTGGGCGTTGGACGACCAGCTCATCGAACCAGGCCTGGTCGCGCTCTCTATGCCCGTACGGGAGGCGGGGCGGATCGCCTGCGTGGTGAACGTGGTGAGCCATACCAGCCGGCACGGCGCCACCGAACTGCGGGACGCGCTGCTGCCGCGCCTACGGACGGCCGTGGCCGAGATGGAACGGGCACTGGCACGGGACGACGAACCGACGCCGGAGCGGAAGTCCGAGCTCACGCGGAGCGACGCACCGACCGGAACGGGCGACGCAGGCGGCCCGAGCGGCACAGTCGACGCCGGAAGCCCCGGAACCGCGGGAATTCCGGGAACCGCGGGGGGCCCCGGAAGCGCACGGAGCACGGAACCCCCGGGAAGGACGGAACCCTCGGGGAAGGCCACCAGCCCCTCCGGACTCGCCGACTGGACCGGTGCCTCCAAGCAGGAACTGGGGCGGGAGTTCATCGAGTCGCTGGCTCGGGGCCTGACCGTGATCACGGCCTTCGGCGAGGGACGCGGCGAACTGACCCTCACCGCGGTGGCCCAGGCGACAGGACTCGCCCGCGCGACCGCGCGCCGCGCCCTGATCACGCTGGAACACCTCGGATACGTCACCACGCACGACCGCGTCTTCCGCCTCACCCCGCGCGTCCTGGGGCTCGGCTTCCCGCCACTCTCACGGACCACGCTGCCCGAGATCGCGGCCCCGCATCTGACCGAACTCTCCCAACGGCTGCACGACTCGGTGTCGCTCGCGGTGCTGACGGGCGACGAGATCCACTACACCGGGCACGTCTCCACCCGCGGCATCATGAGCGTCCACGTCACCGTCGGCACGCGGCTGCCCGCGTACGCCACCTCGCTGGGCCGAGCGATCCTGGCCGATCTTCCGGAGACCCGCGCCACGGAGATACTGGCCGGTGCGACCGAGGCCGTCTCCGGGCGGACCGGAACGGACCCGGAGCTGTTCAGGGCCGAACTGGACCGGGTACGGGCAGCCGGATACGCCCTGGTCGAGGCGGAGTTGGAGCAGGGGCTGCGATCCATCGCCGTCCCGGTGCGCGACCTCGCCGGACGGACGGTGGCCGCGGTGAACGTCGCCATGCACAGCAGCCGCCGCACCGTCGAGGCCTGCGTCAGTGACGTGCTGCCCGAACTCCGGACGACAGCGACCCGCATCGAGGCGGACCTGCACATCGCGGGCCGCTTCCGCCGTGTGCCACAAAGCTGAACGGACCACCGGGCCACCGGGCCACCGGACTCTCCTGCCCCTTTTCACTCTGCAACCAGCCACATCTCCAAGGGAGTTGCCACCTGGCGTGAAGATGATCTGCGCGAAGCAGGCCCCGTTGACAGATCCAAAAGCGGGTTTCTAGCGTCGCTCGCGGCAGGACAATCAGCAGCCGAGCGACAAGGAGCGTCCGGGTGGTCGCGTCGTGGTGAGGCAGGAGAGGTCCGAGCGGACCAGGCGCAACCTGATCCGGGCCGCCTCGACCGTGTTCGACCAGTCCGGCTACGAACGGGCCACCCTGTCCGCGATCAGCGAACGGGCTCAGGTCACCAAGGGCGCCCTGTTCTTCCACTTCGCGGCCAAGTCCGACCTGGCCCGTGCGGTCCAGACGCAGGCCTGCACGACGTCGGGGGCCGCACTGAGGAAGCTGGCGCGGCGCGAGACGCCGGCGTTCGAGACAGCCACCGCCATGGCTCACACCCTCGTGGGCCTCATCGAAAGCGACACGACCGTTCGCGCGGGGGCGCGTCTGGCCCAGGAGATCAGGACTCCCGACGACCCGTCACTCCACTGTCACGCCAACTGGCTCGGCGCCCTGCACGGGATCCTGGACCGGGCCCGGAACGACGGCTCACTGCTCCCCGACGTCGACGTCGGGGCGGCGGCCGTACTGATGCTGTCCATGATCACCGGCACGACGGCCCTGCCCCGCCTCCCCGCGGACGCCGCCCTGCCGGGCAGCCCCCGGTCCCCTCACCCGCGACCCGCCTCGGCCCCCCACTTCGCCTCCCGCTCCCCCGCGGCGACAGGTGACCTGTGGCTGACCCGCATGCTCCACCTGACCCGCCCGGCCCTCTCGGACCTCCCGACCAGCTGACGGACAGCCCCGAACGGTCACCGCGACCACGAGGCCCGGACGATTGTCCGGAACCGTCGCACACCACAGACACCCAGCCACGTACCGCGCACCGCCCCCCGGATTCCCCGGCGCGATACACGAGACGGGCCCTGCCGAGCCGTGGCCTTTTGGCTCGGCAGGGCCCGTGTGCTGTCAGGCCAGACCGGCCCTGTCCGACGTTGAGGTTGTCGTCCACGAGGAACTCCGGGTAGCCGAAGCGCTCACCGAGGGCGGTGAAGGCTTCGCAATGGTTCTCGTCGATGGCCACGACGTGCCGCGTGGGGCGGGCGGAGTCTGTCCGCCCGCCCCACACCTCGGCGTCAGTCGGTCCGGCGGTCGTTGAGTCCTTCGCGCACGACCCAGTACGGGTAGCCGAAGCGCTCACCGAGGGCGACGAACCTGCCGTACGTCTCCCCGTCGGCCGGCACCGGCACGAAGTAGGTCTTCACCGCGCGCAGGAAGAGCCGGTAGCCGAGGCCGGCGCACGCCTCGGCCTCGATCGCGGCGACCGCCGCGGGGTCGACGCCCTTGAGGGTTTTGAGGGCCTTGAACGCGTCCCGGACGCCGATGCCGGTGACGAAAGCTGCGTCCATGGCGCGCAGTGCTTCCGCGATGGGTCGGATGATCTTGCCGGCAAACAGGCTCGCGACGTCCAGGGACGCCCAGGCGCATCCGCCCCAGCTGCCGGCCTCGAAACCGGAGGTGAACTTCTGGGCGCACTTGATCCAGCTGCCGAAGAGGATGTCGATGGGATCGACGCCGTCCTGTCACTCGGCGATCGTGATGGTGTGCGTGACCTCCTGGGACAGTTCGTCGGTTGTGACCTCGCCGAGATACGTCGTGGCCTCGGCCGGGCACATGAGCTTCTGCGGGTCGATGCCCTCGGCACTGCACAGGTACAGGTCAACAACGGCCTTGTACTTGATCTTCGAGGTGATCGTGCAGTTGCCCTTGTAGGCGAGGTGGTTCCACCAGTGGTCGCAGCCGTCGGTCTTCCTGATGACCTCCGGATCGCCGATCTTCTCGATGTGGTCGATGACGTGGAAGACGTTGCCGATCGAGTGGCCGTTCTCGTCGGGGACGGTTCCGGTGTTGATCTGCTTCGCCTTCGCGGCCTCCTCGGCTCTGTCGGCGGCCTTCTGCGCTACGGCAGCATCCGCGACGAGGAGGCACCCCCACCGACGAGGAGATCGGCAGCCTGCTCGCCTCACTCCGCCCGGCCGGCACCAGGCAGCAAGGCGGACGCACATGCCTGACGCGAGTCGGACCTGCCGGCCGTGGCGACAGGCACGACGGTGATCACGGACGGCGCTTACCCCGGCATCGAGGTTTGACGGACTGAGTCACCTGGCCCGTGGCTACGGGGCCGACGCGGCCCTGCTGATCCGCATCGGCTACGCCTGGCTGACAACGCCGCCGCCCGAGCCAAGATCACCCACGCGCTCGCCGCCCAAGCCAGTGCGCACCTCTCTCCGCCCTCGGATCAAGCACCACCCGCTACACTGACCGCGGTGGCTACGCCCTCACGGGCTGCCACCACGGCCTGTCGCCAAACAAACCTGAGCGGTCCACCGATCCCGGCAGACTTTCAGACACGTTTTCCGACAGATCCCGGCCTTCGTAGCTCAGGGGATAGAGCACCGCTCTCCTAAAGCGGGTGTCGCAGGTTCGAATCCTGCCGGGGGCACCATGCCTGAACAGGCACGATGTATCAGAAAGGCCCCGGACCGATCATGGTCCGGGGCCTTTGACATCCAGTTCTGACATCAACGGGGACGGAACGGAGCGCATCCGGCGTGACAAGAGACGAGGCTCTCGACCGGTTGAGGCGACTGGCACAAGCTCAGGCATTCGGACGTCACGTCGGCTCGGACCGACTCATCCAGGCCGGCCTCGACGCGCTTCTGGCCGACGTCGATGCCCCGTCGCTTGCCCTCCTCGCCGGCCTGGGCCGTCGTGAGGAGCATGAGGCACGGGAGCTGTTCGATCACGTCGTGGACGAGCTGGGGCTGGGATTCGAGGTGCCGGCGGACCCGATCGCTGCCAGGTGGGCCCTGGCTTACTGGTTGGCCGCTCAGATCGTCGACGGCTCCTTGGACCCGGCGACCGGTGCCAACCTCATATGGGTCGAAGCAGCGTCAGAACTCGGCTATCCCAACCGCCTGCAACCGATCGTCGACCGTGCCAGTGACCTGGACGACTGGAACGCCAACTGGAGCACTCCGCTGGAACAGCTCAAAGAAGAGGTCGTTGTCGCCGCCCGCGCGCTCGTTGCACGCGGAGGACCCGAGTCCGATCTCTGAAGGACTACGAGGTCCCAGGACTGTCACGGCCTGGGGCTCCGCGTCCATATCGAGAGCAACAACAGCAGTCAGCGCGAGCCGGGACGCCGCTTCAACAGCCGGTCCATGTGGTTGATGGCGTCCCGTTGAGTGTCCTGCACCACGTGCATGTACACATCCCATGGTGATGCTGATCTGAGAGTGCCCGAGGATCTCCATCACCACGCGAGGCGCCACTCCGGCCGCCGTGAGCAGGGTGGCCGTGCCGTGCCGAGCGTCATGCAACCGAATCACGCGAAGGCCCGCGGACTCAGCGACGCGAGTGAAGGAGCGATAGACGTTCCGCGGCTCGACCTGCCGGCCGGTGCGAGTGGTGAATACGTACCCCGACTCGTGCCACTGCTTCCCCGCCTTGACGCGCGCTGCGGACTGCCGTATCCGGTGCCAGCGCAGCGGGGCGATGCACAGCGCCGGCGTCGCCCGCGAGGTCCTGGAGGAGACTGGCATCCACGTCGAGGTCGACGAACTCACCGGCGTCTACAAGAACATGACCCGCGGCATCGTGGCTCTGGTCTTCCGCTGCAAGCCCTCGGGCGGCACCGAACGTACCTCCAGCGAGTCCCTGGCGGTCTCGTGGCTCACACCCGACGAGGTCAGCGAGCGCATGTCCGAGGCTTTCGCCATCAGACTCCTGGACGCCTTGGACGACAGCGGCCCCCACGTCCGGAGCCGTGACGGACAGCGCCTCATCCCAGCGGGATAAAACCTTCTCTCCATCATCAAGCCCCGGCTGCGCTCCGCTCCGCCGGGCGCGCTCCCGGCTCCGCTGCGGGCGCCGCTCCTGCCTTCGGCCCGCTCCGCCCTCGCTGCGCCGACGCGCGCCCCTGGAGAGGGTTGGCCGGCGACATGAGATCAGAACCCGTCGTGGCTGGGGCGGTCGGCTCCACGACTTTAGGCAGCCACCATGGGGCGAGCCTCGAAGATCATGGCCCCAACGTCGTGCTTTAACGGGCAGGTCCACAGACTGCCCGACGCGCCGGAAGCTTACGGGGCCATGATCACTCGCCCCATGGCAGCTCCCGCCCAAAGTCGCTCCGCCGACCTTGTGGAGCCTGGTGGCAGCACGACTCGGCGTGAACCGGTGAAGAGCGTACGTGCGGTCACGCCCTCACGAAGCCATGTGAGCGGTGACGTAGAACCACGCCCCAAGGGATAGGAGGAGCACCTCGGCCATGCCGCTAGCCAGTCGCTTGCTGCTGACCACTGGAGTGCCGCTCGCGCTGCTGCGACATGCGTCGGTGAGGTCTGTCATCATCTGCCGGCCGAGGGGCCCGGCAGGCCAGCCCGTGTAGGCGTCCAGTCGGACCGTGGGGCCGCTGTGCAATGTGAGTCGAGGGCCCTGGCCAGGTAGCCACGTCACGTCGGCGATGTCGCTAAAGGGGATGTGCCACCTGGAGAAGCGGTTCCTGACCGTCAGCGCGGTCGGGCTTGCCTTGATGTAGGCACACAGACCGAGACGCCATACGCAGTAGGACCCCATCCCCGCGAGCGTGCAGAAGGCGAGGCGCTGCCACGCTTCCAAGTGCCAGACCTCCCGGAGCAATTCGGCACAAAGAGCCAACCATAGGATCAGTACGATCATCCAGCAGACCGTCCTGCCCACTCGTCTGGATGCGACGGCCATGCTCTGGCCGCCAGTCACCACCTGCGACATATGTCCTGTCCCCCCTCAGCCCCACGCGGATGAGGATCTTAGAGGTCGTTTTCTCCCGTTGTTTCATCCCGGAATCTGGTGTTTGGTCTGTGGTGTTGGGTCGCGCCAGGAGATGACGCTCTCACCGGTGAGGCGGCGGGCCATGAGGTCGGTCATGGCGATGTGGATCATGGCTTCGGAGCGGACGGGCAGGGTCTCATAGTCGCGGGCCAGGCGGCGGTGGAGCATGAGCCAGCCGTAGGTCCGCTCGACCGCCCAGCGTTTCGGGATGGGGGTGAATCCCCTTTTCCCGGGCCTGCGTTGAGTGATTTCCATGTCGATGCCGAGGGTGGCGGCGTGCTCGACGAGGTGCTGGCGGTAGCCGCCGTCGACCCATGCTTTGCGGACGCGGGGGTGTTCGGCGGCGACATGGTCCAGGAGTCTGGTGCCGGCGACGGAGTCCTGCACGCTCGCCGCGGTAACCAGCACGGCGAGGAGAAGGCCGATGGTGTCGGTGACGATGCTCCGCTTCCTGCCCACGATCTTCTTGCCGGCATCGATGCCCTGGCTGGAGAGGGGTACGCTGGTGGAGGTCTTGACGCTCTGCGCGTCGATCACGCAGGCCGACGGTTCGGCCTCCCGTCCTTCCTTCTGTCGTAAGAGTTGCCTGAGCAGGCCGTTGAGCTGGGCGAACACGCCTTCCTGCTGCCACCTGGCGAAGTAGCCGTAGACCGTGTTCCAGTGCGGGAAGTCATGCGGGAGGTAGCGCCACTGGACCCCGGTCCGGTCCACATACAAGATCGCATCCATGATGTCGCGCAGGTCATGCTCGGGCGGCCGGCCGAAGTCCAGGGCCCTGCCGCGGCGCTCGAAGCGCCAAGCCGAGAGCACGGGCTCGATCAACTCCCAGCGGGCATCGGACAGATCACTCGGATACGGACGTCGCGTTGTCACACTCGGGGCGTATCGCTGCGAAGCGAGTGCGCCCAGGCGCACCGCAATGCCGACGGAAGCACACGGGCAGCGAAGCGGGCCTTCTGGAATGAGACAGGCACAAGTCGTATCCCGCCCCACCCGTCACCCCATCCGACCTGCATGCCCCAACCACACCGAGGCTCTCTCCCGCACCACATTCCTGCACTTCAAGAAACTATCTATTTACGGGCAAGGCAGATGAAAACGACCTCTTAGACGTCGTTGCTGATGGTGGAGGCACTGTCCGGTGAGCCATCCCCGCAGTCATGGCAAGACCGCTGCCACGGCGACCACGCGACACAATCTCACCGCGCCAGGTCGAGAGGCCGGCGCGGCCTGACATCAACGGCTGACACCAACAGACGCGAACAGCGACGACCAACCCCAGAGCTAAGCGGATGCCCGACCGAAGCGCAGGGCCGGTTGGTCACTGTCGAAAGTCACCCGTCATTGACCTGATAAGAATCAGGCCACAGGTTCAAGACGCCGCGCCCTTACATCCCGATCAGGTGGCATCTGTAGCCGTGTTCACTACAGTGCGGATCACCATTGCGAGGGGGGACAATGCCGGATTACGAGACTCACGCGAGCAGGGCCCAGGAACTCTTGGACACGGTTCATGCCAAGGACTTCCAACGCTCTGGAGCACTCGCCATCGCCGCTGCTCAGGTCCAAGCAATCCTCGCCTTGGCTGCAGCGGTCGACCGCCAGAGCCGCGTCGACAGGGACGAGGCCAGGTGATGGCACGCCCCCCAAGGCGTGCCACTCACGTGCAAGAACGGGTCTGATGCAGGTTCGGGTGACAGGTTGACCTGCCCCACCATTTGGGCTCCAGGCTCGGTGACTAACCAGCAGCCGGAGCGGTGTCGTTCTCGGACAGTAGTTCGTACTCGATGGGGGTGCGGTAGCCCAATGCTGAGTGTCGCCGCTGGCGGTTGTAGAAGATCTCGATGAACTCGAAGATCGCGTTGGCCAGTTCGACCCGGGTCTTCCACCGCCGGCGGTTGAGCAGCTCGATCTGCATCGAGGACCAGAACGACTCCGTCATCGCGTTGTCCAGGCCGTCCCCGACAGTGCCGAACGACGGCAGAAGGCCGGCGGAGCGGATCCGCTCCCCGAAGACCCAGGAGGTGAACTGGGTTCCGTGATCGGCGTGAACGATCCCGCCCGGCTCAGGGCGGCGGTTGCGGATGGCCATGTCCAATGCGTTGACCACGAGGGTGGAGTCCTGCCTGGAGTCGATGGACCAGCCCACGATCCTGCGGCTGAACACATCCAGGACCGCCGCGCAGTAGACCCATCCTTCCCTGGTCCGGTGCTGCGTGATGTCGGTGACCCACAGCTCGTCGGGACGCAGCCGATGGAACGTGCGATTGACCAGGTCCTCGGCGGTGACGATGCCACGCAGGCGCTTCACGCGCACCGGTCCGGGCAGGCCGTGGATCCCGGCCCGCGTCATCAGCACCGACACGGTCCTGGAGCAGACCTGGATGCCCATGCCCAGGGTGAGCTCGGCGCGGATACGGCGGTAGCCGTAGGTGCCATGGGAGGCGACGTGGACCTCCCGAATCAGCCCGGTCAGCCAGTCCCGCCGTAGCTGGCGCGGTGTGGTCGGGGTGCGCTTGTGCTTGTAGTAGTTCTGCCGGGTGACGCCAAGGATCCGGCAGCATCGGTCGACCGGTGCCCCGGCATCGACGAGTCGGTCGATCACCGGGTAGAGCCTTTTGGGCGGGGCTTGTCCTCGTCAAGGAACTTCGCCGCCTGCCGGACGATCCCCAGCTCGGTTTCCAGCTCACGGATCCGCCGGCGAGCGGCCCGCAGCTCAGCGGACTCGCTCGACGGCGTTCCCGGTCGCCGCCCGTTGTCGATGTCGTCCTGCCGCAACCACTTCGACAACGTGACGGGATGGATACCGAGCTCGACTGCGGTCTGCTTGGCCTGCTTGCCGGCGCGGACCAGCGCGATGGCACGTGCCCGGAACTCCGGAGGACAAGGGCGAGGCATGACTGCCAGCCTTCCGTGAAGGACTGTCAGTCAGCCACCAGAACTGGAACCCAGGACCTGGGGCAGGTCAAGACGTCACCCGTTCGTGCGGCAGACCCCCAACTGTTGACCGGATGGACTCCGCACCAACGGCACGAACAGATCTCGCTGAGCTACGCGGGCCGACCGCAACCAATGAAAGTCTCCCTACTGAGAGAGACCCACAGGGCTTCCTTGTGAGTTACGCCTCGGATGCCGATCGCTCCCAGAATCGCACCCAAGCACGCGACGAACGAGTACACCCCGCGAAGCGCCGCGGGCGAATAGTAAGCCAGAGCAAATGGGTTGCATCGCCGCGGCGCAGCACGACCCATGCCACCTGCGTTGGCTCGTTCGCGCGATGCAACCTGGTTGCGCCGGCTTACTATTTCGCCACCCCGTTCGCCTCCGCATCAAGCAGGAGCTCACCGCGGCGGAAGAGCCACTGAACAAGGCGCACGTGTTCCTGCTTTTCCTTGTCGAGCACGGGACCTGAAGGGCTTCCCCACAGTTCTAAGGTCGGAGCCTTGGAATGATGGATCAATTCAGCAAAGGGCTAAAGTGAGAGTGATTCAGAATTCGGGGATCGATCAACTTTCCCGAACCTAACCCGATTACTGAGAGATATCCCGCTCGGTCCAGTCCGAGCAGAGGTCCAGCGGCTCGTCCCCTTCATATCGACCCACTTGAACGCCGACATCGGTGATGCCGTTACTGTCGACGGCGTAGGTGTCGTCGATTACCCATCCATTGTCGGCGCCGTCGAGATCCTTGCGCCACGACCAGTAGTGAATTTCCCCAGAAGCCGTCTTCGTCAGCAGTCTGGCCCTGGCGTGGTGACCATCCCCCGCCGTGTCATTTACGCCGATCCGCAGATCTATTCGTGTCGAACTGGTCTTGGTGTAGTTGACGTAGCCGGAAGCGCCAGAAACAGCGCACTGCACACCCCAGGTCGTTGCGCTCGCAGGAGATCCGGCCAATCCTACGACCACCATCGCTGCGGTAGAAACTCCTAGAGCTTGAACGCCTTTATTGATGCGCATCACTCTCACACCTTCCAAAAATAAATCTTGCCCATCCTGTGAAAAGAAAATTTTATCCCAGGAAAATTGGAAGTACCGGATTCGCTCGTTTCGCAAAATCGGGTGAATGGGCGCCAGAAGGGTTAAATTGATAGATTTATTGGCCTGAAGTGTTGTTGGCGTGGCTGATTTTCGTGCGACTGTCGCGGGTGACGCGGAAGCGGTAGGAGTGTCGTTATGGCAGGAAATCTGCCGTGGTTGCGGTGATGTCATTGTGTTGGTGCAGGACCGCCGGTAGGCATACTCGTGAGTGGAGCGGCTGCCACCAGCATGCTGCTGATTGAGGTCGTATCGGCGGCGGCAGTGGTGGGGTTGATGCTGGATTCCTCTGCGACCGTTGTCGCCCAGCGATCCCCCCAGGTCGCCGCCCAGTCGCCGGCCAGGTCGCTGCCGGGATCGAGATCCTCGGGTTTGCCCGTGATGCCGTAGGCGCCGAGGAGTCGTCGCTCGACTCCGAACGGTTCACCCAGGGCGAGCGCCGGGTACTCGCTGATCCAACACCTGAGGATCCGTCCGTCCGCGTTCGGCGATCAGCCACACCTCCCCGTCGTTCTGCTCACTGTGGAAGAAGAGCTGGGCTGCGCCGAAGTGCGCGCTCAACTCTCGGCACAGGCCGGTGACATGCACTGTCTGCTGCGGATAGGGCAGTCCGAAAGTACGGTCCGACGACCAGGGTCCCCCCTGCACGGGTGGGGTGACCACGACTGTGGAGAACGGCTCCTCCTCGTCGTGTGCCACCTCGTCGATGACTTCCACACCATCGGCCCAGGTGACCGTGTGTCATCCCCGGCGCCCGCGCCGAAATCGTCGCGGCAACTGGCCACGGACCGCAGATCGACCACCCCGAGCTGGTCAACGCCCGGATGCTGAGATTCATGGAGGACGTCGACTCCCTCGGCCCGGCCGCCGTTGACGGCGCAGTCGACGCGTAGGACCTGCAGCTGGGAACACCCGCGTCGGTGTGGCGGCTACGAACCACTGGCCTCGAAGGAACCGTTTGTCGGATCGATCCAGTCGCCCCGCGTCCGGTCCGCTTGGACTTGGACGAGGAACGCCTCCGCGTCCCGCTTGGTCTCGAAGGTGTCTGACTCAGGCCGCAGGGTGTCGTCCGTGCAGGGGCAGCGGGCCTGGAACGCCCCAAGGGCAGAGCGCCGTCCATAAAAGTGGACGGCGCCCTGCTCGGCCGGGCGTCACGGTGCGACTGCGGATGCCTGACCCGGCCGGTCCGCTGCCCTTCCGGGTCGAGGTGGTCCGGACGGACCCGCCGGAACCGGAACCAGACGCGAAGCCGGCACCCGGGACCCCCGTGGTCCCGAGTGGCCCCCGGATCCGCGCCGTTAGGAGATGCGGATGTCCGACCAGTTCGTGGCCTTGCCGACCTGCGACCGGTTGTCGAAGCCGCCGTGGCCGTTGCCCCGGTTCAGCCAGGCCCGGCCGTCCTTGTCCAGCGAGATCAGGTCGGCCCGGCCGTCCCCGGACAGATCGAGCCCGCCGACCACGTCCTTGTAGGAGGTGCCCCAGTCCTTGAAGACCAGCGACCGGGGCGTGAACGTGCCGGCGCCGGTCCCCCTGAACCGCCACAGCTCGTTCGACGCGTCGAGGGCCAGCAGGTCGTTCTTGCCGTCGCCGTCGAGGTCCCCGGCGGCGATCAGCCTCTTGTAGCCGCCGAAGCCGGACCCGGCGAGCGAGCGGGCCTTGAAGCCGCCCGCGCCGTTGTTCGCGTACAAGTACAGCTTCCCGGTCGAGGCGGACCGGGTCAGCAGGTCGGCCCGCCCGTCGCCCGTCACGTCGCCGGGCGAGACGACCGCGTCGTACCCGCTCCAGTCCGAGGAGACCTTGACGTGGAACGACTGCTGGTCGGGCAGCCCGCCGCAGATCGTCGGGTAGACGCGGGCCTCGCCCTTCGGGTAGCGGACGAACACGTCGTTGCAGCGGTCGCCGTCGAGGTCGCCGAACGGCAGCACGAGCGTGCCCGTCGGCCAACTGCTCGCGCGCTGCCCCGCGGACAGCTTCGTCGCGTCGCCCGCGTACACCTTCAGCCCGGTGCCGTTGCGGCCGAACAGGTCGGCCTTGCCGTCGTCCGTGTAGTCACGCCACTTGGGCAACGCGCGGCTGGTGGTGGTGGCCTGGTAGACGCCGTCCAGGACGAAGCTGTTCGTCTCGGTCCGCTTGTACTCGTCCCACAGCACGACGGGCCGGCCGAGCTCGTCGGCGGCCACCTGGGGCGCCCCGGTGAACTGGGCACTCGTCGCGCTCAGCCGCCGCGGGGCGGACCAGGTGCCGCCCTTGAAGACGGCGGCCATCGTGTACTCCTCGCTCGAGTAGCCCTCCCGCCACGTCACCGTGACCGTGCCGCCCGAGGTGGCGGCCGCGTCGACCGCGCGCACCTTCTCGTGCGTGGAGAAGGGCTGCGTGTACGGCTGCCAGGCGCCAGTGGCCGCCGAGCGCACCGCGTACCAGGGGCCGGTCGAGTAGCCGGGCCCGCCGGCGACGAAGAGGTCGCCGTTGGGCAGGTAGACGGGCGCCGTCATCCCGTACGTGCTGCCGTAGTTGGCGGCGGACCGCGGGGTGCTCCACTGCGTGGCGCCGACGGGCCGGCGCGTGTGCATGAGGTGCGCGATGTCGTCGTAGAACACGTCGAAGCCGCCCTGTGGATCAGCGAACACCTTCGGGCGCGCCAGGTCCACGCCCGGGACCGGGAAGCCCTGGACCGCGGTCCAGGCGGACGCGCCGGGGGCCTTCTCCAGGGCGACGACGGCCTTGCTTGCCTGCCACTGCCACACCAGCAGGGCGGTGCCGTCCTTGGCGATCGCCAGGTCCATGCCGGAAATGTCCCGGCTGCCGGACGGCGGCTGCTCGTTGAGGTCGGCCGGAGCGGTCCACGCGGCCCGCGGGCCGGTCTTCTCGGCGGCCTTCACGACACCGGAGACCGACCACACGGCGACCAGCCGGCCGTCGGGGGCCGCCGCCAGGTGGTGGTAGCCCTTCTGGGGGACCGCGGCGACGTACTCGGGCTCGGAGAAGGCGGTCGCGCCGGGCGCGAGGGTGGCCACCTTCAGCCAGTAGTTGTTGTGGTCGTCGGCACGCTCGCCCCGCCAGACCAGGCGCACCGAGCCGTCGCCGAGCGAGACAAGCTCGGTGTTGTACCCGCCGGCGTCCGGCCAGGTCTGCGGGGCGAGCCAGCGGGTGCTGCCGACGGGCCGGATCCGGGTGGAACGGGAGAGCCCGTCGCCGGTGAGGGAGACGAGGGCGCCGTTCCCGGCCGACTCCAAGGCGTTCACCCCGCCCGAGGCGGAGACGGGGTTGGGGTTCGGGGCGTGCAGGGTGCGGGTGCCCCACGGGCCCGGCGCACGCGTCTCGACGGCGGCCGGGGCAGTGCCGGTGGCCGTGGCGGTGGTGCCGGTGGTCGTGGGGGTGGTGTGGGCGGCGGCCGGGGCCGCGGCCGCCAGGGCGAGGACGGGAGTGAGCGCGATGCCGAGCACCGCGCGGAACTGCGAAGTCATGGGAATGCCCCCCCGGGCAGGGCGTATCCGGTGGCACGGATTCGCCGATCTGTTCGATCAAGTCAGGCGCAGCGTATATCAGTCAAGATCGGCCCGCGCGAGGGTTTTCCTCCCCCTGCTCAGAGAAATTCGGCCAGCGCGTCCAGCAGGGCAGCCGGCGGACCCTGGTGTCGTCCGCGAGCCGCACCGTGACGTAGTCCCGAGGTGGCTCCCGAAGACCTTTGTGCCCACCCCCACCGTTCGCCGACGTTCAGCCGAGACCAGAAGGCCGCTCCTGGCCACGGGCCGGCCGGTCATGAACCCAAGGTGAACACCCCTGCACACAGCCCAACACCCCACCACCGCAGTTGGAAAGCGTGTTGGGCAGCAGGTCAGGTCTCCTCGTCACTCGGGTACGTCCATGGCCTGATCTCCCACGGACAGGGTTCGGCCACCTGGTCGACGAACAGGACGATGGGGATGGGGCGTTCGTCCTCGGGGAACCCCCGGTGTCCGAGGTGACTCGCCCATGGAGACTCCACCGGCTACTGCGGGACCCTGTCGTGCTGGTCCCGGCCAGTCCCCTGTTGCTCCTTGTGCAGATTCCCTGCCCAACGGGTCATCTTGATCGCGACCCAGGCGAACCCGGTCATTGAAATCGCCCGAGACACGACGTCCCACCACCCGACGGTTGCCCCGGTCACTTCTTCCGCGATTCGTCCCATGTTGACCAGAACGCCTCCGTACAACACGAGACACAGCAACGCAGTCGTCCACCAGCGCTTCGGCCGGTTGGGCACATCCCCTCCTTCTGGTCACCGTCACTCACCGGTGCCCGGACTGCCATGCCCGCTGCGTGCCCGACCGCGCGGCGGCCATCGGGGAACAGCGGTTCGGCGCCCGCCGGAGCGCAGCCGGCGACCTAGTGCCGCGACAGGCAACGTTCGCCCCGTCGCGACTCCCGGCACGCTCCCCCAAGCTCTTCGAGCAGGGGGGACCCCCACTCGCCGCACCGGCCGAAAGCCCAAGTACATCCAGTACGAGGACTTCCGGCCGGCACGCCGAGAGCACGCACCGGGCGCCGCTCCTTGACGGGCAAACGTTGCCTGCCGCGGCACTAGTTCTGCGGTGCCAGGGTCCGTACGACGTCGAACTCGTTGCCCTCGGGGTCTGTCATGACCACCCAGTTCCGGTCCGGGCCTTGGCCCACATCCGCCCTGGTGGCGCCGAGGCCGAGCAATCTGGTCACCTCGTCCTCGGTGCTGCAGTCGATCGGGCTGACGTCGAGGTGAAGCCGGTTCTTCACGGTCTTACCCTCGGGCACCTGGATGAACAGCAGGGTGGGCGGCATCTGGCGGGCCTGAACGTCCTCGACGGTCGGTACCCAGGAGCCGATCTCCACCTTGCCCTGGCTCCGGTCGATCACCTTGAAGTCCAGGACCTCGCACCAGAACGCCGCGAGCCTCTCCGGGTCGTGGCAGTCGACGACCAACTCGGTGAACCTACTTGTCATGTCTCTCCCAGATGGTTCGGACGGGCTCAGGGTATGCCGCCCGTCCGGCAGTCCCGAGATCATCGGCGACTTCCACACGAATTCCCCCACGGCAACTGGCCATGGGTTCTTCCTCAAATCTCGCTCAGGGAACTGTTCGTTTTCATGAGGCGGCTTCGGTCGGCTCATAGTGTTCGGGGATCCGGCCGGCGGGCCGTGGTCGTCAATTGGGGGGCGCGTGGGCAACGGCGGTGGCAGCGGCAGCGGCCAGGTTCGGCGTGGGGTCCTGGGGCGCGTGCGGCTTCTTGGCTGGGTGTTGGTTCCGGGGCTGCTTCTGACGGGGTGTACGGCGGATCCCGAGCCGGGGGGCCGTCCCGTCGGTTCCTCGTCCCCCGACGGGCATCGCGCGGCGCTGCAGGCGGAGACGAAGCTCGCGGCAGAGGTCCAGTCGGCGCTCGATGCCGTTCCCGCCCAGGGGGCGATGGTCGAGTCGGGGGTGGAACGCGTGACCGAGGGCATCCACACGCGGCCCACTCTGGACGACGGGGCCGGCTACAAGCTCATCGTCGTGTGCGTCGGCAAGGGCGGGGCGGAGATCGTGTTCAGTCCGGCCGGAGCGGGCTCGGGGCGGATGGTCCCCTGTGACCGGACCCTCGTCTTCGAGCGGCTCACCGGCCGGAGCGGGCTCGCTCTTGACGTCCGGGGCAGGCCGGACGCGGCGGGGATGGTCGCCTGGCGGATCGAGAAGGTGTGAACGAACCCCGGGGCCTGTCCCGGCACCGGGGTTCGTCGCACATTTCGTGGGGACGCGCGGACATGCGTCTCCAGGGTGGAGCGGGGCGGGTTCGGCGTTCCGTTTCCCTTCTCTACGCGGCACCGCTGATGCCGGGGGCGATGTAGCGCCGGTGGAGCGGGTTGATGGAGGTGTCGGGGGCGCCGGTCATGCCGGCCTTCTGGATCGCGGGGGCGAGGCGTTCGGCGAAGAAGGCCTCGAACGCCTCCTGGGACTCCCAGACGTCCGTGACGTGCAGCCCCTGCGCGTCGAACCAGGCCACGTGCATCTGACCGCCGGCCCCCGGGACCTCCTCCCACTGCACCGCGTCCCGCACGGTGTCGTACTGCTCCGGCGTGGCTTCCGCCCAGTGCATCGACATCACGATTGCCATGTCCGGCCCCTTGCTGCTCGTAGTGGTGACGCCGTTCTCGGATCAGCAAACATCCGCTCGCCACCGCTCACATCTCCACGGCGGCCAAAGGCGTTCCCCTGCCGGTACTGGGCATCGGGATCGTTCCACCCGCCGAGCCGCGCCGGACAGAGCGCGCGGAGGCACACCGGCGCCTGCGGAAGGCCTCGTACGCTCGTCCCGAGTCCCCCGCTCCGCAGGCGTCATGGTTCCCGGCGGGTTGCTCAGTCCTGGAAGACCCGGTCGGTGCCCGGACCGCCGGAGAGGGTGTCCGTGCCGGAGCCTCCGTGCAGGAGGTCGTTGCCGCTGTTGCCGTAGACCTTGTCCTTGCCGGAGCCTCCGTAGAGGCGGTCGTTGCCGCGGCCGCCCTCGATGTGGTCGGCGCCCGCGTTGCCGTAGACGATGTCGTTGCCGTCGTCGCCGAACAGGCTGTTGTCGTAGTCCCGGTAGCTGCCGTCGGCCGCGCTCACTCCGCCGCTCAGCACGTCGTTGCCCGTGCCGCCGTGGCAGGTGTAGCCGCAGGAGCTGAGGGTGTCGTTGCCCGCACCGCCGAACGCGCCCTCGCTGTAGGCACCGCCACCCCCGTACAGGTGGTCGTTCCCGTCCTGGCCGTAGAGGACGTCACGGCCGTGACCGGTGATGGTGTCGTTGCCGGACCCGCCGTAGACGCGGGAGTAGCCCCTGTTGCCGGGGGCGACCGTCGCGGTGTCGTTGCCGTCCCCCAGATTGACGATCAGGGTGTCGAGGTCGGAGGCCGAGGTGTTCGGCTCGGTGACCGTGCAGACCGCCTGGGTGGTGTCGCCCGATGCGGGACGGACACAGCCGGCGCCGAGGGAGATCTTCACGCTGTCGTCGAACGTGTAGATGAAGTCGGCGAGTTGGGAGTCGGGGTCGGTCGCGCCGAGCGCCCAGGAGATCTTCAGGTGGTTCGTCTGGCCGGCGGCCGCCGTGTAGAAGAGCTTCTGGCCGGTGGAAGCGGCGGTGGCGCTCGCGGTGGTCGCGGTGGTCGCGGCGCTCGCCGGGGCGACGGCCGCCGCGGAGACGGCGGCCGTGGCCGCGGCCAGCACCAGCAATTTCGGAAGGACGGAATTACGGCGACTGAACATGCTTCCCCCTCGGTGCGATTCCGCGGCTCGGCGGGCCTGGCGGCGCTGCCGTTCCGCGTTCCGGGCGCCCGGAACGTACGTGTCCGGACATCCCGTTCGACGTCGCCGGGGGATGGGTGGTTGTGACCCGTGTCGTACAACTTTCCTCGGTTCAGGGAGAGTTCACCTCTGATTGCCACGATCTTGGTGCGGACGGCTCCGGGCGTTGCCCCTCCGGGGGCGCTGCGCGGTGCCGGAGCAGCGAGAGGGCCAGGGTCAGCGTCACGGCGATCGAGGCGGCCGCCATCACCGTCATCGCCGTTGCGGGCGAGGTGAGTTGGGCGATGCCGCCCGCCAGCGCCGCGCTCACGCCCTGCATGGTGAGCATGCCCGCCGTGTGGAGCCCGAGGGCGTGGCCGCTGAGTTCGTCGGGGATCAGGGCCACCAGGCGTTCCTGCTGGATCAGGCCCGACCCGAAGCCGATCGAGGCGACGGCGGCGAGAACGGCGGCGACCCCCACGCCCGGACGCAGGACGAAGAACAGGTACGGCGTCGCCAGGAGCAGCAGGAACGGGATGCCCAGGCGGGCACGGACCCGGGGCGGCAGCAGACGTCCCGTCGTCACGTCCCCGGCGAACATGCCGAGGGCCGCGAAGGCGAACAGCGCGCCGGCCCGGCTCGGCGCGTACGACACGTACAGCGATTCGCAGCCGACGACCAGGCCGTTCGGCACCCAGAGCAGGAGATAGAGGGTGCGGCGTTCCGGTGAGGAGAAGAGGCGGGCGTTGGTGTGCCAGGTCCGGGCGATGGACGGGCGGCCCAGGGCTCGGGGCGCCCGGGGTGTCAGGCCGAGCCGGGCGGTCAGGGCTGCCGCCAGGTACAGCCCGGCCGCCAGGAGGAGCGTGACGCGCGGGGACAGCAGGGCCACGAGGACGCCACCGGTCGCGTATCCGGCGATCTGGGCGATCCCGCTCATCATGTTGAACACCGAACGCCCCAGCAGATAGCCCTCCTTGGCGAGGATCTCGGTCAGCAGGCCCCACAGGACCCCGCCGCCGAAGGACTGGATCAGGCCGAGGAGCAGCAGGACGGCGAAGATCGTCCAGATCGGCAGCCCGGGGATCGCCGTCGCCGCCGTGCCGAGCCCGAAGAGGAGCGCGATGCCCGCCACGGTCGCCCGCGGCGGCAGCCGGTCGGCGGCCGACAGCATGGTGGCCGCGCCGACCATCTGGGCGAGCGAGGGCCCGAACATGCTGAGCGCGGTGAGCAGCGGCGAGTCGGTGGCCCGGTACACCAGGGTGCCGAGAGCCAGACCGCTCACCGTCGAGGCGGCGGTCTGGAAGCAGGAGGACAGGAAAAGCGGGGTGAACTCCCGCGTGCGGAAGAGCTCGGAGTAGCTGCGCATCCGCGGAGTCTGCGGGGTCGTACGGACGGTCGATATTGTTTCGCGCGGACGCGAAAGGTCCGGGGAGAGCGCACGCGAAGGGTTCAGACCGAGCGCAGGCGAAGGGCTCAGGCAGAGCACACGCGAAAGGCCGGGCCGATGCGGACGCGAAGGCTGAGGCTCACGCGAAAGGTCCGGGCAGAGAACCGGGGGCCGGCACGCGAGGGCCCGGGAGACAGGGGGCGGGCATGGGCTGGTGGCAGGTGAACGCGGACACCCTCGCCGGGAGCCGTTTCGTGCTGTCGCCGCTCGCCGAGACGTTCGCGTGTCTGAATCTGCTGCACGCGGAAACCGCCACGCACCCCGGTGAACGCGCCTGGCTGAACGTCCATCTGCCAGCGTACCGCGGGCGGCTGGCCGCCGACCCCGTCACCGCGCTGCTCGTGCGCTGCGGGCTCGGGCAGGCGTGGATCGCCGACTTCCTCACCCCGACCCCGTACGGCGACGAGACCTTCGAGACCGAGGTCGCCCGGGTGCGGGAGGTCTCGCCCCGGGACGCCCACGGCCATCTCGTCCGCTCGATGGGCGGCCCGCTGCCCGCGGCTCTCGCGGACCGTGACGATCTGCCCGAGCGGGCCGCCGCGCTGCTCACCGCCGTCTGGGCGGAGTCCGTACGCCCGGACTGGGAACGGCGGCGGCGCGTCCTGGAGGCCGATGTGGTGGCCCGGACCGCGCGGTTGGGCCAGGGCGGCTGGGCGGCGGCGCTGGACGGGCTGCGGCCCGGGACGCGCTGGCTCGGCGGCAGCCGGCTCCAGGTCAACCTCCACGAGTACCCGCCGCGCGAGATCTCCGGCGCCCAGCTCGTCTTCGTCCCCGTCACGCCGAGGGCCGGATGGGTGTCCTGGGAGGGGTCAAGCCGCTACGCCGTGGTCTACCCGTGCGCGGGGGCGCTGGCGGACGTACGGGCCGCGGTGGTGCCGGAGAGTCTGGGGGCGCTGCTCGGAACGGCCCGGGCCGGTGTCCTGGTCCGTCTCGACTCGCCTCTGTCCACCAGTCAGCTGGTCGCCGTGACCGGGCAGGGGCTGGGGTCGGTCGGCCGTCATCTGCGGGTCCTGCTGGACGCGCGGCTCGTGGAGCGGCGGCGGGCGGGACGGTCGGTGCTGTACTCGCGCACGGCAGCCGGTGAGGTGCTCGTCACAGCGCAGCGCCAGGGCCTGGGCGGCGGACCGGAACCGCCGGACAGGCGCCGGGAGCGGACCGTCGGGACCGGTGGGACCGGTAGGACCGGTGGGACCGGTAGGACCGGTGGGACCGGTAGGACCGGTGGGACCGGTAGGACCGGTGGGACCGGTAGGACCGGTGGGATCGGTAGGACCGGTGGGATCGGTAGGACCGGTGGGATCGGTAGGACCGGTGGGATCGGTAGGACCGGTGGGATCGGTAGGACCGGTGGGGCAAGCAGGGCCGGCACCTAACGGAGTTAGCATCCGCTTATGACTACTGACAACACCGGTTCCTCTGTGCTCGCCGTCGAGATCGGGGCCCTCCAGGGAGGTTCCGCCGACCTGTCCCAGTACGCGGGCAAGGCCGTCCTCATCGTGAACGTGGCCTCCAAGTGCGGTCTCACCCCGCAGTACGCCGGCCTTGAGAAGCTCCACGAGCGCTACGCCGGCCAGGGCTTCACCGTCCTCGGCGTGCCCTGCAACCAGTTCCTCGGCCAGGAGCCCGGCAGCTCCGAGGAGATCGCCGAGTTCTGCTCCGCGACCTACGGCGTGACCTTCCCGATGACCGAGAAGGTCGAGGTGAACGGTGACGCGCGGCACGGGCTGTACGAGCGTCTGGTGGGCACCGCCGACGCCGAGGGGCACTCCGGCGACATCCGCTGGAACTTCGAGAAGTTCCTGATCGGGCGGGACGGCACGGTCGTCGGCCGCTTCTCGCCGCAGACCGAGCCCGAGTCGGCCGAGCTGGTCTCCGCCCTGGAGAAGGCCATCGGCTGACTCTCGCGGCTCCGCCGTTGACCTTGCCCCTGGGGCAAGGGGGAGCGTCCCTGTCACCGGGCGGAAGGCGCCCGGTGACGGAGGATGACAGGGTGGACAAGGACCTGCTCACCATCGGCGCGTTCGCCTCGCGGGCGCGGCTCTCGGCGAAGGCCCTTCGGCTGTACGACCGGCTGGGACTGCTGACCCCGGCGTACGTCGACGAGGTCAGCGGCTACCGGTACTACCGGGCCGAGCAGACCGAAGGGGCCCGGCTCGTCGCGCTGCTGCGCCAGCTCGACATGCCGCTGGCGCGGATCGCGGACGTGGTGGAGGCGCGCGGCACAGAAGCGGCCTCGCTGCTCGCCGCGTACTGGGACGGTGCCGAGGCCCGCTTCGCCTCGCAGCGGGCGCTCGCCGACTACCTCCGTGGACGTCTTTCCGGGAGGAGTTCCGAGATGTACGAGAAGTTCGTCGTCGAGACCGCCGAGGTGCCCGAGCAGATCGTGCTGACCGAGAAACGGCACGTCCTGGCGCCCGAGCTGCCGGTGTGGATCCCCGCCTCGCTGGGCCGGCTGGAGGAGGGCGCCCGGGAGGCCGGGGGCATCACGGGGCCGCCGTTCGTCGTCTATCACGCCGAGGTCGGCGTGGAGAGCGACGGTCCGGCGGAGACGTGCGTGCCGGTGACCGACGAGGCCGCGGCACGGGTCTGGGCCGAGCGGCAGGGCCGGGCCACCGGGGCCGGGGTCCGTGTCGAGCCGGCCCGGCGCGTCGCGTTCGTCCGCATCAGCAAGGCCCAGGTCGCCCACCCGCAGATCCTGGCCGCGTTCGAGGCGGTCGAGAGCTGGGTCACCGAACGGGGGCTGTCCGTCGACGGCCCGTGCCGGGAGATCTACTTCGCCGACTGGGACGCGGCGGGGCCGCAGGACCCGGTGTGCGACGTGGCGTTCCCGGTGAGGTGACCTGAAGGGACCGCGTCGAGGTGGGCGCGGCGCGGCCGCCGCGCCCCGCACGTTCGTGTGATGCCACGCCCATCTCGCCCGGTGCAGCGCCCACCTTCGTGTGACATTGCGGGCACCGCACCCGGGAGACGTGTACGAGTGGGTGTTTCGGTGGTCTCGTCCCCTCTCGGGAGTTCGCTGTGCCTTCTGTCGCTTCCTCGGTCCATGTCCTCGTCCCGGTGCCGAAGGCCGGGGCATCCACGGAAGTGGCGGAGCACCGGCTCTCGTGGGAGGGCTACGGGTACACCGCGCGGGTCGCCCGGCACGGCCCACCCGTCACGGAGCCGCTGCTCGTGCTCGGCGGGTCGGACCAGACGCGGTACTCGTGGATGCGGCACGAGCGGTGGCTCGGGAAACTCGGGACCGTCGTCACCGTGGACCTGCCCGGGTTCGGGGACGCGGACTTCCTGCCCGCCGAGCACGGGATCGACTTCCTGGCCGAGTGTGCGGGCCACATGCTGCGCCGGCTCGGGCTCGGCCCGGTCAACCTGTACGCGGGGTGCTACGGCGGGGCGGTCGGGCTCCGGCTCGCCCAGCGGTATCCGGAACTGCTGCGCCGGGTCGCCGTGCAGGGGATGTCGGACCACATTCCGGACTGGTTCGCCGAGGCGCTCGTGGGCTGGGTCCGGCTTCTGGAACAGGGACGCGTCGAGGAGACCGCCGAGGAATTCGTACGGTGCTTCGTACCGCCGCCCGGCGACCGCACCGTACGCAAGCACGCCGCGCTGACCCGGCTCATGTACCAGCAGTTCGCGGCGCAGACGCCCCGCGACGTCACCGTGACGGTCGAGCGGAACCGGCGGCTGCTGGCCCACGAGTGGTACCGGCGGGCGCCCGTCCCCGCGGTCCCGTATCTCGTGTTCACCGGCGAGCACGACACGCTGACCACGCCCGGCATGGTCCGCTCGGTGGCGGCGGACCTGCCGGGCTCGTGGTTCACCACGATCACGGAGTGCGGCCATCTGGCCCATCTCCAGCGGCCCCAGGACTTCTGCGATCTGCTCGTCCGCTTCTTCCGCGACGGACGGCCGCAGGACGCGGGTCTGTCCTACTGCGGGCCCTTCGAGCGGTACTAGGGCGTGTCCCAGGACCTGCGGGCAACGTTCGCGCGGCGGGGCGAACGTTGCCCGCAGGGGCACCGGAGCCGTCGTGGAGGGGTCAGCGCAGCTCCTCCGGGCACGGTGTCCCCCGGGGGAGCTGGTACGGCGCCGCGAGCCGGTAGGTGCCCGGCTTCGGGGCGAGCAGCTCCGTCCAGATGTCGCCCGCCGCGGTCTCCTCCGTCGGCGTCAGGCAGCCGTTGAGGTTCTCGTACGTCTTCGGGGCGTCGTCCGTGCGGCGCTTCGACGCCTTCGTCTCCTGGGGCGCCTTCAGGCTCTTGCCGTCCTCGTCGACGATGCTCAGCCACGGCGAGTACGGGATGCGGATGAGGACGCGGCCCGCCTGCTTCACCTCGATGGTCATCTCGCCCTGCTCGGCCAGGTCCACCACGGCGTGCGGCTCGGCGAGCGGGGTGGGGTCGGTGACGGTGAAGAGCTGCCAGTTGGCGTCGCCCCAGATCTGCCGCAGATACGGCATGCCCCGCTGGACGAGCTCGCGTTCGCGCTGGCCGCCGTCGCCGTCCGGTTCGCCCTTGGGCAGCACGACGTAGTGGATGGCCCAGCGCTGGAGCCACTCGTGGTAGTTCGCGGAGTTGAGCGTGTCGTCGTAGAAGAGCGGGTTGCGCTCCATGTCGGCCTGACGGTTCCAGCCCCGGGCGAGGTTCACGTAGGGGGCGAGGGCGGAGGCCTCACGGTGCGAGCGGGCGGGGACCACCTCGACGCGGCCCTTCTCGGCATCCACGAGCTGGAGCTGGTTGACGAGCGGGGCCAGCTCGCGCGCCCAGGACGCCGCCGGGGTCGTGTGGACGATGTCGTCGACCGTCTTGACGCCGATCCAGCCGGTGAACACGGCGAGGGCGATGACGGTGGTGTACCACTTCCGTGACTTCGGCACGGTGAAGGGCAGCGCGGCGACCAGGGCGACTCCCGCGAACAGCATCGCCAGGCGCGTGATGTTCGAGCCGATCTGGGAGCTGATCAGCCAGACGAGGAGCACGGCGAGGCCGTACACCGCCGCTGTGATCCGTACCGTCGTCCACTCCTTGGGCACCACGTAGTAGACCGAGGCGGCGGACGCGAACGGCAGGATGACCGAGAAGAACGTCATCGGCTGGGTGCCCGAGAAGGGGAACAGCAGGGCCGAGACCGCGACCACGATCGTCGGGGCGATACCGAGGGCGTAGGCGCCGGGCCGGCGCCTCTGGAGGAACATGGCCGCGGCCAGCAGGCCCACGAACAGTCCGGCGACCGGTGAGGCGGCCGTCGCGAGCGCGGCCAGCGGCGCGGCGCACAGGGCCTTCGCCCAGCGTTTGTAGCGCCAGCGGTGGGGCCAGCAGAAGACGACGGCGACCGCGCCGAGCGCGAACGCCGTGCCGAGGCCGTACGTCACCCGGCCGGAGATCGCGTTGCACACCAGCGCGAAGATGCCCGCGAGCGAGGTGGCGATCGGGTTCCGGACGGCGCGGCTGCGCACGAGAATCAGCGTCAGCAGACCGGCCGAGACCGTCCCGGCGATCATCATCGTCGTCCGGACGCCCAGCACCGACATCAGATACGGCGACACCACGCTGTAGGAGACCGGGTGCATTCCGCCGTACCAGGCGAGGTTGTACGCCGAGTCCGGGTGCCGGCCGACGAACTCCGCCCACGCGTCCTGCGCCGCGAGGTCACCACCACTGTTCGCGAACGTGAAGAACCACACAATGTGGAGCACGCCGGCGAAGGCGGTGAGGAGAAGGACGGGGTAACGGCGGAGAAGGCCGAGCGGCACGGCTCCGGCTGTCGCGCCCTTCGCGGCCGACTCGGTCCCGCCGGGCTCCCCGGGCTCCCCGGGCTCCCCGACGGCGCTACCGCCCGGGTCCACGACTGTGTCTGTGTCTGCGCCCGTGCCCGCGCTGGCGCCTGTGTCCGCGACTACGTCACGGACCGCCTCGCGCGTGCCGGCGCGCAGCGGTATTCGCGGGCCCGTTCCCTGGCCCGCATCGGCGTCGTCGGCGTGTGTCGGCTCCGCTGTCGCCACTGCAAGGTTCTCCCCGTGTCCCGTTGGTCCGTTCTGGGCCGGGACCCGCGGCTCGCGAGCAGCCCCGATTAGCGCGACGCTAGCACGCACTCCGCCGGACAGCCCCCGAGTGGGGCCGTCCGACGGAGTGCGGGTGCGCGTGCCGCTCCCAGCCGTACGTCACCGACGCGTGCGCGCGTACGTCATCGGTGTGCGCTTCCGCTCAGCCGACCCGGGTCACCTTCGCGCCGAAGCCGGGCTCGGCCAGGTCCGACTTGAGCGCGACGGGGATCCGTACGGCCTCGCTGGAACCGTCGCCGACCCTCAGCTCGCCGACGACCTTGCCGGCCTCGCCGGTGTGCGGGACGGCGGACTTGCCCTGGCCGATGCTCAGCTTCGTCTTCAGGCCGGGCCAGCCGATCGCGGTCATGTTCTTGGTGGCGACGACCGGGGTACGGCCGCCGAGCTGGTCGTCCACGTAGCCGACGACCTGGCCCTTCTTCACCACCGTGGCGGTGACCAGGCTCTTCTGGACCTTGTCGATCAGCTTCTGGCTGTTGGTGATCGCCAGCTGGAGGCTGTCCCAGACCTTGCCGGTGCCGGCGTCCTGGTTCATGACGGCGCCGTAGATCGTCTGCGTCTTGCCGTCCACGACCTTGGTCGCGGCCCACACCAGGTTGCCGCCCGCGGGCGTCGACGAACCGGTCTTCAGGCCGATCACGCCGACCTGCTTCACCAGCAGGTCGTTGTTGTTGTAGATCGTGCCGGGCAGCCCCGGGATGTCCGCCTTGGCCATCCCGACGATGCTGCGGAACACGTCGTTCTTCATGACCTGCTTGGCCAGCTTGATCTGGTCGGTGGCCGTGCTGACCGTCGTCTTCTGCAGACCGCTCGGGTCCGTGTACGTGGTGTTCGTCATGCCGAGGTCCTTGGCCGCGGCGTTCATCTTGGTGACGAAGCCCTTGCTGTCGGAGTCCCAGCGGGCCAGCAGCCGCGCCGCGTTGTTGCCCGAGGGGATCATCAGCATCTGGAGCATCTGGCGCTCGCTGAACTGCTGGCCCTTGGACAGCGCCGCGGTCGACTCGTCCGGCAGCTTCGACTCGTCCTCGGCCTGCTGGTCGACGGTGATCTTCTCGCCGTCCTCGTTCCCCTTCAGCGGGTGCTCCTGAAGGATCACGTACGCCGTCATGATCTTGGCGACGCTCGCCGTGGGGGCAGGGGTCTGCTTGCCGTCGGTACCGAGGCTGCCCACGCCGTCCACCTCGATCGCGGACTGGCCCTGCCCGGGCCAGGGCAGGTCGAGGGCGCCGCCGCCGAAGGTGTACGTGCTGTCGGCGCTGAGCGTGAGAGCCGGGGCCGGCAGCGGGCGGAAGGCCTGCGCGACTGCAAAGATCACCGCGAGCAGCAGGGCCAGCGGCGTCCAGATCTTGACCCGCCGTACGAGGGTGCGGACCGGGGTCTGCGGCGGCGGCGGAGTGTTCGTCAGCTCGGCGAGCAGGTCCAGCGGGGGCTTCGGCGGAAGCGGGAGCTGGGTGGTGCGCTCGGGGCCGACCTGCGGAATGGCCGCGGTGGCCGCCGCGGGCTTGTCGGCGAACTTGGGCGCGGGGGCGGGCGCGGGCGCGGCGGTCCGCTCGGGCTTCGCGGGCCACTCGGGCTTCGCGGAGGGTTTGGGCTTCGCGGAGGGCTCCGGCTTCGCGGAGGGCTCGGGGGTCGGCTTCGGGCGCGCCGGAGGGGCGAAGTCGTCCAGCCGGTTGAGGGGGACGAACTTGCTGGTGCGCACGGGGGCGCCGGCGGGCTTGGCATCGGGCCCGTCGGTGGGCTGCTCGGCGGGCTTGTCGGCGGGGGCGTCCGTCGGCTCGGCGACGGGCTTCCCGTCGGCCTGCTTCCGGGTGGCGCCGCCCAGCTTGAGCATGGTGGTGGGCTGGTCCACGGCCGGGCGCCGCGGGGTCTTGAAGACGGCGGTGGGCTGATCGACGGGGGGCTCGGGGGCGGAGTCCTCTCCGGCCTCCGTGTCCGAGATCTCGTCCGGCGCGGCGTCCGAGGGCTCGTCGGCCGGGGTGGCGTCCGAGGGCTCGTCGGAGGAGTCGCTGTCGCCGTCGAGCCCGCCCTGGGGCGCGTCCGAGGGCTCGTCCTCGGGTTCGGCGTCGCCGCCGCTCCCGGGCTCGTCCTTGGAGGCGGACGCGGGCTCGTCGTCGTCCGCCTGGTCCGCCTGGTCCGCCTGGTCCGCGGAAGTCTCGTCGGAGGCGGCTTCCTGCTCCTGGCCGGACTCGGGCTTCTTGTCGCTGTCGGTGTCGATATCGATGTCGAGGTCAGGGCCGAGGTCGGCGGCGGGTTCGGCGGCCTCCTCGTCCGTGCCGGACGCCACGTCGGGCGCCTCGGACACGCCTGCGGCCGTCGCGGAGTCCGCGGGCTCGCCCGGCCCCTCGGCGAGCTCCGCCTCGGCGTCGGCGTCGGCGTCGGCGTCGGCGTCAGTGTCGGCGTCGGCGTCGTCACCCTCGACAGCGTCGGCCGGCTCCGTGCGGCCCGTGTCCGCGCCGTCCGTGTCCGCGTCGCTCTCGCCGGCGTCGGCGTCAGCGTCAGCGGCTTCGGCGTCGTTCACGGCGCCGTCGCCGCCCGCGGGGCTGTCGTCGTCCGCGGGCTCGTCGCCGCTCCCGGAGCCGGCCCCGGCCCCGGTCGTGCCCGCCGGAGCGGGCTCGTCCGATCCGGAGACCCACGCGGCCACCGCCGCGCGCAGCCGGGTGTCACCCTCGGCGGCCTTGCCCCCGGCCTCGCCCTCGCCGCCCGCGGGCTCGGAGACACGCTCCGGCTCCGCCGTACGGGAGGCGTCCGCCGTGCGGGCCGTCTCGGCCGAGAGCGCCTTCGTGGAGAACACCGCCGTCGCCTGATCCACCCGTACCGTGGCGGCCCTCTCGCGGGCCATCGCCATCCGGGGGTCGGCCGGAGCCGAGCTCTGGGTCGACGTCGACGCCGGCGCGCCCGACCGCGCCGGACTCGGAACCGACGTCGGGGTCACCGGCGTCGCTTCTGCCGACGACGCCGACGACTCATGCTGCTTCGACCTGTCGGGGGACTCGCCCGCCACCGATGCCTCCTCCATGCGGCGCGCGCCCGCCGCGCGCCGAAAACGAACCGTCAAACCCTTGAACCGCCGCCCGGACACCGCTGCCCGAACCAAGTACCAGTGTCCTGTGCGAGGGCTCGACTCCTGCGGTAGACGAGAACGACATACCTGCCGGTTCCCTCATATTCCGGTCACGCGCTCTCGACAGACCAATGTGAGAGGGGTCACCCTGTCATTCATCCACGCGGGGAGGCATGGATGGGCAAGAGCCGCAGAACAATTCCGGAGGAGCTTCTGCTGCTGGCGTTGGACCCGACCACGGGTACCACCGCGCAGCCGCAGTCGCTCGACCTCGGTCTGGCCGGAGCACAGCTAGTGGAGCTGGCGCTGGCCGGACGGATAGCCCCAGACGGGGATCGTATCGCCGTGGTGGTGCCACGGCCGACCGGAGATCCAACACTGGACTGTGCGTTGGAACTCCTTCGGCGGCGCGGGGCACCCGTACGCGCGGTCAACTGGATCGGCGGACCCCGCCTGGGGCTCCGCCAGACCTACCTCTCGCATCTGGAGAGGTGCGGCATGGTCCATGCCGTGGCCGGCCAGATGTGCGGGGTGCTTCCGACGACTCGCTACCAAGCGACGGACACGGATATCAGCCGGGAGATCCGAACCCGGCTGGACAACGCGATCCGCACCGGCGTACCGCCGGACCCGCGGACCGCGGCGCTCGCCGCGCTGGCCCACGCGGTCGGTCTCGGCAAGCACCTGTATCCGGGGAACGAGGGACGTTCGTCCCGCTCCCGGCTGCGGGACCTGATCAGGCACGACCCCATGGGCGGCCTCGTGGCGCACGCCGTGATGGACGTTCAGAGCGGTGTGGCGGCACAGCCGCGCCGCAGCCCGGCACCGGCAGGCCGCCCGGCCACCGCCGGCGTCAGGTCCGCACCGGAGACCGCACGCGGTGTTCCGATGCAACCGCGCCATGGTTCGATGGCGCGCGCCGTGGCGCACTGAGCCGCGGGCCCACGCGGCCCGTGTCACGCGCCGTCGGCAGTACCCGCACCACGCAGCACCCGCACCGCCAGTACAGCCAGCACCGCCGCAAGACACCAGCGCCGCACCGCAGTCCCCATGATCCGGTTCGGGAGCCGCAGGCTCGCGCGGGGTGGCCGAAACCGTACGTCCGGACGACGACACGGCCCCGGCCACCCCGCGCGACCGCATCGAGGAGCATCCCGTCCCCGTGGGGCCGGGCGCACCCGGGCGGCAGGCCGGGCACGATCACGCGTCGGCGGCGATCTCCCGTATGTCTCAGGGGAGTTCGCGGGGTCCGCGCCGACAGCGACGGCGGCCACAGCGGTGACGGCGGTGATGACGACAACCGCGGTGATGACGACGGCGTACGGCCGTGTATACACGGCGAATCTGCGAACTTGCGCCCACCAGGCGCATATACGCCGTTTCCCAGCGGTAGAAAGCACCTTGGTGGCAATCTGCTCAACAGCAGATACGCAAAGTACAGGCCCGCAGCCGGAGGTGCACGTCCCGTGGCGTCAAGTGTCAATCCCACCGTCCGGCGGCGCCGGCTGGGGCAGGAGCTTCGGCGGCTCCGCGAACTCAAGGGCATGACGGCCGAAGAGGTCGCCGAGCGCCTGCTGGTGTCACAGTCGAAGATCAGCCGGCTGGAGAACGGCCGGCGCAGTATCAGCCAGCGCGATGTCCGCGATCTGTGCGGGGTCTACGAGGTCGAGGACCACCGGATCGTCGACTCGCTGATGCAGATGGCCAAGGATTCGCGTCAGCAGGGCTGGTGGCACTCCTTCGGCGATATCCCGTACAGCGTCTACATCGGTCTGGAGACCGACGCCGCGAGCCTGCGCGTGTACGACCCCCAGGTCGTCCCGGGCCTGTTGCAGACCCGGCAGTACGCCGAGGCGCTGATCGCGGGGGCGCTGCCGGAGACCGCGCCCGTCGACATCGACAAGCGCGTCCAGGTGCGGCTGAAGCGGCAGGAACGAATCTCCGCCCCCGACAACCCGCTGCGCCTGTGGACCGTCCTCGACGAGTCCGCCCTGCGCCGCGCCGTCGGCAACCGCTCGCTGATGCGCGAGCAGCTCGAATACCTCGTCGAGCAGTCCCAGCTTCCGCACGTCACCGTGCAGGTGATCCCCTTCGACATGGGCGCGCACCCGGGCCTCAACGGCCAGTACGCGATCCTGGAGTTCCCCGACGCGGCCGACTCCAGCGTCGTCTACATCGAGGGCGTGACCAGCGACCTGTACCTGGAGAAGGCGAACGACGTCCAGAAGTACAGCGTGATGTACGAGCACCTGCGGGCCCAGGCCCTGAACGTGGAGCAGTCGCGCCAGTTCATCGCGGACATCGCGAAGGATTACGCGCGCTGATCGGCACGGGGGCGGCCTCGACGGGCGTCCCCGTGCGATGAGCGGCCGGACCCTACACTGTCGCCGCCCCAACGGGGAAGACCCCCATGGAATATGCCATCCAGTCGAGTGAATAGTCGCTTCGCCAGCCGATGTTGGCGAGTAGCGTCGATCACGCCATCGAGCAACAACGTTGGCGCAATCCGGACCGCGGGGCTCCTGACGGATCCACGGTCCGGTGGCACTGCGCCAATGGCTTCGTGGCGGCAACTCATCGACGAACGACAGCTTTCTGGAGCGATCATGGCAATTCAGCAGGGCGCCCTCGACACCTGGACCAAGTCTTCCTACTCCACCGGCAACGGCGCCTGCGTCGAGGTCAAATCCCCTGTCCTGTCGGCGATGGCCGTCCGGGACTCCAAGGTTCCCGCCGGCCCCACGCTCGCCTTTCCCGCGGCTGCCTGGAACGCCTTCGTCACCGAGGTGAGCCGCGGAGCGTCCAGCCTCGTCTGACCCACATGGACGGGACACCTTCATACGCTCCACCGACAGAGCCCTCTCGACCGGCCCGCCGTCCTGGCCGAGGGGGCTCGGCCCCTTTTTTTCGGGGGCTCGGTTCGTCTCCGGGGCGCTGAAGCCGGTGTCGAGAAGCCGTGCTGTGCTCGCCCCCTCCTTCATGGGGCCGCCGCGCGCTCGGCTTCTCGACACCGACGCGCCCCTTGGGCCCACTCGCCGTAGGGCGCCCTTCTAGCGCAGGCGGTCCACGTAGGTGTCGGTTCCCGGCACCGTGGGGATGAAGGGGGCCACCAGCTCCACACGCCCCAGGCCCGATTCGGCCACGGCCTCGTCCAGGCCCGTGAAGTGCGCCTCCCAGCAGTCGCGCGGATCCGCCTGGAGGAACCACAGCAGGGTGAGCCGGGTGTCCACGCCCTCGACCTGCTTGACGTAGGTCATGCGGTCGCCGGGGAGCGGGGTCGGCCGGAACACGGTGACGAGGGCGGCGGGTGAGCCCGCCAGCCGCCCGGGGAGATGGCGGGAGCGCAGCCACTCCAGCAACTCGGCTCGCCGGTCGGCGGATTCGGCGTCGACGACCTCGACCACGAGACCGGCGTAGGGGTGGTCGAGGGCGTGGAAGTCGCGGGGACCCGCGGCGCCGTCACGGTAGACGGTGGCCTCGTGGTCCTGGAAGGCCGTGAAGACGTGCGTGCGGTCCTGGTAGACGCGGCCGTCGCGGTTCAGCCGCCTGTTGATGCCGACGGTCCACTTCATGTGGTCGTCGTAGCGGCCGTCGGTGACCCAGTACGTGGAGATGTAGCAGCCGGCGGTGACCGGCTGGGCGACCGCCGACTTCTCCGGGTAGCGCAGCAGCTGGAGGTCACGGGTGGCCACCCAGCGGCGTCCGGCGTACATCCAGGGCATGGCCATCGCGCCCGCGTAGTAGTGATCGTCCTCGTACCAGCGGTTGTAGGCGTACTCGTGGCCCGGGTGCGGTTCGACCATGGTGATCAGGGCGTGGCCCGGGTGGACGCCGTACGGGCCGAGGGCGGCCAGCTCCGCGTAGGTCTCGCTGCGGGTCTCCTCAGACATTGACGGTCCCCTTCCTCGGTGGAACGTGCGCGGGACTTCCTTCCTCCGCCGGACGCCCATACTCTGACGGCCCGTCAGACAATGCGCCAGAGTCGCGTCGGGGCCGGTGCGCCGGACGGGCGCGCCTCGGGCGGACCGGGCCACGAGACGAGGGAGGCCTCACATGTCACTGCTCGCGGGCAGGACGGTCGTCGTGTCGGGTGTCGGAGCCGGGCTCGGTCATCAGGTCGCGGCGGCCGTGGTGCGCGACGGCGGCAACGCCGTCCTCGGGGCGCGCACGGAGGCGAATCTCGCCAAGGCGGCGGCCGAACTGGACCCGGACGGCACGCACACGGCGTTCCGCGCGACGGACATCACCGACGAGGGGCAGTGCGACGCGCTCGCGGCGCTCGCGGCCGAACGCTTCGGGCGGATCGACGCGGTGGTCCATGTCGCCGCCTGGGACAGCTACTTCGGCGGCCTGGAGGACGCCGACTTCGCGACCTGGCAGTCGGTCATCGATGTGAACCTGCTCGGCACGCTGCGGATGACCCGCGCCTGCCTCCCCGCGCTGAAGGAGCGCGGCGGCTCCGTCGTCGTCATCGGGACGCAGTCGTCGGTCGCCGCGCCGAGCCAGGTGCGACAGGCGGCGTACGCGGCCTCGAAGGGCGCGCTGACGAGCGCGATGTACTCCCTGGCGCGGGAGCTCGGCCCGCACCGGATACGGGTCAACACCGTGCTGCCCGGCTGGATGTGGGGCCCTCCGGTCGAGGCGTACGTGCAGTTCACGGCGTACACCGAGCAGGTGCCCGAGGCGGACGTCCTGAAGCGGCTCACCGAGCGGATGGCCCTGCCCGAGCTGGCCACGGACGGGGACGTCGCCGACGCCGCGGTGTTCCTGGCGTCCGACCGGGCCCGGGCGATCACGGGCCAGTCCCTGCTCGTGAACGCGGGCGAACTCATGCGGTAGTCGATCCGGCAGGCGGCTCCTCTCGCAGGCGCACGGGACCCGCATCCCGTACGGCTGCCGACGTGTCATTGCTGCTGTGGTCTGACGAAGTGCCCGCTCATGGTGTGGTCCACGTCACGAGCACGACAACAGCCCGGTGGGTAAAGTAGAGGCAAAATCGTTCTGCTTTCTGATCTGTGTTCATATCTGTGACCGCGCGAGGTCTTGACCGGCCGGTCGGACCAGCGGTTCAATCCCCGAAGTCCCCGCTCCCGCACGGGGGCGCCGCCCTCCCCCGAGCAGGGGGGAACCACGCGTACTGGCGAAGTGCCGTCCGGTATCTGCAAGTTCACAAGGCGGACCCCTGGAGGGGGCACATGAACGGTCTCGACTGGGCCGTCCTGGTCGCGTACTTCGGCGTGATGACCGCGATCGGTGTCTGGTCCCACAAGCGTGTGGACGATGTCAGCGACTTCTTCACCGCGGGCGGCAAGATGCCGTGGTGGCTGTCCGGCATCTCGCACCACATGTCGGGCTACAGCGCGGTGATGTTCACCGGCTACGCCGGCATCGCGTACACCTACGGCATCACCTCGTACGTCACCTGGGCGCTGCCCATCGCCATCGGCGTGGCCATCGGCGCCAAGGCCTTCGCGCCCCGGCTCAACCGGCTGCGCTCACGGCTGCACGTCGCCTCACCGCTCGAATACCTCAAGGACCGCTACAACGTGCCGACGCAGCAGGCGCTGGCCTGGTCCGGCATCCTGCTGAAGATCGTGGACGTCGGCGCGAAGTGGGCGGCCATCGCCACCCTGCTCAGCGTCTTCACCGGCGTCACGCTCACCCAGGGCATCGTCATCACCGGCGGCATCACGGCCGTGTACTGCACGATCGGCGGGCTGTGGGCCGACGCGCTGACCGAACTCGGCCAGTTCATCATCCAGTTGATGGCCGGTCTGGCGATGCTGGTCATCGCGCTGAACAAGATCTCCGACCAGGGCGGTCTCTCCAAGGCGCTGGACTCACCGAAGCTGCACGGTCACGCGAACGGGTTCGCGGGCCCGTACCTGACGGTGTTCTTCATCGCGTACCTGTTCATCAAGCTGTTCGAGTACAACGGCGGCATGTGGAACCAGGCCCAGCGCTACATGGCCACGGGCAGCGCCAAGCAGGCCACGCGCTCCGCGTTCCTGTCCGCCGGGCTCTGGTTCGTGTGGCCGGTCATCCTGTTCATCCCCATGTGGCTCTCGCCGCTGCTCGTCACGGCGCAGAAGCCGGACGGCTCGGACGCGTACGGCCTGATGGCCGACCAGCTGCTGCCGCACGGGCTGCTGGGCCTGGTCGTGGTCGGGTTCTTCTCGCACACCATGGCCATGTGCTCCTCGGACGCGAACGCCATCGCGGCCGTGTTCACCCGGGACGTGGCGCCGGTGCTCTCCAAGACCGCGCGCGCCTGGGACACCCGTGCCGGGCTCATCGCGGGCCGCGTCACCACCGTCGCCTTCCTCGGCTTCTCCATGGCGGTGGCCACCCAGGTCAACTCCCCCACGTTCAAGGACATCATCACGGTCGTCATCAAGTGGGTGGCGGGGCTCATGGGACCGATCGCGATCCCGTTCATCCTGGGTCTGCTGCGGCCGTTCCGTAAGTCCGGCCCGACGGCGGCGCTGACCAGCTGGGCCTGCGGTCTGCTCGCCTTCTTCTTCGTCAACTACAACCTGGACTTCTCCCAGCGCACGGACGTGAAGCTGGAGTACCAGGTCTCCGTGCCGATGGCGATCTCGCTCGTCCTGTACATCCTCATCGGCTTCCTGAAGCCCGAGGACACCCCGGAGCGGGACGCCCTCATCGAGATCATCAACACGGACGACGGCGGATCGGCCGCCGCGGCGGTCCCGGCACCGGCGGGTGCGCCGGACGGGGTGGTGGGCACGCCCGTGAAGGACTAGCGCCCCGACCGGAACCGGGCCCGTCGCGTTCCCGGTTCAGGCGCGGGGGTAGCGGGCGAGCCAGCCCGGGGACGATCCGGCGGGCCCGTGCAGCGCGGGCCCCTGGGTCATCTCCATCGCGAAGTCGTCCGCGAGGACCAGCACCGTGGGACGGCCCTCCAGTTCGGCCAGCCAGGCCGGCGGGAGGGCCGTCTCGCCGTGCAGGGCGCCCAGCAGACCTCCCGCGAGGGCGCCGGTGACGGCGGAGGGCCCGCCGTGGTTCACCGAGAGGCACAGACCGTGCCGGACGTCCTCACCGACGAGCACGCAGTACACCGCGGCGGCCAGCGGCCCCTCGGCGATGCCGCTCACGGCGAGCTCCTGGACCCGCTCGGGTGAGGGCATGCCCTGCCGTACGGCGCCCAGGGCGTGCTGGAGCGCGGCGGCGACCGGCTGGTGCCCGGGCCGGGCCGCGAGCAGCGCGAGGGCCTGCTGCACGGCCGCGTCGGGGTTCTCGCCGCGGGCGAGCGCGTGCACGATCACGGCGTACGCGCCCGCCGTCAGGTACGCCGAGGGGTGGCCGTGCGTCTGGGCGGCGCACTCGACGGCGAGCTGCATCACGAGCTGCGGCTCCCAGCCGACGAGCAGCCCGAAGGGCGCGGAACGGGCGGCGGCCCCGGGACCCCGCTCGCCGGGGTTCTTGGGCGCGTCCAGCGTCCCCATG
Organism: Streptomyces sp. NBC_00328; assembly: GCF_036139655.1. NCBI lineage: Bacteria > Bacillati > Actinomycetota > Actinomycetes > Kitasatosporales > Streptomycetaceae > Streptomyces > Streptomyces sp. NBC_00328. Next base: position 4,526,670 of record NZ_CP108013.1, read on the forward strand.
ATGTCGTCGGCGAGGCCGAGCAGACAGGCCGTGGCGGGGTCGCGGCGGGCGTAGAGCCACTCCTCGCGGGCCAGCCAGCCGTCGTCCTTGCGGCGTTCGTCGGGCCCCCAGTCGCTCTGGGTGGCCGCCCAGCGGCGGTAGGCGCGGTGCACGTCGGAGGGCGGATGCCAGGCACCGGTGTCGCGGCGCACCTGGGCGCGGATGAGCCCGTCGACGCCGAACAGGGCGAGCTGGGTGAGGTGGGTGACGGCGCCGCGCCGCCCGTACGCGGGGGCCGGCCCGACGAGGCCCTCCGCGCCGTGGGTCTCCCGGATCCTCTCCAGCGAGAGCCCGTCGACCGGGGCGCCCAGCGCGTCGCCGACGGCCGTGCCCAGAAGCGTCCCGCGGACCCGGCTCCGGAAGTCCTGCTGCTCCCCGCGGCCCCAGACGGCTGTCGCACCCACCGAGACCTCCTGAGGCACTGTCCGTACGCACGTCCGACAGGGCAGCACTGTAATCGAACGGGAACGGTCGGCTGAGGCCCCGGATCCAGAAAGGGGATGTGCTTCCGGCGTCCCCGAATGATCGGGTCCGGTCGGCCCTCGAGAGAAAGCCGATCGGTCCGGCCGGTCTTCAGGAGAAAGCCGATCGGGTCCGGTTGGTCGGCGGGAGAAGGCGCGGGCTTCGGGCCGCGCCGTCAGTCCGTGTAGCGCGCCCGGACCGCGTCGCGGGCCGCGGTGACCGCCGTGAGGCGCGGGGTGAGACGGGAGGGATCGGCACCGGGGCCGGCGAGGAGCTCGCTGAGGATGTCCGCGAGCTCGGCCAGATCGTCCCATTCGGGTTCCATGGCCAGGACCTCGGCCAGCCCCCGGTCGGCGTCGGCCCAGTCCCCGAGAGCCCAGCCGATGATGCACCGGCCCGACCGGCGGGTCAGCTCGTCCGGGGCGTCCGTGTCCAGGAGCCGTTCCAGCTCACGCCACCAGGGTTCCGCGGCCGTCCTGCCCCGGGACCGCGCCTCGGTCATCGCCAGCTGGAACGTGCCCGGCACCGGTTCCTCGGCACGGAGCCGTTCCGCGAGGTGCCGGGCCCGCGCCCACTCCCCGGTGTGCCGGAGGACCTCGACGCGCACGTAGTCGAGGTCGAGCGGGTCGTCCGGACCCGGCTCAGGGCCCGCCTCGGACAGCCGGGCCATCGCCTCGTCCCGCCGGCCGCAGTGGATCAGCGTCTCCACGATCCTGCAGCGCGCCTTGTCCCCGTCCGAGCCCAGGGCGATCAGCCGTTCCCAGTCGGCGAGGGCCCGCTCGGTCCGTCCGGTCGCCAGGAACACCTGGGCCCGCTTCTCGTAGGCGAACGCGTAGTCCGGGCCGTCGGCCAGGGCCCGGTCGAGGCAGGTCAGCGCCTTCTCGTAGTCCTTCAGGTCACGGTAGGTCGCTCCCAGGCAGCCGAGCGCCGAGGTGTTGCCGGGGTCCCGGTCGAGGACGTGCCGGAAAACGGTGATCGCCTCCTGGTGCCTCTCCTCGATCCGGAGTGCGTTGCCCAGTTCGACCTCGATCCAGTCGGCGTCCGGACTCGCCGCGAGCGCGCGCCGCAGATCCTCGTTCGCGCCGGACAGGTCCTCAAGACCCCACCTCACCCGGGCCCGCATCACCAGGGCCCAGGAGTAGTCCGGCTCCAGCGCGACGGCGCGGTCGAGATCGGCCAGGGCCCGCGCGCTGTCGCCCAGCTCGTGGTGCGACACTCCGCGGCCCGCCAGGGGCGAGGCGTAGTCGGCCCTGAGGCCGACGGCCCGGCCGAGTTCGGCGACGGCCTCCTCGAAACGGCCGGCGAGCCGGTAGGTGTCACCCCGTTCCGACGCGACCCAGGCGGAGTCCGGCTCCAGGCGGGCGGCCCGGTCCAGATCGGCGAACGCCTTGTCCCATGCGTCCATGTCACGGTGCAGCCGCGCCCTGCGGACGAGCGCCCAGAGGTGGGTCCCGTCCATGCCCAGCGCACGGTCGAAGTCGGCGCGCGCCGCCTCGCACTGATCGAGGGCATGCCGGCACACCGCTCGGGAAGCCAGTGAGTCGGCGTCCGTCGGGTCGAGGGCGACGGCCCGGTCGAAGTCGGCCACCGCCTCCTCGAAGCGGCCCGCCAGGCGGTGTGTCTCCGCCCGCTCCGCGATGATCCACCCCGTGCCCGGCCGCAGTTCGTCCGCGCGGTCGAAGGCGGCCAGCGCCGCGGTGAAGTCGCCCCGCAACTGGTGGGTGAAGCCACGGCCGTAGTGCACCCGCGCCTCGTCCGGATCGATCTCGACGGCCCGCTCGTACTCGGCCAGGGCCCGCTCGTACTCCCCGGCGTTGCGCAGTTCCCTGGCCCGCACCCCGTGGGCCAGTGCGCGGCCGGCGCCGTGCAGCGCGGAGCGGGCCAGCAGCAGGTCCATCGCCGCGGCCACCCCGTCCTCGTCGTCCGCCAGTGCCTCGGCCAGTCCCCGGCCCAGGTCGCGCAGGGCCGGGTCGCCCGCCGCGTCTCCGGCCTCCTCGATCATCCTGGCCCAGTTGCGTCCGGCCACCTGACCGGTCCCGCAGGCCTCGACCACGTCGCTCAGCGCGTCACCCAGCGCCGCGCGCGGCCGGGCGCACAGCCGGTGGTACGACGCCTCCAGCCGCAGCCGTCGCCACGGCTCGTGTTTCCACAGCTCGTCGGGATCGAACAGTCCGGTCCCCGCCTCGTCGCTCCAGTGGCCGAAGACCTCCGCGAGCCTCTCGTGGCGCTCGGTCCAGCCGCGTGGGGAATGGCGCCGCTGCAGCCGGAGCATCGGCTCGCGGACCAGGCCGTGGTACCGGACCCGGTCGCCGCGGCCGTCCACGAACGGCAGTCCGCGCAGCCAGCCGAACAACGCGTCGGCGTCGTCGTCGGGGCACTCCACGGCGGCCCGGAACACATCCAGGTCGAGGCTCCGGGGAAGGGCGCAGGCCAGGGCCACCGCCCGGCGGACCGGGTCCGGTTCCCACTTCAGGAAGCGTTCGACGGCGGTGGCCGAGGGGTCGCCGATGTCGTCGGGGTCGGCGGGGCGCTGCTCGGCCAGCGTCGAGACCAGCAGGGGCAGTCCGCCCGTCAGGCGCAGCACCTCCTCGACCACGGGCTCCGCCACGACCCCCTTGTCCGCGAGGAGGCCGCGCGTCTCGGTCTCCGTGAAGGGGCCGAGGGGCAGGTCGGTGACGAAGTCGGTGAAGCCGCCCCAGCGGGAGGTGTCGAAGGGGCGCTGCCCCGCGGTCACCACGACGACGGTGGCGGGCAGCAGGCCGTGCTCCCGGGTCGCCATCACCGCGTGGAGCCAGGCGTCGAGGAACGGTCCCGTCCGCTCGTAGGTGTCGAAGAACAGGACGATCCACGGTGCGGCCGACGCCGCCTCGGAGAGCTCCCTGACGAGGACCGGGGTGAGCACGGCGTGCGGTGACAGGACCAGCCGCTCGTCCTCCTCGTTGCGCAGGCGCGCCCCGAGTCCCGCCCTCAATCGGTCTGCACCCTGGGCCAGTTGGGCGGGATCCAGGACTCCGGCGAAGGCGCCGACCCCGGGCACCATGCCCAGCCCCACCAGTCCGACCCGTGCCACCGTCAGGCTGCCCGCCGAGGGGCCGGGCCGCTCGGGCTCGTGCGGGGCGAGGAGGGCGGCCTCCGCCTCGTGCCGCCGCTCGTGGTACGCGGCCAGCAGGCGGTCCAGTTCCTTGAACCGGTGCCCCTGCGCGGCGAACCGGCGGCTCAGCGCCGCCATGGCCTCGGGCAGGCTGCCGACGCTCTCGTCGACGTAGGCCGTCAGCGCGCCGCGCTCACGCGCCAGTTGTTCCATCTCGCGGACCAGGAACGTCTTGCCGACGCCCGCGTTGCCGTGCACGTGGAACAGGAACCGGTGCCGCTCGTCCTCGGGAGGCAGGTCGAAGTTGGCGCGGAACGTGGCCCGTTCGGCCCCGCGCCCGACGAACCCGTGGCGCCTCCGCCCCTCGATCAGCTCCTGCATCGACGGCTGCCCCCGCACCATGCGCCTCTTCCCTCCTCCACCACACCACCGGCCCGCCCGAACCGGCATCCCCAGTGTGGCCCAACCCACCTCCGGGCGAACGGCGGTGAGGGCGGCCGATGCACGGACGCCCCGCCGGAACCCGGGGTTCCGGCGGGGCGCCGAGAGGGCGGGGCCCCGTCAACGCCGAAGCGATGCCGGTGATTCAGCGGGACAGCTCCGCCGCGGCGTCCGTGCGCAGGGCGGGAAGGTCGCCGTACAGCGTGGTGCCAGGGCACTCGGTGGAGAGCCAGTCACGGTGGCCGTTGATCATCTGGACGTTCTTGCTGACGCCGTTGACCGGGTTGACGAAGGTGACGGCGGCCTCGGGGTCGAAGCCGTGGTACGTGGACAGCGCACCCAGCAGCCGGACGAGCGACTGGCGGGCCGCGGCCGTCGGGGGCTGTTCGTTCGAGTTGCAGAGCAGGGCGATGCCGAGGTTGCCCGAGTTGTTGCCGGAGGTGTGGAAGGCGGTCACCATCTTCCCGTCGGCGTCATGGGCGGGGATGCCGTCCGTGCCCGAGTAACGGCCCTCGTAGACGAGGCCGGCCTCGTCGATCAGGTAGTGGTAGCCGATGTCGCCCCAGTCGTTGGTGATCGCGTGGAGGTAGTAGTACGACCGGATGGTGGCCGCCGGGTCGGGGTCGCCGTTGACGCCCGCCGTGTGGTGCACGGTCATCACCTGGGCCGGATAGTAGGCCTGCGGCGAGTTCTCGGTACCGTCCGCCTTGAAGCGGAGGGACTCGTCGGCGCCCCACCCGGCTCGGGTGATGTACTCGACGTCCGCGATCCGCCCCACAGTCGCGGCGGCCGTGGCGACCTTCGCGGACGGCCCGTTGACCGTGTCGAGGGCGGTGGAACGTACGTCGGTCGCACCGTCCGGCAGCCGCAGCTCGTACCCGGCGGCCCCGCCGGCCGGCACCAGCGCGCTCACGCTCTTCGCCGGGTCCCCGGCATCCCCGTCGGCACCGGCCCCGCAGACCGGCTGCAGCGCCGTCCACGCGCCACGGCTGCCGTCCTGGCCTATCAGCCGGATGCTCGCGCCCCGCCTGGGCCCGGTCCAGCTGACACCGACGTGCTCCACGGGGAATTCGGCCTGTACGGTCCGCGCGGCGGCACCGGTGACGGACTTCGCACGCGTACGCGGCACACGGACCGTACGCGCACCCGAAGTCGTCGTGGCGGGGGTTGTCGCACCGATCGCCGGAACGGCTACCAGGCCGGTCGCGACGCCGGCCGCGGCACCGGCCGCCATGAGGACGGCACGACGGTTCAAAAGCTTCTTGCGCACAATGGATCCTTTCAAGTGGCGTAGAGCGAGGGGAACTTGCCGCCCACCTCCACCTACGGACCGCACGCCGGGCGGGCCGCAGAGGGCAGACAGGAAGCGGCCTCCCCCAGAACTGACTCTTTACTGACTCTTTATACGAGGCAGCGGTACGCATCACTCGACCGGGGGCGCATCTCGCTGCCCAAAAGCCGTTCAGTCATGGGGAGTTGCCCGTCAGAACACACAAGGCGGCTCCCCGCACGCTGGTATGACATCCCGTCAGCCGCGATGTAGGCCCACGCGTGGTGCCGGCACGTCGCCCCACCCGACGGCAGACCGAGCGCCCGACGGGCCCCTTCGGACAGTCGGGTCTCGGCCGATCCTGATCCTCTTCCCTCAGTCGAGCACCGGCAGCAGGTCCGGCAGATGGCCGTCCGAGGCCGCCGCCGCGCGCTGCCGTTCCTGGGGGACCTCGCCGTAGAGGGTGGTGCGGGGCCTGGCGGGGCGGCCCGCCGCCTCGGCCACCGCGACCAGTTCCTTGACCGACTTGTAGGAGCCGTAACTGGAGCCCGCCATACGGGAGATGGTCTCCTCCATCAGGGTGCCGCCCAGGTCGTTGGCGCCGGATCGGAGCATCTCGGCCGCACCCTCGGTGCCCAGTTTGACCCAGCTGGTCTGGATGTTGGGGATGTGCGGGTGCAGCAGGAGGCGGGCCATCGCCATGACCGCGCGGTTGTCACGGGTCGTCGGGCCGGGGCGGGCGATGCCGGCCAGGTAGACGGGGGCGTTGGTGTGGATGAAGGGGAGGGTCACGAACTCCGTGAAGCCGCCCGTCTGCTGCTGGATACGGGAGAGCGTGCGGAAGTGGCCGAGCCAGTGCCGGGGCTGGTCGACATGGCCGTACATCATGGTGGAGGACGAGCGGATGCCGAGTTCGTGGGCCGTGGTGACCACTTCGATCCAGGTCGCCGCGGGCAGTTTGCCCTTCGTCAGGACCCAGCGGACCTCGTCGTCCAGGATCTCCGCGGCCGTGCCGGGGATGGTGTCCAGGCCCGCTTCCTTGGCCGCCGTCAGCCATTCGCGGATGGACAGGCCGGTGCGGGTGGCGCCGTTCACCACCTCCATCGGGGAGAAGGCGTGGACGTGCATGCCGGGGACGCGTTCCTTGACGGCCTTCGCGATGTCGAAGTAGGCGGTGCCGGGCAGGTCCGGGTGGATGCCGCCCTGCATGCACACCTCGACCGCGCCGAGGTCCCAGGCCTGGGCGGCACGGTCCGCGACCTGGTCCAGGGAGAGCGTGTAGGCGTCGGCGTCCGTGCGGCGCTGGGCGAAGGCGCAGAAGCGGCAGCCGGTGTAGCAGACGTTGGTGAAGTTGATGTTGCGGGTGACGATGTACGTGACGTCGTCGCCGACCGCCGCCCTGCGCACGTCGTCGGCGATCCGGCACAGGGCGTCCAGCGCCGGGCCGTCGGCGTGCAGCAGCGCGAGGGCCTCGTCGTCGGTCAGCTTCGTCGGGTCGTCGGCCGCGGTCGCGAGCGCGGCGCGTACGTCGGTGTCGATGCGGGACGGCACCATACCGGGGGCCGCGGCCTCCCGCAGCGCCTCCCAGTCGCCGTACACGGTGTCGAAGTCGTCGCGGCGGTCACCGGTGCGGCCCTCGGTGTCGATGGTGTGGTGCAGATCGGTGCGCCCCGAGGACGTGAAGGCCTCCTCGGGCTCCTGCCACGGGTGGCCCTCCACGACCGCGTCCGGAAGCGCTAGGCCCGTCTCAGGGTCCGCCAGGGCCCGTACGTGGGGCAGCAGGCGGGGGTCCAGCCAGGGCTCGCCGCGCTGCACGAACTCCGGGTAGACACAAAGCCGTTCGCGGAGTTCGAAGCCCGCGTCGGCCGACCGCTCGCGCAGCAGCTCGATCTGCGGCCAGGGGCGCTCCGGGTTGACGTGGTCGATGGTCAGCGGCGAGACCCCGCCCCAGTCGTCGATCCCGGCGCCGATGAGCCGCCCGTACTCGCTGTCGACCAGGTTGGGCGGGGCCTGGAGGCAGGCGGCCGGGCCCATGATGTGCCGGGCGACGGCGACGGTGGCGATCAGCTCGTCCAGCTCCGCGTCCGGCATGCCGCGCATCGCGGTGTCCGGCTTGGCGCGGAAGTTCTGGATGATCAGTTCCTGGATGCCGTGGTGGGACCGGGAGACGCGGCGCAGCGCGAACAGGGAGTCGGCGCGCTCCTCGTAGGTCTCGCCGATGCCGATCAGCAGCCCGCTGGTGAAGGGGACGGAGGAGCGGCCCGCGTCCTCCAGGACCCGCAGCCGGACGGCGGGCTCCTTGTCCGGGGAGCCGTGGTGCGGGCCGCCGGGCTCGGACCACAGCCGGGTCGCGGTGGTCTCCAGCATCATGCCCATCGACGGCGCGACGGGCTTGAGCCGCTGGAAGTCGGTCCACGACATCACACCCGGGTTGAGGTGCGGCAGCAGGCCCGTCTCCTCCAGGATGCGGATCGAGATGGCCCGTACGTAGGCGATCGTGTCGTCGTAGCCGTGCGCGTCCAGCCATTCGCGGGCCTCGGGCCAGCGGTCCTCGGGCTTGTCGCCGAGGGTGATCAGCGCTTCCTTGCAGCCGAGTCCGGCGCCCCGGCGGGCGATGTCGAGGACCTCGTCCGGGGACATGAACATCCCGTGGCCGGCCCGGCGCAGCTTGCCGGGGACGGTGACGAAGGTGCAGTAGTGGCACTTGTCCCGGCACAGCCGGGTCAGCGGGATGAAGACGCTCTTGGAGTACGTGATGACACCGGGCCGGCCGACCGCCTCCAGGCCGGCGTCCCGGACCCGCGCGGCGGAGGCGGCCAGGTCGTCCAGGTCCGTGCCGCGCGCCTGGAGCAGCACCGCGGCCTCGGTCACGTCGAGCGCGACGCCGTCCCGGGCGCGCCTGAGCGCTCGTCGCATGGAGTTCGCCGTCGGCCCGGATCCGGGAGTCGTGCCCGTAGCGGAGGTCGTCATCCTTCGAGCATACGGTCGAGGTGATCAGGTATCGGCGGGCGTGCCCGATTCGGGGCGCGCGTCATCTGTCGGTCTCCCCGCAAGACGTCGATTCCCCCGGTGTGCACCCGCGTTCACCGCCCGCTCGCACAGTGGTCCGTGGCACTTCGCATCACTCATGTCACTGTCACACCCGGCCCCAGGGGAGCAGCAGTATGTGCGAGGACGACCACGGCATCGGCAGACGCGCGCTGTTCGTGACGGGAGCGGCGGCCGCGCTTACGTTGGGAAGCGTGACCTTCCCCAGCGGCGCGCACGCGGAAGCGGCGGACGACCAGGAGACCCGGACGGTGCGCGGCACCCTCCCCACCGGCTCCCCCGACTTCGTGTATCTCCCGGTCGAAGTACCGGCCGGGGTCGCGGAGATCAAGGTCTCCTACACCTATGAGAGGCCGTCCGTCCCGGCCGGCACGGCGGGCAACGCCCTCGACATCGGCATCTTCGACGAGCACGGCACGGAGCTGGGCGGCCGGGGTTTCCGGGGCTGGTCGGGCGGCGCGCGCACGGAGTTCTTCATCCGCTCGGACGACGCGACCCCCGGCTACATCCCCGGGCCGGTCCGCCCCGGCACCTGGCACATCGCGCTCGGCCCGTACACGGTGGCGCCGCAGGGACTGGCGTACGAGGTCACGATCACCCTCACGTACGGGAAGCCCGCTCCGGCTCCGGAACCGGTGTACCCGCCCTCGCGTGCCAAGGGCCGCGGCCGTGCCTGGTACCGGGGCGACTGCCATCTGCACTCCTGGTACTCGGACGGCCGGCGCACCCCCGCGGAGATCGCGGCGCTGGCGCGGGCGGCGGGCCTGGACTTCATCAATTCCTCGGACCACAACACGCACGCCGCGCATCCGCACTGGGCGGACCAGGCGGGCGACGATCTGCTGATCATGCTGGGCGAGGAGGTCACCACCCGAAACGGGCACGTGCTGGCGCTCGGCACGGAGCCCGGGACCTTCGTCGACTGGCGCTACCGGGCCCGTGACAACCGGTTCGGCCGGTTCGCGCGCCGGATCCGCGGGGCCGGCGGGCTCGTGGTGCCCGCGCACCCGCACGCCACCTGTGTCGGCTGCGGCTGGAAGTTCGGCTTCGGCGAGGCGGACGCGGTCGAGGTGTGGAACGGCCCGTACACCCCCGACGACGAGGTCGCCCTCGCCGACTGGGACAGCATGCTGGTCGCCTCCGTGCGCGGGGGACACGACTGGCTCCCGGCGATGGGCAACAGCGACGCGCACCGCTCCCCCGACCCGGTCGGCAGCCCGCAGACGGTCGTCCTCGCCGACGACCTGACCCGCGAGGCCATCCAGGAGGGCATCCGCGCGGGCCGCTCCTATGTCGCCGAGTCCAAGCTGGTCTCCCTCGCCTTCACCGCGTCCGGCGCGAAGGGCGAACACGCGGGCATCGGGGAGCGGTTGAGGGTCGCTCCGGACACCCCGGTCACCGTCCGCCTGGAGGTCACCGGCGCCCCGCGCTGCACGGTCCGCTTCGTCACCGACCAGGGCACGCTGTTCACCAGCGACCCGCTGCCGGTCGCGGGATCCGGCACGGTGGAGTGGCGTACGACGGCGTCCTACGCGGCATACGTCCGCGCGGAGCTGCGCCACGAGACGGCGGCGGGGCCGGTGCCGGGGGCGCTGGCGGCGTTCACGAACCCGGTCTTCCTGGGGTCGTAGCCCAAGGGGAGCGTGAGGGAGAGAGCGTGAGGGAGACCGTGCTCCCTCACGCCCGCCCCTGGGGGCCCTGAGTTCTCGTTGATCTGGGGCCGGCTCCAGTTCTGGCCCTGACCCTGGTCCTGGCCCTGGCTCTTGTTTCTAGTTCTGGTAGACCTTGTCGGTGCCGGCGCCGCCGGAGAGCTTGTCCGTGCCCGTGCCGCCGTGCAGCAGGTCGTTCCCGGTGTTGCCGTAGATCGTGTCGTTGCCGCTGTCGCCGTACAGCTTGTCGTTGCCCCTGCCGCCGTAGACGAAGTCGGCACCGGCGCCGGCGTGGATGACGTCGTTGCCGTCGTCACCGTACAAGTCGTTCTGGTGCCCGGTGGAAGTGCCGGTGAGGCTGTCGTTGCCGGGCCCGCCTTGGCACTTGAACTCGCAGTTGGTGAGCGTGTCGTTGCCCGCGCCGCCGTCCGCGCCGTCGCCGTAGAAGCCGTTGCCGCCGTCGAGGTGGTCGTTGCCGTCGCCCCCGTACAACGCGGCGCCGGAATCGCCCTTGATGACGTCGTTGCCCGTGCCGCCGTCGATCGTGGCCTCCGCGTCGGCGACCGTCGCGGTGTCGTTGCCGTCACCGAGGTAGGCCTCGTAGTCCGAGTCGTGGGTGCCGCCCGTACCGACCACCACCGTGCACTCGACGACCTTGTGGTCGGCCGCCGACGGATAGCGGCACCCGTCCGTGGAGATGGTGATGTCGTACCTGTCGCGGAAGGTGACGTGGAGTTCGTAGTAGTCCAAGGAGCCGACGTCGACTCTCTTCGCGGTGACTCTCAGGTTGTTGGTCTGCCCGGCGGCGGCCTTGTACCGGAGCACGTGGTAGGGGGCGAGGCTGATGGAGGCCGAGCTCGCCGTGGCCGCCTGGGCGGTGGACACCGAGAACAGGCCTCCGCCGAGGGCGAGGGCGAGAGAGGCGGTGGCGGAAATTGTCCTTAACGTGCGCATGCGGAAGTAACCCTTCGCGGAATCAGTGATGATCAGGCCCGACGAAGAAAAGCGCCGGTGAATTCGCCGTCACCGTCGTCACGGCGGTCAGCGATCGGTGATCGGTGATCGGTGATCAAGTCGTGCGCCCGCACCTACGTGCGGGGCTGCTGTTATTTCTGGTTCACGCGTTTGGACACCGCACCCCGGGCAGGGGTTGTAGCGGAATTCCACTCAGTTCACGCAGGCGACCTTGATTCCCCTGCCATTTACCGGCCGGACACCGGCATGCCGCCTTCTCTTCGGTTCACCGGGCGCCCGCCCCGCCCCGCACTCCGCCCACAGCAGCTTTCCGCCTCTCGCCGCGCCCACAGCGCGGTCCTGTCGGTGCGTGCGGGTCTGCCTGCGGCCGCCGAGTGTCAGTCAGCGACATGCCCGGATCGACGTCCCGGTGATCCAGACGAAACTGCCTGGCGGAGCCGACGGCCGTGAGTGACATTCGTGCTGGTCAGTCCACCATCAGAGGATCTCGGAAGTAGTACACGACGGTCACTCCCAGCCCGGGAGTGTGCGTGTAGACGACGGTGATCGCTTCGGCCGAGTCCCGGGCCAGCGGTGTGGTGTACGTGTACTCCACGGAGGGAGGGCGCCAGCCAGGAATCTCGCGGCCGACCGCCGGGTCCCGTCCGATGGCCGCCAGTGCGTCCCGGACGGCCTCCCGCTCCCCCTCCGTGAGGCCGGTGAGCGCCTTCTTGGCGGGCTCGGCCTCCTCCAGCGGGATTTCGTTCATGTACCACTGCCTCCCGCACGCGCGTCTTCGAGGGCGGCCATGATCTCCGGGGAATTCCTGATCTGGACCCTGTGACGGTAGGCCCTGACCACGGCCGCCGCGCCTTCGAAGTCGTTGGTCGGCGAGGCTCCTATGGCAGTTGCCAGCTCGTCCTCGAACCTCTCCCGGTCGCCGGGGAACCCGTAGCGGCTGAGCACCCTGCGCAGATCGTCCACGGTCCGGATCTCCGGGAGGGGGGCCGTTCCCCCGGCGTACTCAGGCTGTGCGCTCATGGTCTGCTCCTGACGAACGGGCATGGCTGCACCTCTCAGTATGGCGCCGCCCGGGGAGGACGGACATCGCACGCATGGCCGCGAAAGCGACACCTGCGCGGTCACCGGGCCGCCGCCCCGCCCCCGCACTCCGCCCACAGCAGTTTCCCGCCTCTCGACGCGCCCATCTCACGCAGCACGGACACACCCCACGCGTCGGCGCAGGCCCGTACGAGGTGCAGGCCGCGGCCGTGTTCGGCATCCGCCGGGGGCACGGAAGCATGGGGCTGCCCGTAGCCGGGCGGGACTCTCGGGTCGGTGTCCCAGACGGCGACCGTCAGCCGGTCCGGCTCGGTCGAGAGGACACGGAGGGCGTACGGACCGCTGGTGTGCAGGTGGGCGTTGGTGAGCAGTTCGGAGGCCAGGAGTTCGGCGGTGGGGGCGAGTTCGATGAGGTCGTGGGCGGCGAGGACGGTGCGGAGGGTGGCTCGGGCGATACCGGGGGCACGGGGATCGTGCGGGAGTTGGAGGGTGTAGGCCCAGGGCGGCGATACGGTGGCCATCGGAAGTCTCCGATCACGAGAGGGGGTTGACTCTTCGTCTCCGGTGCCCAGTGACCTGGCCGCTCCGTCGAACGGGGTTCTTCTGGGCGGGGCGCCTGCTTACGAAGATAGGGCCCCCGCAAATGAAATTTGCGCGAGTTCGAGATGATCGCGCCCGACTTCCCTCGTGTGAGTGACAACTCAACTGAACTTGCGTGCCAGAGGAGTTCGCATGACTGCACGGCCTGCCCCCACGGCGCGGCGAATCCGCCTGGCCGCAGAGCTGCGCAAGATGCGCGAGCGCGCGGGCATGACGTCAACCGAGGCAGCGCGTTCCCTCGGGACGAGTCAAGGGCAGCTCTCCAACGTCGAAGTGGCGCGGTTCGGCGTGAGCCCCGACCGCATCCGAGCCCTGGCCCGCTTGTACTCGTGCCCCGATCAGGCTTTCGTCGAAGCCTTGGTCGAGATGGCGACGGACAAGACGCGAGGCTGGTGGGAGACGTTTCGGGAGATCCTGCCGTCAAGGCTGCTCGACCTTGCCGAGATCGAACACCACGGCACGAGTCTCTACACCGCACACAGCATGCACATCCCCGGCCTGCTCCAGACCGTCGACCACGCACGTGAGATCTGCCGGCAGGCCGTCCCGGAGATGTCCCCTCCGGAGATCGAGCATCGGGTCTCATTCCGAGTGAAGCGTCAGGCGGTGCTCTACCGGGACCACCCCGCCCCCTACCGAGCGGTGATCCACGAAGCGGCCCTGCGAATGAAGTTCGGCGGCCGGGCCGTGACGCGCGCTCAGCTTCAGCATCTGCTCAAGGTGAGCGACCACGACCATGTGTCGATCCGGGTCATTCCGTTCGACGCGGGCTCCTACCCCGGCTCGGGCCAGTCGGTGTACTTCGTGAGCGGCCCCGTACCAGCACTCGACACGGCCCAACTGGACCAGTCCCATGGGCCGGTGTTCATCGATTCCGAAGCCCAACTGGCCCAGTACCGGATGCTTCTCGACCGCCTGGAGTCCGCATCCCTCAGCCATGCGGACTCACAGGACCTCATCCACGACATCGCCCAGCACTTGTGAAGGGACCCGAAATGCCCGCCACCACCTGGCAGAAGTCGTCCTACTGCGCCCAGGGCGAGGCCTGCCTACACATCGCCGCCACCTGGCAGAAGTCGTCCCATTGCCAGGAAGGCGAGGCCTGTCTCCACGTCGCCGTCTCCACCACCGCAGAAACGGTCCGCCTGACCGAAAGCGGCGACCCCGCCCACTCCATACTCTCGACTACCCCGGCCGCCTTCGGCGCCCTTCTCCGAGCGCTCAAGAGAAGCAACCGCTGCTGAAGGACCTCAGGGCGTGTCCCGACCGCCCGGGGGAAGGGACAGGTCGGCCACGACGGCCGCGTGGTCCGAGGGCCACACCCCGTCGACCGGCCCGTCCCCGGCCCGCCGTACGGACCGGACGTGCCCGAGGCCGCCGGGGCCGGGCGTGCCGACGTGGACGTAGTCGATGCGCACGGCGGGGCTTTGCGGGCCGACATGGGCGTTCGCCGGGTCCCAGGTGGCCCAGGGTGCCGTCGGGTCGGCGTACTCCCAGGCGTCGAGGAAGACCTGTCCGGGAACCGCGGGGGACGTCTTGTATCCCCCGAACAACCGGATCTCGTCGGAGTCCGGCCAGGCGTTGAAGTCGCCCGTGACGACCGGGGGGAAGTCGGTGCCGCCCCGGTGCGCGGCGACGAACTCCGCGAGGGCGGTGACCTGTTCGCGGCGTACGCCCGAGGCGTGGACGGCCGAGGTGAGGTGGGTGGTGAAGAAGGGCACCTCGTGGGTGGGCGTCGCCAGGCGGGCGTGAAGGGCGAGCCGTCCGTCGTACAACTCCTCGGGGGCGGGCAGCCGCAGCACCTCCTGCGCCACCACCGGCCAGCGGCTCAGCACGGCGTTGCCGACGTCGACCGTGGGGTCCCCGATCCGCCGCTGCCAGCGGTCCGAGGCATCGGAAGCCGCCCAGGTCCAGTGCATTCCGAGCTCGTCCGCGAGCCATCCGGCGAGGTTCTGGCCGCCGCACTCCCAGACCTCCTGCAACCCGACCACGTCGGGCCGCAGTTCGCGCAGTACGGCCAGGATGGCCTTCTGCCGTTCTTCCCAGGGCCCGAACCGCCACCAGAGGTTCCAGGTCACAACCCGCATCCGCAGCCACCTGCTCCTGTCGCGCGACATCGGGGACCATTGAAACAACTCCCTTGTGCCACACACCAGCCCGGACAGGAGCCCCACCGACCATGGCCCGTCTCACCGACCTCAGGTTCCGCACCACGACCGCCTTCCAGCGGCACCTCGTCAACCCGCTCGCACGCCGGATGCCGTTCCAGACGCTCCTGGAGACCACCGGCCGTGTCTCCGGCCTGCCCCGGCGCACCCCGCTCGGCGGCCGCCGCGTCGGTGACGCCTTCTGGCTGGTCTCGGAGTTCGGGGAACGGTCCCAGTACATACGCAACATCCAGTCGGACCCGAGGGTGCGGGTGCGGCTCCGCGGCCGCTGGCACGAGGGCACGGCGCACCTCCTCCCGGACGACGACCCGGTGGCCCGGCTGCACACCCTGCCCCGGGGCAACAGCACGGCGGTACGGCTGATCGGTACGGCGCTGCTGACGGTGCGGGTGGACCTGCGCGGGTGAGGGGTGGCCGGGAGGTCCTCGCATCCCGGAAAGGCATCCCAGGCTTCCACGTTTCCGCAGGTCATCCGGGGTGGGATGGTTCCACCGTCCCGGGTTGGGGGGCAGCTGTTGCCCCGGCTCCGCGAGGAATCCCATGCTGTGGATGTCGCACCGGCTGAGCAGGTCGTCCGCTCGGCAGCGCCGACACCCCGGCCCGCCCGTCCACAGGGACACCCGTGTCCTCATGCGGCCAGGACGGGCGGATGCCCAGGGCGGATTCCCAGTGTGGGTGCCCGGCCGCCGGCGTGTGCGACCTCCATACGGATCGGAAAAGGAAACGGGGACACCATGAACACGCCTGCCCGCAGGAACCACATGAGCCCGAAGCGCTGGAAGTCCTACGCCTTCGGGGCCGCGGCGGCCGCGGCGCTGCTCGCGACCACGGCGTGCCAGCCGGGCGCGGCCGAAGGTTCGGACAGCTCCAAGTCCTCGGCCCAGCCGAGTGCGACGGCTTCGGCGAAGCCGGGCGGTGCTTCGGGCAGCACGGGCACCGAGGGGGCCGGGAGCGGTGCCAGCAGCGCGGGAAGCGCCGGCAGCAGCGCGGGGAGCGGTGGCAGCACGGGCAACAGCACGGGGAGCGGTGGCGGCACGAGCAGCAGCGCGGGGAGCGGTGGCGGCACGAGCAGCGCCGGCGTCACGGGCGGCACGAGCAGCAAGGGCGGCACGAGCACCGGCAGCGCCGGCAGCAGTGGTGGCAGCACCGGCGGTGGCGGCAAGGAGGCGATCGCCGCCTGCTCCCAGACGGAGCTCGGGGTGTCCGCGGTGAAGGAGCGGGACGCCAGGCACCTCGTCCTCACCGTCCAGAACGCGAGCACCAAGAAGTGCAACCTCTACCGCTACCCCCTCGTGCGGCTCGGTGACGGCACCCGGAACACGCCCGTGATCAAGGACAGCGACCCGGACCCGGGCGTGCCCGTCACCCTCGCCCCGGGCCAGGAGGCGTACGCCGCTCTGCTCGTCGCCGGCGGCGCCAGGGACGAGTACGAGGCGAAGAACATCACCCTCACCCTCCAGGGCAGCACACCCGGCAGCAGCGCGGGCAAGGCGATCGACGTGCCCATGCCCGTCAGCACGCTCTACGCGGACGACGGTCAGCTCGTCACCTACTGGACGACCGCTTCCGGCTACGCCCTGGACTTCATCATGTCGAAATGACGAAGTGACGGACCCCGGCCGGGACTTCAGCCCGAGTTGGACAGGCGGTCCAGCCACTCGGTGAACAGGGCCGTCTCGGCGGGGGTGTAGGCGGGGCTCGGGTCCTGCCGGAGCGGCGCGCCGAGGCGGGTCGCGGCGGCGGGGACGCCGGGGGGCGGCGGAATCCGCCGGAGCGCCGGGGGCGGTCGCGTCCGGGGTGAAGACCACCGCGTGCACCGCGTCCCGTACCCGGCGCGACAGGGTCTCGTCCGTGAACGTCGCCGGGCGGGAGACCGGCATCAGGCAGGCGCCGACGTTGGCGGACATGATCATCTGCGCGGCGAGTTCGGGTGCGAGTCGCAGCTTGCCCTGTTCGGCGGCGCGGCGCAGGTCCTGGTCTGTCCTTGAGAACTGGAGCGGCCGACAGGGGCCGACCCGGCCTAGGTGGCCTGTACGCAGAGGATCCGCCGGACGGGCCTCGCTCGCCCCTGCCAGGGTCTCACCCCGGCCACACGATCGCCTGCACCTCGCTGTACGCGTGCAGGGCGTACGAGCCCACGTCGCGGCCGACTCCGCTCTTCTTGAAGCCGCCGAAGGGGGCCTCCATGTTGCGGCCGACGGTGTTGACGCCGACTCCGCCCGCGCGCAGCCGGCGGGCGACGCGGAAGCCGCGGGCCACGTCCCCGGACCAGACGTAGTCGATCAGGCCGTAGTCGGAGTCGTTGGCGAGGGAGATCGCCTCCTCCTCGTCGTCGAAGGGCAGCACGACGACGACCGGACCGAAGATCTCCTCCCGGACCACCCTCATGTCCGGTGTGCAGTCGGTGAGAAGAGCGGGTGCGACGTAGAACCCGCTGGGCAGGGACGGCCGTTCGCCGCCGGTCACCACGCGTGCGCCTTCCTTGCGGCCGAGTTCGACGTAGGACTCGACGCGGTCGCGGTGGGCCGCCGAGATGACCGGGCCGACCACCGTGCCCCGCTCCCGCGGATCTCCCACCTTCAGGTGCCCTGCGTAGGCGGCAAGTTGCTGCACCAGCCGGTCGTGCGCACCCCGCTGGACCAGTACCCGCGTCGGCGCCGTGCAGATCTGTCCGCTGTAGAAGGAGAAGGTCGTACCGATGCCCGACACCGCCGACTTCAGGTCGGCGTCCTCGAAGACGATCGCCGCGCCCTTGCCGCCCAGTTCCATGAGCTGGCGTTTCATGCCCCGCCCGCACACCTCGGCGATCCGCTGCCCGACCGCCGTCGAGCCGGTGAAACTGACCATGTCGACGTCCGGGGAGTCGACCGCCGCCTCGCCGCACTCCGCCGTCGAACCGCTGACCACGTTCACCACGCCCGGCGGCACACCCGCAGCCTGAAGCGCCTCGGCCATCCGGTACACGGACAGCGGGTCCTGCGGGGCCGGCTTCACCACCACGGTGTTGCCCATCGCCAGCGCGGGGGCGATCTTGCCCGCAGGGTTCGCCCAGGGATTGTTGTACGAGGTGATGCAGGTGACCACGCCGACGGGCTGGCGCACGGCCAGCGCGCCCATCACGGCGGCCCCGCCGAAGGGGCCCGCCTCGTTGATCTGCGGCGGCAGCGCCCTCTCGACCGGTTCGGGCCGCGCGTAGCGCCGGAAGCGGGCCACCCCGACCCCGACCTGCATACCGCGTGCCGTCCCGGTGGTGGCCCCGCTCTCCGCCTGCGCGAGGTCGGCGTACGGCACGAAGTCGCGCTGGATGAGGTCCGCCGCCCGCGCGAGGACGCCGGCCCGTTCCTCGGCGGACGTGCGCGACCACGGCCCGAAGGCCTCGCGGGCCGCCGCCGCGGCCGCGTGCACCTGCGCCCGCGACGCCTCGGGGGCGAGCCCGACGGCCTTCTCGGTCGCCGGGTCGGTCACCTCGTAGAAGCCGTGGTCGGGCGTCACCCACGCTCCGCCGATGAACAGCCGCTGCCCGGTGCTTCCGGAGGCCGTCACCGGGTGCTCACCGTCCGGGTGTCGCGGCCCGACCGCAGCACCTTTCCCGGCACCGCGCCCGTCACCACGTCGTCGCGGATCGCCTCGACCCCGTTGACCCACACGGCCCGAACCCCGATCGCCCGGGAGTCCAGCCGCGGACTGTCACCCGGCAGGTCGTGCACCAGGACGGCCTTGCCGGCGTCGATCCGCTCCGGGTCGAAGAGCACCAGGTCCGCATGGAAGCCCTCCGCTATCCGCCCGCGTTCCCTCAGCCCGAAGAGCCGCGCCGGATCGTCCGTCAGCATCTTCACCGCCTGCTCCAGGGAGGCGAGCCGGCGCCCGCGCAGACAGTCGCCGAGGAACCGGGTGGTGTACGGGGCTCCGCACATGCGGTCCAGATGGGCGCCCGCGTCGGAGCCGCCGAGCAGGACGTCCTGGTGCTGCCAGGTCTCGGCGCGCAGGGCCCAGGAGTCCGGGTCGTTGTCGGTGGGCATGGGCCACAGGACCGTACGCAGCTCGTCGGCCGCGCAGATCTCCACCAGGCACGCGAAGGGCTCCTGGCCGCGTTCGGCGGCGATGTCCCGCACCACGCGCCCGGTCAGGCCCTCGTTCGCGGCGCTGTAGGTGTCGCCGATGACGTACCGGCCGAAGTCGGCCAGGCGCCGGAAGACGCCCGCCTCCTTGCTGTTCGCGCGGCGCAGCATCTCGGCACGGACCTCGGGGTCGCCGAGCTTCGCCATGCGCTCCGGGACGGGCAGCCCGAGAATCGGGCCCCAGCCGGGGATCAGGTTCAGCGCGCAGAAGGTGCCGAGCGACATGTTCATCGGGGTGAGGATCGGCATGGTGAGCGCGACGACCCGGCCGCCGGACTTGCGGGCGCGTTCGCTCGCCTCCAGCTGGCGCGGGACGCGCTCGGGGACGGCGGCGTCGATCGTCAGGACGTTCCAGTTGAGCGGGCGGCCCGCGGCCGCGCTCATCTCCACGAACAGATCGATCTCGGCGTCGCTGAACTGGTCCAGGCAGCCGGCCACGATCGCCTCGATCTGGGTGCCCTCGTGCTCCCCCACGGCCTGCGCGAGGGCGAGCAGTTCGGCGGGGCCGGCGTGCCGGGAGGCGACCGGCTTCCCGTCGCCGTCGGAATGGGTGGAGGACTGGGTGGTGGACAGGCCCCAGGCGCCGGCGTCCATGGCCTCGTGGAACAGCCGCAGCATGGCGGCGAGTTGCTCCGGGGCGGGCTGTCCGCCGACCGCGTCGGGGCCCATCACGTACCGCCGCAGCGCGCAATGGCCCACCATGAAGCCCGCGTTGACCGCGATCCGGCCTTCCAGGGCGTCGAGGTACTCCCCGAAGGTGCTCCAGTTCCAGGGCGCGCCCTCCTCCAGGGCGACCAGGGACATGCCCTCGACCTTGGACATCATGCGGCGCGTGTAGTCGGCGTCCTCGGGGCGCTCCGGGTTCAGCGGGGCGAGGGTGAAGCCGCAGTTGCCGCCCGCGACCGTGGTGACCCCGTGGTTCAGGGACGGGGTCGCGTACGGGTCCCAGAAGAGCTGGGCGTCGTAGTGCGTGTGCGGGTCCACGAAGCCGGGGGCGAGGACGAGTCCGTGCGCGTCCTCGCTCGTCCGGGACGGCTCGGCGACCGTGCCGATCACGGCGATCCGGCCGTCGCGCAGGCCCACGTCCGCGGTGCGGGCGGGCGCTCCCGTCCCGTCCACGACGGTCGCGCCCTTGATCAGATGGTCGAGCATCGCGGAAGTACCCCCTAGACGGCTTGGCGGAAGCGGGTCGTGCGGTGCACCGGGTCCGTGTCGATCTTCGGGATCACGTGCTCGCCGATCAGCCGGATCGTCTGGAGCGTCTCCTCCTTGGGGACGCCGACGGGCAGTCCGAAGCTGAGCTGGTCGGCGCCGGCCTGCTCCCAGCGCTTGCACTGGGTGAGCACCTCGTCCGGGTCGCCGCAGATCAGCAGCTCCTCCTCGATGAGGAGTTCGACGAACTCCGCGTTGTACTCGGGGAGCGTCTCGGGCCACACGGGGAAGCCCTCGGGGCGCGGGAAGGTGTCGTGGTAGCGGAAGACGAGGGAGGGCAGGTAGTGCAGCCCGCCGCCGACCGCGATCCGGATCGCCTCGTCGTGGGTGGGCGCGCAGATGGCGGTGGTGGTCACCATGACGTTGTCGTTGACGAAGTCGCCGATGGGCTCGGCGTTCACGACGGCGGTCTTGTACTGCTCCAGGACCCACTCCATGTCGGAGACCTTCTGCACGCTGAAGCCGAGCACGCCGAGGCCCTTGCGGGCGGCCATGGAGTACGAGGGCGGGGACCCGGCGGCGTACCACATCGCGGGGTGCGACTTCCCGTACGGCTTGGGCAGGATCTTGCGCGGCGGCAGCGACCAGTGCTTGCCCTGGAACCCGGCGTACTCGTCCTGGAGCCACATCTTCGGGAACTCGGCGATGGTCTCTTCCCAGATCTCCTTGGTGAAGTTCATGTCGGTGATGCCGGGGAGGAAGCCGAGGATCTCGTGCGAGCCGGCGCCGCGGCCGGACCCGAACTCGAAGCGGTTCTCGGTGAGATGGTCGAGCATGGCGACCTTCTCGGCGACCTTGACCGGATGGTTGACCTGGGCGAGCGGGTTGAAGATGCCGGAGCCGAGGTGGATGCGGTCGGTGGCGTGCGCCAGATAGCCGAGGTAGACGTCGTTGGCCGAGAGGTGCGAGTACTCCTCCAGGAAGTGGTGCTCGGACGCCCAGGCGTACTTGAAGCCGGACTTGTCCGCCTGGATGACGTACTCGGTCTCCTCCATCAGCGCCTTGTGCTCCGCGAGCGGGTCGGTCAAGGCCCGCTTGCCCACGTATCCCTGTACAAAGAGCCCGAATTCCAAGGAGGTTCACCGTCCCCATCCAGTTATCTGACATACCGTCAGATTCTTTGAGCCGACTGTTCCACCGCGTGCGTGGACCGTCAATAGCTGATGCGTCGTCAGAGAACGCTGACGCCGGCGAGCCAGCCGCCGTCGATCACGAAGGGCTGCCCGGTGATGTACGAGGAGTCCTCGCCGGTCAGGAACAGGGCCAGCCGGGCCACGTCCTCGGGGCGGCCGATCCGGCCGAGCGGGACGAGCTTGCCGTAGAACGCGTCGAGCGCCTGCGAGGCCTCCCCGCCGTCCGCGCCGGGGGTGAGCTGCGCCGGGTTGCTCATGGCCGTGTCGACGGCGCCCGGGCAGACCGCGTTCACCCGGATCCCCTTCTCCGCGAGCTCCAGCGCCGCCACCCGGGTGAGGCCGACGATGGCGTGCTTGGTCGCCGCGTACGCGCCCACGTACGCCATCCCCGTGAGCCCGGTGAAGGACGCCGTGTTCACGATCGTGCCGCCCCCGGCCTCGGCGATCTCGGGCGCGAGGGTCTTGATCCCGAGGAACACTCCGACCTGGTTGACCTGCACGATCTGCAGGAACTCGGCCAGCGGGGTGTCGACGAGCGCGTTGAAGCGCAGGATCCCGGCGTTGTTGACCAGCCCGTCGATCCGCCCGTACGCGGCCTTCGCGGAGGCGACCGCCGCCGTCCAGTCGGCCTCCTGACTCACGTCCAGATGGACGTAGTGCGCGCCGATCTCCTCGGCGAGCTCCCGCCCCTGGTCGTCGAGCACGTCGGCGACGATCACGCGCGCGCCCTCCGCCGCGAAGAGCCGCGCCTCCTGTTCGCCCTGCCCGCGCGCGGCGCCGGTGATGAGGACGACCCGCCCGTCCAGCTTGCCCATGCCCTGACTCCCTAGTTGAGGTGGGGCGCGACGTCCGCGCCGAACGCCGCCATCTGGTCCGTGAGTTCGTCGCGGCTCCGGCTGCGGAACCGCACCTGGATCTGGTGCACGCCCATCGCGCCGTACTCCCGCAGCGACGCGGCCAGCGCCTCGGGCGGACCGCTCAGCGCCCGCCGCCCGACCTCCCAGCCGGGCTCGCCGACGTACAGCGGCTCGGTGATCGCGCCGATCGTGAGGGGTTCCCCGACGCCCGCCTCCGCGCGCAGGGCCGTGAGCCTGGCGATCTGCCCCGGCAGCCGGTCGCGCGGATCGCCCTGCGGCAGCCAGCCGTCGCCGCGCAGCGCGGCCCGGCGCACCGCGGCGGGCGAGGACCCGCCCACCCACACGGGCACGCGGGCCTGGGCGGGCCTGGGCCGCTGCCCGAGGCCCTCGAAGTCGTAGGTCTTGCCGTGGTGGACGGGGAACTCGTCCGGCCCGAGCGCGGCGCGCAGCGCGTCGATCGTCTCGTCGAGGACGGCCCCCCGGCGCTCGAAGTCGGCCCCGACCGCCTCGAACTCCTCCCGTACGTGCCCGGCGCCGACCCCGAGGATCAGCCTGCCGCCGGAGAGGTGGTCGAGGGTCGCGTACTGCTTGGCGGTGACGAGCGGATGCCTGAGCCCGACGATCGCGACATGGCTGAGCAGCCGTACGCGTTCGGTGACGGCCGCGAGGTGGGCGAGCGTGGCGACCGGGTCGTACCAGATCGTGCTCATCGCGCCCGCGAGCCGGCGCGGAATGGCGACGTGGTCGCAGCTCGCGATGTAGGCGAATCCGGCGCGGTCGGCGGCGCGGGCGATCTCGACGAGGTCGGCGGGACCGGCGGCGGCTTCCCAGGGTTCCGCGTAGATCGTGCTCTGGGACTGGACGGGGAGCTGGATGCCGTAGGAGAGGCGTTCCTCGGACGGGACGGGCACGACGACCCCCTTGCCTGACTGACGGGCCCCCCGACTGCCTGACGGTCCGTCAGATTGAATGGGACTCGCACATAGTCGTCGCTGACGCCACATCAGACAAGGGGCAGCCCCGGCGGAACGTGTCCGCCGGGGCTGCTGCCCGGGAGAGGGCCCGTGGGGTGCGTCAGCGGCCGAAGCCGTAGCCGAACCAGGCGTCGGTGACGGGCGCTCCGAGGGTGGCGGGCCCGAAGGAGAGCGAGCCGGAGGCGGTCGGGCCGGTGGCGGTGGAGCGGAAGGCCCAGACGGCGCCGGTGGAGGTGTTCTCCCCGTACGCGGAGGCGTACAGCTCGGCACGGCCGTCGCGGTTGGCGTCGGCCAGCGCGGTGCGCCCGCCGAAGCGGTCGCCCTTCTCTGCGGTGCCGGGCACACCCGTGGTGTCCTGGCTGAAGGACACGGCGCCGCTGCCGGTGAGGCCGGACGCGCCGCCGCGCAGCACAGCCACGCCGCCCGCCGAGGCGACCGCGCCGATGCCCTCACCCGGGGTACCGACGGCGACGTCCGCGTACCCGTCGCCGTTGACGTCCCCGACGGAGACTCCCGAGCCGAAGTCGTCGCCCTTCTCGGACACTCCGGGCACGCCCGCCGTGTTCTGGTTGATCACCGTCGTACGGGAGGTGTCGGGCCCGCTCGCCGAGCCGTACACCACACCGACCTGCCCGCCGAGGAGCGCCGGCTCGACGGATTCCTCACCGCGGGCGCCGAAGGGGCGCCCGATGACGAGGTCGGCGTACCCGTCCTTGTTCACGTCGCCGATGCCGAGGCTGGAGCCGCCGGGTACCAGGGTGCCGTCGGCCCGCGTCAGTTCGACCGGGGCGCTCAGCCCCTGCCGGGCGCCGCGGAGGTATTCGACGCGGTAGTCGACGCCCGGCCCCTCCTCGTCGGGGGTGTGGATGAGCGCGACGAGATCGGTGATGCCGTCGTGGTCGATGTCCCCGGCGGCGATGTCGTCGGTGTGGGGGGGTGTGTCGGTGTAGTAGTCGGCGTCGAAGGCGAGCTTCCCGACCGCCGCGGCACCGGCGGTGCGGGTGAACGGACCGGACAGCAGGTGGTTGTCCG
The DNA here is from genome assembly GCF_036139655.1 of Streptomyces sp. NBC_00328. NCBI lineage: Bacteria > Bacillati > Actinomycetota > Actinomycetes > Kitasatosporales > Streptomycetaceae > Streptomyces > Streptomyces sp. NBC_00328. The sequence goes on from NZ_CP108013.1 coordinate 4,550,780, forward strand.
CGGCCACGTCGAGGTGACCGTCGCCGTTGAAGTCGCCGACGGTGGCGTGCCGGGGCTCGACACGGTCGAGCCCGGCGCCGGCCGCCACGACCTTGCCGCCGGACAGCCCCGTCTTCCCGCCCCAGACGGCGGTCAGGGTGCCCGCCTGCCGTACGGTCCCGACGGCCTCCTGGGGCGCGCCGACGACCAGGTCCGTGTACCCGTCACCGTCCAGGTCTCCGAAGGACAGGCCCCAGCCGAACCAGTCGCCGCTCTCGGCGGCACCCGGTATGCCGGGCGTGTCCTGGCTGATGAGCTGCCGGTGCCTGGTGTCAAGCCCCTTCGAGGAGCCGTACACGACGCTCACGTACCCCGCACCGGCGTACCCCGCCCCGTTGGACCCGCCGATCCTTCCCAAGGGGGCGGCGACGGCGAGGTCCGCGTACCCGTCGCCGTTGAAGTCGGCGCGCACGCTCGTCGCCCCGGCGCTCGCCGTACCGGACGCGTGGGCGCTCACCGGGCCGACGACGGCTCCGGCGACGGCCACGGCGGCCGCGAGGCCGAGGCGAGAACAGAACTTGCGTCTTCTCATGTGGAACCCAACTCCCGCGGTGAATGGGCAGCTGCCCGGCGAAGGAGTCGAAGATCCTCACTCCGCCACGGGTACGACTCCCGTGGCGGCAACAGGGTTGTCCTGGAAGACACCGCGATTTTCCCGAACCGTTGACCGGTTCCGCCCCTCGGGCGCGCTCGGCACCACGAGCCCTCAGCCCGCCCAGAGCCCGTCCTCCGTCAGCCCCAGCAGCCCGATCGCGTTCCCCCGCACGATCCGCTCGACGACGTCCGGGGCCAGGTGCCCCATCTGGGCCTCGCCGACCTCCTTCGACTTCGGCCAGGTGGAGTCGGAGTGGGGGTAGTCGGTCTCGTAGAGGACGTTGCCGACGCCGATCGCGTCGAGGTTCCGCAGCCCGAAGGCGTCGTCGAAGAAGCAGCCGTACACGTGGTCGGTGAACAGCTCGGACGGCGGCCGGTGGACCTTGTCGGCCACCCCGCCCCAGGCCCGGTTCTCCTCCCACACCACGTCGGCGCGTTCCAGGATGTACGGGATCCAGCCGATCTGGCCCTCCGCGTACATCACCTTCAGGTTCGGGAAGCGCTCGAACTTGCCGCTCATCAGCCAGTCGACCATCGAGAAGCAGCAGTTGGCGAAGGTGATCGTGGAGCCGACCGCGGGCGGCGCGTCGGCCGAGGTCGACGGCATCCGGCTGCTGGAGCCGATGTGCATGGCGATGACGGTGCCGGTCTCGTCGCACGCGGCGAGGAAGGGGTCCCAGTCGTCGGTGTGCACGGACGGGAGCCCCAGATGCGGCGGGATCTCGGAGAAGGCCACCGCGCGTACGCCACGGGCGGCATTGCGCCGTACTTCGTCCGCCGCGAGCCGGGCGTCCCACAGCGGTACGAGCGTGAGCGGTATCAGACGCCCCCGGGCGCTGGGCCCGCACCACTCCTCCACCATCCAGTCGTTGTAGGCCCGCACCGCGAGAAGGCCCAGCTCACGGTCGGCGGCCTCGGTGAACGTCTGCCCGCAGAACCGGGGGAAGGTGGGGAAGCAGAGGGCGGACTGGACGTGGTTGACGTCCATGTCGGCCAGCCGCTGCGGCACGTCGTACGAGCCGGGGCGCATCTGCTCGTACGTGATGATCTCGAGCCGGATCTCGTCACGGTCGTAGCCCACGGCCGTGTCGAGGCGGGTGAGGGGCCTGTGCAGGTCTTCGTAGACCCACCAGTCGCCGACGGGACCCTCGTCGCCCGGAGCGCCCATCACGGGGGCGAACTTCCCGCCCAGGAAGGTCATTTCCTTCAGGGGCGCGCGGACGATGCGGGGGCCTGTGTCCTGGTACTTCGCGGGCAGCCGGTCCCGCCAGACGTCGGGCGGTTCGACCGTGTGGTCGTCCACCGAGATGATCCTCGGGAAGGCGGTCCCTGCGTCCGCCGAGGGGCTCTGCGCGGTTTCCGTGGTCTCCATACCGGCCACGGTAGCGCTGATCTGACGGTCCGTCAGCTATCCGTCGGCCACCTGTGGTCGGCCCGCCCGGCGTCCGGCGGAGCACCCGGCCGACGGCGGCGCGAGGATGAATGCGCGGGGAAGTGTGAGGAGCCTGTGTGAGGACCGTGTGACCTACCGGGCCACGCCTTGTGATCGCTGTCTCGCACGGCTGACGCATCCGCCATGAACAAGGCAAACTGGCCTCGTTGTACTGACGGTTCGGCAGGGGGACAGCGATGGACGGTGTGCCGCGCGTACCGAAGCAGTGGCATCCGGGCTCCGAGGAGCCCGCGGCGTTGCGCTTCAGCGTGCTCGGCCCGGTGCGCGCCTGGCTCGGCGACGACCCGCTGCCGGCCGGGTCCCCGCAGCAACGCGCCCTGCTGGCCGCGCTGCTGCTCCGCGACGGCCGCACCGCCACGGCCTCCGAGCTCATCGACGCCCTGTGGGGCGACGAGCCCCCGTCCCAGGCGCTGGCCGCCCTGCGGACGTACGCCTCCCGGCTGCGCAAGACGCTCGGCGCCGCGGTGCTGGTGAGCGAGTCCGGTGGCTACGCCATCCGCTCCCTGCGCGAGGGCGCCCTCGACCACGTGAACGCCCAGGAACTCGCCGCCGACGCCGAGAAGGCGCGCGCGGCGGGCGATCTGTCCCGCGCCCGCGACCTGCTCCGGGACGCCCTCGCCCTGTGGGACGGCGAACCGCTCGCGAGCATCCCCGGCCCCTACGCGGAGACCCAGCGGGCCCGCCTGGAGGAGTGGCGCCTGCAACTCCTCGAATCCCGCCTGGACATGGACCTGGAGCAGGGCTTCCACGCGGAGGCGGTCTCCGAACTCACCGCGCTCACCGCGGCACACCCGCTGCGCGAACGCCTGCGGGAACTGCTGATGCTGGCGCTGTACCGCTCCGGCCGCCAGGCGGAGGCCCTCGCCGTGTACGCGGACACCCGGCGGCTGCTCGCCGACGAACTGGGCGTGGACCCGCGGCAGGGGCTGAAGGAACTCCAGCAGCGCATACTCCAGGCGGACCCGGGCCTCGCCGAGCCATCCGCCCCCAAGGCGGAGCCCGTCGTCGCCCTCGTCCGCCCGGCCCAGCTCCCGGCGACCGTCACCGACTTCACCGGCCGGGCGTCCTTCGTGCAGGAACTGAGCGACGTCCTCGCCGCGGCGTCCACCGAGGAGGGCCGCGTCATGGCCGTCTCGGCGCTCGCGGGCATCGGCGGCGTCGGCAAGACCACCCTCGCGGTGCACGTGGCCCACCAGGCCCGCGCCGCGTTCCCCGACGGACAGCTCTACGTCGACCTCCAGGGCGCCGGGTCACGGGCGGCCGAACCGGAGACGGTCCTCGGCGCCTTCCTGCGGGCCCTCGGAACGGCGGACTCCGCGATCCCCGACTCGCTGGAGGAACGCTCGGCCCTCTACCGCTCCGTCCTCGACGGGCGCCGCGTCCTGGTCCTGCTGGACAACGCCCGCGACGCCGCCCAGGTGCGGCCGCTGCTGCCCGGCATGGAGGGCTGCGCCGCCCTGGTGACCTCGCGCATCCGGATGGTGGACCTGGCGGGCGCCCATCTCGTGGACCTCGACGTGATGTCCCCCGAGGAGGCGCTGCAGCTCTTCACGAAGATCGTGGGCGAGGAGCGGGTCGCCTCCGAGCGGGAGGCCGCCCTGGACGTGGTCGCGGCCTGCGGCTTCCTCCCGCTGGCCATCCGTATCGCCGCGTCCCGGCTCGCCGCCCGCCGCACCTGGACGGTGTCGGTGCTCGCGGCGAAGCTCGGCGACGAGCGCCGCCGGCTGGACGAACTCCAGGCCGGCGACCTGGCCGTCAAGGCCACCTTCGAACTCGGCTACGGCCAGCTCGAGCCGGCGCAGGCGCGCGCCTTCCGCCTGCTGGGCCTCGCCGACGGCCCGGACATCTCCCTGGCCGCCGCCGCGGCGGTGCTCGACCTCCCGGCCGAGGCCACCGAGGACCTCCTGGAGTCCCTCGTCGACACCTCCCTGCTGGAGTCGGCGGCCCCCGGCCGCTACCGCTACCACGACCTCGTCCGCCTCTACGCGCGTGCGTGCGCCGAACGCGACGAACGGCCCCCGAGCGAACGGGCGGCGGCGCTGTCCAGGCTGCTGGACTTCTACCTGAGCACGGCGGCAGGCGTCTACGCGATCGAACGCCCCGGCGACCGCCTGGTGGACCATCTGGAACCGACGGCGTACGCCGGGCTGACGTTCGAGGACCGGCACCGGGCGCAGGACTGGCTGTACTCGGAGGCGATCTCCCTGCTGGCGTGTGTCCGGCAGTCCACCCAGGACGGATTCCTCCGGCGCTCGGTCGACGCCCTGTGGGCCTCCGTGGACCTGGCGGAGTCCGGCACGAACTCCAAGGCGTACGAGGGGGTCGCCTCCGCGCTGCGGGAAGCGGCCCAGGAGGCGGCCGACGCGCACGCCGAGGCGCGGTCCCTGGTCACCCTGGCCTACGTCCACTACTACACCGGCCGGTTCGACCCGGCCCGCGAGGCAGCCGCGCAGGCCCTCGAACTGGCCGCCGAGACGGACCACCTGACGAGTTGCTGGGCCTCCAACACCCTCGGGGTGATCGCTCTCCTGCAGAACCAGTACGAGGACGGCGAGGCGCATCTCACGCGGGCGATCGAGAGCTTCCGGGCCTGCCAGGACCGGGCCGGCGAGGCCAGCGCCCTGTGCAACCTCTCGCGCATCCACCTCGCCACCGGACGCACCGGCAGCGCCGTGTCGCTGGCCCAGCAGGGCACCGACATGTACGACGACATGGGCCACGCGCTGAAGGGCGCCAACGGCCGTTACGCGCTGGGCCTCGCCCTCACCCAGAGCGGCCGGCTGGCGGAGGCGGCCGTCCGTCTCGGGGAGGCGCTCGCGGTGTTCCGCAACAGCCGCCAGCGGCTGTGGGAGGGCATGTCCTTGTTCCGCCTCGCGGAGGCCGATATCGCCGCCCAGCGCCCGGCCGCCGCGGCGACGAACGCCGAGACGGCTCTGACGGTGCTGCGCGGCATCGGCGGTGAGTGGCGCCGGGGCAATGTCCTCGTCGTGCTCGGGCAGGCGCTGAACGCGATCGGCCACTCCGGCCGGGCCCAGGTCTGCTGGCGCGAATCCCTGGACATCTTCCAGACGTTGGGGGCTCCGGAGGCCGCCACGGTCAAGGCGCTCCTCAATCCGCTGGCCGTCACCTAGGACGGGTCCGGGACTTCATAGGCGTTCGCATGCCGGGGCGTTCATCGTTCGTTTATCGCGGCCCGGCAGTCTCTGTGTTGTCGATCCGTCGCGTCGGGGGGCAGGCGGGACGATCTGAGGCCGTAGCACTAAGGTAATCGGCCCCGAGTGCCCGTCCGGCGGCCCACGGGGGAGCTGCCGGACGGACCGCTCCAAACAACGCACCAAGACTGTCAGGGGGACAGCCACCATGAGCGACACCAACAGCACCGACAACATCCACGCCACGGACGAGCCGACGGGCGGGGCTTCCACGGACAACATCCACGCCACGAGCGAGCCGCTCACCGGCAAGAACCTGATCACCAAGGACGACGGCACCGGCGACGCCTCGACGGACAACATCCACGCGACGGACGAGCCGGTCTAAGTCCCACCTGGGGGGGCGGACTTACACCACACGGGGATCGACCGCGGCGGCGCGGAGGGGGAGCCGCCGCGGTCGCCGTGCGTCCGGGGCGCGGCACCCGACTACCGCCCCCGCAGCTCCCCCTTCACCACCTTCCCGCTCGCGTTGCGGGGCAGTTCGGTGACGAAGGCGATCGTGCGGGGCACCTTGTAGTTGGCCATTTCGCGGCGGGACCAGGTGATCAGGTCGTCGGCCGTGAGGGCGGAGCGCGGGCGGCGGACAACGTAGGCCCTGCCGACCTCGCCGAGGCGGCTGTCCGGTACGCCGACGACCGCCACGTCGGCGACATCGGGGTGCAGGCCGAGCAGCTGCTCGATCTCCGCGGGGTAGGCGTTGAAGCCGCCGACGATGAACATGTCCTTGATCCGGTCGGTGATGCGGAGGTTGCCCTCGGGGTCGAGGACGCCCACGTCGCCCGTGCGCAGCCAGCCGTCCGGTGTCAGGACCTCCGCCGTGGCCGCCGCGTCCTCGAAGTAACCGCTCATCACGTTGAAGCCGCGGACCAGGACCTCGCCGGGGGATCCGGGGGCCGCCGGGGCTCCCGAGGCGTCCACCACCCGCACCTCGGTGTCCGGGATCGCCCGGCCCGAGGTCGAGGCGATCACCTCCGGCCGGTCCCCCCTGCGGCACATGGTGACGATGCCGCTCGCCTCGGAGAGGCCGTACGCCGTCAGGACCGTGTCCACACCGAGCTCCGTGCGCAGACGCTCGACCAGACGCAGCGGGACCACGGCGGCGCCGGTCACCACCAGCCGCAGCGCGGAGAGGTCGTAGGTGTCGCGGGCGGGGTGGTCGAGGAGGGACTGGTGGAGGGTGGGCGGGCCGGGGAGGACGGATATGCGTTCCGCGGCCACGTTCGCGAGCACCGTGTCCACGTCGAACACCGGCTGCGGCACCATCGTCGCCCCGCGCATCAGACAGGCGATGATCCCGGCCTTGTAGCCGAAGGTGTGGAAGAAGGGGTTCACGATCAGATAGCGGTCGCCCTCGCGCAGACCGGCGAGGTCGCTCCAGATCGCGTAGCCGCGCAGCGTCTGGGCGTGGGTGATCAGGGCGCCCTTCGGCCGGCCCGTGGTGCCCGAGGTGAAGATGATGTCGCAGGGCGAGGCGCCGGACACGGCCGCGCCCCGGCGGCGCACCTCGTCGCTCCCCACACCCTCCCCGTCCGCCAGGAAGTCCTTCCAGGTGCGGAAGTCGGCGGGAGCGTCGTCCGCGAGGACCACCACCCGCTCCAGGTGCGGGAGTCCGGGGAGCGGGCCGGCGGCGGGTCCGGGGGCCGTTTTCCCCGGCTCCCCCGCCGCGCGGCGCAGCGACGCCACGTAGGACGTGCCGAGGAACGTTCCTGTCACGAAGAGCAGCTTCGCCCGGCTCCTGGCCAGCACGTACGCCGCCTCGGTGCCCTTGAAGCGGGTGTTGAGGGGGACCAGGACCGCTCCGGCGGACACCGCGCCGAGGGCGGAGACGATCCAGTCGAGGGTGTTCGGGGCCCAGATGGCCACACGGTCGCCCATGCGGACACCGCTCGCCATGCAGGCGGCCGCGGCGCGCTCCACCCGGGCGCCCAACTCCGCGTAGGAGACGCGCGTCCGGCCCTCGACGACCGCCTCGCGGTCCGGGAAACGGGCCGCCGCCGACCGTACAAGACCCGGGACGCCGCCCCACTCCAGGTCACCGCGCATCGCGCACCTCCCGCCGAAGCACCACTAGCTGACTGACCGTCAGATTAGCTGTAGCCTGACGGACTGTCAGCAGCCGGGACCGTGTGCGGAGGTCACCCATGCCAGGGCTCAAGGACGCCACAGCCGTCGTCGGAATCGGACAGACAGCCTTCGCGAAACACCTCCCGGAGTCCGAGAAGACTCTGGCCTGCCGCGCGATCCTCGCCGCCCTCGACGACGCCGGCATCGCGCCCGCGGAGGTCGACGCGCTCGCCTCCTACACCATGGAGGAGACCGACGAGGTGGAGGTCGCCAAGGCCGTCGGGCTCGGCGACCTCACCTTCTTCAGCAAGGTCGGCTACGGCGGCGGCGGTTCCTGTGCCACCGTCGCGCACCTCGCCGCCGCCGTCACCGCCGGCCAGGCGACGGTGGGCGTGGCCTGGCGCTCGCGCAAGCGGGGCAGCGGGCCGCGCCCCTGGAAGAACACGGCCGTCCAGCTCCCCACCCCGGCCCAGTGGACCCGTCCCTTCGGACTGCTGCGGCCCGCCGACGAGATCGGGATGCTCGCACGCCGGTACATGCACGAGTACGGGGCCACCCGCGACCACCTCTTCAACGTGGCGCTGGCCTGCCGCAACCGGGCCAACCAGAACCCGGCCGCGATGATGTACGAACGCCCGCTGACCCGCGAGATGTACATGACCGCCCGCTGGATCAGCGAGCCGCTCTGCCTCTTCGACAACTGCCTGGAGACGGACGGCGCGCTCGCCTGCGTGATCGTGTCCGCCGAGCGGGCCCGCGACTGCCGGCAGCGGCCCGTGTACGTCCACTCGGCCGCCCAGGGCCTGCCCGCCCAGCACCACGGGATGGTCAACTACTGGAACGACGACCCGCTCACCGGGCCCGCCTGGACCGCCGCCCGGCACCTGTGGAAGCACGCCGACCTCACCCCCGAGGACGTGGACGTGGCGCAGATCTACGACGCGTTCACGCCCCTGATACCCCTCTCGCTGGAGGGATACGGCTTCTGCGGGCGCGGTGAGGGCGCGGCCTTCACGGAGGGCGGCGCGCTGGAGATCGGCGGACGGCTGCCCGTCAACACCGGGGGCGGCGGGCTCAGCGAGGCCTACGTGCACGGCTTCAACCTCATCAACGAGGGCGTGAAGCAGTTGCGCGGCACGAGTACGGCACAGGTGCCGGGAGCGGCGACCTGTCTGGTCACAGCGGGGGAAGGGGTCCCGACCTCCGCACTCCTGCTGAGGAGCTGAGGAGCCGGGATGGCCGACATGACAGAGACGACCGGGGCGAACGTGAACACCCGGGCCGGCACGACCGCCACGGCCGGCGAGGGCGCGCGTACCGGGGCCGACGGGAGGGACGGGGCCAAGGAGCCGCTGCTGTCCCCCGTCCCGGACGACGACGGGGCGCCCTTCTGGGAGTACGCCGCCCGGGGTGAACTCCGCGTCCAGGCCTGCGCCGGCTGCGGTGAACTCCGCTTCCCGCCGCGCCCCTGCTGCCCGCACTGCCACTCCTTCGCGGACGAGTGGCGCAGGATGAGCGGGCGGGGCCGGATCTGGTCGTACGTCGTCCCGCATCCGCCGCTCCTTCCCGCCTACGCGGCGCTGGCCCCGTACAACGCGATCGTGGTGGAGCTGGACGAGGCGCCGCGGATACGGCTGGCCGGGAACCTGGTGAGCGGGCCGGACGAGCCCATCGGCTCCGTTCCGGCCCGGCGGATCCGGATCGGGGCCCGGGTGCAGGCCGTGTTCGCCGAGGTGAACGGCGTCACCGTGCCGCGCTGGGTCCTGGAGCGGGCGTGAGCGGGCGGGCCGGAGCCGGCGGGCTCGTGGTGAGCGTCGACAAGGACACCGGGGTCGCCGTCCTCACGCTCGACCGGCAGGACCGGCTCAATGCCATCGACCTTCCGACGGCCGCCGAACTGGTCGCCGCCTGGCGCGAGTTCCGGTTCGACGACACCGTACGGGCGGTCGTGGTCACCGGCGCGGGACGGCGGGCCTTCTGCACCGGGATCGACCGCGGCGCCGAGGTGCCGCAGCCCGGCTCCCCCTACATGGTGGACGATCCGCTGGCCGCGATCGGGCCGAAGGCCAACGGCCTGTGGAAGCCGGTGATCGCCGCCGTGAACGGGATCGCCTGCGGCGGCGCCTTCTATCTGCTGGGCGAGTCGGAGTTCGTCGTCGCCGACGAGGAGGCCACCTTCTTCGACCCGCACACGACGTACGGAATGGTCAGCGCGTACGAGTCCGTCTACCTCGCGCAGCGGATGCCGTTCGGGGAGGTGGCGCGGATGGCGCTGATGGGGACCGCCGAGCGGGTCTCGGCGCGGCGGGCGTACGAGGTGGGGCTGGTGTCCGAACTCGCCCCGCCGGGAGGGGCGTTGGCGGCGGCCGTCGCGTGCGCGGCGGTCATCGCGTCCTACCCGGCCGAAGCCGTCCAGGGGACCGTACGGGCGCTGTGGTCGGCGCAGGAGGCGACCCGCGCGGCGGCCCTGGCGCACGCTCCGCAGCTCGTCTCCCTGGGAAACCTGCCGGGCGAGCGGCAGGCGGAACTGTTCTCGGCCCGCCGGCCGGGATTCCGGCTGCGCTGAGGGCCGCCCGGACGCCGGGCGGTCGAACCCCGCTCCCGTGCGGCCGGAGAAACCCTCGAACCGGGCCGGAGCGGGCCGGACCGGGCCTCGCTCCCTGTGGCGGGCCGGTCACTCCGGGCGTAGCCTCGGCACCCGGAACGGCTTCCGCAAGGCCGTCCGTGTGAACGACGGCCGCCGTCCGGAGACCCTTCCGTGCCCGGTACGGCGGCCGTCACACAGCTTTCGCCCCGCTCACGTGGTGCGGGCGGTCCCGGTGCCCTTCTCCGCGTCCAGCGCGTACACACAGCGGTCCTTGCTGCACGCGTACACGACGCCGTCCTTGACCACGGGCGCCCCGGTGATCTCGCCGCCGGTGGCCAGCTTCCAGCGCAGGCGCCCGTCGTCGGCCTTCAGGGTGTACAGCAGGTGGTCCGTGGAGCCGAAGTGGATACGGCCCTCGGCCACCACGGGGGCGCCCACCAGGTCGCCACCGGCCTGGAAGCGCCACTTCGGGGTGCCGGTGACGGCGTCCAGCGTGTACAGGCCCTTGCCGCTGCCCACATGGACGTGCCCGGCCGCCACCAGGACCGGCTCGGTGGAGGCGCGGGACTCGGTGGCGATGCGCCAGCGGTCGCGGCCGTCGGTCGCGTCCAGGGCGTACACGGTGCCGAGGTAGTCGGCGAGGTAGACGCCGCCGCCCGTCACCGCGGGGCCCGGGGCGAAGGTGGGCGGGGACAGGAAGACGGCCGGGGCCTCGAAGTGCCAGCGGACGTGACCGCTCGCCGTGTCCACGGCGAGGACACGGGTGCCGGCGGAGATGTAGACGTAGCCGTCCGGCGCGTGGGTCATACGGACCGGTACGCCGCCGCAGGAGGCCGTGTCGCCGATCGGGTACGACCAGCGCTCCTCGCCCGTACGGGCCTCCAGGGCGCGCAGCCGCGCGTCCTTCCAGACGTACACCGTGCCGTCGTGGATCGACGGACCGGCCTCCGGGGACTCGAAGTCCGTCTGGGCGCCGCTGATCTCCCAGAGCTTCTGGCCGTTCGCCGCCTCCCAGGCCTGGACGCCGCCGCCGCGCGTGCCGGTGACGACCGTTCCGCGGTCGGCCCGGAGGGAGTAGACCCAGGCGTCCGTGGACAGGCGCCACAGGTCCGCGCCCTCCCTGGCTTCGAGCGCGTACAGCGTCGGGCCGTCGGACGCGTGGATGCGGCCGTCCGCCACCGCCATGGACCACGCCACGTCGCGGGTCTTGAAACGGCGCCGGCCGGTCGCCACGTCGAGGGCGTGGACCTCGAAGGAGGTGACGTAGACGAGGTCGTCGGCGACCGAGGGAGTGCCCCAGACGTCGTTCGACATCCGGAAGCGCCAGGGGCGCCAGCCGGCCGGAGCGTCGGGCGCCGGAGGCGCGACCGCGGGCACCGGCGCCGGTTCGGCGCCGTTCACGCCGATGCGCGGCCGGGACCAGGACGCCGCGAGCCCGGCTTCCGGGGGCGGCGCCTTCACGGCCGCCGCGCGGGCGTCCAGGACACGCGGGCCGGGGCCGATGGGCACCGGGGCGCCCGCGAGACGCACCGGGCTGGTGTCGGGCGCCCCCACGGGCACCGGGGCGTGCGACGGAGGCGGAGGCACCGTGGCGCGCCCCCCGCCGCTGCGTCCGCTTCCCCCGGCCGGCTGCTTGACCGGCGGACGGCCGCCGCGCCGGGTCTCGATCAGGCCCACCGCGCGCTCGGGCAGCCACGCCGACGCCGTACCGCTGTCGTCGGAGCCCGAGCCGAAGAGGTGGGGTGCGAGCTGGGCCTGGAGGTCGGCGGGGTTGGGGCGGCCCGTGGCGTCCATCTGCATGCAGGACTCGATGAGCGGGCGCAGCTCGTCGGGGAGGCCTTCGAGGTCCGGGCCCTCGCGGAGCAGCATGAACACCGTCTCGACGGGGTTGGCGCCGTGGAAGGGGGCGTGTCCGGTGGCCGCGAAGACGAGCATCGAGCCGAGGGAGAAGACGTCGCTCGCGCCGGTGACGCTGCGCGAGTCCTTCGCCTGCTCGGGCGACATGTAGGCGGGGGTGCCGACCGCGACGTTGGTCATGGTCAGCCGGGTGTTCGAGACGCCGGACGCGATGCCGAAGTCGATCACGCGCGGCCCGTCCTCGACCACGAGGACGTTCGAGGGCTTCAGGTCGCGGTGGACGAGTCCGGCGCCGTGGATCGACTGGAGTGCCTCCGCGACACCCGCCGCCAGCCAGCGCACGGCCTGGGCCGGAAGCGGCCCGCACTCATTCACTATCTCTTCGAGCGAGGGCGCGGGCACGTAGGCGGTGGCCAGCCACGGCACGGCGGCACGGGCGTCGGCGTCGACCACGGCCGCCGTGTAGAAGCCCGACACGGCGCGGGCCGCCTCGACCTCGCGCGAGAAGCGGACCCGGAACAACTGGTCCTCTGCGAGCTCGGTCCTGACCGTCTTGATCGCCACGCGCCGGCCGGAGGCCGAGCGCGCGAGATAGACCAGCCCCATGCCGCCGGCACCCAGCCGTCCCAGCACCTCGAACGGCCCGATCCGGCGCGGATCGTGCTGCGTCAGCTGATCCACCACTTGCCTGCCACCTCCCCGTACGGGTCGCGTCATCCACGTATGAACGCGGCCCAGTGCAGCGTCTCACCACCGCACCGCCATGGCGGCACGCACCCCGATTCTTCCTGGCCGAGCCGCCGGTTGCGAACCCGGGGCCGGATCGGGGTGTCTCGTGACAAAACAACCGCCCCGGCAGAGGTACGGCCGCCAGGGCGCCACTGTTCAGGGCCGAAATGCGCCCCTCACCCCAGAAGTACCCCGCCCCGGCCCCCGGAAGTGCCGTCCCTCACGTCGAAATGCCGTGCCCCTGACCGCAGAAGCGTTTCGGCCTGATCCGTCGAAGCATCCCCCGATGTCTTTGAACGGTGAAGCAACCTCACCGCCGGTACGACATCACCGCTGGTCGGAGAACCCTCACCGTTCGAGCACGGCGAACGACGCCCCCTGATTGTCCGTGACGACGGCCACGCGCCCGTACGACGTGTCGAAGGGTGTCACCTGGACACGGCCGCCGAGCCTGTTCACCGTCCCGAGTGTCTCCTCGCAGTCCTCGACTCCGAAGTGGACGAGGAAATGGGGCGGCATCTCGGCCGGAAAGACGCCCGTCACGGGAACGCGGCCGAAATCCGGGGTGGCGTCGGGCCCGAACAGCGCGTCGTGGAACAAGGTGCCGTAGAAACGGTCGACCGTCGCGGTGTCGCGCGCGTACAGCTCGGCCCAGCAGAACGTGCGGGGCTCGTGCCGCTTGGCGAAACCGGGGTGGGTACCGGGCTGCCAGAGGCCGAGCACGGCGCCCTCCGCGTCGGTGGCGAGGGCGGCCGTGCCCAGCTCGCCCGACGGGCCCACCGCCGTGGGCACGGAGATGATCCGGCCGCCGGCCGCCACGATCCGCCGGGTGAGCGCCTCGACGTCCGGTGTCGCGAAGTACACGGTCCACACGGTGGGCATGCGCCCGTCCAGTTTGGGCGTGAGCGCGGCGACCGGCTCACCGTCCAGCTCCGCCCAGCCCTCCGGACCGGACTCCTCGGGGAACGTCCAGCCGAAGAGTTCGCCGTAGAAGCGCTTGCCCGCCTCCACGTCGGGAAGCTGTGCGTCGACCCAGCAGGGCACACCCTCGGAGAACCCGGCGACAGCGGCTGATTCGGCCATGCGGCCAAGTTAACGGCCCTGCCGGTATCCCGCAGAGCGTGCGCACCTGCTCCGGTGACGCCCCGTCCCTGCTCAGGGGCCCCGCACGGGCTCGCGGGCCGTGCGTCGAGCGGGCCCGGAAAGCACTCGCGGGCTCTGGCGAACTCCTCGTCGAACGTCCCCCGGACCCCCGCCGAAACCCCCGCCGAACCCCCGCGATGTACGGCCGCACCCCATTTGCAGTCGGCCGAATCGCGCTCCGATCACCCCTCGGTAAGCTGACGGCATGACAGGACAAGTGCGTACCGTCGACGGCCGCGTGGCCGGACGACGTGGGCAGGCGACCCGGCAGAAGCTGCTCGACTGCCTCAGCGAGATGCTCAGCTCATCGCCCTACCGGGATGTCAAAGTCATTGACGTCGCCCGGAAGGCAGGCACTTCGCCGGCGACCTTCTACCAGTACTTCCCGGACGTCGAAGGCGCCGTCCTGGAGATCGCCGAGGAAATGGCCGCCGAGGGCGCCGCGTTGACCCGGTTGCTCGAAGGCCGTTCCTGGGTCGGCAAGGCCGGCTGGCAGACCGCCCAGGAACTCGTCGACGGCTTCCTGGAGTTCTGGCGGAAGAACGACGCGATCCTGCGTGTCGTCGATCTCGGCGCCGCCGAGGGCGACAAGCGGTTCTACAAGATCCGCATGAAGATCCTGAACTCCGTGAACAACTCCCTTACGGATTCGGTCACCGAACTCCAGGCCAAGGGGAAGGTCGACAAGGACGTGAACCCGGCCGCGATGGCCGGTTCCCTCGTCGCCATGCTCGCGGCGGTCGCCTCGCACCAGAAGGGGTTCCAGTCCTGGGGCGTCAAGCAGGCCGAACTCAAGCCGAACCTGGCGCTGTTGGTGTATCTGGGTGTGACCGGGAAGAAGCCGACGAAGTAGATCCCCGCGCCTGAACGCTCCAGCTCCTGTCATGCGGGCGGCAGTTCGTTCCGGAGAACCGTCCGGCGGGCTGCCGCCCGCTGCGCTGCACGGGCACCGCCGAGGATCCGGCCGGACCGCCCGCACATCCGCGCCGCCCGTTCAGCCCGGCCGTCCGGTCATCCGGAACGGAAGACCCGTTCAGCCCGACCCGGCCTCACCGTTCCCGGCCCCACCCTTCCCGGAGTCGGCTTTCCCGGAGTCGGCCTTCCCGGAATCGGCCGGCACCGCCCGGCGCACGATCCTGAAGAGCCGGATCTCCCGGTCCACCCGCGCCTGATAGGTGGCGTACGGCGGCCAGAACGCCAGCACCGTCGTCCAGACCGCGTCCCTCTCCTCGCCCGTGAGGAGCCGGGCGGTCACGGGGATGTCCTCGCCCTTCCAGTTGATGACGGCGTCGGGGCGGGCGAGCAGGTTCGCGGTCCAGGCGGGGTGGCCCGTACGGCCGAAGTTGGACCCGATGAGGATCCAGCCGGCCCCCGTCGCACCGGCCGCCGCACCCGAGGTGCCCGACTCCGGCATGCAGGCCAGCGGGGTACGGCGCTCCAGACCGCTCCTGGCGCCGCGCGCCGTCAGGACGACCCCGGGCAGCATCTGGGCGCTGAGCAGCACCTTCCCGCGGGTGAGCCGGTGCACGGCGCGGTCGAGGGCCGGGATGAGGTGGGGGGCCACCCTGGCGAACGTCCGGGTGGAGGAGACCCGCTGCACCAGCCGCACACCGGACATCCTCCGCGCCCCGGTCCCCGCCCGGGCCCTCCCCCCGTCGCCGTCGCCGTCGCCCGTACCGCTCCCCGTACGCGAACGCCCCTCCGCCGCCATCAGACCGTCACCTCCGCCCCGTCGAAGAGCCGCGCCGCGTCGGCCGCGTGCGCGCGCAGCCGGTGGACGGGGCCGAAGAGCAGTTCGTCGCCGGACGCGCGCTTGAAGTAGAGGTGGACGTCGTGCTCCCAGGTGAAGCCGATGCCTCCGTGCAGCTGGATGCCCTCGGAGGCGGCGGCGCGCAGCGCCTCCAGCGCCTGGGCCAGCGCGAGGGCGCCCACGCGTTCACCGCCCGTCCCGGTGGCCCAGGCCGCGTAGTACGCCGCCGAGCGGGCCGACTGCACGCCCACGTACACGTCCGCGAGCCGGTGCTTGACGGCCTGGAAGGAGCCGATCGCCCGCCCGAACTGCTCACGCCGGCCCACGTGTTCGACGGTGCGTTCCAGTACGCGGTCGGCGGCGCCCACGGCCTCCACGGCGAGGACGGCGGCGGCGGTGTCCCCGACGGCGGCCAGGGCAGCGGGCACGTCGGCCTGGCCGTCGCCCAGCAACTCGGCCTCCACGTCACGCAGTTCGAGTCTGGCCTGCGGCCGGGTCGGGTCCAGGGAGGTCTGCCGTGCGCGCACCAGCCCGCCGGCGTCGTCCCGCACCAGGAACAGCAGCGTCCGCGACCGCGCGAACCCGCCGGTGTGCGCGGCCACCACCAGCAGCCCGGCGCTGTGCCCGTCGAGCACCTGCGCCGCCTGCCCGTAGAGCCGCCACGCGCCGTCCGCCCGGCGCGCCTGGACGCCCCCGGCGCGGCCGCCGCCGGCCCAGTCGCCGCGGTTGTCGCCGGTCAGCGAGAGGGCGGTGGCCAGGCCCGTGCCGGGGACCGCCAGGGCGGCGGTCAGCGCGCCCGAGGCCAGCGACGGCAGCAGTGCGGCGCGCTGCGCCTCGGTGCCGAGGGCCAGGATCAGCGGGGCGGCGAGAACGGCGGTGGACAGCAGCGGCGAGGGGGCGAGTGCGCGTCCCGACTCCTCGCAGGCCAGGGCGAGTTCGGTCATCGAGCAGCCGACACCGCCGTACGCCTCGGGGAGGGCCAGTCCGGGCAGCCCGAGCCTGCGCGCGAGGGTCTCCCAGAGTGCCGGGTCGTAGCCGGCGGGGGTCGGCTCGGCGGCCCGCAGCTCCCGCGAGCCGCACCGCTTCACCAGCAACTCCCGCAGCGTACGGCGGATCTCCTCCTGCTCCGCGGTGAGACGGGTGTCCATGGGCGGGCTCCTCCCTCGTCGGGGGCTGATCCGGGAAGTCCGGGAAGCTGATCTGACGGGCCGTCATGTTAGGGCTGGGGGTCCCAGATGCACAGGGGCGCGACGGCTCCCGGAGGGGCAGTTATCTGATGTACCGTCAGATTCATGACGCATGCCACCCCGGGCCACAGCCGTCGAAAGGCCGCCGTCGTCGGCGTATCCCTGTCCGGCTGCGGCCGCGTGGACGGGGCGACCCCGTACGCGCTGCACGCCCAGGCCGCGCGCCGCGCGCTGGCCGACTCCGGCCTGGACCGCTCGGTGATCGACGGTTTCGCGTCGGCGGGCCTCGGCACCCTCGCACCCGTCGACGTGGCCGAATACCTGGGGCTGCGGCCCACCTGGGTCGACTCGACCTCCGTCGGCGGCTCCACCTGGGAGGTCATGGCGGCCCACGCGGCCGACGCCATCGCGGCGGGCCACGCGAACGCCGTCCTGCTCGTCTACGGCTCCACCGCCCGCGCCGACATCAGGGCGGGCCGCCGCACCGGCAACCTGTCCTTCGGCGCCCGGGGCCCCCTGCAGTTCGAGGCCCCGTACGGCCACACGCTCGTCGCCAAGTACGCGATGGCCGCGCGCCGCCACATGCACACGTACGGCACCACGCTCGAACAGCTCGCCTCGGTGGCCGTCCAGGCCCGCGCGAACGCGGCCCGCAACCCGGAGGCGATGTTCCGCGACCCGGTCACCGTCGACGACGTCCTGTCGGGGCCGATGATCGCGGACCCTTTCACCAAGCTGCACTGCTGCGTCCGCTCCGACGGCGGCGCGGCGGTCCTGCTGGTGGCCGAGGAGTACGTGCGCGACTGCCGTACGGCCCCGGTGTGGGTACTCGGAACCGGCGAGCACGTCTCCCACACCACCATGTCCGAGTGGGCGGACTTCACCGTCTCCCCGGCGGCGGTGAGCGGCCGGCTCGCCTTCGAACGCGCCGGAGTCCGCCCGGCCGAGATCGACTTCGCCGAGATCTACGACGCCTTCACCTACATGACCCTGGTGACCCTGGAGGACCTCGGCTTCTGCGCCAAGGGCGAGGGCGGCGCCTTCGTGGACGCGGCGAAGGGGCGACTGCTGGTGGGCGGGGAACTGCCGGTGAACACGGACGGGGGCGGGCTGTCGGCCCAGCACCCGGGCATGCGCGGCCTGTTCCTGCTCGTGGAGGCCGTACGGCAGTTGCGCGGCGATCTCCCGGAGGAACGGCAGGTACGGCGCCCCGACGGCTCCCCGCCCGAGCTGGCGGTGGCGTCCGGGACGGGAGGCTGGTTCTGCTCGTCGGGGACGGTGGTGCTGGGGCGGGGGTGAAGGGGCTGGGGCCCGGGGTGGTGCCATGGGGCGTCGGACCGTGCCAGGCGATACTCGGAGCCATGGAACCGGATCTTCATGAGCTGCTGAGATCGCTGCGGGTGTGGGACACCGAGCTGCCCGGCTTCGCCCCGGAGGGTGCTCCGGCGGACCCGCTGACCCTGTTCACCCGGTGGTTCGCGGAAGCCGTGGCGGCCGGGCAGGCCGAGCCGCACACGATGACGCTCGCGACGGCCGACGAGGACGGTCTGCCCGACGTCCGGACGGTGATGCTGCACGGCGCGGACGACGACGGCTGGGCGTTCGCCTCGCACGTGACGAGCCGCAAGGGACGCCAGCTGGCCGCGCGGCCGTACGCCGCCCTCGGCTTCTACTGGCCCGCGCAGGGGCGTCAGATCCGGCTCCGCGGCCCGGTCACCCCCGCGTCCCCCGAGGAGAGCCAGGCGGACCTGCACGCCCGCTCCACGGGTGCGCTGGCCGCCGCCCTGGTGGGCCGGCAGAGCGAAGTCCTGCCCTCACGGGACGAGTTGGACCGGGCCTCGGACGCGGCCTGGGAGCGGGCCGAGAGCGCCCCGCACTCCCCCGCCCCCACCTGGACGCTCTACCGCCTCCGGCCGGACGAGGTCGAGTTCTTCCAGGGTCACGCCCGCCGGCGCCACGCCCGGTTCGTCTACCGCCGCACGGAGACCGGCTGGAACACCGGACTGCTGTGGCCTTGAATCCTCCCCTCCCTGAACGGGAGGGGATTCCTGGCTCAGGCTGCCTCCGGGAGCGGCGCTCCCGGAGGTCTTACGCCCTCGACACCAGCCGGGTTGAGACCAGCCCGGACCAGCATCACGCGGGCGGAGTTCTTGTCCCTGGGGGACACGGCCCCGCACGCGTTGCAGGTGTAGGTGCGTTCCGAAAGAGGAAGTGCGTGCTTGGTTCTCGCTCCGCACGATGCGCAGTCCATGGTGGTGTGCGCGGGGTGCACGAGACGGACATCCCGCCCGTGCTTGCGGCCCATCTCGATCAGGGCCTTCTTCGTGGCGCCGATCGCGGCGTCCGCCGCCTTGCGCGCCATCGACGACCTGGCGAGGAACTTCGGGCGGAAGTCCTCGACAGCCAAGGCGTCATGGTCGGTCACTACACGCTTGGCCCTTCCCCAAGCTCTCCGACAAGCTCCGAGCAGGGGAGACCCCATTCGGGCCGTGTCCTGCCGCTGCCGGGCGATCTTCGCGTAGGTCTTCGCCCGCCACTTCTTCGCCTCGCGGTAGCCCTTCGAGGCGGCCCGGCCCTTTTCGGTCTGCGGCGGGCCATCATCCGGTCGTACCGGGTCACGACGCTCCGCGTCGCTCACACGGGATGCGATTCCTCCCCGGCGTGAACGCCGGGGCATCCTCGCAGGAATCAGGTGACCCGTGAGCCCGGAGGGACTTGAATGGCTGGATGACCGACGCCCATGTGCAGTTCTCCGTCCAGCCCGCCCCGGAACTGACCGGACTCGGGCTGCTGCTCCGGCCCTGGGACCCGGAGTCCGACGCCGATGTGTCGGCGTACCTGCACGGGCTGACGGATCCCGAGTTCCAGCGCTGGAACACCCCGCTCAGGTTCGTCCGGGACATCGACACCGCCCGTGAGGCGCTGCGGACGCGCGTCGCGGCGGCGGCCGGCGGCACCGGGGTCTCCTTCTGCGTCGCCGATGCCGGGACCGGCGAGACGCTGGGCCATATCGGCGTCAACGAGATCGACCACGTCATAAGCTGCGCCCGCGTCGGCTACTGGGTCCTCCCGGAGTGCCGCGGCCGCCAGGTCGCCACCCGCGCCCTCACCCTCACGGCCCGCTTCGCCTTCACCGACCTCGCGCTGCACCGCCTCGACCTGGGCCATGCCGTGGGCCACGAGGCGTCCTGCCGGGTCGCCGAACGCTGCGGATTCCGGCACGAGGGGACTCTGCGCGGAGCGATGTTCGAGGCCGGCCGCCATGACGCGTTCCGCGACCTGCACCTCCATGGACGTCTGGCGACGGATCCCGAGCCTGCGCCGTCACCCCCCGGAACGTGACGCGGGCCGGAACACGGGAATCCCCGCCCGGAAGGCCACCTCCAGTTCCATCCCGATCCGCAGCGCCGCTTCCTCGCACTCGACCACCTCGGTCATCATCCGGGGGCCCTCGGCCAGGTCGACGACGGCGGCGACGTACGGCACGCGCGCGTCGAACGGCGGCAGATCGTTGCGGTGGACGACGGACCAGGTGTAGAGCGTGGCGCGTCCGCCGGCGGGGCTCCAGTTCACGTCCTCGCTCCAGCAGTGCGGGCAGAACTCGCGGGGGTAGTGGTGAACGCGGTCGCAGGCCGCGCAGTGCCGGATCAGCAGCCGCCCCTCGGCCGCCGCGTCCCAGTACGGCCGGGTGAAGGCGTCGGCCTCGGGGACGTCGAACCCGCCACCGGAACCTGTCGCACCCACCGGACCCGGCGCACCCACCGAGGCCCTCGCACCCACCGGACCCGGCGCACCCACCGAGGCCGTCGCGCCCCCGGAAGGCACCGGGTCCTCGCTCGCCGCGCCCAGGCCGGTTGCGCTCACCGGAAGAGTCCCAGGGCTTCGTCCAGGGACCATGTCTGCCAGGACATCCCGAACAGGCCGACGGCCGAGACCAGCGCCATCATCGCGTTCTGTCCCTGTTCCGCCCAGTCGTGGATCATGAGGGTGAAGTAGAGGACGTTGAGGAGCAGGCCCGCGACCAGCGCGACGGGAGTCAGCAGTCCGGCCACCAGGCCGAGACCGAGTGCCAGCTCCGCGTACACGACCACGTACGCCATCGTCCGGGGGCGCGGTGCGACGATCGTGTCGAAGCCGGACCGCACGGCGTTCCACCGGTGCTTGGACGCGATGTCCGCCGCCCACGCGATACCGCTCCCGCGCTCGAACCAGCCCTTCTTGTCCTTGTGCCGCCAGCTCTCGAGCCACCACAGCCCGAGCCCGATACGGAGCACGGCCAGCCATTCCGCCCCGCCGAGCCAGATCGTGTCCATGGCCGAACCTCCCGTAGAGGCAACGTATCTGACGGTACGTCAGTTTCGACTCTCCGGGACGCCCGCACAAGGGTCCGGCACCCACCGGCGGGGGCACGCGAACGCCCCGCCACCACCCACCACCGTTCCACCCCTCCCAGGGGGCGCGCGGAGCCGATTTCCGCGCTCCCGCACAAGACGTACGCCCCGGCGCCCACCTGCGACGACAGCACGCTTTCTCCACACCCCCACCCCACCGAAGTGACCTACGCCACCAGGCCCACCCACCCCTCCCACAGTCGTGACCACTTCGCAACCGATTCCCCTCTTGACCGAGACCTATCAAGCAAAGGCGTGATTACGCTCGCGCTATGGCCGACTCGACTGCTTCCACGACCTCCCACACGGTGCCCTCCCACGAGGACCGCCCCGTGTACGTGATCGGAGGCGGTCCCGGGGGACTCGCGGCGGCGTACGCCCTGCGCGCCCGGGGCGTGCGAGCCGTCGTACTGGAGAAGTCGGACCAGGTCGGTGCGTCCTGGCGGGGCCACTACGACCGACTGCACCTGCACACCACCCGGCGCCTGTCCGCGCTGCCGGGGCTGTCGATGCCACGCTCGTTCGGCCGCTGGGTGGCGCGCGACAACGTGGTGCGCTACCTGGAGAAGTACGCCGAGCACCACGGCCTGGAGATCGTCACGGGCGTCGAGGTCTCCCGCGTCGAACCCGCCCCGGGCGGCGACGGCTGGCTGCTGCACGCCACCGGCGGACGCGAACTGACCGGCAGCGCGGTGGTCGTCGCCACCGGCTACAACCACACCCCGCGCGTCCCCGACTGGCCAGGCCGCGACACCTACACCGGCGAGCTCCTGCACGCCGGCGAGTACCGCAACCCCGCCCCCTACGCGGGCCGCGACGTCCTCGTCGTCGGCATCGGCAACACCGGAGCCGAGATCGCTGTGGACCTGGTCGAGGGCGGCGCCTCGCGCGTTCGACTGTCCGTTCGCACCACGCCGCACATCGTGCGCCGTTCGACGGCGGGCTGGGCGGCGCAGTTCACGGGCATCGCCGTACGACGACTGCCGGTGCGCCTCGTGGACGCGCTGGCCGGGCCGATGGCGAAGCTGAGCGTGCCCGACCTGGCGGCCAAGGGCCTGCCCCGCCCCGACACCGGGCTCTACTCCCGCGTCAACGAGGGCTCCATCCCCGTCCAGGACGTCGGCCTCATCGACGCCGTCCGCAAGGGGAAGGTCGAGATCGTGGCCGCGGTGGAGGGGTTCGAGGACGACAAGGCCGTCCTCGCCGACGGAAACCGGATCGACCCCGACGTGGTGATCGCCGCGACCGGATACACCCGAGCCCTGGAAGGCATGGTCGGACACCTCGGCGTGCTCGACGGCCGCGGGCACCCGGTCGCACAGGGCGGCCACACCCCGCAGAACGCGCCCGGCCTGTACTTCACCGGCTTCACCAACCCCATCAGCGGCATGTTCCGCGAGCTCGCCCTCGACGCGGAGAAGATCGCGAAGGCGGCAGCCCGCCACACCTCCACCACAGAGCCCACCCCCCAGCCCACCCGCTGACGCATCGACGGCTCTTTCGCCCCCGCCGCCCCTACCCGACCCGCCCTGGGGCTCCGCCCCAGCCCCCGCTCCGCAAACGCCGGAGGGGCTGAAAATCACGCCCGCGAGGGCCGACACCCAAGCCACCACACACCCGCAGTGAACGGCCTGAACCACGACGTATCCGCGGCCGGGATCCGGCGGGAGGGGCCGTGCCGGTACATCACATGCCCGTCGCTTACGCCCGGATCGAGCAGCGGCTCCCTCCCAAACCCACGTCTGATCCAACGGCGACGGGCGGATGTACCGGCAGGGCCCCGACCCACCCACCGAACCCGCACCGCACCGCGAACGGGCCGCACGGCACCGCGAACGCCGGCGCAGCGAACCCGCACGGCCCCGACCCACCCACCGACCGGAACCGGGGTAGGCCAGACCCCCCGCCGGGTACCTAACAGAAGCCCACCCCTGCACAACGGTTCCTGACACGGCGTCAGTTAAGTAATCTGACACTGCGTCAGTTAACCATTGGCTGTCACACAGGAGCGGGCGGACCGATGCTTGGATCAACCCACGGCACCCTCACCACCGACTCCCGCCGGGCCCGGGTCATCGCCTGCGGCGAGCAGCCCTCACCGGTCGTGCACGGACGGCCGGCCGAGGTCGACGACCTGGACGTCAGCGGTCGCCCGCTGTACGCCGCCGTACCCGATCTGGACCGCTTCTTCCGTCCCGGATCCATGGCCGTCATCGGCGCCTCGGACGCCGAGGGACGGCCGAACACCGGGATCACCCGGCAGCTGATCGGCTGGGCCGAGCGGGTCGGCGCCCGGCTCCACCCGGTGCATCCCACCCGCCGGTCCGTCTTCGGTCTGCCGTGCCTCCCGTCCGTCGCGGACCTGCCGGAGCAGGTGGATCTGGCGGTGCTCCTCGTCGGCGACCCCCTTCCGGTGATCGGTGAACTGGCCGAGGCCAAGGTGAGGTTCGCGGTCGTTTTCGCCTCCGGATTCGCCGAGACCGGGGCCGAGGGCGCCGCCGCGCAGACCCGGCTCGCAGCCGCCGTGCGAGGCTCCGGCCTGCGGCTGCTCGGGCCCAACACCAACCTCAACGCGTTCGAGAACTTCCGCGACGACCTCGACGGCCCCGCGATCGCGCTCATCACCCAGTCCGGCCACCAGGGCCGCCCGGTGTTCGCGATGCAGCAGCTGGGCATCCGCATCTCGCACTGGGCGCCCACCGGCAACGAGGCCGACCTGGAGACCGCGGACTTCATCTCCTACTTCTCCGAGCGGCCCGAGGTCGGCGCCATCGCCTGCTACGTCGAGGGGCTCAAGGACGGCCGCTCCTTCCTGCTCGCCGCCGACCGCGCCGCCCGGCGCAAGGTGCCCGTCGTCGCGGTGAAGGTCGGCCGCACCGAGACCGGCGCCCGGACCGCCGCCTCGCACACCGGCAAGCTGACCGGCGCCGACACCGTGGTGGACGCGGCGATGCGGCAGTACGGCGTGATCCGCGTCGACGGACTCGACGAACTCCAGGACACCGCGGCCCTGCTGGCGCGGGCCCGCGCACCGCAGGCCGACGGGGTCGTCGTGTATTCGATCTCGGGCGGCACGGGCGCGCACTTCGCGGACCTGGCGACCGAGGCGGGTCTCGACCTGCCGGTCCTGTCGGAGGCCAGGCAGGCCGAGCTGCACACCTGGATACCGGAGTACCTGAACGTCGCCAACCCGGTCGACAACGGGGGCCACCCGGTCGGCGACTGGCGCGGCCGGAAGATCATCGACGCGATCCTCGCCGACCCCGCCGTCGGCGTGCTGGTCTGCCCGATCACCGGGCCCTTCCCGCCGATGAGCGACAAACTGGCGCAGGATCTGGTGGACGCGGCGGAACAGACGGACAAGCTGGTGTGCGTGGTGTGGGGATCGCCGGTCGGCACCGAGGCCGCCTACCGCGAGACCCTGCTCGGTTCCTCCCGGGTCGCCACCTTCCGTACGTTCGCCAACTGCATCACCGCCGTCCGCGCCCACCTCGACCACGCGCGGTTCACCGCCGCCTACCGCTCCCCCTTCGACGAGGCCCCGCGCACCCCGTCGCCCTCCTTCCGCAAGGCGCAGGCCCTGATGCGTCCGGGTCAGCAGCTCAGCGAGCACGGCGCCAAGCAGCTTCTGCGGGCGTACGGGATCCGCGTGCCGCGCGAGCAGTTGGTGACCAGCGCGGCGGCGGCCGTGCGGGCGGCGAGCCAGGTCGGCTACCCGGTGGTCATGAAGGCCTCCGGCGCGCAGATCGCCCACAAGACCGAACTCGGCCTGGTCAAGATCGGGCTGACCTCCGCCAGCCAGGTCCGCGACGCCTATCGCGAGCTGACCGACATCGCCCGCTACGAGGGAATCTCGCTCGACGGGGTCCTCGTCTGCCAGATGGTCGAGCGGGGCGTCGAGATGGTCGTCGGTGTCACGCACGACCAGCTCTTCGGACCGACCGTGACCGTCGGGCTGGGCGGGGTTCTCGTCGAGGTGCTGCACGACACCGCCGTGCGCGTGCCGCCCTTCGGTGACGACCAGGCGCGGGCGATGCTGTCCGAGCTGCGGGGGCGGGCCCTGCTCGACGGGGTGCGCGGGGGCCCGCCGGTGGACGTGGACGCGCTGGTCGAGGTCGTGATCCGGGTCCAGCGCATGGCGCTGGAACTCGGTGACGAGATCTCGGAGCTGGACATCAATCCGCTGATGGTGCTGCCCCGGGGACAGGGCGCCGTGGCCCTGGACGCGCTGGTGATGTGCCGCTGAGCCGAGGCCGACGCGGGCCCACCCCCGTACGAAACAGGCCCACCCCCGTACGAAACGGAGCACCTTCATGACTGACTCCCCCCGTGTGTCCCGTGAAGCTCCCGAATCCCCTGAATCTCCTGAATCTCCTGCACCAGCCGAAAAGTCCCTCGACTCATTGATACGTCACGCCACTGACAACGCGGTCTCGTGGATCACCCTCGACCGGCCCGAGGCGATGAACGCGCTCACCTGGGACCAGCGCGAGCGCGTGATCGATCTGCTCGCGGCGGCGTCCGCCGACCCCGGCGTGCGGGCCGTGGTGATCACCGCCACCGGTCGCGGGTTCTGCGCCGGAGCGGATCTGCGGGGCGGTCCGCCCGCCGGGGAACGGGTGCCGGGTGATGTCGCCCGCACCATCCGGCTGGGCGCGCAGCGTCTGATCGCCGCCGTCCTCGACTGCGAGAAGCCGGTGATCGCGGCGGTCAACGGCACGGCGGCCGGGATCGGCGCGCACCTCGCCTTCGCGTGCGACCTCGTCCTCGCGGCCGAACCGGCGCGGTTCATCGAGGTGTTCGTGCGCCGC
Organism: Streptomyces sp. NBC_00328; assembly: GCF_036139655.1. NCBI lineage: Bacteria > Bacillati > Actinomycetota > Actinomycetes > Kitasatosporales > Streptomycetaceae > Streptomyces > Streptomyces sp. NBC_00328. The sequence continues at coordinate 4,576,600 of NZ_CP108013.1, forward strand.
GGTCTCGTACCGGACGGCGGCGGGGCCTATCTGCTGCCCCGCCTCGTCGGCCCCCAGCGGGCCAAGGAGCTGATGTTCTTCGGCGACGCGCTGAGCGCTTCGGACGCCGAGCGGATCGGGCTCGTCAACAGGGTCGTACCGGCGGAGGAGTTGGAGAAGACGGCCCGCGCGTGGTCCGAGCGGCTCGCCACCGGGCCCACCCGTGCCATCGCCCTCGCCAAGCAGCTCGTCAACGCCTCCCTCGACACCGACCGCGCCGGCGCCTTCGCGGCGGAGGCGGCGGCGCAGGAGATCAACATGACGACGGCGGACGCCACCGACGGGGTGAGGAGCTTCGTGGAACGCCGGGCCCCCCGCTTCGAGGGCCGCTGACAAACCGCACCCGGCGACGCACGGAAGGGGACGTGCCGGTACATCACATGCCCGCAGGCCGGGCGGGTCACCCCCCACGCCGTCGCGGCCCCGCCCCCACCGGCCGAACCGGACGCGGTCCCTTCACCCCCGCCGCAATATGCGCAGGTCCCCCGCGTCGGGGTCGCCGAAGAGGACGAAGAGTTCCGGGTGGGCCTCTGTGCCGCCGATGGTCCAGTACGTGTCGTGGCCGCAGTCGCCGACGCGCACGACCACGCCGTCCCGCCGGTCGGAGACGGGCCCGTCGGCGTACGGGTCGTAGCGGCCGACGGTGTCGAGGAACCAGGTGCCGGCGCCGTCGCAGCGCGTGAACTCCTTGGTGGTCACGTCCCCGAACTCGGGCTGGGCGGGCACGGCCGAGAGCTCGGCCCGCCCGCCCGCGCGCAGCCGCAGCTCGGCCCCGTGATCGCCGCGCCAGACGCCGGTGAGCCGGTCGGCGCCGAGCTTCGGGGGCTCGTACTCCTGGATGAGCCCCGTGGCCAGCCCCACGGTGCCCGCCGCCACGACCAGCACGCATGCCCCGAGGGCCACGAGCGCCGTGCGGAACCAGACGCGGTCGGCGGTCGGCGGGCGTCCGGTGACGCGTTCGCGCCGCCGCACGAAAGCGACACCCAGCGTCGGCGGGACACCGGACACGGCGATCAGCAGGGCCGTGGCGCCGGTGGGAGCGAGGCCGCCGAGTGCGACCGCGAGAGCGGCCCAGAGCGTGCCGAGCACCAGCACGGAAGCCAGGTGCCAGGCGCCCTCGGGACCGGGTGCGCGCCGGGTCGCCCACCGGGCCGACGTGGCCGCCGGCATCGTATACATCACCGCGTGCAGCAGCCCGAGGACGGCGAGCAGCGGCGGTCCGAAGACCAGCATGCACAGGAATCCGAGTCCGGCGAGTCCACCGCCCAGTCCCACGCCGTAGTCGTCGTCGTCGAACGTACCGACCCACCGGAGGGTGAGGGCGACCGCGAACTGCGCCGCGCAGATCGCCGCGGCGAGGTTCACCTCGCCGTCCGCCCACACCGACCGGGAGCGCGCGCGCTTCTCTGAGTCTCCCCACCCCATGAGGCGAAAGATACGCGGGCGAAACACACGGCTCCCCCGAGGGGTTCCCGCGGGCCGCCCCGGCCGGCCTCCCGGGGCCTTTGCCCCTGACCTGTCGCGCTCCCGCCCTCCGGGCCTCGCCCACCCCTTCCTATCTGACAGGCCGTCAGCTTCAATGAAGGGGTGATGGGACACGCAGGGATGGCCGCCGCCGCCGTCCGCTACCTCAGGTCGGCCGGGGCCCCCACCGTCGCGGGGCCCGTCGAGGCGTTGCCGCGCCCGGATCTGCGCGCGGTCGGCGAGGACGAGCGGGCGCCGGTCGATCCGGTCCGGTTCCGGTACGTGCTGGGCCACTTCGCGACCGGCGTGACCGTCGTGACGGCACCGGCCGCGGGCCCCGACGACCCGGCGGGCTCGGCCGGGTTCGCCTGCCAGTCGTTCGCCTCGCTCTCCCTGGACCCTCCGCTGATCTGCTTCATGGTCGGCCGTACGTCCGCGACCTGGCCGCGCATCGCCCGTGCCGGCGTGTTCTGCGTCAACGTACTCGGCGCGCACCAGGGCGACTTGTGCCGCGGCTTCGCGGTGAGCGGTGCGGACAAGTTCGCCGGGGTGGTCCACGACGCCGCTCCGGTGTCCGGCTCCCCGCGCCTCGCGGGCGCCGCGGCCTGGATCGACTGCACGATCCACGCGGTGCACACGGGCGGGGACCATCTGATCGTGGTGGGCCGCGTGGACGCCCTCGGCGCGAGCGGCGACGGCGACGAGGGCGCCGAGGTGCCGCCGCTGCTCTTCCACAAGGGCCGGTTCCTCACCTGACGCAGGGACGGACCGCCCGTCACGCGGGGGCCGGTGACACCGCCGCGGCCGGGGCCGGGACCGCCGGACGGCGGCGGCGGATCACCAGGGCCATCAGCGCGGCCGCGGCGCACAGCGCGCCCGAGGCGTACCAGACCACGTCGTACGAGCCGAACCGGTCGCGGGCGAAACCGCCGAGGAAGGCGACGAGTGCGGCGCCGACCTGGTGGGAGGCGAGGACCCAGCCGAACACGATGGCGCTGTCCTCGCCGTACTGCTCACGGCACAGCGCCAGGGTGGGCGGGACCGTGGCCACCCAGTCGAGGCCGTAGAAGACGATGAAGAAGATCATCGGCGGGTGCACGGTGGGGGCCAGGAGCATGGGGAGGAACAGCAGCGAGATGCCGCGCAGGGCGTAGTACACCGCCAGCAGGCGGCGGGGCTCGAAGCGGTCGGTGAACCAGCCCGAGGCGATCGTGCCGATCACGTCGAAGACGCCGATGACGGCGAGGAGCGAGGCGGCCGCGGTGATGGGCATGCCGTGGTCGTGGGCGGCGGGCACGAAGTGCGTCTGCACCAGGCCGTTCGTCGAGGCGCCGCAGATCGCGAACGTCCCGGCCAGCAGCCAGAAGGGGCCCGTGCGCACGGCGGAGAACAGCACGGTCACCGCGCGCCGGGCGGCCCCCCGAGCCGGTTCCGGCTTCGGTACGAACTCCGTCGCCCCGTACGGCATCTGGCCCACGTCGGCCGGGTGGTCGCGCAGCAGCAGCCAGACGAAGGGGACGACCGCGAGGGCGGCGAGGGACACGGTCACCGCGGCCGGACGCCAGTCGTGCTCGGTGACGATCCAGGACAGCAGCGGCAGGAAGATGAGCTGTCCGGAGGCCGAGGCCGCCGTCAGGATGCCCGTCACCAGGCCCTTGCGTTCGGTGAACCAGCGGTTGGTGACCGTGGCCGCGAAGGCGAGTGCCATCGAACCGGACCCCAGACCCACCAACAGGCCCCAGCACAGGAGCAGTTGCCAGGCCGCCGTCATCCACACCGTCAGCCCGGAGCCGACCGCGATCACGGTCAGGGCGACGGCCACCACGCGCCGGATGCCGAAGCGGTCCATGAGCGCCGCCGCGAACGGCGCCGTGAGTCCGTAGAGCGCGAGGTTGATCGAGACCGCCGCGCCGATCGTGCCGCGCGACCAGTGGAACTCCTGGTGCAGCGGGTCGATCAGCAGTCCGGGAAGCGACCGGAAGGCCGCCGCGCCGATGATCGTCACGAAGGTGACGGCGGCGACGAGCCAGGCGCGGTGGACGCGGTGAGAGGGTGCGGGGCGGACGGGCCGGGAGTCCTCCGGGGCCTGCGCGGCTTCGGTTGTCTGGGTCACGTCATAGAGCTTCGGGGAGCGGGCACCGGTGAACCACTGGCCCGAGAGACAGCATTCGTTAGGATCGGGCCATGGCCACTTCCGGTACGTTGCCCCCGCACCGCGTCGTCGTCCTCGCCCTGGACGGTCTGATCCCCTTCGAGCTGGGCATTCCGCAGCGCATCTTCGGCAAGGCGCGGGACACCGACGGGCGCCCGCTGTACGAGGTCGTCACCTGCTCGGTCCGGCCGCCGGGCCCCGTGGAGACGGACGCGGACTTCTCGGTCCTCGTCGGCAACGGACCCGAGGCGCTGGCCACCGCCGACACCGTCGTCGTCCCGGCCTCGTACGAACTGGGCCCCGTGGAGCAGGAGGGCATCCTGACCCCGGAGCTGGCGGCCGCCCTCACCCACATCCGTCCCGGCACCCGCCTCGTCTCCATCTGCACCGGCGGCTACGTCCTCGCCGCCGCCGGATATCTCGACGGCCGCCCCGCCACCACGCACTGGATGCACGCCGAGCACTTCCAGCGGCTCTTCCCGAGCGTCAGCGTCGACGCGGACGTGCTCTTCGTCGACGACGGGGACGTCCTCACCTCGGCCGGGGTCGCGGCCGGGATCGACCTGTGCCTGCATCTCGTACGCCGGGACCACGGCGCCGCCGTCGCCAACGAGGTGGCCCGCCGGACCGTCGTACCGCCGCACCGCGACGGCGGCCAGGCGCAGTACATCCGGCGCCCGGTCCCGGAGGCCGGGTCGGCCACCACGACCGCCGCCCGCGCCTGGGCGCTCGGCCGCCTCCACGAGCCGATCCAGCTGCGCGACATGGCCGAGCAGGAGTCCATGTCGGTGCGCACCTTCACCCGGCGTTTCCGCGAGGAGGTCGGTGTCAGCCCCGGCCAGTGGCTCACCCAGCAGCGCGTGGAGCACGCCCGCCATCTCCTGGAGTCCAGCGACCTGTCCGTCGACCACGTGGCCCGCGACGCCGGCTTCGGCACGGCCCAGTCGATGCGCCAGCACCTCCAGGCGACCCTCGGCGTCACCCCGACCACCTACCGGCGCACCTTCAGGTCGGGCACCGGGCCCGAGCGATGACCTCGGGACGACTGCCCCGGGAACCGTCCGCCCCCTCCCGTACGAGGTCCCGCCTGCCGGGGCACTAGAACGTCAGCACCGCCCTCGCCACCTTCCCCGCGTGCGCGTCCTCGGCCGCTCTCTCGAAGTCCTCGACCGGGTACGTCGCCGTCACCAACTCGTCGAGCAGCAGGCGGCCTTCGCGGTACAGCTCGGCGTACAGGGCGATGTCCCGCTGGGGGCGGGACGAGCCGTAGCGGCAGCCCAGGATGGACTTGTCGAGGTACATCGAGGAGACGAGGAAGGAGGCCTCGGCCGTCGCCGGGGGGACGCCGAGCAGGATCGCCTGGCCGTGCCGGTCGAGCGCGTCGACGGCCTGGCGGATGAGTTCGACGCGGCCGACGCATTCGAAGGCGTGCTGGGCTCCGGTGGGCAGGATGTCCTTCACCCCGTCCACCGAGGTGAGGAAGTGCGTCGCGCCGAACCGGCGGGCCACGTCCTCCTTGGCCGGATTGGAGTCGACGGCGACGATCCGCAGGGCGCCCGCGAGCCGGGCGCCCTGGATGACGTTGAGACCGATGCCGCCGGTGCCGATGACCAGGACGGTGTCGCCGCGGTCGACCCGGGCCCGGTTCAGGACCGCTCCGACGCCCGTCAGGACCCCGCAGCCGATCAGCGCGGCCGACGTCAGCGGAATGTCCTTCGGAATCCGGACCGCCTGCACCGCCTTCACCACCGTGCGCTCCGCGAAGGCCGAGTTGGCGGCGAACTGGTACAGCGGCTCTCCCGAGCGCGCGAACGGCCGTTGCGGCATGCCGATCGCCTTGCGGCACATCGTGGGCCGCCCCCGGTCGCACTCCGCGCAGGTCCCGCAGTTGGCGAGGGTGGACAGCGCCACGTGGTCGCCGGGCCCGACATGGGTGACGCCCGCGCCCACGGCCTCCACCACGCCCGCCCCCTCATGGCCGAGGACCACGGGGACGGGGAAGGGGATGGTCCCGTCCACCACGGAGAGATCGCTGTGGCAGAGTCCCGCCGCGACGATCGCCACCTGAACCTCTCCGGGCCCTGGATCGCGTATCTCCAGGTCGTCCACGACCTGGGTCCTCTTCCCGTCGAAGATCACGCCTCGCATCGCGCCGGCTCCCCTCTTCCCGGGCCAACCCGGGCTGTCCGTGGGCTGTTCCTGGGCTGTTCCCGGTCCGCGCCGGGCCGTTCTCGTGCCGTACCCGGCCGTCCTGCCCGCTCATGGCCGGCCCCGGGGTTCCCTCGGCAGGCCGAGCGCGCGCTCGGCGATGATCGTGCGCTGGATCTCGTCCGAGCCGCCGTAGATCGTGTCGGCCCGGCTGAAGAGGAACAGGTGCTGGGCGGCGTCCAGTTCGTAGGGCAGCGCGGCCGACCGGTCCGCCGGACCCGCCGCCGCGGCGGCCCCCCGTACCTGGACCGCCAGTTCACCGAGCCGCCGGTGCCAGCCGCCCCACAGCAGCTTCGCCACACTCGGCGCCCCCTCGCCCCCGGAGTCGCCGGTCCTCCCAGGGCTTCCCGGGCCCTCGGAACCGCCCAGGGTGCGCAGGGCGTTCCATCGCATCGTGCGCAGCTCGGCCCACGAGCGCACGAGCCGGTCGCGTACGACGGGATCCCCGGCCGCTCCCGTCGCGACGGCCGTCCGCAGCACGCGTCCCAACTCCTCGGCGAATCCGATCTGCTGGGCCAGCGTGGAGACCCCGCGCTCGAAACCGAGCAGGCTCATGGCGACCCGCCAGCCGTTCCCCTCGCCGCCGACCACGTGACCGGCCCGGGCCACCGCCCCGTCGAAGAACACCTCGTTGAACTCGCTGGTGCCGGTCAGCTGGCGGATCGGACGGACCTCGACGCGGCCGGGCTGGTCCATGGGGACGAGGAGGAAGGACAGGCCGTGGTGGCGGGTGGACCCCGGATCCGTGCGGGCGAGCACGAAGCACCAGTCGGCCTCGTGGGCGAGCGAGGTCCAGATCTTCTGCCCCGTGATCCGGTACTCCCCCGCGTCCGCCGCCCGTGCGGCGGTGGTCCGGATGCCCGCCAGGTCGGAGCCCGCGCCGGGTTCGCTGTACCCCTGGCACCACAGCTCCCGGCCCTCGGCGATCGGCGGCAGGAAGCGGCGCTTCTGCTCCGGTGTCCCGTGCGCGATGAGCGTGGGCGCCAGCAGGTTCTCCCCGATGTGCCCGGAGCGGGCCGGCGCCCCGGAGCGGGCGTACTCCTCGGCCCACACGACCTGACGGGGCAGGTCCGCACACCGGTTGCCGTACCCGTCCTCCTGCCAGCCGAGTCCGATCCAGCCGCCCTTGCCGAGTTCCCGCTCCCAGTCGCGGCGCCCGGGGGTGCCGGTCAGACGCTCCTCCAGCCAGGCCCGCGCCTCGCGCCGGAAGGCCTCGTCCTGCGGGCCGAATGCGAAATCCACGCGCTCTCCTCCCACCGCGCCCGGGGGCACGATTACCCGTTGGGGCGCGCCTTGTCCGCCGCCGCCCGCGCCATCGCCTCCAGTTGTTCCAGCAGCGGCATCGGATCGACGCCGACGGTCCCGGGCAGGAAGTCGGCGATCCTCTCCGGGGTCCAGGCGCCCTCGGCGTACCCGGCGCGCAGTTCACGCGGCTGGGCCCATACGGCGATCTTGGGTCCGGCGATCGTGTAGACCTGCCCGGTGATGCGTTCCGCGCGGGCGCGGTCCGACAGCAGGTAGACCACGAGCGCGGCCACGTCCTCCGGTTCGCCGATCTCCTTCAGCTCCATGGGCACGTTCGCCGACATGCGGGTACGGGCGACGGGCGCGACCGCGTTCGCGGTGACCCCGTACTTGTGCAGTCCGAGGGCCGCGCTGCGCACCAGCGAGATGATCCCGCCCTTCGCCGCGCTGTAGTTGGCCTGTGCCACCGAGCCCTGGTGGTTGCCGCTGGTGAAGCCGATCAGCGTGCCCGAGCCCTGCTTGCGCATCACCGCCGAGGCGGCCCGGAAGAGCGTGAACGTGCCCTTGAGATGGGTGGCGACGACCGGGTCCCACTCCTGCTCGGACATGTTGAAGAGCATCCGCTCGCGCAGGATGCCGGCCACGCACACCACACCGTCGATCCGCCCGTACGAGGCGAGCGCGGTGTCGACGACCCGCTGCCCGCCCGCCATCGTCGAGATGTCGTCGGCCACCGCGACCGCTTCCCCGCCGGCCGCCTCGATCTCCTTGACGACGGTGTCGGCGACCGAACTCGTGGGCTCGCCGCCCTCGACGGACACGCCGTAGTCGTTCACGACGACGCGTGCGCCCTCGGCGGCCGCGGCGAGGGCGACCGCCCGGCCTATCCCCCGGCCCGCGCCCGTGACGGCGACGGCCTTGCCCGCAAGGAAGTTCCCCATGCCCGGCCCCTTCCCGCAGTTTCTGACGGTCCGTTAGATTCAACTCGGATTCTACGACCCGTCAGATACCTGGAGACAAGCCCCGGGGAGGACTCATGTCGCGGCCGACGCTTCATCCGGAGTTCCACGAGATCGCGAAGCGCGTCAACAACTGGGGGCGCTGGGGGGCCGACGACGAGATCGGGACACTGAACCTCGTCACCGACGAGGTGGTGCGGGAGGCCGCCGCGACCGTACGGACCGGGCACCGCGTGCCGCTCGCCCTGCCGCTCCAGCAGGACGGCGTGCAGACCGGGATGATCCCCGGGCGGGTCAATCCGCTGCACGCGATGGTGCAGATCAACCAGGAGATCTTCGGCCCCGGCACGGTGGCGTGCAGCGACGACGCCGTGACCATGGGCCTCCAGGCGGCCACCCACTGGGACGCGCTGCCCCATGTCTCGCACTCCGGCAGGCTCTACAACGGACGCCCCGCCTCCACCGTCACCCCGCACGGCGGCGCCGAGTTCGGCGGGATCGACAAGCCGCGGCACATCGTCTCGCGGGGCGTCCTGCTCGACGTGGCACGGGCGCGCGGCGAACACCGGCTGGCCGGCGGGCACGCCGTCACCCCCGAAGACCTGGAGGCCGCGGAGGAGTTGGCGGGCACACGGGTGAGGGCGGGCGACATCGTGCTCGTGAGGACCGGACAGATCCAGGTGTATCTGGCGGGCGACAAGCACGGGTACGGGTATCCGTCGCCGGGCCTGTCGGTGCGCACTCCCGAGTGGTTCCACGCGCGCGATGTCGCGGCGGTCGCCAACGACACCCTGACGTTCGAGATCTTCCCGCCCGAGATCGAGGACCTGTGGCTACCCGTGCACGCACTCGATCTGGTCGAAATGGGGATGATTCAGGGCCAGAACTGGAATCTAGAAGAGTTGTCCACAGCCTGTGGACAAGAAGACCGCTACGCCTTCCTGCTGTCGGCGATGCCGGAACCCTTCGTCGGCGGCACCGGCACACCGGTGGCACCCGTGGCCGTACTCTGACGACCCGTCCGCCCCGAGAGGTGACTCCAGGGGTCCGTCCGGCAAGGGGACCGGCCCAGGGCTTCTCCCTCCGAGGGCCGGTCCAGAGCCTGTTCGTCCAAGGGCCGGGTGGCGGCGCGCCTCCCCCACTCTCGACTGCGCCCGGCCGGAAGGTCCCCACCTCTCCCCGGGCACGGCATCGCGCGCCGCCATCCGCCTCCGGCGTTCCCGCCCTGCCTCCCCTGGCCGTGGGGAAGCCGACGCCGAATCACGACCCGCACTCGCCGAGGGTCCCCGTCACCGGAACCCTCGTCGTCCCCTCGCGGCGAATCGCTGAACACAAGCGTGATCAAACGGACACGCCACGTCAACACCCGATCGGGGATTTGCGGTAATCCACCCTATTTGAGACCACGCGTACGGAAGCACGACCCGGCGCATTCGGCCACAACCGCGGCCGTGTACAGCGCTTTCGTGCATACATGCACAAAGCGCGAGATGTGCGCGAAGGGGAGGAACCGCCAGGACGCCCTCGGCCGCACGGCACGGCAGCGCACCGCCCGGCGCGGCACCCACGAGGAAGCGGGCCGGGCGGGCAGGCCGGACAGGCCCTAGACCGCCTCGTACGCGTAGCCGCCATAGGCGCCGTACGGGGAGTCCTGCGCGGCGCCCGAGGCGCAACGGTCCAGCTCGCACCAGATGCGCTTGCCGGCACCCTCGGGATTCCAGCCCCAGCGGTCCGCGAGGCCGTCGACCAGTTCCAGGCCGCGGCCGTTGGTCTCGTCACCGTCCGCGTGCCGGGGCATCGGCGGCCGGGCGCTGGAGTCGGCCACTTCGAGGCGCACGGTGGCGTCCCCGGCACCGCCCGGCAGACACAGGCGCAGCACGGCCGGACACCCGGTGTGCACGACCGCGTTCGTGACGAGCTCGGAGACGAGCAGGATCAGCGTCTCGGCGAGTGGTTCATCGGCGTCTATCCCGGACCCCGCAAGCCTCGAACGGGCCCACCGCCGGGCTCGCCCCACCTCTGCGGGGTCGGGCCGGATCTCCAGCTGCACTTGAAGCACCTGCACCGCTCACACCATCCGAACCGGCGGACACATCGCCTCGCGCCTCACAAGGGCCACGATCGTAGCCATTTTCTGCATGGCCAGAACAAGGATCACGGAACGTGATTCCCTTGCGAGACAGCATGGTTGACGTACAGTCACCCCAACAAGCGCTTCGGGCATATTCCAGCGCGAAGGAGTACGCGTGCGGCATACTGTGCGACGCTCGCAATGGGGAGTCGAACAGGCAGGTACGGGGGTCCGTCCCGCCTTGCGAACGGCGCGCATCGCCGGGTCCGGCGCGGCCTCGGGGGCAACACCGGGATGGCTCAGCCTCAGAACCACTCGCATCCCACACAAGGTACCGGAGCCCGGCGCCGACTCCAGGCCGTGACAAGTCACGCCTAGGACACAACCCGGTCTCAACGCTCCGTGATCCCGTTCTGCCACGATCCGCGACATCCGCCCCCGTTCCTCCCGCGGCGCCCCGGCGCGGGGGCCCTTCACGCCGTCCCGGCCACCAGATCGTCCGCCGACTCCTCCTCACTCCGCGTGGTCCCACCGGCGCGGTGCGTCCGCGTCCACGCTCTCTTCAGGTGCAGGTGGATGTCGGACTCCCAGGTGAAGCCCATGCCGCCGTGCACCTGGAGGCAGTCGCGGGCACCGCGCACGGCGGCCTCGTCGGCGAGCAGGCGGGCCGCCGCGATGTCCACCGGGTCGGCGGTGACGGAGGCGGCGTAGACGGCCGCGCGGGCCACCTCGACCCGCGCGAGCATGCCCGCGCACAGATGCTGCACCGCCTGGAAGGCACCGATCGGCTGCCCGAACTGTTCGCGCGTCCGGGCGTGTTGCACGGCGCTCTCGCAGGTTCGGGCGGCACTGCCGAGCTGTTCGGCGGCGGTGAACAGCGACACGAGGAGCCCGTCCGGCGTCCGGACCGCCCGGAACGCGCCCCCGCCGGGCGGCCGTCCGTCGGTCGCGGGCAGCCGGTGCAGGGGGGTCAGCGGGTCCACCGGGGCCAGCGGCTGGGCTCCGGTGACGTCGCCCCGGACGACGTCGGCCTCCTCCAGCCATTCCACGAGTCCCCCGTCGGCGGACGTCACGACCACGTCCCCGGCGGCGGCCCCGGCCACGGTGCCCGCGGCGAGGTGCGTGGCGATCAGCGGGCCCGGCAGCAGGACCCGCCCCGCCTCCTCGAAGGCCAGCACGGCCTCCGGGAGGCCCTGGCCCACGCCGCCCCCGGCCTCGGGCAGGCGAAGCGCGAAGAACCCCGCCGCGCCCAGCTCGCGCCACAGCTCCCGGTCGAGAACCCGAGCGCCCTCCCGGCGCCTCCCGTCCGCCCCCTCTCTCCCGCCTGCCGTGCCCTTCCCGTCCGCCCTCTCCGGGGCCTCCGCCCCGCGCCTGCCGTCCGCCCGGTCCACGGCCGCGCGCAACGCCTCCCGTCCGAACCGGCCCTCGAACAGGTCGCGTACGCCCTGCTTCAAGGCCCGTTGGTCGTCGGTGAGCCGGAAGTCCATCTCTCGGACTCACCTCCCCTTGGGAAGGCCGAGGATCCGCTCGGCCACGATGTTCCGCTGGATCTGCGACGTGCCGGCCGCGATGGTGTACGACAGCGACGAGAGCCGGTCCAGGGTCCACTCACGTCCCAGGTCCAGGGCCTCGGGACCGAGAACCTCCGCGGCGGCGTCGTACAGCTCCTGGCGGGCGTGCGAGTACCTCAGCTTGAAGACCGAACCGCCGGCACCGGGCACGCCCCCGGCGCTCTGCGCCTCGCTGACGTTCCACTGGGTGAGCCGCCACAATGCGCGGAACTCGGCGTTCAGCCTGCCGAGACGGCGGCGCAGTACGGCGTCGTCCCAGCGGCCGTTCTTCCGTGCCTCGCGCGCGACCTCGGACAGGACGCGTCGGCAGGCGACCACCTCGCCCACGAAGGCGGTGCCCCGCTCGTAGGAGAGCGTCACCATGGTCACGCGCCAGCCGTCGTTCTCGGCGCCCACCCGGTTGGCGACCGGGACCCGCACCTCGTCGAGGAAGACCTCCGCGAACTCGGTGGAGCCCGCGAGCGTGCGCAGCGGCCGGACGGTGATCCCGGGCGCGTCCATGGGCATGGCGAGCCAGGTGATGCCCCGGTGCTTGCGGGCGGCGGGGTCCGTGCGCACCAGCAGCTCGCACCAGTCGGCGACCTCGGCGTGCGAGGTCCAGATCTTGGACCCGCTCACCACGTAGTCGTCGCCGTCGCGCCACGCGCGCGTGCGCAGCGCCGCGAGGTCCGAGCCCGCGTCCGGCTCGCTGAAGCCCTGGCACCAGACCTCCTCGCCGCGCAGCACGGGCGGCAGCCAGCGCGCCCGCTGCCCGGCGCTCCCCTCGGAGGCGATGGTCGGCCCCGCGTGCAGCAGCCCGACGAAGTTGGCTCCTACGTAGGGGGCGCCCGCCTTCTCCGTCTCCTCCAGGTAGATGAGGTGCTGCGTCGGCGTGGCGCCCCGGCCGCCGGCGTCGACGGGCCAGTGCAGCCCCGCGTACCCGGCGTCGTACAGCATCCGCTGCCAGCCGAGGTCGTACGCCCGTCGCGCGGGCCAGTCGTGCGGGGACGGTTTCGGCGGCAGCGCCGGCAGGACCCCGGCGAGCCACGTCCGCAGCCGCGCGCGGAACTCCTCCTCCTCGGGGGTGTACGCGAGGTCCACTACAGGTCCAGCTCCAGCATGCGGATGGCGTTGCCGCGCATCAGCTTGTGGATCGTCTCGTCGTCGAGGCCCTTCACATGGTCGAGGGCGACCTCCTTGGTGTGCGGGAAGGTCGAGTCGACGTGCGGGTAGTCGGTCTCGAAGGTGGCGTTGTCGCGGCCCACCACGTCCAGGGACGCCACCCCGTGCTTGTCGCGGAAGAAGCAGCAGAAGATCTGCCGGTAGTAGTACGTGGACGGGGGCTCCGGGATCAGATCCCTGACCCCGCCCCAGGCGCGGTGCTCCGACCAGACGTCGTCGGCGCGCTCCAGGGCGTACGGGATCCAGCCCATCTGGCCTTCGGAGTAGGCGAGTTTGAGGCGCGGGAACTTGACGAGGACGCCGCTGAACAGGAAGTCCATCATGGAGGCCATCGCGTTGTTGAAGGACAGCGAGGCCTGGACGGCGGGGGGCGCGTCGGGGGACGCGGCCGGCATCTGGGAGGACGAGCCGATGTGCATGTTCACGACCGTCCCGGTCTCCTGGCAGACCGCGAAGAACGGGTCCCAGTAGCCGGAGTGGATGGAGGGCAGCCCCAGATAGGTGGGGATCTCGGAGAAGGTGACGGCCTTGACGCCCCGGGCGGCGTTGCGGCGGATCTCGGCGACCGCGAGGCCGACGTCCCACAGGGGGATCAGGCACAGCGGGATCAGCCGGCCGCCGCTGTCGCCGCACCACTCCTCGACCATCCAGTCGTTGTACGCCCGCACGCAGGCCAGGGCGACTTCCTTGTCGTGGGCCTCGGCGAAGGTCTGGCCGCAGAAGCGCGGGAAGGTGGGGAAGCAGAGGCTGGCCTCGACGTGGTTGAGGTCCATGTCCTTGAGCCGCTCGGCGGGGTCCCAGCAGCCGCGCCGCATCTCCGCGCGGGTGATGCCCTCCAGCGTCATCTCGTCGCGGTCGAAGCCGACGGCGGCGATGTTGCGCTTGTACGGGAACTTGAGGTCCTCGTAGATCCACCAGTCGGTCGGCGGACCGTCCGGGTCCATCGTGATCTGGTACTTGCCCCCGACGTAGGCGAGTTCACCGATTCCGGCGGTCAGCGGCCTCGGCCCCCGGTCGTGGTACTTCCGCGGCAGCCAGGTCTCGAAGAGGTGCGCGGGCTCGATCACATGGTCGTCGACGCTGATGATGCGGGGCAGTTCGGTCATGGTCCCCTCCGCCTGGCGTACGTTTCTGATGACCCGTCAGATTCAACTCCACAAGCAGGCTAGCCCCGCGCCTATGGACCGACAAGGCGCCGAGCCCTACGCTCTGCGCACAATCTGACCAACCGTCAGTTCTGTCGTCAGTTCTGTCCGTCATTTCTGTCAGTCGGCTCTGTTCGCCGGCTCTGTTCGCCGAAGTGACCGACCACAGGGGGTCGCAGTGAACGACATCGCACACGCCCTGAGTTCCGCGCGCACGCTGTGGGAACTGGTCGAGCGCCGCGCCGACCTCACCCCCGACCGGCCCGTCCTGCTCCAGGGCGACCGTTCCCTGAGCTTCGGCGAGCTGCGCGACCGCGCCGAGCGGGTGGCGGCGGGCCTCCACGACAAGGGCGTACGGCCGGGCACGGTGGTCGCCTGGCAGCTTCCCACCCGGATCGAGACCGCCCTGCTGTCCTTCGCGCTGGCCCGCGTCGGCGCCGTGCAGTCGCCGGTGATCCCCTTCTACCGCGACCGCGAGGTCGGCTTCGCGCTGCGGGAGTCGAAGGCCGAGTACGTCGCCGTACCGGGCCGGTGGCGCGGCTTCGACCACACCGCGATGGCACACCGGCTGGACGCGAAGAACGTCTTCGAGGCGTACGACGAGCTGCCCGACGGCGATCCCGCCGTCCTGCCCGGCCCGCCCCCGGACGGCACCTCCGTCCGCTGGATCTACTGGACCTCGGGCACCACCTCCGACCCCAAGGGTGTGCTGCACACCGACCGTTCGCTGATCGCGGGCGGCTCCTGCCTCGCCCACGCGCTGCGGCTGTCCGCGAGCGACGTCGGCTCGATGGCCTTCCCGTACGCGCACATCGCCGGGCCCGACTACACGGTGATGCTGCTGCTGTACGGCTTCCCGGCCGTGATGTTCGAGCACTTCGCGCTGCCCGCCGCCCTGGAGGAGTACCGCAGGCACGGCGTGACCGTGGCGGGCGGGTCGACCGCGTTCTACTCGATGTTCCTGGCCGAACAGCGCAAGCAGCCCGGGGAGCCGGTCATTCCCACGCTGCGGCTGCTCGCAGGCGGCGGGGCCCCGAAGCCGCCCGAGGTCTACCACTCCGTCGTCCGGGAGATGGGCGTACAGCTCACCCACGGATACGGGATGACCGAGGTCCCGATGATCACGATGGGCGCGCCGGACGACATGGCCAAGAACCTGGCCACCACGGAGGGCAGGCCCCCGCAGGGCATGGAGATACGGATCGTGGACGCGGCGGGCGCCGCCCGGCCGTGCGGTGTCGATGGTGACGTGCGGCTCAGGGGGGAGGCCGTCTGCCAGGGATATCTGGACCCGGAACAGACCGCGGAGGCGTTCGACGCGGACGGGTTCCTGATCACCGGGGACGTGGGGCATCTGACCGGGAGCGGTCACCTCGTCCTGACCGGCCGGGTGAAGGACATCATCATCCGCAAGGGCGAGAACATCTCCGCGAAGGAGATCGAGGACCTGCTGCACCGGCACCCGGCGGTCGGCGACGCCGCCGTGATCGGACTGCCCGACGCCGAACGCGGGGAACGCGTGTGCGCGGTGGTGGAACAGCCGCCGGGTGCCCCGGAGCTGACGCTGGCCGCGGTGACGTCGTACCTGCGCGGGGAAGGGCTGTCCGTGCACAAGCTGCCGGAGCAGCTGGAGGTCGTGGACGCCCTTCCGCGCAACGAGACGCTACGGAAGGTGCTCAAGTACCGGCTCAGGGAGCGTTTCTCGGGGTGAGACCCGCCCGCCGGCCCGCTCCGGCTATTCCGGGACGGTGAAGTAGCGGGCGAAGCCGCTCACGATCTCCGTCTCGCCGATCCGTCCGTCGGTGTCCGCGTCCAGGGCGGCGGCCACGGTGGCGGCGATGCCGTCGCCCACTCCCAGGGCCCTGAGGACGCGCGTGGCCTCCTCGACCGTGGCCGCGCCGTCCCCGTCGGTGTCCGCCACGGCGAGGGCCGCGTGCAGGAAGGGCCGGGCGATCTCGGCGAACCGTTCGGGGTTGTCGCGCAGCCGCTTGACGGCGCCGCTCACGAACTCCTCGCGCGTGATCCGCTGGTCGCCGTCCCGGTCCGCTATCCCGGCCATGCCCTGCCAGAACGCCTCGGCCCCGATGTAGAGGGCCTGGCCCTTGTCCGACCGGGCCGGCGTGCCGAACTCGGCGAGGACGGCCTTGGTCGCGGCGTTGAAGTCCTCCCGGTCGATGTAGCCGTTGCCGTCCTGGTCGAAGCCGGCGAACCGGGCGGCGATCCTGCGCTCGTACTCGGAACTGACCATGGTGTGTCGGACCGCCTCACTTCTCAGCCGGCCTCGGCCGGACTGCGGTTCATCTGGGACGGAGCGTACGACGCCCGAACCGTCCGGGGTGCCGGAAAGCGACGGTTGTACCAAGACCGCAAGAATTCCGGGACAACGGCGTGCTGGTGTGCCGCGCGGTGATCAGGTGCTGTCGCTCCGGGCGAGGGGCCATGAGCGGAGGGAGAGGGAAAGGGAGGCGGGCGGGCCGTGTCCGGGCCGTCAGGCCGACAGCGGGCGGGACTCCTCGTCCGTGGCGGCGTCGACGTCGGGGTACACGTCGAAGAGCCGGCGCACGCCGAGGGCCCCGAGGACGCGGTTCACGTGGGAGCCGTCGACCGCGCCCTGCGCGGGCAGGATCAGCCGCAGACGCCCCCGGCAGGAGCGCATGAGACGGCGGGCGGCGATCAGGACGCCGACGCCGCTGGAGTCGCAGAACACGACCTCGGACAGGTCCAGGACGACGCTGTGCCGGCCCGCCGCCACCACGTCGTGGACGTTCTGGCGCAGCGCCGGCGACGTCACGAGGTCGAGCTCGCCCGACACCCGCAGCACGGCCCACTCGCTCTCGTGGCGGCGCGGAACGTCCGAACCGCCCGCATTCCCTCTCCCCGTGCCGTCCGCGCCGCTCTCGCCGTCGGTCACGTCGGGCACGTCGGTCACGTGCGTCACCTTGAGCGTCACCGCCACGCCTCTCGCTCGCCTCGCCCAGCAGAAACGGAAGCACTCCGTACGCTTCCTTCCAGCGCGGCTGCCCCGCCGTAGTTCCATGAAACACGGATCCCGCCAGGAAGAAACGCCTGTCTACGGTCGAAAATGCTCCACGAGGGTTCTCTTTCGGTCGCATATGGCCAGTTGTGATCAGGTGCGAGGGTGGAACGGGCGCGCTTCTACCATCCACGGCCCGCCGAGGGGCGCACATTGACGCAAAGGGGCGTGCGCTGTCGGACGTGCCGACTACATTCAAGACAGCGGGTGCGCACAGGCTGGACAGCGACAGGGGACACGGCCGGTACACCGGCCGGACGCAGGGACGGGCGCAGGGCACGACCAGGGGTGAGGGGGCCGTATGGCGACGCAGGACGCACCGCCCCGCTGGGACCGCAGGATGCAACAGCGGCTCTCGCGCGGGGAGGCCGCCGCGCTCGGCGAGCTCTACGACCGGTTCGCCTCGCTCGTGCACGGTCTCGCCCATCGCGTGCTCGGGGACGAGCGGGCCGCCGACGGGATCACCCGCGAGGTCTTCACCCAGGTCTGGGAGAACCCCGACGCCTACGACCCCAAACAGGGCCCGCTGCGTTCCTGGGTCGCCACCCTGACCCATCGGCTGGCCGTGCAGCGCCTGCGCGCCACCGAGACCGCCGCGCTCGCCCGGAGCGGCGACGGCACCGCCGAGGAGCTGGAGCGCAAGGTACGCAGCGCGTCCGTCGCCGCCCGCGCGGACTACATCGTCACGTCCATGCCCACCCCGCTGCGGACCGCTCTGGAACTGGCGTACTTCCAGCGCCGCGACTACCGCCAGGCGGCCGCCGATCTCGGCGTCACCGAGGACGAGGCCCGCCGCCGGCTGCGCCTCGGCCTCCAGTTGCTGTCCACCGCCCACGACGCCGGACCCGCCGCCGCACCGCCGGAACCCGGGGGTGCGGTGTGAGCGGGGAACCTGGCCGGTTCGCGTCGTTCGACGACGAGGAGGGACGCGCGGACGGGCACGAGGACGTGCACGGGAACACGGACGAGAACGAGAACGGACACAGCGGCATGCACGAGGACGGGCACGAGGACGCCGACGGCGCCGGACGGCGGCCGGGCGGACCGCCGCGCATCCCGCCGCCGCGCGCCTCCGTGGAGGACACCGGGCTGCCGCTGCCCGAACCGGCCGCCACCCCCGGCCCGGCGCCGCTGCTCCTCGAACACCGGGTCCTGAAGTCGCTGCTGGGCGCGTGGGCGCTGGCCGCCTGCTCGGCGGACGAGACGAGTGCCGTCGAGGACCACCTCGGGGACTGCGGCTCGTGCGCCGACGAGGCGCTGCGGCTGCGCGAGGCGGTCGGGCTGCTGCATCCGCCGGAGAGCCTCGACCTGGACCCGACGCTGCGCACCCGTGTCCTGACGAGTTGCCTGGACCGGCGCCCGCCGCGCATACCGGTACCCGAGTGGGCCGCTCCGTACGACGCGGAGACCGCCCGTCTCGACGCCCTGCTCCAGGACATCGGCGGCTCCGAATGGCACGCGCCCGTGCGGCTGCGCTGGTTCGAGGGCGACGGCCCCGTGAGCCGGCGCACGACCGTCGCCGGGGTCATCGCCCATCTGCTGAGCGTCGACGGACTGGTCGCCGTAGCGCTGGGTCTGGACGACCCGCTCGGCGGGTCCGACGCGAAGCGGCCGTCACCGCAGGAGCGCACCGAGGCGTACTGGCGCTCCTCGCGCGTCCCGCCCACCTCGTCCGTGCGCGGACCCTGGCGGGAGCAGAGCCACGGCATCGTGCGGACCGTGTCGTTCGTGGAGGAGGGCGCCCCGGCCGCGGGCGGGGTCGCCGGCGGGGAGGCCTCCGGGCGGCTCACCGTGCCGTACGGCGGTTTCGAGCTGCCCCTCAGCGACTCGATGCTGGACCGGGCCTTCGAGTGCTGGGTGCACGCGGGGGACATCGCCGACGCGGTGGACTACCCGTACGAACCGCCCGCTCCCCGGCATCTGCACCGGATGATCGACCTGGCCGCGCGGATGCTGCCCGTCTCGCTCGCCGAGCGGCGCCGGGCCGGGCTGTCGGCCCGGTCGGCCCGCCATCTCGTCGCGGCGGGTGCTCCGGGGCGCAGCCTGCGCCTGGAGATCGAGGGCTCCGGGGGCGGCGAGTGGCTCATCCCGCTCGACTCGCCCGGCGCCGTCGGCTCCGCCGATCACGAGGTGGCCCACGTCGCGCTGGACGGGGTGGAGTTCTGCCGCCTGGCCGCGGGGCATGTGTCGCCGGAGGAGGCGGCCGCGGGACAGGACGGCGACCGCGACGTCATCTGGGACGTACTGTCCGCGGCGGCATCACTGAGCCGCATGTGACCCGACCGCCAGGCGGTCAGGCGGTCAGGCGGTCAGGCGGTCAGGCGGTCAGGCGGTCAGGCGGTCAGGCGAAAACGACCGTCCGGCGCCCGTTGAGCAGGATGCGGCGCTCCGCGTGCCACTTCACGGCGCGGGCGAGCGCCTGGCACTCCACGTCACGGCCGATGGCGACCAGCTGGTCGGGGGTGACCTCGTGGCCGACCCGCTCGACCTCCTGCTCGATGATCGGGCCCTCGTCGAGGTCGGCGGTGACGTAGTGCGCCGTCGCGCCGATGAGCTTGACCCCCCGGGCGTGCGCCTGGTGGTACGGCTTGGCGCCCTTGAAGCTCGGCAGGAAGGAGTGATGGATGTTGATGATGCGGCCGCTGAGCTGCTTGCACAGGTCGTCCGAGAGGACCTGCATGTAGCGGGCGAGGACGACCAGCTCGACGCCCTTCTCGCGCACCAGCTCCAGCAGCTGCGCCTCGGCCTCGGCCTTCGTGTCCTTCGTCACCGCGATGTGGTGGAAGGGAACGTCGTACGACCCCACCAGCTCCGCGAAGTCGGTGTGGTTGGAGACCACCGCGGCGATGTCGACGGGCAGCGCGCCGATCCGCGCGCGGAAGAGCAGGTCGTTCAGGCAGTGACCGAACCTGCTGACCATGAGGACGACCCGCATCCGGTCCTCGGCCCGGTGGATCTGCCACTCCATGTGGAAGGCGTCGCCGATCGCTGTGAAACTCGCACGCAGTTTCTCCACGGTCACCGGCGACTCCGCCGAGAAGTGGACGCGCATGAAGAACAGACCCGTGTCGTGGTCGCCGAACTGCTGGCTGTCCTCGATGTTGCAGCCGGTCATGAACAAGTAGCTCGACACGGCGTGCACGATGCCCTGCTTGTCGGGGCAGGACAGCGTCAGGACGTACTGCTCGGCGGGCACGGTCTCGCGGACGGACGGCTCATTCATGCCGAACAGCGTTTCATACCGGGCGCCCGCACAGGAGTGCCGTTCCGCCACGCGGACGCCGCCCAGGGCATGGCACGGCCGCCGGGCCGGCCGGCCCGGCGGCTCAGGCGGACCGCGTCAGGATCCGCAGGACCTCAAGGGTGCGCGGAGGCGTGTCCGGGTCCTCTCCGTCGCTCGACGCCAGGCGTACGTGCGCGGCACGCGCGGCCTGGAGGGCGTCCGGCCACGCCTGGTGGTCGAGATAGGCGGAGACCGGCGCGTCGGGTCCGACCTGGTGCATGATCCGCAGGACCCGCAGGACGGCACTGTCCACGAGGGCCGCCTCCTGGGAGTCCCGGAAGATCGTGCCGACGTATTTCTCGGCCGACCAGTTGTCCAGCCAGGTGTCCTCGACCAGGCGGTACACGGCGTCGGTGACGTCGCCGTATCCGTCGACGCCGGCGAGCCAGACGTCTCTCTGGAAGGCGGGGTCGGAAAGCATGTGCAGCGCGGAGCGCACATTGCTGCGCCAGCGCCACCACGGCATGTCGTTCAGTGGCATGCCGCCCATGGTGGATGAGCGACGGCCACGGCGGGAAGAGTTCTCCGAGTCTTGCACGGTCACCGATCGTACGTTCCCTGTGAAAAACAGTTCATCGCCCCCTGCAATTCACCTCTGCGTCACCTGGTGTCGACCGCGGGTCACACAACGGTTCTCGGTGTGGGGGAATCGTGCATGCCCATGACCGGTAGGCGACGTACTCGCACCACCTCCCCCACTCCGCCCCGGCCCCGCAAGGCCAAGCTGCTGTACGCGAGCGCGCTGGTCGCGTGCGCGTCGGTCGCCGTCGGATGCGGGGTCATCCCTGGTGCCACGGGGGGCTCCGGGGATGGCCCCGTCAAGGTGATGACCTGGGCCCCCGAGAAGACCAACGCGACGAACAAGCCCGGAATGCCGGCGCTGGCGAAGGCCTACGCGCGCTGGGTCAACGCCCACGGCGGCATCAACGGACGTCGGCTGGAGGTCCTCACCTGCAACGACCACAACGACTCGGTCTCCGCGGCGCACTGCGCCGAGCGGGCCGCCGACGAGGACGTCGTCGCGGTCGTGGGCTCCTACAGCCAGCACAGCCGGGCGTTCCTCGCCCCGCTGGAGAGTGCGGGCATCCCCTACATCGGCGGCTTCGGCGTCACCGACGACGAGTTCACCAGCCCCATCTCCTACCCCGTCAACGGCGGACAGGGCGTCCTCCTGGCGGGCCTGGGCAAGCAGCTCGGCAAGAACTGCGGCCCCGTCTCCCTCATACGCCCGGACACCATCGCCGGTGACGAGCTGCCCGTGCTGCTCAACGCCGGCCTGAAGGCCCTGGGCCACCCGCAGGCCGCGGACCAGCGGGCGGCCGACGACGCCACCGAGTACTCCCGGCCGACCCGGCTCGCGCTCGAACACGCGACCTCCGACCCGACCCGGCAGGGCTGTGTGGTCCCCGCGCTCGGTGACCGCACGAACACCTTCATGGACTCCTTCAGGCGCGATGCCGAGGACTACCGGAAGGTGCACACCGGTACGGTCATCGGCAACATCGACCAGTCGCTGATCGACGCCACCGGCGGCAAGTCGGGCCCCTACGAGGGGTCGTACGTCACCGGCTGGTACCCCACCGCCGACGACGCGCGCTGGAACCCGATGCGCGCGGTGATCAAGGAGCAGGCCTTCGGCGACAACCGGATCGATCCCGGCGACGCCGGGGTGCAGACCACCTGGATCGCCTACACCGTGCTGAAGAAGTCCATCGAGGCCCTCGGCGCGGGCGAGGTCTCGCCGCTCACCCTCCGGCGCGAGCTCGACAACGGCCTCAAGGTGGACACGGGCGGGGTCACGCCGACCCTCAGCTGGCGCTTCGACACGGAGACCGCGGCCGCAGACTTCCCGCGCCTGGTCAACGCCGACGTCACCTTCCAGGTCATTCGCGGCGGTCAGCTCACCGCGCAGGGAAGCAAGTTCGTCAACATGGCGAAGACCCTGGCCACAGCGGAGCAGTAGCCGCCCCGGCCGGAAGCGGGACCCCGCGCACGACGAAGCCCGGTCTCCTCGCCGTTCGGCGAGGAGACCGGGCTTCGTCGTGCCAGGTCAGAGCTGGGAGCGGGTCCGCTGCGTCAGGCCGTACTCGGACGCGATGGAGTTCCACAGCCGCGCGGCCTTCTCCTTCTGGGCGGAGGCCGTGCCGCTGGCCCGGTCGCCCGCCTGGGTCTGCCCGGTGGTACGCGCGTTGCCCTTGCGGCAGCCCTTCTTGTCGTTGGCGACCTGGTCGGCCCAGGCCGCGTAGTGACTGTCGGCCGAGGCGGAGGCCTTCCAGCCGCTGTTGAGGGCGGCGGTCAGCTCGTCGTGGTTCGGCAGCTTGTCGACCGTGAGGCCGGAGAGCCGGGTGACCAGTTCCCCGCGCTGCTTGGCCGCGTTCCGCAGATCAGTGGCCGCCTGGCCGAGGTTGTCGCACGCCTTCACGTTCGCCACGGCGTTGATCACCGAGCCACGGCTGCTGGTGCTGTCCGCGAGGAGCTTGTCCAGTTCGACGGCCTGCGCCTTCACCGCGTCACCGGCGGGAGCCGACGAACCCGCCGTCGCGGGCGCGGTCGCGGCCACCGTCTTGCCGGTGTCGTCCTTGCCGTCGTCGCTGCCGCCGCCTCCGCTGAGCAGGGCGCCGGCGCCGACACCGAGCACGATGATGCCGATGCCGACGGCCGCGATCACCGGGACGCGCGAGCCGCTGCGGCCACCGCCGCCGCCGCTTCCGCCTCCGTCACCGGCGGCGGAGCCGCCACGCCGCCCGCCCGCCCGGCCGCCGGGGGCGCCCGGCGCCGGCTGGGCTCCGTACATGTCACCCGCGCCGTACGGGGCCTGTGGGGCGCCCGCGTCGATACGGGGCAGCATCTGCGTCGACCCGGCCACCTCCGGCTCGCTGCGGAAGAGACTGTCGAACTCCGCCGGGGGCTGCCGCTCCTCGGGCGCGCCGGAGGGCATCCCGAAGGACCCTGACGGCTGCGCGGGCACGGGCGGGATGTACTGCGTGGCGTCGGCGTCCGAACCGGCGCCGCCCTGCGCCGACTGCCCCAGGTACTGCGGCGCACCGGTGTGGATCTCCGGCGGCAGAGCGCCCGGCCCCACCGGCGGGATGAACTGGGTGGCGCCCTCGTCCGGCGCGGCGGCGACCGGCGGGATGAACTGCGTCGCCCCCTCGTCGCCACCCGGGGCGGCCGGTATGTACGGAATGTACTGAGTGGCGCCGTCCTCGCCGCCGGCCGGGAGCTGAGCCCCGGGGCCGGCGTGCCCGCCCTGCTGCTCCTGGGCCCCGTAGGAGCCGTAGCCGTCGTATCCGGCGGCGGCGTGCGAGCCGTGCGCCCCCGGCGCATAGCCGCCCTGGGCGCCGTAGCCCGAGGACGTCGCGCTCTCGGGCGGCAGCGGTGCGGGGCCGGATCCCGGCGCGCCGAAGCCCTGCGCCTGCTGTGGGCCGTGCGGGTCCGCCGCCGGCCAGCCCTGGGAGTCGGAGGGCGCGGAGGCACCCCACGACGGAGCGGCGTTCGCGGGCGCACCCCAGCCGTCGGCGGACTGCGGAGCCGGGGCGGCCGACTGGCCGGGGCCCCACTGCCCACCCCAGGCCGGGCCACTGGCCGGGGTCACACGGTCGCCCGTCGTGCCCGGCAGCATCGGCTCGCTACCGTCGGAGGGCAGCACGATGCCTTCGCGCGCGGGCCGCGCCGAGGGCTCCTCGCCCTGTCCACTCTGCGTCACCGGGACTCCTACGAATGGGGGACCTTCGGAATCATCGGCTCACGCTACCGGGTCCCCACAACCCGGTGCTACGCAGCACCTGCGGTGACCGCGGCGCAGTGTGACACGGGTAACGAAACCGCCCCCGAATGCGCTGTATCTCACTCCTCTCCCTCACGGGGCCCTCGTTTTCCCGGCGTTCACTCCCGTACGGGCCATATGTTCATGAGCGCGCGGCCGGAGGACGTGGAAGCGAAATGATCACACCCCGTACCGGCGGCCGCCGCCCGACGTCCACCGGGCTCCCGGGCCCGGGTCCTGAGCCGGATCGCACACACCCCCGCGCGCGGACCGCGGGCCGGCCGGGGGCGCACACGGCGTGCGCCCCCGGCCGGCCCGCACCGTCCGGCCGCACCGGACGGCACACCCTCAACTCAGGCCCCCGAAGTCCCTCTCGTCCCCGAAGTCTCCGAAGTCCCCCAGGACCCCCAGATCCCCAAGTCCCCCAGGACTCCCAGATCTCCCCAAGCCCCGAGGTTCCCCAGATCCCCAGATCCCCAGATCCCCGACGTACGGTCACGCCGCCGCCTGCAACTCCATGCGCGCCCCGAACTCCCGCACCACGGCCTCGTCCTGGAACGGCTCCAGGCGCTGCTGAAGGTCCTCCAGGTACTCGGCGCCGCGGTTGGAGCGGAGCGTGCCGAGAAGTTCGACGGCGCGCAGGCCGGTGTGGCAGGCCTGCTCCACCTCGCGCTGCTGGACCTGTGCCGTGGCCAGCAGGACATAGCCGATGGCCCGGCGCCGGGCACGCGACTCGGGATGGCCGGCCAGGGACTCCTCGGCGCACCGCGCGGCCGCCTCGGCCTGGCCGAGGTCCCGGTGGCAGTGGGCCAACTCGTCGGCCAGATAGGCCTCGTCGAAGTGCGCGATCCACGTCGGGTCGTCCCCGGAGGCCGCGTCCGCGTTCTCCAGGGCCGTGACGGCCCGCCCGGACGCCACCTGCGCGGCGCGCGCGTCGCCCATCAGCGCGTGCCCCCGCGCCTCGGCGGCGAGGAACATCGACTCCGCCCGCGGTGTCACCCGCCCGCGCGCGCCCTCCTGGGCCGCGCGCGCCAACTGCGCGATCTCGCGCGGGTTGCCGAGCTGGGCCGCCAGGTGGCTCATGGACGCGGCGAGGACGTAGCCGCCGTAACCGCGGTCACCGGCCGCCTGCGCGAGCCGCAGCGCCTGGATGTAGTAGCGCTG
The DNA here is from genome assembly GCF_036139655.1 of Streptomyces sp. NBC_00328. NCBI lineage: Bacteria > Bacillati > Actinomycetota > Actinomycetes > Kitasatosporales > Streptomycetaceae > Streptomyces > Streptomyces sp. NBC_00328. Next base: position 4,601,862 of record NZ_CP108013.1, read on the forward strand.
GGCGAGCCCTGGCTGGCCGGTGTCGATGGCCATGTAGCCGGCGAGTTCCGTCAGCCGGGACACGGCCGCGAACAGTTCGCGTCCGACCGCCTCACGGTAGGAGCCGGCGAGCAGCCCGGAGACCACGCTGTTCAGGTAGTGCACGACGACCGGGCGCACATGCCCGCTGCCGTACTGGTGGTCCAGGTCGACGAGGGCCTGGGTCATCGCGCGGACCGCCGCCACGTCCGAGAGCCCGACGCGCGGACCCGCGGACCGGGCCACCTGCGAGTCCGGCGACGAGATCAGCCAGTCACGGCTGGGCTCGACGAGCGCGGAGGCGGCGACGGACGAGCCGGACAGGAAGTCCCGGCGGCCCACGTCGCTGCGCCACAGCTCGCAGACCTGCTCGATGGCGCCCAGTATCGTCGGCGAGAACTGGAGACCGACACCGGAGGCCAGGTTCTTGCCGTTGGCCATGCCGATCTCGTCGATCGTGACCGTCCTGCCGAGCTTGCGGCCGAGCGCCTCGGCGATGATCGCCGGAGCCCGTCCCCGGGGCTGCTGACCGCGCAGCCAGCGCGCGACGGACGTCTTGTCGTAGCGCAGATCGAGTCCGTGCTCCGCTCCGCACATGTTGACCCGGCGGGCCAGCCCGGCGTTCGAGCAGCCCGCCTCCTGGATGAGTGCCTGGAGCCGTTCGTTCGGCTGCCTGGCGATGAGAGGCCTTGCGGCCATGGCGTACCCCCTGTGGCTGCGGTGCCTGCCCACGCACCGAGTTGATGTGTCCTCACCGGCCGGTCGCACCGAAGGAAGCCGGCCACGAAGATCAATGCCCCGTAGACATGCCGAAGATGCGAGACATGTGAGGATTGCCGGGGTAAGGAAGGTCGCCCGGCCCCACCCCTGATTACCCGCTACCGGCTGCCGCTGCCCTCGCGCGCCCCCACACGTGCACCCATGCGCCCCAGGCGGGGAAACGATGCTCCTCCCCCGCGCGCGTGTCCCCCGTAACCCGGGGTGGACGCGGGAGTTGGGATGCACGTGGAAGAGACCATCGCAGGCACCGAGTCCGCACAGATCCCCCAGCAGCGTGGCGAATCGCTGCGGGACGCCGCCGTGCGCTATGCCGAGGAACGCCACTGGGACGTGTTCCCCGGCACCTGGCTGGAAGCGGCCGGCGGGGTGCAGCTCTGCTCCTGCGGCGAACCCGCCTGTGCCGTGCCCGGCGCGCATCCGGCGCGCGAGGACTGGGCGAGCCTGGCCACGGGCAGCGCGACGGTCGCGGGGCGGCTCTGGTCGATGCGGCCGACGGCGTCGATCCTGCTGCCCACGGGGCGTACGTTCGACACGATCGACGTGCCCGAAAGCGCCGGGTTCCTGGCACTGGCCCGGATGCGGCGGATGGAGCTCACCCTCGGGCCGGTGACGTGCACCCCGGACCGTCGCATGCACTTCTTCGTGCTCCCCGGAGCCGCGGCGAAGACCCCCGGCCTGATACGGACGCTGGGCTGGTCGCCCGCCTCGCTCGATCTGACCACGCTCGGCGAGGGAGCCTATGTGGCCGCGCCGCCGACCCGGGTCGGATCCCGGGGTGCCGTGCAGTGGGCCTGCCGTCCGACGCCCGCGAACCGCTGGCTGCCGGACGTGGAGGAGCTCATCTCGCCGCTGGCCTACGCCTGCGGACGCGACCGCGACCGGTAGGACCGGCGGAGGCCGGCAGGGGCCGGTGGAGGCCCGCCGGGACCGGTAGATCGACTGAGACCCGGCGGAGACGGGTGGCGGGCGGCCGGTGGCGCTTAGGGTGCCTGTATGAGCGAGGGAGCGAAGGACGGCGGCGTGCCCGCCGTACGTGTGCGGGGGCTCTGGAAGCGGTTCGGTGAGCAGGTCGCCGTGGCCGGGATCGATCTGGAGCTTCCCGCGGGGCAGTTCATCGGGCTCGTCGGGCCGAACGGGGCCGGCAAGACCACCACCCTCTCGATGGTGACCGGGCTGCTCAGACCCGATCACGGCACCGTCGAGGTCGTCGGCCACGACGTCTGGCGCGACCCGGCGGAGGTGAAGGCCCGGATCGGCGTACTGCCCGAGGGACTCCGGCTCTTCGAGCGGCTCTCCGGACGGGAACTGCTCGGGTACACCGGCCGGTTGCGGGGCCTGCCCGGCGCCGAGGTCGACAAGCGCGCCACCCAGCTCCTCGACGTCCTCGACCTCGCGGGCGCCCAGCACAAACTGGTCGTCGACTACTCGACCGGCATGCGCAAGAAGATCGGCCTGGCCTGCGCGCTCCTGCACAACCCCGAAGTCCTCTTCCTGGACGAGCCGTTCGAGGGCGTGGACCCGGTCTCCGCGCAGACCATCCGGGGCGTCCTGGAGCGGTACACCGCGTCCGGCGCCACCGTCGTCTTCTCCTCCCATGTGATGGAGCTGGTCGAGTCGCTGTGCGACTGGGTCGCCGTCATGGCCGCCGGACGCATCCGCGCGCACGGTCCGCTCGCGGACGTACGCGGCAGCGCCCCCTCGCTCCAGCAGGCCTTCCTGGAGCTGGTCGGCGCCCACGGCCGCGGCACCACGGCCGACCTGGACTGGCTGGGCGGCGGGGCTCCCCGGTGAGCGCCGGCACCGGCGTCTCCGCCGCGTCGATCACCCCCGTCGTCGTACGCCTGAAGCTGTCGCTCCTGCGCAACGGCCTGCGGCAGTCCGCCGGGCGGCGGGCCGCGTTCATCGCGTCCACCGTGCTCGTGCTGCTCTTCGCGGTGCTCCAGCTGCTCGGCCTGGTCGCGCTGCGCGGCAACGCGCACGCCACCGCCGTCGGCGTGCTGCTCGTGGCGGTCCTGGCGCTCGGCTGGGCCGTGATGCCGCTGTTCTTCCCCGGCGGCGACGAGACGCTCGATCCGACACGGCTGGTGATGCTGCCGCTGCGGCCGCGGCCCCTGGTCCGGGCGCTGCTGGCCGCGTCCCTCGTCGGCATCGGGCCGCTCTTCACGTTCTGCCTGCTGCTCGGTTCGGTGATCTCGGTCGCCCACGGCGCGGCGGCGTACGCGACGGCGGTGGCCGCCCTCGTGCTGGCCCTGCTGGTCTGTGTGGCCCTCGCGCGGGCCGTCGCGGCCGCCAACATCCGGCTGCTGTCCAGCCGCAAGGGCCGCGATCTGGCGGTGCTCAGCGGACTGGTCGTCGCGGTCGGCGCCCAGTTGGTGAACTTCGGCGCCCAGCGGCTCGGTTCGGCGGGCGGGCTGTCGGAGCTGGACCCGGTGACGGACGTGCTGCGCTGGGTCCCGCCCGCGTCGGCGATCGGCGCCGTGGACTCGGTGAGCGACGGATCGTACGGGGCCGGGATCCTCCAGCTCGCGCTGTGCGCGGCCGCCCTGGCGGGGCTGCTGGCGCTCTGGTCCCGTCATCTGACCCGGCTGATGACCTCGCCCGACGGGTCGACGCTCCAGGCCGCTGAGCCCGTGGGCCGCGAGCGCGGCTCGTCGGGGCTCGCGCGGCTGCTTCCGGCCGGGCGCACCGGCACGGTCATGGAGCGCAGCCTGCGGTACGTGTGGCGCGATCCGAAGACCAAGGCGGCCTGGGTGACCTCGCTGGCCATCGGTCTGATCGTGCCGGTGTTCAACGCCCTCCAGGGCACCGGCTCGGTCTACTTCGCGTGCTTCGCCGCCGGAATGCTCGGGATCCAGATGTACAACCAGTTCGGGCAGGACACGTCCGCGTTCTGGATGGTGGCGCTGACGATCTCCTCGACCCGTGACGCGTACGTCGAACTGCGCGGGCGGGCGCTGGCCCTGCTGGTGATCACCCTGCCGTACGCGACGCTCGTGACCACGGTGACGACCGGGCTGCTCGGCGCGTGGGAGAAGCTGCCCGAAGTCCTCGGTCTGTCCTTCGCGTTGCTCGGCGCGATGCTGGCGACCGGCGCGTGGTCCTCGGCCCGCTTCCCGTACTCGATCCCCCAGGAGGGCTACAAGAACGTGGCCCCCGGTCAGGCCGGTCTCGCCTGGATCGCCATCTTCGGCGGCCTGATCTCGGCCGCCCTGCTCGCGTCCCCCGTCATCGCCCTGACGATCTGGCTGAACGTGAGCGCCGACGGCGACGGCTGGACCTGGCTGCTGCTGCCCCTGGGCGCCGTCTACGGGGCGCTGATCACGCTGCTGGGGCTCCGGCTCGCGGCGCCCCGGACGGCGGAGCGGCTGCCGGAGATCCTGGCGGCGGTCAGCAAGGGGTGAACGCGCGCCGTTCCAGAGGGCGGCGCGAGGCGATCCGGGGGGGGGCGGCGCGAGGCGATCCGGGGGGCGGCGCGTGAGGCGGCGCTCACTCCTTCGCGGGTGGGTGCGCGTCTCCCTGAAAGGTGAGCTGAGCGGCCGAGACAGCGCACCGCACCGCAGAGCTATTGGGCACAGCTCGTGAACCGTCTGTGAAGATCCCATGAACCTTCGTGATCATCTCGTGACGCGTCCGGGCGGCGACGGCCCTAGGGTTTGGTGAGTACTCCGTCCAGAAACGGCTCGATCGCGGCGCGCCACGCCTCGGGCTGGTCGTAGTGCACGAGGTGGCCGGCGTCGGCGACCTCGGCGTACTGGCCGCGCGGCAGGACCCGGACCATCTCCTGGGACTCGGCCCGGCCGAGCTCGCCGTCGAGGCCGCGTACGACCAGGGCGGGGCACTGGACCTGGGCGAGCTCTTCCCAGTGGGCGTCGTACACCCAGGTCTGGCGGGACTTGAGCATCTGTTCCGGTTCGAAGACGGGGCGCCAGCCGTCGGGGGACTCGTGCATCACCTCGGCGTAGAACTCGCCGCGGGAAGGATTGCGGCGCTCCACCCAGGGGTCGTCCTCGCCGAACCACTTCCGTACGTCGGCGAGTGTGGCGAAGGGGACGGGCCAGGCCTGGAACCAGTCCTCCCACTCGCGCTGGGAGGCGGCGCCGAGCGCCGAGGCCCGCATGTCGCAGATGATCAGGGCGCGGACGAGATCGGGGCGCTTGGCGGCGAGCTGCCAGCCGGTCAGTGCGCCCATCGCGTGGCCGACGACGACGGCCGGTCCGAGACCGAGCTGGTCGAGGGCGGCTTCGGCGTCCTCGACGTAGGCCTCACGGGTGTACTCGGCCTCCGGGGCCTTGTCGCTCTGGCCGTGACCGCGCTGGTCGAGGGCGACGGCGCGGTGCCGCCCGGAGAGCCAGCGGGCGGTGGACGCCCAGTGCGAGGCGCGGCCCATGAGGCCGTGCAGTAACAGCACGCCGGGCGCCTTCGGCTGCTCGGTCTTGGGAGGATCGGCGAACTCCCAGGCGGCCAGGCGTACACCGCCCGCTCCCGTCACGTCGATGCGCCGCACCATCGGTAATGGCACCCCCCTAGCTCGCTCGGACCTCATTCCACCTCATCGTCACGTTATCGAATGGGGATTCGAAAATGGCCTTTCCGGCCGCAACACCCCTCGTTCGAGTGACCGCCCACAAGGATTGACCGCCGTCGCTCGGGGGAGATCTTCTGCGGGAGGCGGACCGCTCGGGGAAAACGGTCCGAAGGGAATGACCCTGGGAGCTCGGGGCTCCGGGTCAGCACAGGGGAGGACAGGCCCCGGCGCCGAACGGCGCCGGGGCCCTCTCCACATCTGCGGCACATCCTTACGCCCCCTCCCCGACCGTGCACCATCGCTCTCGGACACGGTCAAGAGCCCTCAGGTCATATGCCTCACGCGACAGCCTTGCACGCAAACGGTCCCGGCGCTGCGATTCCGCACACTGAATCTTCGTTTCGAGAAGGTCGCGAAGCCATCACAACTGCCCCTGCTGTCACAGCAGTTGACACGCCCGTGGCAGTACGGGCCGGGTGCGTCCCACGGTGTCCGGCGTGCTCCCGGACGCCGACGTGGAGGTCAGCGGCTGCCGGCCCCTCGGTCGGCGCCCGGGAACTGCCCCTCGCGGGTACCGGAAGCGCGGGTGGAACAAGGCCGGAATCCGGAACCGGAAATACCGGAGTCGCGGATACCGGAAATACGGCCACCGGCGGCACGGCTGCCGGTGAGCCCGCCGACCGTGTCAGCGCTTGGCGACGAACACATGAGAGGCAACGTCCGCCTCCAGCTCCGCGGCCTCGCCGCCGCTGCCGACGAGGACGCCGCCGGCCGACTCGGTCACGCTGACCACGGAACCGGGCTGCACGCCCGCCCGCCGCAGCGTGTACATCAGCTGGGCGTCCGTCTGGATCGGCTCCCCGATCCGCCGGACGACCACGGTCTTGCCGTCCACACCCGGGTCCAGTTCGGACAGCGAGACCATGCCCTCGTCCAGGAACGGGTCCGCGCCGTCCTTCTCGCCCAACTCCTCCAGGCCCGGGATCGGGTTTCCGTACGGCGACTCGGTCGGGTGGCGCAGCAGTTCCAGCACGCGCCGCTCCACCGCCTCGCTCATCACGTGCTCCCAGCGACAGGCCTCCGCGTGCACCTGCTCCCACTCCAGGCCGATGACGTCGACGAGCAGACACTCGGCGAGGCGGTGCTTGCGCATGACGCGGGTCGCCAGCCGCCGCCCTTCCTCCGTGAGCTCCAGATGCCGGTCGCTCGCCACCGCCACCAGACCGTCGCGCTCCATCCGCGCCACCGTCTGACTCACCGTCGGGCCGCTCTGGTCGAGACGCTCCGCGATCCGGGCGCGCATGGGGACAACGCCTTCCTCCTCCAGCTCGAGGATGGTGCGGAGATACATCTCCGTGGTGTCGATCAGTCCGGACATTCATGCCCCTCGATTAGCTCTGCCGGAGACTCGATTGCCCGCCGGCGTGTGCGCTGGCCCTGGACTCAATTCTGACGCATAGCACTGACAACCGGGCCTCGCCGGCGAAACCGCTTGGCGGCGATCACCCCCGCGGTCCCCGCGGGCACGGCACCCGGCCGGCCCGCGGGCACCCTCGCCGCCAGGCTCGGAGCGCCCCCGGAAGCCGTATTGACAGGGCAGTGGTCCAGACCGCAACGTGATCCGCGACACGGGAGTACGGCCGCGCCGGGCGACCGGTTCAGCCGTCCGCCCGCCCTGCGCCGACCCGGCGCCGACGAGACGTCCAAGCCGACGAGAGTTCTAAGGGGCTTCGCCGATGAGCGACAGCATGCTTGCCGGGCAGTTCTTCGACGCCGCGATCGGCCTGCTGCGGCAGGTACGGGACGAGGACGCCGGGGAGATCGAGGCGGCCGGGAGCCTGATCGCGGACACCGTCGTGGACGGCGGCCGGCTCTTCGCCTTCGGCGCCGGTCACTCCTCGCTCGCCGCACAGGACATCGTCTACCGCGCGGGCGGCCTCGCCCTGATGAACCTGCTCGCCGTACCGGGAGTGGTGGGCGTCGACGTCATGCCCGCGACCCTGGGCTCCGCCCTGGAGCGCGTCGACGGTCTGGCGAGCGCGGTCCTGGACTGCAGCCCGCTGCGCTCCGGCGACCTGCTGGTGATCATCTCGCTGTCCGGCCGCAACGCGCTCCCCGTGGAGATGGCGATGAACGCCCGCGCCCTGGGGGTGAAGGTCATCGGCGTCACCTCCGTCGCCTACGCCACCGAGACGACGTCACGGCACGTGTCGGGCACCTACCTCAAGGACCACTGCGACGTCGTCCTCGACTCGCGGATCCCCGTCGGCGACGCGGAGCTGACCCTGGACTCCATCGAGGCGCCCTTCGCCCCCGCCTCGACCGTCGTCACCTCGGCCCTCCTGCAGGCCGTCATGGCCACCGCCGCCGGTGCCCTCGCGGACCGCGGCATCGAACCGCCCCTGCTCCGCTCGGGCAACGTCGACGGCGGCCACGAGTGGAACGGACGGGTCATGACGGAGTACGGGGACCGGATCTTCTACCGGCGCTGAGAAGCCGGATGCCCCGGGGGACAGGCCCGGGGGCGCGCCCCCGGCGGCCTCAGGACTTTCCCGCCAGCTCCTCCAGGTCCAGGGCCGTCGCGATCCGTACGGCCACGTCCTCCGCGTACATCGCGTCCGCGCGCTCGAACCGGCTGCGGCCCGCGCTCCGCAGGAACGTCACGACCCCCAGCGTCCGCCCGCGGCTGCGCAGCACCGCGCACAGGGCGTGCACGGAGTCCCGCGGCCACTGCCGGGCGAGAGCCCAGTCGCGCGCCTGCTCGACGTCGGCGGCGGTCGCGTCGGCCCGTACCGAACCGGCGCGGTCCACGCACTGGAGCGCGGGGTGCCCCTCCCCGTAGCGCAGGGGCAGTCCTGCCTTCCCGGTGATGTGGCTCGGCCCGGGTGCCCCGGCGGGCGTGGCGACCGTCCGTACGAGCAGTACGGGCCCCTCCCCGTCCGCCCGGCCGCCTCCGGCCACCCGGTCGACCAGGGCGTGGTCGGCGAAGCCGGCGAGGGCGAAGTCGAGGTGGACGGCGGCGGCCTCGCCCGGGTTCTCGCACTCGGCCGCGGCCCGCGCGGCGCGATGGAGCTGGTTGGCGCGGAAGCGCAGCAGCGCCGCCTCCTGCTCGGTCTGTTTGGCCTCGGTCACGTCCTGGAAGAGCCAGCCGACACCGAGCGGCACGGGCTCCTCCGCGAGCGGCGAGGCGAGCCGCACGAAGCCGCTGAGCCAGCACCGCCGCTTCTCGCCCTCCGGCGTGCGCAGGCCGACCCACATCTCCGCGGGGGCCGGCGGCGCGCCCTCGGACAGGACGTGGGTGAGGGCGCTCTCCAGTTCCTCGACGCCCCGGGAGAGCAGGTCCCCCAGGGGCCGGCCGAGGACGGAGCTGCGTCCGGTCCCGAGGGCCTGTGCGGCGTGCGCGTTGACCACGGCGGGCCGCAGGTCCGCGTCGACCAGCACCACGCCCCAGCCGGCGTCCTCGAAGAGCGCCTCGCTCAGGGCGATGGACCGTTCGAGGTCGATCTGGGTGTGCACCTCGCTGAAGGCGCAGTACACCCCGGCGGGCTTGCCCTCCGGGCCGCGGACGGCGGCGGACTGGGTGCGGACGAGCACCCTGCCGCCCTCCTTGGTGAGGAGCGCGAACTCGTGCACCTGGCGGCCGGGCGCCTCCATGGCGGACATCAGCCGGCCCTCGACCTCTTCGGCGTCCGCGGTCCGCACCGCCCAGCCGGCGAATCCGCGCCGGCCCACGGCCTCGGCCGCCGTCCACCCGAGAATGCGCTCGGCCTCGCGGTTCCAGTGGGTGAGGACCCCGTCGGCGTCGAAGGCGCACAGGGCCGCGTCCATGCCGTCCAACAGCGCGGCAAGCAGATCGGAGCCGTCCGGCTCGGGCTCGTCAGGCCCCAGCTCGTCCGTGGTCCCACTACGCCGGGAAGCACTCACCTGGACCCCCTGCAGGCTGCGTCCGTGGTGTACGGCGCGACAGTTCGCTCACTCGTCACCATTCAACTCGAACGTGACCCAGCCCACACCTCGTTCCCCGAAGATGGGCGGAAATCGATGTACGCCGGATTTCCGCACCTCCCGCCCCAGGAGCCCCGGTCCCGCACCTCCCGCCCCAGGAGCCCCGGTCCCGCGCCTCCCGCCCCGCGCCTCCCGATAAATCGCTTGAGACTCCCGGGATGCCTTCCTAGAGTGGTTCTCACGTAGGAGAGGAGGTGGTTCGGCTCATGACGGAAACCCGGACATACGAGGTGACTGCGGGCTAACGGCCCGTTGTCGGACTCGGTTCGGCGCCGGACCAGCGTGTGTGAAGTGCGCGCAGCCGGCCCAATCCAACGCAGTCACCCGACCCGTGAGCTCGCCGGTGCGTCCGGCCGGCCCCGTCGCCGCGAGGCGGAGGGACCAGAGCTCACGGGTCGTCTGCGTTCTCGGCCCTCGCCCGCCTCCGGACGGACCTCCGAGTGATCCAGGCCACAGGCGGTTCGCGCGGAGAGCAGTACTCTGTGGCCATGCTTCCGATGCTCGTCCGACGCCGCCACGTGGATTTCGTGCGCGTCACGAGCATGGGCTGTCGGCGCTCAGCCTGACCCAGCCCCTTTCGCACGGCTTCTCCCCTTCACCCGGCACCCGTGGCCCCCGCCCCACCCCCGGCGGCCGCCCGGGCACCCGTAGACCTCGCGGACGCACCTCATGACGACGAACACGTCTTCCACGTTCTCCACCCCTGCCCCGAACGGGCGGCCGGTCCCCTCGTACCAGCAGCTTCCGATCATCGACCTCTCGGCGGCCGACCGCGGCCCCCAGGCACGGGCGCTGCTGCACGCGCAGTTGCACAGCGCCGCCCACGACGTGGGCTTCTTCCAGCTCATCGGGCACGGAGTGACCGAGGCCGAGACCGGTGCGCTGCTGCGGGCGATGCACCGGTTCTTCGCGCTCCCCGAGGCCGACCGGCTGGCCCTCGACAACGTCGGCTCACCGCACTTCCGCGGGTACACGCGGACGGGCGACGAGCGCACCGGCGGCAGCCGGGACTGGCGGGACCAGCTCGACATAGGCGCCGAACGGCCCGCGCGGACCCCCCGCCCCGGTGAGCCCGCGTACTGGTGGCTCCAGGGACCGAACCAGTGGCCGGCCGCGCTGCCGGAGCTGCGGACGGCCGCGCTGACCTGGATGGAACGGCTGAGCGAGGTCGCGGCCCGGCTGCTGCGCGAGCTGCTGACCGCCATCGGGGCTCCCGCCGGCTTCTACGACCCGATCTTCGGCGAGCGGGCGCACCCGCACCTGAAGCTGGTGCGCTATCCGGGCAGCGCGGGCGACGGAGCCGATCAGGGCGTGGGCGCGCACAAGGACTACGGATTCCTGACACTGCTGCTCCAGGACCACATCGGCGGGCTCCAGGTGCAGCGCGAGGACGGCCGCTTCCACGACGTACCGCCGCTGCCGGGTGCCTTCGTCGTCAACCTGGGCGAGCTGCTGGAGGTCGCCACGAACGGGTATCTCCTGGCGACCAACCACCGGGTGGTGAGCCCGGCCGGGGCCACCGAGCGGTTCTCGGTGCCGTTCTTCTACAACCCGCGCCTCGACGCCCGGATCGAGCCGCTGCCCTTCCCGTACGCCTCAGCCGCGCCCGGCGTCACCGACGACCCGTCGAACCCGCTCTTCGCCGAGTACGGCTTCAACGAGCTCAAGGGCAAGCTGCGGGCGCACCCGCTCGCCGCCGCCCGTCACCACGCGGAGCTGCTCGCTCCGGCGTGATGACCGGCGGCCCGCACGAGGTCAGTGCGCGATGCCCTCGTGCCCCTCGATGTCCCCGACGGTGCGCGAGCCGGGGCCCACGTAGCGCGCGGAGGGGCGCACCAGGCGGCCGGTGCGCTTCTGTTCCAGGATGTGCGCCGACCAGCCCGCGGTACGGGCGCACGTGAACATGGACGTGAACATGTGCGCCGGGATCTCGGCGAAGTCCAGGACGATGGCCGCCCAGAACTCGACGTTCGTCGCGAGGACACGGTCCGGGCGGCGGGCGTGGAGCTCGGCGAGGGCGGCCTTCTCCAGGGCTTCGGCGACCTCGTAGCGGGGGGCGCCCAGCTCGCGCGCGGTGCGGCGCAGCACCCGCGCGCGGGGGTCCTCGGCGCGGTACACGCGGTGGCCGAAGCCCATCAGGCGCTCGCCGTTGTCGAGGGCGTGCCGGACGTAGGCGTCGGCGTCCCCGGTGCGCTCGATCTCCTCGATCATGCCGAGGACGCGGGAGGGGGCGCCGCCGTGCAGCGGGCCCGACATGGCTCCCACGGCCCCGGAGAGCGCCGCGGCGACGTCCGCGCCGGTCGAGGCGATCACGCGCGCGGTGAAGGTGGAGGCGTTCATGCCGTGCTCGGCGGCCGAGGTCCAGTAGGCGTCGACGGCGGCGACGTGCTTGGGGTCCGGCTCGCCGCGCCAGCGGATCATGAACCGCTCGACGACGGAGTGGGCCTTGTCGATCTCGCTCTGCGGGACCATCGGCAGGCCCTGGCCGCGGGCGGACTGGGCGACGTACGACAGGGCCATGACGGCGGCGCGGGCGAGGTCCTCGCGGGCCTGTTCCGCGTCGATGTCGAGGAGGGGTTTGAGGCCCCAGACGGGCGCGAGCATGGCGAGCGCGGACTGCACGTCGACGCGGATGTCACCGGAGTGGACGGGGATGGGGAACGGCTCGGCGGGCGGCAGACCGGGGTTGAAGGCGCCGTCGACGAGGAGTCCCCACACGTTGCCGAAGGAGACATGGCCGACGAGATCCTCGATGTCGACGCCCCGGTACCGGAGAGCGCCGCCCTCCTTATCCGGTTCGGCGATCTCCGTCTCGAACGCGACGACTCCTTCGAGTCCGGGTACGAAGTCGGACATCAGGCGGCTCCTCGTGATGTTTACGACGGATGGTGTTGTCGGGATTGTGGTGACCCTGCGTCCCTGTGGGGGCGACGGTCTACGGTGAGGCGCTTCGCCGGCCGGTTCCACGGTCATCTGCGAAGACTCCCGAATGCTCTTCGATCAGTCTGCGCCGACTCGCGGTCCGAAAGCGGTCACCCCGGTGATGCCCCGTACGGCTGGTCCTCCAACCGGAACGGCACCAGCACGATATCCCTGAGTGCCATCTCCCGGGAGAGTACGCGGCACTGAGTGCCACCGCGTGACGAAGCACACCTGCCCGCACACCCGCCCCGGAAGGGGGCCCGGATACGGCAGGATGAGACCGTGAACGATCGTTTCGCGGACGAATCCACGCCCGAGCCCCTCATCCAGGCCGCGGCCGAGGCCGCCGAGGCCGCGCACGAGGAGATCGCCGCCGATCCCGCCTCCATGCGGGCGCACTACCGCGCCGAGGGACTCGACGAGGGTGACCTCGCCGCGCACCCCATGGCGCAGTTCTCCCGCTGGTTCGAGCAGGCGGCCCAGGCCGCGGTGCACGGTTTCGTGCACGAGCCGAACGCGATGGTCGTCTCCACGGCGGACGCCGAGGGCCGGCCCAGCTCGCGCACGGTGCTGCTCAAGCAGTACGACGACCAGGGCTTCGTCTTCTACACGAACTACGACTCGCGCAAGGCCCACGAGCTGGCCCACAACCCGTACATCTCGCTGCTCTTCCCGTGGCACCCGATGGCCCGGCAGGTCATCGTCACCGGGACGGCACGGCGCACGGACCGGGAGGAGACCGCCGCGTACTTCCGCACCCGCCCGCACGGCTCCCAGCTCGGCGCCTGGGCGAGCACCCAGTCCGCGGTCATCTCCGGGCGCAGCGAGCTGGACGTCACGTACGCGAAGCTGGACGCCCGCTACCCGGAGGGCGAGCAGGTACCGGTACCGCCGCACTGGGGCGGGTTCCGGATCGCCCCGCAGACGGTCGAGTTCTGGCAGGGCCGCGAGAACCGTCTGCACGACCGGCTCCGCTACGTGGCCCGGGCCGACGGCGGCTGGCGGATCGAGCGGCTCAGCCCCTGACGGCGGCACCGGGACCGATGCCCCTGAACCCGGGCCGGGCACGGCCACGGCTCAGCCGAGTGTCTCCTCCACGATCGCCCCCCACTGCGCCACGACCCGCTCGCGGCGCCCGGTGTCGTCGGTGAGCAGGTTCGCGAGGCCGAGACCGCGCGCCATGTCGAGCAGGCCCTGCACCGTCTCGCGCACCCCGGGCCGGGACTCGTCCGCGCCCAGCAGGTCCACCGCGATGCGGTGGCTCTCGCGGCCGACGCGGCCTTCGAGCTCGGTCACCCGCGCACGGAGCTGGTCCTCGTTCGAGGCCGCGACCCACAGGTGGAGGGCGGCACGGAACAGCGGCCCGGTGTAGAGGCCGACGAGGGCCTCGACGACGGCACACCGGTCGGCGGGGCCGTCGGGGAAGAGGTCGCGCAGTGCGCTGGAGCGCTCCTCGGCGACGTACTCGACCGCCGCCGTGAAGAGGTCCTCGCGGGTGGGGAAGTGATGCTGGGCGGCGCCCCGGGACACTCCGGCGCGCTCGGCGACGACGGAGACCGTGGAGCCCGCCCAGCCGTGTTCGGCGAGGCAGGCCACGGCGGCGGCCAGGAGCCGCTGCCGGGTGGCCCGGCTGCGGTCCTGTTTGGGGACGTGCGGAGTACGTGCCGCGTGTTCCGCCGCGCTCACACCACCCATGCGGGATCCCGTCGTTCGAGGAAGGCCGTCATCCCCTCGCGGGCCTGCGCGGAGGAGAACAGCCGGGCCGAGAGCGCGGTCAGGTCCGCCGCGTCCCGGTCGAAGGTCTCCAGCACCTTAGCCGTGAGCAGTGCCTTCGTCTCGGCCAGGGCTTCGGGGGCCGCCCGGCGCAGCCCGTCCAGAACGGGCGCGAGTACGGCGTCCACGTCGTCCCCGGCCGCGGTGAGGAGCCCGGTGCGGACCGCCTCGGCGGCGTCGAAGCGCTCCCCGGTGAGGTAGTACCGGGCGAGTGCGCGCGGGTCGGCGCGGGGCAGCAGCGGCAGCGAGATGACGGCGGGGGCGACCCCGATCCGTACCTCGGTGAAGGCGAAGCTCGCCGCCTCGCCCGCCACCGCGATGTCACAGGCCCCGAGCAGCCCGAGGCCGCCCGCCCTGACGTGTCCGGCCACCCGGGCCACGACGGGCTTGCGCAGCTCGGCGATCCCCCGCAGCAGGCCGACGAAGGCCTCCGGGGGCGGGGGGTCGCGCAGGTCGGCGCCCGCGCAGAAGGTGTTCCCGGTGTGGGTCAGGACGACGGCGCGTACGTCGCCGTCCTTGCCGCAGCGGGTGAGCGCGTCGGTGAGCTCGCCCACGAGGGCGGCCGACAGCGCGTTGCGGGTGGGGGGCGAGTCGAGGGTGAGCGTGGTGATGCCGCGCTCGTGTTCCGTGCGGACGACGGTCATGACAGGCCTCGCAGTTCGCGGCGCAGGATCTTCCCGGAGACCGCCCTCGGGATCGCGTCGATGAAGGTGACGATACGGACCCGCTTGTACGGGGCGACGCGCTCGGCGACGTACAGCATGACCTCGTTCGCCAAGAGGCCGGCGGCCGAGGGCTGGCGCACCACGAAGGCGTGCGGGACCTCGTTGTTGTCCTCGTTGTAGGACCCGATGACGGCGGCGTCGGCGATGCCGGGGTGGGTGAGCAGCAGTGCCTCCAGTTCGGCGGGGGCGACCTGGAAGCCCTTGTACTTGATGAGTTCCTTGACGCGGTCCACGACGAACAGCCAGCCGTCCTCGTCCACGTGACCGACGTCGCCGGTGTGCAGCCAGCCGTCCGGGTCGATCATCGCGGCGGTGGCATCGGGCCGGCCCAGATAGCCCTTCATGACCTGCGGTCCGCGGACGACGATCTCGCCGCGCTCGCCGACCCCGAGGTCCTTGTCCGGGTCGTCCAGGGAGACGATGCGCATCTCGGTGCCCGCGACGAGCTTGCCGACCGTTCCCGGGGGCGGGTTCACGGCGTCCAGCGGGACGACGTGCGTGCCGGGCGACAGCTCCGTCATGCCGTACGCCTGGCCCACCGGCGGCAGCCCGAGCCGGGCCGAGCAGGCGGCGGCCAGCGCGGCGTCCAGGGGCGCGGCCGAACAGACGATGTACTCCAGGGAGGACAGGTCGTACTCCGCGACGGCGGGGTGCTTGGCGAGCGCCAGGACGATCGGCGGCGCCACGTACAGGCCGGTGATGCGGTGTTCCTGGATGGCGCCGAGGAAGGTGTCGAGGTCGAAGCGGGGCAGCACGACCACGGTGGCGCCCTGCCGCAGGGGCGCGTTCATCAGGGCCGTCAGTCCGTAGATGTGGAAGAACGGCAGCACGGCGAGGATGCGGTCGCCCGGGTTCATCGGCATGGCCGGGGAGAGCTGGGCGAGGTTGGTGGCTATGGAGCGGTGGGTGAGCATGACGCCCTTGGGGACGCCGGTGGTGCCCGAGGAGTACGGAAGGGCCGCCACGTCCTGAACGGGGTCGATGTCGGCCTGCGGTTCGGGCGCGGTGCTGCCCAGCAGGTCGAGCATGGAGCGGTGGCCCTCCGCCTGGTCGCACACGAAGATCTCCCGTACGCCGCCCGCGAGTTCGGCGGCCTGGCGGGCCGTCTCCAGCAGGGGCGAGACGGTCACGATCCAGCGGGCCGAGGAGTCGCGCAGCTGCTTGGCGAACTCCTCCGGCGTGGCGAGCGGGTGCACCGTCGTGACCGAGGCACCCGCGCGCGTGGCCCCGTAGAAGACGACGGGGAAGGCGATGGTGTTGGGGCTGTGCAGGGCGAGCACGTCTCCCTTGCGCAGTCCCGCCTCGGCGAACGCGGCGGCCAGTCGCCGGTGGTACTGGTCGACCTGGGCGTAGGTGAGCGTGGTGCCGTCGACGCCGTCGACGAGCGCGGGCGTCCCGCCGCGCTCGGCGGCGCGGCCCAGCACGGCGTCGTGGATCGGTTCCTCGACGGCCGGGACATCTGCGTACTCGCTGCGGAACACGGTTCCTCCTAGAGCGCTCAGTACGACTTGGGCAGACCCAGGGTCTGGTGGGAGACGTAGTTGAGAATCATCTCCCTGCTGACGGGCGCGATACGGGACACGCGCGCCGCCGTGATCAGGGAGGCGAGGCCGAACTCACGGGTGAGGCCGTTGCCCCCGAGGGTGTGCACCGCCTGGTCGACAGCCCGTACGCAGGCCTCTCCGGCCGCGTACTTGGCCATGTTGGCAGCCTCCCCCGCACCGACGTCGTCCCCCTCGTCGTACAGGTACGCGGCCTTCTGCATCATCAGACGGGCCAGTTCGAGTTCGATGTGGGCCTGCGCGAGAGGGTGGGCGATGGCCTGGTGGGCGCCGATCGGCGCCTTCCAGACGGTACGGTCCCGCGCGTACTCCACGGCCCTGGCAAGGGCGAAACGGCCCATGCCGATCGCGAACGCGGCCGTCATCACCCGCTCCGGGTTGAGCCCGGCGAACAGTTGCAGCAGTCCCGCGTCCTCGTCGCCGACCAGCGCGTCGGCCGGCAGCCGCACCTCGTCCAGGGTGAGCTCGAACTGCTTCTCGGCGCTGGACAGTTCCATGTCGATCTGCCGCCGGCCGAAGCCCTCGGCGTCGCGCGGGACGATGAACAGGCAGGGCTTGAGGCTGCCGGTCCGCGCGTCCTCCGTACGGCCCACGACGAGCGTCGCGTCGGCGATGTCGACGCCGGAGATGAACACCTTGCGGCCGGTCAGGACCCAGTCGGTGCCGTCGCGGCGGGCCGTGGTGGTGATGCGGTGCGAGTTGGAACCGGCGTCGGGCTCGGTGATGCCGAACGCCATGGTGCGGGTGCCGTCCGAAAGGCCCGGCAGCCACGTCCGCTTCTGTTCCTCGGTGCCGAAGCGGGCGATGACCGTGCCGCAGATGGCGGGCGAGACGACGAGCATCAGCAGCGGGCAGCCCGCCGCGCCCAACTCCTCCAGCACGATGGACAGTTCCGCGATGCCGCCGCCTCCGCCGCCGTACTCCTCCGGCAGGTTCACCCCGAGATAGCCGAGCTTGCCGGCCTCGGCCCACAGCTCGTCGGGGTGACCGCCTTCGGCGATGGCCTTGGTCATGTACGCGCGACCGTAGCGCTTGCCGAGAGCGGCGACCGCGGAACGGAGCGCCTTGTGTTCGTCGGTCTCTGTGACAGGGCTCATGAGGGCTCCTCGGTACGGAGAGTACGGAAAACGCGTCCTGTACGTAACTGTTCGAGCCCGCGCGGCACAGCCGCGCGGTGGTCCGTCCGGGCGCCCCGCGGCGGGGCGCCCGCTCACCGGGCGTCGTCCGCCGGCGCTTCCCCGGGCACCGCTTCCTCCCGCACGACGGCCAGCAGCGCGCCCACCTCCACCTGCTGTCCGACCACGGCGTGCAGCGCGGTGAGCGTGCCCGCCGCCGGCGCCGAGATCCTGTGCTCCATCTTCATCGCCTCCAGCCACAACAGCGGCTCCCCGGCCCGCACGGCGGCGCCCTCGGCGAGCCCCTCGGCCACCCGGACCACGGTGCCGGGCATCGGCGCGAGCAGCGATCCCGGAGCCCGGTCCGCGGCCGGATCGGGGAAACGGGGGAGCTCGGTCAGCGCGGCCGCGTTCACGAAGACCCGGCCGTCGGCGTACCGCGCCACCTCGAACGTCCGCCGCACGCCCGCCACTTCGAGGACGACCCGGCCCGCGTCGGCGTGCAGCACGCGCACCCCGTCGGCCGCGAGGCCCTCGCGGGTGTGCCGGTACGCGGCCTCGTACTCGGCTCCGTGCATCCGGTAGCGCTTGGTCTGCGGCCCCGACGCCAGGTTCCGCCAGCCGCCGAACCGCGAACGCCCGTGCGCGTCGGCCAGGGCCGCGGCCAGCGGGGCGTACGGGTCCGGGGCGGGCTCGGTCAGCGCGGCGAGGTGTCGGTCGTAGAACCCCGTGTCCATCCGGGCCCCGGCGAACTCCTCGTGGCGCAGCGACCGTACGAGCAGATCCCGGTTGGTGACCGGGCCGTGGACCGCGGCCCGCTCCAGCGCGCCGGCCAGTTTCCGCACGGCCTCCGCGCGGGTGGCGCCGTGCGCGACGACCTTCGCGAGCATCGGGTCGTAGTGGACGGAGACGGTATCCCCGTCGGTGAACCCGGTGTCCAGCCGGACACCGTCCGGGACGGCGATCCGGTGCAGGGTGCCCGTCTGTGGCGCCCAGGCGCCCGCCGGGTCCTCCGCGTACAGCCGGGCCTCCACCGCGTGGCCCCGCGCGGGCGGGGGCTCGCTCTCCAGCCGCTCCCCCTCGGCGACCCGCAGTTGCAGGGCGACCAGGTCGACCCCGAACACCGCCTCCGTCACGGGGTGTTCGACCTGGAGGCGGGTGTTCATCTCCAGGAAGTGCGCGGTGCCGCCGGCGACCAGGAACTCGACCGTCCCGGCGCCGACGTAGTCCACGGCGCGGGCGGCCCGCACCGACAACTCGTAGAGGGTGCGCGTGAGTTCGCCACCGAGTCCGGGAGCGGGCGCCTCCTCGATCACCTTCTGGTGGCGGCGCTGGAGGGAGCAGTCCCGGGTGCCGAGCGGCCACACCGTGCCGTGCGCGTCGGCCAGGATCTGCACCTCGACGTGCCGGCCGCCCTCCACGTACGGCTCGACGAACACCTCACCGTCACCGAAGGCGCTCAGCGCCTCCGCCCGGGCCGCCTCCAACTCGGCGTCCAGGTCGGCCAGTTCACGGACGATCCGCATCCCGCGGCCGCCGCCGCCCGAGGCCGCCTTGACCAGCACCGGAAGGTCCGCCTCGGTGACCCGCTCCAGGGGTTCGAGACCCATCAGTTTCTTGGCCCGGGTCTTGGACGCCATCGCCTCGATCGCCTCCGGCGGCGGACCGACCCACACCAGCCCCGCGTCGATCACCGCCCGCGCGAAGTCCGCGTTCTCCGACAGGAACCCGTACCCCGGGTGCACCGCGTCCGCGCCCGCGTCCAGCGCGGCCCGCACGATCAGATCGCCCCGCAGATACGTCTGTGCGGGTGTCGCGCCCGGCAGCCGTACCGCGGCGTCCGCCTCGCGCGTGTGCAGGGCGTTCTCGTCGGCGTCCGAATACACCGCGACCGTGCGCACCCCGGCCTCACGGCAGGTGCGGAAGACCCGGCAGGCGATCTCGCCCCGGTTGGCGACCAGCAGACTCGAAATCACGTGATCCCTCACATCCGGAAGACGCCGAAGCCACCGCGCGCGCCCTCGAAGGGCGCCGTGTGGATCGCGGACAGGCACAGGCCGAGGACGGTGCGGGTGTCGCGCGGGTCGATGACCCCGTCGTCGTACAGCCGCCCGGACAGGAACATGGGCAGCGACTCGGACTCGATCTGCTGCTCCACCATGGCGCGCAGCGCCGCGTCGGCGTCGTCGTCGTACGGGTGCCCCTTCGCGGCGGCCGACTGCCGGGCGACGATCGACAGGACGCCCGCGAGCTGCTGCGGGCCCATCACGGCCGACTTGGCGCTGGGCCAGGCGAACAGGAACCGCGGGTCGTAGGCACGTCCGCACATCCCGTAGTGACCGGCTCCGTAGGAGGCGCCCATGAGCACCGACAGATGCGGGACCCGCGAGTTGCTCACCGCGTTGATCATCATCGCGCCGTGCTTGATGATGCCGCCCTGCTCGTACTCCCTGCCGACCATGTAGCCGGTGGTGTTGTGCAGGAAGAGCAGCGGGATGTCGCGCTGGTTGGCGAGCTGGATGAACTGGGCGGCCTTCTGGGACTCGGCGCTGAACAGCACGCCCTGGGCGTTGGCGAGGACGCCGACCGGATAGCCGTGCAGGCTCGCCCAGCCGGTGGTCAGGCTCGTCCCGTACAGCGGCTTGAACTCGTCGAAGTCCGAGCCGTCGACGATCCGGGCGATCACCTCGCGCGGGTCGAACGGGTGCTTCAGATCCCCCGGGACGATCCCCAGCAGCTCGTCCTCGTCGTACTTGGGGGGCTCGGCGACGGCCGGATCGCCGTACGCCTTGCGGTGGTTCAGCCGGGCGACGACCCGGCGGGCCTGGCGGAGCGCGTCCCGCTCGTCGACGGCGAAGTAGTCCGCGAGGCCCGACACGCGCGCGTGCATCTCCGCGCCGCCCAGCGACTCGTCGTCGCTCTCCTCGCCCGTGGCCATCTTCACCAGCGGCGGCCCGCCGAGGAAGACCTTCGCCTTCTCCTTGACCATGATCACGTGATCGGACATGCCGGGGACGTAGGCGCCTCCGGCCGTCGAGTTCCCGAAGACCACCGCCACCGTGGGGATCCCGGCCGCCGACAGCCGGGTGAGGTCGCGGAAGATCGCGCCCCCGGGGATGAAGATCTCCTTCTGCGAGGGCAGGTCGGCGCCGCCCGACTCGACCAGGCTGATGCAGGGCAGCCGGTTCGCGAGGGCGATGTCGTTGGCCCGCAGGGCCTTCTTCAGGCTCCAGGGGTTGCTGGCGCCGCCGCGCACCGTCGGGTCGTTGGCGGTGATCAGGCACTCGACGCCCTCGACCACCCCGATGCCGGTGACCAGGGAGGCGCCGACGGCGTAGTCGCTGCCCCAGGCGGCCAGCGGGGACAGCTCCAGGAACGGGGTGTCCGGGTCGAGGAGCAGTTCGATGCGCTCGCGGGCGAGCAGTTTGCCGCGCTTGCGGTGCCGCTGGACGTACTTCTCCCCGCCGCCCGCGAGGGCCTTGGCGTGCTCGGTGTCGAGGTCGGCGAGCTTGCCGAGCATGGCCTCGCGGTTCGCCCGGTAGTCCGGGCCGCCCACGTCCAGGGCGGACGAAAGGACCGTCATAGCAGGACCTCCGGGATATCCAGGTGACGGGAGCGGAGCCATTCGCCGAGGGCCTTGGCCTGGGGGTCGAAGCGGGCCTGGGAAGCGACGCCTTCGCCGAGGATCCCCTCGACCACGAAGTTGACGGCGCGCAGGCCGGGCAGGACGTGCCGGACGACCTTCAGCGGGCGGCTCTCCGGGATCAGCTCCCGGAAGCGGTCGGCCGTCAGCTCGTGGGCGAGCCAGCGCCAGGCCTCGTCGGTGCGGACCCAGACGCCGACGTTGGCGTTGCCGCCCTTGTCGCCGCTGCGGGCACCGGCGATCAGGCCGAGGGGGGCGCGGCGGGCCGGACCCGCGGGCAACGGCTCGGGCAGGGACGGTTCTTCGAGTGTCTCCAGTACGAGCGTGTCCTGGGCCGGGATCACCGGGAGACGGCTCCCGTCGTGGAGGACGGCCCTGTGGTCGACGGCGTCCTGGGGGACGTACACATCCTCGAAGACCCCATAGGGAGCGCCCTTCCCCGGTGGCGCCACCACATGGAATCCGGGGTAGCTGGCGAGCGCCAGTTCGATGGCGGCCCCGCTCAGCGCGCGCCCCACGGTGGCCTGGTCGGGGTCGCGGACGACGAGCCGCAGCAGGGCGCTCGCCGTCTCCTCGGTGTCCGCGTCGGGGCGGTCGGTGCGCACCAGTTCCCAGCGCACTTCCGCGGGCGGCGACTTGGCGAGCGCGTCACTCATCTGCTCGCGCACCAGCGCCGCCTTGGCCTCGATGTCGAGTCCGGTCAGGACGAAGGTGACCTCGTTGCGGAAGCCGCCGAGCCTGTTGAGGCCGACCTTGAGGGTGGGGGGCGGTGCCTCGCCGCGCACGCCCTCGATCCGCACCCGGTCCGGGCCGTCCTGGACGAGCCGTACGGTGTCCAGGCGGGCGGTGACATCGGGTCCCGCGTACCGGGCGCCCCCGGTCTCGTACAGCAGCTGCGCGGTGACCGTGCCGACGTCGACGAAGCCGCCGGTGCCGGGGTGCTTGGTGACGACGCAGCTTCCGTCCTCGTGGATCTCCGCGAGCGGGAAGCCGGGGCGGCGTACGTCGCCGCCGCCGAAGAAGGCGTAGTTGCCGCCGGTGGCCTGGGTTCCGCACTCCAGCACGTGCCCGGCGACGACGGCTCCCGCCAGCCGGTCGTGGTCCCCCGGCCGCCAGCCGAAGTGGGCGGCGGCGGGCCCGGTGACCAGGGCCGCGTCGGTGACCCGTCCGGTGACGACGATGTCCGCGCCCGCCCGCAGGCACTCCGCGATGCCGAAGCCGCCGAGGTAGGCGTGGGCGGCGAGGCTGCCGGGGTTTGCGGCGGTGAGGTCGTCGCCCTCGACGTGGGCGACGCTCACCGGGATGCCGAGCCGGCCGGCCAGGGTCCGCACCGCGTCGGCGAGCCCGGCCGGGTTGAGGCCGCCGGCGTTCGTCACGATCTTCACGGACCGCTCGTGGGCCAGGCCGAGAGAGTCCTCCAGCTGGCGCAGGAAGGTACGGGCGTATCCGGCGGCGGGGTCCTTCAGCCGGTCCCGGCCCAGGATCAGCATGGTCAGCTCGGCGAGGTAGTCGCCGGTGAGGACGTCGAGCTCGCCGCCGGTGAGCATCTCGCGCACGGCGTCGAAGCGGTCGCCGTAGAAGCCGGAGGCGTTGCCGATGCGCAGCGTCACTCCGCGTCCTCCTTCGGCGGGCGTCCGTCGCCGGGCGGGCCCGCGAAGGCCTGGGCGATGCCGAGCCAGCGGTCGGCGTCGGGACCCTCGGCGCGCACGTCGACGTCGGCGCGGTGCGCCCGCTGGGTGACCAGCAGACAGAAGTCGAGCGCGGTGCCGGTGACGCGCTGGGGGGCGTCCTCGGGGCCGTAGGTCCAGGTGTCGCCGGAGGGGGCGAGGATCTCCACCCGGAACTCCTCGGCGGGCGCGGCGAGCCCGCGCGCGGCGAAGGCGAAGTCCCGTGTGCGGACCCCGATGCGGACCACATGCCTGAGCCGGTCGGTGGGGGGACGGACCACACCCAGGGCGTCGGCGACGTCCTGGCCGTGGGCCCAGGTCTCCATGAGCCGACCGGTGGCCATGGAGGCACCGGACATGGGCGGGCCGTACCAGGGGAAACGGGCGCCCGGAACGGACGCCCGCAGCGCCCGGTCCAGCGCGGCCCGCCCGGTGCGCCAGCGCGCCAGCAGGTCGGCGGACGGGAGCCGGGCTCCCTCCTCGGCGCCCTCGTCCACGAACGTCGTGGGCGCCGCGAGGGCCTTCTCGACGAGGCCGTGGAAGGCGTCGGCGTCCGTGACGGAGAGGAGGGCGGAGTGGTCGGTCCAGGCGAGGTGGGCGATCTGATGGGCGACGGTCCAGCCGGCGGCGGGCGTCGGGAGCGCCCACCGCTCCGGACTCAACTCGGCCACGAGCCGGTCGAGTTCTTCGCTTTCGTCACGCAGATCGTCGAACACGGGCGTCGGATCGGACATGGGGGGAGCATGGCAGCGCCCCCAGAAACAATCAAGCATGCTTGCATCAATTTATTTCCCCGCGCTCCGCCGCCTCCTTGTCACATCTCCTGTCCCCGGTCCGTCATACCGATGACGACGCGGACAGAGGAACACAGAGGGAGACATGAACATGAGCGAGGCCAAGAAGATCGCGGTGGCCGGGGCGACCGGGCGGCTCGGGCGGCATGTCGTGGACGTGCTGACGGAGCGCGGGCACACCGTCGTACCGATGTCCCGGGCCACCGGGGTCGACATCGTCACCGGCGCCGGGCTGGCCGAGGCGCTGGAGGGTGTGGACGTCGTGATCGACGCGTCCAGCACGCCCTCGCCCGACCGGAAGGTGGCGACGGAGTTCTTCACGGCCGCGGCCCGCAATCTGCACGAGGCCGGACAGAAGGCCGGGGTCGGCCGGCTGGTGGTCGTGTCGATCATCGGCATCGACGCATCGGCCGCCGGGTACAACGCGGCCAAGCTGGAGCACGAGCGCGCGGTGCTGGCGGGACCGGTGCCGGTGCGGGTGCTGCGGGCGGCGCAGTTCCACGAGCTCGTGGAGCAGTTCACGCAGTGGGGGCGCCAGGGCGACACCGTCCACGTCCCCAGGATGCGGACCCAGCTCGTCGCGGCGCGGGCCGTCGCGGAGGCGCTGGTGGAGCTGGCGGAGGCCGAGGACGCGCCGGGGGCGCGGGCCCCGTTCCCGGAGGTGGCCGGTCCGCGCGAGGAGAGCCTGGAAGAGGCGGCACGGCTGCTGATGGCCCGCCGGGACCCGGACGTGAAGGTGGTCGCCGTGAGCGACCCGGACAACCCGGAGCGGGACCTGTTCGAGAACGGCGGCCTGCTCCCGGGGGCGGACGCCAGGCTCGCGGGCCCGGCGTTCGCGGAGTGGGTGGAGACGGCTTCCTGAGCCGGGCGCGCCCCGGGTGCCGCCGGGGCGCATCGCACCGGGGCGCCGGGTGGACGTGGACATGGGCGTCGGGGGCGTCGCACCGCGAGGTCGGCGGCCCGCGCCGGGCGCCCGGCCGTGACCGCACCGGGGCAGCCGAGTGGATGTCGGGCCCGGAGCGCCCCGGGTCCCCGTGGCGGCCGTGATGGGGCCGCCGGGCCGGGTGGGGGTCAGGGCGCGCGGTGCCGCGAGGTCCAGGAGAACGCGTCCGGCCGCCGGGACCGTGAACAGGGCCCCGCGCCGGCTGGGGTCAGGGCGCGTCGACCGGGACCGTCGCCTTCCCCCGGCCCACCTGGGTCCGCACCGCGCCCATGCTCGCGCCGATGACCAGGGCGATCGCGGCCGCCTGGGTCGTGGACAGGGACTGGTCGAGGATCAGGAAGCCCGCTGTCGCCGCGATGGCGGGCTCCAGGCTCATGAGGATCGCGAAGGTGGAGGCCGGCAGGCGGCGCAGGGCGAGGAGTTCGAGGGTGTAGGGGAGGACCGAGGACAGGATCGCCACCGCGGAGCCCAGGGCCACCGTGGTCGGGTCCAGCAGCCGGGTGCCGGACGAGACGATCCCGAGCGGCAGGAACAGCAGCGCCGCCACCGCCATGGCCAGCGCCAGGCCGTCGGCCTGGGGGAACCGGCGGCCCGTACGGGCGCTGAAGACGATGTACGCCGCCCACATCGCGCCCGCCCCGAGCGCGAAGGCCGCGCCCACCGGGTCCAGGTCCCCGAACCCTCCGCCGCCCAGCAGGAAGACGCCGCACAGGGCCAGGCCCGCCCAGACCGCGTTGACCGCGCGGCGGGAGGCCAGCACCGAGAGGGCGAGGGGGCCGAGCACCTCCAGAGTGACGGCGGCGCCGAGGGGGATGCGGGCGACCGACTCGTAGAAGAGGCCGTTCATCGCGCCCATGGCGATGCCGAAGACGGCGACCGTCCCCCAGTCGGCGCGTGAGTGGCCGCGCAGCCGGGGGCGGCAGACCACGAGCAGGACCACCGCGGCGGCGAGCAGGCGCAGGGTCACCACGCCGAGCGCGCCGGCCCTCGGCATGAGGGTCACCGCGAGGGCGCCGCCGAACTGGACCGAGATCCCTCCGGCCAGCACCAGCCCGACGGGCCCGAGGGAACCGAGACGGCCGGGAGCTCCGCCCGGGGACACGGGGGCGTGCACCGTCCCGGAGACGGGCGCGGACGACGAGGTGGTGGCGCTGGGGGTGCTCACGGGCGGTCCTGGAGGCTGGCTCGGTCAGGTGTTCATCACGATGTACTGCCGAGTCCAGGGTAGTGGACTTCGTCAGGAGTGTGAACTGCTTATGTAGCTGTCCTGGATGCTGAGACCCGGACCGGGACGCTCCGCCCCGTCGCCGGCCGGCCCCCTACGGGCCGTTCAGCGGCGGGACATGTAGACGTCCAGCGCCTTGTGCAGCACCCGGTTGATGGGGAGGTCCCACTCGCCGAGGTACTCCGCGGCCTCGCCGCCCGCGCCCGCCTTGAAGCGCAGGAGGCCGACGAGGTGGTCGCTCTCGTCCAGGGTGTCGGTGATCCCGCGGAAGTCGTAGACGGCGGCGCCCAGCGCGTGGGCGTCGGTCATCATGCGCCACTGGATGGCGTTGTTGGGCTGGACCTCGCGTTTGCGGCTGGTGGAGGCGCCGTAGGAGTACCAGACATGGCTGCCGACGGTCAGCATGGTGGCCGCGGCCAGGACGTCGCCCTCGTGGCGGGCGAGATAGAGCCGCATGCGGTCGGGGTCCTCGGCCGTCAGCGAGGTCCACATCCGCTGGAAGTAGGGCAGCGGGCGCGGGATGAAACGGTCGCGTTCCGCCGTCTCCGCGTAGAGCTCGTAGAAGGCGGGCAGGTCGTCGTAGCCGCCCCGGACCACCTCGACGCCGGCCTTGTCGGCCTTCTTGATGTTGCGCCGCCACTGCTGGTTGAGGCCCTTGTGGATCTCCTCCAGGGACCGTCCGGCGAAGGGGACCTGGAAGACGTAGCGCGGCTGTCCCGCCGCGAAGCCGTCCTCGCCGCCGGGCTCGGTCCGCTGCCAGCCCATCGCCCGCAGCCGGTCGGCGATCCCGTCCGCGCCCGGTTCGTACGAGGTCGCGGTCACCTCGCCGAGGCGCCGTGCCGCCGGATCGGCGATGGCCGTCTTGAGCGTGTCGGCGCTCCAGCGGCGCGCGACCACGGGCGGGCCCATCTTCACGGTGAACGCGCCGCGCGACTTCAGATGCGCGACCATCGGCCGCAGCCAGCGTTCGGCGAGGTCCGGGTCGTGCCAGTCGATGACGGGGCCCTCGGGCAGGTACGCGAGGTACCGCTTGATCCTCGGCAGTGGGCGCAGCAGCACGAGGCCGGCCCCCTGGAGGCGGCCGTCCGCGTCGAACCAGCCGAGGCTCTCCGCACGCCAGTCCGGCTTCACGTCCCCCCAGGACGGCACCTGCATATGGCTGGCCGAGGGCCGCGAGCGGACGAACGCCAGGTGCTCGTCGCGGGTGATCGCCTGCAGGCGGAGAGTCATGCGCGTCGCTCCTCGAACGTCTTCGGCCGGTGAAATCCCAGCGTACTTACGCGGTGGGCGCGGACCCGTCGTCCCGCGGGCCGTTCTCCAGCGCCTCGGCCAGGACCTCCGCCAGGTGGCGGCCCCGGCGGCCGGAGAGCTGGGCCAGCTGGGTGCGGCAGGAGAAGCCGTCGGCCAGGATCACCGCGGTGTCGTCGGCCGCCCGTACCGCCGGGAGCAGCTGTTCCTCCGCGCAGGCCCGTGACACCTCCTCGTGGCCCCTCTCGAAGCCGAAGTTGCCCGCGAGTCCGCAGCAGCCGCCCGCGAGGGTGCCGGTCAGGCCCGCCGCGTCGCGCAGCCGGCGTTCGGCCGCGTCGCCGAGGACCGCGTGCTGATGGCAGTGCGTCTGGCCGGCCGCCGGGCGGTCCAGGCGCGGCGGCGTCCAGGCCGGCGCGTACCGTTCCAGCGCCTCGGCGAAGGTCGTCACCGCCGCCGCCAGCCGTGCCGCGCGCGGGTCGCCGGGCAGCAGTTCCGGGAGGTCCGTGCGCAGCGCGGCGGCGCAGCTCGGTTCCAGGACGACGACCGGGACGTCGTCCATGGCGAGGTAGGGCTCCATGAGGTCGAGGGTGCGGCGGAGCACGGTGCGGGCGCGGTCGAGCTGGCCGGTCGAGACGTACGTCAGTCCGCAGCAGACGCGACGGCGGCGGCGCGGCAGCAGTGTGCCGAGGCGGAGGGGGCCCCGGGTCACGCCGTCGCCGACGGGCCCGTGCCGCATCACCGTCCTCGGGGGCAGCAGCACGGCCAGTCCGGCGGCCTCCAGGACCCTTACGGCCGCGCGTCCGACGGAGGGTTCCAGGTGTTCGGTGAAGGTGTCCGGCCACAGGAGGACCGTCCTGCCGCCGAAGCCCGGGAACAGCGCGTCGGCGGGCCGCCCGCCCCCGCGCCTCTCCCCGCCCGGTCCGCCCGGGGTGTCCTGGGTGTCCCGGCGCCGTTCGCGCTCGCGCGCCCGTGCCCGGTCCCGGAACCGGGCCGACCACCACTGGCTGAACGTCACGGGCGCCAGCCTCGGGATCTCCCGGTCGGGCGCCACACCGGCCAGGCGCTTGGCGGCGGCGGCCAAGGGGCGCAGGGACGCGAGCGAGTTGACGAGCCGGGCCGAGCGGGTTCGGGTCACCGCCGCGAGCCAGAAGGGGAGCCGCCCCAGGGTGTAGTGCGCGGCGGGACGGCGGCGGCCCGCGTAGTGGTGGTGGAGGAACTCCGCCTTGTAGGTGGCCATGTCGACGCCGACCGGGCAGTCGGACCTGCATCCCTTGCAGGACAGGCACAGGTCCAGCGCGTCCCGGACCTCCGTCGAGCGCCACCCGTCGGTGACGATCTCGCCGGCGAGCATCTCGTGCAGCAGTCTGGCCCGCCCGCGCGTGGAGTGCGCCTCCTCGCCGGTCACCCGGAAGGAGGGGCACATGACCTCGGCGCCGCCCGGGACCGAGGCCGTACGGCACTTGGCGACACCCACGCAGCGGCGCACCGCCGCCGAGAAGTCGCCGCCGTCCGCCGGATAGCCGAACTCCACGTCCACCGGGCGCTTCGGCAGCACCGCGAACCGCAGGTTCTCGTCCAGCCGGTGCGGGCGCACGAGCATGCCGGGGTTGAGCAGGCCGCGCGGGTCCCAGAGGTCCTTCGCCCGTTCGAAGAGGCGGACCATCTCCGCTCCGTACATCGCGGGCAGCAGTTCCGCGCGGGCCTGTCCGTCGCCGTGCTCGCCGGACAGCGAGCCGCCGTGCGCGACGACGAGGCGGGCGGCATCCTCCGAGAAGCGCCGGAAGCGGGTGACGCCCGCCGCGGTGATCAGGTCGAAGTCGATCCGGACGTGGATGCAGCCGTCGCCGAAGTGGCCGTACGGGGTGCCGTGCAGCCCGTGGGCGGCGAGCAGGGCCCGGAAGTCCCGCAGATACGTGCCGAGGCGGGCGGGCGGCACCGCGCAGTCCTCCCAGCCGGGCCAGGCCTCTTCGCCGAGCCCGCGGGCGGCGCCGAACGGGGAGCGGTCCCCGGCGTACGGCATCCGGGTCGCCGTGCCGCTCGCGTCCTCCCGCAGCCGCCACAGCGCCCGCTGCCCCGCCGGGTCGGTGACCACCAGGGCGTCCCCCACGTCCGCGGCCCGCACGATCGTGTCCGCACGCGCGCGTGCCTCCGCCGGCGATCCGCCGCCCGTCTCCACGAACAGCCAGGCCCCGCCGCGCGGCAGCCCCGCGTCGGCGGGTACGAGGTCGGCGGCCATCCCCTCCACGGTCAGCGGCCCGTACCCGAGCAGGCCGGCCGCGGCGTCCGCGGCGGCGCTCTCGTCGGGGTAGGCCAGGACGGCCAGCGCCCGTGCCCGGGGTGCCTCGACCAGGCGTACGACCGCCTCGGTGAGCAGGCCCCAGGTGCCCTCGGAGCCGCAGAACGCGCGGGCCACGTCCGCGCCGCGTTCGGGCAGGAGCGCGTCGAGGGCGTACCCGGAGATCCGCCGCGGGAGGTCCGGGAAGCCGGTCCGCAGCAGCGCCAACTCGCTCTCGACCAGGGCCTTCAGCCCGTCCGGAGCGCCCTGCCAGTCCCGGCCGAGGCGGCGGGTGTCCCCGGCCGCGCCGACGACCGTGAGCTCCCGCACGTTGTCCGCCGTGGTGCCCCAGGCGACCGAGTGGGAGCCGCAGGAGTTGTTGCCGATCATCCCGCCGAGGGTGCAGCGGCTGTGCGTGGAGGGGTCGGGGCCGAAGCGCAGTCCGTGCGGGGCGGCGGCTTCCTGGAGGCGGTCGAGGACTGCACCGGGCTGGACGACGGCCGTACGGGCGTCCGGGTCCAGTGCGAGGATCCGGTCCATGTGGCGGGTGAAGTCCAGGACGACGCCGGTGCCCGTGGCCTGTCCGGCGATCGAGGTGCCGCCGCCGCGCGCCACGACCGGCACCGCGTGGGCGCGGCACACGGCGAGCGTGGCGGCCACGTCCTCGGCGTCCCGCGGGGCCACCACACCGAGCGGTACGCGCCGGTAGTTGGAGGCGTCCATGGTGGTCAGCGCCCGCGCCGTCGTGTCGAAGGAGACCTCGCCGCGCACGGCCCCCGCCAGTTCGGACCGGAGCCGACCGGCCGACTCCGCCGGCGGCCCGTCCGGCTGCCCTGCGGGCCGTCCGCTCGGCCTTCCGTCCGGTCGTCCGTCCGGCCGTCCACCCAGATCCGTCATGTCTCCAGGATGCCGCCGGGCACCGGCGGCGGCCCTGTGGCCGGACACCCGAAAGGCACCGATATGCCGGGGCGATCATGAAACCGCTTCCCGAAGCCTCCCAATCGAATCACGAACTCTCATATAGTGACCGCGAGTTGAGCATCGAGTGTCGCTTCTCGCCCAGGACCGACCGAGGACACGACCGAGGACACGTTCTCCCCCCAGGAACACGACCGAGGACCGATTGATGACCCCGCCCCTGCCCTCCGGCGAACGACCCACCCCACGCACCACGGCGAAAGCCGTGCTGGCCGCCGCCGTCCCGGCCGCGGCCGCGGTGGTGGCCGCCGTCCTGCTCGCCCCCGAACCGGCCCGCGTGCCCCTCGCCTGGGGCACCGGCGCCGCCGCGGTGCTGCTGTGCGCCGCCGTCGCGGTGGCCGCCCACGCCGTGCAGACCAGGCGCATCGCGCTGCGACGCCTCGACAGCGTGACCAAGGACGCCGGCCGGCTCCTCCAGGAACGCGCCAGACTGGCGGAGGAGTTCGGCCAGGACCGGGCCAGGCTCGTCGACGAGGCCGCCCGCGAACGCGCCCGCGCGGCCGAGACCGCGGCCCAGGAGCGGGCCCGTCTGACCGAGACGGCCGCCCGCGAACACGCCCGCCTCACCGAGGAGTTCACCAAGGAGAGGGAACTCCTCACCGGCGACCGCGCCCGGCTCACCGAGCGCAACGCCGAACTCTCCGAGCGCACCCGGCAGGCCGCCGCCGACCGCGCCGCCGCGATCTCGGCGATCGCCAACGCGGCCGG
The DNA here is from genome assembly GCF_036139655.1 of Streptomyces sp. NBC_00328. NCBI lineage: Bacteria > Bacillati > Actinomycetota > Actinomycetes > Kitasatosporales > Streptomycetaceae > Streptomyces > Streptomyces sp. NBC_00328. The sequence continues at coordinate 4,632,768 of NZ_CP108013.1, forward strand.
ACGCATGCAGGCGCTGTCCACCGGCATGCTGGCCGACCTGCGCGCGATGGAGGAGAGGCACTCCGACGAGGACGTCCTCGCGGACCTGCTCCACCTCGACCACCGCACCGCGCAGGCCGGCCGCCTCGCCGACTCCGTCGCCGTCCTGGCGGGCGCTCGCTCGGGGCGCCGCTGGGCCCGCCCGATCGTCATGGAGTCGATCCTGCGCGGCGCCATGGGCCGCATCGGCGGCTACCAGCGGGTGCGCGTCCACTCCGCCAGCGAGGTCGCCGTCGCCGGACACGCCGCCGAGGGCGTCATGCACGCACTGGCCGAACTCCTCGACAACGCCGCCAACTTCTCGCCGCCCACCGCCGAAGTGCATGTGTACGTCGAGGAGGTCCCCGCGGGTGTCATCGTCTCCGTCGAGGACAGCGGCCTGGTGATGGGAGACGTCCAGCTGCGCCGCGCCGAACGCGCCGTCACCGGCCCCGTCGGGCCCCGGTCCGGGCTCGGCGGCCTCACCGGCACCCGCCTCGGCCTCTCGGTGGTCGGCCGGCTCGCCCGCAAGCACGGCCTGAAGGTGTCCTTCCGGCCTTCCGCCCGCGGCGGCACCGGCGTGCTGGTCCTCATACCGCAGGACATCCTCACCCAGCCCAGCCTCCACCTCACCGGGGCGCCGCTGCCGGCCGGGTCCGAGCCCGTCCCCTCCGCCCCGACCGGCGTCGACGGCCACGCCACCGCGCCGAGGCCACCGGACGGCCGGGAATCCCCGGAATCCCCGTGGTCCCCGGACCCGCAGGAATCCCGCACCTCCCAGGAATCCCCGGCCTCCCCCGTGTCGTACGCCGCCGCCCGCGCGGCCGGCGACCTCGACCCGGACCCCGTCCCGGCCCACGACTCGCCCCGGCACGAGCAGGGCCTCCCGTCCACCGGCGGCCTGCCCAAGCGCCGCCGCGGACGCACCCTCGCCCACGCCGAGCGCAGCCGCTCACACGTCACACCCCCGGCCGACCCCGAACCCCGTACCGGCGACGACCCCAAGATCCGGTCCGCCGCCCGCTTCGGCACCTTCCGCCAAGCGGTGCGCGGCACGGCACCGGGCGCCCCCGGACCCGTACCGGCCGACGATCCGCCCCGGACCGAAGCACCGGCACGGCCCGAGGACCACGCAACCGCGTCCACCAGTTCCCCCACCACGACCCCCACCACCCCCACCGCGCTCCCGGAAGGCGACACCACCCCATGACCGGCACCATCACCGCCGACGAGAAGCTCACCTGGCTCATCGAGGGCCTCCTTGAGCGCACCCCGGGCGCACGGCACGCGCTCGTGCTCTCCCGCGACGGACTGAAGCTGTGCCGCACTCCGGAGCTGTCGGTCGACCAGGCCGACCAGCTCGCCGCCATCGCCGCTGGCATCCAGTCGCTGTCCCACGGCGCCTCCATGGAGTTCGGCGACGGCAGCGGGGGCGTGCGCTCGGCGATGGCCGAGTTCTACGGAGGGGTGCTGTTCATCGTGGAAGCGGGCGACGGCGCGCACCTCGCCGTCGTCACCGCCGAGGACGCCGACGCCGGACTGGTGGGACACAACATGAGCGAACTCGTGGAACAACTCGGCGAGCACCTGACCTCGCCGCCCCGGTCGTCATGAGCCGTCCTGGCAGGGACGACGCGCCCGACCGGCTGTACACCCTCACCGGAGGGCGCACCCGTTCCGGCCCCGACACCCCCTTCGACCTCGTGACACTGGTGGTCGCCGAGTGCGATCCGGCGGTGGGCATGCAGTCCGAGCACGCCGCGATCCTGCGGATGTGCGAGCGGCCGACGGCCGTCGTGGAGATCGCGGCGGAGCTGGGACTGCCGGTGTCGATCACCCGCGTCCTGCTCTCCGACCTGCTCTCCACGGGCCGGGTCAGCGCCCGTCACCCGCACACCACTGTTCCCTCCGGTCTTCCCGATCCCGACATCCTGGAGCAGGTGCTCGTTGGACTCCGTAACCTCTGACGCTCGTGCGCCCCTGTCCGCGTCCGCCGACAACGGCCTCAAGATCGTGATCGTGGGCGGGTTCGGTGTCGGCAAGACGACCCTCGTCCGCTCGGTCAGCGAGATCCGTCCCCTCAACACCGAGGAGACGATGACGCAGGCCGGCGCGAGCGTCGACGACATCAGCGAGGTGCGCGGCAAGTCCGCGACCACCGTCGCCTTCGACTTCGGACGCATCACGCTGGACACGCACAACATCCTGTACCTGTTCGGCGCACCCGGACAGGAGCGGTTCTGGTTCCTGTGGGACCGGCTGTTCTCCGGAACGCTCGGGGCGATCGTCCTGGTGGACACCCGCCGCATCGACGAATCCTGGTACGCCATCGACCGGCTGGAGCACTACGGCACGCCCTTCATCGTGGCCTGCAACGACTTCGGCGGGCCCCCGCACACCCCCGCGCAGATCCGCGAGGCCCTCGACCTCGACCCGCACGTACCGCTGCTCGACTGCGACGCCCGCTCCCGGGAGTCCAGCAAGCAGGTGCTGATCACGCTGGTGGAGCACCTCCAGTCCCGCTACGCCCGTCACGGCGCCGCAGCCGCGGAAGGCGCCCTTCAATCACCGGAGCCCGCTCTGTGACCCCCGCCTCCGCCACCGCGCCCGTCCCCCTCGGCGGGCCGCGGTTCCAGACCGAACCCGCCGAGCTGTACCGGGAGATGCGGCGCGACCACGGATCCGTCGTGCCGGTCGTCCTCGACGGCGACATCCCCGCCTGGCTCGTGCTCGGCTACCGCGAACTGCACCAGGTCACCGGCGATCCCCAGCTGTTCAGCCGGGACTCGGACCTGTGGAGCCAGTGGGACCGCATCCCCGACGACTGGCCGCTGCTGCCGATGATCGGCCGCAAACAGCCCTCCATCCTGTACACCGTCGGCGAGCGCCACCGCGAGCGCGCCGCGATGATCAGCGACGCCCTCGAAGCCATCGACCCCTCCGAACTGCGCTCCCAGGCCGAGAAGTTCGCCGACGAGCTGATCGACGCGATCTGCCCCAAGGGCGAGACGGACCTCATCGGCGACTACGCGGCCCTGCTGCCCGTACGGGTCCTCGCGACGCTCTACGGCTTCGCGGACGAGCAGGGTCCCGGCCTGGTCACCGCCCTGAACGACATGATCAACGGGCGCGAGGGCGCGCTGGCCGGACAGCAGCATCTGGCTTCCTCCATGGCCCGGTTGATCGCCGACCGCAAGGAAACGCCCGCCGACGACGTCGTGTCCCGGATGCTCGCGAACACCGCGGGCTTCGACGACATGGAGATCGTCCAGGACCTCATGGTCATGATGGCCGCCGGCCACCAGCCCACGGCCGACTGGATCGGCAACTCGCTGCGCCTGATGCTCACCGACGAACGGTTCGCCGCCTCCCTGTTCGGCGGCCGGCACAGCGTCGCCGAGGCCATGAACGAGGTCCTGTGGGAGGACACCCCCACCCAGAACGTGGCCGGACGCTGGGCCTCCCGCAACACCCAGCTCGGCGGCCGCCGCATCCGCGCCGGCGACCTGCTGCTGCTCGGCCTCCAGGGCGCCAACTCCGACCCCCAGGTCCGCACCGACAGTTCGGTCCTCACCGGCGGCAACAACGCCCACTTCTCCTTCGGTCACGGGGAGCACCGCTGCCCGTTCCCGGCACAGGAGGTCGCCGAGGTCATCGCGCGGACCGGCATCGAGATCGTCCTGGACCGGCTGCCGGACATCGACCTGGCGGTACCCGCCGACACACTGACCCGGCGCCCCTCCCCGTGGCTACGGGGCCTGAACGAACTGCCGGTGCGGTTCACGCCCGTACCCGTCCTCTGAGACACCGTTGCCACCCGGCCGGCGCACCCGCCCGGCCGGGGCCCGGGGCTGTCCCCATGCCCCGGAGAAGACGCGTCACCCCCACCCCAGCCCTTGGAGGCACCCCCGCATGACCACCGGTACCGAAGAGACCCGCATAGTCCTGGACCCCTTCGTCACCGACCTGGACGGCGAGAGCGCAGCGCTGCGCGCCGCGGGACCGCTCGCCGCCGTCGAACTGCCCGGCGGTGTCCCGGTGTGGGCGGTCACCCACCACGCCGAGGCGCGCGCCCTGCTCACGGACCCCCGTCTGGTGAAGGACATCAACGTCTGGGGTGCCTGGCAGCGCGGCGAGATCGCCCCCGACTGGCCGCTGATCGGACTCGCCAACCCCGGCCGCTCCATGCTCACCGTGGACGGCGCGGACCACCGGCGGATGCGCACCCTGGTGGCGCAGGCGCTGACCCCGCGCCGGGTGGAGCAGATGCGGGAGCGGATCTCGAAGCTGACGGAGAGCCTGCTCGACAACCTCACCGGGGACGTCGTCGACCTGAAGGCCGACTTCGCCTACCCCCTGCCCATGTACGTGATCGCCGACCTCATGGGCATCGAGGAGTCCCGCCTGCCGCGTCTGAAGGAGCTGTTCGAGAAGTTCTTCTCGACGCAGACCCCGCCCGCCGAGGTCATCGCGACCCTCACCGAGCTGGCCGGGATCATGGCGGACACGGTGGCGGCCAAGCGTGCCGAGCCGGGCGACGACCTGACCAGCGCGCTGATCCTGGCCTCCGAGGACGGTGACCACCTCACCGACGCGGAGATCGTCTCCACCCTCCAGCTGATGGTCGCGGCGGGCCACGAGACGACCATCTCCCTCATCGTCAACGCGGTGGTCAACCTGTCCGCCCACCCCGACCAGCGCGCCCTCGTCCTGTCCGGCGAGGCCGACTGGTCCGCGGTCGTCGAGGAGACCCTGCGCCACTCCACCCCGACCTCCCACGTCCTCATCCGCTTCGCCACGGAGGACGTCCCGGTCGGCGACAAGGTGATCCCGGCGGGCGACGCGCTCATCGTGTCGTACGGCGCGATCGGCCGCGACGAGAACGCCCACGGGCCCACCGCGGGCGAGTTCGACGTCAGCCGCACCGGCAAGAACCGGCACATCTCCTTCGGTCACGGGCCCCACGTCTGCCCCGGCGCGGCCCTGTCCCGCCTGGAGGCGGGCGTCGCCCTGCCCGCCCTGTACGAGCGCTTCCCCTCCCTGGACCTGGCCGTCCCGGTGTCGGAGCTCCGCAACAAGCCGGTGGTGACGCAGAACGACCTGTTCGAGCTGCCGGTCAGGCTCACCGCCGGATAGCCGGACCCCATGAGCCGCCGGCCGCGGGAAGGCCCCTGACGGGCCCTCCCGCGGCCGCCGCCGTCAACACGCCCCGTCTCAGCCGACGGACGACGTTTCACCGAGGTTTCCCGGAACGGCTAGGCTCCTGACGTGGCTGATATCCAGATCCCCGCTGACATCAAGCCCGCCGACGGACGATTCGGCGCTGGCCCCTCCAAGGTGCGGACGGAGGCACTGGACGCGCTGGCCGCGACCGGTAGCTCTCTGCTCGGCACATCCCACCGCCAGGCCCCGGTCAAGAACCTGGTCGGCAAGGTGCGCGAGGGCGTGAGCGAGCTGTTCTCCCTGCCCGACGGGTACGAGGTCGTCCTCGGCAACGGCGGCTCCACCGCGTTCTGGGACGTCGCGACGCACGGCCTGATCGAGAACAAGTCGCAGCACCTCACGTTCGGCGAGTTCTCCTCCAAGTTCGCGAAGGCGGCCAAGCTCGCCCCGTGGCTCGCCGCGCCGACCGTGGTCTCCTCCGACCCGGGCACGCACCCCGAGCCGGTCGCCGAGGCGGGCGCCGACGTCTACGCCTTCACCCACAACGAGACCTCCACCGGTGTCGCCGCCCCGATCAAGCGGGTCGCGGGTGCCGACGAGGGCTCCCTCGTCCTGGTGGACGCCACCTCCGGCGCCGGCGGCCTGCCCGTCGACATCGCCGAGACCGACGTCTACTACTTCGCCCCGCAGAAGTCCTTCGCCTCCGACGGCGGACTGTGGATCGGCGTGTTCTCCCCGGCCGCGATCGAGCGCGCCGAGCGCATCCACGCCTCGGGCCGCCACATCCCGGAGTTCTTCTCGCTGCCCACGGCGATCGACAACTCCCGCAAGAACCAGACGTACAACACCCCGGCGCTGGCCACGATCTTCCTGCTCAACGAGCAGATCGAGTGGATCAACGGCCAGGGCGGCCTCGCCTGGTCGGCCGCCCGGACGAAGGACTCCTCGACCCGCCTGTACCGCTGGGCCGAGGACAGCAAGTACGCCACCCCGTTCGTGACGGACGCGGCCAAGCGCTCGCAGGTCATCGGCACGATCGACTTCGCCGACGAGATCGACGCCGCCGCCGTCGCCAAGGTCCTGCGCGTCAACGGCATCGTCGACACCGAGCCCTACCGCAAGCTCGGCCGCAACCAGCTGCGCGTCGCCATGTTCCCGGCGATCGACCCGGCGGACGTCGAGGCGCTGACGCACTGCATCGACTACGTGATCGAGAAGCTGTAACCGTCCCGGCCTTCGAGGGGCGTCCGGCGCGCGAGCGTGCCGGACGCCCCTTCGCCGTGTGTACGGGGCCTTGGCCGCCGTCCGCTTCACCGTGTGCAGGGGGGCCTTGGCCGCCGTCCGCCTCGTACGGGTCCGTAGCCGCCGTCCGTCGTGACGCGGGCCGCGGCCGCCGTCCGTTGCTACGGCCCCGCGGCCGCGTTCAGCGGCGGCGCAGCAGCCGCCTGAAGCCGAACACCACGGCGAAAAGGGCCGCGACCGCGATGGCGCCGACCTTCACCTGACCGCTCGTCCCGTCGCCGCTCCCGCCCCCGGCGGCCGAACCGCCGCCCTTGGAGGACGAGTTGGAGCCGGACCCCGCGGCACCCGGCGCGTCCTCGGGCTCCACGCCGCTGTCCGCGCCCTCGCTGCCGTACAGGAGCTTCGATCCGTCGCGGGTGTAGGTGATCGACTCGCCCTGGCCCTGGAGGGGCACGTTCAGGCGCTCCAGGCGCTTGATCCGCCCGCCGTTCCAGGTGTACGCGATCCCGCCGAAATAGCCCCGCACGGCGAGCTGGCGGCCGTCGGGGGAGAAGGCCCCGTCCGTGACCCACAGGTCGACGGTGGCGACGGGCTTGAACACGTTGGTCGCGGAGGCGCTGAGTTCGGCGGGGCCTTCGTAGAGGTGGCCGCCGTCCTCGTTCTTGTCGGCGATGTAGACGCGCCCCGTCTTGGGGTGCACCATCAGCGCCTCCGCGTTGCGGGGACCGTCCGAGTACTTCACGACGTACTGGGTGGCACGGATCGTCTGGTCCTTGAGGACCTTCGGCTCGGGGAGCTTGTAGATCCACACGTGGTCCCACGAGCCGCCGAGGTTGTCGCCGATGTCACCGACGTACAGGTCGCCGTCGGGGCCGAGGGAGATCGCCTCGACGTCCCGGGGCGCGCCGACCCCGCTCATGGTGACCGTGGCGACGGTCCGGCCCGTCCTGCTGTCGACCGCGTACAGGTAGGGCCCGTCGTCGCTGTCGTTGTGGGTCCAGTAGACGCCCGGGTGGAGGCGTGAGGCGGCGAGACCGCTGGACTCCTTGATCCGGGGATCCTTGATGGTGAACCCGCCGTCCCCGCCGTCGGCGAGAGCGGGCGCCGCCAGGGCGAGGACGAGGGCCGCTCCGGCAAGGGCTCCGGCGGCGGCTCCGGACACGAACGAGTGCGATCGGCGCATGGCCCAAGCCTGCCATCCCACCGGCCCGTTCATGTGACCGGCGTCCGCCCGGGCCCGCGCCGCCCGGCCCTCGTGCCCCGCCCGGCCCCGTGCACCGCGCCGGGCCGCCCGCGGGCGTGTCCAGCTTCACACCCTGGCGGCCCGTGGCGCCCGGACCGATCGTCCATGATGATCGGATGCTCAGGTTCATGCCCGTCGGCGACTCCATGACGATCGGTAGCGCGGGCGAACACACATGGCGCTACCGGATGTGGCAGCACCTGCGTGCGACGTACGGGGGCCCGTTCAAGATCGTCGGCCCGCGCGAGACGCTCTACGACAAGTCGACCGGCTCCCCCGACTCGCACGAGTACGCGGACCCGGAATTCCCCCGCGCCCACCTGGCCGGCTGGGGCGAGGGCTGGCTGCACATGGCCCCGGTGATCCGCGAGACGGTCCGCGCGCAGCGCGCCGACGTCCTGCTGGTCTCGCTCGGCCTCATCGACCTCGGCTTCTACACCAACGCCGTGCAGACCGCCGACAACGTCCGCGTCTTCGTCGAGGAGGCCCGCGCCGCGAACCCGCGCATCCGCATGGTCCTGCTCCCGGTGATACCGAACGTCCGCGCCGAGTCCGACGCCCCCTTCGCCGCCGAGGTGGCCGCCTTCAACGAGCTCCTCGGCAAGGCGGTCGCCGACCTCGACGAACCGCGCTCCCCGCTGCTGCTCGCGTCCCCGCCCCCCTCGTACGACACCACCTTCGACACGTACGACGGCACCCACCCGAACGCGAGCGGCGAACACAAGATCGCGGAGGGTTTCGCGGAGGCGATGCACCAGGCCTGGGACCTGGGCGACCCGTACACGGCCGCGTCCGCCTGACGGACCCCGGGGCGCCGTCGGTCACCCGGCCTGCCCTTGCCTAGAGCGCACTCCACGCCGTTGGCTGGTGAACCATGAAGTACACACAGCTCGGACGCACGGGGCTCAAGGTCAGCCGGCTCGTCCTCGGCACGATGAACTTCGGACCGCAGACGGACGAGGCCGACAGCCACGCCATCATGGACGCGGCACTCGACGCCGGAATCAATTACTTCGACACGGCAAATGTGTACGGCTGGGGCGAGAACAAGGGCCGTACCGAATCGATCATCGGCAACTGGTTCGCCAAGGGCGGCGACCGGCGCGACCGGACGGTCCTCGCAACCAAGGTGTACGGGAACATGGGCGCCGAGGGCGACCCGTGGCCCAACCACGACAAGCTCTCCGCCCTGAACATCCGGCGCGCGGTGGAGGCGAGCCTGAAGCGGCTCCGGACCGACTACATCGACGTCTACCAGTTCCACCACGTCGACCGGTCCACCCCCTTCGAGGAGATCTGGCAGGCGGTCGACGTCCTGGTGCGGCAGGGGAAGATCCTCTACGTGGGGTCCAGCAACTTCCCCGGCTACAAGATCGCCCAGGCCAACGAGATCGCCGCCCGCCGGGGCGGGACCATCGGCCTGGTCAGCGAGCAGTGCCTCTACAACCTCGCCGAGCGCCGCGCCGAGATGGAGGTCATCCCGGCCGCCGAGGAGTACGGGCTCGGCGTCATCCCCTGGTCGCCGCTGCACGGCGGACTGCTGGGCGGTGTGATCAAGAAAGAGGTCGAGGGCGGCCGCCGGGCGAGCGGCCGGTCCGCCGACGCCCTCGCCAACACGGCCGTACGCGCCCAGATCCAGTCGTACGAGGATCTGCTGGAGAAGCACGGCCTGGAGCCCGGAGAGGCCGCGCTGGCCTGGCTGCTGACCCGTCCCGGTGTCACCGGCCCCATCGTGGGCCCGCGCACCGCGGAGCAGCTCGAATCGGCGCTGCGCGCGGTGGAGCTGGAGCTGTCGGAGGAGGTCCTGGAGGGGCTCGACGAGATCTTCCCGGGCCCGGGCCCGTCCCCCGAGGCGTTCGCCTGGTAGCGGGGGCGGCGTCCAGCGGTGGCGGCGTCCAGCGGTGGCGGTCGTTGTCCGGCCGCCGCCGCCAGGGCCACGACGGCCGCTATCTGACCGCCGCCGCCATGGCCACGACGAAGAACATCAGCACGAGCACACCGGCCATGATCCGGTTACGGGTCTTCGGGTTCACGCCAACGAGGTTAACGGGCCGCCGGGCCGGTCCCGTCGCCCGCCCCCAGCGGGCAACCGGCCACCGTTTCGTATCGGGGCTGCTCACCGGGCACTCCCGACGTCGGCAGGTTGCTGCGGACGAGACACAGCTCACCCACCGTCCAGGGCTTCCCGGCGAACGCGTCCAGCGCGGCGACGTACGGCTTGAAGTCCGCGGAGTCGCGGCTGCGGGCCACCGTCAGGTGCGGCCGGTAGCGGCGGTGCTCCTCCATCTCGACGCCCGCCTTGCGTCCCGCCGCCTCCGCCCGGTCCGCCAGCAGCCGCATGGTCGGGATGTCCCCCGCCGCGCCCACCCACAGGGCACGCCCGCCGAAGTGCCCGCCGCCGCGCAGGGACAGCGGGAACGGGTCGGTGCGACGGGCGGCCCGCAGCAGCCGTTCCGTGAGGTCCGGGACGAGGTCGTCGGCGACCTCTCCGTAGAACGCGAGGGTGAAGTGCCAGCCGGGGCGGCCCGTCCAGCGCAAGGCGTCCGCACCCGGCGTCCGCTGCAACGCGTCCACCGCAGGGGCCAGTTCACGCACCGCTCCGGCGGGGGGCAGTACCGCGGCGAAGAGTCTCATGGGGGCCAGCCTTCCAGGGAACGGCGATCAGCACACCGGAGTGCGCGAGACGGTCGGCCGCCCGAGCCGGCCGACCGCCTCCGAACCACCTGGTCACACCGCGGCGGCGACCCGCTCCTCGCTCCGCTCACGCGGGACGAAGCGGATCCTGGGGCGGCCGTGATGCCACCCGAGGGAGACCCGCAGGCCGCCGAGGCGGGCCAGGACCAGACCGATCGCCGTCGCCGCGGTCATCGAGACCAGCCCGCCGAGCGCGAAGCCCACCCGGGGACCGTAGACGTCGGTGACCCAGCCGACCAGCGGCGCGCCGAGCGGTGAGCCGCCCACGAAGACCATCATGAACAGCGCCATGACCCGGCCGCGCATGGCCGGGTCGGTGGCCATCTGGACCGAGGTGTTCGCGGTGACGTTCACCGTCAGTCCGAAGATGCCGATCGGGACCATCAGGAGCGAGAACAGCCAGAGCGTGGGCGCCGTGGCGGCCACCACCTCCAGCGCGCCGAAAGCCACCGCGGCCGCGATCAGCACGCGCAGCCGGGCCGTGCCGCGCCGGGCCGCGAGCAGCGCTCCGGCCAGCGAACCCAGCGCTATCAGCGTGTTGAAGAGGCTGTAGGCCCCGGCGCCCGAGTCGAAGATGTCGTCCGCGTACGCCGACAGCCAGACGGGGAAGTTGAAGCCGAACGTGCCGATGAAGCCGACGAGGACGATCGGCCAGATCAGTTCGGGGCGCCCGGCGACGTAGCGCAGGCCTTCGCGGAGCTGGCCCTTGGCGCGCGGCGCCCGCTCGACGATGTGCAGTTCACGGGCACGCATCAGCAGCAGGCTCGCCAGCGGGGCCACGAACGACAGGCCGTTCAGCAGGAAGGCCCAGCCGGTGCCCACGCCGGTGATCAGCAGGCCCGCGACGGCGGGTCCGACCAGCCGCGCGGACTGGAAGTTGGCCGAGTTCAGGCTGACCGCGTTCTGGAGCTGGCCGGGGCCGACCATCTCGGAGACGAAGGACTGGCGTGCCGGGTTGTCGACGACGGTGGCCATACCGACGGCGAACGCGGCGAGATAGACGTGCCAGACCTGGACGTGGCCGGAGAGGGTGAGGAAGGCGAGCGCGAGACCGGTGAGGGCCATCGCCGTCTGGGTCACCAGCAGCGTGGGGCGCTTGGGGAGACGGTCGACGAGAACACCGCCGTACAGGCCGAAGAGCAGCATCGGCAGGAACTGGAGCGCGGTGGTGATACCGACCGCGGCGGAGGAGCCGGTCAGGCTCAGCACCAGCCAGTCCTGGGCGATGCGCTGCATCCAGGTGCCGGTGTTGGAGACGACCTGGCCCAGGAAGAACAGTCGGTAGTTCCGGATCTTCAGCGAGCTGAACATCGAGGAGGAGCGGGGGGAGTCGCGGGCGGCTGTGGAGTCGTGGGTGGCTGGTGCGGGGGCGGAGTGTGCTCCGGATCCCGTACTCAAAAGGGCTCGCCTCCAGTGCGATCGTGGACGTCGGCGTCATGGGGGGCGTCGGCGCTTGCGGGGAAGGGCGGACCCTCCGTTGCTCCGAGGCCGGCGATCCGAACCGAGATCAGTGATCCGGACCGAGACCGGCGATCCGAACCGAGACCGCTGATCAGCGTCGTGACCGGTGATCCGGACCGAGACCGGTGATCCAGACCGAGATCAGCGATCCGGACCGAGGCCAGTGATCAGCGTTCCAACCGGTGATCCGGACCGGGATCGGGGAGCGAAAGAGGGCCACCGTCGGTCAGATGTGCGCGAGCTTCTCCAGGACGGGAGCGGCCTCGCGGAGCTTGGCCCACTCGTCCTCGTCGAGGGCCTCGACCAGTCCGGCAAGGAACGCGTTCCGCTTGCGGCGGCTCTCCTCGAGCATCGCCTCCGCCTTGTCGGTCTGCGTCACCACCTTCTGGCGCCGGTCCTCGGCGTGCGGCTCCAGCCTGACGAGCCCCTTGGCTTCGAGCAGCGCGACGATGCGGGTCATCGACGGCGGCTGCACGTGTTCCTTGCGGGCGAGCTCGCCGGGTGTGGCGCTGCCGCAGCGGGCGAGGGTGCCGAGCACCGACATTTCGGTGGGGCTCAGCGACTCGTCGACCCGCTGGTGCTTGAGTCGACGCGACAACCGCATCACTGCGGAGCGCAAGGCGTTCACGGCGGCCTCGTCGTCGCCATGGGTGAGGTCAGGCATGTTCTTTAGCGTAACTCATTACTCTCGCTAAAGAACAATGGGGCCCCCGTGAAACGCGCCATCCGACACGGGGATCACTCATATGAGTGAGATCGCACCGGAAAGTGACCCGATTCCGGTCGGGAAGAGGCGACCCTCGACTTCATGGGGACCAGCGTGCTCAGCCTGCGTATCGACGGGGAGCTGCTCGACCGGCTCCGCCAACATGCCGCGAAACGCGGAATGAGCGTCCAGGACTATGTGGTCCGGACGCTCATTCGCGACGACTTCGACGAGCGGTTCCAGACCGCTGTCGAGGAGACGGAGAAGTTCTACGGGGTCACGTGACCCCCCGCACGGCCGAGGCCGCTCAGGTCAGGCCGAGGGCCGGCATGAGGTAGTAGAAGGTGAACACGGCCGACACCACGTACATGGCGACCGGGATGTCACGGCCGCGGCCCGCCGCCAGGCGCAGCACGACGAAGGTGATGAAGCCCATCCCGATGCCGTTGGTGATCGAGTAGGTGAACGGCATCATCATCATCGTCACGAAGGCCGGGATGGCGATCGTGTAGTCCGCCCAGTCGATCTCCTTGACCGAGTGGGACATGATCAGGAAGCCGACCGCGATGAGCGCGGGGGTGGCCGCCTGGGACGGGACCATCGTGGCGACGGGGGTCAGGAACAGGGCGACGGCGAACAGCGCGCCGGTGACCACGTTCGCGAAGCCCGTACGGGCACCCTCGCCGACGCCGGCCGTGGACTCCACGAAGCAGGTGGTGGCCGAGGAGGAGGAGGCGCCGCCCGCGGCGACGGCGACGCCGTCGACGAAGAGGACCTTGTTGATGCCGGGCATGTTGCCCTGCGCGTCCGTCAGCTTGGCCTCGTCGCTGATGCCCATGATCGTGCCCATCGCGTCGAAGAAGCACGACAGCAGCACGGTGAAGACGAAGAGGATGCCGGTCAGCACGCCGACCTTGGAGAAGCCGCCGAAGAGGCTGAACTGGCCGATCAGACCGAAGTCCGGGCTGGCGACCGGGTTGCCCGGCCACTTCGGGGTGGTCAGACCCCAGGACGGGACGGTGGTGACGGCGTTGATGATCACCGCGGCGACCGTCATGGTGACGATCGAGATGAGGATGGCGCCGGGCACCTTGCGCACGATCAGCGCGAGGGTGAACAGGGTGCCGAGGACGAAGACCAGCACGGGCCAGCCGTGCAGGTGACCGTCGGTGCCGAGCTGCAGCGGGACGGTCGTCTGGGCGATGTCCGGGATGCGCGTGACGAAGCCGGAGTCGACCAGGCCGATCAGCATGATGAACAGGCCGATGCCGATCGCGATGCCCTTGCGCAGGCCGAGCGGCACCGCGTTCATGACGCGCTCACGCAGACCGGTGGCGACCAGGAGCATCACGATGAAGCCCGCGAGGACCACCATGCCCATGGCGTCCGGCCAGGACATCCGGGGCGCGAGCTGGAGGGCGACGACCGTGTTCACGCCGAGGCCCGCCGCCAGCGCGATCGGCACATTGCCGATGACGCCCATGAGGAGCGTGGTGAAGGCCGCGGTCAGCGCGGTCGCCGTCACGAGCTGCCCGTTGTCGAGGTGGTGCCCGTACATGTCCTTCGCGCTGCCCAGGATGATCGGGTTCAGCACGATGATGTACGCCATCGCGAAGAAGGTGGCGAAACCGCCTCGGATCTCCCGGGGAAGGCTGGAGCCTCGCTCGGAGATCTTGAAGAAGCGGTCGAGGGCGCTCTGCGCGGGCCGGGACTCCGGCTCCTGCGGGGCGGGGGCCTTGGTGGCGGCCGAGGTGGACATGCGAGTCCTCAAACGTGCGGGGGACGGGGAACATGATCGAGCCTGGTCAGCGATCGACCACCAGAAGGTTTCCCCCAGATCCCTTTTGGTGATTCATACGAATACAACTGGCCAGACTCGGACCGTTTCAGTATGAACATATGAGTTGGAAATCGCTATCTCCGCGCGTAGACCCTTGCCGTGCAAGGGAGGCCGGGTGCGGACACAACCGGTCGCCGACCCTCGTAAGCTGTGCACATGGCGAAGTGGACCCCCAAGCACGAGGCGCCGGAGCCCCTGGAGGGCCCCGTCGTCGCCACCATCACGGGCGGCACGATCCTCTGGTTCGTCCTCTTCCTGGTGCAGCTGCCGTTCTACGGCTGGTTCGACGACCACGGACACCTGTGGTGGCTGTGGACCTGCCTGGCCGGCGCGGGCCTCGGGCTGATCGGCATCTGGTACGTCCGCAAGCGTGACGCCGCGATCAAGCGCGCCCAGGCGGCCGGCTCCCCCGCCACCCCCGTGACGGAGTAGGGGCCTGTAGGGGGCTTCTCCACCCAGGGCAGCATTGCCCGCCGTCTCCCCTCCTCCCCAAGTCGGAGGTTTGGCCCACTCGGCGGGTGAAGCCGCAAATCCGCACGTACCGTCGAGGGCATGACCCACACCGACGCGGACGCCGGACTCGATCCGGTTCACCCGGTGCCCATACCCGTCTCCCGGCGTGCCGAGGGGCTCTCGGCCGCCGAGGTGGCCGAGCGGGTCGCACGCGGCGAGGTGAACGACGTCCCGGCGCGCAGCAGCCGCTCCATCGGCGAGATCGTCCAGGCGAACGTGTTCACCCGGTTCAACGCGATCATCGGTGTCCTCTGGCTGGTCATGCTGTTCGTGGCACCGTTCCAGGACAGCCTGTTCGGCTACGTGATCATCGCCAACACCGGGATCGGCATCGTCCAGGAGTGGCGGGCCAAGAAGACCCTGGACTCGCTCGCGGTGATCGGCGAGGTGAAACCGACCGTCCGCAGGGACGGGGTCGCCGCCGAGGTGAGCTCCTCGCAGATCGTGCTCGGGGACCTCCTCGAGATCGGGCCGGGCGACAAGGTCGCCGTCGACGGCACCTGCGCGGAGGCCGACGGGCTGGAGATCGACGAGTCGCTGCTCACCGGCGAGGCCGATCCCGTGGTCAAGCACGCCGGCGACCCGGTGATGTCGGGCAGCTTCGTGGTCGCGGGCAGCGGCGCCTTCACGGCGACGAAGGTGGGCCGGGAGGCGTACGCGGCCCAGCTCGCGGAGGAGGCCTCGCGGTTCACGCTGGTCCACTCGGAGCTGCGCAGCGGTATCTCCACGATCCTCAAGTACGTGACGTGGATGATGATCCCGACCGCCATCGGCCTGATCGTCAGCCAGCTCGTCGTCAAACAGCACGGCTTCAAGGACTCCGTCGCGCGGACCGTCGGCGGGATCGTGCCGATGGTCCCGGAGGGCCTGGTCCTGCTCACCTCCGTCGCCTTCGCGATCGGCGTCATCCGCCTTGGCCGAAAACAGTGCCTCGTACAGGAACTTCCCGCCATCGAGGGCCTCGCCCGCATCGACACCGTCTGTCTCGACAAGACCGGCACCCTCACCGAGGGCGGCATGGACGTCACCGAGCTGCGGCCGCTCCACGGCGCCGACGAGTCGTACCTGCGCAAGGTCCTCGGCGCCCTCGGCGAGTCCGATCCGCGGCCGAACGCCTCCCTCCAGGCGATCATCGCCGCCTACCCGGACAGCGAGGAGTGGCGCTGCACCCAGTCCCTGCCCTTTTCCTCCGCCCGCAAATACAGCGGCGCCGGCTTCAGCGAGGGCAACGGCGAGTCGAGCACCTGGCTGCTCGGCGCCCCCGACGTCCTGCTGGCCCCCGGGGACCCGGCACTCGGCGAGACCGAGCGGCTCAACGAGGCGGGGCTGCGGGTGCTGCTGCTCGCGAGGACCACCAAGGACCTCGACGACGCCGGTGTCGCGGAGGCCGCCCGGCCCGCCGCCCTGGTCGTGCTGGAGCAGCGGCTGCGCCCGGACGCGGCCGACACCCTGCGCTATTTCGCCGATCAGGACGTCAAGGCCAAGGTCATCTCCGGCGACAACGCGGTGTCGGTGGGCGCGGTCGCCGGAAAGCTGGGGCTCACCGGCGAGGTCGTGGACGCGCGCCGGCTGCCGGACGAGCGTGAGGAGATGGCGAAGTCCCTGGAGAAGGGCACGGTCTTCGGGCGGGTCACCCCGCAGCAGAAGCGGGACATGGTCGGCGCCCTGCAGGCCCGCGGGCACACGGTGGCGATGACCGGCGACGGCGTGAACGACGTCCTGGCCCTGAAGGACGCCGACATCGGGGTGAGCATGGGCTCGGGGTCCGAGGCGACCCGTGCGGTGGCCCAGATCGTGCTGCTGAACAACAGCTTCTCGACGCTGCCCTCGGTGGTCGGCGAGGGCCGCCGGGTCATCGGGAACATCACCCGGGTCGCGACGCTGTTCCTGGTGAAGACGGTCTACTCGGTGCTGCTGGCCGTCCTCGTGGTGTGCTGGCAGGTCGAGTACCCGTTCCTGCCGCGCCACCTGACCCTGCTGTCGACCCTCACGATCGGCGTCCCGGCGTTCTTCCTCGCCCTCGCCCCGAACAAGGAGCGCGCCCAGCCCCACTTCGTGCGGCGGGTGATGCGGTACTCGGTCCCGGGCGGCGTCGTCGCGGGAGCGGCGACCTTCGCGATGTACCTGATCGCGCGCCACTACTACACGGGAGAGGGCTCGCTGGAGGCGGAGACGAGCGCCGCGACGCTGACGCTGTTCCTGGTCTCGATGTGGGTGCTCGCGATCATCGCCCGGCCCTACACCTGGTGGCGGATCTGCCTCGTCGCCTCGATGGGCGGGGCGTTCCTGCTGGTGCTCGTGGTGCCGAGGCTCCAGCACTTCTTCGCGCTGAAGCTGGTCGGCACGACGATGCCGTGGGTCGCGGTGCTGATCTCGGTGACAGCGGCGGCCGTCCTGGAGTTCCTGTGGAGATGGGTCGACCGCCGCGTGCCCGCGTAGGGCTACGTCATGGACTACTGCACGTCGACGTAGTCACCCGTGGCGTTGACGGCCGGGGTGGTCGAGGTGCCCGCGAAGCTGTAGCGGAAGTAACCGTCGACGGTGGCCGTCGTGGTCGTCTTCAGGTTGCCGGTGCTGTCCGACTTGATCGTCTTGAGCGTGGTGTAGGTGCTGCTGGTCTTCTTGCGGAACTGGAGCTTCACCGACTGGAGGGTGTAGCCGTGGTAGGCGAGGTCGTCCCAGTTGGCGCGGGACAGCTTGCCGGTGACCGTGACGGTCTTGCCCTTCTTCACCGGCTCCGGAGCGGCGTTGACCGTCAGCTTGGAGTAGCGCTGGAGCTTGGTGGTGGCGAGGTCGCCGGCCCCGGCGAAACCGACCTGGCTCCAGTCGATCTCCTCGCCCAGCGGATCCTGGTCGTTGAAGTCGAGGAGGTAACCGTCGGCCTTCCACGTGGTGGCGTCCTCGTTGCCCAGCAGGTCCCAGGTCGGGTCGGCCTCGATGGTGCTCTTGCAGTTCGCCTTCGTCGCGGAGACGTCGGTGCAGACCGGCCAGTCCGGGCCGACCAGCCAGTTGTCCTGGTTTTCGTAGGCGCCGCGGTAGAGCTCGACGTCCAGGTAGGTGTCGGCGGCGTGGATGTCGACGTCCGCGGCGTGCGTCACGGTGAAGGTGACGGGGACCGTGACCTTGTTGCTGATGCCCACCACGATCGGCTTGCCGTTGTTGACCTTCACGGCGGAGAAGGTGACGTCCAGCGGGTACGGCTCGCCGTCCTCGCCCGTCGAGCCGGTGTAGGCCGACTTGCCGTCGGTGGCCTCGCGCGCGGCCTGCGCGGCCTTCTGGACGTCGTCGTGGCTGTACGAGTGGCTGCCCGTCGCCTGGGCGGCGGGTACGGCGAGGGCGGAAAGAGCCAGGGCGCCGGAGACGGCGGCCACGGTGGCACGTATGCGCATGCGATCCCCACGTGGAGAAAGGGGCCCCGACAGCGGTCGGTCCTGACGGCTCGTGGTCGCCGGGGGCCCAAATGATGATGGAGTCTGTTGACTCGGAAGACATGATCGCCGAGGCGCGCAAAAGGTTGTACGCGGGGTGAACTTTTTGTGCACGCCTTCCGAACTGACCCGAGTCCCCGGCCCTGCGGCCGGGACTCGGGTCACGTCGGACACCAGGCCGAGCCAGGTGCTACCGCACGTCGACGTGGCTCGTCGAAGAAATCGTCGGCGGTGATATCGGGACGGAGATCGGGACAAACAGAAATCCCCGGCCTGAAGGCCGGGGATTTCCGATGACATCAGGTGGTACCGCGTGTTCGGGCGGTACCGCGTGTTCAGGTGTTACTGCACGTCGACGTAGTCACCCGCGGCACTGACGGCCGGGGTGGTCGTGGTGCCCGCGAAGCTGTAGCGGAAGTAACCGTCGGCGGTGGCCGTGGTGGTCGTCTTCAGGTTGCCGGAGCTGTCCGTCTTGATCGTCTTGATCGTGGTGTAGGTGGTGCTGCCCGCCTTGCGGAACTGCAGCTTCACCGACTGGCCCGTGTAGCCCTGGTACTTGGCGTTGTCCCAGTTCGCGCGGGTCAGGGCGCCGGTGACCGTGACGGTCTTGCCCTTCTTGACCGGCTCGGGCGCGGCGTTGACCGTCAGCTTCGACAGACGCTGGACGTTCTTGGTGCCCAGGTCGCCCTGCCACTTGGCATTGTCGCTGCCGTCGATGGCGAGCGCGCCGACCTTCCAGGCACCGGCCTGGGCGTCGGTCAGGTCCACCTCGGCGGAGCCGGCCGGACGGAACTCGATCTTGGCCGTGCACTTGGCCACGGTCGAGGAGGAGGCGGTGCAGGTGCCGGGGTCGTCGCCGAAGATGACGTCGGTCGGCGAGGTGACCGAGGTGCCGCGGTAGAGCATCGGGCCGTTCGCGAAGGAACTCAGGCTGACGCTGGAGGGGTGCGTCACCGTGTAGGTCGCGCTGATCGTGACCTGCGCGGAGGCGCCGACCACGATGTTCTTGCCACTGTTGATCACGACGCTGGAGAAGGTGACGCCGGACACCGGGTTGCCTGCGGCCTGCGCGGCCGGCACGGCGAGAGCGGAAAGGGCCAGGGCGCCGGAGACGGCGGCCACGGTGGCTCGTATGCGCATGGGGTTCCCCAAGTGGAGAAAGGGGGTCCCGGCGGTGGTCGTTCCTCACGGCTCGTCGTCGGCACGGGACCCAAGTGATCGATGAGTCTGTTGACTCAAGAGGTGAGATTAGTGAGGGGTGGGACTGGTTGTACGGGCGGGGTGAAGAAGTCGCAGTTTTTAGGTTCGCGTTACGCGGGGATGGCGAAACCGAGAGAAAAGCCCGGCCCCGGAATTCCCGGGACCGGGCGAAACGCGCCGTCCGAATACGGCGGAACCCGACCGGCCGGCCGACCGACAGGCCGGCCCGCCGTGAACAGTCGGCCGAGGGTGGTCAGTCGAACCAGCGGTCCCGGGCCAGTTCCTCCGTGCGGGACGGGTCCTCGAGCAGGGCGGCCACCTCGAAGCGGCGCGGCCACTGGCCCGCCGACCAGGCGAGCCCGGCGGCGACACCCTCCAGGGTGGCGGCGTGCAGCACCCCGTCCCGGCTCCGGCGCCAGTCGAGTTCGGTCCCGTCGACCACGAGTTCCTCGTGCTCGACGTACGAAGCGGGGGTCGCGGGGCCCAGCAGGACCCGTACGGACTCCTGTACGTCGTGCTCGGTGCCCTCGGAGGTCACCTCGCCGGTGACGGACTCGCTGAGCCTCCGCACCTGGAACAGCTCGGCGAGCTCCGCGGCCCGCGACGGCGGCACCGGCAGCAGCGGCACCCCGGCGGTGAAGGCCAGCAGGTCCGGGGAGTCCACGACCACCGCGTCGGCCGCGTCCACGACCTTCACCTCGCCGTCCACGACCGCCCGCAGCTCGTCCGGCAGTGTCACCCGCTCGGGGTCGAGATCGGCCAACGCGCTGTACAGGGCGTGCAGTTGGGATCCGGAGACCCGGCGTCCGGGATCGGCGAGCCGGTCGAGCAGTTCGGCCGCGCCGCCCGGCTCGTCGAGCAGGGCGGCCACGGACGTACGGACACCGAGCGCCCGCAGGACCTGCTCGTCGTCGAAGCCGGTCGCGTCGGCCTCGTCGTACAGGCCGCGCAGCAGCGGATCGCCGCCGGCCGCCAGCAGACCGGCCGGCCGGCGACCGTCGAGCACCGGATGCCCGCGCAGCCACCACGCCGTGTACGGGCGGACGATCTCGTGCGTGCCGTCCGGAAGCAGGACGCGTACCTGCTGGATGATCGCGTCCCGCAGCGGCGGCTGGGCGAGCAGCGCGAGGGCCTCCGGCCACCGGTCGTCGTCCACCAGGTCCAGATCCCGTACGGCCACGATCTCGGTGGCGACGGGCGGCACCGGCGAGTCGGGCAGCCGGTCCAGGACGTCCTCGCACCACACGTCCACCGCGTCCAGCAGACCCGCGTCGTCGGGTTCGGCGAAGTCCCCTTCGCGCGGCTCCAGTTCGTCCGGATCGAGCACGACGTCGGTGGCCCGCACCAGGGCGAAGCCGGCCAGCACGCCGCAGGCCGCGAGGGGCTGCTCGCCCCAGCGGCCGGCGAGCTCGGAGTCGACGAAGGCGAGTTCGTCCTCGCGCATGATCCGGGCGAACGGGCTGCCGGGCAGGACGAGTTCACCGGCGGGCACGAGCTCACCCTCCTCGTCGGGCAGGGCGAGAGCGCCGAGCCAGGGCTCGTCGCCGGGTTCGAGCGCGGCGTCACGGACCAGCGCGAGGACGGTGTCCGCGAGCTCCTCCGCGTCCAGGGTGTCCTCGTCCCACGCCCCGCCCTCGTCGTCGAGCGAGGCGGCCACCGCGGCCCGCACCTGCGGGGTGGTGAGCACCGCGCGGGCCGAGGCCGGGAGAGCGCCCAGCTTCTCCAGCAGGGGGTGGGCCGCGTCCGGGTGCGCGACCTTGAGGCCGAGCCGGGCGAGCGTGCCGGGGGCCACCAGGGACCCCTCGGCGGTGGGCAGCAGGATCTGGCGGGGCCCGATCGTCGTACGGCCGTCGGCCAGCGGCACCGGCAGTCCCGACAGCCGGTCCGGGTCGACCCCGGCGAGGCTGTCGTACAGGCGGTACCACCACTCCGGGTCCTTCTCCAGGCCGGCCAGCCGGTCCACGGCCTCGGTGAGCGGCACCCGGGCGACGCCCAGCGTGCGCAGCTCCACCCGCCGTTCGAGCCCGGCTGGCAGCAGGCCGGTCAGCACCTCCGCGAGCACCCGGACGGTCTCGGCGCCCGCGCCCTCCACCACCTCGGCGTCGCGCGGCCGCAGGGCGGCGGGGTTCTCCGCGGGGCTGCTCCCGGGCCAGTCCTCGGGGGCGTCGGTGTCCGGCAGCCGGGCCGGCGGGCTGGCGGGCGGCAGGAACGCGGTGCGCGGCAGCCGGTCCAGGATCGCCTGGCGCAGCGCTCCGTCGAGCTCGCCCCTGCCGAGCGGGCCGGGCACCAGGTCGATGATCCCGGTGTCCACCGGCCGCCAGTCGGCGAGGAGTTCGGCGTACGCGTCGGCCGCGCGCTCCACCAGGAAGTCGGTCAGCGGGCCGGGGGCCGCGTGGCGCCGGGTGGTGTCGAGGGGGAGGGAGGCGATGAGGAGCGCCGGGACGCCGAGGGCTTCGTCGCTCGGTGTCGGCGCGTGCACGACGGGGCTGGTCCTCGGGCGGGCCGGGGATCCCTCCGGGTCGACCGGGACGGCCCAGGTCACGGACCAGTGCGGGCGCAGCCGCTCCTCGACCGGGCGGCCGACGAGCAGGGCGGGGTCGAGGGGGCCGTGCGCCGCGACGGTGCGGTAGCGGGTGGTGCCGTCGCGGGAGTCGTCGATGAGGGCGCCGTGCTCGGCGGCGGTCCGGCGCAGGGTGCGGATCTCCGCGTCGCCGATCTCCACCACCACTTCCTCCAGGCCGGGCAGCGCCAGCAGGAGGGCGTCGTCGATGGTCCGCAGGAGGCGCTCGGCGAGATCCTCCGCGGCGGTGTCGCGCAGCGGCATGATCACGGCGGTGTCGTACGGGTCCGGGGCGGTGCCCTCGGCCGCGAACGGCAGCCTCAGCAGCGGCACATGGCCGTCCCGTCGGCGGATCTCGTCGCCGAGGCCGGGGCTGTCCGCGGCGATACCCGCGGCGAGGTCGTGGGCCTCGGCGAGCGCCCAGCGGACGCCGCCGTGCCGGCCCACGACGGCGGGCTCGTCGGTGACGGCGAGGACCGCGGCGAAGCCGACGCCGAAGCGGCCCACGGCCGTGTCGTGCGCGTCCCGCTTCGCGGAGGCCCTGAGGGTGGCGAGGGACTCGACGCCGGCCGCGTCGAGGGGGGCGCCGGTGTTGGCCGCCACCAGGACGCCGTCGCGGAGCGTGAGACGCAGGCGGCCCGGGGTGCCCGCCCGGGCCGAGGCGTCCGCGGCGTTCTGGGCGAGTTCCACGACGAGCCGGTCGCGGTACCCGCCGAGGACCAGGTCCTCCTCGGCGTTGGCGTCCTCGCGGAACCTGGCCGGGCTGGCCGCCCAGGCGTCCAGTACTCCGCGGCGCAGGCGGGCCGTGCCGAACGGGTCCGCACCCTCGGCAGCAGGCCGCACGAACTTACTCACGGGTTCACTCTCCCTCTCGCCTGGCGCGACCGCGAATGCTGCACCGGGTCGCGGCTTGAAGGTACCGCGCGCGCTCCCCCTCTCCTGGCGGGGTCCACGTGCGGGTTCGCTGCGCCGGCGTTCGCGGTGCCGTGCGGCCCGTTCGCGGTGCGGTGCGGGTTCGGTGGGTGGGTCGGGGCCGTGCCGGTACATCCGCCCGTCGCCGTTGGATCAGACGTGAGTTCCCTGGGGAGCCGCTGCTCGATCCGAACGTAAGCGACGGGCATGTGATGTACCGGCACGGCCCCTCCCGCCGAATTCCGGCTGCGGGTGCGTCGTGGTTCCGGCCATTCACTGCGGGTGCGAGATCCAGTCCGTCCGAGCCGCTTTTGACCGAGAGGGCTAGATCCAGTCCGTCCGAGCCACTTTTGACCGCGGGGGCAAGATCCAGCCCCTCCGGCGATTGAGGAGCGGGGTCTGGGGCGGAGCCCCAGGGGTGGGAAGGGCAGGGGCGGAGGGGGCGAGAGAAGGCTCGGGCCGCACCCGGTTGGGGCACACCGTGCCGGGGTGCCGGGGACGGCGAGACCGCCGGTTCCCGGCCCCGGGGCCGGTGAAGACCTACGAGTGGCCCAGTTCCGCCGTGGATTCGTCCGTCGTGGCCGGTACCGAGCCCGAGTCGGGGGACGGGCGGAGCGGGAAGGGGTCGACCTGGGTCTCGTCGATCACCGGAAGCGGCGGCCGCGGAGGCGTCGGCATGACCGCTGCCTCGGAGTGCCCACCGCACCCGTACGCGAGAGACACCACACGCCCGTCCGCCGGCGAGAACTCATTCGCACAGACACCGAACGCCTGTCCGAGCGAGCCCCCGATACGGTTCAGGAAGCCACAGCTCACGCACGTCGCGGGCGCGGCCTGCGCCATCGCCGTCTTGGCACCGTACGAGTCCTCCCAGCGGTCGGCCGCGACATGCAGCCCGTACCGGGAGAGCACCCGGGCCCGGCGCAGCCCCAGCTCCTCGGCCACGGCGGCGATCGAGCCCCGGCGCGGAGCCATCGGCAGGTTCGCGGGCGTTCCCGCGGTCACCTCCGCGTCCTCCGCCTCCACCAGCTCGGCCATGTCCTCGGAGACCGCGGAGTTCGGCGCGGGCTCGTCCTCGCCGGAGTAGCCCGGCTCCAGCCGCAGATCCTCGGCGTCCGTGGGGAGCAGGTCCCCCGGGCCCATGTCGCCGGGGCGGAGCCGCTCGCTCCACGGCACCCACTCGGGGGCCAGCAGAGCGTCCGTGCCGGGCAGCAGAACCGTCTCGTCAAGAGTGACGATCTTCGCCCGGGAGGCGCGGGCCACGGTCGACGCCCAGCGCCAGCCGCGGTACCCGGGTTCCTTGCACTCGAAGTAGTGCGTGACAACGCGGTCCCCCTCGGAGACCAGCCCGAGGTGCTCGCCGACGACGCCGGGGTACGCGGCTTCCTCGGCGGCCGCGCGGGCGAGATCGACGGCCTCTGCGCACAGGCGGTCAGGGGTGCGGCTTCGCGTTGTCGCTGCGCTCACAGGTATCGCTTCTCTCCTACGCCGTCTCACGGGTGCGCCATTCCTCCGGCGGGGGTGCGGACGGAGCGGACCGGTGGGCCGCGTCGACGTCCGCGCCCGATCGCACTCGGGCGCACCTACGCCATCCATTCTGCGGGATGGCCGAGAGGCGCGCGGCCGAGAACAATCGCCGCAGGCGCTTTACGCACGCTACCTTCTCCTGGCGCCTGGGCCCACACCGGCGGCCGTCTTCGGCGCTCCGCGCCGGGATCTTCGCCGCTCCGCAGCCCGTTCCCAGCCGCTCCACGCCAAAAGTTTCCCATCCGCCCACCCGTCTCGCCCAGTCCGATGGGCCCCACTCGGCACCCATACGCGCGGTAACCGCACTACGCACCCCGAAGTCGGGGCACTATGACGGAGTGGCATCCGCAAGGTCACCCCAGGGAGCAACCGGTGTCGGTGGCGCCAAGGGGAACAACCGGAGTGGCGGATCGGGCCGGGTGACCGGATCCGTCCGTGCGGTGGGGCGTGCCCTGCACTTCCCGGTGACACGGACCGCCCGCGGCATCCGCAAGGCGACGCACGCGCACGGAGCGGGCGAGTCGGGCCTCGGGAAACTGATCGAACTGCACGCGGTGAACGGCGCGGGCGATGTCATGATCACGGTGGCCCTGGCGTCCACCGTGTTCTTCTCCGTGCCGACCGACGAGGCCCGCGGAAGAGTCGCCCTCTACCTGGGCATCACCATGGCGCCCTTCGCCGTCCTGGCCCCCGTGATCGGTCCGCTGCTCGACCGTCTGCCGCACGGCCGGCGGGCCGCGATGGCGGGCTCGATGCTCGCCCGGGCGATGCTCGCCCTGATGCTGTCGGGCGCGGTCGTCACCGGCACCTTCGAGCTGTATCCCGCCGCGCTCGGCGTGCTCGTCGCCTCCAAGGCGTACGGCGTGGTGCGCAGCGCCGTCGTACCCCGGCTGCTGCCGCCCACGTTCTCCCTGGTCAAGGCGAACTCCCGTGTCACTCTGGGCGGGCTCCTGGCCACCGGTGTGGCCGGGCCGATCGCCGCGCTGCTCCATTCGCTGGGGGCGCGCTATCCGCTCTACGGCGCCTTCGTGATCTTCATCGGGGGCACGTTCCTGTCGTTCTCGCTGCCGCCCAAGGTCGACTCCGCCAAGGGCGAGGACACGGCGCTGCTCGCCGCCGACCCCGAGCATCTGCACGGCCCGCGCCTGAAGAAACCCCCGCGCCCCGGACTGCGGACCGTGGGGACGGCCGTCACCCACGCTCTGGGCGCCAACGCCTCGCTGCGCTGTCTGTCCGGCTTCCTGATCTTCTTCCTCGCCTTCCTGCTGCGCGAGCACCCGCTCACCGGCAAGAGCGCCGCGGTCTCGCTCGGCCTGGTGGTCGTCTCGGCGGGAGTGGGCAACGCGATCGGCACGGCCGTCGGCGCCTGGCTGAAGCAGCGCTCCCCGGAGATCATCATCGTGACGGTGGTGGCGGTCGTACTGGGCACCGCGATCACGGCGGCGCTCTTCTTCGGCACCCTGATGGTGGCGTGCCTAGCGGCGATCGCCGGCTTCGCCCAGGCCCTCGCCAAGCTGTCCCTGGACGCCCTGATCCAGCGGGACGTCCCCGAACTTGTCCGGAATTCGGCCTTCGCACGCTCCGAGACGCTGCTCCAGATGGCCTGGGTGCTCGGCGGAGCCGTCGGTATCGCGATGCCGCTCAACGGCCCGCTCGGCCTCTCGGTGGCGGCGGGGATCGTGGCCGTGGGGTGGCTGACGACCGTGCGGGGACTGCTCAAGGTGGCCCGGCGCGGCGGATCGGCGCGCGGTCACGTCTCCTGAGCCGCGCGGGGGCCACACACGGCACGCCGCACCCCACGTGGGGGCACCGGTGGGCCTGCCCGATAGCCTTCGGTCATGACCTCCCTGCCCCGCGGCAGAGCCGCTAATGGACAACGCGCTGCGCGCCGTCGCCGCGCCGTCGCCACGGTCGGCGCCGTTTCCGCCGGACTCCTCGTCCTGTCCGCCTGTGACAAACCGACCCCGATGGCCACCGTCACGGTCGGCGACAAGTCGGTGAGCTCCGAGGCCGACTGCTACAACGACGGCGACGCCCTGAAGGCCACGGACCTGTCGGGCTGCCTGCGGTCCAAGGACATCAAGTCCATCACCGTCGACCCCGACGAGACCGTGCGGTTCGGCGTGGACCCGGATATCGCGGACAAAGGCTGGACGCTCCTGATGAACGGGCAGCAGCTGCTGCCCGAGACCACCAAGAAGACGTACCTGACGATTCCGGGCAGCGTCTTCTTCAACCAGCAGTACGGCGCCACCGGCAGCTCGACGCTCGTCTCCATCAAGGAGGGCAAGGCGACGGCCACCGGCCTGTGGTCCTTCAAGTTCAAGAAGGACACGGACAACTGATCGCCGCCGCCGGGCCGAGTGTGCTCGTGGCCACCGCCGTCCCCGCGGAGCGGGAAGCGGTGGCCGCGGCGTCGTCCGGCACGGCGCGGGAGATACGGCTCCCGGGGGCGACGCTCCACCGGACCGGCGGGCACGATCTGCTCGCCGCCGGTGTCGGCCCCGCGCTCGCCGCCGCCTCCGTCTCCGCCGCACTGACCGCCGCCGCCCTCGGCGGCACTCCCTACCGCCTCGTCGTCTGCGCGGGGATCGCCGGCGGCTTCCAGCCCGGCGCGCCCGTGGGATCGCTCGTGGTCGCCGACGACATCGTCGCGGCGGACCTGGGCGCCGAGGCGCCGGAGGGCTTCCTCCCGGTCACCGAGCTCGGCTTCGGGACCGTCAGCCACCGGCCTCCGAAATCACTCGTACGAGAAGCCGCGGCCGTCACCGCCGCCCGCGTCGGAACGGTCCTCACGGTGTCGACCGTGACCGGAAGCGCCGCACGCGCCGCCGAACTGCGCGCCCGGCACCCGCGTGCCCTCGCCGAGGCGATGGAGGGCTTCGGGGTCGCCGAGGCCGCCGCCGCGCACGGTGTGCCGGTGCTGGAGATCCGCGCGGTGTCCAATCCCGTCGGCCCGCGGGACCGCTCCGCGTGGCGCATCGGCGATGCCCTCGCGGCCCTCACGGGCGCCTTCGGGAAGCTGGGGCCCCTGCTGGAGAGTTGGAACCCTCATGAGCACACCGACTGAATCCGCCGAAGCCCTGCGGATCGCCTACTCGCCCTGCCCGAACGACACCTTCGTCTTCGACGCCTGGGCACACGGCCGCGTCCCCGGCGCGCCCTCCCTCGACGTGACCTTCGCGGACATCGACATCACCAACGGCATGGCCGAGCGCGGCGAGTTCGACGTGCTGAAGGTGTCGTACGCCGTGCTGCCGTACGTCCTCGACGACTACGCGCTGCTGCCGTGCGGCGGCGCGCTGGGGCGGGGCTGCGGGCCGCTGGTGCTGACCAGGGAGACGGGCGCCGGGGGCGCCTCCCTGCTCGAGCGAAGCCGGGAGTTCGGGGGACTCACGGGACGCACGGTCGCGGTGCCCAGTGAGAGGTCGACGGCGTATCTGCTGTTCCGGCTGTGGGCGGCGGACACGGTTCCCGGCGGGGTCGGCGAGATCGTGGTCATGCCGTTCCACGAGATCATGCCGGCCGTGCGGGACGGGAAGGTCGACGCGGGACTCGTCATCCACGAGGCGCGTTTCACGTACCAGAACTACGGGCTGCACAAGCTCGCCGACATGGGCGAGTACTGGGAGCACACCACGGGGCTGCCGATCCCGCTGGGCGCGATCATCGCCAGGCGGTCGCTGGGGGCCGAGCGGCTCCGGGAGCTCGCCGAGGCGGCCCGCGCCTCGGTCCGCGCCGCCTGGGACGACCCCGAGGCCTCCCGCCCCTACGTCCTGGAGCACGCCCAGGAAATGGACCCGGGCGTCGCGGACCAGCACATCGGCCTGTACGTCAACGAGTTCACGGCCGATCTGGGCGAGCCCGGATACGCGGCGGTCCGCGGGCTGCTCACGCGTGCGGCGGCCGAGGGGCTGGTGCCGCCCCTCGGACCGGACGCGCTGGCGTTTCCCTGATGCCCGGTTCCCGCTCCGGAACCGGCCGGGTCCCTCAGGAACCCGGTCGCTCCGGCCGCTGACGGCCGGTCATACGTCGAGCTGGTCGGCGACCGCGCGCAGCAGGCCCGCGATCTTCTTGCCGGAGGCCTTGTCGGGGTAGCGGCCCTGTTCCAGGGTGGGCGTGATGTTCTCGAGGAGGGTCGTCAGGTCCTGCACGATGGACGCCAGTTCATCCGGTTTGCGGCGCTGGGCGGCCGCGACCGAGGGAGTCGGGTCCAAAAGGGTCACCGAGAGGGCCTGATCGCCGCGCTGACCGGCGACGACGCCGAACTCGACACGCTGGCCGGGCTTGAGGGCGTCTACTCCGGCGGGCAGGACCGAGGAATGGACGAAGACGTCGCCGCCGTCGTCGCGGGAGAGAAAGCCGAAGCCTTTCTCGGTGTTGAACCACTTGACCTTGCCAGTCGGCAAAGCACACGCTCCCTCTATCGGTCCCGGCTGCTTCGCACGCCGGTTGATCTGCCGTCATGACAGCCTACCGGGGGTCTCTCCACCACAACACGGCTTAAAACGAGAGTGAGCCCCTGCCGTTGTGACAGAGGCTCAAAGTGGTGCAGGAAGGGTGAAGGCAAGCCGCCACCAGCAGCACGCGATCCGAAAGAGGCAGACCCGAAGGGTGTCCCCGGCGCGTCTCCTCGGCGCCCTCACGCCGCAACGCTGTCACCGGCCTGGTGGACCAGCGCGGGCTCAGCCCGGTGAACGGGGCTGTCCAAGACGGCTCCGACGCCGTGATCACACCCGACACGGCAACGGTCATCCACCCGGCAGGAGTTCCGTCGCCCAGGATTACAGATACAGAAAGCAAACTGGGATTGGCACAGATCGCCACGCCAGGACACTGATGGTCCGATGCGAGGGCGGGCCGATGAAAGGTGGCAGCGCGTGGGAAGTCTACTGAAGGGCGTCACTGGCGTGCACTGGAAGAAACTGCACGACGCGCGACAGTCCCCCGCCAGGGACATACCGCCCCTGCTCTCGCGGATCGCCTACGGAGGCGACGACACCGCCCACATGGCGATCGATGAACTCGGCGACATCATCTGTTCGTCGGGGTTCGTCGTCGGGGAGGCGACGGCCCCGACAGTCCCCTTTCTTCTGGAACTGGTCGGGGCCCCGGACGTGCCGTGCAAGGCGGAGCTGATGGATCTGCTGGAGAGCATCTGCCAGGCAGAGCAATGGCACTCCGCCGCGGCGGCGAGCGGCTGGAAAAACACGAGCTTCCAGGAACAACCCGCCTGGGAGGTGGCAGCCCGAGCGGCTGTGCGCGCAGGCCGACCGATCATCGAAGGTCTCGCCTCGTCCGTGCGGCCGGAAGAGGCCGAAGCAGCACGCAGTCTGTTGCGGACGATGGACGAGGCGGCACCCTTCCCGGAGCTTTGAGCGGCGGCGTGCACCTCCCGTGCGGGACAACGTCGGTGACGGAACTCAGACCCTCGCGGGGGCGCTCAGAAGAACTTGAAGCGATGCCCCTCCGGTACGTTGTGGCTGATCAATTGCCTTGCCATCTCGCCTTTCCCAGGAAGCGAGAGGGAAAGTTCTTGAGCCATGGCCTGGATATCCCCAAGATCCATGACCAGTCCTGCCGTGCTCCCGTCCGTTCCCTTGTTCCATCCCCAGACCTTGATCTGATAGACCCTCAGGAACTCTCGCCTGTCTTCCTGGTCTTTGGACTCCCAGACTTCCCCGTACTTCTTTCCCGTGGCTTTCAGGGCCGGGTGAGCCCTCCCCTCTTCCTGCCTTGCCAGGAGAGCGACTCTCCCGGAGAGAGACTTGTGCATACGGCGGTAGGACTCTTCCTGTCCCTCTCCGTCGTACTCTCCTGACAGGAAGTCAGATTCCAGCTTCTCCAGGCGCGTCCTTGTCGACTGAAGTTCCCTTGCCTGAGAGGGTCCGACCCCTGCCCTCTCGTACATGTCCCACTGGCCTACGCTCCCCTGGATCTGCTGGTCAACCCACGCGTCCAGCAAGTCGGTACGGATGGAGAAGCCCTCTGAGCACGTGCCGCCCTTGAACTTGTTGGAGCAGCGGTAATACCGGCGCCCCGGAACCCTTGTGCCGTCTTTCTTGGTGTGTCCGGAGTTCAGGAGAGAGGTAACGGCTGCTCCGCACGCGCCGCACCGCGCGATGCCGGCCAGCAGGCTCCTGGTGCTGACGCGGTTCTCTGCTCCCTCGGGCTTGGGAGCCTGTTTGATCCGGTCCACCAGGTCTGTCCACTCGTCCATCGCGGCCAGTGGCTTTTCGGGGAGGATGACCGGCTCCCCCTGGTCGTCCAGGACAGCCTCTCCCTTGTAGGTGTAGAGACCTGGGACCCATGAGGAGCGGATGAACTTGTTGAGGATGGTGGCCTGCCACTGAGTCCCCTTGGTCTTCTCCCCCTTGAGCTTCCTGAGGTGATCCGACCACGTGAGTACGCCTCTGGCGTTGAAGTCACGTGCGATCCGGTGTGTGGACTGCCCCTCAGTGACGCGCCGGAAGATCTCTTCTACGTAGGGGTGGAAGTCCTGGTCAATCTCCAGGATCTTGCGCTTCCCGCCTTCAACTGCCTTGATTTTGTAGCCGGTCGGGGGCGCTCCTACCAGCCATGAACGGTTCTCAAGACGGGTCTGTACGCCGTTCAGGATGCGGGCCTGGATCGTGTCCCACTCAGCCTCGGCGAAGACAGCTGTCATGCGCGCCATCATCTTTCCCTGAGGAGTGGAGAGGTCGAACCCCTCCTCTACGCACACGATGAACTTCCCGTTCTCCTGCGCCCACTCCAACAGATCATTGAAGTGCATCGAGCGTCGGGTGAGCCTGTCCATCTTGGCTGCGATCAGGACGTCGAACTCATCAGCCCTGGACGTGAGCCACTTGCCCAGCTTGGGGCGCTTGAACGGGGAAAGGGAGCCTGAGACATCCGTGTCCTCTGCCTCGCTCACCAGGACGCCGGACAGGAGCGGGGAGGCCACGTGGTGGCGGATCACTCCACGCTGCCACTCGATCGATGTGGAGCCGTCCGAGTCGGCAGACAGCCTGAGGCACGAGAGGTAGCGCAGGCCTGGTGTCCGGCCAGAGGCAGTCGTCATAAGGGGAGGCTAGCGAAGTCTGTGTGCCTAGATAACCGGATCCACTTTGCCGGTGGGCACGCCTTCCCTCGTACTCGTCGGCACCGACCCGCCGGTACCAAGGCTAATGGTCCGTCGGCTCGTGACAAGACGTCGCTGGATTGTTCCTTCGCGCAGGGAACTACCCTGGTGGAGTGCGTGACAAAACCCAAGCGAATTCCCCCGAAGCCGGTGACAGGCTGATCCGTGCCGGTGCCATCGTGTTCTTCGTCGGAGCATTGGCCACTCTGGTCACCGTGGCCCCGCTGTTGCTCGGTACGAAACCTTTTCCGTTCTACATGTTCGGCTTGAGCATGCTCATGGGTGCCGGATTCCTGCTGGCCGGCGCGGGTGTGCTCCAGTCCGCCGCGCAGGGCCGCCGCCGGGCCCGCGCCGCCCGTTCCTGACGGCGGCCGGTCCCGACGGTCGGACGGTCGGTCCTGAGGCCGTCGGTCCTGAGGCCGTCGGTCCTGAGGGTGGTCGCCCTGGCGGCGGCTGTTCCAGTGGGCCGGGGCCGGGTTCGGCGTGCCCTCAGCGGTGGTTCTCCAGCCACGCCGGGAACTCCGTGAGGTCGCCGAGGACGACATCCGCGCCCGCCGCGCGCAGTTCCTCGGCGTCGCACGGCCCGGTCGCCACGGCCACGCTGTACGCCCGCGCGGTGCGCGCTCCGCGTACGTCGCCGATGTGGTCGCCCACGTACACGCTCGCGCCGTGCTCGCGCAGCGCGACCGCCTTCTGTTCGGCCCACAGGCTGCCGACGACGTCGTCCGCGTCGATGCCGAGGTGGTCCAGGTGCAGTCTGGCGTTGGGCTCCCACTTCGCGGTCACGACGACGGCACGCCCGCCGGCCGCCCGCACCGCTGTGACAGCCTCGCGCGCACCGGGCATCGCGAGCGAGCCGGTGATCGCGTGCTCGGGGTACATCGCGCGGTAGAGGTCGGCCATCGCCGGTATGTCCTCGGCCGGGAACCAGTGGGCGATTTCCTGCTCCAGCGGGGGCCCCAGCCGTGTGACCACGAGATCGGAGTCGATGTACGTCCCGGTCCGTGCCGACAACGCCTCGAAGCAGGCGTGGATCCCGGGGCGGGAGTCGATCAGGGTCATGTCGAGGTCGAAGCCGACAGTCAGCGCTGGTGAGGTCATATGGGCCATTGTGCCCAGGTCGCCGGGGAACCGGTCCAGGCCTTTTCGCGGGGCGCCTCGGGGTGCGGGTCCGGGCGCGGTCCGGGACGGCCTCACGGGGCTCCGGTCGGGACTTCCGGACGCCGGGCCCGCGTCGCCGCCTCTTCCGGGCGCCGGACTCCCGTCGCCGTCTCCCCCAGACGCCCGTGCCCCTTCGCCCTCTCTCTAGGGCGCCCGGAAGCACGTCTCTCCCTGGCGCCTTCCGGGGCCGTGCCGGGCGTCAGCGGTTTCGCTGGGAGCGCCAGACCAGGTACAGGGCCGAGGCGATCGCCGCGCCGCGGACGACGAAGGGCCAGGTCTGGGTCATCGCCTCGTTCATGTGACCCTCGGCGACGGGCGTGCCCCAGCGGCCGTCCGAACGGCCCCAGAGCCAGACGATGCCGGCCGCGGCGGACAGGCCCGGCAGGACGAGGACGGCCCATTTCGACTCCGCCCGGGTCAGCCGGCGCGAGCCGTAGGCGATCAGCCAGCCGAGGCCGAGCGCGAACCAGTTGCCGAGGACCGCGCCGGCGACGAGGAGGGCGGCGGCGAGCAGGAGCAGCGGGTTGGTGTAGCCGCCGAGGCGCGGGAGGAGACGGCGGGGCAGGCGGCGCAGGGCGCCGGCCCCGGCGGGCGGCTCGTCCTCGGGAGCCGGTGCGGCAGCCGTCTCCTTCGCCGGATTCGCCTCTTCCCCGGGACCGCCGTCCTTGTCCCCGTTCCCCGGGGGCGGCTTGAGCAGCTCGGGGATCTCCACTCCGCCGACGAACCCGGGCACGCTGTCGCCGAGCCCGAAGGGGCTGCCGGTGGCACGCCACCAGTCGGGCCGCATCGCGCTGTCGCCCAGTTCGGACGCGCTCGCCAGATGGGGCGGGGAGGGCGCGTCGGCCCCGGCGCTCTCGGCGGGCTGCTGGGCCGGGCGGGGGCGGGGGACGACGCGGCGCAGTCCCTTGGGGCGCTCCTCCGGTTCGGCGGCGGCGCGCTGGGACGGCACGGCGGCCCAGGTCCGGGTGCCGGCCTCGGTGCCTCCGGTGCCCCCTCCGGCCGCCGCGACGATCGCGTCGGGGGTGCCGAGGCGGTCGAGGATGCGGCGGACCGCGGCGGGGGTGTCGGCGATGGCTCCGGCCCGGCGGCGGCCGATCTCCTCGCGCAGTTCCGTGACCAGCCGCATGCGGGTGGCCGACGGCAACTGCCGTTGCTGGGCCAGGTCGCCGACCCGGCTCAGGTAGTCGAAGACCAGCTGGTCGCTCTCGATCCCCACGAAGTCCCCTCCGGGGCGGGTGCGTTGGATACCCCGTGGGGACGAAGGTACCGGTTTCCGGCGCGCGGGAGCGTCCGGTCCGGGGCTCGGTCTGCCGTGCGACGTCCGCCGGCCCGGGAGATCGCGTGGCCTCCTGACAGTCCACCGGGCGGGGGCCGGGCCCGGCGGGCGTGCCACCCGCTACCGTTGGCAGGATGAGCCCCGAGACGACCGCCCCGCGGTCCCTGGCGGAAGCACTCCGCGCGCGGGACGACGCCTCGCTGTCCGCCCTTCTGCGGTCCCGGCCGGACCTGATCACCCCCGTCCCCACGGATCTCACCCAGCTCGCCACACGGGCGGGCACCCGGGCGTCGGTCGTCCGTGCCCTGGAGCGTCTGGACCGGTTCACGCTGCAGACGGCGGAGGCGCTCGCGGTGGCGCGGGAACCGGCGACGTACGACGAACTGCTCGGGCTGCTGGCGGGCGACGACGGCGACCCGGCGGTCACGGCGGCCTTCCCGCAGGCGCTCGGGACCTTGCGCGAGCAGGCTCTCCTGTGGGGGGCCGACGACCGCCTCCGGCTGGTGCGCACGGCGCGTGAACTGCTCGCCCCGTCCCCGCAGCACCCGTCCCCGACGGGGCTCGGGCCGACGGTCGGCGAGGCCACGGCCGGCATGTCGCCGGGGCGTATCCAGGAGATCGTGGCCGCGGCGGGGCTGGCGTCCACCCATGACTCCGTGTCGGCGGTGGCGTCGCTGAGCGGCCTGTTCGCCGACCGGAGCCGGATGTCCGCGCTGCTCGACGAAGCCCCCGCCGAGGCGGTGGGGGTGCTGTCCCGGCTGGTGTGGGGGCCGCCGTACGGGCAGGTGACGGCCGAACCCGCGGCGCATCTTCGCTGGCTGATCGGGCGGGGGCTGCTGCTGCCGACGGCACCGGGCACGGTCGTGCTGCCGCGGGAGGTCGCCCTGCATCTGCGGGCGGGCCGCGCGCACCATGTGACGGAACCGGTGGCGCCCGCGGTCGAGGCCGCGACCAGCCACCGTCCGCAGGCTGTGGACGCCGCCGCGGCCGGTCAGGCGTACACGACGCTGGCGACCGTCGAGGAGCTGCTGAAGGACTGGCACGAGGGCGGTCCCGCCGTGCTGCGCGCGGGCGGCCTGAGCGTGCGGGACCTGAAGCGGACGGCGGTGGCGCTCGACGTCCCCGAACCGGTCGCCGCCTTCTGGGTGGAACTCGCCTACGCGGCGGGCCTGGTGGCCTCGGACGGCGAGGCGGAGGAGCGCTACGCGGCGACACCGGCGTACGACACGTGGCTGGAGCTGCCCGCTGCGGAGCGCTGGGCGCGGCTCGCCTCGGCGTGGCTCGCGGCGACCCGCACGGCCGGTCTGGTGGGCGGACGGGACGCGAAGGACCGTACGCTCTCGGCGCTCGGCCCGGGCCTCGACCGCTCCGCGGCACCCGAGGTCCGCCGCCGCGTCCTCGCCCTGCTCGCGGAGCTTCCCGAGGGCGCCTCACCCGACACGGACTCGCTCCTCGCCCGGCTGTACTGGGAACGGCCCTCGCGCACTGTCCGGCCCGCTCCGGACGAGCTGCGGGCCCGGCTGGCCCGCTGGACGCTGTCCGAGTCGGAGCTGCTCGGGGTGACCGGCCGGGGCGCGCTGTCCGCGCAGGGGCGGACGCTGCTGGGCCTGCCGGCCCCGGCGGGCGCGCGCGCGGCGGAGCCGTCCGGTCCGGGCGACAGACTTCCTGCGCCGCACAGGCGGCGCCCGCCGGTGACCGCCCCCGTACCGCACTCCCCCGCCGAGCGGGCCGCGGCGGCGGACCGTGCCGCCGCGCTCCTCGCGCCGCTGCTGCCCGAGCCGCTCGACCACGTCCTGCTCCAGGCGGATCTGACGGCGGTCGCGCCCGGCCCGCTGGAGCGTCCGCTGGCCGACACACTCGGAGTCCTCGCGGACGTCGAGTCCAAGGGCGGGGCGACCGTCTACCGCTTCACCCCCGCCTCGGTGCGCCGGGCGCTGGACGCGGGCCGTTCGGCGTCCGACCTGCACGCCTTCCTCGCCGCCCATTCCCGTACGCCGGTCCCGCAGCCGCTGGCCTATCTGATCGACGACATGGCGCGCCGGCACGGCCATCTGCGGATCGGGGCGGCCTCCGCGTACGTCCGCTGCGACGACGAGGCGGTGCTCAACGAGATCCTCGCCGACAAGCGTTCGCAGGAGTTCGCGCTGCGGCGGATCGCGCCGACGGTGCTGGTCGCGCAGACCGACCCGGCGAGCCTCCTGACCGGCCTCAGGACGATGGGCTTCGCGCCGGCCGCCGAGTCGGCGGAGGGTGACGTGCTGATCAGCCGGGCGCACGCCCACCGCACCCCGCCGCGCACGGCGCCCGAGCCCGTCCCGGACGGTCCGCCGGTCCCCGACGCCACGCTCCTCGGTGCGGCGGTCCGCGCGATCCGGGCCGGTGACCTCGCCTCCACGGCCCCGCGCAAGGACGACCCGGCCGCCGGCCGTCCCGGCAACGGCGCGCTGCCCCGCACCAGCTCCGCCGAGACCCTCGCGACCATGCAGGCCGCCGTGATGACGGGCGAGGCGGTGTGGATCGGCTACGTCAACGCCGAGGGGTCGGCCAGCCAGCGCGTCATCGCCCCCATCCGGGTCGAGGGCGGCTTCGTCACGGCGTACGACCACACGGCGGACGAGGTCCGCACCTATCCGCTGCACCGGGTCACGGGGGTCGCGGAGCTGGCCGACGACCAGCCGTGATCGCCCGCCGGTAGGGCACACTGGAGGTTTGGCCGAGCATCCGCGCCGGGTGCCGCCGCGCAGAAAGGGACGCGTGTGAACGGACCGCTCATCGTCCAGTCCGACAAAACGCTTCTGCTGGAAGTCGATCACGAGCGGGCCGACGCCTGCCGTCGGGTCATCGCCCCCTTCGCCGAGCTGGAGCGGGCGCCCGAGCACATCCACACCTACCGGGTGACGCCGCTCGGCCTGTGGAACGCGCGGGCCGCCGGGCACGACGCCGAGCAGGTCGTGGACGCGCTGGTGGAGTTCAGCCGCTATCCCGTCCCGCACGCGCTGCTCGTGGACATCGCCGAGACGATGGACCGCTACGGACGCCTCACGCTGAGCAAGCACCCGGCCCACGGGCTCGTCCTGACCACCACCGACCGGCCCGTCCTCGAAGAGGTGCTGCGCTCCAAGCGCGTCGCGCCGCTCGTCGGCAACCGGATCGACCCGGACACCGTGGCCGTGCACCCCTCCGAGCGCGGCCAGATCAAGCAGACCCTGCTGAAGCTCGGCTGGCCGGCCG
The DNA here is from genome assembly GCF_036139655.1 of Streptomyces sp. NBC_00328. NCBI lineage: Bacteria > Bacillati > Actinomycetota > Actinomycetes > Kitasatosporales > Streptomycetaceae > Streptomyces > Streptomyces sp. NBC_00328. The sequence continues at coordinate 4,670,066 of NZ_CP108013.1, forward strand.
AGGACCTCGCCGGGTACGTGGACGGCGAGGCGCACGCCATCGAGCTCGACGAGACCGGCTGGGCGCTGCGGCCCTACCAGCGGCAGGCCGTGGAGAACTTCTGGCACGGCGGGTCCGGGGTGGTCGTGCTGCCCTGTGGCGCGGGCAAGACGCTCGTCGGCGCCGGTGCGATGGCGGAGGCCAAGGCGACCACGCTCATCCTCGTCACCAACACCGTCTCCGCCCGGCAGTGGAAGCACGAGCTGGTGAAGCGGACCTCGCTGACCGAGGACGAGATCGGCGAATACAGCGGCACCCGCAAGGAGATCCGCCCGGTCACCATCGCCACCTACCAGGTGCTGACGACCCGGCGTAAGGGCGTCTACCCGCACCTGGAGCTCTTCGACTCCCGCGACTGGGGCCTCATCCTCTACGACGAGGTCCACCTGCTGCCCGCCCCGGTCTTCAAGTTCACCGCCGACCTCCAGGCCCGGCGCCGGCTGGGGCTGACCGCCACGCTGGTACGCGAGGACGGGCGCGAGTCGGACGTCTTCTCGCTCATCGGGCCCAAGCGGTTCGACGCGCCCTGGAAGGAGATCGAGGCGCAGGGCTACATCGCGCCGGCCGACTGTGTCGAGGTGCGGGTGAACCTCACCGACTCCGAGCGGCTCGCGTACGCCACCGCCGAGAACGAGGAGAAGTACCGCTTCTGCGCCACCACCGCGACCAAGCGGAAGGTGACCGAGGCGCTGGTCCGCAGGTTCGCGGGTCAGCAGATCCTCGTGATCGGCCAGTACATCGACCAGCTCGACGAGCTGGGCGAGCATCTGAACGCGCCCGTCATCAAGGGCGAGACCAGCAATGCCCAGCGGGAGAAGCTGTTCGACGCCTTCCGGGAGGGCGAGATCAGCGTGCTCGTCGTGTCCAAGGTCGCCAACTTCTCCATCGACCTGCCGGAGGCCACGGTGGCCATCCAGGTCTCGGGCACCTTCGGCTCCCGCCAGGAGGAGGCCCAGCGTCTGGGCCGCGTCCTGCGCCCGAAGGCCGACGGCCACCAGGCCCACTTCTACTCCGTGGTCGCCCGCGACACGATCGACCAGGACTTCGCCGCCCACCGCCAGCGCTTCCTGGCGGAACAGGGCTACGCCTACCGGATCATGGACGCCGACGAAATCCTGGCCGACACCGAGTAGCCCGGCGCTCAGAATCCAGCCCGGCCACCGCAAAGAACCAGCCCGGCCGCCATGAAGATCCAGCCCGGCCGGCCAAAATTCCGGACCGGGCCGGCCAAAATTCGTGGCCCGACAGGCCAAAATTCCGGGCCCGGGCCACGAAAATTCAGCCCCGGCCGGCGAAAACTCCAGCCCCTCCGGCGTTTGAGGAGCGGGGTCCGGGGCGGAGCCCCAGGGGCGGGCAAGTCGAACGAGGCCGAGCCGTCTACCGGCGGGCCGGGGTCCGGGTTAGCGGCAAAAGGAAGCGGGCGTACACGTCAGTGGCGCCGTACGCCCGCTTCTTCGCCGTATTCGCCGAGCAACACGACCCCGATGGCCGCGCGCCCGAACACCTTGACGGCCTTCAGCGCGTCGCCGAGGCGGTGACGGTGGTCGACGGACGTGACGGCCGTCGCGCCGTGCGCGACGGACCCGGGATGGGCAGGACCTGGGGTGAAAGTGACTGCGCTCATACCTCCATGGTGCGACTGCCCCGACCCGAACGGCGTCAGTCCCCGGACCGAACCCCACCCACACCCCAGGTACGGCCCGGACGGTCCGCTCTACGCCTCACGACGGACCCCGCCCCCTAGGGACTCAGGGGCCGGACCCTGACACGCCAGGCGGGCACCGCAAGGACACGGCGCTCGGGCACCGGGAAAACCATTGGCCCCGGCATCCGTCCTTCGCCTAGAATCTTCGGTCTTGCCCGCCTCCCTTCACGGAGTGCCGCCGCCCGGCCGGAAACCGGACGGCACCCGGAATCACCACGGATTCCGCAGGGATTCCCGACGGATTCCCGACGAAATCCGCAGCGATTCACGATCTGCATCATCGCGCAGCACTGCCAGAGCACCGCGGTACTCCCGCAGCACCCCCACGCAGGTTTCCGGAGGCAATTCCCCGTGTCCCCCCTGTCCGACGGTCCGGCCGGCGCCCCGACCGATTCCGACGATCCCCTCTCCCGCGAGCGCTCCCATCTCGCCCGGTCCCGTTCCGCGCTCCGCGCGATGCGCGAGGACGCGGAGAACCTCGACATCCGCGACGTCACCGCGAACTGGGTGAACGCCGAGGTGCTGCACCGGCAGATCGCCGAGCGCATCAAGGCCCTCGCCGACCTCAGCCACACCCCGCTGTTCTTCGGGCGGCTCGACTATCTGCACGCCCCGGGCTCCGACCTGGCGGAGGGCGCCGAGGGCGAGCGGTTCTACATCGGGCGACGCCATGTCCACGACGACGACGGCGACCCGATGGTCATCGACTGGCGCGCGCCGGTGTCCCAGCCGTTCTACCGGGCCTCCAAGAAGGACCCGATGGACGTCGGGCTGCGCCGCCGCTTCGGCTACACCGGCGGCGACCTCACGGCCTACGAGGACGAGCACCTGTCCGACCCGGCCGAGGCGGCGTCCACCAGCAAGCTGCTCCAGCAGGAGATCGAGCGCCCGCGCGTCGGCCCGATGCGCGACATCGTGGCGACCATCCAGCCCGAACAGGACGAGATCGTACGGTCCGGGCTGTCCGGCTCGGTCTGTGTGCAGGGAGGTCCCGGCACCGGAAAGACCGCCGTCGGCCTGCACCGGGTCGCGTATCTGCTGTACGCGCACCGGGAGCGGCTCGCCCGCACCGGCACCCTGGTGATCGGGCCGAACAAGTCCTTCCTGCACTACATCGAGCAGGTCCTGCCCGCGCTCGGCGAGCTGGAGGTCAGGCAGGCGACCGTCGACGACCTCGTCGCGCATGTCGAGGTGCGCGGAAGCGACGACGCGGCCGCGGCCGTGATCAAGGGCGACGCCCGGATGGCCCAGGTGCTGCGCCGGGCCGTGCGCTCGCACGTGACCGTCCCGGCCGAGCCGGTGGTGGTGGTCAGGGGGTCCCGGCGCTGGCGCGTCCCGGCGTACGAACTGGAAGAGATCGTCCGGGAGCTGCTCGACCGGGACATCCGGTACGGCGCCGCCCACCAGGCCCTTCCGCAGCGCATCGCGCATGCCGTGCTGGTCCAGATGGAGCGCTCCGGGGAGGCGCCGGACGACCGGGTGCAGGACGCCGTGGCCCGCAACGCCGCCGTGAAGGCCGCCGTGAAGGCGATCTGGCCGCAGGTCGACCCCGCCAAGCTGGTGCTCCGGCTGCTGACCGACGCGGAGTTCCTCGCCGCGCACGCGGAGGGGCTGCTGGACGAGGGCGAGCAGAAGGAGATCCTCTGGGCGAAGCCGGTGCGCAGCGTGAAGAGCGCGAAGTGGTCGGCCGCCGACGCCGTACTGATCGACGAGGCCACGGATCTCGTCCAGCGCACGCACTCCCTCGGGCACGTGGTGCTCGACGAGGCGCAGGACCTCTCCCCGATGCAGTACCGCGCGGTGGGCCGGCGCTGCACGACGGGGTCGGCGACCGTGCTCGGGGACCTGGCGCAGGGGACGACCCCGTGGGCGACCCGGAGCTGGGAGGAGGCCCTCGGGCATCTGGGCAAGGGGGACGCGGTCGTCGAGGAGCTGACCGCGGGTTTCCGTGTCCCCACGGACGTCATCACCTACGCCTCCCGGCTGCTGCCGTACATCGCGCCCGGTCTCGCGCCGGTCGCCTCGGTGCGCGAGAACCCGGGCTTCTTCGAGGTGCGCGCGAGCGCGGCGGACGCCGAAGTCCTCGGCGCGGTGGAGGAGTTGCTGGGTCACGAGGGGTCGGTCGGGCTGATCGCCGCCGACGCCCGGATCCCCGTGCTCGCCGAGGCGCTGACGGCGGCGGGGCGGACGTATCTCGGTCCGGGCGAGGAGACGACGGCCGAGACCCGGCTGACGCTGGTGCCGGCCTCGCTCGCCAAGGGCCTGGAGTACGACTACGTGGTCCTGGACGAGCCACAGGCCGTCGTCGACGGCGAGCCCGACGAGCGCACCGGGCTGCGCCGTCTGTACGTGGCGCTCACCCGTGCGGTCTCGGGGCTGGTCGTGACCCACGCGGCACCGCTCCCGGCCGAACTGGGCTGAGCGGGCGAGCGGACGGCCCCCGGCCGCGCCCTCGCCACGGACGCCGACGGCCCCCGGCATGTACGCCGAGGGCCGTTCGCCGTGTGCCGCGGAGCCCTAATTGAATTTCCTGCTGGTGGCCAGGTAGACCTGCTTGGCGTTCTCACCGAGGCGCGGCCCGGTGATGAACGTCTTGCGGTCGCTCAGCGAGTTGTTGGAGACCAGATAGGTCCGGCCGTTGTGGCTCATGAACCAAGGCCCTCCGGAGGCGCCGCCGTTCATGGTGCAGCCGATCATGAACTGGGCGGGGACGTTGCTCGCGAGCACGAACCGCTTGGTGGCGCCGTGGCAGTCGTACATCTTCGAGCCGTCGTAGGGCGACTCGGCCGGGTAGCCGCGGACCTTCATGGACGTGACCTTGTTGGCGGCCGGAGCGCCGAACCACACCGGCAGCGCCGAACCGAGCTGCTCCTGAAGGGACTTGCCACCCTTCTCGGGCTTGACGTGGAGCACGGCGTAGTCGTACCCGGAGGCCGCGTTGCCCGTGTGGGCGCCGCCCTTCATCCACTGGGACGAGGTGGTGGCCCAGTCGGCCCACCAGATGCCGTACGGGGAGACGGACTTGGCGCGCGGGTCGGTGATCTGGCGGCTGCTCAGGCTCGCGCTGTTGTTGTACGAGGGGACGAAGGCGATGTTGCGGTACCAGCCGCCGCCCTTGCCCGCGTGCACGCAGTGGCCCGCGGTCCACACCAGGTTGGACTTGCCGGGGTGGGCCGGGTCGGTGACGACGGCGGCCGAGCAGACCATGTTGCCCTGGGGCGAGGAGAAGAACATCTTGCCGACGGGCGGCGCGTAGTGGTGATAGGTGCCCTTGACCTTGGCGGCGGTCTGCTTCTTCACCTTGCCGTCGGGCAGGTAGGAGGTGGCACCGCTGCCCGAGCCCGAACTGGTGCTGCCCGCCTGGGCGACCGGGATGCCGGCCTTGGCCTCGGCCATCTTCTCCGGCGACCAGAAGTCCTTGATGTACGGGTTGGCGAAGTCCTCCGCCTTGGAAGCCCAGTTGCTGTAGTCCTGCCACCCTCCGCTCTTCCACTTGTCCAGGGCGGCGCCGCTGAGTTCGGTGGGAATGCCCGCGGGCAGCTTGTAGCCGCCGATCGAGACGGAGCCGTCGTCCTGGCCGGTGTCGACGCCCTTGCCGGCCTGGGCGGACGCCGTGGGCTTGGCGACGGCCCCCTCGTCGTCCTTCTTGCTGTCACAGGCCGTGGTGGTGATCATGACGGCCGCGATCACGGCCGCGGCTGCCGCGAGCGTGCGGCTGCGTATGGATGGCATGAAGCCTGGTCCCCCTGATGCTGCTGTGCTGCCGCACCGCTTTCGCCGGCACGCACACATGTGTGATTGTCATGCCCCGGCCGATCGGGGCGCGACCAAATATGCACGCAAAAGGCTGCTCGGTGATCGCCGTGCGACTCTCACAACACAACAACTACGTGGCGGAGATGGATCCGTGACCTGCCGGACCGGATCGCCCGCAGCCGACCGGAACGCGGGACCGACGCGCGGGACCCGCCCCGCGGGACCGGCCGCCTACGCGTCGACGGCCGTCCGCCACTGCCGTACCGACTCCGCGGAGACCGGCCCCGTCCAGCCCCCGGGACGTGCGGCACCGCCGATGTGGAAGGTGTCGAGGCCCGCCGCTCGCAGCTGCGGCAGATGGTCGAGGCGCAGACCGCCGCCGACCATGATCCGCGGCTCGTACCCCGGTTCCCCGTGGCGGGCACCCTCGGCCGTGAGGACGGGGAGTCCGTCGTCGACGCCCGTCGGGGACCCGGCGGTCAGATAGGCGTCGAGACCGGGCAGGTCCGCGAGCTGCTTGCGCAGGGCGTCACGGTCGGCGGCGCGGTCGATCGCGCGGTGGAACGTCCAGCGGCAGCCGTCCAGTTCGGCGACGATCCGCTCCAGGGCGGCCAGGTCGGGGCCGCCGTGCTCGTCGAGGAAACCGAGCACGAACTCGTCCGCGCCCGCGTCCCGCAGGTCGCCCGCGGCCCGTACGAGAGCGTCGACGCCCGCCGCGCCGCCGGCCGAGAAGCCGTCGGACAGGCGCAGCATCACGCGCAGCGCGATGTCGACGGAAGCACGGATCCCGGCGAAGGTCTCCACCGACGGGGTCAGCCCGTCGGCCGCCATGTCCGTGACCAGCTCCAGCCGGTCCGCCCCGCCGGCCTGAGCGGCGACCGCGTCCTCCACGCCGAGGGCGATCACCTCCAGGACTGCGCTCTTCCGCTCACTCATCGGACCTCTTCTCCTGGGCCGCTATAGGTCTAGTCCAATCAAACAGTACGCGGGCGGGAGCGGAGGCGCGAGAAGATCACGGCGAACGAAGGGGAGGTCGCGGCGGTTTCCGGCCCGGGTCCCTCCCGGCACCCCCGGCCCGCGGGCCCGGCTCCGCCCTGTTCCAGCCATAGTTGAACCCTCATATAACCTCCTCGTGCGCAGAGATCATGTAAAGGTCGCGTGAAGGGTGGGGCAGTGCGACGACGCGGGTGGGGTGCGGCCGTTCTGGCGGTCGCGGCGGTGTCCGGGACACTGATCGTCCAGGGGGCGGGCAGCGGGGACACGGGCGGCTCCGGGGGCCACGGGAGGTCCGGGCCGATCCGGACCGGTTCGGCCACCGCCGCGCTGACGGTGGCCGACGGTGGCACGTCCGCCCGGCTGGACCGGCGGCACACCGTGCCCTTCAGCATGCTCGGCATCACCTGGGCCGAGGCGTCCGCACGGGTGAGCGGCACCATCGAGGTCCGGACCCGGGACACGGCGCGTCACACGTGGTCGACGTGGCTGCGGCTGGACGGTGACAGCGGCGAGGGCGAGCGGGGCGCGTCCCGCGGCGGCACCGCGCCCGCGTGGGTGGGCCCGTCCGACGGGGTCCAGGTGCGGATGTCGAGCGGTGCGTCGCGGCGGCTGCCCGAGGGTCTCCGGCTGGACATGATCGACCCCGGCGGTACGGCCTCGGCGATGGAGCCCGCCGGGTTCGTGATGGACCCGGTCGACCCGACCGGCGAAGCCGACCCGACCGGCACGGCCGACCCGACCGGCACGGCGGGCGCGACGGATCCGGCCACGACGGACGCCCCCGCGGACACCACCTCTCCCGCCCCGTCCTCGACCCGGACCGCCGGGCCCTCGTCCGGTCCGACGGACTCCGCGGAACCCACGCGGACGCAGACGCAGCCGTCCACCGGGAGCGCGAGTCCTTCCCCGACCGTCTCCGCGCCGGACCCGGCCTCGCCGACCGCGACCGTGCCCCCGGCCCCGCCGTCCACCGCGCCCCGCCCGCCGATCACCTCGCGCGAGGGCTGGGGCGCCGACGAGTCCATCAGCCCCGAGGAGCCCGGCTATCTGCCCGGAGGGAGGATCAAGGCGGTGGTGCTGCACCACACCGCCACCTCCAACGACTACACCTGCGCCGAGGCCCCCGCCCTCGTCCGGGCCGTCTACGCCTACGACGTACAGCAGTTGACCTGGAAGGACATCGGCTACAACTTCCTCGTCGACAAGTGCGGCACGATCTACGAAGGCCGCAAGGGAGGCGTCGACCGGCCCGTGATGGGCGCGCACGCCTACGGCTTCAACTCAGAGACCACGGGCATCGCCGTCATCGGTGACTACAGCGACATCGCCCCCTCGAAGGAGGCGATGACCTCGGTCGCCCGGCTCGCCGCGTGGAAGCTCGGCCAGTACGGCGTCGACCCGACGGGCACCACCACCCTCACCGCGGGCGCGAGCGGGCCGAACTACTTCCGCCAGACCTGGGACGCGGGCACCAGGATGACCTTCCCCGTCATCCACGGCCACCGCGACGGCTACAACACCGTGTGCCCCGGCGACGCGTACTACGCCATGCTGCCCACGGTCCGCGCCTGGGCGGGCGGGACGGTCGAAGGGCTCAAGCTCGACTCGGTCACCGGTACCGGCGTGTCCGGCACCACCGTCCTCACCGACACCGCCGTCACCCTGAAGTGGTCGGCCTCGACCCCGGCCGCCCTGGTCAGGCGGTACGACGTCCTGGTCGACGGCGAGGTCGCGGCCACAGTCGCCGGCACCGCCTCCTCCGCCGAGGTGAAGCTGGCCCCGGGTACCCACAAGGTCTCCGTGCGGGGCGTCCACCAGTCCGGCCGGACCGCGATCACCGAGGACGTCACCGTCCTCGCCGACCCCGCCCCGGCCCTCACGCCCCCCGCCACGACCACCCCGCCCACGACGAACCCCACCACCCCCGCGGCCACCGCCTCGCCCACCGCCAAGGCCACCACCCCCGCCGCAACCTCCTCGCCCACCTCACCCACCTCGAAGGCGACCACCCCCACCCCGACCGCCTCGCCCACCACAAAGGCACCCACCCCCGCCGACACCACGCCCCCGGTCTTCTCCACCCAGCCGAATCTCGCCCTGCGCACCGGCACGGTGAGCACCACGGCCGTCCCGCTCACCCTGAAGTGGAAGGCCACCGACACGAAGGAGCTGAAGGAGGTCCGCCTCACCGCCCCGGTCGCCAGGACGTACGGCCCGACGGTCACGAGCGCGAGCCTCACGGCCAAGTCCGGTGTGGCCACGACCTGGAGGATGACGGCGTACGACCGGACCGGCAACGCCCGCTCGGCCTCCGTGAGCGGCACCCCCGTGATCCTCCAGGAGAGCGCGGCCACCAGGACCGGCACCTGGACGTCCAAGTCGTCGAGCAGCTACCTGGGCGGCAAGTCGTACAGCAGCTCCACGAAGAGCTCCTCGCTGACCTGGACCTTCACCGGACGCTCGGCGGCCCTGGTGGTCTCGCGCGCCGCGACCTCCGGTCAGGTGTACGTCTACCTGGACGGCAAGAAGACGGCCACCGTGGACCTGAGGACGACGACCACCAAGTACCGCGACGCGATCTGGGCGACGACCTGGGCCGCCGCCGCCAGGCACACGGTGAAGCTCCTGGTCGTCGGCACCGGTGGGCGGCCCACGGTCACGACCGACGGACTGGTGTACCTCAAGTAGTCGTCCGGCCGGTCGGGGCCACCGCGCCGTGCCGGTGCGGTGGCCCGCCCTGACCGCCGGATCCGTCGCGCTCGCCGAGGATCCGGTCCGCGGTTCGACCGACGTTCGACCGACGGTTCAACCGAACAGATTGAGCTCTTCCTCCCGTGCCCCCACCAGCTCGTACGCCGTCGTCTTCGGGACCGGCCGCCCCGAGAAGAGCCGTACGAGGGTCGCGGCGTCGCCGATGTAACGGGCCGGGGGACGGTCGCCGGGGACGCCACCCAGGCGCAGCGGGTCGTCGAGATGGTCGAGGTCGGCGTGCAGCGGTACCCCGTCGCCCGCGCGACTGAAGCGGACCAGGAGCGCGAGGGCGTGCGGGAGTCCCTCCCCCTCGTAGGCGCCCGGCTCGCCGAACGCCTCGCGCACGTCTCCGGCGTGGATCCACTCGCCGAGCGCGACCGCGTCGAGCACGCCCCGGGTACGGGCGATAGCCGGGCCCGCCTCGGTCATCCCGCGTTCCAGTTCGTCGATGACCCGCGCCGTCGGCCAGTCGGCACGCTCGGCGATGTCGCGGTCGTTGACCTCGGCCTCGAACACCCCTGGTTCGAAACGGCGCTCGACCACCCGTGTCAGCACGGCCGAGCAATGCGCCAGCACGTCCCGCACCGTCCACGCCGGGCACCCGGCCGTCAGGCGGGCGAAGTCGTCCTCCGGGCGGGCCCGCAGCAGCGGGATCAGCGCGTCGCGCTCGGTGCGCAGGAGCAGACCGGGCAGTTCCGGGTCCCGTACATCGTGTGCGTCTTGAGGAATCATGACTCCACGCTAGGGGCTACCGGCGCAGTTCGAAGGAGATGTGCGGGGACAGCGCGCGGAGGAAGTCCCGGGCGTCGAAGATCTCGCCGGCGGAGGCGACGCCGACCGTCCTGGTACGTCCCGTCAGGATGCGTTCGAGCGCCTCCACCACGAGTGGCGCGGTGACGGCGTAGATGTCCTGGCCCCGCGCCACGGCACGCCGTTCGGCGCCGCCGGAGCGCACCACGACGTCGACGAGGAAGGTCTGCCCGGACCGCCCGCGCTCGTCGACCGGGCTCGGAGAGGGGGTGTCCGCGGCCGCCAGTTCCCCGGCCGCCTCGACGGTCATGTAGGTGCGCACCTCGGAGACGGCGAGGTGGCTGGGCACGGTGACCACGTCGGCCATCGAGAACTCCCCGAGAACGGCGCGCGGGCCCATCGGCTCGGGGAACGGCCACTCCAGGGTGGGCAGGGCGTCCTCGACGTACTCCAGCCGCCCTTCGGTGTAGCGGACGCGCCGGCCGCCGCGCCGCTCCCGGGAGACCGCGCCCGCGGCGCGCGTCCCGGCGGTGGGGTGCCAGCCGCTCAGCCCGTACGCGATGTGCGCCTCGTCGGCCGCCGTCCACTCGCCCATCGCGGCGGTGACCAGCAGGTCGCCGAAGCCGCCGTAGAAGGCCATCGCGGGGACGATCACCGTTTCCGCGGCCTCGGCCGGCTCCGCGAAGTGCGCGAACGTGTCGAGGTTGGCCTCGATCTCGGCCGCCACGTCCACGTACGGGATCCCGGCGCGCAGGGCCGCCTCGATCACGGGGCCGGCCGTCGTGGCGAACGGCCCGGCGCAGTTGACCACGGCCGCGGCGCCGGTCAGCGCCCGGTCGAGGGACGCCGGATCGTCGACCGTGGCCGGCCGGACGTCCAGGCCCGGCCACGAGGCCGCCAGTTCCTTCAGCTTCTCGGCGTCCCGGCCGGAGAGGATCGGGGTGAACCCGCGCTCCAGCAGTTCGGCCACCACGAACCGGCCGGTGTGCCCGTACGCGCCGAACACCGTCACTGCCTGCCCCGACTCCATGGGTTCTCCCCCGTGCTCGAAGTGAACTGCCTTGATCCGTAAGGACATCCTGGCGAGAACGGGCGCCCCGTACGAGTGTCCGGAACGCCAGGCCCCATACAATTCCGGACATGACCTCTGTCGCGCTGGCCGTCACCGACGGGATGCTGCACTTCGAACTGGCCCTGGCCTGCGAGGTCTTCGGCTCCGCTCCGGACGCCGTGCGGGTGCCCTGGTACGACCTCGCGCTCTGCGGGCCGAAGGCGGTGCGCGTCGGACCGTTCCGGCTGGAGCCCGACCGCGGCCTCGACCGGCTCCGGTACGCCGACACGGTGATCGTCCCGGGCTGGGCCGACATCGACCGGGAGCCGCCCGCCGCCCTCGTCGACGCGGTGCGCGCGGCCCACGAGGCGGGCGCACGCGTGGCCTCCCTGTGCACCGGCGCGTTCGTCCTGGCCGCCGCCGGGCTGCTGGACGGGAAGCGCGCGACCACGCACTGGGCGCACACCCGGACCCTGGCCGCCCGCCATCCCCGGGTGCTGGTGGACCCGGACGTCCTGTACGTGGACGACGGCGGCGTGCTCACCTCCGCCGGCAAGGCCGCCGCCATGGACCTGTGCCTGCACCTCGTCCGCCTCGACCACGGCTCCTCGGTCGCCAACACCGTCGCCCGCAACCTGGTCGTGCCCCCGCACCGGGACGGCGGCCAGGCCCAGTTCGTCAGCACGCCGGTGCCCGCACCCGACCACCATCCGCTCGCCGAGCTGTTCCCCTGGGTCATCGAGCGGCTGGACCGTCCGCTGACCGTGGAGGACCTGGCCCGCCAGGCGCGGATGAGCTCGCGCAACCTGGGCCGCCACTTCAGGTCGGTGACCGGCACCACCCCGCTCCAGTGGCTGCTGACCCAACGGATCCGCCATGCGCAGGAGTTGCTGGAGACCACCGACGCGGGCGTCGACGCCATCGCGGCGGCCACCGGCATGGGAACCGGGACGACACTGCGCCGGCACTTCAACCGCACGGTGGGCGTGCCCCCGGACGCCTACCGCCGCACCTTCCGCGCACGGACCCGCCCCGCCCCTGTCCCCGGCCCCGCGCCTTCGCCTAGCACCACGACGGGGACCGATACGGGCACCACGACGGGGAGCCCCGCGGCGGGGACAATGGCGGCATGGCAGCAGAGAGCAACCGCCACCCGGCCCACGCGGAGCTGACGAAGCGCTGGGCGGAGACCGTCCTGGCCGCACGTGAGGGCGAGGGCGGGTCCGGCCCCGCGCCGGAGCCCTACGGGGCCGACCTCCTGGCCCGCTGGGCCGAACCCCGGCGCCGGTACCACACCACCGACCATCTCCTCGCGGTCCTCGGCCACATCGACGTACTGGAGGCCCACGGGGAGCGCGCGGGCGATCCGGCCGCCGTGCGCCTGGCCGCCTGGTTCCACGACGCCGTGTACCTCCCGGACCGTTCGGAGAACGAGGAGCGCTCCGCCCGGCTCGCCGAACGGGCCCTGGCCGAACTGGGCATCGCCCCGGACCGCACCGCCGAGGTCGCCCGGCTCGTCCGGCTCACCGTCTCCCACGACCCCGCCGGCCACGACACCGACGGCGCCGTCCTGTGCGACGCGGATCTCGCGATCCTGGCCTCGCCCCCGGCCGCGTACGCCGCCTACGCCGCCGCCGTCCGCGAGGAGTACGCCTTCGTCCCCGACGACGCCTTCCGCGTGGGCCGCGCGGCCGTCCTGCGTCAGCTCCTCGACCTGCCACGGCTGTTCAGGACCACGTACGGCGAACGTGTCTGGGCGGCACCGGCCCGCCGGAACATGGAGGACGAACTGGCGTCGCTGACGGACGCCTGACGGGGCAGCTTCCGGTCTCCTCCTCGGAGCCGCCTGCTTCAGCACCGCCGCGGCCCTGAACGCCCGGATGTTCCAGGTCGCGGCGGCCGCCCCGACCCTGGCGGCCGCCACCACCACGGCCGCCTTCAACCTGGGCAACACCGCCGGTCCCTGGCTCGGGGGGGCCGTCATCGACGCGGGGCTCGGATACCCGGCCACCGCCTGGGTGGGCGCGGCGCTGACGGCCGCCGCCGTCTGTCTGACCCTCGTGGCCAGGAAACCCGTACGTTCCCAGGGGAGATCCGTCCTATTCTCGGCCGCATGACAGACATGGGCGGGGATCAGATCGAGGAAGCCGTCGCGAGCTGCGCCGCGCTGCTGCGGGCGGCGGCCGGACGTGACTGGGACGGCGTACGGGCGGGACGGCTGGAGTGGAGCTGCCGGCGGACCGCCGAACACATCGCGAGTGATCTCATCGCGTACGCCGGGCAACTGGCCGGGCGGGCCGGCACGGCGTACGTGCCGTTCGGGATCACGCTGGACGAGGGCACCGGCGACGCGGGGGTCGTCGACGTGATCGAGACGACCGGCGCCCTGCTCGCCGCCGCCGTCCGCACGACCCCGCGCGAGGTGCGCGCCTTCCACCCGTACCCGTTCCGCAGCGCGAACCGGGAGGGCTTCGCCGCGATGGGGGTCGCCGAGGTCCTGCTGCACACGCACGACATCGCCGAGGGCCTCGGCCTGCCGTACGAGCCTCCGGCCGAGCTGTGCACCCGGGTCCTCACCACGATCTTCCCGCACGTGCGCCCCGAGCCCGACGCCCCGTGGAGCACGCTCCTGTGGGCCACCGGGCGCGGCGACCTGCCCGGCCGGGAACCGCTCACCGAGTGGCGCTGGAGCAACAACCTGGTGATCGACACCGAGCGGCTCACCCTCGAGGGGGTCACCCCGGCCGCCGCCGCCGATCTGCACACGGGCGGCACCGGCGGCTTCGAGTGGGTCGAGGGCGGCCCCTTCGAGGGCACCCGGGACGCCTCCGGGATGGCCGTGAGCGCCTACGAGAAGGGACTGCACCGGCCGGAGTGGGGGATATTCGTGCTCGTGCGGCGCGAGGACGGGCGGGCGGTCGGCGCGATGGGCTTCCACGGCGCGCCCGACGAGAACGAGCGCGCCGAGGTCGGCTACGACCTCGCGGAGAACGCCCGCGGCCAGGGGTACGCCACCGAGGCCCTGCGCGCCCTGGCCGAGTACGCCCTCGCCCGCGACGACGTCAAGCTCCTGTTCGCCACCATCGACCGGGACAACGCTCCCTCCCAACGCGTGGTCGCCCGCGCCGGATTCACCCGCGTGAGCGAGGGCCTGGAGCAGTTCGGCCACGAACTGCACGACAGGGAGGGGTCGTTGCGGCTGTACGCCCGCGACAGCTGAGACCGTCGGAGTGTCCCGGCGCGCCTCCGCCCGTACGCTGGCCCGCACACCGTCGGCCTCGCCGCGCGAGCGGGTTTCCTCCGGGGTTTCCTCCGGTCACCGCGCCCGCTTGCGCCGGCGCAGGCCCGCCCCGTGCAGCAGCCGTACGACCTCACGGCTGCTGACCTCCACCGCGCCCGCGGCGACCGCGTCGGCGTAGCGGTGCGAGGGGATGTCGTAGTGGTCGCGCTCGAAGGCCCGCGGGGGCGCGCCCAGCCGGTCGGCGAACACGTGGAGTTCGTCGTAGGAGACATCGCTGATCAGGTGGGACCACACCCGGCCGTGGCCCGGCCAGGTGGGCGGATCGATGTACACGGTCACGAGGGCGGATTCGTGCCGGTCGCCGAGCCGAGGGCGCCCACCGGGGAGATCTTCACGCCCGCCTGGTGGCACACCCAGTGCGGGTCGGGGCCCAACTCGGGCTCCACCTCCAGGGCGTGCGGGTCGCCGCTGGAGCACACCGGGCACAGCGGCCACCGTCCGTGCCGCTCCAGGATCGCGTCCTGCACGTCCTGGGCGACGAGCCCGGCGACGAACCCGGCGCCTTCCGGCCACTGCTCGACCCACCAGCGGCGCTGCACCACCGAGTCCTCGACCAGGGAGACGACGTCCGCCTCGGCCACCCGGCCCGCGATCAGGTCGGCGAGCACACGGGCGCGCGCCGCGTGCAACGCCTGCTCCAGGGGGCTGAGGGGGCTGCCGGTGGGGTCCATGCCCCTATTGTGCGCACCCTTGACCGCATGCCCCAAAGGAAAATATCTTTCATAACGTGACCCATGACGTGAAGGAAATTTTCGCGGGTGAGGCACCGCCCGCCCCCGCGGCCCTCGCGGCCAAGGTGCGGACCCTCGCCCCCACGATGACACGCTCCATGCAGCGGGTCGCCGAGGCCGTCGCCGGTGACCCGGCCGGGTGCGCGGCCCTCACGGTCACCGGACTCGCCGAGCTCACCGGCACCAGCGAGGCCACGGTCGTACGCACGGCCCGCCTCCTCGGCTACCCCGGATACCGCGACCTGCGCCTCGCGCTCGCCGGGCTCGCCGCGCAGCAGCAGTCGGGCCGGGCCCCCGCCGTCACCGCCGACATAGCGGTCGACGACCCCATCGCCGACGTCGTCGCCAAGCTCGCCTACGACGAGCAGCAGACCCTCGCCGACACCGCCGCCGCGCTCGACACGGTCCAGCTCGGCGCCGCCGTCGCCGCCATCGCCACCGCCCGCCGCGTCGACATCTACGGTGTCGGCGCGTCCGGGCTCGTCGCCCAGGATCTCCTGCAGAAACTCCTGCGGATCGGGCTCATGGCCCACGCGCACAGCGACCCGCACCTCGCGGTGACGGGCGCGGTGCAGCTGCGCGCCAAGGACGTGGCGATAGCCATCACGCACTCCGGCTCGACCGGCGACGTCATCGAACCGCTGCGGGTCGCCTTCGAGCACGGAGCGACGACGGTGGCGATCACCGGCCGCCCGAGCGGACCGGTCGCGCAGTACGCCGACCACGTCCTCACCACCTCGACCGCCCGGGAGAGCGAGCTGCGCCCGGCGGCCATGTCGTCGCGCACCAGCCAGCTCCTGGTGGTGGACTGTCTGTTCGTGGGGGTGGCCCAGCGCACCTACGAGACGGCGGCGCCCGCGCTGTCCGCCTCGTACGAGGCCCTGGCGCACCGCCACTCCCCGCGCGGCGGCCGCTAGCCGCACCGCATCCCGCCGGACCCGGGATCCGGGGCCGCGGCACCGACCGGCGGAGCTGGAGCCGGCGCCTCGGGGCACCGGGGAAATTGAACCAGCAGGGAGAGCGCGGTCCCGCGGGCGGCTGTCGGCGCCCGCGCGGCGGTGCCGCGCGTCGTCCCGGCCCGCGCCCCGCCCCCGGGGCCGCGGATACGACACCTCACCGGAAAGAGCCGACCCTGTCATGACCTCCATGCCCAACTACGGTGATCTCCGAGCAGAGTTGGAGACGCTGACCACCGAGGCGTTCCGCCCCGAGCTGTCGGACATCGACCGCCTGTCCACGCTGGAGATCGCGCGGCTCATGAACGGCGAGGACACGACGGTGCCGGCGGCCGTCGCCGCGCAGCTCCCGCTCATCGCCGCCGCGATCGACGGCATCGCGGAGCGCATGGCCCGCGGCGGCCGCCTCGTCTACGCGGGCGCCGGCACCGCGGGCCGCCTCGGCGTCCTGGACGCCTCGGAGTGCCCGCCCACCTTCAACACCGATCCCTCCCGGGTCGTCGGCGTGATCGCGGGCGGCCCGACCGCCATGGTCACCTCGGTCGAGGGCGCCGAGGACTCCCGGGAACTCGCGGCTGCCGACCTGGACGCGCTCGCCCTGACGGCCGACGACACCGTGGTGGGCGTCTCCGCCTCGGGCCGCACCCCGTACGCCGTCGGCGCGGTCGAGCACGCCCGCAAACAGGGCGCGCTCACGGTCGGCCTGTCCTGCAACGCGCACAGCGCGCTCGCCTCCGCCGCGGACCACGGCATCGAGGTCGTGGTCGGCCCCGAACTGCTCACGGGCTCCACCCGGCTGAAGTCCGGCACCGCGCAGAAACTCGTCCTCAACATGCTCTCGACGATCACGATGATCCGGCTCGGCAAGACGTACGGGAACCTGATGGTCGACGTACGGGCCTCGAACGAGAAGCTGCGGGCCCGCTCCCGCCGCATCGTCGCCCTCGCCACCGGGGCCTCCGACGAGGAGATCGAGCGCGCGCTCGCCGCCACCGACGGCGAGGTGAAGAACGCCATCCTGACGATCCTCGGCGGCGTCGACGGGCCCACCGCCGCCCGCCTTCTGGAGGACTCGGAGGGCCATCTGCGCGCCGCGCTGGCGGCTTCGGCCGGCTGACCAGCACGCTCGGGGAGTGAGCACACCGGACTCCAACACAGCGGCGGCCATCCTCCCCCTCGTGGGCGGACCCGCGAACGTCCTCACCGTCGCCCACTGCATGACCCGGCTCCGGCTGGGTCTGCGGGACGGCGGCCTGGTGGACGAGGCGGGCCTGCGGGCCCTTCCCGCCGTCCTCGGCCTGGTCGCGGACGACGGCTCGTACCAGATCGTGCTGGGCCCCGGCACGGTCGCCCGGGTGACGCCCGCCTTCGAGGCGCTGCTGGCGAGCGCCCCGGCCCCCCTCGCCCCGCCCGGCACGGAACCGGCCACCGCTCCGGCCACCGCTCCGGGTACCGAACCGGCGACCACCGCGGACCGGCTCGCCCTGCGCGGCGCCGAGCTGAAGGCCTCCCGGACCCGCCGCAACGCCACCCCCCTCAAGCTGTTCCTGCGGCGGATCGCGGACGTCTTCGTGCCCCTGATCCCCGCCCTGATCGGCTGCGGGGTCATCGCCGGCCTCAACGGCCTGCTGATCAACCTCGGCGTACTGAGGGGCCTGACCCCCGCGCTGACCGCCATCGCCGCCGGGTTCATGGCGCTGATCGCCGTCTTCGTGGGATTCAACACGGCCAAGGTGTTCGGCGGCACCCCGGTCCTGGGCGGCGCGGTGGCCTCGGTCGTCGTGTACGCGGGGGTCGCCAAGGTGACCGTCCTCGGGGTGACGCTCGCCCCCGGCCAGGGCGGTGTCCTCGGCGCCCTGGCCGCGGCCCTGCTCGGAACGTACGTGGAGAAGTGGTGCCGCCGCTGGGTCCCGCCGACCCTGGACGTCCTGGTCACCCCCACCCTCACCGTGCTGCTGACCGGCCTGGTCACGCTGTACGCGCTGATGTACGCGGCCGGTGAACTCTCCGCCGCCATCGGCACCGCCGCCGCCTGGCTGCTCTCCACCACCGGCGCCCTCGCCGGGCTCGTCCTCGGCGCCCTGTTCCTCCCCCTGGTGATGCTGGGCCTGCACCAGGCCCTCATCCCCATCCACACCACGCTCATCGAGCAGCAGGGCTACACCGTCCTGCTGCCCGTGCTCGCCATGGCGGGCGCCGGCCAGGTCGGCGCCGCCCTCGCGGTCTACGTCCGGCTGCGCCACGACACCTCGATCCGTACGACGATCAGATCGGCGCTCCCGGCCGGGCTCCTCGGCGTCGGCGAGCCCCTGATCTACGGCGTCTCCCTGCCCCTCGGCCGCCCCTTCGTCACGGCCTGCGCGGGCGGCGCGGCGGGCGGTGCCTTCATCGGCTTCTTCTCGATGCTGGGCGACCACGTCGGCTCGACGGCCATCGGACCCTCCGGCGTGGCCCTGTTCCCGCTGCTGTCCGGCAACCGGGGCCTCGCCGTCACCGCGGCGATCTACGCGGGCGGCCTGCTGACCGGGTACGCCGTCGGGTTCGCGGCCACCTACTTCTTCGGCCTCGGCGGCGCCCTCCGAGACGGTCCCGACGGCGGACTCGACCGTGACACCGGCGACGCGTCACCGGCCCGCCGGCCGGAACAGGCCGCCGTGTAGCCGCGCTGTCGGTGGCGCATGCGAGGCTGGGAGCATGAACCACGCACAGCTGACCGCCCTCGGCCGCGCCCTGCGGCTGCTCGGGGAGCACGGCGACGCACTGAACGCCGACACCCCCGACGCCAAGCTGCACGAGGTCAAGGCGGACCTGAAGCGGGCCCTGGACCTGCTCGACGAGACGGTGGCGACGGCCAAGCCGACCACCCGCTGCTCCGAGCACCCGAGCGGCCCGGTGGACGAGAGCGCCCCGGACCGCTGTCTGCTCTGCGAGACCCGCCGCCGCACCGCCCGCCGCACCGAGGTGAACGACGCGTACACACACGGCCGGGCACCCTCCCCGGACGAGCTGCCCGACCGCACGATGACGCGCTACGGAGTCCGCGCCGACCGCCCCCAGCCCCAGCAGCGCTGGCTCCCGGAGGTCTGGAGCGGCCAGGAGTGGCACCTGTGCGGTACCCCCCGGCGCGACCGCCAGGAGGCCGAGCACTACCTCGCCGCCGAGCGCCGGGCCCCCCGCCCCGGCATGGCCTACCGCCTCGTCCACGAGTTCACGGACTACGAGGTGCTCCGCATCTGGGGCACCCCGGTCAAGGTCGACATCGAGCCGATGGGCAACCTTTAGGCAGGCCGCAGAACCTTCCGACAGGCGGGGCCCGACGGCGGGCCCCCTCCCCGGCTCCCGGGTCAGGGCAGCCGCCCCTCCGCGTTGATCCGCCGCACCCGCGCCCGCAGCACCTCCCCCGGCGGCGCCTCCGCCAGGGCCTCGGGCGGACAGTCCCACTCGATCCCCCCGCCGGGCGGCCGCAGTTGTACGAGGCCGCCCTCGCGCCCCATCACCTGCCCGAGCCGCCCGTCCCGCGCGTCGACGGCGTACTCCGCGCTCACGCCCCGCCACCGCCCTCGCCGGTGCCGCACGCGCGCAGTACGGCGGTCAGCTTCTGGGCGGTGCCCACGTTGCAGCGGCCGAGCGCGACCAGGGCGAAGGGCTCGTCGCTCGCGCCGGTCACCGGATCGACCCGCAGCGACGGCAGCACCACACCGACCCCGGTCAGGGCCGCCCGCAGCTCCTCCACGATCTCCTCCGTCGGGCGTACCCGCTTGCTCGACGTCATCTCCATCGCACCGCACCCTCCACGCTGAGTGTTCGCATTCACCACCCAGCGTGGCCATAACACCTCTAACCTGGCCAGAGTCGGCGCTCCAACAACCCCACCTGTGTGACAGGGAGTCGCGATGCCCGGCCCCAAGGACCTCGACCCGTCCTCCTCACCGCGCGCCATGATCGGCGCAGAGTTGCGGCACGCCCGCGAGAACGCCGGCCTGAGCCAGGCCGAACTGGGCGAACCACTCTTCGTCAGCGGTTCCTTCGTCGGTCAACTGGAGTCGGGGACAAGGCGGTTGCAGCTCGAATACGCCGTCCAGATAGACGAGATCCTGGGGACGAACGGGTTCTTCACCCGCAACTGCGCAGCCCTCGCCAAGTCGAGATACCCGGACCACTTCGCGGAGGCGGCGGAGGCAGAAGCGATCGCTACGGCGATCAGGCACTACCTCCCGCTGCTCATCCCCGGTTTGCTGCAGACCCCGGCGTACGCCGCAGACCTGTTCCGCACCTATCGGCCGACAGTCCCCGACACCGAGATCGAGGAGTTGGTGGCGACCCGCATGGAACGCGCCCGCCTTCTTGACGATCCAACAACCCCGTTGTTGTGGGTGGTCCTGGACGAGGCCGCTCTCCGCCGACCGGTCGGCGGAGCCGCAACGATGGCAGAGGCTCTTCGCCATTTGGCGGACCTGGCGCACCGCCGCCGGATCATCATGCAGGTGCTGACGTTCGACGCCGGTACACATGCCGCGATGGGCGGCTCGTTGAAGCTCATGGAGTTCATGGACGCGCCCCCGCTGTGCTTCGTCGAGGGAGTGGACATGGGGAAACTGGTGGACGACCCGGCCACGGTGGCCCGGCACAGCCTTACCTTCAACCTCATTCAGGCGGCGGCACTCGCACCTCAGGCTTCCCTGTCCCTGGTCGAGTCCGTGGCGCATGATTACGAGCATGGAGAACAACGCCCATGAGTACGAACTGAGTTCGGTCACCTGGCACAGGTCCAACTACAGCGACGCCAGCGGCGGCAACTGCCTGGAGGTCGCTAGCTGGCGCAAGTCGACGTACAGCGCCGGTGACGGCGGCGACTGCCTCGAAGTCGCCGACGGGCACGCCACTCTCGTCCCCGTGCGGGACTCCAAGAATCCGCTCGGGCCCGTGATCGCCTTCGGTGCCGCCGCGTGGGGCGCCTTCGTGGGCCACCTCGGAGCCACCGGCTGACCGGCGCGAAGCGCGAAAAAAGGGGCGGCGCCCGCGGTACAGCGGGCGCCGCCCCTCCAGGTCAGGTCAGCTCAGGTCAGCTGAGGGAACCCAGCGCCGCCGCGTCGTACGGGGCCAGGTCCTCGAAGCGGCCGGCCAGGACCTTCGCCGCCCACTCGGGGTCCTGGAGCAGCGCGCGGCCGACGGCGACGAGGTCGAACTCGTCGCGCTCCATGCGGTCGAGGAGGTCGTCGATGCCCTTGACCGGGGAGCCCTCGCCCGCGAAGGCCTTGATGAAGTCGCCGTCCAGGCCGACCGAGCCGACGGTGATGGTGGGCTTGCCCGTCAGCTTCTTCGTCCAGCCGGCGAGGTTGAGGTCGGAACCGTCGAACTCGGGCACCCAGTAGCGGCGGGTGGAGGCGTGGAAGGAGTCCACTCCGGCGGCGGCGAGCGGGGCGAGGATCGCCTCCAGCTCCTCCGGGGTCTCGGCGATCCGGGCGTCGTAGGCCTGCTGCTTCCACTGCGAGTAGCGGAAGATGACGGGGAACTCGGGCGAGACCGCGGCGCGCACCGCGGCGACGATCTCCGCCGAGAACTTCGTACGGGCCACCGGGTCGCCGCCGTACGCGTCCTCGCGCCGGTTGGTGCCCGCCCAGTGGAACTGGTCGAGCAGGTAGCCGTGGGCGCCGTGCAGCTCGACACCGTCGAAGCCGATGCGCTCGGCGTCCGCGGCGGCCTTGGCGAACGCCTCGATGACGTCGTCGAGGTCCTGCTGGGTCATGCTCTTGCCGGTGACCTCGGCGCCCTCCTTGTAGAGGCCGGAGGGGCCGACGGGCGGGGCGTCCGCGAAGGGCGGCTCGCCCGCCTTGCGGACCATGCCGATGTGCCAGAGCTGCGGGACGATCGTGCCGCCCGCCGCGTGCACGGCGTCGGCGACCTTCGCCCATCCGGCGAGCTGGTCCTCGCCGTGGAAGCGCGGCACCGCGTCGCTCTGTCCGGCCGAGTCGTGGCCGACGTAGGTGCCCTCGGTGACGATCAGGCCGACGCCCGCGGCGGCGCGGCGGGAGTAGTAGCCGACGACGTCCTCCCCCGGCACACCGCCCGGCGAGAACATCCGGGTCATCGGGGCCATGGCGATCCGGTTCGGGACGGTCAGGCCGTTGATCGAGACGGGACGGGACAGGATCTCGGCTGCGCGGGTCGCGGCGTCAGTGGTCACGTGGGGGCTCCTCGAAGAGGTGGTCGGTATGACGTCGAGCGGTCTGCGAAGCAGGAGATTCCGTGCGGTATGTGCACATGCATCAACTGCTCGTCAGCGTCAACCTCCGCACCGGGCGGGACATTCCGCCGTACCCGCGCCCGCCCCTGTGATCCGGGACACGCCGGGGGCGGGGCGCGGCCCCGGAAGCCGTCCGGGAGCGGGCCGGGAAACGCCCGAGGGCGGCACCCCCCTTGCGGGAAGGTGCCGCCCTCGGAACGTCAGGACGGTTGATCGACCGGGGTCGATCAGAAGTCCATGTCACCGCCCGGCATGCCGCCCGGAGCGCCGCCGGCGGCGGCCTTCTCCGGCTTGTCGGCGATGACGGCCTCGGTGGTCAGGAACAGCGCGGCGATGGAGGCGGCGTTCTGCAGAGCGGAACGGGTCACCTTCGCCGGGTCGATGATGCCTTCGGCGATCATGTCGACGTACTCACCGGTCGCGGCGTTCAGGCCGTGGCCGACGGGCAGGTTGCGCACCTTCTCGACGATGACGCCACCCTCGAGACCACCGTTGACGGCGATCTGCTTGAGCGGGGCCTCCAGGGCGAGACGCACGGCGTTGGCGCCGGTCGCCTCGTCACCCGTGAGCTCGAGCTTCTCGAAGACCGAGGAAGCCTGGAGCAGGGCCACGCCACCACCGGCGACGATGCCCTCCTCGACGGCCGCCTTCGCGTTGCGAACGGCGTCCTCGATGCGGTGCTTGCGCTCCTTGAGCTCGACCTCGGTGGCGGCACCGGCCTTGATGACGGCCACGCCGCCGGCCAGCTTCGCCAGACGCTCCTGGAGCTTCTCGCGGTCGTAGTCCGAGTCCGAGTTCTCGATCTCGGCACGGATCTGGTTCACACGGCCGGCGACCTGGTCGGCGGAGCCGGACCCGTCGACGATCGTGGTCTCGTCCTTGGTGATGACGACCTTGCGGGCGCGGCCCAGCAGGTCCAGACCCGCGTTCTCCAGCTTGAGGCCGACCTCCTCGGAGATGACCTCGCCGCCCGTGAGGATGGCGATGTCGCCGAGCATGGCCTTGCGGCGGTCACCGAAGCCCGGAGCCTTGACGGCGACGGACTTGAAGGTGCCACGGATCTTGTTGACGACCAGGGTCGACAGGGCCTCGCCCTCGACGTCCTCGGCGATGATCAGCAGCGGCTTGCCGCCCTGCATGACCTTCTCCAGGAGCGGGAGCAGGTCCTTCACGTTCGCGATCTTGGAGTTCGCGATCAGGATGTACGGGTCGTCGAGGACGGCCTCCATACGCTCCATGTCGGTGGCGAAGTACGCCGAGATGTAGCCCTTGTCGAAGCGCATACCCTCGGTGAGCTCCAGCTCCAGACCGAAGGTCTGGGACTCCTCGACGGTGATGACGCCTTCCTTGCCGACCTTGTCCATCGCCTCGGCGATGAGCTCGCCGATCTGGGTGTCGGCGGCGGAGATGGAGGCCGTCGAAGCGATCTGCTCCTTGGTCTCGACATCCTTCGCCTGCTCCAGCAGGGCACCGGAGACGGCCTCGACGGCCTTCTCGATACCGCGCTTGAGGGCCATCGGGTTGGCGCCGGCGGCGACGTTGCGCAGACCCTCGCGCACGAGCGCCTGGGCCAGCACGGTCGCCGTGGTCGTACCGTCGCCGGCGACGTCGTCCGTCTTCTTGGCGACTTCCTTGACCAGCTCGGCGCCGATCTTCTCGTACGGGTCCTCGAGCTCGATCTCCTTGGCGATGGAAACACCATCGTTGGTGATCGTGGGGGCGCCCCACTTCTTCTCGAGGACGACGTTACGGCCCTTGGGGCCGAGGGTGACCTTGACGGCGTCAGCGAGCTGGTTCATCCCGCGCTCGAGACCGCGCCGTGCCTCCTCGTTGAACGCGATGATCTTGGCCATGTGAAGTGGTCCTCCCGGACGGGGTGGATTGCTCCGGATCGTGCCCGCGCCCGCGACGGACGGCCTGCAAGCCTTGTGGTTCCTTGCCCCACAGGCCTGCGGGCCTCGCTGACCCGATCCAAGTTCTGTCACTCTCACTGGGAGAGTGCTAACGCCAATGATTAGCACTCGACCACTGCGAGTGCAAGCGCCTCTCACGAAAACGGGGCCGATGGGCGACCTCCGCACGCGCCCTGGAGGGCGGCCCCCGCGCTTGTCCCGCACGGGCGCGCTCGCGGGCGCGCGCGGGACAAGCGGAGGACGGCCCAAGACGGCCGGGGACGCACGAGGGGCCCGCATCCCCTGCGGGATGCGGGCCCCTCGTGTGTGAGTGCGTCGGTGGTCGTTCGCGCCCGATCAGACGGCGAGTTTGACCATGTCCGCCTGTGGACCCTTCTGGCCCTGCGAGATTTCGAACTCCACTCGCTGACCCTCTTCAAGGGTGCGGTAGCCGTCCATCTGAATCGCGCTGTAGTGCACGAAGACGTCCGCACCACCGTCGACCGCGATGAAGCCGTACCCCTTCTCCGCGTTGAACCACTTGACGGTGCCCTGAGCCATGCCTAACTCCCCTATTACTGGCCCTTGCACAGATCCACACTTCGCGGATCCGGGTCAGACCTCACCCCCCAACGGTTGGGGGTGTGCGCCGGAACGCGTCGACCGCGGCTGAATGTATCTGTCCAACTGCCCTCTGCAACAGGTCAATCGGACGAGAATTCTGGGCATGGCCGATCAATGATATGCGGAGAATGCGCAAGGATTCAGGGCAAGTCGGGCCCCGCAAATGCCATAAAATGCCCAAAAAGGTGAGCTACTTTGGCTACTTCTTGTCGCCCGCCGAACGGTCACTCATATGCGTCCGGCATGAAACCAACATCAAAATCGGAGCGACTTCCCCAACTCTAGCGCGTTCAACCCAACAGAATTGCCCCCTCCGTTTGTCTTACGGAGGGGGCAATTATGTGAACGCGCTGTGTCCGGCATTACCGAGGGTAACGATCAGCCTCCGGCGACGGCCGGAATGATCGAAACGCCGACACCGTCCGGAGTCGCCGTCTCCAGTCCCTGCTCGAAGCGGACGTCGTCGTCGTTGACGTACACGTTGACGAAGCGGCGCAGCTTGCCCTGGTCGTCCAGGACGCGCGCGGCGATGCCCGTGTGGTTCTTCTCCAGGTCGCTGATGACCTCGGCGAGGGTCGTGCCCTCGGCCGTCACCTCGGCGGCGCCACCGGTGTAGGTGCGCAGGATGGTGGGGATGCGGACGTTGACGCTCATGATGCGAGGCCAGCCTCTCGGAAGGAGTCGAGGTTCGGGCGGATGGTCGCGGTCAGCCCGGTGTCCGAGGCCACCGCGTCCAGAGTCTTGAGGCCGTCGCCGGTGTTCAGCACGACCGTGGTGAGGGTCGGGTCGAGGAGACCGTTCTCGATCAGCTTGCGGGTGACGCCGACGGTCACACCGCCCGCCGTCTCGGCGAAGATGCCCTCGGTGCGCGCGAGCAGCTTGATCGCGTCGACGATCTGCTCGTCGTTCACGTCCTCCACTGCGCCGCCGGTGCGCCGCGCGATGTCGAGCACGTACGGTCCGTCCGCCGGGTTGCCGATGGCGAGCGACTTGGCGATGGTGTCCGGCTTCTGCGGCCGTACGACGTCGTGGCCGGCCTTGTAGGCGACGGAGACCGGTGAGCAGCCCTCGGCCTGGGCGCCGAAGATCTTGTAGGGCCTGTCCTCGACGAGCCCGAGCTTGATCAGCTCCTGGAGTCCCTTGTCGATCTTCGTGAGCTGGGAGCCGGAGGCGATCGGCACGACGAGCTGGTCGGGGAGCTTCCAGCCGAGCTGCTCGCAGATCTCGTACGCCAGGGTCTTGGAGCCCTCGGCGTAGTAGGGCCGCAGGTTGACGTTGACGAAGCCCCAGCCCTCGCCGGCCGGGTCGCCGATCAGCTCGGAGCAGAAGCGGTTCACGGCGTCGTAGTTGCCCTCGATGCCGACGAGTTCGCCGCCGTAGACCGCGGCCATGACGACCTTGCCCTGCTCCAGGTCGTGCGGGATGAACACGCAGGAACGGAAGCCGGCGCGGGCAGCCGCGGCGCCCACGGCGCCGGCGAGGTTGCCCGTGGAGGAGCAGGAGAGGGTGGTGAAGCCGAAGACGCGGGCCGCTTCGATGGCCTGGGCGACGACGCGGTCCTTGAAGGAGTGCGTCGGGTTGCCGGAGTCGTCCTTGACGAAGAGCTTTCCGGCGTCGACACCGAGCTCACGGGCCAGGTTGTCGGCCTGCACGAGCTTGGTCCAGCCGGGGTTGATGTTGGGCTTGTCCGCCACGTCCGCGGGGACGGGCAGCAGCGGCGCGTAGCGCCAGATGTTCGCGGGTCCCGCTTCGATGCGCTTGCGGAGTTCTTCGGTTTCGTAGGCCGAGAAGTCGTAGGCGATCTCCAGCGGGCCGAAACACTCCTCGCAGGCGAAGACCGGACCGAGCGGGACGCGGTGGCCGCATTCGCGGCAGGAGAGCGCCGCGGCGGGGCCGAGGTCAACCGCTTCGGCGGAGTTCGTGGTACTTGCAACTGTCTGCGCAGCCATGGAGGCGAGGCCCTTTCCTCATCTTCCTCACGACGCACTTCGCCGTGAGACGGATTTGGCACCTTCCCGAGCCGGGAGCCTCGCGACGCGATCGACATCGATCGGTACGAGACCGGCTGGAGGGTTGCCGGGGCTTCATCGGGCCGTATCCCTCTGCCCCTCTGGATGAGCGGTATTTGATTGTTGAACTGTTGAACGCGATACGTACCGACGATCCAGGACATGCGATGGTCATCCGCGTTGTTCAAGACTGTAACCGAAGGCCAGGACAGTTGAGATAGTCGTCCGAACCGCGAGACGACGGCAATCGATCTGCCGCTGGCCGCAGCGGGCACGCCGATGAGAGCGTGTGATCAGACAGTGAGGAGCCGCAGACCGTGCTGAAAGACGTCGAAAGCTGGCTGAGCACACGCTCCTGGTCCGTGACCGACCGCCCGCTCCACAAGATCCTGGCCGCGAAACGCATCACGGGATCGACGGTCAGCGTCGTGCTGCCCGCGCTCAACGAGGAGGAGACGGTCGGCGAGATCGTCGCGATCATCCGCCACGACCTGATGCAGCAGGTGCCCCTCGTCGACGAGATCGTCGTCGTCGACTCCGGCTCGACCGACCGCACCTCCGCGGTCGCCGCCGCCGCGGGCGCGAGGGTCGTGCACCGCGACGACATCCTCCCGCGCATTCCCGCGGTGCCCGGCAAGGGCGAGGTGCTGTGGCGGTCGCTCCTCGTCACGAGCGGGGACATCGTCTGTTTCATCGACGCGGACCTCAAGGAGTTCTCCTCCGACTTCGTCTCCGGGATCGTGGGCCCGCTGCTCACCGATCCCGGCGTCGACCTGGTCAAGGCCATGTACGACCGCCCGCTGGGCGGCGCCTCGGGACAGGGCGGCCGGGTCACCGAGCTGATGGCCCGCCCCCTGCTGAACATGCACTGGCCGCAGCTCGCGGGCTTCGTCCAGCCGCTCGGCGGCGAGTACGCGGCCCGCCGATCGCTGCTCGAACAGCTCCCCTTCCCCGTCGGCTACGGCGTCGAACTCGGCATGCTGGTCGACGCCCTGCACCTGGTGGGCCTGGACGCCCTCGCCCAGGTCGACGTGGGGGTGCGCAAGCACCGCCACCAGGACGGCCAGGCACTCGGCCGCATGGCCGCCGCGATCTACCGCACCGCCCAGCTCCGGCTGGCCCGCGGTCACCTGATCCGCCCCGCCCTCACCCAGTTCGAGCGTGGCCGGGACGGTTTCCAGCCGCGCACGTACTCGGTGGACACCGAGGAAAGGCCGCCGATGAGCGAAATCTCCGAGTACCAGCGGCGCAGGGCCGCGTAGACCGGCCCTGACGGCCGCGATCACATACGGCCGAAGGGGCGCGTTTGAGCGTTTCGACACGGGGCTAGGTTTCGAGGCATGGCTTCAACGCATGGTGCCCACAGGATTCTGGTCGCCTCCAACCGCGGCCCGGTCACCTACGAGGTACGGGAGGACGGCTCGCTGCACGCCAAACGCGGCGGCGGCGGCCTCGTCTCGGGACTCTCGGCGATCGGGCCGGACGCGGGCGCCCTGTGGGTGTGCTCGGCCCTCGGCGACGGTGACCGGGAGGCGGTCCGGCGCGGGGTCGGCGAGGACGGCGTACGGATGCTGGCCATCGACGCCGAGGTCCACGCCGACGCGTACAACGGCATCGCCAACTCCGTGCTGTGGTTCGTCCACCACATGCTCTACCAGACCCCGCTGGAGCCGGTCTTCGACGCGGAGTTCCGGCGCCAGTGGGAGTCGTACCGCACCTACAACCGCGCCTTCGCCGAGGCGCTGGCGGAGGAGGCCGCGGACGGCGCCTCCGTGCTGGTCCAGGACTACCACCTGTGCCTGGTGCCCGGGATGCTCCGCGAACTGCGCCCCGACCTGCGCATCGGCCATTTCTCCCACACCCCGTGGGCGCCCGAGGACTACTTCCGGATGCTCCCCGACGACATCCGCGCGGAACTGCTGGACGGCATGCTCGGCGCGGACCGCGTGGCGTTCCTGACCCGGCGGTGGGCGACGGCCTTCACGCGGTGCGTGGAGACGGCCGCCCCGGAGCGGTACCGGGTGGCCTCGTCCCCGGTCGACCGGCCGGAGATCGAGCACCTCGACGGCTCCCCGCCCGGTCTGACCCTCGTCGGTGTGCACGGCCTCGGCGCGGACGCCGAGTTCCTGCGCGAGCGCTCGCACCGGGCGGACGTCGGGGAACGGATGGCCGCGCTGCGCGAGGAGATCGGGGCCGGCCGCAGGACGATCGTGCGCGTCGACCGGACCGAGCTGTCCAAGAACATCGTGCGGGGCCTGCTGGCGTACCGGCAGCTTCTCGACGACCACCCCGAGTGGCGCGAGCGGGTCGTCCACGTGGCGTTCGCCTACCCCTCGCGGCAGGACCTCGCGGTGTACCGGGACTACACGGCCGAGGTGCAGCGCGTCGCCGACGAGATCAACTCCCAGTACGGGACACCCGGTTGGACCCCGGTGGTGCTGCATGTGAAGGACGACTTCGCGCGCTCGCTCGCCGCCTACCGGCTGGCCGACGTCGCCCTCGTCAACCCCATCAGGGACGGCATGAACCTCGTCGCCAAGGAGATCCCGGTCGTCTCCGACGAGGGCTGCGCGCTGGTCCTGTCGCGGGAGGCCGGGGCGTACGAGGAACTGGGCGAGGACGCGATCTCCGTGAACCCGTACGACGTGACCGGTACGGCGCGGGCGCTGCACGAGGCGCTCGGCATGCAGCCGGGCGAACGAGCCGAACGCACCAAGCGCCTGGCCGCCGCGGCCACCGCCCTCCCCCCGTCCCAGTGGTTCCTGGACCAGCTCCGCGAACTTGAATCCAGCCCCTCCGGCGTTTGAGGAGCGGGGTCCGGGGCGGAGCCCCGGGGTGGGACGGGTAGGGGCGGAGGGGGCGAAAAAAGCCTGCCGCCGCCCCGGCCCGCACGGAAGACGAGCGGCCGGTCAGGCGAGTTCGGCCGCGAGGGCCGCGAGGAGGCGGACGACTCCGGCGGGCCCGTCGACCACCAGGTCGGCACGGTCGGCGAGTTCGGCGACCTCGGAACTGCCGCTGCACACCAGAAGGCCGGGGATCCCGTCGGAGCGGAGCTTGTCGACGGCGGCGAAGGCGGGCAGGTCCCCCAGGTCGTCACCCGCGTACAGAACGGCCTCCGCACCGATCTCCCGGACGTACTCCATGAGAGCGACACCCTTGTCCATCCCGGGCGGACGCAGCTCCAGGACCATGCGCCCCGGCTCGACGATCAGCCCGTGCCGGGCGGCCAGTTCGCCCAGCGGCTCCCGGAGCGCCTCGAAGGCGGCCTGAGGATCGGCGGCACGCCGCGTGTGCACCGCGACGGCACGGCCCTTCTCCTCGATCCAGGTGCCCTGCCAGGCGCCGATACCGTCGAGGAACCCCGGCAGTTCGGCGCGGACGGCGGCCACGCCGGGATGCGGGGCGGGGGCGGTGACGGTGCCGCTCACCGCGTCCCAGCGCTCGGCGCCGTAGTGGCCGAGGACGACCAGGTGCTCCAGTCCGGCCACGCCCGCGAAGCCGCCGTGGCGCACGGCCACACCGGCGGGGCGGCCGGTGACCACGGCGACGGAGGCGACCTTGGGGGCGAGTGCGGCGAGTGCGGGGACCGCGTCGGGGTGCGCGCGGGCCCGGTCGGGGTCGGGGACGATGGGGGCGAGGGTGCCGTCGAAGTCGAGTGCGACGACGGTGTGGGTGGGGCGCGTGAGGATCGCTTCCAGAGCGTCGCGTCCGGCGGGGGTCACCGGGGCCGGCAAGGAGTCCTTGGATTCGGGGTGGCTGCCCATGGGGCGACCCTATCCGGGCGGGGGCGACCGCACCGTTCCTATGGACGAGCGGGAGTGACGGCTCTGGTGGGGGGTGGACGCCGTGGGCGCCCAAGCGCGGTGTTCCGCCCGTCACGGGCGGAACACCGTCGGTGCATCTCGGGCTCGGCCTTCGATACGAAGGCCGCGGCACTATATTTTGTAAACCTCGATCCCGGTAACGGCGCCGGGGTTGTCCGCGTAGGTGCCCGGCTTCAGAGTGGCCAGCTTGGTGCCGCTGCCGCAGCCGTCGGTGACGTGCCAGAGCACTACGCGATAGGACGTCTGGTTCGAGACGGACCGGTTGACCCTTCCGAGGGGATAGCAGCCGGGCGTCAGAGAGTTGACGTGCCTCTCACCAGTCCTGTTCGCGCCCGTCCATCCACACGCAAATCCCTTCGGACAGGTGTTGGGATCAGCCGCCGCGGCCGGCGTGACGAACGTGCCGCCCAGCAGCGCACCGGCCACAGCCGCCATCGTCAGACTTTTCTTGAGCATGTTCATACGAAGCCCCGTTTTCCTTGGTCAACAGACTTTTGGATCTTAACTCAAATCACACGATCGTGTGACACGACGTCAAATGCCGCATGCTGTCGAGCACTTGATACTCCAGCTCAGGCCGGATGCCGCCGTCTCACCGCTCGTCCCGGCGGGCCTCCCGGACCCGGCGCAGTCTGTTCACCGTGACGGGGTCGTGCGCGAGGGCGCGCGGGTCGTTCAGGAGCGCGTTCAGGAGCTGGTAGTAGCGGACCGGGGCCAGGCCCAGTTGCTCGCGTATGGCGCGCTCCTTGGCGCCGGGACCGGGGAAGCCGCGGCGCTCCAGGGCGAGAATGCTCCGTTCGCGCGCGGGCAGCTCTTCCATGGACAGCACGGTAGTCCCCGCCACCGACAAGCGCCGGGGCCGGGGCCGCCGTGCCGCCGCGCGCGGGGTACCGGTCCCGGAACGCGGAACACGCGGAATACAACGCCCCCTATCACGTGAGTGGACTAGACCTTTCCAGGGGTAAAGGGCGACACTGTCCCCCGTGAGACACGTCATCGCCCTCGATGTGGGCGGCACCGGGATGAAGGCCGCCCTCGTCGGGGTGGACACCGAGCCCTCCCCGGACCGCCCCGACGCGCCGCGGCCGCATGCCCCCGGGCACCCCGCGCTGCTGCACCAGGCCCGCCGGGCGACCGGCCGCGAACGCGGGCCCGACGCCGTCGTCGAGGAGATCCTCGACTTCGCCGCCGAACTGCGCGCCCACGGCGAGGAGCACTTCGGCGAGAGCGCCCTGGCGGCCGGTGTCGCCGTCCCCGGCATCGTCGACGCCGCCGAGGGCATCGCGGTCTACGCCGCCAACCTCGGCTGGCGCGACGTCCCGCTGCGCCGGCTGCTCGGCGAGCGGCTCGGCGGCGTCCCCGTCGCGCTCGGGCACGACGTGCGCACCGGCGGGCTCGCGGAGGGCCGGATCGGCGCCGGGCGGGGAGCGGACCGCTTCCTGTTCGTCCCGCTGGGCACCGGCATCGCGGGCGCCATCGGCATCAACGGCGCCGTCGAGGAGGGCGCGCACGGCTTCGCGGGCGAGATCGGCCACATCGTCGTACGGCCCGGCGGAACCCCGTGCCCGTGCGGGCAGCGCGGCTGTCTGGAACGGTTCGCCTCCGCGGCGGCCGTCAGCCAGGCCTGGGCCGAGGCGTCCGGCGACCCCGGGGCGGACGCGGCGGACTGCGCCAAGGCCGTCGAATCGGGCGACCCGAGGGCGCGGGCCGTCTGGCAGGAGGCCGTCGACGCGCTCGCCGACGGCCTGGTCACCGCGCTCACCCTCCTGGACCCGCGCACGCTGATCATCGGTGGCGGCCTCGCCGAGGCGGGGGAAACCTTGTTCACACCACTGCGAGCCGCGGTCGAGCGACGCGTCACGTTCCAGAAGCTGCCGTCCATCGTCCCCGCGGCCCTCGGGGACACCGCCGGATGCCTCGGTGCCGGGCTCCTCGCCCGGGACCTCCTGAACACCACTCCTACGACTCCCCGGAGGTAACCACCCGATGGCCCCTAGCAAGGTTCTCGCCGGCGCCCGGGTGGTACTGCCCACCGGGATCGTGCACGACGGCCGCGTGATCATCGACGGTGCGCGGATCGCCGGCGCGGGTGCCCCCGAGACGCGACCCGCCGGAGTTCCCGGGGGAGCCCCCGCGGACACGCCCGTGACCGACCTGTCCGGCCACTGGGTGGTCCCCGGCTTCGTCGACATCCACAACCACGGCGGCGGCGGCGCGTCCTTCACCTCGGGAACGGTCGAGGACGTCCTGCGGGGCATCCGCACCCACCGGCTGCACGGCACCACGACCGTCGTCGCCTCGACCGTCACCGGTGACATGCACGGCCTCGCCGAACGCGCCGGGATGCTCTCCGAGCTGGCCGAACAGGGCGATATCGCGGGCATCCACTTCGAGGGTCCGTTCATCTCGCCGTGCCGCAAGGGCGCGCACTCCGAGGAACTGCTGCGCGACCCGGACCCGGCCGACGTCCGCAAGCTCCTCGACGCGGCGCGCGGCCGGGCCAGCATGGTCACGCTCGCCCCCGAACTGCCGGGCGGACTCGACTCCGTACGGCTGCTC
This sequence comes from Streptomyces sp. NBC_00328, assembly GCF_036139655.1. Classification (NCBI taxonomy): domain Bacteria; kingdom Bacillati; phylum Actinomycetota; class Actinomycetes; order Kitasatosporales; family Streptomycetaceae; genus Streptomyces; species Streptomyces sp. NBC_00328. The sequence continues at coordinate 4,703,254 of NZ_CP108013.1, forward strand.
GCCGAACACGGGGTGATCGCCGCGATCGGGCACACCGACGCGACGTACGAGCAGACGAAGGCGGCCATCGACGCGGGCGCGACCGTGGCGACGCACCTGTTCAACGCGATGCCGGCGCTCGGGCACCGTGCGCCGGGCCCGATCGCCGCCCTCCTCGAGGACGGGCGGATCACCGTCGAGCTGATCAACGACGGCACGCATCTGCACCCCGCCTCGCTGGAGCTGGCGTTCCATCACGCGGGCCCCGGCCGGGTCGCGTTCATCACCGACGCGATGGACGCGGCGGGCTTCGGCGACGGCCGCTACATGCTCGGCCCGCTGGAGGTCGAGGTCGCGGACGGCGTCGCCCGCCTGGTGGAGGGCGGTTCGATCGCGGGCTCCACGCTCACCCTCGACCGTGCCTTCCAGCGCGCCGTCACGGTCGACAGGCTGCCGGTCGAGGACGTCGTGGCGGCCATCTCCGCCAACCCCGCCCGTCTGCTCGGCGCGTACGACCGCGTGGGCTCCCTGGAGCCGGGCAAGGACGCGGACCTCGTGGTTCTCGACGCCGACTTCGCGCTCAAGGGCGTGATGCGCGGCGGAGAATGGGTGGTCGATCCCCGACTGGGGTGATTCACACCTTTGTTGCGTGCGGCGGTTGGCCTGGGGGGACTGGGCCGACCGCCGTTGTGTTTGGCATGATCAAGCCTCCGGAACCACCGGCGGGCGTCCGACCGGCGCCATGTCACAGAACTCTTCGGGGGAGGTCGGCCCAGGTGATCCTCACGGTCACACTGAACACCGCTCTCGACATCACCTATCGCGTGCGGGCGTTGCGCCCGCACAGCTCGCACCGGGTGAGCGAGGTGACCGAACGCCCGGGCGGCAAAGGCCTGAACGTGGGGCGGGTGCTCGCCGCGCTCGGGCACGAGGTGACGGTCACCGGTTTCACGGGCGGCGCGACCGGCCGCTCCGTACGGGACCAGCTGGCCGAGTCGGCCGGGGTGGTGGACGCGCTCGTCCCGGTGCGGGGCTCGACGCGCCGCACGATAGCCGTGGTCGACACGACGACCGGTGACACGACCCAGCTCAACGAACCGGGACCGGCGATAACACCCGCCGAGTGGTCGGCCTTCCAGGAGAGGTACGAGCATCTGCTGCGCTCCGCCTCCGCGGTGGCCCTGTGCGGCAGCCTGCCCCCGGGCGTCCCGGTCGGCGCCTACGCCCAGCTCGTCCGCACCGCACGTGCCTCGGCCGTCCCGGTGCTCCTGGACACCAGCGGCGAGCCCCTGCGCCGGGGAGTCGCCGCCCGCCCCGACATCGTCAAGCCGAACGCCGAGGAACTGGCCGAACTCACCGGCTCCCACGACCCGCTCCAGGCCATCCGCTCGGCACGCCGGCGCGGCGCCCACACCGTCGTGGCCTCCCTGGGCGCGGAGGGACTCCTCGCGGAGAACGCGGCGGGCCGCTGGCGGGCCGCTCCCCCGCGCCAGGTCCACGGCAATCCGACGGGCGCGGGCGACTCGGCGGTCGCGGGCCTGCTGTCGGGCCTGGTCGAGAACCTGCCGTGGCCGGACCGTCTGGCACGGGCCGTGGCCCTGTCCGCTGCGACCGTACTGGCCCCGGCCGCGGGTGAGTTCGATCGCCCGACGTACGAGACCCTGACGGAACAGGTGGCGGTGACGAGCGAGGCGTCCGCGGCGTAGCCCGTGTGACGCGATCCGACCCGACGGAAAAGGGGCGCCGCGACAGTCTCGCTGTCGGGACGCCCCTTCGCGTTCGTCTACCGGCTACCGGCCTTGGGCTACTTCCACCCGGATTCCAACCAGAGCTGGTCGAAGTTCGCGTCGCACTGGTTGCCCTCCCCGCAGGAGATCTGAATCGTGTTGGTGCCCTTGTTGAGCGTGATGTCCGCCCAGGTGTTGGTCCAGCCCTTCTCATAGTCGCCCTCCGCCGCCTTGGCGAAGTTCTTCATGTTGAGGGGGCGGTCCTGCGCCGTGCCGTTGACCGTGAGGATGGCGTTGGCGTCCTTGCCGGGCACTCCGTAGTCGATGTTCAGCGTGTACTTGCCGGCCTTCTCGATGCCGCTGACGTTCCAGACGACCGACGCGCCGACGTGGTTGAACCCCGTGACGTAGACGCCGCCGTCCGCCTTCGCACCCTTGATGTCGGACGCCGTGGTGACGCCCGCGCCCAGGTTCAGCGCCTTCGCGTCGAGCTTGGGGAGGTCCTTGGGCTTGTCGGCGCCCTTCGTCTCCTCCTGGGTCGGCGCGGCGCTCTGGGAGGCCGTCGGGGTCGTGCCCGCCTGGTCGCCGTCCTTGTCGTCGTCACCGCCGCCCGTCATGGCGATGGCGATGCCGATCACCACGGCGGCGACCACGGCGATCGCGCCGATGAGGAGGCCCTTGGTGTTCGGGCCGCGGCCGCGACCGCCGTCACCGTGACCGGGCATCGGCGTCCGCGCCGTCTGCGCGCCGCCGGGAACGGTCTCGGGGGCCCCGTAGTGGGCGTTCGGCTGGCCGTAGCCGCCCTGCTGCGGCACCTGGCCGTACGGGGCGGTGGGGGCCTGCTGGCCGTAGGTGCCCTGAGCGGCCTGGTGGCCGTACTTGCGCTCGCCGACCGCCCGCACCCGGTTGACCGAGCCCGGGTAGCCGTAGCCGCCGCCTCCAGAGGGCGGCGTGGCTCCGTTGGCCTGACCGTCGGCGTAGAGATAGCCGAACGGGTCGTCCTCCTCGGGCGTGCTCGCGCCGTTGTTGCCGGGCGTCATCCCTTGGTCTCCTCAGCGGGTGCGGTTCTGATGCGGTACACGAATGAATGGCGAGCCTACCCGGTTTCCCTGGGCCGAACGGGTGGCCTTCACCGCATCGATGCACTGACCTGCGTCTTACCCCGCGCGCCTGTGCTGTTTGGGACGAGAACGTTTCTCGACGTACATCCGTTCGTCAGCCGATTTCAACACCTCGTCCGCCGTCATTCCGCAGTGGGCCCACCCGATGCCGAAACTGGCGCCGACGCGGACGGCCCGTCCATCGACCCTGATGGGAGGGATGATCGCGTTCCTCAGGCGTACGGCGAGGTCCTGGGCGTCCGCGCGGCCGAGGCCGTCGGCGAGCACCACGAACTCGTCGCCGCCGAGCCTCGCCACCGTGTCGCCGTCCCGGACCCCATGGGTGAGGCGGCGGGCGACCTCGATGAGAACCTCGTCACCCGCGTTGTGCCCGAACCGGTCGTTGATCGACTTGAAACCGTCGAGGTCGCAGAAGAGCACCGCGAGCCCCTTGGTGCCGTCGTCCGTCTCACCCTCGGGCGCGATGGTGTGCACATGGTGGTCGAAGGCCTCGAACGCCTCGGCGCCGGCCCGGAAGTCGAAGCCGTGCCCGTTCCCGTCGTAGGCGGGGTGGCCGTTGTCGTCGTACTCGCCGGACAGCGGGTCCGTGAAATCCCCGTGGCCGTACGCCGCGTCCAGCGAGGCGACCACGCCGGGCGGCAGGGACGCCGGGCGCCGGCAGAGGCGGGCGCCGAGCCGGGAGCGCAGCTCGGCGGAGTTGGGCAGGCCGGTGAGGGCGTCGTGCGAGGCGCGGTGCGCGAGCTGGAGCTCACGGCGCTTGCGGTCCTCTATGTCCTCGACGTGGGTGAGCAGGAAGCGGGGGCCGTCGGCGGCGTCCGCGACGACGGAGTTGCGCAGGTGGACCCAGACGTAGGTGCCGTCGCGGCGCCCGAGCCGCAGCTCGGCCCGTCCGCCCTCGGCGGAGGTCCGCAGCAGGGTGCCGATGTCCTCGGGGTGCACGAGGTCGGAGAAGGAGTAGCGGCGCATCGCGGAGGCGGGCCGGCCCAGCAGTCGGCACAGGGCGTCGTTGGTGCGCAGGATGCGGCCGTGCTGGTCCCCGCCCATCTCGGCGATCGCCATGCCGGAGGGGGCGTACTCGAAGGCCTGCCGGAAGGATTCCTCACTGGCGCGCAGAGCCTGCTGCTCACGTTCCAGGCGGACCAGGGCGCGCTGCATATTCGCGCGTAGACGTGCGTTGCTGATAGCGATGGCGGCCTGGAAGGCGTACATCTGAAGGGCCTCGCGGCCCCAGGCGCCCGGCTTGCGGCCGTTGCGCGGCCGGTCCACCGACAGCACGCCGATCAGCTCGCCGCGGCCGCCACTGCTGCCGCCGTTGACGTTCGGGGTGTACAACGGCGCGAAGAGACGGTCGGAGGGATGCCACTCGTCCTCGAAGCGGGGCGCGGGACCGTCGGTGTACCACTGCGGTACGTCGTCCTCGTCGAGGACCCAGCCCTCGGTGTGCGGTATGAACCGCAGGTCGCCCCAGGCCTCGCCCATGGTGAGCCGGCGCTCCCAGGACGTGCGGGAGCCGACGCGGCCGGTGATGAGGGCTTCGGCCGCGGGGTTTCCGGCCAGAGCGGCGACGACGAGGTCGCCGTCGGGGCGTACGAGGTTGACACACGCCAGCTCGTAGCCGAGCCCGGTGACCACGCCGTCGGCGACGGTCTGCAGCGTGTCCGCCAGGCTGCGGGCGGTGTTCATGTCCGCCATCGCCTGGTGCAGCTGCCGCAGGGTCGCAAGACGGACGTAGGGCTCCGACTCGGTCTCCATTCGCCCTCCCCTCGAGACCTCGCAGCAACTCCAGGGTTCACTCGGCGTACTGGGTGCTCTTTCGGTTCCGTGCTGACTGCCCGGCGCTTCCCCGCGAACCCCTTCACGCCGTACTGCTTGGTAGCTTCCCGCTCAACGCCTCCGCCACTGAATCACAGCGCGCTCCCCACTCGGTACACAGGGTCAACAAAATATGGCTCCTGTGACTCAAGTCACAGCAGAACCTGAGCAATTGAGTGGAGATTCTGCATTTCCGTGTGCGTCTGACACATGCATTATTGGCCGACTGTGCAAAACCTGTGCACGCCCGGACCCGTGGAACGAGTACGGACGAGAGTACGGCCGTCCCGGCCTCCGCGTTCGCCCGCCCCGCCTCCGGCCCCGGCGCCGACGCCTCTCCGCCCGGGCCTCTCTCGGTCCCCGGACCTAGGTCCCGGTTCGGGCCGAGGTCCGATGCGGCGCTCCCGGCGCGGAGACTAGCGTTTCGGCGTGCTCACGACTCCCCCCGCTCTCGCCGCCACCCCGTCCGTGCATGCTGAGGGGGTGAGCAACGACGAGTTCCGCGCCGCCATGACCCGGCTCGCCGCGGGTGTGGTCCTGGTGACCGCGCACGAACCCGCGCTGGCCCCCGACGGGCCGCGCGGCGAGGACGTCGGCATGACCGCGACCGCGTTCATGTCCGTCTCCCTGGACCCGCCGCTGGTCCTGGTCAGTCTGCGCGAGGGGTCCCGGATGGACGACCTGCTCGACGAACAGCCGCTGTGGGGCGTCTCCGTGCTCTCGGAGAGCCAGCGCCACATCGCCGGCCGCTTCTCCATGAAGGGCCGCATCAGCGACCGGCTCCTCTTCGAGGACATCCCGTACGTCCGCGGCGAGGCGTCCGGGGCGCTCCTGATGGGCGGCGCCCTGGCCACCCTGGAGTGCAGCACCGAGCAGCGGATCCCCGCGGGCGACCACACCCTCGTCATCGGCCGCGTCCTGACGGCCCGGGTGCCGAGCGCCGACGGCGGGCCCCTGGCGTACTTCAAGGGCCGCTACCGGCAGCTCGGCTGAAACGGCCCGGGGCGGCGCCGAACACCACTCCCCGGGCGGCCGGGGTCTAACCCCAGTCACGGCCCGTGCGGCCGCGCTTGGTCTCGGAGCGGGCCTTCTTCTCGCGCAGCCGACGTTCGTTGATGCCCCGGGGAATACGGGTGGCGCGGCGCGGCCGGGGCGGCGGCGCGGTGGCCTCGGCGAGAAGGGCGGCCAGGCGCACGGCCGCCGTCTCACGGTTGCGCCACTGGGAGCGGTGCTCGGAGGACCGGACGCTGACGACCCCGTCGACGAGCCGTCCCGCGAGCTTCTCGAGGGCGCGGTCCTTCCACACGGGCGGCAGCGCCTCGGTGTTCGCGAGGTCGAAGCGGAGCTCGACCTGCGAGTCGCTGGTGTTCACGTGCTGCCCGCCCGGCCCGCCGGAGCGCGAGAAACGCCACATGAGCTCGGCCTCGGGCAGGGAGACGGAGCCGCGGATGACATAGGGACCGGACATGTGTTCATGGTCGCCCGCGCGGCCGGTCCGCGTCACGCGATTTTCGGTGTCTCTCGGGGTGAAGAGGGGAGTCCGGGTAAAAAAGGTAAAGACAGACGGAACCTCGGGTACCTCCCGCGGCGTTCATAGGGGTGACGGTAGCTTCGTCCCCAGTACGAAGCCCGTATGTCACGAGGGAAGGGACTCCCAACAATGGCTGTAAGCCTGTCCAAGGGTGGCAACGTCTCGCTCACCAAGGAGGCTCCGGGCCTGACCGCCGTCACCGTGGGTCTCGGCTGGGATGTCCGCACCACCACGGGCACCGAGTTCGACCTCGACGCCTCGGCCATCGCGGTCAACCCCCAGGGCAAGGTCTACTCGGACGCCCACTTCGTCTTCTTCAACAACAAGCAGACCCCGGACCAGACCATCGTCCACACCGGTGACAACCGGACGGGTGAGGGCGCGGGCGACGACGAGGCGATCAACGTCAACCTGGCGGGCCTCCCCGCCGACGTCGAGAAGATCGTCTTCCCGGTCTCCATCTACGACGCGGAGACCCGCACGCAGAACTTCGGCCAGGTCCGCAACGCCTACATCCGCATCGTGAACCAGGCCGGCGGCGCCGAGATCGCCCGCTACGACCTCTCCGAGGACGCCGCCACCGAGACCGCCATGGTCTTCGGCGAGCTCTACCGCAACGGCGCGGAGTGGAAGTTCCGCGCGGTCGGCCAGGGCTACGCCTCGGGCCTCTCGGGTATCGCGCAGGACTTCGGCGTCAGCGTCTGACAGCCGCGCGCACGCGCACGATGAGCGAAGCCCCCGGACCGCGGTTCACCCGGGGGCTCCTCTCATGGGGCAGCACTGTCCGAGCCGTCCGGCGGGCGGGACGCCGGGGCGCTCACGGGCGTCGGCCTGCCCGGTGGCTCACGGGTGGGCCGGCTTGCCCTTTCCGTACAGCCAGTTCTTCCAGATCCCGCCGAAGTCCTTGTCCGGCGCGGCCTTCTCGACGTACGCGGTGAACTCGGCCGTGTCCGCGTTCGCGTGACGACGGGTGGCGGCCCAGCCCTGGACGATGTCGTAGAAGGTGTCGTCGCCCACCAGTCGGCGAATCTTGTGCAGGACCATCGCACCGCGGTAGTAGACGGGCGGGTCGGAGATCTGCGCGGCACCGGGCGGGTCGGCGGGCGGGAAGGCCCAGATCTCGCTGCTGTCGACCGGTTCGTAGTAGTCGCCCTTGTAGAGGGCGTTGAAGATCTCCTCGGCCGAGTCGCCGTCGTGGTCCTCCTGCCACAGCCACTCCGCGTAGGTGGCGAAGCCCTCGTTGAGCCACATGTCCCGCCAGGACTTCGGGGTGACCGAGTCGCCGAACCACTGGTGGGCCAGTTCGTGGACCAGGGTTCTGGTGTCCGGCGCGCCGGGGAAGACGGGGCGCGTCTGGGTCTCCAGGGCGTAGCCGGCGTCGTCGGCGCGGTCCACGATCGCCCCGGTGGAGGAGAAGGGGTACGGACCGAAGTTGTACTCCGCCCAGTCCATGATCTCGGGGATCTCCCCCAGCACCTTCTTACTCGCCTGCTTCTGGGTCGGGTCCACCGCCGTGTAGACCGGCAGCCCGTTCTTCGTCGTCGAGCGGGTGACGTCGTAGCCGCCGATCGCGAGCGTCGCCACATAGCTCGCCATCGGTTCCGCGGTGTGCCAGGCGTAGGTCGTCCGGCCGCCCGTGGTCGACTCGCTCGTCAACTCGCCGTTGGAGACGGCCTGGAGGCCCTTCGGGACGGTGATCCTGACGTCGTACGACGCCTTGTCGGAGGGGTGGTGGTCGCCGGGGAACCAGGCCATCGACCCCGTGGGCTCCCCGAGGGCGAGGGCGCCGTCGGCCGTGCGCAGCCAGCCCTCCTTGGAGGAGTCGGCGTCGGTGATCGTCCGGGGGATCCCGGAGTAGCGGACCGTCGTGCTGAACGTCTCCCCCTTGTCGAGGTCGTCGTGCGGACGCACGGTCAGCTCCTGGCCCGCCCGGTTCCAGCGGGCGCCGCGGCCCTCGACGGTGACGTCGGAGACATCCAGCCCCAGCAGGTCGAGACGGAAGGCGCTGAGGTCCTCCAGGGCCCGCGCGGTGATCTCGGCGGTCCCCGTCAGCCGTCTGTCCCGGGGGTCGTAGGACAGCGTGAGTCCGTAGTGCGTGACGTCGTAGCCGCCGTTGCCCATCTTCGGGAAGTACGGGTCGCCGACGCCGGCCGCGCCGGGTTTCCCGTGCACGCCGTCCCCGCCGCAGGCGGTGAGCCCGGCGCCGAGCGCGAGAGCCAGAACAAAGGGGACAATGACGGAAAATCGGGGCACATCCGCGATCCTAGGCGGCCTCTCCGCCACCTGCGGGGCGGCCGCCGCATCCCCGCGGTCCGACGCCCCCGGTCCGGCCGGAAACCACCGCCCCGGCACCCTCGGCCCGGCCGAAAACCGCAGCCCCGGCGCCCTCGGCCCGGCCGGAAAGCGCGACTCCTGGCGTCCCGGCCCGGGCGGGAACCGCAGCCTCCGGCGCCCCCGGCCCGGGCGCAAACCGTGGCTCCCACCCGACCGGAAAGCGGACGCCGCCCGGCGTGACACCATCACCTCGTGCTCGACATCGGCTACGCCCTCTCCAACCGCTTCCCCGACCCCCCGCAGACCGACTACCGCCGCGCGGACGTCCACGCGCTGCGGCACGACCTGTTCTGCGGGGACGTGTACCTCGCCGACACCAAGACGGACCGGGAGGTGTCCACGGGCTGGGGCTGGGTGCCGGTGCTCGACTTCGCGTGGGCGCTGTGCGACATCGTGGAGCAGCTCGACCGCGACCCGCTGGGCAGCCGGGCCTCCCGCCCCCAGCAGGCGGAACTGGACTTCACCGAGTCGACCGACCGCATGCTCTTCGAGCGCCGCTTCGGCTGGGTGGACATCGAGGCCGACTGGATGCCGGGCGACGAGGAGCCGCTGACCTTCTCGCACACCGAGTTCCGCCGCGAGGCCCGTGACTTCCTGCACGACCTGCTCGCGGACCTCACCGACCTGCACGAGGACCTTGCCGAGAACCCGGCGATCTGGACGCTCCAGGCCCGCTTCCCCCGCGTCTCCTAGCAAGCGGACCGGACAGCCGGCGGGTCTCAGGCCCCCTCCGCGCCGCCGTCCACCCGCACCCCCAGGGCTGCCGCCAGCACCGGTGCCAGGTCCAGGAGCTGGTGGGTACTGATGACCGCGCCCGCGAGCCGGTCCACACCCCGCGCGATGTCCAGCTCCGCCGCCGCGCGCAGGTCCACGTCCACGAGGGTGGCCCCGGTGAGGTCCGCTCCCTTCAGGACGCAGTCCACGAACTCCACCCGCTCCAGGCGGGCGCCCCCGAAGTCCGGCTCGACCAGGACACAGCCCTCGAAGACGACGTCCTTGAGTCTCGCGTTGCGCAGATTCAGGTAGTCGATCTTCCCGCCGCGCACGACCACCCGCTCCAGGACGGAGCCGTACAACTGCGCCCCGCCGAGGCGGGCGTCGATCAGCTCGACATCGCGCAGCGTCGACTCGGCGAGATCGGTGCCCACGCCCCGGATGCCCGTGAGGACCGAGTCCAGCACGCGCGCGTGGTGCAGCCGTGTCTCGTCCAGCGCGCAGCCCGTCAGCGCGCAGTCCATGAAGCGGGCTCCCCCGCCGTCCTGTCCCGCGAAGTCCGCCTCCCGGAACTCCAGCCCGTCGTAGTCGCCGTCCGGCTCCAGCTCCGCACCGTCGTACGGCTCCAGCGCGGGCAGCCGCAGCTCCGGCCGCCGTGCCGCCCTCGGGCCTGCTCCCGGCGCCTTCGCACCCGTCCCGCCGCGTCCGCCCGCCACTCTCCTCGCCATGCCCCCATCCTGCCCGCCGCCACTGACAACGGGCGCCGGCCTGCGGAAACGCACGGCATGTCACATCACGGGCCCGCGTCACGTCGTACACACGGAAAGCCCTGTCGTCGGAGCACCGCCGGAAGCGCGAGCGCAGGTCGGCCGACACCGAGCAGAGGAGACCTCCAGCCATGTACCGCATCACCGTCATCGGCGGCGGCTTCGCCGGACTCACCGCCGCCGTCACCGCCGCCGAGGCGGGCGCCGAGGTCACCGTCTACGAGGCTCACCACACCCTCGGCGGGCGGGCCCGGACCTCCGAGGGGCCGTACCGGACGAACGAGGGACCGCACGCCCTCTACAGCGCGGGCCCGCACCGGACCTGGCTCCATCAGCGGGACCTGATCGGAGCGCTCGCCCCGATCCCGCCCCTGGAGGCGGCCCGGCTGCGCCTGCGGCACCGGGGCGTGCTGCGCCGCACCCCACCGTTCGCGATGCTGAAGCTGCTGCGGCGCTCCTGCCAGCGGGCTCCGGCGGACGTCGACTTCATGACCTGGGCGAGGGGACAGGCCGGAGAGGAGGGCGCGCGGGCCGCGGCTCACTATGCGGCGGTCGTCCTCTTCCACCACGATCCCGGTTCGCTGTCGGCGGCGTTCGCGCAGGAGCGGCTGCGCCGGGCCATGAAGGTGCCGACGGAGGTGCACTGCCCCCGGGGCGGCTGGGCCGGCGTCATCGACCGGATGGCGGGGCGGGCATGGAACCTCGGCGTGCGGATGGAGACGCTGGCCCGGGTGGACGCCGTCCCCGAGGGCGGGGGCCCGGTCGTCGTCGCCACCTCGCTGGCCTCGGCCCGCCGTCTGCTCAAGGACGACTCGCTGACCTGGCCGAGCGGCCGTACGGCCCTGGTCGACCTGGCGCTGCGGAGCCGCCGCGGGGACGCGTTCGCCGTCTCCGACCTGGACGCGCCGGGCTGGATCGAGCGCTTCACCGCCCGGGACCGCACCCTCGCCCCGGCCGGTGAGCAGCTCCTCCAGGGGCAGTTCCCGATCGCTCCGGGAGAGTCCGGGGCACACGGCGCCGCCCGTGCCGAGCAGCTCCTCGACCTCGCCTTCCAGGGCTGGCGCGAGCGCGTCACCTGGCGGCGTACGAGCGTCGCGAACGGCCGCACGGGCGCGGTCGACCTGCCCGGCACGACCTGGCGGGACCGTCCGCGCATCGACCGGGGCGACGGCGTCTACCTCGTGGGTGACCAGGTCGCGGCTCCCGGGGTGCTCTCGGAGGTGTCCTTCAACAGCGCGATGGAGGCCGTGTCGCTGGCCCTGGGCCTCCGGGAGCGCCTTGACCTCAAGCGAGCTTGAGGTTGAACAGTGGTCAGGGCCCGACCGGTCGATCCCGCCGATTCCGAGGAGCCCCCCGATGTACGCGATCCGACTGCACGCCTTCGGCCCCGCCGAGAATCTCGTCCACGAGCGGACGGAGGACCCGGAGCCGGGACCCGGCCAGGTCCGGATCGCCGTGGCCGCCGCGGGCGTCCACTTCCTGGACACCGCCCTGCGCGCGGGCATGCGGGGCGGCCCGGCCCCCGAGCCCGTCCTGCCGACCGTCCCCGGCCGTGAGGTCGCCGGGACCGTCGAGTCCCTCGGCGAGGGCGTCGCCGGGCTCTGGCTCGGCAGGCGCGTCGTCGCCCACCTCGGTTTCGCCCCCGGGGGCTACGCCGAGCTGGCGGTCACGGACGTCGAGCGCCTCCACGACATTCCCGGGAATCTCGACTTCGTGCAGGCCGTCGCCATGATCGGGACGGGCCGTACGGCCATGGGGATCGCGCAGTTCGCCGAGTTCGGCCCCTCGGCCGTGGTCGTCGTGCCCGCGGCGGCGGGCGGCGTCGGCACGCTCCTCGTGCAGCACGCGCACCACGCGGGCGCGACCGTGGTGGGCCTCGCGGGCGGTCCCGAGAAGGTGGCGCTGGCCCGCGCGAACGGCGCCGATCCGGCCGTCGACTACACCGATCCCGGCTGGCCGGGGAAAGTCCGCGCGCGGCTCGGCGGCCGGGCGGCGACCGTCGTGCTCGACGGCGTCGGCGGTGACGTGGCCCGGGAGGCCGTCGGGCTGCTCGGCCCCGGTGGCCGGCACATCGTCTTCGGCTGGTCCGGGGCGGGCCTGCTCGGCGGCTCCCCGTACCTCGTGGAAGGGGTGTCCGAGCAGGTGCTCGGCCCCGTGATGATGCGCAGGGCGGGCGGACCCGACCCCGTGCGGACCCTGGAGCTGCGGGCCCTGGCCGAGGCCGCGGCCGGCCGCCTGGTCCCGGCCGTGACCCGTTTCCCCCTCGCCGAGGCGGCCGCGGCGCACCGGGCCCTGGAGAACAGGGCGACGATCGGAAAGGTGGTGCTGGAACCATGACCACGAGCCGGTGGAACGCACCTCATGAGGCCGAATCGCCCAAAGATGCGACCCATTCCGTTCCATGGTCTTCTGGGCGAATGAGTGTCACCCGGACAGGTGAACCAGAAGCGCCCGTGGGTCCCGACCCCCATCGCTGGTGGGCGCTGGTGATCATCGCGCTCGCCCAGCTCATGGTCGTGCTGGACGCGACGATCGTGAACATCGCCCTTCCGTCCGCGCAGCACGATCTCGGCATATCCGACGGCGACCGGCAGTGGGTCATCACGGCCTACACGCTGGCCTTCGGCGGGCTGCTGCTGCTCGGCGGCCGTGTCGCCGACCTCGTCGGACGCAAACGCACCTTCGTCATCGGGCTGATCGGCTTCGCGGTGGCGTCGGGCATCGGCGGCGCGGCGACCACGTCCGGCATGCTGTTCGGCGCCCGCGCCCTCCAGGGCGCCTTCGCCGCCCTGCTCGCGCCCTCGGCACTGTCCCTGCTGACCACGACCTTCACCGATCCGAAGGAACGCGGAAAGGCGTTCGGTGTCTACGGAGCGCTGGCGGGCTCCGGCGCGGCCATCGGGTTCATCCTGGGCGGCCTGCTGACGGAGTACCTGAACTGGCGCTGGTGTCTGTACGTCAACATCCCCATCGCGGTCATCGCGGTCTTCGGCGCGTTCGGACTGCTGCGCGACCGGCCCGGCCACAAGAACGTCCGGCTGGACGTGCCCGGCGCGGTGCTGGGCTGCGGCGGACTGGTGGCGATCGTGTACGGGGTCAGCGAGGCGGAGTCGCACGGCTGGTCGTCCCCGCTGGTGCTGGGTCTGATCGCGGGCGGGGTCGCGCTGCTGGTCGCGTTCGTGTGGTGGCAGAACAGGGCGCCGAGCCCGCTCCTGCCGCTGCACATCGTCAAGGACCGCAACCGCGCCGGCTGCTTCCTGACGATGGGGCTCGCCGTCATCGGCATGTTCGGCGTGTTCCTGTTCATGACCTACTACCTCCAGGTCGTCCTCGGATACTCGCCGGTGAAGACCGGTCTGGCGTTCCTGCCGCTGACCGTCGCGATCATCATCGGTTCGACGCAGATCTCGGCGCGGCTGCTGCCCCGTGTGGCGCCGCGCGTGCTGATGGTCCCGGGCATGGTCCTCGCGGCCGGCGGCATGCTGTTCTTCACCCAGCTCACCGTCGACTCCGCCTACGCCACCGAGCTGCTGCCGGGGCTGCTCCTGCTGGGTCTCGGCATGGGCCTGACCTTCATGCCGGTCTTCGCCACCGCGACCGCCGGGGTCGCCCCGCAGGACGCGGGCGTCACCTCGGCGACCGTCAACACCTCGCAGCAGGTGGGCGGTTCGATCGGCACGGCGCTGCTGAACACCATCGCCACCACCGCGAGCACGGCCTACATCGCCGCTCATCTCCGCAATCCCTCGCAGCGGGAGCTGATCACCCGGGAGGGCGTCGTCCACGGGTACACCGTGGCCATCTGGTGGGCCGTCGGCATCATGCTGCTGGCCGGCCTGGTCGCGGGGCTCATGGTCACGGCCAAGGCCCCCAAGCGCGCGCCGTCGGACGCGGCGGTCGCGGAGTCGGTGGGCTGACCCCGGCCCCCGGACGGTGTGGCCCCGGGCCGCGGGGAGCCGGCGGCCCGGGGCCACACCGGCGCCGGGTCAGTGGCGCCCCGCCACCCGGTCGGCGATCCGGGCCAGCCGGGACGACTCCGGGCTGCGGGTGGTCCCTTCACGGCGGTCGGCCGTGCGGTAGGTCGCGTACATGCCGTGGACGCCGATCCAGCGGAAGGGCTCCGGTTCCCACTTGCGGACCTTGTGGCCGACCCAGGGCAGGCCTGTCAGCTCGGTCGCGCCCGCCTGGCCGGAGTCCTGCCGCACGAGGTCGCGCAGGGTGCGGGCGGCGAGGTTGGCGGTGGCGACGCCGGAGCCGACGTAACCGCCGGCCCAGCCGAGGCCCGTCGCCCGGTCCAGGGTGACCGTGGCGCACCAGTCGCGCGGGACGCCGAGGACGCCCGACCAGGCGTGGGCCACCTGGACGCCGGTCAGCGACGGGAAGAAACGCACGAGGATCTCGTACAGGGCGTCGACGGTCGCCGGCTGGGTGCGGCCGTCGTTGTCGGTGCGCGAGCCGAAGCGGTACGGGACGCCGCGGCCGCCGAGCGCGATCCGGTCGTCGGCGGTGCGCTGGGCGTACATGTACGCGTGGGCCATGTCGCCGAGCGTCTCGCGGCCCTCCCAGCCGATCTCCGCCCACTGGCCGGCGGTCAGCGGCTCCGTCGCGATCATCGAGGAGTTCATCGGCAGCCAGGTCCGCTTCTGGCCCTTGAGGCTCGCGGTGAACCCCTCGGTGCAGCGCAGGACGTAGGGGGCGCGGACGGTGCCGTACGGGGTCACCGCGTGCTGCGGGCGGATCTCGGTCACCGGCGTCTGCTCGTGGATGGTGACGCCGAGCGCCTCCACGGCGGCGGCGAGACCCTTGACCAGCTTCACCGGGTGCAGCCGGGCCCCGTGCGGGGTCCAGGCCGAGCCGACCGCGTCCGCGACCCGGATCCGCTCGGCGGTCTCCTTCGCGCCGTACAGTTCGCGGTCCTTCTCGCCGAACGACAGCTCGTGCGCGTGGAAGGCCTTGAGGCGAGCCAACTGGGCGGGCGTGTAAGCCACTTCGAGGACGCCGCCCTGGTGGATGTCCGCCTCGACGCCCTCTTCGGCGGCCACCTTGACGACCTCGTCCACGGTGTCGTTCATCGCCTGCTGGAGCCGTACGGCCGCCTCCCGGCCGTGCAGCTTCGCGTACCGGTCGCGGCCCGCGATGCCGTTGTAGAGCCAGCCGCCGTTGCGCCCCGAGGCGCCGTAGCCGCAGAACTTCTGCTCCAGGACGGTGACGCGCAGGGAGGGGGCCGCCTTCTTCAGGTAGTACGCGGTCCACAGTCCCGTGTAGCCGCCGCCGACCACGACGACGTCGGCGGTCGCGTCGCCGGGCAACGGCTCCCGGGGTGCGGGCAGGCCGTCGTCCGCGTACCAGAAGGAGATGCCACCGTTCACGACCTTGCTCGCCGAGCTGCTCATGGCGGGACGCTAACTCCGCCGGGTGCCGGCTGTCTCCTTCGGATTCCGTGCTTTTCCGCGTCCTCTGGTCAGCGGATAACAGGCGAGTCCGATGAGAACGGAGGTGAAATGCCCGAGATCGGTGAAGGTCCGCTCCATCATGAAGGGAATCCCGTACGCCGCCAGGACGGCCGCCAGATACGCGTATCGCCAGGGCGTGGCGATCCGGTAGGTGAGCACGCCGACCACCCCCGCGAGCGCGTAGCTCACCCCGACATCGAGGGTGTCGGCCGCGGAGTGCGGTGCCACGCCGTGCTTGATCGCCCAGAGCAGCGCACCCTCGCTGACCAGCGTCGACAGGACGTGCGCGGCCGCGTTGACCGCCAGCCAGCGGGCGGTTCCCAGCCAGAGTTCGGCGGGCGCCTGGAAGACGGTGTAGAGAACGGCGTACGGCACCCAGTGCCCGCCGTCGATCCACATCGCGCTCGCGAACAGCACCCGCACCGGGTTGTTCGACAGTTCGTGGATGTTCGTCGAGCGCTGCCGCAGGAAGTCCTCTTCGAAATCCGGGGACATGTGGTGCAGGGCCACGGTGGTGACGAAGAGAATCGTCAGCCAGATGTACGTGCCCGGCGCCCCGCGCACGTACATCCACACCCTGTGGAAGAACCGCTCACCCCGCATGGCCTGATTCACCCATGCCCGCAGTGTCCCTGACGTGATCGACATTCCGGACGATCCGGCCACGTCACCGGAGCGCCCGGCACGACGGCGGACCCGCCCCGGGCGGGCGGCCGCGGGGACGCCTACTCTCGGCCCATGATCCGTACCGCTACCCCCGACGACATCCCCGTCATCCACGCCCTGGTCCGTGAACTCGCCGAGTACGAGAAGGCCCTGGAGGAGGCGCGGGCGACGCCGGAGCAGCTGCGCGAGGCGCTGTTCGGAACGAATCCGGCCGCGTACGCGCACATCGCGGAGGACGACGTGACGGGCGAGCCGGTCGGCTTCTCCCTGTGGTTCCTGAACTTCTCGACGTGGCGCGGTGTCCACGGCGTCTACCTGGAGGACCTGTACGTACGCCCGACGGCACGTGGCGGCGGCCACGGAAAGGCGCTGCTCACGGAACTCGCGCGGATCTGCGTCGAGCGCGGCTACCAGCGCCTGGAGTGGTCCGTCCTGAACTGGAACCGGCCCGCGATCGACTTCTACGAGTCGCTCGGCGCGCGCCCGCAGGACGAGTGGACGGTGTACCGGCTGACGGACGACGCGCTGGAAACCCTCGGAAAGCGCGGCTGAGAGGCAAGCGGCAGCGCCATCGCGCTACTGGGACGCGTGAACGAGCACGCCGCTACCGAGCCGAATTGTCGACGATCTCGGCGATCTCCACGAACTCGACGACTGGCGCGACGCCGTAGAGACCGGTCACTCGCTCGCGCAGCTCATCGGAGAAGAACTGTTCCGCCTGCTCTTTCGAGTCCCAGACGTAGAAGTTGACCGCCTGCTGATGCTTCTCGTCGAAGGTGAAGAACTTGAACCGCACGCCTGGCATGCCTTCGAACATGGCGCGGCCGTCCTCGGCCACCTTGGTTATCCGTGAGCGATCGAAGTCGCCGGTGTAGGAGAAGGTGACGGTGGCGCCGATCATGAGGCACTCCCCGTGTCGATAGGTAAGGTCACCCTGCCTTGCCTAAAAACGCTACGCCCCTGCGCCCCGAACGGCCAGCTCGATCGGGTCTGCCGAGCCAACACCCCCGGTCACCCCGCAGCAGACCGAGACCCCCGACAGCCGCCCGACCCGCGCCCGGCGCCGCCGTCGCGTCCGCTGAACGCAAAAGCCCAGCTCGGACGACGTCCGAGCTGGGCTTGAAGCAGAGCCCCCTGTCGGATTCGAACCGACGACCTACGCATTACAAGTGCGTTGCTCTGGCCATCTGAGCTAAGGAGGCATGCCGCGCGCGTGGGGCGTGCGTGCCCGTGCAGTGTACCCAGGTCGCCGCGGGGGGCCGTCGGGAGTTTCCGCGAACTTCACCGGTCCCGGGGTGCTGACAGAACACATGAACGCCAGGTAGCGTCCTGACCCGGTTCACTCATGTGGACTACACCACTATGGGCGTTTCCGTAGTGGTTCACCACCTTTACAACGGATCGTCCGGCACGTTCCTGCCGGTGAAGGGGGCCCCTCACCATGGCCACTGTCTCGTTCAACAAGGCGACCCGCATCTACCCGGGTGGCGACAAGCCCGCCGTCGACCAGCTCGAGCTCGACGTCGCGGACGGCGAGTTCCTCGTCCTCGTCGGCCCCTCCGGCTGCGGAAAGTCCACCTCCCTGCGCATGCTCGCGGGTCTCGAGGACGTCAACGGCGGCTCGATCCACATCGGCGACCGCGACGTCACGCACCTGCCGCCCAAGGACCGGGACATCGCGATGGTGTTCCAGAACTACGCGCTGTACCCGCACATGACCGTCGCCGACAACATGGGCTTCGCGCTCAAGATCGCCGGCGTCAACAAGGCCGAGATCCGCCAGAAGGTCGAGGACGCGGCGAAGATCCTCGACCTCACCGAGTACCTCGGCCGCAAGCCGAAGGCCCTCTCCGGCGGTCAGCGCCAGCGCGTCGCCATGGGCCGCGCCATCGTGCGCGAGCCCCAGGTCTTCCTCATGGACGAGCCGCTGTCGAACCTCGACGCCAAGCTCCGCGTCTCCACGCGTACGCAGATCGCCTCGCTCCAGCGCCGTCTCGGCATCACCACGGTCTACGTCACCCACGACCAGGTCGAGGCCATGACCATGGGCGACCGCGTGGCCGTGCTCAAGGACGGTCTGCTCCAGCAGGTCGACTCGCCGCGCAACATGTACGACCGCCCGGCCAACCTCTTCGTCGCCGGCTTCATCGGCTCCCCGGCCATGAACCTGGTCGAGGTCCCGATCACCGACGGCGGCGTGAAGTTCGGCAACAGCGTCGTCCCGGTCAACCGCGAGGCCCTCAAGGCCGCCGCCGACAAGGGCGACCGCACGGTCACCGTCGGCGTCCGCCCCGAGCACTTCGATGTCGTCGAGCACAACGGCGAGGCCGCCAAGTCGCTCTCCAAGGACACCGAGGACGCCCCGGCCGGTCTCGCCGTCTCCGTGAACGTCGTCGAGGAGCTCGGCGCCGACGGCTACGTCTACGGCTCCGCCAAGGTCGACGACAAGCTCACGGACCTCGTCGTCCGCGTCAGCGGCCGCTCGGTCCCGGACAAGGGCGCCACGCTGCACGTCGTGCCGCGTCCGGGCGAGATCCACGTGTTCTCCACCTCGACGGGCGAGCGCCTGTCCGACTGACGTCCGCGTCATCCGGGCGAAAGCACTCACCCCTGTAAGGGTTGAATTCACCCACGTTGACGAAGAGGGCCCCGCGGCCGGCCGCGGGGCCCTCTTCGTTGTCGACAAATACCCCGACAGACCGGGCATTTCGACCCCCGCGCGGCGGCCGCACGGCAGCCGCGCGTCAACCCGCTACCCAGAAAAGCCAATTTCTCCGTCCCCCGAACCGGTGACTAAATGTCGCCAAATCATCACCCCGCGCTACCCTCACTCGCGTGAAGCACTCCACCACTAACCAGCGGCCCCGGCGTGGCCGTGGCCCCGCCCGCCAGATCGGCCGCACCCTCGCCCTCGTTCTGCCTGTCGTCCTGGTGCTCTCCGGGACTCTCGCGGTCACCCAAGTCAACTGGTCGGGGAACCCCGCGAGCTCGGTGCTCACCGCGTCCTCCGAGGAGGTCTCGACGCGAGCCGTCTCCCGCGCCCCGCAGGACGTCCTGCGCGACAGGCTTCTCCTGGAACTCCAGGAGAAGAACCCGGGCGTGGCCCTCACCCACCTCCAGGAGGCGGTGAACGGCCGGCCGTCGCTCGCGAAGCACTGCGTCACCATCGCCCGCGCCCTCGGCCACGCCGCGGTCCGCGCGTACGGGCCGACGCGTGCCCAGTCCTACGCCCGGCCCGTGTGCGACACGGCGTTCGCCTCGGGGGTCGCGGCCCGCTCCTGAGGTCACCGCACCCGGCCCGGTTCCCCTCGGAGACCACAGTTCCCCGTTCCCTCCGAGGGGTACGGCCCTTCACGGCCGACCGCGGTAACAGCCGGTTAAGGAACGGTTGCCGCGGGGAACCGCGTGCGGGGCGCCACGTACAGTTCGAACATGACCGATCCGAACGCCGCGTCGCGCCCCGTTCAAGCCGTCGTCCTGGCCGGCGGCCAGGGTTCCCGGCTGCGTCCCTACACCGACGACCGGCCCAAGCCGATGGTCGAGATCCCCGGCACCGGGACACCGATCATCGGCCACCAGCTCACCTGGCTCGCCGAGGAAGGCGTGACCGACGTCGTCGTCTCCTGCGGTCACCTCGCCGACGTCCTCCAGAAGTGGCTGGACTCGGCCGACCTCCCGCTCAACGTCACGACGGTCGTCGAGACGGAGCCCCTCGGCCGCGGCGGCGGCCTCAAGTACGCCGCCGCGCATCTGCCGCACCCCGACCTGCCCTGGTACGCGACGAACGGTGACATCTGGACCCGTTTCTCGCTGCGCGACATGGCGGACTTCCACGCCGAGCGCGACGCCGTCGCCACGCTCGCGCTGGCCCGTCCGCGCATCCCGTGGGGCGCCGTCAAGACGGACGGCTTCGGTCACATCACGGACTTCATCGAGGCCCCGCCCTCCACCTTCGAGATCAACGCGGGCGTCTACGTCTTCTCGCCCGAGTTCACCGACATGCTCCCCGAGCGCGGCGACCACGAGCGCACCACGTTCCCGCGCCTGGCCCGTGAACGCCGGCTGTCCGGCTTCCCGATCCCGCAGGGCGCCTACTGGCGCGCCATCGACACCGCCAAGGACCTCACGGAGGCGGCGAAGGAACTCGCGGCCCTGGGCCGCTAGAGACGCCCGCACGGCCCTACGCGAGCCACGGGCGGCCCACCCCCAGGCCATACGAGGGGCACGGGGACAGACAGCCGAGGTCCTCCGAGGGGCACGGCCGGACAGCCGAGGCTCTGCGAGAGCGGGACCGCGGGCGCGCGACGACACGACGGCAGGGCCCCGCACATCCGTGTGCGGGGCCCTGCCGTCGTCGCGCCCGGCCTGGCGGGCCGGCGCGCCTCGGTGAGACGTCAGCCCAGCAGGCCGCCCACCAGGCCCGGCTGACCGGTGGACGAGCTGCCGCCGGTGGAGGTGCCGCTCCCGGTGCCCGTGCCTCCGGCACTGCCGGTGCCGCCACTTCCGCCACTGCCGCCGGTCGACGAGCCGCCGCTGCTGGAGGGGCCCGCGCTGGTGCTCGGGGCCTCGCCGACCGGCGAGGACTGCTGGGGCGGGGCCTGACCGCTGCCCTGGGTCTGGCTGGGCTGCTGCTGCGCGCTGCCGGAGGGGCTGGTCTCCTGGGTCGCACCCGGCGTGCCCGCCGTGTGCGACGGGGTCGCGGAGCTGCTCCGGGTGGGCGCCTTCGAGGCCGAGGGGGTGGCTTTCCGGTGCCGTTCGCCGGGCGTCTCGGGGAGCGGGGAACCGGGCAGTTCGTTGCGCGGGGCCTCGCCGGGACCGGGGACCACGATCCGGCTGGAGTCGCGGACGGCGCCGCCGAGGAGCGAACCGATGAGCAGCGTCAGTCCGACCGCGACGGCCGTGAGCAGCGCGCCGCGCCGCAGCACGCGGGCACGCAGGTCCCAGATGTCGGCGCGCGGCCCGAGCGTGCGCCAGGCCTCGCTGGAGAGCCGTCCGTCGGCGGAGTAGACCGGGGCACCCGCGATGATCAGCGGGGACCAGGCGGCGAGGTAGATGATGTCGGGCGTGTCGTACACGGGCACCGTCTTCCAGCTGACGGTGACGATGAGCGCCGCCGACAGCGTCGCGCCGACGACGGCCGCCACCCGCTGCCACAGCCCGAGGACGGTCAGAACGCCGACGATGACCTGGAAGAAGGCGATGACGAGTCCGGAGCCGACGGGGTGGTGGAGCGCGAACTGCCGCAGCGGCTCGGCGACTTCCCACGGGTGCAGCGTGTTGAGCCACTTCGTCATGGAGCCGCGCTTGCCGCCGTCGAAGTAGACGGGGTCGCAGAGCTTGCCCATGCCGGCGTAGACGGAGATGAATCCGAGGAAGACGCGCAGCGGGAGCAGCACGACGCCCAGGTTCATCCGGCGCCCGGGGTGATAGGCGTGCCGGACCGAGTCGGAGCCGCGCCGCCTGCCGGGGGCATCGCCCGCGGCCGTGTCGTAGCCGTCGTCCTCGTAGCCGTCTTCGTCCCCGAAGTCGGCGTCCGTGTAGGCGTGTTCGCCGTAGGGCGGACCGCCGTACCGCGGTTCGTCGTAGGCGCTGCCCGCATTGCGCATCCGGGGCAGCAGTCGCTGCTCTTCGCCGAAGGGGGCGCGCTGGCCGCCGACGAGGGGCGTCTCGACCGTGTCGACGGTCAGGTCGCCCGCGTAGCCCGGCTGTTCACCGACGCGCGGGATGACCCGGGTCGAACCGGCGTCACCCGTCGGCCCGGTGGAGCCGTGGGTCATGCCCGCGGTCCGTACGGCCTGGAGCAGGCGGTGGGCGCCGGTGTCGTCCGGCGCGGACTTCCCGCTCCAGACGACGGGCGCACGGCGGCGGGACCCGCCGGCCGGACCGGCCCCGCCCGGTCGGCCCGGCGCACCGGCGCCGGGAGAGCCCGAGTGCCGCGCGATGCGCGGGGACTGGCCCCGTGACGCACCCGCCAACTGGACGCGGAAGCTCGCATGGTTGACGATGACCTGCGCCGGATCGCTCGGCACCTTCACCATGCTCAGCGCGGGAACGTCGTCGAATCCCGACGAGCGGTCCCCCGTGGGTGTGCGGGGTGTTCTGGTGTCCACACTCATCTAACCGAGTGACGTGTGGTTAGGACACTGCTTTGACCACGCCGACTGTCCGGACCGCGTCAAGATCGTTCCGAACACCCCGGTCACACCACGAGGATGACCGCCCGTACGCCGGGTCAGGCGCGGCGGCGCGCGGCCTCGTACAGCACAACTCCCGCCGCCACACCGGCGTTCAGCGACTCGGCGCCACCGGGCATCGGGATCCGCACCCGGAAGTCGCAGGTCTCGCCGACGAGTCGGGACAGGCCCTTGCCCTCGCTGCCGACGACGATGACGACGGGGCCGCCCAGCGCCTCCAGCTCACCGACCTCGACCTCGCCGTCCGCGGCCAGGCCGACCACCACGAGGCCGGCCTTCTTGTACGACTCCAGGGCCCGCGTCAGGTTGGCGGCGCGCGCGACGGGCGTACGGGCGGCGGCACCGGCCGACGTCTTCCAGGCACCGGCGGTCATGCCGGCCGCACGCCGCTCGGGCACGACGACGCCGTGGCCGCCGAAGGCGGAGGCGGAACGGACGACCGCTCCGAGGTTGCGCGGGTCGGTCACACCGTCGAGGGCGACGATCAGCGGGTCCTGGCCCTCGTCGTACGCGGCGGCGGCGAGGTCCTCGGGGTGCGCGTACTCGTACGGCGGGACCTGGAGGACGAGGCCCTGGTGGTTGAGCCCGTTGGTCATGCGGTCCAGCTCGGGACGCGGGGCCTCCATCAGGTGGATGCCGCCGCGTTCGGCGACGAGCTGGAGCGCCTCGCGGACCCGCTCGTCGTTGTCGATGAACTGCTGCACGTACAGCGTCATCGCGGGGACGCCCTCGCGCAGCGCCTCAACGACGGAGTTGCGGCCGACGACCATCTCGGACGTGCCCTTGCCGCCGCGGCCCTTGGGGTGGGCGGGGCGGCGGACGATCTGCTTCGCCTTGGCGTTGGCGACGCGGTTCTTCTTGTGACCCTTGCGCGCCTCGGCGGGCGGGGTCGGACCCTTGCCTTCCAGGCCCCGGCGTCGCTGGCCGCCACTGCCGACCTGCGCGCCCTTCTTGCCGGACATGCGGCGGTTGTTAGCAGCCATGACCTACCTGTCTGTTTGAGACGTGCGTGCGTACGTATATGAAGTGTGCCGCCCGGAGGTCCGGGCGGCACAATCGATCAAGGCCGACCGGGGTCGGCCGGGGGCGCCGGAGCGGGCCGTCAGCGCGGTCCGAGCGTCCAGCGCGGCCCCTGCGGGCCGTCCTCGACGACCAGGCCGGACTGGTTGAGCTGGTCGCGGATGGCGTCCGCGGCGGCCCAGTCCTTGCGGGCGCGGGCGGCCTCGCGCTGGTCGAGGACCAGGTGGACGAGGGTGTCGACGACACCGTGCAGATCGTCGCCGCGGTCGCCCTCCTCGGCCCACTGCGGGTCGAGCGGGTCGAGTCCGAGGACGCCGAGCATGGCCCGTACCTCGGCGAGGCGGGCGACGGCGGCTTCCTTGTCGTCGGCGGCCAGGGCGGAGTTCCCCTGGCGGACCGTCGTGTGCACGATGGCGAGCGCCTGCGGGACACCCAGGTCGTCGTCCATCGCCTCGGCGAACGCGGGCGGCACCTCGGCGGACGGCTCGACGACGCCCCCCGCCTTCTCGACCACCCGCTGCACGAAGCCCTCGATGCGCGCGAACGCCGACTCGGCGTCGCGCAGGGCTTCCTCGCTGTACTCGATCATGGAGCGGTAGTGCGGGGTGCCGAGGTAGTAGCGCAGCACGATGGGACGCCACGCCTTGGTCATCGTGGACACGAGGACCGAGTTCCCGAGGGACTTCGACATCTTGTCGCCCTTGAGGGTGACCCAGGCGTTGTGCACCCAGTACTTCGCGAACTCGTCCCCGAAAGCCTTGGCCTGGGCGATCTCGTTCTCGTGGTGCGGGAAGATCAGGTCGATCCCGCCGCCGTGGATGTCGAAGGCGATGCCCAGGTACTTGTGGGCCATGGCCGAGCACTCCAGGTGCCAGCCCGGACGGCCGCGGCCCCAGGGCGTCTCCCAGCTGGGCTCGCCCGGCTTCACGGCCTTCCACATGGCGAAGTCACGCGGGTCGCGCTTGCCCGTCTCCCCCTCGCCGGACGGCTGGAGCAGGTTGTCGAGCTCCTGGTTGGAGAGCTGGAGATAGCCCTCGAACGACCGCACGTCGAAGTAGACGTTCCCGTCGGCCGCGTACGCGTGACCGCGCTCGATGAGCCCGCGCATCATCTCGATCATCTCGGGGATGTGGCCGGTGGCACGGGGTTCGTACGTGGGCGGGAGGCAGCCGAGCGCGTCGTAACCGTCGTTGAAGGCACGCTCGTTGTCGTAACCGATGGACCACCAGGGGCGGCCCTGCTCGGCCGACTTCTTGATGATCTTGTCGTCGATGTCCGTGACGTTCCTGATGAACGTCACGTCATAGCCGCGGTACGCGAACCAGCGGCGCATGATGTCGAAGTTGAGGCCCGAGCGGATGTGCCCGATGTGCGGTGCGGCCTGCACGGTCGCGCCACAGAGGTAGATCGAGACACAACCCGGCACTAGCGGGGTGAAGTCACGGATCTGCCGGGCGCTGGTGTCGTACAGGCGAATAGTCACCACTCCAGGGTAGTGGGCCCCGGGCAGTGCCCCGCGCCCCTTTCCGCGGCAAGGCCACGTATTCGTGACATACGGAGGGACCTCGCCGCCCGCCGGGCGTCCCGGGACGGACCTTTCGGGCGAACGGCGGGCGGACCAGGGAGCGTCGGGGCAGTTCCTGCCCCGGTCCCGGACCACCCGGACGGCGGTATCACCCGCCACGGAAGGCTCTGCCCGGCGCACCCGGACAGCCGCTGCTCCCGCTCCGCCCGCACCGCGGTGTCAACCGCCCCGGGCGCGGCGGTCCCGCCGCGCCGGGAAGGCCGGTGCCCCCGCTCCGCCCGGACGGCCGCTGCTCTCAGTCCGCCCGCACGACCAGTGCCGTGGCGACCGCCATCAGACCCTCGTCGCGGCCCGGGAACCCGAGCCCGTCCGTCGTGGCACCCGACACCGACACCGGCGCCCCCACCGCGTCCGACAGGATCTTCTGGGCCTCGTCCCGCCGCTTGCCGATCTTCGGACGGGGTCCGACGACCTGGACCGCGACATTGCCGACGACGAAGCCGGCCTCGCGGACGATCCGCGCCGTCTCCGTCAGCAGTACGACCCCGGGCGCCCCGGACCACTCCGGGCGTCCGGTGCCGAAGTGGGCCCCGAGGTCACCGAGGCCCGCGGCCGAGAAGAGCGCGTTGCACGCGGCGTGCGCGACGACGTCCGCGTCGGAGTGCCCGGCGAGTCCGGGCCCCTCCCCCTCCCACTTCAGGCCGGCGCACCACAGCTCCCGGCCTTCCTCGAAGGCGTGGATGTCGGTGCCGATCCCGACCAGCGGGAGCACCAGGCCCTGGACGGGGAGCCGGCCATGCCCCGGTCCGGCCGTCGGCTCCGGTGTCTCAGAACCCATCGTTGAGCCTCCGCCGTGCGAGAACCGCCTCCGCCAGCACCAGATCCAGCGGACGCGTCACCTTGAACGCCTCCTCGTGCCCCGGCACGACAACGACCCGCACGCCCAACTGCTCGGCCATGCTCGCGTCGTCGGTCACGTCGTCGGTGACGGTCTCGTGGGCCCGCAGCAGCGTCTCGCGGTCGAAGCCCTGGGGCGTCTGCACGGCACGCAGCCGCGCGCGTTCGGGCGTGGCCACGACCGGCTCGGGCTCCCCGGCGACGGCCGCGGGCTCGACCTCCTTGACCGTGTCGGCGAGCGGCAGCGCCGGTACGACGGCGGGAGCGCCGTCCCGTACGGCCTCGATGACGGCGTCCACGGTGTCCACGGGGACGAGCGGCCGGGCCGCGTCGTGCACCAGGACGATGTCGATGCCGGGCGGCAGCGCGTCGAGGCCGTACTTCACGGACTCCTGGCGGCTGTCACCGCCCGGGACGACGACGAAGTCGGTGCGCTCGGGCAGCGCGTGCGCGTCGAGCAGCGTCTTGACCTCGGCCGTGCCGTCCGGCGGAGCCACGACGACGACCAGGGAGACGGCGCGCGATGCGGCCATCGCGCGGACGGCGTGGATGAGCATGGGCGTGCCGTTCAGCGCGCGGAGCGCCTTCGGGGCACCCGGACCGAGGCGCACACCTCGTCCGGCGGCCGGGATCACGGCGGCGGTGCGGGCCTCCGGCGGCGAAGGGAGCGAAACGTCAGACATCGGTTCCTGTCAGGTTTGTGTGCTCGACCGGGATGGGTATGGCCTGGGGGTACCCCCTGCTCGGAGAGCCGGGGGAGCACCGGGCGCGACGCCCTGACCGGACCCTTCCGTGACATCCGGTCAAGTCGACCGCCCGGGTCGGTATCCCAAGTATCGGTTACGCCGGTATACCGCGGGAAAGCCGATGCCGGGTGAACGTCCGGTTGACCGAATGGGTGCGGGTACGAACATGCCGCAGCGCCCGGCGACAGCAATTTGGCAATTGCGTCATCGGGCACCGCGGCATTTCATTGCGCTTGTGCGCGGGCTTGGGCGTACGTCAAGACGGCTCGCGTCTCGGCGACTGAGCCGGCGTCAGGACGCGAGAACCTCGTCGAGCAGGGCCTCGGCCTTGTCCTCGTTGGTGTTCTCCGCGAGGGCGAGCTCGCTCACCAGAATCTGGCGGGCCTTGGCGAGCATGCGCTTCTCACCTGCGGAGAGTCCGCGCTCGCGCTCACGACGCCACAGGTCACGCACGACTTCCGCGACCTTGATGACATCGCCGGAGGCGAGCTTCTCCAGATTTGCCTTGTAGCGACGCGACCAGTTCGTGGGCTCCTCGGCGTACGGCGCGCGCAGCACCTCGAAGACCCGGTCCAGCCCGTCCTGACCGACCACATCACGTACGCCGACGAACTCCGCATTGTCCGCTGGCACACGTACCGTCAGGTCACCCTGGGCGACCTTCAGCACCAAGTAGGTCTTGTCCACGCCTTTGATCTGGCGAGTTTCGATGGCCTCGATCAGCGCGGCCCCGTGATGGGGATAGACCACGGTGTCGCCAACCTTGAACGTCATGTGACAGGTACCCCTTCCGTGGCTATCCAGAGTAACACGGAAACGGCGTCTTCTGAATGGCGTTTTCGCAGGTCAGGGCATATCTCGGGGCTTGACAACCGCAACAGGAACGTGCTGCGAGGGGCGAGCGGAAGAGGGTATTCGCAGGTGGGAGCGGCTGTCCATGCGGAGCGAAACGCGTACGTTACACACACCCGGAGCCCGTCACCAGGGTCCGAACATCCCGTTTTGTCCTGCTCCAAGAGCGCGAGTTCCGCTACTCCGTTCGACGGGCGGAGCCGAGTACGAGCCGAATCCGGAATTGATCAAGACGTTCGATGATCACGTACTCAACGGCCCTCGATGACACCGTGATCCTTTTTCGGAGAGCCGGGCATTCATTCCATGAAATGCGCAGGCCTAAGACTGCGGAAGTTATGTGAATGGCGGACGGGACGCGGGTCAAAGTAGCGGACACGCCGATGGGGCGGATCGTGTCCGGCGGGGCGCACACACGGCGCAATGGAGCCCGCGGGCGCATGACCGCCACCCGGGACGCGTGCGCATGCCCGCCGCCCTGCACCGGACGGCCCCGAGCGCACCCCCTCCTCCCTCCCTCTCCCCTCCCTCTTCCCTCTCCGGCGAGCAAAGTCGGCGGCTTGGGGAGGGTCGGGTGCGGTCGGGCGGGAACGGATCGGTAACCTAAGGCCGCTGACAGACCCTTAGGGCGGCTTTACACAGAGGTCGCCCTGCTTCGCCCACGTTCAAGGAGTTGCGCCGCCGTGAGCAGCAGCCTTCGACGCGGCACTCTCGCCGCCGCCGTCATCGCGTTCTCGATCGCCTCGCTCGCCGCGTGTGGCGCCGGCAGCGACGCCCAGACGCTGGAGGTCAAGCCGGACAACGCGGCCACCTCCGTGGGCGTCATCAAGGTCCAGAACGCGCTCGTCATCACCCAGCCCGATGTGAAGGCCACCGGTCCGGCGGTGATCTCCGCGACGCTGTTCAACAACGGCACCACCGAGCAGACCCTGGACTCGATCAGCGTCGAGGGTGAGGGCTCCGCCCAGATCACGCCCGCCGAGGGCCAGGGCAAGCTGACCGTCCCGGCCGGCGGCTCGGTCGTCATCGGCGGCAAGGGCAACGCCTCCGCGGCGCTGTCCAGCCCCTCCGAGACCGTCCTGAACGGCAGCGTCCAGAAGGTCACCTTCTCCTTCAGCGAGACCGGTGCCGTGAGCCTGAGCGCCTTCGTCGTCCCGGCCGAGAGCTACTTCTCCAAGTGGGGCCCGAGCGACATCCCCTCGGCGCCGGCGACCTCCTCGGCCCCGGCCACCTCGCCGTCCGAGTCGGCCACGGGCTCCCCGTCCGCGTCCGAGTCCGCGTCGGGCGAGCCCGGCACGACCGAGTCGTCGAGCACGACGGCCACGGCGTCGGCGTCCGCCGGCCAGTGACGCCGAAGGCGCGCTAGACAGAGGCCGGCACACGGTCCGTCACGCGTCCGGCACCCGTCACGCGGCCGTACGCGCGCACAGCAGTCCGGTACGCCGAAGGGCGGGACCCCCGGAGAGGGGTCCCGCCCTTCGGCGTACCGCCGTGCCGTACCGCCGTACCGCCGTGCCGTGCCGCTGGGGACGAGGCCGGTCTACGGCTCGAACTTGTAACCGAGACCGCGAACCGTCACCAGGTACCGCGGCGCGCCCGGGTCCGGCTCGATCTTCGCCCGCAGGCGCTTGACGTGGACGTCGAGGGTCTTGGTGTCACCGACGTAGTCGGCACCCCAGACCCGGTCGATGAGCTGCATGCGGGTCAGCACGCGGCCCGCGTTGCGCAGCAGCATCTCCAGGAGGTCGAACTCCTTCAGCGGGAGGTCGACCTTGCCGCCGGAGACGGTGACCACGTGACGGTCGACGTCCATCCGGACCGGACCGGCCTCCAGGGCGGCGGGAGCCACCTCCTCCGGCTCCCCGCGGCGGCGCAGGACGGCCCGGATGCGGGCGACCAGCTCACGCGAGGAGAAGGGCTTGGTGACATAGTCGTCGGCTCCTATTTCGAGTCCGACCACCTTGTCGATCTCGCTGTCCTTGGCGGTGACCATGATCACCGGGACGTTGGAGCGGCCGCGCAGCTGACGGCAGACCTCGGTGCCGGGCAGGCCCGGCAGCATCAGGTCGAGGAGGACGAGGTCGGCGCCGTTGCGCTCGAACTCGTCGAGTCCGTCGGGCCCGGTGGTCGCGATGGCGACCTCGAAGCCCTCCTTGCGGAGCATGTACGACAGGGCGTCGGAGAAGGACTCCTCGTCCTCGACGACGAGCACACGGGTCACGGAAGGACCTCCGGGGCAGGAAGCGGTTCGTACGGGGATGTGACGGTGGTCGTCCCGTCGGGCTGCCCGGTCTCGTCCTCTTCGTCGAGTCCGGGCATGTGGTGATCGGTGACGCGGTCGCGGGCCGCGGTCGCCTCCGGCAGCCGCAGGGTGAACGTGGAGCCCTGACCCTCGGAGCTCCACACCGTGACCTCCCCGCCGTGCGAGGCGGCCACGTGCTTGACGATCGCCAGCCCGAGGCCCGTACCGCCGGTGGCACGGGAGCGGGCCGGATCGACACGGTAGAAGCGCTCGAAGATGCGCTCCTTGTCCTTGTCCGAGATGCCGATGCCCTGGTCGGTCACGGCGATCTCGATGTGTTCCCCACCAGGTGCCGTCACCCGGCGGGCGGCTATCCCGACGCGGGTGCGGGCGGGCGAGTAGTTGACGGCGTTCTCGACGAGGTTGCCGAGGGCCGCGGCGAGCTGGCCCCGGTTCCCCCACAGGCTCAGGTCGGCGGTGCCGCCGGCGGCCATGGTGATCTGCTTCGTGCCGGCCTGGTGGCGGCAGCGGTCGATCGCCTCGGCGACCAGCTCGTCGACCCGGACCGGCTCGGCGTCCTCCAGTGGGTCGTCGTTCTGCACCCTCGACAGGTCGATGAGCTCCTGGACGAGGTTGGTGAGCCGGGTGGCCTCTATCTGCATGCGTCCGGCGAACCGCTCGACGGCCTCCGGGTCGTCCGAGGCGTCCATGACGGCCTCGGAGAGCAGGGAGAGCGCTCCGACGGGAGTCTTCAGTTCATGGCTCACGTTCGCGACGAAGTCCCGCCGCACCGCTTCGATGCGGCGTGCCTCCGTCAGGTCCTCGACGAGAAGGAGGACCAGGCGCGATCCGAGGGGAGCCACCCGCGCGGAGACCGCGAGGGCCTCACCCCTCCCCGTGCCCCTTCTGGGCAGGTCCAGCTCCACCTGACGTATCTCCCCGTCACGACGGGTGTCACGCGCCATGTTGATCATCGGTTCGACGGCGAGTTTTCCGCCGCGCACCAGTCCGAGGGCATAAGCCGCCGAGCTGGCTTTGACCACGGCGTCCGCTTCGTCGAGTACGACTGCCGAGGACCTGAGAACCGACAGCACGGTGTCGACACCGGGCGGAAGGACCGCGTCCGTGTGCAGAGAAGTGCGGGTCGGGCGTTTCTGGTCGCGCTCGCTCCAACGGAACGCCAGCATGGCGATGACACCGGTCAGTACTCCGGCGATCGCTGCCGCTGCGGCGACCGCCGCGTTCACGTCCATGCACCCAGGTTAGGCATGCCGTCGCTCCCGGCCACAGCCATCCGGGTGCGAGCTCGAACACTCGTCGCCCAGAGTTCACCCAGGAGCCAGTGTTGATTCACTTGAGGTGCCGGAAACGGACGCGTACGGGTCCGAACGTGGGAGCGTGGGGTTCTCGGGTCCCTCCGGCCGCCGGGCGGTGGCCGGAACAGCACGGTCCCGGACCCCGGACCCCCGAAGCTGACGTACGAGAGGGACGACCACATGCGTGACGCGTATCACGAGGAACTTGACTCGATCGGCGACGGCCTGGTCGAGATGGCCCGGCTCGTCGGGTCGGCGATCGGGCGCGCCACGACGGCCATACTCGATTCCGACCTGAAGCTGGCCGAGAGCGTGATCGCCGCCGACCAGAGGGTCGACGACCTCCAGCACGAGCTGGAGGCCCGCGCGATAGCCCTGCTGGCACGCCAGCAGCCGGTGGCGACGGACCTCCGTATCGTCGTCACCTCGCTGCGGATGTCCGCCGACCTGGAGCGCTCCGGCGACCTGGCCCAGCACGTGGCCAAGCTGGCCCGGCTCCGTTTCCCCGACCGCGCCATCCCGCACGACCTGCACGCCACGATCCTGGAGATGGGCCAGCTCGCCCAGCGCCTGATGGCCAAGGCGGCCGAGGTCATCATCACCAAGGACGTCGACCTGGCGATGCAGCTGGAACAGGACGACGACGAGATGGACCTCCTGCACCGCACGCTCTTCCAGCACCTGCTGGACGACAAGTGGAAGCACGGCATCGAGACCGCCGTCGACGTCACCCTCCTCGGCCGCTACTACGAGCGCTTCGCCGACCACGCCGTCTCGGTCGCCAAGCGCGTCGTCTACCTGGTCACCGGCGAACACGCCGACGAGCTGCAGTCGGACATCCAGCCGGTCACGGGGGTGGAGGGCGCGTAGCCCTTGCCGGGCGGAAACCGGGGGCGGAGCCCTTGCCGGCCGGAAACCGGAAGGGCGCCCAGCCTCACCGGGCACCGGCCCGCAAGAGGCCCAGCCTCACCGGGCACGGACACGGAGGGGCTCAGCCCTGCCGGGCATTGGCCGCGGGAGGCTCAGCCTCACCGGGCACGGACACGGTGGTGCCCAGCCTCGCCGTGCACCGGCCGCGGGGGCCAGCCTCACCGGGCGCGGACACAGTGGTGCCCAGCGTCGCCGTGCACCGGCCGCGGGGGCCTAGCCTCACCAGGCACGGACACCGTGGTGCCCAGTCCTGTCGGGCACCGAGCGTGGGACGCCCCGTCTCGCCGTGCACCGGCGGCGGGGCGCCCAGCACACCGGGCACGGACCGGGAAGTGCCCAGCCTCACCGGGCACGGACACGGTGGTACCCAGCCTCGCCGTGCACCGGCCGCGGGGGCCCAGCCTCACCGGGCGCGGACCCCGTGGTGCCCAGTCCTGTCGGGCACCGAGCGTGGGACGCGTGACCTCCCGGGAAGCGGCCGGCGACCGGCCTGCCTTGGGCGGGCGCCCCTTCCGTACTCGTGAAGCCGACGGGCCCAGCCGCTCCCCCCAGGGAATGGCCGGGCCCGGCCGCGTTCCCGGGGGCGGTCCGGGGCAGTCGTCACCGTGAGGGGCGGCGGGCATGGACGCCGGGAGTGTCGTCCCCGACGGACATGGGGCGGCGGGCAGGTCCGTCCCGGTGGGCTGGGTCGGCGGGACCGGCTTCCCCTGCGGGCCAAGACCGCGGGACGGCCCGCCCGAGTCGGCCCTCGGGCAGGGGCGGCTCGCGGGCGGGGCTGCGTGACCTGGTTCCGGCCCGCCCCGCGCGGAATTCGCACCCCGGGCGCGTAGGACGCCTCAGTGCGCCGTTGATGCGCCCGCCCGACTGGGCATGTGATGGGCGACAGGAGCCGTGCGGCGCGGTGTGCGCCGACGCCTCCGTGCCTGAAGGAGGGACCCATGGCCGAATCCCCCAGCACGCCCGACCCGACCCAGGACCGCGACACCCAACAGCCCGCCGAGATCAAGAACCTCCCTTTGTTCGGCGCCTGCGGCTGCGGCTCAGGCTGCGGCTGCGGCTGCCAGTCGGGCAATCCCTGCCAGTGCGGCTGATCACCTACGTACGTCCGGAAGGGCCCCGTCGCCGCGACGGGGCCCTTCTCCCTTCCTCGGCCACGTGACCCGGCCCGCGCCCCTCCGGCTCGGCCCGTCGCACGAAGACGTACACGCGAGGATCGGATGCGTCCGGGTCCGACCGAAATCTGCACGATTATGGTGCTGTTGTCTGATTGACCGTGGTCTGACCGACGAACTCTGCTACCTCTGGGACAGGGGAGGCGGGCTCTGGCCCGCGGCGGCGCGAGGGGCGTCGCCAGGAGGGGACACACGTGAGCACGACACCACGGGACACGGTCATCGCCATCGAGCAGAAGGCCGTCGATCGCGCCTACGACTGCTACGAAGCCAGGCTCGCGGAGATGACGTCGCCGTCGGCGGCCACGGCTTCCGCGAGCGGCAAGGACGGCATCGCGGTCCGCGAGAAGGCGGTGAGCGCGGCGGAGGAGTACGGCGGTCTCGGGGGCGAGGCCCTGGTCATCAGCCGTGTCGACGTCCAGGAGGCGGGCGACGCCGAGCCGGAGACGTTCTATGTCGGACGACGCCATGTCTTCGACACGGAGACCCGCGATCAGGTCGTGGTCTCCTGGACGAACCCGATCGCCGTGAGCTGGCACAACGCCCGGCCGGAGACGCCGGGCGAGGTGCTCCTGCGGCGCCGGTTACGGTGCGCCGGGCGCCGGGTCGAGGACTTCCTGGACGAGATCACCCCGGGCGCGGGACCGTACCCCGGCTCGCCGGAGCCCGGGCAGGAAGCCGGCCTGCCGCCGCGTTTCGTGGACGAGCCCGCTCCGCTCGAAGCCCCGTACCTCCCCGAAGCCGCCGAGATACCCGACGTCCCTGACGTCCCGGAAATCCCTCGCTCCGGCGATGGCGAGGAAGTCCCGGAAGACTCCCCGGGAGGATCCCCGGAGGAATCCTCGGGAGAAGCCCCGGAGGAATCTTCGGGAGAAGCCCCGGAGGAAGCCCCGGCGGAGGCGGAAAGCGCCACCGCCCCGCCCGCCGGAGGCCGCCACGCACGGCCGCGTGCCGTCGTCCCGGCACAGCGGCAGGCCACCGGCCGACGGCGTCAAAAGCCGCAGCCGGTCGACGAGTTCCTCCTGCGGGAGCTGCGCCGGTCGCGCAGCGGCCGGATGCGCGACATCGTCGAGACGATCAGACGCGACCAGCTGGCGCTGGTCACCGGTTCCCCGGCGGACATCCTCGTCATCCAGGGCGGGCCCGGCACCGGAAAGTCCGCGGTCGGCCTGCACCGCGTGACCTGGCTCGTCAACAACGA
Source organism: Streptomyces sp. NBC_00328 (assembly GCF_036139655.1). Classification (NCBI taxonomy): domain Bacteria; kingdom Bacillati; phylum Actinomycetota; class Actinomycetes; order Kitasatosporales; family Streptomycetaceae; genus Streptomyces; species Streptomyces sp. NBC_00328. Next base: position 4,737,453 of record NZ_CP108013.1, read on the forward strand.
TCACTTCCGTGCCCAGGACATCCTGGTCGTGGGCCCGCACCAGAACTTCCTGGAGTACGTGGGGCGCGTCCTGCCCACCCTCGGCACCCGGAACGTCACCGCCGTACAGCTCGGCCGTCTCTGGGAAGGGGAGGTCCGGGGCTCGGACTCCCCCACCGCGCGGCTGGTGAAGTCCGACGAACGGATGGCGGCCGTCCTGCGCAGGCGGGTGGAGAGCGAGTGCCGGCCCGAGGCCATCGACACCGTCGTCTCCGCCCCCTCCCACGCCCAGGACGAACCGGCCTTCGTCGTTGTCGTGGGCGGCACCTCCCTGCGTCTGCCGCGCTCGGAGGTGCTCGGACTCCTCCAGGACGCCCGGGAGGGAACCGAGGGCTACCGGGCGCGCAGGGACCGGTTCCGCACCCTGCTGGTGGACCGGCTGCTGGGCGAACTCGCCGGCGTCGCCCCGCACCGCGGCAGGGACGCGACCGTGCGCCGCGACCTGGAGCGCAACCGGCAGGTCACCACCCTCGTCGACCGGGTCTGGCCCGCGCTGAGCCCCGAGGTGGCACTGCGCGGCCTGCTCAACTCCCCCACCAGACTGCGTGAGTGCGCCGACGGGATCCTCGACCCGGGTGAACAGGCCTCCCTGCAGAGGCGGAAGGCCGAAAGCGCCGCCGAAGAGCCGTGGACGACGGACGACTTGGTGTGCCTCGAAGAGCTGCGCTTCCTCATCGCGGGCGAGAGTCCGCGGAGGTACCGGCACATCGTGGTCGACGAGGCGCAGGACCTCACCCCGATGCAGGCGAGGTCCCTGCGCAGACGGTGTCCGACCGGCTCGATGACCGTGCTCGGCGATCTGGCCCAGGCCACCGGACCGCATTCCTACACCAGTTGGAAACAGCTGGGCGGAATTCTGTCCGCGCAGGGTGACTGGCGCGTGGCCGAGCTGAACACCAGCTACCGGGTCCCCGCGGAGATCATGGATTTCGTGGCGCCGCTGGCCCGGGCCATCGCCCCGTCCCTGCCCTACCCGACGGCCGTACGACGGGCCGGCGACGGGGCCGTGCGGCTGGTCCCCACGACTCCCTGGGAGCTGCTGGACGACGCGGCGACCCGCACGGCACGTCTCGCGGGCACGAACGACGGCCGGTCCCCGCGGTCGATCGCCGTCATCGTGCCCGACGACTCCGACTGGCTGGAGGAGGTCCGTCGGCGCGTCGGCCTCGTGGACGGCATGACCGAGGAGACCTTGCGGACCGTGTCCGTGCTCCCCGCCGCCCAGGCCAAGGGCATGGAGTTCGACCATGTCCTGGTGCTGGAGCCGGCGGCCATCGCCGAGCGGGGTCCCGCCGGACCGCGCCGGCTGTACGTCGCCCTGTCCCGCAGCACCCAGACGCTGACGGTGCTCCACACGACACCGCTGCCGGGCGAACTCGGCACACCGGCCGACGGCACGGACGGCGAAGTCACCTCCGCCTACGCCTACTTGACGCCCATGGCCGCCCGGCCGGAGAACGGGACGGACCCCGGCGATTCCACCCATGCCTCCGCCGCCCACGCCTCCGGCAGCACCGATCCCACGGGCGACGACCTGCCGGTCGGCACCCCCGTCGAGGTGCGGGTGCTCGGCCCCGGCCCTGGTTCCCACCTGAAGGTGAAGGTCCTCGCGCCCGACACGGAGCGAACCGTCCTTCTCGTCCCGCGCCACGGTGAACCCACCCCGGCCACGGGCTCGCGGCTGGACGGCTGGGTGACCCGGAACGAAGGCCAGTTGAGCCTGGTCTCGGCCGGCGAGTTCGGGCGTCGGCCCATCTCCTCCCGGATGGCTCCCCGTTACGAGGCCGCGCTCGGTGTCCTGCGGGACATCGCGAACGGCGACGACGCGGCCCCACCGGAGACGACGGCCCTCCTCGCCGAACTGAAGGGCATGGCCGGCCGCTGCCTGCGGCGCGACCGGGTCGACTGGCTCAGCGTCTGGCGCCTGCTGGGCTCCGCCGACCGTGACCGGCTGAGCGATCTGGCGGACCTCGCCCAGCGCACCCGGCAGGCGATCGGCGCGGACACCCCCGGCCTGCGAGCCGCCCTGACGGACGACCCGGCGTTCCGGCACTGGACCGACGCTCTCGACCGGGCCCGCGACGAACTCCGCCATCGGATGCACACCGGCCCGGAAACGGGTGCGGAGACCGGGCCCCCGGCGACCGGGACCGGCACGCCGACCGAGACAGCACCACCCGGGACGATCACGGCCCCGCCGACCGAGCCCCGCAGAACACTCGAACAACAGAAGGACACCGACCCCATGAACACTGCCGCTCTCCTGGAAATCGAGCCCGCCGCCCCGTCCGCCGACTCGTCCGCCGCCTCGTCCGAGGGACGGACGGCATGGAGCGAGGCACTCGCGCGGCGACTGGACGTCGAGGCACAGGCCGACCGGGACTGCAACACGCACGAGGCCGTGCGCTTCGAGCTGAAGGCAGCGCTCCTGCGAGCGGGACTCCGGCCTTCGGACTCCCCGGTCTCCGACGCGACCCTGGAGGGCCCGGAGGGCTGCTTCCGCTACGAGGTGCTCGGCGCCGACCGTTCCGGCTACGCGCAGCTGCGGGCGGGAGCGGCCCGCCTGATGGAACTCGACCGGGTGGAAGCGCGCCCGGCGGACGTCCGATACCTGGTCCTGTCCGAGCCGCCCACGGAGGACTGGGCTCCCGACGCGATCCGGGAGGCCTTCGGTGTGCACGTCGTATGGCGAACGGCGGCAGGCTGGCACGGCCCGGACGCACGAGCCGCCCTGCACCTGACCGACTGACCGATTGAACCGATTGACCACGACTCGACCGGTCGATTGACTGATCTGTCGGGGACGCACCCACCGTCCCCGACGATCAGAAACACCTGTCCAGGAGACGCCTGTCCAGGACCTGCCCAGGACCTGTCCAGCAAGACGGGTCTGATGCGACAACTGCCCGGGGGACGCCGCCGGGTGAGCAACTACCCAGGAAACACGGTGGATGTGGACCGCCCGATCCTCTTCCTCGACGTCGACGGCCCCCTGATCCCGTTCGGCCCTTCGCGGGCACCCCGCGAGTCCTCCGACTCCGGATCGGGCTCCGAAGCACTCCCCGACGAGGGGAACCCACTGCTCGGACGGCTCGACCCCGCCGTGGGCCCGCGGCTGACGGCGCTGGGATGCGACCTGGTGTGGGCCACGACGTGGATGGAGGAGGCGAACGAGTCCGTCGGCCCACGGATCGGACTGCCCCCGCTGCCTGTGCTGGAATGGCCCGAGGCGACCGAAACGGGTCCGCGGGGTCTGCACTGGAAGACCCGCCCCATCGTCGAACGGGCCGGAGGCCGTCCGTTCATCTGGGTCGACGACGAGATCGGCCCCGTGGACCGCCTGTGGGTGGCCGCACAGTACGAGAGCCCCTACTTGCTGTACCACGTCCCCCCGTCCGAGGGCCTGACCACGATCGACTTCACCACCCTCACCAACTGGCTCCGCACCACCGTGCCGAGCCCCTGACGGACCCCCACCACCGACGGTCCCGCGCCGATCCGCCCGCTCGCGGGGCCATGCCTCGTTCAGGACGCGATACGTGCCTCGGCCTGCCGTGACGGTGGCCGCCTCCAGAAAAGCACTGACAGCGAACGCACAGACATGCGATCATTCGGCCGGTGCTCCCCGGCCCCATGGCTCGGCGCCGTCCTCCACGCCCCCATGACCGAGAGCGATTCACCGATACTCATGCACATGCGTTTCCGCGCTGCCCGCGCCACGGCCGCCGCCATCGCCGCGGCCACCGCGGGACTTGCCCTGCCGGCCACCGCCCACGCCACCGTCACCTGCGCGGACGGGGTGTGGAAGGCCACGTACCATCCGAACACCTCCTTCAGCGGTACGCCCAGGCTGACCACCTGCGACACCTCGATCAACGAGGACTACGGCACCGGCGACCCGGCCGGGGTCACCTTGCCCAGCGACAACTTCGGCGTCCGCTGGCAGACCACCCGCGACTTCGGCTCCGGGGGACCCTTCAGCTTCGGCATCGCCGTCCGCGACGGCATCCGCGTCTATGTCGACGGCACCCGCAAGGTCGACCTGTGGAAGAACGTCTCCACGACCCAGGTCAAAACCGTCAACCTCACCATTCCGAGCGGCCGTCACAGCATCCGTGTCGACTTCGTCGCGTGGACGGGCTACGCCAACGTCAAATTCGGCTACGCGCCCCGCACCTCGGCGACCGTCGACACCATCAAGCCACTGACTCCCACCGGCGTCTCGGCGGCCTACGACGCCACCACCCTCAAGGTCAGCACCCGTTGGGCGAAGAGCCCCGAAATGGACCTCGCCGGCTACCGCGTCTACCGGCGCCTCGCCGGCGTCACGGCCTGGACCCGGATCGCCGCACCCACCACGACGTCCTTCACCGACAGCCCGCCCGCCACCGGTGCCGCATACGAGTACGTCGTACGCGCCGTGGACAAGGCCGGCAACGAATCGGGCAGCTCGCCCCTCCGGACCGTCACCACCACCGACAGGACACCGCCCCCCGTACCCACGGGGCTCACCGCCACGGACCGCTCGTCGGGCATCGCCGTGGCCTGGCAGCCGGTCGCGGGCGCTGCCCGCTACTACGTCTACCGGGCGAGCCAGATCATGGACGACGACTCGGCCCCCGCCTACAGCAAGGTCGCCACGGTCACCACCGCCTCCTGGACGGACACCACCGCCCGGGAAGGGCTGAACCATCTTTACCGCGTCTCGGCCGTGGACGCGGCGGGCAATGTGTCCGCGCGGTCAGCGGTCGACGGCGTCACCCGCGGCGACCACCCGCCGCTCCCGCCGACCGGTCTCACGGCCTCGCCCGTGTCCGGCACCGGCATCGTGCTGAAGTGGACCGCCTCGCCGAGCGAGGACGTCCTTCACTACCACGTGTACAGAGATGGCGAGCTCGTCGAGGACTACCTGCGGACGGCCACGTACACCGACCCGTACGTGCTCCACGACGAGAAGTACGACTACACGGTCACCGCGGTGGACAGCCAGTCGAACGAGTCGGTGAAGTCCGTGAAGGCCTCCGCCGTGGCCCCGCGTGAAGGACTGGCACCGGCTCCCGTCGCAGGGGTGAGCGCCACCCCGCGAGAGGACGGCGTCGCGGTCAGATGGCAGCCGGGCAAGAGCGAGGACATCTCGCAGTACCAGGTCTACAAGGGCGAGTACGCGGCGGGCACCTGGACCTACTACCTGCTCTGGGAAGAGTGGTACAGCGTCGGCGATCACCCCTCCTACTTCGACGAGACCCCTGCGGACGGTGAAACCGTGCGCTACGCCGTGGTCGCCGTCGACGAGTCGGGCAACTCACGGTTCGACACGGGCGAGACCTTCTCCTTCGTCACCGTGACCGAACTCGACCTGGCCACCCCCACGATTCCGACACCACCCGGCGCGCCGCTGCAGCTCACCGCGAGGTCGATCAGCGAGGCCTGGGCGGAGCTGACCTGGAGCTGTCACGCCGAGGACTGTGCCGGCGCGACGGGATTCCACGTCTACCGGTGGGACGGCCGCACCTCGTCGTACGTACGGCTGACAAGCACCCCGCTGAGCGCCGGCACCCGCTTCTACTCGGACACGAGCGCCCCCGAGGGCATCGCACATCACTACTGGGTCACCGCGGTCATGCCGGACAACACGGAATCGGCCCCCGCCGCGGCCACGGACGCAGACAACGACAACTGAAGCCGGACACCTCGGACAGGGGAGCCGGGCCTACGACCTCAGTAGGCACGCACTGTCCCGTCGGCCGGCGCCGGCACTTCGTCCTCGGGGAACAAGCCGCTGGCCCGCATCGCCTCGGCGGCTCGTGGATCCATCAGGAGGACGAGTCCATCATTCCCACCCGTGTAGAGGGTGTGAGCACGCAGCGCGCTACGCCCGGCAGCGGCGAGCAGTTGGTTGACGACAGTCAGGGGACGGACGGTTGCCAGAGCCCACGGACTTCCGCTCTCCCAGTCCGCGGGCCTCAAGACCACGCAACGGATCCCGTTGATCGAGACGGTGTAGTCGTCGACATCCCGGACTGTCTCGACCTCCAGCACCACGCCGTATCGCACCAGTGCCGGTGCCAGCTCTCGAAGGAACCTCTCGACCCCGCCCTCGGCCAGTCCCTCTCCGTCCGCGGAGAACTCGACCTGCTCGAAGTAGAGGTCGAAATGCAGCGGATGGCAGCCGGTCGCGGTCTCGGTCATCGCGGACTCACGCAGCTCAGCCGACAGGTGATCCCACAATCCGTAGCGGTTCAGCGCCTCGGCCATCACACGATGACGCTCATCACCCCGCCAAGGATCGTCGTCCGCATCCCTGGACCGAAACCGCCTGGCCGCTCCGCCGTCGAACGTCATGGCCCGACGGTACCGCGATGGTCTGACACTGCCGCCGGCACCCAAGTACGCAAAAAGCCCCCGCCCCGCCAAGAAACAGCAGGTCGGGGGCTTACTGATGTCGCGTTACTTCTTCTTGCCCTGGTTCTTGACCGCCTCGATCGCAGCCGCCGCCGCGTCCGGGTCGAGGTAGGTGCCGCCCGGGTTGAGGGGCTTGAAGTCGGCGTCCAGCTCGTAGGAGAGGGGGATGCCGGTGGGGATGTTCAGGCCCGCGATGTCGGCGTCGGAGATGCCGTCGAGGTGCTTGACCAGGGCGCGCAGCGAGTTGCCGTGGGCCGCGACCAGGACCGTACGGCCGGTCAGCAGGTCCGGGACGATGCCGTCGAACCAGTACGGGAGCATGCGGACGACGACGTCCTTGAGGCACTCCGTCTGCGGGCGCAGCTCGGGCGGCAGGGCCGCGTAGCGCGCGTCGTCGAACTGGGAGTACTCGGCGTCGCGGTCCAGCGCCGGCGGCGGGGTGTCGTACGAGCGGCGCCAGAGCATGAACTGCTCCTCGCCGAACTCGGCGAGCGTCTGGGCCTTGTCCTTGCCCTGCAGGGCGCCGTAGTGACGCTCGTTCAGGCGCCAGCTGCGGTGGACCGGGATCCAGAGGCGGTCCGCGGACTCCAGCGCCAGCTGCGCGGTGCGGATCGCGCGCTTCTGGAGCGAGGTGTGGACCACGTCGGGCAGCAGGCCGGCGTCCTTGAGCAGCTCACCGCCGCGTACTGCCTCCTTCTCGCCCTTCTCGTTGAGGTTGACGTCCACCCAACCGGTGAACAGGTTCTTCGCGTTCCATTCGCTCTCGCCGTGGCGGAGGAGGATCAGCTTGTACGGTGCGTCGGCCATGGCTCCGAGCGTAATCGAACCCCGCGACAGCTCGCGCCTCCGGCCATCTGTCGGACACGGGAGCCCCCGTACGGCCGTCCCCCGCCCGCCCCGACGCCCTTCAGTTGACGGCATCTGTTAATTGAGTGGATCTCGACGACAGACGGCTCGTAAGTTGTGCTCACCGCCCGAGCCGCTTACATCCGTGGGGGATCCATGCCAGCCGCCGTCATGAGACGTGCCGTCCGAGAGACCGTCTCAGGGCTCCCCCGCGAGTTCTGGTGGCTGTGGACCAGCACACTCATCAACCGGCTCGGGGCCTTCGTCGCCACCTTCATGGCCCTGTACCTGACCCTCGACCGCGGCTACTCCGCCTCGTACGCGGGTCTGGTCGCGTCCCTGCACGGCCTCGGCGGCGTGATCTCCTCGCTTGTCGCGGGTGTCATGACCGACCGGTTCGGGCGGCGCCCCACGCTGCTCGTCGCGCAGGTGTCGACGGCCGCCTCGGTCGCCCTGCTCGGCTTCATGCACGACCCCGCGGCCATCGCCGCCGTCGCCTTCCTCGTCGGCATGGCCAGCAACGCCTCCCGGCCCGCCGTGCAGGCGATGATGGCCGACATCGTCCGGCCCGAGGACCGCGTCCGCGCCTTCTCGCTCAACTACTGGGCCATCAACCTCGGTTTCGCCGTCTCCTCGATGGGCGCCGGCTTCATCGCCGAGTTCAGCTACCTCGCCGGCTTCCTCATCGAGGCCGCCATGACCCTCGTCTGCGCGCTCGTCGTCTTCGCGAAGCTCCCGGAGTCCAGGCCGGTGCAGGTCGCCAAGGACGCGGAACCCGCGGTCGGGCTCGGGACGGTGCTGCGCGACGGACGGTTCATGAGCGTGGTCGGGCTGTCGTTCCTCGTCGCCCTCGTCTTCCAGCAGGGCTCCGTCGGACTGCCGGTCGCCATGGGCCGGGCCGGCTTCACCCCGGCCGACTACGGCATGGCCATGGCCGTCAACGGCGTCATGATCGTCGCGCTCCAGATCCCGGTCGGCCGTTTCATCGAGCACCGGGACCCCAAGTCGCTGCTCGTCATCTCGTCGCTGCTCGCCGGATACGGGTTCGGGCTCACCGCCTTCGCCGGGTCGGTCGGGGTCTTCACGCTCACCGTCTGCGTGTGGACCCTCGCCGAGATCGTCAACGCCCCGACGCAGACAGGTCTCGTCGTCCGCCTCTCCCCCGTCCACGGGCGCGGCCGCTATCAGGGCATGTACACGCTTTCCTGGGCCCTCGCCGCGCTGATCGCCCCGGTGATGTCCGGCGTCGTCATCGACCGCTTCGGCGCGGTCTGGCTCTGGGGGCTGTGCGCGGTGGTCGGCACGGCGGCGGGTCTCGGGTACGGGCTGCTCATGCGACGGCTTCCGGCGGAGGAGTCCGTCCGGGGGGCAGGATCGGTCCCCGACTCCGTACAGGAATCGGTACGGGAGTCCGTGCCCGACTCCGTGCGGGAGCCGGCCCAGGGTGCCGGAGCCGGAGTCACCCTCGCCTGAGCCCCCGGCCTGCGGAACCGGCCGCACCGGGACACCCCGGCCCGGCCCGGCGTCGACCCGGCCCGGCGTCACCCCGCCCGGAAGTCCGCTCCGCGGATGCGTCCGCACCTCACGGATGCATCCGCGCCCCCTTCACCACCTTGTCCACCGCGTTACGCGGTCCGTACACCGCGAGTCCCACCAGGTCCAGTTCGCCGGTCGGCACGGCTCGTACGGCCGCGCGGTTGTCCCGGTCGTTGCCCGTGCCGAAGAGGTCCGAGGTGAAGACCGCTCGCGGCAGCGCACGGGACAGCGCGCGGGCATGGGCGGCGGTCAGCGTCTCCTTCGAGGCCTCCAGGACCAGCACCGGCTGCCGGAACATCGGCAGGTAGGAGATCCCGTCGGCGTCCTCGTACGGCTCCCCGACCACCTCGGGGACGGCCGTCCCCAGGCCGCTGACCAGGAAGGCGGTCACATTGAGCCGCTGCCAGGGCTCCAGGTCGTCCCGCAGGACAACGGTGATCTTGGTGTCGAAGCGGACGGGTGCGGCGTCCGGAAGGCCCGCGCCGCCGGCACCGGACGGGTTCATCCCGGTCTCGCCGGACGGGTTCATGTCGGTCTCGCCGGACGGGTTCATGTCGGTCTCGCTGCTCATGCGAGAAGACTGCCGAGCCGCGTACCCCGTCGTCTTGTACGTTCTTTGCATGGCCCCCCAGCGTGAGACGTCCGCCTGGCGCCCCGGCGTCCCGGGCATCGTCGAGGTCTTTCACGCGCACTACACCGAGTACGCGTACCCGATGCACGTGCACGAGGCCTGGACCCTGCTGATCGTCGACGACGGCGCCGTCCGCTACGACCTCGACCGGCACCAGCACGGCACCCCGCGCGACACGGTGACCCTGCTCCCGCCGCACATCCCGCACAACGGCGCTCCCGCCACCGAGCACGGTTTCCGCAAGCGGGTCCTCTACCTCGACGGCTCGCGCCTCGCCGACGACCTCATCGGCCCCACGGTGGACGGCCCCGATCTCGCGGATCCCGTACTGCGGGCCCGGGTCGCCCAGGTGCACACGGCGCTCGCCCGCCCCGGGGACGAGCTGGAGGCCGACAGCAGACTGACGCTGATCTCGGACCGGCTGCGCGCGCTGCTCCTCCCCCGGTCGGCGCCGGAACTCCCGCCCGCCGACCGGCCGCTCGCCCTCCGCCTGCGCGAGCTCCTCGACGAGCGGGTCGTGGAAGGCGTCACCCTCGACGAGGCCGCGCGGCTGGCGCACGCCCACCCCGCGCATCTGGTCCGGGCGTTCAGCGGCGCGTTCGGCATCGCACCGCACCAGTACCTGATGTCCCGCCGCGTGGACCGCGCCCGCCGCCTGCTCCTCGACGGACGCCCGCCGGGCGAGGTGGCCACCCTGACCGGCTTCTACGACCAGTCCCATCTCACCCGTCACTTCCGGAGGTTGGTGGGGGTGACTCCGGGGCGGTACGCACGGTCGTGAACCCACGGTTCCGCCCGGCCTACAGGTCCGTCCGGCCTACAGGTCGCGCTGGGCCTCGTGGAGATTGCGGGGCCGTACGACGTCCGTCGTCCCGTACAGCTCCAGCCGGGAGTGCAGGTCCCCGGTGAAGTCGGGGACGTCGATCTGGTCGGACTCGGTGACCTCGTTGACGCCGACGGTGGCGCTGCGGGGAGCGAGGCCGTCGATCTTCATCAGACCGGCCCGGCCGTTGGTGACCCGGATGTTCCAGTGCGTGAAGCGCGCCCCGAAGAGCGGTCCCGCCGAGGCGTCGCCGCCGTGCCGGCCGTCGTTGTCGACGGTGATGTCGGTACGGACGTTCGCGAAGGGCAGTCCGCGGTGGGAGTCGAAGGTGCCCATCCGCATGTCGCCGCGCGACCAGACGTTGTACGAGGACAGGCCCTCGACGTTGATGCCGTGCAACTGGGTTCCGGCGGGCGCGGGAACGGTGCGCTCCTCGACGGTGAAGTCCTCGATCAGGTTGTCGTGCGAGCCCTCGCGGCAGAAGTACGGGTGGTGCGAGCCGCGTCCGGCGACGGTCGTACGGCGCAGGGTGCAGGCGGAGGCGGCGACGAGCCCGAATCCGTTGTCGACGTGGCGGACCGTGACGTCGTCCACCCAGCAGTCGTAGGCGCACTGCAGGACGACTCCGTTGTAGCCCTTGTCGAGCAGGTGCGGGGACTGAGGTGTCTCGACGGCCTCCAGGGTCAGCCCCTCCACCGCCGAGCCGGTCAGCTCCTCGACGTGCGTGGTCAGCCGGGGGTTCCACTCCGGGCGTACGTCGAGCGGGAGAGGGCGTTCGAAGGTCACGCGTCGTCCGCGCACCCGGGCGACGCGGACGGGCCACTCGTAGGGGACGTACGAGGTCAGCTTGGTCTTGTCGTCCCAGAAATACGCCTCGGGCCCGGGTCCGCCGCCCGACATGTGCTCCAGGAGCGTGTGCTCGGCGTCGTCGGCCAGGCGGAGGAGGACGAGTGCTCCGGGGCGCAGTTCGGAGGCGTCCGCGACGGTCACCGTCCAGGAGCCCTGGCGTGCGGGCTCGACGGTCGTGAGGGTCCGCCAGGCGTCGCGTGTGTTGCCGGTCCAGCCCTCGAAGGGCCACGCCTTCGCCTTGACGGCGGAGACGAGCGCGTCCCAACGAGCCGTGGGGGCCAGCCAGATGAGGCCGCCGGCCCAGGACCAGGACGACTTGTCGCCGCCGTAGCGGGATCCGTAGGCGCCGATCAGTTCGGTGAGGTTCCGGGTCGCGTACAGGGTCGTACGGCCGCTGCCGGCGCCCCGCAGGATCACGTTCGAGTGGCCGATGTGGATCAGGTCGTCGATGCGGAACGTCCCGGGAGGGATGGTGACCGTGCCACCGCCGGCCCTTCCGGCGGCGGCGACGGCACGGTTGATCGCGGGAGCGCAGTCCGTCGTGCCGTCGGCGACGGCGCCGTGGTCGCGGATGTCGGTCACGACGGGCCGGCGGGGAAAGCGCGCGGCCCCGCGGTGCGCGCCGGCCCTGCCGACGTACGGGATCTGCGGGTGGGTGAACGGGGAGCGGACGAACTCCCTCCAGAGCGGGGGCACTTCGCCTGACCGGGCGGAGGCGGTCGGCGCGCCGCCGGACAGTGCGGCGGCCGTGCCCCGGGCGGGTGGCGGGCCCGCCGCGGTGGCGCCTGGCGCCGCGGCGGCCGTCGTGCCGGTGACTGCCGTGGCCGCCACCGCCGTGGCACTGCCGAGCAGGGCCCGCCTGGTGATCCCCGTGTACCCGTACCCGTACCCGTGCCTGTCGGTCATGGCCGTCCGCCCTTCCATGCATTTCCCTGCGGATTTTCATGTACGTGAACGATGTTCAGGTGTGCGTCGGCGGCGAGCATGCCACGGGGACCCCGCGCGGGGAAAGGGTCCCGCAATGGCTATTTAGCGGAGGTCGGGCACCAGGGAACTGCCGGACGGCGAGCGTCAGTTGGCAGGACGCTGAGTCAGATGTGTGAACGCGTCCAGGTTGCGCGTCGACTCGCCGCGGGACACCCGCCAGGCGTACTCCTTGCGGATCGAGGAGGCGAAACCGAGTTCCAGGAGAGTGTTGAAGGAGCCGTCGGCGGCTTCGAGGACGGACCCGAGGAGACGGTCCACCTCCTCCGGGGTGACGGCGGTCAGCGGCAGCTTGCCGACCAGATAGACGTCCCCGAGGGAGTCGACCGCGTAGGCGACCCCGTAGAGCTTGAGATTGCGCCCCAGGAGCCAGCGGTGGACCGCTTCGTGGTTCTCGTCGGGGTGGCGGATCACGAACGCGTTCAGCGACAGCGAGTGCTTGCCGACGATCAGCGAGACCGTCGTCGACAGCTTGCGGGTGCCGGGCAGTTTCACGACGTACGAGCCCGCGTCGGGGCTCTCCCACTCCAGCTCGGCCTCGGTGAGGACCCGCTCGATGATCGACGCTGCGTCAGCCATGGGCCGAGCGTACGTGACCCGCGTCGGGGGTGCCGCGCCTGGTCGGACGCGGGGAGCCGACGTGGGGCGTGGTGCCTCCGCGGACGGTTGTCGGGCGTGGCGCGTCCGCAGACGGATACCGGACGTGGTGCCTCCGCGGACGGTTGTCGGGCGTGGTAGCCCTGCGGACGGATACCGGGGGTGGCGCGTCCGCCGCCGGTCTCAGGCGTGGTGCGCGCGCAGGCGGCGTCGGTGGTCCTGTGTCGCCGCCGTGTACACGTCCGCCGTCGCCGCCGCCGCGGTGTCCCAGCCGAAGCGCTCCGCGTGGCGTGCCGCGGCGGCCCCCATACGGGTCACGAGGGTCTCGTCGTCGGCGAACTCGCCCAGCACGCGCGCGTAGTCGGCGGGATGGTGTCCCTGTACGAGGAAGCCGGTCTCCTGGTGGCGTACGGCCACCGGCAGGCCGCCGACCTCGGCCGCGAGCACCGGCGTACCGGCCGCCTGCGCCTCGATGGCGACCAGTCCGAAGGACTCGCTGTACGAGGGCATGACCAGCACCGACGCGGCCCGGAACCAGTCCGCGAGCTGATCCTGGCCGACGGGCGGCCGGAACCGTACGACGTCGGCGATACCCAGCCGCGCGGCGAGCTTCTGGAGGCCTTCGGGCTTGGCGAGTCCGCTGCCGCTCGGACCGCCCACTACAGGGACGACGATCCGGCCGCGCAGCTCGGGCCGCTCGTCGAGCAGGACGGCGACCGCGCGCAGCAGCACGTCGGGGGCCTTGAGGGGCTGTATGCGGCCCGCGAACAGGGGGATCAGGGCATCCTGCGGGAGGCCGAGCCGCGCGCGGGCGGCGGCCCGGCCGTCGGCGGGCCGGAAGCGGTCGAGGTTGACCCCGGGATGGACGACGGCGACGCTGCCGGAGTCCGCCCCGTAGTGGCGTACGAGCTCGTCGGCCTCCTCCGCGGTGTTCGCGATGAGGCGGTCGGCGGCGCGCACGATCTGGGTCTCGCCGATGACACGGGCGGCGGGCTCGGGGGTGTCGCCCTCGGCCAGCGCCGCGTTCTTGACCTTGGCCATGGTGTGCATCGCGTGCACCAGGGGCGCGCCCCAGCGTTCGGCGGCCAGCCAGCCGACGTGGCCGGAGAGCCAGTAGTGGGAGTGCACGAGGTCGTAGTAGCCGGGGCGGTGACCGGCCCAGGCCTGCATGACGCCGTGGGTGAACGCGCACAGCTGGGCGGGGAGGTCTTCCTTGGCGAGGCCCTCGTAGGGGCCCGCGTCGACGTGCCGGACGAGGACGCCCGGTGCCAGCTCGACGGCCGGCGGGAGTGCCCCGGTCGTGGCCCGCGTGAAGATCTCGACCTCGATGTTGATCGCGGCGAGCCGCTGGGCGAGTTCGACGATGTACACGTTCATGCCGCCCGCGTCGCCCGTGCCGGGCTGGTGCAGGGGCGAGGTGTGCACGGAGAGCATGGCGACTCGACGGGGCCTGCGGTGCAGTCTGAGCCGCGAGGCCCCCGCCGGGGAGCGACGCCCGAGCCTGCTGACGTACTGGCTCACGTGGCGGTCCTCCTTGCTGCGGGCATGCCGGACGGAGGACGTGTCACGCCCTCCAGGGGGGAGAACGCCGGAGGTGTCCGCTCCATTTCCCCTTTGCCGAATCATTACCCCATATCGCTCAACCGTTCGACCACGGGAGGCGTCTGCCTCCCTGTCCGTCCGGATCCGCCGGGGTTTTCCACAGGCAGGGCGGGGGCGCCCGTCGGTTGCCCACAGGGTCACCGGGTCCGCGCCGGGCCGCCTACTCTCGTACGCATGACAACCCGCGCAGCGTCCCGGCCCGTGGGCACGGTGACGCGCGGGACGACGAACCCCAACCGCCTGCGCCGCATGGACCGCTGGATCGCGGCGGTGCACGGCGCCGAGCTCCGCCGGGCGCCGGAACCGGTGGCGGTGGACCTCGGCTACGGTGCCGCGCCCTGGACCGCGGTCGAGCTGCTGACCCGGCTGCGCACCGCCGCGCCCCGCACCCACGTGTTCGGCATCGAGATCGAGCCCGCGCGGGTCGCCGCCGCCCGCCCGTACGAACGTGAGGGCCTCGCGTTCCGGCACGGCGGCTTCGAGGTCCCGGTGCCGGGCCGGCCGCAGCTGATCCGGGCGGCGAACGTGCTGCGCCAGTACGACGAGGAGCAGGTCGCCGAGGTCTGGCAGCGGCTCCGCGCACGGCTCGCGCCCGCGGGCCCCGGCTCCCGGGGCGGACTGCTCGTCGAGGGCACCTGCGACGAGATCGGCCGTCGGCACGTCTGGGTCGCCCTCGGCCCGGAAGGCCCGCGCACGGTCACCTTCGCCACCCGGCTCGGCTCCCTGGACCGTCCGTCCGACCTGGCCGAGCGGCTGCCGAAGGCCCTCATCCACCGCAATGTGCCGGGCGAGCCCGTGCATTCCTTCCTGCGTGACTTCGACCGCGCCTGGGCGGCCGCCGCGCCGTACGCGGCGTACGGCGCGAGGCAGCGCTGGATACGCACCGTCCGCGACCTGAGGGCCGACTGGCCGGTCGTGGACGGGATCGCCCGCTGGCGCCAGGGCGAAGTGACGGTGCGCTGGGAGGCGTTGGCGCCCCGCGCCTGACGGAGCAGGGGCCCGGCGAGCCGCCGCGGCGACCGGGAGGCGACCGGTGCGCGAACCGGCGGGAACGATCTCGGTGAGTCGCTCGTCACACAGGCGGGGGGATGAGATCGTCATGCCGACGCGAGCCGCGGGGAAGGGAGTTCCTGCCTGCCGCGTGCGCGAGGGGGAGGGAGCTCCTGCCTGCCGCTCGCGCGACGGGAAGGGAGTTCTTGCCCGGCTCTGTCGCATTGCGCGCCGACATGGCACGATCCCTCAGGCATCCGTATGTTACTGACGGTAAATCAGGTGGGGGGCGGAGAAATGGGATCCGGCAAGCGGAGCCTGACCACGGCGGCCATGGCCCTGGCTTGCGCATGTGCCTGTGTGGTGCTGGCGTCGGCGGGGACGGCCTACGCGAGCCCGGAACCGAAGCCGACGTCGACGAGGACTCCCACGGCGGCCCCGACACCCGTGAGCAACAAGGACCTTGAAGCGGTCCGCAAGAAGCTCGACAAGCTCTACCACGAAGCCGCGGTCGCCACGGACGCCTACAACGCGGCCGAGGAGAAGGTCCAGAAGCAGTCCGCCGAGATCGTCGGGCTGGCCCGGCAGATCGTCAAGGGCCAGGCGAAGCTGGACGCTTTGAAGGACCGCGCGGGTGCCGCGGCCCGCGCCCAGTACCGGGGCGGCGGGCTGCCGCCCCAGGCGCGGCTGTGGCTGAGCGACGACCCGCAGGAGTTCCTGGACGGCGCGGGGCGGGTGCGGCAGGGCGAGCACGCCACCAAGGGACTGATGGGCGAGATGGCCCGCACCCAGGAGGACTTGCGGCAGTACGCGAAGGACGCCTCCACTCAGTGGCGGAAGCTGGAAGCCGACCGCGAGACCCGGGCCGAGGCCAAGAAGAAGATCAAACAGCGGATCTCCGACGCCGAGAAGCTGGAGTCCCGGCTGGAGAAGAAGGAGAAGGAGCGGCTCGCGAAGCTGGAGGAGGAGGCCGCCCACCAGGCGCAGTCCGTCTGGCTGAGCTCCGGCGTCCTCTCGGACATCAAGAGCGACGCCTCCGAACAGGGCAAGAAGGCCGTGAAGTACGCGACCGACCAGATCGGCAAGCCGTACGAGTGGGGCGCCGAGGGCCCGAAGACGTTCGACTGCTCGGGGCTCACCTCCCAGGCCTGGGCGGCCGCCGGTCACCCCATCCCCCGCACCTCGCAGGAGCAGTGGAAGCAGCTCAAGCACATCGACATCAAGGACATGCGCCCCGGCGACCTGATCATCTACTTCGACGACGCCAGCCACGTCGGGATGTACATAGGGGACGGCGCGCTCGTGCACGCCCCTCGCCCCGGGCGCACGGTGACGATCACGGGCGCGGGTTCGATGCAGATCCTGGGCGTCGTACGGCCGGACGCGTAGGACGCCCCAACAGGCACGGAGCGCCGCGAACGGGGTGTGCCGTCAGGCGTGACGGCACACGCGTGACGCACCGCACGTGACCTACCGCACGGTTGCCCCGGCCGCTCGGAGCCGGGGACGTGACCTTCGTCATCCCCCGGGGAACCGCGTCCTGTCCAAGTGCGTTACGGGATGCGGCATATGACGGTGACCCTTCGCCCGGCACCGCACCGTACGCCATTCCGTTGCGGCACCGGCGGGCGCTATGGTCCCCGTCGGTGGGTCGAGGTCCTTCGCCCCACCACGCCCTCGGGGGGAGGGAAGGAACCCAGACGATGCCCGTACCCGTACCGCGGCAGAGAGCGATCCCGGCCGTGGAGAGTGGTCAGGCTCAAGACGTGTTCTCACCCGGCGGCCCATCCGGCGACACCACCGGCGGCCCCGCCGGGACGACACCGGAAGCCCGCACCACGACCCCGATCACCGGCACCACCCATCTGACTCTCCTGGTCATCGAAGACGACCCGGCGGGTTCGCTCGGTGTGCCCGAAATACTCGACGCGGCCGGCAGGCCGGTCCGGGTCCGCACCGCCCGCAACCTCACCGAGGCCGAGCGACTGCTCACCGACGACGTCCACTGCATCCTGCTCGACCTCGCGCTGCCCGCACCGGGCCGTGCGGCGGAGAGCGCCGACGAGCTGGCGACGCTCAAGCACGTCCTGCGGCTCGCGCCCGGCCACGCCGTCCTCGCGCTCACCGCGTCCGGCGACGCGGAGCGCGGCACGGAGGCGGTGCGCGTCGGCGCCCAGGACTACCTGTTCCGCGACGAGCTGGACAGCCGGCTGCTGAGCCGCGCGATCCGGTACGCGGTGGAGCGGAAACGTTCCGACAAGGCCGAACGACGGCTCACCGAGTCCAAGCTCCGCGCCCAGGAGAACGCCCGCCTGGAGCGCGGCCTGCTGCCGACCCCGCTGCTGGAGGGCTCCCCGCTGCGCTTCGCCGCGCGCTACCGCCCGGGCCGCTCCCGCGCGCTGCTCGGCGGCGACTTCTACGACACCGTGCGCACGGCCGACGGCACGGTGCACGCGATGATCGGCGACGTCTGCGGGCACGGACCCGACGAGGCGGCGCTCGGTGTGGAGTTGCGCATCGCCTGGCGCGCCCTGACGTTCGCGGGCCTGTGCGGCGACGAACTCCTGTCCACGCTCCAGCAGGTCCTGGAGCACGAGCGCGAGAACGACGAGATCTTCGCGACGCTGTGCACCGTGGACATCGCGCCGGACGGCCGCCGCGCCGGGCTCTGCCTGGCCGGTCACCCGTCACCGCTGATCGCCCGTCCGGGCCGGCCCGCCCAGCTGCTGCCGTACGACAACAACGGCCCCGCGCTCGGTCTGCTGCCGAACGCCCGCTGGCCGCGCATGCAGGTGGAGCTGGGTGCCGCGTGGAGCCTGATGCTCTACACCGACGGCCTGATCGAGGGCCACACCGGCGTGGGCAAGGAACGCCTGGGCCTGGACGGCATGGTGGACATGGTCCGCCGCCAGCTCGCCCAGGGACTCCAGGGCGAGGACCTGCTGCGCGCGGCGGTGAACGAGGCGCGCGAACTCAACGGCGGGGAACTGGCGGACGACGTGGCGGTACTGCTGCTGGACCGGACTCCTTAGCCACGGGTGTCCCGCGGCCGGGGTAGCCACGGGTGTTCCGTGCCCGGGATAGCCACGGGTGTTCCGTGACCGGGGTCCGGCCATGCCCGGCGCCCCGCCGGGCGGGGGTGGTCTACCTGCCGCCGTTGTACGGGCCGTACGGGCCGTCGCTGCTGCTGCCGCCACGGCGGCCCCGGCCGCCGCCCGACACCTGCCGCAGCGCGGGGCGGACGTCGACGAAGAAGACGATCGTGGCGACCAGGCCCGCGAGCTGCAGGAAGAGGTAGGGCACCACCAGGTTCACCGCCACGGTGACACCGAGGATGATCAGCCAGAACATCTTGTTCTGCTTGTCGGCGGCACGATAGGCGTCCTCGCGGGCGATCGCGGCCATCACCAGCGCCACCACGGCGAGAACGAGTATGGCTGTGAAGATCAGCCACATCAGACCGCCGAATGCCGTCATCAGCACAATGCCCACCGCCTGTTCGAGTCGTCTCTACGGCCACCGTACCCGGAGAACGGGCCGGGAACTCGGAGAGTGCCCGGCCCGTCCGCGTCAGGCGAAGTGGTGTCGCCCCGCTCGCCTACTTCGCGGGCGGAGCCGTCTTCTTGGCGACCGGCTTGCGCACCGGGGTCTTCTTCGCCGGGGTCTTCTTGGAGGAGGTGTCCTCGGCGGCGTCCGCCGGCTTCACCTCTTCCTTGACCTCGACCGGCTCGGCGTTCGGCTCGACGGCGATGGCGAAGTCCTCGATCTCCTCGGCGGCCTCGCCGCGCCAGGTCCGCACGGTCTGCTCGCCGTGCTCGGCGACCTTCTCGTACGTCTCCCGCGCCTTGACGGCGTACTCGGCGGCGACGCCGACACCGCGCAGGGCGAAGTCCTGGGCGGACTCGCCGAACTTCTTCAGGTCGGTGTCGAGGGTGCCGAGGAACTCCGTCACCTTGGCCTGAAGGGTCTCCTGCGCCTCCTTGGCGCGGGCGGTGGCCTTCTCCTGGACGGCGTTGGGGTCGATGTTCTTCACGGTGTCGATGCGGCCCGGGGCCTCGGCGCGGATCTGCTCCACGATGCCGGGGACCTTCTTCGCCTGCTGAACGGCCAGGTCGGCGGTGCCGGCGAGGAAGTAGAGCGGGGTCGGGTCCGTGGCGGCCTTGCGGATGTCGTCGGTGATGGCCATGACGATGGTCCTCCCGTAATCGCTTTCAGCTGAGGGTTGTGTGATCCGCATGCGGTCAACTCGCGGTCTGCTGCGGACCGGCATCGCTGCCGTCGGCCCTGCGGGGGCCGCGGACGGCGGTGTCCTGCGGAGGCTGGGCGTCCGGTATGTCCTGAGTCTCGGGTGCGTCGGTGCCGTGACCGGTCTCGTCCGCCGGTGCGATCTCGAATCCGTTCTCCTTGCGGAAGGACTCGTAGATCTGGAGCAGCACCTGCTTCTGCCGCTCGTTCAGCGTGGGATCGGCGAGGATGACGGCACGCGTCTCCACCTCGTCGCGGTCCCGCTCGGCGTCGAGGATGCCGGCCCGCACGTACAGCGTCTCGGCGGAGATCCGCAGGGCCTTGGCGACCTGCTGGAGCACCTCCGCGCTCGGCTTGCGCAGCCCGCGCTCGATCTGACTCAGATACGGATTGGACACCCCGGCGGCGTCGGCGAGCTGCCGCAGCGACAGCTGCGCGCTGCGCCGCTGCTCCCGCAGATACTCGCCGAGATTGCCGACGTTGAGCGATGCCATGCCTCCACCTTGCCCCATCGTCGCTAACTATTGCAAGCACATGCTTGCAAAAGTGTGTCACGCCACGAAGGACGTGGCCCCTCGGCCGATCATGACGGCGCCAGTACAACCGTTCGACCTCTGCGCGTGTCTGATGTCCGGGACTTGCGACCCGCAATTCACCGCGTGTACCCGCCACTTCAACCCAGAGGTAACCGTATGCTCCGCTCCGGGCCCAGCCTCCGCACACTCCGCACGGCCGTCGGCATCATCGGCGCCGGCGCGCTGATCACGTTGGGCAGCGCTCCCTCCGCGATGGCCGACGGCCCCGGGACCGGGCTGGTGCTGAACACCGCACCGATCGACGGAGTGAAGCCGGGGAGCACCTTCGAGGCGCCGGTCACCTTCGGCACCACGGGCACCAAGGCGCTGGACAAGATCTATCTGTGGTACTACGTCACCAAGGGGTTGGACTTCGCCGACGTGCCCTCGAACTGCGTGCGGTGGAACATCGGCGAGTACGACGAGTTGCCGCCCAGAACCCTTCTGACCTGCGAGTTCGACCAGACCGTCGAGCCCGGTGTCGTCTACGCCCCCGACAAGCTGCCCTTCAAAGCTCTCGACAGGGCGCTGTACGACCAACTCGACGTCGTCGTCTGGGACTACGAATACGAGGGCGGCGACGAATACGCCCGCAGGCCCGTACGCGGAACCGCTCCCGCGGCGAAGCTGGTGGCGCGGCCCGGCTCCGTTCTGCCCGGCGGTGGCTCGGAGGGCTCCGTCAGGGCCCGGGTGCGGGTGAACACGGTGAACACGGCCGACTTCCAGGTGTCCGGAACGGAACTGAAGGGCCGGGTCGGGGACACGGTCGACGCCAAGGTGAAGTTCACCAACGCCGGCCCCGCGTGGGTGCTGAGCATGCCGGACCTGGTGCCGACCCGGACCCTGATCAAAATTCCCGCGGGTACGACCGTGGTCAAGGGACTCCAGTATTGCGACACCCCGACAGTCGGAACCTACTCCTGCAACATCGCGCAGGACTGGGTGGAGGAGGACCAGGTGAACACCTACTCCTTCAAACTGAAGATCAACAAGGCGGTGGCGGGAGCCAAGGGCTCGGTGGCCCTCACTTCCGAAGCCCGCCCGTACGACGTGAACAAGGCGAACGACAAGGCCGACATCCTGCTCGACGTCGAGGGCGGTGGTTCGACGGGCGGAAGCGGCTCCACGGGCGGTTCGGGGTCCACCGGCGGAAGCGGCTCCGCGGGCGGTTCGGGTTCCACCGGCGGAAGCGGGACGACGGGGGGATCCGGGACCACGGGCGGCGGAGCGAACACCAGCGGCGGCTCCTCGGCCACCGGATCCTCGGGGAGCGCCACCACCGGCGGTGACCTCGCCGCCACCGGTTCCGGCCCGGCACTGCCCCTCGCGGGCGCCGCGGCCGCGGCCGTCGCCGCCGGTGCGGGCGCGGTCCTGCTCGTACGCCGCCGCGCGGCCCGGCGGTAAGCCGTGCGGCGCGCACGCCCGAGGGTGTGCGCGCCGCACGGGCCGAGCGGGACACCGGCCGTCGGCCTGTCCCGCTCGCGCCGTAGTACCGCGGCAGGGTCACCAGGGCAGCGGGCGCGCGTGGATCACGTCCAGGCGCGACACCGCCCGGGTCAGCACCACGTAGAGCCGGTGCAGGCCCCGCGCCTCGGCCTCCGCCATCGCCGCCGGTTCCACGGCCACGACATGGTCGTACTCCAGCCCCTTGGCCAGACTCGCGGGCAGCACCGCGATCCGGGCGCCCGGTTCATCGGCTCCGGCGGCGCGGATCCCCGCGGCGCCGAGCGCCTCCCGCACCTCGGTGACGTCGGCGTCCGCGGTGATGACCCCGATGGACCCCTCGTGCGCGAGCGCCTCCCGTACGGCCGCGACGGTCTCGGCCGACGGGTCGGAGGTCGGCCGGATCCTCAACGCGCCGTCCCCGCGCAGGGACCGGGCCGGCGGGACACCCACGTCCAGGCGTTCCAGCACCCGGTTGGCGAGTTCGACGATGACCCCGGGCACCCGGAACCCGACCGTCAGGGGGACGACAGCCGCCTCCGGTTTGCCCAGATGGGCCAGGAGTTCGCCCCACTCCCGTGCCGCCCAGGGAGTCGTGCCCTGCGCGAGGTCCCCGAGCACGGTCAGCGACCCGAAGGAGGCCCGCCGTGCGATGGCCCGGCATTCCATCGGCGACAGGTCCTGCGCCTCGTCGATCACCAAGTGGCCGTATCCCTCGGGGTGCTCGATCAGCCCGGCGATCTCGTCGAGCAGGACCAGATCGGCGGCCGACCACCGCGCCGACTTCCACGACCGCGGCGGCCGCGCCCACAGGACCGCCTTGCGCTCCTCGGCGTCGAGGATCCCCTCGGCCACCCGCTCCAGCGCCTCGGCGTCGCCGAGCAGCCGGGTGAGCAGCTCTTCGGGGCGCACCCGGGGCCACACCACGTCGACGTACGCGCCGACCGGCCGGGCCCTGGAGATCCGCTGCGCCCAGGCGTTCGTCTGCGGCCCGGCCCGCAGCTCGGCCCGTGCCCGCACATACCGCACGACCCGTGTCCGCACCCGCTCCCGCCCGACGGCGTACGGCGGTTCCTCGGCTCGTACGTCGTCCACGATGCGGCGCAGTACGGCGACGGGGACCCGCCAGCGGTACGTGCCGTCCGGCACGGCGAGGTCCTCGGCCGGGACGCCGATGTTCCCGTACAGCGCCCGGCGCAGCACCCGCGCCATCCGGGCGTCGTGCTTGACGGCCGCGGCTCGTTCGCCGTCCTCGCCCGTCACCGGACGGCCGGCGATCTCCTCGCCGATCGTCGACTGGCGCACGCCGGTCTCCCCGAGCGCGGGAAGGACCTCCGCGATGTACGACAGGAAGGTGCGGTTGGGGCCGAGGATCAGCAGGCCGCCGCGGCGGACGCGCTGCGGATGGGTGTAGAGGAGGTAGGCGGCCCGGTGCAGGCCGACGGCGGTCTTGCCGGTGCCCGGGGCGCCCTGCACACAGACCGACGCCGACAGATCGGCCCGTACGAGATCGTCCTGTTCGGGCTGGATGGTGGCGGCGATGTCCCGCATGGGGCCGACACGGGGGCGCTCGATCTCCTCGGAGAGGATCGAACTCCCTTGACCGGTCCCGCTCAGCACGGCCCGGCCCTCCCCGCCTCCGCCCCCGGCCCCGGAGTCGGAGTCGGAGTCGGAGTCGGAGTTGGATCCGGCGGCTCCGGCTCCGGTCGGCTCCGGCGGAACCGCTCCCGGCGAGGACCTCTCCATCCCGATGGGTTCGTCCTCAAGACCCGTGAGGTCGGCGGAGTCGCCGCGGCTGCCGGGGGCCCAGCCGAAGCGCCGGCGGACGGCGACGCCCTGGGGGTCGCGGGCGCCCGCCTGGTAGAAGGCGCGCGAGACGGGGGCCCGCCAGTCGACGACGAGGGGCGGGGCGGCGGGGTGTTCCCTGATCCGCAGCCGCCCGATGTGATAGCTCTGCCCGGCGTGGTCGCCGGCCGCCGCCACCGAGTCCTGGAAGTCCAGCCGGCCGAAGAACAGGGGCCCCTGGGGCAGCTCCCGCATCTCCTTGGCCTGGCTGCGCAGCTGATACCCGAGCACTTCGGCGTCGGCCCCGGACGCGGAGACGTCCTCACCGGTGACGACCTGCTCCTCGGCGCCGTCGACCATCGCGGCGAGGGCGGCGCGACAGGTGTCGTGAAAGGCGCGCTCACGGGAGAGGGAGCGGGCGAGCGGCAGGTCCGGGGCAGGCCGTCGGGCGGGGTCGGGTGGCGTCATTCCATCCAGGGTACCGGAATAACTTAACCAAGTAACATTCTTTACCTGGTCACACCTTGGGTGGCTCCGCAGACCCCTGAACAGACCCCCGGCCGCCCCACCAGGCAAACCCGGGGATCCGGAGATCCCGGGGTCAGGCGAGCCCGGGGAACCCGGCCGCGAGCCGCGCGAAGGCCCGCTCGGCCGCCGCCACCGCGTCCGGCCGTACGGCGGCCACCCGCTCCCCCTCCGCGATCCGCCGCAGGTTCTCCTCGGCGAGGATGCGGCGTACGGCCGTGATCTGTCCGGCGGCGAGCCGTGCGTCGAGCCCGGTGCCCAGCGGCTCCGCGAGAGCTTCGGCGAGCGCGGCCTCGGACCGCTCCAGGTACCCGTACATCCGCGCCACCAGCGACGGCGTCCCGTAGAGCAGCCGGTGGAAGGCGAGAACGCCGGGATGCTCGTTGAGCCCGGTGACGGGGTCCTCCCTGCGCAGACCGTCCAGGAAGTGCTCGCGGAGGGCGTCGATCGCGGACCGGCCGGCCGCCCGGCCCTCCTCGACGACCCGCGCGGCCTCGGTCTCGTGGTCCGCGAAACGGTGCAGGACCAGGTCCTCCTTGGAAGGGAAGTACCGGAAGACCGTCGGCTTGGAGATTTCGGAGGCGGCCGCGACCTCGGCGACGGACACGGCGTCGAACCCCTTCTCCAGGAAGAGGCCGATGGCGGTGTCGGAGACGGACTGGTACATCCGCCGCCTCTTGCGTTCGCGCAGTCCGGTGTCACTCATGGTCACGAGCCTACGCACCACCGGGGACCGCGGCCCCGGCCATGACTCCCGCGCTCTCCGCCCGTTCTTCGCACCAACGACCCAACGCGGCCGTGACGCTCTCCTCGGCCGGGACCTTGATCCCCAGCGGCACCGTCGCGGCGCTCAGCACCTGCCGGATCCTGTCGCCCGCCCGGGCGAGGAGACTCGCGTCGGCCGTCCGCTCCTCCTCCTCCAGCGACAGGGCCGTCCGGATGACGTCGGTGAAGACGGACTGGGCCCTCTTGAAGTCGAGAAGCTTGGGAAGGTCCTTCTCCCAGCCGTCCGAACTGCCGGGGACGACGCTCTCGCTCTCGACGGCCTCGCACCACTGCTCGACCATCAGGTCTTCCTGGTC
This sequence comes from Streptomyces sp. NBC_00328, assembly GCF_036139655.1. Taxonomy (NCBI): domain Bacteria; kingdom Bacillati; phylum Actinomycetota; class Actinomycetes; order Kitasatosporales; family Streptomycetaceae; genus Streptomyces; species Streptomyces sp. NBC_00328. The sequence goes on from NZ_CP108013.1 coordinate 4,762,407, forward strand.
CCGGGGGTACCGCATCAGGTAGAGGTGCGTGGCCAGGTCGTAGAGCGGGTCTCCGAACATCGCCAGTTCCCAGTCGATCGTCCAGAGCCGGCCCATTCCGTCGACCACGAAATTCTCGCGGTGCAGATCGGCGTGCAGCAGATGGAAAGGGCGGCGGGTCAGTCCCGACACACACTCACGGAGCTTTTCGAAGGAGACCTCGTCCAGTCCGAGGTCGCAGAACAGGCCTTTGAAGTCGGGCATATTCCGCTGGTACACCTCCTCTTCCGTGAACAGGATCAGCCGCTCCAAAAAGCCGTCGCTGTCTCCCTCCGCAGCCCGGTAAACAGATGTGCACGTCCGTTCCGCCGTCAGGGAATCGGGTCTTACTCGGGCCAACTGCCCGAAGAGGGAAACGATTTGCCCGAGGAGGGACGAGGGGATCCCGCCACCGGATCCGTACAGGGTCCCCAGCGTCTCGCCCTCGATGAACCGCTGAAGACCGGCGGAGCCCGCCTGGATCAGGTCGGGGATGCCCTCGATGCGCCCCTGCAACGCGCGGAGCAGCTCCTCCTCGGACGCGAAACATCGCCGGTCGAACCACAGCAGCCCAGGACGCGGTTCCCGGCATTTCCAGCGGACCGGTTCGGCTTCTCCCGGCCGGCCCGGCAGCGGAACGACATACGTCTCGTGGTGGTAGCCATGGAGTGGCCCCTCGACCACTCCCGCGTCGCCACTCATCTCAACGGCTCGCCGCAGAGCCAAGGAAGCCGATTCGGGTGACATTGACCGTTCTCTCACGCAACCGCAACCAAAGAGAAAAGAGGGGAGAACGGTACTCCGTCGCCACTCGTGAATGGGCATAATTCCAGAAGACCTGCTCCTCAGCGCGCTGATCCGCTACGCGAAGACCCGACTTCCCGCTGTCGTGACGCGGGCACTGAGCAGCGGCTACGGCTCGCGCGGGCCGCCGCGCGGGGGTCACACGGTTCACCCCCTCGGGGCACGGCCCGCGCGCTTCACAGCTGACCCCGCAGGGTTTGCAGCACCGTCTTCAGCGACGCCACCACATGCTCGGCTCCGGCGTCCCGGAGCAGTTTCTCCTTGTCGGGGTGACGCGCGTAGCCGAGGAACGGGACCCCGGCGCGCCGGGCGGCGTGCAGATCCGAGGGGGCGTCACCGATCATGAGCGCCTTCGACGGGTCCGCGCCGAGGGCGTTCAGGGCCCGGTTGAGGCAGTTCGGATCGGGCTTGAGGTGGGCGAGGTTCTGGGTACGGCCGTAGACGTGGGGTGCGAAGCATTCGGCCAGACCGCGGCCTTCCAGGTAACGGGAGGCCGTGCGGGGCGAGTTGTTGGTGGCGATCGCCAGCCGGGCGCCGACGGCCCTCCAGGTCCGTATCACCGCGTCGGCGTACTCGGTGGGCCAGGCCTTGGCCACCGCCTTGAGCTCCTGCTGGGTGAATCGTTCCTCCAGCTCGGCCACCAGGTCGCTGCGCGGACGCCGCCGGTTGACCGCGTGCAGGACTTCCAACGGATCGGCGTGCTCACGTTCCTCCGGGGTCAACAGCCTGCGCATCCCCTGCTGTTCGAGCCACTCGACCAGGTCCCTGGCCACCTTCTCGGCGGCGTGCCCCGCGTACAGCCGGCAGACCGGCCCGTCGAAGTCGAAGAGCACGAAGCGCGCGCCGGTGATCGTGTCCCGCAGGTTCTCCGTCTGTGTCGCCACCGCATCAGTCTGCGTCGTATCAGAAGTCACTACGAGAGTCTGAGGTCCTTGGTGATGGTTTCCCAGAGGGCGTTGAACCACTTCTGGGACTCGTCCACGAACGCGGTGTCCCGGCCGCCGGCCCGCTTCTCGAAGGAGAAGAGCAGGGACTCGGCGCCGAGGGCGTCGTACATGTCCAGTTTCTCGTCTTTCGAGATCTCCTCTTCCCGCCTGGTGATCGTGTAGTACGCCATCAGCGCCTCCGACCCGTTGAGCAGGTACAGCTTCACCGGCGGGGTGAAGGGCAGGGCCCGGAAGGTCACATGGACCTCGATGCCGTGGGAGGAGCGCAGGGACTGGAGGTTGTGGCGCAGGACGTGGCCCTGCGCGTTGCGCTGCATCAGCCAGCGTTCGTGGACCGGGTCGTCGTCGCCCTGGTCGTCGACGGAGACGGGGAACGCCAGGTTGATCTCCCGGCTGGGCAGCAGGATCCGCACGTCGATGCGCTCCGGGCGGATCCTTCCGTCGTGGATCTGGCGGACCGGCTCGGCGAGCGCCACCATCAGCGTCTCCGCGGTGAGGCAGGCCGCGTCGATCCGCACATGGGGGACGGAGAACGCCTCGGTGATACGCGGGGCGAGGGCCACCATGGTCGGCTGGGGCCCGTTCCGGGTGGGAGTGACTTCCGCGATCCGCGGCGGGCTGCCCTTGCTGACGTTGCTGAGCAGGCCGCCTTCCTGGAGCTCGCGCAGGGCCAGCCGGACCGTGCCGCGCTCGACGCCGAACTCGTCGGCCAGTTCCGCCTGGGTGGGCAGACGGTCGCCGGCCTTCAGCTCGCCGGTGCGGATGCGCTCCCGCAGGACGTCGGCGATCTCCTGGGGCGAAAGCCTTCTGCTGCTGTCACTCGCCACAACGTTCTCCTGAGTCACGACCAAACGGTACAACTCTCTCCCATCTTTGGGGAGTTACTCGAAAGTTGTTTATCGACACTTACCAAGTGGGGACAACCTAAGCAGAGTTGGTTGCCAACTTAGCCAAGATGGCGGAAGTTTTGCCTCCCCTCACCCATCCGTGGCACCGAACACCCCGAGCAGGTCACCGAAGAGAAGCAGGAGGAACCACCATGCCCGCCATCGCCCTCCTCTCCGCCGTCTCCGTCGTCGGCTTCGAGCAACTCGTCCAATGGCGGTACGGCCCGACGGGCATCGTCGGACTGCTGCTGCTCACCATCGGGATCAAGGCGAAGAACCCCACGTGCAGCACCATCGGGGCCGTCGTCCTGGCCCTGCTGGTGGCGGGGCCGGCCGTCAGTTCGTGATCAGCAGTTCCGAACTGATCGTCTCCCACAGCGCGTTGAACCAGAGGTGGGACTGTTCCACGAACGTGGTGTCCCGCAGTCCCATCCCCTGACCGAAGGGGAACAGCATCGACTGCGTACCTTCGGCGTCGTACATCTCCAGGTATTCGTGGTCGATCTCCTCGCCCCGCCGCGTGAGTGTGTAGTACGCGAAGAGCGCTTCGGTCTCGTTGAGCAGGTACAGCTTCACGGGCGGGGTGAAGGGCAGCGCGCGGAAGGAGACCCGCACGTCGATGGCGTGCGTGGCGCGCAGCGCCATCAGGTTGTGCCGCAGCACCTGCACCTGGGCATTGCGCTGGGCCAGCCAGCGGCGCCGCGGACGGTCGTCCGTCAGGCCGTCGACCGGCGCGGGGAACGCGAGGTCGATGTCCCGGCTGGGAAGCAGCACCCGGACGTCGACCTTGGCCGGTTTTATGCGTCCCGCGTGAATCTCGCGCAACGGCTCGCCCATGGCGAGGGTGAGCGACACGGCGGTCAGACACAGCGCGTCGATCTCCACGTGCGGGACCGCGAAGGCCGCCGTGATCCGCGGGGCGAGCGCCACCACGGTGGACTGCGGCTTGTCCTGCGGCCCGGTCAGAGCCCGCTCGGGATGGTCCGCGACCGTCGCCGGGCTCCCCTTGGACACATTGACGAGCAGGTGCTCCGACTGGAGGATGCGCAGCGCCTGGCGCACCGCGCCGCGTTCGACGCCGAACTCGTCGGCCAGTCTGGCCTGGGTCGGCATGCGCTGGCCGGCCCGCAGCTGACCGGACCTGATCCGGCTGCGCAGCTCGTCGGCCACCTCTCGGTGTGACCTCGGCGGCCGTGGTGACCTGTTCCGCCCGTTGACGACGGCATGCTTCGTCTCCACAACCAGAACACTACAACTTCCCGCCATCTTTTGGCAGTTGCCGGACAGGTGGTTATGAGTCGTCCCAACAAGGAGATAACCAAGAGTGAGTTGGTCGCCAACTTGCTCAACATGGTCAAACTTCCGGAGGGTTGGCCGCCGAAGTTCCGCCTGGATGCCGGGTGGTCGGGGCGGACGGTCCTCAGCGGGGGTCCGCCTCCCCGTCCCGAAGGAGGGACCGTCATGCCGCTCATCGCCCTCGCCATCGCCGCCCTGGCCATCGGATTCGAGCAGCTCATCCAATGGGAGTACGGACCGATGGGCATCATCGCGTTCGTCGCGCTGTCCGTCGGGCTCAAGGCCCGGAACACCACCGTCAGCGGCATCGGGGCCGTGATCCTCGTGATGCTGCTCGCCCAGTCCGGCTGAGCGGACGCCACGTCCGCCAGTCCGGCTGACCACGCTCCCCTCCGGAGGGGAGCCGGGAGCATGGTCGGTCCGCACCACCGCGTCAACCCGCACCACCACAACTGAATCGCTACGGATCGGCAGTCCCAGCAGTCGACACCCGCACGGGAAGGAGAACGCTCCTACAGGCAGCCGCAGTTCAGAAGATGTCCGGGCACCACGGTCGCCTGGACGTCCGCAGCAGGGCGTCGGCCAGACGGGCGGCGCCCTCTTGCCGTTCCCGGACCCGGCCCAGCGCCGCCAGCCGCACCGCGGACTCGTCGCCGAGCCACAGCGTCGCCAGATCGGCGATGGAGAGCGACAGGTCCGCCTCCTCGGTGGTCGGCGCGCAGGTCGCCGTACCGTCCGACGCGGCCCGGAGCCGATAGCGGCCCCCGTCCGGCCCGCTCTCGTCCGTCACATCGAGCACGAGCGTCCCGGCGGTCCCGTACGTCCGCGCCTCCAGAGCCCGTACGACATCCAGGATCCGCACCCAGAGCCAGTCCGACTGCGTGGTGATCCGGGCGGCACGCGCGTCCGGCAGGAACAGCGGCAGCAGGTCGTCGGGGGCGCGCCGGCCGGACTTGACCCGGGTGATCCAGTCGATCGAGCAGAGGTAGCTCCACAGGGCGCGCTCGGCCGCCGGCGTCACCGCGAGCAGCCAGTCCACCTCCGCCGTGTTGCCAGGCTGGTTGGAATCGCCCCAGTTGTCGTCCGAGGTGTAGGAGACAAGGCCCTCGATCTCGCCCGACGCCGAGCGGTACTCGGCGTAGAACGGCTCCTTCCAGGGGAAGCCGCCGAACCTCAGCAGGCCGGTGTTCATCTGCCACCAGCGGGCGTCGCGGCTGATCATGCCCGGCCGGTCGCGCCGGAACCGTTCGTGCAGCTCGGGTCCCGCCTTGCGGACGTCCTCGGCGTCCATGAGGTCGACACGGCCGCCGTCGGCCGGACCCGCCCAGCGGGGGTCGAGACCGGTGCGCGGTACGTCGACGGTCCACTCGGTGGTGGTGGTCGCGGGGCCGAAGCCGTAGCGGCCGTAGATCGGGTACTCGGCGGCGATGAGGGTCGCGACGACATCGCCCCGCTCCCTCGCCGCCGCCAGGTCGGCCTTCATCATGCGGGTGAGCAGGCCCCGGCGGCGGTGCGTGGGAGAGACGGTCACGCCGGAGATCGCGTCCGCGGAGACGGCAGCGCCGCCGACCGCGGTGAGCTCCTGCGGGAACGACCTGAACGTCGCCACACAGCGGGAGCCGTCGAACGCGCCCAGGGTCCTGCCCAGGATGAACGCCGATCTGCGGTTCTCGACGTCCTCGTCCGAGATGACCGGCTCCTGCAGGAACCCCGTCTTCACGGCGCGCAGCCAGTCGGGGAGATCGGGGGCGGTGATCGGCCGTACGTCGATCGTGTCGCTGGCGTCTGTGGCGTCGATGGCATCATGCGGGGTCATGGAGCCACGCTAGGTGGACCCCGGCCGGGGTGTCGCGCGGATTTCCGCACGGCCCTCCCGGCCGCTCCTCCCTCTCCCCACCCGGATCCCGGGCAGGCCGGAGGGCCGCACGGATCACGGGCCGGAGGGCCACAGGGATCCCAGGCCGGAGGGCCGCACGGAGTCCAGGTCGGACACACCCGGACCCCGGGCTTGGAGGACCACCCGGACCCCGGGCTTGGAGGACCACCCGGATCCCCGGCCGTACACACCCCGGTCCCGGGCCGGTAGTCCCTACGGATCCGAGGTCCGACACACCCGCCCCCGGGTCAGAAAGCCGCCCGGATCTCCCCCACCTCGCGGCTGCCGCCCAGCAGGGGCGCGCTGCCGATCCTCGTCACCACCGGCGCCTCCACACCCATCAGGCCCAGAACGCGGGCCAGGACGGGACCCAGTGCCCGGCCCCCGCCGTCGTCGATCTTGAAGGCGAGGGCACGGCCGTCGGGCAGCGCGACCGCCTGGACGGCTTCGGCGCCCATCTTGGACAGGGCGCCCGGGACCTCGCGCATCAGCCAGGTGTCGGGGCGCCGGGTGCCGGCGACGTACTCGGGGTGGGTGCGCATGGCGTCGGCCACCCGGCGTTCGGCGGAACCGGGGGCCGCGAGGACGAAGGAGCGGAAGGCACGGGCGAGACCCGTGAGGGTGATCGCCATCAGGGGCGCCCCGCAGCCGTCCGTACCGACCGCCGCGACGGGCTCCCCGGCGGCTTCCTCGACCACGGAGTGGATGAGCTGCTGGAGGGGGTGCCCGGGATCGAGGTAGGACTCGGTGGACCAGCCGCGCTGCGCGCACACCGCGAGCATCGCCGCGTGCTTGCCGGAGCAGTTCATGGTGACCCGGTCACGGACGGCACCGGAGGCGAGGTAGGACTCGGCCTCGACGGGGTCCAGCGGCAGGTCCGGCGGGCACTGGAGCTGCCCGGCGTCCAGCCCGTGCTCGACGAGCATCTTCTGGACCAGGTCACGGTGGAAGGTCTCGCCGGAGTGGCTCGCGGCGGCCAGGGCGAGGCGTTCCCCGGCCAGGTCGAGGCCCGCGCGCAGGACCCCGGCCGCCTGCATGGGCTTGTTCGACGAGCGCGGGAAGACGGGCGCCGCGACGTCGCCGAGCGCCAGCTCGACCGTCCCGTCGGCGGCCAGCACCACCAGGCTGCCGCGGTGGTGCCCCTCGACGAAGCCAGAGCGAACGACCTCGGCGAGCACCGGGAGCACCCCGGACGTGCCGGACCGGGGAGTCCCCTCGGACACGGGAGCCGCGCCGGGCGTACGAGCCGTGCCAGGGGCACCGGAGGCGCCTGGTGTACCGGCCTCACCCGGTGCACCGGGGGTGCCGTCGGATATGGGCGGGTCTTCGGGCGTGCGGGGAGCTGCGGACATCGGCGGTGGCCTTCCGGAACGGGGACCCGCTCGGAAGGCGGGCACCGGGTCGTGTCCCGGACCGCGCCCCCGCCCGCGCGGAGCGGAAGCGCGCCTCCTGGATCCCGGCGCGCCCCTCGGCCCCGGGATCACCGGGGCCGCCACGTCACATGAGCAGGTCGTCTACTTGTGCTTCCCCTTCACGGTACCTGCGGGCGATCTCGGCACTGCAATCGTCGGCCGTGCGCTGGAGCTGCTGGCGCCGCCGGGAGACCTGCTGCTCGTAACGGACGAGTCGGCCGAGTCCCGCGCCCAGCTCTTCGTCCGTACGGGCCTCCAGGTCCGACAGCTCCACCTCGGCGAGCATGTCGGCGGCCAGCGCCCGGTACTCCTCGCCGTGCGGCGTGCCCACGGTCACATGGCGGGCCGAGGAGCGGTACCGGGCCGGCGCGTCCGTGAGGATCTCCGAGAGCCGCTCGACGACGGAGTGCTTCCCCCGGCCCACGGGCGAGAGGTGTCCGGAGGCCGGGGCGGGCATCCGGTGCTCCCCGCGGCGCGCGAGCTCCGCGCGCAGGATGTCGATGCGTCCCTGGAGCAGCCGCCGGACATAGCTGAGGTCGGCCTCGTCCCGCTGGGCGTCCCGGCGCAGCGTCCGCAGTTCGGGCAGCCGGAGCACGGTGACGCCGGTCGGGGCCGGATCCGCCGCCAGCGGGCCGCTGTCGGTGCGCTGTACCGGCGGCCGGGCGGTCATCGCTTCCGCCCGTGCGCTCGTGCGGGTCAATGACACGGCTCCGGTCTGCTGCCCGGTCCTCGATGTGCTCATGTACCTCTACCGTCCCCTCGACCGGCGCGGTCCGCCCAACGGCCGGACCGCAACACCCCGCATGGTGCCACCCCAGATGGCCGCTATGTGACCGAGTGACCCGATCAGCCCCAGATGGCGGGTTGGTTACCCCGGAAAATCACGCGAAGGGCCCGCACCGCGCGACGGGACCACGACACGGCATCATGGTCCGCATGCGTGCGGTGGTGCAGAGAGTGGACGGCGCGAGCGTCGTCGTGGACGGCGAGACGGTCGGCGAGATCAGCGGTGAGGGCCTGTGCGTCCTCGTCGGGGTCACCCACGAGGACACCAAGGAGAAGGCGGCCCAACTGGCCCGCAAACTCTGGTCCGTCCGGATGCTCGCCGACGAGCGGTCCTGCTCCGACATCGACGCGCCGCTGCTCGTCATCAGCCAGTTCACGCTGTACGGCGACGCGCGCAAGGGCCGCCGCCCCACCTGGAACGCGGCAGCCCCCGGCGATGTGGCCGAGCCCCTCGTCGAGGAGGTCGTCACCCAGCTCCGCGCTCTGGGCGCCACGGTGGCCACGGGCCGTTTCGGCGCCCGGATGCGGGTCTCGCTGACGAACGACGGCCCGTTCACCGTCCTCCTGGAGATGTGAGCCCTACGGCTCGACGACGACCTCCTGGGCCGCCGCCGTCGAGTCCGCCATCAGCGGGGCGTCCACGGGCACGTTGCGCTTCACGAGGGCCAGCGCGATCGGGCCGAGTTCGTGGTGGCGTACGGATGTGGTGATGAAGCCGATCGTCCGGCCGTCGGGGGCCTCGTCCGCGACGCGCAGCTCGGTGCCGTGCGGGGGCAGGACGACCTCGCTGCCGTCGAGGTGCAGGAAGACCAGGCGGCGCGGGGGCTTGCCCAGGTTCTGGACGCGGGCGACCGTCTCCTGTCCGCGGTAGCAGCCCTTCTGGAGGTGCACCGCGGTACCGATCCAGCCCAGCTCGTGCGGGATGGTGCGGTGGTCGGTCTCGAAGCCGAGGCGGGGCCGGTGCTGCTCGACGCGCAGGGCCTCGTGGGCGAGGAGTCCGGCGGCCGGTCCGGCCTTCTCCGCCCAGGAGTCCAGGTCCGCGCGCGGCAGGAAGAGATCACGGCCGTACGGCGTCTCGCGGACGACGACGCTCTCGGGGGCCTCGGCGATCGAACCGGCCGGAAGCTCGACGACCGCGAAGTCGGCCGTGCGGTCGGCGACTTCGACCCGGTAGAAGAAGATCATCGACTCCAGGTAGGCGACCAGCGCCTCCTGGGTGCCGGGTTCCGTGTGCATCCACACCGTCGTGCCGTCGTCGACGAGGTACAGCGCGTGCTCGATGTGGCCGTTCGCGGAGAGGATCAGCGCCTCGGTGGCCTGGCCGGCCGGGAGGTCGGTGACGTGCTGGGTGAGCAGCAGGTGCAGCCAGGCCAGCCGGTCGTCCCCGGTGACGGTGACGACACCGCGGTGGGAGAGGTCCACGAAGCCGACGCCGTCGGCGAACGCGCGCTGCTCACGGAACAGGTCGCCGTAGTGGGCGGCGACGCCTTCGTCCACGCCCTCGGCGGGAACGGCGCCGGGCAGGGACAGGAGGGAACTCTTCATGGACATACACACTACGACCGCGCGGTCACCGATTTTATTTCTGTCAGTCCTGCCGGCTCTGTCAGTCCTGCCTGCTCTGTCGGTTCTGCTGGGTCTGCTGGGCCTGGCAGTCCGCGCAGCGGCCGAAGATGGCGAAGTGCTTCATCTCGGTCTCGAAGCCGAAGGATTCCCGGAGCTTCGCGGTGAACTCGGCGGCGACGGAGACATCGGCCTCGATGACGTTCGTGCAGTCGCGGCAGACGAGGTGGATGTGATGGTGCCGGTCGGCCAGGTGGTAGGTCGGCGCGCCGTGTCCCAGATGGGCATGGCTGACGAGCCCGAGCTCCTCCAGGAGCTCCAGGGTCCGGTAGACCGTGGAAATGTTGACCCCCGACGCCGTCTTCCTCACTTCGCCGAGGATGTCGTCGGGGGTCGCGTGCTCCAGGGTGTCCACTGCCTCGAGGACAAGCTGGCGCTGAGGCGTCAGCCGGTAGCCGCGCTGCCTGAGGTCGCTCTTCCAGTCGGTGCTCACCACACTGGAAGTCTAGGACCATTCCGGTGGGCACCGCCCTGGGGAACGGTACGGCGGCCGGAGACCGGGCGGCGGCCTCCTACTTGAAGAAGGCGATCCCGTCGTCCGGCATGTCGTCGGGCAGGTCCTTCGCCCAGCGCTCGACGTCCTCGGGCGTGACGACCTTCTTCAGGTGCCCGGACATGTAGGGACGCAGCTCGACCTCGGGGGTCTGCTTCTCGCCGACCCACATGAGGTCGCTGTTCACATAGCCGTACAGGCGCTTGCCGCCGCTGTAGGGACCGGAGGCGGCGGTGCGGGCCACGGCGTCGGTGACCAGGTCGATCTGCGGCTTCTTGTCGGCCAGCGCGCCGTACCAGATCTCGACGACGCCGTCGTCGCGGGTCATCACGACCTCGACCTTGCGCTCGGCGTCGACGCGCCAGAAGCCGGTCTCCGTCTCCAGCGGCCGGACCTTCTCACCGTTCTCGTCGAGCACCCAGCTGTGCGAGCGGTACTCCAGGAAGTCCCGCCCGTCGTGCGTGAAGCTGACCTCCTGCCCGAAGTTGCACTTCTCGGAGCCGGGGAAGTCGTGGACACCGACTCCGGCCCACTCGCCGAGCAGGAAGACAAGGGGGACCAGGTCCTTGTGGAGGTCCGACGGGATCTCGATCATGAGCTGAACAGTTCCTTGGTGGGGGTCAGCGCTGGCCCTGGTACAGCTTCTTCACGGTCAGCGCGGCGAAGGCGAGCACGCCGACGCAGACCAGGGCCAGCAGGGTTTCGAAGAAGATCTCCACGCGGTGCTCCTCGGTGAGCGGAACGGGGTCCCCGCTCGGGCACAGCCGAGATGGGGGGAGTACACAAAAGCCGGGCCCCAGCTTACGCGGCCGGGGCCCGGCGCTCTCTTCCAGGTGGGCCCTGTCGGGGCCTTCACGCTCAGCCGAGCAGCTGGCTCTGCAGAACCACCGTCTGCTGGAAGGGGATCTCGGGTGCGGCACCCTTGCGGGACTGCACGACCAGGCCGAGGGTGTCCCCGGCCGCCAGGTACGCCTGCCTGACCTGCTCGGCGCCGTACGGCTTGGTCTCCGTGTACGCGTAGCGGACGATGTTGTCGCGCTGGGTGATGCCCGGGAAACTATCGTCGCTGTGCACGTCGGCCGCGCCTCGCAGCGCGAAGCTCGGGCTGTTCCAGTTGGTGAACTCGTCCCGCTGGAGCGCGTCTACGACCACCGCGGTGTCGAACCGGAGCAGGTAGATGCGGGTGTGCGTGCCGTCCGGGGTGGTCCACCCGCGGGCGGCGATGTGCCGCAGGGCGTAGTCGGTCAGCAGCTGGTCGATGTGATCGCGGTCGTCCTTCGAGGCGTACGCGGCGAGGAAGTCCTTCCTCGGCAGCCAGCCGTCCGCACCGCTCAGCGCCTTGTCTGCCTTCGCGCCCTTGGGCGCGGGCAGCAACAGCTTGCGCAGGTCGGCGTAGTGCACGCCGGCCTTGTTGGCCTCGGCGAAGGGACTCGGGCTGCCCGAGGGCAGCGGGGGCAGCTGGATCTCGGGGTAGGTCCAGCGGCCGTCGGACACGGTCGCGAGGCCCGGGACGTCGGTGCGCCGCATCTCGGTGATGCCGTACGTGGCGGCCGCGCAGGCCGTCGCGAACACCACGGTGGCCGCGGTCCAGCGCAGCACGGCCCGGAGGACCCGACGGTCCTTCTTCACCGGGGGTCCTGCCTGATCCGCCTGTTCTGTCGACCCCGCCGGTTCGGCCGGTTCCGCCTGGAGCGGTTCGGCCGGGGACACGACGGCTGCCGCTTCCGACGGCTCCGACAGGGGCGCTTGCGGAGCCGCTTCCGGAGCTGCTTCCGGTGCTGCTTCGGCGGACACCTCGGGGTGTTCTTCCGAAGCGACAGGCGTAGCAAGGTTCTCGGTCATACGGCTTCCCCCGGGTCCGTGATCCTGTCGAGCTGGGCGGCCAGGAAGCGGGTGACGGCGGGGCCGTCCAGCGGCTTGACGCCGGAGACGGTCACGCTCACCAGGACGTCTCCCGTGTACGCGGAGCAGACCATCATGTCGAGCTTCTCGGAACTGTCCTTGGGCGGCAGGAAGCAGCCGATGTTCTTGTGGCCCTCGACCTTCGGGCCCTTGCGGAAGATACCGAGCGCGTCGAGCAGCTGGATCTGCTTCGTCGAGATGTCCCGCACGGTCCGCTGGTTCGCCATCTGGGACAGCGTGACGCTCGCGGTGAAGGCCTTCTTGTAGTCGGCGCCGTAAGCCTCCGTGCTGAGGTAACTGCGCATCACCACGCCCTTGATGCGCTCCTTGTCGATCTCCTTCTCCAGCTGCCGCCGCTGGGTGCGCGGCAGGTCACGGAGCGACTCCTTGCGCAGCGCGGTGGCCTGACCACCGCTCAGTTCCGCGTCCGTCCCGAACTCGGCGAGGTCGGGGCCGCGCATGTAGGCGTCGCCGTAGGGCAGGAGCATGCCGGCGAGCCCGGTGGCCGCCTCGGCGTTCACGTCCTTGTCCTTCGTGGCCTTCGTCGCCTTCGGAAAACGCCAGGTGGGCTTCCCAGGATCACGGTCCGCCCCGTCCACGGTCACGACGGTGCAGCCGGCACCACCAAGCACCGCCGCGACCAGCAGGACAGCACCGGAGACGGCGGCGACACGACCGAGGCGCAACCGCCGCTTGGGTGCGACGGACTCGCCGACCGGCTCCCCAGGAAGCTCGGCGAGGGGGTCCTCGGCCGGCTTCTCGGCGAGGTCGTCGGCGAGGTTCCCGGCCGGCTTCTCAACGATGTTCTCGGTGGGCTTCTCGCCGATGTTCTCGCCGATGTTCTCGGCAGGGTTCTCGGTGGGCTTCTCGGCAGGGTTCTCGCTCACAGTCGTCCCACCTGCCGCTTGGCCAGATCCATGATCTTGTCCTTGGGGATCGGCTTGGTGTCGTAGATCCAGACCTCCATGGCGACGTCTCCGCGCCAGGCGTGTGCCTCCGCCGAGTAGACCGGGAGGTAGCCCGGCTTCGTCTCGGGCCGGGTGTGGACGTACGCCATGCCGTCCCCGGTGCCGGGGACGGACCAGCTCTTGGTGCCGGACTTCTTCTCCGCCCAGTAGTACCCGTTCTCGGCCTCCTCGGAGGCCTTGAGGGTCTCCTCCTGGCGGAACTGCACCAGGCGGATCTCCACGGAGTAGGTGCTGCCCTGATCCCAGGTGACGACGGCCACGCGGCGGAACTGGTCGGCGGTGAGGTCGGCGAAGGCGTCGACCGGTTCCTTGAAGGAGTCCGAGTACTCCGTCAGGTTCATCCAGCCGTCGTCGCCCGCCCAGTCGCCCGCCTTCGCGCCCTTGGGCCGGGAGATCAGCAGCTTGCGCAGGTCGCCGTCCGTCCTCACCCGGTGGTCCTGGGCGGCGGACATCGGTTCGGGACCGGGCCCCTTGGCCCGGGCCACCACCGGCTGCGACAGCGAGGGCAGCTTCGTGGGCTTGCGATCGGCCTGGACCAGATATCCGGCGCAGGTACCGGCGACGAGACCGAGCACGGCGGCCGTGGCGATGAGCAGCGTCGTACGACCGCGCCGACGGGGCCCGGGCCCTGACGGAGCGTCCGACGCCGTACCGGGATCGACGACCGGCGCGTCGTCGGGCGCGCTCGGTCTTTCCGGTGTTTCGGGTGCTTCGGGTACTACCAAGACGTCCCCCCACAGAACGTGAAGTGCGGATTCCGTATCCGCGCGCACAGGAGACCCATGGCTGGTACATGAGGTTGTACGGACGTTGATCACGATTCGGACTACCTCGGACTACCATGGCGGCCATGGCGAACAAGCTCGTGATCAAGGTGACGGCGGGGGCCGATGCCCCGGAGCGGTGCTCACAGGCGTTCACCGTCGCCGCGGTGGCCGTGGCCAGTGGTGTGGAGGTCTCCCTCTGGCTGACCGGCGAGTCCTCCTGGTTCGCGCTGCCGGGCCGCGCCGGCGAGTTCGAGCTGCCGCACGCGGCACCGCTGCCCGATCTGATCGACTCGATCCTGGCGGCCGGACGCATCACCCTGTGCACCCAGTGCGCGGCCCGGCGCGGCATCACGGAGAAGGACGTCCTGGAGGGCGTACGGATCGCCGGTGCGCAGGTGTTCGTGCAGGAGGCGATGGCGGACGGGACACAGGCGCTGGTCTACTGACCGCCGTTCCGCCGACAGGGGCGGCCCTGGTCGCCGTCGCGGTCCGCGCGCCGCTACTGACCCCGTCTGCGCCGCCCGCGGGTGTCCACCCAGAGACAGAAGGGGTGGCCCGCCGGGTCGAACAGCACCCGTACGTCCTCCTGGGGCTGATGCTCCGCGAGCCGGGCGCCCTGCTCCACGGCACGGACGGTCTCCTCGGCCAGGTCGTCGACCTCGATGTCGAGATGGAGCATCATCCGCTGGTCGCCGGGACCGGCGGGCCACACCGGCGGTGTGTAGAGCGGTTCGGTCTCGAAGGCGAGCGCGACCTCTCCGAACGGCGGGCCGATGAGCACCCAGTCGGGTTCCTCGGCCCGCACCTCGTACCCGAGCAGCCTCCGGTAGAAGCCGGCGAGTTCATGGGCATCGGGCGCGTCGAGCACCACGGTGGACAACCTCGTACGCGACATAGACGCTTTCCGCTCCTACTGCTGCCGCCGTTTCTTGCCGTCCAGCTCGTCCCACCACTCGTCGGACTTCGGGTCCCCGGACGGGTCGTCCCACCATCGGTCCTCGGGCCCCCGCCGGTTGGCCACCATCGCGGCCACCGGCGGAATCAGCATGGCCACCACGCACATGGCGACGGCCGCGGGGACCGACCACAGCCGTACGACTGCCCAGGCGAGGACGAACAGCACGACGCACGTCCCCATCATGGCGAAATACAGATGACGCCTGCGCGCGTACATACCACCAGCGTAGGCCCGGACAACCCGTCCGGCGCAGTACCGACGGGCCCCGGAGGGCCTGCGGGCACGGGGCGGAGCGCAGGCGGGAACGCAGGCCGGGGCACAAGGGCACGGCCGGGCGGGCGGCCGACGCGGGTGTCGCTCGGGCAAGCCGAAGGGCCGCACCCCGATCCGGTAAGCGTCCAACCCCCGGGGGTGCGGCCCTTCGGCCGTTCAGTCGACTGCCGTCATCGACGGCGGTCCGCCGTTCAGACGGCGATCGCGACCTCGGCGAGGCCGCCCGTCTGGGCGACGACCGTGCGGTCGGCGGTGCCACCGGGGACCAGCGCGCGGACGGTCCAGGTGCCCTCGGCCGCGTAGAAGCGGAACTGACCCGTCGCGGAGGTGGGGACCTCCGCGGTGAACTCGCCGGTCGAGTCCAGCAGACGGACGTAGCCCGTCACCGGCTCGCCGTCGCGGGTCACCTGGCCCTGGATCGTGGTCTCACCGGGCTTGATCGTCGAGGCGTCGGGGCCGCCGGCCTTCGCTCCACACATATTTCGATTCCGTCCTTCAGGCCTTGGGGGTTACTTGTTGGCGCCGAGCTCGATCGGCACGCCGACGAGGGAGCCGTACTCGGTCCAGGAGCCGTCGTAGTTCTTGACGTTCTGCACACCGAGGAGCTCGTGCAGCACGAACCAGGTGAGCGCGGAACGCTCACCGAT
Organism: Streptomyces sp. NBC_00328; assembly: GCF_036139655.1. NCBI lineage: Bacteria > Bacillati > Actinomycetota > Actinomycetes > Kitasatosporales > Streptomycetaceae > Streptomyces > Streptomyces sp. NBC_00328. The sequence goes on from NZ_CP108013.1 coordinate 4,778,064, forward strand.
GCGGCAGTAGGCGATCGTGTCCTTGGCGAGGTCGACCTGCTCGGCGGCGTAGAGCTCCTTGAGCTCGTCGTCCGACTTGAAGGTGCCGTCGTCGTTGGCGTTCTTCGACCACGGGATGTTGCGGGCGCTCGGGACGTGGCCCGGACGCTGCGACTGCTCCTGCGGCAGGTGCGCCGGGGCGAGCAGCTTGCCGCTGAACTCGTCGGGCGACCGGACGTCGACCAGGTTCTGCGAGCCGATCGCGGCGACGACGTCGTCACGGAAGGCGCGGATCGAGGTGTTCTGGGCCTTGGCCTCGTACGCGGTGGCGGCGCGCTCGGGGATCTGCGAGCCGTCGACCAGGTCGCGGGAGTCGAGCTCCCACTTCTTGCGGCCGCCGTCGAGCAGCTTCACGTTCTCGTGGCCGTAGAGCTTGAAGTACCAGTAGGCGTAGGACGCGAACCAGTTGTTGTTGCCGCCGTAGAGGACGACCAGCGTGTCGTTGCCGATGCCCTTCGACGAGAGGAGCTTCTCGAAGCCCTCCTGGTCGATGAAGTCACGGCGGACCGGGTCCTGGAGGTCCTTGGTCCAGTCGATCCGGATGGCGTTCTTGATGTGGTTCTTCTCGTACGCCGAGGTGTCCTCGTCGACCTCGACGACCGCCACGTTCGGGTCGTCCAGGTGGTCCTGGACCCAATCGGCGTCTACCAGGACGTCGCTGCGGCTCATGCTCGTTCTCCTCCGGGGCAGTTGCGGCGGGGTGGTGCGTTTGGAGAGGGTGCGCGGTGCGGTGCTGCATGCCGGTGAGGGCTGCGCGGCGCAATCGTGGCCCGGACAAGAGAGGTCCAGGGGCCCGGCTCGCGGAAGACGGAAACGCTTCCGCTCAGAAGGTGCGACAGAGCATGGCGGCGACGCGGCACAGGTCTACTGCCCGCCGCTTCGTGAGGTCCGCCTGTCGCTTCATGGGTCCGATCGTAGGGACGGACAGGCGGGCATGTCACCGGTGTGTCGGATGCTGAGACGCGATCGTCCGCACTGTGGAACGAGAAGGCCCCCGGAGCCCGTCCCGCACGGATTCCGGGGCCCCGGGCCGGTCTCCGTCTCGGCAGTCCATCTGCGGTACGGACGGGGCCGTCTCGCCTTTCGGACAACACCCCGCCGGAGGCGCCTCCCGCCGGTCCGGACCGGCCCTGACCGGCCGCTCACTCAGCCATCCGACCGGCGGCACACTCGCCCATCTGCCCCGCGGCACACCCACGCCGGCCCGGACCTGCGGCACACCCACGCCGGCCCGGGCCGCTCAGACCGTCACTCCGCCCCGGACGGGACCGGTCGGCCGGAACCTTCGAACCGCTGACTTCGAACCGCTGCCTGCGACCCCGCCGGTCCGGTCGAGCCTTCTACCCCACGAGCCTGACGTCCGAACCCTTCACCGAGATCTCGACACCGTCCGGAGCCGCCTCGACCTTGTCGAGCTTGATACCGCCCGGCAGTTGTTCGATCTTCTGCTGGAAGTCGGTGATCGAGCGGATCCGGCCCTCGGCGAGCTGGACGCCCAGCTTGGGCAGGGAATCGGCGTGCACCTTCACGGTGCCGCCGGAGACGCTGAGGGAGCTGAGCACCGAGACCGGCTCGGACAACTTCTTGCCGAAGACGGTCGCCGAGACGGTCACCTTGATCTTGCCGTTGCCGCCGTCGGAGAGGCCGATGATCTGGGCCTTGACGCCAGGCGCCACCTCCACGGGCTCGGGCTTGGCCGCCTTGAGCAGCTCGGCGTACGAGATCGACGCGGTGCCGGTGGCACTGCCGGCGGTGGCGGAGCTGTAGTCGCCGCTGAAGGCGACACCGTGCATCTCGGCGTCGAGGTCGTCGATGCGGATCGTGCCCGTGGCGGAGCCCGTGCCGCCCGTCGACGCCTCGTAGTCGTTGATGCCGATCTTCACGTCGTCGAGTTCGCCGCCGAGGACCTGGGTCAGGAAGGGGAAGCCCTCGATGGACACGTCGGGGGTGACGGTGAGGCCTTCCGTGCTCTTGATCCGGTCCGCCGCCTCGTCCTCCGCGAACCCGACGGCCACCCGGTCGGCGAGCACGAACAGTCCGCCGAGAACGACTAACAGAATCAGGGATATTCGCAGTGCGCGCATGCTCGTTGTTCCCCCACATGGGACGGCCCCGTCTGGACGGCCGAGTGGCCACCGAACGCGAGCCTAACCCCGAAGGGCCCCCGAATCGGGGGCCCTTCGAGGTGGTTGTCGATCACCTGTGACGAAATTCGAGCGGCCGCACGACCGCAACCGGCCGCCCGACCGGCCGGTCAGCCCAGCGCCCGGCCGAGCAGGTAGACCGCCGGAGCGGCGGCGGCCAGCGGCAGCGCCACACCCGCGGTGAAGTGGACGAAGCGGGACGGGTAGTCGTAGCTCGCCACCCGGTGCCCGATCAGCGCGCAGGCACCCGCGCCGAGGCCGAGGAAGGCGCCCTGCGTTCCCAGGTCCGTCATCCCGCCGACCGCGATGCCGGCGCCCGCGGCGGCCAGCAGCGCGACGACCACGGAGGCCGCCGTGGGCAGCGGCAGCGCGCGGGCCAGGATCGCCGCGGCGACCGCGGCCGCGCCCACCGTGACGGCGTCCGGCTCGGCCGCCAGATGACCGGCCGCGATGATCGACAGCGCCGCGGAGACGACGGTCGCCATCAGGCCGTACATCCGGGTGTCCGGGTCGGCGTGGCTGCGGAGCTGGAGCACGAGGGTCAGCAGGACCCACACGCCGAGGGTGCCGAGGATCGCGGCGGGCGCGTTCTCCCGGCCGGCGACGAGCAGCGCCACGTCGGCGGTCACCGCGCCCAGGAACGCCAGCGCGATGCCCTGCCGGGCGGGCCACATCCCGTTCAGCCGGAACCAGCCGGCCGCGGTGACGGCCTGGAGCAGGACGAGCGGCACGACGAGCGCGTACTCCCCGATCGCCGCCGTCCCCGAGAGCAGCAGCGCGAGCAGCGCCGTCAGCGCGGCCGGCTGGAGGCCCGGCTCGATGACCGGCGACCGTCCCTCGGCGCGGGCGCGCTGCGCGTCGGTGATCCGGCTCTGTCCGGTGACCGTCGCGGGTCCGTAGGCGACGTCGGCCTCGCTCACGCTCTCGGGCGGGGTCCCGCCGTCACGGAGCGTCCCGCCGGGGCGGGACGGGTCGGCCGGTCCGTCGGCGGCCGGAGCGTGGTCCGGGTTCCACGGCTGCGCCGGAGCCTCGGGCGGCAGGGCCGCCCCCGCGACGCCGCCGTACCCCTGGGACTCGCCGTAGGTCTGGTAGCCCTGCGGAGGCAGGTACGAGCTGTCGGCCTCCTGGACCGGTGCCTGCGCCTGGGTCTCCCAGGTCCGCCCCTCCCACTGCTGGGTGTGCTGCGGCCAGTCGGCGTGCTGCTGGGGCTCCTGCGAGGGGTGCCCCTGCGGTTGCTGATACGGGTCGTATCCCTCGCGGCGACCCTCGTACGGCTGGTTGCTCATCGTCTCGCTCACCCTCCTGCGAACGGCGGGAGCACCTCGACCGTGCCGCCCTCGGCCAGCCGTACCGTCTCATGCCCGCGGGTCCCCACGGGATCACCGTCGATCAGGAACGAGCATCGCCGCAGGACGCGGACGAATTCGCCGGGGTGCCGTTCGCGGGCCGCGTCGAGCGCCTCGGCGAGCGTGCCGGCGTCGTACGGCTCGTCGCCGACGCCTGCCGCGGCCTTGGCGGCGGCCCAGTAACGCACCGTGCCCTTTGCCATCTCGTTCCTCAATCAGCGATCTGGTGTGCTCTTGTGTGTGGTGTCCGCGCACCTGTGCGCGTGGACCCCGCCAGGCTAGTTCCTGTCGTCAAATTCCCGCATGGGCGGCGCCCCAGCCCGCGATACGGCTGAGCAGGCCGTCGGCGGCGGCGTTCTCCGCGTGCCCCATGCCGTGCTCCAGCCACAGTTCGGCGTGCCCGCCGGAGGCGTCGGCCAGCATGCGCGGGTGGTCGACCGGGAAGTAGCCGTCCCGGTCGCCGTGGACGATGAGGAGCGGGGTCGGCGCGATGTGCGGGACGCACTCGACCGGGGACGCCGGCACCGGGTTCCAGTCCCGGTGGTGGATACGGGTCCGCAGACCGACCCGGCCCACGATCCGGCCCGCCGGACGGGTCACCAGCCAGTGCACCCGTCGCATGGGGGCCGTACCCCGGTAGTACCAGCGGGCCGGCGCGCTCACCGACACCACCGCGTCCGTACGCGCCTCCGTGCGCCCCTCGTGCTCCAGGCCGGGCACCGGCTCACCACCCGCGGGTTTCCCGCCGTAGAGCGCCGCGTGGCGCAGCACCACCGAGCCGCCCATCGAGAAGCCGACCGTCACGATCCGGGTGTGCCCGAGTTCACGCGCCCAGGCGACCGCCGCCGCCAGATCGTGGACCTCACGGTCACCGACCGTGGAACGGCCGCCCGATCCGCCGTGACCGCGGAAGGAGAAGGTGACCACCGCCCCTTCCCGGGCGAGGACGCCGGCCGCGCGGCGGACGTGCGGACGGTCCAGACCGCCCGTGAATCCGTGTGCGACGATGAACGCAAGGTCACCGGAAGACTCCGCTCCGGGGTCGTACGCCGCATCGATCGTCACACCGTCGACCGTGCGCAGAAACGTCCGCGAAGGGACGCGTGACGTTGTCTCAAGGCGTGGACTTTTGAAAGATCGCGTCACTTGACCTGCCGGACCTGAGCTCATGTGGGCTATTCTGCTGGGCATGAGGACTCGGGCAGAGTAGCCCCCGGGTCCTTTTGTGCTTTCGGAAGCGTTGTATACGAAGCGGGAAACCGCAGGTGTACGGGCCGCCAAGGCGCAGCGGATCCTGGAGGCGCGGGAGCCGCGAGTACCGAGCAGTGCCGCAAACGTCCTCGCAGGGACCGAGGAGGAACCAGACGTTATGGGCGAGCGAACCGTGCACGAAGGCAGGACGACCCGAGTGGGTGAGGCTCGATGAGCTCTCTTCTGCTCCTGACCAACGCCCTTCAGCCGTCGACGGAGGTGCTTCCCGCTCTCGGCCTGCTGCTGCACAACGTGCGCGTGGCGCCGGCCGAAGGCCCGGCTCTCGTCGACACCCCCGGTGCCGACGTCATCCTGATCGACGGACGCCGTGACCTCCCGCAGGTGCGCAGCCTGTGCCAGCTCCTGCGCTCCACGGGACCAGGCTGTCCGCTCGTCCTCGTCGTGACCGAGGGCGGCCTCGCGGCCGTCACGGCCGACTGGGGCATCGACGACGTCCTCCTCGACACGGCGGGCCCCGCCGAGGTCGAGGCACGCCTGCGGCTCGCGATGGGCCGCCAGCAGATCGTCAACGACGACTCCCCGATGGAGATCCGCAACGGCGACCTCTCCGTGGACGAGGCGACCTACAGCGCCAAGCTCAAGGGCCGGGTCCTCGACCTGACCTTCAAGGAGTTCGAGCTCCTGAAGTACCTCGCGCAGCACCCGGGCCGCGTCTTCACCCGCGCCCAGCTCCTCCAGGAGGTCTGGGGCTACGACTACTTCGGCGGTACGCGGACGGTCGACGTCCACGTACGGCGGCTGCGCGCGAAGCTCGGACCCGAGCACGAGTCGCTGATCGGAACCGTCCGGAACGTCGGTTACCGATTCGTTACCCCGGAGAAGGTGGAGCGCGCCGCGGACGGGGCGAAGGCCAAAGCGGCCCAGCCAAAGCCGGAGGATGCGGACGAGACGGCGCGCACGGACGCCGCCGCCCCGGCGCAGGCCGCCGTGGAGCCGCAGGAAGCCGCCGTACGCCCTGCCCAGAGGTAGGTCAATCCGCGTAGACTCCGCGCGTGGCCAAGGTGACTAGGGATGATGTAGCGCGACTGGCGGGTACGTCCACCGCCGTCGTCAGCTATGTCATCAACAACGGACCCCGGCCGGTCGCCCCGGCCACGCGCGAGCGCGTTCTCGCCGCGATCAAGGAGCTGGGGTACCGGCCCGACCGGGTCGCCCAGGCCATGGCATCGCGGAAGACCGAGCTCATAGGACTGATCGTGCCGGACGCGCGCCAGCCCTTCTTCGGGGAGATGGCGCACGCCGTCGAACAGGCCGCCGCCGAGCGCGGGAAAATGGTCCTGGTCGGCAACTCCGACTACATCGCCGAGCGCGAGGTCCACTATCTGCGCGCCTTCCTCGGCATGCGGGTCTCCGGACTGATCCTCGTCAGCCACGCGCTGAACGACCACGCGGCCGCCGAGATCGACGCGTGGGACGCCCGCGTGGTGCTCCTCCACGAGCGCCCCGAGGCGATCGACGACGTCGCCGTCGTCACCGACGACATAGGGGGCGCCCAGCTCGCCACCCGGCACCTTCTGGAGCACGGGTACGAGTACGTGGCCTGTCTCGGCGGTACGGCCGAGACCCCCGCCGTCGGCGACCCCGTCTCCGACCACGTCGAGGGCTGGCGCCGTGCCATGCAGGAGGCCGGCAAGCCGACCGAGGGACGCCTCTTCGAGGCCCCGTACAACCGGTACGACGCCTACAAGGTCGGCCTCGAACTGCTCGCCGGACCGCACCGGCCGCCGGCCATCTTCTGCTCCACGGACGACCAGGCGATCGGTGTCCTGCGCGCCGCGCGCGAGCTGCGCATCGACGTGCCGGGTCAGCTCGCGGTCGCCGGGTTCGACGACGTCAAGGAAGCGGCCCTGACCGATCCTCCTCTGACAACGATCGCATCGGACCGGCCGGCGATGGCCCGCGCGGCCGTGGATCTCGTACTGGACGACGGGCTGCGGGTGCCCGGCTCCCGCCGCGAGCGGTTGAAGCTGTTCCCCTCGCGCCTGGTGACACGCCAGTCCTGCGGCTGCGAGTAAGCCCCTCCGGGGCGGCCTGCCGCCCCGCGCACCGCACGTGCGGACCCCGCGAACGGACACCACGTGCGGACACCACACACGGACGACAGCGGAGATCCCCGCGCCCCTGAGGGGACGCGGGGATCTCCGTGTGCCGCGACAGGTCTGGCGGGACCTAGAACAGCAGGTTGTACTGGTTGAAGCCGGTGCCGAGGCTCTTACGGGTGCCGAAGAGGCTGCTGGAGGCCTTGCCGGTGCCCGGGTAGAGCCAGAGCGTGCCGCCCGAGTCGCGGGCGATGACGTCCGCGGTCCCGTCACCGGTCACATCGCCGTTGGCCACGTACGAGGTGAAGTTCCAGCCCGTACGGGCCTGGATGCGCGCGGAGAACGGGGTCTTCTCGACCTGCGTGCCCCGGTAGAGGTACAGGACGCCCGAGCTGTTGCGGACCAGCAGGTCGGCGCGGCCGTCGCCGGACAGGTCGCCGTGACCGAAGATCTTGACGTTCTTCCACGCCCTGTCGACGATCTTGACGCGGCCGTAGAACTGGCCGGTGCCCTTGCCGGGGTAGAGGTAGACCGACCCGTCCGCGTCCACCGCGACCAGGTCGGGGCGGGCGTCACCGGTCAGGTCGCCGGGGACGGCGTACGACTTGTAGCCGCCCCACACCGAGCTGATCTGCATCCACTCGAAATCGCCCGAGCTGTGGTTCAGGTAGCTGCGGTAGAGCTTGCCGTCGCCCTTGTCCCGCATGATCAGGTCCTGGTAGAAGTCCCGGTCCAGATCGGCCTGGAGGACCCAGCTCGCGTTCTGCCAGCCGTTGCCCTGGTAGGCGCGGGCGGCGAGGGAGGTGCCCTTGCTGTCCTGCTCGAACAGACCGCCGGAGGGCGTGCGCTCCAGCAGGTCGGCGCGGCCGTCGAACGTCAGGTCCGCGTCGTCGATGCGGGGCTGGGCCGCCCAGGTGTACGAGGACACCTTGGTGAACACCGGGTAGGCGCCCTTGGCGGTGCAGCCGGAGACGCCCCACGAGACGATGCCGACGATCTTGCCGCCGAACATCACCGGGCCGCCGGAGTCACCGTTGCACGGGCTCTTGGTGCCCTCGTCGACACCGGTCGCCGGGGTGCCCGCGCAGAACATCGAGCCCTCGATGAAGTCGTCCTCGCCGAGGACGGTGTTCATCGCGCTGTTGCAGGTCGAGTCCGACACCAGCGGCAGGGTGACCTTGCGCAGGTTCGCCGACAGGTCGGCGTCCGCGGCGCCCGAGGTCAGGCCCCATCCGTAGACGGTGGCGGAGTTGCCGGCCTTGTACGAGGCGCTGTCGCCCGCGGCCACCAGCTTCGCCCACTGATTCTCCAGCGGACGGTCCAGGGTGAGGACGGCGACGTCGTTCTGCAGGGTCGAGCCGTCGAAGTGCGGGTGGTTCCACTGGCGGTAGACGCCCGCGACGGTGCCGTTGGTGTCGTCCAGCAGACCGGTGGCACCGGCGACGACCGCGCCGTTGTCCGCCCAGTCCAGACCGGCGACGCAGTGGGCCGCGGTGAGGACCTTGTTCGGGGCGACGAGGGTGCCGCCGCAGAAGTAGCCGGTCCCCGCCGTGCTGTCGTAGTAGGAGAGCTGGACCATCCACGGCGCGGAGGAGATCGTCGTCTCGCTGCCGCCGATGATGAACGGCGTCTTCTTGGGCGCCGTTCCGGGGGTCGCCTGGGTCTTGGCGGCCTCGACGACGCGGTGGCGCAGCTCCTTGTCGGAGGCGGTCGGCGCGGGCGCCGCGGTGGACTGGGCGACGCTCGCGTCGGGCAGTCCGGCCGGGTCACCGGCCGCGGAGGCGGGCTGTGCCGCGAGGGCGCCGGCGCAGGTCAGCGCCAGCGCGAGAGCGGCCGTCGGCAACGCCGTGGCGGGGCGTCTCCAGCGGTCGCGCAGGGCAGGTATCACTCAGGACTCCTGGTGTGGGTGCGTGTTGCTTCTCGTCAGAGGCCCGAGAAGGGCGTACGACGCACCGGCCCGACCGTCGACGGCAATCGCTTGCATCGACATCGGGCGTAACCGCGGAGCCCCCCTCCGGCCCCGGAATCGTAGGCCTCACCGATCTCTGGGCCACGGTCTTCACAACGGTCGGAAGAGTGTTCGCCCCCGGCGTTCCGGGACATCACCCGAACGCAACCCGCCGTTCGCCGGGGAGAGGCGAGACCACACACGGTGCACGGCCGGATACGCGGCGAAGCGCGGCGAAAATCCCGGCGGAGGCACACCCCGAGGGGTCACGGCGAGGGGTCACAGGCAGCCCTGGCGGTGCCCACAGAAGTCTCACGGCAGGCTCACGGAAAGCGCCTTTATATAGGGCATACGAGGTTCTGTCGGGCTTCTCAGGGGCCACTCAGGGAGCTCTCATGATCGGGGGACAAGCTTTTTTCATGACCGAGAGCTTCCGCCGTAGCGGCGAGTACCCCCAGGGCGACCACCACGGGTCCGCGTACCCGGAGCAGCAGTCGCACGCCTCCTCCCCCGTGAACCCCGAGTGGCCGCCGCCCCCGGCGTACGACCCGGGCGCGCCCGTCCACGTCGAGCCGGGCACCACCGTGTGGCCGGGCTCCGGTCACGGCGGCAGCGGCGGGCACGGCGGCCACACCCCGTACGCCGGCCACCCCGGGCCCGACCCCGCCGGCACCACCGCCGTGTTCGCCACGGTGGGCGCCGGCCACCCCGAGCCCCCCGCCGACGCGACCGCCCGGCGGCGCGCCAAGGGTCCGTTCGCCCTGCTCGCCGCAGTGGCGATCGTCGCGGCGGCGATCGGCGGCGGTACCGCGTACGCCTTCCAGGAGCTGACCGGCAACGACACCGTCGCCACCTCCAGCACCACCAGCGCCAACGTGGTGCCCACCAGCCAGCGCGGCACGGTCTCCGGCGTCGCCAAGGCGGTCAGCCCGAGCATCGTCGAGATCAGCGCGACCTCGAACGCGGGCTCGTCCACCGGCTCGGGCGTGATCATCACGACCGGCGGCGAGATCATCACCAACAACCACGTCGTCTCGGGCGCCTCCCCGATCAAGGTGCAGCTGAACAACGGCAAGTCGTACGCCGCGAGCGTGGTCGGCACCGACAGCAAGAAGGACCTCGCGCTGATCAAGCTGGACAACGCGCCGTCCGGTCTGAAGCCCGCGACACTCGGCAACTCCGACGGCGTCCAGGTCGGCGACCAGGTCGTCGCGATCGGCTCCCCCGAGGGCCTGACCGGCACCGTCACCAGCGGCATCGTCTCCGCCCTCGACCGGGACGTGACCGTCTCCACCGACGAGAGCCAGGGCCAGCAGCAACAGCAGGGCGACGGCAACGGCCAGTGGCCGTTCGAGTTCGGCGGCCGGCAGTTCAACGGCGACACCGGCTCCTCCACGACGACGTACAAGGCCCTCCAGACCGATGCCTCGCTCAACCCGGGCAACTCCGGCGGCGCCCTCATCGACATGAACGGCAACATCGTCGGCATCAACTCCGCGATGTACTCGGCCGCTTCGGACTCCTCGTCGTCCTCGTCCAGCGCGGGCAGCGTCGGCCTCGGCTTCGCCATCCCGATCAACACCGTCAAGTCCGACCTGGCCACGCTGCGGGCCGGCGGTTCCGACAGCTGACCCGGAGGTCGCCATGATGATCAAGAGCTTCCAGCACACCGCGTCGGCCGCCGGCCCGGCCGGATTCGGCGTCGCCCTGGCGGTCGCCCGCGAACTGCACCCGCCCGTCCGGCGCGCCCCCGAACTGGCCCCCGCCGTGTCCAGGCCCGCCCAGCGCCGCACGTCCGGCCGCCGCCGTACCGTACGAAGCTGATCCATTCCGGGACAGCCAGGAACGTGCGAGGCTGAAAACACCGGATCACACCCCATCCCACCCGAGGAACCCGACGCCCATGAGCTCCGCCGAAGGCGACCGTGACACCCAGCGCATCCTGATCGTCGACGACGAGCCGGCCGTGCGCGACGCACTCAAGCGCAGCCTCGCCTTCGAGGGGTACGACACCGAGATCGCCGTCGACGGCGCGGACGCCCTGGAGAAGGCGACGGCCTACCAGCCCGACCTGGTCGTCCTCGACATCCAGATGCCCCGCATGGACGGCCTCACCGCGGCCCGCCGGATGCGTGGCGCGGGCACCACCACGCCCATCCTCATGCTGACGGCCCGGGACACGGTCGGCGACCGGGTCACCGGGCTGGACGCCGGGGCGGACGACTATCTCGTCAAGCCCTTCGAGCTCGACGAACTCTTCGCCCGCATCCGCGCGTTGCTGCGGCGCAGCTCGTACGCGGCATCCGCGGGCGCGGTGGTCGAGGACGACGCGCTGACCTTCGGCGACCTGCGCATGGACCTGTCGACGCGCGAGGTCACCCGTGCGGGGCGCCCGGTGGAGCTGACCCGCACCGAGTTCACCCTGCTGGAGATGTTCCTGGCCCACCCGCGCCAGGTCCTCACCCGCGAACAGATCCTGAAGGCCGTCTGGGGCTTCGACTTCGAGCCGTCGTCGAACTCCCTCGACGTCTACGTCATGTACCTGCGCCGCAAGACGGAGGCGGGCGGCGAGCCGCGCCTGGTCCACACGGTGCGGGGCGTGGGGTACGTGCTGCGGTCCGGTGGCGCGGAGTGATGCAACGCTTCAGGTCTCTGCCCCTGCGCTCACGCCTGGCCCTCCTGGTGGCGGCGGCGGTGGCGTTCGCGGTGGCGGCGGTCTCGGTGACGTGCTGGTTCATCGTCCAGCGCAAGCTGTACGACGAGCTGGACGTCCAGCTGCGGTCCTCGGCGGCCCGCCCGCAGGGCAGGAACATCGCCAGCACCATCACCAACTGCGGCAACTCCGCGGACGACCCGTCCGGCCAGACACCGCCCGACGCCAGGGGGTTCCAGGCACAGTCCGAGTCCTACCTCCAGCTGATCACGGCGGACGGTCAGTCCTGCGTCGCCCCCTTCTCACCGGGCAAGATCGAGATCACGGGCACCGACACCGACTTCGCCAAGAACCCGGTCGCGAACCATGGCACCTTCCGCGACGGCAGCGACACCAAGGGCAACCCGGTACGGGTTCTGACGGTCCCCCTGACCTACGTCAAGCCGGACGGCACGACGACGATCCACCCGGACGCGGCAACGATGTACGGCGTCCCGCTCAAGGGCACCAACGCCACCCTCAACGAACTGGCCCTGGTGCTGCTGCTCGTCGGCGGCATCGGAGTGGTCGGCGCCGGGGCCGCCGGGCTCTGGGTCGCGCGGGCCGGGCTTCGGCCGGTCGACGAACTCACCGAGGCCGTCGAACACGTCGCCCGCACCGAGGACCTCACCATCCGCATCCCCGTGGACGAGGAGAGCGACGACGAGATCGCCCGGCTCTCCCGTTCCTTCAACTCGATGACCGCCTCCCTCGCGACCTCGCGCGAGGTACAGCGGCAGCTCATCGCCGACGCCGGACACGAGCTGCGCACGCCGCTCACCTCCCTGCGCACGAACATCGAACTCCTCACCCGCAGCGAGGAGATCGGCCGGCCGATCCCTCCGGCGGACCGCAAGGCGCTGCTCATCTCGGTGACCGCGCAGATGACCGAGCTGGCGGCACTGATCGGCGACCTTCAGACGCTGTCGCGATCGGACGCGGGACATCCGACCGACCGGGTGGAGGTCGTGGCACTCCAGGACACCGTGGAAGCGGCCCTGCGCAGGGCCCGGCTGCGTGGACCGGAGCTGACGATCACGGCCGACCTTCAGCCCTGGTACGTCCGGGCGGAGCCCTCCGCGCTGGAGCGGGCGATCGTGAACATCCTCGACAACGCGGTGAAGTTCAGCCCTGTGGGCGGAACGATCGACGTCCGGCTGAAGGGCGGCGAACTGACCGTACGCGACCACGGCCCCGGCATCCCCAGCGAGGAACTCCCCCACGTCTTCGACCGATTCTGGCGTTCCCCGGACGCGCGAGCCCTCCCCGGTTCGGGCCTCGGCCTGTCCATCGTGGCCCGCACGGTCCAGCAGTGCGGCGGCGAGGTGACGCTGAGTCCCGCGGAGGGCGGCGGCACGATCGCGGCCGTACGCCTTCCGGGGGCTTCGACGGCCCCGCCCGACACGCCCTGACCCGCTCTCCGGCGCGAGCGAGCCCCCACCCGCTGACGGGTGGGGGCTCGCTCGTCATCGGCCGACGTCCGGACCGGGCCGCTCCGGTCCGGCGGACGAGCGCCGGACCGGTCGGCGGTTGCGGCTACTTGACGATCGTGATCCGGTCCGCCGCGGGGACCGGGTACGGCGTCGCGGCCGAGGAGTTGGCCGTCAGGTAGGCGCCCAGGGCCGCCAGGTCGTCGCCGCCGACACGGACGTTGCCGCCCTTGCCGAGCTCGGCGAAGCCGTCGCCGCCGCCCGCGAGGAAGGAGTTCATCGCGACGCGGTAGGTGGCGGCCGGGTCGATCGCGGTGCCGTCGAGCTCGACCGAGTCGGCGACGACCCGCGCCGCGCCGGTCTTGGTCAGGTCGAGGGTGTAGGTGAGGCCCTTGGAGATCTGGAGGATCTTCGGGGATGCCTCGTTGGCGCCGCTGACCTGCTGCTGGAGCGCGGTGATCACCTGGGCGCCGGTGAGGTCGACCAGGTTGACGGTGTTGGCGAACGGCTGGACCGTGTAGGCCTCTCCGTAGGTCACCACACCGTCTCCCTCACCACTGCTCGCGGTGTAGGTGAGTCCGGCGCGGATGCCGCCCGGGTTCATCACCGCGAGGTCGGCCTCGGGGTCGACGGACTTGGCGTACGCGAGCTGCGCGTCGGCGATCAGGTCGCCGGCCTGGGACTCGGTGCCGGTGTTGGCGATGTCGCCCGCGATGTAGCCGAGGGGACGCGAGGCGACCGGCGCGGAGAGCGCCTTCCACCTGGTGACCAGCGACGTCATGTCGGCGGCCTTCGCGACATCACGGGTGACCACGTGGTTCGCGGACTTCACCGCCGTACGGGCGATGTCGCCGGTCCAGCGGTCGTACGTCAGGGTCGTGTCCGTGTACAGCCGGCCGAAGGAGGAGGCCGAGGTGACCATGCGGGGCCGGCCCGCCGGGTCGGGGATGGTACACGCGTACGCCTGGTGGGTGTGGCCGGTGACCAGCGCGTCCACGGCCGGCGTGACGTTCTTGGCGATGTCGACGATCGGCCCGGAGATGCCGTCCCCGGCACCGGGGCTGTCGCAGTCGTAGTTGTACGCCGTCGACGCGGGCGCCCCGCCCTCGTGGATCAGCGCGACGATCGACTTCACGCCCTGGCGCTGGAGCACCTTGGCGTACTTGTTGATCGTCTCGACCTCGTCGCCGAACTTCAGGCCCTTGACGCCCTCGGCGGACACGATGTTCGGTGTGCCCTCCAGCGTGACGCCGATGAAGCCGACCTTGACGCCGTTCTTCTTCCACACCCAGTAGGGCTTGAGGATCGGCTTCCCGCTCTTCTCGTCGGTCACGTTCGCCGCGAGGTAGGGGAAGTCGGCGCCGGTGAACTTCTTGCCGCCGTAGCAGCCGTCCGTCGGGTGGCAGCCGCCCTTCTGGAGCCGGGCCAGTTCCTTGGCGCCCTCGTCGAACTCGTGGTTGCCGACCGAAGTGACGTCGAGGTCGAGGCCGTTGAGCGCCTCGATCGTCGGCTCGTCGTGGAAGAGGCCGGAGATCAGCGGGGAGGCGCCGACCATGTCACCGGCGGCCGCCGTGATCGAGTACGTGTTGCCCTTGCGGGCGTTGCGCAGATGCGTGGCCAGGTACTCGACACCACCCGCGTCGAGGGTCTTCGTCGTGCCGTCCGCCTGAAGTTCCGTGACCCGGCCCGAGGAACCGGTCGGCGGCTCCAGATTGCCGTGCAGGTCGTTGAAGGACAGCAGCTGGACGTCCTGGTAGCGGCCGCTGCCGTGGTGGTGCGACGGTGCCGGCTTGTCCTGGTGCGCACTCGCCGGGACCGCGGCGGCCAGCGCCCCGACGGTGGCGAGACCGGCGGCGGCCGCGAGGAGTCGATGCGTGCGTCTGTACCGGATCGTGGGCGGCATGGTTCCCCCTGGAGAACGGTGAAGGCCGAAACGGTGTGCCGTGCGTGAGCCGAGCGAGTGGTGCGGGTGGTGCCTGCCACGGGTGCTGTGCGCACCGTGTGCCGGCTGATGAACAGCCGTCGCTTTGCACGCACTTTAGGATCAACGCGCGTAGCGCGAAAGAGGGTTAGGGGTTACACCTTGGTTGCCATCAGCACACCGAGAGTCGACAACCGCGTCACCGCAGCTCGTCGGGGGGCGTTGCCCGCGACCCCCTGCCGCGATCCGCTGAGGCCCGCTCCGGCCTCCTCGGTCCAGACCCGCTCCGCCCTCCCCGGCTCGTCCCTCCCGCCACGATCCGTGTCCGCGTCGCCCAACTCCTCGTCCCCCCATCGCCGAGCCGTACCCTCGTATCCATGACCAGCGACGACGCGGCACCCTTCGCCCTCTCCCGCTCCATCGAGACCTACTCCGTGCTCTCCCCGGACCAGGCCGAGGACGTGCTCCAGCTGCTCGCCCAGGCCGCTCGGGCCGATGGACAGCAGGCCGTGTCCGAGCAGGGCCGCCTCCAGCTGAAGGGCGGGGGCCGTGAGGGCGTGCGGCATCTGCTGCTGACCGTCGGCGACGAACTGGTCGGCTACGCACAGCTGGAGGACACCGACCCGGTCGAGGCCCCGGCCGCCGAACTGGTCGTCCACCCGGCACACCGGGGGCACGGCCACGGGCGGGCGCTCGGCTCGGCGATGCTCAACGAGTCCGGGAAGCGGCTGCGGGTGTGGGCGCACGGCGGTCACTCCGCCGCCCGGCATCTCGCACAGGTCCTGGGCCTCACCCTCTTCCGCGAACTGCGCCAGATGCGGCGCCCGTTGGAGAACCTCGCCCTGCCCGAGCCGAAGCTGCCGGAGGGAGTGACCGCCCGGACCTTCGTGCCGGGCCAGGACGACACCGCCTGGCTCGCCGTGAACGCCGCCGCCTTCGCCCACCACCCCGAGCAGGGCTCCCTCACCCAGCGCGACCTGGACGACCGGATGGCCGAACCGTGGTTCGACCCGGCCGGCTTCTTCCTCGCCTTCCGGGGCGAGGAGCTCGTCGGCTTCCACTGGACCAAGGTGCACGCCGAGGAGGGGCTGGGCGAGGTGTACGTCCTCGGTGTGCGCCCCGGCGCCCAGGGCGGCGGGCTCGGCAAGGCCCTGACCACGATCGGACTGCGCCACCTCGCCGCGCAGACCCTGCCCACCGCGATGCTCTACGTCGACGCCGACAACAAGGCGGCGGTCTCCGTCTACGAGCGTCTCGGCTTCGTCACCCACGAGACGGACCTCATGTACCGCACGGAGTCCTGAGCCCCCGGCGCGCGAGCGCCCTCCGGAGGCCGAAGTCAGCGGCGGGCGAGGACGGTTGTCCGGCGTCGCCGCAGGGGTTCGCCCAGGGAGCGGGCCCCCGCCAGCACGACCACGACCAGGACGGCCGCCCATCGTCGGTGCGCGTCGTCCCAGTGCGGGTCGGACGGGCCGACGAAGAGCTCCCAGCGCGCGGGAAGCAGTACCGCGGCGGCGAAGAAGGCGCCCACCAGTCCGGCGGATATCGCGATCCCCGGTTCGGTGGCCCCCGAGTGCCGCACGGCGACGAGCCCGGAGGTCAGCGCGAGGGTCATGACAGCGGCCGCTTCCAGGGTGATCGCGCCCATCGGGGGCCGTCCCTCGGCGGGTATGAGGAACAGCGCGGCCGTCCAGCACACCGCCATGAACGGTACGACGAGCACCAGCCGCAGCCCCGTCCGCACCGGGCGTCTGGTCGGCACCGTGGCCGTGGTGTGCCGGGCCGGGTCGTCGAACAGGAACGCCAGTCCCAGGCCGAAGGCGAGGGCGGCGGCCCGCAGCAGGTTGAGACACAGCCACGGGTCCGGTTCCTCGGAGACCGTCCGGGAGGATGCGGCCAGCATCAGCCCGAGGACGGCGCCTGTCATCACGGCCGACCGGGGCAGACCGCGCCACACCGGGCGGACCAGGGCGCGGGCCATGACGTGCGTGGGTGGGGGCCCGGCGGGTTTCGTGAGGCCCTCGGTGGAAGCCGCTGTCATCGTCTTCACTCCTCCTCGCACGAGCCGCTCCCCGAGTCCGCCGCGGTCCCCTTGCCTCCGGCCGGTACGCCGAGCAGTTCGGCCACCCGTGCCGTGGACGTCTTCGCGGACGTCAGTTCCGACCAGTGGGCCTTCACCTTCGCGGCGACGCTGTAGTGCGGCTTCTGGAGCAGTTCGCGCACGACGGTGGTCTGCTGAGCGGACATGGAGAGGGAGTTCGTGGGGGCCAGCGCGACCGCGGAGCCCTTGATGCTGTCGTCGAGCCGGACATCGCGGAGGGACTTCATCGGGTCCGGTTGTGTGCTCAGAGCCAGCCACATCGTGGTCACCACACGGGCGTCGCACATGGTGCCGGCGGCGTCCTCGGTGCCCGCGACCAGGACCGAGGCGACACCGACCGCGAACTCGGGAAGGCGGTTGCCGCCCCAGCGCGTGCCCACGGTCACCGTTCCCGGCGTGGTGGAGGGGGTGATCGCGGCATCGCTCTGAAGGCCGTAGCGGGCGTCGATCCACTGGCGCACGGTCAACCGCTCGCCTCCGGCCGAGCCGCCCGCGCGGGACTGGATGCGGTCGACCGCCTCGGCCCAGTCGGCGGTGCGGCCGGTCCACTCCGGGAAGGCGCAGTACGTGGACCGTCCGTGCCGTACACAGGTCTGTTCCTTCTGCGGGCTCACGGACGCCTTGGTGCGGGCCGCGATCAGCGAGGCCGGCTCGTCCGGGGACTGCCCGGCCACACCGACGGCCGTCGCGGCGAGGGCGAGAACGGTCACCGACGTGATCAGCCTCGTCCGTCCGCCGCTCACCAGCAGGGCGACGCAGAACAGCAGGACCACGAGGCCCGTCAGATAGAGCGCGTGCCAGGCGGCCGGGCGGCCCAGCAGGACGGAGGGGAAGGGGTCGGCCCCCTGGTCCTCGACGACCGGTCCGAGCCAGCGCACCCAGTGCGTTCCCTGGGTGAGCCCGGAGACCAGGGTGGTGAGGACGAACGCGCCGATCACGAAGGGCGGCGCGACGAACCCGACCGGTATCACCCGGGCGAGCAGGACACCGAGGACACCGGCCAGAAGGACCAGCAGCGGGCCCACGAGCAGTTCGGCGGGTGAGCCGTGGCCGACGGCGCCCGGCTTCAGCGCCGCCCAGGTGTACTGGAAGCCGACGACGAGCGCCGTGATCGCGCCGAGGGGCAGGACGGACAGCGCGTGCGCCGCCGTACGCCGCCAGTGCTCCATGGGCAGGATGTCGAAGTGCTGGTCGGTGCGCTGTCGGCGGGACCGCAGCACGGCGCGGTTGACGCAGACGAACACGGCGATGGCGAGCAGCAGGGGTGCCGACTGGGTGGAGCGGTCGACCTCGTGGAGGACCGGGAAGTCGTCCATGCCCTCACGGCCGGAGAACATCTTCCAGCCGGTGTAGCCGACGTACAGCGCGAGGAAGACCAGGACCGGGATCTGGAGCAGCAGTTCGCGTGCTTCGAAGCGGGCGAGTGCCAGGACCGCGGCCGCCCGGGACACCTGGACCTCGGCGGACGGCTCCACCCCCGTGGGAGCCGTCCGCCTGACCGTGTCGGTGGTGCTCATGCGGCCACCTCCGCGGCCTTGGTGTCGAGCGTGAGCAAGTAGCCGTCCTCCAGGGTCGGTTCGAGGAGGTCGGCGCCCTCGGGCGGATCGCCGACATTGCGGAAGGCGCCCGTGCCCGTACGCCATCCGGCTCGGGCGGACGGATCGCGTTCCGTGCTGCTCCACACCCGGCCGGCCGCTCGCTCGGTCAGCTCCGCGGGGGTGCCCTCGAAGCGGATACGGCCGGCGTCCATGACGATCACGCGGTGGCAGAGCATCGCGACGTCCTCGGTCTGGTGGGTGGAGAGCAGGACGGTTCGGCCTTCTCCCGCCTGTGCGATCAGTTCCCGGAAGCGCATGCGCTGTTCGGGGTCGAGGCCGACCGTCGGTTCGTCGAGGACGAGGAAGCCGGGGTCGCCGATCAGGGCGGCGGCCAGTGCGACCCGTTGGCGCATGCCGCCGGACAGCCGCTTGATGCGCTTGCCCCGCACCTCGGACAGGCCGACGCGGTCCAGGACGCGGCGCACCTCGCGGTGCCGGGCGGTCCGGTCGGTCAGCTCCTTGAGGATCGCCACGTAGTCGACGAACTCGAAGGCGGAGAAGTCCTGGTGGAAGCCGGGCGTCTGCGGGAGGTAGCCCAGCGCGCGTCGCACGTGCAGGCGTCCGGCGGTGGTGCCCGGGTCGTGGCCGAGGACCGTGAAGGAGCCCCGGTCGGCGGGCACGGCGGTGGCGAGGACCCGCAACAGGGTGGTCTTTCCGGCGCCGTTGGGCCCGAGGAGTCCGGTGACTCCTTCCGCGAGGCGGAGGGAGATGTCGTCGAGCGCGAGCGTGCCGCCGAAGCGGAGTGTCAGCCCGGAGGCGGAGACGGTGGGGATCATGCTGCGTTCCTGTCGGTGAAGTCGGTGAACGGGAGGCGCGACGCGTCGAACCGGTCCCGCGCGAGATAGAGGAGTACGGCGGCCAGTGCCGCGACGGCTCCGGAGACGCCTTGCCCGGCCGCGGTGAACGGGGCGAGCGTGGTGTCGGACTCCGAGGTCGCCCGGGCCACGGCCAGCAGGCCGACCCAGCCGCCGCCGACCAGCGAGGGGGCGAGGACGGGACCGAGCCGGGAGCTGAGCGCGAGTCCGGTCGCGGTGAGGGCGAGGGCGGGCAGCAGCCAGGCCAGAGCGTGCAGTCCGTAGGAGGGGAGGGCTAGGGTCGCGAGGCCGCTGAGCCCCAGGCACACGGTCAGTACCGCGACCGTGCGGATCATCAGCAGCCGGAAGCCGTGCAGGGGTGAGACCACGGCCATCTCGTACGTCGGGTCGATCCCCGGGCCGTAGGACACCGCGACCCCGGCGAGCGGGAGCAGCGGCGCGAGGGCCAGGAAGAGGATGGGCGTGGTCCCGGCCCGCACCGCGTCGGCCGCGACCACGGTCATGGTCAGGAGGGCGCCGATCGCGCACAGCCAGGAGCGGCGCAGGGCGGGGGAGGCGGTCAGCAGCCGTGCCGTGTGGTCGGCGACGCCGAGCCGGATGAGCAGCCATTCGGCGGGGCCCGGCCGCGGGGCGTCGAGTTCGGCGTCGAGCCGCTCCCACCCGGCGTCCAGGGCGACCGGGTCGCTGATCGCGGCCAGTGTCTCCCGGCACCGCGCGCACGCGGCGAGGTGGGTGTCGGCGGACCACAGGAGGGGTGCCGTCAACTCGCCCCGGACGTAGGCCCGGAGGTCTTCCTCCGGCACGTGCCAGGTCGTACGGCTGTGACCGTTCATCTCGTCGCCATCGCTTCCGTGACGGTCGTCGCTCATGCCAACGCCTCCCGCAACTGCTTGCGCGCACGCAGTGCCCGCGTCTTGACCGTGCCCGGCGGAATGCCGAGCAGGACGGCCGCTTCCCTGGTGGTGAGTCCGTCGATCACCGTGGCCTGGAGCACCGCCCGGAGTTCGGGCGAGAGTCTGGTCAGCGCGCCCGCCAGGTCTCCGTGTTCGACGCCTGCCAGCACGCGCTCCTCCGCCGAGGCTTCGTCGCGGTGCCTGAGCCGGGCCAGCGCGTTGCGGAGCCGGCCGCGCGCGCCGTCGCCGCGCATCGTGTCGACGAGGCGCCGTGAGCCGATGCGCCACAGCCAGCCGGCCGGGTCGCCCTCCTCGCGGTAGCGGGCGGTGCCGCGCCAGACCGCGAGGAAGGTCTCCTGGACGACGTCGTCGACGATCCCGGCGTCGGCGCACCGGCCGCGCAGCCGCGCGGTCAGCCATGGCGCGTACCGCCGGTACAGCTCTTCGAAGGCGCGACGGTCCCCGTCCGCCGCGATGGCCCGCAGCAGCTCTCCGTCGCTTCTCGTTTCCCTCACACCCCCTCATCGGACGAGCCCCGCCGATCGGTTCACACATCGGCCGGGAATTTCCGAACGCGTCGCACACCCGCCGGACAGCCTGATCCGCCGAAGGATCCATCACGGGACTGACCAGCGGATTCACCGCAGGGTCCACCGCCCCGCACCACCAGGGCGATACCGGAGCAACACCGTCCGCTCGTCCGGGACTTGACCTCGACCCCTACCTTGCACCACCCTTTCACTACTCAATTAGTGAAAGGGTGGTTGTCCGGGTGCTCGCGTACCGCATCGACCGGCGCAGCGGCGTCGCCACCTACGTCCAGATCGTCCAGCAGACGAAGCAGGCGCTGCGCCTCGGCCTCCTCGAACCGGGCGACAAGCTCCCCACGGCCCGCGAGGTCGTGGAAGCCACCGCCATCAATCCGAACACCGTCCTGAAGGCGTACCGGGAACTGGAGCGCGAGGGACTGGTCGAGGCCAGGCGCGGTCTCGGCACGTTCGTCCGCAAGACCCTCGGCGCCGCCCCGGCGGACTCGCCCCTGCGCGAGGAGCTCGACGCCTGGGCCCGAAGCGCCCGCGCCGCCGGCCTCGACCACGAGGACGTGGCGGCGCTGTTCACCTCCGTACTGGACGCACATTTCCCGAAGGGGGACCAGTGAGCTCCACCAGCACCACCCGATCCACCGTCGCCGTAGAGGCGCACGGCCTCACCGTGCGCCACGGCCGGCGCTCCGCCGCGGCCCTGGACGACTGCTCCTTCCGCCTCCCGGCCGGACGGGTCAGCGCCCTCGTCGGCCCCAACGGCGCGGGCAAGTCGACGCTGCTGGCGACCGCGGCCGGGCTGCTGCGCCCCGCCGCCGGCACCCTCACCGTGCTCGGCGCCGGCCCGGCCGAGGCCCGCGAGGCCATCGCCTACCTGGCCCAGGACAAGCCCCTGCACCCTCAGCTCACGATCGCCGAGACCCTGCGCCTGGGCGCCGAGCTCAACCCGGCCCGCTGGGACGCCGCGCACGCCGCCGCGATCGTGGAGCAGGGATCGCTCGACCCGGGCACCAAGGTCCGGACGCTGTCCGGCGGCCAGCGGACCCGCGTGGCACTGGCCCTCGCGCTGGGCAAGCGGCCCGAACTGATGCTGCTGGACGAACCGATGGCCGACCTGGACCCGCTGGCCCGCCACGAACTGCTGGGCACCCTCATGGCGGACGCCGCCGAACACGGCACCACCGTCCTGATGTCCTCGCACATCGTCACCGAACTGGCCGACGCCTGCGACCACCTGCTGCTCCTGGGCGGCGGACGCGTCCGGCTCGGCGGCGGCCTGGACGACCTGCTCCTCGCGCACACCCTGGTGACCGGCCGCGGCACCCCCGCCGACCTCGCCCCGCACCTCGTCGTCGAGTCCCGCGCCGCCGGCCGCGGTCTCACGGCCCTGATACGCAACGACGGACCGGTGGACGACCGCTGGGACGCCGAACGCCCCTCCCTGGAGGAACTCGTCCTCGCCCATCTGCGCTCCCCCGAAGCCCCCGCGCTGCTCACCCCCGGCACGACCGCGGCCCCCGCGGCGGTGACCCGATGAGCGCCATCACCCCGACGGCCCCCGTACGCCGCACCTTGCCCGCGCCGCGCGGCCTGGTCTGGACGGTCCTGCGGCTGCACCGCACCGCGCTGTGGATCTGGACCGGCTTCGTCGTACTCACCGCCGGACTGCTGCTGTGGCTGTACGGACCCGGCGCCGGCCACACCCAGCACCTGCTCGACACGTTCGGCTACGCGGGAGTGCAACAGGACGCCTGGGCCGACGGCACCAACGGCTCGGTCCTCTCGGGCGTCTACAACGACCTCTTCCAGGACCCGGCCTCCCTGCTGAACATCGCCTCCTTCGCCGTCGCCGTCTTCGCGGCCGGCTCGCTGACCGCCCGCGAACTGGAGAACGGCACCGCGCGCCTGGCCTGGACCCAGTCCGTCACCCCGGCCCGCTGGCTCGCCGCCAAACTGGCGGTGCCGGCGCTGTTCGTCACCGTCGGCACGGGTCTGCTGGTCGTCCTCTACCGGATGCTGTGGGACGCCCACGCCAACCTCCTGCTGGCCGGCATCGGACCGCGCGCCCTGTACTTCTCCATCGGCCCGGCCACCGTCGCCGCCCCGCTCCTCGGCCTGGCCGTCGGCGCCTTCGCCGGTCTCGCGCTGCGCCGCACCCTGCCCGCCATCGCGGTCGCCGGTCTCGCCCAGTACGCGGTCATCATGTTCCGGGCCAACTCCTGGCCCTTCCAGGGCAGTTATCAGCAGCCCGACCTGTCCGTCCGGAGCCGGGCGATCACCTCCACGGGCGCGGAGATCCCCGACCCGGGCTGCTACGACAGCCAGGCCTGCCTCGCCCGGCACGACGTCGTCCGCTTCACCCGCCAGTACCTCCCCTCCCCCGACTACTGGCCCCGCCAGCTCCTGGAGACGGGCGTCATGCTCGCCGCCACCGCGATCCTGGTCGCCGCCGCCTTCGCCGTCCTGCGGAAGAGGTCGACCTCATGAGCACCCTGACCGGCAAACACCCGTCCGGCCAGGCCCCGTACCGCCCGTCCGGCCCGGCCCGGTACCGCCCGTCCGGCCTGACCTGGACCGTGCTGCGCCTGCACCGCACGGCCCTGTACGTCTGGGGCGCCGCCCTGCTCACCGTCGTGGCGGCCCTGATCTGGCTGCTCGCCGCCGGCCCCGAGGCCCGCGCGGCCGTCGGCGGCTGCGACGCGTCGGACCCGTTCCCGTTGGACTGCGGAACCGTCCAACAGACAGCGACGGCCAGGACGTACGACTACGTCCTCGCCCTGGCCTCCGCCTGCGTCACGTTCCAGATGTACGCGGTCGCGGTCTGGGCGGGTGCCGTGCTGACCGGACGCGAGCTGGAGAGCGGCACGGCGCGGCTGGCGTGGACCCAGTCCGTCACCCCGGCGCGCTGGCTCGCCACCAGGCTCGCCGTCCCCGCGGTCCTGCTGACGGCGGGCACCACCCTGGCGGTCCTGCTCGGCAACCGGACCCGCCACGCCGGGAGAGAGGACCTGTCCGGCGGCTGGTTCACCATGAACGTCTTCATCTCCTCCGGGCCAGTGGCCGTCGCCTACGCCCTCTCGGGCCTCGCCCTCGGCGCGCTCGCCGGCCTGGTCCTGCGCAGGGCCCTGCCCGCCGCCGCGGCCGCCCTCGCCGCGGCATACGTCCTGCACGAGGTGCTGGACAGGTTCCGGATGAGCCTGTGGCCCGCCGAGACGGCCACCGGACTGGCCGCGCTCCAGCTCCCGCGCGGCACCCTGGTCCTCGAAAACGGTGCCGTCACCGGCGACGGCGAGCGGCTGAGCAACACCATGGCCTGCGTCGGAACCGACAGCGCCGCCGCCCTCGGGAAGTGTATGAAGGAGACGGGTCTGACCGATTTCTGGACGACTTATCAGCCGGAGTCCCATTTCTGGCCTCTCCAGCTCGTGGAGAGCGGCCTGCTGCTGGCCGTCACGGGGCTCGCGGCCGCCGCGGCCTTCGCCCTGCTGCGGCGACGGCATTCGTAACCGGCGGCAGTACCGGAGGACGCGCACGCGACGCGGGCGGGTGTTTACGCGACGCGGGCGGGTGTTTACACGGCTCCCGGACATGCAGACGTCCGGGAGCCTCCCCCAGATATCCCGCACGTCATGTCGTTGTAACCATCGATTCAGGTGACCTTGCGACGCTCAAGAAATGCAGCCCGCCGTGCCCGAGCCTTCTCCCCCGCCGGAGAACGAGTCCTCACCGCCCACGGAGAGTCAGCGTACGCCAGCCGAACGGAACGGGATCATCCGGATCGGCGCGCTGGTACCCGCTCTCTCCGACGCGCCGGTCTCGCCTTCGGCACGGAAGAATGGGTCCATGACCCAGCGAAGCGCCCAGGCACCCGTTCAGCACCCGCAGCCCTCCGTCGGCTCCATCGCCGCCCACCGCCCGCACACCGTGGCGGCGAACGTGTCCGACCTGGAGCCCGATCTCGACGCCGACCTCGACGAGTACGAGGACCTGGAGCAGGACGGGATCATGCTGCCGCAGGGCCGCTTCCTGGACCGCGAGCGCAGCTGGCTCGCCTTCAACGAGCGCGTTCTGGAACTCGCGGAGGATCCGAACACGCCCCTTCTGGAGCGCGCCAACTTCCTGGCGATCTTCGCCAGCAACCTGGACGAGTTCTTCATGGTCCGGGTGGCCGGCCTCAAGCGCCGCATCGCCACCGGTGTCGCCACCAAGTCCGCGTCGGGCCTCCAGCCCCGCGAGGTCCTGGAGATGATCTGGGCCCGCTCCCGCGAGCTCATGGCCCGGCACGCCGCCTGCTACCAGGAGGACGTCGCCCCCGCGCTCGCGGAGGAGGGCGTCCACCTGGTCCGCTGGAGCGAGCTGACCGAGAAGGAGCAGGCCCGCCTGTTCACTCTCTTCCGCCACCAGATCTTCCCGGTCCTGACCCCGCTGGCGGTCGACCCCGCGCACCCCTTCCCGTACATCTCGGGGCTGTCCCTGAACCTCGCCGTCGTCGTACGGAACCCGGTCAGCGGCCACCGCCACTTCGCGCGCGTCAAGGTCCCGCCGCTGCTCTCCCGCTTCCTGGAGGCCTCCCCGAACCGCTACGTCCCCATCGAGGACGTGATCGCGGCCCACCTGGAGGAGCTCTTCCCGGGCATGGAGGTGTTGGAGCACCACACCTTCCGGCTCACCCGGAACGAGGACCTGGAGGTCGAGGAGGACGACGCCGAGAACCTTCTCCAGGCCCTGGAGAAGGAGCTCATGCGGCGGCGCTTCGGTCCGCCGGTGCGCCTGGAGGTCGAGGAGTCCATCGACCGCTACGTCCTCGACCTGCTCGTACGCGAACTGAAGATCTCCGAGGCCGAGGTGTACCCGCTGCCGGGCCCCCTGGACCTCACCGGCCTCTTCGGCATAGGAGCGCTGGACCGGCCCGAGCTGAAGTACCCCAAGTTCATCGCGGGCACCCACCGCGATCTCGCGGAGGTCGAGTCGGCGTCCCCGCCCGACATCTTCGCCGCGCTGCGTGAACGCGACGTCCTGCTGCACCACCCGTACGACTCCTTCTCCACCTCCGTGCAGGCGTTCCTGGAGCAGGCCGCGGCCGACCCGGACGTCCTCGCCATCAAGCAGACGCTCTACCGGACCTCCGGCGACTCGCCGATCGTGGACGCGCTGATAGACGCCGCCGAGTCCGGCAAGCAGGTCCTCGTCCTGGTCGAGATCAAGGCCCGCTTCGACGAGCAGGCCAACATCAAGTGGGCCAGGAAGCTGGA
Organism: Streptomyces sp. NBC_00328; assembly: GCF_036139655.1. Taxonomy (NCBI): domain Bacteria; kingdom Bacillati; phylum Actinomycetota; class Actinomycetes; order Kitasatosporales; family Streptomycetaceae; genus Streptomyces; species Streptomyces sp. NBC_00328. The sequence continues at coordinate 4,804,096 of NZ_CP108013.1, forward strand.
GGAGTCCGGCTGCCACGTCGTGTACGGCCTCGTCGGTCTGAAGACCCACTGCAAGCTGTCGCTCGTGGTCCGGCAGGAGGGCGACACCCTGCGCCGCTACTGCCACGTCGGCACCGGCAACTACCACCCGAAGACCGCCCGGCTGTACGAGGACCTCGGACTTCTCACCGCCGATCCCCAGGTCGGCGCGGACCTCTCCGACCTCTTCAACCGGCTCTCGGGCTACTCGCGCCGCGAGACCTACCGCCGTCTGCTCGTCGCACCCAAGTCGCTGCGCGACGGGCTGATCGCCCGGATCAACAAGGAAGTGCAGCACCACAAGGCCGGGCGCCCCGCCTTCGTCCGCATCAAGGTCAACTCGATGGTGGACGAGGCACTCATCGACTCGCTGTACCGCGCTTCCCAGGCCGGTGTGCCGGTCGACGTGTGGGTGCGCGGGATATGCGCCGTCCGTCCCGGCGTCGCGGACCTGTCCGAGAACATACGGGTCCGCTCCGTCCTCGGCCGCTTCCTGGAGCACTCCCGGGTCTTCACCTTCGGCAACGGAGGCGAACCCGAGGTGTGGATCGGCAGCGCCGACATGATGCACCGCAACCTCGACCGGCGGATCGAGGCCCTGGTCAGGGTCACCGACCCGGCTCACCGCGCAGCCCTCAACCGGCTGCTGGAGACCGGCATGTCCGACACCACGGCCTCCTGGCACCTCGGCCCCGACGGCGAGTGGATCCGCCACGCGACCGACGCGGAGGGCCAGCCCCTGCGGAACGTCCAGGAGATGCTCATAGACGCCCGGAGGCGCCGGCGTGGCACAGCAGCACCTTGATCCCCCCACCGGCTCCGTCACCGGGGCGGCCCCCCTCGGCGAGGGAGACATCCCGATCGGTGACGCCCTGGCGATCTATCTCCGGGCCCAGGCCACGGAATTCCTCCGCTCGCTGCGCCAGCACCGGGATACCGGTGGTGCGGCGAGCGCAGGAGGGGAGCCCGGCGACGCGGCGCGCTCCCTGCGCCACTCCGCCCGCCGTATCAGCGGCAGCCTGCACACCTTCCGGCCGCTCCTCGACGCGGACTGGTCGGAGGGGATGCGCCCCGAACTGGCCTGGCTCTCGGGCACCCTGGCGCGCGAACACGCCTATGCCGCGCGCCTGGAGCGGCTGATCGGCGCGCTGAACCGGCTGTCCGGCACGGCCGCCCTGCCCGGCCAGACCGGGCGGGCCCCGGCCGCGGCCCCCAAGGCCGGCCGTCTCACCGTCGGGGCCGCGAAAGCGGGCGCCCTTCTGGACCGCCAGCTCACGCTCGCCCGTACCCGCGCCCACTCGGCGGCCCTCCAGGCGCTCGGTTCCTCCCGTTTCCACGCCGTCGCCGACAACGTCGCCGTGCTGGCCAGCGAGGTTCCGCTGGCCCCGGCCGCGGACACCGCCGATCTGCGTCCGCTGGCCGCCGCGGCCCAGGACCGGCTGGCCGACGCCGTCAGCGCGCTGCCGCTGGTCGTCGCGGGCCGCCCCTACAACGCCGAAGCCCTGGTGCACGGGCTCTCCGCCGACACCGCTCCCCAGCCGCAGGACGCGCCCTGGCACCAGGTCCGGCTGCTGCTGCGGCTGCACCGCTACGCCGGCGAGGTGCTGCACGGAGGGGAGTGCCCCGTCGACGTGCGCCTGCTCGGCGCGGGCAGGGCGCTCAACCGGCACCGGGACGCGGCGGAGGCGGCGTCCGCCGCGGCGTCGGCGGCCCGCACCCCGCGCATCGCGCCGGCGACGGCGTACGCGCTCGGTGTGCTGCACGCCGACCAGCGGCACGAGGTGGAGGCGGCCCGGTTCGCCTTCCAGCAGGCCTGGCAGAAGGAAGCCGTACGCATCCCCTGAGGGAGGCCCCATGGCCGACGACACCATTCACGCGGCGGGCTGCGTCCTGTGGCGCCGCTCCCCGGTCGACTCCGCGCTGGAGATCTGCCTCGTCCACCGGCCCAAGTACGACGACTGGTCGCACCCGAAGGGCAAGCTGAAGCGCGGCGAGGGGTTCCTGACCGGCGCGCTGCGCGAGGTCGAGGAGGAGACGGGCTACGACGCCGTCCCCGGCGCCGTGCTTCCCACCCTCAGCTACGTCGTCGGCGGACGCCCCAAGGAGGTCCGTTACTGGGCCGGCGAGGCCGCCGCCGGCCGCTTCGTCCCGAACGACGAGGTCGACCGCGTGCTCTGGCTCTCCCCCACCGCCGCACGCCACCGCCTCACCCAGCCGCGCGACCGTGATCTGGTGGACGCCCTGCTGAACGCGCTGCGTCCGGCCTGACGTGTTCCCCTGTATATGAGGGCGCCGCTCCCGGCATCCGGCGCGGCGCCTCGGCACACGCGGAAACCAGCCTGGGAGCCGACGACGGGCACTCAGCGTAGTGAGCGGGCCCTTCGCTGTGGCTCATGAGGAAATCGGGGCGAACGAGCTATGACGGGAACATGGGCACTGTCCGTCACGTCCGCACCCGTTCGATTACCTGGAGTTTCCCTTCCGGCCCCCTCGGCCGGGACACGGCCGTGTCCTCGACGTGAGCGTTCCGTGACCTCACCGCACCGCCGTCAGGGGTTCACCCTGCGTTCACTTACGGCCTTCGGCGCCTTCACCTGATCTGCTTAATTTCGGCCTTACGCGATGCGAGGGACGCCCAGTGCGAACCCCTCACCTCGTTACGGAACGCAGTTCACAGACATCGCACGCCGCCACCTGACGGCGGCTCCTGGAAGGAACTCCCGAAGTGAAGCTTCAGCGCATGAACCGGCGTGCCCTCACCCTCGGTGCTCTCGCCGTCTCCGGCGCCCTGGCCCTCACGGCGTGCGGTTCTGACGACACCGGCAACACCAGCGGTGGCGGCAGCTCGTCCTCGGCCAGCAACAACAGCGCCATCAAGTGTGACGACGCCAAGGGCCAGATCCAGGCTTCCGGCTCCTCCGCGCAGAAGAACGCGATCGACGCCTGGGTGACGACCTTCAGGGCCGCCTGCAAGGACGTGCAGATCAACTACAACCCGACGGGTTCGGGCGCCGGCGTCACCACGTTCATCCAGGGCCAGACCGCGTTCGCCGGTTCGGACTCGCCGCTCAAGCCCGAAGAGGCCACGGCCGCCAAGAAGACCTGTGGCGGCAACGCCGCGGTCGACCTGCCCATGGTCGGCGGCCCCATCGCGATCGGCTACAACCTCGACGGTGTCGACGACCTCGTCCTGGACGCCTCCACGATCGCCAAGATCTTCGACGGCAAGATCTCGAAGTGGGACGACGAGGCCATCCAGAAGCTCAACCCCGACGCGAAGCTCCCCTCCACCAAGATCCAGGCGTTCCACCGCTCGGACGAGTCCGGCACCACGGACAACTTCACCAAGTACCTGAAGGCCGTCGCCCCGTCCGACTGGAGCTACTCCGGCGGCAAGGCGTGGCAGGCGAAGGGCGGCCAGTCCGCGCAGGGCTCCGCCGGCCTCGCCCAGCAGGTGAACCAGACCCCCGGCGCGATCTCGTACTTCGAGCTCTCCTACGCCACCGGTGACGTCAAGGCCGTCGCCCTGAAGACGGACGCCGCCGCCCCGGCCAAGGCCACCGTCGAGAACGCCACCAAGGCCATCTCCTCCGCCAAGGTCGTCGGCACCGGCAGCGACCTGGCGCTCGAGATGAACTACAAGCCGACCGCCGATGGCGCCTACCCGCTGACGCTGGTCACCTACGAGATCCTCTGCGAGAAGGGCAACAAGGCCGACACCCTGGCCGCCACCAAGTCCTTCCTCACCTACATCGCGAGCGAGGACGGCCAGAAGCAGCTGACCGCCGCCCAGTACGCCCCGATCCCCGACGAGATCATCACCAAGGTTCGTTCCACCATCTCGAACCTGAGCTGACCCGAGTGTGCGGCCCGCCTCGCCGAGGCGGGCCGCACCGTCCGGTGCACCGCCGCCTGGAGCCGCCACTCGACACGGCTCCGCAGACCGGAGACTCATGATGGACATATCGACGCAGAGCACTGAAGCACCTCCTCCCGCCCCACGATCTTCGGGCGCCTCGCGCAAGCGCGCCGCCCGCGGTGCCACCCGCCCCGGAGACCGCGTCTTCCTCGCGCTCTCCCGCGGCTCCGGCATCCTCCTCCTGGTGATCATGGCCGCCATCGCGGTCTTCCTCACCTACCGCGCCTCCCTCGCGCTCAGCAAGAACGAGGGCAACTTCCTCACCACCTTCGAGTGGAACACCAGCCTCGTACCGCCGGTCTTCGGCATCGCGGTGCTGGCCTTCGGCACGGTCGTCTCCGCGATCATCGCCATGGCCCTCGCGGTCCCGGTCGCGGTCGGCATCGCCCTGTTCATCACGCACTACGCGCCGCGCAAGCTCGGCGGACCCATCGCGTACGTGATCGACCTGCTCGCCGCCGTCCCCTCCATCGTGTACGGCCTCTGGGGCGCCATCGTCCTCGTACCGCACATGAACGGGCTGTTCGGCTGGCTCGACACCTACCTCGGCTGGACCGGCATCTTCGCCTGGCAGGACGGAGCGCCCCGCTCCATGCTCACCGTCGGCATCCTGCTCGCGATCATGGTGCTCCCGATCATCACGAACGTGAGCCGTGAGGTCTTCCGCCAGGCACCGCAGATGCACCAGGAAGCGGCACTGGCCCTCGGCGCCACGCGCTGGGAGGTCATCCGCATGTCGGTGCTGCCCTTCGGCCGCTCCGGCGTGATCTCCGCCTCGATGCTCGGCCTCGGCCGCGCGCTCGGCGAGACGATGGCCGTCGCCACCGTGCTCTCCCCGAGCTTCGACATCCAGGCCAGCCTGCTCGACCCCGGCGGCGGCACCTTCGCGCAGAACATCGCGGCCAAGTTCAACGAGGCCAACACGTTCGGCCAGGACGCCCTGATCGCCTCGGGTCTCGTCCTGTTCGTGATCACCCTGGTGGTCAACGGCGCGGCGCGCATCATCATCAACCGCCGCAAGGAGTACTCGGGGGCCAACGCATGAGCAACGCACCCGTCACCCGCAAGCACGCCAGCACGCTGCGCGGCGGCAGCCTCCCCAAGTGGTCCCCGTGGGCCATCGCGGCGGGATCCCTCGCGGTCGGAGCGGGCATCGGTCTCGCCGCCGGCCTGGACAGCAAGGTCCAGTCGGGCCTGATCGCCGCGATCCTCTTCGTCCTCGGTACGTACGTCGTCGCCACGCGCGTCGAGGGCCGCCGCCAGGCCAAGGACCGCGTCGCCACCAGCCTGGTGTGGGTCTGCTTCATCGTCGCCCTCATCCCGCTCGTCTCCCTGATCTGGGAGACCGTCGAGCGCGGTGTGAAGGTCTTCGACACCTATTTCCTGAGCCACTCCATGGGTGTGGTCGCCGACGCCCAGCCCGGTGGCGGCATCTACCACGCGATCATCGGCACCCTGGAGCAGGTGGGCATCGCCTCGCTCATCGCCGTGCCGATCGGCGTGCTCACCGCGATCTACCTCGTGGAGTACGGCCGCGGCAGTCTCGCCAAGGCCGTCACCTTCTTCGTCGACGTCATGACGGGTATCCCGTCGATCGTCGCCGGTCTGTTCGTCCTCAGCTTCTGGATCCTGATCCTGGGCATGGGCTACTCCGGCTTCGCCGGCGCGATGGCCCTGTCGATCCTGATGATGCCCGTGGTGGTCCGCTCCACCGAGGAGATGCTCAAGCTCGTCCCGAACGAGCTGCGCGAGGCCTCCCTCGCCCTCGGCATCCCGAAGTGGCGCACCATCCTCAAGGTGGTCCTGCCGACGTCCATCGGCGGCATCACCACGGGCGTGATGCTCGCCGTCGCGCGTATCACCGGTGAGACCGCTCCGGTGCTGCTGCTGGTGTGGGGCACGGGCTTCATCAACAACAACCCGTTCGACGGTCCGCAGGCCTCCCTACCGCTGTACATCTACCAGCAGTACTCGGCGGGAACCCCGGCGTCCACGGACAGGGCCTGGGCAGCCGCACTGGCGCTCATCCTGTTCGTCATGATCCTCAACATGGGAGCCCGCGCCATCGCGCGCTGGAAGGCACCCAAGACGGGCCGCTGACGCGGCCGATCAGCGACCCGATCCTTTCGAAAGAAGCAGTGACTGACATGGCCAAGCGAATCGACGTAAGCGGTCTGACCGCCTACTACAGCGCCCACAAGGCGATCGAAGACATCTCCATGACGGTCGAGCCCCGCTCCGTGACGGCCTTCATCGGCCCGTCCGGCTGCGGCAAGTCGACCTTCCTGCGCACCCTGAACCGCATGCACGAGGTCACGCCCGGCGGCCGCGTCGAGGGCAAGGTGCTCCTGGACGACGAGGACCTGTACGGCAACGGCATAGACCCGGTCGCCGTGCGCCGCACCATCGGCATGGTCTTCCAGCGCCCCAACCCGTTCCCCACCATGTCGATCTTCGACAACGTGGCGGCGGGCCTGAAGCTGAACGGCAGCTACAAGAAGTCCGAGCTCGCCGACATCGTGGAGCGCTCCCTCAAGGGCGCGAACCTCTGGAACGAGGTCAAGGACCGGCTGAACAAGCCCGGGTCCGGTCTGTCGGGCGGTCAGCAGCAGCGTCTGTGCATCGCGCGGGCGATCGCGGTGGAGCCTCAGGTCCTTCTCATGGACGAGCCCTGCTCGGCCCTGGACCCGATCTCCACCCTCGCCATCGAGGACCTGATCGGTGAGCTGAAGGAGCGCTTCACGATCGTCATCGTGACGCACAACATGCAGCAGGCCGCCCGCGTCTCCGACCGCACCGCGTTCTTCAACCTCTCCGCGGTGGGCCAGCCCGGCCGTCTCATCGAGATCGACGACACGGAGCGCATCTTCTCCAACCCGTCCGTCCAGGCCACGGAGGACTACATCTCCGGTCGCTTCGGCTGACCGGACCGCCTCCTGGAACCCCTCGCGGTGCTGCATGGCGGTGCCACCGCGAGGACGAGAAGGGCCCGCCCCTGGCTCCCAGGGGCGGGCCCGTTCGTTTTCCCGGCCCCGGCCGATCGCTTCTCCGGCCCCGCGCCCGGTGGCCTGTCACTCCGCCCGTCCCGGCCACCGGATCTTCAGCCCGTCCGGCGCTTGAGGACGAGGCCGTTCAGGCCGACGCGGGGGGTCCGGGGGCGGCAGCCCCCAGGGACGGGAAGGGAAGGGGCCGGAGGGGGCGAGGTCCCAGAGCCGGACCACGACGGACCAGCACCCACGCGAACCCCCAGGCCCCTGGCCCCAGGACCCTGGCCCCTGGCCCCTGGCCCCGGAAACGCAAAAGGCCGGCCCCGAAGGACCGGCCCGCGCTCTGCCGGACACCCCCGGCAGCGATCACGCCCTACAGGAACGCCAGGTTCACGACCCAGAAGGCGCACGCCGCCACGATCGCCGCGGCCGGCATGGTGATGAACCAGCCGAGGACGATGTTCTTGGCGACACCCCACCGCACGGCGTTCACCCGCTTCGTCGCCCCGACACCCATGATCGCCGAGGTGATGACATGGGTCGTGGAGATCGGCGCCTTGAAGAGGTAGGCCGACATGAACATGATCGACGCACCGGTCGTCTCGGCGGCGAAGCCCTGCGGCGGATCGAGCTCGATGATCTTCCGCCCGAGCGTCCGCATGATGCGCCAGCCGCCCGCGTACGTCCCCAGCGACAGCATCGTCGCGCAGACGATCTTCACCCAGACCGGGATCGGGTCGTTCGGCCCCTGTTCGCCGGCGATGACCAGCGCCATCACCACGATGCCCATCGTCTTCTGGGCGTCCTGGAGACCGTGCCCGAGCGCCATGCCAGCCGCGGACACCGTCTGCGCGATACGGAAACCGCGCTTGGTCTTGTGCGGGTTGGACCGCCGGAACATCCACATGATCGCGGTCATCACGAGATAGCCGACGAGCAGACCGACGACCGGTGACAGGAACATCGGGATGATGACCTTGTCGAGCAGTCCGCTCCAGTAGACCGTCGTCCCCCCGGCCAGCGCCGCGCCGACCATGCCGCCGAACAGCGCGTGCGAGGACGAGGACGGCAGACCGAAGTACCAGGTGATCAGGTTCCAGGTGATCGCGCCGACGAGCGCGGCGAAGAGGATGCCCATCCCCTTCGAGCCCTCGGGCGTCTGGATCAGCCCCTCACTGACGGTCTTGGCGACCCCGCTGCCGAGGAACGCGCCGGCGAGGTTCATCACCGCGGCCATGGCGAGCGCGGCCCGCGGCGTCAGGGCGCGCGTGGACACGGACGTGGCGATGGCGTTCGCCGAGTCGTGGAAGCCGTTCGTGTACGTGAATCCGAGCGCGACCCCGATGGTCACGATCAAAGCGAAGGTGTCCATGAACGGGTCAGGACTCCTTGACGGCGATGGTCTCCACCGTGTTCGCCACGTGCTCGAACGCGTCGGCCGCTTCCTCCAGCACGTCCACGATCTGCTTGAGCTTCAGCACCTCCATGGCGTCGTACTTGCCGTTGAAGAGGTGAGCGAGCAGCTTGCGGTGGATCTGGTCGGCCTGGTTCTCCAGACGGTTGACCTCGATCCAGTACTCGGTGAGGTTGTCCATGGTCCGCAGGTTCGGCATGGCCTCGGCGGTCAGCTCGGCGGCCCGCGCCAGCACCTCGATCTGCTGCTCGACGCCCTTGGGCAGTTCCTCGACCTGGTACAGGACGACCAGATCGACGGCCTCCTCCATGAAGTCCATGATGTCGTCGAGGGACGAGGCGAGGTTGTAGATGTCCTCGCGGTCGAACGGCGTGATGAAGGAGGAGTTCAGCTGGTGGAAGATCGCGTGTGTCGCGTCGTCACCGGCGTGCTCCGCGGCCCGCATACGCTCTGCGATCTCGGCCCGAGCGGAAGTGTCCGCCCCGAGCAGTTCCATCAGGAGTTTCGAGCCCGTGACGATGTTGTCCGCGGATGCGGAGAACATGTCGTAGAAGCTCGTCTCCCTGGGGGTCAGACGAAAGCGCACGTTGGGGTCCTCGGGTGCTTCGATTCGGTCAGGCTGATGCTAGGCGCATCATCCGGCCACGGCTAATGGGCCGCCACCCAGTGTCGCCCATCAGCCACAGCGATCGGCACGGGGTCCGGTACCGGCGCCGGGCAAGGGCTCCTTACCCAGCAAAGTTCGGTACGATATACCCACCAGGGGTATATGTAAGCGGCGTTTCAGACAAGATCGCCGATCGGATCCAGCAGGAGGACGCGATGACGACCACCGAGGCCGGCGCGACGACGCCCTCCGGCGACGCGCAGAAGATCGTGACCGACCACGACCGCGGCATCCACGGCTACCACCAGCAGAAGGACGAGCACCTGAAGCGGCTGCGCCGCATCGAGGGGCAGATCCGCGGCCTGCAGCGGATGGTCGACGAGGACGTCTACTGCATCGACATACTCACCCAGGTGTCCGCCTCCACCAAGGCGCTCCAGTCCTTCGCCCTCCAGCTCCTGGAGGAGCACCTGCGTCACTGCGTGGCGGACGCGGCCCTCAAGGGCGGCGACGAGATCGACGCGAAGGTCGAGGAAGCGACGAAGGCGATCGGCCGCCTGCTGCGCACCTGAGCCGCCCGCCGGCAGCGCAAGCCACGAGAAGTGCGCGAATCGTGAGAGATACGACGCATGTGACATCCGCGACGCGCGCGCCTCGGCCACCGGACGGGGCCGAGTGGGGGCCGGAAAGGACTAGTCCTCCACGCCCCGCTGCCCCGGAGCGCGTTCTTCGGCCACTTTCAGCACCGCGTCGATGCTCTCCAGGCTGAGGCGGTCCTCGTGCGCCGCCGAGGCCGCGATGATCAGCTCGGCGCACAGGTCGATCTCGGCGAGGGCCACGTGGTCCTGAACTGCCGCACCGCCGACCGGAGCCACGCGCATCACCTCTTCCTGCCGTAACCGACTTCCTAGAGTAGGGAGCGGCCTACACACCGCGCATGGCACGGAAGGGCCATTTCCAGCCCTCCTCTGAAGCTACGGCTCCGGATGCTCTTGCCCATCTCTCCGGAAGCCACTACTCCGCGATCTTCCCGGCGTAGATGTCCGAGGAATCCGGCAGCCGTACGACGACGGGGCTGCCGAAGTCGTACAGCAGGAGCGTCGAGGCCACCGCGACCGTGCCCGTCCGCTGTCCGTTGACGAAGCTGAACCGGTGCCGGACCTTGCGCAGCCGCCCCTCGTCGTCGAGGTAGGCGTCGAACGGGACCTCGGTGGTGGCGAACCCCTTCGCCGCCGCCCTCAGCGCCGGCCGCTGCCCCGCCGGGGCGCCCCGCGCGGCCGTGCCGAGGTCGGCGGTCCCTCGGTAGTGCCGGACGGAGATCCCGGCGACCTCGGTCTTCCCCACGTAGGTCACCGACCGCGCGCCGCGCAGCAGTTCGGCCGCGGCGTACGGGTCGGTGGCTCCACCCGTGACCAGGTTGCCGTCCGTGAGTCCGGCCGTCTCCACGCGCACCCATTTGTCGGCGGGCACCCCGGCACCCCGGTTCTTCATGAACAGAGCGCCCGGGGAGAGGAGTTCGGTGATCGGACGGTGCTCGGCGGTTCCCGCGGGGTCCTGCGGCAGCAGCACCTTCAGCCGCCCGGTCTGCTTCCTGAAGTCGTACACGCCCTGCCCGCGGATGGTGACCCGGGTCCCGCCGGTGGCCATCTCCATCGACGTGCTGGCCTTCGCGCTGCCGGCGCGCTCCAGGACGGCCACCGCCTGGCGCAGCGTCCCGGCCGTGCCTGGCCCGGTGCGGACGTCCTCCGCGGCCGTCCCGCCGCCCGAGCACCCGGTGCCGCAGACGATCAGCCCCGTCGCGACGAACGCGACCAGGGCCGCCGCCCGTTCCTGCTGCTGCGCCATCGTCCACCGACCCCCAGCCGGTCCGTCCCGGGCCTTCCCGTCGTTCCGGTTAACGACAGGTGAGGGCACCCGTCACGCGGCAGGAGTCCGTTCACCGGGCTTGGGTAACGTTGTGCGTGTGCAGCATCTCGACGAGCCGGACCCTCCCTCCGGTCACCGGACGACCACGGTCGAGCAAGGCGCCTTCTGCCTGGCCCGCTGCACCTGCGGCTGGCGAGGCCCGTCCCGCCGCGCCAGAAGCCAGGCCCGCACGGACGCCGACAAGCACACCACGGGCTGAACCGGCGTGCGGGCGGCGGCGATGCCGTCAGCCGCCGCGGACCCCGCGAACCACGGGGGTCGCCGTCACAGCCACCTCCGGGCGTTGGCCGCATCCACCCCTATTCGGTTGACGGTTCGAACAACGTCGACCTAGGTTCCCCTTGATCCGAAGATCACATCAACTTCATACAAGGGGGAACATCTTGCGCAGGCGAACCATTGCGGCGGCCGCGGCGATATCGTCCGGACTCCTCATGACGACGCTGACCACGTCGGCTCACGCGGACACCCTGACCACACTCTCGTGCAGCACCACGGGAGCCTTCGGCCAGCTGAGTTCGACGAACTGGCGGTCCGGCACCACGGGCGAGTTCGATGTCACGATGTCGGTCACGGACACCAAGGCCGACGACCACCACGTGCAGATCCGGCTGGTGGGCAAGACGATCGGCGCGACCCGCGTGAACTGGAAGTGGCACAGCGTAACCGGCGGCTTCGGCTCCGAGGACTCCTTCGGCGGGCCCGCTCAGAACAGCGCGGGGGTCATCGACATCGGAGTTCAGGTCGCCAGGTACGAGGGAAGCGAATACCTGAACTCCTGCACCGACTGGGCCGTCGGCTCCGGCTGACCGATGCGGGCGTCCACCGGACTTCCGCGAGCGGCCGACGTCACGAAGCGTCGGCCGCTCCGCCCACCCCCGCTCCCACCCCGCCGCTCCCGCCCCCGGGCGGGCGTGCTGGGATGCCGAGTGCTGTAGCCGTTCTGCGACACAGCCGCGCGGAACCCCGGGACCCGGGGACCCGTCTCGTTCCACGGAACCCACGGGAGGCACACATGCAACGGCGTTCGTTCATCGGCGGAGCCACCGCCGTCCTCGCGGCGGCGACGACGTCCGCCTGCAACGGCAGCGACCAGGGCGGAGCGGGCGCCGACGGCAAGGCCGGGAGCACGAGCGCCACGGGCACCGCCGCCGAGAGCACAGGCATCCGCACGGAGACCGCGGCGAACCGCGCGGCCGCCAGCTGGACCGCGCTGTCCCACCAGCTCGACGGCGCCCTGATCCGCCCCGGCGACCGGAGCTGGCCCGCCGCCCACCAGCTCTACAACACGCGCTTCGACAACCTGAGGCCCGCCGCCGTCGCCTATGTCGCGCACGCCGACGACATCCGCACCACCATGGACTACGCCCGCGCCCACGGCGTGAAGGTCTCGATCCGCAACGGCGGCCACTCCTACGCGGGTTGGTCCTCCGGCGACGGCCGTCTGATCATCGACGTCTCCAAGCTGAACAAAATCCGCGCGTCGGCGAACGAGGCGGTCGTCGGCGCCGGTTCCAAGCTGATCGACGTCTACCGCACGCTGGCCGCCAAGGGCGTCACCATCCCCGCCGGCTCCTGCCCCACCGTGGGCGTCTCCGGACTGACCCTGGGCGGCGGCCACGGCGTCGTGTCACGGGCGTACGGACTGACCTGCGACAGCCTCACCCAGGCGACGCTGATCACCGCCGACGGCAAGCAGCTCACCGCGAACGCGACCGAGAACAAGGACCTCTTCTGGGCCCTGCGCGGCGCCGGAAACGGCAACTTCGGAGTCGTCACCGAGCTCCGCTTCAGGACGCATCCCGCGCCGCAGGGCGTCTCGGCGTACATGACCTGGCCGTGGGCCAAGGCCGCCGCCGTGGTGAAGGCCTGGCAGGAGTGGGGTCCGAGCCAGCCGGACGAGATCTGGTCGTCCTGCCACCTGGCCGACGCGGCCGGCGGCACACCCACCGTCTCCATAGCCGCCTTCTCCCTCGGCACCTACGGCGAACTCCAGAACGCGGTGGACCGGCTGGCGGACCGGATCGGCTCCCCCGCGCGCAGCGTCTCCCTCAAGAGGCGTTCGTACGAGGAGTCGATGGAGGTGTACGCGGGCTGCTCGTCGTTCTCGGCCGACGCCCAGTGCCACCTGCCGGGGTCGACGCCGGGCCGCAGCCCGCAGGGCGCCCTCGGCCGCGAGACGTACGCGGCCCGTTCGGACTTCTTCGACCGGTCGATCTCGGCGGCCGGTGTCCAGACGCTCCTGAACCAGATCTCCGCCGTCCGCGGCGGCGCGGGCAGCATCGCGCTCACCGCGCTCGGCGGCGCCGTCAACCGCGTGGCGCCCACGTCCACGGCGTTCGTGCACCGCCGTTCGCGCATGCTCGCCCAGTACATCGTCTCCTGGCGGGCGGGCACCTCCGGCACCACCGCCCAGTCCTGGCTGACGGGCGCCCACAACGCGATGGCCCGGTACGCCTCGGGCGCGGCCTACCAGAACTACACCGACGCGACGCTGACCGACTGGCGCAAGGCCTACTACGGCGACGCGGCCACCCGGCTGACGGCCCTGAAGCACCAGTACGACCCGCACCGCTTCTTCTCCTTCCCCCAGGCCCTGTGAGGGTGACCGGGGGTGCCGTGCGGGCGCCGTGACCGGGCCCGGGAGTTACGCGGCGAGGTCCCGTTCCTCGGTGTGCTCGGTCCGCGCCCCCGGGATCAGGGCCTCCTGCCCGGCGGGTGCGGTGCCGCGCGCCCGGATCAGCAGGCCCGCGCGCGGAGCCCCCTCCACGGCCTTCATGACCGGGGTCAGCAGGGCCGTGGCGAGTGGCGACAGCAGCAGGACGACGGCTGTGCCGAGCGCGAATCCGCCGATGACGTCCGTCGGGTAGTGCACGCCCATGAAGACCCGGCAGAACCCTTCGAGCAGCGCCAGCGCGATCCCGGCGAGTCCGAACTTCCGGTGGGCGACGAAGAGTCCGACGCCCACCGCCATGGTGATCGTCGCGTGGTCGCTGACGAAGGAGAAGCCGGTCTTGCCGCTCACGAGGACGGCCAGGCCCTGGTGGTCCGCGAAGGGGCGCGGACGCTCCACGAAACCTCTTATCGGGACGTTCACCAGGAGCGCGATCCCGGCCGCGAGCGGTGCCCAGACGAGTGCGGCCACGGTCGCCGCCGCGTCGGCTCCGCCCCGCCGCCGCACGGACGACCAGCACCACAGGACCAGCAGGACCATCGCGAGCAGCAGACCCCACTCGCCGACGGATTCCATGACCCGGTCGAGCCAGTGCGGCGCGTGCTTGGCCAGGCCATTGATGTCGTAGAGCAGGTCGACGTCGGGGTTCGAACCGGATTCGGCGAGTTGCGCCATGGCGCTGCGGCCCCTTCGTCGTCTTTCCCGCGACCGCGCCCTTTCGCGCGCCGCTCGATCCACCCCCGTGGTTGTAGATCAGTTCTCTACGTCAAAAGGAACGCACGGTCCCCTCTCATACGTTCCACCCTCCACCGAATGATCACGCACACGTTATCGAAGAGAGATATCGCCGCAGATCAGAGGGTGGATTCATACCGAAGTGGGCAATGCTTTCGCGCCATCTTCCGTCACCCGGGTGGCCCCGAAGTAGTCAGGCGTGTCGATGGGGTCGAACCGGATGACGGCACCGGGCCGGGGGGCGTCGATCATGTATCCGCCGCCCACATAGATACCCACGTGCCGGATGGCGCGCGAGTTGGTGAGGTCGTCCGAGAAGAAGACCAGGTCCCCCGGCAGCAGTTCCTCCCGCTTGGGGTGCGGCCCCGCGTTGTACTGGTCGTTGGCCACCCGTGGCAGGCTCACCCCGACACTGTCGTACGAGGCCTTGGTCAGACCCGAGCAGTCGAACCGTCCGCCCTGGTCAGCCGTGCCGTTACCACCCCACAGGTACGGTGTGCCCAGCTTCTTCTGCGCGTACGTGATGGCCGCCGCGGCCTGCTTCGAGGGGTCCACGCGGGTCACCGGGGCCGCGAAGCTCTTCGCCAGCGTGGTGATCGTCTTCACGTAGTTCCGGGTCTCCGCGTACGGCGGCACACCCCGGTACTTGATGACCGCGTAGGCGCCCGCGTTGTAGGCGGCGAGCATGTTCTCCGTGGGGTTTCCCGGAGCGTTCTTCACATAGGAGGCGAGCTCGCAGTCGTACGAGGCGGCCGACGGAATCGCGTCATTCGGGTTCCATACGTCGCGGACGCCGTCCCCGTCGCCGTCGACCCCGTGTGTGGCCCAGGTCCCCGGAATGAATTGCGCTATCCCCTGCGCCTGCGCCGGACTCTTCGCGTTCGGATTGAATCCGCTCTCCTGATAGAGCTGGGCGGCGAGCAGGGCGGGATTGATCGCGGCGCAGAGGTTGCCCCACTTCTGTACGAGGCTCTGGTACGCGGCGGGCACGGCGCCCTTGGCGAGCCCGACCGAACCGCCGCCGATGCCGCCCGCGAGGTTCCCGGCGACCAGGTAGACCCCGACGACGAGCACCATCACGAAGCCCGTCCCCGCGCCCACGGCCGCGGTCGCCACGATCCAGGCCTTACGCACCGTCAACCGCCCCTCGCCGCACAGGAGTCCGCCGCGGCCAGTGTAGAGGCGGGCCTCTGTGCGAGGGTCGTCGCGCGCGGGGACGGAGCGGGATGTCCCTGCGCAGGGGTGCTATCCGGCCAGGGCGGCCACGCGGTAGAGCTCCTCGGCCTCGGTGCCGAACACGACGCTGTACGAGACGTCGTCGGTGTCCCCGCCCTGTTCGTGGCCGCCGATGACGCCGACGACCGCCCCGTCCCCGTTCACCCAGGGACTGCCGCTGGTCCCGCCGGCGAAGTCGGGGCAGGCGACGCGCTGCTGCGTGCGGCTCTGCGCGCTGGGCTTGTCGGTGCAGGTGATGGGGCTGTCGAGGGAGCCGGGGTATCCGGTGACGGTGACGGCGGTGGCCCCGGTGGCGCGGTGCGCGGCGAAGGCGTTCGCGCCGCCGACGACGTCCTCGACCTCCTCGCCGTCGCGGGTGCCGAGGACGGCGAAGGCGACGTCGCTGTCCTCGTCCTGGTCCTGCCTCCACCCCTCGGGGAGGAACACGCCCTGGACGTCCCAGAACCCGTACGGCGCCCTGCCGTCCCGGTAGCCGGGCGCGAAGGACAGTTCCGCCTCGCCGTCCAGACAGTGGGCGACCGTGAGGAGGAGGTCCCGTCCCTTGCTGTGCACGACGGAGGCGGTGCAGAAGTGTCCGCCGGCACCACCGCTCGCGGCGCTCCCGTGGAACAGCGCGCCCACCCGGACGCTCCGGCCGTTCTCGGCCGCCCGGACGGTCACGCCGAACGGCCCGGGGCCGTCGTCCGCGGCGGCGATGGAGGAGGACGTCACCGCCAGCAGCACGAGGGCCGCACCGAGCAGGGCGGACCGCCGGATTCCCGGGAGACGGGTGATGCGGATGCTCTTCATCGCCCCTCACCTTGCCGCGAGCGGGTGAGACAAACCTCGGACCAGTCCGAGTATCACCTGTGAAGGCCGACCCCGCCCGGCCACCCGGGCCCGGCCGGGCCCACCGGCCCTACCCGCCCCGGAGCCACCGGGCGCCGCTTCAGTCCCGTGCTTCCCCGGAGTGGCGGCACTCCGCCCACAGCAGCTTCCCGCCCCGCGACGCCCCCAGCTCGCGCAGCACGGAGACCCCCCACGCGTCGGCGCAGGCCCGTACGAGGTGCAGCCCCCGGCCGCGTTCGTCGTCGTGCGTGGGCGGGCCGCCGGAGGGACCCTCCCGGAATCCCGACGGGACGGCCGGATCCGAGTCCCAGACGGCGACCCGCAGTCGGTCCGGTTGCGCCGAGAGAACGCGCAGGGCGTACGGACCGGGCGCGTACAGATGGGCGTTGGTCAGCAGTTCGGAGGCCAACAGCTCGGCGGTCGGCGCCAGTTCGGTGAGCCCGCGGGCCGCGAGCACGGCACGCAGGGTGGCACGGGCGATCCCCGGGGAGCGGGGATCGTGCGGGAGTTGGAGGGTGTAGGACCAGGGCGGGGATACGGTGGCCATGAAAGTCTCCGATCACGGAGGGGAGTTGAATGGTCTCGTGTCGCTAGGTGCCCAGTGACCGCGGCCGCTCCGTCGAGCGGGGTACTTCTGGGCGGGGTCCCAGAAATAAGGTAGCGGCACAAATAAAAGGTCTTACACAGTTTCCGTGAAAGTGATGATCTATCACCCGAGTGGGTGATCTGCTGCGTGAGGAAGGCGGGCCTGACCCGTGCGAAGCAACCCGACGGGTCGTCAACTCCGATTGGGTGCCGAGCTGCGCAAGCTCCGGGAGCGCGCGGGCCTGACCTCCACCCAGGCCGGAAGGCTGCTCGGCGTCCAGCAGAACCAGATCAGCAATGTGGAGGCCGGACGAGCGGGGGTGAGCCCCACGCGGGTACGCACCCTGGCCTGCCACTACGACTGCGGGGACAAGGCTCTCGTCGACGCGCTCAGCCACATGGCGACCGAGCGCGTCCGCGGCTGGTGGGAGGAGTACCGCGAGATCCTGCCGGCCGGGCTGCTGGACCTCGCCGAGCTCGAACACCACGCCGGACGACTGCGCACCGCCGTCACGGCGCACATCCCTGGCCTGTTCCAGACCACGGACTACGCCCGCGAGATCTTCCGCCAGGCAGTACCCGAACTACCGCCGCCCGACATCGAGCACCGGGTGTCGTTCCGGGTGAAGCGGCAAGCCGTCCTCTTCCGCAACCCCCCGACCCCGCACCAGGTGATCATTCACGAGGCCGCCCTGCGCATGATGTTCGCCGGCTCCCGGGTGACTCGGGATCAGCTGACCTACCTGACGGACATGAACGAGCGGGAGCACATCGCGATCCACGTCCTCCCGTTCCAGTCGCCCGTCTTCCCCGGTTCAGGACAGTCGATCTACTACGCCGAAGGCCCCGTGCCGCAGCTCGACACCGTGAACCTCGACCAGTCGCACGGCCCTGTGTTCCTCGACGCCGAGGCCCAACTGCGCAAGTACCGCGTACTGCTCGACCGCATGGAGGCGGCCGCCCTCCCGCCAGAGGAGTCGCAGACGTTCATCCGCAACATCCTCAAGGACCTGTGAAGGAGTCCGTGATGCCCACGCCCGCGTGGCAGAAGTCGTCGTACTGCCCGGAAGGCAACTCCTGCGTCCACGTGACCGGAGAGCGCGCATCCGGCGCGATCCGTCTCACCGAATCCGGCGACCCGAGCGGAGCGATACTCACCGCCGCGCCCGCGGCCTTCCGCTCTCTTCTGGGTGCTCTCAAGGAGGAACGCCCCCGTGACTGACATCCCCTCGGACCTCGACTGGGTGCGCGCCGCCCCGGAGGACGCGACCGGTCCCGGCCCCTGGATCGAAATCGCCTTCGGTGAGGACGACCTGGTCTACATCCGGGAGACCGGCGACCCGGAGAACGTCGTCACCACCACCCGCAGGAAGTGGGACGCGTTCGTCCTGGGGGTCCAGGCGGGCGAGTTCGACCACTTCGTCGAGGGCCTGGAGGACGAACGGCCCCCGGCTCCCACCGAAGGCCGCTCATGAAGCCATAAGGCCATGAGGTCCTGACGTGAGCGCGGCTGCCACGGAAGCGCGCGTCGCCGCCACCAGTGCAATTGCCCTGAAAGAGCTGTGAGTTGAGTCAAGCGGCCGTCAGCCTCCAGCCATCCGGGAGCCATGGGAAGGTCACGCGCCTGCCGCGTTCGGTAAGGCGGAAGTAAGGCTTCCGTAAGCCTCTTGTTGTCGCGTACTCAACAAGGGATGGTCGTCCGCGGGCCGGCTCGGCCCACCGCCGGGGACACCGCACCGGCGGCGCACCCGCACCGCCCCTGTCAACCGCTCCCAGGAGGCTGTCCGTTGCGCACCACACTCCCCCAGAGACCTTCCCCCGCCCGCGGCACCTGGCGCCGGACCGGCGCGGCCGTCCTCGGCGTCGCCGCCCTCGTCCTCGCGGGCCTCGGCGCCGCCGGGACCGCGGACGCCCGTACCGGCGCCGCGAAGGTCACCCCCCACGTCAGCTGGACCAGGGCGTGCGCGACGCCCACCAGGGCCGGCGTCGCCGCCTGCAACGCCAAACGCGTCACCGGCGGCGTCACCGAGTACATGGCGGAGAAGGCCTTCGCCAAGGGCGTCACCCCCAAGGCCGCCGACGCCTCCACACCGTCCGGCTTCGGACCGACGGACCTCCAGGCCGCGTACGGCCTGACCTCCGCGGCCGCCTCCAACGGCTCCGGCGAGACCATCGCCATCGTCGACGCCTACAACGACCCCAACGCCGAGGCCGACCTCGCGACCTACCGCTCCTACTACGGCCTCAGCGCGTGCACCACCGCCAACGGCTGCTTCAAGAAGGTCGGCCAGACCGGCTCGACCACCTCGCTGCCGTCGAGCGACACCGGCTGGGCCGAGGAGATATCCCTCGACCTCGACATGGCGAGCGCCGTCTGCCCGAAGTGCGACATCCTCCTCGTCGAGGCCAAGTCCGCGACCATGGCCAACCTCGGCACCGCCGTCAACGAGGCGGTCACCCTGGGCGCGAAGTACGTCTCCAACAGCTACGGCGGCTCCGAGTCGTCCTCCGACACCTCCTACGACACCTCGTACTTCAAGCACACCGGCGTCGCCATCACCGTCAGTGCGGGCGACTCGGGCTACGGCGCCGAGTACCCGGCCGCCTCGCAGTACGTCACCTCCGTCGGCGGCACCGCGCTGACCAAGGCGGCCTCCACCACCCGCGGCTGGACCGAGTCGGTCTGGAAGACCAGCAGCACCGAGGGCACCGGCTCCGGCTGCTCCTCGTACGACACCAAGCCGAGCTGGCAGACCGACACCGGCTGCTCCAAGCGCACCGTCTCCGACGTCGCGGCCGTCGCCGACCCGGCCACCGGTGTCGCGGTGTACGACTCGTACGGCATCACCGCGGGCTGGTACACGTTCGGCGGCACCAGCGCCTCCGCGCCCGTCATCGCGGGCGTCTACGCCCTCGGCGGCACCCCGTCCAGCGGCTCCTACCCGGCGAAGTTCCCGTACACGAAGGCCGGCACCTCGGCGCTCAACGACGTGACCTCGGGCAACAACGGCACCTGCACCACCAGCTACCTCTGCACCGCCACCACGGGCTACGACGGCCCGACCGGCTGGGGCACCCCGGAGGGTGTCACCGCCTTCACCGGCTGACCTCCGGAGTGCGGGCGGCCGCCGGGAGACGTGGGGTTCCCCGGCACCACCCCGCGAACGGGCCGCGGCAACCAGCCGCGGCCCGTTCCGCGTGTCCACCCCACGCGCACCCGGCGACCCGGGGAACACCGGCGCGACGCACCGTCAGAAGCCTTCCGGCGCGGCCGTGTCCGTTCGAATTCACCCCGCGCCCGAACCGTAGAAGGGGACAACGACAGAACCACGTGCCGGTTCCGCTTCCACTTCATTGCCCGTCGTGACCACCCGTGATACACAGAGTGACGATACGACTCTTCGTACACCGCCATACGCCTCCCTCAAGGGTCCCGCGTACGCCGGTGCCAAGGAATTCGCACGAATCCCGCCAACCAATGACGTCAAGTCGACATACGAAGGCGTCATTGTCGGCGAGAATGGGCCCGACCTCTGCGCACAGTGGCAGGGGGTGCAGAACTACCCACTAGGGGCGGTGACTTACATGCTTTTCGCAGCCGACAAGGGCGACATCAACACAATCATCGGTGGAATCGCCCCGGACTGGGGCCCCTTCGGCAGCCTGGGCAACGAAGCCAAGGTGATGGTCGAGGTGGTGATGGCGGTCGCCATCCTGCTCTGCCTCGGCATCGCGATCTGGGGTGCGGCCAAACAGCGCATCGGCGCTACCGCGCTCAGAGACACCTTCAGCGCCGAACAGGGCAAGGGGCTCATCATCGCCGGGCTCACGGGGGTCTTCATCATCGGATCCCTCGGCACGCTCTTCACCATCGTGTACGGCATGGCCGTGTAGCCCGGCCGGGCCGCGCCACACCCGGCGCGCCGCCAGTACCCGGCCGGGCGCGCCCGGATTCTCGCTCCTCCGATCCATCCGTCCGTCCGTCGTGCCCACCGGCTGAGGTTGCAACTCCCTGATGTCCAGTCACCACACCGCGCCCGCAAGGGAACCAGCACGGCTACCGTCGTACTACGTGGTTCAGCGAGAGATTGAGGGGGCGTACGCGGCATGAGTCTCGGTGACGAACCCGGGTACGGCGACGGCCCGCGCGGCGAGGACGGGGGGTACGGCGGCTCCGGCCAGACCCGCACCCGCCTGCCCGACCGTCCGGGCGACGTCTACGGCGGCGCGCGGCGCGGACGCGGATCCTCCTCGCGGAGCCTGGTCACGGTCGTCGGCGTCGTCGTCCTGCTCATCGCCGCCATCGCCTTCGCGAACCGCGGGGACGACGCGGCCTCGCCCGGCGACAGCAGCGGTGACAAGGCGAAGACATCCCCCACGGCGGCCTCCGGCAACCACCCGGTGACCTCGAAAACGGCCGGAATCCCATCGGGCTTCGCCCACACGCCCGAGGGAGCACAGAGCGCTGCCGCGAACTATGGGGTCTCGCTGGGCTCCACCGGCATGTTCAACGCCGACCAGCGGCACGCGATCGTCGACGCCGTGTACACGCCCGAGGTGGCAGCCGCACGGCAGCCCGACCTGGACTCGGCCTACACGAGCGAGACGTTCCTGACGAACATCGGCCTGGACAAGAACGGCGCCGCGCCGGCCGGCCAGACCTTCATCTCGCGCATCATCCCGGTCGGCACCAAGATCAAGGCTTCCAGCGAGGACAGCGCCACGGTCGAGCTCTGGTACACCTCGCTCTTCGGCCTGTCCGGCGACGGCTCCACCAACCCTGTGTCGGAGAGCTGGTACACGACGACCTACCAGCTGAAGTGGGCCAACGGGGACTGGAAGGTCACCGACTTCACGCAGAAGGACGGGCCCGTCCCTGTCGGACGGGATCAGAAGGCCTCCACCGCGGACGACATGACCAAGGCCGTCGAGGAGTACGGAGGGTTCACGTATGCCCGCTAACAAGCCGCGCCGTATCCTCTCGCTCGCCGCCACGGTGGCAGCGATGCAGTCGGCTGCCGTCCTGCTGGCCACCAGAGCGGTCGCCGCCCCCAGCCCGACTCCCAGCCGCAACCCTTGTGAACTCGTCCGTGGCCCCGCCAAGAAGTACTGCGAAAGCGGCACCAAGGGATCCGGCAAATCAGGTCTCACCACCGATCCTGGTGTCGGGTCCACGCTGGACCCCCTGTCCTCCCTGGCCAACGGCTGCGCCGACGCCGCCTCCTGGACCATCGACAAACTCTCCGCCGCCGTGAACGACACCGCCAACGTCGACTTCACGAACCCCAAGTTCCTCCAGCAGTACGCCGTCGTCTTCGCGGCGTCCACGATCCTCACCCTGCTGCTGTGGCTGCTGGCCGTCACGAAGCGGGCCGTACGAGGTGTCCCCCTCGGCACGGCCCTGTCCGAGGCGATCGGCTTCCTCTGGCTGACCGTGCTGGCCTCGGCGTTCACCCCGCTGATCCTCTACACGGTCGTCTCCGCGACGGACGGCGTGACGGAGGTGCTCGCCAAGACGACGGGCAACCAGACGGACGCGTTCTTCGGGACGTTCTCCGGCGCCCTGGACAAGGGCGGCAACATCGGCGGCGGCCCCATCATGCTCATCGTCGTCTCGATGGTCTCGATCCTGGCCGCCGGAATCCTCTGGCTGGAGCTGGTCATCCGGGCCGCCCTGCTCTACGTGGGCGCCCTGCTCGGCACCGTCGTCTACGCGGGCCTCGTCGACAAGAACCTGTGGGGCCACGTCCGCCGCTGGGCGGGCATCATGATCGCGGTGATCCTGGTGAAGCCGGTCATCGTGATAGTGCTCGGCCTCGCCGGAGCCCTCAGCTCCGACAACGGACCCGACGCGTTCTCCGCCGTCGTCTCCGGGCTCGCCATCATCCTGCTCGCCATCTTCGCCAGCGCGATGATCTACCGCTTCGTACCGGGCTTCGGCGACGAGATCTCCGGCTCCCGCAACAACCGCATCATGCAGGGCGCCGAGAGCAAGGCCGCCGCCGTGATCAGCTCGCCGGCCACCCTGGTCGCGCAGGGCATCAAGACGCACAGCTCGCGCGCCGACAACAACGGCGGCGGAGGCGGCAACAGCCAGCCCCGCCCCGCCAACCCCGCGTCCGGCGGTGTGGCCGCGCACGGCAGCCGTACGCCGAACGGAGGCGGCGGATCCGTCCCCTCCGCCGCACCGCCGCCGCGCAGCAGCCCGGTCAACACCCCGCACGCAAGCAACACCCGCAACAGCAACCGCACGGGAGGTGAAGGGCGTTGACGACCGAGTCCCACCTGTCCCATCCGATCACGCCCCGCCGTACATATCTGATCGGCCGCGCCCGGCCGAACGCGATCGTCGGCCGGAACCGCGAGTCCGGCGAGATCGCGCTCATCATCGGAGGCGCGTTCCTGGGCATGATGTGCGGCCTGCTCGTCCCGGTGCTGTCCCTGCGGATCGTGCTGCTGATGGGCTTCCCGCTGCTCGCGCTCGCGGCGGTGTACATCCCGTACAAACGGCGCACCTTCTACAAGTGGTTCGAGATCAACCGCAGCTACAAGCGGACTCTGCGCCAGGGAACGGCGTACCGCAACCGGGTGATGGAGGCCGGCACCCGCCTCGACGGCAGAGAGATCGAGATCGGGCCGCCGCCCGGTATCGGGCGCATCTCCTGGCTCGCCGCCCCGTTCGGCCCCGACGAGATCGCCGTACTGCTGCACGCCGACCGCCGGACCGTCACGGCCGCCATCGAGATCGAGGGACCGGGCGTCGGTCTGCGCGACAGCGAGGACCAGGAGGCCCTCGTCGACCGCTTCGGCACGCTGCTCAAGCACGTGGCCAACGGCGACGGCTTCGTCACCCGCCTCCAGATGCTCGCCCGCACCCTCCCCGCCGACCCCGACGCCCACGCCAAGGACGTCTCCCAACGCGGCGACGAGCGGGCCCCCGGATGGCTCCAGCAGTCCTACGACCAGCTCCAGTCGATGGTGTCCACGAGCAGCGAGCAGCACCGGGCCTATCTCGTCGCCTGCATGCACTACTCGCGTGAACTGGCCGCCGAGGGCCAGGCCATGGCACGGGCGGCACGGCCGCAGGGCGGACGCAAGGTCGACCGGGACGCCGGACTCGCCGTCGTCATGGCACGCGAGCTGACCGACATCTGCTCCCGGCTCCAGGAAGCCGACATCCGCGTACGGCAGCCGCTCGGCCAGGGACGGCTGGCCTCCCTCGTGCACTCGATGTACGACCCGGACCACCCGATCGACCACATCCAGGCGATGACCAAGCGCAACGCCTGGCCGGCCGAGCTGGACGCCATGGAGCCGACGTACCTCCAGGCGAAGACCCGCGAGTCCTCCACCCGCGCGCCCTGGTGCCACGCCACGGCCTGGGTGAAGGAGTGGCCGATGACCCCCGTGGGCGTCAACTTCCTCGCCCCGCTCCTCGTCCACACCCCCGACGTCATCCGCACGGTCGCCGTGACCATGGACCTCGAACCCACCGAGATCGCCATCGAACGCATGCTGACCGAGAAGACGAACGACGAGGCCGAGGCCAGCCGCGCCGCCAAGATGAACCGCACCGTCGACCCGCGCGACATCGCCTCGCACAACCGCCTCGACCAGCGCGGCGAGGACCTGGCGAGCGGCGCCGCGGGCGTCAACCTCGTCGGCTACATCACCGTGTCCTCCCGTAACCCCGAGGCCCTCGCGCGCGACAAGCGCACCATCCGCGCCTCGGCCGGCAAGTCGTATCTGAAGCTGGAGTGGTGCGACCGCGAGCACCACCGCGCCTTCGTCAACACCCTCCCGTTCGCCACCGGAATCCGCAGGTAGGGGCTGATGCACTGATGCGGGATCCGCTGTCCGCCGCGACGGACGCCTTCACGTCCTTCCTCTTCGGCAAGGTCGAGACGACCCGCCTTCCCGTGCGCACGTCCACGGGCCAGGCGCAGGCGGTCTACCTGCCCACCGCCGCACCGGGTCTCGGCGACTCGGGCGTCATCATCGGCCGCGAGGTGTACTCCGGCAAGGGGTACATCTACGACCCCTTCCAGCTCTACGGGCAGCAGCTCCCGGCCCCGCACTGGCTGGTCCTCGGCGAGTCCGGCAACGGCAAGTCGGCCCTGGAGAAGACGTACGTCCTGCGGCAGCTGCGCTTCCGCGACCGCCAGGTCGTCGTCCTCGACGCCCAGGGCGAGGACGGCGTCGGCGAATGGAACCTCATCGCGCAGGAGCTGGGGATAACTCCCATCCGGCTCGACCCGACGGCCGCCCTGGACATGGGCATCCGGCTCAACCCGCTCGACCCGACGATCACGACGACGGGCCAGCTGGCACTGCTGCGCACCATCATCGAGGTCGCGATGGGGCACAGCCTCGACGAGCGGTCCGGCTTCGCCCTGAAGGTCGCGCACGCCTACGTCAACGAGACCATCGTCGAGCGCCAGCCGGTGCTCACCGACATCGTCGAGCAGCTGCGCCACCCCGAACCGGAGTCGGCCGAGGCGATGAACGTCGCCATAGACGACGTACGGGCCTGGGGCCTGGACGTGGCGCTGGTCCTGGACCGGCTGGTCGACGGTGACCTGAGGGGCATGTTCGACGGCCCGACGACGGTCGGCATCGACCTGGACGCCCCGCTCATCGTCTTCGACCTGTCGCACATCGACCGGAACTCCATCGCCATGCCGATCCTGATGGCGATCGTCGGTGTGTGGCTGGAGCACACCTGGATCCGGCCCGACCGCAAGAAGCGCATCTTCCTGGTGGAGGAGGCGTGGCACATCATCAACAGCCCCTTCGTCGCCCAGCTCTTCCAGCGGCTGCTGAAGTTCGGGCGCCGCCTCGGTCTGTCCTTCGTGGCGGTGGTCCACCATCTGTCGGACGTCGTCGACGGAGCGGCGGCCAAGGAGGCGGCCGCGATCCTGAAGATGGCCTCGACGCGGACCATCTACGCGCAGAAGGCGGACGAGGCCCGTTCGACGGGCCGGGTCCTCGGCCTGCCCCGCTGGGCGGTCGAGATCATCCCGACGCTGACCCCGGGCATCGCCGTCTGGGACGTCAACGGCAACGTCCAGGTGGTCAAACACCTCATCACCGAGACGGAACGCCCGCTGGTCTTCACCGACCGCGCGATGACGCAGTCGTCCGCCGACCTCATCTCCGACGACGCGATGCGCGCCGCCGAGCTGGAGGCCGAGGAACGGGCTGCCGCCTTCATGGAGGAACACCTCAGCGATCTCGACGGCTCCGCCGAGTCCACGGTGGCGTGAGATGAGCCAGTACCCCGACCGGCACGGCGACCGCCACGCCCCCCGGCCCGAGGGGACGGGCGGCATTCCGGACGGCCTGCTGATCGGGGTGCTGGGCTTCCTCCTCGGCATGACCTTGATGGTGTGGTCGGCGACGGGCCTCGCGGGATGGTTCTCCCGCGGCGCCTGGCCGGACGCGATCACCTTCACCCGTACACCCCTGGCCATGCGTCACCTGATCGGCGAGCCGCACGACATCGCCGGCGCCTGGCCCGACACCCCGGCCTCCCAGTTGTCGGGCTACGGCCTCTTCTGGGGCCTGTTCATCGGCCAGTTGATGGTGCTGCTGGTCCTCGCCGTGTTCGTGATGGGGACGATGGCGCGGTGGCGGGCGGGACGAGCGCGAAGACGAGCGCAGGCCAGGGCCGCCGAGGAGTTCGCGGACACGCGTGATCCGGTGGTGCCGCCGGCCAGGACGGAACAGCGGCCGCTGCCGGCAGGGCCCCTGGAGACGGCCCACAGGACAGCCGAGGGCGATCGAGCGGGCACCCCGCCACGGGAACGGTCGGCCGATCATCCGGCCCATCAGGGAAACGGGCATCTGGCCCAGCAAGGGAATGGCCAACTGGCCGCGCAGGCACAAGCGCAAGCACAGGGACTCGCGGCCGCGCAGGCACAAGCACAGGGACAAGTGGCCGCGCAGGCACACGGAACCGAAAGCGGCTGGGACGCCGTCGCCTCCGAGGCCGCACCGGCCCGTCCCGCCACGGCATCCCGTCCCGTCACGGCACCCCAGCGGCAGCCCGCGTGGACGTCCCCGCACGCGGTCGTCCTCGCCTCCGCGGAGACCCGCCACCCCACCGCCGCCCAGGCCGTGCGCGACGCGGAGGGCCCGGCGCTCGTCATCACCTCCGACCCCCGCACCTGGTCGGAGACCAAGGACGCCCGCGCCAAGCTGGGCCCGGTCCTCCTGTACGACCCGGCCCACCTCTGCGACACCCCGGCCCGGCTGCACTGGTCCCCCGCGACAGGCTGCGAGGACAAGGAGACAGCGGCGGCCAGAGCGGTCGCCCTCCTCGCCCCGGTGCGCCCCTCCGCCAAGGCGGACCAGGCGATGGCCGATGTCGCGGAGACACTCATGCGCAGCTATCTGCACGCCGCCGCGGTGGAGGGCAAGGCCTTCCGCCACGTCCACCGCTGGGCCCAGGGCTCGCAGGTGCAGGACGCCGTACGAGCTCTGCGCACGCATCCGAGGGCCGCGTCCGGCGCCGCGGGTGAGCTGGAGGCCGCGCTGGTCTCGCACCCCGAACGCCGGGACATCGCACAGGAGCTGACGGCGCGGGCGCTGTCGGCGCTTGCCACGGTCAACATCCGAGAATCCTGCACTCCGAACCGAAGTGACAGCCTCGCCTTGGATTCCTTCGTCAACGAAGGGGGCACGCTTTATCTGATCGGTGAACCCATCGAGGACCCCAAGGCCGGCCCCGGCGCCATGCCTCTGCTGACGGCCCTCGCCTCAAGCGTGGTCGAGCGTGGCCGGCGCATGGCCGAACGGTCATCCTCCGGTCGGCTCGACCCACCACTCACGCTCGTCCTGGACGACATCGCGGCCGTGGCCCCGCTCCCCCAGCTCCCCGATCTCCTGGCCACGGGCCCGGCTCGCGGCCTGCCGACGCTGGCTCTCCTCCGCTCCCGCGAACAGCTCCGCTCACGCTGGCCTCAGTACGAGCTTCCGGTCTGACCCGGAAACGGACCTGCCCCGATATCGGCCTGATCCCCGCCGGCCGCGCTACCCCCGGGTGATGACGAACTCGAGCTCCAGCTCACCGGTGTCACCCGGCATCGGCGTCGTCTCCCCGGTCGGCAGGAAACCCGCCTTCCGGTAGAACGCCTCGGCACGGCCGTTCTTCTCGTGCACGAACAGCCGCACGCGCTCGAGCCCGGCCTTCCAGGACCACGCGAGAGCGGCGTCGAAGAGCCCCCGGGTCACCCCGGCCCGACTCCCCCGGTACTCGGGCCGCACGTACACCCCCACCAGATGTCCCTGGCTCCGCTCGGGCACCTCCCCGAACACGTCCGGCACGCCGGCCTCTTCGACCAGCACGGTCACGGACCCGGCCCAGACCCCGTCCTCGCCCACGGCCACGATCTGCTGCCTCCCGGTGGCATCGACGGCCGCCCCGGACGCCCGCTCCTGCCAGAAGCCGTCCGACTTGGACACCGCGTCCTCGTAGGTCTCCAGGAACGCGAGGTGCGCGACGGGGTCCCGCAGGGCATCGAGCCTGAGCTCCTTCACCTGCCGCCACTCATCGGAACGTATGGAACGGATCACGAAGGCATGGGAGTTCATGCCGTCACCGTAGTACGCGCGTACGGCCGGGCTCATCTGATATCCACCCTGCCGATCACCGTCGGCCAGGCCACCGTCATGCTCTTCCCTGTACGGCATTGTGAGCCGACCGATCCGATCACGCGCAAGCTCGCCAGGGAGAACACCGCATGGCCAAAGTCCAACTAGAGGAACTCCGCAACGTCATCCACCCCACGGGCAAGTTGGACAGCCGGGCGGAGCACTGGGCCGGACGCCTCTACATGAGGTCCCTCTCCCTGCGTGTGACCCGCCATCTCGTCGACACCCGCATCTCGCCGAACCAGATCACCGTGATCATGGTCTTCGCGGGGATGCTCTCCGGAGTCGCCCTGATCCTGCCGGGCCTCGGTGGCGCCGTTCTCTCCGTCGTCTTCATGCAGCTGTATCTGCTGCTCGACTGTGTGGACGGCGAAGTGGCCCGCTGGCGCCGCCAGTTCAGCCCGCTCGGGGTCTACCTGGACCGCCTCGGCGCCTACCTCGCCGATGCCGCCGTGATGGTGGGCATGGGTATCCGCGCCGCCCAACTCGGCCTCGACCTCTACCTGGTGGCCGGTCTGGCCGCGGCGATCGGCGTCCTGCTCCTGAAGTCGTCCTCCGACCTCGTGCACGTGGCCCGCTCGGACAGCGGCATGGAGAAGGCGACCGACGCTTCCGTCGTCCCGCGCTCCAGCGGTCTCGCGCAGGTCCGCCGGCTGGCCTCGGCCGTGGGTCTCCACCGTCTGGTCAACGGCATCGAGTGCAGCATCCTGCTGCTCGTCACCGCGGTCGTCGACCTGGCGCTCGGCGACCTGACGGCCACGCGGATCGCGACCGTCGCCGTGACGGCGATCGTGTGGCTGCTCGTGCCGGCGCACATCGTCTCGATCGTCGCGTCGTCCCGCCTGAAGTAACCGCGAAGCAGCCGCATCACGGGAAACGAGAAAGGGGGCGGTCTCCTGAGGAGACCGCCCCCTTTCTCACGCACGGGACACACCCTCGCGGGACACACCCTCGTGGGAAATGCCCTCGCGGAGAAATGCCTTCGCGGGAAATGCCCTGGGAACGCAGAAAACCCCCGGACCGGTATCCCCGGTCCGGGGGTTTTCTTCAAAATTTGTTCGGCGGCGTCCTACTCTCCCACAGGGTCCCCCCTGCAGTACCATCGGCGCTGTGAGGCTTAGCTTCCGGGTTCGGAATGTAACCGGGCGTTTCCCTCACGCTATGACCACCGAAACACTATGAAACTGTCAACCGCACCACGCTCTGTGACAAACGTGGGGTTGTTCGTGGTTTCAGAACCAACACAGTGGACGCGAGCAACTGAGGACAAGCCCTCGGCCTATTAGTACCAGTCACCTCCACCCGTTGCCGGGCTTCCAGATCTGGCCTATCAACCCAGTCGTCTACTGGGAGCCTTAACCCCTCAAGGGGTGGGAATACTCATCTCGAAGCAGGCTTCCCGCTTAGATGCTTTCAGCGGTTATCCCTCCCGAACGTAGCCAACCAGCCATGCCCTTGGCAGGACAACTGGCACACCAGAGGTTCGTCCGTCCCGGTCCTCTCGTACTAGGGACAGCCCTTCTCAATATTCCTACGCGCACAGCGGATAGGGACCGAACTGTCTCACGACGTTCTAAACCCAGCTCGCGTACCGCTTTAATGGGCGAACAGCCCAACCCTTGGGACCGACTCCAGCCCCAGGATGCGACGAGCCGACATCGAGGTGCCAAACCATCCCGTCGATATGGACTCTTGGGGAAGATCAGCCTGTTATCCCCGGGGTACCTTTTATCCGTTGAGCGACGGCGCTTCCACAAGCCACCGCCGGATCACTAGTCCCGACTTTCGTCCCTGCTCGACCCGTCGGTCTCACAGTCAAGCTCCCTTGTGCACTTACACTCAACACCTGATTGCCAACCAGGCTGAGGGAACCTTTGGGCGCCTCCGTTACTCTTTAGGAGGCAACCGCCCCAGTTAAACTACCCATCAGACACTGTCCCTGATCCGGATCACGGACCCAGGTTAGACATCCAGCACGACCAGACTGGTATTTCAACGACGACTCCACCTGAACTGGCGTCCAAGCTTCACAGTCTCCCAGCTATCCTACACAAGCCGAACCGAACACCAATATCAAACTGTAGTAAAGGTCCCGGGGTCTTTCCGTCCTGCTGCGCGAAACGAGCATCTTTACTCGTAGTGCAATTTCACCGGGCCTATGGTTGAGACAGTCGAGAAGTCGTTACGCCATTCGTGCAGGTCGGAACTTACCCGACAAGGAATTTCGCTACCTTAGGATGGTTATAGTTACCACCGCCGTTTACTGGCGCTTAAGTTCTCAGCTTCGCCACCCCGAAGAGTGACTAACCGGTCCCCTTAACGTTCCAGCACCGGGCAGGCGTCAGTCCGTATACATCGCCTTACGGCTTCGCACGGACCTGTGTTTTTAGTAAACAGTCGCTTCTCGCTGGTCTCTGCGGCCACCCCCAGCTCACCGAGTAAATCGGATCACCAGTGATGGCCCCCCTTCTCCCGAAGTTACGGGGGCATTTTGCCGAGTTCCTTAACCATAGTTCACCCGAACGCCTCGGTATTCTCTACCTGACCACCTGAGTCGGTTTAGGGTACGGGCCGCCATGAAACTCGCTAGAGGCTTTTCTCGACAGCATAGGATCATCCACTTCACCACAATCGGCTCGGCATCAGGTCTCAGCCTTAATGTGTGACGGATTTGCCTATCACACGGCCTACACCCTTACCCCGGGACAACCACCGCCCGGGATGGACTACCTTCCTGCGTCACCCCATCACTCACCTACTACAGGTCTGGTCCGTCGGCTCCACCACTCCCCTTTGCCCGAAGGCTCCGGGGCGGCTTCACGGACTTAGCATCGCCTGGTTCGATGTTTGACGCTTCACAGCGGGTACCGGAATATCAACCGGTTATCCATCGACTACGCCTGTCGGCCTCGCCTTAGGTCCCGACTTACCCTGGGCAGATCAGCTTGACCCAGGAACCCTTAGTCAATCGGCGCACACGTTTCTCACGTGTGTATCGCTACTCATGCCTGCATTCTCACTCGTGAACCGTCCACCACTGCCTTCCGGCGCGGCTTCACCCGGCACACGACGCTCCCCTACCCATCACAACACCCGTTGGGGCTATACGCTGCAATGACACGACTTCGGCGGTACGCTTGAGCCCCGCTACATTGTCGGCGCGGAATCACTAGACCAGTGAGCTATTACGCACTCTTTCAAGGGTGGCTGCTTCTAAGCCAACCTCCTGGTTGTCTGTGCGACTCCACATCCTTTCCCACTTAGCGTACGCTTAGGGGCCTTAGTCGATGCTCTGGGCTGTTTCCCTCTCGACCATGGAGCTTATCCCCCACAGTCTCACTGCCGCGCTCTCACTTACCGGCATTCGGAGTTTGGCTAAGGTCAGTAACCCGGTAGGGCCCATCGCCTATCCAGTGCTCTACCTCCGGCAAGAAACACACGACGCTGCACCTAAATGCATTTCGGGGAGAACCAGCTATCACGGAGTTTGATTGGCCTTTCACCCCTAACCACAGGTCATCCCCCAGGTTTTCAACCCTGGTGGGTTCGGTCCTCCACGACCTCTTACAGCCGCTTCAACCTGCCCATGGCTAGATCACTCCGCTTCGGGTCTTGAGCGCGCTACTGAATCGCCCTATTCGGACTCGCTTTCGCTACGGCTTCCCCACACGGGTTAACCTCGCAACGCACCGCAAACTCGCAGGCTCATTCTTCAAAAGGCACGCAGTCACGACGCATTGAGTAAACTCAATGCGCGACGCTCCCACGGCTTGTAGGCACACGGTTTCAGGTACTATTTCACTCCGCTCCCGCGGTACTTTTCACCATTCCCTCACGGTACTATCCGCTATCGGTCACCAGGGAATATTTAGGCTTAGCGGGTGGTCCCGCCAGATTCACACGGGATTTCTCGGGCCCCGTGCTACTTGGGTGTCTCTCAAACGAGCCGTTGATGTTTCGACTACGGGGGTCTTACCCTCTACGCCGGACCTTTCGCATGTCCTTCGCCTACATCAACGGTTTCTGACTCGTCTCACAGCCGGCAGACTGTGAAAGAGAGATCCCACAACCCCCCAAGCGCAACCCCTGCCGGGTCTCACACGCTTGAGGTTTGGCCTCATCCGGTTTCGCTCGCCACTACTCCCGGAATCACGGTTGTTTTCTCTTCCTGCGGGTACTGAGATGTTTCACTTCCCCGCGTTCCCTCCACATACCCTATGTGTTCAGGTATGGGTGACAGCCCATGACGACTGCCGGGTTTCCCCATTCGGAAACCCCCGGATCAAAGCCTGGTTGACGGCTCCCCGGGGACTATCGTGGCCTCCCACGTCCTTCATCGGTTCCTGGTGCCAAGGCATCCACCGTGCGCCCTTAAAAACTTGGCCACAGATGCTCGCGTCCACTGTGCAGTTCTCAAACAACGACCAACCACCCGTCACACACCACTTACGCGATGCTTCACCGGGGCCGGCACTGAAGGCAGCCACACGGGCCGTACCTTCAGACACCCAACAGCGTGCCCGACACTCTTACCGCTTCCCTCATTCTTTCCACGCCCCGAAGGGCAGTACCGGAAGGAGAAGACAGTCAAGAGTGCCGAATAATCAACGTTCCACCCATGAGCAACCAGCATCGGACATTCGCCGATGTACTGGCCTCTGACTCGGCGGACCGAGTAAGAAGTGCTCCTTAGAAAGGAGGTGATCCAGCCGCACCTTCCGGTACGGCTACCTTGTTACGACTTCGTCCCAATCGCCAGTCCCACCTTCGACAGCTCCCTCCCACAAGGGGTTGGGCCACCGGCTTCGGGTGTTACCGACTTTCGTGACGTGACGGGCGGTGTGTACAAGGCCCGGGAACGTATTCACCGCAGCAATGCTGATCTGCGATTACTAGCAACTCCGACTTCATGGGGTCGAGTTGCAGACCCCAATCCGAACTGAGACAGGCTTTTTGAGATTCGCTCCGCCTCACGGCTTCGCAGCTCTTTGTACCTGCCATTGTAGCACGTGTGCAGCCCAAGACATAAGGGGCATGATGACTTGACGTCGTCCCCACCTTCCTCCGAGTTGACCCCGGCAGTCTCCTGTGAGTCCCCATCACCCCGAAGGGCATGCTGGCAACACAGAACAAGGGTTGCGCTCGTTGCGGGACTTAACCCAACATCTCACGACACGAGCTGACGACAGCCATGCACCACCTGTACACCGACCACAAGGGGGGCACTATCTCTAATGCTTTCCGGTGTATGTCAAGCCTTGGTAAGGTTCTTCGCGTTGCGTCGAATTAAGCCACATGCTCCGCTGCTTGTGCGGGCCCCCGTCAATTCCTTTGAGTTTTAGCCTTGCGGCCGTACTCCCCAGGCGGGGAACTTAATGCGTTAGCTGCGGCACCGACGACGTGGAATGTCGCCAACACCTAGTTCCCACCGTTTACGGCGTGGACTACCAGGGTATCTAATCCTGTTCGCTCCCCACGCTTTCGCTCCTCAGCGTCAGTAATGGCCCAGAGATCCGCCTTCGCCACCGGTGTTCCTCCTGATATCTGCGCATTTCACCGCTACACCAGGAATTCCGATCTCCCCTACCACACTCTAGCTAGCCCGTATCGAATGCAGACCCGGGGTTAAGCCCCGGGCTTTCACACCCGACGTGACAAGCCGCCTACGAGCTCTTTACGCCCAATAATTCCGGACAACGCTTGCGCCCTACGTATTACCGCGGCTGCTGGCACGTAGTTAGCCGGCGCTTCTTCTGCAGGTACCGTCACTCTCGCTTCTTCCCTGCTGAAAGAGGTTTACAACCCGAAGGCCGTCATCCCTCACGCGGCGTCGCTGCATCAGGCTTTCGCCCATTGTGCAATATTCCCCACTGCTGCCTCCCGTAGGAGTCTGGGCCGTGTCTCAGTCCCAGTGTGGCCGGTCGCCCTCTCAGGCCGGCTACCCGTCGTCGCCTTGGTGAGCCACTACCTCACCAACAAGCTGATAGGCCGCGGGCTCATCCTTCACCGCCGGAGCTTTTAACCCCCACCCATGCGGGCAGGAGTGTTATCCGGTATTAGACCCCGTTTCCAGGGCTTGTCCCAGAGTGAAGGGCAGATTGCCCACGTGTTACTCACCCGTTCGCCACTAATCCACCCCGAAGGGCTTCATCGTTCGACTTGCATGTGTTAAGCACGCCGCCAGCGTTCGTCCTGAGCCAGGATCAAACTCTCCGTGAATGTTTTCCCGTAATCGGGACGACACCACGAGAGCGGAACAACCGGTCGGAATAGGACCGGCGTTCACAGCGTCCTCGCTGATGCGCCTGCCGGAACAATGCCCGGCAGGACTTTTTCAAAGGAACCTCGTCCCGACCGAACGGCCGGAGACGGGGTATCAACAAATCTGGCGTTGATTTTTGGCACGCTGTTGAGTTCTCAAGGAACGGACGCTTCCTTTGTACTCACCCTCTCGGGCTTTCCTCCGGGCGCTTCCCTTCGGTCTTGCGTTTCCGACTCTATCAGACCGTTTCCGTATCCGATTTCCTCGGCGCTTTCCAGGTTTCCGCTTGCGCGTTTCCCTTTCCGGCGGGTCCGACTCTATCAGAACCTTTCGGGCCTGACCCCCAGTCAGCGGGGCTTGTCTTCCCGGCCGTTGGGCCGTTCCGACGTCTCAAACTTTAGCGGATCTTCCCGGCAGTTCCTAATCGGGCCGCCGGGCCCCAATCGAATTGAATTCGGACACGCCGAATTCACCCCGGCTGGGAGATCGTGCTGGTGGTTTGATTGCCGCATCAGCGGCGGAGGCGCCGTCGCGGAACCGTTCCGGCTCCGTGACAACTCGAAGGACTCTACGGATCCGCCAGGGTGGTGTCAACCTCCCCTGTCAAGATCTTTTAGGGCGCTCCGGAAGCCGCGGGCCAGCGGTGACAGCTCGGCCCACCGGATCAGGAAGCCGGCGGATCCCGTCGCGGTTCGCGGACGCGTGCCGACGGCGCACCTCGGCGCCGACTGTCCCGTGACCCACGAGGCTGAGGGTCATGCTGTATCAGGGTCGGTACCGATGGCGCCGGCCGAGCGAAGCGAACGCCCGAGGTCTCCGGTGAGGATGCGGGGGTGTCGCCGCCACCACCACAGCTCGGGTCCGGGCAGTCCGTGGAACTGGTCGAGTGCTTGGCCGTCGTCATCGACGGTCGCGGCCTTGTACCGGTCGTCCAGGGCTTTGATCTGCGGAGTCCAGATCTGGACGATGTGTTCGTCCAGCAGGAGCCACGCCTCGTGCAACCAGTTTCGGCAGTAGAGGTCTGGTGTACTCGTAGATGTCGTCGCCGTAGCCGCACTCGATGCCGTTCACCAGGGCGGCCCACGCGTTCACCCGTTCAGCGACCGTGAAAGCCGTTCGCCAGCCGCGCTGGTGCAACAGCTCTCCCACCTGGGTGTCAGTAGCCACGGGCGCGAGGCTCTCATGCCGAATCCGTCCGGGCGACCGAGATAGGCCTCGGCAGAGGCTGCGGGCCTGCCGCTTACCGGTCCGCAAACCCGCTAGTGCTGTGACCGCATGGGTTCGCCGGGTCGGTGGTCGTTTGTTCGCCCTGGGAGCGATCCGTGCTTCTGGGTGGCGGTGCCACCCAGAAGAAATGAGATTGCCTCGGGGCCAGAGCTCACGTTGGCTGGGCAGTATGGCTGAACTGCGTACCGATCGCCTTGTCCTGCGCCGATGGCGTGACTCCGACCTTGCCCCGTGGGCGGCGATGAATGCCGATCCCGAGGTTCGGGAGCACTTGGGCGACCTGCTTACCCGCGAACAGAGCGATGCGTCCGTGGCACAGTTCCAGGCCGAGTTCGACCAGCGGGGCTTCGGGTGGTGGGCGGTTGAGGTGCAGGTCACGGGCGAGTTCATCGGCTTCGCAGGCTTGGACGAAGTGGACGACGACGTGCCCTTCACGGGAGTGGAGATCGGCTGGCGGCTCACCCGCTCGGCCTGGGGCCGGGGCTACGCTACCGAGGCTGCGCTGACAGTCCTGGCCCACGGCTTCGACACTCTTGAGCTTCCCGAGATCCTCGCGGTCACAACAGCCACCAACGTCCGTTCACAAGCGGTGATGCACCGGATCGGCATGACCCGGGACCCGGCCGACGACTTCGACGACCCGACCGCGTCCGGACCACTGCGTCCGAACGTGCTCTACCGCATCGCCCGTAGTGCAACGAGCTGATGGTCCAGGATGATGCAGGTCGGTGCGCCGTCCGGTCGGGCGGCGCAGATCGACTTCAGCGCGGCCAAGCTGTTGGCGGTGCCCTTGCGCCGACGGTTGACGCCCCACAATCGGTCGTCGCCGACGGAATAGCAGCGACAAGCTGCTGCAGATCCTGCGCTTCGGCTGCTCCTACGGGGCGATCGCGGACACGACCTGTTCCGGCCACACGGTCCGAAGGCGCCGCGACGAGTGGATACGCCTGGGCTTTTTCGCCCGGCTGAAGCAGATCGCGCTGGAGGCCTACGCCCGCATCGTCGGTCTCTCGATGCCGGCTACGACTCCGCCGGCACCCGTGCAGAACTGGACCACTCACCGCTGGGACGACCGCCCACGCCACCGCCGATGACTCATCGCTCCCCTTCCCGCGGCCCTTCGTCTGTCTGCTGCCCGGCGTCCAGATCGTCGGCGTAGTGCTCGATCGCGCGCCGGTAGTCCTGCACCCGGCGGTCGCTACTGGTGGCGGCCACCGTCTTCAGCAGTAGCCGCACCGCCTCGCGGTGTTCACCGTCGTTGTACAGCGCCATGGCCAGGAAAGCCTGCAGCGCCGGATCATCCGGGAACTCCTCAAGTGCATGCCGCAGGGTCTGCACGGCCGCCCCGTAGGAGCCCAGGACCCGATGAGTGCTTCCCAGCCCGAGGAAAGCCCCGTGCCGATCTTCTGGAGACAGTCCCGCACCACCCAGGGCCCGCTCGTAGAACGGAACGGCCTCGGTCTCCAGGCCGAGGACATCGTGCGCCCAGGCGGTCTGATAGGCGATTTCGGCATCCTTCGGATACCGCTCGGCCAGCTCCATCAATTGTTCCCGGGCCTGCCCAATCCGGCCCTGCTCCCGCAGCTGCACGGCTCGCGCCAGCGCCGCATCCCTCTCGTGATCACCGCTCATGGCACCCCACGCTGACACCGTCCGTTAAAGATCTCCTGGAAACAGGAGGCCACCAGGTCGCGGTCCACCGTCATGGTGTCGCGATCCCAGCGGGGGCAACCCCAGGTGGTCACAGATCAGCTGGATCAACTGCTCCTCGTAGGACTCGTTCTGATGGTCCGGTCCGGCCGCCTCCTGTCACAGCCGAACCGCGATCAATCGCGAAGCCGTAAGCAGAGCAAGCAGCTGTACGCATATGGCGGGCTGCTCTGCAAGCCGTAGTCGGCGTCGGGGTTCAGCCGCCGACCCGCTCCACCGGAATCCATACCTCCGCGTCCGCGTGCGTACCGTCCTCGGACACCCGCGTGCGCGAGAGCGACGGACCTGGCCGGCTCCGGTACGGGTTCGACGGGAACCACTGCGTGTACACGTCTCGCCAGAGGTACTGCACCGCCAGCGGGAACTGGCCCGAGGACTCGAACACCGCCCACGTCCCCGGTTCGACGTCGAGGCTGTCCGAAGCGCCGGGCACTTCCGCATCGCTCACCACCCCTTGGAAGTAGCCGATTTCGGTGCCCTCCGCGTCGTCCGCGGAGTGGTTGCTGACAGCGGCCACGACACCGCCGGGCTCCCCGTCCGCGCACTCCTCCCAGCGCCCCAGCGTCTCCCTGCCGATGCTCTTGACGAACTCCACGATGGCCGGGTTCATCCCCTCGTAGACCAGCGGGACCTGTGTCCCCCTGCCCACGAGCCTGAACCCGTCCTTCTCCACTACCCGGTACCGCATGCTGGTGCTCCCTTCCACGATCAGCCGGAAGGACATCCGCGGCTGGGACTGCAGCGCCGCTCCTGTCCGCCGCGCCTCGCCGGGACCGACCCCGTGCACGGCGCGAAAGGCACGCGCGAACGCCTCGCCCGAGCTGTACCCGTACCGCACCGCGACATCGAGCAACGTCCGCTCCCCGGCGAGCACTTCGGCCCCGGAGAGCGTCAGCCGCCTGCGGCGGACGTACTCGGAGAGCGGGATGCCCGCCAGCGCGGAGAACATCCGCCGGAAGTGGTACTCCGACGTCATGGCGATACGGGCCAGCTCGGCCGCGTCGATGGGCTCATCGAGGTGGTCCTCGATGTAGTCCATGGCCTCATTCAGCCGCTCCAGCACTCCTGGCCGTCCTTCCCTTACTGATCCCCACGCTAGGGAAGTCCCACTGGGCCGGACCCGACATCCTGTGCCCGGTCCGGTCGGGTCAGCTCGCCGCCTGCTCATCCCGCGTGTCCTGATCACGCAGCGCCAGATGGCCGCGGTGTGCCGCTTGGCCAGTAACTGGCCGCTGTCTTCGACCAGGGCGAGCCTCGGGCACCACCGCTCTGGATACGGCTCGAGTCCCCAGACCGCGTGTACGACCCACCGACAGCAGGCCTCCCCGCCTCAGCGGAACTCATGGACCACCTGGATCTCGCCGACAATGTGGGCGTTGAAGTCGTCCAGTTCCTCGGCCGGAACCCAGAGCTCGAGGATCGTCTGCCCGCCGGCCTGCTGGATGGGATACCGGCTCAAGAACTCCGACTCGACCTCGAAACGAGTGACGAAGCCGGCGCCATCGTGCTTCACGTTCCAGTCTCGCGCGATCCTTACCGCGTAGTCCTCGTTGAGGACCGGGTAGAAGATCGGCTGCTCGGGCAGTCGCGGCGGCCAGGCGCGCCAGTTCAGCTCCCGGACCAGATCCAGCTCCTTGGGGCCGGTGGGGCGCCACAGGGTCGTCGTGGATTGCCGGCTGGTCATCTGCATCACTCTCTGGACGTAGGCCGCCGGTACAGCGGGCCGGGAGACCGGACGATACCGACACCAGCACCTCAGCAGCTACGCATTTCCCGCGCCCTGGTCAGCTTCGTGACCAGCACTTACGGGATACCCCTTTGGCTTGACCGCGGCTGAGATCTGCGGCGTGGGACGATCGGCCGATGACTCGGCTCGTGGACCGTGACAGCTCTCTGAAGAAACAAGTTCGGGGCTTCCAGAAGCAGGGCCGGCTCGTCGTAAGCGGCGTCGGTCCCGCCGTTCTTCGGATAGGTCCTGAACGCAGAAAACCCCCGGACCGGTATCCCCGGTCCGGGGGTTTTCTTCAAAATTTGTTCGGCGGCGTCCTACTCTCCCACAGGGTCCCCCCTGCAGTACCATCGGCGCTGTGAGGCTTAGCTTCCGGGTTCGGAATGTAACCGGGCGTTTCCCTCACGCTATGACCACCGAAACACTATGAAACTGTCAACCGCACCACGCTCTGTGACAAACGTGGGGTTGTTCGTGGTTTCAGAACCAACACAGTGGACGCGAGCAACTGAGGACAAGCCCTCGGCCTATTAGTACCAGTCACCTCCACCCGTTGCCGGGCTTCCAGATCTGGCCTATCAACCCAGTCGTCTACTGGGAGCCTTAACCCCTCGAGGGGGTGGGAATACTCATCTCGAAGCAGGCTTCCCGCTTAGATGCTTTCAGCGGTTATCCCTCCCGAACGTAGCCAACCAGCCATGCCCTTGGCAGGACAACTGGCACACCAGAGGTTCGTCCGTCCCGGTCCTCTCGTACTAGGGACAGCCCTTCTCAATATTCCTACGCGCACAGCGGATAGGGACCGAACTGTCTCACGACGTTCTAAACCCAGCTCGCGTACCGCTTTAATGGGCGAACAGCCCAACCCTTGGGACCGACTCCAGCCCCAGGATGCGACGAGCCGACATCGAGGTGCCAAACCATCCCGTCGATATGGACTCTTGGGGAAGATCAGCCTGTTATCCCCGGGGTACCTTTTATCCGTTGAGCGACGGCGCTTCCACAAGCCACCGCCGGATCACTAGTCCCGACTTTCGTCCCTGCTCGACCCGTCGGTCTCACAGTCAAGCTCCCTTGTGCACTTACACTCAACACCTGATTGCCAACCAGGCTGAGGGAACCTTTGGGCGCCTCCGTTACTCTTTAGGAGGCAACCGCCCCAGTTAAACTACCCATCAGACACTGTCCCTGATCCGGATCACGGACCCAGGTTAGACATCCAGCACGACCAGACTGGTATTTCAACGACGACTCCACCTGAACTGGCGTCCAAGCTTCACAGTCTCCCAGCTATCCTACACAAGCCGAACCGAACACCAATATCAAACTGTAGTAAAGGTCCCGGGGTCTTTCCGTCCTGCTGCGCGAAACGAGCATCTTTACTCGTAGTGCAATTTCACCGGGCCTATGGTTGAGACAGTCGAGAAGTCGTTACGCCATTCGTGCAGGTCGGAACTTACCCGACAAGGAATTTCGCTACCTTAGGATGGTTATAGTTACCACCGCCGTTTACTGGCGCTTAAGTTCTCAGCTTCGCCACAACGAATTGTGACTAACCGGTCCCCTTAACGTTCCAGCACCGGGCAGGCGTCAGTCCGTATACATCGCCTTACGGCTTCGCACGGACCTGTGTTTTTAGTAAACAGTCGCTTCTCGCTGGTCTCTGCGGCCACCCCCAGCTCACCGAGTAAATCGGATCACCAGTGATGGCCCCCCTTCTCCCGAAGTTACGGGGGCATTTTGCCGAGTTCCTTAACCATAGTTCACCCGAACGCCTCGGTATTCTCTACCTGACCACCTGAGTCGGTTTAGGGTACGGGCCGCCATGAAACTCGCTAGAGGCTTTTCTCGACAGCATAGGATCATCCACTTCACCACAATCGGCTCGGCATCAGGTCTCAGCCTTAATGTGTGACGGATTTGCCTATCACACGGCCTACACCCTTACCCCGGGACAACCACCGCCCGGGATGGACTACCTTCCTGCGTCACCCCATCACTCACCTACTACAGGTCTGGTCCGTCGGCTCCACCACTCCCCTTTGCCCGAAGGCTCCGGGGCGGCTTCACGGACTTAGCATCGCCTGGTTCGATGTTTGACGCTTCACAGC
Organism: Streptomyces sp. NBC_00328; assembly: GCF_036139655.1. Taxonomy (NCBI): domain Bacteria; kingdom Bacillati; phylum Actinomycetota; class Actinomycetes; order Kitasatosporales; family Streptomycetaceae; genus Streptomyces; species Streptomyces sp. NBC_00328. The sequence continues at coordinate 4,845,719 of NZ_CP108013.1, forward strand.
GGGTACCGGAATATCAACCGGTTATCCATCGACTACGCCTGTCGGCCTCGCCTTAGGTCCCGACTTACCCTGGGCAGATCAGCTTGACCCAGGAACCCTTAGTCAATCGGCGCACACGTTTCTCACGTGTGTATCGCTACTCATGCCTGCATTCTCACTCGTGAACCGTCCACCACTGCCTTCCGGCGCGGCTTCACCCGGCACACGACGCTCCCCTACCCATCACAGCGGGCGTTGGCCCTATTGCTGCAATGACACGACTTCGGCGGTACGCTTGAGCCCCGCTACATTGTCGGCGCGGAATCACTAGACCAGTGAGCTATTACGCACTCTTTCAAGGGTGGCTGCTTCTAAGCCAACCTCCTGGTTGTCTGTGCGACTCCACATCCTTTCCCACTTAGCGTACGCTTAGGGGCCTTAGTCGATGCTCTGGGCTGTTTCCCTCTCGACCATGGAGCTTATCCCCCACAGTCTCACTGCCGCGCTCTCACTTACCGGCATTCGGAGTTTGGCTAAGGTCAGTAACCCGGTAGGGCCCATCGCCTATCCAGTGCTCTACCTCCGGCAAGAAACACACGACGCTGCACCTAAATGCATTTCGGGGAGAACCAGCTATCACGGAGTTTGATTGGCCTTTCACCCCTAACCACAGGTCATCCCCCAGGTTTTCAACCCTGGTGGGTTCGGTCCTCCACGACCTCTTACAGCCGCTTCAACCTGCCCATGGCTAGATCACTCCGCTTCGGGTCTTGAGCGCGCTACTGAATCGCCCTATTCGGACTCGCTTTCGCTACGGCTTCCCCACACGGGTTAACCTCGCAACGCACCGCAAACTCGCAGGCTCATTCTTCAAAAGGCACGCAGTCACGACGCATTGAGTAAACTCAATGCGCGACGCTCCCACGGCTTGTAGGCACACGGTTTCAGGTACTATTTCACTCCGCTCCCGCGGTACTTTTCACCATTCCCTCACGGTACTATCCGCTATCGGTCACCAGGGAATATTTAGGCTTAGCGGGTGGTCCCGCCAGATTCACACGGGATTTCTCGGGCCCCGTGCTACTTGGGTGTCTCTCAAACGAGCCGTTGATGTTTCGACTACGGGGGTCTTACCCTCTACGCCGGACCTTTCGCATGTCCTTCGCCTACATCAACGGTTTCTGACTCGTCTCACAGCCGGCAGACTGTGAAAGAGAGATCCCACAACCCCCCAAGCGCAACCCCTGCCGGGTCTCACACGCTTGAGGTTTGGCCTCATCCGGTTTCGCTCGCCACTACTCCCGGAATCACGGTTGTTTTCTCTTCCTGCGGGTACTGAGATGTTTCACTTCCCCGCGTTCCCTCCACATACCCTATGTGTTCAGGTATGGGTGACAGCCCATGACGACTGCCGGGTTTCCCCATTCGGAAACCCCCGGATCAAAGCCTGGTTGACGGCTCCCCGGGGACTATCGTGGCCTCCCACGTCCTTCATCGGTTCCTGGTGCCAAGGCATCCACCGTGCGCCCTTAAAAACTTGGCCACAGATGCTCGCGTCCACTGTGCAGTTCTCAAACAACGACCAACCACCCATCACCCCCGGTTTCCACCGGAGTGCACTGGGGCCGGCACTGAAGGCAGCCACACGGGCCGTACCTTCAGACACCCAACAGCGTGCCCGACACTCTTACCGCTTCCCTCATTCTTTCCACGCCCCGAAGGGCAGTACCGGAAGGAGAAGACAGTCAAGAGTGCCGAATAATCAACGTTCCACCCATGAGCAACCACCGTCGAACATTTGCCGACGTAATGGCCCTGGACCACCGGGCAAGCCCGGCGGCCTAGATGCTCCTTAGAAAGGAGGTGATCCAGCCGCACCTTCCGGTACGGCTACCTTGTTACGACTTCGTCCCAATCGCCAGTCCCACCTTCGACAGCTCCCTCCCACAAGGGGTTGGGCCACCGGCTTCGGGTGTTACCGACTTTCGTGACGTGACGGGCGGTGTGTACAAGGCCCGGGAACGTATTCACCGCAGCAATGCTGATCTGCGATTACTAGCAACTCCGACTTCATGGGGTCGAGTTGCAGACCCCAATCCGAACTGAGACAGGCTTTTTGAGATTCGCTCCGCCTCACGGCTTCGCAGCTCTTTGTACCTGCCATTGTAGCACGTGTGCAGCCCAAGACATAAGGGGCATGATGACTTGACGTCGTCCCCACCTTCCTCCGAGTTGACCCCGGCAGTCTCCTGTGAGTCCCCATCACCCCGAAGGGCATGCTGGCAACACAGAACAAGGGTTGCGCTCGTTGCGGGACTTAACCCAACATCTCACGACACGAGCTGACGACAGCCATGCACCACCTGTACACCGACCACAAGGGGGGCACTATCTCTAATGCTTTCCGGTGTATGTCAAGCCTTGGTAAGGTTCTTCGCGTTGCGTCGAATTAAGCCACATGCTCCGCTGCTTGTGCGGGCCCCCGTCAATTCCTTTGAGTTTTAGCCTTGCGGCCGTACTCCCCAGGCGGGGAACTTAATGCGTTAGCTGCGGCACCGACGACGTGGAATGTCGCCAACACCTAGTTCCCACCGTTTACGGCGTGGACTACCAGGGTATCTAATCCTGTTCGCTCCCCACGCTTTCGCTCCTCAGCGTCAGTAATGGCCCAGAGATCCGCCTTCGCCACCGGTGTTCCTCCTGATATCTGCGCATTTCACCGCTACACCAGGAATTCCGATCTCCCCTACCACACTCTAGCTAGCCCGTATCGAATGCAGACCCGGGGTTAAGCCCCGGGCTTTCACACCCGACGTGACAAGCCGCCTACGAGCTCTTTACGCCCAATAATTCCGGACAACGCTTGCGCCCTACGTATTACCGCGGCTGCTGGCACGTAGTTAGCCGGCGCTTCTTCTGCAGGTACCGTCACTCTCGCTTCTTCCCTGCTGAAAGAGGTTTACAACCCGAAGGCCGTCATCCCTCACGCGGCGTCGCTGCATCAGGCTTTCGCCCATTGTGCAATATTCCCCACTGCTGCCTCCCGTAGGAGTCTGGGCCGTGTCTCAGTCCCAGTGTGGCCGGTCGCCCTCTCAGGCCGGCTACCCGTCGTCGCCTTGGTGAGCCACTACCTCACCAACAAGCTGATAGGCCGCGGGCTCATCCTTCACCGCCGGAGCTTTTAACCCCCACCCATGCGGGCAGGAGTGTTATCCGGTATTAGACCCCGTTTCCAGGGCTTGTCCCAGAGTGAAGGGCAGATTGCCCACGTGTTACTCACCCGTTCGCCACTAATCCACCCCGAAGGGCTTCATCGTTCGACTTGCATGTGTTAAGCACGCCGCCAGCGTTCGTCCTGAGCCAGGATCAAACTCTCCGTGAATGTTTACCGGTAATCCGGTTTACATCACGAGAGCGGAACAACCGGTCGGAATAGGACCGGCGTTCACAGCGTCCTCGCTGATGCGCCTGCCGGAACAATGCCCGGCAGGACTTTTTCAAAGGAACCTCGTCCCGACCGAACGGCCGGAGACGGGGTATCAACAAATCTGGCGTTGATTTTTGGCACGCTGTTGAGTTCTCAAGGAACGGACGCTTCCTTTGTACTCACCCTCTCGGGCTTTCCTCCGGGCGCTTCCCTTCGGTCTTGCGTTTCCGACTCTATCAGATCCTTTCGGGCCTGATTCCCAGTCAGCGGGGTTTGTCTTCCCGGCCGTTGGGCCGTTCCGACGTCTCAAACTTTAGCGGATCTTCCCGGCAGTTCCTAATCGGGCCGCCGGGCCCCAATCGAATTGAATTCGGACACGCCGAATTCACCCCGGCTGGGAGATCGTGCTGGTGGTTTGATTGCCGCATCAGCGGCGGAGGCGCCGTCGCGGAACCGTTCCGGCTCCGTGACAACTCGAAGAACTTTACGGATCCGCCGGGACGGTGTCAACCTCCCCTGTCAAGATCTTTTAATCGAGGTCGCTGAGCCGGCCGCCCGCGTCCGGCTGGGCGTCCTCCACCCGTCGCAACAGACGCGTCAGGACCTCGCCCAGGACGCCTCTGTCCTGGGTGGAGAGGTCCTGGAGCAGGTCCTCCTCGAAGACCGTGGCGAGGCGCATGGCCTCCAGCCACTTCTCGCGGCCCTCGTCGGTCAGCTCGACGATGACCCGCACACGGTTCGACTCGTCGCGCTCCCGGGTGACCAGCCCCTCCGCGACCATGCGGTCGATGCGGTGGGTCATGGCGGCCGGAGTGAGTCCGAGACGCTTGGCGAGCTCGCTCGGGCCCAGGCGGTACGGGGCGCCGGCGAGGACGAGCGCCTTCAGGACCTCCCACTCGGCGTTGCTGATGCCGAGCGCTGCGGTCTGGCGGCCGTAGGCGACGTTCATCCGCCGGTTGAGGCGGGACAGCGCCGAGACGATCTTCTCGACCTGGGGGTCGAGGTCCTGGAACTCGCGCTGGTAGGCGGCGATCTGTTCTTCGAGTGTCGGCTCGCTGACGCCGGGGGTGTCACCCATGGCCCGAGTATCGCACGATGCTGCTTGGTGTCGAAGTCCTTCAACGTGTAGAGTTCAAGCTCAAACTTTAGCTTTGAAGTCTTCAGGCTTGCATCCATGCGTAGGGAACGTGTCACCGACACGGTGCCCCGGCAGGGGGCCGGTACGACTTCACGACCAAGGCAGGTGAAAGTGACCAGGGCGATGGGCGCAGCGATGCGCCGGATCCACGTGGGCAACGCGCTCAGCGCGTTCGGGCTCGGCTTTACCGTCCCCTTCCTCTACGTCTATGTGGCGCAGGTGCGGGGACTCGGCTCCATGACGGCGGGCGTCGTGCTCGCCGTCTTCGCCGTGGCCGCTCTCGTCGTGCTGCCGTTCGCCGGGCGGGCGATCGTCCGGCGCGGTCCGCTGCCGGTGCTCCTCGTGGCCCTGGTCACCGCCGCCCTGGGTGCGCTGAGCCTCGGACTGGCGAACGGCGCGACGACCGTGGTGCTGTCGGCCGCGGCGCTCGGTGCCGGGCAGGCCGTGATGCAGCCGTCGCTCGCGACGATGATCGTGGACTGTTCCACGGCGGACACCCGGTCGCGCGCCTTCGCGAAGCAGTTCTTCCTGCAGAACCTGGGCCTCGGTGTCGGCGGTCTCATCGGCGGGCACATCGTCGATCCTGACCGCGCAAGCTCGTTCACGCTGCTGTTCGCGATCGAGGCGGCGATGTTCCTGGTGCTGGTCGTGCTGATGGCGACCGTGCGGATGCCGCACGCGCCGCACATCGAGGGGGACAGGCCGCAGGCCAGGGGCGGCAGCTGGAAGCAGCTGCTCGGCAACCGGGCCATGGTGCAGCTGTCCGTGCTGGGCTTCGTGCTGTTCTTCGCCTGCTACGGACAGTTCGAGTCGGGGCTTTCGGCGTACGGCGTGGAGGCGGCCGGGATCTCCACGTCCGCGCTCGGTACGGCGATGGCGGCGAACACGGCGATGATCGTGGTCGCGCAGTTCGCGGTGCTGAAGTTCGTCGAGCGCCGCAAGCGGTCCCGGGTGATCGCCGCGGTCGGGCTCATCTGGGCCGTCGCCTGGCTGGCGGCCGGATACGCGGGCCTCGGGCACGGCAGCCGGACCATGGCGACGGCGGCCTTCGTCTCGACGTACGCGCTCTTCGGGCTCGGTGAGGCGATGCTGTCGCCGACGGTCGCTCCGCTGGTCGCCGATCTGGCGCCGGCGGGCATGGCGGGTCAGTACAACTCCGCCTTCGCCCTGGTGAAGCAGCTCGCGCTGGCGATCGGCCCCGCGGTGGGCGGCCCGATGGGGGCCTCGCTGCACGGCCCGTACGTCGTGACGTTCCTGCTCTTCTCGCTCGGGATCACCTTCCTGGCCGTACGGCTCGGGAGGCAGCTCACGCCCGTACAGAATCAGCCGTCGCTCGCGCGGAGCCGGGTGGTCGCGCAGGGCGGGGTTCCGGCCGAGCCGGTGCCCGCGAGCGCCTGACCACCGGGGCTGCGGGACGGGCGCGGACCACGACGGCCGCCATCACGAAGGGACGTGATGGCGGCCGTTTCGTGTGCGCGGGGCGGGTCTCAGCGGATGCCGGTCAGCAGGTTGGCGGTGAAGGGGAGGGTGGCGGTGCCGTCGGGGGCGGTGTGGCCGGCGAGCCGGGTGTGGACGGCCCGCCCCGCGCGCAGGAGTGCGTCCTCGCCCGCGGTGTCGACGATCGCCTGTCCCCAGGATGTGGACGAGAGCTGGCCGGGGGCGTACGCGTCGAGGGGCGGGAACGGGATGCCGAAGGTGACCTGGCGGACGGCGACGTCGTGGAAGCCGGCGCCTCGCAGGGCGGCGGAGAGCCGTTCGGGGGTGCCGGAGAACGCGCCCTCGTAGTCCGCCGCGAGTTCCTTGCCGCCGTGTTCCTCGACCGCCTCGTACTGGGCGACGAAGTACGGGATGAGTTCTCTGGCGACCCACGCGGTGGCGGCGAAGCGGCCGTCGGGGCGCGTCACGCGGGCCGTCTCCGCGAAGGCCGCGTCCAGGTCGGGGAAGAACTGGACGCCCTGCTGGCACACGACCGCGTCGAAGGCCGCGTCCTCATAGGGGAGCCTTTCGGCGGGGGCGACGGTGAACTCGATGTCCGGGTACATGCGGGGCGCGTGCTCCACGGCCACGCCGATCATGCCCGTGTTGATGTCCGACCCCGAGACCCGGCCGGCGGGGCCGACCCGGGCCGCCGCCGCGCGGGCCGCGAAGCCGGTGCCGCAGGCGAGGTCGAGCACCTTGGCTCCGGGGTACAGGTCGACCGCGTCCAGGATCGCTTCCACGAAGGGCGCCATGAACGGCGCCGCGTACCGCTCGTAGCGCTCGGGGCCACTTCCTCTGAGCTGAAAGCCCGATTCGTCTGCCATGGGGAGCTCTTAGCACCGGGCGTCCCTCTCGGCCAGGGGACGCGCGGAACGTGTCCGGGTGGCCGCCCCTGGGTGTCCGGGAGGACGCACGGGGCCGGCCCGGCGGGCTGTTTCAGCTCCCGGGCGCGATTTCAGTTTCCGGCGCGCGGTTTCACTTTGCGGCGCGCGGGAGTGCGAACTCGCACCACACCGCCTTGCCGCCGCCCGGTGTGCGGCGGGAGCCCCAGTTCGAGGCGATCGTGGCCACGATCGCGATGCCGCGGCCCGCTTCGTCGCCGGGCTCCGCGCGGCGGCGGCGCGGGAGGTGGTCGTCTCCGTCGGTGACCTCGATGATCAGGCGACGGTCGGTACGGCGCAGCCGCAGCCGCATCGGCGGGGTGCCGTGCTGGAGCGAGTTGGCGACGAGTTCGCTGGCGGCCAGGACGCCGAGGTCGTGCAGATCGCCGGGGAAGCGCCAGCTGGCCAGCACGCCGGAGGCGAAGGCACGCGCGCGTGGGGCCGCTTCCATGCCGCCGAGCAGTTCCAGGGCGGCGTTGCGGAAGAGCTCGCCGTCGGAGCCCGTACGGGAAGGGTGCTGGATGACCATGACGGCGACGTCGTCGTCGTGGTCGGCGGTGACGCCGGCCGCGCGGACCAGGCGGTCGCAGACCACCTGGGGGCTGCCGGTGGCACCGGCCAGGGCGCGTTCCAGGGAGGCGATGCCCTCGTCGAGGTCCTCGTCGCGGCGCTCGACCAGGCCGTCCGTGTACAGGACGGCGGTCGAGCCGGGGCCCAGGGGCACCGAGCCCGAGGCGTGCAGCCAGCCGCCGGTGCCGAGCGGCGGTCCGGTCGGCTCGTCGGCGCGGTGGATGGTGCCGTTCTCGTCGCGGACCAGGATGGGCAGGTGGCCGGCGGAGGCGTACACCAGGCGGCCCTCGTTCGGGTCGTGGATGGCGTACACGCAGGTGGCGATCTGGTTGGCGTCGATCTCGGTGGCGAGGCCGTCGAGGAGTTGCAGGACCTCGTGCGGCGGCAGGTCGAGACGGGCGTACGCGCGCACGGCCGTGCGGAGCTGGCCCATGACGGCGGCCGCGCGGACACCGCGGCCCATGACGTCGCCGATGACGAGCGCGGTGCGCCCGCCGCCGAGGGTGATGACGTCGTACCAGTCCCCGCCGACCGCCGCCTCCGTGCCGCCGGGCAGGTAGGTGGCGGCGATGCGCAGGTCGTCGGGCTCCTCCAGTTCCTGCGGGAGCAGGGAACGCTGGAGGGTGACGGCGGTCTCGCGCTGACGGCGCTCGCTGGCGCGCAGCCGCTCGGCCGCCTCGGCGTGATCGGTGACGTCGGTGGCGAAGACGAGGACGCCGCGGCCGTCGGCCTCCGGGGAGGTGTCGACGGGGGTGCAGGTGAACGTGTAGGAGCGGCCGGTCGACACCTTGCGGGACTTGACCGTACGGGGTTTGGCGCTGCGCAGGACCTGGTCCAGGAGTGGCAGCAGCCCGAGTTCGTCCAGCTCGGGCAGGGCCTCGCGCGCGGGTGCGCCGGCGGGGCGGGTGCCGAAGGCCGCCGTGTAGGCGTCGTTGACGTACGAGACGCGGTGTTCGGGGCCGTGCACGAGGGCGACGAGGGCGGGAACACGGTCGAGGACCGCGCGCACCGGGAGTTCGTCGACGGCGAGCCCGGGAGGGGCGTCATCGGTCAGCTGCTCGACGCGGGCCGCCGGCACGGAGCCTTCCCCGCACCGGTCCGGGGCGGCCGTATGCGCAGTCGTATGCGCAGTCGTGTGCGCGGCCGTGTGCTCGGTCCGCGCTGCGGCGCGGCGCTGCGTTCCGGGGAGCCGGGCGCTCCAGCGCGTGAAGTTCACAGTGGGGAAAGCCTCGTGTTAGAAGGGCGAGCGGTTCACCCGCCCAAAGTCGTGGACCTGTCTGGCAGTCTGACCGACCGGGTCTCCATCCGTCAGACGCCGTCCCCGCCGGTGGAGTTCCTCGGTCCGGTCAGGACGACCCCTTCGGGTCGGTCGGAGGCTTTCCCCCGGCCGCCAGTTCGAACTCCGCACGGGGGTGTTCGAGCGAACCGAGGGACACGATCTCCCGCTTGAAAAGACCCGCCAGGGTCCATTCGGCGAGTACACGGGCCTTGCGGTTGAAGGTGGGCACCCTGCTGAGGTGGTAGACGCGGTGCATGAACCAGGCAGGATAGCCCCTCAGCTTGCGCCCGTAGACGTACGCGACCCCCTTGTGCAGTCCGAGGGACGCGACCGAGCCGACGTACTTGTGGGAGTACGTCTCCAGGGGTTCGCCGCGCAGGGTGTGCGCGAGGTTGTCGCCGAGGACCTTCGCCTGGCGCACGGCGTGCTGGGCGTTGGGCGCGGTCTCCTTGCCGGGCTCGGCGGTCACGTCGGGGACGGCGGCGGCGTCTCCGGCGGCCCAGGCGTGCGAGGCGCCGTCGACGGTGAGCTGGGGGGTGCACCTGAGCCGGCCGCGCTCGTTCAGGGGGAGGTCGGTCGCGGCGAGGACGGGGTGCGGTTTCACGCCGGCCGTCCACACGACGGTGCGCGTCGGGAAGCGCGCGCCGTCACTGAGGACGGCGACCCGGTCCGCACAGCTGTTGAGGCGGGTCTCCAGGCGTACCTCGATGTTGCGCCGCCGCAGCTGGCTGACCGTGTACCTGCCCATCTCCTCGCCGACCTCGGGCAGGATGCGGTCGGAGGCCTCGACGAGGATCCACTTCATGTCCTCGGGCTTGAGGTTGTGGTAGTACCGCGCGGTGTAGCGGGCCATGTCCTCCAGTTCGCCGAGCGCCTCGACTCCGGCGTAACCGCCCCCTACGAAGACGAAGGTCAGGGCCGCGTCGCGGATCGCGGGGTCGCGGGTGGAGGAGGCGATGTCCATCTGTTCGATGACGTGGTTACGCAGGCCGATGGCCTCTTCGACCGTCTTGAAGCCGATGGCGTAGTCGGCGAGTCCGGGGATCGGCAGGGTGCGCGAGACCGAGCCCGGGGCGAGCACGAGTTCGTCGTACGCGATCTGCTCGGCGCCCGCGCCCTCCTCCTCGGTGGCGAGCGTGGTGAGCGTGACGGTGCGTTTGGCGTGGTCGACCGACCGGACCTCACCGATGACGATCCGGCACCGGTGAAGGACCCGGCGCAGCGGAACGACCACGTGACGCGGCGAGATGGAACCCGCGGCGGCTTCGGGAAGGAACGGCTGATAGGTCATGTACGGGTCGGGCGACACGACCGTGATCTCGACCTCGCCCCGCTTCAGTTCGGGCTTGAGCTGCCGCTGGAGGCGCAGGGCGGTGTACATCCCGACGTAGCCGCCGCCGACGATGAGAATGCGCGCACGTTCCTTCACCATCCCATGACGCACCCCTCTTCGGAGTTTGTCCACAGCCCCGACAATTTGTGTGACCGGTCGCCGACAACGTGCGGAGTTGGCCGATTTGTCGGAGTCTAGGGAAAACCCGCAGCTCAAGGTGGGTGAGGGGGGTATTCGGACGGGGTGTAATCGGGACGTACGGGGTCCGTACTCCGATCGGGGGGCGCTCCGTGCGGAACCTGCCCCTTCTGAATTGACCCCCTCTCAACTATGTTCGTGTGTCGACGGAGTGTAGGGGGATGCGCTCGGCGATTCCGCACGACGGACTCGCGCACCGGCTTGTTCCACACGCTCCGGTCTGTCGATGGCGGGGAGAGTCTCCGGGGGGAGACGTCATTACCGGGGGAACGCTTATGCATATTCAGGACTCTCATTGGTCTTCCGCGTCAGCCATCGCACCTGGTGGTGCGATGGGCGCGACGACGAGCGGCAACGGCCGCGGTCCGACGGACGGACCGCGCACGACGCCGCTGCGGGTGGACGCACAGCGCAATCTGGAACATGTACTGCGGGCGGCGCGCGAGGTCTTCGGCGAGCTGGGGTACGGCGCGCCGATGGAGGATGTCGCCCGACGGGCGAGGGTCGGTGTCGGCACGGTGTACCGGCGCTTCCCGAGCAAGGACGTCCTGGTGCGCCGGATAGCCGAGGAGGAGACCTCCCGGCTGACGGACCAGGCCCGTTCCGCGCTCGGCCAGGAGGACGAGCCGTGGTCGGCGCTCTCGCGCTTCCTGCGGACGTCGGTGGCCTCGGGCGCCGGACGGCTGCTGCCGCCGCAGGTGCTGCGGGTCGGCGTGGCCGAGGACGGTCCCGAGCACGACGAGGCACGGGTGCCGCAGCAGCGGTCGCAGCCCGCGCCCGAGTTGCGGCTCGTCGAGCAGCGGACCGCCCCCGAGGACGAGCAGGTGATCGCCGCGGTGGACGACGCCGGGGCGGCGGCGCTCCTCGAGGTGGTCGGGCGGCTCGTCGACCGGGCGCGTGCGGCGGGCGAGTTGCGCGCCGACGTCACCGTGGCGGACGTCCTGCTGGTCATCGCGACGGCGGCACCCTCGCTGCCGGACGCGGCCCAGCAGGCGGCGGCCTCGACCCGGCTCCTGGACATCCTGCTGGAGGGCCTGCGCTCGCGTCCCGCGTGAGCAGGACCGAAGGCACCCGCGGTGTGGGCGGGTTCCGGACGCGGAGGCGTACCGGAGCACACCGAAGCACGTGGACACCGCGGGGCACGAAGGCAAGCGCGTGCGCGGGCGCCGTCGTACGCGGCGGGCGCCGAGCACACGGTCGCGCCTGGACACCCCGATGCTCCCGGGGCGAGTGACGTCACTCGCCCCGGGAGCATCGCGCTTCCCCGCCGCGCCTCCCGGCCGCACTGCCGGTCCGGAACGACCGCTTCCGCGCGCATGACGGCTGTTGAACATTCCCCGAACGGGTGACAGTTAGTACTCCAGAGCGACAAGTCCCCCCGGACGAGTGGTTGGGCCGTACGAGCACGTTCCGCACGGGGAGCCTGTGGCACTCTGGCCCGGTATTCGGTCCGAGAGTGTGCAGGCGGGGGCTTTCCGCGATGAGCGTTGACGGGCGGGACGAGTCACTCGGTGACGGTGGCGCCGACGGCGGCACGGAAACCGGCGGCTCACCGTCACGGCGGGTACCGAGCCAGGGCGGCCCGCACAGCGGGAACCGGGACAGCGGCAACTCGGACCGCGGAAGCCAGGAAGGCGACGACTCGGACGGCCGAAGCCTGGACAGCGACGGCCGGCACCATGCCGGCCCGGACACCGGAACGGCCGACCTCGGCATGCCTTCGCAGCGCGACCGCTGGGACGCGCGCGACGACGGCGTTCTGCCGCCCCTGCGCGAACCCGGGACCCCGGTGGACGCGCCGCCCCCGGACGCCGGTCTGATCGAGCGGATGCGCGGCGGCGACGACACGGCGTACGAGGAGCTGTACCGCCGGCACGCCGAAGCCGTCCGTCGCTACGCCCGCACCTGCTGTCGCGACACGCACACCGCCGACGACCTCACGGCCGAGGTGTTCGCCCGCATGCTCCAGGCCGTACGCGGCGGCAGCGGCCCCGAGCACGCCGTGCGCCCGTATCTCCTGACCACCGTCCGCCGGGTCGCCGCGAACTGGACGAAGACGGCCAGACGCGAGCAACTGGTCGACGATTTCGCCGTGTTCGCCGCGCAGGCCGCCCGCGGATCCGAGGTCTCCAACGACGACACGCTCGACCTCGGCGCGGACGTACGCGCGATGCACGAGGCCGAACAGTCCATGGCCATGCGGGCCTTCCGCTCGCTGCCGGAGCGCTGGCAGGCCGTGCTGTGGCACACCGAGGTCGAGGACGAGTCCCCGAGCGAGGTCGCCACGCTCTTCGGTCTCGACGCGAACGGCACCCGTGTGCTCGCCAGCCGCGCCCGCGAGGGACTCCGGCAGGCCTACCTCCAGGCGCACGTGAGCACCACGCTCACCATGGACGAGGAGTGCGCGCGCTACGCCGACCGGCTCGGCGCCTATGCCCGCGGGGGCCTGCGCACCCGTGCCGAACGGGGCCTGCGCAAGCACCTGGAGGAGTGCGTCAGGTGCCGGCTGGCCGCGGGCCAGATCAAGGAAGTGGCCGGCGGGATCCCCGCGGTCGTGCCGGTCGCGGTCATCGGCTGGTTCGGTGCCGCCGGGTACGCGAAGGCCGTGGCGCTCATCGCCGGTGGCGCCGGTGCGGGTGCGGCCGGAGCCGCGGGCGCGGCAGCCGTGGCGGGCGGCGGCTCGGGAGGCGCCGGGGGCGGCGCCGCGGTCTCCGAGGGGCTGGGCGCGTCGGTCAAGGCCGGTATCGCCGCGGGTGTCGTCGCGGCGGCCGCGGCGGCGGTGGCGCTGTCCCTGGTCGGCAACGGCAGCCCCGCCCGGCGGCCCGAGGCGGAACCGGCCGCCTCTCCCGCCGTCGAGGCGCCGGTCCCGTCGTCGGCACCGCCCAGGAAGTCCCCCGCGCCGAAGCCTGCGCCGGTGGTACGCGGGCCGGCCCCCGCCCCGCCCCCCTCGCCGGAGCCGAAGCCCGCCCCGAAGCCGGCGCCGAAGGCGACCCCGAGTCCGCTCCCCTCGCCGGCCCCGGCCCCCACTCCGGCCCCGCTGCCGACGCCACCCCCGCCGGAACCCGCCCCGGAGCCCACGCCGACGCCTCCCCCGCCCGCCTCCACCGTCTACCGGTGGAGCGACCTGGACTACGACGTCATCGGCGACCACACCGGGCCGGAGATGCGGATCGGTGCGAGCAACTGGGTGTGGCAGCGCCACTCGATGAGCATCGCGAACACCCGGTACGCGCACGGTGTGACCGTCCACGGCCGCTCCTCGGTCACGATCGACCTGAACCGCGACTGCGGCTCGTACGACGCCATGGCCGGTGTGGACGATCTGATGCCGGGCCTGGGCAGTCTGCGCTTCTCCGTCTACGCGGACGGGTCGCGGCTGTGGCGGTCACCGCTGATCGAGGGCGGCGACCCGGCGGTCCCGGTCCATGTGAACCTCACCGGACACCGGACGGTCCGGCTCGTCGTCGAACCCCGGGGCCCGTTCGACTCGACATCACTGGGCGACTGGGCGGAATCGAAGTTCCTGTGCCGGTGAACACCTAGTCCGACCTAGTCCGACCTAGTCCGCGGAGTACGCCTCCCCTGGATGCACCCCGGGGTACGCACCGGGGTACGCCTCAAGCGCTTCGACCAGGTCGCCGAGGGCTTCTTCCTGGGTGTAGCCGGAGCCTCGGACGCGCTCGGACTCGTAGTGCTCCGGGCCGAGTGCGGCGAGAGCCGCGGCTGCGGTGCGCCGCACGTCGGCGCTCTCACGGGCGGGCGGCAGATCCCCGCCGCGCCAACCGGTGCCCGCGGCCAGCAGCCGCGCCGCCACCGGGTGTTCCCCCAGCTCGGTGAGCAGACGCGCGGCGCTCTCGACGAAGCCCGAGGCCACCACGTCGGCGCACCGCGCGTCCATCGCTTGCCGCAGTGCGGCGCTCAGCTTCCGCAGTCCCGGAACAGGGCCGGACTCGGCGGCCGTGACCAGGGCGTCCATCCAGTTCAGACCCGCCGAGAACTGGGGCGGCGGGGTGCCCCGGAGGCTCTCCTCTCGGGACTTCTCGCACAGTTCGCGTGCGAGGGCGACCTCCCCGTCGTCCAGGACCACCTGGGCGCGCAGCAGATGGACGAACGCCCGGGAGTCCGTCACCCCGTACTGGTCGGCGGCGACGCTCGCCTCGTCCAGCGTCGCCAGGGCCAGCGAACGCTCGCCGGCGCGGAGGGCGATCTCGGCCAGCCGTGCCATGAGGAACGGCACCTCCGCGTACGCCCCCACCTCGTAGGCGAGCCGCAGCGCCTCCGCGTACTCGCCCTTCGCCTCGTCGAACCGGCTGCGCGCCATGGCCGCCTCACCGGCCGCGCTGCACACCTGGGCGCGCATCCAGCGGTCCCCGACCCGTCGGCTGAGTCCGCGCAGTTCCACCAGGTCCTCGTCCACTCCCGGCATGCCGCCCGGAGCGTCGACGACCATGTGCGTACGGAACATCAGGGCGACGCCGATCTCCCATTCACCGCCGAACTCACGGCAGTTGGCGACCGCCGAGTTCATCGCGGGCCCCACGTCGTCCGGATCGTCCAGGAAGTGCGCGGCCATCGGCCAGACGATCCCCGGCATGCGCGCCGCGTCCGGGCCGCCCCGCTCGAAGGCGCCCCGCACCCGCCCCACGTACTCCCGCAGCCGCTTGTCGCCCCAGTCGTCCAGCGGGACGACGTCCACCTTCATGAACAGGTGGAGCATGCGCACCCGCATCCGCATGGCGTGCAGCGGGTGGCGCCCGTCACGCTCCGGATGGTCGAGAAAGGCGTCCACCGGATCGACGTCCTCGAGCTCGGAGAGGAGGCCGTCACCGGCGGCGCACACGGCACCGACGGCCGCCGCCGGACGGTCACCGGCCGGCATGTCGAGCAACGCGCCCAGTTTCAGGACGAGTTCCGTCCACGTGATGCCCTCGTACCGGAAGTTGCGCAGCCACCAGAACCAGCCCATGTCGAGGACGAGAGCGCCCGCCTCTTCCTCGTCATGGGCGGCGAGCGCGCGCTGGAGAGCGGCCCGGATGTTGTCGAGCTCGGTCTCCAGACGCCGGATCCAGGGGAGTTGGCCGGCCGAGCGCAGCTGGGGCTCGGCCTCCGCGGCCAGGGCGCGCGCCCACGCACGGTGGCGCCGCTCGGCGGCGGCACGCAGCTCGGGAACCTCGGCGGCGCGCTCGGTGGCGTACTCGTGGATGGTCTCCAGCATGCGGTAGCGCATCCCGCCACCCGCATCGCCCCCGGCGTCCCGGGGCCCGTAGCCCTGTCCGCCGGGTCCGCCGTGGTCACCCGGTCCGTACGGATGGCCGTCGCCGCCCGTGGGGTCCGGGGTGGCGACGAGGAGGGACTTGTCGACGAGCGCCCCGATGAGGTCGGCGGCGGGGCCGGTGCAGACGGCTTCCGCGGCGGCCAGGTCCCAGCCGCCCGCGAACACGGAGGCCTCGCGCAGCACGGTCCGCTCCCGTTCGTCGAGCAGATCCCAGGACCAGTCGACGACGGCGCGCAGGGTCTGCTGGCGGGGCAGCACCGTACGGCTGCCGGAGGTGAGCAGCCGGAAGCGGTCGTCGAGCCGGTCGGCGATCTGCCGCGGGGTGAGCAGCCGCAGACGGGCCGCGGCCAGTTCGATGGCCAGGGGCAGGCCGTCGAGCCGCCGGCAGATCTCGTCCACGGCGGCGGAGTCGTGGAGGGCGGTGGCCGCTTCGGGGCGCACCACGGAGGCCCGCTCCATGAAGAGGCGGCGCGCGGGATCGGGCGGGAGCGGCTCGACCGGGCGCACCAACTCACCGGGAACTCCCAGGGGTTCGCGGCTGGTGGCGAGGATCGTGAGCCCCGGGCAGCGGGTCAGCAGTGTCTCGGCGAGCTCGGCCGCCGCGTCGATCACGTGCTCGCAGTTGTCGAGGATCAGGAGCTGGCTGCGCCGGGCGCAGTACTCGACGAGCAGGGCGACCGGGTCGTCCTGCGCGACCGCCATCTCGCTGGTGATCAGTGCTGTCTCGCGCAGACCGAGGGCGCTGACCACGGCACCCGGGACCGCCTCGGGCCGGTCGAGCGGGGCCAGTTCGGCCAGCCACGCCTGCGGGAGCCCGGCGGCGGCCTCCTCGGCGAGGCGGGTCTTGCCCGAACCGCCCGGTCCGGTCAGCGTGACCAGTCGTGCCCTCCGCACATCCGAACGGATGGCCCCGACCTCGCGTTCCCGCCCGACGAACGAGTTCAGACGAGGACGTATGTTCCCGGTCCGCTGGGCACGGGAGGGGTCCCCGGAGCGCGGTCCGGCGTCCGGTGCGGCACCACCCGCCGCGGATCCGGGTTCCCGCGCTCCGCGGGCGTCCCGCGGGTCGAGCAGTGCGGCGTGCAGGTCCCGGAGCTCCGGCCCGGGGTCGGCGCCGAGACCGTCCATCAGCGCTCGGCGCACGTCCTCGTACGCGGCCAGCGCGTCGGCACCCCGGCCGGTCTCGCGCAGGGCGCGGATGAGCAGGACGTGCAGCGCCTCGTCGTACGGGTGAGCCGTCGTCAGCCCCTTCAGCTCCGGTACGACGTCGGCGGCGCGGCCGAGCCTCAGGTCCGCCTCGACGCGGCTGCGCGTCGCCTCCAGGCGCAGGGCCTCCGGGCGGGTCGCCGCGGTGCGGTCGGGGAGGTCCGCGAGGGCGGGGCCGCGCCACAGGGCGAGGGCTTCGCCCAGCCGGGCGGCGGCGGTACGGGCGTCGCCCGTGTCGAGCGCGGTCCTGCCCTCCGTGACGAGCCGCTCGAACACGAACAGGTCCACGTCGTCGCGGGCGGCGCGGAGGCGGTAGCCGCCGGTCTCGGAGGTGACCGCGTCCTTTCCGATGGCGCGGCGGAGGCGGCCCACCAGTGCCTGGAGGGCCGCGGGGGCGTCCTGGGGCGGGTCGTCCGCCCATACCTCGTCGATGAGGGTGTCCGGGGAGAGCGTTCGGGCGGGGTGGCAGGCCAGGGCTGTGAGGAGCGCGCGTACCCGGGGGCCGCCCACCGCGACGAGGGTCCCCCGGTCGTCCTCCGCCTGGGCAACCCCCAGAATCCTGTACCGCACGCCCCCATTCTCACCGCCCGCCCGCCCGGGGTCACCGCCTGACCCCGACGAGCCGCCCCCATTACCCCTCACTCACCAGGTCCCCGGCACGACGAAAACCTTCTTTCGCCCCCTCCGCCCCTACCCAACCCGTACCCGGGGCTCCGCCCCGGACCCCGCTCCTCAAACGCCGGAGAGGCTGAAAGTTGCCCCCGCAGCCAAAAAAAGCGGCCCGGACGGACTGGATCTCGCACCCGCACCCGCAGTGAATGGCCGGAAGCACGACGCACCCGCAGCCGGAATTCGGCGGAAGGGGCCGTGCCGGTACATCACATGCCCGTCGCTTACGCCCGGATCGAGCAGCGGCTCCCCAGGGAACTCACGTCTGATCCAACGGCGACGGGCGGATGTACCGGCACGGCCCCGACCCACAACGCACCGGAACCGGCACCGGCACCCGCACCGGCACCGGCACCGGCACCGGCACCGGCAGGTTCAGCCGCGCCGCGCCCCCGCCCCCAGCGCCCGCCCCTGCGGAACGATCCCCGCGGGAACGGCACGCTGGCGCGCCGGCGTCCCCGTCCAGCACGTTCCGCGCCGGGCCAGCAACCGCCGCAGCCACAGTTCGAGCGAGACGAGGTCGGCCAGCCCGTCGAGGGGCAGCGGCGCCCCCTCCGCGGCCGAGCGCAGCGCCTTGCGGACGACGCGGGCCTCGACCAGCCCGGCCTGCGCGAGCAACGGCGTGTCGAACAGGGAGACCAGGGAATCCGCCGCCACCCGCACCCCCGTACGGGCCGCCGCCGTGGAGGACGCGTGAGACGGAGCACCCCACCCGGGGGGCAGATCGGCCACGCCGGCCCCCTCCAGCACCGTACGCAGGATCGCCGCCCGCGCTCCCGGCTGCACCCGCAGCGCCTCCGGCAGTTCACGGCACGCCCGGACGACCTGGTTGTCCAGGAACGGCGTGTGCAGCCGCTGGAAGCGGATCTCGGCGGCCTGCTCCAATACGCGGACGTCGGCCGCGTGGCGGGCCAGCGCGGCCCGGGCGCGGAAATCCCCCGGCCGCTGTCCGGGACCGACGTTCGGCCGCCCCCCGCCGGCTTGGAGGCGAACCGATACTTCAGCCAGTGCCTCCCCGGTCAGCCAGCGCGCCGCCGGCCCGGGTCTCGCCCAGCTGAGCGCGGCGAGCGACGCGCCCACCGCGCCTCCGGGTTCCTCGAACCGCCGGTGCAGCAACTGCTCGGCGAGGACGTCGACCCCGGTGCGGTACGGGGTGCGGGCGAGCTTGCGCGCCGCGCCGTACACGCGCGCGGGGACCATCACCGAACCGTCGGCCTTCGTCAGCGCGGCGACGGGTCGCACCAGATGGCGTCGTTTGCGGTCCATGAGCAGGTCGGCGAGCCGGGCCGGATGCGCGTCGAGCACCTGCCGCGCGCCGTAGCCGGTGAAGTGGTCCGCGCTGCCGGAGGCGAGCCGCGCGCGGTGGCGTGCCGCGGTCACCAGGGAGGGTCCCGGCTCGTCGGTCAGCGGGCCCTCCAGGTCCGCGTAGGGGAGCGTCTCCTCGCCCCCGGCGACGACCACGTGGTGCAGCCTGGGGTTCGCGGCCAGCGTCCCGGCCCGCTCCAGCTCGGCCTCGCGCCCCCGTACGGCGAGGTCGTTGAAGGTGACGGCGAGGAGCCGTTCCCCGGCACCGGTGCCGTGTCCGAGGACCGTGCCGGGCGCCCCGGGAAGGCCGGCGGCGAGCAGCGCGAGGGTTCCCGAGGCGGGCCCTCCGGAGAGGTCGGCCCCGATGCCCGGTACGGGTGTCCCGCGCGCGGCGCGCCGTTCGGCGGGCCCCATGCCGGGCACGGGCCCGGGGTCCACGTCGGCGCCGGGCACATGGCGGGGAGCGGAGAGGCGGGCGCGGACGGCTTCCACGAGGGCGTCCCGTACGGCGTCCACGGCGATCGCGGGATCGGCGATGGGCGCGGCGACGGCGAGGGAGGCGACGGGTTCGTACCCGGCGATCTCGCGTGCTCCGGCCCGCAGGATGAGTGTGTGCCCCGGCGGGATGCGGCGCACGCCTTCGTACGGGGTGGAGTCGTGCACCGCGGCCGGTACGTCGGGGGCGGCGAGCATCGCGGCCAGGTGTCCGAAGTCGAGGTTGGCCTCGATGAGGTCGGCGAGCGGCAGCGCGGCGGTGGCGTAGGCCGTGCCGCCGGCCCACGGGGTGTAGAACACGGGCCGGGCGCCGGCGAGGTCGCCGCAGACGGTCACGCGGCGGCCGACCTGGACGACTGCGGTGTAGCTGCCGGACCAGTTGGTGAGGTGGCGCAGTGCTCCGCCGCGCGCGGCGAACAGTCCGACCCGCAGCTCGTCGTCGGTCGCCCCGCAGGTGCCGAGGACGGCGATGCGGTTCGCCGCGTCGGCCTTGACGACGCGCACCTCGTCGGGGCGCCAGTCGCCGACGGCCCACAGCGGATCCGGGTCGCCCCAGAGGAGCTGGGAACCGACGGGGTGCACGGTCTCGCCGTCGTTGCCCGTGGCGCCCGCCGAGCCGATCGCGGACGCTCTGGCGACGGTGCTGCTCCACCCCACCAACCATCGCATCGCCGCCTCCACAGGCTGTGGACAACCAGTGCACCGTACGAACTCGGCACCATGCTGCCACGAAGGAGGCGTACGGGAGGGCCCCTGCGGCGGCTTGCACTCCCCGAAGTGCGCCCCCACCCGAACGTC
Source organism: Streptomyces sp. NBC_00328 (assembly GCF_036139655.1). Lineage (NCBI taxonomy): Bacteria > Bacillati > Actinomycetota > Actinomycetes > Kitasatosporales > Streptomycetaceae > Streptomyces > Streptomyces sp. NBC_00328. The sequence continues at coordinate 4,865,751 of NZ_CP108013.1, forward strand.
CGCGCCGTCACGCAGGGGCGCGCTACCGGCAAATACCCTTTACACAAAGCCTGTTGAGGTCATCGGCAGTCGCCACCCCGCACCGCGGGAAAACCCGCTCCGGATCGCCACGGGACCGCCACCGAACGACCCCGGCCAACAGCCCCGGTCACGACCCCGGCCAACGAGGCGCCCCCGTCCGGCAGTCGCCCGGACCCCACCCCCGAAGGGTCGACGTGAATGCGCCCCCGATACGCTCCCTCAGGACGCCCTTCGCGCCCTCAACTCACGTGGTGGGAGCCCTGATTGCCCTCAGGGGAGGTCATCGGTTTTCGGCCAAATCGGTGAGAGGCGGACGGTCGCGGACACGCTCCGTACAGGCCTTGCGCAGCGGTTCGGCAACGCACAGTCCGGGAGGCGGAGTTCGCCCCCCGGACCGGTCCGCCGCCCGCGGGGATGTAGGCGGCGGTGTCCCCCAGCCCACTGGATCCAGTACAGCGGGCCGACCCACGCATGTTCCATGGAAGCGCTCCCCACCGTGGCCGGAGAAGAGCGCACGGACGGGCGCACAGCCACACAACAGGAGCACGCCGCGACAGTCCGTACAGTCGTACGGACCACAATCCCGCCAACCGGACGTACGCCCCTTAACGCTGGGGATCGGGCGAACTACGCTGGGTTTACGAATGCCGCGTGGTTATGCCAGTGCGGCAGCCGTCTGTGTCGAGGGGTGGCGCATGTCCAGGGAGCAACGCGGGCCGAACGAAAAACTCGGCGCCGTTCTCGCCCTCGCGGGAATCAGCAACGCAGGACTCGCGCGTCGCGTCAACGATCTTGGCGCTCAACGCGGGTTGACTCTTCGCTACGACAAGACGTCGGTGGCGCGCTGGGTGTCGAAGGGCATGGTGCCGCAGGGCGCCGCGCCGCACCTCATCGCGGCCGCCATCGGCCAGAAGCTCGGCCGTCCGGTGCCGCTCCACGAGATCGGCCTGGCGGACGCGGATCCGGCGCCGGAGGTGGGCCTCGCCTTCCCCCGTGACGTCGGGCAGGCGGTGCGGTCGGCCACGGAGCTGTACCGCCTCGACCTCGCCGGGCGCCGGGCCGGCGGCGGCATCTGGCAGTCGCTGGCGGGCTCCTTCGCCGTGAGCGCCTACGCGACGCCCGCCTCACGCTGGCTGATAACCCCGGCCGACAGTTCGGTGGCGCGCGAGGTGAATCCGGGCGACAGCTCCGGGGCGCCGCTGAAGGTCGGCCACAGCGATGTGCTGAAGCTCCGCGAGGCGGCCGAGGACGCCAGGCGCTGGGACTCCAAGTACGGGGGCGGTGACTGGCGTTCGTCCATGGTGCCGGAGTGCCTGCGGGTCGAGGCGGCACCCCTGCTGCTCGGCTCGTACTCCGACGAGGTCGGCAGAGCGCTGTTCGGCGCGTCGGCGGAGCTCACCCGTCTCGCGGGCTGGATGGCCTTCGACACGGGCCAGCAGGAGGCCGCGCAGCGCTACTACATCCAGGCGCTGCGGCTGGCCCGCGCGGCCGCCGACGTACCCCTCGGGGGCTACGTCCTGGCGTCCATGTCCCTCCAGGCGACCTACCGCGGCTTCGGCGACGAGGGCGTCGACCTCGCCCAGGCCGCCCTGGAACGCAACCGCGGTCTCGCCACCGCCCGCACCATGAGCTTCTTCCGGCTCGTCGAGGCACGTGCCCACGCGCGCGCGAGTGACGCCCAGGCGGCCGGCGCGGCGCTGAAGGCGGCCGAGGGCTGGCTGGAACGGGCCCGTGACGGCGACAACGACCCGTCCTGGCTCGGCTTCTACGGGTACGACCGCTTCGCGGCCGACGCCGCCGAGTGCTACCGCGACCTGAAGGCACCGCGCCAGGTACGCCGGTTCACCGAACAGGCGCTGTCGAAGCCGACGGAGGAGTTCGTGCGTTCGCACGGACTGCGCCTGGTCGTGTCGGCGGTCGCCGAACTGGAGTCCGGCAACCTGGACGCGGCGTGCGAGCAGGGCGTGCGAGCGGTGGAGGTCGCGGGGCGCATCTCCTCCGCTCGCACCACCGAGTACGTGAAGGACCTGCTGCACCGGCTGGAGCCCTACGGCGACGAACCGCGCGTGGTGGAGCTGCGGGAGCGGGCCCGTCCTCTGCTGATGGCTCCGGCGTAGGGCCGGTTCCGGAGGGGACGCCCGACGACTCGGGACGGACAGGGCGCCGCGGTCCCGCGGTCCCGCGGTCCCGCGGCGGGAAGGAAACGCGGGGCGCGGTCCTCGGGTTTGAGGGCATTGTCAGTGGCGCAGTGCACTATCGAGGCCGGGAGGTGGTGCGGATGCGGAGCGCCTACGACTGCGATGTTCTGGTGATCGGCGGGGGGATCGTCGGTCTGTCGACGGCGTATGCCGTCACACGGGCGGCACCGGGCACCCGTGTGACGGTGCTGGAGAAGGAGCAGGGACCCGCCCGGCACCAGACCGGGCGCAACAGCGGGGTGATCCACAGCGGGATCTACTACCGCCCCGGCTCCCTGAAGGCGCGGTACGCGGTCCAGGGTGCCGCCGAGATGGTCAAGTTCTGCGCGGAGTACGACATCGCGCACGCCGTCACCGGCAAGCTGATCGTCGCGACGGAGAAGTCGGAGCTCCCCCGCCTGCACGGTCTGGTGCAGCGCGGCCGGGAGAACGGCATCCCGGTCAAGGAACTGGGCCCGACCCAGCTCACCGACTACGAACCCGAGGTCCGTGGCCTCGCCGCCATCCACGTCGGCACCACGGGCATCTGCGACTACGTGGCCGTGGCCCGCCGGCTCGCGGAGGCCTCCGGGGCGGAGATCCGGTACGGGGCGCAGGTCGTGCGCGCCGACCGCCGGCCCCACCTCGGCGTCGCCGTGGGCACGGCCGACGGGACGATCGTCCGCGGCCGCGTGCTGGTCAACTGCGCGGGGCTGCACTGCGACGAGACGGCCCGGCTCACGGGCGACGACCCCGGGATGCGGATCGTCCCCTTCCGCGGCGAGTACTACACGCTGGCGCGGCCGGAGCTGGTGCGGGGCCTGGTGTACCCGGTTCCGGACCCCGCGTTCCCGTTCCTCGGTGTCCATCTCACCCGGGGCATCGACGGCGGTGTCCACATCGGCCCCAACGCGGTGCCCGCGCTCGCCCGTGAGGGATACGGATGGAAGGTGGTCCGCCCCCGTGAACTGGGCGGGACCCTGTCCTGGCCGGGTTCCTGGCGGATAGCGCGGCGGCACTGGCGCTACGGAGCCGGGGAGCTGCGCCGCTCGGTGTCGAAGTCGGCGTTCACGGAGGCCGTGCGGAGGCTGCTGCCCGCGGTGACCCCGGAGGATCTGGTCCCCGCCCCCGCCGGTGTCCGCGCCCAGGCGGTCCTGCGGGACGGCACCCTGGTGGACGACTTCCTGATCAAGGAGGGCCCGAGGACCGTGCACGTACTGAACGCGCCGTCCCCGGCGGCCACCGCCTCCCTCCCGATCGGCCGCGAGGTCGCCCGCCGGGCACTGGCGGCGCTGGCGGCGGTCTGAGCGCTCCACCCGCCACCGGGACGGGACCACCCCACTGCACGGCACCCGCCACCGGAACGGACCGCCCCACAGCACGACGCCCGCCGCCGGACGGACCGCCCCACAGCACGACGCCCGCCGCCGGACGGACCGCCCCACAGCACGACGCCCGCCGCCGGACGGACCGCCCCGCAGCACGACGCCCGTAAAATCGACCCCACTGTGTCTGAATTCCTCGACTCCACCGAAGAGACCCGGCCCGCCTCCGCCGAGGACGGCTCGCCGCGTCACCACCGCGCCAAGGGCGGACCCCGCTTCCCCGACGGTCCGCAGGCGGATCCCGCCGGCTCGCACTTCGAGCGGCGGATCCGGAGTTTCCAGCCGCGCCGGAGCCGGGTGACGACCGGACAGGCCGACGCGTTGCAGCGGCTGTGGCCCAAGTGGGGTCTGGACATCGACGGACGGCGGACGCTCGACCTCGCGGAGCTGTTCGGGGCGGACCTGCCCGTCGTGCTGGAGATCGGCTTCGGCATGGGCGAGGCCACCGCGCAGATGGCGGCCGAGGACCAGGGGACCGGGATCCTCGCCGTGGACGTGCACACACCGGGGCAGGGCAACCTGCTCAATCTCGCCGAGCGGAACAGCCTGACCAACATCCGCGTCGCCAACGGGGACGCGATCATCCTGCTGCGCGAGATGCTGCCGCCCGCCTCCCTCAACGGCCTGCGCGTCTATTTCCCCGACCCCTGGCCCAAGAAGCGGCACCACAAGCGGCGGCTGATCCAGCCCGAGTTCCTGGATCTCGCCGCGACCCGCCTCGCGCCGGGCGCGCTCGTGCACTGCGCGACGGACTGGGAGCCGTACGCCGAGCAGATGCTCGAAGTGCTGAGCGCGCACCCCGCCTTCGAGAACACCCGGCCGGACGGCGGTTTCGCGCCTCGTCCCGAGTTCCGGCCGCTGACCCGTTTCGAGGGCCAGGGACTGGACAAGGGTCATGTGGTGAACGACCTCCTCTTCCGGCGCGTACAGCATCGAGACCAGCACACCCCGGGCGACTGACCCGCACACCCGCCAGCGTCCGCCGGGAGATCCCGGGGACGCCGGTTACCGTCGCGGGCCGCGCCCTCCCTCGTTAGGGTCAATGCCGTGGCCATCCATCCGTCGTACCCGAACCGGCCCGGCGCCCCCGCCGGACCCGCGCTGCGACATCCACATTGGTGGCAGCGCGGTTGGGTGCGGTACGGAGCACTGATCACGCTGCTCGCGATGTCGGGTCTGGTGATCCTCGCCCTCGTCCGCGAACAGACCGGGACCGAGGGCTTCCTGGTCGGCCTCGGACTGGCCGTGTTCCCCGTGCCGCTGCTCATAGCCGCCTTCCGGTGGCTGGACCGGGTCGAGCCGGGCCCCTGGCGCAACCTGTTCTTCTCCTTCGCCTGGGGCGCCTGCGCGGCCGCGCTCATCGCGATCGTCGCCAACAGCTTCGCGACCCGCTGGATAGCCATGACGACCGCGGATCCCTCCGGCGCCGACACGCTCGGCGCGACCGTCATAGCGCCCGTGGTCGAGGAGTCGGCGAAGGCGGCGGCCGTCCTGCTCGTCTTCCTCTTCCGCAGACGGGACTTCACGGGGATCGTCGACGGTGTCGTCATCGCCGGGGTCACCGCCACCGGCTTCGCCTTCACCGAGAACATCCTCTATCTCGGCACCGCGTTCGGCACCGACCAGCTCAGCGGGGAGAGCGGGCTCGCCTCGGTCACCGCGGCGACGTTCTTCGTCCGCGTGGTCATGTCGCCCTTCGCGCATCCGCTGTTCACCGTGCTGACGGGCCTCGGCTTCGGCGTCGCGGCGCTGTCCGCCGAACGCCAGCACGCGCGCCGGGTGCTGCTGCCCCTCACCGGACTGCTGCTCGCGATGGGCATGCACGCGATCTGGAACAGCTCGGCGGGCTTCGGCCGGTTCGGGTTCTTCGGTGTGTACGCGGCGTTCATGGTGCCCGCGTTCGGGCTGCTGACCTGGCTGGTCGTCTGGACCCGGCAGCGCGAGCTGCGGACCGTGCGCGCCGAACTGCCCGTGTACACCGCCGCCGGCTGGCTGGGCGCGGCCGAACCGTGGGTCCTCGGCTCGATGCGGGCGCGGCAGCTCGCGCGCGAGTGGGCCGGCCACCACTTCGGGAAGAGCGCGGCACGTTCGGTGGCGGAGTACGAGGCGTACGCGACCTCGCTGGCGTTCCTGCGCCACCGGGGGCGCCGGGGCCGTGCGGGCGCCGACTTCGTCGTGCGGGAGCGCGAGTTGCTCGACCAGCTGTGGCGCCGCCGGGAGATCGCCCGTCCGGCCCTCGCCTACGCGGCCCGCGCCACGGCACCGCTGCCCGCGCCGCCGCCCTGGCCGGCCCCCGGGTACGGCTACATCGCCCCGCCGGCCCGGCCCTACGGCCCACCGGCACAGGCATCCGCGCCGGCCCCGTATCCCGCGTACAACCCGTACCGCTCCTAGGGCCCGACGCCCGGCCCGGGACCGGCCGGTGGACACCACCGGTCCGGTCCCCCGCACCTGGGCCACGGGCCGGTGGGTACCCGGGTCCGCGCGCCCGCGCTACGGCCGTTACGCCGACGCCTGCGTCAAGCGCGTGAGTTCCTCGTCCGTCAGCACCAGGTCCGCGACCCCCAGCAGGGCCGGGAGCTGCTCCACGGTGCGGGCGGAGGCGATGGGCGCGGCGACCGTCGGCTGTGCGGCCAGCCAGGCGAGGGCGACCGTCGGGACGGCGACGCCGTGGGCCGCGGCGATCTCGTCGAGGGCGGCGAGGACCAGCGGCCCGCGTTCCGTGTCGAGGTGCTTGGCCGCGCCCGCGGCCCGGGCCGAGTCGACCGTCGTGCCGGGGCGGTACTTGCCGGTGAGGAAACCGGAGGCGAGCGCGAAGTACGGGACGGCGGCCAGACCTGCCTGGGAGGCGACCTCCAGCAGGGAGCCCTCGTAGGTGTCGCGCGAGACGAGGTTGTAGTGCGGCTGGAGCGCGACATACCGCGCGAGGCCCTCGCGGTCGGAGAACTCCAGGGACTCCCGCAGCCGCTCCGGAGAGATATTGGAGGCGGCTATGTGCCGCACCTTGCCGGCCGTCACCAGCTCGTCGAGGGCACCGATGATCTCTTCGACCGGCACGTCCGGCTTGTCGAAGTGCGTGTAGTAGAGGTCGATGTGGTCGGTGCCCAGGCGGCGCAGCGACGCGTCGGCCGCGGCCTTGATGTTGGCACCGGACAGACCCTGGTACGCGGGGTGCTGGCTGACCTTGGTGGCGACCACGATGTCCTCGCGGTTGCCGCGGGTCCTCAGCCACTTGCCGATGATGGTCTCGGACTCGCCGCCCTCGTTGCCCTCGATCCAGGCGGAGTAGGAGTCGGCCGTGTCGAGGAAGTTGCCGCCGGCTGCCGCGTAGGCGTCGAGCACGGCGAAGGACCGGGTCTCGTCGGCCGTCCAGCCGAAGACGTTGCCCCCGAGGGAGAGCGGGAAGACCTCGAGGTCGGACGAACCGAGCTTGCGAAGAGAAGTCATGTACGGGCTCAACACCCGTCCCGGACGGATGTATTCCGCAATCACCTGGGCCGGGGGCCGTCGTCCGCGCCCGGACGACCGACAGCCCTGACGTCGGGGGGGTTGACGTCAGGGCTGCCGGAGATCGGAAATCAGGGGTTAGGGGTTGAGGCCCTTGCTCTGGAGCCACGCCATCGGGTCGATGCCGGTGGCGGCGCCGCCGGGGTGCACTTCGAGGTGCAGGTGCGCCCCGGTGACATTGCCCGTCGCACCCACGCGCCCGATGACATCACCGGTGGCGACCTTCTGGCCCACGCTGACGCTGATGGACGACTGGTGGCAGAACCACAGCTCCGTACCGTCGTCGAGGGTGAGGATCGTGCGGTAGCCGTACGCTCCGGCCCAGCCGGCCTCCGTGATGGTGCCGCTGTGGACCGCCTTGATGAGCGTGCCGGTGGGCGCCGCGAAGTCGAGTCCGGTGTGGTAGCCGGAGGACCACAGGGCACCGGCCTCGCCGAAGGTCGAGGTCAGCGTGTACGAGGACGTCGGCAGCGAGTAGCTCTTGGCGAGCTCGGCGAGGCGCTCCTGCTCGGCCTTCGCCTTGGCCGCCTCCTCCGCCTTCTCCTTCACGGCGTCGGCCTTGGCCTCGGCTTCGTTCTGCTGCTTGGCGGCGAGGTCGACGGCCTTCTTCGCGGCGGCCGTCTGGGCGGCCTGCTGCGTGGCGGTGTCGGCCTGGTTCTGCTGCGACTGGGCCTGCTGCATGATGCGGTCGCGCAGTGCCTCACCGGCGTCGGTGGTGCCCTGGGCCTCGTCGGCGGTGGTCAGACCGGCGCTGGTGAGCGGGGTCGTGGAGCCCTTGGGAGTGCTGGATCCGCCGTCCGAGATCAGGGCCTTGGCCGAATCGGTGACCGACGACAGGTCGGGCAGCGAGATCGAGACGGGCGGCTTGCCCGGAGCGGCGCTGGCGATACCACCCGCGCCGACGGCGGCTATGACGCCGACGCCGAGAACCGTGGAGCTGCGGGCGAGTCCTCCGCCGCGCTGCTTGCCCGTGCGGTGCCGGCCGCGGACGGGAGCGACGGAATCCGCGGTGGGATTCCACTCCTCCCAGGGTCCCTCGTCCTTGCCGTAGCCGAAGGTGTGTGTTTCGTTCGGCGCGAACGAGGTTGGCTGAGCGGGCCGGTTGGACGCCACCTGGCGCACTCCTTTCCTTCCTTGCCGCCTACCGGGTTAGCTGACGGGTTCGGAGCAGGAAGGTCTCCTACGCGCGTACGGCCACCGTGCTTCCACGGCGGAATACGCTCGATTCACCCCACGAGTTGGTTCCCCGGTTCCCTTACGGGATTCGGCGCGTGCGCGCACGGAGCCGCCTCTTGTGACGGTTGTGACGACCGCGCTGCGTTATCGAACGTTAATAGACCCAGGCACCGAATTCCAAGCCGTTCCGACTGATCATTAACGGCTCTTGGCCAGGACTTTGGGGTCATGAGCGATGAAAAACGGGCGAGTTGACCGCATGGTGTCGACACGGGTTTTCCTGACGGTAAGTCAGATGCTACGCGGAGGGGCACCGCCCGGTCACCGCTCGTGACCGAGCCCGGAAAAGCCGTCGCCCAGGGGGTGAAAGACCTCCCGGACAACGCGCGGCTCCCCTCGGCGAGCACCCGTCACGGGCGCCGGACGGCGAGCAGCGCCATGTCGTCCGTCAGCGCGCCGCCCGTGTGCAGGCGGGCCGCCTCGAAGAGGGCGGTCAGCAGCGTGTCGGGGCAGGGAAAGACCCGTCCGGCCAGCCAGGCGGCCGGGTCGAAGAACTCCCCCCGCGCGTCACGGGCCTCGGACAGTCCGTCGGTGTGCAGCAGCAGCGTCGTCCCGCGCGGAAATCCCTCCCGCACCGTCGGGGCGGGCAGGCTTCCCAGTTCACTCATCCCGAGCGGCAGCGCGAAGGACTCGGCGGTGAGGGTGCGGAGCGTGCCGTCGGGATGCAGCAACAGGGGCGGCGGGTGGCCGCGGTTGACGACGCGTACGACGTCCTCGCCGTGCGGGATCTCGGCGAGGACCGCGGTCGTGAACCCCTCGGCCGCGTCGACGCTGTCGCGCCGGGTGCCCGCGCGCGTCAGCGCCCGCTCCAGGCGCTCCGCGACGCCCTCCAGGGTCGCCTCCTGCTCGGCCGCCTCCCGGAACGCCCCGACCACCGTCGCGACGGTGGCCACCGCGGTCATCCCCTTCCCCCGTACGTCCCCGACGACCAGCCGTACACCGTGCGGGGAGTCCTGCACGGCGTACAGATCCCCGCCGATGAACGCGTCCTCCTGCGCTGCCTCGTACCGGGCCGCGACCTCCAGTCCGGCGATCCGCGCCTCGGGCTCGGGCAGCACGGCACGCTGCGCGAACTCGGCGATCTCCCGGACGGAGGCGAGCCGTTCGTCGCCGCGCCGGACGACCGTGTTGATGAGGACGGCGAGTACCGCGGCCATCGCCACGGTGACCACCTCGGTGACCGCGTCGACCTGAAGGACGATGCCGAGGACAAAGTGGGTGATGAGCACGGCGCCGACGGCGAGGACGCCGGTGAGAACGGTTCCGCGCAGCGAATGGAGAGGTGCGGCGACCAGGGGCGCGGCCGCGAACAGGGGGGTCGCGGTGAATTCCGACGGGGTGAGGTAGTCGTAGACGACCCCGGCGGCGACGAACAGCACGGGCAGGATCCGGACGAAGGCGCGTGCGTACACGATCCCGCGCGGCTGCGCTCCCGCCGCCGGACCGGGCGGTGGGACGCTCCCGGACCCGCGGACACCGCGGGACAGCCGGTCGGCCCGGTCACGGGGCCGTCCGGTCCGCCACTCACCTGCCGGCTGCCCCGCCACCCGTCCAGAAGACCCGGTACGGGGGCGGCGGGCGACCGGTGTGGCCCGACCGGGGGAGGACACCGCCTGCCGGAGCGGACCTGGACCGGCCCGAAGCACCGCGCGAACCGGGACCGGCTCCGGGGAACCACGGCCGGAAGAAGGCGAAAGCGGCCGAAAGGCAGCGGAAGGAGGCGGAAGAAGCCGGAAGAAGGCCGGAAAGGAGCCCGGAGCGGCCGGCGGAACCGGTGGGGGCAAACACCAAGGGCCGGAACTCGTGAATCCGAGTTCCGGCCCTTGGCCTTCAGTAGCGGGGACAGGATTTGAACCTGCGACCTCTGGGTTATGAGCCCAGCGAGCTACCGAGCTGCTCCACCCCGCGTCGTTGAAACCAGTGTACGCCATCCGCGGGACCCGAAGCACACCCGTTTAAACGCGCCCCTCCAGCGGCGCCGGCACCCGGCTTCTCCCCGGCTCCTCTCCGGCTTCTACCCGGCCGCCAGATGCCGGTTGGGGGCCTTGGCGCGGTCCGCGTACTCGGGCAGGACGGCGACCTGGGCGCCCGCGGCGGCGAGGAGCCCGTTCCCGTCGGCGTCCCTGACGAACGTGTCGGGCTCGCGCCAGGCGGTGACGACCCGTCGCACACCGGCGTCCAGGATGAGCCGGGCGCACGGAGCGGGCCGGGAGGCACGGTGGGCGCACGGTTCCAGGCTGCTGTAGACGGTGGCGGCGGCCAGCCGGGGATCGGCCGGGTCGATCTTGGCGAGGGCGGCCTCCTCGGCGTGCACGACGGGATCGCCGCCCTCGCGGGAGTGGCCCCGGGCCAGCTCGGTCCCGTCGGCCGCGACCACGACGGCGCCCACGCTGAAGGCGGTCTTCGAGGGCGGGCACAGCTCCGCCAGCTCACAGGCGAGCTCCAGCCACCGCCGGTCCGCGGCGGAGGCGAGCGAGCCGGTGCCGGGCGCGGTGGGGACGTAGCGGATGAGCACGACGTCGCCGACGGGCCGCGTCTCCACCAGCCGCATCCGGCCCACGGGGTACTCCCCGGTCCCGAACAGCCGCGGCGCGTCCGGCTGCCCGACGAAGAGCGGGGCGACGGCGAGCTGGAGCTCGTCGGCGAGTTCCTCGCGCACGAGCTGGGTGTGGACCTTGCCGCCCCCTTCGACCATGAGGCGGCGCACCCCCCGTACGTCGTGAAGGTGTTCCAGGAGCACACGCCAGTCGAGTGCGGGTCCGGTCGGGACGACGTCCACGCCGACGATCCCCTTCAGCAGGGCGGACGCCCGCAGCGCGCCCTCGTCCGTCGTGTAGACGATCTTCTCGCCGCCCGTGTGCCAGAACTGGGCCCCCGGGTCGAGCTCACCGGAACCGCTGACGGTGACCTTCAGGGGGTATTCGGGACGGCCGCCGGCGACACGGGCCGCACGCCGTTCGGCGGAGTTGACCAGGAGCCGCGGATTGTCCGTGCGCAGGGTGCCGGCGCCCACCAGGATCGCGTCGCTGGAGGCCCGCACCTCGTCGACCCGGTCGAAGTCGGCCGGGCCCGAGAGCAGCAGCCGCTCGGGGCCGGTGTCGTCCAGGAAGCCGTCGAGGGAGACGGCGGCGGACAGCAGGACGTAGGGACGGGGCATCGGAACGCTTCCTCCGGTCGCACGCGCGCGGTGAGTTCGAGCGCAGTGGTTCAAGTTTTAAACAATACCTAGACTGGTCTCATGACGACCCGCTGGCTGACCGCCGCCGAACAGCACGCCTGGCGCTCGTACCTCTCCGCGAGCTCCCTCCTGGAGGACGCCATCGACCGCCGGCTCCAGGCGGAGGCGGGGATGCCCCACCTTTACTACTCCATCCTGGCCAAGTTGTCCGAGGCGCCGGAGCGGAGGCTGCGGATGACCGACCTCGCCGAGGCCCAGAAGATCACCCGCAGCCGTCTGACATACGCCGTGACCCGGCTGGAGAAGGACGGCACCGTACGCCGGGAGGGCTGCCCCACCGACAGGCGCGGGCACATGGCCGTCCTCACCGACGAGGGCACGGCCCTCCTGGAGCGGGTCGCACCGGGGCACGTCGAGACGGTGCGGACGGCGATCTTCGACCATCTGACCCCCGAGCAGGTGCGGCAGCTGGACGAGATCTGCGGAACCATCACCCGGGCGATCCAGGGCGGGAACTCCGGTTCGTCCGGGGAAGATCTGCCCTGGCGGCGGCGTTCCTGCTCCTCGTGAGGCGCTCGATGCAGTCGAGGGGGGCGTGAACCCCATTGCTTGAAGTTTGAAGCAGATGTAGTGTCTCGTTCCGTGGCTGTGCTTCAAATCTGAAGCACAGTCCCGTACGAACCCGCCGGACGGAGAGACCCCATGCGCGACCACCCCACCGCCACCGTGCGCACCCGCGTCCGCGTACCCCTGCGCTTCGGCGACGGCTACTCCGTCGACGCCCAGCTCGTGACCTTCCACGGCCTCCTCGACGGCAAGGAACACCTGGCCGTCGTCCTCGGCGAGCCCGGCCCGAACCCGCTGGTGCGACTGCACTCCGAGTGCCTGACCGGCGACGTGTTCGGCTCGGCCCGCTGCGACTGCGGACCCCAGCTGCGCGAGGCGGTGGAACAGATCGCGGACCGCGGCGGCGTCCTGCTGTACCTGCGCCAGGAGGGCCGCGGCATCGGCCTCTACAACAAGCTCGACGCGTACGCCCTCCAGGACCAGGGCCTGGACACCTACGCCGCCAACGCGGCCCTCGGTCTGCCCGAGGACGACCGCGACTACACGGCGGCCGCCCAGATGCTCCGGGCCCTCGGCATCGACTCCCTGGACCTGCTCTCCAACAACCCGGACAAGGCCGAACAGCTCCGCGAGCTCGGCATCACGGTCTCCCACCGTGTCCCGACGGGCGTCTTCACCACCGCCCACAACGTCCGCTACCTGCGCGCCAAGGTCCTCCAGACCCAGCACACGCTGCCGCTGCAGGAACTCACGGAGCGCACGGAACTCACGGGACTCACGGCCGGCTGACAGCCCTCGAACGAAACAAGCCCCCGGCTCAGATCGCTCTGAGCCGGGGGCTCTTCCGTAGACCCTGTGGGACTCGAACCCACAACCAATGGATTAAAAGTCCACTGCTCTGCCAATTGAGCTAAGGGTCCCCGCACCGGGAAAACACCGACACGGCGCACCGGCTCGCGCCGACGCATCCCCGAGCATAGCGGGACGCGGCCGGGACTCCGATCGGGTATCGGTGCCCCGGCCACGCCGAAGGCCCACAAGGTCAGGGATCGACCGGTTCGGGTGCACCCTTGCGGGCGGCCTCACGGGCGATCGTGCGGTGATGCTCGGGGTTGAGGAACCAGTGACGGGCCGAGGCCAGCCACCAGGCCGCGGCGAAGCCGAGGACGGCCAGGACGGCGATCGGGGCGTAGTTGAACGTCTCCCAGGTGACCGGGGAGACCTGGGGCAGCATGAACAGGACCGTGATGACGGCCACCCAGCCGACCGCGATCACCCCCACGGGTCGGGACCAGCGGCCCAGGTGCCAGGGCCCGCGCTCGAAGGCGTCGCCCTTGCGCACCCGCAGCAGCGTCGGGATGACGTACGCGACGTAGAGGCCGATCACCGCGATCGACGTCACGGCGGCGTAGGCCGCGTAGTTGATGAGGTACGGCAGGCCGAGCACCAGAGCGCCCAGCGCGGCCAGCCAGACCGCCGCCACGGGGGTCCGGGTGCGCGGATGCACCGTGTGCCACACCGAGGAGAACGGCAGGGCGCCGTCCCGCGAAAAGGCGTAGATCATGCGGCTGTTGGCCGTCACCGACGCCATGCCGCAGAACAGCTGCGCGCCGATCACGACGAGCAGCAGGAGCTTCCCGGAGGTCGCGCCGAGCGCGTCCAGCAGGATCTGCGCCGGGGGCGCGCCGGTCGCCGAGCCCAGCTCCTTGTCGTACGACTGGATGGCGAAGGTGAAGCCGAGGAGCAGGACGAACCCGGCGATCCACGAGGTCCAGATGGACCGCACGATGCCCTTCGGGCCGGCCGTGGAGGCGTCGTGGGTCTCCTCCGTCATATGGGCGGAGGCGTCGTACCCGGTGAACGTGTACTGGGCCATGAGGAGTCCTATGAGGACGACGTAGACCCCGCTGCCCCAGCCCGTGTTGTTCACGAACTCCGTGAACACGAAGCCGGCCGACTGGTGGTGGTCCGGCACGAAGGTCAGCGCGCCGACGATGACGGCGACGCCGATGACGTGCCACCAGACGCTGATGCTGTTCAGGAGGGCGACGATCCCCACGCCGAAGGTGTTGAGGAGGCCGTGCAGGACCAGGATTCCGGCGAACAGCAGGACCGTGCGGCCCGGTGTCACCTCGAAGTCGAACTGGAGGTTCAGATAGGCGCCGAGGAAGGACGCGGCGCCGAAGTCGATGCCCGCGGTCACGGCGACCTGGCCGAGGACGTTGAACCAGCCGGTGAACCACGCCCAGGCGGCGGCGCTGCGCTCCGGGGCGAGCCGGTGCGCCCAGAAGTACAGCCCGGCGGAGGTCGGGTAGGCCGAACAGATCTCGGCCATCGCGAGCCCGACGAACAGCGTCATCAGTCCGACCGCGACCCAGCCCCAGGTGATCACGGCGGGACCGCCGGTGTTCATGCCGAACAGATACAGCGTCAGGCAGCCCGACAGGACCGAGATGATCGTGAAGGAGACCGCGTAGTTGGAGAACGCCGACATGCGGCGGGCGAGTACCTGTGTGTAGCCGAGCTGGGCAAGCCGCTCTTCGTCCGACAGCCCAGTCGCTCTGGCGTCATCTGTCATGCCCCCAGCGATTCCCTCGCCGGGGGCATGACATGCGCTGCAGGGGAGGGCAAGTTGGCTAGAAAAGGCCCTTGTAGCTCTGCCAGCCGCCGGTGATCTTCACCCGGGAGCCGAACGAGCCCGTCCCCGTGCCGGCGCTGCGGTAGACGTTCCCCGAGGTGTCGCGCTCGACCAGGTCGTTCTTGCCGTCGCCGGTGATGTCGCCGACCCCGACGATCGCGTTGTACGACGCGCCCCAGGCGGAGAACACCTTGACCCGGTCCTTCAACAGGCCTGTCCCGGTGCCGTTGTAGCGGTACAGCGTTCCCGCCTTGTCCCGCGCGAGCACGTCCCCGATCCCGTCACCGTTCAGGTCCCCGGCACCGACGATCTTCGTGTAGCCCGTCCACGCCGTACGGATCTTCTTGCCCGCGGCGAGCGTTCCGTCGCTCTTCGCGGCGAACAGGTAGAGGTCGCCGGTCGAGGCCTTCCGCGCGAGCAGATCCGGCCGCCGGTCACCGGTCAGGTCGCCGGGCGAGGTCAGGACGTCGTACGCGTTCCAGCCGGTGCCGAGCGCCTTGTACGAGGTCGAGGGGGTCGGCGCCGTGCCGCACGCGGGCTTGTAGCCGCGCAGGGACCCGTCGCTCATCCGCACCAGGACGTCGTTGCAGCGGTCGCCGTTCAGATCGCCGAACGGCACCGCGACCGCCTTGGTCGACCAGCCGCTGCCGGTGACCTTTCCGGCGAACGCGCCCTTCCCGTCGCCCTGCTGGAAGGTCAGCCCGCCCGAGGAGTTGAGGGTGAGCAGGTCGCCGGTGCCGTCCGGGTCCCCCTCGGATCCCACGTGGTCGTGGCGCACCGGGCTGCCGCCCTTCAGCCGGACCGTGCCGCGCACCTGGAGCGGCGCGCCGACACCGTCCGCGGGGGTGACGGACACGGTCCAGTCGTAGGAGCCGTCCGGCGCGAAGGCGTCGCCGGGGAGCGCCCGATCGAGGCCGAACCAGCCGACGTTCAGCTCACCGCGCTCGGGACCGCTGTCGCGGCCGTCGCTGTAGGTCTTGCCGGTGGCGCGGTTGCGCGCGGTCACCGTCCAGTTCGCGGCCGGCTTCGACAGCAGCAGGGTGGCCAGGGTGTCCGGGGTGGTGTCGATCGCGTGTGGACGGACGGACGGCACGTTCTCGGCGGGAGCCAGCAGCCGCAGCGGCTGCTGGTCCACTCCGGACGGTACGAGGTGCACGCGCTCCTGACCGTCCACGTAGGCGGCGTTCGCGCCGGACTCGTCGACCGTCCAGCGCACGTCCCGCTGCGAGGTCCCGGTGTCGGGCAGGTCGCCGATGACCCGGCTCTCGGGGCTGCCGCCCGCCACCACCGTGAGCGTCAGCTTCCCGGCCGCCTTGTCGTGGGTGACGACGTATCCGTCGCCGAGCTTCGCCTCGTCGGCGGGCACGGTCACGGACTTCTTCGCCGTACGGTCGAAGACACCGGCCCTGCCGTCGCAGGTCCAGTAGATCCAGCGGCCGAGGGCCTGCAGCTCGGTGGGCGTGCAGCCGGCGTCGATGGTGAGGGTCTCGGTGGTCTTCTTCGCGGTGAGGTCGTACGCCGTGAGAGTGCCCGGCGTCGGTCCCGCCGTCCAGAGCACGTCACCGGAGAGGGCGGCCGCGCCGGGGGTACGGGTGAGGGCAGGGGCGCCGTCGTTGCCGATCGCGTACACGTACTGCTTGTCGGCGGCGGTGTAGAGGACGTACCGGCCCGAGACGTCGGTGATGTGCCCGCCGGCGGGCACACTCCGCTCCCAGAGGTCGTTGTTCTGCGGCCCGTTGACCCGGATCAGGTCGTTCGCCGCCGAGGAGTGCTCCAGCCAGGCGATCCGGCCGTCGGCCGTCCCGTGGAGCTGGGAGCAGGCCGCGTCGGCCGTCGCGCAGGGGGCGATGGACACCGTCTCGGCGTAGGGCGTGAATTCGGACCGCTCGCCGTAGGTGGGGGTGCCGGTCACGGCGACGGTCCGCACGAAGTCGTCGCGGTGCCCGCGCAGGCTGTCGTCCGTGACGACGAGACGGCCCTGGTCGAGGGAGATCCCCTGGACCGGGAAGGGCGGCCTGGGCAGCGGCTTGACCTGGGTGACGAGGGGAGCGCCGTCCGGACCGGGGGTGATGCGCTGGATGCCCCAGTCGTCGGCGCCGGTACGGCCCTTGGCCACCGCCGTACCGCCCTGGACGGCGGAAATGACGGGGTCGGCCCCGGCCAGCACGGTCACCGCGGCGCCGCCCGTGATCGGTACGGCGGTCACCTTCGTACCGCTGCTCGGCCGGTGGACCAGCCAGTCCCCGACGACCGCGAGGTCCTGTGCGGGATTCACGCTGCCGTCGCCGTCCAGCGTGACCTCGACGGGCGGGGCCGACAGGTCGGAGCGGTCGGACACGAGGACCTTCGCCTCGCCGGGGTTGAACAGGACCACGTGCTCAGGAGTGACCTGAGCACCCAGGTAGACCTTGGAACGCGGTGTGGTCAGGCCACGCACCTGCCCCGACTTCCGGTCGACCATGACCTCCCGGTACTCACCGTCCTGCATGGCGTTGAACAGCAGCCCGTCGGAGTCCCCGCCGAGCGGCTGACCGATCTTCAGCCCCGTGGGCAGCCCGGTGACGGGCACGTCACGGGTCGTGCCGTCGGCCTCCGGGAACAGCAGGTGGATCTCTCTCCCGCTCGTACCGTCCTCGGCCGTGACGGTGCGGTACCCGATCACCAGATCGCTGTACGCCGTGAGCAGGCCCACACCCGAGGGTGTCCGGACCGTGCGGGTGGACCCGTCGGTCGCGTCCCACAGATCGGTCCGGCCGCCCTCGTAGCGGTAGGCGAGAACGTCGCCGCCCGTCCCCCAGGTACCGAGCACGCCCTCCGGTTGCCGCACCGGTACGGACACCCCGTCGGCGTAGCGCGTCCAGACCAGCCCGGACTGTCCTTCCAGCCGGTGGAAGACGCCCTGGGCGCCCGCACCGTCGTGCCCCTTGTAGGTCGAACCGCTGAACAGCGTCGCCGACGTATTGGTGTTCCGCAACGCGGCGGGTACGACCGTCTCCTGAGCCGCGCCCACCGCGGAGGCGGACGTCGGCAGCAGCGGGATCGCGCCGCCCGCGAGCAGCGCGGAAGCGGCCGCGGCGACAGCCGCGCGTCTCGCTCGCGAACGACGGACGAAGGCATGACGAAGCAAAGGAATCCCTCCCGGAACAGTGGAGAGGCGTCTACCGCCCCAGGCGTCGACCTGGCCCCCAGTCGTCGCACCCTCCACACAAGTAAGCTGATATTACAGCGGGTTGACGGGTGAACAGGAAAGGCTTTTCCGCGGCTCACCCGAAAACGACAATGTGGCCCCCACCCGGTCCGGGTGGGGGCCACATCACTTCACTGAGCTAGTCGGCGTCAGCCGTTGCGCTTCCAGCGCGGCTTCTCGTCACGGCGGAACGAACCGGGAGCGGTGCCGGTGCCGGTCGTGCGGTGGTCGTCGCGACGGACGGTCGGGCGGTCGTGGCCGGAGCGGAAACCGCCGCCCGCGGGACGGTCGCCCTGACGGTCACGGTTGAAGGGACGGTCGCTGCCCCGGTGGCCGCCACGGTCGTCGCGGTTGAAGCCGCCACCGCTGCGGTTGTCGCGGTTGAAGCCACCGCTGCGGTTGTCGTCACGACGCTCGAAAGAACGGCCGCCACGGTCATCGCGGTTGAAGCCGCCACCGCTGCGGTTGTCGTCACGACGGAAACCACCACGGTCGCCGCCACGGTCGTCACGGTTGAAGCCGCCACCGCTGCGGTTGTCGCGGTTGAAGCCACCACCACGGTTGTCGTCACGACGCTCGAAAGAACGGCCGCCACGGTCATCGCGGTTGAAGCCGCCACCGCTGCGGTTGTCGTCACGACGGAAACCACCACGGTCGCCGCCACGGTCGTCACGGTTGAAGCCGCCACCGCTGCGGTTGTCGCGGTTGAAGCCACCACCACGGTTGTCGTCACGACGCTCGAAAGAACGGCCGCCACGGTCATCGCGGTTGAAGCCGCCACCGCTGCGGTTGTCGTCACGACGGAAACCACCACGGTCGTTGTCACGACGCTCGTAGTTGCCCCGATCGTCGCGGCGCTGACGCGGCTCGTAGGCGGGACGCTCGGCCGGCTCGGCGGCGACGGCCTCGGCGGCCGGAGTCTCGACGACGGCCTGCTCGGCCGCGGCCTCGGCAGCGGCGGCGACGGCCACCTCCGGGTCCTCGCCCCGCTCACGCGCGGCACGGGCGACCAGACGGTCGGCCTCGCCGCGCAGCTCGACGGCACGGCGCTGCGCGCGCTCCAGCTCCTTGGTGAGCTGCGTGACCTCACGCTCGGCCTGCTGGGCGGCGTCGCCCGCGGACTGCGCCTGGACCTCGGTCATCGAACGGGCGCCGGTGATCTCGGCGACCTCGGGCTCGAAGGCCGTACCCGAGTTGATGATGTGACGCGCGGCGTCGACGCCCGCGTCCTCCATCAGCCGGAAGATCTGGCGGCGCTGGTGCGGCAGCGACAGCGACACGACGGTGCCGGAGCGGCCCGCGCGAGCGGTACGGCCGGAGCGGTGCAGGTAGTCCTTGTGGTCACCGGCCGGGTCCACGTTCAGGACCAGGTCGATGCCGTCGACGTGGATACCGCGGGCGGCGACGTCGGTCGCGACGAGCGCGTTGACGTAACCGTCCTTGAAGTCGGCCAGCGTCCGCGTACGGGCGCCCTGCGTCATGCCGCCGTGCAGCGCGTCGGCCTTCACACCGGCGTCGCGGAGCTGCTCCGCGATGCGGTCGGCGCCGAGCTGGGTGCGGACGAAGATGATCGTGCGGCCCTTGCGGGAGGCGATCGCGGCCGTGACCGGCGCCTTGTCCTTGGGCTTCACGATGAGGATGTGGTGCGACATGGTCGTGACGTTGCCCTGGGCGCTGTCGACCTCGTGCGTCACCGGGTTGGTCAGGTAGCGCTTGACCAGCGTGGAGATCTCGTTCTCCATCGTGGCGGAGAACAGCATGCGCTGACCGCCGCCGGGGATCTGGTCGAGCAGCTCGGTGACCTCGGGCAGGAAGCCCAGGTCCGACATCTGGTCGGCCTCGTCGAGGACGGCGACCTGGACGTTCGCCAGCGAGCAGGCGCCACGGTTGATGATGTCGCGCAGACGGCCCGGGGTGGCGACGAGGACGTCGACGCCGCGCTCCAGGGCGTAGATCTGGTTGCCCATCGACGTACCGCCGCAGACGACCTTCATCTTCAGGCCGAGGACGTCGCCGTAGGGCTGCAGCGCGTCGGCGACCTGCATGGCCAGCTCACGGGTCGGCGTGAGGATGATGCCGCGGGGCTTCTTCTTCTCGGTGTGACCGCCGGACAACTGCGTCAGCAGCGGCAGGCCGAAGGAGAGGGTCTTGCCGGAGCCGGTGCGGCCGCGGCCGAGGATGTCCTTGCCGGCCAGGGCGTCCGGGATGGTCGCGGCCTGGATCGGGAAGGGGCTGGTCACGCCGTTCTGCGCGAGCTTGCGGACGACGCCCTCGGGGAGACCGAGGTCCTCGAACGTGAGCTCGGGGGCGGACTCGACGGCCTCGATGACCTCAACGGCCTCGATGGTCTCAACGGCCTCGACCGCGTCGTTGTTCTCGTTGTTCTCGGGCACGACGACGTGATCAGTACTGGAAACAGACATGCGAAATGCGAACCTTCCGGAGTTCTTCGGCACGCGCCCAAACTCCGTGAAGTCGCAAACGACCGCCTCTATGCGGTCCGGCCACGGCAAGGGAGAGTACGCGCCACGCGGCGCTCTCTGCGGCGGCGCCGGGCAAATGGGATCAAACGATCTACTACCATACGCACCCTTCCCCCATGAAGGCAAACTGAGCCTCATACGAGCAGGCCAGGGTGCGTTCCTAGCCACCTGCTCGCTTCATCAAAGCTACCCCGCCCGCGCCGACCGCGCTGTTGTACCGGCCACATCCAGGGCTCCGATGTCCGTGAACCCCGCCACACCCGCCCCGCCCCGGACCCGGACGCCCGCTCCACGGATACGGGCATCGGCGGTGCACGGGGCCGGGCTACACGGGCGAGCCCGCCTCCGGGGCCGGTTCCCGCTGGATCAGTTGCGTCACCGGCGGCTCGTGCGCCGACGACGACGGCTCCGGCGTCCCGGGTCCGGGCGGCGACGGCGGCTGCGGGGGCTCGGGCGACGGCTCCGACGTCGTACGCGTGGGGGTCGGCTCGCCGCCCGGCGACGCGGTGTCCTTGGAGGGGGTCCCGCCCTTGTCCGGCGCCTTCTCGGACGGCTTCGCCCCCGGGGACGACGAGGCCGACGCGTCGGCGGACGCGGACTCCCCCGGCTTCGCCGAGGCCTTGCCGCCCTTTCCGCCCTTCGCGCCCTTCGCGCTCTTCCCGCTCTTCCCGCTGAACGACCCGGCCCCGCCGCCGCCCACGGCGGATCCGCCGCCGGGCACCCCGTCGGCCCGCCGGCCCGCCGAGTGCGAGGGCCCCGGCAGCCCCGCGTCGTCGTCGACGCTCATGCAGCCGGCGGTGACGGCCGCGGCCAGGACCACGGCGGCCAGACGGACGGGTACGTACAAGGCACGCACGAGCGGCCACCTCCGAACGGGGTGTCCCCCGCTCACAAGGAGCCGGGAGCGTGGGAAGAAACGGGAGTTCCCCCTTCCAACTCCCGCCGCCCGCGCGAGGACACGCGCCCTGCGGGCCCAACCGGGCCCGCAGGGCGTGGGGGAGACCGCTCCCGCCGCGCGGTACGGCGCGGTCCCGGAGGTGCCGGGCGTCAGCCGATCGCCAGCGGGGTCTCCGGCGCCAGGGCGGCCGCGATGCGCTGGGCGACCACCTCGGCCATGTTGCCGTCGGGCGTGTCCTTGGTCTTGGTGGCGTTGACCGCGATGGCCAGACGGTCGGACGGGAGATACGCCTGGATCGCCGCGTAGCCCGAGAACGACGGATTCTGCAGGACCCATCCGTTGATCACGATGACACCGAGTCCGAAGTGCCTGGCCTCGGTCTGCTCCAGGCAGACCGTGGCGGGGCACTTGGCGGTCGGGTGGCCGAGACCGACCGTCCCCGGGTTGAGCAGAGTGCGGTAGGAGCGCTGCGAGAGGAGCTCGCCGCTGCCGATGGCCTGTGCCGAACGGGCCAGGTCACAGACGTGCGTGGTGATCACGGCGCCGGGCGCGGTGGTCCACGACGGGTTCCAGAAGGTGGACTCCTCGTACAGGCCGCGCTCGGACGTGAAGGCGTGCAGGGCCGGACGCGGGATGTCGGGGGTGAAGTTGTTCCGGGTGTTGTCGAGACCCAGCGGACCCGTGACCCGCTCCCGCAGGAACCTGTCGATCCGGGTACCGGTGATCTTCTCCAGCGCCTGGATCAGCAGCAGGTAATTGGCGTGCGAATAGCTCCAGTTGGTACCCGGCTCGTACCAGAACGAGTGGCTGTAGGGGTACGCGAGCAGCTGCCGCGGGGTCCAGCTGCGGAACGGGTGGGCCTCCAGCTCGGCCAGGAAGGCCGGGTCGGTGACGTAGTCGTGCAGCCCGGTGGTGTTGGTGGCCAGCATCCGCAGCGTGATCCGGTTCGCCTTGGGCAGACCGGGCAGCCAGCGCTCCACGGTGTCGTCGAGGCGGACCCTGCCCTCCTGGACGAGCTGGAGCAGGGCCGTGCCGACGTAGGAGAACACCACGGAACCGGCGCGGAAGTGCATGTCGGGCTGGGCCGGGACACCGGTCATGGACTCACCGAGCGCGTCGGTCAGGACCTCGCGCCCGTCACTGGTGACCTTCAGCTCCACCGACTTCAGACGCAGGTCGGCCTTGGCCTTCCGGGCGATGGCGAGGACCTCGCGGGCCTCCGGGCCGAGAGGTCTCCCGGTCCTCACACAGTCGCCGCCGCCGTAGCGGGCGTGCGCCCGGGCGAACGCCGGCGCGGCGGCGGTCTGGACCGTGACGGCGAGCAGCGCGGCGCACAGGAGGACCTTGCGGACACGGGAGCGAGCGCCGCGACGGGCCGGGGAAGAGGTGCGTGTCATGCCCGCACTATCACCGGACGGACGAGGGCAATTCGACAGAACACTCCGAAAATGCTACGAGACACCCCGTGTGGGGCAGGCACCCGGCTTCCCCGCCGGATTCCGGCCCCTCCGGGTCTCCGTCGTCCGCCGCCACCGGCGCGCCATCCCCGACAATGGCCAGGTGCTGGAGATGACGCGCGAAACCTTCGAAGAGCTCGTGAGCCAGGCGCTGGACCGGATCCCGCCCGAGCTGACCCGGGTCATGGACAACGTCGCCGTGTTCGTCGAGGACGAGCCTCCGGCGGACGATCCCGAACTGCTGGGGCTCTACGAGGGCACCCCGCTCACCGACCGCGGCGAGTGGTACGCCGGGGTGCTCCCCGACCGCATCTCGATCTACATGGGCCCCACCCTGCGCACGTGCGAGACCACGGACGAGGTGGTCCACGAGGTCGCCGTGACCGTGATCCACGAGATCGCCCACCACTTCGGCATCGACGACGACCGGCTGCACGAACTGGGCTGGGGCTGACCCCGGCCCAGCCGACGGGCCCGCGGCCGGAAGCGGGCCCGCCCTCCCCCGCGGACCCGGCCCGGCACGACGCCCGGCCGCCCGCACTCCCGCGACGCGAGGGTGACGGAACTCCGCATACCGGCCCCGCCTCTTGGGCAGACGGGACAAATGGCCCGCGACCCCGTTGCCGCAACCGCCACCGTCCGCCGTACGGCCGCCCGCGCCGGACGGGCGCTGCACGCGCTAGCCCTCCGCCGCCCCGGCCGCCGCAGGAGCCCGGTGCCCGAACTCGCCGCCCGGCAGAACCCGTACGCCCGCGCCCTCGGACTGCTGTGCGTGGTGCTGCTCGGCGCCTGGCTGGGACTGCTGGCCGTGGGCGACGTCCGCGTCCCGGTCGGCCCCATGAACACCACCATGACCCTGCGCCCCTCCCTCACCGGCGGCACAAAGATCAACATCTCCCCTCTCGGGGCGCTGGAGCTGCGCAGCCACGAGGCCCCGCTGCGCCTGGACGTGGATGTGGACCGGCTCGACCCTGAGCGCTCCCAGGCCCTCGTCGAGCACCCGGAGCGCCTCGCCGGACTCCAGGACGAGGTCGTACGGGACGTCGAGCACGGCACCCTCGACCTGGCCGTCCGCTCCTGCATAGCCGTGGTCTCCGGCGCCGCCGCCCTCGGCCTCGCGGTCTACCGCCGCCCGCGCCGGGCCCTCGCCGCCGGCGGACTCGCCCTCGGTCTGCTGGCCGCCTCGGGGGCTACCGCCTTCGCCACCTGGAAGCCCGAATCGGTCCTGGAGCCGAAGTACTCGGGGCTCCTCGCCTCCGCACCGTCCCTGGTCGGCGACGCCCGCAACATCGTCAGCGAATTCGACGTCTACCAGAAGGAGCTGGCGCGCCTGGTGACGAACGTGACGAAGCTGTACGACGTCACGTCCACCCTCCCGGTCTACCAGCCCGACCCGACCACGATCCGGGTGCTGCACGTCTCCGACATCCATCTGAACCCGGCGAGCTGGAAGATCATCGCCTCGCTCGTGGAGCAGTACGCGATCGACGTGATCGTCGACTCCGGCGACACCATGGACCACGGCTCGGCGGCCGAGAACGGTTTCCTGGACCCGATCCCGGACCTGGGCGCCCCGTACGTCTGGGTCCGCGGCAACCACGACTCGCGTGAGACGCAGCGCTACCTCGAACGCCTGAAGAACGTGCACGTCCTGGACGACGGCCGGGCGGTCACGGTCGCGGGCCTGCGCTTCGCCGGCATCGGCGACCCCCAGTTCACCCCGGACCGCGCGGTCGCGACGGGCGGCGACGCGGCGGAGGGCCTGGCGGGCGCCCGCCTGGCCTCGGCCCTGCGCGACCAGCGCGCCGCGGGCACCCCGGCCGACATCGCCGTCGCCCACGAACCGCTCGCCGCCCGCGGGACGGACGGTGAGGTGCCCCTGGTGCTCGCCGGTCATCTGCACCACGAGGGGATGGAGGTCATGAAGTACGGCACCCGGCTGCGCGTCGAGGGCTCCACGGGCGGCAGCGGGCTGCGCGCCGTCGAGGGACGGTACCCGGACCCGATCGAGGCATCGGTCCTCTACTTCGACCGGGACACCCGCCGCCTCCAGGCCTGGGACGAGATCAAACTCGGCGGTCTCGGCCTCACGACGGCCGAGATCAGCCGCCATCTCCCCGAAGGGAACCGGCCCTGAGCCCCGCCTCCCTATCTGGTTTGGTCCGCGTCCAGACCACGTAGTACAGTCTGTTCGTGCCCAAGGGCGCCGGTCAGGGCTTGACCGTCCAGAGCTTCTGTCGAAGTGAAGGAGAAGCGGAACCCCTCGGGGGAAAGCGGAGTCACATGCTTCTCACGTCCCTTCGGGAACGCGAAGACGAAGCAGAGCGGTACTGGCTCGCCCTCATCGTCTAGCGGCCTAGGACGCCGCCCTTTCAAGGCGGTAGCACGGGTTCGAATCCCGTTGGGGGTACGCAACACCGTGTGGGACACTGGTTACACGTCGCACGCAAAATAGCTTGGTCCTGTGGAGCAGTTTGGAGTGCTCGCCACCCTGTCAAGGTGGAGGCCGCGGGTTCAAATCCCGTCAGGACCGCTGAGGTTTCTTCGGAAGCCTCGTGGCTGGGTAGCTCAGTTGGTACGAGCGATCGCCTGAAAAGCGATAGGTCGCCGGTTCGACCCCGGCCCCAGCCACAAGAACGAAAACCCCCTCCGGGTCAATCGGAGGGGGTTTTCGTCGCTCACGGGGACCTTAGGGGGGTTCTTGAGACATATCGCCAGAGGACTGGTGACGGCCGGTGCCGTCCTGGTCGGCACCTTCGCAATACCCGGCACGGCCCACGCCGCGGGGCCGAACGTCAAGGACGCGTACAGCGACCAGGCCGACTGGTCGGTCCTGGACGTCCGCCTGAGGTACAGCGGCTCGGTCGACAGGATCACGGCCAGGCTCCGCCCGGTCGGCGGCAGCGCGTCGGACGCGCCCGTGGCCACGATCACCGACTTCACCCACAGGTACGACTACAGCTCAGGGGACAGCACCTGGGCCTCCCGGCCCATCCATCTGGACACCCTGGGCGACTACACGGTCGACATCGAGGCCACGGGCTCCTCGGGCGAGACCACCGTCCAGCAGAACGCCGGCACTCTGCGGTACCAGAAGCAGCCCGTCATCACCGGTTTCGCCGTCACGCCGACCGAACCGGACATCGAACACAAGACGGTCACGGCCGCCGGCGACATGGTCGTCCGCGACCCCAGCACCCGCGAAACGGTGCCGCTGCCCGGTGCCACCGTCGACCTCACGTTCGACGAGAACATCGACACGACCGCCGTCACGGACGACACCGGCCACTTCTCCGCCTCCCATGAGACGACGGCGGGCGGCTGGACCTCCGCCCAGTACAGGGGCGACCTGGGCTTCGCCGCCAGCCCCTGGGTCGACGTCAGGCCGAAGGCCGCGCCTACCCGGATCGTCCTCGACAAGAGCAGCTACCACGTCACCGCGGGCGACAAGATCAACGTCACCGGCACGCTCCAGTACCAGAGCGGCACGGAATGGAAGCCGCTCTCCGGCAGCCCGCTGGAGATGGACTACAAGGACTGCACCACCTGCAGTCCCACCGCGTCGACCACCGACGCGAACGGCCGCTTCTCCTTCGTGAAGCACCCGTACGGCAGCAAGAGCATCTACGAGGTGGCCTTCCAGTCGTACCCGTACAACCCCTTCATCCAGCGCACCTCGACCGCCGACGTCACCGTCGCGGTCACCGCCACGACGAAGTTCACCGAGTTCACGGCGCGACTGGACGAGTACGCGCGGCTGGAGGTCACCGGCAGCGTCGACCTGGTCGGGCGGGACACCAACGACCGGATCGCCGTCGACATCCAGTACTCGGCCAACGGCACGACCGGCTGGAGCACCAAGAAGACGGTGCAGACCACCAACAGCTCGCAGTTCATCGTCGAGCGGCTGCCCGGCTACACGGACGGCTACTGGCGGCTGCACTACGCCGGCTCCACCACCAAGGACATCAAGGGCGGCGTCAGCAGCAGCCTGCGCAGGAACCGCGCCCTCACCCGGATCAAGGACGCCAACGCGTCCCCCGAGCCCGTCACCAAAGGCCGGACGATCACCGTGAAGGGCGTGCTCCAGGAGCGCGCGGCGGGCAGCACCACCTGGAAGGCGTACGGCGCCAAGAAGGTGCAGATCCTCTTCCGGCCCAAGGGCAAGACGACCTGGTACCTGATGTCGACCGTCACCACGGCGTCGAACGGATCCTTCAGCAAGGGATTCAAGGCCCAGCAGGACGGCACCTGGGTGCCCGTCTTCTCGTACCCCGACAGCAAGCACTTCGTGGGCGAGGGCACGGAGGACTACGTCGACGTGCGATGACACCCGTGCGGACGGCTGAGGAGGGGCGGATCCGGAAGGGTCCGCCCCTCGTCGCACACCGGGACGGGCGTGACCGGTAAGCGGCGGTCCGCTTGGCACCGCACCCGGTCGACGCTAGCTTCTCTGGCTGATCGATCAGTTCTTCGGGGGGATGACATGAGCCGGGACGAGACCGCGGCGATGCGGGACACCGAGCTGGAGAAGGACCGGGCCCGGTACGGGCTGATCGCGGTCGTCATGAGCAATCTCGCCATCGCCGGCGTCGCGATCTTCGGTGTCTGGCGGTTCGACGGCGACAAGGCCGTGATCGTCGGTGTGCTCACCGCCGCGTTCACCGCGGTGAGCAGCATGACCACGGCCTACCTGGGCATCAAGGCCATCTCCAACACCGCCCGGTCCATCGCCCTGGGATCGGCGTCCCGGCGGGAGCCCGCGCACACCCCGGCCAAGGCCCCCGTGCCCGACGCCGGTACCCCCGTGCCCGCCACGCCCGCCGCCGACGCGCCCGCGCCGCCGGCACAGCGCGCTCCCTGACACCCCCGTCCCCGAAGCCGTGGCAAAAGGGTTCGCCACGGATTTCCCCGGGATGAGATCCTGGACCGCGTATGTCTACGCACCCCGCCCCCGCCCTCGGCGATCTCGCCGCCCGTCTGGCCCAGCTGTCCCTGCGCGACGCGCACCGGCTCGGGCGCAGGCTCGAAGGCGCGCGCAAGATCCGCAAGCCCGAGGCCCGCTCCGCCGTCTTCGCCGAGATCGAGGCGGAGGTCACCCAGGGCGAGGTCCGCATGGCCGCGCGCCGCGCCCGCGTACCCGCCATCACGTATCCCGAGCAGCTGCCGGTCAGCCAGAAGAAGGACGTGATCGCGGACGCCATCCGTGATCACCAGGTCGTGATCGTCGCCGGTGAGACCGGGTCCGGCAAGACCACGCAGATCCCGAAGATCTGCATGGAGCTGGGCCGGGGCGTCCGCGGCATGATCGGGCACACCCAGCCCCGTCGTATCGCCGCCCGTACGGTCGCCGAGCGGGTGGCCGACGAGCTGGACACGCCGCTCGGCGAGGCCGTCGGCTGGAAGGTCCGCTTCACCGACCAGGTGAATCCGGACGCCACCTTCGTCAAGCTCATGACGGACGGCATCCTGCTCGCCGAGATCCAGACGGACCGCGAGCTGCGCGCGTACGACACGATCATCATCGACGAGGCCCACGAGCGGTCCCTCAACATCGACTTCCTGCTCGGCTACCTCGCCCAGCTGCTGCCCAAGCGGCCCGACCTGAAGGTCGTGATCACCTCAGCGACCATCGACCCGGAGCGTTTCTCCCGGCACTTCGGGGACGCCCCGATCGTCGAGGTCAGCGGACGGACGTATCCCGTGGAGGTGCGCTACCGCCCGCTCCTGGAGGAGGACTCTGAAGACTCCGACCGCGACCAGATCACCGCGATCTGCGACGCCGTCGAGGAGCTCCAGGCCGAGGGCAAGGGCGACATCCTCGTCTTCCTGTCGGGAGAGCGCGAGATCCGCGACACGGCCGACGCGCTGACGAAGAAGAACTACCGCTTCACCGAAGTCCTGCCGCTGTACGCCCGGCTCTCGCACGCCGAGCAGCACCGGGTCTTCCAGGCGCACACCGGGCGCAGGATCGTTCTGGCGACCAACGTCGCCGAGACCTCGCTGACCGTCCCGGGCATCAAGTACGTCATCGACCCGGGCACGGCGCGCATCTCCCGGTACAGCCACCGCACGAAGGTGCAGCGGCTGCCCATCGAGCCGGTCTCGCAGGCCAGCGCCAACCAGCGCAAGGGCCGCTGCGGCCGTACGTCCGACGGCATCTGCATCCGGCTGTACTCCGAGGACGACTTCCTGGCCCGCCCGGAGTTCACCGACGCCGAGATCCTCCGTACGAACCTCGCCTCCGTCATCCTCCAGATGACCGCGGCCGGACTCGGCGACATCGAGAAGTTCCCCTTCATCGACCCGCCGGACCACCGCAACATCCGCGACGGCGTCCAGCTCCTCCAGGAACTGAACGCGCTGGACCCGGCCGAGAAGGACGCCCGCAAGCGGCTCACGCCGACCGGCCGCAAGCTCGCCCAGCTGCCCGTCGACCCCCGGCTCGCCCGGATGGTCCTGGAGGCCGACAAGAACGGCTGCGCCCGCGAGGTCATGGTGATCGCGGCCGCGCTCTCCATCCAGGACCCGCGCGAGCGGCCGTCCGAGAAGCAGGCGCAGGCCGACCAGCAGCACGCCCGCTTCAAGGACGAGACCTCCGACTTCCTGGCCTTCCTCAACCTGTGGCGCTACCTCCGCGAGCAGCAGAAGGAGCGCGGCTCCTCCGCGTTCCGCCGGATGTGCAAGCAGGAGTACCTGAACTTCCTGCGCATCCGCGAGTGGCAGGACATCTACAGCCAGCTGCGGACCGTCGCCAAGCAGATGGGCATCCATCTGAACGAGGAGGACGCGCCCGAGCAGAGCGTCCATGTGTCCCTGCTCGCCGGTCTGCTCTCGCACGTCGGCATGAAGGACGTGAAGGAGACCGGCGGGGAGAGCGGGAAGAGCACGGGGAAGAACGAGTACCTGGGCGCGCGCAGCGCCAAGTTCGCGATCTTCCCGGGTTCGGCGCTCTTCAAGAAGCCCCCGCGTTTCGTGATGTCGGCCGAGCTCGTCGAGACCTCACGGCTCTGGGCGCGCGTCAACGCCCGCATCGAGCCGGAGTGGGTCGAACCACTGGCCGGCCATCTCCTCAAGCGGACGTACAGCGAACCGCACTGGGAGAAGGACCAGGCCGCCGTGATGGCGTACGAGAAGGTCACGCTGTACGGCGTGCCGATCGTCGCGCAGCGGAAGGTGAACTACGGGCGGATCGACCCGGAGGCCAGCCGGGAGCTGTTCATCCGCAACGCCCTCGTCGAGGGCGACTGGCGTACGCACCACAAGTTCTTCGCCGACAACCGCAAGCTCCTCACCGAGGTCGAGGAGCTGGAGCACCGTGCCCGCCGCCGGGACATCCTGGTCGACGACGAGACCCTGTACGACTTCTACGACCAGCGGGTCCCCGAACACGTCGTGTCCGGGGCGCACTTCGACTCCTGGTGGAAGCACAAGCGCCATGAGGAGCCCGAGCTCCTCGACTTCGAGCGCTCGATGCTCATCAACGACCGGGCCGGGGCGGTCTCCAAGGACGACTACCCCGACTCCTGGCTCCAGGGGCGGCTGAAGTTCCGGGTGACCTACCAGTTCGAGCCGGGCGCGGACGCGGACGGCGTGACCGTCCACGTCCCGCTCCAGGTCCTGAACCAGGTCACGGACGAGGGCTTCGACTGGCAGATCCCGGGGCTGCGGGAGGAAGTGGTGACGGAGCTGATCCGTTCCCTCCCGAAGCCGATCCGGCGGAACTACGTCCCCGCGCCCAACTTCGCCCAGAAGTTCCTGGAGCGGGCGGTACCGCTCCAGGAGCCGCTGACGCTGACGATGGCGCGCGAGCTCAAGCGCATGGTCGGAGTGCCGCTGACGGCCGACGACTTCGACTGGTCACGGCTCCCCGAGCATCTGAAGATCACTTTCCGGATCGTCGACGAGCGGCGCCGCAAGCTCGCCGAGGACAAGGACCTGGAGGTCCTGAAGGTCCGGCTGAAGCCGAAGGCGCGTCAGGCGATCTCGCAGGCCGCTGCGGCGACGGCGGAGCGCGAGGGCGGCGAGTCCCTGGAACGCTCGGGGCTGACGGACTGGACGATCGGCTCGCTCCGGCGGGTCTTCGAGACGCGCCGGGCCGGCCAGCCGGTGAAGGCGTACCCGGCGCTGGTCGACGACGGAGCGGCGGCGAACACCGTCTCCGTGCGGCTCTTCGACACGGAGGCCGAGCAGGCCGAGGCCATGTGGAAGGGCACCCGCCGGCTGATCCTGCGGAACATCCCGGTGAACCCGGGCAAGTTCGCCTCGGACAAGCTCACCAACGCCCAGAAGCTCGCCCTGTCCGCGAACCCGCACGGCTCGGTCCAGGCGCTCTTCGACGACTGCGCGATGGCCGCGGCGGACAAGCTGATCGCGGACTTCGGCGGACCGGCGTGGGACGAGGAGTCCTACCGGAAGCTGTACGACAAGGTGCGCGCCGAGATCGTCGACACGACCGTGCGCACGGTCGGGCAGGTGCAGCAGGTGCTCGCCGCCTGGCAGGCCTGTGAGCGCCGTCTGAAGGGCGTCAGGAGCCCGACCCTGCTCGCGAACCTGGCGGACGTACGCGGGCAGCTGGACGCCCTTGTGAAGCCCGGTTTCGTCACGGCGACGGGACTGCGGCGGCTGCCGGACCTGATGCGCTATCTGGTCGCCGCGGACCGCCGTCTCCAGCAGATGCCGACCGGTGTCCAGCGGGACACCAGCCGCATGGAGAAGGTCCACGAGATGCAGGACGAGTACGCCTGGCTCCTGGAGCAGCTTCCCCAGGGCCGGCCGGTGCCCTCGTCGGTCCTGGACATCCGCTGGATGATCGAGGAGCTCCGGGTCAGCTACTTCGCCCACGCGCTGGGCACGGCGTACCCGGTCTCCGACAAGCGGATCGTGAAGGCGATCGACGCCGCCGTCCCGTAACGGCGCCCGCACGTGCGGTGAGTTCGACCCCGGGCCTGAGCTCATGTACAGTCTCATTTCGCAGCACAGCGCAAGAACAAGTCGCTGCGAAACAAGGTCCTGTGGAGCAGTTTGGAGTGCTCGCCACCCTGTCAAGGTGGAGGCCGCGGGTTCAAATCCCGTCAGGACCGCATGAGGAAAGGCCCGGAGCTTCGGCTCCGGGCCTTTTCGCGTGCCCGCTCCCGGTCCGCTTCCCGTCCGCTCCCGGTCCGCCCGCGTCTCGGCACCCGATCGGCCCGCACGACGCCCGGTCCGGCCCTGCGCCGGCCCGCACTGCCCCTGCGCCGGCCCGATCCGCCCGTACGCCGGTGTCCGGGTCGCCTGTTCGCCTGCGCGTACCGGTCCGCGTCCGGCCACTGGGCCCTGGGGTGCTCCCTCGCGGCGCGCCCCCGTCCCTTGACGGCGTCACATTCCGCCGGTACCCCGGAATCCAGGGCCCTCGCCCTGCCGGCCCCCTGGAGGTGCGTATGGCGGTGTCCGCTCGCCACGAGACCCGGGCTCTGCTCCGAGCCCACCTGGCGGCCGCCTCCGGGTACCGCCATCTGACGCGGCACTGCCCGATCTGCCATCAGCTCGCGCGCCTGGCCATGGAAGCCGTCCCGAACGACGAGCAGGACCCCGAGAGCACTCCGGAGGACGAAAGCCCCTCGACGGCGTGACCGGGGCCCGCTCCCGCGACCGACGCCCGACGCCCGACGCGGGCGTCTGCCCGACACACCCCCTCACGACCCCAACTCCCCTAGCGCAGAGGACTCTCAGGGGACAAGGACTGTGGCATGTGACGGGAGTCACCGCATATGTTTTCAGAAGTGTGGAACTTACCCCCCTCCTACAACCAGTCAATTTAATATGTGCAATTGCACCCCTCACCGGAGGCATCCACAGCCGATCCGACACCCACCCCCAGACTTCGACAAGGCCGCTCACAGACCGGCCGTCCAGGCGCGTGGAACGCACAAAAAAAATCGCGCTGGACCCGGCGGAGTCCAGCGCGATCTACGACGCACCCTGTTCATCTGGCAAAAACGCTTGGGCGTGAGCTCTGTTGGGGCAGAACCCGCGTCGCTTGGAGCTGTGGTGTGGACGCCTCGACGGGTTGGGGGATCCGTTGACTTGTCCGGTTATGCGATGACTCAGGCTTCACTGCGCTGCTGCGGGATACCCGCGAGCAGTGCGCGGACCTCAGCCTCGCGGTAACGACGGTGTCCTCCGAGCGTGCGGATGGACGTGAGCTTGCCGGCCTTCGCCCACCGCGTGACCGTCTTGGGGTCGACGCGGAACATCGTGGCGACCTCAGCGGGGGTCAGCAGCGGCTCGGCATCAGGGGTGCGAGCGGTCATGAGCGGCCTCCTCGGGAGAACCGAACCTTCTCGGTTCTTTCCTCTAAATTCTGCACCTTGACCCGCGTTGCCCGAAATGGCGGACGCGAGTCGAGTCGGTTATAGGACGAACGGCTTGTCCTCGGCACTACAACTACACCATCCGTCCAGCCGCGTCGGCCAAACCGATGGAATTGCCCTCCCAGGTGTTCATCAGCGACGGAAGCCGATGGACCATGCCATAGCGGACAGTCACGCCACTGTGACGATCAGTCACAGGGCGATCAGCAGTCACCAGACGCCCTAAAAGCGTGCAATGCCGAGATTCCCCCCCAAAAGCGGGCGGAGGGAGTCCTCCCCCGGACTCCTTGTCCTATTTTGACACGAGGAGGGGGAAGCGATGCAAGAGCCGGGTAAGTGCCGTCCGTCACGCTTGACACCCGTTGACGCATACGCCCGGATCGGGGCCTACGTCCTGGACGTGAGGGTTCTTCAGCGTGTGAGGACCATACGCGAGTTCGACCCCAAACCTGTGAGAGGCAGGTCACACCGGAGCGGGCGCCTTGAGAGCGCTCCCGCCCAGTCAGGCTCCCGCGCACGGACCACGCCGGTACCGCCCGCCCGGGACCGCCCGCGCCGGCCTCAGTTCGACGAGCGCCGGTCCCTGACGGACCGCCAGCGCTCCACCAGCCGGCCGTACGCCTCGCCCGCGGTCGACCCGTCCCCGGTGCGCAGCGCCTCGATCCCCTCGGCCACGTCCGCGGCGGAGTGGTCGTCCTCCAGCTGAGCGGCCGGCAGCGTGTGCACGAGCCCGCCGTAGTCCAGCTCGACCAGCGAGCGCGGATGGAACTCCTCCAGCCAGCGCCCCACGTCCACCAGGCCCTCGATGAGCGGCCCTTCGTCCAGCGCGTCCCTGAGCGTCCGCAGGGCCCGCGCCGTGCGCCGCCGTGCCTGCACCATCGGCGTCCGGTAGCGCAGCAGCGGCGCGGTCCCGCCCGGGCCCGTCCCCTTCTCGTACTCCCGCTCCTCGTCGGTGACGAGCACGAACCAGTTCAGCGGCACCTGCCAGGTCGAGGTGCGGATCCACGGGCGGGCGTCGGGGTTGCGCGCCAGCCAGCGCTCGTAGTCGAGGGCGGCCTGACGGCGCACCAGCGGCGGCAGCACCGCGTCCAGGACGGACACGGGAAGCTCCTCGCCCAGCTCGTCCAGCGCCTGCCAGCCGCGCAGCCGGGTGCGCCAGGGGCAGACGCACACCACCCCGTCGACCTCGGCGACGAACGCGTCGCCGCTCTCGTGCACCGGCACGGGGATCGGCGGGGTGGGCAGCAGATCGGCCAGCGAGCGGCGCAGTTCGTCCTGGTAGGAGGGGCGCTCGGGGCGCCGGGCGTAGCGCGTCCAGTGGGCGCGCTCGGACTCGGGGAACGCGGCGAGCGGCTCGTACACCCGCAGATACGACGTGTACGGGACGATCAACGCGGACACCTTCGGCACGCCTGCTCCCTCCCCCGTCCACCACAGGGAAAACCAGCGAGAACCACTCGGAACCTGAAGAGAAATCTATGCAAATCGAACCATGGCCGTACCCCGCCCGTAGGTGATCCTGACCACTGCGCCGAGGGCGGGTCGGCGCAGGCTCTAGTCTCATTCCCACGGAGCCCGCCATCCGCACGGGCACCGCACCCAACCGCCGCTTTTTACCTGGGAGTCACCACAGTGACCGACGTAACCGGCGCGCCTGCTGATGTACTGCACACCCTGTTCCACTCGGATCAGGGCGGTCATGAGCAAGTCGTGCTCTGCCAGGACCGCGCCAGCGGCCTCAAGGCCGTCATCGCCATCCACTCCACCGCCCTGGGCCCCGCCCTCGGCGGCACGCGCTTCTACCCGTACGCGAGCGAGCAGGAGGCCGTCGCCGACGCCCTCAACCTCGCGCGCGGGATGTCGTACAAGAACGCCCTGGCCGGGCTCGACCACGGCGGTGGCAAGGCCGTCATCATCGGCGACCCCGAGCAGATCAAGTCCGAGGAGCTGCTCCTCGCCTACGGCCGGTTCGTCGCCTCGCTCGGCGGCCGGTACGTCACCGCGTGCGACGTCGGCACCTATGTCGCCGACATGGACGTCGTGGCGCGTGAGTGCCGGTGGACGACCGGACGCTCCCCGGAGAACGGCGGCGCGGGCGACTCGTCGGTCCTGACCGCCTTCGGTGTCTTCCAGGGCATGCGAGCCTCCGCACAGCACCTGTGGGGCGACCCGACGCTGCGCGGCCGCAAGGTCGGCGTCGCCGGCGTCGGCAAGGTGGGCCACCACCTGGTCGACCACCTGCGCGAGGACGGCGCCGAGGTCGTGATCACGGATGTGCGGGCCGAGTCCGTGCGCCGGATCCTGGACCGGCACCCCTCGGGTGTCACCGCCGTCGCGGACACCGAGACGCTCATCCGCACCGAGGGCCTGGACATCTACGCCCCCTGCGCGCTGGGCGGCGCGCTCGACGACGACACCGTGCCGGTGCTCACGGCACGGATCGTGTGCGGCGCGGCCAACAACCAGCTCGCGCACCCGGGCGTGGAGAAGGACCTCGCGGACCGCGGGATCCTGTACGCCCCCGACTACGTCGTGAACGCGGGCGGTGTCATCCAGGTCGCCGACGAGCTCCACGGCTTCGACTTCGACCGGTGCAAGGCGAAGGCCGCGAGGATCTTCGACACCACGCTGGCCATATTCGCACGTGCGAAGCAGGACGGGATCCCGCCGGCCGCGGCGGCCGACCGGATCGCCGAGCAGCGGATGGCGGAGGCACGGCGTCACTGACGCCTGCCGAGGCCATAGGTGCTTGTCAGGGACCCGTCGGCGGTCGGTTGGGAGAGAACTCTCACGTCCGTCGGCGGGTCGGGCGCCAAGAAGAGGTTAAAATCGCGGTTGACCAGCGAGGACAGGGCACCTCGCGGGTTCTGGGTGTAGGCGCGTGCTGCGGGCGACGTACCGTATGGGCGTGGGCTCAGGTACCGTGGAAGCCCTACGGACCGGTCTCTCCACGGAGAGTCCGTTCCAGATCATGAACGCGTGTCAAGACTCTGGGGCCGTCGAGCCCCGTATCCGAGGGGGTCGAGCCATGGGGCGCGGCCGGGCAAAGGCCAAGCAGACGAAGGTCGCCCGCCAGCTGAAGTACAGCAGCGGCGGGACTGACCTCTCGCGTCTGGCCAATGAGCTGGGCGCTTCGACTTCGAACCAGCCGCCTAATGGCGAGCCGTTCGAGGACGACGACGAGGAAGACGACCCGTACGCACAGTACGCGGATCTCTACAACGACGACGACGAGGACGAGGACGACCAGTCCGGGCCTCAGTCGCAACGTCGCGGCGCTTGACGCAACAGCGTCCCTCGCAGTTTCCGCGATCTCTTCTCGTAGCGGATCTCCTGGCGTGGGTTTCTGGCAGATTCCGCCTGGCGGCTTTCTCGTAGCGACTGCACCTCACCCGGTCCGGGGCCTCAGCGCCGGACCGGGTTTCGTGCTGCTTCGGGAGCTTCGGCCCGCGTGACCGCCGGCCTCGGCTCCCGTCGCCCGCTTCAGCTCGCGTAGTCGCCGATGAGCTCAGCGCCCGTCGTGTGGTCCCCGCGCTCGGTGATCTCACCGGCGACCCAGGCGTCCACTCCGCGGTCCGCGAGGACGGCGAGGGCGACCTCGGCCGACTCCTCGGGGACGATCGCCATCATGCCGACGCCCATGTTCAGCGTCTTCTCCAGCTCCAGACGCTCGACATCGCCGGTCCTGCCGACCAGGTCGAAGACCGGTGCCGGGGTCCAGGTCCCGCGGTCGACCACGGCGTGCAGGCCGTCCGGGATCACGCGGGCCAGGTTGGCCGCGAGACCGCCGCCGGTGATGTGGCTGAAGGCGTGCACCTGGGTGCTCTTCGTCAGCGTCAGACAGTCCAGCGAGTAGATCTTGGTGGGCTCCAGGAGCTCCTCGCCGAGCGTGCGGCCGAACTCCTCGATGTGCTGGTCCAGGCGCAGATTCGCCCGGTCGAAGAGGACGTGCCGGACGAGCGAGTACCCGTTCGAGTGAAGACCGGAGGCCGCCATGGCGATGACCGCGTCACCCGTACGGATGCGATCCGGGCCGAGCAGCTGATCGGCCTCGACCACGCCGGTGCCGGCGCCCGCGACATCGAAGTCGTCCGGGCCGAGCAGACCGGGGTGTTCGGCCGTCTCGCCGCCCACCAGGGCGCAGCCCGCGAGGACACAGCCTTCGGCGATGCCCTTCACGATGGCCGCGACCCGCTCCGGGTGGACCTTGCCCACACAGATGTAGTCGGTCATGAAGAGCGGCTCGGCGCCGCACACCACGATGTCGTCCATGACCATCGCCACGAGGTCGTGGCCGATGGTGTCGTACACGCCGAGCTGCCGGGCGATGTCGACCTTGGTGCCCACGCCGTCGGTGGCGGAGGCGAGCAGCGGGCGCTCGAAACGCTTGAGGGCCGAGGCGTCGAAGAGACCGGCGAAGCCGCCGAGGCCGCCCAGGACCTCCGGGCGCTGCGTCTTCTTCACCCACTCCTTCATCAGCTCTACGGCGCGGTCGCCCGCCTCGATGTCGACTCCGGCAGCCGCGTAGGACGCGCCGGAGGCACTGCCCGTCGCCGCAGGGGACTGATCAGACACAGAAGACATTGCCTGGGATCTTTCGGTTGGTGAAACGGGGCTCTGCGGCGCTACGGGCGACGGATGGCGTCAGCCGCGGCCGTGGCTGCGGGACCCGCGGCCAGCTCGGTCTCCAGGAGCTGCTTGCCGAGCAGTTCGGGGTCGGGAAGCTCCATCGGGTACTCGCCGTCGAAGCAGGCGCGGCACAGATTCGGCTTGTCGATCGTCGTGGCCTCGATCATCCCGTCGAGCGAGATGTACGAGAGCGAGTCGGCGCCGAGCGAGGTGCCGATCTCCTCGACGGTCATGCCGTTCGCGATCAGCTCGGCGCGGGTCGCGAAGTCGATGCCGAAGAAGCAGGGCCACTTCACGGGCGGGGAGGAGATCCGGATGTGGACCTCGGCCGCACCCGCCTCGCGGAGCATCCGGACCAGGGCGCGCTGGGTGTTGCCGCGCACGATCGAGTCGTCCACGACGACCAGACGCTTGCCCTTGATGACTTCCTTGAGCGGATTCAGCTTCAGGCGGATTCCGAGCTGGCGGATCGTCTGCGAGGGCTGGATGAAGGTCCGGCCGACATAGGCGTTCTTGACCAGGCCGGCGCCGAACGGGATGCCGGAGGCCTCCGCGTAACCGATCGCGGCGGGCGTCCCGGACTCCGGGGTCGCTATCACCAGGTCGGCCTCCACAGGGGCTTCCTTGGCGAGTTTGCGGCCCATCTCGACGCGCGAGAGGTACACGTTCCGGCCTGCGATGTCCGTGTCGGGACGGGCCAGGTAGACGTACTCGAAGATGCAGCCCTTGGGCTTCGCTTCCGCGAATCGCGAGGTCCGCAGACCGTTCTCGTCGATGGCGACGAACTCGCCCGGCTCGATCTCGCGCACATAGCTGGCGCCGCAGATGTCGAGGGCCGCGGACTCGGAGGCCACCACCCAGCCGCGCTCCAGGCGACCGAGGACCAGCGGGCGGATGCCCTGCGGGTCACGGGCGGCGTACAGGGTGTGCTCGTTCATGAAGACGAGCGAGAAGGCGCCCATGACCTGCGGGAGGACCTTGGTGGAGGCCTCTTCTATGGTCAGCGGCTTGCCGTCGTCGTCGACCTGGGCCGCGAGGAGCGCGGTGAGCAGGTCGGTGTCGTTGGTGGCCGCCACACGAGTGGTGCGGCCTTCCTGCTTGGGCAGGTCGGCGACCATCTCGGCGAGCTGCGCCGTGTTGACGAGGTTGCCGTTGTGGCCGAGCGCGATGGAACCGTGCGCGGTGGCACGGAACGTCGGCTGGGCGTTCTCCCACACGGAGGCACCGGTGGTCGAGTAGCGGGCGTGACCGACCGCGATATGACCCTGGAGCGAACCGAGCGAGGTCTCGTCGAAGACCTGGGACACGAGGCCCATGTCCTTGAAGACGAGGATCTGGGAGCCGTTGCTGACCGCGATTCCCGCGGATTCCTGACCCCGATGCTGGAGGGCGTAGAGCCCGAAGTAAGTGAGCTTGGCGACCTCTTCGCCCGGAGCCCAGACACCGAAGACGCCACAAGCGTCCTGGGGGCCTTTCTCACCGGGGAGCAGATCATGATTGAGTCGACCGTCACCACGTGGCACGGCACCGAGTGTAGGCGAGATCGACCACTGGTCCGAATTGGCGATACGGGCCCCGCTGGGATCACTCGTCGGCCACCGCGCTGACCACCGTGCCGTTCTTGCTGGTCAGCGCGATGCCACGATGATCCAATGTGTAGGTGACCTTGCCGTCGAAGAGCTCCAGCAGCGTCTTCTCGGTCCTCATGAGTGAGTCTTGGCACATCATGCGGGTCGTCCGGGCCGGGCCGAGGGTGATATGTCCGTCGCCGACAGTGGCCCGACCGGTGGCGTGGTTGCAGCCGAGCCGGGCCTCGAAGGTGCCGTCCTCGCGCAGGACGAAGTACGCGTTCGCCCCCTTCGGGAGCGGCTGGGAGACGTTGTCGTCCCCCAGTGCCGTGACCGTCCACCTCGTCCCCCGCAGGGGTGCGTCCTTCTCCTCGGCGAGGCCGATCCGGTCGCCGTTGTCGGCGGTGAGCGTCAGCCGGCGGCCTTCGGCCTTCGCCGTGAACGGACCCTTGTCCGCGAAGGTCCGGCCCAGGCTCCGTTCGAAGTCCATCGGGCCCTTCGCGCAGGCCATGTCCGTCGTCCGGAGCTCGCCGAAGTCGACACGGTCACCCGTGAGGACGGCCTTCGAGCCGAACCCGTTGCAGCCGAGGCTGCCGCTGACGCGGCCGTCGTCCCCGATCCGCAGATACGCCCCCGAGGGCGCCCGCGTGGTCTTTCCTCCCACGGTGAGGCTGTCGACCGTCCAGTGCACGCCGGTCAGCGGCGCCGTCTCCGTCCGGGCGGAACCGTTCCCCGCCGTCTGGGCACCGCACGCGGCGGCGAGGGGCAGCAGGGTCAGGACACCGAGGGTCATTCGCTGCTTGTCCATGCCGATGTGACGGGAGGGCCGGGCGACCGGTTCCCCCGGGCGTGGGGCGGGAAGCCCGCGCGGGTGGCGCGTTCGGGCTGTCCCATCAGCGCGCAGGCTGTCCCTTCAGCGCGCGGGCTATCCCATCAGCGGGAGCAGGCCGCCGAGGTCGGCGCGCTCGCCGCTCGCGCTGACCTTCGCCTCGTCCAGCGCGGCCTTCCATTCCGTGCGGCCCGTCGCGAGCCGGATCCAGGTCAGCGGGTCGGTCTCGACGACGTTCGGCGGGGTGCCACGGGTGTGCCGGGGCCCTTCCACGCACTGCACGACGGCGTACGGCGGGATCCGGACCTCCGTCGACGCGCCGGGTGCCTTCACGGCGATCGCGTCGGCGAGCAGCCGGGTGCAGGCGGCGAGGGCCTGGCGGTCGAGGGGGATGTCGGTACCGGCGGCGCGGTTCAGGTCGTCGGTGTGGACGACGAGTTCGACGGTGCGGGTGACTAGGTAGTCGGCGAGGGTCATCGCCCCGGCGGGCACGCCGAGCAGCCGGTCGTCGGGGGCCGTGGCCAGGTGGTCAGTGATCCGCGCGCCGACGCCGGCGTAGAGCGCGTCGAGGTCGGGGTGGGCGGCGGCGAGTGCGCGCGTGCCGTCGGCGATCTTCCCGGAGCGGGAGGCCGTCCCGAACGGCCATTCCAGCAACCCGAGTTCCTTCGCGGCGGGCGCGGCCAGGTCGAGGTGCCGGCTCACGACGTCGAGCGACATCGTGATGTGCGTGGCCAACTCCCGCACGCTCCAGTCCCCGAGCCGCGCGGGCCGCGCCAACTGCTCCTCGCTCAGGGCACGTACGCCCTCCCGCACGTTCCCGAACTGCGCGAGCACCGCCGCGCGGATCTTGGCCGAGTCATAGGTGCGGGCGCGCTTGCGGGCTGGGGTCATACGGCGAGCCTAGAGCCTTTCGTCCGGATCACGTGGCCCCGAGACTCGGCGCCTTGCCCGCCGGGCCGAGCGGAGCGGAGCCCTCCGGGAACCGGCGCGCGCCCCGGCCTCCGTGGGGGATCGTCAGGGGCGGCGGGCGTAGTCCGTGAGCCGGTGTTCCACCAGCGTGAGCCCGTGTTCCACCAGCGCGAAGGCCCGTTCGGCGAGCCGGGTGCGTCGGCCGGGCCCCGCGCCACCGGCTCGGCGGGGCCACCACGGGCGGCCGCTTCTTCCAGACCTTGGGCAACGCACTGGGCACCGCAGGAGACCGAGCCTGTCCCGGCGTGACGAAGGCCCCACCCGTCGGAACGGGCGGGGCCTTCGCGGGCTCGGCGGGGCGGGCGGGTTACGCCAGCAGCGCCGGGATCGTCCCCTCGTGGGCCGTACGCAGCTCGGCCAGGGGGAGCGTGAACTCGCCCTGGACCTCGACGACGGCCGTGGCGTCGGACTCGTCGCCGTCGACGACACCGATGCGGGTGACGGGCAGACCCCGGGCACCGCACATGTCGTTGAAGCGGAGCTCCTCCGAGCGCGGGACGGCGACGACCGCGCGGCCCGCCGACTCCGAGAAGAGGAACGTGAACGCGTCGAGACCGTCGGGGACGATCAGGCGCGCGCCCTTGCGGCCCTGCAGCGCCGACTCGACCACGGCCTGGACCAGACCGCCGTCGGACAGGTCGTGCGCGGAGTCGATCATGCCGTCGCGGGAGGCCGAGATGAGGATCTCGGCGAGCAGCCGCTCGCGCTCCAGGTCGACCTTCGGCGGCAGACCACCGAGGTGGTCGTGGACGACCTGCGACCAGGCCGAGCCGCCGAACTCCTCACGGGTGTCGCCGAGCAGGTAGAGGAGCTGGCCCTCTTCCTGGAAGGCGACCGGGGTGCGGCGGGCGACGTCGTCGATGACGCCCAGCACCGCCACGACCGGAGTCGGGTGGATGGCGACGTCACCGGTCTGGTTGTACAGCGAGACGTTGCCGCCGGTCACCGGGGTGCCCAGCTGCTGGCAGGCGTCGGCCAGTCCGCGGATCGCCTCGGCGAACTGCCACATGACGGCCGGGTCCTCGGGCGAGCCGAAGTTCAGGCAGTCGGAGACGGCGAGCGGCTTGGCACCGGTCGTCGCGACGTTGCGGTAGGCCTCGGAGAGGGCGAGCTGCGCACCGGCGTACGGGTCGAGCTTGGCGTAGCGGCCGTTGCCGTCGGTCGCGATGGCGACGCCGAGCCCGGTCTCCTCGTCGATGCGGATCATGCCCGAGTCCTCGGGCTGGGCCAGCACCGTGTTGCCCTGCACGAAGTGGTCGTACTGGGAGGTGATCCAGGACTTGGAGGCCTGGTTCGGGGAGGAGACGAGCCTCAGGACCTGGTCCTTCAGCTCCTCGCCCGTCGCCGGGCGGGGCAGCTTGTTCGCGTCGTCGGCCTGGAGTGCGTCCTGCCACTCGGGGCGTGCGTAGGGGCGCTCGTAGACCGGGCCGTCGTGGGCGACCGTGCGCGGGTCGACGTCGACGATCTTGCCACCGTGCCAGAAGATCTCCAGGCGGTCGCCGTCGGTGACCTCACCGATGACGGTGGCGATGACGTCCCACTTGTCGCAGATCTCCAGGAACCGGTCGACCTTCTCCGGCTCGACGACCGCGCACATGCGTTCCTGCGACTCGCTCATGAGGATTTCCTCGGGAGAGAGAGTCGAGTCCCGCAGGGGTACGTCGTCCAGGGTGACGCGCATGCCGCCGGAGCCGTTGGACGCCAGCTCGCTGGTGGCGCAGGACAGACCGGCCGCGCCGAGGTCCTGGATGCCGACGACCAGCTTCTCGGCGAATGCCTCCAGGGTGCACTCGATGAGGAGCTTCTCCTGGAAGGGGTCGCCGACCTGGACGGCGGGACGCTTCGACGGCTTGGCGTCGTCGAAGGTCTCCGAGGCGAGGATCGACGCGCCGCCGATGCCGTCGCCGCCCGTGCGGGCCCCGTACAGGATGACCTTGTTGCCCGTGCCGGACGCCTTCGCGAGGTGGATGTCCTCGTGCCGCATGACGCCGATGGCACCGGCGTTGACGAGCGGGTTGCCCTGGTAGCAGGCGTCGAAGACGACCTCGCCGCCGATGTTCGGCAGACCCAGGCAGTTGCCGTAGCCGCCGATGCCCGCGACGACGCCCGGCAGGACGCGCTTGGTGTCGGGGTGGTCGGCCGCGCCGAAGCGCAGCGGGTCGACGACCGCGACCGGGCGGGCGCCCATGGCGATGATGTCGCGCACGATGCCGCCGACGCCGGTGGCCGCGCCCTGGTAGGGCTCGACGTACGACGGGTGGTTGTGCGACTCGACCTTGAAGGTGACCGCGTAGCCCTGGCCGACGTCGACGACACCGGCGTTCTCGCCGATGCCGACGAGCAGCGCGTCGGACTGCGGGGCCTTCTCGCCGAACTGGCGGAGGTGGACCTTCGAGGACTTGTAGGAGCAGTGCTCGGACCACATGACGGAGTACATGGCGAGCTCGGCGCCGGTCGGGCGGCGGCCGAGGATCTCGACGACGCGCTCGTACTCGTCCTTCTTCAGGCCCAGTTCGGCCCAGGGCAGCTCGACGTCGGGGGTCGCGGCCGCGTGCTCGACCGTGTCCAGAGGCGTACGGCTCATGCGTTGACCAGCTTCTTGAGGATCGAGGTGAAGAAGGGGAGGCCGTCGGTGCGGCCGGACCCGACCAGGGGCTCGACGGCGTGCTCCGGGTGCGGCATCAGACCGACGACGTTGCCCGCCTCGTTCGTGATGCCGGCGATGTCGCGCAGCGAACCGTTCGGGTTGACGTCCACGTAACGGAACGCGACCCGGCCCTCGGCCTCCAGCATGTCGAGCGTGTGCTCGTCGGCGACGTAGCGCCCGTCCATGTTCTTCAGCGGGATGTGGATCTCCTGGCCGGCCTCGTAGTCGGCGGTCCAGGCGGTCCCCGCGTTCTCCACCCGCAGCTTCTGGTCGCGGCAGATGAAGTGGAGGTGGTTGTTGCCGAGCATCGCGCCGGGAAGAAGGTGCGCCTCGGTGAGGACCTGGAAGCCGTTGCAGATGCCGAGAACCGGCATTCCGGACTTCGCCTGCTCGATGACGGTCTCCATCACCGGCGAGAAGCGCGAGATGGCACCCGCCCGCAGATAGTCGCCGTACGAGAAACCGCCGGGCAGCACGACGGCGTCGACCTGCTTGAGGTCCTTGTCCTTGTGCCAGAGGGCTACGGGCTCGGCGCCGGCCAGCCTGATCGCGCGCTGCGTGTCGCGGTCGTCGAGGCTGCCCGGAAAGGTGACGACTCCAATACGAGCGGTCACTTTCCGGCCTCCGCGACTTCCTCGACCTTGACGGTGAAGTCCTCGATCACGGTGTTGGCGAGGAAGGATTCCGCCAGTTCATGGATGCGGGCGAGCGCGGCGTCGTCCACCGGCCCGTCCACTTCGAGTTCGAATCGCTTTCCCTGACGGACGTCGGAGACACCTTCGAAACCGAGGCGCGGCAGTGCACGCTGCACCGCCTGGCCCTGGGGGTCGAGGATCTCCGGCTTGAGCATGACGTCGACTACGACGCGTGCCACTGGCACTCCCGGTGTGTGGTGCTGAGCAGGTCCCTTCAGACTACCCGTACAAAATTTCTACTCGCGTAGATTCGTAGAATCCTACGTGACCCCGATCACGATCACGCATCAGCCCGGGGGCATGCACGGAAAATCCTGGGAAAAACCGCAGAAGAACGGCA
The DNA here is from genome assembly GCF_036139655.1 of Streptomyces sp. NBC_00328. Lineage (NCBI taxonomy): Bacteria > Bacillati > Actinomycetota > Actinomycetes > Kitasatosporales > Streptomycetaceae > Streptomyces > Streptomyces sp. NBC_00328. The sequence goes on from NZ_CP108013.1 coordinate 4,910,514, forward strand.
GGGGCCCATTGCCATCGGACACGCGGAGGGATTTAGTCGGGCTTCACAATGCAATGCCGGGCACTGTACAAATGAATTGGCAATAGCCGATACTTTGCTCGATAACAGCCGGACAGCCGACATCTCTCCGACAACTCCGTGACGTCAGCGCACGTCATGACCGTTGATCGCGAAGGTGTCGCACGAAGGGACCGATATTCGTGGCGCAGCGTGTCGTGGTCACTCTCTTTGACGACATCGACGGCTCGGAAGCGGCGGAGACGATCGCCTTCGGACTCGACGGCAAGTCGTACGAGATCGACCTCAATCGAGTCAACGCCGAGGGCCTGCGCAAGGCCCTCGAGCCGTACGTCGAGGCCGGCCGCAAGCGGTCGAAGTCCGGGAAGGCGTACACGCACACCGCGTTGACGCCCGATCCCGCGGCGGTCCGCGCCTGGGCCCGTTCCAACAAGATGGACGTGCCGCCGCGCGGCCGGATCCCCAAGAAGGTCTACGAGGCGTTCGCCGAGTCGCACTGAGCCGGCACCCGGCCGCGGACCGGGCCGGGCACCCCGCCGAGGTGCCCCCGGACCCCTCCACCGGACCCCCGAAGAACCGACTTGCGCTGACCCCCGCCCGATCGGCTAGAGTCTGGAACACGCCGAAGGGCAAGGCCGAAAGGTCGGAACCCGAAGGTCGTGCGGGTGTAGTTCAGTAGCAGAACATCCCCCTTCCAGGGGGAAGGCGCAGTGTGCAATTCCTGTCACCCGCTCTGCATCGCTCACCGATCGCTTGCCGATCAGGTAGGGTGGTGCTCGCGCCGATCGGTGGAAGCCGGTCGGAGGCAATGCGGACGTAGCTCAGTTGGTAGAGCGCAACCTTGCCAAGGTTGAGGTCGCCAGTTCGAACCTGGTCGTCCGCTCAGCGAAGTAAAGGCCCCGGTCATCGACCGGGGCCTTTCTCGTATCCCCATGCGCGGTATCCGCGTGCGCGCCGACGTCCTCACGACGGGATGCCGAAGCGTCTGACATTTGTCATGCCGAGTGATGACAACGCGCACTGCTGCCGGGCCCCGTCCGCGCCGACGCTGATTCCATGAACACGAGCGAGCACGACGACGTGATCGAGGTCACTGATCTGCGGCGTGTGTACGGGGGCGGCAAAAGGGATTTCGAGGCGGTGCGCGGAGTCAGCTTCTCCGTGGGCCGCGGTGAGATCTTCGCGCTCCTCGGCACCAACGGGGCGGGCAAGACCTCCACCGTCGAACTGATCGAGGGCCTGGCTCCCCCGGCCGCCGGGCGCGTGCGCGTCCTCGGACACGATCCGTACGCGGACCGGGCCGCCGTACGGCCCCGTATCGGCGTGATGCTTCAGGAAGGCGGCTTCCCGTCCGAGCTGACGGCCGCCGAGACCGCACGGATGTGGGCGGCGTGCACCAGCGGCGCCCGGCCCGCCGGAGAGGCCCTGGACAGGGTCGGGCTCGGGCACCGCTCGGACGTCCGCGTGAAGCAGTTGTCCGGCGGCGAGAAGCGGCGGCTGGATTTGGCGCTCGCGCTCCTCGGCGACCCCGAGGTCCTCTTCCTCGACGAGCCCACGACCGGGCTCGACGTGGAAGGCCGCCGCAACACCTGGGAGTTGGTCCGCGAACTGCGCGACGACGGGACCACGGTCCTGCTGACCACCCACTATCTGGAAGAGGCGGAGGCGCTCGCCGACCGGCTGGCGATCCTGCACGAAGGACGCGTCGCGGCCGTCGGCACCCCGGCCGAGGTGACCGCCTCCCAGCCGTCGCACGTCTCCTTCGAACTGCCCGACGGCTACCTCCCCGGCGACCTGCCCCCACTGCCGGAACTCGGGGTGAGCGGCCACGAGGCGTCGGGCCGGACGATCCGGCTGCGGACCGGCGAACTCCAGCGGACGGCCACCGCCCTGCTGGTGTGGGCCGAGCGGGCCCGCGTCGAACTGCGGGGGCTCGACGTGCGCTCGGCCTCCCTGGAGGAGGCGTTCCTGCGGATCTCGCGGGAGGCGGCGCACGGCGTGGACGGGACGAGGACGACCGCGGACACGCGGAAGGCACGCGGGAAGGGAACGGCGGCATGAGCGGAACAGCGGTCACCACCGGCACCGGCACGGCCGGGACCACGGCCGCCGGCCGGATCGGAGCACTGGCACGCGCCGAACTCACGCTGCTGAGCCGCACCAGGGCGACCCTCGCCACCGCGGTACTCGTCCCGATGGTCATGCCGCTCATGCTCCGCTCGAACCTCGGGTCGATGCACCTGAAAGGCACCGGACTCACCATCGGCTCGGTCCTGCTCCCCTCCTCCATCGGCTTCGCGCTCCTCTTCGCCGTCTACGGCTCCCTGGTGAGCGTGTACGCGGCGCGCCGGGAGGAACTCGTCCTCAAGCGGCTGCGCACCGGGGAACTGCGGGACCTGGAGATCCTCGCGGGTGCCGCGCTGCCCTCGGTGGCGATCGGTCTCACCCAGTGCCTGATCCTGACCGTCGCCTACCGGGCGACCCTCGGGATCGGGATGCCCGAGAGACCCGAACTCGTCCTGCTCGGGCTGCTGTCCGCGTTCGTCACCTGGCCGGCGCTCGCGGCCGTCACCGCGAGCCTCAGCAGGAGCGTCGAGGGCGCCCAGATCGCGGCCACCCCGCTGACCGTGGTGTCGCTGCTCGGCTCCGGGACCTTCATCCCCCTCGAACTGCTGCCGGACGGCATGGCCCGGTTCTGCGAACTGCTGCCTCTCACCCCGGTGATCACCCTGATCCGCGGCGGCTGGACCGGACACCTCTCCGCCCACGACACCCTCGGCGCCCTCGCCACGGCGGTGGCCTGGACCCTGATCGCGGTGTTTGCTGTACGACGGTGGTTCCGCTGGGAGCCGCGGCGGTGACCACGGACACGGGGGTGGGCATGGGCAGGCCGTCCGGCTGGTGGCGGGGCAAGAGCACACCGGCGAAGGTCGAGACGTACACCCGGTGGTCGTTCCACTTCTTCGCCCTGCTCGAAGCGATCTCGATCGGACTGCCCGTCTTCGGGAACATGCCGGCGGCCCGGTCCTGGGCGGTGTTCCTGCTGGTGTGCGGGCACTCGCTGTGCTGCGCGGTGACCGCCTCGCGGGCACTGGACTGGACGCGCGGCACCCGGGAACAGCCCCGCGGGACCCTGCTGGCACTGGCCGCGGGCACCGGTGTGACGGCCGTCGTGGGAGCCGTCCTCTCGGGCACCCCCTGGCACCCGGCGAGCGACGGCGAGTTCCTCGTCGCCTCCTCGCTGCTCGTCGGCGTCACGGCGTTCGGCACGGGCACGGTCGCGCTCGGGACCCGTGACAGACGCCGGATGACGTACGTCGTGCTCGGCGCGGCCGCGGGTGCCGGGGCGCTCTCCCTGCCCCTCGGCTTCCCCGGCCCCGCCGCGCCGGTCACCGCTCTCCTCGTCCTGCTGACCGCCGGTTTCCTCACCTTCACCGCGGCGTTCTCCGTCTGGCTGCTCAACGCCGTCTACGAACTCGACGCGGCCCGCGAGACTCGCGCCCGGCTCGCCGTCGCCGAGGAACGGCTGCGCTTCGGCCGCGATCTGCACGACGTGATGGGCCGCAACCTCGCGGTGATCGCCCTCAAGAGCGAACTCGCCGTGCAGCTGGCCCGGCGCGGGCGGTCCGAGGCCATGGACCAGATGACCGAGGTGCAGCGGATCGCGCGGGAGTCCCAGCGGGAGGTGCGCGAGGTGGTACGGGGCTATCGCGACGCCGACCTCGCCAACGAACTGGCGGGCTCGCAAGGCGTGTTGACGGCAGCGGGCATCGACTGCGCCATCACCGGCACGGCCGCGGAGCTGCCCGCGCAGGTCCAGTCGGCGCTCGGCTGGGTCGTACGGGAGGCGACCACCAATGTGCTGCGGCACGGGAACGCCAGGACGTGCGCGCTGTCCCTGCGGGTGACACGGGAGCTGGTGACGCTCACCGTCGAGAACGACGGGGTGCCGCGGGAGGCGGGAACGGGACCCGGGCCGGACGGCGGCTCCGGGCCGAGGAGAGGCAGCGGGCTCGTGGGACTGCGGGAGCGGCTGGAGGAGGTGGACGGGGTGCTGCGGGCCGGCGCGAGCGGAGGAGTGTTCCTGCTGACGGCGGAAGTGCCGCTGCGGCCCTCCCCGGACACCCGCGCGGACCCTTCCGGGAAACCGGCCCCGGGAAGCGACGGGGCGCCACGGGAGTCGTCGGTACCGCCGGTTCCGCACCCGATGAGAGAGGCCACCCCATGACTTCCGTGCCGCCCGGCGCGCCGGCGCCCGACGCTCCCGTACGGCTGCTGCTCGCCGACGACGAACATCTGATCCGGGGAGCGCTGGCCGCGCTGCTCGGGCTGGAGGACGACCTGGTCGTGGTGGCCGAGGCTGCGACCGGACCGGAGGCACTGGCGATGGCGCGGGCGCACGCACCCGATGTCGCCGTCCTGGACCTCCAGATGCCGGGAGCCGACGGTGTGAGCGTGGCCACATCCCTGCGGGCCGAACTGCCCGGCTGCCAGGTGCTGATCGTGACGAGTCACGGACGGCCGGGGCATCTGAAGCGGGCGCTCGCGGCGGGTGTGCGCGGGTTCGTCCCGAAGACGGTCAGCGCACGGCGGCTTGCGGAGATCATCCGTACCGTTCACGCGGGAAACCGTTATGTGGACCCGGAGTTGGCCGCCGACGCGATCTCCGCGGGGGACTCGCCGCTGACCGCGCGCGAGGCCGAGGTGCTCGAATTCGCCGCCGACGGGGCGCCCGTGGCGGAGATCGCGGAGCGGGCCGCGCTGTCCCAGGGGACGGTGCGGAACTATCTGTCGTCGGCCGCGTCCAAGCTGGGCGCGGAGAACCGACACGCTGCGGTGCGTCTCGCACGGGAGCGAGGTTGGGTATAGTGGCTGTCGCACCACGGCGCACGCGGACGTAGCTCAGTTGGTAGAGCGCAACCTTGCCAAGGTTGAGGTCGCCAGTTCGAACCTGGTCGTCCGCTCAAAAAGGAAGCCCCCGACTTCGGTCGGGGGCTTCTTCGTGTCCACGGGCCCGGCCGGCGGCCGGGCCCGTGGACGAGGTCAGGACCAGCTGACGCCCGTCAGACGCTCGTACGCCTCGATGTACTTGGCGCGGGTGGCCTCCACGACGTGCTCGGGCAGAGCGGGCGGCGGCTGCTCGCTCCTGCGGTCCCAGCCCGACTCGGCGGAGGTCAGCCAGTCGCGGACGTACTGCTTGTCGAAGGACGGCTGCGCGTGGCCCGGCTCCCACGCGTCGGCGGGCCAGAAGCGCGAGGAGTCCGGGGTCAGCACCTCGTCGGCGAGGACGAGCGTCTCGCCCTCGTAGCCGAACTCGAACTTGGTGTCCGCGAGGATGATGCCCCGGTCGCGGGCGATGTCGCGGGCGCGGCCGTAGATGGCGAGGGTCGCCTGGCGCAGCTCGGCGGCGGTGTCGGCGCCGACCTGACGCGCGACCTCCTCGTACGCGACGTTCTCGTCGTGCTCGCCGACCGCGGCCTTGGTGGCCGGGGTGAAGATCGGCGCGGGGAGCTCCGAGCCGTCGACGAGCCCCTCGGGGAGCGCGAGACCGCAGACCGTGCGGGTCTCGTTGTACTCGACGAGGCCCGAGCCGGTCAGATAGCCGCGGGCCACGCATTCGACCGGAGCCATCCGCAGGGACTTGCAGATCAGGGTGCGGCCGGCCCAGTCGGCCGGGGCGCCCGGCGGGAGTTCGGTGCTCAGCACGTGGTTGGGCGCCAGTTCGGAGAGCTGGTCGAACCACCACAGGGAGAGCCGGGTGAGGGTGCGGCCCTTGTCGGGGATCTCGGTGGGGAGCACCCAGTCGTAGGCGGAGATGCGGTCGCTGGCGACCATCACGAGGTCGCCCGCCTCGTTCTGGTACAGATCGCGCACCTTGCCGGTGTGCAGATGTACCAGACCCGGCACCTGAAGGGGCTCGGGCTTTTCGACGAATCCGGACACGGTTCCTCCCCGTGGTTCTGTACAAGTGACTCGATTCTCCCGTACGGGACGAGCGGCTGTGGACAGGGGGCGGCCCGAGCGGGTGCGAACGCCCGTGGCGGGGGTGCGTCACAGGCGCCCGCGGGGCTTTCTCAGTCGTGTTTGCAGATGCGGTCGAGGAGATTGGCGGTCGCCCGCTGGATACGGGGGTCCACGTGGCCGGGGCGGTCGAGGGCCGGGGACCACGCGAACGTTCCGGACGCGAAGACCAGGGCGCCGGACGGGGCGCGGTAGAGCGAGGTCTCCTGATGCCGCAGGACGCCCTCGCTGTCCGGGTACGGGGAGTGCGCCAGCAGGATCCGGTCCTGGTGCTCCGGCAGTGGGGTGCGCGGGAAGTAACGGTCCGCCTCGCCCGCGACCATGCCCTCCACCTCGTCGCCGTCGTGCGCCCCGGTCGCCTCCCACAGCCAGTGGCCGGCGTTGCGGACGATCAGGGGGGACGGCTCGGGGACGCGCCCCGCGTACTGGATGCCGATGAGCTGCTGCTCCGGGCGGTCGATCTCGCGCCACAGGACGGGCTTGCCGGGACCCCTGCGTTTCCGGCAGGTCAGCAGCCGGTCGGCGACACCCGACGGGGACGGCCCCAGCTCCACCTGCCAGTACATGGTGTTGGCGGAGAGGAAGACGAGCGAGGTGCCGTGCTCGCGGGCGAGTTCCGTGGTGCGGCGCATCTGCGGCGACCAGTACTCGTCGTGGCCCGGGAAGACCAGGCCCCGGTAGCGGGTGGGGTCGACGCGGCCGGCGTGCAGGTCTCGGGCGTCGGCGTAGGCGAGGTCGTAGCCGTAGCGCTCGGCCCAGCGGATGAAGTCGTAGGCGTGGCCCACATGGAGGGGCAGGCCCGCGCCCGCGTACGGGCGGTCGAAGGAGACGGTGGTCGCGGCGTCGGCCTCGCCGAGGAGCCGGCCGCTCTCGTCCCACGCGTGGTACAGGCTGGCGCCGGTGTGGCCGTCCTCCGGATACAGGTTGTACGCCTGCCAGGTGATGTCCGGGAGCAGGAGGAGCAGATCGGCCGTCTGGTGGTTGCGGACGGTGAAGGGGACGTGCGAGCGGTAGCCGTCGAGGGTGGTCAGGACGGCGACGTAGGCGCCGACGTTCCAGTAGGTCGGGATCTGGAGGCGCCAGGACAGCCACCAGTGGTGGCAGGAGACCGTGCGGTCGGCGGTGAGCGGCGGCGGCTGGACGATCCCGGAGAGCCGGGGGCTCGTGGTGATCTTGCTGGCGCCGTCGCCGCCGTAGTGGCCGATGCGGTAGATGTCGACGCTGAATTCCTGCGGCGGGTCGACCGTCACATGGAAGTCGATGGACTCGCCGGGAGCGGTGGCCCCCGTGCTGGTGAAGCCCTTGATCTGACGGTGGACGTCGTCGGCGGAGCGGGGGCCTCCGGGACCGATGCGCACACGGGTGCGGGAGGTGGACCGCGGCGCCGGGATCCGGGCGGCCGCCGGCTGCGGTGGCTGGGGCGCGTCGGTGTCCACGTACCAGGGGACGACGTGGCCGGTGTCGTCGAAATAGGTCTCGCTGCCGCGGAGCCAGGGAACGGGTCCCAGGCCGAAGGGATCCGTGACGGCGTGCGCGAGTGCTCCCGACTCCCAGCGGCGGATCTGCTCCGATCCCATGCCCGCACCCCTCCTTCGTGCCCCCGTCGTACTGGCAAGCCCTTGCGCCGTGCTCGATCGGTCCCAGCACATCACATTACGCACGCAGTCCGTCACCGTTCGTCGCGAATTGGCGGGAGTGGAACGGGCCGCTCCGGCTGGGCCGGGGCGCCTGCGAACGGTGGGGTGTGTGCACGGCCGGGGAAACGAACGGTGGGGGCGGCCGCCGGAGGGGCCGCCGTCAGACCAGCCGGACCGGTTTCTCCGGGCGGACGCCCAGATGGCGCAGCCAGTCCCGCAGGGGTGTGGGGTCCCCCGTCTCTATGAGGGTGAGGACGCGGGGGCCGATGTCGGCAGCCCGTTCACCGCCGACGAGCAGGGACGGGCCGTCCAGCCAGTCGAGTCCGGGAACCGCCCCGGCGGTGTCCATCGCGGCGCAGCAGACCATCGCCGTGACGTGGTCGGCCAGCAGCTCGCGACCGGTCCTGGGCGGCTGGAGGGGAAACAGCGGAAGCATCCGGTCGTCCCAGAGGTCGTGGTCGGAGCCCTGCTGCCCGGCGCTCCCGGCGGGCCGGGGCTTCGCCGGGGCGGACGCCTCCTCACGGGCCAGTTCGGCGGTGAGGCGGGCCGCGAGGGCCGCCGAGCGCTCGTTCCCCACGGCGAGGTCGGGGTCGTCGCTCTCGGCGATGCCCATCTCCCCGTACGCCTCCGTCCGGTGCTCGGCGAGGACGGCCACGGGGGCCGCGTCCGGGGCGGGCATGGCTCCCGCCGCCACGGACAGGTGGTCGAGCACGCGGGCCAGGGTCGGTCCGTCCGCCTCGGGCAGCGCGGGGTCGGCGGGGTGGCGGACGCCGAGCGCGTCCAGGACCCGGTGGAGCCGGGCCGCGTCGGTGCGCCACGCGCGGTCGACGACCTCGTCCGGGTAGTCCTGCCAGTCGACCGGCGCCCAGTCGGGGCCGGCCTCGGCGGGACCGCCGTGGAAGAGCCGGGCGGCGAGCAGCGAAGCGGCCTCGTCCACCGTGCCGGGCTCTTCGAGCAGGTCGCAGGCGGGACGCTCGCCGAGACGGGAGGTGAAGCCCTCGGCGAGGCGGTCGCGGCGGGACAGCTCGGTCAGGGCCGCGACGACGCCCACGTCCAGCCGGGAGGGCCAGCGGCCCATCCGCCAGGCGGGCAGCGCGACCCGGGTCAGCAGGCGGTCCCAGCCCGCGTACGCCAGGCCCACCTGTTCCTGGGCGACGATCCGCACGCCGTAGTCCACAGCCTGTGCACGCTCGGCCGACGCGGACGCCACGGCCCGCTCCATCTCGGCCGCGTGACCCCGGCAGCCGCGCAGCAGGAGCCGGGTGACCCAGCCGACTCCGGCCAGGACCGTGCGGGACAGCGGGCCGCGGCCGGGTGCCGAGGCCACCGCCACCGCCGCGTCCAGGCCTCGGACGAAGCGGCGGGCCGCGGCTATGTCCGGGTGCGCCGACGGGCCCGTACCGGCGACGACGGGGGCGAGGACCGCCCGCAGCTCGCCGACCCGCATCCACCACAGGAACGGGGAGCCGATGACGAGGACGGGGGCGGCGGTGACCCGGGCGGCGCGGGCCGTCAGCGTGGTCACCGGGCCGCTTCCGGCCGGGCCTCGGCGCGGGCCGTCCGGCTCGTCCCCTCCACCCGGGAAGAACCGGCCGAGGGCCCGGTGGGTGCGGTCCTCCAGCCAGCTGTCGCAGTCCGGGGTGAGCGCTATCGCCGAGGGGGCCGGGACGTCGAGACGGTCGGCCAGGTCACGGACCATGCGGTAGAGATCGGGGGCCGATTCCTCGGAGATCGGGACCGTGGGGCTCGTCGCGGGCCGGGCACGGGCCACGACGAGCGCGATGCCCGCCGCCGCCAGAAGGACGAGAACGGCGAACACCGTCACGACCCCTCCCGCGATCCCCCAGGACGTACCGGTGATGCGGCCGGTGTATCCACCGACGAGCAGCACGACGGCCACGGCCGCGGGCAGCAGGGCGACAGCCAGCGCCCTGCTGCGGATGCGCAGCACAGCGAGAGCCCGGGAGCGCGCTGCCTGCGCGCCCGCCTCCACACCCATACCGGTCACGACCGGACGTCACCCCCTCTTGTCCGCCGGGCTCCGGCCCTGTCGCTGCCGGTGCCGACGGATGCCCTGGCGTTGGTCACTCCCCCACTGTGGCACCCGCCGCCGACATCGCAATGCCGGTGGGCCAAGTGCCGGAATGCCTTCGCCGCACCCTAGTTGGGGCCCCGGCCCTCGTCAGCCGGATACGGCATCGGTCACCCGATGGAATGGCTCTGGGGAAAGGTGGATGACGGCAGACCCCCGACAGGCTTCCGGTTCCGTACAGGAACCCGCAGGTGGAAGGGCCTGGACGCAACAAGACAAAGCCCCGGATTCCGTACGGAGTCCGGGGCCAGGTGCTGCTATGGGGGCCGTGGGCTATGCCTCGGCGGCCGCCTTCGCCGCGATGTCCGTGCGGTGCTGCGAACCGTCCAGACCGATGCGGGCGACAGCCGTGTAGGCGCGCCCGCGGGCCTCGGTGAGGCCGGATCCGATCGCTGTGACGGACAGCACTCGACCGCCCGCGCTCACCACCGCTCCGCCCTCGTGCCGGGTGCCGGCGTGCAGGACGTACGCGTGCGGGGCGTCCTCGGCGGCCACCTCGTCGAGCCCGGTGATCGGGTCGCCGGTGCGCGGGGTGTCGGGGTAGTTGTACGAGGCCACGACGACGGTGACCGCGGCCTTCTCGCTCCAGCGCAGGGGTTCGAGATCGGCGAGGGTGCCGTTCGCGGACGCCAGCAGGACACCGGCGAGCGGGGTCTGCAGCCGGGCGAGGACCACCTGGGTCTCGGGGTCGCCGAAGCGGGCGTTGAACTCGATGACCCGCACACCACGGCTGGTGATGGCCAGACCGGCGTACAGGAGTCCGGAGAACGGGGTGCCGCGACGGCGCATCTCGTCGACGGTCGGCTGGAGGACGGTCTCCATGACCTCCTCGACGAGCTTCGGGTCAGCCCACGGCAGCGGCGAGTACGCGCCCATGCCGCCGGTGTTCGGGCCCTCGTCGCCGTCCAGGGCGCGCTTGAAGTCCTGGGCGGGCTGGAGCGGGACGACGGTCGTGCCGTCGGTGATCGCGAAGAGGGAGACCTCGGGACCGTCGAGGAACTCCTCGATCACGACGCGGTCGCAGGCGTTGGCGTGCGCCCGCGCCGCTTCGAGGTCGTCGGTCACGACGACGCCCTTGCCTGCCGCCAGTCCGTCGTCCTTCACGACGTAGGGCGCTCCGAACGCGTCGAGCGCCTCCTCGACCTCCTCGGGCGTCGCGCAGACGTAGGAGCGCGCCGTGGGGACGTCGGCACCCGCCATCACGTCCTTCGCGAACGCCTTGGAGCCCTCCAGCTGCGCTGCCTCCCCCGAGGGGCCGAAGCAGGGGATGCCCGCCGCGCGCACGGCGTCGGCGACACCGGCGACGAGCGGGGCCTCCGGGCCCACGACCACCAGTTCGGCGCCGAGCCGCGTGGCCAGCGCGGCCACGGCCGCGCCGTCGAGGGCGTCGACCGCGTGCAGTTCCGCCACCTCCGCGATCCCGGCGTTCCCGGGAGCGCAGTACAGGGCGGTGACGTCGGGGTCGAGGGACAGGGAGCGGCACAGGGCGTGTTCGCGGGCGCCACCACCGATGACAAGGACCTTCACGGGGTCAGCCTAACCGCCGCACGCGGGTGCCCTTGTAGGGGCTTCCGAAGCTACGGGGATACGACGCTGGTGCGATCCTCCAGGAAGCGGGGTCCCCGACGCACCGGGCGGTGCGGCGCCGGGCATGGGGCGGAGCGGGGTCCGGGCCTGTGCGGTACGGCCCCGGGCGTGGGGTGGGGCGGGGTCTCCGGGCGGGTGCGGTACGGCCCCGCGGCGCTGGACGGACGACGTCCAGGGCCCGCGCGGCGACGTCCCGCGGCACCGGGCGAACGGCGTCCGGACCCGACCGCCGGCACCCCGCGCACCATGTGGACGCCGTTCAAGCCCGGGCGATGGCATCCCCCGCGCCGGGCGAGCGGCGCCCGGAACCAGAACTCGGCCGATGTCACTCCCGCACCAGGCTCACGGCCTTCAAGGCCCGACCGGTGACGCCTGTGACGCCCCGCGCACGGGGCGGGCGGTGGCCGGGGCCCGGTCCGCCTCTCACTCGTTCGAGAACTCCTCGACCACCGTCGCGCCGAGTTCGCGGACGATCAGTTCGTGGCCCGAGAGGGCGGACTCGTCCAGGTCGGGGTCGTCGTCCTCGGGGGTGTCGTCCTCCGGGGCGACCGGCGGCGGCTCGTAGGCCGGGGCCTGAGCGGGCGCCGACATGCCCTGGGCCTGGGGACGGCCGGTGGACGGGCCGGACTGCGGGGCCGCGGGCCCGGGGGCCTGAGCGGACGGCTGCTGGGGCGCGGGCCGCTGGCCGGCCGGAGCTCCGCCGTACCCACCACCGCCACCGCCGTAGCCGCCACCGCCGAATCCGCCGCCCGCCGGTGCGGGCGGCGGTGTCGAGCCGCCCGAGGCGTCCACGATCGCCTCGACCTTCCACTGCACGTTGAACTGCTCCGCGAGCGCCTGCCGCAGCACGTCCTCACTGCCGCTGCTCGCGAAGTTGTCCCGGGCCCCGGCGTTGACGAAGCCGATCTGCAGGGTCGTGCCGTCGAAGGCCGTGACCTGCGCGTTCTGGCTGAGCAGGATCCAGGTGAACCGGCGGCGGTTCTTCACCGCTTCCAGGATGTTCGGCCACAGCATGCGGGGATCGGGACCGCCGACGGCCGGAGCGGCCGCCTGGGGCGCTCCCGGTGCGGCGGAGGGCGGTCCGGCGGGTGCGGCGGAGGGCGTCTGCGCCGACTGGGCCGGAGGGCGGCCGCCGCCCGCTGGGGTCGTCGTGGGCCAGCCGCCGGGGCGCCGGCCGCTGCCGGCCGCCGTGGCGGTGGGCCAGGCGCCGGGCGCGGCCCCCGCGGGGGCGCCGGCCGGGGCCGCTGGCGGCTCGGGCGCCGCAGGGGCCGACGGGGGCGCGGCCGTCGGTGCCGGAGCCGTGAAGGACGCGGCGGGCGCCACAGGCGCGGCGGGAGCGGGCGTCCCGGGCGCCGCGCCCGGGACGGCGCCGGTGTTCTCCCCGCCGCCCCCCTGTCCTGCGCCCTGCCCCGTGGCCGGTCCCGTTCCCCGGGCCGCGGCACGGGCCGCCGCCAGGCCTCCCCCGGGGGAGACCGGGGAGACCGGCGGAGCCGCGGGCCCGGCCGACGGGACCGGCACCGCGCCGTGCGCCTCGGGTCCGGGCACGTAGCCCATGGCGGGGGCGGCTTGGCCGCCGGAGAAGTTCACCCCGCGCTCGATACGGTCGAGGCGGGCCATGACGGACCGCTCGTCCCTGTAGGCGGCGGGCAGCAGAACGCGGGCGCAGATGAGTTCGAGCTGGAGGCGCGGCGAGGTGGCCCCGCGCATCTCCGTCAGCCCTTCGTTGACGAGGTCGGCGGCGCGGCTCAGCTCCGCGGCGCCGAAGACCCCGGCCTGCGCCTGCATGCGCTCCACCACGTCGACCGGGGCGTCGATGAGCCCCTTCTCCACCGCGTCCGGGACGGCAGCCAGGATCACCAGGTCCCGCAGCCGCTCCAGCAGGTCGGCGACGAAGCGCCGCGGGTCGTTGCCGCCCTCGATGACGGTGTCCACGACTTCGAAGGCCGCGGCGCCGTCCCCGGACGCGAACGCCTCGACGACGGCGTCCAGCAGGGAGCCGTCGGTGTAGCCGAGCAGCGAGGTCGCCATGGCGTACGTCACACCGTCGTCGGCGGCTCCCGCCAGAAGCTGGTCCATCACGGACATGGAGTCACGCACGGACCCCGCGCCCGCCCGTACGACGAGGGGCAGCACACCGTCCGCGACGGGAATGCCCTCCTGCGTGCAGACCTCGCCCAGGTACTTGCGCAGGGTGCCCGGCGGCACGAGCCGGAACGGGTAGTGATGGGTCCGCGACCGGATCGTCCCGATGACCTTCTCGGGCTCGGTCGTGGCGAAGATGAACTTGAGGTGCTCCGGGGGTTCCTCGACGACCTTCAGCAGCGCGTTGAAGCCGGCCGGCGTGACCATGTGGGCCTCGTCGATGATGTAGATCTTGTAACGACTGCTCGCGGGCCCGAAGAAGGCCTTTTCCCGCAGGTCACGGGCGTCGTCCACACCACCGTGCGAAGCGGCGTCGATCTCGATGACGTCGATCGAGCCCCGGCCGCTCCGGGCGAGGTCCTGACAGGACTGGCACACACCGCACGGAGTGGGGGTGGGTCCCTGCTCACAGTTCAGGCAGCGGGCCAGGATGCGCGCGCTCGTCGTCTTGCCGCACCCGCGCGGACCGCTGAACAGGTACGCGTGATTGACCCGGTTGTTCCGCAGCGCCTGCGACAACGGGTCGGTGACATGCTCCTGCCCGATGACCTCGGCGAACGACTCCGGGCGATAACGGCGGTACAGCGCGAGAGACGACACGTCTACGAGGTTATAGGCGCCCACTGACATCAAGGACCGCCCTGAGCGCATCCCGGGCGCGACCCCGGCGGCATCCGGTCCCCGGCCCGCCCGGCCACGGCCCGACGGCGTCCGGGCGACCGCCCCGGAAACGCAAGCGCCCCCCACGCACCCGCCAGAGCCGACCTACCCTTGCTGCCTTCCGGCCCTGGGGGAGTTCAGTCAGATAGCGCCACGTGAGGGGCTCCGCAAAGAGTACAGGATCCCCGGGGCGGGGAACGAGTTCGCGAGCACTCCTCAACGTCTTGTATTGTTTGCCCCGGAGGATTCGCCTAGTGGCCTAGGGCGCACGCTTGGAAAGCGTGTTGGGGGCAACCCCTCACGAGTTCGAATCTCGTATCCTCCGCCAGTGCCTCACCGGGCACTAACGTCGAAGGGCCCCGCTGCTTGCAGCGGGGCCCTTCGACGTTGTCCGTCTCAGTTTCCGTCTCAGTCGGTCTCTTCTTCGGCTCCGGGCAGCTCCCAGAGGGCTCGCCCGACCTGCTGCGCGACTTTCCGGAGCATCGGTCCCGTGACGTGCATGTACCGAGCGCGCATCCGAGCCGCTCCCCCGGGCTCCCATCCCATGATCGCGTCGACCACGACGTCCGGGACGCCGAGGATCAGGAGCACGGTCGCCGCGGTGTGACGTGCGTCATGGAGGCGCCCGTCCCGGACACCCGCATCGCGAAGTAGCCGCTTCCAGACGTGGAAGTCCGTGTTCGGGCTCAACGGTCCACCGACCGGTGAGGCGAAGACGTACCCCTTGCCCTCCCAGTCCGCACCGGCCGCGATCCGCTCGCGCTCCTGGACCTCTCGGTGCTGCCGGAGAATCTTGATCAGCGGATCGGGCAGACCGATCGTGCGGCGCCCCGCCCGCGATTTCGTGGACTTGTGCTCACGCCGGGTCTGCTGCCGCTTCGGGCAGTAGCCCGCCTTCCGACCGCACGGGTTGCCCCCGCAGCCGTGCGCGTATTTGGGCCGAAGCCTGTTCTTCCGGATGCGGACGTATCCCGCGTCGAGGTCGACGTCCTCCCAGTGGAGCCCAAGCGCTTCCCCCTGCCGAAGCCCGAGCGCCAAGGCGACTACCCAGCGCGCGCTGTTGCGGAGCTTGGCCGCCTCGACGAGCAGGCTCTGCACCTCCTCGATCGTGAACGGCTCGATGTCCTCCTCTTCGAGCCGTGGAGCCTTGGCGATCTCCGCCGGGTTGTTGGGCACGTGCCCGCGTCGTACAGCCTCGCTGAGGGCCGTACGGACCGTGCGGTGCACGTGGTGAGCGGTTCCGGCCGCGCTGCCGGTGCTCTGCATCCTTTGGTAGAAGCGCTCCAGGTGCTCGGGCTCCAGCCGCTCAAGCCGATGGGCGCCCAAGCCCGGAACCAGGTGCACACGGACGTCCACCTCGTACCCGGCGTACGTGTTCTCGGAGACGTACGGCTTGGCGATGTTCTCGACCCAGTGCTCAAGCCAGGTCTGGACGGTCCACCCCTTGCCGGGCTTCCGGGGCTTCTTGTCGTCCCGGGCCCGCTCCATCTCGCGGACGGCCTTGGTCACCTCGGCCTTGGTCTTGCGCTCGATGTGGCGGCGGTCGGGCTTGCCGTCATCTTTGACACCGACCGTCACTCGACCGTGCGGCAGACCCTATTTCGGCGAGCGGGTAGCCAGATCTTCTACTGCCGTCGGCTCGTCTCCTCGGGCTGGGCCCGCGGTGGGGAGGTGCCCCAGGCCCTGTCTTCGTACGGCATTCGCAGATCATGGAACTGCGCCATCCTTGGCCTTGGCTCCGAAGCGGCTTCTGCCCGCCTGTGACGTTCCCTGCCTGTCGAGGTGCACCCCTCATGAAGTACCGATCAACGCTTGCGGCTTGGCTGAGCGAACTCGACGGTTCCCGCCTGGCACGCATACTCGCCATGCGGAAGGACGCAGCCTCCTCTCCGGAACCACGCTCGGTGGGGGAACTG
The DNA here is from genome assembly GCF_036139655.1 of Streptomyces sp. NBC_00328. Classification (NCBI taxonomy): domain Bacteria; kingdom Bacillati; phylum Actinomycetota; class Actinomycetes; order Kitasatosporales; family Streptomycetaceae; genus Streptomyces; species Streptomyces sp. NBC_00328. Next base: position 4,926,587 of record NZ_CP108013.1, read on the forward strand.
GCGGACCGTCTCCAACGTCCGGGGTCCGTGGCACTCGTCCTGCCGCAACTCACACTGCCGTGCTTGCAGGCCGCCGAGGCGCTGGCAGCCCTGGGAGCCCGAGCGACCCGGGACAGCCTCGCGGAGTTGCTCGGCTCGACATCCCCTGCGGCGGTACATGCGCTGGACGCGACCCTGGAGGCACTGTCGGATCGGGCGCTCGTGTGGCACGACGGCAACGAGGCACTCCGCATGCCTACGCCCTTGCGGCAGGCGTGGAGCACGCCCCTGGGACTTGACGCCCCGCTGGAAGAGCTGCTGGCCGGCACCGCCTCAGAGGAACTGCGCGGCATGCTGGCGGTCCTGGGCATCAAGCCACCCAGCACCAAACAGCAGCGACTCGCGGCTCTGGTGGAGCATCACAGTGACACGGAACGGGTCGCCGCGTTGGTGGCTCAAGCGCCGGCGGCCACACGGAAGTTGCTTGAGCAGAGCGGCGGGTCCATGCCGCGTCAGTCACTGTTCGTCGTGTTCGGGGCTCCTGGCCGCGACCTCCAACCAGGCGCCCGATGGGCACTCGACCGCGGGCTTCTGCTCCAGGACCGTCACCGGTACGGGCCCGTCCGGATGCCGGTCGAGGTGGCCTTGGTTCTGCGGGGCCCCGATTGGCACGCTCCGTTCGAACCTCTGCCGCCCGTCACACAGTTGGCGCCCATCACCTCCTCGGAGGTGGAGCGGGAGGCCGCGGCGGCCGCCACCGCGTTCGCGGCCCATGCCGCCTCCGTCCTTTCGGCATGCGCGACCGCTCCACCGACCCGGCTGAAGTCGGGCGGGGTCGGCGCGCGTGAACTGGCCCGGCTCGGCAAGGCCGCCCAAGCGGACGACGCCGTCGTACGCATCGCTCTGGAGACCGCGTACGCCGCCGGACTGCTTGCCCGCGACGGCGATCGCGTACCTCCCACCGAGGCGTACGACGCCTGGGCCGAGCAGGAACCCGCAGAACAACTCGCCGTACTGCTCCGGGCATGGCGGGACCTGCCGCTCACCCCCACCCGGGCGCGCGACGAAGACGGCAAGGCGCTTCCCGCGCTCGCTGGTGCGCCTGACTGCGGCGGCTGTCTACAGGCCCGCCACGGGCTGCTCACGGCGGCAGCGGGGCTCCCGGCAGGACAGGGGGTGAAGGTCGCCTCGGAGCTGGGGCCGCTCGTGGCCTGGCACCGTCCGCTCGCCGACGACGCCTCGCCCCAGGACACGACACCGTTCAGCACCGTGATCCGCGAAGGTGAACTGCTGGGCGTGCTGGCACGGGGTGCGCTGTCCCCACTCGGTGCCCACCTGGCGGCCCACGCCGACGAAGAGCTCGACATCACGGCCCGGCGGCTGCTGCCCCCCGCGACCACGACAGCCCGGATCGGCGCCGACCTCACTGCCGTCGTCACCGGCACTCCGTCCGCGCGACTCGCAACGCTGCTGGATTCGATGGCCGACCGGGAGACCAGTGGCACGGCCTCGGTATGGCGCTTCAGTGCCGGTAGTATCCGCCGGGCCCTGGACGCCGGCCGCACCCCGGACGACATCACAGCCGACCTGGCAGCCGGCTCTGCCACGGCCCTGCCGCAGCCGCTGACCTATCTCATCGCCGACACCGCACGAGGTCACGGACGGGTCCGCATCGCCCCCGCGGCCTGCGTCATCCACGGCGACGAACCCGCGCTCCTCGCCGAACTCGCCGCCCACCGCGCGCTGTCCAAGCTCTCCCTACGGCAGCTCGCCCCGACGGTGCTGGTCAGCGGCAGCCCACCCGCGACGACTCTCGCCGCTCTCCGTGCTGCGGGCTACGCCCCGGTCTCCGAGACAGCCCGGGGAACGGTACGCATCGAAAAGAGCCTGCCGCAGAGGGCCGCCGCCGTCCCGCCCCCGCGAAGGAACGTGGGGCGGCGCGGCCCCCGGGCCACCACAACCCGCGCCTCGGACATGCCCACCGACACCGGGATGGACGTCCTGGCCGACCGACTGCTCAAGGCCCCGCCGACAGCGCCGGAACCCGACCCGTTCGGCAGCGGAGTGCCTTTCGCGACGGACACCGAGGAGATCGTCGCCGGATACGCGAAGCACCTGTCGTACAGCGACGTCCGCCAGGTCGCCCATGCCATCGACACCGGCGGCGCCATCACGGTCGAGTACATCGCCGCCTCGGGCAACCGGACCGTACGCACCCTCAGCGACCTGGACCTCGACCCGCCCTATCTCGACGCCTGGTGCCACCTGCGCGAAGCGGAACGCGTCTTCACTCTCTCCCGCATCCATGGCGTGATGCCCGCGTAGGACTCGGCGGCCAGGCCGGGTACCCGGGCGTGCCACCTCGCGGGCACCTCGCGAGATATACTTGACCCCACATTTGATATCAGGGAGGAACTCGTGAGTCGGACGGTTATCGACCTGGACGACGACCTGGTCGCGGACGTGGCTAAAGCCCTCGGGACGAGCACCAAGAAGGAGACGGTCAACACCGCTCTTCGCGAGGTGCTGGAGAGTCGGCGTCGCGCACTGGCTCTCGCCCGGCTGCGGGCCGCGGCCGGGGACGGCGCATTCGATCTCGAGCTGTTCGAGAACAAGGGGAACTACCGCCGGTGAACGCGGCTCAGTTCCTGATCGACACCAGCGCGCTCGCTCGGTTCGTGCGCGCGGACTCGGAGCAGTACGGCTGGGACCAGGCGGCAGCCGCCGGGCTCATCGCCACCTGCCCGATCATCGAGCTTGAGTTTTTCTACAGCGCCCGGTCGGCCGCCGACAGGGCGCGCGGCATCGAGGACATGCGACTGATCTTCGGTTGGGTTCCCGTCGACGACCGCGCCTACGACCGCGCCTGGCAGGTCCAGGAAGCTCTCACCAAACAGGGAAAGCATCGCAGTGCGGGTGCGGTGGATCTCGTCGTCGCCGCGACGGCCGAGTTGCAAGGGCTCACGCTTCTGCACCGCGACCACGACTTCGCCTGCATCGCGGCAGTGACCGGCCAGGCTCTCCAGTGGTACGGCCCGGAGAGCGGCAAATAGGCGGGCGGTGGTTGCAGTTCTGGTTGCATTCACCTCCGTACAGCACCGTTCAGGAGCCCCACCCGCCACAGCCGCACCGCAGCTCAGAACGCTCCCGCACACCCCTGTACCCCCAGACGAACATTTGGAAAGCGTGTTGGGGGCAACCCCTCACGAGTTCGAATCTCGTATCCTCCGCCAGTGCCTCACCGGGCACTAACGTCGAAGGGCCCCGCTGCTTGCAGCGGGGCCCTTCGACGTTGTCCGGCCCCATCGGGCATGCGCGGGCCCCGGCCACCAGGTGGCCGGGGCCCGCGCCCGTCGGACTCAGTCGATCGTCACCTTCTTCGAGACGGTGACCTCGTCGATGTCGCCGGTGCGGACGGTGACCTTCATGGTCCAGGTGCCGGGGAGGGGGAGGGTGAGGCCGTCGGAGGTCCAGTAGCCGCCCTTGTCGGTGATCTCCGCGTCGATCGGGCCGACCTTCTGCGCTTCCTGGGTGAAGGTCAGACGCACCTCGGGGACGGTCACGAGGCCGCCGTCGGGGCCGAAGACCACGACCTGCACGGAGTTCTCGCCGACCTGGCCGGGCGTGAGCTCGATCTGGACCTTGCCGTGGCCGCCCGGGGTGCCGACGTCGAAGGGCACCAGGGTCGTCCTGGAGGTCACCCGGCGCGCGGCCGCGACCGCGTCGGCGCTCTCCGTGGCGGCGCGGCCCGGCTGGGTCCCGGTCAGCATCGTCGTGATCACCAGTACCAGGATGCCGATCGTGACCTCGGCGAGCACCGAGCGGCGCAGGCCCCGGTGGTACTCGGTGTCCCCCGGCCCGCCCTTCGCCCCGTCTCCCTCCGGCCCGTCTCCCGCCGGCCCGTCCGAGGCGGGTCCCTCCGAGGCCGACTCCTCCAAGGCGGGCTCTTCCGGAGCCGGTCCGTCCGACGCCGGAACCGCGACCGGGACCGCGACGCGGCCGGCCGGGACGGTAGCGGGGGTCCGCGCCGTCGCCGCGCGGGTCGTCCAGCGTCGCGAGAACGCGGCTCCGGCCAGGAGCAGCGCCACCAGGACGACCTTCACGGCCAGGAGCCTGCCGTACGAGGTCGAGGTCAGGGCGTCCCAGGAGCCCAGGCCGCGCCAGGACTGGTAGACGCCGGTGACCGCGAGGACCGCGACCGAGGCGAGGGCGAGCCGGGAGAACCGGGTGACGACGGCCGGGGGAACCGGCCCGGCGGGACGGTGGAGTGCGGCCAGCAGGGCGGCCAGACCCCCGAGCCACACCGCCATGGCGAGCAGGTGCAGCACGGAGGAGACCATCGCCGCGGGGACCTGGATCCCGGCGGAGGCGTGCTCGCTGGCGGCCCAGGTGACCGCCAGGGCCAGGGAGAACAGCGCACCGAGCACGAGGACGCCACGGCCGGCTCCCCGGCCCCGTACCGGCACCCTCGGGGGCACGAAGGCCACGGCGGCGAGCAGCGCCAGCCGCGCCACCAGAACGATGCCGGGCCGGCCCGCCAGGGTGTCGCTGAGGCTCTCCGGGTCGAAGACCCCGGACAGGCCGGTGCCGCGTTCGTAGGGGCCGCGCAGCAGGAGGAGCGCGAACGTGGAGCCGAGCAGGATCCACCAGCCGGTCACCAGGAGGCGCCGTACGGACCCCGGGAAGCCGCAGACGAGCACGAACGTGACCGCGCCGATCAGCAGGGCGAGTCCGCTGTACGCGGCGTAGCGGGCGATGTCGTAGAGGGCGGAGGAGGCGGGATCACCGGCGGTGGGCGGCAGCGGCGCGCGGGTCGCGGACGGCTTGCCGACGGAGAACGTGAAGGCGCCGGAGACGGGGTGGCTGTCCGCGGAGACGACCCGCCAGGCCACGGTGTAGGTGCCGGTGCCGAGGCCGCGCGGCAGGGTGACGCCGGCGGTGTCGGCACGGCCGTCCGCGTGCTCCGGTTCCCCGGTCCGCACGCGCCGGTTCTCCGGGTCGAGCACGCGGAAGGAGTCGTCGAACAGGCCGATCGACTCGGTGAACGTCAGCGTCACCTGGCGGGGCGCCGACTTCAGCACACTGCCCTCCCGCGGATCGGTGCCCGTCAGCGCCGCGTGGGCGGACGCGCCGTTCACACCGCCGAAGAGCACCAGGACCAGGACACTGCCCAGCAGGGCCAGGGCCCTGGCGCCGATCCGCCGCTCTCGCTGCCGGCTCTCGTTCACACGCCGTCTCCGTATCCGCATGTCCAGAGTCTCGGTCATGTACGGATACGGGCCGCGTCCGGCTCACCTCGGTGCCGTCGGGCCCTTCTCGAAGGCCTCGCGCGTCAGGAAGGCGAGCCGGGCGTGCTTCTCGGGCAGATGGACCTCGGGCAGGTCGATCTCGGGGAGCACGATGTCCCCGGCGGGCACGAAACCCTGCCGGGCCAGCCGCTCGATGGCCTTGGCGTTGCGGGCGTCGGGTTCGACCACGGCCCGCTCCCGGCCGAGGCCGGTCAGCGCGTACGCCAGGAACGCCGACAGCAGCGTGGACGACCAGCCCGGCCGCTCCCCGGCGCCGGGCACGGGGGGCCCGATGAGCAGGTGGACCCCGATGTCGCCGGGCCGGACCTCGTAGCACTCGGAGACCCGGTCGGCCTCGGGCTCGTAGGTCTGGAACAGCGCGGCCGGTACGCCGTCCTTGACGGTGAGGAAGGCGTGATGCGTGTCGAGCGAGTCGAGGTGCAGATAGGTCTCCAGCACCTGCTGCTTCGAGAACCCGGTCATCCCCCAGTACGCGGCCCGCTCCTCGGTGACCCAGCCGTGCAGCACGTCGAGGTCGGCGCGCGGGTCCAGGGGCAGCACGCGGACCGTGCCGAAACCCTCGACGCGCTGCTCGTGAACGGCCTCGCGGGTGCCTGCGTACGTCTCAGTCGTCATCGCTCTCCTTGGTCAGCTTGTTCCAGTCGGTGGTCACCGGGGCGAGATCTCCCCTGAGCCACAAGGGGAGTTGATCGCGGTGGTGGGCCGCGCCGGGGACGCCGTCGGCCCCGAACGGGACCACCCAGAGGCTTTCGTCCCGGTCGGCGAGGTCCCAGACGTAGCGGGCGGCGGGTCCGCGGGCGCTCAGGTCGGTCAGTCCGGGGAGCGACGAGGTGGACAGGACGCAGTCGTTGTCGCCGGACAGGGCCGGTTCGTCGTACGCGGTGCCGGGGAGCGCCCGCCAGGGGGCGAGGCGATGGGTGTCGCCCCAGGTCCGGGGCACGGGCCCGGCGGCCGCTTCCTCGACGGCCGCTTCCTCGACGGCCGCCCGGATCACGGCGTCGCGGTCGATGCCGTACGGCTCCCCTGCCGTCAGCAGGTTCTCGAGGGCGAAGGCGACGCGCGGGGTGAGCGCGAGCCAGGGCAGGAAGACGGCCGGGCGGGCGGGCGGTTCGGCCAGGACGGCGAGGGCCGGGTGCGCCACGAGTCGTCGTACGACCGCGTCGCGCACCCGCGCGTACGTCGCGGCCGCGACGCTGCCGGCGTCCATGTGCCGGTTCCAGCGCAGGAGTCGGTCCCTGAGGCCGGCCGCCGCGCCGGAGAGTTCCAGTGCGGCCAGCGGGTCCAGCAGGGCGGCCGCGGAGGCGAGGTGCGTGTCCATGTGGACGGCCGGCATGTCCGCCGCCGACAACGCCTCGCCCGTGTCGAGCAGCCGGCGGATACGGTCGGCGCGGTGCGGCGGCGCGAACTCGACACCGAGCGGGGCCGCGGGGCCGCGCTGGTTCGCCATCACGGCGAGTCCGTCCTCGACCGGGCCGTACGGCATCTCGTGCCAGCCGGTCCACTCGTGGCCGGCCTCCCACGCGGGCACCACCCGGCTGCGGTTGGCCGTGGCGCGCACCGGGACCCGGCCCGCGACACGGTGCAGCAACCCGCCCTCGGTGTCGGCGGCCTGCACGACGTTCACCGGCTCCGCCCAGGCGTCGAGGGCCCGGTCCACGTCGGCGACCCGGCGGGCCCGCAGCAGCGGCAGGAGCGCGCCGAATCCGAGGTCCGCCGTCACGCGGGGCGGGTAGCGCAGGCTGATGGACTCCTCGGCGCCGGCGCCCCCGATCACCACGGGCCCGCGCGCCGTCTCGATCACCTCGACGTCGACGGGTTCGCCGCCGGCCACCTCCACCCGCTCCGTGTGCCGTGCCGCGGCCCGCCAGACACCGTCGGGATCGAGTGCCTCGACGGCCCCGCCGTCGACGCGTCGCAGCCGCTCCCGGTAGAGGTCCTGGTAGTCGGCCATCGCGTTGGTGATCGCCCAGGCGACGGTTCCGGTGTGGGCGAAGTGGGCGATGCCCGGGACACCGGGGACGGCGATGCCGACGACGTCGAACTCCGGGCAGGAGAGGCGGATCTGCTGGTAGGCGCCGGGGTCCTCGATGAAGCGGTGCGGGTCACCGGCGATCACCGCCTGCCCGGTGGCGGTGCGCTCGCCGCTCACCAGCCATCCGTTGCTCCCCGCCGTGCCGGGCCCGTCCATGGCGAACAGGCCGACCGCGTCCGCGCCCAGCCGCCGTACGACCTCATCGCGCCACAGCTTGGCGGGGAAACCGGCGAAGAGGATGTGGATACCGAGCCAGACGCCCAGCGGGCTCCAGGGCTCCCAGCGTCCCGGAACGAGCCCGCTCGCCGCGAACTCGGGTGCTCTCGCGGCCCCTTCGGCCAGCCCCGCGTTGACTCCGTCGACATACGCGACGACCCACGCGGCGGTCTCGGGGTCGCGTTCCTCCAGGGCCGCGAAGCAGCGTCGCGCGGTGTCGTCGAGCCGTGCCTGCCGGGCGAAACGGTCCCAGCCTGCGGACTCCTCGCCGAGGAACGCGGCTGAGGTGCCCTGGGAGCGGTGCCGGTCGACCTCGAGCTGCCAGGCGCGGTCCCGGGCGGTGACCCGGCCCTGGGAGTGGGCGAGTTCCAGGGCGCTGCCGGCGCGCAGGTGCGGGACGCCCCAGGTGTCACGGTAGATCTCGGGTTTCACGGTCCATCCCCAGTCATGTCAGGTTAGGCTAACCTAATTTAACCTTCGGGATCGTACGTCCGGGACGAGGACCCGGTGAAGCCGGGTGGCCACGACGACCGCGACCGGGTGACCGGCCGCCGCACGCGGGATCATCGGTCCATGGACGTCACGCTTCACCTCTCCCAGCAGCCCGAGGCCGACGAACTGCTCGGCCGCAGCCCGCTCGCGGCCCTGGTCGGCATGCTGCTGGACCAGCAGGTGCCGATGGAGTGGGCCTTCGCGGGGCCGTACACGATCGCCCGGCGCATGGGGGCGGACGATCTCGACGCGCACGAGATCGCCGCGTACGACCCGGAGAAGTTCGCCGAGCTGCTCTCGGCCAAGCCCGCCGTGCACCGCTACCCCGGCTCGATGGGCAAGCGCATCCATCAGCTGTGCCAGTACCTCGTCGAGCACTACGACGGAGACGCCGCCGCCGTCTGGAAGGACGTCGGCAGCGGCGCGGAACTGCTGCGCCGCCTCAAGGAACTCCCCGGTTTCGGTGCGCAGAAGGCCCAGATCTTCCTGGCCCTCCTCGGCAAGCAGCTCGGGGTCGCCCCCAAGGGCTGGCGGGAGGCGGCGGGCCCCTACGGCGAGGCCGGCTCCTTCCGCTCGGTCGCCGACATCACCGGCCCGGAGTCACTCGCCAAGGTCCGCGCCCACAAGCAGGAGATGAAGGCGGCGAAGGCCTCCGGCAAGTAGCCCGGGCCCGGGGAACCGGCGCCCCCGCCATCCCCGGCACGGGTGCCCGCCCCCAACCGTCTTTCCCCCCGCCGCCCCTGCCCTCCCACCCCTGGGGCTCCGCCCCGGACCCCGCTCCTCAAACGCCGGAGGGGCTGGGATTTTCCCCGGCCTAGCGCCGCTTGCGCGCCGTTCCGAAGACCGACCGGGTGATCTCCCGCCCGATCTGCGTACCCACCGACCGCGCCAGAGACTTGAACAGCCCGCTTCCGACGACCTGCTCGACCAGGGAGGGCTCCTCCTCGGACCGGCTCCGGCCGCCGGAGCGCCCGGCCTCGCGCCCCGCTCCGGTCCCGGCCTCGGTCCCTCCTCGCGGCCGCGAGGAGGGCGGGGGAGACGCGGGCGCCCCGGAGTCCGGCGAGCCCGTCAGCTTCTCGTACGCCGACTCCCGGTCCAGCGCCTGCGCGTACCGCCCGTACAGCGGCGACTCCCGCACCGCCCGGTCCAGCGCGCCCGCCTCCACCGGACCCATCAGCGACCGCGGCGCGCGCAGCCGGGTCGCCGCGACGGGCGTCGGAGCGCCCTTCTCGCTCAGCACGGTGACCACGGCCTCGCCGGTCCCCAGGCCCATGAGGACCTCTTCGAGGTCGTACGGGGAGTCGGGGAACGTCTTCACGGTGGCCTTCAGCGCCTTCTGGTCGTCCGGCGTGAAGGCGCGCAGCGCGTGCTGGACGCGGTTGCCGAGCTGGGCGAGGACATCCGCTGGAACGTCCTTCGGTGTCTGCGTCACGAAGAAGACGCCGACCCCTTTCGAGCGAATGAGCCGGACCGTCTGCGTGATCGCGTCCAGGAACGCCTTCGACGCGTCGCTGAAGAGCAGATGGGCCTCGTCGAAGAAGAAGACGAGCTTCGGCCTGTCGGCGTCGCCGACCTCCGGGAGGTCGTGGAAGAGATCGGCGAGCAGCCACATCAGGAACGTCGAGAAGAGCTGCGGCTTCTCCTGCACGGCGGGCAGTTCGAGGACCGACACCACGCCCCGGCCGTCCGGCGCCAGACGCGTCAGCTCGCTCGTGTCGAACTCCGGCTCCCCGAAGAAGGGGCTCATGCCCTGCGCCTCGAAGGCCGTGAGCGAGCGCAGGATGACACCCGCCGTGGCCGTGGAGAGACCGCCGATCCCCTTCAGTTCCTGCTTGCCCTCGTCCGAGGTCAGAAAGGCGACGACCGCGCGCAGGTCCTTGAGGTCGACCAGCTCCAGGCCCTTCCGGTCGGCGTAGTGGAAGATCAGGCCGAGGGACTGCTCCTGGGTCCGGTTGAGCTGGAGCACCTTCGACAGCAGCACCGGCCCGAAGGCGGTGACCGTGGCCCGTACGGGAATGCCGTGGCCGAGACCGCCGAGCGCGTAGAACTCCGCCGGGCAGCCGCCCGGTGTCCATTCCTGGCCGACCTCCCGGGCCCGCTCCTGGACCTTCGCCCCTGCTTCCCCCGGCGCCGAGATCCCGGAGACGTCACCCTTGATGTCGGCGAGGAAGACGGGGACTCCCTGCGCCGCGAGCTGCTCGGCGATGAGCTGGAGCGTCTTGGTCTTTCCGGTGCCGGTGGCGCCCGCCACCAGGCCGTGCCGGTTGAGCATCGGCAGGGGGACGCGGATCTGCGCGTCGGGCAGGCACGACCCGTCCCAGAGCAGGGCGCCGAGTTCGAGGGCGGGACCCGCGAAGGCGTAACCGGCCGCGATCTCCAGCGCCTCCCGCGGGAGCGCGGGGGCACCGGCGACCCGCTCGGGAGCGGTCCCGGTGGCAGCCGACGACACGGTCTCGCCGTCACTCATATCAGACCCCTGTTCCCGTTTTGCAAGGATTTACGACATCTTTTCCAGCGTCGCACTCCGCCTCCATGGCTGCGCCCGGAAGGTCTTGACCGGTAGGCTTTCCGTGTGATCTTCAAGCGCATCGGAAACGGCCGGCCGTACCCCGACCACGGCCGGGAAAGCACCCGGCAGTGGGCGGACGTCGCGCCGCGCCCGGTCCGCCTCGATCAGCTCGTGACGACGAAGGGCCAGCTGGACCTGGAGACCCTCCTCGCCGAGGACTCCACCTTCTACGGCGACCTCTTCGCCCACGTCGTCAAGTGGCAGGGCGATCTGTACCTGGAGGACGGCCTGCACCGCGCCGTCCGCGCCGCGCTCCAGCAGCGCCAGGTGCTGCACGCGCGCGTTCTTGAACTGGACTAATGGCCACGGCTTGACCTCAATGGGTTGAACTGAACACCGGGCAATGATCATCTAGTAGGCATTGGCGCCCCGGCGCACTACGCTGCGCCCATGAGCATGCTTACTCCCCCTGGCATGGGTGGCCAGTATCGGATCACGGGGGACAAGTACCCGCGGATGCGCCGCCCCCGCGGGCGTCGCAAGTTCGTGTTCGTGAGCATCACCTCCGTCACCGTTCTCGGGTTGATCGGGTGGGGGTCGCTGCAGCTCATCGACATCTACACGGGCGGCGGCAAGGCCACGGCGGCGGACACCAAGGCGGACTGCGCGTCCAAGGTCACCCCGGAGGCGAAGGCGGCCGCGGCCGTCGCGGCCTCCCTGCCGAAACCCGGCCAGATCACCGTGAACGTCCTCAACGCGACGCCCCGCAGCGGTCTCGCCAAGCAGACGGCGGACGAGCTGAAGAAGCGCGGCTTCAAGATCGGCGACGTGGGCAACGCGACGGCCTCGTACGACAAGAAGGTCACGGGCGCCGGACTGCTGCTCGGCGCCAAGGCCGCCGACCGGGCCGCGCTGCCCGTCCTCAACACCCAGCTCTCCGGCGCCCAGCTGAAGACCGACGGCCGTACCCGGGCCACGACGGTCGACCTGATCATCGGCACCGGCTTCAAGGCGCTGACGAAGAAGGAGGACGCCGACAAGGCGCTGACCGTCCTGACTCAGCCCAAGCCGGCGCCCGCCACCTCGAAGAAGCACTGCTGACTCCAGGACCGGTCCCGGTGACTGTTCTCCGGGACCGGTTCCGGAGAACACGCACCGACTCCGGAGCCGCGCTCGCACAGGAGCGGCCGGCTCCGGAGTCACGGTCGCACGGGAGCAGCCGGCTCCGGGGCCGCAGCCCGGGAAGAGCCGCTGGTCACAAGTGAGGCGCGGCGCTACGCCGTCACCTCGGAGTTACTCGGCGGCCCCGTACATCCGGTCACCCGCGTCGCCGAGGCCCGGAACGATGTAGCCGTGCTCGTTCAGGCGCTCGTCGATCGAGGCCGTGACCACGGTGACCGGGGTGCCCGCCAGTTCGCGCTCCATGAGCTCGACGCCCTCGGGGGCGGCGAGAAGGACCACGGCGGTGACGTCGTCGGCGCCACGCTTGATCAGCTCCTGGATCGCGGCGACGAGCGTGCCGCCGGTGGCCAGCATCGGGTCCAGGACGTACACCTGACGGGCGGAGAGGTCGTCCGGCATCCGGGTGGCGTACGTGGAGGCCTCGAGCGTCTCCTCGTCGCGCACCATGCCCAGGAAGCCCACCTCGGCGGTCGGCAGCAGCCGGACCATGCCGTCGAGCATGCCGAGGCCCGCGCGCAGGATCGGCACGACGAGCGGGCGCGGGTAGGAGAGCTTGACGCCCGTGGTCGGGGAGACCGGCGTCACGATGTCGACCTGCTCCGTGCGCACGTCGCGGGTGGCCTCGTAGGCGAGCAGGGTGACCAGCTCGTCGGCCAGCCGCCGGAAGGTCGCGGAGTCGGTGCGCTGGTCGCGCAGGGTGGTGAGCTTATGGGCGACCAGGGGGTGGTCGACGACGTGAAGACGCATGTCCACAACAGTAGCGGGGCCGAGGGCACCCGCCACTGACCCGCCCGGCAAGGTCCGCCGCCCGGCATCACCCGTCCGCTGGCATCAAACCGTCCATCGGAGGGAAGGTGGGAGGGACGGACCTGGGGTGGTGTGCCAATGCGGAACCAGCAAGAGGAGTCGTCCGAACGGCTGGAGACGGACGCCGAGCGCAGGAGGCGGCGGGCCCAGTTCCTGCGCGACCTGGCCGAGGCACGCGAACTGCGCGACCGGGTCCAGCCCCGCCGCGCCAAGACCGCCCGCCTGCGCCACGCGATGCGTATGCGCACGTTCCGCTGGTGACGGACGCCCGCCGCCCCACCTGCCCGGCTCCGGACGGCCCCGGCCCGCGCCACACCGCAGGACGGCCCCCGGCCCCTGCGCCACACCCGCCGGCCCCCCGTCCCGTCGCATGCCACATCCGCCGGACGCCCCGTCCCGTCCGCCCCCGACCCGCCGGAGGGCCCCGCCGCCTGCGCCACACCGCCGGACGGCAGCCTCCAGATCCGCGGGAGCGCCCCGCTCCGCCACAGCTCTCGCCGTGCCGAACAGGCGCCGTGTCCGCGGGGCCGGCCGGCCCACCTGCGGAGAGGTCCGAACCGGGCCCGCCGCGGCCCCGGCCGACACGCCCATGAAGGAATGCGGCGGCGCGCCATCACGCGACCGCCGCCACCACGCCCTCGGGAAAGCCGCACCGCCGCCGGTGGCACGCCCGCCACGACAAGGGAACGCGCCCGCACGACGGCGGGGGCGCGCCGGGGCGGAACCGCCCGCCCGGCCGCCCGGAAAGCCGGGCCGCACCCGCGTGACGGGGGGCCGTGTGGCTGACGTGTCGGGCAGGGAGGTGCCTACACGGCGCAGGCAGCCGCGTACGATCCGCTGTTAGCGATCAAAAGAGGCGGACACAGCAGGCCGAAGACGTCCCCTGAACGCTGTCTTTCTGCCACGATTCCGAGTGGGCGGGACTCGGAGCAGCAGCACTCCTCGCCCACAGCCTCCGCCGGGGGGAACCCCAACCGGCACGCCTATGACCAGTGGGAGAGTCACGGTGTACTTCGCCGCACTGCTCGCGCGCACCGAAGACGGGTGGGAAGCGAGCGATACAGAGCTCGACGATGTGGAAACCCTGTCGGATCTGACCGATCTGGCCCGTGAAGTCTCGGACGAGGACACGGTGCTCGTGCTCATCGAGCAGGAGGACGCGTGGTTCGGCGTCGTCCGCGTGGACGGCGAGGAGGATCCGCGTATCTACGTCTCGGACGCCGCCGCGGCCGCCCGCAGTTCGTACGGCGAGATCCTGCTCACGGACGAACTACTAGGACGGAATCCGGGCGACGACGACGCCGACCTGGACTCCCTCGATCTGGACGGCACGGAGGACGGTGAACCAGGAGACTCCGAGGACGACGAGGAGGACCAGGGGATCGTGTCCGGCGATGCCGTCTCGCACAGCCCCGTCGGGGACCGCTACATCCTCGCGGACCTCGGAGTGAGCGAGAAGGAACTGCTGGCCCTGGACGAAGGCGACGCGCTCGGCACGATCGCCGAGGCCCTGGGAGCGGCAGAGGTCCTGGAGACAGTCCGCTAGGACGTGTCCCAGGACCTCCGGAAACGGTGGGCCCGGCCCCCCGCGCCCGCGATCCCGTCCCCCGTACCGGTGAACCGGCGAACCGGCCCGATCCACCGGGCCGGTTCTTCGCCTGCCGTCCGCCCCTCACCGCCTCCGCGGGGGCGGTGCCCGGGCCCCTTCCGCCGGACCCGGCGGGATTCCGCTAGGTTCCCCGGGTGAGCACCCCACGTCAGGTACCCCCGCCGCCCGATCCCGTACGTGACCGGTGGCGGGCCCCGATGCGGCTCGCGCTGGACGAGGCACGGCTGGCCGTTCGGGGCGGGGACGTTCCCGTGGGTGCCGTCGTGCTGTCCCCGGACGGTGCGACCGTGCTGGCGGCCGGGCACAACGAACGCGAGGCCACCGGCGACCCGACGGCGCACGCCGAGGTCCTCGCGCTGCGCCGGGCCGCGGCGAGGCTCGGCGAGTGGCGGCTGTCCGGGTGCACGCTCGTCGTCACCCTGGAGCCCTGCACGATGTGCGCGGGCGCGCTCGTCCAGTCCCGTGTCGAACGGGTGGTGTACGGCGCCCGCGACGAGAAGGCGGGCGCGACCGGATCCGTCTGGGACGTCGTCCGCGACCGGCGGCTCAACCACCGGCCCGAGGTCGTCGAGGGCGTCCTCGCCGAGGAGTGCGCCACGCTGCTCACCGACTTCTTCCGCGACCGCTGACCGGGCCGCCGAAACGGATTTCAGACCACGGCCCACCTTGGGGTAGGGTCTCCCTCGGTAGCGTGTCCGAGCGGCCGAAGGAGCTCGCCTCGAAAGCGAGTGTGGCGCAAGTCACCGAGGGTTCAAATCCCTCCGCTACCGCAGGTGGACGAAGGGCCCGGTTCTGATGAACCGGGCCCTTCGTGCTGCTCCGTCTCGGATTCCGTCTCAGTTGGATCTTTGGACGACCCCGAGATGCGGGCCACGATGAAGCGCTTCACGGCGCGCTCGATGTCAGCGCGGTCAGCGCACGGCCTGTTGCGGCCGGCCAGTACCGCCGTCATCCCCTCGCCCATGGCCGCATGGATGCCCTACGAGCCGACCGGGGCGGACCGAAATCGGGCCGCCCCAGAGAAAAATCTAAATTGATGCGACTTTTCAATAGCGGAAGCTGAAGCTCCTTCCGTTTCCGGAGCGAATCGTTCCACTCGCGCCGCAGGGCGCAGCATTCTCCGCTTTCCGCATATCGGGCAAAGCGACTGCATTCCAAATATCATGACTGGATCCCACCCGACGAATGGCCGAATCCATTCCGAAGCGAATGGGGCCGACGTGTAATGATGCACAGGTCAGGCACAGGAATCACGCAAATGTGTGTTGATCATGGAGGTATCCAATGGTGAAGCGTGTGCGAACGTTGTCCGCCGGGCTCTCGGTGGGGGTTGCCGCCCTTGCGGCCACCGTCCTGGCGACCACTCCGGCGGCGGCCGCGCTCCACAGCTTGAGCTGGCATGTGAGTAAGTCTCAGACTTACTGCAACTCGCTGCCCCAGCACACAGGCGTGCAGCAGATGAAGAAGGCGGCGTGCGACTCCCAGGTTATTACCCTGCACCAGATGGCCGTCTCGCAGGCGATCTCCCGAGGCATGTCCGAAGCTGCCGTTGCGGCAGGCATGAACTGGCCTGGGCCTGGTCACTGAGGTTGCGATTAATGCATTGATCGCAACCTATTGATATTCTCGGATTGCCGAAACAGGGCTCAGCTTCCTGGCCGAGTCATCGTTCGGAGGCCATCCATGGGTGGCGCACCCGCCTACGCGTCGAATGCTTGTGCAGCGCATCCGGGACAGCGGAGGCCCACCTCACGCCGCTACGCCGTCAAGCTCGCGGGACGATTCCTCCATTTACTGCCCGGACATAGAGCCGCTGGTGCCACTCGTCGGCGTCCGGCCCGGGATCAAGGGCAGGAGTACGGGAATCCGCTACCGCTCCCGAAGGGCCCCGTCGAAGGACGGGGCCCTTCGGGCGTTCCGGGGCCGGGGCTCCGTACGGACCGCGACGCCAAGGAGCCCCGGCGCCGCTCGGCCGCCGGGGCTTCCCTGTACCCGGAAGGATTCTCCGCTCCCACAGAGGAGGGGGAGGGGGCGCAATCGGGGGCGCCCCCTTCCCCCACGGAAGGACCCGCAAGTCCACGCCGCCGTCTCGGGGGAAAGTCGGGCGGCGAGAACCCCGCAGTGGGGTCCCTCCGGGCCCCGTGGACTCCTGACGGTTCCTGCCGGGGCTCCCTTCCATCCTGGACCTCGGGAGCGCCGCTCAGGCCCGGCAAAGGACCTCTACCAGCGGGCCGTTGGTCCTTAAGCGCGGCGTGAAGGTTACACTCGCCGCCGGCAGCAGGGGGCCGACGGGCGCAGAAGTCACAGGGGAGGCCGCCATGGCGGTGAATTCGAAGAAGATCGCCATCTATGTGCTCGTGGTCTTCGCGCTCTACGTGATCATCACGGATCCGGCCAAGGCCGCCGACTACGTACAGATAGCGTTCGAGGGCATATCGAACGCCGCTGGGGCGATAGGCGACTTCATGACCTGGATCGCCGACGGAGCGAAGAACTGACGTCAGGCGCCGGCGCGGCGAAGGTTCCGCGCGCCCGGCACCGAGCAGGCATGACGGAGCGACGCGCGTCCCGGCAGGGGCGCGGCCGAGCGAAGAACCACCTCATCACCAGGGAGTGCCCGTGATCCGCCATCTGGTCCTCTTCAAGCTCAACGACGGCGTCCGGCGCGACGAACCCCGCGTCGTCGAGGGCGTCGCCGCCTTCCGCGCGCTCGGCGAGCTCGTTCCCGAGCTGCGGTTCTGGGAGTGCGAGTGGAACATCAGCGACCGGCCCATCGCGTACGACTTCGCGATCAACTCCGCCGTCGAGGACGCCGACGCCCTCAAGCATTACCTGGAGCACCCGGCCCACGTGGCCGGTGTCGCACTCTGGCGGGAGTTCGCCACCTGGGTGATCGCCGACTACCCGTTCTGACCCTTTTTGATCGCACACTCTTGCCGAGCCCTTGACCGCAACCGGTCAGGGGTTTTCGACGTCTTGAAACCCAACTCACCTGCAAATCACCTTCAACACGACGTTATGCGGTGCTTGCACACAGTGCACATGTCTTGTGATGCTATGACCGCTTTTGACGGATGAGTTGACGGATACGTCGACGGATCGTTGACGAACGAAGAGGTGGCGTTGACCGTGTCGGCCAGTACTGCGCCGCCCCAGGAGGAAGCCCCGGCCACGGCCCGGGCGACGGCCCTCGCCTCCGCCCCGCCGTCACCCCCGGGACCGGCCACGGCGCAGACCGCGGCACCCGACGCCGCAGCGGGCCTCACACCCGGCCCCCCGCCCGTCCAGGAGGTCACCCAGGAGCGGCGCCGCGGCGCCGACACCCGGGCCCTCACGCAGGTGCTCTTCGGCGAACTCAAGGTGCTGGACCCGGGCACCCCCGAGCACAACCGGGTCCGCGGCGCCCTGATCGAGGCGAACCTGCCGCTCGTCCGGTACGCGGCGGCCCGCTTCCGCTCCCGCAACGAGCCGATGGAGGACGTGGTGCAGGTCGGCACCATCGGCCTGATCAACGCCATCGACCGCTTCGACCCGGACCGGGGGGTGCAGTTCCCGACCTTCGCGATGCCGACGGTCGTCGGCGAGATCAAGCGGTACTTCCGTGACAACGTTCGCACGGTCCACGTACCGCGCCGGCTGCACGAGCTGTGGGTGCAGGTGAACAGCGCGACCGAGGACCTGACGACCGCCTTCGGGCGCTCGCCCACCACCGCGGAGATCGCCGAACGGCTGCGCATCACCGAGGAGGAGGTGCTCTCCTGCATCGAGGCCGGACGGTCGTACCACGCGACCTCACTCGAAGCGGCCCAGGAGGGCGACGGGCTGCCGGGGCTGCTCGACCGGCTCGGATACGAGGACCCCGCGCTCGACGGAGTCGAGCACCGCGACCTCGTGAGGCATCTGCTCGTACAGCTGCCCGAACGCGAGCAGCGGATCCTGCTCCTCCGCTACTACAGCAACCTCACCCAGTCACAGATCAGCGCCGAGCTGGGTGTTTCCCAGATGCATGTGTCAAGGCTCCTCGCCCGCAGCTTCGCGCGACTTCGATCCGCAAACAGGATCGAGGCGTAACCGAAAAGAGCTAATCGCTCAAGGACGGTTTTTACGTCAGTTCAGCACTGAATCACCGTCAGACCCCCTTTTTCCAGGGCCGATCCACCCTCTACATGTCGACAAGTCTCTACAGCGTGTTGCCGACATGTGACATTCTTCCGGGAGCGTGTTTGCCGCGGCCTCGCCTCCGGTATTCAGGTGGAGGCTGCGTTCCTCCGACGGGAGCGACTGCCGCGACCGTCCGCGACCCAAAGGGGGTGGCATGTCCGCAGATCAGGGCAGCTCGAAGGTGCTCACGCTCACGAAGAGCGACGCAGTGCCCGAGGCGCACGCCGCGCTTCACGATGTCCCTGCCGCCGAGGCCCCGGAAGCCGTTCTGGTCCCCGAATCATCGGGCGCCATCGACACCCGGACCCTGTCCCGCTCCCTCTTCCTGCGGCTCGCCGCACTCGCCGAGAACAGCCCGGAGCGTGGTTACGTCCGGGACACCCTCATCGAGCTCAACCTCCCGCTCGTCCGGTACGCGGCGGCCCGCTTCCGCTCCCGCAACGAGCCGATGGAGGACATCGTCCAGGTCGGCACCATCGGCCTGATCAAGGCGATCGACCGCTTCGACTGCGAGCGCGGCGTCGAGTTCCCGACCTTCGCGATGCCGACCGTCGTGGGCGAGATCAAGCGGTTCTTCCGCGACACCTCCTGGTCGGTCCGCGTCCCGCGCCGCCTCCAGGAACTGCGGCTCGCCCTCACCAAGGCCAGCGACGAGCTCTCGCAGAAGCTCGACCGCTCTCCGACGGTCGCCGAACTCGCCACCGCCCTCGGGGTGTCCGAGGAGGACGTGGTCGACGGCCTCGCCGTCGGCAACGCGTACACGGCGTCGTCGCTCGACTCGCCCGCTCCCGAGGACGACGGCGGCGAGGGCTCCCTCGCGGACCGCCTCGGCTACCAGGACACCGCGCTGGAGGGCGTGGAGTACCGCGAGTCGCTCAAGCCGCTGCTCGCCAAGCTGCCGCCCCGCGAGCGCCGCATCATCATGCTGCGCTTCTTCGCCAACATGACCCAGTCGCAGATCGGCGAGGAGGTCGGCATCTCGCAGATGCACGTCTCCCGTCTGCTCACCCGCACGCTGGCCCAGCTGCGCGAAGGCCTCATCTCCGACTGACCGTCCCACGCGGGGTTCATAATTGACGGATCGTCAGCCACACTGGCGCGATGCGTCACGAGCCGATGCGTCACGGGTCGACAAGCGGTCGCCGAGGTGTCCTGGTGAGTACCTCGGCGGCCGTGCTGTGTCTGGGCGGGGTACTGGCCGCGTGCGGGAGCGGCGGGAGTGGCGGCGGGTACGCCGCCGTCGGGGCCGCGGACGGCTCCGCACGGGCGTCGGGGACGGTGGTGGCGCCTTCGGGCGAGGTGTCCCTGGCACCCCTGGACGGTACGGCCGACGACGGCTCCGACACGGCCGGGAGCAAGGGAGGTTCCGGATCCGGGAGCGGGACGTCGGCCACCGGTCCGGGCGGCGCCTCGTCCGGGAGCACGGGTGACCCCGGCGGCCCGGACGGCTCGGCGGCCGGTCCCGCCGGTTCGGGAAGCCCGCAGGCCGGCGAGGGCGGTTCCGGGGCCGGGACAGGCGGTGCGGGAGCTACGGGAAGTACGGGATCCGGCACCGGTGGCGGATCCTCTTCGCCTTCCGGTTCGTCGTCCGGCGGTGACTCCGGCCGTACGGGCGGGAGTTCGGGCAGTTCGTCGGCGCCGCCCGCGCCCGGCCCGACGGTGAGCGCCGGGCCCGCCGTCCTCTCCGTGAGCGACCCCTCGCGCGCGGCCACCGATCAGCGGTGGTGCGAGAAGGTGACCGTCTCCTTCGGCAACACCGGTGGTACGGCGGTGCGTTCGGGCACGGTGACCTTCGGGACGCACATCATCGGGGCGCTCGGGATCGACTGGGCGACGATCCGGTCGGCCGAGACCCTTCCGGCGCCGATCGCGGCCGGCGCGAAGAAGAGCGGGACCTGGACGGTGTGCGTCGACGCCTGGCGGGTGCCGCTGGGCATGCACATCGAGACACAGGACGTGTCCGTCCGGTGGGAGTAGGAGGCGTGGCCCTGCCGGGTCACGCTGCCCCGCTCACTCACCGGTCACGCCCGGCCGTACGGTTCCGCTCAGCTACCGGTCCCGCCCGGGCCGTACGGTCCCGCGTGCCCGACGGTCCGGCCGGGCCGCGCGGTCCCGCCCGATCACCGGTCCCGCCCGGCCTCGCAGTCCCGCGGGATCACATGAAGGCGAGCCAGGCCACCGCGGCGACGACCGCGACGGCGAGGACGACGCCGACGATCAGACCCACGCGGGGACCCGCGGGAGCGGCCGCCTGCTGCTGCCGGCCCTGGGGGGCCTCGTCGACGAACGCACGGAACATCTGAGTACTGCCCGCGGGGTCGTAGTTGCCCTCTGGGCCCTGGGTGTTTGCCATAGGCCGGACCCTAGCGAATGCGCGCGGGCTGCCCAAGTGCCGGGTTGCCGTTCACACCGATCGTGACGCGCCCCCTCACCGTCCACGACCGGGACGCACACCGCCCCCGACCAGGACGCACACCGGCGCGCGCCACCTCTTCATCCGACATCCAGCCCGGACACCCGTCCCAGACGCCCAGCCCACACGTCTGTCCCCAGACGTCCGTCCCCGGTAACCGCCCCCGTCCGAAGAACCCCACCCCCATCCATCCATCCGGCAGTCCGTCCATCACTCCCACCTGCACGTTTCCGTTCGCCAACACTTGCCTTTGCCAACTTTTTAGCCCTGAAGCCTCGAATTCGTTTGCCTGCGGCAACCAACTTCTTTATGGTTGCCCTAAGCAACGAACAGGGGGGGTGCGATGGCCGGGCAGGCGCAGTACGAGGAACTGGCTCGTCAGCTCAGCGCCATCGGTGCCGTGAAACGGGGGATGGGACGGATCCTGCCGCCCGACTGCCCGGCGGGCTCCGCCGCCGTGCTCACGCTGCTCGGCCGGTACGGCGAGATGCGGATGAGCCGGCTCGCGGAGCTGCTGTCCGTGGACATGTCGGTGACCAGCCGCCATGTCGCGCACGTCGCCGACCGGGGCTGGATCGAACGGTCCCCCGACCCGGCGGACAAGCGCTCACGCATCCTGCGCCTCACCGCGGCCGGGCACGCCCAGCTCGACGAACTGTCCCTGCGCACGTCGCGGCTGCTCTCCGACCGGCTGAGCCACTGGTCCGACGACGAGGTCGGACTGCTCATCGAGCTGATGGGCCGGCTGCGCGAGAGCTTCGGCGACTGCCGCTCCCCGCAGTGGTCCCACGCGCACCCTCCCCCGTACGCGACAGACGTTTCAGAACCGACCACCCGTACACCCGCGTAAATACGTAAGAAAAGGAAGCCCATGGCAACGACCACACCATCCGGTGTGCGGGGCTCTCACGCCAAGCACGGAAGCGCCGACGGCGCTCCGATGACGCACCGGCAGATCATGGAGGCGCTCTCCGGGCTGCTGCTCGGCATGTTCGTCGCGATCCTGTCGTCGACGATCGTCACCAACGCGCTCCCCGAGATCATCGGCGACCTGGGCGGCGGCCAGTCCGCCTACACCTGGGTCGTCACGGCCTCGCTGCTGGCCATGACCGCGACCACGCCCCTGTGGGGCAAGCTCTCCGATCTGTACAGCAAGAAGGCGCTCGTACAGATAGCTCTCATCGTCTACGTGCTGGGATCGGCCGCCGCCGGGCTGTCCCAGAACCCCGGCATGCTCATCGCCTGCCGCGTGGTCCAGGGCATCGGCGTCGGCGGTCTGTCCGCCCTGGCGCAGATCGTGATGGCCGCGATGATCTCCCCGCGCGAGCGCGGCCGCTACTCCGGCTACCTGGGCGCGACGTTCGCCGTCGCAACCGTCGGCGGTCCGCTGCTCGGCGGTGTCATCACCGACACGAGCTGGCTCGGCTGGCGCTGGTGCTTCTACGTCGGTGTGCCGTTCGCGGTCATCGCGCTGATCGTGCTCCAGAAGACCCTGCACCTGCCCGTCGTGAAGCGGGACGTGAAGGTCGACTGGGCCGGCGCGTTCTTCATCTCCGCCGCGGTCTCGCTGCTGCTGCTCTGGGTCACCTTCGCGGGTGACAAGTACGACTGGGTCTCGTGGCAGACGTACACGATGGTCGCCGGCGCGATCGTCCTCGGTGCGCTGTTCGTGCTGGTCGAGTCCAGGGCGAGCGAGCCGATCATCCCGCTGCGGCTGTTCCGCAACCGCACCATCACCCTCTCCTCCCTCGCGTCGCTGTTCGTCGGTGTCGCGATGTTCACCGGAACCGTGTTCTTCAGCCAGTACTTCCAGCTGGCGCGGGACAAGTCCCCGACGATGTCGGGTGTCATGACGATCCCGATGATCGGTGGCCTGTTCATCTCCTCCACGGTCTCCGGCCAGATCATCACCAAGACCGGACGGTGGAAGTACTGGCTGGTCAGCGGCGGCTTCCTGGTCACCGCGGGCCTCGGCCTGCTCGGCACGATCCGCTACGACACGGCCTACTGGCACATCGCGATCTTCATGGCGCTGCTGGGCCTCGGTGTCGGCATGATGATGCAGAACCTGGTGCTCTCCACGCAGAACCAGGTGGCACCCTCGGACCTGGGCGCGGCGAGCTCCACGGTGACGTTCTTCCGGTCCCTCGGCGGTGCGATCGGCGTCTCCGCGCTCGGCGCGGTCATGGCCAGCCGGATCACCGACTACGTGAAGGACGGGCTGACCGACCTCGGCCCCAAGTACGCGGCCCTGGGCTCGGGTTCGGACTCCAGCTCCAGCATCCCGGACATGGACAAGCTGCCCGCGCCGCTGCGCACCGTGATGGAGAGCGCGTACGGCCACGGCATCGCGGACGTCTTCCTGATCGCGGCCGGCATGGCGCTGGTCGCCTTCCTCATCGTGCTGTTCATCAAGGAGGTCCCGCTGCGGACGTCCGGCGCGCTGGCGCAGGCCGCCGCGGAGAAGTCCGGGGAACCGGTCACCGAGGCTCCCGTCGCCGAGGCCGTCGAGGCCGCGGCCACCGCGGCCCTCGCCCCGGCCGTCGACACCACCGAGGCCGCCTTCGGGACCGCCCCCGAAGGCACACAGCGGCTCGCCGCCGTCGCCACCGCGACGAAGGAGGGCGACCCCCTGCCCGCGTCCGGCGGCATCAGGGTGCACGGCCAGGTCCGCGGCGCCGAGAGCGCGCCCGTGCCGCAGGCCGCGGTCACGCTGATCTCACCGGCGGGGCGCCAGCTCGGCCGCTCGGTCGCGCAGGCGGACGGCTCGTACACCCTCGACGCACCCGGTGTGGGCTCGTACGTCCTGATCGCCTCCGCCGACGGCTTCCAGCCGCAGGCCTCGACGATCGTCGTGAACGACGAGCCGCTCGCGTACGACATCCTGCTGAGCGGCACCAGCGGGCTGAGCGGTGTCGTCCGGGCCTGCGAGGGCGCGTCCCCGGTCAGGGACGCGATGGTCGTCGTGACCGATGTCCGCGGAGATGTGCTGGCCACCGGAACCACCGGTGAGCAGGGCGAGTTCGCCTTCGCCGAGTTGGTGCCCGGCGTCGTGACGGTCGCGGTGAACGCCGCCGGCCACCGGCCGCGGGCCCTGCCCGTCGAGGTCGGCGGCACCGGGGTCACCCGGATCGAGGTCGACCTCGACTCGGGAGCCCAGCTCCAGGGTGTCGTACGGGCGCCGCACGGCCCGCTGTCGGACGCCCGCGTGACGCTGGTGGACGCGGCCGGAAACGTGGTCGGCACGGCCAGGACCGGCGGCGACGGCGCGTACGCCTTCACCGATCTGGACGGCGGCGAGTACACCGTCATCGCGGCGGGCTACCCGCCGGTGGCGACCGCGCTGACCGTCGGCGGCCGTGGAGTGGACGACCACGACATCGAACTCGCCCACCCCGGCGAGTAGTCCGAGCCCCGGCCCGTGGGGATGCGCGCACTCTGAGCGGAGGTGCGCCCCCCACGGGCCGGTTTTCATTGGTTCATCGCAAGGAGTTACTGCCATGGGACTGACCGCGAAGATCCGTACTCGTGACGGCTGGGCCGTCTCGCACGCGGTCGTCACGGTGACCGACTCGACCGGCACCCAGGTGCTGCGGGCCGAGGCGGGCACCGACGGGACCGTGCGCGACACCACGAGCCTCGCGCCGGGCGCCTACACGGTGATCGTGACCGCGCTCGGGTACGCGCCCGCCGCCTCGGGCGCCATCGTCACGGCGGCCGGCCGTGCCGAGGTCGGCCAGGTGACACTGGCCCGCCGGGGCGGCACCGAACTGCCCCCGCCGGGACCGTGGACCATCGACCCGGCGCACTCCTCCGCCGGCGTGGTCGCCCAGCACCTGGGCATCTCCAGCGTGCACGGCCGCTTCACGGACTTCGCGGGCCGCATCGAGATCGCCCCCGACGACGTGACCGCCTCCCGCGTCGAGGCGACGATCACGGCCGCCTCCATCGACACCGGCAACGGCACCCGCGACGGACATCTGAGGTCGCCGGACTTCCTGGACACCGGGAAGCACCCTCTGATCACGTACCGCTCGACGGGCCTGACACCGGCCGGCTCCGACCGCTGGACCGTGCACGGCGAGCTCACCCTGCACGGTGTCGTCCGTCCCGTCGACCTCGACCTCTCCTACCTCGGCACCGGCGCCGACCCCTGGGGCGGCACCCGCGCCGCGTTC
This sequence comes from Streptomyces sp. NBC_00328, assembly GCF_036139655.1. Taxonomy (NCBI): domain Bacteria; kingdom Bacillati; phylum Actinomycetota; class Actinomycetes; order Kitasatosporales; family Streptomycetaceae; genus Streptomyces; species Streptomyces sp. NBC_00328. The sequence continues at coordinate 4,951,474 of NZ_CP108013.1, forward strand.
CGCGCGAGGGCCGAACTCCACCGCGAGGACTTCGCGCTCCACTACAACCAGATCGTCCAGGCGGGCATCTCCGCCATCGGCACGACCCTGAGGGTGGAACTCGACGTCCAGGCCGTGCAGGGCGAGTCGCTGCCGGCCGCCTGAGCCCCGCTCACTCGCCCTCGCCGGCGTCGACGATCCGTCGGGCCAGGTCACGGAGCTTGACGTTCTCCCGCTGGGAGGTGCGCACGAGGCTCGCGAACGCCTCGGACGCGTCGATGTCGAGCCGCTCCATGAGGATGCCCGTGGCCTGGCCGATCAGATCCCGGGTGCGCATCGCCTCGGTGAGCTGCTCGCGCAGGGTGGCCGAGTCCAGCGCGATACCGACGTGCGCGGTGAACAGCCGCCCTATGCGGGTGGCCGACTCGTCGAAGGCGTGGGGCGCCCGCGCGTACGCCGTCAGGACGGTCAGCCGGCGCCGGTCGGCACGCAGCCGCAGCGACAGCACCGACCGCAGCCCGAGGCCCGACAGCGCGAGATCCCCGTCCTCCGCGGCGCTGTCCTCGATCCGGGCCACCGGCGCCGTCCACAGCCGGTTCAGGTGCGGGTGATGCTCACGGCCCGCGCTCAGGGCGTCGGCGGAACGGACGACCTCGTCCGTCCAGGCCAGCGTCTGCCGGTGGGCCTTGGGCTCGATGACGGAGATCCCGGCGTACTCGACACCTGGCAGGATGCGCACGGCCAGCCGGACGGCGGTACGCAGGGTGGCATGGGGACTCGAGGTCTCGTGCAACTGCTGAGCGGCGGCCGTGAGGCCTTCTGCCAGCTCGAAGCCCGTATCAGAACGAGACAATTCGGAAAACTCAGACGCAGCCACCACGAACCTCTTCGGCATGCACGGCCACACGGCCATGCGCAGGAGAGCTCCGCAGCACATTCCCGACTGCGAGCACAGGACGAAGAGCACTTTAGCCGCTTTGCCGAGGTCGGTGCCGCCCACCGGCCCGGCCCGCGGGCGATCGCGGGGCACGCGCCCTACGCTGATCGCATGGCACCCAATATCGCGACGAACACCTCTGTCTCCCTGGACGAGTTGCTGGACTTCGTACGCCCCCGCCACCGGGCCGTCCTGCTCACCCGCCGCGCCGACAGCGGCCCCCAGGGCTCCCCGCTGACCTGTGGTGTCGACGACTCGGGCCGCATCGTCCTCTCGACGTACCCCGAGCGTGCCAAGACCCGCAACGCCAGGCGGGACGAACGGGTCAGCCTGATCGTCCTCAGCGACGAGTGGAACGGGCCCTGGGTCCAGGTCGACGGCACCGCCGAGGTGATCGACTCCCCGGACTCCGTCGAGCCCCTTGTCGAGTACTACCGGAACATCGCCGGTGAGCACCCCGACTGGGACGAGTACCGCGAGGCCATGCGCAAGCAGGCCAAGTCGATCATCCGCATCACCCCCACCCGCTGGGGCCCGGTGGCCACCGGCGGCTTCCCGCCCCACCTGGCCCCGCAGGACTAGGAACAGGCGTACGCCGGAGGGCTGAAAAATCGCGCCCGCGAGGGACAGCACCCAAGCCACGACGCACCCGCAGCGAACGGCCGGAACCACGACGCACCCGCAGTCGGCGACGCACGGGAGGGGCCGTGCCGGTACATCGGATGCCCGTCGCTTACGTCCGGATCGAGCAGCGGCTCCCTCCCGGACCGACGTCTGATCCAACGGCGACGGGCGGATGTACCGGCACGGCCCCGCCCCCCACCGGAGCCGCACCACACCCGCAAACGCCGGCGCAGCGAACCCTCAGCCCCGGGACACCATCGTCTCGATCCCCGCGATCAACAGCTCCAGCGCGAACTCGAAGTCCCGCTCGCGCATCTCCGACACCGTGTCCCCGCCGCGTGCCTCCATGAGATCCTCCGCACCGGCGAAGTGCGCGGCGTACTGCGGCTCTTCGCTGATCGTGCTCATGGCCTGCCGGAAGTACTCGTCCTGCGACATCCCCGCCGAGACGCACCGCTGCACGAAGTGGCCCTCGATCGTCCCGAACCCGTACACGAACTGGAACACCGCCGACATCGCCCCCGTCTGCCCGTGCGCCGGCATCCCGGTGTTCCGGATCACCTGCTGCACACGCGCCGAGAACGCCATCGAGCACGGCCCGATGTTCAGGAAGTTGCCGATCAGCGTCGACACCCACGGATGGCGCACGAGCAGCGCCCGGTACCCCACCGCCAGCGACCGCAGCTGATCACGCCAGCCTTCCTCCGACTCGGCGTCCGGCAGCTCCAGTTCACCGGACACGGCGTCGAGCGCGAGCTCCAGCAGATCGTCCTTGGTGTCGACGTACCAGTACACGGACATCGCGGTGACGTTCAGCTCGGCCGCGAGCCGTCGCATGGAGAACTTGGCCAGACCTTCCGCGTCCAGCAACCGCACCGTGGCCGCGGTGATCCGCTCCCGGTCGAGCCCGGACGGCTGGCCACCGCCCCGGGCAGCCCCGCCGCGGGGAGCCCTGCCCTCCAGCCAGACGCTGGTCCGCGCCGGCCGCTTCGCCCTGTCGGCTGCCCTCACCATGGCGCTCCTTCCCCGGAACTCGAACCACGGAGCGGGCCGGAACTCCCCGGTCCACCCTCCTCGACGATGCTAAGCGGGCACTTCGGGGGCAGGCCCCGCACTCCGTCCGAAACCCGGCCGGACCTCACACGGTGACCGCGACCGCGGAGTCCGCCCTCTCCGCCCTCCTCAGCAACGCAGCCGCCAGGAGTCCGTCGAGCAGCACCGCGACGGCTCCCACGAGTTGGCTGGTCTCCGGCCCCGACGAGAACGCGTCGACGATCCGCTCCCGACGAAAGAGCGGTGGTCCGGAGCGCACTCGCTCCGGACCACCGCTCCCCGCACACCGGGCCCTGCACTGACCGGTCATACCCTCCCGTCAGCTGCCGCTGGTCGGCTGGCCGGATCCGCCGGTCAGCTCCCGCCGGCCGGCTGGGTCAGGTCGTAGAAGGTGGCCGAACCCGCCGTCACCTTCTTGAAGTTGGCCGTGACCCACGAGCTGATCTGGGAGGAGGTGGAGGCGGTGCCGGAGTTTCCGCCCCCGCCCATGCCCCCGCCCATGCCGCCGCCCGAGATGAAGTAGTGGATCTTGCCGTCCGTCACGTACTTCTTGAACTGGGCCAGCGTCGGGGACGGGTCGGTGCCGTTGAAGCCGCCGATCGCCATCACCGGCTTTCCGGTGCCCAGTTGGTAGCTCGCGGAGTTCTGGGAACCGATCGCGGCGGCCGCCCAGGTGTAGTCCCCCGCGTTCTTCGACAGCAGTGCCTTGGCCGCGGAGCTGACGGACGCGCCGTTCAGCAGACCCCCGGCATCGCCGCCACCGCCGCCACCGCCGGGCATACCGCCCTCACCCGTACCGCCGCCGGGCATGCCGCCCTGCTGGTTCTGGCCCTGGCCGTTGCCGTTGCCCTGCTGGTTCTGGCCGGGGAATCCGCCGGTGCCGCCCGTGGGGGGCTGACCCGTACCACCGCCGGGCACGCCCTGCTGCCCGTTCGGCATGCCGCCGTTGCCGTTCCGCTGGTTCTGGCCGCCGCCCGGGAACCCGCCCCGCATGCCACCGCCTCCACCGGGACCGCCGCCCATGCCCGCCCCGGCCGGACCGGCCGTCACGATGGAACCGGTGTGCCCGGTGTTCACCGTGGAGAGCGTGTACGCCGTCGGGCCCGCGACCGCCGCCACGAAGCCCAGCCCGGCGGCCGCGAGGGCGAGCTGCCTGCCCAGCCGGGCCACGAAGACCAGCCCGAGCGCGCCGGTCAGACCGCCGACAAGGACCAGCCACTTGAGCCACGGCAGATAGTCGGAGGTGCGGTTGAGAAGGACGTAGCCCCAGGCAGCGGCCGCGGCGACCGAACCGGCGAGGGTGAGCGCCGCCCACACCTTGCCCCGCTCCTCCCACAGCGCCGTCGCGCCCATGCCGACCACGGCGGCGATGTAGGGGGCCAGCGCCACCGTGTAGTACTGGTGGAAGATGCCGGCCATGTAGCTGAAGACCAGCGCGGTCATCAGCAGCGCGCCGCCCCAGGCGAGGAAGGAGGCACGGGCCAGGTCGGTCCGCTTCGCCTTCCGGGTGAGGACGAGGCCGGCCACCAGCAGGATCAGGGCCGCCGGGAGCAGCCAGGAGATCTGGCCGCCGATCTCGGAGTTGAACATCCGGTCCCAGCCGGTCTCGCCCCACATCCCGGTGCCACCGCCGCCACCGCCACCGCCGACACTGCCGGTCTCGTCGCCGTTGATACGGCCGAGGCCGTTGTAGCCGAAGGTCAGTTCCAGGAAGGAGTTGTTCTGCGAGCCGCCGATGTACGGGCGGGAGGACGCGGGCCACAGCTCGACGATCGCGACCCACCAGCCGCCGGCGACCACCATCGCGGCCGTCGAGAGGCCCAGCTGCGCGAACCGCTTCCGGACCGTCACCGGCGCGCAGACCGCGTACAGCACGGCAAGCGGCGGCAGGATCAGGAAGGCCTGGAGCGTCTTGGCGAGGAAGGCGAGGCCGACCGCGACGCCGGCCCAGACCAGCCACTTCGTCCGGCCGTCCTCCAGGCCGCGGATCACGCAGTAGACCGTGACGGTCATGAGCAGCGCGAGCATCGCGTCCGGGTTGTTGAACCGGAACATCAGCGCGGCGACCGGGGTGAGCGCGAACACCGCGCCGGCGATCAGACCCGCCGCGGCGCTGAACCGGCGCCGTACGGCCGCGTACAGGACGCCGACCGTGGCCACGCCCATCAGGACCTCCGGAACGAGGATCGCCCAGGAGCTGAGACCGAAGATCCGTACCGACAGGGCCATCGGCCACAGGGAGGCCGGGGGCTTGTCGACGGTGATGGCGTTGGCCGAGTCGAGCGAGCCGAAGAACAAGGCCTTCCAGCTCTGGCTTCCGGCCTGCACGGCCGCGGAGTAGAAGGAGTTGGCGTACCCGGAGGCGCTCAGGTCGTACAGGTAGAGCACCGCGGTGGCGAGCAGCAGACCGAGGAGGGCGGGGCGCACCCAGCGCGGGTCCTCGGGACGGCCTCTCCAGACGCGACGGAGGAAGGGCTGCCGGGGCTCACCGGCTCCAGGAGCGCCCGCGGGCGGGACCTGCTGCGGGGGCGGTGCCGAGGCGGGCGGCCCCCAGGCGTGACCGGAGGTGCCGACACCGCCGCCGGTGTTCGTCTCGGTGCTCGTACCGGCACTGGTAGCGGTACCGGCGCTCATGTCGGGCTGTGTCGTCATCGCGCTTTCCTCGGGTCGTGATCGTGCGGGCGCACGGCCTGCAACTGCATGGTCGAATCCCGCCAGGAGCGGTCCGCGGCCTCGTCGGCGCGGCACGGGGCGGTGTCGTACGGGGCGGTGTCGTACGGGGACGGGGGAGCCGTCGGACGCTGGGGCAGCGGCGGATACGCGTTCCCGCCCTGCCGTACGGCCGTCGAGTGGAGCGGCTGGAGCGGCGGGACCGGCTGGTGCGAGGCCACCACCGGGGACGGGGACGGTGTCCCGCCCCGCCGGTCGGGGAAGACCCAGGCGCGGAAGAGCAGGAAGCGCAGCACGGTCGCCGCGAGGTTGGCGGCGATGAGCACCGCCAGTTCGGTGGAGTGCGCGGGGTCGCTCGTCGCGGCCGCGAGGGCGGCGAGGGAGCCGCTGGTCAGGGCGAGCCCGATACCGAAGACGACCAGGCCCTGCGCCTGGTGCCGGACGGCGCCGCCCCGGCCCCGTACGCCGAAGGTGAGCCGCCGGTTGGCCGCCGTGTTGGCGACCGCCGACACGAGCAGCGCGAGCGCGTTGGCGACCTGCGCGCCGGAGAAGGAGCGGAAGACGCTGTAGAGCAGCAGGTAGAACAGGGTGGACAGGCCGCCCACGACGCAGAAGCCGACGAGCTGGCGGGCCAGGCCCTTGGGGACGTCGGTCAGTTCGCGGTCGCGCGGGTCGTCCCCGAAGGGCCGGACGAGCCGGTCGAGCGACAGCGAGCCGGTGGCGAGAGCGCGTCCCACCCGCCATACGCCCTTCAGGTCGTCCGTCGCGGTCTTCACGATGTGGACGGTCGAGTCCGGGTCGTCGACCCAGTCGACGGGGACCTCGTGGATGCGCAGCCCGGCCCGCTCGGCCAGGACCAGCATCTCGGTGTCGAAGAACCAGCCGGTGTCCTCGATGAGCGGCAGCAGCACCTGGGCGACATCACGGCGGATCGCCTTGAAGCCGCACTGCGCGTCCGAGAAGCGGGCCTGGAGCGAGCCGCGCAGGATCAGGTTGTAGGCGCGGCTGATGAACTCCCGCTTGGCGCCCCGCACCACACGTGAGGAGCGGGACAGCCGCGAGCCGATCGCGAGGTCCGAGTGGCCGGAGATGAGCGGGGCCACCAGCGGCAGGAGCGCGTTCAGATCGGTGGACAGGTCCACGTCCATGTACGCGAGGACCGGCGCGTCGGACGCCGACCAGACGGTCCGCAGCGCCCGGCCGCGGCCCTTCTGCTCCAGCCGGCAGGAGGTGACCTCCGGAAGCTGTGCCGCCAGCCGGGCCGCCACCAGCGGGGTGCTGTCCGTGGACGCGTTGTCCGCCACCGTGATGCGGAACGCGTACGGGAACGTGCGCTTGAGGTGGTCGTGCAGTCTGATCACGCATGGCTGGAGGTCCTTCTCCTCGTTGTAGACGGGGATCACGACGTCCAGGACAGGCGTACCCGCGTCTGTGGCCGGGAGGTGCTCCCGCGCCGGCAGGTTGCCGGGAGAAGGTTCGGTTCGCATGGGAACGACCTTCGTCAAGCCCGCTGTTGCACCCATGTGCTGGCGCTGTGCTGTACCTGTGAGTGCTGTTGCCAGGATGTTTCGAGGGCGAGCGCGGGCAGGTGCAGGGTGAACACGGTCCTGCCGGGCACGCTGTCCACGGTCACGGCGCCCCCGTGCGCGGCCGCGACGGCCTGCACGATGGCGAGCCCCAGACCGGTCGATCCGGAGGCGCGCGAGCGCGACGAGTCGCCTCGCGCGAACCGCTCGAAGACGCGCGGCAGCAGATCGGGCGGAATGCCGGGGCCGTCGTCCTGGACGTCCACGCACAGCCACGGCCCGTGCCGGTGCACCCGCGCGGTGACGGTCGTCCCCGGTGGGGTGTGCGTGCGGGCGTTGGCGAAGAGATTGACCATGACCTGCTGGAGGCGCGCGGCGTCCGCCGACACCAGCGCGGGCTCCTCGGGCAGTTCGAGCCGCCAGTTGTGGCCGCGCCCGGCGGCCCGCGCGTCGCTCACGGCGTCGATCACCAGGGGTACGAGGTCGGTCTGCTCGTGCTGCAGCGGCCGCCCGGCGTCGAGCCGCGCGAGCAGCAGCAGATCCTCCACGAGCAGCGTCATCCGGCCGGCCTCGGACTCGATCCGTCCGAGCGCGTGCCGGGTGTCGGGCCCGGTCTCCTCCCGGCCGCGTCTGGTCAGCTCGGCGTATCCGCGGATGGAGGCCAGCGGGGTGCGCAGCTCATGACTGGCGTCCGCGACGAACTGCCGTACGCGCATCTCGCTCTGCTGGCGCGCGTGCAGCGCGCCGTGGATGTGGTCGAGCATGCGGTTGAGCGCCGCTCCGACCTGCCCGACCTCGGTGTGCGGATCGGACTCGGACTCCGGCACCCGCTCGTAGAGCGTGACCTCGCCGGTGTGCAGGGGGAGTTCGGAGACACGGGTGGCGGTCGCGGCGACCTTGCGCAGGGGGCGCAGGGCCAGGCCGACGATCACGCTGCCCGCGATGCCGGCGGCGACGAGTCCGGCGCCGGTGATGCTCGCCTCGACGAGGATCAGGGTGTTGATGGTGTTCGTGACGGACTCGGTGGGCATGGCGACGTAGTAGTTGCCGTGAGCACCGGTCACATACATGACGTAGTACTCGCCCAGGCTCGGAATGTCCGTGGTGTGCGGGTCCCTGTCCTTGGAGACGGAGGCGAGCGCGGCCTTCTGCGCGTCGTTGAGCGCGACGGGCTTCATCCGCTGGAAGCCGACGGTGCTGCTGGACTGCTCCGCGGCGACGACCGCCTCGTCGACTCCCCCGTCGGTGCCGAGTTCGGCCGCTATGGTCTTCGTCTGCGTCCCGCCCATGGTGACGAAGTTCTTGAGCCTGTCCTCGCCGGAGGCACCGAGGGCGGAAGCCGGCAGCCCGTCGCCGTTCGGCTTGCCGGGAGTCTGGCTTCCGTCGCCCGGATTCGCGCCCCGCACGTCTCCGGGAGGACCCGAGAGCCGCCGGCCCGCGTCGGTGACCTGCGTTTCCAACTGCTTGTACAGATGCTGGTCCAGCGCGATGGTCGTGACCGTGCCGATCATGGCGCAGACCACGGCGATGAGCGCGACCGCCGAGACGACGAGCCGCGTCCGCAGGGTGCGCGGCTGTCGTGCTCGCCTCTTCTGCGCTCGCGTCCGTCGTCGTCCGCTCATGACGTGGCGGGCTTGATCAGGTATCCGGCCCCACGCCGGGTGTGGATCATCGGCTCGCGCCCGGCGTCGATCTTCCGCCGCAGATACGAGATGTAGAGCTCGACCACATTGGCCTGGCCGCCGAAGTCGTACGACCACACACGGTCGAGGATCTGCGCCTTGCTCAGCACCCGGCGCGGGTTGCGCATCAGGAAGCGCAGCAGCTCGAACTCGGTCGCGGTGAGGTGGATGTTGTCCCCGCCGCGCGACACCTCGTGGCTGTCCTCGTCCAGGGCGAGGTCCCCGACGACGAGCACGGATTCGGACCGCCGGTCGGCCGCGCCCGAACGCCGGATGAGACCGCGCAGCCGGGCCACGACCTCCTCCAGGCTGAACGGCTTGGTGACATAGTCGTCGCCGCCGGCGGTGAGCCCCGCGATGCGGTCCTCGACCGCGTCCTTCGCGGTCAGGAACAGCACCGGGACATCGGGCTGCTCCCGGCGGAGTCGGCCGAGCACCGTCAGGCCGTCCATGTCGGGCAGCATCATGTCGAGCACCACGGCGTCGGGCCGGAACTCGCGCGCGGTCTGCACCGCGCCCGTCCCGTCACCCGCGCTGCGGATCTGCCACCCTTCGTAGCGAAGGGCCATGGACAGCAGCTCGGTGATCGACAGCTCGTCGTCCACCACAAGCACTCGGACGGGGCTCCCGTCCGGCCTCAGCAGTTCGGTGCGCCCCTGGGGCGAGGTCGTGGTCATAGCGGACACCTTGGTGGGCCCCGCTGAGAGCATCCTTTCGGCAACCTGTGATTTTCCTGAGAAACACACAGGTGCCTCTCAGGAAACTCCTGGGTGGGCCCTGCCGGGGTCGGCCGGCAGATCCCGTCGGCGTCAGCCGGTGGGCCCCCTCGGCGTCAGCGGAGGCCGAAGAGACGGGCACCGTTCCCGTGGCAGACCGCTCGCAGCCAGTCGTCCCCCAGGCCGAGCCGTTCCAGCGCGTGCAGCTGATGGACGTACGGGTACGGGATGTTCGGGAAGTCCGTGCCGAGGAGCACCCGGTCCCCGAGGTCCGCGAGCCGGGGCAGGAGACCTGTCGGGAACGGCGCGAGCCGCTCGCTGAAGTCGGTGAACGCCATGGTCGTGTCGAGCCGTACCTCGTCGTGGCGCTCGGCGAGGCCGAGGAAGTCCTCGTACTCGGGCATCCCCATGTGCGCGAAGACGAACCGCAGCTGGGGGTGCCGGCGAAGGACGGCGGCGGCCGGCGCCGGGCCCGTGTACTTGCCGGGGGAGGGCCCCGATCCGCAGTGGATCACCACGGGGACTCCCGCTTCGGCGAGCAACCCCCAGGCCGGGTCGAGGAGTTCGTCCGCCGGGTCGTACGCCCCCACCTGCACGTGCGCCTTGAAGACGCGCGTGCCCGCCTCCACCGCCTCGCGCACGTACCGCTCGACGCCCGGTTCGGGGAAGAGCGTCGAGGTGTGCAGACAGTCCGGGGTCCGGCGGGCGAAGCCGACGGCCCAGGAGTTGAGCCACTCGGCCATGCCGGCCTTGTGCGGGTAGAGCATCGCCGTGAAGGCGCGCACCCCGAACTCCCGGATCAGCGCCAGCCGTTCGTCCTCGTCCGCGCGGTAGGCGATCGGCCACTCGATGCCGCCGGTGAGCTCGCCGAGTCCGTCGAAGTAGTCCCACACCTTGCGCAGCACCCGCTCGGGCATGAAGTGCGTGTGGACGTCGACGAGTCCGGGAAGCCCGAGCCCCTCCCAGAAGTCCCGCACTTCGCGTGCCTCGTCCCGCACGTCCTCGGTCTCCTCGCCGGGCGTGCTCTCCCGGTCAGTCATCGGCACGCTCGAATCCGTGGCTCCGTTCGACCTTGGCGATGTGCAGGGTGTAGCGCTCGTACCAGTCGGCCCGGCCGCGCCGCTGTGCCACCCGGTGCTCGGCGTGCGCGCCCCACTCCTTGATGGCTTCCTCGTCCCGGAAGTACCCGACGGTGATGGCCAGTCCGCCCGGTGAGCGCGCGAAATCCATCCCCAGATAGCCCGGGATCTGCTGGACCAGCTCCTCCATGCGCTCGGCGGCCTCTCCGTACCCGGCGTCCTCCTCCTTCCGTACGGAGGTGAACACGGCGACGTAGTAGGGAGGCTCATGGGCTGCGACAGGAACGGGAAGGTGATCACTCATGTCCGACACCCTCCTTGCGGGCGTCCCCCGCCGTCCAGCGTCTTTCCGAACGGGAGCCGAAAGGGATCGAAGTCTTGACCATTCCGCCCGCCGGCCCGCCCTGACTCCGGCTGTCAGCCCGCCCCGTCTCCGTCCGTCGGCCCGCCCCGTCATCACCGAAGCGCCGCACACCCCCTTCTCCCCCTTCTCCCCTTTCTCCACCTCACCCCTCCCCTGTCCCTGTCCCCTCAGAAGAGGCCGTCCTGAACACCGGTGTCCGTCGCGGGCAGCTCCCGTACGGGAAAGGTGATTCCCGAGTCCTGGTCCACGTCCGTGCTGCCGACGCCGGTCAGGTCCCAGCCCGTCATCAGCCGGGTGTCGAGGACGACGACTCCGCGCCCGGTGAGGAGATGGAGATCGGGACCCGCCGCGGCGCACAGCTCTCCGCCGGCCGAGCCCCCCGCGGCCAGTTCGCGCACGACCCCCCGCGCGGGCGGAAGCCCGGCGAGTCCGAACAGGTCCGTGTGGTCCACGGGCTCGAAGGCGGCGCGCCGGAGCGACTCCGGCCAGCCGTCGAGATCCCCGGCACGCCCGTGCAGCTCCCGGATCTCGGCGACGCGCTCCCCGGCCCCCGGCAGAGCCGCCCGCACCGCCCGCTTGTCGGCGTACGGAATCCGGTCCGGCACCCCGAGCGCGGCCCGCAGCAGTTCCTCGGCCCGGCGGGCGGCCATCAGCGGCCCTTGCCCCAGCCAGCTGAAGGTGACGGCGCCCTGCTCCAGAAGGCGGGTGGAACCCCGCTCGACCCGCGTGATCCCCACCTTGACCAGGCCGGGCCCGAACCACGCGAGATACACGCGGTACGGCCGGGGGTCATCGGCCAGCGTGTCGGCGGCCACCGAGTGCGCCCGGTCCAGCCGCGCGCACTCCTCGCACCGCGCCCCCGTACCGCGCGGCGACACGGCGACCCGCACGGGACACGCGTTCCCCCGCGCCCCCACGCAGGTCCGCACACCCCCGTCCACGACGCCGAACGCGATCCGCCGCCCCGGGACCAGCGGGCTCGCGCGCCCCCCGCCCCACACCAGCACGGGCCCGTCCCCCGACCACCGCAACCCCGAACACGTCCACACCCGCCGCACACAACGACAGTAGAGCCCCCCACTGACAAACACCCTGACCAGTGGGGGATCACTCACGGGACGAACGGTCCTGCGGCAGCCGTGCGCTACTTGACCGGGCTGATGCTGACGATGCGGTGGTTGGGGGTCATCACGACCGACAGCTTGACGGTGCCTCCCATGCCCCAGCTCAGGGTGACGAGGGCCTCGGTGGAGTCGCCCTTGCTCTTCTCGGTCACCGTCCACCGGGCGGGGATGCTCTGGGCGCGCAGGACGCCGTCCGCGTGGTTCGTGCGCTCCCAGGCCGCCAGCTTCTTGCTGAGCGCGGAGTCCAGGTAGTGGGCGCGCAGGTCGTTCATGAGCTTGGAATTGGGGTCGGAGCCGTTCTGGGCGTCGATGTAGGCGCCGTAGAAGTCGGCGATGCTGGTGAGCGCGTCGTCGGCCTTGCCGCTCACGGTCCGCTGCTTGGCGGCGGCAGCCAGCGGAGCGCGGTGCGGCGCGTCGGTCTGGGAGGCGTGCGCCGAGACGCCGAGCCCGAGGCCCAGGGCGAGGCCGGCGGTGACGGCCGCGATACGGCGGAGGCTGCGGCGTCCGGAAGTGTTCCCGTGCATGGTGTGTCCCTCGGTTCCGAGTCGGTGTACGTCGTCGCACGGGACCGCCGGACGCCCCGTCGAGGGTGCGTTCGGCCATGGGTGTCCCCGTGGACGAGCGGGTGGTCTGGATGCCGCTCCCCTGAACACGCCGGCCGGTGGGGCCGTACCGCTGGGGGCGACACCAAGAGCATCGGCGGCCCTGGGGGACCGCGGCAATCACTGCCGTCCGGTCCGCAACAGTGGAACCATCCCAGGGCAGTTGACGTGCAGAGATATGGACCCCTTGGGATGCTGTTCCGGGACGGGACGGACCGATACGAGCGGAGGTGGGCACGGGCCATGGCCGCGGCCGACGACGACGTGACGAGGTTCGCGGACCGGCTGGCACGCCTCAAGGCCCGCACGGACCGCAGCTACGCGGCTCTCGCCCGGCGCCTGGGCATGAACGCCTCGACGCTGCACCGCTATTGCGCGGGCGAGGCGGTGCCGCTGGACTTCGCCGTGGTGGAGCGGTTCGCCGCGCTGTGCGGTGCCTCGTCCCAGGAGCGCGTGGAGTTGCACCGGCTGTGGATCCTGGCGGTCGCGCAGCGGCGCCGGCCCCGCCCGCGTGAGACGCCCGGGACCGGGCCGAGCGCCCTGGAAGGCGGCGCGGAGGGATCGGACGGCGGCGCACAAGACGGCTCCGACGGCGCCGCAGACGGGAACGACGGAACTCCGGAGCGGGGTAACACACCCGTACCCCCCGCGTCCCCCACCGGGCCCGATCCCCTCACGACACCCACGCCGGATGCGCCGAACGCACCCGACGCACCGCCCGCGGCGGACGCCGTTCCCACACCGGACGTCGTGCCCGTGACCGCGGCCGAGCGGTCCTCCCGCGCCTGGTACCGGCGGCGTCCGGCCGTCGTGTTCCTCCTGACCGCCGCGGGGCTCTTGGCATTTGCGGCGTTGCCGGGCCTTCCGGGGTACCCGGAAGGCCCGGCCCAGGGTTCCCCCGGCAAAACCTCACCGCGCGGCGGTCCGGCGGCACCCACCGGCACTTCGGCACAGCCGTCCACCCCGGCCGTCCCCTTCACCTGGACCGTGAACTCCCATGTCTGGGACGGGGACTGCGGCCACGACTACGTCATCGGCAAACCCCCGGACCAGGTCCCCCCGCCACCGGCCGCCGAGGACGCCGAGGTGTGGGCGAACGCCCAGGACGCGGTGCACGGCAGGGAGACGATCGTGCGGGTGTCGGTGCAGGGGCGCAGCTCGGCGGCCGTCGTCCTGGAGACCCTGCACGTCCGGGTCGTACGCCGCACCGCGCCCCCGGGCGACGGAGCCTTCGTCTACGACACGGCCCTGGGCTGCGGCGGGGGCATCACGCCCCGGTCCTTCGCGGTGAACCTCGACGCGCACACCCCCGTCCCCCGGGCCGTGTCCGGGGAAAGAGGGGACGAGACCCTGCCGGCGAGGCGCCTCCCGTACCGGGTCTCCGTGGAGGACCCGGAGGTGCTGCTGGTCAAGGCACGGACCGAGCACTGCGCGTGCGACTGGTACCTCGACCTCGACTGGTCCTCGCAGGGCCGCACCGGCACCATCCGGATCGACGACCACGGCCGCCCCTTCCGCACCGCGGGAATCGCCGGGCTCCCGCACTACTCGTACGCCGAATCGCCCCGGCACTGGGCCCAGGCGCCCACACACGACTGATCCCGAACCCGTTCTTCTCCGGCCCTCCCCCGGACACCGACCGCCCCGACCGAACCGCTCACGGTTCCCGAGGGGTTGATCTCACCCACGCACGCCAAAGGCCCCACCGGTTCAACCGGCGGGGCCTTTGAGCCGTGTGCACTCGGCAGGATTCGAACCTGCAACCTTCTGATCCGTAGCTCTATATAGACCGGTCAGGGACGTTCATTTAGGCCGCGCTTCGGGTCTACAAGGATGCCGCGGGACGGGACCGGTTGCTGTGGTTGCCGTACGCCCCGCGTCGCGTCCGAGGGTCAGTTGGCGCCAAGGTGAGCGGCGAAGTCCGCCCACTCTTTTTCGTTTTCCTTTGAGCAGGTCGACGTATCGGCGGGACCGAACGCGGCAGGGACGGCTGCGGCCGCCGAACACGTGGAAGCGAAGGCAGCGTGGCCACCGGAGAAGCTGTCGAGGTCGGCTCCATCGTCGGCCAGGGCGGTGCCGGCGCCACCCAGCAGGATGCCAGCAGCCAGGACGGATGCGGTCAGGGCGGAGCGCATACGCATGTCTTCTCCTTAGAGATTTCCGGATGACTTGCTGGAAAAGGTGCGAGTCGGCCGGTTAAACGTCACGCGAAGATGCCGAGAAACGGCGTTTCACCCCAATGTCAGGCAGATCCTGCACCGCGAGACCAAGACCGAGGACTCCGACGACTTCCCGCCGCTGCCCGCGCTCTGCCTCAAGGCGCTGCGGATGCGTCATGCCCAGCAGACCGGCGACCGGAAAGCTGCCGGGGAGCTCTGGCAGGACAGCCACGGCCTGATCTTCACCACGAAGTACGGAACCCCGATCGAGCCGGGCAACCTGACCCGCATGTTCGCGCTGCGTGCTCGCCGCGCCGGCCTCCGGATGATCCCTCTGCGGAACACCCGGCACACGTGCAGTTCGCTCCTGGTCGCCCTCCGTCGACGCGCGGAAGGAAGACCCCGGGGACTACCCCAGGGTCTTCTCCTCTAGTTCGATGAGGCGGAAACAGTCAACGCGTAGTCCACGCCGATGGAGAAGTCGCCCGACCGTCCACGGATCTTCAGCGAATGCGCTCCGGGAGCCAGGGAGGGCAGCTGCGCCCAAAGGCCGCACCCTGTAGTCGTGAAGCGCCCTCCCTGCTGGGTGACCGGGTTGCCTTGAGTGCCTTCCACCGTGATCGAGTCACCTGCATAGGTATCCGGTTCCACCGGCTTGCCGTCGAGCACCACAGTCCCTTGCGCGCCTTCCATGAAGGCCGCACAGTCCTGGTCGTCTCCGACAAGATTGATGACAGGCACTGCGATCGGACGACCGTTGGGCACCTCGCACGCTCGCTTGACCTGGCCGCCGAAGGTGCCGGCCAGGAACCACACGTCCTCTGGTTGATTGCGGCCGCACGCGCTCCCGTCCGTGTCAGCGACAGGGTTGCTCGCCTCGGGTTCTGTGGCTGCCCATGTCCACCACCGGCCCTGCAGTTCTGCGGAAGGGAGACTCGCCTTCTCCGCCGCCGGGGTAGTGGTCACCGACGCCGGTCCTACCGTGTTGTCCGAGCCTCCGGCCGGCTGTGTCCCACACCCGGCCAGGGCCGCCAGCACTACAGCGGTCAGTCCCGCTGTCCCAACTCTGAACCTCATTTGGCCCCTCCCGACCGTACGCCCCCGTCGCCTCGGCCCTACAGCCAGCGCGACATGAGCGGACACCCTACCTACGGGGTGGGACTCCTCTGCTTCAAGCCCGTTGCTGTACTCCGCTGCTGTACGGCTCAACGCAAGAGGCCCCCGGATCATCTCCGGGGGCCTCTTGCCTGTGTGCACTCGGCAGGATTCGAACCTGCAACCTTCTGATCCGTAGTCAGATGCTCTATCCGTTAAGCTACGAGTGCTTGTTCTGTTTTTGTTCTTGTCTTCGCTCCCCGGGCTTTTGCCCCGCTCGCGGCGACAGGAAGAACATTACATGACTGCCGCCGCCATGTGAAATCCGTTTGCCTCACCCCTTGTGAGCTGGGCAAACGCGCTTCTGGGCGCTAGTGGGCGTCCCGGACGCCGGCGCGTTCGGCGGCCCTCGTGGACCCCTGGAACGCCGAAACCCCGGTCCAGTGGACCGGGGTTTCGGATCTTCGCGCGGAGGCGGAGGGATTTGAACCCTCGATGGGATGTAAGTCCCAAACCGCATTAGCAGTGCGGCGCCATAGACCGGACTAGGCGACGCCTCCCGCACAACCCCTCACGCGAGCGCGAGTGGTGCGTGCAGATGATGACACAGTCGAGGACCTCGTCACCAATCGCCCCCCACGGTACTAGGGAGATACGCCGCACTGCAAAGCCCCCACGAGCACGCAACCGGGTGGGTCTCCTCGCGTTAGGCAGGACATGTTGCGCCGACTGCTCCTCACCGCCGCCGTGTCAGCCACCGCCGTGCTCTCCTGGGCGCCCGGCGCCACCGCCGGCACCCCCTCCGACGCCCCTGGGGTGTCCCCCGTACCCGTGGCGTCCCCCGCCGGGCCCGCCACCCTCTTCAGCGGCGGACCGTCGTCGCTGTTCCCCGGCGGGGTCCCGGAGACGGCCCGGGCCGTCTCCGCGTACGGCCTCGCCCTGCCGGCCCTCATGCCCCCGCCGGCCCGTCCGGACGACTCCGCCGACCGGCTGACGGTGACCGTCGACGGCGTGGGCGGCGGCGCCGACGGGACGTTCGAGCTGGAGTGCCACCCCGCCGGCGGCACCCTTCCGCACGCGGCGGAGGCCTGCGACCGGCTGGACCGGATGACCACCTGGGGCAAGGACACCTTCGCCCCGGTGCCGCCGGACGCCCTGTGCACGATGGTCTACGGGGGTCCGGCCACCGCTCATGTCACGGGAACCTGGGCGGGGCGCCCCGTCGACGCGCGCTACGACCGCTCGAACGGGTGCGAGATCTCGCGCTGGAACGCCCTCGTGCCCGTCCTGCCCGGCGCCCGCGCATAGTGCGGAGGAGACGAGGACACGGCGAAGTCACAGTGATCTCACGGTGCTCTCACGGTTCCGTACGGTGAAATGCGTGGTCACAGGTTCTACGCCGCTTCTGCGTCTCATATGTGTGCGACCTCCCTCTCATCCGGCATCGCGAGCGCAACCTCTGCCCGTAGACTCCCTCGCGTGACACGCTGCGGGCCGGTTGGCAAGATGGCATCCGCGGTCGGCAAGGTGCGGTAACAGGGAGGAAGCGTCTCGTGAGCAGCAGGCCATCCCGAGGCGCTGCTCGCCTCGCAGCCATACTGGACGCGCTGCCCGATGCGCTGGTCCTGGTCAACGCCAACGGGACCGTCGTCAACGCCAATACGATCGCCCTGGAGGCCTTCGAGACCCCGGGCACCGCTCTGGTGGGCCGCGGGCTGCTCGATCTGCTTCCCGAGTTCGACTCCCGGCTGATCCCCGGCTCCATGCGGCGCCCCGACTCGACCGACGAGCGCGGGCGCACCAAGCCGACCCGGATGACCGCGCGGCGGACCGACGGCTCGGAGTTCCCGGTCGAGGTCACCAGCGCGAATCTGGAGAGCGGCCAGCAGGCCTACGACAACTACGGCCCCACCCCCGACGAGCTGCTGATGCTCGTCGTACGCGATCTTTCGGGCACCGTCGACACCGAGGCCGAGCTCGCGCGTTCGCAGCGCCAGACCGAGATGATCCTGCGCGCGGCGGCCGAGGGTGTCGTCGGGACGGACACCGAGGGGCGGGTCGTTCTCGTCAACCCCGCCGCCGCCCAGATCCTCGGATACCGGGCCAGCGACCTCGGCGGCAAGGACCTGCACGAACTGATCCTGCACTCGCGGGCGGACGGCGAGGCCTTCCCCTTCGAGGAGTCACCGCTCGCCGACACGCTGCGCTCCGGGCGCAAGCACCGGGTGCGCGGGCAGGTGCTGTGGTCGAAGTCCGGGGACAAGGTCCCGGTCGACCTGACGACCTCTCCGGTGCGCGACGGGGACCAGCTCGTCGGTGCCGTCATGACCTTCACCGACCGGCGCCCGTACGACACCCTGGTCGAGGAGAAGGAAACCGCCGCCACCCGGCACGCCGAGGAGCTGGAACAGCTCGTCGAGGAGCACACCGCCGAGCTGGCGAAGCTGCGCGAGCGGCACACCGCCGAACTCACCGAGCTGACCGAGGGGCACGAGGAGGAACTCGCCGCCGGCGAAGAGCGGTACGCGTCGCTCGGCGAGCGGGAGAAGGACCGCTACGAGGCACTGGCCGCCCGGCACGAGCAGCTGCTCGCCGTCCTCGGCCACTCCCTGCGCGGCCCCCTCGACCAACTGCGCGGCGAACTCGCCAAGCTCGCCGCCGACGACGCGGGGCAGCTGTGGCCGGAGGCCAACCAGGTGCTCCACCACCTCGCGGCCGGCTACTCGCGGATCACGACGCTCGTCGACAACGTCCTCGGCTACCAGCGGCTGGACGCGGGCATCGAGACGATCTTCCGTACGAACGTGATGCTGGACGCCGTGGTCGCGGCGGGTGTCGAGGGTGCCGTCGATCTGATCGGGCCCGGACGCGTGCAGTTCGCCGTGCACGCGCCGCCCATCGAGGCCGAGGTCGACCCGCAGCGTCTCGCGCGCGCCCTCGCCCACCTCGTCGCGGACGTCGCGGGCGTCGACGCGACCGGCAACGCGCCGGTGTCGGCGGGCGGTTACATGGACAACACGGTCGTCGTGGCGGCGGCGCAGCGCGGCGAAGTCGTCCGTATCGAGGTACGCGGGCCGTACGCCGGGGGAGACCCGGTGCACGAGCCGATCGTGCGCGGGATCGTGCGCGCGCACGGCGGTGTGCTCCAGACGCACGAGGTGCCCGGCATGAGCGGCAGCGCCTACGTCCTGGAGGTGCCCATCGGCGGCGGGGCGGGCGCGGTCCCGCCCGGCACCGGTGTGGCGGTCGGCGCCGAGATCGCCCTTCCCGAGCAGGCCCCGCAGCAGAGCGGTGGCCGGCGGCGGGCCCGGCGTGCCTCCACGGACGCCTTCCTGGAGAGCGAGGAGTCGGGGGAGACCGGACCGCAGGCCGTCGAGGCGGCCGGCGCGACCGCTCCCACCGGACGCCGTCGCCGCCGTGCGGCGGAGGAGCAGGCGGCCGGCGAGCTGGCCGTTCCCGGGCAGGAGCAGCCGGGCGACGGCACCGAGGACACCTCCGGCGGCACCGGACGACGCCGCGGCCGGCCCAGCTCCGTCGAGGGCACGGACGGCCCGGCCGAGGGCACGCCCGCCGGGGTGTCCGAGGGCGCGGTCGTGATGGCGGGCGAGCACGGCTCGGGCACCGCGGCCGTGGGATCCGGGCTGGGCGGGACGGTGCCTCCGCAAGGGGTGCCGGTACCGGTGCCCTCCGGACGGCGCGCGCGCCGGGACGGTGAGCAGAACGCGCTGCCGGCGGCACCCGTCGCGACGGCTCCGGACGGCGGTCCCGACGACGACGGCACCGTCGACGAGGCGGGCCGGCCGACCGGGCGGCGCCGCCGTGCGCTGGCCGCGGCGGCCGAGCGCGCCGCCGCGCAGGAGACGGGCGCCCGTGCGGTGTTCGCGCTGCCGCCGGCGGAGGCGGACCGTTCGCCGGAGTACGTCCGGGCCGAGGCCCAGGCGCAGGCCGCGCAGGTTCAGGCCGCCGAGGCCCAGGCCGCCCAGGTCCAGGCGGAGCGGGCGCAGGTGGCCCAGGCCGCACAGGACCAGGTGCAGGCCCAGGTCGCGCTGGCCCAGCAGCCCGACGGCCGCCACGACGCGATGCGGCACGACCCCGACGACGATCACACCCCGCCGCAGCCGCACCCGGTCTCCGCCCCGACGGGCCGCCGCCGTGCCCGTCAGGTCGCGGAACCGGCTCCCGAGGCGGCGCCCGGGGCACCCGCGCAGGCGGTCCCGGCGCAGGGGCTTCCCGGACAGCCGGTGCCCGCGCTCGGGCAGGCGGTCCCGGCACAGGGACTTCCCGCTCAGGGCGTCCCGGTCCCCGCCACCGCCGGGCGGCCGGTTCCCCCCGGCCTGCCCGCCGTCGCCGCGCAGCCGGGTTCCGCCCCTGCGGCCGCGATGCCGGCGCCCGCTCCGGTGGCCCAGCCCTGGCCCGACGCGAACAACACCACCGGTGCCGGTGCGCAGCCCGCGCTCCCGGCGGCGGCCCCCGCCCCGCTCCCCCCGGAGCGCCCGGCCGCGCGGGTCGCCCAGCCGCTGCCCGCCGAAGCGACGCCCGCGTCCGCCCCGGCCGACCCCAACTCGACGCAGGGCCGTGCCATAAGCGTGCGCACGCTCGGCCAGGGCGTTCCGTTCGCCCGTCAGGTCGCGGCGGCCCAGCCGGGCGGCGGCGTCCAGGCCCCGACTCCCCCGCACGGGACGAACAGCGGGGGCCGCCGCCGCAAGCTCGGTACGCCGCCCGAGCCCGCCGCCGAACGCCCGGAGACAGCCGCGCGCGCTCTTCCGCAGGCCGGACCCCGGCGGCCCGGCACCACCGAGGGCGCCGGACGGTCCTACGCCATAGGAGCGCCGGACGAGAACGCCGCCGAGGGCCCCGAGCCGCTCGACGGTCCCGGCGGCGCCGTCGAGGTCGCCGACCAGCCGCAGCCGCGCCCCGTGGACGACGAACTGCCCCCGGAGCCGCTCGACAACCCGCGGCGGCTGCTCGTGTGGCCGGCGCCCGACGCCGGCACCCAGCAGGCGCTGACCGACCGCGGCTACCGGCCGGTCATCGTGAACTCGCGCGAGGAGGTCGACGCGCAGATCGCCGCGTTCCCCGCCGCGCTGTTCGTCGACCCGCTGACCGGCCCGATCACCCGCACGGCGCTCCAGTCGCTGCGCCAGGCCGCCGTCGCGGCCGAGGTGCCCGTCCTGGTGACGGCCGGACTCGGACAGGCGACGCGCGAGGCGGCGTACGGCGCCGACCCCGCCGTACTCCTGAAGGCGCTGGCGCCGCGCGATTCCGAGCAGCACCCGCCGCGGGTCCTGCTCATCGAGGAGCACGCGGAGATCGCGCTCGCGCTGACGGCGACGCTGGAGCGGCGCGGGATGCAGGTCGCGCGCGCCTCGACGGACGAGGACGCGGTCACCCTGGCCGCGCAGATGCGGCCGAACCTCGTGGTGATGGACCTGATGCAGGTACGGCGCCGACAGGCCGGAATCGTCGACTGGCTGCGTGCGAACGGGCAGTTGAACCGCACGCCGCTCGTCGTCTACACCGCCGCCGTCGACGCGTCCGAGCTGCCGCGGCTGGCCGCGGGGGAGTCGGTGCTGTTCCTCGCCGAGCGCTCGACGAGCGACGAGGTCCAGGACCGGATCGTCGACCTCCTGGCCCGCATCGGTACCAACTAGTGCCGTACGACCGCGCCGTAGGGCCCCGCGCCGTACGACCGTGAAACACGCGCAGGCCGGGCGGGGAGTCCCAGGACTCCCCGCCCGGCCTGTGTGTTCAGGTCAGGTCATCCGGGTCAGAGCTTGGTCACGTCCAGGCTGCCCTCGGCGTACCTCTTGCGGATCACCTTCTTGTCGAACTTGCCGACGCTCGTCTTCGGGACGGCCTCGACGATCGACCAGCGCTCGGGGAGCTGCCACCTGGCGATCTTGCCCTCGTCGGCGAGGAAGGCACGCAGCGTCTCGAAGTCGGCGGCGGAACCCTCCCTCAGGACGACGGTGGCCAGCGGCCGCTCGCCCCACTTCTCGTCGGGGACGGCCACGACCGCGGCCTCGGTCACGTCCGGGTGGGACATGAGGGCGTTCTCCAGGTCGACCGAGGAGATCCACTCGCCGCCCGACTTGATGACGTCCTTGGCGCGGTCGGTGAGGGTCAGGAAGCCGTCGGCGCTGATCGTGCCGACGTCACCGGTCTTGAGCCAGCCGTCCTCGCTGAACTTGTCGGCGGGGCGCAGCGGTTCCGCGCCGTCGCCGCCGTAGTAGGCACCGGCGATCCACGGACCGCGGACCTCCAGCTCGCCGGCGGACTCGCCGTCCCACGGGAGCCGTTCGCCGCCGGGGCCGGTGAGGCGGGCCTCGACGCCCGCCGGGAAACGGCCCTGGGTGAGGCGGTACGCGAACTCCTCGTCCGTGCCCTCGGCGTGGGCCGGCGGGCGGGCGATGGTGCCGAGGGGCGAGGTCTCGGTCATGCCCCAGGCGTGGCAGACACGCATGCCCAGATCGTCGAAGGCGGTCATGAGCGAGGGCGGGCAGGCCGAGCCGCCGATCGTCACCTGCGTGAGGGAGGAGACGTCCCGGGGCTTGGCGGTCAGCTCGGCGAGCAGGCCCTGCCAGATGGTCGGGACGGCGGCGGCGTGCGTCGGCCGCTCGCTCTCGATCATCTCGGCGAGCGGCGCGGGCTGGAGGAAGCGGTCCGGCATCAGCATGTTGATGCCGGACATGAAGGTCGCGTGCGGCAGACCCCAGGCGTTGACGTGGAACTGGGGGACCACGACGAGGGTGGTGTCGTGGTCGGTGAGCCCCATCGACTGGGCCATGTTCACCTGCATGGAGTGCAGGTAGATCGAACGGTGGGAGTACACGACTCCCTTGGGGTCCCCGGTGGTTCCGGAGGTGTAACACATGGCCGCGGCCTGCCGCTCGTCGATCTCCGGCCAGTCGTAGGCCGTCGGCTTCCCGGCGAGCAGCTCCTCGTACTCGTGCACCCGCGCGCTCGCCCCGTCGAGCAGGGAACGGTCACCGGGACCCGAGACCACCACGTGCTGGACCGTCGGCAGATGGGGGAGGAGCGGCGCGAGCAGCGGGAGCAGCGAACCGTTGGCGATGACCACGCGGTCGGCGGCGTGGTTGACGATGAAGACGAGCTGCTCGGCCGGGAGGCGGAGGTTCAGGGTGTGCAGCACGGCGCCCATGGAGGGGATCGCGTAGTACGCCTCGACGTGCTCGGCGTTGTTCCACATCAGGGTCGCGACGCGCTCGTCGCCCGTCACCCCGAGGTCGTCGCGCAGGGCGTGGGCGAGCTGGTTCGCGCGCCGGCCGGCCTCACGGAAGCTGCGGCGGTGCGGTTCGCCCTCGCCCGTCCAGGTCGTGATCTGCGACTCTCCGTGCACCAGAGCCCCGTGCTCCAGAATGCGGGTCACAGTCAGCGGTACGTCCTGCATCGTGCTCAGCACGGCGTCCTCCCGGGGGCGACATTGCCTACGCGGTAGTAATGGGTTGCGCTGATTCTGCGCACATACCGCGTGGTATGTCACTAGGCCCAGGAATGATCGATCAGCGCAGGGCCCGCTCGGACACCGGACGGGGGCCTTCCTGGCGAACGGGGATCAGCTCGGGGTCCTCGCGCAGTTTGCCCAGGGCACGGGAGACCGCCGACTTGACCGTGCCGACGGAGACCCCGAGGACCTCCGCCGTCTGGGCCTCGCTCAGGTCCTCGTAGTAGCGCAGCACCACCATCGCCCGCTGCCGCGCCGGCAGCTTGGTGATCGCCCGCCACATCGCGTCGTGCAGCGCCTGCTGCTCGGCGGGGTCGGGGGCGGGGAGCCCCTCCGGCTCCGGCAGCTCCTCGCAGGCGAACTCGTCGACCTTGCGCTTGCGCCACTGCGACGTCCGCGTGTTCAGCAGGGCGCGCCGCACATATCCGTCCAGGGCCCGGTGGTCCTCGATCCGGTCCCAGGCGACGTACGTCTTCGTCAGGGCCGTCTGCAGCAGGTCCTCCGCGTCGCTCGGGTTCGCGGTGAGCGCCCGGGCGGTACGCAGCAGCACCGGCTGCCGCGCCTTCACGTACGACGAGAACGACGGGTACGAAAGGGTCCGTGCCGCCCTGGTGGCGGCGTTCGAGGCGCTCGTGCAGACGAGTGTGGTCATGCCTCCACGCTAGGTTCGCGCCCTCGTCCGGCGGATCGGCCGCAGGTCCCGGAGCCATGTCCGCCTCAGGTTGTAGAACCGGGGCCGGCCTCACCTCCTGAAGGTGGACAAGCGGGTCACCCCCTCTGAGGGTTCGCCCCTGAGAGACGGCCGCCCGTCGCGCTTCCCGTCCGGTGGTGGGTCGGGACCGTGCCGGTGCATCAGCCCGTCGCCGTCGGGTGAGGCGTGAGCGTCGGTGGCGACGGGCATCGATGTACCGGCACGGCCCCTCCCGCGCGTCGCCGGGTGCGGGTGATTCGTGGTGGCGGCGGTCTCAGCCGTCGGCGCCGAGGATCAGGCCCGACGTCGGAACCCCGGTCCCCGCGGTCACCAGCACCCGGCCGGCGCCCGGTATCTGGTTCACGGACGTGCCCCGCAGCTGCCGTACGCCCTCCGCTATCCCGTTCATCCCGTGCAGATACGCCTCCCCGAGCTGGCCCCCGTGCGTGTTCAGGGGCAGCCTCTCCTCGGCGACGAAGTCCACGGCCTCACCCGGCTCGCAGAAGCCGAACTCCTCCAGCTGCATCAGCACGAACGGCGTGAAGTGGTCGTACAGGATTCCCACGTCGATGTCCGCCGGACCCATGCCCGCCGTCCGCCACAGCTGACGGGCCACCACGCCCATCTCCGGAAGCCCGGTCAGGTCGTCCCGGTAGAAGCTGGTCATCTGCTCCTGCGCCCGGCCCGCGCCCTGGGCGGCGGCCGTGATCACCGCCGGGGACCGCGGCAGATCGCGGGCCCGTTCCACGGAGGTGACCACCAGCGCCTGGCCCCCGTCGGTCTCCTGGCAGCAGTCCAGCAGCCGCAGCGGCTCCACGATCCAGCGCGAGGCCGCGTGCTCGGCGAGTGTGATCGGTCTGCCGTGGAAGTACGCGGCCGGGTTCGTCGCCGCGTACTTCCGGTCCACCACCGCGACATGGCCGAACGCCTCGGGGGTCAGCCCGTACGTGTGCAGATACCGCTGGGCCGCCATCGCCACCCAGGAGGCCGGGGTGAGCAGCCCGAACGGCAGGGCCCAGCCCAGCGCCGCGCCCTCCGCCGACGGCTCCCGCCGCTGCACGCCCGAACCGAACCTGCGGCCCGACCGCTCGTTGAACGCCCGGTAGCAGACCACGACCTCGGCCACGCCGGTGGCGACCGCGAGCGCCGCCTGCTGGACGGTCGCGCAGGCCGCCCCGCCGCCGTAGTGGACGCGCGAGAAGAAGGACAGCTCCCCGATCCCGGCCGCCTGCGCGACGGTGATCTCCGGGCTGGTGTCCATCGTGAACGTCACCATCCCGTCCACGTCCCCCGGCGTCAGCCCCGCGTCGTCGAGCGCGGCGCGCACCGCGTCCACCGCCAGCCGCAGCTCACTGCGCCCCGAGTCCTTGGAGAACTCGGTGGCCCCGATGCCGACGATCGCCGCCCGCCCGCCGAGGCCGTCCCGCTTGCGCACGCTCATTCGGCACCGCCCGCGGACGGCGCCTCGGCGGGATCGGGAACGGCGGACGCCGGGGCGGCCAGGGGCTCCTCATCGGGAGCAGAAGCGGACTCCGGGACGGCCACGGGCTCCGCACTGGGAGCAGAAGCGGACTCCGGGACGGTCACCGTCACCGTGCCCATGACGTGCCGGCCGATGCCGTTGGCGCCGAGGATCCTCACCGTCGCCGTGTCACCGTCCACCTCCTCGACGGAGCCGGTCAGCACCATGGTGTCTCCCGGATGGTTGGGGGCGCCCAGCCGTATCGCCACCCTGCGCAGCACGGCGGCCGGGCCGAAGTGATCGGTCACATACCGTCCGACCAGGCCGTTGGTCGTCAGGATGTTCATGAAGATGTCCGGCGATCCCTTCGCCCGTGCCAGGTCCGCGTCGTGATGCACGTCCTGGTAGTCCCGTGAGGCGATCGCCCCGGCCACGATCAGCGTGCGGGTGATCCCGATCTCCAGCGGCGCCAGTACGTCGCCCACCCTCATGTCTCCGCCTCCCCGTTCACGATCAACTCCCCGAGCTCCTGCAGCAGTTCGCCCCCACAGCCCAGATACGCGTCCAGCTGCCGGCCCCACAGGAAGTGCCGGTGCACGGGGTGCGCGAGATCGGCGCCCGCCCCGCCGTGCAGATGCTGGCCCGTGTGCACCACCCGCCGGCCCGCCTCGGAGGCCCACCAGGCGGCCGTGAGGGCGTGCGTCGCGTACGGCCGCCCCTCGTCGCGCCGCCATGCCGCCTCGTACGCCGTCACCCGGATCGCCTCGGTGTCCATGTGCGCGTCGGCGGCGCGCAGTTGGACTCCCTGGCGGGCGGCGAGCGGCTGCCCGAACTGCTCGCGCGTGTTCGTGTGCTCCACCGCCCGCGCCAGCGAACCCGCGCACACCCCGGCCTGGAGCCCGGCGAAGGCGGTACGGGCCGTGGCCAGCAGATCGCCGTACGCGCCCGCGGAGCCCAGCGCCTCCCCCGGCGCCCCGTCCAGCGTCAGCCGCCCCGCCGACCAGGGCGCCGTCAGTTCGACCGGCTCGCTCGCCGCCGCCTCCGCGGTGCGGACCAGCCAGAGCCGGCGCAGGTCGTCGGCGACGAGGACATGGGTGGCGTCGCGCAGCCACGGCACGGCGGGAAGGACGCCGGTCAGCTTCCCGGACGTGGAGAGGGACGAGGAAGCCGGCGGGGAGACGGACAGCGTGCCCGCGCCCGATATCGCCCCGGCCACCACCACCGTCCCGTCGGCGATGCCCGGCAGCAGCCGCTCGCGCTGCTCCGGCGAACCGTGTGCCGTCACCGCGAGCAGTCCGTACACACAGCTCGCGGCGAACGGTACCTGCGCCGTGGTGCGCCCCTGCTCCTCCAGCAGCAGTACGAGCCCGAGGAGCCCGGTGTCCGCCACCGCCCCCACCAGCCCGGCGGCGCACAGCTCCTTCCACAGTCCGGCGTCGCTGCCCGTCCCGGCCGCGGCGAGCCGTTCGTGGGTGGAGTGGTCGCCGAAGATCCGCGCGGCCAGGTCCGCTGCGGCGGCCTGCTCCTCGGTGGGGGTGAAGTCCATGTCAGTTCCCCTCGCCCGAGCGGCCGACGGAAGCGGCGGCCCGGAAGACCGGTAGCTCCACGTCCTCGTCGTAGCGCCGGAACGCGAGCCGCACCGGCATCCCGATCCGCACCTCGTCGTACGGCACGCCCACCACGTTGCTCACGATCCGCACGCCCTCGGCGAGCTCGACCAGAGCGACGGCGTAGGGAGGGTCGAAGGCCGGGAACGGCGGATGGTGCATGACGACGTACGAGTACACGGTCCCCTCGCCGCCCGACTCGACCGTGTCCCAGTCCGGGCAGCCGCACGCCCCGCACCCCGGCAGCCACGGGAATCTCGGCGTCCCGCAGGCCGTGCAGCGCTGGATCAGCAGCCGGTGCCGCCCGACGCCCTCCCAGAAACCGGCGTTGTCCCGGTTGATCACCGGCCGCGGACGCCTGCTCGTCGGCCCGGCGCTCTTTGCCTCGGAGCTCTTCGGCTCGACGCTCCTCGGCTCGGCGCTCTTCGTCCGCGCGCTGCCCGATGAACCCGGAGCCGCCTCCGTACTCTTCGGACTCCGGTGCGCCGGAGCGTACTTGAGGATGCGGAACCTGTGCGTCCCGGCGAGCTCGCCGCCCGCCCGGATGTCCATCCTCGTCGTGACGAAGTACCCGGTACCCAGCTTGGTCGTCTTGCGCCCGGACACCGACTCGATCATCGAGTCGAAGGTGATCTCGTCCCCGGGGCGCAACGGACGCAGATACTCCTGTTCGCAGTCGGTGGCGACCACCGAGGTGTACCCGGCGCCGTCGAGCAGGCCGAACAGCTCGTCGTAGGTCCCGGAGCGGCCGGGGCGGTCGGCGTGCCCGGAGAGGCCGCTCATCGTCCACGCCTGGAGCATGGTGGGCGGGGCCACCGCGTCCGGCCCCTCGTAGGCCGGGTTGGTGTCGCCCATGGCCTCGCACCAGTGCCGGATCATCGGCGCGTTCACCAGGTCCCGGCCGACACCCCCGACGGTGGCCGCGCGCCCCTGGTATTTCTTCAGACGCTCCGACAGCTCGTCCCCGCCACCCGCGGAACCATCGGGCCCCGCCCCCTCCCGCACCCCACCGCCGGGCCCCGCCCCCTCCCGCACCGCACCGTCGGGCGCGAGGCCGTCGTCACGCACCGCGGAGCGCTCCCCGCCCGTCCCCCGGCCGCTCACCGCCGTCCCCGCCTCATGCCGAGCCGCATCGTCGCGACGATCTCCCGCTGCACCTCGCTCACCCCGCCCCCGAACGTGTTGATCTGCGCCGCCCTGTTCATCCGCTCCAGTTCGCCGCCCCCGAACGCCCCCGGCGAACCGGAGCGGACCAGCGCCCCGGGTCCCACGATGTGCTGGCACATCCGGTACACCGCGACCGCGGACTCGGTTCCCATGACCTTCACGCCGCTCGCGTCCCCGGGCGCCGGACCTCCGGCTCCCACATCCCCCACCAGACGCCAGTTGAGCAGGCGGGACGCCGCGAGCCGCGCGTGCACCTCGGCGAGCTGGGAACGCACCCACGGCTCGTCGGCCGCGCGATGCCCGCTCACCGGATCAGGGGTACGGGCCGCATCCAGCGCGGCCGCGTAGAAGTCCTCGGCCTGCATGCCGATCGCGGCGAGGGCGACCCGCTCGTGGTTGAGCTGGCTGGTGATGAGCCCCCAGCCGGCGTTCTCCTCGCCGACCAGGTTCCCGGCCGGGACGCGGATCCCGTCGTAGTAGGTCGCCGTGGTGATCTGGCCGCCCACGGTCTCGATCGGTGTCCACGAGAAACCGGGGGCGCCGGTCGGGACGAGCAGGATCGAGATGCCCCGGTGCCGGGGCGCGTCCGGGTCGGTCCGGCAGGCGAGCCAGATCCAGTCGGCGTTCTGGGCGTTAGACGTGAAGATCTTCTGCCCGTCGATCCGCCAGAACCCTCCTCCGGCGCCCCTCTCCCCGGCTTCCCCGGCCTCCCGGACGGCGCGGGTGCGCAGCGAGGCGAGGTCCGTACCGGCCGACGGTTCCGAGTACCCGATGGCGAAGACGAGGTCGCCCTTCAGGATGCGCGGCAGGAAGTACTCCTTCTGCTCCTCGCTGCCGTACTTCATGAGGGTCGGTCCGACGGTGTTCAGCGTGACCATCGAGACGGGAGCGCCGGCCCGGTAGGCCTCGTCGAAGAAGACGAACTGCTCGTCCGCTCCGCGCCCCTGCCCGCCGTACGCGACCGGCCAGCCGAGCCCGAGCAGACCGTCGGCTCCGATGCGGCGCAGCAGCGCCCGCTGCCGGGCGGGGTCGTCGGCCGGCGGCGGTCCGTCCGGCATCAGATCCCGGAAGTACGTGCGGAGTTCGGCGCGCAGCCGCTGCTGGCGCTCGGTGGGGGCGAGGTGCACGGCGGCGGCCCTCCCGGACCTCGTACGAACAAGGTTTTCTGACTGTCCGTCAGATACCGTTGCCTGTCAAGGTCACGGGCACCGCCCCGGACGAGCCGCGCGCCGCCGGGCCGGGGCACTCCCGTGACACCCCCGAACACGTCTGCGCGACGGCGCCGAAGCACCGTCGCGCAGACATCGTGAAACCCCCACCCCCACAGCGCCCCACCCCCAGAGCCCCACCCCCAGGACCCCACCCCCAGGACCCTCCCCCCGAAGAAGCCCCCCGGCCGACGGAAACCGATCGGCCCCCGCCCGTCAGAGCCTGACGAAGTTGACCACGACGTTCGCGTTGCCCTGGTTGAAGGCTGTGAACGCGGAACCGTTCACTTGGGCGGTACTGCTCCGATTCGAGGCTCCCGAGCCGACCGCCTGTTGTTGGGTGGCCGACGAGTTGCCGCTGTTGTCACGCCCGGCCCCGCTGCCGCCGGCGGTCGCCACTCCGGCATTCGACCCGGTGTCCGCGATGGAGCCGTTGTCGGCCGCCGCGACCCCGGAGAAGAGGGCGGCGGTCAGCGGCAGGGCCGCGACGGCGGCGAGAACGCGAGCGGTACGGATGCTTGCCATGCGAGTTCCTCCAGAAGCGGTCGTACGCACCGGCGGTGGGCCGGGGAGTACGGGAAATATGGCTTGTTCCGGGGCGGTCGGCCGACCGCCCCGGTGTTGTCCACGACGTCGCGAGTCCAGAGTTGCCCAGCGCATCCCCGGCGAACCACACCGGAAGCCGCGATTCCCCCTCAAGCGTGATGACATGTCGATAAACCCCCTTCACGCCCACAAAGTCCCAGCTCAGACCACTGCCGTCCGTTGAGCCCAAGTCCCGCGGCAGCGGAAGCGTTCCGGCACCTTTTCGGCCGATCTCGCCCTTCACCCGCCCGGCTCCCCCGCGAGCCCGGAGAGCCCTTCCCTTTCTCGAACACTCGTACGATTATGGATGCATGGCCACCATCGACCGGCGGGCCACCACTCTGGCCCTGGCCCACGCCCTGTCCGCAGCCGAGCGCGGGCTCGCGGTGATCCCGCTGTCCCGTACGAAGCTCCCGGCCCTGCGCTCCCCCCATCGCGACGACCCCGACCCCCACCCGTGCCACGGCGAATGCGGCCGCTTCGGGCACGGCGTGTACGACGCCTCGACCGAGCCCCGGCGCATCCGCGAGCTCTTCGCCGCCGCTCCCTGGGCCACCGGCTACGGAATCGCCTGCGGGCTGCACCCGCACCACCTCATCGGCGTCGACCTCGACACCAAGTCCGACACCGACTCCTCGACAGCCCTGCGCGAACTGGCCCTGCGCCATCTCTTCACGATCCCGGACACGGTCGTCGTCCTGACTCCCAGCGGCGGCCGCCATCTGTGGCTGAGCGGACCGCCGGACGTCGTCGTCCCGAACTCGGCGAGCAGGCTCGCCCCCGGCATCGACATCCGCGGCGCCGGCGGCTACCTCGTCGGCCCCGGCTCACGCACCGAACACGGCGTGTACGGGACGGCTCCCGGCACTTCCCGGCTCGCACCCGCGCCCTGCCCGCCCGAACTCCTGCGCCTGCTCCTGCCTCCGCCCGCGGCCCGCGCGCACCACCCCACACCCTCCACGCCCTCTGCGAGCGAGCGACAGGGCCAGGGACTGGTCCAGTTCGTCCTCGCCGCCCACGACGGCCAGCGCAACACCCGCCTCTTCTGGGCCGCCTGCCGCGCCTACGAGAACGGCATCGGCCCCCAGCTGATCGCCCCGCTCGTCCAGGCCGCCGTCCGCACGGGCCTCACCGAACGAGAGGCCCGCTCGACGATCGCCTCCGCGGCACGGATGACGGCTCCTTCGTCCCGGCGGCACTGAAGCGACGCCGTCGCCCACGTCGCCGGGTGACGGGCGGCACGGGTGACGGCCCCGTCGGCGCGGCGGGACGATGCACACGTACGGGGTGCCGCAAACCAAGTTTCACCACACGTACGGGTGAGCGTCGGAACCTGACGGCCGGGTATGGGGTCACTGGCCTGGAGCTGCGAAGGGGCCTGGTCCGGTGACGGCCCGAGTGGCGAAAACGCCCGGTGACAACGGCGTTTCCGGAAAGAAGTGATGACACGGAACACGTTTCCGGTCCTCATGAGTCAACAGCGTGTGCGTGTCTACACCGAAGCAAACGTCTCGATTGTTCAGAATGTCGTCAACTGCCCCATTTGAAACTTTGAAGTTTCGCTGCCGAGGAGCGTGGCATGCAGGTTCGCAGATGGCTCCCAGGCCAACCCACCCGCATCGGTCGGCACGACTGGCCGGACGAGGGCGACGACACAACACACCTGCGGTTGCGGGCCGGCTCCATTGTGGTACTCGACCGGCAGGCCTGGCGGATCCTGGAGATCAACGACTACGCGGGCGACTGGTGGCCGGAGTCCTATGAGAAGGCATGGGGCGAACACGTGGAGCTGTGGTGGCACGCCAACGAACTGCGGCGGGCCAACAACCAAGCGGTCAAACCGGCCCCCGAGCGCGCCAAGTTCTACAAGCGCCCAGTGGTCCTGGTTCTGCGCAGCGAGAACTTGCCCCGATCCGCGCCGAAGCACTGGTGCGCTCCCGCCAGCCACGACTGGCAGGTCCTCCCGGAGCACTACGCCGTCTGCCGCGCCTGCGGCGAGCTGCCGCCCTGCCACCACGGGGAGTACCGCTGGGAGGGCGGTCCCCGCCGGCCGGAGCAGAGCGGCGGCATCCCGCTCATGGTGCCGGAGGGCTGCTGCATGGGGTGCGCCGAGCAGATCAAGCCCCGGGGACGAACCGTGCACTTCCCGGGTCCGAACCTCTGGTACCCGGACCTGGGAGAGAACACCGCGGTCTTCCACACCCGCACCGCCTGCGCCGATCAGGTCGACTGCTACCGCATGCAGTGGCAGGCCCAGTACAGCCCCCGCGCCTCCACGCACGCCGCCACCTTGGCGTTCCCTGGTTTCGAACACTTCCTGCTGCCCCGGACGCGTCGCGCGCCGGACCTGATCCCGCACGTCCAGCAGATCTCCCATGGCCCATACGCCGCACAGTCCTCACCGGTTCTGCCGTCCCTGCCGGAAGCGGAGGCACATGCCTCCCCGGTCAGCGGCTCCGGCACCTTCCACCCCCCGTTCGACAGGTACCGGAGGGAGCCGGAGACCGGCGCAATGCCGGCCGGCCCGTCGGCACCCGCCGTTCCTGAGCCGACGCACCAGCCAACCTCCGCGGCTTCCGGCGTGCCCACGGCGAACCCGACCGTGCCGGTCCGGTCCGCCGCACCGGGGTCCCCTCCCCCGGCCGAGGCGTCCGCGCCCGCCGCCGCTCCGCCTCCCGCTCCTGCCGAGAGCGCCGGGGCAGCCCTCCAGGCGGCGCAGGAACTGGGCCTGTCTCTGGCAGGGCGTCCGGACTTCCACAACGCGGAGCAGGCGGCCAGGGTGATCGAGGAACTCACCGCCGCGGTCCGGAACATCGCGCTCTGCCTGAACAACCCGGCTGCCCGCGAGCGCTCCTGACCCGCATACGGCGGCCGGGCACGGGCTGCCTGTCACGGCCGTCACGATCCGGGCCGTTCTCTTCGGTTCCGTCAGACCCGGCCCGCCCACGGGAACGGATGACGGCTCCCCCGGCACCCCGGCCGTGCCGGCCTCCCGTCGCGGCGCCCGGCACAAGGAGCGGCGTGCTCCTTGAAGGTCCTGGGACAGAGGCCTGGGACAGAGGCCTGGGACAGAACTCGTGCCGGGCTTCGGGGCACACCACCGATCGACACCATGACGGAGCCTGATCGACGAGGGACAAGCCTCATACGGACGGGGTGCCCCTCAGCGAGAGGCACCCCGTCCGGCCATGTACACCCATGAACTGCGGTGGGTGTGGGATTTGAACCCACGGTGACTCGCGCCACGACGGTTTTCAAGACCGTTCCCTTAGGCCGCTCGGGCAACCCACCCCGCTCCGCCCTGGCGGATGGAGCGGGTACAGCGTACCCGGCTGCGAGCGTGTCGCGGAGGCATGGTCCGCGACGGATCCACCAGCGCCGATCCGGCTCGCGGGCGCCACCGGCCGGGTGCCGTCGGGGCCCGTCCGTCGACGCGCCGGAAGGCACCGGCCCCGTGGACGAAAAGCCGCTTTGGTGAATACTTCCGCCGCCACGCGCTCACTCGATTGCCGCACACCTGAAGGCAGGGGAGCCGCGTTAGCGGAATATGGCAAAAGCGAGATCTCTCGTTCCGGCCGGCTCTGGAGCGGCGGCGGAGGGTCCGGCCTCGGCCCGCGCGGTACCGGCCGGGCGACATGCGATTCCAGCGGAAATCGACCAGCGGTGGAACGGCCGGGGACACTCCGGCCGCGACCGCGCTCACGTGACCGGGACGAAAATCCGTGAATGACGACTACCCGCATCTGTCCTTCGCCCGGTACGGACAGAATCCCGGATACCCCACCGATACGCAGGCCAGCCCGTACGGCGACCCCGCGACCGCCCTGAACGAACAGGGCTGGGACCCCGTCGAGGAACTCACCTACCTCCTCCAGGACGCCGCGGCGGCGGAGCAGGACGTCACCGTGCCGTCCCCGCGCAGCGAACCGGCGTACGCGGACGAGTTCACCGGCGAGTTCACGGGCGAGTTCACCGGCGAGTTCACCGACGACCCGATGGACAACCTGGTTCAGATCACCGCCGAGTTGCCGCCCATCCGGCGCTCAACTGCCGGGCACCGCAAGGTACGCGTCCGCAACCGCCGCAACTGGCTGCAGACCGTCAGCTTCGTGATCGCCGCACTCACCGCCGTCACCGTGTCGATGGTGAGCGTGTTCAGCGGCATGGTGGCCTACACCCCTCTGCAGCACATCGCGTCCAACGCGCAGAGCGGCACGGGGCCTTGGTGGCCCCTTCTGGTCTACGGCCCCTGGATGGTGGCCTCGCTCTCCATTCTGAGAGCCGCCCTGCACCAGCGCCGGGCCGTGCACTCGTGGTACGTCGTCCTGCTGTTCTCGTCCGTCGCGATGATGTTCTGCGTGGCCGACGCCCACCAGTCGATCACCGGTGTGGCCACCGCCGTGGTACCCGCCCTGGCGTCGTTGACCTGCTTCCAGCAGCTGATCCGTCAGATCACGC